>NZ_JACHGP010000008.1 GCF_014202335.1 Mycobacterium sp. AZCC_0083 | reverse complement strand
GGGCCGATGTCGTTGGACAAGACCGACCAGGAAATCGACCGGCTCATCGCCGAGCACGACCCCTACGCGTTGCGCCGCACCCAGGCTCAGGCCCGCGGCCGCGCCGTCGACGTCTACCTCGACGACGCCACCGGCCTGGCAACACTGTGGGGCACCCTGTTCGCCACCGACGCCGCTGCGTTCGACCAACGACTGGACGCGCTGGCCTCCACGGTGTGCGACGACGACCCCCGCACGCACGATCAACTCCGCTCCGACGCCATGGGCGCCCTAGCGCACCGGCAAGACCGCTTGGCCTGCCTCTGCGGCAACGAGCACTGCCTCGGCGGCATCGCCACCCCCAGCACCGTCGTCGTTCACGTCGTCGCGCACGCCGACTCCGTCGACACGCCCCCAGCTGCCGCCCACCCCGACCAGCCCGACGATGGTGTCACTCCAGCAGATCCGGCCACAGCACCTGATCACGCCGAGTCCAGCGCTACATCGGCAGCGGTCGATGCGTCCGCGCAGCACGCCTCCCTGGACGGCGAATCACCCCCAATGTTGAGCAAGCCACTACGCGAGATGACGCTGGCCGAGGTCATCACCGAAGCCAACGCCGACCCCGGCGAACCCCTGGCCACCCCACCCGGAGTCATCATCGGCGGGCCGCTGCTGCCCGGACCCGTCGTGGCCCGCGCCGCCCTGCACGCCAAAGTCGTACCGGTCGTGCACCCCGGCAACGCCCCACCCGAACCCCGCTACACCCCCTCCAGGGCGCTAGCCGATTTCGTCCGCTCGCGCGACCTGACGTGTCGCTTCCCGCACTGCAACGTGCCCGCGAATCGCTGCGACACCGACCACACGATTCCGTACCCGCACGGGCCCACCTGCGCGTCGAATCTCAAGTGCCTGTGCAGGTTTCACCACCTGTTGAAAACCTTCTGGGGCGGGCCACGGGGTTGGCGAGACCGACAGCTACCCGACGGCGACGTCGTCTGGACCTCACCATCCGGGCAGAGCTACACCACCCGGCCCGGCAGCCGACTGCTCTTCCCCAGCCTGTGCCTGCCCACCGCACCAGTCACCATCACCGTCACCGAGACCCCCACCGCACACACCGCCGGGCTGACCATGCCACGGCGCACGACCACCCGCAGCCAAGACCGCCGCCAACGGATCGACGACGAACGCAGACGCAACGAAGCCGAGAACGAAGCCGCAGCATTCGACGCGATACCACCATTCTGAGTCGGCTAGCCGAACTGCTTCGGATCGATCAACGGGTGATCGAACACGTCCCCGATCATCTGGATGTCGACCGTGCGCTCCGTGAGGGTGTCTGCGTACCAACCCTCGAAGAGTCAAACTGCTCTCGATGGGCGCGTCGGACCCGGGAATCCGGTATGCGTCACGACTACCGACGAACCCGGGACAATGGAAGACAACGGAAACACCGCGCCTCTATGTGGATGAGCGAGTTCACCGAGGAAATCCCGGGTCAGCTCGCGGCAGGCGTCAACCGACTTGGCGACGCGGAATCGTGCCCGTGCCACTTCTGGCCGAACTCATCGCCCGCGGCGCAAAACTTCGCCCCGTCGTCGCACCCAAGCCAGAACCCGAGCCGCGCTACCGGCCGAGCACTGCACTCGACGAATTCGTCCGGACCCGTGACCTGACCTGCCGCGCAGTGGGCTGCGATCGGCGCGCGACCCACGCCGATATCGACCACACGGTGCCCTACCCCGCCGGTGCGACGCACTCGGGAAACCTCAAGTGCTACTGCCGAATTCAGCTTCTGCTCAAAACGCGTACTTGGCTGGAAGGACGCCCAGCGGCGCGATGGCACCGTCGTAGTTGGGGGAACTACGCCGCTTGTGGTCCTGACCTGGACTAATTGTGCGCCATCGATACGGTTACGACGGTACCGTCCCATTCATGCCACTGCACTATGTCGATCCGCACAGGAAGCACAGTCGTTGGTATACCGCCCTTGAGAACTTTGGCCGTTCGCGCACCGGACAATTCGTTGCGCACCACATCTCGCCCCGCATCGACCCGTGGTTGTACCGCGCAACCGGTGGGCGCTATCCATGGATCCTTGGCGGGGTTTCCACAGCCCCGCTGATGACGATGGGTGCGAAGTCAGGCCAACCGCGAGAGCACCAAATCACCTACTTTCACGATGGAACCGATCCCATCGTGACCGCCTCAAACTACGGCGGGCCGAAACAACCGCAGTGGTACTACAACCTCAAGGCGCACCCTGAATGCGAACTAGGCGACGAGAAGTTTCTGGCGAAGGAGGTCACCGACCCCGACGAGTACGCGCGCCTGTACGGACTTGCCTTGCATGTATACGCCGGTTGGGGCGACTACCGCCAGAAGGCAGACCCGATTGGCCGTCATATCCCCGTCTTTCGGCTCGAACCGCGCTAGCGGCGGCGTCGACGCGCTAAAACGTACTTCGGCCAGTCGCCACCAGATGACACGGAAGACACTCTGAACATGACGGTTAGCTCCACAACAAAAGGGCCGCAGAGATGCGGCCGTTTTGTGATTTGCGAACAACACACCGTTCGGATTCAGGAGTGCTTGGCGTAGCGCTGCAGAAAGGCGACGGCCAAGAATGCCCCGAAGGCAACGCCCGCAACCCATTTCACAAAACCAAGAATGAGCGCCCCCGTGGGCACCTCGACGATGGAGAACGGCGACGCCGCGTAGACCAGCACACTCAGCATGGCCAAGCACCACAACGCGATGACGATGCCTGCGATCCCCTGCCAGAGGGCGATGTTGCGGGGGACGCGTTTGGTGTAATTCTCGATGGGGGCGGGGACGATGTTCATTGCTGGGTGTCCTTTCAGATGCGCTGCCGGGCGCTTCTCTGTGGTCGACGATCATGAATTGGTAACAAGAGCGTGCGCCTGACCGCTTGGGAAATTCTTGGAGGCGACAAACTGGCCCCCTTCCTCGTATTTTGGGGCGTCCCACACGGATTGTCGTCGACGTACGCGGATGCGGTGGTGAAGTGAAGTGACGCCCACGTCGCTGAAGGCAACAAACCCCCGCCGTTCTGAGTCGTCTAGCCGAACTGCTTCGGGTCGATCAAAAGGTGATCGGACACGTCCCCAATCATCTGGATGTCGACCGTGCGCTCCGTGAAGTGCCAACCCTCGCTGTCACGCGCGAAGGTGTCGGCGTACCGACCGACCACGATCGGTTGCAGCGCTACCGTTTCCGTCTGCTGCACGACGCAGAACGTCGAACGGGCGGTTGCCCCTTCGCCGTCCACATCGACGATCGGATTGAGGACCAGATGCCGGGTCCGTGGGGTGTTGCCGTGTTCGGGGAAGCGGCGCGTGGTGGTGGCGAACAACTTCGCGATCCTGCCGGCGCCGGAGACGCCCATGAAATTGCCCCGACCCAGCAGTGTGCCCACCCCGTCGAAGTCGCCTGCGTCGATCAGCTCGGCATAGCGATACAGCAGTTCGGTCACTTCCAGCTTGTCGGCGATGCTCACGCGACCTGTCCCTTCACCACCGGCAGACCCGGGTCGCTCGGTACGTCCAACGGCGAGGGCGACGCGCCCGCCGCGATCAGGTGTGCGGCGAAGGACGCGATCATCGCCCCATTGTCAGTGCACAGCCGCGGCTTGGGGATGCGCAACGTCAAACCGGCTGCTGCACAACGCTCTTCGGCCAGCTCGCGCAGTCGCGAGTTGGCCGCAACTCCCCCGGCGATCAACAGCGTGGAGACCCCAAGCTCCGTCGCGGCGCGCACCGCCTTGAGCGTCAGGACGTCGGCCACGGCCTCCTGGAAACCCGCCGCCACGTCGGCAGTGGCCGCATCGGGGTGGCTCTCCACGTAGCGGGCCACCGCGGTCTTGAGGCCAGAGAAGCTGAACGCATAAGGGGCGTCGCGTGGCCCGGTCATGCCGCGCGGGAAGGCGATCGCGTTCCGGTCTCCGGTGCGGGCCAGGTCGTCGAGCACCTTGCCGCCCGGATATCCCAAGCCCAACAGCCTGGCAATCTTGTCGTAGGCCTCCCCTGCGGCATCGTCGACGGTGCTGCCAAGTTCGGCGATCGGCTCGCCGAGAGATCGCACGTGCAGCAGGTTGGTGTGTCCGCCAGACACCAGCAGGCCGACGCTCTCCGGCAGCGGGCCGTGCTCGTAGACGTCGGCCGCCAGGTGCCCGCCGAGGTGGTTGACGGCGTAGAACGGCACCTCCCACGCGGCCGCATACGCCTTGGCGGCCGCGACACCGACCAGCAGCGCGCCGGCCAACCCCGGCCCGATGGTGGCCGCGACGACGTCGGGCCGCGTCACCCCCGCCGCAGCCAGAGCCCGGCGCATGGTGGGGCCGAGGGCCTCCAGATGCGCGCGCGACGCGATCTCGGGCACGACGCCGCCGAACCGTACGTGCTCGTCGACGCTGGAGGCCACCTCGTCGGCGAGCAGCGTGATGGTGCCGTCGGTCGCCAGCTCGCAGATGCCGACGCCGGTCTCGTCGCAGGAGCTCTCGATGGCCAGGATGATCACTGTGTCGTTCCTTCTGCCGACCGCCGCATCGTGTACGCATCAGCGCCACTGACGCGGTAATACTTCTTCCGTATCCCGAGCTTGGTGAAGCCCGCGCTTTCGTACATGGCGATCGCCGCCACGTTGTCGGTGCGCACCTCGAGGAAGACGGTGCCGCCGTCGGCGATATCGAGCAGGCGGTTGAGCAGGACGCGGCCGATGCCCTGTCCTTGACATCGCTCATCGACGCCGATGGTGTGAACCTCGTACTCGTACGGCGGTTTCCGGCCCAATCGGCTCACGCCGGCGTAGCCGATCAGCTCGCCGTCCAGACGCGCCGCCACGTACTGGTTGTGCTTGGACTCGAGTTCGCGGATGAACGCCGCGGCCGGCCACGGGTCGTCGCCGGGAAACAGCTGCGCCTCCAACTCGGCGCAGCGGTCGGCGTCACCGACGGCGAGCGATCCGTATTCGACGGTCACGACCGCACCGGCTGCGGCTTGGCGTCGGGACGCCGAAGGTACAGCGGGATCAGCGGTTCCGGCGGCGCATCCCAGTCGACCGCCCGCACCAGGCCCGACGCCGTCGGGTAGGTCGGGGCCAGCCGCGGAAGGTCGAAAAGCGCGGCGTGCTCGGGTGATCCGGCGACGGCTGTCGCGTCGGCAGGCACGTCGGCGGGGCTGCTGACGGCGGGCCCGCCGACCCTGACGCCATCGCGGTAGCGCGCCCAGTACACCTCTCGACGGCGGGCGTCCGTGATCACCAGCACCTCGCCGGCGGTGTCCACCCCGATGGCGTCGAGGCTGCACACGCCGTACGCCGGAATGCCAAGGGCGTGCGCGTACGCGGCTGCCGTCGCCATGCCGACGCGCAAGCCGGTGAACGGTCCCGGCCCGCAACCGACGACGACGGCACCGAGATCGGCCATCGCGAGTCCGGCATCGGCCAACGCCCCCACCACGTTCGGCGTCAGCTGTTCGGCGTGGGCACGGGGGTCGACCGTGACGCGTTCGGCCAGCACGTCGACGCCCGCCGGTCCGCGCCTGACCACCCCTGCGGTGACGGCGGGGGTTGCGGTATCGATGGCAAGCACGATCATGGCGTGTTCCACCGCCACACCGCCGTCCGGACGTCGGTATCTCCACCACGCTCGAGCCGGATGTCGAGATGACGGTCGGACAGCCGCTCCGCCAGCCCCTCCCCCCATTCGACGACCACCACGGCATCGTCGAGATCGGTGTCGAGGTCCAGCGAGTCGAGTTCGGCGAGCAGGTCAGCGCCCGGATGGTCGAGCAGGCGGTAGATGTCGACGTGTACCAGGGCCGGCCTGTCAGGCCTGCGCGGCGGGTGCACGCGGGCCAGCACGAAGGTCGGCGACGTCACCGCGCCCTCGACGTCCATCGCCTGCGCGATTCCCTTGGCCAGCACGGTCTTTCCCGCACCGAGCGGGCCGGAAAGCACCACCACGTCGCCCGCGCGCAGGTCGGCGCCGAGTCGCGCACCGAACGCGATGGTGTCCCACGCGGTGGGCAGTTCGGCGGTCCCCTCGACGAGATCGACCCGGTGTTCAGCCATGGTTGCGCGCCCGGTCACGCAGCCGACGGGTCAATGCGGTGAGCTTGGAGGGTGTCGCACGTTCGACCAGGCGCACCAGCGCGTCATCGACGATCTCCGGCTGCTCGAGCTGAACGAGATGTCCTGCGCCGCCGACGATCACCAGCTCACACTTCGGTAGCGCGTCGGCCATGGCCTCGGAGGACTCCTTCGGCGTGAGGAAGTCACGGTCACCGCACACGATCAGGGTCGGCACCTTGGCCAGGATCGGCAGCGCAGCGGCCTCGTCGTGCACCTCGAGAGCATGCAGAAAGCCGATCAGGGTGGCGATCGGGGTGTCGTGCATCATCAGCTCGGAGAACGCCACGACGCTGGGGCTCATCTTCTCGTCGCCGTAGGACGCCGCGCGCAACACCGGACCGATCACCGAACGAGTGGCGCCACGGGTGCGGTGCACGGTCTTCGGCGCGTACCGCACCGCGACGCGGGCTGCCTCGAGTACGGGGTTACGCAGCACCTCGCCCAGCGGCGATCGCGAAACACCTTCTGCCGCAGAGGAGATCAGCGCGACGCCGACGATCCGGTTGGCGTAGCGCTGCGGGTACTGGCGGGCGTGCGACAACACCGTCATGCCGCCCATCGAGTGCCCGACGAGCACCACGGGGCCGCGCGGGGCCATCACCGCCAGTACCGCCTCCAGGTCCTGGCCGAGTTGCGGGACGGTGTAGGTCTCGGGCGGTGCTTCACCGGACTGGCCGTGTCCGCGCTGGTCGTAGAACACCATCCGGACCTGGGGACCCCACAGCTCGGTCAGCCGGGCCCGTTGAAAGTGGAACGCGCCCATGCGAAGACAGAAGCCGTGGGCGAACACGACCGTCAGGGGTGCACCCTGCGGGCCGACCTCTCGAACCGCCAGTGGCACCCCGTCGGCGGTGGTCACCACGGAGCTTCGGTCCGCGTCGAGCAGACAGAAGTCCTCGTCGGCATGGGGATCGTCGTCGGTCACGCGTCGGGTCACCGAACGGGCCACCGTCGTGCCTGCAAGACCGCCGACGGCGGCCAGTCCGGTCAGGCCCGCCAGCCAGCGCGCATTCCGGATCCGGCCGCGGCGCCGCCGAATTTCCTCGTCGCTCAACGGCTCTTGCCCGTCGGGTCGGTTGCCGCGCCACCGCGGTACACCCGGCTGATCCGACCCCGCGGGCTGGTGACCACCTCGTAGTTGATGGTGCCGAGCAGCTCGGCCCAGTCCTGCGCGGTCTGCTCACCCTGCGCGCCAGAACCGAAGAGGATGGCGTCATCGCCCTCGGCGACGTCGACGGGCCCCGGCCCGAGGTCGACGACGAACTGGTCCATGCAGATGCGCCCGACGTTGCGCCTGCGGCGCCCATTGATCATCACGTCGATACGTCCGCTGAGATTGCGGAAGACGCCGTCGGCGTACCCGAGCGGTAGCAGCGCCACGGTGGTGTCCCGGTCGGCGGTCCAGGTATGGCCGTAGGACACCGCGTCACCCGCCTTGATCGAACGAACAAGCGCAACAGGGCATTTCAGGGTCATCGCCGGAACCAGTCCCATGTCGCCACGGGACGCGATCGGGGTCTGCCCGTAGACGGCGATGCCCGGCCGGACCATGTCGTAGGCGAGATCGGGGCGGGTCATCGCCGCCGGGGAGTTGCTCAGGTGGGCGATCTCGAACGCCACCCCTGCGTCGTGTGCCTGCGCCTGGAACTCCGAGAAGCGTTGAGCCTGAAGGTCGTTGACGGGGCTATCTGGTTCGTCACCGCATGCCAGGTGCGACATGATGCCGCGCAGCCGGATCGCGTCGTCGGCCCGCGCCCTGGCCAGCACTGGCAGCATCGCGGTGAACTCGGCGCTGCTCGCACCGTTGCGACTCAATCCAGTGTCGACCTTGACCGTCACCGTGGCGGTGCGCCCGGTGCGAGCCGCGGCATCGAGCAGGTCGCCGAGTTGACGCGCCGACGACACCGCCACCTGTACGTCGGCGGTCAGCGCCGCGGCGAAGTCCACACCGGGGGCGTGCAGCCATGCCATCAACGGGGCGGTGACGCCGTCGCGCCGTAGCGCGAGCGCCTCGTCAAGGGTCGCGACACCGAGTTCGGCCGCACCGGCGGCCAGTGCCGCCCGAGCCACCTGGGTGGCGCCGTGGCCGTATCCGTCGGCCTTCAACACCACCATCACCTGGGCCGAACCCGCGTGTTCGCGCAGGAGGCGCACGTTGTGTGCGATGGCGTCGAGGTCGACCACTGCCTGCGCGGCGGGGTCCGATGTCGTGAGCTGGGTCGTTTGCATGGTCATGTCACCGCCCTCGATTGTCCCAGAGGGCGGCTCCGGGGGCCGTCGCACCTAGTGCGAGAAGGGTTGCACTTCGTCGAAGTGGCCGTTCGGCTTGAGCTCGTCGAGGGACTTCAGCACGGTGATGGTGTCGTCCTTCAGCGCCCTGGCCAGGTCCGTGGAGAACCCCTCTCGCACCACGATGCGCAGCATGACGACGTCGCTGGCGCCCTCGGGCATCGTGTAGGCGGGTACCTGCCAGCCGTACGCCCGCAGCGCGTGCGACACGTCGAACTCGGTGTACCCACGGTCACCGGTGAGCCGGAAGGCGATGACAGGTATGGCCGACCCGTCCGCGATCACCTCGAAGTGTTCGCTTGCGCGCAGCCCGTCTCCGAGCCACCGCGCGGTTTGCGACAGGCTCTTCATGACCTGGGTGTATCCAGCCTTGCCGAGCCGCAGGAAGTTGTAGTACTGGCCGATGACCTGGTTTCCGCCCTTGGAGAAGTTGAGCGTGAACGTCGGCATGTCCCCGCCGAGGTAGTTGACCCGGAACACCAGTTCCTCGGGTAGGTGTGCGGCATTGCGCCAGACCACGAAGCCGATGCCTGGATAGGTCAGCCCGTACTTGTGGCCGCTGACGTTGATCGACACCACTCGCGGCTGGCGGAAGTCCCACACCACTTCGGGGTGCAGGAACGGCACCACGAAGCCGCCGCTCGCGGCATCGACGTGCACGGGCACGTCCAGACCCCCGTCGGCCGCCAGCTTGTCGAGGGCCGCGCAGATCTCCGCGATCGGCTCCAGCTCACCGGTGTAGGTGGTGCCGAGGATCGCGACGACACCGATGGTGTCCTCGTTGACCGCGGCAAGCACCTGTTCGGCGGTGATGACGTAGCGGCCCTCCTCCATCGGCAGATAGACGGGCTCGACGTCGAAGTACCGGCAGAACTTCTCCCACACCACCTGCACGTTGGAACCCATCACCAGATTGGGCTTGCGGCTTCGCCAAGCCCCCTTGTTGTCGGGGTCGACCTTCTTGCGCCACTGCCAGCTCATAGCCAGCCCGGCCAGCATCACCGCCTCGCTGGACCCGACCGTGGACGTCCCGACCGCGGTCGAGGCATCGTCGTCCTGCAAGTCCTCGGCGTGGAACAGGTCGGCGACCATGCACACGCAGCGCTGCTCGATCGCGGCGGTCGCCGGGTATTCGTCCTTGTCGATCATGTTCTTGTCGAAGGTCTCCGCCATCAACTTCTCGGCCTCGGGATCCATCCACGTGGTGACGAAGGTGGCGAGGTTGAGCCGCGAGCTGCCGTCGAGCATGAGCTCGTCGTGGATGAACCGATAGGCGGCCTGAGGGTCCATGCACTCGTCGGGCATCCGCAGCGCCGGGATGGGCGCCGACGACAACCGCCCGGTGTACGCCGGTGCGATCGAGGCTGCCTGGGTGTGCCTGTGTGACATGTGTTGTCCCTCCTAGAGACTGGCGATCGACGAGCGGATGTGCGCGAGGATGCGTGCGGCCGACGTCGGTGCCGGGCGGGGACCCGGGTCTGCCGCCGACAGGTTCGCGGCGCGGGCATGGACGAACGCGGCCATCGCCGCGGCCTCACCGGCGGGCACTCCAGCGGCGAGCAGCGCGCCAATGACACCGGAAAGCACGTCACCGGACCCGGCAGTGGCCGCCCAGGACTGGCCCGCGCGGTTGAGGTAGACGGGGCCGGAAGGTTCCGCGATCACCGTGACGTTGCCCTTGAGCAAGACGGTGGCGCCGAACGCCTCGGCGAGCCGTCGGGTGGCCGCGACGCGGTCGGCTCCCGGCGGATGGCCAGCAAGGCGGGCGAACTCCCCCGCATGCGGCGTCAACACGGTCGGCGCCTTGCGTTTGACCACCAGGTCGGGGTGGGCCGCCAGGATCGTCAGACCGTCGGCGTCGACGATCACCGGCAGGTCGGTGTCGAGCGCGAACCACAGTGCGGCGGCGCCCGCCTCGTCGGTGCCGAGACCCGGTCCCACCACCCACGCCTGGACCCGGCCCACGGCGCTCACGGTCGGTGCGGCGACCACCTCGGGCCAGTGTGAGACCACCTCGGCCGCCGCGCTGCCTGCGTAGCGCACCATGCCAGACGTCGCCGCGACGGCCGCGCCGGTGCACAGGATCGCCGCTCCCGGGTAGGCCGCAGAACCGGCAAGCACGCCGGTGACGCCCTGGGTGTACTTGTCGTCGGTGGCTTCAGGCACCGGCCAGCGCGCGGCGACGTCGGCGGCTTCGACGCTCATCAGATCGGTATCGGGCAGGTCGAGGCCGATGTCGATCAACTCGACGCGCCCGCAATCACCAAGGGCATGAACCGGTTTGAGGCCGCCGAACGTCACGGTGAGTGCGGCGTGGACGTGGGGTCCCTCCGCGGCGCCGGTCTGGACGTCGATGCCGCTTGGCAAGTCCACGGCGACGACGGGGATGCCCGCCGCGTCGACGGCGGCGAACACCTCAGCCGGGGCGGGTCGCAGCGGTCCCGAGCCGGAGATCCCGACGACGCCGTCGATCACCAGATCGGTTGCTGCTGGTACGTTCTCGACGATGCGGCCGCCCGATGCGGTGAACGCTGCCAGCGCCGTGGCATGCACGCGGTCGGGGTTGAGCACGACGGCGGTGGCGCTGACCCCCCGACGACGCAGGAACGTCGCGGCCCACAGTGCGTCGCCGCCGTTGTCTCCCGACCCGACGACCGCGCACACCCGCGTGCCTGCGATCGCACCGGTTCTGGATTTGAGTTCCCGGGCGATCGCGGTGGCCAGTCCGTGGGCCGCCCGGCGCATCAAGACACCATCGGGGAGGCTTCGCAACAGCGGTGCTTCGGCTGCGCGGATCGCGTCAGCGCTGTAGTAGTGCCGCATCGTCACCAAGGCTACGTCGTGACCCTGCGCGCCGACGGTGAAACTGCTATGACTGCAACGCTGCTAAAATGCATGCATGGTTGCCATCACGGTGCGAGACATCCCCGATGGCGTTCGCGACGAGTTGGCCGCACGAGCCGCGCGGGCGGGACAGTCGCTGCAGGAGTATCTCCGGGGCCTGTTGGTCGCGACCGCGGACAAGCCGACCGTGGACGACGTACTGGCCCGTGCGCGGGCGCGTGTCGCTGCCACGGGAATTCGAGTCGGCGCCGACGACATTCTGACCAACCGGGACGCCGATCGCCGATGACGGACCGGGTCGTATGCGATGCGTCGGTGATCGTGGCAGCGCTACTCGACTCCGGACCCGACGGGCAGTGGGCAGTGGGTCGGCTGACGGACGTCGACCTGCACGCGCCCACGTTGGTGCACTACGAGTGCGCGAACGTGATCAGGCGGCTGGAACTCGCCGGCACCGTGGGTGCCGACCAGGCCGCCTTGGCGTACGCCGATCTGCTCGACCTGAACGTCACGCTGTGGCCGTATGAGGTTCTTGGCGCGCGCATTTGGCAGTTACGTCAGAACCTGACGAGTTACGACGCGGCCTACGTCGCCTTGGCGGAGACGTTGTCCGCGACGCTCGTCACGCTGGATCAGCGCATCGCACGGAGCCCGGGGATCGAGTGTGCGATCGCCGGTCCCACGTAGTCGACCGCCTAGCATGGGTCGGATGGCATCAGAGCCCACGCCGGTGCAACTGATCACCGGGCCGACGCCCCTCGAGCCCGCCCCTCGCCTGTCGGCGGCGATCGGATTGGGCCCCGACGACCTCTGGATCAAGCGTGATGACCTGATCGGGCTTGGCGGGGGCGGCAACAAGGTGCGCAAGCTGCAGTGGACGTGTGCCCAAGCCCTTGCCGCCGGGGCGGACACCCTGATCACCAGCGGCGCGGCCCAGTCCAACCATGCGCGCTTGACCGCTGCCGCGGGTGCCCGCCTTGGCCTGCACGTGGTGCTGGTGTTGGCGGGCGACCCTCCCGACGCTGGCCAATTGACCGGAAACCTCGCTCTGGACACCCTGTTCGGAGCGTCGATCGTGTGGTCGGCAGACGTGGACGACGTCACCGCCGAGCTGGAGAACGCCGGCCGCTCGGTGGCGGTGATCCCGTTCGGCGGCTCATCGCCTCTGACGACCAATGCCTACCTGGACGCCGCGCGCGAAATCGTCTCCCAGGGTGTTGATCCCGACCACGTCGTGGTCGCGGTGGGCTCGGGCGCCACGATGGCTGGGCTGGTCCGCGGCTTCGGGCCGCAACGCGTGCTCGGGGTGCAATGCGGTGCGGTCACCGACCCGCACCGCACGGTGCGGGAGTTGTTTCCCGTTCACGATCCCGCACCCGCGAGCCTGCGGATCCGGATGGACCAAGTCGGTGCCGGGTATGGGCAGGTCACCCCGGAAGTCACCGCAGCGCTGTCGCTGGCCGCCCGCACGGAAGGGATCGTCTTCGACCCCGTCTACACCGGGCGCGCGCTGGCCGGACTCATCGCGGAGGTCGCCGATGGCCGCATCGAGCCGGGATCGACGGTGGTTCTGATGCACACCGGTGGACTGCCTGGTCTCTTCGGCAGCAGCGAATTCCTCGCCCGCCTAGGCGACGTCATCCCAGAAGCGCTGTGACTCCTCGGCGATTTCGTCGGGATACTCGCCGTTGATCGCGTGCGACGCATCCGCCAAGAACTCGACCTTCCCGTCCGGCAACAGGTTTCGTGCCCTGGCGGCGGCTCGCGTCGCATCGTGGATGACGCTGCGCCCGGCGATGAACGCGAGCACCGGGATGTCGAGCGAACGCAGTTGATCGTCGGTGAACAACTTCGGCATCGCCGACCGCAGGACGAAGTCACTGGAACCAGCGGCGATCAGCGCGGCCTCGGGCACCGAGTCGTCGGCGTCGGCGCCTCCGGCGATCCAGCGCAGGACGCGGCGCCGAAGCGCTTCTGGCACACCGGGAGCGAATAGCCCCACCGACATCAACGCCGTCTTGACCGGAATCGGCGCGAAGGTCATCGCCGGATCGAGGAGGGTCAACGACGCGACCCGGCCAGGGCGTCTGACGGCACAGTTGGTGGCCGTCCACCCACCGATCGAAACCCCCATCAGGTGAATGGCGTCCAGTCCCAGGCCTGCCAGTGTTTCGTCGAGCCACTGCGCCTGATCGTCGGGCCCGGTGATCGGACGATCCTGAACCGAGAGTCCTGCCTCACCGAGCAGGTCGATGCAGTACGCGGTGCGACCGTTCAGCACGCCGGGCAGGTTGGCCCGCCACACGGGAGTCGACGCGTTCCGGCCCTGCAGCATCAGAACCGGAGGGCGGTCGGAGGGTCCGTCGAACCGGTAGGCCCGCACGGTGCCGAAACTCGTTGGCACGTCGATTGATTCACTGAACGGTGGTAGCCCGGCCATGCCGGCCCGGTAGGCCGCGCGGAAGTGCTCGAACGCGGCGGCGGAGCGGAAGTGGCCGACCTTCTCGGCGACCGGCGCAATGCGGACGTCGGGAACGGCAAGATCCACTGTCGACGGCTACTCGACGGTGACGGACTTGGCCAGGTTGCGCGGCTTGTCCACGTCGTAGCCGCGGGCGCGGGCCACCTCGGCGGCGAACACCTGCAGCGGGATCGTCGACAGCAGCGGCTGGAAGAGCGTTGACACCGCGGGGATTTCGATCAGGTGATCGGCGTACGGCCGCACCGCGTCGTCGCCCTCCTCGGCGATCACGATGGTGATCGCGCCGCGGGCCTGGATCTCGCGGATGTTGCTCATCAGCTTCGAATGCAGCATCGCCGCATTCTTCGGCGACGGCATCACGACGATGACGGGCAGCCCGTCGTCGATCAGCGCGATCGGCCCGTGCTTGAGCTCGCCCGCGGCGAAGCCCTCGGCGTGCATGTACGCCAGTTCCTTGAGCTTGAGCGCCCCCTCGAGCGCGACGGGGTAGCCCACGTGGCGGCCGAGGAACAACACCGTCGACGACTTCGCGTACCGGCGGGCCAGCTCCGCGACCGGCTCCATGCAGGTCAGCACCCGGCTGACGAGTTCGGGCATCGACTCGAGTTCGTGGTACTCGCGTTCGACCTCGTCGGGATACTTGGTGCCGCGTGCCTGGGCCAACGCGAGGCCGACGAGGTAGTTGGCGGCGACCTGCGCGAGGAAGGTCTTGGTGGACGCAACGCCGATCTCGGGTCCGGCGCGAGTGTAGAGCACCGCGTCGCACTCACGCGGGATCTGGCTGCCATTGGTGTTGCAGATCGCCAGCACCTTGGCCTTCTGCTCCTTGGCGTGCCGGACCGCTTCCAGCGTGTCGGCGGTCTCACCGGACTGCGATATCGCGACGACGAGGGTGCTGCGGTCCAAAACCGGGTCTCGGTACCGGAATTCACTCGCGAGCTCGACTTCGACGGGCAGCCGGGTCCAATGCTCGATCGCGTACTTGGCGAGCAGGCCGGAGTGGTAGGCAGTGCCGCAGGCGACCACGAAGACCTTGTCGATCTCGCGCAGCTCCTGATCGGAGAGGCGCTGCTCGTCGAGCACGATCCGGCCGTCGATGAAGTGGCCGAGCAGGGTGTCGGCGACCGCCGCGGGTTGCTCGGCGATCTCCTTGAGCATGAAGTACTCGTAGCCGCCCTTTTCGGCGGCGGACAGATCCCAGTCGATGTGAAAGTTGCGGGCGCTCGCGGTCGTATCGGTGCCGTCGAAGTCGCTGATCCGGTATCCGTCGGCGGTGATCACCACGGCCTGGTCCTGCCCGAGTTCGACGGCGTTGCGCGTGTGCTCGATGAACGCGGCGACGTCGGAGCCGATGAACATCTCGCCGTCGCCGACGCCGATCACCAGCGGCGTGGACCGCCGCGCTGCGACGATCATGCCGGGTTCGTCGGCGTTGGCGAACACCAGCGTGAAGTGGCCCTCGAGGCGTCGCAGCACGGCCAGCACCGAGGCCGCAAAGTCACCGGCGGTGTCGCCGTTGCGGTACTGCTCGGAGACGAGGTGGACGGCGACCTCGGTATCGGTGTCGCTGGCGAACTCGACGCCGGAGGCCTCGACCTCGGCACGCAGGGCCGCGAAGTTCTCGATGATCCCGTTGTGGACGACGGCGATCTTGCCCGTGGCGTCGAGGTGCGGGTGCGCGTTGCGGTCCGTCGGGCGGCCGTGGGTGGCCCAGCGGGTGTGGCCCATGCCCGTGCTGCCTGCGAGCACACCGGCATCGGTCTCGTCGAGCGCGGTTTCCAGGTTGGCAAGGCGTCCGGCGCGGCGGCGGACGGTCAGCCCGCCTGCGCCGTCGAGCAGCGCAACGCCCGACGAGTCGTATCCGCGGTATTCCATCCGGCGTAGTGCGTCCACCACGATTCCCCTGGCAGGACGCTGCCCGACGTAGCCGACGATTCCGCACACGAGGGTCAAGGATAGTGCAGGCGTGCGCCCCGAACCGTCCTGCGGGCCCCGCGTGGCCGGGCAGCAAGCTCGCCGAGCAGGGCCGCGACGACGCCGAACGCGAAGTACAGCGGCACCAGCCAGGGCCCGACACCGAACAGCTGGTCGCACGTCTCGCTGTAACGGAACACTCCGACGTCGACCAGCACGATCTCCACCACGGGACCGACGACTGCGGCCAGTACCCCGCAGATCACGGCGGGGCCGTCACCGAGCGCACACCAGGTGATCACCGCGAGCGTGCAGATCAGGGCGGTCGCGGGCACCCCGGGCGCGGCGTGGATCAAGGCGGTGACGACGTAGGTGCGATCACGGCGGCCACGCCCGCCAAGCCCTGCCGTGGCGTCACGTCCGTTCGCGGGTGGGGCAGGTGCAGCCGCAGTTCGGCCAGCGAGACGGTCGCGCCGCCGAGTAGGAAGAGGAAGATCACGGCTGGCGGACCCAACTTCAGCATCCACGGAACCTAACCCGGCGACGCGTGGGATAAGTTCAACCGGTGGCCAAGACGAAGAAGCTCTTCGCAGCGTTGACGCGGCGCGGCCCGCATCGCGTTCTGCGGGGTGACCTGGCCTTTGCCGGCGTTCCCGGCGTCGTCTACACACCCGAGTCGGGGATGAACCTGCCCGGTGTGGCGTTCGGCCACGACTGGCTGGCGGGCGCGGACCGCTATCACGGCACCCTGGAACACCTGGCCTCGTGGGGCATCGTCGCTGCGGCGCCCAACACCGAGACGGGCATCGCACCGTCGGTGCTGAACCTTGCGTTCGACCTGGGTACCACGCTCGACATCGTCGCCGGGGTGCGCCTCGGCACCGGCAAGATCAGCGTGCACCCGACCAAGCTGGGCGTCGTCGGCCACGGTTTCGGCGGCTCTGCGGCCGTTTTCACCGCGGCGGGCATGCCAGCCAGGCTGAAGGCAGCCGTGGCGCTCTTCCCCTCGGTGACGCACCCGCAGGCAGAGAAACCTGCCGCGGGGCTGCGCGTGCCGGGATTGATCCTCACCGCGAGTGGCGATCCGACCAACATCCGGTCGAACGCAGGCGAACTGGCGGCGGCGTGGGGCGCCGCGACGGTGCGCACCGTCGCCAAGGCCAAGCCCGGCGGGCTCGTCGAGGGCTTCCGGCTGACCCGTGTGGTCGGGCTACCCGGCGCGGACCGCAGCACCCAAAAGGTGGTGCGCGCCTTGTTGACCGGCTACCTGCTGTACACGCTCGCCGGTGACAAGAACTACAAGGAGTTCGGCGATCCCGAGGCCGTGCTACCGAAGACGGCACCGTTGGACCCGGACGCGGAGCCCGTGACAGTCGAGGACAAGGTCGTCGCGCTACTGAAGGGCTAGGGCCCTACTCAAGGGCGAGGAGCCTGGGTTCCTAAGTGGCGGATGCCTTCTGTCGCTCGATGTCGTGCTGCACCATCATCTCGACGAGTTCGAGGAATGACACCTTCGGTTTCCAGCCGAGCACTGAATTGGCCTTGCTGGCGTCACCGATCAAGACGTCGACCTCGGCGGGTCGGGCGTATCGCGGATCGAGCCCGACGAGTCGTGACCAGTCCGAGATGCCGACCACACTGAACGCGGCGTCGAGCAGGTCCGTGATGGAATGCGTTTCGCCAGTGGCGATCACGTAGTCGTCGCCCTGGTCCTGTTGGAGCATCATGTACATCGCCTCGACGTAGTCGCCTGCGAAGCCCCAGTCGCGTTGGGTGTCCAAGTTGCCAAGCGCGATGGTGTCCTGCAAGCCCAGCGAGATCCTGGCCACCCCGTGCGCGACCTTGCGAGTGACGAATTCCAAACCACGCCGCGGTGATTCGTGATTGAACAGGATGCCCGAACTCGCGTGCAGGCCATAGGACTCGCGGTAATTGATCGTCAGGTGATGGCCGTACGCCTTGGCGACGCCGTACGGCGACCGTGGCCACAACAGGGTCCTCTCCGACTGGACGACGTCCTGAACCTTGCCGAACATCTCGGAGGTCGACGCCTGGTAGAAGCGGACCTGTCTGCCGGACAGATCCTGATAGAACCGGATCGCCTCGAGGCTGTTGAGCACACCGCCGCCGTTGACGTCGGCGACCAGTCGGGGGTTCGTGAACGAGTGCGGTACGAACGACACGGCTCCGAGGTTGTAGACCTCATCTGGCTCAGCAATCGTCATCGCCCGGATCATGCTGGAGGCGTCGAGCAGATCGCCCGAGACGAGCTGGAGCTCGGGCAAGTCGCGAGCAAGGGCCGCCGCCTTGGGGTTGTTCTGGCCGCGCAGCAGACCGAAGACCCGATAGCCTTTCGACAGCAACAACTCTGCCAGGTAAAAGCCATCCTGGCCTGTAATGCCGGTGATCAGCGCCGACTTCTTCTCGAGCGCGGACAATGCCATCGATCCCCAATCAAGAGCTAACTCGTGGAAAGACTCTTGCGACGCACGGCCATTCCACGACAACGAACATACTCAGGCAACTCATTATGGATGCACGACGTGCTGCATTGCAATCCGAAACGGCGAACGGCGATGAGCCCACAGCAAATTCGCGCACTCCGCTGGCACATCCACAGTGCCTCTTACGACAAGTGGGCGAGCGAATCCGAAGAATAAAGTTGCGACGACATGTATGGCAAACAAATCAAAATTTACATAAGTGTCAGTGACATGCATAAATGGCGGCACTGACACGCATCAAGTGAACTCTCGATGATTTCCGAACACCCGCCGATTGGGAACCCCCCGTGAGCGGTGGTCGAGTCACCGCATAGAGAGATTGCTTTGCGTTGTTTTGCGCAGGTTGCTGTGCGCAGGGCTCGTTCCCCTAGCTACGGAGCCCGACCGGCTCGAACCAACCAACCGGTTGGGGTGTATAAACCAACGATGCGCACCGGAATCTTTCTCAACTACACCGACGGCTTCCGTGAGGCGGCCGAACAGGTCGTCGAGTTCGAGAAGCGCGGCGTCGACATCGCGCTCGTCCCTGAGGCGTACTCGTTCGACGCGATCAGCCAGCTCGGTTACCTGGCGGCCAAGACATCCACCATCGAGCTCGGCTCCGGCGTCGTGCCGATCTATACGCGCACCCCGACGTTGCTCGCCATGTCGGCGGCCGGCGTCGACTACGTCTCCGACGGGCGGTTCCGGCTCGGCATCGGGACGTCCGGTCCGCAGGTGATCGAGGGCTTCCACGGCGTCCCGTTCGACGCCCCTATGGGCCGCACCCGCGAGGTCGTCGACATCTGCCGTCAGGTCTGGCGCCGTGAAAACGTCTCCTACGACGGGAAGCACTACCAGCTGCCACTGGCCGAAGGGCGCGGAACGGGTCTGGGCAAGCCCTTGCACCTGATCAATCATCCGGTGCGGGAACGCATTCCGATCCACATCGCAGCACTTGGCCCCAAGAACGTCGAGCTGACCGCCGAGATCGCCGAGGGTTGGCAGCCGGTGTTCTTCTACCCAGAGAAGGCCGATTCGGTGTGGGGCGACGCGCTGCGCACCGGCTTCGCCAAGCGTGACCCAGCGCTGGGCCCGCTGGACGTCATGGTCTCGGCGGGCCTTGCCATCGGGGAGAACCTCGAGGATCGATTGGCGTGGGCGAAACCCCAACTGGCGCTGTACATCGGCGGGATGGGCGCTCGTGGCAAGAACTTCTACCACACCCTGGCCACCAGTTACGGCTTCGGCGACGTCGCCAACCACATCCAGGATCTGTACCTCGCAGGCAAGAAGGCCGAGGCGATCGCGGCAGTACCCGACGACCTGGTCCGCCACACCTCGCTGGTTGGCCCCGCCGGGTTCGTCAAGGAACGGCTCGCCGCATTCGCCGAGGCCGGCGTCACGACGCTGCTGGTGCATCCCTACGCCGTCGACACGGCCGAACAGAATCGCTACGTCGAGGAATTGGTGACGCTCGTCTCGTAATTCGGGGCTGAACGGGTTCGTCCGGTACTCTGATCTTCAGCGGCATCGTCTGTTCTGCCTCTTGCCGCTTCTTTCTCGTCATACCGAGCGCCGCGGGATCACCCGCGCCGGGCAGGACGACCTTTCAACTTTCGGAGTTTTACCCTTGTCTGTTTCCATGCCCATTTCCGAGCCGGTTTCCCCGTCTGTAGGCGAAACCGCGCCCAGCTTCTCGGACTTCGGTCTCCCCGCTGCCGTCGTTGCCGCCATGGCCGCCAACGGCATCGAGACCGCCTTCCCCATTCAGGCTGCGACACTGCCGGATTCATTGGCAGGCCGTGACGTACTCGGCCGTGGCCGCACCGGCTCCGGAAAGACCTACGCCTTCCTGCTGCCCGTGGTCGCCCGACTGGCCAACAGCTCGACCCCCCGCCAGTCCGGTCGTCCCCGCGCCCTGATCCTGGCCCCCACACGCGAACTCGTCGCACAGATCGACGCCGCGCTCGCGCCGTTGGCCAAGGCGATGAACCTGCGCTCGGTCACCATCTTCGGTGGTGTCGGACCTGGCCCGCAGATCGCCAAGCTGCGCGAGGGCGTCGACGTCGTCATCGCCTGTCCCGGCCGGCTCGAGGACCACATGCAGTCCCGCCATGCCGACCTGTCCGCGGTGGAGATCACCGTGCTCGACGAGGCCGACCACATGGCCGATCTCGGCTTCCTGCCCCCGGTCAAGCGACTGATGGACAAGACGCCCAAGGACGGACAGCGGATGCTGTTCTCCGCCACGCTGGACGGCGGGGTCGACGTGCTGATCAAGCGCTACCTGCACAATCCGGTGGTGCACAGCGTCGATTCCGAGCAGTCGCCGGTATCCGCGATGGTTCACCACGTGTTGCACGTCGACAACGCGGCCCGCATCGACGTCCTCACCGACCTCGCGGCAGCACCGGGACGCACCATCATGTTCTCCCGCACCAAGCACGGCGCGAAGGGCCTTGCCCGCAAGCTCAATTCACGCGGCGTACCCGCGGTTGAGTTGCACGGCAACCTGTCTCAGAACGCACGTACCCGCAACCTCGCGGCCTTCTCCGACGGTTCGGCCGCGGTGCTGGTCGCCACGGACATCGCCGCACGTGGCATTCACGTCGACGACGTCAGCCTGGTCATTCACGCCGACCCGCCGGTCGAACACAAGGCATACCTGCACCGCTCGGGCCGCACGGCCCGCGCAGGCAACGAGGGCACCGTCGTGACGCTCATGATCGACTCGCAGGTGTCCGACGTCCGTACCCTGACCCGCAAGGCAGGCGTCAAGCCGACGATCACCCGGTTCAGCGGCGCCTCGCACCCCGTGCTGCAGGAGATCGCGCCCGGCGAACGCACCTTCGGCGAACCGTTGGTCCTCGACGTCCCGGATTCGCAGCCGTCGTCCTCGCGGCAGCGCAACCACGGCGGTGGCGGCGGCGGTCGGTCCTCTGCACCGAACCCCCGCTCGGGCAACGGATCACGCGGTGGCAACGGATCACGTGGCGGCAACCGCTCGCGAGGCGGAGAGCTGCGTTCCTACACCACGACCTCGAGTCGCACGGGCGGCTCGCGCGGATCTCGCAGCCGCTAGACCAGAACCGTACCGCCGTCGACCTTCAGGACGATGCCGGTGCCGAAGGCCTGCTCCATGCAGTACACGTAGGCCAGTGCCACGTCGTCGACCTCACCGATGCGGCCGAGCGGAAGCTGTTGCGCCGCTTGGCCGTACATCGTGTGACGGTCGGCGTCGGCCATCGCATCCCACAGCGGGGTGCGCACCACGCCAGGCGCGATCGCGTTGACCCGTATTGGTGCCAACTCGACGGCCAGTGCGGTGGTCAACGCGTTCATCGCGCCACAGACGCTCACCGGCAGGGCGCCGAATCCCGGCTGCCATGCGGCGGCGCCGCTGGTGAGCGTGATCGATCCGAACTCGGCGATGCGTGGTGCGAATGTCCGCACCGCGCTGAGTGCTCCGACGAAGCGGGTCTGGAAGAACCCGGTGATGCGCGCGGGCGTCAAGTCGGCAAGGCTCGCCAGTTCGAGTGACTCCCCCGCGGTGAACACCAGGTGGTCGATGGCGCCGACGGTGCGCGCGAGTTGATCGAGCGACGCCTCGTCGGTGAGGTCGACGGTGGCGCCGCTGGCCCCTTCTGGCAGCTGCGCGACTGCGCGGTCCACGCTGGACTGGCGACGCGACGCCACGATCGGGATGGCGCCACGTTCGGCGACGGCAGTCGCGACGCCAAGGCCGATGCCGGAGGTGCCGCCGATGATGAGGACTCGACTGTTCTTCAGACTCATGCCTCCACGGTCCGCTCCGCGTCGGACTTCGTCCAAGACTCTTTTCGTCAATTCGCGATACCCTCAAGGTATGGCTGGAGGCATGAACGTACCGGATCTGGACATGCGCAAGCTGAGGTACTTCGTCGCGGTGGCCGAGGAGCTGAACTTCGGACGGGCAGCGCGGCGGCTGCACATCGCCCAGCCGGTGCTGTCTCGTCAGATCCGCTCGTTCGAGGACGAGTTGGGCGTCCAGTTGTTCGTCCGCGATTCCCGCGGCACCGAGTTGACGGCCGCAGGCACCCAGCTTCTTGAGGACGCCCGATTCATGTTGCGTGAGTCGAATGCCCTGCAGGAGAGGCTGGCTCGGGCCGCCAAGCCGACGGTGACGGTGGTCGTCGGGGTCATGCCGGGCCTCTTGGCGACGGCGGCGGTGCGGAAGTTCGAAGCCGCAGAACCGTCGTGTCGTGCTCGGGTGATGCAGGTGGGCTGGGCCGATCAGATCGACATGATCCGGCGCGGGGAGGCCGACGTGGTGTACGCCCGCGAGCCGATCGACCGGCACGGTCTTGGCACCGTGGCGCTTCTCGAGGAACCGCGAGTTGCGCTGTTGCCCAGCGACGATCCGCTCGCGTCGCAGGAGTCCGTGCGACTCGCCGACCTCGGCACGCGCAGGCTGTTGCAGGATCCGCAGACCGTGCCGGAGTGGTACGCGGTTGCCACCGCCGAGCAGCGCAGTGCGGCGACCCGCAAGATGGCTTCGACCGTGGAGGAGAAGCTGGAACGCGTTGCCGCGCAGGAGGGATTCGTCATCCTGCCCCGGTCCACCACCGCGTTCTACCGCCGCCCCGACGTGCGGGTGGTTCCGATCGCAGACATCGCGCCGGGCCAGGTCACGCTGATCTGGGATGCGGCGACCACGAACCCGGCTCGCGACGAGTTCGTCGCGGCGGCGTTGGCGTGCCGCGACGAGACGATCTGACTCACTCCCCTACTTGCGGCAGCTCGTCCGCGGCGATCTCGCACGGCGTCTGCTCCGTGGGTAGCGCCTCCTGGACGGCGGGCGGGACCGGTGGAGCGGGATCCGGCGGTGGTGGAACGGGCGTCGCGGCGGGCTCCGGCGTCGGCTTGGCTTCGGTCTCGGTCTCGTCGGGTGCGGCCGCGTCCGGCGCATCCGCCTCTTCGTCGGGTGCGGATTCGTCCGCGGCGTCCGCAGGTTCGGTCTTGGCCTCCTGGTCGGCGTTATCGCCCTGCCCGTCGGTCTCTTTGGGCGGGTCGAGCCCCTGAGGGTCGGCTGGCGCGTCCCCCGACGATCCGATCAGTCCGCCGATCAGGTCGGCGAGTTGCTGCCCGAAGCCGGATGCTCCGGTCCCGAGCGAGGGCATGCCGCCGGCCATCTCACCGAGCGACGGCATCGATGACGCGGGTGCTGCGGCTGGTGCGGCTGGTGCGGCCGCGGCGGGCAGTGGATCGGCGAGCGGTGCCTGCGCGGGTGCCGCCGCTGGCGCTGCGGCCGGCGGATCGAAGGCGGGCGGGGGCGACGAGATCACCGCGGCGGCAGGCACCGTCGCGGCAGGCACCGCCGCAACGGACGCGGGCGAGCCGTCCGGCCCGTCCCACCTCGGCCCGAGCTCACCAGGCACGTCGAAGGTCGATACTGCGCCGGAGTCAAGGCGCGCGCTCGCCGCGTCGTAGGCCGCCGTGGCCGACGCAGTCGCCCGGCGCATCGCCGCCAACCAATCCGAGCGGACGTCGTTGTCCACGAACGGCTTGATCTGCTGGTCGACGAGCTCGCTGGCGGCCACGCGGTCACCTGCACCCGCTGTCACGGTCTGGGCCGCGGCCAGCCACTCGGCGCGTTGCGGCAGCCTACGGCCGTCGATGTCCAGCACGGCCCCGACCTTCTCGTCGACGGAGCGCCACAGCTCGTCACGCAACGTTGTCATCGCGTCGGCGGCGCGGCGAAGACCGTCTCGCACGCCCGCGGCCGATTGTCCATGCCGCCAAAGGAATTCGCTCGCCGCCCCCGCACCACCGCCCGACCAGGCGCCGGCCAACTTGGCGGCCAGCTCCCCGTGGCGGCGCACCGCATCGTCGGCCGCGGCAGCCGCTGCCGCCAGCGCATCGCAGTCGGCGTCCAGTGCCCCTAGATCGAGGCCATCGTCGTGGACGTACCAATCGCGTACCTGCGCGGGGTGCACCGTCAGATCCGGATCCTGATAGCCGAGTTGCCTGCACGCCCACACGTAGGTCCCGATGCGCTCGACGGCCGGCTCTCCCGCGGCCAGCCGGGCTGCCACGTCGAATCCCTCGGGCACCGCTACCCCACCCGCCGGGCGCCACGCGCGTCGGCCTCGACGTATCGATCCGCGGAAGCCCTGAGCGCGGAGGCAATCTCGACGCTCGCCCTTGCCCAGAGCCGCATCCCGTCGCCAACGTGCTCGACCGAGTTCCGCAGCGCATCACCGCGCGCGGTGTATGCCCGCCCTGCGACGGCACCATCGAAGGACAGCCGGGTCAGGTGGACTCGGACGGCGGCGTCGACGGTGTCGGCAAGGGCGTCGTACCCGCGTGCCACGTCGAGCAGCGCCGCGACGTCGACGCGTGCGGCGTCACTTTCTCCCATGTCGGGTTAGGACGCGGCGCAGGCCCGTTCGGTTCCGCCGTCAGCGTTGTTCGCTGACCGACTCCGCCACCCGGGCCGCGAGTATCCGCGCGGTGTCCTCGTCGGCGGCTTCCACCATGACGCGGACCACCTGCTCGGTTCCCGACGGCCGCAACAGGATTCGGCCGGTGTCGCCGAGTTCGGCCTCGGCCTTGGCCACCGCGGTCCGCACCGACGGCGCGTCTGCGACGGTCGCCTTGTCGGCCACCGCGACGTTGATCAGCACTTGCGGAAGGGTCTGCATTGGCGCGGCCAGTTCAGCCAGCGACAGCCGGGTCTGCGCCATCCGCGACATCAGCCGCAGCCCCGTGGCGATGCCGTCGCCGGTGGTGCCCATCGCGGGCATTACGACGTGGCCGGATTGCTCACCGCCGAGCGAGTAGTCGCCCGCGCGCAGTTCCTCGAGGACGTAGCGGTCACCGACGGCGGTGGTGCGGACCTCGATCCCGGCGTTGCGCATGGCCAGGTGCAGGCCGAGGTTGCTCATCACCGTCGTCACCAGGGTGTTCGACGCGAGCTCACCGGCATCGCGCATGGCCAGCGCGAGCACCACCATGATGGCGTCGCCGTCGATCAGCCTGCCTGCGGCGTCGACGGCAAGGCAGCGGTCGGCGTCGCCGTCGTGGGCAAGCCCGAGGTCGGCTCCGTGGCTCAGCACCGCCCGCTGCAGCGGGCCCATGTGCGTCGAGCCGCACCCGTCGTTGATGTTGAGCCCGTTGGGTTCTGCGTTGATGGTGATGACGTTCGCGCCAGCGGCCCGGTAGGCCTGCGGCGCAGCCGTCGACGCAGCACCGTGTGCGCAATCGACGACGACGGTCAAGCCGTCGGCAGGGGTGGTGACGGCCTTGCCGATGTGACGCAGATAGCGGTCGAGGGCATCGCCTGCGTCGACCACCCGGCCGATGCCTGCGCCGATAGGACGGGCGCCGGACCCACTGCCGACGAGGTCCTCGATGCGGTCCTCGGTGGCGTCGTCGAGTTTGTGGCCGCCGGGGCCGAAGATCTTGATGCCGTTGTCGGGCATCGGGTTGTGCGAAGCCGAGATCATGACGCCGAACTCGGCGTCATAGGCGGCGGTCAGATGGGCGACCGCGGGTGTCGGCAGCACGCCGACCCTCATCGCGTCGACGCCCTCACTGGTCAACCCCGCGATGACGGCGGCTTCAAGCATCTCGCCGCTGGCCCGTGGATCGCGGCCGACGACGGCCAGCCTGCGGGAACCGCGGGACGTGCCCAGCCGGGCGGCGGCAGAGCCGAGGGCCAGGGCCAACTCGGCGGTCAGGTCGCGATTGGCGACGCCACGTACCCCGTCGGTGCCGAACAGCCGACCCATGCCCCTCCTAAAACCAGCACAAGCGTGCGCGTCTTAAACAAGACGCGCACGCTCGTGGCCAGACAGCGATGTGCAGATCAGCGCTTCGAGTACTGAGGAGCCTTACGGGCCTTCTTCAGACCGTACTTCTTGCGCTCGATGGCACGCGGGTCACGCGTGAGGAAGCCGGCCTTCTTCAGCGGCGGCCGATCCTCGGGCTGCACGATGATCAGCGCACGGGCGATGGCCAGACGCAGCGCGCCTGCCTGGCCGGACGGGCCACCACCATCGAGGTGGGCGAAGATGTCGACCGTATCGAGCCGGTCGACGAGCACCAGCGGAGCCTTGATCAGCTGCTGGTGCACCTTGTTCGGGAAGTACTGCTCGAGCGAGCGGCCGTCCAGGGTGAACTTGCCGGTGCCGGGAGTCAGGCGCACCCGCACCACGGCCTCCTTGCGGCGGCCGACGGTCTGGATGGGCCGCTCGATCACGATGGGCTCGCGAGGAGCGGACTCCACGACGGCCTCGGTCTCGGGGGCTGCGGTCTCGACGGCCGCGGTCTCCACGGCCGGGGTCTCGACGGCCGGGGTCTCGACGGCTTCCACCTCGGGGGCCTCGGGGGCTTCGGTCTCGACGACCTCGGTCTCCCCCGTCGCTACGCTCGCCCCATTGGTCACGTCGGTCGGTTCGGTCGCGTCGTTGGGTTCGGTCGTGTCGTTGGGTTCGGTCATTGCGCCACCTGCTTGATCTCGTACGGAACGGGCTGCTGCGCGGAATGCGGATGATCCGGTCCGACATAGACCTTCAGCTTCTTCTGGACCTGCCGGCTCAGCTTGTTGTGCGGCAGCATGCCGACGATCGCAGTCTCGACGACACGGTCCGCGTGCTTCTCCAGCTCGTCACCGAGCGAGCGCGCCCGGAGGCCACCGGGGAAACCCGAGTGGCGGTAAGCCATCTTGTTCTTGAGCTTGTCGCCGCTGACGGCGATCTTCTCGGCGTTGATGACGATGACGAAATCGCCACCATCGACATTGGGCGTGAACGTCGGCTTGTGCTTGCCGCGCAGCAGCTTGGCTGCTTCGACGGCGAGCCGGCCGAGCACGACGTCCGTGGCGTCGATGACGTACCACGAATGCGTGGTGTCACCTGCCTTCGGCGTGTACGTGGGCACAGCGCTTACCTCTTCATCTCTCGGGTTTGTCCCGGTGTGACCCGGGTGCCGGTCTGGCGTTGTGTGGCTGGGACGGATCTCGGCGACCGACGTTGACCCGAGGTCCCTGGCGTGCCACACGCCAACGAGGCAGCTTACCGGGGGTGTCCTCGCAGGTCAAAACGCCTTCGTTGGGGACTAGCCGGTCAGGTTGAGGACGAAGTTCGCGTCGGCCTGGTTCAGCACATCTGGGGGCACCTGCACGGTTCCGGTGCCGCGGGCGTTCTGGTAGATGCCGTTGCCACCAACGATGGAGAGCGGAACCGTGTCACCGCGCACGAACAGGGCGGCGGTGTCGACCACGCCCTGGATGACGATCTGGCCGCCGCCGAGGTTGAACGTGCCGTTGCACGTCGTCTGGCCGGCCTTGTCGTTGCCGGTGAGCGTGGTGCAACTGCCGCCGGTCGTTCCCAGGAACATGCCACCGGGACGGTCGAACACATCGCCGGCGAAGATGAATTGGTCACCCGGGCCCGGTCCAGGCTTGCCGAGGTCGGCCTGGTGTTGCACGGTGTCGTGCTCGAAGAGCGTCAGAGTCGTATCGGCGGTCGCGGTGGGTGCCAGCGCCAGGCCGCCAAGGATTGCCACAATTGCCATCCATGACAGTTTTACGTACTTGTTCATGTTTTCCCCTAATACTGCGTATTAGCTGGAAGTTACGCCTCACGAATGCCTGATGGGACCGAACACCGGATTCCGCGCTGGTCATGAACGAGATCCCAGTTCGCGACGCGGTCAGGAGGCGTCGAGTTGCCGGGGCCTGCCTCAGTCGACGCGTAGGACCCAACCCTTGAAATACACCGTTCGGTCTACTAGCGTCACTACCCGAGTAGACCGAACGGTATAGGGGAGGGTCCATGAAGACCAGCGCAGAGCAGAAGGCGTTGCGGAAGTTCCGGTTCGAGCGCGTCGTCGGCAGATACTTCGCCAACCCGGCAGTGCGGACCCTGAGCAAGCTCGGGATCCGCACCACCCTTGCCACCGAGCTCGAAACCGTCGGGCGCAAGACCGGCGCGCTACGCACCGTCCCCGTGACGGCCCGCTTCGACGACACCGGCGCCTGGCTGATCTGCCAGCACGGCACCCGGTCGGGGTGGGGGCAGAACATCACCGCCAACCCGACCGTGCGCCTCCGTCACGGCAGGCGATGGCGAATCGGCACTGCCGCATTCGTTCCCGACGACGACGTCGCGGCCCGCGGACGGACGTTCGGCGAAGGACCCGTCATGACGGCACTGAGCTCCGCGACCTTCCGCGCGCTTCAGAGCTCACCGATCTCGGTTCGGATCACCTTCACCGATTGACCCATGGCTTCGGCGCCCTACCGCGACGAGCGTCGCCCGGTCAGTTGGTTCGATAGTCGATGACGATCCGGCCGTCGATCTGTCCCCGCTCCATCTTGGCGAACACGTCGTTGACGTCGTCGAGGCCCGCGCTCGTCACGGTCGGGTGGATCAGTCCGCGGGCATAGAAGTCCAGCGCCTCGACCATGTCCTGGCGGGTGCCGACGATCGAGCCTCGGATCGTCAGACCCTTGAGCACGATGTCGAAGATCGGCGCAGGGAAGTCGCCGGGAGGCAGCCCGTTGAAGACGATGGTGCCGCCACGTCGGGTGAGGCCGATGGCCTGCCCGAACGCCTGCGGATGCACCGCGGTGACCAGCACACCGTGCACGCCGCCGGTGGCCTTCTGCACCTCGGCGACGACGTCGCTAGTGGATGCGTTGACGACCACTTCGGCGCCGAGTTGGGTCGCGAGCGCGAGCTTGGAGTCGTCGATGTCGACGGCGACCACCCGCAGACCCATCGCCCGCGCGTACTGCACGGCGATGTGCCCGAGCCCGCCGATGCCTGAGATGGCCACCCACTGGCCGGGCCGGGTGTCAGTCACCTTGAGGCCCTTGTAGACGGTGACGCCCGCGCACAGGATGGGCGCTATCTCCAGGGGGTCGACGCCGTCCGGGATCCGTGCGGCGTACGCGGAGTTGACGAGCATGTAGGTGCCGAAGCTGCCGTTGACGCTGTAGCCGGCGTTCTGCTGGCTCTCGCACAACGTCTCCCAGCCGGTGCGGCAGTATTCGCAGCTGCCGCAAGCCGACCACAGCCAAGCGTTGCCGACCTTGTCGCCGACCTTGAGATCGTTCACCCCTTCGCCGAGTGCCACGACTGTGCCGTAGCCCTCGTGACCCGGGATGAACGGCGGCTGAGGCTTCACCGGCCAGTCGCCATGGGCGGCATGGAGATCGGTGTGGCAGACGCCAGAGGTCTCCAGCTTCACCAGCGCCTCCCCGTAACCGGGGGCGGGCAGATCGACGTCGGAGATCCGCAAGGGGGCGCCGAATTCGGAGACCACCGCGGCACGCATGGTTTCGGTAGCGACATCTGGGCGTGCGGGTATGTCGATGGTCTGCGTCATTATAAGTTGTTCCAATCTTGAAAGTAATTCAGGGCAAATGGATTTGGTGGTTCAGAAGTCCTAGCTCAGAAGAAGCCCTGCGCCTTGTTGCTGTAGGACACCAGCAGGTTCTTGGTCTGCTGGTAGTGGTCGAGCATCATCTTGTGGTTCTCTCGGCCGATGCCGGACTGCTTGTATCCGCCGAACGCGGCGTGCGCGGGGTAGGCGTGGTAGCAGTTGGTCCACACCCGACCAGCCTTGATGTCGCGGCCTGCCCGGTAGGCGGTATTGCCGTCGCGGCTCCACACGCCCGCGCCCAGCCCGTAGAGGGTGTCGTTGGCGATCGACATGGCGTCGTCGTAGTCCTTGAAGGACGTCACCGCCACCACCGGTCCAAAGATCTCCTCCTGGAAGACCCGCATCTTGTTGTGGCCGGTGAAGATCGTCGGCGCGACGTAGTAGCCGCCGTTGAGATCGCCACCGAGTTCTGCCCGTTCGCCACCCGTAACCAGCTGGGCGCCTTCGGATTTGCCGATTTCGATGTAGGAAAGGATCTTCTCGAGCTGATCGTTGGACGCCTGGGCGCCGATCATCGTCTCGGTGTTCAGCGGGTCGCCCTGCCGGACGGCCTTGGTGCGGATGGCGGCCAGCTCGAGGAACTCGTCGTAGATGTCGGCCTGGATCAGCGACCGAGACGGACACGTGCAGACCTCGCCCTGGTTGAGGGCGAACATCGTGAAGCCCTCCAGCGCCTTGTCCTGATAGTCGTCAACTGCGGCGAGCACGTCGGAGAAGAAGATGTTGGGGCTCTTGCCGCCCAACTCCAGCGTCACCGGAATCAGGTTCTGCGACGCGTACTGCATGATCAGCCGACCCGTGGTGGTCTCGCCGGTGAAGGCGATCTTGGCGATCCGGTTGCTCGACGCCAACGGCTTGCCCGCCTCGACGCCGAACCCGTTGACGACGTTCACCACGCCTGCGGGCAGCAGGTCGCCGATCACGGAGAACAGGTACAGGATCGATGCCGGGGTCTGCTCGGCCGGCTTGAGCACCACACAGTTGCCCGCGGCCAGTGCCGGGGCCAGTTTCCAGGTGGCCATCAGGATCGGGAAGTTCCACGGGATGATCTGTCCCACAACGCCCAACGGCTCGTGGAAGTGGTAGGCGACGGTGTCGTCGTCGATCTGGCTGAGCGACCCCTCCTGCGCCCGGATGGCGCCTGCGAAGTAGCGGAAGTGGTCGACCGCCAACGGGATGTCGGCGTTCAGCGTTTCGCGGATCGGCTTGCCGTTGTCCCACGACTCGGCGAGCGCGATGGACTCGAGGTTCTCCTCGATGCGGTCGGCGATCTTGTTGAGGATCACCGCGCGTTCGGCCGGTGACGTCTTACCCCATGCCGGCGCGGCAGCGTGTGCGGCGTCGAGGGCCTTGTCGATGTCGGCTGCGGTCGAACGGGCCACCTCGCAGAACGGCTGGCCCGTCACTGGGGTCGGGTTCTCGAAGTACTCCCCACCGACCGGCGGCACCCACTCGCCACCGATGAAGTTGTCGTAGCGCGGTTGGAAGGACATCAAAGATCCCTCGGCGCCCGGTCGTGCGTAAACAGTCATGGCGTTCTCTCCTGCCTTCAGACGGCGAAGGTGTGTCCGTCGTCACTAAAACTAGGCGGGAGGGGGTTGCAGCGCGGTTGCAATCGGCCGACTTCAGGAGAATTCGGCGTCTAGTCCGGCCAGGTGGCCGTGGGCATGGGCGCGGGCGACGGCGTCGGCCGAAGCGTGATCGTGCAGCGCCTTCCAGCCGTCGCGATCGTCGCGACCCTCGGGCAGTTCGAGCCAACGCCGCAGCAGCGCGAGGCTTCCGGTCGAGAGCACCGCGGCGCGCAGGCCGGTGGTCAGCTCGGTGCGCAGCCGGGCGATCGCCGGTGACACCGACTGCGGTAGCAGTGCGCCCGTGTATCGGCTCATCGCCGAGTCGACGTCGCCACGCTGCAACGCGTCGAACACTTCGTCCACGTCGCTGTCGATCGGGGCCAGCAGTCGGTACGGCCGCGACGCCAGGTACTCGGCGCCGATCACCCGGCGCAGTCGGGACATCTCGACGCGGATGGTCACCGCGTCGAGGTCGTGGTCGTCGAGCAGCATCGCCAGGTGATCGGCGCTCAGTCCCTCGGGATGGCGGCTCAGCAGCACGAGGATGTCGGCGTGGCGTCCGGTCAGCGTGCCAGCCCGCAGTTGGCCGTCGCCGTCGGTGATCACCCAGCGGGGCCGCGGGGTGCCGAGCACCGACAACCGAACGGCGGCGATGCCGGGCTGCCTGGCGTTGGCGTTGGTGTTGGCGTTGGTCAGCCGCAGCAGAGCCAGGTGGTTCTCCACGGCGACCGCGGTCGCCCGCACCAACGCAAGCGTCTGCGGGGTGGCGACCTCGGCTCCACCAGTCAGATCGATGGCCCCGAGCAGGGCTCCGGTGACGGGGTCGTGCACGGGTACCGCCGTACAACTCCACGGCTGCACGATCCTGGTGAAGTGTTCCGAGCCGACGATCTGCAGTTCGCGGTCCAGCGCCAGGGCGGTACCCGGGGCGTTGGTGCCCGCGCTGCGCTCACTCCAGTCGGCGCCAGGCACGAAGTTCATCGCCTCGGCCTTCTGACACGCCGCCCGATCACCTTCCACCCAGAGCAGGGTGCCGTCGACGGCGGTCACGGCCACCACGACACCGGCGTCGGAGGCGTCCTCGACCAGGAGTCGGCGGATGACGGGCAGGGCCGAGGCGAGCGGATGGGTGGCGCGGAGCTGCTCCAGGGTCAGCGGCGCGGAAGTGCCCTTGACGCCGCCAAGATTCGGATCGACTCCCGTCGCGAGGCTACGTTCCCAACTTTCGGCGACCACCCGCCGAAGCGGCGACGAGTCCAGATAGCTCGCGTCGACCTCACCGGCGACGAATAGTTCGTGGACCGCGCGCACGGACGATGCGGACGGCAGGGCACTGGCCTTGCCGCCCGAGGTATTCGAGTTACCCATCGGCGATCACGCTCCTCGCCCGCGGCCGATTCCCGCTGGCCACGGCGCGTTACCCCCGACCCTAGTCCTATCCGAGGGTGCGATGGGGCAAAGCATCGTGGAGTTGCCGTGCGAGATCGACCAGATCCGAGGCCACGACGGCTGGTTGGAGTGTGCCTGGCGCGGGCAGCGGCGCATTGCCCGAACGACGGATCAGGGCCCCGCTGAACCCGGCCGCCTGCGCACCGATGGTGTCCCAGGTGTGTGCAGCCACCATCATGCAGTCCGACGGCTGCACCCCCAATTGCTTTGCCACATCGAAGAAGTGGTCGAGTCCGGCGCGCTGAAGGGGTGCCTCGCCCCCTGGGCTCGGTGGCGAGTTGGTCAGCGTGACCAGCCGGTAGCCCTTGTCGCGGAGTTGGCCAAGACCGCTGGCGACGTCCTCGTGGGCCGGCATGGTGCCGAATCCGGCTCGCACCGCGTGCAGATCGTCATCGGTGATCTCCACCCCGTGGATGTCGCCAAGCATCCGCAGCACTGCCTCACCGAGTGTGAAGAAGTCGGTGTAGACGTCGGACAGGGTGAGCGTCATCGAGTAGGTCACCAGCCTGTCCGAACCACTCCCAAACCATCCCCCCGTCGCTCCGCTCGCCCCGACGCACCCGCGGGTCACCGAAGATCTTCGCGAACACCGGCTCCAGAGCGGTGATGTCGAGCAGCGTTTCGTTGACGTCGAACACCAGCACGGTGGACGTCATGCCGAGATGCGTCGCTTAAGGAAGTCGCGGATCAGGTCCGCGACCTGACCGCCCGCGGATTCCAGAAGGAAGTGACCGCCGTCGAGAAGGTGAACCTCGGCCTCCACTGCGTCTCGCGCGAAGGCACGGGCACCGTCGGGCCCGAAGATGGGATCGCCCTTGCCCCACACCGCAAGTACCGGCACCCCGCTGGAGCGCAAGTAGTCGTGCAACGCGGGGTACGCAGGTGCGTTGGTGGCGTAGTCGACGAACAGGCGCAGTTGGACCTCGTCGTTTCCTGGGCGGTTGACCAGGGCGGCGTCGTGGGTCCAGGTGTCGGGGCTGAGCAGGGTCTCGTCGGCGACACCAGTGACGTACTGCCACTTGATCGAGTCGATGTCCAGGGCGGTGCGAATGGCGGCTTCGGTGTCCGGGGTTTGTTCGCGCTGGTAGTCCCACACGGTCTTCCAGAAGGAGGCGATGAAACCGTCGTCGTAGCCGTTGCCGCTCTGGGTCACGATCGCGGTGATCGCTTGCGGGTTCCGCGATGCCAGCCGCCAGCCGATGGGTGCGCCGTAGTCCTGGACGTAGATGGCGTACCGGTCCACCCCGAGTTGGGCGAGCAGGTGCTCGGTCAGGTCTGCCAGAGCATCGAAGGTGTAGTCGAAGTCGGCCGTGGCGGGGGCGTCGGAGAAGCCGAAGCCGAGATGGTCCGGCGCAATCACGTGGTAGTCATCGGCCAGCTGCGGAATCAGGTTGCGAAACATGAACGAGCTCGTCGGAAAGCCGTGCAGGAGCACCAACGTGGGGGCGTCGGTGGGACCGGCCTCCTGGTAGAACAAGCGCTGTCCGTCGACGGTGGCGAACCGGTGGTGAATCTGAGGCGTCATGTCTAACCCTTATGTCGTCGTTAACTGGTTAGTGTCGATCTAACACTTCGTCATGTAACCTGTCAATAGCGATTTGGAGGTTATATGGACGTGGTTGCGGCGGATGCTGCCGACGAGGTACTCCTGCTCGACCTGCTGAACACCACCCCGGTTGTCGACGGCCAGTCGCGCGACAACCTCGAGAATCCGACGGCCGCGAAAACCTGGATGCGCGCGCACGGCATCACGCCCAACCGGGCGGAATTGACGGCGCTCCTCGACGCGCGGTCGCTCTTGCAGGCAGTCGTACGCGGAGAGCGCAGCCCTGCCGGTCTGCGGACCTACCTCGACGCGGTCACCCTCAAGCCCGTCGCCACCGCACGAGGTGTCGACTGGCGGGTCACGACGACCGGTGCAGGGGCTGGCGCCGTGCGCGCCGTGCTGGCGTGGGACGCGCTGCGCATCACCAGCCCGGGCCGGCTGCGCGCGTGCGCGAACACCGAGTGCCAGCTGTTCCTGATCGACCGCAGCAAGCCCAACACCGCGCGCTGGTGCTCGATGGCAGGCTGCGGCAACCGCATGAAGGCACGCAGGCACTATCAGCGCGGCCGCTCGACGCCGAGCTCCGACCCGACCGATTGAGCGGCCGCCAAAACGGCTCGCACACAATCCTTTCGGACAGAATTTCGCCACGATCTAACTGCTAAATAGATGTTGACAGGTTATCCGTGATCCGCTCGACTCGGACACGTCACTAACCGTATAACGCAAGATAAGACCGCCTTGGTGATTGGGCGCGGCAGCGGAATCGCCCGCGCCGTGACCCTGCTGTCCCTCTCCGAGGGAGCGCGAGTCATCGTGGCGGGCCGTGACCGCGCCACGCTCGCGGCGGCGTACGACGAACCCGACGTCACCGCCGAGACCGTCGACATCACCGATGACGAGTCGATTGCCGCACTGGCCGAACGCGTCGGGCCCATCGACCACATCGTGTCCACTGCCTCGGCAAGGGCTCGCGGCACGCTCGCCGATCTGGACCGCGCCAGCCTGCAGCTGTCGTTCGACACCAAGGTGATCGGGCCGACGATGCTGGCGAAACACTTCGCCTCACAAATCAATCCGGGTGGTTCGTTCGTGCTGTTCTCCGGTGTGCACGCATTCAAGGCCAAGGTCGGCTATCTCGGCGTGGCGATCACCAACGGCGTGGCCGAGGCAGTGCTGTTCGCGATGACCAACGCGTTTCTCACCGGTATGACACTGAAGATCGACGGCGGCGAACCGCTGACCTGACTCGCGTCACGGCGAAGATCCGTAGTGATCGTCGACGTGCTCGGCGAGTCGTTGTGCGATCGCAGCAAGCGTGGAGTGCGCGGGGATCACCGGCAGCGTCACATGCTGGCGGTCGGGCTCCACGCGCATCGCCCCGGTGGTGAAACAAACACGGTCAGCGTCGCGGCCCTTCTTCTTGAACCGTGGGAAACCGACAGGTTTGCCGGCCTTGTTGCCCGCCCTGGAGGTCTGCCAGTTCCAGTACCCGTTCACTGCGCCGGCGATCCCGTCCGCATAAGCCTCTTTGGAATACTCACTCCACCATGGCGAACCCGTATCGACATCGACACACACGCCGTCCTTGACCGTGTTCCAGCGTTTGCGCAGCACCTGAAGTGATGGCTTCTTCGTGTCAACCCCGGTCGCATGCCACGCCTCGATATCGGCTTTCAACGTCGCAACAGTCCAGTTGTATGCCTTGCGGCGGGCACCGAAATGCCGCGCCAACGCACGGAAACCACCTACACGCGGTCACCCGCGCAACACCAATGCGCCCAGCCCACCCCGCCAGATTCATACTTCTGTTCCTACAACACACCACCGACAACTACCGACCACACAAACCGCAACAGCTGACAACCCCTCACGTCTGGCCGTCGGAGACGGCGGCCTCGCGGCAGGGTTGAACGAGGCGTTCACCGGCGTCGCGGAGCTGGACAACGTCGTCGTCTTCATCGACGAAGTGGAGGAGGTCGCATCCCGGCGCGGCCCGCACTCCCCTGCGGCCACCGCCGTGGTCAACGAACTGCTCAAGTGCCTCGTGCAGTTCCGCGATCGCGCAGGGCGGCTGCTCATCTGTGCGACCAACTCGGTGGGTGATCTCGATGCGGCCTTCCTGCGGCACGGCCGATTCGACTACGTGATGCCCATCGGCCCGCCGGATGAGCAAGCGCGTGATGCACTGTGGCGTCGCCTCATCACCGACAGCGATATCGACATGCCTGCCTTGATCGCAGCCACCCGCGGCTACACGCCTGCCGACATCACCCACGCCGCGCGCGCCGTCGCACAGGCCAGCTTCGAGCGCACCGTCGACAGCGGCGTGCGATCCCATGCTGGTACGCAGGACTACCTGCGCATCATCGACGCGACCCGACCAACCTTGACCGCCGATCAGGTATCGCAGTTCGACGCCGACATCGATACCTACGCGCGCGTCTGAAGGCATAATCTGCGTTTTCACGCGGGCGAAACATTCTGCATGCACTCTGTGCGCATGAGCAGCAGTATCGATTGCCAAGCCGTTGCCGAGAACGACGCCAATCCGGCTCTGGTTGCGGCATTTTGGCGTTACGAGTCAGCGCTGATGTCCAATGACGTAGCGGCACTCGATGACTTGTTCCTGAATTCCGAGCAGACCATACGTGCCGACCACGTCGCGGTGCTGCTAGGACACGATGCCATCGCGCGATTCCGGGCGTCCCGTACCACAGGGGCACCGGCCCGAACCATCGTGGGCGTTCACGTTCGCAAGCTGTCGGACGACACCTCGCTGGTCCTCGCCGAGACCTGCCGCCCGGATGGCGCCTTCGGCCTGCAGACGCAGGTCTGGACGAACACCGAAGACGGGTGGAAGGTCGCCTACGCGCACGTGAGTGCCGGCGCGCCACGCGACGCGACGATCTGGCGGAAAGTCGGCGCGCCACTCGTCGCCGCAACGGCTGCGGGCACGCTCAGTGGGATGTCGGTCGCCGTGAAGGACCTGTTCGCAATCGCCGGAGAGTCGATCGGCGGAGGCGTGCCCCAGTATCTCGAGCAGGCGCCGATCGAGACGGCCAACGCTCACGCAGTCGCGGCCCTCATCGGTCAGGGCGCGACCGTCATCGGCCTCGCACAGACCGACGAACTCGCCTACAGCCTCGGCGGAACCAATCCGCACTACGGCACGCCACCCAACCCGGCCGCACGCGACCGGATCCCCGGAGGCTCGACCAGCGGTCCGTCGGTGGCCGTCTCGTTTGGTGAGGTGGATCTGGGGCTAGGCACCGACACCGCAGGCTCGGTCCGCGTCCCAGCCTCTTACCAGGGTATCTATGGGCTTCGCCCCACCCACGGCGTCATCGACTGCACCGGCGTCCTGCCGTTGGCGCCGTCCTTCGACACCGTCGGCCTCCTGGCCCGCGACGTCGACACCCTCACCCGCGCCGCCGACGTCCTGCTGCCAAGCCAACCGATCGACGACATCGACACGCTGATCGTCGACCCTACGCTCCTCGGCTTCGCCGAACCCGAAGTTGCGCAATCGTTCTGGTCGGCCGTCGAAGCCCTGCGCGGTCACATCGCAGTGGAGTACCGCGATGTGATCTGCGGTCGGATCGAGGGGTGGTTCAACGCCTTCCGCACGCTGCAGGCATACGAAGCCTGGCAGGTTCACGGCGAATTCCTGACCCGCCATCCCGACGCTCTCGGGGCGGACGTCGACGGTCGCTTCACCACCGCGTCCAAGGTCACCGCGCACGACGCCGAGACGTCAAGGACGGTACTCGCTGCCGCGCGGGAAGCGATCGACTCCGCACTGCCGCCCACGACGGCGCTTCTCCTGCCAAGCGCCTCCGGCCCCGCGCCGCTGCGTTCGGCCGGATCGGCGGAGCGCGCCCGCACCGCCACCTTGCACCTCACGTGCCTGGCGAGTTTGTCAGGGCGGCCGGCGATCTCGGCACCACTCTTGCATGCCGAGGGTGCTCCCGTGGGGCTGTGCGCCGTTGGGTCACCGGCGGGCGATCGATCGTTGTTGCGATTTGCCTTGGACCACTTCACTTCTCGCTGAGAGCGCGGCTCCAAGGCAGGTTCCGTCGCACCTCGAGTGTTACGAGCAGATTGCTGGACGTCAAGAACGTGTTGCCAAGCGTTCCTCGGCTTGCACGGTGGCTTGGGCGCTCTTACGGTCGGTTCGTCCGATTGTCGGACCAAGATACCGATGGAGCTTCAGTGCCAGACGCACCGCTAGCGGGATTCGTCCGCCGTTCCACCGCGGTGGGCGTCGAGATCGTCGCCCACTTCGAGCGACTCATCTCGACCGGCGAACTCGCCCCTGGTACCCGTCTGCCACCCGAGCGGGAACTTGCCGCCTCGTTCAACGTATCTCGCACTTCGCTTCGCGACGCGATGGCCGAACTGCAGGTCAAGAACATGGTGGTCCGCCGCCCGGGGCGTGGCACCGTCGTGACCGAACCACCGGCAAGGGCCAACGATCTGTACGAGCGCATTTCGGAAGCCGAACGAACCCTGCGCGACGTTGCCGAGTTGCGGGAGACGATCGAGCCACGATTCGCCGAGCTCGCAGGCCGACGGATCACCAATTCGACACTGATGGCGCTCGAATCGGTCCTCGAACGTACCAAACAGCCTATGTCCCAGGAGGAATCGATCGAGCAGGACATCGCGTTTCACATGCTCATCGCGCAGGCATCCCAGAACCGCCTGCTCGTGGCACTCGGGGCGCTGGCCAACGAGTGGACGGCTTCGACCCGTGCACTCTCACATGCCGATGTGCCAGCTCGAAGTTTGTCCCACGACGGACATCACCGCGTGTACCTGTGCTTGCGCGACCGAGATCCGGAAGCCGCGAGACTGGCTATGTTGCAACACCTTTCCGAAGTCGCCGACCTTACCCGCTCCCGCCACCCGTCGTTCTGATCAATGACGATCATGCTGTCACGTCTCCACTTCCTCTGACCCGAAGGTTTGCCATGTCTGCAGCACGTCCACGTCGGCGCCTCCGGCGCCTGACGGTTGCTCTCGTCGCCTCCGCTGTGACGCTTGCCCCGGTGGCTTGCAGCGATGACTCGCCGCCCTCAGCAACAGGCTCGACCAAGATAACCGTGGTCCTGCCCTGGTACGCCGACCCGGAAGGAGGCGGGTACTTCGCCGCCCAAGCCGACAACCTGTACAAGGACAAGGGACTCGACGTCACGCTGCAGCCGGGCGGCCCGCAGGTATCGGCGACTCAGCTGGTGGCATCAGGCCGGGCACAGATCGGCCACACCGACGCGGCAGGCATCGTGCAGGCGCAGCAGCAGGGCATTCCGATCATCGCGATAGCCGCGCTCTACCAAGACAATCCGGTCGGCATCCTGTCGCACAAGGACCAGAACATCACCTCCTTCGACACCATGGCGGGCCGCACCTTGGTGAGCCAAGCGGGCGCGCTGTACCCGGTGTGGTTGGACAAGGAACTGGGTGTGTCGATGAAGACCATGCAGTACCAGGGGTCCATTGCCTCCTTCCTCAAGGATCCGTCGCTGCTGCAGCAGGGCTGGCCGACCAACGAAGTCCTGCAGGCCGAGGAAGCCAACGTGCCCGTGAACTTCGTGCCGTACTCGAAGTCGGGATTCAACCCATACAACGACGTGGTCTTTACCTCGAAGACCTACTTCGACTCCCACAAGGACGAACTCAAGACATTCCTGGAGACCAGCATCACCGGCTGGCACGACTACATGTCCGACGTGAAGGTGGCTACGGCGGCCAACGACGCGATCCTCAAGGCCAACACCGAGCAGTCCAGCAAGTCGGTGTGGTACGCGTGGGACAAGCAGCGCGAGTTCATCGTCGCCGGTGATGGGGCCAAACAGCTCGGTGCGATGACCGAGGCGCGCTGGAACACGTTGGTCGACCAGCTGGCGAAGCTGGGACAGGTCACCACGAAACCGCAGTCGTCCGATCTGTACGACGCCAGCTTGCTCCCGACGATCTCCGCCCCCACCGAGCTGCCGGGACCGCCCGCCGGGCCGTAGGCCGCACACGGAGTGATCGAGACCATGGGAAGCAGGCAATGAGAACGGTATTCAGCGGTGGCGGGCTCATCGTCGACGCAGACAGCGAGCTAGCATCTGGTTTCGTCGTCGTCGACGACGGTGTGATCACCGACGTCGGCGAGGGCGACGCCCCCATTGAATACCGGCAAGCCGCCGACCGCGTCGTCGACACCACGGGGCTGGCGGTGATGCCTGGCTTCATCAACGCTCATTGCCACCTCTTTCAGTCGATGCTTCGCGGCATCAGCACGACGAAATGCCTTGAAGACTGGCTGGCCAAGGACATCTGGCCATACACCGGTCTGCTCCAGCCTGCCGACTTCTATCTGGCAGCAACGGCGGGACTCCTGGAGAACCTGCGATCGGGCGTCACCACCGTGCTGGAGAACCAATACGTCCACCACCATGCCGACAACACCGACCACGTGGCCCGGGCGTTCCGCGACATTGGCATCCGTGGTCTCATCGCACGCGGCGGCGTCGACATGGACGCCAGTGGTGCGCGGTTATCCCGACTGGAATCCGTCACCGAGTATCTCGACAACCTCGCGTTGTTCATCTCGACTTGGGATGGCGCCAGTTCGGGCCGGATCCGATGCGAAGCGGCGATCCAAACCACCTGGCTCGCCTCGCGCGAATTGTGTGACCGCGTCGGCACCTATCTCGCGGATACCGGCGTCGGCCTGCACGCCCACTGCGCCGAAACTCGCACCAGCGTCGCTTCCACCGTTGCCGGCCATGGTGTCCGTGAAGTCGAGTACTTCCGTGGCTTTGGCCTGTTACAGCCTGCAACCCAGCTCGTGCACTGTGTGTGGCTGGACCCCGATGAATGCGCGTTGGTCGCCGAGTCCGGTGCCACCGTCGTGACGTGCCCGACGTCCAACGCCTACCTGGCGTCGGGTCCGGCACCCGTCTCCGACCTCCGCGCTCTCGGCGTGCCGGTCGCGATCGGATGTGATGGACCGGCAAGCAACAACGGGCAGAACATGTTCGAGTCACTAAAGTGGTCGGTGCTCTCGGACCGGCTCCGAACCCTCGACGCAGAGCGCCTCAGCGAAGTCGACGCCCTTGACATGGTGTGGCGCGGCGGTGCCCGTGCCGTCGGCATGCCCGACACGCTCGGCGCCATCCGGCCCGGGTACTTGGCCGACTTGGTGACCATCGATGTCGAGTCGCCGGGCTACAGCGGGTCGTCAACTCTTCGTCGCGGTGTCGTCTTCGCCGGGTCGCCTGCCGATGTACGGGGCGTCTGGGTCGACGGCGAACAAGTCGTGCGGGATGGTGAAGTACTCACCGCCGACCGGCACGAGATACACACCTCGATGCGCAGGCGGCGCGCAGCGATCGTCAATCACGACCTGGTGGCGGTGCCGACATGACGGTGACCGACTCCGCACCACGGCAATCGGAAACCCTTGTCACCTTCTCCGGGGCAGACAAGGTGTACGGCAACGGATTCCGTGCGCTGGCACCGATAGACCTCGCGATCCAGCGGGGCGAGATAACCGTCCTCGTCGGACCGTCGGGTTGCGGCAAGACAACCCTGCTGCGGATGGCCGCGGGCCTCACCGAACCTACTTCGGGATCGATGACCCGCGACACCGAGCGTCTGTCCTACGTGTTCCAGGACCCCACCCTGCTGGCGTGGCGCACCGTGCACGCAAACGTGCAGGTGATCGCGAAGCTGCAAAAGGTGCCGCGCGCAGAACGTCGGGCTCGCGCGAATGAGGCAATCAAGATGGTTGGCCTCGATGGGTTTCAGAAGGCGTACCCGCGAGAGATGTCCGGAGGAATGAAAATGCGGGCGTCACTGGCACGTTCGGTCACCAGCGACCCTGAGCTCCTACTCATGGACGAACCCTTCGCCGCCCTCGACGAGTTCACCCGCGAGAAGATGGGCGCAGAACTATTGCGGCTATGGCGCGAAAAGGATTTCAGCGTCCTGTTCATCACTCACTCCATTTACGAGGCCTGCACCCTCGGCCACCAGATAGCGATCATGGATACCGGCCCTGGCCACGTCGTCGACGTCGTCAGATCACCAAGCCCGCCGTCGCTCGACCCGACCACCGAGCGCGATGAGACCGCATTACGTGCGCTGCAGCAGCAGATCTCGGTCACGCTCGGAAGCTTCCGCGAATGATCGTCCTCGAGCGCGGATCCCTGATCAGCCGGATCGTCAAGCCCAAACCCAAGTCCACACCCGTGCGACCGACGGCTTCGGCGCGCACACGCATCCGTCGCATCGCACCACCTGTCGGCGCATTCACCCTCGTCATCGCGACGTGGCAACTGATCATCACGATCTTCGACGTGCCCTCGTACATGCTTCCCTCGCCAATGACCCTGCTGCGAACTCTTTGGGACGAACGCACGTCGATCTGGCAGCCCACCTGGGTCACCGTCCAGGAGTCCTATCTGGGGTTCGTAGTCGCCACCGTCGCCGGCGTCGCCATCGCGCTGGTGATGATGCGGTGGAACATCGCTGAACGCGGCTTCTACCCGTATCTCATCGTGCTGCAGACCATTCCGATCGTCGCGATCGCTCCGCTGTTCGTCGTGTGGATCGGTCCCGGGCAGACCACCAATATGCTGGTCGGTGCCATGATCGCCTTGTTCCCGGTCGCGGCGAATGCCTTGCACGGGCTCAAGTCCATCGACCGCAACCTCGTGCAGCTCTACAATATGGCGGGCGCTGCACCCCGCGTGACCCTGTTCTCATTGCGGCTCCCCGGTGCATCACCATCGATCCTCACCGGCATGCGGATCGCCGCAGGCGCCTCGGTGATCGGCGCGATCGTTGGTGAGTTCGTGGCCGGAGTCGGCGGCGGCGAAGGCGGACTGGGCTACATCATCACCCAAAGCGCCGTGCAGCTGCGCACCCCGCAGTTGTTCGTCGCCGTCGTGATGGCCAGCGTGGTGTCGTTGGTGTTGTTCGGGTTCGTGGTCCTGCTCGAACGATTGCTGCTGTCCCGGTGGCACGAATCCGCTCTCCCCGAAGATGAATGAGGATCCGACGTTGACCCGCATGTTTCATCTCGCTCACCTCACCACATCCGAAGTCGACGCGATCGACAAGACTGATGCGGTCGTCGTCCAACCGATCGGAGCGATCGAACAGCACGGACCGCACCTACCGCTGATCACCGACGCCATGCACGCCGAAGCGATCACCATGGCCGCCGTCGAGAGCCTGCCCGACGACGCCAACGTCTGGGTACTGCCGACCCTGCACTACGGCAAGTCGACCGAACACCTCGGCCGCGCGGGGACGATTGCGATGTCGGCGGCCACCCTGATGGCGGTATGCATGGACCTCGGTACCTCGTTGGCAGCCAGCGGATTCCGAAAACTGGTGTTCGTCAACGGCCACGGCGGCCAGCCGAGCCTGCTGGACGTCGTCGCCCGCGACATTCGCCACCAGACAGGCTTGGAGGTCTTCGGAGTCATGCCTCTTCGGTTCCCCACACCACCGGAGGTCGACCGCGTCCACGACGATTTCGACATCCACGGCGGCTACGTGGAGACCTCGATCATGATGGCGATCGCTCCCGATCTCGTGCACCACGACCGCGCATTCCCCGACGGGCAGGACGCCGCAGCGGAATTCGCCAAGTACAAGCACCTCACCCTCGAAGGAATATTGCCCACCGCGTGGCTGACGGACGACCTCTCCGATTCCGGAACGATCGGTGACCCCACCCAGGCCAGCGCCGATGTCGGCAAGGTCATCCTGGCGTCGGCGGCACAACAACTCGCCGAGTCTCTTCTCGAGGTCCGCGCATTCAGCTTCCCCAAGCGGACACGCACATCGTGAGCCGAAATCTGTGGTCCCTGAGGCCCGGACATGCCGACCTGCGCCGCACCCATCAGCCGCAGCGCCCACTCGAGGTCCCCGCCGAATCATCCGACGTCACCATCGATCTGTCCCGAACTGCGGTAATCGTGGTGGACATGCAGAACGACTTCGTGACAGAAGGCGGCTGGCTTCACCACATCGGCGTCGACGTCTCGGGCGCGATCGGTGCCGTCGCCGTGCTCAACCACGGATTGCCCGTGCTCCGCTCGGCGCAGGTCCCGGTCATCTGGCTCAACTGGGGTAATCGCCCCGACAAGGCCAACTTGCCTCCTGGCGTACTGCACGTGTACGACCCGAACGGCGAAGGAGGTGGGATCGGTGACGGTGCCGCCAGGTCCGAAGCGGTACTGACCCGCGGAAGTTGGGGCGCCGCCGTGACATCCGAGCTGCAGCCCAGCGAGGACGACCTGTTCGTCGACAAATACCGGATGAGCGGGTTCTTCGACAGCGAACTCGACTCGGTGCTGCGCAACCTGCGAGTCGACACCCTGCTCTTCGCCGGCGTCAACGCCGACCAGTGTGTGTATGCGACCCTCGTCGACGCCGCCTGCCTCGGATACGACGTGATCATGCTCGCCGACGCCGTCGCCACCACGTCGCCGGCGTACTGCATGGAGGCGACCCTGTACAACGTTCGCCAATGCTATGGATTCACCACGTATCTCGATGCAATGGTAAGGAGGATTGAGCAGGCATGAGCGTCGCACCGACACTGCACGGCCTTACCGATCTCACCGCGTACAAGATCAGCCCCGACGACACGGTGACACTCACGGTGCTGTCCGGCCCCAAGACATCCGGGTCGAACACCACTGTGTGCTTCGAGATTTGGGAGCCCGGCGGATCGCAGCCGGACAACTCCCACCCGGAGTCGACCGAGACCTTCGTCGTGCTGCGCGGACACGGCGCCGCGCATTCCGACGAACACGTCGTGGCGCTGACTCCGGGCGCGGTGATCGTGCTGCCGACCGGCTCCGTCCATCGCATCGTCAACACGTCGACGACGGACAAGATGTACACCATCACCGTGATGGAGAACGACGGCGGATTCGAAGACCTCATTCTGCGCGGAACCCCGGCGGAGCTGACCGACGATGACATCGCGGTGCTCGCAGCGTCGCATGCGCGGCGGGCCGCCCCGAAGTGACGACCACGGCAGGCACTGGCGTCGTCCTCGGGTCACAGCACCTGACGTCCACGCCGGAAACCGTGTTGTGTCGTCCCGGCACGGCGGAGGTGCGTTACCCGACGACCACCCGTCGGGGGACGTCACCAGCGTGTTCTGCAAGGCGGTCGGCACAGAGGGGATCCTGCCTCTTCGGCAGGACGAGTCGGCGTATGCCGGTGCGCACCGCTCGATTCGGTTTCCGTTGCGTCCATTCCTGGGAATCATGGGTGTCGCCGCGGCCGGCAGCGTGCGGCCGAACTCCATCCCGCCTGGCCTTTACGGCGGAAACCTCGACATCACCTGCCTCGGTGTGGGGGCCACGCTGTATCTGCCCGTCCAAGTTCCCGACGCGTTGCTCTACGTCGGGGATCCGCACTACTCGCAGGGCGACGGTGAGGTCGCGTTGACGGCCTTCGAGGCACCGCTTCGCGCAACGCTCCACGTCGACGTGGTTCGCGGCGGTGCTAGGGCGGCGAACGGTCGGCCGTTCGCCGAGACCGAGGAGTTGCTCATCGGCATCGGCCTCGACGCTGACTTGGACGAGGCGTGTCGCGACAGTGTTCGTGCCGCGCTGGACCTGCTGTCGCATCGCTACGACATCCCCGCGCACCTCGGTTACGCCTATCTCAGCGCCGCAGCCGACGTCCGGATCTCCCAGGTCGTCGACCGGGTGAAGGGATGTCACACCGTGATCCGGAAGGCCGACTTCCGGGAATGGCCGTGACTGGTTCCTGGTTCGCGGTGCGTGACTACGGGTGTGGCATCCACCTACTGTCGGAGCCGGGTCACGTCAACAGCTACCTGATCGTCGGATCCGAGCGGGCGCTGTTGTTCGATACCGGTCTGGGGATCGCTGACATCGGTGATGCCGTCCGCGGAATCACCGACCGTCCGTTGGTCGTCGTCAACTCGCACCATCACTTCGATCATCGCGGCGGTAATCAGCACGTCGAAACCGACGAGTTCCTGTGCCATCGCTCGGGTATGTCGCTCTATGGCGCGGTGCCAAGCGCCGAGCTGGCCGCCTACGCGGTCGCCGCCACGCGAATGTGTCAGATCTACAGCCAGTTTCGTGAACTGGACAAGATGAAGTTCTTCCTGAGCCCGGACGACCTCACCATGCGCTCACTTCCCGACCTGAGCAGCTGGACCATCCCGGCGACCCCGCCGACTCGCGGGCTCGATCACGGCGATGTCATCGACCTCGGCGACCGGCGACTGACGGCACTGCACACACCCGGTCACGTGCCGGATTCGCTGTGTCTGTGGGAGCCGGAAACGGGCATGTTGTTCTGCGGCGACACACTGTTGACGACGACGCACTGGGCGCATCTTCCCGATAGCGACGTAGCCGCGTTCGCGGCGTCATTGGCATCACTGGCCGAGCTGTCGGTAACACGAGCGTTCGTCGGACACAATCTCGTCCCAGACGTCGATCACGCGTTCGTCCGCCACGTCGCGGAGACCTTCGCCATCCTGGCCCAAGACCCAACGCGCGGTCGGGTGGTGGACGGACCGCACGGCGATCCGGTCAGACGCCATGACGGCCAGGGGTTCGCGATCCTTACGCGGCTGTGAACGAGACTGTGCGGTCCCGCCGGGCTCTCCTCCCAGCGGGGACCGCACAGGGTCTTGGTGGGCCGATCTTGGTGGGGCGCTGCTTAGAAGCCCCACGCGGCGGCCGCGCGCCGATCGGTGTCAGCGACGTCGTCGGCGCCGTCGCGCACGGCGTTGCCGAGGTTGACCAGAATCTCGTTCAGCGCCGCCGCCGACTGGTCCCAACGGGCCTGTTCGACCCGATACGCCTCGGCCGCCTCGCGGGTCCAGACCGCCGTCAACGGCGCGATCTGGGTCCGCAGGTCGTCCAGCGCAGCGTTGAACCGGGCCGACGTGGCGTGGATCTGTTGACGGACGGTGTACTCGATCTCGGAGAAGTCGTAGGACAGAACCGGATCCATGGGAGCTCCATTCGGGTTGGCGGTTAGAGGGATTGGACAGTGGCTGAGATCCGGTGCGAGTGACTGTCGGTGGCCTCGCGCAAGGTTCGCTCGTTGTAGGTGATGGTCTCGGCGATCCGCTGCAGTGCGGCGTGCAGCTTCACCGACTCGGCGTTCCACCGGTCGACGACGTCTCTGAATCGGGCCGCCGCCGCTCCTCCCCACACCGAGGCAGGCACGCTGGTCATCTGGCCGATGAAAGAGCGCAGCATCGCCCGGACCTCCTCATTGCGGGTGTCAATCCTGCCCGCGACGGCCGTCATGAGGTCGAAGTCGGTGTTCAGTGCACCGGGTGTCGTCATCTAAGTCCTTCCGTGTTCTGTGAAGCGGGACATGATAATTGGACGCACACGATCGCGATTCGGTTCCATGAGCCGCGAATGTCGATCACGGCGCGGTCACGGCAAGGTCCTTGCCGATCGAATGGCCGCCTCGCAGATCCGTTCAGGAGCCGGGCGGTCCGGCGCGTGTTGGCAGCCGATGGCGATCCGCACGCCGCGGTCGAGCATCACGGTCCACTCGACGTGGTGCTCCGTGCGGATCTCGCGGTAGGTGATGACGTTCTTCTCGGCCCTGCGGTCCGACGCGGTGAACTCGACGAAGACCCCGTCCGGCTGCTCGCCAAGCGCTCGTCGCAACACCTCGGCCGCGACGGCCAGCGATTCCTGCCCCGGCGACTGGGTAACCTGGATCGCGACGTGCGGCTCCCGTGGCGAAAGCACTTGCACCCGAGCCGAACCGGGACCCGAGTTGATGCGTTCGGTGGACCAGTCGGCGGGCACCTCGACGGCAACCCGCCCCTCGACCAGCCATGCCGAGGTAGCCGTCGCGTCGTCGTCGGCACCGTACCCTGCTGCGGCGACGGTCAACGCCGTCACCACCAGCCCGGCCCCGGTGAGCGCCGCGACGCGGGGATGGGTGAACCTGGCAGGCAGGCCGACCATGCGACGCCTGCCCACCCGCCGCTCCCGCGCCGCGCGCAGCACGCGTCGGTCGTCGGCCATCGATACCGCGACGCCCCGAGACCGCAGGACACGCGCGAGTTCGCCGCTCAGTCTCGCCGCCCCATCCATGCCACTTGGTACGTCGATCACCACGACCGCCTGGTCGACGAGCGTGTCGATCGAGTCGGCGACGACGCGCGGTTCACCGACGCGAGGCACGACGGACGTTGCCGCGCCGGGAGCGTGGACGACGACGAACTCCGGTGCGATCTCGACGATGGTCTTCGAGTCATCGGCCTGCAGGACGTCTGCCCGCCGCAGCTGCACGACATTGGTGGCCATTTGACGGGCGGCGTTGCCCACCATCTCGATTCGTGGCGGTCGCCACCATGACGGGCAGACGAGTACCACGGTGCCTGCGGCGTGACCGATGGCCGCCGCCATCACCTCCCGCCACACTTCGTCGACCGGCACGACGCGGTCGCCGACCAGAGCGGTGGCGTCGTCGATGGATTCGAATGCTGCCGTGACGAGTTCGCCGTCCACCGCGCGGGCACCGACGATCTCGGTCGGTCCCACCACGAGTACGGCATCGGGCGCGGTCACGGTGGATCCGTCCAGGACACCTGGACCACCTGGTTCGGCTGGCCACGCCGAGTCAGCGTGCCGCGGCCCGGCGGCTGTGTCGTCGGGCGAACCGCGCCCAGCAGCACGCCGTCGTCCGGGCCGGCGCTCATCGTCAGCCCCATGCATCCGAGGTCACGCAACCGGGCCAGGAACGGATCGAACATCGCACGCGCCGCACCACCCGACCGGCGTGCCACGACGACGTGCAATCCGAGGTCACGGGCATGCGGGAGCAGGTCGAGCAGCGCGGTGAGCGGGTTGACCGTCGATTCGGCGACCAGGTCGTAATCGTCGACGATGACGTACATTTCGGGACCCGACCACCAAGACCGGTCGCGCAGCTGCCGCTGGGTGACCTCGGCACCGGGCATGCGTGCATGCAGGCTTCGGGCCAGGTTTGCGACGTGCGTCTCCGCCGCCGCCGCGGACATCGCATAGCCGGCGAGGTGATCCGATTCGACCACGCCGAGCAGCGACCGGCGCGGGTCCACGATCAGGATCTGCACGTCACTCACTGGGCTGTTGCGAACGAGTTCGTGGCACAGCGCGCGCAGCGTCGTCGTCTTTCCGCACTCCGTTTCGCCGAGCACGACGAGGTGCGACTGTCCCCCGAAGTCGACGGCGATGGGCCGCAGGTCGTCCTCGGCGAGGCCGATCAGGATGTGTGTCGGCGGCCGCGCACCGGACGCCGCTGCGACGACGGCGTCGGAGGTCACCTTCGTGGGCAGCAGTTCGACGGGCGGCGCGACGGTCACCGGATGGCGGGCCCGCAGCAGTTCGGCATCCGCCCGCAGCGCCGCGTCCAGACCCACGCTCGACGAGCGACCGTCCAGCCGCGGCAATGCGATCACCATGTCCAGACCGTCACGGGTGATGCCCCGGCCGGGTGGGCAGTCGCCGAGGAGCCGGGCCCTGCGCCGGTCCATCTCCGAGTCGGCCGGATCGCCAAGCCTGAGTTCGATTCTGGTGCCGAGTTGGTCCTTGAGCGCGGGCCGCATCTCCACCCAGCGGGATGCGGTCACCACCACGTGCACCCCGACCGCTAGGCCCTGCATGGCAACGGCCGTGATGGACTCCTCCAGGCCGTCGAAGTCCTGCCGGACCGCTGCCCAGCCGTCGACGGCGAGGAACACGTCGCCGTACGCATCGTCGAATCCGGCGTCGAACCGCGCGTCGGCACCGTCACGGCGCAACCGTGCCTCGCGCGTCCGGATCAGCGCCTGCAGCTGACCGACGATGCGCCGGACCAGTGCGGGCTCGAACCGTCCTGCGACCGCACCGACATGGGGAAGCACCCGCGTGGACGCCAGCACTCCGCCGCCGAAGTCCAGCCCGTAGACCTGCACCCGTCCGGGCGGGTGCATCGCCGCCAGTCCCAACACCAACGTGCGCAACGCGATGGACTTGCCCGACCGCGGGCCGCCGACGATCGCGACGTGGCCACCTGGTCCGCTCAGATCGGCGATCAGCGGGTCGCACCGTTGTGCGAAGGGCTTGTCCACCAAACCGATCGGGACAACCAAGGGTGGTAGGCCCACCGACGATGCGAGCACCGTGTCGAGCGTGGGTGACTGCGCCAGCGGCGGCGACCACACCCGATGTGCAGGGGTGCCATGCCCGGCCAGCCGGTCGAGCACCGTGTCCAGAATGGTTCGGGTGGTGGCGTTTGGATCGTCGGGTGGAACCTCACTCGAAGTTCGTGGGACGTGACGCGCCGTGAACAACGAAGGGGCCAAGACACATTGCTCATTCCCCGGCATCACCGATCGCGGGACCGGGCTCGACACGAAGGCCGTGCGGAACCGGACGAGGTGGCCTGCTGCGGTCTTGAGGTAGGCCATCCCAGGCGTGCTTGGCAAATCGTATGCCTCCGGGGTGCCGAGCACCGCGCGGGATTCGGCAGCCGAGAACGTCTTCAGGCAAATTCGGTAGGAGAGGTGGTTCTCGAGCCCGCGCAGCCTGCCCTCGTCGAGACGTTGGCTGGCGAGCAGCAGGTGCATTCCGAGCGAGCGTCCCACCCGTCCGATCGCGGTGAACAAGTCGGCGAAGTCCGGCTGCTGGCTGAGCAGTTCGGAGAACTCGTCAACCACGATGAACAGCACGGGCAGTGGAGGTAGCGCGGCGCCCGCTGCCCGCGCGGCCTCGTAGTCGGTGACGTTCGCGTAGTTCCCCGCCGCCCGTAAAGCCTGCTGCCTGCGCGTCATCTCACCGGCGAGCGCATCCCTCATGCGGGCCACCAGGTGGGCCTCGTCCGACAGGTTGGTGATGACGGCCGCCACGTGCCTGAGCCTCTCGAAGCCGAGAAACGTTGCGCCGCCCTTGAAGTCGACGAGTACCAGGTTCAAGGCCTCCGGCGGATGGGTGGCGATCAGGCCGAGGGCCAGCGTCCGCAGGAACTCCGACTTTCCCGAACCCGTCGCGCCCACGCAGAGCCCGTGCGGCCCCATGCCGTCGTGAGCGGCCTCCTTGATGTCCAGTTCGACGGGCTCGCCTGCGTCGGAGACGCCAATGGCCACGCGGAGTCGCCGATTTCCGGTGCGAGGTGGCCAGCACGTCGCGGCGTCGAGGCGCTCCACGTCACCGACCCCGTTCAGAGCCGCCCAACCGCCGAGTGCATGAGGCGGGCCGACGATCCTCGACGAACCGACGCGAAACGGCGCCAGCCGACGCGCGCACGCCAGCGCCGCGACCGCCGGCAGGAAGTCCGGGCATTCAGCCAACCCGGTCCCGGGGCCCTCGGTACCGATCACCACCATCGTGACGCGGCCGGCAGGCGGGTCGCCGGAAACGTCACCGCCATCTACAAGCACCATCACGTGGGCGGCACCGTCGGCGTGGACCTCGGCCATGCTGCGATACGTCATCTGCGACGGCCCCGCGCCGTCATGCGAACGCGAGTCCGCGTGATGTGGAAGCCATTTCAGCCAGTCCCATTCGGGCGCCGCGGCTTCATCGACAACGGCCGCGATCTTCACGTGCTGGGGTCCGTGCAACATCGCCAGCTGACAGATCATCGCACTGGCCAGGCCGCGCGCCGCGAAGACGTCGTCGCCGCCAAGCGTGATCCGGGAATGCTCGCGCATGTCGATGACGACCGGCAGGTTCGACACCGTCGACCGGGTCGCCATCAAACGGTGCAATGCGTCCGCGGTCACCGGATCGCTGGATTCGGACGGCGTCGGTGATGGCGCGATCAGTCTGGTGGACAGGGCGAGCGTGCCGAGTCCGACGCGGACCTGGCAGAAGTCGGCGTCGTCGGGTTGGCGTTCCCACATGCGGCTCCCACCAGCCAGCCTCCACAACGATCCCGGATCGGGATGACTCCAGTGCATCGACCTGTGCTGAGATCCAGCAGTCCTGACGGTGGCGTCGTCCAGCGCTTCGAGGTAGCGCAGGTACTCGCGCCGATCCTGGTCCAGCTCGCCGGTGCGGCGGGTGCCGCGCGAACCGTAGGCCAGCGAGCCGACCACGGAGACCAGCATCATGACGGGGAACAACATGAACATCGGGCTACGGCTGGTACCGGATGTGAAGTACAGCAACGCCATTCCCAATGCGGCGACCAGCATTGCCGCAGGCATCAGCCACATCAGCGGGTTGGCCGGTGCCTGCCGCGGTACGTCTGGCGGCGGTTCGACGACGATGTCGCCGGCGTCGAGTTGCGGAGCGGCGAGGCGCGGAGCGCATACGAAGTCCATCGGTGAAAGGACGCGGCAGACGTCGATTCCGTTCCATCGCGAGGCGAGAGAATTGCCGCGCGGCCACCCCGTGCCAGTCGGTTACGGTGGCAATGCTGGACATCTACCGGGGGGTGATGCGATGTCAGTGTGTCGACTGTCGATTCAGAGCGACCGGGACGGTCAACCCGTCATGGTCGATTTGGCCCTGCCCTCGGGCACGCCGGTCGGGGAGCTGCTGCCGACAATCGTCGCGCTAGCCAGGCAGCATCCCGACGAGTCGCCGCTGTGCTGGCGACTGGACCGTCTGTCCGGGGCATCGCTCGACGAGTCGATCACCCTGGCCGAGAACGGTGTTCACGACGGCGAGGTCCTCATCCTCGCCGCGTCCGACGCACCGGCGCTCGGGCCGATGCGGTGGGGCCCGTTCCGCACGGTCGCAGAAGCTGGTCCGCCAGCAGACGTCTCTCAGTTCATACCCGCGGTCACCTGCGTGTGGGCGGCGGCCCTCGCCTCGCTGGCGTTGTGCGCTAGCCTGACCGGACACCCGAGCATCCATGTGCTGATCGCCGCGATCGGGACCAGCATTGCCGCGGCGATGGCGGTCACCGGCCAGAGCCCGCCAGCGGCCGTCGCCGCGGTGTCGTTGGCCGTCGCGACCGGCTTCCTGACGGTGCCCTCTGGCCCGGACCCCGCCAACGTCTTCCTGGCGGCCGCGGCATCGGCGTCCATGGCGCTGGCGCTGCTGCGGTGGGCCGATCAATCGGCGTCGACACTGGTTGCGACGGCAACCTTCTCGGCACTCGTCGCGATCGCGGTGATCGTTCCGATCGTTGCCGTGGTCCCCGTCGCGACCGTCGGGGCAGTCCTGGCCGTCGCCGCCCTCGGTGTGTTGGGATTGTCCGGCCGGATGGCGATTCTGCTGTCAGGACTCACCGTCGACCGACACGCCGACATCGACGAACGTGCACTCCGCGGCCACGCCACGTTGACTGGTCTGGTCGGGGGATGCAGCGGCGCAGCAACACTCGGCGCCGTTCTCATCGCGGTCGGATGCCATCGGTATGGCGCGCCTAGCCCGCCTGGAGCCGGGTTCGCCGCGGTGATCGGCGTCGTGTTGCTGCTGCGAGTGCGCACTTACGTCGACGAAGCACGACGTACGGCCCTTGCGATCGGTGGATTGGTCAGTGCGTCAGCGGCTTTCGTGATCTTCGTGACGGCACACCCAGCCCAGGTCGGGTGGGTGAGCGCCGTGCTCATCGCGATCGGCCTTGGAGCCACCCGTCCCCCGCGGCTCAATGCCGTCACGGCGCGCGCCGTGGAAGTCCTGGAGTACGCGGCGCTCGTCGCGGTGGTTCCGCTGGCCTGTTGGGTCGGCGGGGTCTACGCGATCGTGCGCGGCGTGTCTCTGCCATGACGTCCGCATTCGTCCTCACGTTACGAGTCGCCGCGGTCGTCGCGGTCACGTGGACGGCCGGTTTGACGTCCCCGCCAGCCGGTGCCGTGAATCCTCCGATCGTGGACGACGCATTGTTGCCCGTCCCGCAGTCACCTGCACCGCGGGAGCCGACCGAGCAGAGCGAACGCTGCCATTCGGCGGCCAGGCCCGCCGACGTCGGATCGGAGTCGCAGCTGAGCGGGATTGACCTGCAGTCGATCTGGCGACTGTCCCGCGGCCGGGGTCAGACGGTGGCGGTCATCGACACCGGCGTCGCCCGGCACCGACTGCTGCCGCACCTGGTTCCCGGCGGCGACTACGTGTCGGTTGGAGATGGCACGCAGGACTGCGATGGTCACGGCACCGTGGTCGCCGGAATCATCGGCGCGACAGAGGTCGACGTGGCGGGCACGTCGTTCGGTGGCCTTGCTCCCGATGCCGCCATCATGGGAATCCGGCAGTCGAGCAACGCGTTTCGCCGCGTCGGCGATCCCGGAAGTTCGGGGGTCGGTGACGTCGAGACTCTGGCCATGGCGGTGCGCACCGCGGCCGACGCGGGAGCGACGGTCATCAACATCTCCTCGGTCGCCTGCATTCCGGCGACCGACGAGATCGGCGACGGCGCCCTTGGCGCGGCGCTCGCCTACGCCGTCGACGTCAAGAACGTCGTCGTCGTCGCGGCGGCGGGCAACGTGGGCGGTCCTGGTGTGTGCCACGAGCAGAATCCGCCGTCCGACCCGTCCCGTCCCGGTCTGCCGGATTGGGACGCGGTGAACGTCGTGGCGAGCCCGTCGTGGTACGACGACTACGTCCTCACCGTGGCATCCGTCGACCTGGACGCCCGCCCGTCGACGTTCAGTCTCGCCGGGCCGTGGGTGGACGTCGCAGCTCCGGGCGAGGCGGTCGTCGCCCTGGATCCGGACGGGGAGGGCCTGATCGATACAGCACCCGGTTCCGATGAGCCGCTGTCGATTTCGGGGACCAGCTATGCCGCGCCGGTGGTCACCGGCATCGCCGCGCTGATCCGATCGCGCGAGCCGCAGCTCACGGCGAGGCAGGCGATGCAGCGCATCGAGGACACCGCGCGACACCCCGCGGCCGGATGGGACCCCCACGTCGGTCACGGCGTGGTCGACGCGCTGGCCGCGATTAGCGCGGACGGCCCCGGCGTTTCGCCGTCGACGCCGATGCCGTCCGTCCCGCCCGCCCCGGACGCTCGCCGGCCCGACCCGATGTCGCGGCAGGTCGCCTTCGGCGGTGCCGCGATCTGCGTTGCGGCGGTGACGGTCGCTTCGGTCTCGGCGGGTCGACTACGACGGCGCCGCCAGCCCGTCGCGCACGACTGAGGCCGCCTCGGTGCTCAGTTCCGGTCCCCGCGGCAGCGCCGCGAGAATCGGCCACGGGGCCGACACAGGCGGGCCGGCGAGACCGAGGTGGGACGCCACGTCGTCATCGTGAATGCCGTACACCACGCCCATGTCGCTGACCAGATACCGCGGACCGGACGTCCCGTCGTCCCCGATGATCGCGGCGGCCCTGGCGTCGACGGCGCGACCCGCAGGAACGACCACGGCGTCGACGTTCGGTCCGTCGCCATCGGCCTGGGCGAGGCTCGTCATCCCAACGGCGCTGATCGGCGGCTTCCCTGTCAGCACGACACTGCGCGACCGATCGTCGACCCGGTCGGCATGCCACAGCACGCACACCGCTGCGGAACCGTCGGCTCCTACCGGCTCGCGGGCGCGTTGCGGGAGGTGCCCGACGGCCAGCCCGTCGACGGCGCTGGTCCGCGCGATCGCCGACGGCGCGACGACAGGCACGCCGTCGAGGCCCCGGTAGGTGAACCTGATGAGGTCGGCGGCCACCTCGCCGATCCGTTGCACCCCCTCGCGCAGGACGGCGTAGTAGTCGGTGGCGTCGGCGCGCACCACGCGCACGACGGCACCGACTGGGACTCCCTCCAACGATCGGGGCCCAGCGGCACCGGCGCCATCAACGACCGGCGCAGCGATCGCCGGGACCTCGGGCAGGGTGTCGAGCAGTGCCCGCGAAACCAACACAGGGACAACGCCTTCGAGGCGAAGGGCACGCACCACTGCCGGGTTGCGGAGGTCCACCTCGGCACGCCGACCGTCGTAGAGCAGATAGGTCGTGGCGGGGCCCTCGCCGCGCGGGGCCACCAGGACGCTGCGCGCATCGTCGAACCTGTCGGTGGCCGAGGTCTCGGCGCCGACGATCACGACGGTGCGATCGGTGTCGCACACCATCCACGACGGCGCTGCCAGCGGTGCACCGATCGCCGCTGGCGCACCGGGAATGCCCATCGCCGGGCCCCGCTGCGCGCTCGCGATGGTCGCCTCTGCGACCACGACGGGGTTGGCCGCCGATCGGGCGATCATGCGGGCCGACGCGAGGTTCGGGACCGGGTGCAGCACGTCGTCGAGCCGCACGTAGAGCGCACCGGAATCGCGAGCCATGACGATCGGCGCGCTGCCCAGGCTGCCCTGCGGCCTGACGAACGCCAAGATCGCACACGCCGCGACCGCGATCACCGCGAGGACGCATCCCGCCGCCAGTGACAGAGATTGAGCGCGCAGCGGATCGTCGTGCATTGCAATGTTTCTGCGCACCAACGCATGTTCCATGCGCCGCATCAGAAAGCGATGACCACTCGCGGCAAGCCGGGTGGTCGGTTGATCGGCCATCAGTCCCCCGGCATCGAGCCTAACCTCGCTGGAGGGCCCGCCGGAGCACTGAATTCAGCGCCACCGCGCCCAGACGTAGGGCACCAGCGCGCGGAGGAAGTCGAGGTCGGGCCCGGAGGCGAAGGCCTGTCGGAAGCCTTCCTCGACGACCACGGCCCCCCGTCGCCACTAACACGAGCGTCAGTTTGCCTTCGAAGAGATCACCCAGATCTCACTCATCCAGCCCGCGTTGGGTTCATCCCGTCACTACGATGAGCTGACTGTTCGGCAAGAGGGGGACCCGGCATGCGCACCTTGCGATCCCCGTGGCCTGTCGTGCGGAGGGAGGCGCGCACGACGGTGGGCGGCATGCCGTGACGACTCCGGTACTCGACTTCGACGGCCGTGTGGTCGACCGGCGGGAGGAGATAGCGGAACTCCGCGAAGCCATTGAAGCGGCCGGACGCGTCGACGGAGGATGCGTCCTTCTCAGTGGGGTTCCCGGCGTGGGTAAGTCGACCCTCATGCAGGCCTTCGGCGCCGAGGTCGCCGGGCGCGACTGCGTTTTCGCCTACGGCAGATGCCGCGACGGCGCGCCCGCACCGTACTCGGCGTTGGGCGACGCCCTCGGTTCGCTCATCCGCACCATGGAGGCCACCGGCCCGGCTGAGCGGGCCCGCTGGCATGCGGGCCTGGTCAGTGGGGCGTCAACACTCGCCGGTGTCCTCAGCGAGCTCGTGCCCGGCCTGGCCCAAGTGCTTGGCGAAGTCTCGCACGTGGCCGACCTCGATGCAGCCGACGCTCGCCGCCGACTGCACCGCGCCGTTATCCGGCTCGTGTCGGACACCGCTTCCTATCGGCCGGTGGTCCTAGCGATCGACGACCTTCAGTGGGCCGATCGAGACACGTTGCTGCTGCTGTCGGAACTGTTGACGGTATCGCCTCGCAACGTGTTGTTCCTCGGTGCGCACCGAGCGGGTGAGTTCGACCCGGGCGCAGCGGGTCTCACCTCCGCGACGCTCCGTCCGATCGAGCTCAACCCGCTGTCCCGCGATGACGTCGAGGAGCTGCTCGCTGCGGTGAGCGGCCAGGGTGTGGAGCTCGGCGACGTGGCCAGCGAATTCCACCATCGGACCGACGGAAATCCTCTTCACGTCCGTCAGCTGCTGTACCGCGCACAACAAGAAGGCGCCCTTATCCCGGTCGGCCCAGGCGGACACCCGAGTTGGGACTTGCGCGTGCTCTCGTCAATCGAGGTCACGGCGACGGCCGCGGAGTTCCTCGGCCGATACCTCGACCAGCTGAGCCCTATCGACAGGGACGTGTTGACCTCGCTGACGTGCATCGGTGGCGAGTTCGATCTCGCCGACGCCGCGGTGGCGGCGGCGCAACCGCCCGACGTGGTAGTCCACGCGGTCTGGTCGGCCCTCGAGCTTCGCCTGCTCGAAGCCCTCGACAGCCGTGGCCAACGAATCACCAACGCGATCAGCCGCGACGCCCGCTACCGATTCAGCCACGACCGAGTGGCCGAGGTGGCGCGGGAAGGCATCTCCGCTGACGCCCAGCGCGAAACGCATCTTCGGATCGGCCGGCGGCTGGTCGCGCTCGGGGACGACCGGCTCTTCGAGGCCGCCCGCCACGTCGGCATCGGAGGCCGAGGGCTCGCCGACGACGACGAGCGGATCCGGTTCGTCGAGGTGCTGCGCCGCGCGGCACTCAAGGCGCGGGCGCAGGCATCCTTTCCGCTTGCCCTCGACTACTGCCGCAACGGTCTGGACTTGCTTGGCGAGCAGCGCTGGACAGTCGAGTTGCCGCTGGCCCGTGAGCTGCAGCTCGACGCCGCGGATGCCGCCATGTTGGTGGGTGACGTGGCGGCGCTACACGAATTGCTCGATGAGGCCGAGGAATTCCTGCACGACCCTGCCGACCGCGCGCGACTCGCCTACCTCAGACTCAAGGGGCGGGTGGCACAGAACCGCCTCAAGGAGGCGCTCGAAACCGGACTCCGAGCGCTCGACGAGCTCGGCGAGCCGCTGCCACCCGATCCAGGCAAACCAAGAATGGCCATCGCGCTAGCACGGATGAAGCTCTCGATGAGCCGTTGGACCAACGAACGGCTGCTCGAGCTACCTCACTGCGAGGATCGGCGGGTCATCGAGATCCAGCGGATTCTCGCCGAGCTACGCAGCATGTCCTACATCATCCGGCCCAACATCTTTCCCCTGGTCGTGCGCAAGCAGCTCGACCTCGCCCTCGAGTACGGCCACACCCCTTCCTCGCCACTCGTGCTCGCCAGTTATGGGCTTCTGTTGGTGATGACCGGCGACAGAGCGGGCAGCCAGCGCTTCGGCGAGGTCGGTCTGCTGCTCACGGAGCGGGCGGACTTCCGCGAGGCACGGCCGGAGACTTTGTTCTTGTACCTGAATTTCATCCGCCATTGGCGACACCCGCTCCGCGATGGGCTGGGCCAGCTGCGCGATGCCGTCGCGGAGGCGCTTGACCAAGGCGACCAGGAATACGCTGGATTCCTGGTCGCGGCCCTGCTCTCACAGTCATTCTTTGCCGGTCGCCCGCTTACGGAGATCGACGCCCTCGCCCAGTCCCTCATCCCCGAGATTCGTGCGCAGCCGGTGCCCCGCAGGCTTTGCCAGGCCACCCACCAGTTCTGCCTCAACTTGATGGGACGCAGCGAAGATCCCTTCCTGCTCGCCGGCGAGAGCGGCTACGACGAGCGTGAAGTACTGCCTGCGGCCAAGCGCGAGGGCGACGAGGTGGCTCTGAGCGCAGCCGCGACTCAGAAACTCGGTCTTCACTTCTGGTCCGGTGACTATCCAGGCGCGGCCGCCGCCACGGACGAGGCCATCGAGCACGTCGGTGGAATGGCAGGGACCGCGATCTGGCAACTCGTGTACATGATCAGCTCCCTGAGCAGAATTCACGCCGCGCCGAACGACCGCTCGACGCGGCATCTCGTGCGCAAGACGCTGACGATGCATCGCAAGTGGGCGGCGGGTGCGCCGGCAAACTATGCGGCACCGTGTGCGTTGATCGAGGGAACGTGGGCGCGAGCACGCGGTAAGCACCGCGATGCGGAGCGTTACCTCGATCAGGCCATGGGGCTTGCGGAGGATCATCAGCTGCCCCTGATCGGCGCACTAGCCCGCGAGGAGGCCGCCGCCCTCTACTCCCAGACGGGTCGGGCGACGCTCAGTGAGCACATGCTTCGGTCGGCGTACCAGCGGTTTTTGAGCCAAGGTCTGATTGTGCGCACGGACCGGCTTGCGCGGGCACATCCGTGGCTACTCAGCCGTGATCTCGTCCAGGCCGACTCCGCGGGTATCGACCAGATCAGCGCGCATCACCTGGTGCGTGCGCTGTCGGCAGCGCGGACCCCCGACGACTTGGCCAACATCATGCTCGGCACAGTCGTGGACACCACCGGTGCGGGCCGCGTTCTGTTCCTCACCGGCGAAGCCGAACACCTCATGGTCCGCGCCGTCCGCGAGCGCGGCGACACCACGACGGTCGATGGGCCCTGGACCGCGGTGCCCTACGACGAGACCATCGTCCGCCGCGTCGTGGACAGGGGTTCCCCCGTCGTCGTCGCGGGCGATCCGGTCCGCCTAGGCAACCGACCACCCGCACGACATCAGCCTCAAACGACGACGTCGTCCACCCTTGCTGTTCCGATAACGGTGCAGAACAAGACAATTGGCGTGATCTACGCCGAGCAGGACGAGTCGGGCAGGCGCTTCACGGCCGACCACGAGGAGGCAGTGGCTTTCCTGTGCGCCCAGGCCGCCGCGCCGTTGTGGAACTTCCAGCTCGAGGACCGGTTGCGGGACGCCGATGAGTACCGGCAGTCCCTGATGGACGTGCAATCGCGGTTCGTGCCCAACGAACTGCTGCGCATCCTCGACATCGACGACCTTCGCCGCGTCCGCAGCGGCTACCGGGTCGATCGCGAGATGACGGTCCTCATCAGCGACATCCGCGGCTTCACGACCATGCTCGAGGACATGGACGTGTCGGAGGCCAGCAGCTTGGCCATGGGATTCCTGCGGGCCGTGGAGATGCCGATCATCAGCTGCAACGGAATGATCCAAGACGTGCGCGGCGACGAGATCGTCGCGGTCTTCGAATCGGAGCCGGACGCCATCCGCGCAGGACTCGCCATGCTGCGCTCGCTGCGCGAGCACAACGAGGAGCGGCGGGCCCTCGGCTCCGTGGAGTTGCGGGCAGGAATCGGCATCAACACCGGGCGGGTCGGGGTCGGGCTCGTCGGCGGCGTGAATCGCATGGTGCTGACCATCATCGGCGATGCAGTAAACCTCGCCGCGCGCATAGAAAGCACCACCAAGCGGTACGGCTCGGCGATGCTCGTCTCCGATACGACCCGCAAACGCCTCCCCAACGGCGACGAGTTCGACATCCGCCGCATGGAGCGGGTCATGGTGGTTAACCGGCGCCGACCAGTGACGATCTACGAGGTATACGACGAGGACCCGACGCAGCTTCGCGATGCCAAGCGGGCCGCGCAGTCCGCCTTCGACGAAGCCTTTGCACTGTTCGACGACGGCGACGCCGATGGAGCGCGGGCCGCCTTCGAACGATGCCGCGACTTGCTGCCGGACGACCCGGTCGCCCCCCTGCATCTGGCGCACTGCGACGCGGTGACCCGAGGCGAGATGACTCCTGGTCAAGACGTCGTGCTCCTTCAGAAATGACACGCGTAACCATGCTGTCTGCGATGATTTGAACCACATTCGACCTGGGGGGTTCTAGTCATGTACGTGAGCGCAGAACGGCTGGCCATAGCCGACCGGGAAGTGGCGGAAACCTTCGAGCAGACCAGCATCGCCTGGCAGGCCATCCCGCATTGGGACACAGGCGATCCCGGTCAGAACAAGGTGTCCAACGACATCGTCAACGGTCCGGGGTTCCTCAACCTCGCGCTCGACGATGAACCGTTTAATGCCACACTCGCCCAACTAGGGTCTCCAACGCCGGACGCTCTCCTGGCCGAGGTGATGGCGAAGTCGGCGGATCTCGCCGCGAGTGTCGACGCGACGGTGCTGAACGCGTTGGCGAGTTCCAGCCCCTCCGTTCCTCTCACGTCCACTACCACGCTGGACCTCATGAATTTCCTCATCGACGCCAGGGCAAAAGTCGAGGATGCCGGGTACCGGGCGCCGTCCTGCCTGATTACCAACACCGACGGGCTCAAGGCGCTCAACGCGTTCACACTTGGCAGCTACCCGGTGCTGGACTACATCCTGTCCGCCGCCAACATCAACTCGCTGCACCGTGCCACGCAGTTGGCGGTGCTGAAACCCACCGCGCCCAACAAGGGATCGGATTTGCACAAAGTTCGCATGATCCTGATCGGACGGCGGCAGCGCATCGCTCACGGAGCTGCCGCGGATGCCTCCCCCGGCGAGGAGCCGGTGGACCTCGCGGTCAGCGCTCTGCCCAGCCTGGAGGTCGACGGCGAAAACGCCTCCGGAAGCATCGGAATGAGTGTCCAAATCCGCTACGTCACGAGAATCAAGGACACCGCCGGCGTCGTCGTGCTCCTAGAGCCGTGACGATCTCGTCGCCACCGCGTCATGACCTCCACCCTGCCCGAGGCCCGGTCAGTCCCAACCGCGCCTGACGCACTCGAGGACTATCTCACCGAGTGCAGGCACGTCTGCGACGGCGAGCTCAACCGGCTCTACGCACCCGACCACGGTCGAAGCCAACTTCAGGAGCTGATCCTCGATTACCCGCTCCGCGGCGGGAAGGCGCTGCGGCCCGCTCTCTCGATCGCGACCTGCCTCGGGCTCGGCGGCCACCTCGATGCCATCCTGCCGACCGCGGCGACGCTCGAGCTCTACCACAACGCCTTTCTCATCCACGACGACATCGAGGATGAATCATGGTGGCGCCGTGGCAAACCCACGATGCACATCGATCATGGCATCCCGATTGCCGTCAACGTCGGTGACGCCATGCTCTCGCTATCGCTGCAGCCGCTGCTCGACAACGTCGAACGCGTCGGGCTCGGGCCTGCGCTGCGCATCCTGCGGGCAGTCGCGCACATGACGCGACAAACCGTCGAGGGCCAGGCCCGCGAGCTCGAGTGGGTGCGCTCGAACTCCTGGCGGCTGGCCGACGCGGACTACCTCGAGATGGTGGAACTCAAAACGAGTTGGTACTCGTTCATCACGCCGTTGCAGGTCGGTGCGATCGCCGCCGGCGCGGGACCCGAGCGACTTGCTCCGCTCGAGTCGTTCGGCCGGCACCTCGGGGCGGCCTTCCAGATCACCGACGACCTGCTGAACCTTCGCGCCGACCCGGAAGATTACGGAAAGGAGATCGGCGGGGACCTCTGGGAGGGCAAGCGCACGCTAATGGTGTTGCACGCCTTGCGATGTGCCGAGCCCGGTGACCAAACGCGCGCCGTGCAGATCCTGTCCAAGCGCCGCCCTGGCGCCGACGGCGAGCTCGGACTGACCGACCTGTTGGACCGACTCACCGCCCGGGGCCAGCTCTCCCACGAGGGACGTGCCGAGATCGCGGCGGAATTGGCCGGACACCATGCATCGGACCCGAAGAGCCTCGATGACATCCGTTGGCTCTACGAACTGATGCAGCGCGTCGGCTCGCTCAAGCACGCCCGCGACATCGCGTCCCGACACGCCCGCGAGGCAGCGGGAGTATTGCTTGATCTGGACTGGCTGCCTAAGAGCCACCATCGCGACGTCCTTTCGAGTCTCGTCGAATTCGTACACGGGCGTGCCCGATGACCCCCGAAGTTCTGATCAGCATGCTGGCCGAGCTTGAACGCGTCAGGGAGCTCACGCTCGATCTCGTCGAGAAACAGGCGCCGCACCTGCTTCCGACCCCTCCGGACGCCGCCGACGGAACCGAACGGACGGTGTTCGAGCTCCTCCTCCACGCGCGCCGCGCGGTGCTTGGCAACCCCGCCGCCGCCCGCGGTGTGCACGATCTGCTGGTGGCCGAGGGCCGTCGGTACGCGGCTACCGCCGCCGGGGCGGAGCTGCGCGACGGGCTCATCAATTCTGAAGCGGTCGAGAACCTTCGCCGAGTCTGGGAGACCGTGAGCCTCAACGTCCTCGACGGTCCTGCGGCTCCGAACGCCACGCCGGATGCGTGGGCCGATCTGCTGGCCGACGCCGTCATCGGGCACGGACTAGACGACTCCATCCTCGCCCGCCTCCGGCCCGAGGGGTTCGCATGACGCTGACCAACCCCCGCGAGGCACTCGCCGACCAGAGCAACTTCATCGGCTATCTGTTGGGCTTGAGCGGCATGGCCCGCGCAGTACGCGAGCTGGCCGCCGACGACAACCGCCGCACCGACGCGCCACGCGACGCCGACGACTTCTTACACGCGCTGCTGGGCATCGCAAGCCTGGGCGAGCTCATCGAGCGGCTCGGCGAATCCACACCCGCCCAGCAGAATCCGATCGCCGAGGCGCCCGTGTCAACGATGACCAGGTGGCTGCGATGACCGCCGCGCTCGCCGCAAGCGACTTCCTCCGCGCACCCGTGCTGGCGAGTGCCCGTCCCCAAGGTTTCAAGGAGTGGCACCATTTCGTGGTCCACGGTCGCGGCCATCATTTCCTGATCAACTTCAGCCTCACCAACGAAGCCTCCGACGACCTCCGGCTCGCGCCACGCGTGATCGTAATCGCGCACGACGAACGGTGGGCCGGAGCCATCGAACGGTTCGCCGACTCCGACCTGAACGTGTCGGCCGACCTCGGCGACCTGACGATCGGCGGCAACCGGATGGTGCTGCGCCCCGACGGCTACCGCGTGGTGATCGACATGCCCGGGCCTGGCATCCGCGGCGAGCTCGACTTCACGTCGACGAGCCGGCCTTTCGTCGTCAACAACCAGCCGGTGGGCGACGGCCGAATGTGCTGGCTGTTCGTGCCGAGGCTGCGTGCGCACGGCTGGCTTCGCATCGGCGGCAAGGAGCATCGGGTCGAGAACGACCTCGCCTATCACGACCACAACTGGGGCCGGTTCTGGTGGGGCGACGACTTCGGCTGGACGTGGGGCACCATCCTCCCGCAGCATCCCGACGATCCGTGGTCGATGGTGTTCCTGCAGATGACCGACCGAAGCCGGCTGCGCTGTCTGTCCCAGGCGCTTTACGTGTGGCACCACGACGAACCTGCCGTGATCTTCCGGCATGCGGCATTGACGACACGCTCGAGCGGCACGCTCGGCCGTGGCGCGGACTGCACGCTACCGCCGCCCATGCGGCTGCTCCTCGACGGCGACGTACCCGGAGTGCCGGAGCTCGTCCAAGTCAGCGCATCACGGGCCGGCAACAGCGTGCACGCCGAGTTCCGTCCGCAGTCCTACGCGCGCCTCGCGCAGCCGAGCGAGGTCCATCTGGACCGATCGACGGTGCTGTGCGAGACGAGCGGCACCGTCCACGTGACTGGCACGGTCAAGGGTAAGAACGTCGACTTCGTCGGCGATGGAATATTCGAGTTTCTCCATGGCTGAACGGATTTCGGCGCTGCTGCGGCGCTCGGTCGGACACCTCGCGGACGAGGTACCCGACAGTTACCAGCTGGTGCTCGACAAGCTCGGAACCCTGGTCGTCGCCCTCGACGTCGACGGCGAACTCTTCACGCTGTCGGCTGGTCACGGGCTCGAGGTGATCGACGGCTCCCCAGGCACGGCGGGCGCCACGATCGCGACCTCCCGAGCAGCCATCCTCGACGTGCTCGATGCCAGAGTCGGGCTCCAAGAGGCCGTGGAAGCCGGCACGGTGTCGGTCAGAGGCTCACTCGACGACGTCCTGCGTGCGCACGACACCCTGCTCGCCTACGTCCACGCCGCCGTGCGGGCGCCGTCGCAGCCCGAACTGCTGGACGCGCTGCGGACGGAGTCGCCGTGACCGAGCACATCACGACGCCAGCCTCGTCCGAACGACGCCCCACCGTCGCGGTGCTGGGAGCGGGCATCGCCGGCCTCACCGCAGCGCACGAACTGGCCGAGCGTGGCTTCGAGGTCACGGTCTACGAACCCCGCTCCGACGAGCGCGACGGGCTGGGCCCCGAGCCGCCGGGATTCTTCCCACCCGTCAAGCTCGGTGGACTCGCTGCGTCCCAATACTCGACGATGGGCATACGCGACGGAAGCCCGGCCGAACTTCGGCCGTTCCCGGGCAGGCGCGGCCAACCGCCCACGCCGGGACGTGCGGTTGCCGGCGAACACGGCTTCCGCTTCTTCCCGGCCTACTACCTGCACACCTGGGACTTGTTCCAGCGCATCCCGACCTACGAGCCCATGGTTTCCGCCAGGGGTGAGGTCACCTGGCAAGCGACGTCGCGCACGGTCATGGACAACGTGAGGCGAGTGATCACGCAGGGCACCACGGTGGAAGGCCAAGCTTCCCTTGTCTTCCCGCGCGAGGCGCCGCGCACCCCCATCGAACTCATCAGCACCGTCGGCCAACTCATGAAGTTGGGATTCACACCGATCGACATAGCGACTTTCCTGAGCAGGGTACTGCGCTACCTCGTCACCAGCCCGCTACGTCGGGCCAAGGAACTGCAGAACCTCTCTGCCTATGACTTCTTCGTCGGAAGAGACAACGCGGCGGGGGCCCGTAGGTTCACCTACTCGCCGCACTTCGACAAGTATCTGCTCGAAATGCCGCGCGTGCTGGCCGCATTCGACGCGCGCTGGGGAGACGCCCGCACGAACCTCACCACCTACCTCCAGCTTCAGCTGCAGATGGACCGGCGCGACAACAAGGCCGACGGCGTGCTCAACGGCCCCACGACCGAATCGTGGCTCGACCACTGGTACCACCATCTCGTCGCACTCGGAGTCCGCTTCGTTCGCGGCGCGGCCGAGCGCATCGATCCGCCCGCCACCGACATCGACCTGCCGCCCCACCTCAAGCCGCGCGTTCAGGTCTCGCTGGCCGACGGCACACGGGTGACCCCGGACTACGCGGTGGTCGCCGTCGATTCCCCTGCCGCCGAACGAATCACCGCCCCGATGCGCGCGGCGGGCACGGGCGGAACGGTGGCCGGGCTCGACGGATTCACCACCTCCGTTCCGCCGCCCAACGGCCCACTGGAGCCTAGGGGCACTCGACCCAAAGCCAGGCGGAACCCCTACGCCATGGACGAGATGGGACTAGTGCCCTGGGATCGGTTCCAGACGTTGGCCGGCATTCAGTTCTTCTTCGACACGGAGTTCCAGCTGCTCCGGGGGCACATGTATCACTCGGGTTCCGAGTGGGGGCTCTCGTCGATCAACCAGCACGGTATGTGGGAGCGGCGCCCGTCGCTGGTTCGCGACGGCCACGTCGCGGTGCTCTCGGTCGACATCGGCGACTTCAACACGCCCTCCCGTCATCTCGTCGACGAACACGGGTGGGGTAGAGCGGCGCGCGACTGCACGGCGGACGAGATCGCCGCCGAGGTGTGGCGACAGATCACCGTTGCCATCACGGGCGGCGCGGGCAACGTCCCCGAGGCGCTTCTGCCGTGGCCGTCGTGGTACGCCCTCGACCAAGGTCTGGTGATGGCAGGCGGACCCGGACAGGGCGGAAGCCGTGCCGTTCGCAACGAGACACCGTACTTGGTGCCGATCGTCGGCGATTGGAACAACCGGCCCGGTCCTGAGCCGTGGAATCCGCACAACACGTCGCTGAGGGCGATTCCATCCGAGGACCGATGGCTCGAAGACCTCGAGCACCGCGATGTCTGGCAGGCCCGTCACGGGGGCTATCAGGTCCACCACAACTCGGTGGTCTTCGCAGGCACGTGGACCAGGACGTTCACCCGGATGACGTCGATGGAGGCGGCTGGCGAGTCGGCGCGCCACGCCGTCAACGCCATCCTCGACCACTACGTCTGGGTCGGGTCGGGCGGGCTCGATCGCCGGGAGAGAACATCGCTTGCCTGGCAGTTTCCCTTCGGCTTCCTCGACCAGAGCTACTCGAGTCCCATTCGGATGCCATCGCCGGCCGGGGACTACTGCTACGTCTTCGACATCGAGAACCGCGAACCGGCCGACACCCGCCTTCTACGCTTCCTCGACTCGTACTACTGCGCCAACTCGCTGCCTCACCCGTTGGATAGCCCGGCAGCGGTTCCAGCAGGCGCCTCAACGCCACCCGTACCCCCATCAGCCGGAGGTCAACCGATGACATCACCTCTTGAGTACAACCAGCAGTTGCTTGCCTACCTCCAGGTGTGGCGACAGCTCCTCGAACAGTCGGCGAACCTAACGGCGGGACTGCCGGCCCCGAATTCTTCCGGCGCGCCGCCGGGCTTCCCGGCGATGCCGTCCGGCATGCCGTTCATGCCGTTCATGCCGCCCGGCATGCCGTTCATGCCGCCCGCTGTCACGAATCCACCCATGCCGCCGACGTTTCCGTTCATGGCGCCCGCACCCAGCCAGCCCATGCCACCTTCGCCAACGGACTACACCCAGCAGCTGTTCGGCTATCTGCAGGCGTGGCGACACTATCTCGAGCAGGCATCAAACGCCGCGGCGCCACCGCCGTCACCGTCCCACGCCACTTCGTTGCCACCTCAGTCGTCCCCGCAAGCTACGCCCACGCAATCGAACGAACCGACCGCACAGTCGGTCCCGACGGGGGAACAGCCGAATTCCGTGCCGGAGATTCCGCCCAACGCGATGAAAGCGGCCATCAATCAACTCGGAAATCAACAGCCATTCGAAAGCAGTCTGACCGACGAAACCGAGCTGCAGAATCCACACTTGAGGCGCCCCTTCAACGAAGTGGGCAGCAAGTTCGCCGATGCCAGGAGCCTTTACAAGCGCGGATCCGGCGCGGTGGTCACCCCGCAGGTGACGACATTGGGAAGCGTTGCCTCCGAGCGTCCGGCCGCTGACGACGCCACTCGGGTCACCGCGACGTCCAACGCGCCGCTAAGGCGGCCCTTGGACGAATCCATGACCGACGGCCTGTTGGGACGCGGGCGAGACGCAGCCATCGCTCTCGGGCGCGATGCAGCGAAACCGGTGCTCGCGCAAACACCACGCACTGCGTTCTCGGGTTTGGCGGGCCGCGTCGATCCGGCACGCGCCTTACGCAAGGAGACCGGTCAGGGTCCCGCGCACTAAGCCGAGTACACGCCCTAACCGACTACCCGTTGGCTCGCCGTTCCCGATACGCCGCGACGTGCTGGCGATTGCCGCAGTTGCCGGTGTCGCAGAACATCCTGGACCGGTTGCGCGAAAGGTCGACCAGCACCGCATCACAGTCCGGCGCGGCGCACACCTTGAGGCGCCGCAACTCGCCGCCGCGAATCAGGTCGGCCAGCGCCATCGCGATCTCGGCACCCATCCGTTGCCACAGCGGGTCGTGAATCGAGGCCAGGTGCAGATGCCATTCCGGCATCTCGGCGTGCCTGGTCAGCCAGGGCATCGCCCGGGTATCGCTCAGCAGCGCGTTGACCTGACCGACGGCCCGCTCCTCGTCGTCGGCGACGGCCCAGATCTTGCCGAGCCGTTCCCGCAACCGGTGCACAGCGCTCAGCTCGACGGTGTCCTTGTCGCGTCGGCCCGTCCAGCCGAAACCGTCCAGGTACTCGTCCAGCTCGTCGATCTCACCGAGCTGTTCACCGTCCACTCGATCGGTGTTGACCAGCACACACGCGGCACGCAGTGTGAGTTCGGTGTCATGAGTAAAAATCATTTGACCCATGACTCCTTTCGGCGATAGCGTCATGACCAACATCGATTTTACTCATTACATGCCAGGAGGTGCCAGGTGACGGCCACGATGAAACCCTCCGTTGACCACTTCCGCCTCGGTCTCCTGTTCGCCGTCGCGTCCGCATTCGCATTCGGCGTGTCGGGGCCGCTGGCCAAGTCTCTGATGGAATCGGGATGGAGCCCGACCGCCGCCGTCACCGCCCGGCTCGCCGGTGGCGCCGTGGTGATGGCGATCTTCGCCACCATCGTCAAACCCGACTGGTTCCGCGAAGCGCTGCAGCACCGCAAGACCGTCGTGGCCTACGGCTTGATTCCCATCGCAGGCGCCCAGCTCTGCTACTTCAACGCCGTCTCGCACCTGTCCGTCGGCGTGGCCCTGCTGCTCGAGTACACCGCCCCGGTTCTCGTCGTGGCCTGGCTCTGGGCGAGCACCCGTCGCCGCCCCAGCAACCTCACGCTGGCAGGCGTCGCGATCGCCATCGCAGGAATCATGTTGGTGCTGGACGTCTTTTCTGGCGCCCACATCAACCTCGTCGGCATCGCCTGGGCCTCGGCTGCGGCGATCTGCGCGGCCTGCTACTTCGTGATGTCCGACGAAGTCACTGCCGACGGCAGCGGACTGAACTCGATCACGCTCGCGGCCGGTGGCCTGATCGTCGGCAGCGTCGCGGTGGCACTGCTCGGGCTAACAGGAGTGTTGCCGCTGACCTTCGCCACACATGACGCCGTCGTCGCGGGGTGGACGACGTCATGGGTGGTCCCGGCCATCGCGCTGGCAGTCATCCCGACCGCCATCGCCTACACGCTTGGCATCATGGGCATCGCTCGGCTACGGCCTCGGTTCGCGTCGCTCGTCGGGCTATCCGAGGTGATGTTCGCTGTACTGGCAGCGTGGGCGCTGTTGGGCGAGGCGATGTCCCCGACCCAGGCGGTCGGTGGCGCCGTCGTCCTCACCGGGCTCGTCCTGGCCAGGCAGGGCGACCGCACGGACAAGGTCGCCGAGCTCACCTGGCCGGAAATGCCTGCCGGGGACGGGCACCCCGAGCAAACGGTTGGTCGTAGCTGAACGTCGTATGTGAAGATGGGCTGCGTGACCTTGCTCAGAATGTCGGCTCGTCTGGCCGCGATCACGTCGGCTTTGGTAAGTGTGGCCACGATGCTGGCAGTCGCCCCCGCGGCGACGGCCGAACCGTGCTCCGACATCACGGTGATCTTCGCCCGCGGTACCGACGACACGCCTGGTCTCGGACGCGTCGGCGATGCCTTCTCCGCAACGCTGAGCGGCCTTGTCGGCGGCCAGAGCCTGAGCACGTATGCGGTGAACTACCCCGCCTCGTATGACTTCCTGACCGCCGCAGACGGTGCCAACGACGCCGCCAACTACATCGCGACCCTGATTCAGCAGTGCCCGTCGACCAAGATCGTGCTCGGCGGATACTCGCAGGGCGCGGCAGTGGTGGACATGCTCGCCGGCATTCCACCACTCGGCAACAAGGTTGGCGAGATCGGATCGGCGCCCCCGCTGGCGTCAAGCCTCGTCCCGTCCATCAAGGCCGTCGCCGTCTTCGGCAACCCCTCGGCGAAGTTCTCGATTCCGATCACGAATTCGGTCTTCGGCGGGCGGGCCATCGACATCTGCAAGGACGGCGACCCGATCTGCTCCCGCGGCCGCAATCCGTTCGCTCATAGCGATTATGTGTCCGCTGGCCTCACGAATCAGGGCGCGAGCTTCGTTGCTGGACTGGTCTAGCTGAATCCCGCGTTACTATTTAGCGTGGCTTCTGATCTTGTCCGGCGCACAGCGTTCGCCGTCGCGGCGGCATGTACCGCCGTCCTCGCTCCCGTGATGACCAACGGCCCCATCGGCGCACTGCCGACGGCGTCGGCCGACGACTGCCCCGACATCGAGGTGGTGTTCGCCCGCGGCACCTCGGAAGCACCAGGTCTCGGACTGCCCGGCGGGGCCTTCGTCGACTCGTTGCGCAACAAGGTGGGCGGCCGCTCGGTCGGAACCTATGCCGTGAACTACCCGGCCACCTACGACTTCCTTGCAGCCGCAAACGGAGCCAACGACGCGAGCGCGCACATCCAGTACATGATGGGTGCCTGCCCAGGGACGCGTCTGGTGCTGGGCGGCTACTCGCAGGGCGCAGCGGTGATGGACGTGATTGCCGCAGTGCCATTCCCGGCGATCGGGTTCAACAACCCGCTGCCGCCCGACGCACCCGAACACGTCGCCGGCATCGCCGTCTTCGGCAACCCGTCGGCCAAGCTCGGCCTGCCGCTGACCTCGAGCCCGGTGTGGGGTGGCCGGTCCATCGATCTGTGCAACGGCAACGACCCGATCTGCCAAACCGACGGCGAGAGCGTGGCCGCGCACAAGGCCTACGCGGGCGGGCCTACCAACCAGGCCGCCAACTTCGTCGCAAGCCTGCTGTAACGATCTTCGGTAGGCATTGGATATCCCTGGCGTGACCACATCCGTGTTGGGCCGGTTCCGTGGCTGGGTTTCGGTGTCGGCGTTGACGATTCTGGCGGCGGCGGGAGTGACGGCCGTGACGGTCTCCGGCACCGTTGGGACCCCCAAGGCCGCGGCCGCGCCGTGCCCGGACGTGCAGGTCTTCTTCGCCCGCGGCACCGACGAACCGCCGGGACTCGGACAGGTGGGCGAGGTCTTCGTGCAAGGCATTCGTGACCGGACCGGCCGCGACGTCGCCGCATCCGCAGTGAACTACCCGGCCCATCAAGACATCGGCCCCGGCGTGAATGACCTGACCGCACAGCTGAACTCGTTCGCCAGCCGGTGTCCGAACACCCGGATCGTCGTCGGCGGGTACTCGCTCGGTGCCGCCGTGACCAACCGGGTGCTCAACGATCCTCTGGCACCGGGGGTCGACGATCGCATTGCTGCGGTCGTGCTCTTCGGCAACGCCAGTCGACTGTTGGACGTGCCACTGGCGCCTGGTCCCGAATTCGCTGACCGGTTCCTCGACGTCTGCAATCCGGGCGACCCCATCTGCTCTGGCGGACCGTTCGCCCTGTCTCACCTCCAGCTGGCCTACGTCGCGGGTGGTGGCCTGAACTCGGGGGTCGACTTCGCCATCAGCAAACTGTAGGTCTGCCAGAAGCCGCAGACCGTCGTTTGCCAGCCGGTCACTGACGTCGTTCGTCGCAGGTCAGCCGCAACCCGGAAGCCACGAGCTGGCGACTAAGGCGCCAATTAGTTCGGCTAACATCGGTCCGGTGAGCCTTCAGCAGATTCGCAGACTCGTCGTCGCCGCCCTCGCCACCACACTCTCCGCCGCTACCCTGTTGGTCGGTCCCGCACTCGCGACGCACGGCCTCCCGACGGCGTCCGCGGCGGCCTGCTCCGACGTCGAGGTCATCTTCGCCCGCGGCCGCATGGAGCCCGCAGGTGCCGGGACGATCGGAAACACCTTCGTCAGTACGCTTCGGCAGGAGACGAAGAAGAACGTCAACCTCTATGCGGTGCGCTACCCCGCCGACAACCAGATCGACGTCGGCGCCAACGACATGAGCCAGCGCATTCAGAGCACCGCCACGAGCTGCCCCAACACCCGGATCGTGCTCGGCGGGTACTCGCTCGGGGCCGGCGTCACCGACGTCGTGCTCGCCCTGCCCTTCCAGTTCTTCGGCTTCAGCCAGCCACTGCCCGCGGACATGGAGCAGCACATCGCCGCAGTCGCGCTCTTCGGCAACGGCATTCAGTGGGCCGGACCCATCGGGAACTTCAACCCGGTCTACCGCGACAGGACCATCGAGCAGTGCCACGGCGCCGACCCGATCTGCAATCCTGCCGACCCGGACACGTGGAAGGACAACTGGTCCGATCACATGGCCAAGGCCTACATCGACGCCGGCATGGTCAACGCGGCCGCCGACTTCGTCGCAGGCAGGCTCGCGCCACCACCGCCGCCGCAGTAGTCAGCGCTGAACCTCGTCGGCCGTTCGCACTTCGCGGGTCACCGTCATCCGCGCCTCGAGTTGGTCGTCAGGCGGATAGTCGACGGCGACGAAGGTGAGGCCACGCGCGGGCGCGGCGGCGAACTCGCTCGATCGCTTCGTAGCCGTCAACAACTCGGCGCACCAACCGGGTTCGCGACGGCCCTCCCCCACTGCCAGCAGCGCGCCGACCAACGACCGCACCATCGACCAGCAGAACGCGTCGGCGGTGACGTACGCAGTGACCGCGTCACCGTCGCGCGACCAGTCCAGCCGTTGCAGGTCCCGAATCGTGGTGGCTCCCTCGCGATGCCGGCAGAATGCCGCAAAGTCCCTCAACCCCAATAGGCTTCGTGACGCCTCGGTCATCGCGTCGACGTCAAGGGGGCGCGGCCACGGCGTGACGAAGCGGGCCTCTTGCGGGTCGACACCGTATGGCGCGGTGGACAGCCGGTAGGAGTAGTGGCGCCGCAACGCCGAGAACCTGGCGTCGAATCCGGCTGGCGCCCTTACGGCGTCGAGCACGCGGACGTCTTCGGGCAGGAACTTTCCCAATCGCCTTACCAGCGGCAGGAATTCGGGCTCACCATCGCGTGGGCTGCGCGGGTACGCCTGCGCGAGCGCATCGACGGGCACGTCGCAGTGCGCGACCTGACCCGCGGCGTGCACGCCGGTATCGGTACGACCTGCCGCGCGCGTCACGACAGGAGTGCGGAACACCGTACTCAGTGCATCGTCGAGGACACCGGCCACGGTGCGCTGCCCGATCTGGGCCGCCCAGCCGGCGAAATCGGTTCCGTCGTAGGCGATCTTGAAGCGAAGACGAACAAGCCCGCCACCGGAATCGATGGCGGGCTCGTCGTTCATGCGCTTAGGACTTGTCGGCATCCTTGTCCGAGTCAGCCTTCTCCTCGGCGTCGGCTTCGACCTCAGCGGTCTCGGCCTCGGCGGTCTGGGCGTCTTCGATCGCTGAATCTTCCTCGATGGACTCGGCCTCTGGGACCTCGTCGACCGACTCCTCGACGACCGTGTCCTCCTCGACCGGAGCCTCCTCGACAGCCGGAGCTGCCGCGGCGGGTTCAGCCTTCTTGGACGCGGACGCGCGGCGAGCACGGTTGGCCTCGGAGGTCACCGTCTTCTCCCGAACCAGCTCGATGACGGCCATCGGGGCGTTGTCGCCCTTGCGTGCCTCCACCTTGATGATGCGGGTGTAGCCGCCTGCGCGGTCGGCGAAGAAGGGTCCGATCTCGGCGAACAGGGCGTGCACGACGTCCTTGTCGCGGATCTTCTTCATCACCTCACGCCGGTTGTGCAGCGTGCCCTTCTTGGCGTGGGTGATCAGCTTCTCCGCGTACGGCCGCAACGCCCGCGCCTTCGGCTCGGTCGTCTTGATCCGGCCGTGTTCGAACAGCGACGTGGCCAGGTTGGCCAGGAGCGCCTTCTGGTGCGAGGACGACCCGCCGAGGCGAGGACCCTTTGTGGGCTTGGGCATTGCGACTATCTCCTAATGTGGCCGATCCCCGTATCAGGTAGGACCGGGACGGAATTTGTTAGAGCTGTTCGGTTTCGGCGAAGTCCTGGTCGGTGTCCAGGTCGTAGCTGGCGTCACTGTTCCAGGTGCCGGTGGCGACGTCGTAGCCGGCAACCTCGGACGGATCGAAGGTGGCCGGGCTGTCCTTCAGCGAGAGACCGAGCTGGTGCAGCTTGATCTTCACCTCGTCGATGGACTTCTGGCCGAAGTTGCGGATGTCCAGCAGATCGGACTCCGTGCGCGAGACGAGCTCGCCCACCGTGTGCACACCCTCACGCTTGAGGCAGTTGTACGAACGAACGGTCAGTTCCAGGTCGTCGATCGGCAGCGCGAACGACGCGATGTGATCGGCCTCGGCAGGCGACGGCCCGATCTCGATGCCCTCGGCCTCGACGTTGAGTTCCCGTGCCAGACCGAACAATTCGACCAGGGTCTTGCCCGCCGACGCCAGTGCGTCACGCGGCGTGATCGAGTTCTTGGTCTCGACGTCGAGGATCAGTTTGTCGAAGTCGGTGCGCTGCTCGACGCGGGTCGCCTCCACCTTGTAGGTGACCTTGAGCACCGGCGAGTAGATGGAATCGACTGGGATGCGGCCGATTTCGGCACCCGACGCCTTGTTCTGCACGGCAGGCACGTAGCCGCGGCCGCGCTCGACGACCAGCTCCACCTCGAGCTTGCCCTTGTCGTTCAGGGTCGCGATGTGCATGTCGGGGTTGTGCACGGTAACGCCGGCGGGCGGCACGATGTCACCCGCGGTGACCGCACCCGGGCCCTGCTTGCGCAGGTACATGGTGACGGGCTCGTCCTCTTCGGACGACACGACCAGACCCTTGAGGTTCAGGATGATGTCGGTGACGTCTTCCTTCACTCCGGGGACGGTGGTGAACTCGTGCAGCACACCGTCGATGCGGATGCTGGTGACCGCTGCGCCCGGGATGGACGACAGCAGGGTCCGCCGAAGCGAGTTCGCCAGGGTGTAACCGAATCCGGGCTCCAACGGTTCGATGACGAACTTCGACCGGTTCTCGGCGAGGCTCTCCTCGGACAGTGTGGGTCGCTGAGAGATCAGCATTTTTCCATCTCCTTCTCGGCACCCGCTATTTGATGCCGGTTTGGTGTAAGCCCTCGATCACCGGATGTGGTGGCCGGGGGCCCTTCTTACTTCGAGTAGAACTCGACGATGAGCTGCTCGGTGAGCGGCACGGTGATCTGCGCCCGCTCGGGCAGCTGGTGGATCAGGATGCGCTGACGCTCCCCAACGACCTGCAGCCACGACGGGATCGGGCGATCGCCTGCGGTCTGCCGCGACAGCTCGAATGGCAGCGTGTTCAGCGACCGCTCCTTGATGTCGATGATGTCGTACTGCGACACCCGGTAGCTCGGGATGTCGACCTTGACACCGTTGACGGTGAAGTGGCCGTGGCTGACCAGCTGGCGCGCCATGCGACGCGTACGGGCGAGCCCGGCGCGGTACACGACGTTGTCCAGCCGGCTCTCCAGGATCTGCAGCAGGTTCTCGCCGGTCTTGCCGACGTGGCGGTTGGCCTCTTCGTAGTAGCGGCGGAACTGCTTCTCCATCACGCCGTAGGTGAAACGGGCCTTCTGCTTCTCCTGCAGCTGCTGGCGGTACTCGCTCTCCTTGATCCGCGCGCGGCCGTGCTGGCCGGGCGGGTAGGGGCGCTTTTCGAACGACTGATCTCCACCGATCAGGTCGACGCCGAGACGGCGCGACTTGCGGGTGGCGGGTCCGGTATAACGAGCCATGTTTCTAGTTCCTCCTAGACCCGGCGCCGCTTGGGCGGACGGCAGCCGTTGTGCGGCTGGGGGGTGACATCAGAGATTGCGCCGACTTCGAGTCCGGCGGCCTGCAGTGAACGGATCGCGGTTTCGCGGCCCGAACCCGGGCCCTTCACGAACACGTCGACCTTCTTCACACCGTGCTCCTGCGCCTTGCGGGCGGCGTTCTCAGCAGCCAGCTGCGCGGCGAACGGCGTCGACTTGCGCGAACCCTTGAAGCCGACATGGCCCGAGGATGCCCAGGCGATGACGTTGCCCTGCGGATCGGTGATCGACACGATCGTGTTGTTGAACGTGCTCTTGATGTGTGCGGCGCCGTGCGGGACGTTCTTCTTTTCCTTGCGACGGGTCTTCTGCCCCTTCTTGGGAGCAGCGCCACCCTTCTTTGCTTGTGCCATCCGGGGTTACCTGGCCTTCTTCTTGCCGGCGATGGTGCGCTTCGGGCCCTTGCGGGTGCGCGCGTTGGTCTTGGTCCGCTGGCCACGCACCGGCAGGCCACGGCGGTGCCGCAGGCCCTGGTAGCAGCCGATCTCGATCTTGCGGCGGATGTCGGCCTGCACCTCACGGCGCAGATCACCCTCCACCTTGAGGTTGCCCTCGATGTACTCGCGCAGCTGCGCCACCTGATCGTCGGACAGATCCTTGGTGCGCAGGTCGCGGTCGATGCTCGTCGCCGCCAGGATTTCCTGGGAGCGGGTACGGCCGATGCCGTAGATATAGGTCAGCGCGATCTCCATGCGCTTGTCGCGCGGGAGGTCAACGCCCATGAGACGTGCCATCAGGCAGTGTTTCCTTCTACTTTGCGGAGGTCTGTTCCCAGTCCGTTCCCGCCTGCTAGCGGGGCCCGGCCTCCGTGCCGGACGTGTTGAGCTGGCCCAATCTCTAAAGATTCCAGCCGCTCAGTGGTACTGGGAGGTCATCATTCAGTTGTGATCGTGCGTACTACTCGCGCTCTTAGCCCTGACGCTGCTTGTGGCGCGGATCGGAGCAGATCACCATGACCCGCCGATGCCGACGGATCACCCTGCACTTGTCGCAGATTGGCTTGACGCTCGGGTTCACCTTCACGGCGCTTCGATCCTTCTGTCTGTCTTGGTCTAGTTACTTGTACCGGTACACGATGCGGCCCCGGGACAGGTCGTACGGGGACAGCTCCACGACGACACGGTCCTCGGGCAGGATGCGGATGTAGTGCTGCCGCATCTTGCCGCTGATGTGGGCGAGAACCTTGTGGCCGTTCTCCAGCTCAATGCGGAACATCGCATTGGGCAGGGGTTCGACAACGCGTCCCTCGACCTCGATGGCGCCGTCTTTCTTTGCCATACTTTTTTGGCGATCCTTGCTTTGGTTTCGTATTCGCTTGCGCCGTTCCAGCACAGCCTTCGATCCGACTAAAAACGTGAGCCGGATCGGGAAGATTCCCGTGAGTCCTGGGGAGCACGCACAAAGTCGGCGCGGAAAGCCGCACCGTTGGTCCATGCTACGCGTTCTGCGGCCAGGCTCCAAAACCACCGCGACCGGCGCCTGGCAGGCGAACCGCGCCGCGATCGCGTTCACCAAGGGCGCATATGCCGAACCGATATCCGCTGGACGTGAAGGCGCATACTTATGAGTGATGACTGGACCTGATCCCCAGCCCCGCAAGCCCGTGATTTTGACCGTTGACGACGATCCCGCCGTCTCTCGCGCTGTCGCACGTGACCTCCGTCGACACTACGGCGAGAACTACCGGATCGTCCGCGCCGAATCCGGGCAGGACGCGTTGGAAGCGCTCAACGAGCTGAAGCTACGCGGCGACACCGTTGCGGTGTTCGTCGCCGACTACCGGATGCCGCAGATGAGCGGCATCGAGTTCCTCGAAGCGGCGATGGACCTGTACCCGCTGGCCCGCCGGGTTCTGCTGACCGCGTACGCCGACACTCACGCCGCGATCGATGCGATCAACGTCGTCGACCTCGATCACTACCTGCTCAAGCCGTGGGATCCGCCGGAGGAGAAGCTCTACCCCGTCATCGACGCGCTGCTCGAGGCATGGCGCGCGGTCGGCGACCGCGCGATCCCGCACACCAAGGTCATCGGCCACCGGTGGAACCCACGGTCGTGGGAGGTGCGCCAGTTCCTAGCCCGCAACCAGCACACGTTCCGGCCGTTCAACTCCGACGAGCCGAAGGGCAAGCAACTGCTCGACGCGGCGAACCTGGACGGACACCAGCTTCCCGTCGTCATCACCGAGGGCGGCGAGACGCTCGTCGACCCGACCAACGGTGAACTCGCCGCCATGCTGGGTCTTTCCACCGAACCGTCGCTACCGATGTATGACCTGGTGGTCATCGGCGGTGGACCCGCGGGCCTGGCCGCAGCGGTCTATGGCGCCTCCGAGGGGCTCGGGACCGTGCTCATCGAGCGCACCACGACGGGCGGGCAGGCCGGGCGCAGCTCGCGGATCGAGAACTACCTCGGCTTCCCCACCGGCGTCTCCGGCGCCGAGCTGACCACGTCGGCACGCAGGCAGGCCGAGCGGTTCGGCGCCGAAGTGATCACCACCAGGCAGGCCATCGGACTCGAGGTCAGCGGGTCGGCGCGCAAGATCCAGTTCGAGGACGGCAGCACGATCGGCGCGCAGGCCGTGATCCTGGCTACCGGCGTCGAGTACCAGCAGCTGCGGGTCACGGGCTGTTGGAACAACCCCGACGATCCCGACGGATGTAATTACGTCGGCGCGGGCGTCTATTACGGCGCCTCGGTGTCGCAGGCCTCGGAGTGCAGGGACGAAGACGTCTACATCGTCGGCGGCGCCAACTCGGCAGGTCAAGCGGCGATGTTCATGTCGAAGGAAGCCAAGTCGGTCACGCTGCTGGTGCGCGGACCGTCACTGGAGGCCTCGATGTCCTACTACTTGATCCAGCAGATCGAGAACAACCCCAAGATCCAGGTCAGGACGTGTACCGAGGTCGTCGACACCTGCGGCGAGGACGGTCACCTGTCGGGTCTCTGGCTGCAGAACAGACAGACCGGGGTGCGCGAGAGGGTTGACTGCGGGCGGCTGTGCTGCTTCATCGGGGCGACCCCACGCACCGAATGGCTCGACGGCGTCGTCGCACGTGACGACCACGGTTTCATCCTCACCGGACCCGACCTGAAGGACGTCTGCGGTTGGACTCTGGACAGACCGCCGCACCATTTGGAAACAAGTGTGCCCGGTGTGTTTGTTGCAGGAGATGTGCGCGCCGAGTCTGCGAAGCGTGTCGCGGCGGCCGTCGGCGAAGGATCGATGGCCGTAATGCTGGTGCATCGCTACTTGGCCGAGGCCTAGAAGGAGACCCGTATGGGCGAGAAGTGTCTACCCACCGAACTGAGGACACTGTTCCTGTTCGAGTCGCTGTCCGACGCACAACTCGCGACGTTGTGCGACAACGGGCACATCGCCACGTACGAACCGGGCCCCATCTGCATCGAGGGTGAGCCTGCGACGTGCTTCTACGTGCTGATCGACGGCGAGCTGGTGATGTCGAAGCGCTCCGGCGGCGACGACATCGAGACCAACCGGACCTCCCAGCGCGGGGTGTACTGCGGCGCGTGGTCGGCCTTCGATCCCAACGAGGACCATCTGTACGAGGCCTCGGTCCGGGTCACCAGGCCGTCGAAGTTCTTCGTGCTCGACGCCGACGCCTTCGGCCGTTTCGTCCAGACCGAGTTCCCGATGGCGGTACACCTGCTCGAGGGGCACAAGGTCGGCGGGATGCGCACCCGCAAGATCATCGATCAGCGGGAGAAGCTGCTGGCCCTCGGCACCATCACCGCGGGCCTGACGCACCAGCTGAACAACCCGGCAGGCGCCAACGCACGCGCCGTCGCCGATCTCCGCGACCGGGTCGGCAAGATGCGCCACAAGCTGGCCATGCTGGCCGACGGCAAGTTCAGCCCCGAGGCGCTGCGCGTTCTCGTCAGCGTCCAGGACGAGGTCGCCGAGCAGGTGGCCAAGTCCAAGTCGCAGGAACTCAGCGCGCTTGAGGCCTCCGACCGCGAGGACCAGCTCGGCGACTGGCTCGAAGACCACGGCATTCCTGGGGCGTGGGACTACCCGTCGACGTTCGTCGAGGCCGGCCTCGACATCGACTGGCTGGAGCGGGTGTCGGCCGCCGTCGACGAGGTGGACGCGTCCGCGTCGTTGCAGGGCGCCATCGGCTGGCTGAAGTACACCATCGAGACCGAGCTGTTGATGAACCAGATCGGCGAGGCGAGCGACCGGATCTCGGCGCTGCTGGCAGGCGCCAAGCAGTACTCGCAGATGGACCGGGCGCCATATCAGAGCGCCAACGTCCACGACCTCCTGCGCAGCACCGTGATGATGTTCGGCGACAAGATCGGCCAGGGCAAGGCGGTCGTCCTGTGCAAGGAGTTGGACCACTCACTTCCCGAATTGCTTTGCTACCCAGGCGATCTCAACCAGGTGTTCACGAACATCATCGACAACGCGCTGCAGGCCATGGATGGCCACGGCCGCCTGACCTTCCGCACATCGCGCGTAGGCGACAGCTCGATCGAGGTGCAGATCTGCGACGACGGTCCCGGCGTCTCCGACGATCTGATCGAACGCATCTTCACCCCGTTCTTCACCACCAAGCCGTTCGGCGAGGGCACCGGACTCGGCCTCGACCTGGCCTGGCGGATCGTCGTGGAGAAGCATCACGGCACCCTGCGGGTGGAGTCCAAACCGGGCGACACCCGCTTCATCATCGTGCTGCCCTTGGTCGCCCCCGGGCCACCGGAAGAAGCCATCCCCACCGAGTAGTTCACGCGGAGTTCGCGACCTCGTTTCCGATCAGCCCGATCGAAACGGAATAGGCGCGGCGACGCGGCGGGTTGACCCAACCATGACGAAACCTGATCTCGGCAAGTTTGGCGTCTTCGGTCACCACGAGGCCCTGTGGCAGAAGGTGACCCCCAAGCAGTTTCAGGACATCGAAGCCCTCGGCTATGGGGCGATCTGGGCAGGCGGCTCGCCCGCAGCCGAGCTGTCGTGGGTCGACCCCATCCTGGAGGCCACCACCAACCTGAAGGTGGCCACCGGCATCGTCAACATCTGGACCGCCGCGGCGGGACCCGTCGCGGAGTCCTACCACCGCATCGACAAGGCCTACCCCAACCGGTTCCTGCTCGGCATCGGGGTTGGGCATCCCGAGGCGCTCGCCGAGTACAAGAAGCCCTACGACGCGCTGACCGAGTACCTGGACGAGCTCGACGAGCACGGCGTGCCCAAGGACCACATCGTGGTCGCCGCACTCGGCCCCCAGGTGCTCAAGCTCTCGGCGCGGCGCAGCGCGGGCGCCCACCCCTACCTGACGACACCCGAGCACACCGCACAGGCCCGTGAGCTGCTCGGGCCCGATGCGTACATCGCCCCCGAGCACAAGGTCATCCTGACCACGGATGCCGAACAGGCGCGCGCCACCGGCCGCAAGGCACTCGACATGTACCTGGGCCTTGCCAACTACCTGAACAACTTCAAGCGGCTCGGCTTCACCGACGAGGACCTGGCCAAGCCCGGCAGCGACCGCTTCATCGACGCCGTCGTCGCGTACGGCACCACCGACGCCATCGCCGCGCGACTCAACGAACATCTCGCTGCCGGTGCCGACACCGTGGCCGTTCAGGTACTGACGTCTCCTGACAAGCTGGTACCTGCACTCACCGAACTGGCAGGTCCACTCGGCTTGCAGTGAGCCGGCCCCAACCTTGAAGGGACTCGCATGACTGACGCAGTAGCCCTCAAACCCGATCTTGGCCGATTCGGCGTTTGGACGTTTGGCGCTCCCACACCGGAGCAGGCGGTCGAGATCGAGAAGCTCGGCTACGGCGCGATCTGGGTCGGCGGGTCACCCAAGGGTGATCTGGCCTTCGTCGAGCCGATCCTCGAGAAGACCGAGACGCTGCAGGTGGCCACCGGCATCGTCAACGTGTGGACGGCGCCCGCCGACCAGGTCGCAGAGTCGTATCACCGCATCGAAGGCGCCTACCCGGGCCGCTTCCTGCTGGGCATCGGCATCGGCCATCCGGAGCACACCGAGGAGTACCGCAAGCCCTACGACGTACTGGTGGAGTACCTGGACGCGCTGGACGCGGCCACGGTGCCGACCAGTCGACGCGTCGTTGCGGCGCTGGGACCCAAGGTGCTCGAGCTGGCCGCCAAGCGCAGCGCCGGTGCCCACCCCTACCTGACCACACCCGAGCACACCGCCCAGGCGGACCAGCTCATCGGCAACACGGTGTTCCTTGCGCCGGAGCACAAGGTGGTGTTGACCAGGGACGCCGAGCAGGCCCGTGCGATCGGCCGCGAGACCGTGGACTTCTACCTGAACCTGAGCAACTATCTGAACAACTGGAAGCGGCTCGGCTTCACCGACGCCGACCTCGCCAAACCGGGCAGTGACAAGCTGATCGACGCGGTGGTCGCGCACGGCACCCCCGAGGCGATCGCCGCGCGGCTGACCGAGCATCTCGACGCAGGCGCCGATCACGTCACGATCCAGGTGCTCGGCGGCAAGGACGCCCTTCTGCCGACGCTCGCCGATCTGGCCGGTCCACTGGGCCTGACACCCAAGTCGTGACACGGCTGGGGCGCGTCGGAGTCGCGGTCGGCGGGACCGTCACCGGCGAGGAAGTGCGCGAGGTCGAGCGGCTCGGTTACGGCACGCTGTGGGTCGCGGGCTCGCCGGCGGCCGAACTGGCGTTCGCCGAGCCGATCCTGGCGCACACGACCACCTTGCAGCTCGCCACCGGCATCGTGAACGTGTGGACGGCTTCGGCGAAGGACGTCGCCGAGTCGTTTCACCGCATCGAGGCGGCCTACCCCGGCCGCTTCCTGCTTGGCATCGGCGTCGGGCATCCAGAACACACCACCGAATACCGCAAGCCCTACGACGCGCTGGTCGACTACCTCGACGAGCTCGACGCCGCCGGGGTGCCTGCCCACCGCCGCGTGCTCGCGGCATTGGGGCCAAGGATGCTCGAATTGGCCGCCAGGCGCAGCGCAGGGGCTCACCCCGCTCTGACCACACCCGAGCACACTGCGCTGGCACGCAAGACGCTCGGCAGCGAAGCCCTCCTGGCACCGTCGCAACTGGTGGCGATCAACCCCGACCCGGACGCATCCCGCACCATCGGGCGGCAGATGATCGGCAACTACCTCGGCACGGTCAACTACGCCAGCAGTTGGAGGCGTCTCGGTTTCACCGACGACGACCTCGCCCCGCCGGGCAGTGACCGGTTGATCGACGCGCTACTGGCACACGGCACCGCGGAAGCCGTCGCCAAACGGGTGAACGAACACCTCGGCGCAGGGGCTGATCACGTGGCGGTTCTCTCGCCCGACCCGGCGAAACTGATGTCCACCCTCGCCGAGCTGGCAGGCCCGCTGGGACTGTCGGCCGGAGAGTAGATCCGCCGCCCGCTAGGGTCTGAGCATGCGGATGCTGGTCACCGGTGGCGCCGGATTCATCGGCGCGAACTTCGTACACGCCATGGTGCGCGAGCACCCCGAGGTCGCGGTGACGGTCGTCGACGCCATGACCTATGCGGGCAGCCAGGACTCACTGGCACCGGTGCAGGACGACGTGGAACTGGTCCGCGGCGACATCACCGACACCGAATTGATCGGCAAGCTCGTCGCCGGATCGGACGCCGTGGTGCACTTCGCCGCGGAGACGCACGTCGACAACGCGCTGGCCGATCCGGAGCCGTTCGTGCGCACCAACGTGATTGGCACGTTCGCGATTCTGGAGGCCGTGCGTCAGCACGGAGTTCGGCTGCACCACGTGTCGACCGACGAGGTGTACGGCGATCTGGAGCTGAACGACCCGCACCGCTTCACCGAGGGCACGCCCTACAACCCGTCGAGTCCGTACTCGTCGACCAAGGCCGCCGCCGACCTACTGGTGCGTTCCTGGGTGCGGTCGTACGGCGTACGGGCGACCATCTCCAACTGCTCCAACAACTACGGGCCATATCAGCACGTGGAGAAGTTCATCCCCCGCCAGATCACGAACGTGCTGACCGGCAGGCGGCCCAAGTTGTACGGCGCGGGCGCCAACGTGCGGGACTGGATCCACGTCGACGACCACAACCGCGCGGTATGGCGGATCCTCGCCGACGGTGCGATCGGCCGGACGTATCTGATCGGGGCCGACGGCGAACGCGACAACCTCTCGGTGATGCGCGCGGTGCTGCGATCGATGGATCGCGATGCCGACGACTTCGACTTCGTCCCCGACCGCGCAGGCCACGACGTCCGCTATGCGATCGACCCGTCCGTGCTGCGCGATGAATTGGGTTGGGCGCCAGAGCACACCGACTTCGAGGCCGGCCTGCGGGAGACGATCGACTGGTATCGCGCCAACGAATCCTGGTGGCGGCCGTTGAAGGACGAGGCCGAGGCGGTCTACCAGGAGCGTGGCCAGTGACGTCCCGAGAACTCAGCGTTCCGGGTGCATGGGAGATCACGCCGACGGTGCACGGGGACGAGCGTGGCGTGTTCTTCGAATGGTTCTCCGATCGCGAGTTCGCCGCGATGACCGGGCATCGGCTGGATCTTCGGCAGGCCAACACGTCGGTGTCGTCGGCGGGCGTGCTGCGCGGTCTGCACTTCGCGCAACTGCCGCCGAGCCAGGCCAAGTACGTGACGTGCCTGCGCGGCGCGGTACTCGACGTCGTCGTCGACATCCGGGTCGGCTCGCCGACGTTCGCACAGTGGGACTCGGTGCTGCTCGACGACAAGGACCACCGGTCTATCTACATCTCCGAGGGTCTCGCCCACGGATTCGTTGCACTGCAAGATGATTCGACGGTGTCCTACCTGTGCTCGGCCGGCTACTCCCCCGAGCGCGAGCACACCATCTGCCCGACCGATCCCGTCATCGGCGTGGACTGGCCCGTCACCGACCCGACGCTGTCCGACCGCGATGCCGCGGCTCCCACGCTCGCCGAGGTTCAGGCAGCCGACCTGTTGCCGACGTGGGATGACGCGCAGGCGTTCGTCGAAAGGCTTCGCCGCCTGCACCCCGCGGACTAGCCCCAATCCGTTCCGCTTGAGAGCACTCGGCGGTGAGCCATGTCACTTGTCAGCCATGCCCTCTGAATACTAGGATATCCTAGTATTCACCGCAGAGCGTTCTCAAAGGGCAGGTCATGACCACACAGATTCCGCACTTCATCAACGGCGAGCGCACGGCAGGGTCATCGACCCGCACCGCCGACGTCCTCGACCCGAGCACCGGCAAGGTCCAGGCGCAGGTTCTCTTGGCATCCGCGGCCGACGTCGACGCCGCAGTGGCGGTCGCGGTCGAAGCGCAGAAGGACTGGGCCGCATACAACCCGCAGCGCCGGGCCCGCGTGATGATGAAGTTCGTCGACCTGGTCAACCAGAACATGGATGAGTTGGCCGAGCTTCTCTCCCGCGAACACGGCAAGACCGTCGCCGACTCACGCGGCGACATCCAGCGCGGCGTCGAGGTCATCGAGTTCGCCGTCGGCATCCCGCACCTGCTCAAGGGCGAGTACACCGAGGGCGCGGGCGGTGGCATCGACGTCTACTCCATGCGCCAGCCGCTCGGCGTCGTCGCGGGCATCACGCCGTTCAACTTCCCCGCGATGATCCCGCTGTGGAAGGCGGGACCGGCGCTTGCGTGCGGCAACGCCTTCATCCTCAAACCCTCCGAGCGCGACCCGTCGGTACCGGTCCGGCTGGCCGAACTGTTCCTCGAGGCCGGTCTGCCCCCCGGTGTCTTCCAGGTGGTGCAGGGCGACAAGGAAGCCGTCGACGCCATCCTGCACCATCCCGACATTCAGGCCGTCGGCTTCGTCGGCAGCTCCGACATCGCGCAATACATCTACTCCACCGCAGCGGCAAACGGCAAGCGCGCCCAATGTTTTGGCGGCGCCAAGAACCACATGATCATCATGCCCGACGCCGACCTCGATCAGGCCGTCGACGCATTGATCGGCGCGGGCTACGGCAGCGCGGGTGAACGATGCATGGCCATCAGCGTCGCCGTGCCGATCGGCGAGCAGACCGCGGATCGCCTGCGCGCCAGGCTGGTCGAGCGCGTCAACAACCTTCGGGTCGGACACAGCCTCGACCCGAAGGCGGACTACGGCCCACTGGTCACCGGTGCGGCCCTCGAGCGGGTGCGCGACTACATCGGCCAGGGTGTCGCCGCAGGCGCAGAAGCAGTGATCGACGGCCGCGAACGCGCCACCGACGAGCTCACCTTCGGTGACGAGAGCCTCGAAGGCGGTTACTTCATCGGGCCCACCCTGTTCGACCACGTGACCCCCGACATGTCGATCTACACCGACGAGATCTTCGGACCCGTGCTGTGCATCGTGCGGGCGAACGACTACGAAGAGGCCCTGCGACTGCCGTCGGAGCACGAGTACGGCAACGGCGTGGCGATCTTCACCCGCGACGGCGACACCGCGCGCGACTTCGTGTCCCGCGTCCAGGTCGGCATGGTCGGCGTGAACGTGCCGATCCCGGTTCCGGTCTCCTACCACACCTTTGGCGGTTGGAAGCGCTCCGGCTTCGGCGACCTCAACCAGCACGGACCGCATTCGATTCTGTTCTACACCAAGACTAAGACGGTCACGCAGCGGTGGCCGTCCGGCATCAAGGACGGCGCCGAATTCAGCATCCCGACGATGAAGTAGGGCTAGGGCCGTGAGCACTCAGCGCTACTTCGGTCTCGACGATGACGAGCGTGTCATCGCCGAGACGGCGGCCGAGTTCGCCGCCAAGCGCATCGCACCGTTCGCCTTGGAATGGGATGCCACCAAGCACTTCCCGCTCGACGCGTTGCGCGAGGCCGCCGAGTTGGGCATGGCGGCCATGTACTGCAGCGAGGACGTCGGCGGCAGCGGTTTGCGGCGCCTCGATGCGGTGCGCATCTTCGAACAGTTGGCGATGGCGGATCCCTCGACGGCAGCGTTCCTGTCGATCCACAACATGTGTGCGTGGATGGTGGACACCTATGGCACGCACGAACAACGCAAGGCGTGGGTGCCCCGGTTGGCGACGATGGAAACAGTGGCCAGTTACTGTCTGACGGAGCCGTCAGCCGGTTCGGATGCGGCTGCACTGCGCACCAAGGCAGTTCGTGACGGCAGTGACTACGTGCTCGACGGCGTCAAGCAATTCATCTCCGGTGCCGGGGCGTCCGACGTGTACGTCGTGATGGCCCGCACCGGTGCCCCGGGTCCGCGCGGCATCTCGGCCTTCGTCGTCGAGAATGGCACGCCCGGTCTGAGTTTCGGTGCGCAGGAACTCAAGATGGGGTGGAACGGCCAGCCGACCGCTCAGGTGATCATGGAGGGCGTGCGGGTACCCGCCGACGCGATGCTCGGTGGCGCTGAGCGCGAGGGCGCCGGCTTCGGGATCGCGATGAGCGGGTTGAACGGCGGCCGTCTCAACATCGCGGCGTGCTCGCTCGGCGGGGCGGCATCCGCGTATCAGAAGGCCGCCGCATACGTGCGCGATCGGGAGGCGTTCGGTGCCAGTCTTATCGACGAGCCGACCATCCGCTTTGCACTGGCGGACATGGCAACCGCGTTGGAGTCGTCGCGGATGATGTTGTGGCGGGCGGCATCCGCTCTCGACAACGACGAGCCGGAGAAGGTGGAGCTGTGCGCGATGGCCAAGCTCCACGTGACCGATGCCTGTTATGACGTCGCCGACCGCGCGCTTCAACTGCACGGTGGGTACGGCTATCTGAGCGAGTACGGACTCGAGAAGATCGTCCGCGATCTGCGGGTGCACCGCATCCTCGAGGGGACCAACGAAATCATGCGCGTGGTGATCGGGCGGGCCGAGGCCGCCCGGGCCCGCGCTTCCGCGTAGAAGGAGATAGCTCGATGAGCACCGTGGCATTCTTGGGGCTTGGCAACATGGGTGGGCCGATGGCGGCCAATCTGGTCGCGGCCGGGCACACCGTGCGCGGATTCGACCTGGTGCCCGCGCTGAAGGCGGCCGCAGAGGACAAGGGCGCCAAGGTGTTCGACAGCGGCGCCGAGGCCGTTGCCGATGCGGACGTGGTGATCACCTCGCTGCCCAACGGCGCCATCGTCAAGGCCTGCTACGCCGAGGTGCTACCCGCGGCCAAGCCGGGCGCGCTGTTCATCGACACCTCGACGATCTCCGTCGACGACGCACGGGCCATCAACGCGCAGGCAGGAGAGCACGGCTTCGCGCAGCTCGACGCGCCGGTGTCCGGCGGCGTCAAGGGCGCCACCGCGGGCACGTTGGCCTTCATGGTGGGTGGTGACGACGCCGCCGTCGAGCGGGCCAAACCCGTGCTGGAACCGATGGCGGGCAAGATCATTCACTGCGGTGCGTCCGGCACCGGCCAATCCGCCAAGCTGTGCAACAACATGGTGCTCGCGGTGCAGCAGATCGCCATCGGTGAAGCCTTCGTACTGGCCGAAAAGCTGGGCCTGTCCGCACAGTCGCTGTTCGACGTGATCACCGGCGCCACCGGGAACTGCTGGTCGGTCCACACGAATTGCCCTGTTCCCGGCCCGGTTCCGACCTCGCCGGCCAACAACGACTTCAAGCCGGGGTTCGCGACGGCGCTGATGAACAAGGACCTCGGCCTGGCGATGGACGCCGTCAGCTCGTCGGGCTCCACCGCACCGCTAGGCACCCACGCCGCCGAGATCTACGCGAAGTTCGCCGCCGATCATGCCGACAAGGACTTCAGCGCCGTCATCGAACTGATCAGAAACGGCTAGTTGGTCGAGGGTGGTGGTTGGAATGGTTGGTACCACCACCATTGGGCGCGTTCGCCGGTCGGTCCCCGACACGGTTTGACCGCGGGTGGGGGTGTGGTCGGGGGTCGGGCCAGTGATCCGGCCTTCAGCGGTCTGCCTTGTTGGTCGGTGACGACGAGGTGCTGGGCGGGTCCGGTGATGGTGATGACACCCCGATGATGGGCCCGGTGGTGCTGGGAGCAGACCAGAACCAGGTTGTCCAACTCGGTCAGCCCGCCGTCCTCCCAATGCCGGACGTGATGAGCGTGCAGACCGCAGGTCGCCCCGCACCCAGGCACCACACAGCAGCGGTCGCGGTGCTCGAGAACACGGCGCAGCCGACGCCCGACCGTACGGGTCGCCCGTCCCGAGCCGATCACCCGGCCGTCGCGTTCGAACCAGACTTCGCAGGTGGCATCACAGGTCAGGTAGCGGCGGTCGTCATCGGATAACAGCGGGCCTAGATGCAGGGCGGCGACGCGGCTCTCGAGGTCGACGTGCACGACCACGGTTGTGCGCTGCCCATGCGGGCGGCGCGCGACGTCGGTGTCCCACCCGGCCTCGACCAGGCTCATGAACGCATCGACGGTGTTGGGTTTCGGCGGCGCCTGCGCCGCGACACCGTCTCCGTCTGGGTCTGCGTCGGTGTGGTCGCGTTTCCAGTCGGTGATCAGCGCGTCGCGATGCGAGTCGAGCGCGGCGTCGAACGTCGCGGCCTCATCGTGCGGCAGGGTGATCCGCCAGGTCGCGGTCTGCTCGTCGGCGGTCTTGCTGATCGAGCGCCGGGGTTCCGGCCGCGGCTCGGGCTCGGGTCGCGGTTCCAGCTTGATCGCGGTACGCAGTTGGTTGACCGTCGAGTAGGCGGCCATCTCCGCGTAGTGCGCGTCGGATCCGTCGGCGGCGCGTTCGGCGATGACGCCGACCTGATCCAGGGAGAATCGGCCCTCCCGCATGCCCTTCGCGCAGCGCGGGAACTCCTCGATCCGCTGCGCGACGGTGGCGATGATTTCGGCGTTGCGGGGTGACACACCGGTCATCCATGCCACCAACGAAGGCACCGAGCGGGCGCCGGTGGCGCCCCACAGCTCGTCGTGGTCGATCTCGGCCACGATGTCCACGATCTGCCCGTCGATCGCGTTGCGCTGGCCGGTCAACTCCGCCACCTTGTCCAACAACACATCGAGACGCTCAGCCGGGCTCACCTCAGGAGCGAAAGAGGCTGCAGGCGAGGACATACCACCATCAAACCAGAGGGGTACGACATTTTTGGCTCAGCTCTCCTAGTGCGTCAGCGCTGGGCTCTGACTCCAAGGACGTCGCGGAACACGGCTTGACGCAGGCTGAGTTCTCTCGGGTCGCTGAAGATGTGGAAGCCCATCTTGTTCATCACGTAGCCGAACCCGACACCGGTATCTGGATCGGCGAAGCCGAACGAGCCACCTGCTCCTGGCCATCCGAAGGCCCTGTCCGAGGAGCCGAATACGAATTCAGCGGTGGGCTTGCCGAGGCCCAGCGAGTACGACGCGTCGGTATGGATCACTTTGTCGCGCAGGCCCTTGGTGGGTGGCACCGCGGGGCCCTCCAGATCGTCGCGGACAGCCCTACTCAAGGCCAGCCCGGGACCTCCGCTGGCAGCGTCGCCGTACACCTTCGCGATCGACCGCGCGGTAGCCGTGCCGTTGACAGACGGCATTTCGAGCACCCGGAGTTCGTCGCGGTTGAAGTCTGCGGCGCCCTTGACACCCGCGGCGACCACGAAGGCTCTCGCAGACAGACTCGACGGGTTGAACATCGCGACTGCGAACATCGGGGGCATTGTGTTCAAGTGCAACACCAACTCCCGAAGGGCGAAGGCCTGCAACTGCGCCACCCGGTTTCGATCCACCGACACCGGCAGCCCGATGTAGAAGTCCAAGTCGAGTGGTGCCGCGATCTCCTCCGCGAAGAACCGGCCGATCGTGCGTCCCTTGGGGTCCACACGGCGAATGAGCTCGGACTGATACCACCCGAGCGTCACTGCGTGGTAGCCGTGCCTGGTACCGGGCAGCCAATGTGGTTCCTGCGCAGCGATCTTCGCCGACATCTTCTCCGGGTCCGCGATATCGGCCAGTGTCAACCGCGGTTCGACCGCAACCAGTCCCGCCTGGTGCCCCAGCAGTTGTCGCACGGTGATCGAGCCCTTGCCTGCCTGCGCGAACTCTGGCCAGTAGTCGGCAATCTTGGCGTCGTAGTCGAGCAGGCCACGTGAGACGGCGACCGCTACTGCAAGCGAGGCGATACCCTTCGTCGTCGAGAAGACATTGACGATCGTGTCCTGCTGCCACGGCGCTCGCGTGTTGGCGTCGCGATAGCCGCCCCATAGGTCGACGACCTTCCGACCCTCGCGGTAGACCGCGACCGCGGCGCCAAGCTCTCGACCACTGCTCAGGTTGCGCCGAAATGCGTCGGCGACCTTCCCATAGCCCTCGTCGACGTCACCGCAGACGGTATCGGTCGCAGTCGAGACACCCTTGGCCATGTCTCCACTCCATCGTCCAGTGGAGGTTTCGCGTGCGAAGTCCCCCGATCAAAAGATCGTACGTTCGGGTTCGGGGAGCGACGGTGAGAACTCAGATGTCTACCGGCCGGTGGTCTGCCAGCGCCGGTGCATCAGCTCGCAGCCCGCGGACAGCAGCCCGTCGTACTCGGACCGCACCTCCGCGGCACAGGCGAAGTCACCGCCGATGCTGTAGCCGGTGGTGACGACGAGCGTCGCCAGCTTCGCGGCGCGCGCGGCCCGCAGTCCGCGATGTGTGCCAGCCACCGCCAGCGCGCTTTCGGGCGCGAGCCCGAGTTCCCACAGTGCATACCCGTGCAGGTCGGGCTCACGGCCGGGGTTGGGGAGGTCGTCGGGGGTCACCACGGTCTCGGCGATGCCGTCGCCGACGAGCTGCCGCACCAGCGGCTCCACCCACGTCCGGGAACCCGTGCTGACGACCGCGATGGGCACGCCCGCGAAGAACAGGCTGTTCACCAGATCTTCGAGGCCCGTCCGCGCCGTGACGTCGCCGTTCAGCACGGATGCCTCGAACAGATCGTTCTTGGTCCGGGACACGTGTGCGGCGATCTCCGCGCTGACCCTGCCGAAACCACGCCTGCGCAGGGCCGACGCGATGCGTCGCTGCTCGTCGCCGATGCACATCAGCCGGCCGTACTCCTCGACAGTCCAGCTGATGTCCAGGCCATGTGCCGCGAACGCGGCGTTGAACGCCAACCGCTGGCCGTCGCGCTCCACGTCGGCCAACGCGCCATCGAGGTCGAAGATCACTGCCTTCAACGGCTCGACGGCGGCATGAGCCGGTCGCCCGGCATCCCACCAGAACGTCCTCACATCACACGCAACCGGCACGCTCACCAGGGTGTCCTACGTCACACCTGGCCCGACTCCCCCAAACGGGGGATTCGGGTAGCCATCTTGGGCACCGTCTTGGGCAGGCGTGATGACCTGCGCATCTAGGGTGATGGCATGAATCCGGTCAGGCTCGTCCTCATCGATGACCACGAGATGGTCATCGAGGGGCTCAAGGCGATGCTGGCCTCGTTCGGCGACCGGGTGGAGGTGGTCGGCCAGGCCGTTGGGGCCGAGCGCGCGCTCAGCGTCGTCGCCCATCTCGACCCCGACGTCGTCCTGTGCGACGTCCGCATGCAGGGCGCCAGCGGGCTGGACCTGTGCGCCGACCTTCGCAGCCAGGACCCAGGCCGCAAGATCGTGATGCTTTCGGTCTACGACGACGAGCAGTACCTCTTCCAGGCGCTGCGGGTGGGTGCCTCCGGCTACCTGCTGAAGAGCATCAGCAGCGACGAACTCGTCCGCCAACTCGAGTTCGTGCATCGCGGCGAGACGGCCATCGACCCCAGCATGGCGGCGCGCGCCGTCGACACCGCGGCGCGGCTGCAGCGCGACGAGTTCTGGCCAGGTGCCCGGCAGGGGCTGACCCAGCGCGAGAGCGAGATCCTGTCGCTCGTCGTCAACGGGCTGTCCAACAAGGGCGTCGCCAACAAGTTGGTGATCGGCGACGAAACCGTCAAGACCCACCTCCGGTCCATCTACCGCAAGCTCGGCGTCAGCGACCGTACCGGCGCCGTCGCCACCGCACTGCGAGAAGGCATCTACCAGTGAGGCGCCCATGACTGCCAAACCCAACGCCGTTCGCGACCTCGTCGACGCCGACCGCGAGCTGGCGCTGTTGCGGGAGTTGATCCAGGCGGCGTCGAGCGGTCCCGGTGTGGAGCCGCTGGCCGAGGCGGCAGCCAGGATGATCACCACCGCGACGGCCACCGACGTCTGCTTCGTGCACGTGCTCGACGACACCGAACGCTCGCTGACCCTGACGGGCGCGACACCACCCTTCGATAGCGAGGTCGGCAAGATCCGACTTCCCTTGGGGCAGGGGATATCCGGCTGGGTCGCCAGCCATCGCGAGCCGGTCGTGATCATCCACGACAAGGAGTCCGATCCGCGGTACAAGCCGTTCGAGTCGCTGCGCGGTTCGGACTTCACCTCGATGGTCTCGGTGCCGATGGAGACCGACCCCGGCGGACTGGTCGGCGTCCTCAACGTGCACACCGTGCAGCGCCGTGAGTTCGCCGACCGCGACGTGGAACTGCTCCTTGTCATCGGTCGGCTGATCGCTGGCGCCATGCACCAGGCGCGGATGCACCGCCAGCTAGTGGCCCGCGATCGTGCGCACGAGAACTTCGTCGAGCAGGTCATCCAGGCGCAGGAACTCGAACGGCGCCGGCTGGCCGGCGACATCCACGACGGCATCAGCCAGCGGCTCGTCACGCTGTCCTACCGGCTTGACGCCGCCAGCCGAGCCGTTGGCGACGATTCCACCACCGCTGCTGAACAATTGGCGCTGGCTCGCGAACTCGTCGATCTCACACTCGGCGAGGCCCGCGCGGCGATCAACGGGCTGCGCCCGCCGGTGCTCGACGACCTCGGGCTGACGGGCGGGCTGGCCAGCTTGGCGCGGTCGATCCCAGCCGTCGACGTCGACGTCGAGTTGGCGGACGCCCGGCTGCCCGACCACATCGAGATCGCGCTGTACCGCATCGCGCAGGAATGTCTGCAGAACGTCGTCAAGCACGCAAAGGCCACCAACGCGAAGCTCACGTTCTCGGTGGGCGACGAACACGTCCGACTCGAAATCGTAGACAACGGGCTGGGTTTCGATACGCTCGAGCATCCGCTCGGAGGCGACGAGATGGGCGGCTACGGTCTACTGTCGATGGCCGAGCGCGCGGAGATCGTCGGCGGCCGGCTCAACATCCGATCACGGCCAGGGTCCGGTACGGCAGTCACGGCGACCATCCCGCTGCCTTCGACCACAGCTCCTTAACCTCCCTTGCAGGAGATGTCGACGTAGACGGTGGTGAATTGGGTTGGGTCGATGATCGATCCATTCGAGTTGATGTTCGAATCGTGCAATCCTTCGATGCCGGTGACCTTGCATCCCGATAGCGGGTACACCGCTGCCCCGTTGAGCTGCACGTTGAAGCCCTGCACCTGCAGCGAGTTGATGGTGTCTTGGGCGTTGCCGAAGCCACCGGGACCGCCGGGTGCTGCCGCAGCCGCGGCCGGCGATCCAAGGCTTGCGGCAACGAGAATGGCGATGATGCTGAGCTTCTTCATGATTGGGGATAGGACCCCGGGTTACAGCCGCGCCCCTAGAAGCTCAGAAGTCGCCGGCGTGCCGCCGCAGTGACTCGATGGCGGCGGCCAGCGTTCGCGAATCTGCGGCCGACATCCCGATGTCGGCGAACACCTCGTTGTTGAGCGTCACCGTCGCGTCCTCGACGGTCGAGCGGCCAAGATCGGTCAGCCGGACCAGCGTGGTGCGGCCGTCGGTCGGGTGCGGGGTGCGTTCGACCAGACCGTCGCTCTCGAGCCGCCGGATGGCGTGCGTGACGCTGGTGACGTGCACCTGCAGGCGGTCGGAGGCCTTCGTGATCGGCAACGCGCCGCCGCTGGAGAATGCCAGCAGCCGCAACAGTTCATACCGGGAGAAGCTCAGGTCGTAGGGCCGCAACGCCGACTCGACGCGGGCAAGCAGGATCTGGTGCGCCCGCATCACCGACGTCACCGCCACCATGCCCTCGGCGACGTCACCCCACCCCGAACGCTCCCAGTTGTGGCGGGCCAATGCGATCGGGTCGCGCTTGACGGGCTCAGAGGACACGCCTCTTCATACCGCACCCGCGCAGCGGTCGCGGGGATCTCGGGGCGGTTAACTCAGAGAATCAGGCCGAAGCCAGCGCGGACAGCACCGCTCGCGACGACTGGCGGTTGCCGACGCTGATGCGCACGCCGCCGTCGGCGTAGCCACGCACCCGCAACCCGCGGCCCGAGAACACGTCCTGCCACGGCCGGGCGCATGCAGGCAGGTAGACGAAGTTCGCGTGACTGTCGGTGCTGTACACCCCCATCGCGGCAAGTCGCGCCCGCAGGTAGCGGCCCTCCGCGGAGATCACCCGGATGCGTTGCTGTAGTTCGGCTTCCGCATCGTAGGAAGCGGCGACGGCGACCAGCCCGGTGGTACCCATGCCGAACGGCAGCTGCATGGTCCACAACCGCCGCGCCAGATCCGGCGCGCAGAACCCGTATCCGATGCGCAATGCGGCCAGACCATATGCCTTCGAGAACGTGCGCAGCACCACGACGTTGGGGTACCGCGCCACCAGGGCCGGCGCGTCGATCCTCTGCTCGGGCGACAGGAACTCGACGTACGCCTCGTCGAGGAGTACCACCGTGTCCGACGGCACGCGCCGCAGGAAACGCTCGACGTCGGTCGCCGATTCGATGGTGCCGGTCGGATTGTGCGGGCGGCACAGCACCACCACCCGCGCCCTGGCGGCCGCCTCGGCCATGGCATCGAGATCGTGATGGCCGTGCCGGTCAAGGGCCACCGTCACCGAGTTCAGTCGCGCCATCTGCGCGAAGATCGGGTAGCCGTCGAACGTCGGGGACGTCATCACCATCGTGTCGCCGGGACTGGTCACCGCATGCAGCACCTGCATCACCACACCCGTGGCGCCAGCGCCGATCACCACCTGGTCATCGCGGACCCCCACCCGGCCCGCGATCAGCGACCGCATCCGCTCCGGGAGGAACTCCGGATAGCGATTGGCTGCGTCGATCGAGGCGACCAGCGCCGACCGCACCGACGGGAGCGGCGGGAAGGGGTTCTCGTTGAGCGACAACGCGAATGGGTTCACCGCGTCGGGTAGCGCGTCCACCGCATCCGTCAGCGCGTAGTGCATGCTCATGCGGTCCGTCCTCCCCACTGAACGGCAGCGGCCCCCGCGAAGTCACCGGCGTGCGCGAACGCCGCCATCATCACGACGTCACCCTTCTTCAGTCGACCCTCGGTGATCGCGCGGTCCAGGTTGACCGGGATGCCCGCGGCGAACAGGTTGCCGCAATCTTCGAAGGTGTCGGTGTGTTTCTCCTTCGGAAGCTCGAGCGCCTCGCGCCAGTTGCGCAGGAAGGCGCGGTTGGGCTGATTGGTGACGAGCAGGTCGAGATCCTTGGGCTGCATGCCGATTCGGTCGCACACCGCATACGACACCTCGGGCACCTGTCGGTTGCCGCGGGCCAGCACCTTGGTGATCTTGGCCTCGGTGAAGCCTATGCAGGCCTCACCAGGGCCCGCCTGCCACCACTTGCGGGGCGGGTCGATGGCCAGCGTCATGTCACCCGCATACTCGCCGTAGGTCCGGCACTCGATGTCCAGGATCGGCGACTCGTCGGACAGGGTAACCAGCCCGACCGCGGCGCCGTCTCCTGGCACGGCGGACTGCGCCTTGCGTCGGATGGTCGGCTGGTCGAATGCCGTTCCCGCCGAATTCTGGGCGACGGCGATGAGCGCGGTGCGCCCCTCTCCCGAGGCCAGCAGGTTGCGTGCGAGTTTCATGGCAAGCACGAACGCCGCGCACCCTCCGTTGTGCAGGTCGATCACCCAATTGGGTTTCATGCCAAGGCGATGCGCCATCCCGCCGCCACCGCCGTAGAACGGCATGTCCGGCATCTGGGTGTGGGTGATGAGCACGTCGGCTCCCGCGACGGCGTCCTGGCCATGTCGCTCGACCAGGCCTGCCGCGGCCCGTTCGACCATGTCGATCGCTGTCTCGTCTTCTGCGACGTGGTGGCGGAACTTCGGTGCGCGGAACATCAGGTTGTCGCGCAGTTCGTCGGAATCGGCGAACTGGGCGTAATAGTCGGCACTGATCGGCTTGCCGGGAAGGTAGGTGGAGACGTCGAGAAGACTGACGGGCGTCTGGGAGTTCACGGGGGTTCTCATCTCATCCAGGCCGGCGTCACCGGCAGTCCGTTGTGGTGCCGGTACTCGGCAATTGCCTTGAGGTTCTTCAGTTCCAGCTCGTGCCCCGCGCCGAACATGTCCCAGAAGTCGCCAACCCATACCGGCCGCTGCGACGGCGCCGCCTCGGGGTACGGGTTCTTGTCGTAGAACGGGTGATGGCAGTTGGTCCACAGCACCACCGAGCCGGGCTTGTTCAGCACCACCTGTGCGTCGACGACGCGCATCAGGTAGACCATCCACAGGTGTGTGCCCTGGTCCCAGGCGCAGTGGTAGTCGACCGTTCTGGCTTCGCGGTTGGCGACCGTGCGGGTGTAGATCTCGGTCTCCGACCCCAGTCTGTCGTAGGCCAGCCACAGCCCGGGTTCGTCGGTCGGCGTGAAACCTCGCAGGCTGTAGGTCCACTCCTCGAGGCTGCGGGTGTCGGAGAGATATTCGAACAGTTCGTCGGGCGGACAGTCGACGTAGTCGTTGACCGTGCAGTACTCACCGAATACCTGGTCGTGCGGGTACACCGACCGCATCATCTCCATGATGATCGGGGTGGCCTTCTCTCGCGGTGCCGTCTCGATCCGGACGACTCCGTCGATGGGTTCGGGATTGCCTGTGTGGTCGACGATGTCGTCAAGCGCGGGCAGCGACATGGTGCGTCATCTCCTTTTGTGTTGGATGCTGGTGTGAAGTACTGAGAAACGGTGCGAACGGCGGTATCTCGTCTGCGGAGCACTCGACGCTGACCACGGATGGTCCGTCATGTGCAAGGGCGGCGCGCACCGCACCGGGCAGTTCGGCGAAGTCGGTGACGTCGACGGACGGCAGTCCTGGGAACATCGCGGCGAGGCCTGCGCCGAGGCGGCTTGGCGTGAACCGGTTGTAGCTGTACCGGTCGCCGTAGAACAGCTGCTCACGGGTGACACACATGGCGTGGGCGTTGTTGTTGAACAGCACGACCGTGATGGGCAGGTCGTACTGGATGGCGGTGTGCAGTTCCATGCCGTGCATGAAGAACGAGCCGTCGCCGGCGATGACGACGGTCCGCTGGCTCTTTGCGCGCGGGCTCGTCGTCCGCGCGAAGCACGTCCCGATCGCCGCACCGAAGCTGTAGCCCATGCCCCCCATGCCGAGCGCGACCACGAATCGGCCGGATCGCCGCACGGGCAGGTGGTGGATGGCCGCCGCGCCGGTATTGCCCGCGTCGACGACGACGTCGACGCCGTCGGGAAGCACGTCGTCGAGGACGGTCATCGCGTCGCGGTAGCGGATGCCAGGGCCGTCGTGGGCGGGCGGCCGCAGTTCGCCGTGCGGCGACGGGTCAAGCACCCGCAATCCGTGCGGCCTGCCGTGACCCGTCAGGCCCTTGGTCAGTTGCGGCAACGAGACGCGCAGATCGTCGGAGTGAACGTGGGTGGCAGGCAGATACGGCGATTCGGCCCCGATCGACACCACGCGCACCCGCCCGAGGACGTCGTCGAGGCCTGCGCGCGCGGTGACGGGCAGGCGGGTGCCGATGAGCAGGCACACCGCACTCTCCGCCATGGCCTCGCCAATTCCCGGATGTCCCATCACCCCGGTGACGCCAAGCGACGACGACGCGCCGAGCCCGGGTGAGCCGCTGACGTCCTTGGCGTCGGGCACCGTGGCCACCCGCGCCCGCAGCACGGCACGCAGCTCTTCGAGCTCGGTGCGCGCGTCGTCACGGGCGACCTGGTCACCGGCGATGATGGTGACGGGGCCGAGCGCGCTGCGCAATTCGTCGAGGATCGGGTGCGGGTCACCTACTCGCGCGTCGTGCGCCGCCAGCGACCCGGAGCCGACGTCCACCAGTGCCTGCTGAATATCCTTGGGCAGCAGCAGGACCGCGGGGCCTCCGGTCCGTGCGGCGGCAATCGCCTCGGGCAGCGCGGTCAGGACGTCGGCCGGCGTCAGCAGCCGCTTGCAGTACACCGAGACGGCGGAGAACAGTGCATGGGCGTCGAGCGAACCACCCTCACCGCTGGTGTCCTGAAAGCTGCCAAGTCCGTCGAGGGCCCTCGGTGGTTGGCCGACGAGCGCCAACACGGGAATCCTGCTGGTGAACGACTCCCCCAGCCCCGCAATCAGATTCAGCGACCCGCCACCGGACGTCGCCGCCACCACTCCGAGATCGGAGGTGGCGCGGCTGAATCCGTCGGCCATGGTCGCCGCCGAGAACTCGTGTTTGGCCAGCACCGCGGTGATCCCGTCGCAGTCGTGTGCCGCGTCGTAGAGATCCTCGATGTTGGCGCCGTCGACGCCGAAGACGTGACTCACACCACGAGCCGCGAGGCTGCCGACCACGTAGTCGACGACTCTCTGCCTGCTGGTCATTGCTCACCTGCCTCTGATCCCTGTATGTGACACGACGTGCGTGCCACCGGGGTTCACCGCAGGCGGGAACTCACAGTTGACGTTCGAGCAAAACCTTCCCGTTGTCAGTCGAAACTAGTTGCACAGCAGCGATTTCCGACTTCTGAACTGGGGTGTTACCGCTGGGCAGCGCGGTGGCGCCGGACATTCCGAGCCACGTCGCGATCTGAGTGTGACTACCGTCACGACCGACGACCACCATGCCGAGGTTGCTCGGCGGAGGAACTTCGCCGCTCGACCATTGGCCGTAGGTGCAGGCCATGTCGATGCGGGTGCCCCAGGCGAAGCCGCTCAACGAGATGCTTGCGCTGAACGGGGTGTCCACCAGCTTGTCCATCGGCAGTTGCTGCGCCGTCGTCTGTTCCGTGCCGCTCTGAAGGCCAACGATGCCGGGGCGCACGGCGATCACCAGTCCGACGGCCAGCAGTGCTGCAGCCAATCCGACAGCGACCGACGTCAGCCACCGCGACCGGCGCCTGCGCCAACGCACCTTGTCCAGCACGGACTCCAACACCTCGGGGCGCAGCGGCGGAATGGGCTGCTCGGCTTCCAGCCCGCGGACGTCATCCACGTCGAGCAGTGACAGCAGTGCAGGCATGCCGCTGAGCTCCGCGACTGCTGCCCGGCACCGGTCGCACGTCTCGAGGTGCGCTTCGTACTCGCGGCGCTCGGCGCTCGAAAGCGAACCCAGTACGTAGGCCGCATCCCACGTCGCGTAGCGGTGGCCGTCCACCGCTTCCAATCCTCGGAATTCACCAGACTGTGTCACCGTGTCACCCCCATTTCCTGCAAGTTGAGACGAAGGGCTCGGACCGCGTAGTGCAGCCGCGACTTCACCGTGCCCTCGGCGATCTGTAGATCAGCGGCGATCTGCGCCACACTCCAGCCTTGGTAGTACGCACGCAGGATCACTGCACAGTGATCATCCGACAGTTGACTCATCGCGGTGCCAAGAAGTAATCGGTCAAGGGCTGTGTCCACCTCGTCGGGCCCTGCTCGGTCCGCCGCCGCTTCCACGTCGCCGGTCTGAGTCTCGTTGCGAAACCGCGCGCTGCGGCGCTCGTCGATGATCAGGTTGCGCGCGACGGTGAACAGCCACGCCCGCGCCGACCTGTCTGCGTCGTAGGTGACCTCCGGGTGGCGCCAAGCCCGCAGCAGGGTTTCCTGCACGACATCTTCGGCGCGTGCGGCATCGCCGGTCAACCGCAGCACGTAACGCCACAGCGCGCCCGCATGCTCGTCGTAGAGAACCCGCATCATGGCGGCCTCCGGATCATCCATTCCCAACCTCCGACAGTTAACACGCTGTGGACGGTCACGAAGTTCAGTCAACCCACGGTAGACGGCCAAGTGCGTCTCCGACCAGTGACGCGGCGGCAATCGGCCCTAGATGCGAAAACGCCTCGTTGAGATGGTGCTGGCGGCGGCGACTACTCGCGCTTCTACGCCAGGGGTGCCATCTCAACGGCAAGAGCTCAGAGCGTCAGGATCCGCGGACCGTCATCGGTCGCGGCGACCGTGTGCTCCCAGTGCGCCGCCCGAGACCCATCGGTGGTGACGACCGTCCATTCGTCGTCGAGCACGTTGGTCTTGGTGGTGCCGAGCGTCAGCATCGGCTCGATGGCCAGGACGGATCCGTGCGCCAGGTGGGGCCCACGGCCGGGTGCCCCCTCATTGGGCAGAAACGGGTCCATGTGCATGTGCCTACCGATGCCGTGCCCGCCGTAACCTGCGACGATGCCGAATGCGCGGTCGTAGCGCCTCTCGGCGGCGCGAGTTCCGGTCTCGATGGCGTGGGAGACGTCGGTCAGCCGGTTGCCGGGCACCATGGCGGCGATGCCGGCTTCCATCGACTCCCGGGTGGCCGCAGACAATGCCTCGTCGACGGGGATCAGCGCACCGACGCCGAACGTCACCGCCGAGTCGCCGTGCCAGCCGTCGAGGATCGCGCCGCAGTCGATGGACACCAGATCGCCGGCGACCAGGACTTCGGTGGCCGCCGGGATGCCGTGCACAACGCGGTCGTTGACCGACGAACAGATGCTCGCAGGGAAGCCGTGGTAACCGAGGAACGACGGTATGCCGCCGCCCTCGCGGATGACGGATTCGGCGATGGTGTCGAGGTCGAGCGTGGAGACACCCGGTGTGGCTGCCTGCTGGACGGCCCTCAGCGCCTTCGCGACCAGGGCGCCCGCAGCGGCCATGGCATCGAGCTCGTCAGCGCTTCGTTGGGGGACGACCTTGCGGCCACGAAGGCCAGGCAGGCCGATCATCGACTATCGACCTCTGCCTGATCGTCGGTTCACCGACCGAGGACCTGCAGCGCCCGCGCGAATACCTCGTCCACCGAGCCAATGGCGTCGACGGTCTTGAGCTCGGCCTGGTAGTAGTCCAGCAGCGGAGCGGTTTCGTCGCGGTAGACCTTCATGCGGTTGAGGATGACGTCCTCGGTGTCGTCGGCGCGACCCCGGCTCTTGAGTCGGTCGAGCAGCTCCTGCTCGGAGACCCGGAACTCCAGCACCGCGTCCAGCTTGGTGTCGCGCGCGGCGAGCATGTCCTTCAGAGCCTCGGCCTGCTCCACCGAGCGGGGGAAACCGTCGAGGATGAAGCCGTCCGCGGCGTCGGCGTCGTTCAGGCGGTCGTCGACCAGCCTGTTGGTCAACGTGGCGGGCACCAGATCACCGGAGTCGAGGTACTTCTTGGCCTCGAGGCCCAGCTCGGTCGCCTTGCTGATGTTGTCGCGGAACAGGTCCCCGGTGGAGATGTGCGGGATCCCGAGCTTCTCGGCCAGCTTCTGCGCCTGCGTACCCTTGCCCGCCCCAGGCGGCCCCAGCAAAACAATTCTCACTTGAGGAACCCTTCGTAGTTGCGCTGCATCAGCTGGCTCTCGATTTGCTTCACGGTGTCTAGGCCGACACCGACCATGATCAGGACCGCGGTGCCACCGAACGGCAGGTTCTGCACGGCGCCGGAGTTACCGATCTCGAGGAACAGGTTAGGCAGCACGGCGATCACGCCGAGGTAGATCGAGCCAGGAAGCGTGATGCGGCTCAGCACGTACCGCAAGTAGTCGGCGGTGGGCTTGCCTGGCCGGATGCCAGGGATGAAGCCACCGAACTTGCGCATCTCGTCGGCGCGCTCGTCGGGGTTGAAGGTGATCGACACATAGAAGTAGGTGAAGAAGACGATCAAGCCGAAGTAGAGCGCGATGTAGGCGGGGCTGGCCGGGTTGGTCAGATAGTCCGCGACGAACTTCGCCCACCAGCCGTTGCCCGGATTGGAGCTGCCGCTCTGGATCAGCTGAGTGATCAGGTGCGGGATGTAGATCAGCGACGACGCGAAGATGACCGGGATGACGCCTGCCTGGTTCACCTTCAGCGGTAGGTAGGTCGACGTACCGCCGTACATGCGCCGCCCGACCATGCGCTTGGCGTACTGCACGGGGATGCGGCGTTGGCCCTGCTCGACGAACACGACACCGACGATGATGATCAGGGCCGCGACGCAGACCGCTGCGAAGACGACACCGCCGCGGCTGTCGAGGATGGTCTTGCCCTCGGACGGGATCCGAGCGGCGATGCCCGCGAAGATCATCAGCGACATGCCGTTGCCGATGCCACGCTCGGTGACCAGCTCGCCCATCCACATCACCAGGCCCGCGCCCGCGGTGAGCACCAGCACGATGACGACGAGGGTGAAGATGCCCGAGTCCTGGATGATCTGCAGCGAACAGCCCTGCAGCAGCCCGCCATTGGCGGCCAGCGCGACGATCGAGGTGCCCTGCAGCAGCGCGAGCGCGATCGCCAGATAACGCGTGTACTGCGTCATCTTGGCCTGGCCGGACTGACCTTCCTTGCGCAGCTGTTCGAAGCGCGGAATCACCACCGTCAGCAGCTGAACGATGATGCTCGCGGTGATGTAGGGCATTACGCCAACGGCGAACACCGACAGCTGTAGTAGTGCGCCACCAGAGAACAGGTTGATCAGCGAGTAGATCTGCGCCGAGTCACCGCCCTGGACCTGCTCGATGCACTTCTGCACGTTCGGGTAGTTGACGCCTGGGGACGGCAACGTGGCGCCTGCGCGGTACAGGATCACGACCCCGAGCGTGAAGAGGATCTTGCGTCTGAGATCGGCCGTCCGCAGCGACGAAATGAAAGCCGAGAGCACTCTTCCTCCTGCGCAGCCGAGCACTTGTCGCGGCGTGCCAATGGGGCTGGTCCTACCAGCGTTTTGGTCAAGTCATGCGCGGTTGGTCCGCCAGCTCACGGGCATGCCCGCAGCCAGCAATGTCGCGCGTCAAACAGTCTACGAGAGTATCAGTCACCCCCGGGTGGACCCGCATCCGATCAGGGTGACCGCGGTCCAACCGGTCCTTCAGGTTCGAAGCGTACAGTCGGGTGAGCTCGTTACACAGGCTAATTAATATCGGTTCGAGGTTCTTCGGGAGATCGATGGCGCGCACCAGCAACGACTCGTGGGATCTGGCGTCCAGTGTGGGAGCGACGGCGACGATGGTGGCCGCCGGAAGGGCCCTGGCATCCAAGGAAGCCGACCCGCTGATCCAGGATCCCTACGCCGAACCCCTGGTCCGTGCCGTCGGCATCGACTTCTTCATCAAGCTCGTCGACGGAGTCATCTCCACCTCAGACGTCGACGACGGCGGCGCAGCCCACCTGATGACCGGAATGATGGCGGTCCGCACCCGCTTCTTCGACGACTTCTTCATCGACGCGACCGAGAGCGGCGTGCGGCAGGCGGTGATCCTGGCCTCCGGTCTCGATGCGCGCGCGTACCGGCTGGCATGGCCGGACGGCACCGTGGTCTATGAGATCGACCAGCCCAAGGTGATCGAGGCGAAGACCACGGCGATGGCCGACATCGGCGCCACCCCTACCGCCGACCGCCGCGCCGTCGCCGTCGACCTGCGCGACGACTGGCCGGAAGCGCTTCGCCGCGCCGGATTCGACGCCACCCAGCCGACGGCGTGGAGCGCCGAGGGGCTGCTGGCATACCTGCCGCCCGAAGCGCAGGACCGGCTCTTCGACGACATCACCGCGCTGTCAGCCCCGGGAAGTCAACTGTCCACCGAGTACCACCCCGACGCCGGGGCCAGCATCGGTGAACGTGCCAACGCCGTGACCGAGGCCTGGATCGACCATGGCTTCGACGTCAAACTGACGGACTTGTTCTATCCGGGCGACCGCAAACCGGTGGTCGACTACCTGACCGCTAGTGGTTGGCAGGTGTCCGCCCGCACCAGGCCCGAAGTGTGGGCCGGCTACGGCCGCGAGTTCCCCGATACCGAAGGCACCGCGGCGATGCGCACGTCGCTGTCCATCGTCGCCACCCGAATCTGAGCCACCCGAAAGCAAGAGGAGCACCACCATGGCACGAACCGACGGCGACACCTGGGACCTGGCCTCCAGCGTCGGAGCGACGGCGACGGCAGTCGCCGCCTTCCGCGCGATCGCGTCCCAGGGCCCCGACGCCCTTCTCGATGACCCATGGGCCGATCCATTGGTACGCGCGGTGGGCATCGACACCTTCGTCAAACTCGTCGACGGCGAGACCACGGCGACCGCCGAGACCACCGATCCGCTAGTGAGCCGTGCGGCGATGCGCGAGCAGATGACCGTGCGCACCCGCTTCTTCGACGACTTCTTCACCACCGGAGTCGCCCCGGCGACGACATCGGGTCAAGCAACCGATTCCGGCGTGCGGCAGGCCGTGATCCTGGCCTCGGGGCTCGACACGCGGGCCTACCGACTGGCGTGGCCTGCGGGCACGGTGGTGTACGAGATCGACCAGCCCGACGTCATCGAGTTCAAGACGCGCACGCTGGCCGGCCTCGGTGCCCATCCGACCGCTCAGCGTCGGACGATCGCGATCGATCTGCGCGACGACTGGCCGGCGGCGCTGCTACAAGCGGGTTTCATCACCAGCGTGCCGACCGTGTGGAGCGCCGAAGGACTCTTGGCGTATCTGCCGCCGGAGGCGCAGGACCGACTCTTCGACAACATCACCGATCTGTCGGCCCCTGGCAGCCGGGTCGCGTCGGAGTACATGGACATGCGCGGATTGCCATCGGACTGGGCAGAGCAGCTTACGGAGCGCTCCAAGCGCCTCGGCTCGACGGTCAACCTGGCCGAGTTGATCTACACCGGAGAGCGCAACGACGCCGCCGACTACCTGAAGACCCATGGTTGGCAGGTGGGCATACTTGGTGCCAATGAAGCGCACGCCGCGAACGGATTCGAACCGCCCGACAACGACATGAGGGCGTTCGGCGGCAACTACGGCTATCTCTCGGCGACATTGAACTAGGGGACGATCATGGCAAGAACCGATGGCGACAGCTGGGACCTGGCCTCCAGCGTTGGCGCGACCGCGACGATGGTTGCCGCGCAACGCGCGACGGCCCACCGCGAGAAGCTGATCGACGATCCGTATGCGGAGCCTCTGGTGCGGGCGGTCGGCGTCGACTTCTTCACCCGCGTGCTCGACGGCGACGTCGCGTTCGCCGACATCGACCCGGCGTTCACGGTGCGGCGCGCCGCCGAGGGCATGGCGGTGCGTACCCGCTTCTTCGACAACATGTTCCTCGACGCGGCCGCAACGGGAGTCCGGCAGGCAGTGATCCTGGCGGCAGGCCTGGACGCGCGTGCCTACCGGCTGGCCTGGCCGGACGGGACCGTGGTCTACGAAGTGGACCAGCCCGAGGTCATCGAGTTCAAGGCGTCGACGCTGGCGGGTATCGGCGCCAAGCCGACGGCGACCCGAAGGACTGTCGCCATCGACCTGCGCGAGGACTGGCCGAAGGCGTTGGTGGACAACGGCTTCGACCCGAAGCAACCGACTGCGTGGAGCGCGGAGGGACTGCTGATCTACCTCCCGCCCGAGGCCCAGGACAAGCTGTTCGACAACATCACCGCGCTGTCGGCGCCGGGCAGCATGCTGGCCACGGAACACATCCCCGACATGAGCGGCTTCTCCGACGAGCGCGCCCAGCGCATGTCGGAACGGATGAAGCAGTTCGGGTCCGACATCGAGATGACCGACCTGATCTACGAGGGCGACCGCAGCGACGTCGTCGAGCACTTGACCGCGGCTGGCTGGGACGTGTCCACGTTGCCGATGCGCGAGGCCCACCTGTCCAACGGCTTCGAGATGCCCGACGACGAGATGAGCGCCATCTTCGCCAACCTGAGCTACCTCAGCGCGACGCTGCGCGGATAGCAGAAGGTCAGAACCGGTAGTCCCCCAACCACAGCGCGTTGGCCCCTGACAGCGATCGCTCTGCTTGGACGAGGACGCCTGCGACCGATCGGCCCACCAGAGCGGCGACCGCTTCCGGCAGGGATGCCGCGGCGGGTTGCGACGACGGCTTGGGACGCAGCATGTCCACCCACGACGATCCGGGAAGACTGACCAGCTTGACGTCGGTGTCGGCGTCGAACCCTGCGAGCAACTTGGCGCGGTCGATCGCGGTGCGCAGCCCGCCCAGTTCGTCGACCAACCCCCGTTCAAGGGCATCCGCACCGGTCCACACCCGGCCGCGGGCGACGGCCTCGACCGCCTCGACGGTCATCCCCCGTCCCTGCGCGACGCGTTGCACGAAGTCGGTGTAGAACAGGTCAGCCTCCGCCTCGACGTGGGCGTGCTGTTCATCGGTGAACGGCTTGTTCAGCGACCACGCGTCAGCGTTCGGGTTGGTGCGCACCGAATCCGACCCGATGCCAAGTCGGTCCTTCAGATCGCGGGCCACCAGCTTGCCGGTCACCACGCCGATCGATCCGGTGATGGTGCCTGGATTGGCCACGATGGCGTCGGCGGACATCGACACGTAGTAGCCACCCGACGCCGCGACCGCGCCCATCGATGCGACGACGGGCTTGCCCGCCTCACGCAACCGATTCACTTCTCGCCAAACGGTTTCCGATGCGGTGACCGATCCGCCAGGGCTGTCGACGCGCAACACGACTGCAGACACCGCGTCGTCGGCACCGGCCTCGCGCAGCGCCGCGGCGATGGTGTCCCCGCCTGCGCTGGACGTGCCAAGAGGCGAGATTTGACGTCCGCCCCTTCCGCTGACGATTGGCCCCGCCAACGTCACGACGGCGATGGTGGGCTTGCCCTTGCGACCCGGCAGCGGCGGCGTCGGCACCGACAGGTTGGCGCGGGGATAGCGCGAGAGGTAGAGCCGCGGCGGGCCATCGGGACCGTCCGCGTCACCCGAATCCGATGGTGCGCCAACGAGTTCGCCGATCCGGTCGTAGGCCTCGTCGCGGTACCCGATCCGGTCGACCAGCCGGCCCTCCACCGCGGCGTCGCGCAGCAGCGGAGCCTTGTCGGCCAGCGCGTCGACCTCGGCGGGCTCGATGTGCCGCGACTCGGCAACGGCAGCCAACACCTGGGCGTGCAGGCTCTCGATCAGCCGGCTGTCGGCTTCCCGGTGGGCATCTGTGTAGCCGTCCTGCGTGAATAGGTTTGCGGCGGACTTGTATTCGCCGCGGGCGATGAACTGCGCCTGAACCCCTGCCTTGTCGAGCGCGTCGCGCAGGAACATCGCATTGGTGGCGAAACCCACCAATGCGACGGTGCCCGACGGCTGCATCCACACCTCGCGAAACGCCGATGCCAGATAGTAGGACAGTGTGCCGGGGTACGTCTCCGCCCACGCCAGTGAGGGTTTGGCGTCGCTGAACGCCGCGATGGCCTCGCGCAGCTCCTGCACCGGCCCCGCCGAAGTCGCCGGGATCTGCACCCTGGCGATCAAGCCGGCCACCCGGTCGTCCTCCGCGGCGCGGTGAATGGCGGTCACCGCGTCGCGCAGCAGCAGCGGGCGGCCACCGCCCGCGATCACGGCCAGCGGATCGAATCCACCCGTCTCGTTGGGCACCGATTGCAGATCGAGTTCGAGCACGCAGCCATCGGGAACGCCCTGGTGCCGTGCGGTGTCGACCTTGCGCGCGATCGCACGGAACTCGTCGGTACCTGGAATTCCTGACAGGAGACTAAACATCCCGCGAGCCTACCGATCACGGCATCACCTCGGTTTCGCCCGTAGCGTGGACGGGGTGCGATTCTCGATCTCCCTCCCCCAGCGCGACGCGGACGGCTTCGACGCAGCCGGATTCAAGGACTACCTGACCAGGGCCGAGGAACTCGGCTTCGAAGGCGGCTGGACACTCGAGCAGACGATCGGCGCCGCGCCGCTGATCGCGCCGATGGAACTGCTGGCCTACGCCGCCGCCTGCACCACCCGATTGCGGCTCGGAGTGGCGGTGATGGTGACGTCGCTGCATGACCCGCTGCAGTTGGCATCCGTCGCCACCGCCGTCGACCGGCTCAGTCACGGCAGGCTCGACTTCGGCGCGGCCCCTGGTGGCGGTTTCCGTCAGTTCGCCGCGTTCGGGGTCGATCCCGACACGTTCATCGGCAGCTTCACCGAGGGTCTCGAGTTGATGAAGGCCGCCTGGTCCGACGAGCCGACGGTGACGTTCCACGGTCGCTTCCGCGACGTCGACGGCCTGCCGATCGCACCCAAACCGGTGCAGCGTCCCCATCCGCCGATCTGGTTCGGAGCCAACGCACCCGCGGCGATCGCCAGGGCCGTTCGGCATGGTGACGCGTTCCTCGGTGCGGGCTCGTCGACGACGGCGAACTTCGTCGAGGCCGTCAAGGTGGTGCGCAGCGAGCTCGCGAAGCAGGGCAGGGACCCTGCGCACTTCCCCATCGGGAAGCGGGTGTACCTGACGGTCGACGACGATGCGGCGCGGGCACGGGAGCGGGTCGTCGCCGGACTGCACCGCATCTACGGCGAGATGCCGGGCGTCGAGGACGTTCCCGTGTCGGGCACCCCCGACGACGTGGTGGCCGGACTGCGCGCAGTGATCGACGCCGGTGCCCAGATGATCCTGCTCAACCCGGTCGGGGTGAACGTCAGCGACGACCGCGAGCAGATGGAACGGCTTGCTGCGGACGTGATTCCGCAGCTCAGCTAGGTCGGCAATTTTGCCAGAAATTAGGTGGTTTAACAGTCTGATCTTGGTGGTAAAAACAAGAGCATGATAGCCAAACTAAGATTCATCGCCCCGCTGCTCTTTGCGGGTGTCGCCGCGGCCGGAATCGCCTCGGCACCGGTGGCCGCCGCGGAGAACTTCGCGTGGGCGGCAGGTAATTCGATCACGCAATTCGCCCCCGCAAGCCCGGGCGGCGATGGTTGCGCCAACGGAGTCTGCGGTAGTGGTGACGCCGGCGGCGGCCAGGGCTGTACGGCCGATGGCACGTGCGGCAGCGGCGGTCCCCAGGGCGGCGGCGGCTGTACGGCCGACGGCGCGTGCGGCCACGGCGGCCCGCAGGGCGGCGGCGGTTGCGTGCCCGGTATCGGCTGCTTCAACTACGGGGCATAACCATCGAGAAAGCCCCGACACGCCTCTGGTGCGAGGTGTGTCGGGGCTTTTCGCCTCGTGCGGGATCTAGAGCTCGGTAGCCGATCCGCCTGCGGCGGTGATCTTCTCGCGAGCGCTGCCGCTGAACTTGTGGGCGGTGACGTCGACCTTGACGGTGAGCTTGCCGTCGCCGAGCACCTTCACCAGGGTGTTCTTCCGAACCGCACCGGCTGCCACCAGTTCCTCGATACCGACTTGGCCGCCCTTGGGGAACAGCCGGCTGAGGTCGGCCACGTTGACCACCTCGTACTCGGTGCGGAACCGGTTGCGGAAGCCCTTGAGCTTCGGCAGCCGCATGTGGATCGGCATCTGGCCGCCCTCGAACGTCGATGGGACGTTCTTGCGGGCCTTGGTGCCCTTGGTGCCGCGGCCTGCGGTCTTACCCTTGGAGCCCTCACCGCGGCCAACGCGGGTGCGGGCGGTCTTCGACCCGGGCGCGGGGCGCAGGTCGTGCAGTTTGATCGTCATTTCGACTCGACTCCTTCGACCGTGACGAGGTGGTTGACCACGGCGATGAGGCCGCGGGTCTGCGCGTTGTCCTCGCGGACCACGGACTGACGGATCTTCCGCAGGCCGAGGGTCCGCAGGCTCTCGCGCTGCTTCCAACGTGCACCCACGGTGCTGCGCACCTGGGTGATCTTCAAGTCAGACATCGTTAAGCCGATCCCTCACGCGCGGCCGTGGCGGCCAGCGCCTCGCTCTCACGTCGGGCCCTCAGCATGCCTGCGGGCGCGACGTCTTCGATGGGCAGACCGCGACGGGCTGCCACCTCTTCGGGACGCTGCAGCATCTTCAGCGCGGCAACGGTGGCGTGAACCACGTTGATCGCGTTGTCGCTGCCCAGCGACTTGGCCAGGATGTCGTGCACTCCGGCGCATTCCAGCACCGCACGCGCCGCACCGCCGGCGATGACGCCGGTACCGGGGCTGGCGGGGCGCAGCATGACGACGCCTGCGGCGGCCTCACCCTGCACTGGGTGCACGATCGTGCTGCCGATCAGCGGAACGCGGAAGAATCCCTTGCGGGCCTCTTCGACGCCCTTGGCGATCGCGGCAGGAACTTCCTTGGCCTTGCCGTAGCCGACGCCGACCATGCCGTTGCCGTCTCCGACGATGACCAGGGCGGTGAAGCTGAAGCGCCGACCACCCTTGACCACCTTGGAGACGCGGTTGATCGCGACTACGCGCTCGATGTAGTTGCTCTTCTCGCCGCCACCATCGCGGCCGCCACGGCCACCGCGGTCATCGCGACGGCCGCGGCCATCGCGGCCGTCACGGCCGCCGCCCCGGTTGTCGGACGTAGCCGGACCGCCGCCGGCACCAGTTGCCTGCTCGGCCATCATGCAGTCCTTCCGTTGGAAATAGTCATCAGAACTTGAGCCCACCTTCTCGCGCGGCGTCTGCCAGCGCGGCGATGCGGCCCCCGTAGGTGTACCCGCCGCGATCGAACACCACGGTGTCGATTCCTGCGGCCTTGGCGCGCTCCGCGATGAGCTGCCCGACGCGGACGCTGTGGGCCTTCTTGTCGCCCTCGACGGCGCGGACGTCAGCCTCGATGGACGACGCAGCGGCGAGCGTGACGCCCTCCTGGTCGTTCACCAGCTGCACGTGGATGTGCCGCGACGAGCGGTTGACCACGAGGCGTGGGGCCTCCGCAGTACCCGCGACCTTCTTGCGAAGACGCGCGTGCCGACGAATGCGGGCCACTCGCCGGGTCTCGGAGATGTTCTGCCCGACCGGCTTCCGCTTGGCGGCTTGATCTGTCTGGGTGGTAGCCATGGCTTACTTACCTGTCTTTCCGACCTTGCGGCGGATCTGCTCACCCTCGTACCGCACGCCCTTGCCCTTGTACGGGTCGGGGCGGCGCAGGCGGCGGATGTTCGCCGAAATCTGGCCGACCTTCTGCTTGTCGATCCCGGTGACCGAGAACTTGGTGGGCGTCTCGACCGCGAAGGTGATGCCCTCGGGGGCGTCGATGATCACCGGGTGGCTGTAGCCGAGCGCGAACTCCAGGGTGTTGCCCTTGAGCTGCACGCGGTAGCCGACGCCGAAGATCTCCATCTTGGTGGTGTAGCCCTCGGTGACGCCCGTGATCAGGTTGGCCACCAGCGTGCGGGACAGTCCGTGCAGCGAGCGGTTGAGCCGCTCGTCGTTCGGACGGGCCACCACGATGGCGCCTTCGTCGTTGCGTTCCACCGAGATCGGTTCCTTGACGGCGAGCGCCAGGGTGCCCTTCGGGCCCTTGACGGACACGTTCTGTCCGTCGATCGTGACGTCGACCCCGGACGGAACCAGGACCGGCTGCTTTCCAATGCGCGACATGTCTACTCCCTCACCACACGTAGGCGAGGACTTCGCCGCCCACGCCGCTTCGCGCTGCCTGGCGGTCGGTGAGCAGGCCTGAGGACGTGGAGATGATCGCCACGCCGAGGCCACCGAGTACCCGCGGCAGGTTGGTTGATTTCGCGTACACGCGGAGACCGGGCTTGCTCACCCGGCGCAGTCCCGCGATGCTGCGTTCACGGCTTGGGCCGTACTTCAGTTGCACCACCAACGACTTGCCAACCCGAGCATCCTCGGTGTGGAAGTCGGTGATGTAGCCCTCTGCCTTGAGGATCGTGGCGATGTTCGCCTTGATCTTCGAGTGCGGCAGGGTCACTTCGTCGTGGTACGCCGAATTGGCGTTGCGCAGACGTGTCAAGAAGTCTGCGATCGGGTCCGTCATGGTCATGACAGCCAGTTCACCTTCCTCGCGGCGGTTCCCACTGCCCAATTCTTTGGGGAGGGCCTACCGCAACTGTTAGTTAGTAGTTGTGGGCCGTTACCAGCTGGCTTTTTGCACACCGGGCAGTTCGCCGGCATGCGCCATCTCCCGCAAGCAGATTCGGCACAGGCCGAACTTGCGGTAGACGGCATGGGGACGGCCGCACCTGTTGCAACGCGTGTAGCCGCGCACCTTGAACTTGGGCTTCTTGTTGGCCTTGTTGACCAGAGCCTTCTTTGCCATCTGCTCAGTTCTCCTTGAACGGAAAGCCCAGCGCACGCAGCAGCGCGCGACCTTCGTCGTCGGTCGTCGCCGAGGTGACGACGGTGATGTCCATGCCACGGGGCCGGTCGATGCTGTCCACGTCGATCTCGTGGAACACCGACTGCTCGGCCAGTCCGAAGGTGTAGTTGCCGTTGCCGTCGAACTGCTTGGGCGACAAGCCTCGGAAGTCGCGGATACGCGGGAGTCCGATCGACACCAGGCGGTCCAGGAACTCCCACATGCGGTCGCCACGCAGCGTCACGCGGGCGCCGATCGGCATGCCCTCACGGAGCTTGAATTGCGCGATCGACTTGCGGGCCTTGCGGATCTCGGGCTTCTGGCCCGTGATCAGCGACAGGTCGTTGACCGCACCGTTGATCAGCTTGGCGTCGCGCGCGGCGTCGCCGACGCCCATGTTCACGACGACCTTGACCACGCCGGGGATCTGCATGACGTTGGCGTAGCCGAACTCGGTGTTCAGCGCGTCCTTGATCTCTTCGCGGTAGCGCTGCTTCAGGCGAGGCAGCGGTCGTTGGTCCGACTCCGCCGGACGTGTCTTCTCGGTGCTTTCTGCGGTGGTCATGCCTAAATGTCCTTGCCGTTGCGCTTGGAGACGCGGACCTTCTTGCCGCTCTCCTCGTCTACGCGGTAGCCGATTTTCGTCGGGTTGCCGTCGGAGTCGACGACCAGCACGTTGCTGACGTGGATCGCAGCTTCCTGCGTCACGATGCCGCCGGACTGCGCGCCACGCTCGTTGCGCGAGATCGCGGTGTGCTTCTTGATCCGGTTGACGCCCTCGACGAGCACCTTGTTGCGCGTCGGGTAGGCCGCCAGGACCTTGCCCTTGGCGCCCTTGTCCTTGCCGGAGATGACCAGCACGGTGTCACCCTTGTGCACCTTCATTTACAGCACCTCCGGGGCCAGCGAAACGATCTTCATGAAGCGCTTCTCGCGCAGTTCACGGCCGACCGGCCCGAAGATGCGGGTACCGCGCGGGTCGTTGTCGGGCTTGATGATGACGGCGGCGTTCTCGTCGAACTTGATGTAGCTCCCGTCGGCGCGGCGGCGCTCCTTGACGGTGCGCACGATGACGGCCTTGACTACGTCGCCCTTCTTGACGTTGCCACCGGGGATGGCGTCCTTGACGGTCGCCACGATGACATCGCCGATGCCGGCGTAACGCCGACCCGAGCCACCTAGAACGCGGATGCACAAGATCTCCTTGGCGCCCGTGTTATCGGCGATCTTCACCCGCGATTCCTGCTGAATCACTCGATCTCCTCGATTTAAAACACGTTTTACGCACGCTGAGCAGCACTGAATCGCTCGACGTACGCGGTCTTCGTCACCCAAGAGCACGCAGGGCTGACGCAAGCCAGCCGAGGTCTGCCCAAGGCAACCCCTACATACTAGGTGAGCACTGCGAATGCTCCAAATCGCCTCCCCTTCCCCCGCGAGCGCGCGTGTCTGCCGGCGACACGCCGACCAATTGACCACGAACATGCACGCTGGGACGGCCGTGAGCGTGCGTCGTTGCTGGCATGCAGCGGCGTGCCGAGCCGCAGACACGCGCGCTCGCGGGGAGCGCGATCGCGATTAGGCGGAGATCGAGACCACGCAGCGGAAGCCGATGTGGGTGGTCGCGCTGTCCTGTGACTGCGAGGACCGCGCCGCAGGCCGGTAGCGATGGCAGTACTCCGGGGCGCACAGGTGCGAACCACCCTTGAGCGTCTGGTTGATGGTCGGGTCCGGCGCTTGGGAGGGCGGGCAGCATCCGTTGGCTGCCCCCAGGTGGTGGGCGCCGAACCGCGTCGTCGTCCACTCCCACACGTTGCCGATCATGTCGAGCAGGCCGAACCCGTTTGGTGGGAACGCACCGACCGGCGAGGTGCCGACCCAGCCCAGCGCCCCGTCGTTGCGGTACGGGAACCGGCCCTGCCAGGTGTTGGCCATCAGCCGGCCGTCCGGCGCAACCTCGTCGCCCCAGGCGTAGGCCGTCGTCGCGCCACCCCTTGCCGCGTACTCCCACTCCGCCTCGGTCGGCAGCCGCCGGCCGGCCCAGGTCGCGTACGCCGCCGCGTCGGTGTAGGCCAGCTGCACGACGGGATGGTCCATCCGGTCGGTCCACGATGTTCCCGGTCCGCCGTCCTGGCCGAACGGATGACGCCAGCAGGCACCCGGCGCCCAGTCCCACCACTGCCGCCAGTCCCGAAGGTCGACCGGTCCTGCCGTCGACCGGAACACCAGTGCGCCTGGCAGGAGGTCCTCGGGCGCCACCCCCGGGTACAACGCCGGATCGAGCGGCTGCTCGGCGACCGTGACGTGCCCTGTGTCGGCGACGAACTCGGCGTACTGGGCGTTGGTCACGGGGTGCCGTTCGACCGCGAACGCATCGACGGTCGCGGTGTGCACGGGAGCCTCTTCCGGGTAGAAGCTCGTAGCGCCCATCCGGAACGATCCGGCGGGCAGTTCGACCAACTCCGTCAGCATCGACTCAAGGTAGGCGGACCTCGAAGTCCTCGGTGAGCAGCTTCCCCGCCGCATCGAGTTGACCGACACCGGTGGGCGCCTGAACGTGAACCGCCACCAGGAAGTTCTTCGTGTTGGTCCAGACGTGCACGATGCGGTCGACGAACTGGATGGAGTTCTGCGGGGTGTCCGACCATGCGCCCATCAGCTTCTGACCGCTGTAGTCGCACAGTTCACCGGGCAGGATGCTGACGCTGCTGACCGGCGACTGCGACATCACCCGGTCGGTGTACTCGCGGAAGGCGGCCGCGGGATCGAGCCCGGACGGGGCAATCGTGATGGTGGCCGACATGCCGTCGGGGCCGTCCATGCGTGCGCCGACGTCGCCGGACCCTGGCGACGAGTTCCAGCCGGGCGGCAGGGCGACGGTGATCTTGGGAGCCGTCGGGTCGGAGACGGCGGCCGTGATCACGGTCCCCGGCTTGGCGGGTGCCGCGCAGGTGACGGCGTCGATGGGCACGGGCACCTGGATCGTCGGCACCACGCCGGGCGGTGCCTGGTCGTTGGCGGAGGATGGCGACGCGGCGCCGGGGAGCGGTTTCGCGCTTGCCTCGAGCGATGATGCGGCGACGGGAACGCCCTCGTGGGTGCGGACGCAAGCCGATGCCACGCCCGCCGTCACGAACACGAGCGCGACGCCTGTCCATCGCCCGAGTTTCATCAGTCCTTAGAGAATGCCTGCGCAAGTTCTCGTTCCACGTCCACATAGGGCGTTCCCGAGATGTCCACCACCACCTTAGCGATCGTGCCGCCGGTGAACTCGTAAGGCGCCTTGTACGCACCCGACACGGGTTGACCGCCGTTGCGGCCTACCGCGATGCCGCCGCCTGCGAGACCGAAGCTGCCGGGGTGCGCGCGCACACCCGACATGGTCGCGACGGTGTCTCCGTCGACGTACAGCGACACGTCTCCGACGGGTGTGTGGCTGCCCTCGACGGTGCCGGTGCGCTCGTAGCGGACGCCGAACACATGGCTGCCGAGGGGAATCGGGTCGGGGGCGGAGAGCTTCTGCTCCTCTTCGCCCATGAAGTTGTAGACGTAGTGCAAGTGGGTGTCCTGGACGTACAGGACGTGGCCACCGTGCCCCGCGCCCTGCTTGAACAGCACGCCTTCCGCGCCGGTGGTGTCGATGGTCACCTCGGCGAGGACGGAGAAGGACTGGCCGCGGATCTCGGCCGCCGCACCGATGCCCACCTCGGCGGTGCCCGGGTAGTAGGTGAAGTTCTTGCGGTTGACCGACAGGTAGGGCCGGAAGCGGCCCAAGGTTTCGAAGATGTTCAGATCGCCCAGCGGAAGCCCGTTGTACTTGTCGGCTTCGGCGAACCACAGGGCCTTGAGTTCCTCGAGTTTGTCGGGCTGCTCGGCAGCGAGGTCGTGGCACTGGCTGCGGTCGGCTTCGATGTGGAAGAGCTCCCAGCGGTCGTCGCCGAAATGCGACCATCCGGCGGGGCTCGCCGCGTGCACGGTGTTGGCGAACCAGCCGTCGTGCCAGATGCCGCGCGTGCCGAGCATGGTGTAGAACTGGGTCTTCTTGCCCGTATCCGCAGCCGAATCATCAAGCGCAGCCTTGAAACTCACACCGTCGAGCGGCTTCTGCGCAATGCCGCTGACTTCGTTCGGCGGCGTGATGCCTAGTAGCTCGTAGATGGTCGGCGTGACGTCGCAGACGTTGACGTAGTTGTCGCGGACCTCGCCGTGTGCGTCGATTCCGTTGGGCCAGGAGATGATTGCCGTGTCGGCGATACCGCCTTCGTGCGAGGCGTAGCGCTTGAACAACTTGTATGGCGTGTTGAACGCCATCGCCCAACCGATCGGATAGTGGTTGTAGGTGTCCGGTCCGCCGAGGTGGTCGTAGAAACGCATGCTCTCTTCGACGGTGTCGATGTAGCCGTTGAAGAACTTGTTCTCGTTGACCGATCCGTTCGGGCCGCCCTCACCGCTGGCACCGTTGTCGGAGATCACGACGATGATGGTGTTGTCCAACTGCCCGGACTCATCGAGATAGTCGAGGACGCGGCCGATCTGGGCATCCGTGTAGGACAGGAAGCCGGCGAAGACCTCTGCCATCCGGCTGAACAACCGCTTCTCTTCGTCGTTCAGCGTGTCCCACGGCCGCACCGTGTCCTGATACGGCCACGCCTCGCCGTTGGGGCCCTTGACGTCGAGATACGGGTTGACGGGCGACAATTCGGTGTCCTGCGGGACGATGCCGAGCTTCTTCTGGTTCTCGAGCACGATCTCCCGGTAGGCCTCATAGCCCATGTCGAAGCGGCCGGCGTACTTGTCGGCCCAGTCTTTGAAGACGTGATGCGGGGCGTGGCCTGCGCCGGGGCACAGGTAGCTGAACCACGGCTTGTCCGGTGCGATCACCTTCGCATCGCGGATGAACTCGATGGTCTTGTCGGCCAGGTCCTTCGACAGGTGGTAGCCCTCCTCGGGCGTGGCGGGCGCGGGCACCGGATGGTTGTCGTACACCAACTCCGGATACCACTGATCGGTCTCGCCGCCCATGAAGCCGTAGAACCGCTCGAAGCCGCGGCTCAGTGGCCAATGTCGTTTGGTGGAGGCCAGATTGGACTCTTCGAGCGGCGTCAGGTGCCACTTGCCCACGCAGTAGGTGTTGTAGCCACGTTCGACGAGCACCTCGGAGAGCAACGCGGTGTCGAACGGGATCCGCCCGTTGCAGTTCGGGAACCCGTCGGTGAACTCCTCGATGGTCGCCATCCCGACGGTGGTGGCGTTGCGTCCGGTGAGCAACGACGCCCGGGTCGGCGAGCACAACGCGGTGGTGTGGAACTGCGAGAGCCGCACCCCCCGCTCGGCGATGCGGCTCATCGCCGGCATCTCGACAAGGCCACCGAAGCAGTCCCATGTGGCGATGCCCGTGTCATCCCAGACCAGATACAGGACGTTGGGTGCATCGGGCGGCGCGACTGGAGCTTGGTAGGGACCCCAGTCCGGCTCGGAGTCGCGGATGTCGAGTTCGATCTTGCCGTTGAATCGACCCATTTTCTTTCCCGTCGCTTCGCTCGCCCTAGCCATTTTTTTCCCGTCGCATCGCTCGCCCCAGTCATTCGCCCGGAGGTTACACCCGCTGCGTGTCGGCGGGTTGAGAAATTGACGGGGGCGACACAACTGGGTGACGCCGCAGCCACCACCGCACCGCGAGCAGGGGAATCGTCCAGCCGAGCCAACCGCCCAGACCGGCCACCAACCAGATGAAGCGTTCTTCGTCGCCACCAAACACGCTGTTCCGCATGGGTTGCAGGCCGATGTAGAGAATCGGGTTCCAGATCCGATTGGTAATGATGGAGAACGCGAGCGTCACGCTGCACAGCATGTTGCGCCGATGGTCGGCGAAGCGATGGCGGCGCGCGGCCAGATACCCGTTGACGGTGAAACCGAACCACAACACCGCCAGCACGACGCTGCCTACCGCGAGGATCGGACCGAACGGGGTCGCAGCGCCGATCACCATGCCACTGGCCGCCGCAGGCAGTGCCGCGGCGACGTACACCCTGCCCGCGCGCCGATGCACGCGCGGCCACCGATCCAGCACACCGGGCCCGATCTGTACCAACGCCATCACCATGGCGACGGTGGCCAGTGCCACGTGCGCGATCAGCAACGGATAGTGCAGACCGAAGGTCGACGGCACCCGCGATTGAGCGGGGTCGACGGTCAGATACGGCGGTAGCGAGAAGGCCAGGAAGGCAGCGACCACGACTGTCAGAAGCGCGGACCAGCGATATGCGTATGACATACGCATTAGCGTACGCCATACGCACAACTCGGGCGATCGGCTACGCTAGGCCCACATGACCAGCGACGAAGCCGACGAGACGCCGGTCCCGCGCGCGCTCGAATTGCTGTGGCGGGGGCCGAGTCCGTCGCGCCGCACGGGCGGGTTGACTAGAGAGCGGATCGTCGCTGCGGCAATCGATCTCGCCGACACCGAAGGACTCGCGGCCCTGTCGATGGCCCGCCTCGCGGAGCGACTGGGGTGCGGAACCATGTCGCTCTACCGCCATGTCGCCAACAAGGACGAGTTGGTCGTGTTCATGCTCTCCGAAGCACCGGCACCGCCGCCCGCACCGGCGGACGGCGCGAATTGGCATGATGCCCTTTCGACTTGGGCTTCCGGACTGTGGGACGTGTACCACCAGCATCCGTGGGTTCTGCAAACCGCCTCATCGGGCCCGCCCGCCGACCCAGGACAGGTCGCCTGGCTCGAAGCGGGACTCGCCACCTTGACCGGCACCCCACTGTCCGAGCGGGACAAGCTCGCCGCGGTCATGGCGGTACTGCACTTCGTCCGTGGCGCAGCAGCACTATCGGTCGAGACGGGCACGTTCGACAACTCCGGCTACTCCGACCTACTGCGCCGCCTGATCGACCCGACTCGTTTCCCTGCATTGACATCGGCCGTCGACGCCGGGGTCTTCGACGGATCCGATGATGACCCGCTCGCCGAATTCCATTCCGGTGTTGCGCAATTGCTGGATGGCATCGCCGCCAGGATCGGCCAGTCGGGGCCCTAAGGCCCTACCCGCGTAGTGCTGGGATCAATGCCGGAAGCAGCACCCGGGTGTCCGGCACGAATGGCCAGTCCGGGTCCGCGAGGTGCGCGACGAGTTCGGCATCGGTCCACCACCAACCGTCGGCGATCTCCTCGGCCTGATGACGGATCGGGCCGTCGTAGTGGATCTGATACGCGAAAAGATGACAGCGCATGGGCTTTCCGGCCCATTGGCCGTCCCACGCCACCGAAGTCAGCGCCGTCATCGGTACCCCGGTGATGCCGAGTTCCTCGGCGAGTTCGCGGGTGGCGGTCTGCGCGGGTGACTCCCCCGGGTCGACGACGCCGCCGGCCAGACAATCGTGCATGCCTGCGAAGACTGCCTTGGTCGTGGTCCGGCGATGGACGTAGATCCGGCTGCCGTCAGTTGAGCGGACGAGCACTCCGGCGCTCGCGTGCCAGAGTCCCTCGGCGTACACGCATGAGCGCGGCGCCGCACCGGTGACCTCACCGTCGGCGTCGAACACCGCAACCAGCTCGTCGGTCACCATCTGTTGCCCACCCAACGCAAAAGCACCCGAAACCTTTGCGTTTCGGGTGCTTTCACTGGTGGTGCAAGCGAAGAACGTCTTGTTACTTGGCCCGCTCGAGGACCTCGACGAGGCGCCACCGCTTGGTCGCCGACAGCGGTCGGGTCTCCATCAGCGACACACGGTCGCCAACGCCGGCGGTGCCGTTCTCGTCGTGCGCCTTCACCTTGGTGGTGGTGCGAATGATCTTGCCGTAGAGCGGGTGCTTGGTGCGCTCCTCGAGCTCGACCACGATGGTCTTCTGCATCTTGTCGCTCACCACGTAGCCGATGCGCGTCTTGCGACGACCGCGCGGCTTCTCGGTCCGAGGCGTGTGCGCCGGGCCCTTCTCGGCGGTCTTCTTCTCAGTGCTGCTGTCTGCCATTACGAATCCTCACCAACGGGTCCGGATGCCAGACCCAATTCACGTTCGCGCAGCACGGTGTAAACGCGTGCGATTTCTCCTCGTACGATGCGAAGCCGACGGTTGTTGGCCAGCTGACCGGTGGCCATCTGGAAGCGAAGGTTGAACAGCTCTTCCTTCGACTCACGCAGACGGGTGGTCAGCTCCTCCTCGGTCAGCTCGCGCAGTTCGCCAGGCGAAGTTCCCACTGCCATCAGAACTGCTCCTCTCTGCTAACGATGCGTGCCTTGATCGGCAGCTTGTGGATCGCGCGGGTCAGTGCTTCCTTCGCGATCTTTTCATCGGGGTAGCTGATCTCGAAAAGCACGCGGCCGGGCTTGACGTTGGCGATCCACCACTCCGGGCTGCCCTTACCGGAACCCATGCGGGTTTCGGCGGGCTTCTTGGTCAGCGGGCGGTCAGGGAAGATGTTGATCCACACCTTGCCGCCACGCTTGATGTGCCGGTTGATGGCGATACGAGCGGACTCGATCTGCCGGTTGGTGATGTAAGCGTGCTCCAGCGCCTGGATGCCGTAATCGCCAAAGCTCACCGACGTGCCGCCGCTGGCAATCCCGCGCTGACGCGGGTGGTGCTGCTTGCGGTGCTTGACCTTGCGGGGAATCAGCATGACTAGCTCTCCGTGCTCTCTGTCGCCTCCGAAGCAACGACGACTTCGGGGGCGGCGGACGTCGCGACGTCCTCAGTGACGGGCGCTTCCTCGCTGGCCGCGCGGCCTGCTTCGGTGCTCGTCGCCGTGGTACCCGATGCACCACTGCGGCGTGGGCGGGTGCCCGACGGACGATCCCGACGCGGGCGCTCGGCGCCTGCGGGAACGGCGGCGGTCAGCTCACGCTTGCCACCGACGATGTCGCCCTTGTAGATCCAGACCTTCACGCCGATCCGGCCGAACGTCGTCTTGGCCTCGTACAGGCCGTAGTCGATGTCGGCGCGCAGCGTGTGAAGCGGTACGCGGCCTTCGCGGTAGAACTCCGAGCGGCTCATCTCGGCGCCGCCGAGGCGGCCCGAGCACTGCACCCGGATGCCCTTGACGTTGGGCTGACGCATGGCCGACTGGATCGCCTTGCGCATGGCCCGCCGGAACGCAACGCGGTTCGACAGCTGCTCGGCAACACCCTGGGCGACCAACTGAGCCACCGACTCGGGGTTCTTCACCTCGAGGATGTTGAGCTGCACCTGCTTGTTGGTCAGCTTCTCCAGGTCGGCGCGGATGCGGTCGGCCTCGGTGCCGCGGCGTCCGATGACGATGCCGGGCCGCGCGGTGTGGATGTCAACGCGAACCCGGTCACGGGTGCGCTCGATCTCCACGTCGGCGATGCCGGCGCGCTCCAGACCCGTTGCCAGCAGACGACGGATCGCAACGTCTTCCTTGACGTAGTCCGCGTACTGCTTGTCGGCGTACCACCGGGACTTCCAGTCGGTCGTGATGCCGAGGCGGAAGCCGTGGGGGTTGATCTTCTGGCCCACTACTCCGAGCCTCCCTTCGAATCAGAGGTCTCAGCGGTGGTCGTGTCGACCTTCGCCTCGGCCACCTTCTTGGCAGGCGCCTTCTTGGCGGGTGCCTTGTTCGCGGCCTTGCTGCCCTCGGCACGGCGTGCGCGAGATGCGGATGCGGAGGCACTCTTGCCGGCGCTTGTTCTGATCGGCCGGCTCTCCACGATCACCGTGATGTGGCTGGTGCGCTTGCGGATCCGGTACGCACGCCCCTGGGCGCGCGGGCGGATGCGCTTTGCGGTCGGGCCCTCATCGGCATAGACGGTAGCAACGACCAGAGTCGACGGGTCGAGCCCATCGTTGTTCTGCGCGTTGGCCGCTGCACTGGCGATGACCTTTGCGACCGTCTCGCTCGCGCCCTGAGGCGACCAGCGCAGGATGTCGAGCGCCTCGGTCACGGACTTGCCGCGCACCAGGTCGATCACCCGGCGTGCCTTGGACGCCGAGATGTGCACGAAGCGTGCCTTCGCCGTCGCAGACGGATATTCGGTAACAGTCGTGGTCATCGCCGCTTGCTCTTCCGGTCGTCCTTGATGTGACCCTTGAAGGTCCGCGTCGGGGCGAACTCGCCCAACTTGTGACCGACCATGGACTCCGAGACGAACACCGGGACATGCTTGCGTCCGTCGTGGACGGCGAAGGTGTGTCCGATGAAGTCGGGGATGATGGTCGACCGACGCGACCAGGTCTTGATGACCTGCTTGGTGTTCTTCTCGTTCTGGACGTCGACCTTCTTGAGCAGATGGTCGTCGACGAACGGGCCCTTCTTCAGGCTGCGTGGCATCGCTGGGTACTCCTAGCGCTTGTTCTTGCCGGTGCGACGGCGTCGGACGATGAGCTTGTCGCTCGGCTTGTTCTTGCGGGTGCGGCCCTCGGGCTTGCCCCACGGGCTCACCGGGTGACGACCACCGGAGGTCTTACCCTCGCCACCGCCGTGCGGGTGGTCGACCGGGTTCATCACGACACCGCGGACGGTGGGGCGCTTGCCCTTCCACCGCATACGGCCGGCCTTGCCCCAGTTGATGTTGCCCTGCTCGGCGTTGCCGACCTCGCCGACGGTGGCGCGGCAGCGCACGTCGACGCGACGGATCTCACCACTGGGCATGCGCAGCGTCGCGTAGGTGCCCTCCTTGCCGAGCAGCTGGATGCTGACACCGGCCGAACGGCCCATCTTGGCGCCGCCACCGGGCCGCAGTTCCACCGCGTGGATGACCGTGCCCGAGGGGATGTTGCGCAGCGGCAGGTTGTTACCCGGCTTGATGTCGGCGTTCGGCCCCTGCTCGATCACGTCGCCCTGCGAAAGTCCTTGCGGCGCGATGATGTAGCGCTTCTCACCGTCGACGTAGTGCAGCAGCGCGATGTTCGCGGTGCGGTTGGGGTCGTACTCGATCTGCGCGACCTTGGCGTTGACGCCGTCCTTGTCGTGGCGACGGAAGTCGACGACGCGGTAGGCGCGCTTGTGGCCACCACCCTTGTGGCGGGTGGTGATGCGGCCGTGCGCGTTACGACCACCCTTGCCGTGCAGCGGGCGGACCAGCGACTTCTCCGGCGTGGAGCGAGTGATCTCGGCGAAGTCCGAGACGCTCGACCCGCGACGACCCGGAGTCGTCGGCTTGTATTTGCGTAAAGGCATGTCTGTCTTGTCCTCTGTGCTTCCGCCGGCGGTTAGGCCGGTGCTCCGAACAGGTCGATTGGCTTGCTATTCGCGGCCAACGTGACGATGGCGCGCTTGGTGCTCTTGCGCGTGCCGTATCCGGCGCGGGTGCGCTTGCGCTTGCCCTGCCGGTTGAGCGTGTTCACGGAATCGACCTTGACGGAGAAGATCTTCTCGATCGCGATCTTGATCTGCGTCTTGTTCGAGTTGGGGTGAACGACGAACGTGTAGACGTTGTCCTCGATCAACCCGTAGCTCTTCTCAGAGATCACGGGGGCCAAGATGATGTCGCGGGGATCGGTCACGGTAGCCATCAGGCCGACACCTCCTCAGTGCTCTTCGTGTTTGCGCTGATGTAGGCATCGAGCGCCTCGACGCTGAACACCAGATCGTCGGCGTCGAGCACGTCGTAGGTGTTGAGCTGATCCGGCGAGATGACGTGCACGCCAGGCAGGTTCCGCACGCTCTTGGCGCTGACCTCGTCGCTGCGGCCGATGACGACCAGCACCTTGCGGCGCTCGGTCAGCGTGGCCAGGAACGTCTTGACGCTCTTGGTCGACGGCGTCTGACCACCGATCAGTTCGGTCACCGCGTGGATCCGCTCGTTGCGGGCCCGATCCGACAGCGCGCCGCGCAGGGCAGCGGCGATCATCTTCTTCGGGGTCCGCTGGCTGTAGTCACGCGGCTGGGGACCGTGCACGACGCCACCGCCGGTGAACTGCGGCGCACGCGTCGAGCCCTGACGGGCCCGGCCGGTGCCCTTCTGCCGGTACGGCTTCTTGCCGCCGCCGGAGACCTCACCGCGGGTCTTGGTGGAGTGCGTGCCCTGACGCTTGGCCGCCAACTGCGCGGTGACCACCTGGTGCATCAGCGCGATGTTGGGCTCGACGTCGAACAAGTGGGCGGGCAGCTCGACGCTGCCGTCCTTCTTGCCTGCGGGGGTATGAACGTCAATCTTCAAGGAAGCCATTACTTCTCACCTCGTTTGATCGCGCTGCGGACCATGACGAGTCCGCCGTTGCGGCCGGGGATGGCGCCCTTGATCAACAGCACGCCGTTCTCGGCATCGACCTTGTGCACCACCAGGTTCTGCGTGGTGATCCGGTCGCTACCCATGCGGCCCGACATCCGGGTGCCCTTGAAGACACGGCCGGGGGTGGAGCAGCCACCGATCGAGCCGGGCCGACGGTGCACGGCCTGTGCGCCGTGGCTGGCGCCCTGGCCCTTGAAGCCGTGACGCTTCATGGTGCCTGCGAAGCCCTTGCCCTTCGAGGTCCCCGTCACGTCGACGAAGCTGCCGTTGGCGAAGATCTCGGCGGTCAGCTCCTGGCCGACCGCGTAATCGGCGGCAGCGGCCTCGTCGTCGAGCCGAAGCTCGGCGATGTGCCTGCGCGGGTTCACGCCTGCAGCGGCGAACTGACCGGTGACCGGCTTGGTCACCTTGCGCGGGCTGATCTCGCCGTAAGCGAGCTGCACGGCGCTGTAGCCGTCGAGCTCGGGGGTACGGATACGGGTCACCACGTTGGGGCCGGCCTTGACGACCGTCACCGGGACGACTTTGTTGTTCTCGTCGAACACCTGCGTCATGCCCAGCTTGGTGCCCAAAATGCCTTTTCTAGCCATTTTTCTTGGGTCTCCTACTGAATGTTGACGTCGACACTCGCCGGCAGATCGATGCGCATGAGTGCGTCAACGGTCTTCGGCGTCGGGTCGAGGATGTCGATGAGTCGCTTGTGGGTGCGCATCTCGAAGTGCTCCCGCGAGTCCTTGTACTTGTGCGGGGACCGGATGACGCAATAGATGTTCTTCTCGGTCGGCAGCGGCACCGGACCGACCACGCTGGCGCCCGTTCGGGTGACTGTCTCGACGATCTTGCGCGCCGAGGCGTCAATCGCCTCATGGTCGTAGGCCTTGAGCCTGATGCGGATCTTTTGTCCCGCCACGCTTGTCCTACCTCACTCTTTACGGGCCCGTAGCTCGGGCCATGTTCGCTCTGCCTAGTCGGTGCGCGCGCCTTCGGGTTGCCCCTCCGGCTGCGCGCTGGCTATGCCGCCGCTGTTTACCTGTCGTATGTGCTCCGACCCCCGCGCTCGGGTGTGTCGCCCTTGCGCACGCTCGCTCGCGGCGAAAATCCGTCGCGCTCGAAGGTTGGGACCGGATGCGCCCGTTAGGGCGCTGGTCGTATGCCATGGCCAGGCAGTCCCGAAAAGGGCACCGTCCCGGCGCAAGGCAACCCGAACAGTATGCCTCAGAACTGGGCCTCTTCCAAATCCCCGGTCAACGGTGATCGGCCGTGGTCAGTGCCGTCGACATTGCGCCTAGGGCTGTGGTCGGCACCCGGATCGCGACCGTCAGCGCAGTATCGACGGATCGTTGCACCCAACCTCGGGCGCCACGCCGATCTTACTCCAGAGTAAGATTAGCGGTCATGACGACGCAGAGCTCGACGTATCGCGCCTGGAAGCAATTGTCCGACCGCCCCCTGGGTAGCCGGTTGTTCTCCGTCGCGGCGATGGCACGGGTGCCCTACTTCGCCTCGGTACTTCCACATGTCCGGCGCATGGAGCCGGGCATCGCCGAGGTCGACGTGCCCAAGTGGTTCTTCGTGCACAACCACCTACACACCGTGCACGCCATCGCCTCTTGCAACGCGGCGGAGATTGCCATGGGCATGCTGATGGAGGCGACCGTGCCGACCACTCACCGCTGGATCCCCAAGGCGATGAACGTGCAATACCTCGCGAAGGCGACCACATCGCTGCGCGCCACCGCCCGCCTCGATCCGCCGGACTTCGACGCAATCCGCGAAGGCACCGAGATCACCGTGCCGGTCAGCATCGTCGACCGCTCCGGCACCGAAGTCGTGCACGCCGACATCACCACCTGGGTGACGCCGGCCTGAGATGCCAACCAGTTTCGGCTCGGCCACCCTCGCGACGGGGGCCGAACTTCGTTCTATGACCGCACTACTCCCCTAGGGTTCACAGAATTTCGCTCTCCGGGTTCGGCTCTCCGCCCGCAGGGTCCTTCTCGCCTCCCCGCCCCGGCCAGTCTGCGAGGTCAACGCCACCCCCTGTCTCGGCCCCCAAAACGAGGGTCAGGACCGCTGCAGCGGCCATCCCGAGAAGTTTCTTCCAGGTTTTTTCCTTGCGGTTCGAGCCGTTCATCGTGATTTCCTGGGGGACTGTCGCGGCCCTAGGTGGGCTGCGTTCATCAGCTAGGAGCGACCAGTCGCACCAATTCCCACAGTATTTCTGCGGATCAATCTTTGATCAACATGTCGGCCCAAGGCAGTCCGCGACGACTGTGGCTACAACCTGACATTCTTCGTGCACAACCATCTACACACCGTGCACGCCATCGCCTCGTGCAACGCGGCGGACCAGTGCTCCTACGAGCAGGTCAGAGCTGACCCAGCGGTCGGCAGACATTGGACAACGCGTTCCAGTACTCACCGGGTGCACAGTTGTCCGCCGGACGCGGCGTCTGGCAGGTGTTGGTGATCGGATCCCAGAATTGCCCGTTCACGCAGTTAAGTGGCTCTGCAGAGCCGATCCCAACGCTGAACAGCGACACGGCAGCAGCGATGGGAGCGGCTGCAACGGCGGCGATGGTCGAGCGGCGTAGAAGACTTCGCATGAGTTGATGATGCCCCGAAACACAGACCCTCAAACGCGACTCAGCACTAAATCGCGGGCACCGCCTGACATGACGAACAGTTCGGCCCGCCACCCTCCTGCTGGCCGATTTATGGGTGCCGGGCGAGTCGAGTAGTCAACTACGCGTGCATACGGTTCGCGCGTAAAGCAACCTGTGACCGCGGCCCAGCCGTCAGGGCGTGGCCCGAATCCCAAGGGGGATGGATGTCCTACATCATCGGCGCAAACAACAATCCGTTAACGAACTTCACCTTAAGTCCTGGCCAATCGACACGAATTACCTGGTCGGGCGGAGACGCGAACTACCCAGTCGGCTTTCCCTTTCCGTCAGCCGTCTTCACCGTGGCGGGCCGCATCGTTGCCACCGAGAACACAATGGAATGGTCCAGTCAGGTGGGCGGCGACGGCCTCCTCTACGGGACAAACCTGCGCGCGGAAAGCAACGGCTCGGGTGCGGCCGCATTCCGAATGCAACTCGGCAAACTGAGCTAGAGGAGATGACATGAAACGACTCATTGTGACCGACGACAGCGGTCAAATCATCGCGACCGGCCCGCATCCGGACGACGTGCCTGAGACGAAAGTGCAGTTCGGCTTCGAAGCGCTCGATGGCCAACGGGTACACGAAGTTGAGTTACCCGAATACGTCACCACCGTCGAGCACCTCCAAGAGCTCCACCAAACGCATGTCGTCAACGTGAAAGGCAAAACAGCAAGGCTAGTGAGCAATTCCTGACACTGCACAATCATGGAAGTCGGCCCGCCACCTCTCTCGGTGACGGGCCGACTGACTGCGATCGGGCTTCAGGGGGTTGTCGTGGCAGCCGCGCTCCGGTTCAGCACCGGGAGCTTCTGGAGCGTTTGGTTCACGACCGGCTTCTTGGGGCCGACGTTGCGACTCGGCGCGGCGCTGACAGTGATGACTCCGCCGCTGCAGGTGACGGTCTTCCCGTCGACGATGACACCCTGGCCGTCGTCGATCGGGATGTCGTAGCCATCCTTGTCGGTGTAGTGGCATCCGCCGTCGGCACCATTGGACCCGACGGGCTGGGCGTGGGCGGTCGCCGGGGCGAGGGCGACGATGGCCAGTGCGCCGACGAGCGTCGCGGCGTACTGGAAGCGGGTCAGCTTGCGGGTGGTCGAGCTGTTCATGGTGATCTCCTCGAGGCTGTCGCGGCCCCTGGGTGGGCCGCGTTCAACAGCTAGGAGCAACCAGCCACACCAATTCCCACACTTTTCTGCGGAGCAATTCTCGAGACACCACCGTCTGGGTGACCCCCGCCTTCGGCGGTTAGTTCAAGTAGGTGCCGTGGCCCTCGCGGACGAGATCCCCGTCGAAGATCAGCACCTCGTTCACCGACTCGCCGCGGTGATTGCGGTAATTGATCACCAGAAGCGACTCACCCCGGTAGACGTCGATCAGCTCGAAGTGCAGATCCGGTAGCAGACCAAGCGCGGTCACCCAGTAGTCGCGCAGCGCGGCCTTGCCCCGCACCACTCCCCCGGTGTCGGGCAGCAGTCGCGCCGCGACCGGCGAACTGAACAGCACGTCATCGTGGAAGTGCGCGAGCACCGCTTCGACATCGTGGTCGTTCCACGCCTGCACCCATGCAGCGGCGAAGTCCTGCGGATCAGGAGTCGGCACGTCTCACCTCTGCAGGCTCGCCCAGAACGGGCACTGATGGGTCCGGTCGAAGTCGGTGATCACCGTGAGATCGCCGGGCTGCAGAGACAACCGGTTGTCAGCGTTGCCGAGTTGCGGCCAGTCCGGTTGATTGGCGACGTAAGGGGCGCCCGTGGTGACGAACTCACTCCAATAGTCGATCATCCGATCCGACAGCACCTGTTGCGCTGGATCCAGCGCAGGCGCGCCGCCGATGTCGAAGAGGTAGCGCAGTTCCAGCGAGTGACTGGCCCCAACGGGAAAGGGCAAGGTACGCAATGGATCCGGCGTTGGCGGATTGCGGTCGTTGAACTCGTAGGCGTAGACGGGACCGTGCGCGGCCAGCGACTCACCGATCCGATCGGCCACGCACGCGAACGTGCTGTCCGTCACCGCGGCTGAGTACGCCAACGATGCGCTGCCGCCGTACCGGTCGAGTGGATAGTGAGCCGCCACCGCACCGGCGTCGGCGCCGAACGTGCCGGACAACTGATGCGGGTACCGCGTGGGTGTCAACTCCTTGCCACGTAGGTACTGCAGCGCGACGAACAACGTGAACTCGTCGCGGTTGGTGCCGATCGCGACCGGCACCTTCGCGGCCTCGCCCCTGGCGATCGCCGTCATCGGATCCACCGGCAAGGTGGCCGTCCCGGTAACCGGCCCGCTCAGCCTGTCGTCGCCGATGCCGTAGTACCACACCGGTTCTCGTAGCTCGTCGGCCGGCAACGCGCGCAGGCAGACAGCGGCCGTCACCGGATCGCCGCAGCCGGCCTGACGCGCATAGTCGAGGCTGGCCCGCTGCGCCTCGGGTAGGGCGAGCTGCGCCTGGCACGGTCCGCTCTGCAGGATCGCCGCGCGGAACAGCCCGGCCGATCCGGGCGCGACGAGGTGATCGCACACCGACATGGCACCCGCCGATTCACCGGCGATCGTCACCTTGTCCGGGTCCCCGCCGAACTTCGCGATGTTGTCGCGCACCCAGCGCAGCGCAGCCTGCTGGTCGGCCAGTCCGTAGTTGCCGACGTCACCCTTCGGGCCGAGTGCCGGATGGGCGAGGAAGCCAAGGGCACCGAGCCGGTAGTTGATGGTGACGACGACGATGTCGCCGCGGGTTGTTAACCAGCGCGCGTTGTAGATCCCGCCGCTGCCGTTGACGAACGAGCCGCCGTGGATCCACACCATCACCGGTCGCCGCTCGTCCGGCGCGGGCGGCGGCGTCCAGACGTTGAGCGAGAGGCAGTCTTCGTCGGTATGTCTCCCGAGCTCCAGATCGGTGCTGTCCTGCATGCAGCGGGGACCCGGTCGGGTGGCGTCGCGCACTCCCGGCCATGGCGGCGCGGGTGCCGGCGGCTGCCACCGCAGCGGGCCGACGGGCGGGGCAGCGTAGGGAATTCCGGCGAACAGTCGATGGTCGGGCGCGACGACGCCGCGCACGCTTCCCGATGCAGTCTGCACGACGGCCGGGTCACTCGGAGTCGTCGGAGCGGGTACGGCACCGTCGCCCTTGCCGCAGCCGACCAGCAGCAGCATGACCACGGCGACCAGCCTCATCAGGCTCTGGCCGATCCGCCGGGAGGTTGCGGGCTGCATCAGGCCGAGCCTACTGATCCCGAATCGGCGCAATCGGGCCGCGACGGCGTAGCGTCGCATTTACACTCGGACTTGACACCCGTCAATTCCTAGATCCGCGCGATGAGGAGACGTCATGAGCACGCCCACGGTGGACGACGCCGCCAAGGTCCTTGCCGACCCTTCGGCCTACGCCGACGACGACCGGCTGCACGCGGCGCTTACCCATCTGCGCGCGAACAATCCCGTTGCGTGGGTGGATAATCCGCCGTACCGGCCGTTCTGGGCAATCACCAAACACGCCGACATCATGGCGATCGAGCGCGAGAACAATCTGTTCATCAGCGAGCCGCGGCCCTTGCTCGCCACCGCCGCAGTCGACGACATGTCCCAGCAGCAGCTCGAGGCAGGCATCGGTCTGCGCACGCTCATTCACATGGACGATCCGCACCACCGCAAGGTGCGGGCGATCGGTGCCGACTGGTTCCGACCAAGGGCCATGCGCGACCTGAAGGTACGCGTCGACGAATTGGCAAAGCGCTACGTCGACAAGATGGCCGAGATCGGGCCGCAATGCGACTTCGTCACCGACATCGCCGTCGACTTCCCGCTCTATGTGATCATGTCGCTGCTCGGCCTGCCAGAATCCGACTTCGGCCGCATGCACATGCTGACCCAGGAGATGTTCGGCGGCGACGACGACGAGTACAAACGCGGCGCCACCCTCGAGGAGCAATTCGCCGTGCTCCTCGACTTCTTCACCTACTTCTCCAAGCTGACGGCATCGCGGCGCGAGCATCCGACCGATGACCTGGCTTCGGCGATCGCCAACGGCAACATCGACGGAGAACCGTTGTCGGACGTAGACACCGCGTCCTACTACGTGATCGTCGCCAGCGCCGGACACGACACCACCAAGGACGCGATCTCGGGCGGCCTGCTCGCCCTGATCCAGAACCCCGGCGAGCTCGACCGGTTGCGACGTGATCCTGCATTGATGGGTACGGCGGTCGAGGAGATGATCCGGTGGGCCACTCCTGTCAAGGAATTCATGCGCACCGCCACCGCGGACACCACGGTGCGGGGTGTCGACATCGCCAAGGGGGAGTCGGTTTATCTCGCCTACGTCTCGGGCAATCGCGACGAGGAGGTCTTCGACGACCCGTTCCGCTTCGACGTGAGCCGCGATCCGAACAAGCACGTGGCATTCGGCTACGGCGTGCACTTCTGCCTGGGTGCCGCGCTGGCCCGGATGGAGATGAGCAGCCTCTTCGCGGAACTGATCCCGCGTCTGAACTCGATCGAATTGGCAGGCGAGCCAGAGCTTTCCGCCACCACGTTCGTCGGCGGACTCAAGCACCTTCCGGTTCGCTACTCACTGCGCTGACGCCATCGGGGCCGGGGTCCTTCGCAAAGCACTTGAGGAACGCGTCGACGGCGGCCACTGCGACGCTCCGGTAGTCGAAGTCGGCAAGGGTGCTGAGCCTGCCGAACGCCAGCGGGCCGATCAGCAGCGCGAGTGCCATTGTGCGGTCGACGGGTTCGAGTTCCGCGGCGGCCTGCGGGCCTTCGAAGATCACGTCGAAGGGCGCGGAGTATTGCTGAGCGATGCGTTCGCGCAGCGAGCGCATCTCGATACTGCCCGCATCGCCGTGCTGCGCGTCCGGCAGGTGCCCGATGTCCGGCCCCAGCGACAGCCACGCCATCGCAGTCAAAGTGGTGGGCGCCTCCGCGATCGATTCGGCCCATGCCACCACGATCGCGGTCAGCCGCTCCCGCAGCGAACCATGCTCGGGCGGCATCGGCGGCGGCGGTATGAGGCTTACGAACGACGCAGCCAAAAGGTCATTGGCACTTGAGAAGTGGCGATACAGCGTGGCCCTGGCGACGTTGGCGCTACGAGTCACCGCGTCGATGGTCACCGCGCCTGGGCCGCCCGAACGGAGCAATGCCGTCGCCGCATCGAGCAACCGGGCCCGCGACCGAGCCGGCCGCGGGTCGCTTCGCCCGCCGGTCATCGTGTACCTCATCTCCGGACTGACGTTCAGAACGAGACTATCGGTCCCGCACCGAGACTGTTAGTCTCAAAAATATCCCAGTGAAGGAGCGCGCCGACCATGGTCGACACCCTCGTCCCGTCCGATCAGGATATCGATCCCGGCCTCGCCCTTCTGTCCAAGCGTGCCCGCGTCTGGTTGCTAGTGGTGGCCTGTCTCGGCGTCTCGCTGGTCATCTCGTCCATGGTGGCGCTCAACGCCGCGCTGCCGGACCTCGCGCGGGAGACGTCGGCCACCCAGTCTCAGCTGACGTGGATCGTCGACGGCTACACCCTGGCGCTCGCCTGCATGCTGCTGCCCGCAGGAGCGATCGGCGACCGATACGGCAGGCGCGGCGCCCTTCTCATTGGCCTGGCGATCTTCGCCCTCGCCTCGCTGGTCCCGATCTTCCTCGACAGCCCGGTGCAACTGATCATCGCCAGGGCGGTGGCCGGGGCAGGCGCGGCGTTCGTCATGCCCGCGACGCTGTCGCTCTTGACCGCCGCCTACCCACGGGCCGAACGCACCAAGGCGGTGGGGATCTGGGCGGGCGTCGCGGGTTCCGGCGCCGTCATCGGCTTCCTGGTGACCGGAATCCTGCTGCACTTCTGGTCGTGGCAGTCGATCTTCTGGGCGTTCGTCGGCGCAGGCGCAGTCCTGTTCGTGCTCACCTGCACGGTGTCGTCGTCGCGTGACGACGATACCGCGCCGGTCGACTGGGCGGGCGCGGCGCTGATCGGATCGGCGATGGCGGCCTTCGTCTTCGGCGTGATCGAGGCGCCGGCACGGGGATGGGCGGACGTCGTCGTCTGGGCTTCGATTGCGGCAGGCCTGACGTTGGCTGCGGTGTTCACGGTGGTTGAGTTGCGCCGGCGGTTCCCACTGCTGGACGTCCGCTTGTTCTCACGGCCCGACTTCGCGACCGGCTCGGTCGGCGTGACGTTCCTGTTCTTCGCGAACTTTGGCTTCTTCTACGTCGTCATGCAGTACATCCAGTTGGTCATGGGCTACAGCCCACTACAGACGGCGCTGGCGTTGGCGCCGCTTGTGGTGCCGGTCGTCGCCCTCAGCGTCACCTCACGCTGGTACCTGCCGCGGCTGGGACTGGGAGTGACGGTGTCGGTCGGCCTCTTGATCGTCGCCGCGGGCCTGATCAGCATGCGCGCACTCAACGTGGGGTCGTCGTACCTCGACCTGACCTGGCTGCTCCTCATCACCAGCACCGGGGTCGGGTTGTGCACGGCTCCAACGACTTCGGCCATCATGAGCGCCGTGCCGGACGAGAAGCAGGGTGTCGCGTCGGCGGTCAACGACACGACGCGAGAGGTCGGCGCCGCGCTGGGCATCGCGGTCGCAGGCTCGATGCTCGCCGCCCAGTACACCAACACCCTCGCACCGACGCTCGCACAGTTTCCCGAGCAGGTACGTGAATCCGCCGTCGGATCACTCGCCGAGGCCCTCGCCGTCTCCGGCCGGATCGGGCCGGAGGGGCCACGGCTTGCCGAGCTCGCGCAGAGTGCCTTCCTGCACGCGATGGACGCGTCGCTTCTGGTGCTGGCAATCGTCATCGCCATCGCTGCGGTCTTCGTCGCGATCTGGTCGCCCGGCCGGGACGGCAGGCAGTTGCGCATCGTGCGGCGGCTGCTCCTGCGCCGCCGCGCTCGAGCCGTGGCTCGGCACCGTACGTAATCGGCGCTTAGGCTGACAGCGTGCGTCTCTTGCTGATCAACCCGAACTCCACGGCATCGATGACCGCCGCGATCGAATCGACCGCGGCGGCCGTCGCGAGCTCGGGCACCATCGTCGAGGCCGTCAACCCTCCCGTCGGTCCAATCAGCATCGAGAGCGAAGACGACGAACGCCGTTGCATACCAATGCTTCTCGACGAAGTCAGGCAGGCCGCCGCGCGGCCCGACCACAACAGGCCCGACGCCTACGTGGTCGCCTGCTTCGGGGATCCCGGACTCGATGAGGTCCGCCGTCTGGTGGACGTGCCGGTGCTCGGCATCGCTCAGGCCGCCATGCACGCCGCGGCCCTGACCGCCGGCGACTTCTCCGTGGTGACGTCGACGTCGGGCACGGTTCCCCGCGGCTGGGAACTGGCCAAGTCCTATACGCCAAGCCAGTGCCTCGGGGTGTACGCCTGCGACATCCCGGTCTTGACGATCGACTCCGACCCCAGCACCGTCGGTCCCATCGGCGACCACTGCGAGGCGGCACTCGCCGCCGACGGAAGCAGGGCCATCGTGTTGGGCTGCGCCGCCATGGCGAAGTTCGCCGGACCCCTCACCAAGCGCCTTGGCGTGCCGGTGATCGACGGCGTAGTCGCTGCGACGTTGCTCGCCGAAGCATTGGTCAGGCTCAACCGGGTCAGCTGACCACGAACTCCGCCGCGCGGTGTCCGATCATGACGATGGTCGCGTGCGGACCACGGCTGGTGATCGACGGCATGATCGACCCGTCGATCACCCAGAGGCCATCGACACCGCGCACCCGGCACTGCTCGTCCAGCGCCGACGCGTCCTCGTCCGCGCCCATCGGCACCGTGCCACACAAGTGTTGCGACGTCGACCAGAACGATTCGCGCACTTCGTATCCCGTGCCGGCCAACTCGTGCGCCAGATCCGCACCCGCCTCGAGGGCGGCGACGTCGGCGGGTTCGCTGTCGTAGCGATGCTCGATCACCGGAGCCACCGAGTCGTCCGCCGACGCCAGCGTGACCCGACCCCGCGACCGAGGACGCATCAGGGTGACCCCGAGATGCGGCCGGTCCGCCGGGTCGGAGTCTCGACTGCCGGTCATGGCCGCGAACCCCGTCGTGTAGGACCTGATCTCCAACCCGTCGGTCGTGGTGAGCATCGCCTCCAACGGTGGTCGGCCGGGGGTGGCGGGCCAGTCCACCGGAAGCACCCATTCCGGGTGATCGGCGGTTGCCGTTCCCACCGGCAGGTCCACCAGCACCTCCACGCCGGCAGACGTCAGCCCCGCTGCAGGTCCGATGCCGGAAAGCATCAACAGCTGCGCGGATCCAATTGCTCCCGCCGACAGCACGATTCGACCGGCAGGCAGGTATGTCCGGCCGTTCGGGCCGTGGCACTCGACGCCGGTGGCTCGACCGCCGGAGACCCGGATGCGCGTGACGCGGGTTTTGTCGAGCACGGTGAGGTTCTGTCTGCCAAGCGCAGGGCCAAGGAACGCGCCACCCGGCCCGACGCGGGTACCGCCGTCGATGTTCAGTGGCACCGCCCCGACGCCGGGCGGTAGTGGATCTTGGGGTGTTGCGCCGTTGAAATCGTCGATCCAGCCGAAGCCGAGGTCACGGGCGGCCTGAACGAAAGATGCGGCACCTACCTCTAATTCCGCGACTCGGCGGATGATCATCGGACCGTCGGCGCCGTGCAACGGCCCAGCGAAGTCGAGATCGGTCTCGATCGCCAGGAAGTGCGGCAACACGTCATCCCATGCCCAGCCCGGCAGGTTCCACGAGTCGAAGTCGGTGGGCAGGCCGCGGCAGAAGTAGCCGCCGTTCACCGCCCCGGAACCGCCGACCACCGCACCCCTCGTGATCACCGCAGTGCGTCTCGGCGAATCGGTCAGCGAGGTCGAGTAGCGCCGCACCACTGAACTGGCATCGCCGATCGGCAGCCGCAGTCCATCGCTGATCTGCTCCATCACCGCCGGATCGGACAGGCCTGGGCCTCCTTCGACCACCGTGACCCGGCAGCCGGAATCACGTGAAAGCCGTTCAGCCAGAACGCAACCAGCACTGCCAGCACCGACTATGAGCACATCGGGCAAGGTCGGCGTCAGGTCCGGATCTGCGGTTTGAGCGCGCCAAGGTTGCGCTCCCGGACGACGCCCTGCCACAGTCCAAGACCGTAGGCGATGTCGTCGAGGCGTTTGAGCAGGAGATACGCAGGCAGCCCGACGCGCTTGACCTCGTCGTCGGCTGTACGGTTGCGGGTGACCCAATCGACCACGCCGTCGAGGACCGCGGCGATCAACACGAGGTGGCGACAGCGCCGGAAGAACACCGCGGCGATGAGTGCGATGGGCCAGTAGTGCCGACAGATCGCGGACGCCAGCTGCAGCGCCGCCGACCACAGCCCCTTCGCGGCCAGCGCCGCCACCTCGGTGGGTTCGGTGTCCACTGCGCTCAACGACTGGGCGATCCGGCGGCCCGTCATCCCGGCGACGACCGTCGAGCCGACGTAGCCGAAGCCGGAGCCCATCGCCATCAGAATCCACGCAAGCAGCGTCCACCCCGAGATCACCAACGGCGCCGTCTTGCCGGGGTGTCGAACGGCCAGCGGAGCAGCCGATGTTCCATAGAATGCCTTGCGTACGAACCACTCTCGAAGCTGGGTGCGGTGATCGTGGCCGACCAAGGCGATGGGCTCGTAGCGCAGCCGGGCGCCCGCCTCGATGAATCGCCAGCAGAGATCGACGTCCTCGCCCGACTTCAGCGTCTCGTCGAACCCGCCTACGTCCTTCAGCGCCGTGCGACGGCAGATGATGGCCGCGCTGGGCACGTAGGACACCGTCCCGTAGGGAACCACCGGCGCCTCCCGGTGCCCGAGGTCAAGCGAGGACCGCACCGCCTCGTAGCGGGCCACCAGGTTCTCCGGCTCCTGCAGGCCCACGATGCGCGGCGCCACCAGCGCGACGGTGGGGTCACAGAAGTGCCCGAGCAGCGCCTCGAGCCAGCCTCTGCGCGGCACCACGTCGGAGTCCAGGAAGGCGACGAAGTCGGTCTCACACGCGGCCAGTCCCGTGTTGCGGGCGGCCGAAGGGCCCTTGCTCCTGTCGTGCCGAAGCACCGTCACGTTGCAGTACGTGCCGTCGAAGCCCTCGGCCCTGACGGGCAGAACCGACCCGTCGTCCACCACCACGATGCGCATCCCACGCAGCGCATGGACCAGCCGGGTAAGCCCGAATGCGTTGTCGCGCACCGGAATGATGACGGTCACGTCACGATGGGACGGTCCGCTCGCAGGCCGCGGATGGGCGACGGTGGCATCGAGTAGCGTGCGCGCCAGCTGTGCACTCTGCGCGTCGTGTACCTCGAGCCGACCATCGGCGAGCATCGTCTGCGCGGCAGGCGCCAAGCGGAGCAGCCGGGTTGGCGACCCGCCAAGAAGGGCCGCGCCCTCGCCGAGCACCTTGACCCGCCGGTCTACTTGCACAGCGAACCCATCGGGTAGTCGCGGTCCATTCACCTAAGCATCCCCCCACCGTCCGGACTCCAAGCCACGATACGGCGCACACTCTCATCGACCATCTCAGCGAACAGACGGGCCCCCTCGTCTGCCGACGCAGTGGTCGGATCCCCCAACACTCCGACGGGGCTGACGGCGGCGATGCCTCCGCGCCGCATCGGGCCGATCAGCTCTGCGAGCGGCGCGGCGTTACCTGGCGCGCATTCCTCGGTCCAGACGTCTTCTGGCGAAATATGTAGCAATACAGACGTTTCAGTATGGCCGGCATGTGCGTCTCCGTCGGACACGGCGCACGGACACCAGGCGGCGTCACGGCCTTCCTCGCGCAGCACCGTGGTCGCCTCAGCTACCGCTTGCACGTTCCCGCCATGACCGTTGGCGAAGACCAGCCGGGACGCCCACCGACAGGCCGACCGGCCATACTCGATCAGCAGAAGCCGCAGGGCAGCGGTACCGATCGACACCGTGCCGGGGAAACCCTCGTGCTCGCCACTGGCGCCGTAGGCGACCGCGGGCGCGAGCATCCAGTCCCCCGCGAGGTGCCCCGCGACGGTCCTAGCAACCGCGGTCGCGATTCGCGTGTCAGTGTCCAACGGCAAGTGCGGCCCATGTTGCTCAGTGGAACCTAGCGGGATAATCAACGCGGGCGACAGGCTACGCAGCTGTCTCGTCGTTGAGTTCCCGAGTTCGCTGGGGAAGGCCACCCGCCGATGGTAAGCCGAATTCACCTGGTGTGCGCCAATTGTTGGTGTATGCGCTGCGGGAGATTTCGGATTCCTTCAATCAGAGCTCGGCGGGCCACCACGTCAGCCACGTCTGCCACGCCTGTACCACGCCGTTTGGGACGCCGCGCCGCCTGCAGGTCAGGCGTCCCGGTCACCGGGCACGCCAAGCGCCCGAGCGAAGTCGGCCGGCACCAGGATGTCGTCGACCGACAGGTGGTGGATCGACGCCTTGCCGAGGCCCCGCAGAGCCGAGTCGATACCCCCGCTCAAGATGTCGAGAACGTTCTCGACACCGGCCTGCCCGTTGGCCGCAAGGCCCCACAGATAGGCCCGTCCGATCATGACGGCGCGGGCGCCAAGTGCCAGTGCCTTTATGACATCGCTGCCACGCCGGATGCCACCGTCCAGCAAAACATCGACCTGATCGCCGACGGCCTCGGCGATCGCGGGCAGACAGCGGATCGCCGCAGGGGTGCCGTCCAGGTTATTACCACCGTGATTGGACACCGTGATTGCCGAAACACCGGCATCGACAGCGCGTTTGGCGTCATCGACGCGGACCATGCCCTTGAGCAGGAAGGGGCCGCCCCACTGTTCGCGCAACCAGGCGATATCCTCCCAGGTCGGTGGTGGCGTGCCCATCCACTGGCCGTAGGCCTCGAAGAACGTCGGGCCCGGCTCACCACGCCGGGCCTGATTGGGAACCCGCAGGTCCGGCGGACGCAGATGCTTGCCGAAGCTCCACAACCACCTCGGCTTGGTCAGCACCTCCGGTGACATCTGCAGCATCGTCTTGAGGTCCATCCGCTCGGGGATCTTGGGGCTGCCCCAGTCGCGGCCGTGCGAGAAGCTCCAGTCGGTGGTCGCGATCAGGCCGACCGCACCCGCGTCCTTGGCGCGCTGCACCCGCTCGGCGATTTCGTCGCGGCTGCCCAGCCAGTAGATCTGGAAGAAGATCTTGTCGTTGACGGCTGTGACTTCCTCCATCGGCTTGCTGGCGAAGGACGACAGCCCCATGGCGGTACCGCGTGCTGCCGCCGCACGGGCCACCGCCACCTCGCCGTCCGGGTGAACCGCCTGCACACCCGTCGGCGAGATGATGACGGGCATCGAAATGTCCTGGCCCATAACGGTCGTCGCCATCTCGCGCTTCTCCGTGGCGCCGATGACGTGCGGGGCGAATCCCAGCTCCGCGAACGCCTCGACGTTGTCGGAGACGGACACGCCCTTCTCACTCGCGGAGATCAACGACGAGTAGGCGGACTTGGGCAGCCGCTTCTTCGCACGCTGTTGGGCGATGGCGACGGTTTCGAACCAGGTATCGCGGGCCATGATCAGACAGGACTTTCGTTGCAGAATTTCTTGGGGGGAACGCTCAGCAGCGTCAGCGGGATGGGACCTGACGGCGTCTTGCGCTTTCCGCTGCGGGAGTGGTCGACGCTGGACTTGGGCTTGTCCCGCTCGCGGGCAAGGGCCGGTTCGCCGTAGCCCTGCACGCACTCGGGGTCGGGCCCGTCCAACGGAAGACCGGTGAAGAACTTGGCAGCCATGCAGCCGCCGCGGCACGCGTCGTAGTGCCCGCAGCCACTGCACGCACCGGCCGACTGCGGCTCGCGCAACTCGCGGAACAGCGTCGAGTTCTGCCAGACGTCCTGGAACCCGTTGCTCGACAAGATGTTTCCAGCTAAGAACTTGTCGTGTATCGCGAACGGGCAGGCGTACACGTCGCCGACGGGATCGATCAGGCACACCACGCGGCCTGCACCGCAGAGGTTCAGGCCCGCCAACGCACCGGGCTCGCCGAGTCCGGACAGGTGGAAGAACGAGTCGCCGGTGAGCACCCGCTCGCCGCGGGCAACCAGCCAGTCGTAGAGCTGGACCTGTTGGGCAGACGTCGGGTGCAGTTCGTCCCAGACGTCGGCGCCGCGCCCGGACGGTCGCAGCCGGGTGATGCGCAGGGTGGCGCCGTACTGATCCGCCAACGCCTTGAACTCGTCGAGTTGGTCGACGTTGTGGCGTGTGGCCACGACCGAGATCTTCGCGTCCTTGAACCCTGCCGTGGCGAGGTTCTCCAATGCGCGGATCGCCATCGCGAACGAGCCGGGCCCGCGTACGGCGTCGTTGACTTCGGCGGTCGCGCCGTCGAGCGAGATCTGGACGTCCACGTAGTCGCTTGCAGCCAGCTTGGCCGCGACCTCCTGGTCGATCCGCACCCCGTTGGTGGAGAACTTCACGCCAACGTGATGGGCCGTCGCGTAGTCGACGATTTCCCAGAAGTCCGGTCGCACAGTCGGTTCGCCGCCGCCGATGTTCACGTAGAACACCTGCATGCGTTCGAGCTCGTCGATGATGTCCTTGCACTGCTCGGTGCTCAGCTCGCGCGGGTCGCGCTTGCCCGAGGAGGACAGGCAGTGCACGCACGACAGGTTGCAGGCGTAGGTGAGCTCCCACGTCAGGCAGATAGGCGCATCGAGGCCGAGTTCGAACTGATCGACAAGGCGGGGTACGGGCCGCTCGGTCGTGGCGGGTGCAGTCATTGGGTAACGCTTCCTTCTTTGCAGACCAGCATCTTGGATGCGGCCAAAACACTCAGTGCGTGCAGGTAGGGCGCCTGCTGCTGATCGCCGATGCCGGCCGCCCGCAGCGCCGCAATCGCGTCGGGCTGTTCGTCGAGCGACTTCACCACGTCGACGATGGTCCGGTTCTTCAAGAACGAAAGCTTGCGGGTACCAAAGTGATACAGCAGCGCCCCGAACGGCTCGGGGCGCACCGACACCTGGTGGTGCAACCGCCAGCCGAGGCCGGGATCGAACGCCACCAGGGGCTGCGCGAGGCCCGTAGTGGGTTCGGCCACGTCAGTAGACCCCGCACATGCCGTCGATCGACACCTCTTCGACGAGCGTCTCGGTGACGAGCTCGGCCTGGGTCTCTGCCTGCTGATTCGGCTCCATGGGGGTTCACCTTTCGTATCGTGGGTCTCGACAAGTGTGACCCGTGTCGCACACAATATGGCATCGAGTGCCGAAATGGAAGGGTGTCGATCTGATGCTGGGAGATCAGGGCAGGCGGACCCGCCCTGGCCCCCGCGTGGGGAGACGCCGCTCGACCACGCAGGACCACATCACCGACGTCGCCCTCGACCTCTTCGCCAGCAGGGGCTTCGACGAGGTGAGCGTCGACGACGTCGCGAACGCGGCAGGGATCGCCCGCCGCACCCTGTTCCGCTACTACTCGTCGAAGAACGCGATCCCGTGGGGCGACTTCGATGCCTATCTCGAGCACATGCGCAACCTGCTCGACGCGATGCCCAGCGACGTCGCAGTCAACGACGCGCTGCGCTCGGCGCTGTTGGCGTTCAACAGTTTCGACGAGACCGAAACGGCCATCCATCGCAAGCGCATGCGGCTCATCCTGGAGACGGCGGCGTTGCAGGCGTACTCGATGACGATGTACGCGGGCTGGCGCGGAGTGGTGGCCGCGTACGTCGCCCGCCGAATCGGCGCCAAGGCCGAGGACCTGATACCCCAGACCGTCGCCTGGACGATGCTCGGCGTCGCGCTGTCGGCCTACGGCCACTGGCTGGCCGACGAGTCGCAGTCGCTGCCGCAAGCGCTCGGCGACGCGTTCGACACCGTCAGCGACGGCCTCGCCGGACTCGGTCGCAAAAAGATCTGAATTGGGGCGTCGGAGTTCGGGCCGCAACGGCGACGATGAGGGTGTGAGCGCCGAACCGGATCCCCAGAGGGCCCCGCGCGCGCTGCTGGAGCTCTACGACGAGGCCCTGCCGGACGTGTACGGATACTTCGTCCGACGGTGCCCCGACCGCGCCACGGCCGAGGACCTGACCTCGGAGACGTTTCTGGCGGCGATGGACGCCGCCAGGAAGCAATCCTCGCCCGCGATCACCGTGCCGTGGCTGATCGGGGTGGCGCGGCACAAGCTGGCCGATCACTACAGGCGCCGCCACGACCGGTTCAGCGTGCCGGTGGCCGAGTTGCCAGAACCGGTCGAGCCTGCCGATCACTGGGACGCCGAACTCGACCGCATCGTTGCCGAGAGCGTGCTGGCCAGATTGGGCGAACATCACCGCACGGTGTTGTCGCTGCGCTACCTGGACGACTGCTCGGTGCCCGAGTGCGCCGAGTTGATCGGCAGGACCGTGCACGCCACCGAAGCCCTGCTGGTGCGGGCCCGGCGCGCTTTCAGATCGCAATACCCAGGACCGGAAGGAGGCACGCCATGAACAACGACCACGATCCGCTGAGCGTGCTGCGCGGTGCCGACCTTCCGGTGCAACCCGATCCGGAGTTCGCGGCACGACTGCGCGAACGCCTGGAATCCGCACTCTCATTACCGAATCGAACCCAAGGAGTTGTCATGAGTGGCACCGATACCGCCATCGCCGACCTGAACGACACGAGCGCTCCCACCGTTGCGCCCGTCGCACCCCGCTCGGCTGCCGTGCCCTATCTGGCCGTCGACGGGGCGAGGGAGGCGATCGCCTGGTACGTCGACGCGCTGGGAGCGGTCGTCGTCGGCGAGCCGATCGTCATGGACGACGGCCGCACGGGGCATGCCGAGCTGGCGATCGGCGGCGGCGTGTTCTACCTCGCTGACGAGTACCCCGAGCTCGGGCTGAAAGCTCCTACGCCGCAGTCGACTTCGGTGAGCCTGATGCTGCACGTACCCGATACCGACGCGACGCTTGAGCGTGCCAGGGGGCGCGGTGCCGACGTGCAGCGAGAGCCCTACGAGAACTACGGGTCGCGCAACGCCACCATCGTCGACCCGTTCGGGCATCGCTGGATGCTCAGCGGACCGGCGACCGGCGCGGCGACGCCGATTCAGCACGGCGACGTGGGCTACGTGTCGGTGTGGACGCCGGACGCCGATCGCGCGGCAGCGTTCTACGGCCACGTCCTCGGGTGGACCTACGACCCCGTGACCCACCAGGTGACCAACACCAAACAGCACATCGGGCTCTTCAGCGTTCCCGGTCCGCGCACCCTGTTCTGCTGCTACGCGGTCTCCGACCTCGACGGTGCCAGGCAGTCGATCCTGGCCGGTGGCGGAACCGTCGACGAGGTCCAGGTGTTCGACTTCGGTGAGGTGATGGGTGCGACCGATGCGCAGGGGATGAACTTCGCGGTGTTCCAGCCGGTTGCCGGCGAGCCACGGCCGGACCTCAACGGCGCTGGGCCCGGCGAACTTTCGTACATCACGCACGAGGTCACCGACTCAGCAGCGTTCAAGGCGTTCTACAGCAGGGTGTTGTTCTGGACGTTCGAGCCGGGTCGCATCGACGACGGCTGGGGGGTGCAGTCGGCACACCCGATGTCGGGCATCGCCGGTGGCAGCGCGCAGCAGGTGACGGTGCCGATGTGGACCGTCGCCGACGTCGAGGCCGCGGTGGTGCGCGTCATCGAGGCGGGCGGCACCGTGATCGAGGACCCGTCACAGCAGTCCTACGGCACGTCTGCACAGTGTGTGGACGACCAGGGCGCCCGGTTCTACCTCGGCCAGTTTTAGCGATTTCGGCGTGCTCCGTCGCGCTCAGCGTGACGGAGCACGCCGAAATCGCTATGGGGCGGGGAGGACGTCGGCGATGGGCACGCCGTTGGCGATCTTGCTCCGCTGCTTCATCACCTTGCCGGGCATGCCGCCACCGACCACCCCGACGACGACGCCGTCGCGCTCGTAGAAGGCCAGGAACTTGCGGCCGTCGTCCTCGACCAGGTGCACGATGTCGTCGGCCTCCGGCTCGCCGAGGCACTGGATCTTGACGTCGTACTGGTCGCTCCAGAAGTAGGGCACCACGACGGTGGATGGCGCCTCGCCGCCGAGCATCGTGGGAACGATGGTCCGCGCCTGATCGGCGACGTTGCTCCAATGCTCCACGCGCACTTGGTGTCCCGACACGTCCTGCCACGAGGCCACGTCACCGATGGCCCACACGTTGGGCGCCGATGTGCGGCCTGCGGCGTCGCAGACGACGCCGTTGTCGACCTCGACGCCGCTGCCATCGAGCCAGTCGGTCGACGGCCGCGAGCCGATGCCCACCACGACGATGTCGGCGTCGAGCTCGGTGCCGTCGGACAGCACTACCTTCTCGACGTGACCGGTGCCGGTGACACCCGCGACCCCGACGCCGCAGCGCACGTCGACTCCCTCGGAGCGGTGCAGCCGGGCCACTAGGTCACCAATCTGTCGACCGAGAACCGACGCCAGCGGGGAGGGTTGCGGCTCGACCAGGGTCACTGCGACGCCGTGCTTGCGCAGGCTCGCGGCGACCTCGCAGCCGATGAAACCCGCACCGACGATGACGGCGCGTTCGGCCGATTCGGCGTGCCTGCGCAGGGCAAGGCTTTCGTCGAAGGTGCGCAGCACCCGGATGCCCTCCAGGTCGGGCAGCGAGGGAATTCGCTTGGGCACCAGTCCCGTTGCGATCACCAGCTCGACGTAGCCGATCACGTCGCCGTTGGCCAGCGTGACCGTCCGCGCGGTGGTGTCCAGCTTCGTCGCGCCCGAACCCAGCAGCAACGTGATGTCGTTCTCGGTGTAGAACTCGGCGGGCTTGAGCGCGACGTCGTCGGTCTCCGCGCGCAGTACTTCCTTCGACAGTGGCGGCCTGTCGTAGGGCAGGTGGTCCTCGTCGCTGACGATCGTGATCGCTCCGGCGTACTCGGCGCGACGCAGCTGTTCGGCCGTCCGCGACGCGGCCAGTCCCCCACCGACGATGACGATGCCCGCACTAGTAGTCACGTGGGCTTTCTTACACGATGGGCTCCGCGAGATGTCCGCCAACCCCGAGATCAGGGGCGTGTGCGCTCGATGATGTTCGACAGCACGACGATGCTCTCGCTGCGCTCGATGTCCGCACTCGAGCGGATCCGTTCCAACGCCTCCTCCAGGTGCCGCATGTCGCGGGCGAGGACGTGCAGGATCGCATCCGCCGTACCGGTCACCGTGGCAGCACTGACGATCTCGGGGATGTCGACCCAGGCGCGCCGGAGCTCGTCGGGCGCGATCGTGCCGTGGCAGTACACCTGTACGTACGCCTCGGTGGTCCAACCGATGGCGTTGCGGTCGACGATGGTGGTGAAGCCGCGGATGACGCCGTTGTCGAGCATCCGGTCCACGCGGCGTTTGACGGCAGGCGCGGACAGGTTCACGCGCTGTCCGATCTCGGCGAACGTCGCCCTGGCGTGCTCCCCCAACTCGGCAAGGATCAGCTCGTCGGTCTCGTCAAGACGGTCCAAGAGGCCACACTCCCGTCGCTACGCAATGGATCACCGGAATTCTACGCCTTACGCAACAAACCAAGCACCAACACGCAATGAGTGAAGATTGATTGCGTCAAACATGCGCAATATCGTTGATACATGACGATCTCAGAGGTTGCCGGCACCGTATCCCCTGCGAGCCCCCAATCAGATGTCGCCGCAATGGAGCAGCGCACCCGTACCCCCCATCTCCGCCACTACGCCATGACCGCTCCCACGTTCTTCACCGTCGCGTACGCCATCAACCCCTGGATGGACATCGAGACGCCGGTCGATGCCGGCCTCGCCGTGCGGCAGTGGGAGGTTCTTCGCAACACGTACGAGTCACTGGGCCACACCGTCGAACTGGTCGAGCCGGTCGCCGGACTGCCGGACATGGTCTACGCCGCCAACGGCGGCCTGATCGTCGGCGGCAAGGCCGTGGTCGCCCGCTTCGCCTACCCGCAGCGCGAAGGTGAAGCGGCCGCATACGCCGAGTGGATGTCCGCGCACGGCTTCGCGCCGCTGCACACCCGGCACATCAACGAAGGCCAGGGCGATCTGCTGGTCGTCGGTTCGATGGTGTTGGCGGGATACGGTTTTCGCACCGATCGGCGGGCGCACGACGAGATCGCCGAGATGATCGGCATGCCACTGGTCAGCCTCGAACTCGTCGACCCCCGCTTCTACCACCTCGACACCGCGCTCGCGGTGCTCGACGACGACACCATCGCGTACTACCCGACGGCATTCAGCGACGCATCGCGCGCCCGGCTGCAACAGCTGTTCCCCGACGCCATCGAGGTGGCCAGCGCCGACGCGTACGTCCTCGGCCTCAACGTCGTGTCGGACGGGCTGCACGTGGTCCACCCCGCGGCAGCCGTCGGTTTCGCCGCGCAACTTGCCGACGCCGGCTTCGAGCCGATCGGCATCGACCTGTCCGAATTGCTCAAGGGCGGCGGATCCGTCAAATGCTGCACGCTGGAGGTGCACCCGTGACCATCCTCGATACCGTGACCACACAAACTGGCAAGGCCACCGAGGCCGCGATCGCGGTCGACGACCAGTACGCGGCGCACAACTATTCGCCGCTGCCCGTCGTCGCCGCATCCGCCGAAGGCGTCTGGATCACCGACGTCGACGGCAGGCGATACCTGGACTGCCTTGCGGCCTACTCGGCGGTGAACTTCGGGCATCGCCATCCGGAGATCACCGCGACGGCGCACGCTCAACTGGACGCCGTCACCCTGGTCAGCCGTGCCTTCCACTCCGACCGGCTCGGCCCGTTCTGTGCGGCACTGGCTCAGCTGTGCGGCAAGGACATGGTGCTGCCGATGAACAGCGGCGCGGAAGCCGTCGAGAGCGGCATCAAGGTGGCCCGCAAGTGGGGCACCGACGTCAAGGGCGTTCCGGCCGGTGAATCCAACATCATCGTCGCGCGCAACAACTTTCATGGCCGTACCACGACCATCATCAGCTTCTCCGACGACGAGACCGCACGCCGCGGCTTCGGTCCGTACACGCCGGGTTTCCGGGCGGTGCCGTTCGGTGACGCCAACGCTCTGGCTGCTGCGATCGACGAGAACACCGTCGCCGTACTGCTCGAGCCCATCCAGGGTGAGGCAGGCATCATCGTGCCGCCAGACGACTACCTGCCCCGCGTGCGCGCGTTGTGCACGGAGCGCAACGTGCTGATGATCGCCGACGAAATCCAGGCAGGCCTTGCCCGCACCGGGAAGACCTTCGCGTGCGACCACTGGGGCGTGGTCCCCGACATGTACCTTCTCGGCAAGGCACTCGGTGGCGGCATCGTTCCGCTCTCGGCCGTGGTAGCCGACCGCGACGTCCTCGGCGTCCTGCATCCCGGTGAGCACGGCTCCACCTTTGGCGGCAACCCGCTGGCGGCGGCGATCGGAACGACCGTCGTGGCGATGCTCGCACGGGGTGACTTCCAGTCGCGCTCAACCGAACTCGGGGAACACCTGCATCGGCGGCTGAGCGACCTGATCGGTCACGGCGTGCTCGCGGTTCGCGGCCGCGGTCTGTGGGCGGGCGTTGACCTCGACCCTCGTCTTGGGACCGGCAAACACGTCAGCCTGTTGCTGGCCGATCGTGGCGTCCTGGTGAAGGACACCCACGGCTCCACCCTTCGCTTCGCCCCACCACTGGTCATCACCGAAGCGGAGATCGACTGGGCCGTGGATCGTTTCGCTGCCGTTCTGGCAGAACAGGGTTAAGTTCGACTCACTTTGCTCCGCAGCATCGCTCAGGAGGCACCATGGCATCACCCTCACCGACGGTAAGTTTCACCCAACAGATGCTGCGGCGTCGCCCCATCATCGGGGCGCCGGTGGCTCACGGCGCCTCAGATCATCTCAAGCGAACCATCGGGGTCTTCCAGCTGACCATGTTCGGCGTGGGCGCCACCGTCGGCACCGGCATCTTCTTCGTGCTGTCAGCGGCGGTGCCGGAGGCTGGCCCCGCGGTCATCCTGTCGTTCCTGTTGGCGGGCGTGGCTGCCGGCCTGGCGGCGATCTGTTACGCCGAGATGGCCTCGGCCGTGCCGGTTTCCGGATCCACCTACTCCTACGCCTACACCACGCTCGGTGAGTTGATCGCCATGGGCGTGGCCGCCTGTCTACTGCTGGAGTACGGCGTGTCGACCGCCGCGGTCGCCGTCGGCTGGAGCCAGTACCTCAACAAGCTCCTGACCAACATCTTCGGAGTCGAACTGCCGCGGGCGATCACGGCGGCGCCCTGGGACCCGGAACCGGGCATCATCAACCTCCCGTCAATCCTCCTGGTCGTCATGTGCATGCTGCTGCTCATTCGTGGCGCGTCGGAGTCCGCCAAGGCCAACACGATCATGGTGCTGATCAAGCTCGGCGTGCTGGGCATGTTCATCGTCATCGCGTTTACCGCCTTCCAGGCCGACCGCTTCGCCGACTTCGCCCCGATGGGCACCGCTGCGATCGGACTGGCCGCGGGCACGATCTTCTTCTCCTACATCGGATTGGACGCCGTCTCGACGGCGGGCGACGAAGTGAAGGACCCCCAGAAGACGATGCCGCGAGCCATCATCGCCGCGCTGCTGATCGTCACCACCGTCTACGTCCTGGTCGCGTTCGCCGCACTCGGCGCGCAGAACTGGGGAGACTTCGCAGACCAGGAGGCCGGCCTTGCCGTCATCCTGGAGAACATCCTGCACAACCAATGGGCCAGTACGGTTCTGGCTGCGGGTGCGGTGATCTCGATCTTCTCGGTCACCCTGGTGACGATGTACGGCCAGACCCGCATCCTGTTCGCGATGGGGCGCGACGGACTGCTGCCATCCATGTTCGCGAAAGTGAATCCGCGGTCGATGACGCCGGTCAACAACACCATCATCGTGGCGATCGTGGTCTCGATCCTGGCCGGGTTCATCCCGCTGGACAAGCTCGCCGACATGGTCTCGATCGGCACGTTGACCGCCTTCATCGTGGTGTCCATCGGCGTGATCATCCTGCGAGTGCGGGAGCCCGATCTGCCACGCGGATTCAAGGTGCCGTTCTACTACGTCATCCGAACGCCGGAGCGCAACATCCACATCCCGATCGTTCCGGTGCTGTCGGTCCTCGCGTGTGGCTACATCCTGTACAGCCTGCACTGGTACACCTGGATCGCGTTCAGCGCGTGGGTCGTCATCGTGGTGGCATTCTACTTGGCGTGGGGCAGGCACCACAGTGCACTCAATGACGGCGGCGACGGCCTCATCCCGACCGCCGCGCCGCAAGAAGACGAGGTACTCATCCATCCGCCGACGGACGCGTCGTGACGGTCATAGTCGGATACCTGGCCGGAAGGGCCGGTATTTCGGCACTGCACCTCGGGGTGGAAGCCGCCAGGACGCTCAAGACATCGCTCGCGGTGGTCACCGTCGTCCCGAAGCCCTGGACCACGCCGTCGCCCGCACGCATCGACGCCGAGTACGCCCAGTACGCAGATCGACTCGCGGCCGACTCTGCCGCCGAAGCGAAACAGTGCATCACGTCCCTGGACCCCAATCTCGAGGTGAGCTTCCACAAGTTCGCTCATCGCTCGGCACCCGGGGGCCTCGTGGCCGCCGTGGAGGAGCTGAAAGCCGAAGCGCTGGTACTGGGTTCGGCCGCGGACGGCAGCCTCGGGCAGGTGGTGGTCGGTTCGACCGCCGACCGGCTGCTGCACTCGTCGCCGGTGCCGCTGGCGATCAGCCCACGCGGCTACCGCGGATCCAAGACGCATGGGCTGACCCGGCTCACCTGCGCCTACCCCGGCACCGACGAGTCCCTTCACGTCGTCGAACGCGTCGCCACGTTGGCGGCGCAACTCGGGGTCCCGATGCGGGTGATCACGTTCGCGGTGCGGGGCCGCACCATGTATCCGCCGGAGGTCGGTCTGCACGCCGAGGACTCGCTTCTCGCGTCCTGGGCCTCGCAAGCGCGAGAAGCATTGGCGAAGTTGAAGTCCGACGGTGTAGTAGGCGACGACGTCGAACTCCAGGTGGTCACCGGCAACGGCTGGGATCAGGCCCTCGACAACGCCGAATGGGACGACGGCGAACTGCTGGCCATCGGCACTTCACCGCAGGGTGCGATCGCGCGGGTGTTCCTTGGCTCGAAGGGCACCAAGATCATTCGGCACAGTCCGGTGCCGGTGCTGGTTCTCCCCAACTAACCTAAACGGGGAACGTCTCGTCGAGGAAGTCGACCAAGCTGGCCCACGCGCGCCGATAGGTCTTCTCGTCGTGCTGAATGCCGCGCTCGGGGGCGTTGGCGAACGTCGCCATGAACGCGTGCATCGCGTGCCCGTAGGCGTGCAACTGCCAGTCCGCTCCGCGCTCGGTCAATTCGGCCGCAAGCGCCACGACGTCCGCAGGCGGCGCTAAGGGATCCGCCCACCCGTGGTAGACGGCGATCTTGGGGTGGATGGGCGCATCGGACGGCTCAGGCAGCGGCGTCAGAAGGCCATGGAAGGCGCCGACGGCCCGCAGCTTGACACCATGCCTCGCGGCGTCGAGCACGCACAGTCCGCCGAAACAGAATCCGATGGCCGCCATCGCGTCGGCGTCGATCCCCGATAGGTCCCGAATGGTATCGACCACGCCGATGATCCTGTCCCGCAACGCCCTTCGATCCTTCAGGAACGCGTCCATCGCAGCGGCGCATGCGTCCGGCCCCGCCTCCGTGACCGCGCGGCCGAAGAGGTCGACCGCAACCGCCCTGTAGCCCAGTTCGGCGAGCAGATGGCAGAACTCGACCTGCGCGTCGCTGCGCCCCTCCATGCCGTGGAACACCAGCACGGCCGGTGCGTTCGGACGCTCGCCGGATACCAGCACTCCGCCGAAGTCGAGCCCGGCGTGTTCGTAGTCGAAGGGAAGTGTCGTCAGCGTGGCCATGACGCGACCGTACCCACGGTTGACCCGTCGGCGATACGCCGTTCGCTCTGCGCTTAGTCGGTCAGTACTTTGCAGTCCCGCGGTCGACCGCGATCTGGGAACCGGAGATCGTCGCCGACCCATCGCTGGCCAGCCAGGCCACCACGTCCGAAACCTCTTCTGGCGCCATGAATTCCTGCAGCCCCTTCTTACCGTCGTGATTGACCGGCTTGTACGGCATCGGGGCGAAGCTGTGCAGGAAGGCCGGCCACTTTCCGAAGACCTCCATCATGGCTTCCTTCTCGACCATCGGCGTGTCGATCGAGTAGGGGTGAATCGAGTTGACCCGAATCCCGAACTCCCCCACCTCGATTGCCAACGCGTTGGTGATCGCGACGAGGCCGTGCTTGGACGCCGAGTAGTGCCCGTTTCCAGGGGTGGCCTTGGTGCCAGCCGACGAACTCACGATGATGATCGATCCGCCGTTGCCCGCTTCGATCATCGCGGGGACGGCAGCGCGGACAGTGCGCCACGTGCCGTTCAGGTTGACGTCGATGACGCTGTCCCACTGCTCCTCGGACATCTCGAACATCCGGCCCCAACTGAGGATGCCTGCGTTGGCGACCACGACGTCGAGCCTGCCGAACTGCTCGATGGCGTCGGCGACCACCTGCTGCTGGGCGGCGAGGTCGCGGATGTCGACCTCGCGGGCGAGCACCTTGCGGCCGGTCGCCTCGACCAGTCGGACCGTCTCCGCGAGGTCCTCCGCGGTGGGCATCGGATAGGTGACGGTGTTCGTGATGGGCCCGCAGACGTCGATGGCGACGATGTCGGCGCCCTCGGAAGCCAGGCGCACCGCGTGTGCCCGCCCCTGGCCGCGCGCGGCACCGGTGATGTAAGCCACCCGTCCTTCGAGTGTCCCGTTCGCTGCCGCCATCGCCAGTCCTTTCATCAACCCACGGTCAGGCTAGCAGCCGAACTGGAACGTGTTCTAGTAGTGCCTCCGGCGGAAACCGTCAGTAGTCGACGGGATCGCGGATGATCGGGCATGTCATGCAGTGTCCGCCACCTCGTCCGCGGCCCAGTTCGGCGCCGACGATCGTGATGACCTCGATGCCTGCCTTGCGCAGCAGCGAGTTGGTGTGGATGTTGCGGTCGTAGGCGAACACCAGCCCCGGTCCGACGGCGACCAGATTGTTGCCGCTGTCCCACTGTTGCCGCTCGGAGTCGTATTTGGTGCCCCCGGTCTCCACCACGCGCAGCTCCCCGAGACCCAACGCCGCGGCGACCACTTCGACGAAGGGTTTCGTCTCCACCACGACCTCGACGCCCGGTGTCTGGTCGCGGGGCAGAAGCGTGAACGTCTGCATGTTGTCGACGATGTCGGGATAAATGGTCACCACGTCGCGGTCGGCGAACGTGAACACGGTGTCCAGGTGCATCGCCGCCCGCAGTTTCGGCATCCCGGCGACGATCACCTTCTCGACGGCGCCCTCGGCAAACAATTGCGCAGCCACCTGGGTGATGGCCTGCCGCGACGTGCGTTCGCTCATGCCGATGATGACGACGCCGTTGCCGGGCACCAACACGTCGCCGCCCTCGATCGTGGCCATCCCCCAGCCCTTTTCGGGATCACCCCACCACACCCGAGAGCCGACGAAGTCAGGATGGAACTCGTAGATCGCCTTCATCAACAACGTCTCGTCATGACGGGCAGGCCAGAACAACGGGTTCAGCGTCAGCCCGCCGTAGATCCAGCAGGTGGTGTCGCGGGTGTAGAGGGTATTGGGTAGCGGTGGCATCAGATACTCGGTGACGCCGGTGGCTTCGCGGGCGAGCGCCCGGTAGCCCGACTTGAGCTCGGCGGGAAGATCGCGTGTGGACATGCCGCCGATCAACAGCTCGGACAGCCGGCGTGGCTCCAGCGACTCCAGAAACCCGCGGGTGTCGTTGACCAGCCCGAGGCCCACCTCGTTCGGCACGATCTTGCGGTCGAGCAACCAGGCCTTGGCCACCGGGTCGGCCACCGTCTCGGTGAGCACGTTGTGCAGCTCGAGGACCTCGACGTCGCGGTCACGCATCTTGTCCATGAAGTCGAAGTGGTCCCGCCGCGCATTCTGAACCCACAGCACGTCGTCGAACAACAGGTCGTCGCAGTTCGTCGGGGTGAGGCGTTCATGCGCGAGGCCCGGCGAGCAGACCAGCACCTTGCGCAACTTGCCCACCTCAGAGTGCACCCCGTATCCCGCTGAGGCTCGCGTGGGTTGCGTCATCGTGGATCCCTTCGTCGTCAAATCTCGATTGCACCCGTCGCGAGGGCTACTAAACCGGCAACGGCGCCCACGACGATGGTCGCGAACAGCACCAGCTCGGCGGGGCGGAAAACGCGGAGATTGCGTTCGCGGCGCGCGATCACGTACAGGGCGGCCCCCGGCGCGTACAGCACACACGACAGCAACAGTTTGTCGAATCCTGCGGCGTAGACCAGGAACAACGTGTACAGGGTCGCAAGCCCGGCGATGACTGCATCGCCGAACAGCGATTTCCCGTTCTGATAGGTCTCGCGAGTGGCCGTCAGTTTCAGCGCATACCCAGCCGCCAGCAGATAGGGAATCAACGACAGCGCCGCGGTGAGGTCGAGCATGAAGTCCAGCGCTTCGGAGGTGAACAGAATCAGGATCAGGAGCAATTGCACGAGGCCCGCGGCCATCACCAACGCCGCCACCGGCGCGCCATGCCGGTTGGTACGAGACAGGAATCGCGGCATGTCGTCCGTGGTAGCCGGAATGTAGAGGATCTCGGCAGCCATCAACGTCCACGCCAGATACGCACCGAGCACCGAGACGACAACGCCGACCCGAATGAAGATCGAACCCCAATGCCCGACAATGGATTCCAGCACCGATGCCATGGACGGCTGGCTCACGCCCGCCAGCTCGGCCTGCGGCATGATCCCGTACGACAACAGGGTGACGAGCGCGAACACGCTGAGCACGCTGAGGAATCCGATCACCGTGGCGCGTCCGACGTCCTCGCGCTTGCGTGCGAAACGCGAATACACGCTGGCCCCCTCGATACCGAGGAAGACGAAGACTGTGATCAGCATGGTGCCCTTGGCCTGCTCGAAGACCGACGAAAAGGATTCGTCGCCGCCACCCCAGAAGTTGTCCGCGAACACGTCGGCCTTGAAAGCGACCACGGCGATCGCGATGAAGGTCAGGATGGGCACAACCTTGGCGATGGTGGCAATGCGGTTGATGACGGCCGCCTCTTTGACACCGCGCATGATCAGGTAGACGAACAGCCACACCCCGACCGATGACACCAGCACAGCAACCACGGTGTTTCCGGAACCGAGCGCGGGGAACAACGCACTCGTGGTCGTCATGATCACGACCCAGTACGAGGTATTTCCCGCACACGCCGAGGCCCAGAATCCGAACGCGGAGTTGAAGCCGACGTAGTCGCCGAAGCCTGCCTTCGCATACGCGAAGATGCCCGCGTCCAGGTTCGGTTTGCGGGTGGCCAGGCGCTGAAACACGAACGCCAACATCAGCATTCCCGCGCCCGCGATGGTCCAGGCAATGATGGCGCCGAGCACGCCCGTTTCGGTGCCGAACCGTCGCGGCAACAGGAAGACACCGGAGCCGATCATCGAGCCGATGACCATCGCCGTCAGCGTTGGAAGGCTGACCTTCTGATCCGTGCGCTCGGTCTGCGCGTCGGCGCTCGCCATCTTCGACACTCCGGCTTTCTCAGTGAAGCAACATCGCCACGACCTCGAATAGCTAGAACGATATCGGACTCACACGGCCGTCTGGCCGGATCGGCAAATGAAGCCTGCCGAAACTACTGCATCCCTTGCGGTTCCGACCCGGTCATGCTGGGCCAGCAAACTCTTACAGCGCGGAGATGATCTGCTGTCGTTTAGCCGCGTACTCCGTCTCGGAGATCGCGCCCGTCGCCCGCAGCGTCTCGAGCTCCTGCAATCGCTGTGACGTCGACGGCTCCGGTGGCGCCGTTGCGGTGAACGAGGATGCCTGGGCCGGCGGGGGCATGTACGCAGGCGGAGGTGCCTGCTGGGCGGCCGTGCGACGCACGACGTTCATCACCTGCTGGCGCACCGCAGGATTGGACCTGATGTCGATGGTGCCGTTCATCGCGACGTTGTTGGCCTTGAGAATCTGCATGATCTCCATCAACGGCGCTGCCTGTCCGGACAGGTCGTAGGTGCGGTTGTCCTCGGCGAGCGTGAACTGCGCGGGCACCATCCCGACCACCAAAGCGCTTCGGTTCCAATCGATCTGGTACTGGTTGGTGGCCGGGTCGACCAGCAGGACGAGCTTGCGTCCCGTGATCATCGGCAGCCGTGACACCGAGGCGAGAACCGAGTCCTGGGTGTCGAACGGCGTGAGACCCGGCCCCTCGACGTGGAGGCTGAGCTTCACGAGGGGTTGCTCGTTGATCCGTGTCCCGGTCTCGGCGATACCGGTGACCTGTGCCAGCGCCAGCACGCCGGTGGCCTCGAGCATCTGGGTCTTGGCGTCGGTCTTGGCCCCGAAGTTCGCCAACGCCAGCGCGATCAACACGTCGGCGGCGGTGATCAGCAGGCCGACGTAGAACATCCACTGGATGTACGGGCGGGTTCCCTCACCAAGCGCGAAATACACCACCAGGAAGATCGGCCCCACCAGGCCGCCACACAAGAGCACCATCATCTGGGACTTCAGATACCGACCCAACATCTGCCACGCTCCTCGGTTCGCCGGGCGTGGGCCCGCCGGACGGTCTAGGAGATCAGATTAGCGCCAACCCGCGACGTTTGGCCTAGCTGTGCAACTGTGGGCTGCTGTCAAAGGGCCCGCAGGCCGAGGCATGTCGCCGTCGATCGAGGACGCTACTGCTCAGAACCCGATCCCGATCGGGGTGCCGGGAATGCCGATCCCGGGCCGGGGAAGACTGGGCAGCTGGGGCGGACCGATCTGCGGCAGCTGGGGCGGACCGATCTGCGTCCCGATCGGGGTCCCGGGAATGCCGATCGACGTGGACAGCGAGGGCACACCGAGCGAGGGCACACCCACACCGATCTGCGAAAGCGCAGCAGGTGCGGCCAGGGCCGTATTCACAACGCTGCTTGTAGCGTTCGGGGTTCCGTAGTAACCCAAGTTCGCCAAGATCAGGGTGTTCACCAGATTGCCCGCGTTGTTGCCGACGATGCCCAGCGCGGTGTTCCCGATCCCTGAAGCGAAGCCGACGATGGCACCGGTGGTGGCGTCCGCGCCGGAGTTCTGCCAGAGGTACTGGGCCGCGGCGTTCTGCAGATTCGAGTTGAGGTCGTTCCAGTCGAGGCCGTTCAGATCGCCGTTGGGCAAGGTGACCGTGGGAAGGTTGACGGTCGGAGTCACATCGGAGGCAGGGGCAGGCGCGGTCGGCGCGATCGCCGCCATCGCGGGGTTGCCCAGAATCTCCGAGTTGGGACCGGCGGCAGGCGCAGCGGCTGGTGCCGCCTCCGGTGCGGGAGCGGGCGCGAGAGTTTCCGCTGGCGCGGGTGCAGGCGCCGGTTCGGGCACCAGTGCCGCAGCGGGTGCCGCGGGAATGGGCTGCTTCACCGCGATGTCCGCGGGCATCGCCGCCTGCTGCGACACGACGGGCGCGGACACACCGGTAACCGTCCAGACGAGCACGATGACCGCGACGATCAGGGCCATGACGCCGGCGGTGCCGACGATGATGGCCAGCTTCAGCAGCCGTTCAGGGGACGGCGCAAGGGACGGTGAGATGGCCGGAATTGGCTCGGTCTGATCCATTACCATGAGGAGCTCCCCCGATCCCGCTGGATTCGGCCTAAAAGGCCTAATCACGGGCGTGCGTCACACGTTTACATTTGAGCCCCCAGATTAACACCCCCAGCAACCTGACGCGTCTCGCTTTGGACCGCATAGATCGCTAATTGCTCTTGGCAACCCACGCGACGCGGACCGCGCGCAAACAGGCGTTTCGTTGCTAGAAAGCTCATTTTTGGCGCAATTTCGACGGTGTCACGTTATTCGAAAGAAATCTGTGATTGCCGACATGCGCGGCATTGATCAGAGTGGCCAATCAGGAGTCGTCACTGCGTGCAACGTCGACGATCAGGAATGAAAAGTTGTCCTCGGCACCATTGGCGCGCGTGGTTTCGATGATCCGCGCCGCGCAACCATTCAGATCGGGCTGCGCGGCCGCTTCCGTGAGTTCGTCGAACGACATCATCCCGCTGACCCCGTCCGAACACAGCAGGTAAGTGCCAGGGAGCAGGGGCAGCGACAGCACGTGCGGCCGAACCGGACCGGGCTGGCCAAGTGATTGGGTGATGACGTTCGTCGGCCGGCCCGCGGAGTCGAAGACCGAGTCGTCGATCGAGATCTGCCTGACGGGCCCTGGGGTGATCGAGTAGATCCGGCTGTCGCCGACGTTGAACACGAGCAGCTCGTCGGAAAGAAAGCATAGCCCGGCGACCGTCGTTCCCAGCCCGCCGAGGTCGTTGCCCGCACCTACGGCCCGCACGTGCTCGTTGACGACCTCCAACGACGCGGACACGTCATCCGCGTTGCTCCAGCCCGGCGACACCTGCGCGATCACCGTCAGCGCCACCCGGCTGGCCAGGTCGCCACCGACGTGCCCGCCCATACCGTCTGCGACCGCGCACACGAACGGCGGTTCCGGCGCGAAATCCATTGTGACGAGCGACCCGTCGTGCGACTGGCACTGCCAGCCCGCCACCAGGACGGCATCTTCATTGCGCTTGCGCAGGAGGCCCACGTCGGTGAACGCGCGAACCGTGAACTGCGTCATCTACAGTCGTCCTCACTTTTGCCGGAGCCCCCATGCAAGCATCTATGGGCCGTCGTCATACGGGAAACGAAGCCACACGGGAAACGAAAGCGGCGCCCACCCCTTGGGGTGAGCGCCGCTTCCATTCGTAGGCTGAGCCTACTTGTTGATCTTCGTCACGCGGCCGGCGCCGACGGTACGACCACCCTCACGGATGGCGAACCGCAGGCCCTCGTCCATGGCGACGGGCTGGATCAGCTTGACGGAGATGTCGGTGTTGTCACCGGGCATCACCATCTCGGTGCCCTCGGGAAGGGTCACCACGCCGGTCACGTCCGTCGTGCGGAAGTAGAACTGCGGACGGTAGTTGTTGAAGAACGGCGTGTGGCGGCCGCCTTCGTCCTTGGACAGGATGTAGACGCTGCCGTCGAACTCGGTGTGCGGCGTGGTGGTGCCGGGCTTGACCACGACCTGGCCACGCTCGACGTCCTCACGCTTGACACCACGGACCAGCAGGCCGACGTTGTCGCCCGCCTGACCCTGGTCGAGCAGCTTACGGAACATCTCGACACCGGTAACGGTCGTCTTGGTGACGGTCGGCTTGATGCCGACGATCTCGACTTCCTCGTTCACGTTGACCACGCCACGCTCGACGCGACCGGTGACCACGGTGCCGCGGCCGGTGATCGTGAAGACGTCCTCGACGGGCATCAGGAACGGCTTGTCGGTGTCGCGGACCGGGTCCGGAATCGACTCGTCAACGGCGTCCATCAGATCCTCGACGGCCTTGACCCACTGGGGGTCGCCCTCGAGGGCCTTGAGCGCCGACACCTTGATGACCGGGGCGTCCTCGTCGAACTCCTGGGCGGCCAGCAGTTCGCGGACCTCCAGCTCGACGAGCTCAAGGAGCTCCTCGTCGTCGACCATGTCGGCCTTGTTCAGGGCAACCAGGATGTAGGGCACGCCGACCTGGCGGGCGAGCAGCACGTGCTCACGCGTCTGCGGCATGGGGCCGTCGGTCGCGGCAACCACCAGGATCGCGCCGTCCATCTGGGCTGCACCGGTGATCATGTTCTTGATGTAGTCAGCGTGGCCGGGGGCATCGACGTGCGCGTAGTGACGCTTCTCGGTCTGGTACTCCACGTGGGAGATGTTGATCGTGATGCCACGTGCACGCTCTTCGGGCGCATTGTCGATCTGGTCGAATGCGCGCGACTCGTTCAACGCCGGGTACTTATCGTGCAGAACCTTGGTGATTGCTGCGGTAAGCGTGGTTTTGCCGTGGTCAACGTGACCGATGGTCCCGATGTTGACGTGCGGCTTCGTCCGCTCGAACTTCGCCTTCGCCACTTCTGTGTCCTCCTGGACTTGTTGGTGCTTTGGTTAAGCAGGTGTAGATGTGTTCAGTTGTGATGGCCGACGGATCAGCCTACAGACCCGTTATTGGCCCGTTGCCTTCGCGATGATTTCCTTCGACACGTTTGCCGGAACTTCGGCGTACGAGTCGAACACCATGGAGTAGTTGGCCCGGCCCTGGGTCCGCGACCGAAGGTCACCGACGTAGCCGAACATCTCCGACAGCGGCACATGCGCCTTGACGATGCGCGCACCGCTGCGCTCCTCCATGGCTTGAATCTGACCACGGCGAGAGTTCAGGTCGCCGATCACGTCACCCATGTAGTCCTCGGGTGTGGTGACCTCGACGGCCATGATCGGTTCCAGGATGGTCGGCTGTGCTTGCGCGGCAGCCTTCTTCAGCACCTGGGAACCAGCGATCTTGAAGGCCATTTCCGACGAGTCGACGTCGTGGTAGGCCCCGTCAAGCAGGGTGAGCTTGATGTTGACCAGCGGGTAGCCGGCCAGCACGCCGTACTGCATGGCGTCCTGCGCACCGGCATCCACCGACGGGATGTACTCGCGCGGGATGCGGCCGCCGCTGACCTTGTTCTCGAACTCGTAGGTCGCACCGTCCTCGCCGCTGAACGGCTCGATGCTGACGAGCACCTTCGCGAACTGGCCGGAGCCACCGGTCTGCTTCTTGTGCGTGAACTCGACCTTGTCGACCTTGCGCTTGATGGTCTCCTTGTAGGCCACCTGCGGCTTGCCGACGTTGGCCTCGACCTTGAACTCGCGACGCATGCGGTCGACCAGGATGTCCAGGTGGAGCTCGCCCATGCCACCGATGATGGTCTGGCCGGTCTCGTGGTCTTGGTTGACCTTGAAGGTCGGGTCTTCCTCAGCGAGCTTCTGGATGGCCAGGCTCAGCTTCTCCTGGTCACTCTTGGTCTTCGGCTCGATGGCGACCTGGATCACGGGATCCGGGAAGGTCATCGACTCGAGCACCACTTGCTGGCTCAGATCCGAAAGCGTGTCACCGGTGGTGGTGTCCTTCAGGCCGATCACGGCGTAGATGTGGCCAGCTGCTGCCGTCTCGACCGGGTTCTCCTTGTTGGAGTGCATCTGGAACAGCTTGCCCAGACGCTCCTTCTTGCCCTTGGTGGCGTTGATGACCTGGGCGCCGGAGTCGACCTTGCCCGAGTACACCCGGATGTAGGTGAGCTTGCCGAAGAACGGGTGGGTGGCCACCTTGAACGCGAGCGCGGAGAAGGGCTCGTCGGTCGACGGCTTGCGCACGACCTCGACGTCCTCCTTGCCGGGCGCATGGCCGATGGCAGCAGCCACGTCCAGCGGGGTTGGCAGGTAGTCGATGACGGCGTCGAGCATGGGCTGAACGCCCTTGTTCTTGAACGCGCTGCCACACAGCACCGGGTAGATCTCGGAGTTGATCGTCAGCTTGCGGATCGCGCCCTTGATCTCCTCGACGGTGAGTTCCTCGCCACCGAAGTACTTCTCCAGCAATACCTCGTCGGTCTCGGCGACCGTCTCGAGCAGCTTGGTGCGGTACTCCTGAGCCTTTTCGAGCAGCTCAGCGGGGATCTCGATGGTGTCGTAGGTCTCACCGAGCTTGGTCTCGCCACGCCACACCTTGGCATTCATCTCGACCAGGTCGACGATGCCCTCGAAGTCACCCTCCGAGCCGATGGGCAGCTGAATCGGCAGCGCCCTGGCACCGAGGCGCTCCTCGATCGTGCGCACGGTGAAGTAGAAGTCGGCGCCGATCTTGTCCATCTTGTTGACGAAGCAGATGCGCGGCACGTCGTACTTGTCGGCCTGGCGCCAGACCTGCTCGGACTGCGGCTCAACGCCTTCCTTGCCGTCGAAGACGGCAACGGCGCCATCGAGAACACGGAGCGAACGCTCTACCTCGACGGTGAAGTCGACGTGTCCAGGGGTGTCGATGATGTTGATCTGGTTGCCGTCCCAGAAGCACGTGGTGGCGGCGGAGGTGATGGTGATCCCCCGCTCCTGCTCCTGTTCCATCCAGTCCATCGTGGCGGCACCGTCGTGCACCTCACCGATCTTGTAGCTGATACCGGTGTAGTAGAGGATGCGCTCGGTCGTCGTCGTCTTGCCGGCATCGATGTGCGCCATGATGCCGATGTTGCGGACCTTGGTGAGGTCGGTCAGCACGTCCTGTGCCACGGCTAGATTCCCACTCTTTCGCTTGCTTGGTTGCTGTTGTCTTCATCCCCGGGCGCGCACACCTTTTCGTGCTCGCCAGCGGCAATCACCAGCGGTAGTGCGCGAAGGCCCGGTTCGCCTCGGCCATCTTGTGGGTGTCCTCACGTCGCTTGACGGCGGCACCCAGGCCATTGCTGGCGTCGAGGATCTCGTTCGCCAGACGCTCGACCATGGTCTTCTCACGACGCGCCTTCGAGAAGCTGACCAGCCAGCGCAGTGCCAGCGTGGTCGACCGCTCGGGACGCACCTCGACGGGAACCTGGTAGGTCGCGCCACCAACGCGGCGGCTGCGCACCTCGAGGGCGGGCTTGACGTTGTCGAGAGCGCGCTTCAGGGTGACTACCGGATCGGTGCCGGTCTTGTCACGGGCCTGCTCGAGCGCACCATAAACAATGCGCTCAGCCAGTGATTTCTTCCCATCCAGCAGGACTTTGTTGACCAGCTGGGTGACCAGCTGCGAACCATAGACCGGGTCGTTGACCAGCGGCCGCTTCGGTGCGGGGCCCTTGCGCGGCATTAGCTCTTCTCCTTCTTGGCGCCGTACTTGCTACGGGCCTGCTTGCGGGACTTGACACCTTGGGTGTCCAGCGAGCCGCGGATGATCTTGTAGCGCACACCGGGGAGGTCCTTCACACGACCACCGCGCACCAGCACCATCGAGTGCTCCTGCAGGTTGTGACCCTCACCCGGGATGTAGGCGGTGACCTCGACCGCGCTGGTCAGCTTCACGCGCGCCACCTTCCGAAGTGCCGAGTTCGGCTTCTTCGGGGTGGTTGTGTACACGCGGGTGCACACGCCGCGGCGCTGCGGGCTGCCCTTGAGGGCCGCGGTCTTGACCTTGGCGATCTTGTCGCGGCGACCCTTGCGGACCAGCTGGTTGATGGTTGGCATGTACCGGCTTTCTGTGTTGCTTCTGCTTGTATTCGGTTGTTCTCAAGTCTGTGTACTGCGGGTTTCGCTCGTTCGCGTACCCCGCGACCGGGCGTGTCGCACGCGCCCGCGCACCGATGTTCTTTCGATGCACCGTGGACATGCGAATTGGCCCGGCGTGCAGGCATGCTTGCGAAACCACTCAGCCGCAAGCGCCTCGGCCAGGCACGATGGACCACGATACCCGCCCACGGTAGGGCAGGTCAAAGCGCGTCAGACCAGCCCCTTCGGGCGGCCGCTCAGCGCCTCTCCATGCCGGACGCCAGGCGCAGCACCATGTCGCTGAATACCGCGTCGGTGTCGACGTCGTCCATCACACCCGTCATCTCCAGCAGAACGAATCCGTGCAGGGCAGACCAGAACTCGAGCGCGGCATAGAACGCGTTGTCGCCGTCGAGTCCGTAGGACGACAGCACCTCGATCACCGGACCTGCCGCGAGCCGCGTCGCCTCCGTGTATTCGGGGTCGTCCCCGCCGAGGGGCATCCGGGTGAACGCCGAATAGCGGCCGGGATGGTGGTGGGCGTAGCTGCGGTATGCACTCGCCATCGACGACACCGCGTCATCGCGGGTGCGGCCGTCGCCGACCGCGTTGAGCATCCCGAGGATGTCGTCGATCACCCGCATCCTGACGGTGCGCCGCAGGTCATCGAGGCTGTCCACGTGGTTGTACAGCGACGGGCCCTTGGTCCCCAGCTGGATCGCCAGCGCGTTGATGGTGAGAGCGTCCCAGCCCTCACGATCGAGGAAGGTCAGGGCGGCGTTGACGATCGCCTCACGGCTGAGCTTGGTGGTGCGCGCCTGATTTCGCGGTCGGCCACCCGCCGAGCGCGACTCCAGCCGAGCTGCCATGTGTGCGTCATCCTTAACTTGGGGCGAGCGAATGTTCGGTTCGTCATCACTGATCCAGCAATTGGGCCAGCGAATGACTCTAACCGTTTACCGCCCGGGAGTTCAGTTCACGCGCTGTTGGCTGAGCTGCGCGAGATGCTCGGTGATCCCACACAGATCGGGCAGCATTGCCGGATTCATCGTCTGGATCGACCAGGTCACGACGTCGCCGCCCTTCGCGACGTAGATGCTGCAGGCGTTGTCGTCGGCGGCCTTGAAGCCCTTGTTGCCGTCGAGCGACAGTTCCGTCAGGGTGCGGCCTGCGCTCACTTCGAGTGTCCGTTCGGTGTCCAGGTCGCTGCCGCGGTACCACCAAGTCGAGATGCCCATCCCGATGCCGAACGTGCCGATCGCGGTGTTCTCCTGCCAGAAGCAGCCGGCCTCGCTGTCCACGACCTTGGTGAAGAGCGACGAACCGATCACCTTGGTGACGTCGGCGTCGGTGACGCCGTTGCAGGGCTCGCTGCGGAATCCGACGCCGGTCACCGGGGCCGCGGGCCGCGGGGCGTGATCCGGTCCGCACGCCGTCAGGGCCATGGCGCAGGCGGCCGCGAGTGCGGCCAGCCACCTGGCTGACGTCGCAGCCATCACAAATCCGAAGACAACGTCGCCGCAAGCAGCTTCTCGGCGGCCTGGCACGGCTCGCCCCCGGTCACGGGACGGAACTGCACCCACCACGTCAACACGCCGGTGCCTGCCGCCGCGGTGGCTGAGCAGGCCGCGTGGTCACCACCGACTTCGGCAAGGAATGCGTGGTGACGCTCGACGTCGGTGTCGGTGATCGTCGCACCCCGTTGCGCGGCCAACCCGCGTTCGCGCTCGAAGCTGCCGGTTTCGAACCAGGAGAAGACGACGTCGACGAGGCCGGTCTTCCTAGCCAACACGTACTGACAGACCGCGCCGCTGTACGGCCGCACAATGCTGTCCGCGCTCAATGTCTGCTGGATCGAATCGTCGGTCAGCAGCCCGCAGCGGTTGTCGACGTAGCCATAGCTGCGGTCCGGGTCGGGAACGGACGGCCGGGCCCGTTGGGCGTCACCCGTGACGGTCTGCGAGCACCCGACGGTCAACGCCGCGGCGACCGTCACAGCAACAAATCCCTTGATCCGGCATCGCATCGTGTGCACACGCTACCCAGCACGGCGGGGGCGAGCGACTCATACGATCAGCCCGACTCGGATTGAACGGGCGAACTGCTGTCACAGCGGTCACCCAGCGACGTAGGCTGCGGTGATCGGAGTTGATGGGCAGTTGAATTAGGGCTGATCCGAGCCGCCGACGCGAAGGGGCCACGGAGTGCGAATCAGGACGTTTGGCGGGTTGTTGGCGACGGGATTGATCGCGGCGGCTGCGACGGTCACCGTCGGTACCCCGATGGCGCACGCCAAGAACGGCGACACCCACATCACGGGCCAGGGCATCACCCAGACCCTCGACTGCAACGAGTCCACGCTCTACGTGATGGGTAGTGGTAACTACATCACCGCGAAGGGATCGTGTTGGGGCGTAGCGGTTCAGGGGTCGTCGAACGTCGTCATCGTCGACAACGTCATCAACGACATCGTGGTGTACGGCTTCGACCAGACCGTCCTGTTCCACGACGGTGCACCGTCCCTCTGGGACCGTGGTCGTGAGCTCGGCATGACCAACCGCATCGACCGGGTTCCCGCGTAGTCTTGGCAGCCACGGCAGAGCCTTGCCGTGGATCGCCGATGAGATGAGGATCCCCCTATGCGCGCGCACTCCCGAGGATTCGTCGGAGGCGTCTGCGCCGCAATCCTCGTGGTCGGCATGGCCGGCTGCGGTTCGCAGGGCACCGACACCAACCCGCCGACGGCCACTGCGGGCACGTCGGGCGCGCAGGTCGAGGTGAACAACACCATCAACTACGGCTCGTTCGGCACGACGGCCGACATCGACTGCGCCGACGGCAAGTCACTCAACGTCGGCGGCTCGAACAACACGCTGACCGTGAAGGGCACGTGCGCCAGCGTGAACATCGGCGGCGCGGACAACAAGGTCACCTTCGACAAGGTCGACAAGGACATCAGCCTCGTCGGCTTCAACAACACCATCACCTACAAGGACGGCGACCCCAAGGTCAGCGACGTCGGTTCTGGGAACACGATCAAGAAGGGCTGAGCGTCAAGCCCGAGCGCCGTGGCGGCCCGCGCCACCCGCGAATCTCTGTGCCCCTGCCAATGATTCAGAGGCCACCCGCGACAGGCTGGCGAACTCGGAGTCGATCGCCTCGGCCTCGGACAAGCCCCACTGGTTGAGCGCCGACAGCCGGTCGGCGCGCAGGCACAGCTGCGGCAGCGCAGCGAGTTCGGCTGCCAACTGCTCCGCCGCCGCGCGGGCCTGCCCCTTCGGCACCACCCGATTGGCCAGCCCCATGGCGAGTGCCTCCTGGGCCTCGACGGCGCGACCGGTAAGGATCAGGTCCATGGCCCGGCTGTGACCGATCAACCGAGGCAACCGCACCGTGCCCCCGTCGATCAGCGGTACGCCCCAGCGGCGGCAGAAAACGCCGAACACCGCGTCCTCCTCGGCGACCCGCAGATCGCACCACAGCGCCAGCTCGAGACCACCCGCGACCGCGTAGCCGCTCACCGCGGCGATGACGGGTTTGGTCAGCACCATCCGCGATGGACCCATGGGTCCCGGCCCGGTGCGGTGTGCCGGGTTCATGTCGGGTGTGCCGAAGGCCTTGAGATCCGCTCCGGCGCAGAAGGTTCCGTTGTCGCCCCACAGCACCGCCACCGATGCGGAGTCGTCGCGATCGAACTCCTCGAAAGCCGCGAAGAGCGCGGCGGCGGCAGGACCGTTGACGGCGTTGCGCGCCTCGGGCCGGTTCATGATCACCGTCGTCACCGGTCCGTTGCGTTCGACCCGGACACCGCCGTTCACACTCTCCGGAAAAGTCATGTCGCCTCCATCAATTCGCTGTCGTCTCGCCGCGCCAACAGTTCGGCGGCGAAGTCACGGTATGCCGAGCGCAGCGTGGCGCCAGGCCAGTCGTCGGGAAGAAGTTCGGATGGCAGGACCGGGTCGGTGAGCAGGTGCCGAACCATGCCCGCGGCCGCGACGAAGCGACGCGGCACGTCGCTCGCCCCGGCCATGTCGCCGAGCAACCGATGTCCAGTGCTCACCCACTCGGTCAGATCCCAGAGCCGGGCGGTGAGATCGGTCGGATCGTCGTCTCGGGCCCGCAACACGCGCACCCGACCGCGCAGGGCGTCCGTCAGCTCCAACTCGAGGTTGGCCGGCCGCATCCACACGCCCTCACGCAGTTCGGCGAAACGCTTGTCGTGCAACGTGGTACGCAGCTGCGCACGGGTTCGTGCGTCGATGCCCACGCTGGTGACGACCAATGTCGTCCACGTTCCGTCCCACCGTCGCAGGCGCGGGTCCAGTGCATCGTCCTGACGTCGCTGCCGGGCCAACAGCCGCTCGGAGAGCCGGTAGCCGTCCGTCGACCGGACCAGGTCCCCCGCGCTGACCATCCGGGTCAGCGCCACCCGCAGGGTCGGCTCCTTGATGTCGAAATCGGCTGTCAGCCTTACCAGTTCGGCTGACGATGCCCACGCCGGATGCGCCCCGAGCAGCACGCTCAGCACCACCGAGCGCGCGGTCAGACGAGACACTCCCGGGTCCCGCCCGCTGGACACCATCCTGCTACACCCCGGAGGTCTTGCGGCCCGCGTCGCCGAACGGTTCGTCGCGGCTCTTCACCGCGTCCCGGAAGCCGTGCTCACGCGACTCGGCGACGAACGCGTGTCCTTCTGGGGTGTGCCTGGCGACGCCGTCGAAGACGGTGCTCACCATCCGGCTGGTCGCAATGCCCTGGTTGATCAGCGTCGTGTTGAGCGCCAACTTCGCCATGATCAGTTGGTTGACCGGCATCGCGGCGATACGCCCGACGAGTCGTTCGGTGCGCTCGTCCAGGTCGGCCGGGTCGGGCGCCTCGATCGCAAGACCCCACTCGGCTGCTTGTGCGCCGGTGATGCAATCCCCGGTGAACAGAAGACGTTTCGCGCGTTGGTCACCAAGCCGGTGGGCCCACAGGCCGGCGGCGGGCACGCCCCACACCCGCATGGGTGGGTACCCGATCTTGGCGTCCGAGGCCACGATCACCTGGTCGGCGTGCAGGGCGATGTCGGTTCCGCCCGCGACGCAGTAGCCGTGAATCTTGACCACCGTCGGCTTGTCGCAGTGCATCAGGCTCGAGAAGCCCCGCACGAAGCGACTCATCATCTGGTAGTCGATCATCGGATCCCATGGCTGATCCGGCAGGTGGTTGATGGCCTGGGTCTTTCCGGAGAGCACCGTGTCCTGATATGGATTGCCACCGCCCGCAGAGGACGATCCCTCGGCGTACGCGGACAGGTCGAACCCGGCGCAGAACCCCTCCCCACGACCGGATACCAGGATCACGTGGACGTTCGGGTCCAGATCGGCGCGCTCGACGAGCGCCGACAACTCCAGTGGCGTATCGGCGACGATCGCGTTGCCCTTTTCGGGGCGGTTCAAGGTGATCCGTGCAACCCGGTCGGTGACCTCGTAGGTCATCGTCTTTAGGTCGTCGAAGTTCACGGGCCTGATCGCGTGAGTCATGCGGCGGTCACCCCTCCCCGCGAGCGCGCGTGTTTGCGGGCGACACGCCGCTGTCTTGCAGGAGTTTGCGCGCGCTCGCCGGGGGATTTCATCCCTTGACCAACGCGCGCTCGATGATCGGCGCGAGATCCAGCCCGGTAGGCAGCGTTCCGAACGCTCCACCCCACTGCCCGCCGAGCCTGCTGGCCAGGAAGGCCTCCGCGACCGCGGGGTGACCGTGCCGCACCAGCAGCGAGCCCTGCAGCGCGAGCGAGATGTCCTCGGCCACCTTGCGTGCCCGGTACTGGATGGTCTCGAGGTCGCCGAGTTGCGTGCGCAGGGCTACGACGTGCGAGTCCAGCCGCGGGTCCTGGCCCGTCGTCCGGCTCAGCTCGTCGAACAGCACGTCGACGCACTCCGGTCGGGTTGCCATGGCCCGCAACGTATCCAGTGCGCTGACGTTTCCGGAGCCCTCCCAGATGCCCATCAGCGGCGCCTCGCGGTAGAGCCGCGGCATGCCGGACTCCTCGACATAGCCGTTGCCGCCAAGACATTCCATCGCCTCGGCGGCGTGCGGAGTGGCCCGCTTGCAGACCCAGTACTTGCCCGCGGCCAGACCGATCCGGCGCAGCAGCGTCTCCCGCTCGTCCCCGCGTATCGCGTGGTCGGTGGCACCCGCCATCCGCATGGCGAGCATGGTCGCCGCCTCGGCCTCGACCGCGAGGTCGGCGAGCACGTTCCGCATCAGTGGCTGGTCGATCAGATACGCGCCGAACGCCTTTCGGTGCTGCGCGTGGTGGATGGCCCGGGTCAGGCCGGTGCGCATGCTGGTGGCACTGCCGAGCGTGCAGTCCAGCCGGGTCAGGTTGACCATCTCGATGATGGTCGCGACGCCGCGGCCCTCCTCGCCGACGAGCCACGCCGTTGCGCCGTCGTACTCGACCTCACTGGACGCGTTGGCATGGTTGCCCAGCTTGTCCTTCAAGCGCTGCAACAACATTCGGTTGCGGGTGCCGTCGGGTAGCACGCGGGGCAGGAAGAAGCAACTCAAACCGCCTGGCGCTTGCGCGAGCACCAGGAACACGTCGCACATCGGCGCCGAGGTGAACCACTTGTGGCCCCGCAGCGAGTACGCGCCGTCGCCGTTCGGCGTCGCTTCAGTCGTGCCAGCACGGACGTCGGAGCCGCCCTGCTTCTCGGTCATCGACATTCCGGCGGTGATCCCGGCCTTGGCGGTCGGCACCTTCAGTTCGGGGTCATACGACCGGCTGGTCAGCAACGGCTCGTAGACAGCGGCCAGTTCGGCGTTGTGGCGCAGTGCGGGGACGACGGCGTAGGTCATCGAGATCGGACAGACGTGGCCTGCCTCTGGCGTCCACACCGAGGTCTTGGCGGCGCGCACGACGTGGGCGCCCGCGCGGTCGTCGGCCCACGGTGCCGCGTGCAAGCCGTGGCCGATCGCCACGGTCATCAGTTCGTGGTAGGCGGGGTCGTACTCGACCTCGTCGATGCGGTTGCCGTAGCGGTCGTGGGTGCGCAGCACGGGCTGGTTGCGATCGGCCAACTCCCCCCACCGTTGCGCCTGGGCACCGCCACCGAGTGCACCGAGGACGTTGACCTCGTCGAGGCCCCACTGACCGCCCTCCCTGATCAGCGCCTCGGTGAGCACCGGCGACGTGGCCGGGTTGTAGTTCTCAAGGGGCGGGACCTGATTGGTGACGACGTGCGTATCTCCCATACCTCCATGTTACATTTTTCCGACAATCGCACAAGAGTCGTAATACGGGCTGCGAACGTGCACGCGCGCGGGCAAGGTGGTTCGCGTGAAACCGAATACCTCGATCCGAGCCAGCGCACTCGACCTCGACACGCAACCCGTCGCTCCCGATCAGACGGTGAGCGGCCAGCCCCGCACCGCCGTGCACACCCTCACGGAGTTCAGTGGTCTCGAGGTCGGCGTGTGGGAGATGACGCCGGGTGTAATGAGCGACGTCGAGTCAGACGAGGTCTTCGTGGTGCTGTCCGGTTCTGCCACAGTCGAATTCGCCGACGAGAGCGAGACGCTGCACGTTCAGGCCGGCGACGTGGTGCGACTTGCCGCAGGCGCCAGCACGGTATGGACGGTCACCGAGACAATCCGCAAGGTCTACCTCGCCTGACCGGGATGGTTCGCGAAGAACGTCCAGATGACGCTCGTCGCGTTCAGGGCCGGTGACGGCGGGTCGGCACCCCCGCGGACCGTCTGCCCTCCCGGCCACTGGTGCCCGGCACCGTCGATGGTGATCAACGTGACGCCGCGACCGTCGGCGCACGCCGCGCGCGACGTCGACACCGGTCCGTCGACACTGACGGTCGGCGGCGCGCACCGATCCACGCCCCGCCAGAACGCGTTGACGTCAGGAACGGGCGGGCCGTCGATACCCGCAACGCCATCGCCCGGTTGCCCGTCGTAGCGGATGTTGCGGTCCGCGGTGCCGTGGACGTGCACGACCGATGTCGGGTGCGGCGACGGGCAGGGGTCGAGTTGGGTGGCCGCGTCGGGTCCGATCGCCGCGAACAGATCGGTGTTGCAGGCCAACGTGTAGGCCATCATGCCGCCGTTGCTGATGCCCGTCGCGTAGACGCGGGCCGGATCGATGGCGACGTTGGCCGTGATGTCGCCGACCACCGCACTGATGAACCCGACGTCGTCGACGTTCTGTCGCGCAGGTCGGCCGCAGCAGCCGTTGACGTTCCAAGCACGGCCGACACCGTCCGGATAGGCCACGACGAACTTCGCGCCGTCCGCCAATTCATCCCAGCCGTAGGATCTTTCGGCCTGCTGACCACTGCCGAAGCCGCCATGAAGCATGACCACCAGCGGTGCCGGTGAAGCCACGCCATCGGGGACGTACAGCCGGTAGCTGCGATCCAGCCCGCCGACGCTCAGCGAATGTGCTGTCGACCCTGCGCCGAATCCCGCAGGCTCCGCCGAACCGGATGCCGCACAGCCTGCGACCACGAGCAGCGCGGCGAACAGAGCGGTCAGTCTCGGGGCCATGCCTCCACGGTATTGACCATCGGGCGATCTCGCCGCCACGCGTCATACCGGTTGATGGCGCAGATTACGGCCGCGGCGAACGCCCAGCCGAGCACGATGTCGACGACGTAGTGCTCGGCGGTGTACACAAGCGTGAACGCCATGATCAACACGTAGGCCACCAGCACCGGCCGCCACCCGCGATGCACCCGATGCCACAGGAACGCCGCCACCGCCGCCGTCATCCCGGCATGCAACGACGGAATGGCCGCGACCAGGTTGACACTGGCCTGACCCTGGTCGATCAGCGCGGTCGCCGAGTGCAGATTCAGCTTGCCCCAGCCACGCGCGACGATCCGCTCCACCCAGGCGTTCGCACCGTCCTGACTGGTCTGCATACCGCCGAGCAGGCCGCCGTCCGGCACGCCGCGCGCAGACCGGAACATGCACCCCGGTCCGGACGGGCCGCCGCTGACGTCGACGGCCGTGCAGCGAGCGGCCGCCCACGGCGGGGCTGCGGGCAGCAGCGCGTAGACGACCAGCGCCGCGAACGACAACCCGACGAACAGCCGGACGAACGCCTTCCACTCGTCACGGTCGCGGAGCCACAGCACGCCGGCCACCACGTACGGCAGGACGAAGAACGACATGTAGACGGTGCTGATGGCGACCTCCCACCACGGCGCGTGTGGCAGTTTCAGCCGTTCCTGCAACCACACCGTCGGCATCGTCCCGAAGAACAGCCAGCGGTCGGCGTCAGCCTGCCAATGCCATAGCGTCGGCCGCCCGATCAGCGTCGCCGCTCCCCTGCTCACGTCGTAGGCGAGCAACACCAACGCGAACGGCAGCCAATCGCGAATGACGTACAGCATGCGGCGGCCCTGGCCGATGCTGGCGGCCAGCAGACCCGTCGCGATGTAGAGCAACAGCAGCTCACGGTTGAACGCGAGTCCGTCGGTCACCGTCCGGTAGATCACGGCGGCGCCCCATGCGGCGATCGCCACCCACCGCACGATCGTCAGCCGGCGCTCACCCCTCGGGACGGGATCCTCGGCGCACGTCAAGGCCATGGACGGTTGCTCGTCAATCGCGGACACATGAGCCTCTCGGTTACCGGGAGGAGCGATTCCCGCGATCAGCCTAGTTAACCGTGGCGTCACCGCCAGTTCGGCGGCAGTTCAGTTGCGAAGGAACGGCGCCGGCCGGTAATGGTGGTTCGTCGATGCGCGCGATGACCATTCGACCGGTTTCCAACAAGCCCAACGCGGGCAAACAAGATCAGATACCGAGAGCGACTTGCAATTCAGCCATCGCACCTGGATAAACAGCCTGTGCTGGGATACTGAGCAAACTTCAGATTATCGCCCAGCAATGTATTCAACTCGGTAAACTAACGCTGACGTCAGCAGCATCCTTCTTGAGGATCTGGCCTGCAGCGCGATCGCGACCGCGGGTAGTCGAGTACTGACCGGGGGGTCGTGGGGACGATGGAATACAGCAATTTCGTGGGTCGAATTGGAGCGCTCGCAGTCGCACTGGGCGTGGGGTCCGCCATCGCCGCACCGGCGGGAATCGCGTGGGCGAACCCTGACACGACGAGCGACTCGCCGTCGGCGGACGGTCAGGGCGCCGACGGGGGCACCGACGCCACCGAGCCATCCGCCGCGCAGCCGGGCCCGGCCAACGGCTCGTCATCGGGAACGACGACGCCGCCGCCGACGGACGTCGACAAGGGTTCGTCGGAGACCGTCGAGGTGGCGCCCGGCGTGACGGTGTCGTCCTCGGGTGGCGCTCAGTCGTCGACCCACGGCACTGTGTCGAATCCAGCCGAGCCGACCGACGGCACCGCCGGCCGAGCCCACGCGTCCGTCCAATCGGACACCACGTCCACACCGGCAACCTCGCTGCCACACAACAAGTTCCGCGACAGCGGGATGCCGTCTGACACCGCAATGTCGTCGGCCCCCGCTCCAAAGCCGACCCCGTCGACACTCGCGCACACCTCCGGCCGCAGCACCACCGCCGATGACGGTGTCGCCCCGCCGCTTTCGCTGATGAGCGCGAAGGCGCCAGCCACGGGCATTACCGCGACGCAACTCTCGGTCTCGACGGCACCGACCATCGTGACGCCGGCACTCAGCCCGATCGAAACGACAATCACGTCGGTTCTGAGAAACGTCGTGGCGCCGGTGTTGTCGTCGTTCCTCGCGGCGCTGCAGCGCGGATTGACGGAGTCGCCGCTGGCGTGGATGTTCCTCGCGGCAGCCCGCCGCGAAGTCGGTACAGAAGCCGTAGCGGAAGTCGCACCGACCGCCATGCGGATGGCCGCTGCCCAGGTCGTCGCGACGGCGGTCGTGAACCAGGCTCCGACGGCGGTGGGAACGTTCTCGACGGCCAACCCGGTCACGGGTGCGGTGACGGGAAAGGTGGTCGCCACCGACCCAGAGGGCACGACGCCCACCATCACCCTGACCACCAACCCGTCCCTCGGGACGCTGGTCTACAACGCGACCGCGGCCACGTTCACCTACACCCCCACCGCCGCGCAGCGGATCCTCGCGGGGAGCACCCCATGGCAGGCCACCACTGTCGCCATGACCGTCACCGTGTCGGACGGCGTGAACAAGGTGCCCGTCCAGATCAACATCCCCGTCTCGGCCGTCCTGATCGGTGTCCGCACCGACGTCGCCGGGGTGGGCGGTGCAGGTGCCGTCGCAGCCACCAATACCCGCGCCTACGTGACGAACCGGGACGCGGGCACCGTCACGGTGATCGACACCGCCACGGCCACCGTGCTGGGCACCTACGCCGCCGGCGCTGCACCCGACGGCGTGGCCGTGAAGCAGGACGGCACCAGGCTCTACGTGTCGAGCTCGACCAAGAACACCGTGACGGTTCTGGACACAGCCACCGGAGCGGTCAAGGCGACCATCGCCGTCGCCAAGCCCACCGCGATCACCATGGCCCCCGGCGGCGCATCCGTGTACGTGACGAGCTATGACACGGCCAAGGTGCTGCGCATCAGCACCTCGACCAACACGGTCGCCACCACCACCACACTGCCCACCGGGTACCGCCCGACCGGTATCGCCGCCAGCCCCGACAACACACGGGTCTACGTCACCACTGACACGCCCACCGGCGGCACCGCGGTCCTGACCTTCGGGCCGACCTCGACGACGGCCACCCAATTGACGCAATTGACCAGCAAGGCAACCTCGTTGACGGTCAGCCCCGACAACGGGAGGCTCTACGTCGGCTCCGACAACGGAACCGTATCGGTCATCGACACCAAGACCCGCGCCCTGATTGGAGTCATCCAGACCGGCGGCTTGCCCGCCGCTGCAGTGGCCGTCAGCGGTGACGGCACTACACTGATCGTGACTGATGCCGCCGGTCGCGTCGGTGCGTTCAACGCCGCGAACGGCGGAATGTTCGTCGCCATCGCCACTCGCCCGACGAACGACATCTCGCAAAGCCCAGGGGCGACCGTTAGCCCCGATGGCACCGAGCTATACGTGACCGACCGCCCAGCCGGCGTCGTGCACGTCATCTCGTTGACTGCGCCGAACGCGAATCCGGTGGTAGGGACCGCGACGAAGGGCGCCCCCAACGCGACCACGGGTGCGATCACCGGAACCGTCGGCGTGACCGACCCCAACGGAGATCCGTTGAGCTACACCGTGTCCGGGGCGCCGACCAAGGGAAGCGTCGTCGTCGGCGCGAATGGCACGTTCACCTACACACCGACCGCGGCCGCCCGGCATGCCGCCTCGACGGTCGGCGCGCCGTCGAGCGTCACCACCGACTCGTTCACCGTGACCGTGACCGACGGCAGGCGTGGCGTCGTCACGACCAGGATCACCGTCGACGTCAGCCCGACGAACACGGTTCCGACGATAACGAAGACCGTCGGCTCGCCGAACAGCGCGACGGGAGTCGTCACGGGCAACGTCACGGGCGTCGACGCCGACAACGACGTCATCACCTACACGTCGTCCGTTCCCACCAAGGGCAGCGTGACGCTCACGGCCACAGGCGGTTTCACTTACACCCCGACGGCCATCGCACGTCATGCCGCGCAGAAGGTCGGCGCCACAGCCGCCGACAAGCAGGACACCTTCACCGTCGCGGTCAATGACGGGCACGGCGGCGTCGTCACCACCTCGGTCACCGTGAGCATCAGCCCCACCAACACCGCGCCCACCGGTGGCACGGGCACAGTGACGCAAGTCAATACGACGACGGGCGCGGTCACCGGCACCCTGACGGCGGTCGACCTCGACGGCGACAAGTTGACGTTCACCTCGGCAACGCCGCAGAAGGGCACGCTGACCATCGGCGCCAACGGCAGCTTCACCTACACCCCGGCGACCGCAGCGCGCGACGCCGCCTCCGCGCCGAACGCCGCCCCGGCCACGAAGACCGAGGCCATCGCGATCACCGTGGCCGACGGGTACGGCGGGACCGCCACGTTCACTCTGACCGCACCCATCACGCCGTACTCGATCGGGAATCATGCGCCGGTAATCGGCATTACCACCGTCGGCAGTTCGTCGTCGGCAATTGGGACCGTAACGGGCAAGATCACCGCGACCGACCCGGACGGCGATGCGCTGACCTACACCGTCACTGCCGGTCCGGCCAAGGGCGTCCTCAAGGTCGACGCCGCCACGGGTGCCTACACCTACACCCCCACGGTCGATGCCCGCTACACCGCGCTGGTGACGCCCGGCGTCGACACCGACGTGTTCACCGTGACGGTCAAGGACGCACTCGGTGCATCGACGACCACCACGGTGTCGGTCACGGTCGTGCCGCCCGCGGCGAACGCCGTCGACCAGCGCGCCACAAGCGTCGCCATTCACGTGCCGGATCTGTTGTTCTACTCGCAGGCCGAGATCGACACCGCACTCGATGCGCTGCAGTCCGTCGGCGTCACCGACATCCGCGTGTTGGTGCCGTGGGCGGCCGTCGAGCCCGTGCAGGGCTGGGGCGACTGGAGCGCGGTGGACCGCGTCATCAACAGCGCGGCGGCACGCAACATCAAGGTACTCGGGATACTCAACTCCACGCCGACCTGGGCGGCGGTGCCGAACACGATGCCGCTGGCCGGAATGCCAGCCGACAACGCGCAATTCGCCGCGTTCGCCGGGCTCGCCGCCGCACGCTACAAGGGCAAGGTCACGGCGTGGGAAGTGTGGAACGAGCCCAACGGCATCAACTTCTGGCAGCCGGGGCCCAACGCCGCCCAGTACACCGCGCTGTTGAAGCCGACATACCTGGCCATCAAGGCTGCTGATCCCAACGCCGTCGTGGTGGCGGCATCCGTCGGTTCCGTCGTCGACTTCGGCGACTGGTTGGTGAACCCGGTGCGATTCGTCTCGGAGATGTACGACGCCGGCGCGGCAGGCTACTTCGATGCGCTGTCATTCCACCCGTATCAGTACACGACGCCCTTCACGCAAGGCGGAATCTACTACGAGTCGCCGCTTACCCAGGTCAACCGGATCCACGACCTGATGGTCGCCAACGGGGACGGTTACAAGAAGATCTGGGCGACCGAGTACGGCGAGCCGTCATCGGCAGCTGACGATGCCAACCAGGCCGCGTATCTGAGCGACTTCCTGCGGGGGTGGCGCACGGTGTCCTTCGCCGGGCCGGCGTTCATCCACACCCTCGTTGACAATGCGAACGCGGATCCGGCCGAAGCGTCGTTCGGTCTGTTCCGGGCGGACTGGACGCCGAAGCCCTCGGCTGCAGCGGTAATCACGGTGATCGCGGAGAACGACGCCATCGAAGCTGCCAAGAACGCGAGCGTCCTGTAGTCCGGTCAGACGTGGTCGCGCAGAAACGCGATGTCGTCCTTGCGGCCCTCGTCGGCGGTCTCGCAGATCACCGGCGCATCGGCGGCGTTGACGACCGCCACCAACAACTGGGGGTCGATCTGGCCGGTGCCGAAGTTGGCGTGGCGATCGGCGCCCGAGCCCGCGGCGTCCCGAGAATCGTTGCAGTGCACCAGGTCGATGCGGCCCGTGATGGCCTTGATGCGCTCGACGGCGTCGATCAGCGCTTCGCCGGCCGCCCAGGCGTGGCAGGTGTCCAGGCAGAAGCCGATGCCCTTGTCGCCGATGCGGTCCCACAGTCGGGCGATCGTGTCGAAGTGGCGTGCCATCGCGTGGTCACCGCCGGCGGTGTTCTCCAGGTACACCGGCATATCGGTCTTGAGGGAGTCGAGCGCCTTGACCCAGCGGTCGAACCCGGCCTCCATGTCCTTGTCGTCGGCGTGCCCGCCGTGCACGATCACCGCGGTGGCACCGACCTCGGTCGCCGCGTCACAGGTGTCCTGCAGGATCTTGCGCGACGGGATGCGCACCCGGTTGTTGGCCGACGCCACGTTGATCAGGTACGGCGCGTGGACGTAGAGCGGGACCGTGGAGGCTTTGAGCGTCTGCGCATCGTCGCGCGGTTTCGGCTTCTTCCAGCTCTGCGGGTCGCCGAGGAAGAACTGCACGACCTCGGCGCCGTCCGCGTCGGCGGCAGCGAGCGGGTCTTCGGAATGAACATGCGAACCAATCAGCACGTGGCCAGTTTATGCACGGACCCCGACATGCCACCTTGGGGCGCCGAGTGTGAACGTGACGAGATTCTCGGGCCGATTTCATCGTGACGCGCACAGTGGAGGGCTGTGGATGAGTTCGACGGCGGATCGCCCGAAACGCGCACCATCCGCTCATGTCATCGCCGCCCTGGCCGTTCATCGGCACCGAAGCCCTGTCGGCCCGAATGGTCCCCGAGCACACCGTCCGTACCCGCTATGAGCAGATCTACCCCGGCATCTACGTACCGAAGGGCGCTGACGTGTCCGCGATCCAACGCGCCACGGCTGCCTGGCTGTGGTCGAAGAGGCGCGGTACCTTGGCCGGGCAGTCGGCGGCCGCCGTGTTGAGGACCAAGTGGATCGACGGCGCCGACCCGGCCGAACTGATCCACGACAACCGCAGGGCACCGACGGATCTCGTCGTCCGGACCGAAGACCTCCGGCCCGACGAGGTGACAAGCGCCGGCGAGATGCGGGTAACCGCCCCCGCACGGACGGCATACGACATCGGCAGGCACACCGTTGGCAGGATTCAGGCGATTCAGCGCCTCGACGCGCTCGCCAACGCGACACGCGTAACCATTGAAGACGTCGAAGCCATCGCCACCGCACACGCCGGTGCACGCGGCCTGCACCGGCTGCGCCGCGTCCTCCCGCTGATGGACGGCGGCGCCGAATCGCCCCAGGAAACCGACGCTCGCCTGGCCTTGATCGACGCTGGCCTGCCCGCGCCCTCAACTCAGCACGTTATTCGAGGCCGCTACGGCGAGTTCATCGCGCGTGTCGACATGGCCTACAAAGGCGTCAAGGTCTCCATCGAATACGACGGCCCGCAGCATTGGACCGATCCGATCATCCGGCAGCGTGATATCGACAAGGGGTACGAGCTCAACGACCTGGGCTGGGCCGTCATCCGAGTGAGCCGCGACCTCCTGTACTACCGAAGAGCGACCTACGTGCGCCGCGTCGAAACACTCCTCCGAGAGCGCGGCATGGTCTGGTGACACCGCGAATGTGCGCCTGACGAGATTTGAGCCCCACTTCCCTCGTCAGATGCACACTCGCGCAACGAAAAAGGCCCCCGGGGATCCCGGGGGCCGTTCTCGTGACATGACTAGCGGTAGTCGCTGAAGCCGTAGTCGTCCAGCGGGACGGCCTGGCCGGAGCTCTGGCCGAAGTCCGGGCTGTAGTACTGATCCTCGTAGGACGGGATCGTGTACGCCGCGGCGCGGGCTTCCTCGGTCGGCTGCACCTGGATGTCCCGGTAGCGGGCAATGCCCGTACCGGCCGGGATCAGCTTGCCGATGATCACGTTCTCCTTCAGACCATTCAGCCTGTCGCTGCGGCAGTTGATCGCCGCATCGGTCAGGACGCGAGTGGTCTCCTGGAACGACGCCGCCGACAACCACGAATCCGTGGCCAGCGATGCCTTCGTGATACCCATCAGCACCGGGCGGCCTGCCGCGGGCTCATTGCCCTCGGCCACGACGCGCCGGTTCTCCGACTCGAACTCCGCACGCTCGGTCAACGAACCGGGCAGGAATTCCGTTGCGCCCGAGTCGATGATGGTCACGCGACGCAGCATCTGCCGGACGATGACCTCGATGTGCTTGTCGTGGATCGACACGCCCTGAGCGCGGTAGACGTCCTGCACCTCGTTGACGAGGTGCATCTGGACACTGCGCTGGCCCTGCACGCGCAGAACCTCGTGCGGGTTGGCCGAGCCCTCCATCAACTGCTGGCCGACCTCGACGTGGTCGCCGTCGGAGAGCAGACGCTCGGTGCCGTCCTCGTGCTTGAACACCTTCAGGCGCTGACGACGAGAGACCTTGTCGTAGACCACTTCTTCGCTTCCGTCATCCGGAATGATCGTGATCTTGTAGAACTTCTCGGTCTCCTCCAGACGAATCCGCCCGGAGACGTCCGCGATGGGCGCGGTGTTGCGCGGCACGCGGGCCTCGAACAGCTCCTGCACGCGGGGCAGACCACCGGTGATGTCCTCACCGACGCCACCCTGGTGGAAGGTACGCATGGTCAGCTGCGTGCCGGGCTCACCGATCGACTGGGCGGCGACGATGCCGACTGCCTCGCCGATGTCCACCAGCTTGCCGGTGGCCATCGAACGGCCGTAGCACATCGCACACACGCCGGTACCGGTCGTGCAGGTCAGCACCGAACGCACCTTGACGGTGGTGATGCCGGCGGCGAGGAGAGCCTCGATCGCCGGGTCGCCAAGGTCGTGGCCGCGCGAGATGACGACGTTGCCCTTCTCGTCGACCGCATCGGTGGCCAACGTACGTGCGTACGCCGACGTCTCGATGTGCGGATCGCGGATGAGCTCGGCGTCGGCCGACAGCTCGGCCAAGGTGACGTTGATGCCACGCTCGGTCTCGCAGTCGGTCTCGCGAACGATGACGTCCTGGCTCACGTCGACCAGACGACGGGTCAGGTAACCCGAGTCAGCGGTACGAAGTGCGGTGTCCGCCAGGCCCTTACGGGCGCCGTGGGTGTTGATGAAGTACTCCAACACCGTCAGGCCCTCACGGAAGGACGACTTGATCGGGCGCGGGATGAACTCACCCTTCGGGTTCGTCACCAGGCCCTTCATGCCTGCCAGCGTGCGGGTCTGGGTGAGGTTACCCGTGGCACCGGACTTCACGATCGTGATGATCGGGTTGTCCTCGGGGTAGTACTTCTCCAGCGCCTTGCCGACCTCTTCGGTGGCGTCCTGCCAGATCTTGACCAGTGCTTCGTTGCGCTCTTCCTTGTTCAGAGCGCCACGCTGGTACTTCTTCTCGATGCCGTCGGCTTCGGCCTCGTAGCGGTCGAGGATCTCGACCTTCTGCGGCGGCACCAGCACGTCGGCCATCGCCACCGTGACACCGGAACGGGTGGCCCAGTAGAAGCCGGCGTCCTTGAGCTTGTCGACGGTCTGCGCCACCACGATCATCGGGTAGCGCTCGGCGAGATCGTTGACGATCCGCGCCTGGACCTTCTTGTGCATCTGCTCGTCGACGAAGGCGTAGGCCTTGGGCAGCAGCTCGTTGAACAGCACCCGGCCCAACGTGGTCTCGGCCATCCAGGCGTCGCCCGGTCGCCAGCCACCCTCGCCGAACATTGCCGCCTCGATGTCGGCGGGCGGGCGCAGCTGCGTCAGCCTCACCTTGATCTTGGACCGCACCGAGAGCGAGCCACGGTCGACGGCCATCTGGGCCTCGGCGGGCGTGCTGTACACACCCGACTCCGGCTGATCCTTGGCGGCAGGCACGTACTCGCCGATGTCCCCGGGAATCAGGGTGGTCAGGAAGTACAGCCCGGTCACCATGTCCAGACGGGGCATGGCCAGCGGACGGCCCGATGCCGGCGACAGGATGTTGTTGCTCGACAGCATCAGGATGCGTGCCTCGGCCTGCGCCTCGGCGGACAGCGGCAGGTGGACTGCCATCTGGTCACCGTCGAAGTCGGCGTTGAACGCCTCACAGACCAGCGGGTGCAGCTGGATTGCCTTGCCCTCGACCAGCATCGGCTCGAAGGCCTGGATACCCAACCGGTGCAGCGTTGGTGCGCGGTTCAGCAGCACGGGGTGCTCGGAGATGACCTCTTCGAGGACGTCCCACACCTGCGCACGCTGACGCTCGACCATGCGCTTGGCGCTCTTGATGTTCTGCGCGTGGTTCAGGTCGACCAGACGCTTCATCACGAACGGCTTGAACAGCTCGAGTGCCATCAGCTTGGGCAGACCGCACTGGTGCAGCTTGAGCTGCGGGCCGACCACGATGACCGAACGGCCCGAGTAGTCGACGCGCTTGCCGAGCAGGTTCTGACGGAACCGGCCCTGCTTGCCCTTGAGCAGATCGGACAGCGACTTGAGCGGACGGTTGCCCGGCCCGGTGACGGGACGGCCACGACGGCCGTTGTCGAACAGCGCGTCCACCGACTCCTGCAGCATCCGCTTCTCGTTGTTGACGATGATCTCGGGTGCACCGAGGTCGATCAGCCTCTTGAGGCGGTTGTTGCGGTTGATCACGCGGCGGTACAGGTCGTTCAGGTCGGACGTGGCGAAACGGCCACCGTCGAGCTGAACCATCGGGCGCAGCTCCGGCGGGATCACCGGAACGGCATCGAGCACCATGCCCATGGGCGAGTTGCGGTTCATCTGGAACGCGGCGACGACCTTGAGTCGCTTGAGGGCACGAAGCTTCTTCTGGCCCTTGCCGTTCTTGATGGTGTCGCGCAGCGACTCGGCCTCGGCGTCGATGTCGAAGTTCTCGATGAGCTTCTTGATCGACTCCGCGCCCATGGCGCCCTGGAAGTACTCGCCATAGCGGTCGACGAGCTCGCGGTAGAGCACCTCGTCGACGATGAGCTGCTTGGGCGCCAGCTTCACGAAGGTGGTCCAGATCTCGTCGAGCCGGTCCAGCTCACGCTGGGACCGATCGCGGAGCTGACGCATCTCGCGCTCGCCGCCGTCGCGCACCTTGCGGCGAACGTCGGACTTGGCGCCTTCCTTCTCGAGCTCGGCCAGGTCGTTCTCGAGCTTCTGGCTACGCTCGGCCAGATCCAGATCGCGCTGATCCTCGACGGCCTTCTTCTCGACGACCATCTCGGCTTCGAGCGTGGACTGCTCGTTGTGCCGCATCTCGGTGTCGACGGCGGTGATGACGTAGGCAGCGAAGTAGATGATCTTCTCGAGATCCTTCGGCGCCAGGTCGAGCAGGTAGCCCAAGCGCGAAGGAACGCCCTTGAAGTACCAGATGTGGGTGACGGGTGCGGCCAGTTCGATGTGGCCCATCCGCTCACGGCGCACCTTGGCACGCGTCACCTCGACGCCGCAGCGCTCACAGACGATGCCCTTGAAGCGAACGCGCTTGTACTTGCCGCAGTAGCACTCCCAGTCGCGAGTAGGTCCGAAGATCTTCTCGCAGAACAGGCCGTCCTTCTCGGGCTTCAGCGTTCGGTAGTTGATGGTCTCCGGCTTCTTGACCTCGCCGAAGGACCAGTTGCGGATGTCGTCCGCAGTGGCGAGGCCAATGCGGAGTTCATCGAAGAAGTTGACGTCTAGCACGTAACTCCCTTTCCCCTTGCGGGTTTAGTAACTGCTAACTACTTAGTGTCCGCGGCAGTGCTGCGGCTATGCCCAATGCTCTTCGCGCAAGCGCTCATCGCTAAGCAAGGTCTTCGACGGACGGAGACTCGTTGCGGGACAAGTTGATTCCCAGGTTCGCGGCAGCGCGCTCCAGGTCCTCGTCGTCCGTGTCGCGCATTTCGATCGTCTGGCCCTCGGACGAAAGCACCTCGACGTTGAGGCACAGCGACTGCAGTTCCTTGAGCAGCACCTTGAACGACTCGGGAATGCCCGGCTCGGGGATGTTCTCGCCCTTGACGATCGCCTCGTAGACCTTGACGCGACCGACGGTGTCGTCGGACTTGATCGTCAAGAGCTCCTGCAGCGTGTACGCCGCGCCGTAGGCCTGCATGGCCCAGCACTCCATCTCGCCGAACCGCTGGCCACCGAACTGCGCCTTACCACCCAACGGCTGCTGGGTGATCATCGAGTACGGGCCGGTGGAACGGGCGTGGATCTTGTCGTCCACCAAGTGGTGCAGCTTCAGGATGTACATGTAGCCGACCGTCACCGGGTACGGGAACGGCTCGCCACTGCGTCCATCGAACAACTGCGACTTGCCCTCGGCGTTGACCATCACGTCACCATCGCGGTTGGGCAGCGTCGAGCCGAGCAGGCCCTCCAGCTCCCCTTCACGGGCGCCGTCGAACACCGGCGTGGAGACGATCGAGTTCGGGGGCGACTCCAGCAGTCCCTCCGGCAGAGCGGCCGCCCATTCGGGCGTCCCCTCGGCGACGTTGATCTTCCAGCCACTCTTGGCCACCCAGCCGAGGTGCGTCTCGAGGATCTGGCCGATGTTCATCCGTCGCGGCACACCGTGCGTGTTCAGGATGATGTCGACGGGGGTGCCGTCCGGCATGAACGGCATGTCCTCGACCGGCAGGATCTTGCCGATGACGCCCTTGTTGCCGTGGCGTCCGGCGAGCTTGTCGCCGTCGGAGATCTTGCGCTTCTGGGCCACGTAGACGCGGACCAGCTCGTTGACGCCGGCAGGCAGCTCGTCGTCGTCCTCGCGAGAGAACATCCGAACGCCGATGACCTTGCCGGACTCACCGTGCGGCACCTTGAGCGACGTGTCGCGAACCTCGCGGGCCTTCTCGCCGAAGATCGCGCGCAGCAGCCGCTCCTCCGGGGTCAGCTCGGTCTCGCCCTTCGGGGTGACCTTGCCGACCAGGATGTCGCCGTCACGAACCTCGGCGCCGATGCGGACGATGCCGCGCTCGTCGAGGTCTGCGAGCACCTCGTCGGAGACGTTCGGGATGTCCCTGGTGATCTCCTCGGCGCCCAGCTTGGTGTCGCGCGCATCGATCTCGTGCTCCTCGATGTGGATGGACGTCAGGACGTCCTCCTCAACCAGGCGCTGCGAGAGGATGATGGCGTCCTCGTAGTTGTGGCCTTCCCACGGCATGATCGCCACGAGCAGGTTCTTGCCAAGCGCCATCTCACCGTTCTCGGTGCATGGGCCGTCGGCGATGACCTGGCCGCTCTCGACGCGCTGCCCGGCGTCCACGATCGGACGCTGGTTGGCGCACGTGCCGTGGTTGGACCGAGCGAACTTGCGCATCCGGTAGGTGTGCCGGGTGCCGTCGTCGGCCATCACGGTGATGTAGTCGGCGGACACCTCCTCGATGACGCCGGCCTTGTCGGCGACGACGACGTCGCCTGCGTCGATGGCGGCACGAAGCTCCATGCCGGTACCGACCAGCGGCGACTCGCTGCGAACCAGCGGAACTGCCTGGCGCTGCATGTTCGCACCCATCAGGGCGCGGTTGGCGTCGTCGTGCTCGAGGAACGGGATCATCGCGGTCGCGACGGAAACCATCTGGCGCGGCGAGACGTCCATGTAGTCGACCTGCGCGGGCGTGACGTTCTCGACCTCACCACCCTTGCGGCGGACCAGGATGCGGTCCTCGGTGAAGCGACCATCGGCATCGATCGGCGAGTTGGCCTGCGCCACGACGTGGCGGTCCTCCTCGTCGGCGGTCAGGTGCTGGATCTCGTCGGTGACCACACCGTCGACGACCTTGCGGTACGGCGTCTCGATGAAGCCGAACGGGTTGACCCGTGCGTATACCGACAGCGAACCGATCAGGCCGATGTTCGGGCCCTCAGGGGTCTCGATCGGGCACATCCGGCCGTAGTGGCTGGGGTGCACGTCGCGAACCTCGAGGCCGGCGCGCTCACGGGACAGACCACCCGGGCCCAGCGCCGAAAGACGGCGCTTGTGGGTCAGACCCGACAGCGGGTTGTTCTGGTCCATGAACTGCGACAGCTGGCTGGTGCCGAAGAACTCCTTGATGGCCGCAACCACCGGGCGGATGTTGATCAGCGTCTGCGGCGTGATCGCCTCGACGTCCTGAGTGGTCATCCGCTCACGGACGACGCGCTCCATGCGGGACAGGCCGACCCGGATCTGGTTCTGGATCAGCTCGCCGACCGTGCGCAGGCGACGGTTGCCGAAGTGGTCGATGTCATCGGTCTCCACCGGAACCTCGACGCCGCCGGGGGCGGTCATCGTGGTCTGACCCTCGTGCAGGCGCACCAGGTACTCGATGGTGGTGGCGATGTCCTCGGGCGTCAGCGTCGAGCTGGTGATCGGCGCGCCGGCGTTGAGGCCCAGCTTCTTGTTGACCTTGTAGCGGCCAACGCGAGCCAGGTCGTAGCGCTTCTCCTTGAAGAACAGGTTCTCCAGCAGGGTCTGCGCGGACTCCTTGGTGGGCGGCTCGCCCGGGCGCAGCTTCCGGTAGATGTCGAGCAGTGCCTCGTCGGAGCCGGCGGTGTTGTCCTTCTCCAGCGTCGACATCATGATCTCGGAGAAGCCGAAGCGCTCCACGATCTGCTCAGCGGTCCAGCCGAGCGCCTTGAGCAGCACGGTGACCGGCTGACGGCGCTTGCGGTCGATGCGGACACCGACGGTGGCGCGCTTGTCGACGTCGAACTCGAGCCATGCGCCACGGCCCGGGATGACCTTGACACTGGTCAGGTCGTTCTCGGTGGCCTTGTCCTTGGACCGGTCGAAGTACACGCCGGGCGAACGGACGAGCTGGGACACGACGACACGCTCGGTGCCGTTGATGATGAAGGTGCCCTTTTCGGTCATCATCGGGAAGTCGCCCATGAAGACCGTCTGGCTCTTGATCTCACCGGTCTGGTTGTTGATGAACTCAGCGGTGACGAACAGCGGGGCCGCGTACGTCTGGTCCTTTTCCTTGCAGTCGTCGACGGGCGCCTTGACCTCGTCGAAGCGCGGGTCGGAGAAGCTCAGCGAGAGCGTGCCCGCGAAGTCCTCGATCGGCGACAGTTCGGCGAGCACCTCTTCGAGGCCACCGACGGGGGTGGGCTCGCCGCGCTCTAGGGCCTTTTCACGCCACCGGTCGGAACCGATGAGCCATTCGAACGAGTCGGTCTGTACGTCCAGCAGTCCCGGAACCTCGAGCGGCTCACGAAGCTTGGCGAAGGAAACTCGACCAGGGGCTCCCGGAACGGAATTGTTGGTGATATCGACTGACTTGCTCTGGCGAGAGACTGCCAAGATGCATCCTTCCAGCACCCGTGCGACGATCGGATGCCTGGTGAAGGGCCAGACCCGTTACGCCGCGTTATCTGCGGTTCGGCTGGCTCTCGCCTGTCCGCTTCACGGACACACGGCACGCAACTAGATCACTGAGCAGGGCTCAGGCTAAGACCACGGTGTCGGGGTGCGGTGAGGTGGGCAGGAGGCAGCCAGCGCAACGTCCAACAATAGCGCAGGACGGCGCATTCCTCAACTACCGCATGAAGGGGTGCACAAGGCGCTGGCTGGCGTCTTCAATCCGTGCACACATGCTGACCAACAGATTGGACCGTTTGGGTCCGTCCGTCAAGAGATAGCGCCGCGTTTTGTCTGGAGTTTTCCTGGAAGTCGTCGCCCCTGTTGCTGGCTCACTTGCACAACTGAGCGATCCGGATCCTGCTGGCCTCACCATCACGCAGCCGGGCAGCCTGGGCCGGATCGGTGTTCGGCACGTCGGCGAGCGCGTTCATCCCGATGTCTTGCAGGTTGGTGGCAAATGCGCGAACGGCGTCGCCCAGCTCCTTCGGGGTGTTCGGCCCAAGCATCCTCAGGAGGTAGTCGCCGCCGCCCAATATTGCCAAGCGTGCGTTGCCGGCGACCGCCCTCTGCGCGACCGGATCGGGTCCCAGATCGGCGTTCGTTTGGATCTGCACCGCCTTGCCCACGGTCTCGACCCAGCCGCCATGACGCGACGGTAGTTTGCCGCTCCGCGCGGGTTTGCCAGATAGGCTGACGGTGTTAGGCGACGAGGAGGAATCTCATGGACATTCCGCCCGTGGCATCAGTCGATCCGGCGCTGTTGCGCCACGCCATGGCGTGGCGGCTGCATCACCGTCGGTGGCGTGAAATATCCACTGCGGCAGCCGAATTCCCACTGACGATGATGGCGACTCTGTGACCGCCCGCCCCCACGATCTGCCTCAACTTGATCGTCCGCAACGAGGCGCACATCATCCAAGAGGTGCTCGGCTCGGTCGCGCCCCATGTCGCCTCCTGGGTGATCGTGGACACCGGCTCCGACGATGGCACCCAGGACGTGATCCGCAGCCAAATGGCGGACCTTGGCATTCCCGGTGAACTCACGAACGGCCGTGGCGAGACTTCGGCCACAACCGGTCGGAGGCGCTGACCCTCGCCAAGGGGCACGGCGACTACATCTGGGTCATCGATGCAGACGACGTGGTCGTGGGTACGCCCGACTTCGACGGCATTCACGCGGACGTCTACAACCTGCGCTACGGCGACGGCGGGCGCAGAGCCATCCGCAGCGAGATCGAGTGTCGCTTCTGGCTGCATCTCGGCGAGGGTTGGCGATTCTTCGCGCCCGAGCCTCTGATCAGCCGTCTGACCGCGGTTCTCGACGCGGAACCAGAGGTGGTCCAGGTCGGGATCAACGTCGGTGATGCGGTGACGCTGACGGGCGTCAGCGCAGCGGAGGACGCGGTGCGCCGGGCCGCTGATGGTGGCCGCTACGTCCTCACCGACGTGATTGCCCGCGGCCCGGCGATGTTCGACACCTGGCGTGTGGATCGAGCGATTGCCGATGGGCTGAAGGCCGCCAGCCTCGACGAGGTGCTCTGCATCGCGGCACCAAACTGAATGAACACCGCCCGACAGGGGCGCGTCAGCAGGACGCGCGTGCGATTGGCTAACTCCCCGGTCGTGTCGACCGGGACCGATCACTCCTTGGCGACGGGGATCGAGGCCGTGGGCGAGTCGTCCTCGGTCTGGCGGTGACGCGCGGTCGGATCGTCGCCGAACTCGTGCGATGCGTACTTGTGCGTGCCCTCGAGGTCGTCGCGGATGGCTTCCTGCGCCGCGGGCGGCAGCGTGTGCATGATCTCGCGCACACGGGCCTGACGACGGCCGACGGCCTTGCGCTCCGGCATACCCGGAGTGGCCAGGATCTGCGGCGGCACACCCTCGATCTCCTCGACGCCACCATCGTGGTGACCGGCATCGGCGAGCGCCTGCTCCTCGGCCATCTGCGACTCGTCCTTCTCCTCCGACATGCCGATCGGACCCAGCCGGCGACCGTTGAGGAACTGCTTCACCACCGGCTCATCGGAGGTCAACAACACCTCGCGCGGACCGAACATCACCAAATGCTTGCGGAACAGCATGCCCATGTTGTCGGGCACAGTGCGGGCGATGTTGATGTTGTGCGTGACGATCAGGATGGTGCAGTCGATCTGGGCGTTGATGTCGATCAACAGCTGGGACAGGTATGCCGTACGGACCGGATCCAGACCGGAGTCCGGCTCGTCGCACAGAATGATCTGCGGGTCGAGCACCAGCGAACGGGCCAACCCGGCGCGCTTGCGCATACCACCGGAGATCTCACCGGGGAACTTCTGCTCGTCACCGGTCAGACCGACCAGTTCCATCTTCTCCATGACGATCTGGCGGATTTCGGATTCCTTCTTCTTCGTGTGCTCACGAAGCGGGAACGCGGTGTTGTCATACAGCGACATGGAGCCGAACAGCGCACCGTCCTGAAACATCACCCCGAACAGGGTGCGGATCTCGTAGAGCTCCTTGGCCGAGCACTCGATGATGTTGGTGCCATCGACCAGGATCTTGCCGCGCTCGGGCCGCAGCAGCCCGATCAGCGACTTCAAGAACACCGACTTACCGGTACCGGACGGGCCGAGCAGCACGCTGACTTCACCAGCGGGGATCTCGAAGGTGACGTCCTCCCAGATTCGCTGGGGCCCGAAGGACTTCGTCAGTCCCTCAACCTGAATACCGATGCCCACGCGCGATCCTTCCGCCAATGCTGCGTTTTCGCCACACGCCACCCAGCTGTGGCTTGAGTCACTGTAGCTTACGCATCTGGACGGCCACACCTTAATGCGTAGCGCCGGACGGTAACCCCCGTGAGACGACTGTGGGGCCGATCTGTTTGCCAGATCGACCCCACAGTGCACACTTCGTCGGCTGCGCCGACGTGTGCCGAATCTACTTGACGGTGACCGAAGCGCCTGCGGCCTCGAGCTTGGCCTTGGCCTCCTCGGCGGCGTCCTTGTTGACCTTCTCGAGCAGCGGCTTGGGAGCGCTGTCGACCAGATCCTTGGCCTCCTTGAGGCCCAGGCCGGACACGATCTCGCGGACGACCTTGATGACGCCGATCTTCTTCTCGCCGGCACCCTCGAGGATGACGTCGAACTCGGTCTGCTCTTCAGCAGCCTCGGCGGGGGCGCCACCGGCGGGGCCGGCAGCGGCAACGGCGACCGGAGCGGCCGCGGTGACGTCGAAGGTCTCCTCGAACGCCTTGACGAACTCCGAGAGCTCCAACAGGGTCAGTTCCTTGAACGCGTCGAGCAGGTCTTCGGTGCTGAGCTTGGCCATGATTGTGGTCCTTCCTTATTACTTCTTGCTTGGTGGGATTTTGGTAGTGCTTATTCGGCGGATGCCGGTGCTTCTGTTTCCGCCTCGGCGGGTGCCGGTGCTTCTGCTTCTGCCTCGGCAGGTGCCGGTGCTTCTGCGTCGGCGGCTGCCGATGCCTCGGCGGGCGCTTCCGCGGCCCGCTTCTCCTGCAGCGCGAAGATGAGGCGGGCGACCTGCGATGCCGGGGCTGCGAACAGCGCCGCGGCCTGGCTGGTCTTGGCCTTCATCGCGCCGGCCAGCTTGGCCAGCAGCACCTCGCGCGACTCGAGGTCCGCGATGCGGTTGACCTCGTCCACGGACAGCGCCTTGCCGTCCATGTAGCCGCCCTTGATGACCAGCGACTTGTGATCCTTGGCGAAGGTCTTGATCGCCTTGGCGGCGTCAACGGGCTCGCCCTTGATGAACGCGATCGCGGTGGGACCGGCGAACAGTTCGTCGAGGCCTTCGACTCCGGCCTCGCTCGCCGCCCGCTTCACCAAGGTGTTCTTGGCGACGGAATAGGTGGCGGAACCGCTGAGCGAGCGTCGGAGCTCGGCCAGGTTGGCCACCGTCAGGCCGCGGTACTCGGTGACGACGGTGGCCGTCGCCTCCTTGAACTGTTCGGCGATGTCAGCGACCGCGGTGGCCTTGTCAGCCTTGGCCATGCATGCCTCCTCGTGGATGGTTTCGGGTGTTCACCGCGAACCGTCACGAAGGGCCGAGAAATGACGAACGCCCCGACACAGAATGGCCGGGGCGCGCAAGAATGCAACTACCTCGTCCTCCTGCGTGGGCCGCCGGGACAAATCCCGGACCTTCAACCGATTTCTCGGTGACCGACGGTCTTCGGTGGAACCCGACAAGAATAGCGTGCCGCTCCCCGATCAGCCAAAACGCCGTCGTCCGCCCCCCACCCCCCTGCAATTTGTGCACGCGGGGTCGCGCTCTCGCCGCAACTCAGCGTGCCGAAATCACCAGGAGGAGGAAGAGCGCGGCCAGCAGGACCACCCGCAGCCAGTGCAGTCGGTCCCATCGGCCTGCGAGCTCGCGCGAGACGTCCGCATCCGTCTGCCACCGGCCGATCCGGTTGTTGATCGGGACGAGCGTCGTGACCGACAGCAGCACAGCGGCCGCCATCAGCGTGGCCGCGCCGATCACGAGGGCGCCGCGGGACAACACCGCAGCGGCGATGAGCAACACCAGAGCGCCGATGTACCAGAACGGCATCACCACACCCAGCAATCGGCCCCCACCGCTGCGGAATTGACGGAACGCGGCGTCGGGCAGCTTCGCGACGACCGGGGTGGTGAAGGCGGCCACCCCGAACTCGACGCCGACCAGCGGGCCCACCACCAGAAGTGCGGCGATTTCTATCAATTCGATCACGGCATCGACCCTGCTCGGTATGCTGTCAGAAAACAAGGTACTGACAAATCTGGCAGCGTGAAGGGTCCGGGAGGTGCGGTGGCGGTTTCGAAGAAGGGCATCAACGAGTGCCCGATCGATACGGCGCTGACGGTGATCGACGGCCGGTGGAAGGGCACCATTCTGTGGCGCCTGACCGACGGCCCCATGCGCACCGCCGAGCTACGCCGCAGCATCCCCGACATCACCGAGCGCATGCTCATCCGCCATCTGCACGACCTCGTCGACGCGGGCATCCTGGACCGCCACGACGCGCAGACGGTGCCGCCGTGCGTGCACTACTCCATCTCGGAGTACGGCATGACCCTGGCGCCGGTCCTCGAGAGCCTGTGCGGCTGGGGCCGAAAGCACATGGAGCGCACGATGTCTCAGGAATTCACCAAGGCCGCCGCGCCCACCAGGCCGGCGTCGCCGGCCAGCTCGGCGGGCAGCACCCGCAGCCCGCGGATGAAGTCGAGGCCGGCGTAGGTCGTCAGCGCCTCGCGCAGCGGGTCGAACAGCAGCGCGCCCGATTTGGCCACACCACCGCCGATGACCACCAGGTCGAGGTCGCACACCGCAGCCACCGACGCGATCATCCTGGCCAGCGCTGTCCCGCCGCGCCGGAACGCGGACAGCGCAACGGGATCGCCCGCGTTGGCCGCGTCGGCGAGTTCCTTGGCATCGGCTTCCGCAGGGGCGTTCCAGCCGTGCTCGCGCGCCCACCGGGCCAGGTGCGGGCCCGACGCGACGGTCTCGACGCAGCCGCGGCCACTGCAGGTGCACGGCACGCCGTTGGGTTCGACGACGACATGGCCGACGTGTCCGGCGTTGCCGGTGCGCCCGTCGTAGGGAGCGCCGTCGAGCACCAGGCCGCCGCCGATACCGGTGGACACCACCATGCCGAGGAGGAACTGCGCGCCCCTGGCTGCGCCGCGCCATTGCTCACCGAGGGCCATGCACAACCCGTCGCCGCCCAGCCGAACAGGACCTCCGGTCAGGGCCGTCACCCGTTCGACGATCGGAAACCGTTGCCACTCAATGATGTTGATCGGGCTGACGGTGCCACTGGCCAGGTCGATCGGTCCTGCCGAGGCGATCCCGACGCCAGCCACGTCGCCGCCGGCCTTCTGCAACGTCTCGACGATCAGCGTCTGCGCCACCGCCCACACCGCCTCGGCGTCGCCCTCGGCAGTTGGCAGCTGAGAGCGGTGCACCAGCGTGCCGTCGGCATCGACGAGGCCCGCGGCGATCTTGGTGCCGCCGACGTCGAGTGCGAGGGTCAAGGCGCTCATCAGTGCTTGTGGGTGTTGTCGGGCTGACGCGGATCGCCGGGGTGTTCGTAGCCGGGCGCCAGTTCGACCAGTGCCGCGCGCCGGGCGTCGAGCCAGACGCGAAAGCTTCGGCGACGGGCGGCCGCCAGCAGATTCTGGGTGATGGCCGGCCGGACGTCGGCCAGCGCCGGCGCGGTGGCGGGATGGTGCCAGCCCCCGGTAGTCATGGTGGGCGTGGCGAAGCGAAAGGGATTGCGCGCGTGGTAATCCTCGACCTCGGCGTCGCTGATCTGGACGTCGGCGGTGACGCGTGCGTACAACGCCCGGCCCATCGGATCCTCCAGCGCCGACGCCGCCACGCTGCCGATCTCTAGGCGGGCGGCCACGTCGGGCAGCAGCTCGTCCTCGGCTGGTGCGCCGTCGGCGGTCAGCCCGCGCACGGCGGCCTCTGCGGCCACGACCCGTTCGGTCACCAGCAACTGGGTGAGCCACCGCCGCAGTTGGCGCCCTTCACTGGTTCCTGCACGCGGTAGCGCCGCGGCCAATGCCGTTGCGCGAAGACGTGTTTCACGCAGATCGACCTCACTCACCAGTACCGGGCGCCCACCGACCGTCGCGGCGATGTGCTCGCTCATCGGACCGTCACCTTCACCGCGGGTGTGTACAGCAGGTGGCCTGCGCAGGCGATCCGGATCAGCGCCCACCACTCGCCCGGCTGCACTGAGGCAGGAGGTGTCACCGCGAAGTCGAGAACGACCGATCCGCGGGCAGGGATCTCCGCACCGACGACGCAGGGCCCCAACCACTCCCACGTCCCCCACGGGCTGATCAGGTGCGCTTCGGCCGCGAGGTCCGCGTATGCGTCGGTGCCAACGATGACGCTGAGCGTGGCCGCCTCCCCCGCGGACACGTCCACGGCCCGCGGTTCGGTGAGCAGTCGCAGGATCTGATCGGTGGTCGCGCCGACCGACACCACGCACACGTCCTCGACCACCTGGCGCCATGACGCGGGGATCGGCGCGTTGCCGGTGACCGCGAGTTCGGCGCGCACCGGGTAGAGCCCGGGTGCCGCGTTCGTCGGCGACGTCAGCGCGACCGTCGCCTCGAGATGTTCGCCTGGCGGAAGCACGAACGGCAGCTCAATGGGTTCGACCGTCCACTCGGGTGGGGCGACCAGCCGCACCCTGCCGTGCAGCACCGAATCGGTGCAGTCGCTGGCAGCGGTCAGCTGCAACTGCACCGGCGCACCGGGGTCGGCCACGACGTCGTGTGGATGCAGGTGCGCGACCACGGGCAGACCGCCCAGCGGCGCCGGACCGCGATTGTGCAACCAGTAGCGCGCGTAGAGCGGTTGCGCGACTTCGGCATCCGGCGCGAGCGTGACCTGCTCGGCGTCGAGTATCCGCGGCATGTTCAAACGGGCCCGCACCGTGGCGATCTCGTAGCCGTGCAGTCGCAATGCGTCCCCGGCAGGCCCTCGCGACTGTTCCAGCAGATCGAGGCGTTTTGGTGTGGCGACGTTGCGCAGGCCGGATCGGATGACGACGTCCGTTGTGCGGCCGCGAGTTTCGACCAACCTCAGGGCGAGGCCGTCTTCGACGTCGAGGTGCTCGGCGCTGCCCCGCGGGATGGGATTGCCTGCCACCTTGAGCGTCCCGAGCGCGATGCCAACTGCGGGCTCCACCTCGAGAAGCGATCCCCACTCGGGAAGGCCGCCGGCCGACGATGCGGTCCCGACGACTCCGAGCAGCGGTTGGCCGAACTCCGCGCTGGTGGCGGGCAGCCCTGCGTCGCGCCAGTCACCGTCGGCGGCCACGACGGCGTAGTCGAACGTGTGCGTCCAGTGCTGCAGCTGGAAATTGGACCCATCCGGTGCGGTGCGTCGGGGCGGGTCGATCCACGTGCCCGACGGCCATCCCGTGCACGACCTCATGAGCGACGTGTGCAGCGTGCCATCGGTGTCGACGGCGAAGCTCGGCACGCCGCGGTTGAGCACGGCCACGGTCCGGCCCTCGAATCCGTCGATCCCGCTTGGCACGTCCTGGTCGACGGTGACCTCGGCGTCGGCAAGGTCCTCGACGAGCGCCGCCGCGGCCGACTCGAAACCGTCACGGCCTGCGACGACGAGGACGGGCAGGGCACGGGTACCGCGCAGATCGGCGCCGGGCACCCAGCGTTGCGCCAGTGGCGCGTCGGCCGGTACCCAGACCCGTGCGACACCATTGGCCTCGAGCTGACGGTGGAGTTCCTCGGTGTAGGCATCGTCGGCGGCGGCGAGAACCGCTGCCGTGAAGGCGTTCTCGTCCGGTCCACCCAACGCGATCCGGGTGTCGGGGAGGTTCGAGTCGACGGTCAGGTCGCCGTACCGCGGCTTGTCCGCACTGCTGCAGGTCGCCGTGACGCCGGCGCGAACCAAGGCGACCATCAGGTCCCGCGTCGCGGCGTCCCGGTTCGGCGACACCACCTCGGCCACCGAGACGGCACGGGTGCTTAGGTCGTCCTTGCTCCTCGCGTGCGCGCCCCCCACCCGGACCCGCACGGCCGACGACAGCCCAAACCAGCCGAAGGCGGGGTTGTCGAGTGTGGACGGATGCTGGGCCGAGTCGACGGCGTGTGCCGGATCGTGGTCGTGCATCAGGCCGAAACCGCGACCGATGACCGCGTCGCCGACCTCGCTGACGGGCATCGCGCCAGGCACCGGGCAGGGCCAGCGCAGCCGGAGCAGGCGGTCCGCTCCGGTGAATTCATCGATGGTGGTGCGGCAGTCGACGCGGTCGACGCCGTCCCACAGGGTCACCGTCTGGGTGTAGCGCAGCAGCCCGTCGATCCTGCCGCTGATGGTGAGCCGTTCCCCGAGCGCGCTGCGTTGGGCGTGGACGTCGGCGGGATGGGCCGACGAGCAGACCACCGGACCGGAGGGCAGAAGATGCCACGGGCCTTCGCCGGCCTGCGGGTGCGCCGAATACTCGTCGTAGACGGCCAATTCGTTTCCGACGCGGTCGTCGGCGATCAGCTGCCGGCCGTCCACCGTCAGAGATGACACCCCGCCGCCACGGGCGGGGTCGACGCGCAGCCGGTAGGTGTCGTTGCCGATCTCGTTGCCGTCGAACGGCTCCCAGTCGGTCGCGGCGCCGTCGCCGAGCCGGTAGGCCCGCCACCCCAGCGACGGGACGTCACGCGCCAGCCAGGTCACCGAATGTCCGTCGTGCTCGACCAGCGTTGGCACCGCGTTGCCGTCGGCATCGACGACAGTGCCGCGGAACGGCTCGTCGAGCTGGACGGTGACGACGTCGGTGCGGTTGTGCACCAACGGATTCCACACCACCGCCCAGCCGTCGACGGCGCTTGACAGCAGGGCCAGCGCGTTGTCGCGGGCGGTTCGGCCCAGCTCCCACGCGTCGCGCCACCCGGTCAGGAGGTCGAGGTAGACCTGGTCGGATTCCGAGCCGGTGATGGCGTCGTGATGTGCACCGTAGGCCAGCTGGACCCATGCCTTGGCCAGTGCCGCATGGGGATACGTGGCGCCCGCGAGGAGTCCGGCGAAGACGGCGAACCGTTCGGCCTCCAGCACGGCGTGTTCGGCCGCGCGGTTGGCCTGCTTGGTGTCGATGTAGGAGACATGACAGCCGGTGTAGATCGGGTTCATGTCCCGGGTCTGCGGCGACGGCGTGCCACCCCGCTCGTCGAGTTCGGCCCGCACGGCGGCGAAGAACTCGCTTGGCAGCGCACAGACGAAGCGCGGCCAGGTGTAGCGCGCGTTCCAGTCGCGGTGGATCTCGGTGACCCACTTGTTCGGCGGGGTGTAGTCGGTGCCGACGGGCAGGAGCACGTTGCGGGTCAACGCGACTCGCTTCAACCCTGCGAACAGGTCGTAGGTCGCCACTTCCGCCTCCGCCAGTGACGGCGAGGAATCCATCCACCATCCGGCCGCGTAGTGCGCGGGCATGTAGTGCGTGAGCAGCCCGCGGCCCGACGGTGACATCCATTCGAACTCGCTGGCGAACTGCATGCGTTCGGGATCGCCGCCGCCGGCCATCGGGCCCCACTGGTGATGTGGTCCCCTGGCCCACGAACTGGACGTCAACCCGGCGTCGGCCGCCATCCCCGGGAACTGCGGATCGTGCCCGAACACGTCGAGTTGCCATGCGGTGGCCGGATCGGCACCCATGACGTCGCGCTGAAAGCCGAACCCGTGCACGAAGTTCCGGATCGCGGTCTCGGGGCTGGTGAGGTTGGTGTTCGGTTCGTTGTAGGTGCCGCCCATGATCTCGACGCGGCAGTCGGCGATCAGCCGCTTCAGATCGGCACGGTCGCGGGGATGGGTGTCCCAGTACGGCTTCAGGTAGTCGACCTCGGCCAGGACGAACTTGTATTCGGTTTCCCTCCTTGCCATTTCGAGGTGTGCATGGACCAGGTCGAAACCGTTCGTCTGGCGGCAGCGACCGGGTGGGTTCTCGGTCCACACGCTGGTGTAGGCGGCCTGGGTGTTCCACCACACCGGGTCGTAGTGGAAGTGGCTGATCATGAACATCGTCCAGCCGGGTTCGGCGACGGTGAAGTCGAAGGCGAGTTCGGCGTCTTCAGCGTCACCGGCGACCGCGCGCGCGCCACGGACGTCGCCAACGGCGCCACCAACGACCCGCACGGAGACCTCGACCGTGCCGTCACCGGGCGCGGCGATCGGGGATTCGACGGTTTCGAGGCCGTCGCCGAGCACCCGCACGGGCGTCGGCTCCACGCAGCCGGTGTAGGAAACCAGTACGACTTGACGCGGCTCGTCCGGTGGTCCGGTGAACAGCTCCGTCGACTCCGCAGAGATCAGCTCGACCGGCATGTCCGCACTGTACGTTCGCCAGACCCGGTCGGGAAGGCGAATTCGAGTTGAACTCGCGTCAACATTCGTATCGGTGTCATTGGGCAGCAATTCATTTCACCGACAGCCGGGCGTCCCCGTGCGTCGGATGCCGATACGTCGATCGTGTGTCACAGTGGAGTTACTGTGAATGACGACTTGAGACCGCCGAGGGGAGCGCCCACGTGGCGCGATCCGTTGTCGCTGTCGTTCGAGGGTCACCGGCGCGTCCTTCTGCTGCGTCTGCGCTGGCATGCCTCGGCGGCCGACCGCCGGACCCGGCGGAAACCGCGACGCCTCCTGGGCCCGCGACGCTGAATCCCTACGTCGTGATCGCGCGGCGGAGGCGATCGGCGACCACATGGACGGCGTCGACCACCTCGGGTGGTGAGAGGACCTCGAAGTCGTATCCCGGCATGCCCAGGTACAGCACCATCCGCTCGGGATCGTCGGCTCCTGTGGTGACGATGCATGCGTCCGCGCCGTCGGGCTCGATCTCGACCGATGCCGGCGAGAACACCTTGGCGATCTGGTCCGGTGTTGCGCGGTAGCGGACTCGCGTCGTGTATCGATACGGCGATGACGAGATCGCGCGCCGCACGTAGCTTGCCGCGTCGGGTGCCTCCCGCGGCGTGAACGTGCTGCCGAGCGCCCGCACGTCGGCCATCCGGTCCAGCCGCAGGCTGCGCCAGTCCTGCCGGTCGCGGTCGTAGGCCATCAGGTACCAGCGGCGGCCGGTGGTGACCAGCTGATAGGGCTCGAGTCGGCGTTGCGTCGCGTTGCCGCGGATGTCGACGTACCCGCTGCTGACGTGTTCGTGGTCGCGGCTGGCGCGCGCGAGCGTCATCAGCACGTCGGGCTCCACCGGCGAGTCGGAATGGTTGGACGTCAACGTCACGGTGGTGTCGTGCACGGCCGAGACCTGTGACCGCAGCCGTGCGGGCATCACCTGGTCGAGCTTGGACAGCGCCCGTAGCGCCGACTCCCCCACACCCGCGATGCTGCCTCCCGCCGCCAACCGAAGGCAGACGGCCATGGCGACGGCCTCATCGGGGTCGAGCAGCAGCGGCGGAAGCGCCGCCCCCGCGCCGAGCTGATACCCGCCGCCGTGCCCCTTGCTGGCGTGCACGGGATAACCGAGGTCGCGCAGGCGTTCCACGTCGCGACGCACGCAGCGGGTGGTGACGCCGAGCCGCTCGGCCAGTTCCTCACCCGTCCACACCCGTCGCCCCTGGAACAGACCGAGCAGCTGAAGCACCCGGCTGGTCGTTTCGGACATGCCAAGAGTCTGCCGCACTCTTAGGACCGTTTCTGTCCTATATGGATGACATGCTCATTTTCATGAGTACGACGACAGCCCACCTGACCGCTCAACTGGCCGATCAGCTCGAGTGGCACTGGCGCAATCAGTTGCGTCCGCGCTTCGACGGCCTCACCGACGACGAGTACTTCTGGGAGCCGGTGCCGAACTGCTGGACCTTGCACGCCGACGGAACGATCGACTTCGAGTTCCCGCCCCCGACGCCCGCGCCGGTCACGACGATCGCCTGGCGGCTGGCCCACGTCATCGTCGGCGTGCTGGCGATGCGCGCCCACTCGCACTTCGACGGTCCGCCCGCCGACTACCAGACGTGGAAGTACGCGACCGACGCCGCGACCGCCCTGCGCCAACTCGACACCGCCTATGCCGACTGGATGTCGGGCGTGCAGCAGCTGACGGCTGAGGACCTCGCGAAGCCGATCGGACCGGCCGAGGGACCGTGGGCCGACAAGCCGATGCTCGACCTGGTCCTGCACATCAACCGCGAAGTCATCCACCACGGCGCCGAAATCTCTTTACTACGAGACCTTTACATCCACACCACCAACAACAAGGAGAACTGAACATGCCAGGACAAGCCCCCATCGTCGGCGACGAGCGTGACGCCCTGCGGGTATTCGTCGAGTACCACCAGAGCTCATACCCCGCCCTGGCGTTCGGTCTGACCGACGATCAGGCCCGCGCCAAGCCGACGGTGAGCGCGCTCTCGATCGGCGGGCTGATCAAGCACGCCACCGGCGTCCAGCGCGGCTGGATGGAGCGGGTTCAGGCAGCGCCGGCGCTTCCGCCGCAGGACACCCGGCCGTTCGAGGAGATCGTCGCCCAGTACCACGACGAGTACGTCATGCGCGAAGACGAAACCGTGGCGGAGCTGCTGGACAAGTTCAAGGCACAGAACGCCGAGACGCTGCGCATCGTGGAATCGGCCGACCTGGATACGCCGGTACCGGTGCCGAAGGACGTGCCGTGGTTTCCCAAGGACATCGACAACTGGACCGTGCGCTGGGTGATCCACCATCTGATCAACGAGCTGGCCAGGCATGCCGGTCAGGCCGACATCATCCGCGAGTCCATCGATGGTGCAACGCTTTACGACCTGATCGCCGGGGTCGAAGGATGGGAGGAGACCGACTGGGTCAAGCCCTGGAAGCCGGCCACGGTGTAGACAGGGTTCATGCAAACCCGGAGTGGAACGGCGGTCAGCGGCGAGGGAGTCGAGATCTTCTATGAGGATCTCGGCGACCCCGCCGACCCGGCCGTCCTGCTCATCATGGGCGTCGGTGCCCAACTCCCGATGTGGCCCAACGGCTTCTGCGAACTGTTGCTGCAGCGCGGGTTCCGGGTGATCCGGTTCGACCACCGCGACATCGGACTTTCGACGAAGCTGTCCGGACAGAAGGCCCACGGGTCGGTGTACGCCCGCGTCGTCCGGTACGCGCTCGGGCGACGAAGCCCGGTGCCCTACACGCTCGTCGACATGGCCCAGGACGCCCGCGCGCTACTCGACCATCTCCAGATCGAGAAGGCGCACGTCGTCGGTGCGTCGATGGGCGGGATGATCGCCCAGATCCTGGCAGGCAGTCATCCCGAGCGGGTCAGCTCGCTGGCGTTGTTGATGACCAGTTCGGGCAAGCCGTTGTCGGCGCTACCGCGTTGGCGGGTGATCAAGCTGGCGTTCGATCCCCCTGCCAAGGATGCTCCGACGGAGGACAAACTCGCCTTCGAGGTCCGCAACATCGCAGTGATCAACGGCCCCAACTTCCTTCCGTCGGACGACCAATTGCGTCAGCGCGTCGAGGAGCTCACCGCGCGCAGTGACTACCCGCAAGGTGGCCTCCGGCAGTTCGACGCGATCCTTGGCACCGGCAGCCTGCTGAAGTTCACCCGGTCGATCACTGCACCGACGTTGGTGATCCACGGCTCCGAGGATCCCTTGGTGCGAATCCGCAACGGCCGCAACCTCGCCCGCGTCATCCGAGGCGCGCGCTTCGTCGTCGTGGACGGCATGGGCCACGACCTGCCCGAGCAGGTGTGGCGGCCGGTGGTCGCTGCGCTCGTCGAAAACTTCGGCGCCGCAGCGCCGAAATGAACGCTTTGCAGAAGAAGTTCGAGTGGACGCCTGCAAAAGGTGCACCTCGGCGACGGCTAACTCGAGCGGCGAAGGCCGACTAACCCAGCACCCGAGCCAGGGCATGGTCGACGACGGCGTCGAGGTCGTTGCCGAGGTTGCCCGCCAGCCACTGCTGGGCGAGCTCGGCCATCGCGCCGGTGTACATCGCCGCGCCGACCAGTGCCGAGGTCGGATCAGCGCCAGGGTGTAGCCGGCCGTCCTCGGCCACCACTGCATCGAGCAACAGATCCTGGGTGACCAAACGCCGCTTGGCGAGCACGGGGTTGGCCCGCGCATCGGTGAACAACACCCGCCCGCGGCGCGGATCGGCGGAGCTGAATCCGAGCACGGCAGCCATGCCGGCGCGGGCCCTGGCGCGCGGCGAGTCGTCCACGGCGTCCATCGCCAAGGCGACGGCCTCGCCCAACTGGCGGCTGACATCGTCGTACACCGCCCCGAGGAGTTCGTCGGTGTCGGGGAAGTTCTCGTAGAAGTACCGGGTGTTCAGCCCGCACTCACGGCACACCGACCGCACCGACACCGCGGCCTCACCGCCATCGCCGAACAGCGTGAAGGCCGCATCGACCAGCAGGCCGCGTCGTTCGGCGCGACGGTCGGTGAGCGGCACCCCCGCCCACCTGGTCGGTGTGGACATCAAGAAAGCGTACGTCCAATCACGAAGGTCTGGTCACGGGTGTAGCCAAAGTAGTAAAGTGGCAACGGACGTAGTCAAACCGACGGAGGACCGACGTGTTCGTGCCGCACCAGATCGTCGAGCAGCAAGTACAACAGCGCCTCTACGACCGGCTGTACAAAAATGTCCGGCGGAACTACTTCCGCGGCATCGAATTCGCCGGACCCGCAGGCGATCCCGGCTGGTTCGGACCCGGCAGTGCGGTGTGGCACGTGCACTCGCACATGGAGGCGCTGGTGTTCGGGCTGCAGTGCGCCGCCTACATGGAGCGACTCGACCCGTCGATCTACTGGATGGGCATGCACCACTCGCGGCTCGTCGAGCGCGACGAGAACGGCACCGCCACCACGCGCCTCGACCCCAAGGGGGCGATCACCCGGCTTGGCCATTCGGTCGCGTTCTTCATCGGCACGGCCTACGGGTCGACGGAGACCGCCGAGCGTCTCGCGCAGACCGTGCGGGCCATGCACCACACCATCAAGGGAACCCGGCCCGACGGCGCCGCCTACGACGCCGACGATCCGGACTGGCTGCGCTGGAACTACGCGACCGTGGTCTGGGGCCTGGCCACGGCGCACGAGATGTACCACCCGCGGCCGTTGCGCGGGAAGAAGCTCGACCGCTACTACGGCGAGTTCGTCCGGGTGGGCCACGCGCTTGGCGGCACCGACCTCCCGACGACCAAGGCGGAGACGCTCGACTGCCTGGAGTCCTACCTGCCGCGGCTGGCACTGACGCACGGCGCGGCGATGGCTACCGGGCCGAATCTTCCACTGCCGCAAAGCGCGATCGACTGGGCCATCCGCGACACCATGCCGAAGTGGGCCGCCCAGCTGGTCCAGCACACCTCCCCCAACGTCGTCGAGCGCACCGCCCGGCGGACGGCGGTCTGGGCTGCCATCAACGCGCTGCACACCGCGGCCGGTCCCACCCGCGAGTTCACCGAGGCGCAAGCCCGGGTCGCCGGCGGCACCACCGTGCCCCACACCGTCCCCACGCATGTGCCCGGCACCGACCCGATTCGTAGCCGCGCCGACGTCGAAAGTGGCTTCGCAACGGTGTGACCCAACCCACACCTTTTTCCCCTGACCTCTGCTTTTGAGACACTGCAGGTATGAACTCGACCAAGCACCGCGAGGTGGCCCGGCTGGATCGCGTGCCGTTGCCAGTCGAAGCAGCCCGCATCGGCATGACGGGTTGGCAGGTCACGCGCACCGGCGCACGGGTCCTCACCAAACTGATCGGACGCGGCTCCCTGCAGCAAAAGGTCCTCAAGGAGATCCCCCAGACGTTCTCCGACCTGGGCCCGACGTACGTCAAATTCGGCCAGATCATCGCGTCGAGCCCTGGCGCGTTCGGCGAGCAGATGAGCCGCGAGTTCCGCAGCCTGCTTGACCGGGTGCCCCCTGCCGACACGGGAGAAGTGCACGAGCTGTTCAAGGAGGAACTCGGCGACGATCCGGCGAATCTGTTCGCCTCGTTCGACGAGCAACCGTTCGCCTCGGCGTCCATCGCCCAGGTGCACTACGCGACGCTGCACAGCGGCGAGGAGGTCGTGGTCAAGATCCAGCGGCCGGGCATCCGCCGGCGCGTGGCCGCCGATCTGCAGATCCTCAAGCGCGGTGCCCAACTCGTCGAGCTGGCCAAGCTGGGCCGACGGTTGTCCGCGCAGGACGTCGTCGCCGACTTCGCCGACAATCTCGCCGAGGAGCTCGACTTCCGGCTCGAGGCGCAGTCGATGGACGCGTGGGTGTCGCACATGCACGCCTCGCCGCTCGGCAAGAACATCCGGGTGCCGCAGGTCTACTGGGACCTCACCAGCGAGAAGGTCCTGACGATGGAGCGCATCCAGGGCGTTCGCATCGACGACGTCGCGGCCATCCGCAAGGCCGGCTTCGACGGCACCGAGCTGGTGAAGGCGTTGCTGTTCAGCGTGTTCGAGGGCGGGCTGCGGCACGGGCTGTTCCACGGCGACCTGCACGCAGGCAACCTCTACGTCGACGAAGACGGCAAGATCGTGTTCTTCGACTTCGGCATCATGGGCCGTGTCGACCCGCGCACCCGCTGGCTGCTGCGCGAGCTCGTCTACGCGCTGCTCGTCACGAAGGACCACGCAGCGGCAGGCAAGATCGTGGTCTTGATGGGCGCCGTCGGCAACGTGAAGCCGGAGGCCGAGGCCGCCAAGGACCTCGAGAAGTTCACCACCCCGCTGACCATGTCGACGCTTGGCGACCTGAGTTACGCCGAGATCGGCAAGCAGCTCTCGACGCTGGCCGAGGCCTACGACGTCAAGCTGCCGCGCGAACTGGTACTGATCGGCAAGCAATTCCTCTACGTGGAGCGCTACATGAAACTGCTGGCACCGAAGTGGCAGATGATGTCCGACCCGCAGCTGACCGGGTACTTCGCCAATTTCATGGTCGAGGTCAGCCGGGAACACACCGACGAGTTGGACGGCTGATGAACGTGCGCACGGGTGTCGCCAAGTCGGGCGACCTGGACATCTTCTACGAGGACATGGGCGACGAGAACGACCCTGCCGTCCTGCTCATCATGGGCCTTGGCGCCCAATTGTTGTTCTGGCGCACGGGATTCTGCGAACGCCTCGTCAATCAGGGGTTGCGCGTCATCCGCTACGACAACCGCGACGTCGGCCTGTCCAGCAAGGTCGAGGGCGGCCACACGGGCGCGAAGCTGCTCCCGCGGTTGGCGCGCTCCTATCTGGGTCGGCCCAGCCCATCGGTGTACACGCTGGAGCACATGGCCGACGATGCCGCCGCGCTGCTCGACCACCTTCACATCGAGAAGGCACACATCGTCGGCGGCTCGATGGGCGGCATGATCGCCCAGATCGTCGCCGCCCGCTATCAGCACCGCACCAAGACGCTCGCGGTCATCTTCTCGAGCAACAACCAGGCGCTGCTACCGCCGCCCGGCCCCAAGCAACTGCGTGCCGTCACCAGCCGGCCGAAGGACACGTCGCGCGACGGCGTCATCGCCAACTCGGTGGCCGTCAGTCGGATCATCGGCAGCCCGGCCTACCCCGTGCCGGAGGAGCAGGTGCTCGCCGATGCCGCCGAGTACTACGACCGGGCCTACTACCCCGCCGGCGTGGCCAGGCACTTCAGCGCCATCATGGGCAGCGGCAGCCTGGTGGCCTACGACAAGCTGATCACCGCGCCGACCGTGGTCATCCATGGTCGCGCGGACAAGTTGATGCGCCCGAGCGGGGGCCGCGCCGTCGCCAAGTCCATCCGGCGAGCCCGGTTGGTCCTGTTCGACGGCATGGCTCACGACCTGCCCGAGCCGTTGTGGGACGACATCGTCGGCGAACTCAAGACCACTTTCGCCGAAGTGCCCTGAGCAGGGACGCCTCTTCCGATTCGGGCTGCATTGCCCCGGCAGGTAGCATCACATCGCAAGTGCAGCACGGCTCGGGGGAGTCATCGCCCATTCCAGCCCACCTGCTGACCAGCCAGGAAGGCACTTCGACCATGGCCAAGACGGCACGTAGGAAGGGTGGCCTCAAGCCACACTTCGAGGACGTACAGGCGCACTACGACCTGTCCGACGACTTCTTCCGGTTGTTCCTCGACCCGACGCAGACCTACAGCTGCGCCTACTTCGAGCGCGACGACATGACACTCGAAGAGGCACAGCTCGCCAAGATCGATCTGTCGCTGGGAAAGCTCGGCCTCAAGCCGGGCATGACGTTGTTGGACGTCGGCTGTGGGTGGGGTTCGACGATGCTGCGGGCGATCGAGAAGTACGACGTCAACGTCATCGGTCTCACGCTGAGCGAGAATCAAAAGGCACACGTCGAGACGCTGTTCGCCGCATCCGAAAGCCCGCGCTCGAAGCGCATCCTGCTGCAGGGCTGGGAGCAGTTCGACGAGCCCGTCGACCGGATCGTGTCGATCGGCGCGTTCGAGCACTTCGGCTTCGACCGCTACGAGGACTTCTTCGCGATGGCCTACCGGGTGCTGCCCGCTGACGGCGTGATGTTGCTTCACACGATCACGGCTCTGTTGTTGACGCAGATGACCGAACGCGGCATGCCACTGACCTTCGACGTTGCCCGCTTCGTGAAGTTCATCCTGACCGAGATCTTCCCGGGCGGCCGGCTGCCATCGATCGAGAAGGTCGAGGAGTACGCCATCCCGGCAGGTTTCAAGGTGACCAGGACGCAGTCACTGCAGGCGCACTATGCGCGGACGTTGGACACCTGGGCCGCTGCGCTGGAAGCCCATAAGGACGAGGCCATCGCGGTCCAGTCCGAAGAGGTCTACGACCGCTATATGAAGTACCTGACCGGGTGCGCGGACGGCTTCCGGATCGGCTACATCGACGTTCACCAGTTCACGCTGGAGAAGTAGGCGGCCGAATTGGAATCGACCGCCCGGTGAACGCTAGGGTTTGCGACTTGAGGTGCTAGTTGGCATGTCGACGGACCCCGCCACGGTACGGTCACAGCAAGACCGTCCGAGATCGGCGGCAGCTGCAGTAGCAAGGGAAGGTCAGTAAGAGAAACATGTCTGAAAACTCCACCGGCACGAGGGACCTCGAGCCGCATTTCGAGGACATCCAGGCTCACTACGACTTGTCCGACGATTTCTTCGGCGTTTTCCAAGACCCGACCCGCAAGTACAGCTGCGCATACTTCACCGGTCCGGACGTCACGTTGTCCGAGGCGCAGATCGCCAACGTCGACCAGCACCTCGACAGGCTCGACCTCAAGCCGGGCATGACGCTGCTCGAGGTCGGCTGCGGCTGGGGTCTGACGCTTCAGCGTGCGATGGAGAAGTACGACGTCAACGTCATCGGCCTGACACTGAGCAAGAACCAGCAGGTGTATTGCAACCAACTGCTCGAAAAGGTCGATAGCGACCGCACCTTCGACGTGCGACTCGAAGGCTGGGAGCAGTTCCACAGCCCCGTCGACCGGATCGTGTCCATCGAGGCGTTCGAGCACTTCGGCTTCGAGCGCTACGACGACTTCTTCAAGACCTGCTACGACGTCATGCCCGACGACGGCCGGATGACCATTCAGAGCAGCGTCGCCTACCACCCCGACGAAATGGTCGCCCGCGGAAAGAAGTTGACCTTCGCGCTGGCCCGCTTCGCCAAGTTCATCATGGAAGAGATCTTCCCGGGCGGACGGCTTCCGAGTACCAGCATGATGGTCGCCGTTGGCGAGAAGGCCGGGTTCAATGTGCCCGAGACGCTGTCGTTGCGCAACCACTACATCAAGACGCTCGGCATCTGGGCCGCGGCACTCGAGAACCACAAGGACGAGGCCATCGCGGCCACCGACGAGGAGAACTACAACCGGTACATGAAGTACCTGACCGGTTGCCAGTTCTACTTCGTCGACGAGGCGCTCGACGTCAGCCTGGTGACCTACCTGAAGCCCGGCGCCGCGGTCTAGACGGCGCCGCAACTCCTAGGCGGCGGCCTTCGTACCGGCGTCGCTCGAATCCTTCTTGTCGTCTTTCTTGTCCGCCCCTGAGGTGTCCGAGGGCTTGGTGTCAGACGGCTTCGTCGTCTCGTCGGGCTTGGTGTCTGACGGCTTCGTCGTCTCCACCGGCTTCGTGGTCTCCTCGGGCTTGGTCGTCTCCACCGGCTTCGTGGTCTCCACCGGTGTGGTCGTCTCCACCGGCGTAGTCGACTCGACCGGCGTCGTCTCGGTCGACGCGGGCTCCGTGGCAGGAGTCGCGACTTCCGTGCCCTTGGCCGGGACAGCATCCGTGACGTCGACCGCCGCGGTCTCAGGCTCGGCGGTCTTGTTCTCGGCAGGCGTCGACTTCTTCGCCGACGCCAACTCGGTCACGCTCGCCAGGCTCGCCGATGCGTCGGCCTCCGGGGCATCCGCCGCAGGCCCGATCGTGCGGGCGGCCAACGTCGAGGTCGTCAACGGTGCAGGCGCGGGTGCGGCCGGGGCAACGAATCCGCCGAATCCGAGGTCGTTGAGGAAGGCCTGGATGCCCTGCCCGGTCGCCGATGCCAGATCGAAGGCCAGCTTGATCGGATTGGGGATGTAGGCGATGGGCAGGATGGACAGCCACCTCGGCACCCCCGGATTCGCATTCGGATCGTAGGCGAGGTCGATGATCACTCGGGCCAACGGAGACAGCAGATCGACGAAGGGCTTGACGAGCTGGGTCGTCCCCGTCTGGGCGGCCACGCCGAGGATGAGCGACGCGAGCGGCAGCACCTTGGTCGGCACCGTGACGTACTTGTTGCCCTTCGCGTCGAACTTGATGTTCGCCGGATCGTTCAACGCGGCCTGCAGTTCGGCCGGCGTGTAGCCGTCGGGCAGACCGGTGAAGTCGCCGTTCTGATTCGGGTCGAGATACGTTCCGTGAATCTCGGCGAACCCGGCGAACGCATTGGCGACCGCGAGGAGATTGCCCCACGCGATCGGCGAATTGCTGACACCGTCGTACTGAAAGACGATGGAGGTGAACGGAATTCCGGTGTCGATCGGTGTCGGGAGACCCGTCGTCACATCAAGGAACGGGACGTGGCCGAGGAATCCGAGCAGCGTCCACAACCCACCAACGGGGTTGTCGATGCTGCCGATCTGGACCATCTCGATCCGCGCCTTCTGCTCCGCGGTGAGCGTGCCACTGAGCGCACGCAGCTCGTTGGAGACGACGGCACCGCCCTGCGAGTAGCCGAAGATGACGACGTGCTCAGTGGGGTCGGCCAATGCGGTCAACAGCTTCTGGTTCAGATCGTCGACGCCCTGCTGAACCGAGACGTCCCACTTCTGGCAGTTGGTGTCGCACCAACCGGGGATGAACGACAGCGGATAGAACGACGCGGGGTAGACGACGCTGTGCAGATCGGCGTCGGTGCAGCCACCGTTGGCGCACGCCGTCCCACCCATGTAGTAGTCCCGCGCGTTCTCCATGTACTGAGCGACGTGGGTGGCGTCTGGCGTACCGGTGCCGGGCACGATCAGCGCGGTGGCACCGAAGGCGAACGCGGCGGTGAACGCCGATGCGACGGCGAGGGCCACCGATGCGATCAGTGAAACGACGATGACGGCGATCGCCCTTGCGGTTTTACGCATACGTAAAAGATCACACGAGGAGCCACACCACGACGGCGGAACTGTGAACTCGTCGCCAAAGAATCTGCCGACGGCTGTCGGATTCGCGCGGTGCCGTTCGTCGAACCGGTAGAGAGTGGGACGCAGGGTTCCGCTCACTACCCGGAGGTATCCCAATGCACTACTTCGCGCTGCTGCTCACCCCTGAAGATCACCGCTACGACGCCGACCAGGAGGCCTCCGACGAGATGGCCGCCTACCAGGCGTTCCACACCAGCGCCGCGTCCGCGATCCGAGCCGGCGACGCACTGCTGCCGTCGGCGACCGGCGTGCGGATCACCGGCGGCCCGGACAGCCCGAGCGTCACCGATGGCCCGTTCGCCGAGAGCGCGGAGGTCGCAGGCGGCTACTACGTGTTCGAGGCCGAGAACCTCGACGATGCCCTGGCCTTGGCACGCGAAATCCCCGCGGCCAAGTACGGTGCGATCGAGGTGTGGCCGACGGTCATGTGGAATCAGCCCGAAAAGCCGTTGGACGGCACCAACTGGCTGGCGCTGCTGCTCGAGCCGGCCGACAAGGTCGTGACGCCCGGATCGGCGCAATGGGAGGTAGGCATCGCCGCGCACGGCGAGTTCGGCGCCGCCGCAGCCGCTCACAACAAGGCCGGTGCGGCGCTACAACCACCCGCGATGGCGACGACGGTGCGGGTGCGCGACGGTAAGACGATCTTCACCGATGGCCCGTATGTCGAGGGTGCCGAGGTGGCCAACGGCTTCTACATCCTGTCCGCGACGGACCAAGACGAGGCCGTCAAGGTCGCCTCGATGATCCCGGCCACCACGGTAGAGGTGCGCCAGCTGGCCGGCGTCTCCGGGCTGTAACCACCGCTGAATGACCAACCTGGACGGCGTCTTTCGACGCGAGTGGGGTCCCGCGGTAGCGGCGCTGGCCCGATGGTCAGGCGACCTCACCGTCGCCGAGGACGCCGTCCAGGAAGCGTTCGCAGAAGCGTTGCGGTCGTGGCCCCGCGACGGCGTGCCCGGCAACGCGGGCGGATGGGTCGTTACCGTGGCGCGCAACCGTGCCCTGGATCGCCTGCGCCGTGAATCGGTCCGGCCGGGAAGGGAGCTGGCCGCGGTGGCCGAGAACAGTTGGGCCCACATCGAAGGAGTCGCAGTGCATCCGGTGCGCGACGACGAGTTGCGGATGATGTTCACCTGCGCGCATCCGGCCTTGGACCGCTCGTCGCAGTTGGCACTCACCCTGCGGCTGATCTCTGGACTCACGGTCGCCGAGATCGCGAGGGCGCTGCTGCAGTCCGAGACCGCGATCGGGCAGCGAATCACGCGGGCCAAGAACAAGATCCGCGGCGCGAACATCCCGCTGCGGGTGCCTCCCGCCGAGCTGCTGCCGGAGCGGACACCGCACGTGCTCGCGTGCATCTACTCGGTGTTCACCGAGGGCTACTGGTCGACTGCGGGGCCTTCTGCGATCCGGGACGAGTTGTGCGGCGAGGGTGTCCGGCTCGCGGGTGAGCTGTGTTCGTTGATGCCCGAGTCGCTGGACGGGCGCGCGTTGGCAGCGCTGGTGCTGCTGCACGATTCACGCCGGGCCACGCGGGTCGACGCGGACGGCGCCCTGGTACCGCTCGACGAGCAGGATCGCACTCGGTGGGATCGCGGTCGGGTCACGCGTGGCCTCGACCGGTTGCGGTTGGCGGCGGGCGCGGGCGGTCCGTACCTGCCGCAGGCCGTGATCGCCGCGCTGCATGCGACGGCACCGAGTTGGGAGCAGACCGACTGGGTCACCATTTGCACCGCCTACGACCGACTCATCGCGATCGCCGACTCTCCGGTCGCGCGGGCCAATCGCGCGCTGGCCGTCGGGTTCCGCGATGGCTTCGAAGCCGGGCTGTCGGCGCTGGACGACGTTGCCGACGATCCACGGCTGGCGCGGTCGGGCACAGTCGCCACGATCCGAGCCGATCTCCTTCGCCGCTCCGGGCGTCTGCCCGAGGCAGCGCAGTGGTACCGGATCGCGTTGAACCACAACGGTTCCGCGCCGGCGCGTGAGTTCTTGGCGCGGCGGTTGGCGGAGTGTGAACGGAATTGACCCGGGTCCTGCTCGACGCGGGCGGGCATTATTCGGTTCCCTTCCGTGTTTCACCGCGAGGGACCTTTTGCCGTGACAGGTGGTCAATCGCCTCCAATAGGCGCCTGCCGCGGCTCCGCGCTGTCTCGCGGACTTGGTAGCGAGTCCCCTCCCTGAGTTGACAGTTACGTCAATTAGACCTCACCGAGGTTTGACCCGCCACCGAAGAGTGGTGACGACTTTGGAACGGTAGAGAGACGGGTATGTGACCCGTCTCGGCGCAGTGGTCCAGAACATCCAACACGGCGCTTCCGCGGCCAGCGACGCCCTCCTTCCCATCCGCAGTGGCAGTGCCCGCGATGGTTGAGCCAGGACACCAGTAGGGATGCATGGGGGACGTACTCTATCGTTTGCCGATTGTATCGAAGCAATGATGGCGCGTGAGTTGATTTATCTAGGAAGCTCGAAATACCGACCACAACTGCCCTGTCGGTGACTACGAGTTTATTCGCTGCACCCGCCGGAATTGGTTACGTCATCGCCTACGGCGTGACGGGAGGGTGCAGCAAACTGCTCGCCGCGCACGACAATGTCGAAGCCGTAAACGTGGCGTTACAACATCGTAAGAGATGGTCGTGCCACCGATTTGCATATGACAGCAAAGCAATTTGCTTGCTCGATGTACTGAGCGCCTCAGCGATTTTGCTAGAATTGCGCTGGATTGGATACCAGCAATGAGTCGATCCGTTGAGCGGCCAAGACCGTACACTCGACTAGTCGCAGTAAAAGCGGCAAATTTGGCGATACAACAACGCATGAGACGGGTGGAGCGACCAATTTTACATATGGCGGCAATCTAATTCGCTAGTTCGATACGATATCGTCTCAATGCGTTTGCCATAATAGCATGAGAGGGTACAACTGTTGACCGCGAGCAGAACTCTCTAAGAGCGCAGATAACTGACCGGTCACATTTTGCTGTCAAATCGCTGTATTAAATGCGACGATGGGCTGTGTCTCAACAGGTGGTATGCCGCACGGCGGAATTGGGCGTGCTAGCCGATTTTTTGATGTCAGTCTGCGTGCGCCCATCGGGCCTCACCATCGAGGGTGAGGCCGGCATCGGCAAGACGACCCTATGGTCCGCCGCCGCGGAGCAGGCGCGCGAGCGCGGGTATCGCGTGCTATCGGCGCAGGCGGGACAGGCCGAATCGGCGATGGGCTACGCGGCGGTGGCGGACCTGCTGAGCGACGTCGAGTCATCCAACTTCGTCCGGTTACCGGACTTGCAGCGGGTCGCGATCGACAGAGTGCTCCTGCGCAGCGGCGACGAGGGTCCCGAAACCGATCGACGGACGGTGGCGGCCGCCTTCTTGGCGATTGTGGAGATGCTCGCCACGGATGCACCCGTGCTACTGGCAATCGACGATCTCCAATGGCTCGACGCGTCTAGCAGAGCGGTAGTCGCCTTTGCGGCTCGCCGGTTCAAGGGACGGGTGGGGGTGCTCGTCACCGAGCGCCTCGAACCAGCGTGCCCGTCCGCGAGGACCTGGCTGCGTGTGGGCACCAAGAATGACATCGGTCGTATCCGTTTGGGCCCCTTGAGCGTGGGCGGGCTCCATGCGCTCGTTTCGGGCCGGTTGGGTAGCTCGCTTCCGCGCCCGATGATGGTGCGCATCGCCGAGCTCTCCCAGGGCAATCCGTTCTATGCACTGGAGCTGGCGCGTGTGGTGGATGAACCATCACCGACCGCCGAGCGGGAGCTGCCTCGCACGCTGGCTGACATGGTGCGTTCCCGGATCGGCGATATCGACGACGACGTTCGAGACGTGCTGCTGGCCGCGGCTTGCGTCACCGATCCGACTGTGGACCTGCTGGCCCAGGCCATAGGTTTGACCGCTACCGAAGCCGGCGTACTCCTCGAAACGGCCGAGAGCGGAGGCATTGTCGGCATCGAAGGCAATCGGGTGCGCTTCGCCCATCCGCTGCTTGCCCGAGGCCTCTACACCGATGCCCGTCCGTCGCGGCGCCGAAAGATGCATCGGGCGCTGGCCCAAGTCGAGGCGCTGCCCGAGGTCAAAGCCCGACACCTGGCGCTTGCCACGACTAGCGAGGACCCGGCAACCCTGGAGGCGCTAGACACTGCCGCGGAAGCCGCGCGGGCGCGGGGTGCTTCGGCTGCGGCCGCCGAGTTGGTCGACCTCGCGATCGGCCTCGGCGGTAACACGCCGCTTCGCCGGATTCACTCGTCCCGATACCACTTCCATGCGGGCAACTACGGACACGCTCGCGCGCTCCTGGAGCCCTTCATCCGAGCGCTGGAACCCGGTCCACTGCGAGCTACCGCGGTGGGCCTGCTTGCCGAAATGTGCATGTACCGCAACAGCTTTGCACAGGCCGCCGAAATGTTGCACGGTGCGCTGAAGGATGCCGACAGCGACCCCGCTCTGCTCGCGCAGACCTTGATCCTGTTGTCGTTTGCCCGGCTCAATACCGCCGAGTACGACATGTCGTTCGACAATGCGAGCCAAGCGGTGAAGCTGACCGATGAACTCGACCTGCCGGCCCTGAGCAGCCAGGCGTGCGCTATGTGGGTGATGGTCAACTTCGTGTGTGGGCAAGGTGTTGACGAGCCGAGGCTAGAGCGCGCGCTTGAACTCGAGGACCCCGACGCCGATGTCCCAAATCCCCTCGACGCCAGCACTGTTAACGCACTCGTGCTCGCGTGGACCGGCCGACTGGATGAAGCCCGAGCACAAGTGTCCGTTGTTCGGAACCGCTGCATCGAACGCGGCGAGGACGGCCACCTGATGTTCATCGATCTGCACGGCACATTGATTGACGTTTGGCGAGGAGCCTTCACCGAAGCCGCACACACCGCCGCGGACGCGATGGAACGGGCCGAACAGCTCGGCGGTGATCACGCCTTCGTCATCGCCGATGCCATCGGAGCGGTCATCGCCGCATACGCGGGACGCGAGCAGGAAGCTCGCACCCATGCACGCGCTGCCATCGAGGAGGCCAGCCGGTGCGGCTCACCACGGCTGGCAGATCAGGCAATTATGAGCTTGGGGTTTCTCGAGGTTTCGCTGGGCAACAGTGCCGATGCCCTGACAACCTTACAGCCGCTGGTGGCACGGTTCAGCACGCTGCCAGGCATCGAAATCGTCAACGCAGCGTTCCTGCCTGATGCGATCGAGGCCATGATCGCACTCGGTCGCCTCAAGGACGCCGAACCGATGATCGATGCGTTGGTGTATCACGGCACACTGCTTGACCGAGCCTGGATGCTGGCCATGGGCGCCCGTTGCCGAAGCATGATGTTGGCCGCCCAGGGGGACGTGGGGGCGGCGACTCGCATGGCACAGCAGGCGATGGCCGCACATCATCGGTTGCCCATGCCGTTCGAACGCGCCCGCACTCAGCTACTACTCGGCCAACTCCAACGCCGTCAGCGCCAAAGAGACGCCGCCACAACGACGTTGACAGAGGCGCTGGTTGCGTTCGAAGGAATGAAGACAACGTTGTGGGCAGACCGGGCCCGCAATGAACTGGCACGCACACCGGTCAGCGCGGCCCGAACTATGTTGCTTACTCCTTCAGAGGAACGCGTCGCAGAACTGGCGGCCTCCGGGCTGACCAACCGAGACATCGGCGCCGCGGTGTTCATCAGCCCCAAGACCGTCGAAGCCACCTTGGCTCGCATCTACCGCAAGCTGAACATCCACACTCGAGCAGAACTAGGGCGAGTAGTCGGCCAGCAAAGCAACGAAACGACCACACGGTCACCTTCACTGGAGCCGACACCACCAACCTTTGCGCAGACGCAGACTAGGCCTCGGTGGACCTTCGGGCCACCGTAACCTTGCCCAGGCGCTGGTCGCCGCACCGATAGGGGCGGAAGGTCACAAACCATAGGGGATCACCCGTTTCCGGCGGCACAGCTCATCGCTAATCTTCCTCTATACAGGCTGCCGGAGAACCGACGGTTGGACCCATGGTCTGCGAGGCGAGCAGACAGGTCCGGTGATGAACGGCTGGGGGAACGATGACCGCGATCCGTACGAGAATTCAAACCGGGACTGCGGCCTGTGTGATCGCCGCCGCCGCTGTCCTCACGCCCGCGGCGGTCGCTAATGCGAAACCGGCCGCGCCCATACCGATGGTCGGCATCGGCTCGACTGTGTGCGACCCGAGCGATTCGGTTGACTGCGCGACTGTATCGCCATTCGCGAGTAGTTCCGCAAGCCTTGTACTCGGCCCAGCCCCCAACATCTTGCAGAATGGGTTGTGGTGGTTCGGTACTCCCAACCCGACTCCCCCGACCCAAACCACGGTCTTCCAGTTTTATCCGCTAGCCCTGATCCCCGGTTTCCTTCGGCCCCTCTATAGCTGGTTCACCCAAAACCTCAACTTCGAAGCTTGCGTCCTCGGCGTCACTTTGCGGATCGGACCTTACGGCACCGTATCGGGTTCATACGGCAGCGGCTGCGCCTAGTCGCCTCCGACGGGGCTCGCCCGCTAGTGCGTCGTCCAGAGCCACGCCTGTCATGGCTGCACCCGCGTAGTGCAGACCCCGGTCGAGCACAGGAGACCCCTGAGTGCGCATCTTTCCGCGACACCCGTTCAAACATGAGTCGGACGGCGAAGATGGCTCTCCCGAAGTGGTCGACGACGGGCGCCGATCAAGGTGGCTACCGAAGTATTGGCGTCGCAGTGACGTCGGGTGGACCGGGCTCGTCCTGCTCATCGCACTCGTAGCGTTTGGGTGCTGGCTGGGCTCGGAAGCCCTCAATGCGAAGTCGAACCTCGAGCAAGCGCGCCACAGCGCCGAGCAGGCGAAAGATGCGCTATCGCAGGGGAATTCCGAGGACGCCGCGAAATGGGTAAGCAACGCGCATTCCCATGCCCAGACAGCACGCGACGCGGCTCATTCGCTGCCATGGAACATCGCGTCCGTCGTGCCATGGCTGGGCAGCCCCTTCGAGACGGGTCAACAGATAACTGATGTCGTACTGGGCCTGGTAGACGACGTATTGCAGCCCTCCGAACAAGTCGGAGCTGCGATCTCACCGGACCGGTTGCTCGAAAGCAACCGCTTGAACGTGCAACTGCTCCGCGACGCTGCACCCAAGCTGAGCGAGATATCAGCTGCCACCACAAAACTCGACGCTGATACCCGGGCGATTTCAGACCCCAAATACCTGTCGCTTCTCCGCGACGCTCGCGCACAACTTCAAGCGCAAATCTCTGACATTTCGACGACGATCCAGAATACGGCTATGGCCGCACGTCTCGCACCGTCGATGATGGGTGCGGACGGCCCTAGGACTTATTTCATGGGATTCCAAACGAATGCCGAAGCACGCGGCACCGGTGGCTTGCTCGGCGGATTTGGAATCCTTCGATTCGACAATGGCGATGCCACCGTGGATTCATTGGAGCCAAACACCGAACTCAAAGGGGCTTCCGCGCCCATCGACCTTGGCCAGGAATTCACACAACAATACGGATTCACCAATCCATTCACCGACTTTCGCAATAGCAATCAAAGCTCGCACTTTCCCAACGCGGCCCAAATCTGGAAGTCGATGTGGGATCAGCAGTCGGGAATGAATGTGGACGGAGTCATCGCCATCGACCCGGTCGCCCTGAGCTATGTGCTCGGCGCGGAAGGATCCGTGACAATGCCGGACGGCGAGGTAGTAACGAAGGACAACGTGGTCGAGTTGACGGAATCGGCCGCCTATATCCGGTTTCCTACGGACCAGACCGCGCGCAAAAATTACCTGCAGGATATCGCCACCGCCGTCGTCCAGAAAATGACCGCCGGGGTCGAATCGCCGCGTAAGCTGCTCGATGCCTTGGGTAAGGCGGTCAGTGAACGCCGAATCGCGCTGTGGAGTTCGTCGCCGGCCGACCAGAAACTTCTTGAGGAAACCCCACTCGCACATGCCATTCCGAATGATCCCGCACCGTACGCCGAGGTCGTTATCAACAATCTGGGCGGGAACAAGATGGACTATTATCTAAGGCGACAAATCGAATACGCAGCCGACGGCTGCGATGGGGACAGAAGAATGTCGACCGTCACTATCCGGTTGACAAGCACGGCGCCGGACAAGTCATTACCGGATTACGTCGCCAGTTCGGCTGGCCTTCTTCCCCAAATCCCGATCGCGGTCCCAAGCGGCACCATGCTGACCTCGGTTCGTCTTCTCGCAACGAAAGATGCGAAATTGGTGAGTGTAATTGCCAATGGACAGCGGGTGCCGACATTCACCAACGCCGAACGCGGTCACCCCAGCTTCGAAGTACAGGTCGCCATACCCCCAGGCAAAAGCGGCGAATTAAGCTTCCACCTTTCCGAACCGACGTCACCGGGTACACCGCGCGTTCCGATTCAGCCGTTGCTGGATTCCGTCACTCCCGGCATATCGGTGCCCGAATGTCCGGGATGAGGCCGAGGCCCGCAACGACAAAGCGAGCATATCCAACGTCTTGCTCTGCACGTCGCTATTCGCATTACAGAGCTGTGCGGAAACTATGAACGGTATACTTTCGCAGAATGCTGCGTCCGATGACGCAGCACGGAGAGCCGGGCAATCAGCGGTTAAGGGGCGGCATTGACTCTTCAAGGCTTCATAAAACTGCTGCGTTCCCGGTGGCTCACCGTATGCATTACGACGCTGGCCGCGATTCTGGGAGCCATCACGGCCACGCTACTCGCGACACCGCTCTACCAGGCTTCGACGAGGCTCTTCGTGTCGACCGCGTCCAGCTCGTCCGTAACCGAGATGTATCAGGGCAACCTCTTTTCCCAACAACGCGTAATCTCGTACACCGATCTGCTGATGGGCGAGACTCTGGCGCAGCGCACTATCGACAAACTCGGGCTCGATATGAACGCAGAAACGCTGCGCGAAAACGTTCAGGCGACAACGAAGCCCGACTCGGTCCTGATAGCCGTAGCCGTACTTGATGAATCACCCGTCCGTGCACGTGACGTTGCCAACGCATTATCTGATGAGTTCGTCGTCATGGTACGCGAATTGGAAACTCCGGAAAATGGGGCCAGACCCGACGCACGTGTTGTTGTCGAGCAACGGGCATCGATTCCGAAGCGGCCGGTATCTCCGAATACGATACTCAACCTTATTGTTGGCCTCGCTGTCGGCTTAGGACTGGGTACTGGTCTGGCGGTTCTCCGCGAAGTGCTGGACAACACCGTCAAAGATCGACAGATGCTTGAAGAGATCACCCATGTCGGACTCGTCGGTAGCATTCCGCTCGACAAAGAACTTCGGAACCAACCGGACATACACTTCGACAAGGATAACTCAGCAATTGCCGAAGCATTTCGCAAGCTTCGGACGAATCTGCAATTCCTCGCCGTCGATAATCCGCCCCGCGTAATCATCGTCACCAGCTCCATGCCGCATGAGGGCAAAACAACGACGGCGATTAACATTGCGTTGGCGTTGGCCGAGGCCGAGCACAACGTAGTACTCGTCGATGGCGATATGCGCCGCCCCATGTTGGACAAGCACCTCGGTCTAATAGGGGTAGTGGGATTCAGTACAGTGCTAAGTGGCACGACGTCGCTTTCTGACGTCCTGCAGAAATCGATATTTCCGAGACTGACGGTCCTTACCTCGGGGACCGTTCCGCCGAATCCGAGCGAGCTCCTTGGGTCATTGGCAGCGCAAAAAGTTCTTAGCGAATTGCGGGCGAATTTCGACTATGTCATCGTGGATTCGTCCCCGCTGCTTGCGGTCACGGATGCCGCAATTCTGGCAGCTAGTTCTGATGGAGCGCTCATGATTGCCCGCTTCGGGCAGACCAAACGCGACCATCTAGCACACGCGGTGGGAACACTCGAGGATGTCGGCGCTCCCCTCCTCGGCGCGGTATTCACCATGACCCCCACGCGCGGAAATGCATCGTACAGCTACGACTACTACGGCCATGACAGCACGCAGCGACCATCACGCCCCGAGCCGCCGACGAACCAGCCGCGCTGAAATCCTGCACCGCCTAGCGTGAAACTCGTTGACGACCTACGGCGAGCGGGAAGAGCGGGACGAGCAGGTGGTGCCAGACGCGCCAGCAATCGTGGCTGGATCCACGCACGTGGCAAGGGAAGGTAGAGAGCGTCAGTAGGCGCCGCTACGCCCGAATACAGCGTGCGGTGTTTGCCCCATGATCCGCAGGTCCCACATCAGAGACCATGACTGGACGTACACCGAGTCGAGATGCTGGAGGTCGGCGTAAGCCAGATCGCTACGACCGCAGACCTGCCACAGCCCGGTGATGCCCGGCTTGACATCAAGGCGGGCCAGCGCGGCGCCGTCGATGCGGTCGGACTCTTCCGTGGGCAGTGGCCGCGGACCAACCAAAGACATTTCGCCCCGAACCACATTGATTAGTTGAGGCAGTTCATCGAGGCTGGTTTTGCGGATCAAAGCGCCGACCCGGGTAACCCTTGGATCATTCTCCATCTTGAACAACGGCCCATCAACCTCGTTGAGTTGTGTGACCGTGTCGCGCTGCTGCCATGCGTCAGCAGTCATCGAGCGGAACTTGAAGATTCGGAACGGTTTACCAGCTCGGCCGATTCGCTCCTGGCGGAAGAAAACCGGGCCGCGGCTGTCGAACTTGATGGCCGCTGCGATGATCAACAAGACGGGGCTGGCGGCCAATAGCGCACATGTCGCGAGCGTGACGTCAATGAGCCGCTTCATGATTCGTGCGCTCGGACCCAGCGACGCAGTGGGCAAGTGCATCAGTGTGAGGCCGTGCAGCTCCTCGGCTTCGCTGCGCCAATTGTGCAGCTCAAAGTAACGCGGGATCTCAGACACCGGCACCTGGCCCTGCAGCTGACGCAGCGCTTCGAGCACGATGGCGTCACTAGTGTTCGGAAAGCCGACGATGACGCGGTCGATCTCATAGGCGGCGCAGACGGCGGATAGATCGGCGAGCCCGCCGAGTACGGGGGTGCCTGGTGCCGCATTGTCGTCGACATGCCCGACCACGAGCGTGTCCGGGCACCTTTGCAGCCTCGAGGTCAGCCGGACCGAAATCGGTCCTGTCCCGATCACCAGAATGCGGCTCACCGTCGGGTCGAACATGCGGACGACGAGTCGACGCCCGAACGGAACCAGGACGATGGCGGGCAATGTCATCGCCACCGCAGCTGTCAGGGTCATCAATCGCCGATCGCCGAGGACGAATGCGTCGGCGGCGAGGGCAAGTAGGGCAGCTGTTGGCAGACAACGCGCGATCACCGCAGGCCGCCACCACTCGCTCGGCCGCAGCCGCGAGGCGGGTCGGTGGTACAGCCCGTGCAGGTGCAGCGCCACAGCCATCGCCACGGCCGCGAGCGCCACGTCTCGAACGCCGAGGCCTCCCGCGCGTGCCGAGCTCACGAGGCTAAGGGTCACCGCACCGATGACCGCAGAGGCCGTCAGCGTCACCACATCGGCGATCTGCAGAAAGTAGCGGTGCTGAAGGCCGAGCCTGTGCGCCTGTTTCGTGTCCTTATCAGGCTGCTTGGGTATTGGCGCGGTGCGACCAGGTTCATGAGTAGCTGAACTCGCAGGCGTGATCTCGATCGACATGGTGACTCCTAGTGGGTCGTGAGGCGCGGCGTCACCAGCCGAACCCGACCAGCCGTAGGCCTGATCCAGCGAAGTTGGCTTCTGGCAGGCAATTTCGGCCGTCCACGATTAGGTCGCCGCGCATGACGCGACGCAGCCCGGCGGGATCGATCAGACGGAACTCCGGCCATTCCGTAGTCACGACAACCGCGTCCACCCGCTCGGCCGCCTCGTAGACGTCGCGTGTCAGCCTCATGGCCCCGAATTCCGCGGGCAACGCCTTGATGACCGGGTCGAAGGCCGAGACCGCGACGCCGGCGGCTAGCAATCGCCGCGCGATGTCCAGCGCCGGAGAGTCGCGAAGGTCGTCCGTCCCGGGCTTGAACGTCAACCCGAGCAGCGCGATCCGACGGCCCTTCAGGATATGAAGCTCACGCTGAAGCTTGCGTACCGCGCTCGCCCTTTGCGACTTGTTGATCTCAACAGTGGCCTGCAGCATCGACGGGGTGTAGCCATACTCCTGGCTCGACGAGATCAACGCCGCGACATCCTTGCCGAAGCACGAACCACCCCATCCGACACCGGGATTCAGGAAGGCGCTTCCGACACGGTGGTCGGCGCCAATGGCGGGCAGCACCTCGCGAGCGTCGGCACCAAACAGTTCGCATAGCTGTGCCATCTCATTGGCGAAACTGATCTTGGTTGCCAGGAACGCGTTCGCGGCGTACTTGACCATTTCCGCGGACGCCAGTTCCGTTGTGATCAGTGATGGGCGAAGACCTCGCCGTCCGCCGTCGAACGACTGGTCGAGCACTGGCTCGTACAGCTCGGCGACCCGGCTGACGTCCGCGGTGGTGCCTCCCAACACGATCCGGTCCGGGTAGAGGAAGTCGTCGATGGCGCAGCCCTCGCGAAGGAACTCCGGATTGGAAACGACGTGAAAGGTCAGCTGTCGAGTTCCCTCCAGGGCATCCTCCAGAATCGTGCGTGTCCAGTTGCCTGAGCCGACCGGCACCGTCGACTTGTTGACGATCACGGCACCAGCGCGCAAGTACGGTGCCAAGGACTGGATTGCACTCTCAAGCTGGCCAAGGTCTGGGGATCCGTCCGGCCCCGGCGGAGTTCCCACGCAGAGAAAGACGAAGTCCGCATCGGAGAGGGCCTCGGCAGGGCAGTCGGTGAACCGCAGCCGGCCAGTCGACAGCGTCGCCTTGAGCATCTCGGGCAATCCCGGTTCGACGAACGGCGCCTGACCGTTATTGAGCTGGCCGGCGCGCACGGAGTCGCTGTCCAGGCCGCACACGGAGTGACCGAGGAAGGCCAGGCACACAGAGGTGACCGCGCCGACATAACCGGTGCCGATGACTGCCACCTTGTGCCGAGGTTGAACGTGGCCAACCCGGACCCCAAGAGGTACCGGCGAGGCGACCTGTGATGCACGGTCGGCCCCACCGCGGAACCAGGCGACAGTCTCCAGCAGACCGTCGCGGGCACTGATCCTCGGTTCCCAATGAAGTCGATTGCGCGCAAGTGTGATGTCGGGTTGGCGCTGCGAGGGATCGTCCTGGGGGCGGTCGGTGAACTCCACCGGAGAGTCTGATCCGGTCAATTCGCGGATGAGCCGCGACAGCTCGATGATGGTCATTTCGTGCGGATTCCCGATGTTCACCGGACCTGATAGATCGGAGAACAAGAGCCGCACCGCACCCTCCACCAAATCGTCGACGTAGCACAACGATCGCGTCTGACTTCCGTCGCCGTGAATCGTGATCGCGGCGCCGGCCAGTGCCTGAGTGATGAAGTTGGGAATCGCACGACCGTCATTGGGACGCATCCGAGGGCCGTAGGTGTTGAAGATCCGCATGATCGCGGTGTCGACACCGTGCGTCTTGCGGTACGAGACGGTGAGTGCCTCGGCGAAGCGCTTCGCCTCGTCGTAACACGCACGGGGCCCCACCGGATTTACATTGCCCCAGTAACTCTCCGGTTGGGGATGGACGAGCGGGTCCCCATATGTCTCCGAGGTCGATGCGAGGAGATAACGAGCCCCCTTCTCCTTCGCCAAGCCCAGGGTGTGCAGCGTCCCCAGCGAGCCTGCCTTCAGCGTCTGAATTGGAAGCTCGGCATAGTCGACCGGTGAAGCCGGAGAGGCGAAGTGCAACACGTAGTCAACGGGCCCGGGGATCGAAATGTAGTCACTGACATCGACCTTCATCAGTCGGAAACCATCGCGCGCTTGGAGGTGCGCAACGTTGTCGGCAGACCCGGTCACGAAGTTGTCGAGGCATATCACATCAATGTCGTGCGCCAGCAACCTCTCCGCAATGTGTGAGCCGACAAAGCCTGCGCCACCAGTAATTACCGCCCGCCGCCCCATGGACCCCCCATAGATGTACTCGCCCTCAGCATGGCGCCCTGGAGACTCTGAGACCCCAAGCGCTTTGCAGATCAACACTATTGCCACCGGATGGACGACGCATCGGGTGTTTCCCCATGGTTGTCGCTCCCGACCCCCGACCATCCGCGGCCACGCGTCGGTGTACGCCGAGATCAGGTAGTTCGATCGTCGCCGAGCTCGAGTAAGCCCCGCCATCGCCTCGTCTGAGGGAGGTGACCCTGGGGTGTTCGTCGACGAAGCAAACTCAACGACAGGGAAACACCCGATTCCCCCGCACGACGAGGACGGCTAACGTCAACTCATGCCGATTTCCAGGCCGGGCTTGTCGTGGCACCTGGTCGAGTGGTGGTTGTCGAACGTTGAGTGATATCAATCCACGTCGCCGAGTATCGGCGGTTATCCGCGCGTACAACGAAGCCAAGCACATCGGCCGGTTGCTGAAGGGGTTAGCGCAGCAGACCGTCACACTGGATGAAATCATCCTGGTCGATTCGGGCTCTACGGACGACACTGTCGCGATCGCCGAGGACGCCGGCTGCACCGTAGTGCCAATCGCCAAGAATGAGTTCTCCTTCGGGCGGGCGCTCAACAAGGGCTGCGCCGCGGCAAGTGGTGACATCCTGTTGTTCGCCTCGGCACATGTCTACCCGGTCTACGACACGTACGTCGAGCAAATCGTCGGCGCATTCGACCGCGACGGTGTGGCCATTGCGTACGGACGCCAGGTCGGAGATGAGCGAACAAAGTTCTCCGAATCGCGGGTGATGCTGAAATGGTTTCCCAATCAGAACATCTGGGACCAGGACCATCCGTTCAGCAACAACGCCAACGCGGCCGTCTTGAAATCGGTATGGCAGGAATCGCCCTACGACGAGACTCTGACCGGCCTTGAAGACCTCGATTTCGCGAAGAAGGCCCTCGACAGGGGGTGCAAGATCGCCTACATCGCGGATGCGCCAGTGGTCCACGTGCACGAGGAGACCTGGAGCATCATCCGCAACAGGTATCGGCGCGAGGCGATGGCCTACGCCCGAATCGTCAAGGGGTCGAAGATGTCCCTGCCAAGGGTCGTGGAACTCGCAGTATCGAACATCGCCGACGACTACCGGGAAGCGGTCAAGGTCAACCGCCTCCGCGGCAACGTGCTGAGCATCCCGATGTTCCGATTCGCCCAGTTCGTCGGAGCATGGGAAGGTTTCCGCGCGCCCGACAACGTATCGGCGCGGTTGCTGGAACGGTTCTACTACCCCGCCGATTCAACAAACTATGACCAACCTCCGGCGCCCGGTCAAAAGATCGTGTATTCCGAAAACGTCTAGATCACCTACCGGCAGAGGACAATGAACCCCATCATCGCTGTCGTCCCGATGCGCCACCACAGTGAGCGCGTTCCTGGTAAGAACTACCGCCCCCTAGCCGGTACCCCGTTGTACCACTACGTTGTTCGTACGTTGAGTTCGGTCCCCGAGATCGGGCTCATCGTGATCGACACCGACAGCGACTTCATCATCGAGGACTGCGCCGAGAACTTCCCGCACGTGCAGGTATTGGTTCGGCCGGAGCACCTACGCGACGGCGATATCGCCATGAACGACGTGCTGCTCAACACGCTCGACCAGATCGACGCCGATATCGTGCTTCAGACACACTCGACGAACCCGTTTCTCAAGGCCGACACGGTGTCTGCGGCTCTGAGACTGTTCATGAGTCCCGACCGTGAGTTCGATTCCATCTTCAGCGTCACGCGCCTGCAGGCGCGCCTCTGGGACGCCGAGACCCGACCCGTCAATCACGATCCGATGGTGTTGCTCCGAACGCAGGACCTCGCGCCGCTGTTCATCGAGAACTCCTGCTTCTTCATATTCACCCCAGAATTGTTGCGGGAGCGCGGAACCCGCATAGGAGCACGCCCGTTCATGGTTGAGATGGCGCCCGGGGAGGCGGTTGACATCGACACAGAAGAGGATTTCATCCTGGCGGCCGCCATTGCCCAGCGCAGTGCGATCAGCACATGAGTGCGCCGCTGATCCTCGTGACCTGCAGGCAGATGCAGGTCGAACTCCCGCGACATCTCGAACGCATCGAGAGACTCGGATACGAAGTCGTCGCCCCGGAACTCGGTGGACGCCAGCAGTTCAGCGCCACCGAGCTACTCGAATACAGTCCCGACCTGATGGGAATGATCGCCGGCGACGACCAGCTCAACGGTGAGTTCTTCGACGGAGCCACCCAACTCAAGACCGTGATCCGCTGGGGGATCGGCGTGGACAACGTCGATCAAGCGGCGGCCCGCCAGCACGGAGTGACGGTGCGCAACACCCCGGGCGTCTTCGGCTATGAAGTCGCCGACTCCGCGTTCGGCTACATCCTGAACCTCGCGCGAGGCTACCTCGTCGTGGACGCCGCCGTCCGACGTGGCGAGTGGCCCAAGTGGGAGGGCGTCACGCTCGCCGGTGCGCGGCTCGGGATCGTGGGCTTCGGCGCGATCGGCCGTGAGATCGCTAAGCGTGGAATGTCTTTCGACATGGATGTCGTCGCTTGCGATCCCTTCGTCACCACCGCGCCGGCGGGTGTGCCCATGGTCGACCTTGACAAGCTCTTGAGAACCAGCCGGTTCATCGTCCTGGCTTGTCCGCTGACACCAGAAACGTTCCATCTGATCAACGCCGACCGCCTCTCCTTGGTACGCCCGGACGCGTACCTGGTGAACGTGGCGCGGGGCCCGGTCGTCCTGGAGACGGATCTGATCGACGCCCTGACGAGTGGCCGAATTGCAGGAGCTGCGCTCGACGTGTTCGAGATCGAACCCCTGCCGCTAGACAGCGAACTCCGCGAACTTCCGAATGTCGTGTTGGGCGCACACAATGGCTCGAACACCCGCGAGGGCGTCGTGCGGGCAAGCAACGCTGCCGTCGACTTCCTCCTCGAGGAGCTTGCGCGGTGAGACGCGCAGTCATCGTCACAGGGGCCGCCGGCGGAATCGGCGAGGCCTTGTGCGAACGCATGCGCAAGGACGGCTACATCGCGATCGGGATCGACCGCAATGTTGCTCCGGCGGCCGACGTCTACCTTCAAGTCGACCTGGGTAAGTCCGAGCAGCTGGTGGACGTTGGCCGGGAGCTGGCAAGGGAGTACCAGTTGAAGGCGGTTGTGCACAACGGCGCGGTGCAACCCATCGGGGGCGCAGGCGGGACGCCCTGGGAGGAATGGGCAAATGCCCTGCGAGTCAACGTCATCGCGGTCGACGCGCTGATGTCGGGCGTCCGCGAGAACCTTGCGGCCAACGATGGTTCGGTTGTCGCCATAAGCAGCGTGCACGGACGCGCGACAACCGGCGGCATCACGGCGTATGCCACGACGAAGGCGGCGTTGGAGGGGTGGGTGCGCTCCGCCGCGATGGACCTCGCGCCCGACATCCGCGTCAACGCCGTCGCCCCTGGGGCGATCGACACGGCCAAGCTCCGCGAGGGTTTCGCACGGTGGGGGGAGTCGGCCGAGGACCGCAAGGCCATCCTGCGCCAGCGCACAGCTCTACACCGCATCGGGGAGCCAAGTGAAGTCGCCGGGGCGGTGTCATTCCTGATCGGTGATGACGCACGCTTCATCACGGGATCGGTTCTCGTCGTTGATGGTGGTGCAACCGCACGTCTGGGTTCCGAGTGACGTTCTGGGCGTCCTAGCCGTGGCTCGCATTGGAACAACCGGACGAGCGGCAGCGACCTATGTCTTGCTCGCCGGTCTCCAGCGCATTGTGTCGCTGCTGATCCTCCCATTCATTTCGCATGCGATGTCACCCGCCGAGTACGGCGCAGCGTCAATGCTGTCGGCCACGTCGCTGCTGTTGACCGCGGTCATCGCTGCGCCACTCATACAGCTGGTGATCCGCGCCGCTGCTCGAGGCGAAGAGGATGGGCCCGCATTACTTCGTGTCGCTGGCACATACTGCTACTTTCAGCTTCCGATCGCAGTTGCGCTCGCAGCCGCGGTGTTCGCGTTGTTGGTACCTGAGTTCCTCGGCATCTCGGGCTTCGTTTGGGGAATCGAGCTTCTGGCGATTGGATTCCAGCCTGCGACATCGGTTTTCGCATTGTGGGTTAGCCAGGCACGAGAGGACCTCCGCCGATTCGTCCTGCTTTCGTCAACCTCCGTTCTAGTCACGGCGACGTCGAAACTGGTGCTCGTGGTCGAAATGCAGCTTGGCGTTCTGGGTTGGGCCATCTCTGACTTGCTCAGTGCGTGCTTCTCGGCGGTCCTGGCGATGTCCCTCGTGCGCTTGCCCCGGGTACGGGTCGCTGCTCACCACGTTCGGTCCGCATTGAACTTCAGCCTGCCGCTGATCCCCCACAGTGCGTCAGTTTGGGCGCTCGGTTCGTTGAGTAGGCCTGCGATGGCCGCGGTGTCCTCGCTGTACCAGGTGGGCCTTCTATCGTTCGGCTTGAACCTCGCCTCGGTTGCGAGTCTTGTTCTCGCTGAATTCAATCGGGCCGTGCTTCCGCGATACTCGCGTGAGGCCTTTCGGGCGCCCACCCACGAGACACGGGCGGCCGTCGCATGGCAGCTGATCGCCGCGCTCGTCGTCCCCGCGGTCGTCGGCTGTGGCGTGGCCGTCGCAGGCCCATGGGTCTTTGCCGAGGCATACTGGCCGTCATTTGCCCTGACGGGAGTGCTGCTCATCGGACAAGCAGGCTACGGTCTGTACCTCATCCCGATGAACTACTTGACGCAAACTGCTGGACGTCCCAAATACAGTGCCCTGGCAACCGGTGCAGGCGCGGTGCTCATCCTCGTTTCGATACTCGTTGTGGGGCAACGGTACGGCGCAATCGGGGTGGCCTTTGCCACCGCAGCGGGTTACCTGACAATGGCGGCTGTCGCAATGATCCTCGCGGTTGTGCTCAAGTTGGATATCGCATGGAGCTCGTGGCTCGGGCACTGGCCAGATCTTGTACTGGGCGTCGCAGCGCTACTTTGCAGCGCCGCCGCACTCGCGTCACCCGTGGGGTCATCTCTCGGACGGACGTTCACCGGCGTCTGCCTGGCTCTCATTGTGGGCGCGATTATCTTGTGCGCTCGCCGAATTCACCCGCTACGGAAGTAGGAGAGCCGCTAGGCACACCAAGCTGGATCGACGGAGTCACCGTCGTCGAGAGGCGCAACATCTAGCAGGAGGGAGATCGGATGGCCGTCAGATGGGTTGCGTTCGCATCGCTCCCAGTCGTGTTCTTGGTGGGCGCTGTAGCCACGATTGAACCGGTCCTGTCAATCGCTGGCATCGCCATGTGCATATTGGCAGTTCTGGTGCGAGCCCAGTTCCGCTGCCTTCATCCGATTCAGTCAACGAGTGGCCTACAACCGGACTGGATCGTGGTCATCCTCCCAACTGCCTTAGCGATCAGATCATTCAGCGCCACGGCACCAGTGCTCCTTACCGGACTCCTAGTCGCCGCAGCGTTCATCCGAAAGACCGACCACAGATTTCAAGTCCAGTCCGGTCCTTTCATACTCCTAGTTGCGGCGTCCGCAGTCGTCTTCAGCCGACCTGCAAATACTGGGCCATTGCTGACGTTCGTCCCATTACTGGCTTTCCTCCTCGTCGGCACGCTTGTAACCCGCCTGGTAATGACGGTTGATGCGCGAAGAATCATCGCTTCGCTGATTGACGGCTGCGGCCTGTACCTCCTCATAAATGTACTTTGCCATGCAGCAGGGTTACAGTCGCCGGCGTCGAATGTCCGGTTTGGCGGCCTCGTCGAATCGACTGGATTCGTGCGCACAATTTACCCATTGACGTGGGCACTAAACACTCCGCCGACTATCGCCGCAATTTATTTTGCAGCTATCGCCTTCGTCATACTCGAAGCTGGCTGGCTTCGACGTTCGTTTCGGCTGATTTGCTTGATTGCAGCCATTATCATTCTCGTCGGCGCCGGCGCGCGTGCTCCGATGGTCGTTGCGGCGGTACTGGCGACTACCGTTATCAGCTTTCCTCATATCACCCGCTGGCTAGGACAGGCCGCAACAATACTGACTGCCATTTCTGCCTTCATCCTGCCGGTCTTCGTCGTCTGGGCCAAATCTGGCATCGCGCCATTCATATCTCTCGTTCCTGGTCGCGCAGTCAAATCGGAGTCAATTGACTCAATAGGCGGCCGAGACTACATATGGAGGCAGGCAATCGATTATTGGATAGAATTGGTCAACGGCCTGCCTCACATGCTATTTGGCTTCGGCGCCAATGGACAATATCGATCCGGCGCCTCGCTCACCTATAGCGAAAGTCTAGCAAAAATTATTAGACATCCGGAAACTGCATCCGTGCATAACTCCTTCCTCCAGCAATTGTTCGATGGAGGTCTCGTGGGCTGGCTCCTGCTGGCGCTCGCCATATATTGGGCTAGCGCGAAGCTCGCGAAGCGTCAACGCGCCTGGGGCAATCGGGGGTTGAGTGCGATTGTCGCAATGGCTGTCCTACTTCTGAGCGGGATGACTGAAGTCTCATTGACACCCGGTGCGGAACAGGACACCTTTTGGCTGCTGATGATCCTTATTGGAGTTGCCTGCCAAGCCAACGGCAGTAGTAGCCTCACGGACCGCGGTCACGAGGCGACCACCACGCAAGAGATGGAAACTACGCGGAGTGCCGGCGTGCAGAATTCAAGACATGGTTTGCGGTCACCGCACGACGATTTCTTCACGCCTGATCGACGCGCAACGCCCCGTACCTTTTCTGCAAAGTCGGCGTCCAACTAGCGTGGAGCATCCGAAACTCAAAGCCACGGCCTTCTGCTTCAGTGAGACGTTCGTCCAACAGATCGCCGTGAACCTTCTTGACGTACTGGGCTTCCTCACCCTTGGGAGTCTTTTCGGCAAAGAACGCTGGGTGTGCATCCCGAATGGACTGCGTGAGCTCGGGGTAAGCGTGGCGGTCAGAGTTCGCCCAGAAGCCGCTGTCACTTGGTCCGCGCCCGTCGAACCCCCACAGCCGCACATCGTTACCCAATGTACAACCCAACGGGAGCAGCAGAGTGGCAAGCACGTTTTCAATTTGAGGAAGACAAAAGTGCTTCGTGAGGTCCACGGTAATATCTGCGTGGTCACCGAACGGGATTGGCACCAACAATGATTGCACATTCCGAAATTCAGAACGCACGATGACATCAAACTGGGCCGGATACACGAATAGAGTCCGACCATTTGATTCTTGAAGTCGCCGCAATGCGTCAGCGCGAAAAGCGCGCGCGTGCGGAGTGTGGCCAAAATGATAGATCGCATCTCCCGCAGTAAGAAACGCCGGCGCAAGATGATGCCAGAGCTCTGGATCCCGAACGATCGTGTTGCACACAACGGTGGTTCCATCCGCGAACGAGCGCTGGTCGGCTAACTGCAGCGACGGGCCCGTGCCGAAGAGATAAACGGGCCGCGCGCCGTCAACGTTGAGTCTCTGAACATGGTCGATAAACGTCTGGCGAGCGACCGTAACAGACTTGCGTCGGAGGCCGCGGGCTAGAGCGTCTCCAAGGATCATAAGATCCCAACCGTCGCGCATATTGGTGTCGTAATCCAGGTCGGCGACCCATCGCACATGCCGGCAGGCAAACGCGGGGACTGCGGCGGCGTCCACCGCCACAACTGCGGCGTTGCGCACGTAGGTCAGCGGTGACGCCCTTCGCGCCCGACGAATCTCCAAGGCATTCTCGATGTGCGTGAACAAAAACCGCAGACGAGCCTCAACCTCTAGAACCTTTGCCGGCGACGCGTTACCAGTTACGAGTAACACCTCAGGTCGGCGGACGGGCGCCCTGAACAAGTCCAGCGCAACGTTCAACCACCGACGCAAGGCCCACATAAACCGCCGACGCAGCGGAAACGAGTAGCGGATCATCGAATCGACGCTATAAGCGACCGCGCGATGACACCCAAAATCAACGCACGAACAGAACCGCGAAGGGGGCATCGGCAACGGTCGTTCGGCGCATCGACGCCCCTGACGCCGTCACCCACGCCGACGCCGATCGAACAACCAATGCGAGCGGGGGCCAAACCTCTGCATGCACAACGCCGCGTTGGCCTCTTCCCGAAAGCACAGCACGTTTCCCCAGCAGGTCGCAGCATCAGATGGCGGCGTGGAGAACAAACCCCGCCACCGATGGCGCGTGCCGTACTCGACAATCGGCTCCCAGACTGAATACACGAGATGGTAGCCACGGTCGGCGACGTAGGCGCTGCTGTCAACCAATGAGTAGCCAAGAGGAACGGTCTTGCGGTCCTCGAATTCGTAAAGCACGAAGCGAGGTGCATACTCCCAGTCAAACCCTTTTAACGCAAAGAAATCAAAACCCTCGATGTCGACCTTCAGGAAATCGACTTGTTGGACACGGCGCGCACGCAAATCGTCGGCGAGGGTAACTACGTCGACGATGGCTGTAGGTTCATGCGACTCGTGAAACGCAGCGAGAGTGCTGACTCCCGTGGACACTGACGATGTGAACAGCGACACGGCTTCTGCAGATTTGTCCGACACCGCAGACGCGGACAGCTGCACTTGCGGATGGGCGTTGATGCGGCGCTGGAATTGCTCCCGATTTGAAGGATCGGGCTCATAGGCGACGACCGACCAACCCATTTCTAGGAATAGAGTCGTGACTGATCCATGATGCGCACCCACGTCGACTAGCACCGAACCAGGAGGCGCCGGCCGAGTAGACGACAGGCTGGCGATGATCTCTGCCTCATCGACCCAGTTCCGCACCAGTGAGCGCTTCATAGCCCGCAACCGTCTGACGACCCGTCGCGGTAGTCGGGCCACCAAGGTCGACCGTAGTGATGACACTCATGAAATTTAACACGGTCCTCATGAGAAAACAGTCGCGAGAACACATCTCTACAGGACACCACTAGCGGCCGATTGAATTTGTGCGCAGCCCATGGCTAGCATTGGCTATGAAATGAGAATTCACGGGCGGCCCAATGCGTCTCGCTAAACGATTCACTCCCCCGTTCGCGTATCACGGGGAGGGGCCGTTCTGGGATTGGCGTAGCAATCGCCTGTTGTGCACCGATGTCCTGGCGGGCATTGTCGTCGCGATCGACTATGCCGGCGAACTTCACCGCTACCCGGTGCCCAGTCGGGCCACGACGGTGATTAGGCGTCGCGCTCGCGGAGGGTTTGTCGTAGCCACCGAGCATGGGCTCCTCGTCGCGGATGATGGCCTTGCAAAGTTCGAACACCTCGCCAATGTGGTCGAGGACCCGGCCGTGCGGACGAACGACGGAGGCTGCGATCCGCTCGGCGGCTTCGTCATTGGCACGATGTCGTACGACGAGCGGCCGAATGGTGGCGTCGTCTACCGCGTGACACCCGACCGGCGGGTGACCGAAGTCCTTGCACCTGTGTCGATCTCAAACGGCGTTCAATGGTCCGCTGACGGCACACGGGTCTTCTACATCGATACCCCCACACGGTGTGTGGATGTCTTCGATGTCGATCCCCGGACCGGCGCATGGTCACGCCGTCGGACGCACATCCGCATCGAAAGCGCTAAGGGGTTTCCCGATGGCATGGCGATCGATGAGGAGGACGGACTCTGGATAGCGCTGTGGGGCGGAGGCGCGGTCAATCACTACGACAAGGCTGGACGGCTCCTCGAAACGATCACCGTGCCCGGCGTCAGCCAGGTCAGCTCGTGCGCCTTTGGCGGTGAGGGGCTCAGCGTGCTGTATATCACCACTTCCCGCAAGGACCTGCCGGCAAGTCAAGAACCGAACGCGGGTGCCGTCTTCTCGGTACACACCTCGATCCGGGGCGCACCCCAAGCGGAGTTTGGCGGATAGCAGAGAGATTCACGCCGTACCGCACATCGCGGCCGCATCGTCGTACGCCGCGGCGTCCCAGACGAGCTTTGCCCAGAATGCCAGCCTCATACGAAACTGCCTCCGCGACAAAGATATGGGTAATGAAGTGATCTGATCATCTTCATGTCAAGGGCACCCCATCGAGAGCGTCGCATACCGGCGATGTAACGGCCGGGGATAACCAATAGGTCTGACGCTCCTACTGATTCGGGTACGCGGGTGTGTCGACTATAGATAGGCTCGTTTGATTGACACCTTCACACCCCGGTATCGCAAGGCGAATTACACCAGCCACCGGGGGCCTGGCAGATCGGAGGAGTGGTGCCATCAGTCGCATTGATCGGAACCCGCGGCTATCCCAGTTATTACTCGGGTTTCGAAACGGCAGTCCGCAAGCTAGCACCCTATTTGGTAAGTGCGGGTTGGGATGTCACCGTGTACGGCCGCCCCGGGGCGACGCGGCCCGAAGACCCAGACAGGGATGCGCGTGTTGTCTCCAGAGAGACACGTGGGCTCGAGAAGAAGAGCACGAGCACGCTCTCGTACGGGTTCACGTCGATACTGGACGCTGCGGCACGCCGGCCCGACGTCGCATTGGTGATGAACGTGGCGAATGGCTACTACCTTCCGCTGCTGAAGGCCCGCGGCGTTCCGACACTCGTGAATGTGGACGGCCTGGAGTGGGAGCGGGCGAAATGGAACGCGCTCGCCAAGGCAGTGTTCCGGACTGGGGCGAAGTGCACAGCGAGGTGGGCCAATACCCTCGTTTTCGATGCGCGGGCAATCGAGGCCTACTGGCGCGAAACCTTCGGAGTGGAGGGCGTATTCATTCCCTACGGTGGCGACCTGCCACCTGCGCTCGACGTCCCCGAGGGGCTGAGCCATCGGGGATACATCCTGATGGTTGCACGCCTCGTCCCGGAGAATACTGTCCCCGAGTTCTTCGACGCAGTTCCCGATATTGCTTCCAATCATCCGGTAGTGATAGTCGGCAGCTCCGGATACGGCGGTGAGTGGGATGCCGCGGCACGAAAGTTGGCGGCCAATCACTCCTCGGTGTCATGGCTTGGTCATTTGAGCAATGACTTACTGCTGCATGCACTTTGGCAACACGCCGGCGTGTACTTCCACGGCCACAGCGTTGGAGGCACAAACCCGTCGCTGGTCCAAGCAATGGCGGCAGGAGCACCGATCCTGGCTAGGGACACCATTTACAATCGCGAGGTTCTCGGGCCTGAAGGAACATTCGTCGGTGCCGATTCAGACGCGATCACCAAGGCGGTACTCCAGTTGATGGATCGACAGGCGGAACTCGACGAAGCCGCTCAGGGGAACGTACGGCGTGCCGAGCAGCTCTATTCGTGGGCGCAAGTCTGCAGTGACTACGAGCGCGCCCTGCGCGCACTTCTTCGCGATTGAGGTTCCACGTCCTAGCCGAGAGATCGAACACCGACCGCCTGTCCAGATACCATTTTGCTCAGCAGCGGCCGAAAGGCGGGGAGGAGTCGGTTCTGTGTCTGATGTCGTATCGAGATATCGACGAAACTATGGGCTGGGGGACGAAATCGGGATCGAGCACGTGGAGGCGCACCGAGAACTCGAGGAGCGGCTAACCCGCGAGCTATTGGCCTCAACGCCCGAGTCGCGTTGGCAGGTATTCAGCGCGGCCTATACCGAGCTGTATCAATCCGTACCTTGGCTGAACACGTCTGATGAGTCGAAATCACCACGATTGACGGCGGCCTGGCTCAAGCTCGTTCCCGAGCAGGCTGACGTCTTCGAGGTGGGAAGTGGCAGAGCTGCACTTCTTCGCGACCTCGTGCGACGCGGGCACAGGTGCATCGCCACCGAGATCACCCAAGAGAGAGGTTCAAAACACCTCGCAGAGTCTGAGGGCCTGCAGTGGCACATCACCGACGGCGTCCATCTTGCTTCGTTCGAACCAGATGAGGCATTCGACATCGTCATTTCGACGCAAGTCATCGAGCACTTCCACCCTGACGACCTTCTTACACACCTCGAACATGCCCGCCGGATCCTCCGACCCGAGGGCATCTATCTGTTCGACACTCCTCACCGCAGTTCCGGCCCACATGATCTTTCCCGGGTGTTCGAATTCGACCGCGCGGAATTCATGCATCTAAAAGAGTACACGTACGACGAACTCGCCAGCGCGCTCAACACCGTCGGCTTCGATACGGTGAAAGCCGTCATATCGTTTCGAGGCTTCGTGATTCAGAGCGGAGTTGGTCTACAACTGTTGCGGCTGCTCGATCGACTAGAAGAGCGGACAATCTCAAGCGCCAGGTCCAAGCGGCGACTTAGGGCACTCTTGAGCAAGATAGGCGTGTCGAGGAACATCTGGCTCGCGGCGTATCGGAAGTCGAGGTGACGCGACCGCGGGCCTTCGATGCAACTACCGAACCGAATTTCTTGGGGCTCGGCGGCATCGAGCCAAAGCTTCCCACCGAACAACTGAAACTCGCATCCCGATCAGGTTATTTTCGAGAGCCTTCTGCAATATGCCGTAATTCGGATTAGGGTCGCCGTGTGGGGGACAGTTTCGACATCTACCGCAACGTCGGACATCGGTTGGTTCAGGGGTGGATGCTAACCGAGGTACTGACGATGCTGAGCGCCGTCGACGCGGTCCAGCGCGCGCAGGGTGTAGGTGGCGCGGTGGCTGAGATCGGTGTCCACCGCGGCAAGCTCTTCATCGGACTGAAGCTCCTTCAGGAGGGTGACGAGACCGCGGTTGCCGTTGACGTGTTCGGCGACCAAGACCTCAATGTGGACCACTCCGGTAATGGCGACTACCAACGGTTCCTCAGGAACGTCGAGCGCTGGTCTTCTATCGACGGACTGGTTGTCCACCAGGGTGACTCGACCCGGCTACAGCCGCAGCGGCTTGTCGAACTCGCCGGCTCAAGCGTGCGCATGTTCAGCGTTGACGGCGGTCACACGGAGCAAGTCGTCACCAGCGATATGCGGCTCGCGGAAGAAACTCTGGCCGAGGGCGGTGTCGTCGTCGCCGACGACGTCTTCAACCCCGCGTGGCCGGGCGTCGCCGTCGGCACCCTTCGCTACCTTGACGGGGGCGGGGCGCTCGCGCCCTTCGTGATCGGCTTCAACAAGGTGCTGTTCTGCCGACCCGAATTCGGCCACCGGTATCGCGACGCCGTCATCGCCCCGTTCGGCCACCGTGCGCGAATCGAGATAAAGGAATCGGTGTTCGCCGGGCACCCCGTCACCGTGCTCGATCAAGTCAGCGCTACCCCACGCCGGATTCTCCGGCACAATGCGGTGGCAAAGTCGGTCTACAGGATTGTGCGCAGCGGCTGACACCGAAAAGCCCAGGGACGCCGCACTCTTCATACGTCAGCAAGGTTCCGAACCGCGCAGCCGGCGCCAAGAGGGCCGACGCACTCTTGTCGATTTCGCATCTGCGACCGCGGTATAAATGGCCTGATGGGCACGGGCGATGGCTGCAGATCCGAGCGAATCGTCCGCCGTCTCCTGCGCTCCGCCCGCCAGCGTAGTGAGCAAGCCTGGCTCGGTGAACAGACGAATGATTGCGTCTCGAAGCGCTTCCACTGTCGCAGACTCGACGAGAAGACCGTTCACCCCATCCTCGACTGCTTCCCCGAGGGCCCCGACATCAGTCGCGATCACCGGTCGCCCATTCGCGAACGCCAACGGTACGACGCCGCTCTGACTCGCCTCCCGATAGGGCAGAACCACCGCGCAGACCGACCCAAAGAGCGTTGGCAAATCCTCGTCACGGACAAAACCCTCTCGCCATTCGAACAACCGGGGGTTCTGCACGAGAGAACGGGCTCGGGCGCCTTCCGAGCCCCGGCCAGCAACGATGAGCCGCAGATCGCCGACAACCTCCCCCGCGGCTTCCACCGCCTCGATCAGCAGATCGAGACCCTTGTAGTACTCCCACCTCCCAAAGAAGAGCAGCGATCGACCGATCGGCAGGGGGCAGCGCCCTGACGGTTGAGCCAGCGAACCATGAGGGACTACTCCGACGTACGCAGCCGCAGGGACCCGGCGGTCTTCGCGAAGCTGTGCGACCAACCGCTCGCCGTGCACCAGAAATGCATCACTTGTTTGATACAGCGCCCACCTCACCAGTCGTTTGAGTGGGCTCGTGTGGAACTGCTGACCGGGATGGGGCGTCACGTCATGGACCGTCAAGATCCTTGATGCCCGCGGCGCAACAAGGGATAGCAACAGCAGACGCCAGTCCGAATGCCATTGAGAATGCACAATCTGGGGTTGAAAGTCCCTGATTCCCTTGATGATACGAACGACAGCCCCGAGGCTACGTAGGTCAAATTGTTTGCCAGGCACAAAGTCGACCTCAAGTGGACGAAACATTGCCGCTTTCTCGCGGATAGCCTGCCCGGGTAGCCCCAACTCGAAGCCATGGTCCCGTAGCACGCATTTCACTTCGGCAGTCACGTTGAGCGAAACCGCTATCGGCGCAAGGTAATAGATAAACCAGTCCGCGATCATTAGAACACGGAGGTCAGTAGCCGGTGGGTGCGAATCCATCTCGGACCGACCTCAAGCTCGCGTCATGCTGCCGGGGATAGAAGTACCACCCTTACACCTATCTCGCCTGCGGCGACTCGATGCGAGATCGATCGCATGAGAAAAGACAGGTGACAGATTCTGCCAAAATACTTCCGTCGTGAACTCAGACGCGACCCGTGTCCATGCGGCGAGCCCGATGTCATCGATAAGGCCTGGCTCGGCAAGCACGCGCAGTATGGCCCGTTGCAAGCTTCCCGCGTCGCTCGGTGTGACCAAGAAGCCAGACACCCCCTCCTCAATCATCTCGACGGCACCGCCGTGGCGCGCTGCAATGACCACGCATCCGCTGCGCATCCCCTCGAGCACGACGGTCGGCAGAGGATCAGGCAATATCGACGGAACCACGACAACGTGTACTGAGTCGAACAGCTCCGGGATGTTCGAATGGAAGCCGATTACCCGTATTTGGCTCGACAACGCTCGGCGAGCGACGGCCGACTGGATTTCCTCGGTGCGCCATTGTTCATTCGGCAATGGATCGCCAGCAATAATAAAATCGATCGGTTCGCCGTGCGACGCGAGTTCGATTGCCGCGTCCAAAAAGACATGGTATCCCTTCCACTCGCTCAGTCGCCCGGCGAAACAGACCCGTAGCGGTGGCAACCTCGGCTTTGCGTGGAGGGCTCGGGGCGCAATGCCATTCCGCAGTAATGTTACGCGATCCGAAGGACCTGCATTGCCGCACAAATGACGGAACACGGCCTCCGACACGGCGATAACCTGGTCGGCCTTCAGCGGCAGTCTTCGGAACAGCCAGGCTAGCCAGCGGGGATGCTGGATTATCTCGTGGATATGCCAAATGATCGACCAACGATGCCTCCGGCCCAAGAGTCCCCCCACGATCAGAGCCGACGTGTTGAGGTAGACCACTTCGGGATCAAACGCATTGATCTGCGCCTTTACGAACTGCCGGGCCCTTGCAACGCTGACCACGTATTTCGGCAGATTCCCTTTGTTGAGATAGCGCCTTCGGGCAACTCCTAACGGACCGCGCCGAACCTCGACACCCATCTCCGTTAAACGTTCGGTCAGCCATCCGGGACTTGTATCGTCCGGGAGCAGCGCGCGGACCTGCGTGTGTGTCTGGCACAAGTACTCCGCTACAGAGACCAACACCCGGTCAGATCCATAAGCGTCATCGGCGGAGTGCACGAGCAAGATGCGACTACCGGCCTTGAGCACTCCAGTCATGACTTCCGAACCAGGTGTAATGGCGAACGGGTCATTTCGTCAAAGGCACTATTTTGCCGCTCCCCTCGCCCGCTCGGCGCCTCTTGGGGCGGGTACGCCGTTGCCAATCGACAATATGGCGACAAGACGCACGACGAATCGGGTGATTCCCCATGGTTGTCGCTGGGGCCCCCCAACGATCTGTCGTCCGCACGGAATCATCGAGGAACTCCGTCACACTATCTACTGACCGGGCTGCAACCGCGTTCCAGCAGAAGGGCATCCACGTGAACAACCGAGGCCAGGCCGATCGCGGTCGTGTGAATGTCGACTGCCGCGGCTGCGGTCGGGTTGATGGCCTTCACCCTCGATCGCGTCGCACACCCGCCAGTTCTTCCAGATTCTTCAGCCGAGGGCCCCGATGAAATACGCCATCATGAGCACGATTCGCTCGCTCGGCCTGCTCAGCACCGCCGACCGCATGCGGTTCTTCCAGAAGCGGGCGATGGGCGCCCACCGCAACCGCCGCTTCCTCGAGACCCATCCGGATTTCGTGCCGCCGCCGGCCGATCTCGCCTTCGACGCCTACAACATGGTCGACTGGGCGGCCTATCACGAGGGCGGCCTGCGCCACGCTCGCGTCTTCGCGGACGCCATCATGTCGCGCACCGACGAGCACCGGCTGCGCGTACTGGAGTGGGGCTGCGGCCCCGGCCGGCTGATCCGCCACATGCCGATGCTGCTCGCCGCCCGGGCGGCCGAAGTCGCAGGCACCGACTACAACGCGGCCACGATCGCCTGGTGCAAGGCCAACGTGCCCGGCGTTGGCTTCTCGCTGAACGGCCTGATGCCGCCCCTGCCCTTCCCCGACGACCATTTCGAGGTCGCGTACAACTTTTCGGTCCTGACCCATCTCTCCGAGGCAGCACAGCTGGCCTGGACCGCGGAGCTAAAGCGCGTGCTCAAGCCCGGCGGAGTGCTGCTCTCCACCACCCATGGCGAGAATTACCGCTTCTTGCTCACCACCCCGCAGGAGCGGGCGGCTTTTTCGGCCGGCGAATGCGTCATCCAGGGGCGCTTTGCCGAGGGCAAGAAGTTCTACTTCGCCGTCCACCCGCCGCTGTTCGTCCGCCACCGCCTGCTCGCGGACTTCGACGAGGTCGACAAACTGCCAGTGCCACCGGACGCTCATATACAGCAGGACCTGTGGTTCGCACGAAAGAAGATCCAGGTGTAAGCGGCGGTCCTACTCACCCAGCAGCGTTGAACGTAGCTGTCCCACGAAGTAACTCCGTGAACGCTGGCGACATTAGATCGCCGTACTCGCTGCTGATGTGCCGGGCGTCGACCTTCATCGGTGTGGTTCCGGCGAAGATCGGGCAGTAGTTCGACGGGGTGCAAAACAGCCGAGTGGTGTCTATCAACTCGCCGTTGATCAAATGGGCAATCGACGTGTCCCACTTGATTCGGTCGAGATATTGCTGCGTGAGCCTCCCTACGCAGTCGGCAGGCGAACCGTCGGCGCGATAGCAGTCCGACGGCGACTTGTCGTCGGGCGGCGCTGTCAAAAGCGCCACCTTCCCAGCCGATCCGGCGAAACGGTTGATGATGTCGCGCACCGACGACTGATATTCCTGATCCGTAATCGGCTTCTGCGTGTTGGCGTCCACCAGCTCGTTATAGCGGTTCGAGATGAGCACCACGTCGGGGTGCAGCTGATTGATGCTGTCGATAGCGCGCTGTTTTCGCAACGAGCACTGCGCGCGAGCTTCGTCGGAATAGCTCTTGACGTCGGCGTTGACGAACTCACAGCCGAGCAACGCCTGATTGAGCAGCTTCCACTGCCCGTCCGAGGCGTTGACGAAGGCGATGACTGCTGGGAGGTAGGACATTCCGATCGAGTCACCGACGAGCACCATGGTGTGAGGGGCCGCGTCCTCGCCGAACCAGCAATCCACGTCGACTGTAGTGCCGCATTTTGCAAGGTCGGCGCGCACCTTATCTTCTTGGACTACGGCATCCATGCTGGGATTGAGATCCGGCCACGCTTGGGCTTTCACCGCGTCCATGATCTTTTGCTGCAGATCAGCCCCAACCGGCGGCAGCGGCTTGCCACTATCGGATTGCGGCGTGCCGGCGTCGACCGCGGCTGCCGAGATGTACGCAGGAGGCTGCTTCGGCACGGCGAGCAGGCCAGCGGACGCGAGGAGTAGAAACACCGCAGCCACGACGCCGGCGATCTGCCGGCCTGGTGTCATCTCAAAAGTGAACCGTGCCATCAAGCTTCGTTGGATGTTGCCCCAACGGTCGCGCGACCGCCGTGCCTGATGCCGCCATGCCTGCTGATCGCGCGGCTTCAACCATGACGAGGCAAGGATCGGCTGCTCAACGAAGTAGTAAGCGAACGTTGACAACGCAGCCGTAATCCCGATCGCCGCAACGTAGTACTGCCAGCCGGCCGGTTCCATGATTGAGCCGAGGAAGATGATCACCGGCCAGTGCCACAAGTACAGCGAATACGACAGATCGCCGACCGTGACGCTGGCGATGTTCGTAATCGGCCACAGAAACCGAACCGCGCCACCGGTGCCGGCGGCGAGCACCAGCCCCGAACCGACGACCGGCACGATCGCCCACGGGCCTGGGAAACCGATGTCTTCGGTGATCCAGAAGGCGCCTAACGCGATGATCGCGAGCCCGATCCAGGCAAGCGCGGGGCGGATCGCGTCAGGGATCTTGGACATGCTCGCGGCGAATATCGCCAGCAACGCACCGAACCCGAGTTCCCATCCGCGGGTCAGCGTGGAGAAGTACGACCAGCTCGGGCTGCTGGTGGTGTTGAGGACGGCCCACGTGAACGAACCCGCTACCAGCGCGGCCATGATGGCGCCAGCGATCCGGTGACGCGCATTGAGGCTCATCGCCTTGCGGGTTACCAGAAACACGACAACGGCCATCACAGCGGGCCACACGAAGTAGAACTGCTCCTCCACCGATAGCGACCAGAAATGCCGCACGGGCGAGATCGGGCCGCCCGCATTGAAGTAGTCGGTGCCCTGGATCGCGAATCGCCAGTTCGAGCAGAAGAAGAATGCCGCCACTGTGTCCCACCACGTTGTGACTGCGCGACTGCGGGAGAACATCAGCTCCGCGGCGACCGCGATGGCGGCCAGAGTCAATGTGGCAGCGGGAACGATGCGACGCACGCGGCGGCGATAAAACCCGACGAACGAGACGTGCCCAATCTTCTCCGCATCTCGGAGCAGAATGCCGGTGATGAGGAATCCGGAGATGACGAAGAAGACGTCGACGCCAATGAATCCGCCACGCGGCCAGCCGAAAACGTGGTCAAACATGACCAACACCACGGCGACCATCCGAAGCCCTTGGATGTCGAGACGGCGGGCTGGCACCTGCCTCCGAGCGCGGCTGTGCAGTGGGCGGCCGACGGACCGTACTGTTTCTGCAAATTGCGTGCCCGTGACCATGCGGCGGCTCACCACCGCCCTAAGCGTTCTGTGTGTCTGCAGAAGCAATTGGGAGCCAATTCAACTCGATCGCATCAGTGCCGCAAACCCGGTGTACTTCGAACCCGAAGCAGGCAGTTTCCCTTCATGATTCGCCTCCCCCGTCAACTCGGCACCCGGACGACTCTCCGAACGGGCCCCCGTTGCCGATCGACACTATCGCGAGCGGACGGTCAACGAAACGGGTGTTTCCCTATGGTTAGCGCCAACCTGCTCCTCGCGGCCGGCGTTCACTTCTCGGGGAACCCCAATTCGCGTATCGATGTGACGTCCGTCTGAAAGGATTGCTGGACAACTTCATCCGGATAGAAGCTGAAAGGGGGGTGGTGTCTTGTCGGTGGCGACCCGTTTCAAGAGAGTCGTGCGTGAAGCGGCGCTGACATATAGCAAGCTGAACCGCCGCCGGAAGGCTGACGCGATCCTCGCCTTCCTCGGTACGGAGAACGTGAAAGACGTACTGCTCGTGGGCGCGACCGGGCACGAGCACGACGACGAACGCTTGATGTCCCACGAGGGCATTGTGGAACGGCGGATTGCCGACCGCTACGAGATCAAAATGGGCATCAACATCGTGCCGTCACAGATCACCGAGCACCCGTTCATGATCGCCGACGCCCGCGACATGCCGTTCGAAGACGACTACGTCGATTTCGCTCTGGCGAACGCGATCATCGAACACGTTGGTGGAGAGCACGAGCAACGCCAGATGGTTGATGAAATGACCCGCGTTGCTCGCTGTTGGGTGATTACAACGCCAAACAAGTGGTTTCCGGTGGAGTCACACACCCACGCCCTGTTCCTTCATTGGCTGCCGTCATGGCGCCGAAAACACCAGCGCGAGTTCACCAGGTTGTTATCACTGCGTGAATTCCGTGTTCTGCTACCGGCAGGAGTGGAGGTGTCGGGTTGGCCCTGGAGCCCCACCTTCCTTGCGCGCTACGCCCGGTAGTGGGATCGCAGTTGCACTGGTCGCGCCGGCGACGATGCTACCGCTTGACGGGATCCGGAGTGGGGACTGGTTCGATGGTCGCGACCCCGTGCCGGCGCACGTAGGGAAGCCTTGCTTGGAGGTAGCGGGTGATGGGCCGCTCGACGAAGCGGAAGATGAGCGCCGCCCCGATCACAGCAGCGAGAATCGACAGGACAACCGATAGCCCGCCCATCCGGAACCCGATCATTCCCATGGCAACCGGCACGATGGGTGCGACCAGCGGATGGTAAAGGTACAGGCTGTACGACGCGTCGCCCATGTAGGTGACCGGTCTTGGCACACGCCCGCTGATCCAAGGTTCGCCCGCTACCACGACGATGATGAGCACGGCCACGGAGATGTGGCGAATCAGCAAGGAGAGATCGTTTCCCGAGAACTCGCCGTCGGCGAGCGGGACGACGAGCCAGAGAGCGACAACGTACGACATCCAAATCAGAAGGCGGCGAATGGATCCGTCCTTCACCCACTGCCCCACGATCATGCCGACCAGGAAGTAGAGCACGATTGGGTTCAGGTACACCAGCGCTGGCGCCCACTCGTCGGGGCGCACGATGTTGCCAAGAGCGCAGAGAGACAAGACGATCGCGCAGAACCAAATGGGCTTCGCTCGCATGAGCAGTGCGATGGTGAAGACGAAATAGAAGAACATCTCGAAAGTCAGCGTCCAACCCACACCTAGAAGTGGTTCGACGCGTCCCTCGAAGTTGCGCGACGGCAGGAACAGGTACGAGAGAATCGTTTTTCCCGGGTCAAGCTGAGCATGCAGAACCGCAGACGGAAGCGCGATCAGCGTCAGCAACTTGACCGTGGTGGCGATCCAGTACATCGGCACGATACGGACGAGCCGGCGCATGCCGAAGTACTTCCAGCCGTCCTTCGCCCCGGTGAGCCCCCCGGTCGAGATCATCATCACGAACCCGCTGATTACAAAGAAGATGTCGACACCGACCGCGCCGAAGTCCCAGGTCCGGATGCTGGAATCGAGCCGCTCCCCGGCATAGAACGTCGAATGGGTGACAACGACGAGTAGCGCGGCGACGAATCGCAGCGACTGGATGCCATCGAATTTGGAGCGTGGCAAGGCTGGCACTGACTCCCCCTGCCTGATTTGCGGTTCTTGTTCGGTAGGGCCGAGGTGTGCGCTGGCTAATCAGACTTCACAAAGGCCAGAGCGCTTGCAGACAACCTCGCACCATGTCGCGAAGTCCTCACTCTTCTGGCATAGCGCGGGATTCTTGTTGATGGTGGCCGCGGCTTGTATGTCCTTTTTCGCCTTCAAACCTTGCGGACTCATCGCCGAGTTGCCTGGATGGCCCGGCTCGGCGACCTTGTTGTTACAGTTCAGGTTGAGGACGATATCTTTTGCCCGATCGTTTTTACCGCTGGAATTGAGGAATTTCGACTTGTGCGAACTGGTGACGATGCAGTCACCTGTCGCAAGCTGATCGCCATTCACCGCACCGATGACGGCGTTGCCGTTGTACTTGGAGATCGTAGCTGCGGCTTCGTCGTAGGTTTTGCCCGTATACGGGTCCCCAGAAGCGACGCCGGATCCGAACACGGTCACCGAAAGTATCGCGGCGCCAACGGCACCCAGGATGCGCACGACCAAACTCCCCATCAGGAACCCCTCCCCTAGCGGCATATGCCCGCCAATCCGGCGCCGTTCCGCCGCAACCGTTCTCGGCGTCTCAAGCTTGCGGAGTCGGTAGGCACGCGGTATGAATCTAGCCGCGTACCGGTAGGCCTGGAAGCGGGTGTTTCCCTAGCATTTCCGCTCCGATACCCCTATGCCGGACGGGCGCTGAAGTGCCGCCGCCGCCATCCGGCCCCGCAATTTCGACGTTGCTGCAGGTTCCGAATTGGATTCCGCCACCAACCGCGTTGACGGATGCGACAATTGATCTGATGTCCGGGGGGGACTTGTTAGATCGGGGAACGCGTGATGTCTGGGGGACGACTCGTCGGCCGTTCGGCCGAGTTGCGAGCAGTTGCCGACTTCTTGACGTCGATGGCTGAGCGCCCGTCGGGGCTGGTGATCGACGGCGAGGCCGGCATCGGCAAGACCACGCTGTGGTCGGCGGCAACGCAGCAGGCGCGGGAGCGCGGGTTTCGGGTCTACTCGGCTCGGCCAAGTCAGGTCGAGTGGGAGCTCCCTTATGCCGTTGTTGCCGACCTAATCAGCGATGTCGACTGCACAGCACTGAACGAATTGCCCGAGGTCCAGCGAATGGCAATGGATCGTGTGCTGCTGGGGAGCCACGGCGGAAATCCCCCGGGCGACCATCGGGTCGTCGGCACGACAATCCTTTCGATCGTCGAGCGCCTGGCGGCCAAGTCACCGGTGCTGGTCGCCATCGATGATGTGCAATGGATGGACGCGTCCAGCCAGAGTGTCATCGCGTTCGTCGCGCGTCGCCTCGACCGACGGATTGGCGTGCTGTTCACCGAGAGCTCTGGGCTCGACAACACCGAAACAACGGCTTCCTGGCTGCGGCTGGCCAGACAGGAGGGGATCGAGCGAATCCGCTTGGGGCCGATACGCATTGGTGCACTGCACACCTTGATTTCCGACCGCTTGGGTCACTCACTTCCTCGCCCGACGACGGTCCGGATCGCCGAGATCTCTCACGGCAACCCGTCCTACGCGCTGGAGCTGGCGCGCGCGGCCAACATCCAGTCACCGACCGCCGAACCAGTGTTACCTGCCCCGCTAGCCGAACTGATGCGTGATCGGATAGGCCAGCTCGAAGGCGACGTCCGGGATGTGTTGCTAGCCGCGGCATGTGTGTGCGATCCCACCGTCGACCTGCTCGCGCAGGCCACCGGAACCACCACAGCGCGCACTGTCGAGCTGCTCGAACCGGTCGAAGACAAGGGCATCATCGGTATCCACGGCAACCGGGTGCGGTTCAGCCACCAGCTGCTGGCACAAGGCGTATACGCCGACGCCGGTCCAATTCGGCGGCGCAGGATGCATCGGGCGCTAGCCGACGTCGAGTCCCTACCCGAACTGAAGGCCAGACATCTCGCACTCGCGACGGTCAGCTCGGACCCCGCGACGCTGCAGGCCCTGGATTCCGCCGCGGACGCGGCGCGGACTCGCGGAGCGCCGGCTGCCGCCGCTGAACTCGTCGACTTGGCGATCCGTGTCGGCGGTGACACCCCCGAACGCCGGATCCGCGCCGCCGCGCACCATTTCCAGGCTGGCAACACCGGACCTGCCCGCTCAGCACTCGAACCCATGGTCAGCCAGCTGCCGCCAGGCCCGCTCAGAGCGACGGCCGTCAACCTGCTTGCTGAAATGCGTATGTACGACAACAGCTTTACGCACGCTGCCGACCTCTTACGAGGCGTGAAAGTCGACGCCGCGACCGACCCCACGATGCTGGTGCAGAGCCTTCTCCTACTGTCGCATGCCCAACTCAACACCGGGGAGTATGACGAGTCATTGCACAACGCGCTACGAGCAGCGACGTTGGCTGAGGAACTCGGCCTACCTGCCTTGACCAGTCAAGCACGCGCGATGTTGGTGAATGTCGGCCTCGTATGCGGGCAGGGTATCGACGATCGCAGCCTGCAGGACGCGCTGGAACTGGAAGACCCCGGCATCGACGTTTCACTTCCGTTCAGCGCCAGCGCCGTCAATGCACTGGCACTGGCCTGGACTGGACGCCTGGACGAGGCCAGCACTCAGATGCTTGCCGTGAAGAATCGCTGCATCGAGCGCGGCGCCGACAGCCACATCATGTTCGTCGATCTCCACAGCACGTTGATCGACACTTGGCGGGCCGACTACGCCGCGGCCGCACTGACGGCCGAGGATGCGATGGAGCGTGCCCAGCAACTCGGTGGCAATCATATGGCGGTCATTGCCCACGCTGCCCGGGCGGTCGTCGCCGCGTACACCGGGCGTGAACGCGCCGCCCGCGCCGATGCTCATGCCGCGATCGAGGGCGCGATCCGCTGCGGCTCAACGCGACTCGCAGACCTACCAGTCGCGACGCTCGGATTTATCGACGTCTCGCTGGGCAATTACGCCGGAGCACTGACGACCCTGCGGCCGCTGATCGCGCGGTTCAGTGCTCTGCCTGGCACCGAGATTGTCATCGCCGCATTCATCCCCGATGCCGTCGAGGCAATGATCGCATTAGGCCACACTTCCGAAGCCGTACCACTGATCGATGCACTGGAACACAACGGCCGCCGACTCGACCGACCGTGGATGCTGGCGACCGGCGCGCGCTGCCGCAGCATGTGGTTGGCCGCCCAAGGTGACGTCGATGGTGCCATCCGCATGGCGCAGCAAGCAATGGCCGAACACGACCGGCTCCCAATGCCGTTCGAGTTCGCGCGCACGCAGCTTCTGCTCGGGCACCTCCAACGCCGGCAGAGCCTCAAGAAGGTCGCAACAGTTACCTTGGGCGAGGCGTTGCGCGAGTTCGAGGACATGGGAACGCCGTTGTGGGCCAAGCGCGCCCGCGACGAACTGGCCGCCACCAAGAGCGACCCAACCCAATACGTGCGACTGACCCCATCGGAACATTGCGTCGCCGAACTCGCTGCCTCTGACATGACCAACCGCGAGGTGGCTGCGGCGCTCGCAATCAGCCACAAGACTGTCGAAGCGAGCCTGACCCGCATCTACCGCAAACTGGACATTCATTCACGCACCGAACTCGGCGAATGGATGAGCCAATTGGCTGCTGATAGCCCAACGTTCGGGACTGTCACGATTCCACACGCTGAGAGTCAGTAGCCTCGGCTTGGAGCACGTTGGTACGCAGTGTCGGCGCGGATCTTGAGGAGCGCTTCGCGGAGCTCCTCGGGTATCGAATCCGTCCGGTCGGGAAGGCCGACTCACCGGTCGCACGGGCCAACCGCGCACTCGCCGTCGGTTTCGCGACGGCTTCGAGGCCGGGCTATCGGCGCTGGACGACGTTGCCGACGATCCACGGCTGGCGCGGTCGGGCACGGTCGCCACGATCCGGGCCGATCTCCTTCGGCGCTCCGGGCGTCTGCCCGAGGCAGCGCAGTGGTACCGGATCGCGTTGACACACAACGGGTCCGCGCCGGCGCGTGAGTTCCTGCACGCAGGCTGGCGGAGTGCTCACACCCGAGAGACCAAGCCTGCCAACAGAATTGCCAGCAGATCTTGAATGATCCGCTCCGCTTCGACGGGGAACAACGTTTGGCGTGACCACGCGCCTGCTGCACTCACGACGGCGTGCAGTCCGGCGACGAAGTAGAGCCGATCGGATTCGTTGAAGCTGGTACCGAGCGCAGCTTCGACGAGCGTCGTGAGTGCGGCACAGTTGCGTTCGCCTTGGATGCGGTTTCGCGCGCCGGAACGCGAAGCGGTGTGGCGTAGAAGTTCGGGGGATGCCTCGATGAGTCGGTGCAGCGTGGTCCGGCCCAGCAGGGACGTGGCGATCAGCGTGGCGACTGCGTCGACCGGGGCTGGCGTGCCGAGGTGGTTCAGATCTGCGGAGAGATCCGCAATCCAGGCGACGTATTGCTCATCCATCACGTCGAGGAACAACTCCTCGCGCGATCCCGCATGGCGAAGCACATTGCTCGCCGCGAGGCCGACTCTGGTGGCCACCATCCGCAAGCTGATCTGATCAACAGGCGTATCGCCGAGTAACTCCACTACCGCCCTGTGGATTTCGGTGACGCGCTCCCCTCGTTGTTCGGGTGTGCGGGCGCGTTGGAAGTCGTCGGCCACTCCGCCTCCCTTCTTGAAATATAATAGAGCGCTGTTCTATTATCGCGTACCAATCATAGGAGGACTCGATGGCTCGTTCATATTCCCTGTCGGTCGAACGCAGCGGTCACGCAAATGCTGAGACCGCCTTCGATCTCCTGCGCGATGCCAAGACGTGGAAGGACTGGGCCGGCTCGCCCATCTCGTTCTCGGGTTGGCGCGAGGTGTCCCCCACCGATGATTCGGTAGTGGGTCGCGTCCGCCTGGTCGGAACTCACCGCTTCAAAACGGCGGAGCAGATCACCGATGACGAACGACCGGTGCTGCACGGGTACCGGATTCTCGCCAACTGGCCCGTCAAGGACTACCGAGCCCGGGTCGTACTCACTGCCGGAACCGAGGGGATGCTGACCGTGACGTGGTCCGGTGAGTTCACCGAACGGATCCCAGGCACCGGAATCCTGTGGCGGCGCTATCTCACACGATTTCTCGGAAACCTCGCCGGGCGCTTGATCGCTCACGCAGAGGTCGCCCAACGGGCGTGACACGCGTTTGCAATTCTAGCTAACTAGTGTCATTGACCGGCGTTAGTACGGGAGCAGCTCGTAGTCGGTCTGCCTTTCGGCCGTGGCGCCGCCAGTGGGCACGTGGCCAAACCATCAACGAATTGTTACCGCAACGTCAATTACTATGTGGCAGCGTCAATTACCGCTCTGGTCCGACGACGTCATCCACGTAGAAGCCAAGGGTAATCCCCCATTTCCTTATGCGTTGTCCGGGGCTACCGTTTGAGTACCGGAATCCATTCCGGCAACTGATCCACCTCCGGGGGCATCATGCTTGGCGAGCTACTCAATCCGCTGGGGAGACCTCTGACCCACTGGCTCCACATCCACCACAGGTCCGAGCCATTGGACGACTGTGACGGCGCCTGCCCGGTGTGCGACTTTCCGTTCGGGGAGATGAATCACATGTGCATCGGTGGTCCGATCACCCCGGCTCGCGATCGCTCGGCCTAGCGCCCGAATTCAAGCCCGGCCTCACTCCTCAAGGCTCCGCCGACAACGGCGGCGCCTTAGGATTTTGCTGGCGCCTGACGCCGGTCGGCTCGACGCCCGCCGGTCGTCAAGATCGATCATGGACTGACCAGGGCCGACTGTCGGTTCCGTCAGGCACCCCGTCGTCGCTCATCGACTGGTAGCCTGCCGCCAAATGCAGGCGCAGAGGAATGACATGCCCTCTCGTCGCCCGCGACTTCGAGTACGCCTGATGACGCTGGCGTACGTCGCTGTGCTTTTCTCCGTTGCCACGATGGTCGCGCGGGCCGTGCCGCTCTCGAACGTCATCGCCCTGGTCGTCGCCGTCGGATCGCCCTACGTCCCACTGGTGGCCCTGTCGGCCGTGGTTATGTCCGTGGCATGCCGCCGGATTCTGCTGTCGATCGTCGCCGTGGCGGTCCTCGCCGTCACCGTGGCGGTCCAGGTGCCCTGGTACTGCTTCGGGCGTCCGGCAGACGTCGGCCAACACGTCGACATCAGGGTCCTGTCATCGAACCTCCGCAAGGGACGGGCGGACGCATCGTCCTTCGTCGAACTGGCCAAGGCAGACGCGGATGTGATCACCGTGTCGGAGTTGACGCCCGAGGAGGTCGAACGCTTCTCGCAAGCCGGTATCGCAGAGGCGTTTCCCTACTCCGTACTCACCCCAGCAGCCGACGCCGGGGGAATCGGCCTGTACAGCCGATTTCCGGTGGCGATGTCTCCGACGGCGAGCGACCGCGCTACCTTCGCCGCGGCGCGGTTGCGCGTCCCCGGCGTGCGCTTCGACCCGCTGGTGGCCAGCGTGCACGTCATCTCCCCCGTAGCGTCCGACGCGGATTCATTCGGCTCGTGGCGAACCGGCATCACCGCCACCAAGACGCGGTTGGACGGCTTCGCCGAGGCTGCTGGTCCGGCGGCGGTGATCGTCGCCGGCGACTTCAACAGCACACCCGACATGCGCCAGTTTCGCGATCTTCTAACCAACGGTTACGGCGATGCCGTCGAACAGACCGGTGCGGGCTTCGCGCCGACCTTTCCTTCCCGCACCTGGCATCCGCCGTTCATCACGATCGATCACGTGCTGACGCGCCAGGCCACCGCCACGGCGATTCGCACGGTCTACGTCAGCGGCTCCGATCACCGCGCGCTGCTGGCCACCGTCGCAGTGCCGCTCGACCCCACGGCATCGTGAGCAACACCGCTGTGAATACGCGGGAGCCTTGTATGCCCTGGAAACATCTCTCGGTCGCCTACGGCGGGGCTACTCGCCACCGCGTACGGTGCTCGGCTTGAGCTTGCGAGCAGCGCTACGCCCGCAACTGGTCGTCCACGAGGCGTCGGATGTTCCCGACCAGATTGGCGGAGGCGCGGAATATTATTCGACGATTGGTTCACAGATCGCCGACCTCGTGCCGCCAATACTCGAGTTCTGCCGGCAGGGTTGATTGACTGGAAAGTGGTCTAGGCCAACGGCACCGCTCAGTGGGAGCGCGTGACCGGAGTGATGCGATCGGATCCGCCGCCGCGTGCGGCCAGTTTCCCGATGAACCGCTTCAGCACGCCGTCCGACCGGTAGCCGCGGCAGTCCCCAGATTCGCAGAAGCCACAGTCCGATCCGGCTCGGTAGTGCTCATGAGCAGCACGGTCATGTCCGCAGCGGCAGGTATCTGGCATGACCTCCACGATCGTCGTCCGCCCTGAGATGGCCGTCAATTCCAGCTGATAGCCCGCTGAGACTTGGACTGCTTGATCATAGGCTGGGCGCCGCCAGGGGAAACACCCAGTGGCCGGTACCGAGTGCGATCCCCACCGAGCCGCCTGTCGCGTCGTCCCGACGTTCGTCGTCGGGCCGTTCCGAACCGGGTGCCTCGCTTGCCGAATGCTTCCCACGTAGGCGCTCGGGAATGACGGACCGCCACCAGGGCGGCCGGGGACCCGTATACCGTGGGCATTCTCCAGCAGGACACAACGCGCAATCGGAGCCGGAGCGATAGTGCTCGTGCGCGACCCGCTCATGACCGCACCGACAGATCTCCCTGGACACCACTCAACTGTACGTCGCGAGATGCTCATCGCCGACCGAAACCAGAGATCGCACACGTTGCGATCGTCAAGCACGGCAACGGCGTTGACCTCGGCGCTTCTAGGCGGGCCTGCGCCGAAACAGTACGACGCGGCCGTCGTCGCGTGGGGCGAACACCACCCCTCGGCTCTCCCGTCGCTCATCGGGTGCGTCGGTCGGTGCCAGCGCGAACTCTCCCAAGACGGTCCGCAGCACGACCATCATCTCCATGTTCGCGAACGCCGCCCCTGGACACCGCCGCGTTCCCCCGCCGAACGGAATCCACGAGTACATCCCCGGGTTGCTCCCGAGGAACCGGTCCGGGTTGAAGGCGGTCGCGTCCGCGAACACCTCCTCGTTTTGGTGCACCAGCCCGATGTTGACCGAGACGATGTGTCCACGCGGAATGACCCAGGGGCCCAATCGAATCGACTCCGCAGTCACCTCGCGGGAGACCGCATCGATGATCGGCCGGGTACGCAGCACCTCGTGCACCGTCGCCTGAAGTAGCGCGGACTCCTCCGCGTCGACTTCGGCCACCACACGTGCCAGCACCTCTGGGTGACGCCGTAACCGTTCCACCGCCCAGGTCAGCGACGTCGCGGTGGTCTCGTGACCGGCGACCAGCAGGGTGAACAGCTCGTCCCCAATGTCGCTGTGCGACATCGCAGTTCCGTCGTCGTAGCGGGCCTGCAACAGGAGAGACAGGATGTCGGTGCGCTGATCCAGTACGGGATCGGATTCGGCACGGGCGATCAGCACACCGAAGATGGCGTCGAGTTCCTCGCGCATCGCCCCGAGTCGCCGCCATGGGCTCCACCGGCCGAAGTCACGGTGCAGGGCCGGCACCATGACCAGCTTGGAACCGAGCCTGATCATCTTCGGCATCAACGACCGCAACGCGTCGAACTCGGCACCCTCGGCGCCGAAGACACCCCGCAGGATCGTATTCATGGTGATCCGCATCATCGATTCCCGCACCGGAAACTCTTGCCCCTCAGGCCAGTCCGCTATCTCCTGACGAGTCTCGGCTTCGATGAGCGCCTCGTAGGCGCGCATCCGGTCACCGTGAAACGGCGGGAGCAGCAGCCGCCGGTGCCGCAGATGTTTCTCGCCCTGCAGCCCGAACGACGAGCCTGCCCCGAGGACCAGTCCGAGATTGGGTTCGGCACCGCGCACGGCGTCGGTCGGATGTTTGAACAGTTCCTTGGCCAGTGCCGGATCACTGATGACGACGGCGGGGCCGAAGAACGGCAACCGCATGGAGAACGCGCTGCCGTACCGGTCGTAGAACGACTGCATCAGTTGCTGGCCACGGGTCAGGTAGGCGAAGTCCTGGGCAATCTGCGGCCAGCGGGGCGCGGGCGGCAGCCGAACCGCTGCTGGTGTCGTCTGCGTCATGCGCCGTGCCCCCTACGGCCGATGCTCACCCATCATGGCTCAAATCCAGATGCGTCGATGGTATCGGGGTTTACGCCGACGCGCGCTTCGTCAGCGCCGTGCGCCGAGCCATTTCGCGACGTCATCGCCTTGATAGCAGGCCGAGGCCACGTGACCTCCCTCACATTCGACGATGTCGATCGTCGCGACCGAACCAAAGTGCGCGGCAAAGTCTTTCCCCGTGGCACCCGCGGGAATGACGGTGTCGTTCTTGGGCAGGTACAGCCGGAACGCGCGATCGGCGAACGCGCTGGGCGGCCATGTCATCGGGTCGTCGGATGCCTCGACCGTCCCTCCCCACGGCCCGGTGATGTAGTCGACTTTGCGGGCCGCGGGTGGAATGCCCATGAGCGGCGACACCCCAACCACGCCCTTGACCTGCCTGTCGGCGTCCTCCTTGAGCAACGTCAGCGCCGCCAAGCCGCCCATCGACTCGGCGACGAAGAACATCGGCACTGCGCCGTACTTCTCGCGTGCACCCGCGATGAGCCCTCGATAGTCCTGTTGTGACGCAGGGTTGCCGAAGGCGTTGCCCCCTGCGTCGGCGGCGACGACGGCATAACCGGCACGCAGCGCAGGATCGAAGAGGTTCCTGTGCTTCTCGTCATCACGGATCACCCGCGCGGTCTGATCCGCGCCGTGGAAGTAGACCAGCAATCCCTTGATGTCTTGGCCGTAATCCGAAAGCCCGAGCGTTCCAGCACCATTCACCTCTGTCTCGACCACCTGAAACCCATAGTCCTTGTCACCGTCCTTGGCGCCGTCCTTAGAGCAGGACACCAGGCCACAGGTCAGTAGAACGGTCGCCAATGCGACGAGGATTCTCCGGGTCATACCGAAATCGCCCTCGACACTGCACACATGTCGGTCAGCACCTCCATGTTTCGAGCCGCTTGCGCCTCGAGCAGGTGGTGTGAAAGTACGTGCGCGCGAGCCGATGTGCCCATCTGGGAACGCAACGCCGGGTCCTCGACCAATCTGCCGAGCGCATCCCCCAGGTCGTCGGCGTCGCCCGGCGTGGCCAGAAGTCCGGTGGTCGCATGCAACACCGCCTCGGGAACGCCTGCGACGCGATAGGCGACTACCGGTTTCCCGCACGACTGTGCCTCCAGCAGCCCCAGCGGCATCCCCTCCACCATGCCTGCGTGCACGACGACATCACTGGCCTGGAAGAGCGCGGCCATGTCGTCTCGGCGACCACAGAAGTGGGCCTGCCCGGCGGGCAGTGCCTCGGCCTCGGCACGCACCCTTCGCTCGTACCCGGGATAGGCACTCGTCGTTCCGGCCACCACCAGCCGCACTCTTGGGTCGCCGAGGCGCCGGACCGCGGTCAAGAGGTCCTCGATCCGTTTCGACGGATCGAGCCGGGTCGCGGCCAGAACCATGATGTCGTCGTCGCCAACCCCGAGGCTCGCCCGAAGTGCGTGACGTCGGTCACTACCACCCGCCGGCTCCGGCGACATCGCGGTGGCGTCGACGCCGTTCGGTATCACCCGCACACGGTTTCGCACGAGTGCAGGAAGCCCCGCCGCTACCGCTTCACTGACCGCCACCGACTGGGTAGCCATGCGCACCGCCCCGGTACGCAGCCACCGGCCGAGGCCAGGTATCGCTTCCTCGTGAAGGTGCAGCACCACCGGCGTGCGGCACATCCGCCCGGCGAGACTGGCATCTGAGTGGACCCAGTGCGCGTTAGCCCAGATCGCGTCGTAGCCGCCCGCGCGGACCGTACGAGCGATCATTCGGGCCACCTTCACCCCACCGCGGCCCTCCCGCACGATGCCGGACAGGGTCGGCCGGTGGCCCTGGTCGCGAATGTCGCGTTCCGTCGGAATGTCGAGGTGAACGGCATCGAAGCCGGCCTGCCGCCACGCGTCGTGCAACTCCAGTGAGCGCGGTCCAGCCAGGGTCAGGTCCGCTCCTAGCTCCTGCAACAACGGAGCGAGCCGCAGGAGGTAGCGCTGGGCTCCCCACACGCCCTTGGCCTGGTCGAGGACCAGTATCCTCAGCGGCCGCGAACTCACAAGGCGCCCTTCCCTCTTGATCGCGACATCAACCCAGGCTAACCGCCGAACGAGTCCGCTGCCGGGTTGCTGAGGTCGGGCGATCAACTACAGTCGGTGAGCATTGACACTCTCGATGCCCATCCAGCGGCCAAGCCGGTGACGCGGAGCTGGGTGCGCGCACTGTTGACCATTGTCGCGGTGGCCGCGCTCGCGGTAGCGGTCGTCGGAGTGCTCGCACGCTTCGTGCCGCTCGTGAACCACGTCATCATGTTCGCAGCGGCGCTTTCGCCCTACTTGATGACCGCAGCCGTGCCGTCCGTCGTCTTGTTCCTCTCGGGCAGGCGCTGGGTGTTGGCGATCGCAGCCACCGCAGTGTTGATCGTTGGAGTCGCAGTTGAGTTGCCGCTCTTCACATCTGAGCACAGTGACGCCGGAATCAAAACCGTGCCGCTGCGGGTCATGACGGCGAACATCTATTTTGGTCGTGGCGACGCGCATTCACTGGCTGCGACGGCGAACGCGAGCGCCGACGTCCTGGCCGTACAGGAACTCACACCAGAGTCGGTGGAGAGACTGTCGGCCGCGGGTTTGGACACGTCCTTCCCCTACCACGCCCTCGACGCGCGGCCCGGCGCGAGCGGTGTCGGTGTGTGGAGCAGGTTTCCCATCACCTCGTCGAAACGGATAGCCGCCTACGCGCTGGCGATGGTGAGTGCACGCATCAAAGTCGAAGGCGTGCAGGTCGATCCGGCGATACTGGTGGCGCACATGGCGGGACCGTGGCCGCAACCCATCGACGACTGGCGCGGGGACATAGAGCACATGCAGGCCACGATGAGCGATCTGGCCGCATCAGCAGGCGCGGGCTGCGCGATCGTCGCAGGCGACTTCAACAGCACGCCGGACATGCGGGAGTTCCGAAACCTGCTTCGTGGCGGTTTCCAGGACGCCTCCCAACAGGCAGGCGCCGGCTTCAACAGGACCTATCCCGCCAATAGCCAGGTGAATCCGCCCATCATCGCCATCGATCACGTGCTGACCCATCAGTGCACGGCGACGTCGGCCGAAACGACCGCACTGCCCGGGTCCGATCACAGGGGCCTGATATCCAGCGTCGCCGTACCGCTGGCGCCGAGCGGATGAGTGCACGGTCTCGTCACCCGGGTGGGGCACCCGGTTCCATTGGTACGAACGGATATTGGCGCACCCAGTCGACCGCAATCTGCCCCCCGCCGGTGAGGTCGCCGCCGAAGTTGTCGAGTTGAATGCACATGTGCATGGGACCTGCCGGAACGTGGCGGGCGGACTCGAACCAGGGCGCGCCATCGACGTAGCCGGTGATGCGGTCGGGCGTCCAGTCCACCGCCCAGCTGTGCCACTGGGTGGCGTCGATGGCGATGTCCGCGTGGTCGTTCGGGTCGACCATCGCCTCGATGCTGGCCGGCCGGGCATGCAGCACCGAGGCGGTCACCTGGGTCCTGGCCGGGTCGAGGATCTCCATGAAGTCGATTTCGCCGTCGTTGGGCCAGACGTTGGAGTCCGGCCAGAGTAGTGCGACCGAGTGATAGTTCGGCGACGCCGGTGTGGATTTCATGCAGACCTCCCACCGGCCGTAGAGCTGACCGGGAAGCAATGCCAATCCGCCGGAGTTGCCTTGCTCGTCTCCGGTGATCGTGAGCACTCCGTCCCCAACGGTCAGGGCATTCGGTGTGCGAATGCCATTACCCCCGTGTCCGGCACCGGCGTAGACCTCCCAGTTGGGACCGGCCGGGTACTCGTCGAAGTCTTCGGCCCGATTCGGCGGGCCCCAGCCGAGGGCGTCGGCGGCGGTGGCCGCGCACGGGTTGGACGTCGGTTCGGCAGCGGCCGGTGCGGTCGGCGCCAGCATCGCCACCGTGGCGGTCACCGCTGCCAGCCGCAGGCTCATCACGGATCCATCCTGCCATTGCGGGACGGTCACGTACGCCGCCAACCGTCGTCGACGACCAGTGTCCGGACCACGCGTGCGGGGTTGCCTGCGACCAGGGTGGCATCCGGGACGTCCTTGGTCACGACCGCGCCCGCGGCCACCACCGCGTTGTCGCCGATCGAGACACCGGGCAGGATGATCGCCGATCGACCGATCCACACGTTGTCGCCGATGTGCACCGGCGCTCGTCGGACACCGCTGACGCTATCGACCTCGTGGTGGTCGGTATCGAAGATCCCGACCAATTCACCGATCCGGCAATCATTCCCGATCTCGACGTGGTGATGCGCGACCACTGAGGCCCCTTCGTTGATGAACGTGCGGGCGCCGACGCGGATCACGCCGCCCTCCGCCGCACCGAACTCGGATCGGAGCATCACTCCGCGAAACACGACGTCGGGCCCGACACTGACGTGGCCGCGGGTGAACAGAATGGGCGGCCGGCCCGTGCACAGCACCAAGCCTCTGCTGTCGACCTTGCGCATCCTGAAGTACAAGGTCGCGAACGCCGACGAGATGGCCGCCCGAGGGTTGGCGAAGGCGTCGGCGAGTCCGAACCTCACTCGGGGGCGTTCCTCGCCGCCCGCTGCTTGCGGGCCTCGCGCACGTACAGCCAAGCGCCCTCGAGCAGTCCTCGTCGGCCTGCCCGCAACAGGTGGTCGGGAAATCCCGCCGGCGGGCCGCCCTGGCCGCCCGTCTTACGGTTGGCGAGCATTCTGCGCATCCCGCTCGGCACGATGCCGACGATTCGCCAGATGCTGCGTGGCGACGCATGGAGAGTGCTCATGTAGAACGCGGTCAGACCCGCTGAGTAGCCGAAGAACTGCTTCTCCAGCGCTTCGTCGGTGCGCCGGTGATAGTGCCAGGTGACCGCAGGCGGCCAGTGCAACACTGCCGCGCCCTTCCGCAGCAGCAATGACAACGCCAGCGTCTCCTCACCGCCATGCGTCAACGTTCCGGCGCCGAGACGGGTATCGAAACCTCCGATTGCCCGTAGCGCGCCCGTGCGGAAGGCCATGTTGCCTCCGGCGCCGAAGTTGGGCAGCGGATACAACGGGTCCGGCACGGATGCCGTTCCGGCCCGCAGTGTCTCGGGCAGCATCCCCCTGCCCTTGTTGAACCCTCCGTACCGCTCGAAGTTCACCTGCGCGTCCGTCTCGAGTTCGGCGGGCAGCATGACTCCGGCGACCGCGTCCGGTCGCGACGACGCCGCGAAACCTCGCTTCATCCAGGTCATCCAGTCGCGGTCGGCCACCTCGTCGTCGTCGATCCACGCGATCACATCGGACTCCACCTCCGCGAGCCCCCGGTTCCGCGCCCTCGACAGTCCCGGAGCGGGTTCGTGGCAACTGCGAAGCGTCAGCCCGGTGAAGCTGGTCAGATCGGCCGCCACGCCACCATCCCGCGAGTTGTCGACCACGAGGACTTCGAACTTCGAATCCGACTGGGCGGCAAGGCTTGCCAGCGTGGTCAGCAGGCCGTCGCGGCGGTCGCGGGTACAGATGACCACCGTCACCGACAATTGCCCGGCGTCCGGGCAGTCGGGCATCGGCGGGATGTCGGGCACCGCGGCGCCGTCGACCACATCCGCCAGCGACAGTGACGTGTCGTCATCGACGTCGAGGAATCGCGTCGCGACGGCCACACCGTCGCGGCGGATCAGACACCAAGCCGAGGCATACTGCTCGACGTCGACGGATGCCCCGTCACAGGTCGCCAGGTCGACGTCCAGGACACATGCGGGGCCGCGGAGTTCACCGCGTTCGATATGGTGCACAGTCGCGCCTCGATTCGTCCGTGTTACCGCGGGCCATAGAGCTGGTCGATCAGTCGAACCGCGAAGACCACCACCATGAACGTCGAGTTGGCCTGTCCCGAGGTGACGAAGACGGAACTGCTGACCACGTGTAGATTTCCGACACCGTGGACGGCAAGGTTCTGATCGACGACGCCGTCCTCCGGCGCTTTCGACATCCTGGTGGTGCCCACCTGGTGGAAACCGCCTCCGGTGCGGTCCAATACAGCCGCTTCCAGATCGTCGGAGAGGTAGTCGAGCCTCCCGATGCCGGTATCACGCAGGTATTGGTCCCACTGTCGGTGCGCTTCGAGAACTCCACGAATGTCCGCGTCGGTGAACACGATGTCGATGTCGAGCTTGGGCATCCCGAGGTCGTCGGTCTCCTCCGCCAACGTAACCCGACTCTCGAAGTGCGGCAGGTGTTCGGCGTGGTACTGGAAGGGATAACGGTTCTCCGGGTTGGGCACGAAGAACCCCGGCGGTTTGCGCCCACGCGCGAAGAGACGCTTGACACCGAAGTCGACGATGAACCGGATGGTCGAGATCGGATGTCGCGCGATGTTGGCAAGGTGGGCTCGCACCGGTGACCTGGTCGCCATGCCATATGGAGTTCCTGGGATCCTGTTACCCGTCAATGAGAGTCGCTGCACCAGTGGCGCGAACAGGAATCCCAGCGGGGAGATGAGCAACAGGTAGGTCAGCGAGAGTTGGGCATTGGCGTGGCGAGCGTCGGCCAGTTCGGGATTGGCGATCCAGCCCGAGATGTTCGGCAGGCCGTGCTCGAGCTGGTATCCCTCGGCGAACGTGAAACGACGTCTGACGTAGGAGCCGTCGACGTCGCGTTCATACCAGTAGATCGTCTCCTCTGGCGGCGTGGTGAGCACCAAGTCGGCGACCACCCCTTCGAGGTGCGCCATGTACCACCGGCCCAGGTGCCCCGAGTGGTCGCCGATACTCCGATCGCCCGGCCCTGGAGAGCACATCAGCAATCTCGTGCTCTCCAGACCGCCATTGGCGATCACGATCTCGTCGCCACCGACACTGAACGACACCCCCGAAAGCGTTTGGCACTCGATCCCGGATGCGCGGGTCTGGTCGTCGTCGAGGTCGATCCGCACGCAGGTCGAGTCCGTGATCACCCGAATGCCCGGACTGTCACGCAGTTCGTCGTAGTACACCTTGCCGAAATCAGTGGGGAGCGACCACCTTTCCAGGGCCGACGTCGAGATGTCGCCGTCCGGCAGGCCCGGAATCATTTCTTCGGGAAGGTGATCGAGCACGTGCGCATCGAACACCGGCCGACCGCAGAGCATCCACTCGCACGCGCGCTCGAAGTGTCGCTGCACCTCGTCGTAGCCAATCGGCCACACGGACTCGGGAGCGATGTCGCGCTCGATGAAGTCGATGCGGTCGTACGGCACGCAACGGCCGCCCCAGATCGCCGAGGTGCCACCGAGTTGACGGCTGACCGCGAGCTCGACGGGAGCGTGCATCTCTGGCCGCTTCCTCCGTGCCACCGAGAGGTTCTGGTATGCCCTGCGCGGCTTGCGGTTACCGGTCTCGACGAGGATGACGTCGACACCGCGCCTGCAGGCCTCCAGCGCGGTGACGATGCCCGCGGGACCGGCCCCAACGACCACTAGCCGTGACCGCAACCTAGTGTCGTTGGCGAGATCGTTGCCCGAGATGATCATCGCGCGGCCTCCGTTGCACGGCAGGCCTGGCGGATGGTGCCGGCGACCTCGTCCTCGTGACGGAGCGCGACGTTCGCCGCGGCACAGGCTGCGCGGACGTTCTCGGTCTTCGTCGATGACAGCAGAACCACACCGAACGGGTTACGCCGCACCGCATCACGCACCAACAGCGCGAAGACGACGCGCTGGTCGGTGATGTCAGCGTCGAGCAGGTCGCTGCACCGCCGCCGCAACGCCGGATCCTTCTCCAGCACCGCGCGGACGATGGGCAACGTCGCGGCGATGAAACCGAAGGTGATCGTCGGCCGCTGCTGCTGCTCGGGATCCGGTCCCGCGAAGCCACCGGTGAGGTCGTAGGGGAACTGCATGGCCGACGCGCGCCGCGACAGTTCGGTGAGATTCCCGTCCATCTGGGACAGGTCACCGGCCGGTCCCCAGTGCCCGATGACACCCCGCGACTGCTCGGTATCCAGATAGTCGGCCAGTTCGCTGATACCCGGACCCAGTTGCCCAACGGGCTCGTGCAGGAAGAAGTAGTCGATGCGTTCCGTCCGCAGGGTCCGTAAGCTGGCAGTGAGGCAACGCCTGGCGTTGCCGACCGAGTAGTCGTGCGCCCCGTAGAGGAGCCGTCCGACGGTTCCGGAACCCCGCTTGGCACCGGAGGTCTTGACCTTCGCCTTCAGCCCGGACGACCGCCGCAACACTTGACGCGCCGGCGGTTGAATCCGACCAGCAACCCGGCACAGACGGGTCGGCCGGATTCCGAACTTCGTTGTGACACAGATGTCGTCACGCCCATTCAGGAAGGACGCCAACTCCGATTCGGCGACCCCGAGGCCGTAGATCGGCGCGACGTCGAACCGTCGAATTCCCGCGTCGTAGGCGGTCTCGAGCACGGCCATGCGATCCCGTCTTGCGGGAAGTCCGTAGAGGCTGGCGCAGCCGAAACCCAGGGCAGCCGTGCGCTGCTCGGCGGACCCGTCGGCCCGCACCGAGTGCTCACCACCGACAGTCGGCGTCATACCGCGACCTCCAGACGCGACCGAGCGTCGGCGTATTCGGCCAGCAACCGTTGGCGCAGCACAGAGACCGCCGCGCGCTTGCGGGCCCGGATCGTGGCCGATTCGGCCAGTGCAGCATTCACCTGGTCGAGAAGCGTTGCCGCAGTGAGTTGATCGGTGCGAATCAAGGACGCCTCGTCGTCGATGGAGCGCGCGAAGTCGCGACACTTCGGCTGATACTCCAACGCGACGACGGGGGTACCCGACAACGACGCCAGGATGGCGGCGTGGAGTCGGGTGACGATCGCGACCGAGCACTTCGCCAGTACGTCGGCCACACCCACCGCGTCGGCGGGCAGCACCACTTCGGTACTGATGCCGTCGAGTGCCGCCCTCGTCCACCGTTCGTCATCGGGGTTCAGCAGTATTCCGACCACCCGGTGACCGGACTTCGACAGCTCACGCAGGACCGCAGACGTCCGCTCGACGAGGGCGTCGGGATCGTGTCCCCACAGGTCGTCGCCGAACCCGAGGTTTACGCCGATGAGGCCATCCTCCGGTTCGACATCGGGCAGGGGTAGCACCAGAGCCGGGTCACCCGAGATCGCGACCTCGAAACCGGCGTCGGCGAGCAGTTCCGCGCTGCGGGGTCCGCGGACCGAGACGGTGTCGAAGTCCTTCAGTATCGGCACCCATCGGTCGATCTCACCGTCGCCGGAATGGCTGCGGTACCCACCGAACACGGGGTCTTCCACCCCGATCCCAATCGCGTACCGCTGCCGCGTTCCAGTCGTCTTCGTGGCCCGCGTCACGATGGCCCGCCAGTTGCTGCGGCCGACGCATGTCCCGCCACCGATCACCAGGTGACTGCGACGTGCCCGGCGATCGGACCCCGTGACGACGGCGCGCAGTCTCTCCCGAGGCAAGTGGGGGTGGTCCAGGAACGTCGCACCAGGAAGTTGGGCGCGCACGGCGTCGTACATCGCGTCATCGCCCAAGTTTCCGCGACCGTGCCAACCAAGGTAGGAGATGAGGGGACCTGTGGTCATAGTTGTACTCCGCACTGTCGTGACCGCACAGCCGCAAGCCATTCGCGGGCGCACTCGACGTCGTGTTCACCCACCATGCGCAACCGCAGCTCGCGCAGTCTGTGCTCGGGTAGTGCCAGCATTGCCACCGCCCAACGCCAGTCCTCCGGGGATCGGCGCAGAATTCGGGGCAGCTCCTTGACGAGGGACAAGCGCTGTCCATTGCACAATCGTTGCTGAATCTCGAACGCGCCCAGATGAAGTGGGCGGGATCGATACCTTACTGTACCGTCCCCGTACCGCTGGGTCATGTCGACGAATGCACGGTACTGGTCCTCGAGATTCTTGTGGCTGTAGGACTTCGACCACTGGCGCTGCGCGACCAGCAGTTCGTCCACGCACACCAAAGTGCCTGCACGCGAAGCCTTCAGCCACAGGTCCCAGTCCTCGACGAACTTGGCGTCCTCCCGGAATCCGCCGACCTTGTCGAACAGCGAGGTACGCATGAGCACCCCGGATCCACCGCCAGGGACCATGTTCTGGCGCGGCAGCAGTCGTTCGACCTCCTGTGCGGTGGGCACCCGGTGGCCACCGACCGGTTCGAGACGTTCGTCGACGAAGATCGAACTGCACGCACACCAGTCCGCCCCGGCCGAGGTAAGCGCATCCAGTTGACGCCGCAGTTTCGTTGGCGCCCAGAGATCGTCGTCGTCGCAGAACGCAAGCCACGGCGTCTGCACCGCACGGGCACCGTCGTTCCTCGCCTTCCGCTGTTCGGTGGGGACGTCGTGGTGCACCACCGTCACGTCGGGGTAGCTGCTCAGCAGGTCGGCGGTTCCGTCGGTCGAGGCATCGTCGACCACGACGACGGTGACCGATACCTGTTCCTGGTCCAGGATTGCCTTCAGAACGTGTGGCAGCACATCGGCGCGGTTGTGCGTCGGCACGACGACGGTCACGGCGTCGGGAGCGACCGCACTCATGACCTGGCCCTCGCATCCATGGCCGTGAACCACTTGATCACATCGGCGGGCTGGACACATGACGGGTCTGAGTGCCCGCCGGAGCAGTCGACGATTGAGATGTCGGAGACCTGTCCGAACTTCCCCTTGAACGCCTGCGCATTGGCGGTCGAGTTCACCACCGCATCCCCCCTGGTGACGTAGAACCTCATGTTCGCGCGTGCAAGGTCCTCGACCGGCAACGCGAGCGGATTGAGCGACTGCTCAACGGGATTCGGCGGGTACTCCTCCCGGAACGTGGGCCATTGCGGGGTTGCGCTTGCGACGTCCAGCGCCGGGTTGATCGCGGCGAGACCGCGGATCGGCGTGTAGTCGGAGGCCATCAGGCTGACGGCGGGAATCGCGCCCATCGAATCGGCAAGCAGGAAGACGTTCTGGATCTTGTAGTGCTGCATCGCGACCGAGGCGAGCTGGCGGTAGTTGTTCACCCTCGCCGGGTTCGTAAAGTCATTCCCGCCTGCCCGGCTGGAGACGATGGCGTACCCGGCCTCGATCAGGTCCGACGTGAGGCCGCCGAAGAGCGGGTCGTTGGTGACGGTGAACTCGTCCTGATCGACACCGTGAAAGAACACCACGATGCCGTGCACCAAGACATCTCGCTTGCTGACCGCGAGTACCGACTCACCGTCGACCTGGATTCTAAGATAGTCGAACTCGGCCGTCTTGGTGCTGCACGACGTGACGAGGTTGACGAGCAGCACCAGCAGCGACGCGAACGCGATGATCACCTGGCGGCCGCTCGCGGCCGACCTCGACGTGGTGTCACGGTTCATGTCGGTCCACCAGATCGGGACGGCTGCGGTGACTCCGACACCAGGCCGACGGGGTCCGATATCGCTGCGTCCACTGCACGCTGGATGAGGTCGGCGTCAATCGCGTTGTCGTTGAACGCCACGTTGATCGAGATCATCCGTCGGTTGTCGCCGAAGAGCACCGTGAGGCCCAGTGGTCCGTCCGGTGGCACGCTGCCGCCATACACCGGCGGAAGATCGGTGAGGAAGGGCAAACCATCGATCTCGGGTGTCCGGCCCATGTTGGTGAACGTCAACCTGGGGAGTCCGTTCGGGTCGAAACTGGTTGTCGGGATCGGTGTCGCGAATCGACTACGTGCCGACGTGAGTATCTGATTGGCCAGCGGCCTTGCCGAACTCATGGTGGTCCGCATACTCGCCGACAGTTCCTCCGGCGCCATCTCGGCGTCGATACGCATCGGGACGCCTGCGAGGAAGTTGCCATCGATGTAGCGCCAGCCGAGGTAGCGCCGGAGGTCGACCATGACCCGTCGGTCGTCGGAGGTTTCCAGACCGACGCGGCGCATTGCGCGCAGCATCAACGCGATCAGCAAGGCGAAGCGGCTTGCCTTCGGTGCGAATTGCGCTCCCCAGTCGAACAACTCATCGGCACGCGACCTGGCGAGCGACCCGTAGACGGTGCGGCGCGCCGGAGTCCATGGTCTCTGTTCGCCAGGGCCGACCGGTGCGTCCGTCGTCAGGGAAACCCTGTCGCGGACGGCGTCGCGCAGCAGCCGCGGCGCACCACCGAACGTCTTGGCCGCCGCGCCAAGCAGTGGGGACGATCTGGCCCGCTGCACTGGCCACGGCACGAGCTCCCCCGTCAGCGCGCTCTGCAGCACCGTCGAGATCGTCGTCAGGAACAGCCGGCCGTCCCCGACACAGTGCGACATCCGCAGGCCGATGTGGTTGGGGTACCGGATCAGGCACAGCGGCGACGCCAGTGCGGCGTCGCCGGCGATCGCGTTCAGTGTCGAACCGACGTCGTCTCCTGGCCAGTCGCGTTCAACGACAACCGATTCGAGCGGGCGGTCGTCGTGCCACTGCCACGACGCGCTGTCGAGCCGCCAGGTAAGACGGCTGTGGGGATGAACCCGGGAAATGGCAGCTACCGCGTCGCGCAGGGCATCGGTCGTCGGCATTGCGATCGGCCCGCAGAGCACGCTCACGTACGCGTCGGCCCATGGTCTGTCGCGGCGTTGGACTTTGGCGCTCATCGTCACTTGCCGAGCTTGTCCGTGTCGACCTTGTGCACGAACACGGTGATGCCCTCACCGTCGAAGAAGGGCTGCCAGCGTTCGGTGTCGCGCTTGAGCCATTCCTTGAGATTCGGCAGCGCGTCCCACGGGAGGATGCCGAAATACCAGGAGTAGACCCGCATCTGGTCGGTGATGATGAGATAGGTGGACGCATCAGGGCGACTGTTCAGCGCGTAGACGAACTCCTCGTAGTCAGTCTGCGAGATGAAGTGTCGTCCGGCGAGGTTCGCGGCGTTGATCATCAGACCGTCGAAGTGCGCGTCGAACCGCGCGTAGTCGACGTAACGCCACGAACTGCGTTCCGGCCACACCGGCGCAACCGCGGTCAGGTACGCAGGTAGCTCGGCTTGACCGAGAACCACGCGCGCCGTCTCGACCTGCGACTTGGGCATCACGTTGGCATACCAGGATCCGGTGTAGCCCTGCGCGGACAGCGCGGTTGCGATGCCGAGGGCGGCAAGACCCGCGGCGTAACGCCTTATCCCGCCCTGCAGAACACCAACCAGCACCGGCGCCAGGACGAGACAGCAGCCGATCAACGAGTACAGGAAGACCCTGAACACCGCCTCCCCGCCGTAATTCTGGCCGCCGAGGATCAGCATCGGGCTGAGCGCCAGAATTCCTGCCGCCAAGAACGCCTGCTTGCGACGCCACCGAACGAGCAGCACGATCGCCGTGACGATCCACATGGCCGCCGACAACCCGCGCACACCCGCGCTCGTCACCCTCTGGCCGAGGACACCGACGGTCGGGATGTTGGTCTTGGCGTTGTCGAGGACGTCTGACGAGAACAGCGTGTACTGCGACGCCTGGTCCCAGTTGTAGAGCAGATACGCACCGAGCATCGCGGCCAAGGGAATCACGATCCACCACGGCTTCATTCGCCGCGTGATCACCAGAAGCCCGATGACCATGAGCGTCCAGTACGGGGTGAGCTGATGGGTGACGGTCGCGGCGCCGAACAGCAAGATGATCAGCAGCGTGCCGACGGGTCGGTCACGCGAAAGCCCCACCAGCATCAGGACACCCGCGACCAGCAACATGACGGTCGCTTGCGGCGAGAAGTAGTCCTGTTCGACCCAATTCAGGGTCGACACTAGGAATGTCGCGGTCAACGCGATCATCGGGCGCAGGCCCCAGCATCGAGCCACCCCGAAGACGAGCAGGGCGAAGACGACGTGGAACACCGGCGTGAACCAGTGCGCGATCGCGGTGACGGGCGCCCCGGTCAGGTCGGAGAACCAGGCCGTGAGCGCGAACAGGCCAGGCCACCCGTTGTAGATGTCGACATCGCGGGCCAAGGTGTGGGCGTGCTGGATGTAGTCCACTACGCCGAGGTGTTTGTACGTCCACGCATACATCGGCATGTCGGTCGCGACGGCCCTCGGCAGCCGTTGCACGATGATCGTCACCACGATCGCCACCACCATCGCTGGTGCGTTCGCCCGTCGGACTGCCACGGCAAAACCCAAGGCGGCCAGGAGGATCGAGGCCCCGTAGGCCGGTGAAGCAACCGCGAGCAGGCCCCACTGGGAGGGGACGGCAGTCGGAATGGTGCGCTCGCCGATGACGAACAGGACCAGCGCCAGTGTCAGTATCGCCCACGGCAGCCAGCCTCGACCGCGGATGCGCGGCTCGGCCGTGTGGCTGGCGGGTGCGGCCGAGGTGTGTTCGACGGCGGACGTTGCGGTCATGGCACGGCGACCGCTCGCCGTTGGGCCAAATACGCACACCGTGCCAGACCACCTGCCGTGGTGGCCAGCGTCAGGCCGAGCAGCACCCCGATTGGGTGATAGACGTTGACCATCAGCAGCCCGGTGACAGTGACCACACACGCGGCAAGGCCGACCACCGGAATGAGCGGCAGCACCGCGTAAGTCGGGAGATGAGGGTACCAGGAAAGCAGCAGACTCCCGGGTCCAGCCAGCATGAACGCGGCGACCACTAGGATCAGTACCGCAGTGGGCAGCGTACGGATGGCACCGATCGACCCAACCGCGCCGAGAACTGCCGCCAACAGTGCCAGTCGGCCGGCAATGATCACGTTGCCAGGATCACCCCACATCTGACTGCGGCGAAAGTCCAGTGCCCGGAAGGACTTCCACGAACGGAGCGGATTCGCATTGCGCCCAGCTGCACGCGCTTGCACCAGCGCCAACGGTCCCCGCAGAACTCCCGCGAGCTCACGCCGGTCCAGTCCGTCGAGGCTCGGTTCGGTGTCGAGGACGTCGGACTGGTCGACCGCGGTGATGCCTCGCAGGTGCTGGATGCCCGGGCCGACCCGGCGCAGCACCATCCCAACGGTTTGGCGATGTGTCAGCAGCTTGGCGATCCAGCCGCCCAGCCCCAATCCGTAGTTGTGAATCTGCGTCTCGAGTTCTTCGGCGGTGCGCCGATGCCGGTGCCACACCACCGCCGACGGTTCCCGGACCAGCTTGTGACCCGCCAGCAGCACCCGGACGAACAGGTCGATGTCTTCGCCTCCGCCGGTCGGCGACCCGATGCCAAGGCCCTCGTCGAAGCCGCCGAGCTCGGTGACCGCGTCACGGCGGACCGCGAAGTTGGCGCCGGTGCCGAACTGCGCGACACGCAAGGGGAACAGGCAGTCGTCCTCCGGAGGATCTGCCAGGGCGTACACCGCGGCGTCGCACCGGCGGGCCCATCCGACCCTACGATCGAAGTAGGACTGTGCTGGAGTCAATAGCTCTGCGCTGGGGACCATCCCGCAGACGCAGGCCACCCGATCGTCTTCGACGAACCTGGCGGCCAGGTTGGTCAACCAGGATCGGTCGACCAGAACGTCGTCATCGGTGAACGCGACGATGTCGTGACCGGGACTCCTCAGTGCGGCGTTTCGGGCGATGGACAGCCCCTTCCCCGGCGCTTCGATCACCCGAACTGGCATGTCGGAGAAGGACTCGACGACGGGGGGAGTCAGCCCGCTGGCCGGATTGTTGTCGACCACGATGAGCTCGAAGTCGGGATAGTCCAACCGACTGAGCGCTCCGAGAACGGCTCGCAGATGGTCGGGCCGGTCCCGCGTGCACACCACGACCGAGATCGGCGGGAACGCGGTGAGAGGTGCGCTGGCGGCAACCGGCGGCAGTGCGCCGACGCGAGCCAACACCTCGTCGCCGTCGATCGTCGCGTTGGTCACCGGCATCTCGACGAAGCCGCGCGGGCATCCCTTGGTCCAGATCAACAACCGAGCGCGGGAGAACTGCTCTCCGTCGACTAGGTGCAGCCAGCGATCGCCGAGGTCGGCCTCGTTGATCTGGCCCACCCAGGTGGCGCCCCTCCAGAGCCCCTGCTCGGAATCGATGGAAGTGATCGGTTCGAGAACACTGGTCATGTCGCCTCCTGGTTCGCCGTGTCGGACACGGAGGCGCGCCGTCCGCGTCGACGCGTGAAGAGCACGTGACCGCAGATCGCGGTGATGACGGCCAGTTGCGACAGCAAGAGCGCGATTGCACCACCGAGCGCGCCGTGGTCGGAGGTCAGCGCAGGCATGATGCTGAGCAGTAGAACCGCGCAGAAGAAGTTGAACAGCAACGGCATCTTCATGTTTCGCCGGGAACGTTGCAACCCTGCCCACACCATGTAGGTGCACCGGAACACGGTGCCCACTGAAAGGACGGCGATTACGGCCGTCGCATTCATCGAGCCATAGTGCGGATTCAGCCACCGCAGCGCGGTGGGGGCCACCAGCGACAGTGCCAGCCCGCCGGTCACCGCCAGCACCAGCACCCTGATGAGGATTGCCCGTGCCATCGCCCCCGCTTCCGCGGGCGTGCTCGAGGCATGCACGACAAGGGACACCACGAGGGCGGCACCCATGAAGTCCAACGCCTGCACGATGGACAGGGACAGCGCGAACAGTGCCCCCTCCTTCGGACCGGAGAAGACCGTCACGACGAACGGTGTCACGTTGACCAGGCCCATGCTCAACGCCGACGACACCGTTGTCTGCGCGACGAAGCGGTCGAAGGTACGGGTGCTGATCGCGCCGGCGGTGGACACATCGGGCAGGTCGTCGCCGGAGTCGATCACGCGCACGATCGTCGGGCGGAGAATGGCCACCATCAGGATCGCGGCCAGCACGAACGAAAACTCGACCGCGTGCCATACGTGGGCGATGGCCAGCAGCGGCAGGAGCGCGATCTTGCCGAGGCTCACGGCGACGTTCGCCGCAGGCAGCCACCGTGCCCGGCCCAACGCGACGAGAGTCGAGTTCTGCAGTGTCAGTGCCGACCACGCCAGAATTCCCACCACCACCAGCACGGCGATCACGATGGATCCCCGCACTTCCCGGAGCCAGGTCGTGGTTGCGAGCGCAGCCCCGATGCCGATCACCAACGCCAGCCCGAAGAACAGCCGCTGGCCGCGCCGGTACAGGGCAGGGCGGTCCGGGCCCGCAGCCGGCAATAGGGCGGTGTAGGCGTCGCCGACACCCGCGGCCACCACGACGCCGACGGACACGATGACCGCGAGCACGGCGGTCATCACACCGAGTTTCTCTGGCGGAAACATCTTGGCGGCGATCGCCCAGAACGCCATTCCGAGAACGGCGTTCGCCACCGACGACGACGCCATCGAGCCGGCATCGCGGTACAGCCGCGCGGCGCCGAAGCGCGCGGGCTGCGGCTGCAGCGTCGACTTGGTTCGCAACATTAGGCTGCGGCGCTCCCCGTGGACACCGAAGCCACCCGCCCGCGCGCGTAGCCGACCCCGGCGCTGGCCAGGCCGGCCAACATCACCGCGCCCTGCCTGCGGGTGGACGGCTGTCTACCGGCGGACCGCCGCAACGCCTCGACGAACACGGTTCTGACGTAGTCATGTTCGGTCGATACCGCCGATCCGTCGGCGAGATGGCGTTGCATGGCGGCCTTGCCAGCACCCTCGGCATAACACCGGCGCACGAAGAACCCCAGCGATGCCCGGTCGGCAGGCACGTCGTGATGGATCACCGCGTCGGGGACGTACATCCAGTGGCCACCGCTGGCGGCGGCCATCCTGATGCACAGATCGGTGTCCTCCGGCTGCGGAATCGAGCCGCGCTTGCCGAAGTCGGTTCGGAACCCGCCGACTGCGCGAAACTCGTTGGTACGCACTGCCATGTTGCCCGACCAGACATTGCGGATCGGCGCGGTCACCGTGGGCAGGCCCTGATAGGAGCCGCCGACCACCCAGGCGAACTCGTCGGGGAACCAACCGGGCTTCGAGGTACGCCAGGACGGCTCGTACTTGCCGCCGGTTCCGACGACGCTCGGATACACGAACGGCCGAGTGAGAGTCCGCAGCCACTCCGGGTCGGCAGTCTCGTCGTCGTCGAGGAATGCGGTGAACTCCGTCTGTACCGCGCTCACACCACAGTTGCGCGTCGCCGATGCGCCACGCCCATTGTCGTTGCGCACCACCTCGATCCAACCGAACTCATCGGATAACAGGCCTGCTAGCCGTGCGTTGTTGTCCACCGCCACGATGACCTTGGCGGGTTCGAGACTCTGCTTGCGCAACGACACGAGGGCGGCCCGGATGCTCGGCAGTCGATGCTCCGCATAGCACGCCAGCACCACCGAGATGTCGACGTCCGTTTCGTCGTCAGCACCACTTCCAGTCACGAATCCTCCTTTGAGCAGCCGTCGTCAGGCGACTTGGTCTGTCGCCCAGTGTCGTTCACGGCGACCCTAGGACGCTTGCTCGGTTTTCAGACGCGCGGCATCGCCCGCCGAACGGACGTTGCGACGCACGGCCGTGCTGGACCTCCTGGCGAGGAAGAACTCTCTGCGGATGGTCCGCAGCACCCGAGTGCCGTCCTTGACCGCGTTGAGGTTGCTTACGCCATGGATCCGGCGTGCTTCATAGCTGCATACTTCGGCGATCTTGAGCCTGCTCGCGGCGACCCGCACGTTGATCATGGTTTCGATCTCGAACCCGTCTCCCCATTGCGGAGCGGGGTGATCGGTTGCGGGGAGCCGCATTACGTCGAGCGACTGCCGCCAGAACGCGTTGTAGCCGTAGCAGAGGTCGGTGTAGTTGGTGGAGAACAGCATGTTGACCATCGCGTTGAGACCCCAGTTGCCGAGCCGACGGAACTTGGTAATGTCGGCGCTGCCGCCGCCCTGGATGAAACGTGAACCCTTGGCGAAGTCGGCGCCCGAGATGAGCGCGCCGACGTACCTCGGAATCTCCATCGGGTCGGTACTGCCGTCGGCGTCGATCATCACGATGATGTCGCCGGTCGCGGCCTCGAACCCGCACGCCAGCGCATTGCCCTTGCCCTTGCGCGTCTGCGTCACGTGCACGCCATCCGGCCACAGCTGGCGTGCCACCTCGGCGGTGTTGTCGATCGAATTGCCGTTCACGAACACGACTTCGTCTATGTCGCTTGGCATTACGGCTGCTACGTGAGGAAGGTTCTTCTCTTCATTGAGAGCGGGAATGACGACCGTTACCCTCGGTCGCTCGGTATCGCGAGGTAGTCCATCCCAAATGGTCGCTAACTTGGCCACGAACACGGCCTTTCTGTCATTAAGTTATTCAAGAACTCGATGCCACCAACAACGGAAACCAGGTGGTGTCACGGAGCCCAAAGTCGGTTGCTCACATTGCAACCACTACCAACTGGCTTGGACCCCCGCACGGACGCTGCGCCGCGCCCTCGTCGCCCCGGCGCTGCCCCCGGCCCCACCGCTCGGATGCTTAGAATCCAGCAAATCGTTGGCGAACTCCAAGAAGTTTCACGGTTATCTCACCCTGGCATACCCATGGGGGGCCTGCAACTTGGCCAGGGACCCGCGCTACGACCAAAAGTGTTGTGTTCGCCACACCTCCACCCGCGGCCGTTCGCGGGGGATCTGCACTGCTCAGCTGCATTCGATAGCCAGCCGAAACATCCTCGTGGACAGCCGATCCGTCAAGTCGGGCGCCTTCTCGCCTCCACAGGTCGACGACGCGTTTGCTGGTGACCCATTTGGTGACCACGTGCACTCACAGCAAGGGAACAGGGTTCCGTGCGAGACCTCCGGTCGGTCGCGGCCCATGGCGGTCTCTGGTCCGCGAGGCAACGCCCTTGTCCCGCTCCTGCAATGGCACGAAGGGCGTACCTCTCGCGGCGCAACGTCTCGACATTTCTTACTCAACCGTCAGTAGTGAATGCTCTGTACAAGCCATTGTTGCGCCCGTCCACCACGACGCTATTTCGCAACAACGACGGGATTCGCCACGGTTGCAGTTCATGTCGTCGACGTGGCTCACACTGGTCATCGCTCAACGGGCAGACTCTCGCGCTCCACGTAGGCTGTCTGCACCTACGCGGCGAAGGGTTGGCGACAACAGTGGACATGAGCCGCGGGTGGCGGTACCGAAAGAACACCCGACTGCTTGCCGTCGTCACAACACTGGTGGTCACGAGTTGCGCACCAGGGCCTGCGGTGAACGCCGCTCCCCCGAGCAATTCCGGGCCGTGTCCGAACACCGCGGCCGCCCAGCATGACTGGGGAACCCCGAACCGCCAGGATGACTTCGACGACTCGTCTCTGGGCGGCTGGCACGTATACGACGGACCCGGCCACGCCGGCAATGGACGGCGCACCCCACACGCGATCTCCGCGGCCGGTGGCGTGCTGACCATCACGGGGGATGGGGGTGGACGCTCCGGTGGCATGGGCTGGGACTCGGGGCAGAAGTTCGGCCGATGGGAGGTGTGTGTGAAGTCGCCCCCTTCGGCACCGGGATATCACTCGGTGGCGCTGCTATGGCCAGACGCCGAAGACTGGCCCGTCGGCGGGGAGATCGACTTCATGGAAGCGATCGACCCAAGCAGACAAGTCGTGGAGGGCTGGCTGCACTACGGTCCGGACGACCGCAGGGATGGAAGCAGCGTCGCGATCGACGCCTCCCAGTGGCACGCATGGGCAGTGGAGTGGACGCCTCGCGACGTCACCATGTACCTCGACGGCGTGCGGTGGTGGACCACCGCCAACACCGCCACCTTCCCGCCTCGGTCACTGCACCTCTGCCTTCAGGTGGACGACTTCGGCGGCGACATCGCCGCGGGCGGCCGTCAGCTCGTCGACTGGGTGCGTCAGTACTCGTTGCCGTGATCGCGAACGGTCACAGGAACCCGATGTCGGTGCGACCAGTTCCGACGGCGGGCTCGGGATCGGCGCCGACGGTCTTGGAAAGGACTTCGTGGTAGATGTCGCGAAAGTCGATGCTGCCCTTGAGATCACCGTCATCGAGGTCGGTCAGGCTGGGCTCCTCGCCGTAGAACCCGCCCTTCACCGGCACTCCCGCGACGAACACCGGCCCCGCAGTTCCGTGATCGGTGCCGTGCGATGCGTTGGCCCCCACTCGTCGCCCGAATTCGGAGTACACCATCACGACGACGTTCTTGCCGTGCCGGTCGGTGCTCATGTCCCGAAGGAACGGCGTCAGCCCGCGATCGAGTACTTCGAGGAGGTGCTGTTGGGTGGGACGTTCGTCGGCGTGGGTGTCGAATCCGCCGAGGGCAACCATGTAGACCCTGGTCGGAAGACCCGCCTTGATGCACTTGCTCACCACGTTGAGTCTGTCGCTCAACGGATTTGGCGCGTTGGTCGCCGCGGCGGTGAAGGTGAGTCCACCGGCAAGCGGGTCGATCGACACGGTGGGGGCTGCGGTGCCTAGCACGGGGCTGACCGCGGCGCCGAACGCGCGGGTCGACCGGTAGGCCGAGCACACCGCCGACATCGCAGGCGTATCGTGGGGGTCGGCGGCGCCAAGGGCAGTAAGGGATTCGCTGACCTCGGTGGAGATCGGGCTGGAGTCACCGGCTAGCGCCGACGCCGCCTGCTTCTCGCCGACCGCCATGAGGGGCAACACGGCGCCAATGTTGATGGCGCGCATCGGGTCGTCGCCGGTGGCATCGAGCCACCTACCGATCCAGCCCGTGCTGACCGGTTCCTTCGGCGACGCGGTCTGCCAGATGTCCATCGAGCGGAAGTGGCTTCGGTCGGGCTTCGGATAGCTCACGCCACGGACGATGGCGAGCTGGTGCTCCGACCACAACTGCGACAGACCCGACATGGCCGGGTTGAGCCCCAGCTGCGCATCGAGCGGAAGCACTTCGGACGGCGCGTACGCCAGATCCGGGCGGGCATCCTGATAGGCGGTGTCCGCGTAGGGAATTACGGTGCTCAGGCCGTCGTTGCCGCCATACAACGTGACGATCACCAGGACGCCGTCGTTGTCGCCCAGTGTGCGTGCTTCCCCGGGCCGCGGCAGATCGGACGTGCCGCACCCCACGACGCCGGTCAACAATCCGGCCGCACCGACACCCACGCCTGCGCTTGCAAGCAGAAATCGGCGGCGATTCACTTCAACCATTTCGGCACCTCGTCACGCAGTGAGATATTCGGGGGTGTTGACCGCTGCGGTGAACAGCTGCAGCGGATTCTTGGTGAATGCCCGCAGGGCCGACGCCGAGCGATCGGACCACGCGCCGACACCGATCAGATACCCGGCGGCGTCCACCCGGTCGCCAGGCGCGGCGTGCTCGATGACGGACAGGTCGCCGCGCTTGGCGAGTTCGCCTGCGGCCCAGACCTGTGCGGCGGTGCTCGCCGTCGAGACCCAGACCCGGCCCTGCGGCCAGCCTGCCACGTCGGGCGGATAGAACGGCTTCTGCCCGAGGCCGGTCAGTGCCCCGTCGATCGCGTACGCCGTCTCGGGCGAGTCGACGGGGACTCTCAGAGTGCGCATGACGCCGATGAGCCACTCCGCAGGCATCGTGATGGCGCTGCCCGACGCGAATGCCGGGTCGGTCAGGATCGCCTTCGTCAACGCCTTGAGGTCACGGCCGTTCCCGTAGGCGGTGACCAGACGAGTGAGTGTCTCCTCGCTGGGCGGTGCGTCGGAGGCGAGTTGACGCCACAGCCTGCTCGCGACGTACCGCGCAGAGTTGGGATGGTTCAGCACCGCGTCGCAGAACCCGGCGGCATCGAGCGGCCCGGTGGCGCCGAGCACCGTCTTGATCCCGACGTCGTGCTTCTCGGCGCGCAGCCGGGTGCCTCCGCGATAGTCGTCCGTCCAACCAGTCAGCGCGCGGGCACCTTCGCGCACATCCGCCTCGGTGTACCCGTTGCCATGTCCCAACGCGAAGAGCTCCATGAATTCCCGCGACAGGTTCTCGTTGGGCGACCCGGCGACGTTGGCGTGTCCGTCCAGCCAGGACAGCATCGCGGCATCGGTGAGCATCGCGTATGCCAACGTGTGGAAGTCGCCGAGCTTGAGGCTGCGCAGCGTCCGGTTCTGTGCGCTCATGTAGCACGCGAACCTGGTCTTCAAAGCCGAGGTGGCAAAGTGGTTGTGCCACACCAGCGTTAGCTTCTCGTGAATCGGCTCCTGCACCGCGACCATGCGCCGCAGCCACCACCTGGTCAGGTCGGCCATCTGACCATCGACCAACTGATTCCAGGCGTTCTTGGCGGCACCGTCGGCCTGCTCGCCCGGATACCTCGGCACGTCCGGATAGTCCGGCATCGGTGTCGCTCGTGCTCCTGGGTCGGCCTCCGGATCCGTGCCGAGCACGCCGTCGAGGTAGGCCCCGAAGTCTTGGCCTTGCAGGGCATCCACTCGGGACCCGGTAGTACCGAAGCCGGTCCTCCTAAGCAGGCGCGCGGTGGCGATCCACCGAACGGACTGGGTCGACATCCCGCCTCCCAACAACGACACGTTTGCCATCGGCGCATCGATGCGCGCTTAGGCTTCGAAATTCCAAATGCTGTATATCGCCTGTGAATTGCCTGTCTTCACGGCGGCGGTCACGGGAGTCATTCAATTACTCGGTGGCCGGTACGTCGTGAATGCACGAGCACGCTTCGGTGAATGCCCTTCGCAGCAAACACTAAGACATCGGCGGCAAACGCGCCGACCGAAGAATCGCGCCCTGAGCAGCAAAAGTGACATATGGAATTTACAATTTAGTTGCCTGCACCCCGGGATGATTGCGGGACAGCAACTTTCGCTACCAGTCACGAAACGCCCGTGATCAGCCCATCTGCGCTGTACGTGCGGAGCAGCGAAAGCGCAGTCAGGTCAGTTGGTTTCGCTCAGATGGTGCGATTGAGTGGCAAAGATCAATTTACGGGCACGTCGAGAATGGGCCGTGGCACGTCCGCGCCGGGGCCGTCGAAGTGCCACCACTCGCCGGAATAGACGGTCAGACCGCCGGCAACCATCGCCGCCCGGAGTCGCTCGCGGTTGGCCTGCTGCGCCGCGGTGACGCCCTCGGTGGCGTTCGCGTGGCTGCGCGGTGAGAAGTCGTCGAAGTCGGTGCCCATGTCGACGCGCCATCCGTAGTGCCCATCGGCCAGCGTCACGTCGACCGAACGGCCGGACTCGTGACTGCGTGCGTATTCACTCGGACGGGCTACCCAGTTCGGGTTGGGCACCGCCGCGAACATCCGCACCTGAACGTCGTGCGGGCGGTAACAGTCCCAGAAGGCCAGCACCTCACCGCTCTTGCCGAGGACCTCTGCTGCCACGGCGAGTCCCTGCGCGAGGTCCTGGTGAACCAGACATCGGGCGTCGGCCGGATACAGCTGCTGGCCGGTGAAGTTGTTCGCCGTGGCGTAGCGCATGTCGATGAAGGCGCTCGGTACCACGCTCAAAACATCGACCAGACCCGCGGCATGCGCCTGCGGTGAGACGGGCGGAGGAGCCGCCGAAGCCGTTGCCACGTGAGTCAACACCACCATCAACACTGCGCCGAGACATGCGAACGTCCACTTCCTGCAGGCCCTCACGAGATCAGTGTGCAGCACGTGGACACTGAGCCCCGGGCAATCAGGCCTCGGTGAAGGTGCGGGTCACCGCCGGGTTGATCGGATCACGGTGCCGGCGGGAGCCGAGGCAACGGCGAGCACCAATTCGTCGAACGTCGTATTTGCAGATCGCGAAGTGCAGGTCGTCCTGCCGTCCCCCGCGGAAATTGGATGTTGCCGCCCAGGATCCCCTCGATCAGGTCGTCGCTGGCGGCGCTGCCGACGCCTGCCACCTGCGCACATCGCGCTTACGGGGCCGGGGGCGGTCGATTGCTGACGCGAATGACTATTTATTCGCTGACGCGGACGATATTAAAAGAAGTCAGCTGCCGACGACACTTTGCTGAAACTGTATAAATTGGGAGAACCAAATGGTTGACAGGGTATATCGAAGTCTGCGAAGCTAGCACAAGCTCAAGCGAAAGAAGGGCTGGGGGATCATGACCAACTTTGCTAAGAAGCTTCAAATCGGATCTGCGGCGTGCGCCATCGCTGCCGCAACCGCGCTAGTGACACTGCCGACCGCTGAAGCGGCGCCTGCTGTGGCACCGCCCGCCGCGCCGATGACGCAAGTGCTGGACAACTTGCCACAGGTGGACTTCTGGTGGCTGTTCAGTAACAACCCGGATCCCGGGCCCGCCACGCCATCGACGAGCTCGTTCCTGATCGGTCCTCAAAATCCGAACCCGCCACTTCGTACTACGTTCCTTAGTTTCCAGCCACTCACTCTCCTTCCTAGCTTCATTCAGCCATTCTTCGGTTGGTTCCAAGGACTCAACTTCGAAGTATGCGTTGCGGGCGTTAGTGCGAGAGTCGGGCCCTACGGCACGGTTTCGGCATCAATCGGCCAAGGTTGCTAGCCTCGTCGCACGTTATCCCGTAATCGTTGGGTATCGGGCCGTCAACGCGTCGTTCTGAGGTAACTCCTGTGTTGCTCGACTCTCGAAGCTCCGACCTCAGTCGAGTCTTGGATAGGGGCCTGAGTGCGAACTTTCTCACGACATCCGTTTGGACGTCAATCGGACAGTGAAGACGACCGCCCTCCGCAAACGGACGGCGACGATCCTGCGAAGAGAAGACGGCGACTCTGGCCTCGAAGTTGGCGTGGGGCTACCCTTTTGGGCCTGTTATTGGTGGTCATTGCGTTCGGATGTTGGCTGACCTTTCAAGCCTTTCAAGCCAAGTCGAACCTCGAAGATGCGCGCAACAACGCCCAGATGGCGAAGGAAGCGCTCCTCAAGGGGAATACCGAGGACGCCGCGAAATGGGTCGACGAAGCGCATACCCATGCCCAGACAGCACGGGACGCGACACATTCAGTGCCATGGAACATCGCGTCGGTCGTGCCGTGGCTGGGCGGCCCCTTCGAGACCGGTCAACAGATATCCGATGTCGTACTGGGTCTGGTAGCCGACGTCTTGCAGCCGGCCGTCCAAGTCGGAGAAGCGATCTCCCCGGACCGGTTGCTCAAAGGCGGCGGCCATGTGGATGTGCAACTGCTCCGAGACGCTGCACCCGAGCTCAGCGAGATATCGACGGCTGCCACCAAGCTCAACGCTCAGGCCAGCACGATTTCGGATCCGAACTATTCCTCCACCATCCGCAACGCTCGCACGGATCTTCAGGCCCAAACTTCTGACATAACGGGACTACTCGAGAACGTGGCTCTGGCCGCACGCATTGCCCCGTCGATGATGGGCGCGGACGGCCCCCGCACCTACTTCATGGGGTTCCAAACCAATGCTGAAGCCCGCGGCACCGGTGGACTACTAGGCGGATTTGGAATTCTTCGATTCGACAACGGCACTCCCAGCGTCGAGGCATTGGGACCAAACACCGAACTCAACAAGGTATTTGCCCCCATCGATCTCGGCCCGGAATATGCTTCTCAATACGGATTCACCAATCCCACAACCGATTTCCGGAATAGCAATCTAAGTTCCCATTTTCCGTACACGGCCGAAATCTGGAAGTCCTTGTGGGCGCAGCAATCGGGAGCGAACGTCGACGGAGTCATCGCGATCGACCCGGTCGCTCTGAGTTATGTCCTCGGTGCGGTTGGACCCGTAACCATGCCAGACGGTGAGATGGTGACGAAGGACAACGTCGTCGAGTTGACGGAGTCGACCGTCTACAGCCGTTTTCCCGCCGACCAAACCGCGCGCAAGCAGTATCTCCAGGACGTCGCCAACGAAGTCGTGAAGAAAATTACCGGACGGGTGCAGTCGCCGCGCCAGCTGCTCGAAGCCCTGGGCAAGGCAGCCAGCGAAGGCCGCATCGCGGTGTGGAGTTCATCGCCGGCCGAACAGCAGCTTCTCGAGGAGACACCACTCGGACACGTCGTTCCGGAAGATCCAGGGCCATATGCCGCGGTGGTGATCAACAACCTCGGCGGAAACAAGCTCGATTACTATCTGAAGCGACATATCGAGTACTCGGCCGATCCTTGCGACGGCGAAACGAGGAAGTCGACCGTCACCATTCGGTTGACGAATACTGCTCCTGATACGCCGTTGCCAGATTACGTGGCCAGTTCGCAGGGGCTCCTTCCTGGGCTTCCGGTCCAAGTGCCGAATGGCGCCAGTGTGTCCTCGGTTTCTCTCATCGCGACGAAGAATGCGAAACTGACGAGCCTGATCATCAATGGCGTGCGAGCGCCGTTCTTCGCCGGCACTGAACGCGGTCACCCGATCTACGAAGTGCAGGTGCCCATACCGCGCGGGCGCACCCTCGAGCTGCGGTACCTACTCACCGAGCCGACGTCTCCTGGTGCAGCTCGCGTTCCGATTCAGCCGTTGCTGGACGATGTCACTCCGATTGTGTCGGTGCCCGAATGCTCCGGATGAGGCCGTAGGACACAGTCAGGAGGCAGGGCATGCGAAGGCTGATTACGTTTGCTGCGGCTCTTGCCGTTTGGGGCCTGTGACGTAATTACGAACTGTATGCTTCGGCAGATCGCCACGTCGCCAGACGAAGCGCACGAGTCAAGACAATCAGCGATGAAGGGCCAGCATTGAATATTCAGGACTTCGTGCAACTGTTGCGTTCTCGGTGGCTCATCATCTGCGTCACCATCGTCATCGCCGTTCTGGGATCCGTTGCGTTCACGTTGCTGACGACGCCGCTCTACCAGGCATCGACAAGGCTCTTCGTGTCGACGAATTCCAGCGCTTCCGCAAACGAGATGTACCAGGGCACGCTATTTTCCCAGCAGCGCGTTATCTCATACACCAAGCTCATCATGGGAGAGACCCTGGCTCGGCGCACCATCGACAAACTCGACCTGGATATGACCCCAGCCACGCTACAGGCCAAGGTCAAGGCTAGCGCGCCACCCGATACGGTCTTGATCGACGTAACGGTCCTTGACGAGTCAGCCGTCCGGGCACGCGACATTGCCGACGCATTGTCCGACGAGTTCGTCGTCATGGTGGGCGAATTGGAGACTCCGGAGGTAGGCGCCAAGCCCGATGCTCGCGTTGTCGTCGAGCAACACGCGTCCATTCCCACCGATCCGGTAATTCCGAAGCCGACTCGCAACATTGCCATCGGGGCCGCACTGGGCGTGCTGCTCGGAATTGGGCTTGCGGTTCTGCGCGATCGATTTGACAACACCATCAAGAACCGACAAATTCTTGAAGAGATTGCGGATGTCGGACTCGTGGGCAACATACCGTTCGACAAGGACTGCCGGAATGAGACAGCGATATCTTTCGCGAGCGATCACTCACCGATAGCCGAAGGGTTTCGCGAGCTCCGGACCAACTTGCAATTCCTCGAGGTCGATAACCCGCCGCGCGTGCTCGTAGTCACTAGTTCGCTTCCAAACGAGGGCAAGACCACTACAGCAATAAACCTAGCGTTGGCATTGGCCGAAGCCGAGCACAACGTCGTGCTGGTCGATGGCGATATGCGACGCCCCAAGTTGGACAAGCGCCTCGACTTGGTCGGGAAGGTCGGATTGAGCACAGTGCTGGCCGGCCGGGTCTCGCTTGAGGACGTGCTGCAGAAGTCACGTTTCCCGGGGCTGACCGTCCTGACCTCGGGAGCTGTCCCGCCGAACCCGAGCGAGCTACTCGGGTCGTTGGTAGCCAAGAAAGTCATGAGCGAAATGCGTGCGCGCTTCGACTACGTCATCGTGGATTCGTCTCCGCTGCTGGCTGTCACGGATGCCGCGATCCTGGCGGCGGCTTCCGACGGCGTGTTGGTCATTGCTCGATTCGCCGGGACCAAACGCGACCAGCTCGCACACGCCATTGGAAACCTCAGAAATGTCGGGGCCCCAATCCTCGGCGCCGTATTCACGATGACACCCGCGCACGGAAAAGGGTCTTACAACTACAGCTACTACGGCGATGCGGACAGTTCGCCTGCGACCTCTTCGCGCGCTGAAAAATCCCGATCGCGGCGCCGCAGGAAGCAGGGCCAACGCCATGCTCAGCCCGCAATCCCCTCTTCAGTCCGAGGTACCTAGGGCCCGGGATGTCGCATCGGCAAACTGGTTCAAAGCCGCTCGTCTCGGTCGTGCTGATCTTCCTCAATGAGGAGCGCTACCTCGAAGAGGCAGTGCAGAGTGTTGTTGACCAGCGGCTGGCGGACTGGGAGCTGATCCTCGTTGACGACGGCTCCACCGACCGAAGCACACTGATCGCTCGCGATCTCACGGGCCAGGACGACAGGATCCGGTTCGTCGACCATCCTGGACACGCCAACCGCGGAATGAGCGCGTCGCGCAACCTCGGCGTTGCCCACGCCACCGCGCCCTACATCGCCTTTCTCGACGCGGACGACGTGTGGATGCCGGACAAGCTGGCAGAACAAGTCGACCTGCTGGAGAACATGCCGGACGTGGCTATGGTCGTGGGCGCCATCGAATATTGGTACAGCTGGGATCCGGCATCAACCAAAGCGGACCGCGTCATGCTGACTGGCGGGTTGGCCGAGCGCCGCCTCGATCCGCCCGAGGCCGCATTGGCGCTGTATCCGCTGGGTTCCGGCGCAGGCGCCGGTGTCACTGGGCTCGTCCGGCGCAGCGCCTTCGACGCGGCCGGCGGATTCGTAGAGCCCTTCCGCGGACTCTACGAGGATCAGGCTTTCCTGGCGAAGATCTTCTTGCGGTATCCCATCTACATCTCTTCCCGCGCCACGTACCGCTACCGGCAGCACGACACCTCCTGCATTGGGCGAACGTCCCGGGCCGATCGCCGGCGCCTGCGCGGTACCTTTCTCGTCTGGTTGGACACATACGTCGGGCCACGCGGAGACGCTCGAGTTGTCGCAGCTGTTCGGCGCGCGCGCCGCGAACTCACGTACACGAGACTGGCGGCCCCAGTTTACGAAGCGTATGACCGGCTCCCCGAGGAGCTCAGGGCGCGGCTGCGCGCCCTGGCTGGGCGGAGTGCGGACTAACGGACGGTATCGCGAACCCCGCCTCGACAATCCACCGTGCCATTCGGTCGAGCGCCTCATCATTCGCGACCGGTCGCGTCCAGTCCGAAACCACGTGAGGGCGGAACTCGTGCTCGCTCGACAGAATGGCGAGCAGGTCGCGGTCCTGCGGCACCTCGAACGGGTCTACCGCGAGGCCCGCGCCGAGCGCCGTCTTGGTTTCGAATATCGCGGCGTCGATCGCGGCGTCGATCGCGGAGACTCGCGCGAGCGAACGCCTCGTTACGCGCCCGATCGGCCCCTTGTAGACCATCCCAAGCGTTCGGGCGAGTGCCGGGCGGAGTGTCGCGCGTGCGGGTGGCGCGATCGGCGCCGCCAGTACCGGTGCTACCCCCACCGCGTCGGCATATCGTGCGACGATAGCCGACCAGCGCAGCGCGCTGAGGTCAGCGAAGTGATGGTATTGGCCGAATTCCCCTCTCGATGACGTAGGCGTGTCCACCAAGTGGCCGAGATAGGATGCGATGTTCGGCGCGAATGCGGCGTTGGAATACCCGTCTCGACCGTCGATGCCGACTGGACGACCGTCGATGAGCCGCTGCGCGAGGTTGGCCGTCCAGCCGGGTGACCCTTCGCCGACGATGTTCCCGAGCCTGACGATGTCGAGCCGATGTCGCGCGCCCGACTGCAGTTTCTCGAGCAACAGCTCGGCATGCACCTTGGATTCCACGTAGGCGTCGCCAGCGCGGCGGACTGCTCGCATCGGGCGCGGCGGCTCCTCGAACTTGTAGCCGAACACCGCCTGCGTGCTCACGTGGACCAGACGTGCAGCGCCGAGCCGCACCGCCGCATCATGGACGCGCTGCATGAGCAGCGCGTTCTGCTGGATGAGTCGATGGGGCTTCTCTACCTTTATATAGGCGAGATTCAGGACAGCTGCCGCTTCGCCGGCGGCACCGAGCTGATCCGGCGCAATGACCGTAATCCGGTCCTTCCACGGGTAAAGCAGGATCTCGCTCACCGCTGGGTTGCGCGTCACGGCAAGAACTCGATAACCACGTTCGAGCAGATCATCGAGCACGTACTGCCCGAGGTAGCTCGTCGCCCCGAAGAGCACGACCGTTGACGATGACATGGGCGACATCACGCGCCGGCCAGGGTATCTAGCAGGTGAGTGAGCGTGACGAACCGCGAGCCCTCAAGCAGAGCACCGACGTCTGCATAACGAGCGGGATTCGCCAGAGCTTCGTGCTCCAAGCGGAAGCACCCGGCTGCGTCGGCGGGCCGGGGGACGTCAATCGGGAGGTCGAGCCGCATCACGCTCTTGCCTGCGACGACCGTCGGCTGCTGGCCAAAAGCGCCGCCGACAACGAGCGATGCACGCTCACCGTGCAGCACGACGCTCCGAGGGAGAGCCTGTGTGCGACTCACGCGGAAGTCGACGGAAAGCTCATTTCCCCCTAGGCACAGCCGGAAGCGAGCGCGGAAGTCATGTGACGGTTCGGCGTCGCGATCGCGCGCGACCGACTCGACAGCCACCGTCGGGGCCGCTTCAGGGTCGTCCAGGCCGAGCAGAAACAGCAGCGTGTCCAGGACGTGCGCGCCCGTGTCGTAGAGCACACCACCTATCGAGCTCTTCAACACGTACGCAGAGGCGGCGGGCCACTCCCACCGACCGCCTTCGCGCGCCTCGGCCGCGCGAATGTTGCCTAGGACGCCTGAGCGCACGACCTCTCGGGCCACCTGGATCGCCGGATAGAGGCGGCGCTGGTGCCCAACGAGCACGTGAGCGTTCCCCGTGCGGGCAGCGGCGAGCAACTTCTCAGCGTCTGCGAGTGTCGGGGCGAATGGCTTCTCGATGAGAACGCTGCGGCCGGCCAATAGATAAGGGAGGGCGAGTTCCGCGTGGAACTCGGGCGGTGTGGCTATCAGCGCCGCGTCAGCGCCCGAAACCCCAGCTTCGGTGATACTGGCTGCGGGCGTAGCGTGCAAACGCTTCGCCATCAGTGCGGCTCTTTCGAGCGACGTGTCGATACACGCCCGGATCGTCAGGAGTCCCTCGGCCCGAAGGCTATTGAGAATAGGGGCGTGATACTGCGCCGCCACTTCGCCGCAGCCGACGATGTCATAACGCAGCACGCCAACACAGTACCTTTGCTAAGCCCGCAGCGACGGCGATCTTGACGACCCCCGGGGGTTCGGACGGCACCGGCCCCAGCAACGGACTCAGCCGAAGGGGGTGAACCTGCTGGTCAATAGGGTTCTTTGCATCGAGGACGGATTTTGGCAACGCCCAAATACTAATAACTTGCCTGGTCATGAGACACGACAGGGCCAGGTGAGCTACTCTTTTCCTCAGGCGATGGGGGGCCATACCGTTGTCTCGCGTACGCCGACAGGGACTGGGTGGATGACGTGGTTAGCAAGCGCAAGATCATATTGCTCGAGGCAAATGAAATACCGTTCAGAATCTTTGACGACTACATCGACGAGCGGCCAAAGAGTTACCTCGCGAAGTTAATGGCTACGTCAAAGCAGCTGTCCACCGTTTGTGAGGATCAGGTCGAATTGGATCCGTGGATCAGCTGGCCGACACTGCACCGTGGGGTGATCGACGAGGAACATCAAATTTTGCATCTGGGGCAGTCGCTCAGCTTCGCCGACGAGCACTACCCACCGATCTGGCAGTTGCTGTCCTCACAGGGAGTCAAAGTCGGCGTAATGGGCTCGCTCCACAGCTCCAGCACTCCAAGCGATGTCGACGGCTATGCGTTTTACGTCCCAGACTTCTTCGCCAACGAATCATTCGCGCACCCGCCGGACCTAGCCGCGTTCCAGCAATTCAATCTGCTCATGACGAGAAGGTCGGCTCGAAATGTCGAGACAGGGTTACCGCTCAAGTCAGCCGTCGAATTCCTAAAGTTCTACGCAACTCACGGCGTGTCGAGAACGTCTGTAACAACCACGTTCAAAGCGCTTGTGGCGGAACGTTTTCATCGCCACCTTCGCTGTCGCAGGCGGTCCATTCAGCCCCTGCTGTCGCTCGATCTATTTCTGCACCTAATGCACCGTACCCAGCCTGATTTTGCGACGCTCTACACAAATCATGTTGCAGCGGCAATGCACCGATACTGGGCAGCGGCATACCCCGACGATCCCGGGGGAACGGTAATGCCCGACGAATGGCGTCGGTTGTACAAGGACGAGATCCGATATGCAATGGATTGTCTCGACTTAATGCTGGGACGCCTCATGACGTTTGCGGAAAGAAACGACTACATGCTGCTCGTTTGCGGAAGCATGGGGCAAGCCGCACACAAATCTGAAGCGACGAGTGGTTTCATGACCATCGTTGATCTCGATCAGTTCATGACCCGAATGGGGCTTTCCCGATCGGAGTGGACCGTGGGACATGGGATGGTGCCTTGTGTGAGCGTCGCCGTTGATCCAGCTAGGGCCGACGCATTTGAGGAGCAGCTCCGCAGCATCTCGTATGACGGCCGATCCATGTCACTGGAGCAACGCGAGATTCCGCCACTCAGCTACGACCGCTCGGGCGAGACTTTCCACTTGTTCGTGTACTTTGAAAGACATACGGGGGCCCTGAAAGCCGAATTCGGCAGTGAACCCGTGACATTTGAATCGCTTGGCTGGGGTTTCTACGAACATCAGGACAATATCGACTGTTCTGCACGGCACACTCCGTACGGGTTGCTGCTGGTTCACGACCCCGCGATAAACACGGCAAAGAATAGTTGCCGTTCCACAATTTCGACACTCGACATTGCACCCACCCTATTGAATTATTTCGGTGCTCCTGTTCCGAATTACATGCACGCTCCCGATAGCGCGATTCTTGACCCGGCAGTTCCAGGGACGGCCGTAGTAGTCAGGGCAGAAGGGGGCGGCGTCGAAGAAATGGTCAAACGAGATGCGTCCAGGTAGTGGTGTGATCGACACGCACCGATCTGGATCGCGGTCGGGCTAGCCGCCAAGGTCGGCGAACATGCCGTGGCATCGGTTGCACGTGTCACAAGTCGCCGCGCGGCTAAAGGCGGAGCGCAGATGGAACGAGCTAGAGGGAAGTATCCGAAATGGCTGGCTTTAGGAGTTTGGGCTCCGCTGTCCTCCGGTCCCGGGATGCTCGGATGTCCCTTGAACTCGGATTGGCTACCGCGCTCGGTCCCTTTGCCGGCTTCATCGCAAACGTCATATACGCGCGGACGCTGGGGGCGAGCGGACGAGGTGATCTCGCTGCGGCAGTTGCCGCGCTGTCAGTATGCGAGGCTGCTCTAACGCTTGGCCTACCGGACATCTTGGCCCGCCACGTTGCCAAAGGCTCCATGCCCCCCGGCGCCCAGCGCACTCTCGCGGGAGTCGCTGTCGCGGTGTCGATCATTCCAGGCGCGCTGGTCGCAATCTATTGCCACAGTTGGCACTTCAGTTGGCCTGTCGCGATTGCCGCCGGGTTGGTAGTCCCGTTCACAACGGCCACGATGATCGCAAGGGGAGTCCTCTTAGGCCAACACGCCTATCGAAAATTGACTGCGTCGCAGGTGGTCGGCGGTGTCTTCCGCCTCGTAGCCCCACTAACACTCCTGCTCGTCGAGCGCCCGACCGAGAACCTCGGATTGGTCGTTATTCTCGGCTACTACGTCGCAGCGGCAGTCCCCATTTATGCGTGTCGACCGTATGCGGGACGCGCCGCCGGCTTCCGTAAGGTCTTACCTATTTTGCGGGAAGCGCTGATTGTTTGGCCTGCCTATGCGGCCTGGCCGCTCTATGCGAACCTGGATCAGCTCGTTCTTGCAGCAATGGTGTCGCCCGCGGATCTGGGCAGATACGCCGTCTGCGTGGCCATCGCCCAAGCGCCGGCCGCGCTTGCGAGTGGCCCACGCCAGGTCCTCCTGGCACGAGCTGCCAAGTCGCAGAGTTTGGATGAAATTCCGAAAATCGCACAGGCGATCCTCGTAATTGCTGTGGTCAGCGGAACTGCGTTCGGATACTTCGCGGGACCGCTGTTGGCAGCAGTGTTCGGCCCGGAGTTCCAGGGTATTTCGTTTGTGCTCGGCATACTGCTGGCGGCAACTGGCTTTGAGATCGGCCTGGGGATGCTCAACACCGGTCTCGTTGCGGTTGGCCGCGTGCGGTCCGCAACGGTTAATCAGAGCATCGCGTTATTGATAACGGCCGTCGTCCTTCCCATCGCCGTATCGCTCGGGGGCGGCATCTTGGCGGCCGCGGTAGTCAGGTTGGTTGCTGCTGCCTCCGCGTGCTTGATGTCTCGCCTAGGCGTTCAACGCTTCAGTCGGTCACAACAAGTCGATTCAGAGCAGTTGTGACGGGCTCAGGTGGGCCGGACTCATGTCAAGGTTGTGGTGGCAGAACGCTCGCAGCCGTCGGACATGTCTTCGACATTCTGGTGCACTTCTTGTTACCAAGCAGCACGTTGAGGGTCACAAGTGCGCTCCATAGATGCGCGTCATACAGTGCGTAGCTATCCGCGCAGCCCTTAGCATCGATAAACGATCTTTAGACGGAAATGTGGTCGCCGCCTTCCGCACCGCCCTAATAAGGTTAATGGCTGCCTCCACCTCATTGGGCTTGGCGGACGGCCCACTCAGAGCGGAGTAGGCGCCCACTTCGCTGAATCCGAGTAGTCGTTGGCTTAGTTCATGATGAACTTTTGCCGTCTCGACGCCCTGCGCATGGGCTGACTTCCAATCCTTGCTTTCCGAGGTCTGTTGGGCGTGGAGGCGATACAAGAGCGTTGGTAAGGCGATCCGACCCAGGCGGCAACCTCGTAGAGCCAAACGGATCCAAAGATCCCAATCTTCCGCAGGCACACGCCGATAACCTCCGGCGCTGACGACAGTGCTCCGCCGTCCGACGAGTGTCGGATGCATCAACGAATTAACCAAGAGTAGCTCGAAGGGCGATGCGGCCGGTCCGGTCGAGAAAGGGGCTTGAGTCCTGAACAGACCGCGAAAGTGGCCGAAAAGAATAAGTGTCGAAAATACGACGTCAAGATTTTCTCGATACATCGCAGGAATCTGACATCGAAATCTCCATGGGAGGGAGATATCATCTGCATCCATGCGTGCAATAAGCGGGGTGTCGGCAGCGTCGATTAACACATTCAATCCTCCCGCAACACCGACGTTTGCATCGGATGTCAACAATCCGACGCGGCCGTCGGCGCGCGCAAATCCGGCCAGAATTTTGCGCGTATCGTCTTCGCTCGCATCGTCGAAGACCAGCAGCCTCCCGTCGTGTGGAAGCCCTCTAAGAATGGATGAAACCGCGGTTCGGATTGTCTTTTCGGCGTTCCGCGCGGGCATGATCACTGTAAGGCGCTCCATCGTTAATTCGACAATCCATCCACGAACAAGATAGCGCGCGGCGCAGCGCGCTGGCGTCGTCGAGTGATTCGTCGATTACGCATTCCACCCCAACCAGCCTGCCGTTGTGAAGTCGAAACTAAACCCCATGAACACGCTCCGACTCCGATCCAGCTCGCGACCGTGCGCCGAGCCGCGCAGCCAATATTCCGTCTGCCAAACCCATTGGGAGGACCAGAAAGACCATGCCTGGATAGCTCAGTGTTAGGCCGCCCAACACGATTACCGCGCCCATCACTGCGAAAGGCTCCGATCTGCGACGGACAAAACAGACAAAACAAGCCAGAATGGTTAGGCCAATGGCGAGGCCAATGATGCCACCCTGCCCAAATAAAGTCACAAAAGTGTTGTGCGCTGCATCTGCGACCTCAGTTTTTGTGCCAATTCCGACCCCGAATGGAAGATTCTCGATGCTAAGGTCGATCCATGAATCGAGCAATTGTCGACGCTCTTGCGCGACGAAAGCATCGACCGCATGCTCGGTGCGCACACTATTCTGGATGCCCGCTTCGATGAGAACTGCTTGGACTACTCGATCGCGTTGGCCACCGACGTTGAACGCAAACAAAGCGATCAAGCAGATGGCAAGCAGGATTAGAGGTTTCCGCCCTTTGGTCACGAGCCCGGAATTGGTGGTCGACGCGCGAGCCATCAACGAAAATGCCAATGCCGCAACAGCAAGGAGAATCCCCGCACGCGAATTGGTCGAATAAAGGCCCGTCGCAAGAACCACCAAGGCTGGCGCACGCAGGTGCGTGAATCGCCAGCTCACAATCAACGGTACAATGCTTGCCAACAGAATGGCCGAGAAATTTGGGTCGGCCAGAAAAGCAGCGCCGCGGAGCTCACCAGAGGCTGTCGTCGAAAATCCCCACCGATCGCGCGCCATTGGCCCCAGGACGCCAAACCGTTGCAGAGTCGCGACGGCTGCACTTACCACTGCGAAGACCACAAGGAGGTCGGTCAACTTGCGGCGTTGACCGTCGTTCGCGAGAGCGCGCGCAAGCAGAACCATACCAGCGAGGGAAAGCAGCTCAAGGATCAGAACTGCCCCCGCCGCAAATGTCCCGACTTCATCATGGAGAAGAATGGGAACGAGGATGTATATGGGAAGTAGCACGTACATAGTGGTGCAAAAAGGGGTCCGAACACCGCCGCCCCCGAAAAGCAGAAGGGGGAAGATCAGCACCGCGAGTAGACGAGTCGAATTGCCGATGATCGGTAGCGAAACATCAACGAATAGCAGCAAACACACGAGGAATATGGCGATGACCGGTTGTTGGACCCGAACGCCGGCGAGTCGTTGGTCGGACCCGCCAGTTCGGAGGTTGTTGATCATTGGGCAGTCGGTCCCGTGTCCCGCGCGAGAGGAATCCCGCCAGCTGGGGCGTCGACGAACCCGTATGGACATCAAACTAGTGGCCCATCAAAATCCGAGTATCCGACGACCGGCACCCCTGTGGATTCGCCTTGGCTCGAGATGTTCTGTTGGGGAGCAGTCGGGTCGGACGTGCGACCACACCAAGCCGCGACTCCCCGCCTCGCCCAGGAATGGCTCATCTCCCCACCTTTGCCCGCGCCCCGTACGCAGACGCATCACTCTACCGGCCAAGCCCCTCTCAGCAGACCGATCGGTGCGTTATCGGTCGATTCCGGAAGTTTTGCCCGAGGCGCCGAGATGAGTGGGGCCATTCGAACTGGGGGACGGTTCCCGGCCGACTTCCGCGCCTCCCGACATGTTTGCCCCGGCCGCGGACGAGGCCATGGGCAGGCAGATACTGAACGCAACCAAGTGAACGATCGCACGCCAACCGGCCAACGCCTCCAATCACCACTCACGAGGGTCGTGAGTTCAGACGAGGAGCTTGCTTTGAAGATCCTGTTCGTCTGCACTGGAAACATTTGTCGTTCGCCGACCGCCGAACGACTCGCCATCGCGTACGGCGCTCGGTCGCACCTTCAAGACTTCACAGCTTCGAGTGCCGGCACCCACGCGTTGACAGGGCATCCGATGGAGCCCAACGCTGCACAGATCCTCGAGAAGCTGGGTGGTGACGCATCCGATTTCGCCGCACGACAGCTCTCGCCGACGATTGCCGCAGATGCCGACCTTGTCCTCACCATGACGGGCAAACATCGCGACCATGTCCTGAAACTTGTGCCGCAGCAACTCCACAAGACCTTCACACTGCGCGAAGCCGCCCGCCTCATATCGGAGTGCAACGCACGAAGCGTCGCCGACCTCGCAGCGTTTCGTCCGCGACTCCGCCATCACGGGCAACCGGATGTCCCCGACCCCATGGGTCACGATGAGGTGTTCTTCGCGATGATTGGGGCACAGATTGCTGACCTCCTGCCACCGATACTCGAGCTTTGCCAGCGCAGTTGATACTCCTGTAATCAGTAAGCGGTTCTGCGGCGCTGGTGCAACGAGGACGTTATGCTCGTCATGTTTGCTACGACTTCGCCCTCGAGACAAGGAGCGGCGGCCATCCCACGTGGAGGAACCCATGCCGCGATCCCCGATCGACCCCGAGGCCCGTTCGCGGCTGGGCGGGGCTAGGCACCGGTGACCAACACAGAGCGGGGCCCGGGCCCCGCGGTTCAGGCGTGCTACGGCGGCCCGCCGTCACGTCTGAGTTTCGCTCAAGCCCTCAATCGCCGTGTGCGCCGATGGATCCCCTCGACTGCGTTGCTTTCGCGGGGCCGGCTGTTCCGTGTGATCTCCTGGCTGCCCGACCTTTTCGCCCGAGCGGTCCTTGGCCTACTCACCCGCCAGCCGCTCCCGCCACTGCCCCTCATGGTGCGAACCGGCGTCGGAAACTCGATCCTGTTTCCGCACTACTACTACCTCACGGCGTCGGCCCCCATTTGGATGTACTTCTTTGCGAATCGCTACGCGGGCCTCGATTCCACCATCGTGGACATCGGCTCCGGCGTGGGGAAGAGCGCGGTCGGCTTGCGCGACGGGGCATACATGGGCGAACGCTTTCGCGGGCGCTATCTCGGTTTCGACGTCGATCCCGAGATGGTCACGTGGTGCCGGGCTCACTTCCCGGCCGATCGCTTCGCGTTCACGCGGGTGGACGTGGCGAGCACCGTGTATAACCCGGCGGGCTCGGCGTCGCGACCGCGGTTGGAGTGTCCGGACGGCACCGCTGACCTGGTGTTCTCGCAATCTCTGTTCTCGCACCTGCTCGAGGAGGATCTGCGCCACTATCTGGCCGAGAGTCACCGCATGTTGAAGCCCGGCGGCTGGATGCTCATGACCTTCTTCTGCCTCGACGATCTCGAACGCCTCGGCCTGATGGAGGGTCGTTGGACCTTCAGCCATCCCGTCGGCCCCGCGCGGGTGGAGAACGCACGCTATCCCGAGAGCGCCGTGTCCTACGCGCGGTCGTGGATGATCGAAGCGGCACGGTCGGCCGGATTCACCGAGGCGGACGTGATCCTGCCGAACTATCAGAGCACCATCGCCTGCCGGAAGGGCGCCTAGGGCTACTGCGCCCGTCGCTGACAGGGACACACACCTCACAGCGGACCACTAGCGGAAGGACCGCCATGGATTCAAGACGGATTTCGCCGGTCTACGTCGATACCCGCGAGGCCGGTGCCCACAAACGCTATGGCGTCAACCACGGCATCGCGCGCTACGCGCGAGAGATCATTCCTCGCCTAAACATTCAGTGGGCGGCGTTCGATCGGCCCTTCAGGCCATCCACACCCATGGATGTGCTCAATCCGAACCGTGCCCGACTCCCCCGTTCCGCATTGCTTTATAGCCCTGGATACAGCGCGGGCGTCGCCAGGTGTACTCAGCTGTTGACCATTCATGACCTCACCCATCTGCGTACCCGAGATTCACGGTTGCGGTACCTAACCCGTGCGTACTACGACGGCGTCGTGAAACCCGCAGTCAAGCGGGCACGTCATGTCCTAACCGTGTCCGAGACATCGGCCAACGAGATCCGAGACTGGCTCAACGATCAACGGGTGACGGTCCACAACACTGGAATTGGGTGTTCAAGTGCGTTTACTCGCAAGGGGCCGGCATGCACGCTTGACCGCCCCTATTTTCTCTACGTAGGGAATTTCAAGGCGCACAAGAACCCAGGTCCACTATTCGAAGCGATGGCTTCCTTCAATGATCACCTTCTCATCGTCGTATCGGCGGCCACCGACGTGGCCGCTGCGATGGCATTGGCGGAGCAGTATGGCCTCACCGACCGCGTCAAGATCCAAACAGCGGTCAGCGACGAAGCGCTCGCGGCGCTCTATCGAGGGTCGGATGCGCTGGTCTTCCCATCCCTTTGGGAGGGCTTCGGTCTGCCGGTACTGGAGGCACTAATGACGGGCACGAAAGTGGTCTACTACAGCGCCGCAGCCTCCGTGTCCGAGATCTGCCAGGGTGGGCAGTTCGCAGTCGAAAACTCCGCCGATGCAAGGGAATTCGGCAGCCAAATGGCGTTGGCGATCGATTCCCCATTTGCGTGTCCGACTGATCTCACACAGTTCCGCTGGGAATCGGCTGCTTCCAATGTCGAAACGCTGATCCGTCAGATCCAGCAGCCGTCGAACGTGCCGAATCAAGCCTCTGACCATCAATGAGCCCAGGATCGAAAGTGCCGAAAGGGCATCGTGTAGTGCTGGTGACCACCCACTATCCGCCGCTCGTGGGCGGCGCGGCGACATATTTCGCGTTACTCGCCCAGACGCTCTCTGCACGTGGCGCGGACGTGGCCGTGCTGACCACGCGGCAACCGAACCTCCCCGCCATAGAGCACGGCGTCGTCGACGTCTGGCGCGTGATTCCGAGTCTCGGCGGCGCGCCGGAAGCGATTCGCCAGTGGGCGCAAGCCGCGGCAACCTTCATCGCACTGGTGCTGCTGAGGCTCCGTGGCCGCGGTCGAATCGCGCACGTCCACGGGAGCAAATCGGTGACCGTTGGAACGGCGGCGTTCAGCATGATGTCTCGCGTGCCTGTGGTGTACGACGTCCAGGACTTCTTCTCGCGACCGATGGTCATCCGCCGCGGCGCCAATCCGCAGTACACCGCCGCCGGGAATCCGATCGCCGATCGACTCGCGTCGCTCGGGATCGCACGCGACCGCGTACTCGTCCTGCCGTCGATCCCGGACGACCAGGCACGAGCACCGGTGGCACCGCGCTCGGGTGCCGGTCCGTGCCGATGCCTCTTCGTCGGCGAGGTGAACCATGCAGTGAAGGGGTCCGATCTGCTCGTGCGTGCGTTTGCGCGCGTGCACGCCGTCGAACCGACGGCGCTGCTGGACGTCGTCGGCGATGGCCCGGACCGAGCCACAGACGAGGCGTTCGTCCGCGACAATGGCCTCGAGGCGGCCGTACGGTTTCTCGGCGTGATGCCGGCCGAGCAGGTGCTCGACGTGATCAACTCGACCGACATCGTCGTGATGGCATCCCGCACCGAGGGCATGCCGCGGGTCATCCTCGAAGCGTTTGCGCGCGGTGTTCCGGTGGTTGCGCCCCGAATCGGCGGCATCCCCGAAGCCGTCCGTGACGGTGAGACCGGCCTGCTAGTCGCTCCGGACGATTGGGCCGCGTTGGCAGACGCGCTCCTGCAATTGATTCGCGATCCAGTGCTCCGCCGGTCGCTCGGCGCGCGTGGGCGTACGTGGGTCGACGGGCTTCCGACCTGGAACGGGTTGGGCGCCCTGGTCGAGTCGGTCTACGACCGAGTCCGCTAGGTCGCCAGGGTGAGGCGCATTGATGTCTGAACAGGTAACGCTGGTAGCGCATGAATGGATCGCTGAGCTCGGCGGCTCCGAGAATGTGTTCGAGCAGATTCGCCTCGCCGTGCCGCACGGCCGTGCAGTGTGTCTATGGAACGGCAACCCGGTTCGATTCAGTGGTCTCGAGGAGACGTGGTTGGCCCGCTCGCCACTGCGAGACCGCAAGGCAGCGGCCATGCCATTCATGGGAAGTGCGTGGAAGCGGGTAGACCTCACCGACATCGAGAGGGTCGTCGTCAGCTCTCATGCGTTTTCACACCACCTCGCCAGCCGTGCTGCACATTCCGGTATTTCTGCATTCGCCTACGTACATAGCCCAGCGCGGTACGTCTGGGCTCCCGATCTCGACGAGCGGGGCAACTCGCTAGTTGGGCGTCTTGGACGCTCCTATTTCCGGCAGTGGGATCGGCGCCACGCTTCAAACGATGTCAACTATGCGGCGAACAGTCAGTTCGTGGCGAAGCGGGTGGCCGATGCTTGGGGCGTTGAAGCCTCTGTGATCTATCCGCCGGTAGATACCGACCGCATCCACGCCTTCGGCGGTGAGCTTACCGACGCTGACAACGCAAGGGCTCGCGCACTTCCGCCCACCTTCGTCTTGGGTGCGTCCCGCTTCGTTCCATACAAGAATGTTGACGCCGCAATCAGCGCGGGAGAGATTCTGGACCTACCAGTCGTACTCGCTGGGACGGGCCCAGATGAACCGCGTCTCAAAGCTTTGGGAGAGCATGCGCGGACCCCAGTCATATTCGTCGGACGAGTGAGCGACAACCTGCTGCTCGAAATGTACCGACGCGCAGCACTGTTCGTCTATATGGCCGTCGAGGACTTCGGCATCATGCCGGTAGAGGCCATGGCGTGCGGAACTCCCGTGCTAGTCAACGAGATTGGCGGCGCCAGGGAGAGTGTTCTAGGCGTCTCAGGCGGCCTCACATCAGGGTGGCGGGAATCGCGCTTCGACGACCCGGCTGCGGTGGAAAGGGCTCTGACGATCGACACGAAAGCTGCTGAGTCTGCGGTGGCGAAGTTTTCAAACGCTGCGTTCAGAAGCAACCTTCTCTCATGGGTGACAGTAGGTTGATCGCACATCGCAGACGAGTGCTCTAACGAACGCGATTGCTACGCAATATCATCGGCCCCATCCGAATCACATTTCAACGGAATGGCGTGAAGCCGAAACAGAGCCACGATGTTCCGGCTCTCCCGAGCGCGAAACCGTCCACTTCTTCTCCTCGACGACGTTGTGTACCTCGTCGAGACCAGCAGCTGCAAGGTGGCAGAACAATTCGGCGATATCGTATGGCGAGCCCTGCTCGTAGTCGAGGTGTACTTCCGCTACCGGTGCGAGTGCGTCGGCTGTGGCCGCCATAAGAATGGGTCCCGCGCTACCTTCGACATTTGCTTTTACTACAACCGATTGGCCGGGCCGCTTCTCAGCCGCACGTTCCAAGAGCGTCGCCAAGGTAACCATCGTGACCCTCTCGACGGACACGGCATCAACCATGTTCGCATATAACGAATGCGCCCAAGATTCAGGCGAGACGAAAAGCGATACCTCGCCTGCGTTGGCGCCCACGGCGATGCGCATTACTTCCCAGTCGCCCGAGCGGACGTTTTCCGAACGAGTCCGCTCAAGTACGTCGTAGTTGCCACTTTCGGGCTCACAGCTGATCACAAACGATGCGCCATGATTGAGGGCCCAAGCTCCGAAGTAGCCCTTGTGAGCGCCCAGGTCTAGAACCACGCGATCTTGGCAGGACACATTGAAGACACGTTCGTTCCAAAGGTAATCGAAGACCAACGCATCTATGTAAAGCGAATCGCCACCAAGATATACCGGCCCGCCTGGCAGCATTAGCCGGAGGTTTGTTGAGCGCGCCCTGTGCGTTATCAGCCGCGGCGCCTGCATAAGCAACCTAACGCGCGAATGCAGTGTTAGCTCACCCCCGATCTTCGCGATTCTAACTACTGTTAGGGCGTCTTGAACGCGAGGTGGCAGCGCCTCGATAACCTTCGCCTTGACCGACTTACTCACATCCACCGCCTGAGTCGTATTCGGAATCTCGCTCAATGTCCACGGCGGAGAAGAACCTCTGCAAATGTCCTCAGTACGATCTTGATGTCCAGCCATAGGGACCAGTTCTCGATGTAGAAATTGTCGTAGCGGGCGCGGTCGGCGATGGAAGTGTCACCCCTCAGCCCACTCACCTGGGCGAGCCCGGTGAGGCCGGCCTGTACGCGGTGACGGTTGGCATATCTGTCGAACTGCATGGAGAACTGCTCGACAAAGTGCGGCCGTTCTGGCCTCGGCCCGACCAGAGTCATATCTCCCCGAAGAATGTTCCACAGCTGAGGTAGCTCGTCGATCGACGTGCAGCGCAGGAACCGCCCGATCGGGCCGATGCGAGAGTCTGCGGCCACACACCACATCGTCTCCGACTCGAACTCATTCGCCGGCCGCATCGTTCGGAACTTCAAGAGTTGAAAGTGCTTGCCGTCGCGCCCCACTCGGACCTGCCGGAAGATGACGCCGGGCCCACCGTCGATCCGGACCATAAACGCAACGAGAACCAACATGGGCAGCAGCACGGCGGACGCAGCCGCCACAACTGCGATGTCGAACAGACGCTTGATCAACCGCGACGGCCCGCGAAGATTGGGATTGCGGATTCGCATGACTGGAATGGAGCCGATGTGGTCGGCCAGTCCCGTTTGAGTATGGAAGTAATGGATCCGAGGAACGACGAGCAGGTCTGTCTTCTGGCACGCCTCGGTACGCACGGCATCGATCAACGCGCGTTCGTCGATGTTGCCATCGGCGACGAGCAGAGTAGCAGCACCAGTTGCCGTGACCGCGAAGTCGAGATCGGCGAGGCGGCCCAAGCGCGGCACGTACTTCTCCGCCGGAAAGAGTTCGCCATCATCGACGAATCCGTCCACTTTGAGGCCATACGCCGGATGCTCGTCAAGGATTTTCGCCAACTCAGCCGCGAGCGGACCGCCCCCGATGAGGACGGTGTGATACGTCGCAATCCCTCTTCGGCGCCCCAAGGCAATGAGACGTGTAGTGATGACGCGGCCAACGAGAACCAGTGCGATGGCCTGGCAGGCGGTCTCGAGGAAGGTGATTACGGCTTCCCTTTGGTGCAGACACACGATTACTGAAGCAACCACCGCCACCGCCGCGAACAGCCGGGTAAGGATTGTGGGCAGCTCATCCAAGACGCTGAGGTGGAGCGGTGCGCGATACCGAACGCCGCCGGTCAAGAGAATTGTCGCAAGAACGGCCATCGCGACGACCGCGTGGATCTGGTGCGGCCGCCACGCCAATGGGGCCACTATCAGGACGATGTCGACTGGCGGCACGACCATCCACGCTCGGACGCGACTGGCGGACCGTACGCGGGCGGCATCATATCCGACGGCCATGCCGGAGGCTCCCACTTTGACTTCGAGAGTCTCTGGCCGCCGCGCGGCGTGACTGTTCGGGGACTGAGTCGCCGTGTCCCCCTGAGGGCTACGTAGATAAGTAGGGTCCGCCAGGGTCATGATTGACCCCTTGTTGAGCCGTGACAAGAATTTGCGACTGCGTTAGTTAGCAAACTTTGAAAGTTGGGCTTCGGTACCGCCGCAGCAGTTGGATTGGTCTGACGAGTCGGACCAATGCTGCGCGTGGCCAATGTGCGACCCCATGCACTGTCCATGGGGTCCACACCGGCCGGTCCCCCTGGCCGACGAATGGCGGTCCTACGCATCTGGACGAACCTCGCTGTTCGCATTTCATACCCCCCCGGGTTGCAGTCGACAGCTTTGCCGTTGAGATCCAGGGAACCCGCGCTAGCTCCTTCACCGTTTACGGCTGCGACAATTCGCGGATCCGACAGCGCGACCATCCCTGCATCTAAAGCAAACCGTAACTCATTAACCAGCATTCGCCAAGGGTTCGGGTGTATTGCAAGTTTTTTGTTGAACAGGTTCTCAAATACGCAGGTAAACGTCAATATTTGAACCAGCAGACGATGCGTTCGGCGCACCGATCAAAGTTTGCTGTAATTGACGGGAGCGACACAAATGTTCGCGGAAGAAATTGCACAGGCATCGTCTAGGACAGTGGTCGCGGTCGGACGGCAAGAAACGCAGGCGAGCCGCAGCTGTGCCGCACATGCACACCCGCACTTCGCGCGCCGTCATGTCAGTGAGTCGCTCGTGTCACGGGCAGGCTGTTGCGACGTTGCCGCCCCACTGGCTCCTTGGGTACTCGAGGTGATGCAGATCCTGGGCGACGGATGGCAGATCAGTTGGAGTCGCGTTGCCAGCCCACCAGCCGCCGCCCGCGGCCGTCTCAGCGGGCGCCATGACAGCCGCCGCCCGAACATCTAGCAACCGATTGCAAGTTCGCCATTATGGTTCGTTTCGTGGGCAGAGGCATGCCACGATTGGGGCATGGACGCGAAAGTCCCCCACACACTGTGGGGGACTATGCGCCTGCTCGCGCCGCCTCGGCTCGCTGCAATTTGCGGGTGACCGCCGGGTCGACCGGGATGCCGGGGCGGGTGGTCGTCGACCCGTCACCCCTCTTGAGGTAGCGGCCGTTCACGGCGACGGTTTGGGACGCGACGCCGCTGGCGTCGTCAAATGGGCTCGGCGCCGACGATCCAAACCGGTCGCGTCCCGGCAACCGTATAGATCACCCAGCTGGCGTCGACCTGACCGTACTGGCCGACAGACGCGGAGATGAACTGGGCGAACACCTCATAGTTGACCGTTATCCGATTGCCGGCGATCGTCGCGTGCCATCCCGCTGCCTCCAGGGCGCGCGAGCCCCACCCGATTGCGGGGATGCCGGCCAGTACTCGTGCGACTTGCTCGACGATGAGCGTGGCATCGACATCGTCCCCGGGCAGCGCCGGCGGAACATCAACCGCCGCAGGGTCTTTGAGATCATTACTGTAACCGAGCATCGTGCCCCCTCGAGAAAAACGTTTGCCAGTAGCGGTGCTCGCGGCTGAGCTGCAAGCTTGAGATGGAGAATCGAGATTTCAACCTTTTCCCTTGTGCGGGTAAGGATTACGAGTCATCACGTCAAGCGCCGAGCCCTTGGGCTCTCCGTGGCGCCGCAAGCTGCACCTGGTCGACCGCCCCCGCGGTCAGCACCGATGCCGGGTCTCGACCCCTCCATCCCCCGCGGGCCGGTTCGCTTAGGCCCTCTTGTCCCGAACGAGCGTCGGATGTCAGAAGGCTGACACACGGTTCGCCTGACCGCAAGCAAATCCTGTGAATTCGATAGTAAAGTCCTTGCGAATGGAAGGAATGCCCCTTGGTGCTCGTAAGCCCTGGCTCGACGCAATACTGGAACCAAGCCCGCTGTGGTTTGCGACGAGACCATGGATCGTGTCAGTATTGCGCAGCGGCGACCTGGGCCAGCTCGTCATAACTCACGAAATGGCGAGCACGAAATCCCACATTAAGGCCACCTGACCAGGGCACATGCCTGGCTCAGCCGATCCTCGAAGGAGTTATCGCTTCCGGCGCGAGAATCGGACTCCGCGGATAGCTGGTGACCGCACGAACGGCGCGACGAACCGCACGATCATCCGCCGACCGTGGCGAACGACGTGACCAAAGCGATCGGGATCAGTTGCCCGGAGGCGCAAATTTTACAAAGGCTTGTTGATCTAGCAATGAGTCTAGAAGCGCTAATTAATTGACGCGTGCGCAGTATTTCGTCCATCCCCGACTGCGGATCGTTGGCTGTCGCAGTCGGGGCACTCATCGCACCCTCGACAGGTTTATGCCTCGGTGAAGTTGCGCGTGACGGCCGGGTCGACCGGGATGCCCGGGCCGGTGGTCGTCGAGATGACGATCTTCTTCAGGTAGCGGCCCTTGGACGAGGCCGGCTTGGCCCGCAGGATCTCGTCGAGGGCGGCGCCATAGTTCTGCGTGAGCGCAGTCTCGTCGAACGACGCCTTGCCGATCACGAAGTGCAGGTTGGCCTGCTTGTCGACGCGGAAGTTGATCTTGCCGCCCTTGATCTCGGACACGGCCTTCGCAACGTCGGGGGTGACGGTGCCGGTCTTCGGGTTGGGCATCAGGCCACGCGGGCCAAGCACGCGGGCGATCTTGCCGACCTTGGCCATCTGGTCGGGCGTCGCGATGGCGGCGTCGAAGTCAAGGAAGCCGCCCTGGATCTTCTCGATCAGGTCGTCGCTGCCCACCTCGTCGGCACCTGCGGCGAGTGCGGCTTCGGCCTTCTCACCAACGGCGAACACGATGACGCGGGCGGTCTTACCGGTGCCGTTGGGCAGGTTGACCGTGCCGCGGACCATCTGGTCGGCCTTGCGGGGATCCACACCGAGGCGGATCGCAACCTCGACGGTGGCGTCCTGCTTCTTCGACGACGTCTCCTTGGCCAGCTTCGCGGCCTCGAGCGGCGTGTAGAGATTGTCGCGGTCGATCTTCTCGGCGGCTTCGCGGTATGCCTTGCTGTTCTTGCTCATTGAAAATCCAATCGGTTTCGTTGGGTTGTGGTTGGCGGGCCGGAGCTGGCCCTCCCACGTCCTGCGGTACTGCTACTTGACGGTGATGCCCATGGAGCGGGCAGTGCCCGCGATGATCTTCGCCGCGGCGTCGATGTCGTTGGCGTTGAGATCTTCCTTCTTGGTCTCGGCGATCTCGCGCACCTGGTCCCAGGTCACCGTGGCGACCTTGGTCTTGTGCGGCTCGCCGGAACCCTTCTGCACGCCCGCGGCCTTCAGCAGCAGCCGGGCAGCCGGCGGGGTCTTCAGGGTGAACGTGAAGCTGCGGTCCTCGTAGACGGTGATCTCCACGGGGATGACGTTGCCGCGCTGCGACTCGGTCGCGGCGTTGTACGCCTTGCAGAATTCCATGATGTTGACGCCGTGCTGACCGAGCGCGGGACCAACCGGCGGGGCGGGGTTGGCCGCGCCAGCCTGGATCTGCAGCTTGATCAGCCCGGTGATCTTCTTCTTCTTCGGGGGCATGCTCGTTCGATTCCTTTTCTTTTTCTTGCGTCTTTAGATCTTGGTGACCTGGTTGAAGGTCAGTTCGACGGGTGTCTCGCGGCCGAAGATGGACACCAGCACCTTGAGCTTCTGCTGTTCGGCGTTGACCTCGCTGATCGACGCGGGCAGCGTCGCGAACGGGCCGTCCATGACGGTGACCGACTCGCCGACCTCGAAGTCGACCAGGATGACCGGCCGCTCGAGCCCACCGGACTCCGACGCCGCAGCACCGGCCGTGCTCTTCGCCGGCTTCTTCGCCGCGGCGGGAGGCAGCAGGAACTTGACGACGTCGTCGAGCGTCAACGGCGACGGCTTGGAGGTCGCGCCGACGAAACCGGTGACGCCGGGCGTGTTGCGCACCGCGCTCCAGGACTCGTCGGTCAGCTCCATGCGCACCAGGATGTAGCCGGGCAGTACCTTGCGATTGACCTGCTTGCGCACGCCGTTCTTGATCTCGGTGACCTCTTCGATCGGGACTTCCACCTGGAAGATGTAGTCACCGACGTCGAGGTTCTGCACACGGGTCTCGAGGTTGGCCTTCACCTTGTTCTCGTAGCCCGCGTAGGAGTGGATGACGTACCAGTCGCCTGGCCGCGAGCGCAGGTCCTTCTTGAGCGCCACGGCGGGATCGACGTCCTCGTCCTCCACCTCGGCCTCGGCCTCGGCTGCCACCTCGGCGACATCCTCGGTCACTGCCTCGGCGACATCCTCGGTCACCACCTCGGCGGTGTCGGATGCCTGCTCGTCAGTGGCGTCGTCGGCGGTCTCGTCAGCGGCGGAGTCCGCCACCTCGACCGCCTCGTCGACGATCACGTCGGACTCACCCGAGGGCGTATCGCCATCGAAGGTCGTCACGGTTGTCAATCCTCTCTAAATTCTTCAGCTCGTCATGCGGGGTGCAGGATCAGCCGAACACCAGGCCGACGAGCTTGGCGAAGCCGAGGTCGACTCCACCGATCAGCGCCACCATGAACACCAGGAAGACCAGCACCACGGTGGTGTAGCTGACCATCTGCTTGCGGTTTGGCCAGATCACCTTCCGCAGTTCGGCGACGACCTGCTTCAGGAAGTTCCATACGAAGACGAAGGGGTTCTGCCGAGGAGCGCTCTTCTTGGCGGTCTTCTTCTTGCCAGAGCCGTTCTTCGACGTCGTCTTGGTCTTGGTGTTGGGCTCAGCCTCGGTTGCTACATCCGCGTCCGAGTCGGTGACGTCGCTCTCGAACGTCCCGCGGCGCGACCGCTTGCCCGTCGGGCGCAGCGGCCGGGTACCCACGGCGGTCTGTCCGCCGGTCTCGTCGGTGTCCGTGCTGTCGGTCACGTCGCCTGCGGCGCCAGCACTGTCGCGCTCGTCGCTCACCGCACGCCTTTCGTCTGGTTTATGTGGTCACCTTCCAGTGTCCACACGTGTCTAGTCTTCAGTTGAGCAGGGGCGACAGGACTTGAACCTGCAACCTGCGGTTTTGGAGACCGCTGCTCTGCCAGTTGAGCTACGCCCCTTTACGGTTGGCAGGCCAACCTGCGGGCCTCACACAATTTTGCGCGCTCCCCGATCGGTCGATCAGCAACCGACGGACAGCGCGCTCAAATGGGTGAAACCCCGAGGACCCAGTGTACATCGGGCCAGGTCCGAGATACTAATCCACTACAGCCGCGGTCCTGATGACCTGGCCGCTCTCCGGGTCCCACTTCACCGAGATGGAATTGTCGCCCTCGTGGCCCATCAGCGTGGTGAAACCTTCGAGTACCACCTCGCCTGTGTCGTCGGTGCAGACGCTGCGGGTGACCACGATGTCCGCCCCGAACCGTTCGACGATGGATTGGACCTCCATGCTGGCCCGCAGCTGATCGCCGGCCTTCAGCGGGCGGTGGAAGACGAAGCTCTGGTCCACCTGCACGATCTGCATGGTGGCCAGGCCGACGTCGAACTTGCGGAAGAAGTCCTTCTGCACCAGCAGCGCCAGGATCGCAGGGAACGTCAGCGGTGCGATGAGGTTGTCGTGGCCGAGTTCGGCGGCCGCCTTCTCGTCGAACGTCGCCGGGTCGTCGGCCTTGATCGCCCAGCCGTACTGGCGGACCTGTTCGCGACCGATGACGAAGGTGTCGGGATAGTGGTGCACCATCCCCAGAATCTCAGGATTGACGGGCATGGCTAGGCCAACTTCGCGGTCGCGATCGCGCGCCCGAAGATCTTCTTTCCCCCAGTGGTCGCCGACAACGCGATGGTTATCGACTTGGACTCGGGCTCAACGGATTTCACACGTCCATTGAACACGATTTCAGCGCCGACGCCGTCGTTCGGGACCGGCACCACCGCCGTGAACCGCACGTTGTACTCGGTGACCGCAGCCGGATCGCCCACCCACGACGTCACGTAACCGCCGCCGAGGCCCATGGTCAGCATGCCGTGCGCGATCGCAGTGTCCAGGCCCACCTGCTTGGCGATCTCGTCGTCCCAGTGGATCGGGTTGAGGTCACCGGACACCCCGGCGTAGTTCACCAGGTCCCCCCTGGTCAGCGGGATTACCCGCTCCGGAAGCAGGTCGCCCACCTTTACCGAACTGAACTCACGCAGTGCCATCGGAAAAGCCCTCTCCACCGTCGTCTGAACGACCCGCCAGGGTCGTAAAAGTCTCTTGCACGGCCTCACCCTGCTCGTTGGAGATGAGGTTCCTCGTCACGATGATGTCGGTACCGTGCGCTTGCCGAAGGGAATGCACGGAGACGTCGCAGTACAGGCGGTCGCCGGCCCTGATCGGCTTGAGGATCCTCAGCTCCTGGTCGACCTGAACGATCTGCGCGTCGGTGATACCGATGTTGGCCTGGGCGAAGAAGGCCGTCTGCGCCTGGTAGCCGAACACCGAGATGAAGGTCAGAGGCGCCGGCAGCGAGCTGTGGCCAAGATCCGCCGCAGCGGTCTCGTCGTGGTAGGCGGCATCGTCGTTCTTGACGGCGACGGCGTACTCGCGGATCTTCTCGCGCCCGACCTCATAGAAGTCGGGGTAGCGGTAGTGCATGCCGACGATCTTCGGAGATAAGGCCACGGATTCAGAACCTAACCGTCAACCCCGAGCCGAAGCCCGAGGGTTGACCGCTAACGCGATTCCTTGTGCGGCTGGTGATGTCCGCAGTTCGGGCAGAACTTCTTGATCTCGAGGCGATCGGGATCGTTGCGGCGGTTCTTCTTCGTGATGTAGTTGCGGTGCTTGCACACCTCGCACGCCAAGGTGATCTTGGGCCGTACGTCGGTACTGGAGGCCACGTCTGTTGTCCTTCTTCATCTACTTGCGTTGTCGTCTTGTAGCGGTGGGGAGGCTCGATCTCCCGACCTCACGATTATGAGTCGTGCGCTCTAACCAGCTGAGCTACACCGCCATGCCGGGTTGCCTCGGCTCGCGGGGTTTCTCCCGTCGCTCCGCTCGCCCAGGTGTCCACCGAGCCCCCTAACGGAATCGAACCGTTGACCTTTTCCTTACCATGGAAACGCTCTACCGACTGAGCTAAGGGGGCCTGACCCCCAGCGTCGGACAGCGTCCGCGTAGTGGGCCTTAAAGAGGGTACATTCTCCCGGTTTCAGTAGCCAAACCGCTGCTCACAGAGCGACCGCAACACCGTCCGACAATGGCCCGCCGCGAAGCCAGATCGACTCGAGGTCGGGGCCCTTTGGCACGTCGAAGACCACTTCTGTCTCGATCGACGCGCCAGGAGCGACTTCGGCCACCATGTTCCCCCAGGTACAGCCAAGCCTCGTCATCGGCCTCGAACACCGTGGTGCCGTCGGACAGCGTGTTGAACGAGGCAAAGAATCGTTGACGACGAAGGCGAAGTCGCCGTCGCGCACCTCCTCGCCCGTGCCCGCGGCCTGCGGCTCGGTGGGCCCTTCCTCCCCGATCTCGGACGGCGCGCTCGCCTCCGCCGGGCGCTCAGGTGACGGCGATGCTGTCGACGTCGGTCTTCGTCGTCAGCACGACCGCGACCACCGCACCGACGATGAGTACGACGACGGCCGCCGCGGCCACTCCTATGAGCAGCCTCCTGTCGGGACCGTGCGATGAGGTGGGAACGGCGTCGACGAGCGGCGGGGCGTTTGCCAGCCCCGCCGACACCGTGCGCTCGACCACGCGGCCGTCAGACGTTTTAGTCTTGGCGCATGGCGCCCGCAGAAGATGATGACCGGCTGTACTTCCGGCAGTTGCTCTCCGGCCGCGACTTCGCGGCCGACGACATGATCGCCCAACAGATGCGCAACTTCTCCTATCTGATCGGCGACCGGGAGACGGGCGATTGCTTGGTGGTCGATCCGGCCTACGCCGCAAACGATCTGGTCGATGCCCTCGAGGCCGACGGCATGCACCTATCGGGCGTGCTTGCCACGCACCACCACCCCGACCACGTCGGTGGGTCGATGATGGGTTTCGAGCTCAAGGGTCTTGCCGAACTGCTCGAGCGGGTCAGCGTGCCCGTGCACGTCAATTCCCGTGAGGCGGAATGGATTTCACGCATCACCGGCATTCCGCTCGGCGACCTCACTTCACACGACCACGGCGACAAGGTGAACGTCGGCGACATCGAGATCGAGTTGCTGCACACCCCGGGCCATACGCCGGGTAGTCAGTGCTTTCTGCTCGACGGCCGCCTCGTCGCCGGTGACACGCTGTTCCTGGAAGGCTGCGGCCGCACCGACTTTCCCGGCGGCAACGTCGACGATATGTTCCGCAGCCTGCAGGCGCTGGCTGCGCTGCCTGGCAACCCGACGGTGTTTCCGGGGCACTGGTATTCGACCGAGCCCAGCGCGCCATTGTCCGATGTACGTCGCACCAACTACGTCTATCGGGCAAACGACCTGGAGCAATGGCGCATGGTGATGGGTGGCTGACGCGGCCCAGAGATTGACGCTAGCGTTAACCGAAACTGCGCGTTGTTTGCGGGCCTGCGATATTGTCCGGTTTCGCAGCGCCGATCGGGCGTATGACGGGGAGGACCTCACCGATGACCACACCTAGCACGCCGGCCGGTTGGTATCCGGACCCTGACGGCTCGGGCGGCCAGCGGTACTGGGACGGCTTCATCTGGACCGAGCACCGCTCCCCCGCAGTGGGTTCGCCGGAGCCTGCAGGCGAGCATTCGGGGAGCGAGGCTGCGACGTCGGTGGTGTCGCTTCCCGAGCAGCCGACGACCGTTGTGCCGACGGGCGCGCACCGCGCACCGGACCCGGCACTCGAACCCGAACCCGAACCCGAACCGGTGATTCCACCGGCAGAGCCCGTCGCGCCGTCCTTTGAAACGCCATCCTCCGAAACGCAGTCGTATGGGACTCCGTCCTACGAGCCACCGACGTTCGAGACGCCGTCGTTCGAGGCAACTGCGGCAGCGGCAACGTCGTACGAGGCGCCGACATTCGAAACGCCTTACGAGCCACCGACATTCGAAACGCCTTACGAGCCACCGACATTCGGCGCACCCTCCGCCGAGCCACCGACATTCGGCGCACCCTCCGCCGAGCCATCGTCGTACGGGGCACCTTCGTATGATGCGCCGTCGTTCGGCGCACCCTCCTCCCAGGCTCCGTCGTACGAGGCCCCGACATTCGAAACCCCGACCTTCGAAACGACGGCCTACGATGCGCCGCCAGTCACGACACCGTCCTCCTTTGCCGGCTCGGATGGCACGGGCGGTCCGCCCGACAACCGCAAGGTGCTCATCGGGTATCTCAGCGGCGTCGGCGTGCTGCTGCTGGCGCTGATCCTTGCGGCGGTCTACGGCTTCGTGATTCGCGACAACACCCCGCCCCAGCTCGCCTCGCCGAGCACGTCGACGTCGTCGGCGACGTCCAGCGAGTCCTCCACGACGGAGACCACGTCGGAATCGCCAACCACGACGCCCGGACTCGGCGATGAGGCCACTGACGGCGACTTCGTGTTCTCCGTCGCGAGCACCGACAGCGGCGACACCATCACCTCGCCGATCGACGAGAGCGTCGTGAAGACCGCGAACGGCGAGTACTTCGTCGTCTACCTCAACGTCGGGAACAACGGTGCTTCGCCGTTGACGTGGCTGTCCGTGCTGCAGATGCTCAGCGACGGCACCCAGACGTTCGCGCCGGACGTCGAGGCATCGGCCGCTCTCACCGGCGATGTCATCACGATCGATCCGGGCGCCCAGCTCGAGGTGGCGCTCGCCTTCGACGTGCCGATCGGCACCGTTCCGACCACGATCCAGTTGCATGGCGACCCCGGCAGCGCAGGAGTCGAACTGCCGGTGTAATCCGGTGCGATTTGGGGCTTTCGCGACGGATTTCGTGGCCGGAACGGTTGCGTGGGCAAGAAACCGTCGCCTCGGTCGCGATTTGGCCGGGCAAAACGCGCGACATTGTCGGAGTCTGCTGGCACACTGAAGCATCGGGCAGTTCAATTTCTTCGCCGGGGGGCGGTTGTTGTGAGGAAGAACGTCGTGCTGTGTTTCGACCAGATGCGCCATGAACCGGGGGATGGTGGCGACACGAATGCGACGGCGCTGTTCAGCCTTCTCGAGCGGTCGGATCACCAAATCAGCTGGTATCACGCGGGCACACCGCGGCGGCCCAGGCAGCGTGACGCGCATGCCGACGCCCGCGCCGTGGTCGGCGAGGCGTACCGGTTCCTGGCGTGGAACTTCGTGCCGGGCGACCGCGTCCTGGTGTTCGGCGCAGGCCGTGGCGGCTACTACGCGCAGGCGTTGACCCACCTCGTCGGCACCGTCGGGATCCTGCCGCCGCGGTGGGCCGAGCTCGTCGATTACGTGGTGTCCTCGTATGGCGTGCCTCGAACGCGCCGGACCTCGCGGGAGTGGGCGATGGTCGAACGGGTGGCGGACGGACTCCATGGCCGCATGGTTGACGTCGCCTTTCTGGGGTTGTGGGACGCGTTGCGACCGGCCGCGCTACCGACGCCGCCGTCGGCTCCCGCGTTGAACGTGCGGGCAGGAAGGCACGCGATCGCAATCGACGGAGGATCGCTCGGCCATCGGCTGGTGAGGGCGGGCTCCGACCGCGTCGACCAGGTCTGGTTCAGAGGCGGGCACTGTGACGTTGCGGGTGGTCCTGGCGCGTGTGCGCCGTTGACGGACATCGCCCTCGACTGGGTTCTCGACGGCGCTCGCACGGCGGGTGCCGTGCTCCGGGCCGACCACACCGTCGCATCGCCGACGCCGGACCAGACCGATGCGCTGGCCGGAAGCGCCCGCAACCTCTCGCTGCGGCGACTGCCCACCGACGCCCGCGTGCACGCCAGCGTCGACGTGTATCTGCGCGCGCACCCCGAGTACTGGCGGCGACTGCCGGATCGGATCGAATGGTCGGATCAGGGCTGGCTGGCCCGCGGTGAACGCCTGGTCCCCGCGGCCGCCACGCCGGCAGTCGTGCGCGCGGAACTCGCGGCCCTCGCCTCCTGACTTTTCTCCGCCGAGCAGACGCAAACTGCCCTTAATCACTAGAAATGAGGGCAATTTGCGTCTGCTCGCGGGGGTTGATTCCCTCCCCCGCTCGCAGCGCGACACCTCGCGCGGTAGCCTTGTTGCCGCACCGCTAGCAAACTGAGCACCGGACTGTTTACGGATCTGCCAGCGAAGCGCTAGGGTCCGGAGCAAACCAATCGACCACATGAGGGCGCCGTGGACTGGATGAGGGATCGCTGGAACGATCTGAACAACCTGGGTTCTGGAGGTTGGCTGGCAATCGCCGCGTGGACGTTGGCGGCGCTAGGCGTGGCCGGACTAGTCTTCGCCAACCGCCAGCTCAAGAAGAATCGCCAGCTCAAGTCCGACCTGATCCGGCCGCAGGTTGCGATGTTCATGGAACCGCACCCGTCCGACTGGCACGTCATCGAACTGGTCGTGCGCAACTTCGGCCAGACCGCCGCACACGACGTGCGCTTCCAGTTCATCAACCCACCGACGGTCGCCATCTACGAGGACAACGTCTTCGACGAGAAGCCCGACATCGCCGAACTGGACCTACCCAGCGAACTCCCGTTCCTCGCACCCGGGCAGGAATGGCGAACGGTCTGGGATTCGGCGATCAGCCGCGAACAGCTGGGCGGATCCATCCAATCCCGGTTCGACGGCACGTTGACGTACTTCGACGGGCCGCGGCCGGATCGCGACAAGAAGCGCCGTTCTCGGTTCTGGAACAAGCGCCAGGAGTTCCAGTCGAAGGTGTTGCTGGACTGGGCGACGCTGCAGCCGGTACAGCGCCTCGAGCTGCTGACCACTCACGACCTGGCGAAGCGGGAGAAGCAGAAGCTCGAGTTGTTGCGCAACGTGCTGACCTACTTCCACTACGCATCCAAGGAAACCAGTCCCGACGTTTACCGCGCCGAGATCGACAGGATCAAACGCGCGGCTGAGGAAACCCAGGACCGTTGGCGGACAAGGCAATTCGACCAGACCACCGAACTCGAGTTCCCGTGGATCCAGAACGGCGATGGGGGCCGTCACCACGCCGGCTTGAGGTGAGCGACGGCGCCGAGTCGTGGATAACGGCGTTAAGTAGCATCGGCTCGAGTGTCCGCCACCCAAGGAGAGTCGATGAGCACGGTCAGCTACGAGCTGAATGAGTCGGTTGCGACGATCACGCTGGACGACGGCAAGGTCAACGTGCTGTCGCCGACGATGCAGCAGAACATCAACGACGCGCTGGACACCGCCGAGAAGGCTGCCGAGAACGGCGAGGTCAAGGCCATCGTGCTGGCAGGCAACTCACGGGTGTTGAGCGCCGGATTCGACCTGAGCGTCTTCAGCTCCGGTGACGCCGCCGCCGCGCTGGCCATGCTGTCCGGTGGCTTCGAACTGTCGATCCGCTTGCTGACCTTCCCTGTGCCGGTGATCATCGCGGCCACCGGACCCGCGATTGCGATGGGGTCTTTCATGCTGCTCAGCGGCGACCACCGGGTGGGGTCACCGAAGACCCGATGCCAGGCCAACGAGGTGGCGATCGGGATGATATTGCCGATCTCGGCCATCGAGATCATGCGGCAGCGGTTGACCCGTGCGGCTTTTTCGCGCGCCGTTTCGCTGGCCGCGGTGTTCTCCGGCGATGCGGCGGTCTCGGCGGGTTGGCTCGACGAGATCGTCGAAGTCGAGAACGTTGTGCCGACGGCTCAGCAGGTGGCGGCCGAAGCCGCAGCGACGCTACATGCGAAGGCACACCTGGCCAGCAAGTTGAAGGCCCGCGACGACGCACTCAAGGCGATCCGCGCCGGAATCGATGGGCTGCCAGAGGAATTCGCCCGCAGCTAGGCGGTCTTGCGCCCGGGTGCCAGTTCGCGCATCGCGGCATCGGCGAGCTCGACGGCGTCGGCGGGTGTGCCCATGAACTCGAAGTGCATCCAGTCCCGCTTGGGTCCCTGATAGTCACCGCCCCACGCGAAACCGTATTGATTCCACACGCGGGCCACGTGGGTCGGGAGGTCGTGGCGGTTTCCCATCGTGAAGGGGTTGTCGTGTCGGTTGATGTCGACGTCGACCGCCCAGGAGTGGTTGAACGTCGTATCGGAGACGGCGATCGGGTGGCGGTCACAACGGCCACAGTCGCCAGGTCTGAGTAGGTAGTTGCCGCCGCCTTCGCGCTCGGTCCAGTCGATGAGCGCGCAGATGAGGGTGGCCAGCGCCGTGCGGACCGCGATGCGGGTGCCGGACCGGCTGGCGACGACGGTGGCGAGGTCGGGTTCGGACACACCGCGTGACTCGTCGGTAGTGCCCCAGCCCCGGTCTCCTGCGGTGTGGGCGTAATCGTCGAGATCGATGAACATGATTCGATCGTGTCCGCCGAGGTCGGCGGACGCGCGCGTAGTCGACTACCCGACTCTGCGCGGGGCGACCGCAGGTAGCCGTGGGCTGGCGGCATGTTGATACTGCGCACAGGGTCGTTGCGCCTCGAAGTGCGCAGCCCTCAGCGCAATGTGAACGCCGACAGCGGTCTAGACGGCGTGCCGCTCCGAGTCGGGCCTGCGATGCTCGGCCCGCCATCGTTGCTCGATGCGGTTGACCCTGCGGTGCTCAAGGAAGATCAGCCCGCCGCCTGCCGTCACGACCGCACCGCTCACCAACGCCAACGGAAGCACCCAATCGGTGTTTCCATACGCAGCTGCGGCGACGATGCCTGCCAATCCGATGATTCCTACTGCGATCAGGATCAGTCCCGGAAACCACAGCGTGTCGATCATCGATTCGCCGGCATGCGGTTGCGTGGTACGGGAGTGATCCACGGGATCGTGATGCGCGCCCTTCATCGCATCTCCTCTCCTCATTGAGATACTTCGACGGTAGACCTGTCCAGGGCGAACGACCAGGACTTTTACGACTTGGTCGCCGTCACCAGATCGTCCAGCTCCCCCAACACCCGTGCGAGTTCGGCGACCAGCCAGGTGGAGTTGCGGACCTGATAGACGGCCAGCAGGGAGCGGTAGTACCAGAGGTGTTGCTGCGGATCGTGAACGCTGAAGCGCTGCCACAGTTCTGGGCCGGCGATGCGATAGTCGCGCAGGATGGCGCGGGCATTGTCGAGCTTGTCCGCCAGCGACACCAGGATGGTGGCCTCCGACGCGTCGCCGAGGTGGTCGATGTAGTCCTGCTTGCGTTTCTTCCACGGCGGCTTCGGGACGATGTCGGTGTCGCTGCACTCGGCGACGATGGTCGCGACGTCGTCGCCGAACTTCTCGCGGATGTCGGCCAGGACCGGTGCCCCGCCCTGATCCTCGACCGCGTCGTGCAGCAGCCCGGCGATGGCCTGCGTCTCGGTGCCGCCGCCCTCGATGATCAGGCTCGCCACCGACAGCAGATGGCCGATGTAGGGGACGTCGCCGCCCTTGCGGGTCTGCGTGCGATGAAGGTCGGAGGCGTAGGTCAGGGCCTCGTCGAACCGCTCGGACAGTTTGGGTGTGGTGGTTTGCTCTGGCATCTTCTTCCCGTCTCTCACCTCACTGTGGCATAGGGCCACGACATGTCAGTCGGGCGTCCTAGGCTTGTGCTCAATGGCCTTGCATCTGCACCGCGCCGAGCGAACCGATCTACTGGCCGACGGTCTCGGTGCCCTCCTCTCGCAACCACTCGATGACCCGTTCGCCACGGAGTTGGTCCTCGTCCCCGCGCGCGGGACGGAGCGGTGGCTGAGCCAGCGCCTATCGCATGTCCTTGGCCGCGGCTCGGGTACCGACGGGGTGTGCGCAGGCATCGAGTTCAGGAACCCGCACTCCCTGATCGCGGAAATCGCGGGCACCAACGACGACGACCGCTGGGCGCCTGACGTCATGGTCTGGCCGCTGCTCGAGGTGATCGACGAAAGTCTCGACGCGCCATGGTGCAAGACGCTGGCCACCCACCTCGGCCACTTCGCGACGGGCGACGAGAGGGAGCTCCGGCTGGGGCGCCGCTACTCGGTGGCACGTCGCATCGCGGGGCTGTTCGCCTCCTACGCCAGACAGCGCCCGCAACTGCTCGCCGACTGGCGCGACGGCAACACCGACCTCGACGACGATCTCGACTGGCAACCTCCGCTGTGGCAGGCCCTCGTCGAGCGCGTCGATGCCGATCCGCCGCACGTCCGTCACCAGACAACCGTTGCCCGCCTTCGTGAATCGGCGATGGATCTGCCTCCGCGACTGTCGCTGTTCGGCCACACCCGGTTGCCGATCACCGAGATCGAGCTGATCGAGGCGTTGGCCACCCATCACGACGTGCACCTGTGGCTGCCGCATCCGAGCGACGAGCTCTGGCGTGCGCTAACCGGTGTGCGCGGACCCATCGACCGTCGCGACGACACCAGCCACCGGGCGGTTCACCATCCGTTGCTCGCCACCCTGGGCCGAGATCTGCGCGAATTGCAGATCATCTTGCCCGTGGAGCTGCGCACCGACGAGTACCTCGCTGGCAGCCTGGGGCGAGCGGAGCGACGGGAGAATGATCTGGAACACCCGGAAACCCTGCTCGGCTGGTTGCAGTCCGACGTCGCCGCCAATGCCGTTCGGCCACATGGTCGTTCGCATGACAAGGGCGACCGGTCCGTCCAGGTGCACGCATGCCACGGCCAGGCCCGGCAGGTCGACGTGCTGCGGGAGGTGCTGCTGGGCCTGCTCGCCGACGACCCGACGCTCGAGCCGCGCGACATCCTGGTGATGTGCCCCGACATCGAGACCTACGCACCGTTGATCAACGCCGACTTCGGGCTCGGTGACGTGCTGCGCGGCGCCCACCCGGCACACCAGCTGCGGATGCGCCTGGCGGATCGCTCACTCGTCCAGACCAATCCACTGTTGGGCGTCGCATCGCAACTGCTCGCCCTGGCCTCGAGCCGGGTGACCGCCAGCGAGGTGCTCAACCTCGCGCAGGCCGCGCCGGTACGCGCCCGCTTCGGCTTCACCGACGACAGCCTCGAGGACGTCACGCGCTGGGTCCGTCAGGCGAACGTTCGCTGGGGTTTCGACCAGGAGCACCGCCAGCCCTACGGCGTTGACTTCGTGCACAACACATGGCGTTTCGGCGTCGACCGCGTGCTCGCAGGCGTCGCGATGTCCGACGACGCGCACGCCTGGATCGGGTCGACGTTGCCGCTCGACGATGTCGGAAGCAATCGCGTCGAGCTGGCCGGTCAGCTCGGCGAGTTCATCGACCGGTTGCAGCGGACCGTCGATGCGCTCACCGGGGAACACCCTTTGGAGCACTGGCTGCATGCGTTGACCGAGGGCATCGCGATGATGACGCGCGTCAACGACGCCGACGCGTGGCAGACCAGTCAGATGCAACGCGAGTTCGGCCAGGTGCTGACCGATGCAAGCGCGCGGTCCGGCACGGTGATGCGGTTGCCCGACGTGAAGGCACTTCTCGATCGTCACCTCGCAGGGCGGCCGACGCGCGCGAACTTCCGCACCGGCACGCTGACGGTGTGCACGATGGTGCCGATGCGGTCGGTGCCGCATCGGGTGGTGTGCCTCGTCGGCCTCGACGACGGCGTGTTTCCCCGTCAGGGCGTCACCGACGGCGACGACGTCCTTGCCCGCAAACCCATGACCGGGGAGCGGGACAGTCGCTCCGAGGATCGGCAACTGCTGCTCGACGCCGTCGTGGCGGCCACCGAGAAGCTGGTGATCACCTACACCGGCCACAACGCCCACTCCGGTCAGGCCCGTCCCCCCGCGGTGCCGCTGGCCGAGCTGCTCGACGCCTTGGATGCGACGACGCCGGAGAGCGTGCGCGAGAATGTCGTCGTGCATCATCCGTTGCAGCCGTTCGACATTCGCAACGTCATCCCCGGTGAGCTGGTGCCCGACGTACCGTTCACGTTCGACTCGATCGTCCTCAAGGCTGCTCGGGCCAGCACCCGCGAGCGGTCCGAGCAACCGAAGTTCATCTCCGGCCCACTGCCCGCCCTGCCGCACGACGACGTCGCGCTCGCCGATCTGATCGGGTTCTTCAAGGATCCGGTCAAGGGCTTCTTCCGTGCGCTGGAGTACACGCTGCCGTGGGACGTCGACGGTGTCTCCGACGAGATCTCCGTCGACATCGACGCGTTGGAGCAGTGGGCGGTCGGCGACCGGATGCTCAGCGACATGCTGCGTGGCATGACGCCCGACGATGCGCGGCAGGCGGAGTGGCGGCGCGGCACGCTGCCCCCTGGTCAGCTGGGCTGGCGCAAGGCAGGCGAACTGCGCGAGCAATCCACGCTGCTCGCGGCGACGGCGCTGGGGTATCGCAAGGCCGATGCGGACGCCTACGACGTCGACATCGACCTCGGCAACGGACGCCGCGTGACGGGCACGGTGTCGCCGGTCTTCGGCGATCACATGGTCTCGGTCACCTACTCCAAACTCGACGGCAAGCATCTGCTGGCATCGTGGATTCCGTTGCTGGCGTTGTTCGCTCAGCATCCCGACCGGGACTGGTCGGCCATCTGCATCGGGCGGCCGAGGCGTGGAAGCACGCCTCTCGAGAAGGGGCTTGGGCAGCCACAGGAACCCGCCGTCGACCTGCTGCGGGATCTGGTGGCGATCTACGACGCTGGGCGTCGGGAGCCGCTGCCCCTGCCCATCAAGACGTCGTATGCCTGGGCGTGTGCGCGGCACGAAGGTGATGACCCCGAGCGCGCCGCGTCCTTCAAGTGGAAGTCGGGCAACTATCCCGGCGAGGATCAGGATCCCGCGCAGGTGCGGGCCTGGGGGGCGAATGCCTGGCTCAGGGATCTGATGCAGCCCCTGCGGCCAGGCGAGGGGGTCGACGGCGAGACCCACCGGCTTGGCGCCTACGCCGCCCGGCTCTGGCTGCCGATGCTGCGGGCGGAAGTGGTTCTCTGATGGACCGTTTCGACCTGCAGGGTCCGCTGCCGGAGGCGGCCTCCACCACCGTGCTGGAGGCCAGTGCAGGCACCGGCAAGACGTTCGCGCTCGCCGGTCTGGTGACGCGTTACGTCGCCGATGGCGCGGCGACCCTCGACCAGATGCTGCTCATCACCTTCGGCCGCGCCGCCAGCCAGGAACTGCGCGATCGGGTGCGCCGCCAGATCACGCAGGCCGCAGCCGCTTTCGACGACCCCTCGCTGGCCGGTGACAACCAGTTGGTCGCCTACCTGCTAGAGGGCACCGACGAGGAGCGAGCGGCCCGCAAGCAGCGACTGCGCGATGCGTTGGCCGGCTTCGACGCCGCGACGATCGCCACCACCCACCAGTTCTGCCAGCTGGTGCTGAAGTCGCTTGGGGTGGCGGGTGACTCCGACTCCCGTGTCACGCTGGTGGAGAGTCTGACCGACCTGGTCACCGAAGTCGTCGACGACCTCTACCTCGCGCACTTCGGCCACCAGCACGACGACCCGACGCTGACGTATCCCGACGCGCTGAAGCTGGCGCGCGAGGTGGTCGGCAACCCCGCGACCGAACTGCGCCCGGTCGACCCGCCCCCCGAATCGCGGTCGGCGGTGTGCATCGGCTTCGCCAATCACGTTCTCGCCGAGCTGGAGACGCGCAAACGCAGGCTGGGGATCCTGGGTTACGACGACCTGCTGACGCGGCTCGCCGAAGCCCTCGACGCCGAGGACTCGCCGGCCCGCCTGCGGATGCATCGACGCTGGCCCATCGTGATGGTCGACGAGTTCCAGGACACCGACCCCGTGCAGTGGCAGGTGATCGACCGCGCGTTCAGCGGCAAGTCGACGGTGGTCCTGATCGGCGACCCGAAGCAGGCGATCTACGCCTTCCGCGGCGGCGACATCGTCACCTATCTGAGTGCCGCCGAGACGGCGGGTGCCAAGAAGACGCTTGGCACCAACTGGCGTAGTGACAGCGTCCTCGTCGACTCCCTGCAGGCGGTGCTGCGTGGCGCCGAACTCGGCGACCCCGCGATCGTCGTGCACGACGTCGAGGCGGCGAACCAGGGTCGCCGACTGGCCGGCGCGCCGAACGGCGACCCGTTCCGGTTGCGTGTCGTTCGGCGAGCAACGTTCGGCCTCCGCGGAATTCAGAACATCCCGATCAGCGATATCCGCCAGCACATCGGCAAGGACCTCGCCAACGACATCGGTGCCCTGCTCGCCAGTGACGCCACGTTCGACGACAAACCGGTGCGGGCCGGCGACGTCGCGGTGATCGTCGAGACCCATCGGGACGCGCGAGTGTGTCAGCTCGCGCTGGACAGGGCAGGCATCGCGTCGGTCTACACCGGCGACTCGGACATCTTCGCCTCCGAGGCCGCCGACGATTGGCTGTCGCTGCTGGAGGCGTTCGATCAGCCGCACCGCGCCGGGGTGGTGCGTGCGGCCGCGGCGACGATGTTCTTCGGCAAGTCCGCAGAAGACTTGGTGGAGGGCGGCGACGCGTTGACCGACGAGACCGCGGAGACGTTGCGGGAGTGGGCCGGTCACGCCCGCGAGCGTGGTGTCGCGGCGATCTTCGAGGCCGCGCAGCTGGGGGGAATGCTCGAACGCGTGTTGTCGTGGCGCGACGGCGAGCGGCACATGACCGATCTGGCACACATGACGCAGCTCCTGCAGGACGTGGCGCACCGCGAGCACTACACGCTGCCCGCGCTGCGCGACTGGCTGCGCGCCGAGCGTGACGACCGCGGCGGGGCTGGTGAGCGGAATCGTCGACTGGACAGTGACGCCGAGGCGGTGCAGATCATGACGGTGTGGGTGAGCAAGGGGCTGCAGTACCCGATCGTGTACCTGCCGTTTGCGTTCAACCGCTGGGTGCCGGAGCCCGATTTGATCCTGTTCCACGACGGCCCCACCCGCTGCCTGTTCATCGGCGGCAAGGACAGTCCCGACTACCACGCGGTCGAGAAGCAGGGCCGCGCCGAGGCCGCCGGTGACGACAGCCGACTGACCTACGTCGCCATGACCCGGGCGCAGGCTCAGGTGGTGGCCTGGTGGTCGTCGGCCCGCGACGAACCCAACGGCGGACTGTCCCGACTGCTTCGCGGTCGACGGCCTGGCGAGTCCGTCGTCCCCAACAGGTGCGTGCCAAGCAAGATCAGCGACGACGACGCGCTGGCTCGACTCCGAGAGTGGGAGGGTGGCCCCGTGCTCGAGGAGTCGGTGCTGACGCCCGCGCCGGCGCCGCCCGCCAAGCCGGTGCCGAAGGGCCTCGACGCCAGGCACTTTCACCGGTCGATCGACACCACGTGGCGGCGTACCTCGTACTCGGGGCTGATCCGTGTGGCGGAGACGACGGGGGTTAGTAGCGAGCCTGAGGTGGCCGCGCTGGACGACGAGGTCGGGGACCTCCCGTTGCTTGAACCGTCCACCGGGCCGCACGTGCCGTCGCCGATGGCGGACCTTCCGAAGGGTGCCAAGTTCGGCACGCTGGTGCACGCGGTGCTGGAGACCGCCGATCCGTTCGCCGCGGATCTGACCGCCGAGCTGGAGGCGCACGTCAGCGAGCACTCGGTCTGGTGGCCGGTCGACGTGCCCGCGCCCGACCTCGCGACGGCGCTGGTGCCGATGCACGACACGCCGCTGGGCCCGCTCGCGGGCGACTTGACGTTGCGCCAGATCGGTCTGCGGGACCGGCTGCGGGAGTTGGACTTCGAGTTCCCCTTGGCAGGCGGCGATCTGGGGGCCACCGCGCCGCAGATCCGCTTGGCCGACGTCGGGCAACTGGTGGCCGAGCACCTGCCTGCCGACGACCCGCTGGCCTCCTACGCCGAGCGGCTGATGGGCGATGCGTTGGGCAACCAGTCGCTGCGCGGATATCTGAACGGGTCGATCGACGCGGTGCTGCGCATCCCCGGCCCAGACGGCCATCGCTACGTGGTGATCGACTACAAGTCGAACTGGTTGGGTGATGGCGACGGTTCACTGACGTCGGCCGACTATCAGCGGGCCCGACTGGTCGAGGCCATGTTGCATTCCGACTACCCGCTGCAAGCAATGCTGTACAGCGTTGTGCTGCACCGGTTCCTGCGCTGGCGGCAACCGGGCTACGATCCCGAACGTCATCTGGGTGGCGTGCTGTATCTGTTCGTGCGCGGGATGTGCGGGCCGGACACACCCGTGGTCGACGGCCATCCCGCAGGCGTGTTCGACTGGCAGCCGCCGGCGTCGTTGATCATCGCGATGTCCGACCTGCTCGATGCGGGGAGGGTCGCCGCGTGACGTCCGTCGAGCCGGTCGACACCGCTGACTGGCGCCGCGCGGCTGGCGCGTCGGGGCTGTTGCGGTCCTTCAACGACGCCGCGGTCATCGACTCGTCGGACGTACTTGTCGCCCAACGACTCACGGCACTGGCCAAGGAGACCGACGAGCGGGTGGCGCTCGCCGTCGCGTTCGCGGTCCGCGGGCTGCGGGGCGGTTCGGTCTGCGTGAACTTGAGGTCGCTGCAGACACAGGTCGACGTTCCCGACCTGCCGTGGCCTGCCGTCGAGGACTGGGTGGCGGCCGTTGCGGCCAGCCCGTTGCTCGAGCCGCCGCACGTGCTGCGCCAGCAGGGTGAACTGCTCTATCTCGACCGGTACTGGCGCGAGGAGCGGCAGGTCGCCGAGGACCTGCTGTCGATGGTGTCCGGCGGGGGCGGCAGCCCGGCGGCAGACGTCGACCGGTTGTTCCCCGACGGGTACGAGGAGCAGCGCGAGGCCGCCGAACTCGCGCTGTCCCAACGACTCACGGTGCTCACCGGCGGGCCGGGAACCGGGAAGACCACGACGGTCGCGCGGCTGTTGGCGCTGCTGGCCGAGCAGGCGGGCTCGTCGCGTCTGCGGATCGCGCTGGCGGCGCCGACCGGAAAGGCAGCGGCCAGACTGCAGGAGGCCGTGCAGCTGGAGATCGACCAGTTGGAACTCGTCGACCAGCGGCGGATCTCGGGGCTTCACGCGACGACACTGCACCGGCTGTTGGGCAGCCGACCGGACAACTCGTCGCGATTCCGCCACCACCGGGGCAACCGGTTGCCGCACGACGTCATCGTCGTCGACGAGACGTCGATGGTGTCGTTGACCATGATGGCGCGGCTGTTGGAGGCGGTGCGGCCGCAGGCACGCCTGCTTCTCGTCGGCGACCCCGACCAGCTGGCGTCGGTGGATGCGGGTGCCGTGCTGGCCGACCTGGTCGATGGGCTTGGCGGTCGCGATGACGTGCGGATCGCCGAACTCCAGACGTCACACCGGTTCGGGAAGTCGATCGGGGCCTTGGCGTCGGCGATCCGCGTCGGTGATGCCGACCTTGCCATCGAGGTGCTGCGCGCGGGTGGCGAGCACATCGAGTGGATCGACGCCGAGGACCCGACCGCCGATCTGCGCAAAGTGCTTCAACCGCACGCACTTCGGCTGCGCGAGGCGGGCGTGCTCGGTGACGGCGGCGCGGCGCTGACGACGCTCGCCGAGCACCGGCTGCTGTGTGCGCACCGGCGGGGGCCGTACGGGGTGCAGTACTGGAATCGTCAGGTCGAGCGGTGGCTCACCGAAGCGACGGGCGAGCCGATCTGGACGTCGTGGTACGCGGGCAGGCCGGTGTTGGTGACCGCCAACGACTACGGCCTTGGCCTCTTCAACGGCGACTCCGGTGTGACGGTGGTCGGCGACAGCGGCCTGCGTGCCGTCATTGCCGGTGCCGAGGAACCGGTCACGATCGCCACCAGCCGGCTGTCCGACGTGGACACCATGCACGCGATGACGATTCACAAGAGCCAGGGTTCGCAGGCGTCGGAGGTGACGGTGCTGATGCCGCCGGTGGAGTCGCGGTTGTTGACCCGCGAGCTGTTCTACACCGCGGTGACGCGGGCGAAGGCCAAGGTGCGGGTCGTGGGGTCGGAGGCGTCGGTGCGGGCGGCGATCGATCGGCGGGCGGTGCGGGCGACGGGGCTGGCGGTGCGGCTCCGCGGCGCGGCGCCCGCGTGACCGAGCAGCACTATCTCAGCCGCGGTTGTTCAGATACCGGACCCGCGCGGCCAGCGGATTCAAGGAATTCTCGTTTCTTGCCTACCGCGATCGCCCCCATCTCCTGGACCAGCAGGGAGTTGGGAATGGGCCCAGATTCCATCTAGCGGGAATGCATGGATTGGCACCAGCACGGACGACATGGGTTCGATGGAGGGCAACGCTGGATGGAGTCCTAATCTGGAATCAGTCCAGATTAGGATCCTCCGAGAAAGTGACAGAATGCAGATCAGATCGAAGTACCTCACACCGCTGTTGGCGGCGGGCGCTGCCGCGGCAGCGATCGCCACTGCACCCGCGGCCCTCGCGGCACCGACAGCCGCGGCGAATCCCCCTCAGGCTCAGGAAAGCTGCATCGACCTGAACTCAAGCACCCAGTGCCAGTCGCCGGGCAATGTTCAGATCGATGACTCCCCTGTCGGTCCCATATACCCCTACTACGGGGACTACCCCTTCTACGGGGGCTATTACGGCGGCTATCACGGCGGCTACGGTGGCGGTCACGGCGGCGGCGGACACCGGTAGCGGTCAATGCAGTGGGGTCGGGCTGCGTACCTGGCACCGCTGCTCGTAAGTGAAGAATCGGATACCCAGACTGGCCCGCGCCGGCGACCCACCCCGCGTCCGGCGCGGGCCAGCAGGTTTTCGAGCCGCCCAATGGCCCCCGTCACCGGCCGATGATCAGGTCCTTGACTGCGACCAACACCGCCCGGTAGTCAGCTTGGGAGTTCTCCAAGGTGGCCAGCACTTCATCGTAAAGGCTGCGCCGAGCGCCTGACCGTGTGCCGAAGTGCCCGCCGTGCAGCGAATTTGGGTCTACTACGGCGTGACCGAATGCCTACTCAGGATCGACACCCGATTGAACGCGTTGATGGCGGTCGCCACCCAAATCACGGCCGATAGCTCGTCGTCGGTGAACGCCTTTCTGGCGCGGGCATATTCGCGTTCCATCGTGTCATGGTCGGGCAGCGTGGTGGTGATCTCGGCGAGCCGCAGCGCGGCCTGTTCGCTCTCGTCGAACAGCTCGGTGTCCCGCCACACCGACAGCGTCGCGAGCTGTTTGTCGGTGACCCCGGCGGCCAGCGCACGGCGATTGTGCACGTCCAGGCAGGAGGGGCATCCGTTGAGCTGCGACACCCGCACGTTGATCAGTTCGACCAGACAACGGGTCAGGCCCGCTTCCCTGGCTGTCCTGGCCACCGCAGTCGAGACACCGACCAATGCCTGATAGGCCGCCCGCGACTGGTTGTCGATGTGGATGTGCTCGATGTCCATCGCACGCCTTCGGATCGGTCCCGCCTCGGCAGGTAGTGTCGAATACGTCGATCGTATGCACGTCGATCGTATGCAATGAGAGGAACGTCCATGCCGCTGACCGACAAGACCGGCGCCCCCGTGACCGTCGAGAAGAAGACCGACGAGTTCACCATCAGCGTGGAGGGAAAGTCGGTGGGGCTGGAGGCTTTTGCCGAACGCGACGGGCAGCGGGTTTTCTATCACACCGAGATCGACGACGCGTTCGGCGGACGCGGGCTGGGAACCGTGCTGATTGCCGAGGCATTGGCGGCGACGCGCGCCGACGGCTTGCGCATCGTCGCTGTTTGCCCGATGGTGGCCGGCTACCTCAAGAAACACCCCGAATTCGACGATATCGTCGACGTTCCGACCCCGCAGATTCTGCAGTCGCTCCCCAGCTAAGAGCGCTAAGAAGGCCATCTAACAGCCGTTTTTCGCGCACAACTGCTGCGTATGGGCGCTTTGGCACGGTACGGTCATAGCCGGTTGATCCCCCAGCCACTCGGACCCGTCACGACGGCGACATCGATGTCCCCGTTGAGAGCGCCCGCTCTGCACCCCGACGTAGGCCGACCCTTCGATGAACGGTTGTGCCCTCGGAATGACGGAGTCCCTTGGCTGAGAATCCAGCGGTAAGCCTGACCGGCAACGGTCGTCGCACGCCGCGTCCTTGGATTCGATATGTGGCGCAAGGTAACCAAAACGATCTCGAGTTGATTACTACATTGCTCGCGCGAGCGCGCCGCACATCGAACGCGCCTGATCAATGCAACAGTCCGATACATGCCGCGCCCGCGGCGCCGTCAGGGGGATTGTCGTGAGTCGATTCACCGACACGATGTTTAGCAACGCCAAAACCAGTACGAAGGGCATGGTCACCGGTGAGCCGGACGCCCCGGTGCGACACAGCTGGGCCGAGGTCCACGAGCGCGCCAGCCGGATCGCAGGCGGTCTCGCCGCAGCCGGTGTGAAGCACGGTGACGCCGTCGCCGTGCTGGCCGGTGCGCCCGTCGAAATCGCCCCAGCCGCCCAGGGCATCTGGATGCGCGGCGCCTGCCTGACCATGCTGCATCAACCGACCCCGCGCACCGACCTGCGGCGGTGGGCCGAAGAGACCACCGCGGTCATCGAGATGATCGGTGCCACGGCAGTCGTCATCTCCGATCCGTTCATGCCCGCCGAGCCACTGCTGACCGCGCTCGGCCTGAACGTGGTGACGATCGAGAAGCTGTTGCAGAGCGACCCGGCGGAACCCGTCGAAACCGACGACGATGACATTGCCCTGCTGCAGCTGACGTCCGGCTCAACGGGATCGCCCAAGGCCGTGCAGATCAGCCATCGCAACGTGGTGTCCAACGCCGAGGCGATGTTCGTCGGGGCGGAGTTCGACCACGAGACCGACGTCATCGTCAGCTGGCTGCCCTGCTTCCACGACATGGGCATGACGGGCTTCTTGACCGTGCCGATGTACTTCGGCGCGGAGCTGGTCAAGGTCACGCCGATGGACTTCCTGCGCGATACGTTGTTGTGGGCCAAGCTCATTGACAAGTACAAGGGCACCATGACGGCCGCGCCCAACTTCGCCTACACGCTCTTCGCCAAGCGACTGCGCAGGCAGGCCACCCCCGGCCAGTTCGACCTTTCTTCGCTGCGATGGGCGTTGTCGGGCGCCGAGCAGGTCGAGCCGGCCGACGTCGAGGACCTCATCGAGGCGGGCGCGCCGTTCGGCCTGCGCCCCGAGGCGATCCTTCCCGCCTACGGCATGGCCGAGACCACCGTCGCGGTGTCGTTCTCGGAGTCCGGCGCCGGCATGGTCATCGACGAGGTCGACGCCGACCTCTTGTCGGTCCTGCACCGTGCCGTCCCTGCATCACGGGGCAACACCCGTCGACTGGTGTCGCTGGGCCGTGTCCTCAAGGGCCTCGAGATCCGCGTCGTTGGCGATGACGGCAGCATTCTGGGCCACCGCTCGGTCGGCGTGCTCCAGGTCCGCGGCGAGCCGGTCACCGTCGGCTACACCACGGCGGCCGGTTTCATCGGCGCGCAGGACCAGGACGGCTGGTATGACACCGGCGACCTTGGCTACCTGACCGAGACCGACGACGTCATCGTGTGCGGGCGGGTCAAGGACGTCATCATCATGGCCGGACGCAACGTCTACCCGACCGACATCGAACGTGCTGCCGCCCGGGTTCCCGGCGTCCGGCAGGGCTGCGCGGTCGCGGTACGACTCAATGCCGGCCAGACGCGGGAGAGCTTCGCCGTCGCCGTCGAGTCCAAGGAGTACGACGATCCCGCCGCGGTGCGCCGCATCGAGCGTCAGGTGGCGCACGAAGTGGTCGCCGAAGTGGACGTCCGGCCGCGCAACGTCGTCGTCCTCGAGCCGGGCATGATTCCCAAGACCCCCTCGGGCAAGCTGCGGCGCGCGCACGCCATGTCGCTCGTCACCTAACGGTTCTCGTCTGCGCGCGCTTCCTGGTTCTCGGCGAGTAAGTTGAGCCGTTGATCGGGGGGTGCGCTCGTGCCACGCCTCGAGGAGGAGGGGTATGGCCGACTACGACGCCCAGCCCGGTCGGGACGGGCCACCGGGGGCGGATCTGTCACCGGCTCGACTCGAATCCGACGAGGTCGATCTGTATCTCGGCCTGAGTGGTTTGGCCAAGATCGTCGCAGGCCGACAGGGTGTGCCCGATCTGCTCAACGACGTCGCCGAGTTCGCGGTGCAAGCCATCCCCGGAGTCGACGGTGCAGGCGTCACGCTGATCGCCGCCGATTCCTGCGGGCCGCGCATGGAGGCCTGGGCGGCCACCCCGCAGTTCGTTCGCGACATCGACGCCCTGCAGTACGACGTGCTCAACGAGGGGCCGTGTGTGACGTGCATACGGTCGCGCCGTCCGACGGTCAGCGGGTCGATCGGGGGCGACGATCGGTGGCCGCGCTTCGGCGGGCACGTCGCCCGCATGGGAGTGCACTCGGTGCTGGCGCTGCCGCTGACGATCGCGGACGCGGTGATCGGGGCGATCAATGCCTATGCCTACCGGCGCGACGCGTTCGCCGAGCACGCCGTGCAATTGGGTGCGCAGTTCGCCGGTGCGGCCGCGGTGTCGGTGTACAACGCGCAGCTGCTGGCGTCGGCCCAGGAACGCACCGACCGACTGCAGCGCGCCCTGACATCCCGCGCGGTCATCGACCAGGCGATCGGCATCGTCCGCAGCCGCTCCGGTGGCAGCGCGGAGGAGGCGTTCGAGCGGCTCGCCAAGATGAGTCAGGCCGAGAACGTCAAGCTGAACCTCATCGCGGAGCGGTTGGTCGAGGAAGCGGTGAGACGCGCCCGCACCCGTCAGGCGTCGAGTTGATGCGTCGAGGGACAAGACTGAAGCCATGACCGAGCCAGGTACCACCACCCGTGTCGCGGTCTACCTCGACTTCGACAACATCGTCATCTCGCGGTACGACCAAGTGAACGGCCGCAATTCGTTTCAGCGCGACAAGGCCAAGGGGCTGGACCAGCACCCGGATCGGCTGGAGCGGGCGACGGTCGACGTCGGCGCGATCATCGACTTCGCGTCGTCGTTCGGCACGTTGGTGCTGACCCGCGCCTACGCGGACTGGTCGGCCGACTTGAATGCCTCCTACCGCGGGCAGTTGGTGGGGCGCGCCGTCGATCTGGTGCAGCTGTTCCCTGCCGCGGCGTACGGCAAGAACGGCGCCGACATCCGGCTCGCGGTCGACACCGTCGAGGACATGTTCCGGCTGCCCGACCTGACGCACGTGGTGATCGTCGCTGGCGACTCCGACTACATCGCGTTGGCGCAGCGCTGCAAACGGCTCGGCCGGTACGTGGTGGGCATCGGGGTGGCCGGCTCGTCGAGCCGATCGCTGGCCGCGGCGTGCGACGACTTCGTCATCTACGACTCACTGCCCGGCGTCCCGGTGTTCGAACCCGATCCCACGCCCGTCGAGGCCGAAGTGGAGCCCGAGGCGGAGACCGAGACCGCGCCGCCGAAGCGGCGCAGACGTGCCGCCCGTCCTGCCGACAACGAGGAGCCGGAACCGCCGGACCCGCAGACCGCGGCGACCGCGCTGCTTCAGCGGGCCCTGCAGATCGGCTTGGAGAAGGACGACGCCGACTGGCTGCACAACTCGGCGGTCAAGGCGCAGATGAAGCGGATGGATCCATCGTTCAGCGAAAAGTCCTTGGGTTTCCGGTCTTTCAGCGATTTCCTGCGGTCACGGTCGGACGTCGTGGAGCTGGACGAGAGTTCGACGACGCGGATGGTGCGGCTGAAGTAGGGCGGTCGCGACGCCGTCACCGAAACGCACCTTTTGCAGGTCCCCACTCGAACTTCTCCTGCAAAACGTTCGTTTCGGTGCTAGTCGCCCGCCCTCAGGTGAGCTTGCTGCCCGCCTGCCACTGCTCCCACGGCACGCTCCAGTCGCCGTTCTGCCACAGCTTCAGCGGCTCGCCGCCGGTGTTCTTCACCTCGACGACGTCGCCAGGCACGGAGAAGTTGAAGAACCACGCGGCGTTGTCCCCGTTGAGGTTCAGGCAGCCGTGCGACGTGTCGGTGTTGCCCTGCGCCCACACCGTGGAATTCAGCTGGTGCAGATAGATGCCGTCGATGCTGATCCGGGTGGCATAGGAGATGGACTCCTTGTAGCCGAGGCGGGAGTCGATGGGCAACCCGAACGTCGACGAGTCCATGACCACGGGGTTGGCCTTGTCCAGGACGGTGTACACGCCGGGCGGTGTGAAGAACGACAGCGTGGTGCCTGCGATGGTCTGCGTGCCGCCCATCCCCATCGACGTCGGCATGGTGCGGACCAGCTTGCCGTTGTCGAAGACGCTGACCTGATGAGTGTTGTCGTCGGCGATCGAGACGTGGGCGTCGCCGATCTTGAACGACACCTTCTCGTCCTCGGCGCCGTACAGACCGTCCCCGAGCGTCGTGCCGTAGATGTTGGCGTTGACGGTGACCGTCGTGCCGGGTGCGTAGTACTTGGCCGGTCGCCAGTGCGCGGTCTGGTCGTCGGTCCAGTACCACGACCCCTTCACCGGCGGGTTGGTGGTGACGTTCATGTGCCGCTCGGCGTTGGCCTTGTTGTCGATGGACTGATCGAAGTGCGCGACGACGACGGTGCCGATGCCGTAGGTCCCGCCGTCTTCGAGCAGATCCCCACCGGCCCGGTTCAGGTAGACCTCGGTCTGGTCACTCGGCGACACCGTGGTGAAGCTGGACGTCTGGCGTGACGGCATGCCCTGCGCACCGCGGGCGAGCACCGTCATCGAGTAGGTGCGACCGTAGCCGAGCTGGTTGGTCGGCTTCCACACCGTCCCGTCCGGCGTGAGGACGCCGGGGATCACCTTGCCGCTGTCGTTGACCATCGTGACGTCGGTGATGGTGCCGCTGGTGGCGGTGACCATGACGGGGCCTGCGGGGTTGATCTCATCGGTTCCCGGGTTCGGCATGACCGACAGCACCGCGGGCTCCGACGTCGGCACGACCGGCGGCGAATCGTCCACGCCGTGTGGCGCGGCGGCTACCACCTGACATTTGCTGCCAGGGCACTGCGGGGTATCGGTCACGAGGACTCCCCCGAGCACGGCCAGAGCGGCGAGGGCTGTAGCCAACCAGGCACCGCGGACACGACGAGTCAACGTCAAAACACTCCAGACCTGTTCGATGTGTGGCCAGAACCGACCGGTGTCTCATCGTAGGCGAGACGGCTGACGACGACACGTCGGGCAGGGGGTCTGTGGGAGATTCGTAATCGTCTTGTTTCGCCGTGTTTGCCTGCCACACGGTGGCCGGTGGCGCCTAGGCGCGTCTAGTGCGCACCACGTCTTCGACGCGTCGCGCCGCCTCGGCCGGATCCTCGTGCTCCCACACCCGCACGCTCACCCACCCGGCGTCGGCGAGCCTGCTGTCGGTGTCACGGTCGCGGGCCCGGTTGCCGGCGACCTTGTCGGCCCAGAACGTGGCGTTGGCCGCGGCGACGGTGTGGTGCTCGGGGCAGCCGTGCCAGAAGCAGCCGTCGAGGAACACCGCCACCTTGGCGCTCGGGAAGACGAGGTCGGCTGTGCGCCGCAACCCGGTCAGCGGTTTGGCCGAGACGCGGTAGCGAAGTCCCCGCGCGTGCACGGCCGAGCGCAGCGCCAGCTCGGGCTTGGTGTCCCTGCTGCGGTTGGACTGCATGCGGGCCCGTGCCTCCGGCGATGATGCCCAAGATTCGGCCATGATTCAGGTTATGTGCGAGTTCAGGCTATGTGCGGCGCGCCGCCGCAGGTGCCCGGACATGTCGGAACCGCTGAATACCATTGCCCTGTGATCCGCCGCGGCCGCCGAGCAACCGACTCCTTGCTGGTCGCGTGCCGTTGATGAGTGAGCCATCCCAGCGCACCGTCGAGCGGCGGCCCAGCGTCGACGCCGGGTTCGAGCGCTTCCGCACCCGCAACGGCACCTACGAGCGCGTCGTCACGCGGCGCGACGGTCGCAAGGCCGCCAGCGTGATGGCCGGGTACACCGGTGGGGACGCGCGGCCCACGTCGGCCGACGAAGCCGAACGCGCCTGGCTGCAGAGCACGGTCGCGCCGCCGTGTGGCGCGTCGCGGTCCTCGCTGCGGGTGGTCGACCTGTTCTCCGGGTGCGGTGGTTTGTCGATCGGGTTGGCCGAGGCGGCCCGCGCATTGAACCGGTCGTTCGAGCCGGTGCTCGCGGTCGACGTCGACCAGGTCGCGACCGACACCTATGCCGCCAACTTTCCCACCGCCGCCGCGGTGTGCAAGGACGTCACCGCGGTGCTGCCCGGCAAGGTCGGTGCGCGGCTCACCTCCGCAGAACGGATGCTGTCCAAGCACCACGGCGACATCGACGTGCTGGTGGGGGGCCCGCCATGCCAGGGCCACAGCGACTTCAATAACCGCACGCGGCACTCCGACGACAAGAACGAGCTCTACCGCACCATGGTCCGCGCCGCGGAAGTGCTTCAGCCGCAACACATCCTGATCGAGAACGTGCCGGGAGCGCTGAACGACAAGCGCTCGGTCGTGCAGCGCACCGCCGATGCGCTGGGTGAGCTCGGGTATCACGTGTCGATGGACGTGGTGAACCTCAACGAGATCGGCGTGCCGCAGCGTCGGCGTCGGCTCGCGTTGATGGCCAGCCTGACGCACACCACCACGCCTGCCGAGGTGGTCGTGCGGCACCGGCGCGATCCGCGCAACGTGGCGTGGGCGTTCCAGGATTTGGAGCGGATGTCCGACGCGCGGCGCGACGAGGGTCTTGTCGACGCCGTCGCGCGGTCGGCACCCGCCACGCGCCAGCGCATCGACTATCTCTTCGAGACAGGCGAATTCGACCTGCCCGACAGCGAGCGCCCGGCCTGCCACGCCAACGGCGGGCACAGCTACAAAGCGATCTACGGCCGGCTGGCGTGGGACCGCCCGTCGCAGACCATCACCACCGGCTTCTACAGCATGTGCATGGGCCGCTACGTGCACCCGAGCCGGCGGCGCACCATCACCGCGCACGAAGCCGCACGGCTGCAATACATTCCGGACTGGTTCTCGTTCGACGCGGTGCGCCACCGCACGGCGATGGCCAGGATGATCGGCAACGCGGTGCCGTCGCGGCTCAGCTACGCGGTGGCCCTGGAGTGGCTGCGATGAAGCGCCGCTCGATGCGGGTCGCGGGCCTGTTCGCCGGCATCGGTGGGCTCGAGCTCGGCATGACCGCCAGCGGGCACCACACCCAGCTGCTCGTCGAGAACTCCGCGCCCGCGATGCACGTGCTGCGGCGCCGGTTCCCCGACACCAAGATCGAGGGCGACGTCCGCGACCTGGTGTCGCTGCCTGCCCGCACCGACGTGGTGGTGGCCGGCTTCCCGTGCCAGGACCTGAGCAGCGTGGGCCGCAAGGTCGGAATCGACGGCGCCAGAAGCAGTCTCATCGGTGAGGTGCTGCGGCTGCTCGAGGGCGCGAACGTGCCGTGGCTGGTGCTGGAGAACGTGCCGTTCCTGATGTCGCTCGGCCAGGGCGCGGCGCTGAAGCTGATCACGACCGCGTTGACCGAGCTGGGCTATCGCTGGGCGTACCGCGTGGTGGACAGCAACGCGTTCGGGCTGCCGCAGCGGCGCAACCGGTGGTACCTGGTGGCCAGTCGGGTCGGTGATCCGCGCGACGTGCTGCTGTCCGACGAGGTCGTGCGGCCATTGGTGGTGGCGGACTATCCCGATGTGGCGTGCGGGTTCTACTGGACCGAGGGCATGCGGGCATTCGGCTGGGCCGTCGACGGGGTGCCGCCGATCAAGTGCGGCTCGGCCGTCGGGGTGGCCTCTCCCCCGGCCATCCGCCTGCCGTCGGGCGCGTACGTGACTCCGGATCTGCGAGATACCGAGCGGCTGCAGGGTTTTCCCGCCGACTGGACCGCGCCCGCCGAAGAGGTGGCCAAGCGCGGCGAGCGCTGGCGGATGGTGGGCAACTCGGTGAGCGTGCCGGTGGCGACGTGGATCGGCGAGCGGTTGGCCTCCCCCGGTCGCTATGACGGCGCTTCGGACGTGGTCTGGACCGGCGCGAAGTGGCCGCGGCGGGCGGCGTGGGCGGACCTGGACGGCGTGGTGCATGCCGCCGACGTCGGGCCGTGGCCGGTGTGGCAGCCGAGGGCGTCGCTGGTCGACTTCCTCGACTACCCGGGGGTGCCACTGTCGGCGCGGGCGGCCACCGGGTTCCTGCGGCGCACCCGCAAGGGCTCGCTGCGGTTCCCGCCGGGGTTCATCGACGAGCTGACGGCATACGCCGAACGCTAATTACTTCGACGTCAAGAAGTCTTCGTCGGATTGGCGGCCATTCAGCGCTGCGACACAGCCTCCGGATGTAGGACGACGGCGGCCCCGGTCCGCGATGGCCAAGAGCCAGAATCTGGGTTCATTTCACGCCGTCGGCGGCCCAGCCTACGAGGCCTTGCCACAGGCGCGCATAGTCGGGCGAATCCGCGTAACTGCGCGATGCCCAATGCGGGCCGCAATCGCTGGTGTAGACGAACGCGCGTCCCGTCCCGACCTCCCAGATGGCGACCAACGGGTCATCACCGCACACCGCGAGAACGTTCGCCTCGGGGCGTGCCTGCACCTGGTTATAGCCAAGCAACGGCCCGAAACACGTTGCGCCACCCAACGCCACGTGGCTCCCCTGTGTCGCGACCGGGTCCACACCCTGGGGCAGTTCGACCCGGTCGTCGGTGCCTGCGATCACGACGGGGAGGACCTCGGCCAGCGGCGTGCCCGCGAACTGTGCCTTGGCATCGATTCCGCTGAACGACAGATACCCGCCGATCATGCCGAGACCGCCACCGCCTCGGACGAATTCGGCGAGTTCGGCGAGCTTGTTGGACACCGGTTCCCCGCCGGTGAACGTGGCCGTGCCAAGCAGGAAGGTGTTTGCGCCGCAGTCGCTGATCAGTACGACGTCGACGTCGGAGAGGTCAGGCCATGCATGCACTATCGACCAGGTGTGACGGTAGGTGCCGGAAGTCGTGGCCGCCCCCGGTGAGGGCTGGCTCGATCCACTGCGTGCCGACCTCATAGCCGCTCACGGTGAACGAATCGAATCCCTTCACCTCCATCAACTGTGTGAACCAGCTTTCGCCGATGAGTAGGACGGTGGCCATGGGAACTCCTTCGAGGTACGGATCTGGAGCCCTGCGGCGGTAGCGATCAAGCACCAGGCGTCGACGACGAAACCGAAACGGCTTGCGCGGGTGTTGACGATTCGGTTGGCGCACTTGCCGTTACTGCCACCGCGAGCCGGCGCGTGGACCATCGCATGCGGGCACGATCCGTCGTTGCGAAAGGCAACGACGGATCGCTCGGCGTCCGGGTGAGTTCCCGGGCGACCCTCTACCCGATCCCCGCCATCGCCGGTGCGGCTGGCTCGATGTCGACGGTGGACTCCGACAACCTGTGCAAACTTGCCTTGCGCCGCATGAGCAGATAGATCGATATCCCGATCCCGATGACATACCAGGCGCCGACGACCGGGCCGGCCAGGCTCAGCGGCCAGCTGAGTGGCGTCGCGAAGCTGACGATCGGAATGCCCGCTCCGGCGAGGAACGCCGGAACCAACAGGATCGCCCCGAGCACCGGCACGATTACGTGCAGGAACACGTTGAGCTCGCTGCGTCGGTAGCGCAGGTAGTAGACGGGGCACGCGAGCGCCGTCACGAAGTAAATCGGGAGCACGCACACCGTCAGGGCCGTGCCGAACACCGAATAGGCCGTGACCGGATCCCAGACGTATCCGCCGACGAGCGTGAGGATCGTACCCAGCACGAAGAAGACGATGATGGACTTGGACGGCGAGCGCCAGCGCGGATGAACTCGTCCGAAGAACGACGGGATCGTGCCGCTTCGGCCCATCGCCCACATGCTTCGCGTCGCGGCGAGGGCCGCGGCGTTCATGCACGCGAAGGACGAGATCATCAGCACCACGACCAGCACGATCCACCCGTTGCCCCACAACGTCTTGGCCAGGCCGATCCACGCGTTGCCACCGTTGTAGGTCATGAAGTCGGCCATCTTGTCGGGACCGAAGTAGACGGTGGAGGAGTACGCGGTGAGCACGTAGAACAGGCCGATGAGCAGGCATGACAAGACCACGGCCCGCGGCACGTTGCGCCGCGGGTTCTTCGTCTCCTCCGCGAGTGGCGCTGCCGCCTCGAAGCCGATGAAGGCCAGGAAGCCGTACACGGATGCCGCGATCACACCGTTGATTCCCTCGAACCCGGGGATGTTGGCGTGGCTGGTAGTGAACAGCGACAGGCTGTTGGCGTCGCCCGAAACGCTGATCATCCACACCGACATCACCAGCAGCACGCCGATCTCCACGATGCCGAGGATGAGCCCGAATCGGACACCGATCTCGACGCCGAAGTAGTTCGTCGCGAACGCGCCTGCCAGACAGACCAACGCCCCCACCGTCCAGAGAACGTTGAATCCGCTACCTCCGTCGGGAAGCACGGTGGTCGCCAACAGGTTGCCGAACACCAGTGCCAGATAGGGCAGCGCGAACAGGTACATGAACGGATAGGCCCACGCGACGACGAAGCCGGCGGCGTTGTGCATGGACGTACCGACGTAGGACGCCAGCCCGCCCGCGGAAGACATGTGCTTCGCCAGCTGGCCGATCGCCGTGGCTACCAGCAGGCTGCCGACGAGCGCGAATATCACCGACAGCGCCAGCGCGCCGCCGCCGAACAACGCACCGGTGCTGATCGAGTATGCCGCGCCGGCACCCGGCGCCATCGTCGCGATCGCCACGAACAACACGCCGGGCAGCTTGATGACGCCCTTGGCCAGGCCTGGTTCCTCCGCTCCGACTACCGTTGGGGGCGTGGCGCTTTCAGCTACGTGAGGATTTGCAGTCACTTCGAGCCTCCATCGGTCAGGTCCACCGCGGTCGCCGTGATCTCGACGAGTTGATCGGGGTGTGCAAGCTCGGTGACTCCCACCCAGGTACTGGACGGCGGTGCGCCGCCGAATCGCTTCGCGAAGTGCTCGGCGGTCGCCATCAACGCTGGCACGTCGGTGGCATACACCGTGACCGCGACCATGTTCTCCAGCGACTGGCCCTCGGACTCCAGGCAACGCTCGAGGACGTCGAGGCAGAAGAGCACCTGATCCTCCATCGACCCGGTGCCGATGACCGTGAATTCCGGTGGCGCGCCGGTGAACGGAGCGATTCCGGAGTAGTAGACGGTGCTGTCGGCGCGGACGACCTGACTGAATCCCAGGAGTGCGAAGGTGGATTCATCCAGGTAGCCGACATCGGGGTTGTTGCGGGTGATCAAGAGACACCACCAGAAATGGCAGGTGTTTCGGCGTTGACCATTTCTTCGTGGAAGGTGTCCATGTAGTCCGCGTTGGCGTGATTGGGATTCTTCGTCAGTGCCTCGAAGTCGTACTGCTCCTTGGGTGCGTCGTCGTTGATGGCACGCATGGGGTCCTCGAAGTCACGGATGTAACCCATTGCCAGGCCGCCCATTTGGTACCCCATCAGCTTGAGCAGATCGGGGTCGAGCGTGCGCGCCACCTCGATGGGCGTCGACAGGTACTGGTTCTCTTCCTGGCGGACCCAGCCCACGCAGTAGGTGATGTTGATCCCCTGGCGCACTTTGTTCGACAGGTTGGCCGCCGCGCCGTGGTAGACCTTGCCTGAGTAGAAGAACATCGAGCCGCGTTCCATTTCGGCGCGCACGATCCTGGGATCGTCGTCCTCGTAGGTCTGCTTGCCCTCGATGAGGTGACTGCCCGGCACGATGCGGGTCGCACCGTTCTCGACGGTGAAATCGGTCATCGCCCACATGGTGTTGCACTGCACGTCGTAATCGAGCGGGAAGGGGAAGAAGTCCCAGGCGAGTTCGTCGCGGTGCAGGGGCTGATGGGTCTCGCCGGGAAGGACCGAGATCACCTGGGTGAGGTGCAGCTGGTAGACCGTCGCCTTCGACAACAGGTCGGCGGTGGTGCCGAGTACCAGCGGATGGGTGATGAGCTCGCGGCTGGCCGGTGAGCGCGGGATCAGCGAGCCGGTTCGCCGAGTCACTCGACCTATGAAGTCGTTGGTGCCCATGGGCGTCAGGTCGATGTGCTCTTCGAGCTCTTCGGCGACGCGGTCCATCACCTCGTTGGAGACAACGTTGTCGACGATGACGAAGCCGTCGGCGCGGATCGCCGCGGCGACCTCGGCGGAGGTGGCGGTGGGCGGCAGGTGGTACTTGGGCATGCACGTACTCCGATCGTGAAACAGTGCAGGGTAAGGTGATTGCTGTGAAAACAGGCTGGGAACCTCGCCGATGAGGCGGCGTCGTTGACAGCAAAAGTGAATCAGTCTCAGGTTTCTCAAGCGCTGCCGAACAGTAAAGGCCTCGTTACACCGGCCCGGCTCGCCGACCTGATGGTCCCGGTGATGTCCCAGGTCGGCGCGCGGCGCTCAGCCACCCAGTCCCGCAGCCAGGAAAAGATGGAACGGGTCCTTCGCGCCACTGCGGCGCTCCTCGACGAAAGCGGGGCCGAGGCCGTCACCACGACCGCGGTGGCCGCGCGAGCCGGGGTGTCCATCGGTTGGCTCTACAACTTCTTCGACGACCGCCAGGCGCTGCTCGAAGAGATCATGGTAACCGGGTTGGTAGATCTCGACGGTCGCTGGGACGCAGTGGGTTTCAGCCTGGCCGGCCCCGATTGGCGGACCAGGGTGGCAGCCGGCCTCGACGTCGTGATCGACTTCTTCAACGCCTCCCCGGGTTTCAGGTCGTTGTGGTTCTCCGCCGACTTCTCCGGCCGCATGCTGCAGGCAAACCGGCTGCACGATGACGCCCTCGCCGCCTACCTGGCTGCCACCGCCACCGCTACCAGACCCGACGCGCCGGACGTTCCGCTGGGGATCGTCACCCAGGTGTTCGGCGGCATGATCGACAAGGGCCTCGACCTCGCCTATCGCAACGACCCGGCGGGTGACAAGCACATGCTCGCGGAGATGTCACGCGCCAGCATCGAATACCTGGACCGCTTCCTGGCCTGAGAAGAGACCTCGGCCGCTGGTCATAAACGTCAACGACCGGGGATGATCGCTAGAGAGCGAATCGGGTGGCTGGGGAGCGGTAGCCGGCAGGCACCGACCCGACAGGCCACAACCCAAGGAGGCGCGGTGCGGAAGCTGGACGGAAAGAGGGCCTTGGTTACCGGGGGTGCATCGGGTATCGGATACGCCGTCGCCCGGTTGTTCCTCGAGAACGGCGCCCGCACCGTCATCAGCGACATCGACGGCGACAAGCTCGCCAGCGCGGAAAGGGAGCTCGCCGCCTACGGTACGGTGCGCGCGGTCGCGGGAGATGTGCGCAGCATGGCCGACGCTGGACGCATGGTGCAGGCCGCGGTCGACGAGTTTGGGGGCCTGGACACCGTGGTGTGCAATGCGGGCATCACGAGCGTCATGCCCATCGAGAAGCTCGACGAGTCGGAATGGGACGCGGTCCTGACGACGAACGTCAAAGGCATGTTCACCGTCATCAAGCACGCGGTTCCGCACCTCAAGAGTGCCGGTGGGGGCACGATCGTCACCCTTGGATCCGAGATGGGGATCGTGGCGGTGGCAGAATCACCGGCTTACAACGCGAGCAAGGGCGCAGTCATCATGTTCACCAAGTCCCTTGCGCTCGATCTGATTCGCTACGACATTCGCGTCAATGCGCTGTGCCCGGGCATCACCCGCACTCCGCTGTTGCAGTCTGAGGTGGACAACAGTCTCGACCCTGCCAAGACTGCCGCCGAGCAGGCCTCGTGGGCCCCCATGGGGCGGGTCGCCGACCCGCGGGAAATCGCCAAGGGGGCGCTATTCCTCGCCTCCGACGACAGTTCATTTGCGACGGGGAGTTGCCTCGTGCTCGACGGCGGCTTCACCGCAAAGTGAGCCGCCTGGCCTGTTAGGAGTTCTCGAGGCGACGGATGACCCGACACGGGTTTCCTGCGGCGAAGACCTGCGACGGCACGTCCTTCGTCACGACACTGCCAGCACCCACTACCGAGTTCGCACCGATCGTGACGCCGGGGCAGACGATGACACCACCGCCCAGCCATACGTTGTCACCAATGGTGATTGGAGCCGCGGTCTCCCACCTCTGCCGACGCAGCTCAGCGTCGTCCATCGGATGCAGGGCGGTCAGCAATTGTGCGCGCGGACCGATGGATACGTCATCGCCGATCACGACCGGGGCGCAATCCATCACGATCGCGTCATAATTGAGAAAACTGTTACGGCCCAACCGAATCAAGTGACCGTAGTCGCATTGGAACCTCGGCATGATCCACGATCCCTCGCCAATGGCTCCGAGCAGCCGCTCGAGAATCTCGCGGCGTTCCGCGTTCTCGCCCGATCGGGTGGCGTTGAAGCGGTCCAGCATCTCTCCACAGAAGCGACGTTCCCCGACCAGTTCCGGATCGTCGTCGCGATAGAGTTCCCCGCTCAGCATGCGCTCTTTGTCCGTCGACATGGCAACCATCGTGCACGAACTCACACCGGTCGTAACCCCGACATCACCCTCGACAGCGAAATTAGCGTGGCAGTATGGCCGCTACGAGCACGAGGACAAGAATCCTCCAAGGCGAATCGCGACACGCACGAGGGCATCGTATTCCCTCCCGACCAGCCGGGTTACTGTCAGCACAGCGACGAGACGGAGGGATTGATGGCCAGATCAGCGCCACGAACCTGCGACTTCGGCGCGCTGTCGGCCTACCCGGATAGCGTTGGTGCATGACCGGATTGTTCGGCGACCTCGACGATCCGCAACGCCTGCGCGACGGCATCATCGACGCGGTGAAGCACGGCATCGGGGCCAGCCGCAACGATGCCTCGAAGTGGGATCCGCTGTACCGGTTCTTCGCCGATGAGCTGGGTGTCGGTGACGGCCAGAAGGGCGGCCCGGTCATCGGCAAGCTGGTGACCGAGCAGAAGCAGATCGGCAACCGCTGCGACGAGATGGCCAAGTCCAACCCCGTGTATGCCGTGATCAGCGTGCTGGGTGACGTGACGCCCGAGCACATGCTGAATGCGATGCGCAAGCGTGGCCGGTTGCCGTCGTTGAAGGCGGCACTGTTCCTTCGGGAGGACACGCCGGTCCGGTTGGTGATCTTCGATGAGTGACGCGACCGTCGGGCGACTGCAGTCGATCTTCCCCGAACTGACCCCGGAACACCATCCGGTGCTGGGCACCGTCGCAGGCGGATCTGCCGCCAGTTCCGTTGGTGGACAGGTCCCTTCGGTGATCAGCGTGCCGATCGAGATCGACCCGCGGATCGAGCGGATGGTCCGACTGGCGATTCTGTCGGCGCCCGCGGTGATCCTGGTCGGCCCGCCGGGCAGCGGCAAGACCACGTTGCTGCGGCAGGTGGTGGATCGCATCGTCGCCGATCCGAAGTCGTTCGGTTTCCAGGCTGGACCAACCGGCGTGGAATGGTCTGCGGCGGAGGAGAATTGGTCGGCGACTGATCTGGTCGGCGGGCAGACCATCGACGGCGGCGAGCTGCGGTTCCGGCCGGGCCGGGTATTGAGCGCGGTCGCGGGCGGTCGGTGGCTGATCATCGACGAGGTCAACCGGGCCGACATGGACCGCATCTTCGGCGGCCTGCTGACCTGGCTCAGCGGGCAGGACGTGACGCTGGGTGCGGTGTCACCGTCGATCGGCTCTCCGCAGGTCGAGTTGGGCTGGTCGGGTACGGCGACGTGCTCGGTGGAGAACGCGTCGCTGCTGACGAACCCCATGACGGGCGCCGGTCCGGTCCGGTACCTCGCCGGTACCGAGTGGCGGCTGCTGGGCACGTACAACGCGCTGGACGCGCAGCGGGTGTTCCGGTTCGGCCACGCTTTGGGCCGCCGGTTCCTGCGGGTGCCGATTCCGGCCGCGGATGCGGACAAGTTCCGGATTGCGCTGCTGGGGCAGGACAGCGGGCTGCCGGAGCCGTTGCTCGACGCGATCGTGGCGATTTACTCTGCGCACCTGATGAATTCGATGACGACGCTCGGGCCTGCGCTGTTCCTGCGGATGGCCGACTACATCGCGGCAGGCGTGGGGACGGACGCCGAGACGTTGACGGGCATCGGTCAGGTCGACCGCGAGCTGCTGGCCGAGGCGTACCTGGTGAACGTCGGGACGTGGCTGCGGGAGATGGAGGACGAGCTGCCGTCGCTGGGCCGGGCGATCGTCGAGGAGCACCACGCCCTCGGGCAGTCCGAGTGGGAGTGGATCGTCGAGATGAGCCGCGTATTGTCCTGACGGTCGGGAGTGAGCCCGACGTCATGCTGCCGGTTCCGGAGGCGGGTCTGGACCACGTCCTGCGAGCGTGGGTGGGCCGCGGTCAGCTGGTGAAGGTGCTCAATCAGCTTGCCGCCGAAGAACTTCCGCGTTCCTGGCGCCCAGAGGACACCGCGCTGCGGGCGGACCTGATGCTCTTCCTCGACTTGGTGCCGTTGATCTCGCGGCTGCCGGGATCGGTCCGGCAGTGGAGTGATCTGCTGCCCGCGCAGTCCCGTCGCCGGCAGGCCGTTGCCGACGCGCCGAGTGGTGCGACGTCATGGGTCGACACCCGGCGACGGTACGGCTGGCCGCCGTCGGCGTTCGTGAACCGGCACCGCGACCGCGTCGCCCACGAGCTGCTGTCGTCGGTGCTGGCGTGGGTGGGCGGAGAGGTATTGAGACTCTCCCGGCGGGCGTCAACAATTGATGACGGCGTGGCTTCTGGTGTTTCAGGTCAGCTGGATTCGCTCTCAGCGGTGTTCGACGTCGGGCTGGTCTCGCCTGGTGCCGATGAGCCCCGGCCGTCCGAGCTCGCCGCGGTCGAGCGGGAGGGTGCGGTCTGGCGGCGGTTGGTGGAGGTGGCCCGCCGAATCCGGGCGGCCTCCATGCCCGAACTGGCGGCCGAGCTGCTCTTGCCGGTGCCGGAGCTGCGGCCGACGCTGTTCCAACTGGGCGTGCTTGGCGAGCTGCTGTTGGCATTGCAGTCGGCGGGCGCGTCCATCGTCAGTACGTCGCCGTTGAGCTTCGTCACCGGCCGTGAGCAGTTCCACGTCTCGTTCGGCGGGCGGGTCTGGCATCTGTGGATGGAGGCAGGCGGGAGCTGGCAACGCTACGGGGCGTCGTCGTTGTACCGGTCGTTGACCACGGCGTTGCGGGCCCAGACTCGGCCGCTGGCACCGGATCTCATGTTGATCCTGCCCGGGGAGGCGGCGTTCATCATCGAGTGCAAGTACTCGGCGAATGCGGACTACGTCGGGCGGACGGGTCTGGCGCAGACGCTGTTGTACATGACGGATGTCGGGGCGTCGATGGCCTCGACAGTCGAAGGCGTGGTGGTGGCGCCCGAGGGCGTGGTGGGTGGCGCGACCGTGGCCAGCACGCCCGCGGGGCGGTTGGGGCTGGCTTCGCCGTCGGCAGGCGTCGAGCGGGCGGTGGAGTTCGTGGTGGCCGACTCAGTCGTTTGAGTCGGTCGCGCTTCCACCGAGGACGGAGTCGAGGAGGCCGGGGAAGCGCTGCGCGAGATCGTCCGTGCGCAGCGACAGCAGATTCTCACGGCCAGCCGGCTTCTGCCAGATGACCCCAGCGTCGCGGAGCACCTTCCAGTGCCGGGTCATCGTCGACGGCGGTACTCCATCGATGATCGATCCACAGTTGCGTTCCCCGCCGTCGGCCAACGCCCGAACGATCTGCAACCGCAGCGGATTACCAAGAGCCGCCAGCACATTGACGAGCTCGAGGTCGGCGGTGCGCGGGTGCTGCGAGATCACGTATCAACCATATCCGACCGTTTGCACATGTACGTACTATCAGTCTATGGTCCAACTGTACGTTAATACGCGTAATAACGAGGATTGGAACGATGATGACCGAGACCACCCAAGACGATCCCGCACGAAGCTCGGGGTCACCGGCTCCCAGGCTGGGCGTCGCTCTGGCCCTGCTGGCGATGGCGCAGCTGATCTTCTCCCTAGACATCAACATCGTCTTCGTCGCACTGCCCGAGATCGGAGCCCGCCTCGACTTCAGCCCTCAGTCGTTGCAGTGGGTGGTCGGCGCCTACGCCGTGTTCTCCGGCGGCTTCCTCCTGTTGGGAGGCCGCGCCGCTGACCTACTGGGCAGGAGACGCGTGTTCATCGCCGCGCTGGCGCTCTATGCGATCGGTTCACTAGCCGGTGGCCTCGCCCCGAACGCACCGGCCATCGTGGCCGCGCGTGCCGTGCAGGGCATCGGTGGAGCGCTGCTGCTGCCATCGACGCTCGCCCTGATTGGGAGTCTGTTCGCCGAAGGTCCCGCGCGGAACCGAGCCCTCGCAGTCTGGGGCGGCGCCGGAGCCAGCGGACTAACTCTCGGCGCACTACTCGGCGGGATCCTCACCCAAGCCTTCGGCTGGCCGGCGGTGTTCTTCGTCAACGTGCCCCTCGCCGCCATCGTCATCGTCGGCGCGCTGCGCTTCATCCCCCGCGACGAGTTGCGCCATGGGGCACACCTATTCGACGTCTTCGGCGCAGTCGCAGGGACCCTGGCAGCCTTGGCCTTGGTCTTCGCGATCGTCGAAGGACCCATCAGCGGATGGACGTCGATCAACGTGTGGGGTGCGATGCTGCTGGCTGTTGGCGCCGCGATCGCGTTCACGAACATCGAACGGCGCAGCGCGGATCCGCTGATTGCGCCCGATCTCGTGCGCAACCGCAGTCTGCTATCCGCGGCCGCGATCACCTTCGTGTTCATGGGCACGTTCGGGGCGTTGCCCTACTTCCTGACCGAGCTGTTCCAACAGATCCGCGGCCTCTCGGCGTTGCAGACCGGCTTGATCTTCCTCATCCCCTCGATCGCGATCGCGTCCGGTACACAGGCCGGCGAACGCGTCGTCAACCGCATCGGCGCACGACGCACAGTTCTGCTCGGATTCGGCGTCGGCATCCCCGGGACCGCACTGCTCGCGATCGCCTTCCAATCCGACAGCGGCATCTGGATGGCCGTTCCCGGTCTGCTCATCTCCGGGTTCGGGCAAGGCATCGTTTGGACGTCGATGTGGGTTGCCGCCGCGACGGGCGTGCATCACACCCAACAAGGCGTCGCGAACGGCCTCGCATCCACCACCCTCAGCCTCGGCAACGCCATCGGACTCGCCGCACTCACCGCGCTTGCAGCCACGGGCGCCCGCGACGCCGCATCACCGTCGCAGGGCGCACTCATCGCCGTGCTCGCCGCTGCCGCCGCCATGCTCCTCGGGATCGCCGCATCACGAGGCGTGCCCAAGAAGGCACTGACCGACTGAGCCCATTCGTCCACCGCGCTCGTGCATGGCTCGAACCCCTCGCCCCCACACTGCGCAATCGCCCGCTACTTTAGGGTTTCGATGCGCGCGCGCAGCATGTCGGCAAGCAATTGCGTCTGCCGCGTGTCGAAGCCGATTTCTGCGCACCGGTCTGGCCACTCACCGGCGGCATGAACAACCGAGTCGATCATTTTCGACGGCGCACGGCTTCGGAGGCCGAGTTGTTCCGCGGCGTAGAGGAAATGGGGGCGGTCGAGCTTGTTGGCTCGGCCGAAGAGGTTCAGTGCCATGGGGTCTTTCCAGCCGGCATAGGGCTGGGTGGTGAGGAGGTCATAGGCCGGCGTCGGCTGCCAGATACCGGTGGGGTTGTAGATCGATAGATTCTTGCCATGGAGATCGCCGTTACCGATAAGCCAGGAGAACACAACGGTTTTCAGCAGCTCTAGAACTGCTGCCGCCTTCGATCCGCCACCGCGCGCACATGCGTCGGCGAGGGTGTTGATGGCGGTCTCGGTTTTGATGCGGTACTTCGATGCTGGATAGATGCCATCGACCTGACAGGCGTCTTCCTGCGCGATCCGGGTTTCTCGATCGCGGTCGAACCGCGTGACCAATAGTGCGCTGTGCCCGTTGGCGTCGTGGATTAGCGAGGTTCTAGGAACTCGGAGACCGCAGGCGGCAGCCATTCTCATGAAGAAGTGCTCGTTCTCGACGAGTCGAGGGAACTGGGCTGGGCCGAGCTTGAGGATCGCGGGTCCCGCGCTGGTGCGCGTCGTCGTAGACCACGTCAGGGCGCTCACTTTGGGTTGAACTCCAGCCAAGCCGACGGGATCTGCGTCGACGGAGCCGGTTAGTTTGGCGTACACGGCACGGAAGTCGTTGTCGCGGCCGGGTTGAAACATGGGAAGTCGTGATGGGGGCGGAGTGCCGGCAGGGACGACTCGCACGTTTCCTATCGTGTCGGCGCCGACAGCGAGTAGCAGGGTGAGGTGGTCGTCAGCCGATGTCTTTGTCGAAGAGGTCACGACACCGAGTCGGACACCCTCGGGGAGTAGTCCGGCGAAGAAGGGCGGGACGGCGCCGCCGGTGGCTGTTCGCGGGTACTCGTCTGTTCTCAGTAGTGACCACGAGACCGATCGGTCGCGAACCGATGGCTCGGTGCTCGGCTCGGCAGGCAGGTAATCGAAGGTGATCGAATCTTGGCTCTGGCGGGTGAGCTTGCCCGAGAGCGCGTCGTCGATGTAGACGTCTGCGTCGGTTATCGCCCGGAGGTCGAGCGGTTCTGCTGCCGTCATTCAGACTCGTTCGTGGCTTGAAGCCGCAAGCCTAGGATGTCCGCAATATCCACGACGGAGGCCAGTTTGATTCCGCCACTGCCCCGTTCAAGTGCCTGGACGCTGTAGCGGGACACGCCGGCGAGGTCAGCAAGTGTTTGTTGGGTGAGCCGCAGCTCGATTCGCCTAGCAGCAAAGAATCGGCCTAAGTTTGATATTTCAGGCATAGCATCGTCGGTTCTGGGCTTCCTGCGTCGGGGATCCGCCACTTCACTCCTTATGCCCGGAAAGTCAGGCATAAACAGCATGGACTCGGCATGGCGTCACGTCAAGGTCCTTATGCATGGCATATAGATCATAAGGAAGAGCGTGAGCGCGAATAGGACCCCGACGCCTACACCCGCTCGTGACCTGGGCTCATCTCGTCGATCACGGCGAGTGCTTCAGCGGTGAGTTCGTCCCGAATGCCGCTCTGCGCGTGGGCGAACGGCACGAATGCCCGGAGGAGCTCTGGAACATCAAGCACGGCCCGTAGCGAAGTGTCTTCGCCGAACGACCCGGCGAAAACCTGCGCCATACGCGCCGCACTCCACCGCAACGGATCCTCCGTGCCCGTGTCCAGGAGCTTGAGCAAAAGCTCTCGGTGGTCGTAGTCATCGAACGGCGCGCCTGCGGAGGAGGCGAAGAACTGGTCGCGCAACTCCACCGTCGACTCCTCATCCCAGGACGGCGATTCGTATTTCTGGCCACCTTCGGGCATGTGTCCGATCAACCACTGCACCAGTGGTCGACAATCCGGCCACGAGTCGGTTCGCACTACGAACGGTAACCGGTCGAGCCCATGCTGGATCCACGCGCGGGCGTCGGCAAGGGTCATGTCGACGAAGCTCTTGTCGGGATCGGTGTTGCGCTCTGCGGCAACGGAGATCACGTGCTCGATCGAATCTGCCACGTAGAACGCGTCTTTGACCTCCGACATTGACAGGTGATCGATGTAGGCGACGCAGGTCAATTCGTGCCCGCTGGCAAGTCGGGCGCCGATCACCAGTTCGTCGTCGTCACCCAACACGTGCGTCATCCGCACTGCCCGGTACACGTCGACCTGCGGCAGACCGGAGATCCACTGCGGCAGGGGGTCGTGGCGCGCGGCAACCTCTGCTTCGCACCTGAGCCGTAGATCCTTGTCGTCGACCAGCAGTTCGGCGAATACCGCCAGCAGCGCGGTGGTCTCCGGAACCGGTACACCGACGAAGGCCGCGACGAGATCGTCGAGACGGACGGGGTCGCGCTGCTCGCGAGACTTCACATAGGCGGCAAGCGGGTCGGGCTTCGCCGCCTCGATCGTCATGCTGGCTGCCCCGAGGAGATCCAGCGGATGCCCGGTGTCCAGTGCCCGGCGCACTTCCTCGACTAGCAGCATTCCCTCTGGAGGTTCGCCGGGGGCTTCCTCTGGGGTTTCCTCGTCGCGCGTCTTCATCCGCCGCGCGTCGCGTCGCACCTGCTTGGCCATGCGGCGCTTGCGTCCTTCGTTCATGGCACGGACGCTACTTACGGGCGGTGACACCGCGGTTCATCGAGGCACGACGGTGATGGCGCAGCGCGGACCGCTTGCACTGGCCAATCGCGCATCGGCTGTTGTCAGCGGGCAGCCGAGATTCTCGGCCAGAGCGACATACATTGCGTCATACGAGGTCACGGTCGCTCGTAGTTCCCAGACGCGTTCCAGCAGCGGCGGTGCGGCGTAGCGAATCAGCCCCAACTGTCTCCATACACCTATGGCGCGGTGTGCATCCTCGGCCATCAACCGGCCCGCGAGAACCTGTCTTCGCATTGCGCTCACCACTTCGGTATCCACGAGGTGTGGGACGTGGATGGTCTCGGTGGTGACTAGGCGACGCGCCTGACCGTCATTCAGCAGTGCCGATACCGCTGCCGAAGCATCGAGAACGATCACCTGCGATCGGCGGCGATGTGCTCGGCGATCGCGTCGGCCGGGACGTCCAGGTCGGGCAGCGTGGCGATCAATGCGGCGTTGTCCACCCTGCGCGTCGCAGCGTCGAGCTCCCGGATGGCCACGGCCGTAACCGACGTGCTCGCTGCGCGCGCCAGCCGTTCGAGCCGGTTCATCACGTCGTCGGGCACGTTGCGCAAATGCAGAGTTCGCATGCCGCGATTGTATGCGAATAGGTTGCGGTCTGCTAGCGATCTGCTAGCAGACCTAGCAGCGGTGGCTGCGATCCTGCACCAGCCCACGCCGATCGAAGCACCGTGCGGCTGAATGCCCGGCTGCTTGCGGCGAGGTCGCGCCAAGGGCACGCCAGTGCGCTCCGGTTGCTCAGGCCTTCGGTCTGCCCTGGTGGCTGGCCGCCCGGGCAATGAGGTCCTTGACGTCCTGGAGGTGAAGCACCATGGCCTCCTGCGCGGCTACCGGGTCGTGATCGCAGATCGCCTGGTAGATACGGTGGTGCCCCTGCGTGGAGATCCGGCGGCCCCGGCGGGTTGCGTGCGAGAACTGCCTGACGTCGTTCGTCCATCCACTGCTCATCTCCTGCAGCGACTCCAGCAGTGGATTTTGCGCGGCGCGGGCCAGCAGCAGATGGAACTCGACGTCCAGTCGCAGCGACTCCGACTGCAACAGGTTCTCGTGCGACCTGTCCAAGACGTCGCTGAGTTGCAGCTTGTTCGACGGACTTGCCCGGCTTGCGGCAAGTGCGGCAATCGACGGTTCGATGATCTCGCGCAGTTCGGCGGCGTGCGCCTGACTCACGTCGTCGACGTCGAGGTTGCGCAGGTCGGTCGAATTCTGTTGGACGGCAAGGACGATGGTACCGCGGCCGGGCCTGCGATCGATCAGGCGTTTGGCCTCGAGTTCGTGCATCGCCTCGCGCAGGGTGGACCGTGACACGTCGAAGGATTCGGCAAGTACCCGCTCGGAGGGAAGTCGTTCTCCCGGCGCCAATTCTCGGGTGGCGATCAGCCGCTCGAAGTGGGCGGCCAGCACCACCGACATGCTCTGGCCGCGGCGCGGTGCTGGCAGCTGGGTCATCTGTGACTCCTTCGAGTGTGCTGGTGCGCCACATGATAGGTCAGATGGTCCGGCCAAGTTGCCGTGCTAGCTCGTCGCGGATGTTACGCCGTGTAAAGCAATCCGGGGTGTCGGTAAAGGGTGTGTAAATCAACCCATCTCACCCTGCCGATCACAGGTCCGCGACCTACGCTGCCCATGTCACTTGGTCGGACCATCCGGCCAATGCATAGGAGGCGCTGGACAATGACATCGAGACGGACGGCCGCGGTACGAGCCATCGGCATCCTCCTGTGTGCGGTCGCTGCCCTGGCCGGATGCTCATCCACCACCGATGCCGGCAAGCCCGCTGCCAGTAGCGAGTACGCCGACGTCGCGAATTCCGCTGCGTGCACCCAGCTGCGTCAGCAGCACCCCAAACTGGTCGGCAAGACGATGACCAACGCGCTCAATCCGTACACACCCGGTTACGAGACCGTCGACCCGAACGACCCGAGTAGGTATCAGGGTTTCGACATCGATCTCGGTAACGCCATCGGAGCATGCCTGGGGTTCTCCGTCGGCTATGTATCGGTCGGCTTCTCCGAACTGATCCCCACCGTGTCCAGCGGCAGGGCGGACTGGATTCTCTCGAACCTCTACGCCACGAAGGAACGCGCGCAGGGTGGCGTCGATTTCGTCAGTTACTCAAAGGTTTTCGACGGGATCCTGGTCAAGAACGGCAATCCGAAGAAGATCACCGGCATCGACACATCGCTGTGCGGCTCGACCGTTGCGCTCAACAAGGGCTATGTCGAGGTGCCACTCGTCGACGCCGTCGGGCCCAAATGCGAAGCGGAGGGCAAGCCCGCGCCGACCACGAGCCTCTTCGACAACAGCTCCGACTGCGTGCAAGCGATCCTGGCCGGCCGGGCCGACGCCTACATGAATGACGTCAACACCGTGAACCGCTACATCGCCGAGCACTCCCAAGACCTGGCTTCGGCGGACACCGTGATGTTGGACTACACGATCGGGATCGGTGTGCCGAAGGACAACCATGACTTCCGGGACGCGCTGGTCGGAGCGGTGACGGAGATCCAATCCACCGGGCTGCAGGGCAAACTCGCGGGCAAATGGAAGCTTGACCAGAACGCCGTCGCGCAACCGACCGTGCTCAGCGCCAGCTGAGCCGGCGGCCGCTCCGACATATGGACAAGTTCGCGCACTACCTCACCACGGGTTGGCTCCTCGAGGGCATCGTGTTCACCTTGCAGCTGACCTTGTACGGCTTCGCCGGGGGTTTACTCCTTGGCCTGCTGCTCGCCGCTGCTCAGCTGACCCGGTTCAGGCCACTCACCTTCGTTGCCCGCGCCTATGTGGTGATCTACCGCGGTACCCCACTGATCTTGCAGATGGTCTTCGTCTTCACCGCGCTGCCGCACGTCGGAATATCGCTGCCCCCGCTGATGGCGGCCTCGGTCGCGTTGGCGATGAACGAGGCGGCCTTCTTCGCCGAGATATTCCGTTCCGGGGTGCGCGCCGTCGACCCCGGGCAGTTGGCGGCAGCCCGGGCGCTGGGCTTGGCGCCGAGGGTGGTGGCGATGAAAGTCGTGCTGCCCCAGGTCGCCCGGATGTCGGTCCCCGCGCTCGGCAACGAGGCCATCGCCACGATGAAGAACTCGGCGTTGGCGTCGATCATCGCGGTGCCCGAATTGACTTTGCGCACTCAGCAGTTGACGTCGGCGACCTTCGACTACTTCTCGATCTACTTCTCCACCGCGGTGATGTACCTGGCACTGACCGGAGTGCTGACGCTGGTTCAGCTTCTCGTCGAGGACGCACTCAATCTGGACCGCACCACTCGCAGGTCGGTGCTCTCGCGGCTTGTGCCGCTGCAGCGCGAGGCGCCGTCCGCACCGCTCATCGCGAGCGTCCGACCATCCCCGCCGCCGGGGCCACGCACCATCGGCGCGCCGCTGATTCGGCTGGCCGGAATCCGCAAATCCTATGGCGCCCACACCATCTTCGACGGTGTGGACCTCGAGATCCGTGCCGGCGAAGTGGTCGCGCTGCTGGGCCGCAGCGGCTCCGGCAAGAGCACTCTGCTGCGGATGGTAAACGGACTCGAGGACTCCGACGCGGGTGCGATCACCGTCGCGGGCATGGTGGTCGGTCGAGACGACCGAGGGCGCCGGCTCACCGAACGCCAGGCCGCGGAACAACGCAGGCTGCTGGGGATCGGAATGGTCTTCCAGCACTTCAACCTATTCAGTCATCTGTCGGCGCGCGCGAATGTCAGCGGGCCGTTGTGCTGGACGGGCACCCCCAAGGTGGATGCCGACGGCACCGCTGACTCACTGCTGGCCCAGGTGGGCATGGCGGAGCGGGCTGATGCGCTGCCGCGGCGGTTGTCGGGCGGCCAACAACAGCGCGTCGGTATCGCGCGGGCGCTGGCGATGAACCCCCGCGTGCTGCTTCTCGATGAGCCGACCAGTGCTCTCGACCCGGAGCTGGTCGCCGAGGTGCTCGACGTCATTCGTGGTCTGGCCCATCACGAGGGGTTGACGATGATCATCGCGACACACCAACTCGGGTTCGCCAAAGAGGTCGCTGACCGGGTGGTGTTCATGGCCGACGGCCACGTCGTCGAAGAGGGACCTGCGGCCGAGGTGATCGAAGCGCCCTCACACGAAATCACCAGCCGCTTCATGAACGCGATGCGTGCGGCAGAAGTATAGGAGGAACATCATGCTTTCAGGGCAAGCGACGAGGACGGTACTGCAGGCTGGCTCGGGGCCGGTGCGTGGCCGTCACTACCTGGCATCACGCCCAGATCAGGCACTCTGGGGTTGGCTTCCGAATGCGGGGACACCACCTGTGCTGGAAGTGGACAGCGGCGACACGGTCACCATTGATACCGTCAGCCACGAGGGAATCCTCGAGGACCAGGGCCGCGACCCGGTGAGCTACCTCGCCCAGTTCGGCGTCGGCGAAAACGAAGTCCTCACCGACGCCATCGACATTGCCGGTAGCGGTCTGGCTCATGACATCGACGAAGGACCCCACGTGGTCACGGGTCCCATCGCCGTCAGCGAGGCGCACGCCGGGGACGTGCTCCGGATCGACGTGGTGGACCTCGAACAGCGAGCGCCCTACGGCTTCATCAGCATGCGTCACGGCTTCGGTGCACTGCCGGGTGAATACCCCCCGGACGAGCGGACGCTGAGCTACTTCTGTGAGACCCACGACGTCAACGGCGCCGCCCGCGGAAGCATCCGAATAGACGAACGCCGACTGGAGTTTCCGGTCAATCCCTTCCTCGGGATCATGGGCGTCGCGCCCGACACCCGCGACGCGGTGCCTTCGGTTCCGCCGGGAGACCACGGCGGCAACATAGACGTCAAGCACGCCGTGGTGGGCTCGACGATCTTTCTGCCGGTGCAGGTCGACGGGGCGCTGTTCTACGTCGGCGATCCGCATTTTGCGCAGGGCAATGGCGAGGTCGCGCTGACCGCACTTGAGGCGCCGTTGCGGGCAACGTTGCGATTGAGCGTGCTGACCGGCGACGCGCGAGCGCAAGCGGTCGGTCCGTTGCGGTCCCCGGTCATCGAGACGTCATCCCATTGGATTCCGATGGGGATGGATGTCGATCTCGACGAAGCCATGCGGCACGCCGTTCGAAACGCCATCGCGTTCTTGACCGTTCGGTTCGGGCTGCCCGCACCCGCCGTGCTGGCATACCTGTCGGCTGCCGCCGATTTCGAGGTGAGCCAGGTGGTGGACTCGGTGAAGGGCGTGCATTGCATGATCGCCAAGGCCGACTTCTCGGCGTGGTTCTGACGGCGGCTCAGGCACCCTCGCCTCGCTCTCCCGCACCCGATACCGGGTGACACCCGACACCGGCATCATCCCGTGCGATGGCGGGCAGTGGCTCGGTCGTGACCGCCGCAGGACTGGTGTTCTCCTTCACCATGGCGCGCCGATTGGTTCAAACTCCTGGATCCCTTCCCCACCGGTGACGCCAGCCGTGCGGCATGGACGCCGGCCGTCTGCTCGCCGCGCTGGGCCTGCGATGGCATCGACGGCCGCCGACACCTCGATGTCCTCTGGTACGAGTTTGACGTCACCTCCGCCGGAGGCTCCGGTCCGGTGCAGCGGATTGGCATTGAAGGGTGGTCGACATGGCTTCTGACTGGTTCGCCAAGCTCATCGGTTTCGAGGAGAGAGCTACGCCGTAACGCGTAGCCGGCTTCTGGTGCAGGGCGACGAGCTAGTCTCGACGGTGAATGACAAGCGGTACGGCATCGGGACGCTGACGGTGCCGATGTTGGCCGAATTGCGTTCTCGCATCGAGGTTCCCGCACGCGGACGCAGCACGGTGCGGTGCGTTAACGGGGCCGCGCGGGCCATGCATGCCGACCCGGAACTCGAAGGCGCGCTGTTTCAGGTCGCGTCGCAGTTCAACCTTCTCGAGATGACGGGACCGAGCGTCACTCCGGAGCAAGGGGGCACGCGGTACGCCGGTGATGCGACGCAGGGCCCGGCGTGTGCGATCGCGGCGGGGCCGCGACGATTTATCGCAACTACTTTGCACCCGTCGAGGTCTGCGGAGGCTCCTATCGACCTTGCCGCACACGGCAAGGAGGGCCGTAAACTGTGTAATTACAGTATCTTTCACTGTCGGGTTCCCTGCCCTGCGTCAGCTGCGGGGTTTGTGCGTGCAGGCAGGTCCGACGCCAGCGAGGATTGCCGACCGGTTCTTTAGCACCGCCCCGCAGTGCACGCACACGGCGCCGAGCAGGGCGCCCTGCCATGGCTCGACGTCACCGTCGGGGGTGAGCCGGGCTTTGTACTCTGTCCCGCTGGCGGTTCGGCTGACGATCAGGATCTCCGATTCGATACCCGCGTCGTTGCCGTTCGTGTAGAGGCTGCGGGCGTTGGCCGCGCACAGGGAGGCTGAGCGCGCTCCCGAGTACAGCTGAGCGAGCGCTGATTCCGCGATGAAGCGGCCCCCGATCTCAACCCCATAGGTCAGGCGCTGCGAATGTCGCGCCTCCCACCACCGGCGCTTCGACTGCTCGACGGCCACCGTAAGCGGAACCTCGATATCGAGGATGGTGAGACGTTCATAGCCGCCCACGGCGAGCTCGTCGACATGACTGACGGACAGCTGCGGCCAGGACAGGGTTCCCTCCATGACGAAGTTTTCGCCAAGCTGCAGCGATGCTGTGCGGACCCGGTCGGCCGCGTCAGTCGATGCCCGATGCACCCACCCGGCCAGCTCGCCCGGGCTGACTGAATTGCCGTCGGCGAGAACATGACCACCGCGGACGTCGAGTAATCCCGCCGTGTCGAGACCAGCCAGGAGAATGTCCTTGATCTCGTCCGGATCGATGCGCCGGTAGCCTGCCGCGATGGCGCCGAGCGCGCTTGACTTTCCGGCGCCGGGGACGCCGGCGGTGATGATCGCCGCCCGGCCGCCAGCCGGCGCGTCGTGCTGCTGGGCACGGTACTGCCTGGCGACCTGGGCGATGAGTTGTTGGTCCGCAAGATAGTCGCGCACTGCGGGTGGCGCCACAGCAAGCTGCCCTCCGACGAGGAGGGCAGCAAGTTCGGCGTGGACCGTGTTACGGAGTCGGCGGTTGGACGGCGGCGCAGACACTCTCGTATTCCTCGTCGCTGAGTAATTCGACTAAATGAGCAGCGCTGACCTGGGTCCATGTTCCAGGCACGGATCCGTCGTGCGGGAATGGCGCGAACTCGGTAAAGGTGTAGGGGTACGAGCTGAGCTGTGCGACCAGCACATCGCGCGGGGTGTCATCGATGGTGGCGCGCAGAATGATTTCCTCTGGCGTTTCGGCCTCGGGCAGTGCGCGGGCGCCACGCAGGATCCGGCCGACGCGTGGCTGTGTGGTGTTCAGGATGTCAGCGATTTCTCGTTGACTCTTGCCTGCCAGCGCCAGCCGCTGTGCGTCGCGCATCTCGTCGAGGAAGTCCAGGCGCTCCCGGGCCTGACGGATGTGCGCCTTGTGGGCGATCTCTTCAACGGTAGTCGTCATACAAGCCTCCTCTCGGTCGCGTGATACACAGCGTATCAGGTATTGATACGCTGCGTATCACGCCAGATCAGGGGATTCGAACCCTGATCCGCACACTGAGGTTGCGAAGTCAGCTGTACTGGGTCGTATTGCGGCGTCCACCGCGTTAGAGACCTATCCAGGTCGCGACGCAGCGTCCATCTGTTGGATCTGCCTCCGTAAGACACCGTCGTCGCCCGCGGCCACAACTGGAGTTCCATCGGGTCGGCCTGTCCTGACGTTGTCTGCCGCGGGTCGTCAACAAGTGATGACGACCCGTGCGCGCCTGCGCATCGAGGGCGATGCGCTGGTCTCGATGGTGGCCACTTGCGGCCGGGACCTCGCGGCGTTTGGCCTCGAGAGGTCGAACGCGGGAAAGGTCGCACCTCCTACAGTGACCGTTGGGCCACATACGGGAGAAGCAGATGACATCGGCGGGCACATCGACATCCCGCACCTCGACATGGGCGCCGCTGCGATCGCCGGTCTACCGCGCGCTGTGGATCGCGCAGCTCGTCTCCAACCTCGGCACCTGGATGCAGACCGTCGGCGCCCAATGGATGCTCGTCGGCGATCCTCGTGCCGCAGTCCTGGTCCCGCTGGTGCAGACCGCCACGACGCTGCCCGTGATGCTGCTGGCGTTGCCGTCGGGTGTCCTCGCAGATCTGATCGATCGGCGCCGACTGCTCATCGCCACTCAGGGGGCGATGGCCGCGGGCGTCGGTCTGCTCGCCTCGTTGACGGGTGCCGGGTTGGCCACGCCGGCCGTGCTGCTGACGTTGTTGTTCGTCATCGGCTGCGGGCAGGCGCTCACGGCTCCGGCCTGGCAGGCGATCCAGCCCGATCTCGTTCCCGCCGAGCAGATTCCGGCCGCGGCCGCGTTGGGCAGCATGAGCATCAACGGCGCCCGGGCGATCGGCCCGGCCATCGCCGGCGTGCTGGTGTCGTTGTCCGGACCGACGCTGGTCTTCGCGCTCAACGCCGTGTCGTTCGTGGGAATCGTGTTCGTGCTCATCTGGTGGCGCCGACCCGCCGTCGAGCAGGGCTATCCGCCCGAGCGGGCGCTGGCGGCGTTGAGCGCGGGCGGACGGTTCATCCGCAGCTCGCCGATCGTGCGGCGCATCCTGCTGCGGGCGGCGTTGTTCATCGCACCCGGGAGTGCGATCTGGGGACTGCTGCCGGTGATCGCGGCAAATCAACTCGGGTTGTCGTCCTCGGGTTACGGGTTGCTGCTGGGCGCGCTCGGTGCGGGTGCCGTGCTCGGCGCGTTCCTGTTGTCCCGGCTGCGCGCACGGTTCGGCCAGAACGCCTTGCTGACGGTCGGCGCGGCGGGCTTCGCGGTGGCCACCGCCGTGCTGGCGTTGGTGCCGATCTTCGCGGTGGTGTTCGGCGCCTTGGTCATTGGCGGCGCGTCCTGGTTGCTGTCCCTGTCGACGCTCAACGCCTCGATGCAGCTGAGCCTGCCCGCGTGGGTGCGCGCCCGCGGACTGTCGGTGTACCAGCTGGTCTTCATGGGCGGGCAGGCGTTGGGTTCGGTGGTGTGGGGTGTGCTCGCCGGAGCCACCAGCAGTTCCACCAGCCTGCTGGTGAGCGCGGTGCTGTTGGCGGTGTGCGGGCTGTCCTCGATGTGGTGGCCGCTGCACGCGAACACCAGCAATCTGGACCTCACGCCGTCCTCGCATTGGCCCGAGCCGACACTGATCTTCGAGCCCGAACCGCTGGATGGTCCCGTTCTGGTGCTGACCTCGTACCGCGTCGCATCGTCGGACGAAGACGCCTTCCTGGCAGCGATGGCGGTGCTGGGCCGGTCGCGCCAGCGCACCCGGGGCGGCGGAGTGGCGGCTGTTCCGCAGCATCGAACACGAGTCGACGTTCGTGGAGACGTTCATCGTGCGGTCCTGGGGCGAGCACATGCACCAGCACTACACCAGGCTCACCGGTCAGGACCGGCTCATCGAGGAGGCCGTGGAGCGGTACACCGACGGCGTGCCAGTGTCCGAGCACTATCTGGCGGTCCGGGAGGTTCGGTGACTGTGGCGCTGTGGTGTCGATCGGCCAGTACCTGATTGAGCGGGAATGCCCGGCCCATGGCGCAACGTCAGCGGGTTCGGCCGCGTCAGGTCTGGGCCAACGCGAAGACCACGCAGCAGATCAGGATGAGTGCCGCGACGACGAGGGCGGTTCGCTGAGTGTGTCGGTGTCGCACGGGGAGTCCTGTCCTGGTCAGACGAAGTTGAAGCGTTCGGTGTGCACGTGGGCGCCGGGGACCTTCAAGGCTCCGAGAGCATCCTCCATGGCGTCCTGCATCGCGCCGGGCCCACAGATGAAGTACTGGAGCGTTTCGTGTTCGCGGGGCAGGTGGCGGCGCAGGGTCTCGGTCGTTATGCGACCTTGCTCCCCCGCCCAGTCCGAGGGCGGGTCGGATACGACGTAGACCACGGTCAGCGGCAATCGGGTTGCCAGAGTGTCGATTTCCTCGCGGAACGTCGCGTCCTCGATGCGCGCCACCCCGAAGAACAGGAGGCACGGCCGGCGCTCGCCGCGGGTGGCGAAGGTCCGCAAGATGCTCATCAGCGGTCCGATTCCGACACCACCGCCGAGGAAGACGAATCCGGGCCCGTCGTAGTTATCGGGGGAGAACACCCCATGAGGGCCGTCGACGTAGGCGCGGGTACCCGGGGCGATCGATTTGATCGTTCGGGTGAAGTCACCGAGTTCCTTGATGCTCATCTGCAACGCGCTGCGATCGTCGCCGTTGGAGGAGAACGAGAAGGGATGCTGGGTCAGCGCGAACGGCGAACGATGCACCGACAACCAGCCGAACTGACCGGGGGCAAAGCTGAAACCGCCGTGGCCAATGGGTCGCAACGTCACCGTGTGGACCCCGCCCCGTTCGGATCGAACCGAGGCCACCGTCCACGGCCGACGGGTCCGCAGCACCGGTCGCACGATGCGTACCCATACGAACACCGCCAAGAAGCCTGCGGTCATGACGGCCCACAGCACGCGCTTCCATGGCTGGTTGACGTAGTGCCCGATCAACTCCACGTGTATTAGCGCGGCGACGATCGCGACGGTGGACAACACCAGGTGCAATCCCTGCCACACCTCATAGGTGATGCGCAGCGCCGCCCGCCACACCGACGTCACGACCACCGCCAGCAGACACAGAATCGCCAACGTGCCGAACCGGCCGGCCCAAGGTGCGGTAAACGGATTCACCCGCTCGAGATAGTCCGCATTCACCAACACGATCAGCAGCACCGGGTGGGCAAGGATCAACACCGTGGCGAGGTATCCCATGTAGCGATGAAAGTGCACCAACGCGTCTTCGCCGAACGGCGCGGCCACGACCTTGACCCGGGCCACCAGCACGAACTGCAAGCCCATCATCGACAACCCGACAAACCCCAACGCGACGGTGAACTCACGCCAGAACCCGCGACCGTCGTCGACGACGCCGATCACTGCGAAGATCAACGGCACCACGACCACCGCGAGGTACGCACCGAACCACGCCGGTCCGCGCAACGCCGCCGGCAGACGCACTCGGGCCGACGTTGGCGTGGGCATGGCGAAACCCTAGGCAACCGGGGTGGACTGCGCGCGATATTGACGAGACATCTGATTAACTCCTGGCCATGCGATTGAGCCGACGGGCGACGTGGATGTCGGTGCTGTTCGTGTTGGCGATGTCGGTCCTTCCAATGGCTTCCGCTCGCGCCGGCGCGCCGGCCTGGTCGGGGCTGGATGCGCGCTTCTTCGCCGACCCGATCCCCGCGCAGGGAACCACCATCGCGTCCGTCCCATTGGATCCCGCGTTGTCGCTGAGCGGCGCTGGACCCGCCTACCGCGTGCTCTACTCCACCGTCGACCAGCACGACCAGCCCGCGGTCAGCACCGGCGCGGTGTTTCTGCCGCCCGGCCCGGCACCGGTGGGCGGGTTCCCCGTCATCGCGTGGGCGCACGGCACCGTCGGCCTCGGTGATGACTGCACCCCGTCGGCGCTGCCGCGTACCCCACGCGATGATGAGTACCTGTCCCACTGGTTGGGCGAAGGCTACGCCGTCGTCGCCAGCGACTACGCCGGCTTGGGCACACCGGGGCTCATGAGCTACCTCAACAGCGTGACCACCGCTCACGGTGTGGTCGACTCCGTGATCGCCGCCCACGACATGGGACTTCCGCTCTCACCGCGATGGGCCATCGTCGGCCAGTCACAAGGCGGCGGCGCCGCCATCAGCAGTGCCCGCTGGGCCACCGAATTCAGCCAGGGCACTGGGCTGGACTACCGCGGCGTCGTCGCCACCGGTACTCCCGCCAACATCGACAAGCTCGTTTACCAGACCGGCCCCGACTTCAAACTGCCCGAACTGGGCCCGATCGCCAACGCCTACACCGCCTACATCCTGGCCGCGCTGCGCGAAGCGCGACCCGACCTTGATGTCGCCAGCATCCTCAGCCCCGCCGGACGCAACGCCGCCGACCGCGCCGAAACCGTCTGCACAATCGCGCTTTCCGAGGAACTCGCCCACTTGACGCCCGCGGCTTTTTTCATCGCACCGTTGAACTCCATTCCCGGCATGGCCGATGCGCTGTACGCCTTCATGGGCACCCCGTCCACCGGTTTCGACCGCCCCATCTTCCTCGGTGTCGGTCTCCTCGACCGCGACGTGCCACCGGAGTCGACCCTGTCGTTCTATTACCAGCTGGTCGCCAACAATCAGGACGTCACCCTGCACGTCTACCCCGAGGAAGACCACAGCGGCACCGTCCTTGCATCCCTTGCCGACTCCACGCCGTTTCTGCGTAAGGCATTTGCTACCAGCGACTGATCGCAGCGATTGCCCAAAGCGGCAGAGGGATTCGCGAGGACGCGGTATCGCCGCTTCCAGTCGTGGACTGCTTGCAGACGTAGCCGACGCGCGTCAGTCGGCGGAGTAGTCGACGCTCAACCACCGCGTCGGGCGCATCCGGATGACGATCGACGACGACGAATGGTTCTCGTCGGCGAACTGGTTGCCCGCCTCTTCGCCGAGGTAGCGGATGGCGATCTTGCGCGCATCGGCCTCGTCCGCGGGCCCAGTGAAGGTCACGTCGCCCTCGGCAGTGACGTACTTGTACGGCGGTTGTTCGTTCTGGGCGGTGATGGAGAACCGTCCGGCAGCGCGAATCACCTTGTCCTTCACCGTGCCCGCCGTGGTCCAGATGGTCACCTCGCCACCGGGCTCGTAGCCGTACCAGATCGGCACGGCCAACGGCGGTGGAACGGCCCGAGCGTGCACCGTTGGCCGTGCCGATCTGTTCGACGGTGAGCGCAGGCGTGCCGGTGATCACCTCGACGAGGTTGTTGGTGCCTGCGAAGATGCCGTCGCGGTAGTCCTGGGCGACGCTGGTGATGCGAAGTACTCGTCATGCCCGTTGCAAGTGAGTGATCTTTAGTGGTCACGCGACTTGCACCCCGTCTCGGGGTTGTTCGGCAGCGTTGCGGCTGCGTCCCTTCCGCGCTTCACGGCCACCCGCCGGGCGAGGCCCGGTCTTACGGTCGGCTCCACGCTTGACGGCGGCCCCGACTGGGCCGACGACGCTAATTGGTTCCTCGTAGCGTGCGAGGTTGATGGATGCGTTGTCATCACGCTGATGCGATGCCGAACAGGCCTCGCATTGCCAGTGCTCGGCCCAGCCGATGTCCTGACCATGCCCGCAGGCGTGGCAGGTCTTCGACGACGGGAACCACCGGTCGGCGACCACCAGCTGTGACCCGTACCAGCTTGTCTTGTAGGACAAGAGCCGGCGTGGTGTGCCCAGGGCGGCATCGGAGAGTCCGCGCCGACGAGCGCGGGCACCGGGGAGCCCCTTTTGCCGCAACATCCCCGCGGCGTCCAAACCTTCAACGACGATGCGGCCGTGTGTTTTGGCCAATCGCGTGGTCAGGACGTGAAGGTGATGAGTACGGACATCGTTGACCCGGCGATGCACCCGGGACAGTTCAGTGGTGCGCTCACGGTATTGGCGTGAGCCTTTCGTGCAGCGTGATCGGGCGCGGCTGACGTGCCGCAACTCCTTGAGCGCGGCATCGAGCGGGCGTGGATTCTCAACGCGTTCGATCACCATGCCATCAGCATCGGCAACCGTGGCCAGACGACGCACCCCGACATCGACACCAACCCGTGAGCTGGGGTTGGCGACGCCTGGTTGTTGGGGTCGTTGCACGAGCACTCGAACTGATGCGTCCAGTCGGGTACCGTTGCGCCGCACCGTGATCGCCAGTACCCGAGCCCGGCCTTTCGCGATGAGCCGTTCGATGCGGCGGGTGTTCTCATGGGTGCGCACGGTGCCGATGACCGGCAGCGTGAGATGGCGGCGGTCAGGCTCAATCCTGATCGCACCCGTGGTGAACGACACCCGGTCCTGGTCGCGGCCCTTCTTCTTGAACCGCGGGAACCCGACGCGCTTACCCGGCCGGGTGCCCGCGCGGGACTGCTGCCAGTTCCAGTACGCGTCCACCGCGCCGTCGATGCCATCGGCGTAAGCCTCTTTCGAACACTCCGGCCACCACACCGTATTGGTCTCTGCGTTGACGCACACGCCGTCCTTGACGGTGTTCCACCGCTTCCGCAGCACCCGCAGCGACGGTTTCTCCGCCTCGACGCCAGTCTCGCGCCATGCCTGGATGTCGCGCTTCACGGCGGCGACGGTCCAGTTGTAGGCTTTACGGCGGGCGCCGAAATGCCTTGCCAGCGAACGTGCTTGGTCCTCAGTTGGGTCGAGCGTGAACTTGAATGCCTGTACCATCCAGCCTTCGGGCACCTCGAAGCGCGCCATCAGGCCGCCGCCTCATCTGCGGCGTCAGCCGCCGCAGCGACGGCACGCTTGGCGCGGTTGCCAGCAGCACGTTTGCCATACAACCGTGCGCACATACTGATGAGTATCTCGGTCATATCGCGCACCAAGTCGTCATCGACTTCGGTCGAATCCACCACGACCAGCTCGCGACCGTGGGCGACAAGTGCGGCTTGGACATACTCCGAGCCGAACCGGCAGAACCGATCCCGACGCTCCACCACGATCCTGTCCACCGACCGATCACCCAGCAACGCAAGGAACTTGCGGCGATGCCCGTTCACCGCCGACCTTACCTCGGTGACGACCTTGTCGACCGGCAGCTGCTGGGTCGTGGCCCATTCAGTCACCCGCGCCACCTGCCGATCCAGATCGGATTTCTGATCAGCTGAAGCCACCCGCGCATACACCGCGCTCTGGCCACGCGACCCAGTCTCATCAGCCGGATCATCGACAAGAATCAGCCCACCCACGCGCTGCGCCGGAACCGGCAATAGGCCCGCACGAAACCAGCGATACGCGGTAACCCGGGCGACACCGTCGCGCTCAACCCACGCCGCGAGATTCATACATTTGTTCCTACAGCACCCCACCGACAACCAACGACCACTCGACCTGCAACAGTTGGCAACCCTCCACGCGGAGGAGTTCGGCGAACGAGTCGATGTCGATGGGTTCGTAGCGGACCGGGAAGCCGAGAACTGAGCCGACCTTGGCGGCGATGTCGCCGTAGTCGAGTTCGACGGGGCCGACGAGCGGGTAGGTCTGACGATCGTGGGGCGCCGGGTTGCGCAGGATCGCGGCGATCACACGGGCCTGGTCGACCGACGCGATGGGGGCATGCCTGCCGTCGGCGAAGGGCAGGCGGAACACTCCACCTTGCTCGTCACGCGACCACTGCCAGGCGAGCCACTCGGCGAAGAACGTGGGACGTAGGTGGGCGGTGACGAACGCCGACCGGTCGAGAAGCCGTTCACTGAGCCAGTGGTTCTGTGCAGCATGGCTTTTGGCGTCGTGTCTGGCGCTGATCTGAGACATGTTGACGACGGCCTTCACCCCAGCCTCGGTGGCTGCCTGCGCGAAGTTGGTGGTGGCGTCCAGGAGACCGGGGCTGATGGGGTAGCAGAAGTAGGCCGCGGTGACGCCGGCCAGCGCCGAGCTCACCGAGCCGAAGTCGAGCAGGTCGCCGGTGACGATCTCGGCGCCGAGGTCGGAAAGTGCCTCGGCGCGGGCATCGAGGCCGTGCACCAGTGCCCGCACCTGGTGACCATCCTTCCGTAGTTCGCGCACGGTGTGGGCGCCGGTCTTTCCGGTGGCGGCGGTGATGAGGAAGAGGTCGTCGTTGGTCATGATGTTTCCTTTGTTTGGTGGGGTTTTCAGGAGTGGACGAAGTCGACGCGTCCGGTCGCGACGTCGTAGACGGCACCGGTGGCCCGGTATCTGGCGGCGATCGATGGCGCGTCCCGTAGCACGGCCAGGTCGGCGGCCACCGCGGCGCGAGGGTCGGTGACGTGTTTGGCGCCCAGGTCCGCGGGGTCGACGCCGAAGAAGTCGGCCAGTGCGTCGGGCGGGTCTTGCAACCGGGTGATGCCGCAATCGGTGTGCTGCAGGACGATGAGGTCGATGACCGGGGCGGCCTCTCCGACCAGGGTTTGGGCGAGCCTTCCGAGCAGCGCGAGCTCGGTCAGCACGTCGGGGGTGACGCGGCCGCCGACGTTGCGGATCACCGCGACGTCACCGACGTCGAGACCAAACACGTGTGCGCGGTCGACGCGCGGGTCCACGCAGCCGAGCCCAGTGTGCGCAGCCGCGGCAGTATCGGAAGCCCGGAGGCGAACCGGGTTTCGACGAACTCGTCGTTGCGCTCGACGAGGGTCTCGATGACGTTCATGGGTGACTCCATCCGACGTCCATGCCTGACTAACGTCTTCGTTAGTCATTTACATGACAGCATGTTAAGCTGACTAATGCAAGCGTTATTTAGAACGGAGTTGGCGATGGAGTTCGAACCGGCGATGAGCGACCGGTCGCAGTGGCACATCGGCGACATGTGTTCGATGACGCGGACGCTCGAGGTACTCACCACCAAGACGGCATTTCAGACGGTTCGCGAATTGTTCTTTGGCACAGTTCGATTCGATGACTTCGTGACGCGAACGGAAAGCTCGGCCCCCGCGGTGTCGCGGGCGCTCAAGCAGCTCGAGGCCGCCGGGATCGTCACCCGGGTGCCGTATCAGGAGCCGGGGCAGCGGGCTCGGGACGAGTATCGGTTGACCGAGGCCGGCGAGGACCTGCTGCCGGTGTTCCTGTCGCTGGTGCAGTGGGGCGACAAGCATCTGCCGAACGGACACGCTCCCCTGGCGTTCCTCGACGCCCAGACGCGGCGGCCCGTCTCGGTGCACGTCGCTGCTGGGCGTGACGCGTCACCGACGCGCTCGTCGGAGATCGCGATCCGTCGAGAGTGATTGAGGGGCCTGTCCGGCCTCGCGCGACCCGGCACCGCCACTGGTTGACGATTCGATTCCGACAGGTCAGCGGTCAATGCGACGATCGAGTCATGTCCACCCGAGACTGGTTCGAGGAACTGACCGGCTTTCGCGAGCACGACTACGCCCAGACTCAAAGCCGGCTCCGCGTCGAGGGCGACGAACTAGTGTCCACCGTCAACCACGCCCACTACGGCATCGGCACCTTGTCCATGCCAACCCTCGCCGAGTTATGTTCTCGCGTAGCTATTCCCAATAGAGGTCGAACCGCGGTGGAATGCATCGTCGGGCACGCGCGGGCCCTTCACGCCGACCCGGAACTGCGGGGTGCGCTCTTCCAGGTCGCCTCGCAGTTCAACCTGCTCGAGATGACGGGGCCGAACGTCACTCCGGAGGACGGGGTTACCCGCTACGCCGGTGATCCGACGCAGGGCCCGGCATGTGCAATGGCGGCAGGGGCCGCGACGATCTATCGCAACTACTTCGCCCCGTCGACGGCCAGAGCGGGCAGACACGGGCGAGGCAGATCGATGCGCTGAGCCCGATGGGTGAGGCGTTGTCGTCGACGTTGGGCCGGCCGGTGTCGGACCTGTGGACGATGAGCAACGGCTACGCGCTGTGCACGGCGGGTGGGCTCGACGCGATCGCCGGCCTGCTCGCGGGGTGCACCGACGACCAACGCGACGAATTGCGGCGCCGGTTGGCGGTCGGCGTGCACCGCAACGTCGAGGTGACGGATGCATGCCAAGCAGCTGAAACCGTAAGGCAGTGAGTACCGTCGCGGGGCGTGCTGGCGGACCGGCTCGTAGTAGCTGTGAAGCCCCTTCTGGGCGCGGTGGTGGTGAAGCCCACCACCAGCGCCACCGCGACGAAGATCGCTACCAGGGTCAACAGCACCGTGACCCAGACGCTGCGGAAGCCGACCTCACCGAACCACAGCCAATTGACGTAGGCGTCCACGAGGCGCGGCCCGACGAGCAGTAGTGCCATGAGGCCCACCGCTGCCAGCAGAAGCACGCGGGCGCGTCTGGACAACGGCGGGAGTTTGTCGGGGAACGTGTCCCCATTTGCATGCTCCGCGATTCGAAGAATGCTGTCCCGACCGGTCGTTACGGGCGCGATGGCGACGCAGTCTGGTAGCCGTCGGCCCCGGCCGCGCCTTCGAGCGCATCGGCGGCGGCTTGTCCCGCCTGAGCCGCATCGGCGGCAGCGTGCGCTGCCAAGTCGCCCGAGCAGGTTTCGCGGGTGGCCGATAACTTGGGCAGCGCCTGGGTGAAGGCGCGGGACACGTCTTGCAGGGCGGAGGTGACCTCGCTTGGAATTACCCAGAACGTGTTTCCCGGGCCCTGGGCCAGCTGCGGCAGCATCTGGAGGTACTGATAGGCGAGCAGTTTGGGGTCGGGATCGTTGCGGTGCACGGACTGAAATACCTCGTCGATAGCGCGGGCCTGGCCCTCGGCCTTGAGGATCGCTGCGGTCCGGTTGCCCTCGGCGCGCAGGATGGCGGCCTGCTTGTCACCCTCGGCGGTGAGGATCTGAGACTGGCGTTGGCCTTCGGCGCCCAGGATTGCCGCACGCTTGTCGCGCTCGGCCCGCATCTGCTTCTCCATCGCGTCCTTGATGGATTGCGGCGGGTCGATGGCCTTGATCTCTACCCGGTTGACCCGCAGCCCCCACTTGCCGGTGGCCTCGTCCAGCACGCCTCTGAGTTGGCTGTTGATGGTGTCGCGGGAGGTGAGTGTGCGCTCCAGGTCCATGGACCCGACGACGTTGCGCAGTGTGGTGACCGTGAGCTGTTCGACGCCTTGCAGGAAGTTGGCGATCTCATAGGCGGCTGCGCGCGCGTCGGTCACCTGGAAATAGAGCACAGTATCGATCTCGACGACCAAATTGTCCTCGGTAATCACCGGTTGCGGTTGGAACGAGACCACCTGTTCCCGTAGGTCAATCATCGGATAGACCCGGTCGAAGTAGGGGATGACGAAATTGAGGCCGGGCCGCAACGTGCGGTCGTAGCGGCCGAGCCGTTCGACGTTGCGGGCACGCGCCTGGGGCACGATGCGCACCGCCCGCAGCACGGTGAAGGCTGCGAACAGCGCGATGACCAGCCCGGCGATAAGAGAGAGTGAGGTTTCCAGCATGGGTTACTCCCGGGGGTATACGAGCGCGGTGGTGCCGTTGATCTCCAGCACGTCGACGGTCGCTCCGGCGGGTATCACCAGGGTTTGGTCGTAGGCGCGCGCCGTCCACTCCTCACCGCGGATACCGCCGATGCGAACCCTGCCGTCCAGCCCGGACACCTCTGACACGACATAGGCGGGCTTACCAATTAATGCTTCTACCCCGAAACGCTCGAGCTGGGGCCGGAGCATGTGCCGACGGACGATGGGGCGGATGAGCAGCACCCCGATCGTGGCGGTGACTGTGAACGCAAGGAGTTGGACGGGAGCGGGTAGTCCGAGTGCGGCGAAGCCCGCGGCGATCAGTGCAGCAACACCGAGCATCCCGACCGCTGCGGTGATAGTGAGCATCTCGACCACCAACAACACTACGGCGATGATCAACCAGATCAGCCATGTATCCATGCGGCGATCCTCCTTGAACATTCGACGGATGCGCGCGCTTGCCCTACAAGGAAAACCCTACTCGCTCAGTCCAGCCCTGACGCGTGATGTCGCGAGATTGTTGAGATGCTGCCGGGGCTTCCATCGCCAGCAGTCGAGGCGCTACGGGCGATCGATGAATTCCGTTGCGCGGCAGTGTTTTTGTGCATCGGAACTGTCGTCGACCGACTTGATGGACTCTGGCGTTAGCCGGTCACATCGTGCAGCCCGGGCGAAGGGCTGACGGTTTCCCCGTGAGCTGCAGCTGGTCCTCCGAGTGGAACTTCTCCTCCAACGCCTCCGGCGACGCGTCGCGATCGATGGTCAACAGGTCGGCGCGCTCGCGGTCGGGGAGGTCGTCGAAGTCCTAACAACGGCGAAGGGACAAACTCCACGCGCCCGCGTTTACGCAACGTCCAGCTGTAAAGCTGGGGCCGCTGAGACAGCGGAGTGTGAGGACTAGGAAGGGGTCTCCGCCGGCCGGTGAACCTCAGGGCGTGGTGAACTCAGGGCCGGGGCCAAGTCTCCGGCAGACCATGGCCGCCGTCGGCCACCACCACCGTCCCGGTGACGCCGCCGCGGCGGCGGCTTCGAACTGTAGCTGTGACTCGGTGGCGATGTAGCCGGGCGCAACGACGTTCACGGTGACGCCGTCTCCGACGACCTCTAAAGCCAGCGCCCGCGACAAACCCACCAGGCCCGCTTTCGCGGCGGTGTAGGTCGACTGACCCGGCATCGCGTTCACCGTGCCCGTGGTCGACCCGATTGAGACGATTCGCCCGTATCCGGTGGCGTCGGCAGATCATTCATGGACGATGCCGAATCTCATCGGGATGGCCCTGCAGGGGCGCAAGACGCGATTCAGTCGCTGACCCGCGGCGAGGTCTGGTCCAGCGGATCCACCGACCTCACCGGGCGAGGGCGGGCGCAAATCAGCGACCGGAACTGTCCCGTTAGGGCTTCGGTGCTATGCGATACCGCCAATCCTGTTGGGCTGGTGGATGGCACAGCCATCCGCGTAACGAAGCCTCGACGCCGGCCCGGTTACGGAGCCCCTACTCGTCGCTTCAGATCTCTGTCAACGGCGGTTGCGATGTCATGGACGAGCCTGGAGTGCCATTGCTTGTGCGCCTCCAGGTCCGCGGTTAGCGCATGACAGTCTGGGCACTCCTGATGGGCGGAGGTTTCGTGCTGGATGTGATCCACGGTGCTGCACCTCCTCGAAGAAATGGGGCGGTCAGACCATCTCGGGCACACGCAGGTGTGCGACTGCCAACTCGAAGTCGCACTGGTCGAGTACCTCTGCGTTTGTTTCCTGGCTGCCCGTGGCTCTGATCCTGTCCAACTGGTCCTTGTTCCGCTCAATCGCTTCGGCGTTGTCGAAGGTCGCCGCGGCCACGCCACGACCGGACGCTCGGTCGAGGAGCAGGCTGGCACTGCAGAATCCCTCCAGCTCCTCGAGGGCGGGCACGATAGTCGTCTTGTAGAAATCGATGCCTCCCTCGATTTGATCCGGATCGACCTTGACCCAGGTGGCTCGGACGCAGGCGCCCTCACCCGCGCGGTGCTCGCGGTGCATGGCAGCGATCTCCCATTCCTCGACCTGCCTGCTACCACCCAAAAGCTCGGCGGCCCGGTCACGAATCGGCCGAATGGACTCCTCGCTTGCGCGCATCGCCTCCTCGGACTCCCAGGAGGTGCTAACAATGCAGCGGCCGGACGTTCGGTCGACCAACAGGGACAAGCCAACGCACCCGTCGATGCCCTCGAGCGCGGGCATCGCGCTGTCGCGCGTATGCGCGATACCGGCGTCAATGGACGAGGGCTGCCCCTGGATGGTGGTGCTTCGTGCATACATGATCTGCCTCCGTTGTATGTAGGGCAGCGTCTCGACGGCGCCGCCGGACCACTTCATCGTCCTCCCACGGGCAAGGCATGGCAATGGGGGCGGGTGCCAGCCTGATGGCAAATCGGATTCGCTGAAACCCGCTGCGCGCCTGAACAATACGTGCTTCACAATCAAGCGCAACTAATGAGTTCTGCGGCCAGGGTGTGGTGACGTCTCCGAGTTCGCAGAGTCGGGCCGGACCGCAGCGGCATGCATGGTGGCGATGACGGTCTCCTGCACGTCGCGTGCCAACAAGCCGGTAGCGCCGGAAACTAGCGAACCGCCGCCAATACCGGATCTCACGCAACGTCTCCCGCACCCCTCAGAACAGCATTTTGTAGGTCTGGCGCCGCGGTAGGCCCCCCGCTCAACCCGTCTGCACCTGCGTGTGCCACCCCTTACCGCACCGGTTGTGTTTCGAACTGTGTACCGCGTGGCGATCGGCGATGTCACTCAGGGCGCAGACCGGCTTATGGCGGGAAAGTCACGTTCTCCGTGACGAATTGAACGCGCACCCCTTGCCGGTGAGCGTGCGCGCCCACCGAGTGCACGACGAGGTTGTCCCCGTCGGCCGTCCGGGTACTTCGCGCGGTTGCCCGAGTCGCGTACCCGGGAGCGAGCCCTCGCCTAGGCTCGCGGACGTGAGCGATTCCACGCCGAGTGTCGGGTCGCCGGCGGAACTGGCACATGCGCTCGAGGCCACCGGCTACCTCGCCGACGACGGCGTCGCGATGGCCGCGTTCCTGGCGTTGCGCATGGGGCGACCGCTGTTCTGCGAGGGCGAACCCGGCACCGGCAAGACCTCCCTCGCGGCTGCCTTATCGGAGGCGTTCCACCTGCCGCTGATCCGCCTGCAGTGCCACGAGGGCATCGACGCCTCGCAGGCGCTCTATGACTGGGATTTCCCGCGGCAGCTGCTGCACCTGCGGACACTGGAGGCGGCGAGCGACGGCCACCTCGAGGCCGAAGCCGCGGAACGCTCGCTTTACACCGAGCGGTTCCTGTTGGCGCGACCGCTGCTGCGGGCGCTCACCGAAGCGCCGTGCGTGCTCCTGATCGACGAGATCGACCGGGCCGACGACGAGTTCGAAGCGTTCCTGCTGGAGGTTCTCGACGAGAACGCCGTCACCATCCCCGAACTCGGCGAAGTGCGAGCGGCGACACCGCCGCTGGTGGTGCTCACCTCCAACCGCACCCGCGACGTGCACGACGCCCTCAAACGCCGCTGTCTGTACCACTGGCTCGAACATCCCGACCTGGCCCGGGAGGTCGCGATCCTGCGCCGCCGCATCCCGGGCATCGGGGCGGCGCTCGCCGACCAGGTTGCCCGCGCCGTCCACACCTTGCGCGGCATGGAACTGCTCAAGCCGCCGGGTGTCGCCGAGTCGCTGGACTGGGCGCGCGCCCTGCGCGAACTCGACCGCGATGTGCTCGACGCGCAGACCGCCGCGGCGACGCTCGGCGCGGTCCTCAAGTACCGGGAGGACCTCGAGCGGGTGACCCGGGCCGGACTGGACCGACTGCTGGCGGGGTGAGACGCGCATGTCGACGGCGTCGGATGTCGGTGACCCTCTGGTCGGGGTCGCCGGGTTCGCGCATGCCCTCGCGGTGGCGGGGCTGCCGGTCGTGTCGGACGCCGTCGAAGCGTTCACGCGGGCACTGCGTCAGGTCGATCTGGGCGACCCCGGGCAGGTGTACTGGGCGGGTCGCGCGACCCTGTGCCGCAGCCCCGACGACATCCCGCGGTACGACCTGGCGTTCGAGAACTGGTTCGGGGGAACGGTACTGACCCACGCGCCGCAGCGCGTGCAGCAGCCGCGCCGCGCCCGCATCGCTGCGCTGAATGCGACCGGCGACACCGACGCCGGTGGGGATGCGCCGCGACTGCGGGTCGCGGCGGACGACACCGAGGTACTCCGCCACCGGGACATCGCCGAACTCACCGCGGCCGAACGCGCGCACCTCGCCGAACTCATCGCTTCCCTGCGTCCACGCCCCCCGACTCGCCCCGCCCTGCGGCTGCGCCCGTCCCGCCGAGGCCCCGTCGACGCGCGGCGCACGGTGCGCTACATGCTCGCCGCGGGCGGCGAACCGGTGCGGCCGAGGCACCACCGCAAGGCCACCCGGCCGCGCCGAATGGTGCTGCTGCTCGACGTATCCGGCTCGATGAGCCCGTACGTGGATGCGCTCCTGCGCTTCGCGCACGTCGTCGCCCGCACCAACCCCGCCGGCACCGAGGTGTTCTCGCTGGGCACCCGGATGACCCGGCTGTCGCGAGCGCTACGGGTCCGCGACCCCGAACTGGCACTGGCCGCCGCGGGCCGGGCGGTTCCCGACTGGGCCGGTGGCACACGGCTCGGCGAGACGCTGCGCGCGTTCCTGGAACGCTGGGGCCGACGCGGCCTGGCCCGCGGCGCCGTCGTGGTGATCTTCTCGGACGGCTGGGAGCGCGGCGACCCGATCCTTCTCGCCGAGCAGATGGCTCAGCTGCGGCGGCTCGCCCACGCGGTGCTGTGGGTGAACCCGCATGCCGGCGCGGACGGCTATCAGCCGGTCCAGTCCGGGATCGCGGCCGCCCTGCCGTTCACCGATCGTCTGCTCGCCGGCCACAGCCTGGCGACGCTGCAGGAACTGCTCGAGGCGGTACACGATGCGTGACGTGCTGCCTCACGATTGACTGTGGCGCGGAACCGATTCCACCGTTTCCAGTATTCTCCGACGCCGGTCAGAGCAGAGTAGGACGTATCAATTGACGCTCCGGCATTGGAGGCCCGATGCGCATCACTGTCACCGTCGATGGAACGACCTACACAGACGAAGTGGAGCCCCGGCTGCTCCTCGTGCACTACCTGCGTGACCGGCTCGGCAAGGTCGGCACCGTGGTCGGCTGCGACACCAGCAACTGCGGTGCATGCACCGTTCACCTGAACGGCCACAGCGTCAAGTCCTGCTCGGTGCTCGCCGTGCAAGCCGACGGCGGTGACGTCCTCACCGTCGAGGGCCTGTCCCGGGACGGCAAGCTGCACCCCATCCAGGAAGCGTTCCGCGAAAACCATGCGTTGCAGTGCGGCTTCTGCACGCCCGGCATGATCATGCAGACGCTCGACCTGCTCGCCGAGGAACCCGATCCGGACGACGAGACGGTGCGGCACGGTCTGGAAGGCAACCTCTGCCGCTGCACCGGATACCAGAACATCGTGCGCGCGGTGCAGGATGCAGCGCAGCGGCTGCGCGGCGGTGCCACCTCGTCCGGCGACGCTGTGATCAAGGATGCCGCGAAGGCCGAGACGGCCGGGGGTGTGCGATGACCGCCACCGCTCAACCGGAAATCGGCAGGGCCCGGCTGCGTAAGGAAGACGAGCATCTGATCACCGGTCGCACCCGGTGGACCGACAACCTCGTGCTGCCCGGGATGCAGCACCTGGCCATTTTGCGCAGTCCCGTCGCGCATGCCCGCATCACCGGCGTCGATACCACCGCCGCGCGCGGCATGCCCGGTGTCGTCGCGATCTTCACCGGCGCCGATCTCGCCGCCGAGCAGGGCAGCCTGCCGTGCGCATGGCCGATCACCGAAGACATGAAGGCGCCGCCTGCACCCTCCCTCGCCGTCGACACGGTGAACTTCGCCGGCGAAGCCGTGGCCGTCGTGGTGGCCCGCGGCGCCTATGAGGCGCACGACGCGCTCGAGAAGATCGACGTCGACTACGACGAACTGCCAGTTGTGCTCGATCTCGCGGGCGCGGCCGCCGACGGCGCGGACCTCGTGCACCCGGATCTTGGTACCAACATCAGCGCTACCTGGACCTTCGACTCGGCGGAGGCCGGCACGGGCGGCGACGTCGAACAGGCCATCCGCGAGGCCGAAGTGCTCGTGCAGCGCACCTTCCGCCAGCAGCGGCTCATTCCGGCGTTCATGGAGCCCCGCTCGGTGGTGGTCGACCCGACCGCCGCCCAGATCACTATGTGGTCCTCCACCCAGATCCCGCACATCCTGCGGCTCATGCTGGCGATGACGCTGCACATCCCGGAGCACAAGGTGCGGGTCATCGCCCCGGATGTCGGTGGCGGTTTCGGCGGCAAGCTCCAGGTGACGCCGGAGGAGGTAATCGCACTGCTCGTCGCGCGGCGGCTCGGCAAGCCGGTCAAGTACACCGAGTCCCGCAGCGAATCCATGCTTGCGGCCCACCATGGGCGCGACCAGATCCAGAAACTGACGCTTGCCGCCCGCCGCGACGGCACCGTGACCGGCCTCAAAGTGGAACTGCTCGCCGACATGGGCGCCTATCTGCGGCTGGTCACCCCGGGCATACCGATCCTGGGCGCGTTCATGTTCAACGGCATCTACAAGTTTCCGTCGTATAACTTCACCTGCACCAACGTCTTCACCAACAAGGTGCCCACCGACGCCTACCGCGGCGCCGGACGCCCGGAAGCGACGTTCGCCGTCGAACGGATGATGGACGAACTCGCCGCCGAACTGTCGCTGGATCCGCTCGAGCTGCGGGCCCGGAACTGGATCACCCACGAGGAGTTCCCCTTCGACACCGTCGCAGGCCTGACCTACGACTCCGGCAACTACGAGGCCGCCACCGCGCGGGCGCGGGAATTGTTCGACTACGACGGGTTGAGGCGCGAGCAAGTCGAACGCCGCGAGCGGCAGGACACCGTGCAACTCGGCATCGGGGTGTCCACGTTCACCGAGATGTGCGGTCTGGCCCCATCGCGGACGCTCGGCGCGCTGGCCTACGGCGCGGGCGGATGGGAGCATGCGGCGATTCGGATGCTGCCCACCGGCAAGGTCGAGGTGGTCACCGGCGCGTCGCCGCACGGTCAGGGGCACGAGACGGCATGGAGCCAGATCGTCGCGGACCAGCTCGGAGTCCCGTTCGACGACGTCGAGGTGCTACACGGCGACACCCAGACCTCGCCCCGCGGCCTGGACACATACGGGTCCCGATCGCTGACGGTTGGTGGGATCGCGGTGGTGAAGGCCGCCGAGAAGGTGATCGCGAAGGCCAGGCCCATCGCGGCGCACATGATGGAATGCGCGGAGGACGACCTCGAGTTCACCGGGGGACGGTTCCGCGTGACGGGCACCGAGAAAGCCGTCGGTATCGCCGACGTCGCCCTCGCGGTGTTCGCCGCACACGACCTGCCCGACGGTGTCGAACCGAACCTGGATTCCGAGGCCACGTACGACCCGGACAACTTCTCCTTCCCGCACGGCACGCACCTGTGCGCCGCGGAGGTCGACACCGAAACGGGGCAGGTGCGGATTCGCTCCTACGTATGCGTCGATGACATCGGGCACGTGGTCAACCCGCTGATCGTGGAGGGGCAGGTGCACGGCGGGCTCGCCCAGGGCATCGCGCAGGCCCTGTACGAGGAGGCCGTGCACGACGAGTCCGGGACCCTGCTCTCCGGCTCGTTCGCCGAATACTTGATGCCGTCGGCGGTCGATCTGCCGTCGTTCACCACGGGACGGACCGAAACTCCTGCCACGGGTAACCCGCTGGGAGTCAAGGGTGTCGGCGAGGCGGGCACGATCGCGTCCACTCCGGCCGTGGTGAACGCGGTGCTTGACGCGGTGCGCCAGTTCGGGGTGCACGACATCGAAATGCCGTGTTCCCCGATGCGGGTCTGGCACGCCATCCACACCGCCCAGGGAGGTGCCCGATGATTCCGTCGAACTTCGACTACGTAGCCCCGACCACCGTCGACGAAGCAGTGGCGGCGCTCGCCGAGGGCGGGGAGGACGCCAAAGTCATCGCTGGTGGGCAGAGCCTGATGCCGGTGCTGCGGCTGCGGCTGGCCGCCCCGACCACCCTCGTCGACCTCAACCGGATCGATGAGCTGCGGGGTGTGCGCGAGGACGGCGACACCCTCGTGATCGGTGCGATGACCACCTACTACGAGGTGCTGCGCAATCCGCTCGTCCACCAGCACGCGCTGCTGCTCGTGGAGGCCACCCGTACAGTCGCGGACCCGCAGATCCGGCACCGAGGCACGCTGGGCGGGGGGCTGGCGCATGCGGACCCGGCGGGCGACCTGTGCGCACCAGTGCTGGCTCTCGACGCGACGCTGACGGCCGTGGGCCCCGCGGGTCGACGCACCATTGGAGTCGCGGAATTCTTCCAGGACTACTTCACCACCGCGCTGCAACCGGACGAAATCCTCGTGGACGTGCGGATCCCGAAGCACACCGACTGGGGGGCACGGTATGAAAAGTTCAACCGGGTCGCGCAGGCCTGGTCGATCGTGGCGGTGGCCGCGACTGTCGAGATCGACGGCGGGGTGATCCGGCAGGCCCGCGTCGCGCTGACCAATATGGCATCGGTGCCGGTGCGGGCCCGCGGTGTCGAGGAGGCGCTGATCGGTCAGGCGGCGAACGGGGAGCTGATCCGGGCGGCGGCCGAGCACGCTGCCGAGGACACCGACCCCATTACCGACGGCAACGCCGACGCCGAGTACCGCAGCCACCTTGCGAAGGTATTGACGCGGCGGGCCGTGGCGACAGCGGTCGGCGTCTGAAGGATCCTGTCGACCTGGAAGTCATCTCATGCAATTGGAACACCAACTTTCCGTGCCGGCCCCGATCGACATGGTGTGGCAGGCACTGCTCGATCCCGAACGGGTGGCACCGTGCGTGCCCGGCGCCACTCTCACAGGGGTCGACGGTGACTCGTTCACCGGCACCGTGAAGGTCAAGGTCGGTCCCATCGTGCTGCTGTACAAGGGCACCGGCAGGTTCACCGAACACGACGAGCAGGCCCGGCGCGCGGTGCTGAAGGCTGCCGCCAAGGACACGCGCGGCAACGGCACCGTAAACGCGACCGTCACCATCACGCTCATCGGGGACGGCGACCACACCACGGGGACCGTGGCCACGGACCTGTCCATCACCGGCAAACCCGCCCAGTTCGGCCGCGGCATGATCGCCGACGTCGGCGGGAAGATCATCGAGCAGTTCGCCGCGTGCCTGTCGGACAAACTCGCCGCGCCGGTGCCGGGTGCTGTCGCGGAACCAGAATCCGAGTCCGTCGGCGAGTCGGCACCGGAGGCTGAGCCGCTCGATCTGATGCGCTATGCGCGGGGCTCGGCCCTGCAGCGGATCGGCCCGGTGGTCGCGGCGGTGGCGGTGGCGGTACTAGCTGTCGCCCTTCTGCGGCGCCTACGGTCGCGCGACTGACCCGCTGCCTCCTGGCCAAAGGTCCCCCGATAGCCTGCGTCAGCGGCCAGGCCGGCGTTGATGACGTCCGAATCATGATGGTCATCGAGTTCAACCACCACGTGCTCTGTCCAAACCAGCCTCACCAGAACGTCTTTCGCATCAGACGCCATGAGGTATGCGAAGTCGCCGTCGACCATGCGCTGCAACGCGGCAACGCAGCGCTGGAGCCGGTGCTGCACCTCAGGGTCGTGGCCGACAACAAGGGCGGACGCTTCGACGCGGTCACCCATGGCGCACCTCCTCTCGGCACTCCTGGTTCTCGGCCGCCATAACAGCACGGCAGACCAACACGCCGCTGAAATGACGTTTACGCCGACTGGTCGTCGGCCGCAAGGGCGTTCGCTCTGCGACATCTCCCAAGGAAGCGTCCGAGCCCCGATCATGCTCGGCCGCACGGGCAGCCCGCGAACGCTCGCGCCGCGGCCGAAAGCCGTGTGGCTGTCGTCGAGTCCGTGACAGCCACGTCGGCTGTTGCAACATTGGTTCTTGCGGTCAGGACAACCGGGACTCCCGTGTTCTGAGGAACGGCGAGGCAGGACGAAGCTGATGGATGTTGTGATCAGCGGAGACGACGCTTTGTGCATCGGCGCGGAGTTGACGCGCGGTGGCCATCGGGTGCACTGCATACCGAGCGACCAGGAGGCCGCTGCCGAGAGCAGCACCCAACGGGTATCTCGGAAAAGACTCTCAAGACGCTACCGCCGGCCGATGCCGAAGTCGCGGGTTTCGCAGACCACGGTCTTCGGTGCTCAACGCCCGATGCTTCGCACTCTTCACGTCTAAGCATCCGCGGGATGATGGTGGAACCATCGGAGGTGACCGACATGGACCTGTACTTGATGCAGCACGGTCAGGCGACGACCGAAACAGAGGATCCCGAGCGACCCCTCACGGATGCCGGTCGAGCGGCGGTGCAGCGTGTCGCTAAGAGAGCCCGGGCTGCTGGCGTTCGGATCAGCGGCTGCCTGCACAGCGGAAAGCTGCGCGCAGAGCAGACTGCGCAGCTGCTCGTGAGGGAGATCGGCGTGGAGCCGAGCGTCGAGGCTCGACCGGGTCTTGCGCCGAATGACCCGGTGGTACCGGTCGCGCAGTGGCTTCGAACGGAGACCGAGCACCAGTCGCTTGCGCTCGTCGGCCACATGCCTTTCCTCGGCAGGCTTGCCTCGCTGCTGGTCGTAGGCGACGAGCAGGCCCAGGTGGTCGGCTTCCAGATGGGTGGCCTGGTGAAGCTGGAACCGAAGGTCGATCGGGACGGGTTCTCTGTGGCATGGGTGCTTCCGCCCGACCTCGCCTGACCATGCACAAAAAACCTGGACGGCGCCATGCATCACCGAGAACGGTGCCGCGATGATGGCGACGAGTCCGAGTAGCAGTGCGGTCTCCAGCGCAGCGGACGCGTGGACCTCAAGGTCCGGAGAGCCCTCGAACAGTCGTAGGTTTCCGACGTCTGAGATCAGGGGAAGTCTGAGTGATAGTCGGCGTTCTCCGAAAAGCGGAGATTCCCTCGCCTTAATATCGGTTCCCTTGTGCGGGAGTTCGCCCGCTTGCGTCGCGCAGCAAGTCGCGGTTGCGGTGCGCGATGGCCCCAAGACTTAGGCCAGGAAGCGGTCGTCGGCGCCTTGGGTTCGCAGCAGTTGACCCGCCATCGCCTGGCGGTATCCAAGGCAGACGCCGCTAGCGGTCATGATCAGCATGCCGGCGGCGCCCGGCAGCGCACCTGCGGCCATCTCCGACAACCGAGGGCTGCGCACGTACTCGTTGGAGTAGCCGGCCTCTTTGGACGTTTGTCCGCGGGCGGTCAGGCCGGCGTTTGTGGTTGGCGGCTCATGCAGTGGCGGCTCACTCGTCGATGGCTGACGCATCGGTGGCGCCGGTTCACCGGCCCACCGTGACGATGACGTGAATGCCGGACCACCGAATGTCGCGCGCGGTGCGATCGACGCGCCGAGGAGGGGGCCGGGCATAGCCGGCACAGGCGCGACGATGACCGGTACGGTCAGTACCGGCGGTTCGTTCCCGCCGTGAAGGGCCGCACCGGCTCCGACCGTCGTCGCGTCCACCGGCTCAGGCCAATCGGGCTCGCCGGGGGGTTGGTCGATGGGGGGCAGCACCGGCGCTAGGGGAGGCGGGGGCACCTCTTCGGGGAGGGGGGCGAGGTCGACGGGAGGCGGAGCTTCGGGAAGCAGCGTCGGCGCCCTGTTGATGGTCCTGCCGCCGGGACCGTTGTCGGCGCCGGAATTGTCATCGACAGGTTTCTTTTCGCCGCCTTCCGCACCGCCGGTCGTGTTTTGGGCAGTGTCGCCGGGTTGATCCCCTGCAGTGTTGGCATTCGCACCGCCGGCGTAGGTACTGGCGTCGGTGCGGTCGGCGGACTGGTCGGTGCCGCTCGCTGAATCGCTGTTGTTGGTGCTTTCGCTTACTGCCGAGTCGCCGGTATCGGCGGCGGCTACCGCGCCGCCGGCACCTGCCAGCAACGCAACGGCGATCGCGCATGCTGCGAAATGCATATCCGCCCGACCCATAGCGCCTCCCCCACGCCGGCGTTGCAACTGCCCGTCAGCATCCCCGACCTCGTACCAGTGTCGCATCTCATCCGCCGCGGGTCACGGCACATCGCGAAATCGCTTCGTCGGTGCAGTGTCGGACGAAGTGCGTTGTGTCGCAAGGCTTTGGCAGACGGATGAGGTGTGAATCGCCGACGACCAATCGCGCAGCGGCGGGGATGCAATCCTCCGTGGCGGACGAGAACCCATGTTGCGATGCCGCAGATTACCGCCGTCGCAACGTCATCGAACTTTGGCTGCAATAACCGCGGCAATGGCGCTCACTGGCATCCTATTAGGACAACTTGTCATCATATTGAGCCGTCACCGTTCATTAGTTCCGCCGCCGATTGATCGGACATGCCCTGGTTGTAGCACTCACTGGCCGGTAGCCCACCCTCGCGCTGAGCGGCGGCACGCGCGGATGCATTCCCGTTGGCGCGGCACCAAAGGTGATGTCGAGCGGCGGGCTTGGACGCAGCCACGACAACGAATCAGATTGAGAGACAACGACTTCTGCTGAAGCGCTGTGAGCGCAGGTGAAGAGTTTGCGGTCATCGGCACTGAATCCATCGGTAACTTACCGTTGTAGTGAGCTTCGCACGGGTAAGCGTCTTTGAGACTCACCCGAATGCTTGACGTTTCATGCGCTGGATCGTAGGCGTCGGCCCGCTCGGTCGGCGGAGAGTGCGTATCGCAGTCCCAGGGGTCTTCACGGTGTGGTTGCGACCAACTGCCACCGCAAACTGCAACGAGGAGAGCGTCAATAATGTGGCAATCTCTTTAGTGAAGCAAAACATACGTAATTCCGTGTAATGAATGCGTCAGGCGGCATGCACCGCAAATTCAGCCGCAGAGAACCCATCGTGTTCAAGAGGTCTTCGATTCCGCCCGAACGGCTGGCCGGCCGCAAGCCACCGTCAAACGCGGGGAGACCATCCGGACCCCGGGTCACTGGCCGCTAGCGCAGCCGCGGCAACCCAACGTGTCGTGCCGACCAGCGCTCGCCCGAGTGCTGCGGGGAGTCGCGTGGTGAACTCAGGGCCGTGGCCAAGTCTCCGGCAGACCATGGCCGCCGTCGGCCACCACCACCGTCCCGGTGACGAACGAGGCCGACTCGTGGCCGAGAAACAGCACGCACGCGGCGATCTCCGCCGGCGTGCCACTGCGCCCGATCGGTCCCGCCGCCGCGGCGGCGGCTTCGAACGTCAACTGTGACTCGGTGGCGATGTAGCCGGGCGCAACGACGTTCACGGTGACGCCGTCTCCGACGACCTCTAAAGCCAGCGCCCGCGACAAACCCACCAGGCCCGCTTTCGCGGCGGTGTAGGTCGACTGGCCCGGCATCGCGTTCACCGTGCCCGTGGTCGACCCGATTGAGACGATTCGCCCGTATCCGGCCGCTGTCATCACGGGCACCACCGACCGGCACATGAGAAACGCCGTCGTGAGGTTGCGGGCCAGCGCCGCATCCCACTCTGCCAGCGACATCTCCGCGACATCGTCGTCGGCGTCCCAACCCGATGACACCGACGTCATGCCGGCGTTGTTGACGAGCACGTCGACACGGCCCCACCGGTCCAGCGCCGCGCGCACCAAACCGTCGGCCGCCCCGTCGACGGTCAGGTCGGCGATTACCCCGACTGCCGAGTCGCCGAGTTCTGCGACCCGCTGATGCACGCGCTCGGAGGTGGCGCCAAGCACCACGCGGCCACCCTCAGCGACGAGCTCGCGTGCCACCGCCGCACCGATGCCGCCCGGCGCTCCGGCGCCGGTCACGATCGCCACCCGGTCCCGAAAGCGCGCCACGGGTCTAAACCTATCCCGGGTCGGTTGAGCGGGTGCTGTCTTGACCGACCCGCGGGGTGCGGCTTCAGTGCGTTGACACCACCTCACAGCCATAGACACCAAAGGTGCTCAGGCAACGGGGCGGAAGCGCGATCAGCGGTAGGTATCACGGCAAAGGCGAAGGAGGCGAGTACCTCCGGCGGTTGGGCGAGAAGCCCATGACAGTGAAGGCAACCCGCGCCCAGGCTCGTCGCGGCGGGCGTCGATGCCCGAGCGCTGACCAGTGCGCACGGGGGCGACGATCTATCGCAACTACTTCGCACCTGTCGACGGCGAGAGCGGGCAGACGCGCGAGCGGCAGATCGATGCGGTGAACCCGATGGGTGCGGCGTTGTCGTCGAAGCTGGGCCGCCCGGTGTCGACCTGTGGACGATGAGCAATGGCTACGCAGTGTGTACGCAGAGTGGGCTCGACGCGATCGCCGGCCTGCTCGCGGGGTGCACCGACGAGGATCGCGACGAGCTGCGGGGCCGTTTGGCGATCGGCGTGCACCGCGACGTCGAAGTGACGGATGTACGCGAGAGCGCGCGACGCCTTGTGTCGCAAGCATTCTGCTCGGCGCTACCCGTCGTGTACGGCGGTGACGCGCTCGTCGTGGGAGGCCATTGCGCGGTTGGTGCTGGAGGCCAGCTATGAGGCGACGCTGCTGTCGGCGGTGGAGCAGTCGGTGGCCGGCGGGTCGAACGTCGTGCTGCTGACGCGGGTGGGCGGCGGCGTGTTCGGGAACACCGACGCGTGGATCGACGATGCCATCGTGCGGGCGCTGGGGATCGTGGAGCATGCGGGGCTGGACGTTCGGTTGGTGAGCTTCGGCAGCGTGCATCCGTCGTTCCGGGCGATTAAGGAACGGTTCGGTGGGTAGCGCCGCGGCGTGGCCGCACGACGGCGTTCTTCATGCGTGGTGGGTGGAACCGGGGCGGTTGCTTGCGGGTGAGGATCCGGCCTCCCTCTCGCCCGGGACGACGGCGGAGAAGATTCGTCTGCTCGTCGAGGCGGGCGTCGAGTCGATCGTCGACCTGACGACGCCGGAGGATCGCCTCGACTCGTATGCGGAGGCGTTGAACGTCGCAGCGCAGAAGGTGCTGCGCCCGATTCGTCACTTCGCGCATCCCATTCCCGACATGGGTGTCCTCGATCAGGAAGGATACGACCGGATCATCGCGTGTATCCACGGCGAAATGGACTCCGGGAGAACCGTTTACGTACATTGTTGGGGCGGCAAGGGCCGCACGGGCACCGTGGTCGGGTGTCTGCTGATCCGACGCTGGGATGGACTACGACGGTGCGATCAAACGGATCGCCGAGCTACGCGCGGGCACTCGCAAGGCGAGTGAACCCTGTCCGGAGTCGTCGACGCAGCATCGCGTGTTGCGGGAGCGGGCGGGTCTGCCGAGGCGATGACGACGTCATCACGTCATGGACCTTCGGGTGAGATGTCGCCGTGCTCGCCGACGACCTCCCGTTCCTCGGCTGGGTGTCGCCTTCGAATGGGAGAATGGACGCCATGAGTGAGCCGGATGTTCCCGAGGATCTCCCGGCGCCTCTGGAGTCTGTCGGCCCGATGCCGGCCGTGTCCCAGCCTGTGTGTGGTCGTTGCGATTGCTCCCATCCCTCCGAGTGCCTTCTCCGCCCGCACGGCCCGGAGCGTCCGTCGTTCGTTGTGGTGTGGGTGGTGGGTGCGGCGGTGGTGGCGGTCGTGCTGCTGGTGCTGGTCGTGGCGTTGTTGTTGTGACGCCGCCGCGCGGGGCTGCGCTCCACCAGAACTGCCTCCGATAGCGACCGCAAAGTGGGCTGGATTACGACGGTGCGAACGAACGGATCGCGCTCCGCGCAGGCACTCGCAATGCGGGCCAACCCTGTCCGGAGTCGTCGTCGCAGCACCGCGTCCCTGCGGGAGCGAGCGGCTCGGATGGGGCACGAGTAGTCCACGTCCCGCGCTCAACCCCAGGGTCGGTTGGTCGAGTGCCGTCTTGACCGACCTGCCAGTGCGGCTGTCAGCGTGTTGGCACCCGGATCACAGCAGAGACACCAAAGGCCCTCAGGCGCCATCACTTTCAACGTTGCGGTCGTCGATCGCTCCCAGATTTCCTACCACCTAGCAGGGGCCCCAAATGGGTACCAGCGGTAACGCCGCCGGGCCGATTGCGAGCGACTCTGGAGGGGCAAGTACATAGACAAGCGAAGGAAACTCCACTATGCGAATCGGATTGAAGACCATCACACCGATGCTGGCGGCGGCGGCTGCCGCGGTCGCGATCGGCGCCGCACCGATAGCCGCGGCCGCTCCCGCTCCCGCTCCCGCTCAGCTGGCGACGATCGCTCCGGCCCCCACCGTGCAGGCGGCCGGTTGGGGCGGCGGCGGTTGGTACGGGGGCGGTCACGGCGGTGGCTACGGTCACGGCTTCCGCGGTGGTTACGGCGGCGGCTTCCGCGGTGATTACGGGCACGGCTTCCGCGGTGATTACGGACGTGGATTCCGGGGCTGGCGCTGGTAAGCGGCCGATGACGCGCGAGGTCGAGGTCGTGTTGTCGCGGCCTCGACCGCGCCGACCGCGCTCCGCCGGCAGTCGTCGGGGGTTGAGGCGCGAAGCGGCGGACGCAGCGGCCGCTCAGCTGGTTCAACGCCTCCAAAGCCACAGTTGGACAAGCGATTCCGACCTCAAGAGTCATGGTGCGACGCCGAAGTCGTCAGCCTCTCGACTCCGTAGCCGTGACCTAGGGGGTGTGCTGCCACCGGCGGCCCAGCAATGGGAGGTCAGTGGCGTACGCGGGCTCGATGACGCGCGGAGCGAATATCTGCGGAACTTGTTGCGGTTCGCCGCAATTGGTTTCGATACGTGGTCATTGCGCCTAGCATCGGCATATGGAGCGGCTCAGCGGGCTGGACGCGAGTTTCCTCTACATCGAGAGCCCCACCCAGCCCCTGCACGTGTGCTCGATCCTCGAGCTAGACACCTCAACGGTGCCCGGTGGCTACACCTTTGATCGACTTCGCGGCGCGTTGGCCTTAAGGATCGCGGCCGTACCCGAGTTCCGGGCAAAGCTGGCCGACAGCCAGCTCAATCTGGATTATCCGGTGTGGGTCGATGACGATGCGTTCGACCTCGATCGTCATCTGCTCCACATCGACCTGCCGTCGCCGGGAGGGCGCCGGGAATTGGTGGAGGTATGCGGACACATCGCTTCCACGCCGCTCGATCGCGACAAGCCGCTGTGGGAGATGTGGGTAATCGAAGGAATTGCCGACACCGACCCCCGCGCGGGTGGCGTGTTGGCAGTGATGACCAAGGTCCATCACGCCGTGGTGGATGGGGTGACCGGCGCCAGCCTGCTGTCGCAGCTGTGCACTGCCGAACCCGACATGCCGCCGCCGGAACCGGTGGAGGGCCCCGGGACGGCCGGCCCGCTCCAGATCGCGGCGGGTGGCCTGGTGAGGTTCGCCTCCCGTCCGTGGCAGCTGGCCAATGTGATGCCGTCGACCGTCGCGACGATCGTCAAAACGCTGAGCCGTGCGCGCACCGGCCTGACCATGGCCGCGCCGTTCGCCGGCCCGCCAACCCGGTTCAACGCATCGGTCACCGCCGACCGCAACGTCGCGCTGGCCCAGCTGGACCTCGACGACATCAAGAAGGTCAAGGACCGCTTCGACGTCACGGTCAACGACGTGGTGATGGCCCTGTGCGCGGCGGCGCTGCGGTGGTTCTTGGGCGATCACGACGAGCTGCCCGCCCGGTCGCTGGTGGCGATGGTGCCGGTGTCGGTACACGACAAATCCGACCGTCCGGGCCACAACCAGTTGTCGGGAATGTTCTGCAAACTTCAGACGCACATTGGTGACCCAGCGGAACGACTGCGGGCGATCGCGCTGGCGGACGCCGCCGCCAAGAACCACAGTTCGGCCATCAATCCCACGCTGTTGCAGGACTGGGCACAACTCGCCGCCCGAGCGGTGTTCGGCGCCGTCTTTCGGGTTGTCGCCGACTCACCGCTCATCGCACACCCCGTCCACAACCTCATCATTTCGAATGTGGCGGGTCCGCAAGCTCAGCTCTACTTCTTGGGCTGCGAGGTCGAGGCAATGTATCCGCTCGGCCCGCTGTTCCACGGCTGCGGGCTGAACGTCACGGCGATGTCGGTGAACGGAAAGCTGAACGTCGGCGTCGTCTCCTGCCCGGACCTGATCCCCGACCTGTGGAGACTGGTCGACGGCTTCAATGTTGCACTCGACGAGTTGCTTGAATGCACGGCTCCGGCGCGCATGTGAGGTGACGTACCGCGGCTGCGTCCGAACCCGCATCACCCGGACGAACTGCGCTCGCGCAACGCTCGGCTCGGGCAGCTCCATCGACCGCAGGAATGGTTCGGTGTCAACACTCGCACCCGATGCCGTCCTGGTCGCGGTCAAGCTTGGCTTGGTAGTACGGCGAGTCCGAGGGAATGTCGCAGTCGCCGTTGGCCTTGGCCTGTGAACAGTTGGAATACGGGACGGCGTTGGCGATGACGGGCGGTGCCAACGCCCCGATTCCAGCGATGGCGAGTCCGACGAGAGCAGCACGAATCAACAAGGTGTTTCCTTTCATGGGCGGGTTGTCTTCCAGGGGTTGAAAGCGCGGGGTGAGGTCGCCACGTGTGGACGCGGCGTCGTTGAGCCTCACCAACTGGTCGGGCGCATGTTCACCGCATCGGAAACGGTGATGATTGCTGCCTGGACGGGGCGCACCCACGGAAGCGATGGGCGCGATGGCCACGCCTGCTGCGGGGAGTTTGCGAAATTTATTTACTCCCCAGTAAATGCACACGATTTGGCCACTTTATACATAGCCTGAATGTTGCTGTGCCAGATTGGTGATTCCAGTCCGTCATCCCATGAATCTCACTGGTGGATGGCTACGAGTTTGCCCAGCACGCCGAATGGGGCGGTAGCCTCTCGCGTCCCGACGTGGCTGGCACGAGGCTTTACAGCATGCAGGAATCAACTACGGACGTCGCGAGTTGCCGTACGTCAATCGTTGGCCGAACTCGGCGCTCGGCACCGAAGGACGCCTATGTTCCATGCGCCCGGGCCCAGCGAAGAGCACAAAATTGGTCACAGCGACGCTACGTGTCTATCGTCAGGGGTGACCATCGACGAGCAAGAAGCAGCGCCGACCGTTGAGTCGGACGATCTGATCGAGGACAGCCCCGAGCTGCCAGCCGACGAGCCAAAGGTTCCAGGACCATGGCGAGCGTCCGACGGAGCACCGATTTCCTTCGCGGAGGCGCAGGCCGAGTGGGCCCGAGTCGCCCACGGAGTCCTCGTCAAGACGGCGACGCGTTACAACGACTACCTCACCTACTCCGAGCTTGCGCGCCGCGTCTTGGACGAGTCGGGCATCCTGTACGGCGCGCATCAACGGAACTGGATCGGCAAGGTCCTGGTCGCGGTTGCCGACCGGAACGCCACTGAAGGCGGTCCACTGCTGACGTCGCTTTGCGTCTCGAGCGGTGACGAAAAGGTCGGCGCGGGTTACGCATATGCGTTGAAGATCGCGGGCCAGCCAAAGCCAAAGGATCTTCAGCCCCACGCCGCCGAGTCCAGGCTCGAGTGCTACCGCTTCCATGGCGCCGACATGCCGGCTGATGGAGGCCAACCCACCACGACGCGCGCGGTTTCGGCGAAGCGCATCAGGACCGAGCCGCCGGTGGAGAAGCCGGTCATCCTCTGCCCGGTGCACTTCAGTCAACTTCCGTTGAGCGGGCAGTGCGACCTGTGTGACTAGGCGGTTCTAGCGGCTTTGCGATTGGACGAACGCTGGGTCAGGCACGCGAACCTCACCGGCGACTAGTCGAGGGCGAACGACTCGTCACGGAGCCGCTCCATCGCCCGACCGTCGGTAAGTTCGGACCCATCATCGGTGTGGCGCCAATAGTGCCGCACCATCCAGTACAGCGCGGCCCCGCGCGGCACGTAGAAGTCGGCCCCGTCCACGATCTCCTCGCCACCGTCTTCAAACAGAAGACGATCGCCCTACGAGTCCGACGCTTCGTGTCCGTGTCGTCCTTGATGTCGACGACGTCGTCCCAATCGACGGACTTGGTAGAGACCATGTTGGCGACGTCGATTCCCACCGGCGTCACCTTGAGGTATCCGATTCCTCCACGCCGCATCGCGCTGACGAGTCCGAGGACGGCGGCCACGACCGCTAACGCCATCACCGTCGGTGAGAAGATCTGATATCCGCGTGACATCAGGATGTCGAGTCTGCCTGTCGGGGCGTTGAAGATGAACACCAACCCACTGGGAACAACGCACGCGAATCCGACGATCATCAGCGTGCTGAACAGCCGGTCAGGACGCAAAACAGTGCCGTCCGAATCGGTTTCAGCGCGCAACGAGGTCCGACCCAACGACACCAGTAGTAGCGCTGCCGTCGCGATCAGCGGAAACACGGATATCCCAAACAGTGCGGTCGGCGTCAGATAGTGGCCCCGAATCGTCGCGACCACGGACCAGTACACCCCGAACGAGGTGAACGCGAGCACACCCACGGTTATCCACACGAGAAGGCGCCGGCTCGCTTGCCAGTTGGCGGGCTCGGGAAGCTTCTGGATGGACAAGCAACTCCCCTTCCGCCATGGCCCGTCGCCAGCTCGACTCTGCACCTCTGTCAGCTGCCGCGAAATCCGCTGGGGCTCAACCGGGCCGACGCCGCGCCATCCGTAAGCTCCGACCTCGCTTCAGGATGTCGCCAGTAGAACGCGACCATATCGCGGAGCGCGTTCTCGTCAGCCGTGTATGACCCTGTTGAAGCCACTGTGCAGACTTTGCGATCGGACAACTTGACGATGATCGCGCTGGCCGTCAGGTTGCGTGCGCCGGGCCGGGTGTCGGTGACCGCCTTCACCGCCGACCAATCGCCTCGCATGGCGGAGAGGCCGCCGCCGAACTCGAAACCTGAAGTGGTCAAGCGCATATAGCTCAGAGAGCCTTGACGGATTGTGCGCCACAACATCGTTGCGCCTATCAACGCCACGATAGCCGCACCGACCGGCAAAGCGTAGCGCTGAACGCGAGGAATGGGTATGGCCAACAGGCCTACGGGAGCGAGAACTGCGAACAACGTCGCGGCGGCGGTACCGGATGCGAGGACCGATCTGCTCAGCAGGTCGACGACACGATCAGGGCGGATAGTCGTGCCCACAGCATCGAATTCAGTTCTTGCAGTTACCGTTCGGCGAGATGTCCTGATACCGATCGCCACTAGCCCGAACCAGCTGACGCCGACCGCGAGGACTGCCAAAGCAGTCATGAACTCACCGCGGCTGAGGAACACCACCCCCCAGTAGGCGCAGAACGCTCCGAACACGGAGAAGAGCACAAACCCGACGTATTTCATTACGGACAGATCACTTCGCCGAGCTGAGTGCCCGCCCACCCGAACAACCATCCTCCGAACACCGACGCCGTCCCCGCCGCAAAAGGAGCTAGCTCCGGCACCCCAAGCGCCGTCGAACCGGCAGCCGCTCCAGTTCCACTCAGATCTCCGCCATAGAAACCCAAGGCGCCCGAAATCCCAGCCACGCAAGCCTCGTGGAAATTCGCGGCACTCATCACGTCGTATGCCGAGGTTGCGATTCCGAGGACTGGGCCGGCATAGCGAGCCGCCTTGCCGACGTTCTCCACCGACGAAGAGGTGAGCATCGGGATGCCACCGCCCTGGGATGCGTGGACGTCAAGAGCAGTGAGGGCCCCACCGATCGAACTGAGCACCGGATGCGAGAAGAACGGGCTGTCTGCAGGAATGGTGCCTTGCCGACCATCCGGCATGATGATGCCCGCGGTGCGTTTGCCGTCCGCTGTGACCGTGGTGGTGAAGACGGTGTGATCCGCCCACTCGATGGATGTCGACTTCACGCCAGTGAAGGGGTCGTTCCACGAATGAGAACCGACGACCCACTTGCCGCTCGGGTCGTAGTAGTCGTCGGCGACGTTGTCGACTTCGGGCCCGCCCCATCTGGTGATCTTGTGCTTGCTTCCGTCTTGCATCATCAGCGTGGTGACGTGCTGTCCGTCGCTGGTGTCTTTCTCGCTGCTGTCGCGGACTGCCGTGGCCATGTCCTCGCCGCGTATGACGTCCTGTTGATGCATGCCGAGGAGTGTGCGCGGGTTGGGTACGTCGTCACCGGGACGTTTCTGGCCAGGAACGAGAACGGAACTGGGATCGTTGGGATTGGGCAACGAAAAGCCGTGATCCGCACCCGCTTTCGTCACCGCGTTCGCGGTGTCCTCGTCGGCGTCTCCGACCGCAAGCAACATCTGGTTCACGGCGGCCTGCTCCGAGCGTGCTTGACTCAGCAGGGCGGCGGCCTTCTCGGCGGACATTCGCACGGGTTTGATCAGGACGACCCAGTTGTCCGTGACGTGCAACTCGCCCTGGTCGATCTGGTCGGCCTTGTTCAGGAGTGCCGTACGTGCGTTGCCAAGGGGTCCACTGCCGTTTCGAAGTGCGGTCGCGACATCGTTGGCGTACTCCGAGAACTTCAACGTCTCGCGGTTCGCGCGGCCGAACATCGCGGTGGCTGCTGAATGCGACTTGCCTTCCCACGCGCCCGCCTCCGGCATGTGCTCGATCGTCGAGCCGACCCCGTTCACCGCATTGGAAATCGCCCCGGCGCTCGTCGAGATCGTCGATGCCGACGTCGTCAGTGATCCCGGATCCCAGCCTTGAAGTCGAGGGCGAGAGGGCAGCACCGTTAGAACAGTCCGTCGAACGTGCCGGCCAACGCTTCATCGACGACCTCGAATCGGTCGCCTGCACCGCGGACGGCCACGCCCATGTCGGTGAGGCTCTTGGCCAGCTTCTCGGTGGTTTGGGCGAGATGTGCACCTACTAGGCGCACCGCCCATTGGGTCGTCGACCCTGCCAGTCCGTCGGCGGCCGTCTCCGTCTTGTGTCCGATGTCCGCTGTACGGATCGACACCCATGCGGCATCTACCTGGGCGGCGAAGCTACGCAGGATTTCCGGATCTACCAGCATCGAGCCACTCCCCCAAGGACATGTGCCTGCAGCTGGTTCGCCATCGGCCAAACTGCAGATTGGTACTTAACGAGGCTAACATCGGGCCGACGTAGGATCGGGCGGCAATCGGTACGGCTTTGAAGCAGCCGCAGGGCCTGGGTCAGCCAGCAGAACTGGAGTGGTTCGATGGCAACTATGCGCACCTTGCATTCGGTGTTTGTTGCGGCGCTGCTCGTCGCTTCGGTTGCTTGCTCGACGACCAACGGTGGGGGCGAGGCTCCCGCGACTCACACGCCGTCACCGGCACCAACCATGATCAGCAAGGCCTTCGACACGGACCTGACCGCGGCCGGGATCCCGCAGGATGCGCACCTGACGCTCGAGTCGTGGGCAATGTCGGCTTGTCAGCTCCTCCCGAAAATGGGTATGAGCGACAAGGAGGTGATCGCGAACCTGCCGGGTGACGTCGCACCCAATGGCGTGACGCTCACCCCCGAGCAGGCGACCAAGGTGTGGGCCAGCGCGAAGGTGAATGTCTGCGGGCTACCGAAGACGACGTTGCTCCCTCCGAGCTGACGGAATCTCGTCATTAGGCACCCCCGGTGATTTTCATCGAAGGGTGCCGTGGCACGACGACGGGATGCGGGAAGGCGATCTGACGATCCGGGCATCGATGACCGGCTGGTTCGCCGAAGCCCTTACCGCTGCGGGACATTCGTGGGTGCTGTTGACCGGATCGCCGCAGGAGCGATTGGACATCGCCATCCGCACGATCGATCCCCTGCTGGCGCATCGCGCTCGATTCGGTGAGCCCTTGCACGGCCCGGGCTTCGAGGCGACACGTGACTGACTAGGCCGCAGCGCGGCGAGAGTTGTCCGAGAAGACCGGCGTCGACGCCGATGCCGCTGGCGTGCACGTCGAGCAGCTCGATACTTACCGCGACCCACGGATCGCCGCCAGTCTTCAGGTGGTGTCGGTCGCTGCACGTCCCGCTGGCACCCGACCTGCCCGAGGCCGTAGAGGGTCGCGATGCACGCGATGCGGCGTGGTGGCCGGATCGCGAAGCGATATCACTAGATCGCGTCGTCGAGATCCCAGTACCTGGCTCGCCTCAAGACATCGCGCTAGTAGCTCGACCTCAGCGCGTCGACCATGGCAAGTGTCGGTGCGGTCAATTCGTCTCGAATCCCGCTCTGCGCGTGAGCGTATGGAATGAACGCGCGTAGCAGATCGGGAGCGTCCAGCGCGACCTCCAACGGAATTCCGTCCTCGTTGTACGCCGCGCCGCCGACCGCTTGCTCGACACGCGCCGAGCTCCACCGCAACGGGTCGCCCGTCCCCGTCTCGAACAGCTCCAGCAGCAGTTCCCGATGGCTATGGTCGGTGAACGGTCCTGCGGAACTGGTCGCGAAGAACTCGTCGCAGAGCTCGTCGTTCGCCTCCCAATCGCCAGCAGGTGACCGGCGTTCACCGCCTTCGGGTAGCCGACCCAGCAGCCACTGAACCAATGCCCTGTAGAGCGGCCAGGTATCGGTCGCGGGTGGGAGGGTCGGCTTGTCGAGCGCATCCTCGATCCACGCCCGCGCGTCAGCCAGACTCATCTCGAAAACGTTCGTATCGGTGCTCGTTTCGGCTACGCGTGCGAGGGTCCCATCGATCGGCTCCGGCACCGCGCCTGCGTCAACAACGCTCGACCACAGGTTGTGATCGATCTCGACCACGACGGTTAGCTCATGGCCGCTGTCGAGTCGCATACCGATCACGAGTTCGTCTACGTCCCCGAAGAGATTGGTTCTGCGTACGGCGCGGTACACGTCGACCCGCGGCAAAGCGGAGATCCATCGCGGCAGAGGCTCGCCTCGTTCAGCCACCTCCTGTCGGCATCGGAGCGCTGGCGCGGCGTCGTCGATGAGAAGTTCGGCGATGACCGCCAGAAGCGCCGTCGTCTCCCGGTTTTGCACACCGATCAAGCCGGTAAGGACCCGATCCAGATGGCTGGTGTCGGGCTGGCCGGACGTCAGCGATATCCGCGGCTCGGGTTTCGCCACGTGGATCACCATGCTGGCCATGCTGAGCATGCTCAGCGGATGCCCTGTCACGGCACCGCGTAGTGCGTCCCTGAATGTCCAGTCGGCGGAACTTTCGCCGTTGCGCTTGCTGGCCCGCCGCTGGCCACGTCGGACCTGTTTGGCCCTGCGGGCCCGTCGTTGGTTGCTCATGTCGCGGACGCTACTCACGGGCAGTGACATCGCTGCCGACACGATTTAGAGCTTCTTGGCGTCCAGCGCCTTCATCAGCGAAGGACGCCGACCGTAGTCCAGGCGGATCTGCGCGATGAACGACGCGAAATCGGCGCTGCGACCGCCTCGTTCATAGAGTTTGGCCATCGTCGACAGTCTCGCCGCGATGTCCGGATAGAGCTTGGAGTTGGGGTACCGCAGATCCTTCTCGAGCTCCGGCCGGTACAGGTCTGCAGCGTCGACGGGCCGAGCCTCCGCCCCACGGTCGGCCAATTCCCGCCACGCCCAGCCGGGGCCGTAGCGATCGGCGGCCTGCCACGCGGCATCGACATCCCCGTCGCTCAGCGAGAGCTGGACCAAGACCGCACCGGCGGCGAAGCGGTCAGATGCCAGTTGTCGCGCGTGGTCCAACGCCCAGGCGCGTTCGGTATCGACGCGGTCGACGCCGGTCGCGAAATCGACGAGGACGCGATAGGCGCCGACCGACGGCTGTCGGACGAAGTCCGCGCGGAGGACGGCGATCGCATCGTCGATCCGACCGAGTCCCTGGTAGGTCCGCGCAACATCGTCCGGGCTCAGCCAATAGGCGTTGCCGCCAACGTGGCTCGAGAATCGCCCTTCGGCAACTGCGCGATCGATCCACGCCACCGCGTCCTGGGTGCGGCCGGCTGCCCGCAGCCGGTCGACGATCGCGCCGTACTGCGGGTGGTCCCGCTCAGCAAGCAAGTGGACGGCCCGGTCGACGTCGCCGTCGTGATCGGCGAGCTCCAGCAGCATGGCGTCGACCTCGAAGCGTCCAACCTGATTACGATCTGCGAGCTTGCGGTCCAGCGCCGCCACCGCCCGGCGGTAGGTCCCGAGTGCGTTCTCGTCGAACGCGTCCACGAAGTCGGCCAAGACCAGGTGCGGCCACCCTGGCGACTCAGCCCGGAACTTCACCAGCCACGTCGCGAGTTTGACGGGGTCGGGCTCGCTCAGCCGGCAGGCCCGCGCGTAGAGGTCGGCGGCTCGCTGGCATTCACCGCCGATCGAGCCCGAGGAGTCGTCAACCTGCTCAAGGATCTTGCGCAGCCGGGTCAGGGCAAGCAGCGATGCCGATCGCGCGACTTCGGCGGCACCACTGTTGACGTGGTCCTCGAGTTCGTCGAGCACTTCACTGGCCACTTCCGCGACCTCAAAGGAACGCCGGTAGTCGATGAAGCCACGAAACTCCAACGTGTTTCGTACATGGGCTTCCAACTCGGCTTTCGCTCGCGAGTCATCACCCGACGTCGTCGTGGCACGAATCTCCAGCAGGCGACGCACGCCATCATCGCGCTGTACGAGTGTCATGACCAGGTCGCGCAGCTCTTCGACGTCCATCGCCTGCACCGCCGCTTGCAGCGATGCGTCGGCCGTACTGCTGGCCGTGTCGTCGACCGCGACCCGACCGGTGTCGATCGCGGCGAGCCCGGTCGCGACCAGATGCTTGCAGAAGTTGCCGTCGGCATGGTGTGGGCAGGTGCAGGACCCGTCGGGGATTCGGCCGGACCAGTCGAGCTCGACTTGGTAGACCTTCTTGGCCTGGACCGATGCGTAGGCCTTGACGTCAGTGATGCGGAGCCCTCGGACGTACCGAACGTAGTCTTCGCCCCGCGCGTAGACCAGATCACCAGCTGCCATGAGGAGCGTCGTTTCGGACAATGGCACGTCACCATGGTGCCGGATGCCGAACCTCGGCTCGACCGCATCATCGAAGACCCAGTACTTGGCGTGCTTAGCACCTCCGGTTCGTAGCTCGATCTCAGCGCGTCGACCACATCGAGTCTCGGTTCTGCGGCCCTCATGGCGGGGCGAGTGCGCGCACGTACTCGTCGCGCGAGAGAACGAGCGTGTTGGTCGGCGTCGCTATGTCGACGTAATCGTGGCCTGGTCCCTCGTTGCTACTCATCACCGTCAAGTCCTCAACGATTTCAACCGCCTTGGCTTGGTCCGCCACACCACGCGATGTTCGCCGAGTTCGATATCGGCTGCGCCCGCTTGTATGACGAAGTGGTGGGTCACCCCGTCATGCTCCAGTTCAGATGACCCTCGCCGTTCGGCGTCTCTGAGCGCGGTGATGAATGTGGTCACCCCAGCGCCATCCATGGCCAGCAACACCACGTCTTCTCCTTTGAACTCTGGAGCAAGTTCTACGCGGATTATGTTCATGCGACTCCAGGTACTCGAGTCGACCGAATCTTCACATCTGGACTTTGCGATCAGAGCGCACACGAACGCCGAGCGCTTGACATTCAACTCGTTCAGCAGCTCCTGCTGACTCAGCTCTCCCTTGTCGCGCAGCCTGTCCCATGCGGCGGCGATCATCCAGGCCGGTACCCGCTGAGGGCCAGTGCCGAGGCTCATCGACCGTTCGGTTTCCACCAGGACACCTTCACGATCCAGGACGACGATCCTGTTGAGCTTCTTGGCACTCAGCGTCAGAATCACTGTGCCCGGACCGACTACCTCCGAGACCTGATCATAAAGTCCATCGCCGAACTCTCTGGGGCTCATGCAGACCCAGTGACCACGACACCCGACGGAAGCCTTCTGAGGTTGCCGCTCGCCAACGCACGGTCCAACGCTTCATCAAGTCGAGCTCCGACATCCCGAGTGATGCGCACCCCGCCGAATATGGCGAGAGCGTCGCGCTTCAGATCATCGGTCGCGATGCCGCCGGACTGCTCGGTCACGATGGCCATGGCGTTTCCGATTTCGACCAGGCTCACCTCCGCGATCGGCCGACCCTCACCCTTCTTCGAGGCTCGGACCATCCGCCAAGTAGCCGGGTGTGTTCCTCTGGGCCAGTAGAAATCTCGGTCGTCACTCCGCATGTATTCGACAGGCACGATTCGTTGAATCGCGCCTCGACGTGCCTCGTTGACCTTTCCGAGGCTGAACGCGCTTGCTACGAGCTTGGCCAATCGATCACACTGAATCGGCGCCTCGGATTGCATGATCGACTCGACGATCTTGAGCACTTGCGATTTGTTGTAGGCACTTCCGATCGCGTCCAATACGCTGATATCGCCGACGACGATTGGCATCCATGCGCTGAAATCCGTCACATTGGCGTGGCGTCGAACGACGACTGGCTGGGGCGGCATAACCGTTGAGGGCGCCGACCTGAACGTGAAGTCCCCTTCAGTCGTGTGAGTGGGCTGCTCGATGGGCGCGGCCGGCATCACCTCGACCGAAGGCTCCAAGCGCCGTAGCTTGGCCACCGTCACCGCTTCACGCAACCGCGTCACGGTCGCCTCTCGTTGATTCAGCCACTCCGGCAACCAAACACGTTCCACGCCGGGCCAATGCAACACACGTGACAACACCTCCACCGGCAGGCCGTCACGATCAGACACCGTTCGACGCTCGTACCATTCGAGTCCATCGAGAAGCACTGCTACCAAGGGCTGGTCGGGCTCGTCAGCGTCAGCGATCACCAGATCGACGCGAAAGTCGGACAAACCTACGTCTGAACTCACGACGAAGCCGCAGTCACGGAGCGCAGCGGCGATGTCGTCCCGATGCCGGTCGATGACCGCATTTCGACGGCCGCCCGATGTGATGGTTTCCACGCCGCGTTGCGCCATGTCGAGGTAAGCCCGCAGATGCTTGGTGCCCACCTGCGTGGTCTCCTCAGCTCGAAGGTCCGCAGGGTCGAAGCTGGCGTAAAGCACCACTTCCCGCCGCGCACGGGTGATGGCGACGTTGAGTCGCCGCTCCCCACCCGGCCTGGACAGTGGCCCGAAGTTAAGTGGCATCACTCCGTTTTCCTTCTTGCTGAACGCCACCGAGAACAGAATGGTGTCCCGTTCGTCGCCCTGGACATTCTCCAGGTTCTTGACGAACAGGCCGTCGGGTTCATCCAGCGCCTGCAACAGGCGATCATCCCCCGCATCGCGTAGCAGATTCTCGATGAGATCACGCTGCTGCGCGTTGAAGGTGATGACACCGATTGACGGCGCGGTCTCGGGTGACTGTGTGAACCGGCGTCGGATATCGGCCACAATCCGATCAGCCTCTACCCGGTTGGTGCGCAACGTCTTTCCACGCCCCGACCGCTCGAACTGCCCTTCGACCCGGATTAGTGAGATGCCGTGGCCGGAGTCCGGAGTCAGCGGCGCAGGGAACGACGCCAGGCGACCGTTGTAGTAGTGGATGTTGCTGAACGCAATCAGCGCTTCGTCCTGACTGCGGTAGTGCCATGACAGCCACTGCTGGGGCACTAGTGACTGCACGCATTCATTGAGGATCGATTCCTCATCGGCGACCACCTGAGGGTTGGCGTCCTCTTCGCCTTCATCGACCGAAGCGCTCGCATCAGCGAAGCTGGTGGGTGGCATCTGCTTGCTGTCACCAACCACCACAACGGATTTGGCACGACCCATCGCACCGATGGCATCAGCGACCCGGATCTGCGACGCCTCGTCGAACACCACGATGTCGAACAGGTCAGCCTGCGCCGGGAAGAATCGGGCAACCGAATCCGGGCTCATCAACGTACACGGCAGGATCTGCGTGATCAGATCCCCGAAGTTGTCCATCAGACTGCGCACGCTCATACCGCCGCGTTTGCGGTCAAGTTGACGTTTCAGCAGCCCGATTTGGCCGCTCTCCGCAAAAGCATCGAAGGTCCGACTGCTGAGCAGCTGGAACGGTATCGACCGGCGGAGTTCGTCGCGAATGGCCGACGAGCTGGTGGTAAATCGTTCAATGGCCTTGTCGTGGGCGGTCACATTGAACTCACCGAGTCCGCTGGCGTCCAGACGTTCGGCGATCGACGTAGCAGCCACCCCGCGGTCGAACGCAAGACTGGCGTCCTCGGGCACAATCTCGCCCGCAAGGATCGCGATTCGCGCATCCTTCATGCCCGCGCGCAGCAGGGGCTCGGCATGCTGGAGAAGTGCCACCCATCGCTCGATGGTCGCAGGTGACTCCAGCCTCCGGGCGCCACGGCCGTCCCACCAGTGCGCGACGAAGGATTTGTCTCTTCGTGGCGCCAAGGCGGTTCCGGTCGTGGCCGACAGTTCACGCCACCCCGTCGCCAAAGCGTGGATCGTGCCAGCGTGGATGCCGGTCTGGGTGGCGGCGTAGAACGCTCGCAGATCCGCAACACGTGGGTCCGTTGGGTTCCTCGACAGCACCTCACCAACCCGACGCATGCCAGCGAGTGTGGCCGTGAGGTGAGCGGCATCCTGAGGGATAAACGGGTTCCATGGACGGTCGAATATGCCCGCCGGCAACGTAGACACCCTCTGCCGCAGGTCAACAACGGCAGCGTGGCTGGCCAGCATATCCGCGGTCAGCGCGGACAGTGTTTTGAGACTGATTGCCGCCGGATCAACCGACAGCACATCGGTGAGTTGGGCGAGAACGGCGCGGCGCCGCTTCTTGCGGCCGAAGAAACCGGACTCGTCGGCAGTCACCGCCGCGGCGTGGATGGCGGGAATGTCCAGGTCCATGGCTGCTGGCGTCGCGCTGGTGGACCATTGCGGCGGATTCTGCAGAGTCGCGAGCAACTGCTCGGTGTTGGCGACATAGCTCTGCCACTGCGGGGTACTTACGTTGTCGACAGCACCCAGTGGATAACGCGGCTCATTGGTCAATCGTGCCCACGCATCGATGACGTCCGCGGAGTCGTACTTGCTCAGCATGTCCAGCGTCACACCGCCTGCATGCAGTTCGGCTAGCGAACCGTCCAACACGCTTGCGGCGGTGTGGATGGCTGCCGGATCGAGATCTGAAAGCGGAATCGAATCAACGAAGGCCCATGGGTGGTCCGTCCGAGGTCGAGCATCGTCGAACTTCTCCGGCAGGGTTCTGAGCGACTGCGCCACCTCGTCGAACAACGTCGTATCGGTATCTGTGACAAGATTTCTCGGCACGTCGAGCGGCAAGACTTCCTGGTCGGCGGCCAATTCGAACGAGCGTGCGGTGTACAGCGACTGGCCGACAGCATTGCGTTCATGCAGGCGCTCGGCATACCGCGACAGGCTATGTCGGCTCGACTCGGCGACCTGCAGCCTAGTGCGAAGCAGGTCGGCGTCGTGGCTCAGCCGGAGTTCCAGCGCATCCTTGATCTGCGCCCGTACCGCCGCCGGACGTGCCGACTTGTCGTGGATGTCCAGCGACAGCTCACCCAGGCCGACGCTCTCCAGCCGCTTCTTCACCACGTCCAAAGCAGCGCGCTTCTCTGCAACGAACAGGACGCGACGGCCGGACGACATGGCGTGGGCCAGCAAGTTGGTGATGGTCTGCGATTTACCCGTCCCCGGTGGCCCCTCTAGAACGAAGGTCCTTCCGTCGACGGCGTCGGCGACAGCGTGCAGCTGCGAGGCGTCGGCGGATACAGGCATAGCGGTGCTGAGCGCGTCGAGGTCACGGTCTCCGACCACGATGACCGGGTCGACGAACGGGCTCTGCGGGCTCTCGATGAGATGGCGAACCAAAGTGTTGCGCGACAACTCTTTCCAGGACTCGTCCAGGTCCTTCCATAGCGGGAATTTGGCAAACTGCAGGATCGACAGGTGCACCGTGTCTTCGACGCGGAACGGCAGCTTGGCATCGGCGATCGCTTGGCGGACGGCGTCGAAGGTGCCTGTGAGGTCGATACCAGAGGCGTCTTCGTCCGGCCGGCTCAGTGCGGCCACTTCCAGTCCGATTGCGGTGCGCAGCTTTTCGACCAGGCAGTAGTTGGGCGTAGACGCGCCAGCCTCGTCGATAGTGATGACGTAACGCTCGCCACGATTAGTGGTGCTCAGCGTTACCGGCACCAGGACGAGCGGTGACCGCAGGGGGCGGTCGTTGTACTGCCAGGCCAGCATGCCGAATGCGAGGTAGAGGTTGTTGGCGCCGGTCTCTTCGCGGATCGTCTTCGCCTTGTTGGCGAGATATCTCAGCTTCGTCTTGTAGGACGCTTCCGTAACGTCGATGTAGGCGCTGCGTTTGTCGGCGAGCAGGGTCTCACGTTCGCGCTCGGGTAGGTCACGGCCGAAGCGAATGCCGCGGGCCACCTCGACGCTATGCACCTCGTCTGAACCCAACAGGTTGACGGGTGCGCCAGCGTTGATGTCGTCCTCGAAGCGACTGAGTGCGGGCGCAGGAACTTCGAGTCGGTATCCGGCGCGGTCGGTGTAGTTGATGAGCTTGTTCCGCAGGCTGAGGTCCAGCAGCGCGTTCTTCCACTGCCCGATGCGCGGCGGAACCGATTCCAACTGTGCGGCTGGTTTATTCGCGCTAGGCGTATATGGCACGAACACCGGACTTGAATCCGGCTTGTACTCTGTTACAACGCTATTGCCGGCCCGGTCGACGCTGCGACTAGGCAGCGGGTAGATCCGCGCACGCCGCGCCTGCCGCACATCGGTGACGCCGAGGATGTTGCTTAGGTCATCGGACAGATGCTTGACGCGCGGAATACGTCGCGCGTCATCGAAGGTCGCGTCCGGTACCGACTGTGTTGCGAGGGTGGTCTCGACGAGCCCGATGTTGACGAGGTCGACTTGGTTGACGACCTCGACCGGCTCCGTGGTGGAGACACTGGCAAGCCCGGCATCGATGCGCCAATACCCGAGGAAGGCGTGACCGCGGAGGAGCCAAACAGTCGAGTTCACGCCGCACTGTTCGAGTACGGCAGCCAGCACCAGTGTGGTGTCCAAGCAGGTGCCCAGCCGACCTTCGAGCACTTCGGCGGGCGTGCGAACCTTCTGGCCGACGTCTCCCCAACTGGCTGGCGGTTCCGCATATCGAATGTCGCGCGCTTTCATGGCATCGAAGGCAGCGCGAGCAATAGCGTCGACGCGTTCGGGGTTCTCACTCTGATAGCCATCGATGGATGAGTTGCCGGTGGCAGTGTTCAGCCGGTCGGAAATGTCGATCATGAGTTCGGCGATGACCGCCGCATTGGGCTGGATGTGGGCAGCCAGGACTTCCATGGCGAGTTGTGGCGGGGTGGCCTTCCACTGGTTGGCGGCCAGGATGCCGACCTCCTTCGCGGCGTAGGCAAGGATCGCCCCGGTGCTGTCGCGGAGCACGACGCGGATGTCGCCGGGGCGTTGTTCATCGACCCGCAGCATCGATTCGGGATCGAGTTTCAGGTCGACGGCACTGAGCACGGTCGGCTGGTGCGCCAGCAGGTCGAGGTGGATCTCGGTGGGTCCGCCGTGGGAGCCATCTGCGCTGACGACATCGATCTCGATGACCGCGCCTTGACGGTCACCTCCGGTGTTGTCGACGGTTATTCGGTCGATCACCGGGATCCGGCAGTGCGCCATGGCGTAGCTGAGGTCGGCAATCGCCGAGATGTCGATGCGCGGAGAGCCAACTGCTGTCGGTCGGGCAGGTTCTAGGGCAGTTGCGGGTGCCGCGTGCTTCGGCGCCGCGGCGGCCGGCGCGACTGCGCCTTTGAGGCCTTGCATTCGCGCAGCCACATCGGTGGCGCCGATGGCCCGCAGCAGCAACTCACCCGAGTCGATCGCCCGGTACGTTTCGGCGTCATTGAATTCACCCGTATGAGCCCACTTATTGCGGACCTCCCGAAGCTCTTTGGCGTAGATCTCGGCTTGCCGAGGCATGGCGCGATTGAAGGGGTATCCGAGGTCGCCGAGGCGCTCGGTCATCGCCCGCAGCATCAACGCGACATCGCTGCTCTGGTATTCGCCACCGCGGCGGCCGTTCGAGGCATCCTTGGCCCGCAGCAGATCGGCCCAGTCGGTATCGGGCGGGAGGAGGCGGTTGAGGACGTGCGCGACAAACGGTGACAGGCCCCCGGCCAGGGTGGTGAGTAACTGCCCCACGAGTTGATGACGGTCAACGGAGTTCACGGCTCACACCTCGACATTCAGGGCTGTTGCGGATTGCGGACGCGACGCTTCTTCTCGGACGACCCACGCCATGACACCGTCAGCCATTCGAAGATGACCCCCAGCTATTATCGTGAACGTTAGTTTGCCGGGCATCGTCGAATCGAAGATTAGCGTAGCTAGCGCTGGGCTGGGTGCCGATGCCTCGTAGTCGGTCATTCTGGAGTTCCGTCCGTCGGGTTCTAATGCCCGCGGAGGCGAGCCGACCAGGATGACAGAGGGCACCGACAAAGCCCGGGATCCGCTTGCTCGCGCAGGTGGAAGCCACACCCCGGTCAACGCTTCGTCGCCTAGACTTCTCAGCGCGAGCAAAAGGAGGCCCAGTTGGCTGGCGATCTCGACCCGGTAGCACCGGCGCCCATCGAGAGGGCGTCCGACACGTTGCCCGCAGCAGCTCAACAAGACGGCGAGATCGCGATTTCCGTGCAGTCCGAAGGGCTTCTGGTCGCGGGCGATCCCACGGAGATCGAGGCGTACATCGAGCGGATCCGCGGTGTGGCGGGTTACGCGATCGACGTCGTCGGCGTGGACAAGGCCGCCCTCGGCAACGCGACGGGGCTCGCGGCGGGCGCGGCATCGTTCCTTGGGCAGACGGCCAAGTTCGTCCAGTTGCACCCAGAAAGCGTCAAAGCGATTCAGAAGGGTCAGCTGATCCCGGGTACCGACGGTTTTTTTCGCATGATGACGCGCGGCGCGGATAAGAAGTTCGTTAGCCAGCTGCAATGGAAGAACGCCAACCTCACCCCGACACGCATGATGTCGCTGCAGATGGTTGCTGTGCAGATGGCACTGAAATCAGCGATCGCCGAGGTCGAGGAATCAGTCCGGCGCGTCGAGGGCAAGGTCGAGGAGGTTTTGCGCCTGGCTCATGCCAATCGTTCCGGCGACGTGCTGGGTGATCGCGTCACCATCGACCGGATGGTCGCCTACCTGGATCGGCACGGCTCGTTCTCCGATGCGGACTGGGACGCAATCGCCAGTATCGGACCATCGTTGAATCGCACCGTCGAACAGCTTCGTCATCATGCCGACCGGACCCTGCGATCATTCGACCCGACCAAGCCCATCCAGGATCGCGCTGAGTTCATCGTCAACGCAGTCGAGAGCAACCAGCTTGGTGAGACGCTCAGCCTGCTGGTAGTCGCACAGGAATCCTTATTCAAGTGGCAGCGGCTACGGATTGCCAGAGTCGAATCCACACAGCCCGACCATCTTCAACAGGTTCTCGACGACGCACGCGACCTACTTGCCCGACAGCTGATCGAGGATGACGCCTTGTTCCAGCGCGCCAGGGAAATGGTTGAGGCTGTCGCAACGACCGAGGCAATCGACGGTTTGCGCTTCTGGTCGGTGCAGAACCTGGAACGCAGCCTGCCGGCATTGCGTCAGGATCTCGATCAGTTCGCGAAGGCGCGACGCGCACACCTGCATGAGTGGACTGAGTTCAGAGCGCCGACGGCACGCGAAGGGGCTGGCGCTGCAGTCGATCTCGTCGGTAACACGGCTGCGAAAGGCCTGGAGGCCGCAGGTGACGCAGCGACGCTCGCGCTTGGCGCCGCGAGCGACGGCATCGATCGAATCACCGAGTTCTTCGGTCGGGCGCGGAACAAGAGCAAGGTGCGGCGCCAGGAGAACGCGAGTGACACCGAAGAGTCGAGCTAGCCACGACCTGCGACACGGCTAGTGTTGCGAAATGGCACGCGTCCGCACGCTCGCGCAAGGTAACCAGGCGATTCGCGCTCACGAAACCGAAGTCGACTGCTTCTACAACGTGATCAACCAACCCGACGGCACACGTCTACTGCATCTGAGCACCTTCGGATCCGACTACCGCCAGTCAAAGCCGAAGAGCAGTCAAACAATTCAGATCGATGAGGACATCGCTCGGGAGCTGATCGACCTGCTCGAATCGACATTCCCACAAGTAGCGCGCCGACCGCGGGATTAGTACAGAGGTAACCCGTTTCGCTTGAGGCCGGCCATTCTCCCGAAACAAATTCAACGAAAGTGTATGCCTCTCCAACGAGGCGAATATTCTCACCAACATGTATCTCAGCGCATATCACATTTCCGAGGATCGACTGCCCGTCGTCGAATCGTCAGCGCCAGCGCGTGGAGAAAGCGGGCGAGAACGACCCGCTTACATTTCCATCTATCCTTTCGGCGAGATGCCAGAAAGCGGCTTCTATCTGGATATGTCGCTCGATGAAGCGGAGGTACTTGGCCGCCACATCTCACAAATAGTCACGGCTGCACGAAACGGCCGCTTTACTCACAACCACTGAACAACTACAAGTAGCAACCAAAGTCCCCTAACGAACGTGAGATCGAGGCCGCACCCCTTGGGTCCCTCGGAGTTCGAGTAGATTTCGAATCCACCGCGAGTCAACGAGTGTCGCCACCGAAGAATGAACGCACATCGATACACTGAACCCGTTGCTAGGCAAGCGAATACAAAGTCCCGCGCTTGCTGGCCATCGTCGACTCGACCGATGCTGCAAGGCCGCTGTCGCGAATAACCAGACCGAACTCGATGTTTCGATTCTCGGCGTTGTAGGAGAAGTTTGCGCTTGTTAGCAAGACGATCTCATGGTCTACGACGATGAACTTGGTGTGACTGACAATCGACTGTCCGTTGGCCAGGCGGGCGGAGCGATACACAGTGGCCCGGGGAAGCCGTGCTTTCACGCCGGTGGAGTCACCTTTTGCGGCGTCAACGTAGACGCACACGACGACCTCCGGCTCTTCGGACGCCGCCTTGAGTGCATCCCACATATTCGACGTGGGCGAGAAGTTGTAGGTGGCACAGGTAACCGAGGAGCGGGCGGCGGCAACCACATCATGAAACTGGTTTGTGAGGTGTCCGGTCGTCGCTTCGTTCCCGGGCATCGTCCAGACCGGTGTGAGGTCGCGATGCGCCGACTTGGCTCCAGCGATTCCGCGAAGCACCGCTACTGACAGTGCTGGTTCGGAGTGTCCGATTCCGGCCGTCTTCAACAGGTTTGCGACTCTGTCGCGCCGAGCGGGGCTTACTGATACGAGTGCGTGCGTGGTGTGCTCGCCGGCGCCGATGAGCACTGCCAGGCTTTCAGCCTCGGTTGCTGTCAGGTACTCCCCCAGCTGTTTCAGCGGATCATCGGACATCAGGGCTCCCGAAGAACCCTGGCACCGGTTCGCCGTGCGCGCTGGGAAGGGTGAGCAGGAATCTGCGATCGAGGAACCGATTGGCCCTCTCACAGGATGTTTCCGAGGCGAAGGTGCAGCAGTGGCACGCCGCTCCATGCAGGAAGTCTTCCGGATCGCTGGGAGTCCGCATCGCGCACAACGGATCTGAGGAGCAACGACCAGCTCGCCGAAGCGCTGAGATCACCAATCCTTGCAGGCGAGAAGGCTCGGACAGCGCGACCAGACCTCCGAGGGTGCCTTCGCTGTCTGAGGCGGTGGTGCAGATCAGTAGCCCGGCCGCACCCTCGCGGTGGGCAGAGGCGGGCCAGCCGTAGATCCGCTCGGTCAGGCTGGCCGCACCGTAGCCGCACGACATTGCCATCTCACGGATCAACACGTGAGACAGGGTGTGCAGCAGCCAGTATCGGGGCGCAGGGAGCCTGGTGGCAGGGTCCACGACCTTCGCGGTTTCAGAAAACCGGCGGAGGAAGTTGCGACGACTAGCGGCACGGTGCGCCGCCCACAGTGGCGTGGTGTAGACGATGTTCTCCCAGGCTTCGACCGCATCGAGATTGAGCTGCAGGAAAACCCCCTCACCGCGGTCTTCGGTCGCGGGTACCCATGTCGGCTTGCCACCCCGGGTCAGTTTGACCAACCGGCCGGGTAAATCGTTGACACGATCCATCTCATCGAGCCGGGTGAACCCGATGAAGGCGTTAACCTTCTTCATTTGATTGACCGCGACGACCCGGCTGATCCGATCCGGAAGCTCAGGGCCGCGAGCCATGTCGGTCACCATCAGTCCGGTGGTGTTCTTCTGCGACGGAAACAACGCCGGCTTCTGTAGGTACTGCCATTCCGGGACCAATAATTCCACCGGATCCCAGTCGTCGCGCTTCTTCTCACGCTCCTCCTCGGACTCCGGCGGCGACAACGCATCGGCGATCGCAGTGAACAGGCCCGCGTTGGAGACACCGGCCAGGTCGATGTTCTTCAGACCCGCCATCGTGCGGATGACATCGACTTGTTCGGCGAACTGTTTGACCGTATCGACGCCGAGTTCCAGCCGGAGTAGGTCACCGAGGGCCTCGGCCTTCTCGGCGTCGGTGCGCGGCATGACAATGATCGATTGCGTTGAGGCGAACCACAAGTTCGACGCTCCCATCATGATCAACGTCGGTTGGGCGCCGCATTCCTTGTCGAAGGCGTTCAAATGCGGGTGACGCCCTCGGCAGGTCTGGGGTAACTTGTCGCGGCCGACCGATCCTTGCGCCTCCGCCATGCCGCGGGTGGTCCCACATTGCGTGCACGCGATCATCGATCCGACGCTCTTGCCGACGTTGGCTTCGCGCATCTTCAAGTCGGGCCGCTCCGCCTTGGCACACGGCCGCCCGCGGTGCGCCCACAGTTCGTACGGGAATTCGTCGAGGTGACCGTTGGAACATGTCAACAGGTGTTGCGCGGGCACCGCGGGGCTCTCCCGCCGCCCTGTCTTCGCACCCGCACGCTGGACGCCGCGCCCGGGACAGCTCTTGTGTGTGAACTGCGCCAGGTCGGGGCGGAACGGGTGGGTGTTGGTGTAGCTGAACCGCGGCAGTGGCCCGAGGTAGTCACATCCGGTGCAGCGCAGCCACTGTGGGAATACTCGGGCCGGAATGCCCAAGTCGGCGCCCTCTTTGGCGAAGGAGTTCAGCTTGGGCTGCCAGGGGTAGGGCCGTAGCGCGTCCACCTGGCTGCCGAGGTGCATGCGGATGACATTGAGCAGCCGGGGCTCGATGATCGACGGGATCTTGTCCCGTCGTTTCCAGATGGGTTCCCAGTCGTCTAGGCCTGCGGGCATCACCGAGAAGCCCGGTAGGTCCATGATTGCGCCCGGCCCGTAGGTGTACAGCAGCGACGAAGGCCGAGACGAGCCGACCTTCGCACGGTTCTTCACCACCGCGTCTTCGGCGTCAGCAAGCGGATCCAGCGTTTCCCCGGGATCGTGCAGCATCACCGCGTCAGTCGTATCGGTCATCAGTCCTCATCCCCCGCTGGAAGGGTCCACCGCGGTGCACCGTCAGGAAGCCGGGCGAACAGGCGGTCGGGAATGGGACTCACCAGAATGTTGATCTCCGGCTGCACTTCCCGCATCGAGTTCGCCACGACGAACGGCGCCTGGCTAGACGACCCCGCATCAGCCCTGGCATTCTCCGGGCTCCTCATCAACGGCTCGTACTTGTCCCCTTCTCCGGTGCGCTCATAGACCAGCGTCTTGTGCGCGTCGCTGGCGCGGTTGGCCGTATCCACCCACCGGTCGATTCGGTTCACCAACCGGTCACTGGCGTACTTCACCGCCGCCTCATCCTGCGCCGCCGCCGAGATCCGCGCCTTGAGACGCGCGGCGACCCGCTCGACCACTGGGCGATACTCCTTGATCCGCCACGCATTGCGCTCCTGCGACAACCCATCGGCGAGAAGCGCCTGAATCACCCGGGCGACGCTGACCAACAGCCCGTCGAGTCCGCGATCCAGCGACGTCGGCGAATATGGCGTCACCGACAACGCCTCCACCTGGGAGTAGAACGTCTCATGGTAGTGGCGGAATTGTTCATAGTGCGCCAGATCGCGGGGACGCGCCCAATTACCCAGAGCCACAACCAAACCCGGACGTTCCGCGTCACGGCCGACACGAGACGAGGCCTGAATGTACTCCGCGGTGTTCTTCGGTTGACCGACCACGAGCATCAGCCCGAGTCGCTGCACGTCGACGCCGACTTGCAGCATCGAAGTCGCGAGCACCACGTCGAACGGGGGGACCTTTCTGGCAGGCACCTTCTTGCCGTCCTTCTGGGCGGCCATCCGAGCGTGGAACGCGGAGGTGGAATCAAAGTCAGGATCGAAGTCCAACCCCAGCCGGTCCAACGTCTCACCGATCTTCGATGAGGCCATCCGTCCGGTGAGCTCGCCCTTGTTGAGGAATCCGTAATCGGTTCCAAGACGCGGCGGGAACCCAGAATCCTTGCGGGGCCGCTTGACCCGGTTCTGCACGTCATCGCCCAGATAGCGGGTCATGCCCGCCAGCTCACGGGTGGCGTTGAAATACCCAACCAGGGTCATATAGGGGTCGGCGGCGAGTCCGCTGCGGTCCAACAGCAACTGACCGGCCGATAGCAGTACCTCGGCGATCCGGATTTCCGCGGCGGCCAAGCGAACCCCCTGCGCACTGACCCCGATATACCGGCGTCCCGGTTTCGTTTTGGTGATGGGAATTTCCTTGGAGAAGTAGGTGTCAGCGACATCGAGCACCTGCGGGGGAAAGATTTCGACGCGACGGCCGTACAGGCCGCGCACCTGTTCCTGCGCGTTCCGGACTGTCGCGGTGGATGCGACGATCAGCGGCCGCACCGGCGTGCCGTCGGGCCGCTCCCAGGAGGCGAGAGTTTCTACCGCAACTTCGAACAGGCCGACCGAGGTGCCCAGCGCCCCGGTGATCAAGTGCAGTTCGTCCTGGATGATCAGGTCCGGTGGCCTCAGCCGACTCACCGGGTGCACGGTGGCCGTGGGGTATCCGGGCACAGCGGGATGCGAAGTGGAGATGTTGCACGCCGCGTAGTCGGGGTGGACGTAGCCGTGGCGGGCGCAGCGCCGCCCGACGTAGCCGAACAGCGCCGCGGCTTCGCCTTCGCGGGCCAGGCGAGCGAACTTATCGACGGTAGCGATGACGAATGCCGGTGTCAGCCGGTAGATTTCCTCGTCCACAGTCAGGATCGGAAGGCCCTCGCTGACCTGACCGCCTTTGGCAAACGGGCAGCGCGCGAGATCGTCGCCGCAGTAGACGAACACCCGCCGCGCCGTAGCATCAGCCTTGACCTGGGCGGCGGTGATCGGGGTGCCACACCACGGACAGCGCTGGACCTGGAGGACGGTCAGCCGATGTGACCCGTACTCGTTGGCCTTGGTCAGCTGCTCGTCGGCTTCCTCGAAGCGTTTCGGGCTAACGTCGGTGCCGACCCACAGCCCGATCCGGAATGGTTCGCTGCCCCAAGTGGTCTCGTCGGCTTGACGCGCCAGCTCGGCCGCGCACACCAACGCGGTCGCGCGCTGGAACTGCTGGGCGGTCAGCAGTCGCAACGTGTAGCGCATCAGTACTGCTACACCGTCGCGGCCATCCAACGGCTCATCAGCGGAGTCGACGACGCCCTGGCGACGGCGGGTCGCGAACGTGTACGCGGCCAGTCCAAGATAAGCCTCGGTCTTACCACCACCGGTCGGGAAGAACAACAACTCGACTCGGGCGAGGTGCTCGGCGCTACGCAGCGGCGCCGCCGGGTCAGTCAACGCAGCGAGCTGCATCAAGATGAACGCGAGCTGGAACGGCCGCCAGGATGCAGCCTTTGCGCCCGCTTCTGCCACCGTGCTTTGCGCATCTGAGATCGTTAAGGAGGGATCCGATGCCCGTAGCGCGGCAACCTGGGAGGCGATGCGCTGATCGCGCATCACACCGTTCATGAACTGAAAGCAACGCAACGCCTCGGCGTCGGCGACCACGTGATCCAGCCCGTCTTGCAGTCGCTTGTGAGCGCGGCGGCCTTCCAGCAGCGCCAAGTCCGCGGTGTCACGCAGATGGTCCGGCAGTTGCGTGACTGCTGTCTCCTGCGTGTCGAGCCAGTCCCCGTAACCGCCGATGAGCGGCTGCAGTCCGGCGCGGACGCTTCCTGCGGTGGCGGTCGCCAGCGCGTCCATAGAAAGCAGTGCATTCTCCACATCGCGCGCTTGCGTTTGCGGTGTCTCGGCCACCGGCAGCCACGTGGTCCACACCGCAGTGGCGCGGCGGGACTCCCTCTTGACTGTCCAGCCCACCGAGCAGGTCCGACCGATCGCATATTCAAGGCGGTTGCGGTACTGCAGGTTTAGCCGCTGCACCTCAAGGTCATGCTCCGGGAAGTTCTGCTCGAGCACATCGCACACCGGTAGGAAGGCCTCCGCTCCCGCGGCGTCAATATGGAGCTTCGTCTGGAACATCCACATCCCGATCGGGATCGGCATCGGTGTCTCGCGGTCATTGCAGAGCGCGATCTCGATGAGCAGACGGTCACACGCCGGGTCGTCGTAGCGATCCACCCGTAGGCAGATGGTGTCGCGCAGCGGGATTGTCGTCATCTGACCCGAGATCAGGTCGGCAAGGCGAATGGTGCGAGGTTCTTCGATGGGGATGCGTTGGAAGTTACGGATCGGCCGTCCTGCTTTGGTGACCTTGTCGGTCTGCACCGACTCGTAGGTCCCCCACGAAGCCGTGACGATGAACGCCTCCAAGTCTGGCGGCACTTGGAATCGCAGACCCATTGACGAGGGAATCATCAAGCCCTGCTTGGGTGCTCGATCCTCGGCATCATCGTCGTTGGCATCGGCTTCGTCCTCGTCGGCCGCGAAAGCCGGAATACCCCGCCCCTCCGTCGCCGCGTTCTCGTCGGCCCGAGCCTCAGCCAGTTCGCCGCGCTCAGCAGTGTCCCCCGTGTCGTCGCCTGTTGCCGTGGCACCGGTGAGCCGCACCGGCGCGATGTGCCCGACCAAGTACTGCGAACGTGGGCTGAACGGCAACAGCTCATCTGCTCCGTGGATCGGGCCGAGCAGCTCTCGCTCAAGAATGTCGACCAAGTTCTCCCGGACCGTGAACGACGAACTGTCCGGCTCGTACGTCAATTCGTAGGCCGAGACCGGTTCCCTCGGCCTCTCCGTGGTGTTGGTCACTACAGCAGTGTCCCTTGCTCATCTGACACGTTCTTGCCAGGCCTGCTCTTGTTTTTCGGTTTGCCTGTTTGCTTGCCTTCCTCCTCGGCAGAACGTCGGTGATTCTCCTCCAAGAGCCGGTCCAGAATCTCCACCCGCGCCGCCGGACTTACGGTCCAACGCTGCATCTGCCGGTAAGTATGGAAATCGTGGTCAAGAACCACATCCGACCAGCCGTACGCATCCATCACTGCCCCGTCGAGTTCGACGTGAATAGCACGCATGCGGGCGATGTCCGGGTCCGAGGCGTCGGTGATCTCAGGGTTGTTGAGGAAGTTATAGAGGCTCGTCAAGCCGAGGCTGCGTCGCAGCATTATCTGTCGGCGCTCCTCGTCGAGGGTTCGGCCGATCTGTTCAAGCCAGTCGGATCCTGTTGGGCGTGGGAAGGTTTCAAACACGTCCGACGGCGTATAACGAACCCGCGTCTCAAGGGTTGAGCCGTAGGTGATTGCCCACAGCTGATGGGGTGATGATGACAGCACCGCCTCATCGGCGCACGATTCCGTGGCGAACACACCGAGACCGTGGCTGAAAACCTGCCCTGTCGGGGCCCGCATTGGCATCACATGTTTGCTATGCAACACAATGACGAGCACCTCGTCGAGACCAGCGGTCGCCTTCCGTAGAGCCGGCCGTTTGTCGCCGTATTGCCACCATCGTTCACGGTGCGCCTTACGATTCCCTTTCTGGCGCTCTGGGTACACGAGACTCTTGACGCGCTCGAAAGGCAGCTTCCACCGAGACGCCGTCTCCAGCGATGCGTCGTTGAAGTCGATGACCCACCGTGAGGCTGAACAGTCGGGGCGCTGGTTCACATCCTCGCCGCCGAGGTAGGGAAAAAGGACCTCGGCATTGCGTGGATCCTCCGCAATCCATTCCTGCGCGTTGTCGGGTTCGAGAACGAATCCCATTCCCAGCACGAAGCACCCGATGAACGAGATATCGGCATTTTCCCTGAGCCGCAGCGGGTTACCAGTGACTCGTCCTTCCGGCTCCAGGAGTGTGGAGATTCGTTTAACCGCGATGTCGTCACTGATATAGGGCACACGGGCGGCTACCGGTCCGACAGTTCCCCACACGGCGGCGTACTCAAGCGCCGCGCTGGCGACCGGCCAGGATCGGCTTTGAATGGCACGGGTGATGGTGAATCCGCTTTCAACCATCTGGTCGAGCCCGACCTGGCGGGTGTCACCCTGGGCGATGGTGTTGGTGGCGATCAAGCCAATGGTTCCGTGGGTGGCCAGTAGTGATTGCGCGCGCAGGAAGAAATAGGCCACCTGGTCAGCGTGCCCCGTAACCCCATCGGCGAGCACGTTGACGAGCCATTCACGGAGGTCGGAGCCAAGCGCCCCAGAAATCTTCTTGCCACCTAGAAACGGCGGGTTCCCGATGATCGCGTCGAATCCGCCTCGATCGACGATCACGTCGGGCGCTTCGATGATCCAGTGGTTGGGAAGCCACCGCCGATAGTCGGTCGGCACGGTCGGCCTCAGGCCGGTATCGATAATTGCATCAAGCATCGTCGAGTTGGGTTGCACGGATTCGGGGTGCGCGGCCTTGACTGCGATCCGCAGGTTCTCGTAGGCCTCGTCGAGCGCCTTGCCTGACTTCCCACCAAGCGGAAGACCAGCCGCAACAACACCATCAGCGATTGTCCGCAGATCAGTTGTGAGTTCACGCAGTTGAGCCAGCTGGCGACGTTTGGCGGCGCTATTACGGGCAGGGTCGTTCTCGTCGATCTCGGAAGCCAATCGGCGCCGCAGTTCCGCCGCCTTTTGGATGATGGCGTCGATGTCGACCTCGAAGATGTCAAACATCTCGCCGGCCGGAACGCGCGAAGGATCGATGTGCAGCTTGCGGAGCTGTCTGCGATCGGTCAATCCAAGTAACGAGTTGCCGAGGAAGATTTTGTCGTCGACGAAGGAGAAGGGCAGGTCGCGGTCCAGGGACACCAGCCATAGCGAGAGTTTGCACATTTCCACGGCCATATCGTTGATGTCTGCGCCGTAGAGACAGTTGGCAACGACCTCTCGGATGGCCCGCCGGTGGAGGTCGGTGCGGTGGGTATTGGCGGAATCCTCAGAGGTCCATGCTTCGATCACCCTGTCGGCGAGATAGCTTGCCGCCGATACGAGGAATGCACCTGAGCCGCAGGCAATGTCGGCGACCTTCAGGCTCAGCAAGTCATCTGACGGCTTGAGTTTCCATTGTGATTCATCGGCCGTCTGGTAGGGGCCGGGGGCGTAGCACAGCGGTTGCAAAGCGTGCAGGACGACTTCTTTGGCAAGCGACTTAGGGGTGTAGTGCGCTCCCGCGTTCTTACGCGAGGGGGTTTCTTTGACCATCAGCCCGCCGGCGAGCACCACGAACGGGCGGCTCCGCAGATCTTGGCGTATCACTCCGAGCCAGGGAAGCACGCGTTCGCGCAAGGCTGGATCATCGCCGACTGCTTGCGCCAGGCCGCTGATCACACTCGGATCTATCTGGGCACCAATGCCTTTGGCAATCGCAGCGGCCGACTGGGGTTTGGCAGAGGGTTGATCGTCCTCGATGTGCGTGCGGACCGCCTCGGCCAGCTTCTTCGGGGTGATGTTGGCCGCGGCGAACCGTTCCAGGTCGGCAAGCGTGATCTCGGGTTCCTCGCCGCGAGTTCCCTGGAGTCCGAGATAGGTCTCAATGACGGTGACGGCTGTGTAACCGAGGAGGCCTTCGTAGATGTAGCCGATCTGTTCGACGTCGATGTCGCGGAAAGAGATTCGACGTGCCTCACCTCCTTTGAGGACGGCCTGCTGCACCGAGCGCAGAGCGTGCAACATCACTCGGTCGGACACGGTGATTGCCAGCGTTCCGTTCACGGTGAGTGCGCTCAGGAACGGGAATCGGGCCGGGTCGAACAGGGAGCCGCCATAGGCGGGCACCCGCATATTCTCGAAGGATGCTCCTCCGTAGAGCGCCTGGCTCGTCGCGAGCAGTCTGTGCCAGGTCAGCGAAGTGGCATCGAGGGCTTCTTCACTGTCGTCGTCTTGTCGGGCTTGCAACCGGTTCAATTCGCGGGAAATCCCGTAGCCCTGCTCGAATAGCTCCCCCGACGGCAGCAGGCCGCGTTCCTCAGCGAAGAGCAGGAACACGATGCGCATCATGATCGTCACCGCGGCCTCATAGCTTTGGTGGGTGTCGACGGGCAGCGGGTTGGGTTCGCCGCGCTGACCGGCATCACGGGCGGATTCGGAGAAAGACTGGATCAGCAGTTCGACCGCATTGCGCACCTGCGCACCCAGGGCTTCGGTGATTTCCTCGGCGGCGGCAACCGACTCCTCGAATAGCAGCGGCAGTCGCTCGCTGGGGTTGCCTCCAATGATGTGCTGACGCGAGATCAGCGCAAGGAAGGCATCACGGGTGCGGGGTTCCTCCACCCAGGTCAGCGCATCCACGGCTCCGGAGGCTGTCATGGCGCCCGGCCGTGCGCACACCAATGCCCACCAGCGTCCGTCGGTGACGATTCCGATCGGAATATCGTTGTCGCGCAGCAGCGCTTCCATCCGGTCGATCGGGGTTGCAGCCCACAGGTCGGAGGGGACTTGACGCAGCGAGTCGACCGGATCGATCACCGACACCAGGGCACCGATAGCGCCGTCGGGACCCAGCAGGGCTGCGTCGGCGCCGACGGTGACCGCCCGGTTTGGTGATTGAGCCGCGATCCCGGCGACGGGTCCCCAGGACAGGAATTCGGCCCAGCCGGCCACGTCGCGCAGGACGGTTTCGACCCATTTGTCACGGGCGATGCGATACGCGTCGTCGGCCGTGTCATCCCCGCCGGTGGTGCGGTCTGCAGCTTCCCAGGCGGTTTCGAAGTCCTTGCGGGCGTATTGCAGCGCTTCTTTGCGTTCGTCGTCGAGGGCGGGCATGCCCTGAGGCCATACTCGTTTGAGTGGTGCGATCGCGAGGAAGGGGCCGTCGGTGTCGACCAGTTCGAGCCAGCCGCGATGCATGTCGGAGACATTGGGCATAGACCGCTGTCGAAATGTGCGAGGCGTCATTAGCGCAGCCCTCCTTTCGCGTCTTCGGGGGTGAGGGCGAACACCAACGCCGCGGCGGTGGTGTGGGGTTTCACGTCGGCGTAGCGGTCAGTGATCGCCGCGACCTCGCGGGCCTCCTCGTCGTCGAGTTCGTTGAGGCGGCGCTGCATCGAGTCGATGTCTCGGCGCCATTGCTTCTGCTGGTCGTCGGCCCACAGCATGGCCTGGGCTTCGGCGTCTCTGCCGCGCAATAGATCCAGCGATTCACCTAGGTTCGTCCGAAACGCGGCGAAGATGTCGCGGGCCCGCTGGATATCGGAAGCTCGACGTTTGTCCAATTGTTCTAGTACCCGCGTGTGTCGGCGGTCGGCGCGAGCGTGCATCGAATCCTCCAGCCTCGCCCGCAGCGGTGCGTCCGTGGCGTTCCAGATGTCGCACAGGTCAACGCGAATCCTGCGGCTGGCCAGGGTCAGCCGGTCGTCGTCGAGGGCATGATCGAGGGCGTGTTCGGCCTTCTCCTCGGCCATCGCTCGACGTCCCCGTAGCCGAACACCAACCAGGAACACTTCCTCGTGCAGGCGTATCCCTCCCCGACCGACGAGCACCATCCGGGTCACGGCGGCCACGAAGGACTCTGCCGTATCGTCAATCACCACCGCGGTCACCCGGTTCAAGGTCGAATCCACACTCCACAGCGAGCGGCGCAGCAGCCGTTGCGCTTTCTGCACGATTGGATGCCCGAGGTGGACGTACACCAGATCGGCGCGCCCTTCGGCGGCAGAAGAATCGAACGTAATCGGGCGTAGCACATCGGGTTTCAATCGGGTCGGCAAGCCTTTGAGGGTGTCCTGCCATGCGGGGCTCAGCGGAGGCATCTTGAACACCTCGGCATCAGTGTCGGCATCGCCGACCGTCTCCAACGGAAGCTGATGGTTGATCCGCAGTGCCGTGTCGACCACGCGACGTAGGTTCTGCGGTTCTAGATGTAGATCGGCGCGGGATGCGTCGAAGCCGCGCTCCAGCTCGGTGAGCCGCGTATTGAGTTCGATGCCGCCGGCCAAGGCTTCCTGGATCACCTTGTTGCCATCGAGTCCGTTGGCTTTACGTTTGGCCGGTGCGCGGCGGGCGAAGTGTTCTTGGATCTCGTTACCGATTACCTGGTTGGCCGATCCCAGATCCACCTCGACCTGGGCGATCTTCTTGGCGATGCGTGCCATGAAGTTCGCGTCGGCGGCGTAGGTGGAGGACTTGTCGTCGGGCACGAAATGGAACACCTCGGGTGTTTCGGTCTGCCCGTAGCGGTCGATGCGGCCGATGCGCTGTTCGAGCCGGGACGGGTTGAACGGGATATCGAAGTTGACCAGCCGGTGGCAGTGGTTTTGCAGGTCGATGCCTTCGCCGGCGGCATCGGTGGCCAGCAGCACCCGCACCGGTTCTTCGGCCGGCTCGGCGGTGAACTGCGAGCGGATGTACTCCCGGTCCTCAGGGGGTGTCGCACCCTCGATGATGGCCAGCCGGTCGGCGTAGCCGCGCTGGACCAGTACCCGCTGCAGCCAGCCGAGGGTGTGGGCATATTCGGTGAACACCACGACGCGCTCGTTGGACCAGTGGGTGCCGTCGGGCCGGCACACCGCGTCCAGGAAGCTGATCAGCCGCTCCAGGCGCGAGTCGGGTCGGCCTTCGTAGCTCAAGCCCCAGTCGGCGAGCTGTTGTAGTTGACCGGGCTCGGCGGCACCGAGCGGATCGGAGGTCTTGGACTCCCGCAGCCGCTCGGCCTCGTCGTGCTGCCACAGACCTTCTTCTTCGTCGGCCTGGCCTTCTCCGAAGACTTCTTCGTAGTCGTCGTCGCGCAGGCCGCGTCCGGCTCGCGTCTCTCGGTAGTGGCTGATCGTCATTCCGAAGGCGAACGGGCTAGACAGGAACCGCTTCTTGAGCAGCATGGTCACGATGTCGCCGCCCGGTTTGGTGCCGTTCTGCTTGGCACTGCGGGTGACGATCCCGTCGAGCAGCGAGAACATCTCCTGCTCGCTGTCTTCGGGCGTGAAGTCGAGGGTTTTGACCTTGCGGTCCTTGAAGCCTTTGTCTTTGAGGTCGCGCTTGAGGCGGCGGACGGTCACGTCCTTGAGCGCGGCGGCGTCCAGCAGAGCGCCGCGGGAGAACCGACGGGGGTCGATCATCTCCATCAGCGCGGTGAACGATTCCGGGTAGCCGTTGTGCGGGGTCGCGCTCAGGAACAGACGGTGCTCGCAAGTGTCGGCGAGTTGGCGCACTGCAATGGTCCGCTGTGTGTCCACCGAATAGCCGCGTCCACCGGCGATGGTCGAAGGGCTCGACGGGGCGACGTGGTGGGCTTCGTCGACGATGAGCATGTCGAAGGCGAATCGCTTGCCCAGCTTGGGGTTTCTGGCTTGGGCGTAGACGTCGCGCAGAAGACGCTGGCAGCGCACCTGTGGCAGCCACGCCATGGACACGATTACCCGTGGATACAGCTGGAAGGGGTTGGCGTGCAGGCCGTGGGTGCGACGCACCTCGGCCATCAGCACGCTGTTGACGATGACGAACTGCAGGCCGAACTTGTCCCGCATTTCGTCTTGCCACTTCAGTGCCAGGCTTGGAGGGCACACGATCACGGCGGTGCGGGCACGATGCCGCAGGAACAGTTCCTGCACGACCAGACCGGCCTCGATCGTCTTGCCCAACCCCACGTCGTCGGCCAGGAGCAGATTGGTCCGCGGACTCGTCAGCGCCCGTCGCAACGGTTCGAGCTGGTAAGCCTCCACAGTGACGCCGGACCAGAACGGCGCCTGGTAACGGTTGGGGTCTGCCGAGGTGACCGCGCCCCAACGCATCGCGTCGATGAACCCTGCCAAGGTGACGGGATCATCGAAGCCATCCGGGTTGATCTGCTCGGGTAACCCTTGCTGCGGGGTGACAGTCTTGCCGACCTCCAACTCCCAGACCACCGAGAGCTGCTCTCCAAGGCGATCCTCGTCGAGTGACTGGAGGTCAATGACGTGGTTGAGCTTCGCGGCTGCGTCGTCTGCCGGGCTGAGTGGCAGGCCCTGGGCCTGGACGTTGGCGACGGCCCACGTGGAGCCGCGGACCTCGACAACCTGACCCGGTTCGGGCAGGGTCGCTGCAGCTACAGACACAGGTGATCCTCCGAGTGGTGGCGTTGGCCGAACAGTATCGCCGTCGATACCGACAACGGCGCGGATGGCGTCTTCTGACACTCCGAAGTGCTCGGCGGATTGCTTGACCGCCTTAGCAGCAGCGTTCCGTCTTTGGATTGGGTCGGTGGTTGAGGTCGCGGCGCTGAAGTCCCGTCGAACCCTGTTGCGCTGGCCCGAGGTCAGCAGTTCCTCGGGCAGTGCGGCCGGTAATTCGGCATGAAGCAGGTACTCGATCGTGTCGTACGAGATCCCGTACTTTGCTTCGAGCTGAGCGCAGGTGTTCCGCATTGCCCATTCGATGCCGTGTTCGTTGATTGCCTCTTGTACGGCTCGGCGGATTGTTGAACGTTGGCCGGGCGATAGGTAGTCAGCCTGTGCCTGCGGTGTCTCCCCCACGCAGCACCACGGTAGCTGGGGTTCTCGGACATTGTCCGGATTTCATTACCGTCGTGGCGCTCCAGCAACCTTTAACGATTATGACAATATCTGTCCGTGACTGAAGCGCTCTCACTTCCTGAGGTAGTGGACACCCTCGTAGAGATGGACCTCGTCGATCTCGACAGCAACGGACCGTGGCCTGGCGAACCAGACGACTCCGATGTATACGAGCCGGACTGGACCCAGATCCACCCAAAGGACTCGGACATGGGTGCGTCACTCGACTGGGCGCCAGGGCGACCGAACGTTTACGACGAGATCCGAGAGCGGGCGAATGGCGGTTTCCTGGTCCCGCCCCCCGACGTGTTGGACGCCCTTGCCTGGTACACACCAATCCACTATTTCGGTCTTGGCTCGGCGATCTACATCCGGGAGTCAGCTGTCTTCGACGTTGCCGCCACGATTCTCAATCGATTGCCGGAGCCCGAGCGCGAGGTGCACGACAACGTTGACGGTGCGTCACGTGCAGCAATGTCGGTGCTCTACCTCCATGAGGCGTATCACCACAAGATCGAATCGCTAGCGATCCGATTCGAAATTGTGGAGCGCACCCGGCGCTACATCCCCTATTCAAAAGCTGTGTACATCCCACTCATTCAGCAAGGATCTGACGACGTGCTCGAAGAGGCGCTTGCGTGCGCCGAGATGTACCGCCGCTTCAAGACTGAGAATCTCTACCGCCGAGGCGTTCCCAAGCCGGTCCGTGAAGCGACGCTGGCGATGCTCACGGAATGGTTTCGGACTCTTCCGCCCAGTTATCGCGAAGCTGGCCGCTACCTCTATGACCGAACGTTCGACCAGGCGCAACGCGGGCTGATGAGCCAAGTGCATGAAGCAGCCGCCGAACCCAAGCGCACGGCCGGTGAGTGGAGTCTGGCCCCGCACCTCTGCCGTGGCCTGTTCGACTGCCAGCGCATCACCCACGTACTGGTGCCGAAAGGCCAGGAACCGATCCTGCCCTGGATCGGCCACACCCCGGCACTGCCCTCCGTAAGCAGCAGAAAAGCCATCCAGCATCTGGAAAATCGAGGCTGGAAAGTTGACCCGGGCCGAGGCAAGGGGTCACATATTCGACTCAAACATGTTGGGAAGCAACCGCTTACGATCCCCGCGAACCGCGAGTCGCTCTCTCCGCCCGTGTTGAAATCTGTCGCGTATGCGTTGGGTGTGCAGCTCGCGGATCTGGCGTTCTAACCGCTATGAACGCTCACGAACATTGAGCAACCTAATCACATCTGCAAAAGCAGTCGAAGCCGGCGCTGCACAAGTTGTTCAAATCGCGTGCGATGAATCCGGTTCTGACGGAGAAAATCTCATCGAGGGCAGCTCAAGAGTCTTCGCCCACGGCAGCACCGATCTCGATGCGGCCGCCGCATCGCAGTTTATCGACGGCCTTCGCGACACCGTGAAGTTCAAAGGTCCCGAACTTAAATCCACTACGCTGCTACAGAATGCGCAGCGGCGGGCCGCGCTCCTGGATACGTTCGCGACCGGTGGACCACTGTCGGACCGAGTGAAGTTTCTGGTAATCGACAAGTGGTATATGGCGGCAGCCAAGGTCATTGATCTGGTGGTCGAGGAGGACGCCTACGCGAATGGCGACGACATCTATTCGACAGGCGAGGCCTATCGAATGGCACAGACGCTGATGCAGGAAGGGCGCCGCGCGTTCGGCGAAAGCCGTTGGCAACAGCTGCTCGGTGAGTTCGTGTCGTTTGTTCGTCGCAGACAGCGGGTGGGAGCGAAAACGACTGAAACTGAGCTGCTTCAGACGATCGATGATCTCCGACTTCGGAACAATCGACGCAGTGTTACCGCCATCATGCAACGGCTATGGCAGGGTAGGCACCACCTTGCGGACTACGGGCCGGATGGTCCGATCACCAGCATGGGAACGCTGGAACCGATCATTCCCGCGATCGTCAGCGCGGCCAAAGCCTGGCATGAAGTGCATCGCGTTCCTATTGAGGTCGTTCATGATCGCTACGCGGCGCTGACTCCCGCCGCGGTCAAGGACATACTGGCAGTATCCACCACCACGTGGCCAAACATGGTTGCCCCGCCGCCAATTGCCGCACTGCAGCAGGTGGATTCGCGTACCGACGCACGTGTGCAAGTGGCTGATCTTGTGGCGGGGGTGGGTGCCTGGGCCGCTCGCGGCGCTCTAGACGGAACGCTAACCGATCAGGACGCCGAGCTCATCCGCCCATATTTACTGACCGATTCGATGTGGGCGGACGTTCCAAGTTGGACTCATCTGTACGGGCGGACGATACGGTGATATATGACCTCACCGCAACAGTTGCCCAGTGGACAGCATGTCAGCCAAGACCAGCGGCCGGAGAGCGTACGCAAGACCAGAGGATCCGACATACCAGCCGAACGGTCGCAATGATCCGACGCCAGACTGCCGATCTGAATGCCTACCGACGCCGTGTAGACGCACCGCTCTCAGGAGGTCGGCGTGGCGATTAGTACAGCCAATGTCTGGGCCGAGCAGTTCGATGTCGGCGGCAACACAGTTCGTCAGCTACTCGTCCCCGCATGCGGGGAGCTAGCCGTCTCCGAGGACGCTGTCGGCATCAGTGTGCATGGCAGTCACGGTCGATGGCCGGCGATTCGCGGCGCCGGCGATGCCGCTGCTGAGCATCTCGTCGCGGTCCTTCCGACGGTCAATGGGTCGACATTTCGCGTCAACTGGAGCGGCACTCGCAAGCAGCTCGATCCCGATGTGGTGCTTGAGACTTTCAGGGGTGCAATCGGATTCACTCCCCACGACGAGCCTGGCAGCTTGCGACGACCACAGATCGCTGCATTGCACTCAATTGTCGGATACCAGTCTTCGGGCTTGGACGAGCCCGCTATCGTCGTAATGCCCACGGGCACTGGGAAAACTGAGACAATGTTGGCGTGGATGGTGGCCACTCGTCCCGCCAAACTATTGGTGATCGTTCCGTCTACTGCACTGCGGGATCAGATCGCGGCGAAGTTCGAATCTCTGGGGATACTGCAGCGCGAAGGCATTGTGTTGCCGATGGCACAGCGCCCATGCGTTGGGCGCCTTGAGCACGGATTCACCGATCCCGGTGAAGCTGCGATCTTCGTTCAACGAAGCAACGTGGTCGTGGCAACGCCGAACGCTCTACACGGGGTGATCCCGGAGCGCGTGCGGTGCTATTGGATCGCTTCACCCACCTTGTAGTAGACGAGGCTCATCATGCGCCTGCGACCACGTGGAACGCCATCATCCGTCAGTTCGATACGCGCCCAGTTTTGCTGTTCACCGCGACACCGTTCCGCACGGACGGACGTTCGCTACCAGGCCGTGTCGTCTCGCGATTTCCGCTGCGCGAGGCCCAAAAGGACGGCTACTTCAGTCGCATTGAGTTCGCCTCCGTTGTCGCGATCGGCGACACTGACCGCGACCTGGCGGCCGCTGCGGTCGCGCGACTGCGGAGGGATCGCGAGGCTGGATTCGAGCACATCCTGCTGGCGCGCGCCGCGACAAAGGCGCGTGCCGACGAGATTTTTGCGATGTACCAGTCGATGGCACCCGAAGCTGAACCGCGGCTATTGCACGACGGTCTCAGCGCGCGCCGAAAGGCAGAAGTACTCGCCGCACTTTCCAACTGCGAATGCCACTTGATCGTATGCGTCGACATGCTCGGCGAGGGCTTCGACCTGCCCAATCTGAAAATCGCTGCCTTTCACGACAACCGCAGGTCCCTCGGGCCGGTGATACAGCTCGTCGGACGTTTGGCGAGAACGAAATCCGCAAAACTTATTGGCCCGGCGAGCGTATTCGTCTCCCGAGACCCCGCGACGCCCTTCTCACCCTTGCGGAAGTTGCTTAGGGAAGATCCCGACTGGGACAAGGTGCTCAGCGACATCACCGACCGCGCGATAGCCAGGGCTGAAGAGATTAGCGAGTTCGATCAGTCCTTTGCAACGACACCGTCGGAGGTGCCCGTCGGGTTGGTGGAGCCGAAGATGAGCGCCGTGGCCTACCGCACCTACGCGACCGAGTGGAATCCTGATGCAGCGCTGGATGTCTACGGTGAATCTGTACTAGAAGGCGTCATCAGCATGAGCTCAGCCGACAACGTCGCGTGGTTCGTAATCGAGTCGGTCGGCGACCTCAGATGGGGTGAGGTACCTGGATTGCAGACCGTGTCATACGACTTGGTCGCGATGTACTTCGACAACAGTCTCGGTTTGCTGTTCATCCACGGCTCCGATACCGACCGCAAGTACGACGAGTTGGCCCTGGCCGTGCTCGGCGAAGACCCGGCGATGATCCGCGGGATGGACACGTTCCGTGTCTTTGCTCGGGTCGATCGCCTGATACCGACCAACGTCGGCTTGCTCGATTCGCGCGACCGCGACAAGCGCTTCTCCATGCACGTCGGCAGCGATGTGGAAACCGCACTGAATGAGGCCGAACGCAACCACAAAACCAACACCCATATCGCCGCGAAAGCGTTCGAGGACGGCGAACGGGTGACGATTGCTGCCGCGCTGTCGGGCCGCTTCTGGTCGATGCGTACCGCACCTGGCCTGTCCCAGTGGCGGGACTGGTGTCGGCGCCAAGGCACCAAATTACTTGATACATCGGTCGACTTGCGTTCCTTGTTCCGCGAGATGATCATCCCGATGGCGGTAACACAGCGCCCTCAGCATCCGCTGCTGGCCCTGGAATGGCCGTGGAACCTATACCTCGGCACCGGCACCGCTCAACACGCGGTCTACGACGGCAAGCGGTTCTTACTCACCGATGTCGACTTTCGGGTCGACGATTACTCAACCGAGGGACCATTCCGGTTCTCGGTACTGACGACGCTGTGGGAAGTTTCGTATACCGCGGTGGTGGGTCACACGGGTCTGCATTACCGGGCCGTCGGCGCGGAGGTCGAAGTCGAGAGCCGCGGATCGGCAGTCCCGCTGTCGACGTGGTTCAACAACCACAAGCCGACCCTGTTCCTCAGCGGCGACCGACTCATCACCGGCGATGATCGCTTGCTGGAGCCGCGCACTGAACTGCCGCCCTACGACCGCGTCAACCTATCGCCGCTGCCGTGGTCTGCCGACGGAGTCGACATCACGGTGGAGTCCCAAGGCGACCACCGGCGCCAAGATTCCGTGCAGGCCTACATGTCTCGACACCTGCAGCAGCATCAGGCATTCGATGTCCTCATCGACGACGACCGCGCCGGCGAAGCAGCTGATCTAGTAGGTCTTCGGATCGACGGCAGCGATTTGATTGTCACACTGGTGCACTGCAAGTACTCATCGAAATCCATTCCGGGCGGCCGGCTCGCCGACCTCTACGAGGTATGCGGTCAGGCCACCCGCGGGGCCCGCTGGCGAGACCATGGTGCGATCCCGCTGATCAACCACATCGATCGCCGGGCACGTAACTACGCGTTGCGAACAGGACAAACCGCTTACGAAGTCGGTGATCGAGAAGCACTCCTGCGCATTCAGGAACGTGCACCGCTGCTATTCATCCGATTCGCGACCGTCATCGCCCAACCAGGCCTAAGCATTGCGGCCAGCACGGACGAACAGATGCGCCTGCTCGCGGGCGCCCAGTCCTACGTCAAGGCGGTGACCAAGGGGACGTTCGGTGTCTACTGCTCCACCTGACCGATCCGGACGGCCCCGGGTGCCGCGGCGTCCATGGCCAAACCCAGCTGGATCAACCGGATGAACTCGTCCGTCCGGCGCTCTCAACTCTTGCTGCATTTTCATCCGGCACTCTCACGTTGTCGTGGATCGCCTTTAAATGACCCCGTCCGCAACAAGATGAGAGTGCGCCGGTCAGCACGTCCCCGCACTCTCAACTAATCCCGGATCGGACAGCGACTGGACGATCTGAGCACTCACAACGGTGATTTAGGATCCTCGAGCCCTCCGGACTGCTCGCATCGATGATGGACGCGGCGAACGGGGGAAGGTCGGCGACTTGCTGTTACCCGGGCGTCGCATAACCACCACGTCAGGCCAAGGCAACTATTCGAGCGCAAACGACTCGTCACGAAGCCGCCCGAGCGCCCGCCCGTCGGTAAGTTCCGACCGATCACCGGGATGGCGCCAGTAGTGCCGCACCATCCAATACAGCGCGACCCCATTCGGCACGTAGAAGTCAGCCCCGTCCACGATCTCCTCGCTGCCGTCTTCGAGACAGAAGACGATCGCCTTGCGGGTCCGTCGCTTCGTGTCCGTGGTGTCCTTGACGTCGACGACGTCGTTCCAATCGACGTACTTCGTAGAGATCATGTTCGCGATGTCGATTCCCTGTGGTGTGAGCTTGAGGTATCCGATTCCTCCACGCCTCACCACGGCAACCAGTCCGATGACGGCGGCCATGACCGCTAACGCCATCACGAACGGCGAGAAGATCTGATATCCGCGTGAAATCGGGATGTCGAGGCTGCCGGTCGGGGCACAGAAGATGAAGACCAGCCCACTGGGAACAACGAGCGTGAATCCGACGATCATCAGCGTGCTGAACAAGCGGTCGGGACGCAAAACAGTGCCGTCCGAATCGGTTTCAGCGCGCAACGAGGTCCGACCCGACGACACCAGTAGCAGCGCTGCCATCGCGATTAGCGGAAACGCGGTTATCCCAAACAGTGCGACCGGCGTCAGATAGTGGCCCCGAATAGTCCCAACCACAGACCAGTACAACCCGAGCGAAGTGAACGCAAGCACCCCAAGAGTTAGCCACACGAGAACCCGCCGGCTGGCTTGCCAGTTCACGGGTTCTGGGAGCTTCAGTACGGACAAGCAACCTCTCCAATCGCCTTGCCAAGTTCGCCCATACCGAATCCACCGAACAGCGATCCCCCGGCTGCAAGAATTGGTATTGCGACAGGCGCGCCGGGCCCAAAGAACGTACCTAGGAACGCGCCCCCTTCAGCGCCTCCCCAACCGCCGCCCGCGCCGAATGCCCCAGCCACGGCTGCGGCGCATCTTTCCCGTCCCGTGTCGGCCATCGCCATATCGAAAATCGTCGTTGCGACGCCTAGGGCAGGGCCGCCGAACTTCGCCGCCTTCCCCACGTCCTCGATCGAGCTGGCCGTGATCATGGGCAACGAGCCGCCTTCCACCACGTGCTTCTCCAGCCCCGAAAGGCCGGCACCCGACACCAGGGAGATGTTGTCGATCATTTCGACGGGAATCTGCGCGTGTCTACCCCCAGCAGTCGTGAAGCCAGCATTTCGGACGCCCGTTGAATCAACCGTCATCGTGAAGTTCGAGTTATCCGGCCAGCTGATGGACGTGTAGTCACAGCCGTTCCCGTAGTCGTGCCAGGAACTGGCCTCTGAAGTTTTGTTTCCGTTCTTGTCGAACTGATCGATGGTGATGAAATTTCCCCTGTCCTGCCAATCGAAGGGGCTGTGCTTGGTGATCACGCTCTTGCTGCCGTCCTGCATGATCGCGGTCATCACCTGCTCACCGTCCTTGTTGACCGATGAGGTGGTCTCCCGAATCGTGATTGACATCTCGCCATCGCGAAGCGCCTCTTGCTCGAGCATTCCGACCGAGGTGTTCGGGTTCGGCACTTGGTCACCGGGTCGTTGAGCGGGCGGAAGCATCAACGACCCCGGATCCGACGTCATCGGACCCGGGTCGACGAAGCCGAACTTTCTGCCCGCCGCCAGAACGGCATTCGCAGCTGCTTCGTCGGTCTGCCCGACCGTCGTCAGCATGCCATTGATGGTGGCTTGCTCCGCCTTCGCCAACTGCTCGAGGTTCGCGAGTTGCTCCGCTGACATCCGTATGGGGTCGATCAGGACCACCCACTGGTCGCTGACGTTCAGCGGACCTTGGTCGACTTGGTCCGCGGTAGTCAGGAGAGCCGTCCTCGCGGCACCGATCCCGGCGCTGCCACCCCTGAGTGCAGACGCGATGGCGTTCGCGTACTTGGAAAACTCCGAAGCATCATTGCTGGCACGCCAAAACATCTCCAGTGCGGCATCGTGGGAGTGTCCCGACCACGCCTCAGCCGCCGGCATGCTTTGGCACTTGGCCTCGATATCCGTCACTGCGCCAGACACCGACGGCGCACCTGCGTCGATCGCATCCGCGGACGTGGCAAGTGATTCCGGGTTCCAACTGCGGAGTGTGGGGCGCGACGGCAGCATCGTCAGAACAGCCCGTCGAATCCGCTTGCCAGGGCATCGTCCGTGACCTCGAACTTGTCGCCGGCGCCACGGACTGCCTCTCCGAGCCGTGCAACGTTCGTCGCCAGCTTGGCAGCTTCTTGCGAGAAGTGATCCCCAACGGAATGCACCGCCCACTGGGTCGTCGAACCCGGCAAACCATCCGCTGCTGACGAAACGATGTGGCCGATGTCGGCGCTGGTGATCTCTGTTGCCGCGACGTTGACTTGTCCAGCAAACGCCCTCAGTATCTGCGGATCCACCAGCATTTCCACCACCCCCATGGTCAAACTTCGGCGACCCCAATTATCCGGTATGCCGGGACGACCCAACTGCAGATTTCACGGACACTCCGTAACAACACAGCCTGCCATGCCACGAGATCTGGGACGCCGCGCATCGCATCTGGCCGTCGTGCCAAGCCGCCGAGCATGGCGCTCGCCGTGAGATTGGTCACCGCTCCCGAGTGAATGCCTGCTCCGGCAAGGCCTTTCGCTGCACACCCCACCTCTCACAGCCAAGTCTCAGGAATACATAGGTTTCCTAACCTACTTTCGATTAGTAGGCACAACGAGGTGTCCCGACTAGTGAACTAGAGACTCAATTTGTCAGAGGAGACACCCATGTCAACTCCCGCCAACGCTCGCGAAGCGCGGCTCCAATACCGCTTCCAGCAGTTGACCTCTGGCGACGCGCAACTCATTGCCGCCCAGCCCGATCCAACCATCTCCGCCACCATCCGCGACCAAGGCCTGCTGCTCACCGACGTCATCCGCACCGTCATGACCGGCTACGCCGACCGGCCCGCCCTCGGCCAGCGCGCCGTCGACTACGTCACCGACGCCACCGGCCGCACCTTCGCGAAGTTCGCGCCGCGCTTCGACACCCTGACCTACGGCGAGACCTGGGCCCGCGTGAAGGCCCTCGCCGACGCCCTGGCCAACAACCCCGTCCACCCCGGCGACCGCGTCGCCACACTCGGCTTCACCAGCGCCGACTACGCCGTCGTCGACATGGCCCTCGCCCTCACCGGCGCCGTCTCCGTTCCGCTGCAGACCAGCGCGCCCGTCAAGACACTGCACCCGATCCTCGTCGAGACCGAACCGGTGGCCATCCTCTCCAGCGTCGACCACCTCACCGACGCCGTCGAGCTCGCCCTCACCGCGCACGCCCCGCAGCGCCTGGTGGTGTTCGACTACCACCCGGAGATCGACGACCACCGCGAGGCCTTCGCATCCGCCGCGACCCGCCTGGCCGAGCTGCACGTCACCGTCGAGACACTCGACGGCGTCATCAGGGCCGGCGCCCAGCACAGCGACGGCCCGGAGCTCTCCCGCGGCCGCAGCGACGACCTGCGCCTGCTGATCTACACCTCGGGCAGCACCGGCACCCCCAAGGGCGCCATGTACACCGATCGCCTGATGGCCAAGACCTTCGGCGGATGGTTCGGCCCCGACTGGGATACCGAGGGCAAGCTGCCCGCAATCACGCTGAGCTTCATGCCCGTCAGCCACATCATGGGTCGCGTCATCCTGTACTCCACGCTGGGCGCGGGCGGCACGGCCTACTTCGCCGCCAAGGCCGACCTGTCCACCCTGCTGGACGACCTCGCGCTGGTGCGCCCCACCAAGCTCGACCTGGTCCCCCGCCTGTGGGAGATGCTCTTCCAGGAGGTGCAGAGCGAGGTCGATCGTCGGGCAGGAGACGGCACCGATCGCGACACCGTCGAACTGCAGGTGATGGCCGAACAGCGCGAGAATCTCCTTGGCGGACGCCAGTTCTCGGCGCTGACCGGCTCCGCGCCCATCTCCCCCGAACTGCGGGCCTGGACCGAGGACTTCATCGACATCCACCTCGTCAACGGCTACGGCTCCACCGAAGACGGCATCATCCTCGTCGACGACCAGATCCGGCGCCCACCCGTGCTCGACTACAAGCTGGTCGACGTGCCCGACCTCGGCTACTTCGCCACCGACCGGCCGCACCCCCGCGGCGAATTATGGGTCAAGACACCCGATGTCATCCCCGGCTACTACAAGCGCCCCGAGGTGACCGCCGAACTGTTCGACGCCGACGGCTGGTATCACACCGGTGACGTGTTCGCCGAACACGCACCCGACCACCTCACCTACGTCGACCGCCGCAACAACGTCCTCAAGCTCTCGCAGGGCGAATTCGTCACCGTCTCCAAGCTGGAGGCGGCCTACGGCGGCCACCCGTCGGTGCGCCAGATCTTCGTGTACGGCAACAGCGCTCGCTCCTACGTGCTGGCCGTGGTCGTCCCGACCGACGATGCACTGGCCAGCGTCGGCGGCGACGTCGACGCGGTCAAGCCGCTGCTGAGCGACGCGCTGCAGAGCATCGCCCGCGAAGCCGATTTGCAGTCCTACGAGATCCCGCGCGACTTCATCGTCGAGACACGGCCTTTCACGCTCGAGAACGGTCTGCTCACCGGCATCCGCAAGCTGGCCCGCCCGCAGCTCAAGGAGTACTACGGCCCCGAGCTCGAGCAGCTCTACGTCGACCTGACCGACGGCCAGGCAGACGTTCTGCGCACGCTGCGCCAGGACGGCGCCAACCGTCCGGTCCTGGAGACGGTCAGCCGGGCAGCTGGTGCGCTGCTCGGCGCCGCCTCCGCCGACGCGGCACCCGACGCCCAGTTCACCGATCTCGGTGGAGATTCGTTGTCGGCGTTGACCTTTGCCAACCTCCTTCACGACATCTTCGGTGTCGACGTGCCGGTCGGCGTGATCGTCAGCCCGGCCAGCGACCTGGCCGCCATCGCCGCCTACGTCGAGGACCAGCGGTCCGGCGGGTCCAAGCGGCCCACCTTCGACGCCGTGCACGGCCGCGACGCCACCGAGGTTCGTGCCAGCGATCTCACGCTGGACAAGTTCCTCGACGAGGCCACCCTCGCGGCCGCGCCGTCGCTGCCCGGCCCGAGCTCCGAGTTTCGCACGGTGCTGCTCACCGGGGCCACCGGGTTCCTCGGCCGCTACCTGCTGCTGGAGTGGCTGGAGCGGATGGATCTGGTCGACGGCAAGGTCATCACGCTGGTCCGCGCCAAGGACTCCGACGCCGCGCGGGAACGCGTCGACGCAACGTTCGACAGTGGCGACCCGAAGCTGCTCGCCCACTACCGCGAGCTGGCCGCCGATCACCTCGAGGTGCTCGCCGGCGACAAGGGCGAGGCGAATCTCGGTCTGGAGCACGGCATCTGGCAGCGCCTGGCCGACACCGTCGACCTGATCGTCGACCCGGCCGCCCTGGTCAACCACGTGCTGCCCTACAGCCAGCTGTTCGGGCCCAACGTCGTCGGCACCGCGGAGCTGATCCGTATCGCCCTCACCACGAAGATCAAGCCGTTCGTCTACGTCTCCACGATCGGCGTCGGCGACCAGATCGAGCCAGGCATGTTCGTCGAGGTCTCCGACGTCCGGCAGATGAGCGCCACCCGCAGCATCGACGACGGCTACGCCAACGGTTACGGCAACAGCAAGTGGGGCGGTGAGGTCCTGCTCCGCGAGGCGCACGATCTGGCCGGCCTGCCCGTGTCGGTGTTCCGCTGCGACATGATCATGGCAGACACCACCTATGCCGGACAGCTCAACGTGCCCGACATGTTCACCCGCATGATGCTGAGCCTGGTCGCCACGGGCGTGGCACCAAACTCCTTCTACGAGCTGGACGCTGGCGGCAGCCGACAGCGCGCGCACTTCGACGGCCTGCCCGTCGAGTTCATCGCCGACGCCATCTCCACCCTCGGCGCCAACGTCATCGACGGGTACGAGACCTACCACGTGATGAACCCCTACGACGACGGCATCAGCATGGACACCTTCGCCGACTGGCTCATCGAGGCCGGCTACCCGATCATCCGGGTGCCCGGGTACGCGGCATGGCTCGAGCGGTTCGAGACCACGCTGCGGGCACTGCCGGAGAAGCAGCGCAATGCGTCGCTGATCCCGCTGCTGCACAACTACCAGAAGCCCGAGCACCCGATCAACGGGTCCCTCGCGCCGGCGGATCACTTCCGGGCGGCCGTGCAGGAAGCCAAGATTGGGCCCGACAAGGACATCCCGCACATCTCCGCACCGGTGATCGTCAAGTACGCCACCGACCTGGAGCTCCTCGGCTTGCTCTGAGCGGTAGACCAGACTGCCCACCTCGCAGCGACTTCCATTCCCCCTGTCGCTGCGAGGTGAGCACCTTCGTGGGGTAGTGCGCTTACGCTTGCATGACGGCGCTCATCGAAGATCCCCAGGTGTGCTTATCGGAATTCCCCACCTGTGAGCAGCGGTCAGTGTATCGGTTGGCGGGTGCCGGTGGTGGC
>NZ_JACHGP010000007.1 GCF_014202335.1 Mycobacterium sp. AZCC_0083 | reverse complement strand
CGTCGAAGCCCTCGCCGAAGGCGTCAAACGCCACGAAGAACAACTCCGCAGAATCACCAAACCACCATCCCGACGATGAACCATTCCGCCCGAAACGCCGATCCATCGACCCCGATTAGCCGGTCAATGACGGGACAATTTCGGAGTGGAACTCATCCTGGTCGTCGTTGGGGCCATCGTCGTCACCGCCATCGCGCACCGACGTGGCCTGGAACCGGCGCTGATCATCGTCGTCATCGGCAGCGCGGCGTCGTTCATCCCAGGATTCGAAGCTCCCGAACTCGACTCACACATCCTGCTGACGGTGGTGTTGCCTCCGCTGCTGTACTCCGCCGCGCTGGATTTCTCCTTCCCGACCTTCCTGCGCAACATCAGGCCGATCCTTGGCCTGGGCGTGGGCCTCGTCGTGGTCACGGCGTTCACCGTGGCGGCGGTGTCGTCGTGGCTCGTGGTGGTGCCGTTGACTTTTGGCACGGCATTGGTCCTCGGCGCGATCGTCGCTCCGCCCGACGCAGTCACCGCCGTCGCGGTGGGCCGCAAGCTCGGGCTGCCAAGGAAGGTGATGGCGATCCTCACCGGGGAGAGCCTCATCAACGACGCGGCCGCGCTGACGCTGTTCTCGATCGCGGTGGCACAGGTGGCAGGCAGTCACACCTTCATCGAGAATCCCGTCCTGCTGTTCGGTTACAGCGCCGTCGTCGGACCGTTGGTTGGTGCCGCACTGGGTTTGGTGACGCTGTGGATCCGCAAGCGCCTGGCCAATCCCGGCCTGGAGACGGTGCAGGGACTGCTGGTGCCGTTCGGCGCTTACATCGCCGCCGAGGAGTTGCATGCGTCGGGCGTACTCGCGGTCGTGGTCGCGGGTTTCGTGGTCGGCAGCGGGACGCTGGGCGCCGGCTACCAGACCCGGCTGCAGGAGCGGTACGTGTGGAACTCGATGGACGTGCTGTTGGAGGCGTTCGTGTTCGCCTACATCGGTTTACATCTTCGGTTCGTGCTGGAGGACTTGCGAGCGGCGCACGAATCCTTGGCCGAGGTCGGCGTTGCGGCGTTGATCGTGCTGGCGATCGTGATGCTGATCCGACCGCTGTCGGTGCTCGTCATGTTCGGCCGCAGCGAACTCTCGCGGCAGGTCGAGAGCAGGCTCAGCGTGCCGACGCCCGCCAGCGGTGGCCGCGGCGCGCTGGGCACCCGTCGCCGAGGCAAACCGCCGGGGAAGTGGCGAGCGCTAATCGACCGCCGGTCGCTGACCTGGCAGGAGAACGTCGTGGTGTCGTGGACCGGGATGCGCGGCGTCGTCACACTCGCCGCTGCCGCCGCGATCCCGGTGATGACGGTGGACGGCGAGCCGTTCCCGGAGCGGGCGACGATCCAGGCCATCGCCTTCGTCGTCAGCGTCGGCACGCTCCTGATCCAGGGCTGGACGCTGCCACTGCTGATCCGTCGCCTGCGCCTGTCGACGGACGACAGCGGTTATGAACGGGAGCAGACGCTGCAGGCGGAACGCGTCGTGCACGACGCCGCCGACGAGGTGTTGACCGAGTTCCGGGCCAACCCGCCGGAGGGGCTCGATCCGCGCGTTCTCACCGAGATCCGCAACACCATCGCGCGGCACTCGCAGGATGCCGACGAGATGCCCGACCCGGAGGCGCACACGCCGCGCGCCGAGGTGTTCGCGGCGCTGTACCGCGACGTGCTTGCGGCGCAGCGGGCCGCGCTGATCGCCGAACGCGACGACGGTCGCATCGAGGACGAGGCGGCGCGAGCCATGTTGGAGCGCCTCGACTTACAGGAGGCCGGGGTGTCGGCCAGGCTGGACAGCCGGCTGTAGACGCTGCCTTCAGGGGCGCGACGGAATCGGCGTGCAGGCCACGAGGTCGCCGCACTTGGGCAGTGGGTTGGGGTTCTGCGGTGGAGCCGGGTCACAGGCAACGAGGTCGCCGCACTTGGGGATGCCAGGCGGCGGGGGAGCAGGCTTCGGGTCGCAGGCGACGAGATCACAGGTGCCGATGCCCAACGGCGGCTTCGGCGGCGTGCTCGGCTCCGGTGGGGTGACGATCGCGTCGGCTTGGGCTGCGGGAGCGGGTGCCGGGACAGGGACGGGGACGACGACGATACGCGGGACACCGGCGACCGGGGCGGGCATAGCGGGGTTCGCGGTGACGACGGGCGCCGGCGAGAGCGGGGCGGGAGCCACGACGGCGACGCCGCTGGGTGGTGCGGCCGGACTTGACACCGATGCCGCCGGGCCCGGGTCGGACTGGGTCAATGCGCTGAACGCGGCCCCGCCCACCACGGCCAGTGACGCGACGGCGACAAAGGCTGCCAGGCCGCTCATGACCCATCCCGCCTTCCACGTCGACGACGGTGAACTGGCCGGAGGGGGTACCGGGCCGATCTGGGGGACGAACGTCATCTGCGGGCGGTGGACGGTTTGAGCGTCGTGATCGACGTGCGGGTGGTGGTTCGGTGAGACGTAGCTCGTGGTCATCATGGTCTCCATGCGGTCGGTCGCAGCCCCGGTGAGCCGCTGTCACCAACTAGGAGCGATGACCAACCCCAAGAGCGACAGTTTTTGCCGCCCCAATTTCGAAGACGTTCGCTATACGCCCTCGACGAACAGCAGCCGCCGCGTTAGCGCTCGGTCCCGAAGGGCCAGCGCCTCGGCGTAGGAGTCCGAGGCGTACCACCGCCGGGCGACGTCCATGTCGGGGAACTCGACCACCACAAGGCGCCGTCGTGGAGATACCTTGCCCTCGACCGCGTCGGGTGCGGCGCCTCGCACCAGGTAGCGGCCGCCGTGCTCGTCGATCGAAGCGGCGGCCAGTGCCCGGTACTGGTCTGCGACTGTCTCGTCGAGGATCTCTACCTCGGAGATGACGAAGGCGGCCATGGCCGACGGTCAGAACCCGCCGAAGTCCCCGCCGCCGAAATCACCGCCACCGAAGTCGCCTCCACCACCCCAGCTGTCGCCGCCCCAGCCGCCGCCGCTGTCACCGCCCCAGCCGCTGCCGTCGGCGCCAGCGCCGCCGTCACCCCAGTTGCCGCCGTCCTGGCCGCCGCCGTCCTGGCCGCCGCCATCGAGCTGACCCTGGTCGAGCCCGTCCTGGAAGCCGTCGCCGTAACCGTTCTCGAAACCCTGTGCGTCATAGCCGACGCCGCCCATGCCGGAGAACAACGAGCTGAACAGCAACGCCGAGCCGATACCCCAGGCACCGGCCACCAGGGCCGGCTTCCACCACGGCTCGGAGTACCAGCCCGCGGGGACGGGCCGACCGGCGACGCGGCCGCCGGGGTAGTAGTTCGGTGTGCGCTCGGACGGACCGGGTGACGCCTCGATGTCGCGGCCCTCGAATTGAATTCGACGATCCTCGGTCACGGTGCCCGCGGTCTTCTGCCCGCTCAGTGATTCGAGTTCCGGCCCGGGATCCATGCCCATGGCGACGCGGGCGGCGCGGACGTAGTACAGCCCCTCCATCGCGCTCTCCTTGGCGAGCAGCGCCTGCTTGGCCGTGGTGGCCTGGTCGATCTGCGAGCCCGCCGCGGTGTAGCGCTCCGACGCGTCGGCCAGCGCCTGCTTGGAGGCGTCGTCGGTGCCTGTCAGGTTGATCACCTGGCCGCCGAGCCGTTCGATCAGGCGACGCGCGTCGGCCTTCGCGTCGGCCAGCGACGCCGCGTTGCGGTTGCCCGACGCCTTGGAGGTGGAGTACACCGCGAACCCGATGGCGGCGACGACGACGATGATGAGCACCAGCAAGAAGCTGTTCATGGCGTCCAGCGTACCTACAGGAAAGTCGGTCAATCCGGACGCGAACATGACGAGGACTGGGCAGCCCGTCCGCTCAGTCGGCGGGGGGTGGCGCAGCCAACAGGTCCTCGAGGACGGCGTGGGTCTGCAACGCCAGTGCGTTGCGGATGTGCCCGGCCGCGTCACCGTCACCGCCCTCGTCGGGGTGCTTGAAGTACTCGGTGTGTGCGGTTCCGCGCTTGAACCGTGCGGGCTTGTTGCCCTGCACGTCGATGTCGCGGATGCCAGGGCCGAACAGCGACCTCAGTGGGCCGCCAAACCAGTCGCCCTTGAGGCCCCCGCGGTCGACGGGGAACCACAGGTTCGTCCACCGCGTGACCGCGAAGGGCGATTGCGAACCGAGCACCTGCCGGATGCCGTCGCCCTTGTATCCGTAGTTCGCCTTGGGTTGCTTGTCGCCCTCGACGGGCAAGGTCTCCGTGCGTGGCGGGCATCGGACCAGTGCGCCGCGACGTACCAGCCCGTCGAACAGTTCGCGTCGGCGCGCTGGGTCCGCCTTCGTCAATCCGCTGAAGAGCTTCGGGCGGGTGACGAGTATGTCGGCCAGGGCCATGGGTGTACCGACTGAAACGAAATCAGTGATCCGCCAAGGGTTTCCCTGCCGTCGCAGATCCTGCCACAGCGTGAACTGCAGGTCCTGGAATGCGTCTAACGCCGCAGCGTCGTCCTTGTTGGCGATGACCTTGTCTGCGGCCTTCTCGAGGTCGCGAAGGGACGCCAGCTTGATCGGCACTGGCGTGTCGTCGTCCGGCTGCTCTGCGTGTAGTTGGTGAACCTGGGCCCAGAACGAGATCAGTGCGTCATAGGCGATGTAGGCGCCGAGGCTGTGCGCCACGATCACGATGCGTGAGTACCGACCTTCGTCGTGCAGGGCGTGCAAGAGGTCGACGAGACCTCCCCGGATCGCTCGCCGCGCCGCGTAGGAGTTCGGCGCGGTGTCGAGGTATCGGGCGACGTCCACGAACGAAGCGGTGATGCTCTTCACCACCGCCTTGATCAGAATGCGGAGGATGCCGAGCCAGAAGAGCAGCACGATCGCACTGCTGACGGTCCCGAGGATCCACCAGGGAACGTCCTTGTTGAGCAGATGCCCGCCGACCAACAGGGCGACCAAGGCCACGGGGATCGCCAGGAGCGCGATCCACACGATTCGCCAGATCCCGAGCAGGGGAGCGGGGACGTTACCGGGCCTGCGAAGGAACAGTCGCAGCGTCGTCGGTCCCAGGTCGGCGAACTTGTTGCCGGTCATGAGGTAGGACCAGTGGTATTCGTAGATCTCGGCTTGGCCCTGTTTGGGCTCGGGCGACGACTTGTCGGTCAGTGGCCGTGAGATATAGCGGCGGGCTTCGTAGGAGTCGGTGATCTCGGCGGGGCGTGAGTAGTAGTAATCCCACGTTCGCTCGGTGTCGTAGAAGGCGCTGAGCGGGTGCAGAGCGGTCTTGACGAAGCCATCGAGTGTCTCCATCGGCCGTTGCTCGCCCATGCCGTGGACGATCACGACGGCGGTCCGGACCGTGCCCGTTGGTCGGTCGTCAGCCCAGGCTGACGCGTCTGCACCTTCGGACTGCTCGGCCGTTGCGATGTCGCCCCCCGTGACGTGCATATCGTGTGTCGCCCCCGAGTTTGAGGGTTCTCGTTCGCGGAGCGTACGGATTCGCGATGTTCGACGCGTCGACGCAACACCAGTCACACTATTCCCACTGGCCCCATAAGTGACCAGCCAGGGTTCAGTAAGGATTTGGTTCTTAGCTGTACAGATAACGATTTGATAACTAGGTTGCCTGCTGTGGGTCGACACCTATTAGCCAGGAAGCGACGCAAATCGCCGCTGATCTTGGTTGCGTGGGTGGTCCCGACCGCGCTACTCCTCGCAGTCGGTGGCGCCGGCTATTCGCTGGCCGCTGATCGCGCGGCCGTCGATGCTCAGTCAGGTGCCCACCCCGTTGCGGCGTGCTGCATGGAGATCGTGACGGCACCCGAGAGCCCGCTCTCGTCGTCGCCACCGTCCGATGTCCAGTTGGTAGCGAGTTCCGATGGCGGAGAGACGGTTTCGGCATCGAGGGCCTCCCGATGGCGGGTCGTGCCCGTCCCTCAGTTGTTGCCGGCCGGGCTCGCACCGGAGCGGGGACTGCAGGTAGACACCATCCTGGCTTCTCGCGCCATTAGCGCGGCGTTCCCGGAGATCCACGAGATCGGTGGTGTCCGGCCGGATGCGCTGAGATGGCATCCCGACGGTCTGGCGCTCGACGTGATCATTCCCAACCCGAGTTCCGCCCAGGGCATCGCCCTCGGAAACGAGATCGTCGCGTACGTCCTGAAGAACGCGGACCGGTTTGGCATGCAAGACGCAATTTGGCGGGGCATTTACTACACGCCAGGCGGCGGGCAACAGAGTGGTGGATACGGCCACTACGACCACGTGCACGTCACCACTACCGGGGGCGGGTACCCCACCGGCAGGGAAGTGTTCGTCAAGTAGCCGAAAGCGGTCCTGGGCGGGGTGCCGAATCCACGTTCGGCACCGTCCGCGCAGGCCCCCTGGCGGAGCGGGCGACGGGAATCGAACCCGCGTAGCTAGTTTGGAAGACTAGGGCTCTACCATTGAGCTACGCCCGCGTGCACTGCATCGAAGACTGTACCGGCGCCGACGTAAGCAAATCCAATTGAATGCGTCGCGCGCTGAGCCCGTAGTATCTCGACCGCAACGAGGGACGGGGTGTAGCGCAGCTTGGTAGCGCATCCGCTTTGGGAGCGGAAGGCCGCAGGTTCAAATCCTGTCACCCCGACATGGACCGATATTCAGTACACACATGCAAGGAGCAACAAACGTGAAGAGCACCGTCGAGAAGTTGAGCCCGACCCGGGTTCGCATCAACGTGGAGGTGCCCTTCTCGGAGCTCCAACCGGACTTCGACCAGGCGTTCAAGGAGATGGCCAAGCAGATCCGCATGCCAGGGTTCCGGCCCGGCAAGGTGCCGGTGAAGCTGCTGGAGTCGCGCATCGACAAGCAGGCCATGCTCGACCAGGTCGTCGGCGAGGCCGTGCCCGGTCGCTACAGCGAGGCAGTGGCCAGCTCCGACGTGCAGCCCATCGGGCAGCCGGAGATCGACATCACCAAGAAGGAGTACGGCGAGGACCTGGTCTTCACCGCGGAGGTCGACATCCGGCCCGAGATCGCGCTGCCCGACCTGGCGGCGCTGACCATCACCGTCGACCCGATCGAGGTCACGGACGACGAGGTCGACACCGAACTGGAGAACCTCCGGGCCCGGTTCGGCACGCTGACCGGTGTCGAGCGCGCGGCGCAGGACGGCGACTTCGTCTCGATCGACCTTTCGGCCACCGCCGACGGTGAGGACGTGCCGGAGGCCAAGACCGAGGGACTCTCCCACGAGGTCGGCTCCGGTCAGCTCATCGAGGGTCTCGACGACGCCATCACGGGTCTGAAGGTAGACGAGAGCACGGAGTTCACCACCACGCTGGTCGCGGGTGAGCACGCCGGCCAGGAAGCTCAGGTCACCGTCACCGTCAAGTCGGTCAAGGAGCGCGAGCTGCCCGAGCCCGACGACGAATTCGCCCAGCTGGCAAGTGAATTCGACACCATCGCCGAGCTCAAGGAGAGCCTCGTCGAGCAGGTGAAGCGGGTGAAGCGGATCAATCAGGCCGAACAGATCCGTGACAAGGCCTTGGAGACGCTGCTCGACGAGGTCGAGGTTCCGTTGCCGGAGGCCATCGTGCAGGCGCAGGTCGACGACACGTTGCACAACGCGATCCACGGTCTCGACCACGACGAGGCGGCGTTCGTCGAGGCGTTGGAGAAGGAAGGCGGCACCCGCGAGGAGTTCGACGCCGACAACCGCAGCAACGCGGAGAAGGCCGTCAAGACCCAGCTCCTCATGGATGCCGTCGCCGACCACCTCGAGGTTCAGGTCGGGCAGAACGACCTCACCGAGCGGCTGGTGCTGATGTCGCGGCAGTACGGGATCGAGCCGCAGCAGCTGCTGCAGGTGCTCCAGCAGAACAACCAGCTGCCCGCGATGTTCGCCGACGTGCGGCGTGGCCTGACCATCGCCGCCGTCGTGCACGGCGCGACGGTCAAGGATTCCGACGGCAACGACGTCGACACCGATGAGTTCTTCGGCCCGCCCGCCGCAGCGGAGGGCGCAGAAGAAGCTCTCGCGGCTGGCGCCGAGGACGATACTGCAGCAGGGTCTGACGTCAGCGACGCCGAGGGTGCCGACGACGACAAGTGACGCTGTGAGCGAACGTGCACGCGCCGGGGACTCCCCGGCGCCGTGCGTTCGTTAGTGTCGGTGAACATGAATGGCGAGTACGAATACTCGAAGAAAGCAGGGATCCAGTCGTGACTGACATGCGTGGCGCATCGTCCGGGCTCAACCTCGTCGACTCCGTCTATGAGCGGTTGCTCTCCGAACGCATCATCTTCCTCGGCTCGCAGGTCGACGACGACATCGCCAATCGGCTGTGCGCGCAGATCCTGCTGCTGTCGGCGGAGGACCCGACCAAGGACATCAACCTCTACATCAACTCGCCTGGCGGCTCGATCAGCGCAGGCATGGCGATCTACGACACCATGGTGCTGGCGCCGTGCGATGTCGCGACGTACGCGATGGGCATGGCCGCGTCGATGGGTGAATTCCTGCTCGCCGCGGGTACCAAGGGCAAGCGCTACGCGCTGCCTCACGCGCGCATCCTGATGCACCAGCCGCTGGGCGGTGTGACCGGTAGCGCCGCGGACATCGCCATCCAGGCCGAGCAGTTCGCGGTCATCAAGAAGGAGATGTTCCGGCTCAACGCCGAGTTCACCGGCCAGACGCTTGAGCGCATCGAGACCGACTCGGACCGCGACCGCTGGTTCACGGCTCCCGAGGCGTTGGAGTACGGCTTCGTCGACCACATCATCACCAGTGCCAACCTGAACGGTTCGGGACCGACGGCAGGACTAGACAAATGACCGATCACACCGACCCCCGCTTGCAGCCGCAGGCCCGCTACATCCTGCCGTCGTTCATCGAGCACAGCAGCTTCGGCATGAAGGAATCCAACCCGTACAACAAGCTGTTCGAGGAGCGCATCATCTTCCTCGGCGTACAGGTGGACGACGCCTCGGCGAACGACATCATGGCGCAGCTGCTGGTGCTTGAGTCGCTTGACCCCGATCGCGACATCACCATGTACATCAACTCGCCTGGTGGCTCGTTCACCTCGCTGATGGCGATCTACGACACCATGCAGTACGTGCGCGCCGACATCCAGACGGTCTGCCTCGGTCAGGCGGCGTCCGCCGCAGCGGTGCTGCTGGCCGCAGGCAGCCCTGGCAAGCGCCTTGCCCTCCCGAACGCGCGCGTGCTGATCCACCAGCCGTCGCTCGGCGGCGTCATCCAGGGCCAGTTCTCGGATCTGGAGATCCAGGCTGCAGAGATCGAGCGGATGCGCACCCTGATGGAAGTGACGCTGGCCAATCACACCGGCAAGACGCCGGCACAGATTCGCAAGGACACCGACCGCGACAAGATCCTCACGGCTGCCGACGCCAAGGAGTACGGGATCATCGACACGGTCTTGGAGTACCGCAAGCTCTCCGTCCAGAACGCCTGATAGCCCTCTGGACGCCGGGTACGTTGGACGCCGGGTCTCTCGAAGCGGTAACGACGGCGACACGCCAACAACACGGTGGCGCGTTCCGACGGGCTGCGGGGGACGGCAGGAGATATGTTCTCCTCCAACGCAGGCAAATATCACCGACGCGATTCGGCTTTATCGGTCGCATGGCGCCGGAGCAAGCGGGTAGCGTCGGGAAATACACCAGAGGTGACCCCCGGAGCGACCCTCACCGACGGCTAACAGGAAAGTAGGCCCGCAGGGACATGGCACGCATTGGAGATGGCGGCGACCTGCTGAAGTGCTCGTTCTGTGGCAAGAGCCAAAAGCAGGTCAAGAAGCTCATCGCGGGACCCGGCGTGTACATCTGCGACGAGTGCATCGATCTGTGCAACGAGATCATCGAGGAAGAGCTGGCTGACGCCGATGACGTCAAGCTGGATGAACTCCCCAAGCCTGCGGAGATCCGCGAGTTCCTCGAGGGCTACGTCATCGGTCAGGACACCGCCAAGCGGACACTGGCCGTTGCGGTCTACAACCACTACAAGCGTATTCAGGCCCAGGAGAAGACGCGCGACTCGCGCGCCGAGCCCGTCGAACTGGCCAAGTCCAACATCCTGATGCTGGGCCCCACCGGCTGCGGCAAGACCTATCTGGCGCAGACGCTGGCCAAGATGCTCAACGTGCCGTTCGCCATCGCCGACGCCACCGCCCTGACCGAGGCCGGTTACGTCGGTGAGGACGTCGAGAACATCCTGCTCAAGCTGATCCAGGCGGCCGACTACGACGTCAAGCGCGCCGAGACCGGCATCATCTACATCGACGAGGTCGACAAGATCGCCCGCAAGAGCGAGAACCCGTCGATCACCCGCGACGTGTCCGGTGAGGGCGTGCAGCAGGCACTGCTGAAGATCCTGGAGGGCACGCAGGCGTCGGTGCCGCCGCAGGGCGGGCGCAAGCATCCGCACCAGGAGTTCATCCAGATCGACACCACGAACGTGCTGTTCATCGTGGCGGGTGCGTTCGCGGGCCTTGAGAAGATCGTGTCCGACCGCGTCGGGAAGCGTGGCCTTGGCTTCGGTGCCGAGGTCCGCTCCAAGGCCGAGATCGACACCCAGGACCACTTCGCCGAGGTCATGCCCGAGGATCTGATCAAGTTCGGCTTGATCCCGGAGTTCATCGGCCGCCTGCCGGTTGTCGCCTCGGTGACCAACCTCGACAAGGAATCGTTGGTCACGATCCTCTCGCAGCCCAAGAACGCCTTGGTCAAGCAGTACAACCGCTTGTTCGAGATGGATGGCGTCGAGCTGGAGTTCACCGAAGACGCGCTCGAGGCCATCGCCGATCAGGCCATCCACCGCGGCACCGGTGCTCGCGGTCTGCGCGCCATCATGGAAGAAGTCCTGCTGCCGGTGATGTACGACATCCCCAGCCGCGACGACGTCGCCAAGGTCGTCGTGACCAAGGAGACCGTCGAGGACAACGTGCTGCCGACGATCGTGCCGCGCAAGCCCACGCGCACCGAGCGCCGCGACAAGAGCGCCTAGCTTTTCGATTGCACTGAGGGCTGTGAATCGTCGCGATTCACGGCCCTTAGTGCCGTCAAAGCTGCCGTCACTGGGGCGTTCGTTGCTCCGACCGGCTCGGGCGGACGACAGAACGGGTCCGAGCAGCTCATCGTCTGCCCGCGGGACGTCGTTCCCGAATCACCTCGGCGACGAGCGCGGCGATCTCGGCGATGCCGTCCCGCTGGGCGAACGCCGCCTCGAACTCACGTGCACGATGCAGGTAGGGCCCATCGTCGAGGATCTCGCGCACCGCGCAGCGGATCATCGACGGCGAGGGCGTGCCCGTCTTGAGGTTGATCCCCACCCCCGCCCATGCCACCCGCGCCGCGACCTCCGGCTTGTCCTCGGTGCTGCCCGCCACGACCAGGGGCACACCCGTCGATACCGCGCGCTGCACTGCGCCGTACCCGCCGTTGGTGACCATCACGTTCACCTTGGGCATCAGGACGTCGTACGGAATGTATTCGGCGACGTGAGTATTCGAGGGCAACGCCACCTTGATGTCGGCGACGTCGCGGCCGCCCGTCGTCACGACGAGGGTGACGTCCTCGTCGGCGAGGGCCTCGATGGTCGGCTCGATGAGGCGGGACAGGTCGCCGTGACCGATGGTGCCCTGGGTGACGTGGACGACCGGGCGGTCGTCGTCGAGCCGCTTCCACCAGCGTGGCGGCACGTAGCCGCGTGCCGACTGCGGATGCACCGCACCGACGAACCTGACGTTGGGTGCCAGGTCGCTGCGCGGGTACTCGAAGCTCGGCACCGTCGGCACGATGTAGCGGTCAGCCAGCACACCGACGTCGAGCAGGAACACCGGAAGCCGGCGGGTCCCGAGCGCGGCCAGCATCGCGTTGCCTGCCCGGTGCGCCTCCCGAAGGATCACGTTGTGCACCAACAGGTTCAGCGCACGGTTGCGCAGCCGCCCCCACCGGCCGATGCCGGGAAGTAGGCCCATACCGCTGGGTGCGGTGTCGCGGCTCGACAACATCAGCGGCGTCGGGGTGTAGTACAGCACCGGTGGCCGCTTCGCCGGGTCGCCGAGCAGAAACGGGATGATCCCGAAGAAGCCGAAGTCGACGATGATCGCGTCGAAGCGGGTTCGGGCCATCGCCGCGGCCAACTCGGCGGCCTGGTGCGGCATCGGGTTCAGGAACAGCTGGATGATGCCGCGGTTGAGCGCCTTGATGGGCGTCATCTTCCCGCGATCCTCCGTGTCGAACGCCGAATCGTCGAAGTCGGCGTTCGCGGGCAGCGGATGTGGCTGAGCGCCGGTGGCGTGGACGACGTCGCTGTGGGCGGCACCCGTCATCACGGTGACGTTGTCACCGCGGGCCACCAGGTCCTGCGCGACGGCGAGCAACGGGCTGATGTGTCCGACGGGGGACAGCGCTGCAATGAGAATCTTTGCCACGGTTACTTCACCACCGCCAAGACGGTTTCGTGCCGTTGCTGCACTGCTGACATGAACAACACACGCAGGGTGTAGGCAGGCGCGTCGGCGGGCCGAACCACGGTGGCGAACTGCACGGCCGTCGCATCTGGACGTGCGTTCGCCCGCACGGCGGACAGCGCGCCGTCGTAGTCGGCAGACGGACTGACGTCGGTCAGCTCGTACCAGTCCGACCAGCCGCCGACCCTCGCTTCGCGCCACACGAGGGTGGGCTTGGGCTCGATCGACCGCCTCTCGGTGCGCCACTGGCGCAGTGCACACACCAAGTACCACAGCAGGACTCCCGCAGCGATGATGGGCAGGGTCAAATCCTCAGACATGCTGGGCTTCCATTCGTCGTTCGGCGATGGCCTCGTCGACCAGAGCGGCGATCGCGTTGACACCGTCACGACGGGCGTAGGCCGTCTGCAGGCGCAAGGCGGACTGCCGGTAGGTGCCGTCGTTCAATACCGAGCGCACGGCCCGGCGCACTTCGGCCGCGGTGGGTACGCCCGTGCGCAGGTTCACGCCTGCGCCGAAGTACTCCACCCGTGCGGCGACCTCCGGCTTGTCCTCGGTGTTGCCAGCGACCACCAGCGGCACACCCGTGGTGAGCGCCCTCTGGACGGCGCCGTACCCGCCGTTGGTGACCATGACGTCGACCAACGGAAGGAGAATGTCGTGCGGGATGAACTCGGCGACGAATGTGTTCGGCGGCAACGGACTTCGCAGTTGGGAGATCGGGCGCCCGCCGGTGGTGACCACCACCGTGACGTCCTCGTTGGCCAGTGCCTCGATGGTCGGCTCGATCAGCCTGGTCAGGTCGGCGTTGTCGATGGTGCCCTGCGTGACGTGCACGACGGGCCGGTCGGCGGACAACTCGCTCCACCACCGCGGTGCGACGAAGTCATCGGCGGGTGGGGGAAGGACCGCGCCGACGAACCGCACGTGATCGGGTAGGTCGCTGCGGTGGTACTCGAACTCGGGGATCGTGGGGGCGATCAACCGGTCGGTGAGGATGCCCGAATCCAGCACGAACACAGGCAGTTTCGGCAAATCGAGCGTCGCCAGCATGGTGTCGGCGGCTTGATGCGAGGAGCGCAGCGTGACCTTCTGGGTGACGACGTTCAGCGCGCGGTTGCGCAAGCGGCCGAACACCCCTGTGCCCGGCAGGAGGCCGGGGCCGCCCGGTGCGGTGTCCCGGCTGGTCAAGAACAGCGGGGTCGTGGAGTAGGCCAGGATCGGTGGGCGAGACGTGCTCTTGCCCAGCAACATCGGCAGGATGCCGAGGAAGAACGCGTCGGCGACGATGGCATCGAAGTGGTGTGCGGCCATCACCTCCTCGAGCGCTGCCGCCTGGTGCGGAAGCGGTCGGATGAAGATGTGCTTCACGTCGAAGTTGACCCGCGCGACGCCGGACGTCTCGGCGCGGCCGGGCAGGTCGGCGTCCAACGACGAGTCGTCGTAGTCGGCGCCGTACGGCAGCGGGTGCGGAATCGCGCCGATGGCGCGGATCTTGTCGGCATGTCGGGCCGACGTCAGGAACGTGACGTCGTCGCCACGATTCACCAAGCCTCGGGCCACGCTGAGAAGCGGGGCGACGTGCCCGATGGGTGGACTGGCTGCGAACAGGATCTCCGCCACGACGATGTCTCCCTCGATGGTCTAGCGCGTGTATCGACGAGTTCGATACTTCGCGACCACGGGGTGGTCCAGCTTGGAGGTTGTGTGGAGATCGGGTGGAGATTGCAGGTAGGAGCGTTTCCGGCAGGCTAGCCGGCGTGCTTGACCCGGTCGGGGCGGGTGTAGACGTTCATCGATTCGCCCCGCAGGAACGCCACCAGGGTGAGCCCTGCCTGGCTGGCCAGGTCGACGGCCAGCGAGGACGGTGCCGACACTGCGGCGAGCACAGGGATACCGGCCATGATGGCCTTCTGGGTGAGTTCGAAGGACGCACGCCCGCTGACCAGGAGCACGGTCCCGGACAGCGGTATCCGCCCATGCTCGACCGCCCAGCCGATCACCTTGTCGACCGCGTTGTGCCGCCCGATGTCCTCCCGCACGACGAGCATGGTGCCGTCGGCGTCGAACAGGGCGGCACCGTGCAGCCCGCCGGTGCTGGCGAACACGCGCTGCGCGCTGCGGAGTTGATCGGGCATCGCCGAGAGCGTTTCGGAGGCAACCACGGTCGGGTCGTCGCCGGGGGAGTGTCGGCTGATCGTTCGGACGGCGTCGATCGAACCCTTGCCGCACACGCCGCACGACGACGTGGTGTAGAAGTTGCGGGTGACATCGAGACCAGGTGTCGGGACGTCATCGGCCAGGGTGACGTCGAGGACGTTGTAGGTGTTGGCTCCATCGGGTCCTGCGCCCCGGCAGTATTCGACTCTTGCGATGTCATCGCGCTGGCCGACGACGCCCTCGGTAAGCAGGAACCCTTGCGCCAGTTCGACGTCGGAGCCCGGCGTGCGCATCGTGACGGTGATCGCGGCACCGTTGATCCGCAGCTCCAACGGCTCCTCCACGACGAGAGTCTCCGGTCGGGTGGTGATCGTGTCGGCGGTGAGATGGCTCGCCCGCCGCCGCGCCGTGACCCTACCCACGGGCTGCTTCCAGCCTGATCACGATCGCCTTCGACACCGGCGTATTCGACTTGGCGGCAGTGTGATCCAGTGGGATCAACGGATTGGTCTCGGGGTAGTAGGACGCCGCGTTGCCGACGGGCGTCGGGTACGGCACGACGAGGAAGTCCTTGGTGCGGCGCTCCTCGATGCCTCCCGTCCCGTCGGGGAACTCGGAGATTAGGTCGACGCGGGCGCCGTCGACGAGCCCGAGCGAGGCGATGTCGACCGGGTTGACGAAGACCACCCGTCGGCCGCCCTTCACGCCGCGATAGCGATCGTCGAGGCCGTAGATGGTGGTGTTGTACTGGTCGTGGCTGCGTAGCGTCTGCAGCACCAACCGTCCCGGTGGCACCTCAACCCACTCCAGCGGGTAGATCGCGAAATTGGCCTTGCCCGTTGCAGTTTGGAATTCCCGCGAGTCCCGCGGCGGGTGTGGGAGCTGGAACCCGTCGGGTTGCCGCACCCGGGTGTTGTAGTCCTCACAGCCGTCGACCACGTCGGCGATGGCGTCACGGATCAGGTCGTAGGAGCCCGAGAACTGCTCCCACGGCACCGGATGCTCCGGTCCCAGAAGGGTTCTGGCCATCTGGCACACGATGGCGACCTCGCTGCGCAGGTGCTCGCTTGGCGGCGTCAGGCTGCCCCGCGACAGGTGCACCATGGACATCGAGTCCTCGACCGAGACCAGCTGCTTGCCTGCGGCCTGAATGTCGCGGTCGGTGCGGCCCAGGGTCGGCAGGATCAGTGCGGTCCGCCCGTGCACGACGTGACTGCGGTTGAGTTTGGTCGAGATCTGCACCGTCAGAGCACAACTGCGCAGCGCGGCCTCGGTGACCTCGGTGTCGGGGGTGGCCGAGACGAAGTTGCCGCCCATGCCGATGAATACGCGGGCGTGCCCGTCGCGCATCGCCCGGATTCCGTTCACGACGTCGTGCCCGTGGGTGCGCGGACTGGTGATGCCGAACCGCGTGTCGAGCGCGGCAAGGAACTCCTCGGGCATCTGCTCCCAGATGCCCATCGTCCGGTCGCCCTGCACGTTCGAGTGCCCGCGCACAGGGCACACGCCAGCGCCCGGCTTGCCGATCATGCCGCGCATCAGCAGCAGGTTGGTGGCCTCGCCGATGGTGGCCACCGCGTGCCGGTGCTGGGTCAGCCCCATCGCCCAGCAGAACACCGTCCGCTGCGAGGAGATCAGCATCCCCGCCACGCGATCGAGCTGCTCGCGGTCGATGCCGGTCGCCTCCACCACGGTGTCCAGATCGACTGCGCGGGTCTGCTTCTCGTACTCGTCGAAACCGGCGCAGTGGTCGGCGATGAAGGCACGGTCGAGCACCGAACCCGGGTTGCGGTCCTCGGCCTCGAACAGCAACCGGCCCAGGCCCGCGAACAATGCCATGTCGCCGCCGAGACGGATCTGGACGAACTCGTCGGCGATCGCGACGCCGTGTGCCACGACCCCCTTGACCTTCTGCGGATCCTTGAACCGCATCAGACCGGCCTCGGGCAACGGGTTGACCGCGATGATCTTCGCGCCGCGCGCCTTCGCCTTCTCCAGCACCGACAGCATCCGCGGATGGTTGGTGCCAGGGTTCTGCCCGGCGATCAGGATGCAGTCGGCGTCCACGATGTCCTCGACCGTGACCGAGCCCTTGCCGATGCCGATCGACTCCGTCAACGCCGTCCCCGACGACTCGTGGCACATGTTGGAGCAGTCCGGCAGGTTGTTGGTGCCGTAGCTGCGGACCAACAGCTGGTACAGGAACGCGGCCTCGTTGCTGGTGCGGCCCGAGGTGTAGAACAACGCATCGTCCGGGCTGTCCAGACTCTGTAGCTCGTCGGCGATGAGCCGGTAGGCCTCGTCCCACTCGACGGGCCGATAGTGCGTGTCGCCCGGCGCCAGCAGCATGGGATGGGTCAACCGGCCCTGTTGCGACAGCCAGTACTCGGGCTTGCCGGCGAGCTCGGCCACCGAGTGCCGCGCGAAGAACTCCGGGGTGACCCGGCGCTTGGTGGCCTCCTCCGCGACGGCCTTGGCGCCGTTCTCGCAAAACTCGGCCAGTTTGCGGCCGCCCGGCTCCTCGGGCCATGCACACCCCGGGCAGTCGAATCCATGCCGCTGGTTCAGCCGCGCCAACGTTGCCGCCGTGCGCACCGGGCCCATCTGCTCCAAACCGCGGTGCAGGGACACCATCACGGCCTTGACGCCCGCGGCCTCGTGCTCGGGCCCGGTGATTTCTGCCGCGTGCTCGTCGTACGAGGCGTCGTTGTCCTGGTCGGGGCGGAGGCGCGTGGGCATGTATACAGATTAGGTCGCGATCCAAGGTTCCCGCGAACTCGGGCTAGGGTCCGCGCACTCCCTTGCCGCCGACGGCGTCGCCATTGTCATCATTGTCATCATTGGCCGACGCGTCGAAGCGGCCGTCCTGGCCGGGCCGACGGGTCTCCACGTGGTCGATGTCGTTCTTGGGCTTCGGTCGTGGTTCGTCGTCGAGCGGCCTGAGCAATGCTTCGGGGCGGTGGAAGTAATTGACCCTGGCTTGACCGTTGTCAAGGCGCGCGGGTGGTGCCCATTCGCACTCACCGCGGGCGTTGATACTGGTGCAGTACCCCCGGTCGGTGGCGACACGGTTGTCCGGCCCGCATGCCAATGCCATCTCGTCGACGTTGGTGTTGCCGTCCTCGGCCCAATCACGCACGGCGTGATGGACCTGGCTGCCGTACGCGCCGACGGTGCAACACGGCTTGGTGCATCCCCCGTCACGGGCGATCAGCATGATGCGCTGCGCGGGGGTGGCTACCCGTTTGGCGCGGAAGTGATTGAGCGCGGAGCCCGTCGCGCCATCGAACACCGCGAGGTGGTGATTGGCGTGCCCACCGATGCGAATGACGTCCTCGATCGGCATGATGGTGCCCCCGCCGGTGACGCCAATCCCTGCTCTGCTCTCCAGGTCTTGGAGTGTGGTGCGGATGATGATCGAAACGGGCAGGCCGTTGAGGTCGCCGAGGTCGGTCATCAACGCGATTCTCCCGATCACCAGCATCGCGTCGTGCCGACGCTGGGCCGGGGTGCGGTGGTCGGCGTCGATCTGGGCTTGGCTGGGAGTGCCCGCGGTGCAGGGTTCGTCGTCGGCGGGATTGCACATGCCGGGCGCGGCGTACTTGGCGAAGATGACCTCCCACACAGCCCACGCCTCGGGTGACATCTCGCCCTGGATGGGGACGTTGCCGTTGGGCAGTTGCTTGCCCGTGGAGAGTCCGCGGGTGCGTTGCCGTTCCTCATCGTCGGGTTCGGGGCCGTCCTGATCCAGCAGGAACAGGCGTAGTGCGGCGGTCTCCTTGAGCTCCTTGGGTCCGACTCGCACTGCGACACGGACCAGGTCGACCTCGATCTGTGCACGGGTCACGGTGTCCACCCAGGGTGGGATCTTCTTCATCGTTTCGCGCAGCACCTTCACGTGGTCACCGTTGACCGCCGCTGCGGCCTGGGCGGCCGCGACCGCGGGTAGCACCGGATCGAGCGAAACACCGGTCAACGTGCACTGCGAGCCGAGGTCGGCGGCCTCGGCCAGCCGGCGACCGGCTTCGGCAGTCGACAGCCGCCACAGAATTCGCAGCGCCTCGTTCCACGACTTGGCGCCCAGCTCCCCGGCGGTGGTTTCGACTTGCAGACGGGCCAGCATCCGATGCGACTGGGTTGGCAGCGCACAGGTCAGCGCCTCGTATTCGCCGTAGAGCTCGAGTAGCTCGCAGCGTGTCAGGGTTTCGACAGGGCAGTCGGCGAAGGCGTCGTACGCGGCACGCAACGCGGCCATCGCCTCGATTGCCCCTGACTTCATGATTCGAACATACATTCGACCACTGACATTTTCGGGCCACTCTGTGACTCCTGAAACCAAAGTGACACAACGGATTAGAGTGAAGCTGGCCAATCCGAATTCTGCTTTCAGATCGCGGCCGCCATTCGTTCTCGAAGTGGTTTTGGCCATCGCGGTGAACGACCGGGGTTGAGCGACGCGACTTGTTTGCCGGGACACGCATTCTGGCGGTGACGTGCGCGTAACAGTCCCGGAACTCAACGCTCCTAATGTTGGCCGGTCTAGGTCCGCGAAACGGTTGCGGACGCATGCGGCGATAGGAACTCCATTGAGCGGAAACGCAGTCCGTCTGCAAGCGATCAACAACGTTGAGGCCTACGTGCCTCCGGCGATCAGCTTCGACCCCGCCGAAGCGCCCGGCGAGATCTTCGGTTCGAACGTCTTCACCAAGGCCGAGATGCAGTTGCGGCTGCCGAAGTCGGTCTACAAGTCCGTGCTTGGCACCATCGACAAGGGCGCCAAGCTGGACCCGGCGATCGCCGACGCGGTGGCCGCGGTGATGAAGGACTGGGCACTGGAGAAGGGTGCGACGCACTACGCGCACGTCTTCTACCCGCTGACGGGTCTGACCGCCGAGAAGCACGACAGCTTCCTCGAGCCGGTCTCCGACGGCGCCACCCTGGCAGAATTCGCCGGCAAGGTCCTGATCCAGGGCGAGCCCGACGCGTCCAGCTTCCCGTCCGGCGGGCTGCGCAACACCTTCGAGGCCCGCGGTTACACCGGCTGGGACGTGACCAGCCCGGCCTACATCCTGGAGAATCCGAACGGCAACACGCTGTGCATCCCGACGGTGTTCGTCTCGATGACCGGCGAGGCACTGGACCACAAGACACCGTTGCTGCGCAGCCAGCAGGCGATGGGTGCGCATGCCGAACGCATCCTGGCGCTGTTCGGGCACACCAACGGTGAGAAGGTGGTGTCGTTCTGCGGACCCGAGCAGGAGTACTTCCTGGTCGACAGGCACTTCTTCCTGGCCAGGCCCGATCTGATCAATGCGGGCCGCACGTTGTTCGGCGCCAAGCCGCCCAAGGGCCAGGAGTTCGACGACCACTACTTCGGCGCCGTGCCGGAGCGGGTGCTGGGCTTCATGATGGACACCGAGCGCGAGCTGTTCAAACTCGGCATCCCTGCCAAGACGCGGCACAACGAGGTCGCACCGGGCCAGTTCGAGATCGCCCCGATGTTCGAGCGGGCCAACATCGCGTCCGACCACCAGCAGCTGCTGATGACGACCTTCAAGACCATCGCCAAGAAGCACGGCATGGAGTGCCTGTTCCACGAGAAGCCGTTCGCCGGTGTCAACGGTTCCGGCAAGCACGTGAACTTCTCGCTGGGCAACGCCGAGCTGGGCAGCCTGCTGGTGCCGGGGGACACCCCGCACGAGAACGCACAGTTCCTGGTGTTCTGCGCGGCCGTGATCCGCGCCGTGCACAAGTACTCGGGCCTGCTGCGCGTTTCGGTCGCCTCTGCGACAAACGACCACCGCCTCGGCGCCAACGAGGCCCCGCCCGCGATCATCTCGATCTTCCTCGGCGACCAGCTTGCCGACGTGTTCGAGCAGATCGCCAAGGGTGCGGCGACGTCGTCGAAGGGCAAGGGCACCATGATCATCGGTGTGGACACGCTGCCGCACCTGCCCACCGATCCAGGCGACCGCAACCGCACCAGCCCGTTCGCGTTCACCGGCAACCGCTTCGAGTTCCGCGCGCCGGGTTCGGGTCAGACCGTCGCGGTGCCGATGGTGATGATCAACACGATCATGGCCGATTCGCTCGACTACATGGCCACCGTGTTGGAGAAGGCCGTCGCCGACGGCGAGGACTTCGACATGGCGGTGCAGACGTTGCTCACCGAGATCATCACCGAGCACGGCGCGGTGGTGTTCAACGGCGATGGATACTCCGACAACTGGCAGATCGAGGCGGCCGAACGCGGGTTGCCGAACCTGAAGACCACGCTCGACGCGCTGCCCGAGCTGATCAAGCCGGAGTCACTGGCCCTGTTCGACAAGTACAAGGTCTTCAACGATCGCGAGATGCACAGCCGCTACGAGGTCGGGCTCGAGCAGTACGCCCTGACCATTCACGTGGAGGCGAAGCTGTCCCTCGAGTTGGGATCCACGGTGATCCTGCCTGCGGCCATGCGCTATCAGACCGAGGTCGCCCAGAACGTCGCAACGCTCAAGGCGGCAGGCATGGAGCCGAGTACCACTCTGCTGGAGGATGTTTCGGCGCCCATCGCAGATCTGGTGAGTTCGCTCGCCGACCTGAAGAAGGGGTTGGAGGACCACTCGGCCGTCAGCGCCATGGACGAGGCGTCCCACGCGCAGAGCCTGCTGCCCGCGATGGAGGCGGTCCGTGCCGCGGCCGACACGCTGGAAGGCGTAGTGGCCGACGACCTGTGGCCGCTCCCGACGTACCAGGAGATGTTGTACATCCTTTGAGCACCGAGGTCACCAGGCACTTACTGCGCTCCGGTCCGCACTCGATCCGCAGTAAGTGCTTCGGTCAGCATCTGGGCCGCAGCGCTCCGCGTCCTGTCCTTGGCCTTCGGCCACAAGTGGCTGTACGTGTTGAGGGTCAGCAATGCGGAGCCTCAACACGTCACAACCAGCCGCAATCAACCCGCTGGCGTAGAAGTGCCGAAGGTCGTGAAGCGTGTGGCTCACCTTGGCATTGGCGCGAGTTCTGTTCCTCTGGTACCCGGCTGAATTCTGATGCAGCGGCACGCCTCGGCTGTCCGTGAACATCCACCGATCTGGGTCGTTGCCGGGGACGTGCAGGCGCACGTGCTCGGAAAGCATCTGCACCACACCGTCAGGCACGTATACGGTGCGCTCGCTGCCGTACTTGGGGCTGCACGCTGGAGCAACGTGGAGCGACAGGACTAGCCGCCCTGCTTCTGAGCTTGCTCACGCGCCTTCCGACGTTCCTTGATCGTCTTGCGCACCTTCCTGGGGGCGTAGAGGAGGAGGAACTCTTCCTTCTCGCGCTCGTTCATGCCCGCCAGCGCACGGAAGACGCCGCCGAACGAAAGGTCGCTGTCCGCATACTTAGATTCATGGGGAAAATGGTGTTCAGCGAGCATCGCGAGGTCCTCGGGGACCAGATCCTCGGGGGTTTCGGGATCCGTCATTTGCCCTCCCTCCACCGCCTAACACCGTCTATTAGGGAACGGCCAAGCGCCATAATCAGTATAACGCCGCAGGTCAAGGGGGATGCCGGGGACCGTCCCTCGATGCCCGTCGCTAGGACGGATCGTGCAAAGCGCAGAGACAGTTACTCTCGTCGGTTCGCATTGTGATGGTCGCGATTTCCCCGTCGATGACGGTCAGGGCCAACTCGAACGTTTCATTCGTGCGTCGTTCCCATGACGAGGCCAACCTCTCGCAAACGCGCAGCAGGGTCCATGGCCGCACGGTATCGGCGAAGGCGTGGGGCTGGTTCGCCACGCCGGTCTCATTCGTTGCCGCTGGTCCGCAGTTGGTCCCGTTGGGCAGATTTGGGCACTACCGGGAACGTGCTGTTCAGGCCGAGTTTCTACAGCCGGTCCCAACCCGACCAACGACACAAAACGCGCGGAAGGCGGTTGTTGTACATCCTCTGAGTCTTCCTTCCCTCGCGAGCGAGCTCCCCGCGAGCCCGCGTGTTTGTACCCCGACACGCCGTCGAATCACCCACGGATGCGCGGGCTCGCGGCGGACTGGGTGAGCGCACAATCGTTGGCATGGCTGACGCGGATTGGGCGACACTGACCGGGCTTCGTGAGATCGCGCGGGCGCGTGCCGAGCGCATCCCGGGGTGGCAGGCACCGGTCGCGTACGCGGTGGGCTATCGCGGTGACGACGGTTGGCACTTCCCCCACGTCAACCAGCCAAGTGGAACTCATGGGCTGCCCGCGGTCATCCTGGCCGAGTGCGTCGGTCACGCCTCGGGCACCCGTGAGTTCACGGTGACTCCAGCTCAATTGGACGACGCGATCGCTCAGCTGGCGCCTGCAGAGGCAGCGGCCGGCGTAAGCCATCCCAACCTGGTCGCCTGGCGTGCGGTCGCCGCCGCCGAGCCCCTCGAGATCGCCGTCGTCTTCATCGGATCGGTCGACGACGCCCCGGCTGGACCGGCGGACGCGGCCCTGCGTAGCAGGCTCACCGGAGGCTGAGGAACGTATCGAGCGGACCTTGCGTCAGAGCACGGTCAGCGCTGACCCCGCGGCGAGTTTGAGAGCGTGGCCGACCGGCAGTGCCCGGTAGGACGTCGACAGGACCTCGACGCCCCACGGTCCGTCGAAGCCGAGATCGCGTAGCGTCGCCACCAGTCCGGTCAGGTCGAAACAGCCCTCACCACAGAGCACCCGGCGGTCGACGGTGTCTTCGAAGAGCGTTCCGACGATCTCCGATGCCGCGTCGTCGAGTTCGACGCCGAAGATCACCTCCGGCCACAATGCCGCGCGCAGTTCTTCCAACGAGGTATCGGCGCGAAAGACGTGCCAGGCGTCGACGAGCAAGCCTGCCGCCGGATGTCCTGCCGCGGCGACGATCTCGGCGCCCATGGGCACCGTCGCGATCGCCGAGAAGGGCATCGTCTCGATGGCGACCCGGGTTCCGTGTGCTGCTGCCTGTTCGGCGAGCTTCCGCAGCGGCTCTGCCAATGCCAAGGGATCCGACACCGGCGGGCCGTTCTCCGAACCGATCTTGATGAACGACGGCCCAAGCACGTCGGCGGCCTCGAACAGAAGGCCGCGGACGTCGTAGGTGTTTCCCGGTTGCCCGCGCGGAATCCACCACCGCTCCAGCAGCTCGATCTCGACGTGCACCAACCCGGCCGCCGAGATCAGGTCACGTAGCGCCTCGAAGCCGATGTCGTCGCGGATGACTCGGAGGTCATCGGCCACCAGACCGAAGCCGCAGAAGCCGGCATCGGCGATGGCGCCGATCCGCTTGGCGATGGGCACCGGACTGACCGCCGGTGAGTCCATCGGTGAGACCGCGCCGGCGCTGCTCCACGCCGTGGCGACGAGACTCGGTTCAGTCACTTCAGCCCTCCACGAGCGCGCGCAAAGTAACGTCCACGAGCGGCGTGTCGGGGTGCAAACACGCGCGCTCGCGGAGGAGGTGTCACCTACTTGCCGTGCTTGGTGACGTACTCCGTCATGGTCTTCAGCTGGTAGCGCGACACCTCGTGGGCGTTCTCGTCCTCGGCGAACACCGACGACACCATGACGGTGTCCGGCCGGTCGTAGAAGCCGATCTCGGCCAGACCGCCGAAGAACTCGTCCCAGTCGACGTCGCCGTCGCCGATCTTGAGGTGCTGGTGCACCCGCACCGGGTTGCCCGGCGGGTTGGTGATGTACCGCAACCCGTGGCTGCGATGGTGGTCCATCGTGTCGGCGACGTGAACCAGCCGAAGCTTGTTGCCCGCCGCCCGCATGATGTCGATCATGTTGGCGCCCATGTGAAAAGAGTGGCACGCGACGAACACCATGCCAAGGTTGGGCGAGTTGATGCCGCGGATGATCCGCACCGCTTCCAAACCGTCCTCGACGAAGTCGTCGGGGTGCGGATCGATTCGGACGTCGATGCCCTCGCGCTCGAAGATCGGCACGAGTTCCTCCATCGAGCGGAAGAACGCTCGCTCGGATTCCTCGGCCCTCTCGGGGCGGCCGGAGAACTCGGTGTTGATCACGTTCACCCCGAGGTCGACGGTGATCTGGATGACGCGCTTCCAATTCCGCACCGCGGCTTCGCGCGCGTCCTCGTCCGGCCCGGACCACCGCAGCACCGGCAACACGGAGGCGATGCCCACGCCGGCGTCGGCGCAGGCCTTGCGGAACCGGGCGACCAGGTCGTCGTCCGCGCGGGGATGGTTGAAGAACGGGATGAAGTCCCGGTGCGGTGTCAGCTGCAGATGCTGGTAGCCCAATTCGGCGACTACGCGCGGAAATTCGAGCAGGTCGTGGTCGTGATGGAACGGGGTGGGGTCAAGGGCGATCTTCATGCTCACGCCCTCGGAATCGATCTGCGGTCGACCATCTTCACCTCGACCGGGAGTCCGCTCTGCAATGACTCGACTCCGGCTTCGCACACGGCGGTGGCCGCGTAGCCGTCCCAGGCGCTCGGTCCGTCGGTGAAGTCTCCTGTCGAGCGGCCGCGGTGCACGGCGTCGACCCAGCGCTGGAACTCGGTGTCGTAGGCCTGGCCGAACCGTTCGCGGAAGCCAGGGGTGATCTGGCCGCCGCGCGTGCCGAGGGCGCCCGTGCGCACCAGGCCGACGTCGAGGCCGATCATCGCGCTGCCGCGCTCGGCGACTACCTCGGTGCGCACCTCGTAGGCCACCCCGGTTGTGACGAACAGTTCCACATCAACGTGGATGCCCGTGCTTGTCCTTAAGATCGCGATCTGCGGATCGGAGAGGCCGTGCGGTGCAGCCGGATTCGGAGTGGGCTTGATGATCTGGATCGAGGCGATCTCCTCGTCGAATAGGAACCTGGTGACGTCGACCTCGTGCACTAGCGAATCCCGCACCATCATCGCGCTGTCGAAGTGTGGTGGTACGGCGGGATTCCGGTGCGCACAGTGCAGCACCAGCGCGTTGCCCAGCTCGCCTCCGTCGAGCAGTGCCTTCAGCTGGGCGTACTCGTGGTCGAATCGGCGCATGAAGCCGACCTGGATCAGCCTGGTGGAGAGTTCGGCCTCGCGCTTGACGATCTCGAGGGAGGTCGCGACGTCGGTGGTGAGCGGCTTCTCGCACATCACGGGCTTGGTGTGCTCGAGGCACGCCAGTAGCTGCTTCTCGTGGGTGGGACCGGGCGTGGCGAGGACGACGGCGTCGACGTCGGGGTCGGCGATCGCGTCGAGCGGGTCGGCGATGGCGCGGCAGCCGGGGATGCTGGCGGCGATCTGCTCGGCCTTCTCGGCGATGTAGTCGTTGACCACCGTGACGCGAGCGCCGGAGATCTTGCTCTCGATGCGGGCGACGTGATCGGCGCCCATGACGCCGACGCCGAGAACGGCGATGCGTAGATCCGACATGTCTTTTCAATCTCCCTAGATAGAGCGGCCGACTAGCTGAATCGAACGGAGGGAACGCCGCAGGACCCCAGATAGCTCCTGGTGCGCTGGGCGATGGGGAGCGGAGCGTCGACCTCACACGGGTACATGTCCTGCTCGACGATCGCGAACACATCGATGCCGAGCTTCTCGACGGCGGCCAGAAGCGGTGGCATGTCCGGGATTCCGCGCGGTGGCTCGGTCATGGCGCCAAGCTTGACGGCCTCGCCGAACGGCAGGTCCTCGGCCTCGACCTTCGCCCGAACCTCCGGGTCGACCTGTTTGAGGTGCAGGTAGCCGATCCGCTCGGGGGCCCGCTCGATGATGGCGATGTTGTCGCCGCCGCAGTAGCTGATGTGGCCGGTGTCCAGGCAGAGGTTGACGAACTCGCCGTCGGTGCCGTCGAGGAAGCGGTACACGTTCTCTTCGGTGTCGACGTGGCTGTCGGCGTGCGGGTGGTATTGCGCACGCACGCCGTACTTCTCGAACATCGCCTTGCCGAGATCGTTCATGCCCCGAGTCTTCTTGAGCCACTGCTCGGGGGTGAGCGTTCGGTCCTCGAGCACGGCGCCGGTGGCGGGATCGCGCCACATCTCCGGGATGACGACGACGTGCTTGCCGCCGACCGCGGCCGTCAGCTTCGCGACGTCCTCGATCTGCTTCCAGACGGCATCCCACGAGTCGTCTTGGTGCAGGTGTTCGAAAACCGTTCCAGCGGATAGCTTCAGGCCGCGGGAGGCCAGCTCGTGGGACAGCTGCTTGGGGTCGGTGGGCAGGTAGCCGTAGGGTCCGAGCTCGATCCACTGGTAGCCGGAGCCGGCGACCTCGTCGAGGAACCGGGTGTACGGGGTCTGTGCCGGATCGTCGGGGAACCACACGCCCCACGAATCGGGGGCAGAGCCAACGAGAATGGTGCTCATGTATCAATCCTTCGAGTCATGGGGCTTCACGAACGGGCGCTGAATCTTCTTCCACTCGGCGTAGGTCTCGTACGCCTGCTGTGTGGAGTCCAGCTCCGAGGTCTGGCTGACGGGAACGTCCCACCAGGACTGGCTGTCGGGCGCGAAGATCAACGGGTCGGTCTCGACGTGGATCACGGTGGTGCGTTCGTTGGCCTTGGCCACCTTGACCGCATCGGCGAACTCGGCGGCCGTCGTCACCTTGATCACCTCCGCGCCCAGGCTGGCGGCGTTGGCGGCCAAGTCGACGGGAAGCTTGTCGCCCGCGAGGTGGCCCGCGTCGTCGCGGTAGCGGTAGGAGGTGCCGAATCGCTGCGAACCCAACGACTCCGACAGCGAGCCGATGGAGGCGAAGCCATGGTTCTGCACCAGCACCAGGATGACCTTGACGCCTTCCTGGACCGCCGTCACCAGTTCGGTCGCCATCATCAGATACGACCCGTCGCCGACCATGACGAATACGTCGCGGTCGGGGCTGGCCATTCTGACGCCGATGCCACCTGCCACCTCGTAGCCCATGCACGAAAACCCGTACTCGACGTGGTAGCCCTTGCGGTCGCGGGTGCGCCACAGCTTGTGCAGGTCGCCGGGCATGGACCCTGCCGCACACACCACCACGTCACGCGGATCGGACAACGTGTTGGCGAGGCCGATGATCTGGCTCTGGTTCAGGGCACCGCCGTCGTCCTCGACGCGGTATGCCGCGCCGACGGTGTCGTCCCACTCCCTGGCGAGTTCGATTGTCCGCGTGCGGTAGCCATCGTCGACCGAGTAGTCGCTCAGTGCGTCGGACAGTGCGTCGATGGCCTCACGGGCGTCGCTGACGACGGACAGGCCGCCCTGTTTCACGGCGTCGAACGAGGCGACGTTGACGTTGACGAATCGGACGTCGGGATTGTTGAACGCGGTGCGTGACGCGCTGGTGAAGTCGCTGTACCGGGTGCCGATGCCGATGACGACGTCCGCTTCGGCGGCCAGCGCGTTGGCGGCGGTCGAGCCGGTCGAGCCGACCGCGCCGACTGACTGCGGGTGGTCGTAGGGCAGTGATCCCTTGCCCGCCTGCGTCTCCGATACCGGGATGCCCGTCTTCTCGACGAACGCAGCCAACGCATCGGGGGCGCCGGAGTAGATGACCCCGCCGCCTGCGACGATCAGCGGCTTGGCCGCCGAGCGGATCACCTCGGCGGCGCGGGCGATGACCGACCGCTCCGGAAGCGGGCGGGCGACATGCCAAGTGCGTTCGGCGAAAAGCGATTCCGGCCAGTCGAATGCCTCGGCCTGTACGTCCTGGGGCAGAGACACGGTCGCCGTGCCCGTCTCGACGGGGTCGGTCAGCACTCGCATCGCGCCGATCAAGGCCGCAGGCAACTGTTCCGGCCGCCACACCCGGTCGAAGAAGCGAGACAACGGCTTGAACGCGTCGTTGACGGTCATCTCGTTGTCGTGGGGCTGCTCGAGATCCTGCAACACTGGTGAACTGACCCGGGTTGCGAACGTGTCCGACGGCAGCAGCAGCACGGGCAGCCGGTTGATGGTGGCCAGGGCCGCGCCGGTGAGCATGTTGGTCGAGCCAGGCCCGATGCTCGCAGTGACCGCCCACGCCTGCAGCCTGTCCTTCTGTCTGGCATACGCGGCGGCGGTGTGCACCATTGCTTGCTCGTTGCGGCCCAACACATATCGCAGCCCTGGCTCGGTGCCTGCCTTGGCCGCCTTGATCTCGTCCTGCAACAGCGCCTGACCCATGCCTGCCACGTTGCCGTGCCCGAAGATGCCGAAGCAGCCCGCGAAGAACTTGCTGCGCTCGCCGTCGCGCTCGACGAACTGGTTGGCCAGGAATCGCACCGTGGCCTGGGCGACGGTGAGCCGCACGGTCGGTTCGTCGTGCGGGGACTTGAACGCGGAAGCCTTGGAGACCACGTCACACTCCTCTTGGGTCGTGCAGGGGCAGCCGGGGGTCCACGGCCTGGTCGTCCCAGGTGCCGCGCAGCCAGGCGTGTTCGGGATCGTCGACGATCATCCACACGCGCTCGGCGCCCGGTCCGGCCATCACGTTGAGGTAGTACATGTGGTAGCCCGGCGCCGCGACCGAAGGACCGTGGTAACCGTGCGGCACCAACACGACGTCGCCGGTGCGCACCTCCTCGAGCACCTCGATGGGACGGTCGGGTGTGCCGTACACCCTGTGGTAACCGAATCCGCGCGAACCGTCGGGGCCGGGCGCGATCTCGAAGTAGTAGATCTCCTCGAGTTGCGACTGGGTCGGCGTGTCCTCGTCGTGCTTGTGCGCCGGATAGCTCGACCAGTTCCCGCCGGGGGTGATCACCTCGCAAGCGATCAGCGAATCGGCCTCGAAGACGCCTGCGGTGCCGAAGTTGTGCACCTGACGGCTGCAGTTGCCTGCGCCCCGCAGCTCGACGGGCACGTCGGCGGCGGCTACGCGGCGGTTGGGGAACGACCGTTTGGCGCGGGCGCCGCAGATCGCGAATCGGCCTTCACCGCTGAGCCGGTACTCCTGCCCGATGCCGAGGTAGACCATGTCGCCGGGTCCGTCGAAGACCGATGCGCGTGGTGACAGTTCGTAGGTGACTCCGTCGCACTCGACGGTGCCTCCGTCGACCAGTGGAAGGATCATCACCTCGGTGTCGCCGGTGTTCGATTCGAGGGTCTGACTGTCGTCGAGTTCGACCACCTGCAAGGAGGATTCGGTCCAACCGGCCGACTCGGGTGTGACGTCGACGGTGAATGGGAGCTCGGCGCTACGGGCGGGGATGTACAGCTTGCTGTGCACGGTCACCTCACCATCGAGGCTGCGGTGGCCACCGCAGCACTCACGTCGTCGTCGGCCGGGTAGAGCAGGGTGCGACCGACGATCAGCCCGCGCACGGACGGAAGGGCGAGTGCCTTCTCCCAGCTGGCGAATGCCTCGTCGGGATCGGCGGGGTCGCCGCCGAGCAGCAGGGTCGGCAGCGTGGTGGACTCCATCACCCGGTCCATCTCGGCGACCACCGGGAGCTTCATCCACGTGTACGCCGACGTCGAGCCGAGTCCCTGGCTGATGTGCACGGACTTGATCACCCCGTCTGCGCTGAGGTCGTTGCGCACCTTGCCGTCGACGCGGGTGGACAGGAACGGTTCCACCATCGCGATCAGCCCGTGTGCCGCCAGCTCGTCGACCGCCTGCGCGCACGCGGTCATGGTGGCGACCGTGCCGGGATCGGCGAGATCGATGCGGCACAGCATCTTCCCGCCGTTCATGTTCGCCGCGGCGGTGGACGCCGCGGTGGCGCCGGTCATCCGGTCGTCGAGCTCGAAAGCCGATCCGGCCAGCCCGCCACGGTTGAACGACGAGAACACCACCTTGTCCTCGAGTGCGCCGAGCAGCAGCAGGTCGTCGAGGATTTCGGAAGTGGCGAGCACGCCGTCGACGCCTGGATCGGCGAGCGCGGCGCGCAACCGGTCCAACAGGTCGGTGCGGCTGTTCATCGCGGTCGGTCGTGATCCGACGGCCAGTGCACCGCGGGCGGGATGGTCGGCCGCGACGATCATCAACCTGCCGTCGCCGCGGATGGTGGGACGGGTGGTCCGGTCGTTCCATGCGCGGGCGACCGCGCCTGGATCGGTGGCCCGCAGGTCGGTGACCGCGGCGTAGTCGGCGCATACCGGAGCGACGGGAGAACGATCCGGGGCGAGCGGAGCGACGGGAGAAAGATCCGGGCTAGACATTCACGGCCTCCGTTGCGGTCAGCTCGGCCAGCGCGGCCACCTCGTCGGCGCTCGGCATCGCCGTCGAGCATTCGAGCCGGGACGCCACGATGGCACCGGCGGCGTTGGCGTAGCGCAAGGTCTTCTCCAGCGGCCAGTTGCGGAGCAGGCCGTGGATCAGGCTGCCGCCGAAGGCGTCTCCGGCACCAAGACCGTTGACCACGTCGACCTCGTTGGGTGGGACGGTCACCGAGCTGTGCCTGGTCTTGCCGAGCACGCCGCGCGGCCCCTGCTTGACGATCGCCAGTTCGACGCCGAGATCGAGAAGCGCGTCGGCGGCCTTGTGAGGATTCGTCTCACCGACGGCGATCTCGCACTCCTCGCGGTTGCCGACGGCAACGGTGACGTGCTGCAGCGCCCGCTGCACCTGCTCGGAGGCATCGGCAGGGGTGGCCCAGAACATCGGCCGGTAGTCCAGATCGAGCACGGTCAGGGGAGAGCGGGACCGGGCTTCCCATGCAGCGAAATGTGCACTGCGGCTCGGCTCCTCGGACAACCCCGTGACCGTCGACCAATACAGCCGGGCGGTGCGCACCGCCTCGGCGTCGATCTCGTCCTGCCGGATCTGCAGATCCGGTGCCGAGGGCTTGCGGTAGAAGTACAGCGGGAAGTGATCCGGCGGGAAGATCTCGCAGAACGTCACGGGGGTGGGGTACTCGTCATGGGTGCTGACGTAGGTGTTGTCGACGCCGAGGTTGGCCAGTTCGGCGCGGACGAAGCGGCCGAACGGGTCGTCGCCGACACCAGAGATCAGCGCGCTGCGGTTGCCTAGCCGGGCCGCGGCCACCGCGACGTTGGCCGCGCTGCCGCCGAGGAACTTCCCGAACGACGTCACGTGTTCGAGGCCGACGCCGGTCTGCAATGGATAGACGTCGACGCCGCTGCGTCCGATGACGAGGGCGTCGAATGCGTTCGTGGTGGTCAATTCTGCTCCCCAGCAGTCGTGGTCTTGCGTCGTAAACGACTGTGCCCTCCGTCACTCGGCTCTGTCAATAGTTTGTCCTGACATTCGGACTTTCAATCATGCGATGCTAAGATTCAGCTACTCTTTCGACGTCGCCGCGAGATCGGAGCAGACGTGCCGCTGGCAGTGGAACTCGACAGGTCTAGTCCTATCCCGCTTTACTACCAACTCGCCCAGGCGATCGAGGCTGCCATCCGTGATGGCGACCTGGCGCCCGGAGACCGCTTCGAGAACGAACTGGCACTGGCCAAGCGGCTGACCCTGTCCCGGCCCACCACGCGCCGGGCCATCCAGGAACTGGTCGACAAGGGCATGCTTGTCCGCAAGCGCGGTGTCGGCACGCAGGTCGTGCAGAACCCGGTGCACCGTCGCGTCGAGCTGACCAGTCTCTTCGATGACCTCGTCCGGGCTGGGCAGGAACCGACCACGCAACTCCTCGATTACCGCACCGGTGTTGCACCCGCGGAAATCGCTGCCGACCTGAATCTGAGTGCGGACCACGAGGTGGTCACCATTTCGCGGCTACGCAGTGCCAACGGCGAACCGCTGGCGGTGATGACGAATTACCTGCCCGTTGAGTATGCGCCGGATCCTTCCGAGCTGGAGGCCAGCGGGCTGTATCAGACGATGCGGACGCGCGGCGTACACATTCGCCTGGCGCGTCAGCGAATCGGAGCCCGGCCTGCGACGAAGACCGAGGCGCGGCTGCTCGACGAGAAGCCGGGCGCGCCGTTGCTCACGATGAGTCGCACGGCGTTCGACGACTCCGGCAAGGCAGTCGAGTTCGGCGATCATTGCTACCGGGCGTCGCGCTATTACTTCGAGACCACGCTCGTCGACCGCTGACCAATGGGCGCAGTGGTGCCACGGACCATCAACACGGGCTCGAGAACCACGTCACGATTCTGGTCGAGATTGCCCTCAAGCAGGCCCACCGCCATCCGAACGGCGTGGCCGGCAAGGGCGTTGGCGTCCTGGTGCACCGTGGTCAGATCGATCCGGGGGTTGTCGGAAAGGTGGCTGTCGTCGTAGCCGATCAGTGACAGGTCGCCTGGCACGTCGACGCCCGCCCTGGTGAACACGTCCAGAAGTCCGAGCGCGCAGCGGTCGTTGCCCGCCAGCACGGCGGTGGGCAGTTCGCGGTCGGCGAGCATCGCGCGCGCCGCGTCGGCGCCGGCAGCCTCGTTGTGCGCGCCCGGAATCACCTTGGCGTAGGCGGAGAGTCCGTGCCGCCGCATCGCCGCCCGGTAGGCCCGCCGCCGGTCGGCCGACCCCGGATCGGTGCCGCCGTCCACGTGATGAATGGCCCGATGTCCGATGTCGTACAGGTAGTTGACCGCCTGCCCGATGCCCTTCGCGTCATCGGTTCGTACCGTCGCCAAGCCCGGTGTCGGTGCGAGCCTCCGCCCGACGACCACCACCGGCACCCGCTGGGCCAGGGTCTTGAAGTAGTCGGGATCGGATTTCGGTCCGAGTAGGATCAGGCCCTCGCAACGGTGGCTCAGCAGGGCCTCGACGGGCACCGATTCGGCTCGGTCGGACAGGTTGGCCGACAGCAACACCTCATAGCCGATACCTTCAGCGGCCGGGTAGATACCGGTGACGAGTTCGGCTTCGAACAGTTGGCGGATGTCCAACAGCACACCCAGCGTTCGGCTGCGTCCTCTCGCGAGCGACCGCGCAGCTGAATCCGGCCGGTACCCGATCTCGTCGGCCACGGCGAGCACTCGCTCACGGGTCTTCTCGCTGGCCCCGGGCTTGCCGTCCAGCACGAAGGACACCAGGGTCCGGGACACGCCGGCCCGCCGGGCTACGTCGTCCATCGTCGGCCGGCGGACTGGCCGGTTGCCCGCGGCGGATGGGGGCACCAATACGACCCTCCTGAATGTGACGGTTGACACAGCGCTGTGCTGCGTTCATATTAGTCCTAACGCGCTTTACTAACGCGCTTTAGGTCCGCAAAAACATGGGAGTTCCTCGATGAGGTTGGGTGTGTACACCGCGGTGCTGCACGACATGCCGCTACGACAGGCACTGACCACCATCCGGTCGCTCGGATTGACGGGAGCGGAAGTCAACGCCGGCGGCTTCCTGCCCAGCCCGCACCTGCCGGTGGCCGCTCTGCTCGATGGCGAGCTGGATCCGGCTGCCTACCTGGCCGTCTTCGAGGAGACCGGGGTGCAACTGACGGGTCTGAACGTCAATGGCAACCCGTTGCACGCCGATCCCGAGGTAGGCCCGGAAGACGCCGACGATCTGCGCCGTGCGATCCGAGTCGCCGCTACGCTCGGCGTGCGCCGGGTGGTCACCATGTCCGGCCTGCCCGCCGCACACTCCGGCGGCCAGTGGCCCGCGTGGCACGTGAACCCCTGGGACAGTGGCTATCTCGACTCGTTGGACTATCAGTGGGATGACGTCGCCGTGCCGTTCTGGCGGGAGATCGACGCCCTCGCACGCGCCCATGACGTCAAGGTCTGCATCGAGATGCACCCACAGAATCTGGTGTTCAATCCGCCCACGTTGCAGCGACTCGTGGAGAAGACGGGTGCGACGCACGTCGGCGCCGAGATGGATCCGAGCCACCTGTTCTGGCAGGGCATCGACCCGGTCGCTGCCATCGACTTCCTGGGCGAGCTGGTCTTTCACGCCGCGGCAAAGGACACCCGGATCAACCCGGCATGTGCCGTGTACGGCGTGCTCGACGACCGGTTCACCCGTACGCCGGCCGACCAACCCAGCACTTCACTGGGTGGCAGGCACACCGTCAACCGGTGGCCCACCGAGTCCAGCTGGGATTTCGTCGCGGTCGGTCGCGGTCACGACGTCGACTTCTGGGCGAGGTTCCTCGCCGCGCTGCGCCGGGTCGACCCGGACATGGCGGTCAACGTCGAGCACGAGGACACCGAACTCGGCCAACTCGAGGGCCTCCAGGTCGCCGCAACCACACTGCTCGCCGCGAGCGATCTTGCGGCACAACCCGTCTGATCACCGAACGAAAAGGAAGACGACATCATGGCGACATCGACCGAAGGCGCGCCGCCTCGCAGATTCTTGACCAAGCTCACGGTGATCGCGACGCTCGGCGGTCTGCTGTTCGGCTACGACACGGGAGTCATCTCCGGTGCGCTGCTGTACATGAAGGACGACCTCGATCTGAGCTCGTTCGGCGAGGCGACGGTGGTGAGCTCGCTGCTGTTCCCGGGTGCCGCGTTGGGTGCGCTCTTTGGCGGGCGCATCGCCGACCGCCTCGGCCGGAAGAAGACCTTGTTGCTGTGCGCCTTCATCTTCCTGGTCGGCGCGCTGGGATGTGCACTTGCCCCGACCGTTCAGATCATGGTCGCGGCGCGCATCATCCTCGGTATCGGCGTGGGGGCGGCGTCGGTGACGTGCCCGCTGTACCTCGCGGAAATGGCGCCCCCGGAACGGCGCGGCCGAATGGTGACCATCAACGAATTGATGATCGTGACGGGTCAAATGCTCGCCTTCGCCATGAATGCCCTGCTCGATCACCTCATCCAGGATCCGCACGTCTGGCGCATCATGCTCGCAGTGGCCGCGGTGCCCGCGGTCGCGCTGCTGCTCGGCATGATGGCGTTGCCCGATTCACCGCGGTGGTACGGGCTGAAGGGGCGCATGGAGGAGGCCAGGAAGGTACTCGGATACAGTCTGGACAAGCGTGAAGCCGACGCCGAATTCGCGGCGATCGTCGAACATGCCGAGCGCACCCTGAACGTCAGGAGTACCCCGTTCTCGGTGATCCGGGATGTCCCGTGGATCAGGCGCGTGGTGCTCATCGGCTGCGGCCTGGCCATCGTGCAGCAGGCCACCGGCATCAACACCGTCAACTACTACGCCCCGACAATTCTGGAGCAGAGTGGCCTGGGCGTGAGCGCCTCACTGATCGCCACCATCGCCGTCGGCGTGACATCGGTGGTGACCACGATCATCGGCATCATCCTGCTCGGCTTCATCGGCCGACGGACCATGCTGCTCACCGGATTTGCCGGCGTGGCCGGCGCGCAGCTCGCACTGTCACTGACATTTCTGATGCCCGAATCAACCACACGCAGCTACATCATCCTGGCCTGCATGATCGTGTTCGTGGCCTTCGTGCAGATGTTCATCGGCACCTGTGTGTGGCTGCTGCTGTCGGAGATCTTCCCGCTCAGCATCCGCGGGTTCGCGATGGGCATCGCGGTGTTCGTGCTCTGGTGCACCAACGCGATCATCTCGTTTGCGTTCCCAGTGTTGAACTCGGCGCTCGGCTCGACGGGCACCTTCCTGCTCTTCGTCGGGGTCAACGTCGGATCCTGGTTGTTCGTGCACAAGTTCGTGCCGGAGACCAAGGGCACCACGCTGGAGGAACTAGAGGACCGGTTCGAAGCCGAGGGCCTGCAGCGGGAGGCAGCGAACGCCTGACCAGGCCGACCGTGCCGGTGAAGCCGACGTCACGCAACGCCGCGGCGATCGCTGGGTAGAAGATCTCGCCGCCGCCCGGCTCGCATCGCCCGGGCACGTCGGCGACCTGAACCTCACCGATGGCGTCACCGCATCGCCGCACCAACTCCACCAGTTCGGCGATGTGCAGGTTGAGCCGTGGAACGCGAAGCGTCGCAGCGGCTTTGATGCTCAGCTCGGCGGTGCGCACCACCTCGTCCGCGCCGCTGCGATCCACCAGGTCGCCGTGCACATATCCGGTCATCGAGGAACCGGGCGCCTCTCGCCGCGAGGGGTCTGGAGATCCTTGTCGTGCCAGCTCCATATTTCGACGGCGAAACCGAGCTGGTCGATGCGTCGAGCCCGTTCGGTGATGGGCAGATCGGTGAAGATCGTCTCCGCGCAGACGGCCAATTCGAAGTCATTCGTGTGGGTGGCACCTGATCTTGCTGTGACCAGGATGGACGCACCCTAACATTTGACCTGCAGTCCTAATGTCCGAACAAACTATTGACTTTCGGGTGTGACCCGTATTACATCGTGTTCATGTAGTGCCACTGGGCACCCGCAGACAGGAGAAACGATGAAGTTTGTTCGGTTGGCAGCCGTGGCGGGAATTGGGGTGCTCACCCTGGGGCTCGCGTCGTGTTCGAGCACCGGCGGAAAGCCGGACAGCAGCGGCAACGGGATGGGCGCCGGTCAGGCGAACACCCCACGCATGACGGTCGCGATGATCACCCACGAGGTGCCGGGCGACTCGTTCTGGGATCTCATCCGCAAGGGCGCGCAGGCCGCGGCCGACAAGGACAACATCGAGCTGCGCTACTCCAATGATCCCGAAGCGCCTGCTCAGGCCAACCTGGTGCAGAGCGCGATCGACAGCAAGGTCGACGGCATCGCCCTGACACTGGCCAAGCCCGACGCGATGGCTCCGGCCGTCAAGGCCGCTGAGGCCGCAGGCATTCCGGTCGTCGCATTCAACTCCGGCTTCGACAACTTCAAGGCGATGGACGTCCAGGAGTACTTCGGCCAGGACGAGAAGCTCGCCGGAGTGGCTGCGGGCGAGAAGCTCAACGCCGACGGGGCCAAGAAGATCATCTGCGTCATCCAGGAACAGGGTCAGGTCGCACTCGAATCCCGTTGCGCCGGAGTCAAGCAGGGCTTCAAGGGCAACATGGAGATTCTGAACGTGAACAGCAAGGACATGCCGTCGGTGGAGTCGACGATCACCGCCAAGCTGCAACAGGATCCGTCGGTCGACACCGTCGTCGCGCTCGGCGCGCCGATCGCGCTGACCGCGGTGCAGTCGGTCGGGAACGCCGGTAGTTCGGCGAAGATCGTCACCTTCGACACCAACGCCGCACTCGTCGATGCGATCAAGGGCGGGAAGGTGCAGTGGGCCGTCGATCAGCAGCCGTTCCTTCAGGGCTACCTGGCCATCGACTCGCTCTGGTTGTTCAAGAACAACAAGAACCTGATCGGTGGCGGTCAGCCGACACTGACCGGGCCGTCGTTCATCGACCAGGGAAACATCGATGCCGTCGCCGAATTGGCCAAGGCCGGAACGCGCTAGAGACATCACGGAAGAAAGAGAAGCCATGTCCACTCAAGCAGACTTGGACCTCGGGAGCCGCAAGGTCGTCCACGACGAGCGGGTCAAAGAACGCAACCGCGTGCAGCGCATGCTGATTCGTCCCGAGATGGGTGCCCTGATCGGCGCGATCGCGCTGTTCGTCATCTTCCTGATGGTGGCGCCCCCGTTCCGGGAGGCCGCGTCGCTGGCCACCGTGCTGTATGCCAGTTCCACGATCGGCATCATGGCGTGCGGCGTGGCGCTGCTGATGATCGGCGGCGAGTTCGACCTCTCGGCAGGCGTGGCCGTGACGTTCAGTTCACTGGCGGCATCGATGCTGGCCTTCAACCTGCACCTCAATTTGTGGGTGGGCGCTGCGTTGGCCCTGGTGCTCGCGTTGGGTGTCGGATTCCTCAACGGCTATCTGGTGATGAGGACGAAGATCCCCAGCTTCCTCATCACGTTGAGTTCGTTCTTCATGATCGCCGGCATCAATCTCGCTGTTACCAAACTGGTTTCGGGTCAGGTCGCCACCCAGAGCGTCAACGACATGCAGGGCTGGTCCTCGGCCCAGTGGGTGTTCGCGCACCCGTTCAACGTGTTCGGCGTTCAGATCAAGATCACCGTGCTGTGGTGGCTACTGTTCACCGCGATCGCAACGTACGTGTTGTTCAAGACCAAGATCGGCAACTGGATCTTTGCGGTCGGCGGTGACGCGGACAGCGCGCGCGCGGTGGGCGTTCCGGTGACCAAGGTCAAGATCGGGCTGTTCATGCTCGTCGGCTTTCTGGCCTGGTTCTCCGGCATGCATCTGCTGTTCTCGTTCAACACAGTGCAGTCCGGGCAGGGCGCCGGCAACGAGTTCTTCTACATCATCGCCGCCGTCATCGGAGGCTGTCTGCTCACCGGCGGTTACGGCACGGCGATCGGCGCGGCCATCGGTGCGTTCATCTTCGGCATGGCCAACCAGGGGATCGTCTATGCCGGTTGGGATCCCGACTGGTTCAAGTTCTTCCTCGGCGCGGTGCTCCTGTTCGCCGTCATCGCCAACAACGCCTTCCGTAACTACGCAGCGAAGAGGTGACCGAATGACTGCAACAGTCGAACGTCCCGAACATGACGCCCCGTCCGGGGGCAAGGTGCCCCTGGTCGAGTTGAAGAACGTCAGTAAGTCATACGGAAACATCACCGCGCTCAAGGACATCTGCCTGCGTGTGCACGCGGGCGAGGTCACCGGCATCCTCGGCGACAACGGCGCGGGCAAGTCCACGCTCATCAAGATCATCTCCGGGCTGCACCAGCAGACCGAGGGTGACCTTCTCGTGGATGGCGAGTCGACGAAGTTCGCATCCCCGGGCGACGCGCTCGCCAAGGGCATCGCCACGGTGTACCAGAACCTCGCCGTCGTGCCGTTGATGCCGGTATGGCGCAACTTCTTCCTCGGCCAGGAGCTGCGCAAGTCGTCGTTCCCGTATTCGTTGGACGCCAATGCGATGCGGGCCACGACGCTCGCCGAATTGGCCAAGATGGGTATCGAGCTGCCGGACGTCGACGCACCGATCGGTTCGCTGTCCGGCGGCCAACGTCAGTGCGTGGCGATCGCCCGCGCGGTGTTCTTCGGGGCGCGGGTACTGATCCTCGACGAGCCGACGGCCGCGCTGGGGGTCAAGCAGTCGGGGGTGGTGTTGAAGTACATCACCGCGGCGAAGGAGGCCGGCTTCGGCGTCGTGTTCATCACGCACAACCCGCACCACGCACACATGGTGGGCGACCACTTCGTGCTGCTCAACCGCGGCAGGCAGAAACTCGACTGCTCTTACGACGACATCACGCTGGACCACCTCACTCAGGAGATGGCCGGCGGTGACGAACTCGAGGCGCTCTCGCACGAGCTGGGACGCAAGGGAGCCTGATCCACCGCGGTGGCAGCGGTGGTCAGGTGACGTCCAGGACCACCTTGCCCGCCACCCGGCGGTCAAGCAGTGCCTCAGCGGCCCCTGACACGTTGTCCCACGAGTCGCGCAACCCGATCTGCGGATCCAGCTGGCTGGTGGCCAGCAGTTCGACCAGGTAGTTGAGGTCCGCTTGGAAGGGTTCGCGAACCGTGAAGGGCTCCAAGCGCTTCCGCGTCCACCTGTGCCGTTCCGCCTCGAAGTCGATCGTCGTAGGCTGGTTGGACGCCATCCCGATCGACTGTACGGAACCGCCTTCGCCGACCAGGCTGAACGCCTGGGCCAGCAGTGGGCCGCCAACATTCTCCAGGACACCGAACACGGGCTCGGTGACGTCGTCGAGCCCGACGACGACCTCGGCGGCGCCCAACTCGACGAGCCCCGCGCCCCGTGCCTCGCTTCCGACTGCCGCGATCACGTGAGCGCCAGCCCTGGCCGCGAGCTGCACGGCGAACCGGCCGACCCCGCCGGACGCGCCGGTGATGAGCACTCTCCGCCCCACGACGGATCCGAGTGCTCGCAGTGCCTGCAATGCCGTGACGCCGGCGACGGGCAACGCGGCAGCAGTGGCGAAGTCGACGGAGTCGGGAACTACCGCGATGTTGCCGGTTGGCGCCACGCGGCGCTCAGCCCACCCACCGGCGCCATTGAAGGTCACCACTCGGGTGCCTGCCGATGGCCCGGTTCCATCGGCCGCGGCTTGGACGACCACTCCTGCGGCATCCCACCCTGGCACCTCGCCGGGCTGGCGCACGTCGGCGATGAAGCGCACCTCGCCGAAGTTCAGTGCGATTGCCTTGACGTCGATCAATGCCTCGTCATCAGCGACAACCGGTGGACTCACCTCGTCGAAGCGCAGGTTTTGAGGGGCTTGCGGATCGAAGACGACTGCTCGCATGCTTGACCCAAACCTTCACAGTCGAGCGGATATTCCGGGCAGAGTAGCAGCGTCGCGTGTCTGCGGACCCGTATCATCGGCCACTGTGTCAGCCGTGTTGGTGGTCGACGCTGGCCCAAGACGCGTCGTCAGGCGAGTCCTGGTCACAGCGTCCGCAGCGGAGATCTTCGCGCTCGTCGTCGATCCGCACCGGCATCCGGAGCTCGATGGGTCCGGCACGATGCGCGACATCCCGATCAGGGGACCTCATCACCTTGCGGTGGGCGACAAGTTCACGGTCGGGATGAGGCAGTGGGGAGTGCCGTACAAGATCACCTCGACCGTCACCGAGGTCGACGACGATAGGGTCGTGGAGTGGCAGCATCCGATGGGCCACCGCTGGCGCTGGGACCTGATGGAGACTGCGCCCGGCACCACGGAAGTCACCGAGACGTTCGACTACAGCATCCACAAGGCGCCTAGGCTCCTGGAGTTCTTCGGCATGCACACGCAGAATGCCGACGGCATCACGTCGACCCTGGAGCGCCTCGCGGCCCGGTTCGGCGGTTAGACCGTGAACGCAGCGCGGAACGCCTCGAGTGCCGCGACGCTGTCGCCGGATGCCCAGCCCTCCAGGCCGACGGTGCCGTGGAACCCCATGTCGCGCAATGCCCGTGCGATCGCGGGGTAGTGGATCTCGCCGGTGCCCGGTTCGCAGCGGCCGGGGACGTCGGCCACCTGGATCTCGCCGATCGCGTCGCCGCACCTGCGGACGAGTTCGATCAGGTTCCCCTCGCCGATCTGCGCGTGATAGAGGTCGAGCATCATCTTGACGTTCGGATGGGCGACGGCCTCGATCAGTGCATGGGTGTCCTTCGCCCGCGCCAGCGGTACGCCAGGGTGATCGACGATCGTGTTGAGGTTCTCCACGCAGAACGTGACGCCGTTGGCGGCGCCGAGGTCGCCAAGACGGTCGAGGGTGCGCAGCGCGGTGAGCCACATCGGGCCGGTGGCGCGCCGCCGTGGCCGCGCCGCATTGCCGTCGACCAACTCCGCGGTATGCAGGTTCAACCGTGTCACGCCAAGGGTTTCGGCGGCCTTGATGGACAGCTCGGCGGTACGCACCACCTCGTCGGCGGTCGCGGCGTCGATGAGGTCACCGTGCAGATACCCGGTCATCGAGGTGAAGGTCGCGCCCGTGGCTCGCAGCGCGGCTAGGTCCTTGTCGTCCCAACTCCAGATCTCGACCGCGAAGCCGAGGTCGTGGATGCGACGTACCCGCTCGATGAACGGCAGTTCGGTGAACACCATCTCGGCGCTGACGGCCAGCTGAAAAGTCATCGGGATTCCATGCCGGCCGCGCGATACGCGGCGTCCACGAACGCCATGTTCGCCACGGCGTCGGCGGAGCCGAACGGCAGGGGAGCGCCATGCTGCACGTGGGCGGCGAAGGCCTCCAACTGGTAGGTATAGGACGGCCGGGTGCCAAGGCGCTCCACGGTGATGCCAACCGGAGTGGTGATGGTCAAGCGGTCGTCGGTGCTCGGCGTGATGAAGTCGTGCACCAGCACGTCCCCAGCCGTGCCGACGATCCGGATCGTGTGCGAGTGGTGGTCTCCCACCATCGAATTGGCGGACAGACCGGTGGCGCCGCCTGGGAAGGCGACCTCGACGTCGCACCAGGCATCCACCCCGGGAGTGCGTTGCTCGGCGTGTGCGCGGGTGATCGACGGCCGCCCGTCGACGCCGGGCACGCCCAGCCGGCCGAGCGACCGCATGATGTGTAGGCCGTAGCAGCCGAGGTCCATCAGTGCGCCCCCAGCCATCTCGAGCGACCAGCGTGGATCGCCGTCGTCGGGTGGGGGCATCGCCATCCGCACCTCGACGTGGGTCACCTCGCCGAGGGTGCCGTCGGCGGCAAGCTCGAACGCACGCTGGGTGACGGGATGGAAGAAGTAGTGGAAACCCTCCAGCACGGTGACACCCGCGGCACCCGCGACGTCCGCGACGCGTCGGGCCTCGGATTGGTCACGCGCGAAGGGCTTTTCGCTCAAAACCGGCTTGCCCGCGATGATCGCGGCGAGGTTCCACGGCGCATGCAGCGAGTTCGCCAACGGGTTGTAGACGACGTCCACCTCGGGATCGTCGATCACGTCCTGATACGACGCGACGACACGCTCCACGCCGTACTTCTCGGCGAAGGACTCCGCCCGCGACCGGTCCCGCGCCGCCACCGCCACCAACCGGTGTCCGAGTTCGGCGGCGGGCCCGACGATCGCCGACTCCGCGATCCGCGACGCGCCGAGCACCCCGATGCGCAGCGTCATCCGGCGACTGCCTGGAGGAAGGCGACGCTGGCCAGCACGTCGCGCACCGGACCTTCACCGGCAGGCTCGCCATCCAGGATGGTGTCCTGCTCGAGCACGAACCAGCCGTCGAAGCCGTTGTCGCGCAATACCGAGACGATGCCCGCGATGTCGACGTCGCCCGAGCCGAGCGGGGTGTACATCCCGGCCCGGACGGCGTCGGTGTACGTCAGCTCACCCGACTGCACCTTGGCGGCCAGCGCGGCGTCGACGTCCTTGAGGTGGGTGTGCGCAATGCGATTCGGCACGGCCTTGGCCAGCTCCAGCGGATCGGTGCCACCGATCAGCAGGTGCCCGGTGTCCAGACACAGCGGGATGGATGACCCGGCAAGCACCCGGTCGACGTCTGCGCGGGTCTCCACCATGGTGCCGACGTGCGGATGCAGCACGGCAAGCAAGCCACGGTCGGCGACGATCGTCGCCAGCCGGTCCAGGTTGGCGAGCAGTGTCGACCACTGCGCCTCGTCGAGGACGGGACGCGAGTCGTAGCCGTCGGATCCGGTCGTTGCGGCGAGCACGACGACGCCTGCTCCGGCGGCGACCAGTGATTCGAGCGGCCCGGCGAGGTCGTCGGCGGGATCACGAGCGTCGTCGAACAGCACGACCGGCACGAAGCCGCCGACACACGCCAGGTCATGGGACCGCAGGACGGACTTCAACTCGTCGACATCCGTCGGCAGGAAGCCCTCGGGGCCGAGTTCCGTTGCGGTCAGGCCTGATCCGCGCATCTCGGTCAGTACACGGTCGGGTGCCAACTGGTAGCCCCAGCCAGGTACCTCGCAGACGCCCCACGAGATCGGCGCCCCGGCAATCTTGATCACGAGTTCCGCACCTCGGCGATCGTGACCGGTGCATGCCTGCGAAGGGACTCAGTGGCGGCTTCGGCGAGCCAGGCGACCTCGACCGCGTCCGCCACCGTGGCCCCGCGGATCGGGCCACCCTGCGCGACCTGGACGAACTCGGTCAGCTCCGCGCGGAATGCCGCGGTGAAGCGGTCCATGAAGAAGTGGTGCGCGGGGCCCGCCGGAAAGTCATTGAGCGGATCCATGTTTCGCAGCGGAACGCCCTGGTCCCAGCCGGCCACCACGCTGTCGTCGAAGCCGTGGATCTCCAAGCGGCAGTCGTAGCCGCGGGCGTTGTATCGTGCGTTGGACACCACGCCGAGTGCTCCGCCGTCGAACGTCACCACGACGGCGGCGGTGTCGACGTCGGCGTACTCCGCGAACAGGGGATCGCCCTGGACGGTTCCTGTGGCGTACACCTCGACGGCGCGCTGCCCGGTGATCCAGTTCAGCACGTCGAAGTCGTGGACGGCGCAGTCGCGGAAGATGCCGCCCGAGGTCTTGATGTAGTCCATCGGCGGGGGAGCGGGGTCCATCGTGGTGCTGCGCACCGTGTGCAGGGTGCCGAGCGCCCCCTCGTCGACGGCGCGCTTGGCCGCGGCGAACGCGGCGTCGTACCGGCGCTGGTAGCCGACCTGCACGGGCACACCGGATTTCGCGATCACCTCGGCGACCCGCGCGCTCTCCGCGGCGGTGGACGCGATCGGCTTCTCGCAGAACGTCGGGATGCCGCGCTCGACGGCGGCCAGCGTCAGCTCCGCGTGTGCCGGGGTTGCAGCCGCGACCACGATCCCGTCCACACCCGAGGACAGCAGCTCCTCCACCGTGTCGACCGCCTTGACGCCGTACTTGGTGGCCACCGCATGGGCGACGTCGGTGCACTCGTCGGTGATCACCAACCCGTCGAGACCCTCGATCCCACTGAGGGTTTCAGTGTGGAAGGCGCCGATGCGGCCGAGCCCGATTACGCCGAGGGTGGTCATGGCATTCTCCGTTCGTTCTGCTCGCTGAGTGCGATGTCGAGTGCTGCGGGGGTGAGATCGTCGGCCAGTGCGGCCAGCACGGTGTCGACCTGGCTGGGCGGTGCCAGGCTGCCGATCGGCTGGTCGCTGTCGAGGTTGGTGGGGAACGGATAGCCCTCCGCGGTCGCGTTGACCGCGTTGCGGAGTTCGCCCTCCGAGCGTCCTGCGGCCTTCATCGCCAGCAGCGCAGGGTAGATGGCCCGCACCATCGCGCTGCGGTCCAGCGTCTCCATGGCGCGCCCGAACGGCGACGAGATCTGCAGCAGGTTGGCCATCCGCGAGATGTCGGTCGACGTGTTGGCGCCAGCCCCGTGCATGAGCGCCGGGTTGAAGAACACCGCGTCACCCTTGCGCAGCGGTACCTGCACCTGGTGGGCGGCGAAGTATTCGATGAAGTCCTGGCGGTAGAACGCGATGTAGCCGCCAACGAACTTCTGCGAGTGGGGCAGCAACATCGTCGGCCCGCTCTCCAGCGGCATGTCGCAGTGCGCGACAGCACCCTGCAGCGTGAGGGCAGGCGACATCCGGTGCATGTGCGCGGGGTAGGCCGCCAGCTGGTCGACGTTGACGAAGCCGAGGTGGTAGTCGCGATGCGGAATCTGCGCCGCGCCACCGGGATTGACGACGTTGACCTGCGAGGTGACCTGATACCGCGGGCCGAGCCAGGCCTGCGACACCAGTGCGATGGCGTCGGTGGCGTAGTACTCGGCGAAGACTTCGGGTGCGTGCAGCGCGAGTTTCTGCGCGGCGTTCCAGATCCGGTCGTTGGCGCCTGCCTTGCCGAAGTGGTCGCCTGCGGCGGTGCCCTCGGCGCGCTGGGCGGCGATGAGCGCGGTGAACGCCTCGCTGGCGCGGTCGACGACTGCCGGATCGACGGCATCCTCGAACACCACGACGCCAGGGCCGTCGGCGAGGGCGCGGATCAGCTCGGTCTGCAGGGCGTGCCGGCCGGCGCGCGCCACCGTCTCGGCGGAGTAGACCAGCGCGCCCTCGCGGACGTCGGCCGCCAGCGGAAAGTCGTTCACGTCCGTGTCCTGAGACACCAGTGCGCGGAAGTCGTCGAGGTCGCAGTCCGTGTCCTCGATCCACGCGCGGTTCGCAGTGGTCAGTGGTGTTGCCATGGCCCTTAGTCTTGTGGTGACCCGCACCGCAATCAACACCAGAAAGCCATCAAAAACACCTCAAGATTCTCGGCGAGCAGACACAAATGGCCCCCAATGCGGGCATTTCAGGGCCCTTTGCGTCTGCTCGCGGGAAGAAGTGGGGAACGGGAGGAGAGGACAGCGATGCCGCACCGGTACAAGGTCCGTGAGATCGCCCAACAGTCCGGCCTCAGCGAGGCGACCGTCGACCGTGTCCTCAACGACCGCCCCGGCGTCAGGGAGAACACCCGCGCCGAGGTCGCGCAGGCAATCGCGGACCTGGACAAGCAACGCGCGCAACTGCGCCTCAACGGCCGCCGCTATCTGATCGACGTGGTGATGCAGACGCCCCAGCGGTTCTCCGACGCATTCAGGGCGGCGGTCGAAGCCGAGCTGCCCGCATTCGCCCCCGCCATGCTGCGCGCCCGTTTCCACCTCTGGGAATCGGGGTCAAGCGCCCAGATGGTGGACGCCCTCGGACGGCTTCGCGGCAGCCACGGCGTCGTACTCAAGGCACAGGACGAGCCCGAGGTGGCGGAGGCCGTCGACCGGCTGGTCGCGTCCGGCGTGCCCGTGGTGACATACGCGACCGACGTGCCGACCAGTTCGCGATGCGGGTACGTCGGCATCGACAACCACGGCGCGGGCGTCACCGCGGCCTATCTGGTGGACCAGTGGCTCGGCGCGACACCGTCGGACGTCCTGATCACGCTCAGCAGGACGGTGTTCCGCGGCGAAGGTGAGCGCGAAGTCGGATTCCGGTCGGCGTTGCGCGGATCGGGCCGCGGGATCGTCGAGGTGAGCGAGAGCGACGGCATCGACGCGACCAACCAACGGCTCGTCCTCGACGCGCTCGACCGGAATCCTGGCGTGGAAGCGGTCTACTCGGTCGGCGGCGGCAACACCGCCACCGTCGCGGCGTTCGAGCGATTGGGACGCCCCTGCAGGGTCTTCATCGCGCACGATCTCGACGCCGACAACCGACGGCTGCTTCGGGACGGCCGCATCTCGGTGGTGCTGCACAACGACCTGCGCGCCGACGCCCGGCTCGCGCTGCGGCTTCTCCTGCAGGAACGCGGCGCGCTGCCTGCCGAGCCCGTGCGGCCCGTACCCATCCAGGTCATCACGCCGTACAACCTCCCGAGCTAGCCGTAGCTGGCTAAGGTCTGCATTGAATCCCGGACTCTCGAGGTTCAAGGGGGAAACCATGCAGGTCATCGCGTTCGCGCCGTCATTGAAGGCAGTGCTGGAGGAATCGGGCGGCGTCACGACGGACGGCTTCCCGATGACCAGTGCCCACGTCACCAGCTTCCCCGCACAGATCACCGTGCCGCTGGTGCTCGCCGTGTACACCAAGGGGGGCACCGACTACGACCCGCGCCTGTACGTCGTCGCCAAGTCGGCAAAGGGTGAACGACTCGCCGCGTTCGAGTGCGCCTGGCACTGGCCCGACAACCCGGGCGTACCCGTCAAGTTCCGCGTCTTCGTCCACCACTTGTCGATGACGGTGCAGTCCGCGGGCGTATATACCGTCGGCCTGTACGACAGCATCGATGCCACGGAAACCGACCACAGTTTCCCGCTTCCGGTGATCAAGGCCAGCCCGTTCGCGCAGCCGCCGAAACAGCCTTCGGCTCGCCTGTAGATCAGGCCGATTCGTCGGCGACCGAGCGTCTGAATCGTCGATTGTCGGGAATCGGGACTACCATTTCGCCCCATTGGCGACGACGAGAGCGCCGACCAACACCCAGGAGACCGATCGGTGCCGCGACATCGCGTCAAGCTCGCCCCTGGCGTGACCGTGCTGGGCAACTTGGCGATCGACGTCATCAACGGCGCGCCGAAGAGTCCTGGCGGCTGCGCCTCGTTCTCCGGAGTCGCCTTGCAGGCCGCAGGCGGACACGGCCACATCGTTGCGCTGGCCGCCGAAGCGGACCATGCCCTGTTCGAGTCGCTGCTCGTTCGCTTCGGCTCGATCGTCCGGATCCTGCCCGCAGACCGGACGAGCGCGTTCCGCCTCGACTACGAAGACGTGGATCACCGCCAGATGTCGGTCGACGCGATAGGTCCCGTATGGGGCCGGTCGGAGATCGAAGCCGCCGATCCCGACACGACGTGGGTGCACCTCGCACCGCTGCTGCGCACGGACTTCCCGGCGAGCACCTTGGCCTTGCTCGCCGAACGAGGCCATCGGGTCGCCTACGACGGACAAGGCCTCGTTCGCGCCGATCGGCTGGGACCGCTCGTCGTCGACCGCCACTATCCGCCCGAACTGCTCTGCCACCTCAGTGTCCTCAAGCTCGCCGAGGACGAAGCGGTCATCGTTGCCGACGGCGCGTTCGACGAGTCGACGGCCAAACGACTCGGCGTTCCCGAAATCCTCGTCACCTACGGATCCGAGGGATGTGACATCTACACCGACGACACCGTCGTCCGCGTGCCTGCCGCATGGCGCGTCGAGGGCGTGCAGACGACGGGTGCCGGCGACATGTTCACGTCGTGCTACGTAGCCAATCGCGCCGCGGGCGCTGATCCACGCAGGTCGGTGGAACTGGCGAGCGAACTGGTCGCCCGCGAACTCGACAGGCGCCTGAAGGCCGGCTCCCACGAAATGGTGTAGCCGCAGGTTCGACTGGCTGCGACTCGACACGTGTCAAGTTCTGTCGGCCCGAGCTACTCGTCGGTAACCGAATCCTTAGAGAACGACATTCTCGAAAAGTGACGAAGACCACAATTCGGCAGATCCACCGTTCGAGTTCATGCAGTTGACCTGCGAGCTTCACATAGATTTACCGGTAGGTAACCGGCGGGTCCAGTCGGGTGCTGCCTAAGAGAAGTGCAATAATCGGTACTGCCAGTGACAGACAAAAAACGGGTGGACGTCATACCGAAGGCGCATCGTGCCACAGCCGGCCTCGATTGCGACTCGAACAGGCGCAGCCCGACAAGCTTGAAAGGTAGGGGTCGTGGGCCAAAACGGCAACGGTACCTCCTCGCGTCAGAAGCTCGAAAAGGTCGTCATCCGCTTTGCCGGTGACTCCGGCGACGGCATGCAGCTGACGGGTGACCGGTTCACCTCCGAAGCCGCGCTGTTCGGCAATGACCTTGCGACGCAACCGAATTACCCCGCCGAGATCCGGGCACCACAGGGCACGCTGCCCGGCGTCTCCTCGTTCCAGATCCAGATCGCCGACTACGACATCCTCACCGCAGGCGACCGGCCCGACGTTCTCGTCGCGATGAACCCCGCGGCGCTCAAGGCCAACGTGGAGGATCTGCCGCGCGGCGGCCTGATCATCGCGAACGCCGACGAGTTCACCAAGCGCAACCTCGCCAAGGTCGGCTACGAGGCCAACCCACTGGAGAACGACGAGCTCTCCGACTACGTCGTTCAAGCCGTGGCGATGACCACGCTGACGCTGGGCGCCGTCGAGCCCATCGGCGCGACCAAGAAGGACGGCCAGCGCGCCAAGAACATGTTCGCGCTGGGGCTGCTGTCGTGGATGTACGGCCGCGAGCTCGAGGCCAGTGAGGCCTTCATCCGGGAGAAGTTCGCCCGGAAGCCAGAGATCGCCGAAGCCAACGTGCTGGCGCTCAAGGCCGGTTGGAACTACGGCGAGACCACCGAGGCGTTCGCCGTCACCTACGAGGTGGGCCCCGCCAAGCTGAAGTCGGGCGACTACCGGCAGATCTCCGGCAACACGGCACTGGCCTACGGGCTGGTGACGGCGGGGCAACTCGCCAACACGCAAGTCGTACTGGGCAGCTACCCCATCACGCCCGCGTCGGACATCCTGCACGAGCTCTCCAAGTACAAGCACTTCAACGTGCTGACCTTCCAGGCCGAGGACGAGATCGCGGGCATCGGCGCCGCCATCGGGGCCTCCTACGGCGGCGCGCTCGGCATCACCAGCACCTCTGGCCCGGGCATCTCGCTGAAATCCGAGGCCATCGGCCTGGCCGTGATGACCGAACTCCCGCTGATCATCATCGACGTGCAGCGTGGTGGTCCGTCGACCGGTCTGCCCACCAAGACCGAACAGGCCGATCTGCTTCAGGTGCTCTACGGCCGCAACGGTGAATCGCCGGTCGTCGTGCTCGCGCCGGCAACCCCGTCGGACTGCTTCGACGTCGCCGTCGAGGCCGCGCGGATCGCGGTGACGTACCACACCCCGGTGATCATCTTGTCCGACGGCGCGATCGCCAACGGTTCGGAGCCCTGGCGCATCCCCGACGTGAGTCGGTACGCGCCCATCGAGCACACCTTCGCCAAAACCGGTGAGCCCTTCCAGCCGTACGCCCGCAACCCGGAAACCCTGGCCCGGCAGTTCGCGATCCCAGGGACTCCCGGTTTGGAGCACCGGATCGGCGGCCTCGAGGCTGCCAACGGCTCGGGCAACATCTCCTACGAGCCCAAGAACCACGACCTCATGGTGCGACTGCGCCAGGCCAAGATCGACGGCGTCACGGTGCCCGACCTCGAGGTCGACGACCCGACGGGCGACGCCGAACTCCTCCTGGTCGGCTGGGGCAGCTCGTACGGCCCGATCGGCGAGGCGTGCCGACGCGCCCGGCGCAAGGGCATCAAGGTGGCCCACGCGCACGTTCGCCACCTCAACCCGTTCCCCGCGAACCTCGGCGAGGTGCTCAACCGCTACCAGAAGGTCGTCCTTCCAGAGATGAACCTGGGCCAGCTGGCGATGCTCTTGCGCGGCAAGTACCTGGTCGACATCCAGTCGGTCACCAAGGTCGAGGGCATGGCGTTCCTGGCCGACGAAGTCGAGGGCATCATCGATGCCGCGCTGGACGGAACACTCGCCGAAACGGAAACTGACAAGGCCAAGTTCGCGCGGCTGGCAGCAGCCACGGTGGATACTGGTGTGGGAGTTGATGCATGACTGATCTGATCGGGGCCGACCTTGGGCTCACCTCCGTTGGTTTGACGAAGACCAGCGCGGTGCCGACCACCGACGAGCCGCAGAAGGCCAAGGACTTCACCAGCGACCAAGAGGTGCGTTGGTGCCCCGGCTGCGGTGACTACGTCATCCTCAACACCATCCGCAACTTCCTGCCGGAGTTGGGCCTGCGTCGCGAGAACATGGTCTTCGTCAGCGGCATCGGCTGCTCCAGCCGGTTCCCGTACTACCTCGAGACCTACGGCTTCCACTCGATCCACGGTCGCGCGCCGACCGTCGCCACCGGCCTGGCGCTGGCTCGCGAGGATCTGTCGGTTTGGGTGGTGACCGGTGACGGCGACGCGCTGTCCATCGGCGGCAACCACTTGATCCATGCGCTGCGCCGCAACATGAACCTCACGATCCTGCTGTTCAACAACCGCATCTACGGACTCACCAAGGGGCAGTACTCGCCGACCTCCGAGGTCGGCAAGGTCACCAAGTCGACCCCGATGGGCTCGCTGGACTACCCGTTCAACCCGGTGTCGCTGGCGTTGGGCGCCGAGGCCACCTTCGTCGGCCGGGCACTCGACTCGGACCGCAAGGGCCTCACCGAGGTGCTGCGTGCGGCGGCCTCGCATCGTGGCGCTGCGCTGGTCGAGATCCTGCAGGACTGCCCGATCTTCAACGACGGCTCGTTCGACGCGCTCCGCAAGGAAGGCGCCGAGGAGCGGCTGATCAACGTGGCTCACGGCCAACCGATCACGTTCGGCGCCAACGGTGAGTACTGCGTGGTGAAGTCCGGTTTCGGGCTCGAGGTCGCCAAGACGGCGGACACCGCTGCCGACGACATCGTGGTGCACAACGCCCACGTCGACGATCCGGCCTACGCGTTCGCACTGTCGCGCATCTCGGAGCAGAACCTCGAGCACACCGTGATGGGAATCTTCCGTCAGGTGATCCGCCCGACGTACGACGAGATGGCGCGCGATCAGGTCACCTCTGCAAGGGATTCCAAGCCCCACGACACGGCGGCTCTGCAATCCTTGCTCCGTGGAAAAGACACCTGGACCGTCGAATAACGTGACGACCCCGTTGGCCGCAGTCATCCTGGCCGGCGGGGCATCGCGCCGCATGGGCCGCGACAAGGCAACCCTGAGCTTCTCCGGACCCGCGGGTGAGACGACGTTCGTCGAGCGCGCCGTGGCGATTCTCGGCGAACGCTGCTCCCCGGTCTTCGTGGTGGCCGCACCCGGCCAACCACTGCCGCCCGGCCTGAATGCCGAGGTGCTGCGCGACGACGTCCGTGGCGTTGGCCCGTTGTTGGCCACTGCTCGGGGCCTTCGCGCGGCCGCCGACGCCGGTCTTGACCTGGCCTTCGTGAGTGCCGTCGACATGCCCTACCTGACCGTCGAGCTGATCGACGAACTCGTCGGTCCCGCGGTACGGCTCGGTGCGGACGTGGTGCTGCCATGGGACGGTCGTGACCACTACCTCGCCGGGGTCTACCGCACGGGGCTGGCCGACCGCGCCGACGCATTGGTGGCAGCGGGGGAGCGAAGCATGCGTGCGCTGGTCGATGTCGTCGACACCCAGCGGGTCGTGATGTCCGAACAGCGGGCGCTGACCAACGTCAACACCGTCGCAGATCTCGTCTGAATTCAGTCAGCAAATTTGGAATTCGGACGCCAATCTGCGCAATTAAGTCGTGTGACCATCTAACTAACATTCTTTGTGGCAAGTGTGGTCTGTTATTGACGACGTAATTGCTCGTCAGCCGTTTAGCACCTAGGGGCGGATACGATGGCGCTGGGCATCAAACCTGCTACGGCGTAACGGATCTCGATGCCACCGGGAAAGTTGGGCAATTCGGGAATTTTACGGATCAGCCGAATCCGCGGTGTATAGACCGAGGTCATTGGGGGCGAGGTCCTGGTGGCGGCCCGCGCGACGTCGCTGCGACAGCGGTCGCCGAGGTCCGGCGCTGAGATACCACTGCAGATCACCACACGTGTCGCGAAAGCTATTGCAGAACAAGGATATTGGTGACCGTGTTCATGATCGCCACGACTGGTGTTTGGCGCGGTGGCTACGGGCGTTGGATCGGGTATCCGTGGTCAAATACTTTGCAGGGCAGCGGCATTCACATATCTGTCTAACTCGGGGTGAACGGGGCCAGGCAGCGAATCAAAACCGCACTTCCTGGCGGATCGGTACTGGTGCAACGCCTTTTGGCGCGTCGCGGTGACCATTGTTGCTGGTGTGACGCCACCGACTGTGCGCCGGCTCACAAATTCCTAGTGATCTGTCTCACCAAAACCTGTCCGACGTGCGATTTCCGATTCTCGTAAAAGCGGCGTCTTACCTGCACGGACGATTGTTAGGCCACACCGTGATCTGCCCGTGATGTACCCGCGACACGCGTCCGACCAAACATGACTTTGCGCCAAAAGATTTGTACGGTCCCTAAGTCTCCAAATGGAGCAAATAATTTCAAAACCAAGAACCTGCGTGTGAGCGGGGCTGCGGCAGGCCACTACGGCCTTCGCGGCGGCCGGGCGGAATGCCCGGCGAGGCGGATCTGCCCTCCCCGCTGTCGTGCCCGACCGAGACGGCGCGACCCATCCCTGCCGCCTGGAATCCCGGCATTTCGTCCGCGTCATTGCGGGCGTCTTTGGCGCGCGCTTGGCGAGAGGATCGAAGTTGAAGAACATCCGCAAGACGTTTGGGCTGGCCACCTTCGCCGGGGCGCTCCTCGTGGCTCCGATGGCGCTGGGCGCCGGTACCGCGAATGCGGACGGGGTGAACTGGGACGCCGTCGCAGCCTGCGAGTCCGGCGGCAACTGGCACACCGCCACCGGTAACGGCTACTACGGCGGTCTGCAGTTCACCATGGGTACCTGGCGCGCCAATGGTGGCTCGGGCTCGCCCCACCAGGCCAGCCGTGAAGAGCAGATCCGGGTTGCCAACAACGTCCTGAAGACCCAGGGCATCCGTGCCTGGCCGGTCTGCGGCCGGCGGGGCTAAGCCCTGGTAGACATCGCGGAATTCGATCGCGACAGCTTTGACGACGGTGCCGGGCGATATGCCCGGCACCGTTCTCATTTAAACCACCTCATCTACACCACGGCCCCCTCCAACACATCACGCCCCGATAAAGAACTTCAGTCTCTTCTGTAACGCGTGAAATCCCTCACACGAAGTACTGGATGACCGCGTTGTGGGAACACACAAATCTTGCAAACGGTCCTCGTGTCAAACGGTCGGGGAAGGACCGCACAGATGAACATTCGATTCGCATTTCGCAAGACAGTGACCAACGCACTGAAGCTGGTCCTGGTCACTGGTGCGTTCGCCGTCGCCGCGTTGACCCTCTCCACCGCGCTGACCACGGGCACTGCCCACGCCGACAGCATGAACTGGGACGCCGTCGCCCAGTGCGAATCGGGCGGCAACTGGGCCGCCAACACCGGGAACGGGGCCTACGGCGGGCTGCAGTTCAAGCCGGCCACCTGGTCCTCCAACGGCGGCTTCGGCTCGCCCGTGAACGCTTCGCGTGAGGAGCAGATCCGCGTCGCCGAGAACGTCCTGGCCAGCCAGGGCCCCAAGGCATGGCCCAAGTGCAGTGCGGTCGGCGGTACACCCGCGCTGTGGACCACGTCGACGTCGACGGCCCAGGCCCCCGCCGCCACCGGCTGCGAGGCCATGCCCACCTCGGGACTGCTCGGCTTCATCAACCCGCGGCAGATGTGCTCCGCGCTGCTCAGCCCGCTGACGTCACTGGGTCAGGTGCGCTGACCTCGTTGCCATCGGGATCGACGAGAAGGTCGCCAGCGGCCGAGGCACCGGCACCGACCAGCTCGTCGAAGCCTGCTGTGACGCTCCACTGCCACCGGTTGGGCACCACCCGCTCGTCGCGAACACGCACGAACTTCCAGATCAGCTCTGGGCGCCCCGCCGATTCGTAAAGCCACCGCATCGTGCCATCGGTCCCAGGACCGATCTCCGCCCCGAGCAGCGCAGCCCACCAGGCCGCGAGCTCCTCAGGACGGTCGCTGTCGGTGCAGACCGCGAACACGCGGGCAGGCGGGCCCGAGTCGGCATCCGGCTCGATGAACGCACAGAACTCGTTGCCCTCGACGTCGGCGAGGGTGACTCGCCGTTCCGGCAGGTACTCGTCCAGCACCCGGGCGCCCAGGGCCAGCAGGGATGCCACGTCGTGGACGTAGACGTCGACGTGGACGCGGTTCTTCACCACCTTGGCTGTCCGCTGCGGCCGGATGACGAGATATCGACGGCACGCCGCCTCGCCGAGCGCGGCCTCCCAGAACCGTGTCACCGCCGCCGGGTCCTCGGCCTCGACCAGCAGCGGTCCGAGCTGAACGGTCACAGGTCGTCCGCCGGGAGTGCGAACGCCGACCGGGACGCGATCGACGCGAGGTGCCGGGTGAGCAGCGCCTCCGGCATCACTGCGGAGGCACGCATCATGGCGGCGCCGATGAACGCGGGCCGCACGTTCACGATCTCGCCGATCAGCCTGGATTCCCTGACCAGGGGGCTCACTCGCGGCCGCCGGACGGCGGCGAATCGTGCGAACGCGGTAGGCAGGCCGTCGGCGTGCTCGATGCAGTGCGCCAGGATCGCCGCGTCCTCGAGTCCCTGGCAGCCGCCCTGGCCGAGATGAGGTCGCATCGGATGGGCGGCGTCACCGACGAGGACGACGGAACCGCGCGCCCACTGCCGAGCGTCGGCGCGGTCGTAGAGGTCGTTGCGCAGTAGGTCATTCGGGTCGGTGGTCGCCAACAACGCGGGGATCGGGTCGGCCCAGGCGCCGTACTTCGACTGCAGGTACGCGAGTTCGCCTCCAGGAGCTTTTCCACCCTCCCGGCTGCGCTCGGTGGCGAACCAGTAGGTGTGTTCGCCTCCGAGCGGGACGTGGCCGAATTCCGTTCCCGTGCCCATGGTTTCACCGGCCAGCTCGGGGTCGAGGGAGTAGACGGCGACGCCGCGCCACGCCGTGTAGCCGGCATAGCGGCGGGCCATCGCGCCGTTGAGATGGCGCGCCACCATGGAACCGACGCCGTCCGCGCCGACCACACCGTCCGCCTCGCGAGTCGTGCCGTCGGCCAACGTGATCCGTACTCCGTCGGCGGTGGCGACGAGTTCGGTTGCTGCACGCCCGGTTTCGATGGTGCCTGCGGCCAGCGCGTCGGCCAGCAGACCCATCAGTACCGTGCGCCGGACCACCACCAGCGGCTCGCCGAGTGCGTGGACGATGCGTTCAGGGGACGGATGACGCAGCCACGACCCGTCATGCCAGCGCATCGCGCCTGCGGACACCCGGCCACCCGCCGCGCGGACGGCGTCGCCAAGGCCGATCTCGTCGAGGGCGGCCAAGGCGTTGGGCCAGATGCTGATCCCCGCCCCCGACGCGGTGTCGGCCCGTTCCTCGAGGATGGTGACCCGGTGGCCGTGCCGTTGCAGTGCGACCGCCGTTGCCAGCCCCGCGATGCCGGCGCCGACCACCACGATGTCGTTCGTCACCGAAGAAAACTAGCGCGGCGATGTGGCCGCTCGTGTCAGAGGTCGAACACGAGCAGGGTGCTGGTGGCCGTCGCGATCACCGCGCCGTCGGGATCTGTCACCACACCCTCGGTGAAGCCAACCCGCGACCCGGACTTGACCACGGTGCCCGTCGCGGTGAGCAGGCCGCTGGTCAGGCGAACTGTCCGCAGGTAGTTCACCTTGATCTCGATCGAGGTGTAACCCTTGCCCCGCGGCAGCGTGCTGTGCAGCGCGCAACCGGCCACCGAGTCCAGCAGCGTGCAGATCAGGCCGCCGTGGATGACCCCGATCGGGTTGTACGCCGACTCGTCGGGCCGGCAGGTGAAGATCACCTTGCCGGGATCGGCGGAGACCATCGTGAACTCCATCAGGCCCGAGATCGGTGGCGGCGGCAGAACCCCGTCGAGCATCGCGCGCAGGTAGTCGACGCCAGCCATCGCGAGGCCTCTCGCGGTGGTGGGTGCGGGATCGTGCCAGGACACGACCTTCGAGCGCAGCTCACCCCAGGTGCCCTCGGGCGTCTCGGTCAGTTCGGCAGTCACGTTGTCTTTCCTTCGTCGAGGCGGTCGGAGATGGCGCTATACCGGCGCGGCCGGCGCGGATCGTCGGGGGCGACGGCGTGAACCTGGCCCCAGGCCAGTAGTGCGTCGAGAACGGGGATGAGGGCTCGTCCGGAGTCGGTGAGGCGGTACTCGTCGCGCTGCGGCGCGGTTTGGTACGGCACCCGGGTGATGACGCCTGCAGCGGTCAAAGTCTTGAGCCGTGCGGCGATACGGTCGCGGGGGGCACCGGTGCCGCGGACGATGTCGCTGAAGCGGGTGGCTCCCAGTGCGATCTCCCGCACGACCAGCAGAGCCCAGCGTTCGCCGACGACCTCCATGGCGGCCGCGATCGGGCACGGCCGACCGGGTAGGCCGGCCAACGGCACTGAGGTCATGGTGTTAGCGTGCCAGGAGTGAGTTTGAATATCAAACCAAAGAGACCACGGTCACTGGCCGTCATCGCCGCGGGCACGGCGCGCTCGTCCTGCTCACCGACGTGACGCCGATGGCGACCCCTGCCCCGTACCGCGGCCGATCTCGGGGCCGACGCCGCGGCGCGGGCCTGGCTGCTCAGCTCCATGCCCGTCGGGCGGGCCGCGGGCCTGCTGGCGGCGGGGGTATTGGGTGACAACTTCGGCAGGCGACGCGTGTACCTGGCGGGGCTCGCCATGCTCGCGGCCGGTGCGTTCGGCTGCGCCGCGGCACGGGAGCCAGTGGTGTTCGTGGCCGCGCGCATCCTCGAGGGTCTCGGCGGCGCGGCGATACTGGCCTGCAGCCTGGCGATTCTGGCCAACGACTTTCCCCAAGCGCGACGCCGTGGCCACGCCACCGCGGTCTGGGGAGCCAGTGTGGGCGTTGGGATCTCGCTCGGCGTGGTGGTGTCGGCGGGGCTCGGTACGCCGCTCTGGCGAGAGTCCTACGTGGCCGTCGGCGGACTGGCGTTGATTCTGTTGTGGCCCAGTGTGTCCCGTGTTCTCGAGTCGCGGGCCGCGAACCGTCGCAGGCTCGATTGAGGGGGTCTGGTGCTGTTCGCCACCGCCATGACCCTGATGGTCTGCGCGCTGACGCGGGGCCGCCGTCACCTCGGTACTCGCTGCGGCTGCCGTGTTGGCGCAGGCCGGATTCGTCGTGGTCGAGCGCCGGATCCGCGATCCATCGATCGAACCCGAACTGTTGCGGCACCGCGGGTTTCGGGTCGCCGCGATCGGATCCATGGCCGTCGGCGCAGGTATCACCGCCACGGCCTCGTTCGTCCCGACACTGGTCCAGGTCGGGCTGGGCGCCGGATTGTGGACGGTCGCGGTTCTGGTCATCGCATGGTCGGGTACCAGCGTGGCGACGTCGGTGCTCCTGACCCGAGTTCGACGGTCGGTGCAGGGGCCAGCAATCATCGCGGTCCTGCTGATCGTGGTCGCCCTCGGTCAACTGCTGGGCTACGGGTTGGGCGCCGGATCCAGCCCGTGGCGGCTGGTGCCGTCGATGGTGATCGCAGGCGTGGCGACCGGACTGCTCAATGCGCTGCTCGGCCGTGAGGCGGTGGCCAGTGTCGGTGCCGACCGCGCGGCGATGGGCAGCGGCGCCAACAAAACCGCACGTCTCGGCGCGGCGGTCGGCATCACGTTGTTCGTCGTGACCGCCACCCAGGTCGGCGACAACCTGATAGCCGGCTGGAATGCCGCAGTACTGGTATCCGCCGCGCTGACCCTTGTCGGCGCCGGTGCCGTCGTGCTCGCGGCGAAACCCGCTCGAACCAGAGCGCTCACTCGTGCTACCAACGGGACGTGACCCCGACACCGTTTCACGATCTCGACGACTTCCTCGCCCTGCCCCGGGTATCCGGCCTGGTGGTGTCCCCCGACGGATCCCGCGTCGTGACGACGATCGCCGAACTCAACGACAAGCGGACGGAGTTCATCAGCGCCGTCTGGGAACTCGACCCCGCAGGCGTGCGACCGGCCTGGCGCTTGACCCGCGGCGCCAAGGGCGAGTCGGCGCCGGCGTTCACCGCGGGTAACGATCTGCTGTTCGTGGCGGCACGCGCCACCGATGACGACGACAAACCACCCGCGTCGCTGTGGCGACTTCCGGCCGCGGGCGGGGAGGCCACCCAAGTCCTCGACCTGCCAGGCGGCGTCGACGCGGTGTACGCCGCCAGGGAAGCCGACGTCACGCTCGTCGGCACCACCATGCTGCCGTCGGCGACCGGCGTCGACGACGACAAGCGGTTACGGGCACTGCGCAAGGACGCCAAGGTCTCGGCGGTGCTGCACACCGGCTACCCGGTGCGGCACTGGGACCACGACATCGGCCCGGGACTGCCGCACCTGCTCGACGGATCGGACACGCGCGACCTGACCCCCCATCCCGGCCAGTCCATGCAGGACGTGGACCTCGACGTCAGCGGGGATGGCCGATTCGTCGTGACCTCCTGGCACGCACCAGGACCGGGTGCGTCCGTTCGCAGCACGCTGATGCGCATCGACGTCGGCACCGGCGAGCGGGCCGTCATCGCGGAGGACCCCGGAGCCGACCTCGAGTTCCCGGCGATCTCGCCCGACGGCGCCACCGTGGCGTTCACGCGCGAGACCGTGGCCACGCCGCACCAAGCGCCGCGAATCACATTGTGTGTCATGCGGTTCGGCGAACCCTTCGTCGAGATCGCCACCGGGTGGGACCGTTGGCCCGCGTCGGTTTCGTGGTCCGCCGACGGCACCGCCCTGGTGGTCACGGCCGACGAGGCAGGCCGACGCCCGGTGTTCACCGTCGACCCCAGCACCTCCGAGGTCATCCGGCGCACCGACGACGACTTCACCTACACCGACGTGTCCGCCGCGCCGGGCGGCGTGCTCTACGCACTACGAAGCAGCTATGCGACGCCCCCGCATCCCGTGCGCATCGATCCCGACGGAACCGTGACGGCGTTGCCCTGCGTCGAGCTGCCCAGCCTGCCCGGCGAACTCACGGAGTTGACCGCTACTGCACCCGACGGCACCCCAGTCCGGTCCTGGTTGACGCTGCCCGACGGGGACGACCCGGCGCCGCTGGTGCTGTGGATCCACGGCGGCCCACTGGGCAGCTGGAACGCCTGGCACTGGCGCTGGAACCCGTGGCTGCTGACCGCCAAGGGATACGCCGTGCTGATGCCCGATCCGGCGTTGTCAACGGGCTACGGCCAGGACTTCATCCAGCGGGGCTGGGGGGCATGGGGATTCGCTCCGTACACCGATCTGATGGCCGCGACCGACGCGGCGTGCGCACACCCCAGGGTCGACGGAACCCGCACGGCAGCGATGGGCGGCTCGTTCGGCGGTTACATGGCCAACTGGATCGCGGGCCACACCCACCGGTTCGACGCCATCGTCACGCACGCCAGCCTGTGGGCGCTCGACCAGTTCGGGCACACCACCGACGGCGCGTACTGGTGGGCTCGCGAGATGACCACCGAGATGGCCGAGGCGAACAGCCCGCACCGACACGTCGGCGAGATCCGCACGCCGATGCTGGTGATCCACGGCGACAAGGACTACCGCGTGCCGATCGGCGAGGGCCTGCGGCTGTGGTACGAGCTGCTCACCGAGTCCGCCTTGCCCGCCGCAGACGACGGGACCAGTCCACACGAATATCTCTACTTCCCGACCGAGGGGCACTGGGTGCTTGCGCCACAACACGCGAAGGTCTGGTACCAAGTGGTCACGGCGTTCCTTGGCAGGCACGTTCTTGGTCAGCAGTCGAAGCCCCCGGAGATCCTCGGCTGAGCAGAATTGGATCACCACACGGTGTCGACCCACCGGTAGGTTGAGGCCATGACCGCAGCGCAGCGTGAACTCGACATCGTCCTCTACGGTGCTACCGGCTTCGTCGGAAAACTGACGGCCTCCTACCTGGCCAAGGCAGGCGGCACGGCCCGGATCGGGCTGGCCGGCCGCTCGGCAGAACGCCTCCTTGAAGTGCGCGAATCGCTCGGCGATGCGGCCAAGGACTGGCCGTTGATCACCGCAGACGCGTCGTCGCCGTCGTCGCTGAACGACATGGCCGCCAGGGCCCGCGTCGTGGTCACCACCGTCGGTCCCTACACCAAGTACGGATTGCCGCTGGTCGCCGCGTGCGCGGCCGCAGGCACCGACTACGCCGACCTCACCGGCGAGACGATGTTCGTCCGCGAAAGCATCGACAGCTACCACAAGCAGGCCGCCGACACCGGCGCCCGCATCGTGCACGCATGCGGATTCGATTCCATCCCGTCGGATCTCACCGTGTACGCGCTGTTCGAGCAGGCCCGCAAGGACAGCACGGGCGAACTCGGCGAGACCAACTTCGTGTTGCGTGCCATGGCAGGTGGAGTGTCCGGGGGCACCATCGCCTCGATGATGGAAGTGATGGCGACCGCGTCATCCGACCCTGAGGCGCGGCGGGCGATGAACGACCCATACACGCTGACCACCGACCGTGCGGCCGAACCCGACTTCGGGCACCAGTCCGACACCCCGTGGCGGCGCGGCCGGGAAATCGCACCCGAACTTGGTGGCGTCTGGACCGGGGCCTTCGCGATGGGGGCACCCAACGCCCGAATCGTCCGGCGCAGCAACGCATTGCTCGACTGGGCGTACGGCAACAGGTTCCGCTACGCGGAGAACATGAGCGTCGGCTCGTCGGTCGTGGCACCGGTGGCCGCCGCGCTCGGGACGGCCACCAACGCCGCCATCCTCGGCCTGGGCAGTCGGTACTTCAACAAACTGCCGCGCGGTGTCCTCGAACGGATCGCGCCCAGTCCCGGCACCGGACCCAGTGAGCGAGCCAGGGAGAACGGCCACTACCGGGTCGAGACGTACACCACCACGACGTCGGGTGCCCGCTACCGGACCACGATGGCCCAGCGGGGCGACCCCGGTTACAAGGCGACTTCGGTGTTGTTGGGGGAGTGCGGCCTGGCGCTGGCGCTGGACCGCGACCGGCTCTCCGACCTTCGTGGGGTGCTGACGCCTGCCGCAGCGATGGGTGACGTGCTGTTGACCCGGTTGCCTGCGGCCGGGGCGACGCTAAACACCGTCCGGCTCAACTGAATCGCTGCGAGACGAACCGGCCTCAGCCAAGTCCGGTTGTATTAGTGTCGACACCGAGTTTCGCCACAACCCAGCAATGAAGGTGGAGATGACATGGCAGGTCTCGACGATCTCTTCGCGGAGATCCCAGTACAGGACATTGCGACCAAGCTCGGGGTCGATGAAGGTGAGGTGAACACCGCGATTCGCACGCTGGTTCCCGCGCTCGTCGGCGGCGTGCAACACAACGTCCAGGCGGACGACATCGACTCGAGCAAGCTCGAGTCGGCCGTTACCACGCATGCCGCCAGCGGTCTGCTCGACGGTGGCGTCAGCGTCGACCAGGTCGACGAGCAAGAGGGCAACAAGCTCGTCGCCAACATCTTCGGCGGCAACGACAGCGGCCAGGTGGCCTCGGCGTTGGCGGGCACCGGTGCGGGCGGTAGCGACCTGATCAAGAAGCTGCTGCCGATCCTCGCTCCGATCGTGCTGGCCTACATCGGCAAGCAGCTCACCAAGGGAAGCGGCACCGCGGCACCCGCCGACAGCCAGCCCCAGGCTGCGTCGGGCGGCGGTCTCGGCGACATCCTCGGCAGCATCCTCGGTGGTGCGTCCGGCGGTGGCGGCGGAAACAACCCGCTCGGCAGCATCCTTGGCAGCGTGCTCGGCGGCGGCAGCGGTGGTCAGGGCAACGCGATCGGCGAGATCCTCGGCGGACTGCTCGGCGGCAAGAAGTAGCCAGCGCGAACAGACGTAAAGTGCCCTGAAACGTCGAGTTTCAGGGCACTTTACGTCTGCTCGCGAGTGGTTCCTAGACTGTTTGGGTGACGACCGCCTCTTCGAAGCCCGCTGAAACGCCCGGGGCAGCAGACCTGCCCAAGACGTGGGACCCGAGCGCGGTAGAGAGCGCCCTGTATAAGCGCTGGCTAGACGCCGGCTACTTCACCGCCGACGCGACCAGCGAAAAGCCGCCGTACTCGATCGTGCTGCCGCCGCCGAACGTGACCGGCAGCCTGCACATGGGCCACGCGCTGGATCACACGCTGATGGACGCGCTCACTCGCCGCAAGCGCATGCAGGGCTACGAGGTGCTGTGGCTGCCGGGCATGGACCATGCCGGTATCGCCACCCAGAGCGTGGTGGAGAAGCAACTGGCCGCCGACGGCAAGACGAAGGAAGACTTCGGCCGCGAGCTGTTCATCGACAAGGTGTGGGACTGGAAGCGCGAATCGGGCGGCACCATCGGCGGTCAGATGTGGCGACTTGGCGACGGCGTCGACTGGAGCAGGGACCGCTTCACCATGGACGACGGCCTGTCGCGCGCCGTCCGGACGATCTTCAAGCGCCTCTTCGACGCCGGGTTGATCTACCAAGCCGAGAGGCTGGTGAACTGGTCGCCGGTGCTCGAGACCGCGATCTCGGACCTCGAGGTGAAGTACGAGGACGTCGAGGGCGAGCTGGTGTCGTTCCGGTATGGCTCAATGGATGACGCACAGCCTCACCTTGTCGTGGCTACCACCCGTGTCGAGACCATGCTCGGCGATACCGCGATCGCCGTGCACCCCGACGACGACCGCTACCGGGACCTGGTCGGGACGACGCTGCCGCACCCGTTCCTCGATCGCGACATCATCATCGTCGCCGACGAGCACGTCGACCCCGAATTCGGCACGGGCGCAGTCAAGGTCACGCCTGCGCACGACCCGAACGACTTCGAGATCGGCGTCCGGCACAAGCTGCCGATGCCGTCGATCATGGACACCAAGGGTCGGATCGCCGATACCGGAACCGAATTCGACGGCATGGACCGCCTCGACGCCCGTATCGCCGTCCGCGAAGCGCTCGCGCGCGAGGGTCGTATCGTCGAGGAGAAGCGGCCCTACCTGCACAGCGTCGGGCACTCCGAACGCAGCGGTGAACCCATCGAGCCGCGGCTGTCGCTGCAGTGGTGGGTGAAGGTCGAATCGCTGGCCAAGGCCGCCGGTGACGCGGTGCGCAACGGCGACACCGTGATTCACCCCAAGAGCCTGGAGCCCCGCTGGTTCGGGTGGGTTGACGACATGCACGACTGGTGCATCTCGCGGCAGCTTTGGTGGGGCCACCGCATCCCGGTCTGGCACGGACCGAACGGCGAGAAGGTCTGCGTCGGGCCCGACGAAACCCCGCCGGAGGGCTGGGAGCAGGACCCCGACGTGCTCGACACCTGGTTCTCGTCGGCACTGTGGCCGTTCTCCACGATGGGCTGGCCCGACCGCACGCCCGAGCTCGACAAGTTCTATCCCACGAGCGTTCTCGTCACCGGCTACGACATCCTGTTCTTCTGGGTGGCCAGGATGATGATGTTCGGCACCTTCGTCGGCGACGACGACGCGATCACTGGCGGTCGGACGCCGAAAAGTTCACGTCCGCAGGTTCCATTTGAGAACGTCTTCCTGCACGGCCTCATCCGTGACGAGTTCGGCAGCAAGATGAGCAAGTCCAAGGGGAACGGCATCGACCCGCTGGAATGGGTGGAGATCTTCGGCGCCGATGCACTGCGGTTCACGCTGGCGCGCGGCGCCAGCCCCGGTGGCGACATGTCGATCGGCGAGGACCACGCCCGCGCGTCGAGGAACTTCGCCACCAAGCTGTTCAACGCCACCAGGTTTGCGTTGATGAACGGTGCCGCGCCTGCGCCGCTGCCTGGCGACGAGGACCTCACCGAAGCCGATCGTTGGATTCTCGGCGAGCTGGCGAAGACGATCTCCGCGGTGGACGAGGCCTTCGACGCCTACGAGTTCAGCCGGGCGTGTGACGCGCTCTACCGATTCATCTGGGATGACTTCTGCGACTGGTACGTCGAACTCGCCAAGGTCCAGGTTGCGAACGCCGTTGCACACACCCCAGCCGTACTCGCGTTCGTTCTGGACAACGTGCTGAGGTTGCTGCACCCGATCATGCCGTTCGTCACCGAAACCCTGTGGCAGGCGCTCACGGGTGGCGAGTCGATCGTCATCGCGGACTGGCCAAAGCCACAGGGGTTCACCGGATCTGAGTTCTCGAGGAATCGCGTTCTCAACATTCAGGAGCTCATCACGCAGATCAGGCGCTTCCGCAGCGATCAGGGGCTCAAGGATCGGCAACGGATTCCCGCTCGCGTTTCGGGAATCCCTTCGGATGACACCGAGATCGATCTGGGTCCGGTCTTTGCGCTCGCCTGGCTGACCGAATCGGACGAAGGCTTCAGTCCGACCGCGTCGGTCGAGGTTCGCTTGAGTCCGGCGACGGTGACGATCGAACTCGACATGTCGGGCACCGTCGACGTCGCCGCGGAGCGCCGCCGCCTCGAGAAGGATTTGGCCGCCGCCGAGAAGGAGTTGACCCAGACCACCGAGAAGCTCGGCAACGAGGCGTTCGTGGCCAAGGCGCCAGAAGCCGTCGTCGACAAGATCAAAGCCCGCAGGCAGTTGGCCTCTGAAGAGGTCGAGCGCATCTCCGGTCGCCTCGCCGGTCTCTCGTGAACCCAACCGAACCGACGCCCGACGAGATCGCCGCGCTGCTGCAGGTCGAGCACCTGCTCGATCAGCGGTGGCCGGAGACGAAACTCGAACCGAGCACGACGCGCATCACCGCGCTGCTCGAGCTGCTCGGGTCGCCGCAGCGCGGGTATCCGAGCATCCACGTCGCCGGAACCAACGGCAAGACGTCGGTGGCGCGGTTGATCGACTCACTGCTGACCGCCCTGCACCGCCGCACCGGCCGTACGACCAGCCCGCACCTGCAATCCGCCGTCGAGCGCATCTCGATCGACGGAAAGCCCATCACCCCTGCGCAATACGTCGAGACCTACCGCGAGATCGAGCCGTTCGTCGAGATCGTCGACGCACAGTCCCAGGCCGGTGAGCTTGGCCCCGTCGGCCCGAGGCTGAGCAAGTTCGAGGTCCTGGTGGCAATGGCCTTCGCCGCGTTCGCCGACGCGCCCGTCGACGTCGCGGTGGTGGAGGTCGGCCTCGGCGGAAAGTGGGATGCCACCAACGTCATCGACGCGCCCGTCGCCGTCATCACCCCCATCGGCATCGACCACGTCGACTATCTGGGCGACACCGTCGCCAAGATCGCCGCGGAGAAGGCCGGCATCATCACCAAGCAGAACGTCGACGTGGTGCCCGCGGGCATGGACGTGGACACCGTCGCGGTGATCGGGCAACAGACCCCGGAGGCGATGGAGGTGTTGATGGCCCAGGCCGTCCGCGTCGATGCCGCCGTGGCCCGCGAGGACTCCGAGTTCGCCGTGCGCCGCCGCGAGGTCGCGGTCGGGGGCCAACTCCTCGAACTGCAGGGGCTCGGTGGCATCTACACCGACATCTTCCTGCCGCTGCACGGAGAGCATCAGGCGCACAACGCGGTGCTGGCACTGGCTGCGGTGGAGGCGTTCTTCGGTGCTGGCGCTCAGCGTCAGCTCGACGTCGACGCGGTGCGGGCCGGGTTCGCGACGGTTGCGAGCCCCGGTCGCCTGGAGCGAATGCGAAGCGCCCCAACGGTGTTCATCGACGCAGCGCACAATCCGGCTGGCGCTGCCGCGCTGGCGTCTGCGCTGCAGACCGAATTCGACTTCCGCTTCCTGTTGGGCGTCGTATCGGTGATGGCGGACAAGGATGTCGACGGCATCCTCGCCGCGCTCGAGCCCGCGTTCGATCAGATCGTGGTGACCAACAACGGGTCCCCCCGCGCGATGGACGTCGAGGAGCTCGCCCTGCGCGCCGAGGAGCGCTTCGGTCCGGACCGTGTGATCAGAGCTGCGACGCTGCCCGATGCGATCGAGACCGCGACGGCGCTTGTCGAGGAGTCCGGTCAGGACGACGGGTTCTCCGGTGCGGGCATGGTCATCACCGGCTCCGTCGTCACCGCGGGCGTCGCGCGCACCCTGTTCGGCCGGGACCCGCAGTGACCCAGGAGCCCCCAGAAGAGGAGCCCTCCGTACAACCCGGGGACGTCGTACAACCCGGGGACGCCGTCGCGCCGCCGGATCCGTGGAAGAGCTTCCGCGGTGTCATGGCGGGCACGTTGATCCTGGAGTCCGTCGTGGTGCTGCTCGCGCTGCCGGTGGTCTCGGTCGTTGGCGGCGGCCTGAGCGCCGCGAGCACCGCCTATCTCATCGGTGTGGCCGTGGTCCTGATCCTGATGGCAGGCGTGCAGGGCAAGCCGTGGGCGCTCAAGGCGAACCTCGCCATCCAGGCCGTCCTGGTCGCAGGGGCGTTCATCCACGTCACGATCGGCTTCATCGGCGTGCTCTTCGTCCTGGTCTGGGTGCTGATCGCGTATCTGCAAGCCGAGGTCAAGCGCCGTCAGGAGCGCGGTCTGCTGCCCGGTCAGCAGCCCCCTCCTACTGACTAGTAGGCTCTCGCGACGTGACTGAGCGGACTCTGGTGTTGGTCAAGCCCGACGGCGTCAAGCGACACCTCGTCGGCGAGATTCTCGGCCGAATCGAACGCAAGGGCCTGAGCATCGCGGCCCTCGAACTCAAGACCGTCAGCGACGACGTCGCCCGGCAGCACTACGCCGAGCACGCGGACAAGCCGTTCTTCGGATCGCTGCTGGAATTCATCACCTCTGGGCCCGTGGTGGCCGCCATCGTCGAGGGGCCGCGGGCCGTTGCCGCGTTCCGTCAGATCGCGGGCGGGACCGATCCCGTCGAGAAGGCAACGCCCGGCACCATCCGTGGTGACCTGGCTCTCGTCACCCAGGACAACCTCGTGCACGGCTCGGATTCGCCGGAATCGGCGGCCCGCGAGATCGAGCTCTGGTTCCCCGGCCGTTAGCTGCCGGAGGGGGTGCCAACCGCACCTCGTCGGAAAACGCTCCGCGGTGTGGGATACTGGACCAGGGTGACCGGCTCAGAACCAGGGTCGGGCGCCCGGATGAAGACTTAGACGAGCGCGACCACTTAGGACGTTCCCAAGTGCGGCGCCGACCGTCCAGCCATCATTCAGCCAGGCACCGAGTGCTCTCCCGAGTAGCTCGGAGCGAGACCATAACAAGCTCGGGAGCAGTTGCCCGAGCCCATAGCGGAAGCCCTCGCGTGGCCGCGTCGATACGACGCGCCCGGGGGCTTGAGGAGAATTCGTGGCCGAAGATGCCCATACCCAAGACCTATCCGAAGACACACAGCCGGGACAGGAACCGCTGGCTGAGCAGCTGAGCGAGGATGACGCACCCCCCATCGTGGTGGCGTTCGACGATGCGGTGGTCCCCGAGCCCGTCCTCGTAGAGCCCGTCTCCGAGCCCGTCGAGGTTGTCGAAGAGCCCGTCGACGAGGCGGCACCCGACGAGCCGATCGAGGACGACGAGCCCGAGTCGCGGCTGATGCTTGAGGCCCCTGCGGCCACCGCCGCCCCGACTCCAGCCGAGCCTGCGGCGTACATGCCGCTGTTCGTCGCCCCGCAGCCCGTCACGTTCCGCGCGCCGGCACCGCCCGTCGTGGTCGCGGTTGACGACGACGATGACGATGACGACGACGACGACGACGATGAGTCGGGCGACACCGATGACGACCAGGGGGACCGCCCCGCCGCGGCCCGCCGGCGTCGGCGCGGACGTCGTGGCCGAGGACGTGGTCGCGGTGAGCAGAACCCCGATGACCCGACAGACGATGACGGCAACGACGACGAAGCCGCCGACCAGAGCGACTCGGACGACGACTCGGACGACGAGGGCGCCGACGACGAGAACGGGTCCGGCGAGGGCGGCAACCGCCGTCGTCGCAGGCGCAGGCGTCGCAAGTCCGGCGCGGGAGACGGGGACGAGGCCGCTTCGCCCGACGACCCGCCGAACACGGTCGTGCACGAACGGCCACCCCGCGAGAAGGCGGCTAAGCCCGTCAACAACGAGATTCAGGGCATCAGCGGGTCCACCCGGCTGGAGGCCAAGCGGCAGCGTCGCAGGGACGGACGCGACGCGGGACGGCGCCGTCCGCCGATCCTGAGCGAGGCCGAGTTCCTGGCCCGCCGCGAGGCCGTCGAACGCGTCATGGTGGTGCGCGACAAGGTCCGCACCGAGCCGCCGCACGAGGGCGCCCGCTACACCCAGATCGCGGTGCTCGAGGACGGCGTCCTCGTCGAGCACTTCGTCACGTCCGCGGCGTCGGCGTCGCTGGTCGGCAACATCTATCTCGGCATCGTGCAGAACGTGCTGCCTTCCATGGAGGCGGCGTTCGTCGACATCGGCCGCGGCCGCAACGGCGTGCTCTACGCCGGTGAGGTGAACTGGGAGGCCGCGGGACTCGGCGGCGCCAGTCGCAAGATCGAACAGGCTCTCAAGCCCGGTGACTACGTCGTGGTCCAGGTCAGCAAGGACCCCGTCGGACACAAGGGCGCGCGCCTCACCACGCAGGTGTCGCTGGCCGGGCGGTACCTGGTGTACGTGCCAGGAGCGTCGTCGACCGGGATCAGCCGCAAGCTGCCCGACACCGAACGGCAACGGCTCAAGGAGATCCTGCGCGACGTGGTGCCCGCTGATGCGGGCGTGATCATCCGCACCGCGTCGGAGGGCGTCAAGGAAGACGACATCCGCACCGACGTGAATCGGCTGCAGGAGCGCTGGACCGAGGTCGAAGCCAAGGCGGAGGAGACCAAGAAGAAGGCCGCAGGCGCCGCGATCGCGCTCTACGAAGAGCCCGACGTTCTCGTCAAGGTGATCCGCGACCTGTTCAACGAGGACTTCTCCGGGCTCATCGTGTCAGGCGACGACGCCTGGAAGACGATCGACGACTACGTCAACTCCGTTGCGCCGGAACTGGTTCCGCGGATGAGCAAGTACGAGCCCACCTCACCCGGTGGCCCGGACGTGTTCGCGGTGCACCGCATCGACGAACAGCTGACCAAGGCGCTGGATCGCAAGGTGTGGCTGCCGTCGGGCGGCACCCTGGTGATCGACCGCACCGAGGCGATGACCGTGGTCGACGTCAACACCGGCAAGTTCACCGGATCCGGCGGAAACCTCGAGCAGACCGTCACGCGCAACAATCTGGAAGCCGCCGAGGAGACCGTGCGCCAGCTGCGGCTGCGCGACATCGGCGGCATGGTCGTCATCGACTTCATCGACATGGTGCTCGAGGCCAATCGCGATCTGGTGCTGCGTCGTCTGACCGAAGCGCTCGGCCGGGACCGCACCCGTCACCAGGTGTCGGAGGTGACATCGCTCGGACTGGTCCAGCTGACCCGAAAGCGCTTGGGCACCGGCCTTATCGAGGCGTTCTCCACGAACTGCACCCACTGCGCGGGACGCGGGATCGTGCTGCACGCCGACCCCGTCGACATGGCGTCGTCGACCAGTCGCGGTCCCGAGTCGGGCAGCGGCGGTAGGCGCGGCAAGCGCGGCAAGAAGGGCGGCAAAGCCGAGATCGAGGATGTGCAGATGGCCAAGGTGCCATCGCATGCGGCGGGCGAGCATCCGATGTTCAAGGCGATGGCCGCAGCCAACGGCCGTCCCGAGGACGAGGCCGACGACGAGTCGACCGAGGACGCAATCGCCGAGTCCGACCTGGGGGACGACACCGCTGAGCACGTCCACCACGGCCAGTTGAATGGCGACGTGGACGAGGACTCGACCGATGACGAGGACTCGGATGAGGACTCGGACGATGACGACGTCGATCTGGCTGCCGACGACGAGGACGAGGACATCGATGACGACGACATCGAGGTCATCGGCGACGACTCGGACGACGAGGACGACGACGAGGACGATGAAGACGTCGACGACTCGGACGACGATGAGGACGACGAAGACGAAGACGAAGACGACGACGACGATGATGACGAGGACGAAGACGATGATGAGGACGACGAGTCGCTCGTCGCTGCGACGTCACGCCCTCGCCGCCGCCGCGCGGCCGCTCGGCCGGCAGGACCGCCGGCCTCATGACGCATCGAGGCGGTTTGACCCTTTACCCGCTGGTCACGTAACCTTGAGCAGCTGTCTTCTGGCTCCGTGACCAACTGAGCCGGTGACAGCATCGGTTTGCGAGGGAACCACCGAGACCCCGCACCCCCAGACCTGCGCACGCACCCTCGGGTAGCGCGCGCCCGCACAGTGAAGCAGAGGTAGTAAACGATGGCAGCCGACAAACCGACGTACGCAATCGTCAAGACCGGCGGCAAGCAGTACAAGGTCGCCGTTGGAGACATCGTGAAGGTCGAGAAGCTGGAGCTCGAGGCGGGCGCGTCCGTCTCGCTGCCCGTCGCGCTCGTCGTTGACGGCGCCAAGGTCACCACCGACGCCAAGGAACTGGCGAAGGTCGCGGTCACCGGTGAGATCCTCGAGCACACCAAGGGCCCGAAGATCCGCATCCACAAGTTCAAGAACAAGACCGGCTATCACAAGCGCCAAGGCCACCGTCAGCCACTGACGGTCGTCAAGGTCACCGGTATCAAGTAGCGACGGAGCGAACACATGGCACACAAGAAGGGCGCTTCCAGCTCACGCAACGGTCGCGACTCCAACGCCCAGCGGCTCGGCGTCAAGCGGTTCGGTGGCCAGGTCGTCAAGGCCGGCGAGATCATCGTCCGCCAGCGCGGCACCCACTTCCACCCCGGCGTCAACGTCGGCCGTGGCGATGACGACACCCTGTTCGCCACCGCGCCAGGCGCCGTGGAGTTCGGCGTAAAGCGCGGACGCAAGACGGTCAACATCGTCCGCGTCCCGCGACCCGAGGCCTAACGACTAGAGGACTTCTCCGCGAATGTGAAGCTGCTGCGAGTTCTCAAGCGACGTCTCGCCTTAGCTTCACACTCGACGGAAAGGAAGTTCGATGCCCCGGTTCGTCGACCGCGTCGTCATCCACGCCCATGCGGGCAATGGCGGTAGAGGCTGCGCCTCGGTACACCGGGAGAAGTTCAAGCCGCTGGGTGGTCCCGACGGCGGCAGCGGTGGTCGCGGCGGCAGCATCGTTCTGGTCGTCGACCCGCAGGTGCACACCCTGCTCGACTTCCACTTCCATCCGCATGTCGACGCCCCGTCCGGCAAGCAGGGCGCGGGCAACAACCGTGACGGCGCCAACGGCAGCGACCTCGAACTGAGGGTCCCCGACGGCACCGTCGTCCTCGACGAGGACGGCCGCATGCTCGCCGATCTGGTCGGCGAAGGCACGCGTTTCGAAGCTGCGGCCGGCGGCCGTGGCGGACTTGGGAACGCGGCTCTGGCGTCGCGTGCCCGCAAGGCACCGGGTTTCGCACTGCTCGGCGAGAAGGGGCAGGCCCGCGACTTCACCCTCGAACTGAAGACGGTCGCCGACGTCGGGCTGATCGGATTCCCCTCGGCCGGCAAGTCGTCGCTGGTGTCGGTGATCTCGGCGGCGAAGCCGAAGATCGCCGATTACCCGTTCACGACGCTGGCGCCGAACTTGGGCGTGGTGTCGTCGGGGGAGCACACCTTCACCGTCGCCGACGTTCCCGGCCTGATCCCTGGGGCCTCCGAGGGCCGCGGCCTCGGCTTGGACTTCCTGCGCCACATCGAGCGCTGCGCGGTGCTCGTGCACGTAGTCGATTGCGCGACACTGGAGCCGGGCCGTGACCCGATCTCCGACATCGACGTGCTCGAGGCCGAACTGGCCGCATACACCCCGACCTTGCAGGGCGATACGACCCTCGGCGACCTCGCCGAGCGGCCACGTGCGGTGGTGCTCAACAAGATCGACGTGCCGGATGCGCGCGAACTGGCCGACTTCGTCCGCGACGAGGTGGCCCAGCGCTACGGCTGGCCGGTGTTCGAGGTGTCGACCATCACCAGGGATGGACTGCGGCCGTTGACGTTCGCGTTGTGGGACCTGGTGTCGACATACCGGCAGGCGCAGCCCGCTGTGGCGCCGCGCCGTCCGGTGATCAAGCCGATCCCGGTCGACGACAGCGGTTTCACCGTGTCCTCGGACGGCGAAGGCGGCTTCGTAGTGCGCGGCGCCCGGCCCGTCCGTTGGGTTGGTCAAACGGATTTCACCAATGACGAGGCCGTCGGCTATCTGGGCGACCGGTTGGCCCGGCTTGGCGTGGAGGACGAGCTGATCAAGCAAGGTGCGCGGCCCGGCTGCGCGGTCACCATCGGCGACATGACGTTCGACTGGGAACCGCAGACTCCGGCGGGCATCGAAATGCAGATGACGGAGCGCGGCACCGACATTCGACTGGAACAGAGCGACCGCGTCGGCGCCGACGAGCGCAAGGCCGCCCGGCGCGACCGTCGTCGTCCCGGCAGCGAGGAATGACCAGCGCGCATCGGGACGCCGTGCGCACCGCACGCAGCGTCGTCGTCAAGGTCGGCACCACCGCGCTGACCACGCCTTCTGGCCTGTTCGACGCCGGTCGTCTCGCCACGCTGGCAGAGGCCATCGAGGCGCGGATGAAGGCGGGATCCGACGTCGTCATCGTGTCGTCCGGCGCCATCGCCGCGGGCATCGAACCGCTCGGTCTGACCAAGCGGCCCACTGATCTGGCCACCAAGCAGGCGGCGGCAAGCGTCGGGCAAGTGGCGCTGGTCAACGCCTGGAGTGCGGCGTTCGGCCGCTACCAGCGCACCGTCGGCCAGGTCCTGCTCACCGCACACGACATCTCGATGCGGGTGCAGCACAACAATGCCCAGCGCACTTTGGACCGCCTGCGTTCGCTGCACGCCGTCGCGATCGTCAACGAGAACGACACCGTGGCCACCAACGAGATCAGGTTCGGCGACAACGACCGACTCTCGGCGTTGGTGTCGCACCTGGTGGGGGCCGACGCGTTGGTGCTGTTGAGTGACATCGACGGCCTGTATGACGGCGATCCCCGCAAGGCGACCGAGGAGCATCCCGCGCACTTCATCCACGAGGTCGCCGCGCCCGATGACCTGGACGGTGTGGTGGCAGGCGGCGGGAGTCGTCTCGGTACCGGTGGCATGGCCTCCAAGTTGTCGTCGGCCCTGCTGGCCGCCGACGCAGGGGTGCCGGTGCTGCTCGCCGCGGCAGCCGATGCGGCCGCGGCGCTGGCCGACGCGTCGGTGGGAACGGTGTTCGCGCCGCGCGGTGAACGGATGTCGGCGCGCCGCTTCTGGGTGCGTTACGCCGCGGAGTCGGCGGGTTCGTTGACCCTCGACGACGGTGCCGTTCGCGCTGTCGTCCGGCAACGGCGATCGCTGCTGCCCGCGGGGATCACCGCGGTCTCCGGACGGTTTCACGGCGGCGACGTGATCGAACTGCACGGCCCGGATGCGGCGATGGTCGCGAGGGGTGTGGTGGCCTACGACGCCGCCGAACTGGCCACCATGCTGGGTCGCTCGACGTCGGACCTGCCCGCGGAGATGCGTCGCCCGGCCGTGCACGCCGACGATCTGGTCGCCATCTAGGGTGCCTCGAGATACAGAGCGCCCCAGACGATCTGGGTAAAAGTGGCAGCCAACTCGGCATCGAAGGACGGCGGCCTGCCTGGCAGGTTCTGCTGGCAGGCCCGTTCGACCATCCAGGTGAGCGCGGACGCCGCCGTCGCCGACTCCAGCTCGCGGCGAACGTATCCGTCGGCCTGGCCCTCTTCGATGACCGCAGCCACGCGCGCCGAAATGGCGGTGAGAATCTCCCGGTAGGTGGCGCCGACCTGCGGGTCGTAGCCGGCCATTTCGTTGAGCGCGACGAGCAACGGTTGGTGCTGCCGGTAGCTGGCGACGATGCCCGTCATTGCGGCCAGCACGTCGCGAGGGTCGCGTCGTTGCGCGACGCTCCACCAGCGTTCGCCTGCGTCGGCGAGGTCGGCGAAGACCTGGCCCGTGAGGCGACGTAGCAGGTGGCCCTTGTCCTCGAAGTAGATGTAGAAGCTTGCCCGCGAAATGCCCGCCTCCGTGGCGAGGCGGTCGACGCTGAGCTCGGTGAAGCTGGTTCCGTCGGCCATCAGCCGCTCCGTGGCGTCGAGCAGCTGACGCTCGATTTGCTCTTGGCGCTCCTGGCGTTTGGCCTGGGGCTTTCGGGTGACTGACGGCACGGAGTCAGCGTATCCGAAGGTGTCACACCTTGACTAGACATAGTGTCTAGACTTATCGTCATCGGCATGACTGTGTCGCCGCTCACATCATCTGCAACCCGCGACTACGACCCGATCGACCTCTCGTCGCGGGCCTTCTGGGCCACCAGCGCCGCCGAGCGCGAGGTGTCCTTCGCCGCCCTTCGCGCCGAGCGTCCAGTGAGTTGGCATCGACCGGTCGAGGACTCGTTGATGCCCGACCCGAGCGATCCCGGTTACTGGGCGGTGACGCGCCACGCCGACATCGTCACGGTCAGCCGGGACAGCGAGACCTTCCTGTCGGGCAAGGGCGTGCTGTTCGAGACCATCCCGGAGGAGCTGCTCGAGGCGTCGCAATCGTTCCTGGCGATGGACCCGCCTCGACACACGCTGTTGCGCAAGCTCGCACACGCGGCCTTCACTCCACGACAGGTGCGCCGCATCGAGGAGTCGATCAAGGCGAACGCGCGCGCGGTCGTTGGGGAATTGCGATGGATGGGCAGTGGTGCCGACTTCGTGGAGCACTGCGCAAGGGAACTACCGATCCGGACGCTATCGGACATGGTCGGCATCCCGGAATCCGAACGGGCGCAGGTGGCGCATGCCGCCGATGCGTTGGTGTCGTGGGCCGACCCGATCTACCTCGACGGGCGTAACCCGCTCGAGGTGCTGGTCGGCAATCAGATGTATCTGCACCAGGTGGCCGGTGCATTGGCCGCAGACCGGCGGGCGAATCCAGGAGATGACCTCATCACCAGTCTGGTCGAAGCCGAGGTCGACGGTGACCGGCTCACCGACGCCGAGGTGGCCGCGTTCTTCGTCCTGCTAGCGGTGGCGGGCAATGACACCACGCGGCAGACGATGAGCCATGCGGCCAAGGCGCTCACCGACTTCCGCGATCAGCGCACCTGGCTGGCCGCCGACTTCGACGACCGCATCGGCAGTGCCGTCGAGGAGATGGTCCGGTGGGCCACTCCGGTGATGACGTTCCGCCGCACGGCAGCAGTCGATTGCGAGCTTGGCGGGCAGTCGATCTCAGCTGGCGACAAGGTCGTCATGTTCTACTCGTCTGGCAACTTCGACGAGCGTGCATTCGATCAACCCGGCCACTTCGATTTGGGCCGCAAGCCCAATTCACACGTCGGATTCGGTGGCGGAGGGCTGCACTTCTGCCTCGGTGCACACGTGGCGAGGGCGCAGCTACGGGCGATCTTTGGTGAACTACTCATTCAATTGCCCGAATTCGAGGCGGGCAATCCCTCGTACGTGCCTGGCAACTTCATTCACGGCATCCGCTCGATGCCGGTCACCTTCTAGCGATTCGGCGTGTTCCGTCGCGCTCAGCGGAACAAATCACGCCGAAATCGCAGGGGAGAGTTCGTCGGCAAGCAGCGCCAGTAGCTCCGAGCAGCCGCCGTCGACCTTGACGCCGGCCAGGTGATCGCCGCGGGTGGGCCCGCGGTTGATGATCGCGACGGGTTTGCCCTTGGCCGCGGCGTGCCTGACGAACCTCAGCCCGGAGAACACGGTCAGCGACGAACCGGCGACCAGCAGGGCGTCCGCGGCGTCGACGAGCGAAATTGCCTGGGCGACACGGTCCTTCGGGACGTTCTCGCCGAAGTAGACGATGTCGGGTTTGAGCATTCCCCCGCAGCGCGGGCAGTCCACGTACCGGAACGACGCGGTCTCGGTCACCATCGCGTCGGCGTCGGGCGCAACGGCGATGCCGCCGACCTTCTCGGCCCGCTCGACGAAGCCGGGGTTGAGCGCCTCCAGCCGTTCGGCCAGTGTCGCCCGCGTCATGGTGTGGCCACATGCCAGGCACGCCACCCGCACATACGTGCCGTGCAGGTCGATCACCGTCTGGCTGCCCGCCTTGGTGTGCAACAGGTCGACGTTCTGGGTGATTACGCCGGTGACGACACCCGCGTGTTCGAGCATCGCCAGCGCCCGGTGACCGGCGTTGGGCAGCGTCGCGTCCATGTGGCGCCAGCCGACGTGGTTGCGCGCCCAGTACCGCTGCCGGAATACGGGATCCGAGGTGAACTGCCGGATGGTCATCGGGTTGCTCGGTGGCGAGTCCGGCCCCCGGTAATCGGGGATGCCAGAGTCCGTGGACAACCCTGCACCGGTGAGCACTGCGATGCGCCGACCGTCCAGCAGTCTGACGAGTTCGGGAACTTCCACTCCGTCGAGGATAGGCGCTCTCGCGTTATCGTCCCTGCATGGACCTGACCGTGCGGAAGCTGCGTTACTTCACGGTCGTGGCGGAGGAGCGGCACTTCACCCGGGCCGCGGCCCGGCTCTTCGTCGCCCAGCAATCGCTGTCACGTCAGATCCGTGATCTCGAAGAGGAGGTCGGTGCGCTGCTCTTCTACCGGACGACCCGGTCGGTTGAACTGACACCAGCAGGCGAGGCATTCCTTGCCGGAGTGCAATCAGCACTTGCCAGCCTTGACGCAGGCATCGAGGAGGCGCGCAGGCACGGCGCGGGCGCGGTCGGACACTTGCGGATCGGGTTTGGCTTGGGAGCCGCTCTGGAGCTGACGCCATACATCGTGGAGGAATTCTCGAAGCAGTTTCCCCACGTCGAAATCGAGATGCGTGAGTTCGGGCTGCCGGACCAGAGTGCCGGGCTGTCCGACCACTGGGCTGACGTCGCGATCATCAGACCGCCGCTGGCCGATCCCGGCATCATCGCCCATACGCTCTTCGTCGAGCCGCGGGTGCTGACCGTCTCGGTGCGTCACGCCCTCGCGCAGCGGCAGACCGTCGCCGTGGCCGACATCCTCGATGTTCCGCTTGCCGTTGGTAGGTCCGCCGACGAGGAGTACCGCCGCTTCTGGAGCCTGCAGGACTTCCGCACGGGGTTGACTGAGCCGATCCTTACTCCTACCACCAGCAATACCGAGGAGATCGAGTTGATCGCCGCAGGATTGGCGTGCACGGTCAACCCGGCCGCGATCATGCGCTACATCCCACACTCCGGGGTGCGCTACATTCCGATCGTCGACGTGCCGGGTTCGGCCGTGGCCATCGCGTGGCGACGTGACCGAGTCTCTCCGCTCGCCTTGTCCTTCAATCGTGTCGCTCAAGAAGTCCGGGACCGTGAGACCGCGACGGTCGAGAGCATCGAGAACCCCTTCAGCGGAGTCGAATTCACGTCGGCGTCGGTGTCGCACGACCACCCGTAGCTCAGGGCCGCTGCACCGAATCCTGGAACTTCGCGACACCGGCCTCACCGCGGTTGATGCGGCCCCGCAACACCAGCACGTGCCACAGCACCGCCAGGACGGTCGCGCCTTCGACGACCTTCACCGCACCGTGGAACTCTGCCGGGATGGTCAGGATCAGCAGCGCGGTGATGATCCACACCAGTCCGACGATCATCAGCGGGACGCCCCACCGGCCCAGGTTGAAAGCCCCAGGGGCAGCCGCCAACGTCGAGCGTCGGCGCATGTATGACCCGACGATCAGTAGGTAGACCAGATAGGGCGCGATGGACGTCGCACCGACCAGTGTGGTGAACGAATCCGTTTGCAGGAAGCCGTAAACCATGAATAGGACGCTGACCACGCCTCCGACGATCAGCGCGCGCATCGGTGTCTTGGTGCGCGCGTTGACCATGCGGAAGTGGCGGGAGAACGGCAACATGTTGTCGCGGCCCATCGAGTACATCAACCGGGCCTGGGCGGCCTGGTTGGCGATGACCAGCGCGATCATGGAGAACGCCACCACCACTATGAAGACCTTCACCAGCGCAGAAGGCAGGTAGAAGTCGGCGATCGTCACGATCGGTGCATCCGACGCCTGTGCCGCACCCAGATCCGGCATGGCCACGGTGAAACAGATCAGCGCCAACATGCCGAGCACCGCCGAGCCGATCACGCCCATGAGCACCCCCCGCGGGACGGCCTTCTGCGAGTCGACGGCCTCCTCGGTCAAATCCGCCGAGAGCTCGAATCCGACCATGGTGTAGATGCCCAGCAGGCCGGCCAGCACGAAGTGGCCAATCCCGAGCCCGCGGTTCCCGTGCTGTTGGTGAGATTGGCGACCGAGCCACCATCGTCGCCCGCGTAAAGGCCGAATGCGACGATCACAGTGACAGCGAGAAGCACGGTCCCGATGATCTCGGCGATCACCGCCGTGTTGTTGACACTCGCTGCCAACTGCACACTGACGATGTTGATCAGCACGGTGAGCAGCAGGATCGCGATCGCGACGCCGAGCAGTACCCCGTCCGGCGGGCTGATGCCCATGGCCTCGAACAACAGTGGGGTAGCACCCAACAGGATGATCGCCCCGCCAGTGATACTCATGTACAGCAGGCCGAAGAAGCCCGTGTACCAGCCGTAGGTGGACCCGACTAGCCGTGCGCCCCACTGGTACGCGTAGCCCGCAAGCGGGATCTTGGTGCTCAACTCAGCGATTAGCAGCGCCATGACGATCTGACCGGCTGCGGCGATCGGCCACGTCCAAATCGATGCGCCGCCAAACTGATTGATGGCGAAGCCGTAGTTCAGGAAGATTCCGGTGGAGATGGAGACGATGGAGAACGAGATGGCGAACAGCGAGAAGAAGCGCAGCGTCCGCTTGAGTTCCTGTTTGTAGCCGAAGGACGCCAGCGTCGCGTCATGAGGGTTGTCGAGATTCGGTGGCGCTGCCGTGGAGTTGTCGGTTGGGCGGTCGATCGTCATGGATCTCCTTGATTCGGTCGGTCGGGTCAGTTGGCGCCGAAGTGCTTGCGCACTGCGGCGAACGCGACTTCGGTGCCTCGAAGCGCCCGGTCGATGACGGCGTCGTCCATCGCGCAGGACATGAACCAGTTGTGCTTGGGATGGAGGTAGACGCCGGATGCCAGCGCAGCCTCGCTGAAGCACGTCATCCGCAGACGGTCGTCGTCCCCCGCGAATGTCACGTACGGCATGACGTCGGGTCCCGTGTAGGCGATCGTGAGCCGGTTGTCGGCGGCCTGAGCCAGGATGCCCGCCCGCAAGCGTGCGCCGGCACGTCGCATCAGCGACACTCCGTCGATGTCGCCGAGGCGTCGGATCGTGGCGAGCGCTGCGGCCATCGGTGTCGAGTTCATCCAAAAGGATCCGGTGAGGAACACCGACGACGCCGCTTCACGTAGGGCTTCCTGGCCGGTAACCGCAGCGAGCGGATAGCCGTTCGCGATCGCCTTGCTCCACGCGCTGAGGTCGGCACGCACTCCGATCGGTTCCCAACTGCCGCCGTGGGCGAGGCGGAATCCGCACCGTACGTCGTCGACGATCAGCAACGCGTCGCGTTCGTCGCATCGCCGGCGGACGTGCCGGGCGAAATCGATGTCGACGAGGTCCTGATCTTCGCCCTCGACGTGCCGGAAGGGTGTCAGCATGACGCCCGCGAGATCACTGCCCGCCGCCTCGAGGGCACGGTCGAAGTCGTCCGGGTCGTTGTAGTCGAAGTAGCCCATTGCGGCCCGGTCACTCGCGAGGGTCCCGGCGGGAACGGGCGTACACCAGGGCGCTGCACCGTGATAAACGCCGCGTGCCACCAGAACTACCGACCGCGACGTGTGCGCCCTGGCGACCGTCAGGCACGCGGTGGTGGCATCGGTTCCGTTCTTGCCGAACAGAACCCAGTCTGCATCGGTGACCACGTCGACGACAGCCTCGGCAAGGTCCACCAGCACCGGCCCCGGCCCGTCGAGACAGTCGCCCAATTCCATCTGAGCGCGTACTGCCTGCGTGACGACGGGATCGCGGTGGCCCAGGACGACGGGGCCCCAACTGCACATGAGGTCGACGTACTCGTTGCCGTCGACATCGGTGATCAGCGCGCCCTCGCCCGCCGCGAAGAATTGCGGGTATGCCGGAGACATGTTGCGGATCGCTTGATGCCCGTACATCCCGCCGGGTACGACCTTGGACGCGCGTCGGGTCAGTTCCACGTCAGTGCTCTTGACCGCGGCGGCTGAGGTCACGTCTCGCTCCTTGTCGGGGCTTGTCTTGTTTGGGCAACGTCTTGTTTGGCCGATGTCGGATCTGGCTTGTCGGCCATGGTCGGCCACCCCTGGCCGCAGCGGAAACACCCATTTACGCGCAATTCACAACCAACACGTTGTGAATGTGGCTGATATGGCTCTGACATGGCATTGAGACCGGCAATCGGACCTTGGCGCCAGAGGGCCTGAGACAATTGAGACCGTGGACTTCTACAGCGCCTACCGGCACGGCTTCGTCCGGGTCGCCGCGTGCACGCACCACACCTCCCTGGCCGACCCCGCGGCCAACGCGGAATCCGTGCTGCGGATGGCTCGTGACTGCCACGACGACGGCGTCGCCCTTGCGGTATTTCCCGAGCTGACGCTGTCGGGATATTCGATCGAGGACATCCTGCTGCAGGACGGCCTGCTCGACGCCGTCGAGGTCGCGCTGGCCGACGTCGTCGCTGCTTCGACGGAGTTGTTGCCGGTACTGGTGGTTGGCGCACCGTTGCGACACCGTCATCGGGTCTACAACACCGCCGTGGTGATCCACCGCGGCACCGTGCTCGGCGTGGTGCCGAAGTCCTACCTGCCCAACTACCGCGAGTTCTACGAACGCAGGCAGATGGCGGCCGGTGACGACGCCGGCGGCACCATCCGCGCCGCGGGCGCCGACGTCCCGTTCGGCCCCGACCTGCTGTTCGCGGCCACCGACCTTCCGAACTTCGTGCTGCACGTCGAGGTGTGCGAGGACATGTGGGTGCCGATCCCGCCGAGTGCGGAGGCCGCGCTGGCCGGGGCGACGGTGCTGGCCAACCTGTCCGGCAGCCCGATCACGATCGGCAGGGCCGACGACCGCAAGCTGCTGGCCCGCTCGGCGTCGTCGCGCTGCCTGGCGGCCTACGTCTACTCGGCCGCCGGCGAGGGGGAGTCGACGACCGATCTGGCCTGGGACGGGCAGACGATGATCTACGAGAACGGTGTCCTGCTCGCCGAATCCGAGCGCTTCCCCAAGGGCGAGCGGCGATCGGTCGTCGACGTGGACACCGATCTTCTGCGCGCTGAGCGGCTGCGGATGGGCACGTTCGACGACAACCGCAGGCACCACGGTGCACGCGTCGACGCCTTCCGCCGGATTGAGTTCGTCGTCGACCCGCCCGCCGGTGACATCGGACTGCTCCGCGAGGTCGAACGCTTCCCGTTCGTGCCGTCGGATCCCGCTCGGCTGCAACAGGATTGCTACGAGGCCTACAACATCCAGGTGTCGGGTCTGGAACAGCGGCTGCGCGCACTGAACTATCCCAAGGTCGTGATCGGGGTTTCCGGCGGACTGGACTCCACCCATGCGCTGATCGTCGCGGCGCGCGCCATGGACCGCGAAGGCAGGCCGCGCAGTGACATCCTCGCGTTCACCCTGCCCGGCTTCGCGACGGGCGATCGCACCAAGGGCAATGCGATTGCGTTGGGCAAGACGCTGGGAGTGACGTTCTCCGAGATCGACATTCGCGACACCGCGACGTTGATGCTCACCGAGATGGGTCATCCGTTCGCCCGGGGTGAGAAGGTCTACGACGTCACGTTCGAGAACGTGCAGGCCGGCCTGCGCACGGACTATCTGTTCCGGTTGGCCAACCAGCGCGGCGGAATCGTGCTCGGCACCGGCGACCTGTCGGAGCTCGCGCTGGGCTGGTCGACCTACGGCGTCGGCGACCAGATGTCGCACTACAACGTCAACGGCGGTGTGCCCAAGACCCTGATCCAGCACTTGATCCGGTGGGTGATCTCATCGGGCCAGTTCGACGACGAGGTCAACGCGGTGCTGCAGTCGGTGGTGGACACCGAGATCACGCCGGAGCTGGTGCCCGCAGGTGAGGACGAGGAGATCCAGAGCAGCGAGGCCAAGGTCGGGCCCTATGTCCTGCAGGACTTCTCGCTCTATCAGGTGTTGCGCTGGGGCTTCCGCCCGTCGAAGGTGGCGTTCCTGGCGCTGCACGCCTGGGGTGACGCCCAGCGCGGCGACTGGCCCGAGGGATACCCCGCCGACAAGCGGCCGGCGTACTCGCTGGGCGAGATCCGCGGCTGGCTGAAGGTGTTCGTGCAACGGTTCTATTCGTTCAGCCAGTTCAAGCGCTCTGCACTGCCCAACGGTCCGAAGGTGTCCTCGGGTGGGGCGCTGTCGCCGCGCGGCGACTGGCGCGCGCCGTCGGACATGTCGGCGCGCATCTGGCTCGACGAGATCGAGCGCAACGTCCCGGAGGCATGAGAGGTCAGCGCTCGTAGGTTCCGGTCAGTGTGCCGCGGGCCAGCACGTGACCGGATGCCCCGGAGAGCACCGCCTTGACCGACGCGGCGGCCTCGGGCACGGGGTGCTTTAGGGCCAGCAGGTGGAAGCGGTAGCAATGCGGGCCGTGACCGGGGATCGGCCGGGGTCCCGAGTAGCCGTCCTTGCTCAGCATGGTTGGCACGACCCGCACACCCTCTGCCCCCGTGCGGAATTCGCCCTCGCCGAGCCCCTCGGCGTCCGGTGCCATGATCGCCACACTGTGGATCAACGGCGAGCGCAGCGGTACGTCCACGTCGTCCATCAGGAGCACCAGTGCTGCAGTTCCTGGCGGCACGCCCTGCCACTGCACCTCGGGGGACACGTCGTCGCCGACGCCCCTGCCCGCGTGCCTACGCGGGATCGGGCCGCCATCGGCGAACGCCGGGCTGGTCACGGTGATGGTCGCGGGTGCCTCGAACCCGCTGCCTGCCAGCGGGCTTCGGCGCGGATCTGCGCGCACCCTCCGTAGCACCTTGCCGATCACGCCCCGCTCCCTGCCCCACGCATCGCCACAGTGCTCGAGCGCAAGATCTCACCGAGCTCGGCGGGTAGATAGCCCGTCGCGGCGAGGCGCGGCATCACCCCGCCCTCCGCGATGATGTCCCGAATCAGATCGGGCAGCCGGGGCACCGAGCCGGACTTCCCGGTGGTCTCGTTTCGCCACGTTCCGTCCGCCAGGTCGAAGGTGCCGGTGTCACCGTCGGTGAACAGTGCCGTCGCCTCGGGCAGTGTCATCGCGGGCAGCCCGGCGTTGACCGCGTTGCGGAAGAACAGCGAATTGAACTCCTCGGCGACGAGACCGGCAACCTCGAGCTCGTTGAACAGCGCCGCGACGGGCCGAGACGAGCCGACGCCGAAGTTGCGGCCCGCCACCACGATGTCGCCAGGTGACACCTCGTCGGTCCAACCGGGGCGGATCGCGTAGAAGACGTGCTTCGCCGCCTCCGGTGGTTCCATCTTCATCGCGAAGGCCGGATACATCGCGTCGGTGTTGAGGTCGTTTCCGAACACCCACACCTTGCCGGAGAACTTGAGGGTCATGCGGTCACATTCCTGGCGTCGGTGATGTAGCCGGCGACCGCCGACGCGGCGACGGTGGCGGGGGAGGCCATGAAGATCTTCGCCTCGGTGCTGCCCATCCGGCCGGTGAAGTTGCGCGTGCTCGACGTGACGCACACTTCTCCGGGCCCGACGACCCCCATGTGATAGCCGAAGCAGGCACCGCAGGTGGAGTTGGTCACGACGCCGCCGGCATCCGCGATGTCCTGTAGGTAGCCAAGGCGCATCGCCTCCCGGTACACCGCTTGTGATGCCGGCGTGACGAGTAATCGCACGCCGGGTGCTACCGACTTGCCGCGCAACACGTTTGCCGCGATCTCGAGATCCTCGAGCTGGCCGTTGGCGCAGGATCCGATGAACGCCTGATCGACCCTCTGTCTTCCGAGTCGGGAGACCGGCACACCGTTGTGGCTGACGGTGCCGGGTTTGGCGACGTAGGGCTCGAGGGCAGCCAGGTCGACATGCCGGACGTCGACGTAGGTCGCGTCGGAATCCGCCGAGGCCGAGCGGTATCCGGTGACGCCACCTTCGTCGAGGAACGCGCTGAGCACCTCGTCGGGCTCGAACGTGCTGAAGTCGGCCGACACCTCGGCACCCTGGGTGGCGATGGTGCGCCGGTCGTGCATCGGCACGCTGGAGAGGCCGGGTCCGCCGTACTCCAGGTTCAGGTTGGCCGCGTCGCCGTATTCGTTGGCGATGTGCAGGAAGACGTCCTTGCCACTGACCGAGTCGGGCTTGACGCCTTCGAGTTCGTAGCGGACCGTCGGTGCGACCTGGAACCAGGTGCTTCCGGTACACATGATGGAGTACACCTCGGCGGGGCCCAACCCACGGGCGGCGGTGTTGTAGGCGCCGCCCGCGCAGGTGTGAGAGTCGGTGCACGCCAGCACTTCTCCGGGACGGGCCAGCCCGTTCTCGGCGATCACCTGGTGACAGATGCCGTGCCTGCCGACGTCGTAGAAGCGTTCGATGCCGAACTCGGCGGCGAACTTGCGGGCCCGTGGGCCGCCCTCCGCATCCTTCAGCGTCGGGGCGGGCACGGCGTGGTCCATCACGATGGCCAGCTTGTCCGGGTCGTGAATCTTGAGGGGCCGCAGCCACATCGTGGCGAACTGCAGATCGATCAGCACGGTCATGTCGACGTCGACGACGACGGTGTCACCCGGCCCGACCGAATCCAGGCCCGCCTTGCGGGCGAAGATCTTCTCGATGATGGTCATGCCCATGAGTGGTCCCCTTGTCGGTCTCGGGTGGCTGCGAGTTTGGTGTCGAGTGCGAACCACTCGGCCATGCCGATCAGGTTGAAGAAGTCGGCGGGCTTGGTGGGCAGGAAGTCGGCCACGTCGGTGCCGTTGAGCGCGCAGAGGCCTTCGAGCATCGCGAACGTCGCTCGGCCGAGGGGGTCACCGGGGTGAATGGCGACGGCGTAGCCCAACTCCTGCAGCCTCGCCGCCGACTCGATCGGCGTCATCCCGCCCACCACCAGGTTGATCAGCAGGGGTGCGTCGACTTCGCGGGCGATGCGCTCGATCTCGTCGGTGCCCTGCGGTGCCTCCACGAAGATGACGTCTGCTCCCGCGGCGGCGTAGCGGTTGGCCCGCTCGATGGCGGCGTCCAGTCCGAGTGGGGCGCGCGCGTCGGTTCTTGCGACGATCAGCAGATCGTCGTCGGAGCGGGCGTCGAGTGCGGCGGCCAGCGTCTGCTCGAACACTTCGGCGTCGACGACGTGCTTGTCCGGAAGGTGGCCGCAGCGTTTCGGGTATGCCTGGTCCTCCAATTGGATTGCGGCGACGCCTGCGGCGTCGTACTGGCGGACGGTGCGCACAACGTTCAGCGGGGCTCCGTAACCGGTGTCGGCGTCGGCGATCAGTGGCACCTCGCCGAGGACGTCGACGAGCATCCGCGCCCGCTCGGCCATCTCGCTGGCGGTGACCAGCCCGATGTCCGGTAGGCCGAAACCGGATGCCGCGACCCCTGCGCCGGTCAGGTAGGCCGCGGTATGCCCGGTGCGCTTGGCGAGCTGTGCGGAGATGCCGTCGAAGACGCCGGGCGCGACGATCAGCTCGCCGCGCTCGAGGAGTCCGCGTAGGGCCTTGCGTGCGGAAGATGTTGGCATGTCGGTCCTCTCAGTCCAGTGCGCCGGCGACGGGGTCCGCAAGCAGGTCGATGAGCTCGCCGACGTCGTCGAGGTCCTCGAGCCCGGTCACCGCCCGTTCGATCGCCTCCGCGCGCCCGCGGCTGGTCACCCGGTCGGCGAGTGCGTGGAACTTGGCGACGAGCTCGTCGTTGGTGACGGGATCGGTTGGCGCACCGTGGGGTTGGTCGACCCTGGTGTGGTGCACGGTGCCGTCGGACATGGTGACCGCGACGTCGGTACGAAACTTCTCCGTCACGGGTGCGTCGGCAAGTGATTCGTCGAGGTGCACGTCGGTGGCGTCGATCATCGCCCAGACGTCGTCGGCGTCGAGCCGCGTCGGCGTGAACTGCTCGGGCATGACGTTGCCGTCGAGTAGCGCGACGGCCGTGGCGTAACCGATGTTCATCTGCGCGCCGATCGGCGTCAGTGGGCGTTCGGGCTTCCACCACCCGTGCTTGTAGACGGTTTCGCCGACCGTGATGTCGACCCGCGAGATGTCGGCGGGGTCGATCGATTTTCGGAGGCCGCGCGCACCGTCTATGGCGCCGTGCAACCCGCCCATCGCGGCGTAGGACTTCACCATGATGATCGAGGTCTCCCAGCGGTCGCCGAGACCGGCGGTCAACAACGTGGCGTCGGGGGCGTGGCCCTCGCCGAAGACGCTGAGGAATCCGCCGTACTCGCGTTCGAAGACCCGCTTGATGCCGGTGTATCCGGCGGCGGCCAGACCGGCGGCGTAGAAACCGTTGCGGGCCGCGAAGCCGTGGTGCATGCGCTTGCTCATGGCCTCGAACTGGGCGGCCATAAGCCCGGACGACTGCGTCCCTGCCAGGCCGAGGGCGTCCTCCAGCTGAGACGGCGGTAGGCCGCGCAGCTTCCCGGAGGCCATCGCCGCACTGTGCGTGCCGAACACCGGCCCGGAATGCCAACCCCGGTCCAGCATCTGAGCGCCGTGCAGCGTGTAGCCGACCCGAGGGCCTACTTCGAAGCCGGCGATCGCTGCGAGCAGAAGCTCTGCGCCGGTGGTCGGTGCGGATCGGGCCGACGCGGTCGACAGCAGCGCCGGGATCAGCAGCGAGCAACTGTGCAGGGGAGCCAGTGGGTGGAAGTCATCGAGTTCGAAGCCCTGGATGAACGTGCCGTTCAGTACTGCCGATGCGGGTGCGCTGGTCGTCTCGCCGGTGCCGACGACGACGGCGTCTCCGTCGCCCTCGAGCGCGAGCACGGCATCCGTCGCCACCCGTGACCACGGCAACCCGGCGCCGATCAGGGCGCATCCGAGCCCGTCGAGAAGCAGGTACTTGGCCCTGTCGACAACAGTCGGCGGGACGTCGGCGTATCGGAGGTCGGCGACCCAGTGCGCCAGCCTGCCCGTCGGTCCGTGCGGATCCGTGGCCGCATCGTTTGCCATTCGCGACACCCTTCCACGAAGTTGTTATATAGTTATAACAACTTAAACGGCATCCGACAAGCGGGAATGTGGAAAGGTCATGGGGGCGAGCGAAGCGACGGGGGAAGACTGACGTGCCGGACGGAAAGCAGGGCGTCGATCTGGTCAACGTCGGTGCGGGCGTGCCGTTGCATCGTCAGCTCTTCCTGGTGTTGCACGACGAGATCGGTCGCGGGGCGCTGGGTGCGGGCGATGCACTCCCCACCGAGCAGTCCTTGTGCGACCAGTTCGGCGTCTCACGCATCACCGTCCGTCGTGCGCTTGCCGACCTGGCAGAGGCCGGGTTCATCGAGCGCCGTCACGGCATCGGCTCGTTCGTGACAGAACAGTCACCGCTGCGCCCACCCGAAGCCAGCGGCTCGTACATGGACGAACTGCGGCAGGTCGAGTTCGAGACCGAGGTCGACGTCGTCGAGTTCGGCATGCGCGCCCTGCCCCGTCCCGTCTTCCAGAGATTGGCTCCACGCGAGCGCGGACTGTTCGTGCTTAGGCTGCGACGCGAGCGCAGAACGGGCGAGCCGCTGATGATCACCGAAGCCTGGCTGCCCGACGAGCTCGCCGACACGGTCACCCAGGAGGCGTTGGCGACCTTGCCCCTCTACCGGCTGCTGGCCAACGCGGGCGTGAACCTGGAGCGCCTCGAGCACGAGCTGACGGCCGAGGTTGCGGGTCCGCGTACCGCGGCCCTACTCGACACGACGATCGGTTCGCCGTTGATTCGGGTGAACCGGGTCGTATTCGCCGCCGGGGAGCCGCATCACTTCTTGTCGATGGTGTTGTCGCCGAACCGAAGTCGGGTGGTATTCAACCAGACGCCCGGCGATCTCGCGTCGGGTGCAGGCATGGCGATCGCCCATGACGTGCGTCGGCCTACGGCCTGACCGCGCTCGGCTACCCGTATCTCAGAACGTCGTCGATGGCCTCGGCCGACGGAGCGCAGTCACCCGCCCCCGGCATCAGCGTCGCCAGAGCGCCTGCCGCACAGGCGCGGCGCAGCGCGTCGGCCGGACCGGCGAGCCACCCCGCGGCGAGCACTCCGGCGAAGACGTCGCCAGCGCCGGTGGTGTCGACCGCCTCGACTGCGGGTGCGGCGATGTCGCGGCTGCCATCGGGACCGACGTGCGTCGCGCCGTCGGCGCCCCGCGTGATCACCAGATGAGGGACCGGCCAATGCCATTGCCGTGATTCATCGTCGTTGAGCACCACGACGTCGACCACCCCGGCGAGCGCCTCGAGAGCCTCGGGTGGCGCACCGGCCGGTGACGCGTTGACCACGACCAGCGCGCCGCCGTCACGCCCCAGCCGCGCGGCCGCCAACGCCGTCTCGATCGGAATCTCCAACTGCAGCAGCACCACGTCGGCCGCCGCCACTACGGACCGGGCTTCGGCCGACGCCATACTCAGATGGGCGTTGGCGCCGGGTGCGACGACGATGATGTTCTCCGCATGGGCATCCACCACGATCGCCGCCGCTCCACTGGGGCCAGGCACCGTGACCACGCCCTCGAGGCCCACCCCGTTGTCGCGCAGGTGTGCGCGCAGAACGGCCGCCGCCGGATCGTCGCCGAGGGCGGCGACGATGTCGACCGACGCACCTGCCCTTGCGGCCGCGACGGCCTGGTTGCCGCCCTTGCCGCCGGGTGCGGCCGACGACGACGATGCCAGCACCGTCTCGCCGGGCCGCGGGAGCGAAGCCACGCTGAACGACTGGTCGAGGTTGATGCTGCCCACCACGCACACCGTTGTCACGCGCCCTACCGTAGCCCGAACGGGCGGCGGCCGGATTCGCTCGATAAGCTGCACTAATGAGCGTGCAGGCACCAGCGCAGGACGGTCTGCGTCAACAGGTTCACGACGCCGCCCGACGGGCGCGCGTCGCCGCCCGCGCGCTGGGCAAATTGAACACCGCGACGAAGGACCGGGCGCTGCACGCAGCCGCCGACCTCGTGCTCGCCCACGTGCACGAGATCCTGGCCGCCAACGCCGAAGACCTCGACATCGCCAGGGCATCCGGCACGCCAGAGGCCATCCTCGACCGGCTCGCCCTCAACCCGCAACGGGTCGACGGCATCGCCGCAGGGCTGCGACAAGTCGCCGGCCTGGCCGACCCGATTGGCGAGGTGCTACGCGGCAGCACGCTGCCCAACGGCCTGCAACTGCGCCAGCAGCGCGTTCCGCTCGGCGTGATCGGCATGGTGTACGAGGGCAGGCCCAACGTGACGGTCGACGCCTTCGGTCTGACGCTGAAGTCCGGCAACGCCGTGCTGTTGCGCGGCAGTTCGTCGGCCGCGCGCTCCAACGCCGCGCTGGTGACCGCGTTGCGCGCCGCGCTCGTCGAGGAGGGCCTCACCCCCGACGCCGTGCAACTGCTGCCCAGCGACGACCGCACCACCGTCACCCACCTGATCCAGGCCCGCGGCCTCGTCGACGTCGTCATCCCGCGCGGGGGAGCCGGCCTGATCGACGCGGTGGTGCGCGACGCGACGGTGCCGACCATCGAGACGGGCGTCGGCAATTGTCACGTCTACGTGCACTCGGCGGCCGATCTCGATGTCGCCGAACGCATCCTGTTGAACTCCAAGACGCGGCGGCCAAGCGTGTGCAACGCCGCCGAATCGCTGTTGATCGACGCCGCCATCGCCGACCTGGCCGTGCCACGCCTGGTCGGCGCGCTCCAGGATGCAGGCGTGACGGTGCATCTCGATCCCAGCGAGGACGAACTGCGGGCCGAGTTCCTCTCGATGGACATCGCGGTCGCGGTGGTCGACGGCATCGACGCCGCGATCGCCCACGTCAACGAGTACGGCACCGGCCACACCGAGGCCATCGTGACCACCAATCTTGCTGCCGCGCAACGCTTCACCGAGGAAGTGGATGCGGCCGCGGTGATGGTGAACGCGTCGACCGCGTTCACCGACGGCGAGCAGTTCGGGTTCGGGGCCGAGATCGGCATCTCCACCCAGAAGCTGCACGCCCGCGGCCCGATGGGGCTGCCAGAATTGACGTCAACCAAGTGGATCGTGTGGGGCGACGGCCACACCCGGCCAGCCTAACGAGGAGAAGTACACGAGTGAGCGTTCCCGCCCGCCCGATACCGCTGTTCACCGACATCGAGGATGTCGCAACGCGGCTCGCCGAGACCGGATACCTGCCCGACAGAGCCACGGCCACCGCAGTCTTTCTCGCCGACCGGCTGGACAAGCCGCTGCTCGTCGAGGGTCCCGCCGGCGTCGGCAAGACCGAGCTGGCCCGCGCCGTCGCGCAGACCACCGGCTCCGAGCTTGTCCGGTTGCAGTGCTACGAGGGCGTCGACGAGGCCCGCGCACTCTACGAGTGGAATCACGCCAAGCAGATCTTGCGCATCCAGGCCGGGTCGGGCGACTGGGATCAGACCAAGATGGACGTGTTCAGCGAGGAGTTCCTGCTGTCGCGCCCGCTGCTGACCGCCATCCGGCGTACCGAACCCACCGTGCTGCTGATCGACGAGACCGACAAGGCCGACATCGAGATCGAGGGCCTGCTGCTCGAGGTGCTGTCCGACTTCGCCGTCACAGTGCCCGAACTCGGCACCATCACCGCGACCCGCAAGCCGTTCGTGCTGCTGACCTCCAATGCGACGCGCGAGCTCTCCGAGGCGCTCAAACGCCGTTGCCTGTTCCTGCACATCGACTTCCCCGACGCCGAACTCGAGCGGCGCATCCTGCTGTCACGTGTGCCGGAACTCCCGGAGCGGCTGGCGGAGGAGTTGGTGCGCATCGTCGGGGTGCTGCGGGGCATGCAGCTCAAGAAGGTGCCGTCGGTCGCCGAGACCATCGACTGGGGCCGCACGATTCTGGCGCTGGGACTCGACACCATTGACGACGAGGTGATCGCCGCCACCCTCGGCGTCGTGCTCAAGCATCAGTCAGATCAGAAGCGCGCGTCTGGCGAGCTACGCCTGAATTGAATCGAAGCCTGAACTAAGGAGTTCGACTGATGGCCGTCCGACGCACCACCCCGCCGCAACCGCTTGCGCCACACGGACTTCCCGGGCACCTGGTGGAGTTCGTCGAAGCGCTGCGCTCGGTGGGCATCGCGGTCGGCCCTTCGGAGACCGTCGACGCAGGCCGGGTGATGGCCGTGCTCGGGCTCGGCGACCGCGAGGTGGTGCGCGAGGGGCTGGCCTGTGCCGTGTTGCGGCGCGCCGAACACCGTGACACCTACGACGCGATGTTCGACCTGTGGTTCCCCGCGGCGCTCGGTGACCGCACCGTGCTCGACGACGAGGAAACCGACGGTGACGAGCATCCCGAAGGGCTGCCGCCGCAGGACATCGAGGCCATGCGCGACGCGCTCATCGCGATGCTGTCGGACAACCCGGAGCTCGAGAACATGGACGACCGCCTGGCGGCGATGATCGCGCAGATCGTCGAGTCATTCGGCCGCTACAGCTCCAGCCGCGGACCGTCGTACTCGTCGTACCAGGCGCTCAAGGCGATGGCACTCGACGAGCTCGAGGGCAGGCTGCTGGCCGGACTGCTCGCAGGGTACGGCGACGACCCGACGCCCACACAGGAGCAGATCGCCAAGGCCATTGCCGCAAAGCGGATCTCGCAACTGCGCAAGATGGTGGAGTCGGAGACCAAGCGTCGCACCGCCGAGCAACTGGGCCGCGACCACGTTCAGATGTACGGCATCCCGCAGCTCGCCGAGAACGTCGAGTTCCTGCGCGCCTCCGGTGAGCAGCTGCGCCAGATGCGCCGGGTGGTGGCACCGCTTGCGCGCACGTTGGCCACCCGGCTGGCGGCGCGGCGGCGCCGGTCGCGTCGCGGTGAGATCGATCTGCGCAAGACGCTGCGCAAGTCCATGTCCACCGGCGGCGTGCCCATCGACGTGGTGCTCAAGAAGCCGCACCCGGCCCGCCCCGAGCTGGTGGTGCTGTGCGACGTGTCGGGGTCGGTCGCGGGGTTCAGCCACTTCACCCTGATGTTGGTCAGCGCACTCCGGCAGCAGTTCTCGAGAGTTCGCGTCTTTGCCTTCATCGACACCACCGACGAAGTCACCGACCTCTTCGGCCCCGATGCCGACCTCGCCGTCGCGGTCCAGCGCATCACTCGCGAGGCGGGTGTGTACACCCGTGACGGGCACTCCGATTACGGCCACGCCTTCGTGTCGTTCTTGAACGACTTCCCCAACGTGCTGTCGCCGCGCAGCTCGCTGCTGGTGCTCGGCGACGGACGCAACAACTACCGCAACCCCGAGACCGACCTGCTCGCGCACATGGTGAACGCCAGCAGGCACGCGCACTGGCTCAACCCCGAACCCAAACACCTGTGGGGGAGCGGCGACTCTGCGGTACCGCGCTACGAGGACGTCATCACCATGCACGAGTGCCGGTCGGCCAAGCAGCTCGCCACGGTGATCGACCAGTTGCTGCCGGTCTAGGCTGGCCAAACCTCACCCCCGAGGATGCAGGTACTCGGCCTGGCGGGCGTCTTCGTCGTCGATCGGGCCGCGCCAGCCGCGTCGGGCGTAGACCTGGCTTCGCGATAGGGCGCGGAGACGAATCAATGTCGACCAAAGAGTTGACGGTTGCCCTCGTCGATCCACACCGCCTTTTCCTCGGTGAAGGGCAGCAGCGCGTCGGCGCCCATCTCCTTTCCGACACCGGACTGCTTGTAGCCACCGAACGGCATGGCGTAATGCCCGATCCGATAGGTGTTGACCCACACCGTCCCGGCGCGCAGTCGCTTGATCATGCGGTGCGCCCGCCCGACGTCTTGCGTCCAGACGGCGGCGGCCAGCCCGAAATCCGTGTCGTTGGCCATCCGCACCGCGTCATCCTCGTCGGAGAACCGCACCAGACTGGCCACGGGGCCGAAGATTTCTTCCTGGGCGAGCCGCGACGCGTTGTCGACATCGGTGAAGATGGTGGCAGGCACGAACAGGCCGCGCTCCAATTCGGGAGTCGAGGTGATGCGCGTGCCCCCGGCAAGCAGTGTGGCGCCTTCCGACTTCCCTATCTCGACGTACTCGAGGACCTTGTTCAGCTGCCGCTGACATGCGACGGGACCGACGTCCACTCGCGGGTCCAACGGGTCCCCGTACTTCAGTTGGCCCGCAGCCTCTTTCAGGCCATCGGCAAACTCGTCATAGACACTGTCCTGTACCAGAATTCGTGATCCGGCCATGCATGACTGGCCGGCCGCAGCAAAGATACCGCCCATCGCTCCGTGTATCGCGTTGTCGATGTCAGCGTCGGCGAACACGACGTTCGGCGACTTGCCGCCGAGTTCCAACGTCACGCGCGCGATGCGCTCGGCCGCGGCGCGCATGATGGCCTTGCCGCCCATGCCCGAGCCGGTGAAGGCGATGAGGTCGACATCCGGATGCGCGACGAGCGCGGAGCCGGTTTCGATGCCCCCGGTGACGACGTTGACTACTCCGGGTGGGAACCCCGCTTCCAGACAGAGCTCAGCGAGCCGGATCGTCGAGACCGGCGTTACCTCCGAGGGTTTGATCACCACGGTGCAGCCGACCGCCAGAGCGGGAAGTAACTTCCAGGCGAGCAATCCGAGCGGTGAGTTCCACGGCGTGATCGCCGCGACTACTCCCACGGGTTCGCGCATGGTGTAAGTCGTGACGTTCGGGATGCTGGTGGTCATGGTGCGACCAGAGACGTTTTCGTCAAGTCCGGCAACATACTCGGCCTGGTGGGCCAAGAAGCGCGTACCCATCGCCATCTCGTTGATCGACTTGCCGTTCTCGGCGATCTGCAGCTTCACCAGTTCGTCGGCGTGCTCGAGAATGAGATCAGCGAGCGCACGAAGCAACGTTGCGCGCTGCAAGGGGGGCGCGGTGGCCCAGCCGCGGTCGAAGGCTACCCGGGCCGCACGCACCGCGTGGTCGACGTCGCGTGGACCGGCTTCCGGGACCCTGCCCCATTCGCGATTCTCGTACGGATCAACACAGGCAAAGGTCGCACCGAGGGTCCCCTCGGACCGTTCAGAGCCGACGATCATCTGATAATCGCGGTCGTAATCGGCAGGGAAGCGACCGGTTTGCGCTGGTGCGGTCGTCGTGGTCACAACGCGCTCGCTTCCGGGATCAAGCGGCTGTTCTGAACCGGCGGGACGACGCTGTCTGCGTCTCCTCCCGCTGTGGCGGTCACCCTAGCGCGGGCCACTTCGCAACCTGCGATCCGCCCAAAGGTCAGCGACCTCAGTACCGATGTGCCGGAGGGATATAGATCGTAGAACACGCCGGTGATCTCGCCGGCCGCATACAGCCCCATGATCGGCCGACCGTCCACACCGATGACACGGCTCTGGCCATCGACTCGCAGACCGCCGAAGGTGAAACACAGATGTGGCTCTACCGGCATCGCCTCGAACGGTGGAGTCACGAGCGGTTCGGCCCAATGAGACTTGGGTGGTTGCAGACCGACGGTGGCCTTGGCGTCGAACCTGGTCGCGTCGAACTTGGCGTCTGTGCACGCCGCGTTGTAGTCGTCGATGGTGCGGCGCAGGGCCTCACCCGGTATCCCGAGCTTCTCGGCCAGCCCTTCTGGTGAATCTGCGCGGATCGGTTGGTGTTCACTAAGGTTGAGGGCGTCGAACATTGTGACGCGGGCGCGGACGCCAGCGTCGATAATGGAGTATGCGCGCCCGTTCTGCTCGGCGAATATTCGATTTGCGACCACGTCGAACTGCAGGTCATAGGATCGTTCGGCCTCGTCCATGAAGCGCTCGCCCTCTTGGTTCACCAGGATTCCGAACAGCCACGAGCTGACCAACGCTTCTAGGTTGGAGGACCGCGGATCGACGGGTTCCATGTGGGTGCGGTCGAACTGTCCCGACGTGTCGGCACCCACCTCGATGGCCATGCGAATGCCTTCGCCCTTGTTGGCCTGCGTGCCGGGGGACACCAACTTCAAGCTGTGCGCGTTCGGAATGTAGCGAGCGAGCATCTCGGGATTCGCCTCGAATCCTCCACTCGCCAGCACAACGGCGGGGGCCGTCAGGACTCGTTGGGCTCCCTCGCTGTCACGGACGACGACACCCGCGACCGCGCCAGATGCATCCATGACCAGTCGGGTCGCCGTCGTCTCGTAGAAGATCGACGCGCCACGGTCTGCGATGGCCAGGGCCAGCGTGTCGACGATCGCACGGCCGCCGCCCGCCGGGAGGCAGAGCGTCTTGGTGAAGGACAGCGGAATTGGCGCCGGGACCTTGAGGAACTTGATGCCGTGCCGGCGCAGCCAGTTCAGCGTATCGACGGCGTTCTCGTAGAACGCTTCGATGTAAGCGTCGTTGACTAGGTGGCCTGAGGTTTCCCGCACCACGTCCGCCCAACCCGGATCCAGCGCCTGATCGTCGTCAAGCCGCAGATTGGCCGTCGTCCACGCCGTCGATCCGCCGCGTCCTTCGACGTTCGCCCGATCCAGCACTGCAATCCGCGGGTTCGATTGCAGCGCAACATTTTCCAGGTAAGCGAGCGCCGCGGTAAGCCCGGCCGCTCCATGGCCGACGACGACCACATCCCAAGGTCCTTCCAGTGCAACGTGATTCGTCGATGAGCCTTCAGTCATCATTGCTAACTCCGTCCTGGTTCGATGAAGCAAATGGTTCGTCTGCTGGAGCAAATGCGCCATAGTCGGCGAGCGAAGTCACGGGACGGTGGTGGCTCCCGTGGATCAAGAGGCGCAATCGGTACCTACTTGGCGGAATGAGACTCCATTGAAATGTCAGCGGGCGTCGCTGCGGGTCGTACATGGTGCGCGTCACCTCGAGCAAAGGGTCGCCAACCTTGACTTTCAAGGCGGCCGCCAACATTGGATCTGCCAGCGCAGCACCGACTTCGTCTTCCGCCCGTACGACCGGGTAACCAATTTCTTGCAGCGCGGTGGGCAGCGTGCAGCGGGCGAGTCGTTCGCGGTCGAGCAGGTCGCCGATGTCGGCCGGAAGGTAACTGGTGAGATGGCGCAATGGTGTGTCCTCCTGACTACGAAGTCGCACCAGCTTCAGACATGGGACGCCTATCGGTATCGCCAGCGCGCATGCAGCCTCGCGTGGCGCCGGCACCGGCCCCCACTCAAGGACTTCCACCGTCGTGTCGAGACTCGCTCGCTCGATGGCTGGCAGGTGCTCGGCGATGGGCACGTTGAATGCCACGTCGAGTACCCGAGTTCCCTTGCCGGGCAAGCGGTCGATTAGCCCGTCGTCTTCGAGAGTTTCCAGGGCGCGGCGCACCGTTGCGCGCGACACGTGGTACATCTCCATGAGCGAGTTCTCGCCCGGCAGGTAAGCCCCCGGACTGTAGCGGCCGGAGGCGATCGCGCTGCGCAGTACAACGGAGATCTGATGATGCAGAGGTACACCCGCGTCGCGGCGGATGGTCATCATCGGTTCTTTTCCAGTATCCACGAGCGCTCCTGGTGGTAGGCGGTCTCAAATGCGGTGATGGAGCTCATCCGCTCCAACGTCGCGGCGATCTCGTCGAGGCCGTTGAGCAGCATGTGACGGTGGTATGCCCCGATCGAAAAGCCAAACCGCATCCCGTGCAGAGTGCTGATGGTCTGTGCTTCGAGATTCACCGTGAGCCTGTCGAGGGGTTCGTTGCAAGCCAGCAGTGCCAAGGTTTCGACTTCGTCGGGGGCCAAGACCACCGGCAGCATTCCGTTCGCAATGGCGTTGCCGTGGAAGATGTCGCCGAAGGAGGGAGCAATGATGCATCGCACGCCGATCTGGGCGAGCGCCCAGACCGCCATTTCCCTTGATGAACCGCATCCGAAATTGCGGCCGGCGATGAGTACTTCGCCGTCTACGTAGGGACGCTGGTTCATGATGAAGTTGGGATTCGGGCTGCCGTCGGAACGATAGCGGTATCCGGCGAAGGCGTTGCGGCCCATCTGGGTGCGGTCTGTCAGAGCCGACGGATCCATCGTCGAGGAGTTGACGCCCGTCGCCGGAAAGATGTCGTCGGTGTTGACGTCGGGCCAAGTCAACGGGATCGCGATCGCCGTGAGGGTGTTGAACGGTTGCATGGTTCCCGCCTCAGACCACGTCGCGGACGTCGACGACGTGACCGGCGATCGCTGCAGCGCCGGCCATCGCCGGGCTCAGCAGGTGGGTCCGTGCATGGGGTCCTTGGCGGTGCTCGAAGTTCCGGTTCGACGTGGAAGCGCACCGCTCGCCCGGACCCACGATGTCATTCGAATTGCCAAAGCACATCGAGCATCCGGCGGATCGCCATTCGAAGCCAGCCTCGATGAACACGCGATCCAGTCCTTCCTCCTCGGCGGCCTGCTTCACCAGGCCCGAACCGGGCACCACGATCGCGTTTACCCCCTCGGCAACTCGGTGACCGCGCGCCACCTCGGCCGCCGCACGCAGATCCTCGAGGCGGGAATTGGTACACGACCCGATGAAGACGCGTTGTATGGCTATGTCCGTCATCGGCGTGCCAGGTTGCAGTCCCATGTATTCGAGTGCCCGTTCCCACGCTCGAGCCCTTTCCATGGACCCGGCGCTGGACGGTTCGGGTACGCGATCGCCGACGTTTGCCACTTGATCCGGCGAGGTTCCCCAGGTGACCTGCGGCGCCAACGTCCCGAGATCCAGGTCGACGACGCGGCTGTATACCGCATCGGCGTCCGAGCGCAAGGTGGCCCAGAACGCGACCGCGTCGTCCCAGTCCTTGCCCACGGGCGAACGGGGGCGATTGCGCAGCCAATCGATGGTGACTTGATCCGGCGCGATCAGTGCGTAGCGGGCTCCGGCTTCGACAGCCATGTTGCACAGGGTGAGTCGGCCGGGAATCGACAGCGCGTCGACGATCGGCCCGGTGAATTCGACGGCATGTCCGACCGCGCCATCCGCGCCCAGTCGGCCGATCGCCGCGAGAATCACGTCCTTTGCCGCGACCGGTGGTGCGACGGTGCCTCGCAACGCCACGTTCATCGTCTGCGCAGGGCTCTGGAGGATGGTCTGCGTAGCCAGTACGTGCTCGAGCTGCGACGCGCCCACGCCGAAGGCCAATGCACCCAGCGCGCCGTGGCTGGCCGTGTGGCTATCCGGGCAGACCATCACCAAACCAGGCTGGGTGAAGCCTTGTTCGGGTCCGACCACGTGAACGATGCCCCGGCGGGGATCATCGAGATCGAGGTACTCGATGTCGAAGTGAGATGTTTGTTCTCGGAGACCGTCGATGAACTCCGTAACGGCCGGCAACTGAGGTCTGTCGGTACGCGTCCCCACGAAGTGATCGGCAACTGCCAAGGCTGAAGCGGGTCGGCGCACCGTCCGATCGGCTCGTCGTAATTCAACGAAAGCCGGCAGCGAGCCTTCGTAAAGCAGCTCTCGATCGACGTAGAGCACGCACGTGCCGTCATCGAGACGTTCGACAACGTGGGAGTCCCAGATCTTTTCGTAGAGGGTGCTTGGTTGCACGACTGCCTTTCGCTGGACTGACTTACTGTACGGATAACCAGACAAGTACTGTGGCGTACGTTACATCCGCCGCAACAGGGGTGCAACACCGGTACTCGTTCAGCGCACGCACCTTTGGGTTGACAGGCTGTACGGATAACCAGACAATCAAAACTCGACCAAGCCAGCCCACCGACCGACTGGCCGGCGAACGCAGTTCTCGACCGATGGAAAGCAGGACCTCTTCAGATGACGACGGCGACGACGACCCACGACCTCGTGCTCCGCAATGGACTGATCGTCGATGGACGCGGCGGCGTACCGTTCGTGGCCGACCTTGCTGTGAAGGACGGGCTGATCGCCGACATCGGCGCGGACCTGGCCGAGGGTAGGGAGGAATTCGACGCCACCGACCTACTCGTCACACCCGGTTTCGTCGACATCCACACCCACTACGACGGGCAGGTCACCTGGGAGAACACCCTCGCGCCGTCTTCGAACCACGGCGTCACGACGGTAGTCACGGGTAACTGCGGTGTCGGCTTCGCGCCGTGTCGGCCTGCTGACCAGGTCGCCCTGGTCGAACTCATGGCTGGAGTCGAAGACATTCCGGAAGTGGTCATGGCCGAGGCACTGTCATGGAATTGGGAGACGTTCCCGAATTACCTCGACGTCGTCGACTCGCGACCGCACGACGTCGACATCGCCGCGATGTTGCCGCACTCGGCACTACGCGTATACGTGATGGGCCAACGTGCCATCGATCGCGAGCAAGCAACCGAGGACGACATCACGAAGATGGCGGAACTCACCCGGGAAGCCATCCAAGCTGGCGCGATCGGCTTCGGAACCTCACGAGCATTGCAGCACAAGAGCACCCGAGGCGAATCCATCCCCACCGTGCGCGCGCACCGGGATGAGTTGGAGGGGATCCTCGCGGCGATGAGCGTTGAGGGATCCGGTGTCTTCCAAGCCTTGTCGGACTTCGACTTATTCCAAGACGTCCGCGGTGAATTCGCCATGCTCCGGGGTCTGGTCGAGAAGACGGGCCGTCCCATGTCGTTCACCCTCAACCAGAAACACGACGATCCCGACGGCTGGCGCGAGATCCTGGGACTCGTCGAGGAGTCCACCGCCGCCGGGCATCCGATCAAGGCGCAAGTCTTGTGTCGCGCAAGCGGTTTGCTGCTTGGGCACCATGTCAGTTTCAACCCGTTCATGGCATGCCCTAGCTATCAGGTCATCGCCGACCTTCCGTTCGATGACCGGATCGCCGAGCTTCGCCGAGCCGATGTGCGTGAACGCATCCTCGCCGAGTATGGCGCGCCTGAGTACTCGGAACCCGTTGAGAAGTGGGACAGGCGATACTTCGTCGGTGATCCGCCCAGCTACGAACCCGACCGTTCGGAGTCACTGACCGCGCTTGCTGCCGGTCGAAACGTATCGCCGGCCGAGCTCGCCTATGACGCTCTGCTGGAGGAGGACGGCCGACGCCTGATCCACCACTTCATCCAGAATTTCGCAGAAGGCTCCCTTGATGCCGTACACGAGATGGTCGTCCACCCCGACACCGTCCTCGGTCTCGGCGATGGCGGCGCGCACCTGGGACTGATTTGCGACGCCAGCTACACCACCACGATGCTGGCTTACTGGACTCGCGACCGGGAGCGCGGTCCGAGGGTGAGCCTGCCCGCGGCAGTTCAAGCTCTGACGTCGTCGACTGCAAATGCGGTCGGCTTGTGTGACCGCGGCCAACTCGCACTGGGCTACAAGGCCGACATCAACGTCATCGACTACGCCCACCTGCGCCTCCATGCGCCCGAGGTGAAACACGATTTGCCCGCCGGGGGGAAGCGGATCGTCCAAGGCGCAGACGGGTATGTCGCGACGTTCCTCAACGGTGTGGCGACCCACAGGCGAGGAAGTGCCACTGGCGCGATGCCGGGCCGACTAGTCCGTGGTGCGCAATCCGCACCTGCGACCACTCAGGTCTAACACGAGAGGGACGATGATCGAAATGCTTATGGAACGCCTTGTGGGCGGCTGGAGACTCGACGCCGTGATCGGGACTCATGACGACGGAAATACCTTCTATCCCATGGGAAGTAGCGTTCAGGGGCGTATCGTCTACACACCCGCCGGGCTCGTCGCGGTGAACCTCATGGAGGGCGACCGTGAACTACCCGAGGCGGGTACGAGGTGGCCTCGGGTCGCCGAAGCGGACGCCGCGTTGTGGGCGCGGACGTACATGGCCTACTCAGGCCGGTACTCCGTCGACGAGCAATCTCAGATCGTGCACCACCACCTTGACATGTGTTTGGACCCGACCATGGTCGACACCGACCAAGTGCGTCATGTCGAATTCGCTGCCGACGGAGAATTGAAACTCGGTGTGCCCCTTGACGAATTCAACGGGCAACCCATCCAATCCATCGTCCTGGTGTGGCATCGCGAAACCGATTGACTCGGTGCTCAGAACCGAAGTTCGATGCCGACCGAGGGCGCAGAAATCGAACCCGGCCTCTGGCCGCCCGCGACTACCACGACGCCACATGCACATGACACTGATCAAACTCAATCACTTCGTCGAACGTGAATCGGGCGTTCAATGGCTCCAACCAGTTGCGTCTCGTGACCGCATCGCGCGCCTACTCGGCAGTCCGCGGGTATATGGTGACTGAATAAAGTAAGTACGAAGCTCGCCTGTCGGAGACTGGAGTGCCTCAATGCGGTTGATATTCATACGTCACGCCGAAACCGAATCGAACGTTGCCGGCATCATCGACACCGGTGTCCCAGGCCCCGGGCTAACTCCGTTGGGAAGCCGACAAGCCGATGCATTGGTCAACTCGCTCGCTGGTGAGGATATCGACGCGATCTACGCATCCACCCAAGTCAGGACCGCGCACACGGCCGGACCCCTTGCGCGGGCGCGCCATTTGGAAGTCGCCACCGACTCGGGCTTTGGTGAGATTTCCGCGGGATCGCTAGCGATGCGCGGTGATCCGCCCGCCATCGACTGTTACGTGGGGGTCTTGGGTGCGTGGGTGGGCGGAGAGTTGTCATCTCGCATGCCCGGCGGAGAAGACGGACATGAGTTTCTCGGTCGGTTCGACGCCGCTCTGGCCCGAATCCGCAGTTCGGGTTGTCGGACGGCGGCAGTGTTCAGCCATGGCGGGGCGATCCGGACGTGGACGTTGATCCGAGCACGCAATGCCGATGCCGCAGTCGATGTCAATTGCGACATCGAGAACACCGAAGCGATCCACGTGATGTGGACGGGGTCGGTGTGGGAGGCCGTCCGGTCCACCGTTCTCGAGACTGCCCCTTGCGTTCATGCCAATCCCCTGCCAGACTTCGAGTAACTGTAGTCGCTGACTAGTTACTAAGGAATGTGGGTAGATCGTTGACGGAGATCAAGGCCACTGCCCCTGGCTCTTGCCCATTCGATCCGTACACGGCAGCGGTGAACCACACCACTGATGAGGCATACGCGCACATGCGTATTCAGTCACCGGTCCATCAGTTGTCGGGGACGAATGTCTTCCTCATCACCCGATACGACGACATCGTCGCGGCAGCCCGGGACACCGAGACGTTCAGCAATGAATTCGTCAGCCCGGGTATCGCACTGGGGCAGGGAAGCTCTGAGATATCAGGAGAACTCGCAGCGATCCGAGCGACCGGCTACCCCCAGGTACCGACGATGCTGACGCGCGATGACCCGGCGCACAGTAGGTTTCGTCGCCTCACCACGCGAGCATTCAGTGCCAGAAGGATCGACTCCTGGACAGCCGACATCGAACGCATCTGTAATGGTTTGATCGACGGCTTCATCGACGCCGGCGAAGTCGAGTTCGTCTCGGCGTTCGCAGTACCTCTGCCGGTCCGCGTCATCGCATTCGCGTTGGGCGTGCCGGCCGAGCGCGAACAGGACTTCAAGGCGTGGACCGATCACGCAACGGCGGCGATCGGGGCGGATCCGGGCGACGACGCGCGGCTCGACGCGGCGCGCGGTCTGGTGGAATTCCAACGCTACTTCGCTGCGGAACTCGAGGATCGACGGGCCCATCCGCGCGATGACTTTCTGACCGACCTGTTGAACGCGGAAGTCGCGGATGACGACGGCCTAGACGACCGGCGTCCGCTCGACGAGACCGAAATGTTGAGCATCCTGCATCAGCTGCTCGTTGCTGGAAACGAAACCACGACGGCCCTGCTCGCCTCGGCGGCGATCGAGTTGAGCGACAAGCCGGAGCTTCGGAACGCGATCCGCAACGACCGAAATGCGTTGCGGGCGGTCGTGGAAGAACTCCTTCGCCTCTCCTCGCCTGCGCAAGGCATGTTCCGGATCGTGCGCCGCGATGTCACCGTTGCAGACAAGTTGATTCCCGAGGGCGCCACCGCGATTCTGATGTACGGCTCCGGAAATCGGGATGCCGAGCGGTTCGAGTGCCCGGACGACTTTCGCGTTGATCGTGAATCGAAGCAACACTTGGCCTTCGGTCACGGACTTCACTTTTGTATCGGCGCCAGGTTGTCACGCCTCGAATCCGAGATTGCACTGCGTCAACTGTGCCAACGCATGGACGAGATGTGGTTGACGGCGGCACCGACCTATAAGCCCAGCTTCGTGCTCAGTGGGCCGCTGACGGTACCGCTGGCCTTCAAGCGAGCCGAGCGCTCGACCACCGACTGTAATTAAACCCACAACAAAGGAGAGAAGGACGATGTCTGAAAAGCGGCCCACCCTAGGAGACTTCAACTTCCGCAACGTGGCAGCCAGCTACGAACCGAATTTGGCGCTGTTGATGCCGGATCAGCCCCATTGCGGATTGTCGCTACAGTCTCAGTATCTCTACGGCGGATTGACAAGCGAATCCGGCGTGACCTACGTCCTGGAGCGGAAGTTCATCGGCCCGATGTCCGGCGGGAACTACGTCCTGAACAACAAGTCGGGCACGATGGAGCTCGCGCCGGAGTCGGGCCACACCGCGAAGGGTGAGCTGGTGCGCAACTTCGAACCGACACAACGGCATTGGGCCTCGAAGGGCATGCTCCACGACAGCGCCGAGCTACCCATCGACCTCACCATTACCGACGAGAACCTCACCTGGTCCGAGGGCGACGCGCTGAATCTGTCCGGTGCTCGGCCGGCCTACGGCGTGCAGTTCTTCGCCCCTATGCGTGACGAACCCCTCGCCTATGCCAGCCAGCCGTACTGGTTGACGGGGACCATCCTCGGCGAGCGTTGCGAAGGCCCGGTGTTCTTCGACCACGTCTACTTCCGCCACGGCGTCGAGTGGAAGGAATACCGTTGGTACACCGACGTTCAGGTGTCCTGGAATGTGTTCGCCAACAAGTTCGACGACGGGTCCGTGGAGTGGGGCCACATCGCTCGCGGCAGGCAGAGTTGGTCGGTCGCCGCGGTGATGAACAACGATGAACAGCTGGCGATGTGCACCGACGTTCGGGGCGACTTCACCCTCGACGACGAGGGCTACGTCACGGGGGCCGACTACGACTGTGGTTCCGAAGGAGTGTGGACCTTCACCGGGGATCCTACGCAGAAGTTCACGGGCTTCAACAATGCACGTTGGGGTGGCTACCGGGCGCAGGGTGGCACGACACGCCGCAAGGGGGACGATCGCAAGGTGGTGGGCGGTTGGACATGGTTGGAGTGCTTCGCAGATCGGATCACCTCGGAAGGTCTTCTGCGGCAGTCCTAGTGGGGCGCGGCCTTGCGGACGGCTCCGGCGCATCGCCAGCGCAACCGAAATCCCAAGAGCCTCAACCAACTGATCGGAGCGGTTTAGATGCGACGGCTGTCGCACCCCTTCACCGGGTGGACGTACGAATGGGCCGACGACGGTGTCGGTCCGGTCTTGGTGACTGATCGCGATGGTACCCGCGGACACTTCGATCGCGACGGTCGACCTGTCGCCGGTGACTTGCAGTACGCCGATCCGGAGATGTGTCGGTGGATAGCCAGTGGAGGCCCCGCCGCCGGGGGACCGGCGGGGCGGAGCCGGCGATTTGCGGTCCCGGAATCCGCTCCCGTGGATACATCGCGATGACGAAGGGCACGACCACACGCGGCAACCACGCGACGGGAATGAGCTATCAAGACATCCTCGACACCGATCGCTGCGAGCCGCCGGCGACCTATCGGTGGCAGTCATCGTCGTCCGCAGGACCCGTGGAAGTTCCGGTATCGCGGTATCTGTCCGTCGAGGCGCACCGGCTCGAGAAGGAGTACCTGTGGTCACGCGTGTGGCAGATCGCCTGCCGCGCAGAGCAGCTGACCGACGTCGGCGATGCCGCGGTGTACGACATAGCCGACAAGTCCTACCTGCTCGTGCGGGCGGCGGACGGGCCCGACGGCGTCCGTGCATTTCCGAACGCGTGCCTTCACCGCGGCCGCGCACTTCGAGACGGGCCGGGTCGGGTATCGGAAATTCAATGCACCTTCCATGGCTTCTGTTGGTCGCTGGAGGGCAAGCTGAGACGAATCCCCAGTGCATGGGACTTCCCCCACTTGGAACCGCACTCCTTGACTCTTCCCCGGGTCCACGTCGGCCAATGGGGTGGATTTGTATTCATCAACCCGGATCCGGACTGTGAGCCCCTCGCTGAATACCTCGGGGTGCTTCCTGAACTCTTCACGCGCTGGCCGTTGGACCAGCGCTACACCAAAGCGCATGTGAGCAAGGTGATCAACGCCAACTGGAAGGTTGTGCAGGAAGCCTTCATGGAGAGCTATCACGTGGTGACCACCCATCCGCAGCTGCTGCCGGGCTTCGGCGACGCGAACAGTCAATACGACGTCTTTGGCAACGTCGCCCGCGCGATGAGCCCGCGCGGCGTGCCCAGTCCGCTGCTCGCCTGGAATCCCACCGAACAGCAACAGCTCGATTCGGCACTGGACGTCCGTCAAGACGACCCAGCCATCTTTGCGCTCGGGGAGGGCGGTCGGGCGCGCCACGCTCTGGCCGACGCGGCGGCCGCGGCGCTACGCCCCCATCTCGGCGACTCGGTCGAATGCCTCAGCGAGGCAGAACTCGTCGACAGTTACTTCGTCGACATCTTTCCCAACGCCCATCCGTGGGCTGCCTACAACCAGATCTTCTATCGGTTCCGCCCCAACGGCGACGACCATCGAAGCGCTCTGATGGAGGTCATGCTGTTGGCGCCGTATTCGGGTGAAAGGCCAATGCCCGCGGCAGAGATCAGACTGGGCGCCCAGGATGCGTGGCGGGACGCCACCGACGTTCTGGGGTCCTTGGCACGCGTCTTCGATCAGGACGAATTCAATCTCGAGGCCGTGCAGCGTGGCCTGCACAGCACTCAACGGGCCGCCGTCAACCTGGCCGCCTATCAGGAGAGCAAGATTCGGCACTTTCACGAACTCTACGAGCAATGGGTGCCCGAGCTCGCCTGACCGGATCGACGAACAGCCCACGCCGGCGCAGACGGAGGAACGATGGACATTCAAGGCAAGACAGTGATCGTCACCGGGGGAGGTGGCGGGATCGGAAGTGCCGCAGCATGTGTCCTTGCCGCACGCGGCGCGTCGATCGTCCTCGTTGATCGCAACGAAGGCGCGATGGCTGCCGTACTGGACCGACTCACCCCTGGACGTCACCGCAGTATGAACGTCGACGTCGGCGACGCCAAGGCGGCCGCGGGCGTCTTCGACGTACTCGATGGCGACGGTGCTCAACTCGTCGGCGTGGTGAACGCCGCGGGCATCGTGTCCGGCGGCTCGCCCTGGCCGGCAAGCGATCTTGGGCGGATGGTCTCGGTCGTCGCGATCAACACTGCAGGCACGGTTCTGTTCTCGACGCTGGCGGCACGTCGACCGGACCAGCGGGGGATGGTCGTGGTGAACGTTGCCTCGGCGGCCGCGATCCGCCCACACGCGCCGGATCCGGCCTACGCGGCCAGCAAGGCGGGCGTGGTGGCGTTCACGCGCTCGGCGGCGGCCGCCGCGGTCCCCGGTCTAAGGGTCAACGCCGTGCTGCCGGGTGTGGTGCGGACGCCCATGCTGAATGATACCGGGGAGGACGGCGTGGCCCCCTGGTTGGCGCCGCGCCTGCAACACCAGTTGTTGAGCCCAGAGCAGGTTGCCGAGACGATCGAAGAATTCGTCGTCGGTGACCAGAACGGTGAAATCTGGTCCCTGGAGCTCGACAAGGCGAATCCAGGTCGGGTACTGCGGAGCTCGCTATGAGCGCGCCATCAGACGCCGCCGAGAACGCACTCGCGCAGGCCATCGCCGCTGAAGGCGACCCGGTGATCCGACGCAACCTGCAGGTGGTCGCCGAGCACATCGACGCCGAGGTCGCGGGCGATCTCGACAGGTTGATGGCCACCCTCGTCGCGGAACCGGTGTACCACATCTGGGGAGCGTCCAACAGCGTTGGACCGCAAGGCTACGACGAAGTGCGGGCGAACTACGAGAACCTCGTCGCGAGCGGAAAGAACCGGCTGGCCTACCGAGTGAGCCGCGCGGTCGCCGACAGCCGCTGCGTGGTCACTGAAGGCCATTTCGTCTTCGCGTATCCAGGGGTGGTCCTTCGACAAGACGAATTGCCCACGGGCGAGCCGATTCTGGCGGACCACTGGTACCTCGTCGAGTACAAGTGCGTCGTGCTGTGGCCCGTCGACGCCTCGGGCCGCATCCAAGGTGAAGAGCTCTACGCAGGCGAAGTCCCGAGAGTGATCAGACCGCTCGACGATGGTGAGCTGACCGATCTGGGACCACGGGGTCGCAGCAACGGCACTCTGACGGCGGGTTGGATATGACGTCCACCCACGAGGTGAATCGCATTCGATCGGAGAACAAGTCATGACCACTCATGCCGGCACTGCACAATTGGGAGCGCAGAACCTTCCCGACGGTGCCGCCTTGGAACGCATGTATGCGCTGATGCTGACGACCACCCTCGCCGATGACAAGGCTCGTGAGGAGGCGAAGGCCGGCCGCTTGCAGGCTGCCTTCTATCCGGTGCGGGGTCTTGAGGGCGTATGCGCGGCCTTGAACGCCGCACTGCGCCCAGACGACCAACTGGTGTCGACGTATCGGAACCTCGGCGACGCTCTCGCCAAGGGAGTTTCGTTGCGGTCGATCGTGGCCGAGTTGTACGGGCGCGTCGACGGAACATCCCACGGCAAGGGCGGTGGGATGCATCTGCACGACAGCTCGGTCGGCTTCATGACAACGACCGGAATCGTCGGATCGGGATTGCCGATCGCTGCCGGATTGGCGCTGGGCGCCCAACTCGACGACGGCGATCGTGTGGTGGTGGTGACCTTCGGCGATGGCGCTACCTCGATCGGCGCGTTTCACGAGGCGATGAATCTTGCCGCCCTGTGGTCGCTGCCGCTGATCTTTCTCTGCCAGAACAACCAATGGGGCGAACACACCCCCATCGCGGAGTACGCGGGCAACGTCGACCTGACCGCGCGCGCAGCCTCCTACGGCATGGCCGCAACCCGCGTGGACGGTTTCGACGTCATGGCGACGCTGCGCACGCTGCGGCGCGCGGTGGCCGCCGCCAGGCGCGGTGGAGGTCCGGTCTTCGTCGAAGCGGTCACGTACCGCCTCACGGGACACACGGGAACCGCGGACTTCAGCTACGTTCCCGCCGACGAGTTGGAGGCAGCTACCAAGCGCGATCCGGCGCCGAACTTCCGGACTCGGCTCCACGACGATCACGGATTCACCGACGATCAGCTGTCGGCAATCGAACATGCGGCCGCGGAGACGGTCTCGGACGCATTCGACTTCGCACAGGCGAGCCCGTTCCCAACGACCGAGGCACTCTATACCGACGTGTTCGCCGTCGACCACCTGTGAGGAAAGCAATGACCCTTGTTTCAGAAGACGGCGAACGGCAAGTGATGAAGGCCGCTGGCGCAATGACTTCGGCCCTCGAGTGCGCCATGGAGACCGACGAGAAGGTGATCCTGCTCGGCGAGGACATCGCCGACCCCATCGGAGGTGTCTTCAAGATCACCAAGGGACTGTCGACCAGGTTCGGCCGGCATCGAGTGCGGGCGACGCCCATCTCCGAGCAGGCGATCGTCGGCACCGCGATCGGTCTATCCATGGTCGGCTACCGACCGGTGGCTGAAATCATGTTCTTTGACTTCATCACGGTGGCCATGGACCAGATCATCAACCACGCAGCCAAATCGCGCTACATGTCGGGGGGCGCGACCCCGGCGCCGATCACGGTTCGCACCACGGTGGGTGGCAGCCGTTTCGGCGCACAGCATGCCCAGATGCTGGAGGCTTGGTTCATGCACACGCCCGGCATCAAGGTCGTCATGCCGTCAGGGCCACGAGATGCAAAGGGGCTCCTGGCATCCTGCATCTTCGACGACGATCCATGTCTGTTCATCGAGCACATGGGACTCAACTTCAGCGTGAGCGAAGAAGTCCCACTTGGTGACTTCCGGATTCCGCTCGGACAAGCGAACGTCCTCAGACCGGGATCCGATATGACCATCGTGACCTACGGATCCATGGTCGGGCCGTGTTTGGAGGCACACGACACTCTTGCCCGCGCCGACATCGGCTGCGAAGTCATCGACCTGCGCACGCTCTACCCCCTCGACTTCGAAACCATCTTCGACTCGGTCACCAAGACACGGCGCGCCTTGGTGGTCCACGAAGCCACGCAATTCTGCGGCCCTGGAGCCGAGATCAGCAGCCAGATCCACGAGCAGTTGTTCGGCGAACTTCTCGCGCCGGTCCTCCGATTGGGGGCCGAATACACGCCAGTACCGTTCTCGTCGGCCCTTTCGGGCTACCCGACGCACGACAAGATCGTGTCGGCAGTCCGCTCCGCGGTGCGGCCGTGACGGTTTTCCAGGAACCGGTGCTCAGTCGAACACGATGCGGTGGCCAACCGCTTGCAGCGACGCCTCCAAGGCCTGAGCGGATCGACGGCTGAGCGGTCCTCCATCGAGGCGCAGAGGCATCACCGAGATCATCAAGTGAACCAGCGTCCGTGCGGTCAGCACGTCGTTGATGCTGTTCGAGCCCGAGGTGTCTGCGGACCCTCCGTCCCGCTCAAGATAGCGAAACGCTGCCGCCACGTGGCGTGCCTCGTGCTCCTCACGTATTAGGGCGCTTCCGGGGGTGGCGCCCGGGAGCTGGCTATAGAGCATCTTCGAGGCGTGTGGATGATCGTCAGCCCAGCTATTGCCGGCATGAATGACAGACTGCAGTTCTTCGGCAGACCCGGGTGCATGCCCCAGGCGCGCAGCCTCGACGGTGCTGTCGAGGCTGTCGTAGACCGCTGCTATCGCGGCGTCGAATAGGTCGGCCTTCGTCTCGAAGTGATAGTAGATGCCGGACTGCACGACGCTGGCGCGCACCGCGATGTCGTTCACACTCGCGTCCGCGAAGCCCTTCTCCGCGAATACTGAGACAGCCGCTTCGATGATGCCGAGGCGGCGTGAGGGCCGGTGCGCCGCACGACGATGGTCGTCAGCCTTCTGGGATTGGACAGACAGCGGTCCTCCTCGGGTCGACATCTTCTAGGACTTACTATAGATGGATGGCAGTTAAGCGCGCGGCGCATCGGCCTTCACGCAAGCACGAGATCGTGGCGGCGACGTTGCGTCTGTATGCGTCCATTCCTCGGGAGGCGATCGCCGTGGGCGACATCGCGGCCGAATCGAAGATGACCGTGGCTGCCTTGTATTACCACTACGCGACCAAGGAGGAAATCCTCCTGCACGGGTTGACCGCCTTCGCGGACGACTTCGCCGAGGAGACATCGGCGTACTTGAAGAACGATCCCGCCGCGGTCCAGAACGTGGTCGTCCATCTCTTGGACTGGATGCGGGACCGTCATGATGCCGCAGCGGTCTGGTTTGCCTACAGCAATGGCCTGAGCACTGCCGTCGAGGAGGCTCGTCGAACTACCAACGGGCGCGTTCTCGGCGACCTGATAAAGGCCGTTAAAAAGGCGAATCCACAGTTTCCGCTGCCTCATGCGTCCGTGGTTGCGGCGGCGCTCATGGCTCAAATCGATGTCTGCGCGCGGGCTTGGTTGGTCAACGACGAGCAGTGCTCAGGGGTGGCAGAGAACGACTTCCGCTCTGCGGTAGCAGGTTTGAGCGCGCGAATCATCAGCACGCCGGTGTAGCGGACAGCTGTTCCTAACCAGATATGGTGCGCCGGGAATCCCAATAGCTGGCCTTGAGGGACCGTTTGTTCACCTTGCCCATCTCGTTTCGTGGGAGTTGCGGCACGAACTCGTAGGTTCGAGGGCATTTGAATCCCGCGAGCTCGCGGCGGCACCAGGCGCCGAGCTCTTCGAGGTCGAGGGGGAGACCGGTGGCTACCACGAGCGCGTGAAGGGCCTCGCCCATGTCCGGATCGGGCACGCCGATCACGGCAACTTCGTGAATGCCAGGGTGTGTGATGAGAACGTTCTCGCACTCGGCCGGGTACAGGTTCACCCCACCGGAGATCACGACATCGGTGAGCCGATCGGTGATGTAGACGAACCCGGAAGCATCGACGTAACCCACGTCGCCAAGGGTCGCCACGCCCGGCTTGACATACGCATTTCGGGACTTCTCGGCGTTGCCGTGGAACTGCAGCACGCGCCCGTCGTTGAGCTCGACCCCAAGTACACCGATCTCACCTGGCTCGAGCTCGTTTCCGATTCCGTCGAACGCGGCGATCCGCAATGGTGGGACGGCCTTGCCCACCGAACCCGGATGTCTCTGCCAATCTTGGCTGGAAATTCTGGCCACGGTGCCGAGCTCGCTGCCGCCGTACGATTCGACGAGGATCGGTCCCACCCAATCGATCATCGCCTGCTTGACTTCGCGTGGGCACGCCGAGCCCGTATGCGCCAGTGTCTTCAAGCTGCTGACATCCCCAACGCGACGGACGTCAGCGGGCAGCGACAGAAGTCTGCTGAAATGCGTCGGCACCATGACGCTGGACGTAATGCCATGCCGTGCAATGAGAGTCAGCGCCTCCCTCGGGCCGAATCGTGGCATCACGACGACCGGCTCGCCGGCGACGAGGTGCCGGACACTGGTCAGGGGACCGTTGTGCTGCAGCGGCCCGACTACCAGGTGCGGGCCCGGGGGAAAGCTGGACCCCTTGGCCAGTTGTTGCAGATACTGCATCGCCGTCGTCGCGCGCTGAGGTGGTAGCCAATGAGCTTCGGTGGCGCTGGGGCGTCCGGTGGTCCCCGACGTGTAGACCATCAGAGGGCGGGCCGGACGCGCCGCGAGGTCGACATCCACTGGTGATCCCGACGACCATTGCCCCCATTCGAGAAACCCCGCTGGCGGATCGTCAATACCATGGGCCACTGCGGTTTCGACCACGCCACCCGCCACGGCAGCGGCGGCGGCATCGACGCCGGATGGCCCCACGAGCATTGCCCGGCAATCCGCGGTCTTTAGCTCGTGAGTCAGTTCGGCTGGGGTGGCTTGGCGGTGTATGGCCACGGTGCCGACACCGCTGACGAGGCCGGCCACGTGCGCGACCAGCGTCGGCACCGCGTTCTCGCCGCTGACGCCGAGCCGGACACCGGCGGGCAACCGGGCCAGGTGGCCGGCGACTCCACGCACGGAGTCTGCAAGTCGTGCCCAGCTCAGCGTGATCGTGCCGTCGGTGACCGCGATGGCGTCAGGCGTGCTCGTGCTGCGTTCAGAGATCCCGCCGAGATACATGCCCGCCTCCGTTGATGGGAAATCGGCCCTTGCAAACCCATCCCTGTTACTAGAGACTACACCCAGTAAGTCGGGTGCCATCGCAGTACGGGAGGTTCACTGGTGGCCTATCTTTCACCGGAGGTCTTCGCATCGACCGAGCCGCTGTTGCTGGCTGGATCTCGTTGTCTGGACTGCGATCACGTTCAATTTCCAGCTGGCAAAAACTGCCCAAGTTGTGCGAGTAACGAGTGTCGGCGGTTTGCACTCCCGGACCGCGGTGTCGTGTGGACGTGGACGGTTCAGCGCTTCGCGCCAAAGCCGCCCTATATCGTCGCCGACGGCGACTTTGTGCCGTTCGCGGTGGGCTACGTGGACCTGGACTGTGTTCTCGTCGAATCGGTGCTTCTCGGTCCCATCGCGGAGCTGTCCATCGGACAGCCAGTCCACCTCGTGAGTCACCGCCTTTCGGGTTCAGGCGACGAGCGCTCCTACGCATTCAGCGCATGAACAGGTCCAATGACGTCTACGTGGTGGGTCTCGGTATCCATCCCTTTGGGCGGCACGACGGAGTCAGTGCATTGGACATGGGAACGCACGCGGTCCGATCAGCGCTAGATGACGTCGGATTGACCTGGAAGCAGATCGATCTCGCCGTAGGGGGTAGCAATACGGCGAAGCCGGACGCGTTGGTGGCGCGGTTGGGACTGACTGGCCTGTCGTTCGTATCGGTTCGCAATGGCTGCGCCACGGGCGGGCTGGCGCTGTCGACGGCGGCCAATGCACTGCGTGCCGGTGAAGGCGAGTTCGCCGTCGTGGTCGGTTTCGACAAGCACGAGCGAGGAGCCTTCACCAGCGATGCCGCCTCCTATGGGCTGGGTCCCTGGTATCCAAGGTCGGGTCTGATGGTCACGACGCAATACTTCGCCATGCGGACGCGCCGGTACATGCACGACTATGGCGTCACCAACGACAGCCTCGCCCACGTCGCGGTTCTGTCCAGTCGCTGTGGGGCAGCCAACCCGATCGCCTGGCGTCGACGCGAGCTGAGCACGTCGGAAGTGCTGTCTGCGCCCATGGTGTCGGATCCCCTGACCCAGTTGATGTTCTGCCAGCCCAACGAGGGCGCGGTGGCCCTCGTCGTGGCGCGCGGCGAGCGAGCATTCGAGCTGTCCGACCGGCCCGTGCGGGTTGCCGCCATTGCGGCACGGAGCCGTGGTGTCGAGTCCTTCGAGGTCTACTCACCGTCGATGACCCCCGGTCGGTCGGGCAGTCCGACTGTGGCCGCCGCTGCCGCCGCGCTTGGGGGAGCTGGCATATCTGCGCGTGACGTCGACATTGCGCAGGTGCAGGACACCGACACCGGTTCGGCGCTCATTTCACTGGCCGAGACGGGCCTGTGTGAAGACGGTGCGCAGACGGAGATGCTCAATGTTGGCGATCTTGCGCCCGAAGGTGGGCTGGCGCTCAACACTGACGGAGGCTGTCTTGCCAACGGCGAACCGATCGGGGCCTCGGGCCTACGGCAGGTCCACGAGATCGTTCGTCAGCTGCAGGGCAGACCGCTGGGACTGGCTGCCGCACCGAGACCGCAGATCGGATTCACCCATGTATACGGCGCGCCCGGGATCGCGGCGTGTTCTGTTCTGACGACCGTGGATACGACGAAATGACCAAGCCCGACATCGCCATTTGGGAAGCCGACGTCCGGTCGTGGTTGGAAGCGACCGTTGGCTACGTCGACGACGTCGGACACACACCGGACTTGGAAGTGTTTCGGGACCTGACGGACGACCGCGAAACCGTGGTCCTGCAATACGTGCGCTCATACCGACGCGCCCGATTCGATGCCGGTTACGGCGCATTGACCCTTCCGGCGGAATACGGGGGAGCGGGACTGCCCGCGTCCTTCGCGGCCCGGTTCAGTCAGATCGAACGGGGGTACGCCGTGCCTCCTTCGACCGAACTCATCAGCGTGACGACGGGTCTGGTTGCTCCTGCGGTCGCCCTCTACGGAAGCCAGGCGCAGCGCGATCGATATCTTCGTGCCTTGTTACGCACCGACCTTCTCGCCTGTCAGCTCTTCAGCGAACTTGGCGCCGGTTCGGATCTGGCAGGTTTGACGTGCCGCGCGGAGTCGGACGGAGCCGGCTGGACGGTCCATGGCCAAAAGGTGTGGACGTCGGGCGCTCGCCACGCCGATCTCGGTCTGCTTCTCGCGCGCACCGATCCGACAGTCGGCAAGCACCACGGCATCACCGCGTTCCTGGTACCGCTGGATTCGCCTGGCATCGCCATCCGACCGATCCGCCAAATGAGCGGGGCAAGTTCGTTCAACGAGGTCTTCCTCGACGCGGTGACGATCCCCGACGAGCTCAGGATCGGTGAAGTCGGTCAAGGCTGGGAGGTCGCCAAGGCGACATTGGCATTCGAACGGCAGGCCTCCGGCAGTGGGACGCGCCAGAAGGGGGGCACGTTCGAAGATCTGCTCGCCGTCGCCCGAAGGCGCGGCCGCCTATCCGACCCGGTAGTGCGCCAAAACCTGATCGACGTCTACGTGTTGGCCGAACTGCGGACGGCGACCAGCCAACGGGTGACGCAGGCCGCGGCGGCGGGTGAGTCGCCCGGCCCCGCCGGATCGGTTGGCAAGCTGGTGGCCTCTGAACTCCTTGTCGCCATTGGCGAATACGCGCTCGAACTGCTGGGAACCGACGCCATCGCGGACCACGGAAACGGTGACTTCGCCTGGACCGCCCACTTGCTCGGTGCCCCGGGATATCGGCTCGCCGGTGGCACCGACCAGATCCAGCGCAACATCATCGCCGAGCGTGTACTGGGGCTGCCGCCGGAGCCCCGGCCCGACGTGGGGCGGTCCTTCTCGGAACTCGCCAGAGGATGATCCCGCCCGTGCCGACGACCGATGGAGGAGTTTCATGACCGCGGATGCCGCAGCTCCCGACGTCCTCGATGAGCTTCGCGCCACCGTTCGGAGCTTCGCTCAGCACTTGGGCGGCACCCAGCTCGCCCGTCGCGCGATCGAATCGCCAACGCCCGGATTCGATCCCGATGCCTGGCGGTTGCTCTGCGAGCAGCTCGGCATCGCCACCCTTGGCCTTCCTGAGGACCTCGGTGGCGTGGGTGGATTGCGCGAATTGGTCGCTGTCGCAGAGGTGTTCGGTGAGTCACTGCTGGCCATCCCGTTCTTCGGCAGCACGGTACTGGCCGGGCAGGTCCTGGCCCGCTGTGGCGATGCGGCGCACTCCACCCTGGAAAAGATGTCCGAGGGAACCATCTGCGCGCTCGCGACGTCACCGCCCTTCGGTGGGCAACCGCAGTTGTCGCTAGTTACGGACGGCACCGTCTCCGGCCACGTGCCCACTGTGATCAACGCACCGGAAGCAGACGTGCTGATTGCCGTTACCGCCGAAGCGGTGGTGCGCGTCGATCTGCCGGATCCCGGATGCGAGGTGACCCGCCTGCGCACCCTCGACCTGACCCGATCCATCGGTTCGGTCACGCTCCGCAACGCTGCGTGCACCATTTTGCATCCGGTCGACCATGCCGCGGTGGTGCGGCCTGCTTTGGAAATGGCCGCGTTGGCCCTTGCCGCCGAGCAGCTCGGCGGATCGCAGGCCTGCCTGTCGATGACCGTGGACTACGTCAAGGAGCGTCGTCAGTTCTCCCGCACCATCGGCAGCTTTCAAGCCATCAAACATACTCTGGCCGACGTCCTCATCAAGATCGAGTTGGCGCGCTCGGCTCTGTCGCGCGCACTCGAGGTCGAGTCGGATGGCCCTCGCTTCGCCGAAGCGGCTGCGGTGGCCCGTATTTGGTGCAACGAGGCCTACCGGTTCGCCAGTGCCGAGGCGATCCAGCTGCACGGTGGTATTGGATTCACGTGGGAACACGACGCGCACTTGTACTTCCGCCGGGCCAGGTCCGATGCCCAATTGCTCGGCAACACGGCCGACTGGCGTGAGCATCTGGCGCAAACGCTTCAATGGGCCTAACGATCAACGAGGGCGAGTAACAAGAAATGACTTACAGAAACTCGTTGACTGGACACCGTTCGATCGGGCATCCTGTCATCGTGATGGGTGTCACTGACACGACGGAGGACAAATTGCCAAGGCTAGTCGACCAGCCAACACCGACGCGACTGTCGGAGATGACGCCCGAATGGCTTACCGCGGTCATGCAGTCTTCAGGCCAGATCCAGGGCGATGACATCGTTACGGGCTGGCACGCCTCGCCCATCGGCGAAGGCATCGGCCTGCTGAGCGATCTCGCCAAGCTGGAGTTGCAGTACGCGTCCTCCGGCAACCCGGTCCCTGCGCTGATCGCGAAGTTCGCAGTGACCGACGGAGTCAACCGGGCGGTGGCCCAGGGTCTGCAGACCTACGAGCGCGAAGTCAAGTTCTACCAAGGCCTGGCCGCCGAGATTGGTTCGTGTTGCCCACGGTCGTACTTCTCAGACGTCGATCCAGTCACGGGCGACATGGTCTTGCTGCTGGAGGACCTCACCGCTTATCGCGCCGGAGACCAGACTCGCGGGTGCACGGTTTCCGAGGCCGCCATCGCGCTGGACGCGGTGGCCCGGTTGCACGCCGCGACGTGGCATGCGGAGGGACGCGACGACCTGGCGTGGTGGCCGACCATTGAGGGTCCGCTCTACAGCGGAGCCATCGGGGTCGCCGTGGCCAACGTGTTCGATAAGACCATGGAATCGTTCGCTGCGTTCGTTCATCCCGACGTCGTCGAGGCCGGCGAACGCTTCAAGGCGGCAATACCCGAGTTGCATCGGCGAATGGCGCAGGGTGCGCAGGCGCTCATCCACGGCGACTACCGACTGGACAACTTCATGTTCGGCACGCGGGCCGATCACCGGCCCTTCGTCATGCTGGACATGCAAGCGCCGATCGTGACCAAGGCCGTGCACGACGTCGGTTACCTACTCTCGCAGAGCCTCGACGTCGAGAACCGCCGGACCAGCGAGCATCAACTCGTGACGCAGTACCACTCGGCGCTCGTCGGCTATGGGGTCGCGGACTATTCCTTCGAACAATGTTGGGAAGACTACCAACTCGCAGTCCTGCACTGCCTGGAATACGCGATCGTCATCGCGGGAACGCTGGAACCGGGTAACGCTCGCGGGCGCAAGTTCGTCGAGTCCTGCCTGCAACGTTCCTGCCAGGCCATCGTTGACCTGGACCTGCTCAGCCTACTTCCCTAATTTGACTCCACGACGCACGGAGGAACGCATGCAGCTCGACAACAGGGTCGCCCTCATCACCGGCGGGACTCGCGGTATCGGTTTCGGCATTGCCTCGGCATTCATCGCCGAAGGCGCTTCGGTCGTCATCACCGGCAGAAGCCAGGAAAAGGGCGACAAGGCGCTCGCAGAGCTCGGGCAGCCGGAGCGGGCCGCGTTCATCGCGGGCGATGGAACGAGCCGCGAGAGCGTCGAGGCGGCGATCGAGGGCACCGTATCGCGGTTCGGCCGGCTCGACATCCTCGTCAACAACGTCGGTGGCGCAGATGAATTCGCTCCGGTCGCGGCAATGTCCGACGAAGTGTGGGAGCGTGGGCTGCTGTTCAACTTGACCAGCGCGTTCTATGCCTCACGGAAAGCCCTCGAGTACATGCTGCCGCAGAAGCACGGCCGGATCATCAATATGTCCTCGGTGGAAGGCAAGCACGGCAAGCCCTTCATCGTCCAGTACGTAACGGCCAAGCACGCCCTCAACGGATTCACCAAGGGACTCTCGAAAGAAGTTGCTACAGAAGGCATAACCGTCAACGCCATCTGTCCCGGTCTGGTCGTCACGGATCTGATCCGGGAGTCGGCGGCAGCGGCGGCGGGGTCGGCCGGCATCAGCACCGAGACGTTCCTCGACCAGTACGCAGCGGAGGCGGCACTCGGTCGAGCCATCACTCCCGCCGAGGTTGCAGCGATGGCGCTGCTGCTGGCTTCCGATGCCGGATCGGGGGTCACGGGCGCGCTCTTGTCGGTCGACGGAGGTACCGCCGCCTACTGACGATTGAATCGGAATCGAGAATGAGCCTGGGTGACATGGGATTCGCCGCAAACCCCGCGGTGCCAGCTGGCACGAGTGTCGTGGCACGACTCTAGCGCGGTCCAAGTGGATCCACTGACGCTCGACGTCTGACCAGTGGGCGCAGCGTCTTGACCGCCATGCGCATCGAGAACTCGGCGGCAGTCCCGAACGGGGGAGAAGCAAGAGACATGACGCTGTAGCGCCCGCCGGTCGACACCGTGGTACGGAGATGGCTGAAGGAGTCGAAGCCGGCCTTGCCGTGGTAGTAGCCGGATCCGCTGTTGCCGACCCCGCCGAACGGCGCACCGTTCGGTAGGGCGTGGATGGCGAAGTCGTTGCGAGACAGACCTCCACAACGGATGTGACGCGAGAACACGTCATAGTCCCGACTCGCGGGACCGTACCAGTAGGCGGCCAGTGGCGCCGGTCGTTCGGCGACTTGGGCAAGGACGTCGTCGATCGTGTCATACGGGATGACACCGAGAATCGGTCCAAAGACCTCTTCGTGATACAGCAGCATGTCGGCGTCGAGATCCCAGGCAAGTGTGGGAGCCATCCACCGGTGCTGAGCCGACGAAGGCTCCTCACCTTCGGGAAGCAGAGTCTTGACCTTCGCGCCCTTGGATTCGGCGTCACGCACGAGGTGTTGCAGCCGAGCGTAGTTGCCCTCGTTGACGATCCATGGGTAGGACGCATTGCTTGCGATCGTAGTCCACGTGCGGCGCCACGCTTCTTCTGCGCGTTGAAGGAACTCGTTCAGCTTCGCTCGGGGGACCAAGGCATAGTCAGGGCAGAGGCACAACTGGCCACCGTTCGTCATGCGTCCGCCGGTAATGCGTTGCGCGGCCCTCGCAATGTCCGCGTCTCGCGCCACTACCGCGGGGTTCTTGCCGCCGAGCTCCAGCGTCACCGGCACCAGGTGATCGGCAGCCGCCCGCTGGACGAGCTTGCCGATTGCGGGCGATCCCGTGAAGAAGAGATGGTCGAACGCCAGGCCGGCGAAGGTGCTGGCCACCGAGGCATCACCCACGACTACCGCAAGTTCCTCCGGGGCAAACGCCTCATCCACCACACGTTCGAGAACGTCTGCAGTGCGCGGTGTTACCTCGGACATCTTGACCATCACGCGGTTCCCTGCGGCCAGAGCGGCGAAGGTCGGCTGCAGGGCCAGGGTGATCGGAAAGTTCCACGGAGCGATGACGCCTACCACGCCGAGGGGCGTTCGCTCGACGCGCACGTGCATGCCGAGCAGACTGTGCATGCCTGGCCGCAGCCGGCGAGGACGCGACCACGCCGCGACGTTGCGTCGGATGTGAAGGACGTCGGGTAGGGGCGCAAGGATGTCCGTGGCCAATGTCGCTGCCGCGCAACGCTGGCCGAAGTCGTCATTGGCGGCATCGCACAATGCGTCGGCATTGTCGAGCACCGCGGACATCAGCCGGTCCATCCGGTGCCGACGGACGGCAACGGAGGGAAGAGGGTCATCCCGAAACGCCGAGCGCTGCTTGCCCAGCAGGGCATCTAGTTCGGATGGTGGCGGAACTGAGCTCACCGTTGAACCATAGCGCGCCGATTTCCAAGTTTATAGAGGGTAATTCTAGATAGTGTGTGATCTGTTGTTGGCCAGCGTAAGTGGGCCTACTTGTAACCGACCGCGGTGACCACCACGTTGATGACGAACAGTGCCATGAAGCTGAACACCACCGTCTCGTTCACCGCATTGCCCACGCCTGCCGGACCACCGCCGACGGAAGTTCCCTTGTAACAGGCGATCAGCCCCGCACACATGCCGAAGACCCCAGCCTTGCACAGCGCGAACGTGACGTCACGGCCAGAAATGAGCAAGGTCAACCCGCCTACGAATGCGCCAGGGGTCACGTGCTGAAAGAACACCGAGAACAGGAACCCGCCCACCAGCCCTACGATCGTGACCACGCTATTCAGCATCAGCGCGACGACGGTAGCTGCGAGTACGCGCGGCACCACGAGCGACTGTACTGGATTGATCCCCATCGCCCTCAGCGCGTCGAGTTCCTCGCGAATCGTCCGCGCGCCTAGGTCGGCACACATGGCCGTCGCTCCCGCCCCCGCAATCACGAGGACGGTCACCACCGGCCCGATCTGCTGTACCGAGCCCAGCGCCGCGCCACTGCCGGAGAAGTCGGCAGCCCCGAACTCGATGAACAAGATGTTGAGAGTGAATACCACCATCACCGTGAAGGGGATCGCCAGCATCACGGTAGGCCCGATCGACACGCGTGCGATGAACCACGCCTGTTTGATGAACTCGCGCCATGCGAACGGAGGCTTGAACATCAGTACGAACGTGTCCAGGCTCATGGCGAAGAACCCGCCGACGCCGCGCACGGACTTGCCGATGGCTGTGGTGGCACCCATGACTGTCCTAACCCCGATTCGCGGGTACGGCCGCTGACGCCCCGCAGCAGATGGATGGGGCATTGATCCGCCCGCAGCGCCCCGCGCCGATCGACATGACGTCCATGATTTAATCCTTCATTAGTTTGCTATCGGCTGTTTTGGTCTGATGCGTGGCGGTGTCTGGTGGCGCGGACCGTTCCGTTGTCCATGACTGTCCTGTCTAGCAGTAGCCCGGCGAGCTTAACAGTCATTGTGCGAAGAAATGTGTAGATATTGGCATGGAGCCACACTATGAGGACTTTCGTTTCTGCTTGGCGTGTCTATTAACTCGATGAGCTGGCCCCATGGAACACATTCCGCGGGCAGGTATTGCCCGCGGCCCGGGGTGTGGTGTACGTTGCAATGACACCGACTTAGTGGTGTACGTCTCAAGTTTGCTGTAAACAAGATATGCGACGCTGCGAGGAGTCTTCAATGGCGGACGTGGTGGGTCAGCCCAGTTCCGGAACATGCCGAAGGTTGGGGCAGGCCGTCGCGGGTGAGGGCCATGTGGCCGGCGGTCGGATTGAATGTTGCGGGCGAATGCCAGGACGGCTTTTCGATATCCGGGCGGCCTCGCTTTGAGCGTCGCGGCAGCCAATACGTTGCGCCCACGATTGCACCGTCTCAGTTACCGCGTGACGCAGGCTTTGACCCGGCTCGGAGTCCAGACGCAGTTCTATGGGACGACGATAAGAGGTGTCTGGGACGCCCTGGTGCACTACAAGATTGAGTTGGTTCGGCTCATCGCGCAGATGAGCCTGGGGGTGGGGGCGCTCGCGGTCATCGGTGGCACGGTCGTCATCGTCGCTTTCTTGACGTTGTCGGCGGGTTCGCTGGTGGCAGTGCAGTCCTACAACCAGTTACAGCAGGTGGGCGTAGAAGCACTTGCTGGCTTCACCTCGGCATTCATCAATGTCCGGATCGTCGCGCCCCTGGTGGCCGTGATCGGCTTGGCGGCGACCATCGGCGCAGGGGCGACGGCTCAACTGGGAGCAATGCGCATCAACGAAGAAATCGACGCGCTGGAAGTGATGGGCGTCCGGTCCGTCGCATACCTCGCATCGACGCGCGTCGTTGCCGGCGTCATGGTCGTGATGCCGCTGTACTGCATCGCTGCGTTGATGACGTTCGCTGCCACTCGTATCGGCACCACGTTCGTCTACGGACAGTCGACGGGTGTATACGACCACTACTTCAACACGTTCCTCAATCCGACGGACCTCCTGTGGTCATTCGGGCAAGCCGTCGCAACGTCGGTCGTCGTGATGCTCGTTCATACCTACTACGGCTTCACGGCGTCAGGCGGGCCAGCGGGAGTCGGTGAGGCCGTGGGCCTTTCGGTCCGGACGTCGCTCGTAGCGGCGTCCTTCGCGACCTTGTTCGTATCCTTGGCCGTCTACGGTCAATCCGGCAGCTTCCACCTCTCGGGGTAGCGTCCAATGGACTCCATACGCCGTGACGGCGGTCTGCACCCCATCTGGTCGGCCCTGATCCTGCTGAGCAGCTTGGGCCTGGTGGCTTGGACGAGCCTAGCGCTGTTCATGGGCACTTTCCGATCCTTCGTACCGGTGACGTTGACATCGGACCGGGCAGGCCTCGTCATGGAGGAGGGCGCCAAGGTCAAGATGCGCGGCGTCGAAGTGGGCCGAGTCGGCGCCATCCGCGGCTCGCCCAGTCAGGTCGAGCTGACCTTGGAGCTGTACCCCGATCAGGCGAAGTACATCCCCGTCAATGTCGATGCCCGCATCCGCGCTACGACGGCTTTCGGGACCAAATACGTCGACCTCGAATACCCCGCCGCGGCGAGCCCGAACCACATCGCCGCTGGGGCGGTACTGATGTCGCAGAACGTCACGACAGAGGTCAACACCGTGTTTCAGAGCCTCGTCAACGTGCTGCACGAGATCGACCCCGCGAAGCTCAACGGCGTGCTGAGTGCTCTGGCCGAAGGGCTGCGCGGTCAGGGGGCCGCGATCGGTCAAGCTACGACTGCCGCCAATCACGTTCTTCCCGAGTTGAACTCGCGCATGGATGCGATCGGGCAGGATTGGCGATCACTGCGGAATTTCAGCGACGCCTACGGTGCCGGGGCTCAAGGCATACTCGCCATACTCGACCACGCGACCACGACGAGCGACTCCATCAATGCCCATGCCGCGGATCTCGATCACCTACTGGTGAGTGTCATTGGCTTCAGCCGAAGCGGAATTGGCGTGCTCGAGCCCAGTAAGGACAACCTGATCGCAGGCATCAACGCAACCGAGCCGACGACCGCGTTGCTCCATGAGTACGACCCAGAGCTGACGTGCTTGCTGGTCGGCGCAAAGCTCGTTGTTGATCCCGAGAGCGAAGGCGGGTACGGCAGCGCCGACTGGAACGGCGGCGCCAATGGCAAGTCCGAAATCCTCGACATCGGCCTGCTGCTCGGCGACGATCCGTACCGCTACCCGGACAACCTGCCGATCACCGGAGCCAAGGGCGGACCAGGGGGCAAGCCGAGCTGCGGATCGCTTCCGGATGTATCCAAGAACTTCCCGCAGCGCTACCTGGTGACCAACACGGGCTGGGGAACCGGCTTGGACATGCGGCCCAACCCGGGAATCGGATTTCCCGGCTACGCGGACTATTTTCCGACCACCCGTGGCGTGCCGAAACCGCCGAGCATCCGGCACGACGGAGCTCCGGCTCCGGGTCCCATTCCCTATCTCGGGGCTCCTCCTTACGGCGCAACGCTTTACGCGCCCGACGGCACTCCGCTGTATCCCGGCCTGCCGCCCGCACCACCGCCGGGTGCCCCGCGAGATTCGGGACCGCTACCGGGGGAGGAGCCGTTCGTCCCACAAAACACGATGGACATGCCGCCCACGCCGACACCGCCAACCCAGTAGCCCCAGATGCCAAGCACACATGAAAGGCGCAAACGTTGAGGAACACCCTCGCAAGTGCCAGTTGGCGTCTCGCTACCTTCGGGGTGGTCTGTCTGTTCTTCACGTTCGCGCTGTACGCCACCTTCGCTCAACTCCGATTTCAGACGCAGACGACATATCGCGCGCTCTTCACCAATGTATCGGGTCTCAAGGAAAACCAATTCGTCAGAATCGGCGGCGTGGAGACGGGCAAAGTCAAGTCGATCAAGGTTCAGCCCAACACCACAGTGCTCGTAGAGTTCACGGCAGACCCCTCGGTGATCCTCACCGAGGGCAGCCGAGCAGTCATCCGCTACGACGACCTCATCGGCGGTCGATACCTTGCTCTCGAAGAGGGGACGGGCAGCACCAAAAGGCTGAACTCGGCAGCGACGATTCCGTTAGCGAACACCTCACCGGCACTGGACCTGGATGCACTCATCGGTGGATTTCGCCCGCTCTTCCACGCACTGGACCCGGAACAAACCAACGAATTGACCGGCCAGATCGTCAATGCCTTTGAAGGACAGGGCGATACGATCGGGTCGTTTCTCGATCAAACTGCTGCGCTGACGACGACTTTGGCCGACCGCGACGACCTCATCGGCCAAGTCATCACGAACCTCAATGCGGTACTGGGCTCGCTGGGCGATCAAGACACCCAGTTCGCCAAGGCCGTTGATTCGCTGGCTGCACTCGTTGGCACGCTGGCCGGACGGAAAGACGAACTAGCCGACTCCGTCGCCCATGCCAACGCATCATCGAAATCCATCGCCGAACTCCTCGATCAATCCAGAGCCCCCATCGAAACGGTGGTACACGAGACGGACCGAACGGCCGGCATTGTCGTCGCAGACCACGACTACGTAGACAACCTCCTGAAGTCGCTGCCCGACGCCTACCAAATGTTGGGCAGGCAAGGTCTCTACGGCGACTACTTCAGCTTCTACCTGTGCGACCTCGTCCTCAAGCTCAATGGCAAAGGCGGCCAACCGGTTTACGTCAAGGTGGCCGGCCAAGACTCTGGGAGGTGCACACCCCGATGAAGATGTTCGCCGAACGAAACCCAATTGTCATCGGCGCCCTGGGCGTCGGATTCACCGTGGCCGTCATGGTGGCGGCGCTCAACTACCGATCATTGCCGCTGCTCAACCACACCGACGACTATGCCGCATACTTCGCCGACGCCAGCGGTCTCTACTCAGGCTCAGACGTCGAGGTGTCCGGCGCTGGGGTTGGCAAGGTTACGAGCATCGCTCTAGACGGACCGCGTGTGCTGGTCAAATTCACAGTGGCGGACGACATTCCGCTTGGGGACCGTACCGAAGTCGACATCAAGACCAAGAGCCTGTTGGGGGCCAAGGTGATCGACGTGACCCCCCGTGGGCAGGGAACGCAATCCGGTACGATCCCGTTGGACCGAACAACCTCGGCTTACCAGCTTCCCGACGCGCTCGGCGACGTGACGGCCGCCATCAGCGGACTGAATACCGATCAGCTCTCGCAATCGTTGGCCGTGCTCTCCGACACCTTCAAGGACACCCCGCCGGACCTGAAGGCCGCGATCGTCGGCGTTACACGCTTCTCCGACACCCTCGACCGTCGCGATGGTCAGTTGCGAAGTCTGCTGACCAATGCGAGCAGGGCTTCGGCCGTGTTGTCGCAGCGCAGCGACGAAATCGCCAAACTGATCGCAGACACCGACGACCTGCTGGCCGAGTTGCGCACGCAAAGCAGCGCTCTCGAACAAATCGCGGGCAATCTGTCCGCGGTCAGCAGGCAGATAAAGGGGTTCATCACCGACAACAGGGACACGTTCAAGCCTGCCCTCGACAAGCTGAACGGGGTGCTCACGATCGTGGACAACCGTAGGGACAAACTGCAGGAGTCGATCAAAAAGCTAGACGCCTATGCGCTTTCGCTTGGTGAATCGGTCGGGTCTGGCCCGTTCTTCAAGGCCTATCTTGCCAACCTCATTCCAGGTCAGTTCATTCAACCCTTCGTCGACGCGGCGTTCTCGGACCTGGGTCTGGACCCCAGCACGCTGTTGCCCTCCCAGCGTACGGATCCGCAAGTCGGACAGCCTGGAACTCCGGCGCTTCCCATCCCGTATCCACGTACTGGACAAGGTGGCTCGCCAAACCTCTCGCTTCCCGACGCGATCACCGGCAAACCTGGTGATTCCCGCTATCCGTACCGAGAACCGCTTCCCGCGCCAGCACCCGGTGGGCCGCCTCCGGGACCGCCAGCGCTGCCGCCCGACGGAGTCGCGCCCCCGGTACCAACGTCGGTGCCGGTCTATCAACAGGCGCCTGGTGAAGTCCCGCCATTCGCTTCGGCGGCGCCACCACCTGCTGCGCCAGCCTCGTCGGGAGGCGACTCACAATGAAGCACCGCACCCGAGTGTTGACTGTCATTGCATTGATCATCGCCTTGGCAGGAGGAGTCCTGCTGGTGACGCGGGTCATCGACCGAAACGATCACCTCCATCTGACGACGTACTTCGCCAACAGCAATGGCATCTTCGTCGGCGACGACGTGCGCGTCCTGGGCGTGCCCGTGGGCAAGATCGACAAGATCGAGCCCGAGGCTCAACGGGTCAAGATTGCCTTCTGGGTCGACGGTGCGGTGAAGATTCCCCAGAAGGCCAATGCCGTTGTCATCTCGCCGTCGTTGGTGTCCGCGCGAGCAATCCAGCTGACGCCGGCCTACAACGGCGGTGCGGCCATGACCAACGACACCGTGATCCCGCAGGAACGCACCGCCGTTCCCATCGAGTGGGACGAACTGCGGCAACAATTGAAGCGACTCACCGACACCCTGCAACCGAGGCAGCCAGGCGGTGTCAGCAGCCTCGGTTCCTTAATCGACACCACGGCCGACAATCTTCGTGGTCAAGGGACGGACATCCACGACGCCATCACCAAGATGTCACAGGCGTTTTCGGCGCTGGGCGATCACAGCAGCGATCTCTTCAGCACGATCAAGAACATCTCCGTCATCGTGTCTGCCCTACAAGCGAGTCATGACCTGTTGCGACAGCTCAACGAGAACCTTGCCGCGGTGACGGGTCTTCTGACGGAGGACCCAGGCGGTGTCGGGACGGCCGTCGCCGAGCTGAACGCAGTGGTCGATGACGTCAGGTCCTTCACCGCCGACAACAAAGAAGCGGTCGGAACGACATCGGACAAGCTGGCGTCGATCACCACTGCGCTCAACCAAAGCCTTGGCGACATCAAACAGGCATTACACGTGGCTCCCAACACGTTCCAGAACTTCATCAACATCTACCAGCCAGCGCAGGCAACGCTCACGGGAGCACTGGCGGCGAGCAACTTCGCCAACCCACTCAGCTTCATATGCGGAGCCATTCAAGCGGCATCACGGCTGAACTACGAGCAGTCCGCCAAACTGTGCGTCCAGTACCTAGCACCAATCGTGAAGAACCGTCAGTACAACTTCCCGCCACTTGGCGAGAACCTATTCGTCGGAGCGGCCGCGCGGCCCAATGAACGCACTTATTCAGAAGACTGGCTGCGACCCGACTACGTGCCACCCGCGGCGCCGTCGATCGATCCAATGGGGCCGACGGTCCCGCCGCTCGCCGCCGAATCCCCCGCCCCGGCGACAGATCCCGGACAAGGGCTGCAAGGGATGATGGTCCCATCGGGGTCCGGTTCATGAGGCAACGCAACGCAACGCTCATCACCGTGACTCTGATGCTGAGCCTCATACTCGCCGGCTGCGGTAAATGGCAAGGGGCGAACTCGCTGCCATTGCCCGGCACGGCGGGGCAGGGACCTGGCTCCTACACGGTCCAGGCTCACATGCCCGACGTCGACAACATCCAACGAAACTCGCGAGTGCGCGTCGGTGACGTCACCGTCGGAACAGTGACCTCCATCGAACGCCAAGGGTGGCATGCGCTGGTGACGATGAGTATCGACGGCGACGTGAACTTGCCCGAGAACGCCGTAGCCAAACTCGGCCAAACCAGTCTGCTGGGCTCCAAGCACATCGAGCTCGCGGCTCCCAAGGGCGTACCAGCGCACGGCCGGCTCCACGACGGCTCCGTCATTCCGCTCGCGTCAGGCGACGCCTACCCAACCACCGAGCAGACCTTGAGCGCACTGTCGCTGCTGCTCAACGGTGGCGGGATCGGGCAGATCCAGGAAATAACCCAAGAGCTGTCCAATGCGTTCGCCGGCCGCGAGAAGGACTTACGGGACCTCATCTCGCAAATCGACATATTCGTGACGAAACTCAACAAGCAGACCGACGACATCATCGCAGCCAGCGAGAGCTTCAACGATCTAGTCGGTCAGGTCGCGGCGCAGAAGCCCGTCGTCGACAAGGCGCTCAAGGCGATACCCGACGCGTTGGCGGTGATGAAGAACGAGCGCGACACCCTCGTCGACGCGCTGGAGCAGTTCGGCAAATTCAGTGCACTCGCAGCTGATACGGCCAACCAGACCAAGGACAACCTGGTCAAGGAACTCGAGGAATTGGGCCCCGTACTCAAGTCACTTGCTGACGCAGGACCAGCACTGACTCGGGGCGCCGGTGCTCTGACGACCTACCCGTTCCCGATCTCCTCGCTGTCCAAATGGTTTCGGGGTGACTACGCCAACCTCACGGCGGTCGTTGACTTGACACTGAGTCGGCTGGACTCGACGCTCTTCACGGGAACGCGCTGGGAGGGCAATCTCACTGAGCTCGAAATGCAGTGGGGGAGAACGATCGGCCAGCTTCCAAGCCCCTACACAGCGGGTAATCCACTCATCGTCCCCTACCACCTCGATCAAGGGCCTTAGCATGCGAATGACACGGCGCCTGTGGACCCAGCTCGGCATCCTCTCCGTCATCGCCACTACGGCGTTCGCCATCATGATCTTCGCCTACCTGCGCCTACCGACCATGCTCTTCGGAGTTGGCCAGTACTCGGTGACAGTGCAACTCAAGGAGGCCGGCGGGCTCTACGAACGAGCCAACGTCACCTATCGCGGTACCGAAGTGGGCCAAGTCAAAGCCGTGCAGCTGACCCCTTCAGGGGTGAACGCGATCTTGTCGCTGCGGTCCGACGTCAAAGTGCCGTCGGATCTGACCGCCGAGGTGCACAGCACATCGGCCGTGGGCGAACAGTACGTCGCCCTGGTTCCACGCGATGGCAACGGGCCGGCGCTCAAGAACGGTGACGTGATCTCCGTCGCCAACACGACACTGCCGCCCGACATCGGCACACTGCTCGACGCGACCGACAAGGGCTTACAAGCAATACCGCTGAACAATCTGCAGACCGCGATCAACGAATCATACGCCGCCGTCGGCGGACTCGGCCCAGACATTCACCGACTCATCAAGGGATCGACGTCGCTAGCGATCGACGCCGATCACAATCTGCCCGATCTGCTTAACGTCGTGGACAATTCGGCACCACTGCTCGCTACGCAATCCGACACCTCCGCAGCGATTCACGCATGGGCGAACCACCTCGCGGATCTGACCGGTCAGTTGTCGCAACATGACAAGGACGTCCGAGGACTCTTGGTCGGCGGAGCCTCCGCAGCAGACCAGGCGCGACAACTGCTTGACCGCATCCAGCCGACGATACCCATCTTGGCTGCCAACCTGGCCAGTGTGGCGCCGGTACTGGTTAGTTACCGGGCGGACCTCGAGCAGATCCTCGTACTCCTGCCCCAGGCGATCGCCAACACCCAAGGAATCAGCCTACCGAACCGGTTCACGAAACTGGCCTACAAGGGTGGCTTTCTGAGCTTCAACCTCAATCTGAATCTCCCTCCGCCGTGCAACACCGGGTTCCTGCCCGCGCAGCAGCAGCGCGACGCATCCTTCGAAGACTATCCAGACCGCCCAGCAGGCGACCTCTACTGCCGCGTACCGCAGGACTCGCAGTTCAACGTGCGCGGCGCCCGGAACATCCCGTGCGAAACCAAGCCCGGCAAGAGGGCGCCGACCGCCGCCATGTGCGAGAGCGACGAGGAATACGTCCCCCTCAACGACGGGACAAGCTGGAAGGGCGATCCAAACGCCACGTTGTCGGGTCAAGGCGTCCCCCAGCTACCTGCAAGTATGACGCCGACGCATCCAGACACTCCAGCCGCGGGACTGCCGCCTGCCGTGCCGGCGCTGACCACAGCCGAATATGACCCTGCGACAGGCACTTACATGGGGCCTGACGGTCACGTTTACACGCAGTCAGACCTTGCGCAAACTGCACCAAAGGAGCAGACATGGCAGTCGATGCTGATGCCGCCACCGGCACGTTGACCGCCGAGCCCGGCACCGACGAACTCGATGTCGATGCCCATCACGACGCCGATGCCCAGCCGATCGGCCCCGACGGGGCCGAAACCGACATCGATGAGCGTCTTGCTGGATCTCGGCGGTGGAGTCACCGAATGATGCGATCGGAGGTCGGACTCGGGTTGGCGACGGGCATCGGCATTCTGATCGTGCTCGCAGGGCTCGCCTCCTGGTTGGGCGTCAAGGTTCACCACGAGTATCAAGTCGAACAGCAGCACCAGATGTTCCTTCAAGCCGGCCGACAAGCCGCAATCGATCTGACCACCATCGAATACACCACGGTGGACACCGACATCCAACGCGTCCTCGCATCGTCGACGGGCTCATTCAACGAGGATTTCCAGAAACGTCACTCCGCGTTCGCCCAAGTAATCACGCAGGCAAAGGCCACATCCGAAGGCGCTGTCACCGAAGCGGGCGTCGAATCGGTGAACGGTGACTCGGCGCAGATCCTCGTCGCGGTCTCGGTCAAGACGTCGAATGCCGGCGCGCCCGAACAGGAGCCGCGACACTGGCGAATGCGCATCACCGTACAGAACGTCGGAGGAAGCATGAAGGCAGCCAACCTTGGATTCGTGCCGTGATCGCGCGGCTGCGGCATCGCGCCAATCGGTCGACCACTGAACCAGCCTCGGCTGCGTTCGACACCAACCCCGGTGAGGTGGATCCCGCACTGCCCCAGGCACCCAGCTCGTCTGATGTCAGCGATCAAGTACGGCGACGGCGGACTTCACGCGTCATCGTGTTCGGATTGATTCCGGTGATCGCGATGGGACTCGCCGTCGCCGCTGGATACCTCAAGTGGCAGCAGGGCGCCTTAGACGACAGCGGCCGCGCGTCTGTCGAGTCGGTACGCGCTGCTACTGACGCGGCGGTGAAGATGCTGTCCTATCGACCCGACACCGCGGACGCTGCTCTGCGGGGCGCGCGCGACGACCTTACCGGGCCCTTCCGAGACGCCTATGCGGCTCTGGTCAATGACGTGGTCGTACCAGGGGCAAAGCAGAAGTCGATCTCCGCCGTCGCGACGGTGCCCGCCGCATCTTCGGTGGCATCAAGCCCCACCCATGCGGTGGTCCTGCTGTTCATCGACCAGTCGATAGTTGTCGGCTCCGATGCCCCCACCGCATCCTCTTCCGTAGTCAAGGTGACCCTCGAAAAGATCAGCGGGCGTTGGCTCGTGTCGGCATTCGACCCGGTCTAGATGGTCGATTTCCACTTCGGAAGGTAGGCAACGATGGCCGACACGGCGCTACCGCTTTCCGGTATCCGCGTCATAGACCTCACCGACGGCGTCGCCGGCACGACCGGACGGTTCTTGGCCGAAGCCGGTGCCGACGTCGTCCTCGTCGAGCCGCCCGAGGGAGCGGCGTCACGCCGCCAGCACCCCCAGTTCGAGGGCCACGGTTTGCGTTTCGCCACGACACACTTCAACAAGCGCGGCATCGTGCTGGACCTGAGGACAGACGAGGACCGTCAATACCTGTTGGGTCTCACCGACGAAGCCGATCTCGTCGTGGAGTCGTGGGCACCGGGACGGTTGGCCGAGCTCGGTGTCGGCCCGCAGGTCATGCGACACCGCAACCCTGGATTGGTCGTCGCCTCCATCACCGGTTTCGGTCAGGTTGGTCCATACCGTGACTGGAAGGCAACGGATCTGGTGCTCACGGCGATGTCGTCGGCAATGACCCGGTCCGGGGCCCCACAGCGCGAGCCGCTAAGACCACCCGGTGAACTCGCCAGTCAAACTGCCGCAGTGCACGCCGCCTTCGTTGCGCTGCTGGCGATGTATCGCGCCCGGCGCACTGGGCGAGGTGAATACGTCGACTGCTCGTTGTTCGATCTCGTCGTCCAAGGATTCGATCCCGGATACGGCATGGGCGGCACGGCCACCATGGGACAACCACTCTCACGGCTCCCGCCAGGGCGCCCCGATCGGCGCATGCTGTACCCGATCGTGCCCTGTGCCGATGGGCACGTCCGGATGTTCATCGCATCGGCCAAGCAGTGGCGATCGATGTTCGGATGGATGGGCAAGCCGGCCGAACTGGCAGATCCCGCATACGAGCAGCTCGTGACGCGGTTCATGCAGTGGGAGCGGATTCGCCCCGCCATCGCCGAACTGTTCTCAGACAAGACACGTCAAGACATCGTCCAGACGGCAGCGAGCCTGGGCATCGCCGTGGCATCGCTGAACACGCCGGATGAAGTCCTCGCCAGCAGTCACGTCGAGGAGCGAAATTCCTTCGCTCAGATGGAAGTGGCACCAGGACTCGTCGGCATCGTACCCAACGGATACGTCGAATACGACCGGCAAAGAGCCGGTTTCCGCTGCCGCGCACCGGAACTCGGAGAGCACACCACCGAGGTTCTGTCCGAGACAGCGGTGTGTCGTGCCGAAACGCCAGCCGATGAACACGTGAGTCGACCGCTGCAGGGTCTGCGAGTGCTCGACCTGGGGGTCATCGTGGTGGGTGCAGAAACGGGGCGGGCGTTGGCCGACCAGGGAGCAGACGTCATCAAGGTCGAGAACGCAGCCTTCCCCGACGGTGCGCGCCAATTCGACGGTCCCGAGGCGTGCGGGTACGTCTGCGCGGTCGGCAACCGCGGAAAGCGTAGCCTCGGGCTTGATCTTCGCTCTGACACCGGACGACAACTGTTCGGCGCGCTCGTCGCTCAGTCCGACGTCGTGCTCACCAATTTCAAACCCGGCACCCTGGAAGCACTGCGACTCGACTACGACTCGCTGCGCGCGATCAACCCTGGCGTCATCCTCGTCGAGAGCAGTGCACTCGGCAACACCGGGTCGTGGAGCACACAGATGGGCTACGGGCCGCTCGTCCGATCGACGATTGGTCTCACCCAGCTGTGGCGCCACCCGGATTCCGCCGACGCCTTCGGCGACGACATAACCGTCTATCCCGACCACGCAGCCGCGCGCGTCGGAACCGCCGCGATTCTGGCGGCGCTGGTCGGCAGGCAACGAAACGGCATCGGTTGCAAGATCAGCTTGGCCCAGATGGAGACCATTTTTTGCCAGTTGGCGACCAGCTATCTCCGCGAATCCCTGGAGCCGGGAACCATGGTCGCTCGCGGCAACGCCGGCGAATTCGATGCCCCTTCTGGGGTGTATCGGTGTAAGGGCGCGGACGCCTATTGCGTCATCGACGTCGACGGTGACCAGCAATGGTTGGATCTCGCACACGGGATGTCGCGAGCCGACCTCGCGGCCGATCCGGCCTACGCCACGGCAGCTGGAAGAGTGGCACATCGCCAAGTCCTCGATGGGGCGGTTGAGGAGTGGACGTCACGTTTGGCACCGCGTGACGCGCAGAACCAGCTCCAAGCTGCTGGCGTTGCGTGCGGGGCCGCCGTCCACGTCAGCGCGCTGCTGACCGATCCGCATCTTCGTGCCCGGCATCAGTTCGGCCGACTCGTGCAGCCAGGGTTCGAGACACCGCTCGAGGTGGAGACCGGGCCCGCGTTGTACGACGAGATTCCCGAGCCGGCGCCTCGGCCCGCGCCCCTGTTGGGTGCCGACACCCGCGCGGTGTGCCGGGAACTGCTCGGCATGAGTGACGCCGACATCGACGAGCTCATCATGGCCGGCGTACTCGCAGAGAGCGAGCGACCGTGACGTCCGATCGAACGATACGGTCGACCGAGAGCAGCACGGTCCCCGTTCGTCGGATGATCGATGCTCGTACTTCCGGCGGTTTCTCGGTCGGTGCGCGCGCGCTCGTCGATCCAGAAACGAGAAGGCCGAAGGCCTGTCGACGACGTCGGTGTCGGTTCGGGAGAACCACGCCGACGGTTGACGTCGGGCGGGTGAGGGGGACGGACCTCCTCATCAGTCGGGGCGCGAGGGCAACGGCGACGACCATCGGCGTGCTGACCACGCACGACGCTGGGTGCTCACCGGGGTTGCCAGACGATGGCGCCGACCAACAGACGACTGTGAGATGAAACGGATGAAGTTCCAGATCAGCGCGGTGGTGGGCGATGTCAAGGCCGACTTCGCTACGTCCGACGAGTTCCAAGCCTCTTATCTAGTCACTCATGCGGTCAACGAGCTTTGCCCCGAACAGATTTGGCTGCTCCGCAACTCTGCGGCCGGCTACCGGCCGCCACCTTCGTGACCGAGAGGACACGTCTTGAGCTCGTACAGACGCTTTTACTCCGTGATGGCAACACTCTTGGCGACGGGCGCTGCCGCAGTGGTCATGCCCCCCACGGCGCATGCTGACAACAAGCGCCTAAACAACGGTGTGGTGTCCAACGTTTACACCGTTCAGCACCAAGCCGGGTGCACGAACAACGTCGTCGCCAACAACCAACTTCAGCTCGCCGCGCAGTGGCACACCGATGACGTCTTGAACAACACCGACCTCGATGGCGACATCGGCTCGGATGGGTCGACCACGCAGGACCGCGCCAACGCTGCGGGCTTCAAGGGAGTCGTCACCGAAACCGTGGCCATCAATCCGGCGCTGGCGATCAATGGTCTCGAGGTCATCAACCAGTGGTACTACCGCCCGGACTACATGGCGATCATGTCCAATTGCGCCAACACCATGATCGGCGTCTGGTCTGAGAACAGTCTCGCCCGCAGCGTGGTGGTGGCCGTCTACGGGAAACCCCGATGACCTCGACGCAGACGCGGTCGAGGTGGATGACCATCCACGTCGCTTCGTTACCGAGAAGATGACGGTGAGCCTAGTCACTCGTCTTGAATCCACCGACGGATATGGGGTTGATCCGGGTGTCGGAATAAGGAGACTGGGCCCCTGCGCCCAAGCATGACCGCACCACCTTGCGCGGGCGGTAGGCCGAATCGCCACGGACCAGAATCTGCCCGCTGGCTCCGGCGGCGCGGGCGGTACTGATCGCTTGGGCGACCATCCGCCCGGCACCCTTGCCCGAGCCGGTCTTCCCCGCGCGTAGCTGCATCCCGGCGATCACCGGCGCGGCCCCTGGGGTGCTGATCGTGGTGGCCAGCGGGGACAGGCCCTTGCGCAAGACCTGCTTGCCGGCGATCTTGGTGTGCCCGTAGGAGGCGCCCGCCTTGGCGTGTCCGTACACCGGGCGCAGCAGCGAGTCGATGTCGATGAACACCGAAGGTGAACTCCCGCAACAACGTTCCGACCGTCGAGGTGGCGCATACGCCGTCGAACAGGAACGTCATTCCCCCCGACCGGGCACGTCGATGTCATCGATGAAGTCCGCGCCGGCGATCATTCCCGCTACGACGGTGGCCAGCTTGGGCGCCGGGTTCGCCGCCCCCGACTTGATCCGCGCGCTCTTGGGTGGACCTTCTCGCCGAGCAGCCTGTGCAGCCCGGTCTGCTCGGCCAGCTTCATCACCGGCACACGACACGAGACTGTCTTCGTCGAACACCGCCTTCCGCGGCGAGCCCATGCGAAACTTGCACCGGAAGTGCCTTCCAGCGCTGGACCCAATTGATGCGTAGCGAACACCAATCATCCCAGTTCAGAGGGCAATTTCCTCACTCCGATACCTGGATCAACCCCATGTCCGTCGGTGGATTCAGGCTAAGCTGGCCAACCGTGACTCAACGCAGGCTGGGCGTGATGGGTGGGACCTTCGACCCCATCCACAACGGTCACTTGGTCGCGGCCAGCGAGGTGGCGGACCTGTTCAACCTCGACGAAGTGATATTCGTCCCGACCGGCCAGCCGTGGCAGAAGCGTGAGCGCATCGTCACCGCCGCCGAGGACCGCTACCTGATGACGGTCATCGCGACCGCGGCCAACCCGCGGTTCTCCGTCAGCCGCGTCGACATCGACCGTGGCGGAGCGACCTACACCAAGGACACGCTGCGCGACCTCGGGGCGCTGAACCCCGATACCGAGCTCTACTTCATCACCGGCGCCGACGCGCTCGCGTCCATCCTGTCCTGGCAGAACTGGGAGGATCTCTTCTCCATGGCCCGTTTCGTCGGTGTCAGCCGACCCGGTTACGAACTCGACGGCGAACACATCGCCGCCGCCATGAAGGAGTTGCCCCAAGACGCTCTGAGCCTGGTCGAGGTGCCCGCCCTGGCCATCTCGTCGAGCGACTGCCGTCGTCGCGCAGAATCGGGCCGGCCCATCTGGTACCTGGTGCCGGACGGCGTCGTCCAGTACGTCACCAAGCGCGGCCTTTACCCGGCACACACCTCGGTCAACAAGATGGCCAACAAGGAGTCCCGCGCATGACCGCATCCGAAGAAGCCGTCGGCATGGCCACGGTGGCAGCCAGGGCGGCCACCGACAAGCTCGCCGACGACGTCGTCGTCATCGACGTCTCCGGGCAACTCGTCATCACCGATCTGTTCGTCATCGCCTCGGCGTCCAACGACCGGCAGGTCAACGCGATCGTCGACGAGGTCGAGGAGAAGATGCGCGCCGCCGGACACAAACCGGCCCGCCGCGAGGGCACCCGCGAAGGCCGCTGGGTGCTGCTGGACTACATCGACATCGTCGTGCACATCCAGCACCAGGACGAGCGCAACTTCTACGCCTTGGACCGGTTGTGGCGCGACTGCCCGCTGGTGCCGGTGGACCTGGATGGTCACGAGTGAGGGTTCGCCGCCTGGTGCTGCTGCGGCACGGGCAGACCGAGTACAACGCGGGCAGTCGGATGCAGGGCCAACTCGACACCGACCTGAGCGATCTGGGACGGATGCAGGCCGTCGCCGCCGCCGAGGTGCTGGCCAAGCGGCAACCGCTGCTGATCGTGTCGTCGGATCTGCGTCGCGCGCTGGACACGGCGCTGGCGCTCAGTGAACGTGCCGGGCTGCCGGTATCCGTCGACACCCGACTGCGCGAAACCCATCTCGGCGACTGGCAAGGCATGACGCACCTCGAGGTCGACGCCCTCGCCCCAGGCGCCCGGTTGGCGTGGCGGGACGATGCGCGGTGGGCCCCACATGGCGGCGAGAGCCGCATCGACGTGGCGGAGCGCAGTCTGCCAGTGGTCGCGGATCTGGTGGCCAGTCAGGCCGAATGGGGTGTCGACGAGGCCGACCGCCCCGTCGCGCTGGTGGCCCACGGCGGGTTGATCGCCGCCTTGACCGCAGCCCTGCTCCGTCTGCCGGTGGACAACTGGCCGATTCTGGGTGGCATGGGCAACGCCAGCTGGGTGCAGTTGTCCGGTCATTCGGAACCGGATGCCGGGGCCGACGACGTCCGGTGGCGGCTCGACGTCTGGAACGCATCGGCACAGGTTGCAAACGATGTCCTCTAGCCGCCCAACCCTTCTCATCTTCTGCGATTCCCTGTCCTACTACGGACCAAAAGGTGGACTACCCGCCGACGATCCCAGGATCTGGCCCAACATCGTTGCCGCCCAACTTGGCTGGGATGTCGAGCTGGTCGGCCGGATCGGCTGGACCTGCCGCGACGTGTGGTGGGCGGCCATCCAGGATCCCCGTGCGTGGGCGGCCCTGCCCCGCGCGGGCGCGGTGATCGTCGCGACCAGCGGCATGGATTCACTGCCGTCCCCGCTGCCGACCGCGGTGCGCGAACTGATCCGTTACGTTCGACCGCCGTTGCTGAGGCGGTGGGCCCGCGACGGATACGGCTGGCTGCAGCCGCGGCTGTCGCCGATCGCTCGACCAGCGCTGCCTCCCCACCTGAGCGCCGACTACCTCGAACAGACCAGGGCCGCAATCGACTTCAACCGGCCGGGCATTCCGTTCGTGGCGACGATCCCGTCGGTGCACATCGCCGACACCTATGGCCGGTCGCACCGCTGGCGTGACGGCACCGTCGACGCGATCACGTCGTGGGGGCGTGATCACGACGTGCCCATCGTCGATCTGAAGGCGGCCGTCGGCGACGAGGTGATGAGCGGACGCGGCAACCCGGACGGCATCCACTGGAACTTCGAGGCACATGCGGCCGTCGCCGAGTTGATGATGAAGGGTCTCGCCGAGGCGGGGGTCGCGGTCTCCGAAGTCGCTGGCGACTGACCATGGCCGTCGTGGTGGTCACCGATTCGTCCTCTCGGCTGGAACCGGACGAATTGCAGCGGTGGGGGATTCGTCAGGTGCCGTTGCACGTCCTGGTGGACGGTACGGATCTGCGCGACGGGATCGACCCGGTGCCCTACGACATCCACGAGCGGGCGCACGTCACCACGGCAGGTGCCGCGCCCGCCGACCTGACCGAGGCCTACCGCAAGGCATTGGCCGACAGCGGAGGGGACGGCGTCGTCGCGGTGCATCTGTCGGCGGCGTTGTCGAGCACCTTCAGCACCGCCGTGGCCGCCGCGCGCGAATTCGGGCCCGCGGTGCGCGTGGTGAACGCCCGGTCCGCGGCAGCCGGTGTCGGGTTCGTCGCCGTGGCGGCGGCCCGCTCGGCGGCCTCGGGTGAGGACCTCGACACCGTCGAGGCCGCGGCCAGGTCCGCCGTGCCGCGTGGCCGCGCCTTCATCGTGGTGCACCGACTCGACAACCTTCGGCGCAGCGGGCGGATCGGCACTGCCGCGTCATGGCTGGGGACGGCGCTGTCCCTCAAGCCGCTGCTGTGCCTCGACGTCGACGGCCGGCTGGTGCTGTCCCAGCGGATCCGGACGTTGTCGAAGGCCCACGCGGCGATGATCGAGGCGGTCGCGGAGTTCGTCGGCGACCGCTCGGCCTCGATCGTCGTCCATCACGTCGACAACCACGACGACGCCGACGTGCTCGGTGCGGCGCTGACGGCCCGGCTGCCGCAGATCGAATCGCTGGCCGTGAGCGACATGGGGCCGGTGCTGTCGATCCACGTCGGTGGCGGTGCGATCGGCGTGTGCGTGACGGTGGACGGCGCGTGACCGCTTTGGAGCTCGCCCGCGCCGAACGTCTGGAGTTCGCGGACTTGCTGGCCGAACTGACGCCGGAGCAGTGGGCGACGCCGTCGCTGTGCGCCGGCTGGACGGTGCGCGACGTCGCCGCTCACTGCGTCAGCTTCGAGGGGCTGTCCGGTGGGCAGCTGGCGACGCGATTCCTGAAGGGCCGCCTGCAGACCGACCGCATCAACGCACTTGCGGTCGCCGACCTCGCCGGCAGTTCCCCCGACGACCTCATCGGACTGCTTCGAGACAATGCCCTGCCGCACGGCCTCGGGGCCGGCTTCGGCGGCCGGGTAGCGCTGACCGACAACATGATTCACCAGCAGGACATTCGACGTCCGCTGGGCCTTGCGCGGACGATTCCCGCTGAACGGCTCAGCGCCGCACTGGACTTCGTCCGCTATTCACCGACCATCCGCGGCGCGTTGCGGGTCCGCGGCGTCCGGCTGGCCGCCACGGACTCCGACTGGTCCTACGGCAAGGGCCCCGTGGTTCGGGGCCAGGGCGAGGCTCTGTTGATGGTGATGGCCGGGCGGCCCGACGCGCTGAGCGAGCTTGACGGCCCCGGCCTGACCATCCTCTCGACGCGCATCTGAGCGCACACCCCCCGACCTGCATGGACGGGGAGTGGGCCGAAAAGTGTCGGAATCGCGCCCTCTGCGCGCTCATATCGGTAGCGCGGCAGCCGCCGCGACCGTCCGAGAGGAGCTCAGCATGCGAGTGAACCCCAACACCGTGGCCGCGACAGTCAAGCTGGTGGTCGCTGCGGGCGCCATCGCGGTCGGTGCGCTGGCGCTGGGCGCACCGGCTGCCCATGCCGACGACGCGGTCGTCGACCAGTCCACCGTCGTTGAGCAGCAGCAGCCGTCCGTCGGCGTAGGAGATGAATCCACCAGCGAGGGCCGCAAGGCCAGGGTGTACGTCATTGGCAAGACCACGAAGCCACACATGCGCCAGGGATAGTCGACGCGGAGTGCGATGCCGGTCTAGCTGGCGACGCGGCCCGTCACCGGCGGCAGATCCTTCAGTGTGACGATGCCGGGTGCGGCGGCGACCACCGCGGGCACTGCGTTGGTCACGGGCATCGCGGTGTAGATCATGCCCAGTCCCATGAAGCCGGGCTCGGTCCAGCCCCGCGGAGGCAGACAGTGCAGGACGGTGCGCATGTTGGGCGTGCCGAACACCTGGATGACGTGTCCATGCTCGAGCGGCTTGGGCGGGGTGACGTGGCTGCCCATGGTCCAGTTGAACCCGACGCTGACGACGTTCTTCTCGCCCACCCAGCCGCGGTGGAAGCCGTAGACACCGCCGATGGTCCCGTTGGGGATCTGCATGAAGCCGAGGTCGCTGTCGCCGGTGGCAGTGGTGAACTCGACGTCGAAGGTCAGCCGGTCGAGCGTGGCGCCGATCGCGTCGGCCATCATGGCCGCCGACTCGGCGAACACCTCGCTCTCGCGCCGCACGCTCTCGGCGAGGCCGGGCGTGCCGGGATCCCGTCCGAAGCCCATCGCGGCCTGGGTATCGGCGGATTCATACGTCGAGCAGTCGACCGACTCGGTGATGCGGATCTCGTCGACGTTCTCGCACGCACCCGAGAGCACCATCCCGACCATGTTCGTCATGCCGGGGTGTGCGCCACTGCCGAAGATCGTGGAATTGCCTGCCTGGCAAGCCTTCCGGATTCGGTCAAGGTCTTCCGGTGACTGCTTGCCGCCGGTGATCCACGCCGCGCTTGAGCACACGTTGACCCCGGCCTCGAGCAGCCGGACCAGTTCGTCGACGTTGGGCCACAGCGGGTTGTAACAGCAGGCATCGGGCTTCAGCGCGATCAGCGCGTCGATGTCGTTGGTGGCGGCGATGCCGGTGGGTTCCGGCCAGCCGGCGAGCTCGGCGGCATCCACCCCGACCTTGTCGGCACCGTGGGCGTACACCCCGACGAGTTCCATGTCGTTGCGCCCGATGATGGAATGCAGTGAACGCGTCCCGATGTTGCCGGTGGTCCACTGGATCACCCGCAGCGGTCGGTCCGTGGTCGTCGTCATGTGCGCCTCCTCGTTGCGTCTGCAGTAGACACTATTCGCAACATGTATACGCGCCTAGATTTCGGCCGGTTTCGTCTATGCCCCATGTGAGTTCTCACGCTTCGTGTCCAATTCTCATCTGAGATGTCCACACGATGTCCAAAAGGACACGATGTCTAGAGCGGCGAGGAGCTTGCGGCGAGTTTGTCGCCGGTTGCGCCAACGACTCTGAAGGTGTGCCGGGACAGGTAGCTCATCGAGAGCTGTGACTGGGTGAGCGCACCAACGATCTCCTCGGTCAACATCCTGGTCCATCCGGGGTTGTCATCAGGCGACCGCTGGGATTCCTAGTCAAGTCACGCGACGGCTGCGCTATGCCAGGGTGTGCGCCTTCGAGCGTCCGGGGGGCGCAAGTCGCTGTCATTCCCTGAGAGAGCGTGGAGATTTCGTGTTTGCCGTGTGATGGGCTAGATAAGAGTGCTTGAAGCCCCCGCCAAGGCTTTGCATCCTACGGAGGACCGCACTCGCACGGCTTGGTGCAGCCCGCGTAGGCCTAGGTAAGAGGCGCGCACCCACAGTATTGCTTACCCTTAAATCCATGCAGCGCAGAAATTTTAACTCTTGATGCTGTCAACGGTTGCTCCGCGCTGCGGCGCACCTTGCTTGATTGAGATTAGGTATCGCCCCAGAGTCGATTGCCTCGAGTCCATTGGTTAGAACAAGTAATTGGCGTCACGCTCATCGAAAGACGCACTAACCAAGGGGAGTTCGATCGTGCCACCAAAGATCAAATCGCCAATGATGGTGATACGCGACGCATACAAGGGCGAGAACGCGATAGCGGCCGAGCACGTTCTGCCGCTCATGGTCCAAGACGCCCACCCATGGCGTGAGTTCCGTTGGTATCTAGGTCAACCTCACTTCTCGGGCAGCTACTGGTCCTCGACCGAGTCCAAGCACGCTGTCTACGAGTCGCGGCTCGAACTCGGCCGGCTGCTCATGGCGGATTTCGATCCTTCGGTCGGGAAGATCGTTGCTCAGCCGTTCATGATGAGGGCGAAGGTCAACGGCTACACCCGGGGCTACGTTCGCGACTACTGGTTGCTTACCGCCGACGGCTCCGTAGTGGTAGAAGTCAAACCGAAGCACAGAATTCACGACCAGCAGTCGTCGCAAAACTCGAGTGGGCTCGCGAGGTCGTGGAATCCATCGGATGGCGATTTGAGATCGCCAGCGAACAGCCCGCTGCAGTGTTGGATAACGTGCGTATCCTCGCGGGATACCGCCGAGCCGAATGTATCTCGCAGTCTGCGCTCGAGGGCGTGTGCGCAACCGATGTAGACGGACTCCAGTTCAGGGACGCTGTCCAACGCGTCTCGAACCGGAACTCTTCGTTCGTGCAGCGCTTCTGCGCATGTTGTGGACTCACGAAACTCACCATGGACCTCTCGCAAGTCACCTGCTCGAAGAAGGTCCTCCACTCAGCAGTCAGCTCCAAGACAACGCGTTACGCGGAGGGGTCGTCATGAGCCGGGCTGTGACGCAGATTCGCATCGGCAGCCGTTTCGTGCTCGACGGCGACATACATGAGATCGCCGAGCTCATCCCGTCCGTGACGAGCTTCGAAGCCGTCCTGAAGGGACCGACAGCGTTCGTGCGCATGTCGATGCTCGGGCTCCTCAGTGATAAGCGCGGGCTCCGTGTGGCGCTCGCGTCCACGTGGCGGGGGCACAGGTCAAGACCGCGACGATTCACGTCGGGACGTAATCCGTCACTCAGCGGCCAACACCGACATCGATGCTGCTTGGATCCCGGCGACCACCACTCGAGTCAGGCGCTCGACGTAGTGCGCACCCTCGGGTGTCTGGATCACTGCCAGACGCCAATACAGCGGGCCCGCAAGTACATCCAGTGCAGTCTCGACGTCGACCGACGGATCCAGTTCGCCGCGCCGAACCGCCCGGTCAATCATTTCGGCGGCCCGGGCGCGCCGCGGATCACGCACCCTCGCCAGCAGGTCCTCACCCAACTCGCCGCTACGTGTCCCTTCGGCGAACAGATCCGGAAGAATCGCACGGACCATCGGAAGCCGCAGGCCGTCGTAGGCCTCGTACAGGAATGCGCGCACGTCACCGACCAGCGATCCGGTGTCGATGACGGGTATCGCTGCACCTGCCACCTCGGACACGACCGCCACCACCATCTGCTGCTTGGACGGCCAACGCCGATACACGGCGGTCTTGCCGACTCCGGCCCGACGCGCGACCGATTCGATCGACAAGCGCGCGTACCCCACCTCGGCGAGATCGAGGATCACGGCGGCGCGAATGGCTTCGGTCACGTTCTCCTGTAGTACAGCTGCACCCGCGGGGGCGCGGCGGACCGAAGTCTTCGTGGTCATCCAGTCACTGTATCGCACATCACAACGAAACGGTTGCGTTCTATCGTCGGTGCGCCTAATCTTACATCGGTACGCATCCGTATCGACGTGGAGAATCGGGTTACCGCAATGACTTTCGCCTTCCGCAACGAGCCCTTCTCGTTCGAGACCCTGCGCGCCGCGGGCAGCGCACCTTATGACGGGGCCGACCTCGGCGAGGTGCTGGCCACCGCCCGCTCCATCCGCAACGGCAACGAAGAGGACTGGTTCCGGGCGTGGCGTGACACCGCCGACCGGGTACACCGCATCGCCGACGTGGCCCTGGCCAACGGGCACCGCCGCAGTGCCTGCTCGGCGTTCCTGCGGGCCTCCAACTACTACCGGACTGCGGAGTTCTTCCGCCGCGCAAATGCCTCCCGCGACCTCGAGGCACTCGCGGTGGCACGACTTTCGCGAGAGGCGTTCGTCTCGGCGATCGTACTGATGGAGCGCCCCGCGCAGCGCATCGAGATCCCCTACGGCTCAGCTACATTGCCGGGCTACCTGTTCCTCGTCGACGACACTGGACGGCCACGCCCCACCGTGGTCTACACCAACGGATACGACTCGACCGCAGAGGAATCCTGGTTCGTCATCGCCGCGGCGGCACTGCAGCGCGGGTACAACGTGCTGGCCTACGATGGCCCCGGCCAAGGTGCGGTCATCCGCGAGATCGGCCTGGCGTTTCGCCACGACTGGGAAGCGGTCCTGACCCCAGTGCTGGACTACTGCGAACAGCAACCGGAGATCGACTCCGAAGCCGTCGCGCTGTTCGGATACAGCATGGGCGCCTATCTCGTGGCCCGCGCTGCCGCGTTCGACCGCCGCGCCGCCGCGCTCATCCTCAACGACGGCATCTACGATTTCCACCAGGCCTACGTCAACGCGCTCCCGGGCTGGCTGATGCGCCGAATTCAAAGCAGCAAGGACACCGTCGCCAACCACATCATGGGCGCATTGGCCGCCAGGAGCACCCAGGTGCGGTGGGGGCTGAACAACGGCGTCTGGACCATGGGCGCGAGTTCCTACGCCGACTTCATCCGGCGCACCACCGATTACACCCTCGCCGGCATCGCCGACCGCATCGCCGCGCCCACCCTGATCATGGACGCCGAAGAAGACCAGTTCCTCGCCGGACAACCCGCCATCCTCGCAGCGGCCATGACCGCGCCGACCACTCTGGCCCGGTTCGCCACCGCCGAAGGCGCCGGCGAACACTGCCACGTCGGTTCTCTGCCGCGAGCCCACCAAGTCATCTTCGACTGGCTAGACACCACTCTCGCCGCCGCAACCGCCACGGTCGACACCCCGTCGACCGCCCAGCCCACGAAAATCTGACCAACATGGAAATCAGCACCATCACACCACCCGGCAAGACCGGATCCTTCGCCGTCGGCAACCGGGAGACCGGACGCACGCTCGAAGACCTGCCCGCTAGCCACCGCGCTTTACTCGACGAACCCGTCACCGCCGCCATGGCCTGCCTCAACGGCAACGGCACCATCCACATCAGCCCCGTCTGGGTCAGCCGCGACGAAACTACGATCCTGCTCAACTCGGTCCGCGACCGACAGAAAGACCGCAACCTGCGCCTGCGGCGCCAGGCATCGTTGCTTTTCATCAACCCCTCCGACCCCTACCATTGGATGTCCGTCCAGGGCGAGGTCATCGAGACCATCGACGAGGACGACCCCGAGCGCGGCGCCACCGTCACCGCGTCATTGAACGACATGAGCCAGGCATACCTCGGTGAAGCCATCTACCCCCTGCGCGACCCCGCCGGCGGCGAAGTCCGCTCTCTGTATCGGCTCCGACCCAACCGGGCGCAAGTGTTCGGGGACTCACATTCGTTGACGGGCCCGTGACGTGTCGCTGACTCCGTTGGTCGGCTGAGGCATTCATCCGCCCGGCCCCAACAGAAGGTGATGAACGCATTGGCCTAATCGCAAAGGGCCACGCGTGGGGCACGCATCGACGCCTCACTCGTTCGGCTAATGCTCGGCAGGAGTTGTCATCGCACAGTTACATCGCTCGGCGAAGAGGCTGGCGACCAGCGGCCGGTAACACGGCTGATTTCGAAATAGAGGAGATTTCATGGCCACGTTGTTCGAGCCGATCCAGCTCAGGGGGCTGACCATCCCGAACCGGGTATGGATGTCGCCGATGTGCACGTACTCGGCAGAGTCTGGAGGGCGCGCTGGCATGCCGACGGACTTTCACCTCGCGCACTACGGGTCGCGCGCTGCCGGTGGCACCGGGTTGGTGATGATCGAAGCGACCGGTATTCGATCTGATGGTCGAATTACGCCGTGGGACTTGGGCTTGTGGTCTGACGAGCAGACACCCGAGTTCCGACGTTTGGCACAGGCAATCACATCAGCGGGTGCCGTGCCCGCCATCCAGCTTGCTCATGCCGGCCGGAAGGCGTCGGTGGATCGGCCGTGGCGCGGCGGTGCGCCCCTCACCGAAGGCGCCGACGGTTGGCCGACGGTGGGGCCAAGTGCCATCGCGTTCCCCGGTTACCCCACGCCGACGGCTCTCGATCGCGAAGGAATCGCCGACCTGGTCGAGTCGTTCGCCGCCGCGACGCACCGAGCTCTCGAAGCCGGTTTCGAGGTCGTGGAGATACACGCGGCACACGGCTACTTGCTGCATTCTTTCCTGTCCCCACTGTCGAACCAGAGAGGTGACGAGTACGGGGGCACTCTGGAGAATCGTGCGCGCCTCGTCCTCGACGTGGTCGACACCGTTCGTGCGATCTGGCCGGCGAACCTGCCGGTTTTCCTGCGCATCTCCACGACTGACTGGATCACCGAGGATCCCTCGGATGGACGCCGCGGGTGGACCGTCGAGGACTCGATTCAGCTGGCCCGCTGGGCGTCTGGGCGCGGCGTCGACCTCATCGACGGATCCTCGGCGGGCATCGAACCAGCAGCAATCCCGCATACCCGTGACTATCAGACCGCCCTCACCGCGCGTGTCCGAAGCGAGGCGCAGGTCACCGTGGGTGCGGTCGGCCGCATTACGGATGCTCGGTGGGCCGAAGAACTTGTCGCGACCGGACAGACCGACGCGGTATTTCTCGGCCGCGCGCTATTGCGCGATGCCTCTTGGCCAAACAACGCGGCAGCGTTGCTCGGCGCCCCACCGCGCTTCATCGAACAGTACGACTACGCACTCTGATCAAAAAAGGCCACAGGGATGCTTAGAAGCTGCTCGCACCCGCCGCCGAGACTCGCGACGCGGCGTTGGCTACCGTCCAACACAAGATCACCGTTCAACACAATTCATCGCGAGCTGATTGACATCGGGATATGTGGAAAGCCAACGCAATTCGTCGATCGCGGGTCCGGCTTCATTCGCAACGTGCAAGGAACGGGCCGTGATGACCACGCTCGATCGTGACGCGGTCGGAGCGGTGGGTGAGGCCGTCCGCACCGACTCGGACGGCGTCCCGGTGGTCGAGACGGACGCCGAGCTGACGGCACGCTTCCAGCGCGACGCGATCCCGCTGCTAGACCAGTTGTACGGCGGCGCCTTGCGGATGACGCGGAACCCTGCCGATGCCGAGGACCTACTGCAAGAAACGATGATCAAGGCGTACATGGGATTTCGGACATTCCGAGATGGGACGAATTTGAAGGCCTGGCTCTACCGAATCCTGACCAACAGCTACGTCGACGTCTACAAGAAGAAGCACCGGCGACCGGCAGAGTATCCGACCGAGGAGATCACCGACTGGCAGCTCGCGGCGAACGCCCAGCATTCGTCGACCGGACTGCGGTCGGCAGAGATCGAGGCGCTCGAGTCCCTGCCGGACACCGAGATCAAAGCGGCGCTGCAGGCGCTTCCGGAGGAATTCCGGATGGTGGTGTACTACGCCGACGTCGAAGGATTCGCGTACGAGGAGATCGCCGAGATCATGGACTCGCCCATCGGCACGGTGGCGTCGCGGATGCACCGGGGACGGCGGCAGCTGCGCGCCCTCTTGTCCGATGTTGCCAACGAACGCGGTTACGCTCGCTCGACTACCAAGGCGCTCCGATAGCGATGCTGGGGCCGGTCACTGCATAGTTAGGTGGCCTAATATGGATGCCGCGCTAAGGCCCGAAGTGTCACATCGGAGCGGGGCACTGTAAGTGGCTGAGAGATGACTCGCGTCCGTTCGGTCGTGCCGTTGGGGAAGGAGGTTGGGCGATTGGTGTTGCTCGTAGGAGCCGGACCCACGGAACTGACCTTGGCGTATGGATTACTGCAGCTTCGTGCGTTAGGCGCTGCTCACTCAGTGCGGGCGCGTACACCGTCGTATCGCAGTTCACCCCGTTTCGATTTCCCATCGCCGACCGGAGTGGAGCCCTTGGGGCGAGGTTGCGACGGCCCGCCGGGGCCTTGCTGCTGGTTGGCTCGTATCAGGGCTGTAGTGACCGGCGCACGTCGGCTAAGGCCATCGCGCCGTCGCGTTGGCGTTGTGCGCCCAGGCCGGGAAAATATGACCGGGCGATGAAGTGGAGATTTCCTCCAACTCTATCGGAGTACTCGTGGATGCGTTCGGCCACTCGCTCGGCACTGCCGACAACGCTGATGTCGCGCGCCCAGGATTCAAAGTGTGAGTCCAGTTTTGGGCGGCGTTGCAGAACGCCGTTGAAGCCGAACTTCAGCCCGAACTCCGTGTACTTCCATGTCTGATAAAGGATGTGATCACTGGCCGCGGCCCAAGGGTCGGCATCGTCGGTGACGAAAGTTTGGAGGTGGACGGCGATCTCGATGTCGTCTGGGTTGCGTCCGTGTCGTTCTGCTTCCTCGCGGACGGTGCGGACCGAGGTGGCGAGCTCGTCGGGGGTGCAGTTCGTTGCCATGTAACCGTCGGCGAGCCGCCCCGCCCGGCGAAGTCCGACGTCGGCTCCCGCACCGATCCAGATCGGTATCCGGCCATTCGCGGGTTGGGGAACGATGTATCCGTAGCGGCTTCCGTCAGCTGATGTCTTCGCGGGTTGACCCTGCCACCCGGCGCGGCACACATTGATGGCGTTCTCGAGGGCTCGCGCCCGCGTCTTCGTCGACCGGTCCAATGCGGCGAATTCCTCTTCGCGCCAGCCCAGTCCGAGTCCGAGGATGACCCTTCCGCGGGAGATCAAATCTGTCACTGCCGCATCTTCGGCGAGTCTCACCGGATCGTAGAGCGGGGCCAGCACCATGGCGCTGCCGATCGATGCGGTGGTGGTCACGGCAGCAAGCGCCGACATCAAGGGCAGCAACGCTGGCAGGTATCCGTCATCGGTGAAGTGGTGCTCAGACACCCAGATCGATTCCGCACCAGAGGATTCTGCGATCTTCGCCAGTTCAAGGGCTTCGGTGTACAAAGTCTGCCAGTCCCGCGGGTCATCGGGGTGGGTCTGGCAGGTGATCAGTCCGTAGCCGAGTTTGATCATCGCATGCCGCCTTCGCCGAGTTGTGGGGGAGTATTTGGGGTGATACCCGCGTCGTGGGCCGCCGCGGTCGAGGAAACAGTCGTCATTGGGATCTCTTCTCGTCGAATGGTGTTGTTCTGGTTTGTGAAGTCAACGGCCGCCACTCCGCGCGAGCCTTTTACGCTCCTAGGTGCTGGAGCAGTCGTCAAAGAGCAGGGGCAGTGGGGGATTCGCGCTGTCGAGGAATTCGACCGTCGAGAACACCAGTTCGGTGTCGCCAACGTTTTCGAGGTCGTGAAGGAGGTATTCGCCTTCGGCGAAATGAAAGTGGCGTGTTTCGCCGGCTACGTAGGTGACTTCGCGTGTGGTTCCGTCGGCTGTGTGTTGTCTGCTTGATCCGGGATTGATCGCGGTCCAGAAGTAGTCCAAGACGTGCCGGTGGGCGGCCACGCGCTCTCCTGGTTGCAGACGTATCTCCCAGACGCGGACCCGGTCGGATTCGCTCAGTAGCCGACTTCCCACTTCTCCGTTGAACGCGTTGTCCAGGAAGTCTTGGCGAACTTCGTCATCCCAGGTGCGGAAGTTTTCGCCGATCAGTGTTCCGGCCAGCGGCTGATCTGTGAGTTTCTCGTCGTTAGAAGTAGGGGGCATGTCGTTCCTTCCGCGTGTATTCCGGGGTGATGTTGGACGAGCGTGGTTGGTGGAGCCATGGGATCGGTCTGCGTCGTGAGTCCGTGTGCACGCAACGAAGTCAGATGGTCAGGATCCTCGGGGAGGGCGGGAGCGAGTGTTCAAGGCTGGTGCACCGCTGAATCGGGTCTGCCTCCACGCGGTGTGTCCTGGGCTGCTAGCCGCGTGTTGTATGCGGTGCGCGCCGGTTGATCGACATCGGTCAACACGCTGTCAGCTCGCAGGAGATGCGCTACTGCATCTCGCCAGCTGCGCGGCAGCACTGACATTGCGTTATTGATGGCGCCGGCATATCCAGGCACGTACACATCTGCGCCCCGCCCGCGCAGCACCGCACGAACGATGGCTTCGCCCACGACGGTCGGGTCGACGGGGCGCACGCCGCGCGCCGAGCCGAGCCCGTCGGCCATCTCGGTGGCGATGATTGCCGGTATGACGACGGAGACGGCGATGTCGCTGCCACGAAGCTCGCCGCGTAGCGATTCGCTCAGCCCGACGACGGCATGTTTGGTGGCGGAGTATGTTGCACCGCCCGGCGCGGCCATCTTGCCGGCCACCGAGGCCACGTTGACGATGTGGCCGCGGCCACTGGGACGCATCCGGGCGAGGGCGAGCTTGGAGCCAGTCAGCACGCCGCCCAGGTTGACGGCGACCTGGATGTCGGTGGAGGCGTCGCTCTCATCGGCGAACAGTCCCACATGCTGAATGCCAGCGTTGTTCACCATGACGTCCAGCGGACCCAGTCGGTGCTCTACCTCGTTGAGAAACGAGTCGAAGCTGGCCCGATCGGTGACGTCGAGCGCAAGGCCGATCGCTTCCTTGCCGATCCGCGCTGCGGCGACACGATTAACTCCTGTATCGAGGTCGCCGATCGCCACCACGGCACCTCGTCGTGCGAATGCCTGGGCCGTGGCCAACCCGATCCCGCGGACGCCTCCGGTGATCGCGACGACTTTCCCGTACAGGTCTAGGTTCGTGGTGCGCGCGCTCATGTTGCGAGTCCGGCGTGCCTGCAGAGGAATTCAACCTCCAGACGAAGCACTTCATCAAAGGCCACACCGCCTTCGTACACGTCGTAGTGGCCGCCCTTGCTGCGGTGCAGTTCGGCGTGCGCAGCCCGCTGGGCCACGCGCAGAGCCGGTGCCACCGGAGCTTGCGTGTCGGTTTCGGCGACGATGAGCAGAATCGGTATGCGAATGGACGCGGCGCGGCGAACGGGCCGGTGCATCGGGATGCTCAGCAGTGAACGCGCGGCCAGGCGGTTGTTCCAGTCCACCGATTCCCGTGGCGTTACCATCTTTTCGCCGAACAGGGCATCCGGGGTGTCGGCGACGCCCCACTGTCCTGGTGCCACGCTGACGGGCAGGTAGATCGGGGCTCGCCCGAACAGCGAACCGATCCGATCCGCCACCGCGACCGCCATGAGGCGAATCGATCGACTGGGCCGAACCAGCGTGGCCCCCGCGAGACCGTCGACGAGTGGGCACTGGGCGACGGCGCCCGCGAGTCGCGAGTCCGACGCGGCGAGCGCGGTGACGTGCATGCCGGCGAACGACGTGCCCCACGCGAAGATCCGTTGCGCGTCGATCGTGGGATGCGCTGCTGCCCAACCGATTGCGTCGCTGTAGTCTTGGCGCTGGCGCGGGACGTTGAGTTCATCACGCGGCTGCCCGCTTGAGCCGCCCCATTGCCGATAGTCGATCGCCATCACGGCGAAGCCTTCACGGCAAAACCGTTCCGCGAACGGCGACAATCCGCCGGCCTTCACTGCACCCAGGCCGTGTCCCATGACGACCGCTGGGTGGGGGCCTTGCCCCGCGGGCTCGTAGAACCACGCCTCCAGCTCCTCGCCGGAGGGCGTCGGGATGCGCACGGTCGTGCGGGTTAGCGGAGTGTTGTCATTCGGGTTGGTCATGATCGGTCTTCCTGACTTTCATCGTTGAACCGGTGCGCTGGCGGTGGAGTCGACATGTCTTACTGGACGGTGAGAGTGCTCGGGATGATGCGGTTGCGCTGGAGGTCGGCGAACAGCTCGGCGAACATGCGGTCCGTCTCGATGAATGGGGTGAAGCCGTACCGTCGTGCCTTCAGTGTCGAGCGCGCTATGTCCCAGTCCGAGCCGAAGATGGCGTCCGCGAAGCCCCACGAGACGATGTCGGAATATGGGTATGGCTGCAGGTTGTGCTTGGCGACGATGCGATCCCACACCGGGCCCTTGTCGGCCATGAATTCCGTCAGCGAGATGTGTCGCGGTTCCGCGTCGGGGAGACCGAACATGGCCGCGAAGTTCGGCCAAATGTTGCACCAGCGGAAGTAGTCGCCGTTGGTGATGTTGAACGCTTCTCCCGCTGCTGAAGGCTCGGTTGCTGCCCACTGTGCCGCCTGGGCGAGGATGCGCGCGTCAGTCACTTCGTAGAGAGCCGTCCACGCGCCTGGCTTGCCGGGGAACGAAAATGGGACACCCAGTTCACCGCAGATCGCCGCGTACACAGCGATCGCCATGGTCAAGTTCATCGGGTTACCCACGGCGAACCCGCAGACCGCCTCGGGGCGAAGGGCTGACCACGCGAAGTCACCGCGCACAGCGGCTTCTTCAAGCCAATCCTGTTGGTCGTAGTAGAAGTTCGGCGGCATGTGCCGCGGGTCGTCTTCGAGCGCCGGCGTGCGGATCGGCCCGAGGTGGCAGCCGTACCACTTCCCACCCTCCATCAGGTTGACGTGTTCCAGGCGCGAGGATGCCGAGCGCAGCGCCTGCACGGCGTTGACGAGGAGGGTGAGATTCGCATCGACCTCGAGGGTGCGGGTGGGCATGGGCTGATAAGCCGCGTAGAAGACGTGTGTCGTGTCTGTGAGTTCTGCCAGCACAGCAGTCGCGCTGTTCTCTTCGCGCAAGTCGACCGACAGGAAACGGGCCGTCGTGTCGAAATCGGGATCCCGTCGCGACAGCGCGATCACATCCCAGCTCGGGTCACTGGTCAGGTGATCGATCAGCGAGCGCCCGATCACTCCCAGCCCACCGACGACCACTGCGTGTCGATCAGACATTCCAAACCTCCATAGTTGTCAGTCGTTGGGTCACACAAGCCACAGTCGCTAGGCGGCGGCGACGATGCCACCGTCGACGGTGTAGTCAGCGCCGGTAACGTGTTTGGACACGTCCGAGGCGAGGAAGGCGATCACCCGAGCAACGTCGTGGGGGTCACCGAGGGTCTGCAGTGGCAGTTTTCGAACGTCCTTGGCGAAATGATCGATCGCCGCCTCTTTGTCGAGGCCGTATTCGGTGGCCAGCGAGTCGGCGAAGCCACCCGGTCGATCCCACGCGGGTGTTCGCGTCGGGCCCGGTGAGACACAGTTGGAACGGACTCCAGCAGGACCGAATTCGATGCTGAGCGCCTTTGACATCATCAATATCGCAGCCTTGGAGACGCTGTAGTCGACGAAGAAACGGTCCGGGGCGCGTCCCACGTCTGAGGCCACGGACACTATGGCGCCGCGCCCTTGTTCGACCATGTGCGGCAGCGCTGCGCGACAGGCTCGCACGGCTGAATAGAAGTTGAGATTCATCAGCTCATTCCATTCCGCGTCCGAGACGGCCAGGAAACTCTCGCGGAACGGGAACGCGCCCACGTTGTTCACCAGCACGTCCACTCGGCCGAACGCTCTCATCGTCTCGGAAACCGCGAAATCTGGGCCGTCGGGCGTGGAGAGATCGACCCTTAGTGCAGTCACGTCGTCCGAGAGCTCGCCGGCGGCCGACGGATCGACGTCCACGGCAACCACCGTCGCGCCTTCGGCGAGGAATATCTGGGCCGTGGCCAAACCGATCCCCGACCCCGCCCCGGTAATTACGACAACGCGGTCAGTCAAGTGAAAATCCATCGAGGTCTCCTTACTGAAGCCATCAAGTACGTCAGGTGAATCTGGCCGATAAGAGGTGATGCGCTGTGAAACACGTGATCCAGCAGAGCAGTTCGCACTCCGACACTCACACACCGTGGGAGGGGGTCGCAGCCATGCCACTACCTTCGCCGCCCCACCGATATATTGCAAAGACGAAAACATCCGATTCTCCATAGCCAAACGTTATGTTGATGTGGTGAACCTTCTGCAGCTTCGGTACTTCGTCTCCATCGCCGAGGAGGGTTCGTTCACCCGTGCCGCGCAGCGACTACTCGTGGCTCAGCCCTCGCTCTCGCAACACGTGAAGAGCCTCGAACACGAACTCGGTGGGGCGTTGTTGGAGCGCCTCCCCAAGGGCGTTCGGCTCACCTCGGCAGGCAAGGAGTTTCTGCCCGAGGCCCGCTCTGCTGTCACCCATGCCGATCGCGCAAAGCGCAATGCGCGCAGCGTGTTCGGACTCGAAGGCGGCGAACTCGAAGTCGCCACCGTGACGTCGGTAGCCTTCGGAGTGCTACCACCGGCCTTCGAACTGTGGCACGCCAACCATCCGTCGACCAGGATTGCTCTGCGCGAGTTCACCCACCGTCAGGCACTCGACGACGCGGTACGAGCGGGTGTCGGCGACATAGCGGTCGGACCTCGCCCGCCGCACTGGAAGGGCCCGCTGGTCGCTCTGGGATGGGAGGAGTTCGTCGTCGTCTTGCCTCGGTCGGACCCGCTGGCGAAGAGCAAGCGGGCGATATCGCTGGAGGAACTCGCAGACCGCGATTGGGTTCTCTACGGGCCCGACCACGGATTGACCCACCTCATTCAGACGGCCTGTGCACGGGTTGGCTTCATTCCCCGCAGCGTTGCTCAAACAGGACAAGTAGCCGCGGCCGCCCATCTCGCCGCCTGCAGTCTGGGTGTGACGATCGTTCCCAGCAACGTCCTACCGCCCGGCCTCGACGCCGGTGTACGAAGACTGAAGTCACCACTGGTTCGTCAACTCGTCGCCTTTACCCGCCGGAGCTGGTCGCCGCTAGCAGAAACATTCCTGCAAGCACTCGTGGTCCTGCCCTGGGACCAACGGCCCCACGGGGCGACTGTCGTGGACTGACTGACTCGGGTCCATCCCGCGGAGACTGCGGCCCTCTCCTGACGGCGCGAACACACTCACCAAGTGGAAGATCGAAACGCTGACGAACAACTGCCTCGCTCAACCTCAGTCGTCAGAAGACAGTTATCGAGGGCGCCCTTGTGCGTGAGGGATCAGGCGGCGTGTTCGAAAAGTGGAAATGGCTCGCCGACATGCATAATCATGTGTTACGCGAGTGGCGGAAACTTTCAACAGTTCAGAATCGATGCTGAACAACAACGTCACTCGTTTCGGCCGTTCTTATCGACCCATTGAGCCATATGCCCGATTGCCTGCGTTCGTGGAATGCGACGAAGCAACCGAAGTTGCCAGCCGGCCCGACCCGCCTTGCAGCGGCGAAGAGGGTGCTCGACGGACTTGTCGCTCATCCGTGCGAAAGTCTCCGGTATGCACCTCTCAGACTTCTCGAGCCTTGCGAAGGAATCTCGCGACAGCACCGGCGGCTTCTCGCAATTTCGCAGTAACCCGCACTCAGTTGCCCTCGGGTGGCCTGACGACGTTCTAGAGCAGTGGCTGTACGACCACTCAGACAACGGCTCCTTCCTCGAAGATTACGGAAGCCTCGATCTGACGCGGCTCCGCTGGGATGTCGAGGTTATTACCGTTGAAGGGCTCTTGACGTTGCCTACCGGTTCCTCGGATGCGGGTTGTATCGAGGACTTCGCCGCTGACCCCGACCACTGGGTGCGTGTACGCCGCGAGGGCGTCCATATGGGCGTGTCTCAATGCTGGGAGATTCATGGAACCTGGAAACGATGGCCGATCTTGATCGACAGGCAGACTCTGAAGCCAACAGACCATGGCCTGCAAGTCATCGAAGGCAGAACGAGGGTTGGTGTGCTCAAGGGCCGATATCGTCTTGGACGCCGCGTCGCAGACCATCACCTGGCTTGGGTTGGGCGGCGAGCGACGTAATGGGCACATCGTCGGCGTTCCGGAATCCGTTGCGTTGCAGGATCGGCCGGTCGAACGCGAAGCGGCACTGCCGCACTACGTGACTCACATGTGCTGTCACAGTGACGCAATGACGGCCAGGCGATTCCCGGCAATGCCGAGTCTCAAAGTTGTCTTCGGGGGGTCTGCTCCTTCGCAGATTGGACACGAACGTGAGACAAATCCCGGTGGACACGACGTGAGACACCGCGCGTCGCCGCACTTCAACGATGTGCGATTGGACACGCAGTATGAGAAGTCACACCCCACATCGGCTCGCGTGATCCGCGGCGTGGCGGCCGGATGGACTGAATACGACAGGCGACCAAGGGGAACAGGGCTCTTGGTCGCCGGTACATCGTTTCCCCTTTCGACACGACCGCGTCATTCAAACTCGATGCCGAACGCCGTCGACCAGTCGTAGAATTACCCCGCTCGGGGGGTACGGAACGCCGCACTCATTGATTTGCATGCAGTCCTTTCCAACGGGGGTTGGCCCATGGCTGGTGTTCTCAAGACCGTTGCTGCCGCCAAATCGCAGGACTGCCATCCCGTCCTGGATGGCTACGCCAGAGGCGTCGAGTCCATGATCCACCGCGATGCCCGGCTGACGGTGCTCGTTGCAACGACATTCTGGAAGGACTTCCCATGGGGTATGCGCTAGCCGAGATCGACCTGATGATCCAGGACGAGAAGTTCGGCGCGACAGGCGAAAAGCTTGTCGAACAGAAGAAACTGAAACTCGACGACGACGAACACGACCGCTTCCTCGACGGACCGACGTGTCGACGGATTGCCATCGTCGACTTCGAGCCGGCGACGGGTGCCCCGCTTGACGCTCCGGCGACCTTCACCCCATTCACGGCATCCTCGCCGACGCGGGGGCGCTTCAAGACGGAAGGGATGAAGCGTGACTCCCCAGAGTTCCTCGCCGTCAACGCATTCGGCACCGTGTTCGAAACGGTACAGATGTTCGAAGAGTCGGGGGCGTTGGGTCGGCCGGTCACCTGGGCCTTCGAGGGGGAGCAACTTCTCGTCGTCCCGCGAGCAGGTGAATGGGCGAATGCGTTCTACGACCGTTCCACCCGCAGTCTGCAGTTCTTCTGGTTCGAATCGGGTGAGGGCAGGGTGTACACGGCGCTCAGCCGCGACATCGTCGCCCACGAATGCGGGCACGCTCTGCTCGATGCGGTGATTCCGTCGCTGCACGATGCGTCGGGGGCGGAGTCGCTCGCGATTCACGAAGGTGTCGCCGACCTCGTCGCGGTCTTGATGGCGTTGCGAAGCGCGGGGCTTCGCCAGAAAGTGCTGGAACAGAACGGCAATTCGATCTCGAATGCCACTGCGTTCAGCTCGATCGCCGAGCAGTTCGGGATCGCACGGCCCAGTCCCGATGACCCACATCCGCACGCGTTGCGCGACCTCCTCAACGACAACACCATGACATCGGTCAGCGGGACCGATCCGCATCAACTCAGCACCGTGCTGTCGGCGATCTTCTACGAGACGCTGGTCGACATCTTCGAGCGAGGGAAGTCGCTGTGGTCCACGCCGGCCCCCGCTGACAAACCGATGAACGTCGATCACGCCGCGAACCGCTCGCTGGGCATCGCCGCAGACATCTTTCGGCGCCTGCTCCTTCGCGGCATCGACTACATGCCGCCCGGCGAGCTGACCTTCGGCGACGTCGGGCGTGCCACCTTGGCGGCAGACAATGCGACCGACCCCGACGGCACCAGCGAAGGCAAGACCGAAGTGCGGCAACGGCTTGCGCAGCGATTCGTCGATCGTGGCGTGGTCTCGGCGGTGACGGACCTTGCGCTGATCGCGCCTCAGGAGCTGAACATCGCGCCTGCGGATCTGGCCGACATCCGCGACAGCGACTGGGCGGCCTACGCCTACGTCGAGAAGCACCGCGCGGCGTTCGGCATCGCCGAAGGGGTGTCCTTCAAGGTGCTGCCGCGGGTAGACGCGACCAAGAAGATCGGTGGTGGCGACAATACCCAGCGCGAACTGATACTCAAGGTCACCTGGGACTCGGTCGAGGCCAATGGATCCCCTGCGGTCCCGGCAGCCAAACGACGAGTACGGACGGGTGCCACGCTGGCGGTCCGATGGGACGACGGGAGGGTTCTCGCGCTCGTCGGCAGCGACGTGATGAGGGCCGAACAACGCGAAGGGCGGGATCGTTTCCTGACCGCCTTGCTCTCCGGCTCCCGGGTCGCGGTCGTCCAAGAGGGCGATGCCGCCCCGCAGTCGCGCCCGTCATCGCGCGTCGAGGTGCGCATCATGGGCGACGTCGCTCGGATCACAGGCACTGAACGGCTCCTACACATCGAGGAGATGAACTGATGGCAGATCTCATCATCCGTGCGTACAACGTGCTGTTCGGCGACGCGATCCTGATTTCGATCCCCGATCGACAGCACAACGGCACCGAAGTCGTCCGGCACATCCTGATCGACGTCGGCAACCTGCTCGCCAGCAAGGACGACGTCTTCATCCCGGTCGTCAAGGACATCGCCGACCGCACCGGCGGCGAGGTTGACCTCTACGTCATGACGCACGAGCACCTCGATCACGTTCAAGGATTGCTCACGGCGAAGAACAATGACGTCGATCTCGCGGCCAAGTACGCGTGGCTGACCGGCTCGGCCGCCGAGGATTACTACGAAACACACGAGAACGCCAAGAAGAAGAAGAACGATTTCGCCGAGACCTACAAGGGTCTCGTCGAACAGCATTCCGCCGCGAGCGATCCCTGGCTCACGATGATGATCCAGAACAACAGTGCGTTGCTGCCCGAGGGCGCGCTCGGCCTGCGCACTGCCGACTACGTCGACCACGTTCGCACCGTCGCGCCCGCAGCGAAGACGCACTACGTCGACCGCACCACGTCTCTGGCGGGCAAGCATCCGTTCAAGGAGGCGAAACTGCGCATCCTGGCCCCCGAGGAGGACACCTCCGACTACTACGGGCGACGGAGTCAGCCCAGACTCGGCGCGGCCGCCGGGGAAGGGATAGCGGTCGGGGCCGGCCGGCAGGCGGCGGCAGCCGAAGCCCAGTGGCAGCCACCGGTCGGTGTGCAAGCCGGCGCGTTCTACGACCTGGTCCAGTCGCGAAACCACGTGAACAGGCAGGCGATCATGGAGATCGACGCGGCAGCGAACAACACCAGCGTCGTTCTCGAGATCTCCTGGCGCGGCTGGAAACTGCTGTTCCCCGGCGACGCCGAGGAACGGAGCTGGGAGACGATGCGCGACCAGGAACTGCTGAAGCCGGTGCACTTCGTCAAGATTGCGCATCACGGCAGCGTCAACGGGACGGTTGCCGAGATCCTCGACGTCGTGTTCCCCGAGGACGAGCCCGACGGGAAGCCGCGACGCGCACTGGTATCGACTCACGACCACGACTGGAAGAGTGTCCCGGACCCCGACACCCTCAAGCTGTACCCCAAGCGCGGGTGCGAGGTCTTGGACACTCGAGACGTCGCGGAGGGAGAAGCCGTCGAGATCGTGTTCGAGGGCTGAGGCGAATCGCTCGGCACCCGCTCAACAGGAAGGGAGACCGTCGCGCTGGCATGATCGCCGGATGCAGCACGACCTTCCCGCCACTCCGTCCACGGTGCACTGGGGTTACTTCGACCCGCGACTGGAGCCCGCACTCGTCGTCGCATCGGGAGATCTGGTCGCCATCGAGACGCTGACCCACCACGCCGGTGACGCCCCCGACCTGCTCATGGACCCGCGAATCGCCGACGTCTTCGCATCGGTGACCGACCGCGGGCCTGGCCCGCATCTGCTCACCGGACCAATCGCCGTCGAGGGTGCCCGGCCCGGCGACGTGCTGCAGGTCGACATCCTGTCCGCCACGCCGCGGCTGCCCTACGGGTCGAATCTGGCCGGACACTGGGGACACCTGTACGACGAGCTGCCCACCGAGCGGGTGACGGTCTACGAACTCGACGCCGACGCCCTTCTGGGCCGGGCGCTGTTCGGCTACGACTGGACCGCAACGCCTTTGGCCGATCAACCGGGCACCATCGTCGTACCGAATGCCGCGGCGCGCGAACCCGCGCTGTCCGGTGTCGTCGTCCCGTTGCGCCCGCACTTCGGGACCATGGGCGTCGCGCCTGCCGCTCCCGAGCGGGTGTCGTCGGTGCCACCCGGTGACCACGGCGGCAACGTGGACAACTGGCGCATCGGAGCGGGCGGGCGCATGTTCTACCCTGTGCAGGTGCCCGGGGCGCTGCTGTCGGTGGGCGACCCGCACGTCTCGCAGGGCGACGGCGAGATCAGCGGGACCGCGCTGGAGTCGTCACTGAACGGATTGCTGCGCTTGACCATTCGACGTGATCTACCCTTCACCGTGCCCGTGCTGGAGACCTCGACCGAACTGTTGGTGCACGGCTTCGGCGACACCCTGGATGCGGCGATGAAGGCCGCGGCGTTGCGCACGCTCGACGTGCTCGTGCTCGTCTTCGGCCTGACCCGCAGGGACGCCTACTCGTTCATGTCGGTGGCCGTCGACTTCACCGTCACCCAGGTCGTCGACCAACGCCAGGGCGTGCACGGCCGCATCGACAAGCGGTGCTTCCCGCGCTGGCCGGGCGTCGCGGCATGACCGGCATCCGTGCCTTCAGCTTCACGCCTGCGGACGGCGTGCCGCCGGGCGTGGCGCCGTTCTCCCACGCCACCGCCGCCGGGCAGACCTTGCACGTCACCGGTCAGATGCCGACCGATACGACCGGGACCGTGGTGGGTGCCGACGTCGCGACCCAGACCGATCAGGTGCTTCGCAACCTGCTGCGCGTGACCGAACTCTGCGGCGGGGGGCTGGCCGACGTCGTCTCGGTGCGCGCCTACCTCATCGACTGGGACGACTACGCCGCCTTCAACGCCGCCTACGCGGTCTGGTTTCCCGAACGGTTGCCGTCGCGCACCTGCGTTGGGGTCACCGGGCTGGCGGTCGGCGCACTGGTCGAGATCGACTGGGTGTGTTGGCGAGACGATGGCTGGAACGGCTCGCCGGTGCCACAATCGATGTAGGCCCGCGGGCCCTCCAGACGGCTGCCGCGGGGTAGTCCCTCGAGGAGGAACACCGTGAGCATTCTCTACACACTCGCAATGGCAGGCGCCGCAAGCCTTGGCGTGATTTGGCTTGGGCTGGCCAACATCCGCGTGGTCAAGCAATTCGAACGGGGCGTCGTCTTCCGATTCGGACGAGTCCAATCCGGCGTCCGTGGGCCGGGACTGACGATGCTGATCCCGTTCGCCGATCGCCTGCAGAAGGTGAACCTGCAGATCATCACGCTCCCGGTGCCCGCACAGGACGGCATTACCCGCGACAACGTGACCGTCCGGGTGGACGCCGTCATCTACTTCAACGTCTCGGATCCGGTGCGGGCGGCCGTCGACGTACAGGACTACATGTCCGCCATCGGCCAGGTCGCGCAGACGTCGCTGCGGTCGATCATTGGCAAGAGCAATCTGGACGACTTGCTGTCCAACCGCGAGCACCTCAACCAGGGCCTGGAACTGATGATCGACAGCCCCGCGCTGGGCTGGGGTGTGCAGATCGACCGCGTCGAGATCAAGGACGTGGTGCTGCCCGATTCGATGAAGCGGTCGATAGCGCGCCAGGCCGAGGCAGAGCGTGAACGACGGGCCAGGGTCATCACCGCCGAGGGCGAACTGCAGGCGTCCGAAAAGCTGGCTCAGGCGGCCGAAATCATGGCAGAACACCCGGCGGCTCTGCAACTACGGCTCCTGGAAACCGTCGTCGAGGTCGCGGCGGAGAAGAACTCCACCTTGGTGCTTCCCTTCCCCGTCGAGCTGCTCCGGTTCCTGGAGCGAGCAACGCCTTCCAGCGACGCGCCATCAACGCCGGACGGCAAGACCCTGCAACTGAACCCACCACGGGTTCCCGACGACGCTCGCGGCCTGCAGCTCTGACCCGCCATCCACAGATCGTCGTTCATCCACAACCGAGCACCTAGGTCCGTCCGACCCGGCGATCCCGTCCGTCGCCGCGCCTACCGTCGCGGCCATGCGAACCGAACTGCCCGCCGACCGGGCGCAGCGTCGCCTGGCATCGGAACCCACCGAAGCCGAACGGTCCGAGGAGGAGGAACCCGATAGGTCACTGTCGCGGTGGCTGCCCGACGCGCCGGCGACGGGCGGCCCGGGCTGGGTGGCGGCGATCCGGGCGGACCCCGGCCGCGCAGGCGTCATCGCGCTGGTCGCGGTCGGCGCGATCGCGGTGCTGGTCACGGTGTTCACGTTGGTGCGCGACGACCCACCGCCGGTGGTCTCGGCGAAACTCCCTCCCGTGCAGATGGTTTCGTCGACCAGCCCGCCGGCGGGCAGCCCAGCAGCTGAGCCCGGCGGGCCGGTCGTCGTCAGCGTGGTCGGTCTCGTCCATCGGCCAGGACTGGTCACGCTGGACTCGGGTGCACGCATCGCCGACGCACTGACCGCGGCCGGAGGGACACTCGACGGCGCGGACCTGATCGGGCTGAACATGGCCCGCCGAGTGTCCGACGGTGAGCAGATCGTCGTCGGCATCACCTCACCGCCCGGTGCACCCACGGCGATGGGAAGTTCGATCACGGCGCCACCGGGACAGGCGGCAGGACCCGCAGGCACATCAGGTCCCGAGCCGCCGGATGTGGTGAACCTCAACACCGCAACGCTGGAAGACCTCGACGCGTTGCCGGGCGTCGGGCCGGTCACCGCAGCGGCGATCGTCGGGTGGCGCGACGCCAACGGCCGGTTCACCAGCGTCGAGCAACTCGGCGAGGTCGACGGCATCGGTCCCGCGCGGCTGGAGAAGCTGCGTGACCTGGTCCATGTGTGAGCACGCCCGATGCCCGCGCGGTCGGCCACGACCTGCGCCTGGTTCCCGCCGCGTTGACGAGCTGGGGCGCGACGGCGGCGGGCATCCTCTGGGGTGGTGCCGCTTCACTGTGGGCCATGGCGGCGGCGGTGGCCGTCACGTTTCTGGTGACGCGATGGTGGCGCGGAAGGCAACCGGATTCGGCGGTCTGGCCCGGGGTTCTCGCGGTGGCAGTCGTCGGGATCGCGTTCTCGATCTCGGTGACGTTGCGCGTGCAGGATGCGGCGCGGCATCCGGTAGCGGGGCAGGTCGGCGCGACGCTCTCGGTGGTGGTCGTCGCGGCGGAGTCGCCCCGCACGGTGGCTGGGGGCCGGGTGATGTTCCGCGGCAACCTGACCGCCGTCGACGACCGGCCGCTGTCCGGTCGCGTCGTGGTGTTCGCGTCGGGCATCGGATACGGCCAGCTGACCGCGGGCCGCCCTGCCGCCTTCCGTGCCCGAGTCGGCCCGCCAACCCGGCGAGACCTCACCGTCGCGGTGCTGACGGCGACGGGGGAGCCGACGCTCGGCCGGGCGAGTCTCGTCCAACGGATCGCCGCGCGGGTGCGCACCGACTTCGCCGACGCGGCGCGGTCAGCGCTGCCCGCCGACCAGGCCGCGATGCTGCCCGCGCTGGTGTTGGGCGATACGTCGACCTTGACCGGACCGACGGTCGACGAGTTCCGGGCTGCTGGTCTAACTCATCTCACCGCCGTGTCTGGCGCCAACGTCACCATCGTCTGCGGCGCAGTCCTGTTGACGGCGGCGGTGGTCGGCCCGCGTGTCGCGGTAGGCATGGCCGCGCTGGCGCTGGCCGCGTTCGTCGTGGTGGTGCAACCGTCGGCGAGCGTGCTGCGTGCGGCAGTGATGGGCGCGATCACGCTGCTGGCGATCGTCGCGCACCGTCGACGACAGGCGATTCCTGCGCTGTCGACCACCGTGCTGATCTTGATGGTCGGCGCGCCCCAACTGGCCGTCGACATCGGCTTCGCGCTGTCGGCGTCGGCCACCGCAGCGCTGGTCGTGATCGCACCCGTGTGGTCGCGACGGCTCATCGACCGGGGCTGGCCCAAACCCCTTGCCGACGCGGTCAGCGTCGCCGTCGCCGCCCAACTCGTCACGGCGCCGCTCGTCGCGGGGATGTCGGGAACCGTCAGCCTGGTATCGATTGCGGCGAACCTCGCGGTGGCGGTCGTCATCGCGCCCATCACCGTGATCGGTACTGGCGCGGCAGCGGTGTCGACCGTATGGCCGGCGGCTGCTCAATTCTTGGTCCGCTTCACCGGGCCCGAATTGTGGTGGCTGCTTCGGGTGGCGAGGTGGGCGTCGGCAGTGCCTGGCGCCGTCGTGCCCGTCCCGTCCGGCCCCGCGGGTGCGTTCTGCGTGGCGGCGGTGGGACTCGGCTCCGTCGTCGTGTGGCGGTGGCGGTGGGGGCGCGTCGGCGTGGCGTCGGCAGCGGTGTGCCTGATCGCGTGGGCGGTGGCCGGCGCCGGTGTCAGCCCGGGAACGGGCGCTGTCGGCGCGACGTGACACGATCTCAGCGTGAGCCAACTGCACCTCGTACTGGGTGACGAAGAACTGCTCGTAGAACGGTCCGTTGGCGACGTGCTGCGATCCGCGCGCGAGGCGGCGGGCACCGTGGACGTCCCCGTCGATCGACTACGTGCCGGCGAGGTGAGCACCAGCGAGCTGGCCGAGTTGCTGAGCCCGTCACTGTTCGCCGACGAGCGCGTCGTGGTGTTGGAGTCGGCGGCCGAGGCAGGCAAGGACGCGGTGGCACTCATCGCCGCCGCTGCGGCGGATCTGCCGCCGGGCACCATGCTCGTCGTCGTGCACTCCGGCGGCGGGCGCGCCAAGGCGCTGGCCGATCAGCTCAAGAAGCTCGGCGCCGAGGTGCATCCGTGCGCCAAGATCACCAAGCCAACGGAGCGTGCTGAGTTCGTCCGCAGGGAGTTCCGCGAGCTGAGGGTCAAGGTCAGCGACGACGTGGTCACCGCGGTGCTGGACGCCGTGGGCTCCGACCTGCGCGAGCTTGCCGCGGCGTGCTCGCAGCTGGTTGCCGACACCGGCGGTCACGTCGATCCCGTTGCGGTGCGCCGCTATCACAGCGGGAAGGCCGAGGTGAAGGGTTACGAGATCGCCGAGAAGGCGGTCACGGGTGACGTGGCAGGCGCGGCCGAAGCCCTGCGCTGGGCGATGATGAGCGGCGAACCGCAGGTGGTGCTGGCCGACGCGCTCGCCGAGGCCGTGCACGCGATCGCCAGAATCGGGCCGCTGTCGGGTGATCCGTACAAGCTGGCGGGTGAACTCGGCATGCCGCCGTGGCGCGTGCAGAAGGCACAGAAACAGTCCCGCCGCTGGTCACGCGATTCGGTGGCCGAGGCGATGCGGTTGGTCGCGGCGCTCAACGGCGACGTCAAGGGCGTGGCGGCGAATGCCGACTACGCACTCGAGACGGCGGTGCGCCGGGTGGCGGAACTGGCAGCCAAGGGCTGAGGCGAGCGCCCGATCGAGGGCAGCTCGATCAGAGCTTGTTGAGGGCCAGCGAGAGAGCGGACTTCTTGTTGGCCGCCTGGTTCTTGTGAATGACGCCCTTGCTGGCGGCCTGGTCGAGCTTGCGGTTGGTGGCAACCAGCAACTCGGCGGCCTTGTCCTTCTCGCCGGCGTCGATGGCTTCACGGAGGCCGCGGACAGCCGTGCGAAGTTCGGACTTCACCGACTGGTTGCGCAGACGAGCGCGCTCGTTGGTGCGGATGCGCTTTTCCTGCGACTTGATGTTGGCCACGCGTTGATTCCTTCTAAATGTCAGCTTGGGTTGGCATGGGTGTTCATGCGGGCGCCCGGTGTCGGGCAGCGAGGGTTCAGGTTACCAGCGCGTGCCCCAATTACCCAAAGCGATTGCCAGTGGCCTGCCGAAACGGCGCTGGTGAGGCAGCATGTCACAGGTGAGCCTTCGAACCGTTCCCACAGCCAGTGCGCGGTCGTCGCGCAAATCCCCGTCCTCGACGAAGCGCTACGAGGGGATCTTCGACGGTTACAACAGCGTCGGCGGTTATTCGCAGGCCTTTGACGAGATGTTCGACGCCGATGGCAACGTGCGCGGCCCGTACAAGGGCATCTTCGCCGAGCTTGCCCCGTCCGATGCCTCCGAGCTCGCGGCGCGTTCCGACGCGCTCGGCCGCGCCTTCATCGACCAGGGGATCACCTTCTCTCTGTCGGGTCAGGAGCGCCCGTTCCCGCTGGACCTGGTGCCAAGGGTGATCTCTGCCGCCGAGTGGTCGCGGCTCGAGCGCGGCATCACCCAGAGGGTCAAGGCGCTGGAGATGTACCTCGACGACGTCTACGGCGAGCAGGAGATCCTGCGCGACGGCGTGATCCCACGCCGCCTGGTGACGTCCTGCGAGCACTTCCACCGCGAGGCCGCCGGCATCGTGCCGCCCAACGGCGTGCGGATCCACGTCGCAGGGATCGACCTGGTGCGCGACGCGCAGGGAACGTTCCGCGTCCTCGAGGACAACCTGCGCTCCCCGTCAGGGGTGTCCTACGTGATGGAGAACCGGCGCTCCATGGCCCGCGTCTTTCCGAACCTCTTCGCCACGCACCGGGTGCGCGCGGTCGGTGACTACTCGTCGCATCTGCTGCAGGCGCTGCGCAAGGCCGCTGCCTCCAACGAGGCCGACCCGACGGTCGTCGTCCTCACCCCAGGCGTCTACAACTCGGCCTACTTCGAGCACTCCCTGTTGGCCCGGCAGATGGGCGTCGAACTCGTCGAGGGCCGCGACCTGTTCTGCAGGGACAACACCGTCTACATGAGGACCACCAACGGCGAACGCCAGGTCGACGTCATCTACCGGCGCATCGACGACGAATATCTCGACCCCATGCACTTCAAACCGGACTCGGTCCTCGGGGTGGCGGGGGTGCTGAACGCCGCCCGCGCGGGCAACGTCGTGATCTCCAGCGCGGTCGGAAACGGAGTCGGCGACGACAAGCTGGTCTACACCTACGTGCCGACGATCATCGAGTACTACCTCGGCGAGAAACCGCTGCTGGCCAACGTCGACACCTACCGCTGCTGGCTCGAGGCGGAGCGCGAGGAGGTGCTCGACCGCGTCGACGAGCTCGTCATCAAACCGGTCGAAGGCTCCGGCGGCTACGGCATCGTGTTCGGCCCGGATGCCTCGGAGAAGGAGCTGGCCACCATCTGCAAGAAGATCCGCAGCGACCCGCGCGGCTGGATCGCCCAACCCGTCGTGCAGCTCTCGACGGTGCCAACGCAGATCGACGACGAGCTGGCCCCTCGGCACGTCGACCTCCGGCCGTTCTGTGTCAACGACGGCGACGACGTGTGGGTGCTGCCGGGTGGGTTGACCCGCGTCGCGCTGCCCGAGGGCTCGCTGGTGGTCAACTCCAGCCAGGGCGGCGGCTCGAAGGACACCTGGGTGCTCGCCTCGCGGGCGTCGGTGGCCGATCGCGAGCTGGCTGCCGCCGAGGTGGTCAGGGCATTGCCGAAGTCCACCAACGGAACCAAGTCCGAGAAGGGCCCCGACGCGTCGCAGCAACAGCAACAGTCGCAATCGGGGCAGCAACAACAGCAACAACAGCAATAGGGGAGATGGACTTGCGATGAGCGCTTGCGCGAAGAGGAGACAATGATGCTGGCACGCAACGCGGAATCGCTGTACTGGATCGGGCGCTACGTCGAGCGGGCCGACGACACGGCCCGCATCCTCGACGTCACCGTGCACCAACTGCTGGAGGACTCCAGCGTCGACCCCGACCAGGCGTCAAGAACGCTGCTGAAGGTGCTCGGCATCGAGCCGCCAAAGGTGGCGCTCGACCTGTGGTCGCTGACCGACCTCGTCGCGTTCAGCCACGACACCCAGGGCGGCTGCTCGATCGTCGAATCCATCGCCGGGGCCCGTGAAAACGCCCGCGGCGCACGCGAAGTCACGTCGACCGAGATCTGGGAGTGCCTCAACACCACCTACAACGCGCTCGCCGAGCGGGAACGTGCCGCGAAGCGACTTGGCCCGCACGAGTTCCTGTCGTACGTCGAGGGTCGCGCCGCGATGTTCGCCGGGCTGGCCGATTCCACGTTGTCCCGCGACGACGGGTACCGCTTCATGGTGCTCGGCCGGGCGATCGAACGCGTCGACATGACCGTGCGGCTCCTGCTCTCGCGCGTCGGCGATAGCGCCTCGTCGCCGGCGTGGGTGACGGTGTTGCGCTCGGCGGGTGCGCACGACACCTACCTGCGCACGTACCGCGGCGTGCTCGACGCCGTACGTGTCGTCGAGTTCATGCTGCTCGACCGGCTGTTCCCGCGCTCGGTGATGTACTCGCTGCGGCTGGCCGAGCACAGTCTCGAGGAATTGCACAACGGCGCGCACAATCGGATCGGAGCCACCGACGAGGCGCAACGCCTGCTGGGTCGCGCCCGCAGTGAGTTGGAGTTCCTGCGGCCAGGGGTGTTGTTGGAGTCTCTGGAGGAGCGCCTCGGCGGGCTGCAGATGACCTGCGCCGAAGTCGGAGAGGCGTTGGCGCTGGAGTACTTTCACTCCGCCCCGTGGGTGGCATGGACGGACGCCGGCCGCAATGGATCGCTGGTCATCGAAGAGGGCGAGGTCTGATATGTGGCGGTTACGTGTCGTGCACTCGACCGGCTATGCGTACAAGTCACCGGTGACGGCGTCCTACAACGAGGCGCGGCTGACCCCACGCTCGGACTCCCGGCAGAACGTGATCCTCAACCGCGTCGAAACCGTGCCAGCCACCCGGTCCTACCGGTACGTCGACTACTGGGGCACCGCGGTGACGGCGTTCGACTTGCATGCCCCGCACACCGAACTGGAGGTCACCGCGTCGTCGGTGGTGGAGACCGACAAGGGTGAGCTGCCCGCCGACAGGGTCTCCTGGGAGGACCTGAAGTCAGAGGCCGTGCTCGACCGCTTCGACGAATACCTGACGGCGACGAAGTACACCCCGGACAGCCGGCGCATCGCCAGGGTCGGGCAACGCATCGCCAAGTATCACGATCCGCAAGAGGCGGTGGTGGAGGCCGCGAACTGGGTGCACACCGAGCTCGACTACGTGCCTGGCACCACCGGTGTGCACTCGTCGGGATTGGACGCTCACCGGGAGGGCAAGGGCGTCTGCCAGGACTTCGCCCATCTGACGTTGATTCTGTTGCGCAGCATGGGGATTCCGTCCCGATACGTGTCCGGTTACCTGCATCCCACGCGCAAGGCAGCGGTCGGCGACACGATCGATGGCCAGAGCCACGCCTGGGTACAGGCGTGGACGGGTGGGTGGTGGCACTTCGACCCCACCAACGACAAGGAGATCAACGAGCAGTACATCAGCGTGGGCGTCGGCCGCGACTACTCCGACGTCACACCGCTGAAGGGGATCTACTCAGGCGCGGGTTCCACCGACCTCGACGTCGTCGTGGAGATCACCCGGCTGGCTTAGATCGCACGTTGGCGCGGCCGAGGGTTCGATAACCCGGGTGGACGTGCGGGGTCAGGCCCCGTTGCTGCGCCAGAGTCGCGAGGAGCTCGCGCAGCGTTCCACGTTGCTGTTCGTCGAGCCCCGCGGTCATGCGGCCTTCGTGTTGGCGGGCAAGCGTTGAGATCTTCTGCATCAACCGTTTTCCGGATGCCGTGAGGTACAGCGCATGGAGGCGTCGGTCATCGGGGTTACGTCGACGTTCGACGTAGCCGCGGGCCTCCAGCTCGTCGACGTGTGCCACCACACGGCTCGGCAACACGCCGAGTCGACCGCTCAGCGCCTGCTGGCTGCGCCCGGGTTCGGACGCGATGGTGCGAAGTATCCCGGCGTGCGGCGCGGATAGGTCGATCGTCGCCATCTGCTCGGCGAACTGGGTCGCGGCGTCGTGTCCCAGCTGAGTGAGCAGGAAGGCGATCCCGTCGCCGTGGTCGTCGTTGGTAGCTGACACCCGACGATCATACATCCGGCGAATCGTTCGAATGCGAAATCATCTTCACCCTTGCGTCGGCGGCCGTAGCGTCATATCGTTCGTCACATGAACGATTCACTCACAGATCGAAATGAGGTCTCCGGCCGGCCACGACAGGGTGGACCGCCGCTGGCCGTGCTGGCCGGGATTTCTCTGGGGCTCTTGGTGGTCGGACTTGGCGTCAGCGCAGCCATGGGCGGCGTGATGCCGCTGCCGTACGGCTCCGACACGGCGATACAGGGCTACTTCCATGGCAATTCAGCTGCGGTGCAAGTCGGAGCCATCGGGGTGTTCGCGTCCTCCGTACCGCTAGCCATCTACGCCGCCACGGCCAGTGCAAGACTGCGCCAACTGGGCATTACCGCGCCCGGCGCCACGATCGCGCTCGCGGGTGGCATCTTGGCCGCCGGTGGGCTGGGGCTTTCGGGACTACTGGCCTGGACACTGTCGCGACCCGAAGTCAGCGCCGACCCTGCGCTCGTTCGTGCGGTGTACTACCTGGTGTTCCTTACCGGCGGCGCCGGACACGTCGTCGCGCTCGGACTGCTGATCGCGGGTATCGCGGTACCCAGCCTGATCCTCGGCCTCCTCCCCAGGCCGGTCGCCTGGACCGGCCTGGCCATCGCCGTCGTCGCCGAGCTGACCACGGTGGTGCTCATCTGGCCTCCGCTTGCCGTGCTGCTGCCGGTCGCCCGCTTCTCCGGATTGATCTGGCTGATCGTGGCCGGTGCACTGCTGCCGCTGCGCCGCAGACGCCGGAACGAGACCGTCCACGCCGCGGAGGCGTGACCATGAGGCTCAGCGTCAGCGTCACCAACTACTCGTGGCCGCACCGCGAAATCCGGGCCCAACTCGCGGCACTCGCCGACACGCTGGACGACTCCGCGGTCGACACCCTGTGGGTTGCCGATCACCTCCTGCAGGCCGATCCGTCCAGTCGCCTCGACGAACCGATGCTGGAGGCTTACACCGCGTTGGGCTTCCTGGCCGCCCGCACGTCGCGGCTACGGCTGGGCACCATGGTCACCGCCGCGACATTCCGCGCCGCCGCTCTGCTGATCAAGGCGGTCACGACGTTGGACGTGCTGACCGATGGCCGGGCCTGGCTGGGCATCGGCGCAGGGTACAACGCCGACGAGGCCCGTGCGATGGGCTTGTTCATGCCCGCAACGGCCGAACGGTTCGCCCGGTTGACCGAACTGCTCCGGTTGGCTCAGCAGATGTGGAGTGGCGACGACGGTCCGTTCCGGGGCAACTATCTGGAACTGGAGCACCCCGTCGGCAGTCCCCGACCCGTCGCATCACCTCGGCCGCCCGTGTTGATCGGTGGCACGGGCGAGCGGCGCACGCTGCGCCTGGTCGCCGAGTACGGCGACGCCTGCAATCTGTTCGACGTTCCCGACGGCGGCCAGACCATCCGGCGCCAACTCGAGGTGTTGGCGCGGCATTGTGCAGACTTCGGCCGGCCGGTCGACGAGGTGGAACGGACTGTCAGCACCGCACTCGAACCCGGTGAGACAGTCGACGAATTCGCACGCCGCTGCATCACTTTGGGCGATCTCGGGATAACGCATACGGTCGTCATCGTGCGCGGCAGGCCGTGGACTCCCGAAGCCCTCGCCACGGTGACGGACGCGGCCGCACGCCTGGCCGCTACCGGTTGATGCACACCCCGGGGTGTACCTCGACGCGATGTAGGTCGTCGCCCAGCTCGATCTGGCGGGGGAACACCGAGGCGGCCAGCGCGCGCCAGTCGTCCTCCTGTCCGGGAGCCAGCGGCGGGACGTAGTGGGTGAGGATCAGCGTGCCCACCCCGGCCCGCGTCGCAGTGCCTGCGGCTTCCTCGACTGAGGAGTGGTAGTCGAGGATGTCATTCAGCCGCTGTTGCGGCACTTGCGCGATGAGGTCCTTGCGGATCACGGTGTGAACCAGCGCTCCCGCCCCAGCGGCGAGTGCGTCGAGGCTTTCGCACGGCACTGAATCACCGGCGAGCACGACCGACGCCCCGCCGTACTCGATGCGGAAGCCGATGGTGGGCTCCACGGGTCGGTGATCGGTTGGGGCAACCCGGATCTGGACACCGGATGAGTTCCACACGGGGCCCCCAGTGTACTCGTGCACCTCGATGGCGGGCGGTTCGGTGATATCCGCGTGATGGGCGATCCGGTAGCTGATGTCCGGTGCCAGCGCCTCCAGCGTGGCCGCGACCACGGCGGCCGTGCCTGGCGGCCCGATGATCGGCAGCGGCGTGCGCACGAACGTCGTCACCCACCGCGTCGTGATGACGTCGCCGAGGTCGGTGATGTGGTCACTGTGCAGGTGCGTCAGCAGCAGCGCCGAGAGACCTGCGGCCCCGACGCCGACGGCCGCGGCCCGTTGCAGCACGCCCCGGCCACAGTCGACCAGGAAGATCTGCTCGCCGGCGCGCACCAGCGTCGACGGCCCTGCGCGATTCGCGTCGACCATGGGACTGCCGGTGCCGAGCAGGGTGACTTCGATCATGACGTCATACCTAACCCGTTCGGAACGGAGCGGGGGCTGGAACGGAAGGACCCGCCGACCGCCGACCGGTCGCCGGGCAGCACAGTAACGGCACAGGTTTCGATAACTCATTGAAATTGTGGCCTGAAGCCAGTGGTAGTTCGACGTTTTGCCCAGATACGAGCCAGTGAGGGTTTCAATTAGTCATTTACCACGACGAAACAGCCCAGCAACAGAACCTGCCTATCGTCGGGTCCATGACATTCGACTACTCACGACTCACCGCAACCTGTGGGGTCGAGTCACCCGAGAACGCGGTCACCCTGCCGCCAGAGGCCTACGGCAGCGACGAGCTGTACGCCGCCGAAGTCGACCGGGTATTCAAGCGCGGCTGGATTCCGCTCTGCCGCGTCGAGCAGGTTCCCATCGACGGGAGCTACTACAGCATCGACATCCTCGGCACACCGCTCGTCGTCACCCGCGACCGCAAGTCCGACATCCGGGTGTTGTCGCGCAACTGCACCCACCGCTGGATGGAGGTGTGCACCGGCGCGGGGGAGGCCAACGTCCTGCAGTGCCCCTACCACCTCTGGTCCTTCGGGCTTGACGGTCATCTCGCAGGAGCACCCGAGATGAAGCAGTCTCCTGGGTTCGACCGGAAGGACTATCCGCTCACGCAATTCCGGCACGAGGTGTGGAAGGGCTTCGTGTTGGTGAACCTCGACGGGCAAGCGGAATCCTTGGCGAGCCAGTACGCGGCGCTGGATCCGATCGTCGACGTCTACGACCTGGAGAATTACCAGACCGTCGAGCAGACCGACTGGGGAGTGTGCGAGTGGGACTGGAAGATCATGGTGGACAACTTCATGGAGTGCTACCACCACATGGGCCCGCACCGCGGATCACTCGAGGACCAGTTCCCGGCTTCCCTGAGCTACACCGGTGAGGTCGGCGACTACTTCACCACGATGTGGTCGGGGCAGGCTCCCGGCTACCCCGCGGAGCCGCCGTTCCTCGCTCCCGGCGCCCCAACGCTGAGTCCTGAACACCACCACAAGTCGCTCATCTTCATCGGCTATCCGCTGCTGCAAATCGCGATGGGCCCCGCATACATGTACTGGCTCAAGGTACTTCCGCTCGGGGCTGGCAAGATCGAGCTACAACTCGACATCTGTATGTCACCGGCCGCGCTGGCTGCGCCGGGGCTCGAGGAACGCCGCAGCCAGTTGGTCAAGACGATCTGCGACATCCACCGCGAGGACCTCGATGCCTGCACGGCCGTCCAGCGCGCCGTCCGCTCAGGCGTGACGGGCGTGGGCAGGCTCTCGCACCTCGAGCGGCCGCTCTGGGAGTTCTATCGCTACCTCGGCCGTGAACTCGGAATCATCAGCAACACCGCCGATCTCGCGTCGACGGCGTAACGGGAGAAGACATGACCGCCACATTGAACGGCCAGCCGTCGCACACTCGGACGGCAACGGAAGTCACGGAGGTCGCCGAACGGCTGGCGGCCTCCGGCGTGAAGTACGCCGCGATCAGCTTCGTCGACATGCACGGCAAGCCGAAGTCGAAGATGGTGCCGCTCAACCACCTCGACCAGGCATCGCGCGGTTCGGAGATGTTCACCGGCGCCGCCCTCGATGGGGTACCGCAGGACGTCAACGACGACGAGGTCGCACCGCACCCCGATCTGGACGCGGCGATCATTGCCCCGTTCAACCGCGAGATCGCCTGGTTCCCTGGTGATCTCTGGATCGGGGAGACCCCGTTCGAGGCCTGCAGCAGGCAGATCCTCAAGCGCGTGACGGCGGACGCTGCGACGTTGGGCTACACCTTCAACCTCGGCATCGAGACCGAGTTCTTCCTGCTCACCGACGACCGTGTCGGCACACCGGCGCCTGCCAGTCCCGACGATGTTCTCGACAAGCCGTGCTACGACCTTCGCGGCATGTTGCACAACTACGCGGTCGTCGACGAGATCGTCTCGGCGATGAACGAACTCGGTTGGGATGTCTACTCATTCGACCACGAGGACGGCAACGGCCAGTTCGAGACCGACTTCACCTACACCGACGCGGTGTCGATGTCGGACCGGTTGGTGTTCTTCCGCATGATGGTCGGCGAGATCGCTCGCAAGCACGGATTGTTCGCGTCGTGGATGCCCAAGCCGTTCGCCGACCGGACCGGCAGCGGTGCCCACTACAACATGTCGCTGGCCGACACCGCTGGCGTCAACCTGTTCGCCGACCCGGACGATCCGCGCGGCTGTGGGCTGTCCAACCTCGGATACCAGTTCACCGCAGGCGTGCTGCGCCACGCATCGGCGATCTGCGCGGTGATCGCCCCGACCGTCAACAGCTACAAGCGACTGGTCAAGCAGGGCAGCATGTCCGGGCTGACGTGGGCACCGATCTTCGCCTGCTACGGCGACAACAACCGCACCAACATGCTCCGCATCCCCAGGGGCGGCGGCCGGGTCGAGTGCCGCGCTGCCGACAGCGCCAACAACCCGTATCTCGGTGCGGCGCTGGTCCTCGCGGCAGGACTGGAGGGCATCCGCGAAGGCCTCGACCCCGGGGACCCCAACCGGGACAACCTCTACAACCTGTCGGAGGCCGATCTGCTCGAACGCAACATCGGATGGCTGCCCCGCTCCCTCGGGGAGGCGATCGACGCACTCGAAGCAGACCCGCTGGCGCGCAGCGTGTTCGGTGATGCGATGTTCGAATCGTACGTCGCAGCGAAGCGGTCGGAGTGGGACTCCTTCGCCGCCCACGTGTCGTCGTGGGAAACCGATCGCTACCTGAGGTTCTGGTGATGACGTCGGGATACCCGGTCGCGGTGGTGACCGGCGGAGGCCGTGGGATCGGCGCGGGTATCAGCAAGGCGCTCGCACGGAATGGATTTCACGTGGTGATCGGGTGGACCTCCGACGAAGCCGCCGCGAAACAAACCGCGGCGGACATCGAGGAGGCCGGCTCGACCAGGACGGTCCTGGTTCGCGGCGACGTATCCGACCAGCACACGTCCGCCGACCTCGCCACAGCCGCCGTCGCCGAATTCGGGCGACTGGATTGCTGGGTAAACAACGCCGGCTACATGGAGGCCGGGTCGATCCTGACGCTGACCGGCGATCAATTGCGGCGCTGCTTCGAAGTCAATTTGCTGGGCACATTTTACGGCATTCAGAGTGCCGTCGAGGTGATGCGGTCTTCCGGCGGGCTAGAGCGAAGCGACTCGGGGAAGGGTATGCGCGGCCGGATCATCAACATCTCCTCGGAGGCAGGTATCCGTGCTTGGCCGCTCTACGGAGCGTACGCACCCTCGAAGTTCGCCCAGATAGGCCTTGGACAGGTGGCGGCTCTGGAGCTCGGTGGAATGGGCATCACGGTCAACACGGTGTGTCCCGGCATCATCGAGACCGATATGGTCCTCAGCAAGTGGGGCGCCGAATCGGCGATCACGGGCAGTTCGATTGACCGGATTCGCGCCGACGTCACGGCCGAAACGCTCACCGGCGCGCTGTGCACGCCTGAGGATGTCGGCGAAGCGGTTGTTTGGTTGGCGAGCCCGGCAGCGAAAAACGTGACCGGACAGTCCATCTGTGTGAACGCCGGGGTGACGTTGCATTGAACCACCGATGGAATGAGCTCACTTCGGCGCAGCTGGCCGACCGCATCGACGCCGATCCGGATTGCGTGGCACTGATACCCGTCGGGGCCACCGAACAGCACGGACCACACTTGCCGGTCGGTACCGACACCATCATCGCCACCGAACTCGCAGAAGCCGCGGCCGGGGAGTCGGCCGTCGTCCTGCCTGCGCTTGCGTTCGGCGCCAGCTTCTTTCACGGCTCCAAACTGGCAGGGACGGTGGCGTTCTCTGGTGAGGAGACCGCAGCGGCGGCCAGCCTCCTCGCCGAGGCGTGCGTCGACTCGGGCTTTCGCCGCGTGCTGTTCGTGAACGGGCACGTCGGCAACGCAGCGCCGCTCTGGATCGCCTGCGATGGGTTCCGCCGAGTGTTCGCCGACCGCAGGATCGGCGTCATGCAATGGTGGGATCTGACCCCCGACATCGCCCGGCGCGCCACCGAGGACGCGCTCGACTGGCATGCGAACGCCGCGGAGACCTCGATCATGCTGGCGTTGCGGCCCGAACTGGTCGACACCGACAAGATGCAGACCGCCGACGATCCCGACCGGACGGAGGGCAGCGTCTTCCGGTATGCGGTTCAGCACGTGTCCACCAACGGCGTGACGGGCTACCCGTCGCGGGCCACGAAGTCGTTCGGCCTCGAACTGTGGCGCGACGTGGTCTCGGCCGCACGCGACACGGTCGAGCGCGCCCACGACGAGCAAGCACCGCTCGGCTAGCTGCGGCAGTACGATTCGCATCGTGTCGACACCCGAGCGCCGGGCGCCGGTTCGTGCCATCGGACGCCCACGCAACGATGCCGATGCGGCGCCGACGGCATCGCCCCGCGCGGGGATCGTGAACGCCGCGACGAAGCTGTTCTCCGAAAAGGGCTATGCGCAAACGACGATGAGCGACATCGCCCGCGCGTCGGGCCTACAGCAGTCGTCGCTGTACTACTGGTTCCGCAACAAGGAACAGCTGCTGCAGGAGGCCCTGCTCGTCAACCGGGCGCCGTTGAAGTTCATTGCGGAGGTGGGCGCCGGTTCCGGCTCGCCGGCCGTCAAGCTGTATCGGCTGTTGCGGTTCGACACCATGCAACTGGCGATGTCACCGATCGACTTCAACGAGATCCAGCGCATCGCACACGAGCAGCGCAACGAATTCCACCAGTTCTGGACGGATTACGAGCGACTCAAGGACTGGGTCGCCGACCTCATCGGAGCGGCGATCAACGAAGGCAAGTTCATCGACTGCGACAAACAGGACACCGCCGCGTTGCTGCTCAACTTCGACGAAGGTGCACAGAAGCGGACCCGCCTGCACACCGATCAGGGGGACCGGGTCGACGAGGCGATCCGCGTCGGCGAACACGTCGCGATCATCGCCGTGCGCGGACTGCTCAAGCGGCCCAGCGAGATCGAACGCATCCGTGCGCAGGCCGCGCAATTCGACGACGCCGCCGTCGCATTGCAGATCGCCCAACCGCCGCCGGACTGACCGCTATTCGCGGCCGGCCGACACCCACGACAAGTCGCCGAACCGATGTCCCGACACCGCGGCACCCGCCGCGTCGAGCGCCGCAAGCTGCCCGTCGGTGAGTGCCACGTCCAGCGAGTTGAAGTTCTCCTCGACGCGGGCCGCGCGGCGGGTGCCAGGAATCGGCACGGCGGCCACCCCCAGTTCGTCGGCGCGGTAGCGCAGCCAGGCCAGGGCGACCTGGGCGGGCGTGGCTTCACGCTCGTCGGCGACGGCGCGGATCACGTCGACCACCGCCAGGTTGGCCTCCAACGCGCCATCGGCGAATCTCGGCATCGTGCGCCGGAAGTCCGATCCGGCGGCCAGGTCGGACGCAGACTGGACGGTGCCGGTCAGGAACCCGCGGCCAAGCGGCGAGTACGGGACGAAGCCGACGCCGAGTTCGGCCGCGGTGGGCACCACGTTGGGTTCGACGTCGCGGCTCCAGATCGACCATTCGCTCTGCACGGCGGCGATGGGGTGGACCGCCACGGCGGCGCGCAGTTCGTCGGCCGTGACCTCGGACAGTCCCAGGTGGCGCACCTTGCCCGAGGCGACCAGTTCGGCCATCGCTCCGACGGTCTCCTCGATCGGCACGGTGACGTCTCGGCGGTGCATGTAGTACAGGTCGACGACGTCGGTGTTCAGCCTGGCCAGGCTCTCGTCGATGGACTCGCGGACGTAGGCGGCGTCGCCGCGGGCGGCCAACTGGCCCGCCGCCCGGTCAGCCGGGTTGCCGACGATGCCGAACTTGGTCGCCAGCGTCACCTCGTCGCGACGGTCGGCGAGAAGCCGGGCGATCAGCCGCTCGTTGGCGCCCCCGCCGTACACGTTGGCGGTGTCGATGAACGTGACCCCCAGGTCGACGCTCCGGTGCAGCGTGGCCAGGGAATCGTCGTCGTCCACCTCGCCGTACACCGGCGTCAACGCCATTGCGCCGAAACCGATTGCGCTGACCGTCAATTCATCGCCGAGTGTGACTGTTTCGGTCATCAATCGCTCTTTTCTGCCGTTTGGGTCAACAGCCTCGTCAACCGGCTCGGCCGAGAATCTGTTCCTTCGCTGTCAGCGGGGCGTATTTTGGGTGGTGACTCGATGTGAGCCATGTCACAAAGGAGGCGCCCGGTGCGGATCTCAGACGTGTTGAGGAACAAGGGTGGGACGGTTTCCACCGTAGGCCCGGACGTGACGGTCGGCGAGCTGCTCGACGGACTCGTCACGCGCAACATCGGGGCGATGGTGGTGGTCGGACCGGGCGGGCTCGTCGGCATCGTCTCGGAGCGCGACGTGGTGCGCAAACTGCACGAACTCGGCGTCGGACTGCTCGACCGGCCTGTCTCGGAGATCATGACGGCCAAGGTGATCACCTGCACACCCGCCGACTCGGTGGACAGCCTCAGTGCCCTGATGACCACGAACCGGGTGCGCCACGTGCCGGTCATCGACGGCGGGGAGTTGACCGGAATCGTCAGCATCGGCGACGTCGTGAAGACGCGCATGGAGGAACTGCAGACCCAGCAGGAGCAGCTGGAGGCGTACATCACCCAGGGGTGAATAGGGTGGTTGCGTGAACAGCGTCGCGGCTCGACCCGCCACCCGCGCAGACATCGGTGCCCTGTCCGTGGCATTGGGCCGGGCATTCTTCGACGACCCGGTGATGCGTTGGCTGCTGCCGGACGCCGACCTGCGCCGACGCAAGCTGCACCGGTTGTTCGCTTCGCTGACCCGGTATCACCACCTGTCCCGCGGTGGGGTCGAGGTCGCGCCGGACGGTGACGGCATCGGCGGAGCCGCGCTGTGGGATCCACCCGGCAAGTGGCAGACCTCGCGTGTCGACGAATTGCGGGCCATGCCGGGGCTGCTGCTGGCCTTCGGGGCATCCCTGCGCAGGGGCCTCGAGGTCAGCGAGCTGATGAAGGAGGCCCACCCGGAGGAGCCGCACTGGTATCTCGCGGTGATCGGCAGCGACCCTGCGGTGCGTGGCAAGGGGTTCGGTCAGGCGTTGATGCGGTCGCGGCTGGACCGCTGCGACGCCGAGCACGCGCCCGCCTACCTGGAATCCAGCAATCCCGACAACGTGCCGTACTACGAGCGGTTCGGCTTCGAGGTCACCGGTGAGATCAAGCTGCCCAGCCGCGACGGCAACCCCGGCCCCAGCCTGGTCCCGATGTGGCGGCAGCCGCGGTAGATCGCGCCACTTGAATCAGGGGACCGGGACACCTTCCTTGAGAAAGTACAGACCCGCGATCTGGCCGTCAGAACGAACGGACAGCCGGAACTGGCCGGGCGCGTTTTGCATCTGCAAGGGCACGTTGACGACTGTGATCTTCCCGCGCGTGACGTCCTGGGGATCGCCCTGCGATTGGTACGGGCCCAACTGTTCTTGGTAGGCCGTCCAGGCCTGCTGGAGGGCGTCGGGCGACAGTAATCGGCGCATGGTCTGGTCGAAACTGACGGTGGCCGCAGTTGGGTCGCCCTGCACGATGGCGTTCAAGGTTGCCAGCGCGAGCTGGTCCGGGGTGACGGAAGCCGGTGTCGACGGGGACGTCGGCGGAGGCGCGGCCGTCGAGGTCGCGCAGCCAGCGGCGGCGATCAGCACACCCAGCATTAGGGCGCCGACTGCAGTACGCATGGACTTGAGTTCCCTTCTGTGGTCGCGAACCCAATAGGCCACTCTCACAGATGCGACGAACTTACTGGGCGGTCTTCACCGTTCGACGCGGGCGTCGAGTTCGATGAGTTGGCCGACGTAGCCGAGCAGTACACCCCGCGAACAGACGTAAAAGGCCCTTAATCTGGCCGGATGAGGGCGTTCTGCGTCTGCTCGCGGAGGGGGCGTCAGCTCCAGGAGTACTCGGCCCGCAGCCTCGCGGCGACCACCTCGAAGGTGGTGCGGTCGAGGACCGCACCCTCGCGCCGGATGCCCTCCTCGGGAACGTCGAGCACCCGATCGAGCCGGACCCAGCTGGCCCTGCCCTCGTAGTCCCAGTCGCCGCGGCCGATCCCGACCCAGTCGTGGTCGGTGTGGTGGCGGTCCTGGCTGGACAGCATGAGACCGAGCAGCGTGGCACTGTCACGGCCAACCACCAGCACCGGACGGTCCTTGCCGCGGGTCGGATCGTCCTCGTAGACCACCCAGGTCCACACGATTTCGCCGGGGTCGGCCCGGCCGTCGAGATCGGGCGAGTAGATCACCCTGCGGGCGCGGTGGGCGGTGGGAACACTGCCCTCCGTCACCGGCCGCCCGGAGGTGATCGCAGGCTCGACTTCGCTCGACGCCCCCGCGAGGGCGGCCAGGCCGGCGTCCAGCCCCATCTTGAGGCCCTGCTGGATGCCGCGCTGCAGGCTGTCGGCCTTTGGCAGCTGTCTGATCAGCTTCGGTGCCTCGTTGAACACCAGGTGTTCCGCGAGACGCTGGAACGTCTTCCACTGCGACGCCATGATTTCGAGCATAGGTGGGAGCCACGATTGTGTCGTCGCGATGGTTGCTCGATACCCTGGTACTGCCCCGCCCTTGCGTGAGCCCCGTCCGACCAGGAGATTCCCATCAGCAGTTTCGCCGACAAGACGTTCACTGCGCCGGCGCAGATCCGGAACTTCTGCATCATCGCCCACATCGACCACGGCAAGTCCACCCTCGCCGACCGCATGCTCGGGATCACAGGCGTGGTCGCGGACCGCGACATGCGCGCGCAGTACCTGGACCGGATGGACATCGAGCGCGAGCGCGGCATCACCATCAAGGCGCAGAACGTCCGGCTGCCGTGGGTGGTCAACGACGAAGAGTTCGTCTTGCATCTGATCGACACGCCGGGCCACGTCGACTTCACCTACGAGGTGTCCCGCGCACTCGAGGCCTGCGAGGGCGCCGTGCTGCTCGTCGACGCCGCGCAGGGCATCGAGGCCCAGACGCTGGCGAATCTGTATCTGGCGCTCGATCGCGGCCTGACGATCATCCCGGTGCTCAACAAGATCGACCTACCCGCCGCCGACCCGGACCGCTACGCCGGCGAGATCGCCCACATCATCGGGTGCGAGCCCGACGAGGTGCTGCGGGTGTCCGGCAAGACCGGCGTCGGCGTACGCGAACTGCTCGACGAGGTGGTCCGCCTGATCCCCGCCCCGGTTGGGGACGCCGACGCGCCCGCGCGGGCGATGATCTTCGACTCGGTCTACGACATCTACCGCGGCGTGGTGACCTACGTCCGAGTGATCGACGGCAAGCTCAGCCCGCGCGAGAAGATCAAGATGATGTCCACCGGCACCATGCACGAGCTGCTGGAGGTCGGCATCGTCTCACCCGAGCCGAAGGCCACCGAGGGCCTCGGCGTCGGCGAGGTGGGCTATCTGATCACCGGCGTCAAGGACGTCCGGCAATCCAAGGTCGGTGACACGGTGACGTCCGCGCGCAACGGGGCCACCCAGGCGCTGACCGGATACCGCGAACCGAAGCCGATGGTCTACTCGGGTCTCTACCCGGTCGACGGCTCCGACTACCCGAACCTGCGCGACGCGCTCGAACGGTTGCAGCTCAACGATGCGGCGCTGGTGTGGGAGCCGGAGACGTCGGTGGCGCTGGGCTTCGGCTTCCGCTGCGGCTTCCTGGGTCTGCTGCACATGGAGATCACCCGCGAGCGCCTCGAGCGCGAGTTCGACCTCGACCTCATCTCGACGTCGCCGAACGTCGTGTACCGGGTGGTGAAGGACGACGGTACGGAGATCATCGTGACGAACCCCTCGGATTGGCAGGAGGGCAAGGTCCGCGCCGTGTTCGAACCCGTGGTGAAGACGACGGTGATCGCCCCCAGCGAATTCATCGGCACGATCATGGAGCTGTGTCAGTCCCGCCGCGGCGAGCTGGGCGGCATGGACTACCTCTCACCCGAACGCGTCGAACTGCGGTACACCATGCCGTTGGGCGAGATCATCTTCGACTTCTTCGATTCACTGAAGTCGCGCACCCGCGGATACGCCAGCCTTGACTACGAGGCGGCAGGCGAACAGGAGTCGGACCTGGTGAAGGTCGACATCCTCTTGCAGGGCGAGCCGGTGGACGCGTTCAGCGCCATCGTCCACAAGGACGGGGCCTCCGCGTACGGCAACAAGATGACCACCAAGCTCAAGGAGCTCATCCCGCGCCAGCAGTTCGAGGTGCCGATCCAGGCCGCCGTCGGCTCGAGAATCATTGCGCGCGAGAACATCCGGGCCATCCGCAAGGACGTGCTTAGCAAGTGCTACGGCGGTGACATCACCCGCAAGCGCAAGCTTCTTGAGAAGCAGAAGGAAGGCAAGAAGCGGATGAAGACCATTGGGCGGGTGGAAGTTCCGCAGGAGGCCTTCGTCGCGGCGCTGTCCGCCGACGCCGCAAGCGACAAGCCGAAGAAGTAGCGGATGCGCCACGGCGCGCTCGGTTACCGAAAGGGCGCATTGCGTCCCTCCGTCGGTCACAATGTTGCGATGAGACATCGCCCCGTCGCTGCGGTGGCCCGCGCCTCTGCGGCGTGTGTCGCCGTCGCGATGACGGTGTTGTTGTCGGGGTGCACCACCACCGTTTCTGGCAACGCAGTGCGCGACAAGGATGCTGCCCCGCTGAACGTCGCGCCGTTGAAGGAATCGCAACTCGACGACGTGATGCTCAGCATCGGCGAGATCAACTCGATCCTCGGCTCCAAGGACATCGAGGTCGTCGACGAGACCGAGCAGATGTCGGACAACTCCCACGCCGTCTCCGACCCCGACTGCCTCGGCGTGATCTTCGGTGCCGAAGAGAAGGTCTACGACGGCAGCGCCTGGACGGCCGTCCGAGACCAGGTCTCCCGCGAACCGGGGGACGACAAGGACCACTGGGTGCAGCAGACCGCGGTGCTCTATCCCGCGGCGGACGACGCCAAGAAGTTCTTCGAGACCTCCAAGTCCGATTGGGAGCAGTGCGGTGGCTTCTCGGTAGCCGTCGACGACTCCGAGTCGAGTTACATCTGGGAGGTCGACGACGTCGGCGCCAAGGACGACCTGCTGACCCAAGTGACCACGCAGGAGGACTCCGGCGGCTGGGAGTGCCAGCACGCGTTGTCGCAGGTGTCCAACGTGACGGTCGAGACATGGGCATGCGCGTTCGGCATCAAGGATCAGGCGGCCGAGATGGCCCAGGAAATGATCAAGAACGCGGCCAAGAAGTAGGCCGCGGTCAGGCGACCTCGAGCACTCCGGGACCCGGAATGGGTTCGACGTCGCGGGCGCCCAATCCGACGTGGCCGCCGTCGCACGTGAGCTGCACGGACACCGGTTCGCCGCAGTCCCGGTGCAGGAGTCGTACCGCGGGCCCGGCATCGTCTGCGGTCCAACGGTCACCCCATTGCATCAGTGCCGCCACGACGGGGAACAGCTCACGACCCTTGGCGGTCAAGCGGTACTCGTACCGGCCGCGACCACGGTCGTCCTGGTACTCCACGCGTTCGAGCAGTCCGTGTGCCACAAGTGTTTTCAATCGCGCGGCGAGCAGATTACGTGCACACCCCAGCGCCGCGTGGAAGTCGTCGAAGCGCCGCAGGCCGTAGAAGGCCTCGCGAAGGACGAGCAAGGTCCACTTCTCGCCGACCACGCTCAGCGTCCGCGCGATCGAGCAATTGGCCGAGCTGTAGCGGAACCGATCTGTCTGCATGTCTGTAGATCATAGCTGGGTTGACTTTCTAAACCCATGACATCTAGGTTTACAAAATAAACCCAACCAGAACCACGGAGGTATGACCCATGCCCATGCTCGATGCCTACATTCCCGAAGGCGCCCTCAGCCACGGTGCCGAACAGGCACTGATGTCCGAACTGACCGACCTGCTGCTGCACCACGAGGGCGCCGATCCGGCCGATCCGCGGGCCAGGGCCATCGCGTGGGTGTTCCTGCACCGCCCCGCTGCCGTCTACGTCGCCGGTGAGCCGGCGGCTGAACCCCGCTACCGGATCGTCGCGTCGGTGCCGGAGGGCCAGTTCGACGATGAACGCCGCGCCGCCATCGTGCGCGAGGTGACTGATGCGGTGCTACGCGCCGAAGGGGCTGCCCATCCCCATGATCCGAACCGGGTGTGGGTGTTCACCAACGAGATTCCCGACGGCACCTGGGGCGGCGCCGGTCGTATCAACACCTTGGCCGACATCGTCGGCTACGTCGTTGACGACCCCGAGGCGGGCCTCGCCTACGCAGAGCGCCGGCTGTCCGGGCGCAGGGCAGCCAGCCTTTCCGGCTAGCTGAAAACGTCGACCTGACAACCTGATTGCCTGCAGCAGGTAACTGCGGGTGGTTGCAACCACGATGATCCGAATCACCGAGAGCCTGCACTGCACGCTGTCGGTACGACGAGATCGCCGTCGTCACTAGGCGTTACGCCGATCAGTCCGGCACGCCGCATCGGCGCGGCGGGCCGATCGCAAGCATTCGCGAATCGTGGGCGCCGCCGTGACGCTTTAGCGTTGCGCCTAGGGGGTCCACCGATGGACGAGTTTCGAGGCATCACACACATGATCGAGTCTTCGTGGCGACCCGTCGGCCAGATCTGGCCGTGGATCGTCGCCGTGCTCGGCGTGCTGATCGTCGTGGCGGGGGCCGTGCTGTTCACGCCATGACGCCGTTGCCTCCAGCGGACCATCCCTGACAAGGAAGCCCATGCCCAAGCCCGCCGACGACCGGCCGCTCTACTTCTCCGCGTTCGTGATGAACACGCCGTCGCACGTGATTCACGGTCTGTGGCGGGACCCGGAGGCGGCCAACCACGAGATCAACTCGCTGAGCCATTGGGTGGAGCTCGCCCGTTACCTCGACGGCGCAGGCTACGACCTGATGTTCTTCGCCGACGTCACCGGGCTGCGCTCACCGTGGAACGGGTCATACCAGCTGGTCGCCGAGCAGGGCATGCAGATCCCGACCAACGACCCGTCGGTGCTGATCTCCGCATTGGCCACCGCCACACGGAATCTCGGACTGGTGTACACCAGCTCAATCGCCCAGGCCCTGCCGTTCGACTTCGCCCGTCGCATCTCCACACTCGACCACTACACCGAAGGACGAGTCGGCTGGAACATCGTCACCAGTTTCTCCGACAACACCTACCGAAACTTCGGCCACGACAAGCTGGTCGAACACGATCTGCGCTACGAGATCGCCGAAGAGTACGTCGACGTCGCCTACAAGTTGTGGGAGGGCTCCTGGGACGAGGATGCCCTGCGCGCAGACAAGCAGGCCGGCGTGCACGCGGATCCGTCGAAGATTCACAAGATCAATCACGTCGGGCCGCACTATTCGGTGGAGGGACCGCACTTCGTCACGCCGTCGCCGCAACGCACGCCCGTGCTGTTCCAGGCGGGCGCGTCGCCGGTGGGGCAGCGGTTCGCTGCCCGCAATGCCGAGGGCGTCTTCATCTCGAGCCCCGACCCAGAGTCTGCTCGCGGCCTGATCGACGAAACACGGGAACTCGCAGCCGGTTACGGGCGGGATCCATACGACGTGAAGTTCTTCCAGGGACTGTCGTTGATCGTCGGCCGCACCTCGGAGGAGGCCAGGGACAAGGAAGCCAGGATGGAGGAGCTGGTCTCCCTCGAAGGCGTCCTGTGCCACATCCTCGGCGATGCCGGCATCGACGCGGGAGCGCTGCCGTTGGACACACCCCTGTCCGACCTCGGTGAGTTCCGCGGTGTGCAGGGTTGGGTCCGGTGGGCGGGGGAGGCCGCGGGCACGTCCGAGCCGACGATCGCCGACCTTGGCCGGGCCTTCGAGCGCAGCAGCCGCATCGTGGGGTCACCGGAGGAAGTGGCCGACAAGCTCGAGGAGTGGCGCGATGCCGGCATCGACGGCGTCAACGTGTTCCACGCCGTGCGGCCCGACACGTTCATTGACATCGCCGAACTACTGTTCCCGGAACTACGCAGGCGCGGCCTCCTGGGGGACGACAAGTCAGGCACGTTGCGGCACAAGCTGTCCGGTGGGGGCGCCGACCGACTGCCCTCGACGCACCCTGCGGCGAAGTACCGCGGAGCGTTCACCGACAACTCGCTGGCCGACCGGATCTCCGAGCCGCTGACGCTGCCCGCCAGGGTCTGACTCAGCCAAGGGCCGTGCCGTCCTGCCGAACGATCTGTTCCACCTCGCCGCGCAGGCGAGCGAGTTCGGCGCGCTGTTCGTCGGTGTAGTCGCGTGCGGAATCGTCGAGCACGCACACCGTTCCGACGACCGTGCCCTCTGCGTCGTGCACTGCGAGGCCCAGATAGTTGTGCAGTCCGAACTCGGTCTCGTCCTCGTTGCCCGAGAACGTCGCGTCATCGCGGGAGTCGCGGACGAACAGGTCGGAATCCGCGTTGACGACGTTCTCGCAGTAGAGCGGAACCCGCGAATCGTCGTCACCGGCCTTCTTTCCTCCGGCGCCAACGGTGTAGTGCTTGGTCGCCTCACCTGCGGTGGCCGCGACGACCATCGAATCGGGCTCGGAGCGCATCACCAGCACGGACTTCACGCCGAGCTGATCGACGACCTGTTCGAGCCGTGACGCCAGCGGTGCCAGCGCGGAGGTGGTGCCGGTGCGATGAGGTTGCGGTGTGGTCATGACTCAGAAGTATCCGCTGCCGGGAAGCCGGGTGCCTCGGACGTGGTAGGCACCGATTGCCTGCGCCTTGTACGAGGTGGGGTTGTGCGAGGCCAGCGTACGGATGTTGCGCCAGTGCCTGTCGAGCAGGTGCGCCTGGCGCACCACGGACGCGCCGCCGACGTCGAAGATCTGTGACGCCGCCTTCTGCGCGAGCGCATCGACGACGACCTTGGCCGTTGCCGCCTGCAGCGACGCCTCGTGGGCGAGATCGAGGCTCGGGTCGGTGCCGTCCACATCCGCCTCGTAGGCAAGCGCGAGCGCGTCGGCCGCGGCCAGCACCGTCGCCTCGGCCGCGTATGCGGCACTGGCGATCTCGCCGATCTCCCGCTGGAGCAGCGGATCGTCCGGAGGTGACGGGTTCGGCGCCCACGTGAAGCTGCGCGCCCGCTGGTGAACGTGTGCCACCGCGTCGGCCCGCAGCGCGTGCAGGACGCCGGCCTCGAGCGCGGTGACGTACAGCTGGAAGAAGGCCCCCGACAGATACAGCGAGGGCTCGGTTCCGGTCTCGGGGGGCGCGAATTGCAGTGTCTCGTCAGGCGATACCGTCACGTCTTCGAAGATCGCGGTGCCGGTACCAGTGGCACGCTGGCCCATGCCGTCCCAGTCGTCGAGCACGGTGACACCGTCCCGATCGGTGGGGACGAGGGCGATCACCGTCGCGCCGTCCGGGTCGCTCGCGAGCACCTCGGCGTAGTCGGCGTACAACGTGCCGGTGGTGAAGTACTTCGTGCCGTTCAGCCGGAAGCCGTCACCGTCACGCTCGAGTCGGGTCTTCCAGGTGAACGCCCCGGCAGGTGTCGAACCGAGTTCGGTCGATGCGTTGCCCACGATCGCGCCGCGCAATGCAAGGCCGATCACGCGCCTGCGCTCGGCGTCGTCGAGGCGTAGGCGCTCCTCCACGTGGGAGAAGTGGCCGCGCAGGATGTGTGCCACGTTGACGTCGACGGTGGCCAGTGCGATCACGACGGCGAACAGCTCACGCAGGCTCGCGCCTCCGCCACCGTCCGCGAGCGGAACCCGCAGGGCGCCGAGGCCCGCCTGACGGGCGAGATCGATTGCGGCGAAGGGCCGCTCGCCGGTGCGCTCGCGTTCGAGCGCACCCTCGCCGATGGCGGCGATGAGCTGGTTCAGCCGATCCGAGCCGTAGGTCAACGGCTCGGTGTGCGACTCGGTCACTGTCATCGGGTTACCTCCTCTGTGACACGGCGGTAGCGCGCCGCGCGGTGGGTTTCTGGCAGGCGTGGACCCTGGCCAAACAGCTTGTGGCGCAGGGTGCCTTCGTCGTAGGACGTCTTGTATGCCCCGCGCCGTTGCAATTCGGGTATGACGTGGTCGATGAAGTCGACGAACGAGCCGGGGGTTATCGCGTTGGTGAGGTTGAAGCCGTCGACATCGGTCTCCTCGACCCACGACTGCAGGTCGTCGGCCACCTGGGTCGGCGAGCCGACGGTGAAACCGCCCTCCGCGTCGATCGCGTGCGCGTCGACGAAGTCGCGCAGCGTCCACTGGCCCTGGCCGAACATCGCCACCGACGACTTCAGGTACTCGTTGTCGGTGACGGCGACCGGGTCGTCGAGACTGAAGCGCGACAGGTCGGTGCCAAGCCATCCCGACCACAACGCGAGAGCACCCTCCGGGTCGGTGTAGCGGCGGAGGTCGTCGTACCGCGCCTTCGCCGCGGCCTCGGTGGCGCCGGTGACCACGACGTGGCCGTTGACGATCTTGACGTCGTAAGGGTCCCGCCCCGCCGCCGCCGCGCGGCCGCGGATGTCGGCCACGGCATCGCGCAAGATCTCCTTGGTCGGTGCGCCGATGAAGATGACCTCGGCGTTCTCCGCACCAAACTGCTTGCCGCGGTTGGACGCACCGGCTTGATAGAGCACCGGTGTGCGCTGCAGGGACGGCTCGCACAGGTGGATGCCTGGGACGCGGAAGTGCTGCCCGTCGTGTTCGATCGGGTGCACCTTGGCGGGGTCGGCGTAGTGCGCGCGGCCGGGATCGGTGCCGACGGCGTCGTCCTCCCAAGACCCCTCCCACAGCTTGTACAGCACCTCGGTGTACTCGTCGGCGATGTCGTAGCGGTCGGCGTGCGGCGTGATCGTGTTCAGGCCGTGGTTGCGGGCCGCGCTCTCGAGGTAGCCGGTGACGACGTTCCAGCCGACGCGGCCCTTCGTCAGGTGGTCGAGCGTCGACATCCGCCGCGCGAAGGAGTACGGGTGCTCGAAGGACGTCGACGCCGTGATCCCGAACCCGAGGTGTTTGGTGACGGCTGCCATCGCGGGCACGACCAGCAGCGGATCGTTCACCGGCACTTGCGCACCCGACCGCAGGGCCGCCTCCGGCCCGCCGCCGTAGACGTCGTAGATCCCGAGCACGTCGGCGATGAACAGACCGTCGAACAGCCCGCGCTCGAGCAGCTTGGCCAGGTCGATCCAGTACTCGAGATCCTTGTAGCGCGCGGCTTGCGACTCCGGGTGCCGCCAGGTTCCTGCCACGATGTGCGTGACGCAGTTCATGTCAAAGGCATTGAGGACGATCTGGCGGGTCACGCGGAGCCTCCGGAGACGGATTCGGGCTCGGCGAGCGGCAGGCTCGCGAGCAACTGGCGGGTGTAGGGATCTCGTGGGTTCTCGAATATCTCGGCGGCGGTGCCGGATTCGACGATCCTGCCTTCGCGCATCACCAGCACCCGGTCGGCGACGTGATGGATGACGCCGAGGTCGTGTGAGATGAATAGGTAGGACAGACCGAGCCGCTCCTGCAGATCGGCGAGCAGGTCGAGCACTTGCGCCTGGATGGTCACGTCGAGCGCGGACACCGGTTCGTCGCACACGATCAGGGACGGCTCCGGCGCGAGCGCCCTCGCGATCGCCACGCGCTGGCGCTGTCCACCGGAGAGCAGCAGCGGCCGCCGGTCGAGATGTTCCTCGGTGAGCCCGACGTCGACGAGCAACCGAACGGCTCGCTGCCGTCTGGCCGCGCTGTCGGGGTACAGCTCGGCGGGCACGGCGTCCTCGACGATCCGGCGCACCGTCCAGCGGGGGTCGAACGAGCCCAGCGGGTCCTGGTAGATCACCGAGATCTGTCTGCGGCGCGGACGCCGTGCAGCTTCGGTCGTTTCCGACCAGGGGGCACCATCCAGCCGCACGGTGCCTTGGTCGGGTGCCAACAGGGCCAGCGCCAGTTGGGCGGTAGTGGTCTTACCCGAGCCGGACTCGCCGACGATGCCAAGGGTTTCGCCGACACCGATGTGGAACGAGACGTCCGCGACCGCGGTGCGTTCGACACCGTCGGGTCCGCGGAAGCGTTTCACCAAGTTCTCGGCCTCCAACAGCACGCCGTCCGACGCCGGTCTGACCGGAACCGGGTCCGTCGGCGTTGACGTCGCGGCGGAGAGCCGGGTGCCCTTGCGGTGCGCCGCGGGAATCGCATCCAACAGGGCCCGCGTGTAGGGATGGCTCGGCGCGGTCAGCACGTCGGCGACCGGGCCCTGCTCCACCAGTAGGCCGTGGCGCATCACGGCGACCCGGTCGGCGAGTCTGCTCACGACGGAAAGGTCATGGCTGATCAGGATCAGGCCGGTGCCACGGTCCTTCATCGCGGCAAGCAGGTCGAGGATCTGCGCCTGGATGGTGACGTCGAGGGCCGTGGTGGGCTCGTCGGCGATCAGCAGCGGTGGGTCCAGTGCGATCGCGGATGCGATCAGTGCGCGCTGGCGTTGGCCGCCGGAGAGTTCGTGGGGGAGTTGGCGTGCGCGCAGTTCCGGGTCGGGAACGCCGACGGCGGTGAGCAGTTCGAGCACTCGTTCGCGCCGCCGGGCCCGGCTGCCGTACCGGTGCAGCCGCAGGGTTTCGCCGATCTCGCGGCCGACGGTGCGCAACGGATCGAGGGACACCAGCGCGTCCTGGAGGACGAAGCCGACCTCGCGGCCGCGTACCTTCCGCCAGTGTCGATCGCGGTTGGCAAGCACCGATTTGCCGTGCAGCTCAAGGGTGGTCGCATCGACGTATGCTCCGGCGCCTGCCAGGCCGAGCAGGGTGCGGGCGGTGACACTCTTGCCGGAGCCCGACTCGCCGACGATGGCGAAGCATTCCCCAGGTGCCACCTCGAAGGACACCCCGCCCACCACCGGTTCGCGGCCCGCGCCGAATGCGACGGTGAGGTCTTCGACCCGCAGGATTGGTGCCGTCATGTCAGCCGTCCTTCGATCCGCTGCTGCAGATGGCGGCCGAGGACGGTGACGGCCAGTGTGCAGCCGACGATCGCCAGGCCGGGGAACAGTTCCAGCCACCACGCCGTCGACACGAAATCGCGTCCGGCGTCGAGCATGGCGCCCCATTCCGGCGCGGGCGGCGCGACACCGAGACCGAGGAAGCTGAGCGATGACGCCCACACGATCGACTGGCCGACGCCCATCGTCGCGAGCACCACCAGCGGTCGCATCGCGTTCGGGAAGACGTGCCGGACGATGATGCGGGACCGTTTGTGGCCCAACGCCGTTGCCGCATGGACGTAGCCGGAGTTGCGCACCGCGATCACCTGCCCCCGCACCATCCAGGCGTAACCGGCGGCTGACCCGATGGCCACCGCAAGGATCTCGGTCGCCACGCCGGGCCCGAGCATCGCGATGAAGATCAAGGCCAGCAGCAGACCGGGTAGCGAGAGGACCACTTCGAGGAACCGGCTGACCGCGCCGTCGGTGAGACGCCCGCCTAGGCCCGCCGCGAAACCGAACAGGATCGCCGCGACCAGCGCCAGCGCCGTCGCGCCGACGCCGATCAGCAGCGAGCTGCGGGCCCCGAAGACCACACGCGTGTAGATGTCGCGACCGGATGCATCCGTCCCGAACCAGTGCTGCAGCGATGGCGCCTGGATGGCCGCCTCGATGTCGGTGTCGAAGGGCGACTCGCTGGTGAACGCGTCGGGCGCCACGGCCCACGCCAACACCAGTAGGAGGAAGAGAGTGGAGAGCCACATTGCGGGCCGAAAGGTGCGTCCGCTCTTGACCTTCGGCGCGGAGTGGACGGCACGAGTGACCAGGCCGTCGGCGACGTTGACGGTCAATGTGCTGCGCTCCGCAGTCGGGGGTCGATTCGGCCGAAGGCGAGATTCACCAGCAGGTTGGCCACGACGTAGATCGTCGCGACGAACAGTGTGACCCCCACCACGACCGGCATGTCCTGCGAGGTGACCGCGTCGACGAGCACCCGGCCGAGGCCGGGCCGCACGAACACGGCCTCCACGATCACCGCCGTCGAGAACAGCGAGCCCAGTGCCCACCCGGACAGCGTCAGGCCGGGCAGGACGGCGTGCCGAAGGGCGTGGCGCCAGCGCACGCCGACGTCGCTCATTCCGCGCGCTCTGGCCGAGACGGCGAACGGCTGCTCCATCGCCGACGAGAACTCATCGCGCGTCACCTGCCCCAGGAAGCCGGCCAATGGCAGTGCGAGCGTCAGCGCTGGGAGCACCAAACCTTCTGGCCCACCGTCGCCGACCACCGGCAACCAATGCAACGTGAACGCGAACACCACCAGCAGCACGATGCCCAACCAGTACTGCGGGAGCGCGGCGAGCAGGGTCTCGAAACCCGAGCCGAGCGCCGCAAGTGCACGGCTGCGATGCGCGGTCAGCAGCGTGACGACCACCGCGATGATCCATGCCGCGACGAGCGCGGTGGCGGTCAGCGTCAGCGTCGAACCGAGCTGCTGGGCAATGATTTCCGAGACCGGTTGCTTGCGGATGTAGGACGTGCCGAGATCGCCCCGCAGGATCCCGCCGAGATAGTGCAGGTACTGGACGAGCACCGGCCGGTCGAAGCCGTATTGCACCCGGACGGCCGCCAGTTGCTCGGGGGTTGGCTTCGATCCGGCGCCGCCGAGGATGGTCTGGGCGGGGTCGGTCGGCATCAGCTGTTCGACGATGAACGTGAGGGTGGCGGCACCCCAGAGGACGCCGACCACTCCCGCGAGGCGGGCAATGACCCGCCTCGCCGTCACTTCGCGAGCCACGCGTCGTGCAGGACCGGCTCACCCTCGGACGGCTCGATCCAGACGTCCTGCAGGTGCTTCTTGGAGACCAGCCGGGTGGTCGGCGCGTACAGGCCGAGGTGATAGGAGTTCTGCGCGACGAGCTGCTGCACCTGGTCGTAGAGGTGCTTCTGCTCCTCGACATCCGAGGCGGCGGCGATCTTCTTCAGTGGCGCGTCGATGGCGGGGTTCGACACCCAGGACATGTTGTTGCCGGGTGCGAGGACCATCGAGTCGGTGGAGTAGAGCAGGGTCAGCACCAACGGTGTCGGGCTGTTCCAGTACGCGCCTGCGAGGCCGTCGGTGGCGTTCTTGTCGGTGAAGGCGGCGTAGTACTGGTCCTGCGGGATCGGCTTGAGGATGACGTTGAAGCCGATCTCCTTCTCGGCGGCCTGGATGTCCTGGTAGAGGGTCACGTCGGCGGGCGGGGTGTCACCGGGGTCCGATGAGTAGATGACGGTGGCAGCCAGTTGCTTGCCGTCCTTGGTCCGGTAGCCGTCGGCGTCGCGTTGAGTCCAGCCTGCGGCGTCGAGCAGCTGGTTGGACTTGTCGGGATCGTGGGCGTAGAAGTCGCGAAGATCCTTGTCCAGGAACGGAGTCGTCGACGTCAGTGGGCCGGGTTCCCAGTTGAAGACGCCCAGGTAGGCACTCTTCACCGAGGCTTCGGCGTTCGCGCCGTGGATGAACGCCTGCCGCACTGCGGTGTCGGTGAACGGGAAGCGGGTGGTGTTGAGTGCGATTCCGTTCGGCAGCCCGGTGTGGGTGAACTCCTGAAGCACGAGGTTCGGGTCGGCCTTGAGCGATGCGTTCTGCTGCGGCGGCGGGTTGAAGATGAGGTCGGCACCCTCGCCCTGCACGGCTGCGAAGCGGACGGAGCCGTCTTCCAGGAACTTCCAGCTGACGTGGTCGAGGTAGGCCGGACCCTGATGCTTGGCGTCGGCGGGCGCGGAGTTGTAGTCGGCGTTGCGATCCAACTCGACACTCTGGCCGTGGATCCACTCCTTGATCACGAACGGTCCTGTCCCGACCGGTGATTGGCAGTTGGCGTCCAGACCGCGGGCCATCGCCTTGGGCGACTCGATACCGAAGAACGCCTGCGACAGCACGGGTAGCAGGGCCGAGTACGGGGATTTCAGTTTCAGCTCGAACGTCGACGGGCCTGTGTTTTCTCCCGTCGCTTCGCTCGCCCCGATGTTTTCTCCCGTCGCTTCGCTCGCCCCGATCGCGCGCGAGGACGCGTAGTACGGCCGCAGGTACCCGGTGTCGGTCAACGACTCCGTGGCCGGGTCGAGTATCTGGTCGAAGTTCGCCTTCACGGCGGCCGCATCCAGGGGCGTGCCGTCGTGGAACTTCACCCCCTGCTTGATCTTGAAGGTGTAGGTCAGTCCGTCTGGGGACGTCGTCCAGGATTCCGCCAGCCAGGGCACCACGGTGCCGTCGGGCTTCTCCGAGACGAGGGAGTCGAGGAATTGCCGCGCGACATACGTCTGCGGCATGTCGCCGTTGTTGTGCGGGTCCAGGCAGGTGGGCTCGCGGTCGGCGCCGTAGACGATGGAACCGCCACTGACTGGCGGTCCGGCGGCGCCCGACGCTGACGTGCCTCCTGATCCGCCGCCACAGCCTGCGAGGACGAGCACGACGGCGGACGCCATCGGGAGCAGAAGGGCACGGTTGAAGGACATTCTGGGAGCGGGCATCGTTGGCGGGTCTTTCGGTCGATCGATGAGCATCGCGTACTCCCGACCGAGCATGGGATTGCAAGATCGTGCTGATCCGTCTAGCCGGCGCGTCTGCGGCCGCTCGTAGAGGATGGTGCGTTGAGTAAGTCTGCGGATGATGGCTTCGTCAAGATCCCGCAACGGATGCGATCGCACCAGTCATCGAATCGGCGTGATTGTTTCGCGATCGTCCCAAGGACCGCCGATGTTTGCCACGCCGCCTCAGCGCGGATTCTTCTCCCCGGCTTCGACGGCGATGGCCAGCTTGTTCTCGGGGGGTGCCACCGGGCACGTCGCGTAGTCGGTGAAGGAGCACGGCAGGTTCGTCGCGCGGTTGAAGTCGAGCGTCACCGCGCCGTCGTCATCCGGTGCGGTGACCGCCAGTGACCTAGCGCCGGGGTACGTCGTCACGCCGCTGGTGGCATCGGTGAACAGGACCTGCAACGCACCGTCTGCGCGCCCAAAGGCGATCAACCGGGCGTCAGCTCCTGCCAGTTCGAATTCGATTGTGCCAAGGGCCGTGTGATGGTGTTCGAGCCCCTCGACGACGGCTCCCGTCGTCACCGTCCTTGGTTGCTCGAACGGCACGAACGTGCCAGAGACGTGCCACTGTTGGCTTGGCGCGTAGGCCGGGATGCCGTTGTACTGCTCGAGGTGCGGCGACTTCGGATCGTGAACGCGCAACGCGACCGTGCCCGTGCGGCGAATGACCTCGATGCGCCGATCGCCTGCGGCGACGAACAATCCGGGTGCTCCCTCGGCAGGCTCGAGCCGCTCGGTTCCGTCGATACCCTCGACGTATGCGGCCTCGGCGTCCGCTCGCCAACGACCTGGAAGGTCGGCGACCGTCTCGAATTCGTCTGTAAGCCAGTACAAACCGGTGATGCTCACCCAGCCGAGTGGATCACCATAGTAGCTTTCGCGTTCTTCGTGCCATTGGTTCCACGCCGCCTCGAACGTCGTGACATCGGTATCTCCGGTGGTGGTCATGATTCTCGATTCCTTTCTAACCGGCGGCGCTGCCGTCGGTCTCGGTGTTCTGTCGTCGCGTCAGCGGCTCACGAAGCCCGAGGTGACCGCGCAGCGTCGTCGACGTGTACTCGGTCCGGTAGGCACCGCGTTCCTGAAGTTCGGGCACCAGCCAGTCGACGATCTCGTCGAGTCCACCGGGCACGATGTACGGCGAGATGTTGAACCCGTCGGTCGCGCCTGCGCGTACCCAGCGGATGAGCTCGTCGGCGACCTGACCCGGCGTGCCCACGAACCCCGAACGGGCCGACGTTTCGATAGCGATCTGGCGCAGTGAAAGGTTCTTGGCCTCGGCGAGCGCACGCCACTCCTTCGCGATGGCGATCGGGTCCTTGCCGTCCCGTGCCGCGCCGCGGGTCACCGAGATCGGAGCGGGTACCGGATCGTCTTCTGGCAGTGGACCGTCGGGGTCCCGATCGGAGAGGTCGCGTCCCCACACCAGACCGACGAGGGACAACGCCGTCTGTCCGGTGTACTGGCCGTCGAGCACCCAGCGTCGCTTGTCCTCCACTTCAGACGCCTTCTCGGCCAACACGATCTGAGTTCCCGGCAGGATCTTGATGTCGTCGGCAGGCCTGCCCGCGGCGAGCAGACGTGCACGGATGTCGTTGGCGAACGCGAGCGCGTCGTCGAAGTGCGTGCCGTGGCCCGAGAAGATGACGTCGGCATTGGCTGCGGCGAAGTCACGACCCGTCGGGGAATCCCCGGCTTGGAAGATCACCGGATGTCCCTGGGGGCTGCGCGGCAAGGTGGCGTCGAGGGAGATGTCGAACTGCGACGTCGAAACATCCACGTGCCGTGGAGTATTGGTGTCGTCGGGCCACGAGTCCCAGATGGCGCGCGCCGTACGGATGAACTGCCCGGCCCGTTCGTATCGGAGTTCGTGATCGAGGAAACCGCCGCGGCGGAAGTTCTCGCCGGTCCACGCGTTGTCGGTGGTGACGGCATTCCAGCCGGCCCGACCGTCGGACAGAATGTCCAGACCCGCCAGGCGCCGAGCCAAGTCGCCCGGTTCGTTGTAGGTGGTGTTCTGCGTGGCGACCAGACCGATGTGTTCGGTGATGCCTGCGAGCGCGGAAAGCTGCGCGATGGCATCGGGACGACCGGCGATGTCGAGATCCAGGATCTTGCCGTCCTGCTCCCGTAGTCGCAGACCCTCGCCGAGGAAGAACGCGTCGAACAGTCCGCGCTCGGCCGTCGTGATCATGCGGCGGAAGGTCTCGAAGTCGATCTGAGAACCGCTGGCCGGATCCGACCAGACCGTCGTGTGGTTGACGCCCTGGAAGAAGACGCCGAAGTGCACCTGCGCTCTGGACCGCATCAGACCCTCGCATGACGATTGGCCGGCCGACTCAGGCCGAGATTTCCGCGCAGCGACGACCCGGGGACAGGTCGATGCGCCACGCCTGACTTGAACAGCGCCGGAAGGACATACCGCGCGAGCACCGGCAGGTCCTCGTCGATCACCGTGGGGAACAGCCGCACGCCATCGGTGTGTGCCGCGAGTTCGGTGAGCAACTCCACGAAACCGGTTGCCGGTCCGGCGTACGCGAGTCGCGAGCTCCTGGCCCGCTCATGTTCGTCGAGCGCGGCGAGACGCTCCGTCGCCGAGGTGCCCGGTGTGTCGAGCGTGACGGCGATCTCGATGAACGTCAGCCCGTCGCTGCGACTCGCGGTGTCGACCGCCAAGTCGCCATTCGGTTCGCTGACGAGGACGACGTCGACCAGCTCGCGGTCGGCCTCCGTGCCGAACACCACCAATTGGCCCTGCGGCGGTCTCGGCACGATGGCCGGTCCCTTGACCGTGAACGTCTCACCCTGGAAGTCGACGTAGTGCAGCTTGTCCCGATCCAGGAACCGGCCGCTGGCGTAGTCGCGAACTACGGCGTCGTCCTCCCACGAATCCCACAGGTCGCGGACCACGGTGATGGAATCTCGCTGCTCGCGGTCGAGGTCGGACTGGTCGGTGAGAGCCGTTCTGCCCCATGCCCGTGCGGCCGCCGGGTGCGCGACGCGAGTGGCGATCCAGCCGCCCCTGCCGCGTGAGGTGTAGTCGAGGGTGGCCAGCTGCGATGAGGTATGGAACGGCTCGGCGTACGTGGTCTCGACGACGGGTACCAGCCCGATCGTCGACGTCGCGGCGGCCACGAACGACGCCCGGTTGACGGCATCGACGCGTGCCCTGAGACCGGCTTGCGGCGGCACGATCGAATCGTCGAACGTCGCCAGCGTGAAACCCGCGTTCTCGGCGGCCCGCACCTTCTGGGCCAGCGTTCGTCCACTCAGCGCCTCACTCTGCGGATGGTGCGCGCGGCGCCACGCCGCGGGATGGCTCCCCTCGCCGTCCAACTCGATACCGAGCGCGAAGACGCTCATAGCGCAACCTCCTTCAGATTCGACTGCGAGACGAGGGGCCTGCTCGCAATCCGCTCACGAAGAACGGGAGCGACGTCGGACTGGAACAACTCGAGGCTGCGACGCTTTTGGCCGACTGTCACACCATCGGCGTCGGCACTGAGGTGGATCACCTCGTGACCGAACTGCTCGTGGTAGCGGCCCACCTTGTCGATCACCTGCTGTGGGCTGCCGACCAAGGCCGAACTGCGGTCGACGAAGTCGTCGATCGAGTCGAACACCACCGGAAGCCCGACGCGCCGCGCAAACGCCAAACGCGTCTCGAAGGACAGCCGGTAGTCGGCCACCGCCTGCTGCGAGGTGGGGGCGACGTAGAACCCTGCGGTCCCGGCGCCGACGAGAGCGTCCACGGGGTCGTGGCCATAGAACTCCCACCGTTCGCGGTAGTGACGCACGAGCTCGGCGTAGGGCTCGATGGGGTAGGTCACGTTGGCAGAGAAGATCGGGTCGCCGTAGCGGGCGGCAAGGTCGACGGAATCCTTGCTCGTCGCGCTGCCATGCCAGATGCGCAGGCGCTCCTGCAACGGGCGGGGGAGTGCCTTCGCCTTGACCAGGGACGGCCGGAAGCGGCCCGACCACGTGACTTCGTCGCTCTCCCACAGCAAGCGGAACAGTTCGTAGCCTTCGCGATTGCGGTCCCACTGGTCGGCGGTGGTCACGTGGAACAGCTCGGCCTGCGCCGCGCCGTTGCCCTTGCCGATGATCAGTTCGAGACGCCCACCGGACAGGTTGTCGAGCGTGGAGTAGTCCTCGAATGCCCTGACCGGATCGAGCAGGCTCAAGGTCGTGACGCCGGTGAACAATCCGATCCGCGACGTCCTGGCCGCGATGTTGCTCAGCACCACGGGGGGAGATGACGAGATGAACGGGTCCTCGTGACGCTCGCCGACGGCGAAGCCGTCGAAGCCCAGTTCTTCGGCGAGCACCGCGGCATCGACGACGTCGCGCAGACGCTCGGCGGGACTCTTCTTCTCGCCCGACACGGGGTCCGGCGTATGGGTGATCAGCGTGATCAGCAGAAATTTCATCAGATGTGAACTCCCGTCGCTTCGCTCGCCCCGGATTGCACTAGGTGCTTCTCGAACGGATGCACCCCAATGTCGTCCGCGGGCAGCGACGAATCGAAGAGCGGCGCATATCCCGTCGAGAGATACAGCGCCACGGCCTCGGGCTGTCGCCATCCGGTGGTCAGATAGACACGGGTGTATCCGCGCTGCAGCGCAATCCGTTCCAGTTCGGCCACGACGAGCTTGCCGTAACCCCGCCTGCGGTGCCCCGATGCCGTCCACATCCGCTTGAGTTCTGCGGTCGACGCGTCGTAGCGACGGAACGCGCCACCGGCCACGGGCACGCCGTTCGACACCGCCACGATGAGCACGCCCCCTGGCGGGTCGAACTCCTCGGGAGGGTAAGCCCGTAGGTCGGTGTATTCATCCTCGTCGCTAGTGCCGTAACGAGTGCTGTACTCGACCGTGAGCTCATCGAGTAGTGGCGAGGCGAGCGGATCGCTCTGATGAACGGCAACGAACTGCGGGGTTTCGATGGCCCCATTGGACGTCGTGGTCAGCTGATCTCCTCCTTCGGTCCCGGCAGGAGCCCGCTCTCGACATTCGAGAGAACCGTGCCTCCGAGACGAACAACCAGGGCGGCTCGCCGCTTCATTCCCTTTTAATCACGACGATTGAACGGGGTAATCGCGATGATCAGACCAGGTAGTAGAGCGGGTCCGCGCTTCGTTCCCGATCGGGTTCGGCAAGCGGCTGACCGGGTTCGTCGATGCTGAGCTTGGTGCGGCCGAACCGGACTGCCTTGAGCGTCGCCGAGTACTCCTGGACTTCCTCTGGGAACACCTGGTCCGCAGGGAACCAGTCTTGGAAGCCGATGTTCTGCAACACTTTCAGCGCATCTGGCCGGACACCGGCAAGCAGGATCGTGACGCGGCGCCCGTTCACCTCGCGACCGTTCTCTTCGCGAAGGAAGTGCTCCAAGCGCTCGATGCACACCGCATCGGGATCGCGCACCCGCTTCAGGCGCAGGATGACGACTTGGATTCCACCGATGTGGATTCTTTCCCTCAGCGTGTCGAAGTACCGATCCAGTTCAGGGGCGGCCCCGAAGAACAGTTCGCCCTCGAGGTCGTAGATCACCGTCGACGGATCGACGGGATCATCGGGTAACCGCTCACGCACCACGCCCTCAGGCGTGATCGCCAGCTCGGCCGCCTTGAGTTTGGCCGCCCGCGGCACGAACAGCACGACCGACAGCGCGATGCCGAGCAGCACCGCCTTGTCGAGATCCCACAGGATCCCGGTGAGCGCGGTGATCACCACCAGCCCCGCGTCGTAGCGTGATGCCTTCACGGTGGCGATCAGCCGCTTGTAGTCGACGAGCCGTACGGCGGTGACGAGCAGCAAGCCCGCCAGCGCAGCCGTCGGCACGTAGTGCAGCAAGGGGGCAAACAGCAGGAGTGCAACGGCAACCGTCGCCGCGGCGACGATGCCGGAGAAGCGGGTCACCGCACCAGCCTGGAAGTTGATCGCCGACCGCGACAGGGAACCCGAACCCGGCAGCGCCTGGAAGAACCCGCCGGTGAGGTTGGCAAGGCCCTCGGCCAGGATCTGGCGGTTGTAGTCGATCTTCTGCTGGGACTGGTGCGCGATCGCCTTGGCGATCGACAGCGCCTCGATGAGGCCTATGAACGCAATCGCCAACGCGCCCTGTGAAAGCTGGGCGAGTGAGCCGAGATCGACAACGGGGATGTGCGGTGTTGGCAGGCTTTGCGGAACCTTCGCCGCGACCGACACCGCCGACTTGCCGTCCGCACCGGGGATCGACCAACCTGCGGCGTAGGCGATGAGCCCGGCGACGACCAGCACCAACAGCAGATCGATCTGTGGCCAACCGAAGCGCTTCACCAGCCTGCGGCCGACGACGGCCACCGCGACTGCCGTCACGCTGAGAAGCACGGCCCGGAAGTTGATCTTGTCGCCGTGAAAGAGCGTGAGGTAGAGGCGCTGCAGCACCTGCATGTGCGCGTTGCCCTTGTCCTTCACGCCGATGGCGTTGCCGATCTGTCCGATGGCGAGCAGAAGCGCCGCTGCCAACATGAAGCCGATGATGACCGACTCGGAGATGTAGCGGGTCAGGTCACCGAGCTTGAACACCGCGATGAGGATCTGGATGACGCCGACCAGCACGCTCAGTAGGAACAACGCCTCGAAGAGCGCGGTGCGGTTCTCCGGGTCGATGAACGCCAACGAGCTGAACACCAGCAACGAGATGGCGCTCGTCGGCCCGTTGATCAGGTGTGCCGACGATCCGAAGATCGAGGCGATGGCCGTCACCACGATCGCGGAGTAGACGCCGTACTTGGGATCCACGCCGGCGATGAGTGCATAGGCAACGCCCTGTGGCAGGGCCACGGCCGCGACGGTGAGGCCGGCGACCAGGTCACGCCGGCCCGTGGCCCACGGGTAGTTCGCCCAAGGGTGGTTCACAGCAAGACTCATGCTCAACTCCCTGCCGCGTTGGGGACGATGCGCCCTGGCGCCGCCGGTGCCGATGCGGAGACGACGTCGTAGATGCCGTTGTCCGCGAAGAACTTCTGCCGGGCGTCGGCCCAGTCCTTGGCGATCGCGGTAATACCGAACAGCTTGAGCTGAGGCAGCCGGTCGGCGTGCTTGGCCAGGATCGTCGGGTTTACCGGCCGATAACCGAACTGCGCGAACAACTCCTGCGCGGGATCGGTGAACAGGTACTCGAGATAGGCCTTGGCGTTGGCGGCGGTCTTCGGGTCGGTGTCGTTGGCGTCGACCGAGGCGACGGCTGGCTCGGCCTTGATGCTCACCGGCGGGTACACGATCTCCAACTCGCCCTTGCTGTCGGCGACCTCGCGCAGCGCCTCGTTCTCCCAGGTCAGATGCACGTCGCCGATCTGCTGAACGGCGAAGCTGGCGGCCGAGCTACGGGCCCCGGCGTCGAACACCACGACATGCCGATACAGGGACTTGAGGTAGTCGAGCGCTTGCGCCGGGGTGCCGCCGCGGGTGGTCACCGAGCCCCACCCGGCGAGGAAGCTCAGCTGCCCGTTGCCGGAGGTACGTGGGTCGGGAGTCACGATGGCAACGCCGTCCTCGACCAGGTCGGGCCAGTCGTGAATTCCCTTCGCGTTGCCCTTGCGGACGACGAACACGATGGTGGACGTGTACGCGACCGAATTGTTGGGCAGCCGCTTCTGCCAGTCGGGTGCGACGAGGCCGCGCTTCTGCAGTGCGTCGACGTCGCTGATCAGTGCCAGCGACACGACGTTCGCCTTCTCCGAGCCGTCGATGACGTTGCGCGCCTGCCGCCCAGAGCCGCCGTGGGACTGCTTGACGTCCAGTGCGATCCCGGTCTGATGGCGGTACTGCTCGACGAATGCCTTGTCGAGCGCGGCGTAGACCTCGCGCGTCGGGTCGTAGGACACGTTGAGAAGTTGGTTGGGGGTGTCGTCCGGCAGGTTCTTCACCGTGATGAGCACTCCGGCGAGGACGATCGCGACGACGCCGAGGACGCTGAGCCACGGGACTCCGGACAGCCGGCGCCCGTCCGTCGACGGCTCTTCAGATACGCCACCCATTGGCGCGCCCCCTTTCGCTAGTGCGCCACGGCGCCCCAATCAGCTGACGTTAGCGACGCGCCTGAAATAAGGCAGCGTCGAAAATCGCTCTGATTAATACGTTCTGGGTTGGGCAGTCCGGGTAACAATCTGCGCGACCGAAATACCTGATGTGCGCGACGCGCGTCGGCATCATCTCCTGCATGACCGTCACCGAGACTTCTGCGCCCGCACCGAGCCCCATCACGGATGCACAGGGCGGGGAACCAGCGGTCGTCAGCGGGACCAGTCCGCTGGCCGACGGTTTCCGCAGCCGCTTCTTCACCGACGACGACTATCGACGGTTTCATGCCCGTGCACCCCGCTACGACGCCGAGAACGCGTTCTTCGCAGAGGATTTCGCGGAACTCGTCGCGGCCGGCTACCTGAAGGCGCCGCTGCCGGAGAGGCTCGGCGGTGCGGGCCTTTCGCTCTCCGAGCTCGCCAGCGAGCAGCGTCACCTCGCCTACTGGGCACCGGCGACCGCACTGGCCGTCAACATGCACCTGTATTGGGTCGGGTCCGCCGCCGATGCATCCACGCGCGGCCTCGCCGACGTGGAGTGGCTGTTGGCGGACGTCGCTGCTGGCCGGATCTTCGCGGCGGGGCACGGGGAACGCGGTAACGACGTCGGACTGGATGACTCGCAGGTGCGCGCCGTTCCCCAGCGGGATGGCTCGTACCGGATAACCGGGCGAAAGGTGTTCACCTCACTGTCGCCGGTCTGGGATCAGATCGGCATCCACGCCCGCGACGACTCCGACCCGAACAATCCGCTCATCGTGCACACGTTCGTCCGGCGCGACGATCCTGGTGTGCGCGTCGAGGAGACCTGGGACGCCCTTGGTGTGCGGGCCACGGCCAGCGACGACACGGTCTTCGATGATGCACTCGCCGAGGCACACAAGGTCGTTGCCAGGCACCCGGTGGGTCCGGTCTATCCCGACTACGTCGGCACGCTCCTGTCGTGGTACCTCCCACTGTTGTCGAGCGTGTACTTCGGCATCGCCCGCCGTGCGCTCGACCTCGCCATCCTCGGCGCGCAGACGCGGAACTCGCTGCGATCCGACATATCCCGACATGCACAGAAGCCCGCCGTGCAACGACAGATCGCGCAGGCGGAGATCAAGCTGGAGGCGGTGGCGGCGCTCGTCGAGTCGGTCACACACCCCGGATCAGGAGACTGGTCCCCGTTGCGTGCGCTGGCCGCAAAGGAATTCGCGACCGCTACGGCGCGTGAGGTCGTCGACGTCGCCGTACAGGTGGTCGGTGCGTCGTCGGTGTCCAAACGTCACGAGCTCGAACGGCTCTACCGTGACGTGCGCACCGGATCGCTGCACCCGCCGAACACGGACGCCGTCCTCGAGATCATCGGCGCCGTCGCCCTCGGCCAGGGCTGACGGTCCGAGGTGATACCCGTGAATGACGTTCTGTCGCGCGAGAGTTGGCAGGAGTGGGGGAGCTGCCGCCGGCTGGCGCCCGAGGTCTTCTACCCCGAGGATGGCGGTCGAAGAGGTCTGCAGGCGCGGGAGGAACAGGCGAAGCAGATCTGCCGCGCGTGCCCGGTGGTCTCCGACTGCCGGAACCATGCGCTGTCCGCGCGAGAGACGTACGGCGTGTGGGGAGCGATGTCGGCGCGGGACCGTCAACGGGAGTTCGTCGCACGGTCGGAATCGTCCTGCTGAGGCTCGGACGGTTGTGAGTGGTCCAGATACACACAGGTTCCAGATACACACAACGGTGATCCGAACCGTTTCGCCTGCCCCGCAACGAGTCTTACGGTGGTAATCGCGCGATCGACTTCCCTTGATTGCGCGACGTCCAGGCAAGGTGATGCAAATGACGAGTACACAGACCGCCCCGTACGAGGTCGTCCCGACCAGTCCACTGCTCGGTGCCGAGATCGTCGGTGTCGACTTGGCCCGCGGTGTCGACGAGGCGACGGCCAACGCTCTGCGGGAAGATTTCTGGCGACACAAGGTCCTGGTGTTCCGCAACCAGCATCTGTCCCCAGATGCCCACGTCGACGCGGTGCGGATCGTCGACGAGCCGTTCGACCATCCCTTGTGGCTGCGCCGCGATGAGAACAACCGGCTGGTGTACGTGTTCGACCTCGAGAAGGCGGGCAGCGCGTCGACGTGGCACGTGGGCGGCACGTGGCGCAACCCACCGTTCAACATCGAGTCACTCACCTATCAAGCGGTGCCCGAGATCGGTGGCCACACACTGTGGGCCGACCTTCAGGCGGCCTACGACGGTCTGTCCGAGCCGTTCCAGCAGCTCTTGGAGTCGGTGAGCGCGGTGTACGGCGCCTACCCTGGCGACGGAACACCAGAGCGCCCACCGGTGACCGAGACGATCGAGCACCCCGTGGTGCGCGCGCACCGCCACACCGGACGCAAGGGGCTGTTCCTGAGTTCGTCTGCCCTGCGCCTCACCGGGATCGAGCCCGCCGAGGGGCAAGCGCTGCTGCCCTTCCTGCTCGCCCACGCGGCGTCGCCCAACTACGCCGTCGACTTCGGTTGGAAGACAGGCGACTTCGTCATCTGGGACAACCAGGCTACGTGGCACTTCGCCGTCAACGACTACGACGGCCCACGTGCCTACCGCAAGGTAATCGCAGGCTGATCCCGCCGAGGGCGGTGACTACCTTCCGGGCACGTGCCGCCGGGCGACCTCGAGCCACTTCTCGAGATCGGGTGAGGTCTCGTAGTCGGAGTCGAGCAGATACAGGCTTGGCGACGGGCAGCTCGCGCCGATCTCGACGAGGACCGGCCGCAACGTCAGTTCGGGGGCCAAGGCGTGTGCGAGGGAGCCGCCGAGCATGAGGGGGAACGTGGGAATCTGTCCGAGCTCACCGGCTCCGAACTGGTCGAGAAACAGCTTCAGCAGCCCGGTGTAGGTGGCCTTGTACGTGGGGGAGGCGACGACCAAGAGATCGGCAGACTTCACGATCTCCTTGGCCTCGGCCACCTTCGGATCGCCCCACCCCAGGAGGCCTGGCCCGAGGTCGACCACGTCGATGACGTGTTCGGGGGGCAGGCCGGTCAGCCTTTCGGCGACCAGCACTGCGGCCGCGCGGGTCCGCGAGTTCGGCTTGGGGTTTCCGACGACTACTACGCTCATGAATCAAGTGAACCAAAGATGGCTTTGCGCAACTCATCCGGCCCCCGGGCGGGCCCGGGGTGTCAGAAGAATCCGTTCTGCGGGGGTGGCGTCCCGTTGACCAACAGTGATCCGACTGCGGTTGCCTTGAGGAACGTCGGGTTGTGCGTCGATATCGTTCGGATGTTGCGCCAGTGCCGATCGTGGCCGTAGAGCACCTGGGTGGCGGAAGCGCCGCCGACGTCGAGAAGACGGGCCGCGGTGGCATAGGAGAACCGGTCCACGGCGACCTTGGCCTGAGCTGCCGCGAGCTGAGCGCGATACGCCGCGTCGGGGTCGAACACACCGTTGGTGGCACTGTCGGAGGCTTCTTGCAACGCCTGCGCCGCCGTCAGCACGATCGCCCTTGCCGCGAAGGCGTTCGATGCGATCTCACCGACCACTTGGAGTACCTGCGGATCCTCGGAAGGGACGGGATGGCTTGCGTGGCTGAAGTTCCTCTCACGTCTGCGAGTCAATGCCACGGCGTCGGACTGAACCGCCGCGAGCACTCCCGCGGTGAGGGCCTGCAGGTAGAGCTGGTAGAAACCGCCGAAGTAAGTTGGCGGGGTCTCGACGTCGCGGGCTTCGATTCGTTGCGCCTCGTCGGCCTGCACGTACACGCCTTCGAAACGCGTGGTTCCGGTGCCGGTAAGACGCTGGCCGAAGCCGTCCCAATCGTCTTCGACTGAGATGCCTGCTCGGGTGACGGGAACGGTGACGCGGAACGAGGCCCCATCGGGATCGACCGCATGCACGTTTACCCAATCGGAGAACAGCGTGCCAGTGGAGTAGAACTTGACGCCGTTGAGGCGGAATCCTCCCGTGCCATCCGGAGTGAGCACGGTGTCCAGATGAGTCGTGCCGGCCTTGCGTCCGACAGCTCGACTGTTCTGCTCACTGACGGCGTTGCCGACGATGTTGCCCTCGGCAACGAGGCCAAGCCACCGTCGCCTGGCCGCCGGATCCGGGTTGTGCAGATGCTCTTCGACGAAGCCGAAGTGCGCCCGCAGGATGTGTGCGACATTTGAGTCGGCAGCGGCCAGATCGATCACGACCCCGAACAGCTCGGGCAGACTCGCGCCAGTGCCGCCATCCTCGGTCCGGAGCCTCAGGCGCCCGATACCAGCGTCACGCAGCCACCGGATCTGTTCGTGCGGCAGGACTCGATCCTGCTCGCGCTGCTGTGCCTCGCTGGCGATCTTGTCGAAAAGCTCAGTGAGCGTTTGTAATCCCACGACACGTCACGTTAGGTGCCGGTGCTCGCCAAGCGGATGGTTTGGGCCAACCTGATTCTTTCGCCCCACTACGCAGCAAGCCTTTCCAGCCGCCGAACCCGGGGGATGATCTCGTCGGCGAATCGCCGCATCTCGGACTCGAACGGCTGGAACTGAAGCATGAACAGTTCGATGCCAAGGCTTCCGAAGCGGAGAATGCGTTCAGCCACGGTGTCGTAGCTGCCGACGAGTCCGGCGGCAGTCCCGCCGTTCGTACCGACGTGTGGATGTTCGGCGAAGGTCTTGAACATCTGGGCCTTGGGATCGGCATTCGAAATGACCGACTCGGTTTCGGCGACGTCACGGCCTGCCAACTCGAAGGCGTAGGCGAGTTCTTCGGCTGCCTCGGCGTCGGTTTCGCGGCCTATCACGAACGCCGCAAGGCCAAATCGCACCGGACCGCCGCTGCGGGGTCGGGCGGCGACGTCGGTCACCAACCGTCGCACGTTGTCCTCGGGTTGTCCGTTGATGAACCAGACGTCGGCGAAGTCGGCGGCCAGCGTGCGCGCCGCATCGGACTCCCCGCCCACGTAGATCGCGGGGCGCTTGCGGTGTTTGCTTGCGGGCTTGAGCTGGTAGTCGTCGACGTCGAAGTACTTGCCGTGGAACGTGGTTCGCCGGCCGCTGATCAGTGAGTTCACGACGGTGAGCCATTCGCGACCGTAGGCGTACCGCTCATCGTGCTCAAGGAACGGAAGGCCAGCGCGGGCGATTTCGGGCTTGAACCAGGCATTGACCACGTTGATGGCGAACCGACCACCGCTGATCTCCTCGATCTGCAGTGCCTGCTTCGCCAAGACCACGGGGTGGTAGAGCACCGGCTTGATGGCCGTGATGATCTCGATGTTCTCCGTCAGACCGGCCACGGCCGCACTCGTTGTCCACGCTTCGAGTTGGTCGTACTGATCACCGGATGGATTGACTTCGTGCTGCGCCACCAGCGTGGCGTCGAAACCGAGTCGATCCGCCTCGATGATCTGTGCCCTGGTGCGTACCCAAGAAGCGTCGACCGGCTCGAGAGGATGCCGTTTGGCTCCCCATGTGCCGTACACCAAGGCCCAGACGCCGAAGCGCAATGCAGACGTGGTCACGGGTGAACGGTAGGGCGGCAACGCTGGCCGAGCAGATGATTGTGGTCACGCTGATTCTGGCCGGGCGTGCTTCGAACGAGGGAGTTCTAGGAGACGATCAGTGGCAGATCGGGGTCTGCACTCCATTCCTCGAGCGACCCGTCGTAGACCCGCGCGTGCTGGAACCCGATCGACGACAGCGCGAGCGCGTTCGCGGCCGCCGAGATGCCACCTCCGCAGTACAGAAGCAACTCAGTGTCGAGGTCGACGTCCGCGTCACGGTAACGCGCGGTGACCTCGGCCCTGGACCTGATGAAGCCAGAGTCGTCGAACAGAGAGCGTGCAGGGACGTTGATGCTGCCAGGGATGTGGCCGCGGCGGGAGTATCGAGTCGGCTCAGACCCGCTGAATGAGGCAGATGACAAGCCGCAGACGAGATTTCCGCTGAACTCGCCGAACTGGAGTAGTTCGTCCTTGTCGATCCAGGCGTGGTAGGCCACACGTGCCTCCCACCTCGAGACGGGCACGGACTCGGGTCGCAGGCCCGATTCGACGGGCAGTCCAGACTCTCGCCATCCGGTCAGCCCGCCGTCCAGCACCCCGACCGGCACGCCAATCCAGCGCAGCAGGTACCAGACCCGCGCCGCCCACAGTCCACCGGTGCTGTCGTAGACCACGACTGGCGTCTCTTGGCCGACGCCCAACCGAGCGAGGGTGTCGGCCAGTACCTGAGGTGGCGGATGCCGGTCGTGAGTGGAGTCGGGCACCGACAGTTCGGTGTCCACCTCGACGTGCACCGATCCCGGGACGTGTGCTTCCTCCCAACGTGAGCGTCCGCTCTCGGCGTGGAAGTCGCCGTCGAAGCGCGCCTTGTGCAACACCAGGGTGGCATCGAAGATCACGGGTGGCGCAGCGCTGGTCCGCATCTGGTCCAGTGCATGCGCCGAGATGAACGGCTCTCGGCTCATGTCGTGGTGCCGGCTCCAGCGGTCGTGGCGTCGAGGAACGCTTCGTGCCACCGCTCCGGTGAAGCGAGGATGCGGTGCTCGGCGAGCCAGTGGGCGTACGGCTCGACGAGGTCACGGCGGATCGTTCCCCACGCCCCGTCGTGGAACCATGTACCGGAGATCGCTTCCAGCGATCGGGTGAGCACGTCGTCGGTGAAGTACGGCGTGACGCCGCGCAGCACTTCGACCGTTTCGGCGGGATGATCCGCTGCGAAGCGAAAGCCGCGGTCGGTGACCGCGAGGAACTCTGCCGACAGGTCCGGTTGTCGTTCGGCGAATTCGGCTCGCCCCCCTAGCAAGTAGCTGTGGTAACTGAAGGGAAGCTCGTCGTCGACGCGCCAGACCCTTTCCGGTCGGTCCGGGTGTTCGTTGAGCAGGATGTCCCACGCCCAGTACGACCCGAACGTGGCATCCGCCGCGCCGCCCGCGAGCTCCTCACTGGTCAGTTCGCGCGCGCCGACGTCCACCAGGATGACGTCGTCGGGTTCGCCTCCCGCCCCGCGCACCAGGTCGCGCACCATGGCCAATCCGCGCGGTGTGGGGTTGAGGGCCAGGCGCCGTCCTGCGAGTTCGGCGAGTGTGTGAATCCCACTGCTCTCCAAGGTGCGGACCGTCTCGAGCCCGCGCTGGTTGATCGCGGCGAGCGCCCGCAGCGACGCGCCGTCCTCGACGCGGACCAGCAGTCGGTTCGTGGGAAACACTGCAAGATCAACCAATTGGCGCTGAAGGTGTTCGAGCCCGTCACCGATCCCTGGGTCGACGGTCCGGATCTGCAGCTCGATACCTGCGTCGGCGTACCACCCGTGGTGACGGGCGACGTAGAACCCAGCCGAGTTCGGCCAGGGATGGAAGTATTCGAGGGCAAGGGAAAGTCGTGTGGTCATGGCGTCCTCTCCGCTGCTACCAGCATGAATCCATCCGCTGCGGGCGCGGCGATCAGATCGGCGCTGCGCTGCGGGTCGTACCGGGCGATGAAGTCGTCTTCCTGGGCCGCCCACCGATCCCAGTGCGGCAGGTAGGTTTCGCCGTCCCGGCGCAGTGCCCGGCGCTTGCGGTCGGCGTCGTCGGCGTCGACCCAGATGGCGAGGTCGGCGAGTAACCGGCTGGCCGGGGTGAGCGCACCCACCCCCTCGACAACGAGGAGTTGCCCTGGCTGGACAGTGCGCCAAGCGCCGGGGCGTTGCTCGTCCCACTCCCAGCTGCGCCAGCGTCCAGGACGGCCCTTGGCCCTGGGGCGGAGCAGTGCCGACTGGATGTGTTCGGAGGCCCAGCTGAGGCCGTCCCAGCCGGGGTAGACGTCGTCGAGCCGGACCAGCACGCTGTCGGACCAATCCCGGCAGAGCTGTGTCGCCAACGTCGTTTTGCCCGATCCGGAGCGCCCGTCGATTAGTACCGTCGTGGCCGCGGACTCGTGCAGCAGACGCAAGACCTCATCGAGTGCCAATGAAGTTCCAAGCTCCGGCCCCGACGGACACCGAGATCGCCACGGCCGCAATGACGATACCCGCGCCGACGAGAATGATCTCGCGCCGCCCGAAGGTCGAGGGTCTGGCCCAGGTCCGCGTCGGATACGCGCCGAATCCGCGCGCTTCCATCGCGGTGGCGAGCTTCGACCCCCGACGCACGGCGAACACCAGCAGCGCAAACGCCTGGCCAGTCGTACGGCGCAATCGCGCGTGGTCGGCGACGCCACGCGCGCGGCGGGCGTAGCCAAGGTACTGCCAGTCCTGGCCGAGCAGACCGATGAGACGAAGGCCGGCAAGGGCGCCGAGTACGAATCGGGCAGGAAGCTTGAGTACCTGCCCCAGCCCGTCGGCGAGTTCGGTGGGTTCGACATCGACGAACAGGAAGACCGAGGGCAGCGCGATGGCCAGGACGCGAAGGAAGGTCGCGAGAGCAAGCCCGATGGATCCGTCACTGACGTTGACGAGGAGGAAATGCCAGTGCACCGTGCCGCTCGGCTCGCCGTAGAGCAGGACCGTCACCGCCGTGAGCCCAGCGCCGATGACGATCACCCCTGCGCGAACGAGGAAGGGCCGCAACCGGACCCCGAGCACGAAGATCAGCACGATTTCCAGCACTAGGGCGGTCAGGGCAGACACCCAGTCCACGCTCAGTACGAGCGCGGCTGCGATCACCAGGGCAGTCAATACCTTCGCGACCGGATTCAACGGTCTTGCCTCAGCGCCTGCGGTGACGGCGGCCGTCATCGGGCGCTGCCCGTGGCTGTCGCCGATTCCCAAGCTGGCAGCGCGATCTCGTCGTCGGCGAGCGCGGCCGCGAAGTCGAGATCGTGGGTAATGGCCACGATCGCGGTACCACCGTCGGCGAGCTCCGCGACCAGTCGAATCAGCTCCTCCCAGGTACGACGGTCCTGTCCGAACGTCGGCTCGTCGAGCACGATGAGCTCGGGTCTGGTGGCGAGCACGGTGGCGACCGAGAGTCGCCGCTTCTCTCCGCCGGACAGCGTGTAGGGATTCACTTCGGCGAGGTGGCTGAGCCGGAGCCGTTCGAGCAGTTCGTCGGTGAGCACGGCGGTTTCGTTGCGACGGCGTTTGAGCGCGTGCGGTCCGAGCGCGAGTTCTTCCCGGACCGTGCCCTTGAGGAACTGGTGCTCGGGATCCTGAAAGACGCTGCCGATCCGGCTGAGCAACTCGTTGGACCGCCAGCGGATGGGCTCCCGGCGATTCAGAGACGGGGCGAACGTGTCATTCGCTTCGATTCGTCCGCGCGCGGGGGGAATCAGGCCACCGAGCGTGAGCGCCAGGGTCGACTTTCCCGCTCCGTTCGGTCCTGTGACGACTGTGGTTCTGCCCCTGGCGATTTCGAAGTTCAGGCCCGAGTGAAGGTGGGGTTCGGAGCGGTACCCGAGCGACAGGTCGGCCGCAGAGAGCAAGCTCCCGGTACGGGTCGACCGGTGGCGGGTGAGCTCGGGTGCAGGCGCCCCTGGGACCCACACGCCGGACCTCGTCAAGTAGTCGTGTTCGCGCCCGATGATCCTGTCCGGCGCTCCGTCGGCGACGACCTCGCCCGCAGAGCCGAGGACGATGACCCGATCGACCACGGGTAGCCAGACCTCGGTGCGGTGTTCGATGACGACCACTGTCGCCCCGGTCCGGTTGGCCGTGGCGTGGATGGCGTCGCGCACCTCGATGACACCGGCTGGATCGAGATTGGCGGTCGGCTCGTCCAGCAAGATCAGGCCGGGATTCATCGCGATCACACCTGCGAGAGCCAGACGCTGCTTCTGGCCACCCGAGAGATGAGAGGTGTCGTGGTCGAGCGGCACCTGCAGGCCGACGGAGCGGAGCGCCTCGCTGACGCGGGGCCAGATCTGTTCTCGGGGAACGTTGAAGTTCTCCATGCCGAAGGCGACGTCGTCACCGACGCGCGACAGGATCACCTGGGAATCAGGGTCCTGCAGCACCATGCCGATGTGCGACCGCTGCTGGTTGGGAGGAGCGCCGTCGACCAGCAGGCGCCCCACCTCCTGCCCGTCGTCCGCGCCGCCGAGAAGACCTGCGAGACCGTGCAATAGCGTAGATTTTCCCGCCCCCGACGGACCGAGAAGCAATACGCGCTCGCCAGGGGTGATGGCCAACTCGAGGTTGTGCACTGCCCAATCGGGGCGTCCCGCATGACGCCAACCCCAACCCGCGGCCGCGACGGCGGCGCCGCGGGACACAACGGCAGGTGAGCTCACTGCGCGTCGTGGCGCCGCAGCGCGACTCTGCCTGACTCGAATCGGCTCAATGCGCCGGTCTTGGCCAGCCCTCTGACCACGAACCAGGACAGCAGTCCGGCGAGCACGACACCGGAGACGATGGCGGAGACGGTGTAGATGGCCGAGAACGCGACGGCCGATCCGGGGTACCAGAGGATGAGGTCGTTGATGGCGAGGGCGAGGCCGGCGACGGCCCCGGCGAGCAGGGCGACGGGGAGATTCCACCTGCGGTAGAGGAAGACCGCGAACACGAGTTCCGCACCCACGCCCTGAACGAGGCCCGATTCCAGTGTGAGAACCCCCCATTGATTGCCGACCAGTGCGGAGACCGATGCGGCGACGATCTCTCCGTACAGCGCCGCGCCCGGTTTGCGAATCACCAGCGCAACGAGCACGGCGGCGAAGAGCCAGCCGCCCCCGGCCAAGGCTTGCAGGCCGGGAAGTAGCGCGCCGAGTGGTGCGCTGATCGGGTTGGACGCGATGTTCCAGAGGACGAAGACGAGGCCTGCGGCCACTGCGAGCACGCTGGCGACGACGATGTCGACGATCCGCCACCGAACCACCGGCGTGCTCTTCACGCGTTCAACTGAGTCTGCGGTGGTCGTGTCGTTGTGTGGACGACTCATGGGGGTATTCCTTCGTGACGGTGCGCTGGAGCGGTCAGTATGGAACGCCCAAATGCAATGAGCGCTAGTTGAACTCGCTATGAGTATTTTATGTATACATCTAACGCCTATCGGTATTCTCGGGTGAACGATCGAACGGAGGTCGAGTGCACCGGACGCCCTTTCACAGCGTGCTTCGCGCTGATCTGCTTGCGGGTCGGTTCTCCCCAGAGGAACCACTGAGTGAAAGCGCCCTCACGACGGCGTACGGAGTCTCGAGGACACCCGTCCGTGAGGCGCTCAACCGGCTGGAACAGGAGGGTCTGATCACCAGGGCGGTGCGTGGATACCGCATCCGCTCGGGTGCGCCCGACGACGTCATTGAAATCTACGACGTGCGGATCGTCCTCGAGCAAGCCGCAGCCGAAGCGGCATCGACCCGCCGGACGGATCTACAACTCGCCCAACTCGTGCAACTGCATCGGCAGGCGTGCGAGGAAGAAGACGTCACGGTCGCAAGGCATCTCAACTCGCAATGGCACGAGGTGCTGTGGTCCGCGTCGCACAATTCGACCCTGCGCGAGACCCTCGCCAACTTGGTCGCCCGCCTCCGCGTCTACGACCGCGACGCTCACCATCACGACGACCTCGCCGTCGTCGCCGACGAACATCGCGCCATCCTCGACGCGATCGAGGTGGGTGACGGTGCCACCGCCCGCAAGGCCATCACCGGCCACCTGCAGCGCACCAAACAACAGCGGCTCGACGCCTTCGCGCAATCCTCCACTGACAGGTTCCGGCACTCTGACTCACTGTGACGCGCAGCGGGAACCCTCGGCGCCGTCAGCGCGGCGATCTCGGGTTTCCCCTCGCGGTCGTGTCTCGGACGGCTGGGGCGATCTCGCCTGCCCAGCGGCCGAGGGAGATGTCGTCCGGAGCGCCGCCACTGGGCGAAAAGAGGATGAAGCCCGACGCGTCGTGCTCGATCACGGCGCCGGTCAGTTCCTCGATCCACTGGTCGACGGATCCGCCGACCCAGCGGCCGTCGCGGTCACGGGTGGCGGCCAGTGGACGGTCGGTGATGCGGCCTGGGAGATTGAAGACCGTGCGAATCTCTCGCGGATCACGGCCCACGGCCCGCGCCGCATCGTCGATGATCGGCCGCGACGTCCGGTACCGCCCGCTGAGCCAATCAGCAGCACGGCCGGGGATCCAGCCGTCGGCCACCCGGCCGGTCGCGGCCAGCGATTTCGGGCCGACCGATCCGGTCCACACCGGGGGTGCGGCCACGGGGGCCGGCTCGATCTGGTGCAAGTGGCAATAGCGGCCTTCGTAGGTGATGGGCGGGCCGCCACCCGACAGCATCTTGATGACGCCGATCGCTTCTTCGAAGGCGTTCACGGCGTCGCCCGGTGAGAGCCGCACCACCCCCATGTCTTCGATCCGATCCCACATTCCGCCGGCGCCGATGCCGAGCACGATGCGGCCACTGGACAGCGCCGATAGCGATGTCACCGTCCGCGCCAGCATGGGGGCAGGCCGGAGTGGCACGTTGGTGACATTGACGACGCCCGAGATGTGCCGGGTTCGCCCGAGGATGAATCCGACGGCGGCGTAGGCGTCCAGGCGCCCGCCGATGTAGGGGTGGTCGGACAGCGACACGATGTCGAGCCCGTCTCGGTCGGCCTGCTCCGCTAGGCGCAGCAGCCGCGGAACGTCGTCGATACCGTCATTGCCGTCGACGCCGAAGATGACGTCTTCTGGTGTGGACATTGTCCTGCCTTTCCGGTGCGCGATGGTGGGGTCAGGGCCGGTTGGGTGTGGGTTTCTCGGTTAGGGCGTCCAGTGCCTTGGCGACCCGTCGAACCCCATAACCGCCGCGGAGAGCCGCGACAGTGCGACTCATGATTACACCTTCCCGTAGATCACGCTTAGTGTTCGTAGTACGAACTATAATTGTTCGTACTACGAACTGCAATGCGTTATCTATGCGGCGATGAGGCGGCGAGTCCTAGTGCTCACGTGCGGTGGAGGTGGCTCCTTCGTCCAGTTCCAGGAAGATCACCGGGACCTCGTTGTCTTCCACGATGCGTCCGAGGAGGCCTGCGAGCGTGCGGCGTTCGGCGGCGGTGAGCCTCACCGGCAGCTTCTCGATCCGCCGGCAAGTCTCTGCGTAGAACTCGTCAGCCAGCTTGCTGCCGTCCGGGGTGAGTGCGACCCGCACCGCACGGTTGTCGCGTGGGTCTGGTTCGCGCCGCACCAAGCCGTTGCGCTCGGTGCGGTCTACCAGGCCGGTAAGGCTCGACTTGGCTAGTCCCAATGTCGCGCCCAACTCGCGCATGCCGGACGGTTGCGCCATCAAAACGCACAGCAACTGTCCCTGCTGCGATGTGATGCCGTGCGCCCGGCCCGACTCGGCGTAGACGGCATTCACCAAGAAGGCGGTCCGCACCAGCCCAGTGACGACTCCAATCTGACCATAAGGCTTACCCACTGATAAAGGGTAGCAGCCAAGTGCCATTCAATTCGTGTGGCGAACTATTTTTGGTTGCCGACGGCAGGGGCTTGGGGCCCCGACGCCCTGCTTGCACCGTTTGGCCCCGGTACGTATTCGGCTCATTCAGATTCAAATCAGCACATCACTGAAGTGGCCGATAGCAGAGAGTCGGATACGAACCAGGGGCGTCGCGAGCCAGGGCGATCTGGTTGGCGCCGGTACCTTTGAGGAGGTCATGAGCGCTAGCATTTCGTCCCGACGTGCCTGCTGGCAATCCGTCTCCGGCCGTTGCACTTGGCGCGTCCAGATGCTCGATCCCAAGCCTTCGGCGGCGGCACGCTCATGACGACACCGTTGACGGTGCTCGACCTGGTCCCGATCTCGTCCGGCTCGAACGCGACTGAGGCACTGCGAAACAGCATCGATCTCGCACGACGGGCCGACGAGCTCGGCTACACGCGCTTTTGGTTCGCCGAGCATCACCTCAATCCCGGGGTAGCCGGCACGTCACCCGCGGTGCTTCTCGCGCTGACCGCCGCGGAGACCTCGACGATCCGGCTCGGTTCGGGTGCGCTGCAAATGGGACACCGCACGGCGTTGTCCTCGGTGGAAGAGTTCGGTCTACTGGATGCGTTGCATCCCGGTCGATTCGACCTCGGACTGGGCCGCTCTGGTGGCAAACCGGTCGTGCCGAGTTCACCCACACCGAGTGGCCCGAGATCGCAGGCGGTCGTGGACGGGCGCGCGCCCAGCGGACTACCAATCCCTGCCAGGTTCAATCCGGCGGCGCTGCTGAAATCGCCGCGCATCGCATTGCAGAAGGCGTTGCTGCAGCTGCCGGATGCGAAGGCGCAGAACTACACCGAACAAGTCGGCGACATCCTTGCGCTCATCGCGGACACCTACCGGTCGGCGAACGGCGAACGGGCCCACGTCGTTCCGGGTGCAGGAGCCGACCTCCAAGTCTGGATTCTGGGCAGCAGTGGCGGCGAGAGTGCAACGGTCGCAGGCAAGAACGGGTTGCGGTTCGCAGCCAACTACCACGTCGCCCCTGCGGGCGTCCTCGAGGCGGCCGACGGGTACCGCGCCGCGTTCACTCCGTCAGCGCAGCTGGACCGGCCTTATCTGAGCGTGTCTGCCGACGTGGTCGTCGCAGACGACGAGGCCACCGCTCGTGAGCTCGCCACTGGTTACGGGCTCTGGGTGCGCAGCATCCGCACTGCGGAAGGCGCCATTCCCTTTCCGACTCCGGAAGCGGCGCGCAGGCACACATGGTCCGGCGCCGACCGTGAACTCGTCGCGGATCGCGTCGACACCCAGTTCGTCGGCTCGGCGATCCAGGTCGCCGATCAGCTCGAGCGACTGCGTGACGCCACCGAAGCCGATGAGCTGATCATCACGACGATCACTCATGATCACGACGATCGGGTGCGTTCCTATGCGCTGCTCGCCGAGGAGTGGGCCCGTCGCTGATGGCTCACGGCGCCCCCAGCACGTCTAATGCGGCGGTGACGGTGAGCTGCGCCAGATTCTCGTCGATCGGTCCGGTCGGCAGCAACGCGCGCATCAACAGTGGCCCGGTCAGCAGGTCGCAAATCCAGTCGATGTCGTAACCGCCAGGAATGTCTCCACGCTGGACCGCTCGCTCAAGGGCGCGCGCCGTCGACTCCCGTCGAGGTGTCACGAACGCCTCGAAGAGCTGCGAACCGAGCGCCGTGTCGCGCGCGCCTTCGTCGAGCAGCCCGGGGAGAGCCCGCTTCACCAATGGGTCGGCGAAGAACTCGACTTGATTGCGCTGCACGGCAACGAGATCACCACGCAGTGAGCCGGTGTCGGCGGCGGGGTCCAGACCGAATCGGCGGCTCAACGCCGCAATGAGGATGTGCGCCAGTGAGGGGTGGCGACGGTAAACGGCTTGGCGAGTCGTACCGGCTCGCCGGGCGATCGCGTCGATCGACGTCGCCACATAACCGTCCGCGGTCACCAACTCGGTGGCCGCGTCAAGGATCGCGGAGTCCAACACCTCGGCACGGGGGCGCCCTTGTTTGACCATCAAACAATACAGACTGTATTGTAATGTTCCATGACTTCCACAATAGCAATCCTCGGAGCGTCTGGGCTGGTAGCACGCTCGATCATCAGCGAACTCGGCGCTTCCGACGAACGACACCTGGTCTTCGTCGGCCGTGACCAGGGGCGGTTGAGCGCGGCGGCCGCCGATTCCGGATCGACGTCCCCCTTCACCCTCGCCGTCGGTGACGACCGGAACTGGGCAGCGATCCTGGACCGCGTTCCCCTCCCCGATCTCGTCCTGAACCTCGTCGGGCCGTCCACCGACACCGCCCCGCCCGTTCTCGAGTGGTGCCTGCGCAACGGTGCCCACTACTGCGACGTCGCCAATGAATTGGATGCGTTCGAACACACCCTGGCTCGCGATGACGATGCGCGTAGGGCAGAGGTATCGGTGGTGACCGGCGCGGGTTTCGGCGTGGTCGCAACCGAGGCGTTGGTGGTGGCCCTGCGCGGGGATCGTCCACCGGCGAAATCCGCGCGTGTCGCGGCGATGCCCGGCATGGCCACCAAGGGGCGCAACGTCGCCGCCAGTGCGGTCGAGGTACTTGCCGCCGGTGGCCGCGCCTACCGGGATGGCGTCCTGACCCGCACCCGGCCGGGTAGTGCGTACTGGCGCATTCCCACGCCAAGTGGGGGCAGCGTCGGTGGCCTCGGCGTGGCCGTCGGTGATCTCGAATCTGCACGGCGAGCCTCTGGCGCCGGTGACGTCGACGCGTTCACCGCCGAGGTCCCGGCCAATGCACTCGTCCGGGCCGTCCTGCCCGCACTGGCCAAGGCCGCACGCTACCGCCCGATCCGCCGAGCAGTCGAATACGGTGTGGGGCTGACTGATTCGCCAGGACCAGCCGGTCAGAACCAGGACTACGTCTCCCTGAGCTACGCGCAACTGGACTGGGCCAATGGTGAGTCGCGCGCCGGATGGCTGCAGATGGGAGACGGGTACGAGTTCAGCGGGAAGGTGGCGGCGGCGGTCGTGCGCGCCCAACTCGCAGGCGCGGTCTCATCAGGGGCGCACACCCCGGCGTCCGTGCTCGGCCCCGAACTCGCCTTCGACGCCGGTGCCACGTTCGTCGTCGATGAAGCTCACTGCACGCCAACGCCGAGGGCCCAGCGGTGAGCGAAGCAAGCCAAGGCAAGACCGGCCGCGAATCGGTGAGTTTCAACGGCGCGGACGGTGCGCGCATCGACGCCTGGTTGTTTCGACCCGACCCGGACGTCGCGACCGGAACGACCGTCGTGATGGCGCACGGGATCGGCGGGATCAAGAGCGCAGGATTGGCGCCGTTCGCCAAACGCTTTGTCGCAGCTGGGCATACATGTGTGGTGTTCGACTACCGCAACTTCGGCGCATCGGGGGGATCACCTCGTGAGCTGCTGAGCATCCGTGCCGAACGCGATGACTACCGGCGGGCACTGGACTTCGCCCGCCAACTAACGGAGACATCGCGCACGGTGGTGTGGGGCTGCTCGTTCGCCGGACTGCACGCCACCTGGCATGCCGTTGACGACCGGCAGCTGGCGGGGGCCATCGCGATCTGCCCTCTGGTCGACGGGGCTCATGCGACGCTGTCGAAGCCCGTCACGCTCTCGGCGCGGTTGATGGCCGCGGGATTGGCCGACTTGCTCGGTGCGGCGTTGCGCCGCCCGCCTCGCTACGTGCCAATCAGCGTGCCCGACGGTGCATTCGGTGTCCTGCCGGCATCCGATTCCATGCTGGGCCGCACGATCCTGGCCCCGACCGACGGTACGAACTGGCCCAATCGCGTGACTGCCCGCAGTCTGCTGGGTACCGCGTTCTGCCGACCATCGCGACGACTGGGTCGCGCACGGTGCCCGGTGCTGCTGGTCGTGCCCGACGTCGATACCGCCGTGCCAACCGGTGCGGCCCTGCGCGCCGCGAAGTTCCCGCAGGTGACCGTGGTGCGCAGCCGGGGTGGGCACTACGACGTCTACTCGGGTGGCCGCGACTACGAGCACGTCGTCACCGCCCAGCTCGACTTCCTGGCCACACTCGGCCGGACGACTGGATGATGGCGACGGTGCGTGCCCGGCCTCGTCGGTCGAATCACCGGGAGCGCAACCGTGGTACGGAGATGCTTGCGCCGGTATGACATTTGGAATGGCGTTCATTCAGTTCAGCGGTGTTACGCACCACGAACCCGAGCAGGTCTACCAAAGTCATGTGCTCTACACAGCCGCGGACGGCGTGACGCGACTCATCGACCTGGACGGGGCGGTCCGTCACGAGTGGCCGTTTCCCGGCGTTCCAGCCCGGATCATCGACCCGGCGTTGAACGGGGGGCGGGTGGGTGACGTTGGGGTTCAGCTCACCCAGGTGGAAGGCTCACCCGGCGGCATCTATGGCAACCGCACCGTCGGGCAATTGTCGTGGACGGGGGAGAAGCTCTGGGAGTGGGGGACCGAGTCACCGGGCGGCGCAGCGCGCCAGAACCACGATTGGGAACTGCTCGCAGGAGGCAATCGACTCATCCTGGTCACGATCCCGCGGGAGGTGCCGGATCTGGGTCCACACGTCGTCGGCGACCAGGGACTCTATGAAGTCGCACCGAACGGGTCGATCGTGTGGCAGTGGAGGGCAGGCGATCACCTCGACGAGTTCGGCTTCACAGCTGTTGGTTTCGACTATCTACGCCGCACGGTCGCGCGCAGGCCCGACGACATCTGGGGATATCTCGAAATCAACAGCGCCAAGACGCTCGGCGCCAATCGGTGGCATCGAGAAGACCCCGAGACGGTCTTCCAGCCCGACAACATCCTGATCAGCTCGCGCAAGGCCAACGTCATCGCGTTGATCGACAAGCGTTCCGGGCGAATCGTTTGGCGACTCGGTCCATACTTCGACGCCCAACCCGGCGCCGAACAGCAGCGGATCAACGGCCATGCTCTGCCTCGGCCCCTTGATCAGATCTCGGGCCAACACAACCCGCACTTCATCGCCGACGGGCTGCCCGGTGCGGGCAACCTCCTGGTCTTCGACAACCAGGGGGGCGCCGGTTACCCGCCCGCCCCCCTCGGCATCTACGCAGGGTCGCGGGTGTTGGAGATCGATCCGTCCACTGAGCAGATCGTCTGGCAGTACACGGCAGAGGATTCGGGCCGGCCGCCGTGGACGTTCTTCAGCTCCTTCGTGAGCAACGCTCAGCGGCTGCCCAACGGCAACACGCTCATCACCGAGGGCATGCACGGCCGCATCTTCCAGATAACGCCCTCCGGGCGGGTGGTGTGGGAATACCTCACTCCCTACGAGGATTACGCGGTCGCCGGCGAACCCGAGGTGAAGGTGCCGACCGTCGAGGGAGTGGACCGCGCCACGCTGACCCGGATGATCTACCGGTCGCAGGCCGTGCCCTTCGATTGGGTCCCTGCCGACGCGCGATAGCGAGTATCGCCGGACGAGGAGTTTTGATTACGGCGCATTTAACACCTACGAAATCCACTGCTGGGTAATAGGTTCCACCAGGTGTCTCGAGAACTCCATCTGTTGGCGTTCGGCAACACCAGATCTGCCGGACCGTGGCGTCATCCAGGGATCGACAACAGCACGGCAGGCATTCGGCGTCGCCTGGTCGAGAACGTGCGCATCGCGGAGGCAGGGACCTTCGACGGGGTGTTCTTCGCCGATGGACTGAACTACGGGCCTGAGGAGACGTGGGCGTACAAGACCACCGAGGACTTCGAGCCGCTGACCACCGCGTCGGCGTTGGCGCTGGTGACCGAGCGGATCGGTCTGGTGGTCACCGGCTCGGCGACACTGCAGCACCCGTACCACCTCGCGCGTCAGCTGCTCTCGCTCGACCACCTGAGCGGCGGCAGAGCGGGGTGGAATCTCGTCACCAGCTTCGCACGGGCCGCGGCCGACAACTTCCACGCCCGTGGTGTGGTCGACCACGACGAGCGGTACCGCGTGGCCGAGGAGGCCATCGAGGTCGTCGAGAAGCTGTGGGACTCGTGGGGCGAGGACACGATCGTCGAAGATCGCGTCGCAGGAATCTTCAATGACGTCAGCCGGATCCGGGTGCCCAACCATCACGGTCGCTATTTCGACGTGAACGGGCCCCTCGGTGCCGCTCGTTCCGCGCAGGGCAGGCCCGTCATCTTCCAGGCGGGCTCGTCGACGACGGGACGCGCGTTCGCCGCCAAGCATGCCGAGGTCATCTTCACGGGACAGGGCACGCTCCTGCGGGCGCAGGAGTTCTACCGCCAGATCTACGCCGAGGCCGATCAGCTCGGGCGTGCCACCGCACCGCTGATCACCCCGTCACTGCGATTCATCGTGGGTTCCACGGAGGACGAGGTGCGCCGTATTGAGCGCACCGCGTACGAGTACTTCAGCCCGGAGTACCAGGCAGGCTGGCTGTTGGAGGTCGACGTCGACGTCACGGGCGCAGACCTGGATGGGCCAGTGCCCGAGTCGGCCTTCCCGGCCAGCACCGAGACCCACCAGACGGCCTTGGCCGGCTACCGTGCGCTGGCCTTCGACGGGGCACCATCGGTGCGGGAGTTCTTGTACCGCACCGTGAACGGTTGGGGAGCGAGTGTGGTCGGTGTTCCCGAGCAGATCGCCGATCAGATCGAGACGTGGTTCGAAGCGCGAGCAGCCGACGGCTTCGTCCTGCAAGGGCCCGGACTTCCCGGGCAGTTCGAGGACTTCGTCGAACAGGTCGTGCCGTTGCTGCGCAAGCGCAGGCTGTTCCGGCACGAGTACACCGGTACCACGTTCCGCGATCATCTGGGCCTGACGAGTCCGGCCAACCGGTACGAGGTGGGGGCATGAGTTCGTCGGTCGAACCGTTCGTGCTGTCGGCGTTCACCATGTCGACGCCGTCGCACGGCAACTTCGGTCTGTGGCGCCATCCCGAGGACAGGACCTCGTCGTACACCGATCTGCGGTACTGGACGAATCTCGCGCGGACACTCGACGCGGGTGGTTTTGACGCACTGTTCGTCGCCGACGCCGTCGGACAGCTCGACGTCCATGGTGGCGACGCGACGGCTGCGCTGAGCAAGGGAGTGCAGACTCCTGTGACCGATCCGCTGCTCGCCGTCTCGGCGATGGCCGCGGTCACCGAGCACCTCGGGTTCGGCATCACCGTGTCGACGACGTACGAGAGCCCGTATCTGTTGGCAAGGAAGTTCAGCACGCTCGACCATCTCACCGGCGGACGGATCGGCTGGAACATCGTCACCTCACTGCTAGACAGCGCCGCGCGCAACATCATCGGGCGTGATCGGCAGATCCCGCACGACGAGCGGTACGCCATGGCGCAGGAGTTCCTCGAGGTGACCTACAAACTGTGGGAAGGGTCCTGGGAGTCCGACGCCGTCGTCCGCGATCGTGAGCGGGGCGTCTACACCGACCCGGCGAAGGTTCACGCAATTGGTCACGAGGGAACCTACTTCAGCGTTCCCGGTGCCCATCTGGTCGAGCCGTCGCCGCAACGCACTCCCGTCCTCTTCCAGGCAGGCACATCACCAGCAGGTCGCGAATTCGCCTCCCGCAATGCCGAGTTGGTATTCGCCAACGATCCACGCCCCGATGTGCTGCGCACAAACATCGACGACATCCGACGCAGGGCGGTCGCACACGGCCGCAAACCGGACTCCATCAAGTTCGTCACGTCGATCGAGATCGTCGTCGACGACACCGACTCCGCTGCCGAGGCGAAGGCGCGTGAGTTGTCGAAGTACCACGACCTGGACAGCGGGCTGGTCCTGTTGTCGGCGCTCAGCGGCGTCGACTGGTCCGAATACGACGTCGACCGTCCGATCGAACAGTTCGAGACCGACGCCAGCCGGTCCATTCTGGCCGCGGTCGACGACGCCGATGCCCGACACCAGGCCACGCTACGCGACTACGCCGGCGGCTTGGGTGGGTTTGGCGGTGCGTTGTTCGTCGGGTCCGCTCGCACCGTGGCAGACGATCTCGAGGCCTACGCGCAACGCGCCGGTGTCGACGGGTTCAACATCGTCTATCACATCACGCCCGGCAGCTTCGTCGACGTCGCCGACCACCTCATCCCGGAATTGCGTCGACGCGGCAGGGCGCGTGCGGCCGACGATCGCTCGACGTCGTTGCGGCAAAAGCTCTTTCCCGCAGGCACGGCATCGTTGCCCGATGATCATCCTGGCGCGGAGTACCGGTGACGTACGCCGCCTCGCAGGCTGAGCAAACCTGTGAGAAATAATCCCAGCGATTCTGACGGCTGACGCCACGGGCTGTGTTACGGCACTCTGACATCCAGATCAGTAACACGTTAATCGCCTACATACCAGCGCATTGCGCGGCATGCACACCGAGTTCGCGGCCCGACACGGTCGAGCCAGGAAGGCAGTTCGCCATGTCCACACAGGTTCCGGAGGTTGCACTCTCCGGCCGAACACTGTCCTCGGCCGAGGGCACCGGCCTGCAACGCGACGCGCTGGGCTTCTGGGGCGTCTTCGCGCAGGGGCTGGCCGCGGCCGCACCCAGTGTCGCGGTCGCATCCGTCCCGTTCTCTCTCTTCTTGGCTGCGGGCAAGGGCGCGGCGTGGGCAGTGCTGGTCGGTCTGGCGATCACCGTCCTCATCGCGGCGACCATCAGCTTTCAGGCCAAGCGCACCGTCTCGTCGGGATCGCTGGGTACCTATACCGGTAACGGCCTCGGGCCGGGCTTCGCGTATGCCGCAGGCTTCAGTCTGCTGGTTGGCTACATCGGCTTCGCCACCACGGGAACACTCGGCGGCGTCGTCTACCTCGACGCGTTCCTCGAATCCATCGGATTGGGCTCGCAGGCAACGTGGTTCCGCCTGCTCCTCGTTCTGGTCATCGTCGGGGTCGCCACCTACCTGCCGTACAGGGGCGTGTCGATCGCAGCGAAGTACGAATTGGTGATCGAGCTCATCGCCGTCGCGTCCATCCTGGTGATCATCGTCGCGGCATACATCGGCTACGGGTTCCGGGTGGATTGGGACCAGTGGAACCCAAGCCATCTCGGCAACAGCGCGACGTTCATCGCCGCCGTGTCGGCCGTCGGGGCCTACGCAGGATTCGAGAGCGTCGCCTCACTCGGTGCCGAAGCCAAGGACGCGCACCGCAGCATCGCACGGTCGCTGCTGCGGGTCGTTCTGCTCTTGGGAGTGCTCTACATCGTTGCGACCTACCCGCAGATCCTGTTCTTCGGCGGCATCGACGGTGACAAGGCGATCCTTCCCCAGCTCGCTGATTCCACCGGCGTCTCCTGGGTCAACCACGTCGTGAGTGGGGCGGTGGCCGTTGCGTTCATCGTCTTCGTCACGGCGGTCACCACGGCCGGGGCGCGGTCCCTGTTCACCTTCGCCCACGAGGGTGCACTGCCCGCCGCGCTGACGAGGGTGCACGCCAAGTACAAGACGCCGTGGGTGGGTATCGCGTTCATTGGGCTACTGGCGCTCGTCTTCTCGGTGGTAGCGACCTTCAGCTCGGCGGGCCGGGTGGTCTTCGAGGTCTACGGTGGCTACGTCGCGAACTGGGGCTTCCTGACCAGTTATCTGCTGGTGGTGATCGCCACGCCGATCTGGCTCTACAAGATCAAGGCGCTGACACCACTGCGCCTGGTGGTTTCCTCCGCTGCCACACTGGCTTTGGCGTATGTCTTCTTCAGCAACTTCTACCCCGTGCCCGAGTTCCCGTTCAACATCCTGCCGTTGATCTTCGGCGGCATCCTGCTTGCCGGGCTGGCGTGGTACTGGTATCTCAAGCGCACCAACCCAGAGGTCGCGAAACGCATCGGCACGATTCAGACGCTGTCCGAGTCCGAACAGCAGCGCCTCGCCGACGAGGGCATCCTCGACGTGCTCGACCACCAGGTCGACGATCAGTCGAGCGGCGACGACGATCCAGAGCCGCGCCGCGAGAAGGAACCCGTCGCGCCGTGACCACCCAACTAGTGGATGACTGGATCGTCACTGCCGCCACGGCCATCGACCACTCCGCGATTGCCGACTTCCTCGCCACCACCGACGGGCTCGGTGGACGCAAGTTCGCCGCCGACTCCCGCGACGTCGCCGAACAACTGGACGGGGTATACCCACACGGCGCGACGGTGATTCGGGACCGATCCGGGGTGGTCCGCGGTTACTCGACGCTGCATCAGCCCCACGGCGTTGACCTGCAAGAGGTGTCCGCTGGCTTCGTGTTCGATCCCGCAACGCCTCCCGACGTCGTCGATGACGTGGTCGGCGCCGTGGTGAGCCGATTTGCGCGGGAGGCCGAATCGATACCGGGCGCATATCTTCGGGTCTTCACGGGTGCCGATCAACGGTCCGTGATCGATGCGCTGACCCGTAGGGGTGCCCACCGGGAGGGACAGTTCGTCCGCACCCGCAAGCCTCTCCACCGCGAAGACCCAGCCGCACTCGCGGCCGCCTCGATCGACGGCATCACGGTGATTTCGTGGTCGGAGGTCATCGAGCGCGACCTCGGTGAGCACGTGCGGCGCCTGCAGTACGACACCTTCCTCGAGCACTTCGGCAACATGTCGAAGACTCCAGCGTCATGGCAGCATCACGTCCACAGTCGGTTGTTCACACCCGATTTCAGCATCGCGGCAATCGAGCACGGCGAGGTCGTCGGCTATGTCCTTGGCTCGACGTACACATCGGGTACGGCGGGCTCGGAGGAACGCAGCGCGCACACCGACTACATCGGAGTCCGCCGCGACCAACGCAAACGCGGCATCGGCGAGCTGCTGCTCGGCAAGATCTGGCTGGCGGCGCTCCGGCGCGGACTCACCGTCGCGTCGCTTGGCACCGACATCGCCAACCGCAGCAATGCGCATCTGCTCTACGAGCGGCTCGGCTACGTCGCGGACGAGAAGCAGGCCGCATACCGGATCGATGAGGTAGTGACGCAATGAGTTTCGCAACAACGTATCTGCGCAGGCCCACCGCGCTCGACGCCGAGCTGGAGTCGACGTTCCTGCCGATCTTCGCGCAGATTGCCGAGGGCAGCCGGGACCGTGAGCGGAACCGAGTCCTCCCTCGCGAACAGGTCCGATTGCTGATCGACGCCGGTTTCGGCACTCTGCGAATCCCCGAGGAACACGGCGGTTTCGGCGCCTCACTCGAGCAGACGTTCCTGCTGCTCGCCGAGCTCGGTGCGGCCGACGCGAACGTCTCGCACATCTTCCGCAACCACCTGGCCTTCGTCGAGGACCGGCTCAACGCGCCGACGTCGGATACCAACGACGTCTGGATCAAGCGGTTCCTCGCGGGCGCGTTCGTCGGCGGGGGCTGGACCGAGGCGAACAATCTGACCCTGGCCAAACTGGCGACGACGGTGACGGCCGAAGACGACCACTGGCTGGTGACCGGCGCCAAATATTATGCGACGGGCAGCCTTTACGCGGAATGGCTGGACGTGCTCGGGCGTGGTGACGACGGTGAGCTGTTGACTGCCCTCGTTCGGGCCGACGATCCCGGGGTGACGTTGGTGGACGACTGGCGGGGTTTCGGTCAGCGCGCCACGGCAAGCGGCACCGCGCGCTACGAGCGGGCTCGGGCCGACGTCGGCGACGTGTTTCCCGCGGCCGACAGGTTCGGCTACCAGTCGCACTTCTATCAGATCGCGATGCTGGCAGTGCTGACCGGCATTACGGGGGCGGCATTGCGGGACGGCTCAACGGCACTGGCCGAGCGCAAGCGCAACTACCCCCAGGGCCTTGCCGAGGTTCCCACCGACGACGCTCAGCTCCTACAGGTCATCGGAAGTGTCTCGGCGGACGTGTTCGGTGCCGAGGCCGCGCTGGCCAGGAGCGCCAGGAGCCTGGACCGGGTCGCCGAGGGAAGACTGACCGAGCACGATGGGAACGGCAGACGGCGACTCGTCGACGCCGAGGTCGCCGTATCGCAGGCTCAGCTCGTCATCATCGACGCGGCACTGCGGGCCACGACCACGATCTTCGACGCGCTGGGTGCCTCGGCGGTATCGGAAGAACTTGGACTGGACCGGCATTGGCGCAATGCCCGCACACTGGCCTCGCACAACCCTCGCGTGTACAAGGCCCGCATCCTTGGCGACTGGCTGATCAACGGCAAGGACCCGGTCCCTGATCTCGCTGCTCGAGGTCACGGAGGTCAGGGCAACTGACGGCTCGTCACACCAGACCCCGCGCACGCAGGATCGCGGCGGCACCCTCGGTGTGGCGGCGACCTCTCCCGCGGCGGGCGAGGCGGCTATCGCCGTTGGTGGGCAGGTCCCCGTGCAGGTGAATACTCATCGTGCCGTCCCTTCGCTAGACGACACCATGCTGCGCGGGCACGAAAGTGTCGACGAGACATGGAAACACGATGATCCTGGCGGTCAGGATCGGCTAGTGCCGCCCTCGGCGATGCGGCGCACCGCATCGATGAAGACGTCGATCTCGTCGAAGGTGTTGTAGAAGGCGAACGACGGCCGCACCGTGGCCTCGAGGCCCAGTCGCCGCAGGATCGGTTGGGCGCAATGGTGTCCCGCCCGCACCGCGATGCCTTCGGCGTTGAGCGCCTTGCCGACCTCGAGCGGTCCGTGGCCTGCCAACACGAACGACAACACGCTAGCCTTCTCCTCGGCGGTGCCGACGAGCCGCACGCCAGGAATCTCGGCCAACCGTGGTGTGGCGTAGTCGAGCAGGGCGTGTTCGTAGGCAGCGATGCGCTCGATGCCGACCCGCTCGACGTAACGCAGCGCCTCGCCGAGACCAACGGCGTCGGCGATGTTGCCGGTGCCTGCTTCGAACTTGTTCGGCGGACCCTGGTAGAGCGAACGCTCCAGCGTCACGTCGGCGATCATGTTGCCGCCGCCCTGCCACGGCGGTGTCTCCGCCAGGGCGTCTTCGCGCCCGTACAGCACGCCGATGCCGGTGGGGCCGACGATCTTGTGCCCGGAGAACACCAGGAAGTCGGCTCCGAGGTCCTGCACGTCGATCGGCATGTGCGGGATGGACTGTGCGGCGTCGATCAGAACCCGTGCGCCGTAGCGGTGACCCAGTTCGACGATCTTCTTGGCCGGTGTCACGGTGCCGAGGGCGTTGGAGACATGCGTCGCGGCAACGAGTTTGGTCTTCGGGCCCAGCAGATCCTCGAACTCCGACAGCAGAAGATTGCCTGCATCGTCGACCGGTGCCACCTTGAGAATCGCACCGGTCTGCTGCGAAAGTATTTGCCAGGGAACGATATTGGCGTGGTGCTCCAGGTGGGTGATCACGATCTCGTCGCCTGGGCCGAGGTGCTTGCTGCCCCACGCGTAGGCCACCAGGTTGATGGCCTCGGTGGTGCCGCGGACGAAGATGATCTCCTCGGTCTTCGACGCTCCGATGAAGCGTCGAACGGTGTCGCGCGCCTCCTCGTAGGCGTCGGTCGCCCGAGCGGCCAGTTCGTGTGCGGCGCGGTGGATGTTCGAGTTCTCGTGGGCGTAGAAGTACGCCAGCCGATCGATCACCGCCTGGGGCTTCTGCGTCGTCGCTGCGTTGTCGAACCAGATCAGCGGCTTGCCGTTGACGGTCTCGCGCAGGATCGGGAAGTCTGCCCGCACTGCGTTGACGTCGAATACCTGGTGGTTGTCGGGCAGCTGCGGCACCGGGTCCGCGGCTGTGGTTTTCGGCGGCTCCGCCGCTACGGCGTTCGGCGGCCCTGACAGGAAGTAGTAGTTCGCCTCATCGCCTTCTGGCGCCGCGGCAGGCGCGCCCGTCCAGCCCAGATCGGCGACCGACGGCGCTGAGGAAGGCCAGCTGGGTGCTGACCCACGCGGCGCCACCGGGGCCGTAGGTGGGGAGCCCGCCAACACCCCTGGCACCGTCGACACGATGCCAGAGGTCGGCACCGCGTACGGGTCGAGCGCGCTGCCTACGGTGTAGCCGGCCGACGGCGCGGCCGTCGTGTCTGGCACCGAGCCGCGCGGAGCAACCGGCACGGTCTGCGGAATGCCGTCCGGTGCAGGTGAACTCGGGGCCGGAACGTAGACGTCGCGAGCCGGCGTGAACGCGACGGGCGTCAACGGATTCGCGGCGCCGACCGCGGCGGTGCCCGCCGACGTCGCGGCCGTGGCATCCGGCGCCGAGCCGCGCGGCGCCACCGGCGCCGTCAGTGGGGGACTGTCGGGGCCCGGTCGGAAGCTGGTGGCGAACAGCTGGTTGGCCAGTGCGGCGAGCTCCGCAGCACCGATCGGCAAGTCGCTTTCAGCTTCTACCGAGCGGTACTCACTTGTACTCATGGAACTGGTCCACCGCCACGTCCTCGAGCACTGCGAGCGCGTCGTCGGTCAGCACCGCCAGCGACGAGTACAAGGTGACCAGATAGGACGCGATCGCATTGCGGTTGATGCCGGTGAACCGCACCGACAAACCGGGCGCCTGCTCGCCGACCAGTCCAGGCTGGAACAGGCCGACGACTCCTTGGCGCTCCTCGCCGGTGCGCACCAGGATGAACTTGGTCTTGGCGTCTTCGACGGGAACCTTGTCCGACGGCACGATCGGGATGCCACGCCAGGTGATGAACTGCGTGCCGAACAGGCTGACCACAACCGGCGGCACGCCGCGGCGGGTGGCTTCGCGGCCGAACGCGGCCACGCCAAGCGGGTGGGTCAGGATGAATCCCGGTGTCTTCCACACCTTGGTGATCAGCGAATCCAGGTCATCGGGGGTGGGCGCGCCACCAAGGGTCTGAATGGTCTGCTCAGGGGTCACCTGCGACAACAATCCGTACTCCGGGTTGTTGATCAGCTCGGACTCCTGGCGCTCCTTGATGGTCTCGATGGTGAGGCGGAGCTGTTGGGTGACCTGGTCATGCGGGCTGGAGTACAGATCGGAGACCCGGGTGTGCACGTCGAGCAGCGTCGAGATCGACCGCAGCGTCAACTCCCGCGGGCTGGTCTCGTAGTCCACGTAGGTCTGGGGCAGCGGCTCGTCCGCGGCCGTGCCGCCCTCGTCGACGTGGATTGCGACCCGGTCGGGATTGACGACCCGGTTCACCCGGTAGATGCCTGCTTCGACCGGTACCCAGCTCAGAAGGTGCAACAGAAAACGGGGAGTGATCGTCGAGAGCTGGGGAACGGTCTTGGTGGCATTGGCGAGCTGCCGTGCGGCGAGATCGCCGAGTGCCTGTGACTCGTTCTGAGGCGAAGTCATGGAGTACCTCCTGGGTCTGAAGAGGCCGCTAACAACGGTGGGGCAAGCGGCGGTGCGGTGCCAACATGATCATGCTCTACGACATGCCGCGGTGCGCGCCGAGCGTATACCAAAATTCTGCGGAATAAACACCCCTTCTACTCATCGTGATGCGAACTCTCGACCCACCACGAGGCGAACTCCCAACCAACCACGGCGCCAACTCACAGCCCCAAAGTTTTCATCACGCTGACCCGAAGGTCATGGGTTCGGCCACGGTCACTGACTCTTCTTCAAAAGCCGACGACGACGCCGAATGTTGAGGGGAGCGCGGGGATGTCGCGACTCCAGCATAGGGGCGAACGGGTCGCCGAAGGGTGGTACGTCGCCTCGAGGGCAAGGGTCGGCGAGGGCACTCCTTGCCAGATGCCCGTCGTCCCGTATCCTTGGCGGTATGCAACAGCCTGCATCGACGCTGCGAAGTGGTTTGGCGCGCTTCTCGGTGCCCATGGGCTGTTGTTGTTGTTGATTTTCTGACGCCCCAGTTCTTCTGCGTTGACGCCCGCCTGATCGGCGGCGAAGTCACGCGCGATCAACTTTCAGAAAGTCAACCCGATGACCAGTCACACCCTTTCCGAGCGCATCCACGCACCGGTCGCCGTCCGGCGCCGCGAAGTGGCAGGCAGCGGTGAGCTCAGCCGCATGACCAGGTACCGCGGCGGCACCTACTCGCACACCGTGGGCTCCCTGGTGTTCACCGACGGCACCACTGCGCGCACGGACCTGATCAGGCTGAACCCCAACGTCGATGCGTATTCGCTGGACTTCGGCGGCCACGCCCCGACGCGCCCATCGCACTACCGGGCTGCGACGTGGGCGGCGGTGACCAACCTGCGCGCCCGTGCCCGCGAGGCCGAGATCGACTGGATCCTTCGCAACTCATTTCCGACGATCGGCACCGCGGAGCTGAGCCGTCGACTGCGCGCGGCCGGCTACCCGCTGGGTTCGTCCAACGTCGCCGAACACGAGGCCATTGCAGCGACCCAGGCCGCGATCTGGTTCTTCACCAACGACATGAAACTCGACGATCGCCCGAGGAACGTGCCCGTCGCGGTGCGACGGACCCCGAGCGCCATCGACTTCGAGTTCGACAGCGCACCTCAACTGGGCGGCTACACCGTCGAGGTCACGTCGAAGACGGGTGCGTCGCTCCGGCTGCAGAAGTCAGCCGACGGGTCCACATGGCGTGACGTCGCCTCGTCGAGGCTGACCGTGACCGAGCCTGGCCAGTACCGCAAGTCGCTCGGCTCGGGCAGCACGCTGTCCCGTTACCTGCCCGGCCGCCGTGCTCAGGGCTACCGGCACTACCGGCTCGTGGACGACGCCGAAGGCCGCGTCCCCGTGGCTGATGTGTCGTTCTGGCTGGAGGGGGAGAGTCACTATCTCAACCCCGACCGTGTCGTCCATCTCTACGACTACCTGCTGGCAGGCGCCCGCTGGGCCCGCGGCCACGCGGTGGCCCCTGAGCTGTCGGCCGTCGCCGCCGTGGTCGATGGCGGTCTGATCGGCCCGCTTCGACTGCACGCCAATGACGCTGTTGCGCTGACGGTTTCGGGTGGATCGCTGCTTGACGAAGACGGTGCCGAGCTGTCGGGTTGCGAGCCCGGCGGCGAGTTCTATCTGCGCCCGCACCTCGGTGTCGACGCGGCGACGGTCACCGCCACCGTGCCTGCCCGCGCCGACGGCTTTGGTGGGCGCGTGATCACCGGTGTGGCGCGCGACGAGGTGAACAACCGACTCACTCCCGTGGCGCTGGCGGTACCTGCGCCCCTTGTCGTGGACTTCCACCTGCAGTGGCGAGCGCGCGCCGAGCAGTCGTTCGACCGACCCTTGTTGCGCGCCGTCGGCGGCTGACCTCTAGGTCGGTGCGTTGGCCGGCTGGAACACGCCGGTGCTGTCGGCCTCCTCCTCGGCGCGGATCACGTGCACCACGGCGTTGATCAGTGCCAGGTGCGTGAATGCCTGAGGGAAGTTGCCGAGGTGGCGTCCGGTTCGCGGCTCGATCTCCTCGGCGTAGAGATGCAGCGGGCTGGCGAACGACAGCAGCCGCTCGCAGAGGTGCTTGGCCCTGCTGATCTCACCGATCTCCACCAGCGCCGACACCAGCCAGAACGAGCAGATGGTGAACGAGCCCTCTTCGCCCTGTAGCCCGTCGTCGGTCTCCTCGGTGCGGTAGCGCAGCACCAGTCCGTCCTCTGTGAGCTCGTCGGCGATCGCCAGCACCGTGGCGCGCACGCGCGGATCGTCGGATGGCAGGAACCGCACTAGGGGGACGAGCAACAGCGAGGCGTCGAGCGCGTCGTGGCCGTAGCGCTGGGTCAGCGCGCCGCGAGCATCGACGCCGTGGGCCAGGATGTCGGCCTTGATCTCCTCGGCGATCGCCCGCCATTGCTGGGCGTAGCTCTTCTCGCCCTGCAGTTCGGCCAGTTTCGAGCCGCGATCAAGGGCCACCCAACACATCACCTTGCTCGAGGTGAAGTGCTGCGGCTCGCCGCGTACCTCCCAGATGCCGCGGTCGGGTTCGCGCCAGTGCTTGATGGCCTCTTCGACCTGGTTCTTGAGCACCGGCCACAGCATCTCCGGGATCTGCTCACGCGACTTGGCGTGCAAGTACACCGAGTCGAGCATGGTGCCCCAGATGTCGTGCTGCATCTGGTCGAACGCGCCGTTGCCGATTCGCACCGGCCGGGAGTTGTCGTAGCCGGAGAGGTGGTGGAGCTCCTCCTCGACGAGGGTGCGCTCGCCGCCGACGCCGTACATCACCTGAAGTGGGTGGCGCTCACCGTTGTTGGCGCCCGACACGTCGGCGATGAACGCGAAGAAGTCGTCGGCCTCACGGTCCAGGCCCAACGTATACAGACCCCACAGCGCGAACGTGGAGTCACGCACCCACGCGTAGCGGTAGTCCCAGTTGCGTTCGCCCTGAGGCGTTTCCGGAAGCGACGTGGTGCTGGCCGCCAGCAGTGCGCCGGTCGGGGAGTAGGTAAGTCCCTTGAGCGTCAATGCACTGCGCTGAAGGTAGGCCCGCCACGGATGGTCGGGGAAGTCGCCGATGTTGATCCACTGCCGCCACGACTCGCTGGTCTTCCACATCTTCTCGGAGGCTTCCTCGAAGGTCTGCGGTGCCGGGTGCTTGGACCAGCTGAGTGCGACGAAGACGTTGTCGCCCTCGTTGAGACGGGTGCGGGCCCGCGCTTCGTGCCCTTCGAGGCCGACGCGCAGGTTGGTGGTCAGCCGCAGCGTGGGGTGCGCCTCCGGATTCTTGCCTGCCCGTGCGATGGCCTCGCCGTACGCTCCCGCCGAGTACTCCCAGGTGGCGGCCTCGCGGTGGTAGTCGAACGCAGGCTCGCAGCTCATCACCAGCTCCACAACGCCGCTGACGCAGCGGACCGTCCGCAGCAGAATGTGTTCGGCGTCCCAGTCCATCGGGGTGCGGCGGTGGGTTCTCGACCGGGTCTCGATGTCGTGCCATGGCCCCATCACCAGCGCGTCGCGCACGATCAGCCAACCCGTGTGCGTTTGCCAGGTGGTTTCCAGGATCAGGCTGCCAGGAAGGTAGCGCCGGGCCGCGGGCACGGTCACCCCGTACGGGCCGAGGCGGAAGTGTCCTGCGCTGCGATCCAGGATCGCCCCGAAGACGCTCGGCGAGTCCGGCCGTGGCACGCACATCCACTCGACCGAACCCGCCGACGAGACCAGGCAGCTGTTCTCGCAGTCCGAAAGGAACGCGTAGTCGGCGATCGGCGGGAACGGGTTCCGCAACGGGCCGCCGGGCGCGTAGGGGACGGGGGCGGTCACGGTATACGGCGCTTCGGTAACGACGTCGGCCGTGCCCGTCTCGTCGGCGGGATCGGTGTGCTGCAGAACCATGTCGCACATCATCAACCGCGCAGGTACCCGCCGTCTACTCGTGCCCCGTCACCGGCGCGCCGATCGGGTGTCGTAGCCGCCCAACCCGAGGGGATGCACCACCACTCGGGTCAGCACGTAGTACAACAACCCGGCGACGAGGAAGGCAGGCAGCGATGCCGCGGTGTAGCGGAACAACCCACTCGGCTCGTACGAAACCGGGTTCAGCAGCAGTGAATACGGGACCGCACCCGCGCCAACCGCAATGAAGGCGACGAAGTTGACGCCCTTCCAGTAGCTATACCTGGACTAGCTGATCGGCAGGAACACGTCCCTGATGTGCAGTTGGCGTCGCCGAAGGATGAAGTAGTCGACGATCTGCACCGCGCACAGCGGCGCCAAAACGATTGCGCCCCATGACAGGAAGCGGCCGTAGTCGTCGTCCACCGCGGCCGGGAAGAAGACAAGGACGGCCGCTCATCGGTGACGTCATCGCGCGGTGAGTGCCGCCCCGGTTCAGCGCCGCGCGTAGGCGGGAGCGCGTTCGGGCAGGGGCCCGATGGCCACCGCATATCCGGCCACAGTGCGCAGGAGCGGCATGCGGCCGACCAGGCGCACGGCCAAAGGTGCGCGCCCCGGGGCGTCCTCTCCGACTGCAGCGGCGATGACCTTGGCGTGGATCGCACGTTGCGCCCCCTGGATGAGCGCGGTCGGAACCCAGCGTCTGGCCTGAATACGCGCCAAGTCCCGCGTGGTCACCCGTCCCGCGCGCAGCGGCGCCGCCAGGGCACGCGCCGTCGCCACGGCGTCGGCCACTGCCAGGTTGATCCCGACCCCGCCAACCGGTGACATCGCGTGCGCCGCGTCTCCGATGAACAGCAGGCCGTCCGTGTACCAACGGTGAAGTCTGTTCAGCTGCACGTCGAGCAGCTTGACGTCGTCGAAGGAAGTCAGTTGGTCGACGCGGTCGGTCAACTGCGGCACCAGTGACGCAATCGTGCGCTGTAGCGACTCGATGCCCTCGGCTCGCACCTGGGAGTCGCTGCCCTTCGGAATGATGTAGGCGCACTGGTAGTAGTCGCCGCGGTCGATGACGATCATCGCGTGCCCCGATGTCAGCACGCCCTCCAAGCCCGGCGGGTCCTGCTCGGCGCGCGGCAGCCGGAACCACCACACATCCATCGGGGTGCCGAAGCTCTTGGGCTGCAATCCCATTGCCGTCCGCAAGGTCGAATCCCGGCCGTCGCACGCCACGGTCAGATCGGCGCGCATCTCGGCGATCCGGCCGTCCAGTCCCCGGTAGCGCACACCGACGACCGTGTCCCCACGCTCGCGAATGGGTTCGAGCACCTCGCTGTTGCGCATCAACCGGAACGAGGGCTCCTTCTCGGCGGCCGTCGCGAGCAGTTCGAGGAAGTCCCACTGCGGGACTAGTGCGATGTGTTTGTGCGGACCTGGGATCCGATGCAGATCGATGTCCACCGATACACCCTGAATCTTCATGCCGATGGTCTCGATGACGCGGTGCGTGAGTTTCTGGAAGTCCTGGCCCAGGCCTAGGTCGTCCAGCAGTCGCAGCGTGCTGGCGTGCACGGTGTCACCGCGGAAGTCGCGGAGGAAGTCGGCGTGCTTCTCCATCACCGTGACCTTGACGCCGGCGCGGGCCAGCAGCAGACCCAGCATCATCCCCGCGGGTCCACCGCCTGCGACCAGGCACGTGGTGGCTTCCGGAGCAGCCTTCTCAGGGGTCGTCACGCCGTTGATCGTAGGCTGGGCAAGGTGAGCGGCATCCTGAATTGGTGGGACGGCGTCGAGCTGTGGCTGTCCGGCCTCGGGTTCGTCGCCCAGACCGCGGTGGTGATGCCGGTGGTGCTGCTGTTGGCCTACGGGATCGCGGTGCTGCTGGACGGCGCACTCGGCAACGGCATCAGATTGCTGAAACGCGGCCCGCACGTCGAAGACGACGAGTCGTGACCGGTATGCCACGCTCCCGCGTCACGTTGGTACTGGTCATCCTGGTGGTGCTGGTGATCGTCATGTGGCTGGTCGCTCGCTGATTGTGGCTCCTCGCCCGCTGATCATCTGCTGAAACATTCCCCGGTCGCTCCGCTCCTGCCCTCCGGACCCACTCTGTTACGCTTCGCGCCATGCACGCAGCCCCGGGCACTACGGAGAGCCATGTCTTGGCACTCATCGCCGTAGGTAGCTGCGCTGTTGCCGATGTGCACTGTTGTCGCTGACTCCAACCCGTCCGCGGTTTGGTGTCGGCTGTCGCTGTCCTCGCGCTCACGCTGATCCAGCTCCTTGCCGTTGTGACGGGTCTCCCGTTCAAATGCCCGCAAGGAAAGGTCACATGTTTCTCTCAAATCCTGTCTCCAAGCACAGCCCGACGAAGTTCTTCACGACCGCCGGCGCCCTCGCCGTCACCGCGACACTGCTCGCCGCGTGCGGCGGCGGGTCCAGCGACGTCGCCGGTAGCGGCGATCAGCCCAAGGCGGACACCACCCTGACCCTCGTCGCGTACGCCGTGCCCGAGCCGGGTTGGAGCAAGATCATCCCCGCGTTCGCCGCCACCCCAGAGGGCAAGGGCGTCGCGGTGACGACGTCCTACGGTGCGTCGGGTGACCAGTCCCGCGGCGTGGTCGACGGCAAGCCCGCCGACATCGTGAACTTCTCGGTCGAACCCGATGTCACCCGACTGGTCAAGGCCGACAAGGTGGCCAAGGACTGGAACGCTGACGCCACCAAGGGCATCCCGTTCGGCTCGGTCGTCTCCCTCGTCGTGCGCAAGGGCAACCCGAAGCACATCAAGGACTGGGATGACCTGCTGCAGCCCGGTCTCGAGGTCGTCACCCCGAGCCCGCTGAGCTCCGGCTCCGCCAAGTGGAACCTGTTGGCGCCGTATGCCGCCAAGAGCAACGGTGGCAAGGACCCGCAGGCCGGCCTTGACTTCGTCAACAAGCTGGTGACCGAGCACGTCAAGACGCGGCCAGGCTCCGGACGCGAGGCCACCGACGTGTTCCTTCAGGGCTCGGGTGACGTTTTGATCAGCTACGAGAACGAGGCCATCAACTCCGAGCGACAGGGTAAGCCGGTCGAGCACATCAACCCGCCGCAGACCTTCAAGATCGAGAACCCCGTCGCGGTCGTCACCACGAGCGCTCACCTCGAGCAGGCCACCGCGCTGAAGAACTACCTGTTCACCAAGGAGGGCCAGAAGATCTGGGCCCAGGCCGGCTTCCGCCCCGTCGATCCCTCGGTGGCCCAGGACTTCGCCACTGACTTCCCGACGCCCGAGAAGCTGTGGACCATCGACGATCTCGGTGGCTGGAGCGCCGTTGATCCCGCGCTGTTCGACAAGGACAACGGCTCGATCACCAAGATCTACAAGCAGGCCACCGGATGACAGCTGGGCTAGCGCCCACTCCCGAGGCGGCGCCGCCTAGCCGGCTGGGCCGCCGCCACGGCACGACGTCACTGCGGGTGGGCGCAGCGACGGTGTGGCTCAGCGTCATCGTGCTGCTGCCACTGGCCGCCATCGTGTGGCAATCGGCAGGCGGAGGGTGGACGGCGTTCTGGAACGCGGTCAGCTCCAACGCCGCGCTGGAGTCGTACAAGGTGACGCTGTCGGTCTCCATCGGCGTCACCGCGGTAAACGTGGTCTTCGGCTTGCTGGTGGCCTGGGTGCTGACCCGCGACGACTTCCCAGGCAAGCGGTTGGTCGACGCCGTCATCGACCTGCCGTTCGCGTTGCCGACCATCGTCGCGAGCCTGGTGATGCTGGCGCTGTATGGTCCGAACAGCCCTGTCGGGCTTCACATTCAGCACACCAAGTGGGGCATCGGCGTCGCGCTGCTGTTCGTCACGTTGCCCTTCGTCGTGCGCTCGGTGCAGCCGGTTCTGCTGGAACTCGACCGCGACGTCGAGGAGGCGGCCGCGTCGCTCGGCGCGAACAACGTGACGATCTTCACCCAGATCGTTCTGCCCGCGCTGCTGCCATCGCTGCTTTCCGGTGCGGGGCTTGCGTTCTCGCGTGCGATCGGTGAGTTCGGCTCGGTCGTGTTGATCGGTGGTGCGGTGCCGGGGGAGACCGAGGTGTCCTCGCAGTGGATCCGCACCCTGATCGAGAACGACGATCGCACCGGCGCCGCGGCGATCTCCATCGTGCTGCTCATCGCCTCGTTCCTGGTGCTGTTCGTGCTGCGCGCGGTCGGTTCGCGGGCGGCCAAGCGTGAGGAGCTGGCCCGATGATCCTGTCGCGGTCGGTGCGTTATCTCCTGCGCTACCTGGCGTTGGCCTACATCCTGGTGCTGGTCGTCGTCCCCGTCGGGCTGATTCTCTGGCGCACATTGGAGCCGGGGTTCGGCGAGTTCATCGCGTCGATCACGACGCCAGCCGCGGTGTCGGCCTTGCAGTTGTCGCTTGTCGTGGTGGCGATCGTGGTGCCGCTCAACGTGCTCTTCGGTGTGCCCACCGCGCTGGTGCTGGCGCGCAACAAGTTTCGCGGCAAGAGCGCGTTGCAGGCAGTCATCGATCTGCCGTTCGCCGTATCGCCGGTGGTGGTCGGTGTCGCTCTGATCCTGCTGTGGGGTTCGGCGGGTGCGCTGGGCTTCGTCGAGAACGACCTTGGCTTCAAGATCATCTTCGGTCTGCCCGGCATCGTGCTGGCAAGCATCTTCGTCACGGTGCCGTTCGTCATCCGCGAGGTCGAACCAGTGCTACACGAGCTGGGCACCGACCAGGAGGAGGCTGCTGCCACCCTCGGTTCGCAGTGGTGGCAGACCTTTTGGAAGATCACGCTGCCATCCATCCGGTGGGGCCTGACCTACGGGATCGTGCTGACCGTCGCAAGGACTCTCGGCGAGTACGGCGCCGTCATCATGGTGTCGTCCAACCTCCCCGGCACGTCCCAGACGCTGACGCTGCTGGTGTCCGACCGCTACAGCCGCGGTGCCGAGTACGGCGCGTACGCGGTGTCGACGCTGCTGATGACCGTCGCGGTGTTCGTGCTGGTCATACAGGTGATCCTCGACGCCCGCCGCGCCCGCGCGGCAAAATAGCCTCAACAAGGAGATTTGCAGATGACCACCGATGAGCGTCCGAGCGAAGTGCCGCGAACCAACGCGATCACGGTGCGTGGCGCAAACAAGCGCTACGGCGACTTCGTGGCGCTGGACAACATCGACTTCGACGTGCCAGAAGGGTCGCTGACGGCACTGCTCGGCCCCAGTGGATCGGGCAAGTCCACCCTGCTGCGGGCCATCGCCGGGCTCGACCAGCCCGATACCGGCACCATCACCATCAAGGGCGAGAACGTCACGGCCGTGCCGCCGCAGCGCCGTGGCATCGGCTTCGTCTTCCAGCACTACGCCGCGTTCAAGCACCTCACCGTGCGCGACAACGTCGCGTTCGGGCTCAAGATCCGCAAGCGCCCCAAGGCCGAGATCAAGGACAAGGTCGACAACCTGCTCGAGATCGTCGGGCTTGCCGGTTTCCAAACTCGCTACCCCAATCAACTCTCCGGCGGCCAGCGTCAACGGATGGCCCTGGCCCGTGCGCTCGCGGTGGACCCGCAAGTGCTGCTGCTCGACGAACCGTTCGGTGCGCTGGACGCGAAGGTGCGCGAGGATCTGCGCGCCTGGCTGCGCCGCCTGCACGACGAGGTCCACGTGACCACGGTGCTGGTCACCCACGATCAGGCCGAGGCGCTCGACGTGGCCGACCGGATCGCGGTGCTGAACAAGGGCCGCATCGAGCAGGTGGGCTCGCCGACCCAGGTGTACGACAGCCCGACCAACGCTTTCGTGATGTCGTTCCTTGGGGCGGTGTCGTCGCTGAACGGCTCGCTGGTGCGACCGCACGACATCCGGGTGGGTCGCAACCCCGACATGGCGATCGCGCAGGCCGACGGCAGCGTGTCATCCACGGGCGTCATCCGCGCCACCATCGACCGAATCGTGGTGCTGGGCTTCGAGGTTCGCGTCGAGCTCACCGGCGCGGCCAACAATGGCCCGTTCACCGCGCAGATCACTCGCGGCGACGCCGAGGCGCTTGCACTAAAGGAGGGTGACACCGTGTACGTCCGCGCCACCCGGGTGCCGCCGATCCCCGGCAGCCTCGAATTGCCCGACGTCGACGAGGCCGACGACGTCGCATCGCTGACGAAGGCCTGAGGCTCAGGCCGCGGCGCGCACCGAAAGGGTCTCGTCGAAACGATCGAGCAGCGTTGCCGCCACCAAGTTGTGAGCGCCCAGCGGTGCCGTCATCGAGATGCCAAGTACCGCAGCGGATTCTGCCACGCGGTCGGTGATCACGCCGGGAGCGATGAACCACGGGGCAACGACAAGTTGGCGCGCTCCGCGATCCCGCAGTCGCTCCGCGGCGTCGGCGATCGTCGGATGCGGGCCCGTCGCGAAGGCCACCTCGACTCCGGCCCACTGGGTCCGGGCCGCCAGTGCGGGCGCCACCGTCGCCGTCCTGGCGTTCGCGGCCTCGTTCGAGGAACCCACCGCCACCACGATCACACCGAGATCCCGATCGCCGCTGGATAACCCGGCCTCGGTCAAGCGTTGTCCGAGCACGGTGATCAACGCCGGATCCTCGCCGAGCACGTCGGCCTCGGTGACGACAGTGTCGGACGCCGCGATCACCGCGGGGATGTCGACGCGAGCGTGATACGCGTCGGCCAGCAGCATGGGCACCACGACGGTCCGGCCGGGGTGCCGACCGACGTCGACCAGCACGTCGCTCAGATTCGGCCCGCACTGTTCAAGGAACGCGGCGTGGACGTCCAGCCATGGCCGCAGCCGACGCAGACGGCCGGCCAAGGCGAATGCCACTGCGGCAGAACGGGGATCCGCGCTGCCGTGGGCCGCGAGAACCAGGCTCTCCCTCACGACGCGTGCAGCCCGCACTCCGTCTTGGACTGACCTGCCCAGCGACCGCTGCGCGGGTCGGCGCCCTCGACCGGCTTGGCCGTACACGGCAGGCAGCCGATCGACGGATATCCTTCGTGGACAAGCGGATTGACGAGGACGTCGTTGGCGTCGATGTAAGCCTGCATCTCCTCGTCGGACCATGCCGCGATCGGGTTGATCTTCACCAGCCCGAAGGCCTTGTCGAAGCTGATCAGCGGCGCGTTCGCGCGGGTGGGTGCCTCGATGCGACGGATTCCGGTGACCCAGGCGGAGTAGCCCTTCAGTGCCTTGCCAAGCGGCTCGACCTTGCGCATCCGGCAGCACGCCGCTGCGTCACTGGCGAAGAGGTCCTTGCCCAGCAGCTGATCCTGCTCGGCGACGGTCTTCTCCGGGGTCACGTTGACCACGTTCACGCCGTAGACGGCCTCGACGGCGTCACGGGTGCCGATGGTCTCGGCGAAGTGGTAACCGGTGTCGAGGAACAGCACGTCAACCCCGGGGCGCACCTTGGCGGCCATGGCCACGAGAACGGCGTCCTGCATGTTCGACGCCACGACGTAGTCGCCGCCAAACGTCTCGTCGGTCCACCGCAGCAGTTCTTCGGCACTCGCGCCGTCGAGCTCGGTGGCACCGCGCTCCGCGACGTCGATCAGATTCTGCTCGGTCATCGTTTCGCTCATCTGTGTCCTCTGCTCTTCGCGCAAGCGCTCATCGCAAATCCGCCTCGTCTGCTCGTACTGCCCAGGTAGCGAAACGCTCACCATGCTCGCGTTGTTTCACGAAGTTGCGAACCACCCGCTCGATGTAGTCGCCGAGCTCGGTGCTCGTCACCTTGTGCTGGCGCAGTTTGCGACCGAATCCGCTGTCCAGACCCAGGCTGCCGCCGAGATGGACCTGGAAGCCCTCGACCGGGCCGTCACCGTCGTCCACCATCTGGCCCTTGAACCCGATGTCGGCGACCTGGATGCGCGCGCACGAGTTCGGGCAGCCGTTGATGTTGACCGTCACCGGCACGTCGAGTAGGGCGTTGATGTCCTCGAGCCGCTGCTCCAACTCGGGGACCAGCGTTTGGCTGCGCTTGCGCGTCTCGGCGAACGACAGCTTGCAGAACTCGATGCCCGTGCAGGCCATCAGATTGCGTCGCCAGTGCGACGGCCGCGACGGCAGGCCCAGCGCTTCCAACCCGTCGCGCAGGTCATCGAGCTTGTCGTCGGCGACGTCGAGGATGACCAGCTTCTGGTACGGCGTGAACCGGATGCGATCCGAACCCGCAGCTTCGGCGAGGTCGGCGATCTTCGACAGGATGGTCCCCGACACCCGCCCCGCGATCGGCGCGACGCCAACGGCGTTCAGCCCGTTCTTGATCCGCTGCACTCCAACGTGGTCGATGGGGCGCGTCACCGGTTCCGGTGCGGGGCCGTCGATCAGGGGCCGCTTCAGGTACTCCTCTTCGAGGACCTTCCTGAATTTTTCGATGCCCCAGTCCTTGATCAGGAACTTCAGCCGCGCCTTGGCCCGAAGCCGCCGGTAGCCGTAGTCGCGGAACACGCTGACCACGCCTTCCCAGACATCGGGCACTTCGTCGAGCGGCACCCAGGCACCGACCCGCTGGCCGAGCATCGGGTTGGTGGACAGCCCGCCGCCGACCCACAGGTCGAAGCCGGGGCCGTGCTCGGGGTGGTTGACGCCGATGAACGCGACGTCGTTGACCTCGTGCACCACGTCCTGCAGGCCCGAGATCGCGGTCTTGAACTTGCGCGGCAGGTTGGAGTACTCCGGCTTGCCGATGTAGCGGCGGACGATCTCGTCGATCGCGGGGGTGCCGTCGATGACCTCGTCGAGCGACTCGCCGGCCAGCGGTGAGCCAAGCACGACGCGCGGGCAGTCGCCGCACGCCTCGGTGGTGTACAGGCCGACCTCGTCGAGCCGCCGCCAGATCTCCGGCATGTCCTCGACCTGGATCCAGTGGTACTGGACGTTCTCGCGGTCGGAGATGTCGGCGGTGTCGCGGGCGAACTCCGTGGAGATGCCGCCAAGCGTGCGCAGCGCGGCGGCGGTCAATGCGCCGCCGTCGCAGCGCACGCGCAGCATGAAGTACTCGTCCTCGAGCATGTCGGTGTTGTCGTCACCGGTCCAGGTGCCGTCGTAGCCGGGCTTGCGCTGTGTGTAGAGGCCCCACCAGCGGAAACGGCCGCGGAGATCGCCCTTGTCGATGCTCTCGAAGCCGCCCTTGGCGTAGATGTCCTCGATGCGGGCCCGCACGTTGAGCGGGTTGTCATCCTTCTTGGCCTGCTCGTTGGCGTTGAGCGGCTCGTGGTAGCCGAGCGCCCATTGGCCTTCGCCCTTGGGTCGCTTGGCAGGCTTGGCGTTTGCCTGGGTCATTGATTGGCCCCTTCATGGAGGAGCGGGCCCTTGGGGTCGCGCGTTCACCGGTGGCTGGCCGGCGGCGCAGATCCGGCGGGCCAGCTGAAAGTACTTGGGTGGGCTGGGTCCTAGATCAAGCGCGTCAAGGCAGACAGCAACAGCTACATACGCGCTTGAAGTCGATGTGCCGCCGCGCCACGAGCGATACGCGGCTGGTGGAGCTGATGGCGGCAAGCACGTCGACCATTGTGCCACGGACCGTGTCACCGGCCCTAACCGGGACAAACTTCCGCTCAGCGTGAGTAAATTGCTGTCTGATCCTTGACCAAGAGGCTCATTCGGTACACATGGAATCTCCTTGCAGATTGGTCGCTAAAGGCACTCCTGAGGCCAGAATCGCGGTTCTGTCGAGGCATGTCATCGCTGCTGGCACCCCATCGGCACCCCTGCCAAGTGGAATCCGCGCGATTTGACGGGCGCTGGCCGAGTAACACTTGGTGGTATGACGGTCCGCGCGGCACGTGCCAGCCTCCCTGGCCTGGTATCCACACCGAGCAGGCCGTTCGGCATCTACGTCCATGTGCCGTTCTGCGCGACCCGATGCGGGTACTGCGACTTCAACACCTACACGCCGTCTGAGTTGGGCGGGGCCAACCCAGACGGCTGGCTCGCAGCGCTTCGCATCGAGCTCGCCATGGCCGCCGAGAGGATCGGCGCTCGCTCGGTCCAGACCGTGTTCGTCGGCGGAGGCACCCCGTCCCTGCTCGGCAGTTCCGGGCTCACGTCAGTGCTCGGTGCCATCCGCGACAACTTCGATCTGGCCGATGGGACCGAGGTCACCACCGAGGCGAACCCGGAATCCACCTCACCGCAGTTGTTCGCCGAGCTGCGTGCTGCCGGCTTCACCCGGATCTCGCTTGGCATGCAGTCGGTGGCGCCGCACGTGCTGGCGACGCTGGACCGGGTCCACTCCCCGGGTCGGCCGTTGCGCGCGGCGGCCGAGGCCCGCGCCGTCGGGTTCGACCACGTCAACCTCGATCTCATCTACGGGACACCGGGGGAGACGGACGACGACTTGGCTCGTTCCGTCGACGCCGCAATCGACGCAGGCGTCGACCACGTGTCGGCGTACGCGCTCGTCGTCGAGGAGGGCACCGCGATGGGCCGACGGGTGCGGCGCGGTGAGATGGCCGCGCCCGACGACGACGTGAACGCCCGCCGGTACGAATTGCTCGACGCACGGCTTTCCGATGCTGGCTTCGACTGGTACGAGGTGTCGAACTGGAGTCGTCCCGGGGGCGAGTGCAGGCACAACCTCGGCTACTGGGACGGCGGGGAGTGGTGGGGTGCCGGGCCCGGTGCGCACGGCTACGTCGGCTCGACGCGGTGGTGGAATGTCAAGCACCCCAACGCGTATGCGAAATCGCTTGCCGATGGCGTGCTGCCAGTCGCGGACTCCGAGGAGCTGACTGCCGCCGACCGTCACACCGAGGACGTGATGTTGCGGCTACGGCTGCGCCAAGGGCTGCCGGTCGGCGTGCTGACCGACGCCGAGGCCGCCCGCGCCAGCGTGGCCGTGTCCGACGGACTGGCCGTGCGTCACGCCGACCGCTTGGTCCTGACTGACCGCGGCCGTCTGCTCGCCGACGCGGTTGTGCGCGACGTGTTGATTGCGGGGGAGTAGCCCCCTATTGCTCGTCTGGGCCGACGTCGTCGTCGGGGTCGGTGAGCATGCGTTCGGGGTGGTGGTAGTCGTTGGTGGTTGGTCGGTTGGTGGGCAGGTGTGGTGGTCAGATCCATTGGGTGCGGCCGTCGGGGAGTTGTCGGGTTTCCCAGCCGTCGGTGTTGATGATCCGGTTGTGCGGTCCACAGGCCAGGGTGAGGTCGTTGATGTTGGTTAGTCCGCCGGCACCCCAGTCCAGGGTGGCGTGGTGGGCTTGGCTGCGGTCGGCGGTGACCGTGCACCCCGGGTAGGTGCAGCCCCGGTGTTTGGCCGCCAGCACCAACCACTGTCCGGGGGAGGCGGTGCGCTTGGCGCGGAACAGGTTGAGCGGAATGTCGGTGCCCTGATCGAACACCGCCAGATACGGGTGTGCGTGGGCAGCCATCTGGATCACGTCGGCCATGGGCAGCAGGACGCCGCTGGCGGTGATGGCGTGCCCGGTGCCGGCTTCCAAATCGTGGAGGCTGGTGGTGATCACGATGGTGGTGGGTAGGCCGTGGTGGGTGCCGAGTTGACCGGAGGCCAGCAGGGCTTGACCCATCGCGGCCAGGGCGTCGTGGCGGCGTTGGGCCGGGGTGCGGTGATCTTTGTCGATGGTGGCTTGGTCGGGGTCGCCGTCGATGACGGGGGTGTCGTCGTCGGGGTTGCACTTGCCGGGGGCTGCCCAGCCGGTCATCACGGCATCCCAGATGGCCCGGGCCTGCGGATCCAGGTAGCCGCTGATGCGGCTCGTGCCGTCGGGGCCTTGCGAGCCGACGGTGATGCCGCGTTTGCGGGCGCGGTCGGCGTCGGTGAAGTCGCCGTCGGGGTGCAGGTAGGCCAGCAGCAGTGTGGCGGCTTGGCGGAGTTCTTCGGGTGTGAGGGTGCTCCCGACGCGGGCCAGGGAGGCTTCGGCCTTGTCGCGCTCGGCGCGGGGGACCGCATCGGGCAGGTGGCTGAAGAACCCGCGGATGATCGTGATGTGTTCGGCGCCGATATGGCCGCGGGCTTGCGCGGCCGCGGTGCGCGGCAACAGCGGCTCCAGCGGCTCACCGAGCAACGACATCCGCGGGCCGAGGTCGGTGGCGCAGTCGATGCGCCGGCCGGCTTCGGTGCGGCTGATCCGCAACCGGTCGGCCAGCAGATTGGTGATGGTGGTGGCGCCCAGGGTGATGGGGTTGGCTTCGGCCTTGAGTCGGTTGATCACCTGATGCCCCGACACGGGCAGCCGGCGGACGGCGGTTTCGGTGCGGTCCAGCACGTCCAACAGCTGCTGGTGGCTCAGTGCGCTCACGTCTAGGCAGGTGAGTGCGTCGACCGCGGCGTCGAGGGCATCGAGCACCCGAAGGTGGTCTCCGTGGTCCTCGTAGTCGGGGACCGCACTCAAACCCATACCCGAACACTAGTTCGAACGACCGACAAGCAGGCCAAGAATGTGACGCCTGAAGCCTAAGTGACACAAGGGATTACGAGCTGTGGATGAAATGTCGGCCTGTGGATGAATTCTGCACGCGGCGACGAAATCGTGTAGTGGTCCCGCCCTCCGTGCACCGGGCCGTCCGTATGGTCCTGACCGACTGTGCGGCGGCGTCTAAACGCCGCCCGTCGACGACTCGTCGCCTTGAGCGTGATTTTGGCGGCGCTCCTCGCGACTCTTCAGAATCCGCTTTGGCAGCCGGTTGACCAGGTCGCTCATCGGCGCCACTGCCGTCGTCATCAACGTGACGGCCTCGTCGAGCTCGGTCACGGCGCTGCCCATGTGGTCGATGCTCGGCGTCAGCTCCGCTAGGACGTCCGTCAGTTTGGTAACGGCGTCCAACGGCCCGCCCGGCGCGATGGCGCGTTCGATCGCACCGCCCTCGCCGATCAGCTGATCGATCAGTCCACCGTCAATCGCTGCCCGGTCGAACACGCCACCGGTGGCGGTGAGCTTGTCGAGGATCCCGTCCCTGCGGGCCAGCTTGTCGAGCACACCGTCGGACTCGGTGAGCTTGTCGAGCACGCCGTCCGGCTCGGTGAGCTTGTCGAGCACGCCGTCCTTGGCCATCAGCTTCTCGAGCACTCCGTCCGGTGCGGTGAGCTTGTCGACGACGCCGCCCTCGGAGGTCAGGCGTTCGAGTACGCCTTCGTTCTCGGTGATCTGGTCCAGGACGCCGCCGTCGCGGGTGAGGCGATCGAGCGGCCCGCCTTCGCTGGTCAGTCGACTGACGATGCCACTGTCGCTGGTCAGCTTGTCGAGCAGGCCGCCGGGCGCAGTGAGCTTGTCCAAGATCCCGCCGTGCTCGGTTAGTCGATCTACCGCGCCACCCGGTTGCAGCACTCGGTCCAGCGGTCCACCTCGGGCGATGACGATCCCGATCGGCCGATCTGGCTCGAGTAGCGATGCCAGGCGCTGTAGCGGCTGCATCGGTTGCATCGGCGCACCCGTGAGATCCGAATTCTCCACGTGCAACGCCGATTTCACCTCGGACTCCACGTTCTGCACCGCGAAACGTGTGACGGCGATGCCACCCTCGACCGCGGACATCGCCGCTCCTGCGGTCGCGAATGCGAGGCGCAAGGGCGTGGAGACGATCGATTTGGCGTCCATAGTCGCTGATCGTAGGCGGTGGATGCCAGCGACTGACCCGTGTGGGAGTTCCGGCCGCAAACCTCCACGCTACGGTTAGGCAACACTTATTTGTTTGTTTGGAGTGCGCATCACCGCAGTGCCCGTCGACATCGGCGTCGCAGTGCAGGCGGTGTTCTCGGCGCCGATCGCCGGACACGGAGACTTCTGTTGAAGGACACGGCCGCCACGCCGCAGCCCGCGCTGCGTAAGGACGCCGCGCGCAATCGCTGTCGCACCATGGATGCTGCGCGGGCTCTGGCAAGTAGCCGGAAACCATTGCAGCTCAACGCCGTCGCGCAGGCAGTCGACGTCGGCGTCGGCACCGTCTACCGCCGCTTTCCGACCCCAGAAGCGCTGATCGAGGCCCTCGCCGAGGACCAATTCACCGTCCTGATCCGACAGGCCGCTGCAGCGCCACCCACGCAGCAGGGCCCACGAGACTTCTTGAAGACCGCCTTGGCCGCCTACGTGCGTGACGACGCGTTCGCCGCCGCTGTCACCGATCCGAATCCCGCCTCGGCCGAGAGTCAGCAGCTTCGCCAACGGTTGCAGGACGGGCTTCGCGACCTGCTCGAGCGGACGGCCGCGGCCAATGCCGTGCATCCAGCTCTCACGGTCGGCGACGTCATTCTCCTGCTGTGCGGAATCGGCTTCGCGATCCGTCACGCTCCCGACCCCGATGAGCCCGATCTGGCCGACCGCTATCTCAGCGCCCTACTCGACGGTGTCCTCACCCGCGGCGAAGAGTGATCGTGCCCGGCCCGTTGCCCCAGTCCGTGCGTTGGTCGGTGTGGTGCTGGCTGGCGGCCGTGGCATGCGGAGTGCTCGAGGCACTACTCAACGCGATGACCAACCCGGATTACGGCGTGGCCGTGCAACTTTCAATTCGCGCGGTCGTCTACGTACTCGTCACTCTGTTGATCGTGCGGCTGCGCAAGGGCGAACGCTGGGTGCGGCTCGCATTGACGGTGCTCCTGGGCGTCGTCGGGATGGCTTCCCTGCTCGCGGAACCCATTTCGTGGTTGGTCGCGGGCGGTGAGCCCGCGACCTTCCTGGCGGCGGCCGACGGGCCCACCTTGGCGGTGGTGGCATTGCGGGCGATACACGTCGTTGCCGTCGTCGGCGGGCTCGTGCTGATGCACAGCCCGTCGGCCAACAGGTTCTTCAGGTGAAACCCTTGGCGCGTCACTCCGTGGCGCTCACCAGATTGTTCATCTGGGCGATCTCTCTCTGCTGAGCGGTGATGATCATCTCCGCCAGTTTCTTGGCGTCCGGATTCTGACCATCGGCGATCTCGGTGTGGGCCATGGTCACCGCGCCCTGGTGGTGGTCGATCATCGACGTGAGCCACAGCTCGTCGAAGGCAGGCCCGGTCAATGACTTGAGCTGAGTCATCGTCGCGTCGTCGACCATGCCGGGCATGACGCCGTCGACCATGCCTGGCATGCCGGGCATCGTCATACCGCCGTGTTCGTCGTGGTCGGTCGTAACGGGATGGTCGGTCGCAACGGGCTCACCCCACTGCGCGAGCATTCCCGTCATCGTCAGAATCTCGGCCTGCTGATCCCACGAGATGTGCGTGGCCATCATGCGCACGTCGGGGTTCGTGGTCCTGGACGGCACCATCGCCGCCATGTCGACGGCTTGCCGGTGATGCGGAAGCATGCCTTTGGCGAAGGCAACATCGGCGGCATTGTGGTCGGCTGATTGCGAGGCAGAGGCCGGGTGGTGACCGGCATGTTCGTCGTGGCTGGTTGAACCGCACGAGCTCAGGGCCGCAACCATCGCCAGTGCGGCGGCTGCCCTCAACAAGTTCGGCGACATGAAACGAGCCTAGGCTCCGGGTCGACACAGTCCACCCGTCGACGTGAACGGCACCGCACGCGGACGCGCTAACGTGGGCCGGTGGGGAGAACATCGAAGGCAATCGCCGTATCGCTTGCTGCCGTGATCACTCTGGCAATGCTTAACGGCTGTGGTCGCGAGACCCAGCCTGCCGAACCCAGCACGCCAACGTCGCAGGCGTCGGGTTTCGCGGGAACGTTGGAGCAGCGAGTGTCCACCGACGCGGTGATGGCACACCTGACCAAGTTGCAGCAGATCGCCGACGCCAACGGCGGGAACCGGGCCGCCGGTACGCCCGGTTACGAGGCGAGCGTCGACTACATCGCTGATACGTTGCGGTCCAAGGGCTTTGACGTCCAGATCCCCGAATTCGAACTGCGGTTGCCGTTCGCGGACCCACCGACCCTCACCGTCGGCGGCACGATCGTCGACTCGAAGCCGCTCGAGTACACCGTGGGTACCCCGCCGGACGGTGTGCGGGGACCGCTGGTGCCGGCGCGCGTCGAGGACACCCCTGGCTGCACCGCGGCCGACTACGACGGGTTGCCCGTCGCTGGCGCGGTGGTGCTGGTGGATCGCGGCAAATGCCCGTTCGCGGACAAGCAGACTGCCGCTGCCGAACGCGGTGCGGTCGCCCTGATCGTCGCGAACAACAGCGATGGCAAGCAGTCGCTCGGCACGCTCGGCCCGGGCACCGATGTCAAGATCCCGGTCCTCAGCGTCAGCAAGGCCGACGGCGCGCGGCTACGCGCCCGGCCAGGCGACACCACGATCAAGCTCAACGCCGGGATCAAAACGGTGAAGACCCGCAACGTCATCGCCCAAACCAAGACCGGGTCACCCCACGACGTCGTGGTCGTCGGTGGACACCTGGACAGCGTGCCCGCCGGGCCGGGTATCAACGACGACGGCTCCGGCGTGGCGGCGGTGCTGGAAACCGCCGTGCAGCTGGGGAGTTCGCCGGACGTCAAGAACATGGTCCGGTTCGGGTTCTGGGGTGCCGAAGAACTCGGCCTGCTCGGCTCGGGGGACTACGTCCAATCGCTTGACGTCGAGGCGCTGAAGGACATCGCCCTCTACCTGAACTACGACATGATCGCCTCGCCGAATCCGGGCTACTTCACCTACGACGGCGACCAGTCGGCGCCACTGGACCGTGACCAGAACCCGCCCCGGGTGCCGGAGGGGTCGGCTGGCATCGAACGTGCCTTGGCGGCCTACCTCAGGAATGCGGGGAAGACGCCACAGGACGTTCCCTTCTCGGGTAGCTCCGACTACGAAGGGTTCACCAGGGCGGGCATTCCCGCCGGCGGAGTGTTCACCGGCGCGGTGTCCGACATGACTGCCGAAGAGGCCAAGTTGTGGGGCGGAACGGCAGGAGCGCCGTACGACCCGAACTACCACCAGAAGACCGACACCATCGACCACATCGATCGCACTGCACTGGAGATCAACGGCAAGGCCGTGGCGTACTCGGTCGGGTTGTACTCCCAAGGTGTGGGTGGGCCCAACGGCGTTCCGGTCCGCGACGACCGCACCCGTCACGTGGTGGCCAAGTCCTGATCTGGGCTGTAGCGGCCCGACCAGGCTCCCGTCTGCACCCTCGCCTCGCTGACCTGGCGACGGGCGCAACGTCCGCCGGTGATCCAGCCGGCGATTAGAACGGGTCCTTGATGTCTGACCACGCGTCGTCCTCCACCGCAACGCAGTTGGCCCAAAACGGTGTTCGAACGATTCGCCCGCAGCGGGTACGTCGTGAGCGGCCGTCTGCCAGTGACGAGTAGGCGTTCCACATCTCGCCGGCGCGTAGTGAATGGATGCCAGCCGAATGAGCCACGACCCAAGCCTGTTGCCGATGTTGAGCACCGGTGGCGGCGCGACCACCAGCAGGATCAGCTCCGCTACGGGCGCCGACAGGATCCTCAATATCCAGCTCAGGTCGGGGCCAAGGCCGCCGCTGCTGACGAGAACCAGTCGCTGGCAGTAATCACGATGCTGATAGGTGAACTGCATCGCCACACCGCCACCAAGCGACCGACCGATCACCGTCGCCCGCGTGATGCCGAGCTCATCGAGCAGATCACGCAGCCATGCCGCGAACGCTCCCAGCGAATAATCACCGCACGGCTTGGCGGATTCACCGTGTCCGAGCAGATCCGGCGTCACCACCCGGTATCTCTTCAACAAGTGCGGCAGGACCGACCGCCAGGTCGCCGAAACTTCCCGCCTCCCGATAGGCAACCCGGTCGCCGTGCAGATCGAGATACTTCATCTCGCTCACGCGAACCCGTCTCCACCCAATGGTGTTCGGGCGCCTTGGCGCAACGTCATGAAGTCCGCTTCCCAAGCTTCAAGTCGACGCCAACTCAACCTACGGTCCCGTAGGTTATCGGCCAGTAAACATGTGAACGTCTGTCTGTTCAGCCTCGACTGAGACAACGCGCGAATCACCGTCGAACGCCAGGCACCGATCCAGATGTCTAGCCGTTGCCGTTCATCGAGCGGCGTAGGCTGGGTGTTCGCGAAGGAATTCGGGGCAGGGGTGCATTACGTGACCTACTGTATCGGCGTAATGCTTGACAAGGGCATGATTTTCGCCTCGGACTCGCGTACCAACGCCGGGGTCGATAACTTCGCCAAGTTCTGCAAGATGACGGTGTTCGAGCGTCCCGGCAATCGCGTCATCGTCTTGCTGAGTTCGGGAAACCTGGCAGGAACCCAGGCCGTCATCAGCCTGTTGACGCAGCGTTGTTCTGACGGCGACGCGGCCACCAATCTCTTGGGTGCCCGGACGATGTTCGACGTCGTGCGGCTGGTCTCCGACGCGATGCGCGATATCGAGAAACGTGACGCTGGGTACCTGGAAGAGAACAACATCCGCTTCAATGCCTCGTTCATCGTCGGTGGGCAGATCGGCCGCGAGCCGATCCGGCTGTTCCGGATCTATGCCGAGGGCAATTTCATCGAAGCCGGGATCGACACGCTCTTCTTTCAGACCGGTGAAACCAAGTACGGAAAGCCGATCCTCGACCGAGTGCTTACGCAAGACACGCCTCTGGCGGACGCCACCAAGTGTGTGCTGGTTTCTTTCGATTCGACCATGCGCAGCAATTTGTCGGTCGGTATGCCGATCGACCTGATTTGCTACGAGCGGGACAGCCTCGAAGTGCGGGGGCGGCGGCGATTCGATGAGGGGGACCCCTATTTCACCGCGCTGAGCGACGAATGGGGCGAAGGTGTGCGGCAGGCGTTTCGCCACTTGCCCGAGCTGCCGTGGTGACGTGGTGACGTGGTCAGCACGATGGACAGCTCCATCATCACCTGTGGGCACGGGAGTCGGCCACGCGCGACCTCACCCCTGTTGGAAATCGGAGACAAATGATGCGAATTCACCTCGGCTTCGAAATGATCTACGACTGCCCGCAGCCGACCCCGATGATGTTCAACCTCAACGTCCATTTCACCCGGGTGTCCGATCTCGTCGGCCGTGACGCCCTGGTGTTCGACCCGCCGGTCCCGGTGGCGGCCTATCGTGACGGCTTCGGCAACTGGTGCGCCCGCATCGTTGCGCCAAAGGGCCGCACGAGCGTCTCGGCGGATGCGCTCGTCAACGACACAGGAGTCCCCGACGTCATCGTCCCCCAGGCGCAGCAGATTCCTGTGCCGGACCTGCCCGAGGAGACGCTTGTCTTCCTGCTCGGGAGCCGCTACTGCGAAACCGATCGGCTATCCGAGTCGGCGTGGAATCTCTTTGGACAGACACCAACGGGATGGGGCCGCGTTCAGGCAATTTGCGATTACGTTCACCGACATCTCACGTTCGGCTATGAACACGCGCGCATGACCCGGACTGCTCTGGAAGCCTTTGACGAGCGGATCGGCGTCTGCCGTGATTTCACGCATCTTGCCGTTGCCTTCTGTCGCTGCATGAACATTCCTGCGCGCTACTGCACCGGGTACCTCGGCGACATCGGTGTGCCCCCGACGGACGAGCCGATGGATTTCTCTGCCTGGTTCGAGGTATTCCTCGACGGGCAATGGCATACCTTCGACGCGCGCCACAACACGCCGCGCATCGGCAGGGTGTTGATCGCGCGTGGCCGCGACGCCGCTGACGTCGCGCTCAGCAACACCTTCGGTCCCGCCACATTGACGAGCTTCAGGGTATGGACCGACGAGGTACCCACCTTGGCGCCGACCTGACCGACGGTTCGCCATCGGCGCGATCAACGAGGAGATTCGATGAGCAACAACCCATTCGATGACGAGGCGGGGACGTTCTTCGTCTTGGTGAACGACGAGGACCAGCACAGTCTGTGGCCAACGTTCGCCGACGTACCCGCGGGCTGGCGGGTGGTGTTCGGTGAGAGCATCCGTGCCGACTGCCTGGCCTTCGTCGAGGAGAACTGGACCGACATGCGGCCACGCCACCTGCGCGAAGCCATGGCGGACTGACTCGGGACCTTCTGCGGTCTCTACCGTTGGGAAGCGTGACCCTCCGGATCGGGGCCCTGTCGTTGGTCGTCTCAGCACTCGCGTACTTCGTCGCGGAGGCCGTCGCCGCCTCGGCCATGTCCAGGTACGGCTACGCGACCGACTACATCAGCACGCTTGGGGCACCCGGCCTGTCACCGCTCGCCCTTCTGATGAACGCCGCGTTCGTCGTTCAGGCAATCCTGTTTCCGGTAGGCGCGGCGCTGATGGTGAGGGGGAGTCAGGCAGGCAGGGCGTCGGTGTTCCTGGTCTTCGCCGTGCTCAACGGCATCGGGAACTTCCTCGTCGCCACGTGGCACAGCGGTCCGTCCGGCACCGGCCCCGATTGGCATGGGGTTGGGGCGTTTCTGGCGATCGCGGGCGGCAACGTGGCGGTCATTCTCGGAACGCTGGCGTTTCGGCGGGTAGGTGTGTCGCGGACCTACCTCGCGGTGGGCGTTGCGCTCGGCGCGCTGGGCCTGGCATGCCTTCTCGGGTTGATCTTCGACACATCGCTAACCGTCCTGCCGATCGGCATCTGGGAGCGCGGCAGCGTGTACTCGATCTACGTCTGGCAGGCGGTCACCGCGCTGTACTTCCTGCGCTTTCACGCCGAGCGCATCGAGGCGCAGGCGGCCTAGACCTGCTGAGCGAGCGGCAGATCCATGTCGAAAACCCGGGCGTGCAGCACCGTCCGATTGCGCAATGCGGCCCGCACCGCCCGGTGCAACCCGTCCTCCAGATAGACCACGCCCTGCCACCGCACGGCGTGTGGGAACAGGTCGCCGAAGAAGGTCGAATCCTCCGAGAGCAGGCGGTCGAGCGCCAGCACGGTGGTGGTGGTGACCAGCTCGTCGAGCCGGATCTGCCGCGGAGGGATCTGCGCCCATTGCCGACCGGACAGGTTGTGCTCGGGATACGGTTTGCCGTCGCGGACGCCCTTGAAGATCACGACAGGACCTTCGCTGACGGGCAGACCCGCAACCTCGGCGTCGACATGAAAGCGAGATTAATCCCCTGCGCGCGCGTTGTCCTCGTCACCCGAAGTCCGTTCCGGCGCGGTCAGCGCTGCTAGTGCCCGTAAAATGAGGGCAACCGGGAGGTGAATCATGGGAAGTGCCGACGACCGTCGCTTCGAGGTGCTGCGCGCCATCGTCGCGGACTTCGTCTCCACCAAGGAGCCGATCGGGTCCAAGAGCCTCGTCGAGCGCCACAATCTCGGGGTGTCGAGCGCCACGGTGCGCAATGACATGGCGGTGCTGGAGGCCGAGGGATACATCGCCCAACCCCACACCAGTTCGGGTCGCGTACCCACCGAGAAGGGCTATCGCGAGTTCGTCGACCGGCTCGACGACGTGAAGCCGCTGTCCTCCGCCGAGCGGCGGGCGATCCTGACGTTCCTGGAGTCCGGCGTCGACCTCGACGACGTGCTGCGGCGCGCGGTGCGGTTGCTCGCGCAGCTGACCAGGCAGGTCGCCATCGTGCAGTACCCGACGTTGTCGACGTCGACCGTGCGTCACCTCGAGGTCGTTGCGCTGACCCCGGCCCGGTTGCTGCTGGTGGTCATCACCGACACCGGCCGGGTCGATCAGCGCGTCGTCGAACTCGGCGACGCCGTCGACGACCTGCAGCTGTCGCAGCTTCGCGAGCGCCTCGCCTCCGCGCTGGAGGGCAAGCCGCTGTCCGCCGCATCGATTGCCGTTGCGGACCTGGCCGTCCAGCTCGACGGCAGCGGCGGGCTGAGCGACGCGGTCGGCCGGGCCGCGACGGTGCTGGTCGAGACCCTGGTCGAGCACAGCGAGGAGCGTCTGCTGCTGGGCGGCACGGCCAACCTGACGCGCAACACCGCCGACTTCGGCGGATCGCTGCGGTTGGTGCTCGAAGCACTCGAGGAGCAGGTGGTGGTCTTGCGGTTGCTGGCCGCGCAGCAGGGAGCCGGTAAGGTCACGGTACGAATCGGGCACGAGACCGAGGCCGAACAGATGGTTGGAACGTCGGTGGTCAGCACGACGTACGGCAGCCTTGGCAAGGTGTACGGCGGCATGGGTGTGGTCGGTCCCACGCGAATGGACTATCCGGGAACCATTGCCAACGTCGCGGCGGTTGCTCTCTACATAGGCGAAGTCTTGGGCACCCGATAAGGGGTGCGAGTAGCCGCGTGACGCGGCATGGGAAGGGTTTGGCGTGGCACGCGATTATTACGGCCTGCTCGGAGTGAGCAAGGGCGCGACCGATACGGACCTCAAGAAGGCGTATCGCAGACTGGCGCGCGAGTTGCACCCAGACGTCAACCCCGACGAGGGCGCGCAGGCGCGATTCAAGGAGATCAGCGTCGCCTACGAGGTGCTCAGCGATCCGGAGAAGCGCCGGATCGTCGACCTCGGCGGCGACCCGATGGAGAGTGCTGGCGCGTCGGCGGGCAATGGGTTCGGCGGGTTCGGCGGACTCGGCGACGTGTTCGAGGCGTTCTTCGGCGGGGGCGCAGGCTCCCGTGGGCCGATCGGACGGGTACGGCCAGGTTCGGATTCGCTGCTGCGGATGCGGGTCGATCTGTCCGAGTGTGCGACTGGGGTGACCAAGCAGGTCACCGTCGACACCGCGATCCTCTGCGACGTGTGCATCGGCAAGGGCACCCACGGCAACAGCACCCCGGTCACCTGTGACACCTGCGGCGGGCATGGCGAGGTGCAGAGCGTGCAGCGCTCGCTGCTCGGCCAGGTGATGACGTCGCGGCCGTGTCCGGTGTGTGGCGGCGTCGGCGAGGTCATCCCCGACCCCTGCCACCGCTGTGGCGGCGACGGCCGGGTCAGGGCCCGCCGCGAGGTCAGCGTCAAGATCCCCGCAGGCGTCGGCGAGGGCATGCGCGTTCGGCTGGCGGCCCAGGGCGAGGTGGGACCCGGCGGCGGCGCCGCGGGCGACCTGTACGTCGAGGTCCACGAACAACCCCACGAGATCTTCATCCGTGACGGCGACGACCTGCACTGCACCGTCTCGGTACCGATGGTCGACGCCGCATTGGGCACCTCGGTGTCCGTCGACGCCATCATCGACGGGCCTACGGAGATCACCATCGCGGCAGGCACGCAGCCGGGTTCGGTCGTGTCGTTGCGGGGCCACGGCATGCCGCACCTGCGCTCCGGGGTGCGCGGCAACCTGCACGCGCACGTCGAGGTCGTCGTGCCGTCGCGGTTGGATCCTCAGGACACCGAACTGTTGCGCAAGCTCAAGGAGCATCGGGTCAGGGACTCGGTCGAGGTGAAGTCGACGCGTTCGACGGCGGCAGGCGGCGGGTTGTTCAACCGGTTGCGTGAGACCTTCACCGGTCGCTAGGCGCTCGCGATGAGTCGCGCGCTGTTCTACGTCGATGAGCTGCCCGAGGTAGGTGGGCTGGCCGTCGTCGACGGTGACGAGGGGTTCCACGCCGCCAACGTGCGCCGGATCCGGCCCGGTGAGGAACTCGATCTCGGCGACGGCGCGGGCACCGTCGCACAGTGCGTGATCGAAGACGCCGCGAAGGGCCGCCTTTCGGCCAGGGTGCTGGCGCGCCGGACCGTCGAGCCACCCAGTCCTCAGATCACCGTCGTGCAGGCGCTGCCGAAGTCGGACCGCTCCGAGTTGGCGGTCGAGCTGGCCACGGAGGCGGGCGCGGACGCGTTCGTCGCGTGGCAGTCCGACCGCTGCGTGGCCCGCTGGGACGGCTCGGCGAAGGTCGACAAGGGGTTGAAGCGGTGGCGTGCCGTGGCGCGGTCGGCCGCCCGCCAATCGCGCCGCCCGTACGTGCCTGCGGTCAGCTCGCTGGTGTCGACAGCCGAACTCGTCGCCGAGGTGGGCGCTGCGACGGGAGATGGCGCGATGGTGCTGGTGTTGCACGAGTCGGCGACCCGGCCGCTGACCGACGTCGCCCTCGAACGCGCCGAGGCACTGATGCTCGTCGTCGGCCCCGAGGGTGGCATCAGCGACGACGAGCTCGCCGCACTGTCGGCAGCCGGTGCGACGGTCATCCGCCTTGGCCCGACCGTGCTGCGGACATCCACCGCTGCGGCGGTGGCCCTCGGCGCGCTCGGCGTGCTGACGCCGCGCTGGGCGTTCTGACCTACAGGTTCAGTGCCTGCGGTTGCCCTTGATGACGCGCATCAGCATCGAGGGGGGCGCCCGCAACCGTCGCACTCACATCGGTTCCCGCACCTGTCCCGGCTCCGAGCGGTCACGACTTCACGAGAGCCGGTCTACGCCCCGGGTGCCCGCAGGGTGGCGTGGTCGACGGCGGCCACGTCGATGGTCTGACCGGTGAGAGCGGGTGCGTCGGGGGCGGCGAGCCAGTGTGCGAGCCGGGCCAGCGGCTCACCCCCGTCGCCACCTGTGACGACGAGCAGGCAGCGGACGCCGTCGGGAGCCCAGTCCACTGCGAACAGCTGCACGCTCATGGCGAGCGCGGCCGCGACGACGCCGTCGCCGGCGGATCGCACCGCCGCCCGGCCGGGTGGGGTCGCAACGGCGACCACGACGAGACCTCGACCGGACCGCAAGCGTTCCCGGCGCTCCGTGATGCCGCGGATGACCTCGGCGGTGGCGTCCATGGCCGCGGCCGCTGACCACGTTCCGTCGTCGCCGTCCTGCGGTGTCGGTGTGATGACCAGCAGGCCCACCGGTGTCGTCGCGTGCGGGTCGGCCGGTGTCCAGCCCAGCGCGCCCAGCGCCTCGATGAGTGTGCCGTCGGTGCCGGGTCCGCAGACCAGGACGTGGCGATCGGTTGGCGCAGTCACTTCGATCGCCCAGCGTCGAGGGCGGTATGCATGCCGCCGTCGACGAGGATGTCGGCACCGGTCGCGAAGCCTGCCGCCTCCGATAGCAAGAAGGCCACCGCGTTGGCGGTGTCTTCGGGGCGGCCGAGACGCCCGAGCGGGGGCAGCGTGGGAAACGCCTGGTCGCCGAACGCGTCGAGGCTCGGGGCCATGCCGGGTTCGGTGTCGCCCGGGTTGACTGCGTTGACCCGAATACCTCGTCGACCGTATTCGGCCGCCAATGCGCGGCAGGCCGCCAGCAAGGCGGCCTTGGACACGGAGTAGGCGCCGATCTCGGTTTCACCCCACGCACCAGCGTTCGACGCGACGGCCACAATCGCACCGCCCGCGGGCATCAGCGCCGCCGCGGTCTGTGCCTGCGTGACAGGAACTGTGACGTTGACCCGCAGCATGTCGGCCAATTGGGCTGGTGCGGTGTCATCGAGGCGGGCGTGCACGATGGTGCCTGCGTTGAGCACGAGGCCGTGCAGCACGCCGAGGTGCTGCGCGGCTTCCTCGACGACGGGTGCGCCGTCACGGTGGTCGTCGTGGGGCACGTAGATGGCCCCGGTGGCAGCCGCGAGCGTTTCGCCGCGGCGTCGATCGCGGCCGCTGAATGCCACCCGGTCGCCGGCACTTACCAGGGTGTGCACGATCGCCTGTCCGATTGCTCCCGTCCCGCCGCAGACCAGCACGGCGCGGGTCATTGCCGCCGCGATTTCGCGCTCACACCGGTGCACATCCGACGATTATCGCCTCGACCTGCGACGGCGCGCCCGCTGAACGGGGACGCCGTCGGCATAACCATTGGGGCGTGACGGTGACCAGCGGTAAACTCCCCTCGAGACGCACAACCCGGTTAGAACCCAGGAAGCAGGCACTGAACCCCACGTGACACCCCGCGAGACGAGCGCTGCCTCATCGGACACGTCCGTTCGAAGCAGCATCAATGTTCCGCCCGATCTCGTGGTGGGCCTCCTTGGTTCCGCCGACGAGAATCTGCGGGCGCTTGAGCGACTGTTGACCGCCGACATCCACGTCCGCGGCAACGCTCTCACCCTGACCGGCGAACCCGCCGACGTGGCCCTTGCCGAGCGAGCGGTGACGGAGCTCATCGCCGTGGCGGCCGGTGGCCAGACCCTCACCCCCGAGGCCGTGCGCCACAGCGTCGCCATGCTGACCGGCACCGACGAAGAGTCGCCCGCCGAGGTGCTGACGCTGGACATCCTGTCGCGGCGCGGCAAGACGATCCGCCCCAAGACGCTGAACCAGAAGCGCTACGTCGACGCCATCGACGCGCACACCATCGTGTTCGGCATCGGCCCTGCGGGCACGGGCAAGACGTATCTGGCCATGGCCAAGGCGGTCAAGGCCCTGCAGTCCAAGCAGGTCTCCCGCATCATCCTCACCCGCCCGGCCGTGGAAGCCGGTGAGCGCCTTGGCTTTCTGCCGGGCACGCTCTACGAGAAGATCGACCCCTACCTGCGCCCGCTCTACGACGCGCTGCACGACATGATGGATTCCGAGCTGATCCCGAAGCTCATGACCGCCGGGGTGATCGAGGTCGCGCCGCTGGCTTTCATGCGGGGCCGGACGCTCAATGATGCGTTCATCATCCTCGACGAGGCGCAGAACACCACCGCCGAGCAGATGAAGATGTTCTTGACCCGCTTGGGATTTGGGTCGAAGATCGTCGTCACCGGTGACGTCACACAGGTCGATCTGCAAGGAGGCGCCAGGTCGGGCCTGCGGGCGGCGGTCGAGGTCCTCGACGGCATCGACGACATCTACGTCTCCGAGCTCACCAGCTCCGACGTGGTGCGCCACCGCCTGGTGTCCGAGATCGTCGACGCCTACGCCAGAGCCGAGGAACCCGTGTCGTTGAACCGCTCGCAGCGCCGGGCCGGCCCCGGCCGGCCCCGCCGGTGAATATCTTGCTCCTCACGTGCGCGGTGACCGCCGCATGAGCATCGAGGTATCCAACGAGTCGGGCGTCGACGTCTCAGAGACCGAACTCATCAGCGTCGCAAAGTTCGTCATCGAGAAGATGGACGTGAACCCGGCCGCCGAACTGTCGATGGTGCTGCTCGACACCTCGGCCATGGCCGACCTGCACATGCGATGGATGGATCTGCCGGGACCCACCGACGTGATGAGCTTCCCGATGGACGAGCTCGAACCGGGTGGCCGCCCCGATGCGCCCGATCCGGGTCCGGCAATGCTCGGCGACATCGTGCTGTGCCCGGAGTTCGCGGCCAAACAGGCTGAGAAGGCAGGACATTCGCTCGGTCACGAGCTTGCGCTGCTGACCGTGCACGGCGTGCTGCACCTGCTCGGCTACGACCACGCCGAGCCGGACGAGGAGAAGGAGATGTTCGCCCTGCAAGGCCAGCTGCTCGAACAGTGGGTGGCCGATCAGGTCGCGGCATACCACCAGGAGCGCCAGACCGAACGGGACCGGCGCCTGCTCGACGAATCCCGATTCTTCGACCACCCGTGACCGGAATCGCTTCACTCATAGGCGCTCTCGCGCTCATCGGGCTCGGTGGTCTGTTCGCCGCGATCGACGCCGCCGTCAGCACCGTCTCCATCGCCAGGGTCGACGAGTTGGTGCGCGACGATCGCCCAGGCGCGGCTCGACTGGCCAGCATCATCGCCGACCGGCCGCGCTACATCAATCTTGTTGTCCTGCTGCGCATCACGTGCGAGACGGCGGCAACCGTGATGCTGGTGGCCTACCTGTACGAAGGCCTCGGGATGACGTGGGGTTTGTTGGCCGCCGCCGGCATCATGGTGGTGGTCAGCTTCGTGGCCATCGGGGTCGGCCCGCGCACCCTCGGCCGCCAGCACGCCTACTCCATCGCGCTGATCGCCGCCCTTCCGCTGCAAGCGATCTCGCTACTACTCACACCGCTGAGCCGCCTGCTGGTGCTGATGGGCAACGCGCTCACGCCGGGCCGCGGTTTCCGCAACGGCCCGTTCGCCTCCGAAATCGAACTTCGTGAGGTGGTCGACCTCGCGCAGCAACGTGGCGTGGTCGCCGACGACGAGCGACGGATGATCCAGTCGGTCTTCGAACTCGGCGACACCCCGGCACGTGAGGTCATGGTGCCTCGCACCGAGATGGTGTGGATCGAGTCCGACAAGACTGCGGGCCAGGCCACGTCGCTGGCCGTGCGTAGCGGGCACTCGCGCATACCGGTGATCGGTGAGAACGTCGATGACGTCGTCGGCGTCGTCTATCTCAAGGATCTCGTTCAGCAGACGTACTACTCGACCAACGGTGGCCGTGACACCAAGGCCACCGAGGTGATGCGCCCCGCGGTGTTCGTGCCCGACTCCAAGCCGCTCGACGCGCTGCTGCGCGAGATGCAACGCGACCGAAACCACATGGCGCTGCTGGTCGACGAATACGGCGCGATCGCCGGCCTGGTCACCATCGAGGACGTGTTGGAGGAGATCGTCGGCGAGATCGCCGACGAGTACGACACCGACGAGGTCGCCCCCGTCGAGGAACTGGGTGACCGCAACTACCGCGTGTCTGCCCGGCTGCCACTGGAGGACCTCGCCGAACTGTATGACCTCGAGGTCGACGAGGACCTCGACGTGGACACCGTCGGCGGGCTGCTCGCCCACGAGCTGGGCCGGGTGCCGCTGCCGGGCGCCGAGGTGACCTGGGACTCGCTGCGGCTGCGTGCCGAGGGCGGCCAGGACCATCGTGGCCGGGTGCGCATCGGCACCGTGCTCGTCCAACCGACCGAGCCGGAGGAGGAAAGGGCATGAGCCCGAACGATCTTGATGCCGAGGACGCCAAGCTGGTGGTACTCGCGCGTGGTGCGATGGCACGCGCGGAGGCGGGTAACGGGGCAGCGGTGCGCGACGCCGACGGCCGGACCTACGCCGGCGCGCCCGTCACGCTGAACGCGTTGTCGCTGACCGCACTTCAGGCTGCCGTCGCCGCCGCGGTGTCGAGCGGAGCGTCCGGCCTCGAAGCGGCGGTACTTGTCGGCGGCTCGGCCGACGACGCAGGCGTTGCCGCGGTACACGAGTTGTCAGCCGACGCCGTCGTCATCGTCACGGATCGTGCGGGGAACCCCACATGAGCGAGTTCCGTTCCGGTTTCGTGTGTTTCGTCGGGCGGCCCAACACCGGCAAGTCGACGCTGACGAACGCGCTGGTGGGCACCAAGGTAGCGATCACGTCCAACCGCCCGCAGACCACCCGCCACACCATCCGCGGCATCGTGCACCGCGAGGACTTTCAGATCGTCCTCGTCGACACCCCAGGTCTGCACCGGCCGCGCACGCTTCTGGGTCAGCGGCTGAACGAGCTGGTGAAGGGCACCTACTCCGAGGTCGACGTCATCGGCCTGTGCATCCCCGCCGACGAGACGATCGGACCGGGAGACCGGTGGATCTATGACCAGATCCGCGCCGTCGCGCCGAGAACCACGTTGATCGTGATCGTGACCAAGACCGACAAGGTGTCCAAGGAGAAGGTCGCAGCCCAACTGCTCGCCGTCAACGAACTGACCGGTGGCCAGTGCGAGATCGTGCCTGTCTCGGCCACCACGGGCGAGCAGGTCGACGTGCTCATCGACGTGCTGGTCGGACAACTGGAACCGGGACCGGCGTTCTACCCCGACGGTGAGCTCACCGACGAGCCGGAGGAAGTGCTGATGGCCGAGCTGATCCGCGAGGCCGCGCTGGAAGGTGTGCACGACGAGCTTCCGCACTCACTGGCCGTCGTCATCGACGAGATCAGCGAGCGCGAGGGCCGCACGGAAGAACAAGGCGAACTCATCGACGTGCGCGCGATCCTGTACGTCGAACGGGACAGTCAGAAGGGCATCGTGATCGGCAAGGGCGGCGCCCGGCTACGCGAGGTTGGCACCGCTGCGCGTACTCAGATCGAGAAGCTGCTCGGCACCAAGGTGTACCTCGAGCTGCGCGTCAAGATCGCGAAGAACTGGCAGCGCGACCCCAAACAGCTTGGCCGACTGGGGTTCTGAGTCAGCTGGGCTGGCCGTACACCGCGACGACGACCGAGCGGTCCAGGCTGTTCACCGACCACACGCCCATCTGGATGTTGGCGCAGTTGGACATGATCGCCATGTAGTCGGGCCGGTAGTACCACTGGTTCATGATCTCGACGCCGTTGATCGCCAGCGCCGGGTTGATCGCCACCGTCTCGGAGGCGATGCCCTTGTATCCCGCGGCATTGGCGCGGTCCTGGACATTCGTGCCGTCGGAGCCGATGTCACCGTCGAGCGCGCGGTTGTTGAGCACGTCGTTGGCCTGCCACTCCGCGGCCAACCGCAACTGCGGGTTGATCACCACGTTGTTGGTGCAGCCGTGCTGATGCTGAACGGTGTAGACGTTGGCGACCACGCCGTCGTTGAGCCGCTTGTTGTCGGCATGGGCTGACGGCATCGCGATGACGGCGCCGCCGACCACCGCGAGTACGGGCAGTGCCCGCGCGCATGACCGGGCGGCATCGCTGATCTTCACGGTGGTGGACATTACGCGAGTGCGCGACGACTCGGCGTGCAAACAGCGGCTACTCGGGGCCGGGCTCGTCCCACCACACGTCGGGCTGGGCATTCGACCAGTTGCCCAGCGCCTCGAGTTCGGCCGCCAGCGAGACGAGCATCGGCTCGCTGTCGGCGGGTCCCATCAGTTGCACGCCGATCGGCAGCCCGTCGGAGGTGAACCCCGCAGGGACGTTGATCGAGGGCCAGCCCAGCAGATTCCACGGCCAGGTCACCGGACACGCGCGAATCATCGCGCGATCGGTGGACAGGCCGCCCCGCCGGTCGAAGTCATGGATGCCGGGCGGCGGAAGTGCCGTGGTCGGGGCCAGCACGACGTCGGCCAGGTTGAAGATCCATCCGATGCGCCGTTGGGTGGCCGCCTCCTGGGCTCTGGCCTTGCGCAGCGCCTGCTCCGAGAGCAGCCGGCCGACGAACATATTGCTCTTGGTGCGCTCTTCCAGCGCGACGGTGGGACCCAGGCGATCCGCCCAATCCAGCAGCCCGGAGGTGGACCGGGACAGGAAGTTCCACGACATCTGCACCCCGTAGTCGGGGTCGGCGGGCCGGACGGTGTGGCCGAGGTCCACGAGTTGGCCCGCGATCACCTCCATGGCCGCCCGGATCTCGGGATGCAGCTTGGCCTTGAAGCCGTTGAACGGGAACTTCGTCGACATCGCCACGGTGAGCGGACCCGGCGCCTTGCCCAGGTACTCCGCCACCCGCACCGGTGGTGGTTTGTGCAGATCCCCGTCGACGTTGCCCGACGCGGCGTCGAGCACCAGCGCCGCGTCGGCGACGGTGCGGGCGAGCACGCCGTTGACGGTGATGCCGTTGAATGCCTCCGGCAGCGGCCACGTCGAGATGCGGCCGCGCTGCGGTTTGATGCCGACGAGGTGCGTCCAGGCCGCCGGGACGCGGACGCTGCCCGCGCCGTCGGAGCCGATCGCCGCGGTGACCAGACCCGCAGCCACCGCTGCGGCGCTGCCGCCCGACGACCCGCCCGGCGTGTGGTCGCGCGACCACGGGTTGCGCGTGTGCCCGAAGGCAGGGCCGCTGGTGAACGGCCATTGACCGAGTTCGCAGGTGTTCGTCTTGCCCACGATGATCGCCCCCGCGGCACGCAACCGGCGCACCACCTCGGCGTCGGCGGTGGCGTCCGGTACGGGGCCCGACGTGCCGAATCTGGTCGGCGTCCCCGCGACGTCCACGTCGTCCTTCACGGCGATCGGGATGCCGAGCAACGGAAGGTATTGCCCTGCAGCCCGCTTGCGATCCGCTTCCCGAGCGTCGGCAAGGGCCTGGTCGGTCATGACCACCCGGAATGCGTTCAGCGTGGATTGGCTGGCGGTGATGGCGCGCAGCGACCGTTGGACCAGTTCTTCGGATGTGACTCTGCTGCTGGCGAGTTGGTACAGCTGTTGGGTCAGGGTGGGGAACCGGTCGGAGCGGGGTTTGGGCGGGGTGGTGGGGGAAAACTTGGGCGGGGTGGTGGGGGAAAACTCAGCCATGTTGGCACCGAGGATATAGATCCGACTCGGACTGGTAAGCCTCACCGACGTTGTCGCCCCGCAATGGGAGACTGTGGCAATGCGGTTGTACCGGGATCGGGCGGTGGTGCTGCGCCAGCACAAGCTCGGCGAGGCCGACCGGATCGTGACCCTGCTCACCCGCGAGCACGGTCTGGTCCGTGCCGTGGCCAAGGGAGTTCGCCGCACCCGCAGCAAGTTCGGTGCCCGGCTGGAGCCGTTCGCGCACATCGACGTGCAACTGCATCCCGGCCGGAACCTCGACATCGTGACCCAGGTGCAGGCCATCGACGCGTTCGCCAGCGACATCGTCAGTGACTACGGCCGCTACACCTGCGGATGCGCCGTGCTGGAGACCGCCGAGCGGCTGGCAGGCGAGGAGCACGCCCCGGTGCCTGATTTGCACCGGCTGACCGTCGCTGCGCTGCGAGCGGTGGCCGATGGCAATCGGCCACGGGAGTTGGTGCTGGACGCCTACCTGCTGCGAGCCATGGGCATCGCGGGATGGGCACCGGCGCTCATCGAATGCGCCCGCTGCGCGACGCCAGGCCCGCACCGCGCGTTCCACGTCGGCGCAGGCGGCAGCGTGTGCGTGCACTGCCGCCCGTCGGGGTCGGTCACGCCGCCGCAGGGTGTGATGGACCTGATGGCCGCGCTGCACGACGGCGACTGGGAGGCGGCCGAGGCGTCCTCGCCATCCCACCGCAGCCAGGCCAGCGGGCTGGTGGCTGCGCACCTGCAGTGGCACCTCGAACGGCAGATGCGGACGTTGCCGCTGGTCGAACGGGTCTATCGGATCGATACCACGGTCGCCGACCGACGGGCGGCCCTGTTCGGGCAGGATATTGCCCATGGCATTGAAGAGGGGCAAGGTTACCTACCCACAGCTGCCCCCGGCGCCTGACGACTATCCGACGTTCCCGGACAAGTCCACCTGGCCGGTGATCTTCCCCGATCTTCCGCCCAAGACCAACGGTCCCTTCTCGCGCCCTCCGCAGCACACGTCGAAGGAATCGGCACCACTGATCCCCGAGGGCCAGGTGCCCAACCACGTCGCGGTCGTGATGGACGGCAACGGTCGGTGGGCCACTCAGCGCGGGCTCGGCCGAACCGAGGGGCACAAGATGGGCGAGGCCGTGCTCATCGACATCACCTGCGGCGCCATCGAAATCGGCATCAAGCACCTCACCGTGTATGCCTTCTCGACGGAGAACTGGAAGCGCAGCGCCGAGGAGGTGCGCTTCCTGATGGGGTTCAACCGCGAGGTGGTGCGACGTCGCAGGGAGAACCTCAACGCGATGGGCGTGCGGATGCGCTGGGTCGGCTCCCGACCGCGGATGTGGCGCAGCGTGATCAAGGAGTTCGACATCGCCGAACAGATGACGGTGGGCAACGACGTCATCACGATCAACTACTGCGTGAACTATGGCGGCCGCACCGAGATCGTCGAGGCGGCAAGGGAACTCGCGCAGGAAGCCGTGGACGGAAAGGTCAGCCCTGGCCGGATCTCCGAGGCCACCTTCGCCAAGCACCTGCACCGGGCGGACATCCCGGACGTCGACCTGTTCATCCGGACGTCGGGGGAGCGGCGGGCGAGCAACTTCCTGCTGTGGCAGGCAGCGTATGCCGAGTTCGTCTTCCAGGAAAAGCTGTGGCCCGACTACGATCGCCGCGACCTCTGGGAGGCGTGCATGGAGTATGTGAACCGCAACCGACGCTTCGGCAGGGCCGAATGATGCCGACCCTCCTGCAGCAGTTGACGTCGGCACTCGACGAGGTGATGACCGTCGTCGAGGAATCCGACGGCGCGCTCACGGTGACCGTGGACGGCATCGTGGCCTCGCTGCGGGTCGTGACGATCGCCGAGGGCCTTGAGATGGTGTCGCTCACCCAGCCGCTGGCGTGGGATCTGCCGCTGACGAACAAGACCCGTGAACTGGTCAGCGATCACGCCACCAAGACGATGCTTGGCACGGTGACACTCGTCCCCAAGCTGGTCGATACCTCCGCCAACGGCTCGTCCGCCAAGTCCACGGCACGCCGGTCCACCGCCAAGAAGGTGGCCGATGTGCTGCTGCGCTACAACTTTCCAGCGGCAGGGCTGACCGACGACGCGTTGCGCACGTTGATCCTCATGGTGTTGTCCACCGGCGCCGACGTCCGCGCGGCGCTAATCGCCTGACGTCTCCGCATTGGTGCACTCCGCGCACAGGCCGAAGATCTCGATGGTGTGGCTGACGTCGGAGAAGCCGTGCGAGGTGGCGATCTCGGCGGTCCACTTCTCGACCTGACCGCCCTGCACCTCGACCGTCGTTCCGCACGTACGGCACACCAGGTGGTGGTGATGGTGGTCAGAGCAGCGGCGGTATAGCGACTCGCCGGTGTCGGTGCGCAGCGTGTCGAGCAGTCCCGCGGCGGCCATCGACTGCAACGTGCGATACACCGTGGTCAGGCCTATGCCATCGCCGCGGCGGCGCAGTTCGTCGTGCAGTTCCTGGGCCGACCGGAACTCGTCGCGCTTCTCCAGCAGCGCGGAGATGGCCGCCCGCTGCCGGGTCGACCGAACGGCAGGAGCGGTACCGCTCACCGGGGGCCCTCCTTCGTGTACTCGCCGGCGTGAGCCACTGCGGCCAGCACGATCTCGCACAGGTGGTGATCGACGAGGCGGTAGTACACCTCTCGGCCCGCGCGTTCGCCGGCCACCACGCCTGCCGCCTTCAGAATGCGCAGATGCTGGCTCACCAGGGGCTGCGGCACGGCGAGCGCGTCGACGAGTTCGTGGACGCAACACGACGCCTCGTGCAGTTGGAGCACGATGGCGATGCGGACCGGCGCGGCCAGGGCCCGCAGCAGATCACCTGCGGTGTCGAGCACCTCGCGCGGGGGAAGTTGGGCGGGCGGGCAGTGGTGCAGGTGGTCCTCGACCCCGGCGGCGCCAGCCGTACTGGAAATCGTTTTCATTATGCTGTTCAGATTACATGCATGGTCGTGCATGTCAACGCGGTGGTAAACGCCGGTCGGCGACCTGGCTACGCTGTTGCCCCGTGGCGTCCATCATCGATACGGTCGCGAACCTGGCGAAACGCCGTGGTTTGGTCTATCAGTCCGGCGAGATCTACGGGGGCACGAGGTCGGCGTGGGACTATGGCCCGCTCGGCGTCGAGCTCAAGGAGAACATCAAGCGACAGTGGTGGCGGTCGGTCATCACCGGCCGCGATGACGTCGTCGGCCTGGACAGCGCGATCATCCTGCCGCGCGAGGTCTGGGTGGCCTCCGGCCACGTCGAGGTGTTCAACGACCCGCTGGTCGAGTCGCTGATCACTCACAAGCGGTACCGCGCCGACCATCTCATCGAGGCTTACGAGGCCAAGCACGGCCACCCGCCGCCAAACGGCCTGGCCGACATCCGCGACCCCGAGACCGGTGACCCCGGTCAGTGGACCGAACCGCGCGACTTCAACATGATGCTCAAGACCCACCTCGGTCCGATCGAGACCGAGGAGGGGATGCACTACCTGCGGCCGGAGACCGCACAGGGCATCTTCGTCAACTTCGCCAACGTGGTGACGACGTCGCGCCGCAAGCCGCCGTTCGGCATCGGGCAGATCGGCAAGAGCTTCCGCAACGAGATCACCCCAGGCAACTTCATCTTCCGCACCCGCGAGTTCGAGCAGATGGAGATGGAGTTCTTCGTCGAGCCGGCGACGGCCGCCGAGTGGCACCAGTACTGGATCGACACCCGCCTGCAGTGGTACATCGACCTTGGCATCGACCCGGAGAACCTGCGGCTGTTCGAGCATCCCAAGGACAAGCTGTCGCACTACAGCACCCGCACGGTCGACATCGAGTACAAGTTCGGCTTCCAGGGCAACCCGTGGGGTGAGCTGGAGGGCGTTGCCAACCGCACCGACTTCGACTTGTCAACGCATTCAAAGCATTCCGGTGTCGACCTGTCGTTCTACGACCAGCCCACCGACACCCGCTACGTGCCGTACGTGATCGAGCCGGCGGCCGGGCTGACCCGCTCGCTGATGGCGTTCCTGGTCGATGCGTACACCGAGGACGAGGCCCCCAACGCCAAGGGCGGCGTGGACAAGCGCACGGTGCTGCGGCTTGACCCGCGGCTGGCCCCGGTGAAGGCCGCGGTGCTGCCGCTGTCCCGGCACGCCGATCTGTCGCCCAAGGCCCGCGACCTCGCTGCCGAACTGCGCAAGTCGTGGAACGTCGAGTTCGACGACGCAGGCGCGATCGGCCGCCGCTACCGCAGGCAGGACGAGATCGGCACGCCGTTCTGCGTCACGCTGGACTTCGAGTCGCTCGACGATCACGCGGTCACCATCCGCGAGCGCGACGCGATGACTCAGGAACGGGTCGCGATCGACGCGGTGTCCGACTACCTGGCGGTCCGACTCACGGGTTCCTAGCTCCTCTTCGGCGAGCGCGCGTGTTTGCGGGCGACACGCCATCTAGCGACTCGACTCTGCGCGCGCTCGCGGTGGGTGGAGTTGTCCACAGACGTTGCTCTGTCCACAGATTTCTATAGGACTCTGTCGCGGACGCTTCGGCTGGTCGAACGTCTGACGCGTGAATGATGCTGTGCGAGAAGTGCTCGATGCACACGGTGGGGTAGCGACCTCGGGACAACTGCTGCGGGTGTTGGGCAGAGGTCAACTCGATGGTCGCATCGACCGCGGCGAACTGGTCAAGGTGTGGACCGGCGTCTACACCGATGGCGAGCCCGATGTGCTGACCCGATTGCGTGGCCTCGACCTGCGCGCGGGCACGCCGGTCGCCATTTGCCTCGGTACCGCGGCGGCGGCCTACGGCTTCGATACCGAGGGCGGCGACGACCTTCACGTCCTCACGCCGCCCCGGCATCTGTTGCGTGACTCCGATGGGCTGAAGGTTCACCGCCGCGATGGAGCGCCGCTCGTAATGGTCGACGGGAGGCGAGCCACCTCGCCTGCGTGGACTGCCGTCGAGGTCGCGCGGAGCCTTCGGCGGCCGCGTGCGCTGGCCACCTTGGACGCCGCGCTACGCAGTGAAAGGTGCGACCGTCAAGGGCTGCACATGGCCGCCGTCGAGCAGTTCGGACGCCGCGGCATCGTGCACGTCCGCGAGTTGATCCCGCTCGCTGACCCGCTCGCCGAATCGCCCATGGAGAGCGAAGCACGCCTGATGATGTTCGACGGCGGCTTGCCTGACCCCCTGCTACAGCACGAAGTGGCCGACGCCGACGGCCGGCTGTGGCGCCTGGACTTCGCATGGCCGGACCAGAAGGTCGCCGTCGAGTACGACGGATTCGACTGGCACAGCGATCCTGTCGCCTTCCGGCGGGACCGGTTGAAGCGCGCTGCGCTGCGCGCCGTCCGGTGGGAGGTCATGTCCATCGTGTCCGACGACGTCAGGCGACGTCCCGATGAGACGGTCCGGATGATCAGGACTGAGTTGGACCGCTCGAACGCGGCGTGAGCGCGCGCAGAGTTGAGGCTGCGCTCGGCGTGTCGCCCGCAAACACGCGCGCTCGGCGGAGGGACAGGACCCTTGAGCTAGAACCGGCCCCCGCCGCCACTCAGTCCACCGCCACCGCCACCGCCCGAGCCGCCGAACGTCGTCGAACTCCAGCCACCGCCGCCCACGCTGCCACCGATGCCGCCGCGCAACGCCCCGGACAGGATGTTGCCGATGATGATGCCGCCGAGTACCGCGCCCATGTTGCCGCCGCCACCTCCGCCGTAGCCGCCACCGGTGAAGGAGCGCTGCGCATTGGCGACGTCCGCATTGGCCATGGTCTGCGCCTGGGAGGCCAGCATCGATGCGCCGTTGGCGTGCGCGATGGCCTCCGACAGGTTGGTGGTCCGCTTGGCCTGTGCCGCCTCGAGCTGGCGAACGGCCTCGGCAAGGCGGGTGCGGGCCTCGGGGCCGATGGTCCCGCGGCGGGTGTCGATGTAGTCCGACACCGACCGCACCCGCGACTGGCCGGTGAACAGGGCCTGGTCGAATGCGCGGGTCAACCGCTCGGTGGCCTCCCGCTCCTCGCTGATGCTGGCCAGCAGCCGGTCGAGTTCGGCGTCGGCCTGAGCGAGCTGGGTGAACGCGCCAAGCGGATCGGCACTGCCGGTGCTCTGGGCGTTCGACACCGCCGTCGCGGCAGCGTCCCTGGCCGCACCGAGTTCCGTTGCGTGCGGGACGTTGCCCTGCGCGAGCTGCCCGGCGGCCTGGTTGATGCCAGCCTGAATGTCGGCGATCGCCGCAGGAAGACCGGCGACGGCGCGGTTGATATCGGTGGACGCGCTGTCGACGGCGTCCAGCAAGGTGCGGGCCTGACCCAGCGCGGACTCCGCGGCGCGGATGGCGTCCACCAGCCCGCCCTGCCGGTCGGACGGCCGCGACACCAGCGTGCGCCCGTTGGTGATGTTCTGATCCGCGAACGACAGCCGCTGCTTGGCGGTTTCGACGTTCCCCGCCACCGCGGTCAGCGCCGTGTCGGCGAACTGCGCATGCAGCCCGGTCATGGTCTGCTGCGCTGGTTCGAGACGTGCGGTCAGATCCACCATCTGCTGAGTCAGCGTGTCGAGCCGGCTCGGGGCGTTGATGAGGAGATCACGCAGTTGCCCGAAGGCGGCACGCTGCGCGTCGAGTGCCTGGTCGGCCCGTGCTGCCGCGACGATCACCCGAGTCAGCAGGTCGCGCCGCTGCTGCGGAGTCTCCGGCACGGCGTCGTCGAGGATCTGGCGAACGTTGAACGCCTGGGCCAGTGCCGTCTTGGCGTCAGCCACCGCCGCGGTGAACGGTGCGGTGTCCTTCTCGCCGAATTCCTCTACCGCAAGCGCCAATTCGTTCTCGCTGGTGCGTACCGCGTTGTCCACCTCGACGACGGTCGAGCGGGACAGGTCGTCGAGCGCCTCGAGGGAGACCGCCGCCAGCGCGTTGGGGTCGGCGGGGTTCACCCGTTGCGCCGCGGCGAACTCGGCCTCACGGCGCTTGCGCTTGCGGTGCCGCCTCCACAGCAGCAGCACCAGCACCGCGATGGCGATGATGGCCAGGATGACCAAGGTGCCCACCCAGTTGAGCCCGCCCGAGGACGACGACGACGCGGGCCGGTCCAGGCCGTTGGCTGCGGCCACCGCTGCGCCTGCCCAGTCGCCGCGGCGCAACGCGGGCTCGACGTCGTTGCGGCGCATGGTGTCAACGTCCACCCCGCCCGTCGCCGATGTGGGCACCAGTAGCGCGTAGGCGCGGTCGGTGGTGGCGACGGCAAGAATGGCGTCCTCGTCCTGTAAGTCGCTCATCTGCCGGGTGTTTCGGGCCCACGTCTCAGCGGCCTGGCCGGAGAACGAGTCGACGTAGACGACCCACAGTCGGACCTGGCGGGAGTTGTAGAGGTCCTGCACGGCGCTCTGCACGTTGGACAGGCCGCTACCGCTCAATGCGTTTGCGTTGTCGGTGACGTAATCGGCGAGCCGGAACGGCGGATCGGCCCGGGCCGTCGGCGCAGTCGGCACCATCACCAGGCCTGCGGTCATGACCGCGAGAACCAGGCTGAGGAAGCGGGCCACCCCAAGTCTCCTGCGCATGACCGTCAATCTAGTGGGCACCGAGCCCCGGACATCCGGGACCGGCGAACAGTCCTGGCAGACTGTGCCTCGGTGACTACGAGCAACGACGCATACGACAACTTCGACCGCGAACGCATGGTGGCCGAGGCGCCCAAGGGTGCCGCGCTGGCGGGCACCGACACCGAGCACCGAACCGATTTTGCCCGCGACCGCGCCAGGGTGCTGCACAGTGCCGCGCTACGACGGCTGGCCGACAAGACGCAGGTGGTCGGTCCGCGGCAGAGCGAGACGCCCCGCACCCGGTTGACCCACTCGCTCGAGGTGGCCCAGATCGGGCGGGGGATGGCCGTCGGGTTGGGCTGCGATCCCGACCTCGTCGACCTCGCCGGGCTGGCCCACGACATCGGCCATCCGCCGTACGGGCACAACGGTGAGCGGGCGCTCAACGAGGTGGCCATCGACTTCGGCGGATTCGAGGGCAACGCGCAGAACTTCCGCATCCTCACCCGGCTCGAGCCCAAAGTGCTTGACCCGCAAGGCCGCAGCGCGGGCCTGAACCTGACAAGGGCAGCGCTGGATGCCGTCACCAAGTATCCGTGGTACCGCTCGCCGGCATCCGGCAAGTTCGGGTTCTACGCCGACGACGCCCCAGCGGCCGCCTGGGCGCGGTCCGGCGCCCCGGAGGCCAAGCCCTGCCTCGAGGCCCAGATCATGGACTGGGCCGACGACGTCGCCTACTCCGTGCACGACGTCGAGGACGGCGTGGTGTCTGGCCGCATCGATCTTCGCGTGCTGGCCGACGACGACGCTGCCGCGGCGCTGGGCCAGCTCGGCCAGGCCAGCGGCATGGGTGCCGGGCTGGGTGCCGACGCCCTTGTCGCGGCGGCCGGGCGGCTCTCGGCGCTGCCGGTGGTCGCCGCCGTCGGCAAGTACGACGGCACGCTGGCGGCGTCCGTCGCGCTGAAGAAGCTGACCAGCGAGCTGGTTGGGCGGTTCGCATCGGCGGCCATCGCGGCGACGAGGGAGAGCTCGGGTACCGGTCGGCTGGTGCGCTATCAGGCCGAACTGTCGGTGCCGTCGCTGGTGCGCGCCGAGGTCGCCGTGCTCAAGATCCTGGCGTTGCAGTTCATCATGTCCGACCCGCCGCACCTCGAATTGCAGGCGCAGCAACGGATGAAGATCCATCAGGTCGCCGAGTTCCTGCTGACCCGAGCACCGGCTTCGCTCGACCCGATCTTCGTGCCCGAGTTCAACGACGCGGCAGACGACGGCGCCCGGCTGCGGGTGATCCTGGACCAGATCGCGTCTTTCACCGAAGGTCGGCTGGAGCGACTCGAACCCGTGTAGCCGCCGTGCTCGGCCCGCATAGACTGTGGCGATGGCGGGAGCGGCTGGCGGGAGCGAGGCGACTCGTGGTCGTGGCCGGATCCCCGATCGCGACATCGCGGCCATCCGTGAACGCGTTCGCATCGAGGACGTCGTCGGCGACTACGTCCAGTTGCGGCGCGCAGGCGCCGACTCGCTGAAGGGCCTGTGCCCGTTCCACGACGAGAAGTCGCCGTCCTTCCACGTCCGCCCCAACCACGGCCACTTCCACTGCTTCGGCTGCGGTGAGGGTGGCGACGTCTACGCATTCCTGCAGAAGATCGAACACGTCTCCTTCGTCGAGGCGGTGGAGATGCTCGCCGACCGGCTCGGCTACACCGTCACCTACACCGGTTCCTCGACCACGAACGTGCAGCGCGACCGCGGCAGCCGCAGCCGGTTGATCGCCGCCAACGCCGCGGCCCAGGAGTTCTACGCCGAGGCGCTGAAGTCGCCAGAGGCCGCGGCAGCACGGCAATACCTGCTGGAGCGCAACTTCGACGCGGAGGCGGCGGCGAAGTTCGGTTGCGGATTCGCCCCGTCGGGCTGGGACAAGCTCACCAAGCACTTGGTGAGCAAGGGTTTCGAGTTCAAGGAACTGGAAGCTGCTGGCCTGTCGCGCGAGGGTCGCCGCGGTCCGATGGACCGGTTTCACCGGCGCCTGCTGTGGCCGATCCGGGTGTCCTCGGGTGAGGTGATCGGCTTCGGTGCGCGCCGCCTCTTCGACGACGACACCATGGAGGCCAAGTACGTCAACACGCCAGAGACGGTGCTGTACAAGAAGTCGAACGTGTTGTTCGGGCTCGACCTTGCCAAGCGCGACATCGCCAAGGGACACCAGGCGGTCGTGGTCGAGGGTTACACCGACGTGATGGCGATGCACCTGGCCGGGGTGACGACGGCGGTGGCCTCCTGTGGCACTGCGTTCGGCGACGAGCATCTGGCGATGCTTCGCCGACTCATGATGGACGACAACTTCTTTCGCGGCGAGCTGATCTACGTGTTCGACGGTGATGCGGCAGGACGGGCGGCCGCGGTGAAGGCGCTGGAGGGGGAGCAGAACCTCGCGGGCCAGTCGTTCGTCGCCGTCGCCGACGACGGTATGGACCCCTGCGACTTGCGACTCAAGTCGGGCGACGGCGCGCTTCGTGATCTCGTTGCGCGCCGAACTCCGTTGTTCGAGTTCGCGATTCGCACGGCGCTCGAGGAGCACGACCTGGACAGTGCCGAGGGACGGGTGAGCTCGCTGCGTCGCTGCGTGCCGATGGTTGCGAAGATCAAGGATTCCTCACTGCGCGACGAGTACGCACGTCAACTGGCGGGCTGGGTGGGCTGGGAGGACGTCGCACAGGTCATCGGACGGGTGCGCGGGGAAGCCGGGCGTCCCGCAGGCCGCGGCGACGGGCGACGCTCGGCGCAGGCCGATCAGACGGCCCGGGGGCGCACGAAACCTCCTGAGGTCACGATGCAGCGGCCCAACCCGCGCGATCCCACGTTGTGGCCGCAGCGCGAAGCGCTCAAGTCGGCGCTGCAGTATCCGGTGATCGCCGGGCCGGTGTTCGACTCGTTGGCGATCGAGGGCTTCACCCACCCGGCGTACTCCGCGTTGCGCACGGCGATCGCTGCGGCGGGTGGCACGGCGGCCGGGCTGTCAGGGGCCCAGTGGATCGAGACCGTGCGCGACCAGACGTCGTCGCCCGAGGCGGGGAATCTCGTCAACGAACTCGGGGTCGAGGCCATCCGCGTCGAAGACGACGAGCGCCTGCCGCGCTACATCGGCGGCGTACTGGCCAGGCTTCAAGAGGTGTTGGTCGGCAGGCAGATCGCCGAGATGAAGTCCAAGCTGCACCGCATGTCGCCGGTCGAGCAGGGCGACGAATACCTCGCGCTGTTCGGCGACCTGGTCGCGATGGAGAACTACCGCCGCAGCCTGCTCGAGCAGGCCAGCGGCGACGACCTTACTGCGTGAGGCGACCTCTCGCGCTAAGGTGAAGGCGCTGTCCACTCTTTTGGGAGGCCCTTCATGACCATCCGAGCACGTCGCTTCGCTGCAGCGGGCGCACTGGCCATTGCCGCCGTCGCCGCTCCGATCGCCATCTCGTTGACTGTCAGCAGTGCGACCGAGTCGGTCGCCGGTCCGGCGTGCCTGGCGTGGTACGGCAACCGGGAGGACGGCGTCTGCCTGTCCTACTCGAATGGCAATGGGATGAACGTGGGCACCCCGGACATGGGCGTCTACGGGCCCAGCAATAACGCCGGCGGCACCGGCCTCACCACCGGCCAACTGCTGCCCGGCCAGACCTGGAACTCGTCGGTCGGCTAACGCCCGTCCGACTGGGCCTGCGGGCTCTCCGGATGCAGTACCGACGTTTCCGCGTCGATGGCAGTCAGATTCACCAGTGCCGGATCGGGTGATACCCGGCTGGCCAATTTGCGGCGTCCGGCGTCGATCACGGCCTTGGTCCTCGGGCTGCCGGTGATGGCGTGATAGGTCCCGGAGATCTGCTCGTAGCGACGTCGGCCCGCCTTGGCTCCCAAGACGTAGCCGACGGCCAGTACGACGGCGGCTCGGATCACAGGACCCCTCCCAGATGGTGGGTGCCCAGATGTTGGTGCACCGACTCCATCCTGCCTCACTCCGGCGTGTGCGTCGGGATGAGGTGGCCGGTGCCCGATGCCAAAGTTCGGCGATCCGTGCGCTAAAGTCGTTCCTCGGTCAGCGGGCTGGTTCCGCGGCCAAACGGGCAGTCCCCTGTAGCTCAATTGGCAGAGCTTCCGACTGTTAATCGGAAGGTTCCTGGTTCGAGTCCAGGCGGGGGAGCCACCGTTAGGCTCGCATCATGCGACTCCGCACCATCGTTGCGATGTTGACGACGATCGGCCTGATCACGGCCGGTTGCGGCTGGAGTCCGCCGTCGGCGCCGCCCACCAGTTCGGCGAGCTGCACGCAGGCCGAAGGCCCGTCCGCCGATTCCGTCGCCCAAGAGATCACCCAGCTGCCCGCGGGTCAGCAGTGGCGCGAAACCTCCCGCGGTCACACTCCTGACTGCCAGTTGCACTGGGTGGTCGTCACGGTCGGTGACGCGTCTGACAACCCGCGGCAGGTGCTGTTCTTCGACCACAACTCTCCGATCGGAACACCTACCGCGGACCCGAGGCCCTACGCCAACGTGACGGCGCAGGGCAACGACACCGCCGTCGTGCAGTACCAGTGGCGGCAGGACCAGGACCCGGCATGCTGCCCGACGGGCATCGGCACCGTTCGGTTCCGGATCGTCGACGGCAAGCTCAAGGCGCTCGACCCGATCCCCAATCAGTAGCCTCAGCCTGCGGAGCCGACCTTCTGCCGGTACAAACCCACCAACGCGTCCTCCACGCGCTGCATCGGCGCATCGGATTTCGTCGCCATCGACATGACCACGGCACCTTCGATCGCCGCGATGGTCAGGGTCGCCAGCTGGGACGCCTCGTCGGGTGAGACGTCCCTCGATTCGAGATGGCTTGCGAGCCGTTGCTCCCATTCGGTGAACACCTCACCGGCGATGTCGGCGGCTTCTGCGGCTTCCGAGCGTCCCATTGCTGCAGCCATGATTGGGCACCCCGCGGTGAAGTCGCTCCCGGTCAGGGTGTCTCGCCACATGGCGATGAAGGCCTGGATCGCAGCCACCGGCTCGACGTCGGCGGCCAGCCGTTCGATGGCGTCGGTGATCAGCTGACCCGACGTCATGGCGGCGCTCGCGATCAGTTCCGCCTTCCCGCCGGGGAAGTTCAGGTACAGCGAGCGACGGGCGGTCTTGCTGAGGTCGAGCAGCTGGTTCAGGCCAGTACCTGCGACGCCGTTTCGGCGCATGAGTTCGATGGCGCCGGCGATGAGCCGATCACGTGCCGGCATGTGACACCTCCGTGCGTGGCCGAGTTGGCAGTGCACCGATCAGTCTACTAGCGTAGGCCCGCTGGTAGATCGTTCGGTCTAGATTGGCCGGATTTCTGCGTAGGGGGTTTCTGTGGCTCAACACGACAGCCGGACGTTCGGTGCCTTCTGCCGCTTCTGCGGACGTCGGGCGTGGTACGTCATCGGTTTCTGGGTAGCGCTCGTCGGGATCCTGAATCTCGCCATCCCGCAGCTGGAGCACACCGTCGCCGAACGCTCGGCGCCGTTCCTGCCAGCCAACATCGAAGCCGCCAAGACGCTTCGGCACATGTCCGACGAGTTCGGCGTGCCGCAGTCGTCGGCGATCGGCAGCATCCTGGTCGTCGACGAACAGGGCATCGGCGCCGACGACCAGTCGTTCTACCGCGGCCTCGTCGACAATCTGCGGGCGGACACCGGCAACGTCGCCTACGTGCTGGACACCTTCGGCAACGAACGACTCCGTGACATCGCCCTCAGCCCGGACGGCAAGGCCATCAACCTGGTCGTCGCAGGCACCGGTGACGTGGGTTCGACCAAGGCGCACCAGAACACCGTCGAGATCCGCAATCTGATCCACTCGCTGCCACGGCCACCAGGCGTGGAGCTGTTCTACACCGGCCCATCGCCGACGCTCGCAGATCTGTTCAGTGCCATGGACTTCTCACTGCTGATCATCACCGCGGTGTCGGTCCTGCTGATCACCCTGTTGCTGCTCGTGGTCTACCGGTCCCTGGTGACCGCGCTGATCCCGCTGCTGACCATCGGCCTCGCCATGGGTGTCGCGCGTCCGATCGTCTCGCTACTCGGTGCGACCGAGACGCTGGTGGTGTCGAACTTCACGATCGCACTGATGACGGCGATGCTGCTCGGCGCGACAACCGATTACGCGATCTTCATCCTTGCCGGCTACCACGAGGCCCGCCGCAAGAAGCTGCCCGTCATCGACGCACTCGGACAGGCCGGGCAGAAGGTCTCTGGCATCCTCGTCGCGTCGATGCTGACCATCGCGGCGGCCGCAACGGCGATGGCATTCACCCAGATGGGCATGTTCAGGGCTGCCGGTCCACCGATCGCGATCGCCGTCGTGATCGCGCTCGCCGTGTCGATGACGCTGCCTTACGCGCTATTGGCGCTGCTGGGCGCGCGCGGGCACGCCGAGCCGCGGCCGCTCAACGAGCGCCGGTGGCGCCGGATAGGGTCGACGGTTATTCGCCGGTCGGGTGCGCTCGCCGCGGCGTCCCTCGTTCTGCTGCTGGCCGCCGCATCCGTTCTTCTCACCTTCCGGGTGAACTTCGACGAGAACGCAATGCAACTCGGCCACACCGAGAGTGCCGCCGGATACCGCAGCGCATACGCCCACTGGGGCGTCAACGAAGCTGCGCCGGAATACCTGATCGTCACGTCGGACCACGACATGCGGGAGACCAACGACCTGGCGGCCCTCGATCAGGTCGCGGCACGCATTGCCAAGATCCCCGAAGTGGCCTACGTGCGGTCGATGACGCGGCCCGCGGGCACGCAGCTCGAGCAGACCACCGTCGGCTATCAAGCCGGTATCGTCGCGGGCCGCCTCGGTGATGCCAGGGACCGCGTCGACGCCGCCAACCCCGACCTGCACAGGCTGGCATCGGGGACCACCGCACTGCGGGACGGCGCCAGCGCGGCGGGCGCGCAGATGCCCCAGTTGCTCTCCGGGATAAGGCAAGTCACCGGACTGGCGCACGAAGTGCTGGCCGGGTACCAGGCGGCCAGCGGCACGTTGGCCACCCTCACCGATGGCACGGTGGATGTGCGGACTGCGCTGTCGGACCTGAGCTCGTCGGTGGGTCTCCTCGACGTGGCTCTGCAGGCGATCACCGCCAACGCCCAGATCGCCGACGCCGGCCGCATCGTCAGCTCGTCGCTCGGCTCTGCGCTGGCCACCGAGCCGTCGCCGGAGTGCCTGGCCAACCCGATCTGCAATCGGGCGCGATCCGACATCGCCGACCTCGACACCATTTCCGGCGGCGCCGTCGGCCGTGCGCTTCGTCAGGTTCAGGTACTCACCGCGGTGCCGCAGGACACCATCGACAAGGTGCGGGCAGCGCAGCCCGGAATCCGGGACACGCTGGCTCGGCTGCAGAAGCTGTCGGCGATGGTCCCCGGCGGGTCCCCTGCAGCAGCCCAAGCGCAACTCGCCGACCTGGTTCGGGAAGCAGACCGGCTGGCCGCGGGCATGACTCAGCTCGCCGCAGGGCTCGATCAGGTCAAGGGCGGCGTCGACCAGATGACTGGCCTGACCGGCCAGCTCACCGATGGACTCACTCAGGCGTCGGACTACCTGAACGGTTTGAGCGCACACACGTCCGACGGCCCGGGCGCCGGGTTCTACCTCCCTGCGCAAGGGTTCAACGACGCGGCATTCCAGGCCGCCGAGAAACTGCTGTTCTCACCGGACGGCAAGACGGCGCGAATGGTGGTGGTGTGGAACGTCAACCCGTACGGCGAGCAGGCGTTGAACGCGTCCCGGACCCTGGCCGTGGCCGCGGAGAACGCTGCGCACGGAACGACTCTGCAGAATTCGCAGTTCGCCAGCACGGGGTTGGCGTCGTTGTCGGCCGATACCAGGGATCAGGTGTGGCGTGACTTCGCGGTTTACGGCATCGTCGCGATCCTCGGCGTGCTGTTGGTACTGATGATCCTGTTGCGTGGCATCGCGGCCCCGGTACTCATGGTGGCCGTGGTCACCCTGTCGTTCGCCGCAGCGTCCGGGGTGAGTGTGCTGGTGTGGCAACACATCATCGGCATCGACATCGACTGGTCGGTGTTGCCCGTGTCGTTCATGGCGCTCATCGCCGTCGGAGCCGACTACAGCATGCTGTTCGCGGCCCGCATCAGGGACGAATCTGCCGACGGCATGATCCGCGGGATCATGCGTAGCTTCAGCAGCACGGGCAGCGTGATCACCACGGCCGGAATCGTCTTCGCGCTCACCATGTTCGCGTTGATGAGCGGTCGCGTGATCAACCTCCTGCAGATCGGCTTCACCGTCGGCGTCGGGCTGCTCATCGACATCACCGTGGTTCGCACCATCCTGGTGCCCGCCGCCATGGCCCTGCTCGGAAATCGGATCTGGTGGCCGGGCAAGGCACGGGTCGACTCTTAGTCGTCCGCATCCGGAATGTGCTCGGGATGCAGCATTTCGGCGTAGCGCAACTGTTCGGGGATCCCGAACCCGTCGACCAGTGTCTCGGCGTAGGGCCGCAGCACGCCACAGCGGTCGTTGATGCCGCGGGTGACGGCCTTCGCGCGCTCGGTGGATAGGTACCGGTGCTCGATGAACCATGCCTTGTCGTCTTCGATCACGGAGAGCGCGTAGAGATCGCACACCGTGCCGAGCAGTTTGCGCGCCTCGTCGTCCTCGCACGCTTCGATGCCTGCGACGAAGGCCTCGAGGATGATGCGGTCGATGTGTGCGCTCGCGGCGTGCAGCACGTGGTCCTGCACGGCGTTGAAGGCGTCGAAGGCCGACATCTCCTTGCTCTTGCCCTGAAGCCGACGCGCGACCGACGACAGCAGATATTCCTCGCGATCCTCGAACATCTTGACCTGGTTGCCGCGGTTGAAGAGGCTGCCCTCTTCCTCGTTGTCCTGCCGACTGTCGACGATCGTCTGCATGATGGTTTGTGCCGCAGTACGTTTCAGCACCCGCTCGCTGGCGAAGTTGGCACCGAACCGCACCCACTCGACGGGACTCATGCCCTTGATGTCGTCGGCATAGCCGGTGAGCAGCTCCTTGGCCACCAGCTGGGTCAGCACGTGGTTGTCACCTTCGAACGTGGTGAACACGTCGGTGTCGGCCTTCAGTGAGATCAGCCGGTTCTCGGCGAGGTAGCCCGCGCCGCCGCAGGCCTCCCGTGCCTCCTGGATCGCGCGGGTGGCATGCCAGGTGTTGGCCGCCTTCAGTCCCGCCGCGCGCGACTCGAGCTCCCGTTGCTCCTCGGGGTCGGGTATCTCGGTGGTCTGGATCTCGTGCAACTTGGCGACCAGTTCGTTCTGCGCGAACTGCAGCGCGTAGGACTGCGCGATCAGCGGGAACAGCCGCCTCTGATGCACCAGGTAGTCCATGATCACGACTTCGTCGTCGCCGTCGGGCGCGGAGAACTGCTTGCGCTGCAACGCATACCGGGTCGCGATGTCGAGTGCCACCCGCGCGGCCGCCGCAGCACTGCCGCCGACGGTGACCCGGCCGCGGATCAGGGTGCCGAGCATGGTGAAGAACCGCCGGTTGGGATTCTCGATGGGTGAGGTGTAGGTCCCGTCGCCCGACACGTCGCCGTATTTGTTCAGCAGGTTGTCGCGCGGGATCCGGACGTGGTCGAACATGATGCGTCCGTTGTCGACACCCGGCAGGCCGCCCTTGTAGTGGCAGTCCGACGTGGTGACTCCCGGCACGTCGTTGCCTTCGGCGTCCCGGATCGGCACCACGAAACAGTGCACGCCGTGGCCCTGCGGCTCCTCACCCGGTCCAGCCGTGATCAACTGCGCGAACACCGCTGCGACGGTGGCGGTCTCGGCCGCCCCGCCGATGTAGTCCTTGCGGGACGTCCGGGTCGGGGAGTCGATGACGAACTCATCGGTGTTGGGGTCGTAGGTCGCGGTGGTCTCGAGTGACTGCACGTCGCTGCCGTGCCCGGTCTCGGTCATCGCGAAGCAGCCGAGGAGATCGAGGTCGATGATCCTGTGCACATACGCCTCGTGGTGCCGCTCGGTGCCCAGGTTCTCGATGGCACCGCCGAACAGGCCCCACTGCACGCCGGCCTTCACCATCAGCGACAGGTCGGACATCGCGAGCATCTCGATGGTGGTGACCGCAGCGCCGACGTCCCCGGTGCCACCGTGCTCCTTGCGGAAGCCGTCCTCGGCCGCACCGGCGGCGGCGATGATCTTCAGCTGTTCCAGCGCCTTCGTCCGCGCGATCACCGTGTTGGGGGTGTAGTGCGGTCGGAAGACTTCGTTCGACATCTGCTGTCTCGACCGCTCCTTGGCGTCGTGCCAACGGCCGTCCAGCGTCTTGCGCAGATGCTCCGCGGTGGTGGTCATGACTCGACGGTATCCCGCCGCGGGACTGCTGAAACTGTGATGTGGCAAACCCAGGGCATCCTGAGTGACCGCCCGAATTCGGGCAGGGGTTCAATCGTGTGCATGACCGAGCCGGACAGTTCGGAGCCGGGGGCGACGACCGGGCTGCCCCACCAAATCGACCACCGGCACGCCGACGTGACCGGTGGCTGGCTGCGCGCCGCGACCTTCGGCGCGATGGACGGATTGGTGAGCAACACCGCCCTCATCGCCGGGGTGGCGGCCAGCGCGAGTGCGAACGCCGTCGTCCTCAGCGGCGTGGCTGGCCTACTCGCAGGCGCGTTCTCGATGGCACTGGGGGAGTACACGTCGGTCACCACGGCCAACGAACAACTCGAGTCGGAGGTACGCGTCGAACGGCGGTCGTTCAGCCGGTATCCCGACGAGGAGCGGGCCGAGTTGGTCGGGATGCTGATGCACATGGGACTGACCGAGGACACCGCCACCAAGGCCGCCGAAGAGATCCACCGGGACGAGACCCGTGCGCTGAACTTCCATCTCGTTCAGGAGTTGGGCGTCGACCCCAGCGAGAAGCCGTCGCCGTGGGTCGCGGCCGGTTCGTCGTTCGCGATGTTCGCCATCGGCGCGGTCGTCCCGCTCATCCCGTACCTGCTCGGCTACGAGTCGTTGTGGCTGGGCTTGGCGTGCGGCGGGCTTGGCCTGCTCATCGCGGGCGGCACGGCGTCGCGCTTCACCCGCAAGTCGACGTGGCTTGCTGCCTTGCGGCAGTTGGCGTTCGGCGCGATCGCGATCGGTGCCACCTACGTCGTCGGCACCCTGATCGGTACCGCGATCACGTAGTCGGGTCAGCTGTCGCTGCCCACCACACGCCTCTACAGCAGGAAGCGGCCGAGATATTCGACGCTGGCGCGGGACATCTCCGCTAGCAGGCTCGTGTCGCCAGTCGGCTCGTTGCGGTACGCGAGGTCGAGTCCCTTGTCGATCATGCCGACGAAAACCTGCGTGACGACACGTAGGGGAACGTCGGGCGCATCGGGCCGGATCGCGGTCGCGCTCGCCGCGAGGTAGGCGGCGAGGGCGTCATCGTGAAGTCGGTTGGCCTGCAGCATGCGACCGCTGAAATCGGCGGAGAACCATAACGATCTGAAACCCGGTGAGGCGTCGAAGAAGTCGATGACGACGTCAAGGCCCGCTGCCACTCGGGTCCGCCAATCAGGGCCGCCCAGGCTGAAACCAACTTCTTCCCAGCGACCGTCGAGGTCTACCAACCCGGTAACCATGATCTCTTCGAGCAGCGCCTGGCGGTCGTCGAAGAAGTTGTATAGCCAACCGATGGACACCTCGGCGCGCGCGGCCACCGCGGTCGTGGTGACGGCCTCGGCCCCGCTCTGGTCGAGGAGTGCGGCGGTGGCGCGCAGGACGCGCTTCATCTTCTCCTGGCTGCGGGATTGGGTGGCCGAGCGTCGAGCACCGACTTGCGACATCACCGGCACCATGAGCTGCGACAACGAGGCTGCGGCGGTTACGTGCTCTTTACCGATCGGCAGCGGCTCAGAAACCTGAGAATGATTCAGTTTCACTGTCAACGACGCCGCCTCATCGGCGAGGTTCCCACCCGTTTTCCACAGGATCACCCTACCTCTGCGCTATCTCGCGATCGGAGTTGCTTCATGCCCAAATACCACCTGCCGCCCACCGCGACGTCTGCCGAAGTTGCCGCTGAAATTCGCGCCAACGGCTTCGTCATCGTCGACAATCTCGTCTCGAACGAACTCATGGACCGGTTCGCCGAGGAGATCGAGGAGCACATCGACCTCACGCCGACGGGCAACGACGACTTCGTCGGCCGGATGACCCGACGCACCGGCTCGCTGATTCCTCGGTCGCCCGCCAGTCGTGAGCTCGTCACGCACCCGCTGGTGCTCGGCGCTACCGCGGACCTGCTGTCCAAGGCCACGGTCTACCAGCTGCACCTCACCCAGGTGATCTCGGTCCTTCCCGGCGAGACTCATCAGCCCCTGCACCGTGACGAGCTTGCCTGGGACTTCTTTCCCTTCCCGCTCGACTACGACGTGCAGTGCAACACCATGTGGGCGATGACCGATTTCACCGTCGAGAACGGTGCGACCCGCATCGTGCCGGGAAGTCATCTCATCGAGGGCAAGCAGACCTACGAGGACGACGATCCCAGGATCGTGCGCGCCGAAATGGAGCGCGGCTCGATGTTCTTCTACTCCGGCAAGGTCTACCACGGCGCCGCCGCGAACAAATCTGCATCGGTTCGCCAGGGGATCAACATCACCTACTGCGTCGGTTGGGTCCGCCAGGAAGAGAACCAGTACCTGTCGACGCCCATCGAGGTTGCGCGCACGCTCGACGACGATCTGCTCAAGCTGATGGGTTACCAAATGGGTGGACTGGCAGTGGGTTACATCAGGGACTTCGAAGACCCGATGGTCGCGATCCGTGACGACATGCCGAAGAAGCAGTACGAGTTCGCGTCGCTGACCAAGAAGACCGACCACCTCAACTCGGATTACATGGACATGTTCCACGATGAGCTGGTCAACGCCGAAACCCCAGCTGCGGCAGGGGGAATGGCGTGATCACCCGCAACAACCCCGACGTCGGCTACATGGATGAATCAACCTTCGCACTCCTGGGATTCAGTCAGGTGGTCCGCGCCGACGGCACGGTCTACTACTCTGGAATCGCTCCATTCGTCGGCGCGCCACCGGAATTCACGGTCATCGGCACGGGATCGATGGAAGACCAGGTGCTGTTCTGTCTCGACGTCCTCGAGCGTTGTCTCGAATCAGAGATGCAGTCCCTCGACAATCTGGTCGCCGTCACGGTCTACGCAACGGACATGCCTGCTTCGATGGCAACGGCTGAGGTCTTCGCCAAGAGATTCGGTGCCGCACCTCCGTCGAGCACCTGGGTGGGAGTCACCGAACTTGCCCACCCCGATCAGCTCGTCGAGATCACCGCTACCGCAGCCGATCTGACCGACGGGGGCGCGAAGTGACTGCGAATCCCGAGGTCGTCGCGCCGCAGACGGCAGCAGGCGCGGAGGAACCAGGTCTGGCCAAGGGCGTCATCAGCCTGCCCGGCGTGCTGTTCGTGGCCATCGCCACGATGGCGCCCGGCGCGGGAGCGGCCTACGCGATCAGCACCGGCGCCTCGTTCGGGGCAGGCGCACTCCCGCTGTCCGTCGTGTTCGCCCTCGTCGGCAGCCTGTTGGTGGCCACCGCGATCGGCCAGATGGCCAAGCACATTTCGTCCGCAGGTGGGTTGGCTTCCTACGTCGGCACGTCCATCCATCGCCGCATCCGTGTATGGGTTCCTGGCCTTCATCGGCTTCGAGGCCGCGGCGCCCATGGCGGAGGAGACGAAGAATCCGCGCCGCACGGTACCTCGCGCAGTGGTGTTGTCCTGCTTGCTCATTGGCCTGTTCTACGTGCTCACCTCGTACGCGTCCTCGGTCTACTTCGGTCCCGCGAAGATGGCCGAGTTCATGAGCTACAACGGCGGGAACGCGTGGATCGGGCTGGCCACGACGCTGTGGGGCAACGGGTGGATCCTGTTGCTGGTGGTGTTGTTGATCTCGTCGTTCGCTTGCATGAACGGCGCGGCGCTGGCCGCGACGCGCAGCATCTGGGCGATGGGTCGCAGCGGAACGTTGCCGAGGTTCTTCGGGTACGTCCATCCTCGCTGGCGGTCACCGTCGAAATCCATCTTGGTCTTCTTCGGGTTGGGCACGGTCCTCACGCTGGTCGGCGGCTACACGTGGGATCCGGTGACGGCGTACGCGGTGTTCGGCACCGTGCTGACGGTCTGCGTGCTCCCGATCTACTTCGTGACGGCGCTGGCGTGCCCGGTGTACTTCCTGCGCTATCGACGCGGCGAGTTCAACGTGTTCCTGCACTTGATCGCGCCGGTGCTCGGGGCAATCCTGCTGATTCCCGCGTTCTTCGCAGGGGCGGGAATTCCGGTGTTCAGTTTCGCGTCGGCGCTCAGCTACCCGCTGAGCCTGGCAGGCCCGATCGTCGGCACCTGGTACGTGATCGGGTTCGGTGTGATGGTCTATTTGATGAAGCGGCGCAACGACAGTCTGGATCGACTCGCGGAGTCCGTCGATCCGGAACCGACGCCCGTCCTGGCTGCCGAAGTGGGGTGAGCCTGCTCAGCTATCGCTGCCGATCGTGACCGCGGTCGCCTCGTCGGTCAGCTCGTCGAGTTCGTCCTCTGCGTCATCGATGTGTGTCAGGTACGGGCGCGTGGCGACCAGGACGCCCGCGCCGAGCAGCACCGCCGCGGCGCCGACCCAGAACGGCAGGTGCGCGTTGAACGTCTCGCCAAGCACGCCGGCCAGCCACGGGGCGACGGCGCCGCCGCCGAACCGCAGGAAGCTGTAGGCCGCCGACGCCACGCCGCGTTCCACGGGGGCCGCCTTCATCACGGTCTCGGTAATGAGCGTGTTGTTGACGCCGATGAACAGGCCGGCCACCACGACGCACGTCGTCAGCACCGCCTTGCTGTCGGTGCCGATTGCCATCACGGCGAGAAGCAGGGAGAACGCGAGCAGGTTGAGGATGAGTATCCGCACGGTGCCGAACCGGTGCTGCAGGCGCGGCGCGACCACCACCGACGTGAACGCCAGCGCCAGGCCCCACCCGAAGAAGATGAGTCCGATCTGGTGTGCGCTCATGTCGAGGGGGAACGGTGTGAACGCAAGCAGGGTGAAGAAGCCAAAGTTGTACAGCAGCGCAGTGATTCCGACCCCGAGCAGCCCGCGGTGCTTGAGCGCGCGAAGTGGTTCGGCGAGGCCGGTGGCGCGTGCCGCCCGCGGCGTCGCGGGCAACAGGAAGACGGTGACCACCAGGGCAATGGCCATCAGGGCCGAGACGCCGAAGAACGGACCGCGCCACGAGATCGAGCCGAGCACTCCGCCGACCAGCGGACCTACCGCGATCCCGAGTCCCAGCGCCGCCTCGTACAAGATGATCGCCTGTGCCACCGAGCCGCGGGCGGAGTTGACGATGGTCGCCAACGCGGTCGCGATGAACAGCGCATTGCCAAGACCCCACAGCGCGCGCCACCCGACGATGCCCATCACCGTGTCGGACATGCCCGCGAGTCCCGCCCCGGCAATGATGATCACCAGCCCGATCAGCAGTGTCCGCTTCGGTCCGATTCGGCTGGCGACCACGCCCGTGATCAACATCGCCACGCCCATCACCGCCATGTAGCTGGTGAACAGCAGCGACACCTGCGACGGGGACGCGTTCAGGTTGTCGGCGATCGGTTTGAGGATCGGGTCGACCAGACCGATGCCCATGAAGGCGATGACCGAAGCGAACGCGACCGCCCAGACGGCCTTGGGTTGGCGCCACATGGGGCGGGTCCTCCTCTGGTTGGTGGCGGGGATCAGCGGTGCTGCTGTGCGTCCTCGAGAAGGCTGCGCATGACGCGTACCGCGTCGGCCAGGGTCTGACGATCGGCCTCGGGGAGGCGCTCCAGATACGGATCGATCACCGCACCGCGGTCGGCGCGGACGTCGGCCAGCACGGCGACGCCCTCAGGGGTGATGCTGATCAGGACGGCCCGTGCGTCGGTGGGATCGGTGATCCGCGAGACCAGGCCGGCGAGCTCGAGGCGGCGGACCTGTGCGGTCATGGTCGGTTGCGAGCAGTGATCCAGTGCGGCGAGATCGGAGATCCGTGCGGCATCCTGGTCCTCGATCATCGACAGCAGGCGGGCCTGGGCGTACGGCAGCTGCATCCTGACGCGTTGGGTGGCCAGCCGGTTGATTCTGGCGACCACGGACAGCAGGTCCGCCGCGAGCGCCGCATCGGTGGCGCTGGGCCGTGTCATGTTCCCAGTCATGCTTCCCATATTTACATAGAAATCCTATGTAGATCAAGAAGGCGAACAGTGTCCATGCTCACAGGCTGCTGAGAGGGTTCTTCGGAAACGACTGGCAGAATCGTGAAATGGGTGTGAACGGCGAGGGGGAATCTCGCCATGCCGGTTCGTTGCAACCGGCTGAGCTCGCCCACGCTGCCGTCATGGCCGCCCTGTCCGCGGCCACCGCGATCATCGCCGTCGTCGTTCCGTTCGCCGCGGGGTTGTCCGTGCTCGGCACCGTCCCGATGGGCCTGCTCGCGTACCGGTACCGGCTGCGGGTGCTGATCGCCGCGACCGTCGCAGGTGGCGTCATCGCCTTCCTCATCGCCGGGATGGGCGGATTCATGACGGTCTTCAACTGCGCCTACGTTGGCGGGGTGACCGGCATCGTCAAGCGCCGCCGCCGGGGCGCCCCGACGGCATTCGCCGCAGGCGTGGGCGCAGGCGTGGTGTTCGGTCTGCTCGGCGTGGGCGCACTTTTGGTTCTAGGCCGCCTGCGCAACCTCGTCTTCGATTCGATGCGGGCCAACATCAACGGCCTGGCCGCAATACTCAACCGGATACCCGGCCTGGAACCCCTGGCCTTACGGCTCAAGAGCGACTTCGCGACGATCCTCGACTACTGGCCGGTGTTGATCATCGGCTCGTCGGTACTCAGCATCACCATGGTCACGATGATCGGCTTTTGGGCGCTGTCGCGGGTGCTGTCCCGCCTGCTCGGCGTCCCCGACGTGCACAAACTGGACGTCACCGACGGACCGGGCCCCGCCGCGCCCCTGCCCGCCCGGTTGCGCGACGTGACGTTCCGCTATCCCCGGGCCAGCCACGACTCGCTCGGCCCGGTGTCGCTGGACGTGGCGGCCGGCGAACACGTCGCGATCACGGGTGCCAACGGTTCGGGCAAGACGACGCTGATGCTGCTGCTCGCAGGCCGCGCACCGACGTCGGGCACCATCGAACGCCCAGGCGTGGTCGGCCTCGGCCGGCCGGGCGGCACCGCGGTCGTCATGCAGCACCCCGAGAGTCAGGTCCTCGGCACGCGAGTCGCCGACGACGTCGTGTGGGGACTGCCGGCGGGCGCCGAGACCGACGTGCACCGGCTGCTCGCCGAGGTCGGTCTCGACGGGTTGGCCGAACGCGATACCGGCGGATTGTCCGGCGGCGAATTGCAGCGGCTGGCCGTTGCGGCCGCGTTGGCACGCGAGCCCTCCCTGCTGATCGCCGACGAGATCACCAGCATGGTCGACCAACAGGGGCGCGACGACCTCATCGCCGTCCTCTCGGGTCTGACGCAGCGGCACCACATGTCGCTGATGCACATCACCCACTACAACGACGAAGCTGACACCGCCGACCGGACGGTGAACCTCACCGGCAACGGCGGCACCGCCGACAACGTCGAGATGGTGGCGACCGCGCCCGCGCCAACGGGCAGCGTGGCCGTACACCACGGCGGCGCACCGCTTCTCGAGCTGCACGGCGTCGGTCACGAGTACGGCAGCGGAACGCCGTGGGCATCGACCGCGCTGAAAGACATCGACCTGGTCGTCAACGAAGGCGACGGCGTGCTTATCCACGGGCTCAACGGATCGGGCAAGTCGACGTTGGCGTGGATCATGGCCGGGCTCCTCGAGCCCACCACCGGTACGGCGCTTCTCGACGGCAAGCCGGTATCGGATCAGATTGGGGCCGTGGCGATCTCCTTCCAGGCCGCGCGGCTGCAGCTGATGCGTGGCCGGGTCGACCTCGAGATCGCCTCGGCCGCAGGGCTCGACTACCACGACCACTCCCAGATCGTCCGCGCCATGGCCGTGGTGGGCCTGGATCCGGCGCTGGGGTTGCGACGCATCGACCAGCTCAGCGGCGGACAGATGAGGCGCGTGGTGCTCGCCGGTCTGCTTGCCCGCCAGCCACGCGCGATCATCCTCGACGAGCCGCTGGCCGGGCTCGACGCCGCCAGTCAACGCGGCCTGCTGCAGGTGCTCGTCGATCTGCGCCGCAACGCGGGCCTGACGGTGGTCGTGATCTCCCACGACTTCCACGGTCTCGAGGAGCTCTGCCCCCGCACCCTGCATCTGCGCGGTGGCGCGATCGCCGCGACCCCGACCACTACCGGAGGAATGTCATGACGGCGCCCGCCGGACGTCAGCGCAGGCCCGTGGTTCTGCTGCGGCCGGTGCCGGGAAACAGTGTCGTCCACCAGCTGTGGGCCGGGACCAAGCTGATCGTCGTCGCCGGAATCGGTGTCCTGCTCACGTACTATCCAGGCTGGATACCGATCGGGTTGGTGGCAGTGCTGGTGCTGGTGACCGCGCGGCTGGCGCACGTGTCCCGCGGCGCGCTGCCGTCCGTGCCGCGCTGGATGTGGGGTCTGGTGTTCCTTGGATGCCTGACCGCCACCTTTGCAGGCGGCAGTCCGGAGTTCACCGTCGGGACGGTCACCGTCGGACTCGGCGGCGCGCTGAACTTCCTGCGGATCACGGTGCTCTCCATCGTCCTGCTGGGACTCGGCGCGCTGGTGTCGTGGACGACCAACGTGGCCGAGATCGCGCCCGCCGTCGCGAAGTTGGGCCGCCCGTTGCGGCGCCTCCGGCTTCCCGTTGACGACTGGGCGGTCGCGCTGGCGCTGGCGCTGCGCGCGTTCCCGATGCTGATCGACGAGTTCCGCATCCTGTTCGCCGCGCGCAGGCTGCGCCCGCGCGACGACGTCACCCGACCCGTCCGCAGGCACCGGTGGTCCACCGAGCTCGTCGATCTGCTGGCAGCCGCGATCACCGTGGCATTGCGGCGCGCCGACGAGATGGGTGACGCGATCACCGCGAGGGGCGGGGCGGGTCAGATCTCGGCGCAGCCGTCGCGGCCGAAATGGCCTGACGCCGTGGCCTTCGCGATCGTGCTCGCGTTGTGCGGGCTGTCGATCTACATCGAGGTGTTCACCCCGCTGGCGACGAGCTAGCGTTCGGCGGCCGCGTTGGCGGCGGTCTGCGCGGCGGCCAGGCTGTCGGCCACGCTGCGGCGGCCGAGGAACATCTCGTCGAAGATGGGCTTGAACGCCTGGTACCCGGCGGCGAAGCCGGGGCCGCCCGGCGCCGGGATGTGGGGTCCGTCGAGCACCTTGAAGAACGGGGTGACGTCGACGCCGCGGGCGGCCCAGTACGAGAAGTAGGCGGGTTGCGCGGCGATCACCGCAGGGATGGCCGCGCCGCTGACACCGAGATACCGATTGCCCTGAGGGCTGCCCATCCAGGCCATTACCTCCCGCACTGCGTCGGGATGCGTGGTCGCCGAATTACCCGCGGCGGCAATGCCGTTGGTGACGCTCACCCGCCCCGTCGGGCCCGCTGGCAGCATCGCCACGCCCCACCGGAACCGGGCCTGATCGGCGATCGCGGCCAGGTTGTAGGTGCCCGACTGGAACAGCGCCATCCGGCCGGACAGGAACTGATTGCGGGAGAAATCGCCGTTGTCGTTGGTGTCGGACGCCGGGGGAGCTACGTGGTCGTCGTTGATGAGTCCGACCAGGTACTGGAAGGCCTGCTGCGCCGCCGCGTTGTCGAACGCGAACCGGTCGCCGTCCTGGAACCCCCCACCGGCCGAACCGATGTAGTTGAGGTAGATGCCCTGCAGGTCGTTGGCCGCGTTGTAGCCCCACTGCCGGATTCGGCCAGGGTCGAAACCCGGTGTGCCGGGCCGGTTCCCGTCGGCATCGACGGTGAGGCGGGCGAGCAGGCCACGCAGCGTATCGCCATCACCCGGCGACCAGCGCAACCGCAGCAGTTCCTCGAGGCCGATGCCGGCCTGGTCGAGAAGGTCGGCGTTGAAGTACACCGCGATGCCTGCGTCGGTGAGCTGCGGCACGCCCCACAGCACGCCGTTGCGGGTGAACTGCGTGACCACCGACCGGTCCCACGCTCGGGCCGCACCTGGTCCCAAGGTCTGCCCGATGTCCAGGAGCCTGCCGTTGTCGGCGTAACCCGCGAAGTAGGCGTTCGACAGCCAGAACACATCGTCGGCGCCGCCACCCGCGACGTCGGTGCGCAAGGTGTCGAAGTAGGACTTGTAGGCGACGACGTTGACGCGGACCTCGATGTCGGGGTGCTCGCGGCTGAACTCCTCGAACGATTGACGGTACGCCGCAGCCACCTGCTCGTCCCACAGCCGAACCGTCACCACGGTCCGGCCGCCCGAGCCTCCTGTGTGGCCGAGCAGGACCGCGGCGACCATCAGCACAGCGAAGATCAAGGCCAGCGCCGTGGCGAACACAGTCGAGAACTTCGGCCTGACGACGACGGTGTCGCCGCCGCGCGCGGCATGACTCTTGGAAGTCATTTGAGCCCCGTCACTTGAGCCCCGTCACGACGATCGACGACACGATGTGACGCCCGAGCGCCACGAACGCCACGATCAACGGCACGATCGCCACCGTCGTCGCCGCCATCACCAGCGTCCACTGGCCGTCGTACCGCGACTGCAGACCCGCGGTCGCCACGGTCACCACCCGCCATTGGCTGCCGCTGGTGATCACCAACGGCCACATGAAGTTGTTCCATTGCGTCACAACGGTGATGAGCCCCAGCGTGACGAGGATGGGGCGGCTGGCGGGTAGCACGACGTGCACGATGACGTCCAGCGTGCTCGCGCCGTCGACGCGGGCTGCCCTGATCAGATCATTGGGGATGGTGCGGAAGTACTCACGGAGCAGGAAGATCGCGTACGGCGAGCCGAACATGAAGGGGAGCACCAACGCCCAGAACGTATTGCGAAGACCGGCCTCGGCCATCATCAGGTACAGAGGCACCACGGTGACCGTGGCGGGCACCATCAGCGTCGCGACGTACACCCAGAACAGTGCGTCGCGGCCGGGGAACTCCAGGCGCGCAAAGGCATACGCGGCCAGCACGGAGAACGCCAGCTGGCCGAGCAGAATCACCGCTGTCATCAACGCCGTCACCACCAGTGCCCTGCCGAATCCCGCATCGGCCAACCCGGTGTAGTTGGCCAGGGTCGGTGGTGCCGGCAAGGACAGCGGCGACTCGGTGTTGAACTGGCGTGCCGAGGTGAATGACGTGAGCAGGCCCAACCCGAACGGGACGAGCGTGATCACCGCGCCGACCGCCAACCCGAGGTAGACGGTCGCGTTCGAGATCGTGCGGCTAGGTGAGGTCATAGCTGATCCGCCGCCGGAAGTAGAGGTGCTGGGCGATGGTGACGCCAACCAGCAGGACGAACAGCACCATCGCCATCACCGCGGCCCGCCCCACCGCAGCCGCCCCGAACGCCTCGGCGTAGATGCGGTGGGCGATCACGTCGGTGCGCTCCTGGGGGCCGCCGCCCGTCAGTGCGTATACGGTGTCGAAAACCTGTGCCGCGCTGACGATTCCCGTGACAAGCACGAAGAACAGCGTCGGCCGCAGCATCGGCAGGGTGATGTACCGGAACCGTTGCCACGCCGTCGCGCCGTCGGTGCGGGCCGCGTTCTGCACGTCGGTGGGAATGGCCAGGATGCCGGCCAGGAAGAACAAGGTCACGTAGCCGACGTTGGTCCAGACGGTCACCGCCGATACCACCGGCAACGCCAGCATCGGATCGGTCAGCCACTCGATGCGCTGGCCAAGCACGGTGCCGATCGCACCGTCGGTGGGCGCCAGGATCCACCGCCACAGCACGGCGATCGCCAGCGGCGAGCAGATCCACGGCAACACGTACAACGTGCGGAACACCCCGCTGCCCGGCAGCCCGCGGGCCAGCAGCGACGCTGCGAACATGCCGAGCGCGGTCTGCACGGGCACCACCATCGCGATGAAGATCACCGTCACCACCAGCGATGTGCCGAACGACGAATCGGTCAGTACCGAACGCCAATTGGACAGTCCGACATAGTCGATCGGTCCCAACAGATCCCAGCGCTGAAGGCTCAGCCAAGCCACGACGAGCATCGGCAGCAGCAGGAACGCCACAACGCCGAACAGGCTGGGCGCCAGCAGCGCATATCCCAGCGCGGCCTGCCGTGCCCTGGCGCGACGCTTCACCCAGCCATTAAAGGCCATCGACGCCCGTCGGCGACGGTGCCACTACGGTAGAGGCGTGACAGCGCTGCGCCGTGTCGATGCCGACTTCCTCGCGTTGCCGCGCCGCGCGCTTGCTGACGCCGCGTTGTCAGCGGCCATTGCCGCAGGCGCAAGCCACGCCGACGTGCGGATCCACCGCATCACCACCGAGATCGTGCAGTTGCGCGACGGTGAGCTGGAGACCTCCGTGCTGAGCCGCGAGATCGGACTGGCGGTGCGGGTGATCGTCGACGGCACGTGGGGGTTCGCGTCGCACGCCGAGCTCGACCCGCAGGTGGCGGCCGATACCGCGCGCCGGGCCGTCCGGGTGGCCACCACGCTGGCGTCGCTGAACGCCGAACGGATCGAGCTGGCACCCGAGCCGGTGTACGCCGACGCGACCTGGGTGTCCGACTACCTGATCGACCCGTTCGAGGTGCCCGTCGCCGACAAGATCGGGGTGCTCGGCGAGTACTCCGGGCGCCTGCTCGCCGCCGACGGCGTCGACCACGTGTCGGCGGGCCTGCACGCGGTCAAGGAGCAGGCGTTCTACGCCGACACGTTCGGCTCGTCGATCACCCAGCAGCGGGTGCGGATCCAGCCGACGTTGGAGGCCACGGCGGTCGACGCCGCGGAGGGCACGTTCGAGACCATGCGCACGCTGGCCCCACCAACGGCGCGGGGATGGGAAGTCGTTGCGGGCGACGACGTATGGGATTGGTCGACCGAGCTGGCGCAGCTGCCGTCGCTGCTGGCCGAGAAGACCAAGGCCCCCGGCGTCACGGCTGGGCCGACGGACCTGGTGATCGACCCGTCGAACCTGTGGCTGACCATCCACGAATCCATCGGCCACGCCACCGAATACGACCGCGCCATCGGTTACGAGGCCGCCTACGCGGGCACCTCGTTCGCCACCCCCGACAAGCTGGGCACCATGCGCTACGGCTCGCCGGTGATGAACGTGACTGCCGATCGGACCGTCGAGCACGGACTGGCCACCATCGGTTTCGACGACGAAGGGGTGCGCGCGCAGAGCTGGGATCTGGTGCGCGACGGGATCTTCGTCGGATACCAACTCGATCGGGTGTTCGCGCCGCGGCTCGGAGAGGCCCGATCCAACGGCTGCTCCTACGCCGACTCGCCGCATCACGTGCCGATCCAGCGGATGGCCAACGTGTCGCTGCAACCCGGCGTCGACGACCTGAGCACCGACGACCTGATCGGCCGCGTCGACGACGGTATCTACGTCGTCGGGGACAAGTCGTGGTCGATCGACATGCAGCGGTACAACTTCCAGTTCACCGGGCAGCGGTTCTTCCGGATCCGCGACGGACGGATCGACGGCCAGCTGCGCGATGTGGCCTATCAGGCGACCACCACCGACTTCTGGGGCGCGATGGAGGCCGTCGGCGGACCGTCGACCTGGCGGCTCGGCGGAGCGCTCAACTGCGGCAAGGCCCAGCCCGGCCAGGTCGCCGCGGTCAGCCACGGCTGCCCGTCGGCGTTGTTCCGCGGCATCAACGTCCTCAACACCCGCACCGAGTCGGGACGCGACTCGTGATCAGCGCACCCGACGTCATCGAGTTGCTGCTGAGCGAGGCAGCCCGCTTGGGCCGGGCGGACGAGACCATCGTGATCGTCGCGGAGAAGTCGGCTGCGTCGCTGCGGTGGGCCGGCAACTCGATGACCACCAACGGTGAATCGTTCAGCCGCGAGATGGCGGTGATCTCGATCGTGCGGCGCGGCGACAAGGCCTACGTGGGGTCGGTGACGTCCAGCGAGGTCGACCCGGGATCCATCACCGGCCTGGTGGCGGCCTCTCAGGAGGCGGCGAATGCGGCGCCCGCTGCGCGCGACAGTGCACCCGCGCTCACGGGGTCCGGGCTGCCCGACGACTGGGAGGCCGCGGCACCCGTCACCGGTTGCGACGTGTTCGGAGGCGTCGCAACGACTCTGGCGGCCCGGTTCCGCGGCACCGACCGGCTCTACGGCTTCGCCCGGCACGAACTCGAGACGACCTTCCTGGGCACCTCGACCGGGCTTCGGCGGCGCTACACCCAACCGACGGGATCAGTGGAGATCAACGCCAAGCGCGACGGCGCCAGCGCCTGGGCCGGTGTCAGTACTGCCGACTTCGCCTCGGTGCCAACGGATTCCATGCTGGAGGATCTGTCGACTCGGCTGGACTGGTCGCGGCGCACAATCGACCTCGAGCCCGGCCGCTACGAGACGCTGATGCCGCCGTCGACGGTCGCCGACATGATGATCTACCTGGCGTGGACCATGGACGGCCGCGGTGCCCAAGAGGGCCGCACCGCGCTGTCGGCGCCGGGCGGCGGCACGCGGGTGGGGGAGAATCTCACCGACCTGGGTTTGACGCTGTACTCCGATCCGGCCGCCGCGGGGCTGGACTGCTCGCCGTTCATCGCCGTGGCGCGATCGTCGGAGCGGATATCGATCTTTGACAACGGCATGGACATCGGTCGCGTCGACTGGATCCGCGATGGCGCGGTGAATGCGCTCGCGTACCCGCGCGCCGCGGCCGCCGACTTCGGCACACCGACGACGGTGCCCGCCGACAACCTGCTGATGACCGGGGGCACGGCGAGCCTGGCCGACATGATCGCACGCACCGAACGCGGACTGCTGCTGACCACGCTGTGGTACATCCGCACGGTCGACCCGACCGTGCTGCTGCTGACCGGGCTCACCCGGGACGGTGTCTACCTGATCGAGGACGGTGAGGTCACCGCGGCGGTCAACAACTTCCGGTTCAACGAAAGCCCGCTGGACCTGCTGCGTCGCGCCACGGAGGCCGGGGTTAGCGAGGTCAATCTGCCCCGCGAATGGGGCGACTGGGCGACGCGGGCGGCCATGCCGTCGCTGCGAATCCCGGACTTCCACATGTCCTCCGTGAGTCAGGCGCAATAATCGCGAGCATGGACGACGAGATCTACGCCCTGCTGACCCGACTCATCGCGCTGTCTCCGGACGGGGACGCCGGGGCCAATGCGCTGGTGCGCGAAACGTGCGCGAAGGCGCTGTCGCTGCCTGCGCTGGCCACCGACGGCGCGGCCGCCGACGATCCGACGCTCGCCGCGTTCGCCGAGCAGTTCGCCGTCGACGTCTCGATGATCGGTGCCGAGCAGCGGGCGGCGTTCTTCTCCGCGATGGGCGGCAACGCGTTTCGGGTGACGGCGCTGATCTTCATCGCGGACTTCGTGCCACGGGTGAAGGCGGGCCTGGCGTCCCTCGGCTTCACGCCCGTCGTCGACCCGGTCGGTTGGGATCGCGACACCGACCCCGTCGACCTGCTGCTCAACGTGTACGCCCCGACGGTCGGTGCATTGCGTTCACTGGATCCCGTCACCACCGAGGTGGTGCGGCTGCGCGGGGCGGTGCAGCACAACTGCCGGCTGTGCAAGTCGCTGCGTGAGGGCACTGCGCTCGATGCCGGCGGCACCGAGTCGATGTACGCCGACATCGAGAACTACGAGACGTCGCCGCTGCTCGACGACCGGCAGAAGGCCGCGCTGCGGTACGTCGACGCTCTGATCTGGACGCCGTCAACGATTGATGACGACGTCGCGAAGGGGGTGCTGGCGCACTACTCCGACGCCGAAGCGCTCGAGATCACCTTCGACGTCATGCGCAACGCCACCAACAAGATCGCCGTTGCCCTCGGCGGTGACGCGCCGCGCATCGAGGAGGGCACCGAGCGGTACCTGCTCGGGCTGGACGGCCAGCCGGTGTACAGCTGACCTCAGCCGCGCAGGACCCGTTGCTTGGCCGCTGCGAATTCGTCGTCGGTGAGGGCACCCCGACGGTGCATGTCGTCGAGCTGCTGCAACTGCTCGGCGACGGTGGGATCATTCTGGGGCAACCACGTTGACGCCGATGGCGGTGGTGGCGACACGGATGGGGTTGTCCCGTCGACTGTTTCGAAGTGCTTGGGGTTGGCCGGATCCACGCGGAGGTTGAACACCGCGCCCGGCCCTGGGATCTCGCCGAGCATGAAGGTGCCCGAGTACTTCGCCTCGTACGGCGGTGTGCCATCGGAGCGTTCGATGCGCAGCATCATCGTCCTGCGGATGTACACGCTGTTGATGATCAAGTTCATGATCGGCTTCTTGACCTCCAGGACGGTACCGACCGCCGGAATTCCGTTGTGCTGCAGATCGTCACTACGCGCCAAACGCGAGTAGAGCCACACGGCGTAGGCGACGACGATGATCCCGCACACCGCGGGTCCCCACGCCGCGACCGGCGCCGACCAGTCCGCGATCCACGGCACGATCGACGCGAGCACCCACCCGACGATGCTGTTTCCGGAAGCCTTGCGTGCGGCGGCCATGAACACGCCGAGCTGCAGCAGATAGCCGACGATCCAGATGACGAAGATCGGACCCGTGACGTTGGCGTCGGCGTCCGCGCCGGTGAACAGTGCGACGACCACCCAGGCAGGCGCGATGACCAATGCGCACCACGCGGCCAACAGCAACGCGACGGTCTGCTTGTTCACGTGATCAAGCTAGCGCTCCCACGCGTCAACCTCAGGCTTTGCGGACGGACTCACAGCGCACTTCCGACCGCCTTCGTCGGGGGCAACGCCACCGTGCGAACATAATGGCCGCGCGTCAGCGCATCGGGGCGGTAGCTCAGTTGGTTAGAGCCGGGGACTCATAATCCCTTGGTCGCGGGTTCGAGCCCCGCCCGCCCCACAAGAAGAACGTGCAGGTCAGGGCCGGTTTCTTCGGAGGCTGGCCCTGGCCCTTTCGCCGCCGCGCAGCGGCCACGTCCACATCGCGTCCACATTCCGGCCGGAGTGGTCCAGCGCGTCCACAGCGGGCTTCTATTCGCACCCAGTTCCATTGCCGTCTCGATCAAGGCCGTAGATGTCATCGCCGACGACAGTCACAGGACCCGAAACATAGGCCGGACCGTTACCGCTACCGCTCGCACAGTCGACATCACTGGCAATCGGAACGCAGGCACCCGAGTAATTGGAGTCGCAGTTTGAGCCTTGCTGCTGCAGTATGGGCGCGGCGTTCGCTGCCGGAGCAAAGGTGAGCCCCACGGCAAACCCAATTGTCAGCACTGTCAATTTCCTCACGTGGCAACCGTAGTGCAGCCGATGCCGTCTTCGGTCCTTATCGCCCAAACGCACCCGGTGCTCCGCCAGCAACCTTTGGGGCCTGCGCCGCGAAGCGGCAGCGGGCGTGATCTTTCAACCACCCATTCAACCGCCAGTGAGCACCTGGCCCCAACCCCCGCGGGAAACACGGCAGCCTGACGATAGGTATATCTAAATCACAGTGCAGTATCCAGCAAACCTCCTACATTTCCTCAAGGTTTGAAACACGTTGCGCTGCGGTTGATTCCAGAATCTATTGAAAGATAAGCTTCACAGCAATCCTACGAGCACTGGCCAGGGTCGACGCAGGTACTGGCCTTTTCCGCGTAACACTCAGCTTCGCACCGACGTATGGTGACGGAGCGCGCGCAATCAGCCGGTGCAGCAGCCGTGCCGGTCACGGCACACGAACTAGCCGCGAGCGCGCAGACGACGCTGGCGCTGCTCGATCGACACGCGGAGCAGTTCGAGTTGGCCCAGCACGCGAGCTCGGCGCGACGTTGGTGCGAACCGCCGATGACCCGTCGCCACGGCATTTGTCATCGAGCTGACCAAGAAAGCGGTCCTGACACCGGTCGAGAACCGCATCAAACGTGTGTTCGCCGGCAAGGACGAGAAGGCAGCTGAGTACGCCGACGACAAACGCACGGTCCGCTACTTCGACAACATCTCCGAAGAGCGGTTGGACGAGCTCCTCGAACAGTGGATGGGCCTTGGCAACCGCGGCCGCGAAACACCCGAGCTACGCAGGGACACGAAGCGATTCACGGAGGATCTGATTCGTCGGCTGTACATCACGTGGGAAGGGGCGCTTGGCGCCGACTGGTTCACCGCCGAACTCCGCCGGCGCTTTGAGCAGATTCGGGATAATGCGCTGCGACTGCGCAAGGTTCTCGAGCACCCGGAGTTGGTGCGTGTTCAGCGTGACGAAGTCGGCGTCTTACTCGCCACCATCGCAGTCGATCTTCCCGTCGCAAGAGCGGGTCTACACCAAGATGTCGCACCACGTGATCCCGTCGGCGACCGGATCGCCAAACAGCATGCCCAGCAGCGGCTCTCGACGTTGCTTGACCGGGTTGCGGAATCCTCTGGCCACCATGCCCAGACTGTTCGCCAACAGGCGCGTCTGAAGCAACTTTCCGGTCGCGGGCAGCGGTCGGACGGTGATCCTGAAGACGATTTGACCCAGTCGGCAGAGCAAGCCGCCGCGGAGTTCGCCAGTCAAGCGGCGCTGGCGAGGGAAAGACTTCAGGCCTTGCAAGTACAGGGCTGACGTTCGGCCCCATGATCGGCAAGGTTGCGGTCTGTCGCCGATGACTTCCTGCGCCGGTCGCGCTGAACGGCGCGGTCCGAGGCGGAGTGCGCAAGGGGGCCCAGTTTGCCACCGACGAGGACGACTGGTGAGTCCCTCGAGACGAACAACGTGGTACCTGCGGGTTTGGCGACGCTGGTGAGGTTGCTGGTTAACCGCGTCGATGCACAATCGTTATAACTCCTCTACCATTCGCGGTTGGCCGGATTTCTACTCGAACGTCAATTGATCCGGCGGAGGGTGGTACGGCATGGAGGCCAATGGTCCGACCGTCGTCGAACACGCGCATCCGACCGTGTCGCGGGCGTCGTTCGTAGGCTGGCCGTTGCGATGGAAGGTCGCGGCGATCATGGTGCTCCCCGTCCTGCTCGCTGCGACATTCGGCGCGCTGCGAATCCAGAACGAACTCTCGGCGGCGTCGCGGTTGAGTGTCGCGTCGGACGACGCCGTGATCGTGACACCTGCGGTCGAGTTCGCCGATCGGCTCGACGGTCTCGCATACGCCGCCGCCTCGGGTGCGCCGATCGAGCAACCGCTCACACAGTTCGACGCGAGCGCGACCGCCCTGGCGTCGCGGACCACGTCCGCGGAGTTCGCCCCAACCGTCGCCGCGACGCTGACGACCGCATCCTCGACGGCGAAGACGTTGCGCGACGAGCTCGCATCCGGCCCGGTGCCGCAGCAACGGATCGCCGAGCAAGCGGCGAGCGTGGCGACCGGAGTCGCCTCGGCGATCGCGACGACAATGGCGACCGTTGGTGACGGTGCCGTACAGGCGCTCGCGGACCGGCTCGTCACCGCCCTTGCGGCGCAACGGGCGGTGACAACCCAGCGGGTGCTGGCCGCCGCGCCGGATTTCGCCGATTCGGTCGTGCTGCGGACCAAGGAAGCGGAAGCGGCAGGTGCAGAAGCGGCGGCGATCGATCGTCTCGCCCAGCTGACGCCGACGGGTGAAGGCGCGGCGCTCCGCCAGGCATTCGACGTTCGGCGCGACGCCGACACCCCACCGTTGGGCGAATCCGTGTCCGGGACGCAGTTCACCGGCGCGATGCAGGCTAGCGTCGACCAATATCACGCCATGGTGCAACAACTTTCGTCCGATCTCGAACGGACGGTGCATGCCAGGGCCAACGCCGCGCAGTCCGCGGCCCTCCGCGACACCGCGATCATCCTGGGTGCGGTGTTGACCGCACTCGTCGTTGCGCTCGGGGTCGGCCGATCGCTCATCCGATCGATCGGCGGTCTACGACGCGGCGCGCTGGAGGTCGCGCAGGTCCAGCTGCCCGAGGAGATCGATCGACTCAGTAAGGGGGGTGGTGTGCCGGAGATCACGGCGCTGCCGGTGCACACGAATGAAGAGGTGGGGCAGCTGGCGCGCGCGATCGACGACATCCACTTCCAAGCCGTCCGCCTGGCAGGCGAGCACGGCGTCCGCCTGCAGATCGGCGAGATGTTCGAAACCCTGTCCCGCCGAAGCCGATCCCTCGTAGAAGAGCAGCTGGTGCTGATCGAGACACTCGAGCGCGACGAAGACGATCCGGTCCGGCTCGATCATCTGTTTCGGCTCGATCACCTCGTCACGAGGATGCGCCGCAACGGAGACAATCTGCTGGTGCTTGCCGACACGGTGGAACGGCACCGCCGATCGGCGCCGGTGCCGCTGCCGGAGGTGCTGCGCGCCGCGATGTCGGAGGTCGAGGAGTACCGTCGGGTCACTCTCGGCCCTGCCGGCGACGTCTCGATCGTCGGCACGGCAGCGGGTGACGTCGGCCACCTGATCGCCGAGTTGCTCGACAATGCGTTGCGGTACTCGCCGCCCGAATCGTCGGTATCGGTGACGGTCTCACGCGCGGTTGACGCCGGCATCCTGGTCGAGGTGGCCGATCGAGGACTCGGCATGTCCGCCGAGGACTTGCGCGCGGCGAACGAACGGCTCGCGCTCGGCGGTGAGGTGACCTCCGAAACCGCCAAGCGGATGGGACTTTTCGTCGTCGGCCGACTTGCTCGACGCCAGGAGGCGATAGTTCGGCTCCGCACCACCGACGGGTTGAATCGTGAGCCCGGTGTGACGGCGAGCGTGTACCTACCCGGCGCGCTGATTGCCCCGCCTGCCGAAATCGTCGATGCGTTCGACGACCCGCTCGCCGGTTCGTTCGGCGACGTGCCGCTACCGGTCGTTGAGCACCGGCGGATACCGGAGCGTGGGCTCGCGATCGAACCGGCCACACCGACAAACGGATCAGATGCGTCGTCGCGCAACGGCCTCCCGAAGCGGTCGCCCGGTGCAAGCGGTGTCAACGGCGTCGCGGAGCCGGTGGCAGCATCCGAACAGGAGCAGACACGCCAGTCGACGTCGAATCCGTTTGCCTACTTCATCAATCGGTCAACGCGCGAGGCGCCGCCGTCGCCGTCCACGCCAGACGCCGAACCTGCGAAGTCGACCGTCGAGGCCGAGGATTCGCCGATCTTCGAGCGGATGGTTTCCGAATGGCTGATGGATCCGACCGCGCTCGAAACACGCAACCGGACGTGGGCCACAGCTGCCGACGCCGGCTGGGCCGCCGCCGCGAACGCGACAGAGCAGAAATCGCAGCGGCACACCGAGGCCGGGTTGCCGATCAGGGAACGCGGCGCACGGCTGGTGCCGGGCCAGGCCAGAACTGGTTCCGACGCCGACGCCGACGTGGGGCGCGATCCAGCGGCGGTTGGCGACATGCTGAGCCGAGCGCTGGCCGGTGTACGCAACGGACGGGCTGAAAACAATGCAGCACACCGCCGTATCGAAGGAGACGAATGAACGACGGCACCCAACGGCACGGTCGGTCAGATGGCTCAGCCCCTGCGACCACCCGCGGCCTCGACTGGTTCGTGTCCAACTTCGTCCGTGACGTGCCAGGCGTGTCACACGCGATTCTCGTGTCGGCCGACGGTCTGCTGATGGCGTCGAGCGCGCTTCTGCCTGCTGATCGCGCGGACCAACTGGCAGCCGTGACGTCGGGATTGTCGAGCCTGGCGAACGGTGCCGCCCGGTTGTTCGAGGCCGGCAAGGTCCGCCAGTCGCTCGTTGAGATGGACGATGGCTACCTGCTGTTGATGGACGTCGGCAACGGATCGTATCTCGCTGCGCTGGCGTCGATCTCATGCGATGTCGGGCAGGTCGGATACGAGATGGCGCTGCTCGTCGACCGGGTCGGCGAGGCCGTACAAGCGACGCCGCGCGCGACGCAGGGAGTTTGATGACGCTCGCCATGGACACGCCAGAGACGAAACGATCACCCAATCGCGCCCGGCCGTACACGCTCACGGGCGGACGAACCCGCGCCCGGATCGAGCTGCCGATCGAGATGGCGGTGGAGACTCTGGTCTCGAGCGGCGAGCTCGATTGGGCGCCAGGCGATATCCGCACTGTGATCGTCGAGTTGTGCGGTGACCGGCCATCGATCGCCGAGATCTCCTCCTACGCCGCTCTGCCGATCGGCGTGACCCGGGTGCTGGTGGGGGACCTGGTGGAGAGCGGTCATCTTCGTGTGCACGCCACGCTGACCGACCGTTCGACCGATTCGGAACGGCGCCGGCTGATCGAAAGGACCTTGGATGGCTTACGTGCACTCTGACTCCAGAGGTGCGGCGTCGACGAAGATCGTGATTGCCGGCGGCTTCGGCGTCGGCAAGACGACGTTCGTCGGCGCGGTGTCGGAGATCGTGCCGTTGCGCACCGAGGCCCTCGTCACGACGGCATCAGATGGACACGACGACCTCGAGGTGATCCCTGGTAAGGAGAGCACCACGGTGGCAATGGATTTCGGCCGGATCACGATTGCCGATGACCTGGTTCTGTACCTCTTCGGCACGCCGGGCCAACGCCGGTTCTGGTTCATGTGGGACGACTTGGTGTGTGGCGCAATCGGTGCCCTGGTGCTGGTCGACACCCGCAGGCTCGAGGAAAGCTTCGCTGCCGTCGACTTCTTCGAGGCACGCAACCTGCCGTTCCTGATCGCCGTCAACGAATTCGAGAATGCCCCGACGTATGCCGTCGAGGAACTGCGCGAGGCCCTATCCCTGTCGCCGAGTGTCCCGATCATCAGTGTCGATGCACGGCAACGTGATTCGGCGAAGAACGCGTTGATCGCGATCACCTCGTATGCGCTCGATCGCCTGCCGACGACGGTGCCCTGATCCCTTGTCCGCACACCCAGTCTCGAGGAACCGATCATGAACCATGAAATGCACCACTTCGACATGGGCCTTTGGCTGCTCGTTCTCGCGTACATTGTCTCGGTGACCGGATCGGTCGTCGGGCTGGCGTGTACTCGTCAGAGCGCGGCGGCGTCCGACCAACGTGATCGGCTGCGTTGGCTCGCCATGGCGTCGGTCGCCATCGGCGGGGTGGCGATCTGGCTGATGCATTTCATCGCGATGCTCGGCTTTGCGATCCCGGGCAGCGTGGTCCGGTACAACCTTGGATGGACGGTCGCGTCGGCGGCGCTGTCGATCTCGGCAGTGTTCGTCGGGCTGATCACCATCGGCCGGAACGTCGATCTGCGCCGGCTCATCGCCGGGGGCGTGATCACGGGCCTTGCCGTCGCCCTGATGCATTACACCGGCATGTGGGCGATGCAGACCCAGGGCACGATCACCTACGACAAGAGCCTTGTCGCCCTGTCGATCGTGATCGCCGTAGTCGCGGCCACGGCCGCGCTGTGGTTCACCCTCGTGCTCGAGTCCCCGGCGCTGCGATTCGCCGCGGGGCTCGTAATGGGCGTCGCCGTCGTCGGAATGCACTACACGGGCATGGCCGCGGTCCGTGTGACCGTCGATCACACTGCGCCGGTACCGGGCGGCCCCGAGGTCTTCTCGTTCCTGTTCCCGGTCTTCGTGATTGGCTTGCTTGCGCTCGCCGTCCCGATCACCGCCGTGATGTTGGCTTCAGATCGCGTTGCTACTGGAACCTCATCCGCACCACGTCCCGTCGCGTCGTCGGCTGGGCGACATCGGTAACACGAGGCCCGCCTCACTCCAGGGGAAGGGCCGGGGCGCGTCATGGAGCCACCCGGTCGAGCAGCACGGGTAGCCCACCTTCGATGGTGGTGGAGAAGGTCGAGGCGTGCTTGGGCGTCCAGCCGGGCAGCGTACGCATGCGATAGCGCTGGAAGAACAGCGTCAGGATGAATTGGGCGTTGAGGTATCCGAGTTGGGAACCGATGCACCGATGTGGACCGACTCCGAAGGGGATGAAGGCGTTGACGGGACGTGCCGAGACCACGTCGCCGTCGGTGAACCGTGTCGGGTCGAAGCGATCCGGATCGGCCCACCAGCGCGGGTCTCGGTGGAGTGCGTAGACCGAGACGCCGACGATGGTGCCGCGGGGGATCAGGTAGCCGTCGATGACGTCGTCTTGCAGCGCGATTCGTGGATGGAAGGGATGTCCCTGTAGTCGCTGTCCCTCGTCGAAGCAAGCCTTGACCCAGGTGAGCCGGTTCAGATCCGCGTACTGGGGTGGTGCCCCTTCCAGCGTGTCCACTTCGTCGATGAGACGTTGGAGCGCTTCGGGATTGGTTCCGAGAACCGCGAGCGTCCAGGACACCGATGCCACCACGGTCTCGTAACCACCGGCGATGAGGATGGCGAGCTCGGGCGATCAGATCCTGTCGACTGAGCGGCTCGCCGTGTTCGTGCGGGCATCGAGCAGCACGTGGAGCATGTCGACGTGCTCGATCGGGTTGGCCAATCGGTTTTCGATCTGTTCGTCGATCCACCGGGACAGTCGCCGCCACGCGGCGGGTGGCGTGGCGCGACCCCGGAAGGGCACGATCTTCGGTGCAGGGGATAGGAAGACCGCAGCAGCGAAGGTACTGAGCAACATTCGCAGATCGTGATCGAGCTGGCCGATTCGTTCGTCGGACGGCGCCGGGCGGCCGACGGGGCCAGGTGCACCAGACCTCGTCGCTTCCGAACCGACCGCCACCAGGTTGATGAATGTGATCGGTCACACCAACCAATGAAGGTGCGGGACGCCGTGACCGCGGATCGTGCCTCAGGCGAACGGATTGAGCACCACGGTGCACAGATGCGGCAGGTTCCCGATGGGAATCCAGGCGACCATGGCGCGGCATGTCCCTGCCGCCCAGCCGACTGGCCCACCGCAGACTGGCCAAGCTCCGAGTCCTTGGGTCTGCACAACGTTACGCGCGACACGGATCTGCTCGTCGCGGCTGGCGTTGGCGGGTGATCCGATGCCCCCGTTCGCAGTCCACGTGGCCGGGGTGAACTGAAGTCCGCCATAGAAGCCGTTGCCAGTGTTCTCGGACCAGTTCCCTCCCGACTCGCATTGAGCCATTGCGTCCCAGTTCGGTTCAGCGCTGGCAGAGGGGATTGCCACGGCCATTTGCGCAGCCGCGATCACACCGGCAAGGACGGTCACCGCGACTGCCTTCCGCACACTCATATCGATCCTTCCGCGAGGTCCCCGCGACGCGCACGGCTATGAACGGGCTGGCGTGAGCGACGATCCTCAAGCTCAAATCGTGATATCGAGTTTTACAGATGAGGCGGAAGTTAAACAGAGATATTAACGAGTCTAATTATCTTCTCTGAGTTTGTTTAACTCTCCTGCTGCTGATGGGACCAAAGTGGCCGCTGTGATCCGGCGAAGAGGCCGTGTTCAAGCTGGTCAACGGAATTCGAATACCGGGCTTCCGCCGCCGGTCACGGCTTGTCGATGCTTAGGAAAAGCAGCAGTCTTCCGAAGTGCTAATGTGACTATTGAGTTTATTGATAGTTAAAGTGGCAGATGTTAATTTCAGGACCATCGGGGCTATTGTGGCCAATGAGCTAGAAGTGGCCTATGGGGCCAGCGGGTCTGAGTGAGCGCGGTGATGAGGATCAACAACTCGGCTCACCGCCGCCGGACATGCGGCCAGCATGGCCGATGAAGCGCCAAAAGCTGGCGACCGCAGGGCTGGCCACTGACACGACTCGCGTGCGTGCGGCAACGCCGCCTATCTGCTTGCGTCGCGAGCACGCAAACGGCGGCACGAACTCAACACCACGGATCTCCCGAAGGAAGCAGAGAGGCCCTGACGCTCAAGCGCGCCCGCGGGTCGGGACAACGCCACACCGCATCGGCACGAGGTCGAGCTCCTCACGTCGTCGCGACCGGGGGCCGATCGGGTGCACGGACGGTGACGATCGTGGCAACGACGGCCAGCGCGAGCACGATCAGCACCGGCCAGATGGCCACCGTCGCCTGGGCGAGCCAGCCGAGCACTGCGCCCAAGACCGTGGACACCGCTGCGGCGAGCGCGGCGGCGAAGCTGATCAACGTGGCGCGGTGCTCCTCGGTCGCGAAGGCACTGATCCAGGACACGGTGGCGGCGCCGGTCGCTGCGTTGGCCAGGGTGGCGAGGAAGAACACCACGCCGTGCACCCACAGAAGCTCTCCGCCGGGGATCGTCTCGTTGCCGAGGCAGACGAGCGCAGCGGCGCTGCTGGTGATGCCACTCATCACGAGCATGCCGCGCACCCCGAACCTGGTGAAGACACGGCGCCACAGGAACGAGCCGGCCAGCAGCCCCGCAGCCGAGCTGATCACGAGGACGTGCAGGCTGCCCGCCTTGTCGGGGTGGGCCATCGCGGCCCGCAGAGAGAAGAACGTCATGTTCAAACCGATGGGCACGAACACGATTTGGGTGAGCAGGAACAGCCGGTACCAGCTTTGCGTCCGCACCACGGTGACGCCATCGCGGTAGTCGTCGATGAACCGTGTTGGCGGCTTCACAGTGCCCGACGTCGTCGGCCCGACGATCGCCGCGGCCACGCACGCCGCCACCATGGCGGCGGCACCCAACCACAGGACGTCGATGCGTCCTTCGGCCGGGTCGCGTCCGGACATCAGCGGAAGGATCAGCAGAGTTCCTGCGACGGTCAATACCGCACCGATCGCTTCCTGGTTGAGCAGGAGACGGTTGCGTCGTTCTCTGTCGAGCATGCGCGAAATGATCTCGGCGTAGGCATTGTTCGCGATTCCCATCGCGCAACCGATCACCAGCGACGCCAACAAGAAGATCGGTGCGACGAACACGTCACGCAGGTCGGCCGCGGCGATGCACGCGGTCAGGACGGCGATGGTCGCGGAGGCCGTCGCGATGACGACGTTCTGGCGGCGTCCCAACCGCGAGATCACTGGCGGTGACAACGCATTTCCAGCAATGAAGCCGATGCTGAAGACGGGATACAGCAGGCCGGCCGCCCAGGAGATGCCCTTCGCGGCCAGCAGGAATGGCAGGACCGCCGACACGCTGGCCATCTGCGCGCCGACGGAGTAGGACGCGCCGAACGTCAACAACACGGGATAACGGCTCGACCCGGACGCCACCCTGCGCGCACCAACCCTTCGCTCCAGACTGACCCGTCTCAAGTTATCGGTTGCCCGCAGCGTGCGCGCCACTCGGGGTGAGGTGTCAGCGACGCAGCCGATTTGTCGGTAGGCAGAACCATGCTGTCCGCTACCGAAGGAGATGACACATGACCGACGTCCTGGTCGCAATCGTGTTGTGCGCCGTAGGCATGCTGCTCGCTTCCGCCACCTGGCGGTTGTTGCGCGACGGAGACGTCAGAGGCCACTATCTTGCGACAGTGCGGGCGATCCGCTGGTGGATGCTGCCCACAGCAATCGGACACATCGTCTGTGTCATTGCGATCGTCATGCTCCTGCTCCTTGCAGTGCCCATCCTCGGTGTGGGTTGGTGGATGCTTCTGGGCGGTACTGGCAACGTTGCACTCGGTCAAACCGGTCACACCGGGGGGCCGTGGCAGATCATTGGATTCGTCGTGCCACTTTGGATTTTCCTCTTGGTCCCGCTTCTGGCGCACGGAGAGGAGATGTCCTTCCGCTATGGCAGCGAACGGGATTCGAAGGGGCAGCGTCTTCGACGGCTGATGGTCTTCGGCCTTGGTCATTCGGTTGTGGCGGGTGTTCCAATCGCAGCTGGTGTTGCCCTCATCGGCAGCGGACTGCTGTATCAGCTCGTGTATCTCACGTCGCTGAACCGCTTCCTCGATCGCACTGATCTCGTGGTGCGCACGCCGGAGCCGACACGCCTCGACTACCCGTCTTCGCCTGCCGGGCCGTACGACCCGGCGGTGTGGGAGGCCCACCACGCGGAATTCACTCGCGTGTCCGAAGGAAATCGCGTCCTGCTCGAGGAATGGTTTGCGGAGACCAAGCAGCAGGACGATGAACGCCAGGCTCAGATCAAGAGTCTTCGGGAAACCGCCGCATCGATGGCTGCTGCATTGCACACGGTGAGCAACTGGTTGATCGTCGCGGTGCTGATCGGTTGGCTTGCCATCAACTTCTAAACGCTGGGGGAGCATCACGTTCGCACCCGGTGAGACCAGCAAGACCGTGACGATCGTCGACGACGAGGCCATGTAGCCAACTCGACTGCCGTGGTGGGCTAGCGTGGCGACGTGCCACTGCTCGTTCACATCACCAACGAAGACGAGACCGAATCGGTCCGCCGTAGCGGGATCAAGATCGGCAAGTATCGCGTGCACGCACCCGCAACATGTGCGGCTGCCCTGACTGTCTGCCTGCAGGCACGTACAAGTCGCGCATCTTTCGGGAGCGGTTCTACGACAAGGACTGAGGAGGCTTGAATGGCTTGGGATTTCAGTACCGACCCGGACTTCCAGGAGAAGCTCGACTGGGTGAAGCAGTTCTGCGTGGAGAAGGTCGAACCGCTCGATCATGTCTTCCCGCACGCGGTGCGCGTCCCCATTCCCGCGGTCAAGGCCTACGTCCGCGAGCTCCAGCAGGAGGTCAAGGACCAAGGCCTGTGGGCGATCTTCCTCGACGAGGAACTCGGCGGGCCGGGCTTCGGTCAGCTCAAGCTCGGTCTGCTCAACGAGGTCATCGGACGCTACGCAGGCGCACCGCACATGTTCGGCGCGTCGGCACCCGACACCGGCAACATGGAGATGCTGGCGGCCTACGGCACCGAGGAGCAGAAGGAGCGCTGGCTCAAGCCGCTGCTGAACCAGGACATGTTCTCGGCGTACTCGATGACCGAGCCGCAGGGCGGCAGCGACCCCAGCCTGTTCAAGACCACAGCCGTCCAATACGGCGACGAGTGGGTGATCAACGGCGAGAAGTGGTTCACCTCGGCAGGCCGGGTCGCCGACATCCTGTTCGTGATGTGCACCAACGGCATGTTCGTCGTGCCGCGCAATACGCCTGGCGTGGAGATCATGCCCGAGCCGCGCAATCACAACCACATCGTCTACACCGATGTGCGCGTGCCGCTCGACCACCTGCTGGGACCGCCGAACGGCGCAAAGGTGTTGGCGCAGCGCCGACTTGGCGGTGGACGCATTCACCACGCCATGCGCACCATCGCGCAGTGCAACTTGGCCTTCGACATGATGTGCGAGCGGGCCCTGTCCCGCGAGTCGCACGGCAAGATCATCTCCGAACACCAGATGGTGCAGGAGAAGATCGCCGAGTCCTACGCGATGATCAAGATGCTGCGGCTGTTCGTGCTCGAAACGGCATGGAAGATCGACAACACCTCGACCATGGAGGCCCGCACCGAGATCGCCGCCGTCAAGTTCACGATGGCCAAGGTGCTGCGCGAGGTGTCGTTCAACGCCCTGCACGTGCTCGGATCGCTTGGTACCACCGACCTCACGCCGATCCAGGCGATGTATGCCGCCGCCCCGACGATGGGCATCGCCGACGGCGTCGACGAAGTGCACATCGCCACCGTGGCGCGCCGCGTGCTGCGGGACTACCGCCCGCACGAGGGCAACTTCCCGACCGAATTCCTGCCGTACAAGCGCGAGGAAGCGAAGAAGAAGTTGCAGCCCGTGCTCGACGCGCGACCCGAGTTGGCGGCCGCTGCGGAGGCCTATCAGGAGTACATCAGGCGGCGCGGCTGAGCGATCACGGCTGCGCCAGCGCTACCGCGGCGAGGTCCGTCCAGCGAGCGAGCATCTCCTTGCGGTGCGCGGGGTTTCGACCGAGCATGTCGTCGACGATGGTGCCGCGGACCAGGTTGATGGTCATCCAGAATGCGTCCTGCAGGCGGTCGGGTGACGTGCGCGCCCCGATCAGCTTCTCGGCGATCGCCAGGACATCGTGGGTCAGGTCGTGTTGGACGCGCAGCATGTGCTCGCGGAGGTCGTCTTCGTGGCGGATCGCCACGTACAGCTCGACCGACGCCCTGCCGAGCTCGCCTGCGGTCATCGACGAGACCAGAACCACCAGTGCATCCGCTGGCGGGGTGGTCGCCGACACCATGTCGGCGCAGCGTTGCACCGCGTCCCGCTGTTCCGCCGTCAGATGGTCGATGGCCTGCGAGAAGAGCTCGGTCCGGGTGTGGAAGTGATGCAGGAACGCGCCACGCGTCACTCCCGCGCGTTCGGAGATGTCGGCGGTGGACGCGTGCGCGTAGCCGACCTCGGACAGGCTCTCGATGGCAGCGTCCAGCAGCAGAGCGCGGGTGCGCATGCTGCGCTCCTGATGCTTGTTCGGCGGCAACTCGGGTGCGGTCACAAATTACATTCTAGACAGATCGTAAATGCATGCTACGTTGATTGGAAATTACGTTCACCAGTGAATGCGATGGATCCGACGAAGGAAGGCAGCCGATGAGCCTGCAACTCACCGACGAACAACAAGCCCTGGTGCAGACCGTGCGCGACTTCGCGGCGCGGGAGTGCGGCACCCGCGAACAGCGCCTGGCGCTGACCGATCAGGGTACGAAGACCAGCAGCCCGGAGATCGGGGCCAAGCTGGCCGACCTGGGGTTTCTGGGGCTGTCGATCCCGGAGGAGTACGGCGGCTCCGGTGGCGGTCTGTTCGACGTCTGCCTGTTCGTCGAGGAACTCGCCTACAACCGGATCCCCTTCGCCAGCTACCTGGTGTCGCTCATCGTGGCGCATAGCTACCTGAAGTTCGCCACCGAGGACATCAAGCACGAGGTGCTCGGCAGGGTCGTCGGGGGCGGGACGACGGCCGTCGCCATGTCCGAGCCGGGGTCGGGTTCGGACGTGGCATCGCTCACCTGCAAGGCCGAGAAGGTCGACGGCGGCTTCCGCATCAACGGCCAAAAGACCTGGATCTCCAACGGGCACACCGCTGATCACATTCTGCTGGTCGCCCGCACGTCCGACAGTGGCGCCAAACATCAAGGCATCACGATGATTTCGGTACCCACTTCGACTCCCGGCGTCGAGATCCACCCGATCGCGACGCTCGGCGCCGAAGTCAACGACGTGTTCTTCACCGACGCGTTCGTGCCCGAGGAGCGACTCGTCGGCGTGGAGGGCCAGGGGTGGTCGCAGCTGATCGCGGGGCTGAACATCGAGCGGGTCATCATCGGCGCCGGCGCGCTTGGGCAGGCCCGCCGGGCGTTCGACGACACCCTCGCCTACGTCAAGGACCGGAAGCAGTTCGGCAAGCCGATCGGGTCGTTCCAGGCGCTGTCGCAACGGATCGCCGATCTGGCCACCGAGATCGAGGTCACCCGGTTGCTCGTGCACGACGTCGCCCAGCGGGTTGACGAGAACCCCGAAACGCTGCTCCCTCGCGAAGCATCGATGGTCAAGCTCAAGGCCACCGAACTTGCCAAACATGCTGCGCTGGAGGGCATTCAGATGATGGGTGGAATGGGTTACACCAAGGAAGCCGGTATGGAGGAGATGCTGCGCCACACAGTCGTCGGCACCATCGTCGGCGGTACCAGTGAAATCCAGCGCGACATCATCGCCAAGACGTACGGGCTTTAAGACGCCCTACAACTCGGCCGACCGGGTCACGCCACGCACCACGGCTACGCAGAGGTCGGCGCACACGCCCGCGAGCTCGGCTGTGTCTTCCTTCGGATTCGCAAGCCAGCTTTCGATGATCTGGTTGGCGCCGCCGACCATGAACAGTGCGGTGCGGCGCAGCTCGGTGGGATCCGGTGTGTCGGTGCCGAGGATGTCCGGGGCGTGCTGGATGACTAGTTCGGTGATGATGTCGAGAACGTGCACGCGGTGTTCGGTCAGGCCCGGAACGCTCGTCAGGTCGCTGGTGGCGATGCGGTGGATGTGGGGGTCGGCCGCGATGATGTCGAGGAAGGTCTTCACCGCCGAGCGCACCTTGTTCCTGAGGCTGCCGGGTTCCCCAATGCCGGCAGCGACGAAGGCCTGAAGCGTCTCGTCACGTACGTCGTCGGAGACGGCGAAGAGCAGCGCGTCCCGAGTAGGGAACTGTTCGTAGAAGTAGCGCGGCGTCAATCCTGCTGCGCTGCACACACCCCGGACGGTCACGTCCGTGATGCCCGATTCGCCCCAGATCTGCCGTGCGGCGGTCAGCAGCTTGCGACGCCGTTCGGCGCGGCGATCTGCGGCACTGACTCCGCCGTAATCGCGCACCACCTCCGCGCGTCTCATTGACAGCACGATACCCGCAGCCTACATTCGGAACACGGACGTTATCCAAAATTAACGGCTCAAAGGAGAGCACCGATGAACCAGCCGATCCCGGCGCGGCATCCCGAGAGCCCCCGCGACGTTCCGGCGCTCGTACGGTCGTTCGCGCTGCTGTTGGGTATTCAAAAGCCCACGCCAGAGCAATGGCGGAGCCTTGGCGAGCGGCTGACGGTCGGCGACGAGCCGATGGACCGCCTGGTGGAGTGGATGATTTCCGCAGGCATGGAGCAGACGCGGCCCTTGTTCGATCGGGCGCTCGCGGAGGGCATCGAGAACGTGCCCGAGGCACCGGAACCGTTGCGTGAGTTCTTCGTCCGGATCGAGACGATTCCGGACTGGGTCGATCGGGACAGGCTGCGCCGTGGAGCGCGGGCGCTGCGCAGGGGTGGCGCCGACGGGATGTACGTCGCGCGTGACGTGGCACTGCTTGGCGGGTACCAATTCTCCGGTTTCAACAAGACTCTGCTGCGGACTGGTGCGCTGGAGAAGGGCTCGAACAAGCGTTTCGCCGAGACGATGCAGTGGGCCATGGACGTGATCTCGAAAGGTGGCCTCGATCCGCTGGGGGTGGGCTACCGATCCACGATCCGCGTGCGGCTGATCCACGCGTTCGTGCGTCGCCACGTGGCGACGATGCCGGATTGGCGCGGCGATGAATGGGGCATGCCGGTGAACCAGACGGATATGGCCGCGACGTTGGTCGGCGCGCTCATCGCCCCGTCCGCGGGCGGGATCGGGATGGGAATCCTGCCCGCCCCTGCGGATCTCGACGGCATCGCGCACCTGACCCGGTACGTCGGCTGGCTGATCGGCGTGCAGGACGAGTGGCTGCCCCACGACTTCCGTGACGGTGTGCGGGTCCTGTACCACACGCTCACTGCGCTCGCGGCACCCGACGAGTCCACGAAACAGCTGGCCGTTCCGATGGCCGACGACCCGATGGCCTGGAACTACCGCAACTTGCCGGGCCTGCGCCGTCGCGTCGCACGGGCCCAGCACCTGTCGGTGACCAGCGGGTTCCTGGGACCGCGCGCAATGCGCGCCCTGGGACTGGCCTACGTGCCGCCGTGGTATCCAATCCTGCGGATTCCGCTGAACGTGACCCGCAGCGTCGCCGCCCTGACCATTCCCGGTGGGATGGAGCGCGCGGCTACCCGCGGCCAGCGCGAGCAGGAAGACTTGCTGCACACCATGATCGGTGACAGCGAGGCCGCCATCGGCGACTCCGCGGCACACGTCGTCCGCGTCGCATGAGGGCCTGAGGTGACGGTCACGCCTTCGGCTGTGCCACAACCTTCTTCGGCAAACGCCGTCTCAGGCTTGCGCTCATGATCATCCGAATGGCCAGGTTCGTGGACGTGAACATCGGGATTACCCCAAGGAACGTGCGCTCGGAGGGCGTCAACCCGTGCAAGTGCGCGTAGTCGAGGCTGCCGAAGACGTAGAAGCATCCGATGCTGAAGATCGCCAAGGGGATGCAGAGGGCCATGAAGGACCCTCGATCGGAAACGGCCTGCCTCGCTACGGCCAGCTCTTCATCAGACATCGGTTCACGTTTCTGCAGCTTGCGCAGAACCCTTGGGATGCCGCCGATTTCGTCGCTCAGCGGCAGTGTCGGCCGGCGCCCTAGCCGCGCCACGTTGACGGCGGCAATCCCGGCGAAGATCACGAGGAACACGAAGGAGATGACCGTCGGCAGTGTCCACACGCTGTGCATCATTGCTTCACTCCAAAGTCTGACACCTGCCGCAGTGGGCGGGTACGCACCAGCGTCGGCCACCAGAACCATGGCCCGAGAATCCTCAGGAGACACGGCACGATGAAGGTACGCACGATCAGCGTGTCGAGCAGCAGGCCCATGCACACCGTCGACCCCACCTGACCGATGGTCCGCAGATCGCTGGTGAGCATCGCCAGCATGGTGAAGGCGAACACCAGACCCGCGGACGTCACCACGCCGCCAGTGCTTCCCAGCGCGCGGATGAGGCCGGTGTGTATCCCGGCTCCCAGCTCTTCCTTGACGCGGGAGATCAGCAGGAGGTTGTAGTCCGAACCGACCGCCACCAGGATGATGAACGTGAGCGGTAACACCAGCCAGTGCAGGTGCAGGCCGATCAGGTGCTGCCAGACGAGGACCGAGAGACCGAACGCGCCGGCGAACGAGAAGGCCACCGTGCCGGGAATCACCAAGGCGGCCATCAGACTTCGCGTGATGAACAACATGATCAGGAAGATCAGGATGAAGGCGGCGATCGCCACGATGAGCAGATCGGACGCGGCGTAGGTCTTGATGTCCAGGTTGTTCGAGCCCGCGCCGCCGATGTAGATCTTGGCGCCCGCCAACGAGGTTTCCTTCAGCGCAATCTGGATGGCTTCGGGAAATTTCTCGACGTGTTCAACCCCTTCGGGGCCCATGGCGTTCCCCTCGTGGGTGACGATGAAGCGGGCTGCCTTGCCGTCCGGTGACATCATCAGTGTCATACCGGTTTTGACATCCTCGTTGTCGAAGGCCTCTCGTGGCATGTAGAAGTAGGAATCACTGCGAGACTTGTCGAAGTCGTTGCCCACGTTGATCAAGTCGTCGAAGGTCTGGTCGGTCTGCGTGGACTGCAGATGCGCAGGGCCGTAGGAGTTGACGATCACCGCCTGCAACGCGGCCGTCTCGTCCCTCTGGATCTTCAACTGGGCAACCATTTGGGGCATGAGCGCGTCGATGGCCTGGAAATCACCGACGGCGTTGTGGATCTGCGTGTCGAGGGCGTCGATGCCGTCGAGCCCGTCGAACAGCGATTTGAAGGCGTAGCACACGGGAATGTCGAAACAGTGCGGCTCCCAGTAGAAATAGGCCTTGAGGGGCCGCATGAAGTCGTCGAGATTCGATATGTTGTCGTTGACTTCGTCGGTGACCGCCTGCAGGTTCTCGAAGGTGAGGACCGTGGTGTGCAGATCATCGGCCAACTTTTGGGTCAGGTCGATCGTCTTGCCAAGCGTCTCCACGGTTTCCGCCTGGATCTGGGCCTGTTTGTCGGTATCGCTGTTCTGCGACTGGTTGAAGGGCAGCTGTTGACCGCTGCCGCCGCCCTGCGTGGTGAACAGGTAGGGAATGGTGGCGCGGTCGAGTGGTCGGCCAAGGGGTCTGGTGATGCTCTGCACCATGGCGACTCCGGGAACGCGTATGAGAGCCCCCGCAACACGGTCCAGCGAGATGAAGTCCGCCGAGTTCCGCATGTCGTGATCCGACTCGACCATGAGCATCTCGCTGAACAGCTTGCTGGGCGGGAAGTGTCGATCCGAGGCCGCAAAGCCCTGGTTGGCGGGAGCATCGGTGGGTTGGTACGTGCGGTCGTCGTAGCTCACCCGATAGGTGGGCACGAAGACCGCCCCAACCATGACGACGGCGCAGCTGGCCGCGAGAATGGGCACCGGCCACCGCACCACGCTCGCGGCGATCCGTCGATAGAGGTGGCCCCTGACCAATCGCTTCGGGTCAAAGAGGCCGAAGAGGCTGCCCACCGTCAGGATGGCAGGCCCGAGCGTGAGCGCCGCCGCGATCGTGAACAGCATGGCGATCGCGACGGCCGGTCCCATGGTGTGGAAGTAGTCCAGGCGCGCGAAACTCAGACAGAAACCGGCGCCCGCGATGGTCAATCCCGAGCCGATGATGATGGGCGACACACTCCGGTATGCGGTGTAGTACGCGTCTTCTCGGCTCTCGCCGAGTTGGCGGGCCTCCTGATAGCGGCCCATCAGGAAGATGCCGTAGTCGGTACCGGCCCCCAGGGTCAGCGAGATGGTGATGTTCACCGCGAACGACGAGAGCGGGATGACCCCGAAGTGCCCGAGGGTGGAGACGACGCCCTTGGCGATCAGCATCTCGAACAGCACGGTGACCAGCGGCATCAACACCGTGCTCGGGGAGCGGTACACCAGGAGCAGCATGAAGATGATCAGGAAGATCGTCACGATCGTGATGTTGTTCAGGCTCGAGTTCGCGATCGTCAGCGTGTCCGACGCCAGCGGTGCCGCGCCACTGACGTAAACCTTGAGTCCTGCTGGCGGAGTGTCCTTCGCGATGATGTCGCGGACGGCATCGACGGATTTGTTGGCCTCGATCTGCCCGATGTCACCGGCGAGGCGCAACAGCACATAGGTGGACTTGCCGTCGACGCTCTGTGCCCCGGCCGCGGTGATCGGCTTGCCCCAGAGATCCATCACGTATTGCACGTGCTGGGGGTCGTTCTTCAGCCGCTTCATCAGGTCGTCGTAGTACTGGTGGTCCTTGTCGTCCAACGGATGGTCGGCCTCCAGCACGACCATCGTCAGGCTGGTGGACGTGGACTCTTGGAACTTCTCGCCGATGTGCAGCATCGCGACCTGGGACGGCGCGTACGTCGGAATCATCGGGCCTGCGAGCTCTGCCGCGACGTCTTCTACCTTCGGAATGAAGGTGTTTGTCGTGACGGCGACGAGACCCCAGAAGATGATGATCGGAATGGCGAGGACACGGACCGCTCTTGGGAAGAACGGGCGGCCTGCCTGATGCGCGCTCACGCGGATTTCACCCTGCAGGTGACGTCAGCGTTCCGACGTGTGGCCGATTGGTCATCGCGGACAACGCCATTCACCAGCATTCGGCAGTGCACCTCGCCGCCATGGACCTGCGCCGAGATGCTGCCGGAGACGACGGTCAGTGTGGTGGTCTCGGTGTGCGACCAGGGCAACGTCGAGAGGTCGACCGTGTGCGGATGGCCGTCGATGTCGATGTACGAGAGCAACCCGCCGTCGCCGAGGTCGCCGTCCAACTCATAGGTGAGCTGCTTCGGCACGAACTCCTCGGGTGCCTGGGGGCCGTTGACTGCGAGGACTGGCCCCGGGGCGGACGCCTGATGCACCTTCCACATGCACAGCGAGCCCAAGGCGATGGCAATGACGGCGACCAGCGGTAGCCAGACTCTGGCCAGGACGGTCCTGGCCCTTGAACGTTGGCTCATTCGATCACCTCTCGCATTCTCACCCGCCTATATCAACTAGGTTGATATAGAGCCCTAAAAACGCTACCAGCCCTAGGCCCGAGAACACCAGACGGACGGTGTCGACGAGCCTCCGGTGCTGATCAGTGTGCGCGTCAGCGAACGGTGGCGCGGGAGTACCGTCGCTGACAGATAGCGACAGGAATGAGGACCGTCCATGACCGCCGATCTGCCCGAGAATGCGTTGCAACTGCGGTCATTGGTGACCTCGCAGGGCACGCTGGAGCTCTCGCTGCACGACGTCCCAGTTCTGGAGCCCGGCGCCAACGACGTGGTGGTACGGGTGGAGGCCTCGCCGATCAACCCGTCAGACCTGGGGCTGCTCTTCGCCACCGCTGACATGTCGACTGCGAAGGTGGCGGGCACGCTGGAGCGTCCCGTGGTCACGGCACCGTTGAAAGATGGCTCCCTTGGCGCGTTTTCGGCTCGCGTCGACCAATCGCTGCCAGTGGGCAACGAGGGTGCGGGTACCGTCGTTGCCGCGGGCTCGTCGCCGGCAGCGCAGGCACTTCTCGGCAAGATGGTGGGCGTCGCCGGCGGCGCGATGTACTCGCAGTTCCGCGTGGTGAATGCAGCCGCGTGTCTCGTCTTGCCCGACGGGACGCCGGCCAGAGACGGAGCGTCGTCCTTCGTCAACCCCTTGACCGCCCTCGGAATGGTCGAAACGATGCGCCGAGAGGGGCATTCGGCTCTGGTGCACACGGCCGCGGCGTCCAATCTCGGCCAGATGCTCGTCAAGCTGTGCCTCGCGGACGGAATACCGCTCGTCAACATCGTCCGCAAGCCCGAGCAGGAGGAGCTGCTCAGGGCGACGGGCGCAGTCCACGTCTGCAATTCGGGCTCGCCGTCGTTCGCCGCCGACCTTCTCGAGGCGCTGAAGGCGACGTCGGCGACGCTGGCGTTCGACGCCACGGGTGGAGGTCCGCTGGCGGGTCAGATTCTCAGCGGGATGGAGCAAGCCGCCAACGCGACCGCAGCCGAGTACTCACGCTATGGGTCGACCGTGCACAAGCAGGTATATCTCTACGGCCGCCTCGACACCAGTCCGACCACACTCGACACCGGGAGCATCGGCATGGCGTGGGGCTTTGGCGGGTGGCTGCTGACGCCCTTCCTTCAGAACGCCGGCGCCGAGACCATTGGACGGCTCCGAGACCGGGTGGCCGCAGAGCTGACCACGACGTTCGCGAGCACCTACACCGGCGAGGTTTCCCTCGCAGGCATGCTGCAGCCCGATGCGTTCAACGCCTACAACAAGCGGGCAACGGGGGAGAAGTTCCTGGTGACTCCGCAGGCTCTGCCGTGACGGCGTGCACCTAGGTCAGACGAGCGCGACGACCTCGCGTGCACAGCCCCAACTCAGCGTGACTCCCGCTCCGCCGTGCCCGTAGTTGTGTATTACTCGCGCACCGGAACTGAGCGGTTCGTCCTCCTCGAGGCGGACGGTCGAACGGCCAGGGCGCAGTCCGACGACGTGCTCGAGCACCTTCGCGTCCCGTAGTGCCGGGACCAGGTCCCAGCAGCGCTCGATGATCGCGGCGCCGACGGCCATGTCGACCGCCGTGTCCCAGCGCCCTTCGTCCAGGGTGCCGCCCAAGATGCAGTCGTCCGTCCGAGGGTGCACGTACGCGCGACCGCCGGGATGGTGCTCGTCGCGCACCGACAGGGTCAGACCGGGATTGGTGACGCGGACGATCTGGCCCCGCACCGGGTACACCGCGCCGTCACCGATCAGTTCCCGTGCGCCAAGGCCTGCGCAGTTGACCACCACGTCGGCACCGTCGCCCACCTCGTGTAGCGACTGCACGTGCCGCTGGATGAACTCGCCGCCGAGGTCGCGGACTCGAGCGACCAGCCACGGCAGGTAGATCGGCATCTCGGCCAGCGGCACCGAGAAGCGCAGGCCGTACCGATAGCCCGGCGGCAGTTCGTCGGCGTCGGCGGCACGGACCCCGCCCACCGCAGCCGCCCACTCGGGTTCACCAGGGGGCTGCCGGTAGAGGCCGAGCGACTCACGCATCACCACCCCAGGCACCGCCATCTCCGCGTGGATGGCGAGCACGTCGAAGGTGTCCTCACCCCAGCGCAACACTCGCTCCCAGGGTCCTACGTGTGTCGGGAACCAGACTGCTGCCGCGAGCGCTGAGGTGGTGGTCGCACTGGGCTCGGCGGCCACGATCCGCACCCCGTGGCCTGCTTCGAGCAGGGAGATGGCCGTGGTCAGTCCGCTGACTCCCGCGCCGACCACTACGACCTGCAGTGCGTCCTGCACGGTAGCAAAACTACGCGGACAGCTCAGCTGAGCCAACTTGCTCGCGCCCCGCCGAAAGTGCGGTTGTTTGCACGGTTACTCGAGGTTCGCGTTCAACATCCGTACGTTGGGCGAGCATCGAGGTGGCGATTGCTCGCTACCCCTGGCCCGGGTAGGGCAGGACGTCGATGACGTCGCCACCGTTGACCGGTGGGCCGAGCAGCACGGTCGACCTGGCTTCGGTGGTGTCGTAGGTGACGAGCGCCTCGCTGCCGCCGCACCCTTCCCTGGCCGTGAGCTGAAGGTCGTTCCGATCGGCACCGACCACGAACACGCTGCTGTCACCTGACACGTCGGGCACCGCCACCTGTGAGGTCGTTCCGTCGGCGTTGAGCGTGGCCAGATATGTGACGCCGCAAGGGCCCAAGGCTTGTACGAACGTCCCAGAGGGCAGCTTCCACGCGTTCGCGTCGCCGAAATCAGGGCCCCTCTGACCGTCGTTGGGCGCGGTGAGAGCGGTCGGTGCGTCACCGCTGATGGGCACCAACCACAGCCGCGTACCGCTGTCGTCGGTACCAGTGCATCGCATGAGGATGGTCGTGCTTCGGTTGCCGTCCCACCACCGCAGCGGGCTGCAGGATTTCTGGCCGTTGATCGACACCGTCTTGCTGATGATCCCGTCGTTGCCCATGACGCTGAAGCCGGAGGGCCTCCCGAGGATGATCCGTGTGCCGTCGGGTGTGGAGAGGTATCCGCCGCTGAAGTCCGGCCCCACCGGATAGGTCAGAAGGTGGTTGCCTGCGAGGTCGGCGCTGATGAGTGCCCCGGGTTGGCTCTGCCCCGGCCAGGACCGGCTGGGAGGAGAGAAGAGACCCGGCGTCTCGAGTAGCAGTGCCGCGCCATCGGGTCGGGTGAAGCGGGGGCGGCCTTCGACGGCGAATTCGGTCTGCGCGCCGGTGTGGAGGTCGACGATGATGGCGGTCGGGAGCTTGGCGTACTCCGTGTGGAACAGGGCTTTGCTCCCGTCGCCCGACCAGTCGACGAGTTCGGGGCCCGCCATCTCGCCCGGCGGCTTGAAGGTGGTGATCGCGTACCGGCCACCGGCCGGGTCGACCAGGTACAGCGTGGTGGTGGCAGTCGCTTCCGTCGGCTCGCCAGGAGCCGGTGGTCCGCCGGTAACCGGACTCCAGGTCGCCAGTAGCCAACCGGGACCCACCTGGGGCCAGGGGACGGCCCCGATCGGTTCCTCGACGCCGTGTGCCGCCGGCTGTGCCGGTGGCGAAGTGGGGTGGCTCGATGCGCCGTGCCCCGCCGTCGAATCAGTCGACGAAGAGCACCCAGCCACCAGCACTGCCGCCAGCGCGGCGATCACCACGGTCATTCGTTTCAAGTGCGTATCGCCCCAGACGTCGCCGTACCCTGCCAATCTCATTCGACAATACGGTCATCCGGCACGTGGCCTCAGTTGGTTCGGACGCGTGCGAGTTGTGGCCTTGGTCGGCCAGGGCCAGCCGCAGTGAGTTGGTTGCCGACGATGGGTGCGAATGCGCGGGCGACGGCGAGCACGCCGAAGAAGTTGGTTTCGAACGTCTTTCGGATCTCGGTCACGTCGACCCGCGGTGGCGTAGACCGTGCGGAGGCGTGGAATGACGAGGTGTGACGATGAATGTCCGGACCTACCCTGGTGTGGTGAGTACCGCGCCAACCGCGTATCAGCCCCCCACCGCTCAGTGCGCGATCGAACGCACGCTGGCCGTGGTCGGGGAACGCTGGTCACTGCTGATCCTTCGCGAAGCCCACGGCGGGGTCACTCGGTTCGCCGACTTCCAGGCCAACCTCGGCATCGCCACCAACGTCTTGATGACCCGGCTCGGGAAACTCGTTGCCGCCGGCGTCTTCGAGAAGCGGGAGTACCAAATACCCGGGGAGCGAGCACGTCTCGAGTATCACCTCACCCAAACGGGACGTGACCTGTCCATCGTGCTCGGAGCGCTGCAGCAATGGGGCGACACGCATCTTCCCCTGCCGAGGGGGCCGGTGACCCAGCGCTCGGATCGAGCCACGGGCAAGCCGGTCTCGGTGTCCTTCGTCGACGAACACGGCTCGCCGATCGACACGAGCCAAGTCAAGCTCGACGGACCGGGTGCCGCCGGATCGAAGTGAGTGGTCATACGCTGGGCGTCAACCAGTGAGCGCGTCAACGATGCCGTCCCAGGCGGGTTTTCGGGCGTAGGTCGCGTCGGTAGGGGTCGCGGCGCCGTACCCGGTGAAGGTGTCGGCGTAGTCGGTGATCCACGACCTCTTGTCGGTGAACCCCCACAGCGTGATGCCCGAGCAGCTGGGTTGGTGAAGGCAGAGTTCGGTCATGGTCTTGTAGACGTCTCGTTGGCGGTCGAGGTCAGCAGGCTCGGCGACGCCGTCGACGACCGGTACCCGCACGTCGAGCTCGGTGAATCGGATCGCCACGCCGAGGTCGGCGAAGCGTTGCAGGTTGGCGGCCATGTCCTCGGTCAGGGGTTGCTGGTTCTTCCCGCCGAGCATGTGGCCCTGGAATCCGATCCCGTCGATCAGGGGTTTGGTCGTCGGGGAGCCGTCGACGACGACGTCAACGGTGGTGTCGCGCAACCGTTTCACCAAGTCGTAGATGGCATTGGACTTGTCGCTGTGCGTCTCGGCGCTGTGGTCGTTGTAGAACAGCAGGGCATGGGGATCGGCGAGACGGGCGGCGCGGAAGGCGTCGAAGACGTACCGGTCGCCGTGCGTGGTGTCCCACCACACCGTGTGTTGAAGTTTGCCCATTTGGTCGAAGGCTTCGTTGACGACCGTGACGGTGCTGGCCTTGCCCGCGTAGTGGCGCATCACGGTGGTGATCGAGTCGAGCATCAGCTGGTGGCGCGCAGCGGGTGGCAAGTCCCTGACGGTCCGCGGCACGATCTCCCACTGAGGCTGATCGAGCGGGTCCCAGACCAAAGAATGGATCTGAAAGTCCTGGTGTGACTTCTCGGCCAGCTCGGCGACCGCGTCGGCTTCGCGAAAGTCGAACACACCCGCGGCGGGTTGGACGGTGTTCATCATCGTGCCGATTTCGGTTGTCAGGGAACCGAACTCGGATACGGCCACATTGCGATAGCAAGGATCGTCGACGGCGAACGTGCTGCGATACGCCGTCCCGAAGACCTTCCCTCGGGCCGCGGCGAGCTCGGCGAGCGACGGTCCCGCCATGCCGCACGTGCCTGCGGGGGCCGCGGCGGGGGATGGTTGATTCGACGGCGGCGACGTACACCCGGATGCCACGACCACCACCGACATGAAGCCTGCAACCAGAACGCGTGGTGACCGCACGCTACGACGAGACGGCGCAGCTCCCGCGGTCCGCGGTGATGGGCCCCGACGCCGACGGCCGGATGTCGACGTCGAAGATCGCCGTCGGGAGATAGAGCGAACAGCACGCGTTCGGGATGTCGACGACGCCGCTGACCCGGCCCTCGATCGGTGCAGCACCGAGCAGCAGGTACGCCTGCGCCCCTGAGTAGCCGAACTTCTGCAGGTACGTCACGGCGTTGAGGCATGCATTGCGGTAGGCGACGGTGGCGTCGTTGTACAGCTGGGTGTCGGTGTCGTGATCGACGCCGATTCCGATGAACGTGATGAATTCGGAGTAGCGCGGTTCGACGTTGCCCGGCATCAGGATTGGGTTCGTCGTGACGCCGTAGGTTTCCATGCCGCCCTTGATCAGGTCGACGTGGAAGTCGATGAATCCGCCCATCTCGATGGCGCCGCAGAAGGTGATCTCGCCGTCGCCCTGGCTGAAGTGCAGGTCGCCGCCCGAGAACAGCGCACCGGGCACGTGCACGGGGTAGAACACCCGAGAACCCCTCGTGAAGTTCTTGATGTCGTGGTTTCCGCCGTTCTCCCTGGCAGGCACGGTGCGCGCGCCTTCCAGCCCGATCTTGGTCAGCGTGTCCCCGCTTGCCGTGCCACCGAGCACCGATTCCTCCAGCGGCGGAAGCGCCAGCGCAGGGATACGGCCGGGATCGGTGTCGATCAGGGCCTGCTCGCGAGCGTTCCACCGCGCCAACAGTTCCGGTGATGGCGCCGTTCCGAACAGGCCAGGATGGGTGATGCCCGTGAACTCGACACCAGGGAGGTGCCGCGACGTGCACTTCTGCCCGGAGAAGTCCCAGATTGCCTTGTAGGCGTCGGGGAAGTAGTCGGTGAGGAAGCCGCCGCCGTTCGCCTTGGCGAAGATGCCGGTGTAGCCCCAGCCCTGGCCGGGCATCTCGCCGACCTCCTGCGGCACCGGGCCCAGATCGAGGATGTCGACGACGAGAAGATCGCCCGGTTCGGCGCCCTCGACGTAGATCGGTCCGGACAGCATGTGGGCGTGCGAGAGGTCGACGTCGCGGACGTCGTTCGCGGAGTCGTTGTTGCCGATCTGCCCGTCGGTCCATTCGCGGCACTCCACCCGGATCGACTGACCAGGCCGCACGTGCACGGCAGGCGGGATGTCGGGATGCCACCGGTTGTGGCCCGGCACGTCCTGGTCGCGCATCGAACGGGCCTGGTCGACGGAGAACACGACGTCGGGCATCTTCAACTCCTCAAGGGCGGGGCAGTCGGGCGTGGCGGGGATCGGTCGTGGTGCGGGTGGCCCGTCGCGAACGTCCTGGCACCGCCGACACCACCGTAGGAGCATCAGCGCTGCGGGCGCCGGCGTCGAGGGCTTGGCGTAGCCGCGGATTCAGGGATCGCAACGCAGGTACGCCGAAGACGCGTCGTGCGTTGCGCCCGCAGGTCGGACAGGTGGCCGGGTCGTCGACCGTTGACATGGGCCGGACCAGCGTGAATGCGCCGCACGGCTCGCAGTCGTATCCATAGGTCGGCAAGTACTCGTACCTCCGCGAATCCATTGGGGCTCAAATCCATTGGATCACGCCGGTCGGAGCCGCGCCAGATGGTCGGCGCGGTGAGGAAACGGCCTCGTGCGCGGAACGTCCGCGTCACGCGCCCGAAACGTCAGATGCCGAGTGATCTCACATTCCCGTGTTGCCGCACGTCTACCCGATGAGCGCCCCGGCCGGGGTGACTCGGAACCGCTGGTCAACGGAAGGACGAACATGTCGATCGAGGAGAACAAGGCCGTCGTCGGACGCTGGTTCACAGAATTCTGGGGGCCGAACTTCAATCCAGCCGTCATCGACGAGCTCGCCGCACCGCACATCCGCTTCGAGTACTCCCTGCACGCGCCGTGTCGCGGTCGCGCGGAGGTGCTCGCGTTCGCCACGAAGTTCCGCGCGGCGTTTCCCGACCTTGCCTTCAGCGGCACTGCTGACCTGATCGCGGAGGGCGACTACGTCGTAGGTCAGTGGGTCGGCGGTGGCACCCAGACCGGTGAAGCGTTCGACGACATGCCGATTGGTGCGCTTCCTGCGGAGACCGGCAAGACCTTGCGATTCAGCGGCACCAGCATCCTCAAGGTCGAGAACGGGCTGATCACCGAGGAAATCGGCCTGGACGATGGTGTGAAGGTGTTGACTCAGCTGGGCTTGATCGTCGCGGCGTGAGCGGCCTGCTCGGTGATCTCACCGGCGGGCCGACGCCGTCAGTGCTTGACCGTTCGCGGATTGCAGCAGGCAGATGACAGTGCTCGGCAGGGGATTGTTGGACGTTCGGTCCTGCCCCGAGTCGATCAGGTAGGTCACCGAGTAAGGGCTGCTGTCGGCGGGTCGACCGGTGTAGTCGGGAACGCCCGCCGCGCAGACGCGGTTGGCGACGTCGGCGATGGCGGCATTGACCTCCACTGGTGCGCGCAGATAGACCTCGGCCGCGTGCGTGGTCGCGCAGTCGACGATCGCGACGGATACCTCACCGAGGTCGACCGCGGGAACGTCGGCAATGCAGTCACCGATCTGCAGGTCGACCCACTTGTGGGTATCGGGGGTCAGCGGCATCGGTGGAGCGGCGATCGTCGGCGGCGGTGACGTTGACACGGCGGACGTCGGCGTGGCCATCGTCGTGGCCATGGTCCTGCCGATCGAGGTGTCGGTGGCAACGGGACCACAGGCCGCCAATGATGCGATCGTGCACGCACACAACGGAAGGCGATGACTTCGGATCCGCATGGCGGCCTCCTCGATCCGCGCCCGACCGGCTAACGGACGAGTCTATGCGCGAGCCTGCGCGACGCACCGAGATCGATGACTTATTGGTGCTGTTCGCTGGCCCGCAGCTGCCGGTATTCGTCGGCGCGCTCGTCGGTGATGTGGGGCAGCGGTGGAAAGTCCAACCAGCCGGGAGTGAATGGGCTGGCCAGGTCACGGTCCGTGGGAATCTCGACGAGCACGGGAGCCTGCGCGTCGAACGCCCGTTTGAACGTGGGTTCCAGATCGGCGGCTGACTCGATCCTGAAGGACTCGAGCCCGAAGGACTTGCCGAGATCCTTGAAACTGGGGCTATAGGGGCTGCCATCGGGGCGGTTGAACTCGGTGCCGATGATCCGGTCGGTGGCATTGCGCTGACCGCCGCGGATGGAGATGTAACCGGAGTTGTCCTGGACGATGAACACCACGGGGATGTCGTGCTGGACGGCAACACCGATCTCCTGGGCGGTCATCAGGAAGTCGCCGTCACCGGTGATGCAGGCAACCTGACGCTCCGGCGCGGCAAGCTTCGCCCCGAGTGCAGCGGGCACCGGCCACCCCATGGCGGAGAATCCTCCTGTGGTCAGATGGGTCCGCGGTTCGTAGACGGGGAACGTCTGCTTCACCGCACCCTGGGTGTTGCCCGACCCGGCCAATACGATGCCGGTGCGGTCCATCACCTGGCGCAGTGCGTGCAGCGGTCGCTGCAGGGTGAATGGAAAGCGGTCGGTGTCGCGACGCGTCGACAACTCGTTCTCCCACTCGGCCTTGCGCTCGGCGACCTCGGCGAGATAGTCGCTGCGATCGGGCTTGGTCGGCAGGGAGGCGACGATCGCGGCAACCGCCGGCTTGGCGTCGGCGAGGATCCCGACCTCGGCAGGATAGATCTTGCCGATCTCGTGCGGATCGATGTCGATGTGGATGAGCTTCGCGGGTGGGAACGAGAAAGATTGTCCGCGGGCGTAACTCGACGCCGACCAGTCGGTGAAGCGGCACCCGATGGACACCACGACGTCGGCGTTGGCGGCCAGGTAGTTGCCGTGGATGGTGCCGGTCTGCCCGACACTGCCCACGAACAGGTCGTGGTCTTCAGGAAACGCGCTCTTGCCATTCCAGGTGGTGACGACGGGAATGGACAGCCCCTCGGCCAGTGCGAGCACTTCGTCGGTGGCGTTGGCACTGATGGCGCCACCACCGACGACGATGACTGGACGCTTGGCGGTGCCCAGCAGCGTGACGGCTCGACTGATCGCCTCGGGGTCGGGGTATTGCAACCCGACTGGCAGTCTGCGGGCCAGGTCGTGAAAGTTGACCTCGGCGGTCTCGGCATGCAGATCCCATGGCACCTCGACGTGGGCCGGACCGCGACGGCCCGTCAGCATCGTGCTGAACGCGCGGTGCATGATGAACGGCAGATCCTCGATGCTGTTGGCCACCCAGCTGCGCTTGGACACGGCCTCGGCGATCTGTGGAAAGCCGTTGTCCTTCTGGCGTTCCAGCTCTTGGAGGACGCCGCGGCCGCGCATGTGACGCGGTGGCCCGCCCGTGATCACCAGCACGCTGGTGGAGTCGCTATAGGCGGTAGCCAGGCCCAGCACGGTGTTCGATGCGCCCGCGCCGATCGACGTGACCGCAACCATCGGCTTGCCGGACACCCGGTAGTAGCCGTCGGCCAGATGAACCGCACTCTGCTCGTGGTAGGTCTGGATGAAGGGGATCTTCGACTCGTCCTCGTTGAAGGCGTCCATCAAGCCCCAGATGCCGTGCCCGGGAATGCCCGCGACGTACGGAATCCCGTACTCCTTCAGGATGCGGGCGATGACCTGCCCGCCGTTGAGCCTAGGCATGGAATGTCCTTCCGGTCGTGAGGTACTGGACTGGCGCTCGCATCGACGTGCGACGACCGTCGTACACAGTGTGACCCCGACGGATCACGTGTGGTTAGGCCCAAATTGTGCAGTTGGACGGAAATGACCTGCACACAGTGCGCCTCCTCCTGGGAGCGCCGCATCCCTACGTTTGGAGAGTGTCGTCGTGTCATCCGTCGATACGAAACCCTCAGCCCAGGGGAGTGCTTTCCATGTCCACACCAGTTGCGGCGTTGCAGTCGCAAGTCGTCACCGACCCGCCGGAGGTCCTGGTGGCCGACGTCGCCATCATCGGTTCCGGCATGGGCGGGGGCAGTCTCGCGTACGCGCTGCGCGACCGTGACGTCGACGTCCTCATCATCGAACAAGGCGACTTCCTCCCGGTGGAGCGGGAGAACTGGTCCTTCGACGCCGTGCATACCCGCGGGCGCTACAAGAACTCCGCCGCGTGGCACGACACCCTGGCCGGCAGGGACTTCGTACCCGGCAACTACCACTACGTCGGTGGCAGCACCAAGCTCTACGGGGCCACGCTGCCGCGCTTTCGCGAATGCGATTTCGGTGAGATCGAGCATGCCGACGGTGTGTCGCCGGCGTGGCCCATCGATTACGCCGACCTCGAGCCGTTCTACGGCCAGGCCGAACAGATGTTCTGGGTGCACAGCAACAAGGGCGAGGATCCAACCGACCCATGGCGCTCCACTGACTACCCGTTCCCTGGCATACCGCACGAGGGGGCGACCGCCCGTCTGGTGGAGAGCGCGAAAAGGCAAGGCCTGCATCCCTTCGCGGCGCCGCAGGCTCTCGACCGCCGACCCGGCGGCGGATGCGTCCTGTGCTACACCTGCGACTCGTTTGCCTGCATGGTCGACGCCAAGGGCGACGCCGACGTCGCCGCGGTGCGGCCGGCACTGAGCGCTGCGTCGAAGAACGTGCGGCTGTTGACCAACGCCGAAGTCACCCGGTTGGACACCGACCCCACCGGTCGCCGCGTCACGTCCGCTCGGATTCGCCACCACGATCGCCGAATTCAGGTGCGCGCGAAGCGTTTCGTCGTCGCGTGCGGCGCGGTCAACACCGCGGCGCTACTGCTGCGATCGGCCTCGGACGCCCATCCCCGTGGCCTGGCCAACTCCTCCGACCAGGTGGGCCGCAACTACATGGCGCACCTGACCACCTTCGTCCTGGCGATCGATCCACGGCAAGAGAACCAAGCGGTCTACCAGAAGACGTTCGGAATCAACGACTGGTACACCGCGGGCCCTGGCAATGAGTACCCGCTGGGGAATGTCCAGGGATTGGGCAAACTCCGTGGGCCGCAGGCGAAGATGGGCCAACCGTTGGTTCCGATGCCCATCCTCGACGCGGTCACCAAATACACTCTCGACCTGTTCGTCCAATCCGAGGACCTGCCGCTCGCCGACAACCGCGTGCACCTCAACTCCTCGGGCCAGATCTGCCTGACCCGCCGCGAAACCAATGTCGCCGCACACCGCGAGCTCATCAAGCGCATGAAGAAGGTCATACGCAAGGCGGGCTTCCCGTTCGTGATGACCCGTAGTCTCGGCGTGGAAGCTACCTCCCATCAGTGCGGAACCGCCCGCATGGGCGATGATCCGGCGACCAGCGTGGTCGACGCGAGCCTGCGGGCACACGATCTGGACAACCTATGGATCGCCGACAGTTCGCCGTTCCCGTCGTCGGCGGCCGTCAACCCAGCGATCACCGTCTCGGCATTGGCCCTGCGGCTGGGCCAATCCGGTGCGCTGACCGCCTAGGAGATGCATCCGTGACGTCAACCGTTGGTACTGAAAACACTGGTACCGAAAACACTGGTACCCAAACCTCTGACACCGACCAGACTCTCGCGCCGCTGTTCGAACCGATCACGTTGGGCAGCGTGCAGGTCCGCAACCGCGTCGTCATGACCGGCCACGGCACCGGCATGGCCAAGGACTACCTGCCCACCGATCAGCACGTGGCCTATTACCGGGAGCGCGCGATGGGCGGCGTGGGGCTGATTGGCATGGCGTTCCCGCAGGTCCATCCGACCTCGCAGGACGTCCCAGGGGAGCCGCGGGCGTGGCTGCCCGAGATCGTGCCCGGCCTGCGCAAGATCAGCGATGCCGTCCACGAACACGGTGCCCGCATCGTGATGCAGCTGGGACACGGTGGTAGGCAGGGCCATTCGACGTTCACCGAGCGCGCACTGTGGGCTCCTTCGAACACTCCGTGCCCGTTCAACCTCGAAATGCCCAAGCAGATGGAGTTGGAGGACATCGACGAAATCGTCGAAGCACATGCGATCGGCGCGCGACACGCCAAACAGGGCGGGATGGATGGCGTGGAGATTCACTCCGGCTACGGAGGTTATCTTCTGGCTTCGTTCCTGTCGCCGTTCTCCAATCACCGGACGGACGACTACGGCGGCAGCCTGGAGAGCCGGATGCGCATCGTTCTTCGGGTGATCGACGCGGTGCGTGACGAGGTCGGCACCGATTTCGTGGTGGGCATGAATTTGCAGGGTCACGACTTCAGCCCAGGTGGCCTCCAGGTAAGCGACGCCCAGCAGATCGCGGTGGCCTGCACGACGACGGGCAAGGTCGACTACATCTGCGTCAAGGCGGCCACCTACAACGAGGCGCACCAGAACGTGCCGGACATGCAGCACCCGAAGCGGATCTGGGAAGATCTCGCGGCGGCGGTGAAGTCGGTCGTCGACGTGCCGGTGATCGCCGTCGGCCGGATCAACGAACCCCTGGACGCGGCGGAGATCCTGAGCCTTGGCCACGCCGACATGGTTGCGATGACCCGGCAGCAGATCGCCGATCCCGAGACGGTCAACAAGATGAAGGATGGCCGGCTCAACGAGATCCGTCGCTGCATCGGCTGCAACCAGGGTTGCATCGACCGGCTCTTCGACGTCACGCACTCGTCCTGTGTGCACAATCCCGCCGCCGGCTACGAGCGGGAACTGGGCATTGGCACCTTGATGGAGGCGACGTTCCGGCGCCGCGTCGTGGTCATCGGTGCGGGTCCGGCGGGGATGAAGGCCGCTGAGATCGCTGCTCGACAGGGCCACGAGGTCATCCTCTTCGAGCGACGGGCACATACCGGGGGTCAGCTGCGAATCGCCTCGAAGATCAAGGGGCGCGAAGAGATCGCCGGCGTCGTCGACCACCTCGACGTCATGATCGAAAAGTATGGCGTCGACCTGAGACTGGGTTGCTCGCCGAGCGCCGAGGACGTCATGGCATTGAGGCCGGACCACGTCATCGTCGCGACCGGATCCGCCCCGGCATCCGACATCGTCGGAAACCTGGCCCAGGGCATCCCGTTCACGCCAGGACTGGATGAGCGGCACGTGCTGTCGGTCTGGGACGTCCTGGAAGACGGCAAGCCCGTCGGCCAGCGCGTGGTGATCGTCGACGACGGCGAGGGCGGTTGGAAGGGCATCGGCCTCGCTCTGCAACTGCACGGCGACCTACACCACGTCGACTTCGTGACACCACTTCCCTACGTCGGCGCGAAGCTGGGACCGTTCAGCGCCAACCTCGCCGTCCCACGAATTCACCAGTCCGGCATGACAACCCATCCATTCAGCACGATGACGGCAGTCGACGGATCCACCGTGCACGTCACCGAACGGGGTCGTCCGGCCACCATCGTCGGCGTCGACACGGTGATCCTAGCCGGCTGGCACCGCCCCGTCACCGACTTGTACCTCACCCTCAAGAACGCCATGAAGGATCAGGCGGTTGCGGTCGAGCGTGTTGGCGACGCGATCGCCAGCCGAACCATGATGGAAGCCGTTCACGAAGGCGAACGCGCTGCCCGGCGGATTCCGGCGACGGCGGGCCAGGGCACTCGACGAGCGTTGCACGAACAACGGTGATTATGTGCATCGAATCGTGTGCCTGTTGCACACGATGCGTCTGTCGAGGTAGGCGAGGGGCGCCAAGACTGGAATGACGTCGGCAACCCCGCTCAAGGACGGTCAACACCGCCGACGTTCGATGCCCAGCAGTGCAGCGCAAGGAGATACGAATCGTGCCGGAGACACTCAAGGCGCCGACCGCCGAAGTCGGTACGCCCCACAAGAGCGACCCCAAGGTCGTCGCAACCGTCACCCAGGTTCTCGACGACATTCGCGCCAACGGTGACTACGCGGTACGCAGATATTCTCAGCAGTTCGACCGATGGGCGCCATCGTCATTCCGGCTCGACGAGGCCGAGGTGGCCTCGATCGTGTCCGATCTGCCGACCACCGTCATCGACGACTTGAAGTTTGTGCAGGCACAGGTACGGAATTTCGCTCAGGCACAACGCGACTCGATGCTGGACGTCGAGATCGAGACACTTCCCGGCGTGCGGCTGGGCCATAAGCACGTGCCCGTCGCCGCCTCTGGCGCCTACGTACCCGGCGGACGGTATCCTCTCACGGCATCGGCTCACATGACGGTCGTGACCGCGAAGGTCGCCGGTGTCGAGAGGGTGGCGGCCACCACGCCACCGAACAACGGCATCGCGCCGCCGATCAGTGTCGCCGCCATGCACTTGGCGGGCGCCGACGAGATCTACGTGCTTGGCGGCGTGCAGGCGATCGGTGCGCTGGCGCTGGGGACCGACACGATCGAGCCGGTGAACCTGCTCACCGGACCGGGCAACGCCTACGTTGCCGAAGCCAAGCGGCAATTGTTCGGCGAGGTCGGCATCGACCTGTTCGCCGGCCCCACCGAGGTCGTCATCGTCGCCGATGAGACCGCCGACCCCTTCGTCGTCGCGGCGGATCTGTTGAGCCAGGCCGAGCACGGGCCCGATTCGCCATGCGTGCTGATCACCACCTCCGAGCGGGTCGGCCGGGAAACGATCGCGGAGGTGTCACGGCAGCTGAGCAACCTGCCTACGGCCAACGTCGCATCGGTCTCCTGGGCGCAGCACGGCGAGGTACACGTGGTCGAGGACATCGAAGCGGCCTTCGCCATGGCCGATCGGTACGCCGGCGAACACGTCCAGATCCTCACTGCCGAGCCGCGACGCGCGCTGACCGGCATGCGCGATTACGGCGCACTGTTCCTCGGTGAGAAGACGTGTGTGTCATACGGAGACAAGGCGATCGGCACGAATCACGTGCTGCCGACACTGGGTGCGGCGCGCTACACCGGGGGCCTGTGGGTGGGGAAGTACCTGAAGACCGTCACCTACCAAGAGATCGACGACGCCGAGTCGAGCGCCGAGCTGGGCCGCATCTGCGGCCGCGCGGCCCGGCTGGAGAACTTCGAGGGCCATGCCCGGTCCGCCGACGTGCGCGCCGCAAAGTACGGCGGTGACGCCCTCCCATGGTCCGACCACGACTTCGGCGCCTCGCAGAGGGCTACCGTCTCCTGAAGGAGGACCACCCTTGACCACAACGCCTCGACCGCGAGTACCGACCATGCGCGCCGTCGACCACGTGGCCTTCACCGTGCCGAACCTCGATGAGGCGGTGCGCTTCTTCGTCGACCATTTCGGCGCCGAACTGATCTTCACCGACGGTCCGTTCGTCGACGACCAGTCGGACGGCATGCGCAGGCGCCTCAACGTCGACCCGCGAGCACGCAGCTCGCTCGCCATGATCCGACTCGGGCAGCACCACAACGTGGAACTGTTCGAATACGCTGCGCCGCAACAGCAGCCGACCCCACCACTCAACAGTGACGTGGGTGGTCATCACCTGGCGTTCTACGTCGACGACATCGACGCCGGCTACGAGTACATCCGGGCCATCCCCGGTGTCACGGTGCAGGAAGGGCCCAATGGGGTCAGCCCCGAGGCGCCGGTCGCCGGGCAACGATGGTTCTACTTCCAAACCCCATGGGGAATGCAGATGGAGTTGACCACGTGCGCCACCGGCGGCTTCTACGACGGATTGCCCGGCGCCGCGATGGCACCACCGACCCAGACGTGGCGGTGAGCGTGCCCGCGACCCGCCGCGAACGTGACTCCCTCGGCGAGCACCCGGTGCCGGAGGCCGCCTACTTCGGAATCCACACCGCGCGTGCACTGGAGAACTTCCCCATTTCGGGCATTGCGCTGTCCACCTATCCCGAGTTCGTCGCCGCGCTCGCCGCGGTCAAGCAGGCTGCGGCAATGGCCAACTGCGATCTCGGACTGCTTGATCGCCGACGGGCCGACGCGATCGTCGCCGCGTGTGCCGAAGTCCGTTCCGGCGAACTGCTCGACCAGTTCGTCGTCGACGTCATCCAGGGTGGCGCGGGCACTTCGACGAACATGAACGCCAACGAGGTGATCGCCAACAGGGCCTTGGAGATCCTCGGCGCCGCACGTGGTGACTACGACCGGTTGCATCCCCTCGAACACGTCAATCTCAGTCAAAGCACGAACGACGTCTACCCCACCGCCATCAAGGTGGCGCTGCAAGTCCTCGTCGCCGGGCTGCATGCGACGCTGCTGGACGTCGCAGCGGCCTTCGGTCGCAAGGCGACCGAATTCAGCTCCGTCATGAAGATGGGTCGCACCCAACTGCAGGATGCGGTGCCGATGACTCTCGGTCAGGAGTTCGGCACCTACGCGATCATGGTGGGTGAGGACGCCGAACGGCTGCTCGAGGCTGCGCGACTCGTCGCCGAGATCAACCTCGGGGGCACCGCCATCGGCACGGGACTCAACGCCCACCCGAGATATGCGTCGCTGGTGTGCGAGGAGCTCAACACCATCACCGGCTTCTCCCTTTCCACTGCGCGCGATCTCGTCGAGGCCACGCAGGACGTCGGCGCGTTCGTTCAGGTGTCGGGGGTGCTCAAGCGCACCGCGCTGAAACTGTCGAAGATCTGCAACGACCTGCGGCTGCTTTCCTCGGGCCCGCGCTCGGGGTTCAACGAGATCAATCTGCCTGCGGTGCAGTCGGGTTCGAGCATCATGCCGGGCAAGGTCAACCCCGTGATTCCCGAAGTCGTCAACCAGGTGGCGTTCGAGGTGATGGGCAACGACGTGACCATCAGCATGGCGGCCGAGGCGGGCCAACTGCAGCTCAACGCATTCGAGCCGATCATCGCGCACAGTCTCTTCCAGTCGACGACCCACCTCGACAATGCGTGCCGCACGCTGATCGACAGATGCATCAACGGAATCAGCGCCAACGAACGGCATTTGTACGAGTCGGTGACGAACTCGATTGGAGTGATCACCGCTTTGAGCCCCTACATCGGCTATGCCGCTTCGGCCCGAATCGCCAAAACGGCGTTGCACACGGGTAGGTCCATCCCCGATCTCATCGTCGAAGAGAGAATGTTGACTGCCGAACAGGTCGCCGAACTGCTGGTGCCAGAATCGTTGGTCAGTCCCAGAGAAATGTTGTCGTTGAGTACCGCCATCGCGAACGCGCGAGAAATGGAACCGATCCCATGACCAACGCCCTGTACCTCTACGGAGGTTGGCCGGGCCACCGTCCTTACGACATTGCCGAGTGGACCCGAGATCTGGTTGGTCAACTCGGATTCGACCTCGAAGAATCCCAGGACATCTTCACGCTGGACCGGGACCTGAGCGGGTACGACCTGATCATCCTTGGCTGGAACAATGCGCTCACCACCGAGGATCTCTCGGATTCCCAGGAGGACCATCTCTTGGCCGCCGTCGAAGCAGGCACCGGCATCGCCGCATGGCACGGGGCAGCTGCGGCCTTCAGATCGAGCCTGCGCTATCACCTGATGTTGGGCGGCGACTTTCTCGCTCACCCGGCGGGGGAGGGCTACCCATACTCCTACGAGGTCAACGTCACCGATCGCGATCACCCGGTCAGCCACGGTGTCAACGACTTCTCGGTCGCCTCTGAGCAGTACTACATGAGCGTGGATCCCAACAACACCGTGCTTGCCGAAACGACTTTCACGGGTGAGCATTTCGCGTGGCTCGACGGCACCAAGAGCCCCGTGGCGTGGGTACGGCAGTGGGGTGACGGGCGAGTCTTCTATCACTCCATCGGTCACGGCCCGCAGGACCTGGCCGGCGACGACGTGCGTCGGCTGACCAAGCAGGGCATCGCCTGGGCGGCCAGGAAGTGACCGACTAGCCCTGCCGAGGCGCAGGTCCGGTCGTCGACCGGACGATGAGCTCGGTAGCCATGATCGAACGCCTGCGGGATTGGCCGGCAATGAGGTCAAGCAGTATCTTCGCCGCGGTCCGTCCCTTGTCCCGCAACGGCTGACGTATCGTCGTCAGACCCACCAGGTCGGCGATCGGGGCATCGTCGAAACCGATCACCGACACAGCCTCGGGAACCGCAATGCCGTTGCTCGACAACGCCTTCAGAGCCGCCACCGCATGAACGTCCGACGTCGCGACGATCGCCGTCGGGGCGAACTCGCGAATGAGTAGGTCGGCAGCGGCCAGTCCGCTTGGCATGTCGATGTTCGCGGCTTCGATCAACGCGACGTCCGAGACGCGGACGCCGTGGTCACTCAAGGCGTGACGGTAGCCGGCCAGACGCTCTCGGAGATAGGTCTCCTTGGACGTTTCCGCATCGGCCCAGTAGCGATACCCAGGTGACGGTAGAGGACCGAGGCGATCGGTGATCACCCCGATTCGCCTGTGCCCCAGGCTGAGAACGTGGTCCATCTGTTCGGCGCCCGCCTGCCGGTGGTCCACCGTCACGTAGGGCAGATGGGGGACTCGGGGAGAGTCGATGGCGACTGCGGGAATCTCCCGTGCGCGTACCGCTTCGACGACGGGATGGTCATCGGGGAGGCAATGAATCACGACGCCGTCGACCAGCCCGCGCAAGACCGCCGGCTTTACCGGGTCGTTGCCATCACCCCGCTGCGGGTCGACGGGTAACAGCGTCAGAGCGACGTCGGCGAGCTCGCCGACCTCGACGATGCCCCGTACCAGCAGCATGGTGGACGGATCCTCGACGGCCAGCGACAGCGATCCGGGAATGAGAACCCCTACCGCTCCGATACGGCCAAGGCGCAGACTGCTTCCGGCGATGTTGGGCCCGGTGTATCCAAGGCTGGCTGCCACGGCGAAGATGTGCTCGCGCCTGACCGCCGACACGCGTTGTGATCCGCTGTAGGCGTAGGACACCGAGGCCTGCGATACCCCCGCCGCCGCGGCGACGTCCTTCATGGTGACCATGTCGCTACGCAGAGTAGTCCTGCGGTCAGGACTTCACGATGAAGCCGGCATCGATGACGAGCGTGGTGGCCGTGATGTAGCGCCCGGGCTCGGTCACCAGGTACAGGATCGCGTTGCTGACGTCGCTGGGGTCGATCCACGGCACCGGCAGGATGTGCGTGCCGGTGAAGGTGTCGAGGACGTCGGCACGCGTCGGCTTGTCGAGGTCGGGGCGGAACAGTCCATAGACGAAGTCGTTGTTGATCATGTGGGTGTCCACGCAGGTGGGATTGACCGAGTTGACCCGAATGCCGTACTGCCCCAACTCACGTGCCAACGACGTCATCAAGCCGGTCACGCCGTGTTTGGATGCCGCGTAGGACGAGATGTTCTCCGCACCCTTCAGAGCCTCCGTCGAACCGATGAAGACGATGCTGCCGCCCTCGTTCTGGGCGATGAGCGTCGGTACTGCCGCCTTCACCGTGTGAAAGACGCCGTTGAGATTGATGTCGATCATTTCGCGCCAGTCCTCGGGCGTGATCTCCCACGTCTTGGCGCCGGAGCAGATGCCCGCATTGGGGATGACGATGTCGACACGGCCGAACTGCTCCAGACCACGGTCGAACACGGCCTTCACCTGGTCGAAGTCCCGGGTATCGGCGATCTCGGCAACGATGTCACCACCGGCTTGCTTGACCAGGCGCACCGTCTCCTGAAGGTCTTCCTCGGTGGCACCGGCATACGCGGTCGTCGACGGCTTGGCACACAGATCCAGGCCGATGATGTTGGCGCCCTCCTTGGCGAGCGTCAGTGCGTGTGAGCGGCCCTGGCCTCGGGCGACGCCGGTGATGAAGACGACCTTGCCGTCGAGTTGTCCCATGGTTGACTCCGATCGTGAGAGTGGATGCGCGCCAGATCGACGTTGAAGTGAATCGTATCACCTAGTGTTATACAACTGATTACATCAACCTGTGTAGTCAATAGATGATTCGATTCACACTCCGCGTCACTGTCGTGTCGAAGTGAGTGCAGCAGGCCCACCCGAAACGACATAGCATTCGGAACTCAGGTGAACGGGAGTTCGGATGTTGATCGCTCAGTTGTCAGACCCGCACGTGCGTCCCAAAGGCGTGCTCTATCAAGGGGTGGTTGATTCCAACGCGCGGCTGGTCGAGGCCATCGATCACATCGTCGGCATGGACCGACGCCCTGATCTGGTGCTGTTCACCGGCGACCTCGTCGACGGTGGACAACCCGAGGAGTACACCGCACTTCGGGAGATCCTCGTCGGGCTCCCGATTCCCTACCTCGTCATTCCTGGCAACCACGATCACAGAGAGAACCTTCGAAAGGCGTTCTCCGATCACGAGTATCTGCCGCGCCATGGCCCGTTGCACTACTGCGTCGACGACCACCCGGTGCGCATCATCGGGCTGGATTCCACGGTCCCCGGCATGCACCACGGGCACATCGACCCCGAAGGGTTGGACTGGCTTGCGGGCACGCTGGCGCGGGACGGGACCAAGCCGACACTGCTGATGCTGCACCATCCGCCCTTCGTCTGCGGCATTCCGTACATGGACCAGTACCGCTATTTCGAGGAGGGTGAACTGCGGGCGGTCATCGAGCGGTGGGACAACGTCGAGATGGTGCTCTGCGGGCACGTGCACCGATCGATGCTCAAGCGCTGGGCGAATACCGTCGTCTGCGCCTGCCCAAGCACGGCAACGGAGATCGACCTGAGGCTACTGACCTCCGCCGAGCCTGCCAGCCACGTCGGGCCGCGGGCGTGCATGCTGCACGTCTGGGATGAACGGAACGGGTTGGTCAGTCACACCAGTCAGATCGGCCACTTCGATGGGCCTTATTCGTTCGCGTGACTCAACCGACGAAACGGCTCTGATGGCCGGAACCTCCGAGGTTCCAACTGTCGAGGCGCACCGGTCGAACGCGGATGACGTCGGCACCGGATATCTCCGCAAGTTCGGCAATGCCGTGAATCTCCAAGCCACGACCGCTTAGTTCATCGAAACCCCGGAGGGGCAACGAAGGGTCGTCGACGACCAGCGAGACCCGCGGATCGCGGCGAACGTTGCGGTACTTCTGTGATTCACGCAGTCGAACGCCACTGATGTCGACCGATCCGTAGCCGCTGTCTACGACGAAGGCCACGGGATGGATCTGCGGTGCGTCGTCCGGCCCGATGGTCGCCAATCGACCCTGCTGGCGCGACTCGAGGAAGCGCAACTCGGTGTCGGTGAACACTGCGCAATCCTCCCGCTCAACTGTGATTAGACGTGCTGGCGATGTTACTGGTTGGGTAACAAGGCGAATGTGGTGTCGCCGGGCCGACATTCGGCGCACGAGACGGCACTACGTAGGTCTGCTTGGTAGCCGTGTGCCCGGCGCATTCGTCTACAGTTCACGAAACGTGCGATTGCGGCGGTGCATCTGCGATCAACTTCAGCGACCATGGACGGCCGCGACCGCCAGAGCTCGCAGGATGGTTTCACTAGCTCGACTAGCGCCGTGAGCGGCGACGACATGTGCGCCGTGGCCGCTTCGGAATTCCAGCCATCGCTCGACGAGGCGTGCTCAGCAACCATTTGCCCGTGAGGGTAAGTGCACCCTAATTGTACGTACCGTGAAGAGAATCACGCTGCGTATTCACACTTGGCGTCTACTCATCGGCGACGAGATCTTCAACACTTGAACAGTACTCATTCATCCCTGAACACACGAAAGACGATTCGTCGACCGGAGTCCGTCCGTCGTCGCAGGCCCCTGCTGCGGGCCAGCGTAGCGGACCGGCTCTATCGCTGAATTCGTCTCGGCCGCAACAGCTTACCGACACACGATGGGAGTGACCCAGTGGTCAACACTACAGGAGCGACGCCGATGTCCAGCATCCGAGGCGCGCGGTTGGGGCGTCGGCAGTTCTTGTGGACGGCGGCGATGGGTGCGGCGGCCGTGGGTGTTGGTGCCGGTTTGGCAGGGTGCGCAGGGGGTGCTCAGCAGCCGGGTTCGGCGGGTCCGGGTGGACAAGCCAAGCAGGGTGGGATCTTGCGGTTGGGCGCTCAGGGCGGCGCCAACACCGACACCCTGGACGGACAGAACGGGCTGACCAACGCCGATTTCAATCGGATCTACCAGTTGTATGACCAGTTGGTGGTGTTGGATGCCAAGGGGCAGCCGCAGAATTCATTGGCCAAGGCGATCACGCCGAACGCCGATGGCACCGAGTGGACGATCGTGATTCCCGACGGGGTGACGACGCACCGAGGCAAACCATTCACGGCCGATGACGTGTTGTTCAGCTTGAACCGCATCGTGTCGAGCAAGTTTCCCGGTAGCACCAGCCTGGGTCCGGTCGACCTGGGATCGTCGAAGGTCGCCAATCCGACCACGCTGCTGGTGAAGTATCACCAGCCCTTCGCGGTGTTGCCCGAGATGCTGGCCTCGGTGTACTTCACGATGGTTCCGCGCGACTTCGATCCGAAGAACCCCGACGGCACGGGCCCGTTCAAGTATCAGAGCTTCACCCCGGGTGTGTCGAGCACGTTCATGCGCAATCCGAACTACTGGCACAGCGGGCTTCCACATCTGGATTCGGTCGTGACCACCAACATCGCCGATGAGACCAGCCAGGTCAACGCGTTGCAGTCCAATCAGGTCGACGTGGTCGACTTCTTGTCACAGGGTTCGGTGGCGGCGTTGCAGGCCGGTGGGATGCACGTCAACATCTCCAAGACCGGTGGGTGGGGCCCATTCACCATGCGCACCGATCAGAAGCCGTTCGACGACGTGCGGGTGCGTCAGGCGTTCCGGCTGATCGTCGACCGCAAGGAGATGCTCGGCCAGGTGTTCGGCGGTCAGGGCACACTCGGCAACGACGTGTTCTCCCTGCTGGACAAGTCCTATCCCACCGATCTACCCCAGCGCGAGCAGGACATCGATCAGGCCAAGTCACTGCTGAAGGCCGCAGGTGCGGACAACCTGACCATCGATCTGGTGACCACGCCCAATGCGCCGGGGATGGTGCAGGCCGCGCAGGTGTTCGCCACCCAGGCAAAGAAGGCCGGCGTGAACGTCAACGTGGTGCAACAAACCACCACCGACTACTTCGCCAACTCGTATCTGAAGGTGCCGTTCAGCCAGGACTATTGGCAAACGGGAACCTACATGTTCACCGCCGGGCAGAGCCAGGCCCCCGGTGCACCGTTCAACTTCTGTCAGTTCAACGACCCCGAGTACAACTCGCTCTACGCCCAAGCGTTGGCTCAGTTGGATGCGGGCAAGCGCGCCGACCTGATCCACCGGATGGCCCACATCGACTACGACCGCGGCGGTTACATCATCCCCTACTTCTTCCCGGTCATCGACGCCGCGAGCCAGAAGGTCGGCGGGGTCAACGAATCCGCCAACGGCTACAGCCCCGGCGGCAACGACTTCGCCAACTTCTGGCTGACCTAGGCCATGACGAGTCGAACGAGGAGTTGCCACCATGACTGACACACTGGAAGCGCCCGCGGCCAGCCCCTCAAAACCCAAGGCGCGCACCAACCACCCGATCCGTTCGCTGCTCGTCCGGCGACTGTTGACCGGTGTCGTCTCGGTATGGGTGATCTCGATCGTCGTGTATGCAGCGACGCTGGTGCTGCCGGGTGACGCCGCAACCGCAATTCTGGGACAGCAGGCCACGCCCGAGCGACTCGTCGAACTGCGACACCAGCTTCACCTGGACCAATCTGCGATCGGTGGGTACTTGAGTTGGGCCAACGCCGCCTTGCACGGTGACTTCGGGACGTCGCTGACACAAGGGGCGCCGGTGTGGGATCTCATGGTGCCCCGGCTCGCGAATTCGATCGTGCTGATCGTGGCAACGGCGATCATCTCGACGGTGCTCGGCGTACTGCTCGGCATGTGGGCGGCCGCGCGTCGCGATTCGTGGGTCGATCATTCGCTCTCGGTGACTGCTCTGGTGGCAAGTTCGTTGCCCGAGTTCGTCGTTGCGGTGTTCGTGGTGATGGTCTTCGCCGTCACGATGTTCGCCTGGTTCCCCGCGGTCAGCATCCTGCCCGAGGGTGAACACATCTGGAACGAACCGAGCAAGCTCGTGCTTCCGGTCGTGGCGTTGGTGATCGTGGTGACGCCCTACGTGTTCAGAATGTTTCGGGCCTCGCTGATCGAAGCCATGAGTTCCGACTACGTCGAGGTCGCCACCCTCAAGGGTGCGAGCACCACAAGGCTGCTGTTCGGTCATGCCCTACCGAACTCGCTTGCGGCAACCATCCAGGTGATAGGGCTCAATCTGCTCTATCTCGCCGGCGGGATTGCCTTGGTCGAAACCGTGTTCCAGTATCCGGGAATCGGTTTGAGCCTCGTGGCGTCGATCACCGACCGGGACGTGCCGGTGATCCAGTTTCTGGTCGTGCTCCTGGCGATCGCCTACGTCTTCCTCAACGTCGCCACCGACGTGGCCGTCCTGCTCGTAACTCCCCGCCGACGACTCCCGAGGTGATCATGACCGACACCGCCAGCACCGCCAAACCGCCGAAGCAACATGCTCCCGTCAAACGACGTGGCTCGGTTTTCAGGATCGTGCGGGGCGCCCTTGCGTCTCGCAGGGGACAGGTCGGCTTGGCGCTGACACTGCTGGTCGTCGGCATCGCGTTCGTTGGGCCGTTCATGCCCTCGCGATCTCCGACCGAATTCTCCGGTGTGCCTTACTCCTTGCCGGGCAACGGCAATGGTGTCCTCGGCACCGACGCACTCGGCCGTGACGTGCTTGCGCGTCTTCTTCACGGTGGCTGGTCCCTGCTGCTGCTCGCAGCCATATCCACGGTGCTGGCGGTGCTTCTCGGCGCGATTGCAGGCGTGGTGGCGGCATACCGAGGTCACCTGACCGAGATGCTCATCATGCGCACCGTCGACATCATGCTTGCCATCCCTCAGCTGGTGTTCGTGTTGCTGATCGTCAGCGTGATCGGCGCGAAGACGTGGCTGGTCGTCGTTGCCGTGACGTTGTGTCAGGCTCCGCAGGTCGCACGCGTCATGTACGCCTCGGCGCAAGACATCTGCGAACGTGACTTCGTCAAGGCCGTCGCGTTGTGGGGTGTGCCCCCGCGCAAGGTGATCATGCGGCACATCATGCCCAGTCTGACTACCCCACTTGCAGTGGAAGGTGGTCTACGGCTCAGCTTTTCCATCATCTTGATCGCCGGACTGAACTTTCTCGGATTCGGCACTCAGCCTCCCAACCCATCGTGGGGCGTCATGGTGAACGAAAACAGGCTCGGCTTGGCGACCAGTTACTGGGGAGTGCTCGCTCCCGCCATCGTGCTGGCGATCCTGGCGGTGGGGACCAACGTCTTCGCGGATGCACTGGCGCGGGTGGCCTTTGGCGGCGAAGACGGTGAAGAGGTACCGGTGGCTACGGCATTGGAGTTGACGAAAGCATGACAGATCTGCCCGAACTAGCCACTCTCCCAAGGGAGACTGTACCGCCCGCCAGGGACGGCCTCGTCGTCGAGGGGTTGACCGTCGTCACGGAAGTGCGCGGAACCCCTGTGGTCGAAGACATCTCGTTTCGGGTGGCGCCCGGCCAAGTCCTTGGCCTGGTGGGGGAATCCGGCTCCGGCAAGAGCACCGTCGGTGTGGCGCTTCTCGGGTTGGCGCGAAAGGGACTGCGCATCGCGGCAGGCCGGGTGTGCATCGGCGGCGTCGACATCTTGGAGCTACGCGGCAAGGATCTGCAGGGCGCCCGCGGCCGACTGGTCGCCTACGTGCCCCAGGATCCCGCAAGTGGCCTCAACCCGGCGCTACGGGTTGGCAGGCAACTGCGCGAAGCGATCATCATCCATGGCGACTCCCTCGAACACGAGACTGTCGACCAGCGAGTGACGCAGTTGATGGAGGAGGTCGGCCTGCCGGCCACTGACGCATTCCTCAACAGCTATCCCCACCAGATGTCGGGTGGTCAGCAGCAGCGCGTCGGAATCGCCATGGCATTCAGTTGCCGGCCGCGTGTGATCGTTCTCGACGAACCCACCACGGGCCTCGACGTGACCACACAACGGCGAGTCCTCGAGACCGTGCGGCAGATGACGGTCGAACACGACGTGACGTCTGTGTACGTCAGCCACGACCTGGCAGTGGTCGCACAGCTCGCCGACCAGACCGCGGTGCTCTATGCCGGTCGCCTCGTCGAGCACGCCGCCACCGAGGCCATCTTTCGCGGCGCGCGTCACCCGTACGCCGTTGGTCTTCTCAAGGCCGTCCCCAGCTCCGCCCGCAGCGAGATCCTGGTCGGCATCGAAGGCAGGCCACCACGGCCGGGGCGCTGGCCCCAAGGCTGTTCCTTCGCCGAACGGTGTGGATCCGTCCAGGAAGAATGCCGCAAGGAACTACCGGCGTTGCGTGACCTCGGCGACATCCAGCCTCACTGGGTGCGGTGTCTGTTCCCCGAACCGCCCGTATCGGTGGATCAGGCCAAGCAACCGGTCCCAGTGCTTTCGCCAGTCGCCGACGCGGTGCTCGCAGTTCGCAACCTCGCGGCCCGGTATGGCCCCCTCGACGTGCTTCGCAACGTCAGCTTCGACGTGAAGGCAGGCCGGTGTACGGCCGTCGTTGGACAATCCGGTTCGGGCAAGACGACATTGGCCCGCTCGCTCGTCGGACTGCACACCGATTGGACGGGCGACGTCGAATTGTCCGGCACCAAGCTCAGTTCGGATCCGCAGCGGCGCACCAAGGAACATCGCAGGACTCTGCAGTATGTGTTCCAAAATCCGTATGGCTCTTTGGATCCGCGGATGACGGTGCGCCAGAATCTGGAAGAACCGCTGCGTCACTTCTTCGGCCTTTCCCGATCCGAACGCGACCGCAAGGTGAACGAGATCCTGCAGACAGTCGCGTTGTCGACGGAGTACGCCGAGCGCCTGCCGCAGCAGTTGTCCGGTGGCGAGCGGCAACGCGTGGCAGTTGGGCGCGCTCTCATCGTGGATCCAGAGGTGATGGTCTGCGACGAAATCACCTCGGCGCTAGACGTTTCGGTGCAAGCGTTACTGGTCGAACAGTTGCGCCAAATGCAATCCGACCGCGGGCTGTCGATGGTCTTCATCACTCACAATCTGGCGGTAGTGCGCAGCATCGCCCAAGACGTGGTGGTCCTCTCCGACGGTGTCATCGTCGAGCACGGCCCCGTCGATCAAGTCCTCGACCATCCCGCGCACGAGTACACCCAGCGTCTGCTGGCGGATCTGCCATCGACTGAGTGAAGCGGATTGCGTCGCCTATCCTGGAAAGGACGTATGGCCTATCCCGATATCGCGCCGAACATCGCACAGTGGAGCATCCGTCGCCACCACGACGTGCTGGAACAGCTGCGGGGGTACGGCAGGCCAGGGGTGATCACTCTGATCGGCATCGACGGCCACAGCGGGTCCGGCAAGTCGACACTCGCGGACGGGCTGGCCGGCCTCGCGGATGACGTCTGCGCAATTCATACCGATGACCTGGCCTGGCATCATTCGTTCTTCGACTGGGGCCACGTGCTGGCCGAGCGCATCCTGGCTCCGCTTCGGCGCAACGGGCCACCAGTCGTCTACCGCCCGGAGGCGTGGGTAACGCGTGAGCGGCCGGGGGCGATCAACGTCCCCGAGGCCACCGCGGTGGTGATCGTCGAGGGAGTGGGGACCTGCAGCCGCGACCTGGAACCCTGGTTCGACGCCATGGTCTGGGTGCACGCCCGCGAGGAGGTCGCGCGCCGGCGCGTCGTCGCCAAGGGAGTGGACAGCGCAGAGTTCGTCGATGATTGGATGGCGCAGGAGAATTCGTTCTTGACCGTCCATCAGCCATGGTTGCGCGCAGACCTGATCGTCGGCGGTGAGCTGGGCCAGCCGACGGTGGGCGGCGAGACCGGAAACGTCGTCACCTCGCCAGGGCCTGGCCGACCGTCAGACGTCCGCCGACTGCTCGACGATTAGACACATGCCGTGGTGGGGCGGCATGTCGACGCCGAAGCTGTGCAGGTCATCGATGGTGGCAACTTCGTTGCCGGTGAACGCGTCCGTCACCGTTGCACCCGGTGGCAGTTGCTCGGAGCGCACCGTCCCGGCGATGTGCTCGTTGGCGAAGTTCAGTACGGTCAGCTGGTATCGACCTGGTTCGGCCAGCTGGTGTACCAGCACGAGCATCGCCCGGTGCGACACCTCCGGGATGTCGATCTGTCGACTGGTGGCGATGCCGAAGTGATTGCGGACCCGCAGGATGGCCTGCAGCTGCCGCACGAAGCTGGTCTCGTCGGCCAACTGCTCTGGAATGGAACCATAGAGACTGCGGCCACGCGGCATGCCGGCGGTCGACTTCGTCGCCTGTGGGTTCACTCCCATCAGATCGTGGGCGGCGCGGTGAATCCAACGGGTGTCGCCGCCGCTCAACAGATCGGTCACCTCATCGGCAGGCAGCGTGAGCATTCCGCACAGATCCCATCCCGAGAGAGCGAAGACACCGGGCTGCAGCGCGTTGAACATGACCAGTAGAAGATGCGATCGCCGGATGTCATCGATGTCTTCGATGTCATCCAGGTCGGTGATCCCCAGTGCCGCGGCGATGACCGTGCTGCTGGTGCAGGCGATGCCGTTGGTGGTGAAGACCAAGTTGTAGGGCGCGGCCTTGCCGGTCAGCCGCTCGCTGAGATCGCGGCGCACACTGTCGCCGAGTTGTTCGCCCGTGAGTTCCTCGCCCTTGTAGCCGAAGACGTCGTCCCTGTGACCGGTGGACCAGTGCACCAGTTCGTAGGTCAGCTCGTCGTGATTCTGGAGTGCATGGACGAGTGAGGCGGGATCAACACCCAGTTCCAACGTCGTCCGCAGTGTCAGCCGCAGGAACTCGGTATCGGCGGTGGCGAGGGCGTGGTGATAGGCAGGCCGGTTGATGAAGTCGTAGGACAGGTCGGCGCCGGCCTCACCGTTCTGTCGGATGTCGTCGATCGTGAGATTGAGTTCCTGGAAGGTGAATCCGCCAAGTTTGCGCACCATGCTGGCGATCAGGTGGTTGGCCGCCTCGGACAGGGGATGGCCTTCGGACCAGGCGGGGTTGTCTTCTGCGGCCGACTTTTCTGCGCCGAGGAAGCCGTTGGCGTCCAGACGCAACCCGCCTGAGCCAAGGTCGGTCAGGGAATGCAGCGCGTCGCCGATGACCAGACGCATACCGGCAAAGGTCGGATCCAACCAGTTGATCGATGGCTGACCGTCCTTGAAGTAGTGCAGATAGACCCAACGCCGTTCGACACCGTCGACGCCAACGACTACACCTGTCGCGCTCCAGTTCGTCTCCTTGACCCCTTCGGCATAGAAGATGACTCGCTGGAGTCGCCCAATGATGTAGCCGGCATTCGCCAGCCACTCCTCGGTTGCGGCGTCGATGTTGACCGAGTCTGCACCTGCGGGGATGTCGGGCAGACGGTCCCAGTCGCGAGGGTCGATCTCAACCATGTGGTAGATACCCGGGTAGTCGGCGTACTTGACTTCGGCCAAGCGGAAGTCGGCTCCCTTGCCCGTGTGCCCAGGCACGATGTCGTCGATGATCGTGCCGCCGTGCCAATTCGCGGTGCCACACATGTGGCGGAACTCTTCCTCGGTACCGAATGCGGAGTCGATCCTGGTGCTTATCCGGTCGAAGTGGCCGTCGACGCTGGGCGTCTGCTGCCAGCCCGAGAGCCCACCGGCCAGCTTTACCGGGCCGGTGTGTACCGCCTCGATGCCGATCGCAGCGAACGCCTCCCACATCTCTTCGTTGGCCATCGCGTGAAGGAATGATTCGTCGGTGCGGGTGATCAGTGACAGGGGGTAAGCGGTGAACCATACCGACGCGGTGTCCACGGCCCCCCGGGGGTTCGGATTCGCGTAGGGGTTCTGCCACATCGATCCCTGACCGGAGAACTGCTGGCTGATCTCGTTGGCGTCGGCCAGCATGGACTGCGATAGGAGCCATGACACGTAGGCCGCGTTGTCACCCCGTGCTGGGCCGTCTTGGGAGACCGAGCGTCGAGCAAACGGGGTCTTGACCCGCGGCCGGAAGCGCAGGGTTCGGGGCCGAGCGGGGTGCAGATGTTCGTCGAACGTGATGTCGGTCGGCTCGTTGGTCTGATCCTCGGGTGCCGGCTCGGCCACTAGGCGATGCCTTTCCTCGTTAGCAGCTGGTGAAACCGCATGTCCGCGGTTCGGCCCAAGCTTGCGCCAAGTATGAGCCTGCGTACGAGGATACGTCCGGCCCAGCGGAGGCCCTCAGCGGTAAACCTGTGAGTAAATGCGCTCGATGTCTTCGCGGCTCGGCACGACCGGGTTGTTGGCCGGCGAACCGGAGGCGACGGCCTGCTCTGCCATCAGCGGGGTCAACTGAGCCCAGGCATCGTGGTCGATCCCGTAACTCTGGGGTGTCGGTACGTCGAGATCGTGGCACAGCTCGGTGAGGGCATCGACCATCGCCCGCGAGGCGCTTGCATCACTGGTGGACGGGTCGGCCACACCGTAGGCGCGGGCGCATCGGGCGTAGCGTGCCTCGGCGCCGGAAACCGAGTATGCGGTTACGGCGGGGAACAGCATGGCATTGGAAAGGCCATGTGCGACATGGAAGTGCGCCCCGATGGGCCTGCTCATCCCGTGCACCAAGGTCACACTGGAATTGGAGAAGGCCATGCCGGCTTGCGTCGAGGCCGCCATCATCGCCTCGCGCGCTTCACGATCGTCTCCGTCGTGGTATGCGCGGCGAAGATTGCCAGAGATCAGCCCGATGGCCGACAACGACACGGCATCGCTGATCGGGTTGGCCTTGCGGCTGACGTAGGCCTCGACGGCGTGGGCTAGTGCGTCGACACCGGTGTCCGCGGTAAGCCTAGGCGGCATCGACATCGTCAGCTCGAAATCGATGATCGCGGCGACCGGAAGGAACGACAATCCGGGGCACAGCATCTTCTCGTCGTTGTCGCTGTCGGTGATGACCGTGAACTGAGTTGCCTCGGAACCACTTCCCGCCGTCGTGGGTATGGCGATGATGGGAAGCGCAGGTCCGCTGTAGTTGTGTGGGGCCTTGAATTTGCGCATCGGACCGCCCTGGGATGCCAACACGGCGAGCGCCTTCGCGGAATCCATGGGACTACCGCCGCCGAAACCGATGATGCAATCGGCGTTGTGCGCGTGCACGGCATCGACGCCTCGGTCGAGTGATTCGGTGGTGGGGTCGGGGACGGTGCCATCGAATACCGCCGCTGCCATTCCGGCAGAGCGCAGCAACGACAGGACGCGATCGGCGCCACCCGTAGTGGTCAGGTACGTGTCGGTCACCACTAGCGGCCGATGCAACCCGAGGCTCTCGATGACGGCTGGCAGTTCGTCGAGGGCGCCGCGCCCGATACGTGAGTAGCGCGGGAAGGCGATGTTTGCGGTCATGGTGGGACTAGTCCTGGATCTGCTCGATGAGGTTGCGAAGGTAGACGTAGCTCTTCTGTGCGGCGTCGAGGCTGCCGCACTCGACGGAGAGAACGACGTCGTGATCCGCCGTGGACAGTGTGCGGACGATGCGTTCCCAGTCGATGACTCCTTCGCCGCACGCACAACCCAACATTCCGCGGACCTTGCCACGCAGGCGGCGCGCGTCCTCGACGCTGATGTCCTTGGCGTGCATGTGCGTAACCTGCCCGACGATCTGCTCGAGCCACTCGTGGGGATCGTTCCCGCTGAGGTAGCTGTTGCCGGTATCGAGATTGATCGTCAGCGCTGGACTGTCGACCAATTGCATGATCTTCTGCAGCCGCGCGGGGGTGGCGGTGTAGGGACCGTGGGTTTCGATCGCGATCTTGATTCCGCGGGGTTCGGCAACCAGGGCTGCCTCCTGCAGGGTGTACCGCATCAAGGTGTAGTTCTCGTCCTCGGTGGTCCAGGAGGGCGTCGGACCGTCATCGACCATGATCATCGGGGCGCCGACTTCGACCGCATAGCGGATGGATTGGCGGAGGTACTCAACGGCGACATCGGGTTTGGCCAGCGGGGCGTGACTCGATAGTGACGAGATTCGAAGACCGCGGTCATCGGCGGCCTTCTTCAGGATCAGTGGATCGTCGAGCATGGATCGGCTATGGAAATAACCTGCTGCACTGAGCAGTTCGCGTCCCCAATGCACCATGGGCTCGATGTATCGGTAGCCGATTTCGGCGGCCTGATCCATCGCCCAGTCGAAGCCCTGGTTCTCGAGACGTGCGAACTCGAGGTTCAGGCCGAGTTTGATGTTGCCCATGGCTGGTGCGCCCTCCCGGCTCAGAAGCCGCGCTTGCTGACGTAGTCGTCGCGGGTGTCGCCGTGGTATGCGGGGACGGTGATGTCCCACCAGCCCGTGGGATGCATTTCCGTCCAGGGCAATTCGTGGGCGCTCATGACCTCCAGCACGACGGGAGCCCTCGTCGCGAATGCACGCTCGACGGCGTCGGCGAGCTTCTCCGGATCCTCGACTCGCTCTGCCGCACAACCCAATGACCGCGCGAAGCCGGTGATGTCGGCGAAGTAGGGCTTGCCGTCGGGCGTCGTCCAATTCGTGGTGGCCTTGCGGGCGGCACCGAAGAGGTTGATCTGCAGATCCTTGATCGCCTCCCATCCACCGTTGTTGAGGACGACGACCACCAGGGGCAGACCGAGCATCGCCACGGCGGCGAGCTCCGTGCCGGTCTGCAGGAAGCTGCCGTCGCCGATCATCGCAAGAACCGGTGTGTCCGGGCGCGCCACCTGTGCGCCGATCGCGGCGGGTAATCCGAAGCCGATGCCCGAGAAGCCGCCTGCGACGATGTTGGTCTTCGGTCCGTAGATGGGAAACTCGTTGAAGGCCTGATTGGCCGGGTTGCTGGAGTCGGTGACCAGGATGCCTTCCCGTGGAAGCGCTTTGCGAATCTCGACCATGGCGCGTGAGTTGGTCATCGGCAGGTAGTCCGTGGTTCGCATGGGACGCAGATGTTCTTCCCACTGCGACTTGAGATCCTGCAGCTCCGCGAAGTACGCGCCTGCGCGGTAGTCGAGCGCAGGCCTCTCGCCAGCCAGCGCGCTCGCCAGTGCCTGCAGTGAGGTCTTGGCGTCACCGACGATGCCGACCTCCACCGGATAGTTGCGGCCGATCTCGAATCCGTCGATGTCGATCTGAATCAGCTTGGTGTCGGGGATGTTGAAGGTGACCCCGGGGCGGTAGGACGACGTAACGCGGTCGCTGAACCGGCAGCCGATGGCAAGGATCACGTCGGCCGTACGAGTGACCCCATTGCCGGAGATGGATCCCATGTCTCCGCATGGCCACGCGTACAGATCGTGGTCGGCGGGAAAGGCCCCCTTGCCCTGGAACGAATGGGTGACCGGGGCGCCGAGGTACTCGGCCAAGGCGAGCAGTTCCGGTGCCGCGTCGGCGGCGATCACGCCGCCGCCAGCCAGGATCACAGGACGAGTGGCACCAGCGAGCAGCCGTGCAGCCTCGGCGACGGCGGCCGGGTCACCGGTCGAACGCGTCGCGGCGCGCCGGGCGCCCGTCTGCGGCGCGTACTCGCCGTATTCGGCCTGAAGGTCCTGCGGGATGTCGACGAGCACCGGCCCTCGGCGTCCCTCGTACATCGTGTTGAAGGCTTGTGCCAGCGCGGTGGGAATCGACTCGACGCGGTTGGGCTGCCACCACCGCTTGACCACCGGTTCGGCCATCCGCGGAAAGTTGTTGCCGTGCGGGCGGTCGATCTCTTGAAGGACCCCACGATTCTCCATGTAGGTGTGCACCGCACCGGTGAGCAGGAGCAGCGGCTGGGAGTCGGCGAAGGCCGTGGCCAATCCGGTCAGCGTGTTGGTCGCGCCGGGGCCGATCGACGTGCAGACCGCGGCGATCTTGCCGGACGCACGGTAGTAGCCGTCGGCCATGTGTGCCGCACCCTGTTCGTGCATGGCAGGCACTAGCTCGATCTCGTCGGCGCGGTCGACGAAGGCGTCGAGCAGGGCGGTGTTGCCGTGGCCGGGAATGGCGAACACCTTCTCGACACCTTCCCGGATCAAGATGTCGACCACCATCTGGCCGCCGGTGAGCTTCGTCGTCGTCATGGCACTGCTTTCGTGGATCGAGGGTTGAGTACTGGTCATCCGGCCGCAAGAGCACGGCGGTCGAGGCTGCATGCCGCAATCGTCGGAGCGACTCGGAACGCGTTGGCCGCGATCGTCAATGCCGGGTTCATCACCGGCAGGGACGGAAAGAACGCCGAGTCCACGACGAATAGATTGTCGACGTCGTGAGTTCGACAGGTGGCGTCGAGGACCGAGGTGGACGGGTCGTCGCCGGCCCGTACGGTCCCTGCTTGATGCGAGTTGACCTCGATGCCGGTGCCCGCGGAGAACACGACCGGATAGCCCATCTTGCGCACCAGCTTGGTGGTCTCGCGGACTAGAACCTGGTGTGCCCGAACGTTGTTGGGGACCCATGCGATTTCGATACCGCCATCGGGGCGCAGACCTACCCTGTTGTTCGGGTCGGGCAGATCCTCTGTGAACAGCCACCAGTCGGTACTGCGCCTGGTCGCCATGTTCAGCGCCCAGAGCGGCATCCGTGGCAGCTGTCCCTTGACCATCGCACCTTGGAGTTTGCCGATCAGTTGTACGTGGCCAAGCGGATACGGGTGATCCGGCGTTCCACGCAAGTAGAAGTCGTTGAAGTACAGCGTCTTCTGAAACACCGAGGTGTTTCTCCGGAATGGGTTGATGCCGACCAGGATCGAGTTGTTGTGGACCATGTAGTTGCGGCCGACTTGGTCGGAAGAATTCGCGAGTCCACGCGGGTGGTGTTCGTCGGCGGAGCGCAGCAGCAGCGCGGCTGAGTTGACGGCACCGCACGACACGACGACGGCACCCGCGCCGACGGTCGTGACCGTGCCTGCGATGCGACACTCGACGCCGGTGGCATGCCTACCCGTTGGGTCAGTCAGCACTCGATCGACCAGGGCGCCCGTGACGAGTTCGACGGCGCCACTCGCGACTGCCGGCCGCACACAGCAGACGTCGGCGTCGGACTTGGCGAGGGTTCGGCACGGAAAGCCGTCGCACGTCGCACAGCGGATGCACGAACCGCCCTGTTGCAGATCGACGCCGAGCGGGATGGTCGACGGGGTCATTCCGAGCTTTCGCAGCTTCTCCGCTGCTGCTTGAACCGGCGGTTCGTGACCAAGACCAGGGAAGGGAAAGGGGTCGCTGCGATCCAGGGTCGGATCATCGAGCTCACCGTGCACCTTGAAGACCTGCTCGGCGTGCCGGTAGTGCGGGGCGAGCTCTTCGTAGTCGAACGGCCAGGCGGGCGATTCTCCGTCTTGATGGGTGGCACAGCGGAAGTCCTCACGGCGAAAACGCACCAACGAAGATCCATAGAACTTGGTGTTGCCGCCCACGTAGTAATAGGTGCCCGGGCTGAAGGGGCTGCCGTCGACGTCGTACCAGTCCTCGGCGTTCTTGTAGCGGCCCTGCGCGAAAACTGCGTCAGGATCCCAATTCTGCGGTTCCTGTGGCACGAATCCGCCACGTTCGAGGAGCAACACACTGATCCCGGCGTCCTTGAGCGCGAAGGCGAGCGTGCCGCCGCCCATGCCGCTGCCGACGATGACCACGTCGTAGTGTTCGCGTGACGGCCGGGAATTGCTCACTGGCAGGGCATCGACGACCATGGGTCTCGGTTCCTTTCCGATGGGCTGAGTTGTCTCGAGTCGGCGTGGGCTGCAGATCGCCTTGGCAACGCTCGGTGGCTTGCTGATCTTCAGCATTGCGCATCGGACTCGGATTCATCAGACCCAAGCCGCGCAGCCAATCGCGTTGCCGTGTTACATCATGTGCACCGCGTCGGACGTATCAGGACTGCGGGATGGGGGCGTCAGAGCGGATCAGGTCGGCGGCTCGCAGGTCGTCCCACAGCTCGCCGGGCACGCTCGACTCGAACAGTTCCGCGTTGCGGGTCTGCTGCTTCTCGTCTCGCGCGCCGATGCATGCACTGACGACCACGGGGTGTGCGTAGGCGAATTGCACAGCGACCGCAGCCAAGGGCACATCGTGGCGCCGGCAGACATCCTGAAGTTGTTTCGCTCTCGCCAGGATGTTCGCGTCTGCAGCCGCGTAATTGAAGCGGGCACCGGAGATGGGGCCGGTCGCAAGAACCCCGCTGTTGTAGACGCCGCCGAGCACGATGCCGACGCCCTGTTGCTCACAGATCGGGAAGAGCTCGTCAAGTGGCTCCTGCTCGAGCAGCGTGTACCGCCCGGCGAGAAGGCACACGTCGACGTCCGTGGACTTGATCGCTTCGATCATCAGGTCGGTCTCGTTGATGCCGAACCCAATTGCCTTGACCACCTGCTGTTCGCGCAGGGACTCCAGTGCGGGGAAGGCGCTGACGATGGCTTGATGAAACAGTTCCGGCGCGGCCGAACCGTGTGTGTAGCGGTCGCAGTCGTGGATGAACAGGACATCGAAGTGATCGGTGAGCATGCGCTGCATGCTCTGCTCGACCGCGCGCATCACCCCGTCGTAGGAGTAGTCGTAGCCCGCGACGAGCGGAGGGATGTCGAGGTACTGGCCGTTCGTCGACGGAGCGTCCAGCATCGGGGTGAGGACGCGGCCCACCTTCGTCGACAGCACCAACTCCTTGCGGTCACGGCGACGGAGTGCGTGGCCGAGCCGGTGTTCGCTGAGGCCGTTGCCGTATCCGGGTGCGGTGTCGAAGTACCTGATGCCTTGGTCCCACGCCTGCGAGACCATGTCCTGGGCGTCGGCATCGCTGAACACCCCGTTGTAGTTTCCGATCGGCGCCCCGCCGTAGCCAAGAGCGGTAAAGGTCAGACCTGATCGTGCATTGACCTTGGTGTCGGAAACCAACATGTCAGATCCTCACCTCGTCGTTGTCGCAGCACCGGTCACGATGGCGAAAACTGCTATCGTGCAGGCTTTTCGAGCCTAGCCATTCCGGAGGTGGGGAAGCCCTACCCAGTACGCGAAATAGCAGGCACTTCGACTGCACGAAGTGTGCCGGAAGTGCCCGCGGAGACGGCTGCCGCGCGCAACGTCGTGTTGGCTCGGCTCGGCACACGAACTGTGCAATACCCGATGAGCGACTGCGCATTGTGCGTCTGTCAGGCATCGGACGCCGTTGAAAGGATCAACCCATGCAGCGCATCTCGTCGCCGCGCAAGAGAAGGAATCGAACTCATGGGCCAGCTTGACGGCAAGGTAGCGTTCATCACGGGAATCGCCAGGGGACAGGGGCGGTCTCACGCGCTGACCCTTGCGCGCGAGGGTGCGGACATCATCGGCTTGGACATCTGCACGAAGCCGGCCTCCACGCCGTATCCGGGGGCCTCGCCCGCAGACCTCGACGAGACGATTCGCCTCGTCGAGGAGGTTGGTCGCAAGATCGTCGCGGAGCAGGCGGACGTTCGCGACCTGGCGCAGGTGCAGGCGGTCTTCGATCGTGGCATCGCGCACTTCGGCCGTGTGGACATCGTGCTCCCCAACGCCGGAATCTGTGCAGGCGGCCTGACATGGGAGATCACGCCCGAGGCGTGGCAGGAGATGCTCGACGTCAACCTCACCGGGCCCTGGAACACCGTGCGGGTGGCGCTTCCGACGATGATCGAACAAGGCGACGGTGGCTCCATCGTGTTCACCGGGTCCGTCGATGCCCTCAAGGGATCGGCGAACATCTCGTCCTACGCCGCGTCCAAGCACGGCGTGACGGGTCTCATGAGGTCGCTGGCCAACGAAGTGGGCCAGTACGGGATCCGCGTCAATTCCATCAATCCCGGTCACGTCGACACGGACATGCTCGGAAACGACTTCGTGTGGCGCTTGTTCCGCCCTGACCTCGATGCACCTACGAAGGACGACGTGATCGGGTCCTTCACTGGTACCAACCTGTTGCCCGTTCCGTGGATGCAACCCGAGGACATCAGCAACGCCATCCTCTACCTGGTCTCCGATGCGGGCCGTTACGCCACTGGCACGACGCAGTTGTTGGACTCGGGTTTCCTGGCCAAGTCGTAGCTGAGTGGTCAGCCGGCCCCGCCCGCGCGAGAGCGGGCCCTCCCGCGCCCTCGCGCTGCCCCCGCCGCTGAGCCCGGCATGGAATTGGCAGTTGCTGGCCAGTTGCCGTGGGTATCCCGTGCAGTTCTTCTTTCCCGAACAAGTGCGAGGAATCGCGCTCATCGAGCAGGAAGCCACGGCGAAACGGATCTGCGTTGACTGCCCCGTCCTAACGCAGTGCCGCGACCACGCTCTGCGCGTCCCAGAGACGTGGGGCATTTGGGGCGCACCAGGGCGAGCGAAGCGACGGGAGAAGCGACGACACCGCGCGAACGGGGCATCCAGCGCTGACCGCAGCATCTCACGCAGATTGGACAGGGAGGACTTCTTGCCCGAATATTTCGATCTGCTCTTCCTCGGTACCGTGGATCGGTTGCAGAACAACGGAGTTGGCGCCAGAGGCCAACAGCTTGTCGATGGCGGCGCGGCAATCCTGCTCGTCGCCGGCAACGGTCAGACTTCGAATCACGTCAGGATGGCAGTCCGATCCGCGCAGTGATCCGAGTTGCGCTGCGAGATAGGGCTTTTGCAATGCCTTTTCTACGGTGGGCCGCAACGCTTCAAGCCCGCGCTCACCATCCTCGGTGTCGAGATTGGACCAAACGAACACGGTGATGCGGGCGTCGGGCCCGAGCGTGCGTCGGACCTCGGCGACGTAGTCCGGCGAAGATCCCTCTGCCAGGATCACCCCGAGCCCGAGAGCGCGCGCCAACTCGATGCCCTTCGGGCCCCGTACGCCCAAGCTGATGGCCGGCGCACGCTCGGGTGGATGGGTCAGCGACACCGAGTCGAGGTGTACGTGCTCTCCGTCGTAGGTGACTTCCTTGCCGTCGAGGAGATCTCGCACCGTCTCCGAGACTTCCCTGAGGCAGGCCATGAGACTTGCCGGGTGCTGGCCGACCTGCCTCAGCCATGCGGGCATGCCGTGGCCGATGCCTGCATGGAATCGACCGCCGGATAGCCGGGCAACCGAAGCGAACTCCATCGCCAGATACATCGGGTTCCGCACGGCCGCAGGTGCGATACCCAGGCCGACCTCGAGTTGAGTGGTCACGGCCAGCGCGCCTGCGACCTGAGCGATGCCGCCGGCCAGCGCCAGGTCCTCGCACACCCACAGTTCGGAGAAGCCCGCCACTTCAGCCGATCGAGCGAGCTGAAGCACGTCCTCGGTGGCACGTGCATCGATCTTGAACCCAATTGCGGGCATGGGGATCCCTTCTTCTGGCGCCGACGCCGACAAGCCTCGAACGGTTGGTCAACTTGCCCAAGTTATCGATGGCACAGCACCCAGGTAAGACCCAACATGTGCATTCCGGTTACCGGACGATGCACGGTTCGCACGGCTAAAGGAGGCCGAAAAGCCTGGTGCCCGACACGAATAGAACTAGTCTCGAAGTGTCGGGATTGACGTCCGTCGACGTTCCGACAAGGCGAGCGGAAGGCGGCGATCACGTGTTCTGGAGCCGTGTTGGTAGAACTCGACGACGTGGTACATGGTGGAAGAGGCTCGACGCCTACTTGAGTAGTTGCGACAGCCTGAAGTACTCCTCGGCGGGGTACGCCCAGGTGGCTGCGATGTACCGAACCGACGACGGGCCTGCCGAGCAGTAGTCACGGGATCCGCACGCCGCGATCTGGTGTTCACGAGATCCATTGGTGGGAGAAGGCGTCTCGCGTCGTACCAGTCTTGCCGTCGGTGAGGACGTCGCTCAAAGCCCGCCTCCGGACACGTCGCGCCAGTAGTCTCAAGATGAGCAAGAAACACCAACGAGCCTGCACACTGCGGCAGCGAAGGCCTGGTTCACGTCATGTCAATGTCCATCGAAACTGCACTGCAGCTAGAGGTCTTTACCCGCGTTCCGCAAACGGTGTATGCCGGGCGCCGCAATTTCGACCGTCCAGTGCGATGGGTGCATCCAACGGAGATCCCCGACATCGCTCAATTCCTCAGCGGGGGCGAGATGCTCCTTACCGCAGGCTTGGGCATTGGCGACACTGCGGAGAGGCAGCGTCAGTACGTTCACGACATCGACGATGCACACGCGTCGGTGCTGATCGTGGAGTTGAGCGGACGGGCCTTCGACATGATGCCGGATGCACTCGTCGAAGCCGCCAACGAACGGGAGTTTCCTCTGGTGGGACTGGCGGGTGAATTGCCGTTCGTCGAGGTATCAGCCCAGGTCCACGAATCCATCATCGATCAGCGTGTTCTCGACCTGAGCACCTACGAGCGGCTCAACGGCACCTTCATGCAGCTCCTGCTGGCCGGCCGTGACCACGTGCATTTCACCGACGCCTTGGCCAGCGAGGTGGGTCGGCCCGTGGTGTTGGAGGACTCTTCCCGGCAGGTGGTCGCGTATTCGGGGAGCTCTGACCTTGGCGACCTCGCCCTGAGGGAGTGGGAGCGGCACTCGCGGATCGATCATGATGCAGCAACCGCGAGCAGCGGCAGCGCCAATCACGCCGACATCTGCACCCGCAAGGCGGTGGTCCTTCGCGGGGAGCGTTGGGGATGGCTGCACGTCCTGCACGGCGGCGAGCCGATCGTCGGAACGGCGGGGTACGCCATCGACCGGGCTGCGGACGGCATCGCCATCGCCTTGCTGGGTGCCCGAGAGAGCGGCGCTCGCTCCGCACAGCGACAAAACGCCCTCATCAGTCGGCTATTGCTCGGTGACATCTCCGGCGACGCGTTCGTCACCCGCGCTTTGCGGATCGGCAGGGACCTGCGGGACCGCGACCTGCTGGTGGTGTCGGTGTGCAAAGAGTCGACCGGCACGAACTCGGGCGAGGATGCCATGGAGGAGTTGTGCCGTTCGCTGCGGGTGCCCGCGGTGGTCGCCGACCTCGGCGAGCACACGTTGGTCATCATGGGCCTGTCCCGGACCAGGTCGGAGAAGCAAGTAGTCGAGCACCTGACTGCACTGGACGTGCGTGCCGGTGTCAGTCGCCCGGTCAGCGCGAGTCAGCTGCCTGCCGCGGTCGAACAAGCGCGTAGCGCGGCATCGGTGGCGTTGGCGAAGCCGGACAAGGCGGTACACCGGTTCGACGAACTTGGGGTATTACGACTGCTGGCTTCACTGGCCGGGGGACCCGAATTGGCCCGCTACATCGAGGATGAGCTGGGCCCGGTGCTCAAACACGACGCCAAGGCGACCAACCCGCTCCTGCCGACTTTGCGCACGTATTTGTCGTGTGACGGGAAGAAGTCGCAAGCCGCCCAGTTGCTATTCATCCAGCGGCGGACGCTGTATTACCGGCTCGAGCGGATCGAGAGCTTGCTTGGGCGCTCGATGGACGACCCCGACAATCGTCAGGCGTTGGTATTCGCAGTCCGAGGACATGACCTGTTGCAGCGTGAGGTCCGCCAGTGAGGCTGGACCGTCACCCATTTCACGATTTGTGCATTGGGCCGTCGCGGAGTTCTCCTTATGACCATGTCATCTGACGGCCGCCACGCATAGCTTGGAGGTGGCCGAGCTGCGGATGCACATCATTGCCGTGACGACCAACGGGAGCGCTTAGGATGACCCAGCCTGTTCAGGCGCGGCCACTGACACGGGCCCGTTACGCCGTGTTCGCCCTGTTCGCGTCCTTCGGGGTCGTGCTGTCCACCTGGGCCGTGCATCTGCCGGTGCTGCAGCACAACGTGGGATTGTCCAACGCCATGCTGGGCACGGTATTGCTGATCCTCGGTGCGGGATCGCTGGTGGGCATGCAGCTCAGTGGAGCGCTGGTCGATCGCGTCGGCAGTGGTCGCGTTGCCACGATCGCCGGCGTGGTGTTGGCGGCCGCGATCACGCTACCGCTGAATGCCTCTACGCTCGCGCAGGCCATCGCCGGGGCATTCGTGCTTGGCGTAGCTGCGGGTTGTGCCGACGTTGGAATGAATGCGCTCGCCGTCAGCGTTGAGCGCGATTACGGCCGACCGATCATGGCGTCGTTTCATGCGATGTTCTCCATCGGTACCGTCGTCGGATCCTTGCTCGGCGCAGCCGGATTCGCGTTGCGGCTAGGGATCCTTGCGATGACGGCGATGATCGCGATCATCTGTCTGGTGATCGTCGGGTCCGCATTCTGGGCACTACGCAACCATCAGGAACGCTCGTCCGGCGGTCACCTCGATGAGGCGTCAGTGCCCATCGCCCCGACACCTGAGCGCCACCGCCAACGGGTCATCCTGCTCGGGATGCTGGCCTTCCTGTTCTTCCTGTCAGAGGGTTCGGCGATGGACTGGAGCAGCCTGCACGCTCAACAACATCTCGGCGCGCCCCCCTCGCTGGCGGCGTTGGCGGTCGGATCATTCGTGATGGCCATGACTGCATCGCGTTTCGCGGTGGACCGCGTTGCCCAAGCAATTGGCCCGGTGTGGGTCCTCAGGGGTGGCGCGGTACTCGCAATGGTCGGCATGCTGACCGTCATCCTCGCCCCCGACCTACCCGTCGTGCTGGTGGGCTGGGCCTTGTTCGGCGTGGGGCTGGCGGGTGGGTTGCCCCAGGTGTTCACTGCCGCAGGCAATCTCGGCGGCCCCACATCCGGGCGCACACTGTCGCGAGTCGTGGGGGTGGGGTACCTGGCGATCCTGGGTGGGCCCGCACTCATTGGTTGGATGGTGGAATTGGTGTCGTGGACGGGCGCGCTTCTGGTGCCGTTGTGCGCCATGCTGGTATGTGTCCTGACGGCACCGGTCGTGGCCCGCGCCAAGGTCTGAGCGCGGGCCCGCGCCCTACGACGCAACCGGCTCCGTGGCCGCGTCACGCCCCGCCAACCGGTCGTCCCACACCTGGAGCACGTCGGCCGGGGTCCGCTCGGTCAGCAGGCTGGCGACGACGTAGGCCACCAGGCTCGCGGCCAACCCGTAGTAGATCGGCTCGTTGGCGAGCACGTCGCCAACCGCGAACATGGTCCCGAGGGTGACGACGGTGCCGACGCCCATCGACCACAGCGCACCGGTGCCCGTCGCGCGCTTCCACAGGAAACCGCCGAGGATGGCCACCAACAGGCCGCCGACCAAGATGTCGTAGGCAACCGTCAGCGCGGACACCACGTCGTTGAGCAGAGCGGCGATCACGATGACGGCGATACCGAGCACCACCACGTAGAGCCGATCCGAGTGCACGTCGCGTTCCGCGCTCTGCTCCTGCGGGGCGTCGCGCCCAATCAGCCTGAGCAGCAACGGCTTCACATCGGTCTTCGCCACCGTCGCCGTGGCGATCAGTGCCCCCGACGCCGTCGACATCATCGCCGCGACGGCGGCCGCCAGCACGATGCCACTGATGCCGACCGGCAGGATCGTCTCGGCAATCTGGGCGTAGACGTCGTCCTTGGCCTTCACGTCGGGCAGGAACGTCGACGCGGCCATGCCGATGACGGCGCCTGCGACGCCGTACAGCACGCAGTACAGCGCCGCCGTGGTGCCGCCCCACTTGGCGACCCCGGGTGAGCGGGCGGTGAATACCCGCTGCCAAATGTCTTGGCCGATCAGCATTCCGAAGCTGTAGACGACGAAGAACGTGATGATCGTCGGGATGCCGATCGCGCCGAGGTCGAAGACGGTGTCGCCTGCGCGTTCCCTGATGCCGTCGAAGCCGCCGGCCTTGTTCCAGGTGAACGGCAGCAGCAGGAAGAAGATGCCGATGGTCTTGAGCACGAACTGCACCATGTCGGTCAACGTGATCGACCACATGCCGCCGATCGAGGAGTAGAGCATGACGATCGCACCACCGATGATCACCGACAGCGTGCGATTGGTGTTGAACAGCACGTTGAAGACCGTCGCGTAGGCGATCGTCGACGTCACCGACAACATCAACGTGTAGGCGACCATGACGATCCCCGACGCGGCCGTGGCGTCGACGCCGTACCGCAGTTTGAGCATCTGCGCGACGGTGTAGACCTTGAGTCGCTGAATGCGCCCGGCGAAGACCAGGCTCAGCAGCAGCAGGCCGACGGCGATCGACACGACCAGCCACATGCCCGAGATGCCGTACTTGTACCCGAGGCCGACACCGCCGACCGTGGATGCGCCGCCAAGGACGACGGCGGCCATGGTGCCGGTGTACAGGGCTGGGCCGAGCCGCCGCCCGGCGACGAGGAAGTCGGCCGAGTCCTTCGTCCTCGACTTACCCCAGAAACCGAAGGCGAGCATCGACACGAGATAGAAGACGATGATGGCGATGTCGATGGGTTTACCCATGATGTGACTCCTCGAGATGGGTGGGGGCTGACTTCGGGAGGTGGGTGGGCGAAAACATGTGCAGTAGTGCGGGAAGGACGACCACGGCCGGACCGGGCGTGGTGAAGGTGCCTGCGACGATCTCGCCGACCGTGTCGAGCGTCGCCACGTGGGCCGGGATTCCGAAACTCGCTGCCAGGGCGGCGAAGTCGGGTCGTGACAGTTCGGTCGCCGTGGCTTGGCCGAACGCGTCGGTCATGTATTCGCGCAGGATCCCGTAGCCGCCGTCGTCGACGATCAGCCACGTGACGTCGGCGTCGTGCTGGCGGGCCGTCGCCAGTTCGGCGATCGAGTACATGGCGCCGCCGTCACCGGAGACGGCGAACGTCCGCTCACCGGAACCGATCGCCGCGGCGATCGCTGCCGGATAGCCGAACCCGAGCCCACCCGCGCCCTGCGCGGAATGGAATTCACCGTCGAGCGGATCCCACGCCGACCATGCCCAGTACGCGGCAATCGTCATGTCCCAGAACGTGTGCGCGGCAGCGGGGACGGCGGCCCGCAGGTCGCGGATCAGGGCCAGTTCTGTGCCGAGGTCCTGTTCGGCGAGCCTGCGCTGCACCGACGTTCGCAGTTCTGCTGCCGCCCGCTCGCCAGCGCTGCGATCCCGCTGCGAGACCTGTTTGGCCATCGCCTCCAGAGCCAATGCCGCGTCGGCGTGGATGCCGAGGCCGGGGTGGTTGGCTTCGAGCACCCGTGGTTCGGCGTCGACGTGGATGAGCCGGCCCTTCGGGCGGAAGGTGAAGTAGTTGCTCGTCACCTCACCCATCGCGGTGCCGACGGCCAGGAGCACGTCGGCGTCCTCCAGCAGCTGGGTGGTGTACCGGTCCTCGATCCACGATGCCGCCGACAGCGGGTGGTCGAAGCGGATGGCGCCCTTGCCTCCGACGGTCGAGACCACGGGCGCGCCAAGCCGTTCGGCGAGTGCGGTCAGCGCGGCGGATCCGCCAGGTGAGCGGCGCACACCGCCGCCTGCAAGGATCACCGGTCGCGACGCGGCGTCGAGCAGCGCCGCGGCCTCGGTGATGAGTTCGGCGCGGGGTGGACGTTCGGCGATCTGCGTCACCACCGTGGTGACCGGCGGTACGTCGGTGACGTCGAGCAGCACGTCCTGCGGGATCTCCACCCACGTGGGGCCTGCGGGCGCGGACTGGGCGAGCGCAAACGCGTCGGCCAGCAGGCTCGGGATCTCGGCGCCCCTGCGGACGACGGCCGTGCTCTTGGTGACGTTGATGGCGCTGCGCTGTTGGTCGTCGAGCTGGTGCAGCATGCCGCGGCGGAGGCCGAGCCCGTCGCGAGGCACCTGGCTGGTGATGACCAGCAGCGGCACACCCGTCGCGTACGCCTCCTGGAGCGCACCGAGTGCGGTCAGCGCGCCGGGGCCGGTGGACAGGAATATCACACCGACTTCGCCTGTGGCCCTGGCGTATCCGTCGGCGCCGAACGCGGAGTTGTTCTCGATGCGCGAGCTGACGAACGTCAGGTCGCTGCGCCGAATCGCGTCGAACAATCCGAGCGCATGCTGACCGGGGATGCCGAAGACGTGCGAAACCCCCAGCGCCGCCAGTGTTTCGACGACGACGTCGCCACCGTTTCTCACTTGACCGACTCCTCGTGCTGCAACGCCAGCAGCGACACCAGGTCGTAGGCGACGTGTGCGGCGGCCACACCCGTGATCTCGGCGTGGTCGTAGGCGGGAGCGACCTCGACGACGTCGGCGCCGACGAGGTTCAGCCCGCGGAAACCCCGCAGAATCTCGAGCAATTCGCGGCTGGTGATGCCACCGGCCTCCGGGGTACCGGTGCCTGGTGCGTGCGCGGGATCGAGGACGTCGATGTCGATCGAGACGTACACCGGTCGGTCGCCGAGGCGCTGCCGCAACTTGTCGATGATCTCGACCACGCCCTGGTAGTACACGTCCGAGGAGGTGACGATGCCGAATCCGAACCGCCGGTCGTCCTCCAGGTCCTTCTTGCCGTAGAGCGGTCCGCGGGTGCCGACGTGGCTGAGCGCCTCGGTGTCGACGATGCCCTCCTCGACCGCCCGCCGGAACGGCGTCCCGTGGGTGTACTCGGCTCCGAAGTAGGTGTCCCAGGTGTCGAGGTGCGCGTCGAAGTGCACCAGCGCGACGGGGCCGTGCCGGTGCGCGGCGGCCCGGAGCAGAGGAAGGGCGATGGTGTGATCGCCGCCGATCGTGACGAGCCGGGTGCCGTCGGCGGTCAGCTCGATCGCGGCGGCCTCGATGGTCTCGATCGCCTCGTGAATGTTGAACGGGTTCACCGCGATGTCGCCTGCGTCGGCGACCTGGGCGACCTCGAACGGCGAGACGTCCATTGCGGGGTTGTACGGCCGTAGCAGGCGTGATGACTCGCGCACGTGCGTCGGCCCGAACCGGGCTCCGGGCCGGTAGGACACCCCGGAGTCGAACGGCACACCTGCCACGACGATGTCGGCGCGCGGCACCTGATCGAGGCGGGGGAGCCGGGCGAACGATGCCGGGCCTGCGAATCGCGGCGTCTTGGAGGCGTCGATGGGGCCGACGTTGGTGGTCATGCCGGTACTTCCTCAGTGGTAGTTGCGATTTCGGGATCCTCGGTCGACACGATGGGCGTATTGGCCGGTGGCCCAACGGGAACGGCACGGGGACCGTCGGGGCCGAACGCGTCGGCCGGTTCGGGGAAGGCCAAGAGCAGCACCGGGTACAGCACGGCCGCGAGTCCGAGACCGACCGGGATGCTCAGGTCGATTCCGTTGGCCAGGTTGCCGAGCGGGCCGACGAACTGACCGGGAACGTTGACGAAGCAGATGCTCATCACAGCCGAGACGAGCCAGGCGCCGAGCCCGCGCCAGTTCCAGCCGTGGTTGAACCAGTACCGGCCACCGCGCTGGCGGCGGTTGAACACCTGCAGCGCGTCGGAGTCATACCAGCCGCGGCGGACGAACCAGCCGATCATCATCACGACCATCCATGGCGCCGTGCAGGTGACGATCAGAACGGCGAACGTCGAAATGCTTTGCACCACATTGAAGGCGAACCTGCCGACGAAGATGAACGCGATCGCGATGACGCCGATGAACACCGTCGCCTGCACGCGGTTGAACCGGGGGAACACGCTGGAGAAGTCCAAGCCGGTGCCGTACAGCGCGGTGGTACCGGTGGACATGCCGCCGATCAGGGCGATCAGGCACACCGGGACGAAGTACCAGCCCGGCGAGACGGCAAGCAGACCGCCGACGTAGTTGCCATCGTCCATGAACGACGACGCATTGGTGGCGACGACCGTGGCGGTGACCAGACCGAACAGGAACGGCACCAAGGTCGCAAGCTGAGCCAGGAACGCCGCGGACATCGACTTCCACGCAGGCGTCTCACGCGGGATGTAGCGCGCCCAGTCTCCGAGGAACGCACCGAACGAGACGGGGTTCGACATCACGATCAACGCCGCACCGACGAACGACGGCCAGAACAAGGCGTTGGTGGCGGCCTCGGCGCCTGGGCCGTAGATGCCCGCGTAACCGGGGTCGAAGGTGCCTGCGAAGGCGAAGATGCCGAGCAGGAACAGCACCGTCGCGGCGATGACGGCGATCTTGTTGACCAGCAGCATGAACCGGAACCCGTAGATGCAGACCACCAGGACCAGCAGCGCGAAGATGCCGTAGGCGGTGGCGACGGTGAAGTTGTTGTCCGGCAGTCCGATTGCGCGGTTCGCGCCACCGACGAGCACGTCGCCGGAGCTCCAGACCGAGATGGAGAAGAACGCGATGGCGGTCAGCAGCGACAGGAAGGATCCGATGACGCGGCCGTGCACCCCGAGATGCGCCGACGACGACACCGCGTTGTTGGTGCCGTTGCGCGGGCCGAACAACGCCATCGGCGCCAGGATCGTCGCACCAGCGACCAGCCCGAGGAGCGTGGCGAGCAGTGCATCGCGGAAGGACAGCCCGAAGATGATCGGAAAGCTGCCGAGAACGACGGTCGCGATGGTGTTCGCGCCGCCGAACACCAAGCGGAACAGATCCAGCGGCCGCGCGGTGCGCTCGGCGTCGGGGATCGGCTCAACGCCGTGCACCTCGACGTCGGTGATCTTCGGGGGAGTCGCGAGGGACTCGCGCTGCTCGCCGTCGGTGGTGGAGGACATCGTGGGATCCGTTCTGCTCAGGCGCCTGCGGGCATGGGCGAGAGGTGCTCGTGCACGGCGAGGAGGCGATCGCCGTCGACTACGAAGACGATGGACTCGCGCTCGCGCAGGGTGGTCTCCTCACCGTCGGCCGAGGTGACGGTGTCGCAGGTGTGCGTGAGCACGGCGAAGTTCCCGTAGATCTGAACCAGACGATCGCTGCTGATGCAGGACACCACCCGCCACCCGGAGTCGAGCCACGACGCCCACACCGTCTCGTAGGCGGCGCGGTCGCCGAAGCGGCTGCTCTCGGGGTGGAACACGAACGTCGCGTCCGGGGTGAAGCAGGCGAAGTAGGCCGCCGTGTCGTTGGCCGCGAACGCCGCGATGAGTTCGTCTGTTGCAGTCAAAACCTGGTCGCTGGTCAGCGTCGCCATAGAAGCCCCGTGTCTGTGAAGGTCCTGGGTATGTGTTGCAGATCACTGTAGGGCCGGTGATATGACCGCACAAGCAGTTCGTTCGTTACGGACACATTTCTGATCACGATGTGCCAGCATTTAGTGGATCATCCGCACAAACATGGCAAATCAAATGGATCTGATGATCGATTAGTCGGGCGATCCGGGTCTAAAAATCTTTCGACGAATTTTGGCGGGAGGCCGCGATGGACGAGGTCGACGAGGCAATCGTGGCGTTGTTGGAGGTCGACGGGCGCCTGACTCACCGTGACATCGCCCGCGCGATCGGCCTGTCCCGCTCGACGGCGGCCCTCCGCGTGCAGCGGCTGCTCACCAGCGGCCAGGTCGTCGTTCGCGGGGTCGTTCATCCCGCCGTGATCGGTCGCGGTTCGTTGGCCCACGTCGGTCTCGCCGTGCGGGGGCGGGCCGCGCCACTGGCCGCGGAGATCGCCCGGCGCGACGACGTGCCGTTCCTGTCGCTGACCAGTGGGCAGTACGGGTTGGTGGCCGAGGTACGCGCCGCATCCCCGCGCGACGTCGATCGCTCGATCTCCGAGCTGCGTTCATTGGACGGGGTGATGGGCGTGGACACGCTCACCTACGTCGAGGTGGTCCGCGACGTGATCGGCCCGGTCGGCGACGTGAGCACCGACGTCGACGCCGTCGACCTGGCCCTGTTGCGTGCGCTCCAGGACGACGGCCGGGCGTCCTACGTCGACCTCGCCGAGGTGGTGGGCCTCTCGGCTGCCGGAGCCCGCCGGCGCGTCGTCCGGCTGGTCGAATCGCAGGTCGTGCGCGTCGGCGCGGTCGTGCGGCACTCCGGGCAGGATCGGCAAAGCGCCATGGGTCTCGGCATCCGACTCGCCGGAGACCACCGCGAGGTCGTCGACGAGCTCAAGGCCATGTCGTCGGTGATCTTCGTGGCTCGCACGCTCGGGCGGTTCGACGTGCTCGTCACGGTGCGCGCATTCTCGGCCGCACAGCTGGTCGAGCTACTCGACACCGTGCGAGCCCTGCCAGGCGTCAACGGGATCGACAGCTGGGCACACCTTCAGGTCGTCAAGGAGAGTTACGCGTCAGGACTCGGCGACCCGGCGGTGTGACATCGTCATCGACATGGCGGTACAAGAGGTGCGGAGTTCGCAGCTCGTCCTGACCGACGAATTCAAGGATGCGCTCGCGCTGCTCGGTGGCGGACGGCACGTGTTCCTCACCGGCAAGGCGGGCACGGGCAAGTCGACGCTGATCCGTCGTTTCATCTCCGAGACCGACCGCAACGTCGTCGTCGTCGCCCCCACCGGCATCGCCGCACTGAACGTCGACGGCTACACCATCCACCGGCTTTTCAGCTTCTCGACGACGACCAGTCTCGACGACGTCCGCACCGGCCGGTACTACCCCGGCCGGTTCGCGAAGATCCTCGGCTCGCTGGACACCTTGATCGTCGACGAGGCATCGATGGTGCGCGCCGACCTGTTCGACCAGGTGGCCGCGGCGCTGATGCGATTCGGTCCCGTGCCCGGCACTCCGTTCGGCGGTGTGCAGATCGTGCTCGTTGGCGACCTCTACCAGCTGCCGCCCGTCGTGCACGAGGCGGAGGCCGGGTACCTGAACGCCCGTTACGCGACGCCGTACTTCTTCTCTGCTGACAGCTTTCGGTCAGAGGACTTCCCGACGGTTGCTCTGACCACGGTGTTCCGCCAGCAGGGTGACGACCGAATGGCCGCAATTCTCAACGAGATTCGCGAAGGCGTCCTCGTTGGGCATGCGCGTGATCAGCTGAACGCACGCACGGACCCGGACTTCGAACCGCCCGATGACGAGTTCTGGCTCACGCTGGCGCCGACCAACCGACTGGTGACCGCAAGGAACCGGCAGCGCCTCGAGCGGCTGCCAGGCGACGAGATCACCTACCTCGCATCGCGATCCGGCGACCTCAGCCTGTTCGACCCACCCGTCGAAGAGACCCTGCGCTTCAAGATCGGCGCGCAGATCATGATGCTCAACAACGATCAGTTCGATCGGTGGGTCAACGGCACCCTTGGTCGGGTGACCGCCGCTCGCCTTGACGACGGACTGGTCGTCACGGTGGAGTTCACCAACGGCGATACCGCGGACGTCAGGCCCTACACCTGGGAGGCGACGCGTCCGGTCGTCGATGGGGGAGCGCTGCGCCGCGAGGTGATCGGCACCTACACCCAGCTGCCGTTCAAACTGGCGTGGGCGATCACCATCCACAAGAGCCAGGGCCAGACGCTCGACCGCATGGTCGTCGACTTGAGCGGCGGCATGTTCTCGTTCGGTCAGCTCTACGTCGCGCTCAGCCGGTGCACGTCGATGAGCGGGCTGGTGCTCAAACGTCCTGTGCTGCCGAAGGATTTGAGGACCGACAAGCGCGTCGTCCGGTTCCTGCGGCAGGCGGTCGCCGACGAACGATCCCGCCGGTACTGCGGGATCGGCATCCTGACCGTCGGCGACGAGGGCCGGATGTCGCGGCCCCGACCCGTCGAGTTCGCGGTGGCGTTCGACGACGGCACCGCGGTCAGCACGCTGATCAACCCGCAGCGCGACCTTGCCGACGCGCGGCAGGCCTACGGCATCACGGTGTCCGACGTGCTGCTGGCGCCCACGCTGGCGGAGGCATGGGAGGTCATCGCACCGATGCTGGCAGGCTGCACTCCGGTCGGCGTCGGGATCGACGAGACGCTCGGCCTCATCGACTTCGAACTCAAGCGGCTCGGTCTCGTCGTGCCAACGCCGCTGGGCGCCGACGTGCCGCACTCGGTGCTCGGCGCCGAGCACCGTCGAGGCTTGGCGGCAGGCACGGCGCTGGAGCGGGCCCGCGCTGCGCTCGACGCGTTCTCCCAAACGGACTCAGCGGATTCGGGTGCTTCGGCTTTCGACGAGCCCGAGGCCAGCGAGTCGTTCTCTGGACACCTCGTCAGTCGCAACCGCGAGGTGGCAACACCGGCATCGGCTCACCTGCCGGGTCTTTCGGCACTGCTCGACGTCAGCCGCCGCGTCGGCGCGACCGTGCTGGGGCTCGCAGGGGACGATGACGGTGGTCTGGACACGCCGTGGCATCTGGCGGCCCGGCAGTCGGTGGCCGACCAGTTGCGCGCCGCCGCTTCGCGGGTGCCCATGACCGTGGAGGCCGTTGGCCGGCTGCGCGCGGTCGAAGAGTCGCTGAGAGTGGCGATCATCGACGATTCGGTCGAGGCGGCACTCGCAGGTGATGACATCGCGGCCATCCTGGTGCCGGGCGCTCGCGTGTGCTTCACCGGCACTGCCGAAGACGCTCGGGGCCGCATCGTCGACCGCGAGGAGATGCAGCGCCTGGCGGCGTCGGCAGGGCTGGTGGCCGTGCCGTCGGTGACCAAGACGCGCTGCGAGGTCCTGATCACCGCCGAGGTCGGCACCCAGTCGGGCAAGGCGCGCAAGGCACTCGAGTGGGGCAAGCCCGTGTTCTCGGCTGCGGAGTTCTTCGCGTGGCTCGCCGAGGGCGAACGCCGCTAGGCCATGTTGGCGGTGAGCTGCCCGGCCTCCCCGAACAATTCGGGCTGCCAACGCTCGAGTAGGGCGGAGTTGTCGACGTCGTTCGGGTGGAAACCCACCTTGTTGTATTGCCGAAATCGCTTGCGCACAGAGCGTTTCAGGAACGGTGAACGGCGCAGGCCCCAGAGACTGCGAACGAGCCGGACGGGGTTGTAAGTGCTGCGGTCGCGCAGCAGTGACAGCGTGGTGAACAACACGATGCTGCCGAAGAAGGTCAACGTGACCAACCGCATCGTCCAGATGCGGCGCCGTTCGGAACCACCAACGGCCCGGTACACGTCGAAGGCCACCGCGCGATGCTCGGACTCCTCATAGGCATGCCACAACAACATCTTTCGCACCTCGGTAGACCCCAGCAGGGCCTGCGCATCCTCGTCGCCGAGGAGTGATTCGGCGAAGACAGCGGTGAAGTGCTCCAAGGCTGCCGTCATGGCAAGGCAGGTCAGCGGCGAGAACATGCGCTCGTCCCGGAGCAGCGCCCGTGTGGTCATCCGGTCGTTGAACGTGGTGGGATAGCCCATCTCCTGTAGCCGTTCATTGAGCGCCACGTGCTCGCGGCTGTGAGTCACTTCCTGCCCGATGAAGCCCTTCACCTGTTCCTTGAGCACCGGGTCGGTCACCTGATCGGCGTGGCGGCGCACCGACCGGACGAAGAAGTCCTCGCCCTCGGGGAACGTGGAGGAAAGGTAGGCGACGATGTGGCTCATCAACAGATCGCCCTGGACGTAGTGCCGCCGCAGCCCGCCCTCGGGATAGTCGAAGTGGATGCGGCGTGCGCGGATCGGTGGCGTGTTCGTTTCAGTCATGATCAGGTCCTGTTCCTGGGATCGGACTCCCCATGGAGGGGTCCAGTTGGGTCAACATCGCGATGAAGAACGCGCGCACCTCGGCGACCCGCTCGCGCTGGGCCCGCTGGGTCATGTCGTAAAGGCCGAGTCCGTCGTACACAGCGGTGACGGTCCGTAACAGCACGGCTGCATGGGGTTTGGCTGCCAACTCTGGGATCACCTCGCCAGCCGACTTGAGCAGTACCTCGCTGTACACGTCGTCCCAGTTCGACATCAGCGCACGCAGTTCGGAGTCATGCCGCGCCGCGATCGACAACTCCATCAAGGCCCGGCATTCGGGTTGCTCATAGAACGACCACAAGATGTCGAGTGCGGCCAGCGGTGTCCGATCCTTCGGGTCGAGGCGGGCCATCCGCGATTCGAAATCGGCGGCGCGTTTGTCGACCAACTGGCCTGCTGCGGCATTCACCAGCGCCGCCTTCGTCGGAAAGTGGTGTGCAAGTGCTCCACGGGACACCTTGGCCCGACGAACGACGTCGTTGGTGGAGGTCGCGGCGTAGCCCTTGTCGGCGATGCACCAGATCACGGCCTCCAACAACCGCAACCGCATGGCCTCCACCCGCTCCGCGCGGGGGATGCGAACCCGTTCGTCGGCGTGCCGCCTCCGAGCTCTGGTCATGCCACGAAAGTACTGCGATTTTCACAAACAGGCAAGCCTGCCTGTTTGTGATGCGACAAGCGATTCGTTCAAGACCGCATCACGTCGAGCGGGCGAGACTACGGAGATGAGCACGCAATCGTTCACTCCGGCGCTCGGCCGGGTCGCACCAGCAAGGTTCTTCGATTTCGTCGTTGCGCTGACCCGTGAGCGACTGTGGCGTGCGCTGGCCGCCATGTACGTGGCACCGCAGCCCGGCGACGTGATCGCCGACATCGGTTGCGGCACTGGATCACTGGCGTTGTTGTTGAGTCGAGTGGAGCCAGGCGCTCGGATCGTCGGCGTGGACCCGGACCCCGAGGTGCTTGCCGTGGCACGGCGCAAGGCCGCCGCCGATGCGGGGGTGGAATGGCGCGTCGGCATGGGTGACGCCTTGGTGGATTCGCTCGGAGCGAGCTCCGTGGACACCGTCGTGTCCAGCCTGGTGCTCCATCAATGCCCGCTGCCGATGAAGAAGGCAGTGCTCGCGTCGATGTTCGCGGTGCTGAAGCCCGGCGGAAGGCTGGTGATCGCCGACTACGGCTTGCAGCGAACGACTTTGATGCGCCAGGCCTTTCGCATCGTGCAGCTCGCCGACGGCAAGGAGGACACCCAGCCCAACGCCGACGGTGCCCTTCCTGGCCTGATGTCCGATGCCGGGTTTCGCGACGTGCGCGAGGTCGAGGTGGTGTCCACGGTCAGCGGCTCGATCTCGGTCTACGTTGCGCGCAAGGACTGACCGCGCAGAAGCGGTAGCACCACGGCAGGGGTGAGCCCCATCATCTCCCGCATCTGGCGGGTCAGGTGCGCCTGATCGGCGAAGCCCGCCGTGCTCGCCGCGTCGGCCAGCGTCTGGCCCGCCTGCAGCGCCTCGGCCGCGCGCCGCAGCCGAGTCCATACCCGCCAGCGCGCCAGCGGCATGGCCAATTGATCCCGCGCCAGCGCGCGCAGGCGCTGCGGTGAGAGCCCGACGTCCGCGGCCAGGCTCGGCAACGATGCACTGCGGTCGCTCAACGCAGTCAGCGTCTGTACCAGGCGTGGGTCGAGTTGGCTGGACGGTCGAACGCCCGCAAGGCGGACGTCATCCTCACGCAGATCGCGCAGTTCGGGGGCCGCGGTGATGCCGGTTCCGTGGCGTTCGCGCAACCGGTCGGCGAATACGCAGTGTGGCTCGACGAAGTAGGTCAGCACGTCAGGGGTGGCCTGCAGGCAGTGCGGCTCCATCGGCGCCACGACCAGTGCCGCGGCCCGGTGTTCGATGCCCGACGCGTCCACGATGGCAACCTCGCCCTGCATGCCGATGGCGATCTGGAAGGCGGCGTGCCGGTGCACGTGGCCGGTCGTCGTCGCGCCCCGGTACACGGCAAAGCCCGCTCCGATGGAGAAGCGAGGCACCAGTCCGTCCACCTGTCCGCCTCCTTGTAACCGCCGACACGATGATCGCACCTGCCGAAATATCAGTTGTTACAAAGGCAATGCAGAGGCTATTCACATCGGTCGGCGCTTGCGTCTGGTGGCGCAGGGTGGCATGGTCGCGACTAACCCATCCGACCTGGGTGGTTTCTTGGGTGGCGATCCGGCCGCCGATCAACTTTGGTTCAAGGTGGAGTCCCGCCCCAGTGACTGACCCTGCTCGTTTCGCGTACCGGCAGAAGTCGGTCGCCGAGACATCTGACCCGCCGGCAGGCAAGCAGCTCACTCGCTCACCGCAGCTGTATGCCTACGACCTGTCAGATGCCGAGCGGAACGAGCTCACGCGGGAATTCCTCGGGGCGAAGGCCCTTCTCGTTCGCGACCGGTTCGCATGTTTTCAGATAGAGGGAACCGACCCCTTTGCAAACATCGCCCGCCAGGTCGAGCGCGAGGTCTTCGAGGACACGTGGGGCAACGATTCGGTGACCATGAAGACGGAATACGGCCCCTACGACGAGAGCAGTGTTTTCTTCGTCGTCATGGATACGAAGTCGAAGGTGCCTGCGGGCGTGCTGCGCATGATCCGCAACTCGCCTGCTGGTCTCAAGACGATCGTCGACCTGGACGACGTCATCAAGTCTCCGATTGCCCCGATCACCATCGCTGCCGACGACATCATGCGGCACCACGGAATTGACGACCTCGATCGGTGCTGGGACGGCGCAACCGCGGCAATACCGCGTCGCTACCGGCGCAAGCTGGCGGCCGTACACGTGCAGATCTTGCGCGTCGTGGGTGCGGCGGCAATTCGCGAGGACATTCAGCACTTCGTTGCGGTGTTGGATGCGCCCGTCTTTAGAGCGGCGCGAGACGTGCTTGGACTGCCCCTCGTTCCGCTGGCAGGCACGCCACCGTTCACGCACATGGATGCGCCAGACAACCAGGCGGTCTATGCGCACGTGTCGTCGCTCCTGAGTAGCACACTCACGGGGAATCGCAAGGTCGGTCAGAAGGTCAGGGACTGCTTTGCCGAGAGAGCCTTCCCTGGTCTGGAAATTGCCCTCGAGAAGTGATGTGGCTCTAACCGTCGATCTCATCGATGTCGTGCGGGAGTACCGCGCGGGTGGACACACGGTCCGTGCCCTGGACGGGCTCACCCTGCGGATCAACGGCGGCCAGTTCACGTCGATCGTGGGTCCGTCGGGTGCGGGCAAGAGCACGTTGATGCATCTTCTTGGCGCGCTGGACGTGCCCGATTCGGGTTCCATCCGGTACGACGGTGTCGACATCGCAGGGATGACCGACGATCAGCAGTCGACGTTCCGCCGCAGGAAGGTGGGGTTCGTCTTCCAGTTCTTCAACCTCTTGCCGACACTCACCGCATGGGAGAATGTTGCGGTCCCCATGTTGCTGGACGGAAAGAAGCTACGCGACGTGAGACGGGATGCCATCGAGCTACTCGAGCTCGTCGGCCTCGGAAATCGCACGAATCATCGTCCGGCCGAGTTGTCCGGCGGGCAGATGCAACGAGTTGCCGTGGCGCGCGCGCTGATGATGGACCCACTGCTCATTCTGGCCGACGAACCGACCGGGAACTTGGATTCGGCGACCGGCTCGGCCATCCTGGAACTGCTGAACGACGTCGCGCACGACGTCCGCGTCGAGCGCGCAGTCGTGATGGTGACGCACAACCTCCAGGCTGCCGCGGCTACCGACCGTGTGATCACACTGCAGGACGGCGCACTGAAGTCCGACGTGCTAGTGCGACAGCCGCTGTGGGCCGGTCGGCACACGGCGGACCTGCATGCCGAGCCGACGACAGACCGCATCGTCGCGCTGCACAACAGAAACCTGCCCGACCTGGGTCCGCCGCGGAGCGGTCGTCACGCGGCACACCGGTTGTAGCGCAATGCTTCCCGCAGTATTCAGCCGACTGAGGGTGCTCAATGTCCGCGAACTGCGGACACATTGGGGACGCGCGGTGGCGACGGTGTCCGTGGTTGCGGTCTCTGCCGCACTGCTCGTCGCGGTGCTGGGCGTATCGGGCTCGATCACGGGCTCCATCAATCGTCTGGCCACCAGCATCGGCGGTGACGCGAATCTCGAGGTGTCCGGCATCACCGACGACGGGTTCGACGAGTCGCTGCTCGACGCGGTCACCGGTGTCGCGGACGTCGCCGCGGCCGTGCCGATGGTGCGAATACGGGCAACTGTCGACTCAACCCCTGCCCTGGTGCTCGGCCTTGGTCAGAACGCTTCCGAACTGCATTCCGATCTGCAGTCGGCGATCAAGGATCAGCTCGACGCGGGTTCGCCTGTAACCGGTGCGACCGACGGTGTGATCGTGGGTGCGGGCCTCGGGCTTGCCAAGGGTGAGCAGTTCGACGTCGGATCGACGCGAGTCACCGCCGTTGCGGTCGTGGACGGACCCGCCGCGCGGCGATTGAACGACGCGCACTTCGTGATCGCACCGCTCACACTCGCGCAACGGATTTCGGGCCGCGAGGGTCGACTCGATTCCATCTTGATCTTCACTACACCGGGTGCGGACCCCGCGCAGGTGCGGTCCGCGGTGACCACGGCGATCGGCGGGCGTGCCGTCGTGGCCACGCCAAGTTTTCGGGCCGCCCAGGCCGGCAGCTCGTTCGCGATTCTGCAGGCGATGACGCTGCTCGCGGCGTCTGTCTCCCTGGTGGTGGCGGCGTTCCTGAGCTACAACGCGATGAGTATCGCCATCGCGCAGCGCAGGCCCGCCATCTCGACGATGCGGGCACTCGGCGGCAAGCGCCGGACCATCGTGGCCGACATGTTGGTCGAGGCTGCTCTGCTGGGCTTGCTCGGTGGCGCCATCGGCTCGATATTCGGAGTCGTCATCGGCCGTCTCGCGATCGGTCGGCTGCCCTCGACGATGGTCCAGTCGTTGGATGCGCGAATCGAATACGTCCTGGCGCCCTATGTCGTGCCAGCGGCCATCGCTGCGGCCGTCATTGCGAGCGTGACGGCCTCGGCACTGGCCGCCCGACAGGTGTACGGCGTCACCCCGGTCGAGGCTTTGGCGTCGTGCGGCGTCGCGACGTCGGAGGCAGGCTCGAGTCGGCTTCGGATCGTCGGAGGCATCGCAGGCATCATCCTGCTCGTCGCGACAGTCCTCATCGTGACCGCTGACCTGGGCAATATCGCCGTCGTCTCAATTGCCTTGGCGTTCATCGGCGCTAGCGCGATCTGCTTCGCCTTGTCGGGGCCCATCATTCGATGCGCCGCGGGGGTGGCTCGGCTGTTCGGCAGCGCAGGCGTCCTCGGCGCGGCCACGATCGAGCGTGCACCGCGACGGATGTGGGTCGCCATGATGACCGTGCTGACGGCCGTGGTCACTACGGTCGCCGTCACCGGAGCGACCGGTAATGCCGTCGACTCGACCGTCGCGTCATTCGCTTCGATCGGGCATGCTGATGCGTGGGTCAGTTCAGCGGCGGCCACCGACTTCTCGACCACGCTGCTTCCACCGGACACCGAGTCCAGGGTGCGGGCCGTGCCCGGCGTCGCGAGAGTGGTGCCGGACCAGATGGCGTTCGCCACAGTCGGCGAAACCCGGGTCATGCTGCTCGGCATCGCACCAGGCTCTCATCGGGACATCTACGCATCCATGTCGGCGCGGGATCGCAAAAAGCTGCTCGCAGGAGAGGGCGTCGCGCTGTCGCGTGACCTCGGTCATGCGATGGGCGTCTCGGACGGAGACGAGGTCACCTTGCAGACGCCGACCGGTGCGCACCGTGTGGAGGTACTCGAGCTCGTTCCGTACTTCTCAGGGCTCACCGGCACGATCGCCATGAGCCTGGACTCGATGCAGGGCTGGTTTCTCCGGCCTGGTGCCAGTGACCTCGAGGTCACCGTGGCCCCAGGCGCCGATCCGCAGGCAGTGCGGGCGGCGATACGCCGTGCCGTGTCAAAGGATGCCGTGTCAAAGGATGCGTTCGTCTACTCCGGCGACGAGGCGCTGGCTGGCGTCAGCAGCGCGCTCGATCAGGTGATCGCCGTCATCATGATCATCGCGTGGATCGTCGTGGTGGTATCTGCGGTCACCCTGCTCAATACGCTGATGCTCTCGGTGCTGGACCGTCGCCGCGAGATAGGTGTGCTGCGCGCGATGGGCGCCGACCGCGTCTTCACGCTCAAGGCGATTCTCGCCGAAGCGGCAGGCATTGGCATCGTCGGCGGACTCTTGGGACTGCTCATCGGCGTCGCGATTCAATACTTGATCTCCCGCGCCCTGACGAACGTGCTCAGCATCGACGTCGCGTGGCGGGTGAGTCCGGCGATGATCGCCATCAGCGTGGGCGCACTGGTGATATGCCTACTGGGATCGGTGCCGCCCGCGCTGCGCGCCGCCCGCCTCAACATCGTTGCGGCGATCAACGCCGACTGACTGCGGCGACGCCGTGACGGGCCGCCGCCACGAGGCAGGTGTGCAGATGCCGCTCAGTGGGTAAAGACGGCGCTCAGTGGGTAAAGACGGGTAGCGCAGCATCGGCGCCACACATGGCGCTGCCCACCTCGGAGTCCGCACGGAAGAGATGAGAATGCGACAACCAGCGGCCGTCATCGCCGCGATGGTCGCGCTGTTCGTCGCGGTCTCCTGCTCGCATGCGCAGCGGGTCGACCTCGGACAGGGCTCGGGCAACTTGATCGCCGCCATCGCGGGCGAGCCCGACCAACTCGACCCGCAGAAGACGAGCGCCTACTTCTCGTTCGAGGTGCTCGAGAACGTGTTCGACACGTTGGTCGAACCGGATGCGAATCTCGAGATGCGGCCCGCACTCGCTCAATCGTGGAGCGTCTCACCCGATCAACTGACCTGGAGTTTCCAGCTTCGCAAGGGTGTGACGTTCCAGGACGGCAGCCCGTTCACCGCCGATGACGTCGTGTACTCCTACCGGCGCATCATCGACGAGAAGCTCTCCAACGTCGACAAGTTCAGCGCCGTGACCGACGTCAGTGCGCCCGACCCGGACACCGTCCTCATTCGGGTCAAGCAGCCCACCCCGAACCTGCTGACCAACCTCGGCGGATTCAAGGGCATGGCGATCGTGCAGCGCAAGAACGTCGAAAGTGGCCAGATCGCCACCCATCCGGTCGGGACGGGGCCGTTCGCCTTCGCATCCCAGAAGAGCGGGGACTCGATAACGCTGACGGCCAACCCGAACTACTGGGGTGGTCGCCCGAAGGTGCCTGGCGTGACGTTCCGGTTCATCTCCGAACCGTCAACGGCGCTGTCGGCCCTGCAGGCGGGCGAGATCGACTGGACCGACTCGATACCCACTCAACGCGTCGCACAACTCAAGAACGATGACTCGATCAAGCTCGCCGTGACGCCGAGCAACGACTACTGGTACCTCGCGCTGAACGAAGCCCGCGAACCGTGGAAGGACCCGCGGGTACGTCAGGCGATCGCGTACGCGATCGATCGCAAGGCCATCGTGCAGGCAACCAGCTACGGCACGGCTGCGGCGAATCAGCTCGCGATCCCCGAGGGCAACCCCTGGTACACGTCCTACGACAAGTACGCGGACGCCGTAGATCAAGGCCAGGCTGAGGCCAAGCGCCTGCTCGCCGAGGCCGGAGCATCGCCGAAGAACATGGACATGCTGGTCACCTCCGAGTACCCGGAGACGGTCACCGCGGCGCAGGTAATCGCCGACAACCTCAAACCCCTTGGCATCACGGTCAACATCCGCACCGTCGACTTCGCCACCTGGCTCGACGAGCAGAACACCGGCAACTTCGACATGTTGATGATGGGCTGGCTCGGCAACATCGACCCCGACGACTTCTACTACGCACAGCACCACACCGACGGGTCGAGCAACGCCCAGAAGTTCTCAAATCCGGACGTGGACCGGCTGCTGGACGCGGGGCGAGTGGAGGTCAATCGGCAAGCGCGCCAACAGGACTACGCCAAGGCCGCCACCATCATCGCCGACCAGGTCAGCTACATCTACCTCTACAACCCATCCGTGATCCAGGCCTGGGCCACCAATCTGTCGGGCTACGAGGCACGTCGCGACGGCGCGATCAGATTCCGGACCGCCAGCCTGACGGGGGATGGCGCCCAATGACTCACCCGATCGTGCGGTTTCTTGCCCGCCGGCTGGCGTACTCGCTGATCGTCCTGCTCGGTGTGCTCGTTGTGGTGTTCGCGCTGGTGCACCTGGTGCCAGGTGATCCGGTTCGCATTGCGCTCGGCACCCGCTACACACCCGAGGCGTACGACGCCCTGCGTTCGGCCAGCGGCCTCGATCGCCCGATCATCGGTCAGTTCTTCGGCTACGTCGGCTCGGCGCTGACCGGAGACCTTGGAGTCAGCTTCCGCAACGGTGATCCGGTGGCGACGATTCTCGTCGACCGCCTTCCTGCCACCGCCTCGCTGGCGGTTGCGGGCATCGTCGTCGCCCTGCTGATCGCGCTGCCGGCCGGCATCTGGTCGGCGCTGCACGAAGGCAGGATCAGCGACGGGATCGTGCGGGTGACAAGCCAGTTCGGCGTCTCGGTACCCGACTTCTGGATGGGCATCCTGCTCATCGCGCTGTTCTCGACGACCCTCGGCTGGCTGCCGACGTCGGGATACCGGCCGTTGCTCGGCGATCCAGGCGGCTGGTTGCAGCACCTCGTCCTTCCCGGCCTCACCGTCGGCCTGGTGGCCGCCGCGATCCTGACGCGCTACATCCGGTCCGCAGTACTCGAAGTCGCGGCAATGGGTTACGTGCGCACCGCGCGCTCCAAGGGGCTGTCGCCGCGGGTGGTGACGTTCCGGCACACCGTCCGCAATGCGCTGGTACCCATCCTCACCATCACCGGGATCCAGCTCGCCACGATTCTCGGCGGCGTGATCGTCGTCGAAGTGGTGTTCGCCTGGCCGGGGTTGGGCCGCCTGGTCTACAACGCCGTCGCCGCCCGCGACTACCCGGTGATCCAGGGGGCAGTCCTGCTGATCGCCGTCCTGTTCCTGCTCATAAACCTGATCGTGGATCTGCTCTACGCAGTGGTCGACCCGAGGATCAGGCTGTCGTGACCGACCAGGCGATCGAGGACACCCAGGGCAGAGTCGCCTCCTGGCGGCTCCTGGTGGGCAATCCCGTCACCGTGGTCAGCGCGGTGGTGCTGGCCGTGGTGCTCGTCATCGCGGTCACGGCACAGTGGCTCGCGCCGTACGGCATCAACGACGTCGACGTGCCGAACGCCCTTCAAAGTCCCAGTGGCGCACACTGGTTCGGCACCGACGAGCTTGGTCGCGACGTCCTGTCCCGCGTGCTCGTCGCCATCCAGGCGTCGATGCGCGTTGCCGTCGTCAGCGTGGCCTTCGCCGTCGTGGTCGGTGTCACCGTCGGGGTCGTCGCCGGCTATCGCGGCGGGTGGGTCGACACGGTGTTCATGCGCGTCGTCGACGTGATGTTCGCGTTTCCAGTGCTGTTGCTGGCGTTGGCGATCGTCGCGATTCTCGGTCCAGGCGTCACCACGACGATGCTGGCGATCGGCGTGGTCTACACGCCGATCTTCGCGCGGGTGGCAAGGGCCAGCACGCTCAGCGTGCGGACCGAGCCCTACGTCGCGGTGTCCCGCACCATGGGCACCGGGCACGTGTACGTCCTCGTCCGCCACGTCCTGCCGAACATCGCAGCGCCGCTGATCGTGCAAACGTCGCTGTCGTTGGCCTTCGCCATCCTGTCCGAGGCGGCGTTGTCGTTCCTCGGATTGGGCATTCAGCCGCCCCAACCGTCGTTGGGCCGCATGATCTTCGATTCGCAGGGCTTCGTCACCCTCGCGTGGTGGATGGCCGTGTTCCCCGGCGCGGCCATCTTCGTGATCGTGCTCGCGTTCAACCTGTTCGGAGACGGTCTGCGCGACGTGCTCGACCCCAAGCAGCGCACGATGCTGGAAGCGCGGAGGCAGCGATGAGTGGGCCCGTACTCGACGTCGCCGACCTCCACGTGCGAATCGGCAAGCGCCAGATCGTGCGCGGTATCTCGTTGCAGGTGCAGCCCGAGCAGACGTTGGGAATCGTCGGCGAGTCCGGGTCGGGAAAATCCGTGACGGTGCTCGCGGCAACCGGACTGCTCGACGCACCGGGTGCCATCGTCACCGGCTCGAGCACCCTTGCCGGCGAGGGAGATTCACTCGAGCTCATCGGAGCCTCACCACGCACGCTGCGCAGTGTGCACGGCGGCCGGATCGGCTTCGTGTTCCAGGACCCAGGAACGTCGTTGAACCCGCTGTTGACCCTCGAGCGCCAGATCACCGAATCCCTCGAGACGCATCGCCGTCAAACTCCAAGGGAGGCGAAGGCACGCGCGCTCGAGCTGCTGGAGGCGGTCGGGCTGCCCGACCCCGAGACCCGGTTGCACTCATATCCGCACCAGCTGTCGGGCGGGCAGCGTCAGCGCGTGATGGTGGCGATCGCGCTGGCCTGCGACCCCGAACTGCTCATCGCAGACGAGCCGACCACGTCACTCGACGTCACGACGCAAGCACAGATCATCGAGCTGGTGCGCGATCTGCAACGCGACTTCGGCACCGCGGTGGTGTGGATCAGCCACGACCTTGGCGTCATCGGACAGGTCGCCGACGACGTGACCGTGCTGCACGACGGCCAAGCGATGGAGCAAGCACCAGTCCTTGATGTGTTCGACCGTCCACAACAGCCCTACACCCGCGAGCTGCTCGACGCCCGCCCACTCATGGGAGGAAGCGGTCCTCCGCCTGCGGCGGGGGACAGCGCGGTCCTTCTCGACGTCGACGGCCTCGACGTCCGGTTCCCGGTCACCACACCGGTCGGCCGGACGACGATCCACGCGGTGAAGGAGTTGTCGTTCCAGATCCGGCGTGGCACCACGCTGGGGCTCGTCGGCGAGTCGGGGTCGGGCAAGTCGACCGTGGCGGCCGCGCTCACCGGCCAGGTGAAACCGGACGCCGGCCGCGCGGTGTTGCACGGCCCTTTGGATGTCACCGACGTCCTCACCGTGCGCCGCGCCGCCGAGAAGGCACTCCGTCGGCGGATCAGCCTGGTCTTCCAGGACCCGTTCTCGTCGCTGGATCCCCGCAGACCCGTGGAGGAGGCGGTAGCCGAACCGCTGACCGTTCACCGCCTGGTCGATGGCAAGGCCTCGCGCCGGTCGCGCATCGCCGAACTGTTCGAACTGGTCGGGCTGCCCGCCTCCTTCTCATCGCGCTATCCGCACGAACTCTCTGGCGGCCAACGGCAACGGGTGAGCATCGCGCGGGCTCTTGCCGTCGAGCCCGAGTTGATGATCCTTGACGAGTCCACGGCGTCACTCGACGTGTCGGTGCAAGCACGGGTACTCACGCTACTTGCCGACCTTCAGCAACGGCTTGGCCTGACATTCCTGCTCATCGGTCATGACCTGGCGGTGATCCAGCGAATGAGTCATGACGTCCTGGTCATGAAGACCGGCGAGCGCGTCGAATACCGACCCGCCGCAGAACTCTTCGAGTCGCCGGAGCAGGAGTACACCCGCTCGCTGTTGGCGGCGGTGCCGCCTGCGCAGCCACGTCGTGCGCTGTCCTGATCGTCATGACTTAGTCCTGATAACGATCACTTAGTCGCTGTAACGAATCCGCCGAACCACCGATTGATGTGTAGAGCGGAAGAAGCGCCGCGGCAGCTGCTGGTCCCGGACCAGCCTCGGGGGAGATGGCTGCGCATGGCACAGAGGAGTAGTTGCAGGATGGACGCACCGTTGAAGATTCGTGGTCGGCGAAACGTCGTCGCCGCCCTGGCGTCGGGAGTGGTGATCTCCCTCACGGCGATGACGACAGGCATTGCGCCGGCATTCGCCGATCCGAAGCCCGATCCGGTCTCGCCGACGACCATCGTCGCCGTGCCAGAGCCGGCCCCGGTCCAACAGGCCCCGCAGGAGGCGCCGGCACCGAAGCCCCAGCAGCAGGCACCGGTGATCGCCGAACCGCCCGCGGCGCCACCGGTCGCGCCGGTCATACCGCAGGCGCCCGTGAGCGTCGAGGCACCGCCCCCGCCCAAGGTGCCAGAGGCACCGGTGGTCACGCAGGCACCGGTGACCCAGACGCAGGCACCACAAACACAGGCACCGGCGATCGTGCAGGCTCCGCCGCAGACCAAGGCGCCGGTGACCCAGGACCCACCGGTCACCCAATCGGCGCCGGCCAAGCCACCGACGGTCGCGCCGACCACGGCAGCGAGTGCGCCCGCGACCAGTGCTGACCCGCCCGCGCCTCCCACCACCCGCCGGTCCGTCGCTCCATCGGCGGCGCCAACGCCTGCCGAGCCCGAACCGAAGAAGCCGGACACGCCTGCCACGTCAGCTGCGCCGGCGACCACCAGCGCCTCCGCGCCGCCGTCGGAAGGCTCGACGCCTCCCTCGCCGGCGCTCGTCGGCCCGCCCTCGGCAGAGGTCGGCGCAACGGCAACGGCAACCGCAGAGGCTGGCGCGACGCCGACCTCCCCAGCCGAGTCGAGTAGCACCGAGCGACCGTCGGGCGTCGAAAAGACGGCGTCGTCGAGCGTCTCGCAGGCCGCGAAGGTAATCGAGACTCTCGCACCCGAGAGGCTGAAGGCGCCCGAGCAGGACGTGGTGTTGGCCAAGAGTGCAAAACCCGTCGAGCAGCTCGACCCCGTCGTGGCCCCGAAGCAGGACGTCGACGCCATCGCGAAGGCGATCGACGTGCCGAACTTCGACCGCAATATTCGCGACGATCGGAACGACAACAATTCCCGAAGGGATAACGAATTCTTCCCCGGCGGCGACCGCAAATGGGATCGCAACGTGCGGCAGTGGGACCCGAACTGGGTGGAGTACGACGACTACTACCGGCCGGTGCTCTCCAATCCGTACCGGAACCCGGTGAAGATCATCTACATCTATCAAAACGCTCCACGGATCGTGTACATCCCGCCGCTGGCAAGGATCATTCTGGAGGTAGCGCAGTTTGCCGCCTACAGCTTCACGGCCATCGTCACCAACACGATCAACCAGGCCGTCAACGTGGCCGTTGGCAGTTTCTTCGGCGGTGGCTACTACCCGGGCATCGGGTTGCCGTTGCCTCCGCCTCCGCCACCACTGTTCCGATACGACAACGTTCCCGTTCAGGTGCGCTACTCCGACAACCGGGTCTACGAGCCCTTCCGGGTGCAGCGCATCGTCGACGTCGGTGACGACAGGCAGTACGGCGAGCGCAAGGTTCTGCTCGACGGCGTGACCCCGGCATGGGGGGAGTGGAACCAAACCCCAACTGGCGAACGGCAATTCGAGGTGCACCGGACTCAGCAGTTCCCGGGTCTTGACGAGCCGCGGGAAGGGCCGCTGCCAGGCGACTACCAATTGAGACTGGCCTCGGACGAATCGCCTGCCGGTTTCAAGGGCAGGGACGCCTTCCTCCTGACGACGGCGGTCTTGCTCGGTGCGCTGAGCCTCGCCGCGGTCGGGTGGGCGGTCCTGCTCGGTCGCCGCCGTACCCAGCACTGAGTACGCGGGTTCGCCTCGTCTCGGGTCACGTGGTTAGCTGAACGGTAATTCGCGGGCAGAACCCCGCGCCCGGCTCACCCGCCGGAGCTACTCGTTAGCTAAACTAGTCAATGGTCGTATCTCACAGCGCGGTGAGGCGTCGCCACGGTCTACGCGCCGCGGCGATGAGTACCCCCGATGAGGAGCAGTCACGTGACCCTTAGCACCATCGCGCTCGAACTCGTAGCGCCCAATGTCGAACATGGCCGCGAGCAGGCATTGGAAGAGGCGCACAAGGTGCTGCGGAGCTCCGCGGAGTCAGGCCTCGATGGAGTGATCCGGCACGTCATGATGCCCGGAATGATCGAGGAGGACGACGGCAGGCCCATCGAGATGAAGCCGAAGTTGGACGTGCTCGACTTCTGGTCGATCATCAAGCCGGAGCTGCCAGGGGTGAAGGGTCTGTGCACCCAGGTCACCGCCTTCATGGACGAGCCGACCCTGCGAGAGCGGCTGACCGCTCTCGGCGACAGCGGAATCGAGGGCATCGCCTTCGTCGGCGTGCCACGCACCATGAACGACGGCGAGGGTTCCGGTGTCGCACCCACCGACGCCCTTTCGATCTTCGACGAGCTGGTGGACAACCGCGGCGTCATCCTGATCCCGACCCGCGACGGTGAGCGGGGGCGATTCGAATTCAAGTGCAAGCAGGGTGCGAACTACGGCATGACCCAGCTGCTGTACTCCGACTCGATCGTCGGCTTCCTGAAGGATTTCGCCAAGACGACGGACTACAGACCGGAGATCCTGCTGTCATTCGGCTTCGTGCCGAAGGTCGAGGGTCGCGTCGGCCTGATCAACTGGCTCATCCAGGATCCCGGCAACGCCGCGGTCGCCGCCGAGCAGGAGTTCGTCAAGTCGCTCGCAGGCACCGAACCGGCACGACGGCGTCAGCTTCTCGTCGACTTGTACAAGCGGGTCATCGACGGTGTCGGGGACCTCGGGTTCCCGCTGAGCGTTCACTTCGAGGCGACCTACGGCGTCAACAAGGCAGCCTTCGACACCTTCGGTGAAATGCTTGCCCACTGGTCGCCGACGCCAGCATGAACTGACCCAACCGCTTGAAGAATTCTTCGAGGATTGGCGAATTCATTCGGTCCCGAGATACAAAAAACCCTGCGCTGGAATCGGATTGGATCCGATCGTTCAGCGCAGGGAATTTCGTAAGCGTGTCTTAGACGGCGGTGACGCCGACTGCCTGAGGACCCTTGGCACCCTGGGCGATCTCGAACTCGACGCGCTGGTTCTCGTCGAGCGACCGGTAGCCTTCGCTTTGGATCTCCGAGTGATGAACGAACACGTCCTGCGCGCCGCCATCAGGAGAGATGAAGCCGAAGCCCTTTTCGGCGTTGAACCATTTCACAGTTCCCTGTGTCATACTGTTTACTTCTTTCTTCATTCTGAATGAGCGTAATTCGATACACCCATGCGGGGAGCCTACCACCCATGGCTAGTCCGTCGGGACAATCTTTTACGCCGGATTCGGCCGTACGTCGCTGGTGTCAGCGTTGGACCGGCCAGTCCCAAACGGACATGTCGCCGGGCGGGTAGCTGTTGCAGACCTCGGTGGCGTGGGCGACGACGCCCTTGTTGTTGAAGAAGACCTTCGCCCAGTTGCCCCAGTGGGTCGCCACCTGCTCGTAGTAAGGATTGGTCGCGGTGTCCTCGGAGTACTGGCGACGGCCTGCGTAGTCCAGCGAGAAGAACCAGTGGATGCGGTCTTCGGCCATCTGCTGGATGTCGGCGGGCCGGTTGCTCTTGTCCAGCATGTATCGCTCGAAGTACACCGGGCTGGTGTCGCGCGCGGCTTGCAGGTACTGCTCGGTGTCGCACGTGGTCTTCAGCATCTTGTTCGGGATCGGATAGTCCTCGGTCGAATCGGCCGCGGCCGGTCCGGCGAGTGCTGTTGCCAGCACGCCACACGCGGCGGCCACCATGCCGCTGCGGAGCGCGAGACTGCGAATGTTCTTGATCATGCTGATCCTCCTGGAGCCGATGGGACGGGTTCGGGGTCCTTTGGTGGCGATGGCCATGGCGCGGGCACCGGCCGCGCTCGCACGGCTTGTGGCCACCAGAACCACTTGCCGAGAAGGGCGGCGATCGACGGCGTCATGAGTGACCTGACGACCAGGGTGTCGAACAGCAGACCGAGGCCAATTGTAGTACCCACCTGCCCAATCACGGTCAGTTCACTGACCGCCATGGACATCATCGTGAAGGCGAATACCAACCCGGCCGAGGTCACCACCGACCCGGTGCCGCCCATCGCGCGGATGATGCCGGTGTTCAGCCCAGCGTGGATTTCCTCTTTGAACCGGGCTACCAGCAGCAGGTTGTAGTCGGCACCGACGGCCAACAGGATGATGACGGACATCGCGAGCACCATCCAGTGCAGCTCGGTCCCGAGGATGTGCTGCCAGATGAGCACCGAGAGGCCGAACGACGCGCCAAGCGACACCAGCACCGTGCCGACGATGACGGCGGATGCCACCACGCTTCTGGTGATGATCAACATGATGATGAAGATCAGGCCCAGTGCGGCGATCGCGGCGATCATGAGGTCGTACATCGAGCCGTCGGCCATGTCCTTGAACGTTGCCGCCGTGCCGGCGAGGTAGACCTTCGACCCCTCAAGCGGCGTGCCCTTGACGGCTTCCTTCGCGGCCTGCTTGATGGCATCGATGTGGTCGATGCCCTCCTGGCTCATCGGGTCGCCCTCGTGGCTGATGATGAACCGCACCGACTTGCCGTCCGGCGAGATGAAGTTCTTCATGCCGCGTTTGAACTCGGCGTTGTTGAACGCCTCCGGCGGCAGATAGAAGGAGTCGTCGTTCTTCGATGCGTCGAACGCCTCGCCCATGGCGGACTGGTTCTCTTGCATCGCGGTCGTCTGGTCCTGCATGCCCTTCTGGGTGGCATACATCGTCAGCATGATCCGCTTCATGTTCTTCATCGTCTCGATCATGGGCGGCATCAGGGCGACCATCTGCGGCATGAGAACGTCAAGGCGTTCCATGACGGGCAGTAGTTCCTGGATGTCGGTGGTCATCGTGTCGACGCCGTCGAGGGTGTCGAAGATGGACCGGATCGAGAAGCAGACCGGAATGTTGTAGCAGTGCGGTTCCCAGTAGAAGTAGTTCCGCAGTGGGCGGAAGAAGTCGTCGAAGTTGGAGATGTAGTCCCGCAACTGAGCGACGTCGACCGTCATGTTCTTCATCTTGGCGACCATGTCGTGCATGAGATCGGCCATCTGCTTGGTGATGTTCGACATCTTCGTCATCGAGTCGATGGTCGATTGCATGTCGTCGGCCTGTTTGAGCATGTTGGCCGTGACGTCCTGGTTGTACTTCTCGTTCATCTGCTGCGTCGTGCCGTTCATGCTGATCTGGAACGGAATCGACGTGTGCTCGATGGGAGTGCCCAGCGGCCGGGTGATCGCCTGCACGCGCGCGATGCCTGGCACTCGGAAGACGGCCTTGGCGATCTTGTCGATCACCAGGAAGTCGGCCGAGTTGCGCAGGTCGTGGTCGCTCTCGATCATCAGCAGTTCGGGGTTCATCCGGGCCTGCGAGAAGTGCCGGTCGGCGGCCGCGTAACCCTCGTTGGACGGTAGGTCCTGGGGCAGATAGTTGCGGTCGTTGTAGTTGGTGCGGTAGCCGGGCAGCGTGAGCAGACCGACGAGCGCCAGCGCGATCGTCCCGACCAGGATGGGGCCGGGCCACCGTACGACGGCGGCGCCGATCTTGCGCCAGCCGCGGACGCGCATCGCCCGCTTGGGTTCCAGGAAGCGGCCCGCCACGGTGATCACCGCTGGGCCAAGGGTGAGTGCGGCGCTGACGCAGATCACCATGCCGATGGCGAGCGGGATGCCGAGCGTTTGGAAGTACGGAAGCCTGGTGAAGTGCAGGCAGAAGGTTGCACCGGCGATGGTCATGCCCGAGCCGAGGATGACATGGGCCGTGCCGGCAAACATGATGTAGTAGGCCGACTCTCGGTCCTCGCCTGCCCCTCGCGCTTCCTGATATCGGCCTATCAGGAAGATGGCGTAGTCGGTGGCCGCGGCGATCGCCAGCGTGACGAGCAGGTTGGTGGCGAAGGTCGAGAGCCCAATGATGTTGTGGAAGCCGAGAAACGCGACGACGCCGCGAGCGGCCGCCAACTGGAGCACGACCATCACCAGCACGATGCCCACGGCGGCGATCGACCGGTAGACGAGCAGCAGCAGAATGATGATGACCGAGAACGTGACCATCTCGATGAGCTGCATGCTGCGGTCACCGGCGACTTGCTGGTCGGCCTGGAGCGCGCTAGGACCAGTCACATAGGCCTTCACCCCGTTGGGCGCCTGGACGCTATCGACGATCTTCTGGACCGTCTCGACCGATTCGTTGGCCAGGGACTCGCCCATGTTGCCTGCGAGGTACACCTGGACGTAGGCGGCCTTGCCGTCGTTGCTCTGGGAACCGGCGCCGGTGAGCGGGTCGCTCCAGAAGTCCTGCACGTGCTCGACGTGCTTCGGGTCGGCCTCGAGCTTGTCGACGATCTGGTCGTAATACTTGTGGGCGTCGGCGCCGAGTTGCTCCTGGCCCTCCAGCACGACCATGACCGAGCTGTTCGACTTGAACTCCTGGAACTGCTGACCGACCTCCTTCATCGAGATCACCGACGGCGCGTCATTCGGGCTCATCGAGACCGAGCGCAGCTGCCCGACTTCCTCCAGCTGCGGGACGATGACGTTGAGCAGGGCGATGATGGCGACCCAGGCCACGATGACCACGACCGCAAACTTGCGGATGTTCCCGGGCAGGAAGGGATGAGCCTGCTGCTGGGCGACCGGAATCTCTTCGGTGGTTGGCTCGTTGATGGGTCCACTCATGCGGATTTCACCAGGCAGAAGGTCTGGGCGGTCACGCCGGTAGAGGTCCTTTCGTCCTTGACTTCGTCATCGACGGTGATGCGGCAGGAAATGGTGTTGCCGTCGCCCTGCGCCACGATGTTCGGGAGAACCGACGGTGCCGTGGTGCTCAGGGTCAGACTCCACGGCAGCGGGGCGCCATCGAGCCGCTGCGGCTTCGAATCCAGGTCGAGGTAATTGATGTCTGCGTAAGTGCCAGAACCGAATATCTCGTATTTCACGACTTTCGGATTGAACGGCTCGGCGTCGTCGGCGAAGTTCTTCGGCGTGACGATGATGCCCTCGGAGCCGAAGAAGCCCCGGATCCGCTGAACTGAGAAACCCGCGATGACCACTACCAGCACGATCACGAGTGGAATCCAGACCCGCTTGAGAACGCCGATCATGACTGCGGGGACATCGTGTGTGAAGCAGGCGCTGCGGCCGTGTTCGTCGAATCGGCCGCGGTCGTCGGTTTCATCCCCACCTCGATCTTCTCGATCACGGACGGCTCTCGTTCGCGTGACAGATTAGCTAATATAACTGATAGATTAGCTGGGTTAAGTTAATCACGGCGACCCTACCTCGTGGCCGCAGCGTGCCGGGTACCTCGGACCACGTGGCGGGGCGAGTCAAAGGGGTTGCGAGGCAAGTGAATCACGTGGCCAGGCGATTGGGGTAAGTGAAGAAAATGAATGGGCATACAATTCGCAATGTGAAGTCAGTGATCTTGACAACAATCGCGGTGGCCGCAGGCATCGTCCTTGCTGCACCGGCGAATGCCGATCCCGATACCGATTTCAGCAATGAGCTGCACGTTTACGGTATCTACGGTCCGAAGGACTACAACGCGTGGATCGGCAAGATCACCTGTAAGCGGCTGCGCACGGGGCTCGACGCCAACGCGTCCGAGGCGGCGGTGTTCCTGCACAAGAACTTGGACAAGGACACCACCGAGCAGCAGACCTACCAGTTCCTCAACGCTTCCATCAACTATTACTGCGACGATCAGCGCGGCGTCATGACGAGCATCGCGGGGATCCCGGCGCCGGCACCCGTGCCGGCAGGCAATCCGTTGCCTGCCGAGCAGGGCTGACCGCGCGGAGCTTGAATCCGTCAGACCCGCACGGTCACCGGCGACACATTCCAGATGTCGTCGCAGTACTCGGTGATCGCGCGGTCTGACGAGAACTTTCCGCTGCGTGCGGCGTTCAAGATGGACATCCGCGACCACGCGTCCCTGTCCTGCCACGCTGCGGCGACCCGATCCTGGCACTCCACGTAGGCGGCGTAATCGGCTATCACGAGGAACGGATCGTCGTGGCGGAGGTTGTCCACCAGCGGTTTGAAGACCTCGGTGTCGCCGTGGGAGAACTGCCCGTTGGCGATCAGGCCGAGCACCGCTTGCAGTTCTTCGTTGCCGTCGATGTAGTCCGACGGGCGGTAGCCGTCGCGCTTGACCTGCTCGACTTCGGCCTCGGTCAACCCGAACAGGAAGAAGTTCTCCGGTCCGGCCTCCTCGCGGATCTCCACGTTGGCGCCGTCCAACGTGCCAATGGTCAGCGCTCCGTTGAGCATGAACTTCATGTTGCCGGTACCGGAGGCTTCCTTGCCGGCGGTGGAGATCTGCTCGGACAGATTCGCGGCCGGGTAGATCAGGTGCGCGTTCTGGACGTTGAAGTTCGGCACGAACACGACCTTCATGAACCGATTGACGTCGGGATCGTGGTTGATCGTCTCACCCACCGCGTTGATGAGCTTGATGATGCGCTTGGCCATGAAGTACCCGGGAGCGGCCTTCCCGCCGAAGACGTAGGCGCGCGGGGCGATCTCGAGTCCAGGGTTCGTCTTCAACCGGTAGTACTGCCGGATGATGTGCAGCACGGACAGGTGCTGACGCTTGTACTCGTGGATGCGCTTGACCTGAATGTCGAACATCCAGATGGGGTCCAAGTCCACGCCCGTCACCGAATGTAGGTACTCCGAGAGTCGAGATTTGTTGGCCCGCTTCACGTTCCGCCACTGTTGCCGGAACTCGTCGTCATCGATGAACGCTTCAAGCCCACGAAGCCGGTCCAGGTCGGTCAGCCAGCCGTCACCGATCGTGCTGTCGAGCAGCGTGCGTAGGCCCGGGTTGGACAACGCCAGGAAGCGGCGCGGTGTCACGCCATTTGTCTTGTTGGAGAAGCGCTCTGGCCACAGCTCGTAGAAGTCCTTGAGCGTGCTGGCCTTCAACAGGTCGGAGTGCAAGGCTGCGACACCGTTGATCGCGTGGCTGCCGACCGTGGCGAGGTACGCCATGCGCACGGTCTGGCCGCCCTCCTCGCCGATGATCGACATGCGCCGCACGCGGTCGACGTCACCGGGGAAGTGCGCCCGCACCTCGTCAAGGAAGCGGCTGTTGATCTCGTAGATGATCTCCAGGTGCCGAGGCAGCGAGTCGCGGAACAGGCCGAGCGGCCACTTCTCAAGGGCCTCGGGCAGTAGCGTGTGGTTGGTGTAGCCGAACGTCGCGACGGTGATCGCCCACGCGTCGTCCCAGTCGAGTCTGCGCTCGTCGACGAGAATTCGCATGAGCTCCGCGACGCCGATGGAGGGGTGGGTGTCGTTGAGCTGCAACGCAAACCGCTGCGGGAGGTCGTGCAACGACGCGTCGGCAAGGTCGTCCATGATGTGCACGACGTGCTGCAGCGAGCACGACACGAAGAAGTACTGCTGAAGCAGGCGAAGCCGCTTACCCGCCTCGGGTTCGTCGTTGGGGTAGAGCACCTTGGTGACGGTCTCGGAGGTGACTTCCTCCTCGACGGCCTTGTAGTAGTCGCCGGTGTTGAAGGCGTCCAACGCAAACGACTCGACGGCGCGTGCGCTCCACAGGGTCAGCACGTTGCACGTGTGCACGCCGTACCCCTGAATGGGCGTGTCGTACGGGACGCCCTTGATGACCTGCTTGGGTACCCAGCGGATGCGGTCGGCACCGGCGTCGTCGATGTAGTGCTCGGTGTGGCCACCCCAGTTGACGAGGTAGGAGACGTCGGGTTTGGCGATCTCCCAAGGGTTTCCGTTCGCCAGCCAGTTGTCGGTGAGTTCGACCTGCCAGCCGTCGCGGAATTCCTGCTTGAAGATACCGAATTCGTAGCGGATGCCGTACCCGATCGCTGGCCGCTCGAGGGTGGCCAGCGAGTCGAGATAGCAGGCGGCGAGCCGGCCGAGGCCGCCGTTGCCCAATCCCGGCTCCGGTTCGCACGCGACTACTTCGTCGAAGTCTTGACCCAGCTCGGCCAGCGCGGCGCGTGCGGCCGCCTCGATCTGGAGGTTGAGCAGGTTGTTGCCCAGTTGCGGCCCCATCAGGAACTCAGCCGACAGGTAGCAGGTGACCTTCTTGCCGAGGTCGAGCGAGGTCTGCGTCGATGCCACCCGGTTGTCCTGCATGCGGTCACGCACGGACAGGGCGAGTGCCCGGTAGTAGTGCTCGGGTTTCAGCGCGGCCGCAGGCCGGCCAATCGAGTAACGCAAGTGGTCGAGGATGTCCCTGCGCAGGGCATCGGCTGACAGGCCGGTGCGGCTGGGCTCGGGTGCGGCGGCCTCGGAGGAGTTCTGGGTCGGGATGACGTCGGTCACTGCGCGATTGTCGCAGCGGCGCGTGCACGCCGCACTCGCAACGGACGTCGCAGAGGTGAACGCGGGCCCACGCGGATGTGACGTCGGAACGAGACTGGGTTAGCCAGCACCCTTACCGTTGTCCACCCGGTACACCGCACCGTGGATGGCGGCGGCATCGTCGCTGGCCAGGAACGCGATCACCTTGGCAACGTCGGCGGTCTCCATGAAGCCGCGAGGTGAGGCGATCCGCATGATCAGGTCCCAGTCGGCGTTCTCCGGTGCCTCGAACTCGGTGGCTTGCGCCGTCGGCATGCCGCCGGGGCACACCACGTTCACCCGCAACTTGTCCTTGGTGAACTCGATCGCGAGCGCCTTGGTGAGACCGACGAGGCCGTGCTTGGCCGCGCAGTACCCGGCCGAGTACACCTCGCCCTCGACTCCTGCGATCGAGGCCACGTTGACGATGTTGCCGCCGACCTCGAGCAGGTGCGGAAGGGCGGCGCGGGACAGGTAGAACGGGCCGTTCAGGTTGACCGCGAGGTCGCGTTCCCAGTCCTCGTCGGACGTGGTCTGCGTGTGGCGCATCTTGTGAAAACCAGCGACGTTGACCAGCACGTCGAGCCTGCCGAACGCGGCAACGCACTCGGCCACCGCTTCCCGGCACGCGGCAGGACTGGTGATGTCCGCCGACGAGAACCTGCCGCCGGGCACGTCGGCGAAAACCGTCGCCATCCGCTCCGCATCGCGCGCGATCCCGAACACCGAAGCACCCCGCTCGGCAAACACCTTCGCCGCCGCGGCGCCGAGCCCCGCCGACGTTCCGGTGATCAAGGCGACCTTGCCTTCGAGTGACGTCATGGCTGCACCTTCTCACGCTGCCTCGCACACACTGCCGCCACGTCGAACAAAGCCGTGACTTTGCAACGATGGCACTGCGATACTCGTCGGCATGACGATCGCCCGTGTCCTCGCAGTCGCCGCCACCTTCGCGAGCCTGGTGCTGGGATTCGCGAGTCCCGCCCGCGCGGACCAGGTGATGCAGGGCATCTACACCTACACCCAGGGCGACCTCGTCGTGCAATGGACCATCTACCCGATCTGCGTGCCAACGGTCGGCGACCTACGAGACAACCTCGAACTTCCCGTCGCGTGCACGCTGCACGTGGCGCCGTCGTCGACCGCGGTACTGGGCGGCGACGCCCGCCTTGCCGGCGGGCAGTGGATGTTCACCAAGAACATGCTTGACGGCCTGAAGTGCGATGACGGCAGCACGGCGCCGCAGCAGGAAACCTACAAGTTCGACGATGCCACCATGAGTGGCACGCGCTCGGTGATCCACAACGACGTGTGCGGTCTGCCCGCCTCGATCGCCAACTACCCGTTCACGCTGGCCTACAAGGAGCCGCTGCCGATCCCGGTGGACCGCTACCCGCTGTACTGCGAGCCCGGTGGCCTGAAGCGGTGCTTCTGAGCCGCTAGACCGTGAACCCGCCGTCGACGTTCCAGTTCGCACCGGTGATGTACGCAGCATCAGGTCCAGCCAGATAGGCGACCACACCGGCGACGTCGCGAGGGTGACCGTAGCGACCAAGCGCCATCACCTGCTTTGCGGCGTCGGCGAATTCGCCCTCCGCCGGGTTCATGTCGGTCGCGATGGGTCCCGGTTGGACGTTGTTGACGGTGATGCCGCGCGGTCCGAGTTCACGCGCCAGGCCACGGGTCAATCCGGCGACTGCTCCCTTGGTCATGGCGTAGACCGAAAGGCCGGGGCCGGGCACGCGGTCGGCGTTGATGCTGCCGATGTTGATGATCCGGCCCGTGTCGCCGAGGTGCGGGACGGCCCGCTTAATGGCGGCGAACACTCCGCGGACGTTGATCGCTACGAGTCGGTCGAACTGCTCCATCGGAAACGACTCGACGTCGCCGAGATAGGCCACGCCTGCGTTGTTGACCAGCACGTTCAACCCGCCGAGCTTCGCAACGGCTTCGTCGATCGACCGGACGACCTGCTCGGGGTCCGCGCTGTCGGCCTGAATCGCGACGACGGTACCGCCGCCGGATTCGACGTCGGTGGCCAGCCTCTCGGCCTCGGCAGCCGACGCGCCATAGGTGAATGCGACCGCGGCGCCGTCGGCGGCAAGTCGTCGCACGATCTCGGCCCCGATTCCGCGCGACGCGCCGGTGACCAGCGCTCGCCGCCCAGTCAGAGGCCGGGCATTCGTTGCGCCCTCGGTCGTCACGGTCATGTCGTCCTTCCCTTCCGGTTCGATCGAACCGGAACATCCCCAAATCCTGCCCCCTTATGGTGAAGTCCGAGCGGGGGCCTAGTGAGAGGCATCAAGTGAGCAAACGAGTTGTGGTCTGGGGTACCGGTTTCGTCGGCAAGATGGTGATCGCCGAGATCGTCAAGCACCCGGAGTTCGAACTCGTCGGCGTCGGCGTCAGCAATCCCGAGAAGGCCGGCCGCGACGTCGGTGACATCTGCAGCCTTGGCCGGTCGTTGGGACTGACCGCGACCGACGACGTCGACGCGCTGATCGCGCTGCGGCCCGACGCGCTGGTGCACTACGGCCCGACCGCTGCCCACGCCGACGACAACATCGCGCTCATCACGCGGTTCCTGCGGGCAGGCATCGACGTCTGCTCGACGTCGATGACCCCGTGGGTGTGGCCGAAGATGCACCTGAACCCGCCGAACTGGATTCAGCCGATCACCGACGCCTGCGAGGCGGGGCAGTCGTCGTGCTTCACCACGGGCATCGATCCCGGCTTCGCGAACGACCTCTTCCCGTTGACGCTGATGGGCCTGACCTCCGAGGTCCGCAAGGTGCGGGCCTCCGAACTGCTCGACTACACGAACTACGAAGGCGACTACGAGTTCGAGATGGGCATCGGCAAGCCGCCGGAGCATCGGCCGCTGCTCGAGACGCCCGACATCCTCGTCTTCGCCTGGGGCGCAACCGTTCCGATGATCGCGCACGCGGCGGGCATCGAACTCGACGAGATCACCACCACCTGGGAGAAGTGGGTCACCCCGAACGAGCGCAAGACCGCGAAGGGCATCATCCCGGCGGGCAACGTCGCCGCGGTGCGGTTCACCATCAACGGTGTCTACAAGGGGGAGACCCGCATCCAGTTGGAGCACGTGAACCGGATCGGCGACGACGCGGCACCGGACTGGCCGTCGGGCAATGAGAACGACGTCTACCGCGTGGACATCGAAGGCACCCCGAGCATCTTCCAGGAGACGGCGTTCCGGTTCACCGACGGCTCCGGCCGCGACGCCGCGGCCGCGGGTTGCCTGGCCACGGGACTTCGCGCACTCAACGCGGTACCCGCCGTCAACGACCTGCCGCCGGGCTGGGTGACCCCACTGGATCTCCCCCTGATCGGGGGAGCGGGCACAATTCGATGACGTGGCAGACGGGATAGGGCTCTCGGTCGGCGCCGCCACCCTGCGAGGGGTGGTGGTCGACCGAAGCGCGGTGACGCGGACGGCGGTGCTGACGTTGTATCCGCACCGGCCACCCGAGGTCGGCTTGCCGACCGAGAATCCCAACCTGGCCGAGCGCGGCCTGGTCATCAACGACTTCGTCGACCGGGTCGGCGATCCGGTGGGCATCGTCGCGCCCGACGGCTCGTCGCACCGCGCCGACGTGCTTCTCGGCAACGCGCTGCGGGCGATGCTCTACGCGGTGACGCGGGGCCGACCGCCTTCCGGTCCGGTGGGCGTCGCGCACCCCGCGCATTGGCGGCCGGCAGCGGTCACCGCCCTGCGCGGTGCACTCGCGGCAGTGCCCGAGTTCGGTGCGGCAGCACATCCCCCGTCGCTTCGCTCGCCCCAGGGGCCACTGGTGTCCGACGCGGTGGCCGCGCTGACGGCATTGCAGCGCGACCCTGGCGTGCCCGCCCGCGGCATCATCGCGGTGTGCGACTTCGGGGGCACGGGCACCAGCGTCACCCTGGCCGACGCCGCGCACGGGTTCGCACCCGTTGCCCCGACGGTTCGGTACACCGATCTGTCCGGCGATCTGATCGATCAGGCTCTGCTCACTCACGTGATCGCCGACCTCTCCGCGGCGGGATCGGTGGACCTGTCGGGCACCTCGGCGATCGGGTCTCTCGCGAACCTGCGGGCCCAGTGCCGGGCGGCGAAGGAACGGCTGTCGACCGCCGCGGTGACCTCCATGCCCGCAGAACTGCCGGGAAGTCGCGGTGAGGTTCGAGTCACGCGCAATGAACTCGACGACACGATCCGCGGGCCCCTGGCCGGGTTCATCGCAGAGCTGCAGGATGCGTTGCAGCGCAGCGGAGTCCGGGCAGGAGATCTGGTCGCCGTCGCGTCAGTCGGCGGAGGTGCGCGCATCCCGATCATCACGACGACGTTGTCGGAGCATCTGCGGGTTCCGGTGATCACGACCCCGCAGCCCGAACTGGCGGCCGCGATTGGCGCCGGGCTCAAGGCCGTGCGCGGCACCGTCGAAGAAGGTGCCACGTCGATGGCGGTGCTGCCCGCGCCCGCGGCGGTCGTCGCGCCCATAGCGCCGGTCGCTCCGGTTGAGTCACTGGCGCCCGCGGCGCTGGCATGGTCGGATGCCCAGGACCTGCCCGAGGTGGTGACCCCCGCCGCCGATTACGGCGGGGTCCCGGTGGCCGACGGCGCGCGACCCCAGATCGCGTTCGACGCGCCAGAGGATGACGATGCCCGCCAGGCCGTGCCGGTGCCCTGGTACCGCACGCCGCCCGCGATCATGACCGCGGGCGTCGTGGTGCTGTTGGCCGCGATCGCCGGGGCCGTCGTGCTGTTGACGGGCCGGGTCGACGAACCGACGCCGTCGGTCATCACGACCACGCCCGCGACACCGACGACCACCGCGCCGCCGCCCCCTGCACCGACGACCTCGGCGGCCGCGCCGCCTCCGGCCCCACCGCCGGTAACTCAGACGCGCACCGCGACCCGCAGGCCTGCGCCCCCCGTGACCGTCACGCAGACGGAGCCACCGCCACCGCCGACCACGGAGCCACCGCCGCCACCACCGACGGAACCGCCGCCGCCGACCACCGAGCCGCCGCCGTGGAGCCCGACACCGCCGTACCCGACGATCCCCGGTCTGCCGTGGGTGCCGTTGCCCGGCGGCCAACCGGTACCGCCGGTACCGTGATGTTCCTGATCCCGCTAGGCTCTCCGCCATGACTGACGGCTTGCTCTTCGATCCGAACACCTACGACCCGCAGCAGTTCGATGCGGAAACCCGCAGGTTGCTGAGGGCGACGATCGACTGGTTCGAGAGCCAGGGCAAGAAACGCATCCTCGACGACGACCTCACCGCGCAGTGGCCAGCCGACTTCGTCGACTTCGTGAAGCGCGAGAAGCTGTTCGCGACGTTCCTCACGCCGTCGGAGTTCGCCGACGGCAACCCGGACAAGCGCTGGGACGCCGCGCGCAACGCCGCACTCGCCGAGATCTTCGGCTTCTACGGCCTGACGTACTGGTACACCGAGCAGGTCACGATCCTCGGTCTCGGTCCGATTTGGCAGAGCGAGAACAAGGACGCGAAGCTCAAGGCCGCCGACGACCTCGAGGCGGGGCACGTGATGGCGTTCGGGCTGTCCGAGCGCGAGCACGGCGCCGACGTCTACAACACCGACATGGTCCTCACCCCGGCCAGCGACGAGGACCGCGCCAACGGCATCCTCTACCGGGCGACGGGGGAGAAGTACTACATCGGCAACGGCAACGTCGCGAGCATGGTGTCGGTGTTCGCGCGGCGTGTAAGTGCCGAGGGTGTTGAAGAAAGGGACGACGCGTACGTCTTCTTCGCCGCCGACAGCCAGCACGAGAACTACCACCTGGTCGGCAACGTCGTGCACATGCAGATCTACGTGAGCACGTTCCGTCTGGAGAACTACCCGGTCCGCGCCGAGGACATCCTGCACACCGGCGTGGAAGCCTTTGCCGCCGCGCTGAATACGGTCAACGTCGGCAAGTTCAACCTGTGTTCGGCGTCGATCGGCATGGCCGAGCACGCCTTCTACGAGGCGATCACCCACGCGCAGAACCGCATCCTGTACGGCAACCCGGTCACCGACTTCACCCACGTGCGGGCCAACTTCGTCGACTCCTACGCGCGACTGATCGCGATGAAGCTGTTCAGCAGGCGCGCGGTCGACTACTTCCGCAGCGCCAGCCTCGAAGACCGGCGCTACCTGCTGTTCAACCCGATGACCAAGGCCAAGGTCACGATGGAGGGCGAGACCGTCATGCGGCTGCTGCACGACGTGGTGGCCGCCAAGGGGTACGAGAAGAACACCATGTTCCGCGAGGTTGCGCAGTTGATGGGCTGCCTACCCCGACTGGAGGGTACGGTGCACGTCAACGTGGGCCTGGTGCTCAAGTTCATGCCGAACTACATGCTCAACCCGCTTGAGTACCCGGCGATCCCGACCCGCGACGACCCGACTGACGACGTCTTCTTCTGGAAGCAGGGACCCACCCGTGGCGCCGGCCGGATCCAGTTCGCCGATTGGACGCCGGTGTATGCCGAGCACTCTCGCGTCCCGAACGTCGCGCAGTTCTACGAGCAGGCACTGTCCTTCAAGGAGCTTCTCCTGATCGCCGCTCCCGACGCCGACCAGCAGAAGGACCTGGACTTCCTGCTCAACGTCGGGCACCTGTTCTCGCTCATCGTCTACGGGCAGCTGATCCTCGAACAGGCCGCGCTGACGGGGCTCGACGACGACATCGTCGATCAGATCTTCGCCTTCCAGATCAACGACTTCAACACGTATACCGTTGCACTGCAAGGCAAGCCGACCTCAACCCAGGCTCAGCAGGAGTGGGCCCTGCGAGCGATTCGCAAGCCGGTGGCCGACGCCGAGCGGTTCGATCGGGTCTGGGAGCGCGTCAAGGCGTACGACGGTGCGTACGAGATGGCGCCCTGACTGAGTTGCGGGCCGTGAGATCAGACCATCTCAGGGACCCGTAGGTGGGCGATCATCAACTCGAAGTCGTGCTCTTCGACGATCTGGGCGGCCACTTCCTCGGACACCGATCCTTTGAGGCGGTCCATCTCGGCGTGGTTGCGCTCCACCGCGTCGGCGCTCTCATAGGCCACCGACGACACCCCGCGGCCGGACGCCCTGTCCACCAACAGACTTGCGCTGCAGTGTCCTTCCAGTTCCTGCATCGCGGGCAGGGCTGCCTTGAAGACCTCGATACCCGAGTCCACCTGGTCGCGATTGACGTTGGCCCAGGTCACCCGGACGCAGGCACCCTCGCCGGCCTCGCGGTCACGGTGCAGGACCGCGATCTCCCATTCCTCGACGGTTGGGCTGCCACCACCGAAGATCTCCGCCGCGCGACTGCGGACCTCCTGAACAGCCGGTGCGCTCGCGCGCATCGCGTCCTCGGACTCCCACGCGCTGGTGATGATGCAGCGACCGGATGACCGGTCGGCCAACAGGGACAACCCGATGTACCCATCTAGGCCTTCGAGCAGGGGCATCACTTTGTCGCGGACGTAGGCAATGCCTGCGTCGACGGATGAGGGCATTGCCTCCAACGTTGTCGTTCGTGCGTACATAATCTGCCTCTCTGGACGGGGCAGCGTCTCGACGGCGCCGCCGTCGGATTTCATCGTCCTCCGCTGGAAGGCGGGTGGCAATGCGCGCAGCGTGTCAAATCTGGCCGCGGCGCCGAGTGCCGATCACCGCCGAGCGTGGCAATCGGCCGGCCCGCGAATGACCGGCCAACCGGTCACCGTCGACCACGACGTCGAAGTCGAGGTTGAGCCGCATCGGTTTGGTCACGGACTGTTGCCAGGTAACCCGTTGTCCGCCAGCGTCATTGACGACGATGATGTTTCTCAGCGGCACCGTCTCGTCCTTGCCCGTCGCGCTGCCGGCGACAGTACTGCCGTCGTCGGTGAAGCTGTAGACGACGGCCATCGACCCGATCGGGGTCTTGATGGTCACGTCCCATTCGCCGATGATGCTCATTTCCATACCGTTCCTCGTCGCTCGTATTCGAATAGCTTCTCCACGGCGATCGCCACTGTGGGTCCATAGCTGCGTTCGAGCAGATGCAGCGCCAGGTCGAGACCCGACGTCACTCCGCCTGCCGTCACGAGATCGCCGTCGTCGACGACCCTGGCGTACACGGCCGTCACACCGGTCGCCTCGAGGACGTCCATGCCGAGATGATGCGTGGCGGCGTTACGGCCCTCGATCAGCCCGGCCATCGCGAGGGCGAGCGAGCCGCCACAGACTGTGGCCACCGTGATGTCGGGGTTGGCGAAGGCCTTGGCCATCAACTCGACGGCCCTGGTCTCGCCGAACCGGGCGAGAAGTACTGGGATGGTGTCGATCTCGTCGGGATCGCCGTCGATGGGACCGCTGGCACCTGGAACGATGACGTAGCCCGGCTTGTCAGGGTCGAGTTCGGCGCTGGCGTTCAGGACCAGACCGCGCGTCCCGCTGACCACGGGGCGTGCGCCCTCGGCGGAGACCAGCTCGACGGTCAGTGCGCCGCCGACGGCGTCGCTACCGGCCGCGAGCACCTCGAACGGGGCGATCACGTCGAGGGGGTCGAAGCCGTCGAACAACAAGAGCTGTGCATGCATGCCGCCATCGTGACCGGTGAACGGCACGCACGACCAGTGGCCAGAACGCCACCATACGCCGAGATATTGCCACCGCCTGCTACCGTCCGATCATGCACACCGTGGCCGTCGTCGCCCTGCCCGGCACCATCGCGTTCGATCTCGCCACACCGGTGGAGGTCTTCGGCCAGGTTGAGCTGGCATCGGGTGGCGCGGGCTATCGCGTGCTGGTCTGCGGAACCGATCCCGTCGTCTCAGCCGGGGCGCTGCGCATCGCGACCGACCACGGACTCGACGCTCTCGCGACCGCCGACACCATCGTCGTGCCTGGCCGCTACGACGTCACCGACCCAACGCCGCCCGCGGTGCTGGTCGCGCTGCGCGATGCCTTCGCCCGCGGCGTCCGGATCGCGTCGATCTGCACGGGCGCGTTCACCGTGGCCGCCGCAGGCCTCCTCGACGGGCGGCGAGCGACGACGCACTGGAGGGCCTCCGACCTGTTTCGCGTCACGTTCCCCGCGGTGCACCTCGACCCCGACGTGCTCTACGTCGACGAGGGCCAGGTCCTTACCTCGGCGGGCGCGTCCGCCGGCCTCGATCTGTGTCTGCACATGGTGCAGCGCGATCACGGTGCCGCGGTCGCAGCCGACGCCGCACGGGTAGCGGTGGCGCCATTGCACCGCAGCGGTGGCCAGGCACAGTTCATCCCGCGAAATCAGCGTGGGCGGCTGGCCCCCACGAAGGCCATCGCGGAGCGCACCGAACTGGATGACGTGCTGGCCTGGATCGAGCGCGAGGCACACCGCGAGGTGGTGCTCGCCGACATCGCCGCACACGCCGCGGTCAGCGTCCGCACGCTCAACCGCCGATTCCAGACCGAGACCGGACAGACCCCGATGCAGTGGTTGACCGGCGTCCGGGTGCGCCACGCGCAGCAGCTGCTGGAGACCACCTCGCACGGCGTGGAGCGGATCGGGCGCGAAGTCGGGTTCGCGTCGCCTGCCAACTTCCGCGAGCAGTTCCGCCGGCTCGCAGGCGTCTCACCGCAGAACTACCGCAACACCTTTCGCGAGCGCATCGCAGGCTGACGTCAGTGGTGGCTGCGTTCCTTCTTCTCGATGACCACCAATGCAAGCGGTATCCGCATCTGCTCAGGCGCGGCGGCGCACCGCGCCGCGACCCCACACTCGAGCTCGTTGAGGAACAGGATGTGATGACCCGCGTCGCGTTCGTGCAGCGCTGAGATCAGGGCGGGGAACATCGCCGCGCGCAGGAATGCCGCCCACTGTGCGCCGAGAGTCGTGGCGTCCTTGTCGATCTGGTACTGCGCCCAGAAGCGGTCCTCGGCTTCGAACACCTCGAGGTGCTGGATCGTCAGTCTCTCGAAGGTGCCCGACGGCGCGAACGGGGACAGGAAGTCGCGCTCGCGGCGCCCGACGATGGGGATGGCCATCCGGAGCACCTCGTCCTCGGTGACCAGATTCCGGGCCGACATGTCGACCAGGGTTTCCATCACCGCGTCCAGCAGTGGCCCATAGCCGATGTCACCGTCCTCGCCGATCGCCAGAGTCATCACCAGCAGTCGCCCGCCAGGGGACAGTTCGCGCCCGCGGAATGCGACGAACTCGTGCCAGTCGTGTGCGGCCTGTTTGGCGTAGGCGGTGCGCGCGTTCTCGTCGCGGCTGGACGACACCACGACGTGATCGGAAATGGGGGTCGGCACCCGCCCCAGCCATAGGATCGACCACGCCGACCAGGCCAGGTTCACGCTGTTGGACGGCAGGATCTGGGTGTAGAACGAGCGCCCCACCGCAGATGCGAACGACGCATGGTCCTTCTTGAGGTAGGTGTCCGGGTCGTCGGTCAACGTGCGGAAGAGATCGGTGAAGTCGTTCTGGGGCACGTCGGTGTGCGTGACCAGCACCGAGTGTTCGGGCCGGGTTCGCGCACGGAACCTGCCGATCGCGGCGCCGATCGGCAGCAGCGCGTTGTGCCCGTTCGCCGCGCCGTAGTCGGCGATCACGATGGGGCGCGGCGACCGGGGGATGGGCACCACGTCGGCGGCCTGCTCGAAAAGCGTTATCGCCCGCCGTAATCCGGCGGCTTGCAGCCGCGATCCTGCGGTATAGGAGCCGCTGTCGATCGGCTCCGGCCGCACCACGATGCTCGATTCGGGCATGAGTGAAACGGTAGCTCAGAACTGGGCGGACGACCTGGTCGATTGGCGCGGCAGCGGAGACTTCGCCATGACAGACTGCGCTGCATGAGTCGCCGGACCGTGCCGAGGGCACTCACCATCCTCGCCGTGGTGACCATGGTGGTGTCGGTCGTCGGCTTCGTCGCCACGCTGATCCTGAATGCCTTCGTCTTCGACGAGTACGACGCATACGGCGAGGTTCCCATTCCGGGCTCGAGCAGCCTGCACCTGCCGGCAGGCGACGTCACGGTCACGTTCCACACGGTGCTCATCGGCGCCAGCGGCAGCGGCCTGCCCGTCCCGCCCCTGAAGTACCGCATCGTTGCACCGGTCGGTGTCGACGAGCCGGTGCTGACCGAGGACTACGGCAGCACGACGACGGTCAACAACGACGCGCGTGTCCGCATCGGCTATCTGCACGTCCCAGCCGAGGGCACCTACGACATCACCGCCGACGGAAACGTCAGCGCGTTCCTGGACCCGCGGCTGGCGTTCGGCCACGGCAGCAGCTACGGCCACCTGCCGTGGCTCTTCGCGGTGATCTTCGGCCTTGCCATCGTCGACCTGATCATCGCGCGCGTCTGGGCGAGCAAGGTCAAGCGAAGCGAGTTGATGCCGGCCTACCCACCGCCACCGCCGCCGTACCCCTCGTCGCCGATGTACTCACCGCCACCGGCGACGTTCACGCAACCCGTCGACGCGTACGTTCCCACCGATCAGGGCATCCGCATCCAGCAGCTCAATACGCTTGCCCAGCTGCGTGATTCGGGCGCACTTACCGAAGCGGAGTACGAGGCCGAGAAGAAACGGGTACTCGACGGACTCTAGTGGCCGCGTGCGACCCACTCGTCGTAGTGCACGATCTCGTCGCCGATGACGGTGGTGTCGCCGTGTCCGGTGTAGACCACGGTGTCGGCGGGCAGTTTGCCCAGCTTCTCCGAGATGGACGCCAGGATGGTGGGGAAGTCGGAGAAGGACCGTCCGGTTGCTCCGGGACCACCGTTGAACAAGGTGTCGCCGCTGACCACGGCGCCAAGGTCCGGCGCGTACCAGCACACCGACCCCGGCGAGTGGCCGGGGGTGTGCAGCGCGCGGATCTCGACGTCGCCGGCGGAGAGCACTAGGTTGTCGTCGATGCTGCGGAAGTCCTTGTCCGGATGGGTCATTCGCCACAGCACTTCGTCGGCGGGGTGGAGCAGGACCGGCGCGTCGAGTGCCTCACCGAGTTCGGGTGCGACGGTGACGTGATCGTTGTGCCCGTGCGTGCAGACCACCGCGACCACGTTGCGGCCCGCGACGGCATCGATGATCGGCTGCGCGGTGTGGGCGGCATCGAACACCACGACGTTGGAGTCGTCGCCGACGATCCAGATGTTGTTGTCGACATCCCAACTGCCGCCGTCGAGTTCGAAGGTGCCGCTGGTGACGACGCGTTGGATCGCGTTCGCCATCAGAGGATCACCACGGAGCGCAGTACCTCACCGGCGTGCATCTTGTGGAAGGCATCCTCGATACCGTCAAGTCCGATGCGCTCGGTGACGAACTTCTCCAGCGGCAGCCGGCCCTGCAGGTAGAGGCTGATCAGCGTGGGGAAGTCGCGCTCGGGCAGGCAGTCGCCGTACCACGCGGACTTCAGCGTCCCACCGCGGGAGAAGAAGTCCACCAGCGGCATGTCGATCCGCATGTCGGGGGTCGGAACACCCACCAGCACAACGGTTCCGGCCAGGTCGCGGGCGTAGAACGCCTGCTTCCAGGTTTCGGGCCTGCCGACGGCATCGATCACCACGTCGGCACCGTTGCCGTCGGTGAGGTCCTGGATGGTCTCGACGACGTCGAGTTCCTTGGCGTTGATGGTGTGGGTGGCACCGAACTCGCGTGCCCAGTTCAGCTTGGTGTTGTCGGTGTCGACGGCGATGATCCGCCGTGCGCCCACCAGCGCCGCGCCTGCGATCGCCGCGTCACCCACACCGCCGCAACCGATCACCGCGACGGTGTCGTCCCGGCCCACCGCTCCGGTGTTGACCGCGGCGCCAAGACCGGCCATCACGCCGCAGCCCAGCAGGCCTGCGACTGCGGGGTCGGCGGCCGGGTCGACCTTGGTGCACTGCCCTTCGTGGACGAGGGTCTTGTCGGCGAACGCGCCGATGCCCAGCGCCGGGGTGAGTTCGGTGCCGTCGGTCAGCGTCATCTTCTGTTCGGCGTTGAATGTGTTGAAGCAGTACCACGGTCGGCCACGCTTGCAGGCCCGACATTCACCACAGACCGCACGCCAGTTCAGGATCACGAAGTCACCGGGTTCGACGTGTGTCACACCCTCGCCGACCGACTCCACCGCGCCCGCAGCCTCGTGCCCGAGCAGGAACGGATACTCGTCGTTGATCCCGCCCTCGCGGTAGGTCAAGTCGGTATGGCAAACGCCGCACGCGGTCACGTCGACGACGACCTCACCGGGACCCGGATCGGGGATGACGATGTCAACCAATTCGACGGGTTGCTTCTTGCTCCGTGAGATCACGCCGCGCACTATCTGACTCATGGCTACAACTTAAAGGGTGGCGATCGGGTCGGTGGCCGCAACCCGGAACGGATTAGGCTGCTCCGCCATGAGCGCCTTGGACGCGATATCTGACTGGCCGGTCCCGACTGCGGCAGCCGCGGTCGTCGGGCCGTCGGGCGTGCTGGCGGAGTTCGGTGACACCGCGCGCCGGTTCGTCCTGGCGTCGGTGACCAAGCCCCTGGTGGCACGAGCCGTGCAGGTCGCGATCGAGGAGGGCGTCGTCGAACTCGACACCCCGGCAGGTCCGCCGGGGTCGACGGTGCGGCACCTGCTCGCGCACACCTCGGGCCTGTCGATGCTGTCGGCCGAGACGACGGCAGCGCCCGGCAAGCGTCGCGTCTACTCCAACTACGGCTTCGCCGTGCTCGCCGAGACGGTGCAGCAGGCATCCGACATCCCGTTCGAGCGGTACCTCGCCGAAGCGGTCTTCGAACCCCTCGGCATGGGCTCCTCGGCACTCGTCGGCGGTGCGGAAGCGGCCGGGTACGGCGGGGAGTCGACGGTGGCGGATCTCGCGCCCTTCGCCGCCGATCTGTTGCGGCCGACGTTGGTGTCGCCGCAGCTGCACGCCGATGCCATCACGGTGCAGTTTCCCGGGCTGGACGGTGTTTTGCCTGGCTTCGGCGTCCAGCGGCCGAACGACTGGGGCTTGGGCTTCGAGATCCGCGACGGCAAGTCACCGCATTGGACGGGATCGTCGAACTCGGGTCGAACCTTCGGGCACTTCGGTCAGTCGGGCACCTTCATCTGGGCCGATCCCACCGCTGACCTGGCCCTTGTCGTGCTGACGGACCGCGATTTCGACAAGTGGACCTACCCGTTGTGGCCTGCTCTGTCTGATGGAGTGCTGAGAGAATTCGGAGCACACTAGCGCAACACGGGTCCCACAAGGCACAATAGACACGCGCGACACACGCATAACTCAAACTGCAATCTCGTCCTTTGGAAACACCAGGCCGGCTTGGGGAAGACGTCCCTAGTGGAGCCGAAGGAGCAGATGATGCGTGCGTCGAACCAATTCGCCGACGCGACGACTGGTGTGGTGTACGTCCATGCCTCTCCCGCGGCGGTTTGCCCACACGTGGAGTGGGCGCTTTCGTCGACCCTGTCGGCGCGAGCGAACCTCAAGTGGACCCCTCAACCCGCCATGCCCGGACAACTGCGCACCATCACCAACTGGGTCGGTCCCGTCGGGACCGGAGCCCAATTGGCCAGCGCGCTGCGGTCGTGGTCGGTGCTGCGGTTCGAGGTGACCGAAGACCCGAGTGAGGGCGTCGACGGCTACCGCTGGTGCCACACCCCACAGCTCGGGCTGTGGGCCGGAACGATGAGCGCAAACGGCGACGTGATGGTCGGCGAAATGCGCCTGCGCGGCTTGATGGCGGCCGGCGCGGACACCCTTGCCGCCGAACTGGACACGGTGCTCGGCACCGCATGGGACGAAGCGCTGGAGCCCTACCGGGGTGGCGGCGACACCGGCGAGATGAGCTGGCTCAATAGGGGAGTGGGTTAGCCGGCGCTAGACGCGCCGACGTGGTCTCCGGCGCCGAGATTCCCTTATAGGGTGCGTCGGTGGGGTACACGCACGTAACGGAGTCGAACGGTGGCGCGCTCATCGTCGAGATGGGTCATCGTGCTGAGATTGACGAGTTCGCCGGTCCCTTACGCCGTTTCAACGGCATAGATCGTTTCGCCCTGACGCTGTGGGCGCTGCCTGTGGGTATGAATTATGACCAGGCTCGGGCACTGAGTCGGGATGCATTGGAATACATCCAAGCGGCGGGCAAGGCAGATGCATTGACCGTGGAAATCCGCACGGCGGGCGGGTCTGAGTGGGGTGCGGAGTGGGTGCGCTATGTCGTCGGGCACGCGAACTCGGCCGAGCTGCCTACGTTGGAATTGACAATCGAATTGCCGCACAGCACTGAATTGATCGCACGTCACGAAGTGTTCGGCGCCGACGAAGCTGCCGACCTGTTCTACGGCTATTACAAGACCGGGGGCATTCCCACGACCTACACCCTGCGTCCGGTGGAGGGTTACGCCAGCGACGGGCGCAACATCGACCTTCGCGGCGAGACACCGCGGACGCTGTAGCCAACAGCGTTGCACCCAGGGCGGGGGGAGCGGGACAACGCTTCAGCCGCAGCGTTGATCTCCATCAGTCGCTCTCTTGCGAGTCTCCCCACGGATCGTATACACCACGAAGCCAAGACCAGCACACCCCAGAACGAGCGGAATGATCACGCTGAACACCATGTTGGGGTAGGTGCTGACGAAAGCTTGGTTACCTTGGATGTGGGTGTCGACCGTGTCACCGTTGTTCAGCCCTTCCCCGTCGGGAAACCACACTGTCTGCTCGGGTTCACCGGTGGGCCGCCACACGCCGGTGCATGTCGTATTTTTTCCGCCAGTGCACTCCACAACCTCGACGCGAGCGCCGATGCCGTGGTGCAGCGCCCAGAAGTGGTATCCCGCGAGATAGAAGGAGCCCAGCGAACCTAACGCGATGAAGACGATGAACGCCACGCGATAAATGCCGGCTAGACGACCGTCCTTGTTTCCCCCCTTAGTGATGATCGAACCAATCAGAAGTACCCCAAGAAAGGCATACATTGACCACGTCACGACGGGTTCGACCGCCCCTGCGCCTGGGGTGTGTGTGCAAGGTTCTCCAACCTCATTGACGCACGCTATCGCCAGTTGCGCACGGCGCACATGCTTCTGAGTCGAACTTCCGCGCGTCTGGCGCTAGATAGGGGCAGCCCCGCCTACGAGACCGTTTCGGAGTTCGTAGCTGCGGTGTCGCAGCAGGATGCGACGATCGGTGGACCAGTCGAATTTGCGTTGGAAGGTGACGCCATGGACGTGCGGTTCCTCACGAGCGTTGCAGTGATCACCCCCGAGCCGGCCGTCAGCCGACTGTTGTACGTGGACACGCTTGGCCTGCCACTGACCGCGGAAGCCGACGGCTACCTGCACAGTGAAGACATCGACGGTTGCAAGTCCTTCGGCGTCTGGCCCCTGACTCAGGCTGCGCAAGCGTGCTTTGGCACGCCCGACTGGCCAGGTGAGCGGCCGGTGCCGCAGGCCAGCCTCGAGTTTGAGGTCGGGGACGCCGACACCGTCCAGGTCGCAGCGGACGAGTTGAAAGAGAAGGGCTTCACGCTGCTGCACGACGCACATACCGAGCCGTGGGGACAAACCGTCGCTCGACTGCAGTCCATCGAGGGCGCCATCATCGGCATCTCTTACACGCCCACCATGCACTCGTAAAAAGGGGCTTCCCACCGCGGTTAGCCGTCTCATCGCCGGGCGCGGCTATCTGCTAGCCGGCGGGACATGGCGCCGGAATCCACATGCTCCAGCACAGGCCGGGAGGCAGAGGCGGCGACAGCGGCGCAGGAGGCAGAGGAGCCTGAGGGGGCGGAGGATTCGGTCCCTCATAGATGCCAAAACCCTGATTGGCGTCCTCGGGGGCCACGTGCCAGTAGGTGTGGCAGACATTCATGTCCCATGTCACCGGGAACTTGACGTGGTTCTGGGTCAAGTACAACAAGGAATCCCCTGGGCACCAGTGATTTGGGCCGTAGCACATGCCGTTGACCTTGGTGGCCGGCGCGCAGTCATCAATTGCCTGGGCGGTACCTGCACCCAGGCCGGCCAGACCCAGACCGCCGGACACCAACGCAGCTGTGGCAAATCCGATGAGTACTCGGTTCATGGATCGCAGATTAGTCCCGCGTGAGCAGGGAATATTTGTAGATGGCAAGGCTCGGTTCATGGTTGTTCCTTTTGCTGCTGTCGGCGCCCGGGGTGGGCCGCTCGTATAGGTAGGAGCGCCCTGAGCGCGTTGATCGGACCCTTTTTCAGGGCTCTTTCGCCGCGACATCGGGTGTGACCCGGCTCGGGGCACAGGTGGTTCAGATCCCGCGCGTTCCCTCACAGCACGTTGTCGCCGACGGTGTCGACCAACGGGCTGCCACCACCCAGGGGCGGGACCGAGGGAGGCGATCGCTGACCGGTCACAGGCGACATCGCCTGGCACAAACCGGATTTCGGCGTGGCCGCGGTGTCTTAGCCGTGCGTGCTGCAGCAGCCACCGAGGCCGGTGCCGCCGGTGCCGCCGGTGCCACCGCCGCTGTGGTGACTCCGGTGTGTCGAGCTGGTTGTCGGGGTGGGGATGAGCGGCACTCGGCTGGTGGTCGGCGGTGTGGTCGCGGGTTTGGTTGTCGTGATCGGAACCGAGACGGGCGGACCGATGGGCGTCGGCTGGGTCGTTTCGATGGGATTGGTGGTGCGCGGAATCGACGGGAGTACCACGCCAGACGTTGGGACCAGCACCACGATCGAGTTGACCGTTTCCGCGGTGCCCGGAGTCGGCGGTGCCGGCGGCTTGATAGCGGGCGCCACGACCAGAGGTGCTGTGGTGTCGGCGGGCGGGGCTGGAGCGGTTGCGCTGACGTCGACGGGGGCCACGTGTGCGTTCGGGTGGTGCAGCCAGGCCACCGTCAGCCCGAGGATCGCCAGCACGGTGCCCGCGAGGATGCCCACCAGCGCGATCAGAGGGCGGGTGCGATGGCCCCGGTTGTCGCCGACATCACCCCGCGCGGCGGCGAACCGGCTCTGACCGGGTCGCGCAGTGCTGCCCCCGGGTTCAGTGGAGCCCGACGGTGCGCCGGTGACCGGCGATGTGAGGCGAATCTTGGTCAGGGTGCGCTCGCGTAGCCAGGTGGGGGCGGGGATGAACACCGGTGCAGCGCCAAGCAGGGCAACCGGGTTGACTAGCTTGCGGCGTTCCTGATCGCAGATGGGGCATGACTCGATGTGGCGGACGACGCGTTTGCGCATCAGCACACTGAAACGCCCATCCCAGCCGGCCAGGATCGCGCCCAGCTCGGGGCACCCGGTGGGGTCGGTTCGGGCCTGGCGCGCCACCAGCAGAGCGCCCAGAGAGTGTTCGATGGTGTGGCGCAGCCGCGACACCATCCTGTTGGCAGTGCCGGGGCTGACCTCCAACGCGTCGGCCAGCTCGGGTCCGTCTAGGCCGTGGCGGTAGGCCAATTCCAGCACGGCGCGGTCCCGGTCGCCGAGCCCGCCGGCGGCCTGGTCGATCAGATCGGCCAGCTCGGTGCGCGCGGCGAGGGTGTCGGGGCCCGCCTCGGTGGAGGCCATCTCGGGCACCTCCTCTAATAACTGTTCGCGGCGACGCGCACGCAGATGGCGCAGCGCTTCGTTGCGGGCGATGGCATACAGCCACGGGCGTAGTTTGTCGGGCTCACGTAGCCGGGCCAGTTGGGTTGCGGCGGTGCAGAACACGTCCTGCACACAGTCAGCGGCGGCGTCGCGATCGCGCACCATCCCGATACAGAAGTCGTGTAGTCGATCGGCGTAGCGATCATAAATCTCGGCGAAGGCGCCTCGATCACCCGCCGCAGCCGCGCAGGCCAACTCGGCATCGCTGACGATGTCCCAGTCGGTTAATGCGTTCGTCACGTCGCTTTCCCAGCCGATGTAGCGTCGGAACCCGCCACCTCAGAGGCGACGCTGCGAATAGACGCTGCGAATAAGTGTGCGCCCAGACGGGTGAAGACGCGCAGGTAATTTGCAGTTCAGTGGTGGTGCGGGTGGGGACAAACCAGGACCACCTCGCGGCCTGCTCTTTACCAGCACCCCCCGGCGATTCAGTGCTGCGAGAGAGCTCCGCCGCTGCCGTCGTCAGGACGGCCTTCCCGAGTGAAGAAACCGACTTTCGTGCCGCCGTATGTATCGCCGGAGGCGGTGAACCACTCGTGGCAGACACTCATGTCCCATCGAACATCGGGTTGCGGTAAGCGTTCGCCAGGGCACCAGGAGTAACTGCATTCTCCATCGAAGGTGCAATAGACAGCTGGACCCGGCCCGGTCGGGGTCGTGGCGTGCGCACCACCTGCAGCTAGACCTAAACCGGCCAGCCCCAGACCGCCAGACACCAGCACAGTCCTTGCCAACCCCACGATTACTCGCTTCATCAGCCTGGGACTATCACTCGCAGCGGTTTCGTGTGTACTGGGAATACGCCCAAATACCGACGTTGGTTTCATGCTGGTCGCCTTTCGTTGCTGTCGGCCCCCGTGGGCCGCTCACACAAATAGGAGCCACTACCGCCGACAACTCGGACACTTTTTTTCCAATCTCAAAGCTGGGGACGGCTGGGGCCGAAATCCGCGACGATCGGTGGGGCCATGGGACTTGACGAAACACAGGCGCAAATATGAGCGGCGACGGGAAGCAGCCGCCCGGCGAATGCGCCGGGCGGCTGCTGCACCCACTTGGCCCTCGACGACACCGGCGGCGATGGTGAAGTGCCGATGCCCGGCGACCATCTCCGGATGCTCACGCAGGCCAAAGGCACGGTTGAGCCGGCTCCGGACCAGACGGCCACCATCCGGTCGGCACTCCCCGACAGGGTCGAGTCGCTCGCCACTCGACCCTGTCAAGAGGGCTACGCCTGGTAGCGCCACAGGCGCCAGTCGCCGGTGAGCTCGTTCCAGTCCAGCACGTGGCCGTCGTGCATCACGATTAGCTGCTGGGGCGCCTGGATGCTGAACCAGTTGCCGATGTCCACCGGCGCGCCCGGCAGCACGTCGTGCACGCTAGTCGCGTCGTAGTTCCACAGCCGCCAGCTGCCGTCGGCGGGCGCCCAGTCCAGCACGCGGCCGTCGGGCATCCGGATCAGGTCGTGGCCGGAGACGATCGTGTGCCAGCCACCGCTGGCGATTGGGTCGCCGGGCAGCACGTCGTGCACGCTGGTTCCGTCGTAGCGCCACAGCCGCCAGCTGCCGACCGGGCCCGGAACCCAGTCCAGAACGTGCCCGTCGGCCATCGGAACGAGCTGGTGGCCGGCGCGGATCGTGTGCCAGTCGCCGCTGGCGATTGGGTCGCCGGGCAGCACGTCGTGCACGCTTGCCGCGTCGTAGCGCCACAGCCGCCAGCTCCCGCTCCCGGGCACCCAGTCCAGCACGTGGCCGTCGGGCATCGGGATCAGCTGGTGGCCCGAGCGGATGGTGTGCCATTGGCCTTTGGCGATCGGGGCGCCGGGCAGCACGTCGTGCACGCTGGTGGCGTCGTATTTCCACAGCCGCCAGCTGCCGTCGGCGGGCACCCAGTCCAGCACGTGACCGTCCGGCATCGCGATCAGCTGGTGGCCGAGCAGGATCGTCTTCCAGCGACCCTGCGCAACGGCCGCGCCCGGCAGGATGTCGTCGCGGTACCAGAGCTGGACCTCGCCTTTTTTCGGCGAGTCGTTGATGATCACCGTGTGCTGGCCGCAGTCGGTGACTTTGTCGACCGCGCTCCAGCCCAGCGCGGGCGCCGTGCCGTCCTCGTCGGTGATCGCGATCGCCCGCATCCGCGTGTCGGTCGAGCTGGGATAGTCAGAAGCGCGGCTGATCGAATAGCACTCGAGGGTCTGCACACAGTCGAGCAGCTCGTCGGTCGTGAAGATCGACAGCTTGCTGTCAGCGATCCCGACGAACTCGCACGTCCACAGCGCGCCCAGCCGCTGCGTGCCCAGCTGCCCGCCGATGTCGCCGACCCGCGTCATCCGCCCCACTAGCGTGTCGCCCACGTTGACCGTCACCGGCGAGGTGTATGAGGCCGCGCCGTCCTGACCGTCGGCAAACCAGCTGGCCACGCACCAATGATCGCCGCCGAACAAGCCATTGTCCCCCCACTGCAACACCGGCTGCAGGATCATCGAGCTGTTCTGCAGACCGTTGAACAGATACACCAGCTGCCCGTTTCGCGTCTGCGGAGCGCCCGGCACCACCCACGTGGTGAGGAATGACCTCAACGGGGTGGGGCTCTGGAAGTTGGCGAACGTGATCCAGCCAGTCCCAAAGTCGGGCGACTGTCCCGGAGGATGCACGACGTTCGCCGGCATCAGCGGCACGCCTGCCTCGTGCAACGGCACCGGCCCGACGTCGCGCAGCAGCTCGCCCGCCATAGTGACGTGGCGCATCCTGCCCTCGGCAACGTGCACGGCCGCGCCCGGCCCAACCTCGTGCACCACCTCCGCGGCCCGCCGGCCACCCGGCGTAACGACAAACCCCTTCGACATAGCTCACTCCTTATTGTTCCTGTCGGCCCGCTGTGGGCCGCTCACACAAATAGGAGCCGCCACCGCCGACAACTCGGACACTTTTTCCCGAGGGTCTGACACACCGGTGAGATGAGCTGGCTCAACCGCGGAGTCGGCTAGCCGCCGCTAGCATTCAATCCATGGGCCAACTGCCCCCGGACGAGGATCCAGACTCGCCTGCGAAGAGCAAGCGCGGAGCCGTGGTGATCTTCCTTCTCGGCTGGCTCGTCCTACCGCTATCGGTGGTCATCCTCGGCGAGCTGGAACCGCCGTGGTACCGGATCGCGTGCTTCGGCGTGCTGGCCTTCGTCGTCGTCTTCATCATGGCGTCGGTGCGGGTGGTCAGGCGCTTCTAAGGTCAGTCGCCCACCGACAGGTGCACGCGCACGACGTCGCCGTCATCGATCCCCTCGGGTCGCCGTAGCGCCACCTTGAGCGGTACCAGGTAGACGCCGTCCTTCGGGATCAACGACGTGCGCACTTCGGTGTCGCCGATCCGTACCCGCGCGGGGATGACGCCCCATCCGTACGTCAGCTCCACCAGGTGGTCGCGCAGGAAGGCGTCGACGTCCTCCGGCGTGGCGGTGAAGAAGTACGGAGCGGGCCCGCGCCACTGGAACACCTCGGCTTCGAAGTCCCAGTCCATGGCCATTCAGATTACTGGCTGCTCCCACGGGTGGTGGCTGTGATCTCGCGCGCTGAGTTCCTCCAGCGGAACCCACGGGTGATCGACGCCGAACGCATGCGGTCCCCAGACCTGGAGCGCCTCCGGGGTGCGCATGATCTCAGGGGTCGAGATCGCCACCACCCTCACCCGCTGACCGAAGCGCAACGCTTCGGTGGTGATGGCAGTGCATGACTCGAGATCGAGCACGGTGATCAGGTCGGGCACGATCGCGACCACCCGCTCGCCGCGTCGGGCAACCACGTTCTCGTTACGGAAGTCGATGGTCATCAGGTCGCCATCGTCGAAGGGCGCGAGTGTGACTCGGCCCGCGGTGAAGCCACCGACGATCGAGCGCTCGACGTCGACGACCTTGCCCTCCAACAGTGACGTCGCATAGCCGTAGATGGAACTCTGCACGGCACTGAGCAGGGCGGCGTACGGATCTGCATGCGCGGCACGGGCTTCGCGGATCGCGCGGCCGATGTCACTGGCCAGCGACAGGGTGTGCGGGATACCCGTCCGCTTCAGGTCGGCGCCGCTCATCGGGTACTCGGCGATGAACGAGGCACCTCCCATCTGAATGGTCACCGCGCGGGCAAAGTTCTCCATGCGCACGTTGTCGTCGCCGGTGTCGACGAGCACGCTGTGCCCCTTCTCATCGGAGATCACCAGCGGTGAGCCCGAGATGCCGTAGACGCCGAACGTCTCCATCTGAAGTTCGGGGAACGCGCGCCCCATTCCGTCGGCGTCCACCACGGGAATCCCGGCGCGCGCGGCCACCAGCAGCGGAATCATCGAGTTCAGTCCGCCACACTCCATGGGCACCGTCGCGTCCGCGGTCTTGCCAAGGTGCGCTTCGAGTTTCCGCAGCGAGGTCACTGCTTCGTTGCCGTTGGCCAGCTTCTCCACCACCACACTGGGAGCGCCCATCATCGCGGTGGAGATGATGAAGGCGTCGTCATCGAGTTCCTCGGGGGAGATGATCTCGACGGTCAGGCCCGTGTCGAGTGCCTGCTGCACCAGCAGCCGGCCGACCAACGGGTCTCCACCGCCGCCGGTGCCCATGATCGCCGCACCGGTCGCCATGTCGACGAGTTCCTGCTGGGTGAGTTGACGGCTCATGACCGCGCTCCTCCGGTCAGCGGTAGGTCCCCGACGGCTTTCACGCGGATGCGAACCGCGTTGCCGGGCAGGTACGCCAGCGGAACCTCGTCGATCTCGACGATCTGTATCGACGAGGGCGCGGCTCCCGCAGCGATCGCCCGGTCGACGGCTTCTTGTTTGGCGGCGTCGAGGACTGCTTCGCGCTGACCGGCTGGCACGCCGAAGATCCGGTCGACCTCACCGCCAACCTGTGCGATCGCCGCCCCGATCGCATTGGCCACGGCGAAGTTGACGGGACGATGAACCCTGTTGGCACTGGCCAACTCCGCGGGCACGAGTATCGATCCACCACCGACCGCCACCACGTCGACGGGATCGTTGGACGTTCGGATGCGGTCGACGGTGTTCTCCAGAATCTGCCGGATTTGCACGAGTGCCGCTTTGACCGTTGCGTCAGGAACGTCACAGACAAGCGACGCATCGCCGATCTCAGCCAACCCGGCAGCAACTGCGATATCGGTGGCCGTAAGGGTCCCTCCGCCGAACACCCGTCCGTCGGTGCCGATGCGGTAACCCACCGAATCGGGTCCGACCGTGACTGCTCCGTCGGTGTCGCGAATCCGTGAGCCGCCGCCAAGCCCGACCGAAAGAACGTCGGGCATCCGGAAATTGGTCCGGATGCCTTCGACCTCGACCTCCAGGGCGGCTTCGCGCGGGTATCCGCTCTGGAGCATGCCGACATCGGTGGTGGTTCCACCGACGTCGACGACGACGCATTCGGACAGTCCGGACAGAAACGCCGCGCCACGCATCGAGTTGGTCGGACCCGATGCGAACGTGTTCACCGGATAGCGGCGGGTGAAGTCGAGATCCATCACGGTGCCGTCGTTCTGCGAGACGAACAGCGGTGCGTCGATGCCGAGATCGCGCACGGCGGAGGTCAGCGCTGCGCTGATGTCGCGGGCCAGTGCACGGAGCGCGGCATTGATCACCGCGGCGTTCTCGCGTTCGAGCAGCCCGAGACGGCCGATCTGATGTGACAGCGTGACGGGGACATCCGGGTACTTGCGCGTGATGAGATCCTCTGCCATCAACTCGAACTCGGCATTCACCGGCGAGTAGATCGACGAGATCGCAATGCTCTCGGCACCGTTGGCGAGTGCCTTGTCGACGGCGTCGAGAAGCTCCTGCGGACGCAGATCGCTGATCCTCCTGCCGTCGAATTCGTGACCGCCGTGCACCATGAATGCCTGACCGGCGATCGCCGCGATGATGCGCGCCGGCCACCCGACCAGCGGCGGAAGTCCTGCCCCCGCGGGCAGGCCGAGCCGGATCACCGCGGTGGGCGAAAGTCGCTGGGCCTCAACGAGAGCATTCACGAAATGCGTCGTGCCGATCATCACCGCAGAAGCGGAGCTCAGGTCGGCGCCCGACATCACGCGCAGCCGGTCGACCGCGGCGGTGATCCCGGACGTGACGTCCGGAGTGGTCGTCGTCTTCGTGGCAGCCAGAACGGAGCCATTGTCGAGGATCACGGCATCCGTGTTGGTGCCCCCGACATCGATCCCGATGATCACGACGCGGCGCCGAATCGCGATGGCTGGATCGACAGCGGTTTGAGCAAGCCGACTTTCGAAAATGCCAGGTAGAGAAGCACCGCCACCGCTAGCGAGTTCAGCGACGGGATGCCCCACGTGACGAAGTGCCCGACCAGTGCGGCGATCAGCCACACCACGAGTGTGCCGATGATCAAGGTGGGTTCGTTCGCGGGAAGGCCGTCTCTGGAGCGTTCGAGTTCGGCGCGCCAGGTGCGCACCAGGTAGTACTCGGTCGCCATGATGCCGGCGATGGGCGGGATGACGACGCCCAGGATGATCAGGAAGTCGATGAAGTGACTGAGAATGCCCAGCGCGGCGAGGACGGAGCCGACGGTTCCCACCAGGACAGTGACCACGCGGCGGTTCACCACGACGCCAAATGACGTTTCCAGTGCGTTGACGATCCCGAGCGTCGACGAGTAGAGGTTCCAGTCGTTGATCTTCAGGGTGCCCGAGATGATGATCAGCGTGCCGACGAAACCCGATGAACTGGTGACGATGTCGACAACACTGTCGGTGCGCAGTGCGTGGGCGAGCAGCACGCCGGCCACGCACATGACGAGTTCACCGAGGGTGACGCCAAGCAGCGTCTGCTTGATGACGTCTTTGGCGCTGCGGTTGAAGCGGGTCATGTCGGGCGTGGTCACCATGCCGACGATGAAGCCACCCGCGACGAGCGTCGCACCTGCGCCCAAGGACAGGACCGGACCGGCGGGTTGGCCCGATGCCAACGTACCGACGTCGTACTCGGTGAGTTTGGCGATGACCAGGTAGCCAGCGAGGAGGATGAACGCGGGAACGGTCACGTAGGCGACCCAGGCCATCGAACTGAAGCCGTACACCACGATCGCCGTGACGGCCATGCCGAACAGCAGGGACCACAGCCAGATCGGCCCGAACGGGATGATCGTCTTGAGGCTCTCGGCCGACACGGCGGTCTGCACACCGAACCAGCCGGTCAGACTGAGTGCCACGACGATGCCGATGAGGCCGGATCCCCAGCGACCGAAGCCCGTCCAGCGGGCGATCACCGAGGTCGACAATCCCTCGCGCTGCCCGATGATGCCGGTGAAGATGCCGACGATCTCGAGGATCACCGCCCCGAGCAGGACCGCCAGCATCGCATTCGCGAAGGTCATGCCGAAACCCAGAGCGGCACCGAGCATGAACTGCGACAGGCATGACAGCTGGCCGAAGCGCTGCACGCACACGCTGAACCAGTGGTAGCGGGCCGATTCCGGCACTCGAGAGAGTGCATAATCGTCGCCGTGCTCCGAGACCGGAGTAGCAACCGCGGGATCTCCTGCGCTTCTGGTGGCCATGGATTGCACGCTACGGAGTGGGCATCTCGAAGTCAGTGGGCACAGTGCACACCCGGCGTGCAGTCTTGGGTGCGGGTCGGGCACATCAGGTTACGTGCGATGACGTACGCGTTGCGCGCTCACAGCGCACGGCAGGCGATGCGCAACGCGAGGCGCGTGTCGTCGTCGTCCAGATCGATGCCGAGGAGCGACTCGATGCGGCCGAGCCGTTTGATCACCGAGTTGCGGTGCACCCCGAGCCGTCTGGCCGCACCCGATGTCGAGCACTCGGACAAGAGGTAGACGTTCAAGGTGTCGAGCAGGGCGCCGTCGGCCGCGTCGCGAAGTGGCTGGAGCAGGAGCGCGGCGCGTTGGCGTGCCTGATCGTCGGTGACCGCGGTGAGGAGGTACTGGCGGGGGTTGGAGTCGTTGGAGGTCTCGACGGGACGGCGCCCGGCCGCGTGTCCGGCGATGCGGCACAGGCGGGATGCGTCGCCGATGGCGCGCACCAGTCCGGCGATTCCGTACTCGGCGCCTGCCACCCCTGCGGCGATCACGAAGCCGGACAGGTCGGCAACGATTTGGCGAACCTCGTTGCTGCGCAACGTGATCTGCGCCTGATTCGGTCGGTCAGATGAGCTCGTCCACCACACCCATCCGTCGGAAAAGGGCACCGCGGGAACCGTGAGGCCCGCGGCGATCAGAGCGTTCTGCAACGCGGTTAGAACCAACGAACGGTCTGCGCGGGGATCCTCTGGACGGACCATGACCGCGATGTGGAAGCCTTCGAGCTGCCAGCCGAGCGCGACAGCCTGCTCTGCATGCGGTCCGTCGAGCGATCCAGTGCTGAGAAGATGTGTCAGCACCGCGCCCTGGCTCGCCTGGTCCCATGCGGCCGACAGCGACGACCGCGCGGCCCATGCGCTCAGCCGCACTATTGCGAGATCCGCGACCGCGAGAATCGTTTCGATGTGCGCCGTTGCGACACCAGGCGGCGCATGCACTGCGCACGTGAGCCGCGAGCCGGAATCCCGGCCCGGCGAAGTGGAGGCGAAAACCATTGTGCCGGAGTCACTGTCGATGTGACCTGAGAGCGCATTCGGAATCTGCTCGATACCCGGCTGTCTCGGGCCTGCCAGCAGAACCCCCGAGGGTCCTAGCACGCTGACGGGATACCCGAGTACTCCCGTCACGATGTCCGCCACCCGGGACGGGGTGTTCGCCGCGGTCAGGCGCGCGGCGGCTGCAGCGCATTTCAGGCCGCGCTCCACCACCGGGTGGCGCAGGTGAATTCGAACGGCGAGCGCGCCTTCCCATCGGTCGGCGTCCAGGCGCACCAGTGGGATGCCGAAGCGATCGGCCAGCCACTGCGTGGACACCAATACCTCGTGGTCGACGATCACTGCCGCGGCCTCACGTTCGGCGAGGCGGGGCAGGGCGAGTTCAGTGCCGAGGCTGTCGGTCGAGGCCAGGAACACGACGCTGCGTGGCGCGACCCGACGTGCGTCGCCTGGCGCCACGATCTGCGCGTCCTGCGCCAGCCGACCGAGACCAGTTGCGCCACCCAGCACCTCGGCTCCGGCGAGATCGGGGAGGCACAGCACGTCCCGCACCGTCGAGATCCCGAACTCAGACACCGGTTATTCCAAACGCCGCCGGTGTCACCTTGTCATTGAAACCCGGCTCCTCCCATCGCGGCGGTGCAGGCAGCGCGACGACGTCGACCTCGGTGCCCACCGCCAGCACCGATTCCGCCTGGAGTGGCCGTCCGTCCCGCGTCCGCATCAGGCAGATGATTTCCGGTGTGCAGGCGGCGATCTCACCGTCCACGAGTGCGAGCAGGAATTCGTTGCGTGCTTCGACGCGCACCACGGATGCGTCTGACGCTCGGATCACCACGGATCCGATGCCTCCGTCGCGGATCCGGCGCCACCGGGCATCGGCGACGCGGCCGGTGGCGACCCGGCGTGCACCGTGCCCGTCGACCAGGGCGTCGACGACCGTACGTGCGTCGGCATCCTCGACGGTGCGGCCGAGGTCCAGAGCTCGCCGGATGGTGCCGGGTATGCCCGCGGTCCGAAGGCGAGCGACCGTCATCGGGTACCCAGCGAAGGCGCACCAGCCGCCCATCTCGACAGCGGCGGCCCGGATGAACTGCTCGGCAGTGGCACCGCGGATGTCTTCGTACAACACGGTCCGGCCGTAACTGTCGGTGCACACGAACGGCGCGATGGAGACCCCTGCCACGTCGTAGGTCGTCTGGTCGAGCCATGACAGCGCCCTGCCCATACCGTCACAGTCGACCACGGGCAGAGTACCGGCGGCCGCCACCACCAGCCCAGCGAAGATGTTGGCGCCCGCGCTCTCGTAGTTGCCCACGCACGCGCTCGCGTCCGGGTATTCACGGAGCACGCGCTCGACGGCCCTGGTGAACTCGGACCCTTGTGGTGAGCGCTCGTGAAATGACAGCAGGGATCCGACGAGGCCGGTGCTGATGGAAAGCATGTCTGCGGGTAAGTCGTCGACGTCATGAATCGGGATTCGGGCGCGATCGCCGAATGCGTGCACGGCCAATGCCCTGAACCAATATGGCTGGCCTCCGCCGCCTGATCCCAACAGGGCCGCTCCGACGGCGAGGGTGTCCAGATCATCGCGACTCAGCTGCCACATCGCGTTCCCCAGTGTCGTCGTGATTTCCCAGGTTAGCCTTTGGGCCGCAGGATCCGCAGCGCACCGGGCACCGCGGATACCTCGACCGGCAGCGGGCAGACGAACTCGCCGTCCGCATAGGCTGTGATTTTTGGCGAAGCCACGCACTCGACGGTGATCACCTTCGCCCGCTCCGTCCGCACCGCGTCGAGGTCGACGTGAGTGCCCTTGAAGACCGTGGGAAACAATCGGATCAGCTTGGTGCGTGACGCGGAAGCCACCATCGTCGCGTCGAGCATGCCGTCGGTGGGGTCGGCGTCGGGGCAGATCAGCATGCCGCCGCCGTAACTTCGCGTGTTGCCGAATGCGGCCAGCGTCAACTGCGTCTCGAGCTCTCGACCGTCGAACGTCAGCCGGAACGGCAGAAGCCGCAGCTGCGACAATTCGGCGAGCATCGCGACGTTGTAGCGCATTCGGCCGTGCGGCCAGCTCATCCGGTTGGTCCGGTCGGTGACCAGCGAGTCGAAGCCGGCGGCCATGACGGTGCCGAACCACTTGTCGGTGCCGTCGGCACCCTTGATCCGTCCCAGATCCACGGTCTGCACCTCGCCGTCCACGATGACGTCGGCCGCGGCCTCGGGATCCTTTGCGGGAATGCCGAATTCGCGGGCATGGTCGTTCCCCGTGCCAGCAGGGATGATGCCGAGCGGGATGTCGGTCTGCGCGAGCACCTGAAGTGCGAGCGAGATGATGCCGTCACCGCCGACGACCACGAGCGCGTCCATACCGCGCTCGAGGGCACCCTCGACGAGGCGTCGGGCGTGTTCGGCATCGGTGCCCGCGATGGCGACGACGTCGACGCCGCGCCGATGCAACTGCGAGACGGCGCGCTCGGCGGCGTGCGGTGCACTGCCGTGTCCCGACGCGGGATTCGTCAAGACGGTGACCCGCGCGACGCCTGAATTCACGGGATCAGCTTGCCAGGGTTGAGGATTCCCGTCGGATCGAGCACTGCCTTGACCGCGCGCAACACCTCGATGCCGAGATCTCCGACCTCGTCGCGCATCCACGGCCGGTGATCGGCACCGACGGCGTGGTGGTGGGTGATGGTCCCTCCGTTGTGGACCATCGCATCGGAAGCCGCGGTCTTGGCCTTGCGCCACTGCTCGATCGGGTTGCCGCGCTGGCCGGCGACGACGGTGAAGTACAGCGACGCCCCGGTGGGATACACATGAGAAATGTGGCACAACACCAGTGCCGGAGTGCCGGTTTCGGCCAGCGCGGTCGTCAGTGCCTCGGTCACCGCCGCCTTGAGCGCCACGAGGTTGGACCAGTTGGTCGCCGTCTCCAGCGTCTCGCACAGCGCGCCCGCGGACAGCAGCGCGTCCCGCAGGTACGGCGCCCCGAACCGGCCGTGCTCCCACGCCTGCGCAGGCCCGTCGCCCAACGACGTGCCGCCGTGCTCCTCGAGCACCGCCCGTGTCTCGGCGTGCCTGCTCTCGGTGTGTGCCGCGGTGCCCTCGAAGGTGGTGATCGCCAGACAACCGCCGGTGACCCTCTGCTCGCCGATGGCCTCGGTGGTGGCGAGGTTCACGCCCGTCTCCGCTTCGTCCGACAGTCGCATCACGGTCGGGCCGGTTCCGGTCTGGGCGACTACCCGCAGTGCCGCTGCGCCGGTGGCGAAGTCGGGGAAGGACCACGCTTCGTAGCGCGTGGTCTCCGGGACGGGGTGTACCCGCACCCGCACACGGGTGATCACGCCGAAGAGGCCCTCGGAGCCGATGATCAACTGGCGCAAGTCGGGGCCTGCCGCGGACGCCGGGGCCCGGCCCAGGTCGAGCACCCCCGCAGGAGTGACTGCCGTGATGCCGCGGACCATGTCGTCGAAGCGGCCGTATCCCGCGGAGTCCTGGCCCGAGGACCGCGTCGCCGCGAAGCCGCCGATCGTGGCGAATTGAAAGCTCTGCGGGAAATGCCCCAGCGAGAAGCCCCGCTCGCCGAGCAGGCGCTCCGCGTCGGGTCCGGTGACGCCAGCGCCGAGTTCGGCCTCACCGGACACCTCGTCGAGGCCGTGCAGTTGGTCGAGGCGCCGCAGGTCCAGCGAGACGACGGCCTTGAAGTCACCGCGGATGGGGTCGACGCCGCCGACCACGGTCGTGCCACCACCGAACGGGACGACTGCGATGCTCTGCTTGGCGCAGAATCGGAGCACCGCGGCCACCGCTTCTTCGTCGGCGGGCAACAGTACCGCGTCGGGCGCATCCTGCACCCCGGAATCCTTGCGGCGCAACAGGTCCAGTGTGGACTTGCCGCCAGCCCGAAGCAGCCTGCCGTAGTCGTCGGAGATGCAGTTCGCCTCGCCGACGATGGCCACCAGCGCGTCCCGCTCGGTGTCGGACAGGGCCGACGGGCGCAGGCGCACCTGCTCGGCGGCCAGCTCGGCGCTCGGCACGCCGTCGACCCCGAGGGCCTGCTCGAGCAGGGTGCGAATGCCGTCGGAGAGTGGCTTGGCCGCGGCCGGGTCGCCCCAGGCATTCCACTTCATCGGGGGTTGCATGTGGTCATTCGGTCGGGTCATGCGTTACAGTATTACATATGCTGTCAATCAGTAACGAAGAGTCGTCGGTCGAGGAACGCATCCTCGACGCCGCGGCCAGCTGCGTAATCGCCTACGGTGTCGACCGCGTGACGCTCGCCGAGATCGCCCGGCGTGCCGGTGTCAGCCGTCCCACGGTGTACCGGCGATTCCCCGACACGCGCTCGATCCTGGCCGCCCTGCTCACCGCGCGGATCACCCATGCCCTCGACGACGTACCCAGTCGCGGCGTTGGTCGCGAACCGCTGGTCGAGCGCATGGTCGCAGTGGCCGAGCGCCTGCGCCACGACGACGTCATCATGTCCGTGCTGCACCAGGCGCCGGATCTCGCGATGTTCTATCTGTCGGAACGCCTCGGCACCAGCCAGCAGATCCTGCTGGACACCGTGGCCGGCGAGATCAAGACCGCACAGGACGAGGGCACCGTCCGTCCCGGCGACGCCCGCCAATTCGCCGCCATGTGCCTGTTGATCGCCCAGTCGACCATCCTGTCCGCCCGGCTGGTCGAGCCCTTCCTCGACGCCGGAACCCTGGTCGGCGAGCTGACCCGGGCTCTGAACGGATACCTCACACCATGACGTCATCCACTGCACTCAACGCCGCCCGCCGCGCCGCCGATCTGGCCGCGCTTGGCGACGGCGGAAGCGTCGACGTCGTCGTCATCGGGGGCGGTATCACCGGGACCGGGATCGCGCTGGACGCCGCGGCGCGCGGTCTTTCGGTGGTGCTGGTGGAGAAGCACGACCTGGCGTTCGGCACCAGCCGGTGGAGTTCGAAGTTGGTCCACGGCGGCCTGCGCTACTTGGCCACCGGCAACATCGGCATCGCCCGCCGCAGCGCCATCGAGCGCGGAATCCTGATGACGCGCAACGCACCTCATCTGGTGAAGGCGATGCCCCAACTGGTTCCGCTGCTGCCGTCGATGAACTCCGCTTCGCGTGCTCTGGTGCGGTTCGGCTTCGTGGCAGGCGACGGATTGCGCAAGCTGGCGGGCACGCCGTCCTCGACGCTGCCGCGGTCGCGCCGGATCGACGCTGCGCGCGCGATCGCCATGGCGCCCACCGTGCGCCGCTCTGGGTTGAGCGGCGGCCTGCTCGCGTACGACGGGCAGTTGATCGACGACGCGCGCCTCGTCACCGCGGTTGCGCGCACGGCGGCGCAGCACGGTGCGCGCATCCTGACGCACGTCGCCGCGTCCCACGTCACGGGGACATCGGTGCGGTTGACCGACCAGATCACCGGCGAGAGCCTCGAGGTGTCGGCGCGAGCGGTGATCAACGCCGCGGGCGTCTGGGCGGGCGACGTCGATACGTCCATCCGGTTGCGGCCAAGCCGCGGAACACATCTGGTGTTCGACGCCGCGGCGTTCGGCAATCCCACCGCGGCGCTGACGATTCCGATACCCGGCGAGCTCAACCGCTTCGTGTTCGCCATGCCCGAGCAGCTCGGCAGGGTGTACCTCGGGCTCACCGACGAAGACGCACCAGGGCCGATTCCCGACGTGCCGGAACCAACCCCGGCGGAGGTGGCGTTCCTGCTCGACACCGTCAACACCGCGCTCGACGTCGCGCTGGGGCCTGCCGACGTGATCGGCACGTACGCGGGGCTGCGGCCGTTGATCGACACCGGCGAGGGCCCAACGGCCGACGTGTCACGCGAGCACGCCGTCGTCGAGTCGTCCGCGGGGGTGATCAGCGTGATCGGCGGCAAGCTGACCGAGTACCGCTACATGGCGCAGGACGTTCTGGACCGGGCCGTCGAGTTGCGCGGGCTTACGGCGACCGCATGCCGTACCCGCAACCTCCCGCTGGTCGGAGCGCCGTCGAATCCCGTTGCAACGCTGCGGTCTCCGGTTGAGCTGCCGTCCTCCCTCGTCGCCCGCTATGGCGCCGAGGCGCCCAACGTCATCGCGTCCGCCAGCTGCGACAGGCCGACCGAGCCCGTCGCCGACGGAATCGACGTCACCCGAGCGGAATTCGAGTACGCCGTGACGCACGAGGGAGCATTGTCGGTCGACGACATCGTCGATCGCCGGACCCGCATCGGCCTCGTCGACACCGACCGCGAACGGGTCGTCGCCGTGGCCGAGCACTTCCTCGCCTCGACGAGGTGACATCAGTCCTTGATCAGCGCATCGCGAACCTCGGACATGGTGTGGCGCTGCCAGATCGCTTGGACGGGCACGAGCAGCGGCGGGTCGAGTTCGAGCACGGTGACTCGTCCGCCCATCGCAGGCCCCGGTTCCGCGGTAACCAGCGCGATGGCACCGGTGGTCAGCGGCGCGGCCACCATGGCCGCACCCTGCACCCGGCTGACCACGTAGTCGGGCTCGAATCCGGCGCGGCGGCAGGCGCCCATCAGGAAGTCGCTGAAGTACGACGCGCCCGGCGGCGCCCACAGCGCGAGGCGTTCGCCGGACAGATCGGTGATGTCGAGGCGCGGCGCGGTCGCCAAGCGATGTCCGGCCGGGAGAGCCGCGCGAACGCGGTGGTAACCGATGACCGCCGCCGCGAGTTCACCAGCGGGAGCCACACCGCGGCGCAGCCCGAGCTGCACGGATCCGTCGACGACCCCGGCCGTCAGCTGATCGGGATACATCTGCCGGAGCGTGAACGACATGCCGGGAAAGGCGTCGATCGCGGGTTCGAGCACCGCGTACACCTCAGCGCCGCTCAGTGCGGGGCTGTGTCCCACCGTCCACTCTCGCTCGCCCGCCGCGGCCGATCGCACGTGTTCGCCGACGGTGCGTGCCGCGGCGAGTAGCGGCCGGGCCTCGTGCAACAGCGCCCGACCTGCCGGTGTCAGCGAGATTCGTCGCCCTTCGCGATGGAACACTGCGGTGGCCAGCTCCGCCTCGAGCAAGCGCACCGAGCTGCTCAGCGCCTGTTGGCTGAGGTGAAGTTGCCGTGCGGCGGTGGTGAAGCTACCCGCTTCGGCCACGGCGACGAACTGCTGGAGCCGGCGCAGGTCGGGGAGCATGTCCACAAACAATACTTGTGGAAACCTCGAATAGTTGTGTTTCCCATTGGTGCAGAACGTGGTTAGCGTCGAGGTCATGAGCACTCTCATGGGCAAGACCGCAGTCGTCGCCGCCGGGGCCAAGAACCTCGGCGGTCTGATCAGCACCACCTTCGGTGAACGAGGGGTCAACGTGGTGGTGCACTACAACAGCGATGCCACCGCACCCGATGCCGACAAGACCGTTGCCGCGGTCGAGGCGGCCGGTGGACGGGCGGTCAAGGTACAAGGCGACCTGACCCAACCGGCCAACGTGGTGGCGCTCTTCGATGCTGCCGTCGAGGCGTTCGGCGGCGTGGACGTCGCCGTCAACACCGCGGGCAAGGTGCTTCGCAAGCCGATCCTGGAAACCACTGAGGCCGAATATGATTCGATGTTCGACATCAACGCCAAGGCGGCGTACTTCTTCATCAAGGAGGCGGGCAAGCGGCTCAACGACAACGGCTCGGTGACCACGATCGTGACGTCACTGCTGGCGGCGTTCACCGACGGCTACTCGACCTACGCCGGCGCCAAGAGCCCGGTCGAGCACTTCACGCGGGCAGCGGCCAAGGAGTTCGGCGTGCGGGGGATCAACGTCAACAACGTGGCGCCTGGGCCGATGGACACGCCGTTCTTCTACGGCCAGGAGACACCCGAGCGCGTGACGTTCCACCAGTCGCAGGCCATGGGCAACCGGCTGACCGACATCACGGACATCGCGCCGCTGGTGGTGTTCCTGGCGGGTGATGGCCATTGGATCAACGGTCAGACCATCCTTGCGAACGGGGGTTACACCACGCGGTAGGAAACGCGCGAAATAGAAGCCACGGTCGTCAACTGAGGACGTTGACGACCGTGGCTTCTGTTTCGTTGCGGGGTTACCCGTTACAGCGGGATGTTCTTGTGCCGGCCACGACGCGCGGGCGCCTCGGCCAACGCCTGGGTGAGAACGCTTCGGGTGTGCGCGGGATCGATCTTCGCGTCCACCACGCCGATCTCGATGGCGCTGTCCACGCCGCCCGCGATCCGCTCGTGCTCGGCGGCCAGCTCCTCGTGCAGCGCCTCCCGGCTCTCGGCAGGTGCGGCCGCAAGGGTCTTCTTGTGCAGGATGCCGACCGCTGCCTTGGCACCCATCACGGCGACCTCGGCGTCCGGCCAGGCGAAGACCTTGGTGGCGTTGAGCGACCGCGAGTTCATCGCGATGTAGGCGCCGCCGTAGATCTTCCTGGTGACCAGCGTGACCCGCGGAACCGTGGCTTCGCCGAAGGCGTGCAGCAGCTTCGCGCCGCGGCGCACGACGCCGCCCCACTCCTGGTCGACACCGGGCAGGTAGCCCGGCACGTCGACCACGACGACCAGCGGAATGCCGAACGCGTCGCACAGCCGCACGAAACGCGCTGCCTTCTCGGCGCTTTCGGAGTTCAGGCAGCCGCCAAGGCGCAGCGGGTTGTTGGCAAGCACGCCGATCGAACGACCGGCCAGCCGGCCGAGACCGACCACCATCGACGGCGCCCACTTGGCCTGGAACTCTTCGAACGGGGTTCCGTCGTCGAGCAGCGCGTTGATCAGCGGGTGCACGTCGTAGGCGCGCCGCGACGATTCGGGGAGCAGTGCGTGCAGGTCGGTGTCGCCGGCCTCGGCCTTGCTGCGGTCGAAATGACCCTGCTGCGAGAACAATCCGACAAGACGACGGCCACGCTCGTAGGCGTCGAGCTCGTCGTCGGCGACGATGTGGCAGACACCCGACTTCTTGTGATGGGTGTCCGGCCCGCCGAGCGAAGCCATATCGACGTCCTCGCCGGTGACGCTGCGCACGATGTCGGGGCCGGTGACGAACACCCGGCCCTCCGGCGCCATGATCACGACGTCGGTCAGCGCAGGCCCATAGGCGGCGCCGCCGGCGGCGAATCCGACGACCACCGAGATCTGTGGGATGTAGCCGGATGCCCGGATCATCGCCTCGAACATGAGGCCGACCGCGTGCAGCGCCTTGACGCCTTCGGCCAGCCGGGCGCCGCCGGAGTGCCAGATGCCGATGATCGGGCTCTGCTCCTCGATGGCGGTGTCATAGGCGAGCACGATGTGCTTGCACCCGTCGATGCCCATCGCGCCACCCATGACGGTGCCGTCGGTGCAGAACGCGATGGTGCGTACGCCGTTGACGGTGCCCGCAGCGGCGAGCACGCCCGAGCGGTCGCGCTCGTGCAGCAGTTCGACGCTGCCGTCGTCGAAGAACGTATTCAGGCGGAGCAGTGGATCACGTGGGTCGAGCGACTCGGCTGCCGTGTCTGGGGCCATGATCGTCATTGAAACCTCCTGTGCTCGTCGGGCTTTGGCTGCCGACGGACACTCAGTACTTCCCGAAGGCGAGCGCTACGTTGTGCCCGCCGAATCCAAACGAATTGTTGATTGCGTACTCGTAGTTACCCTGTCGCGGTTCCCCGGCGACCACGTCCAGATCGATCTCCGGATCGAGGTTGCGAAGGTTCAGCGTGGGCGGGACGACTCCGTCCCGCAACGCCATCACGGTCAGGATGGACTCCACCGCTCCGACTGCTCCGACGGAGTGGCCGAGTGCCGACTTCGGCGCGTAGACCGCCGGCCTGTGGGCGCCGAGGGCGTTGTTGATGGCCTTGCCCTCTGCCACGTCGCCGACCGAGGTTCCGGTTGCGTGCGCGTTGACGTGGTCGATGTCCGTCGGGCTGAGCCCGGCGAGCTGGATCGCGCGGCTGATCGCGTGCCCAGCCTGATCACCGGTCGGGTCGGGCGCCACGATGTGGTACCCGTCCGAGGTGACACCCGCGCCCATCAGACGCGCCACGATGTTGGCGCCGCGCGCCTTGGCGTGATCCTCGGTCTCGATGACCATGAGCGCACCCGCCTCGCCGAAGACGAAGCCGTTGCGGTCCGTGTCAAAAGGGCGGCAGGCGCCCGCCGGGTCTTCGTTGGTGGTGGACAGCACGATCCGCATCTGTGCGAATCCGACGATCGGCACCGCCTCGATCTTGGTCTCCACCCCACCGCAGATCGCGATGTCGGCCTCGCCAAGCACGATGTTGCGCCACGCGTGACCGATGGCCTCGCTGCCGGACGCGCACGCCGACACCGGGGTGACGACGCCTGCCTTGGCGTTGCGCTCGAGGCCGACCGCCGCCGCAGCCGAGTTGGGCATGTACGTCTGCACGGCAAGCGGGGACACGGCGTTGACGCCCTTCGTCCGCATGGCGTCGTAGGCGTACAGAAGTTCCTCGCCGCTGCCCATGCCGGTGCCTATCGACACCATCAGACGCCTGGTGTCGACGTCTGGTGAGCCCGCATCCAGCCACGCCCGCCGGCCGACGACGGTCGCCATCCTCTGCAGATAGGACAGTCGACCGAGTTCGGCCGGCGTCAGCTCACTCTCGAAGTCCTCGAGCAGATGTCCGCCGATGCGCACGGGCAGGTCGTACAGCTCGACGAAGTCATCCTCGAGCGTGCGGATCCCGCTCTCACCGTCGAGCAGCCGTTTCCAGGTGCCGTCGGCGTCGGTCGCAAGGGCAGTCGTCATGGCAAAACCGGTGACGACGACGTTCGGGAAGCCGTTCCCCGTCGTCAATCCGGTTGTCAATGCACTTGTCGACCTTGCCATTACGACCCCGAACGTTCCTCTCCGTGTACCCCAGCGACCTGCGGGTCAGTACCGCCCGAAGGCCAGGGCGACATTGTGTCCACCGAAGCCGAACGAATTGTTGAGGGCGTACTGGTACTCGCCATATCGAGGCTCACCTGCAACGACATCGAGATCGATCTCGGGGTCGGGCGTCTCGTAGTTGAGCGTCGGCGGGATGACGCCGTCGCGCAGAGCCAGGACCGTCAGGATCGACTCAAGGGCGCCAACGGCACCGATGGAGTGGCCCAGCGCAGACTTCGGCGCGTAGACCGCCGCGTGCTCGACGCCTGCGTTCCTGATGGCGTTCGCCTCCGCCACGTCACCGATCGACGTGGAGGTCGCGTGCGCGTTGACGTGGTTGATGTCCTTGGGGGACAGCCCCGCCGTCTCCATCGCCCGCTTCATCGCGGCTCCGGCGCGCAGGCCGTCCGGTGCCGGCGCCACCATGTGGTACGCGTCGGACGAGATGCCTGCGCCGAGAAGACGTGCAAGTGGCTTGGCGCCACGCGCCTTGGCGTGCTCCTCGGTCTCGATGATCATGAGCGCGCCTGCCTCGCCGAACACGAAGCCGTCCCGGTCCTTGTCGAATGGACGCGAAGCTGCTTCCGGATCGTCGTTGCGGGTCGACATCGCGCGCATCATCGAGAACGCCGCGATGGGCAGTGCCTCGATGGTGCCCTCGACGCCGCCGCAGACGGCGATGTCGGCATCACCCATGACGAGCTGTCGCCACGCGTGGGCGATGCCCTCGGAGCCCGAAGAACAGGCCGACACCGGGGTGATGACCCCGGCGCGCGCTCCGAGCTCGAGGCCGACCACGGCGGCGGCGCCGTTCGGCATGACCATCTGAACGGCGAGCGGGGACACCTTGCGGGGCCCGCCCTCGTTCATGGCGTCATACATCTCGACGATCTTCTCGCCGCCGCCGAGCCCGGTGCCGATCACGACCGAGAAACGATCGGGATCGACGTCGGGCTTGCCCGCGGACTCCCACAGTTGATTGCCGAGGTACTTCGACATCCGCTGGACATACGACATACGTCGGTGCTCCAGCCGGGACATCAGGGGATCGAGGGGCTCCTTGAGGTGCCCCCCGATCTTGACCTGAAGATCCCACTTGCTTACGAAGTCGTCTTCGAGGACGCGGATGCCACTTTCGCCTGCCAGCAGACCCTTCCACGTGCTCTCGATGTCCGGGGCAATCGAAGTGGTCGCCGTGACGGCGGTCACGACGACGTTGGGGAAACCGCCGTTAGCAGTGGAAGGCCTGGTCACTTCGCGAACTTCTCGCGCAGCGCCTCGGCGGCTTCGGGGTTCTCTTCCTCGAGCTTCTGGATGTAGGCAACGACGTCACCGACGGTGCGCAGTCCGGCGAGGTCCTCGTCCGGGATCTTCACGCCGTACTTGTCCTCGGTCTGCACTGCGATCTCAACCATCGACAGCGAGTCGATGTCCAGGTCGTCGACGAACGACTTCTCGGGGGTCACCTCGGACGGCTCGATGCCGGTGACCTCTTCGATGATCTCGGCGAGACCGGTGATGATTTCCTGCTGGCTGGCGCCCACTGTGGCTCCCTTTTCTATTTCTTCGTGGTCCGGCACTCCCTCGTTGGAGTGCCTTATTGACGGTTGTCGTGCGGTTGTACTGGTCAGAGCTCGGCGAGTCCATCCAGGTCTGCAGGGGTCTTGACGGCGTGCGTCGGCACTCCCCGAAGTTCTCGTTTGGCGATTCCGACGAGCGTGCCCGCGGGCGGGAACTCGACGATCGCAGTCACTTCGCGTTGGCGGATCGACTCGGTGCACAGATCCCAGCGCACCGGCCGGGTCAGCTGCGCGACCAGCTTGGTCATCGCATCCGGACCCGACGCTACCGGCTGGCCGTCGGCGTTGGAGAGCAGCGTGACGGTGGGCAGCGGGGAATCCGAGGCGGTGACGCCGTTGGCGGCCGCGGAGTAGGCGTCCAGTGCAGAGGCCATGTACCTGGTGTGGAACGCCCCTGCGGTGGCCAGCTGACGGACCCGGGCCTTGGCGGGTGGATCCTCGGCCAGCTTGTCGAGTGCCGACAGCGCGCCTGCGGCCACGATCTGGCCCGCCGCGTTCCGATTGGCGGCCACCAGGTCGAGTTCCTCCAGGCGGGCGAGCACCTCGGTTTCGTCTCCACCGAGCACCGCGGACATGCCGGTCGGCTCGACGGCGCAGGCCTTGGCCATCTCTGCGCCGCGGGTGGAGGCCAGCGCTACGGCGTCGTCGGCCGAGATGAGGCCTGCGATCGCATAGGCCGCGATCTCACCGACGGAGTGGCCGGCCACCACGGTGTCGACGCCGGAGAGCAGGCCGCGCTTGGTCAGCTCCTCGTGTGCCAGCAGCGTCGCGGCAACAACCAGCGGTTGGGTCACTGCCGTGTCGGTGATCTCCTCGGCGGTCGCGGTGGTACCGAGACGGGCGAGGTCGAGGCCGCTGATGTCCGACCACGTGGCCAAACGATCGGCAGCGCCCGGCAGCTCTAGCCAGGAGGCGAGCATGCCAGGGGTCTGCGATCCCTGTCCGGGAGCGAGCAATGCGAGCATATGTCTAAGAGAACACTGTGAAGACGGTTTTGTGCGGTGTAAGAGATTATGAACCTCGTCTTATGTTTTTGTGGGGTCTCCACAAAACGGCATGTGTTGGGACTACACCGATACCTCATCGCGACCTGTCGGCCCAGGTGACTCGTCCCCAGGCACGTCAACGGGGGGTGTTAGCTGAGCCACAACCGCATTTGTCGTGCTTGCATAGGTCGTCTGACGATTGAGACGGCCGACGGTGGACGCCACCCGCAGAACGTAGGCATCACGCGGCAGGGTCGGATCGCGTCCGGTGAAGTCGCCGATCCGTTTGAGGCGGTAGCGAACGGTGTTTGGATGAACGAACAAGGCGCGCGCGCAGGCCTCGATCGCGCCCCCCGAGTCCAGGTAGGCGTCCAATGTCTCGGCGAGTGCCGGCCCGGCGTCTGCGAGGGGGCGCATGACCTCCGTGTCGAGCGCAGCGAGAGCCGTCGCGTCGCCAAGGAGTGCGCGTTCTGGAAGTAGCTCGCGGGCAGCTACTGGCCGCGGCGCTCCGCTCCAACCGGCGACGGCGTTCATGCCAGCGATCGCCTCCGTGGCGCTGTGGTGTGCCGCGCTCAGCGTGGGCGCGGTCGGTCCGACGACGACCGGTCCGTCGGCGAACACCTTGAGCAATTCGCCGAGGGTGCGGTCGGTCGGGGACAGCGGGCCCGACACGATCGCCACCAGCCAGGTGCCGTGCACGTCGGACAGCGCGGCGCGGCCGTTGCGCGCCGCGATCGCGTGCACGTCATCGCCGGCCATGTCCGCCCGTCCGGGCTGTGGCAATCCCACGATGACCGTCGCGGGGGCGGTGGCGTCCCAGTTCAATGTGGCTGCCTGCGACTGCAATTCGGGTCCGACATCACCACGGACCACGGCGTCGACGACGTTGGCCTCCATCCGGGTGTCCCACGCGCCGCGCGACTCGGCGGCGTCGGCGTACGCGGTGGCCGCGGCGAAGGCCAGGTCCCTGCTGTAGCGCAGGATCCCCGCGGTGAGCGCCATGACCTGCTTCTCGTCGCTGCGGGCGAGGAGCGGCACGGCTTCCTCGAAGAACTCCATGGTGACGCGCACCATCTCGACGGTCTGGCGCAGCGCGATGCGACGGGTCAACTCCTGTGGTACCGCCTCGAAGGCCTTCGCGGTGTAGCTGACGTTGCTCTGCGGATCGCGCATCCACTCGACGAAGTTCACCACTGCGGTCTGCACGACCAGGTGCACGCTGGCGCGCTGCGACGCCTCGAGGTCGGCGAAGAAGGGCAGTCGCTCCTGCAGGGCGTGCACCGCCCCGGTCGCCAGTTTTCCCGAGTACTGCTTCAGCCCGCGCAGGACCGACTCGGGGACCGTCTCGAGCACCTCGAGGGTCGACGCCGGTGGCACGTACCGGTTGTCAGTCACGCCTAAAAGCTACGCCACTTTTCTGGCGGATTCCTCCAAAGCTCTGGGCTATGCGCTCCCGGTGTCCTTGAACGACACTCCAGCCGCCATCACGTCGTCGATCTTGTACTGCCGTGCGGCGGCGACCGCGACCGACGGATCGATCTCACCGTCACGTGCCAGTGCCTCGAGCACCGCGACGACCACGGACTCGGCGTCCGTGTTGAAGTACCGCCGCGCGGCGGGCCGGGTGTCGGAGAACCCGAAGCCGTCCGTCCCAAGCGTTACGTACGTGTTGGGCACCCACGGCCGGATCAGCTCGGGAACGGCACGCATCCAGTCCGACACCGCCACCACGGGACCGGCGGTGTCGCCGAGCGCCTTCGTGACGTACGGGACGGCGGCGGGACGTTCCGGATGGCGCAACAGGTCCTTGTCGACGGCGACGCCGTCGCGGTTGAGTTCACCCCAGCTCGTCACCGACCAGACGTCGGCGGCCACGTCCCACTCGGCAGCCAGCATGTCGGCCGCACGCAGAGCCTCGGGCATCGCGACGCCGGACGCCAGGATCTGCGCCACGCTGGTGCGCTTCTCCTTGGAGATGCGGTACCGGTAGATGCCGCGAAGCACGCCCTCGGGGTCGAAGTTCTCCGGCTCGGCGGGTTGAGCGTAGGGCTCGTTGTAGATCGTGATGTAGAAGTACACGTTCTCCGGGTCCTCGCCGAACATCCGCGACAGCCCGCTCTCCACGATGTAGGCGATCTCGTAGGCGAACGCCGGGTCGTAGGCGACCACCGCCGGATTCGTCGACGCCAGCAGCAGCGAGTGTCCGTCCGCGTGTTGCAGACCTTCGCCGGTCAGCGTCGTCCGGCCTGCCGTCGCGCCGAGCACGAATCCACGGGCCATCTGGTCGGCGGCGGCCCAGAAGCCGTCACCGGTGCGCTGGAACCCGAACATCGAATAGAAGATGTAGATCGGGATCATCGGCTCGTTGTGGGTGGCGTAGGAGGTGCCCACCGCGGTGAACGACGCCGTCGACCCGGCCTCGTTGATGCCCTCGTGCAGGATCTGGCCGATCTCGCTCTCCTTGTACGCGAGCATCAGCTCGGCGTCCACGGCGGTGTACAGCTGGCCGTTGCGGTTGTAGATCTTGAGGCTCGGGAACCAAGAGTCCATGCCGAACGTGCGGGCCTCGTCGGGGATGATCGGCACCAACCGGGGCCCGATCACCTTGTCGCGCAACAGTTCCTTGAACGTCCGCACGGTCGCCATGGTGGTCGCGACTTCCTGATTGCCCGACCCCTTCTTGAGCGCCTTGTAGACATCGCGGCTCGGCAGCGCCAGCACCTTCGTCTTGGTCCGACGATCCGGAAGGAAACCGCCGAGGGTGCGCCGCCGGTCCAGCATGTAGCGGATCTCCGGGGCGTCGGGTCCCGGGTGGTAGTACGGCGGCAGGTACGGGTTCTCCTCGAGCTGAGCGTCGGAGATCGGTATCCGCTGGGCTTCCCGGAAGTCCTTGAGGTCTTGCAGCGCAAGCTTCTTCATCTGGTGCGTGGCGTTGCGACCCTCGAAGTGCTTGCCAAGCGTGTAGCCCTTGATGGTGTGAGCCAGGATCACCGTCGGCTGGCCCTTGTGCTCCATCGCGGCGCGGTAGGCGGCGTACACCTTGCGGTAGTCGTGGCCGCCGCGCTTGAGGTTCCAGATCTCGGCGTCGGTCATCGGCTCGACGAGAGCCTTGGTGCGCGGGTCGCGACCGAAGAAGTGGTCGCGGACGTAACCGCCGTCGTTGGCCTTGTAGGTCTGGAAGTCACCGTCGGGTGTGGTGTTCATCAGGTTCACCAGCGCACCGTCGCGGTCCGCGTGCAGCAGCGCGTCCCACTCGCGGCCCCAGACCACCTTGATGACGTTCCAGCCTGCGCCGCGGAAGAACGACTCCAGCTCCTGGATGATCTTGCCGTTGCCACGCACCGGGCCGTCGAGGCGCTGCAGGTTGCAGTTGATCACGAAGGTGAGGTTGTCCAGGCCCTCGAGGGCGGCCACGTGCGCCAGACCGCGGCTCTCCGGCTCGTCGGTCTCACCGTCGCCGAGGAATGCCCAGACGTGCTGATCGGAGGTGTCCTTGATGCCCCGGTCGTGCAGATAGTGGTTGAACCGGGCCTGGTAGATCGCGTTCATCGGGCCAAGGCCCATCGACACCGTGGGGAACTCCCAGAAGTCCGGCATCAGACGCGGGTGCGGGTAGGAGGGCAGGCCGCCGCCCGGGTGACTGTGCTCCTGGCGGAACCCGTCGAGCTGGTCTGCGGTTAGCCGGCCCTCGAGAAACGCGCGTGCGTAGATGCCGGGGGAGGCGTGACCCTGGATGAAGATCTGGTCGCCGCCGCCGGGGTGCGACTTGCCGCGGAAGAAGTGGTTGAAGCCGACCTCGTACAGCGCCGCCGACGAGGCGTATGTCGAGATGTGGCCTCCCACACCGACTCCCGGGCGTTGTGCGCGGTGCACCATGATGGCTGCGTTCCACCGGATCCAGGCGCGGTAGCGGCGCTCGACGTCCTCGTCGCCAGGAAACCACGGCTCGAGTTCGGTGGGAATCGTGTTGACGTAATCGGTCGACGTGAGTGCGGGGATCGCTACTCGCTGTTCGCTGGATCGCTCGAGAAGACGCAGCATCAGGTAGCGCGCCCTGGCCGGCCCCGACCGTTCGAGTAGCTCGTCGAACGACTCGAGCCATTCGGTCGTCTCTTCGGGGTCGATGTCGGGAAGGTACGACGCAACGCCCTCACGGATCACTCGAACCCGGTCGGGTTCGCTTGCGGTGCTGGAGTTTTGGGCCAGGTCTTGGCGCGCGAACTCGGTGGTCAACTGCCGCTCCTCGGTTGGTGGACACGGGTGCTCGTGGCCCCGTTCCTGAACGTGTCCATCGTGCTCCTATCGTGCCGCAAGTGCACCGCCGGGGTTGACAAGTCGACATGAACCGGCGATCACAGGGTGGAACCGGTAACGTCTGGAGACCGTGATGGGTCGTCGGCAGCGCATGGGCCGGCTGCGCGCGAGTGGTTTGGCCATGGGCGGCCTCGGCGTTTTCGCCATGATCGTGGTCGGCTGCACCAGCGTCACCCAGGGCAACGCGACGATCGATCGCGCCGACGCGCCGGTCTACCAGGCGTCGGTTTCGGCATCGGCCGCAGAATCGTCCGCCAGTTCCAGCGCGCAGGAGTCCGAGCATCAGGCGTCGGTGTCGAACAAGGCGGTGCACACCTCGTGCGAGGCCCTGAGCTCGAGCAGCGTGGACGCAATCGACGCGGTGAACAAGTACGTCGACGCCTACAACAAGAACACCCCCGACATCGGAGCAACGGCAGGACCTGCGAACGACGCACTGAACCACACCGCTGACCTGGTATCGGGCAGCCTGTCCGCACCGCTGTCGCCCGAGCTCACGGACGCGCTCAACGGGTGGGTCGACGCAGCCAGGGCGCTTGCGGCGGCCATTGCGGGGAATGCCTCGATGGACGATTTCAATGCGGCGATCGGCAAGTTGAACGACTCGAAGACCGTCGCGCTGAACCTGTGCGATGCCGCATACTGACCAACCAGCGTGCCAGGCGTTAGCTATTCGCCAACGGCGTGCGACTATAGGCCGAGCAGAATTGCAGGTTGAAGGCTGAAGGAGGACACGGTGGTTGCGGCGGACTCGCCGAACTACGCCCGCAGTTTGGGCATCGAGAAGGATCAGGTTGTCCAGGAACTGGGCTGGGACGAGGACACCGACGACGACATCCGTGTCGACATCGAGGACACGTGTGGCAGCGAGTTACTCGACGAAGACGCGGACGAGGTCGTTGATGTCGTGCTGCTTTGGTGGCGCGATGACGATGGTGACCTCGTCGATCGGCTGATGGACGCCATCACCCCACTAGCGGAGGACGGCGTCATCTGGGTGATCACACCCAAGACCGGCAAGCCGGGACACGTACAGCCAGCGGAGATCGCCGAGTCGGCGCCCACCGCGGGGTTGATGCAAACGTCGTCGGCGAACCTCGGCGACTGGATCGCCAGTCGTCTGGTTCAACCGAAGTCGAAGGCTGCCGGTCGCGGTGATCAACGCCGGGCGTGAGGCACCCGATTTCACGTTGAAGGACCAGAACGGGCAGTCGGTCACGCTGAGTGCGCTGCGTGGCAGGAACGCGCTGTTGGTGTTCTTCCCGCTCGCATTCACCGGCATATGTCAGGGCGAACTCGACGAAATCAACGACAACCTGTCGAGGTACGTCAACGACGACACCGTGACACTGGCGATCTCGGTGGGACCGCCGCCAACGCACAAGGTCTGGGCCACGCAGAGCGGTTTCACGTTCCCCGTGCTCTCCGACTTCTGGCCACACGGCGCGGTTGCCAAGGCCTACGGCGTGTTCAACGATCACACCGGTTTCGCCAACCGTGGCACGTTCGTCGTCGATCGGACCGGGGTGATCCGGTTCGCCGAGATGAAGGGGCCGGGCGAGGCGCGCAATCAGGCGTTGTGGACTGATGCGCTCGCCGCGCTGACGGTCGGCTGACGGATTTCCCGTCGCCCGCCGTCGGCGTGTAGCCTGCCCGAGCACGGGCGCGTAGCTCAGTGGTAGAGCTCTGGTTTTACACACCAGCGGTCGGCGGTTCGATACCGTCCGCGCCCACCATTGTTTGTTGAGGTCAACATCGTTCACGCCAGCTGTTGGGCGCCGGTGCAGGGTGCCCGTCAGACGCTCAGTGTCCCAAGTGTGTCCCAACGAGCGCGCGGTTGTCGTAACCCGAAAAATCGGCCTCCGGTTGGGAACTACGGCACTTGGTACACTGGAGTTAATCGAGCAACACGGGTTCGAATCCCCTCGGCTCCACCACATGGGGCCGCAGTTCAGCGGTAGAACTCCCGACTGATCGGAAGACGAAGGGCGGTCAACTTGACCGCCCTTCGTCCATTTCTGGCCAATCTTCGAGTGCACTCACCGGGAACAACGACGCCTCGCCAGCCCTCTCGACACTGCGCGTCGTGCGCGCGAGAGGCACGGGCCGCCCGAGTGGATGCGGCGGCGGCTCGGAGATCGATGAGGGCGCCGGTCACGCTCCCTGTTCCGGCCAGAATCGCGTGATGTCGTTGCAGTGCTCGGCGAACTCGGCGTCACTCAACGTCGGATAGCGGGTCTGATACTCGCCATCGTCGTACACGTCGAACCACGCGCGTCCGTCTTCTAGCTGCATCGGGCGCATCTCGAAGCGGGGCGAGACGAGAACGCTGGCCGGTAGATAGAAACGCTTGATCACCGGTTGTCTCTCGGCTTCCGAACTCAGATATGTGTGGCCAGTGGTGCCCTTGATGAACTTGGGCGGGCCACCGAGAGGTGGGAACAGCGCTTGAATGATGCCCTGCAACAGTCGAACGGCGCTGATCGCGGCCTCGCGGGCGTCGGTGTTGTCCAGCCCCGGGTTGTAGTGCACGGCGCGATGACGGAGTTTCCCCAGCTGAGTGAAATCGTCAACGAGCTTGTCCGACAGCACGCCCCATCCCGCCAAGGCGTCTGTGCAGTGGGACCACTTGGTGAACGACTTCCAACTCGCAATGTCGGAGGTCGTTGCCGGGTGGTCCCGATAGTCGCCACGCAGCACGATGACTAGCTGATTGAGCATCCGTTCGCCGAGCGCGCTGGCTCCCACCAACGCCGGGTAGTACGCGCCTGCGACGAACGACGTCCGAATCTGGGCCAGAAACACGTTGTGCAGAGCGACGACGCTCATCGGCGCGACCCCGATGGCCCGATAGTCGTAGAACTTCGCGTCAAAGGCCGCCGCCCCGAACTCATTCACCAGCCCGACCGTGACCAGCCTCCGATTACGCCGCGACTGATCTCGGGTGTCTGGCTCCCAATTGCTCTCTTCGTCCTCGGAGTCCAGAAGGTAGTTGCGGGTGTCAAATGTGAAGTGCAGCGGCATGTACCGACGACAACCGTCGTCGTTGGTTCGTTCGCGCCCGGTGAGAGCGGAGATCATCAGTCCCGGCCTGAAGTGGTGGCGGTGTCAACGGCACTCGTCGTCACGGGTAGACGTGATCCTGTGGCTGCCCCAGTGGGGTCATCGGCGGACTGGCCGGGTCATAGGGGTAGCACCGCGACACCGTCGGTATGAGCACCTGACCGAAGGCATTCACCGTACCGAACGCCTCCATGCACCGATCCCAGGAGCCATCCGGCCTGATCGGCCCGTCGCAGTACTTCGCGAATGCCTGCGTCTCGCATCCCGCGGAGGCCGGTGCGGCAAGGCCCACACCGATCGCGACGAAGGCCGTCATCAGCGCAGCTACTTTCATCTTCACGGCCAATCCCCTTGCTCTCGCGCGTTGCGCCCGGTAGAAGCTTTCCTCGCAGCAAACCATACGACCCTTGACGGCTCGCTAGCGAACGATTCGTACAACACACCTCGGAGCTGCACCGAGAGGACAACCTGGTGTGCCGCTTCGTGGAGGACGGCAACGAGTCCGTGTCATGCTGTGGCGCATGACTCAGCCGGGGGGCGCCGAGCGGATCCGTGTTGACCAAGCGGTCGTGCTCACCGTGATCATTCCAGTCATCTACGCCGCGCTACGGCTCATGGTCTTCGCGAGAGGCGACGCGAACCGTCTGCGTGCGCTGGTGTCGAACCTCGATATCAAAGCCGTCATCCTCGGCACCGTGCTGCCGCTGGGTGCCACATTCCTCTGGTGGGCGTTCTTCTTCGCGGTCCTCAACGCCATCATGAAAGCCAAGGCCGCGAAGAGCGCAGACGAGCCGGTCAAGACTGAGAAGCGCGAGGATGCTAAGCGCAGCCAATCCACGGCGCTAGCGATCTTCCTTATCGGGTTCGTCGCCGTGTGGTGGGCAATGCCAATGCGCCACATGGTGATCAACCTCTTCATCTTGGCCGGGTTACTCCTGGCCGCCCTTGGGAGAAAACGGAAGACCGGCCTGATCAGCCTGTTGAGCACGCTTACGGCCGCGGTGATGCTGTTCGCTTTCATAATCGTGCCGCTAGTCGTTGTCTTCTCCGGAGACGCTTGGCTACCCCGGGAACGGCTGCGCCTCGCCGACGGGTCTACCCCGGAGGTCTACATGCTGTCCAGCGATCCCGACTGGACCAAGTACTTGGACATGGACCGCAATCCGCACATCATCGCGTCGAGCAACGTCATCGACCGACAAGCCGACGTCACCCCAAACAGCAGATGGAATCGAACGCTCGCCGATATCACCGGCATTGGCTGATCGCCATCTGTGCTGCTGCGGTCGATCTTGATCGAGGCGCTTAGGTACAACCCCTAACCGACGTCGAATTCCGTTGGGGGACACGCATTCACCCATGAGGGCGATCTGACGGACATACGGCGTTTCACCGTATCGCCGTAGCTTTCGTCTGCCACGCTGTGCACATGGAGCAGACGTTAGATCCAGGCGAGCGACCGCCCATCAGCTGGTCTTCGGCGCTCGCCGTACTCAAGAGGCAGGACGTGCCCGACTCCGATCCGGGCATCGCTCAATGTCGGGCTATGTTGGCCTACTGGCGCATTCGGCGCGTTACCGACGCCGAGATCGATTCGGCCATCATGGCCGAGCTTGCCGTACTCGACGAGACCGGCGACGGCGACCTAGTGCTGTGGAGCCGCGTCACCAAGCGCGTCCCCGGCGGCTTCTGGGCCAAGGCCGGGGCACTGCTGCGCCTGCACGACGCAGCCCGCGCCTACGTCGGGCTCGCGGACGAGGCCGACGCAGAGGTGGCGGCCAACGCGAGGGCGCTCAACCGCTCTCGGCCAATCAGGGTGGTGGAGACCGGGTTCGCTGACCGAGCGGTCGACGCCGAGCCGTTCGCTACGGTGCATCGGTGAGCGACGAACGCCAGTCCGAGAGGTATTTGCGCGGGGTCGTCGAGCTTCTACGCGGCGTCGAGCTGGAACAGTTCGACCGCGACGGACGCCCTCGGGCGGTCGATTACGTGTTCACGTCGTCCGAGGGGACGACCGGGGCCGTCGAAATGACCACCTACCAAGACGGTCGAGCGGCGGCGCTGCAATCCAAGCTGAACGACGACGGCGAAACGATCACCGTCGATAGTCCGCGCGGATGGGCGGTCAGCGTCGAACTCGGCACGAAACTCGACCAGCTGCGAAAGCGGCTGCCGTCCGTCGTTGCCGCGTGTGACCGCCACGGCGTCGATGACACGGTGCGGCTACCGGCAAGCGAATTCAGCGCGGACGTTCAGTGGTTCTTGTCGACGGGGCTGGGCCTGTCGCCGAGCGCATTGTCTGCTCCCGGCACCGTGGCCGTGCGCCTGCCGCCGAGGGCGGGCTTTCCCCAAGACGAGAATCTGGACCACGACCTAGATCGGATGCTGGCCGACGTGGGGATCGTCTCGAAGCTGAGCAAGCTGTGCGATCACCAGGGCGTCACCGAACGGCACCTTGCGGTCGGCGTGCACCTCTACGGGCCGAGTTTCGACCTGTTCAGCCAGTTGCTCTCACCGAGCGGCTATGTGCCCGACTACGCGATACCAGACGATTTCGCCGCAACACACCTATGGATCAGCGGCGGCTATCACCCGGTGCTCACGTGGACCCGCATTGGCGGGTGGGCGTGGCGGTCACTCCCCGGGTCTTGATGGCCAGTCGCGATGTAGGCGATGCAAAGTCGTGCAATAGGGTCGAGGCAGGGAGGCCGACAATGGGGTGGCTTTGGGATTTTTGGCACTGGTGGACGACCGCGCGTGTTGCTTCAGCTGCTGCCGTCAGTGCAGCAGGCGTGGCAGTCGTCACGGGAACGACAGCGATCCGATCACTGCGCCACAATAAAGAGGCCACTCAACGAACTACTCGTCCGATGATGGTTGCCACGCTTCGTCCTTCGGACGGAGCGACCGCAATGTTGGTTGTTTCCAACGTCGGGAAATCGTTCGCTCGTAGCGTGCGGGTGAGCTTCGATCCGCCACTGCCTACCCACGATCACACACCGGATGGGCAGGGCAGCGTCATCCCGTTCGTTCGCCACCGCTACTCGAAACCAATCGGCGTTTGGTCGCCCGGTTACACCGCGCGAAACGAGTTCTACGTACTCGGCGACGAGCGCGACGAGGCTGGTTACCGGCAAAACATCGACGGCATTCCCCGAGAGACTGAGATCGTCTTCGAATATCAGGACGACGACGGTAACCAGTACCACGAACGGATTCCCCTCGACCCCACGCTTCTTCAAGGTGAAACATGGTCGGTTACCAAGCGAAACGCCGGTGGCGAGGAGAGCATCCTGCGCGACGGCTCGCCTTGGCTGGCCGACGATTGACGGAAGGGGCGACGGCCCCTGTTGGGATAACGACCCGGTGGCCTCGAACGCCCGTTCGTCAGTGTCCCAAGACAGGCCCGAACACCGTAGACACAACGGCATCAGCCGGACACGTGATAGGGCGTTGACCTCGACGTATTGGACGCCATCGAACACAGGTCCACAAGTTCCGGTCCCTTTACACACCAGCGGTCGGCGGTTCGATACCGTCCGCGCCCACCATCAAATCTCCAGGTCGATGCAGTCACCGCCCGTCGGCGAGCACCAGCACGGGCTGATCGCGATATTGGTCGGCGAAGAACTGCTTGAGGCCGTTGACCTTTGGCATGTCGTTGATCTCGATGTACGGATACGTCGGGTTCGAGTTCAAGAAGTCCTGGTGGTATGCCTCGGCGGGGAAGAACTCTGCCTTCGGCGACACCGTCGTGACGATCGGTCCGGGAAACACCGACGCCTTGTTCAGCTGGGCGATGTACGACTCCGCAACGCGCTGCTGGGTTTGATCCTGTGCGAAGATCGCCGATCGGTACTGAGTGCCACTATCGGGACCCTGACGGTTGAGCTCGGTGGGGTCCTGCACCACCGAGAAGTAGATCCGCAAGAGTTCACCAAAGCTCACCTGGTGAGGGTCATAGGTGATGCGTACGGACTCCGCGTGGCCGGTGGTGCCGGTGCTGACCGTCGCGTAGTTCGCGGTCTGCGCGTCGCCGCCGGTATAGCCGGATTCCGCCTTGGTGACCCCATTGACGTGTTGGAAGACGCCCTGCACACCCCAGAAGCAGCCGCCCGCAAGGACTGCCGTCTCGCTGGTGACCCCGGTCGCCGCAGGCTCGTCGACCTCGGGTGTGGGGACGGCGATCGACTCGCTGGCAGCACTGACGGTCGGAATGGTGAGCCGACCACCGGTGAACAGAAAGGCGGCACCGACCACCAGGCACAGCCCGATCGCGAGCCCAATCCACTTGCTGCGTATCACCCTTTCGAGTCTCCTCCTCGGATTGGCGTTGTCGCGTGACTGCGCGCGGCTGTCACGAATCGGTAAGACCGCTCATGACCGCTCCAGAACGAATCAGGCCTACGGTCGAACTATGACTGCCCTGCCACCACTTCAGTCACGACTGCTGACCCGCCGCAACATGTTGTGTGGGACCGTGCTCCTCGGCGCGGTGGCAGGGTGCGGCTCACCGCGTGCTCTCGCCGGCGCCGACGCGCCGAACAAGTCGACCGAGACCTTCGAGGTCACCCATACCGATGCGGAGTGGCTGAAGCTGTTGACCCCGACGCAATACGACGTGCTTCGCGCAGCGGGCACCGAGAATCCGTTCAGCAGCCCCCTCAACGACGAGCACCGTGCTGGTGTCTTCGGATGTGCGGGCTGCGCGCTCGATGACTTTTCGTCGACGACGAAGTTCGACAGCGGCACCGGGTGGCCAAGCTTTTTCAAGGCGATGGATGGCGCCGTCCTCGAACGCAAGGACGACAGTCTGGGGATGTCGCGCACCGAGGTGCTGTGCCGCCGGTGCGGCAGCCATCTCGGGCATGTCTTCGACGACGGTCCCCAACCGACCGGCCTGCGCTATTGCATGAACGGCGTCGCCCTGACTTTTCGCCCGACCTAGAGCCTTCTGCCGCAACGTCTTTCGGCAGAGGCTATTGGCTACTTCGCCGAAGTGCCTCTAGAGCTTGGGCTGACTCGCTGCCGGGCTCGGCGTGATAAACCAGCATGTGCTGTCCATCCGAGTGAGGCACCCCGAGCCTGGTCCGAAGGAGATGAAGGACGCCGAGCTGCGGGTGGCGGATGTGCATCGGGCCTGGCCGGTAGCCCACGTCCGCGCGCGCCCACAGCTCACGGAAACGTGGACTCTGAGCCGATAGTTCGTCAATCGTCGTACGCAATCGAGGATCGCCGAGATCGGTGCCCGCGCCTTCGCGGAACTCGCTCACCGCTATGTCGGTGACGCGGTCCCAATCGATGTAGAGATCTCGGGCAGCGGGGGCGAGGAAGATCCAGTACAGCAGATTTTCTCCCGGCTCCAGTCCGGGTGACAGAGCGCGAGCGCATCGATTGGATGCCAACATATCGAAGTACCTGTTGCCCACGGACACAGGTACCGGCAACTGGTCGATCAGTTGGCACAGCGATTCAGCCACGGTGTCTTCAGCGGGCTGAGGCCGACGTCTGTCCGTCGCGTTCGCGAGCCGCTGCAAGTACTCCGTCGCCTTGAGGTCGAGCCGCAGGGCTCGCGCGAGTGCTTCCACGACCTGTCCGGACGGATGGGTGTCCTGGCCCTGCTCGAGGCGCAGGTAATAGGCGGAGCTGATACCGGCGAGCGTCGCCACCTCTGCGCGGCGCAAACCCGCCACACGGCGTCGCGCACCGGTAACCAACCCGACGTCTTCGGGACAGATCTGTTCGCGCCGCGCACGGAGGTAGTCACCGAGCGCGTTGGCCCTCGCTACCACCAACCGATCTTAAGGCTGTCCCCGCCAATATCACGATGAATGGGGTTCGCCTGACGCCTCGCAAGCCGGAATGCGCAACGCGCCCAGCGCGCTATTGCTGGCCGTAGCCGTCGAGCGGGAACCGAGTTCAGCTAACTGCTTTGTGGCCACATCCAATGAAAACCGTTGTCGGAAAACACTTCCGATGCCACACCGAAGGAGAAGCACATGCGAAATTTGTCAGACGCCCTTATCGATCTTGCTGGTCGGGTCAAGAGAGTCGAGGACTCGGCGGCGGCCGTGCAGGAAAGGAACCGCGCGGCGCTGCAGTCACGTCGCGAGGAGCTCGAGAAGGCCATCGAACAGTCGAAGACCGAGTTGGAGGGTGCCGCCACCCAGGCGAAGGACACCACCCGGGGTTGGTGGTCGGAAACCACCAGCGCCATTCAGGCTGACTTCGCCGACTGGCAGGCCGAGACGAAGGAAGCGAACGCCGAGGGGGCCGCCGAGGCCGCCGAGGACGACGCGGTGGTTGCCGTGAGCCTCGCGGCCTACTGCCTCGATGCCGCGGAGTGGGCTGTGGTGCGTGCGGAGCTCGCCCGTGGCGAGGCTGACCAACCCATGGGACAGGGGCGCTGATCATGACCACCTTCGAAACCCCGTCCGTAGTTCGCAACCTGTGGAAGTCGGTGCTCTCGCTAGGGGTACTGACCCTCGTCGTGGGGGCCGCGGTGCTCGTCTGGCCCGGCCAATCGATCGTCGCTGCTGGAATCCTGTTCGTCGTCTACCTGTTGGCGTCAGGCATCGCACAGGTCATTGGTGCGTTCACGACCCATTCGCCAGCAGCGAGCCGGGTTCTGCTGTTCATCAGCGGCGCACTGTCAATAGCCTTGGGCGTGTTCGCTTTCCGCGACTTCAACGACGGCGTCGCCGCCGTATGGCTGCTGGCCTTGTGGATCGGAGTCGGGTTCATGTTCCGAGGTGTCACCGAGACCGCATTGGCGATCAGCTTCAAGGAATTGCCCGAACGTGGTTGGTACATCTTCATGGGAGTCCTGACCATGATCGCCGGCGTGGTGATGTTCGCTTCGCCGATCAGCTCCATCGTGGTGCTGTCGATCGTCGCCGGCGTATGGCTCGTCGTCATTGGGACCACGGAGATCGTGTGGGCCGTGAAGGTGCGGAGCACAGCCAAGAAGGTCGAGCGAGGGATCGAGCCGCTGACCCGCGGCGTCGTCGCCTGACTCACCAATCGGCGTGCTGAGGTGCGGGAGCGCCTCAGCACGCCGAACCATGGGCGAGACCGTCGGCGTCACGCAGGCGGGGCGAAGAACTCCAACGCGATGCCGTCGGGGTCGCGGAAGCTCAGCCCCGAGCCGTAGTGCTCGTCGATGATGCCGTCGTTGGTGATGCCGAGCTCGTCGAGACGGGCTTTCCACTCCTCTAGTTCGGCGCGGTTCGCGCACCCGAAGCCGACGTGGTCGAGTCCGACCGAGAACTCGCTGAATCCCCCGTCCCCGGCAGCGCGGTCGTGTTGGTGGATGCCGAACAGGGTGCCGTTGTCGAGCGCCCACACCAGATGACGGAAACCGGCGGCGGTGTGTTCGTCGAGCAACGGCTCGGCGCCGATCACGGCCTGGTACCACGGGCCGCTGACGTCGATGTCGCGCACGGTGACGGCGACGTGGTTCAGTGCCGAGACGGTCGTCATGGGGTTCCTCACTGGTCGATCAGCTGAGACTACTTAAATACGCAGCCGGCCAAGGTTTCGTTCACGGATCGGGGCCCGTGTGTTTGCGAGTGCAAGGGCTAGCAGTCGTTCGCCGAGCGGTTACCGGCCGCATCCCGTCATCGGCCTCGCGCTTTGCCCGATTCGCGGAGTCGGTATGGCCAGTTCGTCCAGCAAAGTGGTTCGGAGCGATCAGCGGTACTTCATCGCAACTTAGACAAGCCAATACTACCTTTGCTGAAATTGCTGATGCGCGTAATAAATAATTGCGATTTCTTTCGGATGAAAGGTAAATATGCAGCTCAAACCCATGTTCTAGTTGGTCACCGCGATTGGAATTGAACTCGGCCCGGAATAGCTCTGCCATGAAGACATGTCATGTGGCGCATGGACGTCGGGCGCCCTTAACCAGAATCGTGATCGCCGGAATGACGACCGTTGCGGTATCCGCGGTCGGTGCGACGACGCTGTTGCCGGGGTTGCGGCCAGTGACGATCGACGTCGCGGCGATGGCCGCGATCGACGAATCGAACACGACGATCGGCATTGCCGATTCCGATCTGTACTTTGCGTCGCCCGCCGAGGTCGACGCCGTGCTCGACCAGATGCAGGCGATGGGCGTCAACACGATTCGGATCGGCATCCCATGGGCGGGCATCAATCCCGTTCCCGGCTACTACAACTGGTCGCAGTCCGACTACATGATCAATGCCGCGGACGCGCGAGGAATGGGCGTCCTCGCCGTCATCACCACCACGCCAGGTTGGGCCAACGATCCCAGTGCTCCCGGGGTCTACGGGCATCCTGCGTCGCCTGCGGACTTCGGCACGTTCGCCGGTCTTGCTGCCCAGCGCTATGCGGGCAAGGTGGGCGCCTACGAGATCTGGAACGAGCCCAACGCCGCACCGTACTACGGGCCGCAACCGGACCCGGCCGGCTATACACAGCTCCTCAAGGCCGCCTATCCGGCGATCAAGGCAGCCGACCCGGCTGCGACGGTGATCGGCGGCGTCGTTGGTTCGACGGTCACCTACGAGAACTACACCTTGAACCCGGTGACGTTCGTCGACGAGATGTATCAGAGCGGGGCGCAGGGATACTTCGACGCCCTGTCGTTCCACCCGTACCAGTACACGACGCCCTTCTCCGCAGGTGGCATTTATCCGGACTCGCCGATCAACCAGCTCGCCGACATTCGCGACCTGATGGTCGCCAACGGCGACACCGGAAAGACGATCTGGGCAAGCGAATACGGCGAGCCGACGTCGGTCGCCGGTGACGCGCAGCAGGCGGCGTACCTCCAGGACATGCTGACGACGTGGCGCACGCTGAACTACACCGGGCCCGCGTTCGTCTACACCCTCGAAGACGACCAGACCGGCAGCACCAATCCCGAAGACACGTTGGGCTTGATCCGCGATGACGGGACGTGGAAGCCGGCGGCCTACATCGTTCGGGACCTCGCGACGTCGCCTGCCACTACACCGACGATGGCCCGGATGGCGCTTGCCATGCCTCAGGCGGCGCAGGCCACCATGGCCGTCGCGTCGTCGGTCGCGCCGTCGTCGCCCGCAGCGATTCCGACCACGGTGGTCGACCAGCTGCGTTCGGTCGACCTGGCCAATCCGCCGACGGCGCCCGGCGCGAAGCAGCCCCAGCGGCAACGGGTTTCCGAGGCGACCGACACGCCCAAGCACGCGTCCAAGCCTTCGGCCGACGAGCCGAGGAAAGCGCGGTCAGACCACCGGTCTGCCACGGCGGGCGCGTGACCGCATGTCCCACAGGTAGAGCCGGTACCCGAAGATCCACAGATCGCGGGGGATCACCCGGTCGGCGACACGCAGACCGCTCAGTAGCCACTCGAACCGGCGCTGCTGGCCCGCCGTCCACGACAACCCCATGTGCTCCCGGAACTCGGCAGGAAGGAAGCCCGTCGTCGCGAACAGATTGAATGGTCCCGCTGCTAGTCGAAGCGGCGCAGGCAGAAACACCAACGCGGCGACCCCACGGAGGTGCTCGCGGACCGGCGGATCGATCCGCAGCCGATCCACCGAGCGCTTCCAGAACTCGTCGAACGCGGCGCGGTCGGTCGGCCACATCGCCTCGCGCACCTGCAGTGTGGTGCCGAGCGTGCGGGCGTCCAGATAGATCGCGTCGGCGGCCTCGTCGTCGAGCGGTCCGTAGAGCGACTCGTGCATGTCGACGTAATAGCGGTACAGGCAGGCCGCCACCCACAGCTGCAGTTTGGGGTCGAAGGCGTTGTAGGACACCGGACTCGACGCGTTCGACCGCACCAGCGCGTGCACCCTGTCGACTTCGGAGCGGATCAGCGCCCGGTCGTCGTCGGTGCCAAGCGTCGCCGCCGCGAGGTAGGTGCCGGTGGTGCGAGCCCGCTTGAACGGATGTACGTAGACGTTGCCGCTGTCCACCGGGCTCTCCACAACGCCGTAGCCAACGGCAGGCGCCGCGAGCTGCATGATCACGTTCGCCGCGGGCAACAGCACCGCCGCAGGATTGAGCAGGTGCACCACACGGGTAGGCCGTCGCGGGGGCCCCAGCCTCATGGCGTCGAGTACACCACCTCGTGAGACGCTGCCGGAGTGTTTGTGCCGACATGTCGCGGCCGGGCGGCAGGTCTCGCGCTTGGGTACGTGGCCGACCTGCTGCTGGGCGACCCCCGCCGTGGTCATCCTGTCGCGGTGTTCGGGCGTGGCGCAGCCGCCCTCGAACGGCTCACCTACTCCGATCGGCGTGCTGCGGGTGTCGCGCACACCGGCGTCCTGATCGGCGTGCTGGCGGTGTCGGGTATCGCCGCGGACCGGGCTGCGGCGCGGCGGGGTGCCGGGTGGACCGCCGTGCTCACCGCCGCGGCGACGTTCGTCGCACTCGGCGGCACGTCGCTGGCCAGTACCGGCGCCGACATGGCCCGGATGGTGGACGGCGATGACGTCGACGGGGCACGCGACCTACTGCCGTCGCTGTGCGGGCGCGACCCCGCGGCACTCGACGTCGCGGGGCTGACCCGCGCCGCCCTCGAGTCGGTGGCGGAGAACACCTCCGATGCCGCCGTGGCGCCGCTGTGCTGGGGTGCGCTCGGCGGAGTCACGGGGCTCCTCGTCTATCGCGGCGTCAACACGCTCGATGCGATGATCGGGCACCGCTCGCCGCGCTACAGCCGGTTTGGTTGGGCTGCAGCACGATTGGACGACGTGATGAACTACCTGCCGGCCAGGGTGACGGGTCTGCTGGTGGCGGCGTGCGCACCGGTTACGGGCGGCTCGCCGCGGCGGGCGCTGGCCGCCTGGCGTCGTGACGCGGCCAAGCACCCCAGCCCCAATGCAGGGGTGGCGGAAGCTGCCTTCGCAGGTGCGCTGGGTGTTCGCTTGGGTGGGCCGACGCAGTACGCGCACCGCCTCGAGATCCGGCCGACGCTCGGTGACGGTCGGGTTCCGGCGGCTGCCGATCTGCACGCCTCGGTGCGGCTTTCGCGGGCGGTTCAGCTGCTCGCGGCGGTGTGCGCGGTCGGGGTCAGCTCCGCCTGCCGTAGCGGTCGGCGAGCTTCTCGTCTGGGGTGAGGGGTTTTCCGGTAGGGGGAGAAGCGGCTGCGGCCTTCTCGCGGCGGCGCTGCCGAACCTCGGCGAGGACGAAGTAGCCAACCCCGATCGGTGCGACGATGCCGAACACGATCCATTGGATGCCGTAGGACAGGAACGGACCGGCATCCAGGTGAGGCAACGGGATCTCGCCGAGGCCGCCGGGCTGATCGGCGACCAGCTGCAGATATGAGCCGGCCAACGGCATGCCGGTCAGCGCGGAGATCTGGGCGGTGTTGATGGAGTACACCTGCTGGGCCCCGTTCTGGCGGAACGGTTCCTTGCCGTCGACGACGCCTTCGGAATCGCGCAGCCGTGCGGTGATCGTCACGGGCCCCTGCGGCAGCGGAGCCATCTCAGGTGCATTCGAACCCGGTATGGGTCGCACGTAACCGCGGTCCACCAGCACGGTCGGCCCGCCGTCGACGGTGAACGGCACCAGCACCTCGAACGCCTGCTCGCTCTCGACCACCCGAAGCCGGGCCAGCACCTGGGCGTCCGGGTGATACCTGCCGGTCGCGGTGACCCGGCGCCACGCATCGTTCGGCGCTGCCGAATCCTGATGCGGCAGGAAGTCGGTGACAGGCACCGGATCGGCCGACAGCGAGTACGAGATCTGGCCGTTCTCGCGGGACGTCTTGGTGTTCTTGCCGAGCTGCCACGGCGCCAGCACGGTGAAGCACAGGTAGGCGAAGGCGATCACCACGACGTAGAGCGCCAGCCACTGGGGCTTGAAGAGAAACGCGAATCTGCCCATTAGACGGCCATTCCCCGGTCGGCGAGCCGCTCGTCGACCCAATCGTGCAACCCAGGCAGCGAGGCCGCGATGACCGTGAACACGTCCTCGAAGTCGTCATGCGTCCCGTAGTACGGGTCCTCGACGTCGTGCGGATGTGCGCCGGAACGCGGGTCGAAGGAGCGCAGCATGCGGAGCCGTTCCGGTGGCACGCCCAGGTCGCGCAGGATCCGCACGTGGTTGCGGCCCATCGCGATCACCAGATCGGCCGCCAGGTGGTCCTCGGCGATCTGCGCGGCTTCGTGGGCGGCCGGATAACCGTGCTCGCGAAGCACGTGACCGGCACGTTCGTCGGCCGAGTCACCGGCATGCCAGCCGCCGGTGCCTGCGCTCGTCACCCGGACCACGCCGGTCAGGCCGCGCTCGTCGATCTGGTGGGCGAACATCTTCTCCGCCATCGGCGACCGGCAGATGTTGCCCGAACAGATGAACGTCACGTGCAGTTCGCCGGAGTGGTCAGACACCGAGCACCTCGCGGAGGTCGGCGACGGACGACACGTGCCGGTACCCGACCCCGTCGACGGCGTCGAAATCGCCCGCGCCATAACCCCACTCCACCACCACGGTGTCGATGCCGTGGGCCGTGGCGCCCTCGACGTCGTGTCTGCGGTCGCCGACCATGACCACCCGCTCGGGCAGTGGCCCCAGCTGGGCCAGCGCGTGGCCAAGCACGTCGGCCTTCGACGAGCGCGTGCCGTCGACGGTGGCACCCGCGATCACCTCGAAGTGCCCGTCAAGCCCGAAGTGCTCGATGATCCTCCTTGCGGTGGGCTCGGCCTTGGAGGTGGCAACGGCCAGCCGCACGCCCGCCGCGCGCAGGTCGTCAAGCAGCGCGGGAATGCCGTCGAAGACGCTGTTCATCGACCAGCCGCGGGTGGTGTAGTCGGCGCGGTAGGCGGCAATCGCCTCGTCGGCCCGATCGCCGAGCCCCATGGATTCGAGCGTGAGGTGCATCGGCGGTCCGACGATGCGCCCCGCGAGGTCGCCGTCGGGAACGGGTGCGCCGATCTCGCCGAGCGCATGACGGAAGCTCGACACGATTCCCAGGGCGGAATCGGTCAGGGTCCCGTCGAGGTCGAAGATCACCAACTGAGCGCTCACCCCTGCATTGTCCCCGATGTGTCCGGTCGTCCCCGTGCCTGGCCCGCTCATCCGCGCACTACTGTCGTCATGTGGCAAGGGCGATGCAGTGAGCGTGCGGCTCGGCGACGTCATCGAAGTGCTCGACGACGCGTACCCGCCCGGGCTCGCTCAGGACTGGGATTCCGTCGGCCTGGTCTGCGGCGACCCGACGGAGCCCGTCGAGTCGGTGACCGTCGCCGTCGATGCGACCACCGAGGTGGCCGCCGAGGTGGGTGACGGAGGCTTGCTGCTGGCGCACCATCCGCTGCTCCTGCGCGGCGTCGACACGGTGGCGGCAGACACGGCCAAGGGCGCCCTTCTGCACGGGCTGATCCGCCGGGGCAGCGCGCTGTTCACCGCCCACACCAACGCCGACGCCGCCTCACCGGGGGTTTCCGACGCGCTGGCCTCGACCCTCGGCCTGAACATCGGGAGCGTGCTGGCGCCCGCCGCCGAGCCGAGCCGTCTCGACAAGTGGGTGATCTTCGTTCCCGCCGAGAACGCCGCCAAGGTGCGCGCAGCCATCTTCGCTGCGGGAGCGGGCCAGATGGGGAACTACTCGCACTGCAGTTGGACCGTCTCGGGCAACGGGCAGTTCCTCCCACACGAGGGTGCATCCCCGACGATCGGCAGCGTGGGCTCGGTCGAGCAGGTGGCCGAGGAACGGATCGAGGCCATCGCTCCCGCGAGCGCACGCGCCGCAGTCCTTGCCGCGATGCGCGCCGCACACCCCTACGAGGAGCCGGCGTTCGACGTGTTCACGCTCGCGCCACTGCCGACTGACACCGGAATCGGCCGGATCTGCTCGCTGCCCGAGCCGGAACCGTTGTCGGCCTTCGTCGCCCGGGTCGCCGCAGCGCTCCCTGCGACCTCCTGGGGAGTTCGGGCCGCCGGTGACCCCGACGGACTGGTGTCGCGGGTGGCAGTGTGTGGCGGCGCGGGCGATTCGTTGCTCGACGTCGTCGCGACCGCCGGGGTGCAGGCCTACTTGACCGCCGACCTGCGTCATCATCCGGCCGATGAGCACCTGCGCAGGTCCGGCGTCGCGCTTGTCGACGTCGCGCATTGGGCCAGCGAGTACCCGTGGTGCGCACAGGCCGCCGCAGTGCTGGCCGGCCATTTCGGTGACGCACTTCCGGTGCGGGTCAGTTCGGTCCGCACCGATCCATGGAACGTCGAGAGAGAAGTATGAAGGCAGAAGTCGCGCAACAACGTTCGCTGATCGAGCTGGCCGAGATCGACGCCGAGGTCGGCAGGCTGGAGCACCGGGCCAAGAACCTCGCCGAGCAGCAGAGCCTCGACGCGGTCGAGTCCGAACACCGCACCGCGAACGACGGACTGGCCGCGGTAAACCTCGCCTTGGAGGACATCGAAGCCGAGGTGAGCAAGTTCGAAGCTGAGATCGACGGCGTCCGGCAGCGCGAGGACCGGGACCGCTCGATGCTCGACTCCGGTGGCGTCAACCCCAAGCAACTCGGCGAGCTGCAGCACGAACTGGAGACCCTGCAGCGTCGCCAGTCGAGCCTTGAGGACTCCCTCCTCGAGATCATGGAACGTCGCGAAGAGCTGCAGAACGACCAGGCCGAGCGGTTGGGCAAGATCGACGAACTCGCCGACCAGCTCTCCATCGCCCGCGCCGCACGCGACGACGCTCTGGTGACGATCGACGGATCCCGGCACCACCTCGCGGGACGCCGCAGTGGGGTGACCGTCACGCTCGACGCCGATTTGGTCGCGCTCTACGAACGCCAGCGCGGCCACGGCGGGCCGGGGGCTGGGCTGCTGCAGGGCCGCCGGTGCGGTGCCTGCCGGATCGAGATCGACCGCGGCGAGATGCAGCGGATCACTGCCGCACCACTGGACGAAGTGCTGCGCTGCCCGGAATGCGGTGCCATCCTGCTGCGGTTCGAGGGCTTCGCGAAGTGAAGGTGCTGATCGAGGCCGACGGCGGGTCGCGGGGCAATCCCGGCCCCGCCGGTTACGGCGCCGTGGTGTTCTCGGCCGACCGTCAGACGGTGCTGGCCGAGAGCAAGCAATCGATCGGGCGGGCCACCAACAACGTCGCCGAGTATCGCGGGCTCATCGCCGGTCTCGAGGCGGCCGCACGGGCCGGCGCCACCGAGGTGGCGGTCTCGATGGACTCCAAGCTGGTCGTCGAGCAGATGACCGGCCGGTGGCGGGTCAAGCACCCCGACCTGATCCCGCTGAACCAACGTGCCAAGGACGTTGCGGCCCTGTTCGATCGGGTCACCTACGCGTGGATTCCGCGTGCCAAGAACTCGCACGCCGATCGGCTGGCCAATGAGGCGATGGACGCTGCAGCGGATCCCGCCGCGGTGTCGGAGCCTGCAGAGTCACTCAAACCCGTTGCCGCACAGTCCTCCCCGGCCGGATGGACCGGTGCGCGCGGGGCGCCGACCCGGTTCATGTTGCTGCGTCACGGGCAGACCGCGCTGTCCGTCGACCGCCGCTATTCCGGCAGGGGCAATCCGGCCCTTACCGAACTCGGCCGTCACCAGGCCGATGCCGCGGCCGCGTATCTCGCCCGGCAGGGCGGCATTTCGGCGGTGATCAGTTCTCCGCTGCAGCGGGCCTACGACACCGCGACGGCCGCGGCCAAGGCACTTGGCCTCGACGTCACCGTCGACGACGATCTGATCGAGACCGACTTCGGGTCGTGGGAGGGTTTGACGTTCGGCGAGGCCGCCAAACGCGACCCCGAACTGCACACCCGATGGCTGCGCGACACCTCACAACCGCCGCCCGACGGTGAGAGCTTCGACGCTGTCGCACACCGGGTTCGGCGTGCGCTCGACCGGATCATCGCCGATCATAGGGACGCGACCGTCTTGGTGGTGTCGCACGTGACGCCGATCAAGACGATTCTGCGGCTGGCGCTGGACGCGGGGGAGGGCATCCTGTACCGCCTGCACCTCGACCTGGCCTCGCTGTCGATCGCCGAGTTCTACCCGGACGGCGGGTCCTCGGTGCGATTGGTGAACCAGACCGCTTACCTGTAGTCAGTCGAGAACGTGCATCCGCTCGCCGTGCGGGCCGAACAACGCGATGGCCTCGATGGGCCCGTCCACGGCGCCGAACCAGTGCGGCGTCCACGTCGAGAACTCCACCGCCTCACCGGGTTTGATGGTGAAGTCGCGCTCGCCGAGGATGAGCCGCATCTGTCCTGAGAGGACGTACATCCAGTCCTGGCCGTCGTGCACGGGCAGTTCGTCGGGCGGAGTCCGGCGGCGGGCGCTTACCCGGATCTTGAACGCGTGCAGGCCACCTGCCGGCCCATTGCGGGTCAACGGCCAGTAGGTGACGAGGTGACGGGTGTGCGAACCGCCCCGCACCCGCGGATCTTCCGCCTCCCGAGCCTTGAGCAGCTCGTCGGTGCTCACCGACAGTGCGGCGGCGAGGCGTGGCAGGTGATCCAAAGCCAGGCGACGCTTGCCCGACTCGAGCCGGCTCAACGTCGACACGTCGATGTCGGCGCGGGTGGCGACCTCGTCCAGGGTCAGGCCGAGCTGCGTGCGCAACTCCCGCAGTCGTCGGCGCACCCGTAGATCGACGTCGTCGTTGTGCGAGTGATTTGCCTGCATGGCAAAACAGCTTGGCACTGACGACCCGGCGCGGGCAAGCTCGACTTCATGGACATCGAATGGGACTGCGTCGTCGTCGGAGGCGGCGCCGCCGGTCTGAGCGCGGCATTGGTGCTCGGCCGGTCGAGGCGACGAACGCTGCTGGTCGACGAGGGTGAGCAGAGCAATCTGGCTGCGCACGGCATCGGCGGCTTGCTCGGCCACGACGGACGGCCGCCTGCGGAGCTGTACGCAGCAGGACGTGCGGAACTGGCCGCCTATCCGACGGTCGAGGTTCAGCGCGGCGCGGTGACGACGGGCATCTCGGATGGCGGCTCCTTCGTCCTCGAACTGGCCGATGGCAGCCGCGTCCGCACGCGGCGCGTGCTGTTGGCGACTGGCATGCACTACGAGGCACCGCCGATAACCGGCCTCGCCGAACTGTGGGGCAGATCGGCCTTCCACTGCCCGTTCTGCCACGGCTGGGAGGCACGTGATCAGCCGCTTGCGGTGCTGGCTCAGGGGGACCGGGCAGTGCACATGGCATTGATGCTGCGTGGCTGGACCGACGACGTCGTGGTGCTCACCAACGGCGAACCGGGACTCGACCCTGATCACCGGGCACAGCTGAGCGCCGCGGGCGTGACAGTCGACGAACGCAAGATCGCCGAATTCGTCTCGAAATCAGGCGAATTGGCGACCATCGAGTTCGCCGACGGTCCGCCGCTCGCGCGCCGAGGCGTGCTGGTGGGCGCATCCCTTCGTCAGCGTTCGACGCTCGCGGCCCGACTCGGTGTCGCCGTCTTGGCTCCCAACCCGGTCGTCGTCGATGGCATCGAGGTCGATCCGTTCCACCGCACGTCGGTGCCCGGAGTGTTCGCCGCTGGAGATCTTAGCGCTGCGATACCGCAAGTGGCAGGCGCCGTCGCGGCGGGTTCGATGGCGGCGACGGCCGCCGTGCAGAGTCTGCTCGCCGACGACTTCGGACTGCCCGTCCCAGCATGGCCAACCAAGAATTCGACAGAGAAGGAGCACGTAAATGCACACGCATGAATCGGACGGAAGCGCTCAGGAGTACTGGGAGGGGCACTACGGCGAGCGTGAGCGCATCTGGAGCGGCCGGGTCAACGTGCAATTGGCCGTGGTGGTGGCCGACATTCCGCCCGGCCGGGCGCTCGACCTCGGCTGCGGCGAGGGCGGAGACGCCGTCTGGCTGGCCGAGAAGGGCTGGCACGTGGTGGCGGTCGACGTCTCCGAGACCGCACTGGCCCGCGCCAGTGCGGAAGCTAAGTCGCGAGGGGTGTTGGACCGCATCGACTTTCAGCATCACGACCTCTCGGACAGCTTTCCTGCGGGCAGCTTCGACCTAGCCTCCGCGCAGTTCCTGCACTCCACCGTCAGGTTGGAGCGGACCCAGGTGCTGCGCAATGCCGCGAGTGCGGTGGTATCTGGCGGGCTGCTCGTCATCGTCGACCATGCCGCGCCCCCGCCGTTCTCGAAGAAGATCCCGCACGACCATCCGTTCCCCAGCGCCGAGGAGGTGCTCGCCGAGCTGGATCTGCCTGCCGCGAAATGGGAACGGGCGCGCGTCGAGGTCATCGACAGGGACGGGGTCGATCCGGACGGCAATCCATTCGTCTGGCGGGACAATCTGATGGTTCTCCGGCGATTGACTTAAGGGGAACTGGCTAACCCCGGTGGCGCGGGTCGTAACTTGGAAGTAGACTCGAACACGTGTTCGAAGGATCCGATCCGGCCGTTCTGCTGATGCAACGGATGTGCTCGGCGGCGCGCGCGGAGGCGTGTGCGTCGGCGGCCCGGTTGGTCGCGGTCGGGGACATGGTGGCG
>NZ_JACHGP010000006.1 GCF_014202335.1 Mycobacterium sp. AZCC_0083 | reverse complement strand
ACGCGGTGATCGCCAGCGGTGACGTCATTGCGGTACCACCGTCGGCACCCAGTCAGGTGGACTACGAAGGTGAAATCGGGGTGGTCATATCTCGATCTGCCCACCAGGTCCCCGCGGCCGACGCCTGGTCCTACGTTGCAGGGTTGACACCGGTCAACGACGTGAGCGCGCGCGACGTGCAGAAAGCCGGCGCCGCGCAGGGCGACATGGACCGCGTGCTGTCCTCCAAACGCTTCCCAGGGTTCAAGCCACTCGGACCCGGAATCTTGATTGGCGCTCAGCACGCCGACCTCGCAGTGACCACATCGGTCAACGGCGAACTGCGACAGCAGGCCACCCTCGGGGACCTCATATTCGACGTGCCGACGTTGATCGAAACAATCACCGCCAGCATCGAACTTCGGCCCGGCGATGTCATCTCCACCGGTACGCCCGCGGGTGTCGGGTTCGTCAGCGGACGCTACCTCGTTCCCGGCGACGTCATCGAGATCACCCTCGGCGACCTCCCGCCGCTGCACAACGCATTCGGCCACGGCTAACCGGCCCGCCACCAAGGTCCACCAGCCGCTGGTGCCTACGAAGTGAGCACGACGGTGAGGCCGGCGAATTCGCCCTCGGCATGTATCTCGACAACGCGCCAGCGGGCGCGAAATTTCAGCGCATCCGAAGAAACTCGGCAAGCCACGCATCTGTGGAGCCGTACAGAGGTCAGTGACCTCACCATCGAAGGCGCCTGGGCAGGCCCTGTGCGGCTGCACCAGTTCGACCACGCGCTGGCCCGTGGCCGAAGTGCCCGTGCTGGAAATCGTTGCTGCCAGCCACATTTTGGCGGACCGCTCGCCGGCCCCCACCACGGTCGTGCACTATTTCAGGAGCCCGGCGGAACTGGAAATGGAGGATGGCCTTCACTGGACTCGGTGGCGCCGTAGATACCACGGCATGACCAGTGACCGGCGTACCCAGGTGTTGAATCTTGGCGCATTGAGCACCAACCGCCCGATCACGAGCAACGCCGCCCCGCCGATGTTGACCCCGTAAGGGGCTCGGTTGTGCAGGCGGTAGGACGCAAGCGGTGGTGCCCCGTTGGGATAGTGAGGTGGCTCCGCTGCCAGCAGCATGATGTTGCGCGCAACGACTTTGGCCTGCGGTGAACACTCAGACGCCCGTTGTACCGTCGGCCACTCGCTGGTTCCGTCGACCACACGAACCGCGTCCCCGAACGCAAAGATGTCGGGCTGGCTCGACGGCGCAGGAAAGCACTGGAACGTAGGACCGACAGCCAGCCAGCCGGTCGGCGTGCGCGGCAGATCGAGGTCCGCGATCACCTCCGCCGGTTGCAGCCCGCCCGCCCAGTACGTCCCATCGCAGGGTATCTCCTTCGCGCCGTCGGGTCCGTCCACCGTCACCGCTGCACGCGCGACCTGGACCGCACGCGTCCGCAAGAGTACGTCGACGTGCTGCTGTTGTAGGAGGTGTCCTGCTCGACGACCTGCCCGTTCGGATAGGAATGGAAGCAGCCGCGTTCCGCTGTGGATGAGGGTCACCGCGGGCGCCCGCCATCCCGGTGGTCGGACCCGCGCCAAGCGGGCCAACTCGCCCGCCAGTTCGACCCCGCTGATCCCACCGCCGATGACCACGAGCCGAGGCTCGCCGACCGTGTCAGTGCCATAGGGCTGGCCCCGCGTTCCGTTGGCCTGCAGAATCTGCGCATGGGAGCTGTCGAGCAACGCGACGAGATGCGCGTGGGCCGCGTCGAACTCGCCGGCGAACTTGTAGCCCAGCAGGAGCTCGCGGCCCGGTAGCCACTGCGGCGCCGCCAGTGCCGACCCGAGCGCGACTACGACAAATCGCCCACTGAGCCGTTCGCCCGAGGCGAGCTCGACCGTCTTCGTTGGCACGTCCATTCCCACTACGTCACCGAGCACGTACCGGTATCCGGCGTTCTCCACTTGCTGCGCGGTCGCCAGCTCGCTCTTCGACATGGGCAGCCGCAGGCAGAGGCGCTCGTGCGCCAAGGGGATGTACCCGTGTGCCGCCTGACGGTCGATCACGACGATCCTGAGGGCCCGCCCGGCCGGGATGCGTCGCAGCTGATGGACCAGCTCTATGCCGGCCATGCTTCCCCCGAGAATCAACACGTCACAATCGGCAACGGATTCTTCTCGAGGCACATTTCCTCCTGAAGGAGCTGGGTGTTCGAGGGCAGCTTGCGCTCAGTCTGATCATCGAAAGACAAGGCAGAGAACGAGTATATCGGAACGGGTCCATTCAATGGCTAATGCTAGTAACTCTTGTAACAGTGCGAATTTCGGGGTACCGTTCCGATCTGTTGAACTCGATGGGAGGGACCGCGATGGCTGCCACCCAGTCAATTTCAGCTGTCTTCGCTGCAGGGATGGCTCTGTTGCTAGCAGCAGAGCCATCCGATAGTCCGGGGGGTGGTCAGGAGTTCGGTCAAAGTGAGCGCGCCACCGCTGCAACCGATTCCGAACAGGCCATGGCAGTCGGGCTGGGCTGGGCCCGGGCCGCCCTCGGCGCCGTCATCATCACGGTGCCCGGGTTCTTGCTAAGCCGGTTGTTCCCCGGCAAGGATCCCGACCCGGTGGCGGTGGCCATCGCGCGCGGGTTCGGGGCCCGAAACATCGCGGTGGGCGCCGGCATCGTGTGGGCCCACCAGTCGGGCGACGCGGAATTCGAGCGCCGGTGGTATCTGGTCGCCGCAGGCACCGACCTCGTCGACGCGCTGGCCATGGTGGTGGGCCGGGGCCTGCCCAAGGCGCACCGAGTAATCGGGGCGCTGGCAGCCGGTTCGGCCACCGCCGCCGGGGTAGCCGCCGGCCTGCGGGCGGGTGACTAAGGACCACCCCGCTGCCGGCCGCTAGCAGCCACCGTCTCCGGATGACTCCGCGGACAGGAAAGCGCGCATCGCAGTTTTCGCCTTGTCCTTCGCCTCGAGGTCTACGTCGCCGTTGCGGTATGCGTAGCGCGAGAGATGATCGGACATCTCGACAGCAACGATGCAGGTCACTTGGGAAAGATTGAGTTCGAATTGCTCGTTCAAGACGGTTCGAAAGCGCTCGGCGATGTATTGATTGGTGACGCCATCGAGTTCTTTCATTGCCCTTGAGATGTAGCCACGACACCACAACTCGTAGGGCACGGGGCGACTGTAGAAGGCGCTGAATGTTTCGAGAAACGAGTCACACGCTGCGTCAAGACTCGCGAACGGGGTGTCCCCGAACTGATCGGCCAGCCGTCGGCATTCCTCCATCGACTGTTCGGCTAGGGCGTCAGCCACGTCGGTGAGGTTCTCGAAGTACGCGTAGAACGCACCGCCAGTGACAGCCGCCCGGTCGAAAAGCTTTGTGGGGCTGAGGATAAACGCTTCGTACCCGATCTCGGACATGAGTTCTCCCGCAACCGCGAGTATGTGCTGCACCTTTTCGCGGCTGCGTTGTTGCCGTGGAACTCGCCGCATCACTCTGCTGCCCTTACCCTCGCCGGTCATCCCGCGGTCCGCTCAACCCTAAAGCGAAATGCAGATTTAACGCCCTGCAGGTTGCGTGGCGGGGCTTCGGCAGCGACGATGAACACGACCAGAGTCTAGACTCCAGTCTGATATGTGGCCCACTGGTGTGCCGCGCATGCCGCCGCCGCTGAAGGATCGCCATGAGAATCGTCAAGCTAAATCACTTGCCCGCAACGACCTCGCCGTCAGACATTGCGACCGCGCTCCGCGAGGACGGCTACGTCATCGTCGACAAGCTCGCCTCCGATGACGTCATGGACCGGTGCGAACGCGAGCTCAATCCCTATATCGAGGCGACCGGCACTGGCCTCGACGCCATCGCAGGGCGCCAAACGCGGCGCACCGGCGCCCTGGTTGCGCGCTCCCCTGCCGCCCGCGAACTCATCACCCATCCCCTCGTGCTGGGAGCTGTCGGTGAGGTGCTGTCCCACGCCCACACCTATCAGCTTCATCTCACACAGGTGATCTCCATCTACCCCGGCCAACCGGCACAGGTCATTCACCGGGACGAATTCGCTTGGGACGGCTTCAAATTCCCGAGCGACTACGACGTCCAGTGCAACACCTTGTGGGCGATGAGCGAGTACACCGATGAGATCGGCGCAACCCGGGTGGTCCCGGGAAGCCACACGTTGTCCGACCACCACACCTTTACCCCGGCGGACACGGTGCCTGCCGAAATGGAACGCGGCTCGGTGTTGATGTACACCGGCAAGCTGTATCACGGGGGCGGCGCCAATCGCACCGCGGATCGGGTCCGAAAGGCGATCAACATCACCTACGCCGTCGGGTGGGTCCGTCAGGAGGAGAACCAATACCTCTCGACGCCCCTCGATGTCGCGAAAACCCTTGATGATGGTTTGCTGCGCTTAATGGGCTATCAGATGGGGAATCCGGTAATCGGTTACATCAACGACAACGAAGACCCGATATCCGCCATTCATGGAGACCGCCGGCCACTCAACTGGTCGAACGTCGACATCAGCTATGCGGACAAGAAGTGAAAGCCCCGATCCCGAGCGTGGTCCTCGCTGCACGTGACGACGAGGATCTGCAATCGCTCGGCTACACCTCGCAGCTCAAACGCAAACTCGGCCAATCGGCGACGTTCGCGGCGGGCTTCGCGTTGATATCGGTCCTGGTCGGAACCTCGGTCACCTACGGTATCGGTTGGTCGAGCGCAGGTCCGGCAGCCGTGTGGCTCGTCCTCGTCGTATTCCTCGGACAATTGATGACGACACTGGTGTTCGCTGAACTCGCCGCGAAATACCCGATATCGGGGTCTATCTACCAGTGGGCCAAACGGATTGGTGGCGAGTTCCTTGGCTGGATGACGGGCTGGGTGTACACGGTGGCGTGGTTGATCGTCGCCCCCACCATTGCTCTTGGACTGCAGGCAACCTTGACCGCTTTCTCGCCACGCTTTCAACTGTTCGGTTCGGACGTCGTCGCGGCGACGGACCCCCTGTACGCCGCGAACGCAGCGCTTCTTTCGCTCTTTCTCTTCGCGGTGACCACGGCCGTCAATGTCATGAAGGTGTCCGTTCTGCGGCTGTTGAGCTACATCGGAGTGTTCGCGGAGCTGGCCGGCGTGGCGCTCCTGCTGGTGGTGTTGATGTCTCATGTGCGGCGGGGTCCGTCGGTCCTCGCCCATGGCATCGACGTCACCGCAGGCGGCACTCAAGCCGTCGGAGGTCTCCTCATTGCCGCGTTTCTGCCGCTCTACGTTTTGTTCGGAATGGACGAAGCGACATCGCTGGCCGAGGAAACGCGGGACCCGCGCCGCAATGGTCCGCGGGCGATGTTGAAAGCGCTCGGCGTCGCCGGAGGATTGTGTTTTCTCATCGTGGCTCTCGTCCCAATGGCCATTCCCGATCTCACCGATCCCCATATCGGAGACGGGCTGAGCTACGTCGTAAATCTGCTCGCAGGACCCGTGGTCGGCAAGGTCTTCTCGCTGGTCGTGTTGATCTGCATCGTGTGTGCCGCCACGGCTGCCCACGCCCTCGTGGCACGCATGATCTTCTCCCAGGCCCGCGACGGTCGATACTGGGCGGCGACGAAACTGTCACGGGTATCCCATTCCGGGCATACCCCAATTTGGGCAACGCTCCTCGTTGCCGTGCTCTGGTTTACCGCCTTGCTCATCAACATCGCCGTGCCGAGGGTGTTCAGTGCAATCATCGGTGCCGGCACCTTTCTGATATACCTGGGCTATCTGACGGTCAGCGCCCTCGCGCTCCGAAGCAGGCTCCGCGGAGACTGGTCGACACAGCCCGGTCATTTCAGTCTCGGGCGGTGGGGTCTCTACATCAATGCTGCTGCCGTTCTTTTCGGGGTCCTGGCGTGTGTGAACATGATGTGGCCGCGAGCCGCTTTCTACGGCAGCGAATGGTGGCAACGTTATGCCGGAATGTATGTGCCGGTAGTCGTCATCGGCGTGGGCCTCGTCCATTATCTCGCGGCCGGGAAACGGAATCGTGACGTGATCCCGGGCAGCCCCACCGCGAGCTCGCAGCCGATCGGTCCCGCCCAATGGGCGGCCACGCCGCCGGCTTCCTGAGCGATCCGGGTCCGTGACTAGGCCGCGCTGCCTGCGGTGAGAGCATCGTGCAGGCTCGCGCACTGGCTGTCGAAGAAGGATTGCGACACCGGCGCGCCGGGAGCCACCGTGTCGAAGCCGTGGAAGGCGCCGGTAACCACCTCCACGCGGCACGGCACGCCGGCCTTCTTCAGCCGCTCGGCGTAGGCCAGATTCTCGTCGTGGAAGAGGTCGAGCGTGCCAACGCCGATCCATGCCGGCGGGAGGCCGGCCAGATCGGTGTTCCGCGCCGGGACGGCGATGTCGGGGTTCGCATTCCCCAAGTACGCCGCCCACCCGAACCGATTGCTGCGCTCGGTCCACACTCGGTAATTCCGCGCGTCCGATGGGCTCTTCGCCACGGTCCTGTCGTCGAGCATCGGATAGACCAAAAGCTGTAGGGCAGGGTCGATTTCGCCGCGGTCGCGGGTCATCAGCGCCAATGCGGCGGCGAGGCCGCCACCCGCGCTGGCGCCACCGATCGCCACCCGCGCAGGGTCCACGCCCGGCAGTGCCACCAGCCGCTGCAAGGCGGCGTAGCAATCTTCGAGCGCAGCAGGAAACGGATGCTCGGGTGCGGGCCGGTACTCGACCGACCCGACAGTGATCCCCAGCTTCAGGGCGAATCGCCGGCACAACGCGTCGTCCTGCCGTGCATTGCCGAGCAAGTACCCGCCGCCGTGGATCCACAGCAGGGCACCAGCAGTAGCGGCCGACTCCAGCGGCCGGTGCAGCCTGACACCGGCGCCGGCAGCGAACGTGACTACCTCCACATCGTCGCGCCGACGAGGCAGGTGCAAAAACGCTAGCGCGCGCAACAGCGGCAAGGTCCGACGGGAAACCAGTGGGCGCGGCGCGAACCGGGCAACCCGTCGCAGGTCGGGGTGAAAGTCTTCGCTCGGCACGGTTCGAACCCCCTACTTCAACGACGGCCTCGGGGCGATGCGAAGCCCAGCTCTGTTATGTGTTGCGGCCGTTGGTTATCGGCATTCCGGTGACGTTGCCGTCGGTCCGGGCTCCGCGCCCGCGATGGCCCGGCGGAGGTTGAGCCGGCGCAGGGTCGAGGTTGAGCGGACGGGCATGGCGATCTCTCCTCGCTCGGGTGAAGGCAGGTCGGACGTCCAGTCTGCGCGCAGCTACCTAGGTTTCGCAAGCCACTTGCATAATCACGTTACTGGCGGTAATACTTGCACCGATCAGCCGTGACTGTCGTCACATTGCGCTGGTCCGGCCGAGGCGAGAGCGGGGATACGAGATCGATACAGCGAGACAATCCGCGATCGGCATTGACGCCGGTGAGGCCGATGCTGACCAGACGGATGTGGGCGAGCCTGCGGGGTCATCGCGGCCCATAGCACGCTCCACAGCGGCCCACGGAGAATCGTCGACAGTCTCTGACGGTCCGCGACCGCCGGTCGAGGAGCGTTCGGCCGTCGGGGAGATCAGCAATTGGGGCCGCCGGTATCTACGGTCTCATCCGTTGATGTCGCTGGGCACAGTGGGCGGCCAGGTGATGCTGGGTGTGCGCACTCTGCAGTACTTCTTCGTCGACCTGTTCAGCCGCCGATTCAGGATGGGAGAATTCGTCCGGCAGGCCGCCTTCATGGCCGGGACAGCCTTTGTCCCCACACTTTTCGTGACAATTCCGATTGGCGTCACACTATCCATTCAGTTCAGCTTGCTTGCCGGTCAGGTCGGCGCCACCTCGTTGTCGGGCGCGGCGACCGGGATGGTGGTGATCCGCCAGGGCGCACCGTTGGTGGCGGCGATCCTGCTCGCGTCAGCGGTTGGCTCGGCTGTGTGTGCGGATCTGGGAGCGCGGACGATGCGCGAAGAAGTCGATGCGATGGAGGTGATGGGTGTTTCGGTGATCCGCCGGCTGGTGGTTCCCCGGTTCGCCGCGGTCATCGTAGTGGGGGTCGCTTTGACCGGGTTGACGTGTTGCGTCGGGTACATCGCCGGCTACCTGTTCAACGTGTACATGCAGGACGGCACCCCGGGCTCGTTCGTAACGACGTTCGCATCATTCGCCACCGTCGGTGATCTGTTACTGGCTTTGGTCAAGTCGGTGGTCTTCGGGGCGATCGTCGCGATTGTCAGCTGTCACAAGGGCTTGGACACCCGCGGCGGTCCGGCCGGGGTGGCCAACTCGGTGAACGCGGCGGTGGTCGAGGCAATACTGCTGCTGATGCTGGTCAATGTCGTGATGAGCCAGCTCTATATCCTCGTCTTCCCGAGACAGAGTCTGTAGTCGTGGCGACCACAACGTATCGTCCCCGCGGCACCGGCCCGGTTGTCGAAGCGGCGGGTACGGTCGGCCGAACGGTGGCCAAAGCCGGCCACATGATGTATCTGTTCGGCCGGGTTGTGACGTCGATCCCGATCATGCTGCGGCAGTACCGGCGAGAATTCCTCCGGATTCTGGCGGACGTCGCGTGGGGTAACGGTTCGATCGTCGTCGGTGGCGGGACGGTTGGCGTCGCGTTGGTGTTGGGGGTTAGCGCAGGTGCGCTGACCGCCGTCGAAGGCTACAACGCGTTGAACCTGCTGGGCCTGGGTCCGGCGACCGGTCTGATCTCCTCGTTTGGGTCTACACGCGAACTCGCGCCGATCATGGTTGGCCTCGCGTTCGCCATTCAGGCGGGATGTCGCTTCACGGCACAGCTGGGCGCCATGCGCATCGCCGAGGAAATCGACGCCATCGAATCGATGGCGATCAACCCCATCCCGTATCTGGTGACCACCCGGGTCGCGGCATCCGTCGTTGCCGCTATTCCTCTTTTCGTCGCGTGCTTGGCGGTGACCTACTTGTCTGCTCAGCTCGTGGTCGGAATATCCTCAGGTCAATCCGCCGGGACATACCTGCACTATTTCTCGTTGTTCATCAGCGGTCGAGATGTGCTGTACGCGACGGTTAAAGCCGTCGTCTTCGTCTTCGTCGCATCGACGATTCAATGCTATTACGGATACTTTGCGTCCGGCGGTCCTGAGGGTGTGGGCGTGGCTGCGGGACGGGCGATGCGCGCGAGCATCACCGTCATCATCATCGTGAACATGTTTCTGACCATGGCGCTGTGGGGCGTGGACAGCGGCGCAAGGTTCGGCGGGTAGCGATGCCGAACTCCTTCGACTACGACTCTCGCAGCCCGTCCAACCGTCAGCTATTCGTAGCGGGCGTGTGCTTCGTGCTGGTCACGGCCGTCATCGTCGCGCTGCTTACCGCGAAATCCGAAGGCAAGCTGGACAGACTGGTGCGGGTCAGCGCCGAGTTGGTCAATGTCGGCGACGGTCTGCCGGCCAAATCGGACGTCAAGTTCCGTGGTGTTCTGGTGGGGTTCGTGACCGATGTCGTTCCCGCCGGGACTGGACGGCCGAACATCGTCCACATGAACCTCATGCCCGAGTACGCCCGTGGTATCCCCAACACCGTTACCGCGCGGGTGGTGCCGTCGAACGTCTTCGCGGTGTCGTCGGTGCAACTGGTGGGCAATGGACAGGGTTCGACCCCATTGCGGTCGGGCACGGTGATCCCCGCGGATCAGAGCATGCCGACGGTGCTATTCCAAACCACGTTGAACAAGGTCCGCGAGCTGCTGACCGCCGTGGGCCGTGAGCCCACCGGTGACAGTATCGGGATGCTGGCCACCCTGGGTGAGGCCACACACGGTCGCGGCGACCGAATGCTCGACGCTGGACGTGACCTGAATGAGATTGTGACGCAACTGAATACCGTGGTTGCCAGCGATACCGGCCCGTCCACGATTTCCGCCCTGACCGACGCCGCGAACGGCTTGCGGGACGTCGCACCCGACCTTTTCGACGCACTTGGTAGCGCGGTAAAGCCGATGCAGACCCTCGCCGAGAAGCGATCGGCGTTGTCCAATTTCGTGTCTGCTGGTCTCGGCACGGTCGGCACGCTGGCCGATGCCTTCGACCATCAGACCGACAAACTCATCAACATCACCACCCAAATGACACCAGTGGTGGGCGTCCTTGCCGATAATCGCGGCCAGTTCCAGCCGATCTTCACTCGGATGCAACGCCTCGGCAACAAGTTCTACGACGAGGCGTGGAACCAGGAGAAAAGCCAGTTCACCATCAAAGCGGTCGTGTCGTTTACCCCAACTCGGACGTACATTCGCCAAGACTGCCCCCGCTACGGCGAAATGGCCGGCCCGAGTTGTCAGACCGCGCCGGAAGTGCCGACCGCCCCGGCGTTGTTCCCTGCACTCGGGTCTCGGGGATACCCGCCAACTCCGGGCCTCACCGAGAACAGAACCAACCTGGCGCCGCCACGCAATTCGGTACCGGCACCCGACCCCGGCTCTCCCCCAACGCAAGACAGTCCACCCGGCCCGCCGGCCGAGTTGCCGGCCGCGCCGCCAGCCGACACGCCCCTGCTCCCGGCCGAGTCGCCTCCGCCCGCTGAACCCACTCCGCCTGCCAGTGTCCAGCCACAATCGATTGTCATCGGCGGAAATGTCGGACCGGTGGGCAGCCCTCAGGAGAACGACCAACTGAGCCGCATCGTGGGCGGTGAAGCCAACGCGGCCACTCAGTTGCTGTTGGGACCGGTCGCGCGCGGCGCGACGGTGCGCATCGCTCCGGATCCAGGAGGGGGACAATGAATTACCGCAAGCCGTTGATCGGCCTGACCCTGTTCGTGGTCATGGCAATCGTGCTTACTTGGATGGTCTTCGTCACGCTACGGCGTGAGATCGCGGGTCCGACGAACACCTATTCGGCGACGTTCACCGATATTTCCGGAATGCATCCCGGCGATGACGTTCGGGTTGCCGGGATTCGAGTCGGCCGGGTTGACAGCGTCGACCTGGAGGGCACCCTGGCCAAGGTCACCTTCAGAGTGCAAAAGGATCAAGTGCTCTACAGCAACACCATCGCGTCGGTGACCTATCAGAACATCATCGGTCAACGTTACCTGGGACTGTCGCCAGGCCCGGCGGGAGACCAAAAACCGCTTGCGGACCGAGGCCAGATACCGCTGGAACACACTGAACCGTCCTTCGATATCGCCTATCTGCTCAACGGATTCGAGCCGCTCCTCACGTTGTTGGACCCCCAGCAGGTGGACAACCTCACGAACGGGATCATCCAGGCGCTGCAGGGGGATTCCGGCTCGGTACTGACGCTGATCACCCAAACATCCGCATTGACTGAGTCATTCGCCGGACCCGACCAAATCCTTGGCGAGCTCATCACGAACCTCAACGACGTGGTGACCAACCTCGCGGGGCAGAACGCCAACCTGCAGACCGTCATCGGGCACACCCGGGATGTGATGGTCGGTCTGGGGAACCGCCGGGCCGAGTTGGTGGCGTCCGTGGGTTCCATCAACGCGACCGTGGGGCGGCTGGCGACGATCACGTCCAACGTGTATCCCGATGTGCAAGAACTCATCCGGCGGGAACCGGGTTTCACCGCTCACCTCGCAGGCGACGGTCGGAACCGGATTGCCTTCATGGGGGCGAACCTTCCATTTCTCCTCAAGGGCCTTGCCCGAGTCACTCAGGAGGGCAGCTACATCGACGCATATGGATGCGACGTCACCAGCACCATGTTCGCCTTCCTCGGCAGGCTGATTCCCAGCGTCGTCCAACGGGCGACACCAGGTGGTGTCGCCCAACACTCTCCGATATGCAGGTAGGTGCGATGTTCGTTCACTTCAAACGCCCGGTTGAGGCGTACAACAAGATTTGGCTCGGGACCGTCTCGTTGGCAGTCGTTGCGGCCGTCGTGGCGGGCGTCCTCTTGATCGGCTCGCTCTCCCTGGGCCAGACCCGATACCGGGCCGATTTCGCCCAGGCCGCCTCGATCCGCCCGGGCGACCAGGTCACCGTCGCGGGGATCTCAGTGGGCGCGGTCGACAAACTGGCACTCACTGGTGACCACGTGACCGTTGCATTCAATATCCGCAACGACGTTCACCTCGGCAGCGACACCCGCGCCGCCATCAAACTAACCACGATTCTGGGGTCCCGGTATGTCGAGTTGTCTCCGGCTGGCAGCGGCGACCTCAACGACCGGATGATCCCGTTGGCGAACACATCGGTGCCCTATGATTTGCAGAAGACACTGGCCGATGCGACGACCACCTTCGAACAGGTCGATGCCGATCGTATCGCCGAATCGATGGCGGTTCTTTCTCGAAGCCTCGACGGGGTCCCCGAAGCGTTGCCGCAAGCATTGGACAACCTCAAGTCGCTATCCGCCGTCATCTCCAGCCGACGCCAGCAGATCGGCACCTTGCTGACCAGTGCCGACAGCGTCACAACGATGATCCGGGATCAGCACGCCAATCTCGGGTCATTGGTGTTGCAGGGCCGCGACTTGATCGGCGAGCTCGTTGCCCGCCGCGCCGCGGTGCAGCGGCTCTTCGCCAGTACGACTGCGCTGGTCGACGTGATCAAGTCGATCGTGTCCGACGAGCCAGCCCTCAACGAAACCCTGGCCGCGCTAAGGGATTTCTTGCGCATGGTCGGTGAGCACGACGCGCTGCTTCGTAACGTCTTGCAGGCGTTGCCCGTGCCCATGCGCAATTTCGCCAACGCCACTGGCAGCGGGACTGCGATCGACATGAACATGCCGGCCGGCACCATGTTCGACTCGTGGATGTGCGCGATCAGCGGACGGGCCACGCAGTTCAACCTGCCCGAGTACTTCAAGGACTGCAAATGAGCCGCAAACTTGGGCGAACCGTTGCCGTGCTGCTGATCGTCGTGGCTGGGTTGGCCGTTGCGGCCTTCACCCTGATCCCACGCAGCGCGGACCAGCCGATGACGGTGACGGCTCAGTTCGAGGACAGCGTTGGACTGTACGAGGGCAACGCGGTCTCGGTGCTGGGAATGCCGGTCGGAAAAGTGACCAGCATCGTTGCCAAGGACAGCTACGTCGAGGTCAAGCTCGCGATCGACAAGGGTTTCGATGTACCTGCCAATGTTTCAGCCGTCACGGTATCGACATCGATTCTGACCGATCGCCATATCGAGCTCACACCGGTCTACCGCGGCGGACCGAAGTTGAGGAACGGGGATGTATTGAGCCTGGCCCGTACCCGCACACCGGTCGAGTTCGACCGAACGCTCGCGATGGTCGACAAACTGTCGCGCTCCCTGAGCGGAGACGATCAGGGTCACGGGCCGCTGGCGGGCCTCATCGATATCGGCGACAAGGTCACGTCTGGCAACGGCCCGAACATCAAGACCACCCTCGATCAGCTGTCCCAGGCACTGCGGCTGAGCGCCGACAACGGCGCCGGCAGCAAGAAGGACATCCAGGCGATCGTCGCCAATCTCGCGGACTTGACGCAAGCTGCTGCCGACAACGATGCCGCCATCCGCGAATTCGTGTCGAACATCCGCCAACTCAGCGACATCCTGGCCGATGAAGACTTCGGCGCGGGGACCACCGGCACGAAGATCAATGAGATTCTCGCTCAAGCCACTTCGCTGCTGGACCACAACCGCGAGGGCCTGAAGGGCACCGTTACCGATGCCCAGGCAATCACCACGACGGTCAACGACTACCGCCGCGAATTGGCGGAATTCTTCGATGTGACACCGCTGGCCATCGACAACGTCTACAACGCAATCGACGCCAACGCCGGCAGTCTGCGCGTGCACGCATTGGCCGACAAGATTCTCTTCGACGGTCAGATGGCAAAGGAACTGTGCAACCTCATCGGGGACAAACAGCTGGGGTGTTCGACCGGCACAATTCAGGACTACGGACCAGACTTCGGCGTCACCGGCATGCTCGAACTGATGGCGGGCGTTCAGCGATGAGGGCCGGCCGACGCGCCACGCGCCGCCGTGGCTTTCGAGGTGGCATCGCGGCCGCAATGATCGTGCTGCTCGCCGGATGCGCGACCGGTTTGGAGAGTTTGCCGCTGCCGGCCCCCGGGGTCACCGCCGACAGCTACACGTTGACCGCCGCATTCTCAAACGCGTTGAATTTGCCGGCCAAGGCGAGGGTCAAGCTCAACGGCGCCGACATCGGTGAAGTCGAATCGTTCCGAGCGAAGGACTTTACCGCGTACGTGACGATGCGGATCAACGCCACTATTCCGTTGAGGGTTGGCAGCACCGCCGAGTTGCGCTCGGCCACCCCGCTCGGCGACCTCTTCGTCGCGATCCGACCCGCTCCGGACCAGGCTCCCAACGCGGCGCTCCTGCACGACGGAGACGCGATCCCCTTGAGTTCGACCTCTGCTGCCGCAACCGTCGAAGAACTGCTCAGCGCGGCGGCGCTACTGGTCAACGGGGGTGCAATCCGGCAGCTGACGTCCATCGTCAACGGTGCGGGCACGGCGATGGGCGGACGCGGCGCGAAGATCGCCACGCTCCTGCAACAGTCCAACACGTTGATCTCTCGGCTGAACGCGCGGTCGGCACAGATCGAGACGGCGGTGCGCGGTACATCGGCGCTGGCCACCACGCTTTCCGCGCGCCAGAACACGCTCAACGAGGCCCTCGCTGCCGCCGGGCCAGCGACAAGCGTCATCGCCGACAACACCGCGCAGCTGGCCGACCTGGTGGATTCGGTCGCGCGCATCACCAGCCAACTCTCCCGGTTCCCGTCCTTGCAAGGGACCGACACCCGCAGTTTGATCGCCGATCTCAACCACCTGTCGGCGGTGTTCAACGATGTCAGTCTCGACCCCAATCTCTCGTTGACGGCGTTCAACAAGCTGATCGGGATCATGATGAAGACCACCAACGCAACGGCGGCGCACGCCAACGGGGACTTTGCGCAGCTCGCGTTCGGTTCCCTACCTGACATGAACTATCCCGGTGATCCTGAGTTTCACGGGCCTGACGGCACCGATTATCACGCGATGATCGGGAGTCTGAGATATCAGTGGAATCTGTTGCTAAACAAAGCGTTTGGACCCGGGCGATGACGGCGTCACCGAACCCGCTCGAAAGGGCCGCGCGACTCATCGTCGACTGCGTCCGCGCGGTGACACGACGCCGCGTCGCGGTGGCATGTATTGGCTTGGTCCTGACCTTGATCGCCGCGGCGGGCTATGTCACGTTCGGGTCGCTTCGCGTCAACCCGGCGCGTTCCACCATCGCCGTGCGGGTGTTGTTACCCGAGTCGGGTGGGCTTCTCGCCAACCAAGACGTCACCCTGCGCGGTACACCGATCGGCCGCGTCGAATCGGTCAGCTTTACCGACACCGGTGTGGTGGCGGTAGCCGCCATCGATGCCGACGTGCGGATCCCGCAGGACAGCCTCGTGCGCGTCTCGGCCCTGTCGCCGGCCGGCGAACAGTACCTGGATTTCCGGCCGCAGGACGACCACGCACCGGCCCTGACCGACGGCAGTGCCGTCGGCGAGCACCAGACCACCATTCCAGTGTCGTTGGCGCATCTACTCGGTGACGCCGACGGTGCGCTGGCTCAGCTGGATCCCGCGAAGCTCGCAGCCATCACCGATGAACTCCGCGTCGGACGCCAGGGTCCGCAGAAGCTGGCGGCGCTGCTCGACGGGGGCACCTTCTTGATCTCCACCCTTGATTCCGTGCTGCCACAAACCGTTAGCGTGCTGAAGAACAGCCAGATCGTCTTGACCACACTGGCCGACGTCAATCCCGGGCTCCGGCACACCACGCAGAATTTGCGGCAAATCTTGCGCGGTGTGAATGCCATGGACGGCGGTTTTCGGACCCTGCTCGACCGTGGCAGCGCACCGATGACCGCGCTGGACAACGTCATCGCCGACAATTCCGAGACCATGTCCCAACTGCTGGGCAATCTGACCACGATCGCACAACTGTCGTATGTCCGGGTCCCGGCCCTGCAGGCGCTCTTCCCCACCACTCGCGGGTCGATGCTCGACGCGGTCGCCAGCATGATCCGCGATGGTGGCGCGTGGTCGATCGTGGACATCTACCCGCGCTACAGCTGCGACTACAACCTTCCGCGGCGACCACCCTCGACACCCGATTTCCCCGAGCCCTACCGCTACACCTACTGCGCCAACCCCGATCCCGCCGTTCTGATTCGCGGCGCCCGCAACGCGCCGCGCCCCCCCGGCGATGACACCGCGGGGCCGCCGCAGGGCTACGACCCACTCGCGCACACCGACCCAACACCGGTGGGTCCCAACTCAATACCGACGCCATACGGGGGACCTCAGCTCCCCGCAACACCACCGAATTAGGACGGCCAACATGGAGATGAAGGTTTTCAAGCCCACGAACGGCAGTAGCGACGTCTTCGACATGCTCCGCCTGCGCGACGATCTCCCAGACATCGAGGAAGCGAATAGCGCAGCAGACGACGAGGCCGCGGAGGCGACCGAGGACGCGCTGGACGACGCCCACGAGACCCCAGCAGTGTCACGGTCCCGTCGTCTGCTGCGCAGAGGCATCGTCGTGGCGGCCGGCATTCTCTTCGTGGCGGCGCTGGGAATGTCGGGGTTCCTGGGCTGGCAACTCAAACAGGAACACGACACCGCCGCCGCCGGCCGCGCCGCGCTGGCGGTAGCGCAGAGCTATGCCGTCACGTTGACCAGCGTCGACACCAAGGACATCGACCACAATTTTGCCCAGGTGCTCGATGGCGCCACCGGAGAATTCAAAGACATGTACAGCCAGTCGGCCACCCAACTACGACAAGTCCTGATCGACAACAAAGCAGTGAGCCATGGCACCGTGGTCGACGCGGCCATCAAATCGACCACGAAGACCAAAGTCGAAGTGCTGCTCTTCGTCGACCAATCAATCAGCAACGTCGTGAATCCCGAGCCCCGGATCGACCGCAACAGAGTCGAGATGACCATGGAACTCATCGACAATCGCTGGCTGGCCAGCAAACTCGACATCCAATAACGTCGTGACCGCGACCGAGTGCTTACCCGTGATTGCCGGCTCGCCGTGGGGGCAGGCGTGAAGCTTGCGAATATCGGCCGCATCACGCTGATGGCAGTCGCAACCACTTTCTTGTGGTCTGCGGGCGATGCTCACGCCGACTCCGTGTCGAATGGTGTCAGCTACTCCGTGGTGCCGGATCTGCTGGCTGGCGGGAGCCCAAATGGTTTGGGGGACTGGACTGTTCAATATCAACGAATCGCGGGTGGCGACCAGGAAATCACAGACGCGATCAACGGTATCCTCGAAGACGAGGCCCATGGCCAGGGTTGGTTGCACGTAGCCAGCGCAAGTAAGACCAACCATTGGACGTTCCACACAACCGGCACGCTGGACTTCCGTCCAATCACTATTTCCGAGGTATTTCTTGGCGAGTACAACACCGACATGCCAAACATGCCTTTTCAGACGGTGGCGACGCGAGTGTTCGACGCTCGCAGCGGTGTCCAGATCGTCTGGGACAATTTGTTCCGGGACGAACGCGTCGGCCTCGCTCGGCTGTCTGAACTGACGAAAGCGATTCTGCCGACCGCATATCCGCCGCCACTGGGCGGTTGGGAGCAGTACAGCGCCGGCTTGGCTCCCACCGACATAAACTTCAAATACTGGGTTCCGAGGACCGGCGGTGTTGAATTGCACTTTCCTGACTATCAATTCGGTCGCGGACTTCACACGATCACCATTCCGTGGACAGCGGTAAGCGACCTCTTTGCCCCGGAGTTCCTGCCCATCATCGAGTAGTCCGCCTACTCAACCCTCAAGGCGGCGGCCGCTGCGCCGCAATGCGTTCGAGAGTCGTGTCGTGCAGTTGCGGGAGACGCCATGCAAGGCTTGACGGACAAGGTTTTCATCGTTACGGATGTTGTCCAGGTTTACGGTCTGATTGACGAAGAGCAGCACCACGGCTTGGTTCTCCGACACCGACGCCGCCGCGGGGACGGTGGCCGCCGCAGACACCTGCCTTTCCTTCGCTCCGGGGACGACGACGTCGCGGGTATGCGGAATGAAGCCCCATGCGAGCGTGCGATTCTGTTTCGCAGAATGTGGGCGCAGCACCGCACCGCACCGACCGAGCTGCGAAGTACGCTGCGAGAGTGACGACTCCAGGGACCTTCACTCCGCCCCCCGAAATGTACGACAAGCTCTACCGCGGCGAGCCCACCTTCGCAGGGGCGCCGCCACCGACCGCGATTCCCTGGGACATCGCCCAGGCGCAGCCCCGGCTAATGGAACTCGAAGCGCTCGGTGCCATCACCGGCGACGTGCTCGACATCGGCTGCGGCCTCGGCGACAACGCCATTTTCCTTGCCTCCCGGGGACATTCGGTGACCGCGCTCGACGGGTCTGCCGCCGCGATCGAGCAGGCCCGCGGCCGGGCTGCCGAGGCCGAAGTGACGGTGACCTTCGGCGTCGCCGACGCAACGGACCTGACCGGGTACGACGGACGGTTCGACACGGTGATCGACAGCGCGCTGTATCACTGCCTCGACGACGAAGCCCGCCTGGCATACGCGGCCGCCCTGCACAGGTCGACGCGACCCGGCGCCCGCTGGTACATCTACTGTTTTTCCGACCGCAGTGTCAACGGCATCATCGCGTCGATGGGTGCCGTGCCGGAGTCGAACATCCGTAGCACGCTCACCGCGAACGGGTGGCGAATCAACTTCCTCGGCCCGACGACTTACCTGGGCAATGGCGCCGCGCTCAGCGGTGGTGTGGACGAAATCCCGGCACCGATCCGGGAACAAATGGCCCCCGAACAGCTCGAACAGATGCGGGACGTAACCGGCCGGTACGCCACGATTGCTCCGCTGCTGGGTGGCGACAGGGTGCTGCACATGCCCTTCATGGTGGTGCACGCCGAGCGCGTCGACTGAGGGGGTCGCCAACTTTCGCGCGCCCTCAACTAAGCGAAACTCCGTCGAGCCAAACGTCTTTCAGAGTTCGACATCGATGCTGCAGCCGCCATTCAGCCTGCCCAACTGGCCAACCTGGCCTCTGGGGCGCTATCTCAAGGCCAGCGAGCCGGTCGTGCTGCCCGGTGACAGCGGCACTGGCACAACCCATTTGCTCATCGGTCTCGGCGCCCACATCCTCGAAACCCAGATGTCAAACGGAGAGATCGACTTGGCTGTCGGCACGAATATCCCGAACCCTGTCACGGCGCACCAAAACGGTCGCCTACTGGACTGCGACCGGTTTGGTCGTAGCTGAGCTAGCTCGGCGCGGCTGCACTACTTGCACGGCGGTTTCCTTTTCTAAAGGAGTGGGCCTACGCTGGCGCGTTCTGGTCGCCGACACCGACGCCTCGGCGGGGACAGTGGCCACCGCAGACACCTGTTTCGCTGCTCTCGTCCCCGACCGCGGGATGTCAGTGATCGGCCTCGATGTCGTCGAGTGCGGCCTGGAGGAGTCGGCTGGGGTCGGTCTGGTCGCCGTCAAGCAAGTACAGGTAGGCCGAGCCGATGGTGAGGGCCAGGAGCTCTCTGGCCTTGTTCTCGGGGTGGACCGAGAGCCGGATGGAACCATCACCGATGCCTTCGGCGACGTGCGCCCGGAAGTTCCGTTCGACCTCCCCTAGCCACACCGTCATGCGCGGCTGGAGCTCGGGGATCGACGTGGCGGCTTCGAGGTTCAGGACGAAGACCGCTCGCAGGAAGACGGACGATTCGTCGGCGAGCTCCTTGAGTGCGTGCGCTGACGCGCGCAGTCGAGCGAGCCCAGTGTTGGCCGACGGCACCGAAGCACTCAGAAGACGTCGCTGGTAATCACTGGCGAGGATGTCGGCGATCAGTCCGGCCTTCGAGCCGAAGCGCACCCGGACCATCTCCCGGCTGTAGCCGGCCCGCTCGGCGATCTGGGCTGCGGTCGTCCGGTGGTAACCCTGCTCGGCCACGAGCTGGGCAGCCGCTTCGAGCAGGCGATGGGTGGACTGGTCGACCCGTTCGGCTTGCGTCGGCCGTTGGAACGAAGCGGGCATTCCTCGATTCTGCCCGCCGGATCCCCTACGGGCTGGTTTGGCCCTCGCGGTAGGCGGTGACGACGGGGGCCAGTTCGCTGGGCGTGGCGCCGTGCAGGATCACGGCGTCGGCACCGAGGGCACGTTGGCCGCGGATGGCACGGGCGCACGCCTCGGGTATGCCCGTTGCAGCGGGCGCGAGCCACTCCTCGGGGATGAGTGTGGCGATGTGCTCGAGTTGGTCGGTCGTGGCGTGCCCGTCGATCGAAGCGGTGAAGCCAGCAACGAGCGGGTCGGCGCGGAAGCGGGCCAGTACCACCGGGTCCCAGCCGTTGGTTTCGACGAGCAGGTCGCCGTATGCCTGTAGGTAGGTGGCGAGCCGGCCGACGGACTTCTTGAGCCGCAGCGGCTCGGGGATGTGGTCACCGATCGTGGCGAAGCAGGACCACACCCGCACGTCGTCCGGGTCGCGGCCGGCGTCGGCGGCCGCGTCCTTCACGATCCCGACACAACGAGCCAAGGTCTCATCGGCGAAGTACGTATGCAAGATGACGTCGTCGAACAATCGGCCGCCGAGGGCGAGCGAGTTGGGACCGAACGCCACCAGGCCGAGCGGGATGGTCTCGTCGAACCCTGGATCGAGCCGAAGCAACGGATAGGACCCGGCTGGTCCGTTGTGGCCGATGATCGCCTCTCCCTTCCACAGACGGCGCATCAGGCCGACGAAGTCCTCGAGCTGGGCGGTGGTGATGCGGGACAGCCCCATGGCGTCAAGAAGGAGTGGGATACCGCGACCGAGGCCAAGCGTGAAGCGCCCCCCGGTCATGCGGTGCATCGTCGTGGCGTAGGAGGCGGTCACGATCGGATGCCGACTGTTGTGGTTGGTGGCCGCGGTGATGATGCGCAGACGACTGGAGACCGCAGCGGCGGCGCCCGAGAGGGTCACCGCCTCCTTGAGGTCGAACCGCTCGGAGATGAAGAGAGCGCCGAGACCGAGATCCTCAGCGTCGCGAACCTCGTCGATGAGCGCGCGGGGAGACTCCGGCGCGCCGCCCAAGACATAGAAGCCGAGTTCGGGTAGTAGCTCCTGCATCCCGTCAGCCTATGCAGATAGTTGCGGATCCGCAAATAAACGCACTACTGTCACACGCATGGGTTCAGTGGCCGCGAGTTCGTCTGCGTCGATGCCGTTTTCGATTGGGGAGGTGACGCCCGAGTGGCTGACTGCAGTGCTGCGAGCCGACGGTGCGCTCGCCTCCGAGGGCACCGTGACGGGAGTCGCCGCCGAGCAGATCGCCGTTGGCACCGGCTTCCTGTCCGACTTGTTTCGTCTACGTCTGCAAGGCGACGGGCCCGAGAGCCTCATCCTCAAAATTCCTGCGACGTCCGCGCTGTACCGGGCCACGGCCAAGGGCGCCAACGTGTACCAGCGCGAGGTCGTGTTCTACCGGGACCTGGCAAGGTCCTGCCCGCTGCGAACGCCACGTGCGTATTACGCGGAGTTCGAGGAGTCCGGCGCGATGGTGCTCCTCCTCGAAGATCTCGGCCTCCTCGAAGCACCCGACCATCTCGAGGGCCTGCAACTCGGTCGGGCCGGCCAGGTGATCGATTCCCTTGCCGAATTCCACGCTTGGGGAGCTTCGCCCAACCGTCCACCCCTGGATCCAGCAGTCTTTCCCGCAGTGGTCGACCAAGTCGGACAACTCGGCTCCGTCATCCCGCTCGGGTGGGAGATCTATCTCGCCAACCGCAGACAGGACCACCCGCCCGCCGTCGACCGATTGATTGAACGCCTGCCCGATCTGACCCTCGAGCTGGCGGCTTCGCTGACAGATCCGGCCTGCCTCGCGCACGGCGACCTGCGGGTCGACAACCTGTTCTTCGACGGCAACGAAGTAGCCGTCGTCGATTTTCAGTTCTGCACGCGGGCCAGCGGCATCTACGACGTCGCCTACTTCCTCTCCCAGGGCCTGGACACGACCGTCCGTCGCGGACACGACCGCGACTTGGTCGGCCGATATGTCCGCGCACTCGGCTCCGCCGGGCTCGTCATCGATGATGACACCGCTTGGGAGCAGTATCTGCGGGCCACTGCCCTCCTGGTGGTGTTCCCGCTGGGCGCAATCCTGGGCTGGCCCACGCTCGGCGAGCGAGCGCGAGATCTCGTCCTCACGCTCATCGAACGATGGGTGGCCGCGGCAGTCGACGTCGACGCCACGACGCTGGCGTCATGAGGACGCGCCGAGAAGGAGGTCGTGTGGCAATGACGCGAGCTGGATGACGTTGGCCGCGGTCGCGAACGGCGCCGTCAGCTGGCTGGCTCGAGCAGCTCGAAGTCGAGCTCGACCTTCACCACCTCGCCGAGCATGACGGCACTGACCCCGGGCGGCAGCTGGACATCGATGCCGAAGTCCTTGCGGCGGACCTCCATCGTGGCCTCGAAGCCGGCGTGGCGCGGCCCGCCCGGGAAGCTCTCGATGCCGCCGAACTCGACGGCGAGGACGGTCGGACGGGTGACCTCGCCGATCGTCAGCTCGCCGTCGACCCGGTACTCCGAGCCTGCGCCGGTCACCCGAGTGGAACGGAACACCATGGTCGGACGCTTCGCGACATCGAGGAGGGCAGGTGACAAAGCGTTCTTGTCACGGTCGGCGTTGGCCGTGTCGATCGATGCGACGTCGACGGTTGCGGTGAGGGTGGTCGTGTCGAGTGTGTCGCCGACGACGATCTCGGCGTCGAAGCGGTTGAAGCGCCCCCGCACCTTGGACACGCCGAGGTGCCGGATGGCGAACCCGACGAACGAGTGGTGGGGGTCGACCGCCCACCGGCCGGGGGCCAAGGGCAGCGAGACGACGTTGGTTGATGCGGTGGTCATACCTGGAACGCTCCTCGACGGTGGCGGGACGGAAAGGCGACCGGTGCCAGCCGGCCCCCCGACGGCGTTGAGCAAGGGCGCCCGATACATGCAAGTTACAGCATTACGCCAGTCACTAGCAATAGATTGTTGATCGCATCTTACTCGGCGGACGCGGCGACGAAACCCCGGACGAGGTCGATGATGCGATCGACTGCATCTTCGGCCGAGCTGGGCAGGTCGCCGGTCCGCACTACATAGTCGCGATACCAGTTGGCGGCGAGGATGCAGGAGGCGGCGAGCAGGTACGGTCGACCGTCGCGTGCTGGGTCAACGGCCATGCGGTCGGCGATGGCCAGAGCTACCCCCTCGATCAGTGCCTCGCGAACGGCGAGTCCTTGGGCCCGGACACTGGGGGAGGACTTGGTGAGCTGGGCGCGGTGGCGCTCGTTGTCGACGTCGACCATCAGATTCGCCGCGAGGTCCTTGAGGCCCGTGCGCATCGTCTCGAGCAGGGGCAGCTCGGCCGGCTGGGCGCGGACGGCGTCGCCGAGGTGTCCGGTCCAGTCGCCGAGGTCCGAGAAGATCACCGCCTCCTTGGAGCCGAAGTGGCGGTAGAACGTGGAGGGGTCGACATCGGCGCGATCCGCGATGTCGTTCACGGTGACGGCGTCGAAACCCCGTTCGGCAAAGAGCTCGAGCGCGACTGCCGCCAGGCCATTTCGCGTCTCGAGGCGCTTGCGGTCACGCCGACCGAGCACAGGGCGGACATAGGCATTCTCGGGCACTGCGGGCTCCCGCCTCAAAGGGGACTTGTAAATGTTAGTCCCTCGCAGAGTCGAGTCGCTGCCGACTTTGGCGAGCCGGTCGCTTTGCGGCGTAACCGGCGGGGTCAAGTTCCGGAAGGACTGGTCGCGTATTGGTCGCGACCAATCGTCATCAGCTCGGCGAGCGGCATTCCGGCCTCGTAGCCAGCCAGCAGGTCCTCAGGGTCGAAGGGCCAGCCGACCGGATTGACGGCGAACTCCGGGCTGTGGATCCACTCGTCGGCCAGCTCCATCGGCATCGCCTCGACCATCATCTCGTTCTTGTGGCCGTCAGGATCCGCATAGTAGATGCTCACCGTCGCACCGTGATTCATGCAGTACACCGGCTTGAAGCCCGCCGCCTTGGCCCGCACGTACATGCCGAGGAGCGCCCCCATTGACTCGAAGACGAACGCGAGGTGCTCGAGGCCCGGGGCCACGGCGACGTCCACCCCGACGGCGCCGGTGGCGTCGGCGACGCGGAGGCCCTCGCCCGCGCTCTTGTCGGCCAGCTCGGGCACGGCGACGAACGCGAGGCGGTGGTGCTCCTCGTCATAGGTGATCGCAGCCCCGTAGGGGCGCTGGTCGAAGACCATCCGGGCATTGAGCAGCAACTCGTAGTGGCGGATCGTCTCGTCCAGATGGGCGGTGCGCAGCACCGCGTGGGCCAGCTTGTAGGGCGCGACCGGCTCGGTCGGCAGGGTCCTAGCCATGGGGGCTCCTCGGGTGGATGGCCATTGGTGCGTGGGGCGATTTGCCCACTATATGCAAGTTACATGGTTACGCAAGTTGCTTGCAATACCCAGTTCCTTGTACCGTCAGCCTATGACCGGACCGCGCATCGCACCCTTGCCTGCCGACCAGCTAGAGGCGGAGCACGCCGACCTCGTCGACAGGATCAACCGTGACGGGACCGGGGCGAGCAACGTCGTAACCACGCTCCTGCGCCACCCTCAGCTGTTCCGCCTGTGGGCGCCGCTGTCGGGTGGGCTCCTCTACGGTTCGCTTCTCCCCCACCGTGACCGCGAGCTGCTCATCCTGCGCACCGCCTCGAACTGCCACGCGCAATACGAGTGGGCCCACCACGTCGCGCTCGGCAAACAGGCTGGCCTAACCGACGAGGAGATCGAACGCGTCCGCAACGGACCGACCGACGCGAGCTGGAGCGGCGAGGACGCCGTCCTTCTGACCGCGGCCGACGAGCTCCACCACGACAGCCACATCAGCGACACGACGTGGGCCGCGCTTGCAGCTCGCTATGACGAAAAGCAGCTGATCGAGCTGCCGATCCTGGTGGGCCAGTACCACGTGGTCGCCTTCAGCCTGAACTCCTTCGGCGTCGAGCTCGAACCCGGCTTCTGAGCTCGAACTCGGCTTCTGACGCCGAACCGCACGTTCACTGCACGACGAGGTCGTGGCCGAACTGTGGCACGACGGCGCAGTCGGTGGCCGTCTCACCAGCGGCCTGCCGCTCAGAAGCAGTACGGGCATTTTCCGGGTTGCGGAGCCACCGCCACATCTTCCGTATGTCGAAGGGAAGGTTGCCTGCTGACCGCCCGTGTTCGTTCTTGAAGTAGTTCTGCGCGCGGGGGTCGGTATACATCTTGGTGGCCTCCACGCGATCCAGTTCGTCGTTGTATCGCCGGTACGCGTCCATGGTCACCTCCACCATCGACTGGTTCTCGTCGGTGGCCAGGTGTGCGAGGCACCCGAGGATGAATCTGGTCACCATCTCCTCGACATCGACGATTCCGAGGCCCCCGGTGGCGTTGGTGTTCGGCCCGTAGAGCATGAAGAAATTGGGGAACCCCGGCAGCATCGTTCCGAGGTAGGCGCGGGCACCATCCTTCTGCCACAGCTCCTCGACGCGCCTGCCGCCGCGTCCGCGCACCTCCATGGGCCACAGGAAGTCGTTCGCCTTGAAGCCCGTCGCAAAGACGATGGCATCGACCGGGCATGTGCCTACGCCGTCGACCTCGATCGCCGTCGGCGAGATGCGTCGGATCGGATCCGTCACCAGTGTGACGTCGGGTCTCAGCAGCGCGTCATAGATGCTGTTCTTGTCGTCGATCAGCACCGGTCGTGAGGACATCGGCGGCGCGGTAGGCAGCATCCTGTCGACGAGTTCGGGGCGATCGGCGAACTTCTTGCGCAGAAACTCGAGGCGGCCCTCACGCAGCCGGTGGTTCCACTCGCTCCTGGTGTGCGGATCGTCGAACGCCGGGTCGATCTCGAATGCGCGCATCATGCCTTGCGGGCCGAAGGGCCAGCTGGACCGGAAGCGCATGAAGTTGGTGTGGAACGGCAGGTTACGGTCCAGCCAGCTCACCTGCGGGGGGAAGGTGGCCAGGTATCCGGGAACCGCGAAACACCAACTGGGCGTGCGTTGGAAGACATAGAGGTGGCCGGTCGACTTCGCCAGTTCGGGCACCAGTTGGTAACCAGTGCAGCCGGTGCCGATAACCGCGACGTGCTTGCCGGTGAGGTCGGCGCCCTGAGGCCAGCGGGCGGTGTGGAAGGTGGAGCCGGCGAATTCGTCGAGCCCCTCGATGTCGGGAACGTTGGGGCGCGAGAGGAATCCCACTGCGCTGATCACCGCGTTCGCTCGCCAAAGACAGGGTCCATCGGGACCTTCCGCCCGGATCTCCCAGACCGCGTCGTCCTCGTTCCAGATCATCGAGGTGACCTCGGTGTCGAACTCGATGTGCTTGCGGACGTCGAAGTGATCGGCGACCCAGTTGAAGTACTTCTCATTGGCCGCCTGCTCTGAGAAGGCACCGGGGAGTTCGAAGTCGACGCCGTAAATATGGGTGTAGGCGCGGCTGGGTGAATCGACCCTGGCGCCGGGATAGCGGTTCTCGTACCACGTCCCCCCCACCGCGGAGTTCTTCTCGAGAAGGGTGAACGGAATTCCGGCATGTTTCAACTGGACGGCGGCATTGAGCCCGCCCATACCGGCGCCGATCACCGCGACCGAGAACTGTTGGAGTCGTTCTGGGGAGGGCTGCTGCTCGTGCCAGGCGTGACCCCGCGCCCACGGGTCCAAAGCCAGTTGCTCGAGCCACATTTCGATTTCGGTGTCGGGGATGTCGACTCCAGCGGCCAGGCTCAGGCTGCGTTGCAGGCGCGTCTGTGGGCCGATGGAGATGTCACCGGCCCCGCGGTCACGGTAGGACTTCAAGAACTCTGCTGCTTTGGACTGAATCAGCGCCCACGCCGCCGGACTGGCCGGCATGTGCGCCTCGAGGAAACCAAGCTGTACTGACGTGACTTCGGTGGCTTGCAGGCTCTCATCGCCCGTGAGTTGATAGAGGAGACCGCGCAGCACCATGGGGTCGGCGTACTTCACCGCGTCGTCGATCATCTCATCGGTCGCGTCGAGCAATTCGGGCCGTTCGGTCATCTGTGCACCGCTCCTGTCGGGTTCGCGTTCAGGTGCCACGGGCGAGGGCGGTTGGCCGACGGTCACGGACGCTTCTCGTCGCCGTCGCGGCGGGCCGCACCCACAGTCGTCTGAAAGAGCTGCACGGGCTATGCCGGCGGCGCGTCGAGGACGGGTGTGATCGTGCGGGACGCGAGGCGCCAGCCTTCCGGCGTCCGTGCCCAGCGGTCGGCGAAGTCGGCGATCGTGCGCGTGGTGACCTCCGCGCCCTCGTCTTGGCGATGAACGCACATCACGAACGCGATGTCTACGGCATCGCCATCGACGGCGAGGACCCGCAGGCCGCTCCACTGATGCCGCGTCTCATACGACGCCGCGACCCGGGCGGTCATCATCTTCTCGAACTGCTCCAGGTCAAGGTCGACCCCTGGCCCGTGCAGCGCGAACCCTTGGGCGCATAACTTCGGCACGCGATCGGCCTCGCCGTGGTCAACCCACGCGAAGGTGTCGCTGAGCAGCTGCTCGATTTCCTTGCGCTCTGACGGTTCGACCAACATGCAAGTCAACCTACGTGCGCAAGTAACTTGCAGTCAACAGTTACTTGCACAATCATCACTGAGTGCCGGCCCGACACCATCTTCGACGGAGGACCACATGACACGACACCTCGCAATCGGCCAAGGGCTCCCGCTGTGAAGCCAGCCATCTGTGAGAAGTTCGGTATCGATTTCCCGCTCTTCGCGTTCAGTCACTGCCGCGATGTCGTTGCGGCAGTGACGAATGCCGGCGGATTCGGCGTGCTCGGCGCGGTCGCGTACACCCCGGACCAGCTCGAGCAGGAGCTGTCCTGGATCGACGAGCACGTGCACGGCAAGTCGTACGGCGCCGACATCATCGTGCCGGGGAAGTTCGAGGGCAAGGGCGAGAAACTTTCCCGCGACCAGCTGGCCGAGCGGATCCCGGACGACTATCGACGCTTCGTCGCCGAACTACTGGCCCGCCACGACATCGACACCGAGCAGACTGCGCGGGTCGGCGCGCCGGCACTGACCGGTGACAGCGGCCGCGCGCTGCTGGACGTGGCGATGAGCCATCCCATCAAGTTGATCGCCAACGCGCTCGGTGTGCCGCCGGACTACATGATCGAGGCGGGCAATGAACACGGGGTGTGCGTGGCTGCATTGGTCGGAGCCAAGGAGCACGCGATCAAGCAGGTCAACGTCGGCGTGGACCTGCTCGTCGCACAGGGCACCGAAGCCGGCGGACACTGTGGCGAGGTCACGACCATGGTTCTGATTCCCGAAGTTCTGGAAGCCATCGGCGACGCCATCCCGGTCCTCGCCGCTGGCGGCATCGTCACCGGAAGGCAGATGGCCGCCGCGGTCGCGATGGGCGCGGCCGGCGCATGGACGGGCTCGGTGTGGCTCACCACCGAGGAAGCCGAAACCGCGCCGCACACCGTCGAAAGGATGCTCGCCGCGACCTCACGCGACACCATCCGTTCGGCCGGACGCACCGGAAAACCGTCTCGGCAATTGGTGTCGGAATGGACCGATGCCTGGCAGCCTCACGAGGGCGGTAAGCAGCCGCTGGCGCTGCCGCTGCAGTCAATGATCAGCGAGCCCGCGCTGCGCCGCATCGACGCGTTGGCCGCCAGAGGTCATCCCGGCGCGAAGGCGTTGGCCACATACTGGGTCGGGCAGGGCGTCGGCTTGATGAACAAGGAGATGCCGGCCCGCGACGTGGTGATGGCGTTCATCGAGGACTACCTCGCCGCCACGGAGCGACTGAGTAACTCGCTGCCGGAGTAGCCAATCGGTGGAGGTGGGGCGCACCGAGCTCCACGACATCTTCGCCCCGGGCAGGCGCTCGGCGGCACCATCTTCGACGAGGACGACACATGACGCAAAACATGAACGGTGCCCAAGCCCTGATCCGCACGCTCGTCGACTGCGGCGTCGACACGTGCTTCATGAACCCGGGTACTTCGGAGATGCACTTCGTCGCCGCCCTCGATGCCGTGCCCGAAATGCGCAGCGTGCTAGCGCTCTTCGAGGGCGTCGCCACCGGGGCGGCTGACGGCTACGGCCGCATGACGGGGGGCCCGGCCGCCACGTTGCTGCACCTCGGGCCGGGGTTGGGCAACGGCCTCGCCAACCTCCACAACGCCCGCAAGGCCCGCACGCCGATCGTCAACATCGTCGGTGATCACGCCACGTACCACAAGCAGTACGACGCCCAGCTCGAGTCCGACATCGAGACGGTGGCACGCAACGTGTCGACGTTCATCCGCTGGTCGGCCAAGCCCGACGAGGTTGGCGGTGACGCGGCCGAGGCCGTCTCCGTGGCCAGCGGCCCGCCGGGCCAAGTAGCCACGCTCGTGCTGCCCGCCGATGTGTCGTGGTCGGAGGGCGGCGTGCCCGGCCGGCTGTCCGCTCCGACGCGTCTGGAGTCGCCCGACGACGCAGCGATCGCCGAGGTCGCCGCCGCGCTGCAATCGGGTGAGCCCGCCTGCGTCTTCGTGGGCGGACGGGCGTGTCGAGCCGAGCCGCTGGCCCAGGCGTCGGGCATCGCCGCCGCCACCGGCGCCAAGCTGCTGTGTGAGACGTTCCCCGCGCGGCTCGAACGCGGCGCGGGGCGGGCGCCGGTCGACCGCCTCGCCTACCTCGCCGAGTTGGCGGCGATGCAGCTCGACGGCCTACGCCATATCGTGCTCGTCGACGCCAGAGCGCCGGTCTCGTTCTTCGCCTACCCGGGCAAGGCCAGCGACCTGGTTCCAGAGGGCTGCCGCATCCACGTGCTCGCCCCGCCCGACGGCGACCTCGCCACCGCGCTGGCCATGCTCGCCGAACGCGTCGGGGCTTCGACGGCACCCGTGCAACAAGCAGCCGTCCCCGGGCTGCCGACCGGCACACTCACCGCCGACGCCGTCTGCGCCGCGCTCGCAGCGTTGATGCCCGAGGGCGCGATCGTCTCCGACGAGGGCAACACCTCGGGGCTGTCGGCCGCGGGATACTCCGCGGGCTCGCCCCCGCACGACTGGCTGTGCCTCACCGGCGGCGCCATCGGCCAAGGACTCCCAGTAGCGGTCGGCGCAGCCGTCGCGTGCCCCGACCGCAGGGTGATCGCGCTCGAGTCCGACGGCAGCGCGCTCTACACCATGCAGTCGTGGTGGACGATGGCCCGCGAGAACCTCGACGTCACCACCATCCTGTTCAACAACCGGTCCTACGCGATACTCAACATGGAGCTGGGCCGGGTCGGTGCCGGGGCCGGCGGCCCCAGAGCCAAGGCAATGCTCGACCTGTCCCGCCCCGACATGGACTTCACCGCCATCGCCAAGGGCCTCGGTGTCAACGCCACCAGGGCCACGACTGCCGATGAATTCGTCGACCAGCTCGGCCGCGCCCTCGCCACTCCGGGCCCCACCGTCATCGAAGCGATGGTCCCCTCGATCCTCTGACTCGCGCCAAACGGATGAGCGCCGCAGATCGCGCTTCGTCCCAGTCTTCCGAACCCGCTGAAAGGGACTTGCCATGCGGAATTACACCAAGAACTACATCGATGGACAATGGGTCGATTCGTCTGGGAGCAGGGTCCACGAAGTGGTAGATCCAGCCACCGAGGAAGTGATCGGCAGCGTGGCGCTGGGCGGCGCCGTTGACGTGGACCGCGCCGTGACAGCCGCTTACCGGGCGTTCGCTACCTACTCGAGGACGTCCCGCGAGGAACGGATGGCGCTGCTCAAGCGGATCTGCGCCGAATACGAGCGCCGCTCGCCCGAGCTCGCGGAGGCCGTCATCGCCAGCGGGACCGACTTGTTCGATCCCACCGTTCCCTTTGGCGGGCACAAGAAGTCCGGCAACGGCAGGGAGTGGGGCGAATACGGCTTCGAGGCATTCCTCGAGCCGGTGTCACTGGTGGGATACCACCCCGCGCCTGTCACCCCATAGACGGCATGGTGGCCGACCTGTGGCCTTCGGGCTCAAGTCGGCCGCCATACGCCTGCTACAGCGTGATCCGATCGACCTCGGCCATGTCGGCGTCGGTCAGAACCCAGCCTGCGGCACTGGCGTTGGACTTCACCTGCGCCGCCGAGGTCGCTCCGGCGATCACCGTTGCGACCCTGGGCAGACAGGCCAGCCACGACATCGCCAGTTCGACCAGCGTGTGCCCGCGCTCAGCGGCGAACGCCTCGAGAGCCTCGACGATGTCGAAGTTCTTCTCGTTGAGCAACGAGTCTTTGAAGGCCTTGAACATTGAAGCCCTGCGCTCCTCCGGCGCCGTGCCCAACCGGGTGCCGGTGGGAGGCTCCACGCCCCGTCGATATTTGCCAGTGAGCATGCCGCTCGCCAGTGGGAAGTACGGGAGTACCGCCAGATCGTGGCGCTCGGCCGTCGCGATCAGTTCGGCTCCGCGGGCGGGTCGCGCTTCGAGAGTGCTTGCGTGTGCACCGGAGGTCTCCCGCCGAAGCAAGCTGAGTTCGTTCTCCACCGCCACGAACCGCGCCGTACCCAGGCTCGCAGACGCCTTCGCTGCTTCGTCGATCTGGCTGGACGCGAAGTTGGAGCACGCGATCTCGATAACCTTGCCGGCCTTGACCAGCTCGTCGAGCGCGCCGAGGGTCTCCTCGATCGGCACCGTCGAGTCGGCGATGTGCTGGTAATAGAGATCGATGCGGTCGGTGCCGAGTCGCTTCAGGCTGGCGTCGCACGCGGTGCGCACGTACTCGGGCGACGCATCGGGTTTCCCGTCGGAGAGTGGCATGCCGAACTTCGTGGCGATCACGACGTCGTCACGCCGCGAGCCGAGCGTCCTACCGAGGATTTCCTCCGACGCGCCGCTGGCGTAGACGTCGGCGCAGTCGAAGAAGTTGATGCCCGCGTCGAGGGCGGCGTTGGTCACTTCCTTGGCGACGGCTTCGTCGATGTATGCACCGAAGCTGTTGGTCCCGAGGCCGACAACGGTGACCTCGAGGCTGCCGATGGGACGTGTCTCCATGTGCTGTGTCTCCTTGTATCAACTCCTGCGGGCGGCAGATCCGCCCGCACACCACCATCTTGATGCCAATGACTCTTGACTGCAAGTAACTCGCACAAGTAGGTTCACTTGCATGTTACTTGAGCCGTCCGAACACATGGAGCTCGAGCAGCTCCTCAGCGATTCCTGCGCGTGGGGCGACCATGGCGATCCCGCTGATTGGGTGCTGAAGCTGTGCACTGAAGGTTTTGCCTTGCGCGGCCCGGGAGTCGACCTGACCCGGGGACAGTTCGAGCAGTGGATCACCATGCGGGCCGCGGCGCCGTTCGAGACGCGGCATCAGTGGACCAACCTGCGGATCCTCGCTGTCGATGGCGATGCCGTCGACATCGAGTGGCTGGAGTGCGTCCATCGCCGCGACGAGGGCTCGGACATCACCATTCGCACGGTCGGTGACATCGCCGACCGCTGGGTTCGGACGCCGGATGGCTGGCGCCTCGCGTCCCGCACGATCACACCCGTCTTCGACCCGCCGCCGGCCTACTGGAATGGCGCCGAAGTGAGCGCAGCTCACCCAGACGTGTGATTCATGAGCCGCCTCCACGACCTCGTCGCCGACACGGTGTCGAACCGGCTCTTCCGCGCCGTGCGAGTCACGAAGGTCTCCGACCTGGGACCGTTTCGAGAGATCAGCCTGACGAGCGTCGCTTCCTGGACCCCGGGCGACAAGATCCAACTCCGCGTCGCCAGGGATGGGTTGACGATGCGCACCTACACGCCAGTCCGCTGGGACAACACCACCGGTGACACCACTATCCTCAGCTATTTGCACGGGGCCGGGCCGGGCTCCGCCTGGGCCCAGAACGTCGCGGCTGACGACTCCGTCCAGGTCGTCGGCCCTCACCGGTCGATCGACCTGAGGAGATTTTCCAGCGCGCCGATCTTCGTCGGCGACGAGACGTCGGTAGGTCTTCGCATGGCGTGGACGGCCGCTCACCCGAACCTCCATCCCGTGCGCGACATCTTCGAGGTGGGCGCCGACAGTCCGACTGCACTTCGTGCACTCGGACTGGAACCCATGCTCGTCACGCGCGAGGAGGCAGACGATCACCTTCCGTCGCTCGTCGAACTGGTCGTCGCTGCCGCCGCCGAGCACCACGAGTCGCCGCTCATCCTCACGGGCCGCTCTACGACCATCGCCGCGATCCGCCGAGCGTTGAAAGCAGCCGGACACGCACAACGCATGACCCGTGTGAGGACATATTGGGATCCCCGACGAACGGGACTTGACTAGAACGTGGCTTCAGAACTGTGCGGTCAAGCCACGCTGTTCAACGACGTCTTGACATCACTCGCCGACCAAGGTGTCGTCCTCCCCACACCGCTCGATCGCGTGACTTCGGCGCCTCGCCCGTAGCGTGAGCGGGTGGCACCTGAAGAGAGCAACCCCGTGGACGCACCAGACGAGCAGGAAGCCGAAGCGCCGCAGGAGTCGACCGATACTCCCCCCGCCCCAGCGCTGATCACCGCCACCGGACTGGGAGTGGACGGTGAGCACGGGCCGCTGTTCTCGGGCATCGACCTTGCGCTCACGTCGGGATTTCACGCCATTCAGATGCCCGGTGGACCGGGGCAGACCGCACTGTTGTTGACGCTCGCGGGCCGCTTCAAACCGAGCCACGGCAGTTTGACGGTGCTCGGCGACACCGGGCCGCGTGCCATCCGCAGGCACTGCGTGATCGCAGCGTTCGAGGACATCGACGAACTGGACGAGTCGGTGACCGTGAAGACCGTGCTCGCCGAGCAACGGCGGTGGCTGGCGCCGTGGTACTCGCGGGTGCCGATCGACGCCGGCCGGGTCGAACTGGACTTGGTGTTCGGCGAGATTCGCCCGCCCTCTGCCGACACCTTCATCGTCGAGTTGTCCGACCTAGAGCTGTTCTTGCTGCGGATCACGTTGGCACTGCTGTCGGGACGCCCCATCCTCGTGGTCGGGGACCTCGAACAGGTTCGCGACATCTCACGGCGGGCGGTCGCGGTCGAGAGACTCGGCGCGATCGCGACGCAACGCACGGTGATCGTCGGGGTGACCAACCCACTGGGCGCGCAAGCTCCCGAGCACGATCTGCACGATCACCGCATTCTGACCGGGAGGGACTGACAATGCTGGCTGGACTCGCATTCGGTTCGGAGCTCAAGCGTTTCGGCCGGAACCGGATGACGCGCATAGCGATCGTGGTGCTGATGCTGCTGCCGCTGGTGTACGGGGCGCTCTATCTGTGGGCGTTCTGGAACCCGTTCGGCAACGTGGACAAGATGCCCGTGGCCCTTGTCAACGCCGACCGCGGGACCGTCGTATCCGGCCAGCAGATCAACGCGGGCGCCGAGATCGCCAAGAGTCTGACGGCCGACAAGAGCCTGGACTGGCACGTCGTGGACGCCGAGGAAGCACGCAACGGCGTGGAGCACGGCAAGTACTACTTCATGCTCGAGTTGCCCGCGGACTTCAGCGAAGCGGTCGCCTCGCCAATGACCGGGCAGCCGAAGAGGGCCGACATGCGCGTGGTGTACAACGACGCCAACAACTACATCTCGTCGAGCATCGGTCGCAGCGCGATGAGCCAGGTACTCAACGCGGTATCGTCCCGGATCTCCGGGCAGGCCGTCAATCAGGTTCTGTCTCAAGTGGTTTCGTCCGGTGCGGGGATCAAGCAGGCCGCCGACGGTGCCCAGCAGCTCGCCGACGGCGCGGCAAAACTCGACACCGGAATAGGGCAGGCCGACGATGGCGCCGGTCGCCTGGTATCGGGCCTGGATACCGCACGCTCGGGCTCGGCGAGGCTAGTCACCGGCGCCCAGCAACTCTCGACCGGCATCGATCAGGCCACCGACCCGCTGCTCAAGCTGACCAAGGCGCTGTCACTCATCGGCGGCAACACCGATCAGCTGCAGAACGGCGCCAACGCGATCGGGCAAGCCGCCGACCAGATCGGCGCGATCGCATCCGCGCAGGACGCCGCCGCCTCCGTGATCGCGTCGGTCATCCAACAGCTGTCCACTAGCCCGGATCCGGTGGCAGGCGGCGCCGCCCAGACCCTGCGCGGACTGCAAGACCAGCTCCAGGCGCATCAGTTCACACCCCAGATCCACCAGCAGCTGACCGACGCACAGAACGCCGCGATATCGCTGACGTCGACGCTGCGCACACCGGGCAGTCCTCTGCAAACGGCCCTCGATCAGGTGGGCAGCACCGGCCAGCAGCTGACCAGCAAGCTGAACCAACTACGCGACGGCGCCCAGCAACTCGCCTCCGGCAATGCCCAATTGTCGCGCGGCATCGTACAACTCGACGACGGCGCACGGCAGCTCAAGTCGGGCACCGCACAGCTCAAATCCGGGTCGGCCCAACTCAAGACCGGGTCGGCCGAGCTGGCGACCAAGCTCGGAGACGGCGCCAAACAGGTGCCCAGCTGGACGCCCCAGCAGAAGAATGCGATCGCCGACACCATCGGCGGACCGGTGCAACTCAACGTCACCGACGACAACCCCGCACCCAACTTCGCCACCGGCATGGCCCCGTTCTTCCTCACGCTGGCCCTGTTCTTCGGCGCGCTGGTGCTGTGGATGGTGCTGCGGCCGTTGCAGAGTCGCGCGATCGCCGCGGAGGTGCTCGCGATCCGGGTGGTGCTCGCCAGCTATCTGCCCGCCGCGGCCATCGGGATCTTCCAGGCGATCATCCTGTATTGCGTGGTGCGGTTCGCCCTTGGCATGCAGGTGGTGCATCCGGTCGCGATGTTGGGATTCATGATCCTGGTGTCGTTCGCGTTCGTGGCCGCGACGCAGGCGATCAACGCACTCGTCGGCCCAGCCGTGGGCCGCGTGCTGATCATGGCGTTGCTCATGCTGCAACTGGTCAGCGCGGGCGGCATGTACCCCGTGGAGACCACGTCGCAGCCGTTCCAGACGCTGCACGGCTTCGACCCGATGACCTTCGGTGTCAACGGATTGCGACAACTCATCCTCGGCGGAATCGACGGCAGGCTGTGGCAGGCGATCATCGTGTTGCTCGGCATATGGGCCGTCGCACTGGCGATCTCTTGCCTGTCCGCCCGACGTGACCGACTCTGGAGCCTCGAGAGATTGATTCCGGCCATCAAGATGTGACGGACGTGCTCCGCCAACCGAAGTGAGGAGAGCCGAATGCCCCAACTCGTTGCTCCGGTCATCGCGGCCGGCTCGCTGGGCGAGGTCGAACAACCTCGTATGTCGGGGGCGGATTTGCTTCTGCGGCCTTGGGTGCCTGCAGACGCGCCATGGATCGTCGATGCATTCCGCGACCCGGCCGTTCGACACTGGCACACTCGTGCGGTCGATTCGATTGGAGAGGCGGAAGAGCTGATCGAAGCGTATTCGCAGCGATGGCGCGCCGAGTCCAGCGCGAACTGGGCAGTAGTGGCGCCAGACGGCGAAGTGCTCGGCAGGGTGGCGCTCTGCGCCATGTCCCTCGAATCCGGCGAGGCTGAAGTGGGGTACTGGGTTCGCGCCGCGACTCGGGGCCGCGGCACTGCCAGTTCCGCGGTGCGGATCCTCAGTTCCTGGTCGTTCGGCGCCGGATTCCATCGGCTGTTCCTGCACCATTCGACCGCCAACGCGGCATCGTGTGGCGTCGCCCGAAAGGCCGGTTTCACCTTCGAAGGCACCAAGCGCAGCGCGGGGCTGCACACCGACGGATGGCACGACATGCATCTGCACGCCTTGGTCGGCCCAACCTCGAGCGGCTGACCGCAGCGATCAAGATGTGACGAGTGGGCGCTACTGGCTACCCGCCCCGCTTCCGCTCAGGCGACTTGCGGCATAGTCGGCCGCCTGACCGGCCAGCCCGTTCACCGCGTACTGGGTGTGCGCGGCCTGGTCGTTGCCGCCCGGCGCGCAGACCGGATCGTCGGGAATGCAGATGTCCGTGGTCTTCCCCGTGTAGAGGTCACCCACTGAGATCGGCGGCGCTCCGGTGTAGATCTGCTGCAAGAAGCCGCTGGATGGCTTTCCGAAGAGAGCGACCGCCGCGACGTGGTTGGCCACCTCGGGCGCCATCGGGCCGGTGATGCCGGGCGGCAGGGTGTAGCCGGCGGGTATCGAGTCCTCGGTGGTGTAGGCCATCACGGCCGCCCCCTGGGAGTAACCGCCGAGCACCATCTTGGTCTTCGGACAGGTTGCCGCCACGTCGCGGACCTTGTTGCTCGCATCGATCACACCCGCGGCGGCAGTGGAGAAGTCGAGCGACGCCGGATAGTTCACCGGATACACGTCGACCGACTTGCCGCCGAGTTTCGCGCGCAACGCATCGACGAAGGCTTGCCCAGTGTCGCCGACGCCTGGTGGCTCGAATGTGCCGCGCGCAAATAGCACCTCGACATCGGAACACGGGGCAGCGGACGCGGACGGCATACCGATCGCTGGGCTCACGACCCCCGCGAAGGCAACCACCGCAGCACCGAACAGACGACTGATCACGCTCATTTCGACTCCACCGCCTCATACTGATTCCCGACCCGGCGCCAGGCCCCGATGCCCGCTCCACGGAGACACAATTTTTTACCCGTTACCGCACCCGGTCAAACCCGGCGACATCACCTCGTGACGGACACCACATCCGTCGTCGCCGACCGGCACCGGCGGCCGATGGATTCGTGCAAGATGATGCCCTGACAACCATGACGACGGGCGGCCCGGGGTGGATCTGAGAAGTTACCGAGTGGCCGTCGGGCGCGGCGACGGTCTGGTGGCACGCACCGGCGATGCGGTGATGTACATCGCGGACGAGACCGCTGGTGCCGCTCCCCTGCTGGCCGCCCTCGACGCAACCGCGGGCGTCGAGTCGCCCGGTCGCGCTCTGGCCAAGGCGCTCGCCACCATCGCACTGGGTCCCGACTCGGCCCTGATTCCCCCATTCGGTCTCGTCGCTCCCACCGCTGACGGTCTGCTGTTGATTCTGCGAGGGCCGGTGACCGCCGACGTCGAATCCGATGGCCAGGGCCGCAGGCTGACTGGAGAGCGAGCGCTGACCTGGGTCGACGAAACGCTCCCCCCAACAATCGACAAAGTCACGATCGGCGGCCCGGGCGGCCTGGCGGTCGGCATGGGAGGCCACACAGTCCTGCGCGCGGGCGTGGTACCCGCCGGAGGCTTTGCCGCGCTCAAGTTGGATTCATCGAAACCGGTTGCACCCCAACCACACACGCCCGAGAGGCGTGACCCGCCGCCGCGCCAAGCCCCTCGGGCCCGACCTCCGGCACAGGCACCAGCCGCCGAGACGGCCAACCCGCGCCCGGTTGCCGGTGCCCTGACCACTGGTGGCGATGCGGTCTACCCGCTGGACCGGCCCTATGTGATCGGACGCAACCCGCTGGCCGACCCGATGGTGCGCGACTCGGCGGCCTCTCCCATCGTGCTGGCCGATGACCCGCAGATATCCCGGGTGCACGCATACGTCACCGTGGGCGCCGAGTCCGTGTTTGTGCGGGATGCCGGCACGCCGGCAGGCACGTACGTCGCCGCACCGGGCGCCTCGGAATGGACCAGGGTCGGCGTACAACCCGTGGTGCTGCAGCCCGGATGGTGTCTTCGGATCGGCTCGAAGATGCTGACGTATCAAGCAACCGGTCCTGCTCAGTAGGCCAACCGTTCGCGGTCGCCGAGCACACTCCAATTGCCTGAGCGCAGCATCCCCATCGACATGGGGCCTACCGCCGCGTTGTCCCGGACCACCTTCTGCGCCGCGGCCAGGTCGGCGGGGTGGTGACCCAGAACGGTAGCCCCCACCGCACGGCCCCGCGAAACCACCAGGCGCCGGTACGAGGGGATGGCGGGCAGATCCGACGTGACCACCTCGTCGCCCGGTTCAGGTTCCACTTTTCCGATCGAAAAGAGTTCCAGATCAACGCCTTTGAGGATGGTCGCAGGGTTTTCCATGGGCACGACCTGGTGCCCGCCCAACGCGTTGACGGCCGCGGCCTCCGCCTGCTCGGTGGCCACCGGCCACAATCCCAGTACCTTGTCGCCATGCTCGGCGACGTCTCCCGCGGCGAACACGCCGGGCACCCAGGTCTGCATGCGGTCGTCGACCAGCACGCCCTTGCCCACCGGTACCCCTGCGTCTCGGGCCAGCGCGACATTGGGACTGTTGCCCGTCGCCGCCAGGAACACCTCACACGGCAGGGTGCGGCCATCTTTGAGCGCCACACCGGTGACTGCCGGTGACCCGACGACATGGTCGGTTTCGGCTTTGCGTGCCACCGCGATTCCCACCCTGGCGAAATGATCGGCCACGATCTCGGAGCATCGCGGGTCGACCGAACGGCTCAGCAGCCGCGAACCACGCTCGAGCACCGTCACGTCGAGCCCCAGTTGGTGCAGACCGTAGGCCGCCTCCAGCCCCAGCAGCCCGCCGCCGGCCACCACCGCACGATGGGCGCGGTGCTGCTGAGCGTAGGCGCGGATGCGCATCGCGTCGCCGGCCTCGCGGAGCACGAAACTGCCTGGCCTTCTGATCCCGTCGATCGACGGGATCGCCGCGCTGGCGCCCATGGCCAGGATCAGTCGGTCGTAGGGCAGCGTGTCCCCGGTGCCCAGCCGTACCATCCGCGAGCGCAAGTGGATACCGGTCGCCACCGTGTTGAGCCACGCGGTCACGGCGTGCTCGTCGTACCACTGTTCGGGTAGTAGGTACAGACCTTGCATCGCCGAACGGCCGTACACCAGGCGGGAAATGCCCATCCTGTTGTAGAGGGCATGGGGCTCGGCCCCGATGAGGTGGATCTCGCAGTCGGGGTGACCGCGCCGGATGAAGTCGGCGGCGGTCACCCCCGCGATGCCGTTGCCGATCACTACGACGCTGACGATGGACTTGTCGTAGCTCACCGGTGCGCTACCGGTCGTGGTGGCCCGTTCGGGGGTCAGCGAGACGGTGACCTCGCCAGTCTTGATGCGCGCACAGCAGGCCATCCGGCTCGATGCGCCAAGGCCCAGCCGTTTGAGCGTCTTCAGTTCGTCGGCCTCCGGCGCCGACAGCTGGTCCATCCCGGCGAGCACCGCGACCGGGTCTGCCCCGCACACCCCCATCCGGCAGCCCGCCTCGATCGGCTGGCCGCCCTTCTCGGCGATGTCGAGCAGGCTCATCCCGACGTCGGCGCCCACCGGCGGCCCGTCGACTCCGAAACGCACTCGCGCCGCGGCGCTTTCGGCGGACGGCGCGGCGCGCACCTTGGGGGATTCCAGAAGCACGGGTTCCTTGCGTGTGCCGGTGGTCCAGGCGAACTGCAGTTCGCTCACCCTCGTCCTGGCGATCCACAGCACGGTCAAGACGGCGATCGTGATGGTGATCGGCCAGCGCAGCCATGCGGCCTGGATTCCGGTGACCTGCGCGAGCGAATCGGTGATGATCGGTCCGGTGAACCAGTAATACGCATTGAGCGCGATGGCAGCAAATCCGACCGTCAGCATTGCGGCGCTCAACGGGGTCATTGCGTTGACCGCGTAGAACAGTCCGACGCTGACGAGTACGAAAAGTACCAGCAAGCCGTACTTTTCGGTGGTAGCGGCGTCGACCTGCGCACGCACGGTGAAGAACCCGAGAATGAAACCGGGCAGCGCGGCGACGAACAGCATCCGCGGCGCACTCCACTTCGGGTCGGCTTCGGCCATGTCCGCCTGCCACGCCGCCCTCGGCTTGAAGTCATAGCAGTTCTTCGTGCAGCCAACGCAGGGACGGCAATGGCTGTTGGTCGACGTGACGTAGGGCGTCTGCCCGTAGGCGCGCTGAAGCGGAAGCAGCGGGCACACACTGCTGCACCAGCCGCTCTTGCCCTTCAGGAACACCCCTCCGGTGAAGGCGGAGGCAATGATCACCGCGAGTACGACGGCCATCGCGGGACCGTTGCGGTCCAAACCGGCGATGCGTGCACCGGCAATGCCAAGGAACAAACTGGTGGCTATCAGGAAACCGTTGCGCGAGAACCAATTCGGCGCAGTGCCAGCGCGGCTGAACCCGGCGACGCGCGGAATTTGATTCGACGCCGCGAGCGGGCAGATGTTGCGCCACACTCCTGGCGCGATGAAGAACAGCGCAGGCCACAGCGGGACGATGACGTGGAAGAACACGAACAGTCCGCCTGCGGGCCGCACGAACAGCGCCACGATCACCGCCAGATAGGCCAGTACGCTGCAGCCGCGCAGCACCTGCCAGACCCGCAGCGGCACCGTCTTCGGCAGATCGGTGTAGGCGGGAAACAGCTCATGGGTGCCCGTCGGGTCGATCCCCAGGATGCGTTCGGCGAGTTGCAACGCCCCCGAACGGGTGGGGTCCGCCGCTGCCGGCGGTGGCGGGAGGTGAGCGACCGCGCCAAGGTCGATGAGGCTCGTCGGATCGTGCTCATACCTCGCGGCCGGTTGTTCGACTGCCGCCGGAGCGCTCAGCACGATGAGCTCGGTGCGGCCAAACCGTACGACGTCGCCTGCCGACAACGTGCCGCGGCCCGTCAGCGCAACGCCGTTGACCGTGGTGCCGTTGCGGCTGTCCAGGTCCACCACCGAAAGCGCCGTGGGACTCGGCACCAACCGCAGGTGCTGTCGCGAGACTTCGTCGTCGGCGACGTTCTCCCCTGCACATTCCCGGCCCATCAGCACTGGCCGGCTCAACGTCAGGCGCCGGGGGGGACGACCCCATTCCCGGATCTCTATCACGGGCGGGACAGCCATAGTTAGTTCCCCCGAACCACTTCTGAGTTCCCCGAACTGCTGATGAGTGAATGCGGGTTCCCGTAGGGCTGTACGGGCCCGCGCCGTCAGCATAAATTGCCCGCGGCGTGGCCACAGGCTTTGTCGACCTTCCTGCGATGAACGGCGCACGGATCGGCCATCCATCCCAGCTGAGGCACCATGGTGCGATGCGTACTTCGCGCGCCGTGCTCGTCGCGGCTCTGGTGTGTGCCCTCGTGAGCGTTACCCCTGGTGTTGCGTTCGGCGCTCCGAACCTGGCAGGGATGTCGGTCTTCCTCGACCCCGGGCACAGTGGCGTCAACGACTCCAGTCTCGACCGGCAGGTGCCCACCGGGCGGGGAGGCACCAAGGACTGTCAGACCAGCGGCACCGCCACCGACTCCGGCTACCCCGAGCACGCCTTCAATTGGGACGTCGTGCAGCGAATCGCCGTCGCGCTCAATCAGATTGGTGTCAGAACGGAGTTGTCCCGGCCGGATGACGACTCCGCGGGTCCTTGCGTCGACCAGAGAGCAGCGAATGCCAACGCGATGCATCCCGACGCGATCGTGAGTATTCACGCCGACGGTGGGCCGCCTTCTGGACACGGGTTCCACGTCAACTACTCGTCTCCGCCGCTCAACGGTGCTCAGGCCGGTCCCGCAATGCAGTTGGCGACGGTGATGCGCGATTCGCTAGTGGCGGCGGGTCTGCAGGAGTCCACGTACATCGGTTCGGACGGTCTGTACGGTCGCGCTGACCTTGCAGGCCTGAATCTGGCGGAGTATCCCGCTGTCCTGGTCGAACTCGGCAACATGCGCAACGCCGACGAGGCAGTCCAGATGCAGTCGGCCGACGGCCGGGCACGGTATGCCGAGGCCGTGATGCAGGGCATCATCGCCTATCTCACGGCCAAGGCCCCTGCCTCGTAGCAGCGCGGGGCGCTGCCCGGCGACACGTCGGAAGTGGTGACGGAGGCGTTGGCGCCGACCAGCGACACTAGACGTATGCCGAAACGAAGGAACCCAGCCCGCTGGATCGTCGCGGGCACGGCCTTCGTCTTGGTGACGGTCGCGATATCCGCTGGTGGGGTGATTGTCGGCCGCCATCTCTCGCCGAGTACGGCGTCGTCCCCGCAATCGAGCCTGTCAGCCCCGCAGGCACCGGCGGCGCCGCCGATGGTCGGAACCGTGCCGTCGAATCTGGAAGCCGCCTTCGCCCAGCTGCAGACGCAACTGCACGCCCCGGTCGGCATCGCGGTGACCGCGGTCGGCTCCAACCAACCGCCGATCACCATGGGCGATCTGCAAAGCGGTCCGGCCTGGTCGACGATCAAGGTACCGCTGGCGATTGCTGCACTGCGACAGGAGAATTCGCCGACTCCCACAGCCGCGATGACTGCGGCAATCACCGAATCCGACAACGCGGCGGCCGAATCCATCTGGGCGGGGCTCGGCGATCCGGTCACCGCAGCGCACGACGTCGAAGCAGTGTTGCAGGAGACCGGAGACCCGACCACCGTCGAATACCGGAAAGTGCGACCCGAGTTCACTGCCTTCGGCCAGACGGACTGGTCGCTCGAGGATCAAGTGAAGTTCCTCTCGAGTGCCGTCTGCGACTCTCGCAACGACCCGATCTTCGCGTTGATGGGCGAGGTGGTGTCCGATCAGCGTTGGGGCATCGGCACCATTCCCGATTCGCGTTTCAAGGGCGGGTGGGGTCCGTCGCCCACCGGGAACTACCTCGTCAGGCAGATCGGCACCCTGAACGCTCCAACCGGCACCGTTGGGGTGGCGATCGCCGTCACGCCCGCTTCGGGGTCCTTCGACGAGGGCACCTCGGACCTCACGGAGGTCGCGAACTGGCTGCACGACCATCTGGCGGCCCTTCCTGCAGGCCACTGCTCCTCGCCAGGGTGAGTTCGGCCCGCTTTCAGTACAAGTACACGCGGGCGTTGTTTCCTCCGGTGCAGGTGATCCAGTTGTCCGTGCCGACCGCCGCGCATTGCATGAGGAAGTTCGGCCCGGCGCACTCGGCGCCGGCGATGGTGTTGCAGTTCACTGCGCCGGGCGCCGCCACGGTGCGCGGCAGGCGACTGGCATTGCCGTACTGATTCCAGTACGAGGTGAGCACGCTGCTTGCGAAGTAGCAGGATGTCTCGGGAGTCCCTCGCCCGGCGTGGCTGCCGAATCCTGAGGCGGTGGGCAGCGAAAATCCCTGGTCACACGACTGATGGCTGAGGCTGCTGTCGGGACCTTGAATGATCGGCGGCAGCCCGCCCGCCTGGGCAGGTGAGGTCGGTGTCTGAGGCAGGCTGACGACGGTCTGGCTCGATTGCCCGCCGATCGGCGTCGGGCCGGCGGCCTGTCCCGAATTGCCCCTGCCTGCCAGAAGTCCGATGACTACCCCGATGGCGCCAAGCAATACCGCTGCGAACACGATCCCTGCAGGGAGCAGCCAGCGCGGGCGGCGTTCGGCCGGCCTCGGCGCTGAACTGGCTACCGTCGAGCTTGCAGGCATAGGCCAGGATGGAGGCCCGCCGTTGTAGGCCGCCCAGGTTTGTGGCGAGGCTGGCACTGGCGGGGAGCCACCGTAGGGGGCCGTCTGCATTACCGCCCCCGGAGGCCCGGCGTGCGTCGGGTCGTCGTAGGGCGCCGAGTTCGGCGTCGAGAACGGTCCCACCGTCGTTACGAAGTTTCCCTGCGGCTGCCCGGTCTGCGCGAGGGCGCGCTGAGCAGCACGCCCCAACGCTGCCGCCGAGCCGTAGCGGTCATCGGGATCTTTTGCCATGCCGCGGGCGACGACCGCATCAAAGGATGCCGGCACGCGTCGATTGACTTCACTGGGCCGGGGAGGCGACTGGGCGATGTGCGCCGCGATGACGTGTTCCACGTTGTCGCTCGGAAATGGCCGATCCCCGGTGAGGCCCTCGTAGAGCACGCACGCCAACGCGTAGATGTCGACTGCCGGTGTGGCCGGTTGATTGTTGAACCGTTCCGGGGCCATGTATGCCATGGGCCCAATGTGGGTGCCCGCCATGGTGAGTCGTGTGTCGGTTCGGGTCTGGGCGATTCCGAAGTCGACGAGGTACGCAAAGTCTGCAGGGGTCACGATGATGTTCGCCGGCTTGACGTCGCGGTGAATCAGGCCATGTGCGTGCGCTGCGTCCAGGGCGGCACCGATCTGAGCGACGATGGCCACCGCCCGCTCCGGAGCGAGCGCACTGTCGGCGATCAGATCGTCCAGCGTCTGGCCGGTGACGAGGCGCATGTCGATGAACAGGTTGCCGTCGACGTCACCCCAGTCATGAATCGGGATGACGTGCGGTTCCTGTAGCACCGCCGCGGAGTGAGACTCACGAAGAAACCGGGCACGAAACGTCTCGTCCTGCGAGAACTCTTCACGAAGGATCTTCAGCGCAACCGTTCGGTTCTTGCTGGTGTCGTGGGCTTCATACACCTCGCCCATTCCGCCCCGCCCCAGCAAGCTGATGATTCTGTACTTGCCGAACGTCTGACCGACGCGCGAGCTCACTGATTCCCCCTCGAATTCGCACTGCGAATGGAGTATCCGCCTGATCGCCTTACGGTGCACCCATTGCCGACGAAACGCCTGCACGGACGATGCCTTGCGGCGCTTACCGACGGTTTGCAATCGCCTCGACGAGGGTGCAGGGGCCCGAACTGCGGTCCGGATCAGCGGACGAGCACGATGCGGCCGCCGTCGGCCGTGCTCCGTGCGATGACCGCACCGGCGAGCTGATCGAAGGACACGGTGCGGTGCACATAGCTGTCCAGGCGGTGCGCGGCGACCTTGAACAGGAGATTCATCAGCTCGTGTCCGCTCGGGGCGACGTTGGTCGGCACGAAGCCCCCATGCGTGTCGAAAACGGATCCGTCGGCAACGGAGGTGAACCTCCCACCCGGCCGCACCACGCCCGCGACAACGGCGCGGTGTCCGGCGACGTGGATGGCGGTGTCGACGCCGCCGCCAAAGATGCTCTGCACCTTCTCAATTGATCGTGTGGCGCTTGGGCCGTCCGGAATGACGACGTCGGCACCGAGCGCCAACGCCAGGTCAGCTTGCTCCTGCGGGGTGATGGCCGCGACAACGGCGCCGCGTGCCTTCGCCAGTTGTAGCGCGAATCCGCCAACCCCGCTCACGGGACCGTGGACCACCATGTGCCCAAGGCTTGCCAGGCCCAGCGCGTCGACTGCGTCGGAGGCCGTCACCCCAGCCAAACCCACGGCCGCGGCTTCCACGACGTCGACACCGTCGGGGATGGGAGCTAGCAGTCTTGCCGGAACCGCAACCTTGTCGGTGAAGGTGCCTGGCTGGCCCGCCGGTTGCGGCGCCAGAGCTCCGGCCACGTACATGCCGACGTCGATGTAATCCACGTCATCGCCGACGGCGGCCACCCTGCCGACGAAGTCGCGGCCCAGCAAGATGGGCGCGAATTGGTCTGTCGCAGCGAGGTAACGCCCGCGGACGGCGGCTCGGTCGAAGTCGTTGACCGAGGCGGCGATCACGTCGACGACGACTCCGTCGGGCGCGGCGAATGGTTCGTCGACGTCGAAGAGGCGCGGCATGAAGTCCGGCCCGGTCACTCCCATTGCCTTCATGGCTGACCCTCTTCCGTACTGTGGCCTTCGGCCCTCTTCTCGGTTAAACACTTAAGCGTGGGCAGCATTCCCGGTTCAACGATTAAGTTAGGATGAGAACATGAGTACCGCCGACACGACTCGATGGCTGGACCCGCAGGAGCAACAGGTTTGGGCGCAGCTGTCGACGATGGTCCTGCGATTGCAGCCGGTGTTGAGCTCACAGCTCCAGCGCGAGTTCGGGATCAGCCAGTACGAGTACCTGATCCTGGCGCGGCTGTCGGAGGCGCCGAAGACGAGGCTTCGGATGAGCGTTCTCGCCACGGTCGCGGGCAGCTCGCTGCCGCGGTTGTCCCAGGCCGTAGGCCGTTTGGAGAAACGCGGCTGGGTATCACGTCGGCCCGATCCGCAGGACAGTCGTTACACCCTTGCGGTTCTGGCCCCCGCGGGACATCGCAGCCTGAAGGAAGCCGCCCCGTCGCATGTCGGCGCGGTGCGCGAGCTCGTCTTCGACCGCTTGACCCAGGCTCAGGTTCGTCAGCTTGGCACGATATGCCAGCGCATCATCGATGGCCTACCCGCGGACGACAGCTGGCCCAGCGCCGCACCATCCTGAGCCGCACCTTTGCTCAAGTGGTGTAGATCACTTGACTTCGCGGAATCGTCGGTCCGGTATCCCACTTGTACGTGCCAGGAAGCCACTTAAACATTGAAGTGGCGACAAGCAGGGTACTTGGCAGAGGAGCCGGATGATGAGCACCGTTACACCCCAGGCAGTGAGGAAGAATAGCTTCACCCGCGCAGCGGTGTCGGCGGTCTTCGCCGCACTCGCCGTGGCTGGGATCTACGCCGGATCGTTTGCCGCCCCGGCCGGATGGTCCGCCCAAGCCCGTGCCGCCGACGACGCATGCGCCAACGTCGAAGTCCTCTTCGCCCGCGGCACCAACGAAGCACCCGGAGTCGGAGCCACCGGCCAAGCCTTCGTCGACGCGCTGAACGTTCGGATGCCCGGCAAGTCGATCGCGGTCTACCCGATCAACTACCCCGCATCGCTGAACTTCGGACAAGCCACCGAAGGCATCGCCGACGCGAGCAACAAGATCCAGTCGATCGCCACCAGCTGCCCCGACACCAAGATCGTCCTCGGCGGTTACTCCCAAGGCGCCGCAGTCGCCGGCTACACCACCGCCGACAGCGTCCCCGCAGGCATCGACCTGCCCGCAGGCCTGACCGGCCCCATGGCTCCCGCGGTCGCCCCGCACGTCGCCTCAGTGGTGCTGTTCGGAACCCCCGACCCGTGGTTCATGAACCTGGTCGCCAGCGACGCACCAGCCATCAACATCGGCGGGGCGTACGCACCCAAGACCCTGCAGCTGTGCGCCACCGGCGACCCGGTCTGCTTCCCCGGTGGACTCGACCGCTCCGCGCACAGTTCCTACAAGGACAACGGAATGGCCGTCCAGGCAGCTGACTACGTGGCCAGCAAGTTGGGTGTTCCGGCCCCCTCGGCCACCGTGCAACAGACCGCAGGCCAGGTCGGCACCGACCAGCCCGCCGCCCTCCCCGCAACCGAGAACGACGCACCGTTCGGCAACTGAATGACACCGCCAGCAAGGCGGTAACCGACCAACGGCCGGAAGTGAGTCCCCAGGACCACTCCCGGCCGTTGGTCCATTTCGTGGTGAGAATATGCTCTAGGGAAGACGTGCGACCCCCAATGGCCTTACCCTTCGGCGATGAGATCATTCGTCTCCGCCCTATCAGCGTTGCTGCTGGCGACCGTCTGCTCCTCGTGTGGCATCGCCGATGGCGCGTCCAACTCGACCGTCAGACGAACCAGCTCCGACGTGCCGGAGACGTTGTCAGCAGCCGTTGCCGCAGCACAGTCAAACGCCGACCGCTTCTCATCAGGCGATTTCGCCGGGGTGTGGGAACGCATGTCGCACGAGGTCCGCGACCGGATCACCCAGGACGACTTCGTGACTTTCTACGAAACCTGCAAGAAGGCTGGCCCGACGATCCGGGTCGCCGGGGTGAGCCTGGACGCTGCGGCAGGCACGGCGGTCGTGCGCATGGACGTCGGAACCACCGAGCAACCTCGGATCATGCTCTTCGAGGACGGCAAGTGGGTCATGAAGCCCACACCGGGTTTCGCGGCGCATCTCGGCCAGCCGGTCGCGCAGATCATCGCAGAAGAGACGTCCGCGGGCCTCTGCCCGCACTGATCACCTCGCCCGCAGGCCCCCCGCGCAGGAGCTACTCGGCGACCTCCAGTCGCCACATGTGACGTCGCCTAGCGCCGCTAGCATCGTCTTCGATTCGACGTCCGCCAAGGCGCACGTGGCCAACGAGGAAGCATTGCGCCAGTACGGAAAGCGCCTCATCGACCTCACACCGGCCGCGATTGGGCCGTACGTGGTGCCTGCGGTCAACCTGCACGAACATCGTGACGCTCCAGACGTGAACATGGTGACCTGCGGTGGCCAGGCAACCATTCCGATCGTGGCGGCGATTTCGTCGGTGACGACCGTGCACTACGCAGAGATCGTTGCCTCGATTGCGTCGAAGTCGGCCGGGCCGGGAACCCGGGCGAACATCGACGAGTTCACCGAAACTACTTCAGCGGCAATCGAAATGGTGGGGGGAGCAGCGCATGGCAAGGCGATCATCGTGCTCAATCCGGCAGAGCCGCCGCTGATCATGCGCGACACGGTATTGGCGCTGGTGACGAATCCGGACCAGGACGAGATCCGCAAGTCGATCGGCCAGATGGTCTCGAAGGTGGCCGCCTACGTTCCGGGTTACCGGCTCAAACAGGAGGTGCAGTTCACCGCCCTCGACGATGCCGAGTCCGTCACCACGCTGACCGGGGGTGTCGACGTCGGCCCGGGCTTGTGGAAGGTGTCGGTGTTTCTCGAGGTCGAGGGCGCCGCGCACTACCTCCCGGCGTATGCCGGAAATCTCGACATCATGACTTCTGCAGCCCTCCAGGTGGCAGAGAGAATCGCCGAAGACAAGACTTTGGAGGTGGCACGGTGACCGATGTGAAATCGCGTCCGAACGCGAAAGACGGTGCGGCCCTGTACATTCAGGATGTCACCCTGCGCGACGGCATGCATGCAATGCGTCATCGAATCAGCCCGGACAACGTGGCGACGGTCGCCAGCGCACTCGATCGCGCTGGCGTCGACGCCATCGAGGTCACCCATGGTGACGGTCTTGCCGGACACAGCCTCACCTACGGGCCGGGCAGCAACACCGACTGGGAATGGATCGAAGCGGCGGCGTCCGTGGTTCATCGCGCCAAGCTCACCACGCTGCTGCTGCCCGGTGTCGGTACGGTCGCCGACCTCGAGCACGCATTCGCGCTCGGCGTCACCTCGGTGCGTGTCGCCACTCATTGCACCGAGGCCGACGTCGCAGCCCAACACATCGGCAAAGCGCGCGAACTCGGCATGGATGTGTCCGGTTTCCTCATGATGTCGCACCTCGCCGAGCCCGCCAGGCTGGCCGAGCAGGCGAAGCTGATGGAGTCATACGGTGCACACTGCGTGTACGTGACCGACTCTGGTGGTCGATTGACGATGGACGGGGTCCGTCAGCGCGTACGCGCGTATCGTGCCGTGCTGGATCCCGACACCCAGATCGGTATCCATGCACATCAGAACCTGTCGTTGTCGGTCGCCAATTCCGTTGTGGCCGTGGAGGAGGGCGTGGCGCGAGTCGATGCTTCGCTCGCGGGTCACGGTGCCGGCGCGGGTAATTGCCCGATCGAGCCGTTCGTTGCCGTGGCAGATCTGTATGGATGGAAGCACGGTTGCGATCTGTTCGCGTTGCAGGATGCGGCCGACGACATCGTGCGGCCGCTGCAGGATCGACCGGTCCAGGTGGACCGCGAAACCCTGACGCTGGGCTATGCGGGTGTCTACTCGAGTTTCCTGCGTCATGCTGAAACGGCGGCGAAGCAATACGGACTCGATACGCGCGCGATCCTGCTGGCAGTGGGTGAACGAGGACTGGTCGGCGGTCAGGAAGACCTGATCACCGATATCGCACTGGACCTCGCGGCAGAGTCGGTGTCGGGTCTTCGCGATTACGGCAATCTGCGCAGCTAATTCGGACCACGCCGTACGGCCCTTCGCCGCGCCTGCCGGGACCTGATCGGACGCCGACCGACCCTCGTTGGGCGTTCACCGATAACATAGAGTCGTTGCTTCGGCTAACGAAGCTATTACCACGATCACGTTTTCCCGAACATCTCACTGGCCGTTCGTAACTCGTGAACACCACCGTTTCGGAAGGCCGTCTCGATCGCCAATGCCGGAACAAACCCCGCCAGGAAGGAGTTGCAGCACCACGTGCCTGCCCCGATCCCCTCGACTAGCCGGCCGAATCGCATCCCGCATTGCCAACTAATTCACAGTTTCGAGCAAAGCTGATGCGCCAAGGCCCACTCGCAGGCCGCTATCCGGCGGTCGCCGCCATGGTCACGCTCGCGTTGATCCCGTACCTGGCGCTGTCCGCGGCGATCGACCCATTGGTGCCGATCATCTCCGAGCAGTTGCACATGACCGCTCAGGAGATGAGCCTCAGTTCCGGTCTTGGCAACGCGGCGTACGCCGTCGGCACGGTGCTGGCGGTCCAGTTCGCACAACATCTGCCGCAGCGCAGGATGCTGCTTGGATACGCGGTGGTGCTGGTGCTGGGCTCGGTACTCGCCGCCGCTGCACCCAACGCCGGCACGTTCATCAGCGGGCACGTGCTGCAGGGACTGGCGACCAGCATGCTGTTGATCGCGGCCGCGCCTCCACTCACGATCGGATTCCCGAGAGACAAGCTCAGGAACACGGCCGTGATCATGAACATGTGCGTGTTCGGGGCGGTCGCCCTCGGCCCGTTCATCGGTGGCGTGCAGGCCGAGTCGCACGCGTGGCGACCGCTGTTCTGGATCGTCGCCGGGATTGCGTCGCTGGCTCTGATCCTGGCCGCGTTGACGTTCGACGACGCCCCGCCCGCCGACCTCGACGCACCACGTGACCTGCTGGCGATCGCACTGGCGGCCGTCGGGTGTACGGCGGCGTTCGTCGGCGCTGCTCAATTGACCACCCACGGTTTCGGGGATGCCGCGGTGACCGTTCCGATGCTCGGCGGTCTCGCCCTGATCGTGGTGTTGATCGTCTACCAATTCCGCGCTCGCCGTCCGCTGCTGACGGTCCGAACGATGCTGACGAGTGCGATTCCAGTCGCAGGCGTGGGCGTCGCACTGTTCGCCGCGGCCGCGTCGGTGGCAGCGACCGTGCTGACGGCCAACGTGTTCCTGCGTACCTACAGCCCGGTCCACGTCGGGCTGCTGTACCTGCCAGAACTCGGCGGCGCCATCGTGATGGCGTTCGTGTTCGGGGCGGTCATCTCCCGACGTGCCATGCACTACCTTCCGCTCGTCGGGATGGCGTTCCTTGCGGCCGGGATCCTGGTGTTTCGGCTCGCGTTACCCGCCAACCAGCCACTTGCCCTGCTCGGCGCGGCACTGACGGGGCTTGCCCTCGGTGCCACCGTCGCACCCGCACTGTTCGTCGCGGGCTTCTCGTTGCAGTCCAACAGCCTGCAGCGCGTCTTCGCGATCATCGAACTCCTGCGGGCAGTGGCGGCGTTCCTGGTCGCGCCAATCTTCGTGCACTTTGCGGTGACGTTCTCGGGTGATGTCGTCGTCGGCACCGGAATCGCACTGTGGATCGGATTCGGGCTCGCGATCGGCGGAGCCGTTTTCGGGGTGGCGATCTACGTACTCAGTGGAGCTCGGCCGCAACCGCCCGATCTGGACCGATTCCTCGACGGCGAATCCCCCGCCTGGTACTCGCCGCCATTGCTGGCGCGACTCAGGAAGGGTCTGCCACCCCAGGCCGAACCCGCACGGGTCGTCGCGACGCCCCTCCGGCCCGAGGCGCCGATACCCGTCGGCCCCGTGGTCTTCGCCTACGACGGATCCGATCTCGCCGCCTTCGCCATCCAACGGGCCGCGAGCCAGTTGGCGCCGGGACGCGACGCCCTCGTCGTGTGTGTCTGGCAGCCCGTCGACGTCGGATTCACACCCACCGACAACGGCCATTTGGTTGGGCACTTCGACGCCGACCAAGCCACCGAGGTACGGCGAGCCGCCGAACGGACGGCCGCCCACGGGGCGTCGCTGGCCGTCGCGGCCGGATTTCAGGCGTATAGCAAGGCCGTTGAAGCGACGCCGACGTGGAAGGGCATCGTTGCGGCAGCCGACGAACACGAAGCAAGCTTGATCGTGCTCGGACCGCACCGCCGCAACGGGCTGCTGGGACATTTGCAGGGCAGCGTGGCGGCCGCGGTCGTCGCACACACCAGCACTCCTGTCCTCATCGTTCCGCAGAGCTCAGCGGCGTCGAACCTCTGCACGACGGTCGCCTGACGGCTAGGGCGAACCGTCAGGGCGAGCCGGCGTTCGCCTAACTCAGCGGGCAGTTGCGGCGTCCTGGAAGTCCACGGCGACACGGGTTCCGGTACGTGCGGACTCGAGGATCGATTCGCACACTGCCAGAGCATTCACCGCGTCCTGGCCGTCGACCACCGGGCGGCCGTCGCCGACGACGGCGCGGGCGAAGTGTTCGATGGTGATGTCGTAGGTGTGTCTGTGGTCTGGCACGTCGACCTCGGTCTCGCCCCGCGCGGTGCGCAGCAGCACCGTGCCGATCGGTTCCGGAGTCATCACGTCTGGCGCGACGATGCTTCCCTCGTCGCCGTGCACCTCGAGATAGGTCGGGGTGTGCGGTGTTGTGAACGCGTCGTGGAACCGGACGAGGACGTCGTCCTCGTATCGGATCACCGCGGCCGACGCGTCCTCGGTGGCGGTCTCCCAACGTCCTTGCCGCACGGTGATCGCGACGGTCTCCAATGCCCTGGTGCCCAGCAGCGGATTGACCACCGACGCGTCGTGGCACGACAGATCCATGACCACTCCTGCCCCTGGCCGATCACTGAGCCGCCAGCCGCGCAGCCGTTCTGGCAGCAGTGAGGTGTGCCGCACGTTCACCGACAGCACGCGCCCGATCGCCCCGTCGCGCACCAGCTCCCGCACGGTGCGGTGCGTCCCGGCTGCTGGCAGGTGGTGGTTGACGCCGAGAACGATCCCGTGCGTGGCACATGCGGCGGTGATCTGTCGTGCGCCGTCGAGATCGACCGACAGCGGCTTCTCGCACAGCACGTGCTTTCCGGCGACGGCAGCGGCCTCGGCATGCGCCAGGTGGTGCTCATTGGTGCTGGAGATGTAAACGGCGTCGATACTGGGGTTGGCGAGCAACCCATCTAGGCTGTAATCACCATTGTGCGAAGGTATTTCGTTGCGAGCCGCGTAGTCAGCGGCATGGTCGGCGTTGTTGCTCGCCAAGCCGAGGATGCCTTGGTTCATCCGCCGCAACGCGGGAATCATCAGAGTTTGGGCGATGTCACTGGCGCCGATCAGACCCCAGTTCAGCGGTGCGCTATCCGACATGCCCTCATCTTGCCGCCTTCGACACTGGGAGACACAAAGACACTGGCCGTGGTGCACCGCAATGGTGCGCCACGGCCAGTTGGGTGGTGCCGATCAGAAGGGGATGTCCACGAACCCGTCGGTGGTGCTCACTTCGTCGTGGTTGTCGACGGAGTAGTGCGGCAAGGCGGGGGTGGGGCTGGTGTTGATGCTGGCCTGGGCCGGTCCCGCGAAACCCAGCAGGGCTGCGGTCAGACCGCTGGCGATCAGTGTGGCAAATCCGAACTTCTTCATCTCAGTGTCTTCCTCTACATCCGGCCGTATTGCTAACCTCTTTGGCCGACCTAAAGGGTTAAACGCACTGTTCGGAGGGTTAATTCCGGCGTCAGGAACTGATCGGCGATTGGCAGGAATCGGCCGCTTTTCGGACTTCCGCCGGCGGCTAGCGCCGATGCCTGCGAAGACCTGCAGCAGCTGACCGCACCGCATTCGTGACGGTCTCGATGATCGGACTATCCAGCTTCCAGCACTGCCAGTACAGCGGCACGTCGAGATGCGCATCGGCGATACGGACGAAGGACCCCTCGGCCACCGCCGGGCCCGCCGTCTGCTCCGGGTACATGCCCCACCCCAGGCTGGCCCGCACCGCGGCCCGAAAGCCCTCTGCCGTCGGTACCAAGTGCACTGGCCGGGTAATAACGCGGCGAAACACCTTGCGCAGCAACATGTCCTGCAGTGCGTCATCGGGATTCCAGGCCAGGGACGGAGCCACCGCGACGGATTCCGCGGTGAAGCCCTCTGGCAGGTACCGCTCGACGTAGGCCGGGCTCGCCACGGACACGTAGCGCATCACACCCAGCGACTGCACCCGACACCCCGGAACCGACGTGCGCTCGGTGGTGACCGCGCCCATCACCGTTCCGTCGCGCAACAGCCGAGCGGAGTGATCCTGATCCTCGATGCGGATGTCGAACAGGACGTCGTCCAGCTGGCCAAGCACGGCGGTGAACCACGTCGACATCGAATCGGCGTTGACCGCGATCGCGACCCGCTGCCGTCCCGCGCCTGCACGGTGCCCCAGCGCGTCGAGCGCCTCCGACTCCAGCATCGCGGTCTGCGCCGCCAGCCGGATCAGTGGAACGCCGGCCGCAGTTGCCTTACAGGGCTTTTCGCGGACGATCAGTACTTGGCCAACCCGCTGCTCGAGGGCCTTGATGCGCTGGCTGACCGCCGATGGGGTCACGTGCAGTCGCTCGGCGGCGGCGTCGAAGCTGCCGAATTCGACCACCGCAGCCAGGGCCGCGAGCTGGTCGGCGCCGAGCCGATTCTCGTACTCGTGGCGCATTTTGACCTGCGGCTTTCGTCGGTGCTTCACGGCGTTGTCGTCCAGTTTGCCTCATGTAATGATGCATCTCCTGGAGCGCACCGCACCCGTGCTCACACATACATTCGCAGCAAAGATTCCATAAGCTCGTCGGGTGGAACCGACCGCCGCCGCGACCCTCGGACGCGAACAGTGATTGGCGGACGCACGATCGCGATCCTCATCACGTTCGGCGCCATGGTCGGCGGTGCCATCGTGTGGCCATGGACGTCCCCGCCAACCGCATCGGATGGACTGGCACCGACCCCACCCATGGGTTTCAACAGCTGGATCACGACGTACTGCGACGGCAGCCTCGACGACGCGATGATCAGGGGCATCGCGGACGCGATCGTGGACAAGGGCTTGAAGGACGCCGGCTACCAGTACGTAAACATCGATGATTGTTGGGCACTGCCGGAACGCAACGCCGAAGGAAACCTCGTACCCGACCCGAGGAGGTTCCCCGACGGCATCAAGGCACTCGCGGACTACGTCCACGAGAAGGGCCTCAAGTTCGGAATCTACACGAGCGCCGGTACCAAGACCTGCGACCCCAACGGGTTTCCCGGCGCGCTGAACCACGAGGTCGAGGACGCGAACTTGTTCGCATCCTGGGGAGTTGACTTCCTCAAATACGACAACTGCAACAACCAGGGCGTTGACGCCCAACAGCGTTACCGCACGATGCACGACGCCTTGAGTGCGACCGGTCGCCCGATCGTGTTGTCGATCTGCGAGTGGGGTCAGAACAAGCCGTGGGAGTGGGCTGCCGGCATCGCAGACCTGTGGCGCACCGGCGGCGACATAGCAGACAATTGGGACAGCGTGCTGGACAATCTGAACAGCAACCTGTCGCCCGCGCGGTACGCAAGCCCGGGCAATTGGAATGACCCGGACTTCCTTCGAAGCGGCAACGGGGGCATGACCGACACCCAGTACCGCAGCCAATTCAGCCTGTGGTCGGTCATGGCGGCGCCGCTGCTCATCGCGAGCGACCTGCGCAACGCGTCGCCGGAGACGATGGCCACGATCACCAATGCCGATGTGATTGCGGTGGACCAGGATCCACTGGGCATCGGAGGTCGCGAGGTTCAATCGGGCGATGGCTTGCACGTGATCGTGAAGCCACTGGCGGGCGGTGACCAAGCCGTGGCTCTGTTCAACGAGACCAATACCGACGCGACCATCGAGACCAACCTCGACAAGATCGGGTTCGACGCCGGAAGGTATGTCGTCAAGGACCTGTGGTCCAAGGCCACTCGTGTCGCAACCGGTGGCACGCTGAGTGCATCGGTGCCTGGCTATTCCACCGTTCTTCTTCGCATCAGCCCCGTGGCCGCACGGCACGCCGGGCGATGGAACCTGTCCCACGTGGTCGAGCTCAGCAGTTCCAACGGTTGGGGCCCATTCGAGACGGACCGAAGCAATGGCGACCAACCCATCGGCGACGGGCGAGCGCTGACACTGCACGGCGTCAAGTTCACGAACGGGCTTGGCGCGCACGGTCCCAGCGAGATCGCGTACTACCTCGGCGGGTCGTGTTCGACACTGACCGCCACGGTCGGCATCGACGACGAGGTACAAGGACAGGGCTCCGTGGCGTTCAAGATCTACGCCGATGACAAGCTGGTCGCCGACAGCGGGCTCGTGTTCAACGCGACGCCCCCGAAGTCGCTGGCCGCCAACATATCGGGCGCTGAGACCGTGAAGCTCGTCGTGACCGACGGCGGCGACAACATCGAATTCGACCACGGCGACTGGGCCGACCCGATGATCGACTGCGCCTGACGCTGGCCGCAGTTACGTCAGGGATACGGACGATCGGTGAAGTCAAGCTGATGTGCGTCATCCAAGCGACAGATCGGCAGGCCCTCGTAATCTGGCCGCCCAAATTGGTGCCGGCTGGCGATCTGAGGCAGGACTAGCCAGCTCTGGCAGCGGGGTGGGCAGTTCCCACGCCGCGGCGCTGCGGTTCCGCGTCGGAGGGTGACAACGACGCCGATGTGCGCGATCGGATCTCACTGTTGGCGAAGGCGACCACTGCGAACGCCATCGAGATCGCATACGCACCAGCCACGTAGCCCAGCCAATGCGGCGCGTTCGAGTGTAGGCAGACCCAGACCGGCCACGCGCAGGTCGCATGCGTCGCGCCGAACGCGGTGGCCGACACCGGCAGCAAACCGATACGTCGCCATCCAGTGAGCCGGGGCTCCAGAACGATGAGCAGCCAGACCCCGACGGCGCCGGCTGCACCGTTGACAAATGCCCACCAGATTGGAAAGCCCAGCACATTGAATGGTGAGAAGTCGTAGTAGACACCAACTTTGAGTATCGGTGCTCCCAAGTACTCGACAAACAAGTCCATCGCGAAAACGGTCGCGAAGACCTTCCACAGACTTGTTCCGTTCAAGACAAATCGTGAACCCACGTAGACGCTGCCGCCCCAGAACAGCGCATAGCCAAGCACGAGGAATGCCGGCTGCGGAACGCCCATCCCGGTATAGACGACCCACGGATTGTCACTGGCGTACCAAACTTTGCCCATGGTATCGACAACCGGTTCCAACCCGACCGATAGCAGACCGCTGCCAAGCATCACCAGCGGCAGCACATCTCGACGGTGGATGGCGTAGGTGAGACACCAGGCCGCAACCAGGACGAACCCGATCCCGACGACGAGAGTGAACACCCAAGCCGCGCCAGAGGCATGCATGTCCTCTGGACGTGGACCCAGTGCTGCCAGCGCTTCCACGTTAGGCACCATCAGTTAGCCTTCTTCCCTCGTTAACGCCGAATACAACCGTCGCACGTCACCGGGGTGTGTACCAACCATTTTCGTGCCAACGATCCGCGTCACGACGGCCAGTCGATCGTCTCCAATATGGCCCAGATGTCGGACGCCGGAGCCTGTGCGAGGACGGGCTAGACGCGAGTGGCCGTTATGCATCGATCGCGTCGAGATCGTCGATGGCTGTGAGAATGCGCCGCAGCATCTCGGTGGTCATGGATCTGGGCTGCATGGCGGGCAGGAATCGCGGTGGGTGATGGGTCGGTGTCCACATCACCAGGGCACCAAGCGTCTGCTGGCGGTAGAGGTCCCACGTGGCGGGGAATCGAGTGCATCTCCTCCAGCCTCCGCGAGCCGCTCGAGATAGTTCGCGATCAGGTCACGTTCCCAGTCGCGCCGCTGGTCGACCGTCAGTGTCGAGGTCAAGGCGTAGGCGAGGTCGCGTGACCAATGTCCGGCTGAAACACACTGCCAGTCGCAGAGTCCCATCCCGCCTGCGGCGGTTAGGTACCAGTTGCCCAGGTGTACGTCGCCGTGAATCAGGGTGTGCGGCAGTGCGAGGTGGGCGTCGACGGATTTCACGAAACGGTTCCACAGCGCGGACGATCGGCCACGCAAGCGCGGAGGCGTTATCTCCTCGTTGTCGGCGGCGGCCTGCCCGCGGTGGTGATATCTGCGGATGTAGGTCGCCGAACTCGCCGCCTGCCACCACTGGGGGTACGTCCGAAGCCACGGTGGTTGCTGCTGGCACCCCACACCCAGGGTGGTTGCCGTCCCGTGCAGCGTCGCCAGTTGGTCAACGATCTGCTCCGCCTGGTTCCGCGATATCGACGTCGTCGGCGTGCAGAAGACAGCGTTTCTCGTCGATACGAGATCCTCAAGGAGATGAATCGTGCGAAAGGACCGTGAGTCGATGGTGCAGTGGTAGCCCCTAGGTGCCTCCAGGGACAAGTGTGGGCGTAACTCGTTGTAAAAACCTGCCTCGGCGCGGGCGGTGCCGGTGATGCCATTGGCAATCCTGGTGACCAGCGTCGGCGTGCTCTTAGCGAACAGGGTTTCGGGGAGGTCGTGCAGAGGTCCGAACCGGTTGTACTGCAGATGAAGTCGGCCACGAACCGACGTTCCTGACGTTTGATCACCGACGGACACGCCCGTCACGCGAGCGTCCCGATGCGGTCCGCAGAGAATCGCGGTCAGCCACTCCTCGGTGACGTCCTGTATCCGGGCGGGCACCTGCGTGCGTTCCCACACCACCGACCGGCGGATCTTGTCGAGTGCGGTGTGCGTCCCCGCGCGGGCCACCATCACTGCGACTCGCCCGGCGTCACCCAGCGAGGGGGCGTCACGAAAATGACTCGCAGCACGGCGATCTCGAGAAGACCTTGTCTCCAGGTGCTCCTCGGGGAGGGCTCGACGTTTGTCCATCAGAAGATTGCCGGCGATACACCGCCTCCGTCGAGGACGAGGCGCTGGCCGGTGATGTATCCGGCGTGGTCACTGGCCAGGAAGCACACGGCGGCGGCGATATCCGCGGGCTCGCAGATCCGGCCGAACGGGCCGGTCGCGGCGGTGTCCTGGAGGCTGCCTCCGTTGGTGCTGGCCTTCACCAGCCGAGCGCCCATGTCGGTATTCACCAGTCCCGGAGCGAGAATGTTGACGTGAACGCCGTACTGGCGTTCCTCGCGGGCCAGGGTGCGACAGGCGCATTCCATCGCCGCCTTCGCCATCGCGTAAGGGGCGGACCGTTCGGGTGCCTCCGAGGTGATGGCGCTGGAGATCATCACGATGTCCGCCCGGTCGGCGGTGCGCATGCCCGGGAGCAATCGCTGGATCAGTGCCAACGGACCGAAGGCGTGCACGTCCATCAACCGCGCGAACTCGGTCAATGGTGTGTCGAGCACGGACCTGCCGGTGCTGGCCGATCCGGCGTTACTGACCAGCAGATCGACCGGACCGAACCGGGCGTCGACGACGTCGGCTGCGGCGTTCCAGGACTCTGGGTCTGCGGCGCTGGCTTGAATGGCGACGGCCCGGCCACCGCTGCCCCGGATGGCATCGACCACGGCGTCGGCGGCGTCCGTGTCCCGGTGGTAGCTGAGGGCGACCGCGCAGCCCGCGTCCGCCAGTCCGCGGGCCACCCCCGCACCGACACCACGCGACCCACCGGTGACCAGAGCGATGCGCCCCTTCAACGATTCGTGCAAGACCGCGTTCATGACGACGCCTGGTCGGTCCACGCCGCGTTGTCGGCGGCATGCGCCAACCGAGCGGCCAATCGCTCGATGACACGCGACAGAACACGATGTGTCGGCGCACCAAACGCCGCGAAGCGAGTGGTGAATTCGACCTGCCAGGTGATCAATGTGCCGGTGCCGCCTGGGGAGAACACCGTGACGCGGCCGACGTAGTCGCGGAACAAGTGCGGGCTGAGCACGGTGTATTCCTGGTGATCGCCGCGTTGGTACGAGGTGATCTGCTCGCGGATGAAGATCGGCCACAGTCCGAGGCGGCGAACCGCGCCGGCGCCCCCTGGTGCCGGACTCCCCCACCGCTCCCACACCGTTTGACTCAGCAGCGGACGACTCCACGTCGACCACGAATCGACGTCGTCGAGCAGGTCGGTCACGGTCGCCGGGTCGGCGAGAGTGCGCGCGTGATGGGTGAATCCTCGCGAGGTCATGGGTTTCCACGGCTTCTCTTGGAGAATCGCAGCGCAGTCATGAGACGCAGCGCCCGCATCGTCACCGCGGGACGGTCCAGCCTCATCGCGTTCATCCCGGGTACGTCGTAGCGCTTCGTGGCAACCGCCTTCGGGACCGAGAATTCCCGGAGCCCCTCGTCGCCGTGGATCCGGCCGTATCCGCTGCTGCCGACGCCGCCGAACGGCAGCGCTGGGATGCTCACGAACGCGATGACCGAGTTGATCGACACCATGCCGCAGCGCAGTTGCGCAGCGATGCGCTCACCGTGGCGTTTGGAGAAGACGGCTGCCCCGAGTCCGAACGGGCTGGCGTTGGCCAGCCGGATCGCTTCGTTCACGTCGGGCACCGTGCGGACCGTCACGATGGGACCGAACGTCTCTTCCTGCACCGCGGCACTGCTCTCGGCGCAGTCAACCAGGATGATCGGGTCGATGTAGCGGCCGCGGATCCGTTCCAAACCGCCAAGGGGCAGTGCGGCTGCCGATTCGATGCCGTCCAGTAGATGGCGGCGCACGGTATCGACCTGAGCGGGAACGGTCATCGGTCCGTAGTCGCCGCCGGGCCGCGGGCCGGCCTTGACGTCGTGCAGGGCGGCGGTGAGCGCCTCGATGAACGGTGCCGCGACCGATTCGACGACATAGATCCGTTCCACTCCGACGCAGGTTTGACCACCGTTGCTGAAGCCGCCCCAGGCCGCGGCTCGAGCCGCGGCCTGCACGTCGGCATCGGCGTCGACGATCAGCGCGTCCTTCCCACCGCATTCCATCACCACCGGCTTCAGCGACGCCGCGCACGACGCGAGGATGCGCCGGCCGGTGGCCGGCGAGCCGGTGAACTCGATCTTGCCAACGGCACTGTCCACCAACGCCGCCCCGGTTCGCCCGTCACCGGTGACCAGAGCCAGAACAGAGTCGGGCAGCGACGGGTTCGCCGTGGTGAAGCAGTCGACGAGCAGCGCGGCGACCGAGGTGCCGTACTCACTGGGCTTGAGGACGACGGTGTTTCCGGCCGCCAGCGCCGAGGCCAGCGCGGCCACCGGGGCGAACAACGGATAGTTCCAGGGACTGATGACGCCGATGACGCCGTACGGTTCGTGGTGCACCGTCGCCGAGTAATTGGCCATCAGAAGACCGGAACGCACCTTGCGCGAGCGCAGTACACGCTCTGCGTTGCGGGCCACCCACACGATGTGTTCGACGGTAATGATCAGCTCCATGTAAGCGTCGTCGGCGGGCTTACCGTTCTCGCACCCGATTTGTGCAACGAATTCATCAGAGCGCGAAACGATTTCGCGTGCCCATCCGGTCAGCGCGCGACGGCGGACGGCGAACCCCGCACTCGACCACACCTGGGCGGCGCCGCCCGCCCGTGCGACGGTCGCGTCGACGTCGGCCTGACCCATCATCGGGAAGGCGCCGAGTTCGATCCCGGTCTCCACGTCTCGAGAGACCATGGTTTCGGCGTCGCCGAGGCGGTCGTCGACGGTCACGAGGTCACCCGCGCTTCGGAGTACAAGGCGTCGATGTCCGCCTCGTAGCGTTCGGCAATCTTCTTCCGCCTCAATTTCAGCGTCGGGGTGAGTTCGGCACCACCGGGTATCCAGACATCGCCGACGAGGACGTGCCGCTTGACCTGCTCGACCCGGGACACCTGCGCATTAGCAGTAGCCACCGCGTCCTCGATGATCTGCCGGATCCGGTCGTCGCCGGCCAGCTCGTCGAGCGCGGTGGCGGTGACGCCGACACCGGCCGCATACGCCGGGGCCGCTTCGGGATCCAACACGATCAGCGCCGTGATGAACGGGCGCCCGTCACCGATGGCCACCGCCGCACCGATCAGCGGAGACGCCGCTTTGAGCGCCGCTTCGATCCGCAGGGGCGAGATGTTCTTGCCCGCCGCGTTGACGATCAGTTCCTTCTTGCGGTCGGTGATCGACAGGTAACCGTCGGCGTCGACGGTCCCGACGTCACCGGTGGCCAGCCAACCGTCGGAGTCGACGGCCTCGGCGGTCTGCACCGGATCGCCGCGGTAGCCGCGCATCACGATCGGTCCACGCACGAACACCTCGCCGTCGGCCGCAATGCGAACTTCGATGTCGCGTAACGGTTTCCCCACCGTCGCGGCCTTCGACACCCCGGCCGTATTAATGGTGGCGACCGCACCCAACTCCGACATCCCCCAGACTTCGACCACGTTCAAGCCCAGCGCCGCGATGAAGTCCATGACGTGCGGCGGTGTCGGCGCCGCTCCGACCATCAGCCATCGCAGCTGATCCAGCCCGAGTGACTGCCGGATCGGGGCCAGTATCCGTCGGTCGGCATCGGCGTAGGCGGTGGCCAGCTCGGGTGACAGTTCTGCGTCGCCGTCGGCCTTGCGGGCTGCCACTACCGCCTGGCCAATCTCAAGCGCCCAACTCACCGCGGCTCGCTTCTTGAGATCAGTCTCAGCGGCGAACTTCGTCTGCAGTCCAGCGGTGATCTTCTCCAGGATCCGCGGCACCGTTCCCCAGATCTGCGGCCTGACCCGCACCAGGGCGGGCAGCAGCGCGGCGACGTCGTCGACGCAGGTCACGTCGAGGCCGAACGCGACGCCGGCGTAGTGCGTGCCCCAGCGTTGGGCCGCATGCGCCATCGGCATGGCCGACGGCACCCGATCACCGGCGCGGAAGTCGAGCACTTCGCTGGTCAATTCCAGCTCGGCGAGCATCGCGGCGTGGGTCAGTTCGACACCCTTCGGAGTGCCGGTGGTACCCGACGTGTAAATCAGCGTGAGGACGTCGTCGGGGCCGACCGTACGCCAGGTCACCTCGAAGTCGAATTCGGCGGGCGCGGGACGCGGGAGATCGTTCAGCGCGACGGTGCCATCGACATCTGCTGCGGTGCAGATGATTTCACACGTCGCGGGGGCCGCAGCGGCGAGCTTCGTAGCATAAATCTCTTCGCATATCGCAAGCGTCGCACCGGAATTGGTTAGCACGTATGCGATGTCGGCGACCGGTGAGGTGTTGTAGACCGAACAACTGGTGGCCCCGAGGTGCATGACCGCGGCATCGACGAGGTGAAACTCCGGGCGGTTGTCGAACATCAATGCCACCACGTCCCCATGCCGGACGCCGCGCAGGTGCAGTGCTCCGGCGATGTCCACCACGGCGTCACGGTATTGCCGGTAGGTCAGGGTGAGTTCGCCGTCGGTGGAATGCAGAGCCGGTTGATCGGCGTACGCCTTGGTCGTCGCATCGAACAGTTCACAGATACTGCGGGCCGACCGGAACGGTCGTGTCGCCGGACCCGAAGGCGTTTGCGCCGCAGTGCTTGTCGCGGAGATCGGTGCGGATACCGCGGCCGCTCCCCGCGAAGCGCTTACGGCGACCACGTACCGCTCGGGATGGAAGCGTGCGGTAGCGCGGGCATAGGCCAGGTGCGAGGCCGGCCACATCGCCGTGACCTTTCCTTCGGCGTTCGTGTACCAGCCTGGGCAGTTGTCGGTGAAGACCGTGGCGTCGAGCTTCTTCTGAAGCCAATCTTGGAAGAGGTCGTGGGTTTCACGGCTGACGTCGATCCACGCCGCGTGGTGTTCCTCCTTGTAGTCCAGGGCCTGCCGGATGTAGCTGGCTTGGCGTTCCAGGAGGAACACGATGGTGTTGGTGATGCTGTTCGTATTGGGGCCGAACAGCATGAACATGTTGGGGAAGTTGATGGCGCTGATACCGAGGTACGCCTCGGCGCCGTGCCGCCACTGGGCGTGCAGGTCGATTCCGTCGCGGCCGATGATGCTGATGGGACTGAGGAATTCGCTGGCCTTGAACCCGGTGCACCAGATCAACACATCAGCGTCGATGCTGCGGCCGTCGGCGGTCACCACACCGGTCGATGTGACCCTCTGCACCGCCGATCCGACCAAGTGCACGTCGTCGCGGCCCAGCGTCGGGTACCAGTCGTTCGACAGCAGCAGCCGGTTGCACAGCAGCCGATAGTCGGGAATGGCCGCCGCAATCTCGTCGGGGTCGCTCATGTGGCGTTTGATGATGTGGATCAGCAGCCATTGCGACAGCTTCCGAACCGGATTGGCCGCGCGGGTGACAAGGGGGTATCGACTCTCGTAGGCGAGGAAGAGCACGATGTGGTGGATGGTGCGGAGCAGGCCGAAACGCCGCATCAGCGCGGTCTGCAGGGCTCCGGGCTTGCGACGGCTCTTCCACATCACCCAGTTGGGTGAACGCTGCACCACGGTCAGGTCGGCGGTCGTCTCGGCAATGGCAGGCACGATCTGAATCGCGCTGGCGCCGCTACCGACGACGACGACCTTCTTGTCCGTCAGGTCGACGTCGTGGCGCCATTGCGCCGAGTGGAATGCATCCCCGCCAAAGATCTCGAGGCCTTCGACCGTGGGCATCTTGGGTCGGCTCAGCTGACCAGTGGCCATGACGAGCGCGTCCACCCGCAGCGGCTCCCCCGCCGCGGTGGTGACCACCCATTGGCCGGTGTTCTCGTCGAACACCGCAGAGGACACTTCGGTGTCGAACCGGATGTGTTCGGTGATGCCGAAGTCGTGTGCGACTTCTTCCAAGTACCGGTGGATTTCGCCCTGCTTGCCGAACAGGCCGGACCAATCCGGTTTCAGCGCATAGGAAAACGAGTAGATCGGTGACGGGACGTCGCAGGCCGCGCCGGGATAAGTGTTCTCGCGCCACACGCCGCCGACGGAACTTGCGCGCTCGAAGATGACGAAGTCCTCGAAGCCCGAACGTTTCAGTTCGATGGCGGCGGCCAAACCACCGAATCCGCTCCCGACGATCGCGACCGACGTGGTACGTGGCGTGGCCCCGCGGTCGCTGAGCCGGAAAGTGCTAGTGCTCACCGGGATGAACCTCCAAGATCTGGTGACGGGATCCGGTGTTGGCCGCATCCGCGATGGTGTGGAGCCGTTGCCTCACGGGCCGACGAGGTTTGAATAGCCCTTCTCGGCGAGGTACGTCCGGTACCGCGCGAAGGCCGGATCAAGCGCCGGAAGTAGGTTCATCATCTTCGTCACTTGCCCGTTGACTTTCACTTTTCGCTTCGTGATCGCCGTGGTGATCTTCAGCTTGCCGATCCAGAAGAGGTGGCCGTTGTCTGCCGACATCGTCAGCTCCACATCGGGTTTGACGTCCGAGGGTCCCCGCGTGACGTGGATCGGGTCGTGCGTGCAGTCGATGAGGATCGATGCCTCGGGGTCGGCGTAATTGATGCGGAAGATCGTCTTGGACTTCACGAATTTCGGGCCAAGCACGGGGTCGGCAGCCATGTCTTCCATGAAGCCGACGAAGACGTCGTAGAGCTGGTCAGAGGACGTGAAGATAGCCAAGGATCGGTCTCTCTATCGGCGGGGCAGGCGTCGTCACTTCGCGAAGTTCATGTAGTGACCGTGAGGCGTCCAGCCGATCTGAAACGGTAGATCGATTCGGGCCACTGGTCCACTTGCGAAGTCGCGGGTATCGAAGATCTGGTACTCGGAGGTGTTCTCCATGAAGTGCGAGATCGGCACGATCAGGAAGCCGTCCGCTTCCGGCGAATCCGTTGCCCGGGGCGCGAAGGTCGGTTCGAACAGCACGGCGGACTGTTCCTCATTGTCGATCGTGTAGCTCTCTTCACTGCCGGTGCGTACGTTGCGGCGGACCAGGGTGTCCAGTGACCACAGGCTGTCGCCCGCGGTGAGGAAGGCCCATTCGTAGTTCTTGCCGTAAAACCGTTCGTCGACCTTGGGGAATTCGACCGAGCGGTCGTCGAGTCGTTCACTGGCCATGACACCGGTGTTCAAGTCCACGGTCCATCGGCCCGTGACGCCGGAGCCGAACGGTACGAAGTCCACACCGAATTCGACCTGGTCCTCGAAGGGAAACGGGGGGCGATCGAAGATCGGCCCATCGAGGACCAACGTGTCCCCAATGTGATTGGCCGACATCGTATGCATGATGTATTCCTCGTTGAAGTCAGCGGTGATCCACTTGATCGGCGCGTTGATGTCCTTGCGCGAGATCAATGCCAGCTTTGTCGGGAGGGAGGGTTCCCAACCAAACACCGAGAGCCCCTTGGTGATTCGATCCTCGCCGACGATGAACGGCTGGAACGGCAGTACGACGTAGCTCTCGGTCAGCCACATGTCGTGCGCGTTCTGGGCGTATGGCGCATCGTCGATGTCGCGGGTCTCCACGTGTCCGTCCGGATGTACCCAGTGCAGCGTCACATACGGCTCGGTATCGCGATAGGTCCAGCCGTACAGAACTCCGGTGTCGTTGTCCCACTTCGGATGGGCAGTGAACGCGTTGTCGCCGAAACAGGCCGGCGGTGTCATCCCCGGAGAAAGCTTGTCCGACCAGGTGACGAAGCCTCGAGTCTCCAGCGTGATGGGGTCGACGGCGACCGGCGGCAGTCCCTGCTCGCCACTGCCGAGGATCTCCCCCGCGAACGGAAAGACGTTCACGATCGGGCTGCCACTCGGCACGCCGTCGGTGAACTCATTGGGGATCGAGCGGCCCAACCCGTAGCCTCGCCAATCGCTGAACTGGCCATCGGTCCATTCGAAGAGACCAACGCCGTGCTTCTGCTCCAGGAGGTACTTGGGCGTCTTGACCCATTTGTTGGTGAAGTCGGCCTTGCCGTCGCGGAATACCAAGCCCTGCACCATGCCGTCGGTGGCGGCAAACCCATTGAACCCCTGCTTGGTTGGGCGTTTCCAGGTCGGACCGATGCGATAGAACCCGCCGTTGAGCTCGCGGGGAATCTCGCCGTCGGAGACCACGCAGTCTTCGATGTGGGCCTCGAAGCGCATCGGCTTCAGTGGGCCGAACAAGCGGATGTCATCGGGGATCGCGGTAACCATGAGCGGGTCCTCCTGCATCGTCGGTGACGACAGTCACTTTATGCACTTCACAGTGAGTCTGTCAAAGATCCGCACAATTAACCCCCTATATGCGACGCAAAACATGCCTCGGATCGGACATCGCATGGCATTTGCGGATACGACTGTCCGTACCAAACTGCAGTCATGTGGGCTCGTCCGCTCGATACTGGTCGCTCCCACGTTGCATCGAACAGGTCGACGAATCGATGGCGAGGCATCGGCGCGGCGTGGTTCGCCGGGCTGGTCGAAATCCCGTCCGGACCCGAACGCCACCGCTCATCGCTAGAATTGTGCGATGGACGTCAGGCAACTTCGGGCAGGGACACGATGAGCGACACGTCCAGGCCGGACCGGGCGAGGCTGCTGCCGCCGACGGTCCAGGGGGCGTCGGCTGGCGCCCAGCTCTTCGGCGGCGACGGCGCCGCTCCGACGACGACGCTCGACGACCTCGACCGCACACTGGTCGAGAATCTGTTGCTCGACGGCAAAATGACCAACCGCGAGCTGGCACTGCACACCGGGATCAGTGAATCGGCGGTCAGCATCCGGCTGCGCAAGCTGGCAGCCAGCGGCGCGATCATCTTCACGGCACTCATCGATTGGGAAGTCGCCGGATTCGAGTGGTTCGTCGTCGTCCGCATCAAGACCCGGGCCCGATCGCCCCGCGACGTCGCGGTCGACGTCAGCGGATTGGAACAGTGCGAGGCGGTCTCGGTCGCGCTCGGATCCCACGACGTCATCGCCTACTTCCTCATCAAGGACCGGGCGGAGCTGCGCCAACTGACCAACGACGACCTGCCTTCCATCGCCGGCATTGCCGAAATGAGCGTGGACCTGGCGACCGACACCTCGGTGAGTCCTAACGGTCGACGATTGTTCCTGGCACGTGGTGCCCCACCGATCCGGCTACCCGCACCGCGCATCGACCTCGACGACCTCGACATCGCCATCCTGCAAGCGTTGATCGACGACGGCCGTCAATCAAGCCGCAAGATCGCACGGACACACGACGTTTCGGAGGGCACGGTGCGCGCTCGGGTGAACCGGCTCTCTCAGGCTGGCCTGGTACGCGTCGCGGCGATGGTGGAGCCCGTCGCGCTCGGGATCGCCGGCGTCATCGCCTGTGTATCCCTGCGCGTCGACCGCGCTCAGCTGGGTGCCATCCAAAAGGAACTCAACTCGATGGCCGAGATCGTCTTCCTCGCCGTGTGCGTCGGCAGTTCAGACCTGCACGTGACGTTGACCGCGGCAAACCCCCAGCAGCTCATCGAAACGGTGTCGACTCGCCTGCAAACAATCGAGGGCGTGTCGGCGACCGACACCCTATTCATGGTCGACGTCATACGGTTCAGCCCGTACATGAAGCGTCTCGACACCGCTGACTGAATCTTGGCACTGTAGCGCGCTGACTTAAAGTGAGCGCGAGATGAGCTCCTTCATCACTTCATTGGCGCCCGCGTAGATGCGTTGAATCCGCGCGTCGGCATACATCTGCGCAATCGGGTATTCCAGCGTGTAGCCGTAGCCGCCAAAGAGTTGCAAACACCGGTCGATCACGGCGCACTGTTGATCGGACAGCCAGTATTTCGCCATCGCCGCAGTCGCACCATCGAGTTCGCCCCGCAGATGGCGATGGACGCAGTCATCGAGGAACACCCCAGAGACCCGCGCAAGCGTCGCACATTCGGCGAGCTCAAAGCGGGTGTTCTGCAACGCAAATAGCGGAGCACCAAATGCCTGCCGCGACTTGGTGTACTCCACGGTGAGCGCGACGGCGCGCTCCATGGCGGCCACCGCCGATACACCCAGTATCAAACGCTCTTGGGCAAGTTGAGTTTTCAGCTGGGAGAACCCGGAATTCTCGGCGCCCAGCAGAGCTGAAGCCGGTACGGCCACGTCCTCAAAGAACAGCTCGGTGGTGTCTTGGCCCTTCTGCCCGAGTTTGTGGATCGGCTGCCCACGGCGAAAGCCCTTCGGCTCCTCGGCGACGTCGACGATGAATAACGACACTCCCGCTCCGCGGGCCTCGGGATCTGTCTTTGCGGCCACGATGACGACGTCACAGTTGAGGCCGTTGGAGATGAACGTCTTTGCCCCCGTGATCCGGTAGCCGTCGCCATCTCGGACGGCGCGGGTGGTGATCGCCTGCAGATCGCTTCCGGTGCCAGGCTCGGTCATCGCGATCGCGGCGACCCATTCACCGGATGCGAAGCGCGGAAGGTACCGCGATTTTTGCGTCTCCGAGCCGTACGCCAGGATGTAGTGCGGAACGATCCCCGAATGCACACCCAGGTGCAGCGACGAATCCCCGGCCAACGCCTGTTCGCGGAACAGAACCGCCTCGTGCGCGAATGTACCTCCGCCGCCTCCGTACTGCTCGGGCACCGACATACACAACAACCCAAGCTCGCCCGCCCGTCGGTAGAGGTCTTTATCGGGATGACCTTGCGCGGTGAACTTTTCGATCTTCGGGATGACCTCGCGGGTGAAGAAGTTTCGCGCCAGCTCGGCAAGTGCACCGAGTTCGTCATCGCCGGGCGGCACGGCCGAGGTCTGTTGGTAAGCAATGCTCACGACGAAACCATCTTTTTCACTGCACCCGGTTCACTGAGTCCTACACCAGCTTTCGATTTCAAAACGTCGAGAAGTGTTGCCGAAGTGTCTACTTCGATGCCGGCATGGCGTTGAGCGCGCCCGATCTCGCCGATCACCAGCCACAAGAAGAACAGGCACAGCGCAATTGTTCCGGTGCCACCAAGCCAGACCAGCGGATCTGAGGCATTTCCGTTGCGCGTGGCGTCGAAGTTGCTGTTCAATGCCGCGAACACGGGGACGCCGGCGGCCCCGTTGAGTGCTGCATAGAGTGCCGGGACCAACGGAATCAGGATTAGCCGACCCCATCCATGCAGGCGGTGCCTGAGCGCGAAGGCGATCAGCGCGGTGAGGATCGGCATGACCGCGTCGATGGAGAACCACCATGCTGGGGCGCCCAAGATCATGTAGGGCTGATTCCCGTAGTACTTGTACAGCCCGAATGCGCTGCCTGTCGCCTGCAAGGCGAGGTCGAACACCCACGACACCGCGTAGGCATAGACGAAGAACCGCGCGCCCTTGCCGACGGTGATCGCCAGGTACATGAAGTAGGCCTGCAAGCCGAAGAAGAACGAATACCCCATCACCACATAAAGCGGGATGTGGCGGCCAAACATGTTAATGGCGATCGCAGCGTTGTCTTGGGCAAACCACAGCAGACCGAGGTAGTCGAGACCCGGCTCCAACGTGCCCATGAGCAAACCCGCGGCCAGGAAGTACACACCGAGGACATCGCCGTGGACCGCCCGCCAGGCGACATAGCCGACGGCGGCCGCCATGAAGACCGAGCAGATGATCAGAAAGGCGACGCTCATCGGTTGTGATGCCGACAGGTCGGCTGGCGGGACGGGGTACTGCGGACCCGCCGCCAATACGTAGTTACCCATGGGTGTGCTCCCCCTTGTTCGCGGGACGAAGTAGCCGGGCAAAATGCTAGTCGATTTTGCGTACTAGTCTCGATAATATTATACGCACAATTCACTATTCCATCGCATTTCGACAATACCGGGCGGTCAGCAGAAGTTCATGATCCGCAAGATCCATACATCCTTCAGACGTTCGGCGTAGACAAGCGCCTCGTCATGGAGCAATCGAGCGTGCCCACGCCAATCCACGCAGGCCGCGTCCGTTCTGCCGGCATCGCCCGCCGGCACCGGATTATGTGTACCGCTTACCGTCGTACATGTGTGGCGTGTTCCCGTAGCAAGTGGCGTCACCGACGTCGAGAGTGCTCTCGCACAACAGGTCCGGGCCGTCGTAGATCCGGACCGTCACGTCCCGCCACTTCGACTTGAGCGGGCGCCAGTCGGCGCGCAGCTGAGCGCCGGGCCCGGTCGGCCCACGGGCGTCGTCGAGCGTTACATCGATTCGCCAGGGCAGGGCGACCGCCTCCAGAAGCTGCCGTCCGGACGCATCGACGTACTCCACGTTCGCCTGCGGAATGGTGTCGGAGACGACCTCGTAAGTGACGACGTCGCTGGCATGCGCAGTGGGTGCCAGCATGGCGGCCGCGGCACCGACGATCAGCGACAGCACCGCAGCGCAGCGGCGCATCATGTCGACGTCCCGAAGTGAGGCATTACTTCGCCCCAGCGACCGCACCGATGCCACCGACATCGCTGATCTGCCAGCCGTTGTTGCTGTCGATGGTGATGCTGTAGGTAGCGGTGGATTGCAGATTGTCCGGCGCCTGCGTGGTCTTCGTCAGCACGCTCACGAACGTGTCGATGACGTAGACGCCGTTCGTGTCCGATCGGACCTTGGCCACCAACGGTTGCGCGGTCGAATTCCATTCCAGCGGAACGAGAATCTGTTGCATCGAGCCGGCCGCCTTGGTCAGCTTGTCGTTCAGGGCGGGGGTCGTGCCGTTGACCAGTTTGGTCTTCCAGGTGTTGAGATCCCGGAAGTTCATCGTCGCCGCGCTCACTGCGTAGTCGAGGGCGATTTGCTCAGCGTGCTGATAGTTGGCGACCTGGCTGTGCTGCGCCTCGACCTTGTCGCGCTCACCAAGGTACAACCAGGTCATCACGGCGACTCCGGCGACAAGAGCCAGGATCACGGCCGATGAGATCAGCGTCCGGATGCTCAACGACACCTGCCGCGACGACGTCGTGCGGGTGGCCGGAGGCTCGTCGCTCTCACCGCTGACCGGCGTGGACACCGGCAGACCGTCGAGCTCCGAGGGACCCCCACCTCCAAGTACGACGTCGTCGTCCGAATCCGGCACTGCGGACCTACTCTCAGTGATTTGCAAACCTCTCACGTAGATCATCGTCCTTTCGTAGTTCTGGAAGCTAGGGGCCGGGTGGCGGCCCGGGCGTCGTGACGTGGAGTGTGATCGTGCCGTCCTCCGGTACCGAATCGAGCATGTTGGACAGGAGCTGGCCGGTGTCGAAGTTCATCAGCGCCCCACTGATGTTTTGGATTTGGGGCATGAAGGCCTCTGCGTACACCTTGAGATCGGGCCCTCGGGTGTCCAGGAAGTTCTGAACCCTTGCCAGCAACCGCCCGAAGTTCTTGATCGACTCCGGCGCGCCCGTGTCGGTCACGACGTGGTACGCGGCCCAAAACAGTCTGTACAACGGCGTTCCCGTGGCGAGCAGACCCGGACTGATCTCGGAGAGGATCGGGCCGACGAAACCTGCGTTCTGCAACAGGGTCTGGAAGTTGGTCATCATGGCGGAGCCACGTCCCTGCATGCTGTTCGCGGTGTCACGGAGCAGCGTGCTGGCGCGAGACAAGTTGGGCAGCACCTCATTTGACGGAGGCAACCCTTGGTCGACTTCGTCCACCATCCGGTTGAGCTGACCGGGGTCCATCTGGTTCAGCACGCGCACGACGCTGGTGGCGAGTTCGGATATCGACGACGGCTGTGTCACGTTCTCCGTCGCCACCTGTTGTCCGTCGTGGAACGTCGGACCGTCGGATGTGCGGGGCACCAACCCGATGTAGGACTCACCCAGTGCCGACAGGTTCTCCAGCCGGACGTCGCTGTCGACGGGGATCGGGTACTGCTTGTCGATGTAAAAGTGGACGGTGGCGCTTTGGATCGTGGTGTCGATTCCGGTCACCTTGCCGACCGGCACGCCTCGGAGCAGGACGTTGGAGTCGACCACCAGGCCGTTGATGTCCGGGACCTGCATCGCCACGTTCACGCGGTCATCCGGTGGTCCGACTCGGACTCCGAGCTCCGCGATGTAGTACACGGCGTAGGCCACGATCAAGCCGAAGGCAATGAATGACACGGCGTGGCTGATCTTCACGGTGTCGCTCCTAGGATGCGCAAGACCTCTTGGACGTTTCCGGTGATGTCACGTCCGTCTGGAGCCACGACCGAGGTGATGTTCATCGCTGGATACTTGTCTGCGGGGAGGAACATGTCGGTGAAAAGCTGTCTCCACGCCGGATACTCGCTTTCCACCGCGACCTTTGATTTCTGCACCGCACCCACCGCAATGCCCAACGATTCCAGTAGGGGCACCAGCCAGAACCCGCCGGTGTAGATGCTGCCGATGGACGGCAGCAGCGTGCTGATCGCGACCGAGGCCTCGGTGACGCGGTTGAACGCCAGCATCCCTGCCGGTGAGAACCAGTACTGCAGCTGCGGGATGCGACGAGCCAACACATCGGCCGTCCCCGACACACCGTTGAGCCATTGATCGACAGTGGCGATGTTCCCGGACAGGTCGGACAGGTCGCGCGATACCTGGGAGGCGATCTCGCGCACCTGGCCTGCACGCGCGGGTGTCACCTGATTGATGTTGATGATCGAGCTCTGGATGCGTTGGATCGACCCGCTGGCCACGAAGTTCGCCAGATTCGCGAGGGTGTCCTCCAGTTGGGGGGGCGAGGTGGTCTGGGCCACCGGAATGCGGCCCCCCGCGGGCAGAGGGCCGCCACCGCCGGCGGCGGCTGTGGTGGGTCGGTCGAGCGCGACGTATATGTCGCCGAGAACCGTGGCTTGCTGGAGCACTGCACGGATGTCCGACGGCACCTGGATCGACTGATCGATGCGAGCGGTCACGTCCACGTCGGATTTGCCGACCGCGACGCGTTCGACGACTCCGATCGTGGTGCCATCCATCACGACTTTCGCGCGATCGGGCAGGTTGAGTACGTTGGCGAACTCGATGACGATGTCGTACCCGTCGCTGTAACTGTTTCCCGGCTCGGGCAGGGAGTTTGCGTTCAGCGACGCGCAGGACGACAAGACGACCGCGCACAGCAGCGAAAGCATTACCGATGGTCGACGCATCATTTGTTCGCCTCCGTGAAGACGTACTGCAGCAGATTGACGTCAACGGCGTAGGGCTGTCCGGCGACGTTGGCGCAACTACCGGGCATCGAGAAGTTCATGAGGTTGCAGGTCGCCACACCGTCCGGTGTTCTGATTCTGTAGAGCGGCGGGCGGTAGAAGAGGTCGAACTGCTTGTTGTTGAAGTGGTTGTCGGCGGTATTTATCAAGAACGGGATTCCTCCGAGGAGGCTTGCCAGGCCGCGGGCGTGCGGGGTGAAGATGCGCACGGCGTCCGACACGGTGTCCAGGGTCAATTGCAGTTCGTCACCGGCGTGGATCTCGAGGTCGGAGACCATGGTGATGATGGGCGGAAGCGGCTCGGCCAAGTTTTGCGATCCGACGATGGCGTCATGGACGTATGGGGTAGTCGTCACCGAATCGTTGAGGATCTCTTTGAGGGGGTCGCGCATGTCGACCAGCGTCGAGGTCAGCGTGGAGAGGTTGCCCACGATGGAGCCGATGTCGCTGATCGGCTGGTCCGGGTTGTCCAGCAGTCGCGAGGACGTCGTCAGGATCTGGTTGATGCCGCCGCCATTTCCGTGGGCGGCCTGGTCGACCTGGGCCAGAGCGGCCTGGATGTTCGTCGACCTCTCCGGGGTGATGCCGCTGACGAACGCATTGGCCGACCCGATCACTTGGGACAGGCTCTTGGGCGTGACCGACCGGCTCAACGGGACGCATTCCCCTGGTGCCAGTTTGGGTCCGGATTCGTAGTTGCCGACCAGCTCCAAGGCTCGGTCGGCGAGTATGGACGTCGAGCGGATGACCGCCTTCGCGTCATGTGGGAGCGGGCGAGTGTCGGTCACCGAGAATTCGACCCGCACGCTGGTGTCGCCGGGCGTAATCGAGTTCACCGTGCCGATCGGATATCCCATCTGAGTGATGGGGTTGCCGACGTACAGACCGATGGAGTCGGGAAGGATCGCGCAGTACCCGGTCGCGTGGGACCCGCTTGAGCCGCCGCACGACGTGCTGGCGATCATCACTGCGCACGCCGCGAGCAACCCAGCGGCGGTGCGCACGCGTCGTATCATCCTCATCAGCAAGGACTTTCGGGCAACGGGATGCACACGTCAGTGGCCAGCAGTTCGGGGGGCGCGTTCTGTGTTCCCAATGTGCGCTCCATTCTGTCGCGGGTTCGACGGAGAATCCTGACGACAAGCCCGCTTCGGTCGGCCCAAGCCCTGACGACCTGCTGCCCGTGGATGAACCGCTCGAGGAATTTGTCCCGGTGCTTGGCGTAGAACACGCCGAGCGGACCAATCCCCTGGACGATGTTGCCCATCCCGACAAGGGCCCCAGCGAAGCCCTTTCCGTACAACACCAGCGTCTGCTCGAGGATGGAGATCTTCTGGATCAGCTGTTGAAGTTCGCCGCGGTAGTTGGCGAGTTGCGCGATGTACTCGTCGCTGAGGTTCAGAATCGCCGACATTTGTCCGCGTTGCTGGTCGAGCGTGGCGGTGAGCCTGTTGCCTGCATCGACGATCGAAGAAACCGAGTCGATGTTCGCGCCAGTCAGCCCCTGCTGGACCTGGTCCAGGGACTGACTGATCGGAGCGGTCTGGACGCCCTCGGTGATCTTCGTGCTGTCGGTCAGCGTCCGAATCAGACTGTAGGGCAAGGTGACTCGTTCTCGCGGGATCGACCGCTCGCCGAGCGGCGAGTCGCCGAGCGAGTCGACGTTCACGTAGTAACCACCGACGACGGTGAGCATGCGAACCTGAACGTTGGATTGGTCGCCGACGAAGGCGTCGCCCTTGACCGTTGCGCGGACCCGCACCTGCTCGGGTTCGATCGACAAATCCTTGACGGTGCCGACGGTGATGCCTGCAATCCGGACGGTGATGCCAGGCGTGATCGATGACGCGTCGTCGGTGTAGAAAGTGACGATCTTGTCTCCGGGCGGGCTGACGTAAAGCATCGCCGCGACCAGGCCGAGAATCGCAAGCAGGGCAAACGCACTCGCCCCCCATAGTCGCGGGTCCCGGATGACCCTCATTGGTTGCACAGTGTCACCTTCTGGCCGTTGAGCAGCACCTCGACTGGAAAGGGAAGCTCGGCGCGCCCGGCCGAGCACTCCAGGGGATGTCCCTGCTGTGACGGCGGAGGGATGTTCTCCCACATCACCGGCACCAACTTGACCGCCTCAATGGTGTTGTCCAGGTTGATAAGTGCTTTGTCGATCGCGTCGTCGATGTTGATGCCGGGCTTGAACCCAGCGTTGTTGAGAAGGTCGACCACGGAGGTGGTGAAAGCAGGACCATAGATATCGGACTTGCGGAATTCGTCAAGCACCGACAGCGCCCCGTCGATGGGCCGATTGGCCCAGTCGATGATCTGCGTGAAATCGCGAGCATGACCGGACATCGTTTCGGCGACCGCCTTGAGATTCGCGATGAGCGTGGAGACGATCTGCTGGCGATCGGCGAGGAATTGCGTGAGCGTGTGGATGCTCTCCAGTACCGGTCCGAGCCCGCTGCCGTCGCCGGAGAGAAACGTGTCGACGTTGGCGGTGAAGGTGTTCAAGTCGTCGGGGCTTAGCGTCGCCAGCACCGGTTGCAAACCGTTGAACAGCGCGGTGATGTCGAAGGACGGTTGGGTCATCGAGGTAGGTACGTGTTTCAGCGCCGAGCCCGCCGGGGCTCCGTCGGAGGGATTTGCCACGTCTAGGTACCGCAGGCCTGTCAGTGCCTGGTACTTCACTGCTAGCCGGGTGTTCTCGCCAATGCCGTAGCGGGAGTCCAGGGTGAAGGCGACCTCGGCGATGCTCTGCCCGGAACGTCGGAGAAGCTCAACCGAGTCGACCTTCCCGACCCGAACGCCGCGAACCCGGACGTCGGCGCCGGTGTGCAGGCCTGAGATGTCAGTGAAATCCGCTGTGTAGATGCCCAGTTTGTCAGCCACGGGATTGGTAATCACATTCGACACCAGGACCATCAGCAAGACCGCCGCAATCACCGCGATGGCCAACCGCCACAGGGCTGCAAGGGGTGTCATTCGTTTCATTGCGGGCCTGCCACGGCTTCGATGGGGGCCGCTACGCCAGGCAGGACGTCCAGCATCACCCGCACATTGACAGCGCGTTGGTCTGGCGACCCGGCGAAGAGCCGCTGCAACCGAGTCCGCAGTTCGAATGCCGTGTCGGCGATGTCGTCGGAGGGCACCAGTCCTGGGGCGACATCGGTCAGGACCTTGATCATGTTGGTCAGCGGAGCGAGGTCGGTGCTGTGCTTGCTCACCAACGTTCCGACCGCGCCGAACAAGCCCGTGGACGTGATGGCGATGGTGGGTTTGTAGGTGTTCTGGAAGAAGTCGTCCGTGACGTTGTCCAGGCTGGCGTGCACGAAGTTGTCGCCAAGGTCAGTCGTTGCGTTGACGAACCCGGGGAATGCCACGCTGATCCCGGTAGCGTTCGTCAAAAGTTGTGCAGTGCTGACCTTTTGGACGTTCGCGAGCGAGGTGGATACGACGAGCATCGTCTCGAGCAGCGGATCCAGACCGTCGGTGTACTGCGTGGCGCGCTGAATGACGTCGACGAGGCGGGGCGTCAACACCCCGTGGGATATCTCCCCCAGCCGGGAAAGCAACGCCTGCAACGTGAAATTGCCCGAAGGCGTGGTCTTGATGACGCTTCCATTGGCGAGGGCCCGACCCCCAGCGCCGGGCACCAGGTTGATCCCGGTGACGCCGAAGTAGTTGGCAGGCCTGAAGTCGATGGTCATGGCATCGGTGAGGCCCGTGGTTGGCCCGTGGCGCAGGTTGGCGGCCAGACGGACCCCGCCGCCAGGAAGGCTCGCCACCTGCGTGACTTCGCCGACCTTCACGCCGTGCACGAGAAGGGATGTTCCCGCGGCGACACCTTCGCCAACGTAGGGCGATTCGATCACCACACCGAACTGATCACTGGGACGCCCGCCGAACGGATCGACCACGGCGAACGCCGTGACGGCCAACACCACGCATATCGCCAGGCCCATCCCGACCGCGGTCAGGATCCGCGCCTCGCGTTCCTCCGATGCCTTGTGGAACAGCAACTGCCACCTATCCTTTGAACACGAAAACAGGCTGAAGGCCCCACAACACCACGGTGAGCGTGAAGTCGAGAACCATGATGGCGACCAGGCTCGCCCGGACCGCGCGCCCGGATGCCAGGCCGACACCCACGGGGCCGCCGGTGGTGAAGTAGCCGTAGAAGCAGTGGATCAGTGTTACTGCCGCGCAGAAGATCGTCGCCTTGATCAGGGAATACGCGATGTCGGTCAGCGGCAAGAACTGGACGAAGTAGTGATCGTAGGTGCCGCCTGGCTGGTCGTGAAAGACGCGAATCACGGTGTTGGACACGAAGAAACTGACCACCAACGTCATCAGGAACCCGGGGATGACGCAGATCATCGCGCCGACCAGGCGGGTGCCGACGACGAACGGGATCGCCCGTAGGCCCAGTGCCTCCGTGGCGTCGATCTCCTCGGAGATTCTCATGGCACCGATTTCAGCGGTCATGCGGCAGCCGGCCTGCGCCGCGAAGGCGATACCAGCGACAAGAGGCGCCATCTCACGGACGTTCGCGAGGCCACCGACGATCCCGGACAGCGCCCCGAAACCGATCAGATTCAGCGTCGCAAAGGCCTCGACGGCCACCGATGCACCGATGGCGATGCCCAGGATGAGCAGGACACTGATCACACCCCCGTCGACGATGATCGATCCGCGGCCCCAGGCCAGACTGTTCATGGCTTGGAAGGTTTGGCGACGGTAGCGCCGCACGGTAATGGGCAGTAGCCACAAGGTCTGAACGGTGAACACGACGAACTGGCCGATCGTGCGAAACGCGCCTTGGGATATGCGTGCAGAGACCAGTCGGGAGGCAAAGGGCACCGAATGCGCGGACGGACCGCTCGCCATCGGGGTCACTACGAGATCTCCATCGGAAAGAACATGGTCTGAAGCTGGGTGACGGCCAGGTTCGCGAGTGCGATGCATACGACGTTGAGCACGACCGACGAGTTCACTGCGTCCGCGACGCCGCGCGGTCCGCCCTTGGCCTCCATGCCGCGAAGGCACGAAATGATGGCGACCATCGCGGCGAAGAGAACCGCCTTTCCCATGGTGAACCAGACGTCCACCATTTTCGCGAAGGAGCCAAATGACATCCAGAAGCTGCCACTGCTTACGCCGCTGACCGTCACAGCCAGCGTGTATGAGGCGCCCACCGCAGCGGCGATGATGATCGCGCACAGGATCGGCGCGATGATGATCAGCGCCAAGAAACGGGGCACGACAAGACGGCGGACGGGATCGATGCCCAGGACGCGTAAAGCATCTAGCTCTTCGCGGATCGCGCGGGCGCCGAGGTCTGAGGCTATTGCTGCCGCGGCGGCGCCACCCATGAGCAGGCCTGCCGTGATCGGCGCACCCTGTCTGATCACGCCGACTCCGCTGGCCGCTCCCACCAATGAACTTGCTCCGACCTGGTTCACCAAGCCCGAGGTCTGCACGGTCACCATCGCGCCGAACGGGATGGCCATGAGTAGCGCCGGAGTTGCGGTGACCTTGAGCAAGGTCCAGGCCTCGACGACGAGTTCGCCGAACGGAAGCCGCATCGAAATCGTGTCGATCACCGAGTACCGCACCACGGACACTGCCATCGCGACTCCCCGGCCGGTCGTTGCCGCACTCAGAACGGGGATCATCAAGATGTGTGACACGACGCGCGATACGGCGCGCCACGACTTGTTCGCTGACGACCTCGCCGATTCGCCGGAGGTCTGCGCGGGTGGCTGCGACGCCGGCGCCGGCGTCGCGGGGGGTGTCCGCGTGTCGGAAACTACTTGCAAGGCGCTGATCATTGGTGCGGTGCGCAACCTTCCGGTGTTGGATGCCCAATGCCGTGAGTTTGCACGATCAGCCCCTCGCTTTCTTACGGATTATGAGTCGCGACTATGACTGTGTACACACCTTACTGACCTTGTGTCAATGCTCACACGGCGAAGGGCCGATTTGCCGCGTGGCTCCCTCGATGGGCGAGCCGCGCACCGGGGCGAAGGGCCACCCTGCAACGCGATTTCCTGATTCGCGCAGGCACGCGGAGAACGGTCGACGGCGCTGGCGGGGCATGACGACTAGCGGCACACGTGAGAACGATTGATTTCGCTGCCCCACCGCATCGCACGTTGGTACGCCGGGCCGACGAACCAGGCGGGCTGGTGGCCGTGGATACCGGCACTCACTTCCGACAGGAGCTGCCAGAGTATGTAGAAGCTACGGCCCTGGTACAGGGGAAAGTACTGGTCGCCCGCGAAGTCCTGGCTTTGAGTTAGAGCCTGGGCGCGAGGAGCCAGGAACGCTTCTGTTTGGTCGATGTTGGCTACGACGGCATCCGCGGTTTGCTGATTGTCGCTCACCGCGTAGTCGCCGTTGTCCTTGATCAGGTTCGCGTTGAACCTCTCGATCTGGGTCATCAGCGTGTCGTACTGCGCGTTGTACCACTGGCACATTTCGCGTTCGGCATTGATGTCTGCCGCGGTAACGCTGCCCCTCGTTTGGTCGAACGGGTGGGGGAACTGAGGCGTGAAGTTGCTGGGCATCGGGACGAACACAGGCAACGGAGGGGCGATCTCAGCGGCGCTGGGATCGGCGACAGCGGGTCCGATAAAGACCATCGTCGCCGAGGACAGTACTGCGATAATCGATAGGAATATGCCTACGTGTCGGCGCATCCTTCACCTCCTGATGTCATAGACTTCAATCCGCGTAGGCCATACCGTACTAAATTGACGGTCTTTGTTTGGTCGGCTTCAAGTCTGGACCACGCTCATCGGGTCCGCCGAGTTTTGCGGGATCCGCTAGTTTTCGCGGTCGACACTGGCACTACCGCAGCTCAGTCGGCGCTGGAGCACGCATTCTTTCGCTAGCGTCGGCTGGTGGTATATCTTTGCTCCACACCTAGGCTTGGACAGCGAGGAACGATGCAACGTAGCCGAACCGCTCATTTCGCCGCGGTCTCGCTTCTGGGCCTGGCAGCGGCGGTGGTGACGGCACCAGCGGCGACCGCGGACCCACTGTCGAGCCTGACCAGTGCCGTCGACACGATCCGCAGTACGTCGTCATGTCCACCGCTGAAACCCGACGCCCTCGTCCAACGTGCCGCTGAGATGGCCATGCAGGCGACCAGCGACTACATCAGCCATCGCAGCGCTGCCGTTCCGTTCACCGACCCGATGCCTGCGCTGAAGACCATTGGCTACACCGGAGGCAAAGCCCTACTCCTGTCGGGTTACGGCTCCGACGAAACGGACGCCAATCACGGGCTTGTTCTGCAAGGCCGAGAGTTGATTTCGGACTGCGCATACACCCAGTACGGAGTGAGCGCCGCACGAGACGGCGGAGGGTTCAATCTGACCTCCGTGGTCCTGGCTGCCCCGTAAGTCGACGACTGCAGTACGGACGTACATTGCCGCCGTCCGCGCCCCTAAAGTACGCAATACCCGAGCATGCGCGCCGATGACGCATGATTCGCGCGGTATGACAACCATGTCAATGCGGATAATTGACTAATCGAAAGCGGCCTCCTAGGGTGATGACGTGGTCGACGTCACAGATGCGGTGCCCACCCACGCCGCCGTCGATCGGCCTTTGCGTTTCGTCACGGTGACGATACGAGTCGCACGTCACCTTTTCGGCGGCGTTGCGGATTCGGCGTGCCCAAGGCGGGTCAAGCCGGTGGCAGCCCGACTCGGTGTCCGTGGAGTACTCGCATTGATCGCAGTTGCCGCGACCGCCATGACGGGGCCCGTCATGGCGGCCCACGCTGACCCCGCCGCGGCCGACGCGCCCTCCGACCCTTACCCAGAGCTGCGATACTTCACCGAGATCGATTCTGCACCTTACTTTTTGGAAAACTCTGGCGTGTGGTTCGTGACCGCCCAGGGTTTGAATTGCGGCATCTGGTGGCGCGGAAGCTTCGGTTGCACCGGCGATATCCCCGGCGCTCCGGCTGGCGTGCACCAGATCGGGTGGATCACCGGGGACGCACGCGTCCACTACGACTGGACGATGGCCATCCGGTTCCCTCTGTCGCAGGGCTCGATGACGATACCGCCCTTGAACTACATCACCTTTGAGGGCACCACGTGCGCAACGACTTTCGACGGCAGCACGTATTGCGAGCGTGGGCCGTTCCGCATGTTCATCACGCCGACGCACACCTGGCTCAACGGGTAGTCATGCGTCGATTCGTCGAGGCGCCGGGGCGTCTGTTCGCTGGGGTCCTTGCCTGCACCTTCATCGGGGTGAGCGTCGCGGCGCCTGCCGCGGGGATTCCCTCCACGGGGCCATATCCGGACATCGCAAAGTACCAGCCGGTCAGCAACATCTTCAACTACATCGTCACCGACAGAGACGGCATCTGGTTCACCACCCCCGAGGGCGTGTACTGCGCGATCGAGGATGACGGCAGCTATGGATGCTCAGGAGACCTGCCCGGAGCGCCTCCCGGAGAGAACGAAGTCGCATGGTTCGTCGGTGACCCCTTTCCTCGCCTGTACCACACCGACGAACCTCGGTTCAATTCCGGTACACGCCAGACGATTCTGATCGGAGAGACATACCTCGACTACCGCGGATCGCGCTGCGCCGTCAACCGGGAGTCGGCGGTCTACTGCATCCGCGGCGGCGACCCCAACAGCCAGTTGATGGTCTCCACCACCATGACCTGGCGCGGCAGCGACGCGACGTCGAGTACGTAGGAGTCCACTCTTCCGAACCGCAGGGCGGTGCCAGACTAGCGCCCCGCCGGAGGGTCGGGCTTGTGGACTCCTACGTCTCTACGGTCAAGACGACGCAGTGGTGCGGCGCAATACGGTCGGTGCAACAACCGTCGTCGAGTCCTCGCGCCCGTCCGCGCCAAGTGCGTACTTTTCAGGGGAGCCGGGCCAGTTGCGGGACAGGTCAGCCAGCCTCACCAGGCTGGGTGCAGCGTCGGGAACGACGAACTGCGCCGCACGGGTCCGACCGCCCGGCGCCTCGTCGGCCGCAACGCCCCGGCGGTAGATCCCGGCGATGTGCTCACCGAGGAAGTCATCGAACAACGCCTTACCCCTGTGGCTGCCGAAACCCTTGGACAGCAGACGCAGCGAAGCCTTGACCATGCGTGCTGATCCCAACTTCGGCCGCCTGTTGACCGAGACCAGCTCACGCTCCTCCCACGACATCGTGAGCATCGCCATGTCGGCGAAGGATCTCAGGACGAACATCGCAGGACGCCGGATCAGTGGGTGAAGATCACCGATCACGGTGCCCGGGGGGTATTCGCCGGTTGCGAACGGAGACAGGATCTCTCGGGCCTGCAGACCGGTGGCGAATCGGTTGCGAGCATGGGCGAGCTGATCGATCATCTCGCCGTAGGTGACCGGCAGGTGTTCGGGGTTGGTGCCCAACAGTGCCGCGGGCACCATCTGCTCCCGAAAATATTGATCGCGTTGAGCGCTCGTCAGTTCGCCGTACAACAGTTCATATGTCGCCAGGAAAGACGCCGAGAGCATCGCTTGGGTCAGCGCCAGTTCGTATTCGGAGTCGGCCCGGTATGGCAACTGAGTAAGCGGCTCCATGCCGACGATGGTGGTGTGGCGGCGTCGCACGATCGAGCTGACGTATTCGGCGTCGCTTGGCGTGCCGTAGGTGGCGGCGTACGTGTACCAGGCGACGTGCTTGAAACGTCCGATGGGGTCATCACCGAAGCTATCGTGATCGACCGCAGCGGCCGCGAAGGCGGGGTGCAACGTCAACAGCATTGCCTCGCGGAGCAGGCCCACGATGAATACCGTCGGATCCCTCATCACCTTCCAGGTGACCGAGCCAGGCCCCAGCGCCCAATTCACCTGCTCGTCCGCGGACTGAGTGTGAGTCGGCCCCGACCCGTTCGAGGTGCTCTTCGTGTTCGCAGCGGCGATCTTCACGGTCGGCCCTTTCTTCGTTGTTGAGGCACTCCAAACCCGATGGGCAGGAATGCGCGACACCTGAGGTGATGCGAGATCCCGGCTTGGCCGCAACCACTATCCGGGTTCACCATAACCAAACTGGCCGATGCGGCGACCAATTAGGATCTAATCCGCACACTATTTACCTCACTCTACCGGGGTCAACAGTTTGCGCAATATTTGACATCATTTACACTGCAGTCATCACTGAGCCTGGACGCCTCTTCTGAGCGGCCGGCCCTGTACGGCACGCCCTCGTCGACTTCGGCGGCGCGGCAGAGACGGAGAGTCTGTGGTTACAGTGACCCCGCGGGTACCGACCCGCGCACGGACAGGAAAGAGATTGGCAGGTCATCCGGCTTCGACGGCCCGTGATCGAGGAGTGCGCCATTAGCGGCGGCGCCCCAGTGCGGCAGCGCATGGGCCCGACCGAGCGTCGCGAACAAATCTTGGCCGTGGCGGCCCGGCATTTCGAGGGGCGCTCCTATTCCGAAGTGTCGACCTACGCCATCGCTGAGGAAGCCGGCGTCGGCCGGCCGCTGATCCACTACTACTTCGGCACCAAACGCGATCTCTACCTCGAGGTGGTGCGGCGCTTTGCCATGGTGCCCCCGGACGTCCCAGCGGCCGCCGTCCGAGGGATCGCCGAAGATGCCCTCGACGAAAGGATCCACGCCAGCATTGACTACTGGCTGTCGGTAACCTCACGCCACCAGTCGATGTGGATTTCTACGATCAGCTTCGATGCACCTACTCGGGATCGCGAGATCGCGCAAATCATCGAACAGGCGGATGAAATCGCCGCTGACCGAATGCTCGAGGCACTCGGCTTGACGACGCACCCTCAACGGAAACGTTTGCACGCGATGTTCTTGGCCTTCGGAGGACTTGCGCGTGCGGCCGCTTGGCAGTGGTTGGAGCGCCACGCATTGACCCGGGAAGAGGTCACCGTGTTGTTGAGCCAATCGCTGCTGACCATCATCAAAGACATTGCGCCGCAGTTCGACTCCTGAACTCGCAACGGGCATTGCTTTCGGTGAGAGATGTTGCCGCAGTGTGCTAGTCGTAACTCGAGCGGCGACTCCGTTGCGGACGGTGGGCATGCCTCTGCGCCCGACGCATCCACAGGCCAGCGCGTTGTGATCCGCTGCGGAGTCTTGGAGACTACAGACGCTCTCTACGCTACGCGGAGGCCAGCATTGCCAAGGCGAGCTCTTTCCACTCGGCGAGGTGCGGATCGGAGTGCGGATCGCGAGGTTCGATGGCGTAGGTCAGTGCGATGCCACGCATCGCCGCGATGAGGACTTCCCGCACCGGACGGTAGCTCGGTTGTCGGGACAGCTCAGCTCCGAAGAACGCGTCGGTGGATTCCCGAAGAAGCCGGCCGAGACGTCTCTCCTCGGGAAGGAGAGCCTGTCGCAGCTCGCCGTTGGACCTCGCCGCCAACCACAACTCCGTCGCTGCCCAGAAGTAGGGCTGGTGGTATGTGCTCCACATGGTGTCCACTGCCTGGTCGATCCGCGTGAGCGGATCGTCGGACCAGTCGTCACGATGCCGGAGATCGTCGATCCGCGACGCCGCTAGATGCTGCACTGCCGCGACGAGCAGTAGGTCTCGTGACGGAAATTGGTGCAGCAGGCGACCTCTCGACACGCCGGCTGCCTCCTGGATGCGCAGGGTACTGGTCGCCGAATACCCCTCTGCGCTCAGAATCTCGACCGCCGCATCGAGGACCCGGCGACGTGAGATCTGACTACGCTCCTGCTGCGTCTGCTTCTGGGTGCCCTCGGTGCGCTCCGCCATCACGCTCCTTTCTTCTGGTGCATGCTTGCACAGTCGAAAGCGATCGCGACTCGCCGACTTGTCCTCTAGTCGTAGGTACCGCCGGCCGCGGCCTTGGCCAGCAGCGAGTCCGGCGGAGTGAACTGAGCTCCGTACTTTTCGGCGAGTTGGCGGGCGCGTTCGACGAAACCACTGACCCCACCGGGATAGCCGTTGATGTATTGCAGTACTCCACCGGTCCAGGCCGGATAGCCGATGCCGAACAACGACCCGATGTTGGCATCGGCGACAGAGTTCAGCACGCCCTCGTCGAAGCATCGGACCGTTTCGATCGCCTCTGCGAACAGCATTCGTTCCTGGACGTCGCGGAAGGAGATGTCTGTCGTGCCGGTGCTGAATGCGTCCCGCAGGCCTGGCCAGAGCGCAGTGCGCTTGCCTGACTCGTCGTAATCGTAGAAACCCGCGCCCGTCGAGCGGCCCTTGCGGTCGTACTTGTCAATCATTGCCGCCAAGACGGTATCGGTCCCATGCTCGACCCAAGTGCCACCGCTGCTCTCGGCCGCGGCCCTGGCCTCGGCGCGAACCTTGCGGGGCAGCGTCAACGTCAACTCGTCCAACAACTGCAGCGGAGGTGCCGGGTAGCCCGCTTGAGCGCCCGCCTGCTCGATGACGGCGGGGTCCACACCCTCGCCGAGCGCGGCCAAGGCCTCGCCGAGGAAGGTGATGATGACTCGGCTGGTGAAGAACCCGCGGCTGTCGTTCACCACGATCGGGGTCTTGCGGATCTGCAGTGTGTAGTCCACGACCTTGGCGAGGGTCTGTGCCGAGGTGTGCTCGCCCGCAATGATTTCCACGAGCGGCATCTTGTCTACCGGTGAGAAGAAGTGAATGCCGATGAAGTCGGCTGGCCGGTCCACACCCTCGGCCAGTGCAGTGATCGGCAGCGACGACGTATTCGATCCCAGTACGGCGTCGGAGTTGACGATGTCCTGAATCTCCTTGAACACCGAGTGTTTGAGCTCGACGTTCTCGAACACCGCCTCGACGACGAAGTCAACGCCGGCGAAATCACCTGCACTGTCGGTGGGCGTGATCAGGTCCAACAACGCCTGGGACCGCTCGGCGGTCGTCGCCCCCTTCGCCAGGGCCTTGGCTTCGAGTCGCTGGGCATAGGCCTTACCGGCGCGTGCCGCCTCGAGACTGATGTCCTTGAGCAACACGGAGATACCGGCTTTGGCCGACACATAGGCGATCCCTGCGCCCATCATTCCCGCTCCGATCACCCCGACTTTGGTGGCGGTGAACGTGTCGAATCCTTGCGGGCGGCTGCCACCGGAGTTGATGGTCTGCAGATCGAAGAAATTGGCCTTGATCATGTTCTTCGACACCTGCCCCGTGACCAGGTGCACGAAGTAGCGCGTCTCGATCAGGGACGCTGTGTCGATGTCGACCTGGGCGCCCTCCACGGCGGCCGCCAGAATCGCGCGCGGCGCCGGTGCGGGCGCACCGTTGAGCTGTTTACGCAGGATCGCGGGTAGCGCGGGTAGTGTCGCGGCGAACTCCTGGCTGGCCGGCGCACCACCGGGAATGGTGTATCCCCGGACGTCCCACGGCTGGGTGGCAGCCGGGTTGGCGACGATCCAGGCCTTGGCCGCGCCGAGCAGATCATCGGTCGAGGAGACGACCTCGTCGATCAGTCCCAGTTGGCGGGCCTTCTCCGGGCCGAAGCGTTGACCTCGTAGCAGCACCTCGGTCAGTGCGGTCTGAATGCCCAGCAGGCGAACGGTGCGCACCACTCCCCCACCGCCAGGCAGTAGGCCCAGTGTCACTTCGGGTAGTCCGAGGACCGCACCCTTGACGTCGACGACTATCCGGTGGTGAGTCGCGAGTGCGATCTCGAGGCCGCCGCCGAGTGCCGCGCCGTTGATCGCCGCAACCACCGGCCTCCCAAGGGTTTCCAGCCGGCGCAGCTGGGTCTTGATCCGGTTGACGTGCTCGGTGACCGCGGGTGCATGCGCGGGTGTGAACGTGATGAGCTCGTTGAGATCGCCGCCGGCGAAGAAGGTCTTCTTCGCAGAGGTGATCACCACACCGGTGATGGAGTCCTTCTCGGCCTCCAGTCGGTCGACGGTCACGGCCATCGACTCGACGTAGTCGGTGTTCATGGTGTTGGCCGATTGTGCGGGATCATCCAACGTCAGCACGACGATTCCGTCGCTGTCCTGGTCCCACCGGATTGTCTTGGACACGGATGTAGCCATGGTTTCGTCGCTCCCTGTTCCTGTCAGACCCGCTCGATGATGGTGGCGACTCCCATGCCGCCGCCGACGCAGAGGGTGATCAATGCGCGGTGCTCGCCGCGGCGTTCGAGTTCGTCGACCATGGTGCCGACGAGCATCGCGCCGGTCGCCCCGAGCGGGTGGCCCATCGCGATGGCTCCCCCGTTCACGTTGAGTTTCTCGTCGGGAATCTTCATGTCCTGCTGGAACTTCAACACCACCGATGCGAACGCCTCGTTGAGCTCGATCAGGTCGATGTCCTCGATGGACAGGCCGGCCACCGCCAGAGCTTTCTCGGCAGCGGGCTGCGGGCCGGTCAGCATGATGGTGGGATCGGAGCCCGTTACCGCGGTGGCGACGACCCGCGCTCGAGGCTCCATCCCGAATTGCTCGCCCGCCTTCTCGTTTCCGATCAGCACGACAGCGGCGCCGTCGACTATGCCCGAGGAGTTGCCGCCGTGGTGAACGTGGTTGATTCTTTCCACCGAGGTGTACTTCTGCATCGCGACGGCGTCGAAGCCCAGCTGTCCCAGGCCGGCGAAGGACGGCTTCAGGGCCGCCAGGGATTCCAGCGTCGTTCCCGGGCGGCGGTGTTCGTCGTGGTCGAGGATCGTGACGTCGTTCATGTCCTTCACCGGGACAACTGATTTGGCGAAGTAACCACCCGACCACGCGGCGTCGGCACGCTCCTGAGACCGCACGGCATAGGCGTCGACGTCGCTGCGAGAGAAGCCCTCGATGGTCGCGATCAGGTCAGCCCCGATGCCCTGCGGAGCGATGTAATGGTCGTAGACGAAGGCGGGGTCATTGAACATGGCGCCGCCGTCAGAGCCCATCGGTACCCGCGACATCGACTCGACGCCGCCGCCGATGACCAGATTCTCGAAACCCGACCGCACCTTCTGGACCGCGAGATTCGTCGCCTCCAGGCCCGAGGCGCAGAAGCGGTTCACCTGAACACCGGCGACCGATTGCGGCAGGCCCGCCTGCAGGGCAGCGCTGCGCGCGATCACGGCGCCCTGATCGCCCACGGGAGCGACGACGCCCAGCACGACGTCGTCGACGTAGCCGGGGTCCAGATCGGGAAAGCGGACCTTGAGCTCGTCGATGAGACCCACGACCAGGTCCACCGGCTTGACCCCGTGCAGCGTCCCAGTGGCCTTGCCCTTGCCGCGGGGCGTCCGAATCGCTTCGTAGATGTATGCCTGCTCAGACACAATTCGCCTCTCCTCGGTGGATGTGGGACGTCGGAAGCCTGCGCGTGCGGGTTCGCCTGGACACCTCGCGCCACGGTGCGGCACTGGTCCGCGGCGCCCGGCGACGAGTTGAAGCTAACCCAGTTTCATTATTCAGTCAATACTGACCGTAAGGTGCGTTGCGGTCGGCGAATGCTGGCCTGCGACTGAGGGATCCCGTCTTGATGGAACACGGTGAACGTGTTACTAATGAGCTGTGTTCAGTAACGTTGGTGATATGGTCGGCAACGGTGACCATTCCGGTCCGTCAGCAGAACGAGTGGCCCGCAGGATGCCGAACACACCGTCGCACCCCCGGGCCGAGCGCCCCCCGACATGCAATACCACTGCGAAGGTGGCCCCACGCGAGAAGGCCGCGGCGTCCCGCCCATGAGCACCGCCGAAATCTTCGATGTGGTGGTCATCGGCGGCGGCCACAATGGCCTGGTCGCAGCCTGCTATCTTGCCCGCGCCGGGCAATCGGTTCTGCTGGTCGAACGACACCACCAACTCGGGGGAATGGCACTGAGCGCACCGTTGATCGACGGCGCTCCCAATCACATGGTCAATCCTGGTGCCTACGAGAACGTCTATCTGCGCTCCGGTGGCGTGGTAGAGGATCTGGAACTGCGCCGCTACGGCTACCGTGAGGTCGACAGCGTGGGATGGGCCTGGCTCGGCGACAACGGCGAATCCTTGCTCTTCCAGGCAAGCGTCGACGAGACCGCGAACGACATCGCCCGCTTCAGCACGCGGGACGCAACTGCCTACCGGGAACTGGTCGCGGTCGCGATGAAAGCCGTTGAACTCCAGGGCCGTTACGCCTCAGGGCTCCCGGGGCGCCCTACTCTGGGAACTGTAGCGGTTGGCCTCCGGACGCTAGTGGGTGACCGCAAGCTCCGCTCGACCCTCGCGGGACTACTCACCGGCACAGCCGCCGACGCGATCGTGTCAACGTTTGAGTCGGATCAGATGCGCGGCGCTTTCGCCTCCATCGCCACCATTCTCGGCGCCCCGACCGCGGAAGGTAGCGCGCTCGCGCTACTGGGGACATCGACGCTGCACGGAGCGGGCGCCGCACGACCCATCGGCGGCATGGGCGGACTCGTTCTGGCACTGGAGAAATGCCTGACCTCGCACCGCGGGGTCGTGCGCACCGGAATCGCGGCATCAGAAATCCACCACGATGCCAAGCGTGCCACCGGCGTCACCCTGAGCGACGGCACCGCCGTCACCGCACGAAGTGCGGTCGTCACGGCGATTCCGCCGCAGCGAGTGCCGGATCTCGTCGGTGACGGGATCCCGTCAGCACATATCGAGCGTCTGCGAGCCGCCCCCGCAAACGCCGGAGGTGTCGCAACTCTGACCGTCAACCTTGCACTCTCCGGCCGGCTGGAACTGCCCGCGCATCAGCCGTCACGCACCGATGTCGACCTTCGTCAGCCCGCGCTGTTCACCGGCTCCTTCGACGGTGTCATGACGAGCTGCGTGCAGTCCTCACGAGGTGAGCTCCCCACCCATACGCCTTGGTGGTGCACCATCTTCACCGCGATGGACCCGTCACAAGCTCCATCAGGCCAAGACACGGCGCAGCTGTACGGTCCCGTGCCGGTCGCAGCGGCAGGAGGGTGGGCCCAGCGTCGCGACGAGGCGGCCAAATTATTGGTCGACCAGGTCGCCAGCGTGCTGCCCGCAGTGCACGAACTCGAAATCGGGCGGTTCGTGGAAACCCCGGACGACCTCACCGATCGCACCACGACCGTCAACGGTTGCCTCTATCACGTCGATCACCTGGCGACCCGGATGGGGCCGCTGCGTCCGGCTCTCGGAGCCGCGGGATACCGAACGCCGTTGACGGGGCTCTACTGCACCGGCGCGGGATTCCACCCGAGCGGCGGCATTTCGGGCCTGCCGGGTAAGCATGCCGCCACCGCGGTGCTGCGCGACCTCGGTCATAAACTTCGTCGCTGATCGCAGCCGCGCACGACTGACCGCTGCTCAGCGCCAAGGATTCGTTCGACGACCTTGCGAAGGAACGCGCGTCTCACGGCCCGGGACTTCCGCAGGGCTGGATCCGGCACCAACACCAACGAGACCACCAGTCTCATCAGCAGGCTGCCGACGAGCTCGGCTTCCTTCTGCGGCAACGGATCAGCGAGACGACTGTCGTGTAGCAGATACGCGATCAACGCAGCGCCGACCGCCTGCCCATCGAAATCTGTTCTGCCGCTCCACAGTTCGAGTATCGCCGCGGGCTCGACTTGCACCAGCCGAATGCAGATTGGATTTGCCTCCGCGCTGCTGATCAGTTGCACCACAATGATCTCGGCGCGGTCGACGGCAGCTGATACCGATTCCGCGGCAGTCGTTACCTCTTCGAGGACCAGGCGAAGTTCACGGGCATACGTCGCCCGCAGGAGCTGATCGCGGCTGCCGAATCTGCGAAAGACCGTCATGCGCGTGAAACCGGCGCGTTCGGCGACTTGGTCGATGGTCAGGTTGCGTTCACCGGCGACACTGATGACTTCAGCAGCGGCTTTGAGGATCGTCCCGTCAGTACGGTTCTCGCCTTCGCCTGGCGAAGCACCAGTCGTTGCCGCGATGAGCCCTTGCAATGCCACACGGGTACCGGCGGACGTCATTGCTCGATCGTGGCACGGTTGCCACCCCGTCGACCAGTTCAGCAGCAACGACGCTGCGCCGTGAAACAGATCGGAGTGTCAGCATCGCGCCGACGGCCAGCCGTCAACGTCACCCCAACGACGAGCCTAGATACGGGCGCCCGATATCCCAGCTGACATCAGACGAGCGCCGGATCCGTTTGCGGAGTGCTCTGTCGACTACCTAGTCCCGCCCGCCACTTCTCGGCAAGGAACGTCGCCGCCACGCCCATCGCGACACACAGCCCCAACATCACCACCGACAAGAGCCAGTCGAGCCCGGCGGGAAGATCGGAGTACAGCGCTACATAGACCGGCCACGACGCTCCGGCATAGACGATGGGCAACGCGACGGCCGCGACGACGAACCCGATCGCGGGACGGCGCCACCCGCTCGCCTGACCGGCGAGCGCATACAGCAGGAACCCGCCGAGCAGCGGAAGAGCCACCTGTTGAGGTGCAACCACGAGGAACTTCATCGGCGCCTCCCCGTAGTAGAGCCAGAGGTGAAGCAGGTTCCCGAACGTCTCGATGACGACCACCGAAACGAAGAGCAGCCCCGCCGCGATGTGCAATGTCCGCCGGCTGATGCCGGCTTCCATTTTCTTGTAGACGACGTAGGGCGCCAGGCCGACCCACGGAAGATAACCGATGACCAGGAACCACGGGATCGCCCTACCGAACGCGTTGAACGCCATCGGGTTGTTCTCCGCGTAAACGATCTTGCCGAGGATGTCGTATATCGGCTCGTTGAAGGACGCCACCAACGCACCCGCGCAACACGCGATTGGCAGAAAGTCCCGCTCCTTCACGGCCAGTGATATCGCCCACGCGATCGCCGCGACCACGATGGCACCGAAGACGCCCAGCAGCAGCCACGGGCTGACATCCGAGACCAGCGGCGGCGGAGCCGGGAGCCCTGCGTCGGCCAGCGTTGCGACACGTCCACTCACGACACGTCCTCCATCACGGGGTTTGGCTTGATCGATTGACCGGTTTTCACGGGCTGAAAGACGAGCCCTCCGCCGTTACGCCACAGTTCGGTGAGGTGCACCGTACCGACGACGGACGCCCAGATCAGCGCCAAAAGAGCCACGACGGCAACATAATTGAACGCGGGCGGGAAATTGCCGTATAGCGCGATGTAAAGCGGCAAGCCGGTCGATGCGAACATCATTGGCAGCGACAGGAGAGGGATGAACAGCCCGGCGATGAGCCGGCGAAAACCTTTGGCGGGCAAGGCCAGTGCGTACAGCAGGAAGCCTGCCACCAGCGGTACCGACGCCATTGCGGCCACTCCACCGAAGAACTGCAGGGGCGGCTCACCGTAGTACTTCCAGGCGTGCACGAATCGATTGACGACTTCGGTGCCGACGACTGACAGCACCCCGAGCACTGATACCAGATACAGCCGGCGCTTGGACCATCCCGCCGCCATCCATCCCGCGATGACATAGGGGAACAGGCCAACCCACGCGATGTAGCCCACGACGAGGAACCACGGGATCGCCCTGCCGAACGCGGTGAACGCGATTGGATTGTTCTCGGCGTAGGTGATCTTGCCCAGAATGTCGAAAATGGGTTCATTCAGTGCACAAACCGCGGCGCTGAGGCACGTGACGATGGGTAGCGCGTCGCGGCGAGTGAAAGCCCAGTAGCAGGCCAGGCCGAGAGCAGCTACAGCGGTCGCACCGAAGAACAGCAGCATCACAGCCGGATGGAATTCCGACACGAGGACGGGCGGATCCGGTAGCCCCACAATGACTTCCCTCATTCGCGGATTCCTCTCCCACACAGATGGGGTGGCCGGTGCGAACGGCCACCAGTCGGCCACCGCCGATGACCGCGACCGGGCTGTGGCGAAGCGGCGGTGACGTTGATTGGATCGCCGCCACGAAAGCAACCAGCCCGCCTGGAGCGAATCAATGGCACCTCATACTTCAACACCGAGCAAGTCAGATTGTAACGCAACCCAGATGTTTCCCGCAATTATATTAAGATAACAGCAGCATCAACGCCAAATCGATACGCAATCTACGCAAGATGCTCTGGGTTCGCTTGCTCCAGCCCGAAGGCGGTGACCGTTCGCAGTCAGAAAATTAGTGCGACCGCCCGCGGTCTATGCACGTAGTGCACTTTTGCCGGTGACCTACTGCTATTCGAAGCTGATGTCGCTGAAGTCGATCGCCACCATGAGCTGATCTTCGATGCCGTTGCCGTGGTCGTCCGCGCGGTAGGCCCGTCGCTTCGAGGGCAGTTTGATGCCGTCGGCCTCCACGATGTCGTAGGTGTACTGGACGGCGGGAAACGCGCCCGCCACCTCGACGCGGTAGTCGTGGCGGCGCAGCAAGCGATCGTCGCCGAAGTAGAACTCCTGAACCGTGGAGTGCGTCGCGACGTCGGCGGGGAACGTGGCCTGTAGGCCAACCCAGGTCTGCCCATCGTCTTCGACCGGCGCGATCTCGCGCACCGAGACGCCCTCCAGCGCCAACAGGAACGGCGTCGTGAGGTACGTCCACATCGCGTAGCCGTTGAAGTAGGCACGCTGCAGCGGGTTCCACGGTGTGGCGAACTCATGCCCGTCGAACGATTCCCGCGGGTCATGCCGTTCGGAAACCACTCTGCCGTCCAGCTTTTCGATGGCAACGCGCTGCGGAGTGAAGTCACTCTTCTGATCGTGAGCACCGAACGGCCGTACCGAGGCCCATTCGTGGTCCAAGGCGACGCTCATCCTTCGCGGGAGCGGGTCCTGGGGCTGACCCTTGATGGCCCACAGCTGACCTCCGGTGACGATGGTCGCCTGTGCTCGGCTGAACTGCCGCCAGTGGTCGAGCCCGCCGTGCGCGAGCAGAACTTCGTCGAGTAAGTCGGCCATATGAATCCCCTTGGTGTCAACCGAGTATCGGTTTTGACTATGTCGTGGTGAACGCGCGAACGTTGACGTTCACTCCCTCGATCCGATGCCAAGGGTGTTCCTGCGGATACCAGTCCCAAGCGGGCCCGGCTGCCAATGCCTTCGCCGGAATCGGGCACGGCCGGTGTGCGCTGTTTCTGACACATCTATTGAAAGGACCCTCCAGTGGCCACCATTCGCTTCCATCAGACCACTACCGCGACGCCTGAGGACTTCGTCGCGGGGCTCACCGACTTCGGACCCGGCCGGTCGAAGCTGTTCAAGAACAGCGCCGATGGCTACCTCGTCGTTCACAGCTTGGGTGCCAATCGGGCCGACGTCACGGAGGGCTCGGGTGGCATCTGGGAACGGCTGCACTACGACTGGTCGGATCCGCGCCACATCAAGCTCACCACCGTCGACTCCAATCTCTTCGGTGGCGCATCGGGTCACACGTACACCCTGACACCGCAACCCGACGGCACGACCGAGATCGACGCCGTGCTGGTTCGCGAGGGCAAGAACCTCCGCGGACGGGTCATCGCATCCTTCCTCCGATCGGTCGGAAAGCGCTCCCTGGCCAAGGCGTTCGCCGGCACTGTCAAGGCCATCGAGGCCCGCAGCAATGCTGGTGCGGTGGAGCGCTCGTAGCGGCAATCCGGCACCGTAACGACTGTTCCGCAGCGGATTTCGTAGCCGCCCACCCCCGAGTCACGTCTTCGGGACCACGGGCAGCTACCGCGGGTCTCGCGGCCGTAGGTGATCTTCTGCTTGCCTAATTGGCGTTGGCTATCCGGTGGCGGCGCGCGGGCACGTCGCCGCGCAGTGCTTCGCCCAGCGTCCAGATCGCCACGCCGATGAGCACCAGGTCCTTGAGAAGGAACTGTCCAGGCTGGGCCGACAGCACGGGCAGACCCGCGGCGTGTGTGGCCACGACCCCGGCCGTGGTGAACAAGAAGCTCAACGTTCCGATGAACAGCACGACGGCTAGCGCGCTGCCTACTGCCGAGACGCGCGGCCACACCGAACGCAACGCAATGAGAACCGCCGCAACGATTTCCATCGTGCCCAACCCGCGGGCAACCGCAGTGACGCTGAGATAGTCGTAGATCCAGCTCATCAATGGGCTGTGCTCGATCAACACACGCGATTCCATCTTCACGTACTTGCCGAACCCAATCCAGGCCAGGACGACGACCAGGCCGTAGCGGGCGACGTTCTGGCCCACCCGCATCAGCAACGGGGCAACCCTGTCCTGCAGCGTGGTGGCACTAGTGGTCATCGGGGCAAGACACGTCGACGTAGACGGTCGTGAACGAGTGCGCGCCCGTGGCGGGAACGCCGTGGACCGCGGTGGTTCCGCAGGCGGACAGCGCATCCGTCACGCTGCCGTTGATCTGCACGCTGTAGCCCTGGGCTTGGAGCTCCTTGACGGCGTCGGCGGCGTTGCCGCCGCCCGTGGGAGCCGCCGCTGCGGTGCCGGCCAATCCCACCGCCAGGGCGCTGAACGCCGTTGCGGCCGCGACGGTGAAGCTGATCTTCTTCATCTCGGTACTCCTTGGTGACGTGTTACAAATCTCTTTGCTTGGACACCAAGAGCCTGACCGCGGGGAACGTACTTCTGCTGTTCCTTCATTGAAGTTTCGATAAAGAATCGCGGCCCCAGCAGAGACATTGCTCCGATCCGGGGCACTATGGATCCATGGACGATGCCGCACCCGACTTGCGGGCGTTGGTGGTCGATGACGAAGCCCCGTTGGCCGACGTGATCGCGAGCTACCTCAAGCGCGAGTCGTTCGAAGTCCACCTCGCCCACGACGGCCACAGTGCCCTCACCCTGGCACGCGAAGTCGATCCCGACATCGTCATCCTCGACATCGGACTACCCGGCGTCGACGGCATCGAGGTGTGTCGACAACTCCGAGTGTTCTCCGACGCATACGTGATCATGTTGACCGCCCGCGACACCGAGGTGGACACCATCGTCGGGCTCTCCGTCGGCGCCGACGACTACGTCACGAAACCGTTCAGCCCCCGCGAGCTCGTGGCCAGGGTCCGCACGGTGCTCCGACGGCCGCGCCGGACGGCCGCGCATAGCTCGGACCCAGGCCACGTGCTGAGCCCGCCCCGCGGGTTCGGCGCTCTCCGGATCAACGTCGACAGCCGGGAGGTAGACCTCGGCGGCACACCGATCATGTTGACCCGCACGGAATTCGACGTGCTCGCCGCCTTGTCGTCGCGTCCGGGTGCGGTGCTCAGCAGACGGCAGCTGCTCGAATCGGTATGGGGCGACACGTGGGTGGGCAGCGACAACATCGTCGACGTCCATGTCGGGCATCTGCGGCGCAAGCTTGGCGATGACCCAGCGCTGCCGAAATACGTCACCACCGTGCGCGGCGTCGGATATCGGATGGGTTCGGGATGACGACCATTGCGCGACGTCCGACGCGGGGCGCTGGCATCCGGATGCGGCTGGTGGTCGCCAATTTGGCGGTGGTCATCGCAGGCATCGCCACGACGATCGCCGTTGCCGCCATCGTCGGTCCACCGATGTTTCGTCGGCTCATGGACCAGGCGGTGCAGCCTGGCGCCAACGGCAATCATCCCTACGAGCGCGCCTTCCGAGATGCGACCGCGATGTCCGTGGGTATCGCGCTGGCAGTGTCCGCACTCACCGCATTGACGCTGAGTTGGTACCTCAGTCGTCGCGTGCACCGGTCGGCGACCGCCTTGTCGGAAGCGGCCTCCGCGGTTGCAGGAGGCCACTACGACATCCGGGTTCCACCACCACGTCTTGGCAAGGAATTCGACGCGGTCGCCGCGGCCTTCAACAAGATGGCCCAAGAGCTCGGCGTGGTCGACGAGACACGGCGCCAGATGCTCGCCGATCTGGCCCACGAGATCAGGACCCCGGTTGCGGTGCTGGACGCCTACATGGAGGCGTTGGAAGATGGAGTGCGCCAGCTCGACCAGGACACCATCGGCACGCTGCGCGACCAGACCCGCCGGCTGACCCGGTTCAGCGTCGACGTCAATGCACTATCTGCCGCGGAACGTCGCACGACTTCCATTGACTCTCAGTGGATATCACCCAATGCCTTGATCGACACGGCGGTGGCGGCGTTCGCTCCTCGTTACAGCTCGAAGGGCGTGGACTTGACGTCTCACATCGACGATGGTCTACCCACCTTGTGGGCCGACTACGAGCGGCTCGGGCAGGTGCTCGGCAATCTGCTCGACAATGCGTTGCGCCACACCGGCCCTGGTGGTCGCGTCGACGTGACGGCCGCCGTCGACGACGACGAACTGTTGATCGCGATCTCGGACACCGGCGCCGGGGTGGCGCGCGAACATCTTCCTCGGTTGTTCGATCGCTTCTATCGGGCCGACGCCGCCCGCGATCGCCAGCACGGCGGGGCTGGCATCGGGTTGTCGATCGCCAAGGCACTCGTCGACGCCCACGGCGGCCACATCGAGGCGCACAGCGAAGGCCACGGAACCGGAACCACCTTCACCGTCATCCTGCCATGCAGCCGGCAGCCAATCGACGGCATGCCGTCCTAGGCGAAGCCTCGCCCGGTTTGGTATTGCGCCTAGGGCTGCGATCCGGCCGTCGGGACGACCCTGCACGCAATCTCGACACGAAATGTGGCGCATAGGCCGGCCGTCCAGAGGCGTCTCCTGAGATGCCGAGCGTGGTTCCACCGCTTTCCAAAAAGTCCTTTGATTACTGTACCGTCCGGACGGTACAGTTCTGCAGGTCATCCATGCTCGACACGGCGTAGTGCGGGCTGGAACACACCTGCTCTTCGCCATCCAAGGAGGTCCCGTGGGCAGCTACTTGCGGTTGCTCCGGACACCCGGCGTGTTCCGAGTGACGGCGTCGCAGCTGTTCGCGCGACTGCCGCTCGGAATGCTGTCGCTGGCGATCCTCATGCACGTCTCGGAGACGACCGGGTCGTACGGGCAGGCCGGTCTCGTCGTGGCGTGCGTCAGCATTGCCGAGGCGATCGCGATGCCCATCAGCGCCCGGCTCACCGGGAGATTCGGTGTCACGCCCGTCGTGCTGATAGCCGCGACGATCAACAGCATCGGTTTCCTGGCATTGGCACTGGCGCCCGCGCACCTGGTCTTACTGTGTGCCCTGGGTGTCGTCGTGGGGGCGTCGATCCCACCGATGATGCCGGTTGTGCGCGCTCTATACCCACGGATGGTTCCCGCCGATACGGTGCGCGCGTTGTTCGCGTTCGATACCACTGCGCAAGAACTGATTTGGGTGACCGGCCCGGTGGTGGTGACCGTGTTGACCTCACTGGTGTCCACCGCTGCCCCGCTGCTGGCCGCGGCGGGTATCACGCTCACCGGGTCCATCGCGTTCGTGCTCAGTCTGCAACCGCGACAGCCCCTGATCGCCCGTAGCAGTTCGTCATTCGGCCGGGTACTGGCCCGCCAAGAGGTGCTTCTGGCCTTCGTCGCCAATCTTGCTCTGGTTGCGTCGTTCATGGCCTTGGAGGTCGGCGTGGTCGATCAGCTGGGTCACTCGATGGCCGGTGTGGCGATTTCGGTGTCGAGCCTTGGATCGCTGATCGGCGGCCTGCTGATTGGTCAGCGCCAACTCGGTCTTGGGGGGCTGGCGGCGACACTGGCGGTGGTCGTGGTGGGGACGGCAGGGACCGCAGTCGTCACCGGACCGCTGCAGTTCGTGGCGTTGTTCGTCGCTGGATTCGGCTTCGCACCTGCGATGGCAGTTCTCTACCACGCGGTCTCCCGCGGAGTCGCCGAAAGTGCTGCCGCCGAGGCCTTCGGCTGGCTCAACACCGGTGCGCTGGCCGGTGGCGCGGCCGGCACCGCGGTGTCGGGTGTTCTCAACGACGCATGGGGCCCAATCGGGTCGTACGCGGTGGCGCTTGCCCTGGCCGTTGGCGCGGCGGTCAGCCCACTGATCGCGCGGTTGGCCGGTCCGGTCCGCGGATTCTCAGCGGAACGGCAGACAGTGTCCACCGCGAGTTAATCTGGACCGCGACACATCGCATATCCAGGCCTCCCAGGAGGCAGACGATGAGAGTGCTCAGTGCCAAGAGGGGAACGACGCGACGAGCTGCTGGACGCCGCCGAACAGGTGTTGTCCCGAGGCGGCCCACAGGCATTGACCCTGCAGGCGGTCGCCGATGAGGCCGGGGTGTCCAAGGGCGGGCTGTTGTATCACTTCTCGAACAAGAGCGAGCTGGTTCGCGGACTGGTGGAGCGGCTGGTCGACGATACGAACACCAACTACGCCCATTGGGACGACGGCGAACCCGGCTCGTACACCCGCGCCTACATCGCATCTACCTGTCATCACCTAACGGCCGCGGACGCCGACCGGGTGCTACGCCGGTGGTCGGTCATTCTGGCTGCCAGTACCGAACCGGAGATGCGGGGACCGATCGCTGAAGCGTTCGAGGCGTGGATGTGGCCGGCGCCGGGGGTGGACCGTTACCCGGCGCGCGCGCAGATCGCCCGGCTTGCAGCCGACGGATTGTGGTGGAACGCCATGTTCGTCAACGCCTTTCGTGATCCCGAACTCAACAAGCGGATCAGTGCCGCACTCGTCGACTACGCCGAGGGCAGAGACCAACCCGAGGAATGACGAGGGGATCGGTTCATTCCGGTGTCGTGCCATCGAGTAGCCGATCCACCAGTGGTGCGAGACGGAAGTCCACCAGCTCGCGCATCACCAGCGCGGTATTGGTGCGCTTTACCCCCCGGATGCCGAGAATCTGTCCCGCGACTCGATACAGGTCGTCGGCGTCGCGTGCGACAACCTGGATGAGTAGATCGGCAACACCGCTAAGGCCGTAGACCTCAACGACTTCGGGCACATCCGCCAGTGCGACGGATACTTCGCCGAGCCGCCGTTGCTTGACATTGGTCAACATGAAGGCGCGCAGAGGGTAGCCCAGAAAGTCTGGGCTGATGGTGCGTTCGAATGACGTGAGCGCGCCGGTCTGTTCCCACCGCGACAATCGTGCTTGCACGGTGTTACGTGAGACGCCGGTGCGCTCGGCGAGCGCGATGGTCGCTGCGCGTGGGTCGACGGTAAGTGCCCGCAGCAATCTAGCGTCAATCGCGTCGGCGGTGTTCTTGCTTGCCAATGTGGTCACCTCGGGTTCATCAAATGCGGAATCGGTGTGCAGATTGTTCAAATTGTGCGGACGTGATTGCCAGTATCGTCGCAGAATGCTCGACTAGTGGAACATCTGCCAAGTAGGCAGTCGTGCCCTCATGCAGGAAGTGACCGTGAACGCCGCCATTCTCGACCCGCAGCCAGCTTCCGCCGCCGCAATCGATCCGCTCCGGGAGATCGAACGGCGGGTGTTGTGGTTGTCGACGGCGATCATTCATCACGCCAACCGAATCCGGCCCAACCCGTCAGGCTTGAAGGTCGGCGGCCACCAGGCCTCGAGCACGTCGATCGTGTCGATCATGACGTCACTGTGGTTCGAACAGCTCGAGTCAGGCGACCGGGTGTCGGTCAAACCTCATGCGTCCCCGGTGCTGCATGCCATCAACTACCTGTTGGGCCAGCTCGACGAGAAGTACATGACCACCCTGCGCGAACTCGGCGGACTACAGTCCTATCCCAGCAGGGCCAAGGACCCCGACCCCGTTGACTACTCCACCGGATCGGTGGGAATCGGCGCCACAGCACCCATTTGGGGTGCGTTCGCCCGCCGCTACGTCAATGCCACGATCACGGATACTGGTCGGGGCCGGCAGTACTCGTTGGTCGGCGACGCGGAGTTGGACGAAGGCGCAATCTGGGAGGCGGTCCTGGACTCCTCGGTCAGCGAACTCGGAGAGATCGTCTGGATCGTCGACCTCAACCGACAGTCGCTGGACCGGGTCGTCCCCAACATCGCCGCCGGGCGCCTCGAGAAGATGTTCACCGCAGCCGGTTGGCAAGTCATCACGGTCATCTTCGGCAAGCTGCTGGAGCAGCTGTTCACGCGCCCCGGCGGTGACGCGCTCCGAGCGCGCATCGTGGAGATGCCCAACCCCGAGTACCAACGTCTGCTGCGGTGCAGCGCAGCAGAATTGAGGGACCGGCTCCCGGGCACCGGCGCGACGGCGAGCGCCATCGCCGCTCTGATCGGCGAGCTCGACGACGGTACGCTCCACGACGCAATCCGCAATCTCGGTGGCCACGACCTGGAGGCGCTACGCGGTGCCTACCGCCAGATCGACGACGCACGGCCCACCGTGATCATCGCCTACACGATCAAGGGTTACGGCCTGCCGATCGAAGGACACCCGCAGAACCACTCCTCGCTGCTGACCGTGGAGCAGTTCGACCAGTTGGCCACCGCACTCGACATGGACGCCGCTCATCCGTGGCGCCGACTCGACCCCGACACCGCGGCCGGGAAGCTGTGCGCACAGGCGGCCGATCGGCTGCAGCGAGACGAGTACGCCTACACCCCACCACCATTGGTGCCGACCGACATGGGGCGCACTCCATCCGGTACCGCAACGACCCAGGCCGCTCTTGGCCGCGCACTGCTCGACCTGACCCGCGAAGCGCCCGAGGCCGCCAAACGCGTCGTGACGGTCAGTCCCGACGTCAGCTCGTCGACCAACCTCGCCGGCTGGTTGAACAAGGTGGGGGTGTGGTCGCCCAACGAGCGTCAAAACTGGTTCGCCGACGACGCCGAGACGATCATGCACTGGCGGGAGAGGCCCACCGGCCAGCACATGGAGCTCGGCATCGCCGAGGTCAACCTGGTGGGACTGATGGGGGAACTCGGCGCAACGTGGAGCCGGTGGGGCCAGCCACTCTTCCCCATCGGCGTGCTCTACGACCCGTTCGTCGAACGCGCCCTCGAGCCATGGTCCTACGGGATCTACGCAGGCGGCCAGTCGATCCTGGTCGGCACACCCGCCGGTGTGACCCTTGCCACCGAAGGTGGGGCGCATCAATCCATCAAGACTCCGTCGATCGGGCTGGAGCAGCCGGGCTGTATCAGCTACGAGCCGGCATTCGCCATCGAAGTGGAATGGACCCTGTTCGACGGCATCGCTCGGTTGGGCCGCCCCGACGGCAGCTCGTCGTACCTGCGACTGTCGACCCGTCCCGTCGATCAGACCCTGGCCGCCGTGCCGACCGATCCTGCGGCCCGTGAGCGCCGCAGGCGCCAGGTGATCGCAGGCGCCTACACACTGCGCCGCAGCCCCGGACGCCCAGCAGTGACACTGGTCGGAATGGGCGCCATGATCACCGAAACGCTGCAGGCGGCAGACCGGCTGGCAGAGAACGGCACTGCAGCCGACGTGGTGTGCGTCACGAGTCCCGGTCAGCTATTCGATGCGGTACAGGCCCGCGGTGGTCTGACGAACGCGCCGAGCTGGATCCTCGAGCAAGTGCTGCCACCCGAGCGCGCGGCACCGATGGTGACGGTGCTGGACGGGCACCCGCACACCCTGGCATTCCTCTCGACGATCAACCGTGTCCCGAGCACCGCTCTTGGGGTCTCGCAGTTCGGCCAAGCGGGTGGGCTCGACGACGTCTACCGCTACCACGGCATCGACACCGACTCGATCGTCCGCGCTGCCCTCGACCTGACCACGTAGCGCGCATATTCCGCGATGTGAGATCCATCGCTCTGACCGGCCAAAACTGGCAACTCGGCGGCTCTGGTGTCACCATGGGAAAGGTGTTTGCGAGAAATGGAGAAATCCCGGCTAGGTCGACTGTAACGGGCGTCACATCGTTTGCTGGACGCCTGCGCTGGCACGTGCAAGCTCTCGGATTCAACCCGCTGATTCGCACCACCGATCGACTCGAAGCGCTCGCAGTCCTGGCCGCGCTCCTCATCGCACTCATTGCGATCCCCGCCGCGGCGCAGGCAGGAGACCTGGTCTACGCATCGTCTGCACACACTGCCGATTTGCAGGCACACGATCGCCACCCCGTACAAGCTCTGGTGGTTGACGGCGGCGGACGCATGCCGTCGGATGTCGAAAGCTCTGCTTCCGGCGGTCCCACTTCAGTCACGGCGCAGTGGCACGAGGGAACGCGGATGCGGACCGAACAGATCACCAGCACTTCGACGGCCAAAGCGGGCGAGTCACTGACGGTCTGGCTGGACACCACCGGCAAGGTGGTCGCCGCACCGATGACGGCGGATGACGCCGAGCTGAGTGCGGCCATCGCTTCGGGGACGGTGTGGATCGCGATCGTCGCCTGCGGCGCACTGGCGGTCTTCCTGATCCGCAGGGGGCTGGACCGATCCCGCGACCGCGCATGGGACAGCGCACTGCACCTGCTTGCCCACAACGACGACGGCTGGGCCAACCGGCACGCGTAAGAGTTTAACCCGTTATGGGTCATGCAGCGCCAATCAGCTTGGGTGCTAATTGTTTTCGGCTGGTCCCGTGACGTCCACGCTGCGGGCGTGGTCTGTTCGGGGGCGTGCAGGCCGTCAAGGATTTGGATGACAAGCGCCTGCCGAATACGCCTCGAGCAGAGCCCGTTCAGGCCCGGCCCCGCCGCTTCCTGTCCGCCTCAAAGGCCGCAGCGGTGCCGAGTTCGTGGAGATCATCGATGAATTCGTGAAAGGGAGAGTGGTTCCATTCCGCGACGACAGCGTGAAATCCGGCCCGGTACTTGATCGGCTCGCCGGCCACGGCGGCGATGGGCGTGACTTCCCTATCGGCCAGCCAATCGCTGTAACGGTTGTCCATCCAGTAGGCGAAGGTCTCTTCCGGCAGAAGTCCTTGACACCACGATTGGTATTGGTCGAACTGTAGGTTCCAAAGACGGTCGTAATAGAGCGTCGGGTCACGCTGATGTTCCGGCTTTTGCTGCATCTCCAGCACCTGCGTGTAGCGCCGATTGAATTCGCTCAGCAGGTCGGCTTGCTTGCTCTGTCGAGCGAGTTCCTGGCCCTGCCGCGCCAATTCGTGGCCGACGAAGCCCGCCACGAGTGGCAGCGCTACCGCAATCAGGTAATCGGCCGGCACACCGACTAAGCCGCCCAACGACTAGCGCACCGTTTCACACCGAACCCCATAGCCACTCAGGATAGGAAGATCACCCATGTATGCACCGCATCAGCCCACCAACTACGGTCCGCAACTTCAGGTTCCACCGGCTTGGCACAGCCACGCCGTTCGTGAACCCATCTTCCAGGTGCGCGTGATGAAGCACACCGGCGCGCTGGTGCTGTGGATCAACCAGAGTTCCACCGTCACCGGCACATACAGCCAATGCGACGCGGCGATCCGGTCGGCCCAGCTGCACTGCCTGCTCGTCGGATGGTGGAGCCCAGTGTCGCTGCTGCTATTGAACTGGATCGCATTGCTCGTCAATGTGTCGGCGCGCAAAACACTGCAGCGCAGCGCAACCCAGGCGCACGGGCAGATCGGCTACGTCCCCCATATGGCAATTCGTCCTGCCGCCCCTTGGGGCCCGCCGGCACCGCAGTTGCAAGCGCGCTGAGATGTCGACCTTTTCCGTTGGGTCTCGACTGCTGTTGTTCGCCGGCGTTGCGGTGCTCTGCGCCGCGATGATGGGCTCGCACTTCTTCTCCGGTCGAAGCAGACAGCGTCGCGCGTACTGGCTGGGCTGGCTGCTCGGCGGATCGCTGGTGGTCATCTCGGTCGCACACCGCGGCCTGGACTGGGCTCTGATGCTGGCCGGCACCATCACGTTCTACGCGGTGTTCTGGGCCTTCATGAAGACGCCATACCTCAAACTCGGTGACCGAATCCTTGCGCTGACACTCGACAATCGGCGTCCCGACCCGTCTAGCCGGGCAAACGACCACGACCCGTCACCGGACCTGCCGGCCGACCGGTATGGCAACTTGTCGGCCGGCGCCTTCTGGTGGCTGGCCACGCTCATGATCTCCGCCGGCGGCGCCGCAGTGACAATTGGCGGCTGGCACAACATCAGACTGAGCCTGTGGGCCGGATTCCTCACCCTGGCAGCGGGATTGGTGGGCTACCGCGACGCGACCGGAGGCTTCGCTCGGGCCCGCGGCCAACGCCTTCCGGCTCTGCTCGCAACCGCGGCCTCGGTCCTGCTCTTCGGTGTTCCACCTGTGCTGTACCTGCTCGCATACCAGATCGGATATCGGACACAGGCCGAGCACGGCGGCGATCCCAACGGGAATGAGGGCGCGGCACCGTACATGCGACCCACCGGACGGCTGCGGCCGTGACCCGCAGCCGCGCGGCACGCGGATGGCTGTCGCTGATCATCGCCACGGCAGTCGTTGCGCTATCGCTCACCGGCTGCGGCTTCCCCAACCGTCGCGGGGCAGCCGACGCGATCGACAAGGCGATTCGAACGATGCCCGGCGTCGCCAACACCGACATCCGCTACGACACCTCATTCGACGGCGGTGCGTACTTCTCCATGACTGTCACCCTGACTGCACAGACGTCCCATGATCAAGCCGCCAGAAGTCGCAATGCCAGAACGCATGTCCGGCGCTCACCGAGAACAGCTGCGACGACCGGGCTCAGCGGATGGTACGTCCAATCCGGCACCCCCCGATTGTCACATGGCTAGGTGGGCAGGCTGGTCGGGGGTGATCGACGTTCAGGACGGTCAACACTTCCGGTGAGCCGTGGGCGACCGCCGCTAGGCCCGCGCTTACTTTCCGAGCAGCAGCAGGTACTGCGCCGAAACCTGTTGGGCGATGTCAGTAGCTTGCTGGGCGGCGGCGAGCACCACCCACCGACCCATCGGGGTGACGCACCGGTAGTTCGGAGGGGCGGTCGGATCGGGGGTGGCGGTGTGGGCTTTCGCCGATTCCAGGCATTTCGCCGCCGGTAACCCAGCCACCGTGGGTCCGGGCTTGTCGTCACCCTTGTTGGCATCGAAGATCACCGACGCCAGCGTGGTCGCCGCGGCAGGGTCCTTGGTCTGGATCACCGCGGTCCCGCCGTTGGACTGGTAGTCCATGCCGGCCGCAGTGCGGCTCTGTGCGGTCTTGAGCGGATCGTCGGAGAAGTGCAGTTGTCCGTAGAACCCGAACACGGAGACGTTGTGGGTGTTGGGGCTCGGAATCGTCTTGGCTACCAGACCCGTCGGATCCAGCGACTGCGGTTGCGCCGGATCACTCGGGTGATACTCGTCTATCCGCGGCGCCTGCAGATCCAGGGTCTTTCCCACCAGCGTGGCGGCGGCCTCGGCATTCTCCGGTGACTGCGCTTCCTGGTAGAGCACGAACGGACCGTGTGCGGTCAGGCCGGTCACCTGATACTTCCCGCCCGGCTGAGGTGACTGGGTGGCGTGCGTCTCGGGATGGCCCGGGATGAACGCCGTCTCCTGGGCGCCAGCCTTGAGGTAGGAGCCCAGTTCTGCGCTGAGGTCGCCGGCGGCCGCTTCGGCGTCCTCGGGCGTCGGGAAGCGCATCACCATCGTCACCAGACCCTTACCGTCGGGATTGTTGCGGTCGACTCGACTGTCGGCGAAGGCGTTGAGGAAGTGATGCTCGGCGGCCGTCGTTCCTTCCGTCGTCAGGACTGCCCTCAGGTTCTTGGCGTCGGTGATCGTAAAGGCTTGCAGGCCAATTCCGGTGAGATCTGGATCGACCTCCCAGGGACCCACCACGAAGTCGGCCATCTGCTCTGCTTGCATCACCAGGGCTGCTTGCAGGCTCCAGGGTTGCGCTGGCGCCGGCGTGACGGGGTAGTTCCCCGTCTTGAGCGCCCCGGTGTCGACGCCGGTACTCGTCGTGCTGGTTGCCGGCGGGGCCGCGGTGGTGCCCGCCTGGTTGGGCGGGTTGCTGCATGCGGCCAGCGCGACTGCGGTGAGCAGTACGGTTCCGGCGTGCATGAGGTTGCGGTTCATGGTGTTTCCCCCTTCGTTGAACTTAAGCAAAGATGCCGTCCTCACTCGCGGCCCGTGCTGGGTTTCCGTGTCACGGCTCGAGCATCAAGTATTGCGCGACTGCCCGCTGCCAACCGACACTCTTCTGGCGGGGCACACCCCGAGGGGGTAGCGGCTAGCCGTCAGCCGCGAATTGCAGTGCCGCATAGGGATAGCGCGGATAACCAGGCTGCTGGGGATATAGGCCGACCCCTGTTGCAACGGCGGGCAGGCATTGATGCGACAACACGTCGTCGTCCTCATGCTGGTATTTGGCTGGCGAGATTGGGCACGAAGTGCGAATCGAGGAACTGGTAGGCGAGGACGCCTCCGGGTTCGGCGAGCGCGGCGATGGTGTCGGGGTCATCGACGATGACCATGACACCGCGGTAACCGTTGAGTTGCGTGGGCAGCCCCGCGGCGCCGCCCCCGCCGGCGGTCTTGTCGGTGCGCACCACCACCAGGACGTCGGTATCGATCATGTATAGCTTGGCGAGGTCGGTGACCGCCCGCGTCACGCCTTGATCAGTGGGTTGACGTTGCAGCGAATCGCCGAAGCTCGATTTGCTATAGCTCAACCCCAGTGACGTCAGGAAATCCGCCGCGTTGGACGGCGTCAACGTTTGGCTAACCCCACCGTCAGAGATGTTGAGCACGGAGACGGTCTTGCCGACGACCTTGCCGTTCTGATTCTTCAAGTCGTTCTGCTGGGCAACGACCGTGCTGATGAGCTGCGTCGCGTCACTGTCGCGGCCCAGAATCCGTGCGATCCAGTGCAATTGGGTCTGCCAATTCCACCCCTGACTGGTGTCCGAGGGTCTGGTGATGGTCGGGGCGATCGCCTGCAACTTTTGATAGGTGGCGTCGTCCAGGTCTCCAGTGGCGATGATGAGATCGGGTTTGGCGGCCTGAATTGCGTTGGTGTCGACGAAGGTCATGATCGCCGGTGAACCGGTGATCTTGTCGTGCAGCCACGACGGTAGCGGCCCGTTCGCCGAGTCGATCGCCACCGGTTGAACACCCAGCGCCAGCACGGCATCGGCATCACCGGGGCCGACCGCTGCAACCGCCGTGGGTGCTTCGCTGACTTGGGTGGTGCCGTGCACGTGAGTGAATGTCTGCGCTTTGTACGCCGACTTGCGTGACGAGCCGTTGAAGAGCAGCACCGCGCCCACCGCGACGACGGCGATGACCATCAGAAGCGTGCCTGCGATCACCAACCGGCTCTTCAACGGCTTCTTGGGGACCGGCGGCAGGCCCGCCGGTGGTGGTGCTTGCGGGCCTGGTGCGAATTGTCGAGGCATGGTCTGGCCTTGCGGCCCGCTGAAGTGTCCAGTGGGATAGGTGATGGCCGCAGGGCCGCTGTGCGTCCCGACCCCTGCGGGCGGGGTGTTGTAGGTCGGTGGACGCGGCGCTGCACCCGTCGGCGAAGGCGTCGACCATTCCTGAGTCAACGTCGACCTCGGAATGGCGGTGGTGGTGTCCGCGATCGCGGCGGTCGCCGCGTCAGCCAACTCCCGCGCTGTCTGGTATCGCTGCGCGGGGTCCTTGGCCATCGCGCGGGCGATCACGTCGTCCAGAGCGCGCGGCAACCCCGGAACCAGATCGGTCACCCTTGGCGGTGGTGCCGTCATGTGCGCGGCGGCCATCGCCGCCAACCCGCCCGGCAGCCCGGAGTAGGGCCCCTTGTTGGCGAGCATCCGAAACAGGCTGCACCCCAACGAGTAGATGTCGGCGCGACGATCGACGCCCACCCCGGTCAACACCTCGGGGGCGGCGTAGGCCACCGATGCCATCACGGTGCCGTCGGTGGTCAGATGGGCGGCATCGTCGAGGGCGCGGGCGATGCCGAAGTCTGCGAGAAAGACTCGCTCGTCGTCACTATCGTGTTCGGCCGGCGAGATCAGGAAGTTGGCGGGCTTGACGTCGCGGTGCATGATGCCGCGACGGTGCGCGTAATCCAAGGCCTTGGCGACCTCGGTGATGATAAGGGCAGCCCGCTGCGGGGTCATGGTGCCCGCCTTCAATTCCCGGTCGGCGTCGGAACCCGGCACGTATTGCATGGCGATCCACAGCTGCCCGTTGAACTCGCCTCGGGTGTAAACGGCAACGATGTTGGGGTGATCCAAGGTGGCCGCGACGTCGGCCTCACGCTGGAATCGCGCCCGGAATTGGTCGTCACGGGAGAACTCGGCACTGAGGACCTTAAGCGCGTCGCTGCGCGGCAAGGTGGGGTTGGTGGCCCGGTACACGGTGCCCATGCCGCCCGAACCCAAGACGCTTACGACGGTGTATCCACCGACGACATCACCGGCATTGAACTCCATTGCGCCCCTTTTACTTTCCGACCAGCATCAGGCACTGGGCTGCGATCTGCTGGGTGACGTCGTTCGCCTGCTCAGAGAGGGCGGCCGTTGTGGGCCGACTCATTTTGCCGTCAACGTGATGTACTGCGCGGCCGTGCGCTGGTATACGTCATTCAATTGGAGGCCCGACACCTCGAACTCGTAGCGGTCGACGGTGGCCACACACCAAAAACCGCCGTCCTCACCGCTGAATTTGAGGCAGCGACTGCCGGGCAGGTTTGGTACCGGATCCACAGGCGTAGCCCCAGTGCCGGTGAAATCCTTCACTGCATCATCCGCGACCGCTGCCGCACCGGCAGCGTCGCGGGCTTGGATAACCCAGTCATCACCACTGACCCCCACGTCCACTCCAGCGTCGGCGAACACCTTCGCCGAAGCCACCGGGTCGATCTGGTAGTGCAACAGCCCGTACCCGAACAAGGTCGCCCTGTTGTTGAGCCTTCCGGACCCTTCTGGCACCGGCAGCGCCTTGGCAAGCAGTCCACTGGGGTCACGTGGCAAGTTGGGCAATTGCGCGGGATCGGTTGGAGTAAACCCGTCGATACGGGGGGCCTGCAGGTCTATCGCCTTGGCGATCAATCCTACTGCGATGTCGCTGTTTTCGGTCGATTGAGCCTTCTGCATCAGCACGTAAGGCCCGTGCGCGGTATACGATTCGACGACATTCCACCTGAGGTTGCCGCCGTACTGGTCGAACGAATGGCTGATCGCGTTCGCCTCGGGATGCCCGGGGATTCGTATCGGCGACATCGCCGCTGGCGATGTGCCTTCCGCCGGATTGTCACGGGTAGCCTGCGCCATGTCTCGAGCGGCGGCGCTCGCCGACTTCGGATCGGCCGTGCGCAGCACGAAGTTGAACAAGACCTTCTGCCCCTGGACTTCTCGGGCGTCGACGTAGCCACCGATGTAGTTGTGCTTGTAGACCGCCTGGGCCACCGGCGGGAATACAACCGCTTCGAGGCCGTCGGACTTGAGCGGAAACGCACCTGCGGTGCCCAAGAAGTGATAGCCGGCGACCAACGCCGGATCGACTTCCCAAGGGCCGATAACGAATTCGGCCATCCGCCGGCCCTCCAGCAGCGCGCCCGCCGCCGGGCTCCCCGCGACACCCATCGGCGGTTGCGGTTTGGTCGGGTAGTTGCCCGGGTTGAGCAACGCGACGTCAATAGTGCCGGGCGCCGGCCCGCCCGCCACCGTCACTGCGCTGCCGTCCACCACCGCGGTGCATCCGGCGACCAGCACTGCAACCGCCGCCAGAAGGGAAACCCCGCGAGCCTGGTGGCACCTCATTGTTGCAACGCTGCCAGCAGACGGTTCAGCGCGTCGAATTGAGCCGGCGCGACCGCGTTGCCCGCCTCGGCCGCCGCGACGTCATCGGGTGTGAGCCCTGCCATCGTGGCAGCCTCCTCCACGCTCAGTTCGGCTCGGTGACGGGCGGCAAACAATCGCTGCCCCACCGTTGCATGCGGCGACTCAGCCGCCCGCAGCAGAAGTCCGCGCCTCGCGCGTCGGATGGCACCCAGTACGCGAAAGATGTCCTCGGCACCACTGCTGCCGCGCGAGGCGTTGGACGCCAAGGCTTCCAACCGGCTCAGATCGGCGATCAACCCCTTGACCGATGCCTGAAACGCGGACGCAGAGGGAGCCGGAAGTACCTCGATCTGTCTGGTGATGTTGTCCAACGCCATTGCGGCGGTTTCGGCCATGTACTTCGAGTCGACCGTCGTGGTACCCCCGGTTTCCAGCATCACCGTGCGTTCCCCATCGTCAACGGTCTGGGCTGAGTCAGCTCCCGCCGCGGAATCGCTGCCGAACTGGCGGCGCAGCCGCGCTATTTCACCCGGCGGCCACCCTAACGCTTCCTCCAGTTTCGTGCGCGTGGCTTCCCGCGGCCAGCTCCGCCCCTTCTCGAACGCGATCAGCGTGCCGGCGTTGATGATCTTGTTCTCGGCCAGCTTTCGTTGGGAAAGGTCGAGTTCATTGCGCCTCTTGGCGACCTGCGCCCCGACGTTGACCACTGCGGGGTCGAGCGTGGTGAAGTGCACCGGAATGCCGCCGACCGGATGTCCGAGGGTCGCGGTCAGCCCGTCGTCCGGGATGACGAACTCGCCGGTTACTTCGCGGCCATCAATGAATGTGCCGTTGCGTCCGGTGGCCTCACCGATCCACTGGCCGCGGCGGACGTCGACGACGATGTGTTGGCGCGAGACCCGGGAATCCGAGATGCGGATGTGGGCCTCTTGGCTGGCGCCAGGATCCGGGCGGCCGATGATCACGGGGGCGTGTTCGGGATCCACCCGATGCGTCTCGCCCATCACCCGGATGGTCAGCGGGAGGACCGCGTCGGAGGCTGCGTCGTCGACCTCAGTGGATGCCATAGTCACATCGTAAACCGTAGCGGTGCTACATGTTGCGCCGCCGACACTTGAGTAGAATTGAAGCGCTTCGATTTCGCCGGACGCCCGGGCGCCGTCCAAAAGTGGTGTCGGTGATCCGTCGCAATGCCACGTACCGTAGCCGTCGAACATCCCGTGAAGTGAGGAAACATCAGCATGGCTGACGAAGAACTGACCCAGCGCGTCACCAGTGCCTCACCGGCGCCATCACCTGCCGATGAGGACAAGACACAGGTGGTGCCCCGTATGACGCCCACCGATGACGCGACGGCGGTTGACCCCGAAGCCGAAGAGAAGACGACGCTCATCGCCGCCAGCCAACCGCCCCCGGCTCCGCAGCCCCCGACTGCGCCGCCTCCCCCACCCACCGGTCAGCAGCAGCATCGCGCTGGGCCGCCGCCTCAGCAGCCCTACGGTCCTCCCCCCTCGGCACCGACACCGCCGCCGTACGGCGGTCCCGGCCGTGGCGCACCGCAACCGCCACCGGGATACGGCCCGCAGTTTCCTCCACCGCCGGGATACGGCGCGCAGTTCGCACCCCCGCCGCCCCAGCAGCCCTACACCGCCGGCGCACCAACCGCGCCGCCGAACGGGTACGGAACGAACGCCTCGCAGAACCCCATGGAGGCCGCCAATGCCCTTCTCGCCAAGGGTAATTCGCTGATCTCCAAGCTGATGTACCGCGGAATTCGCGGTGAACTCATTCGCCAGCCCTGGTTCGTGAACTTCCGTCAGCAGTCAGCCGATCAGTTCGTGTACATCACCTATGGAATCGGACTGTTCCTGGCGATCGTCATGAGCCTGCTGCCCGGCTTCATCGGCACCATCATCACCGACCTCATCTTCGCGGGACTGATCTATCTGTACTTCGCACTCGGCACCAAGCTCGCTCACCAATTCGTGGCCTACGGCATCTGCGGTGTCGGAGCCGTCCTCGCATTGTTGAGCGCGCTCTACGCGGTCGCCACATTCTTCGACCTCGCGTCGCTGCACTTGGCCGGATACGCCATCACGCTGCTCTTTAGCTTGGCCGTCACCGTGGTCAGCGGCCTCGTCTTGGCCTACATCGGCTTCCAGGTGTATCGCGGGATCCAGCGGCTGTCCTCGCAGTAAGTAGGGCGGCTAGCGAGCCGCCGCATACAGTCTCAGCTGGAGGAGCCAGAAGCATGGGAGGGGCCATGGTGACCCGGGATGTGACGCCTCCGCTGGTGGTGCGGCTCGGAGAGTCGATGTTCGCGTTCGCCCCTGGCCCGGACATCACCGTTGGCCGCGATAGCAGCCGCCCTGGCCAGGACCTACACCGTCACATCCGCGTCGATACCGCTGCCAAGCAAGCGATTTCGCGGGTTCACATGGTGCTGCACGCCGACGGACCACAGTGGGTCGCGATCGACAAGAGCCGCAACGGCATCTACGTGAACGGCAAGCGCGTGGGCAGCGTGCCGATCGACGATGACGTGCGCATCAATCTCGGCGCTCCGGATGGGCCTGCGCTGACGTTCCAAATCACCACGCAGCAGCTACAAGTCGCGCGCCTCGTGCCACCGCGCCCGGGGCCGCCAACAGTACCGCCCCCGATGCGGCCGTCACCGCCCCCGCGACCCGCAGCACCACCACAGCAGCGGGGCACGCCACCTCCGGTGCAGCGACCGCCGCAGCCACGCCAGCCGGGGCCGCCCGCACCACCGCAGCCAAGGCCCCCCGTCCCACCGCAGCGGCCGCCCGCAGCACCGCGACCGGCACCGCCCCAACCGCCGGCGCCCTCCCCGGCGGCCCCGCAGGATGCCGACATGGTCGGGCGGATGACGGGCGTGGTCAAGAAGGTTCTGCCGCAACGCCCGTCCGAACCGCCGCCAGGGGCGGTCACGATCGGCAGGCATTCCACCTCGACCGTCCGCATCGACGACTCACTGACCTCGCGCACGCACGCCTACCTGGTGGCGGCACCTACGGGCACTCAGCTGTTCGACAACGCCAGCGGCAACGGCACTTTCGTCAACGGGGTCCGCATCACCGCGGTGACGCTGCGGGCCGGCGACGTCATCACCATCGGCAACACCGACCTGGTCTTCGCGGGCGGGACCACGGTGACGCCGCGGACGGCGACCGAGACGACCGGCGGCGTTCAGGCCCATCAACTCGGTCTTGCCATCGACGGCCACCAGCTGCTGACCAACGTGTCGTTCACTGCGCGGCCTGGCACCCTCACGGCGGTGATCGGGCCCTCCGGCGCGGGCAAATCCACGCTGATCAAGCTGCTCGGCGGCGCCGCGCAACCCACCTCGGGGCAGGTGACGTTCGACGGGCACGACGTGCACGCCGAGTACGCCTCCATGCGCTCCCGGATCGGCATGGTCCCCCAAGACGACGTCGTGCACCGGCAGCTCACCGTCGACCAGGCGTTGTCGTATGCCGCGCAGCTGCGGCTACCCCCGGACACCAGCAGGGCCGATCGGCGGGCGGTCGTAGACCGCGTGCTCGGCGAGCTCGAGCTCACCGAGCACCGCAACAAGCGCGTCGACAAACTGTCTGGCGGGCAACGCAAACGCGCCTCGGTGGCGTTGGAGTTGCTGACCGGCCCGTCGCTGCTGATCCTCGACGAGCCGACGTCGGGTCTGGACCCAGCCCTGGACCGCCAGGTGATGTCGATGCTTCGCCGGCTGGCCGACGCCGGGCGCACCGTGGTCGTCGTCACCCACTCCCTGACCTACCTGAGCATGTGCGACCAGGTGCTGTTGCTGGCCCCCGGCGGCAAGACCGCGTACGCCGGTCCGCCGGCGGCGATCGGCGCTGCGATGGGCACGACCGACTGGGCCGACATCTTCGCCTGGGTGTCCACCCGGCCGGACGACGCCCATGCGGCCTTCCTGGCCCGCAACCCCGAGGCGGCGCAGCCGGCGGCGCCCGCCACCCCGGCCGGACCGCTGGGCGAGCCTGCCCACACCAGCACCACCCGTCAAATGCTCACGCTCGCAAGGCGACAGGTGCGGCTGATCTTCGCCGATCGTGGCTACACCGCCTTTCTGGTGCTGCTGCCGTTCGTCCTCGGCGCGCTGTCTCTGGTGGTGCCCGGCAAGGTGGGCCTCGGTGTGGCCACCACGGCCAGCGGGGCACCCAACGAACCGACCCAGCTGCTCATCCTGGCCAACATCTCCGCGGTCTTCATGGGTACCGCCTTGACGATTCGCGACCTGGTCGGTGAGCGCACCATCTTCCGGCGCGAGCAGTCCGTGGGGTTGTCATCGGGGGCGTATCTGGCGTCAAAGATCTTCGTGTACAGCGGATTCGCCGCGTTGCAAACCGCGATCGTGACCGCGATCGTCGTCTACGGCAAGGGCGGACCCACCCAAGGCGCCATCGCCTTGGGCAACCCGATCTACGACCTCTACGCCACCTTGGCGCTGACCGCGATCGTGTCGGCGATCTTCGGTCTGCTGTGGTCCTCACTCGCCCGATCCAACGAGCAGATTCTGCCCATGCTGGTCGTCGTCATCATGCTCAGCATCGTGTTCTCCGGCGGATTGATCCCTGTCACGGCCCGCATTGGGTTGGAGCAGGCATCGTGGTTCCTGCCTGCGCGTTGGGGTTTCGCGGCGTCGGCGTCGACCATCGACCTGCTCAAGGTCGCGCCGTTGATCACGGTCGACGACCCGCTGTGGCGCCACACCCTGCCGTGGTGGGCGCTCGACATGGGTGTGCTGCTGCTTCTTGGCATCGTGGCCGCCATTCTGGTGCGACGCCGACTACGTCTTCCCACCCCGGATGGTGGCGAACGCACGCGCGGCGTGGCGTCGAAGGTCGCCGGCATCGTCGTGGTGGTGGTCCTGGTGGCCGCATTCATCGCGGGCCTTTCGGTGCTCACCCGTGGCGGCGGAACCCGCGACCCCGCAGCCAATGCGGGGATGCCGTCCATCCCCACGCAGGGCGAGGCGCCGCCGCAGCAGCCCGTTGCGCCCGACCAGCTCGGCGGGCTCCTTCTAGACGCCAAGACGGTGAGCTCCGTGATGAACGCGCCGGCCCTGGCTGATCTCGTGCCGTCCCCGTCGACCACCCACCGGGTAAGCACCGCAGCGCCGCCGAATTGCGCGGGCGCCGCTGATGCCGGCAACGCTGCGATGTACCCCGGCACCGACTTCACCGCGACGGCAGGCAGCGACCTGTCGATCCCGAGTGATCCCACCATCGCCGCCACCCAGTTCGTCACCAGCTACCCCAGCGCGGAAGCTGCTGCGACAGTGCAGGATACGCAGATCAACGAGTGGCGTAACTGCGCCAAGACCGCGGTCACCCTCACCAGCGACGGCAAGCCGCCCCGCACCGTCACCGTCGGTGAGCCCAAATCCGTGGAAGGTCGCCTCACCGTCACCTCCACCGAGCCAGGGCGGTCCTGCCAGCACGTGCTGACCACCGATTCCAACGTCGTCATCGACGTCGCGGCGTGCACCTCGACAGGCGGTCAGCAGGCCGACGACATCGCCAAGCAGATCACCGACAAGATCGCCTGACGCGCAGCCCAAAACGTCGATGAGCAGCCCTGATTCCGCTCACGTCGGTGCTCGACGTGAGTCTCCAGATGTGTCAGCGGGGGTCGTCGCTGAACGTTTAATGTGTGATCCGACCAAGGCGCCGCGGACAGCCCGGGTGCTGGCTACCAGAAAGCGAGAATGTATGAGGCTTCGATTCGGTGCAGCGCTAGCGCTCACCGCTGCGGCTGCGATCACCCTGTCGGGCTGCTCGTCGAGCCCAGACACGGGAACATCCGGCGGTGGCGCAGACGCCGCCACTTTGGTCAAGCAATCGTCGGATGCGATGAAGAATCTGACCAGCGCCCACTTCGTGGTCACCGCCGACGGCCAGATTCCCAATCTCAAGGTCACCAAGCTCGAGGCCGACGTCGCGTCCAAGCCCGCCGTGGCCGCCACCGGGACTGCCTCCATCCAGATGGGCCAAGACACGCAGGAAGCCAAGCTCATCTACGTCGACGGCAAGCTCTACTCCGACATCGCCGAGCCAGGAATATTCGTCGACTACGGACCGGGCAGCTCGATCTACAACCTGTCCGTTCTGCTCGACCCGCAGCAGGGCTTGGCCAACGCGCTGGCCAAGCTCAAGGATCCCAAGTCCGCTGGCACCGAAGACATCAACGGGACCAAAACCACCAAGATCACCGGTACGGCGTCCACCAACGACGTCGCCGAACTGGCCGGCGCGCGCAAGGCACCCGAGAAGGAGCAGACGGTGCCGATGACGGTGTGGATCGCCGATAGCGATCCGCACTATCTGGTGCAAGCCCAAATCGACCCGACGCCCGACACGAAGCTCGTCATGACGCTGTCCGACTTCGGCAAGCAGGTCACCGCCACGAAGCCGGCATTGCCCACTCCCTGACCGAATTCTCTTCACTCCCAAACCCGTTCACATTGTCCGGCGCGCCGAACCGGCGCCCAGAAAAGGATCTAGTCATGAAGGTGTCTGTCCTCTCTCAGCGCGCGGCCATAGCGGCCGCGGGCGTTATCGCCGCCGCAGCGGTCAACGTGGTAGTCGCCCCACAAGCAGAAGCTGCGTTGGCCTACGGAGCCATCGCCTACGCCACCAATGGTGCCGGCGGTTCGGTGTGGAACTACCCGTCGCGTTCCAACGCCGAACAAGCCTCACTGAGTTACTGCGGGTACTCCAGTTGCGAGGTACTGAGCAGCTTCAAGGACTGCGGCGCCGTGGCCTTTGACGGCAGCACCTTGCAAGGGGGCTATGGACGTAGCCTGTCGGCGGCCATCGCCGACGCCAAGAGCCGCCTCCCCGGCGGCTGGGTCGACTCCTGGGCCTGCAACACCCTGAGCTGATCGTCGAGTACTTCTCCTGGCCGGTGACGACGACATCGCCGGCCAGGATGCTTTGTGGCGGACCCGGAGGCAGAAACCCATGAGAACACGGCTACTCATCGTCGGTGTCACTGCCGTGGTTCTGGTCGTCGCCGGTATCGTCATGGCGCTCGTCGATCGTCCCCATGGTGATGACTGCCGACAAGCCGAGCGTGCCCTGCAGCCCTGGGGCGCCACCATGCCCGACGTTTACCAGAATCTCCCTCCCGACATCGCGTCTCCCCCTACAGGGGACGACGAGCAGCCCGACTACGCGGCCGCCGCTGCCCGGGAGGCGCAGGCAGCCAACGACATTCGCACTGCAGCCGATCTCGTCGGATCTGCGACGCTTCGCGCCAACCTCTACACGGTTGCCGACGCGTTCGACGAGCTCAGCCGGAGCCGGCTGACGCCCTCGTCGCCATCGGCCCCCAGCACGGACTTCTTCCGCGCGACCACCCGCATGACCGCCGCAATTCACGACATCAAGCAGGCATGCCCAACCATCGGTGAGGGGACGCCGGTCACTCCGTGACGGCGGGGACAGCCAACTCATTCGCCAAAACCGTCACCTCGCGGCGCCGGCAAGCGTGAGGATGCTGGTATAGACGCGCGTGACGGTGCGCAGCATTTCCGCGCCGCCACCATCTTCGAGGGCGGGGGTGGTGCCCAGTGAGTTCTCCAGTGCGGCCAGGAGGTTCAGCAGCCGTTCGGCCTTGGTGGTGAACCGGGGGTCGGCGGCCGGGGGCAGGTCGGCGATGGCCCTGTCGACGTTGGCCAGCGTCAGGGCTGCGGCATCGATCAGTAGTGCCCGCCGCATGGCGGGTGTGATGACTTCGGTGATCTCGCCGTCGGGCTCGCCTCGGCGGACCTCCTCGAGGGCAGCCGTCGGCCAGGCCAGGGCGGTCTCGATTGCGCCCCGTGCTGCCGCGTCGGGCCAGCTGAGTCCTGCGATCAATCCGTCCACTATCGCTGTGTCGATGCCGGCGTCCTTGCCGAGTTCGCGTGCGGACAGTCCCAGTTCTTCGAGTCGGTCGGCGACGGCATGACCAGTGCGCTGCACGTCCGGGTCGAAGACTTCATCGGTCGGCGTGTGCTGCTGCTCGGCGGGGACGTAGAGGAAGGTGACGGGGATTCCGTCGTAAGCGCCGAGGTGCACGGTCATGCCGTCGGTGATTGGCATTTCGTATTCAATCCGGTGCCCATCTAGGTACACACCGTTTCGACTGTCGTAGTCGACGAGTTCCCAGCGGGCCCCCGGCAACAGGCGGACGTGCAGGCGCGAGATCCCCGGGTGATCGATCCGTATGTGCGATGGCGGGACGTCGCGCCCAATGATGAATGCGCCGTCCACTGCGCGGCGGAGCACCCGCGCCCCGTTGACGTTCACGAGTAGATCGTCGCCGACGGCGTTGGTCGGCCCACGGCGATCGGCGGATGCGATGTCCACGGGGTCCCCTGTCTGAGCATCGGCAACATTTCGGAGTGACAGTCGTAGCACTGGGGCGCTGCGACTGCTTGAAACGTAGCGCAAGGCGCATCGACTACGCAAGTTCTTGTTGCAGCACTGCGGCGATTCGACGTCGTTAGATGCAATGGATTCATGGGTCAACAGCGTCGGCACACAAGCAACAGGCTTCCGCTTGGTTGACTATATTCGCACGTAAATCGCTTTTCAGCCGCGCCCAGCGGCGTCGGTCGACACCAATTTCACCGTTCTTCTTGCGCTACGACTTACGCTATGGTTATAGTCATCGCATCGCTACAACTTCACTTCCCCCGAGAGGTCAGCTCATGAGCATCACCGCCCGCCAGAACAACGCCCGCGCACTCGTCGTTCGGCAGACGTCCGCCCACGCTCGTCCCACCGTGGTGCGACTGGCCACCGCCAGCGTGCTTGCCGGCATGGCCGTCGCGGTCAGCGCGGGAACCGCCGCCGCCACGCCCGCCGCTCCGCTCCCCACCTTCACCGGAACGACGAGCCTGGAAGCCCTGCTCGTCACCGACCGCGAGGCAGGCAGCCTGCTCGGCGCCCGCGACCTCGACGAGGTCAGGTCGGGCAACAAGCTCGGAACGGGGTCGGTGCGGCCCTCCCAATGTGTCAGCGCATTCAGCCCGGGCCAGGCCGCTTCCTACGCCGACACCGACCCACAGGACGTCGCGTTCAAGGTCCTCTCCGACGACGGTTCGGGACCGAACTTGATCGTCACCGAGGCGGTCGTGCAACTGGACAGCAAGCGCGAGGCCCTTGCCCACATGACGGCCACCGCCGACGCGTGGGCGGATTGCAAGGGCAGGACCGTCACCGCTGGCGGCGACTCCTGGGTTCTCGACGCACCGCGCGTCAACGACGCCCACACCATCGTCACCTTGGGTCAGACATCAGTCGGCGGCAGCAGCACCTGCGAGCGCGCGATCGCCACCTATCGCGACATCTTCATCGACGTGATGTCCTGCTCGACGGGTCGCGCCGAGGAGCAGGCCGTCAAGATCACCCAGGCCATCGCCGACAACGCCGACTCGCAGTCGGTATGAGCCCGTTACCACATCCAAAACCAGAGATACGGCGAAACATCATGCACTCCAACACCATTGCAACCGACACTCTCAGCGGCACCGGTGCAGCTCCGTGTAGCGCCGACCCGGATCTGTTCTTCGGCGGGCACACCGAACGCGAAGACGGAGACATGGGTGGCCCCACTCTCGAGGTGATGCAGCGGGCAGCACGCCTGTCCGAAACCGCGCGTACCGCCTGCCTTCTGCGTTGCCCCTTGGCCCAGCAGCGCCGCTGCGCCAAGGAAGCCCTGCACCAGGAAATCGCCTACGGCGTGTGGGCCGGTGTGCAGCTGCCGGGCGACCTGGCCCGCAAGATTCCCGTGTTGAACGCCCAGCGCGAGATCCTGCGAGGTATCGCCGATGGCACCATCGACCCGCGTACACATCCCAGCAACGCCCCATTGTTGCGCGCAGCGAGCGACGAAACCGTGCCCGCCGTGGCGCAACTGCGTCCACCACGCAACCCGTCCTCGCCGGCACTGCGCACCGCCGCCACCGCGTAGTTCAACAATCTCGCCAAACCCGCTACACCCCAAGACTTTCAAGAAAGGTCACACGACATGTCCTACCCATCACCGCATTCAGGCTGGCAACCCAACCCCTACGAGCAGTCCACTCCGCCGTACGGCTACGGGGCCCCGGCTCCCTTGCCGCCCAACGGTTACGGATATCCGCCAGCACCTCCGAAGAAGCGCAACAACGGCGTGATCATCGCGGTCATCAGCGGCGTCGTGGCGATCGTCCTTGCCTTCTTGGTGTTCGTCGCACCATTCATCTTGATGTCGAGCAGCGTCGACGAGATGACCAGCAACAGCAACGAGCTTCTCAACAACAGCTCGGGCGCCAACACCGAGAAGATCCTCGATGACGACCTCGACGTCGACTTCGGCACCTTCACCAGAGACCGCACCTACAGCAGCATCACGGTCGGCAAACTGCCCGTCACCGTGCACAACAAGGGCAGCGAGCGAGCCACCTACAGCATTCAGATCGAGGCCGTAGACGCAAACGGTGACCGCATCGCCGAAGACACCGTCTACGTCGCCAACCTCGCACCTGGCCAATCCGTCACCAATGACGCCTTCACCACCAACTCCGACAACTACTACGAGCTGACCAAAGCGACGTTCAAGGTCGCAGGAATCAGCAAGTACTGACACGGCGGCCGAAACCCCTTTCCGGCCAACGCATCCAGAAACCCGCTGACCGCCCTACGCACAGGAGACGTTGATGTACAACACCACCCCCAACGCCTGGGGCGAGAACGACCCCGGCATCCCCGCCCAACAGCGCCCGTACGGGCAGCCACCGACTCGTCCGCAGTGGGGCGGTCCGCCGGCCGGCGGCTACGGCGCCGCATTCACCGAGCCGCCGCCGTCAATGCCGTATCCCGGTGGCACCCCCTGGGCGGCCCCCGGCTGGCCGGGGGCACCGGCCACCCCGCCGCCCGCTCAGCGCCGCGGCCGTCGGTGGGTGGCGGCAGTCACCGGCGTCGCCGTGCTCGGCGCGGTCGCCTCCGCGATCGTGTGGTGGCCGCTCGGCACCGGTGAGAGCGGTTCACCGACTGCGGCGGCGACAGCGGCCCCCATGGCAGCAATTCCGGTGTCGGCGATGGACGAACTGCTGCTCACCCGCGCCGAAGCCGGCAAGATCTTCGGCACCGGCCCGCTTGGCCCCCGCGGGGCGCGCTCGGATCGGGTCTACACCCAGATGACGGCGCATCAAGCCACTGTCGACGATGACTGCAACGTGGGAGTGCCCGCAGCAGCCAACGAGCACGAGGGCAGCGGATGGCAAGCGGTGCGCCGGCAGTTCCTTGCCACCCAGGACGACCCGACCCCCCAGGACAACCAGTCTCTGATTCAGGCGGTCGTGAACTTCCCCGACGCCGCCACCGCAACCCAATTCGTCGACACCAGCACGACCGCATGGCAGCGCTGCGTCAACCGCAGCATGAACCTCAAGGTCGCATCCGACGCCAGCGCGCCCAACGACTATTGGAACTCCAGCGAGTTCTCCGACGCAGGCGGCGGGATCGGGATGACGTTCACCCAGGAAGGCGCTGACGGCTGGGCCTGCCGTGATTCGATGACCTCGGTCAACAACATCGTCATCGAACTCGAACTGTGCGGGCTAAGCCCATCAAAGCCCGTCGACGAAGTACTCGCCCAGATCACCGCCAAGATTGAGTCCAGCAAGTGACACACGACAGCGATGGGGAGCTGACCCGGCCCTACATCGGGCCCCCGTCAACCCCGGTCGGCGCGCCCAGACCGCCCGCCATGGCACCGAACCAGCCACAGTGGACACCACACCCAGTGAATCCGTGGCCGCCGCACGTCCCGCCGCCGGCGCCGGCACGCGGAAAGGCGCTGCGCTGGGCCGTGATCGGGGTATCGGTAGTCGCGGTGATCGCCGCCGCACTCGCCGCCCGAGTCACCATGCATCAGGCGCCCGCCCAGGCCGCCGGCACCGAGCCCAGTGCGGAGTCATCCCCGGGCGCGAACACCGCTGACGCTCCAAGCACCACTGCCAGCGCGCCGGCAGTCGGCTCGGTGAGCAGTGCGCGCCTACCGGAGTTTCTGCCCAGCGCAAGCACTCTGGCCGATCTGCTCGTCGTCGAGGGCCTCGTCCAGGTCGCCGACGGCGAAGCCCTCTACACCACCAGCACCACCGATCGCCCGGACTGTGGCGGCGCGATCAACGTCGGGCTGCCGGTGGCCTACGACGGTTCTGGCTTCACCGCGATCCGGCTGCAGGAGTACCACGACGTGCCTGGGCAGACCTATCAGTACGGCGTCACGGAGGCGGTCTCGGCATTCCCCAGCGACCAGCAGGCGCAGGCCTTCGTGAGCACCGAGGCCAGTCGGTGGGCCAAGTGCAAGTACAAGTCAGTCGTACTCGTGAACAGCGGCAGTGAGGCGTTCTCCGCCATCATCCTGCCGCCCGAAACCAACGCAGGCGTCCTGTCGGCATCGACGCTGAACAAGCAGTCCAGCGGGCTGGGCTGCCAACGCGCCCTCAAGGCACAACGCAATATCGTGATCGACGTGCAGATCTGCAGTCCGGGCGGGAGCGCTCAAGCACCGGCGCTGGTTGCTCAGATCGCTGACCGCATCCCCACCACATAAGGCAGGCTGAACTCGATGAACACACCCGACGACGACCGCGATGCCGAGATGACCACCGACTGGCCGGGCACCCAGCGTGGCCCCGCCGCCGACGACGGCGAAGCCACCACGGTGGTCCCGAGAACGCCGCAGCAGAGCGCACCACCGCCGATGAGCCCGCCGCCACGGCCCGCGCCGCCGCCGGCCGCCCCACCGCCGATGTCACCTCCCCAAGCCGGGCAGTGGGATCCCCGATGGAACACCCCATCCGGGCCCGGTTCGCCTCCGCCCGGCGGCGGCGCGTGGGCACCGCCGGTGCCTCCCGGCCCATACCCGCCGAGCCCGTACCCGCCGGTGGCCCCGAAACCGCGGAAGGGGCCGCGATGGGGCCTGCTCGCCATCGGCGCTCTCGCCCTGGTCGTAATCGCCGTTGCCGTCACGGTATTCGTCACACGAGGTGGCGACTCGTCAACGACGACCGCGCGGTCGTCGACGTCCGCGGCTTCCACCCCAACGACCAGTGCATCGTCATCCGCGCCGAGCACCGGAGCCGCGCCATCGACTGGATCCTCCGCACCGACGTCCGCAGACGTCGTTGATCCCACGGCGCTGAAGGGCCTTCTCGCCTCCGTGGCCGACGTCACTCAGCTCGCCGACAACGCGATGATGACACCCCAAACCACTCAGAGCTCGCCGCTCGGCGGCGCCATCGTCACCCCCGACAGCTGCACCGGCGCGGTGATGCCCGGACTTGACTCCGTCTACCGCGGCGCGGGATTCACCGGATTCGCCGTCCAAGTGCTCAGCAACGAGCCCCAGAACATCGCCGTGATCCAGTCGCTAGCGTCGTTCCCCAGCGAGGCGGAAGCGCAATCGTTCGTCGACAGACAGTTCGCCGACTGGCAGGCCTGCAAGTACACAGACGTCACCGTCACGATCGGCAGCTCGACATCACGCAGCAAGGTCGCCATCAGCGCCAACACTCTGGGCACCAACAACGTGTTCATCTTCCCGCCCACCGGAGGCGACGGTCGCCAATGCCAGCATGCGATGTCAGCCCGCAAGAACCTCGTCGTCGACGTGCGAGCCTGCGCCCCTAGCGTCGGCAGCATGGGATGGACCCTGGCCCGCGACATCGGCGAGAAGATCACCGGGCAGCGATGAGCACACCCGACGACGGCGACGCCGAGAGAACCACCGACTGGCCAGGCGCCCAGAATGCGCCCGCCGACGACGGTGAAGCCACGACAGTGGTACCGAAAACACCGCAGCAGAGCCCCCCTCCACCGATGAGCCCACCGCCGCGACCTGTGCCGCCACCCCCGATGTCACCTCCGCAAGCCGGGCAGTGGGACACCCGATGGAACACCCCACCGATGCCGGGCTATCCGCCGGGCCCGTATCCTCCGGTGGCCGCAAAACCGCCGAAGGGGCCGCGGTGGGGACTGCTCGGCATCGGCGCCCTCGCCCTTGTCGTAATCGCCGTCACCGTAACGGTATTCGTCACCCGAGGTGGCGACTCGTCAACGACGACCGCACGATCGTCGACGTCCGCGGCACCCACCCCGACGACCAGTGCCTCGGCATCGACGCCCAGCACGACGGCCGCAGACGTCATCAACCCCGCTGCGCTGAAGGGCCTACTGTCCTCGGTGCCCGAGATCAACCAACTTGCCGACAACGCGATGATGACACCCTCGCCAGTCGTCGCCGCTCCGTTCAATGGCGCTACCGTCACCCCTGTCAGCTGCGCCGGCGCGGTGAATCCCGGAATAGACATCGTGTATCTCGGTTCAAGCTTCACCGGATTCGCCGGCCAATTGCTCGACAACGAGCCGCAACATGTCAGTGTGATGCAGGCGCTCGCGTCGTTCCCCGGTGCCGCAGACGCACAAACCTTCGTCGACCAGCAGTTCGCCGACTGGCAGCACTGCAACGACGTCGACATCACCCAGACTGTTGGCAACGAGACCCCGCAATACCCCAAGGTCGCCACCAGCGCCAAAACTCTGGGCACCAACACCGTCTTCATTTCCGTTCCCGTCGACAGCGGCAAGCGCGAATGCCAGCGTGCGATGTCAGCCCGCAAGAACCTCGTCGTCGACGTCCGCATCTGCGCCGCCAACGTCGGTAGCAAGGGATGGACCCTCGCCCGCGACATCGGCGAGAAGATCACCGGGCAACGGTGAACGCTTCGCCTTGCATTAGTTCTGCTAATTCAACTGAAGAATCATTAGCTGTACTGCTGCGGCCATCGGCCCTAGCGTCGATGGCGTGAACTCACCCCTACTCGTCGGATTCGTCGCGTCCTTCACGCTGATCGCCGCCATCGGCGCGCAGAACGCGTTCGTCCTGCGCCAGGGGATCCGCCGCGAGCACGTGCTGCCGGTGGTGGCCATGTGCACGGTGTCCGACATCGTCCTCACCGCGACGGGCATCGCGGGGTTCGGCGCACTGGTCAATGCCCACCCTGGCGCCGTGAACGTGGCGAAGTTCGGCGGCGCCGCGTTCCTGGTGGGCTACGGGCTGTTGGCTGCGCGCCGCGCATTCCGGCCATCGGCGCTGACCCCGGCCGACGCCGCGCCCGCGCGACTGGGCGCAGTACTACTCACGTGCGCCGCGTTGACGTTCCTCAACCCGCACGTCTACCTGGACACCGTCGTGCTGCTCGGCGCACTGGCCAACCAACACCAGGACAGTCGCTGGTTGTTCGGCGTCGGAGCGGTCGCGGCCAGCGCGGTGTGGTTCGTCAGCCTCGGACTCGGCGCCCGATGCTTGGCCGGCCTCTTCGCCACCCCGTTGACCTGGCGCTTCCTCGACGGGTTCATCGCCGTAATGATGATCGCCCTTGGTGCCTCGCTGGTGTTGACCTAGCCGGCGCGCCCTGAGTGTCAAGAGACCGGTGCTCGTCGGTTGTTCGGTGGCTTTCGTTGGCGCACAACACCTCCGGCGGCCACGACGATCGGGGTGCCGCTGGTGTAGGTGGGCGGACGCGGCTGCGGAACGGAATCGATCGATGGTGCGCCGACCCGGCCGAGGATCTTGCCAGCGCAAAAGGCACCGATCCCGCGACAGATGAATCAGTGACGTCCGCCGCGCGGGGTCCCTATCGGATCCAAGTGTTCCGTTGTAGCCCAGTCTGTTTCCAGGCGTCGTATCCTTACAGCCTCGCGATGGACGCCGACGCGGTCAACGTGGAGACGGTGGGTTTATCCGGGCTCCTCGGCGAGCTCCATGCGGTGCACCTGTTCCATCATCTGCTCGATGGACCCGACGATCAGTGGCGCCTGGCGACGGATCTCGGCGAGATCGTGCCGATATGCCGTTACGTCGGGAACCTTGGCCGCGACGATCTCCTCGACCTGCTCGATTTGCGTCGCGATCCAACCGAGGGGATCCGCCTTGATCGCAGGTTCGAACTGGCGATCACCGGGTTCGTCATCGGCCATCAAGGGGTGGTAGTGCATCCTGTCGCGGGCACCGGGCCCCGCGGCGACGGAGCCGAGCAGATCGGCGCGCCATATCGCGGTCCCGATGGAGATGGGATAGGCAGAGTATCGAGAGCCTGACAGCGGGTGGTTCTCGATGTGCCGAACCTCGACTCGGACGCCGCGCTCAGGCCCTTCCTCCCCGGGGTCCGGGTTCGGCTCGACGAAGTAGATGTCCTCGATCACGATTCCCAGACGTTGGTAGAGATAGGCGACGTTCATGAGGGCTCCAATGTTGGCCGATCGTTGGTTCGCTAATTGTGGTGTCGTGCAACGGCTGCGTCGTAGTCACGGGAGAAGACCAGATCCTCGCCCTCCCATGCCCGCAGCGTCGTCCGCACCAAGAAGTCGTGGGCTGTGCTGCTCATCGTCGAGCTGGTCTCCACTCGCGTCGACCAGCCATCGCTTCTCGACATCACGACAGTGCGGCTCAGCTCTAGACGCGCCGAGAGCGGATCACGATCTCTGATCACAAAATGCCCATCCTCGGTGTCGTCGTATAGCAGTCCGTTGGGAAAGCGTTGGATCCCGTTGAGGTCTCGGCGCAGCGTATAGACGTGCTCGCCAGTCTGCGGGTCCACGGCCGTCTCCCCCATCAGCGGCCGCCGAGGCCGCAGTGATTGGACCGCCGGCGCCGCGGTAACGACCGGTGGACCCCAGATCGGCGGAGGCAGCACCGCCTTGCCCGGCTGTTGTGGCAGCGCCAGTCTTCCTCCGCGGACAGTCACGGTCGCCTCTTCGGGGGCCGGCCAAATCCATGGCCAATAGGTGGTGGAGAGCGCGACTCGGAGCCGGTGCCCTGGTGCAATCGTTGCCGCCACCCCTTTGAGTGGGATTGCGACGTCGTAGACCTTGCCCGACTCGAGCGCCACGGCATGGTCGTGGCCTTCGCGGTGGGTGAGGTTGAGCGCGCCACGTGTCAGCAGCAACGACGTGCCGTCAGGTGCGACGTCGCACAGACGCACGATCACGTGTGCTTGTGGTTTGTCGGCCTCCACGGCAAGCCGCAGCACCGGCTCCCCGACGAACTCCAGTGGTGTGTTCTGTCGCGGCCCATCGAATGTCAGCGACGCGGTGTCCTCCGGAGCCTGATCGGCCGGCAGGTCGGTGGGATTGCCCCACGGCAACCAGGATCCCGCCAGCGAACCGAATGATTGCGGAGTACGGCAGGTCAACGCGAACGGACCCGACGGTGCGCGGTCGAGCACTCCGTCGGAAGAGAGATGCAACACGACGGCACCGCGATCTATCGTCGGCACCAGGGCACTGGAACGCCATGAGCCGCAGCGGGTGTCAGAGTCGGCGGCAGGCGGGTCCCACTGCTCCTGGTAGTACCGGAGTGGCGGCTCGTCCTCGATTCCGTTCGCAACACCCTTGAGCCAGTGGTCCCACCAGCGCACCGCCAGCTGGAGGTAGCCGATCGAGGGTCCGGGTACGGCGCGCTCGGGCCACGTGTGACCCCACGGTCCGATGATCACCCACACCGGAGCGTTGTCGACGTGGAGCCCCATTCGCAGCGCCGAGTCGGTATAGGCGTCTGCCCAGCCGCTCAGCGCAAGCGTCGGCACCTCGATACGCCCGTAATCGGCGGCAATGGAACCCGTACGCCAGTACTCGTCGCGGGTGGGGTGCAAGAGCCAGTGTTGGCTGAGCATCCGATTGGCTTCCAGCCGCTCCAGCCACATCCGCCGCCAATCCGATCCGACGACGGCAGGGTCGGGGGGACGGGCGTTGAAGGCAGTGACCACATGCGACCAGACGTGCATGTAAAAGCCCAGTACCGCGCCGCCGATGTAATGCACGTCGTTGAGGAAACGGTCATCGCTCGAACATGCGGTGATCACAGCCGCCAGGCCAGGTACCTGGTTCCATGCCGCAAGCGCTGACGAACTACCGCTCCACGAGATCCCGGTCGCACCGACCTTGCCGGTGCACCAGGACTGTTCGCTCGCCCACGAGATCGCATCGGCAACGTCGGCCTGTTCCTGTTCCGAATACTCGTCATCGAGAACGCCGTCGGAGTCCCCGCTGCCGCGCAGATCGACCCGGATGCACACGTACCCGTGTGCGGCGACGTAGCGGAACCGCATCTCATCGTCGACCAGACTGATATCGGCGCGACGGTACGGCATGGCTTCCAAAACCGCTGGTACCACCGGGGTCTCGGGGAACCACACTCGAGCCGAGAGCCGTCGCCCATCCCGCATCGGGATCCACACCGGGTCGACGATCCGGACGCGCTGTGGCAGTTCCTCCTGCGGGATGACGGTCGGTTCACCCATGAGGGCATGCGAGGTCACAGTGTCGGGATGACCCATAGGTCTTCTCCTGCGATGTCGACCACGACCTGTTCTCCGCGCACGAGCCCGGCCGGAATGGTGTGGCTCGGCTGCACCAGTGTGAGACTGACACCAGCTCCACCCTGTACGAGGACGGAGGTCTGGGGACCTTGGAAACTGACGTCCTCGACCGTGAATCTGGCCCCGGTACCGGACCGCGTCAACGTCGCCACCTCCGGTCGGATGATCACCATCGCTTCCGATCCCAATCCGTCCGCAGCGGGAGCCCTGCGGCGCCCGAACAGCGGGATGTCGACATCGGCCGTATCCGGCTCCTGCGCTATCACCTTGGCAGTCAATTGATTACGTGCACCTACGAAGTCGGCGACGAACGGCGTAGCCGGCCTGCCATATACGTCGCGTGGTGTCCCGACCTGGACCAGCACCCCCTGGTCCATAACTCCGACCCGATCGGACATCGAGAAGGCCTCTTCCTGGTCATGCGTGACATAGACGAAGGTGATCCCGACTTCGTGCTGAATCTGTTTGAGCAGCAACTGCATTTGGCGCCGCAGACGCAGGTCGAGAGCACCGAGGGGTTCATCGAGGAGCAGCACCGCCGGGTCTAGCACCAGGGCGCGCGCCAATGCGACACGCTGCTGCATTCCGCCCGACAGCTCACGGGGCCGAGCGTGCTCGCGCCCGGCCAGCTCAACCAGCTTGAGCATGTGTTGCACCTTGTCCCGCACATCGCGTCCCTTGCCATGCTTCTCCTTGAGGCCGAAGGCGATGTTCTCGGCAACCGTAAGATGGGGAAACAGCGCGTAATTCTGAAACACGGTGTGCACGTTGCGGTCATACGCCGGTTTCGCGGTCACGTCGCGTCCCTCGAGCACTATGGTGCCCGACGTGGAGTTCTCCAGGCCTGCGATCATCCGCAGGGTTGTTGTCTTACCGCAACCACTCGGACCGATGAGCGAGAAGAATTCACCGTCCTCGAGCGCGAGGTCGATACCTTCGACGACGACTTTCTCACCGTAGCTGCGTCGTAGCCGACGCAACTCGAGCACCGCCCATTCGCCAGACTGATTCACGGCGGATGTCTCCTTCAGGACTGCGGCCGGTCACGCGTACCCGCGACCGATCGAATGTTGGTCACGGCGACGAGCAGTGCGACCGCTGCGAGTGTCACGATCATGACCGTGGCTGCGATGGCGTTGACCTCGGGGGTTACGTGCTGGCGGATCATTCCCATCATCAGGATAGGCAGGGTCTCGGTATCGGGCCCGCTGAGGAAGGTCGTACTCAACACGTCGTCGAAGGAGAATGCGAACGACAGCAGCGCCGACACGAACAGCGCGGGCGCAAGCAGCGGCACCGTCACTCGCCGGAACGTCCTCATCGGTGTGGCGCCGAGATCCGCGGCCGCGTCGGCGTAGCCGTCGGAAATCCCGGCATATCGGGCCTGAATGACCACCGTCGCATATGCCGAGCAGAACAGCGCGTGCCCGACAACGACGGTCGCGACGCCAAAGCCGATGCCGAGGTAGCTGAACAGCAGATACAATCCGACGGCGGTCACCACCTCGGGCAGGATCAGGCGGGCATAGGTGGTGAGAGTGAACGCGGTTTGGGCCCGTTTCGGCAACAAGCGGGCGGCCAGCGTAGTCATCACACCGATGACCACCGAGACCACAGTCGCGAACAGCCCGATGACAACGCTGTTCCAAAAGGCGGCACGAATCCGGTCGTCGCCGATGATCTCGCCGAACCAGCGCAGACTCACGCCGGTCCAATCCGTCACTGTGTCACCGGCATTGAGCGAATTGATCGCCACGGCCAGGATGGGCAGGTTGAGCAGCAGCAGAACCGCGCCCAGCACGATGGTGGGAAACAGCGGGCGCTTTCGGGCCTTCACAGCACATCCTCGAGTTGACGAATTCTCTTGCGGCTGGCGACCAGAACCACGATGAGCAGCCCCATCAAGGTGGCGGCGAGAGCTGAACCCAATGGAAAGTCGCCCACACCAAGGAATTTGTCGCGGATGACGTTGCCTACCATCAGCGTCTTCCCACCACCCAGGATGGCGGGAATCGTGTACTCCCCTGTCGCCGGGACGCCGACCAGGAGTACTCCCGCGATCAACCCGGGAGCCGACAGTGGCAGGACTACCCGTCGGAAGGCGTGGACACCGTGCAAACCGAGGTCTGCAGCAGCGTCCAGTACCGCCGGGTCAATGCGCTCCAGTGCCACGTAGATCGGCAGGATCATCAAGGGCAGATAGCTCGAGACCATGCCGATCACGATGGCGGTGCTGGTGTAGCGCAGGTCTTTTCCGACATCGACGACGTGCACCGCCTCCAAGCATCTGGTGACCATCCCGTCGGGACCCAGCAATGTCAGCCAGGCATAGTTGCGCACGACGAAGCTGATCCAGTACGGCACGATGACGGCCAGCAGCAGGATGTTCTGCATGCGAGCGGGCATCCGGGTCATACCCAGTGCGGCGGGGAAGGCGATCAGAACGCACAATGCCGTGGAGACCACGGAAAGTACCACCGAACGCAGGAGTGCTGAAGCATAGATTCCGGTGAAGACGGTCCGCCAATTCTCGGTCGTCCAGCCGAAGCTGATCTGGAAGGTCAAGATGTCCATCTGGCCGAAGCTGTAGAGCACCAGCAGCGCGAGCGGCGCGACGAAGAAGATCAGCGTAAACAACATCGGAGGCGTCGCCAGCGCCCATCCCCTGAACGATCGAGGAACCCGCGCCTGCGACGCTTTGTTCTGCAGACGTGAACGAGTGAGGCCCGATGCGGACATCTCAGGCGGCCTTGATTTGTTCCCAGATCTGTGAGCGGAGTTTGACCGCGTCGGCGCCCTTGAACTCGTAGAACTTGAGGTTCAGCGACGGGTCGTACTTGAGCGCGGGGTCGTTCTTGATGGCAGCGTCGATGAAGGGCTCGGCATCGGGCAGGAGGTAGGAGGCGCGTGTGGCGTTGATGAAGCCGCCGTACACCTTCGGTTGCAGCTGGAACTCCATGAACTTCGCCAGTTGCGACATGTGTTGTGTTCCAACGAGTGGCGCCCAGCCGTCGACATAGGCCGGCAGGCCCTCAGATGGCGCCGACCATTTGATGGCCGCGTTGTCCGGCGCAACTGAGGCGTAGCTGTAGTCATAGAAGACGGCCAGCGCGGAGGAGCTGTCGGCCAGACTCGCACCTTGATCCGTGGACAGGAACGCCTTCAGGTGTGGTTTGACGCTGATGATCAGATCCTTGGCCGCGTTGAGTTCTGACTGGTTGTCCGAGTTCAGGTCGTGCCCCAATGCGAGAAGCGCGATGCCGAGGACATCTACGTCATAGTTGGGGAAGATGACCTGACCGGAGTACTGCGGGATGATCTCGAACAGTTGCTTCCACGTCGTCGGAGGACTCTTCACCAGATCGGCGCGGTAACCGATCCCGACCTTGCCGAGATCGGTGGGCAGGCCGTAGGGGAAGATGTCGCGGAAGTTCTGTGGGATTTTGGTGAGGCTTGGAACTAGCCCGGGGTCGAACTCCGCCAACAGGCCGCCGGCCTTCAACTGAGCCGCGTTCAACTCACCGAGCAGTGCGAAATCGAAAGTGCCCTTGTTCTGGGCGATCTGGGCCGAGATCGCCGACACACCGCCTTCTGCCGCTGCCGTCTCGACAACTGTCACTCCTGGAGTGGCGGCCGCAAACGCCGAGTACTCGTCCTTGCCGATCCAGTCGGGGTAGTTGAGGAATCGCAGGGTGGCCGATCCATTCTCCGCGCTGCCGGGTGCGGTAGCCGGCGAACTGCCGGTGCTCGATCCGCAGGCCGCAAGGGCTGCAACGCCGGCGAACCCCAACCCCAGTCCGAGAACCGAGCGGCGGGAGAGCGGGCGCGGAGCGGCCAGGTCGAATGGCGCGCGAGATGCACTCATCTGGGTTGGTTCCTCTGTCGGTGTAAGTGAAGCGACCACTCAGATTGTTGTCATGTTTCCAACAATGATTGACGTATTGACATCATTGCCACTATCGCGGTGGCGCACAAGTGCACCGACAAACAGAAACAAAGGCCTTACCCGCACGTAACACCGCTCACCGGCTCAGGACGGGTAGAGCTCAGGACGGCGATCCCCCCACATGTGGTTGACCTCGCTGAGCTGCCGATCTCGCGACGCAGCGAGATCCACCCAGGCAAGGGCCATCCCTTCTGAATCAGGTGTGGACAACACCCAGCCCTCTGGATCTACGACTGCGCTCCCGCCGGTCCAACGCTGGTCCCGCTCGATGCCGCAGCGATCGCACACGGCCAAGAAGACGTGACTGGCGCGCGCGGCCATCCGCGCGTTGAGAAGCTGGGGAGCCGATTCTCCAGCGGGACGATGCAACAGACCCCAGTTGGTCGGGACGAGCAGCAGATCGGCACCACGAAGGGCGAGCGAGCGCGGCATCTCGGGGAACTCCAAGTCGTAGCACACCAGAACGCCCACCATCCCGTGCGCGGTCCGGATCACCGGGGCGGCCTGACGACCCGGTGCGAAGAACCGCTTTTCGCGATTCCACAGATGAATCTTGCGATAGACCGCCACCACACCCGAGGCGTCCAACATCACCGCGCTGTTGTAGACGTTCCCGTCCTGCCCCCGTTCGGCGATCCCGGCCACTAGGAATGCCTCGGACCCTGCCAAGGCCCGGCGCCAGACGTCCAGCCTTAAGTCATCCACCCCGAGCGCCACGGCCTGAAGCTCGTCTGCGCTGCCGAACATGTACCCGCTGGTGACCAGCTCGGGCAGAACGACGAACGATGCACCCGCTTCCACGGCCTGGCGCACTGCCGACGCACTGCGCACGAGATTGCCCTCCAGATCCAACATCTGGGGATCCATCTGGACACACGCGACCCCGATGACTGCGCCCCTGGGGTTCGGGCTCACCGGGCGCCGACATCGCGCAGGCCATGGGTCACGCCGGCCGCCGCGCTGCACGCCAGCGCGGCCGCCTCGTCCACCCGCGGCGCGAATCGGAAGGAAGGCCCGGATACACCGACTGCGGCCAGCACCTGGCCATCGCCATCCGACACCGGGGCTCCCACCGCCGTCAGCCCGATCTCGAATTCGTCGACCACGATCGCGTAGCCCTGCTCCCGTACCTGTGCCACACGCTCGAGGAGAAGCTCGGTGGCCGCCGAGCCCTTCTGCTCGAGGAAGCGAAAATCTCTGCCGGAGTAGCGCCGTCGCAGATCGACCTCTGTGAAAGAGGTCAGCAGAACCTGCCCCACTGCAGTCGCGTGCAGCGGCCAGTCGCTGCTGCGTGCCTGGACCGCATGGGATGACTCGTAGCTGAGCACCGTCAAGGCATTCGGCCCGCCGACGACTGCCAGGTAAACCGACTCCTCGATCTTGACGAGCAGGCCCTTGAGGATTGGTTCGGCGACCGAGAGCAGCCGCCGGTCGCCGCTCAGTCCGGCCATGGCATACAGCTGCCACCCGAGTCGAAAGGCGCGGGTCCGCGCGTCGCGCTCGATCATCCCGTACTCGGCCAACACCTTCAGGCTGCGCGAGATCTGACTCTTGTCCTGACCCAACAGTTCGGCGACGCGAGTGACGCCGAGGCCACCAGATCGCTGGGCTTCCGCACCGGCCAGGCACGTGAGGATGTCCAGACCCCGGCGAAGACCGGTATCGCGATCTGCCGAGGTGCGTACGTCATCGTTCGTTGCCACAAAGCTCCTTGGGTTCGTTGGCTCATAGTCGCTTCGGGTTGCCACTATCGCAACTGCAGCAGAAGTTACGCCGACGAAACCCAGCGGAACCCGGTGGTATCTACTATCACAATTTCAGATGACACTATTGCAAATAGTGCGTCGTGGCCCGGCGTCAATACAGCGGAGGATCATGACCTTTTCGATCGTCGGGCGATGTGAACGAACCGGCCAGCTCGGCATCGCGACCACAACCTCCGACATCGCAATCGGTTCCCGAGTGCCCTGGATACGCGCGAGAGTCGGAGCTGTGGTCACCCAGCACCGCACCGACCCGCGACTCGGTCCACGCATGCTCGAACTGATGGCCCTGGGTGCGACCGCTCGGGAATCCGTCGACGGGACAAGGTCTTCCACCGTCCACGCGCAATGGCGCCAGCTCGCCGCCATCGGCACGACCGGACCGGCCTACGTGTGGACCGGCGATCGGGCTGATCGGACCGGTCTCGCAGAGATCGCAGCCTGTGACCATGGGGTCGCGGGCAACATCCTCGCTACACCCGCGGTCGGACCGGCAGTGAGCGATGCATTCACAGCCTCGCCCGATGACGCCCTGTCCCGCCGGCTGCTCGAAGCTCTGGAAGCAGGACTGAGCGCAGGCGGCGAGGTGAACCCGCTGCGCTCGGCTGCGCTGCTGGTCTACGCCGAGAATCCGTTCCCCTTCATCGATCTGCGGGTCGACGATCACTACCGGCCATTGACCGAACTTCGCAGGCTGCACGAGCTCTACGAGCCCGCAGCGCACGAGTATCGAAGCCGCGCCCTGAACCCCGACGCAGCAAGCGGATCGATCTCCGCATGAGCAATGCTCTCCCGTCAGTCATGGAGCAACTCTCCGGATTACTCGGCAATCGCCTCGACGCGATCATCGAGCAAACCGGGGTACTGGTCGAAATCGACAGTGGCTCACATGATCCCGACGGTGTCAACGCTGTCACCTCGGTGATCGGCGAGGCGCTGAATCCATTGGGCTTCATCAGTCGCCACCGCGAGATCGGACCGGACCGCGGTCGGCTGTTCACCTCCTCCCTACGGCTCGGCAGTGGCCCGAAGGTGCTCGTGCTGGGACATGCCGACACCGTCTGGCCGCGGGGAACCGCCGCGCAGTGGCCTTTCGCCAATGACGGCACCCGGTTGAGCGGACCCGGCGTCGGGGACATGAAGTGCGCATTGGCGATGGCGGTGGAAGCGATTGCCGCCGCCATCACCATCACACCGCAACACATAGGCGAGATCACCTATGCGCTTGTCCCCGACGAAGAACTCGGCAGTGTGGGCAGCCGGGCCATGATCGAGGAGCTCGGACGAGCCGCGGATTTATGTCTGACATTGGAGGCCGGTGCCGAAGGCGGCGGAACGATCACTTCCCGGGGTGCGGTCGGCGCCATGGTTGTTCGATTCATCGGCCGGACATCACATTCGACCGACCCCAGCGGGATCAGCGCACTGAGCGCGGCGGCCAGACTCGTCATCGCAGTCGAAGCGCTCACGGACCGCGATGCTGGCCGCATCTGCACGGTCGGCATCCTGAATGCCGGGACCGCACGACAGGTGGTACCCGATCACGCCGAACTCCACATCGATCTGCGGGCCCCCGACACGCAAACGGGATGGCAATTGGCGCAACAGATCCGAGACCTCGCGTGCACGGTGCCGTGCGGGCGGCCCGAGGTTGAGGTGCTCGGTGGTATCACCCGGCCCGCCATGGCCGCCGAGCGCTCCGCGCCCGTCTTCGCCATGGCCGTCGAGCTGGCTCAAACCGCCGGTTGGACACCGTTCGGCGTCGCCGAGGCGGGTGGGTCCGACGGCAGCTTCGTTGCCGACCAGGGCACGCTCGTGCTCGATGGTCTGGGACCCGTCGCGTTCGACGAGTGCAGCAGGCGCGAAACCGTCGAGATCGCGAGCATCGTCCCCCGCACCGCACTGCTGGCCGGTCTGATCGCCCACGCCGGTGTGATCGCGGAGATGGAACCAACGACAACCCGCTTTCGGAGTTAACGCAGTCTTCACACCCGACACTTGGCTCGGCGGCGGCGATCATGTGAGGATTGTTGCAATAAACCCCACTCAAATTGTCATAGTTGCAATTGATGCCCTCGCAGCAGACTCGGGCACCGCTCATTTCTCGAGGTCAAGTCCATCCTGCGCCATCCACTCAGGCGCCAGATCCAAGGAGCACGATGACAACCGAAAGCAATGCCAAGCGGCTGGCAACCCTCGATGCGCTCGCTCCGGCCTTCCGGGAACGTGCCGCACGGTACGACTCCGAAGCAATCTTTCCCGAGCAGAATTTCGTCGACCTCGCCAACGCCGGACTCCTGGCGTTGACCGTTCCGGAGAAGTGGGGCGGGGACGGGCTCTGGCGCGACGAAGGGTACGTCGAGTACTACGAGGTTCTCGAGCACCTGGCCAGCATCGATCCGCCCACTGGTCAGCTACTGCAAGTGCACTCCCACGCCATGGGCATGCTCGCCCACGTCGCCACCGAGGAACAGGCCAAGGAGTACCTGATCCCGATCGCGAAGGCCGGGCAGCGAGTCGCGTCCATCGGCAGCGAATCGGTGCCTGGCAAGACCAACAAGGGCAACTCCACCTCCGAACTGGTCCGTGGCGACAACGGCCGGTGGCGTCTGACGTGCGAGAAACACTTCGCGTCGGTCGGGCCGGGCGCGGACTACCTGATCATCTGGACGTCCGTCCCCGGTGATGAGGACTACGACGCCCGCAGCGTGGCCATCCTGGTGCCCCGCGATAGTCCCGAGATCGATTGGATCAACAACTGGGACACCCTCGGTATGCGCTCCACAGTCAGCTGGGGATTGCGCATCAATGACTGGGAGGTACCCGACTCGGCGGTGTTCGGTCACAGCGGCTGGTTCGAGAACAGCGACCCGCGAACGTTCACACTGGGGTTCGCCGCCAACCACATCGGTTCCGCCCGAGGCGCTTTGGAGTTCGCCATCCAATGGGTGCAGGAACGTCCGCACCTGAGTTCCGATCACCTGATTCAGCATCGACTTGGCATGATGTCGTCCTACGTGCAGGCCGCTCGCACATCGCTATTCGCAGCCGCACGGGCGTGGGAGGAACACCCTGGCGCATCCGCCGAGCTGGCGTCGGTACAGGCGCTCGCGGTGGCCAAGGAGATCTCCCTGCAGGTGACGCAACAGGCCTTCGACGTATGCGGTGCCCGGTCGATCTTCAAGAGCTACCAGCTCGAGCAGATCTTCCGCGATACGCGCACCTTCACCCTGCACTACCGCGTCGACGGTTACGTCAGGGACCTCGGCGCGTCTCTGATCGCCGGCAACTACGACCTACGGGGCCATGGCGGCGTGGCACCCGCGCCCGCCATCGAGGCATGAGCTCCGTCATGAATCGCGACTTCGGCACCATCGTCGTCGGTGTGGGCGGGATCGGCTCGGCCGCATGCTACTGGGCGGCCCGAGCCGGCGAACGCGTCCTCGGCTTGGAGCAGTTCAACCTGCGTCACTCCAACGGCGCCTCGCAAGACCACTCCCGCATCATCCGGCTGGCTCAGTTCGAGGAGCCCTACGCAACCCTTGCGCCCGGCGCCTACCGCGCCTGGCACGACGTCGAGACTGAGTCGGGGATCCAGCTCGTGCTGAAAACCGGCGGTCTGATCATCGAAGACGTCACTGCGCGTGCCGGACTCGACACGGGAGACAGGAATATCGCAGGCTACGTCCGCGCATTCCGCGATCATGGTGTGGACTTCGAGCTGCTCACTGCGGACGAGGTGATGGCGCGTTGGCCGCAGTACACCCTCCGGGGCGACGAGATGGCGATCTTTCAAAGGGAATCCGGTCTCGTCGACGCAGCCAAGGGCGTCGCAGTGCACGTCGCGCTGGCTCGCTCACGAGGCGCGGTGATCAAGGAGGACAACCCCGTCCGCGCGCTGCGGTCGTCGCCCCGCGGCGTGGAGGTGGTGACCGACGACGAGACCTACCTGGCCCGCCGCGTGATCACCGCCGCCGACGGCTGGACCAATGAGATTCTGCCGCCCGAAGCGACACCGCTGCCCTATGTCGTCACCCAGGAGCAGGTCACGTACTACGCGACCCAGAATCTTGCCGACTTCGCTCCCAAGAGATTCCCGGTGTTCATGTGGCACGGCGAAGACAACTTCTACGGATTTCCCGTCTACGGCGAGGTCGCCACGAAATTGGGCCAGCATCTGGGCGGTCACCACGTCACCGCGCGCTCACGGTCATTCGTCGTCGATCCCGTCAGGATCGAAAGGCAGCGAAACTTCCTGGCCGAACGCATCCCGGGATTCCTCGGACCGGAGCTCTACACCAAGACCTGCCTCTACACCATTCCCCCTGACAACAACTTCGTCCTCGGTCCGCTGAAGTCCGATCCCCGGATCTGCGTCTTCATCGGCGCTGGACACGCATACAAGTTCGCCAGCCTGATGGGAAAGGTCCTCACCGATCTCGCGCTGAAAGGGACGACGTCACAAGACATCACGGGTCTGGAACCCGGCCGACCCGCATTGACCGACCCCGGTTTCAGCGCCCACTATCACCGATGAGAGCTGACGCGACCATGATGACCTCACACCAGCCGGCTCCGGTGCCGGGCGTTCGGCCTGGGTGGGCGCTGCCGAGTGCCGCCTATCACGACCCAGCGATCTTCCAGCGGGAACTCACCGACGTCTTCCACGGCGGATGGTTGCTTGCCGCCACCTCTGCACAGATCGCGAATCCGGGCGACACCCTCACGTGGACCGTGGGACCAGAATCGGTGCTGCTCGTCCGCACCGCAGAGGGCACCCTGACCGCCATGCACAACACCTGCCGCCACCGCGGTTGCCGGATCAAGCCGGATGGGACAGACCATGGCCGAGCGTTGGTGTGCCCGTATCACAACTGGGCCTACCGGCTCGACGGGTCCTTCGTCGGTGCGCCCCATATGGGTGATGCCATTACGGCCGAACTGCGATCCGATCTCGGTCTTGCGCCAGTATCGGTGCGCGAATTCGCAGGGTTGGTCTTCATCTGTTTCTCCGAGAATCCACCACCGATCGATCCCGCTTCCGATGCGATCACTGCGCACGTCGCACGGTATCGCCCCGAGGCCACACAGATCGTCTCCATTCACCATTACGAGGTGGCCGCCAATTGGAAGGTGTTGGTGGAGAACAACCGCGAGTGTTATCACTGCTCGCCAAATCACCCTGAGTTCTGTCTGTCCAATTACGAACTCGGCATGTCCGGCGACAGCCGAACGAACAAGCGCTACGAGGCGGTAGTCGCGCAGCAGCGGAGTCGCTGGGCTGAACAAGGATTCCCCGTCGACGATGTCAGCTTCCCCGATGGTGACTTCTTCCGGGTCGCACGTCTCCCGCTCAAGGACGGCTTCTTGACCGAGTCCATGTCCGGCCGACTGGTCGGACCGCTGCTCGGTGACCTGACCTCACCCGATGTCGGCAGCGTCCGAATAGTGACGTTGCCCAACAGCTGGATTCACGTGAACGCAGACTATGTGATGACCACGCGGCTCACACCGATCGACGAGAGAACCACCCACGTCGACGTCACGTTCCAGGTACGAGAGGGAGCCCGCGCCGGTATCGACTACGAGATCGGCGACGTCGCGGCGGTGTGGGTCGCCACCTCCGAACAGGACTGGGCGTTGTGTGAGAAGACTGCTGCCGGAATAGCGTCCTCTGGCTATCGCCCCGGCCCGCTGTCTCCCATCACCGAGAGCTCGGTCATGGACTTCCACGCATGGTGGGCACGCAGACTTGGCCGCGTCTCGTGAGCGCTGCACGCACCGCTAGTGAGTTCGCGACGACATTCGAACTCGTAGATCTGTCACAGTCGGCGCGGCGCCGCCTCGAACTGGCCGTGCTCGATCTGGCAGCGGTCTGTCATGCCGGGCGACCGGCACCGGCGGCCCACATTGCCGCCGACACGGCGCAGACGATCTTCGGCACTGGCCGTTCAACCGCCTGGCTTGACGGCCGACAGTTGAGCCCGGCAGCCGCAGCCTGGGCCAATGGGGTGCTGGCCAACGTCTTGGACCTCGACGACGGGCACAGCCTGACCAAGGGGCATCCGGGCGCCGTCGTCATCCCGGCAGCGGTCGCGGTCGCCGAGCACGTACAGGCGTCGGCAAACGAAGCGCTCGCCGCGATTGCCGTCGGCTACGAGGTTGCGGTGCGCGCCGCCATCGCCCAACATGACCGGTCGCCGCAGTACCACGGCACCGGCTCTTGGGGTGCCGTGGGTGCCGCCGCGGCAGCCGCCCGACTGCTCGGGTCCGATGAGGCGGCTTGTCGTCACGCGATCGGTCTCGCCGAGTACCACGCCCCGCTCGCACTGATCATGCGATCGGTGGCAGAGCCCGCCATGACCAAGGACGGCATCGGTTGGGGAGCAATGGTCGGGGTCTCCAGCGCATTTCTCGCAGCTTCCGGTTTCACGTCCACGACAGGGCAATTCGCGGATTTGGAGCTCACCGACTGGGATCGGCGCCGGGTGGTCGAGGAGTCGTATGTAAAGCCATTCCCCTGTTGTCGGTGGGCGCAGTCGGCTGTCGTAGCCGCCAAGACCATCACGGAAACAGCGGAATTCGACCCGGCGAAGGTCATCTCCATCGAAATTCGTACCTTTGATGCCGCCGCAGCACTCGCGACCGCGCCGCCCACCGACACCGAGCAGGCTCAGTACAGCCTCGTCTGGCCGGTCGCCTGCCAACTGGGGTTGGGCCGGTACGGGGTGCCAGAGGCATTGGGCGACTTCGACAACCCCGCCGCGAACCGGCTGCTGCCACTCATGCGCGTCGTCGTGGATCCGGACCTCACGGCCGAGTTCCCGAGACGACGGCTGAGCTCAGTCGTGGTACGAACCGACGACGGTACCGAGTTGTCATCGGGCATCACCGAACCCTGGGGAGAGGGCGACGACCCGCGTTGGGAACACCGCACCCTGGACAAGGCGCGCCGCCTGCTGGGACCGGTGCCGATATGGCCGACCGCGTTCACCTCGATCGGCCTTGCGGACGTCGTGTCCGTTGCCCTGAATTCGCCACCCCTTTGACCTGGCGCTTCCTCGACGGTTTCATCGCCGTCATGATGATCGCCCTTGGTGCCTCGCTGGTGTTGCCCTAGCCGAAAGGCCTAGGGCCCGACGGGGACCGACGACCCGAAGCTGCCGTAGCAGATGTAACCGCAGCCGTAGCCGAAGCCAAACCCGTAGGCGGGCCGACTCGGCGGTGGCGCATGCGTGCCACGGATGTCGCCCTGCGCGCAGACCGTCGTCCCACTGGAGTCGTTGCAGTCCGCCGCGGCCACCGGCGCAGCGATCAGTCCTGCCAACCCGAGTGCGACCAGGCAACCCGGTATGGCGAGGTGCGCGAGCATTCGCATGGCCACTCCTTTGGTGCCCCCCAAGCATGCACCCGCACGAGACATCATGACCACTATGAACAACCAGAAGTCCGTCTTCATTACCGGTGCCGCCGCGGGCATCGGCCGTGCGACCGCGTTGTCCTTCGCCAAGAACGGCTATCTGGTCGGGGCGTACGACATCGACGAGGTCGGCCTGAAGTCCTTGACCGACGAGATCGACGAGTTCGGCGCGAGGGTGGTCACGGGCCATTTGGACGTCACCGACGCCGACGAGATGGCCGAGCGGGTCGCCGAGTTCGTGCAGGCCGCCGACGGCCGCCTGGACGTGATGATCAACAACGCGGGCATTCTGTTGGCCGGCCGCTTCGAGGACATCGCGGTGCGGGCACACCACGAGGAGATCGACATCAACACCAAGGGCGTGGTCAACGGATTACACGCCGCGTTTCCCTACTTGAAGTCCACGGCAGGCGCCGTCGTCGTCAACCTGTCATCCGCGTCGGCGATCTACGGCCAGCCCGAGCTTGCGAACTACAGCGCGACGAAGTTCTTCGTCCGCGCCATCACCGAGGCACTCGACATCGAATGGAACCAGTACGACATCCGTCTGGTCGCCATGTGGCCCCTGTACGTGCAGACCGCGATGACCGAGAACGTCAAGACCGGCACGACGGAATCGCTGGGCATCCGCTTGACCGCACAGGACATCGCCGACGACATCGTCAAGGCCGTCGACCCGTCGTGGCCGCGGCGAGTGCTCCACCAAGTGCACTACCCGGTCGGTTCGCAGGCCAAGTCCTTGGCGTTGGGATCCCGGTTCTCGCCGGCCTGGTTGACGCGGCTGGTGAACAAGCGGATCTCACACAACTAACGTCAGTCGTCGACTCCCGTTGTGACCGTGGGTTTCTCGGTCTCGGCGACCTCCCCGTCGTAGGTGCCGTCGCAGCCCAGTGTCGCCAGCGCAATCGACTGATGCTGCAACCGGTCTTGCTGCTGGGCGTGGAGTACTGCGCGGCGTACCCGCGGCGGCAGCGTCGATTCGTACGGTTCCTCCCGCAATGCCTTCAACGTGGATACGCACATCGCGATCAGCACCAACATGAACGGCCCGGCTACCAGGATCACCAGCGTCTGCAATCCACTCAGGCCGCCGGCCCACAGCAGCACCGCAGCGACGGCTCCCGTCGTGACACCCCAGAAGACGATCAGCCCGCGCCGGGGTTCCTCGCAACCCTTCTGGCTGAGCATGCCCATCACGATCGAGGCGCTATCTGCACCGGTGACGAAGAAGATCGCGATGAGGAACACCGCCAGCGCAGAGGTGAAGGCCCCGAGTGGGAAGCTGCCGAGCGTCTCGAACAGGGCGCCCTCCATGCCCGCGTTGACGACCGCACCCATGTCCTTGCCTTCGTTCAACTGCAGGTCGAGCGCCGAGCCACCGAGGATCGAGAACCAGACGAAGGACACGAAGCTGGGGACAAGGATCACGTAGACCACGAACTCACGGATCGTGCGGCCCTTCGAGATCCGGGCGATGAACATGCCAACGAACGGCGTCCAGGAGATCCACCACGCCCAGTAGAAGATCGTCCAGGTCGACAGCCACGGCGCGGCAACGCCCGAGTCGAAGACACCGTCGCGGAAGCTCATCGCAGGCAGATTCGTGAGGTAGCCGCCCAGCGATTCTGTGAAGGTGCCGAGGATGAAAACCGTTGGCCCGACCACGAATAGGAACAGCGCCAACACCGCGGCGGCCACTGCGTTGGCGTTCGACAGCCACTTGACGCCGCGCTCGATCCCACTGACCGCAGAGATGACGAAGCACGCGGTGAGGAACACGATCACCCCGACGGCCAGCCACTTGGAGTTGGCGCCGTGGCCGAAGAGCCGGTCGATTCCCCCGGTGATCTGCAGCGCCCCAAGGCCCAGCGACGTCGCCGAGCCGAACAGGGTCGCGAAGATCGCGACGATGTCGATCGCCTTGCCCGGTGCCCGGTCGACCCGGTCACCCATGAGCGGCCGGAATGCCCCCGACACCAGGTTGCCGTTGCGCTTGCGGTAGGCGAAGTACCCGATGGACAGGCCGATCACGGCGTACATCGCCCAGGGGTGGAAGCCCCAGTGGAAGAAGGTGTACTCCATCGCGAGCTGCGCGGCGGCGGGCGTGCCGGGCTCGGCCATCCCCATCGGTGGGGCGTTCAGGTGGAACAGCGGCTCGGCAACGCCGTAGAACATCAGCCCGATGCCCATGCCGGTGGCGAACATCATCGACACCCAGGAGAACTTGGAGAACTCCGGCACGGAGTCATCGGGGCCCAATTTGATGTTGCCGTACCTGCTCAGAGCCAGGTATGCGGAGAACAGCACGAATGCCGCGCTGGTCAGGATGAACAGCCAACCGAACGACCCGGTCACCCAGGACATGGCCTTGCCGGTGAGGTCATCCATCTTCTTCGGCGCGACCACACCCCAGACCACGAAGGCGACGGCGAGGGCGGCGGCCACCGCGAAGACCACACGGTCGACCGGCGGGCCCTTTCGAGACCTCACCTCACCGTCTGAGGCGTCCTCGGTGGACTCGGACACGGTGCTGGTCATCGGGCCTCCATCTTCGGGGTGGGCTGCGATTTGGTGAGCATGTTGCGCATTGCACACCTTCTCGCGCTATGCGCAACAGTTCATGCCATGTATGTTGGGCGCCCAACACTCCTGAGTCAAGTGCTGAGCGAACGTTCGGCGCACTTTCCGGACATCGCTGCATACCCGCTGTTCGCCGTCCGGACACCGAATGTTTCGTGGCGCCAACCGCTTACGACCGGCGCGCTGCGTCAGGATGGGCGACGTGGCCGATTCCGATTTCACGGCAGACTTCACCCTGCTCGACGTGCCCCGCGAGACACCGCCGACGGACGCCGACGCCTACCTGCGGGCAGCGATTGCGTGGCACTTCGGCGCCGACACCGGGTCGACGTTCTGGTTGCAAGCCGCCAAGGGCCTGGACTTCGACGCGCTGACCGAGATCCGGACGTACGCCGACCTTCGCCTGTTCCCGAACCTGGTCGACGAATTGCGAAGCGTGCCAGTCGAAGACCTCATCCCCCGCGGCTACGGGTCACCGCTTCCGATCCCCCGGATCTACGAATCCGGCGGCACGACGGGAGCCCCGAAGCGGACCGCGCAACTCCCCGACTGGGTCGAGCAGGTCACCCGCTGGCAGGTCCAGGACTTCACGGCGGGCGGTTTCGTGCCTGGCCGCGGGCTGCTGTGCATGATGCCGAGCGGCCCGCACGGCGTCGGCCACTTCGACCGCGAGGTCGCCGAGCGCCTCGGGTCGACGTTCCACCCGATCGACCTCGATCCACGGTGGGTGAAGAAACTCGCCGCCCGCGACGCGACCGCCGAGGTGGCGGCGTACGTCGACCACGTGATCGATCAGGCTCGTTTCATCCTCGAGACGCAGTCCGTGGCCAACCTGCACGCCACACCCCCGCTGCTGGAGACCATGGCCCGCGACGACGCCCTCGTGGACCTGCTGAACGAGAAGATCCGGTACATGCTGCTCAGCGGTGCGCACGTCGACCTGGACACCCTCGACGTGCTGCGCGACATGTTCCCTGACACTGCCGTCGCGACGGTGTTCGGCAGCACCATGATCCTGTCGCAGGCCGCCACAAGAATCGCGGGCGACACGTTCGTCTTCGACCCGAGGAGCCCGTACGTGGTGTTCTGGGTCATCGACCCCGACACCGGTGAGCAGGTGCCGTACGGCGAGCGGGGCCAGGTGGTGATGAACCACGTCAGCAAGGGCATGTTCATTCCGAACAACCTGGAGCGCGATACCGCGATCCGGACACCAGGCCCGGCCGGACACGTCGGCGACTCGGTCAGCGAGGTCGCGCCCGTCGCCGTGTTCGGCGGTGAACCCGTCATCGAAGGCGTGTACTGACCATGACGGGTGACCTGGGGCGAGCGAAGCGACGGGAATGTGATCTGGTCGCGCTCGACGCCCTCGGTCCGAGCAGCGAATACCCAACGCGCAAGCGTGAACTCATCTGCGATACGGGCGGGGTGCCCGTCGCCGCGATGAGCCTGGTGCCGCGACTGTTCGTCACGCGGTCGATCAACGCGCAGCGGGCGGCACCGCCCTTGCCGTTCGCCGATCGCGAGGCGGCGTTGCCCCACGCGGCGGAGATCTTCGTGACGTCCTCGATCGCCGGACTCGGCTTCGACGACTACGTCGCGCTCACCTGCCGCGTCTCGGGCCTGCCGCTGGCCGTCGCCCGTGCGGGCGCCCGCGTCGTCGCGGACTCCCTGGCCACCGCCCTCGACGCGGTGCGGCCGGCCCGCCCGACCGGCGCGACCCTCGACTGGCGCGACCAACCCGGCGGCGCGGTGTGGGCGCGCCGCGGTGAGGTGCTCGCCGTGCACGCACCCGGCAACGCCCCCGGTGTGCACGGCCTGTGGCCGCAGGCCCTCGCACTGGGCTACCGGGTTGCGGTACGGCCGTCGCGGCGGGAGCCCTTCACCGCGCACCGGCTCATCACGGCGTTGCGTCGCGCCGGCTTTCACGACGAGGACGCGCTGTTCCTGCCGTCCGATCACGCCACCGCCGACGAACTCGTCCGCGCCGCCGACCTCGCGCTGGTGTACGGCGGTCAGGACGTGGCGAGCCGCTACGCCGACGACCCGACGGTGCTGGTGAACGGCCCCGGCCGGACCAAGATCGTCATCACCGCCGAGCAGGACTGGCGCGAGCACCTCGACGTGATCGTCGACTCGATCGCCGGACTGGGCGGCATGGCGTGCGTGAACGCCACCGCCGTGCTCTACGAGGGCGACCCCGCTCCGCTCGCGGACGCCATCGCCGCGCGGCTGTCGGCACTCAAGTCACTACCGAACATCGACGAAAATGCGACTCTCCCAACCACCCCCGTCGCCAACGCGCACGCTCTCGCGGAGTACCTCGCCCGCGCAGCGGTCGGCGCGGAGGCGTTGCTCGGCGCCGATCAGGTGGTCGCCGACCTCGGCGACGGCTTCGCGGCGCTGCGCCCGGCGGTGCACCTGCTGCGCCGACCCGACGTGCGCATGATCAACGTCGAGCTTCCGTTCCCCTGTGTGTGGATATCGGGCTGGCAGCGCGAGGACGGCCTGGCTGCGCTGCGGAACTCCCTGGTCGTCACCGCGATCACCAGCGACGACATTCTGATCGACGCACTGCTCGCCGAGCCCAGCGTCACCAATGTCTACCGCGGTGCCGTACCCACACACCTTGCGGCACAGCACATTCCGCATGACGGCTATCTCGCTGACTTCCTGATGCGCACCAAGGGGTTCATCCGCCGCGCGGAGTGACCTAGGACACACCGGCCTCCGCGTTAGTCCCCGGCGCGACCCGGGTAGCCGAATTAGTGGTGCAGCCCGCGCCGACACATTCCGTCAACGCCAAAGGGGCGAAACACCATGACAGACACCACCACGCTGGTCACGCAGCTGCGTGCCGTACTCGAACTGACCAATACCGAAATCCAGGTCGCGCAGACCCGAATCGCGCAGGCCCGGACGGACGCGGTTCGCAAGGAACTCACCGAGAACGCCTCCAACGCGCGCGACCGCGCGGAGTCCATAGAATCGGCCATCCGCGAACTTGGCGGCTTCCCCGACGTGATCGGGCCGTTCATCGGCCGCCTCGCCGCGGCGGTCAAGGCCCTCACCGAGCAAGCCCAGCCGTTCGACGAGGCGCTGCTCGGAGACCTGGTGCTCGAGCACCAACTGCTCGACCGCGCCCGCTACCTGAAGGCTCTGGCCGTTTCCGCCGGCAACATCGACGTCGAGAAGCTGGCGACCCGATTGATCACCGCGCACTCGGCCACGGTCGACTGGTGGACCATCGTGCTGGCCGAGGACGCCCTCGGCGGCCCGGCCGCACTGCGGCGCACACCCCTTCAGGTTGCAGCGGGTACTGCGGTCAAGCTGGTCAACCTCCCCGTGACGTGGTCCGCTCGCCGATTGGACCGGGCCTTCGAAACCGTCCGCTCGGCTCCCCCGGCCGTCAGTGAGCTGTTCAGCCGCGGAGCCCATGCCGGCGGCGTGGCCGTAAAGACCATGACCGCGTCGCGCGACGCCGCCTTGGACGCCGCCGAAACCACTTCCCGACAGGAAGGTGCCGACGACGCCGCGGACGCAATTCACTCGGTGCGCACCGCAACCGGCGCACTCGGGGTCGACGAGCTGCCGATCACCGAGTACGACGACCTCAACGTGAACCAAGCGGTCGCGGCGGTGAGGGAGCTTGAGGCTCCTGCCGATATCCGCGCGATCATCGCCTACGAAGAGGCCAACAAGGATCGCCACGGCATCGTCTCGGCCGCTCAGACCCGCATCGCTGCCCTTGCGCAGGAGATCGTCGGCGTCTGAGTCCCCACCTCGACACCGCGCCCCCGGTCATCGGTGACCGGGGGCGTTGGCGTTGGTAAACGAGCGGTTCATCCGCGCTTGTCCTGCCCGCCGGCTGCGAGTCGGTCGGGCGGTGTGGACTGACTGGAGTTCCAACACTGCGACGGAGGACCCCTGATGCCAGACCAAGACACCACCATCGATCAAGAAGCGGCCATCGATCCAGAGACCACCATCGATGAAGCCCAGGCCGCGGAGGAGGTCCGTTCCGAGCCGACCGAGGTCACCGTCGTCGAGGTCGTCAACACCGACGACGACCGTGCAGAGATCGACGGCGGAGAGCGCGAATCGACTCGCAGCATCGTCATCCGCCACGTCCTTGAGCGCCAGCTCGTCGCAGGCCAGGGTCTGAGCACCCAGCTCGTCGACGCTGCCACCGACGTGACGGTCGCCCTCGCTCAGGCGCCGGCCGGCGTCGTCGGCGAGATCCGTGGGGGCGCAACGCTGCCGACGGCCTTCGCCCGCACCGGTACCTCCGTCCGCGAGGTCGTCACCGGCGCAGGTGGCCGGGTTCGCAGCGCGGTCGGCGAGTACGTCGGCAACCAGGCCACCCTGCCCAACGCCGTCGTCGTCGGGGCCGCCGACGTCGCCGAAACCGTCGTGCGCGCTCAGGGCACCGTCACGGCATCGGCGCTCAACGCCGCGTTCACGCTCGCCACGTCGGCCACGCAGGGCGGCGACCTGCGGGAGGTCTTCAGCCGCGAGCGCCACGAGGTCGGCGCCGTGGCAGACGCCGCCCGCGGCCGCATCGGCGAGTCGGTGAGCCGTGCGCGTGACGAGATCCGCAGCCGTATCAACGATTACGACGCGCTGACCTGACGCTCAGGCGGTGGCCATCGCGCCGTTCTGCACCTCGCGGATCGCGGTACGGAGACCACGTCGCCTACCGGTGGCCGGGTCGACTCCGAAGCTCTCCCGCATTCCGTCATAGATGCGGAACTTCAGTTCCGAGTGCGTCTCGGGCGCATCGTCGGAGCTGGCCTTGAGCAGCTTGTTGGGCAGGGCCAGCTTGAGAATCGCCCAGAACGACTGCATGTACTGGCTACCAAGTGATCCCGTCGTGTACGGCAGGTCGTATTTGTCGCACAACGCCCGCACCCGGACGCCGATCTCCGCATAGCGGTTGCTCGGCAGGTCGGGGAACAGATGGTGCTCGATCTGGTAGCACAGATTGCCGCTCATGAATGCCATCAGTGGTCCGGCGTGAAAGTTGGCCGATCCCAGCATCTGTCGTAGGTACCACTCCGCATGGGCTTCGCTGTCGAACTCTTCCCTTGTGAATTTCTCTGCGCCATCCGGGAAGTGTCCGCAGAAGTTGGCCATGTACGACCAATAGTTTCGAATCAGATTGGCGACCGCGTTTGCGCCAAGCGTGTGCTTCCAGGCCTTCCCGGTCAATGCCGGGAAGACGAGGTAGTCCTTGCCGACCTGCTTGCCGACCTTCTTCCCGATGATCCGCAGGTCCTTGCGAACCTCGGCCATGGACTTCTCGCCCCTGCGGTACTTCGTCGTCCAGTCCGTGTGCGGCGACGCCCCATTCGAAGAGTGTGCCGAGCAACAGGTTGTAGACGGGGTTGCCGATCATCCACTTCTCCCACCGTTGGTCGCGGGTGAGACGCATGATGCCGTAACCGATGTCGTCGTCCATGCCGACGATGTTGGTGTACTTGTGGTGGATGAAGTTGTGCGACTTCTTCCAGTGCACACTCGGTGAGGTGGTGTCCCACTCCCACTCCGTGGAGTGGATCTCGGGGTCATTCATCCAATCCCACTGCCCGTGGGTGATGTTGTGTCCGAGTTCCATGTTCTCGATGATCTTGGCGGTGCCCAGCATGGCCGTCCCTGCAACCCAGGCCACCTTGTTCCGGCTGGCGAAGAGGGCGATCCGACCGGCCGCGGCCAGTCCACGCTGCAGCTGGATGGACCGGCGGATGTAGCGGGCGTCGCGCTCGCCGCGGGATTCCTCGATGTCGGCGCGGATGGCATCGAGCTCGCCCGCCAAGGATTCGACGTCCTCGGCGGTGAGGTGTGCGTACCGCTTGATGTCGGTGATGGCCATGTGTCGTCCTTCCTCTTAGATCTTCAAGGTGCAGTCTCCGGATGCGGTGGAGATGCATGTGTTGATGCGGTCGCCCGCGCCGTGCTCGTCTCCTGAGCGGAAGTCGCGGACGTAGCCGGATTCCAGAGGCAGCACGCAGGTTTGGCAGATGCTCATCCGACAGCCGAACGGCATCTGAATCCCGACCTTCTCTCCGGCTTCCAGAAGCGAAGTGGCACCGTCGATGTCGATGGTCTTGTCCGAGATCTCAAAGGTGACCGTGCCACCCTCGCCACCCTTGTCGGTGCGCGCAATGGCGAACCGCTCGGTGTGCAGGTCGTCCCGCCGCCCGGCGGCGTCCCATACCGCTTCGACCGCGTTCAGCATGGGAGTGGGACCGCACGCCCACGTTTGTCGATGTCTCCAGTCCGATACCAGGCGATCGATGCGTTCGAACTCGACCTTGCCGTCCTGCTCGGTCAGCTGAAGATGCAGTCGGTAGCCGGGCTGCGTCGTCTCCAATTCGCGGACCTCGTCGTGGAAGATCACCGAATCCGCCGATGGAGCGGAGTGAACGTGCACGATGTCCGGTCGCTGCCCGCGTGCCTTCAACGAGCGCAGCATCGCCATGAGCGGGGTGATGCCGCTGCCCGCGCTGACGAACAGGACCTTCGGTGGCGGCGGGTCCGGCAGCGCGAAGTCTCCCTTGGGTGCGGCGAGCCGGACGATCGTTCCCGGCTTTACGCCGTTGACCAGGTGTGTGGACAGGAAGCCTTCTGGCGTCGCCTTGACGGTGATCGTCAGGAGCTTGTTGTCCCGCAGGGGAATCGAGGTGAGCGAGTACGAGCGCCAATGCCAACGGCCGTCGACGCGCAGGCCGATTCCCACGTACTGCCCCGGTTGGTAGTCGGCCGAGAAGCCCCACCCCGGTTTTGATCGTGACGGTCGCGGAATCCGCCGTCTCGGTCCGAACGCCCACCACTTCGCCTCGGAGTTCCCGCGCCGTCCACAACGGGTGGAGCAGCTTGAGGTAGTCGTCCGGCAGCAGCGGCGTCGTGGCGCGGGCGGCCAGACCCCGCAGAACGTTGACCTTCGGAGTCAGCGCCGTCTCGACGTGTCTGGCAGGCGCGACGCTCCATCGAGTCAGACTCTTGAGTTTCGAACCCATTCTGCAGCTCCGCTCTGGTGCGGTATGGCGAACGTTTCGGTGTACGTCTGTTCACTGGTACCCGGACCCGAACTGCTACGAACATCACCCTTGGCGCGATCGATCGGTGTTCCCGTCACAGGACATCCGCAGTGCTCGCTCAGGATTGTGTTCGCGCTGATCGCAACCGGGGCTACCGCTCGCGCCCGTCGGTAGCGTGCGGCCGATGAACGAGGATTGGCTCGCCGTCATCGTCGGCCTGGCACTGTTGGCGTTCGTGCTCGCCGGCGCCCTACCGGGCGGCGTGATCCCATGACCGAACAGACGACCACCGAGGACGCCGAGGAACACCCCGCGACCACGCGACCCGTACTGGGTTACGCGATCGCGGGTGTCCTCGTCGTCCTCGTTCTTGGTTCTGCAACCCGCTTCCTAGAAACCCAGGTACCGCACTGGGCGGCGGGCACACCGTTCGCCAAGGTGGCAAATTCGATCGAATTCCCCATCTACGCAATCGCATTGGGGCTGATCGGCAACGCGATACTGACCAAACTGGCCGTGCGCGACGCGCTCTCACACGGCTTCCGCACCGAGTTCTTCATCAAGACCGGCCTGGTTCTCCTGGGCGCATCGATCAACCTCAAGGTGCTCGTCACCGCCGCAGGACCCGCGATCATCCAAGCGCTGCTGTTGATCTCCATCGTGTTCGGCTTCACCTGGTGGCTAGGCGGCAGGCTTGGCCTCGACGACAAGCTGCGCGCCCTGCTCGCCTCCGCGGTGTCGATCTGCGGGGTCAGCGCCGCCATCGCCGCCGCGGGCGCAGTGCAGGCCAAACGCGAACAGCTGGCGTATGCCGCCTCCCTGGTGATCGCCTTCGCGTTACCGTCGATCTTCTTGTTGCCGTGGCTTTCTGACGTGTTGCACCTCTCCGATGCCGTGGCCGGTGCCTGGATCGGCGGCAACATCGACACCACCGCGGCCGTCGCGGCGGCCGGTGCACTCGCAGGGGAAGACGCACTGCAGATCGCCACCATCGTCAAGACCACGCAGAACGCGTTGATCGGCGTCGTGGCGATCGCCCTTACCGCCTACTTCGCGTTGAAGATCGAACGCAAGTCCGCCGAAGAAGCCCGGCCATCCATCGGGCAGTTCTGGCAGCGCTTTCCGAAGTTCGTGCTCGGCTTCATCGCTGCGTCGGTGATCGGCACCCTGTACCTGCAGTGGGGCGGCGACAAGAACGCCATCGCCACCGTCAACGACCTGCGCACCTGGTTCCTGATCTTCGCGTTCGTCTCGATCGGCCTCGAGTTCAGCCTGAAGGGCCTTCGTGAGGCGGGCTGGCGACCGATCGCGCTGTTTGCGTCGGCCACCGTGGTGAACATCGTGGTCGCGCTCGGCCTGGCCGCGGTGTTGTTCGGCAGCTTCACTCTGGGTTAGCGGTTACGCTCGGCCGCGTGCGCTCAACGTGGTCCAGGCGGAGTTTCCTTGCGATGACCGCGGGCCTCGCGGTCACTGCCGCTGCCTGCAATTCGGAGAAGCCCGGCGTGGTAGCCAAGGACGGCTCCGTCACCATCAGGCACGCCTTCGGCGAGACCAAGATCCCCGGCCCGCCCAAGCGCGTGGTGAGCGCCGGCTACACCGACCAGGACGACCTGCTTGCAGTAGGCGTGGTGCCGGTCGCCGTGACGACCTGGTTCGGCGATCAACCGTTCGGCGTGTGGCCGTGGGCGCAGCCCAAACTGGGCACCGCGCGGCCGGTCGTGCTCGACCTGTCCAACGGTATCCAGATCGACCAAATCGCCACGTGCAAGCCCGATCTCATCGTCGCGACCAACTCAGGCCTCGACGCCGACACCTACGCCAAGCTGACGGCGATCGCCCCGACCATCGCCCAGTCCGGTGAGGACGCCTTCTTCGAACCGTGGAGGGGCCAGGCCACCACGATCGGCCAGGCGGTGTTCAAGGACGCCGAGATGGGCGCGCTCATCTCGGGTGTCGACGATCGGTTCGTCAAGGCGGGCAAGGACAACCCCTCGTTCAGCGGCAAGAAGGTGTTCCTGGTGCGTGGCAATTTCGCCGGGGACGTCGCCCAGATCACTCCTGCGGGTTGGCGTACCGACTTCCTGGCCCAGATGGGGTTCGTCATACCCGACGGCATCGACAAGTACGTCAAGGCCAACGAGGCACTGGTCCCGCGCGATCACGCCGCGTCGATGCTCGACGAGGCCGACGTGCTGATCTGGACCACCGAGAGCGACGAGGAACAAGCCGCCCTGCTGGCCGATCCGACGTTCGCCCAGTTGAAGGCGACGAAGACCAACCGCAACGTCCTCACGGGCAAGGATTTGGCGGGGGCGATAGCCTTCGCCAGCGTGCTGTCCTACGCCGTGGTGGCCGACCAACTGCCACAGCTGATCGCCAAGGTGCTCACCTGAGAAGATGACCGGGTGACAGAACTCGTCGACGGAGATCGGCCCACCTTCGCCAAGGTCGGATCCGCCTACTATCCGATCCTCGTCGCGGTCTTCACGGCGTTGGTGATCATCTCGAATGTGACCGCCACCAAGGGCGTCGCGTTCGGCCCGATCGTCACCGACGGCGGCTTCATCGTGTTTCCGTTGACCTACGTGATCGGCGACGTGCTCTCCGAGGTGTACGGGTTCAAGGCCGCCCGTCGCGCGATCGTGCTGGGATTCTCGATGAACGTCCTGGCCGCGGCCGCGTTCTGGGTGACGATCTACCTCCCGGCTGCCGACTTCTACCCCAACCAAGCGGCGCTCGAGAACGTCGTGCACGCCTATACGCAGCTGATCATCGCGGGGCTGGCCGGGTTCATCGTCGGCCAGACCATCAACGCCTGGGTTGTCGTCGCTATCAAGGAGCGCACCAAGGAGAAGCACTTGTGGGCCCGGCTGGTCGGCTCGACCTTCGCCGGCCAACTCGGCGACACACTGGTGTTCTGCAGCATCGCGGCCAACGCGATCGGCATCGACAGCTTCAAGATCTTCGTCATCTACACCGCGCAGGGCTGGTTCTACAAGACGGCCGTCGAAGTGGTGATGCTGCCCATCACCTACCGCGTGATCGCCTACATCAAGCGAAACGAACCGACTTACCAGCTCGCCGTATGAGCCTTTGCTAAGGCTCCTCTGGCGAGGTGTTAAAGCTTGGTATGAAGTTACCTACTCGTGGGTAGCTTATGAGGATGACCGTGACCGCGGAATCGATGGACGTGATGTCGCTGGGCACCGTTCATGACTACGGAGACCAAGGGCTGCTGCTCGAGTTCGAGAGCACTGCCGAAGTGCTGGCATGGAACGGCGCCTTGCGCGAGGCCGATCTGCTCGGCGTGCTCGACATCGTGCCCGCGTCCAGGACCGTGCTGCTCAAGCTGGCTGGCCCGCGATACCAGGAGCCGACCCGGCTGCGGCTCTCCAAGTTGCGGATCGAGCAGGTCGCGGTCGATGACGCCACCGCACCGATCGACCAACGGGCCGACGTCGAGATCGACGTCACCTATGACGGGGCCGACCTCGAAGAGGTGGCCCGACTGTCCGGCCTCACTCCTGACGAGGTGGTGGCCGCGCACACTGCAGCCCCGATGCGCGTTGGATTCGGCGGCTTCGCACCGGGTTTCGCGTACCTCGTCGGCGGTGACGAGCGCCTGAACGTCCCGCGCCGCGCGGATCCACGCACCCGGGTACCGGCCGGCTCGGTGGCCCTTGCCGGCGAGTTCAGCAGCGTGTACCCCCGCGAGTCACCCGGCGGCTGGCAGCTGATCGGGCACACCGACGCCGTGATGTGGGACATCGACCGAGATCCACCCGCACTGCTGACCCCCGGCTCGTGGGTCCGCTTCCGCGCGATCGGTTAGGAGGTCACCGATGAGCACGCTCGAAATCATCAAGACCGGACCGCTGGCCCTGCTCGAGGACCTCGGCAGGCCCGGCCTCGCACACATGGGTGTGACCCGCTCCGGGGCAGCCGACCGCCGCTCCCACACCCTGGCCAACCGTCTCGTCGCCAACCCCAACGACCGCGCCACCATCGAGGTGATGTTCGGCGGCTTCTCCGCGCGGGTGCACGGGGACGACGTGGCGATCGCCGTCACGGGTGCCGACGCCAATCCCTCGGTCAACGGAGTTCCCTTCGGCACCAACAGCATTCACTATGCCCACGACGGCCAGGTGATCTCGCTGGGGTCACCGAATTCCGGCCTGCGCAGCTATCTGGCGGTCCGTGGCGGCATCGAGGTGGCACCGGTGCTCGGCTCGCGCAGCTATGACGTGATGTCGGCGATCGGCCCGCAACCCCTGCAGGCCGGCGACGTGCTGAACGTGGGCGATCACACCGACGACTTCCCCGAACTGGATCAGGCGCCGGTGGCCTCGATCGCCGACGACCTGCTCGAGGTGCTGGTGGTGCCCGGCCCGCGCGACGACTGGTTCACCGACCCGGACGCGCTCGTGCACACCGACTGGATCGCCACCGACCGCAGTGACCGGGTCGGCATGCGACTTGCGGGCCGGCCACTGCAGTACCGGTGGCCCGACCGCCAGCTTCCCAGCGAGGGCGCCACCCGCGGTGCAATACAAGTGCCGCCCAACGGGTTACCGGTGATTCTGGGCCCCGATCATCCCGTCACCGGCGGCTATCCGGTGATCGGTGTGGTGGCCGACGCGGACATCGACAAGATCGCCCAGATCCGCCCCGGCCAGCACGTTCGGCTGCACTGGTCGCGGCCGCGCCGCCCGAATGTGAACTGAGCACGACACGGGTCGGCTCACCCTGGTAGGAACTTAGGTGTGATCGCAGAGGTACATGGTGCTCCTCGCGTGCGCGGGGTATTGACCGCGCGCCTGGTCCACACCGCAGACCTCGACGCCGAGACCCGTGAGGGTGCCCGGCGGATGGTCATCGAAGCGTTCGGCGACGGCGAAATCGACTTCACCAACGACGACTGGGAACACGCGCTCGGGGGCATGCACGCCCTGATCTGCCAGCACGGAGCCCTGCTTGCGCACGGCGCCGTCGTGCAGCGCCGAATGATCTTTCGTGACACCGCGCTGCGCTGTGGCTACCTCGAAGCGGTCGCCGTGCGCGAGGACGCGCGCGGTCAGGGTCTGGCGATGGCCGTGATGGACGCGCTCGAGCAGGTGCTGCGTGGCGCGTATCAACTGGGCGCGCTCAGCGCCTCGGAGGCGGGCAGGCCTCTGTACGTCGCGCGTGGCTGGCTGCCGTGGCTTGGCACGACGTCCGTGCTGGCTCCCGCGGGGGTGACCCGCACGTCGGACGACGACCGGTCGTTGTTCGTGATGCCCGTCGGCTTGCCGCACGGCATGGTGCTCGACACCACGGCCGAGATCACCTGCGACTGGCGTGACGGCGACGTCTGGTGACCGACTAAGAGTTCACAGACCCACCGCCTCAGCAGTGAGGGGAAGTTCTCGTGTCCGTTCACCCGCGACATGGCCCGGCAACGGCCGGGTAATCGCTCGGAAACACGCGGTGCATTCACTGTTGGGTATGGCCGAGCCCACCTGGGCACCGCTCACCGGTTTCCGTGTGGCGGTGACCTCCGCACGACGCGCCGAGGAACTGAGCGCGCTACTCCAACGCCGCGGCGCCACCGTGACCAGCGCCGCAGCCATCGCCATGGTCCCGCTGCCCGACGACGACGAGCTACACCAGCACACCAAGGCCTTGATCGCGGCACCGCCGGACGTGGTGATTGCGACCACGGGCATCGGCCTGCGCGGCTGGATCGCCGCCGCCGACGGCTGGGGGCTGGCCAATGACCTGATCGAGGGACTGAGCAAGGCCAGGGTCGTCTCGAGGGGGCCGAAGGCCACCGGCGCGTTGCGGGCGGCCGGGCTGCCCGAGGAGTGGTCACCCGAATCGGAGTCCTCCCGTGAGGTCGTCCACTATCTGGTCGAAGGGGGCATCAACGGGCTGCGGATCGCGGTGCAGTTGCACGGCGCCACCGACGACTGGGACCCCTACCCCGAGTTCCTCGACGAGCTGCGTGCGGCGGGCGCCGAGGTGGTGCCCATCCGTGTCTACCGCTGGCATCCCGCACCCCGCCACGGCGCCTTCGACCAGCTGGTGGCTGGCATCGCCGAGCGCAAGTTCGACGCCGTCAGCTTCACCTCCGCTCCTGCCGTTGCGGCGATGCTCATGCGTGCCGTCGAACTGGGCCTCGAAGACCGGGTGCTCTCGGCGTTGCGGACCGACGTCCACGCCATGTGCGTCGGGCCGGTGACCGCCCGGCCGCTCGTGCGTCTCGGGGTGCCGACGTCCGCGCCGGAGCGGATGCGGCTTGGCGCATTGGCCCGCCACATCACCGACGAGCTCCCGCTGCTGCAGTCGCGGACCGTGAAGGTGGCAGGCCACGTGCTGGAGATCCGGGGCACCTGCGTGCTTGTCGATGGCGTGGTCAAGGAACTCTCGCCAGCGGGCATGGCGACCATCCGCGCGCTGGCCCATCGGCCCGGCACCGTGGTGGCCCGCCGCGACCTGCTCAACGCGCTACCGGGGTGCGGCACGGACACGCATGCCGTCGAGACCGCCGTGCTGCGGCTGCGAACGGCGTTGGGCGACAAGCAGATCGTGTCGACCGTGGTGAAGCGCGGGTACCGACTGGCCGTCGACGAGTTCCCCGCGGGCGTGGCGTGAATCCCATTCTGGTCGCGCATGGCACCCGCAAGGCCCACGGCGTGACGATGATCGGCGATCTCGCCGAACGGGTAGGCGACGTGCTCGGCGTCCCGGTCCGCACCGCGTTCGTCGACGTTCTCGGGCCGACGCCTGCCGACGTGCTGCGTGCAGTGCCCGGCCCCTCCGTGCTCGTCCCCGCGTTCCTCGCAAGCGGATATCACGTGCGCACCGACATCCCAGCGCACGTCGCCGCCAGCCGTCACCCCGACGTCATCGTCACCGATCCACTCGGCCCGTCCGCACAGCTGGTGCGCGTGATGACCGACCGCCTGGTGGAATCTGGTTGGCGACCTTCTGATTCCGTGGTCATGGCCTCGGCGGGCACCTCGGATCCCTGTGCACTGCGCGACCTCCGCGTGACCGCCGCACTGTTGTCGGCCGCGATCGGACGCCGGGTCGAAATGGCCTACGCGGCCACCGGGGAACCCCGTGTTGCCGACGTCGTCGACCGTCTGCGGTCCCGCGGCGCGCGCCGGGTGGTCGTGGCGTCATATCTGTTGGCTGACGGGCTGTTTCAAGATCGACTGCGGGCTTCCGGCGCCGACGTCGTGACCGACCCGCTGGGCACTCATCCCGGAGTCGTGCGGCTCGTCGCAAGCCGGTTCCGGCGAGCCCGGCTGCCTGTCGCCGCCTGAGCGCAGAATGGCGGCATGGACCGCGACACCGCCTTGGACACCTACCGGTATCTGCGCGGCGGCATCCCGGTCATGCTGGTACTGCTCGCCGCGGCGCTGATCATCGAGCGCGCGGGCGCGACCTGCTGGCAGACGTCCATCAGCGCGTACTACTTCACCTCGGCGCACGGTGTGTTCATCGGCGCGATCTGCGCGATCGGCACACTCCTGATCGTCTACAAGGGCAGCAGGGACACCGAGGACATCCTGCTGAATCTGGCGGGGATCCTGGCGTTCGTCGTCGCGTTCGTGCCGACGTCGCGGCCGGTGCTGCTGTGCGGTGAATCCGCCCTTCCGGTCGGCGCCCTGACCGACGACGCGGTCGTCGACAACGTGTGGGCGCTCGTCATCGCGCTGGTGCTGGCCCGCGTCGCGTCGTGGTGGATGTACCGCCGCACCAGGACCGGGCGCACCCGCAGCCCGCTCGGCGAGGTCGCCACGTGGATCCAGCGGGCCGTCCTCGCGGTCGGCCTGCTGACGCTCATCTTCGCTCCGCAGTGGTTAGTGGCGAACGCACACGGAATGGCTGCAGTGACGATGTTCGTCTCGTTCATCGTCACGGTGCTGATCAACGCGTTCCTCGCCGGGCGGCAGGACGAGGACAAGTGCCCGAACACGCGGACGTATCACCGTGTCTACCAGGTGATCTCGCTGGCGATGGCGCTGACGCTGGTCGCTGCGGTGACGACGCACCTGGTCCTCGACGGTTTCAACCACGCGGTGCTCGTCGTCGAGGTGGCGCTGATCGCCGAGTTCGGCGCCTACTGGCTGGTGCAGACGGTCGAGTTGTGGAACACCTCGATCCGTGACGACGTCGTCGACGTCGATTGCCAGCCCGCAGAGAAGCGACTGCTGCGCGCGCTGTAGCGGTCACCGGAACGCCGGTATGACCTCCTTGGCGTAGGTGCTCAGCTGGTAGCGGTGGACGTCGCCGTCCTCGTCGTCGGGCAGTGACTGGCCCCAGGTCTCGTAGATCAACCACTCGAGAGCACCGCCACCGTAGACGCTCGCCACCTCCGTGATTTGCTCGCGGACCTGGTCGGCAGTGCCGCACAGCAGATGGCCGCTGTCGATCATCCGTTGTGTCAACGCCCGTGCATCACCGAGGTCGAATGGTGCGTTGGGGTCGTCGGCTTCGGTGCGGAACACCTCGGTGAACCGAAACTTCTGGAAGAAGTTCTGGTACCAGAAGCCGTAGGTTCGGACGGCGTAGTCGAACGCGTCGTCGTAGGTGTCGCCGAAGGCGATCTTCGCGAGGACTCCGAAGTTCTGGCCCAGACGCAGATCTCGGCCCGCGTCGCGCGCGGTGTGGCGGTAGAGCTCGGCGGTGGCGCGCGCCCGCTCGCGGCTTCCCGCCGCGAAGACCAGGGTGCGTCCGTGTCGGGCGGAGTCGATCGCCGTCTGCGGCGAGAACGTGTTCGGAATGAAGACCCTTGGCTGGTGCAGCGGTTTCGGCACGACGCCGATCTCGCGGACCGTACCGTCGGCGTCGACCTCCCCGGGCCCACCGTAGGCGCGCGTCCAGCCGGCGAGCGGCCAGTCACGGATCCCGTCGGCCGGGTAGGGCGCTTGGTAGAACTCGCCGTGGTGGTTGAAGGAATCCTCTGTCCACGCCTTCTCGATGACCGATAGGTAGTCGTTGAACCTGTCGCGATTTCGCTGATCGGACAACGGGTTCAGGGCGACGACGTTTTCGGACTGGGTCAAGGTCTGCATCCAGCGGGTCTGATAGCCGCGGGCGAACTGAACACCGGCCAACCGGCCAGGGAACATGTGCGTGAACAGGGCAAGGTCCTCGGCAACCCTGATCGGATCGTGCGACGTCACGACGACCGACATGGGCATGAACTGAAGCCGAGAGGTAACCGCCGCCAACTTGGCATAGAGCAGAAGGGGATTCGGCATCGACTCCCCGCCTTCGGTTTGCAGATGGTGTTCGGTACTACCGAGACCGTCGAAGCCGAGTTCGTCGGCCAGCCGTGCCGTCTGCTCGTACTTGCGCAGCATGCGTTGGTAGAGCTCGACGTCGCGCGCTACCGGGCGACGCGAACTGCGTTCTTCGGGAGTCACCGGGATGGCCGCGGTGCTCATCAGCATGGTCTTCATGAATCCTCCTGTACGAGTGGGTTGCTGGGCGTGAGATGCCACGGCGATCGACGCCGATACCGTGGCTCCCAGATCAGTCGGTAGACCACCCGCAGCGGCGCCGGGACGATGGCCAATACCGTCGCTTGAACGTCAGGCGACGTGCCGTCGAGCAGCCACGGGAAGAACCAGCCCGCGCCGCTCACGCCGACACGGCGCCGCTGGTCGTCGCCGAACGCCTTCCACTCCGCTGCGGTGAGCGTCTCCCGTACGAGCGGCAATGCGTCGGCCTCCTCGTGCTCGAGGTGCCCGGCCAAGAGGTCGGCGAGAGCGCCGAACAGGACGACCAGGCGTGGGGCAGATCCCTGCGTCAGGTTGTCGTCGATGTCGTGCAGCACGGGGTCGAGCTGGGAATGCTCGTCGGCCATCGCGTCGAGCAAGCGCGTCTCGTCGATCCGATCGCGGAGCTTCGCCCGCATCGGCGGCCACAGCGTGTGGTCTTCGGCGACGTGATGGATGGTCAGGTACTGACTGAACCTCGCCCAGCCGGCGCGCAGTGCCTTGCGGGTGACCGGATCGTCTACCCGCGACGCCGCCGCCTGCATTCGGGCCAGATCGCGTCGGAAAGCGTTGTGTGCCACCAGCATCATCGTGACGTCCGGACGGTCCATGACGGTCTTCCCCTCGCTCAGTTTGTGAAACATTCTGTTCCATATCTATAGAACAGTGTGTACCACAGTTGACTTTGGTGCAAGATGTTCCACAAGATGTGATCCCCACCCCATCGCGGAGGACCCGTTTCAGTGAGCGACGATCGTGGCCCCGACCCACGGGTGCTGAGGAGCCAAGAGGCCGCCCTGACCGCAGTCCGAGAACTCCTCGCCGAGCAAGGCTGGACCGGCGTTACCCACGTCGCCGTCGCAGGCCGCAGCGGAGTCGGCCGCACCACGCTGTACCGGCACTGGCCCGATGTCGCAGCGCTCATCCACGACGCGATCGTCGAGCGGATCGGCCAGGCCAGGACCACACGAACCGGAGACGTGCGCGCCGACTTGATCAGTGAACTGAACGGATTGCGACGCCTGCTCTACGACCCGGCGAGCGAACGGACCATGCGCGCAGTGCTGGAGCGCGCGCCATTCGATCGCTCATTCGCCGAACTCAAGGAGACCCTCTACCTGTCGGGCTCTGCCGGGTTTCGGGCGATCCTGGAAGCCGCCGCGAAAGGCGGTGAACTGCAACCGGATATCGACGTCGACATGGCCATCGATCAGCTGGCTGGCCCCGTGATGTACCGGCGTCTGTTCGCCGGCCTCACCGTTGACAAGAAGTTCGTCGAGGCCATCGTCGACGGGGTCTTGCGGCTCCTGCGCTAGGCGGCGACCTGCACGTCACCGTCGGCGGTCAAGCGGGTCCGGAAGATGGGCAGCGCCACCGCGGCATCATCGAGGCACTGGCCGTCGTCGAAGGCGAACGCCTGCTTCTTGACCGGCGTCTGCACACAGGCGCGGCCCGACCGGTCTCCGACTATCCCCCTCGACATCACCGCGGCACCCGAGAAGGGGTCGATGTTGCCGACCGCCCGCAGCGATCCGTCGTCGAGACGAAAGAGCGCCACCTGCGTGCCATCGGGCAACAGCACGCCGACGCCGCGGCAGGGCACCAGACGGTCATAGCCGCATGCGGTCGTCCAGACCGGGTCGTCCTGCAGGTCGAGGTCGTCGAGGTGCTCGAGAAGGGTCACGTGGTCTCCTGAAGGGGACGGAACTTGGGCATGCCGATCGGTACCTTGCGGCCGGACCGCTCCGTAAAGGCGACGGTGGGGTCGGCGACGTCGGGCGCGTTGACGAACGACACGAAGCGCGACAGCTTGTCCGGATCGTCCAGTACGCCCTTCCACTCGCACGCGTACCCGTCGACGTGGCGGGCGACCGCGTCCTCGAACTCGGCGGCAAGGCCGAGCGAATCGTCGCAGACGACTTCCCGAACGTGCTCCAGCCCAAGCTGTTCCACCCACGGCGCGGTGCGCTGCAGCCGGTCGGCAGTGCGGACGTAGAACATCAGGAAACGGTCGATGTAGCGGACCAGCGTCTCGTCGTCGAGGTCACCGGCCAGCAGCTCGGCGTGCCGTGGCGTCGCGCCACCGTTGCCACCGACGTAGAGGTTCCAGCCGGTCTCGGTGGCGATCACGCCGACGTCCTTGCCACGCGCCTCCGCACACTCGCGGGCGCAGCCCGACACCCCCATCTTGATCTTGTGCGGGGCGCGCAGGCCGCGGTAGCGCAGTTCGAGATCGATCGCCATCTGCACGGAATCCTGCTGGCCGTAGCGGCACCAGTCGCTGCCGACGCAACTCTTCACGGTCCGCAGCGCCTTGCCGTACGCGTGGCCGGATTCCATTCCGCCGTCGACCAGGCGTCGCCAGATCTCGGGTAGCTCGTCGACCCTGGCGCCGAACATGTCGATCCGTTGGCCTCCGGTGATCTTCGTGTACAGGCCGAAGTCGCGGGCGATCTCACCGATGAGGATCAGCTGCTCGGGGGTGATGTCGCCGCCAGGCACCCGCGGCACCACCGAGTAGCTGCCGTTCTTCTGGATGTTGGCGAGGAAGTGGTCGTTGGAGTCCTGCAGGGAGGCCTGCTCGCCGTCGAGGATGTGGTCGCTGCTCGTCGACGCCAGAATCGACGCGACGACGGGTTTGCAGATGTCGCAACCCATTCCGGTGCCGTGACGTGCGATGAGCCCCGAGAAGGTGCGCACCGAGGTGGCCGAGATGATCTCGAAGAGCTCCGCACGCGACACCGCGAAGTGTTCGCACAACGCCTTGGACTGCTCGACACCCTCCGCTTCGAGCAGCTGCTTGAGCAGCGGCACGCACGACCCGCACGACGTGCCCGCCCTGGTGCAGGCCTTCAGCGCGGGAACGTCTCCGCAGCCGGCCGCGATCGCATCGGTGACATCGCCCTTGGTCACGTTGTTGCACGAACAGATCTGCGCGGCACCCGGCAGCGCGCCGACGCCCAGTTGCGCACCGCCCGAATCACTTCCGCTCGGTGCGATGATCCCCAACGGGTCGCCAGGCAGGAGTTCGCCGACCATCGGCCGCAGCATGCCGTAGGCCGAGGCATCGCCCACCAGGATGCCGCCGAGCAGCGTGGCGGCGTCGTCGGACAGCACCAACTTGGCGTAGGTCTGCTTGACCGCGTCGTTGATCACCACCTCGAGGCAATCCGGGGTGCTACCCATCGCATCGCCGAAGCTCGCCACGTCGACGCCCAGCAGCTTGAGCTTGGTCGACGTGTCCGCCTCGCCGAACTCGGCGGCACCACCCATCAGCCGGTCGGCGACCACCTCGGCGCTGGTGTACCCAGGCCCGACCAGCCCATAGCAGCGCCCGTCGATCGCCGCCACCTCGCCTATCGCGTAGACGTTGGGATCCACTGTGGCGCAGGATGAGTCGGTCAGCACGCCACCACGGTCGGCAATGGGCAACCCCGCCGACCGGGCCAGGTCATCGCGCGGCCGGACACCTGCGGCGAAGATCACGACACCTGCATCGATGAGCGTGCCGTCACCGAGCAGCACCCTGACCGCGTCGTCACCGAGCCGTTCGATCGAGTCGGTGCCGACGTCGACGTGCACCGAGATGCCCAGCCCGCCGATCATCCGGCTCAGCAGAGCGGACCCGGCCTCGTCGAGCTGCTGGTTCATCAGGCGCGGTGCGCGCTCCACGATGTGTGCATGCAAGCCGAACTGGCGCAACGCATTCGCGGCCTCTAAGCCGAGGAGCCCACCGCCGATCACCACTCCGGCCGCGGTGCCTGCCGACACGGCACGGGTCGCGTCCGCGCGAATCGCGTCGAGGTCGTCCAGCGTGCGGTAGACGTGGCAGTTCTGCAGGTCGTGGCCGGGCACGGGCGGGATGAACGCATACGACCCGGTAGCCAGCACCAGCGCGTCGTAGGAGATGCGTCGGCCCTGCGCCGTCGTCACGTGCTTCGCGGACCGGTCGATGTCGGTGACGCGGTCGCGCAGCGTCAACTCGACGAGGTCGTCGCCCCCATACCGGTTGCCCGGCAGAGCGAGAAGGCCACGGTCCCAATGCTCGGTGTAGCCGGTGAGCCCAACGCGGTCGTAGGCGGCGTCGTCCTCCTCGGCGAGCACCACGACGCGCCAGTCGCCAGCGTCGTCGCGGGAACGCAAGGCCTCGACGAACCGGTGGCCGACCATGCCGTGCCCGACAAGGACAGCCGTCTTCGCAAAACCCATGGCCGAAGGCTAGGGAGCCGATATTGCCGACATGTCGCGTCGTGTGAAGCGCCCATCACGGTGTGCTCACGCGTGCTCGGCGGTCGCTGTGAGCCGTCAGATGTGGCCGGCATTGGTCGGGGTGGTCGAGCTGTACGGGTTGTAGATCGTCGTGGACGTCGTCGTCTCCGTCGGCCCGGACCGATCCTCCGTCGACGCCTCCGGCGGCGGGCCCGTCACCGGCGCCCCGGTGTCCTCACTGGTCTGCACGCTCGGCACCGCGTAGCTGGTGGTCGTCGAGTTACCCGTGCTCGACGACGTGGTGGCATAGGAGGTGGCCGTCGGCGCGTCGCCAGGCAGCAGCGACGACCCGCCCGACACCCGGATCACCGCGTACACCAGCAATCCCACCAGGGCGAGCGCGGCCAGACCCGCGGCCCAGATCACGCCAGGGTGGTCATGCCAGTCCAGCCGCCCGTCCTCGTCCTTCACGGGCGGCATGCTAAACCGGCCAGCCGAACGGCCGGGAAACGAGCTAACTCCAGCGCGCCAGAATCTCCTCTGCCCGCCCCGAGAGCGCGCGCTGGAAGAACGGGCCGAAGCTGATCCGGCCGACGCCAAGAGGGCCGAACGACGCCGGGTCGTCCTGATCCGGTATCGCGATCGCATTGATCGGCAACGGCAGCTCGGAGGCCAGGCGCATCAGGGTGTCCGCGTCATGGCGGCCGACCGGATAGAGGCTGTCCGCACCGGCATCGGCGGCCAGCTTCAACCGGGCCACCGCCCGCTCCACGCGGTCCGCGTCGTCCCCGTCGTTGCGCAGGAACAGGTCCGTTCGGGCGTTGAGCACGACGTGCACTCCTGCGGCGTCGGCCGCCTTGCGCAATTCCCCGACGAGCGCTGCGTGCTCCTCTGGCGCGCGCAGCCGCTTGCCCTCCTTGTGCACGGTGTCCTCGATGTTCAACCCAACCGCGCCCACCGAGAGCAGCCCCTCGATGATCCGCTGCGGCGCCTCGCCGTAACCGGATTCGATGTCGACCGAGATCGGCGCGTCGACCGCGCCGGTGATCTGACCAACTCGATCGATCAAGTCGTCGAACGACATTCCCTCACCGTCGGCCTTGCCGACCGAGTCGGCCACTGGATGGCTGCCGACGGTGAGCGCGGCAAACCCCGCGTCAACGGCCAACTTTGCCGACCACGCGTCCCAGATCGTCGGCAGAATCACCGGATCGCCGGGTACGTGCAGGGCCAGCAATGCGTTGGCCCGCTCCTCAAGAACCTGCTTGGACAACTCGTCAACCTCCACTCTTGAACGTGACCTGTGTCACGCCGATCTGGCGATGTGGCTAGCATCGATTGTCGTACTGTGATTGCTGACACCCTTCAGCCCAAGGAGGTCGATCTCTTGTCCACCACTACCGAACTCGCCCAGCTACACGAACTGATCGGTGGCTTACGGCGGTGCGTGACGTCACTGGCTTCACGCTACGGCGACACCCCTGCGATGCGCCGCATCGTCAATGATGCCGAGCGCATTCTCAACGACATCGATCGGCTCGACATCGACGCCGAGGAACTCGAAATCACGAGAGGGACGGCGCAGCACCACCACGCCGGGGAGAAGATCGCGATTCCGGACACGCAGTACGAGACCACCTTCTGGGGCGAAGTCGACGACGGGGGCGTCGCCGGCTAACTCCGCGGCAGACGTTTCCGGGACAACCACCATCGAGAGGGAACAGTGAGCGCACCCACCGCCGGCCGCAAAGCGACCGGGGTCTTCTCACCGAGCCGTGCCCAGATCCCGCAGCGCACGCTGCGCACCGACCGATGGTGGCAGTCGCCGCTGATCGTCGACCTCGGCTTCGCCGCGTTCGTGATCTACGCGACGGTGCGGGCGTTCCTGCAGAACAACTACTTCGTCCCGGAATACCACTACCTGACGCCGTTCTACTCGCCGTGCATCAGCACGGGCTGCACCCCTGAAGCCAGCGGCTTCTGGCCACAGATCCTGCCCGACGTGTGGTGGCTGCCCTATGCCGCTGCGTCGCTGCCGTTCCTGCTGCTGTTCCGGTTGACCTGCTACTACTACCGAGGGGCCTACTACCGCTCGGTGTGGCAGTCGCCGACCGCATGCGCCGTCGCCGAGCCGCACGCGAAGTACACCGGCGAGACCCGGCTTCCGCTGATCATCCAGAACACGCACCGGTACTTCTTCTACATCGCCGGGATCATCTCGTTGATCAACACCTACGACGCGATCGAGGCGTTCCACTCGCCGACCGGATTCGGATTCGGTTTGGGCAACGTCATTCTCGTCGTCAACGTCGTGATGCTGTGGATCTACACGCTGTCCTGCCACTCCTGCCGCCACGTGGTCGGCGGCCGGCTCAAGCACTTCTCCAAACACCCAGTCCGCTACTGGATGTGGGGACAGGTGAGCCGGCTCAACACCCGACACAAGATGTATGCGTGGATCACGCTCGGCACGCTGATGCTCACCGACTTCTACGTGATGCTGGTCGCCAGCGGCACCATCTCCGACCTGAGATTCATTGGTTAGCAAGTCAATTCACAACTGTATTTTCGATAGGCGAGTGAGGTTTGATGGTTGAGGTCGAGCGGCACGAATACGACGTGGTCGTCATCGGTGCCGGCGGCGCAGGGCTTCGAGCGGTAATCGAGGCGCGCCAACGGGGCCTACGCGTCGCCGTGGTGACCAAGTCACTGTTCGGCAAGGCGCACACGGTGATGGCAGAAGGCGGCTGCGCGGCCGCCATGAAGAACGCCAACGCCAAGGACACCTGGCAGATCCACTTCGCCGACACCATGCGTGGCGGCAAGTTCCTGAACAACTGGCGGATGGCCGAACTGCACGCGCAGGAAGCCCCGGACAGGGTCTGGGAGCTGGAGACCTACGGCGCGCTCTTCGACCGCACCAAGGACGGCAGGATCAGCCAGCGCAACTTCGGTGGCCACACCTACCCGCGGCTGGCCCACGTCGGTGACCGCACCGGCCTGGAGATCATCCGCACCATGCAGCAGAAGATCGTCTCGCTGCAGCAGGAGGACAACGCCGAACTCGGCGACTACGAGGCGCGGATCAAGGTCTTCCACGAGTGTTCGATCACCGAGTTGGTCTTGGATGAGGGGGCGAGCGGAGCGACGGGGGAAGGGCAGCGCCGGATCGCCGGGGCGCTCGGCTACTTCCGCGAGACCGGCAAGTTCATCCTCTTCGAGGCACCGGCAGTGGTGCTCGCGACGGGCGGCATCGGCAAGTCGTTCAAGGTGTCGTCGAACTCGTGGGAGTACACCGGCGACGGACACGCCCTCGCGCTGCGGGCGGGTGCCTCGCTGATCAACATGGAGTTCATCCAGTTCCACCCGACCGGGATGGTCTGGCCGCTGTCGGTGAAGGGCATCCTCGTCACCGAGGGCGTCCGCGGCGACGGCGGTGTGCTGAAGAACTCCGAGGGCAAGCGCTTCATGTTCGACTACATCCCCTCGGTGTTCAAGGGCCAGTACGCCGAAACCGAGGAAGAAGCCGACCAGTGGCTCAAGGACAACGACTCCGCACGCCGCACCCCTGACCTGCTTCCCCGCGACGAGGTGGCCCGCGCCATCAACTCCGAGGTCAAGGCGGGCCGCGGCAGCCCACACGGTGGCGTCTACCTCGACATCGCATCGCGCATCCCCGTCGAGGAGATCAAGCGCAGGCTGCCATCGATGTACCACCAGTTCATGGAGCTGGCCGAGGTCGACATCACCAAGGACGAGATGGAGGTCGGCCCGACCTGCCACTACGTGATGGGTGGCATCGAGGTCGATCCCGACACCGGCGCCGCAACCACACCCGGCCTGTTCGCCGCAGGCGAGTGCTCGGGCGGCATGCACGGCTCCAACCGGCTCGGCGGCAACTCGCTGTCGGACCTGCTGGTGTTCGGCCGTCGCGCTGGCATGGGTGCCTCCGACTACGTCGTCAGTCTCAAGGAACGGCCGAAGGTCCTCGAGCACGCCGTCGACGCCGCCACCACGATGGCGCTGTCACCGTTCGACGAGCACCCCGAACCGGAGAACCCGTACACGCTGCACGCCGAGCTGCAGCAGTCGATGAACGACCTGGTCGGCATCATCCGCAAGGAAGACGAGATCCAGGCGGCACTCGACAAGCTCGAAGAGCTCAAGGTGCGGGTGCACAACGTCACCGTCGAGGGCGGCCGCTTCTTCAACCCCGGCTGGCACCTTGCCATCGACATGCGCAACATGCTGCTGGTCAGCGAATGCGTGGCCAAGGCGGCGCTGCAGCGCACCGAGAGCCGCGGCGGGCACACCCGCGACGATCACCCGGAGATGGACGCCCACTGGCGCAACACCCTGCTGGTGTGCCGCGCAGTCCTAAACGATGGGGCTGGCGATCCCATCGTCCCTGACGTCACCGTCACTCCCGAGCCGCAGACGCCCATGCGTCCCGACCTCCTCGGGTGTTTCGAGCTGTCCGAGCTGGAGAAGTACTACACCGACGGTGAACTGGCCGAACACCCGGAACGGAGCAGCTGAGATGGGTGCCTATCAAGCGAGCATGCGGGTCTGGCGCGGCGACGACACCGGCGGTGGACTGCAGGACTACACCGTCGAGGTCAACGAGGGCGAGGTCGTCCTCGACATCATCCACCGGATCCAGGCCACCCAGGCAGGCGATCTGGCGGTGCGATGGAACTGCAAGGCAGGCAAGTGCGGCTCCTGCTCGGCAGAGATCAACGGCCGTCCCCGGCTGCTGTGCATGACCAGAATGTCGACGTTCGACGAGAGCGAGACCGTCACCATCACGCCGTTGCGCGCGTTCCCCGTGATGCGCGACCTCGTCACCGACGTGTCCTTCAACTACACCAAGGCGCGCGAGGTCCCGTCGTTCACGCCGCCGAAGGATCTGCAGCCGGGCGACTACCGGATGCAGCAGGTGGACGTCGAGCGGTCCCAGGAGTTCCGCAAGTGCATCGAGTGCTTCCTGTGCCAGAACACCTGCCACGTGGTGCGTGACCACGAGGAGAACAAGCAGGCGTTCGCCGGGCCGCGCTACCTGATGCGCGTCGCCGAACTCGACATGCATCCGCTGGACGTGCTGGACCGCAAGGACATGGCCCAGGAGGAGTTCGGCCTTGGCTACTGCAACATCACCAAGTGCTGTACCGAGGTCTGCCCCGAACACATCAAGATCACCGACAACGCGCTGATCCCGATGAAGGAGCGCGTCGCCGACCGCAAGTACGACCCGGTGGTGTGGCTCGGGAACAAGCTCTTCCGGAGATAACGCCCCAGCTAGTTCACGTTGGAGGGTTGGACGCGAACCAAACGCGGGTATTCTCGTGGCAGCAGCCAATCAACGACGAAGGGCAGCCAATGAGCACTGGAGAAACCCAGAGCGTCAACGACATTCGCACCGCGATCCGCGAACTCTCCGCACGCGCTGAGCTGGCGCGCAAGGAGGGCAGACCCGCCGACGCGGCCGAGATCGAGCGGCGCATCGACGGCTATCGCGAGGAGCTTGGCGCCCGCCCTTGACGTCCTAGCCCGACAGCCACGGCACACCGCGAGATGAACGTTTTGCAGGCCGCTACTCGCACTTTTCCTGCAAAACGTTGATTTCGCGGACGGGGTGGGGTGGTCCCTAGCTATAGCTAGCTGCCGAGGCGGCGGAACGTGCTGCGGTGAAAGACGATGGGCGCGACGTCGTCGTGCACCGTGATCTCGTGCACCCGCAGCACCACGATGGTGTGATCGCCTGCCGGGACGAGCTGCTCGATGGCGCTCTCCAGCCACACGCTGGTGCCGTGGATGAATAGCGCGCCGCGCTCGGTCGACTTGGTGTCCAGCCCGGCGAACCGGTCGCCCGTCTTCGCGGCGAGTGACTTCACGGCGGCGTCGTGCGACTCGCCGAGCACGCTGATCCCCAGGAACGGCAGATCCTTGAGCTTGGGCCACGTGGTCGACGTGTTCTGCACGCAGAACGACACCAACGGCGGGTCGAGGGAGACGGGAACGAAGGTGCTCGCGGCGAGCCCGACGCGGACGCCGTCGACTTCCGCCGCGATCGCGATGACTCCCGATGGGAAATGGCCGTATGCCTCACGCAGAGACGCTGGGCTCAGCTCGATGCCGCTCATATCAACTCCATCTTCACACGAGATTTGATGGCCCACCCCGCTACGCCCGCCCGTACCCATGCCGGGCTGCCACGTCAGGATGAGCCCGCAGCCTGCTCTTCCACGCATTCCGGCCGTAGATCGAGAAGATCCGCTCATTGGCCGGATCGACGCTGACGCCGCGGGCATGCGCGGCCAGGTCGTCGGGCAACTCGAGCACCGGCATGGCGGCGTCGAGTCGAGGGTTGAAGAAATAGGGCACCGAGACGCGCTCATGCGACGACAGGCGCACCCGGTGTTCTGTGGCACGAAGATATCCGCCGCTGGCGACCTCGAGCATCTCGCCGATGTTGACGATGAACGCGCCGGGCACTGGATCCACGTCGATCCACTCCCCTGCCCCATTTCCCGTCGCTTCGCTCGCCCCGGGGGGTCCGCGGACCTCGAGACCACTGCTCCCCGGCTCGGCCAGTAGCAGCGTCAGCACGCCCGCGTCGCGGTGTGCGCCGACGCCCTGCGGGGTGTCCGCCTGCGCGGGATAACGGACGATCTTGATCAAGGTCGCAGGGGTGTCGGCGAACGCGTCGTCGAACACGTCGGCCGGGCTGCCCAGCGATATGGCCCAGTGCCGCAACAACGTTCGCCCGACCTCGGCCAGCGCGGCGTCCCATTCGGCGATCACGGCAGGCAACTCGGGCAGCGCAGGCGGCCACTGGTTGGGGCCCTGCAGCCACAGGTAATCGGGCTTGCCAGGACCTCCGATCGGAGCCCGCTGCGCTCCGATGTCGATCTGTTCGCGCCAATCGACGACGCCACCGGTGAGTTCGCCCCCGAGCCGCGTGTAGCCGCGGAAGTGCGGGCTGTTGCGCATCGCGACCGCGTCCTTGTCGGCGTCGGGCAGTGCGAACAGCCGACGTGCCTCGGTCAACAGTCGATCAGTCAGATCCTCGGAGACGCCGTGGCCGGTGAGGTAGAAGAAGCCGACCTCGTGGGCGACCGTGCGTAGCTGCCGACGCAACGCGATGGGATCGTCGCGGAGGTCGACCACGGGCAGGGCGGTCCGCACGGAGCTCACGTCGCCATGATGGCTGGAAACCCCGGCACCCGCCAGGGTCGCAATCGTCGTGAATGCAAGCGGCCGGATGTCGGTCGAACTGGGGCGGTAACCTGACGCTCATGCCCGCGCCGTCCCTTCTGTCCGTGCTGCGCGGCTAAGCGAAGCTCGACAAACCGTCACCTCATCATGTGGATCACACTCCTGTTGATGGCCGTTGCGGTGAGTCTGGAGCCGTTCCGGATCGCGATGACGGTGGTGATGATCAACCGACCCCGGCCGCTGCTCCAACTTCTCGTCTTCCTCGCAGGCGGCTTCGCGATGGGCATCGCGGTGGGCGTGGTCGTGCTGTTCCTGCTCCGGCCAGCGCTGGGGTCAGCCCATTTCACCCTGCCAAGGGTGCAGATCGTGGTCGGCGCGGTGCTGCTCGGCTACGCCGCAGTAGTGGCAGCAAGCGCGTTGAGGGGTCGCCGCGACGACGAAAGTGCGGGCCGGGTCGAGCGAAGAACCGGACCGCTCGCGACGCGCACTCGCCGACTGCTCAACGACCGCTCGCTGTGGACCGCGGGGGTCGCGGGCCTCGGCATCGCCCTGCCGTCCGTCGACTATCTCGCCGTGCTGGCACTCATCGTCGCCTCCGGCGCCGCCGCGACCGCCCAGTTCGGCGCCCTGCTGCTGTTCAACGTGGTGGCATTCGGGTTCGTGGAACTCCCGCTGCTCGCCTACCTCGTCGCCCCGGACCGCACGCGCGCGACGATGTCGGCACTGCAGGACTGGGTGCGGAGGCGACGCCGCCGCGACGTCGCCGTCTTGCTGGCCGTGGTCGGCTGCGTGCTGCTCGGAGCGGGGTTGGCCGGACTGTAGGTGTCGAGCCCGGCCGCTGGCGGCTTAGGCGTCCAATCGGCTGAATTGATTCTGGCTGTACTGCTCGACGCAGGCGGCGCGCCGAATCTTGCCGCTAGTCGTGGTGGGAATCGAACCTGGCGGTACCAGAACGAGATCCCCGACGTTCAAGCCGTGCGCATTGGATATCGCAGAGGTGACGTCGCTCTTGACCCCGCTGAGCCAGTTCATCGCCTCGGAATCACCCTGCTTCTTGACCTCGATGACGGTGACCAGCTTCTCGGTGCTGTCCAGCGAGACCGATATCGCTGCGACCCGACCGCGTGTGATCTCGTGAACCGTCGCCTCGATGTCCTCGGGGTAGTGGTTACGGCCACGGATGATCAGCAGATCCTTGATACGGCCGACGATGAACAGCTGACCCTCGGAGATGAAACCAAGGTCACCGGTTCGCAGCCAGGGGCCATCTGGCGTGCCCTGCGAAGCGTCGACGAGGGTTGCGCCAAAGCACAGCTGCTCCTCCGGTGGCCTGCTCCAGTAGCCGGCCGCGACATTGTCGCCATGGACCCAGATCTCGCCAACCAAGTCCGGTGGGCACTCGCGGCGTGTGTCGCTGTCGACGATCCGTACCGTGGGCGATTGCGGCACTTTGTAATTCACCAGTGCCGTGCCACTGCTTGCCGCACACCGCTTAACGCGCCCCACGGATAGCTCTTCGACATCGAAGTGCGCCGCTTGCGACGATTCACTCCAGGTGCCGGCCGCGACGAAGACGGTCGCCTCCGCCAGTCCGTAGGAAGGACGCAGCATGTGGTCCCGAAAGTTGAAGTGAGCGAACCGATCCGTGAAGCGTTCCAAAGTGGCCGGGTCGACACGTTCGGCGCCGTTGATGATGCCCAGCACCCCGCCGAGGTCGAGTCCGGCAAGGTCGCCGTCGGTGGTTTTGCGGGCGGCCAGGCCAAAGGCGAAGTTGGGCGCCGCCGAAAAGGCGTGAGAATTCTCGGCCAGTGCTCGCATCCATCTGGAGGGCCTCTCCAAGAACGCAACCGGGCTCGTCAATGCGCCATGATGGCCGCTCAGGATGGGGGCGCAGATGCCAAGCACCAAACCCATGTCGTGGTAGAAGGGCAACCACGACACGAAAGTGGCGCCGGTGGTGCTGATGTGCGAATCCGCAAAATAGATTCGCATCAGCTGCTCGAAATTCACCTGGAGATTGCGGTGCGAGATCATGACCCCGGTTGGCAGCCGGGTCGAACCCGAGCTGTACTGCAAATACGCGATGCTGGGCACATCAGCCGTCTCGATGCTTGGTCCGAGCTCGACGTCCAGATTCATCGAATCGATTTCGACGATCTTCGGAACGGCGTCCAGGCGTGCTTGATCAACGTAATCGCCGACATCGCCAGCGACCGCGGAGGTGGTGAGCACGACCGCGGGCGACGTGTCGGCAAAGATCGCGCCCACACGCTCGTGACTCGAGCCGCGATGCGGCAGGGGGAGCGGCACTGCGATCAGCCCAGCCTGCATGGATCCCAGGAAAGCCAGAATGTAGTCAAGACTCTGCGGAGCCAGGATCACTGCCCGGTCTCCGACAGACGCATGAAGGCTGAGCTCGCGTGCCACGTTCATCGTGCGGTGGGACACCTGCGCCCACGTGAGACTCTCGGTAACACCCGCCGGGTCCAGTGCGTAGTCGGTGAAGCTGAATGCCACGTCATCGGGACGCAGACTGGCGCGTCCATGCAGCATCGAGAGAATGGTCGATTGAGGTCTAGGCGTCACGTCACGTCCGTTACTAGTGCGCGCCGTTTGTGAACAGGGACATCGCCCCGTTGACAAGCGTTGACATGGGGTCGGTGCCGCCGCCGAACGTCGCCTCGTTGGCCCCTTCGGTGACCTGCATTGGGTCGAAGCCGTGCACTGGATCCACTTGGACCGGTGCAGTCGCCGGATCGTCGTTGCGCGAATAGCCCGCATTCACCCGCGGCATCAGTATCGCGTCAAGCTGATTGAGGGTGTCCTCCTTGTACCCGAGGTACTTGAACGCCAGCACGATGGGAAGGTGCTGCTCGGGAACCATGTACGTCGTCGTCGTTCCACCCTTTGAGTTGACCGTCGTGATGATGTTCTGCGGCGGAACATTGCTCGGGTTGGTGAACGCGATCGCGGTGTGACCGGTAGCCAAGCCGGCGATCGAGTTGGCTAGGGCAAACAGGTTGTCCGGCCGGTCGGGAAAGTCGGCGATGCTGTCGTAGGCAGAGACGAACTGATCGGTGTGGTACTGGCTCTCCACCGGAGCGGGGATGCGGTAGTCCATCGCAGGCACGACGCTCCCGACGGGAAACATCTGGGTCAGGAAACTCTCCCCGAAGGGGGACTGCGCGATCGGGTCGCCAAACGTCGCGAAGCTCAATTGATCTGGCGGCGGAGCGGTCGGATCATTTGCCAGCTGCGCCTTCACGGCGTTGAGCACCAGCGCTCCCTCGGACAACCCCATTGCCGTCCCGTGGCCTCCACTGCGGATGGCCGTCTCGAGGTTTGGTTCTCCGATGTCGATCGACTCGCCGATACTGGGGCCGTCGAGACCAATGCCGGGATAGATGTCCTCCCCCACCCGGCCGATGCCGGGAAACAGACGCTCCAGGACATGTCCCTGCACCTGCCCTGCGGGATAGTCGACCTTCACCCGCTTCATCCCAGGGAACCACTCCGCGCCCGTGCGACGGATGTACTCGTCGTAGGGAATACCGAGCACGTGGGCGCCGCCAAGGGCGTACGCGGTCCCGGGGTCTGGCGTCCCTGGCGCAGGCGGCCGTGGAGCCAGCGAGTCATCGGCAGTCGCGCTCCCGACGCCGAAACACCCTGTGACACTGATACAAACCAGCACCGTAAGGAGTTTCTTCATCCCTACTCCTGACCGCTCGGTTTCGTTTCGTAGTTTCACATACATGGCGGGCCTGCGCTAACTCGACTGCTCGGCTGGTGCGCGCGGCGTCGACCGCCGCGCGCCGACTTCTGACGGCCAAAAGTTGGCCCGCCCGACCAATGCTGCGATGGCGGGCACCGTGATGGTGCGGACCACGAAGGTATCCAGCAGGATTCCCACGGCGATCACGAAACCGCCCTGGATCACGATACCGATGCTGGAGAACAAGAGCCCGCCCATGGAGGCGGCGAAGATCAGTCCCGCCGCGGTGATCACCCCGCCCGTCGAACCCAGGGTGCGAATGATGCCGTATCGCATGCTGTGCGCAGACTCGTCCCGCATTCGCGACACCAACAGCATGTTGTAGTCGGCGCCCACTGCGACCAGCACCACGAAGGCCAACGGGGGCACGCTCCAATGCAACTGTTGACCGAGGATGAATTGGAACGCACACACGCCGATGCCGATTGCCGCGAAGTAGGAAATCACCACGGACCCGACGAGATAAAGGGGTGCGACGATCGCACGCAGCAGCGCCATCAGGGTCAGCAGGACGACGATGAGGGTCGCGATGATGATGTATCGGATGTCGTGCTCGTAGTAGTCGCGCGTGTCCCGCAGCGCGGCGGGGAACCCGCCCATCGAGATCGTCGCGTCTGACAGTGTGGTGTTCGGCTGGGCGCCATGAGCGATGTCACTGATCTCGTTGACCTGATCCATCGCCTCGGAGCTGAACGGGTTGAGTTTGGTTTGAACCAGGTACCGCACCGAGTGGCCGTCTGGTGAGATGAACGCCTTGGCCGCCTTCTGGAAGTCCGGCAGATTCAGCACTTGTTGCGGAATGTTGAACCCCGCCTGTGACGGGTCCGCGGCGTTGTCCTTCATCGTCAACAGAAATGCCGATGCCTCGTCGAGTCCGGAGGCCACTAGCTTGATCTGATCGATGAGTTGGTCCACTCCGCCTGCCACTTGCTGGCTTCCGCCGGCCAGCCGGTCGGCGTTCTGCTTCAGCTGGGCCAGGCCCGCCTGCGGTCCGCCCGGCTTGTTCAGGCCCATCGCGTTGACGGCATTGGCGACGTTGGTGAGCGCACCGTTCAGCTTGTTCACCGTGGTGTTGAGCGTCTGCCGGTCACCGAAGCCCTGCAACTGGTGCGCGAGGTCGTTGATCTGGTCGAGGTTTCCGGCGTTACTCGGGTCGACCAGGTTCCGAAACTGCGTGCGGGTGTCGCTGCAAGAGGGATTGGCGTCGCAGATCGCGTTGCCGTCCAGCGCCATGAGGACCGGACCGATCCAGGCGAAGAAGTTCTTGCCTGCGGTGAAGTTCACGCCCATGGAATTGCCGAGCGCGTTGATGCTGTCGACGAGCTTGGCCGCGTTGTCGACGTCCCGCACCAGCTTGTCTCCACCGTATTGGGTCCTCATCGAGGAGAACTCAGTGACCAGACTCTGGATACTCGGCACGATCTTGTTGATCTGTGCGCGCACGTCACCGAGGCTGCCGGCCAGCGTGTTGGCCCCGGCCGCCAGTCGGTTGAGGTCTCCGGTGCGCTGCCCGATCTGGTTGGAACCGTCGGCCAGCCGGGTGCCGACGAGCCCGGCCTGATACGTGGCCCGAAACTCCGGCGGCACGTCTCCAAGGGGTCGGGTGATGCCGCTGACCAGACCGACGTTGGGCAACTGTGCGACGCGCGAAGCCATCTGCTCCAGATCCGCAAGAGCCCGCGGGGTACGCAGGTCCTGCGGCGACTGAACGAGGATGTACTCGGGAATGGACTGATTGATCGGGAAGTGGCGTTCCAGCGCTGCGTACCCGATCGAACTCGGCGCCGACGCCGCCACGACCTTTCGATCGTCGTAGTTGTATTTGGCGAACGTCGCGAGGCTGGCCAGGATGGCCAGGACGAGCAGACTGGCAACCAGGTGCGCCACCGGCCTGCGCACGATGCGGATCCCGGAACGTCGCCAGAATCGAGCAGTCAGTTCGCGCCGTGGCTTGACCCAGCCGCGCGGCCCGGCGAGCACCAGAATCGCCGGCAGCAGAGTCACTCCGGCCAGGAATGCGACGCCGATGCCAATCGCCGACGAGATTCCGACCGTTCTGAACACGCCCATCTTGGCGAAGCTCAATAGGAGGAAAGTGATCCCCACCGTGGTGGCGGAGGCGGTGATCACCTTCCCGATCGAGATCATTGCCGCCTTGACCGCCTGGTCGGAGTCCATACCCGACCGCACGTAGTCGTGATAGCGGCTGATGAGAAAGACCGCGTAGTCCGTTCCCGCGCCTGCCATGATCGCGCTCAGGAACACGATCGACTGGTTCGAGATGCCCGCCCCAGTCAACTGGGAGAAGCCCGCCACCACTGCCTGTGCGATTACCAGGGACGACCCGATCGTCACCAGCGGCAGCAGCATCGTGACCACGTTGCGGTAGACCAACAACAGCACGATGAGAACCAAGACCCCGATCGCGAGCTCGATCGGTAGCCGATCCTGTTCACCCGCGACGGTGAGGTCCGCGACGGTGGCCGCCGGCCCGGTGAGGTGCACCGTAAGGGAACTACCGGCAACGTTGTGTCTGACGACGTCGGCCACCCGGTTGAACGATTCGAACGCTCGCGGCGTGCCCAACTCACCCGCGAGGCCCACCGGCAGCACCCAGGTCTTCTTGTCCTGACTCGTCAGGAACTCTCGCAGTTGTGGCGTATTGACGAAGTCCTGCACCGAGACGACATCTGTCACGTCGTCGTGCAGCGCGTCCACCAGCTTGCGGTAGGTAGCTTCGTCGGTGGGTCCCAGCCCGTTCTCGTTGATCAACGCCACCAACAGGAGGTCGTCGTTGCCCGGTTCGTGAAACGCCTCGACCATCTTTGCTGCGGTGACACTCGACGGGGCATCGCTTGGCAAGATGGCGAGCGGATGCTTCTGAGCCATCTCGCCGAGCGACGGGACCGCCAGCGGCAGGGCGACCGCCATCACGATCCAGACCCCGATCACCATCCAGGGCCATCGCGCCACGAGATCGGCTAGCCGCCGCATGTCGCCGTCACCTCGCCCTCGCCTTCACCCGGAATGACCCCACGCTATGCGACGCGTCCCCAGTGCCCGCTGTCAGCGACCCGCACGGCCACCGACCTCATCGCCTCCATGTAGCGGGTAACTGATTTCTGGGCCACCGGATTGTCGGGATGCATCATCGCCATGACCGTGCCCTCCCCGTAACGGAATATGTAGATCGTCAATTGATATGAGAACCGGTCGTCGGGGTAGATCCCGATATTGTTCGCAAGGCCCATGTCGGCGGCGGCGAGAATGCCGTTGAGCGGAGCAGCGCCACCGTGAAAGAAGTTCGCCACCGGAAAGTTCGCCCGTGGCCAGTTCAACCACGGCGCCAACTCCAATACGCGGTAATACGGCACCCTCGACATGTCCAGGCCCGAATCGAAAGAAGTCTGCGCTGCCCATGCCGCGTCGCTGAAAGAGGTCGCCGCTATCGGGACAACGATCGGGATCAAGCCGGTAAACCAACCCTGAGTCATGAAATTGTCGCTGGCAGTGCGGGAATCCCTCGGAGTGAGCCCGTAATACGTGAGCGCACCGGTGAACTCGTGCTCCACGAGGCCGAGACAGGCGAACAAGCCGCCGACGAAGCGCGCACTGGCCGCCGTACATGCTGACTCGAAGCGTTCGGTCTGTGGCGTGTCCATCAGAATTTCGGAGGTCATGGCACTGCTGGTCGACTTCTTCGGGTCACCAAGAGGAAGCGGGAATTCGGGAAAGCCAGCAGTGTTGTTCTCAGCGAAGTCAATCCACGTGCGTACCCCCGGCGAATCCACCGTCAATGCAGACGTGTACTCGCGCTCGCGAACACAAAAGTCGTCAAAGCTACCGGCATCGGGCAGGGTAAGGGCCTGGCCGCTTGCGCTCAACGACGAATACATTCCGTTGGCTTCCATCATCGTCGTGCCGATCAACGTCGCATCCCCGTGCACGTGATCCATGGCGGCAAAGAACGTAAAGTGGCTCTCGTTCTGGATTATGCCGAAAGTAAAGCAGCCCCACTCCAACGGATTCGGTATGGCGACGACGTGAGCGCGTATTTCGTCAACCGTCATGGTGCCCTGATCGATCGGCACGAATTCAATCTCAGCCGGATCGTCGATCGCATGCCGGATGAACTGTCCATCACCGGACTGTTCGAACCAGCTGCGGAACGTGTCGTGCCGACGCAGGTAGGCGTTGACGGCATGATCCATGGCTGAAATATCGCATTGGCCGGCCATCTCACAGCTCGCGATGATTTGCCGGGAGAAGTTCAGTCCCTCGGCCGTCCGTTCGCAGTAGTTACGAAGATGTTGGTGCTGCATGTAGCTGACCGGCACCGAACTCACAGGCGCTCGGCGCGCCGTTTCCTGAGCTGCGGCAGTGGGATGCCAAGAGGTAACCAAACCGGCATTCAACGACCATTCATCGAGTGCACCCACCGTGATCTTCCCGATGCGCAAAACTTGGTCCTCTCAGATTGGCTGGCTCCGGGGCCAGCATCACCCGTTGCTGGCTCAACATACCCTCGGGTCGACGGTGGCCGCCCGCGCCGGCCCGACCCCGGAGCGCGACGCCGCGCATGGCACAGGTCCGCGTGCAATAGTGTCCGTCGGGGGTTAAGTCGATTCTCGGGCGCGACAGGTGTCCCGAAAAGTCACGTTCTGACCGCCGATGCAAGGAGGGACAACGGCATGGGTTCTGCCCCACAACCGATCGAGTCAGCCCCGCGTTTCGCAATCGTCGGCTATGCAGCCCGTTTCCCGGGCGCACCGGATGCCGACGCGTTCTGGGACGTGCTGCGCGAGGGCCGTGACGCGGTATCGGAGGTGTCCAAGGACCGCTGGGACGTCGAAGAATTCTTCGACCCTGAACCCGGCGTGCCCGGCAAGGTCGTGACCCGCCGTGCAGGTTTGGTCGACGACGTGACGGGGTTCGACGCGCCGTTCTTCGGCATGTCGACGCGCGAGGTCAGGTGGATGGACCCGCAGCACCGCCTATTGCTGGAGACGGCGTGGCGCGCGGTGGAGCATTCGGGCACCGCGCCAACGGCTTTGGCCAACACCAACACCGGCGTGTTCGTGGGTTTGGCCACCCACGACTACCTGGGAATGGCATCCGACGAGCTGGCTTACCCCGAGATCGAGGCCTATCTGGCCATCGGGACGTCGAATGCCGCAGCAGCGGGACGGATCAGCTATCGGTTGGGGCTGCAGGGCCCCTCGGTCGCCGTCGACACGGCGTGCAGCTCCTCACTGGTGGCAATCCATCAGGCGTGCCAAGCGCTGCGCTTGGGAGAATGCGACCTCGCACTGGCCGGCGGCGCGAACGTCCTTCTCACCCCGGCCACCATGATCACTTTCTCCCATGCGCAAATGCTCGCGCCCGACGGGAGATGCAAGACATTCGATGCGGCCGCAGACGGTTACGTGCGCGGCGAGGGTTGCGGCGTCATCGTCATCAAGCGGCTTGAGGATGCGATCCGCGACGGTGACCGGATTCGCGCCGTGATCCGGGGTAGCGCGATCAACCAGGACGGCGCATCTGGTGGCTTGACGGTGCCGAACGGTGTTGCCCAGCAACGAGTTATCGCCGATGCGCTGAAGCGCGCCGGCGTCGCACCCAGTGATGTCGGATACCTGGAGGCACACGGCACCGGAACATCGCTTGGCGATCCGATCGAGGCCCAGGCCGCCGGTGCGGTGTTCGGCGTTGGCCGCGAGGCGAATCGGCCACTCTTGATCGGCTCGGCGAAGACGAATATCGGACACCTGGAAGCAGCCGCGGGTATCGCGGGTGTCATCAAGGTCATCCTGTCGCTCGAGAACGAGTTACTGCCACAGCACCTCCACTTTCAGAACCCGTCGCCTCACATTCCCTGGGACCGCCTTGCGGTGCAGGTCGTGCAGGAGGCCACCCCCTGGGAGCGCAACGGCCTGCCACGCATTGCGGGAGTCAGCTCGTTCGGATTTGCTGGGACCAACGCGCACGTCATCCTCGAGGAGGCACCCGAGGAAGCAGCCGCTGTCGCACTCAGTTCGCTCGGGGACCCCGAGCAGGATGTCGCCGCCGGGGCGGCTCCGCGCTTCAGCGTTCTTCCGCTCTCCGCGCGGACACCCGCCGCATTGCTGCAGGTCGCCGATCAGTACCGCAGCTGGTTGAGCGCGCACCCGGAGGCCACCTTGGCCGACGTGTGCTTCACCGCCGGGGTGGGTCGTGCGCACTTGGAGCACCGGGCCGCGTTGGTGGTCAATTCGAGGGAATCTGCCATCGAGCTACTCGGCGCGCTCGCGGACGACCGGCCGGCAACCGGTCTGGTCCGCGGAGAATCCCATGACACGCCGAAGACGGCGTGGCTGTTCACCGGTCAAGGCAGCCAGTACCCCGGCATGGCCCGGGAGTTGTTCGACACCGAGCCGGTGTTCGCCGAGACGCTGAATCGTGTCGCGGCAGCGGTCGCCGACGTTCTCGAAAAGCCGTTGTTGGACGTGATTTTCGATACAGGGGCGAGCGAAGCGACGGGAGAAGGTGGCGACGGCGACGAAACGCTGCGGCAGACCTCCTATGCACAGCCCGCCTTGTTCGCGGTGGAGCTGGGCCTGGCTCGGCTCTGGCAGTCGCGGGGCTTCGAACCCGACGTGGTGCTTGGCCACAGCGTTGGCCAGTACTCGGCGGCCTGCGTCGCTGGCGTATTCAGCCTCGAGGATGGCGCGCTGTTGATGGCCGAGCGCGGCCGCCTCTTCGGCAGCTTGCCTGCGGGTGGTCGGATGGTCGCCGTGTTCGCCGCCGCGGAGCGTGTCGAGAGCCTCGCCGACGAGTTCCCGACTCTGTCGGTTGCCGCCTACAACGGCGCCAACACCGTGCTGTCGGGACCCGCACGGGAGCTGGAGCAGGCAGTGGCCGGGCTGGTGGGCGACGGTGTCCGGTGTGACTGGCTGGAGACCAGCCACGCGTTCCACTCAGCGCTGCTCGACCCGATCCTCGATGAATTCGAGTCGTATGCACAACGATTCAATTTCGCGCCACCACAACGGATTCTGATTGACAATCGCACCGGCGCCGCACTCGGCAGGAGTGTGAAACTCGATGGCGCCTACTGGCGTCGTCACGCGCGCCAACCGGTGGAGTTCGCCAAGAGCGTGCAAACCCTTGCCGAGCTGAATTGCAAGGTGCTGCTCGAGATCGGCCCACAACCGGTGCTCACCGCCGCTGCCCTGCGGGCATGGCCCGACCCGGCCACCGCACCGCGCGCGATTGCGTCTCTGCGTCGGAACACCGCCGACCACCGACAGGTCACCGAAGCCGTCGCCGACGCGTACGTCCTTGGCCACCTGCCCGAGTTCGCCGCATTCCGGCAGCCGCACGCGCGAAAGCTCGACCTGCCCACCTACCCGTTCGAACATCGCCAGTACTGGTTTCGGGACAATCGTGATCCCGCCAGCCAGCAGCAGCCCGTTTCCGCGCGTACCCAAGCCGTCCGCCTTCTCGAGGATGGCCGGATCGAAGAACTCGCGACCCTGCTCAACGGTGCGAGCGGTGACCACGACACCATGAACGTGCTGACCAAGCTTGCGGCACAACACAACCAACAACGGATGACCCAGGCAACGGCGGACGACCGCTACGAGTTCCACTGGGAGAAATCCACTGCTCCGAATTCCAGCGCGGAAACCGGCGACGGATCCGCCTGGATCCTCATCGGCGATGATCCCGACGCCGTCCAGCCTCTGGTCGACGTGCTAACTGCACGTGGCGACCGGCACCGGATCGTCGGGTTGCCTGCGTCCGACGCGGACGAGGAACAGCTCGCGGTCACGTTGCGCGTTGCGGCAGTTGATGATCCGACGACACGTATCGTGCATTTCGCCGCCCTCGGTTCCGGCGATGCACCGTCGATGCGGTCACTGTTGCGGATGCAACACAGAATCCTTGGCGGAACACGGCGGATCTTCCGTGCCGCGATCGCCGCTGAGTTGCGCAGACCCATCTGGTTGGTGACCCGCGGCGCGCAACGAGTCACCGACGCGGACACCGTGTCGCCCGATCAGAGTTGCCTGTGGGGATTCGGTCGTGCCGCCGCGCTGGAGGTTCCGCAGGTGTGGGGCGGACTGGCCGACTTGTCGGCAGGCACCGGGGCGAGCGCAGCGACGGGAAGAGTCACTGCCGACGAATGGTCACGGTTCGTCGACCACGTGGTGGCAACGCCGCGCGAGTCGGCTTCCAGGGAAGACCAAATCGCGCTGCGTGAACGCGTTGTCTATGTCCCACGGCTCGTCCGTCGGGTTGGGCAGCCAAACGCCACGCCGTTGGAACTGCGGGATGACGCAACGTATTTGGTGACCGGAGGCCTCGGATCCATCGGGCTGGAGATCGCCGGATACCTGGCCGCGCGCGGCGCCAAGCACCTGGTGCTGACCAGCAGGCGCGCGCCAAGCGATGCCGCGCAACAGCGCATCGACGCGCTGGGCGAACAGCACGGCTGCGAGTTCCGGGTCATCGCTGCCGACGTCGCCGATGCGCACGACGTCGCACGCCTCTTGGCTACTGTCGGGGCCGAGCTACCGCCGCTGGCCGGCATCGTCCATGCCGCTGGGGAGCTTGGCACCACCGCGTTGAGCAACCTTGATGACTCCGAAGTAGATCGCATCTTTGCTGGGAAGGTATGGGGTGCTTGGCATTTGAGTGAAGCGGCCGCCGACCTGAAGCTGGACTTCTTCATCAGCACCTCTTCGATCGCCTCGGTGTGGGGCGGATTCGGTCAGACCGCCTACGGTGCGGCCAACGCCTTTCTCGACGGGCTGGCCTGGCGCCTGCGGGAGCAGGGCATCCCAGGGATCAGCGTCAATTTCGGTCCATGGTCGGCGGGCATGGCCGACGCGGAGTCGCGTGCGCGACTGGAGAAGCGAGGCGTCCGGACACTGTCACCTGCCGATGCACTGGCAGGACTGGCCGACGTCGTGGCGACCTCTGGTGCGCAGGGCCCGGCACAAGGGGTCGTGGCCCGGATCGACTGGGCCCGTTTCCTTCCGCTCTACCAGCAGGCCGGGAAACGCGCATTCCTGGCCGAGTTCGAGAGCGAGGTGCCCGAAACGGCGCCTGCGCCAACCGCGTCCGGAAAGAACCCGTTCGTCGAGCGGCTCACCAATGCTCCAGTGCAGCAGCGCAAGAAGCTCATGACGGATTACCTCCGCGACGCGGTGGCAGAGGTGACGCGCGTCGATGCTTCGGAGATCCGCGAGGACGAGGGATTCTTCGACCTCGGCATGGATTCGCTGATGGCTGTCGAATTGCGGCGCCGCATCGAACAAGGGGTGGGCAAGGAGATCCCGATCACCCTGGTGATGGATCACCCCAGGGTGTCCGACGCGGCCGACTACCTGCTCGGCGAGGTGCTCGGGCTCAGTGCGCAGGCTTCCACCAAACCTCAGCTCGCGTCAGTTGCGTCGACGCCCGCGGACGAACCCATCGCGATCGTCGCGGTGTCGTGCCGTTTCCCCGGCGCGCCCGACCCTGAAGCCTTCTGGGACGTACTGTTCGGCGGCGTCGACGCGATCCGGGAAGTCCCTGAGGACCGATTCGACATCGACGAGTTCTACGACCCGGATCCAGAGGCTCGTGGCAAGACCTACACGCGCTTCGGCGGATTCCTCGACGGGATCGATGGATTCGATCCCGAATTCTTCGGCATCTCCCCGCGCGAGGCCGTCTGGATCGAGCCGCAGCAGCGACTGACGCTCGAAACGGCATGGGAAGGTCTCGAAAGGGCCGGATACTCGCCAGCAGCCCTGCGCGGGAGCCAAACCGGCATCTTCATGGGTGTCGCCGCCAACGAGTACGCGCATCTGCTGTCGTCGGAGTCGATCGACAAGATCGAGCCCTACTTCATCACCGGCAACGCGCTCAACGCCATTTCCGGTCGGGTTGCCTTCGCGCTGGGACTCGAAGGACCGGCGATGGCGGTCGATACCGCATGCAGCTCGGCGCTGGTGGCCGTCCATCAGGCCGTCCAGGCCTTGCACTCCGGTGACTGCGACTTGGCGCTGGCCGGCGGTGTGAACGTCTTGCTGAGTCCGGTGACGGTCGTCGCCGCCTCACGCGCCAGGATGCTTTCGCCAGTCGGGCGGTGCAAGACGTTCGACGCTTCCGCCGACGGCTATGTGCGCAGCGAAGGTTGCGGAATCCTCGTACTCAAGAGGCTGAGCGACGCGGTGCGCGATGGCGACCGGGTCTGCGCGGTCATTTCCGGCAGCGCGGTCAACCAGGACGGCGCTTCCAGTGGTTTGACGGTGCCCAATGGTGGTGCACAGCAACGGCTCATCGGGACGGCGCTGGCTCGCGCCGGTCTGGCAGGCGGGGATGTCGACTACCTCGAGGCGCACGGGACGGGCACCCCGCTTGGCGATCCGATCGAGGTGCAAGCCGCCGCAGCCGCCTACGGCGGGTCGCGTGACGCGGACCGCCCGTTGCTGATGGGATCGGTGAAATCGAATATCGGTCACACCGAGTCGGCGTCTGGCGCAGCAGGTCTGATCAAGGTCGTGTTGTCACTGCAGCACGAAATGCTGCCGCAGAGCCTGCACTTCGACAATCCGTCGCCGCACATCCCGTGGGACTCACTGCCGGTGAAGGTCGTGGACAAGGCGATTCCGTGGCAGGCCAACGGCAGGCCGCGACGCGCAGGGGTGAGTTCCTTCGGATTCACCGGCACCAACGCGCACGTGCTGATCGAGGAAGCGCCTGCGCAAGAGGCGGAACCTGCAGACTCGGCTGACTACGTCGCGATCGCCACGGAGCTCGGCGCTGACACGCAGCCTGCCGTCAACGTGCTGGCGCTGTCCGCGCGGTCACCGGAAGCACTGGTGGCGTTGGCGCAACGCTACGACACCTGGTTGACCGCCCACCCGGATGCCGACCTGGCCGACGTATGCCTCACCGCTGGGGCAGGCCGTTCGCACTTCGAACATCGCGCCGCGCTGGTCGTCGATTCGATCGAGGGTGCGCGTCAGGGCCTGGCCGAGCTGGCCGAGAACCGCCTGCGACCAGGTGTCGTCCGTGGCGAGCACACGAATCGCCCGACGACGACGTGGTTGTTCACCGGGCAGGGCAGCCAGCATCCTGGCATGGCGCGTGAGTTGTTCGACACGGAGCCGGTCTTCGCCGAGACCGTGACACGCTGCGCGGAGGCGGTCGAGGGCATGCTGCCGCGGCCGTTGCTGGAGGTAATGTTCGCCAGCGATCGTAGAGTGCCGGAGGACGCCCAAGAAACACTGCGGCACACGTCGTTTGCCCAACCGGCGCTATTCGCCGTCGAGATGGGCCTGGCCCGTCTCTGGCAGTCGTGGGGCATCGAGCCCGACGTGGTGTTGGGGCACAGCGTTGGCCAGTATGCAGCGGCATGCGTGGCCGGAGTCTTCAGCCTCGAGGACGGCGCACGCCTGATGGCCGAGCGCGGCAGGCTGTTCGGCAGCCTGCCAGAAGGTGGACGAATGGTGGCGGTCTTCACCGACGCCAAGCACGTCGAGGAGATCGCAAGCGAGTTCCCGCGAGTATCCATCGCCGCCTACAACGGACCCAACACCGTCGTGTCGGGTCCAGGTGAGGATGTGGAACAGGTCGTCGCCAAGTTCGAGGACGAGGGGATCCGCTGCACCTGGCTCGACACCAGCCACGCCTTCCACTCGGAATTGCTGGATCCGGTGCTCGACGAATTCGAGAAGTACGCCGCGCAGATGCAGTTCGCCGTACCGACGTTGCCGCTGGTCTGCAACCGAACCGGCGCGGTACTCACGGCCCAGACCCCGCTCGACGCGGGGTACTGGCGGCGGCATTCCCGCCAGCCCGTGCAATTCGCCGAAAGTGTGCGCACCATCGCGGGGCTGGGAAGTTCGGTGTTGATGGAGCTCGGTCCGCAACCGGTGCTGACCGGGGCTGCGGTGCAGGTCTGGCCGGAGCACTTGGCCGCGCCGCGGGCGATCGTCTCGCTGCGCAAGGGCGTTGGCGACCGGCGCCAGATCGCCGACGCGCTGGCCGCGGCCTACGTCGGTGGCCACAGGCCCAATTTCGCCAGCCTGCATCGTGGGCAAGGTCGCAGACTCGAATTGCCCACCTATCCGTTCCAGCGCCGTCGCTTCTGGCCCAAGACATCCGGCATCGCCGGCTCCGATGGTTACGGTTCCGGTGCTTCAGGGATTCTCGGTAGTGCAAAGGACCTTGCCTCCGGCGACTCCGTCTACACCAGCAGGTTGTCCGTCAAATCGCAGCCATGGCTGTCCGATCACGTCATCTACGGCACCGTGGTCGTCCCAGGGGCGACGTACGCGGCGATGGCCCTGGCCGCCGTCGGTCTGCCGGCTGGGGTGAAGGATGTCTTCTTCTACGAGCCGATCATCCTGCCCGAGAAGAGTTCTCGCGAGGTGCAGCTGACATTGCATCCACTGGAGAACGGCAGCAGTTCGACGTTCGAGGTGCACAGCCGCCCGTACGGCGTCCGTGATGCCGAATGGTCGTTGAACGCCGAAGGCACCATCGTCACCGGCGCCTCGGACCTCACAGCCGAGCCGGCGTCTGAGCAGGCGGAGCCCGTCGACGCGGCAATCGAGCGGCTGAACCGCATGCGTCCTCAGGATCTGTTCGGGACGTTCGCCGACCTGGAGCTGGCATGGGGACCAACCTGGTCTGGTTCCCTGAAGTCGCTGTGGCTTGGTGAGGGTGAGGCGATCGGTGACATCGTCGTCGGCGAAGAACTCACCGAACATCTCGGAACCGAACCGATGCACCCGGTGCTGATGGACCTGTGCACCGGAGTCGCCTTCCCTGCGTTCCCGGCGCTTCTCGCGGCCGAACAGGGTGTGAACGATCTGTACTTGCCGTTGCGGTACGGGCAAGTGACGCTGCGCGAGAAGATGCCTCGGCGGTTCTATTGCCGGGCGAGGTGGCACGAGAGTGCCCTCGACAGCGAAACCCAGGTCTTCGACCTCGATTTCGTCGACCGAGATGGCCACCAGCTGGGTGGAATTCGCGAGTTCACGGTCAAACGCGCGCCCCGCGAGGCGTTGTTGCGCGGGCTCGGTGGCGATGTCACCCGGATGCTGTACACCCTTGGTTGGCACGAGGTGCCACCGGCGGCTCCAAGCGACGGCGCCGAGAAGGCGAACGGCACCTGGTTGATCGCCAATTTCGATGCGTTGGCCGACAAGGTGCCTGGCTGCATTCCCTTCGACCGAACCTCGGATCCAGAACTCTTGGGACCGTTGTTGGCACAGGCGCACCAGCGCGGCGCGGGGTTCTCTGGAGTCGTCTGGCGCAGTACCGGCCGGAGCCCAGAGGAGTCGAGCGTCGACGTCGCCGAGCGGATCGAGACCGAGCTCGCCAACCTGCTGAGCGCCGTACACACCGTGCAGGGCGGCTCAGAAAACGGCAGCGTGAAACTTCCGAATGGACTGTGGATCGTCACCGAGCAGGCCGTGGCATGCGAGTCCGGCGAACCGGTCGATCCGGTGCAGGCCGCGCTGTGGGGGTTCGGGCGCACGGCGATCAACGAGGAGCCTGCGCTGCGCTGCCGACTCGTCGATTGCGACGGATCGCCTGAGGCCGTGCACGCACTGGCGAACCTGCTAGCCACACCGGTTGACGAGCCGGAACTCGCACTGCGGCAAGGCAAGCTCTTGGCCTCGCGGTTGCTGCCATGGTCGCGCAGCGGTCATCTCACGGTGCCGCGCGGCAGCGATTACGTCTTGGCGCCCACCGAACGCGGCGCGATCGACAACCTGCGGCTGACCGAGACGGACGTGCCGCTGCCTGCCGAGGGTTACGTACAGGTCCGGGTGGAAGCCGCGGGTCTCAACTTCCGCGACGTGCTCAACGTGCTCGGGCTCTACCCGGGTGATCCCGGACCGATCGGCGGGGACTTCGCCGGCGTCATCACACAGTTGGGTAATGGCGTCACCGGACTCGAAGTCGGCCAGCGCGTCTACGGTTTCATGCAGGGCGCCTTCTCCAGCCGGTTCAACGTGCCGGTCCAGTTGCTGGCGCCCATTCCCGACGGGGTGAGCGCGGTGGATGCGGCCACCATTCCCGCCGCGGCGCTCACGGTCCGACTCGCATTCGACTGGGCGCAGTTGCGACCCGGTGACCGGGTGCTCATCCACGCCGCCAGCGGCGGCGTCGGGCTCGCCGCGATCCAGATGGCGCAGCAGCACGGCGCCATCGTCTTCGCGACGGCAAGCACCTACAAGCGCGAGACCCTGCGCAAGATGGGCGTGAAGTACGTCTACGACTCGCGCACAACGGATTTCGCAGACCAGATCCTGACCGACACCAACGGCGTCGGAGTCGACGTCGTGCTCAACAGCCTGACCAACGAGGGGTTCCTCGAAGCGACCGTGCGAGCCACCGCCCAGAACGGCCGTTTCGCCGAGATCGCCAAGCGCGATATCTGGACGCACGAGCAGATGGGTGCGGCGCGTCCCGACATCGACTACGAGATCGTCGCACTGGACGTGACCACCCTGCAGAACCCCGCGCACATCAAGCGGCTGTTGACCGAGGTGTCCGACGGGTTGGCGAAGGACGAGTGGGCACCGCTGCCCGCCGAGATCTATCCAGTGACGGAGGCCAGAGCGGCGTTCCGCCGCATGCAGCAAGCGCGGCACATCGGGAAGATCGTGGTGCAGATCCCGACCCCGCTGCAGCCGCGTGCCGATCGGACCTATCTGATCACCGGCGGACTCGGTGCAATCGGTCTGCACACGGCCGCGTATCTGGCCCAACTCGGCGCAGGGGACATCGTGTTGACCAGCCGGCGCGCGCCCGACGCGGATGCGCTACGGGTCATCGCGGAGCTCACCGAGCGCTACAAGTGCCGCATCCATACCTTCGCAGCCGATGTCGGCGACGAGTCCGAGGTCGAGAAGCTGCTGGACCGCATCCGTGCGGAGTTGCCGCCGCTCGCCGGAGTGGCACATTTGGCCGGCGTGCTCGACGATGCGCTGCTGTCGCAACAGTCCGTGGAACGCTTCCGAACGACGTTGGCGCCCAAGGCGTTCGGCGCCCTCCACTTGAACCGTCTTACGGAGGACGACGAGCTGGACTTCTTCATCGTGTCCTCATCGGTGTCCAGCTTGTTCGGTTCACCAGGACAGTCCAACTACTCGACTGCCAACGCGCTGCTCGACGGACTCGTCGCGCAGAGAAGGGCGAGAGGTCTGCCTGCGACCGGAGTCAACTTCGGCCCGTGGGCCCAGGGTGGCATGGCATCGTCGGAGGCGGCGCGCGCCAATATCGGTGCGCAAGGCCTGATCCCACTGGAGCCCTCGGTCGCGCTGGCCGCACTCGCCGAGGTTGTCGCCAACGGAACCGGGCAGGCAACCGTCATCAAGGCCAACTGGCAACGTGCCGCGAAGGTGCTTGGCAGTTCGCGTCCGCCGATTCTCGACCTCGTGTTGCCAAGTGCCGTCGGGGAGGTGACCGGTGACAGCGAGTTGCTCAAGCAACTGCAGGAGATCCCGGTGGCGCAGCGCGCCAGTTTCGTGACCGAGTTCCTTCAGCGCGAGGTGCAGAACTTCCTGCGGCTCGCGCAACCGCCCGCGGCAACCAGCCGCTTCCTGGACCTTGGTACGGATTCACTGATGGCGATCGAACTCCGCAACCGGCTGCACAGTCAGTTCGGCGGCGCGTTCACGATCAACGCGACGGCCGTATTCGACTATCCGTCCATCGGGGGGCTCGCCGAGTACCTCGTGGGTCAGCTGTCGGATGCCGAATCTCCAGCATCGCCGCAGGAGGGTGCACCGTCGGCCGAGTCGGAGGCCGTGGCGGCTCCCCAATCCGGAGACTGATCCTCGGCGATCAATCGGCCCAGCGCGTCGCCTCGACTTCATCCGGTAGCGGCGTGTGCAGCGGAACGTCCAGGCCGTCGTAGATGCCAGGCTTCTGGGTGGCCAGCCACTCGATGGCGCCGAGCAGCCGGTTGGCGGCCGTCGTATTGCCGCCGCCGGCGCGGTTGCCGCCAGGCAGATCGGCACGGCTGACGATGGTGAGCTGCGGGTCGCCGTCGACCACGACGCGGTGGTCGCCCGCACCCTCGTCGGGCTGTGGCCACTGCGGCGCACAGGACGGGTGGATACGGGTGATGTGGTCGACGACGATCCGCTTCTTGCCACCCGACCAGCCGATGATCTTCAGCCAGAACGCGCCTTGCGTGCCCTTCTCGAAGGGCCCCATCACGGTGTCGACCGATTCCTCGAGAGGCAGCCGCTCGAGCTCTTCGGTGATCTCGTCGATCTCGAGCCCCAGGCCGCGGCCGATGAGCCGGATGTTGCCGCCCCAGACCATGGTCGGGATGGAGGGCAACAGCATCATCGGCATCTCATCCATGGATCCGCCGAATCCGCACGACACCTTGACCGCATAGGGCTGGTCGTAGGTCGAGTAGTCGAAGATCTCCTGGCAGTAAATGGTCTTGATCCGCGTGCACAGCCCGGCCGCCATCACGGCCAGCGCGTCGTTGGCCCAACCCGGGTCGACGCCACTGACCAACAGCGTGGCGCCGCCCTCCTCTGCCGCAGCGGTCAGGCGGTCGACCCACTCCTTCGGCGCGGATCGGGGGTCGTATAGCGAGTACAGCGACGGCGTCACGACGTGGACGCCCGCGCGCAGGCAGCGCACGATGTCGTTGATCGCGTCGTCGGGACGGATGTCACCGGACGCCATGTAGGCCACGGCATCGCTGACCGACAGTGCGGCGTCGACGTCGGTGGTGGCGGTGACGCCGGTGGGTGAGTCCAGCCCGGCGAACGTCGCCGCGTCCCTGCCTTCCTTGTCCGGCGATGAGGTGATCACACCGGCCAATTCCAGCCCTGGAAAGGCCGTCACCGAACGGATCGCCGTCGACCCCATGTTGCCCGTTCCCCACACCGCTACACGCCTCATTCGAGACACCCTATCGGCCGACTCACAGGTTCTCGTGGCCGATATCACAATCCGACGAAGTCGCAGGTCAGAGCTATTTTGTTGGTACCAGTGGGACCCAATCAACCACTGGGTTACTTAGCTGGCAGAAATTTGCTCGAAGGGGCTTTGCGTTGAAGTTACCGAACGGTATAGTTGGCCGCAGTTACTGGTGGGTAACTTATCGTGAGTACCCAACCGCAGACGGAATCTCATCGAGGAGACATCGTGAGCCATTACAAGAGCAACGTCCGTGACCAGGTGTTCAACCTGTTCGAGGTATTCGGCATCGACAAGGCGCTCGGCGAAGGTCAGTTCAGCGACCTCGACATCGACACCGCTCGCGAGATGCTCGAGGAGATGAGCCGGCTGGCCGCAGGCCCGATCGCCGAATCATTCGCCGAAGGTGACCGCAACCCCCCGGTCTACGACCCCAACACTTTCTCGGTGACGCTGCCCGAGGCCTTCAAGAAGTCTGTGCGCGCCGTGCTCGACGCCGGTTGGGACCGGGTCGGTCTCGACGAGGCGCTTGGCGGCACGCCAACGCCCAAGGCACTGATGTGGGCGCTCAACGAGCACATCCTCGGCGCCAACCCGGCTGTCTGGATGTATGCAGGCGGCGCCGGATTCGCGAACATCTTCTACCACCTCGCCACCGAGGAGCAGAAGAAGTGGGCCGTGCTGGCCGCCGAGCGCGGCTGGGGCTCCACCATGGTGCTGACCGAGCCCGACGCAGGCTCCGACGTCGGCGCTGGCCGCACCAAGGCCGTCAAGCAGGACGACGGCTCCTGGCACATCGACGGCGTGAAGCGCTTCATCACCTCGGGTGACTCCGGCGACCTCTTCGAGAACATCTTCCACCTGGTGCTGGCCCGCCCCGAGGGCGCAGGCCCCGGCACCAAGGGTCTCTCGCTGTTCTTCGTACCGAAGTTCCTCTTCGACTTCGAGACGGGCGAGCCCGGCGAGCGCAACGGCGTCTACGTCACCAACGTCGAGCACAAGATGGGGCTCAAGGTCTCCACGACCTGCGAGCTCTCGCTCGGCCAGCACGACAAGCCCGCCGTCGGGTGGCTGGTCGGCGAGGTTCACGAAGGCATCGCGCAGATGTTCGACGTCATCGAGCAAGCCCGAATGATGGTGGGCACCAAGGCGATCGCGACCCTGTCGACCGGATACCTTAACGCGCTGGACTACGCCAAGAACCGCGTCCAGGGTGCTGACCTCACGCAGATGACCGACAAGGCCGCACCCCGCGTGACCATCACGCATCACCCCGACGTGCGTCGCAGCCTGCTGACCCAGAAGTCCTACGCCGAGGGTCTGCGCGCGCTGTACATCTACACCGCGACGTTCCAGGACCCCGAGGTTGCCAAGGCCGTGCACGGCATTGACGCCGACCTGGCCGTCAAGGTCAACGATCTGCTGCTGCCCGTCGTCAAGGGTGTCGGCTCCGAGCAGGCCTACGCGAAGCTCACCGAGAGCCTGCAGACCTACGGTGGCTCCGGCTTCCTGCAGGACTACCCGATCGAGCAGTACATCCGCGACGCGAAGATCGACTCGCTCTACGAGGGCACCACGGCCATCCAGGCGCAGGACTTCTTCTTCCGGAAGATCGTGCGCGACAAGGGTGTTGCCCTTGCCTACGTAGCGGGCCAGATCGAGCAGTTCATCAAGAACGAATCGGGCAACGGCCGGCTGAAGGCCGAGCGCGAGCTGCTGGCGACCGCGCTGGCAGACGTGCAGGGCATGGCGGCGACGCTGACCGGCTACCTGATGTCGGCGCAGGAGGATGCGGCGAACATCTACAAGGTGGGCCTTGGCTCGGTGCGCTTCCTGATGAGCGTCGGCGACCTGGTTCTCGGCTGGCTCCTGCTTGAGCAGTCGGCCGTGGCCATCGCAGCGCTCGACAACGGCGCAACCGGCGATGACCGCAACTTCTACGACGGCAAGATCGCAACGGCGTCGTTCTTCGCGAAGAACTTCCTGCCGCTGCTGACCAGCACCCGCCTGGTGATCGACACCATCGACAACGAAGTGATGGAGCTGGACGAGGCGTCCTTCTAAACCATCTCGAACCAAAATGCCCCCGCAGACCCCGGGGGCATTTTGCGGTTCAGAGGGCGTCGACTCCTGGCCTGCCGCCGTCGCTGACGTTCTCGGTCCATCGGCCGCCGTCCCACCAGCGCAGCTGGTGGCGCCCCGACGGGTCGCGCTGCCAAGAGCCGGTAGGCCCGGACGGGGCGGCGAGACGCTCCGAGAGGCGGCGGAACACCCGTTCGACATTCGTGGAGTTCTTGCCCCAGTCGACGAGGCCGAACTTCAGGGCCGACGTGACGGTGACCTCGACGGCGTCGGCAGCGACCGCCCGGAGCCTGACCTCGAGGTTCTCACCCCAGGTCGCCAGGTTCGCGCCGGACGACATCTTGACGAAGCCCGAGCCAGGATCAGCAACGCTCACCGTCATCGCCTCGGCCTGCGCGGTATCGCACACTGCGCGAAAGACGTTGTCGTAGTTACCCGGATACACGTGCGATTCTGTCTTGGAAATTGCCACCGGGACAGTATTCACGCACGCATTGACGGTCAAGAGTCGAGGTACGTCACCACCGCGAGCACGCGGCGGTGATGGGCCTGCGACGGTGGCAGGTCCAGCTTGGCGAAGATGGCCGAGACGTGCTTCTCGACCGCACGCTCGGTGATCGAAAGATGTTGCGCCAGCGCGCTGTTGGAATGACCTTCGGCCATCAACGACAGCACCTCGTGTTCGCGCGGGGTCAACCGGTCCAAGCTGGCGGACTTGCTGCGGCTGCCCATCAGCTGGCGCACCACCTCGGGGTCCAGCGCGGTGCCACCCGCCGCGACGCGGCGCACTGCGGCGTCGAACTCGCCGATGTCGGTCACCCGGTCCTTCAGCAGGTAGCCAACGCCTTCCGGCTGGTTGGCCAGCAGCTCGGTGGCGTACCGGGTCTCCACCCACTGGGAGAACACCAGCACGCCGACGTCGGGATGCGACCGGCGGAGCGACACCGCAGCCACCAAGCCCTCGTCGGTGAAGCTCGGTGGCATGCGGATGTCGACGATGACCACCTCGGGCGCGAATTCGGCCACTGCGTCGATCAATTCGCCTGCGGTGCCGACGTTCGCGACCACCTCGTGGCCCCGTTCGACGAGCAGTTGCACCAGCCCTTCGCGCAGGATGGCACTGTCCTCCGCGATGACGAGGCGTGTCACTGGCCGGCACCCGGCGGCACCACGACGGTCACCACGGTTGGGCCGCCCGCCGGGCTGTCGATCTCCAACCGACCGTCGAGCATGGCGAGCCGGTCCCGCAAGCCGATCAGCCCGGATCCGTTGCCCACCTGTGCGCCGCCGGAGCCATTGTCCTCCACGGTGATTCGCAGCTCGGCGGTGTCGCCGCCGATCCGCACGGCGATCTGGCTGGCACCGGAGTGCCGCGACGCGTTGGCCAGCAGTTCTGCCACGCAGAAGTAGGCCATGGTCTCGACGCCGATCGACGGTCGCGCCGGAAGGTCGACGGCAACATCGACGGGGATCGGGTTGCGCGCCGCAAGGGTCTGGATCGCCGGTCCCAGGCCGAGATCGAGTGCGGGCGGCCGGATTCCGCGAACCAGGTCACGCAGCTCGACCAACGTGTCCTTGGTGTTGGCCAGTGCGCCGGACACCAGTTCGCGGGCCAGGGGCGCATCGGATGACGTCGCGAGTTGCTCCTCGGCGCGCGCCAGCGCCATCGCCACGGTGATCAGCCGGGCCTGGGTGCCGTCGTGCAGGTCGCGTTCCACGCGGCGCAAGGTGGCTGCGGAATCGTCGACGGCATCGGCGCGAGCCCTTTCCAGCTGCACCATGCGACGCTCGCGGTCGGTCGGACCCAACAGCGCATTGGCCAGCCACACGTGGCCGCGACTGAGACCCCACATCACCCAACCCAGCAGGTACAGCGCGACGACACCGCCGATCGAGAGCAGCAGGTAGCCACCCAGCGAGTCAACGGGCTCGCCAAGGGTGACGAACGGCTCGTCTGAGATCAACCACACGACGGGCGATGTCACCAGCACCGCCGACATCGCGACACCGACGATGACGACGTAGCCGATCGGGGTCATCAGCACGGAGTGCAGTGCGAGGAATCCAAGGCTGCGCCACCCCACGGCATCGGTCAGGGCGGCCACCACCGACTGCAATCGGCCGGCAGGCCGGACGAACGGCGGCGGGGCATCGATCTCGGTTCCCGTCAGCCGGGCGAGCGAACGGTACAACCGGTTCCACGCCCGGCCGCTCAGCACCACCAATGCCAGCAGGGGTATGCCGACGAGTGTGACCATCAGCAGTCCAGACGCGAGACCGACGCAGAAGAGGAAGACGACCCCGACGATCGCGAGGACGCTGATCAGCAGGAAGTACAGGTAGGTCTGCCACGCCGGCTTGCGCAGCGGGGTGCGCAGCGTGTTGGTCCAATCGAATTCGGTGGGCGGCGCGGCGGTAATGGTCACGTGTCCCATCGTGGCCCGCCGTCGTACCCACGATCCATGGTGTAGCCCGGCGAATGACTGGTGTGGCTAGCTACACCAGATGAAGACATGAAGGCGGGTTCGGGAGGACACATGAGGGCGTCACATTAGTTCTCGCGCGTCCGGCTTTCGCCTCTTGGCCGGCACTTCGGACTGGTCACTCCCGAACCCGTCGTGCGATCGATCGTACGCCTGTGACTGCGGTCATACCAGAAGAAATTTTGGGCGCTCAGGAGTCCTTCGAGAGCAGCAGGGCGCGGGTGCGTTCGCGCACCTCAGGGGATGCATCGAAGACCACGGCGGAGAACTCGTCGACACCGAGCGCACCCAATTCGTCGAGGCGCTCGGACACGGTCTTCTCGTCGCCGATGATCGCTGCGTCCTCGGGGTTCGCGTAGCCCTCCCGGTCGAGCATCGCGCGATAGGCGGGCAGCGTTCCGTACAACGCGAACTGCTCGGCGGCCTGCGCTCGTGCGCCGTCGACATCGTCGGTGACGCAGATCGGCAGCCCCGCCACCACCGCAACCGCATCCTCCGGCCGTCCTGCCTCTGCGGCCGCAGCGCGAATCGTCGGCCCGATGTGCTCACCCAACGTCTTGGGTCCGCACATCCACGTCAACGTACCGGCCGTGCGCCTGCCCGCCACCTTCAGCATCTGAGGCCCGAGCGCGGCGAGGTAAACGTCGGGTGTCGGGGCGTCGGTGATCTGAAGCGCCCCACGCGCCGTCACCGTCTCACCGACCGCGTTGACCGGCTCCCCGGCCAGCAGCGGCTGGAGCGCATCGAGGTATTCGCGCATGCGGCGCAACGACTTGTCGTAGGGGATTCCCCACATTGCCTCGGTGACCGCCTGATGTGTCATGCCGAGGCCAAGAAGGAACCGGCCGCCCGCGATCTTGTTCAGCGTCAGGGCGCGCTGGGCGAGCAGCATCGGGTGCTGGTTCTGGATCGGTAGCACCGCGGAGCCCACCTCGACGGTGTCGACCTCGCGCAGGGCCACGGCCAACACGGTCAGGAGGTCGCCGTCGAACGGCATCTGAGCCATCCAGACCCGCCGGAAACCCTCGTCGCGCAATTTGGCAAGGGCTTCCACCGTGGAGTCGATCGGCGATGCACCGACAGCGCTGGCAAGGTTGATGCTGATTCGCATGGCTCCATCGAAGCACGTCCGTCCGTGTAACGATGAGCGGCGATGACGACCACTCAGACCCGGCTTGGGAACTTCGGCCCGAACTGGTTCGCGTCGGTGATGGGCACCGGGATCGTCGCGACGGCAGGGGCGACGCTGCCGATGCGGATACCCGGATTGCACGTGTTTTCCCGGGTCGTCTGGGTGGTCGCGGCGGTACTGCTGGTGATCCTCGTCATCGCGGTGACCGCTCAGTGGTTCCGGCACCCGACAGTGGCCCGCAGCCACGCGCACAACCCGCAGATGGCCCACTTCTACGGAGCGGCGCCGATGGCGCTGCTGACCGTCGGGTCAGGGGCGATCCTCGTCGGCAAGGATCTGATCGGCGCGCGCCTCGCCGTCGACATCGACTGGGTGCTCTGGACGGCGGGCACCGTCGGCGGCCTCTTCACCGCCCTGACCATTCCGTATCTGATGTTCACCGAGTTGAACGTCGCACCCGATGCGGCCTTCGGCGGCTGGCTGATGCCGGTGGTGCCGCCGATGGTGTCGGCTGCGGCAGGTGCCCTGCTGATCCCGCACATGGCACCCGGTACGGGGCGCACAACCATGCTCTACGGCTGCTACGCGATGTTCGGGCTGTCGCTGATCGCGGCGCTGATCATCATCTCGATGATCTGGAGCAGGTTGGCGCACTACGGAACGTCCGGCACGGCCAGGGTGCCCACGCTGTGGATCGTGCTTGGCCCGCTGGGCCAGGGCATGACCGTCGCGGGACTGCTCGGGACGAACGCCGCCATTGCCCTACCGACGGACCTCACGGGGCTCGCTGAGGGCATGAGCATCTTCGCGATCCTGTTCGGCGTCCCGGTGTGGGGCTTCAGCGTGCTGTGGATCGCACTGGCCACCTCTTTGACGGTGCGCACGCTCCGACGAGGCATGCCGTTTGCACTGACCTGGTGGAGCCTGACGTTCCCGGTGGGGACCTTCGTCACTGGGACCACCCAGCTGGCCATCCACACGGGGTTGCCCGCGTTCCGGATCGCGGCCGTGATCGCCTATGCCGGGCTGCTGGGCACCTGGGGCTTGGTCGCGGTCCGGACCGCGCGCGGCAGTCTGGCTGGCAGCCTGTTCCAGCCGCCTGCGAGCTCGGGTCCGGTCAAGGCCACGAAGGATCAACCGGCTGCGGGCTAGCCGGGAAAAGTAAGTGCCCCGTGTTGCCGTCGGGTCGGGGGGTCAGACGGCAACACGGAGCTACACACTTCATCGGCGCCCCCTGCCGGGGCGTTACACCGATCGCAAACTTTCTTTCTAGGCCTCGAGAATGGCCGTGACGCCCTGGCCGCCAGCTGCGCAGATGGAGATCAGGCCACGCACTGGGCGTGCCACGTCCCCATCCGAGCGAGCCTTCTTCTCCGCCAACTGCTTGGCCAGCTGAGCCACGATCCGGCCGCCGGTCGCGGCGAACGGGTGCCCGGCCGCAAGCGACGATCCGTTGACGTTGAGCTTGGCCCTGTCGATGCTGCCCAGTGCACTGTCCAGGCCGAGGCGCTCCTTGCAGTACTCCTCGGACTCCCACGCCGCTAGCGTCGCCAGCACCACCGACGCGAACGCCTCGTGGATCTCGTAGTAGTCGAAGTCCTGAAGGGTCAGGCCGTTGCGGGCCAGCAGACGGGGCACCGCGTAGGTCGGCGCCATCAGGAGCCCGTCGTCACCGTTGACGTAGTCCACCGCCGCGGTCTCGCCGTCGACGAAGTAGGCAAGCACCGGCAGTTTGCGCTCGGCGGCCCACTCCTCGGTCGAGAGCAACGCCACCGAAGCGCCATCGGTCAGCGGCGTCGAGTTGCCCGCGGTCATCGTGGCGTCGCCGTTCTTCACGCCGAACACGGGTCGCAACTTCCCCAACTTTTCTGGGGTGGAGTCGGCCCTGAGGTTATTGTCGCGGTACAGCCCGAGGAACGGTGTGACGAGGTCGTCGAAGAAGCCGCGGTCGTAAGCGGCGGCCATGTTCTGGTGGCTGGCGGCGGCCAATTCGTCCTGGTCGACGCGCTTGACGCCCATCTTCTTGGCCGTGATGGCGGCGTGGTCACCCATCGACAGACCGGTGCGCGGCTCGCCGTTGGTGGGGATCTCGACGCCGAGCGCTGCGGGCAACTTGCCGACCAGCTTGAGCCGGTCGACGTTCGACTTCGCGCGCCGCAGCCCGAGCAGGACGCGGCGCAGATCGTCACCGAACGCGATGGGCGCATCGGAGGTGGTGTCAACGCCGCCTGCGACGCCCGAGTCGTACTGACCGAGGGCGATGCCGTTGGCGACGGCGATGGTGGACTGGAGGCCCGTCCCGCAGGCCTGCTGCAGGTCGTAGGCCGGGGTGTGCGGGTTGAGCGATGTTCCGAGCACGGACTCGCGCATCAGGTTGAAGTCGCGGCTGTGCTTGAGCACGGCACCGCCGACCACCGCACCGAGTCGCTCTCCGCTCAGGTTGAACCGATCGATGAGCCCGGTCAGCGCCGCAGTGAACATGTCCTGGTTGGACGCATTGGCGTAGGCGCTGTCCGAGCGGGCGAACGGGATCCGGTTTCCGCCGAGGATTGCTACCCGTCGGGCAGCCTTGTTGTCAGACATAGGGGTCATACTACCCACCCTTCTTACTCTGGAGTAAGTTAGGTATTCGACACAAGAGTATCGATCCGCTTTGAAAGGCAACGCAGTGGCTACCGACCTGTTCTCACAAGTCGTCAACTCCGGGCCGGGATCCTTCCTGGCCAGGCAACTGGGCGTACCCCAGCCCCAGGACCTGCGTCGTTACCGGGCGGGCGATCCCCCGCTGGCCGGGTCGCTGCTGATCGGCGGCGACGGCCGCATCGCCGAGCCGCTGCGCGCCGCGCTGGCCGAGGACTACCAGCTCGTCGGCGACAACCTCGGCGGCCGCTGGGCCGATTCGTTTGGCGGGCTGCTGTTCGACGCGACCGGCATCACCACCCCCGAGGGCCTCAAGGCGCTGCACGAGTTCTTCACCCCGCTGTTGCGCAACGTCGGCGCCAGCGGCCGCATCGTCGTGGTCGGCACCACCCCGGAGCAGGCCGCGACCGTCGACGAGCGGATCGCGCAGCGCGCGCTCGAGGGCTTCACCCGCTCACTGGGCAAGGAGCTGCAGCGCGGCGCCACGATCGGCCTGGTCTACGTGTCGCCTGACGCGAAGCCCGCCGCCACCGGGTTGGAATCCACCGTGCGGTTCCTGCTGTCGGCGAAGTCGGCCTACGTCGATGGGCAGGTGTTCTACGTCGGTGCCGCCGATTCGGTGCCGCCCGCGGATTGGGACAAGCCGCTCGACGGCAAGGTCGCACTGGTCACCGGTGCGGCGCGGGGCATCGGCGCCGAGATCGCCAAGGTGTTCGCGCGCGACGGCGCCAAGGTGGTGCTGATCGACGTGGAACAAGCGGCCGAAGCGCTGTCGGAGACGGCGACCAAGGTCGGTGGGACGGCCCTGACGCTCGACGTGACGGCGCCCGATGCAGTCGAGAAGATCGCTGCCCACTTGTCCGAGCATCACTCGGGCAAGGCCGACATTCTGGTCAACAACGCTGGCATCACCCGCGACAAGCTGCTTGCCAACATGGACGACGCCCGCTGGGACTCGGTCATCGCGGTGAATCTGCTTGCCCCGCAACGCCTCGCGCAGGGCCTGGTGGCCGACGGCGTCCTCGGCGAGGGTGGCCGCATCGTCGGGTTGTCGTCGATGGCGGGTATCGCGGGCAACCGTGGTCAGACCAACTACGCCGCCACCAAGGCAGGCATGATCGGCATGACGCAGGCGCTGGCGCCCGAGTTGGCCGAGAAGGGCATCACCATCAACGCGATCGCCCCCGGCTTCATCGAGACCAAGATGACCGAGGCCATTCCGCTGGCCACCCGAGAGGCGGGCCGACGGCTCAACTCGCTGTTCCAGGGTGGTCTGCCGGTCGACGTGGCCGAGGCCATCGCCTACTTCGCCAGCCCGGCGTCCAACGCGGTTACTGGCAACACGATTCGGGTGTGCGGCCAGGCCCTGCTCGGGGCCTAAGAACTATGGTGAACATCGTGGCGCAACGCACAGAGGGTCAACCCAATGGATTGCTGAACCTGGTCAGGGCGGCAGCGGGAGCGTTGCCGTTCGTCCCGCGCAATGGCGCTCTGCCCGATCGCACGGTGGCCGTCGACGGGTTGGCCATCGACCCGACCAACGTCGCCGAGTACGCCGCGGTCACCGGGCTGCGGTTCGGCGACACCGTGCCGCTGACCTATCCGTTCGCGCTGACCTTCTCCTCGGTGATGGCGTTGGTGAGTGGTTTCGACTTTCCCTTCGCCGCAATGGGTTCGGTACACGTCGAGAACCGCATCACGCAGTACCAGCCGATCTCGGTCACCGATATCGTCGACGTGGCCGTGCACGCGGAGAACCTCCGCGAACACCGGAAGGGTCTGTTGGTCGACCTGGTGACGGACATCAAGGTCGGCAACGACACCGCGTGGCACCAGGTGACGACGTTCCTGCATCAGCAGCGGACCAGCCTGTCCGGCGAACCCAAGCCGGAGCAGAAGAAGCAGGCGAAGCTACCACCGCCGAACGCGGTGTTGCGCATCACGCCTGGCCAGATCCGCCGCTACGCGTCGGTCGGAGGGGATCACAACCCGATCCACACCAACGCGATCGGGGCCAAGTTGTTCGGCTTCCCCACCGTCATCGCGCACGGAATGTTTAGCGCTGCAGCAGTTCTGGCGAACATCGAGGGCCAGCTTCCCGACGCCGTCGAGTACGCGGTGCGGTTCGGCAAGCCGGTGCTGCTGCCTGCGCGGGCAGGCCTCTACGTCGACCGGACCGCCGACGGCTGGGACCTGACACTGCGCAACCTCAGCAAGGGTTACCCGCACCTGACGGGGTCGATCCGCGCCGTGGGCTGAGGGCAGCACGAAGTTCGCGTCGAACCTGGCGTTCAACACCCAACTGAGCTATCCCGCATGTCTTCGCGCGAGACCGCTGACGACCCGGGCCGACTCCGTGAAGTTCGTCAGATCATCGTTGATCTTGTTGTCCGCCTTGGCGAATCGCCATCCCAGCCAGGTGCCGTACCCGAGGCCGAAGGTGAATGTCACGATGGCGATCATGCCACTGGATGCACTTGCAGCGCGCAGGCGACGATGTTGGCGACTACGGCGACCGAGATCGTTTCGGTAGAGCTTGGTGTCGCATCATGCGAGGCCTTCGGCCGAGCGAGTGACGACGAGTAGATGGTGCGGGATCGCAATGTCGTCGAGGTGCTGGTGGTCCGTCAGGTCGAAACCGGCCGTGCGCAGGGCGGCAATCACGTCGTCGACGGGTCGGAGGATGAATCCGTAGCCGGTGAACGGCAGCCGCGCCATGGCCTCCGGGTCGCCGATGCCGACGACGAGGCGCCCGCCGGGACGCAGGACGCGCGCCAGCTCGGAGCAGGCCTCGTCGAGGTCTGCGACGAAGTAGATGGTGTTGACGGTGATGGCGGCGTCCAGGCAGTGGTCCGGCAGCGGGAGCGCCGTGATCGAGCCCTCCGACAGCCGCAGTTGACCAGCGGCCCGGTGCCGGATGTTGCGTGCCCTGGCTCGGTCGAGCATCTCGCGGGAGATCTCGATTCCGTGGACGACGCCGCCGGCGCCGACGCGATCCAGCAGCATCGAAAGGCCGACGCCGCCACCGAAGCCGATGTCGGCCACCACGTCACCCGGCGCGGCGGCCGACGCCCGCACGGCCGCGGCCACCGCGGGTCGGTTCCCCCGGTTGAGCGCAATGGCGACGACTCGGTTGAGGCGACCGTGTGGACGACCGAGCTGTCCGGCGATCGCCGACAACAGTTTTCTGCGCATGCCCGTAACTATCACGACTTCCGGCGCCTCCGCGCCGCTATCAGCAATGGGCGACGTCGCGCAGCGATATCTCGTCTACCCAGCGCTCCCAGAACAACTCCTGCACAGACTCGATGATCTTGGCGGTTCGGCAAGCCGGTGCTGCTGCCTGCGCGGGCAGGCCTCTACGCCGATCGGACCGAAGACGGCTGGGACCTGTCACTGCGGAACCTGTCGAAGGGCTACCCGCACCTGACCGGAACCGTCACGGCGCTGTAGCCGGATAGACCAAGTCGGGATCCACGTTCTGCGCCTCGTATAACCGCTTGTAGAGCCCGCCCTCCGCGATCAGCGTCCTGTGGTCGCCCTGCTGCGCGATGCGTCCGTGCTCGATGACCAAGATGCGATCGGCAACGGCGGCGATGAAGTCCATGTCGTGACTGATCACCAGACACGTGCGGCCCTTCGCGTAGCCGCGGATCACATTTGTCAACCTGGCCCGCTGGTCGGCGTCGAGGTTCTCGGTCGGCTCGTCGAGCAGTAGCACCTCCGGTTCGCGTAACAGGCAGCGCGCCAACGCAATCAGTCGCTTCTGACCGCCTGACGGGACCTGCACGTCCACCACGGTGTCGTACCCGTCGTGCATCTTCGTCGGGTCGACGATGACGGAGTGGACGTTGGCGTTCTCGGACGCGGCTTCGATGTCTGCGTCAGTTGCCTCCGGCCGTGCCAGTCGGATGTTCTCGCGGATGGTGTCCTTGGTGAAGAAGGGGAACTGGGCGAGCTTGGACACCTGGCCGCGCAGCGAGGCGATGGTGACCTCCGTGATCGGGCGGCCGTCGAGCAGAATCCTGCCCCGCTGCGGGTCCAGGAATCGCAGGAGCAGGTTGTACACCGTCGACTTTCCCGACCCGATGCCACCGACCAGGGCCACCGTCTCACCCTCCTTGATGGAGAACGAGATCCCGTCCAGCACCATCTGCCCTGCGGCGTAGCCGAAGGCCACGTCCTCGAACACGAGATTGCCATGCACCTCGCCGAGTGCGGCTGCGGTCGCGTGCTCCTGAACCGTCGGGCGGGTGTCGAGCAACTCGTACGTCGAGGCAGCGCTGGGCGAGACCGACTGGTACGTGGTGTACGCGCCCATGACCCGTTGCGCCGCACCGAACATCGTCGGGACCATTCCGGCGAAGACCATCAAGCTTGCGAACGTGAGGCCGAAGCTCGAGCTGAATCCGATACCGACCAGCAACACCACGACGGTGCTCAGGGCGATGAACACCTGAGATCCGTTCGCGGTGGCCTGCATCCACATCACGGTCGACGCGTCACTCTCGGCTGCGCGGTCCGACACTTCGCGAAAACGCTTGCTGCGCACGGACTGGGCGTTGAACAGCTGGATCTCAGAGATCCCGTTGATGGTTTGTTCCAGTTCCGCACCCATGGCGCGGTCCTCGTCCATCGTCCGTCGCACTGCCGCCTGGACGTGGCGGCCCGCGTACTTCAGCACCAATAGGGCCAACGGCGTGAGGACGAGCGCGGCAACCGTCATCTGCCACGACAGCGCCACCAGATAGGAAACCGCCACCAGAAGGACGACGGTATCGATCAGCGGCGGCAGCAGGCAGCTGGTCAGAAGCCGTTGCACACCAGTGGATTCCACCGTGACACGCTGCATCAGCGCACCACTGCGCGAAGCCGTGAAGAAGTCCAGCGACAGTGTCTGGAGGTGATCGTGGACGCGCTGCCGGATGTCGGTGACGAGCACCTTCTCGACCTTGGTCCCCACCCAGGCGTTCACCAGATACATCAACTGCGCCAGCAACAGCGAGACCGCCCACGTCGCCAAGAGCACCGCGAAGGGCACCGAGCCGGCCACCCCGCTGAGCACACCGTTCTCACGGGCGACCAGTGGGCCGCGCAAATCCCATACCCCGCTCAGGTTTCCGCTCATACCCGCGTCGGCGACGACCTGCATCATGGGCCCGAATGCCGCAGCCGAGACGTAGGGCAACGCGGACGCGATCACGCCGACGACGAGCAGGACCACGATCAGGCCACGGACGGCGCCGAGCATACCGAGGCTGCGCCTGATCAGACGATCGGGACTCATCCGAGCTGCCGACACCGCCTCGACCAAATGAGTCCACCTCTTTCGAGCAAGGAGGCAAGTTCGCATCGTGAATCGACGGTGCCTGGCGTGCTGCTGCGGAGCCTATCCGTCGAAGTTCCCGGCTGCGGCGGGAATCACCTGACCGTCGACTGCGCTGTGGTTCACTCCTTGGATACCGCTTCGCGAGCCTGGGTTTGAGACTGCGGCCGGCGGCCCAGCGCAATCACGCCCACCACGATCACACCGGCCAGGGTCAGGGGCACCGACCAGCCCCGCCGGATCCAGACGGCCTGGTTGCATTCCGCCGCATAGTCGGTGGGCCCCGACGAGGCTGCCTTGACTGGCGGGTTCGCGGTGTACATGTCGGCTTCGACCGCTTGGTCGACGTCCGGTGACATCGCGGTGCCGCAGGGAATCTTCATCCCCCATGGGTCGTAGGCGCTGAGCTGAATCGGATAGTAGAAGGCGACCACGCCAATGATGGCGATGAGGCCGGCCACGACGGCGATAGTGAAGCGATCTCGGATCAGGTTCTTCACGCCCGCCCGCCCGTCAGTCGCGTGCCGTCACCGGACTGACTCATCAACCGTGATCGCATTCGGTCCTCCCCGACCTTGAACGTGCGCATGTTAAGTTACCAGTAACAGCATAACAACGGTGCTGTCAACTTGCCTGTGCAGAAGTCCCTCCGGATGGCACCGATGCGTACCGTCGGATCGGCGCGACGCCGTGACATACTCGCTGTTAGCAACCGCGTAACACGTTAACTATCGAAGGACCACGGCCTTGGCCGACGATCAAGAGCCCGACCGCACAGGCGTCGCGATTCTCGACGCGGCCCTGCGGGTTCTCGTCGACTTCGGCGTGAAGCGCGCGACCGTCGAGCAGGTCGCCAAGTACGCAAGCGTCTCGCACATGACGGTGTACCGGCGCTGGCCAGCAAAGAACGAGCTACTCCTCACGGCCGTGATGACCGAGTTCAGACGGCTCTTCACCGACGTGTACGAGGAAGCGAGCCAGCTGGACTCCTTCGACGACAAGGTCGTCTGCGGCTTCACCGGAATCTTGTGGTGCGTCCGCAGCCACCCACTCATGGCGCGGGAGTTGGCGACCGAACCGGAAGTGGTGCTGCCCTTCTTGACCACTGCCGCGGGCCCGTCCATCGACATGGCGATCGCGTTCGGCGCGGAGAACATGCGGCGAGCCGCCAAGGCCGACGGCCTCACCATCGCCGACCCCGTCGCACTCGCCGAGGTACTGGTGCGGATCGCACACTCGCTACTGCTGGCACCCCACTCTGGACCGGCCCTGCAGAGCAAGGCGGAGGTGGCCGAATACGCCCGCCGCTACATTCTTCCGATCACCCGTAGCGCGGCAGTGCCCGCCTGACCTGCGGGGCACTCGCCCGGAGATAGAAAAAGAAGAAGGTCGACGCCACGAACACCCCGGTCGCCGCGCCGACCTTCTTGCGTACACCATCGTGTTAACTACTTAAAAAGTCAATAACATTCTAACGCCGCGGAAGCGATGGGAGCGAGTGCTCAGCTGGCGGCAGCGGCCGGATCGATGGGAGCTGAATCAGCCGCCCCGGTGTCAATCCCCAAGTCGCTGCGCTCCTGCCCGCCGGTATCGGATGGCCTGCCCTTCAACCCCCGCCAGAACAGGTTGATCATCAACTCGGCAGCCTCGTTGACGTCGGCGTCGCCGGTGCTGACCCGAGTGGCCACCGCCTCTCCCGCGCCCACCAGTGCGACGGCCATCATGTCGAAGTCGGTGTCCGGCTCGGGGTGCCGAGTGCCCGACAGCAGCAGCCTGCCCACCAGGTCGATGATCCGCTCGCGACCCTCACGCACGGTGTGGGCAAACGCCTGCGAACTGGTGGCCTGGGTGTAGAGCACCATCCACGACGCCCTGTTGGCATCGATGTAGCTCAGGAACGACACCACGGCGTTGCGCAGCAATGTCTTTGGATTCTGAGTGAAGTCGATGTCGGCACGCACCTTCTCGACGAAGCGACCCAGTTCACGGTTCAGGCACGCACCGAACAACTCTTCCTTCGACCCGTAATAGAGGTAGAGCATCGGCTTGGAGATCTCGGCCTGCGCGGCGATCGCGTCCATCGAGGTCTCGTGATAGCCGTTGACCGAGAACATCTGCACCGCGGCGTCGAGCATCTGCTGCTCACGCACGGCGCGCGGTAAGCGCTTCGTCCCTCCGGCCATTTGATCAGGGTATGCAATGGAGCGCTCAGGGCAACAGTTCGGCGCGGCGCTGCTCCTCCCACAACGCCATGCGGGTGCGCGCGGGTTCACCGATGGCATCCATGACCAGCGGGATGAGGAGCTCGGTCAGGAGGAAACCCGCCGCCATGCTCTGGTAGACCGTGCCGACGGTGCTCGACGCTGCGAGCACGACCTCGGCCTCGGGGGCCACCGGGCAGGCGAGGTCGTCGGTGATCAGCAAGATGGTGGCACCGGCACGATGCACGGTGGCGGCCAGCTCCTCCGAGCTGCGTTGATACCGGTGATAGTCGAACAGCACGACGACGTCCCTGCGGGTCAGCTCCATCATCGTGCCGAGGTCGCGGCCACTGGGATCGGCGAGCAACCGCACCCCGGGACGCAGCTGTTCGAGATGCGCGGCCAGATGCATCGCCAGGAGGTGCGAGAACCGCCCGCCGTGCAGATGCAGCGGCCGACCGACATCCGACAGGAGCGCCACCGCGGCCTCCAACGCCGAATCCGGAAGCAGGGCCAGCGTCTCGATGGCGCGGTCGTTCTGGCCGCGGGCCTGCTGCAACAGCCGGTCGAGCAGTCCACCCGCCGCGGGTGCCTCCGGCAGCCGGGTGATCGGCCCGCTGGATTGCGCCGTCAGCTCGGCGCGCAGCGCGACCTGCAGGTCGGTGAACCCGTCGTAGCCGAGCGACTGGGCGAACCTCAGCACGGTTGGCGGGCTGACCTCGGCGCGTTCGGCAAGCCTTGCGGCACTGGCCAACCCGGCACTGGGATAGTCCGCGAGCAGCGCGCGTCCCACCCGTCGTTCCGCGCGGCTCAGCGCTGGAAGCGCCGCATTGGCGCGGGTGGCCACGCTCTCTCCTGCCGTCATCCGAGGGGATGCTCTGTCATGGACGAGTCCGCCAGGGAGATGGCGACGACGCACTCCGGCGGCAACGGTTCCCACGCAAGGTCGCCGAAGCCGGTGGATCCGACGATCAGGGTGCCGTCGTCGGTGCGCGTCGACCGCAGCGCGAAGTAGTCCTCGAGGTGCTCGGCAGGCAAGTCGGCGGCAGTGATCTCCTCGATGTCCTCGTCGACCAACTGGCTCTTGGCATGTGCGTGGACGACGATCAGCTGGTCCTCGCCGAGAAGGAGCGCGTTCAGGCTGGCATCGGGGTAGATCTGGCGCAGTTGCGTCACCGCCCGCCGGACGGCCTCGGCGAGATTCGGTGCCACACTGCGGTGCTGGCGGATCAGTCCGAAGTAGCGCTCGCTGTCGGTGGTACCGCGCAGCGACGCGGCGACCTCGGGTTCGAGGAGGCCGTCCAGCAGTCCCATCGGCTTGATGGAACCGTTGTGCGCCATGGCTATTCCGTCGGCAACGAAGGGGTGGGAGTTCTGCGGCTGCACCGCAAGTCCACTGGTGGCCCAGCGCAGGTGGACGATGGCGGCGACGGCCCGCTGATCGTGTGTGACCGCGGTGAAGGCCGGGTCGTCCAGTGCGCTGCCCGCCGAGACCGTGGCGTGCGGATCGTCGCCTCGTTCGTCGACGGCCGCGATACCCCAGCCGTCGCCGTGCACCTTGGTCAGCGCGACGAAGTCCTTCAGCACACTGTCGCCGACGGCGTCGGCGACGGTGATCGGTGTTGCGGAGACGACACCCAGCAGCCGGCACATCAGACTTCCCCCTGTCTAGATCTTATGAATCGATCCTAATCGGAGTATTTTAAAGAATCTGAAACATTCATGACATAGCTTTCTCGAAGACGCACATTGCGCTCTCACCCGGAGCCCTGTCACACGGAGGAGGAGGTTGGATGCCGGTGTCGAGCGACGATCGCATCGAGGAACTGCGCGCCGACGGGGTGGAACTCGTCGCCGGTTCGGTGACCGATCTGGCAGGCGTCACGAGGGCCAAGTACGTGCCGCTACGGCGACTCGGCGACTTCCAGCGCTCGGGGATGGGCGTGTCACCGTCGTGGAGCGTGTTCTGCGTCGACAGCGGTATCGCCTTCACGCCAACCATCGGCGTCGCCGGTGACCTGAGGATACGCATCGATCCGGCCAACGTCCGGGTGGTCGACGACGGGGTGGCCTGGGCGCCAGGCAATCTCGACGACCAGCACGGCCACCCGTCGCCGCTGTGCGCGCGCTCGATCCTGGCGGCCACCGAACGGGCCGCGGCGGACCGCGGGCTGAGCGTCAAGCTCGGTGCGGAACTCGAGTGCACGTTGGTCGCCCTCGACGGCAGTCCCGCAACGACGGCGCCGTGGTCGCCGTACGGCATCCGCACGTCGCTCGAGCGCTCCGCATTCCTCGTTGACCTCGCCACTTCGGCCGAGCGGGCCGGGCTCAGCATCGAACAGATCCACACCGAGTACGGCCACGACCAGATCGAGGTCTCACTGGCGCCGGACACCCCCGTCGCCACGGCCGATGCCGTGATCCGCGCGCGGATCGTGATCGGGCGGGCCGCCGCCAGGCACGGACTGCAGATCTCGTTCTCCCCGGTGCCCTTCGAAGGAGGGGCCGGCAACGGCGCACACCTGCACCTGTCCTTGGTCGACGAGCAAGGCCCGTTGTTCGGCGGCGGCGACGGCCCGTACGGGATGCGGCCTGCAGGCGGTTCCGCCATCGCCGGGATCATCGACACCCTGCCGGATCTGCTTGGCGTCTACGCCGGTTCGGTGTTGTCGTCACTGCGTCTCAAGCCCGGCAACTGGGCAGGCGCGGCGGCGTGCTGGGGTCTGGAGAACCGCGAGGCGGCGGTCCGGTTCATCGCGGCCACGCCAGGTAACCCGCACGGCGCCAATGCCGAACTCAAGCTCATCGACCCGAGCGCCAACCCGTACCTTGCCGCCACGGCGCTCCTCGGCAGCGCAGTGCGGGGCATCGATCGCGAGCTCGAGCTGCCAGGCGAGGTACCCGACGCTCCGGCGCGCTCGGGCGCGACACCACCGCCGCTGCCGATCGACCAGGCCGCCGCGATCGACGCCATGGAGGGCTCGGCGATCGCCGCTGAGTTGCTCTCGCCGGAAGTCATCGACGCGCTGGTTGCGGTGCGACGGTACGAGATCACCACGTACGGCGGGCTGCCGCCTGCGGACACCACCCGGGCGCTGCGCCTGGCCTGGAGCTGTTGAGCCTGCTGCGGACGCGAGGAGCACAAAGTGCACGAGAAGGAGACATCATGAGTACCAACGTGTCGGCTGGTCAATCAGAGGGCGCCGATCGACTTCCGCACCGCCGCTTGCCGTTCTGGGTGGCATTGGCGTTGTCCGTCGCCCTGGTGGGGCCGACCCTGGCGATGTCAGGGAACGGTCAGGGCCTGATCGGTACCGTCGGCAAGGCCATTCCACTGGTGTTCGTGATCGGCCTGATCGGTGTGTCGCTGGTCGGCTATAGCTTCGTCCGGCTGACCCGCCACCTCAACCACGCCGGGTCGGCGTACGGATTGGTCGGCGGCACGATCGGGCCGAGGACCGGATTCTTCTCCGGCTTCGCGATGCTCGGGGCCTACTGGGGTTTCGCCATCGGGACCCTGGCCTTGACCGCCGCGTTCGTCAACGCGTTCATCGCTGAACTGCAGGCGGGCAACGACCACCCATACCAGCTGCCGTGGTTGATCGTCGTCGTCGTGGGCGCCGTCATCTCATTCCTATTGTCCGGCCGCGACATCCGGCTGCTGGCGAAGATCCTGCTCGCCATCGAGGGCATCGGCATCCTGTCGATGATCGTGCTGGTGGTGGTGATCTTCGCGAAGGGCGGTGCCCCGACGACCGGGGTCGATTTCAGCGCGTTCTCGTTCGACGGCGTGTCCGCCTCGGCCGTACTGAGCGCCGTCGTCGCGGCCTTCCTCTCATGGGCAGGTTTCGAGGCGTGCGCGTCGATGGGCGAGGAAACCGACGATCCTGGCCGCAACATCCCGCGGGCGCTGGCCGGGACATTGATCCTGACCGGCGTGCTGTTCGTCGTCGTGATGTTCGCCCAGGTCGTCGGTTTCGGAACTGATCAGGCCGGGCTCGACGCCTTCCAGAATTCCGGAAACACGTTGGGGGACTTGGGCAGTAGCTACGTCGGTCAGTGGTTCAGCCTGCTGATCATCTTCACCGCGATCGTGTCGGCGTTCGGCTGTCACCTGGCCTGCGCGGCGACGTCCGGTCGGATGCTCTACGCGTTCGGGCGCGACGGCTTCGGCCCGAAGGCGTTGGCGCACATCCACGCCGGAACGGGCGGTCCCCGTCGCGCCACCTGGCTGGTGGTCGGGGCCGCGTTGGTGGTCGTCCTCATCTGCGGTGCTCTTGGCTGGCCCGACATGGGTACCGGCAACGATGCGATCAACACCTACTTCCTGTTCGCCGTGGCCGGTTCGGTGTGCCTGATGGTCTGCTATCTGCTCGTCGAGGTGGCGGCAGTGTGGTTCGTCGGCGCTCCCAAATTTACCGACGTGCACGGCGGCAAGGGCAAGATTCTGGGCCTCGTGTTGCCGACCCTTGGAGCCGTGGTGATCGCGGTGGTGTTGTGGTTCAACGTCAAGGGTGCGCAGACCTGGTTGGATGCCCCGTTGCTCGGATTGTATTGGTGCGCCGTTGGGTTGGTGATCGCCATCGCCGCCTCTGGGATTGCGAAACGCGTTGGGGAGTCGCTGGCCGCAGAGCTGGCGAACACCCCTCCGGTGCATGCGGAGTGAGCGCGCTGTACGACCGCGACGAGGCGGCGATCGCGGGAATCGAGAAGCTGCGCTTCTTCCCGCTGGAGGTGGTCTCCGGCCACGGCTCAACTCTGGTCACGCCCGACGGGCGCGAGTTGCTCGACCTGTCGGCGACCTGGACGGCGTCCGGCCTCGGACACGGCCACCCAGCCGTCGTGGAGGCCGTGACTCGGGCAGTGCGGACGGCGCCGGGATCCGGCGGCTTGTCCGCCGTCCACCCCGATTCGGTTGGCCTCGCCGAGGACCTGCTCGCGCTGGTCCCCGGTAGCGGCGAACGGCGAGTCTATCTGGGGCACGCGGGCTCTGACGCCAACGACGTCGCACTTCGGGCCTGCAGGCATGCCACCGGGCGGCGCACCATCATCGCGTTCGAGCACAGCTACCACGGCGGTGTCGGCGTGGCGATGGGTGTGTCTGGCGTGCACGTCGACGCAGGTTCGCCACCGGACCCCGACGTCGTCTTCCTGCCGTATCCCAACCCCTTTCGGCCCGGCCTGGGCGGGGTCGACGAGGACGTGACCGCCTGTCTGGACCTGGCGGAGCAGCATCTGGCCGGCGGCTCCATCGCGTGCCTGATCGTCGAGCCGATCCTGTCCGACGGCGGCTTGATCGTGCCGCCCGACGGCTTCCTCGCCCGCCTGCACGAACTCTGCCGCAGGCACGGAGTCCCGATGATCTGCGACGAGGTCAAGATGGGGCTGGGCCGACCGGGAACGCTGCACGCCTTCGACCACGACGGCATCGCGCCAGACATCGTCACGTTCGGCAAGGTGCTCGGCGGTGGTCTGCCGTTGTCGGCGGCGGTGGGGCCGGCGGAACTGCTCGACTTCCCGCCCGCCGCAGCACTTCTCACCACTGCGGGCAATCCGGTGTGCACGGCAGCAGGACGCGCCGTATTGGCCACCATCGTCGGCGATCGACTGGCCGAGCGCGCCGCGACCGTGGGGGCGCTGCTGGCCGACGGGCTGAGCGCGCTGGCCGGATCACCGGGCTCCGAGCGCATCGGCGACGTTCGCGGGCGCGGCCTGGCGATCGGCCTCGAACTCGTCGACCCGCACACCGGCGACCGCGATCCCCATCTCGCCGCGAACGTGGTCTACCGTGCCTGGGAGTTGGGTGCGGTCGTCTACTACGTTGGCGGCAACGTCCTGGAGATCACGCCACCGCTGGTGCTCACCGACACCGAGGCGGCCCGCGCGGTCGAGATACTCGGCGCGGCCATCTCCGATGCGGCGGCTGGCAGAGTGGATGCCATGGAGGTCGCGAAGTATGCCGGTTGGTGAAGTGCAGGACGTCTTCGGCGGGGTAGCGGCCGAGGTGCCGCACGCGCTGGCCGATCATCTGCGCGGCGTCGCGCTGATCGATCACCACGTGCACGGCGTCTTCACCGCGCCCCTCGACCGAGACGATTTCGAGGCATCGATCAACGAGGGGTCCACCGACCCAGTACCTGCCTTCATGTCCCAATTCGATTCGCCGCTGGGCCTTTCCATCCGGCGCTGGTGCGCACCGCTGCTCGGACTCGATGCGCTGGCCAGTGCCGACGACTACTGGGCGGCCCGCGCCGAGTCGACACCCGACGAGCTGGCCAAGCTGATGCTGCCCGCCGCTGGCGTGTCGCGCTGGATCGTCGACACCGGGTTCAAGGGGGACATGATCACGCTGCCCCAGCGGCTCACCGAGCTAAGCGGTGCCCCGTCGTCGGAGATCCTGCGCCTCGAGCGCCTCGCTGAGGACCTGCTGGAGAGCGGGACGTCGCCCGACGACTTTCCCGGCGCCTTCCGGTCGGCATTGCGGGCTGCGGCGGACTCGCCGGACGTGGTTGGTACCAAGACGATTTCGGCCTACCGCACCGGTTTCAACATCGACTGGACGCAACCGAGCGACGCCGACGTCGTCGCCGAAGCACGCGAACTGGCAGGCCGGGCGCACCCGCTGCGGCTCGACAGCCCGGTGCTGATCGCGTTCGCCGTGCACGAGGCGGCCGCACACGGGCTGCCGATCCAGGTGCACGTCGGCTTCGGGGACCGCGATCTGGACCTGCATCGCACCGATCCGATGTTGCTGCTGCCGCTGCTGCGCACGATGGCGCCCGTCCCGGTACTTCTTCTGCACTGCTATCCGTTCCATCGGCAGGCCGGCTATCTCGCTCAGTCCTTCGACAACGTGAACTTCGATGTGGGACTTGCCATCAACTACCTCGGGGTCCGTTCGACCGGGCTGGTCGCCGAGGCACTCGAGACCGCGCCGTTCGCCAAGCAGCTGTACTCGTCCGACGCGTTCGGGCCACCCGAACTCCACGTACTCGGCTCGGTGCTGTGGCGGCGTGCGATGGGGCAGGTGCTCGGCGGCTGGGTGCGTACCGGGGACTGCACCGAGCAGGACGCGATCCGGATCGTCGACATGATCGCCGTGCACAACGCCGAGCGGGTGTATTCATTGTGAAACATGACACCGCACCGCTTTTCGAGTCGCTCCGTCAGTTCGTCGAACGCGAGCAGGCGCCGTTCTACAGCCCTGGCCACAAGGGTGGCCGAACGCTGGACCCGTGGTTCCGCGATCACATCGCGGCGATCGACCTCAACAACCTGCCGGATACCGACACGCTGCACTGCCCTGAAGGGCCGATCCTCGAGGCCGAGCGCCTGATCGCCGATGCGTGGGGTGTCGGCCAGAGCTTCATCCTGGTTCAGGGGTCGACGAGCGGCAACATCACCGTCGCGCTCTCGGCGCTTCGGCCCGACGAACCGGTACTGATCGCCCGCAACGCGCACAAGTCCGTGCTGGCGGGGCTGGTGCAGGTCGGCGCAAGGCCGGTCTGGCTGGAACCCCGCTGGGACGACCGGTTCGGTGTCGCGCACGGTATCGACGCCGACGTCGTCGAGCGGGCGTTCCGTGACAGCGGCGCCAAGGCGTTGTGGGTGCTGCACCCAACGTATTACGGCACCACCGGCGACATCGCAGCGCTGGCCGAACTGTCCCGTCGTCACGACGCCACGCTGCTCGTCGACGGCGCCCATTCGCCGCACTTCGCGTTCCATCCGGATCTGCCGACCCCAGGTGAAAGTGCCGGTGCCGCAGCGACCGTGCAGTCCGTGCACAAAATCCTGTCCGGCTTGAGCCAGGCCGCGGTGCTGCACATCGACCCCGAGGTGCTCGATCCCGCGTCGGTGCGCAGGGGTCTACAGCTGGTCCAGACCACCAGCCCGCACTTCGCGATCATGGCGTCGATCGACCTCGCCCGGCGAGAGATGATGCTGCACGGCCGCGACCTGCTCGACCAAGCCCTTCAGCGGGCGAGGAACGCGGCGACCCGGCTGGCCGCCATCCCGGGGCTGCGGGTGCTGCGCCCCGACGATCTCGCAGGCGCGGGCACCGGGCTGCACCAACTCGACGAGACCAAACTGCTCATCGGAACGTCCGGTCTTGCGGCCGACGCCCGGGGCATCGTCGAGCGACTCAACCGCGTGCACGGCGTCCAGCCGGAGTTGAGCGGCACCGGACATGTGTTGTGCATCAGCACGATCGGCAATACCGACGAGGACTTCGAGCGGTTGGTCGCCGGGTTTGCCGAAGTTGCGAGGCACGCAGGCAGGACGAGTGCGGGCGCCAAGACCGGGTTGATCGGAGATCTGCTCGCCGTGCGTCCGGAGACGGTCCTCACGCCGCGGGAGGCGTTCTTCGCAGCCGACGAGGCGGTGTCGCTGCAGGCCACGGCCGGACGGATCGCGGCCGAGGCCATCACGCCCTACCCGCCGGGTATCCCCCTCGTCATGCCCGGTGAACGGCTCGACGCGGACGTCATCGACCTCCTGCTGGCATTGCGCAACGCCGGAAATCCGATCAGCGCATCGGATCCCACGATGGAGCAGGTCTTGGTCGTCCGCTGAGGGTCAACCTCCGCAGTGGGGTGGACCCTTCATCGCCGCGACCCGCTGCAGAGATGCATCCACCGTCGACATGTTCAATTCGCCTGCAGCCACGGCCTGTTCGAGGCGGTCCAGGGCGGCGGGGACCTCGTCGGTGGTGGTCCACAGGGCCACGTCGGCACCGGCTTGGAACGCCTTCAGTGCCGCCTCGGAGACGCCGTAGCGCTGATTGACCGCGGCCATGCTGGAGATGTCATCGGTGAACACCAGGCCGTTGAACGGCGGTCCGCCGTAGCCGCCGGAGCGCAGCAGCTGGTACGCCGCCGGGCTCAGGCTGGCCGGGTCGGTACCGGTCAGCCCGGGCACCTCGAGATGCCCGACCATGACGGCGACCGGAGCCGCGGTGGTCAGCGTGCGATACGGCACCAGATCGTCGTTCATCAGATCGGTCAACGGCGGCGTCGTCACGGCGCCGGTGTGCGAATCACCCGAGCCGTGGCCGTGTCCGGGGAAGTGCTTGAGCACCGGCAGTATGCCGGCGTCACGCAGGCCTCGGGCGTAGGCGCCTGCGTACTCCGTCACCTTCGCCGGGTCGGAACCGAAGGACCTGTCGCCGATCACCTCGTCGTCGGGCTCGGTCGTCACGTCGGCGACGGGCGCGAAGTCGATCGTGATGCCGAGGCCACGCATCTCGTGACCGCGGTCCAGCGCGATGGCATACACCTCGTCGGGGGTGTGCGTCGCGGCCAGCACCCGCGCCGATGGCTGCGGTCCGATGATGCTCTTGAGCCGGGAAACCCGGCCACCCTCTTCGTCGACGCTGACCGCGAGCGGCAGCGGCCCGCCCGAACTGGCGATGCCGGGCAACGAGCCGTCGGTCAGCATCGAGAGGTCGGTCCAGCTGCCGATCATGATGCCGCCGACGTGGTGGTTGGCGACGACCGCGCGAGCGTCGTCGGCACCCGTGACACCGACGACCAGCAACTGGGCCAGCTTGTCGCGGGTCGGCCACGTCGCGATGTCGCACCCCAATGTTGCGGCGGGTGGTTGGCTGGTCGACGGCGCGTTCGACGAGGTAGAGCCGGGCGATGGGGGCGTCGCAGCGGGCTCGGCGGCCGGCGAGCAAGCCAGCAGCAGACCCGAAAGGGCCATCAGCGCACACACGGCGCGGGGCATGGACATGACACCCGAGACTAGTGGGGACGCGTGCTACCTTGGCCCGGTGGACCGCTTCGTCTTGCCCGCCGCCGCGAGCGTCGTCGTCGGACTTCTGCTCGGCGCGGCCGCCGTATTCGGTTTGACGCTGATGGTCCAGCAAGACACCAAGCCCCCCGTCCAGGCCGGTGACCCCGCGTCGTCGGTACTCAACAGGGTCGAGTACGGCGACAGAGGTTAGCTCCGTGGTCGCGCCCCTGGCGCGGCGCTGGCTGTGGGTGGTCGCTGCCGCAGCACTGATCCTCGCGTTCGCGCAGTCGCCAGGACAGATCTCCCCCGACACCAAACTTGATCTCACCGCCAACCCGCTGCGCTTCCTCGCGCGCGCGGCGAATCTGTGGAACAGCGACCTGCCGTTCGGCCAGTCGCAGAACCAGGCCTACGGCTACCTCTTTCCGCACGGGGCCTTCTTCCTCGCCGGTGATGTGCTCGGGCTGCCTGGCTGGGTGACGCAGCGGCTGTGGTGGGCACTACTACTCATGGCCGGATTCTGGGGTCTGCTGCGCGTCGCGGAGGCGCTTGGCATCGGCACCACCTCGTCCCGGGTGATCGCCGGATTGGCGTTCGTGTTGTCCCCGCGCGTGCTGACCACGCTCGGCGCGATCTCGTCGGAGACGCTGCCGATGATGCTGGCGCCGTGGGTGCTGCTACCGGTGATCCTGGCCCTGCGAGGCGATCCCCGAGTGCGGGTACTGGCCGCCCGCTCGGCGGTGGCGGTCGCCTTGATGGGGGCGGTCAACGCGGTGGCCACCCTGACCGCGTGTCTGGCCGCGGTGATCTGGTGGGCCGCACACCGGCCGAACAAATCGTGGTGGCGGTTCACCGCGTGGTGGGCGGCGTGCACGGTGCTCGCGGTGCTCTGGTGGGTGGTCGCGCTGGTGCTGCTCGGCCGGGTCAGCCCGCCGTTCCTCGACTTCATCGAATCCTCCGGCGTCACCACGCAATGGCTGTCGCTGACCGAAATCCTGCGCGGAACCTACAGCTGGACCCCCTTCGTCTCGCCCAACGCGACGGCGAGTTCGTCGCTGGTGACGGGTTCGGTGGCGGTCCTGGCGACGACGCTGGTTGCCGCGGCGGGACTGGCAGGCCTTGCGATGCGGACCATGCCTGCGCGGGGTCGGCTGATCACGGTGCTCCTGGTCGGCTTGGCACTGCTGGTGGTGAGCTACTCCGGTGGCCTCGGGTCGCCCTTCGCCCACCAGGTGCAGACGTTCCTCGACGCGGCGGGCACCCCGGTGCGCAACGTGCACAAGCTCGAGCCGCTGATCCGGCTTCCGATCGCGCTCGGCCTTGCCCATCTGTTGAGCCGCGTTCCGCTGCCGGGCAGCATGCCACGACGTCAGTTGGTGAGCGCTTACGCACATCCCGAACGCGACAAGCGGGTGGCCGTCGGCATCGTCGTGCTCGTCGCGCTCGCAGCGGGCACGTCGTTGGCATGGACGGGCCGGCTCGCTCCGCCTGGCACGTTCACGGCGATCCCGCAGTACTGGCATGACACCGCCGACTGGCTCGACTCGCACAATGCAGACCGGGGCCGGGTGCTTGTCGTGCCAGGCGCCCCCTTCGCCACTGAGACGTGGGGCAACAGTCACGACGAACCGCTGCAGGTTCTCGGCGACAGCCCGTGGGGGGTTCGCGATTCGATTCCGCTGACACCGCCGCAGACCATCCGCGCGCTTGACTCGGTGCAACGTCTGTTCGCCGCCGGGCGCCCGTCCGCAGGTCTCGCCGATACCCTTGCGCGGCAAGGTATTTCGTATGTCGTGATGCGCAACGACCTGGACCCCGACACATCGCGTTCGGCACGCCCGTTGCTGGTTCACCGCACCATCGACGGATCGCCGGGCCTGACGAAGGTGGCGCAGTTCGGCGATCCGGTCGGCCCGGGAACGCTGGAGGGGTTCATCACCGACAGCGGGCTGCGGCCACGCTACCCGGCAGTGGAGATCTACCGCGTGGACGCCTCTGGACCGAATTCTGTGCCCACCCAGCCGTACCTCACCGACGCCGACGCGATGGCCCGCGTCGACGGCGGACCGGAGGCGCTGCTGCGACTCGACGAGCGCAGACGCCTGCTCGGGCAACCACCGCTAGGCCCGATGTTGCTCACCACCGACGCCGAACGCGCCGGGTTGCCCGCCCCTGTCGTCACCGTCACCGACAGCCCGCTCGCGCGCGAGACCGACTACGGCCGCGTCGACGACCACTCCTCGGCGATCCGCGCCCCCGGCGACATCAGACACACCTTCAACCGGGTCCTCGACTACCCGGCGGGAGGCGCCGACCTCGTCTACGGAAAGTGGCCTGGTGGAAGGCTTTCGACGTCGAGTTCGGCAGCCGACTCGACGTCGCTGCCCAACGTCGCCACAGCACTTGGTCCCGCCGCGGCCATCGACGGGGACTCGTCGACCAGTTGGGTGTCCAGCGCCCTGCAATCCGCCGTCGGACAGTGGCTGCAGGTCGACTTCGACCATCCGATCGCGAACGCGACGATCACCATCACCCCGAGCGCCACCGCGGTCGGCGCGCAGGTCCGCCGCATCGAGGTGGCCACCGCCAACGGCACCAGCACGATTCGGTTCGACGAACCAGGCAAGCCGCTCACCGCCGCCCTGCCGTACGGCGAGACCCCGTGGGTCCGGTTCACCGCGGTCGGCACCAATGACGGCTCGCCGGGGGTTCAGTTCGGCATCACCGACTTCACCGTCACCCAGTACGACGCGTCGGGGTTCGCCCACCAGGTGAGCCTGCGGCACACCGTCATGGTGCCTGGCCCGCCACCGGGATCGACTGTCGCGCAATGGGATCTGGGTTCTGATCTGCTCGGCCGCCCCGGTTGCGCGGACGGCCCCGTCGGCGTGCTGTGCGCCGCGGCCATGGCGTCATCGCCAGAGGAACCGGTCAACTTGAGCCGCACTCTGACCGTGCCGGAAGCCACCCAGGTGGTGCCGACGGTGTGGCTGCGCGCGCGGCAGGGCCCCAACCTGGCCGACCTGATCAGACCGCCGGGCACGACGTACGCGGTGGGCGACGCCGACCCGATCGACGTGCTCGGTTCGACCTACGCCGCCACCGACGGCGATCCCCGCACCGCGTGGACCGCGCAGCAGAACGTGGTGCAGTACCGGACCGCACCCAACCTCCAGGTCCGGCTACCCGCCCCGACGGAGGTCACCGCGCTGCGTCTGACGCCGAGCGCGTCGCCGCTGCCCGCGCACCCGAAGATGGTCGCCGTCGACCTCGGCGACGGGCCGCAGGTCCGTCGGCTCGACCCCGACGGCGGTGCACAGACGGTGCCGTTGCGCCCAAGGGTGACCGACACCATCAAGTTGTCGATCCTGGACTGGGACGACGTAATCGACCGCACCGCACTGGGTTTCGACCAGCTCAAGCCACCCGGCTTGGCCGAGGTCACGGCACTCGACGCTCGTGGAGCGCCCATCGCCGCCGCCGATCCGACGCGCAACCGGGCCAGGACCATCTCGCTGCCGTGTGGGCGTGGCCCGATCATCGCCATCGCAGGGCAGTTCGTACAGACGTCGGTCACCACCACCGTCGGCGCCCTGCTCGACGACGAACCCATCCCCGCACGGCCATGCCAGACCGCACCGATCGCCCTGCCGCCTGGCGAGCAGGAGTTTCTGGTCAGCCCCGGTCCGGCGTTCGTCGTCGACGGAGTCCAGTTGGCGGGCCCGCTCGCCGCGCAGGTGCGCGGCGCCCCCGCCACCCCGGCCAAGACTGGACGCTGGGCCTCCGATCACCGCGAGGTCGACGTCAGCGCATCCCCGACGGCTCAGGTGCTGGTGGTGCCCGAGAGCATCAACCCGGGATGGCGGGCGCACGCACCCGACGGATCCACCCTGACCCCGGTGACGGTCAACGGCTGGCAACAGGGCTGGGTCGTTCCGCCGGGCACGTCCGGCCCGATCGTTCTGGAGTTCGCCTCGAACACCACCTACCGCATCGGGTTGTTCGGCGGCCTGGCGCTGCTGCCGTTGCTCGCCCTGCTGGCCTGGCTTCCCGTCCGAAGGAAGGTGCCATCCAGCGAACCGGCGCGCCCATGGCAGCCCAACACTCTGGTGGCCGGACTCGCCGTCCTCGCAGTCGGATTCGTCGCCGCAGGCCCCGTGGGAGCGGTGGTGATGGCCGCCTGCATCGCGCTGCGCCGGTTCCTGCCACCGAAGTCGTCGGACCGGGTCACGGTCGGCGCCGCCGCTGGCGGGCTGATCCTGGCGGGTGCGGCGCTCAGCCGATACCCGTGGCGCTCGGTCGACGGATACCTCGGCCACTCCTGGGGCGTTCAGTTGCTGGCGCTGATCAGCGTGGGTGCGTTGGCCGCATCGGTGGTGCCGCTGACGCGACGCCCGATGTAGGTTGTCACTCTGCGCGGCGGATCGGGACGCCTCTACACGCGGCCTTGCGGGATTGTCATCATGATGGCGGATGAGATTTTGTCATCTTCGTGGCGGTTCCTAGAACCCTACGGTTGTGCAAGTCTCCATGTGCAGCGTCGGCGTGGGCCGATGACGATTCATCTATCTACTGGTTTGCAGACGCCTGATCGAAACCGGCGTCTCACGGTGTTGCTGGCCAGGTCGACGAGATTGCGGCAGCCTCGTGGACGGGCGCCTTGGCAGCAACCCGGCGCAACGCATCGTAGGCGGCCGCCCCGAGAGCCCCGGTAACCACAGTTCCAGCAACATTGGCGAAGAATCCGTGCGCGATCATCCGACCCCGTCCCCTCGCTCAGAAGTCGCCACTGACGTTACGCCAGCGCCGCCAGGTGCCGGGTCGCGCGCGTGGGCATGCGGCATCGTCTCGCCGCGGGTGCCGGAATGTCCCGACGCATGTCGGCGGCTGGTGAGTGCAGGCAGGATCCACCGGGCGCCCACTCGGGCAAGGACATAGAACGCGAAACTGATCGCCGAGATGAACACACTGGCTTTGACGTCCGAGTGAATGAGGCTCAGCGCCAAGCCGCCATCGGCTGCGATCAGAGCAAACGCGATCGAGATGCCGATGACAACCGGGGTTCGAGCGCTGAGGCGGCTGGCCGCCGCTGCGGGCGTGATGGCCAGGCTCAGGACCAACAAGGTGCCGACAACCTGGGCGGCCTCGGTGACGGTGAGCGCCAGGACGTAGACGAACAGCAGACCGACCAGCCGGGTGCGCACGCCGCGGGCCTCAGCCAGCTCGGGATCCACCGACGCGAACAGCAGCGGCCGGTACAACAGCACCATTGCAATCAGTACACCGACCGCGATGGCCGTGAGCAGGGTGATCTGACCGGGACTCACCCCGAAGATCTGCCCGAACAGGATGTTGGTCGCCGCAGTGGCGAACCCTTTGTACAGCGACAGCAGATAAACACCGACGCCGAGTCCGAACGCCAAGATCACCCCGATCGCCGAATTCCGTTCGCGTACACGGTTCCCCAGGAAGCCGAAAGCAGTTGCCACCACGATCGAGCCCAACAGTGCACCCAGCAGCGGATCGTCGGCCACCAGCAGGCCTGCCGCGGCTCCGGTGAACGCCAACTCGGCGGTGCCGTGTACGGCGAACGCGAGGTCGCGCATGATGACCACCGGCCCGATCAGCCCTGCGGTGATCGCCACCAGGGTGGCGGCGATCAGCGCGTTGCGGACGAAGGTTTCCGTCAGGTAGTCCGACAGCGTCATCGGACGATGACCTCCTGGCCCAAAGGGTGGTGGTAGTGCGAACTACCGGCCTCGGCGTGCTGGCTGTCCGGTGCACCGACGACGACGATGCGCCCGCCCGCCTCCAGCACCTCGACGTCTGTTTGATACAGCTCGGAAAGCTTTGCGCTGGTGAAGATCTCCGCCGGTGTTCCGACCGCCCATCGAGTGCCCACCAGGTACAAGACGCGATCCACGACGGCCATGATCGGGTTGATCTCGTGGGTCACGAACAATACCGAGATGTCGGATGTGCGGCGCTGGGCGTCGATCTGCTCGACGACCTCGCGCTGGTGCTTGAGATCCAGGGACAGCAACGGTTCGTCGCACAGCAGCAGCTGCGGGTCACCCACGAGTGCTTGGGCGATGCGCAACCGCTGCTGCTCTCCTCCCGAGAGGCTTCCGATGGGAGAGCGTGCGAAACGCGTTGCGCCCACGGACGCGATCGCCTCCTCGACCCGCCGTCGCCGCCGCCGGCTCGGCAGCCCGATACCCCACCGGTGCCCGTCCAGGCCCAGGCGCACCAGGTCGATTCCCCGGATCGGCAAATCGCGGTCGAAACTCTTCTGCTGGGGGATGTAGCCGATGTCGCTGCTGCCCCGGCGCGGCGGGGCTCCGCAGACCTGCACTGATCCTGAGGACAGCAGAGTCAACCCCAACAGCCCCTTGACCAGCGAGGTCTTGCCGCTGCCATTGGGGCCGAGCACGGCGACGAACTCACCCGGCGCCACGGTGAGGTCCATGTTTTGCCACAGCTGACGGCCCCCGTAGGCCAGGCCGGCCCGGCGCAGCTCAACGGTCGGTTGCGCTGACGACACGGTCTCGGCCACGTTCACCGCCCGAGCGCGGTGGTGATTTCGTTGATCTGGCGCACCTGCCAGTCCTGGAAGTCCTTATCGGTGGGCGGCAACGTCTCGGTCACCCCGACCACCGGCACCCCACTCTTCTGCGCCAGCTCCTTGACCGCGTCGGTCGCCGGGCTGGTCACCTGCCCGTTGTAGAGCAGCACCTTGACGGCCTTGCTCGTGAGGGCGGCATCCATGGCCGAATTGTCGGCTGGGCTCGGATCGTTGCCATCCTCGATCGACTGTGCGAACGACGCGGGTGTCGCCAACTTCAAACCGGCGGCCTCCACCAGGTAGCCCGGCACGCGTTCGGTGTAGCCGACCGGGGCGCCTGGGTACTTGGCCTCGATGTTGGCGATCGCTGCGTTGATCGGCGCGAGGCTATCGCTGAACGTCTTGGCGTTGGCCGTGAATGTGGCGGCATCGGCGGAATCAAGCTTGCCAAGCCGGTCGGCGATCCCCGACGCCACATCGGGAATCTTGGCGATGTCGTACCAGATGTGCGGGTTGGCGTCCTGCCCCGAGGTCTTCATGGCATCAGCTGCGTTGAGCACGGCCCGGCTCGGGTTCGGTGACGCCGATAGCAATTTGTCCATGAAATCGTCGTAACCCAAACCATTTTCGATCACGAACTGCGCCTTGCTCAGTGCGGCCGCGGTCTTGGCGTCCGCCTCATACTGGTGCGGGTCGGCGTTCGGATCGGACATGATCGACGTCACCACGACGTGATCCCCACCGATTTGCTTGGTGATGTCACCCCACACATTGGTGCTCGCGACGACGTTGATGGGGCCGGCGGCTGCCGCGCTCGAGGGCGCACCGGACGGAGTCGTCGACGACGATCCCGTCGACGAGGTGGAGCCGCAGGCGGCCAGCACGAGGGTGATTGCGGCCAGAGCGCCGACGGCGGCGATCCGGGGACGGAAGCGCGGGGTCATGGAGGTCCTCCGGAATCTTAATGGAAATGAGAATCGTTTCCGATAGACCATAAACCATCCGTCCGCCCCTCGCACCTGTCACCAGACTGCCGATTGCCTTCAACTTCGCTGGGCGAACCTTCAGCGCAGCGCGCCACCCAGGAGCCATTGGATCCCACGCGGCGTCCGAGCCGAGCATGACGTCGCGTCCATCCGGCGGGTGCGCGCTCCTTTACGTCGCAGTTGCACGCGACTACTGCCGTTCCGGCCGATGCGCGCCGCCGTCGGCAGCGGCATCTGCTGCGGTTCGACATTGCGGGCAGATCCCATACAGATCGAAGTGATGGGTGACCTCGGTATAGCGGTGTCGGCGAACGAGATCGGCCGTGTCGTCTTCGATCGTGGCAAGGGTGAATCCAACGGCCCCGCCGCACCATCGGCACAGCAGGTAATGGCGATGTTCTGGCGATCCGCGCAGCCTGTAGAGGATCTCCCCGCCTTCCGCCCGTTGAGTTTCGACGATCCGGTCGTCGGCGAGGGTGCGCAGGATGCGGTAGACACTGGTCAGGCCAATGCGAACGGGCCGTTCGCGACGGATGTGCGAATAGAGCTCCTGAGCACCGCGAAACCTGTCGCTGCCGCCCAGCACCTCCAGGACCACCTGCTGCTTGGCGGTGTTGCGTCGCCTCTGCGGCGTCGGGGATGCGCCCACGGGAACCCTCCAAAGTCATGCCAGTTCAACAGGTCACCGGCCAGCAGCGGTCGGATGGGTCGCACAGGACATCAGCGATCGCGTGATCGAGTCAGCACCATAATGACAACGATAACCGTTCCTAAACACGACGCGACGCTAGAAGGGATTCCTTACCCCGGACATGGGCGGCACCGCCAGCACCAAAGGGTCGGGCAAGGCCTCGCCGACGCAGTCACTGCGTCATGACGACCATTGGCGGACTTAAGCGGCTACGTCATGCACTCGATGCGGTCGACTTCGGTGCGGCACTCACCTCGGCGGGATCGAGGACGATGTCGAATTCGATGAACCCGAAGGGATTTGCGACACCATAGTGACGTGCCAGGTCCTCGTCATCGATCTGCTGGACCGCACGAACCAGACTCTTCTTCACGCCGAACACGGTGTCGTTGTCCAGAAAGGGGCTGCCTTCGATGAACAGGTGGGTGACCACGGGGCTGAATCCTTCTGCGCCGCCGATGAAGTGGATATGGGCGGGCCGGTGCGGGTGGCGATTAGTGGCGTGCAGCATGCGACCGACAGGACCATCGTCGGGAATCGGGTAGTACTGCGGGACGATGGTGCGGAACCAGAACCGGCCCGCGTCGTCGGCGGTGAACAAGCCACGGAGGTTGCGCTCGGGCAGTTCGTCGGGCAGCTGGATGTCGTAGTGGCCGGAGTCGTCGGCCTGCCACACGTCGAGCAACGCCCCCGGCAGCGGCTGTCCGTCGACGGTGCGGACGTGGCCGCGCACCACACACCGCGGCGAGTCACCGACGAGGGCGATGTCGTCTCCCAGCTCGCAGACGGGAGAGTCGACGACGTGGAACGGGCCCAGGACAGTGGACTCGGTAGCGCCCACCGGTTTGCGGTTGTTGATCGCATCGACGAGCATCGACACGCCCAGCACATCGGAGAGCAGGATGTACTCCTGGCGGTTGTCGGTGCACCAGTGCCCGACGTCGGTGAGGAAGGCGATGCCCTGCTCCCATTCCTGCTGGGTGGGTTCCACCTCACGGATAAAACCGTGCAAATGTTTGACCAAGCTCTCCATGACGGACCGGAACCGGTCGTCGGGGCACTTGGCGAAGCTGTCGACGACGGCCGCGGTGGCGGTTTCTTCACTGAAGTCGGTGGCCATGCTTGTAGCCTCTCTGCTGTTCAGGATGGGGACGATCCGGCCCGCGTCTGTCAACGCGGCATGTGCGGCGGCGTACACCAGCTATCGGGCGGGTCAATGGCCTTATTCAGGGAGAGCCGAGGTTTCGGCGCCGGTCAGCCGAGCCGCGCGGTACACGTGCACTACACGGATGGGCGGCCTCACCAGTTCAACGATTGACGACGGTGAAAATGCGCGCCAATACGAGGCGTCGAGGAATTGGGCGGTCAGGCCGGGTCCGTTCCGGTCACGGGCCACCAGTGCCATCTCGACCACCCCCATCGCCAAGCACTGTCCGCGCCCTCTGAGCCGGGCCGGCCGGCGGCGGTCCGTGATGCGATGGACATCATTGAGGGCGGACCGCACCTGCCGTTGACCATCTCGACACTGGCGAGGCAATGCCACGTCAGCGTTCGCACGCTGCAGGAGGGATTCCAGCGTCACCCGGGCAAGTCGCCGATGGCGTATGTCTGGGTGGTCAGACTCCGCCGTGCCCACCGGGACCTGCGGTCCGCAGATCCCTTCCGCAGCACCGTTTCCGCCATCGCGCACTGCTGGGGGTTCACTCACTCGGCCGCTTCGCCGCTGCGCACAAAACGATGTACGGCCAAACACCGCTGCAAGCCCTGCGCGCTGCACGTTGCCAGGGCCATCATCCCTGTCGCCGATCAGACCCCCGCCCCGACCCGGCTCGCGCTGGGCCCCGATGCGTACGACTACATCCACGAAGAACTGACCACCCGAATCGCTGAGCTGGAATCGCTCGCAGACGTCTCCAGGCCGGCGACGTCTACGAGCAGATGCGGGCGATGGCGCACAGCCACTACGTCAGTCAGGTGGTTCGAGCTGCCGCCGACCTGTCGCTCGCCGACCATCTGGGCAGAGACAGGCTCACGGCAGCCGACCTGGCCGAACGCGAGGGAAGCGCGCCAAGTACGCCCGCGATCGTCATCAACGAGGCGATTGCCGGGGCCACCGCGACGACCGGGCCAGGGCGTCGGTACGACAATGTTTCTACTCCGTGTCGGCCCGCTACGCCGGGCGACGCCTACCGGTCCGTTCGGCCGCACGGACCGTCGAAATCTACGACGGGCCAAGGCTTGTCGCTCGCCACGATCGGGCGGTCGGACGTTACGTCGAGGTCCTGGCGCGGCTGCTGCCGGCTGCGGGCAGGGCAACACCCGACGTAGCGGCACCGCCCTTTCGCAAGCGTTTCGCACTCACCCTCAGCTCGCGTGTTTAAAGTCGGTTGAGTGCCACTACTCAATACCGCGCGAGGCGCCATCGACACCGCCGATCTCGGCGTGACGCTCATGCACGAACACGTCTTCACGATGACCACCGAGATCATGCAGAACTACCCAGAGGGCTGGGGCGACGGCGCCAACCGCGAGGCTGACGCCATCGAGCGGCTCAACGAGCTGAAGTCCCGTGGGGTGGACACCATCGTCGACCTCACCGTGATCGGCCTCGGCCGCTACCTTCCGCGCATCGCCCGCATCGCGGCGGCCACCGAACTGAACATCGTGGTGGCCACCGGCCTGTACACGTACAACGACCTGCCCATGTACTTCCACTTCGTCGGCCCGGGCACTGCGCTGGGCGGCCCGGAGTTCATGACCGAGATGTTCGTCCGCGACATCGAACACGGCATCGCCGACACCGGGATCAAGGCCTCAATCCTGAAGTGCGCCACCGACGAACCCGGCGTGACGCCAGGGGTGGAGCGGGTACTGCGGGCCGTCGCGGCCGCGCACCGCCAGACCGGGGTGCCGATCTCCACGCACACGCACGCCGCGTCGCGCCGCGGTCTTGAGCAGCAGGCCATCTTCGCCGAGGAGGGCGTCGACCTGTCGCGCGTGGTCATCGGGCATTCAGGTGACACCACCGACATCGCCTACCTGGAGGAACTGATCGCGGCGGGCTCCTACATCGGCATGGACCGGTTCGGCGTCGATGTGTTCCTGTCCACCGAGCAGCGCGTGAAGACGGTCGCGACGATGTGCGAGCGCGGCCACGCCGACCGGATGGTGTTGTCCCACGACGCGTCCTGCTACTTCGATGCGCTGCCCGAGGAGACGCTGCCGATCGCGTTGCCCAACTGGCACTACCTGCACATCCACAATGACGTGATTCCCGCGCTGAAAGAACGCGGGGTGACCGACGAGCAGCTCACCACCATGCTGGTGGACAACCCGCGCAGGATCTTCGAGAACCAGGGCGGTTACTGACGTGGTCGACGAGGTCCCACCGATCAGCACGCAGATCTCCGCGCTCGCCAAGGCCGCGCCCGACGCACCGGCCGTCACCTGCGAGGGCCGCACCCTGTCCCGCGCCGAACTCGACGCGTCGACCAACCGGCTGGCCCGGGCCTACGCCGAACGGGGCGTCGGGGTCGGCGACTACGTGTCGATCGCGATGCCGAACTCGATCGAATGGATCCAGGCCGTCATCGCCTGCTGGAAGCTCGGCGCAGTGCCGCAGCCGTTGTCGGCGCGGCTGCCGGACGCCGAGTTCGTCGGCATCCTCGACCTGTTGCCGCGCGCGCTGATTGTCGGCCGGACCGATCCACTCGGCGAAGTGCCAAGCGTGCCAGCCGATTTCGTGCCGGACCCGAACCTCTCGGACGCACCGCTTCCCGAGGCGGTCTCACCGGTGTGGAAGTCGATGACCTCCGGTGGCAGCACGGGACGCCCCAAGCTCATCGAGGCGGGTGGGGACAGTCGGATACCGGCGCTCATCGGCCTCCCGCTCGGCATGGCCGAGGATGACGTCAACCTGCTGTCCGTGCCGCTCAGTCACAACACCGGCTTCACCACCGCGGCGGCGGGCCTGCTGCTTGGACATCACCTGGTGGTCATGCCGCGGTTCGACGTCGACGAGTTCCTGCGCCTCGTCACCGAACACCGGGTGACGTTCCTGGCCACGGTGCCGACGGTGATGCAGCGGCTGCTGCCGGTCTATCGCGCCAACCCGGACGCCTACGACCTGTCGTCCATCCGGCGGTTCTGGCACCTCGGCGCGCCGTGTCCTCCCGTGATCAAGCTGGCCTGGATCGAAATACTCGGACCCGAAGCGATCTGGGAGTTGTACGGCGGCACCGAACTTCAGGCGCTGACCTTCATCTCGGGAGACCAGTACGTTACGCACCCAGGGTCGGTGGGCGTCGTCGTCGCCGGCGAGATGAAGGTGCTCGACGACGACGGGAATGAATGCCCGCCCGGCATCGTCGGCGAGATCTATATGCGCCCAGCACCTGGCAGCGCGCCCACCTATCGCTACGTCGGCGTCGACGCCAAGAGCCGCGACGGCTGGGACTCGCTCGGCGATCTCGGGTGGTATATCGATGACGGCTGCCAACGCTTCTTTTACCTGTCCGATCGGCGCGTCGACATGTTCACCGTCGGCGGGCGCAACGTCTACCCGGCCGAGATCGAGGCGGCGTTGGCTGCGCACCCAGACATCTTGTCCTCCTTGGTCGTCGGCGTGCCAGACGACGACCTCGGCCAGGTTCCACACGCGCTGGTGCAGGCCGAGGGGCTCGATGAGGCGGCGGTGCAGGAGTTCCTCGGCGGCCTGGTCTCGAACTACAAGGTGCCGCGCACCGTGGAGTTCGTCGACCGGCCGCTGCGTGACGATGCGGGCAAGGCGCGCCGATCGGCGGTGCGCGCCGAAGTCATCGCGCGGCGGGCCGCGCAATCCAGCTAGCGCGCGGCGGGCCGGCTAGCGCGCGACGGCAGGCTCGGGCGAGTCAGTGACCGAGCTGTCCAGCGGTGTCACGTCGTTCCTTCTCTCCCAGCGCCGCAACGCTTCCCGGCACGGCGACTCGACCAGCGCGTAGCTCACCGCGGCGATCGCGAAGCCGATGACGACCGTCAACACCAACACCACCGGCATGTGCCCGTTGAACTGGAACGCCCCGATCATCGGGAACACCATGGCCAACGCCGCAAGGTGCCAGACGAACAGTCCGTATGACCATTGGCCCAGCGTCACCATGGCGGTGTTGGCCAGGAACCGGTGACTGGTGTCGGGCCGGTCGAGGACCAACGGCGCCAACAGGGCTGCGGCCACGATCGAACCCATCGCCACCTTCACAACGAACTGGCCGAGGTTGCCAGGGATGAGACCCTCGGGACCTGCCAGCGGCGAGGCGGCCACCGCGAAGGCGGCGAGAGCGATCAGCGCCATCAGCATGCGGCGGCGCGCCAGCCGGTGCACCCATCCGACCGGGCTGACGGTCAGCTCCGCCAGCACCATGCCCCCGGCGAACCAGGAGAAGAAGGCGGGCGGCCAGGTCAGCGGGTTCACTCCGAAGGGCGTCTCGATCGGAAGCAGACCCCAGCCGAAGCTGGCCGCCGCGACCGCCACGATCACCGGGATGCGCGCGCGGACCGGCAGCCTTCGGGCCAGCTGGGCCAGGAATGGCAGCGCCAGATAGAAGGTGACCTCGACGGACAGGCTCCACATCTGGGTCAAGCCCGCGGTCAACGTCAACGGCACGTAGATCTGGGTCAGCGTCAGATTGGCCAGCCACACCACCAGGTCGGCCTTGACGTCGGGCAACAGACACAGGATCACCACGACCGCCACCAGGTAGCCGGGCATGATGCGCACGATCCGGGACCGCAGATAGTGCCCCGTCGGAGGCGCATGCCGCAGGCCGCGGGCGGCGGCCGCGTGCCCGCGCCACAACAGGAACCCCGACAGCGCGAAGAACACGGCGACGGCGAGGTCGAATCGGCCGAGCAGCCGGCCCGTCGCCCACGTGGTGTGCCCGGTCTGGAAGGCGACGTGCGTGATGACGACGCCGACGGCAGCGCAGGCGCGCATACCCTCGACGGCAGGGAGGAACCCTCGCTGTCCTCCGGTCAGATCTCCCACGGCGCCCAGTCTGCCGTATGGGCTCGGAGTGAGCGTCGGCCCAACCGGAGGCTGTTAGGGTCGTTCGAGTTGCCTCCGCCGCCTGGTCTAGGCAGGTGGCAGCATGTGGACACCGAGTCGTGTGGTCACCAAGAGGACGAGGAGGCACGGTTTGAACCGCGCTGTGGCGCTGCGTATCGCAGCGTGCGGGCTCATGGGATTGGGCGCCGCCCTACTCATCGCCGCGCTTCTGCTGTCGACCTACACCGAGAGCAAGATCGCCAAGATCCCGCTCGACCTGGACACCACGCTGGTCAGCGACGGCACCGGTACCTCGTTCGACCCAGCGTCACTGATGGCCGAGAAGTTCGTGATCACCAAGAACGTGCCGCTCTCGCTGCAGCAGCAGCTCAGCGTGGAAGCGCCGTCGAACGCGGACGTGGTCACGCTGCAGGTCGGCAGCTCGCTCAAGCGCGCCGACAAACAACAGGACAACGGCCTCCTGCTGGCGATGGTCGACACCGTGACGCTCGACCGCAAGACGGCCATGGCCGTGTCCAGCGACACCAATCCTGGCGGCGCAGTGCAGAAGCCCCGCAGCATGGAAGACGAGAACCCGCCGACCAACGTCGCGCTACCGCACGAGGGGTTGTCCTACCGCTTCCCGTTCAACACCGAGAAGAAGACCTACCCGTACTTCGACCCGATCGCGCAGAAGCCGTACGACGCGAACTACGAGGCCGAAGAGGACGTCAACGGCCTGACCACGTACCGGTTCACCCAGAACGTGGGCTACGACGGCGACAACAAGCTCGTCGACCCGATCAAGTACGCCTCGCTCTACGACAACGACGAGGACAGCCAGGTCACCGCACGCGCCGAGCTGTGGGGCCTGCCGGGTGACCCCGCCGAACCGGTCACCATGACGCGCTACTACGCCGCGCAGCGGACGTTCTGGGTGGATCCGGTGTCGGGCACCATCGTCAAGGCCAAGGAACACGGCTTCCACTACTACGCGCGCGACGCCCTCAAGCCAGAGGTGACGTTCGCCGACTACAACGTCACCTCCACCGAGGAGACCGTCGAGGCGCAGGTGGCTGCCGCGCGTGACGAACGCGACACGGTGGCACTGTGGGGCCGGATCTTGCCGATCACGTTCACCGGGCTCGGCCTGGTCTTCCTGGTCGGCGGCGTGCTGCTGGGATCGTTCACCCTGCGCGCCGAGTCGGCATTGATCGATCCGGGGCTGGACGGCGCCGACCACGGCTTCTTCTCCAGACGCGGCGCCGACGATTCCGGTCCGATGCCCGCCGCCGAGGCGCAAACCGAGAAGCTGCCCACCCAGCGGCCGTCCGACCTGCCGCCGGATAGACCGGTCTGACCCCGACAGCTCTGACTCAGCGCCCAGGCATCCGTTGGGCGGTGCCCGCGTACGCGCTGGCGCTGTCACTGTTGGTGATGGCGCCGCTGCTTGCGCCGGGCTACCTGTTGATTCGCGACGCCGTGTCGACGCCGCGGTCGTACCTGTCCGACGCGGCGCTTGGGTTGTCCGAAGCCGCGCCGCGGGCACTGCCGCAGGACTTCGCAATCGCCCTGGCCTCACACGTCGTCGACGGCGGCGTGGTGGTCAAGGCACTGCTCATCGCCGGGCTGTGGCTGGCCGGGTGGGGTGCCGCCCGGCTCACCGCCGTAGTGCTGCCCGACGCTGGGCTGCCGGGGCAGTTCGTCGCGGTCACGCTGGCCATCTGGAATCCGTATGTCGCCGAGCGCATGTTGCAGGGGCATTGGAGTCTGCTGGTCGGCTACGGCTGCCTGCCGTGGGTTGCGGCGGCAGTCCTTCGCCTGCGCGCCGGCGACGGCAGCTGGTGGCCACTGCTGTTCTGGACGGCGCTTGCGGGCCTGACGCCGACGGGGCTGCTGCTGGCCGCCGCCGTCGCAGTGACGTGCAGTCTGGCGCCGGGGCCGGGCCGGCCGCGCTGGGCATGCACGGCGGTGAGCCTGGGCAGTGCGGTGCTGGCGGCGCTGCCGTGGCTGGTCGCTTCGGCGGTCGCCGGGTCGCTCCCGTCGTCCCAGGCGGAGGGAGTTGGCGCGTTCGCCGCGCGTGCCGAACCGGGACTTGGGACGTTGTTCAGCCTGGCCGGGCTCGGTGGCATCTGGAACGGTCAGGCCGTACCCGGTTCGCGGACAACGCTTTTCGCGGTCCTGGCGACCGTGGTTCTGCTCGCCGTCGTGGCCGTCGGCCTGCCGAGCGCACTGCGCAGGCCCGCCGCGGTGCCGCTGCTGGCGTTGGCTGCCGTCGCGGTCGTGCTGCCCGCGTTGATGGCGACGGGCCCCGGTCTGGCGTTCGTCGAGTCGACCGTGCGGACGCTGCCTGGTCTGGGGTTGGTGCGCGACGCGCAGAAGTGGGTCGCGTTGGCGATGCCCGGGTACGCCGTCGCCGGCGCGGGCGTAGTCGTCACGCTGCGGCACCGCATGCCCGCCGTGGCCACCGCCGTTGCCTGCTGCCTGGCGCTTCTGGTCGTGCTGCCGGACCTGGCGTGGGGGGTGGGCGGCAAGGTCGCCTCGGTGCGCTACCCGCAGGGATGGGCGACGGCGGCCGCGCTGATCAACGCAGATCCCCGGCCGGTCGCCGTGCTGCCGCCGGACAGCATGCGGAACTTCGCCTGGGCAGGGGCCGCACCGGTGCTCGATCCGCTCCCGCGCTGGGTGTCGGCGGACGTGCTGGCCACGGGTGACCTGATGATCGGCGGCAGGACGGTTCCCGGTGAGGGCGTGCGGGCGAGGGTGGTGCAGCGATTGCTGACCTCGGGCGCCGACGCCGCGGAGGTCTCGCACGCGGGCGTCGGCTGGGTGGTGGTCGAGTCCGGCGGCGCGCCGCTGGCACTGCCGGTCGCCTACCGCGACGACGACCTGACGCTGTATCGGGTCGGGGGCGAGCGAAGCGACGGGGGAAGGGTCGGGGGCGAGCGAAGCGACGGGGGAAGGGTGGGCGGTGATCATCCGGCGTCGGCACACCGCGGCGTGCTCATCGCCGCGCACCTGATCTGGCTGGCGGCGTTGATCGTCGGCGCGACCGGATCGGTCATCTCGATGCGCCGGGCATCCCGCAGTTAAACGATGCCGCTGACCATCCGGCCGGCAAGCACCGACTCGAGCACCTCGTGCATGGCGTCGGCGCTCTGCCGCCAGGAGAACTCGCCACTGCGCAGCTGAGCCTTCACGCCGAGTTGCTCGCGCAGCACGTCGTCGCCGAGCAACTGCTCCAGCCGGGCCACCAACTCGCGCTTGTCGTCGACGAGCACGCCAGTCACCCCGTCCACGATCGAATCGGTTAGCCCGCCCGAGGACCGGTAGCCGATGGTGGGCACCGCGTGCTGGGCCGCCTCCGTCACGGCAAGGCCCCAGCCCTCCTTGCAGGACGGCAGCAGATGCACCCAACTCCGTTGCAGCAGTTGGTGTTTCGTGAGTTCGTCGACGTGGCCGTGGAACGTCACCGCATCCGATACGCCCAGCAGGTCGGCGTGGTCGACCAGACGGTCCTCCCACCAGCCGCCGCCGACGACGTCGAGGTGCAGATCGGGCAGGTCCTGGCGCAGGCGGGCGACGGCGTCCAGCGCGTCCTCGATCTGCTTGTGCGGCACCAACCGCGACAACACGACTATCCGCGGCGTCGCCGACTTCGGCAGATCGAGCGTTTCCGCGGGCGCCTCGTCGAGTCCATTGCGCACGACCGCGACGCGGTCGGCGTCTACGCCGAGATCGGTCAGGTCGCGCGCCGATGGCAGGGACACCGTGACGTACTGGTTGCGCCGATGCAGCCACGGCGACACCGTCGACTCGACGAACCATCCCACCTTGCTCATCAGCCACCCGGCCACCGGCCACAGCTCGCGGTGGCAGTGGTGCACGAGCACCGTCACCCGTCGCCCGAAGGCGAGCCGGGCCATGAAGGGCAATCCGTTCTGGGTGTCGATCACCACGTCGGGCCGCGCGTGCCGTAGCGGGCCGAGCCCGACGCGGGCCAGCACCATGGCCAAGCCCGCCCAGACGTAGACGGTGTACGGCCCACCGGCCCGGTCGATCCGCACGCCGTCGATGACCTCGCGCCGTTGCGCGCCCGGATAGCGTGCGGTGCGCAGCGTCACCTGCACCCCGGACGCGGCCAGTTGCGCGCCGATGCGCTGAAGATACGTTTCGCTGCCGCCGCCCTGGGGGTGACCGGTGTCGCGCCAGCACAACAGCAGCACGGAGCGCACACGACGGTCGGACATCGTGTCGAGGATAGCCGCTGGTTACTGTTCCTCCGTGCCCGATGCTCCTCGCGCAAGCGCTCGTCGGAAGCCCGTCACCGACCTGTTCTCCCGCCGGGCCACTCTGGCGCGATCGATGCGCCTGCTCGCCGAGTTCCGCTTCGAACAGCGTGATCCGGCCCGCTTCTACGGCGCACTGGCCGACGACACCGTCACACTCGTCACCTCGCTGTGGACCTCATTGCACGGCACGGCACCGACCGGGCGCACCCTGCTCGACGTGGGCGGCGGCCCCGGCTACTTCGCCACCGCGTTCACCGACGCCGGGCTGAACTACGTGGGAGTGGAACCGGACCCAACCGAGGCGCACGCCGGAGCCGCGCTGGCGGCGACATCCAGCAAGAGTCCGGCAGGAGAGCCGGGCGCAGGCACGTTCGTCCGCGCGTCCGGCACGGCGCTGCCGTTCGCCGACGACAGCGTGGACGTCTGCCTGTCGTCGAACGTCGCCGAGCACGTCGCGCAGCCGTGGCGACTGGGCCGCGAGATGCTGCGCGTCACCCGCCCCGGCGGTCTGGTGGTGCTGTCCTACACCGTCTGGCTCGGCCCGTTCGGCGGGCACGAGACGGGGCTCTTCCACTATTTGGGTGGCCGCCGCGCAGCCGATCGATACGCCCGCAGGCACGGTCATCGACCGAAGAACGACTACGGCTCGTCGTTGTTCGCGGTGTCGGTCGCAGGCGGCCTCGAGTGGGCGGCCAGTACCGGGACGCTGGTCGCCGCATTTCCCCGCTACCACCCGCGATGGGCCTGGTGGATGGTCCGCGTTCCGTTGCTGCGGGAATTCGCGGTGAGCAATCTGGTGCTGGTGTTGCAACCGCACTGAACCCATGAACTGGAACAGGTTCTCGTTTCACGATTCGATGGGTAATGTGATGCTCATGACACAGAGCACTGCCTTCAAGACCGAGTGGGACAAGCTGTTCATCGGCGGCAAGTGGGTCGAGCCGGCCACGTCCGACGTCATCGAAGTGCACTCGCCCGCTACCGGCGAGCTCGTCGGCAAGGTGCCGCTGGCATCCGAGGCCGACGTCAACGCCGCGTGCGCAGCGGCCCGCAAGGCCTTCGACGAGGGCCCGTGGCCGCACATGTCGCCCGACGAGCGTGCCGCCGTGCTCGGTGCCGCCGTGAAGCTGATGGAGGAGCGCGCCGACGAGCTGAAGTTCCTGCTGGCCGCCGAGACGGGTCAGCCGCCGACCATCGTCGACATGATGCAGTACGGCGCGGCGATGGCGTCGTTCAACTTCTACGTCGGTGCCGCGGACAAGTTCACCTGGCAGGACATCCGCGACGGCATCTACGGGCAGACCCTGGTGCTCAAGGAGCCGATCGGTGTCGTCGGCGCGGTCACGGCGTGGAACGTGCCGTTCTTCCTGGCTGCCAACAAGCTGGGCCCCGCGCTGCTGGCCGGCTGCACCGTCGTGCTCAAGCCCGCCGCCGAGACCCCGCTGTCGGTGTTCGCGATGGCCGAGATGTTCGCCGAGGCCGGGCTGCCAGAGGGCGTGCTGTCGATCGTGCCCGGCGGTGCTGAGACCGGTCGCGCGCTGACCGCCAACCCGGAGCTGGACAAGTTCACCTTCACCGGCAGCTCTGGCGTCGGCAAGGAGGTCGCCAAGATCGCGGCCGAGAAGCTGAAGGCCTGCACGCTGGAGCTCGGCGGCAAGTCCGCGGCGATCATCCTCGAGGACGCCGACCTCGATTCGACGCTGCCGATGCTGGTGTTCTCCGGCCTGATGAATTGCGGCCAGGCCTGTGTGGGCCAGACCCGGATCCTTGCGCCGCGGTCGCGCTATGACGAGGTCGTCGAGAAGTTGTCCGCTGCCGTCGCCGCCATGCCGATCGGCTTGCCCGACAACCCGGGCGCCATGATCGGCCCGCTGATCTCGGAGAAGCAGCGCGAGCGCGTGGAGGGTTACATCAAGAAGGGCGTCGACGAGGGTGCCAGGATCGTCACCGGCGGTGGCCGCCCCGAGGGCCTTGACAGCGGATGGTTCGTTCAGCCAACGGTTTTCGCCGACGTGGACAACTCGATGACCATCGCCCAGGAGGAGATCTTCGGGCCGGTCCTCGTCGTGATCCCCTTCGACACCGAGGACGACGCGATCCGCATCGCCAACGACTCGGTGTACGGCCTGGCGGGCAGCGTGTTCACCCAGGACTTCCCGAAGGCCATCGAGATCGCGAAGAAGATCCGCACGGGCACCTACGCGGTCAACATGTACGCGTTCGATCCTGGTGCGCCGTTCGGTGGCTACAAGAACTCCGGCATCGGCCGCGAGAACGGGTGGGAAGGGATCGAGGCGTACTGCGAAGCCAAGAGCGTGCTGCTGCCGTTCGGTTACACGCCGGACAGCTGAGTTTCAGTTTCGTCGGATACGGTAACCCTCCCGTTTTCAACAATTGGTTCAAACGACGAGGAGTTACGCATGGCGGTATCCGTTGACCTGGCCAAGGCACTCGACAAGGCGTACGAGGACAAGTCGCTGAAGGACATTCTGGAGGCGTCACCGGCGGCGCTGGCCGGGGTGACCGACGCCGACGCCAAGCACCTCGAAGAGGCGTTCAACATCAAGACAGTGCGCCAGTTCGGTGAGAACAAGTACTTCGCGATTGCCGCAGCGCTGGCCGCGGTCGAGAACGCCGGCTAGCACCGGTCCATCAGCCGGGCACCTGGTCCCCGAGCGGACCCGGCGCTTCGGCCAAGCGGGGCAGCGGCGTATCCGCCTCGGGGTTGCTGGTGAACAGCTTGGCCGACGGAGACACCGGCCCGATGACGTAGGACCGCCGCACTTGGTGGCCGCGAGTCGCGTTGCAGTCGTAGTTCATTGGCAGCCCCGCCGTCGATGTCGGCGACCAGATCAGGTCGACGTCGACGGTGACGTGGTCGGTGCCCGCTCCCTGCACGTTCGGCCCTAGCTCGCACGGCGCTGGGGGCGGCGGGTTGCCCGCCGGGATCTTCGACGCGACCTCGGGCGCCCAGAAGTAGACGGTGGCGATCAGCGTGCCGTCGGGTTGCGGGCTGGTGAGGTAACCGATCATGGCCAGCGACCCGCGGGTCATCACCGGCGGAGGCATGAAGGCGGTGGGCGGTGGCAGCGAGAATGTCGTCGATGGGCGCGACGAGTACGTCGGGCGCGTAGACGTCGTCGACGCCGAGTCGACGGAATCGGGTCTGGTGAAGGCCAGCACGGCCAATAGCACCGTGAGCGCGGTGGTTCCGATCGCGCCGAGATGGTAGGCGAAGTCGCTGGGCTCGTTGGCCTCGGGGTTGCGGAACTTCCAGCTCTCCGTGGCACGCCACAGCTCTCGGGGCTTGAACCACATCAGGAAACTGACGGGTACGCCGATCAGCAGCACCACGATGCCCAGTCCCATGCATCGACCCTAGGGCGGTTCGGCGCGCGATTCTGACACCAGTCGACTAGAAGGCGGCTTCCGATAGGTCCATCGCCGTCAGGTCGACGGCCTCGACCATCCTGCGTTCGGCCGACAGGCGCGGGAGCACGTTCTTGGCGAAGAAGTTCGCCGCGGTGACCTTGCCCTCGTAGAAGGCACGGTCCCGGTCGGAGGGGCCTTCGTCGATCGCCTTCAGTGCGACCTCGGCGTTGCGCAGCATCAGCCAGCCGATCAGCAGGTCGCCGACGGCGAGCAGGAACGGAACCGATTCCAGCCCAAGGCGATACAGGTCGCGCGGGTTCTGTTGCGACGCCATCAGGTAGCCCGTCATGGTGACCACCATGGCCTGCAGGTCGGCCAGCGCGGTGGCCAGCGCCTCGCGGCTCTCGGCGAGTTCGGGATGTGCGGACTCGGCGTCGAGGAAGGCCTGGATCTGGCCCGCCACGTGACCAAGTGCGCCACCGTGGTCGCGGGCGATCTTGCGGAAGAAGAAGTCCTGCGCCTGGATCGCCGTGGTGCCCTCGTACAGCGAGTCGATCTTCGCGTCGCGGATGTACTGCTCGATCGGGTAGTCCTGCAGGAATCCCGACCCACCGAAGGTCTGCAGCGACTCGGTAAGGCATTGATAGGCGCGCTCGGAACCGACGCCCTTCACGATCGGCAGCAGGAAGTCGTTCACGCGTTCGGCCATCCCGGCGTCCGCGCCGGATACCAGCGCCGCGGCGGCGGGGTCCTGGTGGGCGGCGGTGTAGAGGTACAGCGCGCGCAGTCCTTCTGCGTAGGACTTCTGCACCATCAACGCCCGTCGCACGTCGGGGTGGTGCACGATCGTGACGCGCGGCGCGGTCTTGTCGGTCATCTGGGTCAGATCGGCGCCCTGGATGCGGGCCTTGGCGTACTCGAGGGCGTTCAGGTAGCCGGTCGACAGCGTGGCGATGGCCTTCGTGCCCACCATCATTCGCGCATATTCGATGATCTTGAACATCTGCGCGATGCCGTTGTGCACGTCGCCGACCAGCCACCCGACGGCGGGCTTGTCGTGCTGACCGAACGTCAGCTCGCACGTCGCGGACGCCTTGAGGCCCATCTTGTGTTCGAGACCCGTGACGTAGACGCCGTTGCGCTCGCCGGGGTCGCCGGTCTCGGGGTCGGGCATGAACTTCGGGACGAGGAAGAGGCTCAGCCCTTTGGTGCCTGGCCCTGCGCCCTCGGGGCGGGCCAACACCATGTGCAGGATGTTCTCGAACAGGTCGTCGGTGTCGCCGTTGGTGATGAAGCGCTTCACGCCGTCGAGGTGCCAGGTGCCGTCGGGTTGCGCGACGGCCTTGGTGCGGCCTGCGCCGACGTCCGAGCCGGCGTCGGGCTCGGTGAGCACCATGGTGGCGCCCCAGTTCCGGTCGATCGCCATGGCCGCCCAGTGCTTCTGCTGCTCGTTGCCGACGTGGTGGAGGATGTCGGCAAGGATCGGCCCCGCGAGGTAGATGAAGGCCGCGGGCTGGGCGCCGAGCGCAAACTCGTTGATGGCCCAGGCCAGCATGGCAGGCGCGGGCACGCCGCCGATCTCCTCGGACAGCCCGATGCGGAACCACTCACCCTGTTGCCAGGTACGCAATGACTTCTTGAACGGCTCGGGCACGGTGACGGTGTGCGCGTCCGGGTCGAACGTTGGCGGGTGGCGGTCGGTCTCGGCGAACGCCTCGGCGAGGGGTCCCTCGGCCTGCTTGGCCGCCTCGTCGAGCATCTGCCGCACCGAGTCGGGGTCGAGATCGCCGAATTCGCCGGTCGCCAGAACCTTTTCCAGGTCCAGAATCTCGAAGAGGTTGAACTCGAGATCACGCACGTTGCTCTTGTAGTGACCCATGGCCGCGCCTTTCGCGATCGAATAGCGCCACCCAGCCTAGCTGCGACTACCGGTCAGTAGCCACGAAATTGGGCGGCCCGACGCTCGATGAACGACTGCACGCCCTCGGCCGCATCGGCGGTGCCGAACAGGCGGACCACCTCGGGCCGGAGCCGGTCGACGGCAGCCGACTGGTCGTGCTCGATCACGGCGAAGTGACCAATGGTCTGGTGTGCGACGTGGTGGAGGTTTGACCTGATTCTGCGCCCGCTTGTATGGGCGCGTTAGCACGCAACGGGGCGGTCGACGCGGTCGGTTGAACAGGGCGTGATGCCGGTCCGGCCGGGGTTGTCGGTGCCGACGGTCAGGATGTAGGGCATGGGTGAGCGTCGAGCGCTGCGCCGGATCGGTGATCCGGTGGTGGCGGTCGCGCCGGCGGGGGTGCGGGTGCGGACCCGGATTCACCTGACTGATACCGAGGCGGTCGTGCTGGGGGCGATCGGGGCGTTTCTTGGGTCGGTGTACCGGGCGGAGTTGACCGCACGGGTGGAGTTGGGTCGACTCGATCGGCCATGCCATGGGCGATGGCGCGTGGAGCGCAAACAGGCGGTCACTGCGGTGGCCTCGTCGCGGTGGGCTGGGGCGATCACCCGGGCCGTGGAGGACCAATACCAGTTGGGCATGCGCGCCCTGAGCGCCCATGTCGCCGATCTTCGCCAAGCTGTCGAGGTGCTCGAGCAGCGATGCGCGCTGCGCCCAGGGCAACAAGATTGCATGCCCACCGCCCGCGGCCTACGGCGCCGCAGTGGTTACCGATCGGCCAATGAACGGTTCGCCAAAACCCGCAGACTGGCTGTGCTGCGAGCCCGGCTGGTTGTTGCCGAGGGCGCCTTGTCCTCTGGTCGGCCATCGATCACGGTGGGCGGGAAACGCTTGTGGCGAAACCGTAACCACCTCGCCGAGGCGGATATGACTGCACAGCAGTGGCGGGCACGCTGGGATGCGGCACGGATGTTTCTGACCGCCGATGGGGAATCGGGCAAGGCTGGCGGCAACGAAACCATCCGCGTCGACGAGACGGGTCGGCTGCGGATCAAGGTCCCGGCCGCCTTGACCGCCCAATACGGAACCCATCTCAACATCGGGGCACAAGTGGCGTTCGCCCACCGCGGCGCCGAATGGGCCGAGCGAGTAGGCGGCCGGCGTGCGGTGCGCTACGACATCAGCTACGACTCTTCCCGTGGTCGTTGGTATCTCGATGCGTCCTGGAAACAGGACGTGCTCACAGCGGCGCCCTCGATCGAGGACCTGCGCACCGGGCCGGTGTTGGGTGTCGATCTGAACGCCGATCACCTCGCATGCTGCGTGCTCGACAGGTCGGGTAACCCCGTCGGGGAACCCATCACGATCCCGCTCGACACTGCCGGATTCGCGGCTTCGCGGCGCGATGCGCGGGTCCGCGCGGCGATCACCGCCCTGCTCGATACCGCGGCCAACGCTGGGTGTGCCGCGGTGGTCATCGAGAACCTCGACTTCGCCGATGCCCGCGCCGCCGGGCGCGAGACGATGGGCCGCGGCACCCGAGGGAAACGGTTCCGCCGCGCCGTCGCCGGGATCCCCACCGCGCGTTTCCGTACCCGACTGACCTCTATGGCGGCCCGCCGCGGCATCGCGATCATCGGGGTGGATGCGGCTTACACCAGCAAGTGGGGTGCCCAGCACTGGGCCAAACCCTTGCAACAACAGACTTCCGAACCGGTCACCCACCATCACGGTGCGGCGACCGCGATCGGTAGGCGTGGCCTCGGATTGAGGATTAGGCGACGGCCGGCAGGACCCCGCACCCGACAGAGGATGCGTGTGGGCACTCCACCGGCCAGGCCCGATCAACAACCGGACCACGTTGGCAGGCACGGCAGTTCCGACCCACCGCGACGCACACGATGCGCACCGGTCCACCGGAAAACACCCGCCTCCCGCGGCCAACACCGTTCGGGCCGCGACCGAGCAGCACCAACACCCACTGCTGCTCACTCCCAAGGAACGGTCGGAGACGCTGGTCATGGGATGGAGTGAACCTCCTTCGACCAAATTATGCAATATAGCATAATTCTGATTGTGAGACTTTGGACGTCATCCGGGACCGCAGGCCTGCGTACCTGCCGATTGTTCAGTACGGGATGTGACGGGGAATACATTCGTTGCCCCCGAGTGTTGTGAGTTCTATGCTTTTGCTCATAGCCAGGGAGGCACCCCATGTGGATCGTTGAGGTCAACGTCCTCGGTCGCAGGTTCACCTACCAAACGCACGACCATGCCGAGAAGCTCCGGCACACCCAACGCACCGTGCAGTCGCGCCTGGCGCAGTTTCGGCACGTGCGGACCGCCGCCTGATGCCGGCAGCCGTCACCAAGAGCACCAACAAGCGGGGTGCCACCAGGATCCGGATGCTCCTGAGCGCCGCCGAGGTGATGCGCGAACGCGGCGCCGCCGGTGTGACGATCGACGAGGTCCTCACGCGCAGCGGTGCGCCGCGCGGGTCGGTGTACTACCACTTCCCCGAGGGCCGCAACCAGATCCTCACCGAGGCCCTTCGGTTCGCCGGTGACGCGATCACGGCGACCATCGACGGGGCCGAGGGCGGAATTCCCTTGGTGCGCAACTTCGTCGAGTTCTGGGAGCACTCGCTGGCCGAGAGCGACTTCAATGCGGGATGTCCGGTGGTCGCGGCCGCGATCGGCTCGGCCGACGACGACCCCGCGCTGAGCCTCGTCGCAGGCGAGATCTTCGATCGCTGGCGCGCCGCGCTCAGCCGCGCGTTCGTTGCCGACGGCTTCGACGACGCCGACGCCGGATCACTCGCGGTGACCTGCATCGCCGCCCTTGAGGGCGCAGTCGTGCTGTGCCGGTCCACCCGCAGCGCCGATCCGTTGCGCGACGTCGCCCAGCAGCTCGAGTTCCTGATCAAGTCACGGGAATTCGTGCACCGCTACGGCCTGCCCGCCGTCGAGCACTAAGTTTTGGGCTTCCATTTCTACAAGGAAGCCCAACGCGCACAGACGAAGTCGCCGTTGACCGCACTCTCCTCCAACCGCCACTCCGATCGAAGCGGCAGCACCGGCGCCCCCGTGCCCAACGAGCAGGGCGCGTAGCTCACGATCATCTCGTCGATCAATCCAGCAGTGACGAACTGCGCAGCCACCTGGCCGCCACCGACCACCCAGACGTCCCTGCCCGCCGCCGCCGACACCAATTTGGGTTGCAGCTCGGCGACGTCACCCTCGAACGTCTGCACCGGATGGCCCGCCTCGACGATCTCGGGGCGGCTGGTCAGCACCCACGACGGCTGCTCGTACATCCAATCCCCTGGATGGTTCTTCACGATCCACTCGTAGGTAGCCGAGCCCATCACCAGCGACCCAACGGATTTCGCGAACGCCTCGTAACCGAACGGACCGTCGGCGTCGATCGCCCGAGACGTCAACCAGTCCAGGCTGTCGGCGTCGTCGACGATGAACCCGTCCAGGCTCGACGCGGTGAAGTACACGGTGGCCATCTCAGTTTCCCCTCATCCAGTCCAGCGGGTCGCCCATCTTGGTGCGAATTCCGTGGCGCCCCAGCATGATGCGGGCAAGCCCCCGCCTCAAGGCGGAGTAGGTCAAGACGTGCGCGACGATGCCGTACAGCTGAAACGACTCCGGCGGATCGCACAAGGCGTCGATCACCGTGTCCGCGAGCCGACCCTGATCGGCGTAGTCGACGACCATCGCGGTCCACCGCGATGCGACGTCGTCGTGGTCGGCGGCCAATTGATCCGGCGGCCGCAGGTCGGGGCGCGTCGGCAGATCGCGGCCCTCGATGCTGGCCAGCCACACCTCCTTGGTCCACACGATCGCGCCGAGCACCGCCCCTACACTCGGCTCCTCGCCGTCCCAGTCGAGGACGACCTGGCCCGGTGAAACTGGTTCGGCCCATTGATCTTCCGACAGTTTTGCGCCGCAGGAGATCAGGTATGCGGTGTCGGCGACGTCGTGCGCCATCATCAACCGCGATACGTCGGGTTGGCTGGCGTCGGCGTCGGCGTCCAGCCACAGCGACTGCGGCGGGTGGAAGTGCACTCCGTTGGGCGCGGGTAGCCGGAACCCCACCTCCGAGGCCTGCGACGGCGGCACCCCGAACGTCCGGCGGAACGCGCGCGAGAACACTTCCGGCGAGGACCAGCCCTCGTCGACTGCAACCGCGGCGACGCCCTCGCCGCGCTGCAGCCGCCAGGCCGCACGCTCGAGCATCACCCGCCTGCGCAACGCTGCGGGCGGCTCGCCGGTGAGCCGACTGACCTCCCGGGAGAAGTGGAACTCAGAGGCGTGACTGCTCCGTGCCATCCCTGCGACGTCCGTGTTCTCACCGCCGACGACCGCGTCGAGCAGCTCACGCAGTCGATCGCGACCAGGGGACGTCGGTTGCACGCTCACGATCACCGAGTATCGTCGCGCGCCCCGACGAACGACATGACTTTTCCTGCTGCGTTCGCGGAGCGACAACATCGTCACCCTGCGATTGTGGATGCGTATCCGGTCTGCCGATGCACTACTTGGACGGCATCATACACCAAACCGCCGTTGCATCAACGCGATTCCTTCCACGTAGACGGCGCGAATCGCGTCCGCGGCCTCACGTTCAGCTCCATCAAGGGGGACGAAGCACCCGGTCCACTGCAATGCGCATCGGTCGGCGGAAACTGCAGTGAGCGCAATGGTCGCCTGGTAGTCGGATATGGGGAACGGTCCGGTGACCAACATCGAGTATCGCGTCCGGAAGTTGTCCTCGTCGATCTCTTCAAGCCGCTCCAACAGGAACTGTCCGTCCACCCGGACAGCGCGGGTCATGCCCACTCCCGCGCCGCTAATCTGCACGTTGCCGTTGCGTGACGCGACGAGCATCTCGGCGAAGCCGGCGAAATCAGCGACCAAGCTCCACACGTGGGGCGCCGGCACTCCGAACTCGCACGACTCCCGTACTTCAGTCACGAGTTGATTCCGCCCTGCGTCGCGATGGGACCCGACGAGCCCAACAGTCCGTCTTGCAGGATGTCGGTGAGCGGAGTCGGACTCAGCCCGAACTCGCGTTGCATGCGGGAGGAGTCCACGATGAACGGCTTCTGCAGCTGATACTGCATCTCGGGCAGCTCTCGCACCACCTTTGAGGTCAACGCCGCCGTATCCAATAGCCAGCCCGGCATCCGATATAGCTTGGGTGCGCGCACATTCGCGCAGCGGGCCAGTATGTCGGCCAACCTGCGGGCGGATACGGCGTCATTGGTCGGGGCGTGCCAGGCACGTCCCGAGGCGCGCTCGCTGGCACCCGCGGCGATCAAGGCTCGAGCGGCGTCGATGGTGCCGGTCCAGCTGTGGGGTGCGTCGAGGTCGGCGGGAAAGAGAGCGGTCTTCTGCGCGAGAATCTTCGGCGCGACCATGATCGTGAAGACCGACATCGCACCCCGGCCGATGAAATCGCTGGCCCTTACCTCGGTTACCCGTACCCGTCCGGCATCGTGTGCGGCCTTGGCGTCAGCCCACATTTCTGCCCGCAGCGCACCCTTGACCGAATTGGGCCGCATCGGAGTGCCCTCGGTCATCGGCGCGTCCACGGGCCCGTAACCGTAGAGGTTTCCCAGCATCACGTAGTCCACGCCGGTGGTGATCGCCGCATCCAGCAGGGCGGCGGCCAGCGGGGGTAACTGCGTGGGCCATAGGTGATATGGCGGTGCGGCGCAATTGAACATCGTCGCGGCGCCGCTGATCGCCGTGACCAGTTCAGCGGTATTGGTCGCATCGAGGGCGACGCGTTTGATGCGCGGGTGAGACGGTCCGCTGCCTCGGCGGGTGATCAACCGCACTTCATGCCCCGCTCCGGCGAGCAACTCGGCGGTTGCGACGCCGGCACCACCGGCACCGACAACGACGTTCAACGACATGGCTTCTCCCTTGCGTGTGTGGGTGCGCCTCACTATCGCCAGGGGAGATCGGCTACGGTAGTGGCTCGAATGCCATAGATGCGGAGGTTCTGGCCATGCATCAAATCGCCGTGGTCGCCGTCCCTCCTGTCGGGGCGTTTGAACTGTCGATACCGGATCTGTTGTTCAGCGGCGTGGACATCGACGGCCGTCCCGCGTACGCGATCCACACGTGCACGTCAGAACCGGGATCTTTGGCGACCCGCGGAAGCTTCGACGTCGTTGTTACCCGCGGCCTCGACGCGATCGCCCAAGCCGACACCGTTGTGGTCGCAGGAACCGGTGCCCGCGAAGAGTTCGCCCCAGAGCTGTTGTCTGCGTTGCAAGATGCGGCCGCACGGGGAGCGCGCATGGCATCGATCTGCACCGGCGTGTTCGTGTTGGCCGAGGCAGGCCTTCTGGACGGACGTTGCGTGACGACGCACTGGCGCTACGCCGACGAACTGTCACGAGCCTTTCCGCGGGTGCGTGTGCGACCGGAGGTGCTGTACCTCGAAGACGGCCCGATCGTCACCTCCGCCGGTCTGGCTGCTGGTATCGACCTGTGTCTGCACCTGATCCGTACCGATCACGGTGCGGCGGTGGCCAACACGGTGGCTCGGCTGGCAGTTGTCGCCCCGGTGCGGCCCGGCGGGCAGGTGCAGTTCGTCGATACCCCTGTCGCATCGACCAGCTCCACCACCCTGGACCGCACCCGCGCGTGGGCGCTGACCAGGCTGCAGGATCAGCTCACGCTGGCCGACCTGGCCCGCCACGCCAACATCAGCATCCGCACGCTCAACCGCCGGTTCCGTTCCGAAACCGGGCTCAGCCCCCTGCAGTGGCTGCTGCAACTGCGGGTGGACCGCGCTAGAGAACTGCTGGAAACCACCGACCTCCCGCTGGGCGTGATCGCTCACCGCAGTGGCATCGGGACCGTCGACTCTCTGCGCGACCACGTGGTCCACAAAACCGGGCTGACTCCGAGCGCGTACCGCGCCTCATTCACCCACTCCCCTGGCCAATCAGCCGGATAGCGCCCCCGTCGCCTGCACGCACACGAGACCCGGGCCGAGGTCAGGCGGTCGCTCGGGAAATGCCGCGACGTTCCGGCTCTTCCTGCTGCATTCGCCGCCGAAAGGCCGAGCACTAGACTCACCACTCCAGTGAGCGAATTCGATGCACTGTGCGCCAATGACGCCGAACTGGCCGAACTGCGGTCGGCCATCCGGGACTTCCTCGCCGCCGACCGCGAGCGGTTCGGCTGGCAGCCCGCCGTCGACTGCTGGCTGTCGCGATGGGACACCGACTTCAGCGCGCGCCTCGCCGACGCCGGGTTCATCGGGCTCACCATCCCCGCCGAGTACGGCGGCCGCGCACCTGCGGATGGCGCCGGCTACCTGCACCGCTACGTGGTCACCGAGGAACTGCTCGCCCAGGGCGCCCCGGTCGGCGCACACTGGATCGCCGATCGGCAGGTGGCCCCGGCACTGCTCACCTATGGCACCGAGGAACAGCGCCGTCGCCTGTTGCCGAAGATCGCGGCGGGGCGACTGTACTCGGCGATCGGCATGAGCGAGCACGGCGCGGGATCCGACCTCGCCGCGGTGCAGACCAAGGCGACGCCCACTGACGGCGGGTGGGTGCTGAACGGCACCAAGGTGTGGACCAGCGGCGCGCACCTCGCCCATCAGATGGTGGTGCTGGCCAGGACCAGCCCGCGAGATCCCGAGCACCGCCACGCGGGTTTCAGCCAGTTCATCGTGCCGACCGATGCGGCCGGGGTGACCATCGATCCGATCATCCTGATGGACGGCGAGCACCACTTCAACGAGGTGCAGTTCGACGACGTCGCGCTGTCCGACGCCGACGTGCTCGGTGACATCGGGGACGGCTGGCACCAGGTCACCGCGGAGCTCGGTTTCGAACGCAGCGGACCCGAACGCATACTTTCCACCGCCACAATGCTTTTCGACGTGGCCCGCAGCCTGGCTCGGCAGGGCGACACCGACGACCGCACCGCCGCAGAGATCGGCGACCTGATGGGCCGGATGATCTCGCTGCGCCAGATGTCGGTATCGGTGGCGCGGGCGCTGACCGACGGCCAGGACGCCGCGGCACGCGCCGCCATGGTGAAGGACCTCGGCACCCGCTTCGAGCAGGAGTCCGTCGACGTCGCCGCCGACCTGATCGACGGCGTCGAGGCCCCGGATGCCACCCGCCTGCGCGCGATGCTGGCCACCGCGCGGGTGCACTCGCCGCTCTTCACGCTGCGCGGCGGCACCAACGAGGTGCTTCGCGGGGTGGTCGCCAAGAGCCGCGAGGTGCAGCAGGGGGCACCCGGGGACGAACTCAGCCAGCTCGTCGACGACGTGGGCCGCCGTGCCTTCGACGCCAAGCTGGGCCAGCGCGGCCTGCCGGACGAACTCGACGTCGACCTGTGGCGCACGCTCGAGGAGACCGGGCTGACCCGGCTGACCAGTGCCCAGGACGCGAGTCTGCAGGAATCAGCGGTGGTGCTCGAAGGGCTGGCGCGCTGGGCGGCGGCGGTGCCGGTCGCCGAAACCGACCTGCTCGCAGCATGGTTGGCGGGGCAAGCGGACCTCGAGGTGCCCGAGGCCGGCCCGCTGTCCGTCGCGATCGCCGATGCGCGGGCCGTCGACGGCACGATCGCGGGCACGGCCGCCGGCGTACCGTGGCCCCGCTCCGGCCCAGTGCTGCTGGCCGTGCGTGGTGACGACGCCACCTTCGTCACGGTCCTCGACGGCGCCGAGATCGTCGATTCGTACACCTTGGCCGGTGAACCGCGCGGCGCGATCACCTTCGACGTATCGGTGGCCGACACCGTCAGGCTGTCCCGCGCCGTCGGCGACGAGCTGGTGCGCCGCGGCGCCTGGGCGCGGTGCGTGCAGATCCTCGGCGCCTTCTCCGCGGCCGCCGACCTCACGACCAAGCACATCGGCGAGCGCCAGCAGTTCGGCCGCCCACTGAGCAGGTTCCAAGCCGTCCAGCACGCGCTGGCCGGGATGCTCGGCGAGATCGAGCGGTCGAGGGCTGCAACGGCTTTGGCTACCGCTGCAGCGTCCGACTTCGGGTTCGACAGCAGGCGAGCCGACTACGCCGTGACGGCGGCGAAGGTAGCGGTGGGTCGCGCGGTCGGCCCGGTCACCACCATTGCCCACCAGTTGCACGGCGCCATCGGGACCACCATGGAACATCCCCTGTGGCTGGCCACCATGCGCGCCAGGAGCTGGGCCGACGAGTACGGCACGACGGGCTATCACGCGAAAAGGCTTGGGCGGATGGCGCTCTCGGGCGACGACCCGTGGGATCTGGTCGTCGGCCGGTAGTCGAGCGCGAGCCGAGACGCACCCGTGTAGTGATCCAGAGCACGGCCTGTCACACATCGAGACTCCGCGGTGTCTCATATGTGTGACTGCACTTGGCATCGAACATACCGTGGACCGTCGGCTGCTCATCAACGTGGCGTACCGCCTCCTCGGCACCATGACCGACGCCGAGGACGTGGTGCAGGAAACCTACGTGCGGTGGTACCGGCTGACCGACGAGCAGCGCGAAGCCATCGAATCGCCCCCGGCATGGTCCGTGCGCGTGGCAACGCGCATCTGTCTCGACATCCTCAACTCTGCGCGACGGCGCAAGGAACGCTACGTCGGGCCGTGGATACCCGAACCGGTCCCCGGGCGGGAGCTCGTCGAATCATCGTCCGCCACCACTGATCCGGCCGATCTGGTCACCCTCGACGAGTCGGTAACGATGGCGGTTCTGGTCGTGTTGGAGTCGATGACTCCCGCCGAACGGGTCTCGTTCGTGATGCACGACATCTTCCAGTACTCGTTCCGGGAGATCAGCGAGATCGTCGGCCGCTCCGAGCCTGCCTGCCGTCAGCTCGCGTCGTCGGCTCGGCGCCGAGTCAATGCCGCCCGGCCTGCGCCCGCGGACGCGCAGCGACATGCCGCCACCGTGATCGGCGTGAAGGCCGCGCTCGAGCGTGGCGACGTCGACGCGATCATCGGGTTGCTCGACCCGCAGGTGACGGCCATCAACGACGGTGGTGGACGCGTGCGGGCCGCGCTTCGGCCGGTCCTCGGAGCGGACAAGGTGGCGCGCTTCCTCGTCGGTGTGCTCAAGAAGGTGCCGGGGATCGAGATGTCGGTCGTCGACGTGAACGGCGAAGCCGGGCTGATCCTCCATGTCGACGGCTCGCCGATGGCCGTCGCCGCGATGGAACACCGCGATGGACTGATCACTCAGATCTGGATGGTGCTCCATCCGGACAAACTGGGCTTCTGGACCGACGCCCGGGAGTCGACGACTACGCGGATTGCGTGACCTTCGCGGGTTGTCGAGCCGGGATGAAGAGCGCCACGCTCGCCAACAGAATCACCGTCAGCACAATGGCATTCAGGACCTGGTCCCTTGGGGAATACATCCCCAGCATCTGCATGTGGTAGATGAAGTGCAACAGATTGAAGACCGTCCAGGTGCCTGCGGTGACCTTGACGAGCGTGGTGTTCGCGATGTGGATGATCGTCAGAACGCTCAGAAGCGTCAGCCCCAGGAACATCGCACCGACGTCCTTGGCGAAGTGCTCGTTGTACGGGCCGAGTTGAGGAAGCCAGCTCAGCCCCATGCCGGGAAAGGTGTCATACCAGTTGCGCGGCGCCACGTACGCCCATAGGCCCGTGACGGCCCCAGTGGCGGCCAAGAAGGCGAGCAGTCCGCGTTGCAATGAAGTGTTCATGCCCCTATGACCCCGTAGCAGCCCGGTATGTGACGGCTTGAAAGCCGATGTGAGGCAGCTCACACGGATCACGATTCCGGGTGCTGCCTCGTCAAGAGGTCATGACGAAACCCAGCCTTCTGAGCTCAGCTGTGCCCGAGGCGTATCAGGCGATGTTGACCCTCAACGAACAGTGCGACAAGGCCGCCGCCGAGGCCGGCATCGAACCGTTGACCGTTGACCTGGTTCGGATTCGGGTGTCCCAGCTCAACGGCTGCGCGTTCTGCTTGCGGATGCACGTACGTGACGCCTTGGAGAAGGGTGAAAGTACCGACCGCATCGCGGTGGTGTCCGCATGGCGCGAGACCGCGTACTTCACCGAGACCGAACAGGCCGCACTCGAGATCGCCGAGGGGATCACCCGCATCTCCGAAGTGGGTGGCGAGGACAGCGCGGCGCTCACGACGCAGCAGGCGGCGGTACTGAAGTGGATCGCCATCACGATGAACGCGTTCAATCGAATTGCGATTGCTAGCCACTACAAGATCGGGCCCTAGGTGTCGAGCACCGCATCGACGCGTGCCTCGACGACGGAGCGGTCGCCGAGGTCGTCGAGATCGATGCCGAACCGCTCGGTCAGGGCGTCGAGCACCTGCGCGGCGGTGTCGAACCGGATCCGCTCGGTCCCGCCGTCGCGGTGGATCGCCAGGTTCCGGCCGCGCAAGTTCCTGCGCTCGTCGTCGGTCACCAGCGCCACCGTCAGCCCGGTGACGAAGTAGGACTCGGGATGCGTTGAGACATACCAACTCCCGACCTCGAGATCGATTCGCGGTTGCGGCCGGGTGGTGAACCGGTAGAGCGGCTGCCATTCATCGCGAACCTGGGCCTGCAGCGTCAGCTCAGTGCCATCGGAGCCGTCGGCGACCAACCGGTACGGCTCGTGGCGCGTGGACTGCACGGGCCCGGCCTCCAGTCGGATCGGCGACGTCAGCGTCTGACCGCCAAATCCGACGTCGACCAGGAATGGGCCGCCGTCCACGCCGGGGATCGTCACCGACAGCACGGTGTGCGTCATCGCGGGCAACGGCGCGTCCGGCTCCTTCATCCAGACCACGCGGCCGGCGAAACGCTCGATGCCGTAACCCAATTCCTCCAACACGTAGCCCATCAGACCGTTGTGCTGGTAGCAGTAGCCACCGCGACGGCGATGCACCAGCTTGTCGGTCAGCGCGGCCGGGCCGAGGTCGGCGACCGGAACGCCGGTGAGCGGGTCGAGGCACTCGAACGGGATCGACCGGTTGTGCGCGGCCACCAGGCCCTGCAGCGTCTCCAGCGTCGGATCCGTCGATCCCCCATACCGGACGCGGTCGAGGTACCCAGCCAGATCCAGTTCCGAGGCGACGGTCGTCATCGATCCATCGTGCGACCTCAACGGCCGTTCAGGTCAAGAACGAACAGCCCGAGCTGTGATCTGGGATACAGATCGGCCCTGGTTGTGACCGCAGATACAGGCACCGCACAGCGAACCGAAAATCAAGCAAGCTGGACTAATGAGAAAATTGACGCAAGCGGCGGTGGTCGCCGCCGCGGGTGTGTTGGTCATCAGCCCGGCGGTCGCCTCCGCGACTCCCGGATCCACCGCCGTCATGCCATTGATCGGCAAGTTCCGGGCCTGCGACTTCACCTTGGAGAAATGGGTGAACGCACACGGCTACACCCGAGGGGTCGCCCACCTGAGCACGTCGGGACCGAACGTCGTGGCCACGGTCGACCTGGCGACCGCCGAACCCAACACGAACTACGACGTCCGGATCATTCAGACTCCGCGAGCGTCGATCGGTTGCGCACCTGGCGCCCCCGGCGTCGTCACCGGCAGTGTGCAGACCGACGCAGGCGGCGCGGGCAGCACGACGCTGCAAGGCCCGATCGACCCGGGCGCAACAGGCGCCTGGGTGATTGTGCAACGCCCGGCGCCCTACTCCCAGACCCCCGCCGAGTTCTACACCTCGGAGTTCATCGGCTCGATCTGAACCGGAGCCACGAACACACAGGGCACGCTGTACCCATGTCTTCGGCCTTGAGCGACGAACTGCGCGACGAACTCCTCGACCGCTGGTCGGAACCGCAGCGCCGACACCACAACGTCGCCCACCTGCGCGAGGTGCTCGCGGCCGTCGGCCTGCTGGCCGACAGTGGGCTGGTCTTCGACCGCGACGCGGTGGATCTGGCCGCCTGGTTCCACGACGCCATGTACGACGTCGGCCGCGACGACAACGAGGACCGTTCGGCCGACCTGGCACGTGAGCGGCTGGCCGCGTCGCCCCTGCGCGACGAGGTGGCCCGGCTGGTGCTGCTGACCAAGACCCACCTGCCTGCCGACGGCGACGTCAACGGCGCCGTCTTCAGCGACGCCGACCTGTCGGTGCTCGGCAGCGACCCCGCTCGCTACGCGCGATACGCCGCAGCCGACCGCGAGGAGTACGCGGCGGTCCCCGACGACGTGTTCGCACGGGCGCGGGTCCGCGTGCTCACCGCGTTGCTCGAAGGCTCGGTCTTCCACACCCAAGCCGGACGCGAGCTGTGGGAGGACCGCGCGCGCAGCAACCTGACCGGCGAAATTCGGGATTTGACCTCACCCGGTACCATCAAAACTAGAACACGTTCCAGTTCCGATGATGCAGGGGGCCCCGTGACCACGACCGATATCGAACCGTCGGAAGTCACCAAGTGGGATCCCGGCCTCACCGAACGGGTGATGGGCTGGATCCGGCCGCTGATCAAGGGCTACCACCGAGCCGAGGTGCGCGGGCTCGACGACTTCCCGCCGGGCGGCGCGCTGGTCGTGTCGAACCACTCCGGCGGGCTGTTCGCCATGGACGTCCCCGTGTTCGCGACCGGTTTCTACGAGAAGTACGGCTACGACCGGCCGGTCTTCACGCTCAGCCACGACATCATCTTCACCGGGCCGACGGCCGACTTCTTCAGGAAGACCGGCTTCATCCCCGCCAACCACGAGAACGCCGACGAGGCGCTGCGCTCGGGCGGCGTGGTCGTCGTCTTCCCCGGCGGTGACTACGACGTCTACCGGCCCACGATGTCGGAGAGCAAGATCGACTTCGACGGTCGCACCGGCTACGTGCGTGCCGCGCTGAACGCAGGCGTGCCGATCGTGCCGTCGGTGTCGATCGGCGGGCAGCAAGCACAGTTGTTCCTATCCCGCGGCGAGTGGCTGGCCAGGGCGGCACGGCTGGACAAGCTCATGCGGGTCAAGATCCTGCCGATCTCGTTCGGCTTTCCGTTCGGCTTGTCGGCGGTGCTTCCGGTCAACGTGCCGCTGCCGACCAAGATCGTCACGCAGGTGTTGGCACCGATCGACATCGTCGCGCAGTTCGGCGAGGACCCCGACGTCGACGAGGTCGACGCCCACGTCCGGCACGTCATGCAGCGCGCACTCGACGAATTGGCAAGGGAACGCCGCATTCCCGTGCTGGGCTGAGCGTGGCGCTGACCGACATTCCCCCGTCGCTTCGCTCGCCCCGGTACCGACTGGCCAGCACGGTGGGCCTGGTCTCCACGATGGTGCGCGCGGGCGTGATCGCACCGCTTCGGCCCGACAAGTACGTCCGGATCGCCGCCGCGATGGCGCGCGAGAACATGGGCATCACTTCGGGTTTCGCGAGCGCGGCGCAACGCTGCCCCGACCGGGCCGGGCTGGTCGACGAGCTCGGCACGCTGACCTGGCGGGAGATCGACCAGCGAAGCGACGCCTTGGCCGCTGCGCTACAGGCCCTGTCCGGCGGCCCGCCCAAGGTAGTCGGGATCATGGCCCGCAACCACCGCGGCTTCGTCGAGGCACTGATCGCCGCCAACCGAATCGGCGCCGACGTACTGCTGCTGAACACGTCGTTCGCCGGCCCCGCCCTGGCGGAAGTGATTGAACGCGAGGATGTGTCGAACTCCCTTGCCGTCATCTACGACGAGGAGTTCAAGCCCATCGTCGAGCGTGCGCTGGCCGACAAGCCGCGCGCAGTGCGGATCGCGGCCTGGCACGACGGCAGAACCCCTGACCTCACCGTCGAGAAGTTGATCGACGCGGGGTCGGGACACCGACCCACGCGCACCAAGACCAAGAGCCGGGTGATCCTGCTGACATCGGGCACCACCGGATCACCCAAGGGCGCCAGCCACTCCGGCGGTGGACCCCAGACGCTCAAGGCGATCCTCGACCGGACTCCGTGGCGCGCAGGGGAGGCGACGGTCATCGTCGCGCCGATGTTCCATGCCTGGGGCTTCTCGCAACTGGCGTTCGCCGCGTCGATGGCCTGCACCATCGTCACCGGGCGCAAGTTCGACCCCGAGGCCACCCTCGCCCTGGTCGACCGGCACGCGGCCACCGGATTGTGCGTCGTCCCAGTGATGTTCGACCGAATCATGGAACTGCCCGACGACGTCCGCGCGCGATACAGCGGCCGGTCACTGCGGTTCGCCGCCGCGTCGGGATCGCGGATGCGGCCCGACGTCGTGATCAAGTTCATGGACCAGTTCGGCGACGTCGTCTACAACAACTACAACGCCACCGAGGCCGGCATGATCGCCACCGCGACCCCCGCCGACCTCCGTGCCGCCCCCGACACCGCGGGTAGGCCCGCCGAGGGCACCGACATCCGCATCCTCGACGCCGACTTCCGTGAACGGCCCACGGGTGAGGTGGGCACCATCTACGTCCGCAACTCCACCCAGTTCGACGGCTATACAGGAGGTGCTACCGAGAAAGGTAAAGCCTTTCATGACGGTTATATGCATTCCGGCGACGTCGGTTACCTCGATGATGCGGGCCGGTTGTTCGTGGTGGGCCGCGACGACGAGATGATCGTGTCCGGCGGCGAGAACGTCTATCCCATCGAGGTGGAGAAGACGCTGGCCGCTCATCCCGAGGTGGCCGAGGCCGCGGTGCTGGGTGTGGACGACGAGCAGTACGGCCAACGGCTGGTGGCGTTCGTCGTACTCGACGCCGGGGCCGCCGCCACACCGGAGACCCTCAAGGCACACGTCCGGGAGAACCTGGCGAACTACAAGGTGCCGCGCCAGATCGCCGTGCTCGACGAATTACCGCGTGGAAGCACTGGCAAGATCCTCCGCCGTGAGCTTCAGGCGCTTCTCGATGCGGCCGACGATGAGACGTAGGCGGTATCCGCTGCTGCGTGCGGTCGCCGAACTGGTGAACGCCAGCAACGCGGTGCAACCGTTGGGCCGCAAGGGGTACGTCACCATCCCGGTGTTCGCGTTCGGCTGGCCGACGGGCGAGGCGGCCCCCGTGGTGGCCGGGTTGTCGATGCTGGACGCGGCGCGCCGCGGCCTGCGTGGCGACTTCAGGGGCCGGCGTGGCTGCATCGCGCTGGCCATCACGGCGCTCAGCTGGGGCGTGCTGGGTTTCGTCTACCGCCGCGCCTCGCAGTCCCAGCCCCGCTTCGAGGATCCGCTGCGCGAGACGCTCGGCGAGAACTACGAGGCAGTCGTCGCGCAGGAGCGGCGCCGCAGGCCGGGCGGCGTGCTCCGCACGTCGTGGAGCAGGCGGCAGTACGTGCAGAAGACGAGCACGGTCCGCTACGGACCGCACCGGGTCAACGTCGCCGACGTGTGGCGGCGCGCCGACCTCCCTCGCGACGGGCGTGCACCCGTGCTGCTGCAGGTGCCCGGCGGCGCATGGGCCATCGGGATGCGCCGTCCGCAGGCCTACCCGCTGATGAGCCACCTGGCCGAGCGCGGCTGGGTGTGCGTGTCGATGGCCTACCGGGTGAGCCCGCGCAATACTTGGCCCGCGCACATCGTCGACGTGAAACGGGCATTGGCGTGGGTCAAGGAGAACATCGCCGAGTACGGCGGCGACCCGGACTTCGTCGCGATCACGGGAGGTTCGGCCGGCGGTCACCTGACCGCATTGGCGGCCCTGACGCCGAACGATCCGCAGTGGCAGCCCGGCTTCGAGGACGCCGACACGTCGGTGGTGGCCGCCGTGCCGGTCTACGGACGCTACGACTGGTTCAGCGCCAGAGGATCGGGCCGCCCGGAGTTCATCGCGTTCCTGCAGAAGTTCGTGGTCAAGAAGCGCTTCACCGAGAACAAGCAGGTGTACCTGGACGCATCGCCGATGACCAAGGTGCGGTCGGACGCTCCGCCGTTCTTCGTACTGCACGGCGAGGACGACTCGATCATCCCGGTCAGGGAGGGACGCGCGTTCGCCAAGGCACTCAAGGAGGTGTCGGAGAATCCGGTGGCCTATGCCGAGATCCCGCACGCCCAGCACGCTTTCGACTTCTTCGGCTCACCGCACGGCCACTTCACCGCCACGGCGGTGGCGCATTTCCTGGATTGGGTGAAGGCCACCAAGGGCGGTTGACATCTCGAGGAGGCGAGCCCACCGATTTGACAAATATTTCGACCCTGTCAAGGCTCATTCGGAGCTCGTAGGTCGATGAGGGGGAGTTCATGTCCACGTGGGGTGGTAATCCATCGTTCGACGCGTTCAAGCTGCCGGACGAGCACGAAGAGCTGCGCTCGGTGCTCCGCGATCTGTGCGAGACCCAGATCGCCCCGTACGCCGCGGACGTCGACGAGCGCGCGCGCTTCCCCGACGAAGCGCTCAAGGCGCTGACGACTTCCCCGTCGAGCGGTTCATGCGCGATGCCAAGATCACCCAGATCTATGAGGGCACCAACCAGATTCAACGCGTCGTGATGGCGCGGGCTCTGCTCAAGTAGATGGCCGGCGATACCGAACCAACCCGCGACGAAATGGGCTCTGGCGTCGAGCCGCCGGTCTCACCGAGGGTGCGACGGGCCTTCGGGATCCTTGAGCGCGTTGCTCCGGCGATCGGATCGCGATGGGCCGTCGAACTGTGGTGCACCCCGCCCGTGATGGAGTCGAGTTTGCGCATGCCGCCGGGTGTTTCGCCGGGCGAACCGGTCGAGGCGACGTGGTCCGGACACCGGATCGCCGGGGAGTCATGGGGTGCCGGTCCAACGGTGTACCTGGTGCACGGCTGGGGCGGCCAACGCGCCCATCTTGCGGTCTTCGTCAAACCGCTCGTCGCGGCGGGCCACCGGGTCATCGCGTTCGACCTGCCGAGCCACAACGAGTCCGATCCCGGCGCACTCGCCCCGGGTCGCACCACGATCGTCGAGTGCGCCGAAGCGGTGCTCGCCGTCGTGCAGACCCACGGGCCCGCGCACGCGATCGTGGCGCACTCCCTCGGTGCGAAGGCCACCGCGCTCGCGACGGCTTGGGGCGCACCGGTCGAACGGTTGGTGTTCTTGGCGCCGATGGCTGGCTTCTCGCTGTATCTGGATCTCTTCACCGATCGCCACGGCTTTGGACCCCGCATCCGCGCCGGGCTCCATCGCCGTCTCGACCGACGAATCGGCATGCCGCTGTTCGACACCGACATCGCCAAGGTCGCTGCGCGACTGGACGATCCGCCGCCGCTACTGATCGTCCACGACCCCGATGACCCCGACAGTCCGCACGCCGCGAGCGAGAACATTGCCGACGTCTGGCCTGGCGCGAGCCTGGTAAGCACCCGTGGACTCGGGCGCCTTGCGCACTACCGCATCCTGCGGCATCGCCCAGCGATCAATGCAGGCGTCGAGTTCATAGGACACCCTCTACCGCAGTGATCTCTTCGGATAGTCCTGCCGCACGGCGGATTTCGATGAACGCCTCGATCATGGCATCAGTCAGCTCGTGCGGGTCCTCCAGCGTGGCGCCGTCCGACAGCACCGAGATATTCAGCTGGTCGACGTAGCTCCACACGGTGATGTTCAGCCCGCTGCCAGTGGTGAGCGGGCCCACCGAGTAGATCTCGGTGACCAGCGCGCCACCCACCCGGCCGTGCTCCCGCGGGCCCGGCACGTTCGAAATGGGAATGTTGAGCACCTTGTTCTGGCCGTCCTTCTCGGCGAGCCATCCGAACAGCCGCTCCGCGGGGGCGGGCGGGAAGTAGGCCGACCATCTTGAGACGAGTTCGGGCCCGAGCAGATTGTGGGTCTCCTTGGCGTCCACCGCGGCGTCGTGTACGGCCTGCACCCGCTCGAGCGGATCGGAGAGTTCCACCGGAAGCGTCATCATCACGCCGGAGAAGCGATTGCCGGAGATGCGCTCCCGCGAGAAGTCGAAACTCACTGGGACGGAAGCCAATAGCGGGTGGTCGGCGTGACCGTCGTACTTCAGTGAAAGCTGGCGCAACGCTCCAGTCGACATCGCAAGCACCATGTCGTTGATCGTGGCGCCGAGATGCTTACCCGTCTCCTTGACATCGGCGAGCGCCAACGTCGCCGTCGCGAACTTGCGCTGCGCATCGACGCGGTGATTCATGAACGACGGCGGCGGCGTGAACGGTCGGGTCAGCTCGGGTGACAACTTCTTCGAACTCCTGCGTACCCTGCCGACCCCCTGCGCGGTGTAGCGCACCACGCCGGGTAGCCGCCCGATCTGGCGGAGGTGGTCGCCGAACGCCGTGCGGACCAGTTCAGGTCGGGTCGGCGCGGGATCGGTTGCGTACCCGTCCCGATCGGCCTGCGTGCCGTCCGTCAGATCCATGCCGCGCGCCATCAGATTCGCTGAGGCGACCCCATCGGCCAAGGCGTGGTGGATCTTTCCGAGGACCGCGATCCTGCCGTTGGCCAAGCCCTCGATGAAGTACATCTCCCACAGGGGCCTGCTGCGATCGAGTGGTGTGCTCGCGATCCTGCCAACCGCCTCGTCGAGCTCGCGCCGCCCACCCGGGCTCTCGACGCGGTAGGGGCGTACGTGGTAGGAGATGTCGAGTTCGCAGTTCTCCCGCCACATCGGATGGTGGAACTTGAACGGGATGTCGACGAGCTCGTAGCGGAAGGGGTCGAGCTTGTAGAGCCTGCCGTTGATGACCTGGCGAAATTCGTCGATGCCGAACTGCCGGCCGTTCAACTCGGAGACGTCGATGACCGCCAGCTTCAGCGTGTGCATGTGCACCGACGGCGTCTCGCTGTACAGGAGCACGGCGTCCCACCCGCTAAGCCTCTTCAAGACAACCTCCTACCCCGGAGGCTATATAACCTGCTTGGCGCCGGCGATCGTCCGCTTTCGGTGAACTTCGTTGAGGAACAAGCCGATTGCCGTGGCCATCGAGCCGGTGCGGGCACCGTCGGTCATGTCGAAGCCGTGCCCGGCACCGGGCAACTCGACGTATCCGACCAGCGTGCGCGACACCGACCGCAGTCTGGCCACGAAGTCACGGGCCTGCTGCACCGGGATCACGGTGTCGCCGCTGCCGTGGATGAGCAGGAACGGCGGCGCGTCGGCGTGCGCGCGAGCGATCGGCGAGGCCTTGCGGAAGATCTCGGGGTGCTTTGCGATGCTGCGCTTGACCACCACGCGCTCGAGGAAGTCGACGAAGCGTTCCCGCTCGGCGGAGGAGCGGTCCTCCCAGTCATAGCGGCCGTAGATGCCGACGACGGCGTCGACGGACGTGTCAGACCCCTCGGGCAGCTCCTCCTGGAGGTCGGGATCGTTTGCGGTCAGGCCGGCCAGTGCCGCAAGATGGCCACCGGCCGAGGTGCCGGCGATCGTCACGAAGTCACGGTCGCCGCCAAACTTGTCGACGTTGGCGCGCGCCCACGCGATGGCGGTCTTCACGTCGGTGATGTGTTGGGGCCAGCGGTGATTCGGTGCAACCCGGTAGTCGATGGACAGGCACACCCAGCCCATCTCAGCCAGGTGCGACATCAGTGCGTAGCCCTGCAGCAGCCGACCGCCGTGCACCCACGCGCCACCGGGAACGAACACCATCACCGGGGCGGGTTGGGTGGGCAGTTCCTTGCTTCGCCACACGTCGAGCAGTTGGGCCGGGCTGTCGCCGTACCGCACCGAGGACCGGTAGACGTTCTTGCGGTGCTCGAACGCCTTCCAGACCGGCGGGGTGCGCTCGGGCGCTGGCCAGGTGATGTCGAGATCCTTCGCAGGGACGACCCCCTGCAGGGCGGCCTCGGTCACCGCGTTGGTGGCGTCGCGCTCGAGTTTGCGTACCTCGCCGATGCCCGGCGTGAACCACGACTTCACCGCAGCCGCGAGGAAGTCCGGCATGTGCCGCACACCCCAGATGCTCATCGCCGTGACGCCGCCGAGGGGTTCCAGGTGCTTGCCGACCACGGGCAACGAGGTGGACGCGACGCTCATCGCCAGCATGTAGTCGGCGGGACCCGCCTTCATCAACCAACGCGCTCGCGTGGTCCAGGTCGGTCCGGGATACCGGGTGTCCGGTCGAGCCGTCATGGCGCGACTGTACCTCTGGCACTCGCCGACACACGACAACTCTGGAATGTTGTCTACCGACAACACGCCGACCTCCTGATTGTGTCCTGGATCACAGGTACGAGCTGGGGTTTCCGGTGGTTAAGTCGAGGAATGGCCACCTCTGCGCTTGCGATTACCGACGACCACCGCAATCTCGCCGATGCCGCGAACGGCCAGCTCGCCAGGTTGCACAGCCGCACCGCGGCAAGGGCCACGCTCGACGGGGAGGGCTCGAGTCATCCCGCGGGCCTCTGGTCGGCTGCCGCCGACGTCGGCTGGCAGGGCCTTGCCATCGCGGAGGAGTACGGCGGCTCGGGTTTCGGCCTCTCGGAGTTGGCGGTGGTGCTGGAGGCGCAGGGCCGCGAACTGTGCCCCGGCCCCTTCCTGCCAACCGTGGCGGCCGCGGTGGTGATCGACCGCTGTGCTCCCGATTCGGTACGGGCGCAGCTCCTTCCGGGTCTGGCCGACGGCACCGTGGTCGGTGCGCTCGGCTTGTCGGGCGGCGTCACCGTCGGCTCGGACCTGGTGGTCGCCGGCGAGAGCCCCGCGGTGCTCGGCGCCCCTGATGCGCGTGTCCTGGCTCTGATGGCCGGCGACGACGTCGTGCTGGTGGACGCGGATGCCGACGGCGTGACGGTGACCGCACTGTCGTCGCTGGACACCACCCGCAGCATCGGCTCGGTCGCGCTGCGCGACGTCACCGTCGCCGAGGAACGCGTGCTGCGCGGCGCGGGGCGGCGCGCCCGCACCGTGTTCCGCATCCTGGCTTCCGCCGAGGCCGTCGGAATCAGTTGGGCCACATTGGACATGGCCGTGGAGTACGCCAAGGTACGGGAACAGTTCGGCCGCACCATCGGCACCTTCCAGGCCGTCAAGCACCACGCCGCGAACATGCTCGTCAACGCCGAGCAGACCACGGCGGCCACCTGGGACGCCGCCCGTGCCGACGACCTCGACAGCGCGTGGTTCGCAGGCGCCGTCGCGGCGTCGCACGCCATCAGAACCCAGATATTCAACGCGCAGTACAACATTCAGTTGCACGGCGGCATCGGCTACACATGGGAGCATGACGCGCACATGTACCTGCGTCGGGCCCGCACGCTGGCGGCCGTGACGGCTGACGGAGCCGATCCCCTCCTCGATGTCGTCGACGGCCAGCGCAGCGGTCAGGCGCACGGCGCGTCGTTCACGCTGCCCGCCGAGGCCGAGGAGTATCGCGCCGCCGCCCGCGACGCCGCAGCCACGTGGCGGTCCCTGCCCACCGAGAGGCAGCGCGACTTCCTGGTCGACTCCGGGTATCTGGTGCCGCACTGGCCGAAGCCCTTTGGCCGGGGCGCGGGCGTGCTTGAGCAGCTGGTGATCGAGGAGGAGTTCCAAAACGTCGAGCGGGCCGACATGGGCATCACCGGCTGGGTCACGCTGACCATCGCCCAGGCGGGCAACGACGACCAGCGTGAACGCTGGGTCGAACCGGTGCTGCGCGGTGAGGTGATGTGGTGCCAGTTGTTCTCCGAGCCGGGGGCGGGCTCGGACGCCGCGGCGGTGCGCACGGCCGCGAAGAAGGTCGACGGCGGCTGGCGGATCACCGGGCAGAAGGTGTGGACCAGCCTGGCGCAGCAGTGTCAGTGGGGGCTGGCGACGGTGCGCACCGATCCCGATGCGCCCAAGCACGCCGGCGTCACGATGGTGGCGATCGACATGAGCGCGCCGGGGGTGACGGTGAACCCCCTTCGCGGCATGACGGGTCACTCGCACTTCAACGAGGTGTTCTTCGACGACGTGTTCGTCCCGGACGCCGACGTCGTCGGCGACGTGAACCGCGGCTGGCTGGTCGCCCGCGCGACGTTGGGCAACGAGCGGATCTCCATCGGCGGTGGATCGTCGGCGCCGACGGGATTCACCGTGGACGACCTGATCAAGCTGCTCGACAGCGCACCGGCCGGCACGGCCACCAGCCACGTCCGGCGTGCGGGCGAGGTCATCGCCGAGGGTCACACACTGCGGCTGCTCAACCTGCGGCGGGTCACCAGGGCGATTTCTGGCGCCGAACCGGGCCCCGAGGGCAACGTGACCAAGCTGCTGCTCGCGGAGCAGTCACAACACCTCACCGAACTGGGCTTCGACCTGGCCGGGACGGCCGCCGTCGTCGGACTGACCCCGCAGCTGACGACCGCATACCTGGGTAACCGCGCGATGACGATCGCTGGCGGAACGTCGGAGATCACCCGCAACACCATCGCCGAGCGCATCCTCGGCCTGCCACGGGACCCGCTGCTCAAGTAACGGGGCGGCCACGGGTCGAGTAACGAAGGGGCCTCGTGGCTGGGCACGACGTCCCGGACTGTGCCAAGCTGGATCATCGTGGCTAGCAAACTCGGCCCGGCGAGCGAGTCGCCATCGTCGAGCAACGGCGCAGAGACCGTCGACCTCGCGTCGGTGCTGGCCGCGCTGGGCACCACGCAGACACCCGTCGAGGAACAGCAACGGACCGCAAGGGCGAACCGGCGCGGGCTCCTGACGTTGGCGTTGATCGGCCTGATCCTCGGCGGCGTGATCCAACTCGCCACCTCGACGCCCCCGCGTGAACGGACCGCATCCAACGGCGAGAGCCGCGCCGACGTGGTCTTCGGCAACGCCAACAGCGGGACCTGCCTCGGCTGGCCACCCGACGAGCCGGACAAACCGTCATTCGTCCAGTGCGCGGGCGACCACATGTTCGAAGTCATCAAGCCGGTTCCGATGAACAACTTCGGCGAGCCGTGCCAGCTGGCGGCACGCGAGTACCTCGGCAACCGGTACGACCCGTCCAGCAGGTTCACGATCAGCGTCATCTGGCCCGGCGACGCCATCGGAACACCGGCGAGTGAGCGAAACCTGCTCTGCGGATTGCAACTCCTCGGTCCAGGAGGCCGGGCGGTCCCGTTCAAGGGCAAGATCGCCGAACTCGATCAATCGAGGGTGTGGCCTCCTGGCACGTGCATCGGCATCGACGAGGCCACCCATCGGTCGACGGACGTGCCTGCGGACTGTTCGTCGCCGCATTCCTTGGAGGTGGCCGGGGCGGCGAACCTCGCCGAGCGGTTCACCGATGGATTTCCCGCCGAGCCCGACCAGTTGGCCTTCCTGGCAGACGTGTGCACGCGGACGGCCGACACCTACCTCGCTCCCATGACGCTGCAAGGCGTCGACATGGAGGTCCACTACGACACCGTGTCACCGGTGAGCTGGGCGGCAGGGAGCCGACAGGTGTCGTGCTCCATCGGCACGCCTGCCGACGGCGGCTGGGCCTCCAAGGTCGGAAGTACGAGGGTCCAACCCCTCGTCGACGGACCGGCGCCGGCGCCGCCACCGCCGCCACCGCCGAGCCCACCTGCCGAACCACCGCGGGAAGCGCCCGCGGAATCGCGCACCCCGACGCCCGTGACCAACACGCCACCCAGCAGTGCGCCGTCGACGGCCGCGCCGTCGACCGCCACACCGTCGACCAATGCTGCCCCGCCTCCGGTTTACACAACCCCGCCGGAGGCCTTGCCGACGACCGTCACCGCAGCGGCACCACCGCCGGGGCCCCCACCACCGCCCGGCGCACCACCGCCGGGGGCTCCCCCGCCGACGTCCACCGAGACCACCGGCCCGCAGCCGGGAGTGATCGAAATCCCCGGCATGGCTCCGATCACGCTGCCGTGGCTGGTGCCGCCGCCACCGGAACCCGCGCCAGCACCGCTCGGACCCGCACCCGGGCCGCCGGCCTAACTAACTCGCCGAACGTACGGTTGTTCGCAGGGTCTGACCGGGCGATGTGTTCGACACCCGTACGTTCGGCGTGTGGTTGATAGGTCTCAGCGCAATGCCGCGCGGCCGCGGATGCGACCCAGCAGCACCAGCGCCAGCAGCGTGACCAGCAGCAGGATCGCCGTGCAGGCGGCGGCCTGGAAGGCCTGGCCACGGTCGGTCAGCGCGAAGATCGTGACGGGCAACGTCTTCCACGTCGCTGGGTAGACCATCACGGTCGCTCCGAGCTCGCCCATCGATAGCGCGACCGCCAGCCCCGCGGCCGCACCGAGGGACGGCAACAGCAGCGGCAGCGTGATCCGCGTCAGCACCCGAACCGAGCCCGCACCAAGGGATTCCGCCGCCTGACGGTACGCCGGATCGAGGCGGTCGAGGGCCGCCGATACCGCGCTGAACGAAAACGCAAGCACCAGAACGGTATGCGCGAGGATCACGATCCAGCGGGTGCCGCCAAGCAGCAGCGGCCGCGAGTTGAACGCGATGAGCAGGCCGAGGCCGATCGCCACCGATGGCACGGCGATCGGCAGGTGGAACACCGCGTCGACGACGCGGCTGAGCCACCCCGGCGCCTCGCGTGCGGCCAGCGCCGCCCAGGTTCCCAGCACCAGCGCGATCGCACCGGCGACGAACGCGGTCTGCAGGCTGACCGAGAGGCTGGCCAGGTTCTCCCCGGACAGCGCGTCGCCGAAGTGGCCGAAGCCAAGGTTCGACGGGAGCGCACCGGTCCACGAACCGGCAAGGCCGGCCAGCACCACCGTCGCCAGCGGGGCAACGAAGACGACGAGCACCACGACGGCGAAGACGCCGATCAAGATTGCCCTACTTCGCCGAGTCCACAACAACATCTCCTGCTGCCTCCTTTTCGTGGTTCCCACGGCCTTGCATGACCCGGCCGAAGATCACCCGGTAGAGGGTGTACAGGGCCAGCGACAGCGCGATCTGCACCGTGGCGATCACGGCCGCACCCGGCAGGTCGAACGTCACGATCCCGCGGGTGTAGATGAGCACCGGCAGCGTGATGACGCCCTTGGCGCCGGTGAACAGGACGATGCCGAACTCGTTGAGCGACAACAACAGAACCAGACTGCCACCGGCCATCAGCGCGGGCCACGCCTCGGGCATCATCACCGTCCGCAGCACCCGCAGCGGCGACGCCCCGAGGCTCGCCGCCACGTCGAGCTGCGCCCTCGGCAGCATCGAGAACGACGCAAGCAGCGGCCGGATCACGAACGGCGTGAAGAAGGTGACCTCCGCCGCGATCACACCTGCCGGGGTATAGAGGAAGTTCAGCACCGGCGAGGCTCCGGTGAGGCCGGCGATCGCGGCGTTCACCGCGCCCGCCGTGCCGTACAGAAACGTGAACGCCAGCGTGACGAGGAACGACGGCAGCGCGAGGACGGTGTCGATGAGCCGGCCGACGAGCTGCGAGCCGGGAAACGGCACGAACGCCAGCACGATGGCCAGGAAGGTACCCAGGATCAGACACCCGACGGTCGAGGTCGCCGCGATGGCCACCGTGCGCCACAGTGCGTCCAGGAAGGCCTCCGACGAGAGCACCCCGGCCCAGTTCGACCAACCGCTGCCCGTGTCACCGGTCTTCAGCGACTCCAGGCATACCCTGATGAGCGGGTACACCGCGGCGATGAGCACGATCACCAACGGCGGCACCGCCCACCACGCGGCGAACGACCTCGGCGGCGCGGGCCGCTCCGGTGCATCGAGTGCCGGCTGGTCCAGCAGCGTCGTCACGCCGGAACCTGGACAAGGACGCCCGACGGATCCGGGAACCGCACACCGACCTCGCTGCCGATCTCGAACTGCGCGTTGCCGGGCACGTCGATGTCGATCAGTTGATCCGGCAGCCCGCTGACCGACACCACAAGGCGGGTGGTGGACCCACGCCACACAGCGGCATTGACGGTGCCGCGGACGGCGTCGCGGTGACCGAGCGAGACGATCTGCAGGGCGTGCGGCCGAATGCACAACAGCGCCTTGGATTCCGGCGCCCAGTCGATCTTGCCGACCGCGGGTTGTGGCGCCTCGGCACTGACCGTCTTGCGCGCGAAGCTGACAAGTGCCGACGTGCCGATGACGCGGCCGACCGTGCACGGGATCAGGTTGGCGCCACCGAGGAACGCGGCGGTGAAACTGGTCGGCGGTCGCTTCCACAGATTCTCCGCGGTATCGACGTCCATCAGCCGGGCGTTGTTCATCACCACGATCCGATCGGCCAGGGCCAACGCCTCGCTCTGGTCGTGCGTGACGTACAGCATCGCGGTGTCCGGCAGGGCCTCCTTGAGCCGTTGCAACTCCGCGAGCATGGAGTGCCGCAACTGCGCGTCGAGCGCGGCGAGCGGCTCGTCGAGCAGAAGCACCTTCGGCTGGATGGCCAGCGCGCGGGCGATCGCGATGCGCTGCTGCTGACCGCCGGAGAGCTCGCGGGGCAACCGCTTCGCGTACGCCGACATGCCGACCATGTCCAAGGCCTCGGCGACGCGAGATGCGATGTTCCCGCGAGGAACCCGCTGCGACTTCAGCCCGAAGGCGACGTTGTCGGCGACCCGCATATGCGGGAACAGTGCGTAGGACTGCAGCACCACCCCGATACCCCGTTTGGCCGGGGGCAGGTCGGTGACGTCACGCCCGCCGAGGAGGACGGCGCCCGTCGTCGGGCGCACGAAACCGGCGAGCGCGTTGAGCGCGGTGGACTTGCCCGATCCGCTCGGACCGAGCAGGGCCACCGTCTCGCCGGGTGCCACGCGCAGGTTGAAGTCGACAAGCGCATCGGTCGCCTTCTTGCCCCTGCCGTAGGCCACGCCGACCCGATCGAACGTGATGGCCGGAGCGTCGGGCTCGGCAATCGTTTCGTCGGTTTTCCCCGTCACAGCGTTCCCCGTCACAGCCGTCGCACGGCCCTTCACTAAACCCCCGGTCGCTGCGCTCCTGCCGGCCGGACCGACCCCGAATCTGGCCATGCTCAGCTACCGGTGACCTTCTGGTATGCGGCGACGTCGGCGTCGAGGTCGGCCAGCACGGCCTTCCAGTCCGGCACCCACACGTCGACGCCCTTCAACACGCCTGCAGGCGTATTCGGGCCTGCCGCTTCTTCCGACGCCGCGACGAGTGAGTCGAGCACCGGGATGCCGAGCGCGTCCGGAGCGACGGTCTTCTGCACGTCCTGGGACACCAGGAACGCCAGCAGCTTCTTGGCGCCGTCGGCGTGCGGTGCGCCCTTGGTGACGCCACCGACGTAGGGCAGCGAGACGGTGGTCTTCTTACCGTCCGCGGAAACGGGGATGAAGATGTCGAACTTCGAGCCGTCGTCCTTGATCGAGCCAAGGTTCATCTGCACGTCGCCGTTCGCCACCAGCAGCTCACCGTTGCTCACCTTGGGCTGCAGCTTGCCGGTGGACGACGACGGTCCGACGTTGTTGGCCTGCAGCTTGCCGAGGTAGTCCAGCGCACCCTGCTTGCCGAGCAGGTGCTGCAGCAGGACGAGCACCGCGGTGCCGTCACCTGCCTGCCCTGGCGTCGAATACTGCAGCTTGCCCTTGTATTCGGGCTTCAGCAGGTCGTCCCAGCTGACGGGCTGCGGGTTGGCGCTGGGGTTGGAGATGAAGCTCAGTGCGTTGTTGACGATCGGCAGGTAGTTGCCGCCGGGGCCGACCTGCTCGGCGGGAATGGCCTTGGTGTCGACGCCGCTGGCCTGAAGCAGCCCGGTCGCGTCGGCCTTCTGAATGAACGGCGGCAGGGTGACCAGCAGGTCGGCCTGCGGGTTCGACTGTTCCTTCTCGACTCGCGAGACGACCTCACCGGAGCCGGCCTCGACGACGTTGACGTTGATGCCGGTGTCCTTGGTGAACTTGTCGAACTGGCCCTTGTACCAGGTGGCGAGACCGTCGGCGCTGTAGACGGTGACGGTTTCACCGCCACCCGAGCCCGAAGAGCCGGTGCCGCCGCAGGCGGTCAACGTGACGGCGAGCGCTGCGACGGCAGCCGCCGCCACCGTCTTCTGGAGAATCGACGTCTTGCGGAGTTTCATGTGTCAGCCCTTCGGTTGGCGCGGGAGGTGGTTAGGACTCGTTGAGGATCAGATCGGCGAACTGGACGACGCTTGGCACGACGTGGGTGGCGCCGGCTTCGCGGAGTTGGCGCTCGTCGTGCGCACCGGTGAGAGTTCCTGCGGCGATGGCACATCCGGCCCTCAGCGCACTGTCGATGTCATTGCTGGTGTCACCGAGCGCGGCGACGCGCGAGACGCCATCGGCCTGCAGCCGGATCAGCGCGGTCAGGATGAGGTCCGGATACGGGCGGCCGCGCACCCCGTCACCGGGCGCCAGCACCAGATCGGCCAGCGACTGCCAGCCGAGCGCTGCCAGCAGCTTCTCCTGTGTCGTGCCGCTGAACCCGGTGGTGAGCGCGACCTTGACCCCGGCGTCGCGCAGCCGGGTGATCGCGTCGGCCGCGCCAGGGATGGGTTCGGCGTGCCCGGTCTCGATCAGGCCTTCGTAGGCGCTCTCGAATGCCACGTTGGCGCGCTGCGCGAGCTCCTCACTGCCGAACAGGGCACGGAAGACGACGATCTTCGACTGGCCCATGGTGTCGAGGACGTACTGGCGCGCGCTCTCACGCTCGGCTCCGGTCTCGGGCAGGCCTCCGGCCGTTGCCGCTGCCTCGAACGAGCGGACCACCAGACCGTCGTCGGCGACGGTGGTACCCGCCATGTCGACGACGGCCAATTGAATGTCGTTGTTGGTCACTAGTTTTCCTCTCACAGATTGATCAGTTCGGCGGTCTGTTCGGCGAATGCCGGGGACATGGTCATCCCGCGCCCGCCGGGGCCGGTGATCACCCAGACACCGTCGCCGGCGTCGGTGCGGGACACCAGTTGGTTCGGTTCGACGCACTGGCTGTACACCCCGGCCCAGCGCTGTCGTATCGGTGGCAGTGGGCGGCCAAGGAACTCTTCTGCAAGCGCGGCCAGGTACGCGTACGGCGCCTCCTGGACGTCGAACGCGAACGGCTCTTCGTACTCGTGGGTGTCGCCGATGGTAAGTCCGCCGTGCAGGCGCTGCACGCACAGCAGTTGCATGCGATGGTCGCCTGCCACCTGATCCTGAGGCTCATTGGCCTGCAACTCATCCAGCGTGGCACCCGCGTAACCCGGGTAGTACCGCAAGCTGTCGCCGTCGGCGATCGCCGTGGTCAGCGGTTCGCCGAGCGGTTCGGTCTGCATCATCTGCAGGCGCACGCGGCGAACCGGCAGCACACCTGCGATCTCACGAGTCAGTCCGCCGTGGGCGGCACCGGGGCAGACCAGAACGAGATCGGCCTCGTAGCTCCTGCCCTGGTCGTCGCGCACCACGCGTCCCTCGACGGACCGCGCCTCGGTGCCCGGCACGAATTCGTAGCGCCCGGTGGCTGCCATGTACTCGCGAATCGCGGGCATCGCCTGGCGCGACTCGACCGCGGCGTCGGCCGAACAGTGCAGTCCGGCAAGAAACTTCCCGCGTAGTGCAGGGTTGAGCGCCCGGACCCGGTCTGGTTCGAGGAGTTCGAACCCGCGGCGGGCGGCGTCGGATCGCGCGGCGACGTCCTGCGCCACCGCGACCTCGCGGGGGGTGCGCAGCAGGGTCATCGAGCCTGCGGGCCGGAACCCGACCCCTGGGACGCGTGAGCCGATGTCCTCCCACAGTTCGCGGGAGCGAAGGGCGACGTCGAGTTCGAAGGGGGCCCGACCCGACACCCACACCAGTCCGAAGTTCCGCACGGTGGCGCCGCGGGCCTCGACTTCACGTTCGAGTTGGGTCACCTGGTGGCCGCGTTGCACCGCCTCGAGTGCATGGGCAGTCCCGAGGACGCCACCACCGATGATCGTCAATCGCATGCGAAGAGACCTTTCATAGTCAGGAAGTCGGGCCGCCTACCAGCCGATGTTCTACGTCCGAACAGGAAGTTAACAATTGGTATAGACCAATCGAGTGTAAGCTGCAAGCCGTGGATCTGCTCGCTGAAACCGTGCTCGAAGAGGTCGCGACGCTGCTGAAGTCCCTGCGCGGCGTGTGGGACGAAGAGGCCGTCGACGAACTGAATCACGCACTTCAGTCGGCGGCCCGCGCCATCGACGACGGCGCCGACGACGAGTTGGTTCTGGCCGCTGCGATGCACGATCTGGCGCACAGCCCGCTGTTCGACGCGGCCGCGGCCACCCACCACGACACGACAGCGCGGGACTGGCTGGCACCGAGGTTCGGCGAGCGCGTCGGCTTCCTTGCCGGATCACACGTCGCCGCCAAGCGGCACCTGGTCGCTACCGAACCCGGCTACGGATCCTCGCTCACGGAGACGTCAGTGCTGTCGCTTGAGGCCCAGGGCGGCGCAGGCGTCGACGCCGCGCTCGTCTCACATCCGTGGTGGCCCGACGCGCTGCGCCTGCGCCGCTACGACGACGCCGCGAAGGACCCCGAGGCCGGGGGTGTGACAATCGATGACGTGCTGACGATCGCGAAACGGGTCATGGGGCAACGACAATCGGGCAGGCAGTCGCCGTGAGCAAGCCCTACGCCATCCGCACCGCCCTCGACGCGATCCTCGACGATCTCGTCGAGGGTGACGCCTTCCCGCCCGAGCGCGAGCTCGCAGTGCGCTTCGGCGTCGCACGCGAGACCGTGCGGCAGGCGCTGCTGGAGCTACTGGTCGAGGGCCGCATCGAGCGTAGGGGCCGGGGCACGGCGGTGGCGAAACCGAAACTGGTTCAACCGCTTTCGCTCACGTCGTACACCGAGGGCGCGGTGCGGATGGGCCGCAAGCCCGGCCGCATCCTGGTCACCTGGGAGGACGTCGACGCCGCTGCCGACCTGACCGCGGCACTGGACGTCCCCGCGGGCGAAGCCGTCATGCACCTTGAGCGCTTGCTGCTCGCCGACGGTCAAATCATCGGGTTGGAGAGCACCTATCTGCCCAAGCATCGCTTCGGGCACTTCACCGAGACCTTCGACCCGACGACGTCGCTGTACGCCGCGATCCGTGCGACGGGGGTCGTGTTCGGCTCAGCGGTCGAACGCATCGAGACGGCGCTCGCGAGCCCGCGGGATGCAGCGCTGATCGAGTCGACCACGGCGATGCCGATGCTGCGCCTGCACCGGCGCTCACTCGACACCGAAGACCGGCCGATCGAAGTGGTGCGCTCGCTGTACCGCGGTGACCGCGTCGCGTTCGAGGCCATCCTCAACGACCGCGCCTGACGACGACGGCGGCGCGATCGTCACGCCCTTCAGTAGCCGGGCTTGTTGGCCAGGATGATCAGGCGGCTGATCTTGTCGTCGTCCAACGAGAAGTAGAACGTGAGCACCAGCGGGTCGGGCAGTCCCGTCTTGTCGTACTCGCCATCGATTTCAGCGCTGACGAAGTAGTCGCCGTGATGTTCGCGTGTCTCGGTGAACTTGGTGGTGACGGCCTTGTCGCCGACGATTTCCCGATCGGTCCAGCGTTGGATCGACTGATGTCCCAAGAACTCCCGCTGGATGTCGTTCACCACGGCGTCGTCGGCGAAAGCCGAGACCATGCCCGAGCCGTCGAAGGCGTTCATCGCCGTGAAGTACTGGCGGACAGGTGTGGGCATCACGTCGGTCGTGATTGCGGTCATGATTTTCTCCCTTTCGTGGCATCGGGCTGATTGGACCCACCACCCACCCTGTTGCCTCCACCTGCCGGAGGGTCAACCCCGGTCGCCAACAAGCCGGCGGCCCGAGAACGTAAGGTCGTTAGCGTGGCTGACTTTCACCCGGACCTGGCGCGCGCAGCCCGGTTCATCCCCCGCACTCTCATCACTCCGTACACGCTGCCCTTGCTTCGAGGCGCCGACCGGCTGTTGTCGCGCCGCGGGCGCAGCGCAGCCGGCGTCGAGGTACTGACCCTCGCCTCTGGCGTCGGCGTCCGTCTGCACCGGCCGCCTGGCGCGACGGAATCCGCGCCGGGCATGGTGTGGATTCACGGTGGCGGTTACCTGATCGGCACCCCGGCGCAAGACGACGGCATCTGCCGCCGGTTCGCACGCGAGCTCGGCATCACGGTCGCCGCCGTCGACTACCGGCTGGCACCGGAGTATCCGTATCCGATTCCGCTCGAGGACTGCTATTCGGCGCTGACCTGGCTGGCCGGGCTGCCCGCGGTCAACCCGGCGGCGGTGGTCATCGCAGGCGCCAGCGCAGGCGGAGGCCTCACGGCGGCGCTGGCGCTGCTGGCCAGGGACCGCGGTGAGATCGACGTCGCCGCACAGGTTTTGGTCTACCCGATGCTCGACGACAGGTCGTCGACCGCGGAGGGAATCGACCGCAGCGGTCACAAGTTGTGGTCGCAGTCGTCCAACCGGTACGGCTGGTCGAGCTACCTCGGCGACGCCGACCCGAACGTCGCCGTGCCATCTCGGCGCGACGACCTCGGCGGGCTACCGCCTGCGTGGCTCGGCGTCGGCACCCTCGACCTGTTCCACGACGAGGATGTCGCGTACGCCGAGCGCCTGCGGGCGGCAGGCGTGCCGTGCCAGCTCGAGATCGTCGACGGCGCATTCCACGGCTTCGACGGCGTCGCCCCGAAGGCGCCGGTGTCGCAGGCGTTCGCCAACAGTCAGATCGAGTTCCTGCGCCAGATGCTCAAGCAGACGGAACCGTCGGACGCCTGAACCCAGCGCCGCCCACCACGACGGTGGACCTCTCGGCGTTCTGCTCGTGCGGCTGGCCGAGCGGGATCGCGCTGGCCCGGTCCAGCTCGTCGTAGGTGTCCGCGTCGAGCCGGACGTCGAGTGCGCCGAGGTAGTCGTCCAACTGCTCGACCGTGCGCGGGCCGATGATGGGCACCACCCCTGTCGATGAGCGGCGGGCGCGCTCGAGCAGCCACCCCACCGCAACCTGCGGCACCCTCATCGACACGGCCGCCGGTTACCAGGCCGGACAGTCCGAGGAGTTCCTCGGCCGCAGGGGCAAGTCGCTCGGTGCTGAGTTTATTTCGCAGTACTCAGCTGCTTCGGGTTGGCCGGACCAAGCGACGACACACCAAATACGCGGGGTCCCGGGCGGCATCTACGCGTCTGCGCCGATGTTTTGCACGTGGTGGTGGCTGCAGGGTAGCTAGCATGAGCGAGATTGACGCGGTGCCGTTGAACTGGAGCGACCTGGGCGTGAGCGAACTGGTACCGACCGGAACGGTGACGTTGCTGCTGGCCGACGTCGAAGGCTCAACACGGCTATGGGAGACCCAGGCCGAGGAGATGACGGCCGCCTTCGCCACTCTCGACCGCACCCTGGCCGAGGTGGTGGGCGCCCACGGCGGTGTGCGGCCCATCGAACAGGGTGAGGGCGACAGCTTCGTCATCGCATTCGGGCGTGGTAGCGATGCGGTGGCGTGCGCGCTCGAACTGCAGCGGGCCGCGCTCGCACCGATCCGGCTACGCATCGGCCTGCACACCGGAGAGGTCCAGCTGCGCGACGAAGCCAACTACATCGGGCCCACCATCAACCGCACCGCACGCATTCGTGACCTCGGACACGGCGGGCAGACCGTGCTGTCGGGAACCACGGGCGATCTGGTCTGCGACCGGCTTCCCGCGGATGCCTGGCTAACCGAACTGGGCACGCACGCCGTTCGTGATCTGCCACGTCCCGAGCGGGTCGTGCAGCTCTGTCACCCGGACCTCCGCAATGAATTCCCTCCGCTGCGCACGGCGAAGGCGCCTCGAACACACAACCTCCCGGCGCAACTGACCAGCTTCGTCGGACGGGCTGCGCAGATCGACGAAGTACGTCGCCTGCTGCTCGACAACCGGCTCGTGACACTGACCGGCGCCGGTGGAGCGGGCAAGACCCGACTCTCCGTCGAGGTCGCGAGCCGACTGGCCGACGAGTTCCCCGACGGCATCTGGTGGATCGACTTTGCGCCGGTCGGGGATCCCGTCGTGGTGCCGGTTGCCGTGGCCCGCACTCTGGGGCTGCCCGACCAGCCGGGCCGTTCACCGATCGAGACGGTGCAGCGTTTCATCGGTGATCGGAAAGTCCTTCTGCTGCTGGACAACTGCGAGCACCTGCTGGATGCCAGCGGCGACGCGATCATGACACTCCTCAACGCGTGTCCGCAGTTGACGGTGCTGACCACCAGCCGGGAGCCGATTTCGGTGAGCGGCGAGGTGACCTGGCGCATCCCGTCGCTGTCGTTGGACGAAGAGGCGATCGCGCTGTTCACCGACCGGGCCAAACGGGCGCGGCCCACCTTCCGTGCCGCCGGCGACGACGCCGACCGCGTCGCCGACATCTGCCGACGGCTCGACGGCATGCCACTCGCGATCGAGTTGGCGGCCGCGCGGGTGCGGGCGTTGTCGCTACGGCAGATCTCCGACAGCCTCAACGACAGGTTCCGTTTGCTCACGGGTGGCGCGAGGAACGCACTTCGCCGCCAGCAGACACTGCGCGCGTCTGTGGACTGGTCGCATGCGTTGCTGACCGAACCCGAGCGCACCCTGTTCCGCAGGCTCGGTGTCTTCATGGGCGGCTTCGATCTCGATGCCGCCCAGGCCGTCGCGGCCATGACTGAAGGGGAAGAGTTCCAGATCCTCGACCAGCTCAGCCTGCTCGTCGACAAATCCCTCGTCATCGCCGACGACGACATCGGCGCCATGCGGTATCGCCTGCTCGAGACGGTCCGCCAGTACGCGCTCGAAAAGCTCAGTGAGTCCGGCGAAGCCGACGAGGTGCGTAGCCGCCATCGCGACCACTACACGGCAACCGCGGCCGAGCTCGCGAGCAATGCCCGGCTGGTGGAGTGGGCCGAAGGAGAGATCGACAACATCAGAGCGGCGCACACATGGAGCCTCGACAAGGCAGACTTCGAGATGGCACTGCTCTTGGTCTCGTCGCTGCAGCGATTCTGGACGATTCGCGGCCGCATGCGCGAAGGAATCGCCGGGTCGCAGTTGGTCTTCGACGACGGACGGTACCGAGATGCAGATGTCTCACCCATCGTCTGGACATCTGCCGTCGCGTACATGAGCACCCTGGCCGCGTGGATCACGGCGCCTGCCAGTCTGGAGCGGGCTCAGGAGGCGCTGGACGTCGCCCGCGGGCTCGGTGACAAAGCCCTGATCTCACTATGTCTGGGCGCCTGCGGGGCCGTCGCGTACTTCACCCCGGACGTAGCGCTGTCCTATATCGACGAGGCCGTCGACGTTGCCCGCGCCTCGGGTGACGAATCGATACTGTGCGACGTCCGCAGCTACCAGGCGTTCGCGTGCAATGCCGCCGGTCTGCCATCAGCGTCGCAGGCCGCCGCCGAAGAAGGTCGTGGCATCGCCGACAAGCTTGGAGATGGGTTCAGGTCACGACACTGCCGGATCTGGCTGGGCGCCGCGGTCGGCATCCAGGGCAACCTGGCGGCCGGACGGAGTTTGGCGAACCAGGTCGTCGAAGAGGCGGACGCCGCACGCGAACACCTGCTGACGCTCATCGCTCTCATAGGACGTGCACAGTGGGAAGCCGCGATGGACGAGCCCGAACTGGCTAGGTCGACGGCGGAATCCGCGCTGGCGAAATCCGTTGCCATGGGTGGCTATCACGAAGACAGCGTCTACATGACACTCGCAATCATCGCACTCGTGGCGGGCGACGCCGCCGCGGCGAAACACGCCTGCGAGACGGCTATCAACACGGCTGCGCCCCAGCGTCTCGCGTACACGAAGGCGTTGGTCCCGATGGCTGAGGCCTTGGCGGGATGCGGCGACCTAATCGCCGCACGACGCTGGGCAGACGAGGTAGTCGGGTTCGCGCCTGGCGCGCACCGAATGGCCGCGTTGATCGTGCGCTCCTTCGTCGCCCTGTCTCAGGGTGAGCCGGATCAATCCGAGCGCGACGCACACGCCGCGCTGGCCATTGCCTCAGACACCGGAGCCCGATTCCGCGTTTCAGTGGCCCTCGAATGCCTTGGGCTGCTGCGCGCGACAGACGATGATCATCGTGCCGCCGCACGTCTCCTCGGCGCCGCGGCGGGCATCCGAGAGCGCACTGGTGAGGTTCGCTTCATCCTGGGTCGGGAGTGCGACACAGCTGTTACCGAACTCCGAGAGCAGCTCGGACAAAAGGACTTCGATGCCGGGTGGGCCGAAGGGGCCGCGCTTTCAACAGACGAGGCGATCGCCTATGCGCAACGAGGCCGCGGAGAACGCAAGCGACCGACCAGCGGCTGGGGATCACTGACACCTACGGAGCTCGACGTCGTCCGACTCGCCGCAGAAGGTTTGGGCAACAAGGACATCGCCGAACGGATGTTCGTCTCACCTCGCACCGTGCAGACCCACCTCACGCACGTGTACGCCAAACTGGCCATGACCTCGCGCATCAAGCTCATCCAGGAGTCCGCCCGCCACGCATGACCGACACCGACGGATCAGAACGTCACGCCCGTTCGAACACCACGCTTCCCTCGATGATCGTCGCGGCGACCAGGTCGGCGTCCAGTTCGCGGAGCAGTTCCTCTGGCGATGCGGCGATCACGCACAGGTTCGCCGCTTGGCCGGGTGCGACGGTCCGCGGTCTGGCCGGAACACCGGGGTCGCCGAGGAACATGTCCAATGCGGTGCGTGCGTCGATGCGTTCGGCCGGCCCGAGGACCGCGCCCGACGGGGTGGTGCGATGCACAGCGGCCCGCATCGCTGCCCACGGGTCGGCGTCACCGAACGGCATGTCGGTGGACAGCGCGACCTTGATTCCCGCCGCCAACAGCGACGCAACGCGCCACAGGTGGTGGTGCTCGTCGTCGGCGACGTCGGCGAGGTACTGGTCGCCGCGTTCGGCGATGAAGTTCGGTTGCGTGGCGACGGTCACGCCGAGCCTGGCCAGTTCGGGCAGGCAGTCGTCGGGGACGACGGCGGCGTGCTCGATGCGGTCGCCCGGCCGGACCCCCGCCGCGTCCAGTGCGGCGATGGTGACGACGAGTTGGGCGGCAGTGACGCAGTGCAGCGCGACCGTGCCGCCCGCGGCGTGCGTGGTACCGATCCAGCGGGTCAGCTCGTCGAGGTCGAGGCCGTCGTCGTGCAGGATCCGCTTGCCGGGCGCAAGGCCCGTCACGTGTTGGACGAGTTCGCCGTGGCGCTGGGCCTCGGCGAACTTCATCAGGTCCGCGATGCCGAGGCCGGGGGTGGCGTCGGTGACGCCGGTGACGCCGTAGGACGCCAGCCGTCGGCTGACCTCGGCCAGCCCGGTTTCGCGGCGCTGCAAGGAGTTCGACCAGTTCTGGTCGGCGCTGCGCAGCCGTCCGTCGGGATGGTCCGGCAGCCCGACACAGGCCAGCCCGGCCGAGTTCAGCGTCCACAGGACCCCGCTGCGATGCTGCACCCGAACCGGTACGTCAGGTGCGACCTCGTCGAGCGTGGCGCGGTTCAACGGCCCGGCGACGGCTTCGTGGTATCCGACGGCCCTGATCCAGCCGTCCTCGCCGATCACGGCCCCGGCCAACACGCGGGCGAGGTCGATTCGACCGTGCACCTCCCGTGGCCCGACGGTGACCGACGTCAACGCGGCTGCCGCGGAGTGTAGGTGGACGTGGTGATCGTGCAGGCCGGGAATGACGGTGCGGTGGGCGGCATCGAAAACCGACTCCCCTGCGGACGGGGTGAGGTTCTCGGCCACGTCGACGATGGACTGTTCGGCCCTGATGTCGACGACCGTGCCGTCGAGCAGCCGTGCGCCCTGAATCAGCATGCGGCGAAGCTCCTTTCGCTGACCAGGCGGTGTACCCGAGCGTTGTCCAAGCCGAGTTCGGCGGCAGGTAATGCCACTGTCGGCGCAGCGGGTGGCAGTGCGGCACAGTCGCTTTCGCCCGGCAGCTCGGGCAGTGCGGCGTAGCTCGCGGCGACGGCGGCCATCGCGACGTCGACGAGTTCGCCGCCGCCGCGGCCGAGGCTCTCGGCAACCGCCAGCGCGGCATGCAAGCCCGTAATGGGGTCGGCGACGGCATCGGCGCAGAACACCGGACCTTCGGCGCTGCGGCCGACCAGGCCGCCCGACACCGCGGCATCGTCGCCGAAGGCCACCAGGTTCCCGAGGTCGCCGTCGGCACCGTGGCCGGTGATCCGCAGCCACACCCGGCCGTCGCGCGCGGGCACGTCGCCGGGACCGAGGCCGCGCCGGGCCAGCGCGGCGGGACGCGACGAGGTGATCACCACGTCGGCCGCTGCGAGCAATGCGCGCAGGCTCGACGGATCATCTAAATCTGCTGCGTAGGACAGCTTTCCGCCGTTCATCCAGTCGAAGAATGCCTTCGGGCCGAGCCGGGTTCCGTCGGGCCGCCTCCTGCTCTCGACCTTCACGACCGTGGCACCCGCCCACGCCAGGATCTGCGCGCACAGCGGGCCCGCCCACATCGAGGACATGTCGGCCACCAGAAGGTCCGCAGTTGGGCGGGGCGACGTCGTCGCACCGATTCGCCGCACGACCGGCAGCCCGGCAGACGTCTCGCCGAGGACCGCCGCGGGCAAGTCGAGCAGGCGGGCACGGGCGACCACCTCGTCGGCCGATCGGGCTGCAGCCCAGCGTTCGACGGCGGGCCAGGTGTCCTCGGGGGCGATCTCGGTTTCCAGCATGGCGGGCACGTCGTCGACGTCATCGGGCCGCGACAACGTGATGGCTGCCCAACCGTCGCGGGTGGACAACAGTCGGGTGGCCCCGCCCGCGGAGACTCGGCCGCCGCGGGACAACCCGAGTTGAGCGGCGCGCCCGGTCAGCAGTGTGGCGGCGTCCAACTCGACCCCGATCCGGCGGCCGAGGTCGGCGGTGACCTCGCGGGTTCTTGCCAGCACCGTGGCACGGGAGAAGTCGGCGGGACCGTCGGGCAGGCCGGTCAGGTGGGCCAGGCCGCTGGCGCCCCAGTCCCGCGCCACCGCATCCACGGCACCATTGTGACGGAAGCGACCCCTGCGGCGACGTCGAACCGGGTCGCTAGAAGTTCAGTGCGGTGAATCTCCAGTCCAGCACCTGGCGGTCGGTCTCATCGACCGCGTAAACCAGCGACCGCAACGACAACACCGCCCCGCGGCCACCGGGCAGGACCGCCGCCTCCTCCACGTGGATCTCGCTGTAGAGGGTGTCGCCCTCGTGCACCGGTCCGGTGTGGTCGCAGGACGCCCAACCGAGCACCGTGACGAGGTTCGGCAGCGCCCGCGTCACCTGGGCCAGCGCCAGTCCTATGGTGTGCCCGCCGTACACCAGACGCTGCCCACCGACGCGTGAATCATGGTGTGTCGCTGCGATGTTGAGCGTGAGGCGGGCGAGTTCCGGTGCGCTGCTGACCACGTCGGCGGTGCCATGCAGCACCGCACCGACGATGGACGGATTGAAATGTGGGCCAGCCACCCTGGTGCGGAAGGCGTCGGCATCCCAGGCTTCGGTCGGATCCGGCGGAGCTGGCGCATCGGCGCCGATGGCCGACAGGTCGTCGGCATGGCCCGTTTCAGCGGCACCCTCGCGCAGCGGCAGCATTGCGCAGCGGTGGAAGTCGAGCACCAGACGGTCGGCCTGGTCGATGGTCGTCATCCGCAGAGCCGCCAGACCCGTTGGCGTGCGCCCCGACTTGGCCGAATTCTGTTTCAGGCCAACGATCTCCGTGCGGGTGTAGAGGGTGTCGCCAAGTACCGGGAACCGGTGAAACCGCAGGCCGCGGTAGAACAGGTTGGCCTTCACGCGCTGGGTAGCCAGCGTGCTCTGACCGATCGCGACGTCGCAGACGAATGCAGGGTGGGCCAGCGCGGCAGACGCTCCGGTGACCGCATGGGTCAGGGTCTGGTCCAGCGGCAGCCGCATGCGGTCACCGAGGATCGCCTGGTGCACGGCGGCGGCACCAGCGCTCAGCGTCATCGACGGCGCCCAGCCGAATACCTGGCCGACGTGTAGTTCGTCGAAGTGCGGGCCACCCGAGATATGGCCGGACAAAGTCACAGCTTCACATGCTGACAGCCTCTTGATCTGCGTGTCAATATGGCCGTACATTTGGAATCGATGAACACTCTCAACGACGAAGAAGCCATGCTGGTGCAGACGGTGCGGGCGTTCGTCGACCGCGACGTGCGCCCCACGGTGCGCGACGTCGAGCATGCCAACGACTACCCCGAGGCGTGGATCGAGCAGATGAAGTGCATCGGGATCTACGGCCTTGCCATCCCCGAGGAGTACGGCGGGTCGCCGGTGTCGATGCCCTGCTACGTGCTGGTGACCCAGGAACTGGCCCGCGGTTGGATGACCCTGGCAGGCGCGATGGGCGGGCACACCGTGGTGTCCAAGCTGCTGACGCTGTTCGGCACCGAGGAACAGAAGCAGCACTATCTGCCCGCAATGGCCACCGGCGAGATCCGCGCGACGATGGCGCTGACCGAGCCCGGCGGCGGGTCGGACCTTCAGGCGATGACCACCGCCGCGCGCACCGACGGCGACGACCTGGTGATCAACGGCGCCAAGACGTGGATCACCAACGCGCGACGCTCGGGGGTTATCGCTCTGCTGTGCAAGACCGATCCGAACGCCACGCCGAGACACGCGGGCATCTCGGTGGTGCTGGTCGAGCACGGCCCTGGACTGACCGTGTCGCGGGATCTGCCGAAGCTCGGTTACAAGGGCGTCGAGTCCTGTGAATTGTCGTTCGACGACTACCGCGTTTCCGCGTCCGCGATCCTCGGCGGCACTGCGGGCAAGGGCTTCTCGCAGATGATGACGGGGCTGGAGACCGGGCGGATCAACGTCGCCGCGCGGTCACTGGGAGTGGCGACGGCGGCACTCGAGGATTCGTTGAAGTACGCGCAGGACCGCGAGAGCTTCGGCAAGCCCATCTGGAAGCACCAGTCGATCGGCAACTACCTCGCCGACATGGCCACCAAACTGACTGCCGCGCGCCAACTGGTGCTGCACGCCGCGCGCTGCTTCGACAGCGGCGAGCGTTCCGACATGGAGGCAGGCATGGCCAAGCTGTTCGCCTCCGAAGTCGCGATGGAGATCGCGCTCAACGCCGTTCGCATTCACGGCGGCTACGGCTACTCCACCGAATACGACGTGGAACGCTACTTCCGCGACGCCCCGCTGATGATCGTCGGTGAAGGCACCAACGAGATCCAGCGCAACGTGATCGCCGCGCAGCTGGTCGCCCGCGGCGGCGTCTGAGACCATGCGATCTGCCCCGGCGTATCAGACACTGCGCCAACAGCTTCAGGACGAGATCGCGGCAGGACGGTATCGCGACGGCGCCCGGCTGCCGACGGAGTCCGAGCTGGTCGCCAGCCACGGCCTTTCCCGTCAGACGGTGCGGAGGGCCTTTCAGGACCTGGTCGCCGATGGGTTGGTGTACCGGGTGCCCGGCCGCGGCACCTACGCCAGCGAGTCCGGCCACCGATACCTGCGCCAGCTCGGCTCGATCGAAGACCTGATGAGCCTGTCCGACGACACCACCATGGAGGTGCTGTCGGGCTTGCGCCGCCGCGTCGACGTCGAGGCCGCCAGCCGGCTGCGCCTGGTCGAGGACGTCGTGTACACGGTGGTGTTCCGGCGCTGTCACGACGGGGTCCCGTTCGTGCTCACCCGGGTACACCTGCCTGAGTCGGTGGCCCGGAGGGTCCTCGATGCGCCCGAGATGGCCGACGGCGCGATGAGCACCACCACCGTCATCGGCCTGACCGAGCCACACCTCGGTGCGCCGATCGTCGAGGCGGCACAGTCGATTACGGTCGGGGCGGCGGATCGCGAGGTGGCGGACGCGGTGGGCTGCACGCGAGGCCATTCGATGCTGCGGGTGGACCGGTTGTACGCGGACGCCACGGGCACCCCGGTGGAGTTGGCGGTCAGCCATTTTCTGCCCGAGCAGTACACCTACCGGGTGACGCTGCGCCGCTCCAATTAGTCGGGATACGACGACCAGGTGCGCACCGATGGCTCAAGACCGAGTGCGGTCAGCCAGCGGGACTCCCCGGCCTGGATGATCTCCTCCGCTCGGCCGCAGAGCACCTCGCCGAGATCGGCCGCGTCGTCGACGCCCAGCGCCGCCCGCAGATCGGCGACCTTGACCGACACCGAGTACTCGTACTCCGACGTGCCGGACCAGCTGGCGGTGTCCAGCCCGCTGAAGGTGACTGTTTCGTCGTCGTAATCCAGCTCGACGGTCAGCGTGTCGGTCTTCCAGAACCGTCGGCTGCGCACCTCCCGATCATGGCAGTTCGCCAAGCGTCACCCGAAGGACCGCGGCGCGTTCATTTTGCAGTGAGGGTCGTGAACTTCGACAAAGCACGACCCTGCACGCAATCTCAACGCCCGAAACGCGGCGCGCGCCCCTAACCCACCTCGTCGACCAGGCCCCAGTCCAGCGCGGTGGCGGGGTTGATTGCCTTTCCCGACAAGACGAGATACGCGGTGCGCCAGCGCCCGATCCGCCGGGTGACACTCACGGTCCCGCCCGCGCCGGGGATCAGGCCGAGCACCAGTTCGGGCAGCCCCAGCGTGGCGCCCGGCCGACACGTCACGTGCCCGCAAAACGCCGCCATCTCCAGCCCGCTGCCAAGCACCTGACCGTGCACCTCCGCGCGGCACGCCTTCCCAAGCCGGGCGGTGATCTCGTCGAGCACCAATGCTGGGCTGTGCCGCGTGCGGGAAACGTGTGCGGTGGCCGGGTCGGTTAAGCTGCCGAACTCCGCGAGATCGCCTCCGCTGCAGAAGGACTCGCCGTTGCCGGTGAGCACCACCTCGGTCACGGACGGATCAAGGCGAGCCACCTCGAGTGCCTCGAGCAGTGCCGCCCGCGCGTCGGTGGAGAACGCGTTGTGGCGGCGCGGCCGGTTGAACCGCACCCGCAGCACGTCGCCGTCCCGCTCCGCCTGAACGGGATCGGGGATGTCCGGCACCGTCGCCGGTCCGCGCTCCGCCAGCCACGTGGCGAACTCCGGCCCTGACTGCAGCGTCGAGTAGGCCAGCGACTCCATGATCAGCCCGACGGAAGCGGGTGCCGCGACGTCCACGGCGCGCAGTACGTCGTCGCAGACCGTCGCGGCGATCGGCCACCGCGCGATCCGCTCCGCCAACCCGTCGAGCGCCGCTTCGATCGACGGCACCGTGACCGTGCGCGGGTCGGTGCTCGGCTCCTCGGTCAGCGTGAAGCTGGCCAGGTCCGCGGACTCGGCCGTGGAAAGGACGCCCCCTTGGACGGCAACGTGTCTCATGAGTACTTCTTGATGAGCTCCTGCTTGTAGAGCTTGCCCGTGTCGGTGCGCGGGAGCTGCGCCTCGAACGAGATCGACCGTGGACACTTGTAGTGCGCCAGCCGATCCCGCAGCCACGTAAGGAGCTCACCCTCGAACTCGGGGGTGGCATCGCTCGGGTCGACGGTCTGCACCGCCGCCTTCACGCTCTGACCCATCTCGTCGTCGGGGACGCCGAACACCGCTGCGTCCATCACCAACGGATGCGTGACGAGCAGGTTCTCCGCCTCCTGCGGGTAGATGTTCACCCCGCCGGAGATGATCATGTGGTGGCGTCGGTCGGTGAGGTACAGGAACCCGTCCTCGTCGAGATAGCCGATGTCCCCCACCGTCATCCAGCCCCTTGAGTCTCTCGACGACGCCGTCTTCTCCGGGTCGTTGAGGTACTCGAAGGAAACACCGCCCTCGAAGTAGATCTCGCCGGCCTGCCCCGGCGGCAGCTCGTTGCCCTCCTCGTCGAGGATGTGCACACCGCCGATGTTCGCCTTGCCGACCGAGCCAGGATGCGTGAGCCAATCCTCCGCGAGGATCAGGGTCGAGCCGTGGGCCTCTGAGGACGCGTAGTACTCGTCGACGATCGGCCCCCACCAGTCGATCATCTGTTTCTTGATCTCGACCGGGCACGGGGCGGCTGCATGGATCACGCGCTCCAGGCTGGATACGTCATGCGACTTGCGTACGTTTTCAGGCAGTTTCAGCATCCGGGTGAACATCGCGGGGACGAACTGCCCGTGCGTGACGCGGTGGCGTGCGATGGCGTCCAGGCAACCCTCGGCGTCGAACTTCTCCAGCACGACAGTCGTGATCCCAGCGGCCTGCATGCTCATCGACCACACCGACGGCGCGGTGTGATAGAGCGGAGCGGGACTCAGGTAGACCGCGTCGGGGTGCGACCAGAACCCGACAAGCGCCGACATCATCCCCGGCGTCTCGGACGGCGCGACGTGCTGCAGCGGCCGCTTGATGCCCTTCGGCCGGCCGGTGGTACCAGACGAGTACTGCAGCAGATCGCCCTCCCACTCGTCGTCGATGGGCGTATCGGGTTGGTCCACAACGCATTCCGGATAGCGCGTCCAGCCGTCCAGATCGCCGTCGGCGATCAGCAGCACCTCGGGCAGCCCACTCGGCAGCCCACTTGACAGGCCCTCGCACGTCTTGCTCAGCGCTGCAGAGGCGATGATCCCCTTCGCATTGCTGTTGTCGATGATGTACGCGGCCTCTGCGGGGGTGAGGTGCGTGTTGATCGGCACGTAGTAGAGCCCGCTGCGCCGCGCCGCCCACATGACCGCGTGGATGTGCTCGTTGTTCTCCATCAGAATCGCCACCACGTCGCCCTCCCGCAGGCCGTGCGCGCGGAAGTAATGGGCCAGGCGGTTGGCCCTGGCCTCCAAGCCATCGAAGGTGACGACGGTGCCCGTCGGGTACAGGATGACGGCCGGTTTCCCAGTACCCACGTGCTCGCGAATCTGCATGGGCAGCACTTTACGACGAGCCAAGTTGACAGGTGTCAAGTGGGTCCGATAAGTGGCCAGGGACCACCGCGAAACCGATCGTGTGGCGAGGTCACAGGCCATACCATGACATCGCCGGGAAGTCCCTGGGAAGTGCGGGAGTGGTGCTCGATGGATATGCGGGCGGACGAACCGGTCAAACCGTCGGGCGTCGTCACGTTTCTGTTCACCGACATCGAAGGATCGACCCGGCGGTGGGAAGCACACGCTCAGTCGATGCGGGCGGCGCTCGCTGCGCTCTTCGCGTACGGCTGGGCCCGTTCCGACGTCGAGCCCGCGGCAGCATACGAAGCCCTCCGACGGGCGCTGATGATGGCGCGGGACAGCGGCAATCGTCAGATCGCATCGCACATCGCGGTGAACCTGACCAGACTCGCCACCAACCGCGACGACACCGACGCCGCGCTCGATTACGTGACCCTTGCGGTCCGCAGCTACTACGACTGCGGCAACTTCTCCCTACTGCCCACCGCCTTGGCCGTGCTCACTGCACTCTTGGACCGGCTCGCGCGTGCTGAGCCCGCGGCCACAATGAGCAGGTTCGCGACCACGACGTTCACGCAACTCGCCTACCCGGAGCTCGCCGCTGCGATCCGGCATCTTCGCGAAGTGCTCGGCGACGACGGCTACGAATCCTTGGCACAGGTAGGCGCAGTGATGACGCCGGCCGCCATGGCCACGTATGCCATCGACCAGATCGATGAGGCCCGCGCCGAACTCGAGTAGTCGACTACTCTAGGCCGCTCCCCGTAACCGCTCGATGCTCTTCTAGATAGTCGATCGCCCTGCGAGGAGCCCCCGATGACCATCGAACTCGACCGACCAGGCCCGCCGAGCGTGTTCGACGCCGGCCTGCCTTCCATCGACTACTCGCTCGTCCAAGATCCCGAGGAGGCGCACGAGATCTTCAGGCAGGCGCGGGAACTAGCGCCGATCGCGCTTGGGCCACACGGTCCCGAGCTGCTTACCTACGCTCTGGTCCACGCCGTGCTGCGCGATCCGCGATTCTGCCCGCCGCAGGGGTTCAGCCTTGCCGCACAGGGCATCACCTCCGGCCCGCTGTGGGATCGGGTGGTCAACAGTCTGCTGTGCATCGACGGCGCCGAACACCACCGGCTCCGCCGACTCGTATCCAAGGCGTTCGCCCCCCGCGCCGCCGCACGTCTGTGCACCACCATCGCGGCGGTCATCGACGAACTGGTGGCACCACTCACCGCCACCGGAAACTGCGACATCGTCGACGACGTCGCACGGCAGTATCCGATCCCCATCATCTGCGCGCTGCTCGGCACGGACCGCCGGGATTGGAAGCTGTTCTCCGACTGGACCGACGACATGATGAAGACGTTCAGCTGGACTGCCGCCCAGGACCAGGCCGACATCCTGCGGTCGTGGAGCGCTGTCGACGCCTACCTCGACGACATGATCGCCGAGCGGCGCAACGCCCTCACCGACGACCTGATCTCCGACTTGATCCGCGCCGAAGACGACGGCGACCGATTGACGCATGACGAACTGCTCATGCTCGCCGCCGGCCTACTAATGGCAGGCACCGACACCACGCGAAACCAACTGGCTGCCGCCATATATACCTTGTGCGACCACCCCGACCAATGGGAGCTGCTGGTCGAGCATCCAGAACTCGCACCGAAGGCGGTCGAGGAGATCATGCGCCATTCCCCGGTGGCCGCCGCGACCTTCCGCACCGCGGCGGTCGACGTCGAACTGGGTGGGGTCACGATTCCGGCGGGCACACTCACCATCGTCAACGCGGCCGCCGCCAACCGCGACCCCGCCATATACGACGATCCCGGTCGCCTCGACATCACCCGCGATGCCCCGTCTGCGATGCTGACCTTCGGCGGCGGCGTGCACTACTGTCTCGGATCACACCTCGCCAGAGCCGAACTCGTCGAGGCGTTGACCGTCATCACACGGCGCATGCCGAACGCGCGACGCACCGGACCCGCCCCTTGGAAACCATTGACCGGGATGAGCGGCCCAGTCACGCTGCCCATCGAATTCGACACCGGCCACTGATACGCATCCTGGCGAGCCGTAGCTCGGGCTTTAGGCCTCTTCGGCGAGCCTGGTCTTGAGCGCGTCGAACTCGTCCTTGATGCCGGTCGGCAGCTTCTCACCGACGAACTCGAACCACTCCTCGATCTGCGGCAGTTCCTTGCGCCACTCATCGGCGTTCACTGCGAGCGCCTCGTCCACGTCGGCGGCCTGCACGTCGAGCCCGGACAGGTCCAGGTCGGCGGCGGTCGGCACGATGCCGATGGGCGTGGTCTTGCCATCTGCCTGGTGCTCGATGCGCTCGATGGCCCACTTCAGCACCCGGCTGTTCTCGCCGAAGCCCGGCCACAGGAAGCGACCGTCGTCGCCACGGCGGAACCAGTTGACGAAGAAGACCGCAGGCATCTTGGACTCGTCGGCGTTCTTGCCGATGTCGATCCAGTGCTGGAAGTAGTCACCGACGTTGTAGCCGAGGAACGGCAGCATCGCCATCGGGTCGCGCCGGATGGTGCCAACCTTGCCCTCAGCGGCGGCGGTCTGCTCGGAGCCGAGCGTGGCACCGATGAAGACGCCGTGCTGCCAGTCGCGGGCTTGGGTGATCAGTGGAACGGTCGTCTTGCGGCGGCCGCCGAACAGGATCGCGGAGATCGGCACGCCCTGCGGGTCGTCCCACTCGGGCGCCAGCGTCGGACACTGCGAGATCGGGGTGCAGTAGCGCGAGTTCGGGTGCGCCGCCTTGTCCTCCGATTCGCGGTACCAGTCGTGGCCCTTCCAGTCGACCAGGTGATCCGGGTCGCCTTCGAGGCCCTCCCACCACACGTCGCCGTCGTCGGTCTTGGCGACGTTGGTGAAGACGGTGTTGCCCGCCGCGATGGTCTTCATCGCGTTCGGGTTGGAATTCCAGTTGGTGCCAGGCGCGACGCCGAAGAAGCCGAACTCGGGGTTGACGGCGTACAGCCGGCCGTCCTTGCCGAAGCGCATCCAGGCGATGTCGTCGCCGACGGTCTCGGCGCGCCAGCCCGGAATCGTGGGCTGAAGCATCGCGAGGTTGGTCTTGCCGCACGCCGACGGGAACGCTGCGGCGATGAAGTACGCCTTGTTCTCCGGCGAGATCAGCTTGAGGATCAGCATGTGCTCGGCGAGCCAGCCCTCGTCGTGGGCCATCGCCGACGCGATGCGCAGCGAGTAGCACTTCTTGCCGAGCAGCGCGTTGCCGCCGTAGCCGGAGCCGTAGCTCCAGATCTCGCGGGTCTCGGGGAAGTGGGTGATGTACTTCGTGTCGTTGCACGGCCACGGCACGTCGGCCTGGCCGGACTCCAGCGGCGCGCCGAGCGAATGCAGCGCCTTGACGAAGAAGCCATCCTCGCCGATCTTGTCCAGCGCCGCCTGGCCCATCCGGGTCATGGTCCGCATCGAGACGACGACGTACTCGGAGTCGGTGATCTCGACACCGAGCTTGGGGTCCTCGGCGTCGAGCGGTCCCATGCAGAAGGGCACCACCCACAGCGTGCGGCCACGCATGCACCCGCGGTACAGGTCGGTCATGAGGCCCCGCATCTCGGCGGGATCCATCCAGTTGTTGGTCGGGCCCGCGTCGATCTCGCGCTCCGAACAGATGTAGGTGCGCGACTCGACGCGTGCGACGTCGGACGGATCGGATAGCGCGAGGAACGAGTTCGGCTGCTTCTCGGGATTGAGGCGCTGGAAGGTTGCCGCCTCGACGAGCTGAGTCGTCAGCCGCTCGTACTCCTCCTCGGAGCCGTCGGCAAACGCCACCCGGTCGGGCTGGGTCAGCTCGGCAATCTCTTGAACCCAGGCAAGGAGGCCCGCGTGCTTGGTCGGCGCCGTATCCAGGCCCGGAATGGTCGCTGAAGTCATCGAATTCTCCTGCTGGCGGTCACGGTCATCGCATTTACTAGAGGTTAACGCGGGTGACATACCCGCGGAGAATCGAGCCTATGTCCGATCGCTCACAGGAACGATTCAGATGCCGAATTTCGCCGTTTTCCGTGATTCTCCGTCGATCTGGGCCATCTATTGTGCGTCCGCAACTCGCTGTTATTCGCCCGCAACTCGACGGTGAACGCGATCTCGGCATCCAGCATCCGGCGTGCGACCGTCTCCTCCCCACCGCTGCGCAGCGTGGCGATGACCTCCCCGACCCACCTGTCCATCAGCGCCCGGTCGTGCAACACGCCACGGATGCCGACCACCCAGATCGTCAGGAGCAATCCGACCACGCCACCGACGACTAGACCGATGAGGTCCGAGCCGGGGCCCAGCGCAGTTGTCAGACGGCCGAGCGTCAGCGCCACCCCCAGGCCGAAGCCGCCACCGAGCACCAACATCAGCCGGGTCTCCAGCCGACGCGACGATGGTCGCGGCAGGGGCAACTGCGGCGGCGGCCCGGCCGAGGCCCGTGCTGGCGTCAACGTGCGTGGCGTCAACGTGAGTGGCGTCAACGCGAACTCACCGATGGCTCGGTCGACGGCTTCATCAATCACGACGTCCAACTCCGCACCGAAGTCGGCCACCGCGTCGCGCACCCCGTCACCGAACCGCGCCACCCCGCCACGCGGCAGTTCCGCCGCCTCCGCCCGCAGGTCGGCGCCGATCTCCGCGCAGCGCCTGCGCACGAAGTAGGTCAGCGTCAGGCGGGCCCGTTGGATTCCGCCCCGCACGGCGATGGCGTCCATCGATCTCGACGCCTGACGCGCACGGGGCAGCCGATCCGGCTTGGCAAGGCGGGCGACCAGTGTGCGGACCAGTTCGTCCACGTCGGGCTCACCGAGATCGGGCGCCGCGGCGACCCCCACCCACGGCACTTTCTGGTAGCGCTCGTCGCGGCGGGCCAGCAGTGCGCGGTCGGCGGCCTGCACGTCACGCCACCCTCTGTGAGCGTCGATCTTGGAAACCGCCCCAATCACCAGGTCGGTGCCCGCCGCCGCCCGTTCGATCAGGTCGACGTCGGAGTCGGCCAGCGGTGCGACGGCCGAGGCGACCACGACGACCGCATCGGGTGCCAGGGAAGCCTCGACCACGGTGTGGTCGGGCAGGCGGTCGGCGAGCGCCGCGGCGAGGCTGGAGACGCCTGCCGACGGCGATCCGACCACCGCGATGACGCTCACCGGCGGCCGTCGAGCAGCCGCAGCGATCCACGGGTGATGTCCGCGCTGCAACTGCGATGCAGCGCGTTGACGGGCCCGCCGCCGTAGCGCCGCCACTGCAGGGCGCGACGGTGGTGTGCGTCGGGGTGATCACCCGGGTCGACCCGGATGCCGTCGGCCTCGACCACGTCGACGGCCGCGGCCATCGTCGCAAGCACGGCTGCCTCGGAATTCAGCAGCCCGAACAACCCTTCGTCGTCCAATTCGATTGCCAGGGAATGTATTTCGGCCAACGCCGCGCGAAGACGCCGGTAGCGGACGGGGGCGGTGCACGTGCGGAGCCCGCCAAGGACGGCGTCGACGTTGCTCAGCCGCTGCAGGAGTGCGGGCAGCGTGGCCGGTTCGTCGCCGCGGGCCAGTGCGAGCACGGCGTGCGCGATGCCGAACCGGTCCAGCCGCTCGAGCAGACGTGTTCGCATGTCGCCTCCTACCGGGTGCTCGCCACGCGTGAAGGCGTCGACGGACCCGAGGTCGGCTGGCGTGCTGACCAGCGTCCGGAGCGCATCGACGAGTTCGTCGTCGAGCGCCCCTGTCGCAGCCAACAGGCCGACCATGGCGACGGTCGGTGTCCCGGTGCGCCGTTGCACGTCAGCCGCCCTGCGGTGGGCCTTCGGTATCGCGCCGCCGGAGCGCGACCCGGTCAGGTCGGCCTTGTTCAGCACGATGAGCGTTGGCGGGCCTGCCGCCGCCATCGCCCATTCCTCTGGCTTGAGTGCTTCGGCGATCACCAGTACCTGGACCTCTGCCGTGGCGGGGTCGGCAGTGACGGCGACACCGTGGTGCCGGAGCGCGGCGGCCACGGTGTTGCGGCCCGCCCCGGCCCGGCCCACCACCGCAACCCCGATCCGGCGCCGAAGACGGCCGATGATCGGCGGCAATCCTGGCGTCGCGCTGGCCTCAGCGAATCGCGTCAGATAGTCGTCGAAGGCGCCGGGAACCTCGGCTGACGGACTTGGCATCACGGTGTTCACCCCCAGGCCATCGTCGCATTTCGGCGACGTCGTCAAGCGCGGAGATTTTGCGGTACCCGATCCCCGCCGATGGAAGGCAACTGTTGGGTATCAATCCGTACCGCGATGCGAGTCCACCGGCCTTGATGAGCGACTATGGACGGATGCATGCCCAGCGCGAGGAGGCCGCCCTTGAAGCGGCCGGGATCCCTGCGCACCCCTATCCCCGCATCACCAGTTTCCGGTCTCGGCGCTCTGCGCTCTCGGGCGGCCAGCAGGAGACCTGGGAACGTCGCTGGCCCGACCTCGGCATGCAGCCGAGGGACTCCGACGGCAGGCCAACCGGAACGTTGGACACCGAGGCGTGGTTCGGCAGGTCGGCACCCGTCGTTCTGGAGATCGGCTGCGGTGCCGGAATCTCGACACTGGCGATGGCCGCCGCCGAACCCGACCTCGACGTCGTGGCCGTCGAGGTCTACCGGCGCGGCCTCGCGCAGCTGCTCAGCGGCGTCGACCGGGCGGGCCTGACCAACGTCCGCCTGATCCGCGGCGATGGCATCGACGTCCTCGAACACATGCTGGCACCGGGATCGCTGACCGGCGTGCGGGTGTTCTTCCCCGATCCGTGGCCCAAGGCGCGCCACCACAAGCGCCGACTGCTGCAGTCGTCGACGGTGGCGCTGATCGCCGACCGGCTCCGGCCCGGCGGCGTGCTGCACGCCGCCACCGATCACGCCGGGTATGCCGAACAGATCGCCGAAGTCGGCGATGCCGAGCCCCTACTGCGCCGGGTCGGCCTCGACGCGGATCATGTGCCGATCTCGGTCAGTCGCCCCGTCACGAAGTACGAGGCGAAGGCCCAGAACGTCGGCAGTGCCGTCACCGAATTCCTCTGGGAGAAGGCGCGATGAGCGTGACCGAAGAGATCGACACTCTTGGCGAGATCCCCGAAGCGCCCGCCCCGCCGGTGGCGGTGCCGCAACGCGTGCTTCTGGTGTGGGACGCCCCCAACCTCGACATGGGTCTCGGCTCCATTCTCGGTGGCAGGCCGACGGCAGCGCACCGGCCCCGATTCGATGCGCTTGGCCGCTGGCTGCTGGCCCAAACCGCCGACCTGTCCGCGGCCCGCGCCCACGAGGATCCGCAGGTCACGCTCGAGCCGGAGGCCACGGTCTTCACCAACATCGCCTCGGGCAGTGCCGACGTCGTGCGCCCGTGGGTGGAGGCACTGCGCAACGTCGGCTTCGCGGTCTTCGCCAAACCCAAGATCGACGACGACAGCGACGTGGACAGCGACATGCTCGACCACATCGCGCTGCGCCACCGCGAAGGTCTGGCCAGCGTCTATGTGGCGTCCGCGGATGGGCAGGCGTTCCGGCTGCCGCTCGAGGAACTGGCCCGCGACGGCGTCGGCGTGCACGTTCTCGGATTTCGCGAACACGCGAGTTGGGCACTAGCGTCCGATTCCTTGGAGTTCGTCGACCTCGAAGACATTCCTGGTGTCTTCAGGGAGCCGTTACCGCGGATTGGCCTTGATTCGCTGCCCGAGCAGGGCGCCTGGCTGCAGCCGTTCCGGCCGCTGTCGTCGCTACTGACCTCGCGCGTCTGACAACTGAAGCAGCGCAGGCCGAAAGACTTGAAGAAGATCAGTTAGGAGCTGACGTGTTCGCCTGGTGGGGTCGAATGGTCTACCGCTACCGATTCATCGTGATCGGTGTGATGGTAGCTATCTGCCTTGGCGCCGGGGTCTTCGGGGCGAGCCTCGGCAAACACGTCACCCAGAGCGGCTTCTACGACGACGGAAGCGAGTCCGTGAAGGGCTCGGTGCTGGCCGACGAGGTGTACGGCCGCGACAGGTCCAGCCACATCATCGCCGTGTTCACCGCTCCGGAGGGCAAGACCGTCGACGACCCTGAATGGTCGAAGAAGATCGTCGCCGAGCTGGACAAGAACGTCGCCGATCATCCCGATCAGATGCTGCCGTGGGCCGGTTACCTGAAGGCCCCCAACGCCGAGGCCGTCCGCAAGCTCGCCACCGAGGACAAGACCCGAACGTTCGCCACGCTGCCCCTCAAGGGTGACGACGACGACGAAATTCTGAACAACTTCAAGATCGTCCAGCCCGATCTGCAGAAGATGGACGACGGCAAGGTGGAGCTCGCCGGGTTGCAGCCGGTGGCCAGCGAGCTGACCGGCACCATCGGCAAGGACCAGCAGCGCATGGAGTTGCTGGCACTGCCCCTCGTAGCCGTGGTGCTCTTCTTCGTGTTCGGCGGCGTGGTCGCCGCCTGCCTGCCTGCCTGCGTCGGCGGTCTGTCCATCGCCGCCGGTCTGGGAATCATGCGGCTCATCTCGCTGTTCGCCCCGGTGCACTTCTTCGCCCAGCCCGTGGTCACCCTGATCGGTCTCGGTATCGCGATCGACTACGGCCTGTTCGTGGTGAGCCGCTTCCGCGAGGAACTCGCCGAGGGCTACGACACCGAGACCGCGATCCGGCGCACCGTGATGACCGCAGGCAGGACCGTGACGTTCTCCGCGGTCTTGATCGTGGGATCGCTGGCGGGCCTGCTGCTGTTCCCGCAGGGCTTCCTGAAGTCGCTGACCTACGCGGGTATCGCATCGGTGATGTTGGCGGCGATCCTGTCGATCACCGTGCTGCCTGCGGTGCTGAGCATCCTTGGCCCCAACGTCGACGCGCTCGGCGTGCGGACGCTGCTGCGGGTGCCGTTCTTCCGCAACTGGAAGCCGATGCGGATCTACCTGGAGTGGATGGCGAACAAGCTGCAGAAGACGCAGACCCGCGAGCAGGTAGAGAAGGGCTTCTGGGGCAAGCTCGTCAACGTCGTGATGAAACGACCGGTCCTGTTCGCCGCACCGATCGTCATCATCATGATCTTGTTGATCATTCCGCTTGGCAAGTTGTCGCTCGGCGGCTTCAGCGAAAAGTACCTTCCCCCAACGAATTCCGTGCGCATGGCGCAGGAGGACTTCGACAGGACCTTCCCCGGCTTCCGCACCGAGCAGATGACCCTCGTCATCCAGAACGCGACGCCCGCGCAGATCGAAGAGATCGAACAGAAGGCGTCCGCGATTCCCGGTTTCACCGGGTCATGGACTCCCAGGAACGCCACCGACGAAGGCACCAAGGACCCGAAGGTCACCGTCATCCAGAACGGACTGCAGGTCCGCAACGACGCCCCGAAGAAGATCGACGAGCTGCGCGCGATCCAGCAGCCCAAGGGTGTGACCATCTGGGTTGGCGGAACCCCGGCGCTGGAACAGGACAGCATTCACAGCTTGCTCGACAAGGGGCCGCTGATGCTGTTGATCTTGATCACCACCACGACGCTGTTGATGTTCCTGGCGTTCGGATCGCTGGTGCTGCCGATCAAGGCCGCGGTGATGAGCGCGCTCACCCTCGGTTCGACGATGGGCATCCTGACCTGGATATTCGTCGACGGGCACGGGTCGGGTCTGCTGAACTTCACGGCGACGCCACTGACCGCACCGGTGATCGGACTGATCATCGCGGTGATCTACGGCCTGTCTACGGACTACGAGGTGTTCCTGGTGTCTCGCATGGTGGAGGCCCGCGCCCGCGGTATGTCCACCGCGGAGGCCATCAGGATCGGCACCGCCACCACCGGGCGCATCATCACGGCGGCCGCGCTGATCCTCATCGTGGTGGCTGGCGCGTTCGTCTTCTCTGATCTGGTGATGATGAAGTACCTCGCGTTCGGCCTCGTCGCGGCGCTGCTGCTCGACGCCACCGTCATCCGCATGTTCCTGGTCCCCGCGGTCATGAAGATGCTCGGCGACGACTGCTGGTGGGCACCGCAGTGGATGAAGCGCATCCAGGAACGCATCGGACTCGGTGAGCTCGAGCTGCCCGACGAGCGCAAGCGTCCCACCTTCCGCGAGCCGGAGGGCGCACTGGTCGGGGCGGGCGCGCCCCTACGCCCAAGGCCTCCGCACGATCCAGGGCATCCAGATGGCGGAACTCCGCGGCCCGGCGGCCCCACGGGACCCGCCCGCCCGCCCGCTCCCCCGCGGGCCCTTCCGCCGTCGACGGCGGGAACCACCCGGATCCCCATCGCGCCTGGTGCACAGCCGGGCGAACCCCCCACCACCCGCTTCAAGGCGCCGACGGACGCCGCTCCGGGCGCAGGAGCAACCGCGGTGCCCGATGCACCGACGACCCGCACACCCCGGGCCACGCCACCCGCGTCGACGCCGCCGCCGCCGCCGCCCTCGACCAGGGCATCCCGCCGCGCCGAGTCTCAGCGCGCATCGACGCAAGACCGCGAGATCGAATCGTGGCTCGGTGCGCTGCGCGGCAGCAACGGCGCACCGTCCCAGCCGGTCGACGAACCGACGACGGCGATCCCGACCCAGCGTCCGCAGGAACCCGGGGCCTCCGACGACGAACCCAAGCGTCGTGGCGGTGGCCGTGGCGGCGTCAGTGCTGCGGATCTACTGCGGCGCGAAGGCCGGCTCTAAACTTTTGGCGGTAGGGTCTGGCCAGCGTCTACGTGGCGTCCGCGGATGGCCAGGCGTTCCGGCTGCCGCTCGAGGAACTGACCCCCTACGGCATCGGCGTGCACGTTCTCGGATTTCGCGAACACGCGAGTTGGGCACTACCGTCGGATACCTTGGAGTTCGTCGACCTCGAAGACATTCCTGGTGTCTTCAGGGAGCCGTAACCGCGAATCGGCCTTGATTCGCTGCCCGAGCAGGGCGCCTGGCTGCAGCCGTTCCGGCCGCTGTCGTCGCTACTGACCTCGCGCGTCTGACAACTGAAGCAGCGCAGGCCGAAAGACTTGAAGAAGATCAGTTAGGAGCTCACGTGTTCGCCTGGTGGGGTCGAACGGTGTACCGATTCCGATACGCGGTGATCGGAGTCATGGTCACGCTGTGCCTCGGTGGCGGCATCTTCGGCATCGGCCTTGGCGAGCACGTGACGCAGAGTGGCTTCTACGACGACGGCAGCCAGTCGGTCCACGCGTCGGTGACCAGCGACGAGGCCTACGGGCGTGACACGTCGGGCCACATCGTTGCCATCTACACCGCGCCTGACGGCAAGACGGTCGACGATCCGGCATTCCGGAAGAAGGTCCTGGACAACCTCGCCCAGGTCGAAAAGGACCACCCCGACCAGATTCTGCGCTCGATCGGTTACTTCAAGAGCCCCGAGCTCCTGAAGACCATGGCAGACGCCGACAAGAAGCAAGCCTTCATGTCCGTCCAGCTGAAGGGCAACAACGACGACCAGATCCTGAACAACTACAACAAGAACGTCGGCGAGGACGGCAAGACCGTCAAAGAGGCCCTGAACATCGACGGCGTCAACGTTCAGCAGGCCGGCCTACAACCGCTGGCCAGTGAACTGACCGGCACCATCGGCGACGACCAGAAGCGCGCCGAGGTGGCCGCCATCCCTCTGGTCTGCGTGGTGCTGTTCTTCGTGTTCGGCACCGTGATTGCGGCCGCACTCCCAGGGATCATCGGCGGCCTGACCATCGCGGGCGCGCTCGGCGTCATGCGCGTGATCGCCGAGTTCATCCCCGTGCACTTCTTCGCCCAGCCGGTGGTGACCCTGATGGGGCTCGGCATCGCGGTCGACTACGGCCTATTCATGGTGAGCCGATTCCGGGAGGAACTCGCCGAGGGCTACGACACCGAGGCAGCGGTGCGTCGCACGGTGATGACCTCTGGCCGGACCATCATGTTCTCCGCAGTGATCCTGGTGGCGTCGTCGGTACCGCTGCTGTTGTTCCCGCAGGGCTTCCTCAAGTCGATCACCTACGCGATCATCGCCTCGGTCATGTTGGCGGCGATCCTGTCGATCACGGTGCTGGCCGCCGCCCTGGCCATCCTCGGGCCTCGCGTCGATTCCGTTGGCGTGAAAATGCTGGTGCGGTTCGCCCAGCCCGATCCCATCACCTCTGACCCCGCCAATCCGCGCTCCAATCCCCTTGCACTGGCGTCGATCCCGGTCGGGATCCTGCTTCCGCCGCTTGGCATCGCGTTCGGACACATCGCCCGCTCCCGCATCAGGACGACCGGTGAACGCGGCGCAGGGCTCGCCCTCATCGGTTTGGTCGTCGGCTATGTCAGCCTGATGTGCGCGCTCGGATACGGAGTGGTCGCCCTTCGCGACGCAGGCATCGTCGAAAGTGCGCTGTACTGGATCCTGCTTGGCGTCGTGATCTTCGTCTCGGTGGTCATCGCCGGACTCGCCCTGGCGCGGGCCGTGCCGCTCCTACGCGGCCCGATCGTCTGGTGGCTGAACTGGCTGGCCGAGAAGACGCAGAAGACGAAGACGCGCGCCGAGGTCGAGAAGGGCTTCTGGGGCAAGCTCGTCAACGTCGTGATGAGGCGCCCCGGCGCATTCGCGCTGCCGATCGTCATCGTGATGATCATCCTCATCATTCCGCTGGGCCAACTCGCCCTCGGCGGCATCAGCGAGAAGTACCTGCCGCCCGACAATGCGGTCCGGGTGGCGCAGGAAGAGTTCGACAAGACCTTCCCCGGCTTCCGCACCGAACCACTGACGCTGGTGATCGAGAGCGACAACGGCCAGCCGGTCAGCAACCAGCAGATCGCCGAGGTCCGCAACGACGCGATGCAGATCCCCGGCTTCATCGAGCAGAACAACGATCCCTCCACCATGTGGAAGGAACGCCCGTATCTCGATGGAGCGTCCAAGGACCCGAATGTGCGGGTGCTCCAGAACGGCCTCGTCACGCGGGGCGATGCCTCCAAGAAAATCAACGAGTTGCGGGCGATGGCGCCGCCGCGAGGAGTCACCGTCTCGGTGGGCGGAACCCCCGCGCTGGAACAGGACAGCATCCACAGCCTGTTCACCAAGCTGCCGATGATGGTGGTCGTGCTGATTCTCACGACCACGGTGCTCATGTTCCTGGCATTCGGCTCGCTCGTACTGCCGATCAAGGCCGCGTTGATGAGTGCGCTCACGCTCGGTTCGACGATGGGCATCCTGACGTGGATGTTCGTCGACGGGCACGGCTCTGGCCTGATGAACTACACGCCGCAGCCGCTGATGGCACCGATGATCGGGTTGATCATCGCGGTGATCTGGGGTCTGTCGACCGACTATGAGGTGTTCCTGGTGTCCCGCATGGTGGAGGCCAGGGCCCGTGGCATGTCCACCGCTGAGGCCATCCGCATTGGCACGGCCACGACTGGCCGGTTGATCACCGGCGCTGCACTGGTCCTCGCGGTCGTCGCAGGCGCGTTCGTCTTCTCGGACCTCGTGATGATGAAGTACCTGGCCTTCGGCTTGCTGCTTGCTCTCCTGCTCGACGCAACGATCGTCCGAATGTTCCTCGTCCCCGCGATCATGAAGATGCTCGGCGACGACTGCTGGTGGGCACCGCGATGGATGAAACGGATCCAGGAACGCATCGGGCTCGGCGAGCTCGAGCTGCCCGACGAGCGCAAGCGTCCCTCCTTCCGCGAGCCGGAGGAGGCGCTGCTCGGGGCGGGCGCACCCGCACGCCCAAGGCCTCCGCACGATCCAGGGCATCCAGATGCGGGAACTCCACGGCCCGGCGGTCCCGGCCGCCCACCGCCTCCCCCCCGGGCCCTCCCGCCGTCGACGGCAGGAACCACCCGGATCCCCATCGCGCCTGGTGCCCAGGCGGGCGAACCCCCCACCACCCGCTTCAAGGCGCCGACGGACGCGGCCCCTGGAGCAACCGCGGTGCCCGATGCACCGACTACCCGCACGCCGCGGGCCACACCGCCGACGCCGACGACGCCGCCCTCGACCAGGGCGTCCCGTCGCGCCGAGTCCCAGCGCGGATCGACGCAAAATCGCGAGATCGAGTCATGGCTCGGTGCGCTGCGCAGCGGCAATGGCGCACCGGCAGGCGGATCGTCCCAGCCCTCTGCGGAGCCGACGCGATCGATGCCCGAGCAGCGGCCCACACCACGGCAGGCCCGACCGCAGGCGCAGCCGGTCGACGAACCGACCACGGCAATCCCAACCCAGCGGCCGCAGGAGCCGGGAACCACCGAGAAGATCGCCACCCGTGAGGCAGGCGACGATGAACCCAAGCGTCGCGGCGGTGGCGGCGTCAGTGCTTCAGATCTGCTCCGGCGCGAGGGCCGGCTCTAGTCCTTCGGGGGCTTCGGCGGTAGGTCGTCGGATTCGGCACTGATCGCCGGGCCCACTTCGGCTTCGAGTCTTTCCTCCTCGACCTTCGGATCGTCGGCCAGCAGCACCCGCACCGCGCTATTCACCATCGCCACCGTCGGCACGGCCAGCAGTGCGCCGACGATGCCCGCCAGCACGGCACCGGCGGCGATCGCCAGTACGACGGCAAGTGGGTGCACCGAGACCGCACGACCCATCACCAGCGGTTGCAGCACGTGTGCCTCGAGCTGCTGTACCGCGATGATCACGCCCAACGTGATCAGCGCGAAGACCCAGCCCTTGGCGATCAAGGCGACGATCACGGCCAGGCCGCCTGCGATCACGGCACCGACCAGCGGAATGAACGCGCCGAGGAACACCAGCGACGCCAGTGGCAGCGCCAGCGGGATGCCCATGATCGCCAGGCCGGTACCGATGCCGACGGCGTCGACGAGGGCCACCAGGAACGTCGCCCTGACGTAGCCGATCAGGGAGTGGAAGCCCGCCCGGCCCGCGTCACGGACCCGGTCGCGAACGGTCATCGGGAAGATCTTGGTGACGTAGGCGTAGATGTTGCGGCCACCTTGCAGCAGGAAGATCAGGGTGAAGAACATCAGCAACGCACCGGTGACGAGCTCGGTGATGGTGCCCGCCGTGGACAGGGCGCCGCTGGTCAGTTTGGCCTGGTTGTTCTTGAGGGCCTCGATTGCGGCGTCGGTCGCACTCTTGATCTGGTCGTTGCTGAAGTGGGACAGCACACCGGTGTTCAGTGAGTTCCTGGCGTTCGTGATGCTCTGCGTCACCTGGTCGACCAGTGCCGGCGCGCCGTGGATGAACTGGCTCACCACGAACGCCAGGATGCCGCCCACCACGACGAAACTGCTGAGCAGGACTGCGGCCACGGCCACGCCTCTCGGCAGACCGCGCCGGTCGAGGGCGTCGACGAGCGGAACCAGCATCGCGGTCACCATGATCGCGAGCAACACCGGCACCACGATCACCTCGAGGTGCCCGACCACCCACAGCAACGCGACGAGCGCGCCGAGGATGATCAGCAGTCGCCAGCTCCAGGCGGCGGTCTTGCGGACTATGGGATGAACAGCTGCATCGGCCTGCGAATCTAGCGAGAACCGGTCTGGCATGTCGGTACTGTAACGACTCGGCGCGCCCCTTCCAGGCACGCTGATTCGGCGAGGCGCCGCCATTACCCTGGTGGACGTGCCGGAGGGCAGGAGTGCAGCGATCCGGGTAAGAGTCGGGACCAGCGACGCCAATCGCCGAGATGGCCGCCAACGCGGCCGGTACTGGTGGCTGCGGTGGGCGATCATCGGGGTCGCCGTCGTGGTGCTCGCCGTCGAAGTGGTGCTGGTCTGGGATCAGCTCGCCAAGGCGTGGAAGAGCCTGCTCTCCGCGAACTGGTGGTGGGTGCTGGCCGCCGTCGCCGCCGCACTGGCGTCGATGCACAGCTTCGCCCAGATTCAGCGCACCCTACTGAAGTCAGCGGGCGTGCACGTCAAGCAGTTTCGCTCGGAGGCCGCCTTCTACTGCGGCAACGCGCTGAGCACCACGATGCCGGGCGGCCCAGTGTTGTCGGCCACCTTCGTCTACCGTCAGCAACGGATCTGGGGCGCCTCTCCCGTCGTTGCGTCCTGGCAGCTGGTGATGTCGGGTGTGCTGCAGATCGTGGGCCTGGCCCTGCTTGGCCTCGGCGGCGCTTTCCTTCTCGGTGCCAGCAAAAACCCTCTGTCGCTTATCTTTACGCTCGGCGGGTTCGTCGCCCTATTGATTCTGGCGCAGGCCGTCGCCTCGCGCCCTGATCTCATCGACGGGATCGGCGTGCGCGTCCTTTCGTTGTTCAACTCGGTTCGTGGCAAACCAGCCGACGTCGGCTTGGACAAGTGGCGTGAGACGCTGGCGCAGCTGGAGTCGGTGAGCCTGAGCCGCCGCACTCTCGGCGTGGCGTTCAGCTGGTCGATGTTCAACTGGGTCGCCGACGTGGCCTGTTTGGCCTTAGCCTGCTACGCCGCAGGCGGCCATCCGTCGCTGGCCGGGCTGACCGTCGCCTACGCCGCGGCGCGCGCCGTCGGGTCGATCCCGTTGATGCCCGGCGGACTGCTGATCGTCGAGGCGGTGCTGGTGCCTGGCCTGGTGTCGAGCGGGATGACCCTGGCCTCGGCTATCTCCGCGATGCTCATCTACCGCCTGGTCAGCTGGATCTTCATCTCCGCGATCGGATGGGTGGTCTTCTTCTTCGTGTTCCGCACCGAGAAGGACATAGATCCAGATGCCGACCCCGATGAGCCGTCGGGTGACGAACCGGCCGAGTTCAGCCCCGACCCCGAGGCGATCTACGCCCCCGAGGCGCCGGAGCCCGAGCAGGTCGCTACCGACCTCGACGCGAAGCGCGAGCCCGAACCCGAACCCTAGATCGCTTCGAGCCAGGTGCGGATCCGCTGGGTGACGGTTTCCCACCCGGGGCTCGGGCGGGATGGATAGTGCCGCCAACGTTGGCCGCCATAGGATCGGCTCATGCTCCCCGGCATCCGCGGCCTCGCAGCGATCCTCGGCGTGGCCCTCCTGGTGGCGGGATGTTCGTCGTCGGCCGAGCCCCCTGCGCAATCCGCCGAACAGTCACCCGCCCCCTCGACCGCCGTCGAACCTGCCGCCGCCACGCCATTGCTCGCCGAAGTGCTCTCGCCGCCGATTCCGGTGCCCGCCACCGACGGCAAGGTGCATCTCGCCTACGAACTGCAGCTGACCAACGCGCTCGGACAGGACGTGACCGTGTCGTCGGTGGCCGTGAAGGCAGGGGACAAGACACTGCTGAGCCTGGCAGGCGATCGACTCCCGTACTGGATGCGGACACTCGGCGGCACGGAGCCGACCTCGAAGCTAGGCCCCGGCCAGAGTGCCGTGGTCTGGCTGGACGTCGTCATCGACGGACCCACTGACAGCACACCCGCTGTCCCACAACAACTTTCGCACGCAATCGTGACGAACCTGACCAAGCCGATGCCACCATTGCTGCCCGCAACGATGACCGAGGACGTCGCCCCGGTGACGGTCTCCACTCACGAGCCGCCCGTCATCTCCCCTCCCCTGGACGGACCACGCTGGGTAGACGGCAACAGCTGCTGCGACATGACGCCGCACCGGATAGCGCTGAACCCGCTGAACGGCAAGCTTTGGGCTGCCGAGCGATTCGCGATCGACTACGTGCAGATGAGCCCCGACGGCACCATCTACCGTGGCGACGCGTCGAAGCCGGAGAGCTACCCGTACTTCGGGGCCGACATCCACGCCGTCGCCGACGGCCCCGTGGTCGGTGTCGTCGACGGATTGCCCGAACAGGTGGCAGGTCGGTCTCCGACCGGGTTGCCCCTCGACCAGTACGGAGGCAACCACGTCGTTCAGGACATCGGAGACGGCAACTACGCGTTCTACGCTCACCTCAAGACCGGAAGCGTCAAGGTGAAGCCGGGTGATCGGCTCACCACCGGGCAAGTGATCGGCAACCTCGGCAATACCGGCAACACCGACGCGCCGCACCTGCACTTCCACGTGATGAGCGCGCCGGATCCGTTGATGGCCAACGGTATTCCGTTCATCTTCAAGTCGTTCAAGCTCGACGGCCGACTCGCCTCGATGGACGGGATCGGCGACCTAATGACCGGCAAACCGGCCCCCGCCCAGCCGGGGTTCACCGCAAGGGACGAGGAAAATGTCAGCCCACTGTTACTCGACGTGATGACCTATGCCGCAGGCTAGCGCCACCGGGGTACGACCGGCCACCGCACTGCTGGCCGATGTGGTGTGCGTCGTCGTGTTCTGCACGATCGGCAGGCGCAGTCACGCCGAGGGGATCACCATCGCAGGCGTCGCCGAGACGGCGTGGCCATTCCTCGCAGGGACCGCCGTCGGGTGGCTCGCGGCACGGGCGTGGCGCCAGCCAGCAGCACTCGCACCGACCGGGCTGACCATCTGGCTGAGCACCGTGGTGGTCGGAATGCTGTTGCGCAAGGCCACTTCTGCGGGCACGGCGGTCAGCTTCGTGGTGGTCGCTTCGCTAGTGACCGCCATCCTGCTACTTGGGTGGCGCGCCGCCGTATCGGCCCTGGCTCGGCGCTGACGGTCTCGCCGTCATCCGGATCCTCGTTCGGCTCAGGCGAACTCGTCACCGTCAACGTGGCACGCAACCCGCCATGCGGCCCGTCCGATAGCTCGATGCTTCCGCCGTGCAGTGCGGCCTGCTGCGCAACCAGGGCCAGCCCGAGCCCCGACCCACCGGGCGCCGCGGTGCTTCCCCGCGCGAACCGGCCGAGCACCACCTGATGCTCGTCGATGGGCAGCCCGCCGCCGTTGTCGTCGACGACGATGGTCAGCACGTCACCAGTTCGGCGCGCTGTCAGCGTGATTCGAGTGGCGGCGCCGTGCGCTATGGCGTTGCGCACCAGGTTGTCCACGGCCAGCCGCAGACCACCGGGCCATCCCCAGATGAAGCCGATGTCGTCGGCGTCGACGACGATCTCGACCGCGCCTGCCACGCGGGCGTTCTCCCGCGCGACCCGGTCGAGCATGTCGGTCACGTCGATCAGTTCGCGATCCTCGACCTGTGCGAGCTGTCCCGACGCCAGTTGGCCAAGCGCGGTGATGATCGCCTCGACGCGACGCTGTGCGCGCAGCAGGTCGCCAACGACTTCCTCGCGTTCCTCGAGGGGCAGGTCGTGGATCCGCAGGGTGTCCAGATCCGCGCGCATGGCCGTCAGCGGAGTGCGCAGCTCGTGCGCGGCGTTGGCCGCGAAGTCCTGCGCCGCCTGCAACGAGTTGGTCGTCGCCTGCTGCGCGGCCGCCAACCGGTCGAGCATGCCTGCCATGGCGTCGGACAGCTCCTCTGCTTCCCGCGCGCCCGTCACCGCCTCCATCGTGTCGGTGCCCTTGCCGAGCCGCATGGTCTGCGCGGTCAGCCGGCGCAGCGGCCGGATCGCAGGTCCGGCGAGCAGCCAGCCCAACCCAGCGGCGATCAGCACCGTCGCCACGCCGACCGCCGTGTAGAGCGGTATCCGGGCACGGCTCAGCAGGATGCTGTCGGCGCGGATGCCGACCGACATGACCACGCCGCCCTGCTGATCCATCGGGATGGTGCGCACCCGGTACTCGATGCCGTTGACCAAAACGTTCTCGGTACCGGGCGCCAACCGCGGCAACTGAAAGCCGCGCTGGAACACCACCTGGCCCGACGACGGCGACCGACCGGTGGTGAGCACGCCGCGGCTCGGATCGCTGAGCTGCTCGGGATACATGCTGGCGTCGACGATGGAGTCGAGCCTGCGGTCCAACTGCGCGGCGTCGTTGTTGGCGAGCACCACCGACGTCAGGACCGTGAACACCGCGACGACCGCCGCCGCTGCGGCGGCCGACGCCAGCGCCACCCGCGTTCGTAGCGAGGCCGACCGGCCGAATCGAGGGAATCGCACTTACGGATCGTCGCGCAGCACGTAGCCGATTCCGCGCACGGTGTGGATCACCCGCGGATGACCCTCCCGTTCGAGCTTGCGCCGCAGGTAGCTGATGAACACGTCGGCGACGTTGGTGTCGACGTCGAAGTCGTAGCCCCACACCAGTTCCAGGAGCCGCTGCCGGGACAGCACCACACCGTTGTTCTCCGCGAGCACTGCCAGCAGGTCGAACTCACGCTTGGTCAGCTCGGCCCGCTCACCGTCGACGAACACCAGACGCCGTGCGGTGTCGATGGTCAACGGCCCGACCGTCATGGTGTCCGACTGCTGATCGGAGTGGCTCGACCGGCGCAGCAGTGCGTGCAGTCGGGCCACCAGCTCACCGAGATCGAACGGCTTGGTCAGGTAGTCGTCCGCGCCAGCCTCCAGGCCGGCGATGCGGTCGTTGACCGTGTCGCGCGCGGACAGCACGCAGATCGGGATGTCGTTGCCGAGCGCGCGCAAGGCCGTCACCACCGCGACACCGTCGAGTTCGGGCATCTGCACGTCGAGCACGAGCGCGTCGTGCGTCTCGTTGGACAGCAGCCGCAGCGCTTCCTTGCCGGACGCGGCGACCCGCACGTCGAACCCGGAATGGCGCAATCCGCGCGATACCGACGTCCTGACGTCCGGATCGTCGTCGACCATCAGCACCATGCGGCCCGAGACCTCGTGCCCTGGCGCGTCGTTCCCGACGTCCCCCTCGTTGCTCGGAGGTGCCCCCTGCCGTACCGGCACGGGGTCTACGGCAGATCAGGCGCTGGTGATGAGCCGCAGCGATTCTTCAGATCGACCAACGGCTGCCGGATGCCCGTCAGGTCGGCCTTCACTCCGGGGTTGTTGTTCATGTAGTCGGCCACCTCGGACCTGACCTTGTCGCGCGGCAGACCCTCGAGGCTGGTGAAGAACCAGTTCACGTCGGGGTGGGTGAAGAGGTATGCGGACGTGGACGCGGACACACCCGATGAGACGCCCGCCAGGTCTGCGGCGGTGCAGTCCGGGGGATTGAGGGCCGGGTCGTCGGCCATGGCGGACGGGATCGCGCCGAACAGCACTGCGCCGGCGATTGCACCGGCGCCAAGGGCACCGGCAACCGCGCGTCGCCCTGTACGCATCGAGACCAACATGGTCAAGCTCCTTCATCGAAAGCGGAGAGATCGTAACCACGAGCGGTTACCGACACCGAAAAGCTAAGCAGAATCTGTGGAGACTTTCTTGCCTTGCGGTTAACCAATCGTGAGAAACCTCAAATATCGAGGTCAAGGCGTCGCTGAGCGGCGTATCGCGCGCCGGTGCGGACTACCTCGTGGTGATCGCCGAAGGCCCGGGAAGCGGTCCGGGGCCCTGCGTGACGGCCGAGGCAGGCGACGGCTGCGCGGGCGACGCGGCTCCCGGCGGGCCGACCGTCTGCGCCGTTTGCAGCGCGCCCGGCAAACTGCCTGGCAACGACGTACCAAGCGTCGTCCCCGGCAGGGTCCCACCAGGCAGGGCGCCCTGCGCGTTCTGCATCAAGCCCATCAACTGCGGAAGGGTCAGCGGCAGCCTGCACTTCGTCGACAGGTTGACGAGAGGCTGCTGCAACTGCTCCATGTCCTTGCTCGCTTGGGGGTTGGCGTCGAAGTACGTCTTGAGCGCCACCAGCGACTGCGGTCCCCCCTGCTGCTGAGAGATGGTGGTCAGCGCGGCGTTGGTTTGGGGGTGCGAATCGAGGTAGCTGCCCATCGAGGTGGCTACCGAGCCCACGGTCTTGGCGACCTCGCTGGCTGCACAGGGATCCTGCGCTGCCGTCGCCGACGGCGATCCTGCGGCCAGCGCGGCCACCGCCACCCCGCCTGCCGCAGTTACGGCGAATGCCGCACAGAGTGCGCGCCGCGCGGACGCGACAGTCTTGAGAGCCCCGGTCATGGGTTGACTCCTTACGAATTTCCATTCGGCCGACGGCGCGCAAATGGCGTGCGATCGGCGGCTGTCCAGTCCCGACCCGGAAGCGTTCGGGCGCCATCTTGCCATCACGGCGGTGCACCCGCGCAAGTCGTCCAGCAACCATGCAGGTCAATTCAAGAGGGATGTCAGGCTAATCTTCGGCCCGTAACGGGCCGGGGCCTGCTCCGGTTGGCGTCACGCCACCTCGCAGAACTGCGGACTCTACACCGTGCTGTTGTACCGTTACGCTACGCAACGCCGGGGAGAAGGCAGGGTTCGTCATCCAGCAGTTCATGATGCGGTTGAGCAGCAACCTGCGCAGATTCCGCTGGGTGGTCTTCGCGGCCTGGCTGCTCTTGCTGGTGCCGTCGGTGTACCTGGCCCTGAACCAGTCGGGCAATCTGACCGGCGGCGGTTTCGAGGTCGCCGGTTCACAGTCGCTGCACGTCGAGTACGAGACCGAGGACCACTTCCCCGACCAGGGCGCCTCGCCGCTTGCGCTCGTCGCTGCCCCCCGCGCGGATGCCTCGTTCGAAGACATGAACGCCGCCGTGGCGCAGCTGGAGCGCATCGCGGCCGAGGTCCCCAACGTCAAGATCGTCCCCAGCCCGCAGCCGCCTCCGCAACCCGACCGGCCCTACGTCGTCACCCTGCAGACGGACTTCGACAGCGGCAGCGTCGACGTGGCCAAACAGTTGCGCAAGAAGGTCGGCATCGACGGTGACCAGCCGGGGCAGATCGACAACGGCAAGGTCAAGCTCTACGTCATCGGGCAGGGCGCGCTCGGCGCCGCCGCCAGCGAGGCCACCAAGCACGACATCACCCAGGCCGAGAAGTGGAACCTTCCGATCGTCCTGATCGTCTTGTTGGCGGTCTTCGGATCGCTTGCGGCCGCGGCCATGCCGCTGGTACTTGGCATCTGCACGGTCGTGGTGACGATGGGCCTGGTCTATCTACTCTCGATGTTCACCGAGATGTCGGTGTTCGTGACGTCGACCGTCTCCATGTTCGGCATCGCGCTGGCCGTCGACTATTCGCTTTTCATTCTGATGCGGTTCCGAGAGGAGCTGCGATCGGGCCGTGAGCCTGCTCAGGCCGCCGACGCCGCGATGGCGACATCCGGGCTCGCCGTGCTGCTGTCCGGGTTGACCGTGATCGCCTCGATGACCGGCATCTATCTGATCAACACGCCGGTGTTGGCCTCGATGGCCACCGGTGCCATCCTTGCCGTCGCCATCGCGGTGCTGACGTCGACCACTCTCACCCCTGCAGTGCTGGCCACCTTCGGCAAGGCCGCCGCCAAACGCTCGTCGTGGCTGCACTTCTCCCGGCGGCCCGATACGACGCAATCCCGGTTCTGGACACGCTGGGTCGGGTGGGTGATGCGCAGACCGTGGCTGTCCGCGGCAGCGGCAACGGCATTCCTGCTCACCATCGCCGCGCCTGCGTTTGCGATGACCCTCGGCAACAGTCTGCAGCGCCAGTTCGAGCCCACCCACGAGATTCGCGGCGGCGTCAACGCGGCCGCCGAGGCACTTGGGCCTGGTGCGCTCGGCCCGGTGCGGGTGCTCGTCACGTTCCCGACCCTCACCGCCAACGAACCGCAGAACGCCGCGGCACTCGACGCCGTGCACCAGAAGTTGGCGCAGGCGCCCGACGTGGTCACGGTGACGCCCCCGGTCTTCAGCGACGACAACCACAGTGCGTTGCTGTCCGCCGTGCTGTCGGTGGATCCCGAGGACATGGGCGCGCGGATGAGCATCGACTGGATGCGTCAGAATCTGCCAGGGACGGCCGGTCAGCGGGTCAGCATCGACGTCGGCGGGCCCACCGCGCTGATCAAGGACTTCGACGACCGGGTGGCCGCCACCCAGCCCGCGGTGTTCGGGTTCGTCGCGGTGATCGCCTTCGTCATGCTGCTGATCTCGATCAGATCGGTGTTCCTTGCCCTCAAGGGCGTGCTGATGACGGTGCTGTCGGTGGGTGCGGCGTACGGCAGCCTGGTTGCGGTATTCGAGTGGGGATGGCTCGAAGCGCTTGGCTTCCAACGGATCTCGTCGATCGACAGCACCATTCCGCCGCTCGTCCTCGCGATGACCTTCGGGTTGTCGATGGACTACGAGATCTTCCTGCTGACCCGCATCCGAGAGCGGTTCCTGCAGACCAACAACACCCGCGACGCCGTCGCCTACGGAGTGAGCACCAGCGCCCGCACCATCACCAGCGCGGCGCTGATCATGATCGCGGTGTTCATCGGCTTCGCATTCGCGGGCATGCCGTTGGTCGCACAGCTCGGCGTGGCCTGCGCAGTTGCGATCGCCGTGGACGCCACCGTGGTTCGCCTCGTCCTGGTGCCCGCGTTGATGGCGATGTTCGCGCAATGGAACTGGTGGCTGCCCGGCTGGCTGGACCGCATCCTGCCGTCGGTGGACTTCGAGAAGCCGCTGCCGAAGGTGGACATCGGCGACCTCGTCATCATCCCCGACGACATCTCCGCGCTCGGCCCCTCGGGCTCCGACATCCGGATGGTGGTCAAGTCGGCGGCCAAGCTCAAGCACCTCGCCCCGCAGACCATCATCGTGGCCGATCCGCTGGCGTTCAGCGGTTGCCTGCCGACCGGGCGCGCGCTCACCAACCTCGTCAAGCGCGGTGAGGAGGCGGTGCCGGGAGTGCGGACGACGGGCCGGTTCCACCGGACGAACGGCATCCGCAACGGGGCGGGCCAGACCAAGGCGATCCCTTGTCGTGCGGTGCATCCGGTGACCATGTGGCGCGGTCGTCTCTCGGTTGCGCTCGACGCGCTGGCGACCGCGGCGGCCGACGGCGAACAGCCCGTGGTGGAACGTCGCAGCCCGATGGAGACCACCAACGTGCAGCTGCCGACCGGCGACAGGTTGCAGATCCCGACCGGCGCCGAGACGCTGCGGCTGAAGAGCTACCTGATCATGTGCCGCAACAGCGCCAAGGATTTCGCTGAGCTTGCCGATCTCGTCGACTCGATGGAAACTCAGACGGCCGCGGTGGTGCTGGCCCGGATGGACCGGTATTACTCTGGACAGCACGCAAGAAATCAGTGGGTGGCCACACAGCTGGTGCGTCGGCTTGCCGACCCGCACCCTTCCGACGTGGACGACGGTTCGATGTCGGGCCCCGACGCTGAGGCTGATTGGGAAAGAGTCAGGCAACGGTGCCTGTCAGTAGCAGTAGCGATGCTGGAGGAGGCGAGGTGACGTTGGCTGCCGACGCGCGTCGCGATTCTGACGCCGGCCGCCCGGAGGCAACCGCGCGCCGCCGTCCCTTGGCGGAGGTCGACAGCCGGCCCGTCGAGTTCTGGCCGACGTCGTCGATCCGGGCCGCCCTGGACACCGATGACCTCTCGGTCTGGCAGCGCATCGTCGTCGCGATCAAGCGCGACCCGTACGGCCGCACCGCCCGCCAGGTCGAAGAGGTGCTTGAAACCGCACAGCCGTACGGCGTTTCGAAGGCGCTTGCCGAGGTGCTGATCCGCACCCGCGAACACCTCGAGGCCAACGAACGCGCCGAAGTGGGCCGCCACGTGCGGTTGCTGCTCGAGCGGTCCGGTCTTGGCCCGCAGGAGTTCGCGTCGCGCATCGGCGTGCCGACCGACCAGTTCAACGCCTACCTCGACGGCTCGTCCAATCCGCCCGCGTCGCTGATGATTCGCATCCGCCGGCTGTCCGACCGGTTCGCCAAGATGCGCAGCGAGCGAGCCGGCCAGTCCGGCTGACCGTCACACCGTGGCTGCCACGCTCGTCCTGATCCCAGGGGCCGGAGGCAGTGCGTGGTACTGGCATCGCGTCACCCCACTCCTGGCCGACGCCGGTGTGGACAGCATCGCCGTCGAGCTTCCCGCGGCTGACGACTCCGCCGACCTCACCACCTACGCCGACGCCGTTTGCGACGCCATCACCGACGTCGACGGGCCGCTGCTCCTGGTCGGACAGTCGATGGGCGCCTTCACCGCGCCGATGGTGGCCGACCGGATCGGCGCCGCCATGGTCGTGCTGGTCAACCCGATGGTGCCGACGGCGGGCGAGTCGCCGGGACAGTGGTGGGGCGCGACCGGACAGGACCAGGCGATGGCCGAGCACTTCCGCCGAATCGGCCTGCCCGACGAGGATTTCGACCCGGTCGAGGACTTCTTCCACGACGTGCCCGCGCAGGTTCGCGACGAGGCGTTCAGCCAGCCGCCGCCCCGTCAGTCCGACACCCCGTTCGGCCAAACGTGGCCATTGGACGGGTGGCCCGACGTGCCAACCCGGGTGGTGGCAGGCAGCGACGACAGGTTCTTCCCGCTGGAGTTCCAGCGCCGGGTGGTCCGCGAACGCCTCGGCCTGGACGTCGACGTCCTGCCCGGCGGGCACCTGATGGCACTGAGCCGGCCGCGCGAGTTGGCTGACCACCTGTTGGCATTGCACTCAGGGCTGTGAGATTCCGGGCGATTGCAACCCTGGGCGCAATCTCGACCAGCACCTAGGCTGCACAGCCGTGACTGACCGAACCTATGGACTGGCCACCCGCGCAATCCATGCCGGCCAGCGTCCTGACGCCGGCACCGGCGCCCGCGTCGTGCCGATCTACCAGAACGCGAGCTTCGTGTTCAACGACACCGACGACGCGGCCAACCTGTTCGCGCTCCAGAAGTACGGCAACGTCTACAGCCGCATCGGGAACCCGACCGTCGCCGCATTCGAGGAGTGCATCGCCAGCCTCGAGGGCGGCCTCGGAGCGGTGGCCACCGCGAGCGGGCTGGCGGCCCAGTTCGCGGTGTTCGCCGCGCTCACCGGCGCCGGCGACCACATCGTGGCGGCGGCCAGCCTGTACGGCGGCACCGTCACGCAATTGGACGTGTCGCTGCGGCGCTTCGGCGTCGACACCACGTTCGTCACCGGGACCGACCCGGCCGACTACGCCGCCGCGATCACCGACCGCACCCGCCTGGTGTACGCCGAGGTGATCGCCAACCCGTCCGGCGAGATCGCCGACCTGGCCGGACTGGCTGCGGTCGCCAACGACGCAGGCGTGCCGCTGGTCGTCGACGCGACGGTCGCGACGCCGGTGTTGTGCAGGCCGATCGAACACGGCGCCGACATCGTGGTGCACTCCGCGACCAAGTTCATCGGCGGCCATGGCACGACGCTGGGTGGCGTCGTCGTCGATTCCGGCGGATTCGACTGGAGCGCAGGCAAATTCCCCGCACTCACCGAACCTGTCGCGTCATACGGCGGGCTGAGCTGGTGGGGCAACTTCGCCGAGTACGGCTTCCTGACCAAGCTGCGCAGCGAGCAGCTACGCGACCTCGGCGCGGCCCTTGCACCGCAGTCGGCGTTCCAATTGTTGCAAGGTGTGCAGACGCTGCCGCAGCGGATGGCCGCGCACGTCGCCAACGCCGGCCGGGTGGCGCAGTGGCTGGAGGCCGACCCACGCGTGGAGTACGTGCGCTGGGCCGGCCTGCCATCGCACCCCAATCACGACCGCGCCGCGCACTATCTCCCCGATGGACCGGGTGCGGTGTTCGCGTTCGGCGTTCGTGGCGGCCGGGCCGCAGGAGAGCGGTTCATCAACGCCGTCCAGCTCGCCAGCCACCTGGCCAACATCGGCGACGTGCGAACGCTGGTCATCCATCCCGCCAGCACCACGCACCGCCAACTCACCGACGACCAGTTGCGCACGGGCGGCGTCGGCCCCGAACTCATCAGGATCAGCGTCGGCATCGAGGACGTCGACGACATCATCTGGGATCTCGACCAGGCCCTGGCTGCGGCGGCGAAGGCCGATGAGCCGCTTGCGCGAAGAGAAACAACAGATGTCTGAGCCCCGCACCTGGATCGGACCCGAAGCACTGGCGCGGCATCGGATCCTGCGCGAGACGTGCACCGTGGCGATCGTCGGGGCCTCGGCGAACCCTTCGCGGGCAAGCTATTTCGTGTGGACGTACCTGAAGTCGACCAGCGACTACGAGGTGTACCTGGTCAATCCGACCATCACCGACGTCGAGGGCACGCCGGTGTATCCGAGCCTGGCCGAGTTGCCTGTGGTGCCCAATCTGGTCGACGTGTTCCGCCGCCACGACGAACTGCCGTCGGTGCTCGACGACACCATCGCAGTCGGGGCGAAGACCATCTGGCTGCAGTTGGGGCTGTGGCACGACCAGGTCGCGCGCGACGCCGAGGCCGCAGGCCTGCAGGTGGTGATGGACCGGTGCTTGAAGATCGAGCACGCGCGCTTCCACGGCGGGCTTCACCTAGCTGGGTTCAACACCGGCGTGATCGACTCGCGCCGGCCGCGCTAGGGGTGCCGCCGACGCCACTCGGTCGGGGTCGTCGCAGGCGAGCAGATCGAGCAGCAGACCACGCACCAGGGCGAGTTCGCGGGTGGCCCGTGCCTCGGCAAGCGGGCGTGGCGTCGAGGGTTGGGCCGCGATCAGCAGATCCAGCCAGTCCCTTGCCGTTTCGGCGGCAAACCCGGCCCACGGGCCGGGATCTCGGCTCACCGATCGCAGGAACGCTTCGTAGGTCAATCGCACCATCGGACGTTGTTCCTGGGCCGACAGCGTCGCCCACAGTCGAGCGACCAGCAGGTCGAAATCGCCGCTCTCCGTATCGAGGGCGCCCGCGACCAAGGACTGCTGTTCGCGGCGCGCCCGCGCCAGCAGCTCGCGAACCAGCTCCTCCTTGCTGCCGAACAGGTACAGCAATACCCGGGGGCTGGTTCCCGTGGCTGCGGCCAGCGGGCGAAGCGAAAGCCCGTTGAGCCCCCGGTCGACGACGTAGGCGTAGCAGGCGTCGAGGAGCTCATCGCGTCGCGGCGAGGTGCTGGACACGGCAGCGCTCCTTACGGTCGGCGTGGGACGGCCACATGGCCTAATCTAACTGAAACAGCTGTTTCAGTGGGTGAGGGACATGACACGGGACGCAGACTTTTCACTCGTGGGGCGTCGGGCGCTGATCACCGGGTCGGCGCGGGGCCTTGGCCTACAAATGGCACGTGGCTTGGCGCGGGCAGGCGCTCACGTCGTGCTCAACGGACGCAATCCCACCGCCCTGACCGCGGCAGCCGAGCAGCTTCGGGCCGAACGACTCGACGTCACCACCGCCGCCTTCGACGTCGCCGACCTGAACGAGGCACGCAAGGTCGTCACCGCACTCGAACCCATCGACATCCTGGTGAACAACGTTGGTCAGCGCGACCGGCGCGGCGTCGACGGACTGTCATCCGATGATCTGGCCCGAATGTTCGACGTACATCTGGCGTCGGCGTATTCGCTGAGCCGTTGCGTCGCAACGAATCTGGTGGAGCGCGGACTACCGGGGCGGATCATCAACATCTCGTCGGTCATCGGCCAACTGGGCCGGTCGGGCGACGTCGGCTACGCCGTGATGAAGGCCGGGCTGGACGGCCTCACCCGAGCGTTGGCGGCAGACTTGGGTTCCCGATCGATCACCGTCAACTCCGTGGCACCGGGAACGTTTGCGACCGAAGCCAATTCAGCGTTGGCCGCCGACCCAACGTGGGAGCAGTGGCTCCAGACGCGAACCGCGCTCGGCCGCTGGGGGCGACCAGAGGAAATCGCGGGCATCGTCGTGTTTCTTGCCAGCGAGGCCTCGTCGTTCATCACGGGCCAAACCATCGCCGTCGACGGTGGCCTCACCACCGCCTTCTAGAGCTAGAGGCCTTCTAGCGTGCGTTGATCGGCGTCACGTCGACTACCAGCCACTTGCCGCTGTCCTTGGAAAGGGCGACCCGCAAGGCCAGCACCGCGACGTCAGGCGGCTTGCCAGGAGCGTTCTGGGTGCCCCGCATGACCACGGCGACGCTGGCCGCGGCGGGCCCGATGGCCTCGACCCCCGCCGAGATCGTGCTGGCCTGCCCTGCGACGTTTCTGCTCGCCAAATCCTTTGCCACCGCGGCGAACTCCTTGCGGTAGGCGTCGGCGCGCTCGGGTGTCATCAGACCGGCCGCCCTGTCGATCGACGCGTTCGGATCCTGCGGCGTGAAGGTCGCCGACGCCTCGGCGACGCTGCTGGCGATGCCAACCACCTCGCCGATGTCGGCGTTCATGGTGCGATCCGGCACCGTCCAGCGGGTGTAGCCGACCACCACGGCAACCGAAAGGGCGACCGCGGCCAAGCCGACGACGACCAGTCGCAGCACCGGACCTTCGTCGTCGGTGCCAACGGTGACGCCGTCGCGGCGATACAGCACGAAGTCGACGATCATGCCCTGCACGATCAGCAAGCACAGCACCGAGCAGACCGAGACCCACCACGTCGGCCAGTCCAGCGCAAGGCCGACGTAGACGAGTCCTGTGATCGCGGCCAACGGCGCGAGGACGTCGAAGGCAAGGACGCGCAGCGCGTTCCTCATCGCATGGTCTCCAGCCGCGAGATCAGCAGCTTGCCGTCGACGTCGGAGACCCCGAGCCGCAGGTTCCAGCGCACCGGCTGCGGCTGGGCACCGCCCGCGTTCTGACTCCTCGACGTCGCGACCACGAGCACGGTGTCGGTGCGCGACGCCACCGTCGACAGTTCGGGCTGCGGCGATGGCGCACCTGGCTGGCCGGACTGCTGGTGGTGCAGCGACTCGATCGACACCGAGTCGACCTGGCCGACGGTCTGCGACTTCAGCTTCAGCACCAGCTGCTTGAACGGCTCGACCGTCGACTCGAAGTCGGCGTTGAGCTGGCCCACCGTGCCGTCGTGCAGCGTGCGCAGGCTGGTGTCGACGGTATCGGCGCTCATGTTGATCAACACGTTGGTCCAGTCGGCGGCGGCCTGCATCGCGCTGGTCTGATAGGAGAGTTCGTCGTTCTGATTGCGGTGGCCCGACCACACCATCAGGCCAAGCACGACGGCAGCTACCGACACCAGCCCGAGCACCGCGGAGCCGATGCCGTAACCGGTGAAGACGCCGCCAGCGCGGTCGGTGCGCACCTCATCGGGCTCGTCGGGCATGGCCGTGAGGCTACCCGGCGGAAATCCCATCCCCCGCGGGCGTCTGGAAGGATGTGGGAGTGACGCTAGAAGCCATCAATTCCGGTATCGACCTGAGCTACGTCGACGGCGATGCCCGCCCCCAGGACGACCTGTTCGGCCACGTCAACGGCCGCTGGCTGGACGACTACCCAATCCCCGCCGACCGGGCCACCGACGGTGCCTTCCGATTGCTCGCCGATCGCGCCGAGGAACAGGTCCGCGATCTGATCACCGAGGCCGCCGGCGGGCAGGAGCGCAGCGACCGGGGGATCGACACCGCGACGGACTCCCCGAGCGGGACCGACCAGCAGCGCATCGGTGACCTCTACGCCAGCTTCATGGACACCGACACCGTGGCCCGCATCGGGGTGCAACCGCTTCTCGACGAGCTCGCGACCGTCAACGCCGCACCGACGGCGGACGCGCTGGCCGTCGTGCTCGGCGGGCTCCAGCGCACCGGCATCGGCGGCGGCACCGGCGTGTACGTCGACACCGACTCCAAGAACTCCACCCGCTACCTGCTGCACCTGTCGCAGTCCGGCCTCGGCCTGCCCGACGAGTCCTACTACCGGGACCCCCAGCACGCCGAGATCCTGGCCGCCTACCCCGGCCACATCGCGCGCATGTTCGCGCTGGTGCTCGGTGGGGACGCGGAATCGCACGCCGATGACGCCGCCCGGATCGTCGCGCTCGAAACCGACCTGGCCGCCGCGCACTGGGACGTGGTCAAGCGCCGCGACGCCGACCTGACCTACAACCTGCGCACGTTCACGGACCTGCCCGCCGAGGCACCGGGATTCGACTGGGCGAACTGGGTCACCGCGATCGGCACCTCACCAGAGGCCGTCTCCGAGGTCGTGGTCCGCCAGCCCGACGTGCTGACGTCGTTCGCCGCACTGTGGTCGGGCCGCGATCTCGAGGTCTGGAAGCTGTGGCTGCGGTGGCGGGTGATCAGCTCACGCGCCTCGTTGCTCACCGACGAGCTGATCGCCGAGAACTTCGACTTCTACGGCCGCACGCTGAGTGGCACCGAGGAGATCCGCGAGCGGTGGAAGCGCGGCGTCGGCCTGGTGGAGAGCCTGATGGGCGACACCGTCGGCAAGCTCTACGTGGAGCGGCACTTCCCGCCTGGCGCAAAGGCCAGGATGGACGAGCTGGTTGCGAACCTGCGCGAGGCCTACCGGGTCAGCATCAACGACCTGGAGTGGATGACGCCGGAGACGCGTGCCCGTGCGCTGGCCAAGCTGGACAAGTTCACCCCGAAAATCGGCTACCCGGTGCGGTGGCGGGACTATTCGGCGCTGGTGATCGACCGCGACGACCTCTACGGGAACGCCCTGCGGGGTCAGATAGTCGAGACCGACCGCGAGCTGGCGAAGCTGGGCGGCCCCGTGGACCGCGACGAGTGGTTCATGACGCCGCAGACCGTGAATGCCTACTACAACCCCGGCATGAACGAAATCGTCTTTCCCGCAGCCATTCTGCAGCCACCGTTCTTCGACGCCGAGGCCGACGACGCGGCCAACTACGGCGGCATCGGCGCGGTGATCGGGCACGAGATCGGGCACGGGTTCGACGATCAGGGCGCCAAGTACGACGGCGACGGAAACCTCGTCGACTGGTGGACCGACAGCGACCGAACCGAATTCGGTTCCCGCACCGATGCATTGATCGCGCAATACGAAGAGTTCGTCCCACGACAGCTGACGGGCGGCCAGCACGTCAACGGCGCGTTCACCGTCGGCGAGAACATCGGTGACCTCGGCGGCCTCTCGATCGCGCTGCTGGCGTACGAGCTGTCGCTGGGCGGCAAGGAGGCGCCGGTCATCGATGGTCTGACCGGTGTCCAACGAGTCTTCTATGGCTGGGCACAGGTGTGGCGCACCAAGTCCCGCGACGCCGAAGCCATCCGGCGGTTGGCCATCGACCCACACTCACCGCCGGAGTTCCGGTGCAACGGCGTGATCCGCAACATCGACGCGTACTACGACGCGTTCGAGGTCAGCGAGTCCGACGAGCTGTACCTGGATCCCCAGCGCCGGGTGCGGATCTGGAACTAGTGCACAAGTGAGCCAGGTACGTGGCCGCGTGTGGCGGGCGGGCAAGTCTCAGGATGACTTCGAGTTCGCCTCCATCTCCGACTATCTCGTCGAGAAGGACACGTTGGTGTGGGCCGACATCTACGACCCGGACCACGCCGCGCTCACCGAGCTGGCCCAGGAACTCGGACTGAACGACTGGGCGGTGGAGGATGCGGTCGGTGACGCCGAGCGCACCAAGGCCACGGTCTACAAGACGCACACGTTCTTCACGGTGTACGCCGTCGCGCCGACGAACCCCAAGGACGACACCGAGTCGGCGCTGTCACTGCACCGCATCTCGGGGTTCGTGCTGCCGCAGGGTCTGATCACCGTGCGGCTCGCCCCCAGGTCATCCCCCGTCGCTTCGCTCGCCCCCGGGGACGACATCGACGCCATCTCCCAGCGCTTCGACGAACTCGGCGGGCAGGAGTACGGGGTCGGCGCGCTCGTCCACGGCCTGCTCGACGTCGTGGTTGACGGTCACTTCGAAGCCGTGCAGTGCCTCGACGATGCCGTGGAGTCGATCGAGGACGACTTGTTCGCCGACGCCAGCCCAAAGTCGGGCCTGCAACGGCGTACGTTCCGGCTGCGCAAGGACCTGGTCGAGCTGCGCCGGGTGGTGCTTCCCATGCGGGAGGTGGTCAGTGCGATCCAGCACCGCAGGCTCGACGCGAAGACGGCACCGGAACTCGACCCGCTCTACGCCGACCTCTACGACCACGTGCTGCGGGCCTCGGAGTGGACGGAGTCGTTGCGCGACATGGTGTCCACGGTGTTCGAGACGAACCTGAGCCTGCAGGACGCCCGGCTGAACACAGTGATGAAGAAGCTGACCGGGTGGGCGGCCATCATTGCGGTGCCCACCGCGATCACCGGCTTCTACGGCCAGAACGTTCAGTACCCAGGCATCCAGACCGTGGCAGGCTTCATCACCAGCACTGCACTCATCGTGCTACTCGTAACCGTGCTCTACGTCAGCTTCAAACGGCGAGACTGGTTGTAGCGCAGACCGCTTAGAACATCTGCCAATCGGACGCGCCGTCGGGCTGGGTGTAGGTGCCCTTCGAGTTCTTGACGACGATCGCGTCGCCGCTGCCGAAGTTGTCGTAGAACCACTTCGCGTTGTCCGGGCTGATGTTGATGCAGCCGTGGCTCACGTTTCGCTTGCCCTGATCGGCGACCGACCACGGCGCGCTGTGCACGAAGTTCCCGCTGTTGTCGATTCGCACGGCCAGCTGCACATTCAGTTTGTAGCCGTTGGCCGAGTCGACGGGCACGCCGTACGTCGACGAGTCCATGACGATCGTCGGGAACTTCTCGAGCACGTAGTACGTGCCATTGGGAGTCGCGTGTCCGCCGCCCGACATACCCATCGACACCGGGATGGTCTTCTCCACCTTGCCGTTACGCGAGACGGTCATCTGGTGTGTCGCGTCATCGATGGTGGCGACTAGCTGCTCGGGAACGGTGAAGCTCGACTTGGTGCCGCCTGCGTCGATGTTGACGACGGTGCCCGCGGGCCAGAAGTCCTGCGGCCGCCACCTCAGCTGGGTGTCGTTGGTCCAGTAGAACCTGCCTGGGACGGGCGGTACCGACGAGATGTGCACGGCGGCCTGGGCCAACGCCCGGTCGGCGATCGGTCGCGCGAAGTTGATGTAGATCGGCTTCGCGGCGCCGACCTTGGAGCCGTTAGTCGGATTGAAGGTCGGCGGTGCGAACACGGGCGCACCGGTGTACGCCGTCGGGTCCTGGCCCGCAGGCGTTCCCTCGGGAATGACAGTGGGCTGCGGAGCTGGGGCCGGGGCCGCGAGCGGATCAACCGGCGGCGGGGCATCCCACGGCATCGGAGGCAGCTCGAGGGGCGGCGGAGGTGGCGGCGGCACGGGCTGCTCCACCGGCGCTGCGTCGATGGCAGCGGGGTCTGGATTGACCTCCGGATCGGCCCAGGCAGACGGGCTGTTGACGGCCAATCCACCGACCAGCCCGGCCGCGAAGATCGCGGTGACCAGTCTCTTCATCTTCCCCTGCGGCATGTGCCACCTCCAATAGAATTCTCGATCCAGTGTGGCACAACGGCAAGGCCACCCGTCTCCGGCGACGCTCGCCGGCACCCGACCGCAGTGCCGGGAAACGGCACTGAGCTGCGGTGTTGATCGCCCCGGAGCGGTCAAGTGTTACCTGGCCCCACCCCCCGGGAAGCCAGAAAGGGAACGGGACGCCCGGTTTCGGTGTTGCACACCGGGTCATGTCCGCCGATTGAGAGGAAATGCCGTGGTAGCGATACCCGATGGGTACGAGGATCTGCTGGAACGGCCGCTATACGGCCACTTGGCGACCACCCGACCGGACGGCACGGCCCAGGTGAATCCGATGTGGTTCGACTGGGACGGCGAGCTGCTGCGGTTCACCCACACCAACAAGCGGCAGAAGTACCGAAATGTGGCAGCACATCCACAGGTAGCGATGTCGATCGTGGACCCGGACAACCCCTACAAGTACCTCGAGGTACGGGGCGACGTGGAACGGATCGATCCCGACCCCGACGGCGACTTCTACATGCACCTCAACAACCGCTACAGCGGGCCGTTCAGCGAGCCGCCGCCGGATCACCCCGACCGGGTGGTGTTCGTGGTGCGGCCGACGTCGTACAGCAAGCAGTAGCGGTCAGGACCGCACCAGCCTGGCAATCGCCGCCGACGCCTCGGCCAGCTTCTTGTCCGCTTCGTCGCCGCCTTCGGCGACGGCGTGGCTGACACAGTGGCCGAGGTGTTCGTCGAGCAATCCGAGCGCGACGGACTGCAGGGCGCTGTTGACGGCGCTGATCTGGGTGAGGACGTCGATGCAGTATTTGTCGTCCTCGATCATCTTCGCGATGCCACGGACCTGACCCTCGATGCGGCGCAACCGCTTCGCATAGTTGTCCTTGTCCGACGAATACCCGTGTGTAGCAGTCAAGTCAGCCTCCCAGCATCTGCTTCATCTGAGTGATCTCGCCCTGCTGGGCCGTCACGATCTGTTGCGCCAGGCTCTTCGCGTCGACGTTGGCGCCACCGGCGATCTCCGCGTTGGCCATCGCGATGGCCCCTTCGTGGTGACTGATCATCGCCTGCATCCACGACTTGTCGAACTCGGGGCCCTTGAGCGACGCGAGATTGGCGATCGCCGCGGCGTCGACCATGCCCTGCATGTTCATGCTGGGATCCATGCCGCCGTGGCCCTGGTGGTCTGCCGGGTCGTCAGGGGTCGCTGAGGGGGCGGCGGTGTCTTGGGGAGTGTCAGAGCCCTGCTTCCACTGCACCAGGAACACCTTCAAGGTCTCGATCTCGGGGCCCTGCGCTGCCGAGATGTCGGCGGCGAGCTTGAGCACCGCGGGATTGGTGGACCGGTCGGGCACCATCGCCGCCATCTCCACCGCCTGCTGGTGGTGCGGAATCATGTTTGTGGCGAAGTCGACGTCCTTGTCGTTGAATCCGGCGGGCTGCGCCGCTGGACTGGACTGGCTGGATTCGCTGCCTTGCTGGTGGTTGGCGTGTTCGTCAGAGGCTGGACTGGTACACGCCGACAACAACACGGCGGTGGGAACTGCGGCTAGCAGAGCGATGAACGACTTCATGCCATCCACCGTACCGGATACCCCACCGGGGTATCCAAAACGGTTTGGTCGGCCAGTAGTGCGAAGGCATACTTGATAAATGCCCTCAGCGTCTTCTTCAGACCAAACTGGTAGCACGCCCGACATCAAGCCCCGCAGCCGCGACGTCACCGACGGCCTCGAGAAAACCGCAGCCCGCGGCATGCTCCGGGCCGTCGGCATGGGTGACGACGACTGGACCAAACCGCAGATCGGCGTCGGCTCGTCGTGGAACGAGATCACGCCGTGCAACATGTCGCTGCAGCGTCTGGCACAGGCGGTCAAGGCTGGCGTGCACGCGGCCGGCGGCTACCCGCTGGAATTCGGCACCATCTCGGTGTCCGACGGCATCTCGATGGGCCACGAGGGCATGCACTTCTCCCTGGTCTCCCGCGAAGTGATCGCCGACAGCGTCGAGACCGTCATGCAGGCCGAGCGCCTCGACGGCTCGGTGCTGCTCGCCGGCTGCGACAAGTCGATCCCCGGCATGCTCATGGCTGCCGCACGGCTGAATCTGGCGAGCGTCTTCCTCTACAACGGCTCGATCATGCCGGGGCTGGCCAAGCTCACCGACGGCACCGAGAAGGAAGTCACCATCATCGACGCCTTCGAGGCGGTCGGGGCCTGTGCGCGTGGGCTGATGTCGCGCGCGGACGTGGACATCATCGAGCGGGCCATCTGTCCCGGCGAGGGCGCATGCGGCGGCATGTACACCGCCAACACCATGGCGTCGGCCGCTGAGGCGTTGGGCATGTCGTTGCCGGGCAGCGCATCGCCCGTGGCCATCGACAAGCGGCGCGACGACTACGCACGCAAGTCCGGCGAAGCGGTGGTCGGGATGCTGCGGCGCGGCATCACCACCAGCGACATCCTCACCAAGGAGGCGTTCGAGAACGCCATCGCCGTCGTCATGGCCTTCGGTGGGTCGACGAACGCCGTGCTGCACCTGCTGGCCATCGCCTGGGAGGCCAACGTCAAGCTCACGCTTGCGGACTTCACGCGCGTCGGGCAGAAGGTGCCGCACCTGGCCGACGTGAAGCCGTTCGGCCGCCATGTGATGAAGCACGTCGACGAGATCGGCGGCGTGCCCGTCGTGATGAAGGCGCTGCTGGACGCCGGTCTGCTGCATGGGGATTGCCTCACCGTCACCGGCCAGACCATGGCCGAGAACCTCGCCCACATCGACCCGCCGGACCCCGATGGCAAGGTGCTGCGGGCGATGAACAACCCGATCCACCCGACGGGCGGCATCACGATCCTTCACGGCTCGTTGGCTCCCGAGGGTGCCGTGGTGAAGTCGGCGGGCTTCGACTCCGACGTGTTCGAAGGCACCGCAAGGGTTTTCGAGCGTGAGCGGGCAGCGCTGGATGCGCTGGAGGACGGCACCATCACGCACAATGACGTCGTCGTCATCCGCTACGAGGGGCCCAAGGGCGGACCCGGCATGCGGGAGATGCTGGCCATCACCGGTGCCATCAAGGGTGCGGGCCTTGGCAAGGACGTGCTGCTGATGACCGACGGCCGGTTCTCCGGTGGCACCACCGGCCTCTGCGTCGGACACATCGCGCCGGAGGCCGTCGACGGCGGGCCGATCGCCTTCGTGCGCGACGGTGACAAGATCCGCCTCGACGTCGCCAACGGCACGCTGGACCTTCTGGTCGACAAGGACGAATTCGAGTCGCGCAAGGTCGGTTTCGAGCCGCTGCCCCCGGTGTACAAGACCGGCGTGCTGGCCAAGTACACCAAGCTCGTCGGCTCGGCAGCTACCGGCGCGGTCTGCAGCTAGTTCGGTGTTGGTGGTGGTAGGGGCTGGAAGGGTTGGTACCACCACCAGTCGGCGCGTTCGCCGGTCGGTCCGGCACATGGTTTGACCGCGGGTGGGGGTGTGGTCGGGAGACGCGCTAGCGATCCCGCCTTCAGCGGTCTGCCTTGTTGGTCGGTGACGACGAGGTGCTGGGCGGGTCCGGTGATGGTGATGACACCCCGATGGTGGGCCCGGTGGTGATATGGACACACCAGTTTGATCGCGCTGCGCAGCTGGTTGACCGTCGAGTAGGCGGCCATCTCCGCGTAGTGCGCGTCGGATCCATCCGCTGCATTCTCGGCGATGACACCGACCTGATCCAACGAGAACCGGCCCTCCCGCATGCCTTTCGCGCAGCGCGGAAACTCCTCGATCCGCTGCGCGATGGCGACAACCGTTTCAGCGTTGCGGGGTGACACACCGGTCATCCAGGCCACCAACGAAGGCACCGAGCGTGCACCGGTGGCGCCCCACAGCCCGTCGTGGTCGATCTCGGCCACGATCTCCACGATCTGCCCGTCGATCGCGTTGCGCTGGCCGGTCAGCTCCGCCACCTTGTCCAACAACACCTCGAGACGCTCAACCGGGCTCACCTCAGGAGCGAAAGAGGCTGCCGGCGAAGACATACCACCATCAAACCAGATCAAACCAGAGGGGTACGACATTTCTGTACCCCGTCACTAACACATGGGCGTGGGCTGGACGTACGGTTTGGGTATGACGCTCGCCTTCCTGGTCACCTCGCTGATCGTCGTCGCGACACCGGGCTCCGGCGCGCTCTACACCGTGGCCACGGGCCTGGCGCACGGAACGAGGGCGAGCTTCTTCGCGTCGGTGGGCTGCACGATCGGCATCGTGCCCGCCATGCTGGCTGCGGTCACCGGCCTGGCCGCGATCATGCACAGCAGCGCGATCGCGTTCCAGACCATCAAGTGGGCTGGCGTTGCCTACCTGCTGTTCCTGGCCTGGATGGCGTGGCGCGACAAGTCCGAACTGATCGCAGGCGCAACCGATTCCACGCATCCGGGACCGTGGCGCATCACCTGGACGGCGGTCGCGGTCAACGTATTGAATCCGAAGCTGACGCTGTTCTTCGTCGCGTTCCTTCCGCAGTTCATCGACCCGGCCCGGCCGCCGGTGGGTCAGATGTTGTACCTCAGCGGCGTCTTCATGGCGATGACGTTCGTCGTGTTCGCGGTGTACGGGGCGTTCGCGGCAGGCGTGCGCAACCACGTCATCCGCAAACCTCGGGTCGTGACGTGGATGCGACGCTCGTTCGCCGCGTCCTATGTCGCGCTGGCCGCGCGGATGGCGGCCACGGCGCGGTAGTGCCCGCTGATAGCTCAGCGGTCACCGAATCGTGCAGCCCGTCCAAGCGTTGAGCACGAACGGGCCTGTCCGGCCGGGGAATGCATCCGGCCGGTCACTCGCACCTGGCTCAGTGAGTTACGGGGCTACCCGTGGCGGGCTTCGGAATCGCGGACGCGCATTCCGAAGTACACGGCGTTCATGCCAAGCACCGTGATCAGCACACCGCAGATCACATGTGACCAGATCATGCCCGCGGTCGGCGACGCAACGAAGATCCACGGTGAGGCGATCAGCCACAAACCGAAGACGGGCAGCGTCCACGTCATGCCGTGGGTACGGTCCAGTGCCGAACCGAAACACATTGCCAGGACAGCGACGGTGATTCCTACGATCAGATCGTTGAAGGGCAGCCGCGTGAAGGCGTCGAAGCCGAGGATATACGGTGCCAGGGCAACGTAGATCGCCGTCAGCAACGTCAGGCCGAAGGTGGCTTGCGCGGTCATCGACTCGGCGGCGCGGTCGTAGCTCGCGCGCAGAGCCAATATATCCGGATGCTGATCGATTGATGTATGGGCCGTTGTCATTTCGTTTCCTTTCCGTTATGCAGCAAGCTTTTTGAGGCCTACTGCAACCCCATTCATCACTGTCCAAAGTACGCTTTGTCAAATGGGCCAGCAATCAAGATCCGGCCGCGAGCAGCTCGCGCCGAAGGGTTCGTGGAACGCGGGCAGAGGCGGGGCCAGGTGGTTCATCTCCCGGGCACAGTGTCCAGCACCATCACGACGCCGGATGCTCGCCGAAGAACGCGAGGATCCGGCGCCTGGGATCCTCGGATTCTGGCCGCGAGTAGGCAAATCCCGCGGTGCGCACGATGATTCGCGGCGGGGCCGGCTCGCACCAGCCATTCATGAAGGAATGCCCGACGTCGGGATACTCCTTGAAGTCGTGCGGAACGCCACCCTCGGGACCCGCCACGTAGGCAGGCAGCGGCCCCGGCGGGTACGACATTACGTTCCACGTTGTCCACGGTCGTGAGGCTATCTCGGTCAGCTTCGTCGGCGCTGCTGACTACGATCCCGTCATGGACGGGCACGAGAAGGCGGTGGTGATCGCGGCGATTCAGCTTCTTGCCGAGGAGAACGGCGGGATGTCAGTTGGCAGAGATCGCTTCATCCCCGAGACAGGCTTTCCCGAGTACCTATTCCAGGGCTTCGGATGGCGTCGAGCGGCCGCTCGGGGTGTGACAAACGACGGGCGCGACGCGAAAATGGACCGCGGTAACTTCAGGGAGTAACAGCAAAGCTTGGGATATAAATCACAAGGAAGGCGTTGTCACCCAAAGCGGGGATACTTGGTTATGCGTTCGATTACCGTTGCGCGGTGGTGGCGATGGCTCATGCGCGGATATTGATGGCATGACGAGCGGAGCGCCGTTGCTGTTGCCACAGTTCGATCTACCTCCAGTTGTTGAGGTCGCTCTGGGGTGTCGAGTTCCTGTCGCTACCGGCATTGACTGTGGTGCCGATGGTCGAGATGCGACCTCTGTGGCATGACAGCTACCCCCTCATTGAGGAACAACCTGCGCTGCCGCCCAGCACAGCGGGTAACTTGAAGCCGGACTTTGGATTCGAGATTGGGGCGGGCGAAAAGCGGCTTGGATGTCCGCGGTGTCCAGACGCGGATGGTCATCCGTCATGTCCAACATTCCGCGCACCGCGCAGCAGGTCCGCCGCCTCCGACTGATAGGCGTGCTCGGCCCATCCGAGCGGCGTCGAGCCGAACCGCCCGTCGGTGATCGACGGGTCCGCTCCTGCGTCGAGCAGCACGCGCATCCGGTAGAGATCCCCTGCCCACGCGGCGTGGTGCAGCGCGGTACTTCCCTCTGCGTCAAGCTCATTCGGATCTTCGGGCAGTGACTGCTCGACGACCTTCACCCCCGACACGTCGACGCCGTGCTCACCGAGGAGCACCAACCGGTCGGCGAAACCGTGCTCGGCCGCCCAGCCGACCTGGCGCGCCCACATCTGCTCCTGGGTTTCCATCGCCTCGCCCAACCGTCGGTGCCACGGCCCCGGCTCGACGCGTCCCAACCCGTGCGCGAACAACAGCTCGAGGTGGTCGTCGCCCGGTCGGAACATCCGGTTGTAGAGCGTCTGCTGGTCCTCCGGATGTGCACCCCGGTCGAGCAGCAGAGCCGCCAGCGCTTGGTCGTACGGGTGCCTCGGCTGCCGCCGCGGTCCCTGCTCGCCCTCGCCGAACGCCCCGGTGAGCGCGGTGAACGGCGTCGACATCCCGCACCACAGGTAGCCGGCGTTCGGGTCGGCACCCGCGTCGAGCAGCACCGCGGCGGCCTCGAGCGCCTCGTCCTGGCTGCGGCCAAGCGGGGCGCGGGAGTAGGTCAGGTGCAACAGTGGCGCCCAGCCGAAAGGTCCACCCGCACGCCGGGCGAGCGTCGGATCCGCGGCCAGGTGCCTGCGCAGCGCCGCGGGATCGGACGCCGCGGCCGCGGCCCACACGTGCCGGTCGACGAGCATCGGATCGGCGGCGAGCAGATCCGCGGCGGTCTGCCAGCGCGGCGGGGCGTCGTCATCGTCGTAGCGCAGTGCGCTGAGCGCACAGAACCGATCAGCTGGGTCCAATGTGTCCTCGTCGACCGCATGCGGGTCGACGGTGAAGTCGGCGGCGATCCGCAGGTAGTGCACCAGCGCAGGCCATCCGGTGAAGCCGTACGACCTGGCGATGGTCAGCTGCGCGTCGTGCAGGGCGAACCGGGATGGCGATTCGGCCAACGCAATCGACGGCTTCGGGTGGCACCGCCGGACGAGGTCGACGGCGTCCCGATCGCCTGTGGTGATGCCGCGCTGCAATCGGCGCGCATCGGCCTTGAGCCGATCCAGTGACGGGTTGTTGGGCAGAGAGCTGGCCATGACGGCCTCCTTCCGAGCCCGGCGTCCGCGAGGTCGGGCCGAGGAAAGAGGTCGATCGGCACGAGCGTGGTCTTGCTGGCAGGGAGGCTGAGCCTCTTCGAGCGGACGTCGGGCGGTCCTGCGCGCCCCGACATCACGATAGGTCGGCGGTCCTCGCGGGTCAACGGCTCCGGCCGCATCACCAGCGTGGCGGGTCTAACCACCCTGCTGCATAGCGGGTTTCGATCGTCGCGCGAGGAACCACAGGGTCCACAGGATGATCGGCAACAGGATGTCGGTCCACAATGGGAACCCGATGTTGTAGGGCCTGGTGTTGTCGTCAACCACCCAGAAGTAGACGTGCCCGGCGGCGTCGCCGAAGTACTGGATGGTCTGCACCACGATCACGCACAGCCAGAAGTTGTCGCGGTACCAGTAACACATCAACCCGGCCACGCCGACCGCCAAGTCGCCCATGGCGGTCTCCCACTGGAAGCCGCCGTCGCCGCGGGTGTATCCGATCATCTCCGCGGTCGCCGGCCCGTCGAAGATGTGGAAACCCGCGGTGATCAGGCCCGTGACACCGACCACGGCCACCAGCCACCACAGCAGATGGATTCGGGCGGCGGGGGTCTGCTCATCCCTCCTGCTCTGAGCGGTCGCTCCGACGATCGCGACGATCACTGCGATGACCACGAACACGACAACCCCCTAACCTGCGGCCTTCACCAGCGCCAGCGCGAAGCCGTCCCAGCCCTTCGTTCCCACGGTCTGCACGGCGGCGGTGTCCAGCCGCGGGTGTTCGCCCATCATCTGGAACATCTCGCGCACAGCGCGGGCCTGCTGGTCGTCGGGTGCGGGGTCGAGGACACGCCCTGCGCGGGCGATGTTGTCGACCACGATGAGTGCGCCCGGCGTGGACAGCTCGATCGCCCATTGCACGTAGGCGACGTTGTTCTCCTTGTCCGCGTCGATGAAGAACATGTCGAAGCGCTCGCCACGTTCGCCGAGTTGCGGCAAGGTGTCCAGCGCCGCACCGACGATGACCTCGACCCGGTCGTCGACGCCTGCTCGGGCGAAGTTCGCGCGCGCGACGTCGGCGTGCGCCTGCTGGTACTCCAACGTCACGACGCGGCCGCCGGATCCAACGGCGCGGGCCAGGGCGATGGTGCTGTAACCGGCGAGGGTGCCGATCTCCAGCACCCTGGTGGCCTGCCTCAGTTCGGTGAGCAGCCCCAGCAGTTTGGCGTGCTGCGCGGAGAGCTCGATGGCAGGCATCCCGGCGTCGACGGCGGACTGCCTCGTCGCGGCGAGCACGTCGTCCTCGGTGTGCAGCAGCTCGTTGAACATTTCGTCGAGGGCCTGCGGATCAGGTTCAGTCACCGGCACCACGTTAGTTACCGCACGCCCTCCTTGGCGTAGGTCACGCGCAACACGTGGCCCACCTCCGGGCCCATCACCGCATCGGTCAGCTCACAGAACGTCGCGACGAACTCCGGCCCGTGGGCGGGCTCCGCGCGGCAGACGTGGTGGGCGATCTCGTGCAGCACCACCAGTTCCCGCAGTGCCCACGTGGTTTGCCGTTCGGGCACCGCGATGGTGGCGACGTTTCCGTCGTACTCGTAATGCGCTGCGGTGACGCCGCGGCGGGCGCGCACGGTCAGTGACTCTGTGTCGGGCCACCTCTTCCGCACGGACGGATGGGCGAGCACGTCGTCGGCGTAGCGCTGTACCGAATCCACCGAGGCGAACCGCGCCTCGGGTGGCAGGGTGATGTTGGCGCCGAAGAACTCGACGGTGCCGTTGCCGTGTTCGTGCACGCGGTCGAACAGCGTCCGCACGAACTGCTCGGCGGCGTAGACCCGTGCCCGTTGATCGTCACGCGGCACGGCGCGCCATCAGCGGTCCAGGGCGCCGCGTGGCCCGGCGAATTCGGTGCTCGGCCCCAGCCGGGCCCGCTTCCCTGCGCGGTCACCGGCGCGGCGTGCGGCCGAGGAGTAGCCCGCCGATGCGCTGTTGGCACGCCAGGTTCCCCTGGCCTTGGACGCCTCGCGGTAGAACGACTTCAGCTCGATGTCCTTGTTGCGCAACGCGAGTTCGGTGCCTGGGCGGCGCTCGCGGTCCTTGCTGGCCTGCGCCTTGACCTCCTCCCGCGCATCGGTCAGCCGCTGGCCCACCCGGGCGCCGTACGCCAGCTGGAAGTTCAGCCTCGCGGTGATGGTGGGGGTCGGCCGGTGCTGGCCAGACGCGATGTACCCCTCGGAGGCCTTCACCATCTGCATCACCAGGCTGGCGTAGAGCGCATGGGTGGCGTCGATGTCCTCGGCGAATCCGTAGGCGTAGACGAACGTCGAGTTGGATGCGACGTCGCACTTCAGGTCGTTGGCGAGACCGATCACCACGAACAACTGAACGTAGGTGCGCAGCCCCTTGGTGCCTGCCTCGCCGATGGTGATGGTGCGTTGCACCGGCGCCTGCGCAGGCGAGCGGGTCGCAGCGTGCGCGCGGGCCACGGCCAGGTCGATGGACGTCGTGGTGGCCAACCGTTGCGCGGCCGCCATGAACGCGTCGGCTTCGTGGGTGTTGTCGGTGCTCTCGGCCTGGCGCAGCAGTGCAGCGATGCGCGCCAGCATCTTGTCGTCGGTCATGCGCGGATCCGCTCCGCTTCTCGCTTGTAAGTCATGGCGTCAACTTATGGAACCAGTACGACTTTCCCTCTGGCGTGGCCGGTCTGCAGGTACCGGTGCGCCTCGGTCGCCTCATCGAGGGAAAGCGTCTTGTCCACCGTCACGTCCAACTTGCCGTCGGCCGCCAGTGCGATGACTTTCGCGCGGGACGCGTCGCGGATCTCCTGACCGCCGTCGGCGCCGGTCAGCACCGCGATGCCCAGCTCGCCGGCTCTGGCGAATCCGGCGATCGTCGCGATGCGTCCGCGGTCGGCGACCAGCTCGACGGACGTGTCCAGCGCCTCGTCGGTGCCGACGAGGTCGAGCGCGGCGTCGACCGCACCGATGGCCCGCACCCGATCGGCCAGCCCTTCGCCGTACGCGACGGGCTCTGCGCCGTATCCACGCAGCTGATCGTGCCGCGCAGGGCTCGCGGTGGCGATCACCTTGGCCCCGCGCGCGACCGCGAGTTGCACCGCCATCAGGCCGACGCCACCGCTGGCGCCGTGGATCAGCACGGTGTCGCCCGCCCCCACAGCCGTCTTCGTCAACAGGTGCCATGCGGTGCCTGCCACCAGGAGCAGCCCCGAGGCTTGCTCGAAACTCAATGAGCCGGGCTTGTGGCCCACGTCAGAGGCGTCCGCGAGCACCTGCTGGGCGTAGCCGCCGCGGATGTTGGTGACGATCACCTCGTCGCCGACTGTCAGTGGTCCGGTGTATCCGGTCGCGCCTGGTGTGACCGCGGCGATCACACCGGCCACCTCCATGCCGATCGGCATCGGCAGATTTCCGGGATCGCGGCCCATGTCGCCGCTGTAGAGCTTGTAGTCGATCGGGTTGGTGCCCGCCGCGCGGACGTCGACGAGCACCTGACCCGACCCAACATTGGGCAGCTCGATGTCTTGCAGCGCAAGGACTTCCGGTCCTCCGTAGCCTTCAGCGAAAACAGCTCTCGTCATGGGGCGAAGTCTAGTCGGTTCCACGCTCCGAGCTGCGGGCCCGGTCCGCCGATGAGTTTCGTGCCGCCCGTCGGTCTCACCTCTGCACCAGAAACCGACGACGCCAAGGACCCGAATGACGACTGACCACGACGTAGTGCCGTTCCGGATCGAGATCCCCGACCACGACCTGGAGGACCTGCAGTCCCGGCTCGCCCAGGTCCGATGGGCACCGGAACCGGTGGGCGGTGGCACGGGTTATGGCGTGCCCGTCGCGCGGGTTCGGGAACTGGTCGAATTCTGGCGCGAACGCTACGACTGGCGCGCCTGGGAAGCGCGACTCAATGTGCATCCTCAGTTCACCACCGTGATCGATGGGACCAAGGTGCACTTCCTGCACGTTTGCTCACCGGAGCCGAACGCGCTGCCGTTGATCCTCAGCCACGGCTGGCCCGGCTCGATCGTCGAGTACCTCGACGTCCTCGGGCCGCTGACCGACCCGCGCGGACATGGTCTCGATCCGTCGACGGCGTTCGACGTCGTGCTGCCCTCGTTGCCGGGGTTCGGATTCTCGGGTCCAACTCCCGACACCGGGTGGGGGCCCCGACGCATCGCCCGAGCCTGGGCCGTACTGATGCAGCGACTCGGGTACCAACGCTACGGCGCGGCAGGCAATGACTGGGGCTCGTTCATCTCACCCGAACTCGGCAGGGTGGCCCCAGACGCCGTGGTCGGCGTCCACGTCACCCAGGCCTGGGCCACACCGCCGGACGACGACCCCGCTCACGTCGCCGCATTGTCGCCTCGGGATCTCAACGCGTGGAAGGCTTTCCGAGACTTCGATGATCTCGGCTCGGCGTACGGCATGGTGCACGCCCAGGTGCCTCAAACGCTGGCCCACGCGCTCGCCGATTCGCCCGTCGGGCTGCTCGGGTGGAACGACCAGTGCATGAACGACCTCGACACCGACACCCTGCTCACCCACGTCTCGATCCACTGGCTGACGGGAACTGCCGGTTCGGCGATTCGCATCTACGCCGAAGACGACCGCCAGGAGGCGCTCATCGGTCCCACCACCGTGCCCCTCGGCGTCGCCCAGTTCCCCGGCGACCTTCCGTCGGTCAGGGCCTTCGCCGAACGGGAACACGCGAACATCGTGTCGTGGACCGACTATGACAGGGGCGGCCACTACGCCTCCCACCAGGCGCCCGACCTGCTGGTCTCCGGCCTTCGAGAGCTGTTCGCCGGGTTGCGCTGAGGCCGTGCGGAACTATGAGGTCCTGCGGAACTACTTGCCGACGAAGCCGTCGAGTCCGGCCACCAGCTGGGGCGATAGCGGATCTTGTTTGGAGTAGTTGGCAACGTTGTCGGTCGGGTCGTCGCGCAACACGTGGTTGACGCCCTTGAGTTCGACGACGGTCAGGGCTGTGTGACCGAGCGCGGTAGTCAGTGGCTTCTCGGCTGCGCAACCGGCCTGGGAGTCGGAGTCCGAACACGTGACGAGCACGGGGGTGCCCGCGGCCAGCTTGGCGGCGAGCGCGAGCGGATCGATGGCGTCGGACTCGACGACGGCCTTGACGTTGCCGGGGTTGAGGATGGCGCCGAGCCCCTCCGGCAGCTTGGCGGGGGCGGTGCCCTTGGTGCGTGCTTCCTCGACGGCGGCGTTCCATGCGTTGACTACGTCGTCGGCCTGTTGGCGGGTCTTGGCCCCGGATGCCACGTCGGCGTCGATGCTGGTGTGCACCCTGGCGGTGATGATGTCGAGGTAGCGATCCGGCAGCGGCTGGAAGAGGCCCAGCGAGTGGACTTTCGGCGCATCCGGCGCGGTATCGGTGGCCAGCGCCATCGCGTGGACGGTGCCCTCCCCCAGCGCGTACACCGAGATCCGCGTCTTCTCGGTGCCCGGCTTCTTGGCGAGGAAGCGCACTGCCGCCTTGGCGCCCGAGGTGTAGACGGCGCTGCCGACGTCGGCGGGGTGCTGCGCATAGGGACCGATGCCGGTCTTGCCGGTACCGACCTTGTCGTAGCGCAGGCTCGCGATCCCCTTGCCGGACAGGTACTCCGCCAACTGGCGCATGTTGCCGACCGGGCCCGCCACCGCGTTGTCCCCGTTGCGGTCGGTGTTGCCGCTCTCCGAGATGAGCAGGGCGGCCGGGCCTGGCGCGTCGCCGCCCTGGTGACGGTAGGTGCCGTAGATGGTCAGACCGTCCGCGACGAAGGACACCTCTTCCTCAACCCAGCCCGCAGGAGACACCGTGGTCGTGGCCGCTGTCGTTGCGCTCTGGCTCGCCGCAGGGGTGTCGGCGCCGGATGAGCAGCCCGCGATGGCAAGCACCGCGGCTGCCATCCAAACGAGCTGTCTGCCAACGGCTCTCACAACCGAACCTCGATCCAGGACACCACGTCGTCGAGCACCAGCGCTTGTTCGGGCTCGTTGAAGACTTCGTGATACAGCTCGGGATAGACCTTGAGATGCGCGTCGATCGGCCCGACGCACTCGAGGAGCCTGCGGCTGCCTTCGACCGGAATCAGCTTGTCCTCGGCGCCGTGCACCACCAGCAGCGGCGCGGTCAACGATGCGGCCCGCTGCGGCATCCTCTCACCGACGCCGATCAGTGCCTTGGCGATCCCGGCGGGCAGCTTGCCGTGGAAGACCAAGGGATCGGCCTCGTATGCGGCGACCACCTCGGGATCGCGCGAGACCGCGTCGGCAGGGAGATTCTCGACGGGCAGGCCGGGCAGCAGGCTGCCGACCACCTTCGCGACGGTGATCATCACCGGCGACACCGCGTCCTGGGCGAACACCGCAGGACCGGACAACACCATGGCCGAGTAGTCGTCGGGGTGCTCGACGCCGTAGGCGAAGACGATGCCGCCACCCATGCTGTGGCCGAGCACGATGCGCTTGAGCTCGGGGTGCGCGGCGGTGGCGATGCCGACGAGGTGATGGAAGTCGTCGGTGTACTCGGACATGTTCTTGAGGTAGACGCGCTTGCCGCCGGAGCGGCCGTGACCGCGGTGATCGAGCGCGTAGGTGATCAGCCCGCCCTCCCCGAAGCGCTGCGCGACGTGGTCGTAACGACGGGCGTGCTCGGCGTAGCCGTGTGCCAGGATCACCACGCCGAGCGGGTCGGTGTCGGGTGTCCACACGTCATAGACGATGCGGACCCCGCCAACACCGTCGAAGCTGCGTTCGCTGCGGGTCGTGGCCATCAGGGGAGACTATCTGCCTGTCCTGAACGCGGTTCTTCCCAAATGACGACGTTCGCCGTTGCGTGCATGTTGTCGGTGCCCGTGGGTACCCTCGTGAGCGTGAGCGTCCTCGCGGAAGATCCGGTCGGTTTCGAGTCCAAAGACGCCTTTCTCGCCGATGCCCAGCGGTATCGGCGTGAGCTGCTCGCGCACTGCTACCGGATGACCGGTTCGCTGCACGACGCCGAGGACCTGGTCCAGGAGACCTACCTGCGAGCGTGGAAGTCCTACGAGGGCTTTCAGGGCAGATCGTCGGTGCGCACCTGGCTGTACCGCATCGCCACGAACACCAGCCTGACCTCGCTCGAGGGTCGCCAACGCCGGCCGTTGCCGTCCGGGCTCGGGCAGCAGGCGTCCGACCCCCGTGGCGAGATCACCGAGCACAACGAGGTGCCCTGGCTCGAGCCGCTGCCCGAGTCACCGCACGAGACCCCGTCCGATCCGTCGGTGATCGTCGGTTCCCGCGACTCGGTGCGGCTGGCGTTCATCGCGGCCCTGCAGGTTCTGCCTGCCCGCCAGCGTGCGGTGCTGGTGATGCGCGACGTGCTTCAGTGGAAGGCCGCCGAGGTGGGCGCGGCGATCGGTACGTCCACCACCGCCGTCAACAGCCTGCTGCAGCGCGCCCGCGCGCAGCTCGAGGCGGTCGGCCCCAAGGAGGACGACGCGATCACCCCGCCGGAGGACCCCGAGGCGCAGGACCTGCTCGGCCAGTACATCGCCGCATTCGAGGCCTACGACATGGACAAGCTCGTCGAGCTGTTCACCGCGGAGGCGATCTTCGAGATGCCACCGTTCGACGGCTGGTATCAAGGCCCGGAGAACATCATCGCGCTCTCCAAGACGCACTGCCCCGCCGAAGGCCCTGGCGACATGCGCTTCCTGCGGACCATCGCCAACGGCCAGCCGGCTGCCGCGCTCTACATGCTCAACCGGGAGACCGGCGTGCACGAGGAGTTCCAGCTGCACGTGCTGGAGATTTCGGCTGGCGGTGTGTCGCACGTGGTGGCATTCCACGCGGGCGACGGAATGTTCGAGAAGTTCGGGTTGCCGGCGCGCCTCTAGCCCTCGGGGATCACCGGCAACGTGACACTCGACGGGTGCGCCGCGTCGTGCAGGATCGTCTGCGTCGCGGGCACGGTTGCCGCGCTCTGGCCGAACGGTTCGCCGGTATTGGGGTTGGGGGCGAACTGCGGATAGTCGCTACTCGAGATCTCGAGCCGAATGCGATCCCCGGTCCGCAATTCGTAACTGGTGGGCCATATCTGGATCCGGTAGGCGTACGGCTGATTGGGCGTGGCCTGCGTCGGATTCGACAGCGAGTCGCGGAACGACGTGCGCAGGATCCCGTTGTTGAGGTTGATGACCTGACCGTCCGGCTTCACCACCGTCAGCTTGGCGGTGAAGTCGGTGTCGGGAGCCGTTGACTGGGCCCACAGGTTCACCGTGGTGGGTCCGGTGATCTCGGTGTCGTGCGGCAACGGAGCGCTGCTGTAGACGAGGACGTCGGAACGCTGCTCGACGGGGTTCTGGTCGTAGGGACCTTGGGGGCCGGACTGTGGGCCACAGCAGGAGTGCCCGCCGAGGCTCGGCGCGGGGAAGTTCGGGTCGTAGGTGTAGACGTCGGGTGACTCCGCCCCAGGGGGAGCCTCGACCAGTTGGCCCTTGCGATCGGCAATGCCACCCGGTCCGGACAGGTAGTAGGCCGTCGGCTTGGTCTGCGGCAGTGGCCAGCCCGTTGCGGTCTTCCAGACGTTGGCACCCATCAGGAAGTAGTCCACCCGTGGTGTGCCCGCGGATGCCTTGGTGCCGTCGTCCGTGCCGTTGTCCTTGCCCTTGAGGAAGTGGTCGTACCAGTCGAGCATCAGTCCTTTGATCGGGCTGTTCGCGACGGGGCCGATCGCCTTGAGCATCGGCGCGGGTTCTGATTCGGGTCTGCCCCAGTCGACGTGGTCCCACGGTCCGATGACCAGGCGCTGATTGGCGCGGGCGTTGGCGTTCGCGCCGTGAGCCACCATGCCTGCGAAGTTGTCGACACCGCCGGCCAAGAAGGCGTCGTACCAGCCTTCGAAGTGCAGCACTGGCACCGTCACCGACTGGTACCGGTCCCGGATGCTGAACTGCCGCCAGAAGTCGTCGCGCGTCGAGTGCCGGATCCAGTCGAAGTACCACGGCGCGACGGCCGGGTTGTCCGGTTGCATCGGTGGTAGGTCCTTGAACGGACGGAAGTCGAGCCACCTGGTGGGATCGGCTGCGGCAGAGGCGAGTTCGTGGACGGTCGCTTGGTCGTTGCGGTTCTTGGCGGCAGTCGTGGCGATCGACTCGATGGCCCACGGCAGCACGAAGGCCAAGCGGAACTCGCCACCCTCGTACGTCCAGCCGTCGTAGTAATCCGATGCGGTGTTCGCCGGAACGATGGTGACGAGATGTGGCGGGGCGGTGACGGCGGCAAGCCACTGTGTGGCGCCCACATAGGAGGAGCCATACATGCCGACCTTGCCGTTCGAACCGGGCAACGCCGCCGCCCATTCGACGGAGTCGTAACCGTCGGTCTGCTCATGGGTGAACTCACTGAACGTGCCGCTCGACGTGCCCTGCCCCCGAATATCCTGCACGACAACGAGATAACACTGCGACGCAAACCAGTCAGGCGACTGGTAGCGGGACCCGGCCTGCGCGCTGGTCTTGCCGTACTGGGTGCGCATCAGGATCACCGGAACACCGTCTTGGCCTTGCGGCCGGTAGACGTCGGCACGCAGAACGGTGCCGTCGCGCATGGTCGCGGGGACGTTCTCCTGTTTGGTCACCGCGCATGGTCCGCGACCCGGGTCCGACGCCCATGGCCCCGCGCTGGGCTGGCTGCCGCGGTCCCCAGAGCACCCGCCGAGGACCATGGTCACGACGGCGACGATGGCCGCGACCCGAATCACGACGGAGGGCACGCGATCACGCTAGCGCGGTCGACTAGACGCGCGTACGTACCCCCCGCCGCTTCGCTCGCCCCAGTCAGGCGCGGACACGGAACGAGACGTTCTGACTACCCATAACCACTGGTAGAAGGCCTCTCGATTGCGCTTTCTGGAACGTGTTCTATGATCGCCGCCATGAAGACCAAGGGTGCTCTGCTGTGGGAACTCAACTCACCGTTCAAGGTCGACGAGATCGATCTCGGCGATCCGGTCGCCGATGAAGTGCAGATCAAGATGCACGCCGCAGGCATGTGCCACTCCGACTATCACCTGACCACCGGCGCCACGCCGATCGGTCTGCCTGCGCTCGGCGGACACGAGGGTGCGGGCGTGGTGACCAAGGTCGGCAAGAACGTCACGGGCATCGAGGAGGGCGATCACGTCATCCTCGCCTTCATCCCCGCGTGCGGGCAGTGTCCGTCCTGCCTCAAGGGCTACCGCTCGCTGTGCGACCGGGGCGCGCTGCTGCTCGGCGGCAAGGCCATCGCCGACGGGACGTCGCGCGTGCACGCCGGCACGCACGAGGTGTCGCCGATGAACCTCCTCGGCACCTTCGCGCCGTACATGACGGTGCACAAGGACTCCGTGGTGAAGATCGACTCCGACGTGCCGTTCGAATCCGCGGCCATCATGGGCTGCGCGGTGCCCACCGGCTTCGGCTCGGCCACCAACGTGGCCGACGTTCAGCCCGGCGAGACCGTCGTGATCGTCGGCGTGGGTGGCATCGGCATGAGCGCGCTGCAGGGTGCCGTGATCTCCGGCGCCCGCAACGTCATCGCGATCGACCCCAACGAGTGGAAGCGCGACCAGGCGATCAAGTTCGGCGCAACGCACGTCTACCCGTCCATGGCCGAGGCCATCGGCCCGATCATCGACGTCACCCACGGCGTGATGGCCGACAAGACCATCATCACCGTGGGCGAGATGCGCGGCGAGTACATCGAAGAGGCGATGACGCTGACCACCAAGACCGGCACCTGCGTGGTCACGGGCATGGGCTCGATGATGGACTTCGACGTCAAACTCAACCTGTTCCTCTTCACGATGATGCAGAAGACGTTGAAGGGCAACATCTTCGGCGGCGGCAGCTCGCACATCGAGACGCCGAAGCTGGTCGGCCTGTACAAGGCGGGCCTGCTGAAGATCGACGAGATGGTGACCAGCACCTACTCGCTGGACAACATCAACGACGGCTACCAGGACATGCTGGACGGCAAGAACATCCGCGGCGTCATCAAGTTCGACGAGTCGGACTGGTAGCGCCCTACTTCGGCGGCATCCGGATGCCGCCGTCCACGCGGACGACCTCGGCGTTCATGTAGGAGTTGGTGATCAGCTCGACGACCATCGAGGCCAATTCCTCTGGCTTGCCGAGGCGGTGCGGGAACAGCACGGACTCACCGAGCTTGGCCTTGAACGCCTCCGACGCCTCCCCCTCGCCGTAAATCGGGGTGTCGATGAGACCGGGGGCGACGGTGTTGACGCGGATGCCGACCGCCGACAGGTCGCGAGCGACCGGAAGCGTCAGGCCGACGACGCCGCCCTTGGACGACGAGTACGCGGCCTGCCCGATCTGACCGTCGAATGCAGCGACGCTGGTCATGTTGACGATCGCGCCGCGCTCACCGGTATCGGTCGGATCGAACCGGCTCATGGCGGTGGCGGCGATCCGGATGCAGTCGAAGGTGCCGACCAGGTTGATGGCGAGCACCTTCTTGTAGGCATCGAGGTTGTGCGCCGAGGCGAACTCGCCGTCCTTACCGATGGTGCGCTGGGCCCAGCCGATGCCCGCCGAGTTCACCAGGGCCCGCAACGGTCCGAGGTCGACCGCGGTGTTGACGGCGTCCTCGATCTGCTCGGTGTTGGTGACGTCGACCGTGACGAACACGCCACCGATCTCCTTGGCGAGCGCCTCGCCGCGTTCGGCCTGAAGGTCGGCGACGACGACGCGTGCGCCCCGGTCGGCCAACTGACGTGCCGAGGCCGCTCCGATGCCGGATGCCCCACCTGTGACGATTGCGCTAGCTCCATTGATGTCCACGTGGACAGATTAAGCAGGAGACTGCCCCAGCCGTGCCAGGACCTGCGATGTCCACGTGTCCAGCGCGCGCAACTGGGCGGCGCTCGCCCCCTTGAACACGACGTCCCTGACCAATTCGGCGTGACCCGGGGCGGCTGACGTCAGCGCCGCACGGCCGTCGTCGGTGAGGTCGACGGTGGCCGCCCGGCGGTCGTCCGCGGCGCCGCTGCGCACGACCAGTCCACGCGCCCGCATCCGGCTCAACTGGTGCGAGAGTCGACTCTGCTCCCACCCCAGTCGCTCGCCCAGCTCAGCGATCCGGCACCCCCGCTGTTCCTCCAGTGCGACCAGCACGTCGTAGTCCGCCAGCGAGAGCCCGCAATCGGCCTGCAGCTGTCGGCTCATCGCCGACTGCAGGCGTGCCGTCATCGTCAGGTAGTTGCGCCACACCCGTTGCTCATCCGCTGACAGCCACACGAAATATATGACACATCATCTATGTTGTCTTGTCCAGTGCCTGCCACCTAGGCTGGCGAAGACCTCCCGAGGAGTCACGACCCATGACCAGCACCGAAACCATCGACATCAGGCGTGCAACGGATCGCGCCGCCACGAAGATCTCGTGGCTGGATTCCAAGCACTCGTTCTCGTTCGGCGCGAGCTATGACCCCACCAACACCCACCACGGGCTGCTGCTGGTGAACAACGACGACCGGGTGGCACCGGGTACCGGATTTGATACTCATCCGCACCGCGACATGGAGATCGTCACCTGGGTGCTGCGCGGGTCGCTGGTGCACCAGGACTCCACCGGCCACTCCGGTGTCATCTATCCCGGTCTGGCGCAGCGGATGTCTGCCGGGAGCGGGATCCTGCACTCCGAGAAGAATGACTCGTGGACGCTCACCGGTGACGAAACCCACCAGGAGCCCGTGCATTTCGTACAGATGTGGGTGGTTCCCGACGAGTCCGGCGCCACCCCCGGCTATCAACAGCTCGAGATCGACGACGAGTTGCTCCGCGGCGGCTTGGTGACCATTGCCTCCGGCATGCCCGAATACGCCGACGACGCTGCGATCACGATCCGCAACCGCTACGCCGCCCTGCGCGGTGCGCGCCTGCAACCCGGACAGAGCATCGAGCTACCTCACGCTCCCTATCTGCACCTGTTCGTGCCCCGCGGCGAGGTCACCCTGGAAGCGGCAGGCCCGCTGTCCGAGGGCGACGCCGTCAGGTTCACTGCGTCCGGTGGCCAGCGGGTGACCGCGACGGCACCATCCGAGATCCTGGTCTGGGAGATGCATGCGGGTTTGGCTGCGGCGTAACCACCTTCGAGCGAGCGTGGCCGTCGGTCTGATCGGCGTGCTGCTCGCGGCGTGTTCGTCGGGCCCAACGCCCACCCCCGCGTCGACCACGCGCCCGCCCGCCGAGGTTGGCCTCGAGGAGGTCACCGTCCAGGTGCCCGACGAGCTCGCGGCGCGACCGTTCGACGAACCGCGAAAGGCGCTGGTGCCCAAGGGTTGGACGCTGTCCGTGTGGGCCCGCATACCGAAGCCGCGGCTCGCGGCGTGGACTCCAGACGGCAACCTGTTGGTGTCGGTGCCGAGCACCGGGCAGGTGATCCGACTGCAGCCTACGGGCGTGGGTCCGCGGGTCAATCTGCTCCTCGAGGGCCTTGACCAGCCGCACGGGCTGACGTTCTCGGGTTCGACGCTCTACGTCGCCGAGAGCGACCAGGTGGATGCGTACGACTATGCCGACGGGAACGCGACCAACCCGACCATCGTCGCGTCGGGCCTGCCCGACGCGCGGAGCGCAGATCTGGGTGGCGCCTACTCGCATGCGTTGAAGAGCGTCGCCGTGGGACCCGATGGCGCCGTGTACTTCTCGATCGGGTCGACCGGAAACGTGTCCGCCGGTGACCGCACCGCGACCCCGCCGCGCGCAACCATCATGCGGGTGCCTCCCGGCGGCGGCCCTGCCCAGCCCTTCACCACGGGCGTGCGCAACGGCACCGGCCTGGCGTTCGCACCGGACGGCACGCTGTGGGCGGCGGTCAACAACCGCGACAACGTCCCCGTCCCCGACCAGGGCCCGTCCTACGGCCAGGTGGTGCCCGACTACGTCGACGAACGCCCTCCGGAGTCGGTCGCCAGGCTGACTCCGAGCCGCGAATTGGGTTGGCCGTACTGCAATCCCGATGGCGGTCCGGCCAACCTCCCTCTGATCCGCGACGTCCAGACCAACGCGGACGGCAGCAAGCTCGATTGCTCCGCGCTTCCTCCGATCGAGCAGAGCCTCGGCGCGCACTCCGCGCCGCTGGGTTTGAGCTTCGTCGACGGCACTCTGCCGGAGCCCTATTCCCACGGTGCTCTGGTTGGCGTGCACGGGTCGTGGAACCGTCAGCCCCCGCGCGCACCCGAGGTGTCGTTCTTCCCCTGGCGCAATGGCGGTCTCGGCGATCAGCAGACCCTGGTCGGCGGCTTCCAGGCCTCCGACGGTTCACGGTGGGGTCGCCCGGTCGCCGCAGTCCTCGGCCCGGACGGCTCGGTGTACATCACCGATGACTACGCCGACGCGATCTATCGGCTGGCCCCACCCGGGCGCTGACACACGCGTGCAGCAGTAGCAAACAACTTCGCGGGCAACGCAATTCGTCTGTTGCGCGATCGTGATGCGGCTGTGATGAAAGTTGACAGTGAGTTAACTGTGAATATTGTGTTCTCATCGGGTAGGGATCAGCCGAAGGGACGACAGTGCCGAAGACTGCCGCAAAGTTTCGACGGTTCGGCGCGTGCGCGACGACGTTGGCGCTGTGCGCCGTCCTGGCAACGACGATGGGAGCCCCCACCGCGCGGGCGGCCGACGGTCGCGAACTCCTCGCGAATGCCATTGCGGCAACCCGCGGTCAGTACCTGGTCTACAACTTCGGCGGTGGCAACGCCGCACCGATGCTCAACGCCGGCGGCTCCTGGTACGAGATGAGCAGCGGCGGGCACTTGATGATCATCAAGTCCGCGTCACAACGGCTAACTCCCCGGCTCCTCGTCGACTCGCACTCCGGCTACCAATCCCGCTGCGAACGGACCGCAGGCGCGCGTACCAGCGAGGGGCTCTGGCAGGCCTCGGAGGTCTACACGCCGCTGCAGGCCTGGAATGCGCTCGGGTCGCCCACGATTGCGATCAACGCCAACTTCTTCGACGTACGCGGACAGAAGGGCGGCTCCTGGAAGACGACCGGCTGCAGTTCACCGCTTGGGGCATACGTCGACACCACGCGCGGCCAGGGCCGCGCCAACGCCGCCGTCACCGGCACCATCGCCTACGCCGGGAAGCAGGGCCTGTCCGGAGGCGACGAGACCTGGTCGGCGTTGACGACCATGATCCTTCCCGTCGCGGGCGTGCCCTTCGTCATTCCGCCGAAGTCGACCAACGACTACGACGCCGCCTCCCCCGTGATCCAGGATCTGATGGACAAGGGCACGCGGTTCGTCGCGGTCAGCGGTCTCGGCTTGCTGGCGCCGGGCGACACCGGGCAGATGAACGACCCTGGCCCTAGCGCGGCCCGTACCGCGATCGCCTACGCCAGGCAGAAGGACGAGATGTACGTCTTCCAGGGCGGAAGCTACACCCCCGACCAGCTCCAGGACCTGTTCCGCGGGTTGGGCAGCGACTCCGCGATCCTGCTGGACGGTGGCGGTTCGTCGGCGATCGTGCTGCGGCGCGAGGCCGGCGGCATGTGGGCGGGCGCCGGGGTGCCCAAGGGCTCCTGCGACACCTACCAGGTGCTGTGCGACTCGCGCGAGCGCGCGCTACCAAGCTGGCTGGCCTTCGCCTAACGCCTCAGGCCGCGTTGCTCGAGGAGCCACCCGCCGACGAGCCGCTCGACGATGCTGCGCTCGATGATCCGGCGCTCGACGCTGCGGCACCGGCGGGTTCATCCTTCTTCGCGCCTTCGTCCTTCTTGCCGCTCTCGGACGCGCCCGTCTTCTCGCCGGGCTTGGCGTCGGTGGACGCGTTGGGGCTGTTGCGCACCACGTTGAGCGACGGCTTGTCCTTCTTGGGCGTCTTGTCGGTGCTGCTCGACGTATCGGCGCCGGGCTTGCCGTCCTCGTCGGCCTTGGCGTGCTTCGGCGTCGAGTCCTTGGCGGCCGGAGGCGCATCGGTGTCGGGCTTCGCATGCTTCGGACCCAGCGAACCATCGGTTCCCGCTTCGGATTCCGTCGACGCTGGCTTCTCGACCGGCTTGGTGACGGTGTCTTCCGCAGCCGGCGTGGTGACGGGTTCGGTGGCAGTGGTTTCGGTGTCGGTGGTCGGCTTCTCGACCACCGTCGGATCCTTGACCGTCGCCTCCGTGGTGGCGGTCGGGTCCTTGACCGTCTCCTCCGTGGTGGCGGTCGGGTCCTTGACTGTCTCGCCTGCGGCGTCGGTGGTGGCAGTCTTCTCGGAATCGGCTGCCGGAGTGACAGTTTCGTCGGTCGCTCCGCCGGAGATCGACAGCCGGGAGAACGCAGCGTTCGCCTCGGGGATCGAGGAAGCCGTCAGGTTCGACGTGGCCAGCGGGGCCGCAGCTGCACCAATGCCGAGTCCACCGAGGAGTCCGCCGAGCAGCCCACCAAGTCCACCGAGGATGTCGCCGAGGCCGCCGAGCGGATTCGTCGCTCCCGAGCCACCGGCCGCAGGCGCGCCGCCGGGCAGGATGCTCCCGAGCCCACCACTGAGCAGCCCGTTGAGCAGGTTGGAGAGCACGTTCGGGGTGTTCGGCGTCGGGTTGGCGCTGAAGAACTCCTTGGTGAAGCCGCCAACCAGCTGGTTGATGACGTCCCCGAGCACCCGACCGTAGTCGATGTTGGCGAAGGAGAAGAACGGCGTCTCCGTGCCTGCGTTGGTGAAGTCCCGGGTATAGGTGCCGTCGGGGTTCTGGACCACGTTGGCGTAGCCGATGTTGATCAGCGTGTTCAGCGCCGGGCCAAGCGCATTCGCCAGCTTCATGGGGATGGCCGCCAGCGGCGAGAGACCCACGATGTTCAGGAAGTCGGAGGCCAGGTACAGCGGCTCCAGCATCGGCGATGTCGCCGAGTGCAGCGTGACGTACACGTTGAGCGACAACGGCTTGTTCAGGTCCAGAGCGTCCTTGACCAAATCGTCGACCTGACCGAGGATCTGGTCGCCAAGATTGTCGAGGCTCAACCCGCGAAGCATGTAGGTGGGCAACAACCCGGCCGCGAGGTTGTTCGCGAGCGTGAACGGATTCGGCCAGGACGCCAGGTCCGACAGCGGCTGGTACTCGTAGGTCGCATCGATCAGGATCGGCAGCACGTTCGCCGCACCCAACTCGATGCCGGTGCCGAGTACGGGAACGCCCGTCCCGTCGTTGGTCACCTGGGTGGTCGGGTTCACGGTGTTGATGCCGAACAACGACGCCAGTGCCCCGAACCGGGCGAAGGCGCCGCCATCGGGGCGCGCCGGGTTGTTGATCAGTATCAGCGGGAGGATCGTCAGGCTGCCGACCAGCGGGTCGAGGCCGGCGTACGCCGAGCCACCCGGCTGGTACTTCAGTTGATCCAGCACCTGCTGGTAGGCCGTTGCGGCGGCGAATGCGCCCAATCCGCTCCCGACGGTGGGAATGACGCGCAGGTCGATGACGTCGGGGAGATTGCTGGTCAGTGGATCGGTGATGCGACCGATCAATGCGGCCAGCTGAGTGATGAGGGGCCCTATCACGGGGATGGGAAGCCCGCTGTTCTCCAGCTTGTCGAGCACCAGGTCGAGCACGCCGTCGACGCCAAGCTTGAGGTAGGGGGTGTTGTTGATCTCATTGGCCACTCCGTTCGGCGTGGCAGGCAGCCATCCGAGGTCGAGGCCGAGCAGCTTGAGCCCGGTGAATATGTCACCCGTGGTGACCACGTTGAGGCCGGGCACGGCAAGACCCGCGAGGTTGAGCGGATCGGCTAGATCCAGCCCCAGCAGGGCCAGGAGTCCCGTCAGGGTGCCGTCCGCAATCTGGGTTATGCCGAGCAGGTTCAGGATGCCGGTGAGGAGCCCAAGGTCCCCGCCCGTCAGTTGCCCGAGCGCCGGCCCCAGGATCGGAAGGTCGAGCGAGAGGGCGGCCAGGATCCCCGGAAGCAGGTTCGCCGGGAGATCGGCGAGCAAGGTCTGGAGCAGGTGCTTGGGATCGATGCCGACCGCCTGCGCCAGGCCGGTCAGGTTGATCCCGTTGATCACGGCTCTGGAGATCTGGTCGGTGAGGGCCTGCCCGCCGCCGTAGATCTGGCTGCCAAGGCCTCCGGTGAGGTCGGGCACCTGATCGTGGTTTGGCAGCAACCTGATGGCGGCCGCGAGGTCGACTGGTGTTTGGACGACTTCCGAGTGGACCGTTGCTGGCGGTGCGGCGATGCCGACGGTCATCGCGCTCGCCGTTGCGGTAGCCGCGCTCAGCATGGCGACCCGCCTCGCCCTTGCGCCGATTTTGCGATGCCTGCCGGCCATCCGACCAGTCCTTTCCCCGAACGTGTCGCCCACTTACGTGGACGTTAACATTTACGCAGGCGCCAATACTAGAAATTGCTGGCAAATTCCCATCGCAAGTACGTGCAGCTCCCGTGTCGCCGGGATCAGCGCCGCCACAACGAGGTTCGACGGCCTTGCGTCCCGCAAACATCACTGGCAGCGCTCTTCGTATTTCGATTAGATGTACTCATTATCTTTACGATAGCGGCCACCTGCGCTGCGGGCTCGGCCTGAGCTGGGCCAACTCATGACGTTTCCGTCAATTAGGAGGCAGTGAGCGCGGTGCTGGCGGCTGAACCGGCCTGCGCGGCGTAGCCTGCGCCGAACAGCACGACGTGCGCCAGCAACGGGTACAGCTGGTGCAGCCCGGTTCGTAGACGCCAGCCAGGCCGTAGCCGCCGTCGCTCCTGGTAGCCGTCGATCACGGTGTCGAGGAAGGGACAACCGAACAGCGCCAACATTGCTAGGTCGGTCTCGCGATGGCCACCGTGCGCGGCGGGATCGATCAGGACCACGCCGTCGGCGGTCCACATGACGTTGCCACTCCACAGGTCGCCGTGCAGTCGTGCAGGCCGGTCGTCGTCGTCGAAATCCCCCCGGCTGCACCTCGAGATCACCGCCTCGACGTCAGCGCTAACGTCCGCACCCAACCGTGGCGCGGCCAGTTCGGCCATCGGCGCGAGACGTTCGGTCGCGTAGAAGGCGCCCCACGTCCGGTGGCCGGTCAGCGACATCGGCAGCGGCTGGTGCAGCGGACCGAAGAACCCGGGTCCGGTCCAGCCGTCGGGCGGCGCACCGAACGCCGTGGCACCGGCATCGTGGGTGTTGGCCAGCGTTGCACCGAATCGGTGGGCTGTTGCGCGGTCGGGCGCCACCGAGCTCAGCCGCTCCAGCGTCAGACTCGTTTCGTCGTGACCGATGACCCGCGCGCAGGCCGCTCCGCCCTGCGCCGCCGCGAGCCACCTCAGACCCGCGACTTCGCACGCGAAGAAGCCTGGCGGTGCCGCGGGCGCACGCTTGACGAAGACCTGCACGGATTCTGACTACGGCTGTCCGGAGACCTTGCGCAGCACCAGGTCGCGAACGGCGGCGGGCAGGTTGGCCATCAGGATCACCTGGGCCTTGGGGCCGGCGCCGACGACGTAGCGAGCGCGTGGCCGTCGCGTGGTGAGCGACGTCTCGACCACGGCAGACACCTTGGCGGGATCCACCGCCATCCGTTGCGCCATGGGGACCATCTTCTTCATGCCAGCGATGTGCCTTGCGTACAAGGCGCGCTGGTCGGGCGTCAGCGCGGCCTCGGCCTCTTCGACCATGGTGTCGGCCGTTCGCCACATGTCGGTGTCGGTCTGCGCGGGTTCGACGATCACCACCGGAATGTGCCACGGCCGCAGCTCCATTCGCAGCGCGTCGGCGGCGGCCTCCAGCGCGAACTTCGATGCGCAGTACGGCCCGACCATCGGCATCGACAGCCTGCCGTTGACGCTCGAGATGAACACGATCCTGCCGTGCGACGCCCGCAGCCGTGGCAGCACCGCGCGCGTCACGGCCAGCTGCCCGATGACGTTGACCTCCAACTGCCTTCGCCAGTCATCGGTACCAACGGCCTCGATCGGCCCGCCGACGGCGATGCCTGCGTTGTTCACGATGCCGTCGAGACGTGCTGGCAGCGATTCGGAGAGTTCGGCGATGTGCGCATCATTGGTCACGTCGAGAATGACGGCCTTGATCCGGCGTGGATTGGCCGCGGTCACCGCAGCGGCGGCCGTCTCGCTGCGCACCCCGGCGATCACATCCCAGTCACGACCCGCGAGGTGCTCGGCGATCGACCGACCTATGCCCCGGCCAGCGCCGGTGACGAGTACAGATGGCATGACTCAGGCTAACCGTGGTCCGTGGGGACCCGAGCGGGACCGAACCTGAAGATCGCGGCGCTGACGGCGACCACGACGGCGGCCAGTCCGATCACCGGTGACACGGTGAACCGCGTCATGGTGGCACCGACGACCGCGCCCCCGAGCATCGTCAGGACCACCCCGTAGCGGAGCTTCTCCCGCTGTCCGGTGCCGCCTGCGAGTCGGCTGTCGAACCCGATGCCCACGATGGTCTGCGTCAGGACGGTGGTGCTGAGTTCCTGGATGCCGAACTGCCTGGCCGCCGCGTTCTGGCTGCCGAAGCTGACGGCGAGTCCGGCGATGATGATGAGCCGGTCGTAGCCCTGATAGGCCAACACGCCGGTGCCTGCCAGGATCGACAGGGTCGTCAAGATCAGCACCTCGATGCCGAGCGCGACCGTCAGCCAGCGGCGCACCTCGGTGTCGAGGTGGCGCGCAAGTCGTCCGCCGAGCACCGTGCCTGCGACGAAGCTGACGAATGCGACGACGGCGGCGGTCAGGTCGACGACGGTGTGCTCCACGAACCAGAAGCCAAGGAAGATCACGTTTCCCGTCATATTTGCGACGAAGACGTGGCCGAGCACCAGCACGCTGATGGCGTCGACGAGCCCGGTGGCGAACGTCAGCAGCATCAGCGCGACGACCGTCATCCGTTGGGACACAGGCGATTCAACTGCCATGGCGGCGCTAGAGCTTGGGCGTCAGGTCCAGCGACGTGACCGCCGTCATCTTGGTGATCAGCCACTCGCGATTCCGCAGCTCCATCGTCAGCCGGTAGGACAGATACCGCAGCGACGGGATGCCCTTCGTCACCGGACTGGTGGCGACCGAGTTCGTGTACACGATCGCGGACGCCTCCGTCGGTGCCAGCGACTCCACTGCCGCACCGAGCACCTGCGTGTTGTTGGTGACCTGAGCCTGCTTGTTTGTCTCGACGATGGCGTCGATGTAACGGCGGTACTCGGAAGCGAAGTCACCCGAGAGGAACTTGCCCGCGCGGTCGGGCAGCCCGTCCATGTCCTCGGGGGTATAGGTCCACAACGTCGTGATGGCTTTCGCCGCCGTCTCGGCGATCTCGAACTTGGTTTGCGCTGCCGCCCGATCGGCAAGGTAGGGCTGCATCGTCGAGCCTGCGAACGCGGCCGCTCCGACGAACAGGATGCCTGCGACGATCGCCGTGACCTTGAGCGCCAGGCCTGCGGTCCGGTGTGGCACCAGAACGGGTGGCTCCTCGGGTTCCGCCTGCTCGTCGGGCTCCTCGCCGGACGCGCCTGATACCTCGGTGTCCTCGGCGGACTCGGTGTCCTCGGCAGCCTTGGTCTCGGGTTCCGTTGTCTCCGTGCTGGATTCGGGTACTTCGACGAAGGATTCGGTTATTTCGCTCTCCGCCGCGATCGGCTGCTCGACCGTCTTCGACCGGCGCCACCGAAATCGGCGGCGCGGCGCGGCGGGTTCGACGACGGCGGTTTCTGGTTCGGCGATCTCGGTGTCGGCGGCCTCTGTTTCGACCTCGGCTTCGGCCTCGGCGACCACCTCAGTGGCCTCCTCCGTGCTCTCCTCCGTGGTGCCATCCTGCCCCTCCTGCCGCAGCTTCTGCCTCGGCAGGCGGTGACGCGTGCGCGCCGACTTCCCCTGCGGCACTGGGGCGGCGGCGTCGGTGGTCAGATCACCTGAATCAGTTGGCTGATCTTCCACTGCTGTCCTTCCTCGATCGTCGTGACCACCCAGCGATTGCCGCTCTCGATGGTGGACTTTCCGTCCGGACCCGTGGTGCTGATCTTCGTCGCCACCAGCACGTCGGCACCGCCGTTGTCATTCCAGCGCTGGACGCCGGCCTCGAGAACGGTGCCGGTGGTGGGTTCTGCCCGCGCCACCTGCACGATGATCTCGTTCATCTTCTCCTTGAACGACTTCGCGAAGTCGCCGGTGCCCTGCGCAAGGATGCGGTCCGCATAGTCGTTGGCGTGGAACGGGTCCAGCGACGTGTAGCTGGTCATGAAGCCGCGCACGTAGTCGAGTGCGGACGCGTCTCGAACCTGGGTGCGGCGATAGCTCTCGTGGCCCACCGCCATGAAGATGCTCGCGGCGAGCGCCACCGCGACGACGAGGACGGCCAGCGTGGTCGCCAGCGGAAGGCCCCATCGCAGTGGCGGTTTCGGCGGCGGGGCCGTGAAGTACTCGTGGTCGGCGGTGTCGACCTGCCTGCGCGGGCTCATTTGGCAGGCTCGTTCGTGATGGGCTTCTTCAGGACGGTCAGGTTCGCGACGCGCCAATGGCCGTCGCCGGATCGCTCGAAGTCCACCCGGACGGTCGCGGTGATGAACTTCAAGCTCTGCGCGTCGGCCCCTCGCTGTCCTTGTAGCGCCACCAACATCGCGGCCTGATTCGGCGACGCGGACAGCACCGCGCTGCTCACGGCCCAGTATTCGTTGGCGGTAACCCCCGCCTTCTGGACGGCCTCCTGCTGGTTGATCAACTGCGACCGGTACCCGTCGGTGGCCAGTGACTGTGCCCTGGCGAAGTCGTCCTTCAGCGTTGCGCTGCCGTAGCTCAGCATCTGCTCGACCATCCGGGGACCCTGCTCGGCGATCTCCGTGCGCGTCTTCTCGACGGCGCGATCGTGCCGGTACACCGTCTGATAGCCCAACCCACTGCCCGCTACGCATAGCAACGCGGCCACCAGGAACACGATGCCTGCAGTCCGGCGGACGGTGCCCTTCGCGGGTTCGACGGTCCTTGCCTCGGTGCGCAGCAGGAGGTCCGCGAAGGTCCGGTTCCGGCCGTCCCACAGAGGCCACAGCCATCCGACGAACAGGCTCGCCGTGTCCAGCAGGTGAGCGACATCGCGCAGCAGCAATCGAGCGATCCCTGCCTTAGCGCCGGACCGGGTCACGACGCGGATGCCGAACAATGCGCGGCCAAGGCTCCAGCCGGTCAGAACCGGTAGCAACCATCTGTTCACCACCGTCGCGATGAAGGTCAACACGACGACCACCACGTACACCCACCACAGCCAGCTCCACTGCGATGTGGTCAGACCGAGCAGCCACATCGTCGCGATCACGGCTACGCCGGGCAGCACGTCCACCGCCAGTGCCCCTGCGCGCGCGGGCCATGAGGCGTAGCGGATCGTCTCCTGATCCGTAGCCAGTGACTCCGTCGTCGCCTCGAGCAGTGCGGTCACGATGTGACCTGGTCCAGCTTGGCGACCTTGTAGGTACCGTCGGCCGGGGCCATCTGCACCCGCAACCTGTAGCCCTGCTCCTGATCGGCCGCCTGAGAGTTGGTCACCTTGACACGAACCGCCACCAGCACGTCAACCGAATCGTCGGGGTTGTGCCGTTCCACGGCGGCCCGCAGGTCGGACACCTTCACATTCACGCTGGCCACCTGATAGGCGTCGACCAGCATTCCGGCGAACAAGTTGGCCTGTACGGCGAAGTCGCCGGTCGAGCACTCGAGGATCTTCGTCTGGCTGGCCGCCATCGCCGCGGTGTCGGGAGCCTGCGTCGCCGCGACGCATTCCTTTGCGCGTTCCAAGGCGACGGCGTCATCGCGGGCGATCGCCTCGCTCTGATCATGGGACCGCAGCGCGAGGTATCCACCAACGCCGACGCCGGCGGTCAGGAGCAACAACACCGCACAGATCGCGGCGAACCATCCCCGGCCCAGATGCTCGGGACGCCGTGTCACGGCATCCTGCTCACCCGAATCCGCAGGCTCTGCGTCCTCGCTTTGCTCCGTTAGTTCTGTCGCGACCGAATCATCCGGCGCGTCGGTGTCATCCAGTGCTTCGGTTTCCTGTCCTCCGACCACGTCTCCCGGGTCGCTTCGCTGGAGCCGCGCTTGCGCGGACTGCACTCCGGTGGGGTTCAGCTGGCTGGCGCCAGCATCTCCTTCCATCCGTCGTCTCCTGTTTTGCTTGAATTGGTCACGGAATACTTGGTCCCGTCGGGTCCAACGACCTCACCACTGGACGGGCTGTAGATCGCCGCCGGACCTGATGCCGGAGTGTAGATGCACGGGTTGGGCTGCTGGCCACTGCATGCGACGCTGCCCTGGCCTGGCGCGGTGAGCGGGTCGCTGGACGGTGGCGGCGTTCCGGGCAACTGGTCGGCAGGCAGTGGGTTCATCCCGTTGTTGATCGACGGTGCCGGAATCACGTAGCCGGGTTTCACCGGCTGATCGCATCGTGCGCCCGCGGCCGGGCAGGTGAGGATCTGATTCGGGTCCCCGTACCACGGGTTGGTGCCCAGCGGAACGTACGGTTCGTTGCTGTGGCATTCAGCAGGCGACGCCGCACGCTTGCCTGGTACATCGGCACACGGATAGTTGCGCGCACCGCGAACCACGTTGCCCTGGAAGTCCTTCGGGATCTTGCAGTAGGTGGCCGCGGGCAGCGGCGCCAGGCTGGTGTCGGCCGGTGAACGCCACTCCGATGCCGGCAGGAACCCCGTGAGACATGGTGGCGGCTGGCCGATCGACAGGCCGAAGTGCAGCAGACCCTCACCGTCGAAGATGGTGGCGGTCTGGGCGATCGTCCCGATCTGGGGCAGGATCACCAAGGTCTGTTCGAGTCCCTTGTGGTACCGCTTGAGCATGTCGGCGACGACCGCCACGTTCGCCAACGTCTGCGGCAGTGAGTCGCGCACACCGCCGAACACGTCGTTGAGCTGATCGGCCGTGGGGGCAGCCTGCTGCAACCCGCTCCGCAATGCCTGATCCTGCTCCGCCGTCTGGGACGTGATGGTGTTCAGGTTGGCCGCCCACTGCGAGATGGCGTCACCCGAGTTGACCTGGCTGTCCAGGATCGGTGTCGCGTTGTTGACGATGTCGTTGACCGGGCCGAGGTTGTCCTTGAAATCGCTGGCGATCGCGGTCGTCGAATCGACGAGACGCTGCAACGCGGGACCTAGTCCGCCCACTGCCTGCGACGTCTCGGTCAGCAGGGAGTCGATCTTGTCCTTGGGCAACACTGCAAGGCCCGCGTTCGCGGAGTCCAGCGCGGGGCCGACCTCACTGGGCACCGAGCTTTGGGTGATGGTGGCGCCCCCGGAGAGGTACTGGCCTGGGTTGCCCGTGGACACCAGGTCCAGGTACTGCTCGCCGATCGCCGACACCGAGTGCACGTTGGCCGTCGCATCGGCCGGAATCCTGATGTCGCTGTCGATGCTCATCTCGGCGAGTGCCCCCGTTTCGGTGGGCACGACGGATTTGACCTTTCCGATGGCGGTGCCGCGGTAGGTCACGTTGGCTGTGGCGTACAAACCGCCCGACCTCGGCAGGTTCGCATACAGCTTGTACTGGCCGATACCGGCAAGGGCCGGTAGCCGGAGGTAGTACCAGCCCAGCACCACCAGGGCGATCATCGTCAGAATCACGAACAGGATCAGTTGGATCTTGATGAAGCGGGTCAGCACGGCTCACTCACCTCTTTCGACCAGCGGGCCACCAGGCACGTTGTGCGCGTTCGGCGTGAACCGCACATCCGGGATCATCGTCGCCGGGTCGCGTCCCCACGCCTGCTCGAGTGCCCGCAGCATGCCCGACACACCCGTGCCCGTGAGGAACCCGTTGTCGATGGCCGACAGCGTCAGGTCGATGTTGCCCGAGACGTTGATGTAGTCGCCGCGGACCACCTTCGGCACGTTCTCGATGCTGAACGGCGCCGTGAACAGCAACTTCGTCGCGCCGATCACGTAGGGCCCGGCCTTGCCCAGTTGGACGAGCGGCCTCTGCAGGTTCTGCAAGTTGGTGTGGATGTCCGGATTCGCCTGCGACAGCGTGTCGTTGGCGGCCTTGCTGATCCGGCCCAGCGCGGTGACCGCGTCGGCGAACAGGTCGCGGGTGTCGGCGAAGTGCTTGATCAACGGCGGGAACTCGGTCAGTACGCGATCCAGGGTGTCGTTGCGCTGCGCGACGATCGCCAGCAGCCGGTTCGTCGAATCGATGGCGCGGACGATGTCCTGGCGCTGTGCGTTCAACTCACGGGTGAAGGTGTCCAACCGGCCGAGGAACTCGCGGATCTGATCCCCACGACCCGACAAGATGTTGTTGATCTCGGTCTGGATGGTCTCGAGGTTCGGGATGCCGCCACCGGTCAGGATGGTGCCGATGCTCGCCAGCACCCGCTCGGTGGTGGGGAACGACGAGGAGTTCTGCAGGGGGATGGTGTCCCCGTTCTTCAGTACCTGGGCAGACGGGTCCTTCGGTGGGTCGAGTTCCACGTGCTGCGAACCCAACAGTGAGGTCTGGCCGATCTTCGCCAAGGTGTTGGACGGCAGCTTGAGGTCCGACTGGACGTCAAGGGTCAGCGTGGCCACCCAGTTCTTCAGCTCGATGGCGCGGACGCTGCCGACGAACACGTCGGCGACCCGCACCCGGCTGTTGACGTTGAGCGCCAACGTATCCGGCATCTGAACGTAGAGCGTCATGGTGCTCTTGCCGCCTTCGACACCGCCCGGCATCGGTACGTTCGCGATGCCCTTCCATCCGCAGGAGGTCAGGATCAGCCCTGCGGCGAGCAGTGCTCCACCCCGCCGGGCGACCGTTCTCAACTTCAAGCGCTTCAGCATTACCCAGCCCCCTGCTCAGCGGGCAGCGGCGGCCCCGCGGGTGCGGGCCCGGCGTCCGGAGGTGCGATGGCGCCCAACGGATCACCGGCGACCACCCCCGGTGCGGGACCGGGAGGCGGTCCTGGCTGCGGGTACCACGGCGGTGGCAGCGGACTGTTCTCGGTGTAGGCGTCCGGCGGACCTGCCTGGTGCGGCCCCCCGAACGTCGGCGGAGCGGGGGGCACCACGATGTCGGGTCCGCCCATCAGCTCGGACAGCGACTCCGGGGTCAGCATGTTCTGGGTGAACGGCTGCACGTCGACTCCCTGCATGCCTGGCGCGACGACCCAGCCGGGCTCGTGGTTGCCGTGCGAGAACAAGGTGTCCCGCGACCAGATCCCTGGCACGGTGGTGTCCTTGTAGCCGGGAGGCGGCTGCAACCGCGGCTCGGAGTACGCGATTTGCTTGGGCAGCGTCATCGCGGTGGTGAGCATGTTCAGGCCGAACGGCAGGGTGTTGAACTTGATCGCGTCCAGGATCGGCCCGAGGTACTGCGCGCACAGTTCGGCGGAGTCCTGGTAGCCAAGGCGGCTGCCCGCCTGGATCGCGCTGCACAGGAACTGCATCGGGTTGGCGAAGTCGTTGATCACCGGCAAGCCGACGACGCCACCCGCGACGGGCGATGAGATGTTCACGGCGTTGGCGGCCAGGTTGGGGAACACGTGCAAGGTCGTCTCGAGGCCGTTGCGCGGCTCGGGCTGCAGGATCGCGTTCGTCACGTCGGCGAGCTTGTTCACGTCGCCGGTCAGCACAGAGGCGTTCTCGTTGAGGAAGCCTCGCGTGGTGGTCAGCAGCTGGTTGAGGTCCCGCAGGGCCGTGGCCACTTCCCGGTCGGTGTTGGTGAACGCGTTGGTGAACTTCGCGAGATCGTCGTTGAGCTCCACGAACTGCTGATCGCTCTTGTAGAGCGCGTTGACGAACAGCGCCAGGCTCTTCACGACGCCGAAGAAGTCGCCGCGACCCTGGTTCAGGGTGGTGAGCGCCTCGGACAGGCTGTTGAGCGTCTGGTTGATCTGCTGGCCCTTGCCGTTCAGACCGTCGGCGAAGGATTCGATCACGTCACCGAACGGGCCCTTGGGCTGTTCCTTCGTCGGGCCCAGATCGGTGAGGATCCGGTTGATCGAGTCACGCAGCTCGTCGTACTCGACCGGCACCTGGGTGCGGTCGATCGGGATGACGGCGCCGCCTTCCAGCTCCGGTCCACCGGTGTAGGGCGGCGCCAGTTGGATGGTGCGCGAGGCCACCAGACTCGGGTTGAGCACCGACGCGGTCACGTTGGCGGGCACCTTGTATTTGGAGGCGTAGGTGAACGTCACCTTCATCTTGTCGCCGGCCGGCTCGATCGAGTCGATCTTGCCGACTTGCACGCCCATGATCTGGACCTTGTCACCTGCGTAGAGCGCCAGGGTCTGGGGGAAGTAGGCGACGACGGTGTTGGTCGTCAGCTTCTTGTAGAACTGCCACCCGACGGTCGCGACGATGAGGCCAAGGATCACCACGATCGTTCCGATGATCACCGAAGCGCGGCTCAGCGCAGGCAGCCGCAGGTTGCGGATGTTGAAGATGGTCGACATCTCGTGCCCCTATCCCTGTGATCCGGGGGGGAGGAACGGCGGGTTGCCTGGTAGCGGCGGCGCGCCGGCCGGGCCCGCGTTGGGGCCTGGTCCGGGAGGCGGCGGCGGTCCGTCGAGTGCCGGCGGCAGCGGCGACGTGCCGTCACCCTGCAGGGATCCGGGCGCGATGTAGGGATCAGACGGACCCGGGGTGGCCGGAACCGTCCTGGCTCCTGGCGGACCAGGCGCGAACGGCGGCGGCGGAATGCCTGGCACGAAGGACGGGAACTCGCCGGGGAACGCGGCGCTCGGGACGCCGGGAGTGGGCACGGCCGCAGCCGGGTTCGGCGGCAGCCCAACAACGTCGGGCCCCTGCCCCCCGTAGTTGGCGCCGTACGGGTTGTTGCCGAACGGTCCCGTGTCCAGGTGCGAGCACGGCAGCGGGTCGGCCGACGTCGGCAGACCGTCCGCGGGCGGGGTGTAGGAGCATGGCGTGCCCGCGAGGACGGCAGGACCCGGATGTTCCGGGGTGCCCTCTAGCGGAGTCGGCGCAGCAGGCGGGGCGCCGTTGGCCTGTCGTTGGCCGTTCGGATCGGGGAATCGGAACGCAGGCAGGCCGGAGTTGCGCCAGAACTCCTCGGGATCGATGCCACGCTTCTTGAATGCGGCATCGACCCACGGCTGAATGATCCAGTACGGCAACAGGTTTACCAGCATGACCTTGAAGTAGGGACCGGACGCAATGGCCTCGCCGAGGGCCGCGGCGAACTTGCTCGCGGTCGACAGCACGTCGACCAGGTCGTACTTGCGCGCCTCAAGGACATCGCTGATCGTGTTCAGCTGGGTGAGCACCTTGTTGAGGTTCGGGTTGTCGTCGATGAAGCCCTTGAGCTGTGCCGAGAACTTCCCAATGCGTTCGAGCAGCTGGCTGACCGCGTAGTAACGCTCGTTGACCGCCCCCAACAACGTCTTGGCGTTGACCAGTAGCTGGTTGATCTGCTCGCTGCGGTTGCCGAGCACGCCGGCGATCTTGTTCGCGTTGGCCAGCAGCGTCTTGATGTCCTCGTCGCGCTTGCCGATGGTGTCGGAGAAGCGCTTGACGCCATCGAGGGCAGCGCTCAGATGCGGTGAGGTCTGATCGATGGTCTCCGACAACACGTTCAGCGACTGCTTCACCGTGTCGGTGTCCCAGCCCGAAGCCGCCTTGGTGAGGTCGAAGAAGGCGTCGTAGATCTGGTACGGCGTGGTGGTCTGGCCGAGTGGCAGAGTTCCGTTGGCGTCCAACGGCTTCGAGCCGCGCGGTTCGATCTCGAGGTTCTTGCGGCCAAGGATCGTGTCGGTGCGGATGTTGGCCCGGCTCTCGCTGCCGATCTTCTGGCCGTTCAGCGAGTACCCGATGACCACCTTGTCGCCGTCGATGTCCATGGACTTCACTAGGCCGACGTCCACGCCCGCGATCTGGACCTTGTCGCCAGGGATGAGCCCACCGGTGTCGGTGAACTGCGCGTAGTACTTGGGCGTCGCGAAGATCATCGGCACGCTGGCAAAGCTCTGCCCGACGCCCACGACGAGCAGCAGGATGAGGATTCCCATCATGCCGTTGTGGACCCGGTTCGATCCTTCCAGCGTCCTCATTGCGGCGTGCACCTTCCAGAGGGCTGCGACCACACCTTGACCGTGCGGACGGGTCCGCCGGGCTGCAGTCCGTTCAATCGCAGCGTGAGGTCGCAGACATAGAAGTTGAAGAAGTCACCGTAGATGCCACCTGCACGCCCCAAGATCTTCAACGCGGTCGGCAGCCTACTAATGATGTCGTTCAGTTGATCCTTCTGGTCGATGAGGGGCTGCTGGATGACCTCGAGTTGGGTGACGGTCTTCTGCAGCAGCGGACGGTTGTCGCCGAGCAGGTCGGCGACCGAGCCCGCAGCGTCGCTGATGTCGGCGACCGACGTCGCGATCGGATCGGCGCGGTTCTTCAAGCTGGTAATCAGCTTCTCGAAGTTCTGCACGGTCTCGTCGAACTGCTGCTGGTGCTTGACGGTCGTGTCCAGCACCGTGTTGAGGTTGCGGACCACCTCGCCGATGGCCTGGTCGCGGTCGGCCAGCGTCGACGTCAGCTCACTGGTCTGGTCGAGGATGTCGTTGATGGTGCCGCCCTGGCCCTGGAAGATCGTGATGATCGACTGGGCGATGTTGTTCACCTTGTCCGGATCGAGCGCCCGGAACAGCGGCCGGAACCCGCCGATCAGCGCGTCCAAGTCGAGCGCGGGCTGGGTGCGCTCGATCGGGATGGTGCCGCCTGCGGGCAGCCGCTTCTCGTCGTCGCCACGCTTGAGTTCGAGGTAGCGGTCACCGATCAGGTTCAGGTACCGGACCGATGCGGTGGTGCCCTGGAACAGCGGCAGCGACCGGTCGACGGCGAAGTCGACCTTGGCCTTGGTCCCGCCGTCGATCAGCTCGACGTTCGAAACCTTGCCGACCTCCACGCCGGAGGCGCGGACGAACTGTCCGGACCGAAGGCCACTGGCGTTCTTGAATATCGCCGTGTACCCGGTGGTGCGGTCGAACCGCAGCTGCCCGAACACCACGATGATGACCGCGGTGAACATGAGCAGCACCAGGGCGAAGGCGCCGAGCTTGATCGCTGTACCAGTAATCCTCATGGGTTGATCGTGTTCTCCCCGATTTGGCGTCCCCACACGTATTCGATGGCGAGCGGTTGACCGAGTCCGAGGTGGTTGTAAGGAGCGACGCTGGCGCCGGTGTCCATCACGAGGTACGGGCCCGGCCAGAGGTCACGGGTCACGGGCTGCCAGCAACCAGGCTGCCCCTCGGGGCCGCCGTGGGCGTTGACCCGCGGCAGGTTGTCGGGATACACGTACGGGTTGGGCGCACCGAGGATCTCGGAGTGGGTGCGCAGCGAGTAACCGTTGCCGCCGAGCGACGAGGCGATCTTGGGTTCGGCGTCGTGGAGGTTGCGGATGGTGCAGAACAGAGACGGGCTGTACTCGTCGAGCAGAGCGCTGGTCGTGACGAGATCGGCTGCGCCGCGGACCAGGTACGGACCGCTGCGCTCGAACACCTCTCCACCGGTGTTGCCGAACCCGACCGAGGACATCAACGCCTGGTCGAGATTGCCCCGTTGATCGTTGAGCGTGCGGGCCGTGGTGACGGCGTGCTCGAGTGAGTCGAAGAGGTCGGGCGCGGCGTTGGAGTACACCTCGGCGAGATCGGCCAGCCGCTGGTTGTCCTCACGGATCCGCGGCATGAGTGGGTTGACGTCGGCAAGGATCGCGTTGCCGTTCTCGATCGACTGACCGAACCGGTTACCCAATCCGTCGAGCGCCTGCGCGGTCGCGGTGAGCGTCTGGTTGAGCTTCACCGGGTCGACCTTCTCCGCCACCGACACCACGGTCTCGAACAGCGTGTTGAACTCCGTCGTCACCGTCGACACGTCGATCACGTCGGCCGATTTGATGCGTGCGGCCGACGGGTCCTTCGGCGAGCTGAACGCGACGTACTTGTTGCCGAACACCGTGGTCGCCTTGATCTCGGCGTCCACGTTCTGTGGGATCAGGTGGACGAACTTCTTGTCGACGTCGAGCATCACCCTGGCCTTGGGCACACCACCGACGTCCACCGCCTCGACCGTGGCCACATGGCCGATCTCGACGCCGTTGTAGGTGACCTTCGACCCGGGATCCATCGAAAGACCCGACCGCGCCGAGAGCATCGTCAGCTTCTCGGGCTTGGCGAAGGTGCCTCGGAATTCGCCCCATACGAGAGCGACGATGACGGCGGTGATCACCAGCAGGACCAGACCCGCCAGTTTGTACGGCGGTGTCTTCGGTGTGTTGACCGGCAATTGCACCTGGCCCGGGGCGGTCATCGATTACACCGTGAGGTTGAAGTTGGCGTCGGTGCCGTAAAGCGCCAACGAAGCGAACAGGACGACCAGCACGATCGCGATCAGGGAGGCGCGCATCGACCGGCCGACGGCCTCGCCGACGCCGACCGGACCGCCACTGGCGTAGAAGCCGTAGTAGCAGTGGTTGAGCATGACGATCACCGAGATGATGATCGCCTGCACGAACGACCAGGCCACGTCATCGGGGCGCAGGAACGTATTGAAGTAGTGCTCGTAGGTGCCGCTGGACTGGCCGTAGAACAGCGTGGTGGTCACCTGCGCGGCCACGAACGACATCAGGATCGCCATCGCGTACAGCGGGATGATGACGACGAAACCGGCAAGGATCCGGGTCGACACCAGATACGAGATCGACTTGATGCCCATCACCTCGAGGGCGTCGATCTCCTCGCTGATCCGCATCGCGCCCAGCTCCGCGGTCGCACCAGCCCCGACCGTTGACGCCAACGCGATACCCGCCTGCACCGGGGCCGCGATGCGCACGTTGACGAGCGCGGCGAAGAACCCGGTGAACGCCTCGACACCGATGTTGCCGAGCGACGCGAAACCCTGGATGGCGATCAGCGAGCCACCCGAGAGGGTGACGAAGCCAACGATGGCGACCGTGCCGCCGATGACGGCCATGGCGCCGGTGCCCATCCCGATCTCGGCGATCAGGCGCAGCATTTCCTTGCGGTAGTAGCGGAAGGCGTGCCCGATCGACCCGACCGCGGTGACGACGAACCAAGCGATGTGCCCGACGCTGTCGAGGAACCGCACCGGCGAGCCGACGAACTTCTCGCCACGGGCGACGGTGCGGGGGAACCGGGAGCGCAGAACGGTCGAAGTAGACATGTCAGTGCCCCGTTCCGAACCGCACGCCAATGGTTGTCAGGATCACGTTGACCGCGAACAGCGCGATCACGCACAACACCAGCGTTTCGTTGACCGCGGTGCCAACGCCCTTGGCGCCACCGGACACGGTCAGCCCGCGGTAGCAGCCGACCAGGCCGGCGATCAGACCGAACGTCATGGCCTTGACGATCGAGATGAGCACCTCGGGTAGACCGGTGATCAGCGTCAGCGTCGACACGTAGGCGCCTGCCGAGATGTTCTGCACGTACACCCCGAAGATGAAGCCGCCAACCAAACCGATGGTGATGACCGCACCGTTGAGCAGCAACGCCACGAACGTCGAGGCGATCACTCGTGGGACCACCAGTCGGTGGATCGGATCGATGCCAAGCACCTCGAGTGCGTCGATCTCCTCGCGGATGGTCCTGGCGCCGATGTCGGCGCAGATCGCGGTCGACCCCGCGCCTGCCACCACGAGCACCGTCACCAACGGGCCCAGCTGGGTCACCGCACCCAACGCCGCACCGGCACCGGAGATGTCGGCGGCGCCGAACTCCTTGAGCAGGATGTTCAGCGTGAAGATGATCAACACCGTCAGCGGGATCGACACCGCGAGGGTCGGCAGGAACGCCACCCGCATAAGGAACCAACCCTGAAGGATGAACTCCCGCCACTGGAAAGGCCGACGGAACAACGCCTTACCCGTCAAGACGCACATCTTGACGAAACCACCGACGGCCGTCAGACCAGGTCGGATCTGGTCGCGGACGTAGTCGACGATTCCTGGCGTCTGCGCTGTCACGAGGACCGCGCCCACGGGTCGTGGCGCGCCAGCAAATCCTGTCGCACGCCCTCTCCTCGCTGCTGCCCCATGTGTGTGATCGCGGTCTCCCTACTCGTCGGTAGTAAGGCGGACCACAGGACTGTACCCGATCCGATCGGAGCGGGGCACCGCATCGGCAGGATTGTGACCGCAACCGTTAGCAAACCCATCAGCGCTGGTCAGCCTTCTGACGTTCCGACAGAAACTGTTGACGCAGAAGAACTTTCGCCAGCGTCAACGGAACTCGCCACGCGGAAGCGCGTTCTCAGTTCCGTCTTCAGCACCTTGCCTGCAGGGTTTCTTGGCAGTGCTTCGACGACTTCCAGCGCCTTCGGATGCTTGTAGCGCGCCAGCCGTTCGGTGAGGAATCCGTCGAGGTCGGCCAGCGTCAGTTTGGTCTGCCCGACCGCGCCCAGGGCGACGATCGCCACCGGCACCTCGCCCCATCGGTCGTCCGGCCTGCCGATCACCGCCACTTCGGCGATCGCGGGGTGCCCTGCCAGCACGTTCTCCACCTCGGCGCAGTAGATGTTCTCGCCGCCGGAGATGATCATGTCCTTCTTGCGGTCGACCACCCAGACGTAACCCTCTTCGTCCTGGCGGACGAGGTCACCGGAGTGGAACCAGCCGCCGGCGAACGCCTCGGCGGTAGCCGTTGGGTTGTTCCAGTAGCCCGCCATCAATGTCGGTGCGCGGTAGACGATCTCGCCGATCTGGCCGACGGGTACGTCGTTCATGTCCTCGTCGACGACCCTGGCTGCGACCGTTGGGATGACCTTGCCGACCGACCCGAGCTTGCGGATCGCATCCCCACTGAGCAGCATGCACGTCACCGGTGACATCTCGGTCTGACCGAATGCGGCGAAGATCTGCGCACCGGGGAACGTTTCGGCCATCTCGCGCAGCAGCGTGTCGGACGCAGGCGCCGCCCCCCAGGACAGCACCCGCAACCGGAGCTGCCGGGGATTGGCCCTCTGCGCGGCGCACACCGCCTGCCACTGGGCAGGCACCAGGAAGATCGACGACACGCCCTCGGCCTCGAGCACGTCGAGCAACGCCCCTGGATCGAAGGCGCCGACCGGATACACCACGGTCGGCAGGCCGAGCAGAAGACCGCTGATGATGTTGCCGATGCCCGCGATGTGGAACAGCGGGACGCCGACGAACCCGACGTCGCCATTGATGTCGGGGCTGACCGTGAAGAGACTGGTCATCGCCTGCCCGGCGATGTTGTTGTGGGTCAGCACGGCGCCCTTGGGCCTGCCGGTGGTCCCCGAGGTGTACATGATCAGTGCGGGCGAGTCGTTGGGAATGTCTGGAATCTCCAGGGTCCCTGGGGCCCTACCCGCCTCGGCGAGCAACTCGTCGTAACCGAGGACTCCGTCTTCGCTCGCGCCGCCTACGACGATCACGGTGGTCAGAATCGGGTCGATGGCGCGGACCGCCGTCGCCACGCCGGCCAGCACCGGTTCGGTCACCACGACCCTGGCTTCGCAGTCGCCGACCAGGAAGGCGATCTCGGGCGGCGTCATGCGGAAGTTGACGGGCACCGCGATGGCGCCGAGCAGGTTGGTGGCCAGGATGGTCTCGACGAACTCCGTCCGGTTCAACATCAGGATCAACACCCGATCGCCGAAGGCGACGCCGCGCCGACTCATCGCACTCGCCAGGGCGGTGACGCGGCGGTCCAGCTCACCCCATGTCGTGGTGTGGCCGAGGAACCGCAGTGCCGTGGCATCGGGCTGCATCAACGCGTGGCGCGCGAGCTGGTTGGTCCAGTTCTGTCTGCGGGCCAGGTACGGCTGCTCGACGGGTGACGGCGAAGCGGTCAACGGCTGATGCTCCCCTGGTCACGGCGCAGGTTGCGCGACGTTGATATTTGATCAAACATGGTGTTGCCCCGGTCACAATATGGCCTCGGCCGCCCGGGGACAACCCCACGCCACGCATAGGAACAAAGCCAGGTCAATCACAGGACATGGCCAGGACGGACGGGGGACGGGACGCAGCCGTGAACGCACCCACCAAGCGGGTTCATCGCGAGCAACTCGCCGACGAGGTGGCCGCGCACCTGCGGGTTGGCATCATGTCCGGCACGCTGCGGCCGGGCACGTTCATCCGGCTCGACGAGACCGCCGCCGAACTCGGCGTCAGCATCACGCCGGTGCGCGAAGCCCTGCGCACGTTGCGCGGCGAGGGCATGGTGCGGCTCGAACCGCATCGGGGCCACATGGTTTCACCGTTGACGCGCGGTGACATCGAAGACATCTTCTGGCTGCAGGCCGCGATCGCCGGCCAGCTCGCCAGGACGGTTGCCGAGCGGATCACCGACGACGAGATCGACGAACTCGAGCGTCGCGCCGAAGCGGTGGCCGACGCCATCGCACATCGGCACGTCGACGACGTAGTCCACGCCGAGGTCGCCTTCCACCGGGCGTTCAACCGATCCTCGGGGCGGATCAAGCTCGCCTGGTTCCTGCACCACGCGGCCCGCTACCTGCCGCCGCGCATCTTCGCCGACGACCCGCAGTGGGGCCAGGTCACGGTGGCCAGTCGCCACGAACTGATCGCGGCCCTGCGGCGCCGAGACGCCGACGAGGTCGTTCGGCTGACCAACCGCCAATTCGCCGACGGCGCACGGAGACTCACCGCGCGCCTCGACGAACTGGGGTTGTGGTCGTAACCCGCTAAGAGGCAGCGCCGGAAGCTAACGCTTCGGCCCGTGATTTCAGGTTGCCCGCCAGGTGCTCGAGCGCGTCATTGACCATCTTCTTCACCATTGGCTGGGGCACCGGCATCGTCGTCTCGACGTCGAGGTCGACCGTCAGTAGCGCGGTCGGCCCCATGGCGACCACGGAGAACAGCTGCTCCTGCTTGGAGAACAGGTCGCCCTTCTGCATGACGGTCTGAATCTGGTTCTCGCCCGGGTAGTAGACGGCCTGGATGTAGCTGATGTCGAAGCCCGACACGGCTGCGTCGAGGCGCAACTGGCTTGGCCGGCCGTCGTCGTAGCGGGCCAGCACCCAGACGCCCTTCACCTCTTCGTTCCATTGCGGATAGGACTCGAAGTCCGCGACGATCGCAATGATCGAATCGGCAGAGGCAGAAACCTCCAGGGTCTTGCTCACGATCGGCATCAGACGAGCATATCGACCGCCATCCACGCGAACGGAGCCCAGTGAACCATCCCAAGAACACACCCATGCGGGTGGCGATCCTCGACGACTACCAGAACGTCGCGCTGACGTCGGCGGACTGGTCACCCGTGGCGGCCCTTGCCGAGATCACCGTGTTCACCGACCACGTCTCCGATCCGGACGAACTGGTCGAGCGCCTAGCCCCGTTCGACGCGCTCATGGTGATGCGGGAGCGAACCCCGTTGCCACGCAACGTCATCGAGCGACTGCCTCGGCTGAGGATGATCGCGTCGACCGGCGCGTTCAACGCGTCGATCGACATGGATGCGGCTGCTGACGCCGGCATCCACGTCACGCACACCACGGGCACGGTCGCGTCGACCGTCGAGTTGACCTGGGCGCTGATCCTCGGCGCGTCGCGCCATCTCGTCACAGAACGGCAGGCCGTGGCCGACGGCGGATGGCAGACGACCGTAGGGCGTGAACTGGATCGTCGCGTCCTCGGCGTCTTGGGCCTCGGCCGGATCGGAAGTCGGATCGCCAAGATCGGTGTGGCGTTCGGTATGGACGTGGTGGCGTGGAGTGCGAACCTGACCGCCGACGCCGCCGAGGAGTCCGGCGCCCGCTACCTGCCGCGTGATGAGTTCTTCGCCACCGCTGACGTCATCTCCATTCATCTGAAGCTCAGCGAGCGTTCCCGCGGTCTGGTCGGGGCCGCCGAACTCTCGGCGATGAAGGAGACTGCCCTGCTGGTCAACACGTCGCGCGGGCCGATCGTCGACGAGGCGGCGCTGATCGACGCGCTTCGATCCCGGTCCATCGCCGGTGCCGCGCTCGACGTGTTCGACGTCGAACCGCTGCCCGCCGGCCATCCGCTGCGCACCCTCGAAAACGTGCTGGCGACACCGCACATCGGATACGTCGCCGACCGCCCTTACCGGCTGTTCCACCGTGACGCCGCCGCTGCCATCGCCGAATGGCTGGAGCGCTCCTAACGCCCTATTCGACCACAGCCGGTTCCAGCAGCGCGCGGATGGCTTCGGGTATGGGGACCGGTCTGCGGGTCGACCTGTCCACGTAGACGTGCACCCAGTTGCCGACCGCCGCGACGGCCATGGGCGCGTCGGTGGTCCCCGGCGCGAAGACCGCAAGGCGGTAGGTGACGCTGCTCGTCCCGAGCCGCGTCACCGCGAGTCCGACGACGAGCGGGTCGGGGAACTTCAGCTCGGCGAAGTAGCGGCACCCGGACTCGGCGACCACGCCCAGCCACGGCGCGGTGATCGGCTCGATGTCGGTGCTGGTGTTGATCCAGGCGTTGATCGCGGTGTCGAACAGCGCGTAGTACACGGCGTTGTTGAGGTGGCCGAACATGTCGTTGTCCGTCCAGCGCGTGTGCACCGGCCAGTGCACCGGGAAGTCACTCCAGGTCAGATCTTTTTCGGCACCCGTCATGCGTTTTAGTCTGTCCCCCTGCACTTCGGGCGGAGGCACCCCCTCTTCGCGCGAGCGCTCATCGCCATCACGACGGGCACTGGCAGTCTGGTGGTCATGAAGATCCGCGGAGCCGTCCTCGAACGGATCGGCGCACCCCGCGACTACGCCCGATCGCGGCCGTTGACCATCGCCGACCTCGACCTCGAGCCGCCGGGGGACACCGAGCTGCTCGTCCGCATCGAGGCGGCGGGGTTGTGTCACTCGGATCTGTCGGTGGTCGACGGCAGCCGGGTCCGGCCGGTGCCGATGCTGCTCGGCCACGAGGCCGCGGGAATCGTCGAAGCGGCAGGCGCTGCGGTGAACGACGTGGCCGTAGGGCAGCGCGTCGTGATGACGTTCCTGCCGCGGTGCGGCGACTGCACCGCCTGCGCCACCGACGGTCTGGCGCCGTGCCTGGCGGGCAGCGCCGCCAACGGCGCGGGCACGCTGCTGTCCGGCGGGACCCGGCTGACGCGTGACGGTACCGAGGTGCTGCATCACCTCGGTGTGTCGGCGTTCGCCACCCACGCCGTCGTCGACCGCCGCTCGGTCGTATCGGTCGACGCCGACGTGCCTCCGGTGGTCGCGTCGCTGCTCGGGTGCGCGGTACTCACGGGAGGCGGCGCCGTGCTCAACGCAGGGCGCCCCCAACCCGGGCAGACGGTCGCCGTCGTAGGCATGGGCGGAGTCGGCATGGCGGCAATGCTGACGGCGCTGGCGCACGACGACGTCCACGTCGTCGCGGTCGACCAGGTACGCCACAAGCTGGACCGCGCGCTGGCCCTCGGGGCACACGAGGCGTATCCGCCGGATCACTTGGGCGACCTCAAGGCAGCGGTCGTGATCGAGGCAGCGGGACATCCGTCGGCGTTGGAGACGGCGATCGGCCTCACTGCGCCAGGGGGACGAACCGTCACCGTCGGTCTGCCGCATCCCGACGCCCGAATCAGTCTGTCGCCGTTGGGTTTCGTCGCAGAGGGGCGGTCGTTGATCGGCAGCTACCTCGGCTCAGCTGTGCCGGCAAGGGACATCCCTCGGTTCGTGGAGCTGTGGCGCTCCGGCCGCCTGCCGGTGGAGTCGTTGGTGTCGTCCACGATCGAGCTGGACCAGATCAACGAGGGCATGGACCGCCTCGCCGACGGGCACGCCGTCCGGCAGATCATCGAGATGTCCTAGTGAGTCGTTGAGGCCGTCGCGACGACACCGATTCGATGAATGACGCGCAAGGTGCCGTGTACCGTCGATGGGGCTGACCGAAGGCGGGAACAGATGTGGGGTAAGCGTCCGGACATGATCGTGCGGGACGGTTCGCCGTTCAACGCCGAACCGCCGTCAACAGCGTTGGCGGGTAGTGAGATCACCGCGATAGATACCTTTTACAGCCGCAATCACGGTCCCTTTCCCGACATCGCGCCCGAGCAGTGGCGCCTGCAAGTTGACGGCATGGTCGACACACCGCGCACCCTGACCTACGAGCAACTGATCAACGGCTTCAGCGCCCACTCGGTGGCGGCGACTCTGGCCTGCGCCGGTAACCGGCGAGCGGAGCTTCTAGCGGTCCGCCCGATACCCGGCAAGGACCCTTGGGCGCACGGTGCCATCTCGACGGCCGAATGGCGCGGCGCGAGGCTGGCGGACGTCCTCGACGCGGCAGGAGTCCACCACGGCGACGGTTTGCACGTTGCGTTCGGCGCACCCGACGTGGCGCCAGAAGCCGTCCCCGTCCAGTCGTATGGCAGCTCGATTCCGTTGGGCAAGGCCATGTCCGAGGAAGTGCTGCTGGCCTGGGAGATGAATTCCGAACCTTTGCCGCGGGTCCACGGTGGCCCGGTGCGGGTGGTGGTGCCGGGCTATGTCGGGGCTCGCAGCGTCAAGTGGGTGAACGCCATCAGGGTGCAATCGGTTCCTTCGGAGAACTACTTCCAAGCCAGCGACTATCGCATTCTGCCGCCCGAGGCCGACCCCGACACCGTGGCGCCGGGCGAGGGCATTTCATTGTCGTCGTTGCCGCTCAACTGCGACATCCTGGTCCCCGACGATGGCGCTGAGATTCCTGCCGGCCCGGTGACGATCCGCGGGTGGGCGCTCGCCGGTGACGGCCGCGGCATCGGCCGCGTCGACGTGTCCCTCGACGGGGGCAGCACATGGCGTCAAGCCGACGTCGAACCGGCGAGCAGCCGGTGGGCATGGTGGTTCTGGTCCCTGACCGTGGAGGTTCAACCGGGACCAATGGGTCTGACCGCGCGGGCCTGGGATGACACCGGCGTCACGCAACCGGAATCGCCTGCACAGCTGTGGAATCCGCGAGGATACGGCAACAACGCCTGGGCCCACATCAACGTCTCTGCGGGATGACGGCGCCAGCCTGCCCGCGCGTCCACGACCCGATCGTTCACTGCGAGATTTCCTCGAGTCGCCGGCCCGTCGCCCGCGGTCCGGGCAGGGCGACGAGGCCTGCGAGCAGACCCGTGACGGCGATCGTTGCGAATCCCTCGAAGAATGACCATTCGCGTACGACGACGGGCAAGAGCAGCGCGCCGACTGCGCCACCGATGTGGCCGATGCCGTCGGACAGCGCGAATCCGCTAGCGCGCCTACGGGTCGGAAAGCTCTCGGCCGTGAATGTGTAGGCGACTTGAAGGTATGACCCCAGGGCAGGTTAGTGGTGCGGATGGAGCACGGAGCCACAATCATGCCGTTTGGTCTAGAACCAGTCGTCGACCATCTCCAACGTGGTGCGGTCCAGACTCTCAAGCAGGTCCAGTTGTGGTGCGGTCCTTGGCAGTTCGTACCTGAAGAAGAACCGCGCCGCCTGCCGCTTGCCATTATAGAAAGCGCTGGAGAAGTCGCCGCTTGCCCTCTCGGCGGCGACGAACTGCTCCAGCCAGATCCAGGCGACCACGATGTGCCCGAACGCCTCGAGGTAGACCGCGCTGTTGGCCAGCGCGGCCTCGACGTCGCCAGAGCCGAACATCCCCGCCGTGACGGCGACGAGCCGTTCCCACGACGCCCGCAACCGCGTGGCCAGCTCGGCGGCCTCGCCACCGACCGCGGTGGCCTCGGCCACGGATGCGGAGACCGCTTTGCCGAGCTCGGCCAGACTGGCGCCACCCTGTTGAGTCACCTTGCGGCCCAACAGGTCCAGGCTCTGGATACCGTGGGTGCCCTCGTGGATCGGGTTGAGCCGGTTGTCGCGATAGTGCTGTTCGACGTCGTACTCGCGGGTGTACCCGTAGCCGCCGTGCACCTGGATCGCCAGGTCGTTGGCGGCAAGACACCACTGCGACGGCCAGCTCTTGGCCACCGGGGTGAGGATGTCCAGAAGGTGCGTCGCCTGCGCGGACTCCTCGGCGGACTCCGGGCCGTGTTGCAGGTCGATCAGCCGTGCGCAGTACAACGCCAGCGCCAGCCCGCCCTCCACATAGCTCTTCTGCGCCAACAGCATCCGCTTGACGTCGGGATGCTCGACGATCGCGATCTGAGGTGCCGACGGATCCTTGGCGGTCAGGGGCCTGCCCTGCGGGCGCTCCCGCGCGTACTGCAGTGACTTCAGGTAGCCGGTGTAACCGAGGGACACCGCACCCATTCCGACACCGAGGCGGGCCTCGTTCATCATGTGGAACATGTAGGTCAGGCCGCGGTGTGGTTCGCCGACCAGGTAGCCGACGGCGCCGGTTTCGCCGCCGGGGTTGAACGTCCCGTCGCCGAAGTTGAGCACGGTGTTGGTCACGCCCCGCTGGCCCATCTTGTGATTCAGCCCGGCCAGTGCCACGTCGTTGCGCTCGCCGATCGAACCGTCCGGGTTGACCAGGAACTTCGGCACGATGAACAGCGAGATGCCCTTGGTCCCAGCCGGACCGCCGGGAATCTTGGCGAGCACCAGGTTGACGATGTTCTCCGACATCTCGTGCTCGGCGCCCGAGATCCACATCTTCGACCCGAACAGGCGGTAGGTGCCGTCCTCGCGGGGTTCGGCGCGGGTGAGGACGTCGGCCAGCGACGAGCCGGCCTGCGTCTCCGATAGCGCCATCGTGCCGGTGAACCGGCCTGCGAGCATCGGCTTGACGAAGGTCTCGATCTGCTCGTCGGTCCCGAACTTGCCGAGCAGATTGGCGTTGGCGATGGTCAGCATCAGGTAGCCCGACGTGCTGACGTTGGCTGCGGACAGCCACGCGAAGGCCGCCTGCGCCACGCACATCGGCAACTGGGCGCCGCCGAGGCGCTCGTCGGCGCTCATCCCGAGGAGATCGGCCTTGGCGAACGCGTCCAGCGCCTCCTTGACCTCGTCGATGACGATGACGCGAGTGCCGTCGAACGTGGGTTCGTTGGCGTCGCTCTTCTTGTTGTGCGGGGCGAAGTACCGGGTCGCCAACTGCTCGCACAGATCGAGCACGCCGTCGAACGTCTCGCGGGAGTGGTCGGCGAACCGCTGCCGCTTGGTCAGCTCGTCGACGTGCAGCCACTCGTACAGCAGGAAGTCGAGATCGCGTCGCGACAACAGGTTGGACTTCATGGGTCCCATCATCGCCGAGACTGCTGGCAGATCGCGAAATTCACAGAGTCGGCGATCTGGCGGCAGTTCCGATGTTGGGCCGCAGCGGCGTACAGTACGTTCAGTTCGTACTGAACGTACTGTGCGGAGGTTTGGATGTCACCGGAAGAAGCCGAGTTCGTCGACCGGCTCGGTCTGTTCATGGAACGGCTCGGCGCGACGCGGACGATGGGGCGGGTCTATGGCTGGCTGTTGATCTGCGATCCGCCGCGGCAGTCGCTGACCGAACTGGCCGAGGTGCTGTCGGTCAGCAAGGCCTCGGTCAGCACGGTCGCCCGCCAACTGCAGGAGGGCGGGATGATCGAGCGGCTGCCAAGTCCTACCCGCCAGCACCACTACCGCGTCACGCCGGGCGGCTTCAGCAGCGTGCTCGACACGCAGCTGTCCCTGATGAAGCCCGGCATCGACGTCGCCGACTTCGGCCTGTCGCTGCTTGGCAAGGACCGCGCCGAGCAGCGCGAGCGGCTCGAAGACTTCCGGGACTTCTGTCAGTTCTCCACACAGGACTACCGCGATGAGTTGATGCAGCGGTGGAACGTCTACCGCGCCGACAGGAGGAAGAGATGACGACCAAGGTTGACTTCAGCTCCGTCGGTTGGCGTTCCGTGGAGTGGACGAACTTGGTCACCTTGTACTTTCGGGCATACGAAAGCCGTTCGCCCCGACCGATTTTGGGTGACCGTGCGGCGGCAGATGCCGTCGACCGCATCGACTACGACTTCAAGCGGATACACCGAGCGACGCAGCCGTGGGCGAACCAGTTTCTGGTCGCGTTGCGCGCCAAGAAGCTCGACGCCTGGACGGCCGACTTCATTCGCCGCCACCCCGACGCCGTCGTGCTGCACCTCGGCTGCGGGCTGGACACCCGGGCATTCCGGATCAACCCGCCCCCGACCGTGCGGTGGTTCGACCTCGATCAGCCTGGCGTCGTCGAACTCAGGCGCAAGCTGTACGACGAGACGGACGCCTACCGCATGATCGGCTCGTCGGTGACCGATCCCGGGTGGCTCGACCAGATACCGGCCGGCCGGCCGGCCGTGGTCGTCGCCGAGGGGCTGCTGATGTACATCACCGAACGCGAAGTCAGGGAAGTGTTCGCCCGTCTCATTGATCGGGTCGGTCACGGCGAGCTGCTCTTCGACGCGACGTCGCCGTCCGGCCCGCGGCTCTCGAAGCTCTTCACCCACGGAATCGTCAAGTGGGGCCTTCGCGACGCCCGCGACATCGAAGGATGGAATCTCGGGCTGCACTTCGTCGAGCAGGCCTCCACCATCGCGGGCTACGAGGCGATTCCGTACACACCACAGCGGTTGCTTTATCGGCTGATGTACGCAACCCCGGTCCGTAACTACGACGTGCTGAACCGCTTCGCCTTCTAGCGCGACGGGCCCGTGGCTTCAACGCCTTCTACGTCGATGCCCAGTGGCGATTCCGCCCGCACCGCCTCGTCCTTGATCAGGCCGCGCAGCAGGGCGGTGCTGAACTCGACGGCGATCTCCTGCGCCGTGCGGCGGCCCTGCGGCCGCAGCCACCGGTAGGAGCCCAGCGTCATCCCGATGTAGCCGAGCGCCAGCACGTGCGAGTCACAGTCGTAGAACTCGCCGCTGGCGATGCCGCGGTCGATGACGTCACGCATGTGTTCGTACACCGACGTTTCCGCCTTGCGGATGTAGGCCACCTGCTCCTCGGTGAACCACTCGGTGATGTACGGAGCTTCCTGGAAGTACACGGCCCCGCGCTCGATGTCACTGGCGATGCCAACGAGCAGGCGGCGGGTGAAGTGATAGATCATCTCGCGCGCGCTTGCGGATGGATCGTCATGCAGCGCGCCCACGGTGAAGTCGGCGGCACTCTTGCAGATGTCGAACAGAATCAGCGACTTGCTCGCGTAGTAGTGGTAGACCGTGGCCTTGTTGAGGCCGACCGCGTCGGCGACGTCGTCCATCCGGGTGCCGTGATACCCCCGCGCGGCGAAGAGCTTCGTGGCTACCGCAAGCAGCTCCTCGCGACGGGTCAACCCGTTCGAAGGTGGTTCCGTGGACATGGCGACTCACTATATGCAGGCCGGGACTTCGCCCGGGTACCAATCAACTGGTTGGCCAGTGTAGGCATTCGACGCCATCCGGTGTCGCTCGCGGGGTCCCTGGGACTAGACTTCTATCAAAGTCGCTTCGCTGGGAGGTACTGATGGATCCGAATCCGGACTACGACGCGAGCGACGAGATCGAGTACTTCTTCAACTGGTTCCCCTGGGCGCTGCGCGGCGTCTACCCACCTCCCGCGTATCCGCCGGTCTAACTCCGGGCTCGTACTTCATCCGTCGCGGTGTTTGCCCAGTAAACGGATTCATGCGCGGCTGACGCCCATTTGGCTCGTCATCGGTCGCTGAAACGACCTCGCACGGAGCCTCTCCGCATCCGCGGCGGGACATCACCGTCGTTCTCCGCCCCACCGGCGGTGCCTGCGACTTCGTGCCGTGCCCCACGGCAGCGCGTCACCGCCTGGAAGCCGGGCCGACGGATCTGTACGTCCGCAGCCGGACTCCGAAGGGCGTCGCATTCTGGCACACCGATGCAAGTTGCGGAGCATGCCACGCCGAACGGCATTTGCGGCTGCAACTAGTCTGCATGATCTGTGGATCGCAGGACACTACGCTAACTAATTCGCTAAAAGTGCATGATTTGCGCGAATGTCAATATTTGGTTAACGGCAAACGACCACTGTGCTACCTATTTTCGGCCCGGCTAGATAACTGCCCTACCGAAGTGGCTAGCCGTTGCTGGAACGCCGGAGCACCGTTACTCTCCTGCTATGTCAATCTTGACGACACGCTTGGCGCGCCCGTCGGGTGACTCATGTCCGCCGACGAATGCCCGGCCGACCGACTTCTCCCGTCGCCGCCTCCTGGCGCAAATCGCGAACACCACCATCGTCATGCGCCAGTGCTCGAGCCTGACGGCCGCTGCCGTCGCGTTGCTCGATCCCGCTGTCCCCGGTGCGGCGCACACCGTGCTCATGATGGGTCTGGCGGGGTGGGCCATCTATCGACTGGTCACCAGATCCGGGTCTGCCATCGCCACCGCGGGCGACGTGGCATGGCTCGTTGTCATCGGCGCCGCAATTCCCGTGCTGGCCACCCCCGACGAGTTCTTCGGGATGGCGAGTATCCCGCAGACCGTGGTCGCTGTCTCGATCGGCACTCTCGGAGTCCAGCTTCCCGCGCTGTGGTCGGCGACGGTACTGGCGGTCGGTATCTGCGCGTACGTTTCGGGCGCGTCCGCGGTGGTCGGCTGGGGTGGTGCTCTTCTCTTCCACGACCTCCTTTCGATCGTGGTCGCGTGGACCGTGTCGGTGCTGCTTCGGCTGGCGATCGAGCGGGTGGCTCGGACGGCGGATCAAGCACACCAAGATCGACTGGCCGCCGAAGTCGCCGCCGGCGTCGCCCAGGCACGCCGCAACTCAGACCGAGAACAGTTGGCGATGCTGCACGACACTGCCGCGGCAACTCTGTTGTTGGTCGCGAATACCCCGCACGTTCCCCTAGAGCGGGTGGCGGCCCAGGCGTCTCGTGACCTGATGGTTCTTCAGGCGCGACCTGTCATCGATCACTGCGCTCCCGTCGACGTCATTCGACTACTGCGGGACGATTCGACGTATCTGGACGTGCCGATCTACTTCACGGGCCTCGATCATCTGTGGTTGGACGCCGAGCCGGCCCACGCACTCGTCGCCGCCAGTCGGGAGGCACTCAACAACGTCGACCGCCACGCCGACGCGAATTCCGTGACCATCTACGCGGGTAGGCATCGCCTCGACATCACCGACGACGGTAGGGGCATCAGCACCGGGACGTCGCGGGGTCACGGAATAGACCAATCGATCGTCGCCCGGATGCAGCGCGTCGGCGGCCGCGCCTTCGTCCACTCGGCGCCCGGCGGCGGTACCACCGTCGAACTTCAATGGCGGTCCGACGACGAGGAATTGATCTCGGCCGGTTCCAGGGACGACGACGAGTTGGAGCGCAACCTGTGGTCGAGGTACGGACTCGCGCTTACCGTGTCCAACATCCTCGTCGTCACCGTCGGGTTGTGGCACGCCTTGTCGGCCAACATTCAGATGCCCGCGGTGCAGATCGGGCTGGCCGTCGCCGTCGCGCTGTGCGCCCTATCGGCACCCCTGACTGTCCGGCACGGCGGGCGGTGGGTGCTCCCGGGCGTCGTCGCGACCCTGACAGGTATCGCAATCGTTCAACAAGCGACGCTCAGCGAATCTGAGGTTGTCTACGCGAGCTGGTCGCAGGCGGCCGTCGGCTTCTGTCTCCTGCCGCATCTGCTGCGAAGCCCATTCGCAAGGGGCCTGGCGTTTCTCCTGACCCTCTGGATTACTCCGGCCGTCATCGTCCTGACCCGAGTACCGACAGTCCATATGGTGTTGGCCTTCGCAGTCGGGGCAGCCGCGTTCCTCGTCCCGCAGATTGCGGCTTTCTCGTTCATCACCTCGGTACGGACCTCACTCCGTCTGGCTCGACGCGAGAACGCGACACGCCTGCGCCTGGAGGCGCGAGTAGGCGTCGCGGAGGCCATGGCAAGCCAACGCGACCGGCGTTACTCCGACACTGTGGCTCGCCTCGTCCCGCTGCTTCGGACGCTGTCGCAACGGGGCCCGATCACCGAGGAACTTCGCCGTCAGGCTCGTGCGGAATGTCGCAGGCTTCGGGCACTATTCGATGAGTCCGGACCGGAGTCAACGCTGTTGTCGAAGCGCATCCAATCGTTGATCGGCGAGGCCGAGAGGCGAGGACTGAACGTCACGGCGCACGTCGACGGTGACCTTCCGACGATGTCGCTCGATACTGCCGAACGCGTGCTGCACCACATCGACGCCGCGCTCGACCGGGCGTCTACGTGGGCGCGAATAGTTCTGATTTCCGCGCACGCCGAAGTCGAATTGAGCGTGGTGTGCGACGTGGCGAGCAAGCGAAGCCCCGTGCGGCAACCATCCGGGGGTGCGGAAGTCGTTGTCGACAAAGACACGATGTGGATGACACTACGTGCAGGATGAAGACAGAATCGGGGGAATTGGTGGGGGCAGGGGGAAATACCGACACTACGTCGGTGGCAGTCGTGGATGATCACGACGCAATTCAGTTGGCGGTCCAAATCTGGTGCCAGGAGACGAATCCGCCGATCTCGATCGACGCGGGCTACCGTTCGACGACGGAGTTCCTCGCCACTCATCAGGATGGCTCGCTGGCGGTGGTCGTCTTCGATCTCGAGCAGAGCCAACACCGGCCCGATTTCGCGGGCCTCGAGAAGGTCGCCGCGATGGGACACCGGGTCATCGTCTACTCCCATCTCGCTGGCGACGAGGTGATCCTGCGCTGTCTGGAATTGGGCGCAGTCACGTTCATCGTGAAATCAGAGGGACGGTCTCATCTGATCGACGCCATGCGCGCCGCCCTTGTCAATGAGCCGTACGTGGGCCCGAAGATGGCCAAGGCGATCTTTCACGACAGGAGCGTGGGTAGGCCCAGGCTGGCTCCCCGCGAACAAGAGGTACTCATCGCGTGGTTCCAGACCGAGAGCAAGGATCTCGTCGGCCAGAAGCTGAGGATCTCCTCCACGACAGTCCGGACTCACCTGCAGCGCGTACGCGCGAAGTATGCGGCCGCGGGTCGTCCGGCGCCGACCAAGTCCGCCTTGGTGGCGCGGGCGATTCAGGACGGGATCATCTTCCTCGACGATCTGTAACCGCCTTCCGGTGTCGTCGAGATCGAGGACTGCGCGGGCAGATTCGTAAGTAACTCGAGTCGACCAAAATGACTGGCGACGGCGCTGACAACGCCGAGCCCCGAGTTGGTCGACTGCCACGCATCGCTCAGCGCGGAATCCACCGTTCCTCGATGACTGGTGGCCAGTGCCACGCCATGTCGGGCGCGCACGGTGAAACTGCCTGGACCATCCCCGAAGACGGCTCCCACGACCTCGTGATCGTCGAACACCAGGCGCCGCAGGGGACCAACCGTGCGCATCTCGACGCCCTTCTCCCGGGCCCGCGTCAGCAGCCAGGCGGATAGCGACATCTCCAATGGATTGCGCGGCGGAGAAACGAGATTGCTGATCTCGAGCCGTTCACCGGACGCCTGCACGTACTCCTTTGCTCCCGGAATGCTGATCCGGCTGTAGAGCACGCCGTACGGCGAGCTGAGGCAAATGCGGGTCCACCGCAGAAGGTTGGCACCGAAGAACGGAGCTACGGTGCCCGACGATGTCCGCGAACGATTCATCGGATCGTCGACGCGACGGAGGTTCACCGCACACGGCTCTGGCGAAGATCCTGGTGGGCCGGCGTCATCAGTGAGGGCGTGCAGGTACGCCATCGTCGCATCCGACAGTCTCTCTTCACTCCATACAGCTCGCAGGGCGCTCGCCCAGGTCCTCGGACGTGCCGACCGGTCCGCTCGTCTCCCCGCGTGACGGCATTCGGCGACGAGCACCGTCATGCCTGCGTCGGCCGCCGAGATGGCGGCGCCGAGCACCGCCGGACCCGACCCGACGCACAGCACGTCCACCTCCGTGTCGAAACGCTCCACCGCGTCGTTGTTACCCGTGCTTGGACCGCGTGAAAGCCCCTGTGCTCGCCGGTGATACCAGCGTCTCCCCCAATTGAACATTCACACCGCAGTTGTTGGGCCGACGAGCACGGCGGAGTTGTACCCGCCCATGCCCATCGACGTCTTGAGGGTGATGCCGCCGTCGAACGACGTGAGCCCATCGAGCAGACGTGGGTGGGCCGCGCTCACGATCGGGGCGGCCGGGATGACGTCGCGTTCGTAGGCCATCACTCCCGCGGCGAGTTCCACCGCTCCCGCACTGGCCAGGCAGTGACCAAGGAGTGGCTTGAGTGCGTACAGAGACGGTTGGTCCGTGCCGAAGACCGCCTCCAGGAACGCTAGTTCGGCGGTGTTGCACTGCTCGGTTCCGGTGCCGTGCGCGTTCAGATACCGCACGGCCTCAGCGTGTACCCCGGCATCGTCCAAGGCCTCGGTCACACAGCGAATCGCTTGCGCGTGAGAGGGATCCATGCCGGTGGCGTGGTAACCGTCGCTGGTCATCGCTCCGCCAAGGAACGCCGCGTAGGGATCGCTGGATCGCGACGACAAGACGAAACCCACCGCCGCCTCGCCAGGCGGAAAGCCACGACCACCCTCTTGGAAGGGTCGACACGCCTCCTGCGGTTCGATGTCCACGACGGCGGCACCCATGCCTGCGAATCCGGCCACCACCTCCGGAGTGAACGAGAGGTCCGCCGCGATCACGACGACGTCGTCGGCCTTCCCGGTGTCCAACCACTGCTTGGCAGTCAGCATCGCGTTGTTGGAGGAGGAACAGGTGGCCGACACCTCGAACGACGGGCCGTGAAACCCGAACTCCTTCATGAACATCGCCGTGGGCGTCGACGGGAAGGCGCGGACGAAGTCGCGCGAACGACGCGCGTTTCCTCGGCTTACCTCGCGCCATGCGTACATGTCGTTGAAGCAGCCCGCATAGAGCACGCCGACCCGTTCTCCCGGTGTCCATCCCCGCATTCGGGCGTCTGCCACTGCCTCGCGTCCCGACGCCATGAATGCTCGGCCGAACAGCCCGTCGCCGTCGGCCGGATCACCGCCTTCGGGCACGCGCGCGAGCCACGCGGAGTCGGCGCCGCCGTCGCCGAAACCGCCGAGGAGTCGGGCCGCGGACTTACCGCTGCACAGTCCGTCCCAGAACACCTCCCTGCCCCAGCCGTATCCGGTGACGAGACCTAGACCGGCGACGCCGATGTGATTGTGTGACATAGTTTTTCCTTAGTGTCGTAGATGATTTTGGGGGGGAGAACTACCGGGTGCCGTTGCCTGCGGCCGGCGACTGAATCCACGCGATCGCTTCGCCGTCGAACTGAGGTCCGGCAATGGCGGGCACGGGTGGCTCGAGCAACGCCGCCATGTCATGGAGGCGCTCGAGCGCGCGCGTCACGGCTTGCACGTCGACGCGGCCCGGATCGAACGAGGCCGAGAACAGCACCCGTCCCTCCACGGCACAGGCAGACACGCTGATGCCGTCGGAATCCACTGGGTAGGCCATCGTGATGTAGTGGGCATTGCTCGGGTCGAGCCACGGGATGTGTTCGACTCCGGGGTTTCGCATCATGGAGTTGAACGTCATCGTCAGCGGCCCCTCACCGGGCGGGGCCGACGGCGTCGGCCGGCGCAACGCGGTGGAAACCGCGCCCGCCAACAACGCCGGCACCGCACGTGATGACGACACCAGTTCCCTCAGAGCTGTCGCTACCGCTTCCATGTCCCTCATGTCCGCAGGTACGAACGCACTCTTTGCGAAGTTGCCCGGACGCAATGCCTGCTTCTTCGGGAGGTGGCGTCGCAGATCTACCAATGTGTAGAAGCCCGAGTCGTTCACCGAAATCCCTTCGGCGGACAGCGCTCGGTACACGGCTGACGCCATCAACGCCGTCGTGGGGAGATCAGGAAGGGCCGTCTTGCGCCAAGCCTTGAACGCATTGAATTCACTGGCCGACAGCAACGTGCCCGTCGCCGTCGTCGCCGACGGACGAACGGGATGTGGCACTGGGTTGGCCTCCGTTGGCACCGGCTCCGACGTGTCGGCCGACCGCATGTGGTGCCACCAGTCCCTCCAGTGCCGCCGCGACTCCTTGAGGAAGATGCTCAGCGCCACGCCGAGACCGGCGTCGGCTCTCAGCGGCCGCAGGCCGTCGACGTCGCCGAGTGCCATCAGCACGGCGAACGGCGAGAACACGGCGGCGTCTCCGCACGCATGCGCAAAGTAGAAGGTGATCGACGCCGGTCCGACGATGACCTTGAACGGTGCGGTCGAGTCCGGGTCTGGCCGGTTCGCGTCGAGATAGGAAAATGCATCGTCGACGTGGAAGGGATCGCCACCCACGATGGTCTCCGTCACGTGACGCCGCCGGTCCTCCGGCGCGACGGGGAGCCAGCGACCGCCCCCGGCTTCAAGCGTGCAGCAGAGCGGGTGGAGCGGGTCGGATTCCATGAATTCGACCATCTTCGAATGCAGTTCGTCGACATCCGGCGAATGGATCGGCGTCAGTGTGAGCACCGTCCAGTGGTTCAGCCAGGTGCGGTCCAGATAGCTGGTCCGCCTGCCGCGCCCGAAAACCCGTGATTTGCTCATTTTCCCAACCCCTCGTGTTGAAGTGACCTCGTGTCGAACTCGTGTCCGTCGATTCCCGTGGACACCGCAAGAACCGCGCCCGATGCCCGATAGACGTCGACGGTGCGTGTGACGACGTCCCGCCAGTCGGGAGCCGTGCACTTGTCCGGCCGCGGCGCCACGAGTTGTCGCCGTATCTCGGCAGCGACGGCTGCCGGTGACTCGTCAGTCATGACCGTGACGCATCGCCGGAGGAATTCGTCGGCGATCTCCCGGTGTGCGGGGATGTCACTCAGGATGATTCGCGCGCCGGCACACGCGGCCTCCACAGGGGCCATGCCGAATGCCTCGCGCTCGGACATGGACACGAAGACGTGCGCGGTACGCAGCCACCGGTGCAGTTCGTCGTCAGTTACGTTGCCCACCAGTTTGACCCGGTCCTGAAGCTGCAGCTCGGTCGTCAACGCCGCCAGTTCGTCACGTTGAGTTCCATCGCCGATGACGACCAGTTGTGTGGGCGCCGGAACCTGGCTGAACGCGCGGATTACCTCGTCGGTGCGTTTGTAGGGTTCCAGCCTGCCCACACAAACGACTGTGGGTGGTTGCTCAGGGATGGGTGGGGCGCTGCGAATCGTTGATGCGTCGATTCCGTTCGGTATCACGGTCACGCGGTCCGCGATGGACGGGAAGTCGCCGACCAGCATGCGGCGCTCGGCCTCGGACACACAGATGATCGCGTCGCATCTCCGAATGAACAGCTTGATGAGGTGGTAGTACGGGATGTGCAGAAGGTTCGCGATCTTCGAATGCCCGTGCTTGCCGTGGTAGTGGGGTGTGAAGACCGTGGGCGCCCGCCTGCCGAGTATTGCCAATGCCGTCGTCGCGTGATAGCTGTGCAGGTGCATCACGCGGTCACTGCGCCGGCTTCGGATCGCGGCCCACGCTAGGCCCGGCGACACGGACATCGAGCTGACCGCCCACGCTGGATAGGTGACTACCCAGCAGTCGTCCTGGTGCTCCACCTCGGTCCTGCCGACGCCGCGTCGGGCGGTCAGCACCACCACTCGTATTCCTTGGTACGCAAGCTCTTTGACGAGAGCCGACGCGTGTGACTCGAGCCCTCCACGCGTACCGCGGAAGCTGGGTGTGACGAGTGTGACGATTCCTGGGCCGCGCAGCCCGACACGGGCAAGTCCATTCATAAGCCGATCAGCCTCTCGATTTCTGCTGCGATGAGCGCGTGACCGTCCCGGTTGGGATGCGGATCGCCCTTGGTGCAGTAGTAGCTCAGCGCACAGACCCGGCCGATGGACGCTGTGACCGTGCCATGCCCTGCCAACGCGCTCTTGTCCGTCGCGGGCAGATCACCGCCTACGAGAGTGGTCGTGTCCACGAACAACGCGCCGTACTTCGAATATGTCTGCCGCAGAGCTGGATTGAGGTAGTCGTCGAACAAGGCCACCGAGAAGCCGGCGCGCTGCTGGGCGACGGGATCAAACGTCAGGTGATCGGCGACGAAGACGTTGATGTAGGAAACGCCGACGATCGGCACTTTCCGGCCGACCGTGGCGCGGACTCGCGACAGCAGGTAGTCCACGCTCAGCACGACTCGGGGCACTTGAACTTCCGCGCACCTCTGCGCGCTCGCGGCATCCTCCTCGTTCAGGCAGCGAATCACGTCGTTCCCGCCCATGGCGACGGTGACCAGGCCGATCCGATCTGGATGGCTGTCGATGAAATCCGTCGCGGCGACGGACTGAGGGCGGTCGGGGTAGTCGATGCCGCCTGGCGCAAGGGCGCCGGGTTCACAGCCGGGTTCGAAGGTCATCGCATACGCGGTTTCGCCCGAGCACGCGAAGTTGACGGTGGTCCATCCGTCGCCGCCCTTCGCGAGCTTGTCCTGAACCTGGTAGACGAAGGCGTCGACGGAGGTGGAGCCAGGACTGTCGCCGTTGGGTCGGTAACCGGCGGCATACGAGTCACCGATGGATACGTAGTACGTCGAGTCGCCGTCGCGACCAGAGGCCGTCGCCACTGCCGACCAGATCCCCCAGACGGACCCCGCAGCGAGTACCAGGACCATCGCCACGGCCCAGAGACGCGTCGCCCTGGTCATCGAAATTGTATTGCCACAGTTAATCATGGCAACTCTGAACATGGATGCAGACGACCGGACGACCCACGACGCGTACCAAGGTAGCCATTCGGTGTGCCTCCCGTCGGATGAGGTTTAGCCAATTCCTTGCGTTTGCGATGACGATAAGTCGGGTACCGCGGATGCACAACCCGAGACGGCCATTATCCGTCGCCTGGCGAACAATGCGTGAATTCGACTACATTCCGTGTAATCCGTTCGGCCGACAACGGCTGTAGCCATTTCCAGTATTGGCGATCATCGCACGTCAAAACCTTGTTCCGAAGCGAGTCCGATCGCTGAGACATCATCGGAATTGCGGCGGAGCGCCTCGGCCGACGGTCTCGGCAATACAGGATTCTACGGACCACGAGGCCGGTCCTCGGCTTTTCGCGGCGCGCGTCGGTGCTTTCTTCTGACGGACATCAACCACCTCGGATGCTTGCCTTCCACGCTCCTGACTAAATAGCCGAAACCGCCGCCGAGGCCCCTTTTCCGAGAAAAGGTGCATTCCGCCGAATCGGTGCTAATCTGCGAGAGCAAACTTTCAGACCGTTGCCGTTCCGAACGGCGTCGACTTCTTCCACCCGGCAGCACCAAGGGGAACAGATGACTACCAGACAATCGACTTGCCGGCCCAGCCGGACCATCCCGCCAAGAGGACGAATTCACCGCGACGGTGAGTTCCCGGTACTGGAAGGACCACGGCGGTGATCGAACTGTCCATCGTCATGCCGGTGTTCAACGAAGCTGCGACCGTTGCGAACGCCGTCGAACGCGTGCTGGCCGTGGAGTACCCGTGCCCCGTCGAACTGATCGTCGTCGATGACGGCAGCACGGATCTGACCGCCCGGCTGTTGCGTTCCTACGTCAAGCGTGGCGTAACCGTGCTGTGCCACCCCGTCAACCGTGGGAAGGGCGCCGCTGTGCTGACCGGTGTCCGCCGGGCCACCGGAACTCACGTGCTGATTCTCGACGCCGACCTCGAGTACAGCCCCGCAGACATTCCCGCGCTACTGGAGCCCGTCATCGCCGGCATCTCCGACCACGTCTTCGGCACGCGTGTCTTCGGCCTGAACACACGGTTCCCGTCCTACCGGTTCGCCATGGGTGGCCGAATCACCACGGCGGTCGCCAACATGCTTTTCGATTCGTGCCTGACCGACATGCATACCTGTCTCAAACTCGTTCCCCTGGAACACTTCCGCTGCCTCGCGCTCGCACAGCAGGGGTTCGGCCTCGACACCGAGTTGACGGCGATGATGCTGCACGCCGGCGTACGTCCGTACGAGGTGCCGATCACGTACAACGGCCGCACCCTCGAGCAGGGAAAGAAGATCGGTTGGCTCGACGGCTTGTCCTGCATGCGGATCCTGATGTGGACGCGGATGAAGAGGTCGCCGGCGCTCCCGCCCGGCCCGTTCGGCCAGGCCCGGATCGGGCTCGTTCCGGCCAGTCCGGGATCGCGCGCGAACCGGTCCCTGCACCTTGACGACGAGCCAGACTGGGAAATGCTCGATGCAGCCACCTGACACTCTGGTCGGCACAGGGACACCGGATTTCGTAGTTCAGCCCGCCGGCCACCAACGCAAGCGAGTCATGCTGGTGGGGCCGGGTTTTCGATTCCTCAGCGGTCTGTCGGTCTATAGCTGCCGGTTGGCCAACGCACTGGCGGAAGATCACGACGTGTCCGTCGTGTTGCTCGACCGCCTGATCCCCGCGCGGCTCTACCCGGGCTGGCGCCGAGTGGGCGCCGACCTGACGTCGTTGCGCTATGACCCGCGAGTGCGCGAAGTCGCGACCGTCGACTGGTACTGGGGCACCTCGATCGGGCGCATCCGGAGAGCGCTGGAAGTCGAGCGTCCCGACGTGATCGTGCTGCAGTGGTGGACCGTTGCGACGCTGCACACCTACCTCGCGTTGGCCCGGTTGGCCAACCGGGCCGGCATACCGATCGTGATCGAGTTTCACGAGGTACAGGACCCCGGCGAGGCGCAGGTGCCGCTCGCCGCCGCATACTGCCGGCGGTACCTACACCGCCTGGTGAGGCGGTCGGCCGGAGCGATCTTTCACACCGACCACGATGCCGACCTGTTCGCGTCCATGTTCGGCGCCGACGCGATCAGCCGGCTGCACACGGTGATAGCGCCGCACGGACCCTATGACCACGTGACGCAGGACTCGCGCAGGCCATCCCAGGAGCCGACAGACGGGATCGCGCCAACGCGGCTGCTCTGCTTCGGCCTCATCCGTCCGTACAAGGGCGTCGAGGACCTCATTCACGCCTTCGATGCGATGACACCCGAGCAAGCCGAACGGTTCGAGATCGACGTGGTCGGTGAGACGTGGGAACGATGCACCGCACCGGCGGAGGCGATCTCGGCCAGCCGCTACCGCGATCGCATCCGGTTCGACAACCGCTACGTCACCGACGCCGAGGCCGCAGCGTACTTCGCGAGCGCCGACGTGCTGGTGCTGCCCTACCGCCGCGGTTCGGCCAGTGGTCCCCTGCAGATCGCCATGAACAACGGAATATTCGTCGTGATGTATGCGGTCGGCGGACTCGTCGACGCGGTGCGCGACTACCACGGGGCCGTCCTGGTCCCGCCGGGCGACGTCGAGGCGTTGCGCGCGGCACTGCTGAGCATTTGCGACCGCCGCGGTGAGCGATTCGAGGATCCACACACCTGGACTCCACTCGTCGACGCCATCGATGCGCTGATCGCGGTGCCCCGATGACCGCGACCGTGACCGGGCCGCCGGCCGTCCGGACCACCGGCGAAGCGCCGGTGGAATCGTCGGCCGACGGTTGGTCGCACCGAGTCTCAATTCGGCTCGGCGGCTGGCCGGTGATCGTCGCCGCCGGGGCCGCGGGAACGTTGCTCGTCGGGTTGTCCTTCCGGCTGTCCTCGCAGGGACATCCCGCCGACCTGTACTACGTCGTCTTCTGGGCCGGCATGCTCACCGCGCTGATGCCGCTCACCGGTCGTCTGATCGGGAGCCGTACCCAACGCGGTACGCGATTGACGGCGCTACTGCTGTTCGGCGTGCTGACGTTGATGCCGAAGTTCCTGCGCAACCCGACCGGACCCCTGTACCACGACGAGTACGCGCACTGGCGCGAAGCGTTCGACGTGACGACGTCGGGCCGACTGTTTCAACCGAACGCCACCATCCCCATCGTCGAATTCTTCCCAGGAACGTCCGCCCTGACCGTCACCGCGCACTCGTTCAGCGGGCTGTCTCTCTGGTCGACGGGCGTTCTCATTCTGCTGGTGACGCACGTCCTCGGCTTGTACGCGGTTTATCTGATCGGCGAGCAGCTGCTGGCGTCGGCGCGCGCCGGTGCGGTCGCTGCGCTGGTGTATGGAATCAACCCGTCCGCAATATATTTCGACACTCAGTACGCGTACGAGAGCGTCGCGGTGAACTTCTTCCTGTGGGCCCTGGCACTCACCGTGCTCGCGACGCGGGCGCCCTCGGCGCGCGGCCGGCGCGCATTCTCCGCCGCCGCCGTCCTGGCGGGGGCGGGATGCGTGGTCACTCATCACCTGACCACCATCTTCCTGATCGCGGTCTTGATCGTCGTCGCGCTGACGTGGCTGCTGCGCGCAAGGTTGATGGACCGAGACGGCGGCGCCATGCCCTCGATGAGACCGTGGTGGGTCACGCTGACGTCCACCGTGCTCATCGCGATTGCATGGGTGTTCTTCTGCGCACGACCAACTCTCGATTACCTGTCGCCGTACCTGGGTACATCGGTGAATCAACTGAAGACGATGTCGGAGAAGAGCGGCCAGGGCGGACGCGAGCTGCTCGCCGCGAACGTCGCACCCGACTGGGAGCGCGTTCTGACCGCCGCAGCGCCCGTGGCGATACTCGTATGCTTCGTCGCCGCCGCGGCTCTGATGCGGCGCCGGCGCCTCTCGCTCGACTCCCAGACCTGGGGGCTCGTGGCGTTCGGGTGCGCCTACTTCCTCTCCCTACCGTTCATTCTTGCGCCGTCGGGCGCCGAGGGTGCGCGCCGATCATGGGGATTCACCTACCTTGGCGTGGCCTTGGTGGTCGCGTTCGTGGTGGTGCACTGGCCGGCAGGTCGGCCCCGCGTGGCAGGCCGCAGTCTGTCGGTCCCGTTGGCATTGGCGCTGCTCGTCACCCTCCTCATCGGCAACGTCGGCGGTGGGCTCAACGATCCCTACCGATTCCCGGGACCGTTCCGTTGGGGAACTGACACGAACTCCGCAAGCGCTGAAGCCCGTTCCGTCGCCGAGCAACTCGGTGCCACGGTCGGTCGGGCACGCGTCGTCGCGGATGCCTACACGGCGCTGCAACTAGCCGCCTACGGCGGTCTGGTGGTCGCCGCTCCATCGGACGGATTTCCTGCCTGGGACCTGACCCAGCGCAACGACGATCCTTCGCCGGAGCTGGCGCAAATGCTGACGTCGTCACGCTATGACTACCTGGTCGTCGACGTCAGGATGGGCGAACAGGCACCGTTCAACGGTCACAACTTCGGGCAGCGCGATCCACTACTTGGGCGGGCAACCCCGATGGCCTACCTGACCCGACTCGACCACGTGCCATGGGCGTGGCGGGTGATATCCACCGAGCACCTGCGGGTGTACCGGTTGGACCTGGCCGCGATCGCCGCGCGGACGCGGTAGGCCGCCGTGACACGCCCCACCCTTGCCGTTGTCCACACGATTCGTGGGTCGTTCGCCCCGTCCTCGATCGCCGCGCTATTGGCCCAGAGCGTGGCCGTCGTCGTCGTCGCGCTCGAATCGCCAGCCGCGCTGCGAATTCCCGCGATGATCGTGCTCCTGCTGATACCCGGCGCCGCGCTGGTTCGGCTGTTGACCGGCCCCGCTGCGGGCGCTTCAGCTGACCGTGCCGTGCGACTGCCGCTGTCGGTATTGCTGGGCATCCTGCTGTGGCTGGCCGTCGCGCTCCTGCTCGACGCGTTCGGAATCGCCCTGAGACCGCCGACTTTGGCGCTGGGCGCGGGAATCACCGGGCTGGCCCTCTTGGTCCTTGCCGGCGTTGCGCGGCGTCCCGCCCGACAGTCGAGCACGCCGCAAGCAGTCGCCGCGCGTACGACGAAGACGCTTCGGTCGGCCGTGGCCGTGGCCGGCGCGGCGCTCGTCATCGTCGCAGCCGCATGCGGCGCAGCGATGATGCTCGGCAAGCCCGTCGAGCGCTATACCACGTTGGGATTCGTCGACAGCAAGCCGTTCACCGGGGAGATTCCGGCCATCACGCAGGGGCAAACCGTCCGGCTCAATTGGGTGCTACGCGGCGTCGGGTGCATCCCGTCGTCCGCGTTGACGAGCGTGCGATTGACCGTCGACGGCGATGCCGTCGGCGACATTGCGGTGGACATCGATGGTGATGCCGACCAAACACTGACGGGCGCAGTGACTTTCACCGCTCCGATTGAGCCCGGCAGGCACACGGTGGAGCTGGCCGTCCTACCTGCGGCAGGCGACGGGACGCCGTTGCCCGAGCCCGGATATGTCAGCACGTTCCTGGAGGTGGACAAATGAATCGACGAGAATCCGACGGCGCGCTCAGCCGGGTCGCGGAAAGAGTGCGGCAGGCGACAGCTGACCCCATGATGCGCAACAGCCTTGCCATCATGGCCAGCACCGTCTTGACCTCACTACTCGGCTATGCGTTCTGGATGATCGCCGCCCGCCACTTCGACCGGGACGTGAACGGCACCGCCGCGGCCACCACCAGTGCCATCCAGGCCACGGTGCTGATCGCCAGCGTGGGGGCTGCCGCGGCACTCGTCGAGTGGCTACCCCGGTGCGAAGGTGCAATCGAATGGCGCCAGCGGGTCACCACCGCGATGGTCGTCTCCATCGCCACCGCGGCGGTCGGCGGCGGCGTCGTCGTCGGCGTCGTCGGAGTCGCCACGTCGACGTTGCCCCAACTCGCCACACCCGTTGGTGCCGTGCTCTTCTGCCTGGCGTGTGTGTTCTTCGCCGTGGGCCTGGTGATCGACTACATCGCGGTGTCGGAGCATCGCGGGGGCTTGTTCCTTGGCCGCAACATGGTGCTGTGCGGCCTGCGGATCCCGCTGCTCTTCATTCCGGTCTCGTTCCTCGGTGGCGCCGATTCGATCCTCCTGGCGTGGACGGCGGCTGCGGCCCTTTCGCTGGTGTGGGCCCTCGCGACGTTCGGCGTGAGGGACGGCCGCTCACTGATCCCCAACTTCGTCAATCTGGTTGCACACCTTCGTGAGATGGCATCGTCCCTGGTCGGTCAGCACCTGATCACCGTCTTCGCGATGTTGGCCGGTTATCTGCTGCCGGTGGTGGTCTACTCGCGGCTGTCGGCGACGGACAATGCCTACTTCTACATCACGTGGATGCTCGGTTCGGTGTTCTTCATCATCAGTCCGGCGGTGTCGGCGGCGCTCTTCGTCGAAGGTGCGGCGGACCGTGTCTCGATTCGCCCATTGGTCCGCAAGTGCGTCGTCGTCGTCTCGGTGCTGCTGGCAATCCCGATGCTGGCGTACCTGTTGGGCGGCAAGCTGATCCTCGGACTGTTCGGCGCAGACTACGTCGGGCACGGACAGCTGCTGTTGTTGCTCCTCACGTTGTCGGCGGTGCCCGACGCCATTACCAACATCGCGGTCGCGGTGCTGCGAGTGACGGACCGGATGCGGATGGCGTTGTTGTTGAACGGCGGCATGCTGGTGGCCTGCGTGGGCGCGGCCTGGCTCCTGCTGCCGACCACCGGCATCGTGGGTGCCGGGGTCTGCTGGCTGGCAGCTCAAAGCGTGGGAGCTCTCTGGGTGCTGGTCTCCTGGCGTCGGATCGTCGGATACGACGGCATCATTGATCCCGGCCTGTCCGGCGACGTCGCCGGCGACGTCCTGCCGGTCGCTGCGCAGAATGCAGACCATTGAGGGTTTTGCAGGTAAGCGACGGATATCCGCCGGCCACCGGCGGGTTGGAGCGGGTCGTTCAGTTATTGTCCAAAGAGCTGGTGGCGCAGGGTCATCCGACGACTGTGGCGACATTGAGCCGTCCGGACGCTCCCGGACGGGAAGTGGTGGACGGGGTGGATGTCCGGCGGCTCGACGGCTACACACGCCATCTGCGAAGGTTCGCCGCCGACCCGAGCCACTTCTTCCATCCGACGTGTCCCGATCCCCAACTGGTCCGGCGGCTGAACGAACTCGTCACAGAAGTCCGTCCGGACGTCATCCACGCGCACGGCTGGATTCTGAACTCCTGCCTCTCCCTGCGGCTGCCCCCATCGACGGCGCTCGTCGCGACACTGCACGACTACGGCCTGGTCTGTGCGAAGAAGACGCTGATCCAGGGTGACCGTCTCGACACCGTGTGCCAGGGAGCCCAGCTCTCGCGATGCCTGAGCTGCGCAACCGACTACTACGGGCGGTTGAAGGGTCCGGCACTGGCCCTCGGACTCCACCACAGCCGGAGTCGCCTAGGCCGCGTGTCGATGTTCATGCCGATCAGCTCGGTCGTGCGGTCGGCCAGTCTGGGCGAAGTGTCACCCGAGAGGATCTGCCAGATACCGTCTTTCGTAGCCGATACGGTATTCACCGACGCGGAACGCGGCGTCCGGCCCGCCTTTCTGCCGTCGGAGCCGTTCGTCCTGTTCGTCGGCGCACTCGGCGAGCACAAGGGGCTCGGGCTGTTGGCGGAGGCGCACCGACGGATGCGGGTCGCGGCTCCACTCGTCGTCATCGGCTCGGTTCGTTCGGATACCCGCGAGTGGACGGGGACCGCCGCGCGACCCGTGCTGGTGCGCACGGGCTTACCACACCAAGAGATCATGGCCTGTTTCGCGGCAGCCGCGGTCGCGGTGGCACCCTCGCGCTGGCAGGAGCCGCTGGGCTTGGTGGCGATCGAGGCGATGGCGGCCGGGACACCGGTGGTCGTGACGCGCGTAGGCGCACTGCCGGAGGTCGTCTGCCATGAAGGCACCGGCTTGGTGGTTGAACCCGGCGACGCCGGTGCGCTGGCCGAAGCCCTCGACAGGGTGGTTGGGGATCCAGCGCTTCAGCGCGCCTATGGGACTGCGGGCCGGGTCCAGGCCCAGCGCTACACGGCGTCGACCATCGTCCCCAGGATTCTCGACGGCTATCACCGGGCACAGGCAACGACGGTGTCTTCGTGGCGCGTCTAACCACGGCTGCTCCGGACGAGGTCGACCGCATACTGCGGCATGAAATGACCGGATCTCGGGTCGTTCCGGCCACATTCACCGTCAGACTCTCCCGGATGCTTGATCCACAGATAGGCGTCCGCATGGGCTCCCGCTGTGTTGGTCGTGGGCGCGGACCCCACCGCCCGACCCGGCGGGTTGCACCAGTTCAACGGCCCATCCGGCGCGGGTCCTGCGCCGTTTCGCGAGGTGTCGATGACGTAGTGCGCGCCGTTGGTCAGCTTCGACACCGCTTCGCCGTAGGCGATCTCCTCGTCGGTCGAGAAGAAGTTGGCGGCGTTCAGGGCGAATCCACGAGCCCTCTCTACCCCGACGTCGGCGAGCCGTCGAGCCAGCTCGTCGGGCGGGAGCCAGCGTGAATGCCCTCCGTCGATGTAGACCGCGGCGTTCGGGTTCGCGGTCAACGCGATCACCGCGTCGCGCAAGATGGCGAACCGATCTCCCCGCTCAGCATCCGGTAGGCAGTCGGCCGCGACCAAGCCATCAGGCTCGAGAACGATTCCGATCCTTGCCATCCCGATCCCCGCCGCGACCTCGGCTATCCACTTTCGGTAGTCGTCCGGCGTGGCGAATCCGCCCGTGGAGAAGTTGCCGCAGTCACGATGCGGGAGTGCGTAGGTCGCAAGCAGCGGAATTTCGCCGACGGATGAAGCAGCCTCGATGTACGCCCTCACCTCGGCGGCTACGAACTCGATGCCCGACTCGTCGCCGATCCAACGGACTTGTGGTGTGTCCGCAAGCTGCCTCAGCTCCGCGCTCGGTGGATTCGACTGATCGGCGGCGACCGCCGCCGACATCGACCAATCCACGTAGAAGCTGCCGCCGGACAACGGGTTCGGAGCGTCGAGCAGGCGCGTCTCGATCGGTTGCGATTCGACGTGACCCGAAGATGGGCGCGGTACGTCGTCCCGCCCGGTCAACAACCCGAAGGTGAGGAGCAGTGCCGCCGTCAATCCGAAGACGCCGAGCCCCGCGGCCGGCGCGGCCAAGATGCCACCGCGCCGCGCCATTGGAGCCGCGTGGCGAGCCATGTGAAAAGCGTACTGCTGCAATGTAATATCGGCCAGCTGAGAGGACCTCTAAACGGTGTGAGACCAGCAGGCGATCCGCGTGCCCGCGTGCGTCAGGCCGCCGCCGCCTTGACCGCACGACCGACATCCGCACGCAGCCGCGCGTACTCGGGTGAGAGACGAAGCTCCTCGGCGTCGACCCCGGTGCGCGGCAAGTCCACGGGCAGGTCGAGTGCCACCTGGCCTGGCCGCCGGGTCAGCACCACGATGCGCGATCCGAGGAACGCTGCCTCGTCGGCACTGTGCGTGACGAACACCGTCGTGCGACCGGACTCCGCGCTGACCTGACGGACGTCCTCCTGCAGGCGCTCACGGGTGAGCGCGTCCAGCGCGGCGAATGGCTCATCGAGAAGAAACAGCGGGGTCTCGGCGGCCAGCGCGCGGGCGATCGCCACGCGCTGCTGCTGCCCACCGCTGATCTCCCAGATCTTGCGGTCGGCGGTGCCGTCGAGACCTACTCGCTGAAGCAGCTGATCACGCCGCTCGGCACGGCGCTCCCGTGGCACCTTCGCGTACTTGAGCGCCAACTCCACGTTGCCGCCGACTGTGCGCCACGGGAACAGTCGCGGCTGCTGGAAAACCACACCTGCCGTCACGCCGGGCGTCGGAGGCGTCCCCTCCACCGCAACCGTTCCCTCGCTTGGGGTTTCGAAGCCGGCGATCAATCGAAGCAGCGTGCTCTTGCCGCAACCCGATGCGCCGACGAGCACCAGGAACGAGCCTGGTTCGACCGTGATGTCGACCGGCCCGAGCGCCGTCACTTGGTCCTTCCCCGAGCCGTAGCGGTGCGAAACGCTCTTGATCCGCAGGCCGCCGCGCGTGTCGGGTTCGGTCACGGCGTCACTGGGAGAGGGCACCGGGCAGTCCCTTGGTGTAGATCGCGTCCTGGAACGTCTTGAGCGGCGCGGCATCGGGAATCTGGTTCTGCTCGGCCAGGAACTCCGACGCGGACTGCAGGTTCTTGGCGATGTTGCCCACCGCGCCTTCAGTGCCGAGCCATTCCGGCGACGTCAGCTGTGCGGGCGTCAGGTACACACCCTGCTTGAGTTGTCCCGCAACGACATCGGGGGTCAGCCCGATCTCGGCCGCGATTGCCTTCGCGGCGGCGTCCGGGTCGTCCTTGATGGTGGTGAGTGCACGGGCCTCCTGCTGACGCCACTTGTCGACGACGTCGGGATGGGCGGCGGCGAACTCGTTGGACACTGCGGCAAGGTCCAGAGTCGGCTTGCCGTCCTTGGCCAGCTGACGGCTGGTGATCAGGTCCTTGCCCGTCTTGCGCAGGTCGTCGAGCGTCGGCAGCCAGGTGTAGGCCGCGTCGATGTCACCACGGTCCCAAGCCGCCAGGATCGCCTGCGGCTGCAGGTCGATCAACTGAACGTCCTTGGGCGACAAGTTGTTCTGCGCCAATGTGGCCAGCAGGCTGTAGTGCGCCGTTGACGCGAACGGCGTAGCGATCCGCTTACCCTTCAGGTCGGCGATCGTGTTGATGCCGCTGCCGTTGCGGGCGACGAGCGCCTCGTTGTCGCCTGCGACGTCGAGCACGAAGGCGACGCTGTAGGGGATGTTCAGTGGTGCCGAAAGGCCGCGCGCCACCGGGCTGGAGCCGAGCGCGCCGAAGTCCAACTCCTTGGCGATGAACGCGGTGTTGATGTCCGCGCCGGAGTCGAACTTGATCCACTTGATGTTGTAGTCGGGCAGCGCCTGCTCGAGCCACTTGTTGTTCTTGACGATCAGATCCCCACTGGGGAACGTCTGGTAGCCGAGGCGCAGGGTGGGCTTGGCAGCGTCCTGTCCGGAGTGGTCCACCGCGCACCCGGACAGTGCAAGCGCCGAGACCGCGACCGCCGCCAAAACAGCTCTAACTCTTCCAAGAGACTTCAAATCTTTCCTCTCCAGGGGACCGCGCGGCGTTCCACCGCGCGGAGTAATCCGTCAATGACGAGACCCGAGAACCCGATGGCGAAGATGCCGACGAGTACGACGGGGGTGTTGTTGTAGTTGCTTGCGTCCTTCACCAGGCCGCCGATGCCGGGGATGCCGTTGAACAGTTCGGCGGCGACCACCGATGAGTAGGCCATGCCGACTGCGAGGCGGATGCCGGTGAACGTCTCGGGAAGCGCCGAGGGCACGACGACGTCGCGGATCACCTGAGCCCGGGTCGCGCCGAGCGCGCGGGCTGCCTCAGTCAGACCGATCGGTGCCGCGACGACGGCTGCCGTGGTCGCCACTGCCGCGGGCGGAAGCGCCGCGAGGGCCAACAGCGTGATCTTCGGCGCTTCGTCGATGCCCAGCCAGATCACCAGCAGGAAGAAGTACGCCAACGGGGGAAGTGCGCGCAGGAACGTCAGCCACGGTTCGAGGACGCTGCGCACCCAGCCGATCGAGCCCATCACCAGGCCGAGCAGCACACCGAGACCGACGCCGATGACGACGCCGACCAGCACCCGCCGCAACGTCATGTAGAGGTGTTCCCACAGCAAGTACCCTGCGTAGCCGCGGACCCCGTCGTGGGTGGTCGAGACATCGATGAAGGCCTTCCAGACCGTGCTCGGGTAGGGCACGAAGGTCTGGTTCCAGATGCCTGCGGCGGCCGCGAGCTGCCACACGATCCCGAAGACGAGGACCGACAGCAGCGGCAGCGCGGCGCGGGTCAACCGGCCGCGCCAGCGACCTGGGGCGGCCGTGGACCGGATCGGCGAGTCGACCTGCGACTCGGCCGGCGTGATATCGACGAAGACCGACACTAAATTCCTGCGACTTCCTGCGGCGTGTGCGCTGATGCTGGACGGAGAGCGTCAGCGACAGCAGCAGTGGGCAGGCGGTGTCGCGCTCATCCCTACATTGCTACCGGGGGACGATTGGCTGGGAAAGAGCTGCGATCACCCTGAATCTAACGTGTTCGTGACGGGCTTTGGGGAGAGTGAAGGTACGGGGCGATACAAAACGCCCGCACTACCCGCTGAGGGCGTCGTTCAAACACGAGCGCCGCAATCCGTGTCGATTGATGCGGAAAGTCCAGCGTCACAAGCGAATCCATGCACACCCGCGACCGCCGCCGATGCCTCCGGTCCCGGGCGCCCGAAACCGCCTTACGGTCATCGCACAATCGAGGTAAGCTCGACTCGTCCACCTGGACACAACCGCCGTTTAGCGCCAAGCGGCCGTAACGCCGCACCGCGAGCGGGCAATTCATCCCACTTCGTTCCACGCAACCGCTTCGCAGATGTGCGGCGACGGCAGATCGCCGGTCCGTCGAACCGACGGATGATGCAGCGCGGCTCTCGTATTGCGATCCCGCGCCGCATTCTGGACACCGCCTAGGGGGTCCGCGCATGCACGCAGTTGCGCCCGAAGTGGTTGCGCCCGTTGAGGTTGCGCCGCCGAAGCATACCGATGAGTACCACGACGTCGTGGACATGTTCGTCGTCCTCAAGTCGCTGCCCGCCGAATCGCACGAGTTCGCCCGTCAGCGGGAACGCATCGTCACCAGGTGCCTGCACCTGGCCGACAACGTCGCGCGGCACTACGACCGGCGTGGGGAGAACCTCGAGGATCTGACCCAGGTCGCCCGGATCGGCCTGATGAACGCCGTGAACAGGTTCGACCCTGAGAAGAGTTCGAGTTTCCTCGGCTTCGCGGTCCCGACGATGATGGGCGAGGTCCGGCGGCACTTCCGCGATCACGGCTGGTCAATGCACGTGCCTCGGCGGATCCGGGACCGGCACGGGCAGATCACCAAGGCGACAGCACATTTGACGCAGGAACTCGGACGGGCACCGAGCGCCAGCGAGCTGTCGGAGCTGCTCCGCCTCGACCGGGAAGAGGTCGTCGAAAGCCTGGTCGCCTCGGCGTCGTACAACGTGCATTCCATCGACGCCCCCATCTCTAGCGGTGATGGAAACCCGCGGATGCTGACAGACACGATCGGCGACGTCGACCTCGAGTTCGACCACATCACCGACCGGGAATCGGTGCGACCGCTGCTGGCGGCACTGCCCGAGCGTGAGCGGACGGTGTTGTATCTGCGTTTCTTCGCCTCGATGACGCAGAGCCAGATCGCCGAGCGGATCGGCGTCTCCCAGATGCACGTGTCACGGATTCTCGAGCGGACCCTGTCGCAGCTCAGGGACGAACTCGTGGATCCGGAATCGGTAGATTGACGCCGACGCCGGCCAGCACGTCGACGAGGTGCCCTCTGACCCGGGCGTGCTGTTCGGCCGACAGTCGGATGCCGTGACGTGACGGGTGCGGCGGCTCGGGTCTGCCGACCGCGTCGGCGATGACGGACCGCAGGTGATGCTTGATCGCCAGGATGTCGACCCAGTCGAAGCATGCCGAGAGCTCCGGGTCGGCGATGACCCGTAGATAACAGTCCTCCAGCACTTCGACCGAGGTTGCGAGTGTGCTGCTGCCGGCGTCGGTGGTGGTGGTGATCGTCGTGGTGGTGCTCCGGTGGCGCATGCGTTGGCAGCCTGTCCGAGCATCGTTACGGCCACGAGCATGGCCCTTTCCGGACGGGTTTCGCTCCGCTCACCGCCGTGGCCGTCGGGCTGTGAGGCTTTCTTGGGGAGGTCTCCAAGAATCCGTTGAGAATCCCCCAAGCCGGTCTCCCGATGCTGTTCACGGCTCGCAGGAAGCGACCAAGAGAACCTCTGACAGGGAGACCAGGAATTGTTCACCAACCGGATCGCCAACATCGCCACCACCGCCATCGCCGCAGGCGCCTTCGGCCTTGCCGCCTTTGCCGGGGCCGCGACCGCTTCGGCCAGCTCGATCGATGACGAGTTCCTGACCAACATCGACGCTGCGAACATCACGTTCGACTCGGCGAAGGACGCCGTCCAGGACGGACACCTGGTGTGCAGCTACCTGGCAGGCGGCAAGACCGGCGCCAGCATCGGCGGCGAGATCATGGAGAACACCGACCTGAGCGCACATCAGGCGGCGGTGTTCGTGGTCGAGGCGGCCAGCGCATACTGCCCCGGATTCCTCGATCAGGTGACCGCGTAGACCTCTGACCGCCAGAGGGGGACGCGCGTGCTCGGCGCGCAAATGGGAGACTCTTCCGATGATCATCGGGATACCGCGGGAGTCTCACGCGGGTGAGACGCGTGTCGCCGCCACGCCGCAGACCGTCGGACAACTCATCAAATTGGGCTACTCCGTCGTCGTCGAGTCCGGTGCAGGCGATGCCTCCAGCTTCACCGATACCGCCTACGTCGAGGCAGGCGCCAGTATCGGTGAATCCGGAGAGGCACTGTCGGCCGACGTCGTGCTCAAGGTCAACGCTCCCTCCGACGTCGAGATCGCCGCATTGAAGGACAAGGCCACCCTGGTCAGCCTGATCTCGCCTGCGCTCAACCCGGAACTGGTCGAGAAGCTGTCCACCCGCCCGATCACGGTGATGGCGATGGACGCCGTTCCACGCATCTCGCGGGCGCAGTCGCTGGACGTTCTGTCGTCGATGGCCAACATCGCCGGGTACCGCGCCGTCGTCGAGTCCGCCCACGCCTTCGGCCGGTTCTTCACCGGACAGGTCACCGCGGCGGGCAAGGTGCCGCCTGCCAAGGTGCTGGTCGTCGGCGCGGGGGTGGCCGGACTGGCCGCCATCGGAGCTGCAGGCAGCATGGGCGCCATCGTGCTGGCCACCGACCCGCGGCCCGAGGTCGCCGACCAGGTCAAGTCCCTCGGCGGCGAGTACCTGTACGTCGATCCCGCTGGGGCCGCAGAAAAGGCCGAGGTGTCGGCCACCGGCTACGCCAAGGAAATGGGCGACGACTACAAGGCCCGCGAGGCGGCGCTGTACGCCGAGCAGGCGAAAGACGTCGACATCATCATCACCACCGCGCTGATCCCCGGCCGGCCTGCGCCCCGCATCATCACCGCGGAGATGGTCGCCTCGATGAAGTCGGGCAGCGTCATCGTGGACATGGCCGCGGCCAACGGCGGCAACGTCGAGGGCACCGTCAAGGACCAGGCGATCGTCACCGACAACGGTGTGACGATCATCGGCTACACCGATCTGGCCGGACGACTGCCCGCCACTGCTTCACAGCTCTACGGCACCAACCTGGTGAACCTGCTCAAGCTGCTCACCCCGGATAAGGACGGCCAGCTCACCCTGGACTGGGACGACGTCGTCCAGCGCTCGGTGACCGTCGTACGCGACGGCGAGACCACCTGGCCGCCGCCTGCCGTACAGGTGTCTGCGGCACCGGCTGCCGCCGTCGCTGCTCCCGTCGAGCCGAAGCCGGCCAAACAGCCGATGTCACCGCAACGCAGACTGGGCATCACGTTCGCCGCCGCCGCCGTGCTGTTCGTTCTCATCGCGCTGTCCCCGGCCGCACTGCAGATCCACCTGACGGTCTTCGCCCTGGCGATCGTGATCGGCTACTACGTGATCGGGCACGTGCACCACGCGTTGCACACCCCGCTGATGTCGGTGACCAACGCGATCTCCGGCATCATCGTCGTCGGCGCGCTACTGCAGATCGGACATGGCGACGCGATTGTCACCGGGCTGGCCACCGTCGCGACCCTGCTCGCCAGCATCAACGTCTTCGGTGGCTTCGCCGTGACGCGCCGCATGCTCGCGATGTTCTCGCGCAGCTGACCACGCTCCCGCCCCCTGACTCCCTCAATCGGACGGATTGCATGTTCACCCTAGAGACCACCGCCACCGCGGCCTACGTCGTCGCGGCCCTGCTGTTCATCCTGGCCCTGGCCGGGTTGTCCAAGCACGAGACATCGCGGCAAGGCAACACCTTCGGCATGGCAGGCATGGCGGTGGCGCTGATCGCCACCATCGCGCTGGCGCTGGCCCGCCACATCGAGCCGCTTGGTGTGGGCCTGCTGGCCGGCGCGATGGCGATCGGCGCGGCGATCGGGCTGTGGCGCGCCCGCGTCGTCGAGATGACCGGCATGCCCGAACTGATCGCGCTGCTGCACTCGTTCGTCGGCCTTGCGGCGGTACTGGTGGGTTGGAACGGCTACCTGCACGTCGAGGGTGACCCCCTCAAATACACAGCCGGCTCCGAGGCCGCCGTCCTGGACGGCCAGGGCCTGCTCGGCATCCACTCCGCCGAGGTCTTCATCGGCGTGTTCATCGGCGCCGTGACGTTCACCGGGTCGATCGTGGCCAACCTCAAGCTCTCGGCGCGGATCAAGTCAACGCCGCTGATGCTGCCGGGCAAGAACTTCCTCAACGTCGGCGCGCTTGTCGTGTTCATCGCGCTCACGGTGTGGTTCGTCATCTCTCCGCAGCTGTGGCTCCTGATCGCCGTCACCGCGCTGGCCCTTCTGCTCGGATGGCATCTGGTCGCCTCGATCGGCGGCGGCGACATGCCCGTCGTGGTGTCGATGCTCAACAGCTACTCGGGCTGGGCCGCTGCGGCGTCGGGCTTCCTGCTGTCCAACGACCTGCTCATCGTGACCGGCGCGCTCGTCGGCTCCTCCGGTGCCTACCTGTCCTACATCATGTGCAAGGCGATGAACCGGTCCTTCATCTCGGTCATCGCCGGCGGTTTCGGCATCGAGGCGGGCCCGGCGGACGACAAGGACTACGGCGAGCACCGCGAGATCACCGCGGAGGGCGCCGCCGAACTGCTGGAGTCGGCCAGTTCGGTGATCATCACCCCCGGTTACGGCATGGCGGTGGCACAGGCTCAGTACGGCGTCGCCGACCTGACCCGCAAGCTGCGCGCGCGCGGAGTCGACGTCCGGTTCGGCATCCATCCCGTCGCGGGCCGGCTGCCCGGTCACATGAACGTGCTGCTGGCAGAGGCCAAGGTGCCCTACGACATCGTGCTGGAGATGGACGAGATCAACGACGACTTCGACAACACCTCGGTCGTCCTTGTCATCGGCGCCAACGACACCGTCAACCCGGCGGCGTCGGAGGATCCGAGCAGCCCCATCGCAGGCATGCCGGTGCTCACGGTGTGGAACGCCGACAACGTCATCGTCTTCAAGCGCTCCATGGCCTCGGGCTACGCAGGCGTGCAGAACCCGCTGTTCTTCCGGGAGAACACCCAGATGCTGTTCGGTGACGCCAAGGACCGGGTGGACGCGATCAACGCTGCGCTGTCAGAGGCGGCCCACGCCGGAAACTAGGATGTCCAACCATGCCGGTTGACCGCCTCCTGCCCTCTGACGACGCCCGCGACCTGATCGCGCTCACCCGTGACGTCGCCGACAAGCTGCTCGACCCGATCGTCGACTCACACGAGAAATCGGAGACCTACCCCGACGGGGTGTTCGCCCAACTGGGTGCCGCCGGGTTGTTGAGCCTGTCGCAGCCCGAGGAGTGGGGTGGCGCAGGCCAGCCGTTCGAGGTGTACCTGCAGGCGCTCGAGGAGATCGCTGCCCGCTGGGCCGCGGTCGCCGTCGCGGTCAGCGTGCACAGCCTGTCATCGCACCCACTGCTGACCTTCGGCACCGACGAGCAGAAGCAGCGTTGGTTGCCAGGAATGCTGTCTGGCGAGCAGATCGGCGCGTACAGCCTGTCCGAACCGCAGGCCGGTTCCGATGCCGCGGCACTGCGGTGTACGGCCACCGCGGACGGTGACGGCTACGTCGTCAACGGGTCGAAGTCGTGGATCACCCACGGCGGCGTTGCGGACTTCTACACGCTGTTCGCGCGGACGGGTGATGGGGCCGGTTCCGCAGGGCAGTCCACGCAAGCGCGGCTCCAGCGCAGCGACCGGGGAGGTCGTGGAGCCATCTCCTGCTTCCTGGTGCCCGGTGACTTGGACGGGCTGACGTTCGGCAAGCCCGAGGAGAAGATGGGTCTCTCGGCCGTCCCGACCACGTCGGCGTTCTACGACAACGCCCGCCTTGACGCCGACCGCCGCATCGGCGCCGAGGGCCAGGGGCTGCAGATCGCGTTCAGTGCGCTCGACTCGGGCCGGCTTGGCATCGCCGCGGTCGCCACCGGTATCGCGCAGGCCGCACTCGACGAGGCACAGCGATACGCCAACGAGCGAACCACGTTCGGTCGCAAGATCATCGACCACCAGGGCCTTGGCTTTCTGCTGGCCGACATGGCCGCAGCCGTCGTCAGCGCCAGGGCCACCTATCTCGACGCCGCGCGCAGACGTGACCTGGGCATGCCGTACTCGACGGAGGCCAGCGTGGCCAAGCTGGTGGCCACCGACGCCGCGATGAAGGTGACCACCGACGCGGTGCAGGTGTTCGGCGGGGCCGGCTACACGCGGGACTACCGCGTCGAGCGCTACATGCGGGAAGCCAAGATCACGCAGATCTTCGAGGGCACCAACCAGATTCAGCGTCTCGTCATCGCCCGCGGCCTGACCACCTGAGATCGGTGCATGTCGGCGATATGCTCGCCGGCATGCACCTCGACGAACTGCACTGGTTCGTCGTGCTGGCCGAGGTCGAACACGTCACCGATGCGGCCGCCGAGTTGGGCATTCCGCAGCCGACCCTGTCACGCGCCCTCGCCCGCCTGGAGGCCGAGGTCGGCGTCCCCCTCTTCGATCGGGTGAACCGTCGGCTGCGGTTGAATGCCTACGGTGCCATCGTGGCCGAACACGCCCGTCGCGCCACCGGCGAGATGCGGTCGGCGAACGAGCGAATAGCCGCGCTGCGCGATCCCGACACCGGGACGGTCCGACTGGCCTTCCTGCACTCGTTGGCCACCTGGCTCGTTCCGGATCTGTTGCGGCGGTTTCGATTACACGCGCCGCAGGTCCACTTCGATCTCTATCAGGGCGCTGCGGACGCACTAGTGAATCGAGTGTCGGAGGGTCACGCGGACCTGGCCATCACCTCCCCGCGTCCCGCCGGCCGGGGATACGTGTGGCACGGGCTGTACTCCGAACGACTGTGCGTCGCGGTACCGCGCGGACATCCGCTGGCCAACCGTTCCCGATTGCGTCTCGTGGAGGTCGCCGGCGAACCCTTCATCGTGCTCCGCGTCGGGTCCGGCCTGCGGACGCTCACCGACGACCTGTGCGCGGCCGCAGGAATCCAGCCGAAGGAGGCGTTCGAGGCCTCCGAGATTCCCACGATGGAGGGCCTGGTCGCGGCGGGTTTCGGGGTTGCCGTCGTGCCCGTACCGCGTGCCGAGCGCGCTGATCCGATGCTCGCGTACCTGCCACTCTCCGACGCGGGTGCCAAACGGCAGGTCGGGTTGGCACTGGCCGCCGGGCGCGAGATGCCGGCAGCGGTGGCACGGTTCGTCGAGTTCGTGAAGAACCACGGCCAGATGACCTGATCATGCGTTCAACACATGAAGTCACGTGACTTCATGCATTGGACATATGTGGGGCACGACTCGACACTCGGTCGGTGACCATCAATGCTCCGCACCTCTCCGACGCGTGGGCCGGACACCAGCGGGGCTCGACGGAGTATCGACGGCTGCTGGCGGCACTGTTCTGCGCAGGGGTTGCCACGTTCGCCCAGCTGTACTCGCCGCAGTCGGTGCTGCCGCTGATCGCCGCCGACCTGAACACCGGTGCGGCCGACGCGGCGCTGATGGTTTCGGCCGCCACGGCAGGCCTCGCAGTGGGCGTCATCCCGTGGTCGATGATCGCCGACCGGATCGGCCGGGTGCGGGCGATGTCGGTGTCGGTCACCGCGGCGACCATCCTCGGCCTCGTCGTTCCGTTCGCTCCCGATTACGAGCTGCTGTTGGCCGGCCGGTTCATCGAGGGTCTGCTGATCGGCGGCGTACCGGCGATCGCGATCGCCTACCTCTCCGAGGAGATCCACCCCGACCACGCGGCGCGCGCAGCGGGGATGTACGTCGCGGGCACCACCGTCGGCGGACTGTTGGGACGGCTCGTCGCAGGCCCGATCGGGGAGGTCGCCGGTTGGCGGATCGGGGTGCTCAGCGTGGCGGCCCTGTGCGGGGCAGGAGCGCTGGGCTTCGTACGGCTCGCACCCCGGCCCCGCGGATACGACCCGTCGCGCGAGCGCTCACACGGCGCCGGCGGCGTGCTCCACAGGTTGACCGCCAACCTGCGGTCCCCGCGCCAGCTCACTCTCTTCGCCCTGGCCTTCCTCCTCACGGGTGGGTTCGTCGCTCTGTACAACTTCCTCGGCTTCCGGCTGATGGCCGCGCCGTTCCACCTTCCCCAGACGTTGGTGAGCCTGGTGTTCCTGGCCTACCTGGCAGGCACGTGGGCGTCGTCGCGGGCAGGAGCGGAGGCCAGCCGGTTCGGCCGCAAACGCGTGCTGCTGGTGTCGATCGCCACGATGATCGTCGGCGCGACGATCACCTTGAGCGACAACCTGTTCGCGGTTCTCGCGGGTCTGGTCATCGGCACGGCGGGCTTCTTCGGCGCGCACGCGATCGCGTCTGGTTGGACCGGCCGCGAAGCCACCGTCGGCAAGGCCCAGGCGGCGTCGCTGTACACCCTCTTCTTTTACGGCGGGTCGAGCGTCATCGGGTGGTTCGGGGGCGTCGTGTTCGATGCCGCAGGCTGGACGGCGGTCACTCTCACCATCGTCGCCCTTGCCGGCGTCGCCGCCGCCATGGCGCTGGCGCTGTTGCGCCGCGACTGAAGGCGGATCGCTATTCGCGACCGCTGGAGTCGGGGTTGGCGAGCACGCTCAAGGCGGGGTTGACGACGAAGCGGGCACGGTTGCCGCCTGCCTTGCGCGCCTCGAACATCGCCGTCGTCGCGATCGTCAAGACTTCGTCGACGACGTCATCGGGTGGCAGATGCATCAGCGGGCGCAGGGGCGTACAGACCACTCCGACGCTGGTGGTCAGCCGCGACGGGGTGTTGGTCACCGCGGAGCGGAGTCGATCGACGAGCGGTGACGCGTCGGGCGTGGTGAACGTGTCGGCGATGACGAAGTCGTCTTCGGAGACATGGGCAATGACGGCGTTGTGGCGGACGCAGCTGCGCAGCGCGCTACCGACCGTGACCCTTGCTAGATTGCCGCCCCGTTCACCCGACATGCCAGTAATGAGGGAGAAACCGTCGATGTTGACGATGATGAGGACCAGGTATCGGTCATCGTCGCGGTGGCGGGCGGCCAGCAGCGTGGCGGTCCGCTCGTAGAAGGCGTCGCGGTCCAGCAGCCCCGTCAAAGGCTCGAGCTGACTGGTCTCCACGTCCCCGCCGATCAGCCGAATCCCGGCTCGGCACACGGCGGCCGCGAAGACGTTGACCAGCGCCACCAGGCAGACACTGACGATCGCCAGCGCCGTGTCCAGGGGCGCGAGCCGGATCGCGAGGACGGTCAACGTCGCGATCGCGACCGCCCACGTGAACGCCAGCAGGCGCAAGCCGTGGAAGCACGCGATGTAGGCGGAGAGCACGGCGAACGAGGAGGCGCCGAGCAGACCCGCGACCGGACTGGTCGGGATGAGGCAGGCGGTGGCGATGCAGACCGTGCCCACCACGACGCACGCCGCCGACTCGATCCTGGAGGGCCAACGGTGGCGCAACCAGCGCAGCGCCATCACCACACAGCACGCCGTAATGAGCACGGCGAGCGCCTGGCCGACGAGGCCCTTCGGACCGAGTGGGCTGATCAGCGAGATCATCGGGACAAGGCCGAGGGTGGCGATGACGCCCGCGACGACGCGGCACGTACTTGCCTGCAGACCCCGCGCCGCGAGGATGGCCGTCAACCAGTAGTAGTGGTCCTGCCGCGGCTTCCACCGCTCGTTCGTCACGACGGCTCCCCAGGGCGGCACACGTGCAATCGACACATCACCGTCCCCTCGTCACCCGAACCCGATCCGAACCTATCAACGTAGAGGCACCTTGGGTAAGCCCTGCGCCTGCGATCAGGTTTTCTGCCGCGCCTGCGCGGGTAGTTCTCAGCAGTTCGGCGTGCAGCCCTCGCGCCTTCACTCATTCGATCCTCTCGGAAGGCAACTGCCGTGGCCCGGAAGCCCATCACCAATTCAAACGACGTGGTCACCTACTTGAAGGACCAACACGAAGCCATCAAGGCACTGTTCACCGAAACCCTTGACGCAACGGACGCCGACACCCAACGGGCGGCCTTTACGCGGCTGCGGACGCTCCTCGCCGTGCACGAAACGGCGGAGGAGATGATGGTCCACCCACGTGTGCGTCGCAAGGTCGTCGGCGGGGCCGAGATCGTCGACGCCCGCCTGACCGAAGAACACGACGCCAAGCTCGCGTTGGGTGCACTCGAGAAGATCCCATGCGGTACTGCCGACTTCTCCAAGGAGTTGGTCCACCTCCAAGCCGCGGTGCTGGATCACGCGAAACGGGAAGAGGCCGAGGAGTTCACGTTGCTCGAGGAGCAACTCGACGACGAGGAACTCCGCAAGCTGACGACTGCCGTCCAGGTTGCCGAGCGGATCGCACCCACCCACCCCCATGCGGGCGTCGAGTCGGCGTTCGTCAACTTCGCCGTCGGGCCGTTCGCCTCGCTGCTAGACCGTGCACGCGACGCCTTGCGAGGCAACGCAGCCTAAGTCGAGTCCTGCGTACGCCTGCAGGAGATTTGGCGCGCGTTTCGACTCAGCTGATCGCCAGGGAACATTGCGCCCACCGGACGGCGTTGTCGGTACGTCACTCCAAGACCGGAAGGGACGCCGATGACAACGGACTACGACGCACCCCGCAAGACCGAATCCGACGATGTCGCCGACGAATCCATCGAGGCGCTGGCGGGCCGGCGCAACGACGTGGCGGTTGCCGTGCTCGACGTCGACGACGGCGATGAGTTCGACGCATTCGAGCTCCCTGGCGCGGATCTTTCCGGTGAGGAACTGACCGTTCGAGTGCTTCCCAAGCAACCCGACGAGTTCACCTGCTCGTCTTGTTTCCTGGTGCACCACCGGAACCGGCTGGCAGTCCATGCGGGTGGCGAGTTCATCTGCGCCGACTGCGCCTGAGCCCGCACCGCCGCCATCGCTCGCCAGGTGTGCGCGTTACGTCGACGCAGCCTGTTCGGGCGGCGACGTAACGGTCACCAACGTCCCCTGACCGATCGTCGATTCGATGGCCATCGCACCGCCCATCGAGTCGAACCTCGCCTGAAGTGATGCCAGCCCGATGTGCCCCTCTGCGACGCGCTGCTCGACGATCGAGGGCTCGAAGCCGGCTCCGTCGTCGGCGACGGTCAGCACGATGCGGTCCCCGGCGCGGTACAGCCGGACGGTGACCTCGGTCGCGCCCGCGTGCTTGTTGACGTTCGCGAGCAGTTCGCGCGCCGCGCGGTAGAGCAATGCCTGCGAGGCCGGCCTGCCGACGTCTTCGAGGTCGGCCTCGATGATGAAGTCGCCACGCGTCTCGGACTGACGCAGAAGTTCCCGCACCCCCGGCGCGAGCCCGAGCTGGGCGAGCACCTGCGGGTGCAGCGCCGTCACCGTAGAGCGCAGCCCCGCCGCCGTCTCGTTGAGCGCCGCGTAGACCATGTCGAGAGCCGGGTCGGGAATGCGTTCACGCACCTCGTCGAGTTCCATCCGCGCGGCCAGCAGAGTCTGCAGCGGGCCGTCGTGCAAGTGCTCGGCGAGATCGCGGTTGGTTCGTTCGTCGGCCTGCATCGACTCGGCCACCAGTCTGCGGCGCACGTCGAGCAGGACCCGCACCCGCGACGCACGCCGAGTCAGCACGAGACACAAGGCCGTGGTGGCGACCGCCAACCACAGCAGAAACCCGAACTGCAGGTACACCACGTCGGGCAGGCCGACGTGATCGTCGCGTTTCGAGTAGACGATCCATGCCCCGAGATAGCACGCGGCGGTGCTGATGCCGAGAACGCCGGTCAGCACCGGTCGGTCGCCGAACGCGACGGAAAGCGGCAGCAGGAAGAACACGGGCAGTAGCGCGGCCGTCGCACCGCCCGACACGACGCACAGGGAGACGACCGCGAGCATGTCGACGCCCGTGGAGATCCAGCCGCCCCAGGAAGGCACAGGGCCGCGGAACACGGCCACCGCCCACAGCACGGCGACCACCGCGTACGCACCGAGGATCGCCGTGTAGACGCCGGGCAGCCAGCTGTCGACCTCCCACAACCAGACCAGGAAGCCCATCAGCGCAATCAGCGGCAGACGCAGCAGCGCAGAGACGCGAACGGGTTCTGCGGCGAAGTAGTCGACGATGCGCCGGAAGTGGCGAACCACCGCTATTCCAGTAGCCCGCGACGCATCGCTTCCGCGACGGCGGCGCCGCGATCACCGACACCGAGCTTCTCGTAGAGCCGCTGCACGTGGGTCTTCACGGTGGACGGCGCGAGAAACAGCTGCTTAGCCATCGCCGGGATGGTCTGGCCGCCCGCGATGAGGCCGAGCACCTCACGCTCGCGGGCGCTGAGCGTCGGGGTGTCCGAGTCGTTGCGACGCTGGATCTCTCCCACCAACCCGGCAGCGAGACTGGGCGCAACCACGTCGCGGCCCTTCGCGCAGTTCAACACCGCCTCGATCAGTTCGGCGCGGCTGGACTCCTTGGGGATGAAACCGGCGGCGCCGTTCTGCAATGCGCTGTAGACGATCGCCGATTCGTCGTGCGCGGAGATCAGCAGCACGCGCGTCGGCAGCTCGTCGCGACGAACCGCGGCGGCGACCTGCGCGCCGTCCAGGCCCGGCATCCGGTAGTCGAGCAGAGCAACCTGTGGTTTGTGGGTACGGATGAGCTCCAGGGCGGTCAGACCGTCGTCGGCCTCGGCGACCACGTCGATCGATCCGCTGGAGCTCAGTGCGCGGACCACGCCGTCGCGGAAGAGCGGGTGATCGTCACCCACCACTACGCGCACCTTCTCGCCGCTCGACCCGGTCACGCGGTCAGCTTGGCACAACACCGCGGCCCGTTCCTCCGATTGCGGGACACCCCACGGCACGCGGTGCGCGACGGCACCCGTCGGCCGACCTGACTGGTGTCATATCGTGACGGTCATGGACTTCGCGATGTCGGCCAAGGGGCAGGACTACCACCAACGACTCACCGATTTCATGACGGAGTTCGTGTTCCCGGCCGAGGCCTCCTACGACGCGTACCGGCACGAGAAGGGACCCGACGACCACACCGTTCCGCCGGTCGTCGAGGAGCTGAAGCTCAAGGCCAAGGAGCGGGGGCTGTGGAATCTGTTCCTGCCGTCCGAGTCGGGACTGACCAATCTGGAGTACGCGCCGCTGGCCGAGCTGACCGGCTGGAGCATGGAGCTGGCCCCGGAGGCGACCAACTGCGCGGCGCCCGACACCGGCAACATGGAGACCTTGCACCTGTTCGCCAATGACGAGCAGAGCAAGCAGTGGCTCGAGCCGTTGCTGAACGGCGAGATCCGCAGCGCGTTCGCGATGACCGAGCCCGCGGTGGCCTCCAGCGACGCCCGCAACATCCAGACCACCATGGTGCGCGACGGTGGCGACTACGTCATCAACGGCCGCAAGTGGTGGATCTCGGGTGCTGCCGACCCGCGCTGCAAGATCCTCATCGTGATGGGGCGCACCAACCCCGATGCCGCAAGCCATCAGCAGCAGTCGATGATCCTGGTGCCCGTCGACACCCCCGGAGTATCGATCGAGCGATCGCTTCCGGTGTTCGGCTGGCAGGACCAGCACGGGCACAGCGAGGTGTCATTCGACAACGTGCGGGTGCCCGTGACGAACCTGCTCCACGAGGAGGGCAGCGGCTTCGCCATCGCGCAGGCCCGGCTCGGGCCAGGCCGCATCCACCACTGCATGCGCGCGATCGGGGTCGCCGAGCGGGCGTTGGCGTTGATGGTCGACCGGGTGAACAATCGCATCGCGTTCGGCAAGCCGTTGGCTGAGCAAGGTGTGGTGCAGCAGCAGGTTGCCCAGTCCCGCAACGAGATCGACCAGGCCAGGTTGCTCTGCCACAAGGCGGCCTGGGTGATCGACGAGAAGGGCAACAAGGAAGCCCGCAACGAGGTCGCGATGATCAAGGCGGTCGCACCTCAGATGGCGTGCAACGTGATCGACCGGGCCATCCAGGTGCACGGCGCGGCGGGCGTCAGCGACGACACCGTGCTGGCCCGGCTGTACGGCTGGCACCGCGCGATGCGACTGTTCGACGGCCCCGACGAGGTGCACATGCGCAGCATCGCCCGCGCCGAGCTCGGCCGCGAAAAGTCCGCGTTCGCAGCGGCGGTGACCCCGTAGTGGCGGGCGATGATCTGTCGGGGGCGTGGAACTTTCGCGACGTCGCGGAGGAGACCGGGATCCGGCCGGGGCGGTTCTATCGGTCCAGTGAGCTGAGCCGGCTAGACGAGGGCGGCCGCGAGGCCATGCTGCGGCTCGGCATCACCGACGTCGCGGACCTGAGGTCGCTACGTGAGGTGGAGAAGCGTGGATCGGGCCTGGTACCCGACGGCGTCGAAATCCACCTGTTGCCATTCCATGAACTCTCCAACCGGAGTCCCGCGGGCACCGAGGCGCCGCACGAGTACGCCTTCGAGCGGATGCTGACCGAGAAGCCCGACGACGAGGACGTCGCCGTCGCAGCGGGCCGCTTCATGACCGAGGAATACCGGCGCTTCCCCGCCTTGGCCGGTGCGCATCTCGCTGTGCGCCAGGTTATTTCGATGCTGGCCGATGAGCGGCCCGTCATCACGCATTGCTTCGCGGGCAAGGACAGGACCGGGTTCACCGTCGCGGTCACGCTCGAGGCTGCAGGCGTGCCCGACGACGCGATCATGGCCGACTTCCTCCGCAGCAACGAGGCGGTGCCGCGACTGCGGGACCGCATCGTCGAGTCGATCCGCAACCGGGCCGGTGAGAACGTGACGGACGAGATCATCACGTTCGCCGAAGCACAGCTCACCGAAGAGGTGCTTGGCGTGCGGGAGGACTACCTCGTCACCGCGCGGCGCACCATCGACGAGGATTACGGCTCGCTCCCGAATTACCTTGACGCGCTTGGTGTGACCAGCGAGCAGGTGGATCGGTTGCGGGCCAGCCTGCTGGCTTGATTGGCGTCGCCGCTCTGGCCTACGCGTTTCCGGCAGCCCGTCGACCTGCCCGCCTCACAGCGAATTGGCGCCAGTGTCGGACCTGCGTGCCATCGTCACGACATGGACGACTCCCGAATCTTGCGCGGCATCGAGTTGCGATACGCGCTCACCGAGTACCTGGGCCAGCACGGAACATTCACCATCTCGACCCTGATCGATGGGCTCACCTACCAGGGCTTCGTCATCGCGGGAAACCCGGCGAAGTCCGTCTCCCACGCGTTGCGATGGGAGATGGCGCACTGCAGGGTCCGTCGGCGGGGTCGCGGAGCCGCCCCGGCGGCGACATCGGTCGGAGCGTTTACGCGCCGTTCTACATGCCGAGGTCAACCGAGTACCGAATCCACAAGCGGGTGATGGCACTTCGCAAACAGGCTGACCGGATTCGCTGCGAGGCGGGCACTTCGACCCACGGTTTCGCGCCGCGTCAGTTCTGCGGCACCTCGACGTCGGACATCAGCACGCGCACACCACCGGTGGACAGCCTGCCCAATGCTTCGAAGAACGCACCGGCCTCCGGCGTCGTGACCGCAAGACAGGCGGCTTCGTAGTCCGGGTAGTAGAGATCGATCATCCGGTAGGCGGGGGTCGGCGAGCCGTCTTCCTTGGGCCACACCTTCGACGCCTCGAAGCGAATGTGGCCAGGAATCCTGCGCGCCGCCTCCAATTGCTCAGCCCCGTAAGCCGCTTCGAACGCGCCCGGATCGGTCGGGTTGTCGTAGATGACCGTGATCTTCGTTTCAGACATGGCAGATCCTCCGCTTCAGTAGTTGACAGTGTTCGAGAAGGTCAGAAGAACGCGACGGCGACCACCCAAGCCACCGTCGCGAGCAACCCACCCGCGAGTTCCACCCCCACCGACAATGCGACGCCCTTGATGGCGTGCACCGTCGACGTCCACGCGACCCGTTGGTCGCGTCGCTTCGCCAGCTCGGCGAGGTACACGCCGAGCACGAAGCCGATCACCAGGCCCAGCACCGGAACGACGAAGAACCCGATGATGCCGAGCACGGCGCCGGCGACCAGGCTCAACGTCCCGACGTCGGCGCTCTTCATCCGCCGCATCGGCCACAGGTACTTCACCAGCAGCGAGGCGGCCAGCAGTGCAGCGACGATGCCGAGCGTCACCCACGCGACCGTCGTCCGTTCGAAGAGCGCCCACACCAGGATCGCGCCGAACACCAGCACGGTGCCGGGCAGCAGCGGGACCAGAATGCCGACCAACCCGACGGCGATCGCGAGGGCGACCAGGACGATCCCGACGGTGCTCACGGGCCAAGTCCATTGAGCTGCTCCGCAAGATCGAGGAAGTCGTCGGCAACGACATCGAATTCACCGTCGTCCACCTTTGGCAACGGGCGCCCCTCACCGTGTTCGAGCGGCCGCCGCACGTACCCGGTCATCAGACCGCTCGCCCGCGCCGCGCGCAGGTCGTCGGGATGGGCGGCGACGAGCATCAACTCTCCCGGCGCGACGTCGAGGAGGCCGGCACACCCGAGGTAGGCCTCCGGATCCGGCTTGTAGTGGTGGAACAGTTCAGCGGATATCACACAGTCCCACGGGAGCCCCGCACGCTTGGCCATGTTCGTCAGCAGGGACACATTCCCGTTCGACAGCGTCGTGATGATGAATCGTTCCTTCAGGCGGGTCAGGCCCTCCACCGAATCGGGCCACGGATCGAGCCGATGCCACGCGCGGTTGAGTTCGTCGACGTCGGCTTCCGGGACGGCGTCGATCCCGGCCCGATCGAGCAGGTCGTCGAGGATCAGATGGTGTAGTGCATCGATCTTCAGCCACGGAAGTTCGCCGGTTCGCACCCGGTTCATCGCCGCCGGGTAGCCGGACCGCCAGTCATCGGCAAAGGTGGCCCAATCCTCGGCCAGCCCCTGGTTTTCGCCGAACATCTCCAGTTCACCGATGATGCTGCCGCGCCAGTCGACGACCGTTCCGAATACGTCGAAGGCCAGCGCCCGTGGCATCGTCACGGCTCTAGAACGACCTTGCCTCGAATTCCACTGTCGGCCAGGCTCTCCAGCGCCGCCCGACCCTCCGACAGCGGATACCGCACCGGCGGCGGCGGTCGCAGCCCGGCCGCGACCAGCTCTCCGAGCCCTGCACCGATCTCTGCCTGCGCGCCGGGCGTGCGGTTGATGAACTCACCCAACCCGACGCCAACCACGCTGACGTTGCGCAGCAGCAGCCGATTGACCTTGACGGACGGGATGCCACCACCGGACGCGAACCCCAGCACCAGCAGCCTACCCTCGGTCGCCAGCACCCGGATCGCGTCGTCGAATGCTTCCCCACCGACCGGATCGACCACGACGTCCACCCCGCGACCGTCGGTGTGATCGCGCACGGCTTGCGCCCACCCTTCGGTCAACGGCAGCACGACGTCGGCGCCCAACGACTCGACGAACTCCGTCGCCCCCGGCCGGTGCACCATCGCGATCACCTTGGCGCCCAACGCCTTTGCGATCTGAATTGCCGCCGTACCGACGCCACCCGCCGAGCCGAGCACCAGCACGGTCTCACCGGCGAGCAGCCCACCACGCCGCACCAGGGCGAAGTACATCGTGTAGTAGTTGCCGAGCAGGCACACCGCCGCACCGTCGTCGATCTCATCCGGCGTCGGCTGCACGCTCGCCGGCAACAGTGCCACGCGCTCGGCCCACGCCCCGAGCATGCTCAACCCCGTAACCCGCTGTCCCACGGTGAAACCCGAGTCAGCCGGCGCCGAGCGCACCACCCCGGCGACCTCGGTCCCCGGCACGAACGGGGGGTTGAGCTTGAGCTGGTACTCGCCCTTGATCAGCAGCAGGTCCGGAAACGAGACGCCGGCCACACCGACGTCGACGACGACCGTGCCATCACTGGCAGGCTCATCGACGTCGGTGTAGACCAGTCCCGAAGGTCCGGAAAGCTCTTGCGCAACAAGCGCCTTCACGGGTTCTCAGCCGAGCTTGAAGCTGGCTGACTGCGCCGCGGACAGATCGGTGATCTCGCCCCACTTGCCTGCGACGTCGTCGACCGACGGCACGCTCGAGAACGTCACGCCGTCGTTCTGGAACAGCGCCGTGCGTTGCACCTTGCCGCCACCGACGATGAAGATCGAGTCGGTGTCGGGCAACTCCTCGGTCATCAGGTAGGCCACCACCGGTGCGACGTACTCGGGGGTCAGCTTCTCGAACACCTCGGGCGGCAGGATGTCCTGCGTCATGCGGGTGGCGGCGATCGGCGCGACGGCGTTGGTCTTGATGTTGTACTTCGCGCCTTCCTGGGCCAGCGTGTTGATCAGGCCCACCAGGCCCAGCTTCGCCGCGCCGTAATTGGCCTGGCCGAAGTTGCCGAAGAGACCACTCGTCGAGGTGGCGACGACGACGCGGCCGAAGCTCTGCTCGCGGAAGTGCGGCCACGCGGCCCGGATCACGTTGTAGCCGCCGTACAGGTGCACCTTGAGCACGGCGTCCCACGCCTCGAACGTCATCTTGTGGAACGTGCCGTCGCGCAGGATGCCCGCGTTGCTCACCACGCCGTCGACCTTGCCGAACTCGTCGAGCGCGGTCTTGATGATGTTCTCGGCACCTTCGGGCTCGGCGACGCTGTCGTAGTTCGCTACGGCGCGGCCACCTGCTTCCTTGATCTCCGTGACCACCTGGTCGGCCATGTTGTGTCCGGCACCCGATCCGTCGCGGGATCCACCGAGGTCGTTGACCACCACGCTGGCACCTTCGCGGGCCAGGGTCAGGGCGTATTCACGGCCAAGGCCACCCCCGGCTCCGGTGACGACGATGACGCGATCCTGCACTCCGGGCATAGTTTTCCTTTCCTCGGTCTTCAGTGACGAGACTTGGTTGCGTGCCGGTGCCGAGCCCTAGAAGAGCCTGCGCGCCAGCTTCCACGCCTTCTCTGTATACGGCGGGTAGATCAAGGCGCTCAAGTCGGGTCGGGTCGGCTTGGTCAGCACCGATTTCTTGTGGCTGAACTCCTCGAAGCCGAACCTGCCGTGATAGGCGCCCATGCCCGACGGACCGACGCCGCCGAACGGCAGTTTGGCGGTGGAGAACTGGAACAGCAGCTGGTTGACGAGCATGCCGCCCGCCGACACCTCCTTGATCACTCGCTCCCGGACGCTCTTGGTCTTGGTGAACAGGTAGGCCGCCAGCGGCTTGTCCCTCGAGTTCACGAATTCGATTGCCTCGTCCAGGGATTGGACGGTGACGATGGGCAGAATGGGCCCAAAGATCTCGTCGGTCATCAACGGCTCGCCTGGATCGGGATCGACGACGACGGTCGGCTGAATCTTCATTGACGTCGCGTCCGTGCCGCCGCCGAGCGCGACGGTGCCCTTGGTGGCCGACAGTGACGCGGTCAGTCGGTCGAAGTGGCGCTGGTTGACGATTGGCTTGCCACCAGGATCGCCGGCCTCGAACGTCGTGACGGCGGCCTTGATCTTGTCGACGAGTTCGTCGCGGATCGTGGCGTCTGCAATCACGTAGTCCGGCGCGATACAGATCTGGCCAGAGTTGACCAGCTTGGTCCACGCGATCCGCTTGGCGGCGACGTCGATGTCGGCGTCGGCCGCCACGATCACCGGGCTCTTGCCGCCCAACTCGAGCGTGACCGGGGTCAAGTGCGCTGCCGCGGCCTGGTAGACCTTGCGCCCGATCTCGGTACCGCCGGTGAAGCACAACCGGTCGAATCCCTGCTCGATGAGCTCCTGGCTGACCGCGCCGTCACCCTCGATCACCACGATCGCATCGCGGTCCAGATACTGCGGCACCAACTCCGCCATCAGGGCCGAGGATGCCGGCGACACCTCCGACGGCTTCAGGACGACGGCGTTTCCTGCGGCGATGGCTCCGACGGCCGGACCCAGGGTCAATGCGAACGGAAAGTTCCATGCGCCGATGATCAGCACGGTGCCGAATGGCTCGTATTCGATCCAGCCGCGCCCGGGCAACTGGGAGAACTCGAGCCTCCGGTGCTGGCGCTTGGTCCACTTGCCGACGTTCTTGGCGGCGTCGTGGGCCTCACTCGCGGTGCTGGCGATGTCGGCCAACCACGCCTCGAACGGCTTACGGCCGAGATCCTTCTGGAGCGCGTCGGCGATGGCGGCCTCGTTCTCGGTGACCAGCTTCTCCAGCCCTTGCAACTGCTGCTTGCGCCACTCCACGCTGCGGGTGCGCCCGGTAGCGAAGGTCCGGCGCACGCCGGCCACGATGCTTGCGATGTCGGGGGATGCCGCTTCGACCGCTTCGGGGGCGACTGAATCTGTGGTCATGGTTGGTGTCCTTCCTGACCCGAGGAAGTCCCAATCCTAACCAACCGGTTGGCCCAGCCAGAAGGCCTAGTTTCGCTCCGCGACGACGAACGTCGAGAACGTGCCGGAATCCACGTCCTCGGCGGGAAGCACCCAGCGGTCCAATCGGCGCATCTCGTCGACCGAACGCACGCCGGACGCCGCCCAGCCGTGCTCGTTGAGCCAATCGGTGACATCCGCGCGATCCGGATCGTCGTACATCAACTCCTGGATGTTCAGCGTGCTCTCGAGCCCGAACCGCTGCGCGATGCGCTCGAAGCGTGCCCGCATCTCGGCGCGGCGGCCGGCGCTCGTGACCCCTGCCGTCTCCACGGAGATGCGACTGCCAGGAGCGCTGAGCTCGGTGATCTGCTCGAACAACCGGTTCTGAGCATCTGCGGGCAGGTACATCAACAGGCCTTCGGCCAGCCACGCGGTCGGAACCGATGCGTCGAAACCCGCCTCCCGCAACGCCTTCGGCCAGTCGTACCGCAAGTCCTGCGGCACCTGGCGCAACTGGGCCGACGGCTCGACGGCGTGGTCGGCGAGCGTCGCGGCCTTGTACTCGAGCACCTTGGGCTGGTCGATCTCGTAGACGACGGTGCCGGCCGGCCAATCCAGTCGGTATGCGCGTGAGTCCAACCCCGACGCCAGGATGACGACCTGCCCGATGCCGGCAGCTGCGGCCTCGGCGAAGTACGCGTCGAAGAAGTGGGTGCGCACGGCCTGGTAGTTGCCCATGTGCTCGAAGATCGCGGCGGCCTCGGGATCCTCCTCGGCGACCTTGGCCACGAAGCCGCCGTCGAGCACGAACTCCCAGATACCGGTGCCCGCCCCGGCCACCAGAATCTTGGCGTACGGGTCGCGGATCAGCGGGTCGTCGCGGTCGGTCTCACCGGCTCGGGAGGCCGCCACCATCACCGCGGTCGATCCGACGCTGGTCGCGATGTCCCAGGTGTCGTCGTGCGAGCGCAGTGAGCTCATGGTTTCGCTCCATCGGGTCTGGCGCGCAGCCGCGCGCGAACGAAGATCGTTTCGTTCGTCATGCTACCGAAAAAGTTAGCTTGGCTACGCGGCTGCGGGTCACCGCGCCGAGATGAACCTTCTGCCCAGGAACTTGCGAGAGAGCCGCTGTGAAACGTGTGTTTCGGCGTGCAGACCGGATTCGCGGGCCGAGTTACTCGGCGAGCTTCCACAATTTATTCGCCAAAAGCAGCTCGAGCTTCTCCACGATGACGGTCAGCTCGTCGTGGCTGCCGACGTAGCCCGCGTAGAAGCCCATTCCCCACATCACCGCGATCAGCATCTCGACGAGCGTCGCGACATCGGTCTCGGTGGTGAGCTCACCACGCTCGATCGCGTCGGAGACCGCCCACGTCACGAATGCACGGGACGTCTTCAGGGAGTTGTGCTCGTCGCGGCTGAGCTCGGGATGCCGTTGTGACTCCAATACCGAGGTGACCAGGAAGGCAGCGGCCGAACGATCGCGGGATTCGGCCTGCATCGCGGCCGAGAAGAAGGCCGACAGCCGCTTCAACAGCGACGTCTCGACCTCGGCCTTCGCCATTCCTGCGGCGACCACCATCTCGTTGGTCTTGTCCACTACCTCCCCGTACAGCACGCGCTTGCTGGCGAAGTAATGGTTGATTGCAGGCCGCGTCAGGTCTGCACGTATCGCGATTGCCTGGAATGTCGCTGCGTCGTAGCCGAGTTCGCTGAACACCTCACGGGCTGCACGCACGATGCGCTCACGGGTCTCCGCCGCCTTAGCTGCAGGCGGACGTCCTGGACCCCGGGTCGCGGTATACGGCACAGTCAAATTGTGCCACACGCCACCGGTGTGTCCGAGGTGAATGGTTGCGGAAGGGTGGAAAGTATTTCCCTCAGCAAACCTTCGCCAGTGACGGCCAGTTGTAACTCCGATCGTGCCCGGCGATTTGCCGGAGCCGAAGATTACCCACAACCGGTGTACCGAAACACGCGGCAACTATGGTGACGCCATGGCGAGCGTCGTAACCCGGCAGTCGTACTTCGACGCCGGCCTCGACGTACTGTCTGAGCTCGGATATGGCGGCCTGAAACTCGCCGAGGTATGCAACCGGCTCGGCGTCACGACCGGCTCCTTCTATCACTACTTCACCAGCTGGTCGGCCTATACACGCGCACTCATCGCGCATTGGCGGCAGGACCGCACGGTCAGCATCATCGACGTCATTCGGGAAGAGCCTGATCCGCGGCGTCGCGTCGGCTTGCTGATAGAGGAGGGCCTCGCGCTGCCGCACAGTGCGGAGGGCGCGATCCGGGTGTGGAGTGCCATCGACGCCGAGGTGCACGCGGTGCAGGCGGCCGTCGACAGGCAGCGCTTCGACTTCCTCGTCGAATCGGCGTTCGAGATCCTGAAGAACGCACGTCAGGCCCGGGTGTTCGCGTCGTGGGCGCTCTACATTCTCGTCGGATTTGAACAGGCCACGCTGCCGCCGCGGAATGCCGACGACATCCACTGGATCGCCGACCAACTCCTCAACGCACTGGATTCGGGACGGTTCGGCACGCTGACCGACAACGGCTGATGGTGCCCGCTCCGCCGGTAGCATCCGGTGCATGCTGACCCCGGCTGGCCTGTGGCGCCGGGCGGCGGACCGGATCAACGAACGAGATCCGGAGCGGGACGCGCTGCGCCGCGCAGTCCGGGCAGCGATCGTGGTGCCCATCGTCGGGGCCGTTGCGTTCGCGGTCGGCGGCGGTTCGCAGACGCCCATGTTCGCCATCTTCGGTTCGGTGTCACTGCTGGTCATGGTCGACTTTCCTGGCAACCGCGCGGCACGGGCCGTGGCCTACGGCGGCCTTGCCGTCAACGGCGCCGTGCTCATCACGCTTGGTTCGCTGGTGGCGCCGATTCCCTGGTTGGCCGTGACCTTGATGTTTCTGCTCGCCGTCGCGGTGACGTTCTCGGGCGTGCTCAGCGAGATCGTCGCCGCCGGGCAACGGTCGACGCTGTTGACGTTCGTGTTGCCGGTCTGCACCCCGCCAGGACCGATTCCCGAGCGGCTGCTCGGGTGGTTCATCGCGTTGGCACTGGCCGTGCCCGCCGCGCTGTTCCTGCTGCCGCCGCGACATCACGACGATCTGCGCCGGCATGCCGCGGCGGTGTGCCGAACGTTGGCCGACCACCTCGACGGCCTCGCATCTGCCGATGACGTGTCCTCGGCGATGGGGGCACTGCAGGCCAATTTCCTCGGTGCTGACTTCCGGCCCGTCGCGCTGACCGCGGGCAGCCGCGCACTGGTGCGGGTGGTCGACGACCTGCAGTGGCTCTCCGACCGCATCACCGACGCCTCCGCGGACCTGCTGGCCGAGATGCGCGAACCCGTGGTGCGGGTGCTCCGCGACTCGGCGAGCGTCCTCACCACACCCAAGGCCGAGGGCCGCGACGAGCTCCGCTCCGACCTTGCGCTTGCGCTGGCCGTGCTGCGGTTGGTCGCACAGAGCCGCTACCGCGACGACATCGTCGAGATCCTCGGCGAGGAGAACGACGCGACCGCGATCGAGGTCGGCAGAAAGCTGTTGACCCGCCGCACGATCTCGGCGTGCGTCAGTGCCACCGGACGGGTCATCGGCATCGCCGCGGACGCGGATGCCCGGCCGGTGTGGGCCAGGGTGCTCGGCCGCCGACTCCCCGACTCCGGCGCGGCCGCCCGGGTGCTGTCGGAGTCCGAGGCGATCACGCAGTTGACCACGGGTTTCGTCGCCACGCGCGCGGTGGTGGTGCGCAACAGCCTGCGCACCGGCCTCGGCCTGGCACTGGCCGTCTCGATCACCCATGTCTTCCCCGTCCAGCACGGCTTCTGGGTGGTGCTCGGCGCCATGTCGGTGCTGCGCAGCAGCGCACTCACCACCGGCACCCGGGTCCTGCGTGCCGTCACGGGCACCGGAATCGGCTTCGTGCTTGGTGCGGTGTTCATCGAGCTGATGGGCGTCGACCCCGTGGTGATGTGGACGATGCTGCCGATCGTCGCCTTCGGTTCGGCGTACGTGCCCGAGGTGGCGTCGTTCATCGCGGGGCAGGCGATGTTCACCATGATGGTGCTGATCATCTTCAACGTGATCGTGCCGACCGGGTGGAGCGTGGGACTGGTCCGCGTGGAGGACGTGGTGGTCGGCGCCACGGTCGGTGTCGTCGTCTCACTGTTGTTGTGGCCGCGTGGTGCGTCGGCGACGGTGTCGAAGGCGATCGACGCCGCCTGCGCGGTCGGGTCGACGTATCTACGGGCGGCGGTGTGTCGCGTCCTGCGGGGTGCGTCCGAGGCCGCCAACGACCGCGTCTTCGCACTCGGGTACGACGCGTTGACGGCCTCGCGCACGCTGGATGACGCCTTGCGCCAATACCTTTCGGAGAGCGGCGGCTCCACCGACCTGCGTGCACCGGTGATCAGGGCCGCCAACCGCGCCATCCGGGTGCGCTCGGCGGCCGAGCTGATCGCCGACGTCGTACCGCCGCCCCTTGCCGCCTACCCTCAGGTGCGCACGGTACTCGAGACTCACACCGACGCCGTCTGCGCGCGCCTCGAAGGGGTAACCGACACCGTCGTGCACGGACCAATCAGCGATGACTTCGTGCTGACGCTGCGCGTCGAATCCGGTGGCGACGCCCTTTCGGTGTCGGCGGCTCTGCCGCTGGTCACCGTCGCGGCGAATCTCGGCGAGCTGGAGCTGCTGTATCCCGAGCCGGTTCGGCCCGTCACCAGCCGCAACTAGCGGCCTGAGGTGTGCGGCATCAGCGCGTTCGGCGGGATGGCGCCGAACTTGCCCGCGTTGAAGTCCTCCATCGCCTGAACCAACTCCGCCTTGGAGTTCATCACGAACGGTCCGTAGTGGAAGACCGGCTCGCGAATCGGCTTGCCGCCCAGGATCAGCACTTCCAGTGCGGGACGGTTCGAGTCCTGGCCGTCCGCGGCGTTGACCGAGATTCGGTCGCCAGGACCGAACACCGCCAACTGACCCTGCTTGATCGGATGCGCGACGGGCCCGACCGTGCCACGGCCGGACAGCACGTAGACGAGCGCGTTGAAGTCGCGGTTCCACGGGATGTTCAGCCGCGCTCCGGGCTCGATGGTTGCGTGCGCGAACGTGATGGGCGTGTACGTCGAACCAGGTCCTGGCTGACCGTCCCCGATCTCGCCTGCGATCACGCGCACCAGCGCGCCGCCGTCCTCGGACGACAACAGCCTGACCTCGCCACCTTCGATGGCCTGGTATCTGGGAGCGGCGAACTTGTCCTTCTTGGGCAGGTTCACCCACAGCTGGATGCCGTGGAAGGTGCCGCCGCTCTCGACGAGTTCGGCGGGCGGGGTCTCGATGTGCAGGATGCCCGAGCCGGCCGTCATCCACTGGGTGGCGCCGTCGGTGATGAGGCCACCGCCGCCATGCGAATCCTGGTGTGCGAAACGGCCGTCGATCATGTAGGTGACGGTCTCGAAGCCGCGGTGCGGGTGCCAATCGGTGCCGCGCGGCTCGCCGGGCTGGTACTCGATCTCGCCCATCTGGTCCATGTGGACGAACGGATCGAGGTCGGCGGCGCTGACGCCCGCGAAGGCGCGGACGACGGGGAAGCCCTCGCCCTCGTAGCCCCGCGGGCCGGTGGTGATCGAGCGCACTGGGCGCTCGGTGTCCGAGGCTGCGGGTCCGGAGACCCGGGGCAGGGTGAGCGTGTCGGCGGTGATGGCCGGCATCGGATCCTCCTTGGTCGTAGCGTATCCAAGGTAACCGGACTACGGTCCGATTAATTCCGCATGCCTCCGCGAGCAGGCCCGCTAGGCCAAGGCGGCGATCGCCGCTGCCCGCGCATCGGCGGCACTGGCCGTCGCCAACGCGGCATCGGCCGCGGCCCGGCATTGCGCGAGGGTGACCGTGGCGAGTTTCGCACCGACGCCCCCGACCGCCGCCGCGGCCGCAGACAGCGACGACACCCCGAGGCCGACCAGCACGCACGCCAGCAGCGGATCGGCGGCGGCCTCACCGCAAACCCCGACCGGCTTGTTCACCGCGGCACCAGCATTCGCCGCCGTGGCGACCAGCGCCAGCACCGCGGGCTGCCACGGGTCCGTCAGCGTCGCGAGTTCGGCCGACATCCGGTCGGCGGCCATCGTGTACTGGGTCAGGTCGTTGGTCCCGATCGACAGGAAGTCGACGTGGGCGAGGATCCGGTCGGCGAGCAGTGCGGCGGCGGGCACCTCGATCATCACGCCCGGCGTCAGACCGTACGAACGGGTCTGTACGGCAAAGGCTTCCGCCTCTGCAGGCGTCGCGATCATAGGTGCCATCACCCACGGCGCGCTGCCCGTCCGTTGTGCCGCCGCGGCGATCGCCTCCAGCTGCCTGGTCAGGATGGCGGGGTTGGCCTCGGCGATGCGGATGCCACGCACCCCCATGGCGGGGTTCGCCTCATCCGGATGGCCGACGAACTTCAGCGGTTTGTCCGACCCCGCATCGAGTGTCCGGATCACCACCTTGTGGCCGTCGAACGCCTCGAGCACGTCGCCGTAGATCTGCGCCTGCTCGTCGACCGAGGGCTCGGTATCCCGGTTGAGGAAGCACAATTCGGTGCGGAACAGCCCGATGCCCTCCGCCGGAGTCTCGCGCGCCAACCGGGCGGAGGCGCCGTCCTGGACATTGGCAAGGATCGCGACGATGTGTCCGTCGGCGGTGGCGCCCGGGCCCGTCCAGCCCTTTGCGAGGTCGGCCTCTTGCCGCGCCACCGCGACGGCCTCGGCCGCGGCGTGGGCGTCGGGCTCGACGGTGATGGTGCCGAGCGTGCCGTCGACCATCACCATCGTGCCGACAGGCACCTCGTCGAGACCGATGACGGCGACGACGCAGGGGATGCCGAGCTGGCGGGCGATGATCGCGGTGTGGCTGGTCGGGCCGCCGAGGGTGGTGGCGAGCGCGACGACGAGTGCGGCGTCCAGACCCGCAGTATCGACCGGCGCCAGGTCCTCGGCGCACAGGATCGACGGCACGTCGGGTACCGGCACGCCGGGTTCGGGCAGCCCGCTGAGGTCGGCGATGACGCGATCACGGACGTCGCGCAGGTCGGTGACCCGTTCGGCCATCATCCCGCCGATCTGGGTGAACATCGCCGCGATCTTGTCGATCGCGCCCGCGACTGCCTGCACCGCGGGAGTGCCGGCACTGATCCGCTTCTCGGCGTCCCCCAGCCAGGCCCGGTCCTGCGCCAGTGTGGCGGTGGTGGCCAGCACCTCCGAGGCGACGCCAGTGGCGTGCCCGGCTCGCGCGCGCAGCCGTTCGGCCACCGCTGCGGCGGCCGCGGTGAATCGGGCCACCTCGGCGGGTCGGTCCGCTTCAGCCAGTTCGGCGACCGGACCGTCGTTGATCCGGGGGCGCGCGCCCGGTCGGATCACCGGCGCATATTGCACCCCGCCCACCGCCGGGACCCCGTTCAGTACGCGAAGTGACGTCGTCGAAGATGGCGTGGTCATGTGAACCAGGTTACAAGAATCGATTGACAAGTCAACACAGTCAGGGGTAAAACAACACATATCAACATTCACAAAGTTGGTTTCCAACACAACCGGAGGGTCATGTACGCCGAAGAGCGCCAAGACGCGATCGCCGCCATGGTGATCAGCAAGGGCCGCGCCTCGGTTGCCGAACTGGCCAAGGCCTACGACGTCACCACCGAGACCGTCCGCCGCGACCTCGCCGTCCTCGACAAGGCCGGCGTCGTGCGCCGGGTACACGGCGGCGCGGTTCCCATGCGCGCCCTGCACCTCGTCGAGCCGGGCGTCGGCGAGCGGGAGTCCACCCGCGCGGATTACAAGGACGCCATCGCCGCCGCTGCGACCGAGTTCTTCCCGTTGAGCGGGGCAAGCGTCCTGTTGGACGCAGGGACCACCACCGCGCGCATCGCGGGCCTGATGCCGACCGACCGGGAACTCGTCGTCGTCACCAACTCGGTACCCATCGCCGCCCGGTTGGCTGCCTTCCCCTCGGTGTCGCTGCAGGTGCTCGGCGGCCGGGTCCGCGGCATCACCCAGGCGGCGGTCGGCGAGCAGGCGCTGCGGGTGCTCGACTCCATGCGGGTCGACATCGCCTTCATCGGCACCAACGCGATCAGCGCGCGGCACGGACTTTCCACACCCGATAGTGAGGAAGCCGCGGTCAAGCGCGCCATGGTCCGGTGCGCCAACTACGTCGTGGTGGCCGCCGACTCCACCAAGGTCGGCCGCGAGGACTTCGTCAGCTTCGCACCGATCTCGAGTGTGGACACCCTCATCACCGACAGTGAGATCGGCGATGCCGATCGCACGATGCTCACCGACGAAGGCGTCGAGGTCGTCATCGCGGAGGATCCCTCGTGATCGTCACCGTCACTCCCAACCCGAGCATCGACCGCACCGTCACGCTCGGCACACCGCTGACGCGCGGCGCGGTGCACCGAATCACCTCCGCCACGACCGAACCCGGCGGCAAGGGCGTCAACGTGGCCCGCGCCCTCACACTGGCGGGCGTGGAGTCCGTCGCCGTCCTGCCCGCCGCCGACACCGACCCCATCGTCGCGGCCCTGCAATCCAGCCGCGTGGCGTTCCGGTGCGTTCCTGTGACGGGCACCGTCCGCACCAACCTGACGATCACCGAATCCGACGGCACCACGACCAAACTGAACGAGCCGGGTGCGACGCTCGACGACTCCGCACGCAACGCCCTGACCCAGGCCGTCGTCGATGCCGCCGCAAGCGCGTCGTGGGTGGTGCTGTCGGGCTCCCTACCGCCGGGCATGCCCGACGACTGGTACACCGAGATCGTCGCCACGCTGGCGTCCGCCGCCTGCAAGGTCGCGGTCGACACTTCCGAGCGTCCGCTCGACGCCCTGGCCGCATCGTTCAACCGCGCCGCCCCCGACGTCATCAAGCCCAACGCCGAGGAGCTCGCGGGGCTGGTCGGTGCCTCGCCTGAGACGCTCGAAAGTGCCGCCGCATCAGGCGATCCGGAACCCGTGGTGCTGGCCGCGCAGCGGCTCATCGAGCTGGGTGCCCGCACGGTGCTGGTCACTCTCGGCGCGGCGGGCGCGGTGCTCGTCGACCAGACGGGGGCCTGGATGGCGACGCCCCCGCCGATCACGCCGCGCAGCACGGTCGGCGCGGGGGACAGCTCGCTGGCTGGCTACCTGCGTGCCGAAGTCGGCGGGGCGGAGCCGCCACAACGACTTCAGATGGCCGTCGCCTATGGCAGCGCGGCGGCCGCTTTGCCCGGGTCGGCACTGCCATCACCATCGCAGATCGACCTCAAAGCCGTTCGGGTGTATGCGATTACACCCCAATCCATTCGACCGTAACCCATCAGAAAGTAGCGAGATGTCCATCACCACCACCGACCTGGTCGCCCTCGACGTCGACGCCGGCGGCGGCAGGGAAGCCGTCATCGGCCTGCTCGCCGATCGACTCGCCGCCGCGGGCCGCACCACCGATCGTGCGGGCCTGGTCGCCGCCGCGATGGCGCGCGAGGCGCAGTCGGCCACCGGACTGCCCGGCGGCATCGCCATCCCGCACTGCCGCTCCCCCTACGTCGACGACGCCACCATCGGCGTCGCCCGGCTGTCGCCCCCGGTCGATTTCGGCGCTCCCGACGGGCCCGCCGACCTGGCCTTCCTGATCGCGGCGCCGGAATCCGGTGGCTCCGAACACCTGAAGCTGCTGTCCAGCCTGGCCCGGGCGCTGGTGCGCAAGGACTTCATCGAGTCGCTACGCAACGCGTCGTCGGCCGCTGAGGTGGTCGACCTGGTCGAAGGTGTGGTCAACCCCGCTCCCGCCACGCCCGTCGCAGCGGCGCCGGTGGTCGAGGAGGAGAAGCGGACGATCGTCGCCGTCACTGCCTGCCCGACCGGCATCGCACACACCTACATGGCCGCCGATTCCCTTGTCGCCGCGGGCAAGAAGGCCGGCGTCGATCTGCAGGTCGAGACACAGGGCTCGTCAGGCAGCACGCCGCTGCCCGCCGACACCATCGCCGGCGCGGCCGCCGTCATCTTCGCCACCGACGTCGGAGTGAAGGACAGAGGTCGCTTCGCGGGCAAGCCGGTCATCGCGTCCGGGGTCAAGCGTGCGATCAACGAGCCCGACAAGATGGTCGCCGAAGCACTTGCGGCCGCTGACAATCCGAATGCAGCGCGGGTGGAGGGCGTGGCAGGCGCATCGTCGTCGTCCGGCCCGTCGGCGTCCGGCGGAGTCGGGTGGGGCACCCGCACCCGGCAGATTCTGCTGACGGGCGTCAGCTACATGATTCCATTCGTGGCGGCGGGCGGTCTGCTCATCGCGCTCGGCTTCCTCTTCGCCGGATACGACATCGCCAACAAGCCCGAAGGCGCGACGCAGTCGCTCGGCAACATCATCGCCACCACCAACTCGCTGACCAACCTGCCGTCGGGCGGTTTCGTTCAATACCTCGGCGCGGTGTTGTTCACCCTTGGCGGGCTCGCGTTCTCCTTCCTGGTACCCGCCCTTGCGGGTTACATCGCGTTCGCGATCGCCGACCGCCCCGGCATTGCACCGGGATTCACTGCGGGAGCGGTGGCGGTCTTCGTCGGCGGTGGCTTCATCGGCGGCATCGTCGGCGGCCTCATCGCCGGATTCACCGCGCTGTGGATCAGCCGAATCGACGTCCCCCGCTGGCTGCGGGGCCTGATGCCGGTGGTGATCATTCCGCTGGTCGCCTCGCTCGTCGTCGGCCTGCTGATGTTCCTGTTGCTCGGCCGTCCGCTGGCCGCGGTTACCTCCGGGCTGACCAGCTGGCTCGGCGGTCTTTCCGGCAGCTCGGTGATCCTGCTTGGCGTCATCCTCGGCCTGATGATGTGCTTCGACCTCGGCGGTCCGGTCAACAAGGCGGCCTACGCCTTCGCCACCGCCGGCCTGAACGTGGCGGACCCGTCCACCCTGCGCATCATGGCGGCCGTCATGGCTGCGGGCATGGTCCCGCCGCTGGCGATGGCACTCGCCTCAGCCGTCCGACCCGGCCTGTTCACCGAGCCCGAGCGCGAGAACGGCCGCGCGGCATGGCTTCTCGGTGCCTCGTTCATCTCCGAGGGCGCGATTCCATTCGCCGCGGCCGACCCGCTTCGCGTCATTCCGTCGATGATGGCCGGTGGTGCGGTGACCGGTGCGTTGATCATGGCGTTCGACGTGACCCTCAAGGCGCCACACGGCGGCATCTTCGTGTTCTTCGCCATCGGGCATCTGGCGTGGTTCCTCGTTGCCTTGGCGGCGGGCACCGCCGTCGGCGCCGTCGCCGTCGTCGCCGCCAAGCAGTTCGCCAAGCCCAAGACCGATTCGGGAACGTCCCCCGAACTCGTTGCCGCCTGACATCGTCACCCCACCACAGAATGGAGAACCACCCATGCCCACCAAGACCGTCATCGTCGGATCCGCGATCGGACTGCACGCTCGCCCCGCTGCCGTGATCGCCGAGGCCGTGCTCAATGCCGGCGTCCCGGTGACCCTGTCCCTCGACGGCGGTGAGCCGGTGGACGCCGGCTCGGCGCTGATGATCATGACCCTCGGTGCCGGCAACGGCGCCGAGGTCACCGTGGCCTCTGACGACGCAGCAGCGCTCGACACCGTTGCCTCGCTGGTCCAGCAGGACCTCGACGCCTGAGCCGTTCGCCACAGCCCGGGCAAGAAAGCGGAACTCGGCCCATCAACTCGGCATTAGGATTGCCGAGTGCACAGGGTCCGGGGGCTCGACGTCAGGGGATGCGCTGCAAAACGCGCATTTTTGAGTTTGCTGGTGGGGAATCAGCACAGCGTGGATGCGTTGGTCGTCGAGGGGGGTGACGAATGCTGCGTCGCATCGGTGTCCTTCTCGCTGCGCTGATCCTGGCGTTGGTGAGCGCACCCGCTGCGTTCGCGATCGAACCGCCCACGATCGATCCGGCGGCCCTGCCACCTGATGAGACGGGTCCGGATCAGCCCACTGAGCAACGGCGGGTCTGCTCGGCGCCGACGGTGTTCCCCGGAGCCAACTTCGCCGACAAGCCGTGGGCAAGCGACTACCTTCGGCTCGCCGATGCGCAGAAGTTCGCAACGGGTCAGGGAGTAACTGTCGCAGTCATCGACACGGGCGTGAACGGATCACCTCGCGTGCCAGCTCTGCCCGGCGGTGATTTCGTCGACGCAGGCGGCAACGGAATGTCCGATTGCGATTCGCACGGCACGCTCACCGCATCGATCATCGCGGGGCGGCCCGGCCCCACCGACGGCTTCATCGGGGTGGCTCCCGACGCGCGCATCCTTTCGCTGCGCCAGACGTCGGACAACTTCCAGCCCACGGGATCGCGCAGCGATCCGAACGACCCCAACACCACGCAAACCGCGGGTTCGCTGCGCAGCCTTGCCCGGTCGATCGTGCACGCGGCAAACCTCGGCGCGCAGGTGATCAACATCAGCGAGGCGGCCTGCTACAAGATCACCCGCCCCATCAACGAGACCGGCCTCGGCGCCGCGATCGAGTACGCGGTCAACGTCAAGGGCGCCGTCATCGTCGTCGCAGCGGGCAACACCGGCCAGGACTGCAATCAGAACCCGCCGCCCGATCTCTCGATACCGGCCGATCCGCGGGGCTGGAAGCAGGTGCAGACCATCGTCTCGCCCGCGTGGTATTCGCCGCTGGTGCTCACGGTCGGCGGCATCGCCCAGAACGGCCAGCCGAGCACGTTCTCGATGTCCGGCCCGTGGGTCGGTGCCGCTGCACCTGCCGAGAACATCACCGCGCTCGGTTACGACGGCAACCCGGTGAACGCGCTGCAGGGCCAGGACGGCCCCGTCCCCATCAACGGCACGTCGTTCGCCGCGGCGTACGTGTCAGGCCTGGCCGCACTGCTCAAGCAACGGTTCCCCGACCTGACCCCCGCTCAGATCATGAACCGGATCACCGCCACCTCGCGGCATCCCGGTGGGGGCGTTGACAACTACGTCGGCGCGGGTGTCGTCGATCCCGTCGCCGCACTGACCTGGGACGTGCCGCCCGGCCCGAAGACCATCCCGTACAAGGTGAAACAACTGCCGCCGCCGGTGTACATCCCACCGCCGGACCGGGGACCGATCACCATCGTCGTCATCACCGGCGCCGCGCTGGCGGTCATACTCGGCATCGGCGCGATGGCCCGCCGCGCACTGAGGCGTCGATGAAGGCATTCCTTGCGCAGTTCGGCCTCCGCATCACCACCGGTCACCTGCTGTGGGCGGCGGTACTGATTCCGGCGTTGATCGCGATCTTCATTCCGCTGGACCTACTTTGGGTGGGCGTCACGGTTGCCGTGATCATCGCGATCTCGGTGGTGCTCACCGTGCGTGGCCGCAGGCTCACTGGCTGGTTCACGGCGATCTTCTCCTGGCGGCGACGCTACAAGACCGCCCCGCAACCCCCGTCGGCGCCTGCCGTCGGGTCCACCGTGATTCCCGGCGATCACGTCGCGGTGCGGTGGCAGGACGATCACCTGATCTCGGTGATCGAGCTGGTACCCCGGCCCTTCACGCCCACGGTCATCGTGTCCGGCGAGGCCTATACCGACGATGTCGTCGACACCAGGCTCGTCGAACAGCTCATCGCCGCATACAGTCCCGACCTGGACGCCGACATCGTCTCGGCGGGATACCGGGTCGGCAAGACCGCACCGTCGAGCCTCGTGGCGCTCTACGAGCAGGTGGTCGGGCCGTACCCGGCGCCTGCCAACCGCCGCACGTGGATCGTCCTCCGGGCGCTGCCCGAGGAGACGAGAAAGGCTGCTCAGCGGCGTGAAGCCGGCGTCGCCGGATTGGCTCGATACCTCGTCTCGTCGACGACGCGGATCGCGGATCAGTTGGCCAGCAAGGGAATCGACGCGCGGTGTGGCCGCAGCTTCGACGACTTCGACAGAGCGACGGAGATCAGCTTCGAGCGCGAGAGCTGGTCGTCGATCAAGGGCCGTAGCACTTTCACCGCGGCGTACACGGCCGCCGGTGGGCCGGACGTCTGGTGGTCGGCGCGCGCGGATCACACCATCACTCGGGTCCGGGTGCGTCCAGGAACCGCCCCGACGACGACGGTGCTGTTGACGACACTGGCGAATCCGTCTACGCCGCGCGGCTTTTCGTGTCTCTTCGGTGGTCAGCGGGCGGCCGCACTGCAGGGCCTGAGCCCGCTGACCGACCGGCACTACGAGCTGCCGATCGGCTCGGCTGGCGTCCTGGTCGGCGAGACCGCCGACCGGTACCCGGTGTACATGCCGTTCGACGACGTCGACGTCAGCATCAATCTCGGCGACGCGCGACTGTTCACTCAGTTCGTCGTGCGGTCGGCCGCATCGGGCGCCGTGGTCACCCTCGGTCCGCAGTTCCGCGAGTTCGCTGGGTTCATCAACGCACGCATCGGCCAAGTAGCCAAGGTGGCGTGGCCCAACGCCACCACCTACCTCGGTCCGCATCCCGGTGTGGGCCGGGTAGTGCTGCGAAGCAACTTCATCGACACGCCGCGGCATCGTCAGCTGCCCATCCGGCTGATCAATCCTCGCGAGGAAAGCCGCTACCAGATGGCGCTGGAACAATGATCCGGGGTTTGCTGAGGGGCGTACGCTGGATTCCCGAGGAGGGGATATGACGGGGGAAGTACGGGTCGAGCCTGAAGCTCTGAGGGCGATTTCCGGGCACATGACTGGTGGGCAATGGAATTCGTCGGACGTCGGCGCCGCGGCGCCCGACACGCTGCCAATCGGGACGGATGCCGCTGCGAACCTGAACAATGCTTCGCGGAATCTCCAGGAGTACCAGAAGCTCGCGGAGGCCGAGAACAAGCGCATCAGCGAGATGTTCACGATTGCCGCAGACGCATACGAGAAGGTCGACACCACGTGCGGTAAGGCGATAGACAACCCCGAGCGACGGGCTGCCATCGAACAGATTCCCGTTCCCGCGCCGTCCACGCAGCTGCCACCCATTCCGCAGGACCCCGCTGCACCACGACCGCTCGACGCGGGCGGTTACAGCGATGTCAAGGCCACCCACGAACAATTCCTAGGCGGTGACCAGGGGGCATCGCTGCACGACATCGTCGTGAATGCGAAAGTGTCGGCCAACATGGTCGCAGGTCACGCGGAAAAACAATTGCGCACTGATTGGGAGGGCCCTGCGGCGGAGGCGGCCTACCAGCGGTTGAATACGTTCAACGCGTGGCTGCATCAGCTTTCGACTGCGTGGACGCGGCTGGGTGAGGCGGCCCAAAAGGTCGCGGACGCCCATGCCGACGCGCGAGGCAAGCACGCCCCCATCTACTTTGAGTACGAGATTTGCGAGCAACTGCTCGTCAACTTGGCGAAGGAAATGACTGCCGGCAACTCGATCCAGACCCAGGCAAAGATGCAGGAAGTTCAGAAGAAGATGGCTGAGCTGCAGCGTGAATCCGACGAGGTGCGAGCGGATTACGCGGGCCGTGCCACTTTCGACCCAGTACGGGTCGAGAAGCCGCCGTTCGGGTCCAAAGACGGCTCCGGCGGCCCGGGGACGACTGCGCCGGGCCAGGGCGGAGGTGGCGGCGGCGCGCCCTCGCAGCCACCAACGGCGGCGCCACCGGCATCGCCACTGTCCGCGCAGGGCCCCGCAGGTGGAGGCGCCCCATCGGGTGGCGGCTCACCTTCGGGCGGTGGCTCACCGTCAGGTGGCGGTTCTCCTTCTGACGGCGGATCACCTTCCGGCGGGGGATCACCTGCGGGTGGCGGCCTGCCAAGCGGTCTGCCAGGGGGCGGACCAAAGGACGTGCCGAAGATACCCACCGATGATCCGAGCCTGAGGCCCGCCGCGGCGAGCGGGGGCGGAGGCTCCGGCGGAGGCGGTGGTGGCGGAATCCCGGCAATGGGGTTGCAGCCCAACGTCGGCGGCTCGTCCGTCGGGCCAAGTACGACAGCTGGCGGGCCCGGAGCGGGTCCCGGCCCGAGTGTTGCCGGCGCAGCTGGTGGCGGCATGGGCGGAATGGGTGGCGGCATGCCGATGCACGGCCAGGGCCAGGGCGGCGGCAAGGAGCGGAAGCGCACGCCCGGGCTGGCGCCCGACGAGGACATCTACACCGAGGATCGTCCGTACACCGAGGCCATCATCGGCCTTCGTCGCCGTAGGGAAGTCCAGGAAGACAAGGACTCCAGTTGACCGAGGAGATGCATCCCCAGGTCGCCGCCGTGTTGAAGCAGGCACAGCGGTTGCAGTCACTGATGGACGACCAGTTGGCCAAGATGAACACCGTGTCCTACACGGCGACCGACGAAACCGAGACCGTCGAGGTCACCCTCAATGGGCACCACTGGTTGACCGACGTATTCATCGAAGACGGTCTGCTGCGCCTCGGCGCGGCGACAGTCGAGGGGCGGGTCAACGAGGCGTTGCAGAACGCGACGTCCATTGCGTCCGCATCGATCGATGCAGACCGCGAACGCCTCGACGCGGCGGTCGCCGAGATCACGTCGGATCTGGACGACGGCACGTAACTGCGTGCACTGAGTGGTATCACTCCGGTATCATGTCGGCCATGGGAATGACCCTACGCACCAGCGATCAACAGACAGAAGCGCTGCGCCTGCAGGCCGCCGCTGAGGGGCGGTCGATGCAGGCTGTCGCGCTATCGGCCATCGACGAGTACATCGCCCGGCGTGCGCACGAGGCCAAGGTATCCGCGGCTCTCCAGCGCGTAGTGCGTGAGGAAGCCGGGGTTCTCGAGCGTCTCAAGGACGCATGACCGAATACCTGGATCTGGACGACTTGTTGGAAATCGCCCACAAGGCCGTCAGTCGGCAGGTCGTCGTCGGCGACTACGGCTTGCTTGAATCTGCTCTCGCGCGGCCCCGTGCGTCGGTGTTCGGCGAGGACGCCTACCCAGACCTGCACCTCAAGGCCGCGGCACTGCTGCACTCCCTGGCCCGGAACCACGCACTGGTGGACGGAAACAAGCGACTCGCGTGGACCGCCTGCCGTACGTTCCTGGCCATCAACGGTCAGTGGATCAGCGCGCCCGAGGACGACCGCTTCGACTTCGTGATCGAGGTCGCCACCGGTGCCCAGCCCGATCTCGTCGAGATTGCCGATCGACTACGCACCTGGAGCTACCAGGAGAGCTGAGCCCTCGGCAGCGTCAGAACCGCAGGTTCCGGAGGATGTCGTAGACGCCGGCGATCCACAGCAGCATTGGGATGACGGCGGCGATTGCCGCACCGTCCAGTAGTTCGAGGATTCGCTTGCTCACCGGCGACATCCGTCGCACGCCATCGGTCGCACCCACCAGGATCAAGGCGACCAAGGCAATCGCGGCGTAGATGCTCAGGACCAGCCACGCGCTCTCCGGATACCACTTGCACAGCCGGATGGTGACGCCGGTCGGAATCAACACCGTCGCCGCCAAAAGCGCCCAGGCGCACCACCGTTGGGCGTAAAGGCGCGACCGGAAGGCGCACGTCGCGGTGACCAACCCGGCCACGATCAGGCTGTGCAGGAAGAAGTGGCCTTGCACCACCACCGCGACCGAGCCGAGGGCGAGCACCAGGGCGCCTGCGGTGAGAAAGCCCACCAACAGCTGCCTGGCAAGGTGGCTGCGTTCGGTGAGGCGGGCCGCCGACTCGGGCACCGACGCGATGATCGCCTGCCAGGTCGGGGACTCCTCGTCGGAGACATCCGGACTCGAAACCGGGTCGAGCAGTTCATCATTGGACACCGTCTCGCCGGGGGCCGGTATCGGCGGCAGCGCGATGCGGGCAACGGCCACGGTCAGCTTCGCCGCGTTGGTGACGACGATCAAGCCGAAGGCGATCGCTCCGGCCGGCACCCAGTACTGCCACCCGTACCCGTAGGCCACCGCCGCGGCGGTGATCGCGACGGCCATCACCGCGCTGAACGACGCGACCTCGGCACGCTTGCGCGGCCCACCACGCGTCGCCAACACGAGGAGCAGCGCCACGCCCGCGGCACCCGCCACGTTCGGGGCGCCGAGCCCGCTGATGCCGGCAGGCAACGGAACGACCAACGCCGCCGCACCCGCCAACAGCGGAACCGCTGCGATCAGCAGACTCTCGGCCATGTCGAGATTGTGGTAACGCGTCCTGGCCATGACACTTCCGACGAGCACCCCCAGGCCGATGAGACCGAGGGCCAGCGTCCACCACCAGTCATGCCCGGTGTCCGACCATGCGCGCAATGCGGCGCCTGTGATCACCAGGGACACCGCCGGAATCGCCAAGCCCACGAAGCGGTTCAGCGCCGTGCGGTCGAATTCCGGTGACTCGTCGAGCACCGCGATGGCATCGATGACGTCCTCAACCAGTGGTCGGTAGCGCTCGGTGCGGCTGACCGACACCAGGGTGACGAGCGCCCCGTCGACCACCCCTGCGTCGTCGAGTGACTCAGTGCCCTTGATCGGCGGGGCACCGGGACGGGCGAACGTCCACTCCCCTTGGGCCTTGAAGTCGAAGCCGGCCAGTACCTCGGCAGGAGTGTCGTCGAGGAGCTCGGCCAGTACCTCCACCGCTTCGTCGACGAACGTCTCGATCGGCGCGGATGCGGGGAGAACCAGATCAGTCAGGCGGCGTCCCGTCAGAACCGTGACACGGGTCGTCGACGGCCGGCCGGGCGTCACGCCCGGCGTGCTGGGTGCGGCGGCCGTGGTGGTCAACGACGTTCGAGCCTGTCGAAGTCATCCGATAGCGCAGCACCGAGTTCGGTGATCCGGCGCCGGAACGTCTTGCCCAACAGATCGAGCTGAATCTCCGTGCCCGCGGCGATGTGCTTGTCCCAGGGCAACACGATCACGCGGCCGGGCGGAACGTGCCGTTCGAACTGCTCGACCAGATCTGCGACGTCGATGTTCGGCTTGCCCGGCACGACGTGGTTGATCACCACGCACGACCGGCCGAGCAGATCCTGATATCCGTTCTGCCGCAACCAGTCCATCGTGACGGCGGCTTGCCGCGCGCCGTCGATCGACGCGCTGGCCACGATCACCAGACCCGACACCGTGGACAGCACGCCACGGGAGGCCGGCTGGAAGAGGCCTGCACCACCGTCGGCGAGGACGAGGTTGTAGTACCTCGACACGATGCCGGTGGCACCCTTCCAGTCCTCGTCGTTGAACTCACGACGGGCGCCGCTGTACTCCTCAGAGGACAACACCTCGAGGTTGGCGGCGTTCATGCTCGTGTAGGCGCGGATGTCGTTGTAGCGGCTGAGTTCCTTGTCCGACAACAGATCCGCGACAGTTGCGGCGGACTGCCTGCCCGCGCGGTCGGCCAGGTTGCCGCCGTCCGGGTCGGCGTCGACGGCCAGGATGCGATCGCCGCGAACCTTGCTCAACTCCGAACCGAGCGCCACGGTGACGGCGGTCTTGCCGACGCCGCCCTTCAGACCGAAGACGCCGATCTGGTAGGAGTCGCGGGCGTTGCGACGGATCCGCGTGTGCAGATCCAGCTCGTAGATCTCGTCGGGCGACAACCCGAGGTTGATGCGCGTCAACATGTAGATCATGTGCCGCCAGCCGCGCTGGGACGGCATCTTCACCGCGGATCGCACGCCGACGTGCGAGAGGGCGTCGATGGCGCGGTGATTGCCGATGGTCGCGGCCGACGTCGGCGCGGGCTGGCCCGGCACCTGCTGAGCCGACGTCCACACCGCCCGATTCTCGGATTGCGGTTCGGCGAAGTGTTGCGACGGCGCGGGCGCGGGCGCCTGCCGCGCTTGGGGGGCAGGCGCAGGACGGGCCTGCTCGTAGCGGGCGCCGGTGGTCGGCGCACCCTGCGGCACGCGCATCATGCCGTTCGATACCCGCTGCTGCCCGGTGGCTTGGGTAGGCCTCATCTGGCTGGTGACCTCGGCCGGGCGCGGCGGCGGTGCGGCCGACACGGCCGTCTTCGTCGGCGGCGCGACGGGCATCGGGCCCGACGTGGGGGCCGACGGCGCATCAGGACGTGCCGCGTGTGTCGGCATGGGTCCGGCCTTGCCGGGCGCTACCGAGTCGCGGTCGACGGCTGCTGTCTCCTCTTCGGGCGGTTGAGTCGCGTCCGGGGAGTGGAAGAGCCGGTCATAGTCGGCCGACATGGAAACCTCTCAAGGGTTGGTTCACGTTGGGGCACGAGCTGAGGTGGGCGGGAGCGGTATTCGACCATCCCGCCCACCTCGGTGCTCGATTGGCTAGACGACGCCGCCGCCGAAGGTGCCTGCGACACCTTTGTCGGCACTGGCCATCTGCATACCCGCTTCCTGGATAGTCTGGCCGAGATTGAGCAGCGCCGCATTCAGTTCGGTGGACGCATTGTTCCACTTCGTCTGCAGCGCGGCGTAGGCACTCTGTCCATCGCCGTGCCACGCTGCGACCAGCCTGGCGAGGCCGGCGCTGCCCTCGTCGAGCAGGCCGTTCACCGTTACCGAGTGACCGTGGATCTCCATGGCGAGCGTCTCGATCACGCCAAATTGCCATACCTGTGCTGAACTCATGATCTTCTCCGATTCCGTTGATTGGTTGTCGTGGTCAGCCGTGGATGCCCAGGTTCACGGTCTGGCCGATGAGTCCACTCTGCTCGCCATCGTGCTGGTCGTACGTCACACCGCCGCCGTGAAGGTTGGTCACGATCTCGTCCAGCGCGGCCTTCTGCACCTGAGCTGCCTCCTGGTACCGCACGAACGCGGCGTGTGCGGCGGTGCCGGCCTGGCCTACCAAGGCGACAGACATGGCGCCCTGGGTCCCGTCGATCGCTCCCATGACGCCCTGAAGCCCCGTCGAGATGGTGTCGAAGTTGCTGGCCTCAGCAATGAGGACGGCAGAGTCTGTGGCTAACCCTGATCCACTGTCGGACATTTCTCGTACCTTTCTCTTGTGTCCTCACCAAGGGAATGGCGAGTCTTCCAGCCCCCCTGGGCCGGGAAGTCTTGTGTCGACGACTACCAGTCGTCTTCCTCGTCCTCGCCCAGATCCTGGGGAAGGAGTGTCGGCGCGAGCAGCCCCGTCTTGGAGCTCCCGCCGCCGCCCTTGCTGCCGTGACCGGCGCCGCCCACCGGGCCGCCGCCTGCGCCACCGGAGTTGTTGACCGGCGCAGACCCGGCACCGCTGCCACCCGCTGCCGCACCAGGAACCATCGCCACCGGGGATGCGCTGGGGCTCGATTCGGTCGGCTGGGCGACGAGGCTCGACATCAACGGCGTGCGGGTGGACGAACCACCCATGCCTGGCAACGACGCGGCCCGTACCAACCCCGCCCCCGAACTTGCTCCCGAACCACCCGCCAATGGGTGGTTCGACATTGGGCTGGCGCCGATCAGACCCATCTGAGCACCGTTGTTGGAGCCGAAACCGCTACCCATCTGGCTGAAGATCTGGGTGACCTGTTGCAGCGGCTGGCTCATCTGCTGCACGGGCTGCGTCACCATCTGGCCGAGTGTTTGGGGCACCTGCGCAGCCATGGAGCCCATCTGCGACACCATCTGGGTCGCCATCTGAACACCCTGCTGCGCGTTACCCTGCTGTTGACCCGTCTGCTGTCCGGCGTTCTGTGCACTTTGCGCGGCGTCCTTGGCGCCAGTCGCGACGTTGTTTCCCGCGTTGACTGCACCACCGGCCGTCATTCCGACGATCTGCATGGTGCCCTGGGCCGTGACCGAGGCAAACGTCGCCTCACGGATGATCGCGCCGCCCATCATCGCGACGTTCTGGCCGATCGCCATCGCGGCCCCAGCTTCGCCGACGCCAGGCACGACGATGGGCTGCGCAGGCGGGATCGGTTCGAACACCGTGTTCATGGAGGTCTCGGCCTGATAGGCCTCCATCACGGCGGCGGCCTGATTCCACATCCGGACGAAGTAGTCGGCCTCGTTGACCCCGATCGGCGCTGTATTGACCCCAAGAAAGTTGGTGGCCTCCAGCACCCCGTGCGTGATGTGGTTCATCTCGATCTCAGGTATTGGTGGCGTGGTGACTGCCGCCATCATGTACGCGTTCGCCTGCGCAATGGCCTGCATCGCCCGCTTTTGCGCCTGCAACGCCGTGGTGCGCAACCAGACCACCATCGGCGTGGTGGCCTCCACGGCCTGCTGGCTGGCCGTGCCCTGCCACGAGCTCTGCAATGCCACGAGGCTTGCCGCGAGCTCCTCGGCCTGTGTCTCCAGTGAGATCGCAAGGGTCTCCCAGCCGGCTGCTGCCTGGAACATCGGCGCTTCGCCGGCTCCAGCCATCAACCTGGCTGTGTTCACCTCTGGTGGCAATGCTCCATAGAACATCGCCAACATTGCGGGCACTGCGGACATAGTTTGCTGGGCTCAATCCTTTTAGGTCGACTTGTTGTTATTACGACACGAATGTCATTTAAGAAAGAGCCGCGGCGCTCGAGCCGTCGACAGCGGTGTAGATCGCGGCCGATTCGATATAGGCCGCGCCGGTGCGTGCCAACTCCTCCTGAGCGAAGGCATTCAGCGCATTGACTTCGAGCGCTTCTGTCGCGAACGCCATGGCGGCCTGCACCGAGACTTCCTCAGCACCTGCGGGGACCAATGCGCTGGCCTCGGTGGTCGCCGCCGTGCCGGTCGCCAAACCACGCGCACCATTTGCGACAACCTGAGATCCGACTCCGATGGCGCCTGGGTTGTGCTCCAAGGGTTGCATTTGCCGTTACTCCTTACATATTTCGAAAATACTGCATGGAGGGTCCAAGACCCGTGCTGGAGCGGTTGCTTGCTCCCCCGTGGAATCGATCCCCCGATCCCTTTGCTGGCGAGTTGCCAGAAGCGTTGCTGTACGTCTGAGAAAATTCTACCGGTCCGTAAGGGGTGGTGCTAACACTTCTTCTTCGGGGGGGTCCACGTAGGCCGCTTGAATGACTTCCTTGCCGTCCTGCGACCGCAGAAGTGCCTGGCCAGGAGGTCGCCGCTTCAGTTTGAACTCACTGGTCGGGAAGTCCATCTTCTCCCCGGACAGGAACAGCGTCGGCGAACCCGCCCCGTAGGCAGCGCCGACGAACTTGTCCAGCGACGCTCGCTGCGCCTGGCTCATCTGGCAGGTGACGATGATGTGTAGCCCGATGTCGGCCGCCGCGGGCAACAGCGGCGTCAACGGTGCCATCGGTCCGAACGGGCCACCTGCAGCCACGACCATGTGCCAGTCGTCGACGAGCAAGACCACCTCGGGCCCCTTCCACCACGACCGCGACCGTAGCTGCGAGGTGGTGAGATCCGCCGGCGGCAGGCGGACCTGCAGATTCGCCGCCAACGCCTTGATTGCTTCCTCGAGAGTCGCGTTGTTTCGGTTGATCGCGAACGCGTCGAGCAGGTGGCTCTTCGGAACGGCGTCCAGCAGACCCGACCGGTAGTCGGCAAGCATGAACCTGACCTGCGCCGGGTTGTTCCGTGCACAGATCGCCTGTGCGACGGCGTGGGCGATGGTGGTCTTGCCCGACTTCGGCGCCCCGAAGATCAGCAAGTGCGGCGAGGTGTGCATCGCGCTGTAGGCCACCGACAGGTCGGCCTCGCGGATGCCAAGAGGGATCGTCCACCTGGTGCGGTAATCGGAGTCTGAGCCCGGCGGTGTCGGGTCGAGCTCGCGAAGGTAGATGCGGTCGGGCAGCACCCTGATCTTCGGCGCCTCGTCGTTGTGCAGGGATCCGATGTGCTGGACTGCGGCGGTCATCGCGGGCACCAGGTCCGTCGCGCTGTGCACGCCGTCCAGGCGTGGCACCCCGATCATCAGGTGGTGCTTCTCCATCGAGATGGCGCGGCCAGGCCGGTTGACCGGGATGTCGCGGGTCATGCGGTCGATCTGCGTCTCGTTGATGTCACCGAGGCGGAATTCGATCTTGGTTCCGAGATAATCTCGAATCCGGGACTTCAATTCCGTCCAGCGCGGCGTCGAAATCACCGTGTGCACGCCGAACGCCAGTCCCTGTCCTGCCAGGTCTTGAACCACTGGCTCGAGGTCGGGGAATTCCGAGACGAACGCGGGCCATCCGTCGATCACCAGGAAGACGTCGCCGAACGGGTCCGCCGACGCCGGATGATTCGGGTCGTCGCGCAGTTGGCGGTACATTGCGATCGAGCCGACGCGGTACTGCTTGAACAGCGCTTCGCGTTGGCGCAGAACGGCTTTCATCTCCGCTACCATGCGGTTCACTCGGTCTGGCTCGGACCGCGTCGCGACGCCGCCCACGTGGGGCAGGTCCTCCAGATACATCAGTCCGCCGCCGCCGAGGTCGATGCAGTAGAACTGCACCTGACGCGGCGTATGCGAACACGCGGCCGACAGCATCATCGTCTGCAAGAACGTCGACTTACCGGTCTGCGGCGCGCCGCCGATCGCGATGTTGCCTCCGGCCGCCGAGACGTCGACGCCCCACACCTCCTGCTTGTGCCTGCGCGGTTCGTCCATGATGCCAAGACCGAAACGCAACAGCTGATGGTGGTCGCGCTCCACCAGTTCGTCGACCGGCGTCGGGTCGGTCAACGGTGGCAGCCACATCCGATACGCACGGATTTCACCCGTGGTCAGCTGCTCGAGGACGACCTCGCGCAACACCCGCTGTTCGGATTCGGTGGTCATATTTAGGTCACCGCCTCCGCGATCGGCGCCGCGGTGAACTGGCGGATCCGCACCTTGCTCACCGGGGCGTGTTTCGGCACCACCTCGCCGCCGTCGTCCACCGGCGTCGGCACGTAGTTCACACCCGTGAACACGCTGTGGAACTTCACCGGATCCTCCATGCCGACCCGCAAGAAGCCGACGCCGCTCTCCTTGTTCGTGATGTATTGCGCCTCAGGCGTTCCAATCACCATCTTGGACTCGGCCGAACTCGTGGTCCGCAGTGCGATGCGATACGTCAGGTTGGGCTCCAACTTGTCGATGCGAGCGCCGCCGGTGTTCAGCGACTGCGTCGCGAGAAGCAGGTGCACGCGCAGCGATCGGCCGACGCGGCAGATCCGGTCGAACAACTGGATGAAGTCGGGGTGGTTCTGCAGAAGCTCGGCGAACTCGTCGACGACGACGAACAGGGTCGGCAGCGGCGCCAGGTCGGCGCCCCGCTCGCGGTGCTTCTCGTACTCGGCGACGCCCGACAACGCACCTGCCGCACCGACCTGGATACCCGCTTGGCGCAGGATCGACTGCCGCCGGTCCAGCTCGCCGGTCAGCACCTCACCCATGCGGCTGACGAGCTCGGCTTCTTCCTCCATGTTGGTGACCACCGCCGCGGTGTGCGGCAGCTTCTCCATGCCGAGGAACGTCGAACCACCCTTGAAGTCGGTCAGCAGCAGGTTGACCTGATCAGGATGGTGCGTCGCGGCGAGCGAAAGGATCAGCGTACGAAGGAATTCCGACTTGCCGGAACCGGTGGTGCCGATCAGCATCCCGTGCGGTCCCGCACCGAACTCCGCGCCCTCCTTGATGTCGAGATACTGAATCTCGCCGGTCTTCAGCTCGTGTCCGAACGGAATGCGAAGCCGGTCGTGGTCGAGGTCGCTGAACATCCGCCACCGATTGGGCGTCACTTCCTCGATGGTCTGCGCCCCGACCAGTTGATGCCACTCGGTCGCAACCTTCTTCTGCACCCGGGTGCTCTTGTCGATGATCGTGCCGGTGATCGACCAGCCCGCGAGCTTGCGGGCGATGCGGCCAGCCTGGGCCGGGGTCAGCTTGTCCGTCACGTCGGTCACCAGGCGGAAATTCTGATTGGGCAGTCGGTCGTCGGAGGTGCCGTCGGCGTCGACCCGGATGCGGTACGTCGATCCGCGGTGGTTGCCGATCGTGATCACGGTGACGCCGGCCCTCCCGTCTGCCGGGAAGCCGGCCTTGCCTCCGGTGAGGTCGATGACGACCACATAGGGGCCGCTGGGTGTCGAGTCGGCCGTGTGTGGGCCGCGCGCGGTCAGGTCGCTCAGCCCGTCGGGTCGGGTGAACACCAGCCGCGTTGCGCCCGAGGCATCGGTGTCGGTCTGGTGTTGTGTGTGCGGCAACCACTTGAGCCAGGCCCACTCGGGGTCTTCCGGATTGTCGGTCAGTACCCGGATCTGCAGCAGGTCCGGCGGATGAAACACCGCGAGATGGCACACCATCGCGGTGATAAGCCCAGCAGCACCGGCCAAGTCACCGCCGATCGCGATGGTCGGGAAGGTGCGCAGCTGAACGAGTTTCGGGCAGTCGTGAATCAGACCGTGGGTGCGCAGGAACTTGGTCAACCACATGTGGCTGACGGGTTCGAGGTGCGGCTGAGGTGCGGCCTGCGGGCCCACGAGTTCACCGCCGACGGCGGGCTTGAGCAGCCGGTCGACGGCGGCCTCTGACCCGAGCCCGATCCGGGTGGCGGCGTAGAAGTCGTGGTTGACCTGACGCGACCACTGCCGGTTGGTGCCGATGATCGACAGCAGATCCTCGGGATGCGGTGCGTGGTAATTGAAGAACGTCACCTGCGCGGCGGCCGACGACGTCACGCGGGTCCGCAGACCGGACAGGTAGCGCAGATACTCCTTGCGGTCGGCATTGATTTCGGGCACCTTCTTGCCGCCCGGCCCACCACCGGCCATGAAGCCGACGGTGCCCATGATCATCATCAACGGCATCATCAGCATGTACGGCGAAAGCTGCCGCACGCCGGTGAAGATCATGATTGCGATCATCCCGAGCATGCCGCCGCCCATCACCCACGGCAGGATCTTCTGGACGCCCGACGGCGGGATGTCGATGCCTAGGTCGTCCGGCGGGGTCACGTTGATCTCGCCGGGCGTCAGTCGCGGTCCCCGCTTGATGGTTGGGGTGAATTTCTTGGTGGTCATCCCCCACCTCCTGGACGTGCCGCGGGAACGGCATTCGGGACGGCGTTCGGATCGCCAACCTTGCGCGGATTGGGATCGGCGGGCAGCGTGTCGTGCTCGAGCAATGCTGCCTGCTTGGACAACACCGGGCCGTCGACGAGCAGGCCCACCACCTGCCACGGCGCGGTCTTCGGCGCAGACAGCCCAAGGGCCTTGGCGGTGTCCTCGTCGGCCAGTCCGTACCGCACGCCCTGCGGATCGATGTAGTAGAGGCTCTCGCCGTAGCGCGGATCCGGCGACTGCAGTCGCACGTACTGTCCGCCATCGATGAACACCGTTGAGTCGCCGCCGATCTGCTCGATTCCGGTGTTCAGCGACCCTGCTCCTATCGGCAGGTGGCGTCCGATGACGACGCTGGTCTGGGGCGACTGGTCACCCGGTTCTCGCTCCCACGACCAGCACAGCGTCGGCGCGTCCTCGCGCAGTTGGATCTCCAGCGGCTTGTCCGGTAGCGGCGAGGTGTAGACCTGCTCGGCGATCTTCGCCACGTCGCTGGACTCCACCGACGGCGGGGTGATCAGACCGTAGGAATTGGTGGCGCGCAACGCCGCCGCCGTGGTGTCGTTGACCTTGGCGACCCCGTCGGGCAGCACCACGTACTTCTGTTCGTCGGAATCCGTCACGGTTTGGAAGACCGATCCGATGACCAGATTCGCAGGCAGGCCACTGTTATTCGGCGCGCCCGCGGCGGGGACCTGCGGCAGCAGCCATGGGCCGGCGTTGGGCAGCGCGTTGAACAGCCCCTCCGAAATGGGGGTTGCCTTGGCCGTCACCGGAATCCCCACGGCCGACGTGACGGCGCGGTCGCCCAATTCGATCGCGTGCCTGCCGGTGTCGGTGACCAACCAGTCCTTGTCCTGGAAGGACACCAGCACACCCTGATCGGAACGCATGGCACCGACCGAACCGTCGACGACGAGTGGCAACACGATGATCGATGAATTCACCGCCGGTGCAACACTTTCCGGTTTGGTGACGGTGTCGCACAACGTCCACATGGAATTGGCGGACGTGGACACCGGGGTGGCGTACGGTGCGCCGGGGATGCCGATGGGCTGACCCTTCGGCATCCGGTTCAGCTCGTCGGACTTCACCGCGCTCGGGGTGCCCGGGTGGCCGAGCACCAGTTGTGCCGACGTCAGGTTGTACACCGGATGCAGCAGATTGGTTCCGCCCATCACCACGTACAACTGGTTGGTGGTCCGGTCGACGAGCAGGTTGTCGCCACCGCGCTTGCCGAGCGGCTTGAAGTACGCCAACAGCACAGCACCGGCGCAGACGGCCACCGCGAGCACGATGCCCAATGACACCGCCCGGCTGTAGAACTGCAACGGGTCGTCGAACATTCGGGTGTCGCGGCGCACGATGGCGTGCTCGACGCGGCGCAGCAGGAACCGCCAGCCACTGACCTGGACCTTGGTGGTGAGTCGGAAGCCGGCCACGGTTCTACTCGACGATGCTCAGCCGCGCGTGCACGGCATCGATGGCTTCGGTCATGTCTTCCCCGTTGATCTCGCTGAGTTGCTCGACGCCGAGGCTGTCGAATTCAACCGAGCGGGCCAAGCGCATGTCCCTGTACTGCTCTCCGGCCTCGACCAGCTGCCGTGCGTATCGGCCGTTGCCCGCGATGTCGAGTGCCGGCTTCCCGTTGAGGGTGCGCTGACTCAACAGGGTGGCGGCCTCGAGCACCCTCTTGCCCGCCTCCTCGCTGAGCGTCGAGTCATTGGATGCGGCAAGTACCTTTGCGATGTCGACGATCTCGTCCGACGAGTACGAATCGAACTCGACCCGGGTGGAGAACCGCGACCGCAGACCGTCGTTGCTCTCCAGGAGGCGGTCGATGTCGGCGCTGTAGCCCGCGATGATGACGACGAGCCGGTCGCGGTCGTTCTCCATCCGGGCCAGCAGCGTGTCCAATGCCTCGGTGCCGAACGGGTCAGCGCGGCCGTCGCGTTCCTGCACCAGCGTGTAGGCCTCGTCGATGAACAGCACCCCGCCGAGGGCCCGGTCGATGGTCCGCGCCGTCTTCACCGACGACTGGCCCTCGTACTCGGCGACGAAGTCCTTGCGCGAGGTCTCGACCAGCTTCGGTTCGGCGATCACGCCGAGACCGGCGAGAATGTTGGCGACCACCCTGGCGATCGTCGTCTTGCCGGTCCCAGGGGGCCCGGTGAAGATGATGTGCTTGGACTGCTGGGCGACCTTCATCCCGCGCGCGGCCCGCACCTTCGCCATCTGCGTTGCGGCGCGGTATCTCTCGATCTGGTCCTTGACCCTGCTGAGCCCGATCTGGCGGTCGAGTTCGGCCTGCGCATCGAGCAAGAGTTTGTCGCGCGCCGAGGTATCCGCGACCACGCTGTTCGGATCCCACGGGTCCGTGCGGGCCGCGATCTTCTCCGCCGTGGTGGTGACCATTCGGTAGTTCGGATCCTTCAGCGCCGCAGCGACCTTCGGCTCCGCGTGGGTGGCCTGCAACCACTCCAGCAGCGCGACGGCCGACTCCTCGTTGCCCTGGCTGCGGCGCGTCATGGCCAGATTCCAGGCGATCGCGGTGGCACACGCCTCGCCGGCCGGTGACGAGTTGGATTCGGTGAGACGGCGTTCCGCCTCGGTGAAGAGTCCGAGGTTGGCGGCCGCGACGCCGTGCGCCACACCCGCGGCGGCGGCAAGGAACTTGTCCGGCCAGCTGCTCGCGCCCCGCACCTCGTCGATGACGTCGGTCCAGCGCTCGGCGGAGCCGTAGATGACGGCCTTGACCCACGACACCAGGTGCTCGGCGCCGGTGGACGGAACGTCGTCGAGCGCTTCCATGGCGTCGGCGTGGTTGCCGACGGCGGCCTCGTTCACCGCGAAGCCCATGGTGATCGCCAGCGGCGAGTTCACCGGGTAGGTGATGTCGCCGAACTGACCGCCGATGGGGACCCGGGCGTTCAGGGTGTTCATCGAGATCTCGGCGGCGCCGGCCAGCTGGCCGAATCTCGTCCGCGAAAACCACGCGCGAAACAGCGTCGCCCGGTCGGTGTCACCACAGCGGATACGCCCCACCCAGCCATCGCAGGCGGTCTCGTCGATCGTGGTGATCTCGGTGAACAGTTCGAGCGATCGTGCGGGGGCGTTCGGCAGCATGCCGACGGCGCTTCCGAAGAGTCCGGCCAATTGGTCAGTCATGGTTACTCGCGTATCGGGTGGCGAAGACCTGAGCCCGGGCAGCTTGCGCTTGGTCGGGTGACGGCAGGTCGAGGTCTCTGGTCAGGAAGTCATGTGTCGCGTAGTCGTCGTGGCCCTGTTCGCGCATGCCCTCGAGCATGAAGGAGTACTGCGCCGATCTGGCGTCCTGGGTGGCCAAGCGCGCGATCACGACGATCTCATCTGCGAGATTCGTTTCGGTCATCGCGTTTGCCTTCGGGGACAGATCGATGCGGTTGACGCGTCCATCCATGAAGGTTGTCACGGTCACGGTGCCGGGTGGATTCGTGACGGTGAACAGTGGCACCGACGGTCCGTCGGCTGCTGCTTCATCCGGGAGCGGATCGAGCGCATCCAGCAGGTCAGAAGTCGTGGAGTCGTCCACGGTGGAGTCGCCGAACCCGTCGAACACCGACACGCTCGACTCGGCGGCGGGCGCGGAGAAGTCCAACGCAGCAGCCAGATCGTCGTGATCGTCCTCGGGATCGTGCGGCGGAGATTCGGCCACCAGCTGAATGCCCTTCTCAGTCCGAATAGGAGTGGTTGGCAGCGTTGTTGTCGACGTTCTTGTCGAACCACGAACCCGACGGGAGGAACTCGACCAGACCGTCGAGCGCACGCTGCAGGTTTTCGTTCGTGCCGGGCAGGAAGCTGCCGTACAGCTCGCCGTTGACCTTCCGCGGGATGGACACGATGCGGCCGAGGTGCGAATCGAGCACACCCGCGGCGACGTCGGCCTGCGAATAGGTGCCGCCCGAATGCCGCTCGTTGGCCGTGATCTCCACCCAACTCTTGGGGGAGGCGATGAGTTCGGCGTATATCTTCGCCGAGGCCTGGTTGATGCCGAACTGAGCAAGCTGATTGGCCGACCTCGCGTCGCCGAGTCTGCTTGCCTGGGCGGTCAGTGGTTCGACCGCCGCTGGGGTCGCCGATCCGAGCACGACGTTGACCATCGCTGCCAGCCCCACCTGCGGCGCAACTCGCTGCAGCACCAGCATCTCGCCGTCACGGGCCGCGACGACGTGTCGAGAACCCTTGCGGCACACCACGAAACGCACCATTTTGCCGCCAACGTCGCGGCGCCACCATCGGCCCTCGAGTGTGCGGTCGGCGCGGCTGAGCGTGTCGACCATCGCCGCGACCTCGGGATGGGGCTCGCCGAACACGGTCAGCACGCCCTGCGCGACGAGGTCTCGGGTCACTTGATCCCACACCACGTTTCGCAGGTCGAGCTGCGGAATGTTGGGCCGGATCCCCAACGATGGAGGGAACTCCATGACGTTGAGTTTGTCGGCGATGACGAGCATGCCGTCGATGGTGACCTCGACGCCGACGACGTCATCGATGTGTGGGGCGTCCTGTCCAGCGCTGCCCGCCGCGGTCATCGGGTTTGCATCCGGTCGCCGAGGCTGCCGCCGGCCATCCCGTCGACTCTGTCGTACGCCCCTGCGGACGCGTCCAGCTTGTTGGCCACTTCCTCCGCAACCCCCTTCATTCCAGAACCCGCGGCGCGGCGCGCGTTCTGCACGGCCTCCACCGCTGTCGCGGTCGACCACGAGATCACCCCGTGGGTTACCCGCACCGAAGTGTCCACACCGTCGGCGACCTCGACGGCCGACCGAATCTCGGTGGCCGCTTGCCGCTGTTTGGCGGCCAGCTCCCGCAGCTGGGCCGTCGCAACTCGCAAATCGCCGGACATGTGATTCCCCTTCGTCCCCATCTTCCTATGGTCCTGGCGCCGGCGGCGGGCCGATTGGATTTTCTGAGTCCACCGTAACCGCGATCGGCGTGGTCAGCCGACTCGTGTCACCCTCGCCGGGGCCGGCCGCTTCGTCGTCATTCGCCTCGTCGGGCTTACCGGCCCCGTCCTCGTCCTTCTCGTCTTCGTCGTCCCCGTCTTCCTTGTCCTTCTCGTCCTCGGCGGACTGCCTCTCGGCCTCCTGCTTGAGCGCCGCCAGCACGGCCTCCTTGATCAGGCCGATCGGGATCCCGGGAGCGGGTGCCATCGGAGCTGCGCCCGCGCTCACCGCCGCGGGCGGCATTCCACCCGCAGGCGGAGCACCCGTGGCCGACCGTGCAGGCGAGGCGGGCACTTGGGCCGCCGGAGGCGTCGGTGACGGGGACGCGACGAACTGGGCCGGGCTGCCCGACGCTGATGTGGACGGAGGCGTGGGTGGCCCGCCCTCGGCAGGCTGGTCTTTCGACTCGTCCTCGGGCGACCGTTCGGGCTTCTCCTCCGGCGACGGTTCGGGCGGCGGAGGCAGTGGCGCCGGCGGGTCCTGGTCTTCCACCGCCGGGAAGAGGTCCGCGGTCTGCTCGACCTTCTCGTAGCGCCCGACGAGCTGCTGCAAGGCCGCGGCGTTCGCCTCGACCTTGGATGAGAGTTGGTCCAACTCCAGCGAGCTACGGCCGACTGCGATGAGCACCGCTTGGGCGTCGGCAGCCGCCTTCAAACCCAGGCCAGCGCCGGGGACGAGGCCCAGCGCGGAGGTGAGGAGCCCAACGTCGGCCAGCCAGTTGTACAGACCGTCGAGCCGGTCCCGATGAAAGTCGATCTGGAAGGCCTCGGTGGCGAGCGCGCCGTGCACCTCGTGGTCGGCGGCGGCCATCGCCCTGGTCCGCGTCATCTGCTTGACGTCCGTGACCGAGTACGCGGTTGCCCCCGCACCCGACCAGCTCTCGGTGGGCTGGGCGGACATCAGCGTTGCAACGGCACCGTGAAGTCGGGCGCCACCTTGACCGAATCGCGCGCCGTCCTCGGGCTCACCGAGGCCCGTGGTCAGCTTCATCCCTGCGATCACCAGCTGGCCGCCCGTGAGGATCGGCGCATTGGCTGCGCGGAGAAGCGTTGCTTTGCCACCGCTCCTCAATTTACCGTGCACCCCCATACCTCGAACCCTCTCGCCGGATGCGAGCGTACCAGCGGATCAGCGACCCCCTACGCACCAATTCCACCGCTGATTGAAGGGTGATCGAGCGACGATCGGCCCCCAATCGACCCTACTGAACAGGGTATACAGTGGCAAAACCGCGCCATCGCTCTGCGGAAGGGCAATCGAGCAGCGGGGCCGCACATCTCGGGTTCGTGCCACGTGCGACCACCGGAAATCGCCCCGCGGAAGTCCACCTCCGGCCGCCAAGCTGGCTCCACTGACGTTTGCTGGGCGCCAACAGTGGTCGCGGACCCCGCGATGATCCATTGGGCCGGCCACGGTGTGGTTGATACTTGATTCCAGGCAGGCAGCCACATCGTCTGGATTCCACGGGAAGGAGCCACGTGCCGTGAGCGAGCGTGACGACGCCCTGCGCAGGCAGCTCGGCTGGACCGGACCCGAGGAATCCGACTACGAACCCCCCGCACCCGTCGAGCCGACGTTCACCCCGGCGGCGACGCCGCTGCCCTCCCGGCCACCCGTCGACTTCGTGCCCGCCGATCCGGCGCCCCCGCCCGAAGAGCCGCCCGAACCTCTCACGAACGCGACGCGCGAGATGGACCGCCCGCCTATAGTCTTCCCCCCGCCGTCACCCCGCTACGGACCACCTCATGGACCGCCCGACGCGGGCCAGTTCGGCGGACTCCTCAGGCAGCAGAACTCGCCTCAACCTCAGAACCCTCCTCAACAGCAGGGCCCTCCACCAGCCCCCAACCCGCAACAGCGGGGACAACAGCAGCAGCCGCCGCCTGGTTGGCAGTTGCAACGCGCGCCGAATCCACCCGCACCGCCGAATCCCAGTCCGCCGCCGAGCCCCGGGCCGCCGCCTCCCTCCTGGCAGGCCCAGCAGTTCGGTCCCGACCCCCGGCTGGAGCCACCGCAACCGGCCGGGTCCTACGCGGACCGGATCAGGCGGGACGAGCTCGTCCCTGCCAAGCCGCTCCCGCCGTCGCGCGGCTGGCGCCTGGTGCTGTACCGGCTCACGTTCGGGGCGGTCAACCTTGGCCAGTCCGCGGAGGAGTTACGGCAGGCCGAGTCGGAGGCGCGGATCAAGTCGGTCTTGCGGGGCCACTACAAGATCGGCGTGATGGGCAAGGGCGGCGTCGGTAAGACGACGGTGTCCGCAAGCATCGGGTCGATCTTCGCCGAGCTGCGCCAGGACGACCGCGTGGTCGCCATCGACGCGGACACGGCGTTCGGCAAGCTCGGCAGCCGCGTCGACCCGAATGCGACGGGTTCGTACTGGGAGCTGGCAGGCGATCAGCACCTCGAGACGTTCGCCGACATGCGTAGCCGGGTGGGGAACAACGCCGCGGGTCTGTTCGTGTTGGCCGGTGAGGCCAGTCCCGCCCGCAGGCGCGTGCTCGACCCCGCCATCTACCGGGAGGCCACGGCACGTCTGGATCGCCACTTCACGATCTCGATCGTCGACTGCAGCTCCACGATGGACACACCCGTCACCCAGGAGGTGTTGCGGGATCTGGACGCCTTGATCGTGGTCTCGTCACCCTGGGTCGACGGCGCCGCCGCCGCCGGTCAGACGATGGACTGGTTGGCCAACCGTGGCTTGACCGGCCTGTTGCAGCGCACCGTCGTCGTGCTCAACGACTCGGACGGGCACGCCGACAAGCGCACCAGGGCCATCCTCGCCCAGCAGTTCGCCGGCCAGGGTCAGGCCGTGGTGGAGGTCCCGTTCGATGGGCACCTGCGGACCGGCAGGGTGATCGAGCGCACCACCGAGATGTCCCCTGCGACCCGGCGCAAGTTCATCGAGATCGCGGCCGCGCTGGCCGAGCACTTCCCGACCAACGACGACCGCGAACGCACCCGCGACCGGTTTTAGCGTTCAGCGCCAATCGATCTGGTCGATCAGCGACTCGATCAGCTCCGCTGCGGCAGCGGCCACCGGCTGGCCCGCCTCCGCCGCGACGATCGCATCCTCGGGCACGCCCGCAGCCTGAGCGGTCTCGCTGATCGTGAGGTTCGCCCGCCGTCGTGCGGCGTACAGCCGCTGACCGAGCGTCGCCGTCGGAGCCGTTGCGCCGAGCAGGGTCAGCTCGTCGATCTGGCGGCGCACGGTACTCAGCGCCTTCAGCAGGGGAGGCGTTAGCCGGCCGATCCGCGCCGCGCGTGCCGCCACTGCCTCGAGCTGCCGAAGGTCGGTCAGGATCGCGGTGACCCTGGGAGTGAAGGCCGGATCGTCGACCGGGGGCAGCGAACCGATCGTGTCGCCGAGGGTGTTGACAGCCGCTTCGATGGCCTGGGCGATCAGCGAGCCCTCGTCGCCGCCCGCCGGCGGTCCGGAGGACTCCGCGGGCGCGACGGAACCGCCCCGCCTGATCCGCGCGATGGCGCCCGGCGGCCACTGCAGAATTTCTTCGAGCTTGACCCGTGTCCGTTCTCGCGGCCAGCTCCGGCCCTTCTCGAACGCGATCAGCGCGCCGGCGTTGATGATGCCGTCGGCGGCCAGACTGCGCTGGCTGATGTCGAGTTCGCGGCGTCGCGCCGCCGCGGCAGCACCCGCGCGCACCATCCCCGGGTCTACCTCGAACGCATCGTCAGCATCGGCAGTGGTGTCGACGCTGATCAACATGCCCTCCGCTCAAGTGCTGCACCGCTAGTGTTCGCATCCACATTAGCCGGGTTTATCACCGTTGAGAACCGTTGCATCGATCCGGTTTGAAACGTGTCGTTGTGAAGTATCCAGGTCACCCTACCCGGCGTGCTCATCTTGCGCTGCAGATCAATAGCAATTTCACCTGGGTGATGCTCCACCAAACTTCGCTCCAGTTTGAACTGTTGCATCGCTATGGTTCTTTCAGGTACATTCGCGTCATCGCGCCGAGCACGACCACGGCGCACGGATGAAGGAGCAAGACATGAACGCAGTTGGCTGGGACGGGCTGCCGATAGGCGAGTGCACCCGCAATCCCGAGCGCTGGACGACGGTCGCCGACGAAGACGCCAAGACCATCTGCCGCCAGTGCCCGCGTCGGTGGGCCTGCGCACGCGAGGCAGTCGAACTGCCGCGGGCCGAGGGACTGTGGGCGGGCGTCGTCATCCCCGAGGCGGGTCGTGGACGGACCTTCGCGCTCCGGCAGCTGCGGTCGTTGGCCGAGCGCAACGGCTACCCCGTCCGCGCCCGACGCCTCTTCCTGGAATCGGCCTGATCGCTCGCCTCGCCGCCGATCGAGGGGACGGCAGCGCTGCGAGCGGAACGGAATAGCCGGGTGCTCCTTGCGGTTGGGATGAGTCGACGGTGTCGAGCAATGCCCCGGGTACCACCCCAGAACAGTCGCCTAGTGCGACCACATGCCGAGAGGCGCACTGCCGGCACCGTCACCCGAGCCGTCGACGCAACTGCGTCGACGGCTCGCTTCATTCCCGGCACAGTGTGTCCACAGGCCCGAATCTGCCTGTGGATGGATGTGCCTCCGTGTCGGACGCCGGTCCTAGCGTGACGACATGACGTACTGGATCAACACCGTCAGCCGCGGCCACGTGCTACGCGGCGTGGCAGGCGGTTTCACGCAGGCCAACCACGGCAACCACACATGTTGCGCAGGATGGCACGGGGCGACTGGATCATCTTCTACTCGCCCAAGACCGACTATCCCGACGGCGCGCCACTGCAGGCCTTCACCGCGATCGGGGAGGTCACCGACGACGAGGTCTACCAGGTCGACATGGACCCGCAGTTCCAGCCGTGGCGGCGCCGGGTCGAGTTCCTGCCGTGCTCGGAGACACCCATCCGCCCCCTGCTCGACGATCTCGACTTCGTCGAGGACAGGTCGCGTTGGGGCTACCGCTTCCGGTTCGGCGTCTTCGAGATCGACGAACACGACTTCAACGTGATCAAGAACGCGATGACCGGACTAGTCTGGACGGGGTGAGCAACACCGAGCTGGTGCCTGACGAACTCGCTTGCGCTGCTTCACGATTCGCCGGCGTGTTGCATCCGCGCGACGTTCCGCTGGGCGGCCCTCGGGCGATCCGGGTGCGCAGGACGCTCCCGCAGCGCGAACGGTCGCTGATCGGCGCGTGGTGCTTCGTCGACCACTACGGCCCCTACGACCTGAGCACCGGGCCCGGCATGGACGTCCCGCCCCATCCGCACACAGGTCTACAGACGGTGAGCTGGCTGTTCAGCGGTGAGGTGGAGCACCGCGACTCCGCAGGCGTGCACGCGATGGTCCGCCCCGGCGAGCTCAACCTGATGACGGCGGGTGCAGGCATCTGCCACTCCGAGGTATCCGTGGCGGGAACGACGCCTGCGACGCGGTTCCTGCACGGCGCGCAGTTGTGGGTCGCCCTTCCCGACGCCGACCGCGAGACCGACCGCGGCTTCGCCCACTACGTTCCCTCCCCGCTGGCCGTGGACGGTGCGCGCGTACGCGTCTTCCTTGGCGAGCTCGCCGGGACGCGGTCACCGGTGCACACCTTCACGCCACTGCTCGGCGCCCAGGTAGATCTCCGCCCCGGCGCGACGATCACATTCGACGTCGACCGCTCCTTCGAGCATGGCGTGCTGCTCGATCAAGGCAGCGTCGAGGCCGGCGCGGTCACGCTCGGAGAGGGCGACCTCTGGTACCAGTCGCCTGGGCACGACTCGCTGACGCTGACCAACCGCGGCGACGGCCCGGCACGGGTGCTGCTGCTCGGTGGGCCGCCCTTCGGGGAGCAGTTGGTCATGTGGTGGAACTTCGTCGGGCGCAGCCACGACGACATCGCCGAGTACCGGGAGATGTGGCAGGCCCAGGACGAACGCTTCGGCGCGGTATCCGGTTATCCGGGCACGCGGCTGCCCGCTCCCCCGCTTCCGAACGGCAGGCTGCGGCCACGCCCGTGAGCGGCCGCGGGAGTAACGCACGGGACAAGTCCGTTCTCCTTGGGCGCATATTTGCCGCGTAAGGCACCGGCAACGAAATCCGTCGCGGCTCAGCAGCGCAAACGGTTCTGCGGGCAATCTCGCGCGCGTTTCAACGCGGCGGTAAGAGAATTTTCCGTCGTGCGAATACCCCCACGAGCTGCGAATTGCGTTGTATCTTCGCCCTACGTCGAGCTCACGGCGACCTATCATGCGCGCAAGACAAGCCGAACAGAATCACCCTCGCCCCCCAATCCCGAGGAGATGATGATGGCGCCAAGCGGTACGTGCCGCCTCTACCGACCGGATCCGATCCATGTCGGTGAAGTCGAGCGGTGGGGTCGGGCAGAAGCGAGCGCAACGGCTACTGCGAATCTGGTCGTGGTTTCGGTCCGCGGCGAGGTTGACGCGAGCAATGGCATCGACTTGACGGGTTACGTTGAACGGCACCTCGGCATTGCCGGGACCCTCGTCCTCGACCTGAGCGGGGTGGGGTTCTTCGGTGCCTCAGGTCTCGCCGCCCTTCGAAGGATCGACCTGTGCTGCGACCGCACCCGCTGGCAGCTGGTCGCCAGCGCGGCAGTTCGACGCGCACTTCGCGCCTGCCACGCAGAAGACCTCCCGCAGGCCGAGAGCGTCGCAGCGGCGCAGCGGCAATTCGGAGGACGCACCGAGCAATCCGCCGTGCTGGTTTCTTCCAGCCGCTAGGTGGTTGCTCGGCAACCGCGTCGAGCTGGGGTAACGCCCGCCGATATCGTCGGCTGCGATGACCACCGACCTGCCACCGGCATACTTCCTGCGCGACGGCGCCGATTTCGCCCCCACGACCATCGCAAGGGGGCCGTGGGGATCGTTCATGAGCGGAGTCTTCGTCGGTGGCATCCTCGGCCACGCCGTCGAGCGGGCGGTGATCGGCGACCCCGACCTGCAGCCCGCGCGGCTGACCGTCGACCTGTTGCGGCCCGCCGCGATGACACCCGTCCGCATCCGCACGACGATCGTCCGCCGAGGCCGGCGGCTCGTGCTCGTCGAGGCGGAGATGACGCAGTCCGGCACCGACACCGTGGTGGCCAAGGCGAGCGGGCTCTTCCTCCGCAAGGGCGAACAGCCGCCGGGCACGGTGTGGACGTCACCGGTGGCCATGCCGCCGTTCCCGCCCGAGCCCGACGGACCTGTCGACGCCGCGACGATGCAGATCTGGACCTACGGCAAGGACCCCGACGGCGCCGGCGGCGTCGGGGTGCTTGCCGAATGGCAGCACGACGGGCCGAAGTTCGTCTGGGTGCGCCACGCCAAACCGCTCATCGACGGTGAGCCGATGACGGCGTTCACCCACGCCGCGATGGCTGGTGACTTCGCCAGCTCGCTCACCCACTTCGGCACTGACGGGCTGTACTTCATCAATGCCGACTACACGGTGACGCTGAGCAGGCTGCCCGATGGACCCGACATCGGGTTGGCGGCCGTGACGCACTCCAGCCATGACGGGGTCGCCACCGGAACGGCGGCGATGTTCGATCGCCGCGGGCTGATCGGCACGGCGACCGCCACGGCCCTGGCCAACCCCGGTTTCACGCCAGAGACGGCGGGTTGAGCGCTTAGGTCAGGTACTGCGCGGTCGACCCGGATACCGGCATCTCGGGCATCCCGAGCTTGCGGTGGTCCCAGCTGCGCAGCCGGGTCGGCACGACCCGTACCGCGATCCGGTTGTTCATCATCTGCTCGACGAACGGCTTCATGTCCTCGCTGTACGGACCGGTGTAGCGCTCCCACACGCTGATCCCTACGCGCAGAAGCAGTTCCGGGTCGCTGTCGACGATCTCGGCCTGACCGTCGATCGACACTCCACGCAGCGTGTCGTAGGTCTTCCCGTCCTCGATCATCACCGTGATCGTGGGGTCGCGGCGGAGGTTGACCGCCTTCTGCGACTTGGCCTTGGTCTCGAACCAGACCTCGCCGTCGAGGACGGCGTACCACATCGCGATCAGATGCGGTCGCCCGTTCGGGCCGACGGTGGCCATGGTCGCGGTGCGGCTGTGATCGATGAAGTCGACGATCTCGTCGTCGCCCATGACGATCTTGGAGCGCTCGTTCTTTCCCATCCCGAATCTCTATCAGGCGCCCGCCACGGCCACGGTCACCGGGATGCCGTTGAGCGCCCCGTTTCCGGACGGCTCGTCGAGGAACTCCGGCGGCGACAGCACATTGGTGTTGACTCCAGGGGAGTCGTTGGCGACCGCCATCCGGGTGCCGGGCTTGCCGTGGCCCCAGCCGTGGGGCATCGACACCACGCCCGGTTTGATGGCGTCGGTGACCTCCACCGGTACGTCGATTCGGCCCGCCGACGACGTGACGGTGACGACGTCGCCGTTGGCCACGCCGCGCCGGCCGGCGTCATCGCGGTGCATCAGCAGGGTGCACCGCTCCCTGCCCTTCATCAGCGGCGCGACGTTGTGCAGCCAGGAGTTGTTGGACCGCAGGTGCCTGCGACTGACCAGAACCAACTCGTCGGGCTCGCGGTCGAGACGCGCGGCCAGCCTCGGCAGGTCGTCGAGCAGGTACTGCGGGGCCAAGCGCACCTTGCCGTCGGCGGTGCCAAGAACACCCGGCAGTTGCGGGACCATCGGCCCGTAGTTGATCCCGTCGGGTCGAGCCTTCAGCTTCTCCAGGGTCAGGCCGTCGGGATTCTCGCCGTAACGGTCTCCGAATGGACCGGTGCGCAGAGTCAGGTCCAGCACCCGCTCTGGACCGCCATGGGCGTAGTTGGCCCGGAGCTGCGCGCCGTCGAGTCCCTGGGTGAAGGCCATGTAGTCGAAGAACCCGTCGTCGATCGCGGCGACGTCGACGTCCTCGGCGGGGGTTCCCGTGCACAGCCCCGTGAGCCGGATCAGGATCTCCCACTCCTCGGGGCGGTCGGCATCGGCGGCCTGGAACACCGGCGGCGAGTAGTGCGCGAAGCTGTTCACCGCGAAGTTCAGGATCAGGTCGTCGTGGTGCGGCTGTTCCAGCGGCGAGAGGCCAGGCAGGATGACGTCGGCGTGCCTGGTCGTCTCATTGAGCCAGAGGTCGACGGAGATCATCGCCTCCAACTGGGGCAGCGCCTCGTCGAGCTTGTCGCCGCGTGGCGTGGACAGCACCGGGTTGCCCGCGACGGTGATGAGCGCCTTGATCTGGCCCTCCCCCGGCGTCGCGATCTCCTCGGCCATGCAGGACACCGGTACTTGACCCAGCACTTCCTTGGCGCCGCGGACGCGGGTGCGGAACCGGCCGAATTCGGCGAGCCCGTCCTCGAGGCCGGGCTGCGGCTGCACGGTGATCGACCAGGCCGCAGCCCTCGGGAACATCAGCCCGCCTGGGGCGTCGAAGTGGGCCGTCAGGATGTTGACGACGTCCACCAGCCAGCTGGCCAGGCTGCCGAATTCCTGGTTGCACAAGCCGATTCGGCCGTACACCGCTGCTCGCGGCGTGCTGGCCAATGTGCGGGCCAGTTCTCTGATCCGCTGCGCGGTGATGCCGGTGGCCTCGGCAACGCGTTCCGGTGACCAGTCGCTGGCCACCTCCTGCATCCGCGAAAGGCCGTCGATATAGGGCTCGACGGCGCCGAGCGATACCAGGTCCTCGTCGAACAGCGTGTGCACGACGGCCAGCAGCAGCGCCGCATCGGTCCCGGGGGTGATGGGCAGCCATTCGTCGGCTCGCGCGGCTGTGGCGGTACGGACCGGATCGATGACGATCACCTTGCCGCGCTTGCGGATTCCGTCGATGATGCCCATCACGTCGGGCGCGGCCAACAGCGAACCCTGGGACGCCGCGGGGTTGGCTCCCATGACGACCAGCAGGTCGGTGCGCTGGATGTCGGGCACCGGGAACAGCCACCAGCCGCCGTACATCAGATGCGACGACAGGTTCTTCGGCCACTGATCGATGGTGCCGGGCGAGTAGGTCATCGGCATCCCCGACATGCCTAGCAGCACACCGGCGTAACGCGCCAGCGAGAACGAATGCGCAAGCGGGTTCCCGGTGTAGGCGGTCACTGCGCCGATTCCGTACTTCTCGATCACCGGGGCCAGCAGTTCCGTGCACCGTCTGAATGCCGCGTCCCAGGTGACTTCCTGCCACTCTCCGTCGACCTTGATCATTGGCTGGCGGATGCGGTCGGGGTCCTGATGCACCGCGCCGAGCGTGGCGCCCTTCGGACAGATGTGGCCTGCGCTCCAGGTGTCCTCGCGGTTGCCACGGATACCGGCGACCTTGCCGTCGGCGACCTGAATCTCCAATCCGCACATGGCTTCACACAGTGGGCACGTGTAGAGGTGCAGGCCGTCCTCCCCGATGCCTGCCAACTGCCTGGTGGATCCGCTGGTCATCCGAATGCCTCCCTCGTCCTGCGCCACACGAGCCTTTGTTGTGACACACTGTAACGACTAATCGAGGGTTGAGGGAGCGAACGTGGAGACGAGTTCGGCGACGCCGCGGCACCGCCGCCAGGGGTCGCGCCGAGACCCGTCGATCGACGCCGCGGTGCTGGAGGCCACCCGTCGCCTGCTGGTGGAGCGGGGATACTCGGCGACCACCATCGACCTCATCGCCACCACCGCCGGGGTCAGCAGGCCTGCCATCTACCGCAGGTGGAGTTCGAAGGCGCAGCTCGTCCACGAAGCGGCGTTCCCCGACGTCGGCCCCGGTGTGCCCGCCGACGACTTCGTCGCCGAGATCACGCGGCTCTGCCATGGCGCCATCGCCATGTACGGCGACCCCGTGGTGCGCGAGTCGATACCCGGCCTGCTCGTCGACCTTCGCTCGGACCGCCGGATGCGCCGGGTGCTCAGCGACCGACTCGAGGCCACCGTGCGCGGCCGGCTCGCCGCGAGGCTCGATGACGAGGTGGCCAACGGCGTGGCACGGTCGGTCGTCAGCGCGGACACCGTCCTGGACGTGATCGCCGGCGGCGCCTGGTACGCGGTGTGCGTGCGCCGGGTCAAGGACACCGACCGCGCCGCGCGAGAACTAGCCCTGTTGGTCTTGCGCGGCGTGCTGTCGTAGTCGGGTTCAGGCGGTCTTGCCGAGCATCGGCAGCAGCAACCGGCGGCGGGCACCGATCTCGTCGGCGAAGTGATTGAGCGCAATGGGCAGCGAGCTCGCGATGGTGATCGGATCGTCGTCGGTCAGGCCGAGTGCGTCGACGACTTCGTCGCACGCCACCAGTGCCCACTCGACACCAGTGGCGCCGCAGCGCTCGTCGACGGCGTCCAGCAGTGAACCGCTGTCGCCGCGAAGCGAACGCACTCCGGAAAGGTCGAGCACGAAGGGCTTGTCACCGAGGATGAAGCGGCTCGCATACGCGGTGAGGCGGTCGAGGTTGTCCGGGTGGATGGCGCCGCTGACGCCGACCACGGTGGCCAGTTGACGACAATGCGCGTGGATCTGAGCGCCATCGCAATCGAAGGCGGGGTTTCCGTACCGGAAGGTGGTAGTCATGGGAAGCCTCATTTCGATGATCCGCTCGGTGCGAACCTCGATTCCGAAAGTAGGGCGCAAATCTAAGGCGTCGGGGAGCTGCGTCTAATACTCTGTTAAGAGCGGCTTTTCAGGCCGTAACTGTGGCCCGGGCAACACTGTCGCCATGGTTTGGCGGCGGAAGTTTCGGGTATCCAGCCGGCCCGGTTGCGGCCCCGGTACGCCGCGACGCGGCCCGCTCGCAACCCCCGCGAGATACCCTCTGCGCACTGGTCCCTTTCACGAGATCGTCAGGACATGATTCGAGTCAGCAGAGTGGTGGTGGCGGTCAGCGCCTTGTGCGTGGGGTTGCTCATCGCCGGATGCTCGACCGTCACGCAGGGGCACGCGGTGTCCACCCTCTACGACCCGTTCCGCGCCGGCGGTCTGCCAGCCGAGGACGGCCCAAGCGGCATCCGGGACAACGCACCCCAACCGACCGGAGACGTGCAGGACACCGACGGCGGGGACATCGACAGGTTGACACTGCTGGCCGTCAACGACGTCGCCGATTTCTGGGAGAAGAACTACAGCGCCTCGCTGGACGGCACGTTCACCCCGATCGAGCGCCTGGTGTCCTACGACTCGAATGACCCGTCCAGCCCGGCTGTGTGCGGGACGGAGACCTACCAGGAGCCCAACGCGTTCTACTGCCCGAGCCGCAAGACCATGGCGTGGGACAGGGCCGTCATGGTCCCGACGGGGCGGCAGTTCTTCGGCGACGTCTCGATCGCCGCCCTCATGGCTCACGAGTACGGGCACGCCGTGCAGCACATGGCGGGCATCGTCGACGACTCCACCTCCGTCATCGTCAGCGAGCAGCAGGCCGACTGCTTCGCTGGGACCTACATCCGCTGGGTCGCCGAGGGCCAGTCTCCGCGGTTCTCGCTGAGCACGGGCGACGGTCTCAACCACGTGCTGGCCGCGGTGATCACCCTGCGCGACCCGATCCTTGGCCCCCAGGACACCGAGATGCTCGAGAAGGGCCACGGCACCGCGCTGGACCGGGTCAGCGCCTTCCAGATGGGATTCGTCTCAGGTGCCTCGGAGTGCGCCAAGATCGACCTCGCTGAGATCGAGGCACGGCGCGGCGATCTGCCGATGGCGCTGCCACTCGACCAGACCGGCGACGTGCAGAGCGGCCAGGTGAAGATCGACGAGGACATCGTCGACACCCTGATGGAGGTCCTCGGCCAGGTCTACAACCCGAGTGACGCGCCAAAGCTGTCCTACGACACCGAATCGTGCAAAGACGCGCAGCCCAGCCCGCCGGTGTCCTACTGCCCCGACACCAACACCATCTCCGTCGACCTGCCATCGCTGAAGAAGCTCGGTGAGGCCGCCGACGAATCGAACTACGTGCTGCTGCAGGGCGACAACACTGCGCTGTCGGTCGTGACGTCGCGCTACGCCCTGGCCATGCAGCACGAGAACGGTGACCCCGTCGACACGCCGGTCGCCGCCATGCGGACGGCGTGCCTCACCGGGGTGGCGCAACGGGCGATGGCCGAGCCGATCGAGCTGCCAAGCGGCAAGAGTCTGACGCTCACCGCGGGAGACCTGGACGAAGCCGTGGCCGGGTTGTTGACCAACGGTCTGGCGGGCAGCAACGCAGACGGTCAGACGGTGCCCGCCGGCTTCACCCGCATCGTGGCGTACCGCTCCGGCCTGGGCGGCGACCGCGACCTCTGCTACAAGCGCTTCAAATAGCGTCCACGGAACGCCCCCGAACCACCGGAGAGGCACCCGAACCGGGTGCCCCTCTTCTCATTTCGGCCGGATTGAGCCCATATTCCTTGCCAGACAAGTGATCTACGTCGCTTATTGGTGTTCAACCAACGGCCCTCACACGTCATTGCTGCCAGGTGTCGATCAGATCCTGCCAGCGGAATTAACCCCCTGACCTTGGCGTTTCAAGTACCAGTACGGCAGGTTCGGAAATTCCAAACCCGCCGACAAGGGCTCCGAACCGCGACCCACAGGACACGGATCGACCCACCGAGAGAAGAAAGAAGTACACGCACATGAAGAAGTTCGGATTCACCACCATCGTCGCCAGCGGCCTGATTGCGGGCGTTCTCGGCTTCGCCGCTCCCGCCGCCCAGGCTGCGGTTGGCCCGGTGTCGCCGACCACCATTTCCGCCGGCATCGACCACCACACGTGGCTCGACCAGATCGGCCCGTCCGTCACCGTGCCCCAGGTGGACACCACCGTTCACCAGAGCCGCTGACACTAGCGACACCAAAGAGGGGCACCCGCCAGGGTGCCCCTCTTTTTCATTGCTGGACTAGGCGCCGGCCGACTACGCGCCTGGCAGTCGTCCGAGTTGTTGCAGGACGGAGTAGAGGTTGGCGACTCCCCAGTGCTCGCTGATCTTGCCGTCGCGCACTCGCATGGCGTCGACGGTTTCGAACTGGATCGCTCGGCCGGTGGGCGGGACGCCGAGGAAGTCCCCGAGATGGGTGCCGTGATAGATCTTGTAGGTCGTGACCAGGTCGCCCTCGACCGACTGCCAGCGGATCTCCGGGCGGAAGTCGGGGAACGCGTCACGCAGCCGGGCGTAGAGCACGCGGACACCTGCTTTGTCCGGAGTCGTTCCGGGCTGAGGCGTGTGGTCGACGAAGTCGTCGGCGAACAGTTCGTCGAAGAGGGCGAAATCCCCCTCGCCCTGGACTTTCTCGGTGTTTCTACGAACGATGGCCTTCGCCTCGGTGGCCGCATCGTTGGGGGTACCGGGGTTGCTCACGCGAGTCTCCTTCTGGTGGGTGCTGCTCGAGGGTAGCGAAGGCCCTGATCCCTGCGAACCCACGCAGCCCCCCGATTATTGCTAGAGGAGTGTCGGGCAGCGGTGTTACCGTGAATCCATGTCCGCGACGCACGACGACTACGTGCAGGCCGGGATGCACCTTGCATCCACGGCCGCTTTGTCGTGCGCAGGCACCATCGCATCCATCAAGGAAAACACCGAGCGCAGCTACAGGCAGCCCAGGTGCTTCCGGTCATTCCGCCAAGCTTCCGCCCCGTTCGTGGGCGAGCGCCCCGGCCGGAAGCTTGGGCCTGAAGACAAATCTCATATATCTCTCAGCATTGCTGTTGGCCCTGCTCGGAACGTCGTCTGACGCTCCGGTAGTTCTTTGCACCTAATTGCCGTGCAGCTAAACGACTTCCACTGAAATACCCGGTTTACATGGGCCGATGTGCGGAGCATCATCGTTCTAGCAACACACCCGGACAGATCTGGTGCAACGCGGACTGGATGGCGAATAGTGCTGTCTAGTCGGGACTTTGACAACTACACAGTGGTGGCATCTGCGCTCGTGGCGGAAAGCATGGAAGACGCGTCCGGCTCAAACCCGGATGCCCGGTCTGGGCGTGCAGGTTCGACTCCTGCCGAGCGCACTTGGACGCGTCACGCGTCCGTGGCGGAACTCGAAGACGTGCCGGATTCAGGCTCTGGTGCCCGTGGTCGGGCGTGCAGGTTCGACTCCTGCCGGACGTACACGACAGCGGGTCGTTGGTGAAATCGCGTATCACTCTCGGCTTTTACCCTTGAGTTCCGGGTTCGAGTCCCGGGCGGCCCACACACCACCGGCGCCGTTAGCTGAGTTGGAATAGCACTGGATTCTTAATCCGGGGACGGGGGATCGAAACCCTCACGGCGCACCGCATTCCCCGGGGGCACGCCAAACACCTTGCGCGGTAGGACAGTTCGGAAGTCCGCCGGGCTCATAACCCGGAAGTCGCAGGTTCAAATCCTGTCCGCGCAACCATGTTTCATACCCGCACATACGGAAAGGAGGTACGCAGACATGGCCATCCTGACGCCTGACCTCAACGTCGAGGTCTACAACGCCGACTACCGCGCACTTCCCCAGATTCCGTGGCAACCAGGCGGTCCGGCTGATCTTGCGGCGTGAGGTGCACGTCATCGGCGTGCGCAACCCCGCCGTGCACGTTCACAGCCCGTCACTGGTGATCGAGTTGCCGGCATCGGTCGCACTGCGGAAATACGTATACCCCTTACAAGCCGCACACCCGGGCCACCCGCGACGGGGTGTTGAGCCGTGACGGACACACCTGCGCCTACTGCGTCGGTCGTGCCGACACCGTGGACCACCTCCTGCCCCGTTCACGAGGCCGCGGCGACACGTGGTTCAACCTGGTGGCGGCGTGCCAGTCATGTAACGGTCTCAAGGGCAACCGGACGCCGCAGGAAGCCAGGATGGCCCTGGTCCGCGAGCCGTTCGAGCCGAGGGAGCGCGACAAATTCCGGTATGCGCCTGTGCTGGAGCGAATTTGATCCGCTGCGAGGGGCCCGGCAGCAGCACGGCCGGGTCCCTCACACCTGCTCTTTCAATCCCCGGTCGGTTAACCGGTAAACCGGCGGACTGTTAATCCGCGACTGTAGGTTCGACTCCTGCCCGGGGAGCCTGGGAGATGCCCGGCGTGTGAGGCGAATATGGTTCGTCGGCGAAACATCGTGCCTCGTGGGGTAATCGGTAGCCCACCGGATTTTGGTTCCGGGGAGTTCAGGTTCGAGTCCTGACGAGGCAGCGCAGTAGCAAGTCCCGTTCGGATATGGGTTGTCTTCTGCCCTTTCAAGGCGGCGGAGCGGGTTCGAGTCCCGCGCGGGGCGCCGGTGCCCGGTAGCTCAGTTGGTTGAGAGCGCCGCTCTGATATGGCGGAGGCCGGAGGTTCAATTCCTCCCCGGACAACCAGATGTTGCGTAGCTCCGTCGGTGAGAGTATCCGCCTGTCGAGCGCTGTTCCGGAGCGGCTATTAGGAAGAATGGCTCGATGCAGGTTCTCGACACGATTGCGACGGTTCTCCTGTTCATCGTGCTGATCGGGGGGGTGTGGTTGTCCATTTATCTCGGCGCAACGAGTTTCATGCTCAGCGACAGCGGCGCACCGGGAATCGCAATCATCGGCGTGGTTCTGGCGGTCGTCGGGATACCGCTGTCGGTGATAGCCGTGTAGGTCATCGCCGTGATTCGCGCCTGGCACGCGGACGGCTCCACGTTCTACTACCCGCTGGTCGCGTTCGTCGTGGGCACGGTGTTGGCTGCGTTGGTAATGGGTGTAGCCATGGGGATCGTTCAACTCGGCCTTCGACTTCACGGAACCGACGAGGAGCGCCGTCGGGACGACAAGGGCAAGCAACCGCGCGACGCGGGAGGCTCGGCAGAACCGGAGGTCCGTCCTGTGGCTGAGCCCGTCGAGACGGCGACGACATCTGCCCCACCCAGAGTGCTCGGCTTCGAGACGACGCACGAATTCCGGGATGGGTCTCCCTTCGTGGAACTCGGTATCGAACGAGAAACAGGTCGCCGATATCTGAAAACCCCGATGTCCCAACGCAACGGGGAATGGGAGGAGTACTACGGCATCGACCTTCCGGAATACGAGACGTTCGCCGCTGACGCCACGGAGGCACACGGGTTCGCTACCGAGTGCCGCCGCCAAGAACACCCCGACCGATGGCTGTTCTGGCCCGGGGCCCGGGCGCCCGATCCAATCACCATCGACCGGACGCGTCTGGCCAAGAAGCGAGCGATCTTGCTGACCGATCACCCCACCAATTCCTCGAGCGTCCCCGTCGAGGGCCTTCCCGTCGGAACCCCGTTCGTCCAGATCGTGGGCAGCGCCGTTGATCTCGATGGCAATGTGCAGGCCCGATTACCGGCAGTGGACAGCCCGATCGTCTCCATCGCTGCCGACCAGCTGGGCCTGTAACTCGCACCTCGGGAGGCGTGGCAGAACGGTAATGCAGCTCGTTGCTAACGAGCCGCCGCGTCACTCGCGGCTGGGGGTTCGAATCCCTCCGCCCCCAAAGCCCCTGTAGCACAACGGATAGCGCATCGGTTTCCGGAACCGGCGGTTGCAGGTTCGATTCCTGCCAGGGGCGCCGTGCGACCTGCCACACCTCTGTAGCTCAAGGGATAGAGCGCCAGTTTACGAAGCTGTGGATGGGAGTTCGAATCTCTTCAGGGGTACCAATCGCAGCACGCATGGCCCGCGTAGCTCAACAGGACAGAGCACCGGTCTCCTACACCGGACTTCGTGTGGGTTCGAGTCCCGCCGTGGGCACCGTGATGCCACCGCCGGATTAGCTCAACGGGAAAGAGCTCCTGTCTCGTAAACAGGTGGCGCGGGTTCGAGTCCTGCATCCGGCTCCACCCCAGCACCTTTCGCCTCCGTAGCTCAAATGGACAGAGCTGCGAGCTTCTACCTCGCGCGATGTGGGTTCAAGTCCCGCCGGGGGGCACGTGGTGCTGCCACCTAGCGGCGGGATTGCGTGGCTGTGAGCGCGAGCGAGTACGCGGCGGTCGAGGTGAAGTCCAAAGCTGGCTCGACGGTCTGCCAGGCACCGACATCGTCGACGTAGCGTGCGCCATGTCCGTCGAATTCGCTGAACGTGGTGCCCTCGGGGCCGGCGAACGAGCACTCCTTCATCGTGTCGAATCGATTGAGTTCTTTGAGGAGGTCGGCGGCATTCGGGCCGTTGACGACCGCGCCGACCAGTGGACCGCCGCCGGCGAGGTTGGCTACCTGGTGTTCTGGGCACCGGGGTGACACGGCGCCGGCACCGATGACGAAACTGGTGCCCCACGCGTTGGCACCCAGGACCCACGAGCGCTGCTCAGAGGCGAAGCGCGCGTAGCGATCGTCACCGGAGACGCGCTCGTAAAGGGTTGCCGTGGTGGCCAATCCGAACGCGTGCGGTACGGAGTCGAAGCCGGTCTGGTCAGCACCCGCCCCGAACGGATCGGTCTTCGCGTTGGCCATCCCGTCGTCGAGTTGCCGGCGCAGGTCGGCCACGAGCGCCAGCGAGTCAGGGGTGTGCATGGCGATCAGCTCGGCGTGGCCGAGAGCGCTCACGTCGCCGAGTTCGAGGGTGCCCTTCTGCTCGCCAGCCAAATAGCGTGCCGCCCAACGACTGCCTTGTGCCACCCAGTCCGCGGCGCGGCCGTCCTCGAACCGAAAGGCTGCGCGGGCGAGTTCGGCGGCGGCGAACTCCATGTCGTCGTTTCCCGATCCCTCCGGGTAGAACTCGGCCGGAAAGGCCGCGACGATCTCCGGATCGTCGGACGTGTCGGCCGCTCCGTAGATCGCTGCGGCCCGCTCCAGCCAGAGTCGGGCATCCCGCGGGTCCCGGGTCGTCTGCGCAGCGAGCGCGAACGCCGCAGCGACGCGGCCCGCGAGATTGAGCGGCACCGCATCGCCCGCCTCATTGGCGGCGAACACCGGGCGGTGCGCAAGCCACCAACGCGGATCACCCTCGGCCGCGGTCTCCGCGTCGTCCGACTCGGGCAGTCGCCAGACGTCGTGGTCGCTGATGACGTCGTCGTTGCCCACCCCGGTGCCGACCTGGGCATAGAGCACCCCGGTTTTCGGGTCCCACATCTTCGTCAACCACGACAGTCCGTGCAGCGCTTCGGCGGCCAGGCCGGGCGTCACTCCGAGGCCCGCCTCCATCTCGGTGCGCTGGGCAAGCAGGAGATCGGCGGTGGCGTACGCGGTCGTCCCGGTGAACTTCAGGAAGTCACCGGCGTCGAACCAGCCGCCCTCGACGTCGACGGTGGTCCCGGTCGGCACGAGGTCTCCTGTCAACACGGTGCCATCGTCGGTGAACGTAGGAGCCTCATAGATGGCCGCCGTGTTGTCGTTCAGATGTGACGGCTTGCGGCTCTGCACCGAGGCGATGACGTCGGCGCCGTCGCGTTGGGCTCGGAAGAACTGGACGTTCTGGGTCAGTAACGGCAACGCGAGCGCAGCTGCTGAGTCGATGCGGATGGTCGCGGCTGAGGCGTTCACCCCGTCGACCGTGAGCGTGTAGGTCCCCGGTGTGGTGACGGCGGTGAAGTCGACCGGGTACACGGACGGATAGCGCGCGTTCCATGCGCCGCGGCTGGCACCCAGCCTTCCGGTCACTACGGGTTTCCCTTGAGCGTCTCGAAGGGTGAAACCGTTGTCGCCCAGTGTGTTATCCCCCATCACGTACGCGGTTTTCGTCTCTCCCGAGATATAGCCGACCTGATCGAACCGCAGCACCGCGTGCACGTCGGTTCCTTCGGTCGGTGCCGTGGACTGCGGGCCTGAGCATGCCGCCAAGATCGCGGCCGCGAGCACGACGGCGGCACAGGCGGCGGCAGGCCGCCGGTGGACACGACGTGTTGTCATGCGTTGAGAATGCCGGATCGCCGAGGCGGGCAACGCGTGTACCCGGGCCGAACTGGGGACCTCGTCCACCCGGGCCGCCGCAGCAGCCTTACTCACAGCAGCCTTACGACCCACAGCGGCGGGAAGGCTGGCGCCGCTCCCTCGCGTCGGCTCGAGCGTTCCAGATGACCGCGGCAACCTCTGGTTGCCGGCGAGTGGTGCCGATCCGTGGGAATACGACGTCCTGGGCGCGGCCTGCGCCGCACGCCGCTGCGCCGACGAGTTGCTCGCCCTGCGCGCAGAGATGAAAGGGAGCGTTCGGTCCGGTCAGCGTGCTGGCGTCAAGGTCGGAACTGACACGACCGACCTGACGAGCTTCACTCCGAACGCTGCGACCACCGTGCTCGCGGCCGAGCCTCACTGACCGGCAGAGAGGAAGAACTCGTAGTCAGCGGCCAGCTCCTCGAGGCGATCGAGGCGCTTCTGGGTGCCTTCGCCGTCGTGATCGGCGATGAGTTCCAGCAGCGCCGCAGCCATCTGCAGGGGCGCAACTTGGGAGTCGAAGACGAAATCCGGGTCAACCGGCGCAGGTAGCACGAAGTCGGCCAGAGGCGACAGTGGGCTGAGTGCGGAGTCGACAAGCAGGATCACCTTCAGTCCCTCTGCGCGCGCGGCACGAACGGTCAACAGCGCCTGGGTGGGGTAACGCGGCATCACGATGACCAGCAACGCGGTGGCGCCAGCCATCCGCGCCTGCGCGATCTTCTCGACCATATGACTGTCGCTCCCCCACAACGCCATCACCGACGGATGGATTTTGGAGGCGAAGAAGGAGAACCACGATGCGATGGGAACCGAGCCGCGGAATCCACATACCGGCATCGGCTTTGACGCGGCCAATGTCGCGGCGGCCTCGCGCAGCACTGACAGGTCAGCCAACTGCTCACGCAGGAAGGTCAGGCTCTCGATACTGTGCTCGACAGCTAGCTGCAGGCGGTTGAGTCCAGCGCCGGTATCCGGGGGCCGTGACCGAGGTGTGAGCACCACGTCACGCACTGCCTCGATCATGGCGCCGTAGCCGCTGAACCCGACCGCCGTGGCGAAGCGGGTGACCGACGGCTGGCTCACGCCGACCCGGGACGCCAGCTCGACGCTGGAGAGGAACGCGACCTGCGGGCCATGATCGCCGATGTAGCGGGCGATACGTCGCTGGACCGGCGTGAGCACCCCCGACCGAATACGGTCGACGAACAGGTCGTCGACCGTCGCGGCCGACGGCACGGATTTCGCGGTATCGAGCCCGGGCTCGCTCTGGCTCTCGTCCACGGATCCGGGCGTGGCCGACCTAGGCAACGGCGAGCTCGACGATTGCGCCCTGCTTCAGCCAGGTCTCGAGGCCTACCAGACGCATTTCCAGTGCGCCGCTTACGATTTCGCCGATGTATGAGATTTGAAGGGGCTCGTCGGCAGTGTCGTCGCCGTACACGATGCAGAACTGCTGACGTGGGCTGTAGAAGCAGACAGCACCAGTGGCTTCGCCCTTTTCCGCACGACGCATCTGACCCACCTCCTCGGTGCGATACATGTTCTCCCACGGCGCGACAACCGGCAACGTGAAGAACACCATGTCGCCGATCAGCTTGCCGTGCTGCAAGGTGGTCTTCATCGGCAGCTTGTCGCGCAGGGTCTTTGCCAGGTTGGGCACCTTGTCTTCCCAGACGTTGATCCGGCAGACGTCTTTTCCGGCGACGATGAATTTCAGTTCCATACGGGTGATGACCTTTCGGGGTTTGACGGGTTTGAGAGCGACTCAGTTCGCGGTGCGGTCTTTCCTCGGAAAGGCGTTGCCGAGCGCCCACGGGTAGACCGCATCGACAGTCATGTGTAGGCGGTTGGCGTAGGAGATCGCCGCCGAGCAGAGCCGGTGCAAATCGTCCAGCGACTCGGTGCTGCCGGCGACCTCGACGAACTTGTGGATCACCGACGCGGCGTGGGGAAGCCCGACGAAGTCGAAGAAATCGGCCTTATAGCCGATGATCTGCCTGATGATCGACTGAAGCGTCGCCAGATCCGAGGATTCGATCTCGCAGACCTGGATCAGGCCCCACAGCATCTCGTCAGACAGGGTGCGCGCCTCGCCCTCCGCGAACATCAGCGTGGACAGGTACTGCCCGCGAGCGCCCGTGCCGCGGGGCACCTCACCTCGCCCGAGGGCGGACACCTCGTCGGGAATGGTCAGCCAGATGGCTTCCCGCTCCGCCTCGAGCGTCGCGATCATTTCATCGACTGCTACCGACATGACATTCCTTTCGTAGGGTTCTTGCTGATGTCGAGCCCCGTCAGAGCACGGCTTGCAGGAAGCTGCGCGTGCGAGGGTGTTGCGGGTTGTCCAGGACATCGGTCGCCGAGCCGTACTCGACAATTTGGCCGTCATCCATGAACGTCACAGAGCTGGCGATCTCGCGAGCGAACGCGATCTCATGAGTGACGACGATCATGGTCATCCCCGTCCCGGCGAGGTCGCGCATCACCGAGAGCACCTCACCGACGAGCTCAGGGTCGAGGGCGCTGGTGGGTTCGTCGAAAAGGATCAGGCGGGGCTCCATTGCCAGCGCCCTCGCGATTGCCACGCGCTGCTGCTGGCCGCCGGAGAGCTGTGATGGGTAGTGGTCGGTACGGCTTGCCAGGCCCACGCGGTCCAGCAACTCCCTCGCCCGCGCCCGGGCCTGGGCGCGCGGGGTGTTGCGCACCGTCATGGGCGCACACATCACGTTCTCAATGGCCGTCATATGCGGAAAAAGGTTGAAGCGTTGGAACACCATGCCGATGCGGTCGCGGTTGCGCGCGACCTGTCGTTCACGCAACTCGACGACGTGCCCGCCGCGCACCTCGTGGCCGATGAGCGAACCGTCGACGACGATCACCCCGGCATCGACGGGCTCCAGGTGGTTGATACATCGCAGCAGGGTCGATTTGCCCGAGCCAGATGGTCCGACCAGGCAGGCAACCCCACCTTCTTCCACCGACCAGTCGATACCGCGTAGCACCTCGTTGGCACCGTAGGACTTGCAAACACCGCGGGCTTCCACCATCAACCGACTCATGCCTGCACCACTTCCTGGGCCGCCCGGAGCGCACGGCCGGGCACACCCTTTGAGAATCGGCGTTCGAGAAAAGTCTGGCCAAATGACAGGAGCGTCGTCAGCAGCAGATACCAGAGACTCACGACGATGAGCAGCGGGATGGTCTCGAAGTTGTGGCCGTAGATCGCCTGCGCCGAGTACAGCAGGTCGGACAGTGCGATCACGCTCACCAGGGAGGTCAGCTTGAGCATGCCGATCACTTGGTTGCCCGTCGGCGGCACAATCACCCGCATCGCCTGCGGCAGCACCACCTTGCGCATCACCTGCGGGTAGGTCATGGCAAGTGCCCGAGCAGCTTCGATCTGCCCGCTTTCCACCGAACTCAGTCCGCCCCGGACGATCTCGGCCATGTAGGCAGCCTCGTTGAGTCCTAGTCCGAGCAAAGCGGCGACATACGGCGTGATGATGGCGTTGGCCGAGCCGGTGAAGAACACCGGCCCTCCGAACGGCACGCCCAACGACAGCGTCGGGTAAAGCGCCGCGAGGTTGTACCAGAAGATGAGTTGCACCAACACCGGCGTACCGCGAAAGAACCAGATATAGGTGTGCGCGGCCCATGCCACCAGAGGGTTGGCCGACATCCGCATGAGGGCCAACAGGACGCCGCCGACGATGCCTACCGCCATCGCGACTGCCGTCATCCACAGCGTGAGCATGAGACCGTCGAGGATGGCGCGGTCGAACAGGTAGCGCCACACGGTGGCCCAACCGATGTTCTGGTTGTTGACCAAGCTGTAGGCGACGCTTGCGGTTACCAGCAAAACGAATGCACCGGCGACCCAGCGCAGCGCACGTGTGGGCCGCTTGACCCGCAGGCCGGCTATCTGGGCGGCGTCGACGCGTGGCCGGCTGGATCCGCCCACGCCTCTCGACGCGGAGCGGGTGATCGGGGTCTGCCCAAAGCTCGGCGGCATGACGACCACCGATCAGGGCGTCGGCGTCGGGATGGGGTTACTGGCAGCCACGTTGATACCGGGCTCAGTCAGCATCAGGTCCGGCAGGCCCCACTTTTTCATTATCTTCTCGTACGTGCCGTCGGCGACGATCGCCTTCAGAGCCGCCAAGAAGGCTTGCTGTAGCTGGGTGTCTTCCTTGTTGAAGATCATTCCGTTGTAGTACTTCTGCAGCAGCGGGTTGGTCACCAGTCGCAGCGGCTTGGGGGCGGCCTTCTGCAGAGCATCGGCGGCCGCGTAATCGTTGAGCACAAAGTCGACGCGGCCGGAGTACAGCGCAAGCAGCGCGGCGTCGCCGGACGGGAACTGCTGCACGTCAACAGGTTCCTTGCCGTTTTTGGTGCAGTGCGGGTTGATCGTCGACTGCAACTGCTCAGCCAAATCGAGGCCCTGCTGCACCGCGGTTTTCAGACCGCAGAGGGTGAGCGGGTCTGATGTGATCGACGTGTTCGACTCAAGCATGTAGACGGCGCCGGTCGCGTAGGCATCATCGACGAACGTGACCACCTTCTCGCGATCCAGATTGTCCGAGAAACACGACATCGCCATATCGAAACGCTTGCTCTGCACCGCGGGGATCAGCCCGTCGAAGGCGACAGAGCTGTCCTCTATCTTGATGCCAAGTCTGTCCGCCATCGCGTGGTACAGGTCCGGCTCGTAGCCGACGATCGCCTTGCCCTCGAGGGACTCACACGGCGGGTACTCGGCGTCGGTGCCCAACGTGACGACCCCGGATTTCTGGATGTCCTCCGGCAACATCGCGTGCAGTTCGCTTGAGGCACCCCCTGTCGACGCGGGCGAGCCCCCGGTCGACGAGTCGCCGCCCGATCCGCAGGCGGTGAGCATCGTCGCCAGGCCGGCGGCGGCGAAGGCAGCCGTAAGCATCGTGGGGCAGGTGGAACGGGTCATGTGAGGTCTCCATCTGTGCTGCCAGCTTTGCGAAGCGCATCAGCGACCAAGGCCGCCACCGACACCCTTTGCCCGTTGAATCGCTCCATTAGATGGAGCGGCTTGAAGTATTCAATGCAACAGAGGATGCCATTGAAATTTGTCATTCATGTTTCGGACGGGTGTCATCCGTGTACCCAAGCAATCTGCCAACTCATCCGACTCCCCCGCCTCGATTCGCTTCAGCTCCGCGACGGACGACTGCGTGAGTTGCCCAGCCCGCCAGTGGAAATCGCTGCGCCCGGGGGCGCGACCGGCGGCTGGCAGTGCGGCCGCCGCTTCCGCGGGGCCGCGCACGCTGCGGGCGGTGGAGGAGGTAGACATGATTCGCAGCACCCGATCGCACGCTGTTGCCGAAGCCCAAAGACAGCACTGACACGAAAATATGGTGACCCCGAGCAGGTGACCAGTGATCGATCGCAGGTTGCTGGCTATGCGGTGTCGGCCAGTGGTGCGAGCATGACGGTGTAGCCGAGCGCTTCGAGTTGGCTGACCGCGCGTGCTTTGGCCTTCGCTGGTTTACGCAGGGTGTAGTAGTCGATCCCGCGTTCACGGTAGAACGCTCCGTCGGTGAGCATGTTCCACGCGGTGATGATCATGGCGTGTTCGACGGCGACAAGTGCGCGCATCGGTCCGCGCCGAGCTCTGATCCGTTGGTACTTCGCGCAGAAGTAGGTGTTCTTCGACCGTGCCGCTGACATCGCCGAAACGCCAAGTGAACCCTTGAGATACGGATTGCCCGGACGTGTCCTCGTCGACTTGACTCGGCCAGCGGATTGGTTGGAGCCCGGTGAAACTCCGGCCCA
>NZ_JACHGP010000005.1 GCF_014202335.1 Mycobacterium sp. AZCC_0083 | reverse complement strand
GTGGGAACTGTAGCGGTTTGTCGAGTGCGTAGCCGAGCAACTGGGCAGGAGTAAAGGATTTGTGTGGGTCGGCTATGTATGGATCGGAGAACTGCCCCTGAGCGGCCGAGTCCTTCAGCCGGTCGCGATGCGCCGTGATGGCGTGCCACGCCTCGGCGTCGATCCCCACTGGTTGCGTCAGGTCGAAATCATCGGCCATACCAGGAGTTTCGCAACGGCCCAAGGTGGCGCGCCGCTAGAGTCGCATCGGGAGCGTCCTTGCCTGTTCGGGACCGCGAGCTTGTGCCACGTTTGCGTCGGGCTCCTCGCTATGTGTGTGCCTGCCGCTGGCGCAGCCGCGTGAAGCCACCAGCGGCGAGGCGATACACGATGCGTGACGGCGGCATTAGGTAGGACGCCCGGGTGTGCGGTGCGTAGAACACCTCGTCGATCGCCTCGAGCCAACCGGTGTGAACTGCCTGGCATTGGCCGGCAACTCCACGGGAAAACCAGTGCGCCGTCAACCCCGCGCGGCGCGATCCCGGCGGCACGAGCTCCTGCGGCGCCCGGAGGGTGAGGCCCCGCGGACCGGTGCCCACGACATCGACCGGCACGACAAACGGGCGTGCGTCATTGCCGACCCAACCCAGCAACACGTCGGGCAACAGGCGCGCCGCCACAGCCGTGAGCGTCAACCCGACGCGGGGACCGGTCCCGTTTGCCGGTGGTCTCTGCGAGGGCGGCGGTGTGTCTGGAAGAGGGGCGCCGTGCACGGTGACCTTTCCTGCGCACCTGAGGTTTGACCACGCGGCGATGCGCTCGACGGCGACGCCGACCTCGACACGGCGTGCATACACCCGCATCCACCACTTCCACGCCGGGCCCGACGTACTCCACGGCTCGAAGCGCTCCCAATGCTCCAGCACCGTCGATGGGAAGTCTTCGACGATCGGCCCGACCGTTGCCGAGCCCTGGACGAGCACATACTCGCCGCGATCGTGGGTGGCGTGCGCACGCGTGTGAAATGCCAGCGCCACGTTCGGATTTCGCCGAATGTGAGCGATCTTCCGCCACGCGCCCACCGACGTATTAAACGTCACGACCCCGCGCCCACGATCGTGCATGCCGAAGTTCGTCACCGGGGTGAGCACCACCCCGCCGGCGGGTGTCACGTAGCCGAGCATCGCTACGTGATCTCCCGTGAGGATCGCCTCGACCTCGTCGGTCCAGCCAATAATGGACGTCACGTCTCGGAACATTATCATACGACTCGTCCAGTAACATGGTGGCCATGACCGTACGCTCGCCAGGACGCCCACGTAGCGAGGCGGCGCGCCACGCAATCCTCGGCGCCGCCACCGCCCTGATCGACGAGCAGGGCTACGGCGCAACCACGATGGAGGGCATCGCCCGGCGTGCCGCTGTGAGCAAGCAGACCATCTACCGCTGGTGGCCATCACCGGCTGCGATCGTCCTCGAGGCCCTCAATGAGGGAGCCTCGCGCATCGCGCCCGCGGCCGAAACCAGCGACCTCGACCACGACTTGCGCCTTTTCGTGCGGCGCAGCGTGCTTGGTGCCCGAGGTAAGGTCGCACGGCTGCTTACCGCGCTGATGGCAGAGGCACAACGCGATGAGTCGTTCGCCGAGTCCTTCCGCGAAGGTTTTCTTGCCCAACGCCGTGCGGTGATGCGAGAACTACTCCACCGGGCCCGTTCCCGCGGACAACTGCAGGCCGGCGTCGACATCGACTTCCTGATCGAAATGTTCTACGGCGCGCTGTGGTATCGCCTGCTTGCTGCCAGCGGGCCGATCAACCAGCGTTTCGCCGACGACCTCACCGACTCGCTGCTCGTCCTTGCACAACGCGGCCGATGACCAGGCGAGTCCCACAGAAGGATGGACGCCGGCGTCCCTAGGAACTGCAGGGATTCGTGAGACAAACCGGACCGCGATCAAGTTGAGACAACTTGGAATATCGCAGATCAGTGCGTCCGCCATGCCCAATCGCCGCTGAGACGAGTTAGCCGCGGGCTCTTTCGGCGTATCTCTCTGACGTTAGGGCGCTCGCCCCGTGTCACTCCGCATAGTTCCCCGCCGCGAGGTCCTCGAGCAGGCTCGGGTGCGTTGGCTGCCACGGCGAGAACTCGGCCATCGGGGCGGTTCCGGCTCTCGCGGTGAACCGCCGCAATTTGATGAAGCTGACGGGAACCGGCGTAGCGGCACTGGGCGCACTGTCCATCGCTGGCTGCGCCGCCGCCACGACGGACGATGCCGCGCAAAGTCCGGAGTGGGACAAGACCTTCCCACCGAGCGACCTGGTGAACGTGGAACGCGTATCTTTCGTCAACCGGTTGGGCATCGACCTGGTCGGCGATCTGTCCGTCCCGACGAACTTGGACCGGTCGACACCGTCACCGGCCGTCATCGTGGGCCACCCGTACGGGGGCGTGAAGGAACAGACCTCTGGGCTCTACGCCCAGCAGATGGCAACGAGAGGCTTCGTCGCGTTAGCCTTCGACAACTCCTACGGGGCGAGAGCGGCGGATCACCGAGATCCATCGCCTCGCCGGAGGCCTTCGTCGAAGACTTCAGCGCCGCGGTCGACTACCTCGGACTGAACCCCGTGGTGGACCGCAGCCGCATCGGCGTCATCGGGGTGTGCGCCAGTGGCGGCTGGGCGTTCAGCGCAGCGCAGATCGACCACCGGATCAGGGCGCTGGCCACCGTCAGCATGTACGACATGGGCCGACTGAGCCGCCAAGGCCTGCACGACGCCGTCCCGTGCCAACAGCGGATGTCGACGCTCGATGAAGTGGGTGCCGAGCGCTGGACGGAAGCTGGCGGGGCGCAACGTGAAATGGTCGGGCTGCCAACACAGCTCAGCGCCGACACGTCGGCGGCGGATCGCGAGTTCTTCGACTACTACCGGACCCGGCGAGGGCAACATCCGCGCTCGACGACGGAGTTCACCTTCACCGGATCGGCGGTGCTGAACAACTTCTTCCCGTTCGCCCAGATCGAGACCATCTCCCCGAGACCGATCCTGTTCGTCGTCGGCGAGAACGCACACTCCAGGTACTTCAGCGAGGACGCCTTTGCCAGAGCCGCCGAGCCCAAGGAGCTGTTCGTCGTGCCGGGGGCGGGCCACGTCGACCTCTACGACCGGGTCAACCTGATCCCGTTCGACAGGCTGCAGGCGTTCTTCGACCAGCACCTCTCCGCCGAATGACCGACGCGCAACCGAGTGTCTAATTGGAGTCGGCGGACATGCCGACGTCGACGACGGCGATCAGGTCGCCACCTTCATCGCCTCGATCGTCTCCCCACGCACGAGGCCGGGGAATTGCGGTAGCTGTCGACGAGAGCACCTTGGCTCACAACGGCTTTCACGGGAAAGTCATTCTGTGAACTACGTCTAAGCGTCTGCCCGGGCAGAGAGATGGGCTCACGGGAAACAGCAATAGGTGCCTCAAGGTGAGTGGGTTTGGGTCAGACTTGCTCCGAGGTGTTGGCACTGACTCGGTGCGTCCAGCGAGCCAGCTTTGGCGGTGCTCCCAGTGACCATCAGTGCCACCCCTAACAAGGCGACCATCGCCGCCCCGGCCTTCGGCCTTGCTCTACCACGGGGTTACGGGCATTTCCGAACGCGGTCAGCTACGCGTGGCCACCGCCGCTCTGCGATCAGCTGCGGAGACACTCATCGACGCCGCGACGAAAGGTGGGCGGTGATCACCATGCATCGCAGCGCAGCATTCGACGGCTTTTCCCTGAGCCCATAACGACTCTCACCACGACAGCGCCAGCACCTGGTTGACGATTTGCATACTGGGCGGGCTGTCGGCGGCTGTGGGCTCACCGTCGCACTCCGAACCGCCCGTGCCGCCCGTAATTAGGAAGGCCTGAACATGCAGCCATTCACCGTGGCCTGGGACGAGGCCGATCTCCGGCGCTTGCGCCAGCGGGTGCGGGACTACCGCTTCCCGGTCGCGCCCGAGAATGCGGGATGGCGCTACGGCTGCGATCCGGAGTTCCTGCGGAGATTGTGCGCCTACTGGGTGGACGGCTTCGACGTCCGTGCCGCCGAGGCAAAGCTGAACCGATTCCCGCAGGTGCTCCACCGCGTGGAGAACATCGACATCCACGCCGTCCATGTCGTCGGCGAGGCCGGGTGCCAGCGTCCGCTGCTGCTGACCCATGGATGGCCCGGCTCGGTGTTCGAGTTCTGGGAGGCGATTGAGCCGCTGGCATTTCCGTCCCGTCACGGCGGCGAACCGGAGGATGCGTTCGATCTCGTCATCCCCTCGCTACCGGGCTTCGGTGTCTCGGGCAAGCCGCGCTCGCCGGTCGGGGCCCGCACGGCCGCACGCCTTTTCGACGCGCTCATGCGCGATGGGTTTGGCTACTGGTCCTACCTCGCCCAGGGCGGCGACTGGGGCGCGGCAGGTACCGCGTGGTTGGCATTGGAGCATGCCGGGTCCGTGCGAGCGATCCACCTCAACTCCGTCCTCGTGCAGCCCGACGCCGAGCCGGACACCGACGAGGAGAAGTCCTGGCGGACTAGCCGCACGGAGGCCGAAAATCAATTCGGTGGCTATGAGATGCTGCAACGGACTCGGCCCCACTCGCTCTCCTATGCCATGCAGGACAATCCCGTCGCCCAGGCCGCGTGGATCGTCGAGCGGCTGCATGACTGGGCCGACCTCCGCGAGCGGCCGTTCGGGGCGGTCTTTACCATGGACCAGCTGCTCACCGAGGTAATGATCTACGTCACCAACGACGCTTTCGCGACCGCTGCGTGGTTCTACGCCGGCGCGCAAGCCGAGCACGCGAACGTCATGCCGAAAGGCCTCCGGGTTGAGGTGCCCACTGCGATCGCCGCCCACCCCGATCCGCGGGCACCGTTCCCGCCGCGCAGTTGGCTCGAACGGGGCTACGACGTCGTACGCTGGACCGAATTGCCCCGCGGCGGCCATTTCGTCGCCATGGAAGTGCCCGAACTTTTCGTCGCCGACGTGCGGGCATGGGCAAGGGATCATCCCGGCGGATAAGACTCTTCACGAAGAGCTTGGGTTGTTGACAACCTCTGACAGGGTTGACCATCAACCATGATTTGACGTCAGCGGGGACGGTAACGCGATCGGAATCAGACGCAACACGCGGCGGCCGGAGGCCAACTTCGCGGCGGTGGGCGCAGCGGGGTCGAAGGTGAGCGGCTCACCGGGCACGCCCAGCGCGCCCGGGGTGACGTTGCGAATGTCGCACGGTCGCAACGGATGTTTGATGACGGCTCGATCGCGAACCTTCGCCTGCGCCGCGCCGATGGCGTTGATCGGCGGATAGCGAGCCGGTGTGCCACCGGCTAAGTCCGGTAGAGCCGGCGATTATGGTGCGGAAATACGCCAACGCGCCCCCGGCGTCCACGGCAATCGGTTCCGGTGGATTTCGAGCCACGCACCGCGCCCGTAACAAACTGGCATCGACGAAACCGGTCGAAATGGACTAACGCCGACATCCCGAAGCGAGCCACCATAACCGCATGAGCCAACGCCGAGTCGGCGCTACCGCGGAGTCAATGAGCCGTTGGTGTCATGAGCCGCCGAATCACGGTGCACCGCGACGAGGCAGCGCTGTACGCCGTTCGCTGACGAGTCAACCAAAGGAGTCAAAATGTCCACTCAGCAATTCGACGTAGCCGACGAATCCTGCTCTGCAACAACGGAGTCAAGCCCGCCCGAGCAGGCCGGCCAGAAGTTGGCCCGCAACCTCAAGCTGTGGCAGGTGGTGGCGATCTCGATCGGCGTCATGGCGCCGTCCTTCGCGATCACCAGCCAACCCCAGTTCGCCGCCGCGAGCGTGGGCCGTGCCGCTCCGCTGTCGTATCTGCTGGCGCTCGTCGGGGTCCTCACCGTGGCCTACGGGTTGGGACGGCTCAGCCAGCGGATGCACCACCCCGGTGCGGTGTATGGGCTGGTCGGCGCCTCAGTCGGTCCGCGGACCGGAGTCGTCGCCGCCTGGGCACTGGCGGGCACGTACTTCTTCCTTGTGCTGCTGTGCTCGATGGCGGTCGGCATCTTCGGATGTGACCTGTTGGAGAACCTCGGTGTCTGGCACGACCCGCCCAGCTGGGCGGCCTACCTGCTCGCAGTCGTCACCGTGGGGCTATCCACCTGGTTGGGCATCGTTCCGGCCCGCCGCGGTACCAGCATTGTCATTGTCTGCGAGGCGATTACGGCGTTGCTGATCACGCTCGCCGCGGTCATCGTCCTGGTACGGCTGGCCTCGGGGACCGCGCCCACGGGCAATCACATCGACTTCCACGTCTTCGTCCCCGAACCCGGATCCTCGCCATCGGCGTTGTTCGTCGGAATCGTGATGGGGTTCTTGTCGTTCGCCGGATTCGAGGCCGCCGCCGTCGCCGGTGCCGAGGCCGAAAACCCGCGCAAGAACATTCCCCGCGCGATCGTCGGAACGACGGTGGTCATCGGATTGTTCTACGTCTTCATCGCCGCCACGGCGATGATGGGTTTCGGCACGTCGCCCGGGGGGGTCGACAAATTCACCAAGTCGCCGTCGCTGATGGGTGATCTCGGCACCTCCTACGTCGGACACGGATTCGGCAACCTCATCACCGTGGGCACCATCATCAGCGCCGCCAGTTGCGCACTGGCCTGCGCGGTCGGCGCTGCTCGCATCATCTACACGCTGGCCTTCGACGCCACCGAAGGCAAGTCCGCGCTGGCGTCGGTGTCGACCAAGTACGCCACACCCTGGGGCGCCACCGCGGCGGTCGGCGTCACCGCCCTGGCGGCACTCGCGCTGTTCGGCTGGGGAATGCACGCCGATGCACAGAATGTCTTCGACTGGACCGCGACGATCGGCACCCTGCTGCTGCTGGTGGTCTACCTGCTGGCAACCGTCGGTGCATTGCGGGTGCTGTTCTTCAACGGCCCACTCCTGGTCCGCCGATGGGAGATCGTCATTCCACTGATGGCCATGGCCATTCTGGTGTTCACGCTGTACAAGAACATCCATCCCACCGACACGCCGATTGGAGAGCCCATCACCGCGGTCATCTGGATTCTGTTGGCTGCTCTGCCGGTGCTGATCATGCCGGCCGCGGCGCGCAAACTTGGCAAGGCGATACGCGATCACGACGGCATGCGTGTCGTGCCGACCGCCAAACACGCGGCACCCGCCACGGGGGCTGCGTCGTCATCCAATGGCGAGGCCTTCCAGGCAGTTTGAGGCACACCCCGGGGGCGGGAGCAGAGTCTCTCTGCTCCCGCCCCGCTGTGCCCCTGGGCAAGCACTGGTTGCCTCACGTCCACGTCGTCGATTCCCCCGTGACGCACAACCCGTTCTCCGTGGTCACGACCACCCGGACGCGCGGCGAAATTACGCCCCGCCGGATCGTGACTCTGCGTCGGAATCCTAGAAGCGCCCGCTCGGTCCGCCGGCGCTGGTAACCACTCAACCAAACCACCGCTGCCGTCAGGGGTTTCAACGATCACCGGCCTGCGCGGCCTACACACCATGTCATGCCGCGATAACGCAAATAGATTGCGATCGCACGTAATTGACGGCCGAGCGTGATGCTTGCGATGACGATCGTAACGTGGTCGATTCGCGACCAGCGCCCGGCCGCCGCGGCGCCTGGGCCCCCGGGAAGCCAGTTGCACTCGGTGCGGTGCATCCGGCGAGACCAATCGACGCCGCCGCAGCAGACCACTATGTTGCCGCGTGCAACCACCGCATGACATCGATGCGAACAAACCCAGGTGATCACAGATCCCGGCGATGCCGTCGCAGGAGGGGGTGGGCACCCCGGGATGCGCAGCTGCAGCGGCAGGCTCACACTGCGAAAGGAGGTGATCACGCATGTCGTCCGGCTTGGACATTCCCATCACCGTAGATCGCAACAGCCCCGTACCGTTGCGCGAACAAATCGTGTCCGAACTTCGCGGCGCGATCCGGCGCGGACTACTGCAGCCCGGATACCCGATGCCCTCCACCCGCTTGCTCGCGCAGGAAACCGGGCTCTCCCGCACCACCATCGTCGCCGCCTATCTCGAGTTGGAAGGGGAGGGCTGGGTCGAGGGCACCCAAGGGTCGGGCACCTTCGTAGCTCACCGCGACGACCTCGAGTCGACGCCCGCGACGCCACGGCCGAGCGCTGCACCCAGAGCGATCCCGCTGCTCGACTTGCGGCCCGGTGATCTGGACCCCTCGCTGGTGGCCCTCGGTGAGTGGCGCGCGGCGTGGCGAAAGGTCGTACCTCGTAGCGCCCCGCCACCGGCGGAAGGTACGCCCGAATTGCGGAGCGCCTTGGCGTCCTATCTCGGCGCGGCCCGCGGTCTGCCGTGCGAGGCCGACGACATCTTTCTGTGCGCCGGAACGGCAGAAGCGATGGTCGTGCTGGCGTTGGCGTTCGGTTGGGTCGGACGCACCGTGGTGGTCGAAGAACCCGGATATCCCGCGGTGCGCGCCGCGCTCACCCGGTTGGGCGTCGACTGGGTACCCGTCGATGCAACCAACCCGGAATTGCTGCGCTCCAACCTCGACGCGCTGCCCAGATCCGTTGGCGCGCTCTACATCACTCCCAGCCACCAATATCCGCTGGGCCACCGGCTGGATTCACCAGTGCGCCGCGACCTGCTGGATTGGGCCCAAAAGAACGGCGCCGTGATCGTCGAGGACGATTACGACGCCGAATTCCGCTTCGGCGTACCCCCGTTGCCCAGCCTGGCCGGTCTCGACGAAGGATCCAACGTCGTCTTCATGGGCACCATGTCCAAGGTGCTCGACCCCGGCCTGCGGCTGACTTACCTTCGCGTTCCCGGGCATCTGCGCGCCGCGGTCGCCGCGACCCGAAACGACCTCGGATCGACCGTCGCCGCCCCCACCCAGGAAGTCGTGGCCGATCTGATCACCACCGGGGTCCTGACCCGCCACATCGCCCGGGTCCGCAAGGTCTACGCCGACCGCCGCCGCGTCATGCTGCGCGAACTGAAGCGACTGCCGGCGATCAGCGGCCTGCGCGGCATAGACGCTGGCCTTCATCTGGTAGCGGACCTCCACAGCGTCTTCGACACCAGCCTCATCGCCCGCCAGGCCCGGGCACGCAATCTTCTGATCGCCGCGCTCGACGAATACCGAGTCACACCAGACCCGGCCAACCCGGCACTCGTGCTGGGATACGCCAAGGTGACCCCCACCGAAATCAAGACCGGCATCGGTGTGCTGGCCGAAGTCCTCGACCGCAGCCGGTGAGTCCCATCTCGACGCACCCCGGTGATCGCCGAACTGCGTCGGACCGCTGTAACAGCCGTAGCGCTGCGTTAACACAGTGGTCTGATGTAGAACAGCGAAAGTGGCCTACCAACAGTGGATTCGGGTAATCGAGGATGGAGCGCATGACCACCACTGCCGACACCGCCAAGGACCTCCCCGAGTCCGGCGACCTCGAAGTCCACCGCTACAAACAACTGCAGCGCTGGGCGAGCCGGGACCTGTTCGACGTACTCGACGCCGGGCTCATCGCACACGTCGGGTTCGTCCGCGACGGCAAGCCCGCGGTGATCCCGATGGCCTACGCCTTCACCGACGACGCGATCCTGATGCATGGCTCCACAGGTGCCGGCCTGAACAAGGCGGCCAAGCGCGGGGTCGACTTGGCGGTGACCATCTCGGTATTCGATGGACTGGTCTACGCCCAATCGCTGTTCGACTCCACGGTCAACTACCGTTGCGCAGTCATCCTCGGCACCGCCGAGCCAGTTCCCAACGAGGACAAGGAAGCAGCGGTCAAGGAGATCTCGCACCGTCTCACACCCGGCAGATGGGATGAAGTCCGCCCGCCCACCCCGCGTGAACTCGCCGCCACCTACGTTCTGCGCATGGCGCTGGACCAGGCCAGTGTCAAGATCCGCTCCGGGCATCCCGACGACGACCCCGAATCGGGCATATGGACGGGCTATCTACCGTTTCAGACGATCGTCGGTGACCCCGTGGCCCAAGACGGGGTCGACTGTCCGCTAACGCCCGCGGTGCACGACGCCAAGGCCCAATGGGCACGTCGACTGTCCTGACGTCGCGGTCTGGCGACTGAATATCCTGCACGGGAAGGAAACTGGCATGTCTGCTCTCTCTAGTCCCGCCGTCGCCAACAATGGTGCAGTCACGGGGCTTCCAGGATTCGTCGAGGCCCACGGGCGGTGGACACCGCAGCAGCACGCCGCCGCGGGCGAGCTGGCGAAACTGATCTCCGACGACCGGCTGGATCTGGTGCGGGTCGGGTTCACCGACCCCCACGGCCTGGTACGAAGCAAATGCTTGAGCGCCAAGGTATTCGGCGAGGCGCTGCACGCCGGAATGGACTGCAGCGCCTTTCCCTTCATCTCCGACACCGGAGGCGACCTCGTCGTGGACCTGTTCGCGCCGGGCGCGGGCGTGGGCATCGCAGACCTCGAAGGATCCTCGGACATCATCATCGTGCCCGATCCGCTCACCTTCCGGATTCTGCCGTGGACGACGGCGCGCACCGGCTGGATCCTGTGCGACGAATACTCCAAGTCCGGTGAGCCACTGTCGCTGTCACCGCGGGCAGCCCTCAAGGCTCAACTCGGCCGGCTCGCTCAACGGGCGCAGAGCCTGGTCATCGGACTCGAAATCGAGTGGCATCTCACCCGGCTCACCGACCAACCGCTCCGGACCAACGACATCGGCGGATTCGGCCGCCCCGGCTCACCGCCGACCGTAGTCCCGGTCGACGTCGGATACCAGTTCAACAGCGACCTGCTCAACGACGCGGTAGCCGGTATCGTCGAACCCCTGTGCGCGACACTGCGTGAGCTGGGACTGCCTTTGCGCAGCGCCGAACACGAATCCGGCCCCGGGCAGATGGAGTTCACCTTTGAACCCATGGACGCCCTGGCCGCAGCCGACGCCGCGGTGCTCTTCCGAAGTGCGGTCAAACAGATCTGTTGGCGCCACGGCTACCACGCCTCCTTCATGTGCAAACCGGCCCTGCAAGGTTTCGACCCCAGCGGGTGGCATCTGCACCAGTCACTCAAAGACCAGCAGTCCGGTGAAAACCTGTTCATGTCAACCGATCCCGACCAGCTGCTGTCCACCCTCGCTGCAGACTACGTCGGCGGTCTAGTTCGCCACGCCCGCGAGTCCAGTCTGCTGACCGCCCCAACCGTCAACGGCTATCAGCGCTACCGCCACGAACACACCCTCTCACCCAGTGTCGCGGGATGGTCGAAAGACAACCGCGGAGCCATGATCCGGGTCCTGGGTGCGCCATGGGACTCCAGCTCGCACATCGAGAACCGCATCGGCGAGCCCGCGGCCAATCCGTACCTTTACATCGCCTCGCAGGTCATCGCCGGCATCGACGGGATGGACAACCATCTCGACCCCGGAGACATGACCTCCGACCCACACCACCATGACGGACCCGCCATCGCGACCACGTTCCAAGACGCGGTCGACGGACTGGACGGCAGCATGTTGTATCGCCAACACCTCGGGGATCATCTCGTCGAGATGCTGTTGCGGATGAAACGCAACGAATGGAAGCGATTCAGCGGCACGCGCACCGATCAGGCAACGATCGCCAACGACGTCACCGACTGGGAGCAGCGTGAATACTTCCGCTTCTTCTGACCCGAAACCGCCCGCCGCTCAGACGAAAGGAAGTACTCGTGCAGATCCTGGTCCTACAACACGTCGACTGCGAACCGCCTGCTGCCTACACCAGCGAACTCGGCCGGGTCGGCGAGATCCACACCGTCCGGATGGGCGTCGACGCCCTGCCCGCGGCTACCGACTTCGCGGCAGTGATCGCCATGGGCGGCCCGATGGGGGTAGGGAACCGCGACCACTTCGACTGGATTGATGCCGAAATCGACTACCTGCGTGGAGCGCTCGCCGAGGGCCTACCCGTGTGGGGGGTGTGTCTGGGCGCTCAACTCCTGGCCGCGGCGCTCGGCGCCATCGTGTACACCGGCACCGTGCCCGAGGTCGGCGTCGACCGGGTCCGACTGACCGCCGCGGGGAAGGAAGACCCCGTGTGGGGCAGCTTCGACACCGAATTCCCCGTCCTGCAGTGGCATTCCGACACATTTGCGCTGCCCGCCGGCGCCGAACTGCTGGCCAGTTCCGACACCTACCTCCATCAAGTGTTCCGCCACGGCACCAGCTACGGCGTGCAGTTCCACATCGAGGCATCTCACGACCTGGCCAGCCAATGGCTGGAGATCGCCGAATACCGCGCGTCGCTCGAGCAGGCGCAAGGGCCCGGCGCCGCCTCCGGCTTCCTCGCCCAGCTCAAGAAGGCCGAACACGCGATCTTGGCGCAAGCAGCCAACGCCATGTCGGCGTGGCTGCAGAACTGCGTCCTGAGCCGCGTGCGCTGAACCGCGATGACACCTTCTGCTCCCTCGACCGACGACCTGACATGTCTGAGCAGCCGCGATCTAACCGACGGCTACCGCACACATCGATTCAGGCCCTCCGAAGTCACCGACGCCGCACTCGCGCGGATCTTGGCCACTAGCGACAAGTACAACGCCTTCATCACGCTGTCCGAAGAACACGCGCGCCGACACGCAGCCGACCTCGATCAGCTCGTGATGACCGAGCCCGACCGGATCGGTCCGGGCTTCGGGATACCGATCACCATCAAAGACATCACGGCGACCGCCGGAATCCGCACCACCCGCGGCGCGGCCAGGACCGCGGAATGGGTGCCCGACTTCGACGCCGAAGCCGTCGCACGCCTCAGGCGTGCCGGCGCGATCGTGCTCGGCAAGACGAACACCTCAGAAGCAGCGTGGAAAGCCGAAGGCTCCAACCCGACCTTCGGGTCCTCCTTGAACCCGTGGGCGCCCACGATGACGCCGGGCGGATCCAGCGGCGGCGCGGGTGTGGCCACGGCAATGCGGTACGGAACCTGGGCCACCGGCACCGACGGTTTCGGCTCCATCCGCGTGCCGGCGTCCTTCTGCCACGTCGTCGGCTTCAAACCCACCCTGGGATCAGTCCCTTACTATCCCGTAAGCACCGAATTCCTCTCTCACATCGGCCCGCTGGCACGCACCGTCGGCGATGCGCGTGACGCCTACCAAATCATGTGCGGCCCGCACCGCCGGGACCCGCTCGCCACGACCACCCCGACGCCGGCCATATCCAAGACGCACATGACCATCGGCGCGATCGACGAAGTCGACTCCGACCACGTGGACCCGTTCATCCATGCCGCGTTCGACCAGTTCGCCGCCTGGTTCGACGACCAGAGCCACCGAACTCGATCCATTCAGCTGCCCGCAGGCGGAGCCGACATCGTCGGCACCATCATCTCCGCCTTCACCGCAACCGAACTCGACGGCGAAACCGACACCCAGCTCGCCCGCCGCGATCCGGACCTCGTCGCGTTGGCCCACGCAGCCCGAAAACTGTCCGCAGTCGACCTCGCCACCGCACAGAGCCGCCGCATCGACTACTTCCACGCAGTCGAAGATCTCTTCGATACCGTCGACTACCTCATCTCCCCGACAGTGTCGAGACTGCCATTCCCGGCGGGACAGCACTCGCCGCCGCCGTATCACCAGCAGGTCACGCATTGGCACCGGTGGTGCAGCATGACCTACCCCTGGAACATCGCCGGGAACCCCGCAGTGTCGATTCCGTGGACCCGAACAGTCGACGGGCTACCCGTCGGCATGCAGATCATCGGCCGGCACGGCGACGACCTCGGTGTCCTCGCTCTCGCGGAAACCCTTGAAGAACAACGACCCTGGGCCGGGGAATACGCACTGCTGTGACTGCGCCCGGTCAAAACGGTTATGCCCGCTGGGCCGAGCCAGGCGAGGAACGAGATCTGGGCACGATCGCGTTGCGTGAGTTGCGCGCCGCCGCTACTGATCTCAACTAACGTGCGAACGACGAGCCGCCATCTGCACGCCACGTGCTGCCGGCCAAGGGTGCGGCCGCGGAGGCGTCGACCGCAACGGCCAACGGGAGCCCGATGCGAGATCAGGTATCGAGCGAGGATGGGCCAGCGCCTTTGCAACAGATGTCACGTGACGAAATCACTTGCCTACGCGCCATCATCCGAGCTGAGCGTCCCGCAGCCTGAATATGTGCCATTCACGGGAGTGGACACGAAAATGGGAATACCTAGTGTGGACATCGAATGAGACAGCCGATATCGGCGCAGTTCAGGGCACCGCGGCTGACACTGGACATGAAATTCGAGAATCTACATCTGTCTGCCATGATCTCCAGCGCACGAGACCTCAGGGCAGACAACGGCTATCCGATTCGCCAACGAGGCCAAACGTGTCCACCACCGTGCAATTGGGCAGCCCGAAGCGCCGTCTGACATGAGCATCGAATTGCCTCAGCAACATGAAAACCACAATGCCGCAAGTACATCCACAAAAAAACGACCCATACATCGGGCGCGCTGAGTTGAGTCAATCCGTGACGGGTGCATCTGAGGGCCCGTGAAACGTGCGGCGGTAGGCGCTGGGGGATACGCCGATCGTGTTCCGCAGATGCGCCCGCAAGGAGGCTGCAGTACCGAGGCCCGCGGCGCCCGCGATTTGATCGATGGGCAGTTCGGTCGATTCGAGCAGGCGACGCGCGTGGTCGATGCGCTGCCTGATGAGCCACTGACTCGGGCTCGTACCCGTCTCGTCGCGGAACCGTCGACTAAAGGTCCGAATGCTCATCGAGGCGTGACGGGCCATGATCGCCAGCGTCAGGTCGGAATCCAAGTGCCGCAGGGCCCATCCGCGGGTGGAGGCTGTAGACGCGTCACCGCTGTCCGGCATGGGGGTCGCGACGAATTGGGCTTGCCCGCCTTCCCTCCACGGCGCGACGACGCACGCGCGCGCAACGGCGTTGGCGATACCGCTGCCGTGATCTAGGCGGATGAGGTGAAGACAAAGATCGACGCCCGCCGCCGCCCCGGCCGACGTGAGCACATCACCGTCGTCGACGAACAGCACGTCGCGGTTGAGCAGCACGGTGGGGAATTCGCAGGAGAATGCTGCGGCGTGGTTCCAGTGTGTCGTCGCCGGGCGGCCGTCTAACAGTCCGGTCATCGCCATGATCTGAGCGCCAGTGCAGATGGACAGGATTCTCGTGCCCGGCCGCGGGTGGCGAAGTGCCTTGACTACCAAGTCAATCTGGCACCGGTCTAGCCGGCACAGGTCCACTGCAGGTACGACGATCGAGTCGGCCGATCTGATCGCACTGAGATCCGAACCAGGCTTGATCATGAAGTCGGCATTGGTGCGCACGGATTCTCCGTCCACCGACGCGGTGACCACTTCGTAGAGCGGTCGTCCGGCCCCGTCTAGGGCTGCCCCGAACAGGCGGGCGGGTATCGAGAACTCGAACGGGATGACCCCATCCACCGCAATCACCACGACACGGTGCCGCCGTCCATCTGTCCCCTTATCGATCATGGCCAGATTCTTTCACTTATTGGCGTTCGGGCCACTGTCGGCCCCGCAGCTCAGGCCGCAAGCTGGGCGACATGCAGATCGGAATGGGTTTCTTCGCATCATCCGTGCCAGACAACGTCGCCTTGATCAGACGGGCGGAGCTTGCGGGTGTACCGGCGGCTTGGGCGGTCATGCCCGTAACTAGTTACGACACGCCCACACTGTTTGCCGCCGCGTTGGCCCGAACCGAACGCGTCATCGTCGGCACCGCCATCGTGCCCGCGTTAACGCGTCACCCGGTCGCATTGATCAGCCAGGCTGCCACCCTCGAAGCGCTTGCACCCGGCCGGCTGCGCCTAGGCGTCGGGACCGGCAATCTGGTCGTGACGGCGGACGTACTTGGCGCGCCGGTGTCGCAGCCCTTGGCGCGGATGGCCGAATACGTCACTGTCCTGCGGTCCGGGCTTCGGCAAGGAGAGGTGCATCACCAAGGAACCTTCTACACCGTCGACGCCGTATTCCCTTCCGCGCCGGGGACTCCCGTCGTGCTGGCCGCGCTGGGCCCCAAAGCCTTCGAGACCGCTGGAGTGGTGGCTGACGCGGCGATGTCCTGGCACTGCCCGCCGGCTTACCTCGACGACATCGCCCGACCTGCACTCGCCCGGGGCGCCGAGTCGACCGGCCGTGCTGTTCCGCACATCGTGCAGCAGGTGTCCGTTGCCGTCACCGAGAACCGTGCGCAGGCCTTGGAGTGGGCACGTCCGCACCTCGTACCCTTCGTGAACTCACCGGTGTACGCAACCATGTTCGCCGCGGCCGGATATCCGCAGTCCGGCGACGGCACGGTCACTGACGATCTGCTCGATGCGCTGGTGATCTGCGGCTCGCAGGAAGCGATCGCCGAAGAACTCGCGCGACGAGCTGAGGTGGACGAGGTGTTCGCCACTCTCATGGCTGGACCGGACGCCGACGCCGAGATGGACGTCCTGTTGCGCGCCGTGGCCACCGCCGCGCGATCGGCTTGAGCCTGGCCAGGTGTGAGCGCATTGACCGATGACTCTGTTCTCTCGCACCATTTCCGTTGCCTGTCACAGGGACGAAACCCGGACCTGCACCACCGCAGGCTGGGACTTCGGGAAATGACACGGAGTTTGAGAACCGACATTGATGTCGTCCCTGTAGGCCTGTGAGGTTAGTTGATGTGGTTGGAAGCGTAGATGCGGCGTGGCGCGTAGGGTCCGAGTGTGGCCGAACTGATCTATCGACCGCCGACCGAACTGGATTACTTCGATGTCATTGTCGCTCTTGACAAGTGGTGGGATTATCCGCAAGCCGATGCTCGGAGCATGCAGCGGGCCGCGTTGGTGCCCCGCCTATTCCTTCAGCACTTCACAGATACGAGCTTCGTTGTGTTCGACGAGGACCGGCTCAGAGCTTTCCTCATTGGCTTTCTGTCTCAATCCCGGCCGGAAGAGGCCTACATCCACTTTGTCGGCATTGACCCCGGCTATCGAGGCCGTGGGCTGGGTGCTGACCTGTACGAACGGTTCTTCGCTATCGTCCGCAAGCACCGCCGTCGCACCGTCCGCGCTATCACGTCTGCTTCCAATGCCAGATCGCAGGCTTTTCATCGACGCATGGGATTCAGCGTTAGTGACCCCATCGCGAACTACGACGGTCGAGGCAGTATGCACGTGACGTTCGTCCGAGAACTCTGACACAGTATCTGGCGAGACGTCGTCTGTTCGTAGCATCGCAAACGCCACTCACCACGCTTGCACGCCAACAGCTAGTGACGTCCATGTCTCGTTTCCAAAGAAACGAGACTGCGATGAGCGCCCCTAGTCGCGGTCCAACGCGCGACGTCGCGGTGTCTCGTTTCCGGTTTCATATCGCGCAGGCATGCCCTCGAACGACGGGAGGCAGTGGACACGCTATTCGCATCGTAGGAAATGAAGCACTTCGTGAGACACACGGCGGTGCAGCCGCCGTGAGACAGTCTAGGAATGCCCAGCTCACCTTCGAGTTCGTCATCAACGGTCCGCAAGGGCAGGCGCGCGGGACATTGAGTGATGTGACGATACTGAATCAGCCGGGGCCGCCGTTGCCATTGAGTTGGACGATCGGCCTGCTGCCGCTCATCGCCCTCGCCGTGTTCATCACCGTTGCGTCGCGACGCACCAAGCCGAGGCGCCAGCCGTTGACCGTCTAGGTTTGTGATGTTTCGACGCCGACCGGAATGACCGGCAGCAGGAGATAGGACTGGTACGGCCCGTCGGTGTGGAGTGTGGCGGTGCGGCCGTAGATGTCGGCGGGCGGGTCGCGAACGTCTTGGTGGACGAATGGACCGGATCCGACGGGGCCGCCGAAACCGGTGGATGTCACCTTGGTGTGTCTCCCAGCGGCGCCGGGGTAGAGAAACCGTCCTGGCCCTGGTGTCGCGCACCATTGAAGCTGGAACGCCCCGAACGCAACCGCTGATCTCTTGGGTGGCCATGAAAGGGCTCCTCGGCCAGCGGATGGGGACGCTTACGCGACGGCTGCGCCCACCAGATTTCCGATGACGTAGGTGACGCCCAGAGCCAGGGCACCGCCGACGACGTTGCGCGTGATCGCGCGTTGCTTGGGCGCGCCACCCAACGCAGCCGACGCCGCTCCGGTGATGACGAGGGCTAGGAGTACCGCCGCGACCGTCACCGGTACCCGCAATATGTTGGGCGGCAGCAGAATTGCGATCAAGGGCAGGAGTGCGCCGACGGTGAAGGACAGGGCTGATGACAGGGCGGCCTGCCAGGGGTTGGTCAGATTGGTCGGATCGATACCCAACTCCACGTCTGCATGCGCGGCGAACGCATCATGGTCGGTGAGTTCTTCGGCAACTGTGCGCGCGGTTGTCGTCGACAACCCCTTGGCCTCGTACAGCGCCGCGAGTTCGTCCAGTTCCGCCGCGGGGTCCTCGCGTAGCTCTCCGCGTTCCTTATTCAGCAGCGCCTGCTCGGTGTCACGCTGAGTGCTGACAGAAACATACTCTCCCAACGCCATCGAGACGGCCCCCGCGACCATTCCTGCGACTCCTGCGGTCAGGATCGGGTCTCGAGACGCCGTTGCTGCGGCAACTCCGACCACGATGCCTGCCGTTGAGACGATCCCGTCGTTGGCGCCCAAGACGCCGGCCCGCAGCCAATTCAGTTTCGATGACACCGAGCCCACATGTGGCTCGGCGGGATGGGACGTGGTCGACATGGTCGCAACGCTAGACATCGAGGTGGGCCACCGCCAGCAAACGTAGCCTAGCCAAAGGGTCCACGACTGTCCTTGGCTATACGGGTCGCTGCGCCGCTGGCGATGATCGTGACGGCTGTAATGAGGTACTGAGCCACGCGTTTCAGCTTCACCGCGCTTCCCGAATGTGGACGGCGGCGGTGTCAGGGCGTTTCCGAGCGAGCAACCGATTGCTCTCCCCAGGTTGCCTTCGCTCCCGAATCTCCGATGCGATAGACCTGTACTGTCGTCGCTACGCTCGCGATGATGACGACGCCCGCGATGAGCCACCGCGCAAGGGGTTTCACGGATCTCCCGCGCGCCTCCCGGAGATGGACTACTACGAGCAGCATCGCTGCGGCCGTCAACGCGATGGCGAAGTACAGCATCGTGTCGCCCAGCTCGGTGTGGGCGTGCAGTAGCGGCGACCGGCCCTTGAGCTTCTCCAGCCATTCGCCCGCGTCCGTCGTCAAGGGGGTCAGAAGTGTCGTGATGACGGTGAGCGTCAGCACCAGCCATACCAATCGTTGGCGTGCTGCGGGCCACAGCGCACAGATGATCGCGAGAATGGCGGTGAGCGGAGCCAGGACGACGATGAAGTGCACGAGTAGAACGTGGGCGGGTAGCCCGTTGAACGTCGACAAAATTGTTTCTCCTCGAAACGATGTGGGATTGCGCGAAGACACGATCTCGTTCGATCTATGAAGAAGGGCCTCGCTTTCGGTCGGCGGATGCCGGTTCGTCGGTGATCAGTGAGAGGGCAAGCCGAGGGCAGCGGTCAACGGCGTTGTGCGCCTGAGGAAGTGCCGAGGGTGGAACCGCGGGCTCGCGGGAGCCGTCTCGCGCGATGGGGTAGCCCCAGTCGTCGCGGTGAAGGAGCCGCGGCAACAGTTCGGTGCACAGGCCGCGTCCGTCGCAGCGCGTCCAGTCGATGTGCAGGCGTCGCGGGCATGGCGTGTACGGCGTCCTCACAGTGCTCCCGAGTCGGGGCGTGGTGAACGTCCGTTCGGCACCGATGCCAGGGCGGCTTCGCATCCGCCCTGGCGATGGTGGGTGACGTCGGAGGCGAAGGCGTGCAGTGCGCTACGGGCCAGGCGCGCGGTTCCGTCGGGGTGCCGGCAGGCCCCGCGGCCGTCGACGAGGTCGCTGACCCGGTGTATCTCCTCGACGAGGAGGTCGTCGACTCGGCCGTAGGCGAGGTCGTCGAAGAGCTGGCTCAGTCGGGGCAGACCGTTCAGGCAGGGGCCGCATTGGCGGGCGCTGTGTTCGGCGAGATAACCGAGGATGTCTGCAGTGTGCGCGAGGCCACATTCGTCGCGCCCGAGTGCGTGAACGATGCCTGCGCCCGGACTGGCCCGCAGAGGTGCGAGGGAGGACTTCGACAACCGGACGCCGGTCAGCGTCTCGGTCGGGATCCAACTGCCGTGGTAACCGCCGATGAGGACCGCACGCAAGGTGCGATGGTCGCTGAATCCGAACCGCCCGGTCACGTCGGTCAACAACGCTCCGGTGGGCACTTCGACGACGCATCGCTTGTTCAGCGCACCCGACAGCGTGACGAGCATGGAGCCTGGTTGCGTCCGGTCACCGATCGAGCGGAACCATTCGGCTCCGTACCGGGCGATCAGGGCGACGTGGGCGAGTGTCTCGACGTTGTTGATCAGCGTGGGCCGGCCCCGCACACCGGATGCGGTGGTGAGGAGCTTGCGGTCGCGGGGGAGTGCCGGACCGCCCTCGATGCGCCTGACGACCGCCGACTCCTCGCCCGAGATGAAACTGTCGGGAGCCTCGACGGCGGCTACTCGGTACCGGTCACCTCGTGCTGTCGCCCTTTCATCGATGGCGTGCTGCACCGTCGAGAGCAATCGAGACGGGACGTAGATGTACACCTTGTCGGCCGCCACCGCTGCGGCGGCGACGTTCAGGCCGTCGAGGACGAGGTGGGGTGCGCGCGACAGCAGCGCGGCGTCCTTGTAGCTGAGGGGCTCGCCCTCGGCACCGTTCCCGATCACGACCGGTTTGCGGCCGCTGACCGATGCGATCTTGCGGCCGGTCGGGAAACCGGCACCACCCCGGCCGGTCAGACCCGACTCATGAAGCGCGCCAACCAAATTCGTTCCGGCCGAGCCGGGCAGCGCGCCGAACTGCGCACGGTGTTCGGCCAGGCTTGGTCCGTGGGCGGCGAACAGACGATCAGTCGTCGGGGTTTCAGCGGGGTGGTGTCGTGGTGTGGTCACGGACGATGAAGTCCCCGTGCGAATGCGTACTCCGTGTAGTTGGCCCGCAGCCGCCATGCCAGGGCGACGGCAACCGTCAGCGCACAGGTCGCCGCGACCAGCAGAAACCACGTGTGACCGGAATCGGTTCCGTTGCCGAGTGCGTGGGCCAGGGCGATCGGCCAGAGCGCATACGTCGCCCAGTGGACGGCGCGGAAGACCCGCACACCCAGTCGGTGGCGCAGCAGGCTGGTGGCGATCACGACGACGAGCACGTCGAAGGCGAGGGTCCCCAAGCCGAGCCACAGGGGTCGATAGGCCCCGAGGAACGGTACGGCGAAGTCGATGAGCCGTAGTTGTGCATAGGGATCCAAGAACAGCAGCGCGATGTGGAGCGCCACCAGGAGCGTCCCGGCCAGCGCGGCGAACCGATGGACGTCGGCGACGGCGAATCTCGGCAGCACGAACAGCCGCCGACCCGATCGCGTGGCGATGCCCAGTGCCACCGAAATGGTGAGGAACCCGAGCGCCGTGACCCCGGTGCCGCGGCCCAGTGCCCAGAAGGCTTCGTCGGTCATCGGACAGCGTCCGGGTCGGGTTCCGGCCATCCGCCGATGGTGTGCACGCCCCGGTCGCGGTCCACCAGTCGCGCGGGGACATCGAGGGTCCGGATCCAATCCAGCGCACGCCACCCGCGGACGATCGCGGCCGTGCTCACGGTGTTGGCGGCAAGGCAGCTTTGCGCGGCGACGCTGACGGTGCGCCACACCGAATCCGCTGAGCGGCTGGTCTGCGGGTCGATGATGTGGTGAACCAGTTCCTCGCCGTGTCGCCATCGCCGGCGAACCGTGCTCGAGGTAGCGAGTGCGGTTCCGCCCGGCAGGGCCACCGAACTTGCCGGATCCTCGTCGGCGTCGTGGACCAGTACCTGCCACCCGTCCTCGGGTGATGATCCTGCGGTGGCGATGTCACCGCCGAGATTGATCAATACACCGGTCCCGGTGGCGTGGTGGACGCGCTGGGCGCAACGGTCCGCGGCGATTGCCTTGGCCGTGGCTCCGAGATCGAGCACGATCCCCGATGGCACCGTCACCACCCGACCTTTCAGCGCAATCATCGACCAGTGCGCAGGCACACTGACGGACATGGCCGGCTGCCGCTCGCGATCCAATGCTGCGATGTCGCGGTCATAGCCGAGGGCGATCATCGCGCCGCCAATCGTCGGGTCGACGTCACCATCGGTCTGGTGGGCCGCGACGAGGGCTGCGGCCAGCATCTCTGCCAGCACCTCGCTCACGTAGGTGGGCCGACCGGCTGACGCGGCGAGAGCATTGATTTCGGAGTCGGGCCGGAAGCGCGACGCGGCCGCTTCGATGGCGTCGAGTTCGGCATCGACTTCCCGCCGCGCGCAGGCCCGCGAATCCGAACCGGTGACGACGAGCTGCATGTCCGTACTCCACCGTTGCCACCGGGTTGTCGTGGTCTCCTCGTCGGCGATCCGGTCTGCGGCGGTGGTCACGAGCCGCCGGATCTCGTTACGGGACGGGAGTAGTTCGGGGAATTCACCGTCGTTGGGGTGGTCAGGCGCCGCGGGGTCGTCGGCGTCACGGTGGCCTTGGGAGTCGGTATCTGATGGGTGACGGGGACCGGGGCCTGCTCGACGGTTTGTGCGGGTGTGTACTCGGGCACCGGTTGATAGGTCCTGACCGGGGGTTGATCAACCGTGGTCTCGAGGGTGACCTCCGGCGTCGGCGCGTCGATTGTGGCGGGCGGCGCCAACTCGGTGGGCACCGCGGCGTCGACAGGGATGTTCACCACTGGCGGCCTGAAGGTGTCGGCATATGCAAGCGACGAGGCGCCCGCGACACCTGCGGCGCCGATGCCGACCAGCACCCACGAGGTGACGGTGGCGCGGCGAAAGCCCAGCCGAGGTGAGTCCATGTCCCGAAGGGTGTCATCGGCTTCTTACAGCCTTCGAAGAACTGGCGTGGCACGCTCGTGAGGTGGCCGACGGACACCCAGCTCAGACATTGCTGATCGTCGAGGACGACCGTGCGCTCAGCGTGATGCTCGCCGAACTGTTCACCGAGGAGGGTTATCTCGTCGACGTCGCGCACGACGGCCAGCAAGGGCTGCACCGTGGCCTCACCGGCCGCTACGACGCCGTGATCGTCGATCGAGGGTTGCCGGTGATGGACGGTGCCGATCTCGTCGCCGTGCTCCGATCACGTGGTGTCGCCACCCCGGCGCTGGTGCTCACCGCTCGTGGGTCCGTCGCGGATCGGGTTGAGGGCCTTGACGCCGGTGCGCAGGACTATCTGCTCAAACCGTTCGAGATACCCGAACTGCTCGCCAGGGTACGGGCACTGCTGCGACGGCCCGACGGTCGTTCGACGCTACGCGTTGGTGGTCTCTGCCTGGACCGCCTGACGCGCAGGGTCACCGGCAGCGCCGTGGGCGGCGACGGGGTCGAACTGTCCGAGCGTGAGGCGGCGCTGCTCGGCGTTCTGATGAGCGCCCCGAGACAGGTTTTCACTCGGGGCCAACTGCTCGAGAGAGTATTCAATGGTGTCGACTCTTCCGGCGCCGTCGACACCTACGTCCATTATCTGCGCCGCAAACTCGGCCGCGACGTCGTGCGCACGGTGCACGGTACGGGCTATCGCCTCGGAGCCGGATGACGCCGCTCGGCGTGGTTCAACGTGCCGGACGCATCGCCGCGGTTCAAGCGTCGCTTGCGCTGGCCGGGTTGTTGCTGGTGGTGGGCGCCGTCATCTTCTTCGTCGACGTCCGTGTGCAAGGCCAGCAGATCACCTCCCAGCTGAACTCGGTTGCCGCGAGCGCCGACGACGTCAACGATCCGCCGCCGGGAACGATCCTGATCCTGCGGGATCGCTTGGGAAAGGTGCAGGCCAGCACCGATGGTGTACCGGCCGCGGAGCTGCTCGCACGTCCGGTCGGATTCTCCGACCATCAGTTCGGCGGCGCTCACTACCGTGCCGTCGTAGCCGACAAGCCGCAGGGCCGCGTCGTTGCGCTACTCGATCTCGGTCCCTACGACTCCGCTCGGAGTCGTCTGCTGCTGTCGCTGGGTATCGCAGAGCTCGCCGGAATCGTGGCGTCCGTCGCCGTCGTCGTGCTGCTCACCCGACGGTCGATCCGCCCCCTCGCCGAGGCTTTGGCAATGCAACGACGTTTCGTCGCGGATGCCTCGCACGAACTTCGCGCACCATTGACGGTGCTGCACACCCGCATCCAGTTACTCGCCCGCCGCTTCGACGACGCAAACGCCGAGCAGACCAAGGAACAAATCGACGCGCTCGCTGCCGACACACGCGCACTTGGTGAGGTGATCGAGGACCTGCTTGCCTCCGCCGCCATGACCGAAGAGGACGCACCCCGCGATCGCATCGATCTCGCAACTGTCGCTCACGTTGTCCGCGACAGCATGTTCCAGCATGCCGAGACAGCTGGGGTGAGCCTCGTCGTCGAACCCGAGGGCGTCGTCGTGGCCGCCGAAGATCTCGTCGTGCTCGGGTCGGCGTCCGCGCTCCGCCGCGCGATCACCTCGCTAGTCGACAATGCACTCGCGCACGAGCATCCGGGCGGAACGATTGCCATCGCAATCCGGCGCCACAAGGACAACGTCCACATCGACGTGCGTGATGACGGCGTCGGAATCGACCCCTTCGACGTGGACACGTTGTTCACCCGCTTCTCACACGGACAAGCGCACACCGCCACCGGAGATCGTCAGCGCTACGGCATCGGCCTGGCACTCGTTCGAGAGATTGCGCACGCGCACCGCGGCGAGATCACCGTGACGCAGACACCCGGCGGCGGAGCCACTTTCACACTCATCATTCCCGCCGCGACTCTCGACGCCTGACCCCATCACCCGTCAGCGGGTACGGCGGATCCGGGCACGCCGGTGCCCTGCATGCGCCGGGAGTGAACACGACGGTGGCGAGTGAAGATGGCCATTGTCTGGCCAGTTGGTCACAGCTCTGAGATTCGGGATCAATGACAACGCCGGGGTGTCGTGGATCGGTTGGGTTTAGGCGACGCTGGTGTCATGACGGTCCAGGAGCTCGCTAGCGGATCTGCGGGAGATCGAACATGGTGACCAGGCCGGGATCTTCGAATACGACGATGCGGGTGATGCCGGTGGCAGTGACGGTGAGCACCGCGATCCCGAATGCATGCAAGCTGCCGTCCTCGCCTCTGTAGTACGCGGCGGCGGCGGGCTGGCCGTTGGCGTCGATGGCCAGCATGCGCCAGTCGCCGGGCGATCCCAGAACTTGGGTTGCGATGAACGGCAGGCAGGTCGTGCGGCCGGCAAACCAGGTCCGCGATCCAATCATCTCTAGTGCGGCGTCGTGCCTTAGCGCTTCTTCCAACATCGACGGGTCGGCATTTTCGAAGGCAGCGATGTACTGCTCGAGCAGCGCGCGGGCTTGGGGTTCGGTCGGTTCGACTACGTCGTCGGCGCTCGGGGCCGCCTCTTCGATCCGGGCGCGGGCTCGCTGTAACGCGCTCTTGACGGCCGGGACGCTGATGCCGAGCATGGTGGCGACCTCGGCGGCCGGGAACGCGAGTACATCGCGCAACATCAGCACCGCGCGCTGCTGCGCAGGCAGGTGCTGCATGCTGGCGATAAGCGCCAACCGCAGACTCTCGCGCAACGCGACGACGGCTGCCGGATCGTCGGATGGCGAGCTCACCAAGGCAGTCGGAATCGGCTGGAGCCACGCCACATCCGGCCCCGCCGAGACGGGTTCGGCGTAGGGATCGTCGGCGGGACCGCCGAGCGCCGACGGTAATATGCGTCGGCTGCGGTGTTGCAGGGCGGTGAGGCAGGCGTTGGTGGCGATCCGGTAGAGCCAGGTACGTATCGACGACCGGTTTTCGAATCCACCGTAGGACCGCCACGCCCGCAGGTAGGTCTCTTGCACAGTGTCCTCTGCGTCGTGCACGGAGCCGAGCATCCGGTAACAATGCGCCATCAGCTCGCGTCGGAACGGTTCGGTGTCGCGGGCGAACTCTCCCTCGCCCGCCGCGAGATCTACGGCACTCATGCGGTCGCCGGAACGGGTGGCCACTGGTAGACCTTCTCCGGTGTGATGCGCACGATCAGCCGATCGGCCTCGGGCTCGGGCGGCGGCGTGGTTCCACCCATGTATCTGTCGTACATCTCGTACAGCAGCGACTTCTCCGGGTCCTCGGTGATATTGACATTCCCGCGGATCTCGACATACCGGCCTGTGTCGGTGTCCCGCACGAGAAGGCTGATCCGTGGGTCGCGCATCATGTTTCGTGTCTTCAACCGGCCCTTGATGGTGCTGAACAGCACCGTGTCGCCGTCACGCTTGACGAATATGACCGACGACTGCGGTCGGCCATCGACATTCGATGTCGCGATTGTTGCCACGTGCGGCCCGTCGAGGACCGCCCGCGCCACATCGTTGAGGTTTACCGTCATCGCCGTTCCTATCGTTGATGAATCCTGCGTATACGGATCTGGGTGCGGTCGGGAGTGATGTCACGGCCACCTCCACATGAATAGACCGGTAAGTCGCCGGAAAGGAATCGCTGGCGGCAAGACGCAACGGGGAGCGCGAGCCCCGGCGCGCGTTTCACCCCGGGCACGGAGCGGTGATCCTTTGACGCGCCGCCGAGCTGATGATGTCGTTCGACTGCTCCAGATTCGTAGGGATTCGGCTAAGGATCGGACAGCACCTGTGCGATCTCCCAGACGTGCCCGGCGGGTCGGCGAACGCGGCGGTGCGTCGGCCCCACGGCTGATCCACCGGGCCGTTGATCATCGTCACATCGTGCTGCTCAAGTTCGGAGATCACTGCGTGCGCGTCCGTGACGTTGACGGTCAGCAGCGAACGGACGCCGATGCTCTCCGCGGCCACGGAGGCGGGCGCAATCAGGTCGTGTGCCTCGAACGCCACCAGCAGGTTGATCATCACGTTCTTGAGCTTGAGCACCGCGGACTCGTCGTCCTCGGAGATCACCTCCAGGCCGAATACGTTGGTGTAGAAGGTCTTCACCGCTGGTAGGTCCTCCACGAACAATGTGATGACCTCAAGTTCATTCAGTGCCTTGATCACATGCTCGCCTCCACTTGCGCTGTACAGGACTACAGCCCGATGGCAGCACTGCCGTGCGGAGCTGGTCAGCCTGAGATGATTTCGAGCTCCTGCCGCGCGTTGAGCAACATGACGAGTGCACCGCTTCTTCGTTGGCCACGCCGCGATCCTTGGGTCGTGGACGGGTTCACTTCGAACACCGCGAGAGGTTTGGTGTGCCCGGTTTCGTCAAACGGGGGTGACGCGGTAAGGGTAGTTGGCCGTTAACCGTGGCGACTATTGCCGGACGGAGTACAACTGTCAAAAGCTATGGATGTCAGCACATCTCACGCGTCGACTCAACAACTCACAGCCGAACCCGTCACCGCAACCGACCCTCGACCGGCGGTGAAGTACGCAGCGGTGAAGTACGCAACCGAAGCGATCGGAACATTCTTTCTGGTAGTCACCATTGGCACCGCGGTAGGCAGTCACAGCCCTCTGGCCCCGCTGGCCATCGGCGCGGCGCTGATGGTGACGGTCTACGCCGGTGGCCATCTCTCGGGTGGGCACTACAACCCCGCGGTCACTCTGGCCGCGCTGATACGCCACCGGATCGGTATGCGTGATGCGCTCGGATACTGGCTGAGCCAGATCGGTGCCGGGCCGATCGCGGCGCCACTTGCGTAACTCCTGCGAAATAGCCTGTCCAGGTTGACAAATCGAGTTGCGGTCGGCCGATAGTGCGAGGACTATTTGGATATGCGAATCAAACGGAGAGATTCGGATCGTCCGTGTCTGGGGTAACTGCGGGCCGCCTCCAGGGTTTCAGCCGAGCACACCTTGACGCTGGGTCCCGGCCGGTCCGGCCGCACTCGGCCGCGGCCGCCATGCTCGCCCACCTGCTGTAGTTGGAGATTGCACGATGGTTCGTAGGACGCTTGTACTCGCGATCGGCTCGGTCGCGCTCGGGGTGCTCGGATGCTCGCCTGCTGGACAGTCACAGGTACCAACCGCAACGGCCACGAAAGAGGACGTCGGCAGCGCCGGATTGCCTCCGCCGCTCGTGGTACCGGCAGGGAACAGACTCACCTCGTCGCTCGACGGTTCCGGTGTGCAGGTCTATCAGTGTGTCAAGGGCCAGTGGACGCTTTTGCAGCCCGCAGCCATCTTGACCGAGGGCGGTAAGCCGGTCGGTTTGCACTTCAAAGGCCCGGTTTGGGTCTCCACGGTCGATGGCAGCGAGGTGGGTGCGGCACCGGTGGCGACGGTCACCCAGAGCGGCGCCATACCGGAACTGCTGCTCAAGGCCAACCAGAATCAGGGAGAGGGCATGTTCAGCAAGGTGACATACGTTCAGCGGCTACGGACCTCGGGTGGCGTGGCACCGGCCGGATCGTGCCCGGAGGGGTCGCAACAGGCCATTCGGTACTCGGCGGTCTACCGCTTCTGGTCCGCCCCCTGACCGCTCGAACGAGGTCGACGGTCCGCATGGTGACCGGGTGGCTACAGTCGACCGACTACGAAGCTCGCGGCTTGCGCCGCCATACCGTTTGCAACATACGAGCCGTGAGCGCCGGTCGGTGGTCCAGGGGGAGCGCCGTTGCAGATCGTGTCGCCGGGCGCGCACAGGTCGATGGTCTTCGGGACGTAGAGCGGGCCGATCGTGATCTGCGGGGCGCCGGAGTCGCCGAGAAACCGATTCGACGGTTTGCCGAACAAGGTCACTGCGGCCACGTGGGCGGCTACCTCGGGCGGCATGGGCGGGGGTACGAACGCGGCAGGAACTCCAGGGGGCACGTCGGGTGAGGTGACAAAGCCCGCAACCGCCGCGCCCTGCGAGAACCCGCCAAGCACGATCCTGGTGCGGGGACAGTCCGCGGCCGTTGCCTGGATGTGGTTGGTCGCATCCCTGATGCCGTCGATGACGCTCAGGGCGAACTGCAGAGGGTCGCCAAAGTCGTCGCTGGCGGCGTAGTTGACGGCGTACGCGTCGACCGACCTCGCACCAGTCTTCGAGCGCAACGCATCAACGAAGCCCTGCCCGATTCCGCCGACGCCGGGTGGCTCGTCGGTGCCGCGGGCGAACACCACTTCGACGTCGGGGCACGGTTGCGCGTGCGCGGGCGGGGCCGAGGTGCCCAACATTGCCCACGTAACGATGAGAGTTGCGACGAACGCACGGATCATTAGGCCACCAAGCACTCCAAGAGTCCGTCCGTTGGTGTTGATCAAGACCATCTCGCTTCCATCACTCGCGGGCCGCGGTCCTCCCCGACGATGCTACGCAGCCGGGAGATGTGCGGCAGCGCTGCGGGCATGGGTGGCCGCGCGCGCAGAGTCGCGCCTTGGGGGACGGCTGGACCTACGCAGTCGGTGATCGTCGCGGAAGCCACGTGAGCCGAAATTGGCGGAAATCATTTCGCGAAAGCGCATGCGCAAGCGCTTGCCCAGTACCTAGGCTCCTGAACAACACGCGGCGCGACCGGCGTCGCATCGGGGACAAGGGAGTCCAGATGTTCGGAAAGCGCAACAGAAACTTGCACGTGGTCGGGACGGTTCTCATGGCAGGCTCGCTGATTCTCGGTCTGACCGCCTGCGGCGGATCGAGTTCGGACAGCGTCAAGGTCGGACTGATCACGAAGACCGATTCGAACCCGTACTTCGTGAAGTTGCGTGAGGCCGCCCAGGCGCAGGCCGACAAGGACGGCGCCCAGTTGATCGCGCTGGCGGGTGCGTTCGACGGTGACAACGAGGGCCAGGTCGCGGCCATCGAGAACATGGTCGGCCAGGGCGTGAAGGGCATCCTGATCACCCCGAACTCGTCCACCGGTGTGCTCGACGCGATCAAGAAGGCGCGTGACGCCGGCGTCGTCGTCATCGCTCTCGACACCGCGACCGACCCCGAAAACGCGGTCGACGCCACCTTCGCCACCGACAACAAGGCCGCGGGCGTCAGCCAGGGCAAGTGGGTGAAGGCCGCACTCGGCAACGCGGCGCCTCAGGTGGTGATGCTGGACGGAACGCCGGGTGGCACTGTCGACACCTTCCGCCACGATGGATTCCTCGAGGGCTTCGGCATCACGAACGACTCACCGGAGATCGTCGGCCGGGAGAACACCAACGGTGACCAGACCAAGGCGCAGACCGCGATGGAGAACATTCTGCAGCGCGCTCCGGGCATCAACGCGCTCTACACCATCAACGAGCCGGCAGCCGCCGGTGCGTACCAAGCGATCCAGTCCGCGAACCGCGCCGCGCAGATCACCATCGGGTCGATCGACGGAAGCTGCACCGGTGTTGCGGACGTGAAGGCCGGAAAGATCGGCGCCACGGTGATGCAGTTCCCGGCGAAGATGGCCGAGCTGGGTGTGCAGGCCGTGGTCAAGTTCGCCAAGGACGGAACCAAGCCCAGCGGATTCAACGACACCGGGTCGCAGCTGATCACGGACAGGCCCGTGCCCGGACTCGAGTCGCAGGACACCGCATGGGGCGAAAAGAACTGCTGGGGCACAGCCAGCAAATGACCACTGGCGCTCCCGCTACCGCGACGCCATCGGTGTCGAGTCGATTCAACGTGGGGAGCATCCTGCGTGAACCGTTGCTCGGTCCGCTGGCGGCGCTCGTCATCGCCATCGTCATCTTCAGTGCGGTCTCGGATTCGTTCCTCAATCCGCAGAACGTGTCGCTGATCCTTCAACAGTCGGTGGTCGTCGGCATTCTCGCCGTGGGCCAGACGCTGATCATCCTCACCTCCGGCATCGATCTCTCGATCGGCGCGGTTGCCGTCTTCGGAACCATCGTGATGGCGCAGAGTGCGGGCGCCAACGGACCGGTCGTGGCGCTCGGGTCGACGCTCCTGGTGTGCGTGGTCTTCGGTGCGGTCAACGGCGGGCTCGTCACGACCCTGCGATTGCCACCGTTCATCGTCACGCTGGGAACGTTCACCGCGATACAGGCGGCCACCCGCCTGCTCGCGGGCTCCGAGACCTACCGCGTGGAGAAGGGACCGCTCACCTTCCTGGGCACGTCCTTTCGCATCGGGTCGTTCTCGACCACGTTCGGCGTCGTGGCGATGCTGCTGGTCTACCTCGTGATGTGGTACGCACTGTCCCAAACCTCTTGGGGCAAGCACATTTACGCTGTCGGTGGCAATCCGCAGGCCTCGAATCTCTCGGGCATCAAGTCCGGGCGGGTGCTGTTCTCCGTCTACGTCACGACGGGTGTGATCGCCGCCATCGCCGCGTGGGCTGCTCTCGGGCGAATCCCGAATGCCGACCCGAACGCGTACCAGAACGCCAATCTCGAGACCATCACCGCGGTGGTCATCGGCGGAACCAGTTTGTTCGGTGGGCGCGGAGGCGTCGGCGGCACACTGGTGGGCACGTTGATAGTCGGCGTTCTCCGCAACGGTCTCACTCAGGCCGGCGTCGACAATCTCTACCAGAACATCGCGACCGGCATTCTCGTGATCGTCGCGGTGGCCGTGGATCAATTCGCACGCAGGAGATCACAATGACCATCCCGACGAGCGGCGTACCCGTTCTCGAAGCGCGCGGCCTCGTCAAGAAGTACGGCAGCGTGACGGCCATCAACGGAGCTGACTTCGAGCTCCGCGAGGGCGAGGTCCTCGCGGTCATCGGCGACAATGGCGCCGGAAAGTCCAGTCTCATCAAGGCTTTGGCAGGCGCGGTGATCCCAGACTCGGGTGAGATCCTGATGAACGGAACACGCGTGTCGTTCAGGAACACCCGAGACGCCAGGGCAGCCGGAATCGAGACGGTGTACCAGGATCTCGCAGTGGTACCGGCTCTCGACATCGCGTCGAATCTGTATCTGGGACGCGAGGTGCGACGAAAAGGTATCGCGGGCAGCCTGTTCCGCCGACTGGACATGCCGAGAATGCGCCAGGAGGCGTCGCAGCACCTTGCGGACCTCAAGATCGGCATCAAATCCGTGAACCAGGCCGTGGAGACGTTGTCCGGTGGGCAGCGTCAGGGTGTCGCGGTGGCGCGGGCTGCCGCGTTCGGCCGCGGCGTGATCATCATGGACGAGCCGACCGCTGCTCTCGGCGTTCGGGAGTCAGGACAGGTCATCGACTTGATCCGGTCGATCCGCGACCGCGGTATTCCAGTGGTGCTCATCAGCCACGACATGCCGCACGTGTTCGAGGTGTCCGACCGGATCCACATCCATCGACTCGGACAACGTTCCGGCGTCGTCGATCCCAAGAAGCGCTCGATGTCTGAGGTAGTCGCGCTCATGACTGGTGCAGAGGAGCCGACCGATGAGGAACGCGCCGGTCTCTGAGAAGGCTCCCGTCGGGGTCTTCGTCGGGTTGGCGACTCTCGACGTGATTCACCGCATCGCGAAAGCGCCTGCGGTGAACCAGAAGATCACGTCGACCGCTCAGTTCGTCGCTGCGGGCGGACCCGCCGCGAATGCGGCCGTCACCTTCGCGGCACTGGGCGGCGACGCGATCCTCGTGACCGCCCTCGGCGACGATCCGCTCGCCGATTTGATCCGAGCCGACCTCGCCGCGTACGGCGTCAGCGTTCTGGATGCGGCGGCGGGCACCACCCGAGCGGTGCCCGTCTCCGCGGTGTCAGTCGTCGAGTCGACGGGTGATCGATCGGTCGTCTCGCTCGACGCCGTGAACTCCGACGCGCCGCCACCTGGAGACCTCGGTGACCTCGTGGCGGATGCCGACGTGGTGCTCGTCGACGGGCACCACCCCCTGATCGCCAGTGCTGCCGTTCGACAGACGGCTGCACGGGGCATCAGACTCGTCGTCGATGCCGGCCGATGGAAACCGGTGATGGACGACATCATTCCGTACGCAACGGACATGGTGTGCTCCAACGACTTTCGAATGCCGGGCGTCGGCGGCCCGGGGTCTACCGCCGCGGCGCTGGTCCGCAGCGGTGTTCGCACCGTCGTCTCCACGCACGGCGGCGATCCCGTCGAGTGGTGGTCGGACGGCGCGTCCGGGTCCGTACCGGTGGAACCGGTGGTGGTTGTCGACACACTGGGCGCGGGCGATGCCTTCCACGGTGCGTATGCGTACTTCTCGACCCGGCTCGAGAGCGGCGTCGCCGAGCGCATCGATCGCTCAGCTCGCGTGGCGGCACTACGGTGTTCGGTGGTCGGGCCTCGGGCATGGCTGAGCGAACTCCTCACTGAGCTGACTCGAAAGCGAGAACGGTGACCATCGAGCACGACGTGCAGGACGCCACACTGGACCAATTGCTGGACTCGGCCAAAGCGCTCGTCGTTCCCGGCGAACGCCGCATCCTCGGTCTTACCGGAGCCCCGGGAGCCGGGAAGTCAACCGTCGCAGAACAACTCGTCACCGCTCTGGGCTCGGATACCGCAGTGCTCGTTCCCATGGACGGTTTTCATCTGGCCAACGAAGTCCTGATCGACGTGAGGCGTCGGGATCGCAAGGGCGCGCACGACACGTTCGACGACGGCGGGTACGCCCGGCTGATCGCGGCCCTTCGAGCACAGCGCGTGGGCGACCCAGTCGTGTACGCGCCCCGGTTCCGGCGCGAGCTCGAAGAGTCGATCGGCTCGTCCATTCCCGTCCCGCCGACGGTGCCGCTGGTCGTCACCGAGGGCAATTACCTTCTGCTGGAATCCGACGCATGGCCGGCGGCACGGGCCTGCATCGACGAGGTGTGGTTCTTGGCCCCCGACACCGACGTTCGCCACGCACGGCTGCTGTGCCGACACGAGGCGCACGGCAAGTCCCCTGAGGACGCGGCGTTCTGGGCCTTCGGCTCCGACGAGCGCAATGCCCAACTGATCGAGTCGACCGCAGGGCGCGCGGACCGGATCGTGCGACTCCAATGACCACGATGGTCGACGTCGCCCGCATCGCCGGCGTCTCCGCGTCCACGGTCTCGCACGTGCTGAACGGCACGCGCAAGGTCGACAAGGCCACTCGCCTGCGCGTCGAGGCGGCCATCGAGAAGACCGGGTACCGGCGCAACGTCGTCGCACGATCACTCGCGGCAGGGCGCACGCACACGGTCGGACTCTCGATCTCCGCGCTGACGAACCCGTACTTCGGGAGCCTGGTCCATGCCGTGGAACGGGCGCTGTCGGACGCCGGGTACGTGCTGATCGTCGGAGATTCCCACGACGACGTGGATTCGGAGAAACGCGTCACCGGCTCACTTCTGGACCGGCAGGTCGACGGGATGATCGTGGCACCAGCGGCCGGGTCGGAGCGGGTCACTCTCCCCGAAATCACCCGCACCGGAACCCCTCTCGTTCTGATCGACCGCGGCCTCGACATCGAGTGCGATCAGGTCGGCCCGGAGAACTTCTCGTCGGCGCGGTCGTTGACCGAGCACCTGCTCGACCTCGGACATCGTCGGATCGCCGTCGTGCGCGGGATTGCCGGGATCTCGTCCACCACTGAGCGATTCGATGGTTATTCCACGGCGCTCGCAGACCGCGGTATTGCGGTCGACGCCGATCTGGTCCTCGACGGCTACTCCAACACAGACGTGGCAGAACGCGAAGTCCACTCGCTGATGTCGGGGGAGAGCCGGCCCACCGCGCTGGTGTCCTTGAACAACGCCATGACCATTGGGACGCTCAAAGCCGTCCGCAGTCTTGGTTTGACGATTCCGGCCGACGTGGCATTCGTGTGTTACGACGACTTCGAATGGTCGGACCTCTTCGAACCCAAGCTCACCGCGGCGGCACAAGACGTCGAGACGATCGGCGCCACCGCGGTCCAACTGCTCTTGGACCGTATTCGGGGACACGATGGCGCGCCGCAACGAATTCGCGTGCCGACGACGTTCCACCATCGCAATTCGTGCGGATGCACTTAACGCTCACCGATAGGACCTCCGATCATGCCGATGGCAACACCCGATCACTACGTTGCGATGCTCGATCGCGCCAAGGAGGGTGGGTTCGCCTAGCCAAGCCGTGCGCTGAGATTGCCCGCGGCCTGGCACACCGCGGCGCCGAAGCCGGCTTCGGATTCCTGGGTCAGGCGGCTCATCGGGATGTTCACACTGAGGCTCGCGATCGGCTTCTCGTGACCTCCCATGACGGCTGCGGCAACCGAGCCCACGTCGGACCTCCACTCCCCACGATTGACGGCGAACCCCCGTTCCCGGATCGCGGCCAGCTCGGCGCGCAGCTCGTCGGGGTCGGTGATCGTCGTGTCGGTATAACGCGGCAGCTCGTCGACTAGCAGTGGTCTGAGGACCTCGGAACTGCTATTCGCGAGTACCGCCTTGCCGTTGGCGGACGCGTGCAGGGGTAGTGCGTGCCCGAGCGCCATGCTGGTGCGTACCGGTTTGTCCGTCTCCAGCCGCTCGATCAGGACCATCTTGCCGTCCTCGGGGACCGTCAGGTGAATGGTTTCCCCGGTGCGCCGGCGCAGCTCCTCCATGATCGGCAAGGCCGCACCGCGCAGATCGAGATCGCCGCTGGCCCGACCGCCGACCGCGAGCGCCCTGGTGGTGATCACCCACCGAGTGACCTCGCCCGCCGCCGGTCGAATCCACCCAGCTGTGTGGAGCGTGACCAGCGCACGCTGCACCGAACTCTTGGGCATGTCGAGTACACGAGCCAACTCGCCGACGCCGATCGGCTGCCGTGACGCGACCTCTTCCAACACGCGGAGCGTGTTCAGCACGTTTCGCAATGTCTTGACTCCTCGACGGCTCATACCTACTATCGCCGGACCTTTTCACGGCACATTGTGCCATCTCACAGCACAGAATGGAACTTGGTGTAGTGACCGCTCACAGTGGACGGCATTTCCTGCAAATCCCCGGACCGACCAACGTCCCCGACCGGGTGCTGCGCGCCATCGCGCAACCGACCATCGACCACCGCGGACCCGACTTCGCCGAGGCCACCCGGGACTTGTTGCAACGGGTCAAACCGGTGTTCGGCACCAGCGGTCCGGTCGTCATCTATCCCTCTTCCGGCACCGGGGCATGGGAAGCGGCGCTGGTCAACACCCTCTCGCCCGGCGATCGCGTGCTGGCGTTCGAAACCGGTCACTTCGCCAGCCTGTGGCGTGAAATGGCGGAGCGCCTCGGGCTGGTCGTCGACTTCGTTCCCGGGGATTGGCGGCGGGGTGTCCAGCCCGCGGCCGTCGCCGAACGGCTCGCCGCCGACACGGCACACAGCATCGCGGCGGTGATGGTCGTACACAACGAGACCTCGACTGGAGTCGCCAGCCGGATACCGGACGTCCGGGCAGCCATCGACGAGGCGGGTCATCCTGCGCTGCTGCTCGTCGACACGATCTCCTCGCTGGGGTCCATCGACTACCGGCATGACGACTGGGGTGTCGACGTGACGATCAGCTGCTCGCAGAAGGGGCTGATGCTGCCCCCGGGCTTGGGCTTCAACGCGATCAGCGAGAAAGCGCTCGCCGCCGCACCGGAGGCGGGGCTGCCGAAGGCTTACTGGGACTGGGCGCCCATTCTGGAGGCCAACGAGCGCGGTTTCTACCCCTACACGCCGGCCACCAACCTGCTCTACGGCCTTCGGGAAGCGTTGCTACTCCTCGAAGAAGAGGGGCTGCCCAACGTGTTCGCCCGGCACAACCGCCACGCCGAAGCGACCAGGGCAGCCGTCCGGGGCTGGGGCCTCGAGGTCCTGTGCGCCGACGAGCGCGAGTACTCCAGTTCCCTGACCGCCGTTTTGGTGGGAGCGGAACACGATGCGGACAAGGTCCGCCAGATCATCCTGGACCGCTTCGACATGTCACTGGGCACCGGCCTGAGCAAGCTCGCCGGGCGCGTGCTCCGGATCGGCCACCTCGGCGACTTCAACGACCTGACGCTCGCCGGAACTCTCGCCGGCGTCCAGATGGGGCTCGAACTGGCCGGCGTGGACGTCGACCCCACCGGGCTCCAAGCCGCGCTGGAGGTGTTGCGTGCCGAATGAAACCCCGGCGCGTACCGGCTTTTTCGACGACGAAAGGAAGTGAGCAGCGGTCCATAGCGGTTTCTCGGTGGATCACGTCGTAAGCCCGCTACGGGCGCACGGCGGATCCGCGAGGTCGGCGCCGGAACCCGGCGTCTCCTCCTGCTCTCGACTCTCAATGCTGTGCCCCAAGCCGGCGCCGACTGCGCCGACGCACCTACAAGGAGGTAGGTAGTTGATCGAGCGTGCCCCTCGGCGCCTGTCCGACATGAAGCGATGGACCTATATCTTGCCGGTCATCGTCTTCATATATGTCATCTGTTACATCGACCGAACGAACATCAGTTTCGCGCTGCCCCACCTCAAGACCGACATGCATCTCACGGGGGCTCAACAGGGTCTGGCGAGCGGCATCTTCTTCTGGGGGTACCTGCTTCTGCAGATCCCCGGCGGATACATCGCCGAACGATGGAGCGCGAAAAGGTGGGTCGCGATCCTATTGGTGCTGTGGAGTGTGGCCGCGATGGCCTCCGGCTTCACCCACACCTTCGGCGAACTCATCTTCGCCCGTTTCCTCCTCGGGGTGGCTGAGGGTGGCGTGCAACCCGCACTGATGATCACCATCCGGCGCTGGTTCCCATTCGCCGAACGAAGCAGGGCATACGCGATCTTCAAGCTGTACACACCGATCGCGGCGATAGTCGCCGCCCCGTTCTCCGGCATCATCCTGACCTACGGGGACTGGCGCTGGATGTTCATCATCCAGGGCGGGGCTCCGCTGGTCGTCGGGCTGATCGCCTGGCTGGCGGTGGTCCGCGACACGCCCGCCAAAGCGGGCTGGCTGTCCGAGACCGAGCGCAACTTCATCGAGAGTTCTCTGATCGAGGAAGGCGAGCCACTCAAGCATCAGGCGACGTTCAAGGCCGCCTTCACGAGCCGGATCGTGTGGCAGTTCGCCCTCATTTACACGTTGACGCAGATGGGCCTGCTCGGCCTCACTTTGTGGCTGCCGAGCGTGCTCAAGAAGGCCTTTCACACCGACATGCAGGTGGGTTTCGTCGCGATCCTCCCCCAAATCGCCGCGGGTGCCGCCATCATTCTCGTCGGCCGGTCGGCGGATCGGCGGGGCAGCCACGTCGCCCATATGTCGGTGGTGCTCGGTGCCGCGGCGGTGATCCTCGCAGGCGCAAGCCTGATCTCCCCGCAACAGAAGTGGTTCGTGCTCGGGGCGATGATCCTCGGCACCGCGGCCTCGATCGCGTGGTACGGGCCGTTCTGGGCGACGGTTACCAAGCTCGTCCCCGTGGCGGCCGCGGGCGCGGGGATGGGCCTCATCAACGGCGTCGGCAACCTGGGCAGCTTCTTCGGGCCGTACATCGGCGGATGGCTGAGCGACCTCAGCGGCGGGGGATACGCGCTCACCCAGGCGTTCTTCGGCGGGGTATTCGGCATCGCGGCACTGCTCGTCCTGACGTTGCGCAAACAGTTGCGCGCAGCGACGACCCTCGAACCGGCCGGAACGGAGAAAGTACCGAAAGAGGAAGAACCTGCTTCGAACCCCGTGTGACTCAACTAAGCCACCGTGGCGGCGGGCCCGCCTGGCGGATCGGCCGCCGCGGTGGCGCCCGTTGCGAATGACAGCGGCGCGAAAGGACTCGTGATGACCTTCCCCACGACTGATACAGCCGCGACTGATCGGTCAGGCGTGGCCCCGCGCCTAGAGCGTGCGCTCAGCGCGGCGATTGACGGCGAGGTGGCCTTCGACGAGTACAGCCGCCACATATTCGCCCGCGACGCCAGCATGTACTCGATCACTCCGCTGGGCGTCGTGTTTCCCCGTCACGCCGACGACGTCGCGGCGACGGTGAGGATAGCCGGTGAGCTCGGCGTGCCGATCGTGCCTCGGGGCGCGGGAACGAGCCTGGCCGGCCAGACGGTGGGACCCGGCCTGGTGGTCGACCTGTCGCGCCACCTGAACCGGATCGCGGAGCTCGACCCGGTGGCCCGCACCGCGCTGGTGGAGGTCGGGGTGGTGCAGGATCAGCTCAACCAGGCCGCCGCCGCCCACGGGCTGATGTTCGGCCCGGACACCTCAACCAGCAACCGGGCCACGATCGGCGGGATGATCGGCAACAACTCCGCGGGAAGTGGCTCCCTGACGTACGGCATGACGATCGATCACGTGCGGGCACTGGACGTGGTGCTCTCCGACGGCTCGCGCGCCCGTCTGGAACCCGTCGACGAGGCCGAGCGGAAACGCAGGGCGACGGCGGAGACGCTGGAGGGCCGTATCTACCAAGGGCTTTCGGATCTGGTCGGCGCGAACGAGCAGATCATCCAGGCCGGGATGCCTGCTTTCTGGCGACGCGCGGGCGGTTACCGGCTCGACCGACTGGTGGGCTTCGGGGATGACAATCCGTTCGATCTGGCCAAGTTCGTGGTGGGTGCGGAGGGCACGCTGGTGATCGTCACCCGCGCTCTCGTGGACCTGGTGCCCAAGCCCGCGCGCACGGTCTACGCCGTCGGCCACTTCACCGACACCGCGAGCGCAATCGCGGCTACCACGGATGCGTTGAGCTGCGGACCCCACCAGGTCGAGCTGATGGACCGCACGATCCTGGACCTGTCCCGGCAGAAGATCGAATACGCCGAGCTCGGAAATATCCTCGTCGGCGACCCGGGTGCACTGCTGTTCGTCTCGTTCACCGGTGACGACGAAGTGAGCCAAATCGCCAAGCTGGACCGGCTCGACGGGCTGTGGCGGCAGAACGGGCACGGCTACCACACGCTGCGCGCGATCAATCCCGCCGATCAAGGGGCGTTGCTGAAGGTCCGCAAGTCCAGCCTGGGCTTGCTGATGGCCGCCGGCGAAGGCACTCGCCGCCCGCTCGCCTTCGTCGAGGACACCGCCGTCGATCCCGCTCAGCTGGCCGATTACACCAGGCGGTTCAAGGAGATCCTCGACGACCACCAGCTGGAGGCGGGTTTCTACGGCCACTGCTCGGTCGGCTGCCTTCACGTCCGCCCGTTCGTCGACCTGACGAAACCAGACGAAGTGATCAAGATGCGCATGGTCGCCGAAGCGGTCAAGGATCTCGTCGCCGAGTATGGCGGGGTCAACTCCAGCGAACACGGAGACGGCCTTGCCCGCAGCGAGTTCAACCGGGAGATCTTCGGCGACCGCCTGTACGAGGTGATGCGCACGGTCAAACGCATCTTCGATCCTGGTAACGGCATGAACCCGGGCAAGATCGTCGACGCGCCACCGATGACCGAGAACCTGCGCGACCGTGACGCGCTGCCGCCCGCCCAGCCCGTGACGACGGCGCTGCGGTTCGAGGTCGTCGGCGGCATGCGTGGCGCCGCAGATCGCTGCATGAACATCGGCCTGTGCCGGAAGTCCACTTCGGGTGTGATGTGCCCGTCCTACATCGCGACCAACAACGAGGAGCACTCCACCCGCGGCCGGGCCAACGCGCTGGTGAAAGCACTGTCCGAACCGGACCCGCACGCCGCTCTTGGCGGCGAGCGGCTGCACGAGATCCTCGACCTGTGCCTGATGTGCAAGGCCTGCAAGAGCGAGTGCCCGATGAGTGTGGACATGGCCTCGCTCAAGGCCGAGACGCTCGCGCATCATCACGAGATCCACGGAGTCCCGCTGCGCTCGCGCATCTTCGGCTCGATCCGCCTGCTCAACAGGATCGGCTCCGCGACGGCCCCCCTATCGAACCTGCCCGGCCGGTCCGCATTCGTACGCCGGATCATGGACGGTGCGCTCGGCATCACGGCTGCCCGCCCACTGCCCGTTTTCCAGCGGGACAGCCTGCTCCGCTGGTTCCGCCGCCACCGGCGGGCCGTGCCCCGGGTCCAGGCGTCGTCCGGCACCGTCACCTGGCTCGCCGACTCGTTCACCACCTTCACCGAGCCGCACATCGGCGCTGCGGCCATCGAACTGCTGGAGCGCTCGGGCTGGCGGGTCGAGCTCGCGGGCGGCGGCTGCTGCGGTCGCTCGAGCATGTCCAAAGGTTTGCTCGACGACGCGAGGAAGAAGGCATCGGCGTTGGTCAGCTCGCTGGCGACCAACACCGACCCGGGCTCGCCGATCGTCGGCTGCGAGCCGTCGTGCCTGTTCATGCTGCGGGACGAGCACGTCGCACTGCTGCCCGGCTCGGAGTCGGTGCACGCGGTCGCGGGCCGGGTCAGGCAGGTGGAGGAACTGCTCGTCGAAGCGATCGACGAGGGTCGGCTGACCCTGCGCGCGGATTCCCGGCTCGCGGGGCGGCGGATCCTGTTCCACGGTCATTGCCACCAGAAGGCCGAGGTCGGCACGGCCGCCTCGATGGCCTTGCTGCGCCGGATTCCGGGCGCGCACGTCGTGGAGATCGACGGCGGCTGCTGCGGGATGGCCGGCTCGTTCGGTTTCGAGTCGGAGCATTACGACATGTCCATCACCGTCGGCGGGGACCGGCTGTTCCCGGCGCTCGCGGCCGAGCCGGAGGAAACGATCGTGGCCGCGACCGGTGTGTCGTGCCGGCAACAGATCTTCCACGGAGCTGGCCGCACCGCGTGGCACCCGGTCGAGCTGGTACGCGAGGCGTTGGCCGGCCCCGGCCAGGAATAGGAGACACAATGCGTCTTGTTCGCTACTCGCTTGACGGGAGGACCGGGCGTGGCGTGGTGGTCGGGGATGTAGTGCACGAGTTTCCCGGCGGGAATGCCAAGCCGGGCAACGTGGTGGGGAAGCTGGCGGAGCTGACGTTGCTCTCCCCATGCGATCCCCGCACGATCGTCTGTGCCGGTAGCAACTACGCCGGTCAGATCGCGGAGAAGGGCAGGCCCTGGCCGGAGCAGCCACCACTGTTCCTCAAGTCCCACAACGCGATAACCGGCCCGGACTCGGTCATACTGCGGCCTACGGAGGTCCGGCGCTTGGAGTACGAGGGCGAGCTGGCCGTCGTCATCGGCCGCACCGCCCAGGACGTGCCTGCCGATCGTGCGGCGGACTTCGTGCTCGGCTACACCTGCGCGAACGACGTCACTGCGCACGACTGGCGTGACGACGGACAGTGGACCCGCGCGAAGAGCTCCGACACCTTCTGCCCAATGGGGCCGTGGATCGAGACCGACATAGCCGATCCGTCGGCGTTGCAGATCACCACCCGGGTCGGCGGCCGAGTCGTCCAAGACGGATCGACCTCGGACATGGTGTTCGGGATAGGCGAGCTGCTGGCGTTCGTCACTCGATGGATCACGCTCGAACCCGGGGACGTGCTGCTGACGGGCAGTCCTGCCGGGGTAGGTCCGATGGTGCCCGGTGACATCGTCGAGGTCGAAATCTCCGGTATCGGCACGCTTCGCAACACGGTGGCGGACCGGGGCTGATCGAACCCCGATTCACTTCGTACGGCGGGAACCATGAAGGCGGAGGACAAATTGACGACAGGATCGAACCCACCCTTGACCGGCGTCACAGTGCTCGAGGTCGGCGCGTTCATGGCCGCTCCGTACGCGACGATGCAACTGGCCGATCTCGGCGCCCGGGTGATCAAGGTAGAGAATCCGGACGGAGGCGATCCCGTCCGCGCCAGCGGGCCGTTCATCGACGGGGAAAGCTCCCCGTTCGTGCGGCTGAACCGCAACAAGGAATCGGTCACGCTCGATCTCAAGGCTGAGCGCGACAATGCCGCATTCCGGGAGCTCGTACGGGCGGCCGACGTCCTGGTCGAGAACCTCCGGCCGGGGGCGATGAGCCGGTTGGGACTCGACTATGCGGCCATGCGCCAGGAGAACCCGCGGCTGATCTATGCCTCGGCGTCCGGGTGGGGCCAGGACGGCCCGCTCGCCCACCTCCCTGGTCTGGACATCATGGCGCAGGCGCGCAGCGGCCTGATGAGCGTGACGGGCTTTCCCGATCGCGAGCCAGCCAAGGTCGGCGTCCCGATCTGCGACCTGGTCTGCGCCCTGTACCTCGCCTTGGCGGTGACCGCGGCACTGCGCGAGCGCGACCGGTCGGGGGAAGGGCAGCACATCGATGTCTCCCTGCTGGAATCCGGAGTCTCCTTCGCGGTATGGGAAGCCGGTATGTATTTCGCCGACGGAACCGTCCCGCGCCCGAACGGATCCGCACATCAGAACAACGCGCCCTACCAGGCCGTGCGGACTGCTGACGGCCACGTCACCATCGGCGCGACCACTGCAAAGACCTGGCCGGCGTTCTGCCACACGCTGGGCCTCGACGACCTGCTCTCCGACCCGCGATATGTCGATGCCTACTCAAGGCGGCAACATCGCGAAGAGCTCGTCGAGACCATTGAAGAGATCACCACGACCCGGACTACGCGGTCCCTCGTGGACGACCTCGAGCTGGCGGGGGTGCCGTGCGCGCCGATCCTCGATTACTCACAGGTGTTCACCGACGAGACGTTGCGACAACGCGACTTCTTCTGGGCCGCACCACACCCCACGCTGGGCACGGTCGAGCAGCTGGGATCTCCGATGCGCTTCTCGCGCACGCCCGTGCGGCGGGCGCATGCCGGACCGCCTCTTGGCGATTCGACCGCCAAAGTCCTCGCAGAGATCAACCATGTCAACAGAAAAGGTGACGAGCAGCGGTGAACACTTCCGAAGTTGAGATCGGCGCCGAAGACCACGTGCTCACCGTGACGTTCAACCGGCCGGATCAGCGCAACGCGATGACCTGGGCTATGTATGAGGCGCTCGAGCAAGCCTGCGACCGAGCCGACTCCGACGGCGACATCCGGGTCATGGTCCTGCGCGGCGCCGGCGGTCGCGCATTCGTCGCGGGTACGGACATCAGCCAGTTCGCCCAGTTCTCCACCGGTCAGGATGGGGTGGACTACGAGCGCCGGGTGACCGCGGTGCTCGACCGGCTGCAGGCCGTGACGATCCCCACCGTCGCGTCGATCGACGGCTACTGCGTGGGCGGCGGTCTCGGCATCGCCTGCGCGGTCGACCTCCGTGTCGCGACACCCCGAGCGAAATTCGGAGTGCCGATCGCACGCACACTGGGGAATTGCGTCTCGGTGGCCACCCTTGACCTGCTCGTCAAGAACCTCGGTCACTCACGAACGATCGCGCTGTTGCTGACGGCCGAGTTGATGAGCGCCGAGGAGGCCCATTCGGCGGGATTCCTCGTGGCGCTGGCGGACGATCTGGAAGAAGCAATCAAAAAGATCACCGACGGCATCGTGGCCCATGCGCCCTTGAGCATGTGGGCATCCAAAGAGGGCCTGCGCAGACTGCACCGCAGCGGACGCGACGCTGACATGACCGACATCGTGTCGCGCGTCTACGGCTCCGCTGACTTCCGGAACGCGGTCGAGGCGTTCACGGCGAAACGAGCGCCGAGCTGGAATGATCACCGCGACTGGACGACCAGCGAAGGCCCCTAGCGTCGCGGCCGGACGGGCGATGCGCTGAGCCAGCCAACTGATGGGCGCATGCTGGGCGCGTAATTCTCTACACCTGCTCCTCGACCTGGCAGAGTGACGCCGTGTCCGAAGACGACGACGCCGTCCGCGCCTTGCTGGCCTACCTGGGCGCGGCGATGGTGGCCACGGGGCAGCCGGTCGGCGACGTGGAGGACGAGCTAGCCGAGGTGAGCAACGCACTGGGCTACCCCGATGTCCAGATCGCGGCATCACCGACCGGCGTCTTCTTGAACCTGATCAGCGGCGCCCCCGCAACGTTCGAGTCGGTCAAGGGTGGACTGCGTCTCGACCAGGCCGCCGAGGTCCGAGCGATCCGTCATCGGTTGTCGCAGCGTGCCCTGACGGTGGCCCAGGCCACCGAGGAGCTGCTTGATTTGCGCCATCGTCCGCCCCGCTACCCGCAGTGGATGGCCAACCTCGGCTGGATCGCGATCGCCACGGGAATCGCTCTGATCCTCCAGCCCGGTGGTGCCAACGTCGCCTTCGCCGCCGTTGGGGCGGTCGTGGTGGTCGCCCTCTTCCGGCTGGGACAGCGGTTCGGCCTGATCGCCACGCTGCTCCCGACGCTTGCGGCCTTCCTTCTGGCGTGCGGGGTGTTCGCAGCCGCCAACGCGGGTGTGCTGGACGGACCGCTGCGTACCCTGCTGCCGCCGTTGGCGGTGCTATTGCCCGGCGCGTTGATCGTCACTGCGATGTCTGAGTTGGCCGCCGGCGACATGGTGGCCGGAGCATCACGGTTGACCTTCGGGCTGGTCCAGCTGCTCCTGTTCACCCTGGGCATCGTCGCGGCCAGTCACGTAATCACGGTGCCCGCAGCAGAATTGACCAATCTCCGCGTCGACACACTTGGCTGGTGGGCCGCGCCGTTGGGGCTGATCCTCATAAGCATCGGAATCGGGGTCCTGGAGAGTCCACCGGTGCGGCTGCTGCCCTGGATCACCGTGGTCTTGATCCTTGCCTTCGCTGCCCAGAGTTTCGGGCAATACGTCGGTGGCGCGGCGCTCGGCAGCTTCCTCGGCGCCGTCGCCGCCACCCTGGGGTCCTCGCTCGTGGAGGCCGTTCGCCCAAATCTGCCCCGGTTGGTGGTCTTTCTGCCGGCCTTCTGGCTGCTCGTCCCCGGTAGCCTCGGTCTGCTCTCCACCACGGCCCTCATCACCAATCCCGGCGGTGGTGGTGCGAACGCGTTCGGCGTGGTGACGGTGGTCTGTGCCATCGCGGTCGGGTTGTTGGTCGGTGCGGCGGTCGCACGGTCCTTTGGCGGTGCTCTCCACAGGCTGCGCAGCGGGTACCCGCTGCGCCGACGCGGTCGGCTGGGTCGGAGCCTGCTGCGCTGACGACTCCCTCGCGCAGCCAGCGGACCGGACTAGCCTTTTGAAGACGCGCCCCGAGGCACTGGAGGTCACCGCATGACGCCACCGGCCCAGCCACTGATGAGCGCCGCCGAGACCGTCGTTCACGATCTTCGAGCCGTGCTGCCACAGGGACGGGTAATCGTCGACGCCGACGTCGTCCGCAGCTTCAGCCGGGATCAGGCGGCCGGAGCTCCGGCCGGTGAGCCAGCAGCGGTCGTGCGTGCCCGCAGCACCGAAGAAGTCCGTCGGGTGGTCGAGATTTGTCTACGTCACCGCACCCCGGTCGTGGCGCGCGGAGCGGGCACCGGGCTGTCCGGTGGCGCAAACGCCATCGACGGCTGCGTGGTGCTCTCACTGGAGGCGATGTCGGAGATCCTCTTGGTCAATCCGTTGGAACGGTTGGCGGTGGTCCAGCCGGGCGTGGTCAACGACCACCTTCGAGCGGCAGTGGCGGAGCACGGGTTGTGGTACCCACCAGATCCCGCGAGTTCGCCGTGGTCGACGCTCGGTGGCAACGTCGCCACGAACGCAGGCGGAGTGTGTTGCGTCAAGTACGGCGTCACCCGTGAGTACGTGCTCGAACTCGAGATGGTGACCGGTTCGGCGGAAGTGGTGCGCATAGGGCGCCGGACCGCCAAGGGCGTCGCCGGCTACGACCTGGTCGGCCTAATCGTCGGGTCCGAGGGCACATTGGGCATCGTCACCGAGATCACGGTCCGCCTCCGCAGCTTGCCAAGCGCGCCCATCACGGTTGCGGGGTTCTTCCCGTCGCTGGTGGCAGCCGGTGTCGCGGTGCGCGCGGTCGGGGCGGCGGGCATCACCCCGTCGGCGTTGGAGCTGATGGACAGGTATTGCCTTCGCGCCGTGGATGATTGGAAGAACATGGGCCTGACGGCCGCGGGAGATGTGCTGTTGCTCGCGCGGGTGGATGACCCGGACCCCACCGGCACCGCACTTGCCGATGCGATCGTCGAGCACTTCCGCGCCAGCGGCGCGTCCTGGGCCGAACGGTCGAGTGACCCCGATGAGGGTGAGGCCTTGTTCGCGGCTCGTCGTCTGGCCTACCCGGCACTCGAGCGGCTGGGACCGGTGATCACCGAAGACGTGTGCGTGCCCAAGGAGCACGTCCCCGAGATGCTGGCGCGCATCGAGGCGCTGGCGGCGCAACATGGGGTGCAGATCGCCAACATCGCGCACGCCGGCGACGGCAACCTGCACCCCTTGATCATCGGACCACCAGACGACGACGCCGACCTGTGGCGGCGGATCCACGCCGCATTCGACGGCATCCTCGATGCCGCGTTGTCCTTCGGCGGCACCATCACCGGCGAGCATGGTGTCGGCTTGCTCAAGCGCCGCGGTCTGGTAAACGAATTGTCGCCTGCGGTAATGGGACTCCACCGGGCGATCAAGGATGCACTCGACCCCGCGGGAATCCTCAACCCCGGCAAGATCTTCGATCAGGTGGACGGTCATTTGGCGGCGACATCACGTCAGGCCTAACTCACGCAATCGACGATGCCCGACGTTGCACGACCCCATAGAACGCTCTCGCCGCAATCAGTCGAACAGCAACTCGCGCATGACTTGGATGTGGTCGGGCAAGACCTTGGCAACGAGGGCTTCGCGAAGCGGTGGCGATAGCGCGAGCCGCCGGTCAGCAACTGGTCATTGCGCCAAGGCGCGCGAGGCGGCCGAGCAGCGATACTTCGCCGAAGAGAACGAGCCATTGCGCGACGATGGCGTGCCCTTCGTCGGCGAGGTCGCCGGCGAGATAAAGCTTGCACTGCTGGGCGGTGCGACGGCGCTGCTCAATCCGATTCAATGGCCCGAACCCTTCGGGCTCGTGATGATCGAGGCGGCCACCTGGACACCACGCCGCTGCAATACCTTCGCCGGATTCGACTGCACTACGCCCACCACGAGCTGTTGGCCGCCGACCGCAGGTAGGTCACTGTCGCCGCGATCGCCTCCCGCTGGGGATTCATGCACGCCAGTCGCTTCGCAGTCTTCTACCGCCAAACCTATGGCCGAAGTCCACACATCACGTCGCGAAGCTGACAGCCTGCGGACTCGCCAAGCCACGCCGGCGACACGGCCGATCTTGGTCGGTCGGCCACCGCCGGAGGCATGAATGTGCTTTCGTGACAGCACTACTCACCGGCGCGGGCAACCCCTTGGGACGTGCAGGAGAAACGCTACCGGCGTCCCGGCCGGAAGGTCACAGCCCATTGCAATCACTTCCCCACCACTCCAGGTACCGGTCCGGTCGCTCCATGACAACCACTGTGCTGACAGGACCAATCCTTGGTGACATTTCCGGCTCCCTAGGCGCACGCGGTATCCGAATCTGATTGCCAGACTCGTTGTTCGGAGGTTACCGGCGGGCCATACGTTCGAGCCATCGGCGGTCGGAGCCTCCGTTGCACCCACCCGTGCGGACATAGGAGTAGTCATGGCATTGATGCGATTCGATCCGTTTCGCGAACTCGACCGGTTTGCCGAGCAGGCGTTGGCCGGCGCACGCACTGCGCGAACTCTGCCCATGGAGGCGTTGCGGCGCGGTGACCAATTCATCGTCGCCCTCGATGTACCGGGCATGACCGCCGGTGACATCGACGTGACGGTCGAGCGGAACGTCATAGAGATCAACGCGCGCCGCCGTCCGCTGCGGCAGGAGGGCGATGAGCTGATCGTCGACGAGCGGCCACAGGGCGAGTTCCGGCGCCAACTGTTTCTTGGCGACAACCTCGATCCGAACAAGCTGAGCGCGGTATGTGACAGCGGCGTGCTGACCTTGACCATCCCGGTGTCGGAGGCGAGCAAGCCCCGCAAGGTTGAAATCGACACCGCCAACGACGGCCAGCAGGCCATTCAGGCCGAGTCCGCGCAGCGCCAAACCGTGGACGCATAGGGGCTGTTCGATTGGATCCAACCATTGGTCTCCGCGCTGGTGCTGGCAGGCTACGGCCTGGTTTTCGGTGCCATCGTCGGCGCCCTGATCGGCCTCGCGATCCACGCGATGCAGGGCGGTCGACGCGACTTCCACTCGGTCAGCGGACTACGGCCCAGGTCCTACGACGTCCTCGCCGAGGTTGGGGTAGCCGATCGTGCGCTGCAGATGTTGACCAGTGACGAGCGAAGTCGGGAGTAGACGCTGGCAACAGCGCCAGCAACCATCGCCCTGGATTGATTGCACGAAGATCCGACGAGTCAATTGGAGTGAAATGTGACTCAAGTTGCCTACCTCGAAACGGGAGGAACCTTCACCGAGGCGGCGCTGGTCGGAATGGCCGCGGACGGCATGGTCCCTTGTCTGCTCCCAACGGCTGGGCTGACACCCGTGCCGGTCCACACCAGCCCGGCCGCCTTGGCCGCTGTCCGGTCCCATGACGCCGACTACGCGTGCGTACCGATTGAGAATTCGGTCGACGGGTCTGTGTTGCCGACGCTGGACAGCCTGGCGACCGGGACGCCACTGCAGATCTTCGCCGAACTGACCCTTGACATCGACTTCGCCATTGTGGTGCAGCGCGGCCTCACAGCGGCCGACGTCAAGACCGTGGCAGCGTTTCCAGTCGAGGCCGCCCGGGTGCGGCACTGGCTGGCGGCGCACCTGCCCAAGGCGCGTGTGGTACCAGCTGACTCCAACGCGGCTGCGGCGCATGCCGTTTCGCACTTTCGCGCCGATGCCGCGGTCAGTACCGAGTTGGCCGCCGCACGGTATGGAGTGCCGCTATTCGCTTTCGATATCGCCGACCAACGCTCGCGCACCAGATTCGTCCTGGTCGGCCCACCGGGCTTGCCGGCGGCCCGCACCGGTGCCGACCGGACATCGGTGGTGCTGTGCATCGACAACGCCTCGGAGGCGCTGGTGTCGGTCCTGCCGGAGCTAGCGGTCCGCGGGGTCGAGCACGCCCGTATTGAATCGTGGTCTACCCGAACCAATTTGGGCACGCGCACGTTCTTCCTGGACTGTGTCGGACATATCGAGGACCCACCGGTTGCCGAGGCCCTCACGGCGTTGCACCGACGTTGCGTGGATATGCGATATTTGGGTTCGTGGCCAATGGGGTAGGCCGCGGGCGATATGCGCCGAAGGTGGTCCAGGCGTCCAATGGTTTGGCACCGCCCGTCGGATGTGGCTCGTGCAGCTCGCCGGGTGATCCACTCACTCGTCAGCGCGCTTCAGCGCCGCGTCCAACTCACGCGACACCTCGTCGGTGATGCGGGCCGCCATCGCGCTCGGGTCGGACGGCGCGGGCGCCTCCGCGGTGACGCCGGCATAGGCCTCCAGTGCCTCGGACGCCAGCGGACTCCACTTCTCGATCCAGCCCCACACCACCTCGGCATTGGCGGTGTTGTCGTCGACGATGTGCCGCAACAGCGCCGCAGTCCACTCACGATGCCAGCGAGCATCCTCGTCGAGCACAAACAGAACCTATTTTCTTCGGTCTGCCAGGACAGTTTCGGGCCAGAGTCTTCGCAACCTCGGAATGATCGACCAAGCATTTCATCGGCGCACCTGACAGCTGGGAAACGACTGGTAGTGCCTGCAGGCAAGACTTCGAAGTGCCCTGGCTAGTTCGGTCGGGACTGCCAACGTTGGACCGGCTGCCCTTCTGACCGAATTGATCCAGCAGGTCGAACTTGCCAGGGCGGGTCGACTTCGCACGCCAGCGGGACCGCCACCTGTAACCGGCGAAGTGGTTTGACCCCAACCACCGACTCGAAGGTGGACAGGCCGGTGAGTCTCTCCTCAGCCTGTCAGGCCAGGTGCGTGCGTCGGGCTTGGGACCGACAGGACCATGTGGATGACGGCATTGAGGTGGAAGGTTCTCATACAAGCGGTCGCCTGCGGTTGATGGCCACACGACCCGAATTGGTTTGGGTGCGTGCCGATTCCGCAGGGATGCGGCCTAGCGGAGTGCTGGGCCGCGGCAACCGGCAGTGAAGTCGAGTGGAGACGGAGGCGCTGAGCTGATGCACCAATCGTCGACCCTACGGCCCGGGATTTGGATACTGCGGCTGCTCGCCGTCATGGTCACTTTCCTGGCCGCATGCAGCAGCTCGACCAACTCCGACTCGACCAGCACTCCGGCGGCACCCCCCGGCTCGACGGCCCCAGTCACGGCGGCCGGCGCGGATCTACCGGCACTGGTCCGACGGGTTGAGCCCTCGGTGGTCACTGTGCTCACCGAGGGCGGCCTTGGCAGCGGCATCGTCTATGGGAACGACGGCACGATCGTCACCAATGCCCACGTGGTCGCAGGCGCGCAGGACGTCACCGTAGCCCTCGCCGACGGGCAGCAGGTGCCGGCAAAGGTTCGTGGCGCCGATGAGATTGCCGACGTCGCCGTCATCCAGGCCAACCGTAACGGCCTGCCTGCTGCGACATTTCAGAAGCCGCTGCCGCAGGTCGGTGAACAGGCCGTAGTTCTGGGCAGCCCGCTGGGATTCGAGGCCACAGTCACATCCGGCATCATCTCGGGACTGCACCGTCAGATTCCCGGGTCGGCTGCCACCGGCGCACCGCTGGTCGACCTGATCCAGACCGACGCCGCCATCTCGCCGGGTAACTCTGGGGGTGCGGTACTCGATGCGCAAGGAGACGTCGTCGGGATGAGCGTGGCCTACATTCCGCCGGCGGCGGGTGCGGTAGCCCTCGGGTTCGCGATCCCGGCTGCGACCGTCGTCGACGTCGCCGACCAGCTGTTGGCCACCGGTGCCGCCCGCCACGCGTATATCGGTGTTCAGCCCGCCACCTTGACCCCAGAAATCGCGCGGCTGCTGGGAATCAACCGCACCAGTGGTGTGGTCGTCATGCAGGTCGAGACGCCAAGTCCGGCAGCGGAGGCAGGCATCCAACCGGGCGACATCATCACGAGTTTCAACAGCCGGGACACCGCGACGGCAGAGGAGCTCATAGCGGCACTTCGCGGCCTCAAACCGGGTGACCGCGTCCAGTTGACCGTGCTCCGCGGAGCGGAGACCCAACAGATCACGCTCACGGTCGCAGAGCGCGCCCCTACCTAGAGCTGACTGTCGCTACATCGTCCGACGTGCGTTCCCTGGGTGCCATTGACCTGTTGGGCCGAACCAGCCCGGCGAGATTGCGCCTGCGGGTCCGATTCGGTGTCACCGACGGCATGCCAACGTTGAGTGGGACCCGTCCGGGCGGGTCTGGAGCGTTGGAACGGAGGTAACGTGTGACCCATTCGTCGGGTATTCCATTGTTCGAACGGTTCTTTCGCTCGGTCGCAAGCATCAAGGTCGACAGAAACGACGTCCGTCGATTTCGGGAGTTCGTCGACGAGCAGATCGATGACATTGCCATCGCGGCGCGCAACTCGGCTAAGTGGAACGGGCGTGATGTGATTGTGGCGCAGGATCTTCCGATCACCAAGGGCGTCCAGGAGCGCATGCGCGAATTCGACAAGCTGGAGGAGGCCGAGGAGATCCGTGAACTGTTGCGCCAGGTAGTCCGACTACCACCCGGGGACGTCACGTTCGCGGAGGATGCGGAGGCTCTGTTGCCAGAGTTGTTCGGCGGGTTGAGTATCGCGTTGGCCCGTTCGTTTCGCGTGGTGGACGCGACGGTGTCCAACCCGTCGACCGAGCATTGGAATCAAGTGTTCACGCTCTTTCGTCTGGTGTTCTGATGTCCATCGGTCTGCACGCTGTCGTAACCGCGTTCTCTGATGACAACCACTGATGAACGGAGAGGGGAAGTGAAATGACATTGTCACTGCAACGTTCTGCCAGCCAGGCGGACAGGTGGCACCCGTTGCGCGAGTTCGAGAATCTCTATTCCGAGATGGATCGGTTTGCGCAGTCGGTGTTCGGTGGACTCACGGGTGAGGGTGCCTGGGCGCCCGCGGCCGATATTGTCGAAACCGACAGCGCTTACATCATCGAGGTCGAGCTCCCAGGGGTGCGGCGCGAAGACGTCGATGTCACGCTGAACGGCAACGAATTGGTGGTGACCGGCGAGTTGAAGGAGCGCAAGCGCGAGGGCTTGTTCCGCCGCCGTACACGAAGGGTCGGTGAGTTCGAGTTTCGTGTCACGTTGCCGGGCTACCTGCGGGATGGCGACATCGAGGCATCTTTGGCGTATGGCGTGCTGAAAGTCTATGTGCCGAAAGCGGAAAGCACGAGGTCAAAGAAGATCACCGTGAGTGAATCGGGCAACGGCCCACTCTAGACATCCGTTAGCCGGGCTGCGGTCAGGCATCGAGGTTGAGGAATCGCCACGCCCGCGTCGCTGCATGGAGGTTGAATCGGGTATCGACCTTGTGGAGATCGTGGCCGGTGAGTTCAGCGATGCGTGCCAGCCGGTAGCGCAGCGTGCTGCGATGGATGTGTAGTGCGGCTGCGGATTCGTCATAGTTTCCACCGCATTCCAGATAATCGCTGAGAGTCAGGACCAGTTCGGAGTTCCTGCTCTCGTCGTAGTCCAGCAGCGCGCCCAGCCATTCGCGCACGAAGGCTTCGACCGCACCGCCGCCGTGGGCAGCGTCGATGAGGCGGTAGAAACCGAGTTCGTCGAACGCCGCTGCGCCTTCCGGATTGGCCGAGCGCAGCCGGATGTTCATGGCGCGACGGGCGTTGATGAAGGACTGCGGCAAGTCATCGGGTACTTCGCAGCGAGTGCCGATTCCGATCACGCTGGTCGCCCTCCCGAGCCTCTCACTGATTGCGTGGTGCAACGCGCGCGGCTCGGGGCGGCCGCCGGTGACCAGAACGACCAGGCCCTCGTGGCGTCCCTGCAAGTAGTTCAGATGCAACGCGGTCGCAGCGTCCCCGGCGGCGGTTGCCAGCGCACTCTCCGCGCGATCGGCGGCTTGCACCACCACCACGTAGTGCGGGCGTCGCAGGTCATGGCCCAGTGCATCGGCCCGGGCGTAGGCGCCGTCCCGGTCGGTTCCGGCCAACAGATCGTCGACCAATTCGCGGCGGAGGTGGAGCGCGGCCTCGGCAAGATTTCGCTCGTGGGAAAGCTCCAGCGCCAACACCACGGTGCCGTAGCGCAGGGCGAACATGCTGTCCTCGGTCACCGTGTCATCCGGATCCTGCAATACCAGGACCCCGAGGATCTCGGTCCTGGGCTGGACGAGCGTGAAAACCCGGCTCCCGATCCGCGCGGGACCGTTCTGTGCCGCCAGGTGGTGCAGCAATTGATCACGCTCGTTGGGTGTCTGTTTGGGATAGGGGTGGGGTTGTCCGGGTCCGGCCCAGCAACGCAGGTTGCCGAACCTGTCCTCGAGCCCGACCGGCAATGCCGTCAGACCAAACAACGCTTCCGCGATGCCCTGCTCGCCCATTCCCGCCGCTACCGCCGCACTCAGAACCTCGTGCATGTTCGTTTGCCATTGCAACCGCAAAACCGTGGTGGCGAGATCGCGATTCGTTTCCTCCAGATCGGTGTTCGTCTGTGCCAGCTGCCCGGTGTAGCCGATGTCGCGCTCGTGCATCGCGACGTATGCCAAGGCAGCGCCGGCTTGTTGGGCGAGGATTGTCAGCAGCAGGATCTGATTTTCAGGCGGTGCACTGAGGGCACCAAGCACCAGGCAACCCTTGACGGTGCTTAGGTGAGTCAGCGGAAGCGCCCACCCCCACCCGTCTTGAACGTCGACGTGCCCATCGCAGCCGCACTCGCGAAGCTGCCGTTCGATTTCGGGATGCTCGGGTTGGGAGGGTGGGAAGCGAACGAATCCGCCGTCCACGGACCGGTAGCTGGACACGACCTGACACTGTGAGAGGTTGCCGACGGCGACCGTGGCATCCCGGAAGATCTCGCCGACGTCGCGATCACTAAACGCGATGTGCGAGAGAGTGGCCAAACTCCCTGACGAAACCTGTCCGGCTTCCATGCTGCGTCCTCGTGGGCTAAGCGATCCACCGTCACGTTCGAGTGGCCGTGCTTGGCAACTCCCTCGCGTGCCACGTCGGAGCGTCTGTTGACGCGCTACTGCGACGGCATACCCACCGCTGGCGATCCCGAATCGTATTACCGGTCCGACAGTGCTCGTCGTATCGACCTCGTGGTGCTGCCAGGACGAATCGGAACCGCGAATTTCGGCTGTCCGGGCGCATGCGACGGTTCCTGCTGATTGCCAGACTCCTTGATTGGGAAGCGATTACGACGAGTGCGCGACGGCCAGCGGTTGCCGGCGCTTCCGTGAAACGCGTTCGCAACATGGGAGAAGCCAGCGATCCGCGGGCCGTGATGTGGACGAGGTTGGGGCCGTGCGCTGCCAACCCTGACCAGTGACAACCGAAGGGAAGAGACGATGGCAACAGCGGTAGGCATCGACCTCGGGACCACGAACTCGGTGATCGCCGCCTGGCAGGGCGGGGAACCGATCGTCATCCCCAACGCCGAAGGAGCGCGCACAACGCCCTCGGTCGTGGCGTTCACGGAAGGTGGCGAGCGCCTGGTGGGGCAACTTGCCAGGCGCCAGTCGATCATGAACCCCAAGGGCACCATCTATTCGGCCAAGCGATTCATCGGCCGCCGCTTCGACGAGATATCGGAAGAAGCCAAGGCGGTCAGCTTCGACGTAGTCGAGGGCGACGGTGGCGCCGCCCGGTTCGACGTACGCGGCAAGAAGTATTCGCCCGAGGAGATCAGCGCTCAGGTGCTGCGCAAACTGGTCGACGACGCAGGCAAGTTCCTCGGCGAGCGGGTCAAGGAAGCGGTGATCACCGTTCCGGCCTATTTCAACGACGCCCAACGCAACGCCACCAAGGATGCCGGCCGCATCGCCGGCCTCGACGTGCTGCGCATCATCAATGAGCCCACGGCTGCGGCGCTGGCCTACGGGCTGGACAAGAAGGGGCACGAAACGGTGCTCGTCTTCGACCTCGGCGGCGGCACGTTCGACGTCAGCCTGCTCGACGTGGGTGATGGGGTGGTGGAGGTCCGTGCCACCGCCGGCGATTCGCACCTGGGTGGCGATGACTTCGACCGCCGCCTCGTCGACTACCTCGCCGATGAGTTCCAGCGTGAGGACAACATCGATTTGCGGAAGGATCCGCAGGCGTTGCAGCGGCTCTTCGAGGCGGCCGAGAAGGCCAAGGTCGAACTGTCGTCGGTGACGCAGACCCAGGTCAATCTGCCGTTCATCACCGCCGACGCAAGCGGACCGAAGCATCTGACCACCACGATCATGCGATCGAAGTTCGACGATCTCACCGCGGACCTGGTCGAGCGAACGATGGGCCCGGTCAAGCAGGCGATGAGCGACGCCAAGGTGAGCGCAAACGACATCGACGAGGTGATCCTGGTGGGCGGTTCCACCCGGATCCCCGCAGTCCAGGCCTTGGTGCGCCGGCTCACCGGCGGCAAGGACCCCAACATGAGCGTGAACCCCGACGAGGTCGTCGCGCTCGGCGCCGCGATCCAGGCCGGTGTGCTCAAGGGCGAGGTCTCCGATGTCTTGCTGCTCGACGTCACCCCGTTGTCGCTGGGGGTCGAGACCGCAGGCGGGCTGATGACCAAGATCATCGAGCGCAACACCACCATCCCGGCGCGGCGCAGCGAGGTGTTCACCACCGCGGCGGACAACCAGCCGGCCGTGGATGTGGTCGTACTGCAGGGTGAACGGGAGCTCGCCCAAGACAACCGGGCGCTCGGTCGATTCAAGCTGGAGAACATCCGTCCCGCACCCCGGGGTGAACCGCAGATCGAGGTCACCTTCGACGTCGATGCCAACGGCATCCTGAACGTCACGGCACGCGACAAGGACACCGGTGCAGAGCAGGGAATCACCATCAGCGAGCAGTCCAACCTCGACAAGAGCGAGGTGGACCGGATGCTCGCCGAGGCCGAGGCCAATCGCCGCGAAGACGAGCAACTGCGCAAGGCCGTCGAGGCGCGCAACGCCCTCGACTCGGCGGCATACCAGGTGGAGCGTCGGCTTGCCGAACTGGGCGATTCGGCGGCGCCGCACGATCGGGCACGCGCCGAGATGCTGGTCGCCGATGCGCGACAAGCCGTCAAGGAAGACGCACCGATGGACCGGGTGCAGTCCCTGACGTCCGAGCTGCAACAAGTGCTCTATGGGCTACAACCCATGCCGTCCGGCGGCGGCAACGGGCAACCGACCGGTAACGGGCAGGGCTCTGTTGTCGGTGACGACGATGTGGTCGACGCCGAGTTCGACAGGGGCTGACCGGCAATGGTCAGCCACGCAGAGCAGTCCAAGACCGAAGAGGACGACGGCCGAGTAGACGAAAGTCCGTCAGGAACGGTTGCCCACCAACACGATTCGGACAAGGAACTGGCTAAGCTCGAGGACCGATGGCGGCGTGCCGTGGCAGATCTGGACAACTTGCGCAAGCGATATGCCCGCGAACTGGATCGCGAACGAACAACGGAACGATCCAGGGTGGCCGGCGCGTGGCTGCCCATCGTGGACAACTTGGAGCGGGCGATCAGTCACGCTGGTGACCAGTCCGACGCGGTCCTCGATGGCCTGCGAGGCATTCTCGAACAAGCGCTACAGGTCCTCGAGCAGTTCGGCTATCCGCGCGACGCGCAGGCGGGGGTGCCGTTCGACCCGGAGCGCCACGAGGTGGTCGGTGTGGTGGACCAGCCGGACACCACACCCGGGACGGTCGTCGAAGTCGTTCGACCCGGCTACGGCGACGGTTCGAGGCAACTGCGCCCGGCGGCCGTGGTGGTTAGCCGACGCGGGGAGTGATGCTCCGTGGCCCGCGACTACTACCAAGTGCTCGGGGTTTCGCGGGATGCGACCGCCGATCAGATCCAGCAGGCGTTCCGCACCTTGGCCCGCAAGTATCACCCCGACGTCAACAAGGATCCATCGGCCGAGGATCGGTTCAAGGAAATCAACGAGGCCTACCATGTGCTGACTGACCCCGAAACCCGCAAACGCTATGACCGATTCGGCGAAGACTTCAACAAGGTTCCCGAGGACTGGGAAGAGCGTGTGGGCGCCGGTGCTGGTGGCTTCCGCGGCGGACGGCCCTCCGGTGCTCGGGTCCGCTACGGCCAGGGCTTCGGCGGCGCCGGCGGCATCAACATCGAAGACCTCTTCGGCGACATGTTCAGCGGCAGTGGCGGATTCGGGCCGATTCCGGGCGCCGACCAGGAAGCAGTGCTCGAGCTGACCGTCGAGGAGGCCTACCGGGGCGGCAAACGGCAGCTCTCAATAGGTGGCCGCGACTACGGAGTGAACATTCCCGCCGGCGTCGTCGACGGTCAGCGGATACGGCTGGCGGGAGAGGGAGGCCGCGGCAGCGGCGATGGACCGGCAGGAGATCTGTACCTGCGGGTGCGCATCAAGCCGCAGCCCCGCTTCCGGCTCGACGGCCGCGACATCACCGTCGATCTGCCGGTGTCGCCGTGGGAGGCGGTGCTGGGAACCACCGTCGCCATCCGGACTCCCGGCGGCGAAGCGAAAGTCAAGGTGCCGGAGGGGTCTTCGACCGGCCGGCGCTTGCGGCTGCGCGGTGAAGGCATGCCCAACCCGCACGGTGCCGCTGGCGACCTTTACGCGGAAATCAAGGTGATGGTGCCACCGAAACCCACTGCTCGGGAACGCGAGCTGTTCGAGCAACTAGCGGCCGAGTCCACCTTCGACCCAAGGAGGGGACGATGACCGCCTCACGATATGTCTTGGTGCGGCGGCCAGGAATGCAGCTCGACGACTTCGCCACACGCTGCGGCTTGCATCCCGACATGGTGCGCCGACTGGTGGCGCTGGGCCTGCTCGCATGCCGGCAGGATGCCCGCGGCGATATCTGGTTCGAGCCGTCTGCGCTGGTGACAGTCGGCCGCATCCAACGGTTGAGGGCCGGGCTGGGACTGAACTATGCGGCGATCGGATTGGTACTCGACCTGCTCGACCACATCGAAGAGCTGGAATCGACTTCTCGCCGAAGGAGGACATCACGGTGGACATCAACAAGCTGACGCAGAAGTCACAGGAGGCGTTGGCCGAAGCGCAGAGCATTGCGACCCGGATGGGTCAGAACGAGGTCGACGGCGAACACCTGTTGATGGCGCTGATCGACCAGCCCGAGGGCCTGGTACCGCGGCTGCTTGATCAGGCCGGCACCGACACCGCGGCATTGCGCGCAGACGTGGAACGCGAGCTGAACCGCCGGCCGAGGATGAGCGGCCCGGGTGCCGCGCCGGGCCAGGTCTCCGTCACCAGGCGCCTGGCGAACCTGCTGGAGGCCGCCGAACGGGAAGCCAAGCGGCTCAAGGACGACTACGTGTCGGTGGAACACCTCGTCATCGCCCTTGCTGAGGAAGGTTCGGCGACCGCCGCCGGACGGATCCTGGCCTCCCACGGCGTGACTCGGGAATCGTTCCTCGGCGTGCTGACCAAGGTCCGCGGCAACCAGCGGGTCACTTCAGCATCGCCGGAGGCCGCCTACGAGGCCCTGGAGAAGTACGGCCGCGACCTGGTTGCCGAGGCCCGTGCGGGCAAGCTGGACCCGGTGATCGGCCGAGACGCCGAGATCCGCAGGGTCATTCAGATCCTGAGCCGCAAGACGAAGAACAATCCGGTGCTGATCGGCGACCCCGGCGTCGGCAAGACGGCGATCGTGGAGGGGCTGGCCCAGCGGATCGTGCGCGGCGATGTTCCGGAAGGCCTGCGGGACAAGACAATATTCTCCCTCGACATGGGTTCGCTGGTGGCAGGTGCGAAGTATCGCGGTGAGTTCGAGGAACGGCTGCAGGCGGTGCTATCAGAGGTGAAGGCCGGCGAGGGCCGAATTCTGCTGTTCGTCGACGAGTTGCATACCGTGGTCGGCGCCGGGGCGACGGAAGGGTCGCTGGACGCCGGCAACATGCTCAAGCCGATGCTTGCCCGCGGCGAGTTGCACATGATCGGCGCCACCACCCTGGACGAATACCGCAAGCACATTGAGAAGGACGCCGCGTTGGAGCGCCGGTTCCAGACCGTGCTGGTCGACGAACCTGACGTCGAGGACACCATCTCGATCCTGCGCGGCCTGCGCGAGCGCCTCGAAGTCTTTCACGGTGTGCGGATTCACGATGGGGCGCTGGTGGCGGCGGCCACGCTGTCGCACCGCTACATCACCGACCGGTTTCTGCCCGATAAGGCCATCGACCTGGTGGACGAGGCCTGTGCCCGGCTGCGCACCGAAATCGACTCGATGCCAGCTGAGTTGGATGAGATCACCCGTCGAGTCACCCGACTGGAGATCGAGGAGGCGGCGTTGGCCAAGGAGACCGACGCAGCCAGCAAGTCCCGTCTGGAGGAGCTACGCAAGGAATTGGCCGATCTGCGAGCGGAGGCAGATGCCCGGCACGCCCAGTGGGATGCCGAACGGCAGGCCATCCGGCGGGTGCAGGAACTGCGCGGGCAGCTCGAGCAGCTCCGGCACGAGGCCGAGGAGGCCGAACGCAACTACGACCTCAACCGGGCCGCCGAACTGCGCTACGGCCAAATCACCGAGCTGGAACGCAAACTGCACGCGGCCGAGGAACAGCTGATGTCCAAACAGGGCGAACAGCCGCTGCTGCGTGAGGTCGTCACCGAAGACGAGATCGCCGAAATCGTGGCCGCATGGACCGGCATCCCGGTCGCGCGGTTGCAGGAGGGCGAACGGGAGAAGCTGCTGCGGCTCGACGAAATACTGCACGAGCGGGTGATCGGCCAGGACGAGGCGGTCCAGCTGGTCGCCGATGCGGTGATTCGAGCCCGCTCCGGTATCCGCGACCCGCGCCGCCCGATCGGCTCGTTCATCTTCCTCGGACCCACCGGGGTCGGTAAGACCGAGCTCGCGAAGACGCTGGCCGCCGCATTGTTCGACAGCGAGGACAACATGGTCCGGCTCGACATGAGCGAGTACCAGGAGCGGCACACTGTGAGCCGGTTGGTCGGTGCGCCACCGGGATACGTCGGTTACGAGGAGGGCGGCCAGCTGACCGAGGCGGTGCGTCGCAAGCCGTACTCGGTGGTGCTGCTCGATGAGATCGAAAAGGCGCACGCCGATGTGTTCAACACTCTGCTGCAGGTGCTCGACGACGGCCGGCTCACCGATGCACAGGGACGGCAGGTCGACTTCCGCAACACGGTGGTCATCATGACCTCCAACATCGGCTCGCACCATCTGCTCGACGGCGTCACCGCGGACGGCGAGATCACGCCCGACGCGCGCGACCGGGTGATGGCCGAGCTGCGCGGACACTTCCGGCCCGAGTTCCTCAACCGCGTCGACGACATCGTGCTGTTCACCCCGCTGTCGATGGTGCAGATCGAGCGGATCGTCGAGCTGCAACTGGCCGAGCTGCGGGATCGGTTGGCGGAAAGGCAAATCGAACTCGACATCTCCCCGGACGCGCGACGGATGATCGCCGAACATGGCTACGATCCGGTGTACGGGGCGCGGCCGCTGCGCCGCTACATCGCCCACGAGGTGGAGACCAAGATCGGCCGGGCGTTGCTAAGCGGCGACATTGCGGGCGGTGGCAAGATTCGCGTCGCCGTGGAGAACGGCGAACTCGGCGTGGGCTATTTGGAACCGGCCCTGGCGGCCTGACGGAGGAGGCGCCATGGAAACAGACATCCTGACGTGCCCGCACTGCGGGAAACGCAACCGGGTACCCGCGGTCGCCGCGGGGAAGCCCCGGTGCGCCAATTGTCACCAGTGGCTGCCGTGGATCGCGGCGGCCGGCGACGAGGACTTCGCTGACGTTGCCGAAAAGTCCGCGGTTCCAGTACTCGTCGATCTGTGGGCGACCTGGTGTGGACCGTGCCGCATGGTGAGTCCGGCACTCGAGCAGCTCGCAGGAGAACGCGCCGGACAACTCAAACTGGTCAAGGTCGACGTGGACAAGGCACCGAAGATTTCGCAGCGGTTCTCGGTGCAGGCGGTGCCGACGCTGCTACTCCTCGATCACGGGGAAGTGCTTGGGCGACAGGCAGGTGCCGCCCCCGTTGCGGCGCTGCGCAATTGGCTGGACCAGTCATTGTCGGCGAACAGCGCGAAGGGTGCACGGTCATGACATCAGTAGCTACGGATCCACACGTGGCGGCGATTCGCCAGGTGCGCCCGCACACGAACGGCTGCGAGGAATGTCTGCGGCTCGGCACACCGTGGGTGCATCTGCGGCTGTGCCTGACGTGCGGACATGTCGGCTGCTGCGACTCGCCGCCCATGCGGCATGCCCGCGCGCACGCGCACACCGTGGGCCACCCGATCGTGCAGTCCATGGAGCCGGGACCGGCGTGGCGGTGGTGCTACGTCCACGAGAACTATGTCTGAGGTCGTCACCGACCAGCCCGCCTCGACTCCGCTGGCGGAAACCCCCGACGTCTACGGTGCGTACCCGCGACTGTCCGACGATCAGATCGCCAGCCTCGAGGCAGGCGCCGCCCGGCGTGCCGTCGACATCGGCGAAACGCTTGTCCGCGAGGGCGAGTGCTCCGACTACTTCTTCGTGATCCTGTCCGGCAAGGTCGCCGTCGCCACCACCGACGACATGGGCAATCGGCGCGTGATCCGGGTACATGGCCCAGGGCGGTTCCTCGGGGAGGTCGGCGACCTCGAAGGTCAAGCCGCGTTCTACACCGCCGAAGTGATGGAACCCGGCGAAGTACTCGTGGTACCGACCGAGCGGGTGCGGGCCCTGGTCGCCCACGATCCGGTGCTCAGTGACCTCATCATGCGCGCGTACCTGGTACGCCGCTCGCTGCTCATCCAGGGCGGAACCGGATTTAGGATCATCGGCTCCTGTTATGACCCGGATACGGTGCGGTTGCGCGAATTCGCTGCGCGAAATCGGTTACCGCACAGATGGATCGACCTGGAACGTGACAAGCGCGCCGCCCGGCTGCTGCACCGGTTCGGAGTATCGCCCCAAGACACCCCGGTGGTGATCTGGGGCGGTGAGGTGCTGCGCAACCCGACCAACACCGAGCTCGCCCGCCGGGTCGGACTACCGGTACCCGACACAGTGCCCGACGAGGCCGACGTCGTCGTGGTGGGCGCCGGTCCGGCCGGGCTTGGCGCGGCGGTGTATGGCTCCTCGGACGGTCTGATCACCGCGGCCATGGAGCGGATCGCAACCGGCGGGCAGGCCGGGACGTCATCGAGGATCGAGAACTACCTCGGATTCCCTGGCGGCATATCGGGCGCCGACCTGGCCGAACGGGCCGTCCTGCAGGCCGGCAAGTTCGGCGCGCGGATCATGGTCTCCGCGGAGGTCACCCGGCTGGAATCCGACGGCGGGCACCACCGGTTGACGCTCGCGGACGGCGGGTCGGTGGTGGCCAGGGCGGTGGTGCTGGCCACCGGAGCGCGGTATCGAAAGCTCGCCGTACCGGGGATCGAATCGAACGAGGGCAATGGCGTGTACTACGCCGCCACCTTTCAAGAGGCGTTGATGTGTGGCGCCGGTCCAGTCGTCGTCGTGGGGGGTGGTAACTCCGCCGGTCAGGCAGCGATCTTCCTCGCGTCGCGGGTTTCCCGGGTGTATGTGGTGATCCGCGGCGACGACCTGAACAAGGGCATGTCCCGATATCTCGTCGACCAGATCAACCGGCACACCCGCGTGACGGTCCTGTCGTGTACCGAGATCGGAGAGGTGCACGGAGACGGTGAACTCAGCACCGTGGTCACTGAGGACAAACGGACCGGTGAGCGCCATTCGATCCAGGCCCGCGCCCTGTTCGTCTTCATCGGCGCGGATCCGAATACCGCGTGGCTCGCCGGCGCCATCGAACTCGACGACCGCGGCTTCGTGCCGACCGGTCCGGCAGCTCTGTATTCGGACACCGACGGCGGTCAGGGGCGAACGCAGCGTCGGCCGATGATGCTGGAAACCAGCCGGCCCGGTGTGTTCGCGGCGGGCGACGTCCGTAGTGGTTCGGTCAAGCGGGTGGCGTCCGCGGTCGGCGAAGGATCCATGGCAATCCGCCAAATCCACGAGTACTTCGGGACCTGATCGGCGGCGGTCGGCGGCGGAGTATTGATGCCGTGCTGGTGCCCAGCACGGCCACCAGGGACGTTTCACGTAAGCGGGTACGGGTATCCCAGACCCAATGACTGGCGCCCTGTCATCAATCTTGCTGATCGCCGATCCCGGTGTCCCGGCGTTGATCGCCGAACGCCTTTCTGAATCGCTTCCCAGTGCGCTGACGGACCGTGCGGACGGTGCTTTCCCGTCTGCAGCTTCTGACGGGCATCGTCTACGCCAACCGCCCATGGCGATTGGCCGTTGGTTTGTACAAGGTGTTGATGGCGGCGTTCGCCGCGGGAGCCGTGAGCCTTGCGTATCCGACGATTTGGCAGCTGTCGGCCACCATGGGTCCGTGGCGGTTGGGCGCCGCCACGATCTTGGCGAGCACGGCAATGATCGCGTGGCTCATCCTCGACCACGAACTATGGGAAAGGCCACGTTCGGCCGGCGAACGTGAACGCGCGGCGCTGTACAACGTAGCGACGGTGGTCACCCCGACGATCGGCGTCGCCATCCTCCACATCGGGCTGTTCGTCCTGCTGCTGCTGACCGCATGGTGGACGCTTCCGCCGCAACTGGTCGCTGACACCATCGGCCATCCCGTCGGCCTCTCGACCCTTCTGATGATGGCCTGGCTGGCGGCGGCGGTCGCAACCTTGGGTGGCGCCCTGGGATCGGGTTTGGAGGATGACGAGGCCCGTGAAGGCAGCGGCATATGGGGTCCGGCAACGCCAGCGATTCGACAAAGCGAACTGACGCACCGCGTGACACGACGCGAGAGACTATCGCCTGCACTGCAGTTCGGGCGGCTTCAGTGCCCCCGGCCCGAGACGATGTCGGCCATCGTCGCGATCGGAGAGGTGTTGCGTCGGCCGCGCGACTCTGCCCGGTCGGCGGCGTAGTAGGCCGCATACATGGCTTGGACGGCGATGTACCGCAGGGGTTCCGGTTCCCACTTGCGCACCTGGTGGTTGACCCACGGTAGTTCGGTGAGCGGCGACGAGGACTTCAGTATCAGGTCGCGCAGGGTGCGGCCCGCGAGGTTGGTCGACGTAACGCCGGTCCCCACGTAACCGCCCGCCCAGCCGAGCCCAGTCGAGGGATCGAGTCCCACCGTCGCCGACCAATCACGCGGAACGCCAAGCACTCCCGACCAGACGTGCTCCACCGACGCCGAAGCCGTCGAGGGAAAGAACCGGGTCAGGATGGTGCGCAAGAGGTCGACGGTCTTCGGGTCGGTCGCTCCGTCGACGTCGGTGCCCGAGCCATAGCGGTACGGAGCTCCTCTACCGCCGATGGCGATGCGGTCATCAGCCGTGCGCTGGGCGTACATGTAGGCGTGGGCCTGGTCCCCGAGCGTCTCGTAGCCGTTCCACCCGATCTGTGCCCAGGTCTCGGCCGGTAGGGGTTCGGTGACGATGAGCGAGGAGTTCATCGGTAGCCACGTACGCCGGAGGCCGTCGATCTGCGCGGTGAAACCCTCTGTCGCCCTGACGATCGTGTCGGCCGTGACCGTGCCAAACGTCGTCGCTGCCTGGTGCGGGCGGATCTCGGTAACCCGCGTGCCTTCGAAGATCTCGACTCCGAGCGATTCGACGACCCGGGCGAGCCCCGAGGCGAGCTTGGCCGGGTGCAGCCGTGCGCAGTGCGGGTGCCACATCGCTCCCGTCGTACCGTGCACGTTGATGCGTGCCGTGGCCTCTGCCGCGCTCAGGAGCTCGACATCGGTCATCGGCCACGTTTGGGCCTCGGCGGCGGCGCTCACCAAGCGGGCTTGCTGGGCGGCGTTCGTGGCAACGGTGAACTCGCCGCCCTTGATCAGGTCGCAGTCGATGGTCTCGGCGTGGGTGACCCGGATGACCTCATCGACCGATTCGTTCATCGCAGTCTGGAAGCGCCCCACGGACTCTCGTCCGTGTGACTTCAGATAGGAGGCGCGACCGCCCGTGATGTCGTTGGTGAGCCAGCCACCGTTGCGGCCCGACGCGCCGAAGCCCGCGAAGCGTTGCTCCAGCACGACGATCCGCAACTGGGGTGCTGCCTTCTTGAGGTAGTAGGCCGTCCACAGACCGGTGTAGCCGGCCCCGATGATGCAGACGTCGGCCTGGGTGGAACCCGGCAGGGAAGGCCGCGGGGCCTCCCGTCCAATGCTGTTCCACCAGAAGGAGACATCGCCGTTGACCAGTGGCATGCTCAGCGCCCCACCATCGCGCTCGTCAGGCCGGCGGCCCCACCGCCCGAACCCGTTGGATCCCTGCGGAGTATCAGCGCCGCGATGCCGAGCACGATCAGGGTGAGTACCAACATCAGTGTGGACATGGCAGCGATCTCCGGCCGCAGCGACGCCTTCAGCGACGCGAAGATGTACACCGGCCACGGCGTCGAGCCGGCGACCGAGACGAACGACGAGACGACCGTGTTGTCGAGGCTGAGGGTGAAGGCGAGCAGTGCACCCGAGATGACGGCCGGACGAATGAGGGGCAGCGTGATGTCGGTGAACCGCCGCAACGGCGGAGCGTACAGGTCGGCGGCCGCCTCTTCGAGGCTCTCGTTCATCCCCGTCATGCGGGCACGCACGATGAAAGTGACGACAGCGCTTGCGAAGAGCGAGTTGGCGATGATGAGGCGCACCTGACCGATGTTGAAGGCGGCGAGCCCCCCATCGACACCGAGGGTGACGAACCAGGGGAGCAGCGAGATTGCGCTGACGATCTCCGGCGTCACCATGACGAGCCCTAGCAGGATCAGCAGCCCGGGCGCCCACCAGCCGGGCCGACGGGTCAGTGCGATCCCGGCGAAGGTGCCGAGCAGTGTCGCGACTACGGCGGTGCCGGTGGCGGTGATCAACGAAACGATGATCGAGTTGGTGATCGCCGGATTATTGAGGGCCGCGACGTAGGCCTCCATGCCGACCCCGTCGAACTGCTGCAGGGTGCGCCCGGAGTTGAACGAGAACACCACGATGACGACGATCGGGAAGAAGAGGAACGCCAGACCCAGTAGTCCCCAGACGGTCAGGAACGTGTCGGCGGGACGAATCCCGTGCCGACGGGAGGCACCCGTCACCGCCACGGTCATGAGGGCTCCTTGGATGGGAGTTTCAGGGATGTCATGGCGGTGATGATGCGACCGGCCACTTTGAGGACGCCGCCGACCACGGCGCTGGTGCCGAAGATGGCCAGCATGAGCAACACGGCCATCGCTGCGCCGAGCGCCCAGTTTTGCGCGCTCTGGAACTGGGCGGCCACCATCTGACCAACCATGCTGCCGCTGGCCCCACCGAGAACTGTGGGGGTGATGTAGTCGCCCATCAGTGGGACGAACACCAGCAGCATTCCGGCGGTCACTCCTGGCGCGGCGAGCGGAATCGTAATGCGGCAGAGCGTGTCCCACGCCGTGCCGCCGAGGTCGCGACTGGCTTCGAGCAGCTTCGGGTCGAGACGTTCCAGCGCCACGTACAACGGAAGGATCATCAGCGGCAGATAGTTGTAGACCACGCCGAGCTGAACCGCAGCCGAGGTGTACAGCACGTGCAGCGGCCCGTCGGTCAGGTTGGCCCATTGCAGCAGCTTCGATACGAAACCCGTTGGGTTCAGCGAAATTTGCCAACCGATGGTGCGAACGAGAAAGTTGGTCCAATACGGGATGAGCACCAGGCCCAGCACGACACCGCGCCACTTCGGGGCCAGCTTGACCGCCATCCAGTAGGCCATCGGAAACGCAATCACCAGGCACAGCACGGTTCCCGTCACGGCGATCTTCAGCGTGCGAATGAAGATCGCGAAGAACGCGGGTGAGGCAGCCTCGCCGTAGCGGTCCAACGAGAGGATGTCGTTGGCATGGGTCGTGTAGATGCCGGGTTTGTGACCGAAGCTGTACCAGACCACGAGGCCGAACGGGAGGATGAAGAACAGCAGTATCCACACGCTGATCGGCAGGGCGCCGAGTCCGTTGGGCAGTCGCAGCCGTCGTCGCGAGGGCTGGCCGTCCGCCGCACTCGGCACCAGCCCAGGGCGTTCCTCCAAGACGGTCACTTGCCCGCCGCGGCCTTTAGCTCGTCGTAGATGCCGATGATCGTGCCCTCAGCCGACGTCATTTGGCTGTAGACGAGCTTCTTCATGACGGTGTCGCTGATGAAGACCAAGTCGGGCCGCTTGATGTCGGCCTTCTTGGCTGCCTCCTCGATGCCTTCGATCCCGGTGTTGTAGCCGATGTAGAGGAGTTCCTTGAGGGAGACGACCGGGTCGAGCACGTAGTTGATGAATTCGTACGCAGCGTCTTCGTGTGGTGCGCCCTTGACGATGGCCCAGTTGTCCTGCCAGAGGTTGGCGCCCTCCGACGGCCAGACCCACTTGTACCTGTCGGGTTCGGCGTTGGCGAGTATGCCAAGGCGGGCGTCTCCGTTCCAGCAGTGAATCAGGGTGCGGGCCGAGGACGAGATGGAGGCGTTGGTCGACGACTCGAAGGCTTGCACGTGCGGGGCGATCTTGTCGAGGATGAAGGAGCGATAGGCCGCGATGTGGGCGGGATCGGTTGTGTTCTCGTCGATTCCGTTGGCGTAGAAGTAGGTGTACGAGACCTCGCTCTGGTCTTCGAGGAGCGACGTGCTTCCAGATGCCTCCTTCTGTGCGGCGTCGAGGAAGTCAGCCCACGATGTCAGGTCGCGCTTGATGACGGTGGTGTCGTAGACGTAACCCGTCGAGCCCCAGTCCTTGCAGACGCTGTACTTGTTGCCGGGGTCGAACTCGGTGTTGACGACTTTTGCGTTGAGGTTCTTCATGTTTGGCAGCTTGGTGTGGTCGAGCTCGGTGAGCAGCCCGGCGGTCGCCATCTGTTGAATGTTCGAGTGGGTGGGTACGCAGATGTCGTAGCCCGTCGTGCCCTTCGCCGCACTGAGTTTGGCGATCATCTCGGGGTTCGAGCCATAGGAGTCGACTGTGATCTTGGGGCCCTTGGCCGAGGTGAAGTCGGTCAGCACGGCGGGGTCGTCGTACTCACCCCAGGTGTAGATGTTCAAGCCGTCTGATGACGAGCCGCCGCTACTCGACCCACTGGAGCACGCGGCGAGAAACGCTGTGACCCCGAGCGCCGCGGTGCCGCCGAGGAAGGTTCGTCGGCTGAGCGAGTTCTTCAACACTTCGGGAACGAGAACGCGAATGGGCTGGTGTTGATTCATGAAGTGCCTTCCAAGTCGGGGTCGGGGGAGCTGTGGGGCGAGCGAAGCGACGGGATGAGAGATGGCAGGGGGGCGAGCGGCTACGACGTGAAGATCCGCACGGCGTCGGCCGACCACGAACACGTCACGGGCGAACCGAGTTCCGTGGGCGGGTTGGCTGCGCGGGGCAGACGGGCGAGGATCTGATCGTCGCTCGGCGTGTGAACGACCAACTGCAGGCTGTGGCCGAGTTCTGAGACCCCGAGCAGCGTGCCGGTGACGGAGTTGACCGGGCCGTCTGACGCGGGACCCGGGGCTCCCGACTGCGACGAACTGACGACCACCGACTCCGGCCTGATCGCCGCGGTGACCTCAGCGCCGCTCGAGGCTGGCACGCCGCCCTTGGTGGGGCGTGAGGAGTAGAGCGAGAGGCCGGCGGTCTGCACGCGCACCCCCGCACTGTCGAAGGACGAGATCGCGCCCGCGAAGGAGTTCTGCCTGCCGATGAACCCCGCCACGAAGGACGACTCCGGAGAGTCGTAAACACTTGAGGCCGTGCCGATCTGCTCGATGCGTCCGTCCTTCATCACCGCGACCCGATCGCTCATCGAGAGTGCTTCCTCTTGGTCGTGCGTGACGAAGATGAACGTCGTGCCGAGTTCACGCTGCAGCAGCTTCAGCTCGACCTGCATCTCCTCCCGTAGCTTGCGGTCCAGCGCGCTCATCGGCTCATCCAGCAGCAGAACGGCTGGCCGATTCACCAAAGCCCTTGCCAGAGCGATGCGTTGCTGTTGGCCACCGGAGAGCTGTGCCGGCTTGCGGCTGGCGAAGGCCGTCATCCTCACCATGTCGAGGGCGCGACTCACCCGGTCGGCGACCTCCGCCTTCGGCACGCCCGAGAGCCGCAGCCCGTAGGCGACGTTGTCGGCGACCTTCATGTGTGGAAACAGCGCATAGGCCTGGAACACCGTGTTCACCGGGCGTTTGTGAGGTGGCAGGTTCTCGACGTTCTTGCCGGAGATCTGGATGGAACCGTCGTCGGGGAACTCGAATCCACCGATCAACCGAAGCGTCGTCGTCTTGCCGCACCCGCTCGGCCCCAGCAGGCTGAGGAACTCGCCGGCCTGCACGGTGAGGCTGATGTCGTCCACGGCAGCGGCGTCCCCGTACCGCTTGGTGAGCGAGCGCAGTTCGACGGAGCCGGACGCGGAGGTCACGTGGGCGGGGGCTTCGGTGGTCACATCCATGATGCTCATGCCGAGACCAGACTCGAAGTCGCCTCGTAGACGATCTCGCCGCCGATGATGGTGTAAGCGACGGTGGCTGAACCGATCTCGGCCACCGGGGCGGCGAAGATGTCGCGGTCGAGGATGACGATGTCTCCGGCCTTGCCGACCTCGATGCTGCCCGACCGCTGCTCGTCGTGGTTGAGGTAGGCCGTGCCGAGGCTGTGTGCGATCAGCGCGTCCGCGAGGGACAGCGCCTGCTCGCCGAGGAAGGGTGCAGCGGCCAGGCCGGCCGCACCGACGTGGGCCCGGTTGACGCTGGTGTGGATGATCTCCAGCGGATTTGCCGTGCTCACTGGCCAGTCGCTTCCCGAGGCCAACGGCGCCCCGGCTCTCTGCAGTGAACCGAACGGGTATTGCCACGCGGCCCGACGGGTGCCGAGGAACGGAATCGTCAAGAGGTCCATCTGATCCTCGTGCCTCGCCCAGAGCGGCTGCATGTTGGCGACCACCTTGAGCTCGGCGAACCGGGGGACGTCATCGGGGTGAACCACCTGAATGTGTGCCAGCGTGTGGCGGAGGTCGGTGTCTCCGTTGGCCTCTCGGGCGGCCTCGACCGCGTCGAGCGACTCGCGCACGGCCCGATCGCCGAGGGCGTGGAAGTGCAACTGGAAGCCAAGGGCGTCGAGCTGAACCGCGATCTCCTTGAGCGTGGTGGGGTCGACGAAGCTCTTGCCCATGTTTTCACCGGGGCAGCCGCACGCGTCGAGATAGGGCTCGAGCATCCCTGCCGTGAAGTTCTCGGCGACCCCGTCCTGCATGATCTTGACCGTGGTCGCCGTGAACCCTGCGGCCAGAGCGCGCTCGCGCTTCTCGACGAGTTCGGGAATCTGCTCGAGTCCGCGGTTGCGGTCCCACCACAACGCGCCGACGACGTGCGCCTTCAGCACGCCGGATGCGGTGCCACGCAAGTACGAATCGAGAGGGTCGGGGGTGCCGTTCGTGGCGCCGACGATCGCGTCTTGCCAGCCGGTGACGCCCCAGGCGAACAGTTGCTTCTGAGCGATCTTCAGCGCCTCGTCCATGTCGTCCTGGCTCGGCGGTGGCGTGTGCCGTGCAACGAGGTCCATGGCTCCCTCCTGCAGCGTGCCGATCGCGTGGCCGTCGGCATCACGCTCGATCCGACCGTCGAACGGGTCGGGCGTCGAATCGTCGATACCGCCGATCTCGAGGGCCTTCGTGTTGACCCAGGCGCCGTGACCGTCGCGGTTGGGAAAGAACGCCGGCCGGTCGGGAACGACGGCGTCGAGCGCCGCGGCGGTGGGCAGCCCGCCTGGGAATGAGTCCATCGACCAGCCTCCGCCGACGATCCACGACAGCTCGGGATTGGCCGCCGCGTACTCGGCTATTCGCGTGAGGTAGCCGTCGGCGCCGTCGTACGGGGACAGGTCGCAGGCGATCATGTCGAGACCGGCGTGATACGGATGGATGTGGCTGTCTTGAAAGCCTGGGGAGACCAGGCCGCCGGCCGCGTCGATCTCGACGGCATCAGTGGTGGTGAGCGCGTCCGCGCCGATCGCGGTGATGATGCCATCCTCGATGAGAACGGGCTGTTCAACGATTCCGGCGGGTGTGAAGACGTGGCCTCCGGTGATCAGCAGGCGGTCGGGAGTAGCCATGGTGTCATTCCTTAATCTGGTGTGTGGGTAGCGAATTCAGCGGATTCGTGTCGATCGGCGGGGTGAAGTGCGACGTGATCCACATGGCTTGGGCTTGCGTCGCACCGATGTTGACGGCCCGGTGGGGAACCGACGACAGGTACTCGACGCTGTCTCGGGGTCCAAGGATGAACGTTTGGGAGGCGATCGAGATCTCGATGTGGCCACTGAGCACGTAGAAAAGTTCCTGCGCGTTGTCGTGGGCATACGCTTCGGGTCCGGTCGAGCCGCCGACCTCGAACGTGCCCTCATACACTTCGAGCTGCTGGATCGGCGGCCGCGAGAGCAGCAGCTTGTGCAGTCCGACGTCGGTGGAGAAGACGGGTCTCTCGTGCGCCCGCAACACGGGTCGCGCAACGGGTGCTTCGTCTGAGAGCAGGTCGGCCACCGAGATGCCGACGGCCGCTGAGATGCGCTTCAGCGCACCCACCGAGACTCCGCACTTGCCGTTCTCCAGCTGGCTGATGAAGCCTGCACTCACCCCTGCCCGAGCCGCGACATCCCGCGTCGACAGTCGGGCGCGTTCGCGGGCCTGCCGGAGCCGGGTTCCGAGCTTGGCACGGGCCGCAGAGTCGACGTCGGTCACGGCAGTCGTGGGTTCAGAAAACACGTGCCTCATTTCGCTAAGACGTACTTAACAGATCGCTTACTGTCGAACGTTATGACCAGAATCGTCGAGGCGCAAGAGGGGGCGCTCAGGCCCGCGAACTCTTAACACGTCGGAAATGCAGACCTCGATCAACACTGGTCGGAGGCCGTTTTCGCCGTAGTCTGGTGGGTCAGCCGTCCGTCGACAACGGAGAATCTCAGAGTGTCCGCTGCCCAGATAACCGACAGGATCCGCCGTGAACTGGCCGCCGCTGGTGACCCAAGCCGCGCTCCCGCGATGCAGGAGTACATGAAGTCGGACATCCCCTACTACGGCGTTCGGCTGCCCGACGTTCGTCGGATCTGTCGACCGATCTTCGCCACGCACCCCATCGAGTCAGCAGCTGCCTTCGACGACACCGTCGAGGGTCTATTCGTCGCCGCAATGCACCGTGAAGAGCGGTACGCCGCAATCGAACTCGCGAAACACCCGCTCTACCGCACGCACCAGACACCGGACAGAATTCCGCTGTACCGCCGACTGATCATCGCCGGCGGTTGGTGGGACACCGTCGACGACATCGCTAGCAACTTGATTGGCCCGATCTTGGTGGCCCACCGCGCCGAAGTTGGGCCGATCGTGCTTGCCTGGGCGACTGATCAGAATCTGTGGGTGCGCAGAACCGCGATCATCGCGCAGTTGGGCTCGAAACGGCGCACGGATCTGACACTGCTCACTCTGGCCATCGACGCGAACGCCGGTGACACCGACTTCTTCATTCGCAAGGCCATCGGGTGGGCGCTGCGGCAGTACGCGCGCACTGACCCGGCGTGGGTTCAAGCGTTCGTCGATGCCCGGGAAGATCAACTCAGCGGGCTTTCGAAGCGGGAGGCTCGGAAGCACCTCTGAGTGCTTCCCCGTTCAGCGCGCTAACGCTTCCGCGCAGGTCGTCGACAACACAGGCATGACCCCATTCCGTGTGGCCGCATCCCTCGCCGTCACGCTGGCCGCACCTTGGTCATGGGTGGCAACGGCCCACGCCGAAGCTTTCGCGCAACTCGGTGCAGTTCCGGTGGTGGCGTCGCCGACGTGTGCCGGAAACGTCAGCGCCGAGGCCCAGGTGACGCCGGTGCAGGTCGACGATCGCGTCGATGACGGTGTCCGCGTTGCGATTCACTACGACGCCGGCATCTACGACGGTTCCTGCGCGGTTACCGTGCACGCCGATTGGGCGAATCTCGACACCGGTGCCTCTGGAACCGGTGACATCACCGCGGTATCCACGATTGACGGGCACTACGGTTTCATCGGTTACGCCAACACCACGTTCGCAACGGGTAGCGGCACGGTGGTCGTCACACTCAGTTCGCATCCGGGCGCAGAACTGCGGATCACGGCGTAGGACTTGGCTGCGCCGAGTCCCGATCACGACGGGCCTAGGCGAGCCACTGGCGCGCGTGGTTCTCCGTTGTCAACGCTTGCACTGGCGTCGATACTGAGTGACTGAACCTCGTCCAACGCGTGCGGGGTGATCTCTCCCCACACCCGCTCCTGGCCCCGATGGCCGGGCGTATCGGGTGGGGAGAGGGAAGAGGAACGGCCGAATGACATCTGCCACTGAAGAATCTCGCTCCGAGAAGGGTTTGGCGTGGGTCGCCCAGTCGCTGGCCAGTTGGACGGAGAAGTGGTTTCCGGACGCGTATGTCGTTGCCTTGGCAGGTGTCGTCCTCGTCACCGTCGCCGCGCTCGCCAACGGGTCCTCTCCGCAGACGGTTGCCAACGCCTTCGGCAACGGCTTCTGGGATCTGACGGCCTTCACCCTGCAGATGGCCATGGTGGTGCTGACCGGATACGTCGTCGCCACGAGCCCGCCGGTGGCCAGCCTGATCGATCGCCTCGCCGGCGTGCCCCAGTCGGCGAGGAGCGCAGTGAGTTTCGTTGCGTTCCTGTCCATGTCGGTCTCCTTCCTGAACTGGGGACTCAGTCTGGTGTTCGGTGGTCTGCTGGCCCGCGCCATCGCACGTCGAACCGATCTGCGGGTGGACTACCGTGCGCTCGGCGCCGCGGCCTTCATGGGACTGGGTGCGGTGTGGGCCCTGGGGATGTCCTCCTCGGCCGCTCAGCTGCAGGCAACCGCCAGCTCGCTGCCCGACGCGCTACTGAAGATCACCGGGGTTCTCGACTTCGGCACCACGATCTTCACGTGGCAGTCCCTGCTCACATGCGCCATCCTCATCGCGCTGACCGTGGTGATTGCGCATTTCTCCGCACCGCGGGGCGCGGCCATCAAGACCGCCGAGGATCTGGACGTGGACCTCGACGACCAGACCGAAGAGGTGCCGCCACGCGCGCGGCCGGGAGAGTGGCTTGAGTACAGCCGCGTCCTGCCCGTGCTGGCGGGCCTGATGACGTTGGGGTGGTTGATCTCCCAGTTGGTCACCAAGCCAGTCCTGACCGTCGTCAGCAGCCTCAACGGATATCTGCTGGTCTTCCTCATCCTGGGCCTCGTCCTGCACGGCACGCCACGCAGGTTCCTGCAAGCCGTCGCCAAGGCCGTTCCAGCCACAGGCGGCATCCTCGTCCAGTTTCCGCTGTACGCCGCCATGGCGGCGATCCTCACCAAGGCAGAAGGCAGCGGCGGCCGGACGGTCTCGGATCTGCTGGCGGAACTGTTCACGAACGTCGGCGGCGGGGCCTTCGCACTCGTCATCGCCCTCTATACCGTCGTGCTGGGTCTGTTCATCCCATCCGGCGGCGGAAAATGGTTGGTCGAGGCCCCCTATGTCATGCAATCGGCCACGGATGTCCACATGAACCTGGGCTGGACGGTTCAGATCTACAACGTGGCCGAAGCGCTGCCGAACCTAGTCAATCCGTTCTTCATGCTGCCGCTCCTGGCGGTGCTCGGGCTTAGGGCCCGCGATCTAGTCGGATTCACGTTCTTGCAGTTCATGTTTCACCTGCCGGTGGTTCTGGCGCTGGTGTGGCTGCTCGGAATGACCTTCGACTTCGTCCCCCCTGTTATGCCCCCTGCACAGTAAGCCCAGCATGCTGGCTCTCCGACTCGCGACGGCATGACACTCCTTGCAGCACATCACTGCCATGCCTGCCATCACGACGTCTTGGGCAGCCCTGGCGGATTGATCACCGAGCTCTTGACCGCCTCGCCGCCCAACCCCCAGTGATCGAGCGCCTTTTGGTACGTACCGTTTTCGATCGCGTGATTGATCGCCTTCTGAACCGACTCGATCAACCCGTTGTCCTTCTTGGTCAATGCGGCGATCTCTCCCTGAAGCTTGTCACCCGCGCCGGAGAAGGTGGCCAGGATCTTGGTCTCCTTCGTCGACGACGAGTGGTAGACGGCGGTTGGGTTGGGCCCGAGGTATCCATCGAGGCGATGTGAAGCCAACGCCAGGTAGTAGTCGCCGGAGTTCTGGAAGTAGACGATCTCTGCCGGCTTCACCCCATCGGCGACGTTCTGAGCGTTCCAGTCGACCAGCAGCTGCTCCTGATTGGTACCGGAGTCGACCCCAATCCTCTTGCCTGCGATGTCCTTTCGCTCCTTGAACTGCCAATCGGAGTCCTTCGGCACCTCCAACGCGAGGTTGTCCAGCCGGTAGGTGGCGAAGTCGTACTTCTCCTTGCGTTCCTCGGTCACCGTGACGTTGGAGATGAACAGGTCGGTTTCGCCGGAATCGATCTTGACGAAGTTCTGCGCCCAGTCATAGTTGGATCGCTCCACCTTCAAGCCAAGGACGTCACCGATGAGGTGGGCGATGTCGACCTCGCTACCAATGGGGGTGGCATTGTCGGTGGCGTAGAAGCCGAGTGGTGGAACCGAATCCACCGATCCACTGACCCGCAGGGTGCCGCGGTCGCGGATGGCCTGCGGAACCAATGCCGCGATCTCGTCGACCTTCCCGGTGGTGACCCGACCCGACTGCTGAGCCGTCAGGTCGAACGTCACGCCGTTGTCGGCCTTCAAGGTGTCGCCGGACGTGGGTTCGCTGCAGGAGCTGACCGTCAATGCGGCGACAAACAGTAACGCGGTGACGACGCGGCTCGTTCCAATGGTCACGGCTCGAACTTTCTGGCTGATGGGGTGGGGTTACAGCACGTGGGACAGGAATTCCTTGGTCCTGGCATGCGCGGTGTGGTCGAAAACCTCTGTCGGCGTACCCTGTTCGACGACGACGCCGTCGTCCATGAACACCACGACATCGGCGACTTCACGGGCGAATCCGACTTCGTGGGTGACGATCACCAGCGTTGCGCCGTCTCGGGCGAGCTGGCGAATTACCTCGAGGACTTCACCAACCAACTCGGGGTCGAGGGCAGAGGTGGGTTCGTCGAACAGGATGACCTTGGGCCGCAGCGCAAGTGCACGTGCGATCGCGACGCGCTGCTGTTGACCGCCGGACAGCCACCGCGGATAGTCGTGCGCTTTGTCTGCGACACCGACACGTTCGAGCAGCGCTTTGGCCTCCGCCTCGACCTCGCTGCGACGACGCTTCTGCGCCGAAACTGGTGCCTCGACGACGTTTTCGAGCACCGTCAGATGGGGGAAGAGGTTGAAGTTCTGGAAGACGAAACCGATCTGGGAGCGCTGCTGTCGGATCTCACGGGTGCTCAGCTCGTGGAGTTTGCGCCCTTTGAGGCGGTAGCCGACGAGTTCTCCGTCCACGCGGATCAAACCCGCGTCGACCTTCTCCAGGTGGTTCAGCGTGCGCAACAGCGTTGACTTACCCGACCCCGACGGGCCGAGGATCGCGACGACCTCACCGGGCCGAACCGTGAGGTCGACGCCCTTCAGGACTTGGTTGGCGCCGAAGGACTTGTGCACACCCCTGGCCTCGATGGCCAACCGCGAATGAACGATCGGCGACGTCGCCAGGCCAGGCTTTGATTGGTGCTCAACGGTTTCGGTCACTTCGTCACCCCACGCGGTGGGAGCGGCAGATCAGCGATCGTGCGTCGGAGCCGTTGAATCGGAGTAAGCGGCGGGTTGCGAAGCGCGCCCTTGGCGTAGTGGCGTTCAACGTAGAACTGCACGATCGACAGCAGGGAGGTGAACACGACGTACCAGACAGTGGCGACCATCAGCATCGGTACCACCCGTCCGCTGCGGCCGTAGATGATCTGCACCTGATAGAACAGTTCGGCGATGGCCATCACCGAGACGATGGAAGTGCCCTTGAAGAGCGAGATCACCTCGTTGGTCGCGTTCGGCAGAATGGACCGCATGGCTTGGGGCAGGATGATTTTGAAGAACTCGCGGCGGCGTGGAATGCCCAGCGCCGCAGCCGCCTCCGTTTGACCCTCGTCGACGGAGATGATCCCGGCTCGGACGATCTCCGCGGAATACGCCGCCTGGTGCAAGGCCAATCCGATGACGGCCGCGGTCGAGCCGTTGATCACGCTGTTGACGTTGAACTCGAAGAATGCCGGGCCGAAGGGAACTCCGACGGCCAACGTCTGATAGAGGTAGCCGATGTTGAACCAGAACAGCAACTGCACGATCAGGGGGATGGACCGGAAGGCCCACACGTAAGACCAGGAGATCACCTGAAGCACGGGGTTGCGCGACAGCCGCGCCGCCGCCAGCACGACGCCGAGGCCGAATCCGATGAGCGTTCCCCAGAACGTCAGCTGGATCGTCAACCACAACGCCAACATCACCGATCTCGCGGTGAAGTACTCCGAGAAGGTGTCCCAGTTCCACCCGGGATTCGTGGCGAGCCCGTGCAGGAACTGGGCGACGACAACCAATGTGGCGATGCTGGTTACCCAACGCCATGGGTGCCAATTGCGGGCAACGGTGAGTTCGCTTGCGGGAATCAGGGTGCCGTCGTGGGCGACGATGCCATCGGTGCCGACATCGGAATCTGTGCCGTGCGGCGATATCGCGCCGGTGGACACCGCGGTCAATGCGGACTTCTTTCGTCGATCGGCGCTGGGTCGGCACCGTCCCAAGTTCCTGCGGCCGCACTCGCGGCTGGAGGAAAACCTAGGCCGCCGCCGGGAAATGAGCGACGATTTCTACCGGCGTGATCCGATGTGCGGACCGTGAACGTGCCGGTGTCAATCGCGCCCGAGTCGTCGGGGGTCGCCCAAATCAGTGGTGATCGAGTCGGTGATGGCATCTTCCACGCGACGCGGCCCTTCATCGTCGAGGCCCGTCGCCGCTCTGAGGAACGGCCCGAACAGCCGCCAGCCCAGCTGAAGAGCCAGGGCGTCTGCGGTGGCCACCCGAGCCGTGTACTCGTCGCCGTGGTGATCGCGGGCAGCCGCGACGAGCTGTTCCACGTTGGGGAACCGGTGCTGAAGCTGCCCGACGTCGAATCCGTCCAACAACGCGCGGGCGATGACCTTCCAACTGCGTTCAGCGCGGGCTTCTACGACGTCGCGAGATGCGCATGCATCTCGTGCGGTCACCAGGTCTTCGGCGAGATAGTCCAGGACCGACGCCACGATGGCTTCCTTGTTGCCGATGTGGCGAAAGATCAAGCCGGCGTTGACTCCTGAGCGGTCGGCGATGTCCCGCAGCGATGTGGCTGCCGGCCCACGCTCGGCGAACAGATCAGCCGCATGGGACAGCACGGTCGACCGAACACGCGTGCCCGCGTCGTTGCGCCCGCCGCTTGCTGTAGTCATTCGACTACAGTAGCGTGTAGTCAATCGACTACAGATGCGCGAGGATCTTGAATGACGGACACATTGCAGGGCGACGACGTCCCCGCCTCTCCCGGTCGACGGCAGGTCCTCGGCCTCCCGCTCACCGTGGGACCGTTCAATCACGTTGCAGCCGAACGCGATCGATTGGCGTCTCTGCAATGGCAGCACTTCGACGCCGAGCAGATCGGCGTGACGGTGGGGGCACGCATCTCCGGTGTGGATCTCACCGAGCCGCTCAGCGACGGCGTGCTCGGTGAACTGCGCACGGCGCTGCATGACTACAAGGTCCTCTTCTTCCGGGAACAGCCCTTGACGGCGCAGGCGCACGCCTGCCTGGCCCGCCAATTTGGTCCGCTGGAGGTACATCCGCTCCTGCCGTCCAACGGCGCGGATCCCGCGTTGGCCCGCTTCCAGAAGGACGCCACCACATCGGGCTACGAGAACGTGTGGCACCACGACGTCACCTGGCGACCCGAACCGTCGATTGTGGCGATACTGCACGCCATCGACGTGCCCCCCATCGGCGGTGACACGTTGTTCGCGGACATGTACGCCGCCTACGACTCACTCGACGACGAGACCAAATCCGAGATCGAGCACCTCGACGCGGTACACGACTTCACGAATGCCTTCGGCGGGCTGTTGCCGGCGGCCAAAGTCGCTGAGCTGCAGGCGATGCATCCGTCCGTGCGCCATCCGGTGGTATGCACACATCCGGTAACCGGGCGCCGGCACCTGTACGTCAATCACGCGTTCGTCCGCCGCATCGACGGATACTCCCAGGACGCCAGCATCGACCTGCTGGATCGGTTGTGCCGCACCGCGAACGCACCCGAACACCAGTGCCGTTTCCGGTGGGCCGTCGACTCGGTCGCGATCTGGGACAACCGAGCCGTGCAGCACTACGCCGCCAGCGACTACTGGCCCCATACCCGGGTGATGGAGCGTGCATCGGTGATCGGTCCGCGGCCGCAACGCTGAAGGGCACACCGTGGAAACAACTGCGTACATCGATAGAGGAGAGAACATGCCAGACCTCATGGTCAAGGACCACGAGTCGCACGACGCCGGCCGTTGGCTCAAGTCCTATTACGCTCTGCGAGGCGCGGTCTCGCTCATTTGGGTCGCTACAGCACTGACCGTCGGAACGTCGTCGCCGTTGGTCGCAGGCGCACTGCTGATGATCTACCCGGCATGGGATGCCCTCGCCAACGTGGTCGACGCGCGGCAGAACGGCGGCCTGCGCCGCAATCCGACCCAAGCGTTCAACGCGGCGGTGAGCAGTCTGACCACCGTTGCGGTGGCGGTCGCCCTCGCCGCGAGCATGAACGCGGTTCTTGGGGTGTTCGGTGTGTGGGCCGGGATGTCCGGCCTGCTGCAACTGGCAACGGCCGTGCGTCGTTGGAAGCACGCCGGTGGGCAATGGCCGATGGTCGTCAGCGGCGTCCAATCCGCGGCTGCCGGTGCGATGTTCCTCGGGAAGGCCGGCGCACCTGAGGCGCCCAGCGTTGCCGACATCGCTCCCTACGCCGCGTTCGGCGCCTTCTACTTTCTCGTGTCCTCCGTCTGGTTGATCGTGGCGGCTGCACGGCGCCGACGACAACTCACCATCCATGCGGGCCGGTGAACCAGGCTGACCTCACGGCCCGGATTCGCAGTGGTGCAGCTCACGTCGCCGAGGTGAACATTGTTGCCCGCGGGCTCGTAAAGGGGACGCAAGGTTTCCCACCACCGGAGGTAGGCACGTGACGATTTCAGCTGACCGACAGGCACTCCCGACGCGCACGGACCTGGTGGGCAGGGCCGTCGCCCTGCAGCCGCTACTGCGGGAGCATGCGGGCGCCGGGGACGCGGATCGCAGGCAGGCTGACGCGGTGATCGCCGGGCTGACCGAGGCGGGGTTGTTCCGGCTGTTCACGCCGAGCAGGTTCGGCGGCTTCGAGACCGACCTGCGCACGGTCCTCGAGGTCACCGAGGCGCTCGGAGAAGCCGACGGCTCGGCGGCCTGGCTGGTGTCGGTCGCGTCGGTGGCTGCCTGGATGACGGGGTTCGCCTCCGCGCAGGCGCAGCAGGACATCTTCGGCCCCGACTCCGACGCCCGCATCGCCGGCGGCAGCGCACCCGCACCGGCGCGCCGGGTGAGCGGCGGCCTGCGGGTCAGCGGGCGCTGGGCGTATGCCTCGGGGTCACACCACGCCACGTGGGCGTCGCTGGGCGCCATGGTGAGCGATGACGCAGGCAACCCGGTCGACGCGGTGCTCTGTCTGGCACCGGCCGCCGATTTGCAGTTGGAGGACACCTGGCGGACCGTCGGGATGCGCGGCACCGGCAGCAACACCTGGATCGCCGACGACGTCTTCGTGCCTACGCACCGGATCATCTCGATGGGCGCCCTGGCAGCGGGCGAGTTGACCCCAGAGACCGACGAGGTGATGTACCGGATGCCGTTCGTGCCGCTGGCCACGCTGCCGCTGCTTGGTCCGCTGCTCGGACTCGGCCGCGCCGTTCTGGCGTTGACCGTGCACGAGGCGCCTCGAAAGGCGATGCACCACACCTTCTTCGCCCGCCAGAGCGACTCGGTGGGGGTTCAGGTGCAGATCGCGCAGGCTGCGCTGATGCTCGATACCGCTCGGCTGCACGCCCATCACTGCGCCGACGAATTGGACGCCACCGCCGCGCGTGGTGAACAGACCGACTACGCCACCCGCGCTCGCGTGCGGGCCACCGCCGGGTATGCCGCCCAGCAGGTGCTCGACGCGATCAACATTCTGATCAACGTGCACGGCGCCGCCAGCTTCGCCGAAAGTAGCCGGCTGCAGCAATTCTGGCGCGACGCCAACACCGCCGCCCGCCACGCCGGGCTCAACGTGGCGGTGGGTTACGAGATCCTCGGCAAGGACCTACTGGGGATCGACGAGCCCATCAGCCCGATGGTGTGAGTCCTCGTACCAGCTAGCGGTGGACGACGACCTTGCCGACCATCCGGCCCGTTTCGACGTCGCGGTGGGCCTCGGTCAAACCCGAAGCGTCGAACGATGGAATCGACGGTGCGCGTCAACAGGCGCTGCTGCGCGATCAGGTCGTAGCTGAACAGCGGCCGCGTGAACATCAGCTCCCAATGCCAAGCGATGCTCTTGGCCTTGAGCGGCAACACGTCCAGGCCGGCGGGCTCGTCGATGGCAGTGATGTGGCCGAACGGGCGCACGATGTCTACGAAGGTCTCGACGTTGCCCTTCGAGTGGGGCGAGAACAGGTAGTCGACACCGTCGGGTGCCCAGTCCTGGGAATCCGCTCGGCTGGCCGTCGCGATCACCCGTACCCCCGTCAGCGCCTTGGCCAGCTGCACCATCACCGACCCGACACCACCGGCGGCGCCGAGGACGAGCAGGTCTCCCCGTGACTCGCTGGTCAGTCCGAATCGCTCGAACAAGGTTTCCCACGCGGTGATGGTGGTCAACGGCAGGGCGGCAGAATCCTTGAAGGACAACGACTTCGGCTTGGGTCCGACAATCCGCTCGTCAACGGCCTGCAACTCGGCGTTGCCGCCTTGGCGGGTGATGTCCCCGGCGTACCAGACCTCGTCTCCCGGAGAGAACGTCGTCACCGCAGCACCGACGGCTTCGACCGTGCCTGCGGCGTCGTATCCGAAGATGACCGGCGTCGCGGACGGGTCCAAGCCGGCACGCCGTTTGACGTCGACCGGATTGACCGACACGGCAGCGACGCGCACCAGGACGCGGCCGCACTTCGGGGACGTCGATCTGGACGTCCTGCAGTGCGTCGCTGGCGGTGAGGGGTTGGCCCACGAACGATCCGACGGCAGCCATCGTGCCCATTGGTGACTCCTGTCCTACGGTTGTGCCCGGCCGATATGGCCAGGCGAGCGGTGGCAGCGTAGGACGGCGACGACGGTTTCCCGCAAGGCCACCTACTATCACTGGATATCGATGGAGGCGACGCGGGTAGTGGCCTATTCGACGGAGTCGAGGTGGTGCTCGGCCCACCTTCGTAGCGATGCCAGCGGTACCGCCGCGCTACGTCCGGTCGCGGTGAGCTCGTAGTCCACGCGCGGAGGAACGGCGGCGTACGCCTGCCGTGCGACAGGTCGTAATCCTCTAGTCGACGCAACGTCTTCGTCAGCGACTTCGGGGTCACATTTCCGACCCCGCGTTGCAACTCGCCGAATCCAAGGGGCCCGTCGTGCAGGGCTCCGATGACCAACGCGGACCACTTGCTTGCCAAGACGTCCAACAGGTCCCGGCAGGGGCAGTCCGCGTCGTAGACGTCGTGGTTGCCGTGGCGTCCGGTACTGCAGGCCGTGCATTGCTAGCAAAGTGCCGATTCGAGCCAACGCGCATTTTGGCGGCGATACGCTGCGAAGATTCGCGAGCGGCAAACGTCAAAGCGATCGATTTGAGTCCCCGTTTGAAGGAGCGACAGATGAGTTGGGTGACGGCTTCAGAAGTGCGCGGCAGGCTGGCCAGAACGGCATTTGCGGCAGGAGTTGCCGGAGTAGCCGTGATCGGCGCGACGATTCCGGCGAACGCAGCGCCAGCCTTCGGTCAGGACGATCCGGCATGCGACTGGTTGGGGTGGCGGCATCCCCTCTGCGCTGGAGGCATGTTCGATTCGCCGCCGGATGATGGGATACCGGGCGACAACGCGGCGATAGGCGGGATACCGGCCCCGGCGATGGTGCCGAACATCGATGGCTCGCTCAGCCCTCCCGGCACGCCGGGCGCCATCTAGGCGCCGGCGAAATCTCACCGGCCGCTCGGCGATTTCGCTTCCCCTGCGCTGGACGGCGGACGGGCTGCCACTGGGCGTGCAGTGGCGCTCCCGTTGGCGGATCGGGCGGCTCCCATCTAGGCCGCTATACCGAAAAAGACTGTTCATCACACCAGAGGGACATACTCCGAAGTTGCTGTGAACTGTTCGTAGTTCGTCCACCTCATCGGCGAGGCGCGACTCGCCCCAGTCCGGTGTTGTGGAGTTCGGTTCCGTGTCGTACCGTCAACCAAGTTGATTAGCTTTGCTACAGGAAATTTACTACCGTCCGCGCCTGTCGCCGCTCATGAAAGGGTCACGGATGCAGCGGGTTTCGATCAGACGGCGACTGAGCCAGCGCTGGATGGTACTGGTGGCGGTGGCTGTGATCGCGGTGGCCGGCTTTGCCGTGTATCGGCTGCACGGAATCTTTGCCTCTCAAGACGTCACGTCCACACCCAGCGGCTCCGGAAACGACATCGTCCCGTTCAACCCCAAACACGTGGTCCTGGAGGTCTTCGGCCCGCCGGGCACGGTGGCAACCATCACCTACCTGGACGTCAACGCCCAACCGCAACGCGCCGACGCCATCACGCTGCCCTGGGCGTATGACACGACCACCACACAACCGGCGGTCGCCGTCAACGTCACCGCTCAGGGCGACAGCGACTGGATCGGCTGCCGAATCAAGATCGACGACGTGGTCAAGGACGAGAGATCGGTGAACAAGGTGAACGCCCTCACCTACTGCCTGGACAAGTCCGGATGAGCACCCAACGGGTTCCGGACCTCATCCGACGGTTCGCGGTGCTCATCGCACTGTTCTGGCTGGCCCTTGCGGTGCTGACGAACGTCTTCGTGCCGCAGCTGGAGACCGTTGCCGAATCGCACAACGTGTCGCTGAGCCCGCAAGATGCACCGTCGTTGCAGGCCAGTAAACGCATCGGCAAGGTGTTCGGCGAGTTCGACTCCGACAGTTCGGCGATGATCGTCCTGGAGGGCGATCAGCCGCTCGGTGCCGACGCCCACCACTACTACGACGGCTTGGTCGACAAGCTCTCCAAGGACACCAAGCACGTCGAGCACATTCAGAACTTCTGGGGGGATCCGCTGACCGCGGCCGGGTCGCAGAGCTCCGACGGCAAATCGGCGTTGGTGCAGGTGTACCTCGCAGGCAACCAGGGCGAGTCGCTGGCCAACGAGTCGGTCGATTCGGTGCGCAACATCGTCGACCACACACCGCCGCCGCCGGGTGTCAAAGCGTATGTCACAGGCGCCGCGCCCCTGGTCACCGATCAGTTCGAGGTGGGCCGCCACGGCACCCTGAAGACCACCCTGATCACCCTTGGCGTGATCGCGATGATGCTGTTCTGGCTCTACCGCCGCCTCACCACGGTGTTTCTCGTGATCTTCACGGTGATGATCGAGTTGACCGCGTCTCGCGGCGTCGTCGCCGTGCTCGCGAACGCAGGCATCATCAAGCTGTCGACGTACTCGACCAACCTGCTGACGCTCCTGGTCATCGCCGCCGGAACCGACTATGCGATCTTCATTCTCGGCCGCTTCCACGAAGCGCGTCATGCCGGCGAGGACCGCGTGTCGGCGTTCAACACGATGTACCACGGGACCGCGCACATCATCTTGGGTTCGGGCCTGACGATTGCCGGTGCGGTGCTCTGTCTGACCTTCACCCGGCTCCCGTATTTCCAGAGCCTCGGCGTGCCCGCCGGTATTGGCGTCCTCGTCGCCGTGGTGGCGGCGTTGACCCTGGCACCGGCCCTGCTGATCATCGGCCGCCATTTCGGGCTGTTCGATCCCGCGCGCCCGTTGCGCACGCAGGGCTGGCGGCGCATCGGCACGGCCATCGTCCGCTGGCCAGGGCCCATCCTTCTGGCGACGATCGCCGTCGCGCTCATCGGTCTGCTCGCCCTGCCCGCCTACAAGACGAGTTACGACGCCCGGCCCTACATGCCCGCCAGCGCCCCGGCCAATGTCGGCTACGCGGCGGCCGAACGCCACTTTTCCCAGGCGCGGCTGAATCCCGAGCTGTTGATGATCGAAGCCGACCACGACCTACGCAATTCCACCGACATGATCTTGTTGGAACGGGTCGCCAAGGCGGTCTTCCACACCGACGGCATCGCACAGGTGCAATCGATCACCCGGCCGCTGGGCACGCCCCTCGACCACACGTCGATACCGTTTCAGATCAGCGCGGGCAGCGCGTCGCAGATCAACAATCTGCCATTTCAACAGGCCCGCGGGGCCGACCTGCTCAAACAAGTTGACGTGATCAACAATTCGATCGACGTTCTGCGCCAGCAGTATGCGCTGCAACAACAATCCAGCGCCGTCACCGACGAACAGGCCAGGGCGTTCCAGAGCACCGTGGCCACGGCAGGAGATCTCCGGGACAAGATCGCCAACTTCGACGACTTCTTCCGGCCACTGCGCAACTACTTCTACTGGGAGCCACACTGCTTCGACATCCCGGTCTGCGCGGCGCTACGGTCGCTCTTCGATGCGCTCGACGGTATCGATCAGCTGACCAGTCAACTGTCCGACGTCGCGGGCAGCATCGCCAAACTCGATGCGCTGCAGCCGAAACTACTCGCGCTGATACCGCCACAGATCGCCACCCAGCAGACCAACCGCGACCTGACGCTGACGAACTACGCCACCACTTCGGGTATCAACGACCAGACTGAGGCGGCACTGCAGAACTCGACTGCCCTCGGCCAGGCGTACGACGCGTCGAAGACCGACGACTCCTTCTATCTACCGCCGGAGGCGTTCACCAACCCCGAGTTCCTGCGCGGGATGAAGCTGTTCATGTCACCGGACGGCAAGGCCGCCCGCATGATCATCACCCATGACGGCGATCCCGCTACGCCAGAGGGTATTTCGCACATCAGCGCCATCAGGCACGCCGCCCAGGAAGCCGTAAAGGGCACTCCGTTGGCCGGGTCCAAGATCTACATCGCCGGCACCGCTGCCACCTACAAGGACATTGCGGACGGCGCCAAATACGATCTCATGATCGCCGGGATCGCAGCGCTCTGCTTGATTCTGCTCGTCATGATGTTCATAACCCGAAGCATCGTCGCCGCGTTCGTCATCGTGGGTACCGTGGCGCTGTCGTTGGGTGCCTCGTTCGGGCTGTCCGTGCTGATTTGGCAGGACATCTTGGGCATCGATCTGTACTGGATCGTGCTCGCACTGGCGGTGATCTTGCTATTGGCGGTGGGGTCGGACTACAACCTGCTGCTGATCTCCCGGTTCAAGGAGGAGATCGGTGCCGGCTTGAACACCGGCATCATCCGGGCGATGGCCGGCTCCGGCTCGGTGGTGACGGCAGCCGGTCTGGTGTTCGCCGCCACGATGGCCTCGTTCGTGTTCGCCGACTTGCGGATCCTCGGCCAGATCGGGACGACGATCGCGCTCGGCCTGCTGTTCGACACGCTGATAGTGCGTTCCTTCATGACGCCATCCGTCGCAGCATTGATCGGCCGCTGGTTCTGGTGGCCCCTGAAGGTGCGTCCCCGCCCAGCCAGCCAAATGCTTCAGCCCTACGGATCACGTCAAGCGGTTCGTCAGCTGCTGCTATGGGAAGACGACGACCCGATCACCGAAGCGCCGCGACACGCCAAACCGTGATCGGATGATCGTGCGTGATCGGATAATCGTGGAAGGCAGCCGCTTTTGCTAGCAGACTGTGGCCAGCTCGTCGGTCCGCTCGGGCTCCAGCACCGGCACGTCCTGCAGTTTCCCCTTCAGCCCCGCGACCCTGCGCAGTTGCGCGGCCATGTTCATGGAGGTCAACATCGGGATGCCTCCGATGAACGTTCGGAAGGAGGGATGGCCGCCGTCGAGATGAAGCATGAAGAGGCAGCCGACCACGTAGAAGAATCCGATCGTGAACAGAGCTGCGGGTATCGCGTACGCGAGCGGTGATCGAGCGTCAGCAACCAGCTCGGTCGCATAGTCCACTTCGTCTTGCGACATCGGTTCGCGCTTGCGGAGTTTGGCCAGCACCGCCTTGTGGGCGCCCACCTTTTCACCCAACGGATGGGATGTCCGAGTCTCCAGCCGACCGATGTACACGAACACGCAGGTGGCGAATACGACCTCCATCACGGCAGCGAGCACCGTGAGATCGCCCCATGGACCGAGATTCACACTTCAAAGATTACCTGAACTAAGTATCTATGTCGGCTCTCACAGGAACATCACAGGAAAGGCCATTCCCGCCGTATCACCCTGACCGTTTGTGCATCTGGCGACGCCCCAGCGGCGTGTTGCGTCGTCAGATTCACACGCCCGCGATTGCGCGCCGCGCAAGCCGTGTCGTAGGGCATGGGTAGCGTCGGTCGGGCGTTGACCTCGACGTGAGGGGGTGCGATGGCTGAGTTCGCCGCGACGCCGATCTTGGCGACGGGCACCGCTGGCGTATGGGACGTGATGTGTCCAGGACACATTCGGCCTCTCGCTGACGAAGAGTGCGCAACGTCCACCCACCTGGTCTTCCCGTATCGCGGTGTCTACGTTCATCACGTCGGCAGCAATCACACCGTCGTCGACGCCAGCCAAGTCCTGTTCATCAACGAAGACGAGCCCTATCGGGTCAGCCATCCGGTCGACGGCGGAGATTCGACATTGTCGATCAGGGTCGAACCCGAAACACTGATGGAGTTGACGCCAATCGGCTATCGACATCCGAACGGCAGGGCAGCGTTCGATCGCCTGGGGGTCCACGCCGACAACCGCACCCAACAACTCGCGGCCACCGTACGTCAGCGTCTTCGCCGCGGCACCGTCGATGCATTGGAAGCCGAAGAGCTGACGCTCGAACTAGTCCGGCACACGCTCGGCGAGAAGAGATGGAGCGCTCCCAACAGCAGTGGGGCCGGTCCGCGCAGACTCGCCGACCGGGTGAAGTTGCTGTTGTCGTCTGACGTCGGTCGCCGGTGGACCTTGAGCGAAGCCGCCAGATCGGTTGGGGTTTCCCCGGTGTACTTGACGCAGGCCTTCAAGCACTTCGAGGGCGTTCCGCTGTATCGCTATCACCTGCGGTTGCGCCTAGCGCGGTCCTTGGATCTTCTCGCCGACAGCGACGACTTGACCAACTTGGCTCTCGACCTTGGATTCACCAGCCACAGTCACTTCACGGCCGCGTTCGGGAAGGTCTACGGCGTGACGCCGTCGGCATTCCAACGCTCCGTCGCTTCCTGAATTTTCTGATAGCGCCGCTCTGACGCGCCCCCGTAGCGTCGAGCACATGAGTCAGAACGACAAGGCGGCCCGGTTCGCCGAACTGCACGTCAAGGGCACGCCCCTGGCGCTGTTCAACGTTTGGGACGCGGGCAGTGCCAAGGCGGTCGAACAGGCGGGAGCGCCAGCGGTCGCCACCAGCAGCTGGTCGGTCGCCGAGGCGCAGGGTTACCGCGACGGCGAAGACATCCCGATCGCGCTCGCCAGACAGATCATCGAACGCATCGCGGCAACCGTGGACGTCCCGGTCAGCGCGGACTTCGAGGGCGGCTACACCGACGACGATGCTGCGTTGGCGGACAACGTCTCTCAACTCCTGGGTCTCGGCATCGTCGGGATCAACTTCGAAGATCGCGCGATCAAGGGATCGGGCTTGTACGACACCGAACGGCAGGCCACACGGATCAGCGCCATCCGACGAGCTGCGGACAATATGGGTGTTGCTCTGTTCATCAATGCGCGCACCGATCTGTTCCTCGGTCAGGGCAACGAGCCCAGTGTGACCGTCGACGAGGCCGTCAACCGGTCCAAGGCCTACGCAGACGCCGGGGCATCCGGGTTCTTCATTCCGGGCCTCCAGGAGGAGGCGTTGATCGCACGGATCTGTGAGCAGTCGGCACTCCCCGTCAACGTGATGGTGATGGACGGTCTTCCCGACAACGAACGACTGGCCCAAATCGGTGTTGCGCGAATCAGTTACGGCCCCATTCCATACATCGAGGCCATGAATGGCGTGCAGGATCGGGCCGCACGACTTTGAGCGTCGGTCAGGGTGGGGACCTGACTCTCTTCGATGAGCCTCGCGACCAACAACAGCCGGCAGTCAACATCGCTGCCTTCGACGGCGCGACGGACCATCAACTCGATGAAGAGTCTTCGATCACCCAGGTACATGGACTGGTCACCGGTCACGACGAACTCCTACGCCAACTCGGCGAGCTCGCCGGATGGGAGCAACGGCGACGCTGGATGTACAACCGTGAAGTCGACGAACCGCGGCTCACCCACGAGTACCGCGACTTGGCCACCGCCCCAGCGTTTCTGGTCGAACTGGCCGCAGCGCTCGGCGAATACTGCGGCGTGCCCTACGACGGGATCTGGATGAACTGGTATCGCGACCACCGGGACAGCACCAGCTGGCACGCCGACCGACCGGCCAACGTCCCCCAGACCGCGATCGTTCCGGTACTCAGTCTGGGAGCCACGCGCCGATTCCTGATTCGGCCGAACACTGGTGGACGAAGCCATCCCCCGTCGCTGCGCTCACCCCAGCGCACGACGTTCGTTCCCGCCGGCGGAGACGTGCTGATCATGCGGGGACGGTGCCAGCGAGACTGGGTGCACAGCGTCCCGAAGCAACAGTCACCCGCGGGTCCGCGCATCAGCGTGAACTTCAGCAGCAGCACCCAAGTGGGGGCCTAGGGTCAGCGGAAGCAGACGTTCAACGTCGCGAGGCCGAAGATCTTCCGGTCACCGGACTTCGCGGCGACGATCACCACACCGCTGCGGGTCGCCGGGTCCAACGACTTGATCCGGCCACTGAACTCGATGTCTGCGCCCCCGGCGGCCGATACGATCGCGGGCGCAGACAACCGCACCGCGTAGCGGGTGACCGCGCCGGGATCGCCTGACCATGCGGACGCGAAACCGGCACCCAAACCCATGGTGAGCATTCCGTGCGCGATCACGTCGGGCTGCCCGGCCAACTTGGCGATGTCCTCGTCCCAGTGAAGCGGGTTGGCATCGCCGGACACGCCCGCGTAGTTCACCAGGTCGCCGCGGGACAGGCGGGCGTGGTGCACCGGTAGCTCGTCGCCGACGTTCACGTCATCGAAGGACGGCGTTCCCAGCGTGCGGGTGGAGTCGGCCGCGGCGATGCGAACATCGCCCTCGGGTCGCACCGTCTTCCGGTATTCGGCGCCGGTTCCATCGGCTCCGAGCATGTTCACGTCGTGCATCATCACGCCCTGCACGGCCGACTTGATCGCCGGATCGACGTCCTCGGCGGTGACGCCGACGACGGTGGTGTGCAGGGTGTGTACCCGCTCGCCTGCCGCGTCGGTGAAGGTGTTGGTCACGGTGACGAGGTCTCTGCCTGCAATCCTGCGCACCGACGACAGTTCGACGTCGGTGCGCAGTTCGTCGCCGGCCACGATCGGGCGGTGCTGCTCGAAGACTTCCTCGGTCTGCAGGTACATGTCATAACCGACGACCACCGACTCGAACATGCGTTGATTGCAGGCCATGGCCGGTGCCGACGTGAACGTCAGCGGCGCCACGACGTCCGGGTACCCCAGCTTTACGGCGGAGGCGACGTCCCAGTGCGCGGGGTGATAGTTCTGCACTGCACGGGCGAACTCGCGGACCTTCTCGCGGCCGACCAGATAGGTGCCGTCAGCCTGGTAATAGTGGCCAACCCGCGATTGGAGCTCCGACGCTTCTGCTGCTGCGGTCATGAACTTGCTCAACTCCTGTTCGCTGCGGCCGACGAAGGCACACTAACGCGCGGACACTGCGGCAACCCACACCGATGGGGTTCGAACCGACTCCCACCTGAATCGCTCTATGATCGATTGCTTTGATCGCGAGATCTGGGACGGCGCTCCACGGGGGGTTGAGTTGGTCTATCGCGTCATTCAATGGGGTGCCGGTAACAACGCGCAGGCCCTGATCCCCGCGGTTCACCAACACCCGGATCTGGAGCTCGTCGGCTGTCGGGTGTGGAGCGAAGAAGAGGACGGGATCGACGTCGGCGTTCTCGCGGGTATCGGACCCATCGGTATCAGCGCCACTAGCGATGCGCAATCGCTCGTCGATACCGACGCCGACGTCGTCCTGTTCTTGCCTGCGATGCTTCCGGATACCACCGAGAGCGACCGCGAGGCCGTCGAACTGTTGCGATCGGGCAAGAGCGTGATCTCGCTGACCGGCGACCACTCGATGCCCGCTGCCGCTGGGAACGGATTCGGCGAAGCCGTCGAAGAAGCCTGCCGCATAGGCCGTTCCACGTTCACGGCGGCCGGAGTCAACCCGGGCTTCATCGCAGAACGCCTGGCGCCCACGCTCACCGGGCTGTGCGCCGACGTCACGGCAGTGACCATCGCGGAGACCTATGATTGCAGCAACTCAACTGCCGCACTGCTTTTCGATACGATGGGCTTCGGCCTTGAGTTGAAGGATTGGTCGCCCGAGTCCTGCTCGGACGACATTCCATCGGTGCTGGTATCCCGATGATTCCCGAGGTGATCAAAGCCGCACCCGGGATACTTCTGCCGAAGATCCAGGCACCGTTCCGGCGGCGGCTCACGGGCTGACAGTATCCCGTCAGCCAGCACGTGGATAGTGGGACGCATGAGTGCCGACCTGATCGCCGCCCTACCCAAAGTCGAACTCCACGTTCACCTCGAAGGCACGCTCGAGCCCACGATGCTGCTGGACCTGGCCTCCCGCAACGACATTGAGGTGCCCTGGAGCAGCGTCGACGAGCTGCGCAAGGCCTATCTCTTCGATGGACTGGAACACTTCCTGGTTCTGTTGTTCCGCGGGGCGGGCGTGCTGCGACAACGTCAAGACTTCTACGACCTCACCGCGGCCTACCTGCAGCGCGCGCACCACGACGGGGTCCGTCGCGCCGAGATGTTCTTCGGGGCGCAGACCTTCCTCGATGGCGGCGTCGACATCGGCGTACAACTCGACGGCGTGCTGTCAGCCATCGTCGACGCCCGTGACGATCTCGGCATCGACGGCGCGCTCATCCTCACTGCCCAACGACATCGGACACAACAGGCCGCCCTCGAGCTGGTCGAGTTGACCAAGCCCTGGCATCACCGCGTGCTCGGGTTCGGGCTCGGTGGCGCTGAACGGGGAAACCCGCCGTCCAAGTTCGTCGACTACTTCAGCACCTGCCGGCGGCTCGGCATGCGCACCACCATCCACGCCGGCGAGGACGGCCCATCCAGTTATGTTCGCGAGGCACTCGACCTCTGCCATCCCGAACGCATCGACCACGGCGTGGCCGCGGCTGACGACCCGGATCTGGTCAAACGCCTTGTCGACGAGCGCATCCCGCTGACCATGTGCCCGCTGTCCAATCAGCGACTGCAAGTCACGCCAGACCTGGCGAAGCACCCACTTCTCCAATTGCACGACGCCGGGGTGCTCGTCACCATCAACTCTGATGACCCGCCGTACTTCGGCGGATACGTCAACGACAACTATCGCGCCGTCGCCACGGCCCTCGACCTGTCCGATTCGGTGCTCGCAGAAATTGCGGCGAATAGCTTCCGTGCGAGTTTCGCCGGTGCGGCTGACGTCCTGGCTGGCCTGACGGACATCACTGCCTGCCTGCAAAGTCAGTGAACGGGGGTCCTACTCGGCGTCGGTTCGGAGTAGATGGACTGCTTGCCAGTCGATGCCCGACGGAGCCGCTGCGAGTACGGCCGCCAATAGGCCGAGGCGAGCCTCTCGCAGATCCGGTTGGTCTGCCATCACAAGCACGTCGTCGAAGAACTTCTGGAGCGCGGCGACGAGACCTGGGGTACGCGAGGTCCAATCGACGAGGGGTACGTCCGGCAGTTGGGCGACTTCGGCGAGCGCGTTGACCAGTCCGACTTCGGCCTCAGTGGTCAAGATCGACACATCGTAGGAACGGACTGCATCGGGCGGCAGGATGCGGATGACCCGCTGCAATGCCTCCACCAAATCGAAGAACAGCTGCCCGTGCCGGGTCATCGACTCCGCGATGTCTGCTCGCAGACGATCCGCGCGGAGAGGCGATGCCGTTGCTGTCGGCGCCACCGCCGAGATCAAGGCGGCGGGAACCTGCTCGTCGCGCAACCGCTGTGCGAAACGGGCGTCCAACAACTCACTCGCAACGGTGAGAACGCCTATGTCGACCGTGCATCCACTGGTGCGCAGGTGCTCCGCTGCCGTCTCCAAGCCGAACGGGAGTGTGAGGGCGGCCAATTCTGGTGCCGTGCGCAGGATTCTCACGATTCCCAGCGCTGCTCTTCGCAGCCCGTAAGGGTCTGACGTGCCGGTGAGCTTGGCTCCGACCGCAAGCATGCCGACGAGCAGATCGAACCGGTCGGCAAGGGCGAGAATCTTGCCGATGGTGCTGACCGGCAGGTGGTCCGCGTGGTGCCTGGGCAGCTCCATCTCGTAAAGGGCTTGGGCAACCTCTTCGGATTCCCCTGCCTTCATGGCGTATTCGCGGGCCATGATTCCCGCCAGCGAGGTGAACTCGACGACCAAGTGGGATGCCAGATCGAACTTGGTCAGCGAACTCGCCTGCGCGAGGTTCTCCATCTCAGTACTCGAAAGTTCGGCGCGGGTCGCGAAAGCCTTTGCAAGAGTCGCGATTCTGTCCGCTCGGTCCGACACTGATCCGAGCCGCTCATGAAACGTCAACGCCGTGAGTCGACGCCGCAGTTCTCGCGGTTCGATCTCGCGGTCGGCCCGCCAGAAGAAGGCGGCGTCTTCGAACCGTGCGCGCACGACGGTTTCGTTCCCGCGGCCTACGATCTCGTGATCACATTGCCCGTCGGCCATGGTGATGAAGAAGGGCAGCAGCTCGCCCGTGGTGGTGCGAACGGGCAGATAGCGTTGGTGCTTGCGCATCACCGTGGTGAGGACGTCATCGGGCAGGTCGAGGTATTTCGGGTCGAACCGACCGAGGATTCCGACCGGCGACTCGACCAGATCCGTAATCTCATCTAGCAGTTCGGCTTCGGCGTCAGTATCGACAACGCCACCGGCTTGCCGCGCCAAGTCCTCGGCGAGAGCAACGACAGCGATACGCCGGTCTAATCTGTCGATGAGGATGCCCTCGGACTGCATGAGCGGCGCGTACTCCTCGGCATGCGTAAGGGTGGTGGACGCTGAGTGCGACTGCTTGCGATTGCCTCGGGTGACCCGCCCCGCGAGAAGGGCTCCCGCGGTGACTGGCAAGACGGTGTTCCCCAACAGTGCGAGCATTGCCCGGATCGGTCGGCTGTAGGTCAAGACGGGGTCGTTCCACCGCATGTTCTTGTCGGATCGCAATCCGGCCACGAGCTTCGACAGCAGCTCGGTCAGGACCGCCGTCGCCGGGCGCCCCGGCTGTGGAACGTCCAGTGCGACATGCTCGGTCCCGTTGAAGTCGATGCGACTCAGATCGGCAACGTCGGCAGACTGCGTCCGCAGAAACCCGAGGAGTGCCGGTGTCGGCGCTCCGTCCGCGGCAAACGCCGAAGCCACCTTTGGCCCACGCTTGACGTCGACTCGGTCGCTTTCTCGTTGGGCGATGTCTTCGATTCTGACCACGACGCGCCGGGGTGTGGCGGTGACATGCACTCGCCCATGGGACAACGCTGTGTTGGCGAGTAGCTCGGTCAAAGTCTGTTCGACCTCGGCGGCCACGGTCTCGACAACGTGCGGTGGCAGTTCCTCGACCAGGATCTCGAAGACCAACAGCCCTTCGGCGACGTCGTCCACCGGATCTGGCGCGGACGCCAGCGGGAGAGGCGTATGGGTCCCGCGTGGATGACCAGCGCTGGCCCTCAGCTCGGTCCACAGTTCGGCGACCGCGCGTGATTGCGCACGCATCGTGGCGAACCACTTGGCGCGTTCGGTCGTCGACATGGCGCCGCGCGCGTCGAGGACGTTGAATGCGTGCGAAGACTTCAGCACGAAGACGTGGGCGGGAACGGGCAGGCGAAGTTCGGTGAGTCGGCTTGCTTCGTTGGAATAGGTCTCCAGCAGAACACGTGTCGCGTCAACGTCGGCCTCGTCCAAGTAGTATCGCGACATCTCGTATTCGGACTGTCCGAATACCTCGCCGTAGGTGATGCCAGGCGCAAACAGGATGTCCTTGAAGTGGTTGACCCCTTGAATGGCCATGAGGATGCGTTCCAGGCCGTAGGTGATCTCCACGGGAACCGGGTCGAGATTGATGCCACCTACCTGTTGAAAGTAGGTGAACTGCGTGATCTCGAGGCCGTCCAGCCAGACCTCCCAGCCAAGGCCCCATGCGCCGATCGCGGGCTGTGCCCAGTTGTCCTCGACGAACCGCACGTCGTGTGCGTTCACGTCGATGCCCAACACAGACAACGAACGAAGGTAAAGCTCCTGCGGATTGCCGGGTTCCGGCTTCAGGATCACCTGAAACTGAGTGTGCGTCTGGAGGCGGTTCGGGTTCTCGCCGTATCGGCTGTCGTCGGGACGGACCGACGGCTCGACATACGCCGATCTCCAGGGCTCCGGGCCGAGCACACTGAGAATCGTTGCGGGATTCATGGTGCCCGCACCCACTTCGGTATTGAATGGCTGCGAAATGACACAACCGATCTCGGCCCAGTAGTTCTGCAGGCGAAGTATCGATTCCTGCATCGACAGCGGATCGGCGGGCATCCGGAAATATTAGCCTGCGCGGAGCGGGGCGAAATCCGCGTCTACGCTGTGCTCGGCATGCTTCCCTCGCACGCCCAATTATCAAGGTAGCAAGGCAGTTCCGGTCAATCGGCGCCGCTGACGTCGCGGCCCGAGTTCGCAACGCCGGCTACGTCACGGCGTTGGACAACGCCGAGGACCTGCCGTCACACGGCGCCGCGGTGAACATCCGCTTCTTCGGTTCCTAAACCCAACGGGCCCTGCGCGATCGCGCCGCGGCGGTCGCCGCCTGCTACGGAGCGTCGTCCTCAGTTCCGAAGGCCTCGGGATCGGCGAGCGGAATCAGCAGGTGTGACGGTGTCAGGCCGCCCTGCTTCACCCGGTAGACGCCGCCGAGCAACGCCTGCCGTGCCGGCTTGGTGGGCACCAGCTGCGGGAAGTCGTACGTCGTCATCGTCAGGCGCAGGCGGTGATTCGGCGCGATCAATGCCGCGGTCGGGAAGATCTCGATGTCGTAGCGGGTCAACTCGCCGGGCTCCACGGGCTGTGCGGCCGCGGTGGAGCTGACGTGATGAGGCCTCAGCACGGTGCCGTCGGGCAGATACCAGGTGCGCTCTGGGTCCAGTGCGCGATGCGAGCCGAGCAGTGCGCCCTCGGTCAGGGGGCGGCTGGCGCCATCGGGGGCCACGTCGTCGAGGTGAGCGACCCACACGGTCTCGGACGTGGTGGCCGTCGCGTGCACGGTCAACGTGATCGGCCCGGCGACCAGCTTGGGGGAGTCGAACGCTTCGGTGGTGTAGGTCAGCGCCTCGCGCTGTAGCCGGCGGTTGTCGAGGTCATAGCGGATGGGTCTGCCGCGCCGGGAGGCCAGGTAGCTGGTCATGCCAAGGCTCCACTGCTCAAGGCTGCGCCCCGCGATCGGGCCGCGCGCCACGTAGTTCAGCGTGGCCTCGCTCTCTGTCGCGTCGGGATCCGGTGCCAGCCGGTTCGCCGACGACAGATGGAAGCGGGTCGGCGTCGCGTCGGGGAACGGGTAGTCGCTGCTGCGGAACCATTGGGAGCTGCCGATGGGCTGGACCACCACCGGCGGTCCGGACACCGCCGCGGCGGGCGCGTCCTTGAGCCACTGGTCGAACCAGCGCAATTGCAGGGCGTTGAGGTGCAGTCCGTCGAAATCCGACACGTGATACCAGGGGCCCATCAACAGCCGAAAGCGGTCAGACACCTCCTGACCGGACTCCATCGGCGCGTAGACGGGCCGCCCGGCGGCGGCGTTCTGCAGTGCGGCGTAGTTCAGCGGGGCGCCGCGCTGGAAGGCGTCGTGCCAGCCGCCCACGAGGAAGACCGCCACCCCGTTTGCCACGATGTTCGGCAGCACCGCGCCGGGCCGCATGTTGTCCCAGAACGGTCCGTCGAACGCGGGCTCCCCGCCGCGGGCGGCCTCGGCGGCCAGGGTGCGGAAGTACTGGCGTTGGGCACGTCCCCGCCGCCGCACCTCGGCGACTCCGCCTGCGCGGGGCCGGGGGTGGCCGCCGCGGGACGCGAACTCCAGCGTCGGGTTGACCAGGTTGAGTAGGGAGTAGGTCGCGCCATACGCCCGCACCGTGCGCATGTGCGGGATGCCGCCCATGGTCGTCGCATCGCGGTAGAAGTCGTTTGCGGCCATCACCGGGAAGATGGCCTTCAGCGGCGAGTCGGGCCCGACGGCGGCCGCGGTGAAGAGCTGGTTGATCGCGAGGTAGGAGATGCCGAACATGCCAACGCGCCCGTTGGCGTTCGGCAGCTTCGACGCCCACTCGACCAGGTCGACGCCGTCCTGCGCCTGCTCCGGCCCGAACATCTCGAACGAACCGCCGGAGACGCCAGTGCCGCGCACGTCGACCATCACCTCGATGTAGCCGCGCCGGATCAGGTACGGGGTCGCCCCACCACCGATCTGCGCGGCCGGTGGCGGCGCTTTCTTCCCGTACGGCGTCAGTGACAGCAGCACCGGGAACGGTCCGGTGGCAGGTTGTCCGGTCGCCGGCTCGGTCGGGTAGTGGATGTCGGCGCGCAGTACGACGCCGTCGCTCATCGGTACCGCGATGTTGTGCCGCACGCCGATCCCGTATCGGGCAGGCGGGGCGTCGAAGGCCGGTGTCAGCGGCGACGAACTGGTTCGCCGCGGTGCGCGCTTCGTCGTCGAGCCGGCTACCTGGCGCGGTACGCGCAGTTTCATCCCACGACCGTATGACTTGGCTGTGGGCGTAGCGCACAGCGGGTCCGGGCCATGGCCCGCCGAGGGCTACCTCTCGCCGATGTCAACTTCACGCAGACGGAACCCGCCGCAGGCCGTCGACCACGAGCGCCAGCAGCCGAGAGCGCTGAGCGTCACCGCGGCCCTGGTCGCCGAGCCAGGCGATGGCGGCGGAGATGTCGAGCAGATCCTCGCTGGCAATGTCGTCGCGAACCTCACCCGCTGCGACGGCGCGCTCCAACAGCGCCGCCCCGGCGCGCTTGCTGCGTTTGCAGTTGGTGTCATTGCCTGCCTCCGGGTTGACCAGGGTGCGGGCAAGGCCGTCGAACAACCCGGCCTGTGCAATGAAGGCTTCGAGCCAATCAGTAAGCGCAGCAACGGGCTTCGTCGAGGTCAGCAGTTTGTCGCCGAGTTCGGCGAGCGCCAGCAATCCGTCGTCGATCACGGCGAGGGCCAGATCGTCACGGCTGGGGAAGTGCCGGTACAACGTGCCGGGACCCACGCCGGCTGCCTTGGCGATGTCATCGAGAGACGCGCTGACGCCGCCACGGTCGAACGCCTCCACTGCGGCGTCGAGCAGAGCGCGCCGGTTACGGGCAGCGTCGGCGCGCAATGGCCGAGGCGCGGTCGACGACCCAGTCATCCTGACACCTTTCGCTCGACAAGCGGAGACTCTCTCCGTATGGTTACCGGAGAAGCTCTCCGAATTCTAGCGAGGTATGAACCGATGCTCATCACCGCAATGCCCATGCCGAACCCCGCGCACTCGCTGCCGCGATTCGTCGACGCGTTGACCGACATCGCGGAAGGGGGATCGGAGTCGATATGGCTACCGCAGCTGCCTGCGATGCCGGGCATCGCGGGCTGGGACCCGCTGATCGTTCTCGCGCTGCTTGGCCAGCGCGCACCCGCGGTGAAGCTGGGCACCGCCGTCAGCGTGATCTACGGACAGCATCCCTTCACGCTGGCCCGACAGGCGTTGGCTGCGTCGGCTGCCGTTGGCGGTCGCCTGACGCTTGGGCTGGGCCTCAGCCACCCCCCCGTCGTCGAAGCCCTGGGTTACCGCTACGACAAGCCCGCCGCGTTCATGGACGAATACCTGACTGCGCTTCTGCCCGCACTGGCCGGCGTGGCCGTCGACGTCCACGGCGAGTTCATCACTGCCATCGGACAAGTCGAAGCGCGGGATGCGCCTGTGCCCTCGGTCGTCCTCGCGGCACTGGGTCCACGGATGCTGCGTATCGCAGGATCACGCACCGATGGCACCGTGACCAGCTGGGTCGGACCGCGCACCCTGGATGCGCACATCGTGCCGCTGTTGACGAAGGCGGCCGCCGCCGCGGGTCGCCCTGCGCCGCGGGTCGTCGCAGGCCTTCCCGTGGTCGTCACGGACTGCCCTGACGATGCCCGCGCCGTCATCGACGAGGAATTCGCTGCCACTGGCAGCCTGCCCGCCTACCGTGCGATGTTCGAACGCGAAGGCGTCACCGGACCTGGAGACGTCAGCCTCGTCGGCGACGAGGCGGAGGTAGAAGCCCAGTTGCGCCGTCTCGTCGAAGTCGGCGTCACCGAATTCGTCGGAACGCCGCTAGGCGATGCCGCAAGCCAGGCCAGGACGCTCGAATTTCTCGCAGCCGCACGCACGCACTAGGGAGCGGGCGGGAAGTCGATGACGTCCCATGCCAACGGCAGCTGGTTCGTCCGCTCGCTGGGCTTGGCTTCTGGCACGAACCGCGCACCGTCGAGCCTGCCGGCGAAGGTGAACCGGTCGATCTCGAATGGCACGTTGTCGCTGGAGAGCGGAACCGGGGCCCGGGTGACGTGGAAGTGCAGGTGAGCCTCGGTGGTGTTGCCGGAGTTGCCGAGGCGTCCGATGACCTGGCCGCGGGTGACCTTGTCGCCGACCTTCACCGACGCCGAGCCAAGGCGCATGTGGGCATAGAAGGCGAAGTTGCCGCTGCCGATGTCGATGATGACGTAGTTCCCGCCCAGTTCCTTGAAGGCTTGGTCTGGGGTGATGACTTGCGGTGTCGCGTCCCTGTTGTCGGACACCACCACTGCGACGGTGCCGTCGGCCACGGCCAGCAGCGGGGCGTCGTAGGCGAGGTAGTCCGCGTTGCGCGTTCCGTCGCCGGTATGCGTGGTGACCGGGTTCTTGGCCGGGTCGATGCGCAACCAGTCGATGGCGTAGCGCTCGCTGCCGTTGAGCCTGCCGCCGACCCCCATGACCGCGCCGCGGTGCGGTGAAACGACGCAGCACGCGTTGCCTGCCACCCAGTCGTCACCGGCGAGTGGTGGCCCGATCACGACGGGCGCCGCCGCGCTGGTGCGGACCGCGCCACCGATCTGCGTGACGGAGTCCGGGTATTGAGCGCTGACGGATGGCTGGTACTCCGGCGTCGCCTTGCCGAGCGTGATGGCCAGTCGGTGCGTGACGTCGGCGGGGACCTCTCCGCGACTGTCGTACACGTCGTCGAGCACGAGAACTGCGGTGCGTCCCGCGGGGATCTCGGTGACGGGGGCTGGCGACAGGTTGGGGATGAGGATGGTCCGCTCCACGGTTTCCTGCTGTCCGATGGTTGCGACTGCCGCGCCGTCTGGCCCGTCGGCGAGCGTGTCTACCTTCGTGATCGTCGCTGGTCGCGGGCCGGAGTTCAGCACCGAAAGCTCGTAGGCCACGTGGACCTTGCCGTCGGTTCCCGTGACCGGGATCGGGTCGGGGCCGATCGTCGTGATGGCGAGTGGCGCGACGACGTCGACGTCGAGGGGGTAACCGGGCGGAATGCCGCCACGGTTGTCGGCGGCGGGCGTCGGCGCTGGACTCGAGGTGCCCGACCCCGTCGAGTCCGAGGACGACGAGCACGCCGCGAGAAGTACGGCACAAGCCAGCAGGAGGGTCGGTGACGTGCGCATGAGATGACTTGCCTTGCCTGTAGGTGGTGACGGTAAGCAAGTGATTCGTCGGTGGTGCCGTCTCGCGCCGGAAGCATAACTGGTCGATCCCGCTGGACGGGGTGTTTCCGTGCGCTAAGAATGTGGTCTGGAGTGGTGGAAAGGACTGCATGGCAAGTCTATTGAGGCGGCCACGGTCGCGCGGGCTAGGAAAGCGCGCATGGTTGCTGACGTGGTCGATTCGTCTGATCCTCTGGACGCTGGGCTTCACGCGCGTCATCCGAACCGAGATCGTGAACGACGACATCGTGCCGGACAAGGGCGCGGTGATCCTGGCCGCCAACCACACGTCGATGATCGACGTGTTCTTCATCCTGGCGGCGCTCCGGCGTGAGGGGATCGCGATGGCGATGGCGGAGCTGTGGAAGTCGCCGCTCACCCGCTGGCTCGTGGAAGTGCTTGGCCAGATACCCGTCGTCCGGGGCGACTCGGAATCTGGGAAGGAGGCGATGGAGAGCGCAGCCCACGCCTTGGAGGACGGGGCGTTGGTCGGGATCTTTCCCGAAGGCAAGTGCGTCAAGCCAGGAGACGTCGCGCCCTACCGGCCCGGCGTCGCGGTGCTGGCCAAGGACACGGGCGTGCCGATCATCCCGGTCCGCCTCGTCAACGCCAATGAAGTCCTGCCGCTGGACAAGAAGTTCCCAAGATTCGGAAGCACCGTGTACGTGATCTTCGGGGAGCCGATCGATCCCGATGAGTTCGCTACGGTCCCAGAACTACTCGACGAGGTGCAGCTGCGCATCAGCTGCCTGGAAGTGCCGCAGTGATCAACTTCTCGATCAACTGGGCAGGCGCGTCCTCCGGCAGTAAGTGGCCCGCGTCGTCGATCCACGTGAGTCCCTGGTTGGTGACGTGTTGTTCGACCCACTGCCCGTGAGCCGCGGGCAGGATCTGATCGTCACGACCCCACAGCAGAGTTACGGGAATGTCGATGGTGTCGAGTAGGTGTTCGTATTCGGCGGTATCGACCTGGCTGAGCTGGCGGTACTGCCGGTAGAACGCGGCTTGCCCGTCGGGCCCGAGCCATGGTGCCAAATAGGTTTCGAGCACATTGGGCCGATAGCCCTGTCGAGTGCCTGCACGCAAGTGAGCGGTAACCAGAGCTTCGTGGGCGTAGGCGGGGAGTCGTTCGAAAACGCCGTGGTGCTCGCGGATCAGCCCGAAGAGGCCGTGCTCCCACGCGCCTCCGACCACGGCGTCGAAGAGGGTCAGATCCGAGTACGCAGTGTGTTCGAGCAGCAGTGCTCGCAGCACGATGGCACCCCCGATATCGCAGGCAACTACACTGGGACACTGCAGGTTCCACTGATTGAGCAGTTCTGCAAAATTGCGTCCCTGCGCAGCGAGGGTGAGGTCCTGGCCGTCGCGTCTCTCTGATTGGCCATACCCGAGGTGATCGAAGACGTAGACGCGACGCCCGCTGCGGGCGAGTGCCACCGCAACGTCCCGCCACAGGAACGACGAGTAAGGCGTGCCATGGACGAGGACGATCGGTGGCCCTTCGCCGAGGGATTCCCAGCGCACGGTGCCGTCCGCGAGTTCTATCGATCTGCTCAAGATCCAGGTCATTCGGACTCTCTATCCGGAAGTAGATCGCGGCGGGCATGCTGGCCGACCTCGTGGTGTGGTCCGACGATCTCTATAGCCACGAACGCGAGCCCGAGGAGCTGCTTGATCAGCATGCAGAAGTGACGCTGGTCGGCGGAGAGATCGTGCACTCAGCAGGCGCGCTCTCCGATCGTGTCGGCGCCGTGCTCGGCGAGGACCCGGTGAGCGCGGGGACGGCCGTGTCCCACGTGCACTGCCACTGACCTTCTCAGGCGGCGGTCATGAGGTAGTCGGCCCCGCCGACGTAGACGATCCCCTGGGGGTTCGGGGAATCGGCGGCGCCGACGATGGCAGCGGCGAACTCGTCGACGGTCGGGAGCGTCCCATGTGCGCGGCGAGCATCCACTTCGACCGGATCGCGTCGTTCCAGGAGCTTGACGATGATGGTGCCCTCGATCATGTCCCCGGAGACCACGGTGAGGTGGACACCGGCTCGGCTGAACACGGAACGCATGGCATAGAGCGCGGTTTCGCCTGCGCGCTTGCTTGCCGCGACCGCGGAGTAACCCTTGGGCACCGCCTTGTTTGGAAAGAAGTGGGCTTGGTGGCTGGTCACGAAGACGATGCGTCCGTCCGCAGGCATCACGGGCAGCGCCAGCTGGGCGAGACGTCTCTGCGCGTCGCGATTGAGGCGCATGGCGTAGCCGGGGTCGCCGTTCAGTTCGAGGCCACCCGAAGCGTTCAGAATGAGGGCATCCAAGCGCCCGAAGCGCGACTTGACGGAGTCGATCATCGCCGTTGCTTCGGCTTCATTGGAGATGTCGGCGCCCATCGTCGACGCGTGGCCGCCTGCGTCGCGGATGGCGGCGGCGATGGTGCTCGCGCGCTTGGCCTTCTCGCGATAATTCACGATGACGTGCGTGTCGGGGCTGGCGAACTGCCGCGCGACTTCCGCGCCGACGCCCCTCGATCCGCCGGTTACCAAGACGATTCGCGTAGGTCCGTTGTGCATGTGCGGCTCCTTCCGTCAGTGGTGAGTACCGAGCGATGGGTGCAACCGTACACCTAAAATAAGGAACATAAGAGAAAAATAAGATCACGTTAAGGTGTCGGGGGCCGGCGGCGTCCGGCGCACGCGTCGCCGTCAGGGGCGCTGATGCGACGATGGGCGCATGACAGCAACGCTCGTCGCGAAGAACGTGGCAGGCGGATTCGCCCATCGCACCCTCTTCGAAGGAATCGACCTGACCGTGGCGCCGGGCGACGTCGTCGGCGTCGTCGGCGCCAACGGTGCAGGCAAGAGCACACTCCTGCGGATACTGGCCGGGGATCTGGAGCCGCTCGAGGGTGCGATCAGCCTCGCGCCGGCCGATGCGTTCGTCGGGTGGCTGCCGCAGGAGCACGAGCGGGTGCCGGGGGAGACCGTTGCCACCTACATTGCGCGCCGCGCAGGATGCGCCGCCGCGACGCAGGCCATGGAGGCCGCCGCCGCGGCGTTGGCTGACCCGAACCACAGTGCGGCGGAGGCCGACGCCTACTCCGCTGCCTTGGATCACTGGCTCGTCACCGGCGCTGCGGATCTCGACGAACGGTTGCCCGCCGTTCTAGCCGACCTCGGGCTGGATTCTGATGCGGTGCGCCCGGAGTCGACGCTGATGACCGCTCTGTCGGGTGGCCAGGCGGCGCGGGTGGGATTGGCGGCGCTGATGGTGTCGCAGTTCGACATCGTCCTTCTCGACGAGCCGACCAACGATCTGGACCTCGACGGCCTGGCGCGGCTCGAACAGTTCGTCCGTGAGCTGCGCGGCGGTGTGGTGCTGGTGAGCCACGACCGGGAGTTCTTGGCCCGCACCGTGACCCGCGTCCTGGAACTGGATCTGGCCCAGAACATCACCACCGTCTTCGGCGGCGGGTACGAAAGCTACCTGGAAGAGCGTGAGGTCGGGCGTCGGCACCGACGCGAACAGTACGACGAGTTCGCCGACAAGAAGGCCGACCTGGTCGCGCGGGCACGTACGCAGCGTGAATGGTCGAGCCAGGGTGTCCGCAACGCGATGCGCAAGGCTCCCGACAACGACAAGAACCGGCGCCGCGCGGCCACCGAGTCCAGCGAGAAGCAGGCGCAGAAGGTGCGTCAGATGGAAAGCCGGATCGCCCGCCTCGAGGAGGTCGTCGAGCCGCGCAAGGAATGGACACTCGAGTTCACCATCGGCGCCGCGGAGCGGTCGAGTTCGGTCGTTGCGACACTCGACAATGCCGTTGTGCGACAAGGCGAATTCGTTCTCGGCCCGGTGTCGTTGCAGGTAGATGCGGGCGAGCGGATCGGCATCACCGGCCCCAACGGGGCAGGAAAGTCGACATTGCTGAGGCTGCTCCTCGGCCGCCAACAACCCGACGAGGGTCGCGCGAGTCTGGGCGCCAACGTCGCCATCGGCGAAATCGACCAGGCCCGAGCCGATTTCACCGGCGTTGAGCGACTCGTCGATCGCTTCGAGCAGCGTGTGCCGTCGTGGTCGACCGCCGACGTACGCACCCTGCTGGCGAAGTTCGGGTTGCGCGCCGACCACGTGGAACGCCCGGTCGACGACCTCTCGCCCGGTGAGCGAACCCGCGCGGGCCTAGCACTGCTGCAGGCAGTGGGCACCAACGTGTTGGTTCTCGACGAGCCGACGAACCATCTCGACCTCGCCGCCATCGAGCAGCTCGAGCAGGCACTCGAAACCTTCGACGGTGCGCTGTTATTGGTGACGCATGACCGTCGGATGTTGCAGAACGTCCGGTTGGATCGTTCGTGGTTGGTGGACAACGGCCGCGTCGCAGAGTTGTAGCCTCAGGCCGGCGGCTATCAAGGATGCGTAAGTATTTGCTCAGCAAGTGTCAAGAGCGCGTACGAGACCGGCCGACGGGTGAGCCTGCGCGTACATCTGGATTCATGACACCTGTTCCTGATACCTCGAACCATCCTCCGCGACTGCATGACTCGATTCAGCTGACGCGCCGCGTCATCGCGGGTGCCGGATACGGCGTACCCGCGTCCGCGCTGAACGATCACGCCTTGGCGGCCTGGGTTCGGGAGCAGGGCATCACGGTCACCGCCCACGACGACGATGACTTGGACTTCTTGCAGTACAACCGCATTCGGTCCAGCCAGATCGTGTTCCAGTGCGGCCCGGCGACCGGGTGCACGCGCCGGGCGGTGAACCTCGGCGTCTTTCGCTTCATCGTGCGCACGGAACAGCACATCGCCCGTTTGGGCGAGTGCGCTCAGCGGACGCTCTACGTCTACCTCGACGACCGCTCCCCGCTGGTGCTGGGGGACCGCCGATTGAAGGTCGTCGGACTACACAGCGACGTGGACGATTCCGGGGGTGCATTGGAATGGGCGTCGGCAGCCGAGCGGCTGCTGTGCCGGTCGGCGCTGCTGAAGACCTGCGGATCGCCGATACATCGCATCATGCTCAGCGGTGGATCGACCGAGATTTGGTTGAATGACCAAGCACCGCAATTGACGGCGATAGTCAATGCCGTCGACGACGCGTTGCGTGACGGATGCGAACGGTGGCAGGTCGCACGGCCAGCCGTGACATTGGCGCCGGCGGCCGAGACGAGCAGGGTGTTGGTTCGGTCCATGCCAGCTGCGTGACCTCAGCCCGCCAATCCATGCGAAGGCTCTCGCGAGGACGGCTTGGGTGCGGCTTGTAGCGTATCGACGGTGATCTCCACTCGTGTGTCTCCCTCCGTTGCCCTGGCAGCTTGCGCCGCATCATTCGCCATGACGCTCGCCGCATGCGCTACCACCGCCGAAACCGCATCAGCCGCAGGCACGTGCCCAACGGCAGCGCCGCAGAGCGGTGCCCCAGCAGGTTGGACCCTTGCGGGGACCACCGGCAGCATCTCGGTCATCGGTCCGACGGACACGACGGCACCGCTCGTCAACGTTGCGGGACCGTTCAGCGTGACCGAGACCGACGTGCACACGCTGACGACCGGTGACGGTCCGGTCGTGAAGAACTCGCAGACGGTCTCGGTGTGCTACCAGGGCGTCAACGGCCGCGACGGGTCCGTCTTCGACAGCAGCTTCCAACGCGGCGCCCCGGCGGAGTTCTCGCTCCTCCGAGTCGTGCCGGGCTTCCAGAAGGCGATCGCAGGACAGAAGGTCGGGTCGACGGTCGCGGTCGCGATGGCCTCTGCCGACGGCTACCCCGACGGTCAGCCCAGCGCAGGCATCCTGCCGGGTGACTCGCTCGTCTTCGCGATCAAGATCCTCGGCGCCAGCTAGCTCGGTGCCCTACTGGCCCGCGTTGCGGGCCAGGTCGATGGCGAAACTGTTGACGAAGCGGCCCGCGCCAGGATCTCCCTGGCCGCACGAGCCGTCGGACTCCCCTGGACGCTTCACCCACAGGAAGGCGTCGACGTTTCCGTTCCCGGTCGCGGTGGTCGGCGCGGCGCCGAGGGCCCGCCCACTCGGATTGCACCAGTACATCTCGCCGTCGGCTGGCCCGGCTCCGTTGCGGGACGTGTCAATGACGTAGTGCGCACCGTTCGTCATCCCCGAAATCGCGTCGCCGTAACCGACTTCCTCGCCAGTGCTGAAGAAGTTCGCGGTGTTGAGGCTGAACCCCCGCGCCTTGCCAACGCCGACCTGGTTGAGCATCGCAGCCATCTTGTCGGCGCTGACCCAACGCGAGTGACCGGCGTCGATGTACACAGCCGTGGCTGGATTGCGGGTCAGCGTGTCGACGGCGTAGCTGATCAAGTCGAGGCGTTCCTGGCGCTGGCCTGCTGAAAGACAGTCGGCCATGGCCAGCGCGTCGGGTTCGAGGATGACCGCGGCAGGCCCGCCACCGATGGCGCCCGCGACGCCGTCGATCCAGCCCTTGTACGCATCGGCCGATCCGAACCCGCCTGCGGCGAAGCTCCCGCAGTCGCGGTGCGGGATTCCGTAGAGCGCCAGAATCGGCATGGTGCCGGCAGCCTGCGCCGCGGAGATGTACTTCGCGTCCACGGCGGGAGTGGACAGATTGTCCATCCAGTAGGCCGTCGGCGTGTTGGCGATGGCGTTCAACTCGGCACTCGGCGGATTCGCACCATCCGCGGCTGCCTTCGCCTTCGAGGCCGGGTTGACATAGAAGTTCTGTCCGTCGAGCGGGTTGGCGTTGTCGACCAGGCGCACTGCCGGGGCTCGGACGATCTCTAGGTCCGTCGAGGAAACGAAGCCGGCGACGGTCGTCACCGCCATGAAGGGAACGATCCATCGTGCGACTCGACCAGCAGCTGAGGACATCACCCCGAGAAAATTAGTGCCATCCCGCAGTAAGCGCCAATCCCGTCGTTAGATCTGCCAGTCCTGAGCGCCGTCGTTCTCGGTGTAGTTGCCGACGGAATTCTTGACCACGACGGGGTCCCCGGTGCCGAAGTTGTCGTAGAACCACTGTGCGTTGGCCGGGCTGAGATTGGGGCAGCCGTGACTGACGTTGCGCTTGCCCTGGTCGTTCACCGACCACGGTGCGTCGTGGACGAAGATGCCGCTGTTGCTGATGCGGACGGCGTCTTGGACCTTGAGCTTGTAGCCCTCGACCGAATCGATCGGAACGCCGTACGTGGACGAGTCCATCACGATGTCGGCGAACCTCTCCAATACGTAGTAGGTGCCGTTCGGGGTTTCGTGACCCTTCTTGCCGAGCGACACGGGGATCGTCTTCTCGAGTTTGCCGTTGCGCACGACCTCCATTTGGTGCGTGGCGTCGTCGATGGTCGCGACGAGCGCATCACCGGTCCGGAAGCTCGACTTGGTGCCGCCGGCATCGACGTCGACCGTGGTGTGCGCGGGCCAGAAGTCGAAGGGGCGTCATCTCAACTGGGTGTCGCTCATCCAGTAGAACTTGCCGGGGACCGGTGGATTGGACGAGACGTGCACCGCCTGCTGGGCGAGGGGCCGGTCCGCGATGGGCCGCTGGAAGTTGATGACGGGTGGCCCGACGTAGGGCGTCGGGTTCTGCCCGGCGGGTGCCGGCGGAACGGGGAACGTTGGGTTCAGATGGAACAGACCCGGTGGGACGGGCATCTCGGAGTCTGGCTCGGCGGAGGCCGGTGTGGAGTGCGCGAGCCCGCCCATGACTCCAGCCGCCATCACGGCGGTGACGAAGCCGTGTCTCATTCGATGCCGCATTGTCACCCTTCCATCGTTTGAAACTTATCTACTACGTACGTACCTAAATAGTAGATAACGATACGGAAAGCCGAGTGCTCATGACGACACGTCTTTGCTCCTCGTCGATTAACGTTTGCGGAGAACGAGTTTCGAAGACGCACCGTGACCTCCCCGTGATCTACAGCGCTCGACTACGGCATCCGAATGTGCAGTCGCACAGTGAATTACACATCTGTAGTTCTGTTACGAGTGTGACTAGCGGGGCTGAAGTGATGTACCTTCGGAATGTGTCCGGTGCCCTTACGTACTTAGTTGGTCCGTAGATGAGCGTGGCAGAGCGGCGAATCGGCCGCAGGCGGCTCCTCCTTCTCGGATGTGCGGTTGTCGCCATCGTCCAGGCGACGCCCGCCCAGGCTGATCCCGTCGGCGGAGGTTGGGACCCGTTGCTGCCGAAACTTCTGAGTGCAGGGGCGCCAGGGGATCCGTTGGCGATCGCGAACGCCTCGCTACAGGCCACGGCGAACGCGGCCCAAACCACCATGGACATGGGACGCCAGTTCTTGACGGGTCTTGGCATCATCCCGGACGCCGATCCAGGCGCAACTCTCAGTGGCAACCGCGTCTACGGCAAGCAGGCCATCGAGTACGTGATCCGTCGAGCCGGATCGCAGATGGGCGTGCCCTATTCATGGGGCGGCGGCAGTCTCAACGGACCGAGCCGTGGAATCGACTCCGGCTCGGGCACCGTCGGGTTCGACTGCTCGGGCCTGGTGCGCTACGCGTTCGCGGGTGTCGGCGTTCTGCTTCCTCGTTTTTCCGGCGATCAGTACAACGCAGGCCGCAAAGTTGCTCCGTCCCAAGCCAAACGCGGTGACGTGTTGTTCTGGGGTCCGGGCGGGGGCCAGCACGAAGCACTCTACCTCGGTGGTGGCCAGATGATCGAAGCGCAACAAACCGGGGTGCCGGTGAAGATCTCGCCCGTACGCACCGGTGGAATGACCCCGTATGTGACCCGCATGATCGAAAGCTAGTGGCCGCTACCCTGATGTTCAGGCCAGCCGACGTCGTCGAAGGAAGGAGATGGCAATGCAACAGCGAGCTTTCGGCGACCTCGAAGCGGTGATCATGGACCGCGTCTGGGATCACGAAGAGGCCGTGACCGTACGAGAAGTCTTCGACGAGCTCTCCGCGGAGCGTCAGATCGCGTACACCACTGTTCTTTCGACGATGGACAACCTGCACCGCAAGAACTGGCTGCAGCGCGAGCGCAGCGGGAAGGCGTACCTCTACACGGCGGCAATGAGCCGGGAGGAACGGTCGGCGAGATTGATGCGGGACGCCTTCGAGTCGGGCGGCGACACTGACATGGTGTTGGCGTTCTTCGTCGAGCAGATGAATGCAGAGGAATCCGCGCAATTCAAGGCGGCCCTGCGGCGTGCGGGACGCCAGCGGTGACCACGGCTCTGTGGCTGCTGGTCTATGGCGGCGTGCTGACGTGGCTGGCCCCGCCGCTGCTGACGCGTTTGACGCGTTCCGGCGTCACCCCGCACATGGGAATTGCGGCCTGGCTGACTGCGATCGGCGCGGCCCTGCTGTCCTGGATCGGGGCGGTCGCTCTCCTGGCCGTCGCCGTGGTGGACGGAATCAAGGACTCCTCGGCAGTGACGTTGTGTCTCAAGCTGTTCGGTCTCTCTGAGCGCGCCCCTCTGCCAGGCCGCCTGGGTTCGGTGGTGCTGATCGTAACGGCCGTGGCCATCTCAGTCGTCGTGATCGGCCGCGTCAGCCGGTCGGTCCTCGGCCTACGTGCCCGCAGTCACGAGCACGCGCGTGAGGCCAGGATGATCGGACACCCCACCGATAGGCCAGGAGTGATCGTCGTCGACGCTCACCGCCCTGCGGCCTACTGCGTCTCCGGTAAACCCAACGCGATCGTCGTCACGACGGGCGCACTGGATGCATTGGATCGCTCCCAGCTTTCCGCAGTGCTCGCCCACGAGAACGCCCACATCGCCGGTCACCACCACGAGCTCCTGATGGTCCTGCGAGGGCTGGCGACCAGCCTTCCCCGCCTTCCACTGTTTCGCAGCGGCGCCGCTGCGGTCGCCGACCTCTTGGAGATGTGCGCCGACGACGCCGCGGCACGGCGGTTCGGGACCAGACCGCTGCTCGCCGGCCTGCTCACTCTGGCAGGGCCACAGCGCTTACCCGCCGACGGGCTCGCTGCCGCGGGCACCGCGGTGCTCGCCCGCGCAGTGCGGCTAGCCGATCCGGCCCAGCCGGGGATGCAATGGCGGCAGCGCATCGCCCTTGGGGCAACGATGGTCTCGACGGTCAGCGCGCCCGCGGTGATCGACTTGCTCTGTCACTGAAACTGATTGGCCACCGCGGTTCGCCGATAGGGTTGCGCCATGCCCGTCGTCGAGAACTCGGAGTTGGTGTCTGCCTACGCGGCCCAGTTCAATCGGTCATTGCTTGGCCGGCACGCCGTGGCGTCACCGTTGGGCCTGTGGCTGTTGCTGGCGTTGGTCGGCGCCGCCACCAAGGGTGCTAACCGCCGCGAGCTCGAGGCCGTCCTCGGTACGACGGTCGACGACGCCGCAGCGAGGGCACGGACACTGCTGAGCGACCCACATCCCGCGGTGTCCGCAGCGGCGGCAGTGTGGGACCGCGCGCTGGGGCCTGCCTTCGATGAATGGGCGCGGACCCTGCCCGACGTCGTGGAGCGGGGCCCAGTGCCGAGTCAGGCGCAGGCCAACGCCTGGGCGCAGGCTCGCACGAACGGCCTGATCGACGAATTCCCGCTCCAGATAGACGAATTGACCAGGCTGGTGCTCGCCTCGGCGCTGGCGGCCGACATCACCTGGTCCGTGCCACTGGACACTACCGACGACCTCGGTGGCGAATTCGGTTCGGTGATCGCCCGCGCTCTGACGCTTGATTTTGGGATTCAGTTGGTGGCCGAGACCAACGCGGCCGGGTTGGTTGCGGTGGCAGCACCACGTGCATCGTCGGCGCTGGACGTCCTCAGCGTGATTGCGGCACCTGATGTGACACCCGCCGATGTGGACACTGCGGCGCATCAGGTCGCCGCGATGCTGCGAGGCGACGAACGAACCGCGCGCCGGGTGCCAGTCGAAGAGCTGGCAGACGGCCACGCGTGGACCGTGACGGACCGACGGGAACAGCGCGTCGGCGGCCCATCCGTCCAAGCAGAGTGGCGCAGCCATCTGCCGGCCTGGTCGGCGACGAGCGACCACGACCTGACGACCGCACCCGGCGTGCCGTTGGTGTTCGACGCGCTGACCGGTTTTGCACGGGACGAGGACTTGCCGGTGGACTTCAGCGCGAAGCAGACCGCCGTCGCCTCCTATTCGAAGACCGGATTCAAGGCGGCAGCGGTGACCGCGATCGCGATGGTCGCAGGCAGTATGCCCTCGCGCCCCAAGGCGCGCGAGGTGTTGGTGCGGAGAATCGACCTGCGCTTCAACCGCCCCTACGCGGTCCTGGCGTGCGCGGCGCGAGATGACGGTCCATCGGCATGGCGCGGCGTGCCGGTATTCAGCGCGTGGATCACCGAGCCAGAAGAGACTGCCGCCGAACCGCCCGGCGTCCCGCAACCGGTCCCAGTTCGCCGCTGAGCCGTTCTGGTGGCACCATCGGCCGCGTTCGATTGCATCTTCACGGCATTCAGCTACCCGCGCTGCCGGAGCATCTCCCGCGCGCCCCACCGGCTATAGACTGTCCAGCAAAGAATGGTTACGATTGGTTGCAGTAAATATCGAATACGGCAAGTGGTTCATATCAAATCCATATAAGTAACACAGGTCACGCTTACTGCGCGTGATCTTGGATTTCATACCAAACGAAATAGTGCGCATTATCGATGTGGTCCGACAACGCGAAAGCCGCGAAGCCACTTGGTGTCCAAGTGTCTCCGCGGCTTCGAGTCGGCTGTGCGTGCAGAGGTGGTGGCCACCCGCTGCGCGGCCCTCAGTTTCCGAAGAAGGGGGCCGGTGACGAGAACTCGCCGTAGCTCCGCGCCTTCGACACGTTAGGCGGCGTGACCTGGATTGACACGCTGCCAGGCGATTGAGTGGTGGTGGCGGTGCCCCCAGGATTGGTGCTGGTGATCGCGTTGGCGGCCGATGCACCGGGTGCTCCGGCGATCGCGGCCGCTGCGGCTCCGGTAGCGAGCATCGTGGCGATGTAACGTAGCTTCATGTCATTCCCCTTGATTGATTGCTTTACTTGATGGATGTGCAATCAGTGGCCGATTCAAGTGCTCCTAGTAGATAGGCCAGCTGGTTACAAAATCCAATTTAATGGCGTTTCGCCGATTGCCCAGGCCTTCATACGAAACGCAAATCTTGAACCTGAAATGGGTGGCAATGGCAAACACAATATCCTCGCACTGGCAGTCCTAGGAAAACCCGGCTACTGCCTGACCATCCGAATTTGGCCGAGGTTCGACCGTGGAAACGACGACCGGCACCCGTACGTGCACCGCTAGTGGCCTGAGTCATTGGTTGGGGTGCTGCAGCCGTTTACCGGGCTCGTGTCCAGTTGGTTAGAACGGTGGTGGGTCGTCGTCGATGGCGCGTTGGTTGCGTTGGCGTTCGGCGTGGAGTCGTTGGGCGGTTTGTTGGGCGCGGGTGTGCTTGCGGGTGGGCATGGTGAGGCCGCGTTCGGGTGTCGCGGTGGCCGCTTCTGGCGTGATGGTGCCCGGCGGTAGCGGTGTGGTGGTGTCCCAGTGTGGGAAGTGCATTCTGCTGCCCGGTGGTCGGGTGTAGCGGTGTCCGGTGGGACTGATCCACACGATGGTCCCGTCGGATAGCTGGTGGTCGGTCCAGCCGGTCGGGCCGATCCAGAAAGTCTTGACTAGGTGGTGTTTTCGGCATAGGGCTTTGATGTTGCCGGGATGAGTCAGCCCGCCCGGCCCGTGGGGTGTGCTGTGGTCGAGGTCGCAACGCTCGGCGGGCCGGTCGCAGCCGGGGAAGGTGCAGGTTTGGTCCCGGTTGCGCACGAAGCGCGCCAGCTTCGTTGATGGTCGGTAGCGCGGCTCGCTGCACAGTTCGGCCGGGTGGACGACGGGGCGTATGGGGGCGCCGAGGCGGACGAGTTCGGCGAGTAGTGGGGTGGGTACGATCCCGCCGCCGGCGATCACCGCCAATCCCGAACCGGTGCTGCGGTGTTCGGGCTGCGGCTGGTGCTCCGACGGTTCCGACGGTTCGGGTTCGGGGGTGGGTGCCGGTTCGGTTTCGAGGTCGGGTGTCGGCTGCGCTGCTGTCCCGCGTTGCGGCCCGGGCGGTGGTGTGTCGGCATTCGGCCCTGGGTCCGGCGGTGGTTGTCCCACGTCGGGATCATTCGGCCCTGGGTCGGGCGGTGGTTGGTCGGCCATCGGTCCGGCATTGGGCCCTGGGTCGGGTGGTGGGGGTGCGTCGTCGGGGTGGTGGTCGGTGAGGATGTGGATGACGATGGCCTCGGCGCGGGCGTCGGGTCCGGGGGCGGTGCAGTCGGGGCGTGCGCAGGTGCAGGGCAGGTGGGTGCCGCGGGCGCTGAGCACGCCGAGGGCTGCGGAGCGGCGTTCGCCGATGCTGCGCGGGTCGTGGGGGCAGACGGTCGCGGCGAGCTGAGCGACACATCGCGCCACGAGCTCGGCGTCGGTGACGGTCAACCGCCCCCACATCGAGGTGGTGCCGGTGGTGTCATCGGCGTCGCCGAACTTCACGTCACAGCTCTTGGCGGCGGTGTGGAAGCGGCACACGGCGGCGGGGTCGTGGATCAGGATCGCGGCATCGATGGCGTTCTCCAGCTTGGTCACCGACATCGGACCGAAGGATGCGGCGATGGCGGCGAGGTCGGCATCAACCCGGGCCAGGATGTCGGGGTCGTCGATGAGTCGGGTGCGCCAGCTGATGGTGTGGGCCAGCGGGGCGGCCAGGGTGCCCTCGGCGACCAGTTTCGCGATCTGGGGCAGCCGGTGGCGCAACGCCAGTGCTTGGCACATCTGCGTGGATGCCGTGCGTGGACTGATCCCGCTGGCTGCGGCGATCTCGGCGGCCGCACTGTCCCAGCCATCGCAGGCCCACAACTCACGCTCCACGGCCTGTTCGGAGGCGCAGCGCCGGTGGGTGAGTTCGGCGATGACCGCCATCCGGTGATGGGCCACGGTGGCCGCGGCGCGGGTCCAGCCGGTGAGGGCATCGACCAACGCCGCATCATCGACATGCGCCAGGTCATCGCACTGGGCTAGTTCCTCGAACACGCTTCCAATCGTGCTCAGGAACCACGACATTCATGCCCACAAACCCCGACATTCAGCCGCCCCACAACCTCGGCCTGTGGATGAAACTCCGACTGTGGACAACTCAGCCGAACACCGACGTCGAAGGCCCGAGTCAGTGCCGCATGCTACGGCCCAGGACGGGGCCGTCGCACGTAGTACACGAATGCCGGAGGCAGGTTTCTGATCACGGCGCGACTGGCGACGACCTCTTCGAAGCGGGTCGTGAGCATACGCCGGAAGCGCCGCCCCGGCGGGAGTCCCCGGACGAGGGTGTAACCAAAGGTCGTGAAGGCTCCGCCAGGAGCCAGAACGTTCCTTGCGGCGTCCAGAGTGGCCTCGGCCACGGGTGCGGGCATGGACACCCAGGGCAATCCGCTGACGATGAAATCGGCGTTGGCGATGCCGCGGTCGGCCAGGATCTCTGGCAACGTGTCGGCGCTGGCGTGGACCATGTCGACCCCGCGGTGGCGGCTGGCGGTCAGGGTCGCCAACCGGGGATTGAGCTCCACCGCGATGTGGTGCCCGCGGGTACCCAGCCGCGCTTGGATCGCTTCGGTAAAGGCACCGGTGCCGGGGCCGAGTTCCACGACGACGGGGTCACCGTGGTCGGGGATGGTCGCCGTGACCGCCGCGGCAAGGCGCCGCGAACTGGGGGCGACTGCACCGACAAGGCTTGGCTTGCGGGCGAATTCGAGCATCAGGACTGTCGCGTCGACCAACGTCGCGCGCCGAGCTACCGCGGTCACCGAGCGCTGTCCCGCAGGAAGCGGCTGTATCCGTCGAGGACGCGTTCGGCACGGCCATAGGTAATGGCGTGGCCGGCGCCGTCGAGTGTCAGAAGCTCTGCCTGGGGCGCGTACCGCTGTAGCAGCCTGGTCCGCCCGTAGGGGGTGACGGTGTCCTCGGTGCCCCACGCCGCGAAGACTGGCACTCCTGAGCGTCCGAGCGCTTGGAACACATGCGGGCGGCATTGGAAGTCGTAGTGCCGCAGGCTATTCAGCATTCCCTCAGCAAAACCCCGATACTTCGAGTGCTCGATCATCCAATCCAACATAGCGTGCTGTCCTGGCGATCCGGCATACGCGGTGGCCATCTGACGAGTGACCAGGTCGGCACGGAAGACGCGGAACACCCAGTCTCCGATCAACGGCGTCAAGAGGACTGGATTGACGACGTGGCTCTTGCCCAGCCCCCGCCGAGTCTTGCGAGTGCTCCGGTGCCCACCGCCATGATTTCTCCGTTGGAATTAAATGGAGACTTTCCCTCCGGTTGAGTATGCCGTAACGGAGGGCGGGCCCGGTATTCTAAACTGAACGGTCAAGAACTAGTCGGGGAGCGAACATGACCCAGCTCGAGAATGCATCGGCGCAGGCACGGGCGCCGCAGGCTCTGGTCGAAACCGACCTGCACGAGGTTGGGCCGGGGCGATATGAGGCGTACCTACCGGAGGCGTGGACCGCACTGCAGGGAGTTCACGGCGGGTTCGTCGCCTCGCTCGCCGTGCGCGCGGTCTCGCGCACGATGGCCGATCCGGCCCGGACTCTTCGTGCGGCGACCTTCGGTTTCCTTCGAGGGGTGCGACCGGGCCCGGCGACGTTCGACGTCGAACAGGTTCGGGTCGGCCGCTCGCTGGCGACCTATCACGTCAGCATGGCGCAGGGTGACGGTCCGCCATCGGTTGTGGGTCGCATGCATCTGTCACCGCCGTGGGAGGGAGCTGAGTTCAGTGACATGACGACCCCCGCACTTCTCGCGCCTCCCCCCGATGCCCAGCGCTTCGTCATTCCTGGCGGGCGCGGACACGTTCACCACCTGCCGACGTGGCTGCATCCGGAGACGACGATGTTCGCGGGCCGGGCTCAAGCGCGTTGGATGGCATGGACCCGTCCCACCGACCCCGATCGCGTCGATGCGGAGTGGCTGACCATGCTCGGTGACTACTTTCCGCCGGCGGTCACGGTGCGCAACACCGAGCCGAGCCGCGCAGTGACGATCGAGTACGGAATCCAAATTCACACCGGCGCAGAGCCTTACCCGCTCGAAGCGGGCCAGTATCTTGCGTGCGAGATGCACGCCACGCACGCCGCGTCCGGGTTCGCCGTCGAGGACGGCACCATCTGGGCGCCTGACGGCACCCTCATCGCCACGGTCCGTCAGACGCGTCTGGCCGGCTAGACCAGTACCGACTCGGCCAGGCTGGTGACCGCGTCGGCCAGCACGTCGGGTTCCACCCCTGCGGTGGCCAGCGCATCGAGTCCGCGCAGCGTGGCAAGAAGGTGGCGGGCGGTCGTCCTGGGGTCGCGGGTGACGGCGACGGTGCCGGCCCGCTGAGCCGCGACGACACTTTCGAAGAGAAGGTTCTCCAGCTGGTCGAAGGTGCGGCGCGCGAGGGCCTGCACTTCGGGGTCGAGAGCGGCGAGTTCTGCCGTCGCCTTGGTGAGGAAACACCCCTGGGGCGCCGTCGCGGAGGCGCCGGTGCCCGCGATTCCGTCGAACAGTGTGCGGAGCCGTTCGACGGCCGTCTCGTCGGGGCCGTCCAGATGCGTGGCGACCTGCGCGACGACGTCGTCGCAGTAGCGCTCGAAGGTGCGCAGATAGAGCGTGTGCTTGTCGTTGAACGCGTTGTAGATGCTGCCCTTGCTGAGGCCGGTCGCGTTGACCAGGTCGTCGAGGCTGGTCGCGGCGTATCCGAACGACCAGAACTGGTCTCGTGCGGACTCGACGACCGTCGTTTCGTCGAAAGCTCTCGGGCGCGCCACGGCCCAATAATACCAGTTTTGGACCGATTGGTGTAGAACTGTTTTAGAACGAACGGTCGCAAATGGATGAGGAGAGCACGATGGGACAACTCGAAGGCAAGACAGCACTGGTCACGGGCGCAAGCACCGGGATCGGTTTCGCGACTGCGCGGCGATTCGTCGCAGAGGGTGCGCGTGTCTTCATCACCGGCAGGCGTAGGGATGTGCTCGTTGCCGCGGCAGAGCAGCTGGGCGAGCGGGCGATCCCCGTGGTGGGCGACGTCTCGGACCCATCGGATCGGGACCGGCTGTTCGACGAAGTCAGCGACAATGGGGCGGGTCTCGACGTGGTGTTCGCGAACGCCGGTCTCGGCGAACTCGCCACCATCGACGACCTCACCCCGAAGGCCCTCGACTATGTCTTCGGGGTCAACGTGGGCGGGACGGTGTTCACGGTTCAGAAGGCGCTCCCGCTGTTGAACGAAGGCGCAAGCATCGTGGTGACTGGATCGAGCTCGGCATATCGGGGCACGCCCGGCTTCGGCGTGTACTCGGCGACGAAGGCTGCGTTGCGCCAGTTCGTCCGGGTATGGGCGGCCGAGTTGGCTCCTCGCGGCGTACGGGTGAACATCGTCATCCCCGGCCCCACCGACACACCGGGACTGCGCGGGATCGGACAAGAAGAGTTCCTGCAATCCGCCGCGGCTTCAACTGCTTTGGGTCGCCTTGGCGACCCCGACGAGGTCGCCGCCGCGGTCGTGTTCCTGTCGACGGCGCAGTCCAGCTTCATGACCGGCAGCGAGCTGTTCGCCGACGGCGGTGAAGTCCAGGTCTACCGCTGACGGGTCGCTTCCGACAAATAACTATTTGCCGCCTATCATGGGTGCGGACGGAAGCGCGGCACGTGGGTGCCGCGACCGCATACCGAGAGGGACGAGTGACCCGCACCGAAGCCGCACCACAACGCCGACCGCGTGGACGGCCGCGCACCGAGGAGTCGCCCGCGTCGCTTGACGAGATCTTCGAGGTGGCCTTGCGGGCGTTCGCAACTCAGGGCTACGACGGCGTCGTGCTGCGCACCCTCAACCGTGAGCTGGGCGGTAGCCACAATCTGCTCAACGGCCGGTTCGGTTCGAAGGAGGCGCTCTGGTACGCCACGGTGGACTGGGCGTTTCAGCCACTGGTCATGCGGTTGGCGACGGCGTTCGACCCCACCTTGACCGATCCACTGGAACAGCTGCGGATCACCATGCGCACCTTCTTGATCTACTCGGCGGAACGGCCTGCGCTGAACGGGCTGATGAACATCGAAGGCCGTCTGGACACCGAGCGGCTGACCTACCTCTACGACACCTACATCGGTCCGTCGCTGGCTCCCGTGGACCGGCTACTGAAGTTTCTCGCCGACTCCGGCCGGATTCGACCCATCAGCCTGCGCACCCTGCACTTCCTGTTGGCCCACGGTGCGGCCGCCCCCTACACACTGGATGCACTGGCCCGCCATTTCGACGACGTAGATCCGTTGGACCCCAAGGAGATCGAAGCCCACGCCGACCTGACGGCGGACCTGCTGATCCGGGCGTTGGAGATCCACGAACCTCCGCTCGAGAAGCCCAAGAAGCCCAGCCGCGGCAAGTGAGCTCAGCCGCACCGCATCATTCACCCGGCGGGTTTTCGGCGACAACCCGATTCTCGATCGCCCCGATGCCCTCGATCTCGATGCGCACGCTCTGGCCTGGACGCAGCATGCGGCCGCTGAACAGACCAACACCGCCGGGGGTTCCGGTCGCCACCAGGTCGCCGGGTTCCAGCGTGCATACCTTCGAAAGGGCCGAGACCATGTCGGCGACCCCCGTGATCATCTCGGCTGTCGAACCGTCTTGGCGCAGATCCCCGTCCACCCATGTGCGGATCCTGGCGTCGTCGGGGTTGAGCTCGTCGGGGGTGACGATCCACGGTCCGATGGGTCCGTGCGTGTCAAAGCTCTTGCCTGGCCACATGGTTGGCGTGTCCTGCTGCCAGTCACGCACCGATACGTCGTTGCCCACGGTGTATCCGGCGACCGCGGCGAGCGCGGTGGCAGGGTCGGCGCGACGCAGCCTCCGCCCGATCACGGCGACCAGCTCACCTTCGAAGTCGAGCATCTCCGAGTCATACGGCGCCAGGATCGGGTCGTAGGGTCCGGCGATACATGACACCTGCTTGTTGAAGAACGTCGGCAGCTGCTGGTCGGCGTACGCCTGGCGCAGGTGACCGAAGCGCTTCATCGCCTCGGCGAACCGCGGTTGCGTTGCGGCTTCCTGGATTTCGGTGAGATGGGACTTGTAGTTGAACCCGATCGCCAGATACTTCGATGGGTGGGGGATCGGCGCGCCGAGATCGGCTTCGACCAGCGGGCTGCGCTGAGCGGCGTTGGCCGCCTTGCGCGACACGTTGGAGGCCAGCTGAGGCCCGCCGGCCAGCACTGCGATGACGTCATCGGGCACGCCGTCGAGACTGGCAAGGGCGACGACCTGGTGGTCGACGACCACGACGCCGGTGCCGTTCTTGAGTGTTGCGAGTTTCATGAACACCAACCATACGTGTGCCATTGTCGTATGGCTAGTTTTATTTTGACGACTATCATGTTATGAATGACCATGGCTGACGGACATCCTGTCGACGGCCACGCCGACCTGCACAGCGAACACGGCGCCAACCGCGGTGAGCACACCGGGCGCTGCCTGAACCCGATCATCAAGGTGACCGACCTGGCCTGGCTGGAGTTCGTCAAACCCGATCTCAAGCGCGCCGAAACCTTCGCTCGCGACTTCGGTTTCGTCGTCGCCGCGTCCAAGCCCGACGCGTTGTACCTGCGCGGTTCCCTGCCGGGCACGCCCGCCGTGGTGATCCGCAAGGGGATCAGCTCCCGGTTCGTCGGACCCACGTTCAAGTCAGCCGACCGAGAGGACCTGCAGCGGCTGGCACGGGCCACCGGCACCCGAGTGCAGCCGTTGGGTGACGTGATCAGCGGAAGTGTCGTGCGCCTGAGCGACCCCAGCGGGTTCGCCGTCGCCGTGGCCCATGTCGACGACGAACTGGCCGAGCTTCCCGAACTCGCACCTCAGGTCCTCAACGTCGGCACTGCGCAACCGCGGGTGAACATCACTCAGCGTCCGCCGAGGGCGCCTGCGCCCGTGCAGCGACTCGGGCACGTCGTGCTGCAGACGCCGCACTTCGTCCACACGTTGAACTGGTACCTGGACACGTTCGGGATGATCGTCAGCGACTTCCAATTCCCGCCTGGGCGGCGCGATCTCGGGCCGGTGATGGCGTTCATCCGCTGCGATCGCGGAACTGTGCCCGCCGACCACCACACCCTTGCGCTGGTGCTCGGCCCGGCCGCCGGGTACGCGCACTCGGCCTACCAGGTCACCGACTTCGACGCGATCGCCGCGGGCGGGGAATACCTACTGGAGAAGGGCTATCACCGGGCGTGGGGCATCGGTCGCCACACCCTCGGCAGCCAGATCTTCGACTATTGGACCGATCCGGACAGGATCTTCGTCGAGTACTTCACCGACGGCGACATGTTCGACAACAGCCTCCAACCCGGCTGGGAGCCGCTGACCGCGTCCAGCCTCGCCCAATGGGGGCCAAGGGTGCCCGCCGAATTCCTCGGCGCCAAGCCCTCGCTGAAGTTGGTGCGCGAGGTGGCATCCGGGCTGCGCGGCGACAACGACTACACACTGTCGAAGCTGGCCGCGATGGCGAAGGGCGCCAGGGCGTGAGCGCGCATCGATTATTTGTCAAACAACAGGCAGTTATTTGACAGATAGCATATACGGCGTACGCTGACCGCATGGACGTACGTACGCCAGAGCAGGTCGTCGCTAGCTTCTTGGACGCACTCGGACGTCATGACTTGGAAGCGTTCAGGCGGGTGTGCGCCGAGGACATTGTCGAACTGCTGCCAGGGGCGCCACCGATGGAAGGCATCGACGACGAACTGGCGTTCGCCGCTGCACTGGTCGCGGCGTTCCCCGACCTGGAGATCGAGGTAACCCGGGTGATGGCCGTCGACCAGGTCGTCGCGGTCGAGTGGATACGGCGCGGAACGTTCACCGGCGCAGACTTTCAGGGCTTGCCCGCCAACGGCGCCCGATTCGATTCGCCTGCCGCCGGCTTCTTCGAGATCGAGAACGGCCTGGTCAAGCGGCTCACGGTGTACACCGACATGAACAAGCTTGGACGCGACCTCGGCGTCGTCCCGGCAGAAGGATCACGGGCAGAACGCCTGGCCCTTGGCATGTTTCGCACCCGTGTGCGCATCAACCGCCTCGTCCGCACGCTGACCCGTCGCGAAGGATGGAACTGACATGGCCGTGCGAATCAAGCGCAGGTGGGAACGAGCACTGGTCACCGGCGCCTCGGCGGGCATCGGCACCGCATACGCCCGGGAACTGGCGGCGCAGGGAACGAAACTGGTGCTCGTCGCCCGCAACGTCGAGCGGCTGGAGAAACTGGCTCAGGAACTCCGGACCGATCACGGAGTCGACGTCGAAGTGCTTGCGGCCGATCTGTCCGATCCGAGTCAACTCGCGCACGTCGAGGACCGGCTGTCCAGTTCACCGAGGCTTGACCTCGTGATCAACAACGCCGGCATGGGGTCCTTCGGTGCGTTTCAACGGAACACGGTCGACGGCGAACTAAGCGTGATCGACCTCAACATCGGTGCGCTGGTGCGTTTGTCACACGCCGCAGCCGCCAGCATGGCCCGCCACGGAACGGGCACCGTCTTGAACGTCTCGTCGATCATGGCGCTGGCGCCCTTCCCTGGCAGCGCCACCTACGCTGCCAGCAAGGCGTTCGTCAGCAGCTTCTCCGAAGCCCTGCACGAGGAGCTCCGCGGCACTGGAGTCACCGTCACCGTGGCGCTGCCCGGCATCGTGGCGACCGAGTTCATGGACCGCGCCGACGCGCATCACCTCGAAGGCATACCCGGATTCGCCACGCTCAAGCCGGAATTCGTGGCCAAGACCACGTTACGGGCCGCCCGCAAGGGAAGGGCGGTGTCGATTCCGAGCACGAGCTACCGGATCGCAGCCGTCTTGATCGGTGCCACACCACGTGCGGTGTTGCGCCGATTCAACGGAGTCTCGGCGCGCAGCGGAGTCGGGGCACTCGCATGAGCACGTCAAATCGACAGGTGTGGTTACGTTCTCGTCCCACCGGAATCCCAAGAGCCGCCGACTTCGGGTTGCGAGAGGCCGCGGTGCCACCGCTCGACGACGGCGCGTTCCTCGTCCGCAACGAATTCCTTTCGGCTGATCCCGCGATGCGGGGCTGGATCACCGATCGCAACAACTACGCGCCACCCGTCCAGATCGGCGACACCATGCGTGCCTTCGCCGCGGGGGAAGTCGTCGAGTCCCGCAACGACGCGTATGCGATCGGCGACCGCGTCATGGGTCTGTTCGGATGGCAGGCGTACGCCGCGGCGACTCCGGCGCAGGTGTGGCGCAAGGTCGGCGAGCACGACCTACCGCTGTCGCTGTCGCTCGGCGTGCTCGGCTTGAATGGGCTCACGGCGTACTTCGGGCTACTCGACGTGCTGCGCCCCGTAGCGGGCGAGACAGTCGTCGTATCGACGGCGGCTGGCTCGGTGGGGTCAGCCGTCGGACAGATCGCAAAGATCAAGGGCTGCCGCACAGTTGGAGTGGCAGGCGGGGCCGACAAGGTTCGCCTATGCGTTGACGAGTTCGGCTACGACGCCGCCATCGACTACAAGAGTTCCGACGATCTGGCGACCGCCCTCTCCGAGAACTGCCCCGATGGGATCGACGCCTTCTTCGACAACACCTCGGGCGTCATCCACGACGCGGTGTTGGGCCTCGTCAACCTGCACGCCCGCATCGCGATCTGCGGGACCGCGTCGTACCCGAGCTGGGAGCCGTGGAATCACGGACCGAGGCCCGAGCGGCACCTGCTGGTCAAGCGCGCCACCATGCAGGGCTTCTTGACCGCTGACTATGCGGCGCGGTTCGACGAGGCGATCGGTGACCTTGCCTGCTGGATTCGAGATGGCCGCCTCACTTACCGCGAAGACGTCTACGACGGCATCGAGACCGCACCGAGGTCCATCGAAGATCTGTACTCAGGACACAACACCGGCAAGCTGGTGATCCGCGTGTAGCGCGTCCACTCTGCGGTACGGGTGTGGGCCACTCGCACTTCCGCACCCTTACCGCAGGATCGACTTGGGTGGAGGGCGTCACGGTCGTTCACAGGAGTCGGCCTATGCCACTGGCCGCAACCTGCAACGCGCCGAGCAGTCGCTGGCGGTCGCGCTTGAGGTTCGACACCACCGCACCGATGGCGGCGACGACCGAACCGTCGGACGGCCGGGTCACCGGAACGGCAAGTGAGCAGGCGCCCAGCGTCCTCTCCTCGGCGGTGGTGGCTACGCCGTCGCGTCGGATGCGCTCCAGCTGTGAGGCCAGAAGCGGCGGGTGCGTGATGGTGTGCGCGGTAACGCGGGTCAGCCCCGCGAACACGTCGCCGCAGTGCAGCTATCCGCTCACCGGATTGTGCTGTGTGAGCCGGGTGTACACCGATCATGAGGTGTTCGAGATCGACCCGTCCCGAGGCACGGTCACGGGACCGAGAGACGTACGGGATCTCGGTCGACGAACTGCGGTCACGGCTGGAGATGGACCTGCTGTGACCCGGCTGCTGAGAGCCCTTTGCATCCGCAGGACCGCGATACCCGCCGAGGCGCTCGCCCGCGCAGCCCGCCGTCGACCGTCGCCGGTGTGCGCGCCAAGGCAACTGACGTCGACGTGTCGATCCGGCCGCGCGAGGAGTGGGCGCGAATGGACGAGCAGAAGCAGCTGGCCAAGGCCTGACGTCAGGCGGAACTTGCCCACCGCGGGCGGCTCGGTTAGCCCCCCAGCACCAGTGGTTCGAATGGGCTGAGCGAGTGATCCCTGCTGTTGGGCGCGAGACCGGGGCGTATCGCGGACGGTCCCGCCTCTTTGGCTAGCATCACCCCGACGATGCGTCGAGCGCGCAGGGCGGCCGCGTCAGCCTGAAACTCCACCCCGCCGCGCCACCCGTCGTAGCCCGAGTGGTCGGACGCCATTTCCAGAATGGATGTATCCCGTTGGCTGACTCCGTCCAGGAACGACCTCAGACCGTCGGTCACCTCGCCGCTGTCCGTTGCATAGTTGCGCGACGACTCCATGAACACGTGGGTGGAGGCTGCCGTCTCGGGCGTGATGCCGTGCGTACGAGTGGTGGTGTACACCTTGCCGTCCGACGCTTCGATCTCCCAATACTGGCGGTGCATTGCCGGCGAGACGAATGTGCCGCCTTCACGATGTTTGTACGACAGGGCACCATCGAGTCCGGTCGCGTCGACCTGCCAGCCCGCGAGGGGAAGTTCCGGCAAGACTCTGGTGTAGGAGACCGTCGTCTCGGTGACCTCGACATCGTTGAAGGCCCCCATGGTCTCGAGTCCCGGAGGCAGATCTCTGGTGTGAACGACGGGGGCGTAGCTGAAGTCCAGATAGTGCTCGTGGACCATCATGTAGTTGGCGCCCACCTGCCACGCGCTTGCGAATGTCGACCACGCCGGATCGTTGATCCATGGCATGCGCGGCGGCTGGCCGCCCGCGGCTGCGGCGGGCGGTCCCAGCCAGATCCAAACGAACGGCGGCTCCTCGACCAAGGGAAACACACGGACCCTCATCCCCGTCGGGACTTGGGGTTGGGTCGGCGTGTAGACGCATTTTCCGTCGGTGTCGTAGGTGCAGCCATGGTAACCGCAGACCAGTCGGTCACCGTCGACCCGACTATGTGACAGCGGGAATGCCCGGTGCGCGCAACGGTTTTCGAAGGCATTGACGCACCCGCTTGCACCGCGCCACAGGACTACGTCCTTCCCGAGCAGGCGGCGTCCCATGGGGGATTCGGTGATCTCGTCACAGGTAGCCGCGACGTACCAGCACTTCATTGGGTAGTTGCTCACAGATCCAGCACCAACCTTTCGGTGCGCGAGCGCGACACGCACACCAGCATGACTTCGCCGGCATTCTTTTCAGGCTCGGTGAGCATCGAGTCGCGGTGATCGGGAGTACCCTCCAGCACTCGCACTTCGCAGGTCCCGCAGACGCCTTCGTAGCAGCTGGCCATGATCGGAACGTCGGCTTCCTCGAGGACTTCCAGGATCGACTTGTCGGATGTCACCTCGAATGCCACCCCGGAGCGCTGGCACACCACTTCGAACTGCTCGAGCGCTTCGGCGGCCTGCTCCGCAGTGGGTGCCTTGGCGGCGAAGCGCTCGATGTGAAGTGCCCCTGCCGGCCATGGAGTGCAATGCTGTTCGACCGCAGCGAGCAATCCCTCAGGCCCACAGCCGTACACCAACGTGCCATCCTCGGGATCCTTGAGAAGCGACTCGAGGTCGAGCAGACCCCGTTCGTCCTGCGGCCACACCGTCACGCGCTCGGGGTAGCGTTCGGCAAGCTCGTCGGCGAAGGCCATCGACGCCCTGGTCCGTCCGCCGTACAGCAGCGTCCAGTCGCCTCCAGCTCGTTGCACGGCCTCGATCATCGCTGCAATCGGGGTGATGCCAATACCGCCGGCGATGAAGCGATAGCGCGGCGCGTCGACGAGCGGAAAGTGGTTGCGGGGCCCCCGAACTCGCAGAGTCGTTCCCTCTTTGAGGTTTTCGTGAACGTAGCGCGAGCCACCGCGACTGTTGGGATCGAGCAGAACCCCGACCCGCCAGACAGCGAGATCGCCGGGATTGCCGCACAGCGAGTACTGGCGCGTGAGGCCATCTTCGAGCATCAGGTCGACGTGGGCTCCCGGTTCCCAACGTGGCAGGTCGTAGTTCCCCGGGTGGGCAAGGTCTAGCACCACCACACCGTCGGCCGGCGTGCTACGGCGCCGCACCACCAGGTCGGTGGTGAACTCGTGGACGTTAGCGCTGGGTGTAGTGACCGTGGATGCTGACATTGGCAACTTGTTCCGATCCGTGAGGTGACACGAAATCAGTTGGCAGGCGGGGGCGGCAGGTAGATGGTCTTGTAGACCTGGAACGCGTGCAGCCCCTCGGGACCGAGTTCGCGTCCCATGCCGCTCTGTTTGATGCCGCCGAACGGGGCGACGGGATCGTTGACGTAGTGGTTGACCCCGACGGTCCCCGAGCGAACGCGGCGGGCGACGTTGGCGGCTCGTTCGGGATCCGATGACCACACACTCCCGCCAAGGCCGTAGACACTGTCGTTGGCGATTGCGATGGCTTCCTGCACGTTGGAGTAGGGGATGACCGAGAGCACTGGGCCGAAGATCTCTTCGCGTGACACCGTCGCGTTGTTGTCCAAGTCGGCGAACACGGTGGGTTCGAGGAACCAGCCTCGGTCGAATGGCCGCGAACCACCCGTGGTCATTCGGGCGCCTTCACTCTTGCCTTTGGCGATGTAGCCCTCGACGCGCTCGCGCTGACGCTTCGACACCAGCGGGCCGACCTTGGTCTCGGGATCGAGGGGATCGCCCACCTTGAGCGAGCGCGCCATATCGGTAATGGTGTCGACGATTTCGGTGTATCGGCTGCGGGGGACTAGCACCCGGCTGTTGAGCCAACAGATTTGACCGTTGTTGAGCAGAGTGCACCCGAAGAAGGGCTCGATCGAGGCGGCTAGGTCAGCGTCGTCCAGGACGATCGCCGCCGACTTGCCGCCGAGTTCGAGGGTGACCGGCCGAAGCAGCCGCCCGCACGCTTCGGCGATCCAGCGGCCCGCGGCGGTGGAGCCGGTAAACGAGACCTTGTCGACGCCCGGGTGCTCGACCAGGTAGGCGCCCACGTCACGGCCACCGGGAACAACGTTGACGACACCGTCGGGTAGGCCCGCTGCGGCGGCGGCCTCGGCCATGAGGAACGCGTCGAGCACGGTTTCCTCGGCCGGTTTGAGGACGACGGAGCAGCCCGCGGCCAACGCGGGTGCGACTTTGAGGAACGTAATCCCTTGCGGGACATTCCAGGGCACGATCGCGCCAACGACGCCGACGGGATGCTTGGAGACCAGCGATGTGCCGCCGAACATGCCGGCACGCGATTCCTCTACTGGTGCACTGGTCATCAGATCGCTGTAGTAGCGCACCAGCAGCGGCGGAAAGCCTGCCTCGAATTGCTGGGCGAGCCAGATCGGCATCCCGTTCTGCATCGACACCCGTCGCGCCGTTTCGGCGCCGCGCGCTTCCAGTTCCACCGCGAACCGTTCGAGCACGTCAGCGCGGTCCTTCGGTTCCCAGGTCGCCCATCCGTCGGCGGGGTCGAACGCTGTCCTGGCCGCAGCGACAGCGGCGTCGATATCGGCCTCGCTGCCCCTGGGCACTGAACCGATCCGCTCCTCGGTGGCCGGGGAATGGACCGCGATGGTGTCGTGGCCGGCAGGGGCGGTCCACGTGCCGCCGATGTAGAGCTGGGGGTAATCGATTGTGGTCATGGACATCTCACCCGTTCACGCGAAGTTGAGCTTGGCGGGCAGGTGCTGCAGGCCGCCGACGAAATTGGTCTGCGTGTACTTCCCGGGTCCGAGCAGCTCGATCGACTCCAGGCGGGGCAGCAGTTCTTCGAGCATCACCTTCAGCTCGAGTTTGGACAGGTGCTGGCCGATGCACATGTGCGGGCCGTGGCCGAAGGCGATGTGCCTGTTGGGCTTGCGGTCGATGTCGAACTCGTAGGGGCGGTCGAAGACGTCCTCGTCGCGGTTGCCCGATTGGAACAGCAGCATCAGCCGGTCACCCTTCTTGATGGTCTGTCCCCGCATCGTGTAGTCCTGCTCGGCGCGGCGCGTGAAGTGTTTGACCGGCGCGACCATCCGCAGGGACTCCAGAACGAGGTTGGGCACCAACTTCAGATCCGCCTTGACGCGGGCCAGCACATCGGGGTGCTGGGACAGCAGCTGAAGGGTGCCGGCCAGGGTTGCCGAAGTGGTGTCGTGCCCGGCGGTGGCGATGGCCATGTAGTAGCCGTAGGAGTAGGACTTCGGTAGGTACTCACCGTCGGGTCCCTTCGCGGTCGCGACGATGGTGGCGAGGTCGTCGCGGGGATTGGCGCGGCGGTCTTCGGCCAGCACGTCGAAGTAGGCGCAGAAGTCTTGGTAGGTGGCCGCGAACTGTTGGGCCATCGCCTCGGGCGCCAGCTCCTCGACGTCTTCGCGCTGATGTTCAGGATCGGCGGTGCCGAAGAACTCCTGGGTGAGCTTCATCATCTTCGGCTCGTCCTCCGGCGGCACCCCGAACAGCGTCATCATCACGTGCAGCGGGAAACCAAGGGCCCAGTCATCGAGGAGGTCGATGTCGCCGCTTGCCGATACCTTCTCGAGCTTCTCGACGGACGCCGTGGCGAGGTCGCGGATCTGGTCAGTCCATTTCTGGAGCTGGGTGGGCCGGAACCAGTCGTTGGTAATGACCTTGATTTGGGTGTGCTCTGGCGGGTCCATGTACGGCAGGGCGTCCATGATGCGCAGGCTGCCGCCGAGCATGCTCTTCATGAACTCGTCGCCGGCCGTGTTCTGCAGGATCGGGTTGTTCGCACCGGGGTGGTCTGGACCGCCGCCTGCGCTGAACACCTCGGGCTGGCTCTCGACCTCCTGCAGGTCGGCGTGCTTGCTGATCAGCCAGATGGGGTCGTAGCCGTCCACGACGGCCTTGGCCAGCGGCGCGTTGTTGCGCACCCATTTGTAGGCTTCGTGCAGCGCGGCGAGGTCGCCGTGCCCCTCGGGGAGCACGATCTGCCGTGCAATCTCGTCGGGGATGGTCGTTGATTCGGTATGTGCGGCGGTCGTCATGGACGTCCTCTTTCTGCGGTATCGAGTGCCCCACACCGCGCTTCCGCACGACTTCGTGGGCATCGGGTGCTGGTGATCCAAGTCTCACTGCAAGGCGCTCGCGCCGCGTCACCATGACGGGGGGTCATCGCTCCCACTTTGGAGGTAGGCGCCGTGCTCAGTCGCCGCCGGCCAAGGCGATCACTTCGTCGAAACCTTCGCGGAGGCACGTCGAGAACGCAGCGATGTCGGTGATCGCGTCAGGGTCGAAGTTGACGGCAATGCAACAGGTTCCGTCGTAGGACAACATCGCCACCATCGCCGGGATACCGGGTCGGGGACCCATCGGGTAGATCCGCGTCACCCGCGCACCCGCCAGGTACAGCGGACGACCGATCGCGCCGAGGTTGGAGGCCTGTAGGTCGGAGAGGCCGGTCATCTGACCTGCGATTGCGGTCAGCGCGATCTCTGGCAGGCGGCTCAGCACCGGTGCGAGAAGGTCCAGGAATCCGAGTGCGGGTTCCCTGCGTGCGTTGGTGATGAAGCGGTGGATGGCAGCGATGCGCGCCTTGGGGTCCCGTTCACCGACCGGCGCCACGAACCGTGCACCGGCGAACTTGTTGGCGCCCATCGGGTCAGCGTCGGTGCGCAGGCTGACCGGTATCGCCATTGGTATGGAATCGACGGTGAGGGAAAGCTTTTCGTGATAGCGCCGTACCCCACCGAGTACACCCGCAAGGAATGCGTCGTTGACCGAACCTCCTGCGGCCTTCCCCGCTGCCTTCAGGTCGGCGAACGGCACGTCGAAGGTGTCCAGCCGGTAACCGGATCCGTGCCCCGTAAGCGCGGGGGAGTGGGGTGCATCCGTCGGCGCCAACACTCGCCGCAGCGACATCGCGAATTTGACGGCGTCGGTCGTCGCTCCGACGGGGTCGCCGGCGAAGCGGCCTGCGGCGGAGAGCGCGTCGCGAACCGCGCCCGCGGGCGCGCTGATGGCCCTGGCGGCGAGCCGGTTTACCAGCAGCCCCTCGGGCGACTCCATGCGTCGAGGCGTGGGCACCGGCGCATCGCTGGCCGGTCCGGGTTCCCGGCTGCTCCCGTGCGCCAGGTCCAGCAGTTGCAGCAAGCCAATCCCGTCGCTCAGACTGTGATGCGGCTTGAACAGGTAGGCAGCCTGGCCGCCGGTCACGCCGAGCACCAGCAGGGCCTCCCACGGGGGACGCTCGGGATCCAGCGGGCGGGCGGCGAACTGGGCCGCCAGGGCGTGCAGTTCGGCCATCGACCCGTCGCCGGGCGCCCGCACCCGTTGCAGGTGATACTCCAGTTCGAAATTCGGATCCGGAGACCATGCCGGCGGAACGAGGGGCAGCGGTGGCGCAACGACGCGTTCTCGCAGCCGCGGTACCCTCTGGGTGAACCGATCGTGGGCCGCCACCAGCCGATCCCAGTCTGGCTCGGTATCGAGCAACTCGATCATTACCCCGGTCGAACGGGTGCGGTGGTCGCCCTCGGAGCGCCACATCAACGCCTCCCACGCGCTGAGGTCCTGTCCACCGCCCCATGAGGCAAGCGCGTCGTCGTCGGTGCTAGGCATTGTCATCAGCCCTCTCGGTCGACACGTCCGCGCCATCGACGGCGCCGGTTACCTGAAGGATCAGTTCCGCCACCCCGGCGGGGTCGTCGGACATCGGGACATGCCCCACGCCCCGAAGGCGGATCAACTCCGCCCCGGGCAGCCGTTCGAGCATTGCCGAACCGAAACCGTCGAACGGAATCACCCGGTCACGGTCGCCCCAGACCAACCGGACGGGGTAGTCCCGTGCGATTGGCAGGGGTTCGACCTGGCGAATTGGGAGGTCCCGCAGCAGTGGCGCGACGACGGGGGCCAGCGCGCCGGCCCTGATGTAGGCGGCCAACTCCTGCGGTGGGACGCGATTGGGATAGGCGACCTGGCCTGCCAACAGAAACCAGCGCAGTAGGGCGTTGGCGGCGATGGCATCGGCGTGGGACGCGTAGCGGCCGAACGCGTCGACCGAGAGTCGTATCGCGGCTGCCCGGGCCTCGATGCTTCGCTGTGAGCGCCAGGCCCCCGCTGGGCTGAACAACACCAGGGAGCGCGCCCGGTCGCGCCGCGCGAGCTCGATTCCAATCCAACCTCCGAGCGAGTTGCCGGCGATGTGAACTTTCTGCAAGCCCAGCTTGTCGAGCTCGCCTTCTAGTGCGTCGGCAAGGGCCTGAACCGACGGCGCGATCTGCGTATCCAGTGGCGGGCCGCCTCCGTGACCCGCCAGGGTGGGCACGATGACGTCATGGTGCGGCTCGAGAAACGGAAGGACGGGCGACCAGGCCCGCCAGATGGCGCTGACCCCATGCACCAGCAGCAGCGGCGTTCCCTTGCCTGCGCGGTGCAGCGGCGTCAGCTCCAGCTGAGCCGGTGCGGGGTGCGGCCCGTCCGCGACGCGCCGAGCGATGGGAATCGCCGCGGCAACGGCGCCGCCGGCCAGCAGTGCCGCGGCCACCGTGGCCCTTCGGCGCGGGTTATTCGTCATTGAATGTCGTCCGATGTTGCGTCAGGGTGTCAGCACGGCCTTGAGGATCTCGCCGCGGTGCTGGGCGGCCACCGCCTCGTTGATCTGGGCCAGCGGCATCGTGGTGATCAGCTTGTCGAACGGGAACTTCCCCTGACGATGCAGATCGAGCAGATAGGGGATGAAGGTCTGCGGGTCGGCGTCGCCCTCGACGATGCCCCGGATGGTCAGGCCGAGCAGGGTGGGCTGGAACAGCCCGACCGAGAAGACGGCCTGCGGATCGGCAGGCACGCCGATCAACCCCAGCATGCCGCGCATCCCCAGGGAGGCAAGCAGCTGTTCCACGACGGGGGTCACCGCGGTGGTGTCGATGGCGTAGTCGGCGCCCGCAGGAGCGATCTCCCGGATCTGATCGGCCAGTGGACCGGCCTGCGGGTCGATGGCGTGGGTGGCGCCGAGCTCGGTGGCCAGCACCCGCCTGCTCTCATGGAGGTCGACCGCGATGATCGTCGCGGCCTCGCGCACCACGGCGGCCATCACGGCCGATAGACCCACCGCTCCGGCGCCGGTGATGACCACGGTCGATCCGGACTGGACGTCGAGTGAGTTCAACACCGCGCCCGCCCCGGTCTGGATGCCGCATCCTAGCGGCCCCACTAGCTCGACTGGGGCGCCGGGCGGCAGCTTGACCACGTTGCGCTCGTGAGCCAATGCGTGGGTCGCCAACGAGGACTGGCCGAAGAAGTTGCTCCCCAATTTGGTTCCGGCAGAGGCCAACCCGGAGGATCCATCGGGGCGCACCCCGCCGAAATTGTATTCGAGGAACCCGTGACAGTAGGCCGGTTCGCCTTTGGCGCACTGCGGGCACGCGGCGCAACTGTTGAAGCTGATCGCGACGTGATCACCCTCGGCGACCGTCGTCACATCGGCACCCACCGACACCACGGTTCCGCTGCCCTCGTGGCCGAGGACGCCGGGAAGCGGGAACGGCAGGTGGCCATGCTGGACCGCGACGTCGGTATGGCAGATACCGGCTCCGGCGATCTGCACCAGCACTTCGTCGGGTGCCGGGTCTTGAATGTCGACCTCGGTGAGCTTGAATGGTGCGCCCACCTCCTGCACCACCGCGGCTGAGATTCGCATCTGCTGCCCCTTTTCCATTCTGCGGGTTCGGCCCGCGGTGCTTCCGGGCGGACCCGGGGCGGACCAGATGATCCGGTCCGGGGTCGGCTGCAATGTCTGCTCTTCGCGCAAGCGCTCATCGCCGCTGACCCCTGTGGTGCGAGTGTGAACGACCGACCCGCACCCCCGCGTCACCACATCGGGCGGTTGTTACTCCCGCAGCGGAGGTATCTCTCCCCGGACACACTTGGCCAGGCCAGGATGACTCTTCATAGTGGGATGGCCGGAGCTCTCGGTGACAGCTCGCCGCGAGGGTCTGGGTGGAGGCAGGATATGAGATGACCGGTACGACATCGCCGATCGCGGTCGACGACATCATCGACGACATCAAGGCCGGACCGAGCGGTCCCAAGGTCGCGGCGTTCTTCGACTTCGATGGAACCCTGATCCAGGGATATTCGGCCAGCGCTCTGATCACGCACCGTGCTCGAAACTTCGAATTGGGGCCCGACGAGTTCGTCCGCACCATGCGCGCTGCCCTTGGTGGCCCTCTCGACGAAGCCGCGTTCAAAGACCTGATGCTGCAGGGAATCCGGGGCTGGGTGGGCCGAACCGACGACGAGCTGCTGGAACTCGGAGATCAATTGTTCACCCAGGAAATCGCCGGCGCGCTCTTCCACGGAACATGGCGGCTGGTGCGCGCCCACCAAAACAAGGGCCACACCGTAGTCATCGCGACGTCGGCGACTCGGATGCAGGTCCAGCCCATGGCGAGCGAGTTGGGTATCGAGCACGTCCTGTGCACGGAGCTCGAGACCGAGCAAGGTGTGCTTACCGGTCGCATAGCAGGACGCCCGCCGTGGGGCGAAGGCAAGCGAGCGGCGGTCACACAATTCGCGAAACGCGAAAGAATCCCCATGAAGAATTGCCACGCGTACGCCAACGGCAACGAGGATGTGCCCTTCCTCGACGCGGTCGGCCACCCGCACCCGATCAACCCGGGATCGGACCTGGCCCGCCACGCCCATGAGCGCGGATGGCGCGTCGTGCAGTTCCGGGGCAAGCGAAGCCAATACCATCCGATGGCGCTAGTCCGGACGACGGGCGTGTTCGGCGGCTTCGCCGCGGCGGTGGGCGCGGGCGCGGTCGTCGGGGTGCTGACCAACGATAGTCGGGGTGGCGTCGACATCGCCACGTCGCTGTTCGGCCGCCTCGCAGGGCAACTCGGCAACATCCAGTTCGACGTCATCGGTGAGGAACACAGCACGCACCGCCCCGCGGTGTTCTTCATCAATCATCAGAGCACGCTGATCGACGCGCTCGTCACCTCACGGGTCGTGCAACGGGGCTTCACGGTGGTGGCCAAGGCCGAGGTGAAGCAAGTGCCCGTGCTTGGACAATTGCTCACCATGGCCGACGTCGCCTTCCTGGATCGGACGGACACCTCGAAGGCCATCTCGGCGATGCAGCCCGCGGTGGACAGGCTGCGCGCGGGCATTTCGATCGCCATCTCACCGGAAGGCACCCGATCGCTGAGTCCGAAGGTCGGGGCGTTCAAGAAGGGCGGCTTTCACCTGGCCCGCGACGCGGGGGTTCCGATCGTTCCGATCGTCATCCGCAATGCCGGCGAAATCATGTGGCGCAACGCGAAGGTCTCCCAGGAAGGCACGCTCGAAGTCGTTGTTCACGAACCGCTTCCGACCGCCAACTGGACCAAGGCCGATCTCGATGGGTGGGTGCCGCGAATGCGCGAGCTCTACGTCGACACCCTCGACGATTGGCCGGGCATCGAGGCCGGCAAGAACTGGTCCAAGGCGATCGCTCAGGCATCCGCGGCGGCCCGGACGTGATCCGCCCATCGGCGCTACCGTCGCGGCGTCGCGACACTCCTGAAACCACGGCGTTGCTGAAGTCTGATGAATTCCTCGGTGTCACAGCAGAAGTGGCGTCGCAGTTAGGCCGCGAGGTGGCCGACGTACGGGGCGAGGCCGCGGTCTACGTGCGCGAGATGGCGGCATCTCACGTTCCTCCAGTGGTGCGCGCCTGGCACGCAATGTCCGCGTGGATGGTCCGCGGATTCCAGGTCGTCATCGACGAGGACGACCTGGCCAAGCTGCGGGCACTGGACCGTGACAACGCCCTGATCTTCTTGATCTCGCACCGCTCCTACCTGGATCAGTTCTCGTTTCCACCGCGCCTTACGCAGGGCGGCATTGCGCCGACGTTCGGGCTGGCCGGCGCCAACCTCAACTTCTTTCCACTGGGCACTCTGGCCCGACGCAATGGGTTCATCCCTGTCCGGCGCGCGACGGGGGACATACCGGTGTACCGGGTGGCCCTGCGCGCCGTCGTCGGCAGGATGGTTTCCAGCGGCAGTAACCTGGTGTGGTCGATCGAGGGAGGCCGGACGCGCACCGGCAAACTACGGCCACCCCGATACGGGCTGCTGAAGTATGTGACCGACGCGGTCGACTCCGTGCACTCGGAGCAGACCCTCGCCGTCCCGGTTTCGATCCTCTTCGACCAGTTGCCGCTGCACGAAGTCAAGCTGATGGTTGCCGAATCGCGGGGCCTTCCCAAGACGCCCGAGAACGCTCGCTGGCTCTTCAGTTACGCACGGGGCCTTCGGCATCGCCTGGGACGCATCTACATCAACTTCGGGGCGCCGGTGCCGCTGTATGAGCGAATGACCGCGCTGCGCGCCGAAGGCTTGACCGACCGGCAGGTGGTCGAGCGTGTCGCGCTGGACATCTGTCACCGCCTCAACCAGGCCACGCCGGTGTCTGCGACGGCCGCCGTGAGCGTCGCGATGCTTGGCGCCGACCGCGCCCTGACGCTCGATGAAGTGTGCGCGACCATCGCGCCCCTCGCGCGGTACCTTGCCGCCAGGGGCTGGCCCGTTGCAGGGGGTGCCGACCTCACCGACCGTGCCACGGTTTCGCAGACGCTGCACGACCTGGTCGGGTCCGGTGTATTGACGAGCTACTCCGAGGGGCCGGAAACGGTGTGGGGGATCGGCGACGACCAACATCTGATCGTTGCGGTGTACCGCAACAGTGCGATCCACGTTCTGTTCATGCGGGCGATCGCCGAACTTGCCTTGTTGGCGATCGTGCAGACGCCGGGAGCAACCAAGCGCACCGGGTGGGAGAAGGCACTCGCCGTGCGAGAACTGTTGAAGTTCGATTTCTTCTTCGCCGGCCGTGCTGAATTCGCCGATGAACTCTGGCACGAGTTCGCGATCATGACCGGACGCAGCCAAGACCGGACCGCACCGCTCGATACCGAGGAGGCCGCGCGGAGTCTCAACGAAAGTGAGCTGCTCGTAGCGCATCTGGTGCTCAGGCCGTTCGTCGACGCGTACCGAGTGGTGGCCGAGGAACTTGTCAACCTCGGCCCCGGCCGGGACGTCGACGAACAGCAGTTGCTCACGAGGTGCCTCCGCCTCGGCCGGCAATGGTCACTCCAGCACCGCATCACGGAGGAGTCGGTGTCGGGTGAAATGTTCAGCACCGCTGTGAAATTGGCGCGCCACCGCGGTCTGCTCGACCCCGAGGGCGTGGTAGACGACATTACGGATCGTCGGTCGTCCCTCGTCGTTGAGCTCGACGACCTACAGCGCTCGATCGGCGAGCTGGCGCGGATGGGTCGGGACTTCGTGCCCGTGTGAGTCAGTCGGCAAATCGCCGCTTTGCGCCGGCCCACCCGTTTGGTAATATGGTTAGACCATAATGTGCAGGCGGACAGTGACCGTGGCTTTCAACGAAGAGAGGCAACCGATGACCGAGTTCACCGATATAACCTACGAGGTCGACAACGGCCTGGCCTGGATCACCATCAACAGGCCCGAGCGCTACAACGCGTTTCGGGCGCGCACCCTCGACGAGCTCATCCGTGCCTTCAAGTTGGCGTGGGGAAGCTCAGAGGTCGGGGTGATCTGCCTGACGGGGGCTGGCGAGAAGGCGTTCTGCACCGGCGGGGACCAGAAACAGCGCGCCGAGACCGGTGATTACGGACCGTCCGAAACCGGCCTGTTCGAAGTGGATTCGCTGCACCGAGTCATCCGTGACGTGCCGAAGCCGGTCATCGCGGCGGTCAACGGGTTCGCCATCGGCGGCGGTCATGTCCTACACGTGCTGTGCGACCTTACGATCGCCGCGGACACCGCGGTGTTCGGCCAGAACGGTCCGCGGGTCGGGTCGTTCGACGCGGGCTTCGGCACCGGCTACCTGGCGCGGGTGGTCGGGGAGAAACGCGCCCGCGAGATCTGGTTCCTGTGCCGTCGGTATTCGGCGGACCAGGCCGCCGACTGGGGGCTGGTCAACAAGGTCGTGCCCGCCGACCAATTGAAGTCCGAAGTGCGGGCCTGGGCGGACGAGATCCTGCAGCTGTCGCCAACCTCGTTGAAGATACTGAAGCAGTCGTTCAATACCGACACCGAACAGTTCGCGTCCGTCGGCCAGATGGCGTACTCGAGCCTGAAGTTATTCGGCGAAACCCCGGAGGCGCAGGAAGGTGTCACCGCCTTCAACGACAAGCGCTCCCCCGAGTTCGCCGCCTATCGAGGCAACTGAACCAGGTGTCGCGAGATGTTCAACGTCGAACAGCCCGGGTCGGGGGCCGACGAGCGCAGCGGGTCGCTGGCGCCGGTGGTCCTATCGGTGCTTAGTGCCTATGCCGGATTGTCCTCGGGGCTAGCAGGTTTCGTGCTGGAGAGGACGGCTTTGGTCATCGGGGGAATAGTCCTCGTCGCGTCCGCATCGGTGCTGGTCCGGTGGCCCGGTTCCAAGCGCACCAGAAAGGGTGATCAGTGCGAGTCATTACGTCCATCGATGAGGCCGTTGAGGCCGTCGGCCAGGAACTCGGTGTCTCCCAGTGGGTTACCGTCGATCAGGAACGCATCAACGCATTCGCTGACGCCACCGGCGATCATCAGTGGATCCACGTCGACGTTGAACGGGCCCGCACTGAAGGTCCGTATCGCGCAACCATCGGGCACGGCTTCTTGACCTTGTCGCTCATTCCCGTGTTGAGCAAGGACAACTACCGCGTCGACAATGCGAAAATGGGCATCAACTACGGGCTCAACAGGGTGCGCTTCCTCGCGCCGGTGCGGGCCGGCAGCCGCGTCCGGCTCCGATCAGACCTCCTCGAGGTGAGGAAGGTCGACGACAGAACGGTGGATCTGACCGTGCGGCAGACGGTGGAGCTCGAGGGCTCGGACAAGCCGGCCGCAGTGGCAGAAGTCATCGCGCGGATGGTCTTCTGAGAACGGACCTGGAAAGCCTGAATCCGCAGTGAACTCGGTTTCTGCTCTTGTCACAGCCACCCGTCACGGGAGGGCGAAACGATCATCATCGTCACCGCAGTCCTACTGGTAGTGAGCGTCGTCGGATTGATCGCCGCGGTGATCGTCGGCGGGCCGGCGGCCTCTCACCCCAGACACGGCACCTTTGGTATTGACGGGTTCGATGGCAGCTTCATTGCGTGGGCGTGCGTCGGCTCGTGCGCGGTAGGTCTGCTCCTGCTGTTCATCGACTCGAAGCGGGAGAAGTCGACTAGATCCAGCGCGACACGAGTGAGGCTGGACACCACTGCCAACACGTGAGCCTCCGTCGCCAGTACGTCGTGGCAATGATCTGACCGGTACATTGGGCCTTACCTTTAGGCCGAATGCATGCGGAGGACCGACGATGGCGCCAGTGGAGTCGAAAGCGACCTCGACCCGTTCGACTGTCGTGCTCACCCCGGTGGAGGTACCCAAGGCCTCGGATGTGCTGGCACGCGAGCTGCGCGAGCGGATTCTCAGCGGCGAGTTGCCCGTGGGTACAGCGCTTCCCGCGGAGCGCGAACTCGTCAAGCAGACGCAGATGAGCCGGGCCACGGTGCGAGAGGCGTTGCGCATCCTGGAGGTGCAGAATCTGGTTCGGGTCAGGGCCGGCCGGGCCGGCGGCGCCTTCGTCCAGCGACCCACGACGAAGTCGATGGCCAATTCGGTGGGCTTGATGATTCGCGGGCAGAAGATCAAGCTGGCCGACCTGATGGAAACCCGCGAGGCGTTGGAGCCGTTCTGCGCCGAACTCGCGGCCCGCAACCGCACCGATGACGACATGGCGGTGCTCGACAAGGCGAACGACGACATCGCCGACCCGAAAGCTGACTTGCCGGCGTTCCTGCAGGCCAATCTCGACTGGCACGTCGGTGTGGCCATGGCCGGGCACAACGAGTTGTTGATCGGGTTCATGACCGCGTTGTCGCATGCCATCTACACCGGAACTGAGAACGCCGCGTTCGTCGACGATGCGGTTCGAAGCGTGACCCAGCGCGCCCACCGGTCGATCACTGCGGCGATTCGCAGTCGCGACGCCGAGACGGCCAGCCGGCGCATGCGCCGACACGTGCACAGCTACGCGAAGGCCGCACTTGCCATGGACGAGCGCGACGCGATCAGCGTCGACGGCTGAGCGCCTCGTCCGCGACGAGGTCGCGGATCGCGGTGACCGCATCGGGATTTTCCGCGCCCGACAGGTCCCCGGGGTCGATGCCGAGGGCGGCAGCCCGGATCGCGCGGCGCATGATCTTGGCCGACCGTGTCTTGGGTAGCGCGGCCACCCGCCACACCCGCGACGGCGTGAACGGTTTGCCCAGCTCGCGTCCAACCAGCGCTGCCAGCTCAGTGGCGATCTGATCGGCGGTCTCGTCGTTTCCGTCGTCGCCTCGCGAGACCCAAAATGCCCAGACCGCCTCTCCTTTGACCGTGTCGGGCACACCGACGGCGGCGGCCTCGGCGACCCGCGGGTGGGTGATCATCACCGATTCCACTTCGGCGGGGGCCAGCCGCTTGCCGGCCACGTTCATGACGTCGTCGGAGCGTCCGAGGATGAACCACTGGCCGTCGCCGTCGACCATCGCGAAGTCGCCGTGCGTCCAGATGCCTGGGAAGTGCGACCAGTACGCCTGAAGGTAGCGCTCGTCGTCGTTCCAGATGCCACGCGTCATCGACGGCCACGGCTGACGGCACACCAGCTCGCCGACCTGGCCGCGTACGGATCGGCCGGTGTCGTCGACGACGTCGACGTCCATCCCGAGCGATGGTCCGCCCAGCGAGCAGCTGCGGATGGGTTCGACCGGGTAGGGCGCCAGGAACGATCCGCCGACCTCGGTGCCTCCGGAGAAGTTGATCACCGGGACGCATCCGCCGAACACGTCGCGGGCCAGCCAGTCGTAGGACCCGGGGTCCCAGGGTTCACCGGTCGAGCCCAGGACGTGCACCGATGACAGGTCTGCCGTGGGCCGCTGGCTAGGGTCACTGGACCGCAGCGCCCGGACCAGGGTGGGCGACACGCCCAGCATGGTGACCCGGTGGCGCTCGACCAGCTGCCATAGCCGGGTGCTGTCGGGTCTGTCGGGTGATCCTTCATACAGCAGGAGCGTCGCGCCGTTGGCGTGCGTGCCGAAGACCGACAGCGGGCCCATGATCCAGCCCATGTCGGTGACCCAGCTGAACACCCCGCCGGGTTTCACGTCGAACGAGTAGGCGACTTCGCTGGCCGTCTTCACCAGAAATCCGGCGTGGGTGTGCACCGCCCCTTTGGGTCTGCCGGTGGTGCCCGACGTGTACCCCAGCAGCAGCGGATGCATGGCGGCGACCCCGACGGGCGCCAACGGAGCGTCGTGGTAGGTCAGCTGTGACCACAGAACCATCTGCGCGCCAACGTATTCCGGGGGATGATCAGAACCGTTGGGCACCACGATCACGTGTCGGACGGTGGGACACTGCGCCAGCGCCGCACTAACCTGCGGCAACAGAGGTAGCGTCCGCCCGCGCCGGATGGTGACGTCGGCCACGATCACGGCCTTGGCCTCGGCGTCGGCGAGCCGGGACGCGATGGCCGAGGAAGCGAAACCGGAGAACAGCGGCACCAGGGTTGCCCCAAGTGCTGCCACCGCGTAGCACGCGACCACCGCTTCGGGGATCATGGGCAAGTAGATCGCGACGGCGTCGCCGGGTCCGATTCCCAGCTCGCGCAGCCCATTTGCGGCGCGGGCGACCTCGGTGGCCAGCTGGCTGAACGTGATCTCACGGATCCGACCGGATTCGTCCTCGTGAACCACGGCGATGCGGTCGGGTGTTTCGTCGCGCCAGCGCAGCAGGCACGAATCGACGATGTTCAGAGTCGCGTCGACGAACCAGTCGGGATGCTCAATTCCTTTGCTCAGATCCACCACTCGGCTGTAGGGGGTGCGGAACCGCAGGCCCAGGTCGGTGGCGGCCGCGTCCCAATACCAGGCCGTGTCGGCGACCGAGCGCGCCCGCAGCTCGTCGATGCCGGCGAGACCGTGCATGCGGGCCAGCCGTGTCACGTTGGCTTGCTCGATGTAGTCGGCCGTCGGATTCCACTGGTAGCTAGTCACCTTGACTCCGCAATCTCAGCTCTTGGGCATGCCGAGGATGCGCTCGGCGACGATGTTGCGCTGGATGAACGTCGACCCGCCTGCGATCGCGGTACCGCGGGCTTGATACGCCAGCCGCAGCCACCGCAGTCCGTCGGTCGGTAACGCGTCGGCGCCACCCTTCTCCTCGGGCGCGAACTGCCCGCCCATCTCGTCGAGCTCCAACCCGAAGTCGGCGATGTCCTCCACCAGCGGGCAGAAATACAGCTTCCCGATCGAGGTCACCGGGCCCGGGGGGCCGTCGCCGGCCGCGCCGGTGACGACCCTCTGGCCGATCAGGTAGTGCACGAGAGCGCGCCCGTACAGATCGGCGATCCGTTGCCGCACTAGGGGATCGGCACCCAGCGAGGTGCCGTCGTCGGCGGTGCGAGCGGCGATCTCGCGGATCAAATCGTTCACCGCACCCGTGGTGTTGACACGGCCGGTGGCGATCGCGACCCGCTCGAACGCCAGGGTGCCCATCGCGACTCGCCAGCCGTCGTCCACCTCAGCCAGGACGCCCTCGTCGGGGATGAACACGTCGTCGAGGAACACCTCGTTGAATTCCGCCTCGCCCAGCATGTGGGCCAGTGGTCGGACGTCGACGCCGGGGGTGTCCATCGCGAGCAGGAAGTACGTGATCCCGCGGTGCCGCGGTCCGCCACCGGTGCGGGCCAGCAGGATCGCGTGAGCTGCGAATTGCGCGCGGCTGGTCCAGATCTTCTGGCCCTGGATGCGCCAGCCGCCGTCCACCTTGGTCGCGGTGGTGCGCAACGAGGCCAGGTCCGAGCCCGCCTCCGGCTCGGAGAACAACTGGCACCAGACCTCTTCGCCGGTGAGGATCGGCCGGAGGTAACGCTCCTGCTGATCAGGGGTGCCGAACTCGATGATGGTGGGGCCGGCGAAGTCCTCACCGATGATGTTGAGCCGCTCGGGCGCACCGGCCCGATCGAGTTCCTCGTTGAATATCGCGCGCAGCTTGGCGTCCGCGCCGCCCCCGCCGTACTCCTTCGGCCAGGACAGACCCGCGTACCCGGCGTCGTACAGCAGCCGCTGCCAGGTGCGCCAGTAGTCGAGTTTGTCCTCTAGGCGTGCGGGTTCAGCTCCGCCGAGCCGCGGAAGGTTGTCCTGCAGCCACTCGTGCGCCGCGGTGCGGAATTCGGCCTCGGTGGGACTGTCCTTCAACTCCATCAGCGAGGGCTCGCCGCTTCGGGGGCGCGGGCGGCCTCGGCCTCGAGGCGATTCGCGATGTCATTGCGCAACTCTTGTTTGAGGACCTTGCCGGTCGCGGTCATCGGCAGGGCGTCGACGGCGACGACGCACTCGGGCGTCTTCTGGACCGGCATGCCGCGCGTCAGCAGGAAATTGCGCAGGTCCTCGACCGTCGGGGTGGTGTGCCCGGGTGTGGTGACCACGTAACAGCACACCCGCTCGCCGAGCCGCTCGTCGGGCATGCCGACACACGACGACGCCACGAGGTCCGGATGGTCGGCCAGGTTGTCCTCGATCTCGCGAACGCTGATGTTCATCCCCCCGCGAATGACGATGTCCTTGGTCCTGCCCGTCACGCGTACGTAGCCGTCGTCGGTCATCACCCCCAAGTCGCCCGACTTCGACAGGCCGTCGGCGGTGAACAAGGCCGCGGTCTCCTCGGGGTTGGCGAGATATTCGATCATGTGGGCGGGCCCGCGGTAGGCGATGTCGCCCTCGGTGCCGCGGGGGACCTCGTTCCCGTCGATGCCGACGATCCTGACCTCTGCACCCGGCACCGCCGAGCCGTCCGAGGTCAGGGCCTGTGACACCTCGTCGTCGACGGAACACGTGGTGGTGACCAGGTTTTCGCTGCGCCCGTAGAGGCTGAGCACCTTGATGTTGGGAAGCGTCACGCTGGCCCGCTCGACTACCGCGGCGGGAATCGGTGCGCCCGCACACACCCACAGCCGCAACGTCGAAAGGTCGTGGCGCTGCGGGTCGTACTCCGTCAGTAACCCATGCAGGAATGTTGGGGCCGTGACCGCTGCCGTGCACCCGAAGCGCTGAATCTCATCCATGCCGCGGGCGGGATCCCACTCGGCCATCAAATGCGTCGATGCCCCGGTCAGCATCGGGACCAGCACGCTGGTGACCAGACCGGTGGTGTGGGCGACTGGGGAGGGACCGAACTGGACATCGGTCTCGGTGTAGCCGAACGGTGCGATCAGCGAACGCGCGCCCGAACAGTACGTGTTGAACGTGTGCACGCACCCTTTCGACCGCGAAGTGGTTCCCGAGGTGTACACGATGACGAAGGGCTCGTCCGGGCCGGGCGGATCGGGGAGTTCCGCACGGGCGCTGTCGTCATCGGTGTCGGCTTCCAACCCGGCGAGGGTGAAGACAGCGGCGTCGGCGTCGGCGACGTCCTCGGCGACGCTGTCGGGGCGGGTGACGACGATCTCGAGGTCCGAATGATCCCGGCGCAGATCGCGATACATATCCAGATAGCTGAACTTCTTGAAGGTCGCCGGTGTGAACACCGCCCGTACCCCGGCGTTGGCCATCACATAGCCGACTTCCTCCTTGCGGTAGATCGGCATGATCGGCACGGTGACGACGCCGAGCCGCGACAACGCTGCCAGCACCTGCACGAATTCCGCCCAGCTCGGCAACTGCACGGCGACCGTGTCGCCTGCCCGCCAGCCCCGCCGGTGCAGACCGACGGCCAGTCGCTGTGCGCCGTCGAAGAGCTGCCGGAACGTCAGCGATCGGGTTCCGTCGGTCACGAAGACCTTGTCGGGGGTGGCTTCGACGTGCCGGAGCAGCAGGTCATGGAATGTGTCGGTCGACCACAGTCCGGCGCCGTAGTGGGCATCGATCTGGGGCTGGCTGTAGCGGACGGTGTAAGGGCTGGGCTTCATCGCACCTTCCTCGGTCTCGGGAGCCGCCGTCCGGGAGTCACGCCGGAGGGCACCACTACCTCAAATCGTAGAATGGTCAGACCGAAAGGGTAATCACTCGAAAGAGGGATAAATCCATCCATTCATGCGTTACGCCACCGCGGTGAACGCGTCGGCGACGAGTGAGGCCTGCACGGGGATCACGGCACCTCGTCGAGGATCGCGGGAGATGAGGACCGGTGGAACCCGTCAAAGGCCACATTGTTCTTGGCCGGTTGCAGATCCCACCATCCACGGCGAGCGTTCGGCGCTCCTCCGTCGATGCGGATGCACGAGCCGGTGATGTAGCTCGCCGCCGGCGACAGCAGATAGACGATCGCCGCTGAGACTTCGGCTTCAGTTCCGAACCGCTGCAACGGGATACCTGGAGTGAGGTCGTTCTGAATGAACGCCGTGTCCTTGTCTTCGTAGGTGTCAAGACCCTGCGACGCGATCGATCCGGGGGCGACGGTGTTGACACGGACACCGGATTCGGCCCATTCGGTTGCCGCGCATTCGCTCAGCGTGAGCATTCCGCCGCGCGCCGCGGCGGAATGTGAGAAGTGCGGCCACCCGTGCCAGATGTCGGCGATCATGTTGACGATCGCGCCACCGTGGTCGATCATCCAGCGGTTGTAGACCTCCCGCATGACGATGAACCCGCCGGTCAGGTTGCTCTTGACGACGGCCTCGAACCCCTTCGTCGAGATCGTCTTCAGTGGTGCCCGATACTGGCCGCCTGCGTTGTTGACCAGGCCGTCGATGCGGCCGTGGTCGGCCAGCACCCGTTCGATGGTGGCGATGACCGCGTCCTCGTCGCGGATGTCGGCGATATGCGTGGAGATCGAGCCACCGTCGGATTCGATCTCGCAGCGGACCTGTTCGAGCTTGACCTCGTTGCGCCCGACGATCGCGACATGGGCACCGAGGGAGGCCAACTCGTGCGCTGTGCAACGCCCGATACCACTGCCGCCGCCGGTGACGACGACAATCTGATCACCGAACAGTCCCCGGTTGTAGATCGAGTTGTACGACATGGCTTCGTCCCTCGGGCTCGTCAGATTCCAGTTGAGTTGGTCGTCACCCGGTCGGCGTCGCGCCGCTCGATGAACTCTTCTTTGCGTTCGACGATCTCCAGGTTACCCATGGTCGAATAGCCATACAGGCACTCCAGCCTGAGCTGGTCGTCCAATGGGCGGCCGATGACCTCAAGGATGGTCTGCTTCGCAGATTCGACTGCGGCCCTTGGGTTTCGCAGAATCTTGGCCGCGATGTCCTCGGCCGTGGCCATCAGGTCGCCGTGGGGCACAACGCGATTGACCAGATGTACTTCTTTGGCCCGGTGCGCGTCGATGGGTTCGCCCATCAGTTCCAGTTCCATCGCGATGCCCACCCCGACCGTGTTGACCAGCCGGACGATGCCCCCGTCGGCGAAATGCATGCCGCGGCGCATGTGGAAGAACCCGAAGTTCGCCTGCTCGGAGGCGATCCTGATGTCGCAGGCGAGGGCGAGTTCGATACCGCCCCCGATGACCCATCCGTTCAGCGCCGCGATGATCGGTTTGGGGGTCCGGTGCAACCCGCGGGTGATCCGCCCGGCGAAACCCTTTTCCAGCAGGCTACGTCCGAGTTCGGGTCCGGCGTTGAGCCACGGATCGACGTGCGACTTGAGGTCGGCGCCCGCGCAGAAGGTCTTGTCTCCGGACCCGGTGAGGATAGCAATTCGGACATCCGGATCGTCGCGGAAATCTGTCCACGCCTCGAACAGCAGCTCATCGGTCTCGGTGTCGATGGCGTTGTGAACCTCGGGCCGGTTCAGCGTGATGTACGCGATCTGGCCCCGCTTTTGGTAGATCACCTTGGGCATGGTTTCCTCCGGGTCATGCCGACACCGCACTGCGGCCGGCCTTGTGTCGGGCGATGACGAGTTTCATGATTTGCGCGGTGCCGTCGCCGATCTGCAGCCCGAGGACATCCCGGAGCCGTTGCGCATAGGGCATTTCCTCGGTATAGGCGCCGTGCCCGTTGAGCAGCAGACAGGTTTGCACGGTGTCGAACGCCAACTTGGGCCCCCACCACTTGCACATCGCTGCCTCAGCGGTGTGCGGCAAACCCTGGTCCTTGAGCCACAACGTCTTCAGGCACAACAGGCGACATGCCTCGACTTGAGTCTCTGCCTCGGCCAGCGGGAACGACACCCCCTGATTCGAGATGAGCGGTTTGCCAAAGCTCGACCGCTCGGCGGTGGAGACCCACGTTTCGTCCAGAGACTGTCGGGCGACCGCCAGACACTGCAACCCGATCAGCGCCCGGCTGTAGTCGAACCCCTGCATCACCTGCACGAAGCCTTCGTTCTCCCGCCCGATCAGATGTGTTGCGGGTATCGCGACCCGGTCGAAATGGACCGACCCGCGGCCCGCGCAGCGCCCCCCGAAGTCGTCGAACTCACTGGTTTTGATGCCCGGCAGGTTCAGCGGGACGAGGAAGGCGCTGATTCCGCGCGCGCCGCTCGACTGCGCTCCGGTGCGGGCCCAGACGATCGCGAACTCGGCCTGGGTCGCAAAGCTGGTCGACGTCTTCTCGCCATCGAGGACATACGTGTCGCCGTCCCTGGTCGCCCGCAGCGCCAGGTTCGCGGCATCCGATCCACCCCCGGGTTCGGTCAAGGCGATAGCGGGGATCATCTCCCCCGCCGTTACGCCATGCAGCCACGGCGCGACGACGTCAGGGTCTCCGTGTCGGGCCATGATCGCCCCGCTCAACGACATCGTCACCATCAGCTGGCCGATGTTGTAGTCCGCCCGGCACAGGGCTTCCAGGACGAGACCCGCTGTGGTGCAGTCCAGTCCGAGGCCGCCGTACTCTTCGGCCAACTCCACTCCGAACAGCCCGACCTTGCCCATCGCCCGCAGTGTCGCGCGGTCGAACGAGCCTTCCTGCTCACGTTGCTTGTAATGGGGAGCCAGCTGTCGCTCGCCGAAACGGCGGGCGACGTCGACCAGCGCCTCCTGCTCCGCGCTGATCGCGAAGCTCAACGGCCCCGTCATGGCCCTCCTCGTGGTGACTGCTGGCGACGTCCGCCGTGATAGCCGTCGTGACGCCTGAACGCGACGATCACCGTGTCGGCGACAGCCGATCCGGTGTGCGACACCTAAGTCACCACCATGATACTCCAACGCATCGCATGATGTGAATATGTTCCAAGCGAGAGTATCCTGCCGCAAAGACGACGGAGCCGAACCGGTGGTCAGCGGCGCGCGCCGCGGCGGCCCCCGACTATCCGCCGCTGTATTTTCTGAGACGCTCCGAATAGTTGGCGTTGAAATCGGTGTAACGCTCTCGAAGTCGATCGCCTGGCCAGCCCGCCGGGAGCAGCTCGTCCGGCAGGTATGGATCGAGCAACAGGTGTCGAATTACCTCCGCAGTAGCCAAGAACCCCTCGGCGAGACTGTCTGCCTCGTCAAGCACCGTCAGCAATCGGTCCGCCTCGGCACCCCATCCCGGCAAATCCCAGAGCGACGCTGCCAGGCTTGGCGAGTCACCGTGGTGAGCGACAAGAAACTCACACTGGTCGGCAATGATGCCGTCGAGTTCACGAGACAGGTTGTCCGGCCGCATCCACACACCCTCACGCAATTCGCCCATGCGGTATCGCACCATGCTCTTACGCAACGCCACCCGCTCTGCCAAGGGTCGGGTCGTACTCGTGACGATGGCCATCTCCCACCCCCCAGTCCACCGCCGGGTGGGGGGCGACGTGAGCCCATCCTGTTCCGCCTGCCGTCGCAGCAGCCGCTCGGACAGGCGATAGACGCCATTGTCCGCGGACACCTCGCCGTCCTTCACCATGCGCGTCAGGGCGACGCGGGTGGCGCGGTCGGTGATCCCGAATAGCTCGCCGACCTTCACCAAGGCGTTAACCGGAAGCGCCGGGGGGTGGTATCCGAGCAGAGTGCTCAACGCGACCGACCTCGCGGTCAGCGGGGTGATCGACGGCAGGTGGCGGTCCGGGACGGCGGGATACATTCGTCAACTCCATCACGCATCGGCTGATGCGAACCTATTGCAGTGCGCAGGCAACTTGCAGTGCGCAGGCAACGTGTCTCCCTAGTACACCCGGTCGGTCAGAGTTTGGTGTGTAGTACACCCGGTCGGTCAGAGTTTGGTGCGGTGTCCGAATCTCGCGACGGCCCCGAATGGCTCGGCGTAGCCGATGGCGGAGCCCTCCAATCGGCGCCGGATCAGAGCAGGTAGACGGTCAGGATCAGCGCGGTGACCGCGAGCAACCAGCCGTCGCGGACAAGCCGCAGCGCCAGTGGCGCCCGACGTACCTCCATGAAGTGACTCATCACCAACCGCACCTTGATGGCGGCGATGAGCATGATGGCCACGGTCGCCACCTCGGGCGTGACCGAGCTCCCGGAAAGCAACCACGTCGTTGCGCAGGTGGCCAGCATCAACGTGGCCCACACGATGGTGGCCGGCTTGCGAAGCATCTCCATCGTCACCTCACCAGATACAGGAGCGGGAACAGGATGATCCAGAGCAGGTCGACCATGTGCCAGTAGATCGCGCCACATTCGAGAACGACGGGGCGCTGCGGGTCGAACGACTGGGATCGGGCCTTGAACCACAGCACGAGCAGCACCACGTTGCCGGTGACGACGTGGAACAGATGAATTCCGGTCAGCGTGAAGTAGTACATGAAGAAGTCATTGGTCAACAGGCTGATGCCGGCGTTCAACTTCTCGGTGTACTCGATTGCCTTGGAGACCATGAACGCGACGCCGCATAGGAAGGCGCCGCCGATGAAGTGCTGAGCCAGCGCAAAACGGGACTTCCGCACCGCGTCGAGCGCGAGCGCGGCGAACCACGAACTGGTGAGCAGGATGAGCGTGTTGACACCACCGAAGTTCGGGTTCAGGGCGTGTCGCGACGCTTCGAAGAGGGCGGGGTTGTGATGCCGGCCGAGCATGAAGGACCCGAACATGACGGCAAAGACCGTCATGTCGGCCATCACGAAGACCCACACGCCTTCGACTCCGGGCAGTCGCCGCTTTGGCTCGCCTACCGATACGAACTGGGTGTCGGTGTCCGGATTCATCACAGCACCACTCATCAACACTTTCCCTAGGCGACGAGGTGACCGGACCACCGCTGAGCAATGACGCCGGCGGGCGCAGGCACTGATGGCCGTCCGCTCCCGTCCGCCCCCGACGCGTGCGAACTCTTGTCGCAACACCGTCGATGAATCGCGCGGACGGGAGCCGCGGCCACCACGAGGGCACCTGCCCGATGATGCAGGTCAGGACGCGAGGGCCGCCGCCCGAGGGCCACCATCCGCCGAGGGGCTGTTCTCGAACTCGCGCATGCGTCGACGAACATCCTTGATCAAATAGGTGCTCGTAATTATTTCCCAGCACAGCCAGCAGAAGTACGGGAAGTAGTAGCTCATGACGCCATTCCAGGCGAACGGCCCGGTCTTCAGAACGCCGGTGAGGCTCGCCGGGAAGAAGCTGACCGCGCAGAAGATGGTCAGGTAGCACACCCAGTTCGGCATGAGAGGCATCCCCTTGCTCTTCCGATCCGACAGAACGGCAAGGGCCAGCGCCACCATCTGCAACGTCGTGCACGCATACTGCAGGTCGATGATCAGCCAGCCGGAATCGGTGAGCAGCTGGATGAGCGCCGGGTCCCGGTCGGGCCGGAATGCCGCGATGGCCCAGAAGCAAGCGCTGAACGACACGACCATGACGGTCAGAGCGCCACCGATGAGCTGAAGGTTGGCCAGGACCGGGTATCCGCCCTCGATCTTCGCCATCCGGGCGCTGATGTACGAACACCACGGCATGTACAAGCAAACGATGATGAGGGAGACGATGAAGCCCAGACGAATCTCCCCCAGGTTCTCCGAATAGCGAGCGGCGAGGTCTGTCGCGCTCAACGCGGGTGACGGATTCGGGAGGTTGTGCCCGAGCACCCCCCAGAACAGCACGAAGGTAACCAAGAAGGCGGGGCCACACCAGGCGCTGATGAGCTGGAACCTGAAGCTTGTTTTCTGATCCATGTTTCGCTCCTTTTCTGACCGATTCCGGGCGATGGCTGATTTGAGCCGACTCATAATAACATCGCTCGATGCAGAAGTGTAACATCACTGAGGGGGCGTGACAACCCCACGGCGCGGGCCCGGAAGATACGGAAACCCCGCCCCCGGGGCCCTCATGTGTTGCGCCACTGTGGCAAACGCTTTTCTTTGAAGGCCAGTACCCCTTCGGCCAGATCGTCGGTGGTGAAGGCCAGGGCGAGCTGGGCCTGGAGGTAGTCCAACGCGGAGTCGAGCGGCAGATCTCGAGTCGCCGCCAACGCCCGCTTTCCCATGCCGAGCAGCAACGGCGATTTGCCGGCGATGTCGGCGACCCACTGGCGCACCGCGGCGTCGAACTCGGCGTCGGGCACCACCTTGTTGACCAACCCGGCGCCAGCGGCCTCGGTCGCGGTGATCAGTCGACCGGTCATCATCAGCTCGTTGGCGACCAGCCGCCCGGTGGCGCGGAAGATCAATGCCGAGATCATGAACGGAAACGCGCCAACGTTGATCTCCGGGCAACCCAGCCGGATCGACTCCTTGGCGATGACGAGGTCGCAGGCCAAGGCGATGCCCAGCGCACCCGCCAGCACGTCGCCGTTCGCCGCGCAAACCACCGGCTTGTCGATCCCGGTGAGCGTGCGGAACAGCGCTGGGAAACGTGACAGGCCCGCGTACTTGGCGATCGTCGCGCGATCGTCGGCGAAAGCGTCGAGGTTGCCTCCGGAGGAAAAGATCCGCGGGTGTGACGACGTGAGCACGATGACCCTGACCCGCGAGTCGGCGACGGCGCTTTGCAGCAAAAGGCTGAGTTGATCCAGCAGCGCGTCGGACAGCGCGTTGCGTCGCTCCGGGTCGTTCAATGTCAGGTAGGCCGCCAGGGCATCGTCCCCCGCGGATTCGAGGTGATACTCGACGAGTTCGCGTGACTCCGTCATCGGGTCTCCTAGTCGTGCGTTAGTACGCATTTGCCGAACGTGCGTCCACGCTCGAGGTGTTGGTGTGCTTCGGCGGCCCGGTCAAGCGGGAACTCGCGATCGATCACCGGCGGCTGCACCGAGCAGCGATCGATCATATTGAGAAGGTCGGCGAAGTCCCTGCTGCTGCCCATCGTCGTGCCGAGCAGATCGAACTGACCGAAGTAGAAGGCTCGGACGTCCATGGGGGCCGTCTGTGCGGCGTTGGCGCCGAGTACCACGAGCCGGCCGCCGCGCCGCAGCGCGCGCACGGACTCGCTCCACCGGCCGACGGGGTCGAGGATCAGATCGAAACCGGCGTTGTTTGGCGACATTGCACGGGCGTGCTCCGGCCATTCCGTTTCGCTATGTAGCACGCCACCGCGGGCTCCCGCAGACACCGCGCGTTCGATGGTGTCGGCCGACGAGGAGGTCACGGTAATGCTGACTCCGGCGGCCACCGCGAGGGCGATCGCCATGGTGGCGATCCCGCCGCCGGCGCCGATCACCAGCATCGACTCACCCGACCGTAGGCGTCCGCGGACGAACAGGGCCCGGTAGGTCGTCACCCCCACCAGTGGCAGCGCCGCAGCCTCGGCCCAGCTCAGGCCTGCTGGCTTGGCGGCCAGGCAGTCGGCGGGCACGCTCACCAGTTCGGCATAGGTGCCGGGGGAGTGGTCGCCCAGAATCTCCCAGTGGCTGCTCGGCGCTTCGTCGCGATCGCCCCAGTTCAGCGATGGCAGTACTACCACTTCCTCGCCCGTGTCGGTGCGCACGCCGGCGCCGTCGGCGCCGATGACGTGCGGCAGCGGCGAGCTGTAGCGGCCCTGGCGCACCAGGACGTCATGCCAGTTCAGTGCGCTGGCGCGCAGCGCCACGGTCACCCAGCCCGGCCGTGGGGTCGGGTCGGGAAACTCCCCGGGACGCAACACCGCGGCGGTGCCGAATTCGTGCATGACAACAGCGTGCATGCTCACCTCCAATATGGCCTGACCATTAGACCATTGGGTAAGGCAGCGCACAAGGACGGATGGGCTCGATGGGGCGGACCCCGACAAATATTGACGCCGGCGTGACACCCGGCACTTTTGCCGATCCGTTGTGACATGAACAACAACTCGCTATAGTTTGGTCTAATGGTCTGACCGTAAATGCCGGACAGGCTCGAACGACCGAGAGGGGTAGTAATGGTCTCCCGAGTGTTCATGGCCTCCAGCGCCGAGGATGCGACGGTGGTTGGGCGTGCCGAGGCGGCCGTCGCGGCCGCGGCCGACCATCTCGCGCTGCCCCTTTCGGATCTGCCGCCGACCGCGTTGGGACTCCAGTTGGAGGACCTGACGCAACGCCTCGAGCAGCGGATCGCTCTATCACCCGAGTCGACGGACGAATCGGCGGCAACTGCCGAACTGTTGGTCACGATTCTGAGGGTGCGGTGCGAACTCCTCGACCACGATCTCTCTCGACGGATGAGATGCCTGTCGGAGATCCGTAACACTTTGGGGGACCTACGGGGCCTGTCGCCGCGCGAGATGATCTACGCCGCCCCGGCGGTGCTGAGCCGTGAGTTTGGATTCGCGCGGACCCTGATCTCCACCGTGCGGGGTTCGGTGTGGCTGCCCCAACACCTGTATATCGAAGACGAAGGGGCCGATCCCCACTCGCGACGGTTCCACGAGTTCGTAGCTGGCGCCCACATCCAACTTGCAGACGCTCCGCTGGAGACTGAACTCATCCGCAAGCGCTGCGGAGCCTTCGTGCCGTCGCCGAGCGACGACAAGCGCACGTTCAAGGAGATCGTCGAGGCCTCCGGCTCCGTTGGCTATATCGCCGCCCCGATCACTGTTCAGGGCAGGGCAATTGGGATGCTGCACGCCGACCGCCCCGAGCCCGACGGAATGGTGACGATGGACCATCTCGACCAGTTGGAGGCGTTCGCCGAGTGTCTGGCCGTGGCGTTCGAGAGCGCAGTGCTCGAAGAAAAGGCCGCGCAACAACGCGTCGAAGTCGACAGTCTGTGCGGCAACGTCGAAGAACTGCTCAGCCTGTCGACCCATCCGGCGTTGTGGTCATTGTCAGGTGCCACGCCGGCACAAAAACACGGTGCTTACTACCACCAGGATCAGTCCGCTTTGGCATCGTTGACCGCCCGCGAACGAGAGATCATGTCGTACGTGGCGACCGGGGCCACCAACGGCCAGATTGCCCGGTGCCTGGTGATCTCAGAAGGGACTGTGAAGTCCCATCTCAAACACATTGCTAGGAAGCTCCATACGCCCAGCAGGGCAGCGGCGGTCGCTGTCTTTGCCGGCATCGCCACCGCTGATGCCTGGGAGTCGCGATGAACACCCGCGCGATTGTCGCCAGGCTCAACGATCTCGACGAACAGCTGTGCAGCGCGTTCGGCGTCCCCCGATCAGGTGATGCGGCAATCCTCGACGAGGCCATCACGATGTCGACCGCCACAACCGATCGACTACTGACCGGTGCATGCGTCAGCCGCAACGACACCGCGTCACCGATCGGGCCGAACCCTCTGACGGAGTTCCTGAAGGCACAGATCGACGCGCGCCAGATGAGAGCCGGTGATCGCGCCGATGTGGTGCGGTCATTGACCGCAGGCATCCGTCGCATGAAGAAGGCCGGCTCGTTGCAGGGGCTCGGGCGCCAAGCCTGTACTGAACTTTGTGACGCGCTCGGTTTCGACAATACGTTGCTGTCGTTCGTCGAAGACGACGGATTCGTCGTCGAGGAATCCGAGCACGGCATTGGTGGCCCCACCGTGATCGCGCGTCGTGGATGTGTGCCCGAACGGCACTGTATTCGCCACCGCGACACCGTCCAGACGAATGAGTCCGACATGCCCTCGGCGCACGGCTACCGGGAGCTGCTCGGTTCGGCGCACTATCTCGTCGCTCCGATCATTGCCGAATCGCGGGTGGTCGCCCTTCTTCACGTGAGCCGCTGTGGAGAGGACGGCCTCACTGTCCGTGACATCGATGTGTTGGATACGTTCGCCTCTGCCTATTCGTTGCTTCACGAGCGGATGCTGAAAACCGAACGGGTCCAGCAACAGCGGACCTCGATCGCTCGTGCGGCAGCGCGGCTGACCGAGGCAGCAGACCGCATCGCCGCAACGGCCATCACCCTTGACATCGAATACGACAATCGTGCCGAGCCCCCGACCATAGCGCCGGATTCCGGGTTGGCGGCTACGCTGTCGGACCGTGAACGACAAGTGTTCGAAAGGCTGGTCCTGGGAGCCTCCAACGCCGAGATCGCCGACGAACTCGTCATCACCGTCGAAACGGTCAAGACCCACGTCAAGAGGATCCTTCGCAAGATCGGCGCCATCAACCGGTCAGAGGCGATCGCCCTCTACATGGAGGCCAGAACCCGGTCTCAGCGATACAGCCGGTGACGACGACAGACAACCCTTTTGACCCTGCGCTGTGGGAACCGGTGCCAGGGTTCGACGAACTGACCGATATCACCTACCACCGCCACATCGCCGACGGCGCGTTGCAGCCGACGGTCCGCGTCGCCTTCAACCGCCCGCACGTACGCAACGCGTTTCGGCCGCACGGTGTCGATGAGTTGTACCGGGTCCTTGATCATGCGCGGACGTGGCCGCAGGTCGGTGTGATCCTGTTGACCGGCAACGGGCCGAGCTCCAAGGACGGCGTGTGGGCATTCTGTTCGGGCGGGGATCAGCGCATTCGAGGGCGCAGCGGCTATCAATACGCATCGGGGGAGACCGGCGACACCGTGGACGCGGCCGGTGCGGGTCGGTTGCACATCTTGGAGGTGCAGCGGCTGATCCGGTTCATGCCCAAGGTGGTGATCTGTCTGGTCAACGGGTGGGCTGCGGGGGGAGGGCACAGCCTGCACGCAACGTGTGACCTGACGTTGGCCAGCCGCGAGCATGCGCGATTCAAGCAGACCGATGCCGACGTCGGCAGCTTCGACGGTGGTTACGGCAGCGCGTATCTGGCGAAGCAGGTGGGGCAGAAATTCGCTCGTGAGATCTTCTTTCTCGGCCGGCCCTATACCGCCGAGCAGATGCACGCGATGGGCGCGGTCAACGAGGTCGTCGAGCATGCGGACCTGGAATCGGTGGGCCTACAGTGGGCGGCGGCGATCAACGGCAAGTCCCCCCAGGCGATCCGGATGCTCAAGTACACGTTCAACCTGACCGATGATGGGCTTGTCGGTCAGCAGCTGTTCGCCGGTGAGGCAACGAGGTTGGCGTACATGACTGACGAGGCCGTCGAGGGCCGCGACGCGTTCCTGCAGAAGCGCGACCCGGACTACGGGCAGTTCCCGCGCTACTTCTGAGGAGTCCCGAGCGGTGCTACACCGCGCTGGGCCACGGCATGAAGGGCACGCGAACTGGGTGACGGTGGCGGCCAGTGCCGCGTCGACGCCAGACCGATGCCCCGCGGGGTCAATCACGAGTCATTCCTCCGGTTTCGCGCAGCGGGACGACCGAGGCCCGCCGCAACCACCCCTGGAGGTCGTCGATCACCTGTCTCCGGTTGATCTCGTTGAGGACCTCGTGTCGCGCGTCCTCGTACACGCGAATGGTGACGTCGCAAAGACCGGCGTCGCGGTATCTGTCGACGAGCGGCCACAGCAGGGCGAGGTCGGCGTTGACAGGGTCTTTCGAACCGACCGCGATGTACAAGGGAAGGTAGCGAGGCATGCGCGCTACCTCGGCGGGATCGGCGAGTCGGCGTGCACCGGCGAACATGTCTCTGGCCGATCCGGCGTCGATCCCGAACCCGCACAACGGGTCGGCGAGATAGGCATCGACCATCGCCTCGTCACGCGAGAGCCAGTCGAAATCCGTACGCGCAGGCGCAAACGCGGCGTTGAAGGCGGACAGATCCAGATCACGGCTGGGATCCAAGGCCGGCTCGAGAAGGTCGAGGGCGGCGGTCCCGATGAGCGCGACAGCATCGACGTCCGTGCCGTGATCGAGCAGAAACTGTTGAGTCGCAAAGGAACCCATACTATGCGCCACCACCACTACCGGAAGGCCAGGGTGGCTTGATTTCGCTTGGTCGATCGCCAGGCCCAAGTCGTCAATCAAGGTGGCCCATCCGTTGGGGCCGAGGTGGCCCGGTTCTTCGTTGGCGACCAGCGAGGCGCCATGGCCTCTGTGATCGTGCCCGTACACCATGTAACCCGCGGACGCGAGCGCGTCGGCGACATGGTCGTACCGGCGGATGTGCTCACCCATGCCGTGCAGTAGCACCACGACGCCTGAGGGCGCCTGCCCGTCATCAGCGTCCCAGCGATAGGCGGCCAGCTGCCGGCCGTCGGCGGACCCGTAGCTGAATCTGACCGGGGCGGTAGAGGTCATGGGGATGACATTAAAATGGTCAGACCGAAATGGCAAGGCTGAATGTGACCTACTTGCCGGTTGCGGCGAGGGATGAAGTGATGGCCCATTCTGGCGGGAGGGCGCTCAGCCCATGCTGGCGGCGCCGTTGACGTAGATCGTCTGTCCGGTGATGAACCGGCTGTCTTCGGCTGCGAGAAAGGCGACGGCTGCGGCGACTTCGTCGGGTGTTCCCGGCCGTCCGATCGGAACGATGGCGGTGGCTTGCTCGACGACTTGGAGCAGACGCGGTGGCGCGCTGTCGGTTTCGAATAGTGCGGTCAGTTCGGGGGTCTGGATGTAGCTGGGCGCCACGGTGTTCGCGGTGAGGCCGTCCTTTGCGTACTCGACCGCCAGCCCGGTAACCATCGCATGCACGCCGCCCTTGGCAGCGTTGTACATCGCGTGGTCCATCAGCCCGGTGCGCACCGAGTCGGCGCCGATGTTGATGATTCGGCCGTGGGCTCGAGACACCATGTGGGGCAGCGCGGCTCGCACACAGTAAATCGTGGTCCACAGGTTGTTGTCGACCGTGGCTCGCAGCGTCTCCTCGGTGTGTTCCAGCGTCGGCGCGATGACGCCGCCGCCGGCGTTGTTCACCAGGATGTCGATATGACCCAACTCGCCGATCGCAGTGTTGACCAGGTCGTCGGCCACGCCAGCCCGCTGGAGCTCTCCGAAGAATCCACCTGCGACGCCGACCTGCTCCAAGACCTTTTCCAGGTCCTCCTTGCACCGCGTTGCGGCGAAGACGCAGGCACCGTCGGCGGTGAGCCGCCGTGCGATACCCAATCCGATTCCCGACGATGCGCCAGTGACGACCGCGGTGCGGCCCGACAGCGCGGCGCTCACAGGATGATCGCCACGTCCGAGACGGCGCGCAGATCCGTCATGTCGAGCTCGGCGCGCTTGAATGCAATCCGGAAGCCGTTGTCGGACTGGCGAAGCCGGTACAGGTAGCGCCCGACGTAACAGCTCGTCTTGCCGCCGCGGAACCGCCACACCGTGAACGACGCCGTCACGCCGATCTCGCCGGCATCGTCGGGGTCCGCCACCCTGACGTTGAAAATCTGGTGGTTGGTGCGGGAGTGCGGGTATTCGCGGTGGGCGCGGCGGCTGTTGAGCCTAGTCACCCGTGCCCGCAGGCGCGGGTAGTCATCGTCGATGAGCAGCAGGTCGGTATTGGGGTCGCCGTCGGGTGCATCGTTGCACGGCACCTCGTACTTGGCATCGACGTCCACTAATGCGAGCCAGTCGTCCAGCGACCAGGTATCCAGCAGGGCCGCTTCGCTGTAGAGGAAGTCCTCGACCTGTTGTCTCGATACGGCCAGAACAGCGCTCATCTCGCACCTGCCCGATCTGCCGCGGATCCCATCTGCTGTTGCCAGCGCCGCCAGAACTCGCGCATTTGCTCTTCGTCGTTGGCCAGCGGTCCGCGCCCCATCCCGCGTGAGATGTCGTTCCATTCGACGCCGCCGCCTGCGTAGCCCTGCTGGCAGGACTCCAATGCCTCGACGTCGTCAGGCGTGGCGAAGCCGCCCGGACCCAGGAACGTCAGGAAGCTGTCGAGCCGGCGCTGCCGCAGGCTGGGCAGTTCGTCGCGGGGCGCGAGTTGCCAGGCCGTGACATCGACCCGGTCTGGCGCCGACGGGAACAGGGTGCGCACCGTGACCGCCATGATGTCGTTGATGATCAGGTTGGGATAGATCAGCAGGTTGCGGTTCACCTCGGCCATGCTGTGGGCCCGTTCCTCGCCGTAGCGGCTCACCAGATCAGCACGCAGCCGGTCGATTTCGTCACGGGCCTCCTCCCCGAACAACGGCTCCCACCTGGCGACAGGACGTCCCCACGGAGCGGAGTACTCGATCACCGCGTGCCCGTTTCCCAACGCGATGGCACGGCCCTTGACGCCGCCCTGCAGATCGGTACCGATCGACACCAGGTACTTGAAGTATGTGTCATGGGTGGACTGCGCGTGGTAGCCGTCGATGCTGTTCTCCACCAACAACTTCCAGTTTGCGGTGAAGCTGTACTCGTTCGTCCCCCTGGCTAGCTCGACATTGCCGCCGCACCCATCGACCACCAGGTCGATGTAATCCTTCGCGCCGGCGAGATAGGTGGTCAGATCGACGATCTTGGGATCGAAGCTCGCGAAGACGAAGCCGCGGTAGGACTCGACACGCGCTACCCGTTTGAGCCCAAGCTCGTCGAATCTCAACCCGCCCGCGTAGGCATCGCGGTCCGGTACGCCCTTGAGCTTGCCCTCGGTGTCGAACGACCAGGCGTGGTAGAAGCAGGAGAACACCTTGGCTGTGCCCGTATCCTGGCGGCACACCAGCGCACCGCGATGCGTGCACGAATTGTGGAACACGTTGATGTTCCCGCTGTCCACGCCGCGAACCATGAATATCGGCCGCCCGGCCAGCGGCCGGCGCACGAAGTCGCCGGGATGCGGGATCTCCGACTCGTGGCCGACGTAGAGCCACGACGTGGTGAAAATCCGTTCGATCTCGGCTCGATGCACCTGCGGCGAGGTCATCGCTGACCGATGCACCCGGAAGGTCTGATTGACCTGATCGTCGACCACCAGCGGCTGGATCGCGGTGTCTTCGGTGGCCGTGGTGGACTCGGCGGTCCATCTCTCGGTGCCGGTGCTCACGAGCGGCCCAGGAAATCGCAGACCAGTGCGGAGAACTCGTCAGCGCGCTCGATCTGGGTCCAGTGGCCGCAGTGGCTGAACACGTGCAGGTCGGCGTTGGGCAGCAGACCAAGCATCGTGACCGACACCGACAACGACACCACCCTGTCCTCGCGGCCGTGTACCAGCAGTGCGGGGGTGGTGATGGCGCGCACCTCGTCCTCGGTGATGCCGAGTTCGGATCCCTTGTGGCGCGGATCGAAGAACATCGCTCGGTATGCCTCGTAGGCGCCGTCGGCGATGCTGGCCTCGTAGCGGATCGCGACCAGCTCGTCGGTGATGAGCGCGGGGTTCACCGCAAAGTAGTTGCGCAGCAGCGCACGCATCGCGTCGTGTGACGGCTCGTAGGCGCGCAGCGCGGCAAGACCGTCGGTCGGCGTCATGCCCACCCCCGGCGAGCCCATCAGGACCATCCGGGAGATTCGGTCAGGCCGGTCCGTGGCCATCTGTAGTGCGATGCGCCCCCCCAGGGAGTTGCCGACGATCGCCGTCTTCTCGATGGAGTGCGCGTCGAGGAACCCCCACACGTGGTCGGTCCAGGCGCGCAGCGAATAGACGATGTCGGCAGGACGCTCGGTGCCGCCGAACCCAATGATGTCGGGGGCCAGCACGCGGAACTTCTCTGCCAGCACGGGAATGTTGTACTGCCAGTTAGCCGTCGCCGACACACCCGGACCGGAGCCGTGCAGCATCAGGACCGGATCACCGGAACCGGCCTCGAGGTACGTGGTCGTGATTCCACCAGCCTCCATGGTCAGGGGCGTCATCGTCGGTGGTGCCGCACTGGATGTCGTCATGGTTTCTTTCCTTCGGCGAAGACGGCGAAACATTTGTTGGAGTTGAAGACGTCGGTGACCACGAGGTCGGACCACGCCAGGGCCAGGCCCAGTTCGTCGGCGGCGCCGGTCAGGCAGAACCAATTCAGCATTTCGTGCTGTCCGGCATCGACGATCTGGGCAGTGGTGGTCGCTTCCCACTTGGCGTAATCACCGGCGGCGAACAGGTCGTAGAGCCGTAGGTCTGCCTCGGTGTCCGGGGTGATGTGCCAGGTCTTGTCAGCCAGAAACGCGTGCGACCAACTCGACGAGGCGACCAACGCGACGCGAAGGTCGGTGTCGGCGAACGACTGTGCCACCGCTCGGCCCAGCGCAAAGCACCGCGCAGGGGACGGGCCGACCGGATCCAGTTTCTCCGTGGCGATCTCGGCGAAGCGAGCCAGCCCGCCGCGCCGCGCGATCGCGTGCTGGCCGTAGCAGTTGACGGTGATCGGGATCATCCGATAGGGGAACTGGCGGCCGGCGTACGGATAGTCCAGGAACAACTGGGTGTTGGCGATGGCATGCGGGAAGGGCGATTTGGTCCGCTTCTGATACGAATAGGCCACGTCGAAGCCGCGTTCGAGCAGCCCGTCGGTGAGCTGCCGGGCGCCTTCGGCGTCGCCGTGCAACGTCATGGTGGTGTCGTCGGGTAGTCCCCACACGTTGGGGCTGCCCCGGTTGGTCATCACCTCGAACGGATCTACCTCGACATCGCCGTAGGCCAGCACGCAGAACGGGGGGATGACTTCTTCGCGAAAGTTCTCATACTGGTCGTCGCCCCACACCACGATGACGTCTGGTGCGAATTCGTCCAGCGCACCACGGCACCGGGCAAGGTTATTCACCAATAGTTTTCGATGTTGGGCGGCAGCGGCGACACCGTTGTCGGTACCCCACTCGGCGCGCATCGATGCGGACCAATTGGCCGGGTCCTTGGCCTCGGCGGGGATGTCGGGGTCGTTCAGGGTCCACCTCAGCAGACCCGCCATGTGGTCGTCAGTACCGGCCAGCAGCGGGTAGTGAGTGATGCCCAGACCCAAGAAGTGCGCCATGAATTCCCTCCACATTGGTTCGGCCGATCCGGTGGCGTAGATCGGGAGGCAGGTCGGCCACGACGTCCTCGATCGGATCGGGCATGGCCGGAAACGGGTAGTCGGAGCCCAGGACGACGTGATCGGCCCCGAACACGTCGATGGCCGCCAGCAGTGCCGGGCGGTGATACGTCAACGAGTCGCACCACAGTCGGGCCGCCTGCCTGCTGGGTAGATCGGGTGACGTGCGTGGCGTTCCGGCGATGAGCGCGCCCTTGTCGAGTCGGCCGATCATGGCAGGCAGCGTTCCGGCCCCATGCGCGAAGCACAAGCGCACACCGGGTCGGCGCTCGAGCGCTCCACTGGTGATCAGCAGCGCGGCCGCCACGCCAGTCTCGACGGGCATCCCGGCGCCGAATCCGATGCCGGCCTGCGCCATTCGTGGAAGCAGGTCCTGGTCGTTGGGATGCACGAGCACCAGGGCACCGAGTTCGGCAGCGACGGCGAAGAATCGGTCAAAGCTCGGGTCCGCTAGTTCCAGGCCGCCGACCTGGGTGCCGATCTCCACCCCGAGAAATCCAGGAGTGCGCATGCATCGGCGCATCTCGTCGATTGCCCTGTCGCTGTCCTGCAGTGGAATGGCTGCGAGCGCAGCGAATCGGTCGGGATGTTCGCGGACGATCGCAGCGAAGAAGTCGTTTTGTGTGGCCGCCAGTTCGGCCGCCCCTGCCGCCGAGTTGTGGTAGCAGAATGTCACTGGAATTGGTGAAAGTACTTGTACTGCAACACCATCGCGATCCATGTCGGCCAGCCGGGCGACCGGTGACCAGCACCGGTGGTCGATCCGGCGGTACGGGGCTCCGCCGAATGTCAAGGACGCGTCGGTGTCACTCGTCCGCTCGACGCCTGGCCAGCGATCGTGTGGGTAGGCCTGGCGCAGGTCGGGCAGGTCGACGTCGATGGCGTGGGTGTGAACATCGACGAGTCCTGGGCGGGGGTTCCGGTCCGCGTCGATCGTGCGGCTCCCAACGTTCTAGGGGACTGGTCGCTTTCAAACGTAGCAATTATGACTGCATAATTCAAGACATGCATTCACAATGCTGTGGATCACAGCGAGGAGGTGGTGGTGGAGCGTATGCGCGCAGGACGCAACCCAACGTGGAAACGTGAAATGCAGAGGTACCCGGCAGATCGCGGGCGACGTCGGTCAGGGATGCTGCGGGGTGTCCGGCGTGCGGTCCGGGTCGTCGGCGCGGATCAGGTCGTGATCATGGCGGTTGATGGCGTCGACGAACGACGGCTGATCATGCAGCGCGATCGACGCCACGATGTCGTCGTGCACGTCCAAACTCCTGGCCAGCAGCTCCTGGTGGTCGCCGACGAACACCACCCGGGTCAACACCGCCCTGATGCTGGTCACCACGAGCTGATGCATCCCCTCCAGTACGGGAATGTGCGCCGCGGCTGCGACGACGCCGTGAAACGCCAACACCCCGTCGAAGAACTGCTGCGCACTGGTTGTGCTGGCCCGCAGCGTGGTCATTGCCGCGCGCATCGCGCCGACGTCGTCGGGGGTGGCCCGCTCGAACGCCGCCTTGGTCAGTCCGAATTCCAAATACAACCGGGCTTCGAAAAGGTCGAGAGGGTGCGGCGTGGAGGTCTGAAACCACAGGTCGAGCGCGCCGACGCGGACTTGTGGGGGTGCGCTGGCCACGGTGATCCCGCCACCGGGCCCCGGCCGGACGCTCACCAGGTCGCGATCACGCAGGATGCGCAGCGTCTCGTTCATCACGGTCGGGCTGATACCGAATCGGTCCATGAGCTCCGACCGGCGGCCAAGGTGGGCACCGATCGGCAGGCGGGCGCTGAGGATCTCGTGCTCGAGATCGGCCGCAACTCGTTCAGCCCGAGAGGAGCGCAGCGCAGGCTCGCGAGGTGCCACGCGCAGCCTCCTCGTCCGGGTCGGCGCCGCGGTGACGGCGCAGAGCAAGTCTCCCATCAATCGAAGACAGGGGTATGGATCCATGGATCGAGAGTCAGGGGGAGCAGCGTACCGCGCGGCGCGCGACCTGCTGGTGCGACACCGCGAGGACCACGAGGCCGCCGGCGAGCGGGTTCGACCCGGCCCGATGGTTGCGGAGCGGTTCAATTTGGCGCTGGGCTGGTTCGACCCCCGGCAGATTGGCTGCCTATCAACGCATCCGGCTCATCGACCTCACGGAACTACCGAAGACCATCTCGGGCAAGGTCCGGCGCGTCGAATTGCGCATCCGCGAAAACTCTTGCCAGCCAGGCATTTCCGCAGGTGAGTACCGAGACGGCGGAACCACTGGTATCAGGGATTGACGCGGACGCAAGTTTGGGTGCTGTGCAGACCGACGAAGCGACGGGTGCCGCACCACAGGTTGAAGTGACTCTGACGAGGTACCGATAATCCCTCTTGGTGGAGCAGTCACCGTAGTGATCGGGTCGATACCGTTCCGCCATGCCGACGGCTGAGCGTGACGATGCGCAACATCGGGTGAAGACGACCGGGTCGTGGGGGCGGACGGGATGACGGCGACGTCTACTGCCACCAAGCCGGTGCGCGCACTCGGCGACTTCTTTGCAATGTCCCTTGACACCTTGGTCCAGTTGTTCAAGCCGCCGTTCGCCTGGCACGAGTACGTCCTCCAGTCATGGTTCGTGGCACGCGTCTCGGTACTACCGGCGTTGATGTTGACCATGCCGTACTCGGTACTGCTGGTGTTCACCTTCAACATCCTGCTGACCGAGTTCGGCGCTGCGGATTTCTCCGGGACGGGTGCCGCGATCGGCACTGTCAATCAGATCGGCCCGATCGTCACGGTGCTGGTGGTCTCGGGCGCGGGCGCCACCGCGATGTGCGCCGATCTGGGGGCCCGGACCATTCGGGACGAACTGGATGCACTGCGGGTGATGGGGATCAATCCCATTCAGGCGCTTGTGGTTCCGCGCGTGTTGGCGGCAACCACCGTGTCGTTGGCGCTGTCGGCGACGGTGATCCTGGTCGGCTTGACCGGGGCATTCTTGTTCTGCGTGTTCATCCAGCATGTTTCGGCAGGTGCGTTCATCGCCGGCCTGACTCTGCTCACCGGCACAGCCGACGTCGTCGTCTCGATGGTCAAGGCGATGCTGTTCGGGCTCGGCGCCGGGCTCATCGCTTGCTACAAGGGCATTTCGGTCGGCGGTGGCCCGGCCGGTGTCGGCAACGCGGTCAACGAGACCGTGGTGTTCACCTTCATGGTGTTGTTTGCGATCAATGTGATCGTGACCGCCGTCGGCATCCAGTTCACGGTCTCCTGAGGTGAGCATCCCATGACGGCGACCATTCCCAGCAAACAGTATGCACGGCTGAAAAGCAGCAGGGCCAGCCTGGTCGCCGGGTGGATGCGGATCGGGACTCAGACACGGTTCTACGCCAAGACACTCAAGGCGATTCCCGATGCGATCATCAACTACCGGACCGAATTGTTGCGGTTGATCGCTCAGATGGGATTGGGTTCCGGAGCGCTGGCGGTGGTCGGCGGAACCGTCGCGATCGTCGGCTTTCTCACGATGACCACCGGAGCGTTGGTCGCGGTGCAGGGATACAACCAATTGGGTTCCGTCGGTGTGGAAGCCCTCACCGGATTCGCGTCGGCATTCTTCAACGTCCGGCTGATCGTGCCCGGAACCACCTCCGTTGCGTTATCGGCAACCATCGGAGCTGGCGCCACAGCGCAGATCGGTGCGATGCGGATCAACGAAGAGATCGACGCCCTGGAAGTGATCGGAATCCGCAGCGTCACCTACCTGGCATCGACGCGCGTGCTCGCCGGGGTGATCGTGGTCATCCCGCTGTACTGCGTTGCGGTCATGATGGCCTTCCTGGCCGCCCGCGTCGGCACCACCGCCATTTACGGCCAGGGATCCGGCGTCTACGACCACTACTTCAACACATTCCTCAACCCCACGGATCTGGTCTGGTCGTTCTTCCAATGCGTGGCAATGACGGTCGTCATCATGCTGGTGCACACCTACTACGGGTACACCGCCAGCGGTGGGCCTGCCGGCGTGGGCGAGGCAGTCGGCCGGGCGGTGCGCACCTCGATGGTGATCGCGGCGGTTGAGATCGCGATGATCTCGCTCGCCGTCTATGGGCAGTCCGGCAACTTCAACCTGGCGGGGTAGCGGCTATGGAACCACGGCCAGGAGAACAACGGATCCCCACCGGATGGTGGACGGTGATCCTGGTGACGGCGATCGTCGCATTCCTGGTGGCCACCGCGGCCATCTTTGCCGGCACGTTCAGGTCCTACGTCCCGGTGACCCTGACATCGGATCGGTCCGGGCTAATCATGGAAACCAACGCCAAGGTCAAGCTGCGCGGCGTGCAGGTAGGACGGGTGAGCCAGGTCTCGACCGCCAAGGACGGGGCCAGGTTGACGCTTGAGATCCAGCCCGACCAGATCCGCTACATCCCGGCTAACGTGCAGGCAAAAATCCGGGTGACCACGGCGTTCGGCGCCAAGTTCGTCGACTTGGAGTACCCGCAGAACCCGAGTGCTGCCCGGCTGGCCGCCGGTGCAGAGCTGATTTCGAACAACGTCACCACTGAGGTGAACACGGTCTTCGAGAACGTCGTGGATCTGCTTGACATGGTCGATCCGGCGAAGCTGAACGCGGTGCTCAGCGCCGTTGCCGAGGGAGTACGCGGGCAGGGCGAGCGGATGGGCCAGGCCACCACCGACCTCAACGAAGTGTTGACCGCACTCAACGCACGCAGTGAGACCATCCGCGCAGACTGGCAGTCGTTCAAGAAGTTCAACGACACCTACGCCACGGCCGCCGACGACATTCTGACTATCCTCGACGCCTCCAGCACCACCGCCACGACCGTCGTGAAGCATTCGAGCGCGCTGGACACCTTGCTGCTCAACGTCATCGGCTTGTCGAAGTCGGGGACCGAACTGCTCGGCTCGAGCAAGGACAGTTTCATAAAGTCGGTCAACACCCTCGAGCCGACGACGAACCTGTTGCTCAAGTACAACCCGGAGTACACCTGCTGGCTGCAAGGGGCGACGTGGTTCCTCAACAACGGCGGCTATTCGGTGTGGGGTGGCGCTGACGGCCGGACGATCAACCTCGACGTCGGCCTGCTGCTCGGCAACGACCCCTACGCCTATCCCGACAACCTGCCCACCGTGGCGGCCAAGGGCGGACCCGGAGGAAAACCCGGGTGTGGCTCGTTGCCCGACGCCACGAAGAACTTCCCGGTGCGCCAGCTCGTCACGAACACCGGATGGGGAACCGGCCTCGATATGCGGCCCAACCCGGGCATCGGGCATCCGTGCTGGAACGACTACCTACCGGTAACCCGGGCCATACCCCAGCCGCCCAGCATCCGACAGTGCATCCCCGGGCCGGCAATCGGGCCGGTCTCATATCCGGGCGCACCTCCGTACGGTGCGGCGCTATACGGGCCCGGCGGGGTGCCGCTATGGCCCGGATTGCCACCGGCACCACCCGGCCCAGGCCCAGCTCAGCCAGACCAGAACGGCCAGACGCCACCGTGACCGCCGACGATTTGCACAACCCGGAGGAAAGCTGATGGACAACTTCAGAGGAGCCGCCTGGCGTCTGACCATCTTCTTGACGGTCTGCCTATTCGGTGCGTTCGTGCTGCTGACGATTTTCGCAGAGTTCCGGTTCACCGAGGGTAAGACGTACTCCGCCGTGTTCAGCAACGTGTCCAACATGAGAAAGAACAGTCTGGTGCGGATCGCCGGCGTGGAGGTCGGCAAGGTTCAGAACATCTCCGTGAACCGGGATTCGACCGTGCGGGTCGAGTTCACCGCCGACGATTCCGTTGTTCTCACAGAAGGAAGCCAGGCAGTGATCCGGTACGACAACCTGTTCGGCGACCGCTACCTGGCCCTGGATGAAGGTGCCGGGGGAGTCAAGAAACTCAACCCAGGCGATACGATTCCCCTGTCGCGCACGCAACCTGCATTGGACCTGGACGCAGTGATCGGCGGCTTCCGGCCGCTGTTCCGGGCGTTGAGTCCAGACCAGGTCAACGATTTGAGCGGCCAGTTGCTGCAGGCGTTCCAGGGACAGGGTGCCACGATCGGCTCGTTCCTGGACCAGGCGGCCGCAGTGACCAACACGCTGGCCGACCGCGATCAGCTCTTCGGGCAGGTCATCACCAACCTCAACGTGGTGCTGGGGTCGCTCGGCGGGCAAAGCGACAAGCTGGACAAAGCGGTGACGTCGCTGTCGGAGCTGATCGATCATCTGGCGCAGCGCAAGGTGGACATTTCGAACGCGGTGGCCTACACCAACGCCGCCGCCGGCTCGGTCGCCGACTTGATGTCCCAAGCCCGTGAGCCCTTGAAGAAGGTGGTCCACGAGACCGACCGGACCGCTGGCATCGTGCTGGCCGACCACGAGTACGTAGAAAAGATCATTGACACCCTGCCCGACAAGTACAGGGCGCTGGGCCGTCAGGGTATGTACGGCGATTTCTTCAGCTTCTATCTCTGTGATGTCGTGCTGAAACTCAATGGCAAAGGCGGCCAGCCGGTCTACGTCAAGGTGGCAGGCCAGAGCACGGGACGGTGCGCGCCCAGATGAAGACATTCTCCGAGCGCAGCCCCTTGGTCATTGGCGCCGTCGGCGTCGCGGCAGTGCTGACCCTCGTGCTGGGCGCACTCAACTACCAGAAGCTGCCCTTCGTGAACCAGACCAACGAATATTCGGCCTACTTCGCCGACGCAGGAGGGCTACACACAGGCGCCTCCGTCGACGTCTCGGGCTTTCCAGTAGGCAAGGTCTCCAGCATCGAACTCGAAGGGCCCGGTGTGCTGGTCACGTTCAGTCTCGACAAGGACGTCTTTCTGGGGGACCGCACCGAGGCCGCGATCAAAACCAAGAGCTTGCTGGGCAGCAAGGCGATGGACGTCATACCCCGTGGCGACACCGAGCTGACCGCCACCATCCCGATCGACCGGACGGCGTCGCCCTACCAGCTGCCGGACGCGCTTGGCGACTTGTCCAGCACCATCAGCGGGCTGAACACCAACCAGCTGTCGGATTCATTGGCCACCCTCTCGCAAACCTTTGCCAACACCGCCCCGGATCTGCGAAATGCCGTATCCGGCGTGGCGCGGTTCTCGCAGACACTCAACGAACGCGACGCCCAACTGCGCACCCTGCTCGACAACGCGGCCAAGGCCACGGGTGTGCTCGCCAAGCGCACTGACCAGGTGGTCAGCTTGGTGCGCAACACCAACGCCCTGCTGGCGCAGCTGCAGACGCAAAGCGCTGCACTGGATCAGATCTGGACCAACATCTCGGCCGTTTCGCAGCAGTTGAAGGGGTTCATCGCCGAGAACCGACAGCAATTGCGCCCTGCGCTGGACAAGCTCAACGGAGTGCTCACGATCGTCGACGATCGCAAGGATCGCGTGCAGCAGGCCATCAAGCTGCTCAACTCCTACGCCATGTCGCTAGGTGAATCTGTTTCCTCGGGGCCGTTCTTCAAGGCATATGTGGTCAACCTGTTCCCAGGACAGTTCGTGCAGCCCTTCGTCGACGCGGCGTTCTCCGACTTGGGATTGGACCCAGCCACCTTGCTGCCGTCGCAGCGAACGGATCCGCAGACCGGCCAGCCAGGGACCCCGCCCCTACCGATGCCATACCCGCGGACAGGGCAGGGCGGCGAGCCGCATCTGAACCTGCCGGACGCGATCACCGGAAACGCCGATCCGAACTTACCGACCCAATTCCCAGGCCGTTACCCCTACCGCGAACCCCTGCCTGCCCCGCCGCCGGGCGGTCCGCCACCGGGTCCGCCCGCTCCGTCGCCGCCGGAGCTGCAGTCCACACCAGAGCCGACGCCCGCTCCGGTATACGTGACCGCACCCGGTGAAGTGCCGCCGCCGAATCAACCTGGGGGCCAGCCATGATGACACGACTACGACGCCCGCGCGTTGTGCTAGCGGCGTTGCTCGTCGTCGTCCTCGCCGCCGGCGTGTTCGTCGCGATGAGGGGGACAGGCCAGTTCGCCAGAACCAAGGTGGTTGCCTATTTCGAGAACAGCACCGGGGTGTTCCCTGGCGACGACGTGCTGATCCGGGGCGTGCCGGTGGGCAAGATCGACACGATTGAGCCGCAGCCTGAACGAGCAAAGATCACCTTCTGGTTCGATCCCCGCTACAAGGTGCCGGCCGACGTCAAGGCTGCGATCCTGTCGCCTCAACTGGTGACGGGCAGAGCCATCCAGCTGACGCCGCCATATGCGGGCGGTCCAACGATGGAGGACGGCGCGGTCATCCCACAGGACCGCACCGCGGTGCCGGTCGAGTGGGACGACATCAAGGTCCAACTTGAGCGGGTAAGCCAACTGTTGCAGCCCACCAAGCCCGGGGGTCTCAGCACACTCGGCGGATTCATCAGCACCGCCGCGACCAACCTGCGGGGGCAAGGTGCCAACATCCGCGACACCGTTATCAAGTTGTCTCAGGCGGTGTCCGCGCTCGGGGACCACAGCCAGGACATCTTCGCCACCTTCAAGAACCTTTCGACGCTGGTGACGGCGCTGCATGACAGCACCGATCTGCTCGAGCAGCTCAACCAGAACCTGGCCTCGGTGTCCTCGGTGTTGGCCGATGACCCGAACAAAGTCGGTCAGGCCGCCCAGGATCTCAACTCGGTGGTCGGCGATGTGCAGAGCTTTACGGCGGAGAACCGCGAAGCGATCGGCACCACGTCGGACAAGTTGGCGTCAATCACGAACGTGCTGGTCGGCAGCCTTGATGACATCAAGCAGACACTGCACATCGCCCCCTCGACGATTCAGAACTTCAACAACATCTACGAGCCTGCCAACGGCTCGCTGACCGGCGCTCTGGCAATCAACAACTTCGCCAACCCGATCTCGTTCCTCTGCGGTGCCATCCAGTCGGCTTCCCGCATGGGCGGTGAGCAATCGGCAAAGCTCTGCGCGCAATATCTGGCGCCGATCGTGAAGAACCGTCAGTACAACTTTCCCCCGATCGGGGAGAACCTCTTCGTCGGACCACAGGCCAGACCAAACGAGATCACCTATAGCGAGGATTGGATGCGGCCTGACTTCGTTCCACCGGCCGCCGACGTCCCGCCCCCCGCGGAGGCGCCGCCGGGCCCGCCGCTACCCGCGGAAGCACAGACCGCGGATACGCCGACGCTCGCGACCGATCCCACCGCAGGCCTGCCCGGCCTGATGGTTCCGCCCGGAGGTGGCTCATGAGGCTGCACTCACCGCGCCGGAAGGCGCTGACCCTGGTGATGACGATCGTGGTTCTGGCAGCGATCAGTGGTTGCGCCAGCTGGCGCGGGCTCAACACGCTTCCGCTGCCGGGCACTCAGGGTGGTGGGCCTGGCTCTTTCGAGGTCCAGGCACAGATGCCGGACATCAGCAACCTGCAGCCGAACGCACGAGTACGGGTCTCCGACGTAACGGTGGGCACCGTGACCAAGATCGAGCGCCAGGGCTGGCATGCGCTTCTGACGATGAAGCTCAACGGCGACGCCGACGTGCCCGCCAATGCGACCATCAAGCTCGGCCAGACCAGCTTGCTAGGGTCGTTGCACGTCGAGCTGGCACCACCGAAAGACGCCCCACCGCAAGGCAAGCTGCACGACGGCTCGCTCATTCCGTTGTCGCAGGGCGGAGCCTTTCCCACGGTCGAGCAGACACTGGCAGCGCTGTCGATGGTGCTCAACGGTGGCGGACTAGGCCAGGTACAGGACATCACCGAGGCATTCAGCACGGCGTTCCGGGGGCGGGAGCAAGACCTGCACAGTCTGATCGGGCAACTGGACAAGTTCACCGCATACGTCAACGATCAAACCGGTGACATCATTGCGGCCACCGACAGCCTGAACCAGCTGGCCGGAAAGTTTGCCGCGCGCCAACCCGTTCTGGACAAGGCGCTCAACACCATCCCCGAGGCCCTCGCGGTGCTCAACGGCGAGCGGGACAACCTCGTCGAGGCCGCCGATCAGCTTGGCAAGTTCAGCGCCTTGACCACCGACACGGTCAACCAAACCAAGGAAAATCTGGTCAAGGAGCTACAGCAGGTAGGACCCGTGTTGGAGTCACTGGCCAATGCGGGCCCCAGCCTGACGCGATCACTCGGCCTGATTCCCACCTACCCGTTCCCGAACGAGACGATCGAAAAATGGCAGCGAGGGGACTACGCCAACCTCACGGCGATCGTTGACCTGACGCTCAGCCGCATCGACTCGGGATTCTTCACCGGCACCCGTTGGGAGTGCGATCTGACCGAGCTGGAGCTTCAGTGGGGCCGCACAATCGGGCAGTACCCCAGCCCGTGCACCGCCGGGGGCCCAAACAACCCGGGCAACCCGCTGACCATCGCGTACCGCTGGGACCAGGGGCCGTAAATGCACTTACATCGACAGATCAAGATCCAGCTGGCCATCTTTTCCGTCATCGCGCTCGTCGCGATGTCGCTGATGGCGTTTCACTTCATGAAGTTGCCAGCCAACCTATTCGGTGTCGGCCGCTATACGGTGACGCTGGAACTGCCGGAAACCGGTGGGCTCTACAGCACCGGCAATGTCACCTATCGCGGTAGCGAGGTGGGCCGGGTGAAAGCGGTGCAGCTGACCGACAGCGGTGTACAAGCGCTGTTATCGCTCAAATCCGGGATTGACATCCCGTCGGATCTCAAGGCCGAGGTGCACAGCCAGACGGCGATCGGTGAACAGTTCGTCGAGTTGGTGCCCCGCAGCGGCACCTCCCCCCCGCTGAAGAACGGCGACGTGATTCCGCTAGCCGACGCCTCGGTGCCGCCCGACATCAACTCGCTGCTCGACACCCTCAACACCGGTCTGAGAGCGGTGCCTCGCGACGACCTGAAGACCGTCATCGACGAGTCCTACACCGCCGTAGGCGGTCTCGGACCCGAATTGTCCCGCCTGGTCAAGGGCTCATCCGACCTGGCCATCGAAGCGCGCAAGAATCTCGACCCACTAATCGCATTGATCGAGCAATCCAAGCCGGTCCTCGATTCGCAAACCAACACGTCCAATGCGATTCAGGCGTGGGCGTCAAACCTGGCCACCGTGACCAGTGAGTTGAAGAACCATGACGACGACGTCGCCGGCATCATCGACAAGGGCGGCCCCGCCGCAGGCGAGGTACGCCAGCTGGTCGAGCGGCTACAACCGACGTTGCCGATCCTGCTGTCGAATCTCGTCAGCATCGCTCAGGTCGGGCTGGCCTACCAGAACGACATCGAGCAGCTCCTAGTCCTGTTGCCGCAGTCCGTCGCTTACGGACAGGCGGGCATCCTGGCCAACGTCAACACCAAGCAGGCTTACAAGGGCCAATACCTCAGCTTCAATCTCAACCTCAACCTACCGCCGCCATGCACCACCGGTTTCTTGCCCGTCCAGCAGCAGCGGATTCCCACCTTCGAGGACTATCCCAACCGCGCGGCTGGCGACCTGTATTGCAGGGTCCCACAGGACTCCCCGTGGAACGTGCGCGGCGCCAGGAACATCCCGTGTGAAACCGTGGCAGGCAAGCGCGCACCGACGGTGAAGATGTGCGAAAGCGACGAGCAGTACGTGCCGCTCAACGACGGCTACAACTGGAAGGGCGATCCCAACGCCACGCTGTCTGGCCAAGCCGTCCCACAGTTGCCGCCAGGAACGCCCCCCGCGGCAGCTCCTGATCCTGCCTCGCCGCCACCGATAGCCACCGCCACGTACGACCCGGCGACCGGCAAGTATGTCGGCCCCGACGGCAACGTCCACACGCAGTCCGACTTGGCCCAGACTGCGCCTGAGGAGAAGACATGGCAGAACATGCTGATTCCGCCGTCGGGTTGAGGGGCCAGGTGCCGGTGCGTCGGCCGCCAACGGCCCAACGGCATCGGCTTGAGCGCCGACCGGGGTTCTTCGACAACACCTCCCGCGACGATGATCGGAAGATGGTATGCCGCTAGCGACTGATTGTGCAGATACCGACGGTATCCTCGATTTCGAGGAGTTCTCCGCCGAGCCCGCCGAAGACGACGCAGACGGTGGCGCCGCCGTGCAGTCGAAACAGCCCACCTCCGTGGTGAAGCGAGCAATCCAGTTCGGAATTGCCACCGTTGTGACGTTGGCGGCCGTGGCGGGATGGTTGGGCTTTCATGCCTACCAGGCGCAGCAATTGCAGGCCGAGCGAAGTCAGCTCCTTCAGGCAGCCAGGCAGGGCGCAGTCAACTTGACCACGATCGACTGGCAGCAGGCCGACCGCGATGTGCAACGAATTCTCGAAGGGGCCACCGGACAGTTCTACGACGACTTCTCCAAGCGGTCACAGCCGTTCGTCGAGTTGGTCAAGAAGACGCAGTCGACCACGGTCGGCACTGTCTCCGAGGCCGGGCTGGAGTCGCAGTCGGCCGGGAACGCTGAAGTGTTGGTGGCCGTGACGGTGGCGACGTCGAATGCCGGTGCGCCGCAGTCAGATCCGCATGGCTGGCGACTGCGCATCGCGGTAACCCACGTGGGCGACCAAGCGAAAGTCTCCAATGTGGAGTTCGTGCAATGAGGTGGCCCATGTTCCGCCGCGGAGCCGGCCCGACGGCAACCGAAGCCGTCGATGACGATTCTGCCGCATCCAGCCCGACTGGCGAATCAGACGAAGTTGAACGGCCCCGAAGTGCACGGCGCATTGGCTGGTCGCGGCTGGCCGCCTACGTGCTCCTGCCGGGATTGGCGCTGATCGTCGCATCGGGTGCGGGCTATCTGAAGTGGCAGGGCGGCGCCCTGCGCGAGGAGCAGGCAACCCAGCCACAAACCGTGCAGGCTGCGGTCGAAGGCACCATCGCGCTACTGTCATACCGCTCCGAGACCGTGGACAAGGACCTCGAAGCGGCCAAGAGCCGTCTGACGGGAGCTTTCCTGGACTCGTACTCCACGTTGACCCGTGATGTGGTGATTCCGGGCGCAAAGCAGAAGCAGATATCGGCGACGGCCACCGTCTCGGCCGCGGCGCAGACGTCGGCGACCGCGACTCACGCATCGGTGCTGCTGTTCGTCAATCAGTCCGTCGTCGTCGGTAAGACCGCGCCGACCAACACGGCGTCCAGCGTCCGCGTCACGGTCGACAAGATCGACGGCCGTTGGCTGATCTCACAATTCGACCCCGTGTGATGTCGACCCTGAAGATCAGCCATTGATCCGGCCCTGGCGATCAGCGGCATCGAACTAGTCAATCAGTCGTATTACGACCCGGCATATCTCGCGATCATGCAGAACTGCGCGTACACCAAGATCGGCGTGTGGTCACAGAACAGCATTGATCGTACGGTCGCATACGGACCGCCTCGATAGAGCAAATGGCCTCACTCGCGCGGACAGCCCAACAGCGCAGATAGGCAAAGGTGCGCCTCCGAAGAGGCGCACCTTTGCCTACCGAACACCTTGCGCTGTGCCGCGTCCCATGGCTCTGCGGATTCGCGTGGGCTAGGACAACGCCGCGGCCGGCTGTGCCCTGCGCATCCTGGCGACCGCGCGAACTCCGCGGAGACTCCGGTGGACTACGGCGACGAGCGCCGGGATGAGGGGAGGGGAGACGACCATGAGGAGGAAGGCGATTGCGGTGAAGTACTGCGACATGTTCTAGGTCTCGTTTCCGCTCGGTGGGTTTGGATCCTGAACTTCACGGCGCTTCGCGCACCGCCTGCGTGATCCTGTTGTTCTCCAAGTGTGGTCACCTTTCCGCTGTTGCGCGTCTCCTCATTGAGCGGCTCTTGCCTCTCGAAGGGGGCAATTCGATCGTCGACGGTGGTGCCGAAACGTCGTTGCGGGCAGGTCGGCCGCAGTACGCTGCAACAGCCGCAGCAAAGGTAAAGCGGAGGTAGCGCTTGTCGGGCGAGCGGGGAGTATCGATGAGCAGTCCTGACGACACACAGCGCAGGCTCGCTACCGGAATCGTCGCCGAACTCGAGGCAGAGGGTTACGAAGATGCGCAGCCAGTGGGCCGCGGCGGCTTCGGCGTCGTGTACCGCTGCGGGCAGCCGTCATTGGACCGCGTCGTGGCGATCAAGGTGCTCAACTCCGATCGAGATGACCCCGACCTCGAGGATTTCGCCCGTGAGCAGCGTGCGATGGGACGGGTGTCGGGGCATCCGAACATCGTGCCGGTCCTCCACAGCGGCCTGACCTTCGCGGGCCGTCCGTACATCGTGATGCCCTATCACAGTCGTGACACGCTGGGCTCCTGGATAAAGGGACATGGACCGCTCGAGGTCAACGAGGCGTTGACGATCGGGGTGCGATTGGCCGGTGCGCTGGAAACCGCTCACCGAGCCGGCGTTCTTCATCGGGACATCAAACCGCCCAACGTCTTACTCACCAATTACGGTGAACCACAACTCGGAGACTTCGGCATTGCGCGCATCGCGGGCAGCCGTGAAACGGCGGCGAACGTCTTGGTCGGATCCCCGTCGTACACCGCGCCCGAGCTGTTCGAGGGACGTGCCGCATCGGTCGCCGCCGACGTGTATGGGTTGGCTGCGACTGTCTTCACACTGCTCAATGGCGAACCCCCGTTCGTGTTTCGGCCAGGCGAGAACCCCGCCGCATTCGTTCGTCGCGTGCTGGCCGGTCCGATTCCAGATCTGCGGGCCAAAGGTGTGCCCGATCCGGTTGGCTCGGCATTGGAGGTCGCGCTGGATATCGACCCCGTGCGGCGCCCCGGTTCTGCCGCGGCATTCGGGGAGATCCTGCGTGAGGCAGGCGCCCACGTCGGGCTCAGCATCGCCGCTGTTCCGCTCGAGTTGGCGCCCTCGCAGGCCGAGGCAGATGACGCGGTTTCCGACGTCGGCATCGCCGCACGTGGGCACTCGGGCTCGGGCCGGCGGGCGCATTACCCGCCGAGCGCGCCGACGCGGTTTCGTCCACCCACCTTCACTCGACCGACCGTTCGGCGGCACCGAATCCTCGAGCGCCTCGGCTCGGGACGACGGCCGAAGCTGGTCCTCATTCACGCCCCGGCCGGCTATGGCAAGAGCACCGTGGCTGCGCAGTGGGGCGAAGCCCTCACTCGAGGCGGTCTGAAGGGCGCATGGTTGGCCATCGACGGCGACGACAACAATGTGGTCTGGTTTCTCGCGCATCTGATCGAGGCGATTCGGCGCACGATGCCCGACCTCGCCGACGCGCTACAGCAGGAGTTCGAAGGGCATGTGGACAACGCCCAGCAATACGTGCTCAATGCCTTGATCGATCGACTGCACTGCGACAAGGAAACCCTGGTGCTGGTGCTCGACGACTGGCATCGCGTCGATGACACCGAAACCGCGAAAGCGCTCGCCTATCTAGTCGAAAACAGCTGCCATCACCTGCATTTGATTGTCGCAAGCCGAACCCGCACCGACCTTCCCCTCAGCACCCTTCGAGTTCGGGGTGAGCTCATCGAGATCAATGCGACGCATCTACGCTTCGACAGCGCCGAAACCGAGGCGATGCTGGTCGACCAGGGTGGCCTGCACCTGACCGCAGCGAACCTGGCCGAACTGGAGGAGTGCACAGACGGCTGGGCAGCTGCATTACAGCTGGCGTCCTTGACGCTGCGTGATCGGGCTGATCCGGCCGCGCTCATCGAGCATCTGTCCGGACGCAACGAAGCATTGGGTGAGTACCTAGCGTCGAACGTCTTGGACAGCCTTGAACCGGGCCTGCTCGACTTTCTGCTTGCGACGTGCATTCCCAAACAGATCTGCAGCGGACTGGCCGCCGCGCTGACCGGCGACCCGCGCAACCGAAGCCGCCTCGAAGAGATCGAAAGACGTGACCTGTTTCTTCGCAGGACCGACGCCGAGGGAACATGGTTCGAATACCACCACCTGTTCGCCGAGTACCTGCTGCAGCGCCTCGAGCGGGACGCAGAGGATCGGATACCGCAGCTGCACCGAAGAGCAGCGCAGTGGTTCACCGAACACCACATGCTCAGCCAGGCCGTTGATCATCTGATCCTCGGCGGCCAGGCTCTGCAGGCGGTGGACGCCGTCGAGCGCGCGGCCACCGACCTGATGGAACAGTCGCAGATGAGCACGTTGATCGGGCTCGCGGCCAAGCTGCCTGCCCAACAAGCCGATGCCCGCCCCAGGCTTCAAGTCGACCTTGCGTGGGCAAACGTCGTCCTTCACCGGCTGGCCGCCGTCGAAGAGGCACTTCGGCTAGCCGAGGTAGGCATGGACTCGGCTACGAAGGTCGAAGAGGGCGATCTGCGCGCCGAAATGGACCTGATTCGAGCGGTTATCGCCGCGTTCCAGGACCGTGTCGGCAGCCTGGCTGAAACCGCCGTTGAGGCGTGTGTCGACAGGTCAGACACACTGCGGCCCTTCATACTTTGCCGCGCAGCCGACCTCGCATCATTTCGGGCGCTCCGGGCGTTGGACTTCGATGACGCGCTTCGATGGCAGCGGTGGGGACGTCAATTCCACGATCGGATCTCAGGCACGCTGAGCGTGAGCTACGGATACTGTTTTGCCGGGATTGCCGCCAACGAGCAACTCGACATTGCAGGCGCCGAAGCGCACCTGCGCCACGCGATGCGCATCGCACTATTGCCGTCCGGTCGCCCCACCTATATCGCAAAGCTTGCCGGAGCCTTGTTGGGGGAGCTTTTCTACGAACACGGCCAACTCGACGAAGCCGAACTACTGCTCGACGACGCATACGCTTTGGGCGCCGAGGGCGGAATCGTCGACTTCATGCTCGCCAGCTTCGGAACTGGAGCGATGCTGAAGTTCGCTCGCGGTGACGCAGCGGCCGCGCACCGCCGACTCGCCGAGGGGCTCGACATCGCCAAGACTCTGCAACTCCCGCGACTGCAGGCTCGGCTTGTGAACGTCAGTGCCCGGATTGCCGCCCTGTCGGGGATGCCGATCGACGACTCTCTGGCGCTGCGGATCACCCATTCGCAGTCTGAACGCCCGGACGAACTCGATGGCGTGACAGCCGAACTGATTGAAGGCACACAGATCCGAGTGCTCCTGCAAGCCGGGACGCCCGAGGCGCTGGATGAAGCATGCGCGCGGGCCCGCGCTTGCCGTGATCGCATCGATCAGCACGATCGCCCCCGTGCCCACCTCGGCGCAAGTCTCCAATTCGCGCACTGTCTCGGCGTGGCAGGCGACCACGACGAAGCGGTCCACGTCCTGTATCCAGCGCTGAGAACCTGCGCCGCGCTTGGGCTTAGCCAGTTGCTCCTCGATGAGGGACCGCAGATGATCCGCCTCGCGCAGGACGCGATTCACGCGAGCGGGTCCAGATCCCCGGATCAGTTCACGCAGGAAAACGTCCGCGATTTCGTCTCGAACCTGTCCGACGCGTCAAGCGTTTGACACGTCACGTGGCAGGCTGGACGGCCGACTCGGGTGACGGGGCATGCTTGTCGAGGTAGCGCTCGCGGACGACCAGGTACACCGGGAACGCCATCGAGACGCCGATGTAGGACAACGCCACGAAGGCCCAGCCCCACTTGTACCCCAGCCCAATCCTCTTGCTGTCGGACACAACCCACACCATGAAGACCAGCCAGGCGATGGCCATGTCGATGCTCAGGAAGGCGGCGGTGCCGCCTGCCGCTATTGCGTCACCGAAGAACTCGATCGGGTTGAGGATGTTTCCGCCGGCCGCCATCCAGGAAAATGCATGCGGCCAGGTCAACACCAGCGCCACGGCGCCGGCGGCGATGTAGAAGCCGTGACGAATGTTTGTGGACGTGGTTGCGGCCATGAGCAAAGCTCCCTGGGTGATTGTCTACGTGGGATGCGGCACTTCTGCATCAGCACTCGCCGATTTTTGCGGCAGAAAGGATGACTCCATGCGCACCAGCACGACCGCGAAGCTGATGCTGAGCATGGTTGCCGCAGCGGTCAGCGGTGTCGAGGGGTGCTCAAGGTGTACGGCGATGATGGTGGGCCAACCCGCGCCGAAGTTGACCCCGAAGAATGTGATTGGAAACAGGACGAACAGGATCAGCAGTTGCCGCTGACGGGTGCAGCGGGCACGCAGCTGCGACGCTGCCACCGCGAAGCAGATCACTTGAGCAGCTTCGAGCACACCAATCACCAACGGGTACTGCAAGATCCGGAAGACATGTGGACCCCAGTAGGTGTAGAGACCGCCGTTGATGCCGACCATCTCGAACGCGGCCGATTCGAGCAGCGTGATGCCGGCCAAGACGAACAGCTTGTTGCGGGTCATCGTTCCGCGGGCGATCTGGTAGGCGATGTAAATTGCCGGGGCGGCGTACAAGACCACATAGCCACTGTGCGTCCAGATCGGCTGCGGGATGTCGAACGCGGTGAAATGCGTCCACATGCCCGCTGTCGAGTAGAAGTACAGCATCATCGCCACGTCGTAGAGCGGCTCGGCAAAGGCGCCGAGCATGGCGGCCAACACCATGAGCGCGTAGAACGGCGTGCGCTCGCGTATCCCCATCCGAATGGCCAGCCCGAGGATCACCGCGGTCAGCGCCCAGCTGCCATACGTCAGGATCGCCTGCGTGGTGAGGTTCAGCTCGTGATCGACCGGCGGCACACGGTCACGGTATGCGCACATGGCGCCACATCGCGTCCCTCGGCGAGGGGCTTTTCGATCCCTCTGAGGAGACAGGCGATTGTCGGTCGGGATCGCAAGCCCGTTACCGGCCCAACGTCACCGGTCACCTGCCAAGCTGGTGGTACTTGGTGACCGCGTCGGTCCGGTTGGCCGCGCCCAGCTTTCGCAAGATGTGTTTGACATGTGATTTCACGGTGCCCTCCGCCACGAACAGACTGAGAGCGACTTGCGCGTTGGTCTGACCAGCGGCCATCCCACGCAACACGTCGATCTCTCGGGCGGTCAGGTCGCGAAGGTGTCCGCCGGCCGGGCCGAACGTGGGATGTCGCAGCGGGTCTGATGTCTGCAGCAGCTGCTCCACCGGCGCGGAGGCAGAGCCGGCGCGGTCCATCACGTCGAGGGTGAAGTCGTCGGCCAACGCGGTCGCCGCACGCAGGTGTTCGTCGGCGGCTCTGCGCATGGCTTGGAGCCGGTCCATCATCAGGTTGCGCTCGAACGCAAGACCGAGACCCTCGGCGAACATTGCGAGGACATCGCGGTCGACCTCGTGGACACCGGGTCGTTCGGTGCTGCGGTCGGCGTGCAGCAGCCCGATCGGCCTGCCCCAAGTCGACACGGGTGCCGCGACGTATCCGGCAGTTTTGGTCACCGCCGCCAATTCGGGGTGAACGCGCGGGTTGGACTGAGGGTCGCGCACCAGGATCGGAACTCCGCGCCGCACCATCTCACTTTCCATCAGGGGCCCGCTGAGGCGTCGTGGATTGGCCGCACCGACGGCCACCATCGTCTGGGCGAACTCCTCGTCCTCGTCCGCCCACGCCGAGCAGGCGATCCAATTGCCATCGCGGATCCGCGAGAACAGGATCCGGCTGAATCCCATCCGGTGCGCAGCGGCGGGCGCGCGCTCGGCCAGCGACGCCACCGTCGCGACGCCACGCAGGCTGCCGAGTGCTTCCTGCGCGCCGAGCACCATCTCGGTGTGCCGGGCCAGAATGGCGTCCTTCAGCGAAACTTGCGCCAGTTCTGAGCGCAGCAGCAACGCGGCGATCTCGCCGTGACATCCGTCGTGCGGTGCGACGAGGGAACCTTGGAGGTGCTCGCACAACGCCCGCCGGGCCGCGGATAGTGCCGCATCGGCGGCTTGCAGATCGGCGTCGCCGAAGCTGGCGCAGACTTCACGGCCGTCGAGCACGTGTTGGGTCAGGCGGACGATCTCGCGCGCGCGCTCGATGTCGTCGGCAGCGCGGTCCATGTGTTGTGCCAGCATCACTTCTCCTCCGGTGTGACGGGCACCACAAGCCTGCGCGACCATCGTCTAAATGTCAAACGTTTGATATGGTCAGACCGAAAGCTCTTTCGTTTGACGATGAGAGGCACGGCGCCGAGATGTTCACCACCGATCAATTGGAATTCGCCGCCGCGATCGAGCACTTCTGCGCGAAGAACTGCGCCACGGCACGACAACGCGAGGCGCTCACCGACGACGGACGGCTGTCGAACAGTCCCAAGGTGCTGCGAATGTTCGCAGAGCTCGGCTGGCTCGGGGTATCGCTACCCGCCGAGTATGGCGGTGGCGGCGCGGGGATGGTCGAGGAGTGCATCTTCCTCGAGGAGACCGCGCGGGGGCTGGCCCCGATCCACGCCTACGGCACCGGGCTGACCGCCGCGCAGACCTACCTGCGCCACGGCGACGAGCAGCAGAAGAAGGAAGTGCTGAACAACCTGTGCAGCGGTCGCTTCGAGGCGATCGCCCTCTCCGAGCCAGGCGCGGGGTCGGATCTGAGTGGCGTGACCACCAAGGCGGTGCGCGACGGCGATCGGTTCGTGGTCAACGGCCAGAAGACCTGGATCACCGCGGCGCACCTCGCCGACCATCTCCTGGTGCTCACCCGCACCGACTCCAGCGCCGGCAAGCACGATGGGCTGACGCTGCTCTACCTGCCGACCGACTCGCCGGGACTCGACATCCGGCCGATCGAGACCATGGACGGCCATACCGTCAATGACGTGTTCTTCACCGACGTGTCGGTACCGGTGGCCAATGTCGTCGGCGGAATCGGCGACGCCTGGCACCGGTTGATGCGCGGGCTCAACGTGGAGCGGCTCATCATCGCGGCGATGTCACTCGGTGCGGCACGCCGGTCGCTGGAAGACGCCATCGCCTATGTGCGCACCCGTGAACAGTTCGGCAAGCCGATCGGCAGCTTCCAGGCGGTCCGGCACAGCATCGCCGATCTGGCCACCGAGGTCGAGTATTGCAGGGCCTTCGTCTACCACGTAGCCGCCCAGATCGACGCCGGGTTGGAGGACCAGTTGGCCCGCGAAGGCTCGATGGCCAAACTGAAGTGCACCGAAGTAGCCAAAATGGTGGCCCTGGAAGGCCTTCAGCTGATGGGCGGCAACGGCTACACCGTGGAGTTCGGCATGGAGATGCAGGTGCGCAAGGCCCTGGCACCCCCGATCTATGGCGGCGCCAACGGGATTCAGCGCGAAATCATCGGCAAGAGTTTCGGATTGTAGATCGACGAGAAGGAAGTACGGCCATGGGCGCAACGACGCGCGACATCTTCGCACCCGACCTGTTGTCGGACAAGCGGATCCTGATCACCGGCGGCGGAACCGGTCTCGGCCGGGGAGTGGCGGCGCGACTGGTCAAGTACGGGGCCGAAGTGCACCTGTGGGGGCGCCGCGAAGCTGTGCTGGCCGCGGCCGCCGAAGAGGCCTCGGTCGGTCGGGAAGGAGCGGCGCACTATCGAGCCGTCGACGTGCGGGATTCGTCGGCGGTCGACGCCGCGGTTGCCGAGATCTGGGAACGGCACGGGCCGCTCACCGGGCTGCTCAACAACGCCGCGGCAAACTTCATCGCCCCGACCGCCAGCCTCAGCCAGCGTGCCTTCGAAGCGGTGACGTCGACCGTGATGACCGGGTCGTTCAACACCACGGTTGCCGTGGGCAAGCGTTGGATCGCCGCCGGTCTTCCCGGCGCGGTGCTGTCGAACCTCACCACGTGGGTTTGGTCCGGGTCGGCATTCGTGGTCCCGTCGGCCATGGCCAAGGCGGCGGTGCACGCGATGACGATGTCGTTGGCGGTGGAGTGGGGGCGATACGGCATCCGGGTGAATGCCCTTGCACCCGGGCCCATTCCGACCGAGTACGCATGGGAGATGCTCAATCCGACGGACAAGAGTTCAGTCGGCGCCACGCAGGAGGACCAGATCCCACTCGGCCGCTCCGGAACCATCGAGGAGCTCGCCAACCTCACCATCTTCGCGTTCTCGGATGCCTGCGACTACCTGACCGGTGAGACCATCGCGATGGACGGCGGCCAGCGGCTGGCCGGGCCGAACACCTTCGCCGGCCTCACCGCGATGACCGATCAAGACTGGGCCGAAGCTCGTGAGCGGAGCAAAGCCGCGTCCGAGTCTGCCAAGGCACAGCGATCGGTGTAGTCGCCGGTTCTACGCGTCGCAGGCCAGCCGCTCGCCGGCAGCCAGGAACGATGGCACCAACTCCGGATCCGCATAGTAGGGGTCGCCGATCTCGCCCTCGAACCGCCGGCGGCTGTACTCGTAGAGTGCGGCGAGCTTGTACATCGCCAGCGTGGCATACCAATTCACCCCGGACACATCGGCCCCGGTGCCGTCGGCATAGCGGTCGAGCAGCTCCACCCTGCCCGGATAGCCGGGCTCGAGCACTGCGGTGCCCATCGCGGAGGTCGGAACCAGCGGCTCACCCCGGGCCGGGTACGACGCCAGCAGATACCCCACGTCGGCGAGCGGATCGCCGATGGTGGCGAGTTCCCAGTCGAGCACTGCGGCGATGCGCCCGGCTCCGATGTCGACGATCACGTTGCCGATGCGAAAGTCGTTGTGAACGATCGATGTCGCGGAATCGGGCGGCAAGTGTGCATGCAGCCAATCGTCCAGCGAAGCAAACTCTTTCGGCACTTCTCCGTCGACTGCGATCAGTGACCGCATTCGGCGTAGCTGCCGAGCGTTGAACCCGTCGGGCCTGCCGAAGTCGCCGAGGCCGACCTCACGCCATCGCACCCCGTGCAGCGCGGCGAGGGTGTCCACCAGTGATTCGGCGATTCGCCGTCGTAGTTGTTCGTCGTCAGGTGGCGCCGGCGTTGATTCGGTGATGACAGCCCCGTCGACGAAGTCCATCACGAACACGGGAACGTCGAGCAACTCGTCGGCGGCTGCGGTCGCCAACACTCGGGGAGCTGGGACGTCGGTGGCGGCCAGCGCGGCCAGCAGTTGCGCCTCCCGCAGCACGTCATGCGCACCGGGTGGCAGCGGGGGAGGCGGTGGTCGCCGCACCACGACACGTGACTGGCCGTCCGATACCAAGAACGTCAGGTTGGAATGGCCGTCACCGATCGCAGCGGCGGTCACCGTCGGGCCGCAGAGGCCTCGTTCGGCCAGGAAGCGGCCCAGCTGCTCCAACTGGTCGCCAGACCAGGTCCACATCAGGGGCCCTGCGCCGACAGATAGTCCAGATAGCTTCCTTGCCAGTGGGTTTCGAACTGTCCTGCACCCTGTTCGCCGTCGATGGCCGCGCGGCAGGCACCTTCGCGGATCACCGTTTGCAATCGGTCATGGGTGGGCAATTCGATTACCCCGAAGACGTCGAGTTCGAGTTCGGTCCTGGCGCCGGTGACGTCGGTCAGGGTCGCCAGGAGCCGACGCTGGCGCATCTGTTCACCGTATTCGGTGTGCTGGTCGATGTGCCGAATCGGATATGTCACCCCGTCGCGCACCACGTACCCGGCGAAACCCCATTCGCCCTTCGCGATCCAGATCCATCCATTGATCGCCCTGCCCGATTCGGTGTAGGCGACGAACCACTTCCAATGTTGCGGTACCCCCCAGTCGCGTACTCCCCAGGAGTGATCGCGATGACCCATGCGGTCCCACAGGATGTGGCGGCCGGCGACCTCGATCCCGCCGCGCACCCGCCCGGTTTGCTCGATCCGGTTCGTCGCGAACCACGACGGCAGGCCGTCCGGATTGCTGTGATAGCTGAACGCTTCGTGAATGCCGTTGAAGGCGAACTCGATTCGCACGCCATCGCGGTCGTAGGTCATCAGGCAGGATTTGCGCAATTGCGGCTGAGTGAGGGTCAGCCCCTCGAACGCGAACTCGTCCAGGTCCGTATGGTCAGCTATCTTCCCGCGGTGCTGGTGCATAGCCAGTGGTCGCTCGTCCGGGCCCCAGACGCAGACGTTGTAGCCGGCCGTCCCCCTGCCGGTGAGGTAGAGGTAGACCTGCACGCTGAGTTGTTCCTCTGGCATGGTCAGCTGCCAGAACAGGCTGTCGCGGGTTCGCTCGCCGGCGACGGGTCGGTGCCGCAGGTCATCGGTGGGCCGCAGCCCGGCGTCGAGCTTTCCTGCCGCGGTCATCGCGCCTCGCCAAGGAGATCCGTCAGTGCGCGACCGGTCGTCGGTACCTGTACCGCCAGCGCCTGGCCGCGGTTTTCCAGCTCCAACGCAGAATGGAAGGAGTTGATCTCCATATTGCGGACAAACGCGTTCTTCGTGGACCTCACGCCGTCGTCCGAATTGTCGGCGATGGTTACGGTCAGCTCGAGTGCCGCGTCAAGCGCGGTGCCCGTCTCGGTGAGCCGGTCGGCCAGCCCCATCCGGAATGCCTCGGCGGCTCGAACGGTCCGTCCGGTGAACGCCAGCTCCGACGCCCGGCCCGGACCGATCAGCCGGACCAAGTTCCACGACGTGCCGAGTTCACCGATGGACAACCCGACGCGAACGAAGCCCGCGCTGAAACTCGCGGTCTGGTCGGCGATCCGGATGTCGGCGGCCAGCGCCAGCGACAGCCCGCCGCCGGCCGCGGGTCCACTGACGGCGGCGATCACCGGGTACGGCAGTGCGCGTATGCCGGTGGAACCGGCCGCCGCGGTCTCCACCAGGTCGGTGAAGTCGGAAACCGATAGCGTGGTGATGATCTCGACCTCGTCAAGGTCGAAGCCGGTGCAGAACGCCTTGCCGCCCGCGCCGGTCACGATGAGTGCCCGCAGCGGCGCGTTACGCAAGGTCGCGGCGGCCCAGGCGATCTCACCGAACATCTCGACGGTCTGGGAGTTCGCCCGATCGGGTCGGTTGACCGCCATCACCACGACGCCGGGATCATGTTCGTCGAATGTCAGGGTGCGCGCCGTACGTAGCTCGTCGAGCACGTCGGGCAACGGGCGGCGTGACACCCGATTCCAGCGGGTTGAGGCGGTGCTCATGCTCACCGCCCGGAGAAGTTCGGTGCGCGCTTGGCCTTGAACGCCTCTAACGCCTCGGTCATGTCGTCACATCGCGTCAGCAGCGCCTGTCCGCGGTTCTCGAGCTCCAGCGCCGCCGCGAAGGAGGCGATTTCCATGTTGGCCTGCAGTGCACGCTTGGATAATCGGATGCCACCGGGGGAGTTGGCACTGATTTGACGCGCCATCGCCAATGACTGGTCCAGCAAGTCGTCCGGGCCGGTGACCCGGTTGAGCAGACCGAGCCTCTCGGCCTCCTCGGCGTCCACGATCCGTCCGGTGAAACCGATCTCGGCAGCGGCCGACGGACCGATCAGTCGTGGCAGCAGCCAGGATGCGCCCAAATCGCCTGCGGACAGCCCGATGCGGACGAACGCGGCGTTGAACTTCGCCGCAGGTGATCCGAGCCGGATGTCGGCCATCAGTGTCAGCGACATGCCGCCGCCGGCGGCCGGTCCGTTGACTGCGGCGATCACGGGAACCGGGACCGCTCGCACGGCGCTGAGAGCGCGGGCGGCGCGTTCCTGCCGGTCCAGCATGCCCAGCGCGGACAGAGTCGGGAGCTCCTTGGCTTCGTCGAGGTCGTAGCCCGCACAGAACGCTCTGCCCGCACCGGTCAAGATCAATACCCGGATGTCATGGTCGTCACCGATCGCCCGCGAGACTGATTCCAGTTCGTCGAACATCGTCACCGTCATCGCGTTGAGACGACTGGGCCGGTTCAGCGTCACCTGGACCACGCCGTCCGCGGGCGAAGCGAGAAGCAATGTCTCATAGCGCCGTTCGAGATCAATCATGAAACGAACTCCGATCGTTCGATATTGCCGCTCGCGGTCGAGGCCGACGGGCGGCCCAGCAGATCACGAATTCCGGCCAGGATCTGCCTGGTGCCGTGCAGCGTCTGCTCGTCGGACAGTCCCCAGGGCGGCGCGATCGCGTCGACGTGATCGAATCCCTGCGAGGCCGCCAGGAGCCGGGTGGGAAAGTCTCCCGGGGTGCATGCGATGGCGATCGCGTCGACGGCCGCCTCGGGTACCGCCCTGACGAGCGCAGCGGCGTCGCGGTCCCGCGCGGCCTCGCGGATTCGTTCCTGGGCGGCGGACCAGCCGTGTAGGGCGAAGAGCCGGTCATAGACCCGCGAGGCGGCGTACTGCCCGATCGCGAATGCCGCGTTCCGTCGGGCCGCTTCCTCGTCGTCATCGATCGAGCAGATCCGGATGCCCGTGACGGCGATCTGCTCGACGTGGCGCCCTGCCTTGTTTGCACCCGCGGAGAGTTCCGGGCGCACCACCTGCTCGACGTAGTCGGTGCTGAACATTGGATGCCCGATGAGCCCGTCGGCCACGCGGCCGGCCGTGCGGATCATCACCGGGTTGACCCCGGCGATCCAGATCGGCAGGTGGGCGCGCAGCGGTGGGGACACTTCGCCGCCGGGTGCGACGTGCATGGTGTAGAACCGGCCGTCGTGGTGCACTGGCCCCTCGTGCAGCCGCCATAGCTTGCGCAGCACGGTGACCAGCTCGGCCATCCGGGCCGCGGGGGCCTCCCCGCTGACGCCGTGCCAGCTCTCCATCATCTTCGGCGTGCCGTTGCCGAGGCCGAGGATCAGCCGTCCGCCCGACAGTTCGTCGAGATCCCTTGCCTCGGCCGCCCAGATCAACGGCGATCGCCCCACGCCGTAGGCGATGTTCGACCCGATCAGCACCCGACTCGTCGTCGCGGCCAGCACCGCCATCGGTATCGTCGCCGAGCGGCTGTAGAGCTCGCTCGTCCACACCGCAGCGCAGCCAGCCGCCTCGGCCTCGCGGGCCAGTTCCGTCATGGTGTCGAACCGCTTCCGCCCGCTGCCGCAGCCGAATGCGTTGATACCGTAAGACGTCGGCACCGGGCCGCCAACGCGTGGTGTGAAGTTCATCGAAAGGTCTTTCTGATCAGACGAATTCGGGAGCGCGCTTGTCGATGAAGGCGCGGATGCCCTCGACCGCCTCGCCCCGCTCGAACAGCTCTTGGATCTGGTCGACCTCATACCGCAGGCCGTCCGCCAGCGGTCGGTCGAACGCCGCGTCCACCGTCCGTACGACCGCGCGCTGCGCGGGCGACGAGGGTCGGCAGAGTTCGTGGGCAAGTTCACGCGCCGCGGTGGTGGCCGTACCCGCAGGCACGAGTCGGTCGACGAGCCCGATGCGCAGCGCTTCCTCCGCGTCGACGTGTCTCCCGGTGAGCATGATGTCCAGCGCCCGTCCGCGACCGACCAAGCGGGGCAGTCGCTGCGTGCCACCCGCACCGGGAATCAGGCCGAGGTTGACCTCGGGCAGGCCCATTCGTGAGCCCGCGCCGGCGACGCGCAGTGTGCACGCCATCGCCAGTTCCAGTCCGCCTCCCAGTGCCAGCCCGTCGATGGCGGCTACCGACATCGCGGGGTGGGCGGCGAGGCGTTCCACCGCCGCACGCAGTTTGTCCCCGTATTCGGCGAACGATGCGGCGTCGACCGAGGACATGTGCTTGATGTCGGCACCGGCAGCGAAAAAGCTGTCAAGCGCGGAGGACACCACAATCGCCTTAGCGGGCAGTGAGTCGGCGGCATCGAGTCCCGCGTGCAGGCCCTCGATGATCGGCAGCCCCAACGCGTTGGCCGGCGGGCGGTCGAGCGTGATCTCGACAATTGATTCCTCGGCGTGCCAGGTTACCGGTGAACCGTTGTGGGACAACATCGTTGATGTACCTCCTAGTTTAGTGTGCGACGGTGACGGTCACGCCATGGTGAGGCCACCGCTGACGGACAGCGTCTGACCGGTGATGTACCCCGCAGCGTCGGACGCGAAGAAGGCGACCGCGGCGGCGATGTCCGCCGGCTCGGCCAAGCGCTTCATCGGCACCGAGCGGGTCATTCCGCCGATCACCTTGTCGGCGTCTTCGCCCGAGCGATCGGCGAACTTGCGCAGCGCAGGGGTATCGGTGGGGCCGGGGCAGACCGTGTTTGCGGTGACTCCCTTGGTCGCCACCTCACGGGCGAGGGTCTTCGTGAACGCGATGATGCCGCCCTTGGCGCCGGAGTAGACCGCTTCCAGGGACGAGCCGACGCGGCCGGCGTCCGAACCGATGTTGATCACCCGTCCGAATCCGCGCTCCACCATGCCGGGCACGACCGCGTGGATGACGCGTAGCGCGCCCTTGAAGTTGATGTCAAGGATCTTGTCCCAGAAGTCCTCTGAGGTCTTCAGGAATGGCATGAAGTCGTCCCAGCCGGCATTGTTCACGACGATCTCGATGTCCCCCAGTTCGGCGACGACGGTCGTGACCGCGCTGCGCACCGATTCGGTGTCCGTTACATCGACGTGGACCGCGATGGCCTCGCCACCGGCGGCGGCGATGCGCTTGGCGGTGGCTTCTGCCGCCTCCAGGTTGAGGTCGGCTACAGCGACGCGAAACCCGCTGGCGCCCAGGGTTTCCGAGATGCCCTGGCCGATGCCTTGGGCTCCGCCGGTGACGAATGCGACGCGGTTGCTCATGTTGTATCTCCTCGCGATGTGTTGGTTGTATGTCTACCGGCAGGACGGAGCGTCTGTCGTCGGTTCCCAGTCGATCGGACCTGCGACGATGGAGTGACTCGTCAGTTTGCGTCCGAGTACTTGCTGAGCGGCGCGGGCGGCGTCGATCATCGCCGGGAGCGACACCCCGGTGGAAACGCCCATCTCCTCGAACATGCTGATCAGATCCTCCGAGGCGATGTTTCCGGTGGATCCGGCTGGTACCGGGCAGCCGCCGAGTTCGCCGAAGCTGGACTCGAAGCTGGTGCAGCCGACCTGCAGTGCCGCGTATGCGTTGGTCAGTCCCTGGCCGCGGGTGTTGTGGAAGTGGGCGGTGACCTCGACCCCGGGCAGCCGTTCGATGGCGGCGGCGAAGAACTCACCGACATAGGCGGGGTTGGCCATGCCGGTGGTGTCACCGAACCCGACTTCGGTGGCGCCCGCCGCGGCGAACTGCTCGGCGATGTCGAGCACCCGGTTCATCGACACTCTGCCCTCGAAGGGGCATCCGTACGAGGTGGCGATGACGGCGGCGCAGCGCAGGTCTTCCGCGACGATGCGTTTCGCGATGATCTCGTTGTCGGCCATGGACTCGGCGATGGTCCGATTCACGTTCTTCGTGTTGTGTGTCTCCGACGCACTGACGAAGATCGCTACCTCGGAGAAGGTTTCGCGCACCTTGAGTGCGTTGTCGAGGCCCTTGCTGTTTGGCACCAGCACCATCAGCGAGACGTCGTCGGGCACATCGATGCCGCGAAGCACCTCGATGCCGTCGGAAAGCTGCGGGATGACGTCGGGGCGCACGAAACTGGCCACCTCGATTCGTCGCAGGCCGGTGCGGGCCAACCGGTTGATCAGATCGATCTTGTCGGCGGTGGCGATGGTTTCGGGTTCGTTCTGGAAGCCGTCGCGCGGCCCCACCTCGCGGATGTCGACGTGTGCGGGCAATCCGTTCACAATGTGCTCCTTTCGCGATCGAGCTGTTCGCGGAACTCGGGGGCTGCGATCGCGGTCAGCCTGCGTGCTCGCTCATCGATGCTGCAGCCGCGCAGGTGCGCGACGCCGTACTCGGTGACGACGGCGTCGACGTCGGAACGCGTGGTGGTGACCACCCCACCCTCGAGCGTGGTCTTGATCGTCGAGGCGCCCCGCGAGGTCGCCCGCAGCGCGAAGATCGATCGTTTGCCGGTCAGCGCTGCGGCCCTGGCGAAGTCGACCTGGCCGCCGACGGCACCGACATACACGCCGCGGCTGACCTCGGCGCCCACTTGGCCGCTGACATCGACCTCGACGGCGAAGTTGATCGAAATGAGTGAGCGCAGACGCGAAAGCACCTGCGGCGCATGGGTATAGCTGGTCGGCAGGAACAGCACCGGCAGATCGCCGGCGCGTCTGTATAGATCGGCCGATCCCAGCGCGGTGCCCACGACGACCTGGCCGGTGTCGATCTCCTTGCGCCTGCCGGTGACCACGCCCTTGTCGATCAGGCGGAGCAGGCCATCGGTGATCATTCCGGTGTGGAAGCCCAGATCCTCGTGCCGGGTCAGGGCGTCGATCACCGCCGTGCCCATCGACCCGACGCCGAGTTGCAGGGTGTCGCCATCGTCGACGAGTTCGGCGATCTGGGTGGCGATGACGCGCTCGGCCGCGCCGGGCGCCCGCAGCGCATCCTCTGGAAGCGCGCGGTCGGTGGCGATGGTGGCGGCAAACCGATCGACGGGTATCCGCGGGGTTCCCCTGGTAGCCGGCATCTGGGCGTTCATCTCGGCGATCAGCACCGGAGTGTGCGGAATCGCGTCGGCCACGTAGTCGACGCCGACGCCCAGCGAGCACATCCCCTCGGCGTCGGGCGGCGATACCTGCACCAGGCCGACGTCGCAGGGCAGCCGGTGCTCGGCGAACATCCGGGGCAGTGCCGAGTAATGGCACGGAATGACTTCGAGGCGGCGCAACCGGCTCAGCTCACGCAGCTCGCCGAGCCCGCCGTAGGACACCATCGACATTCGAGCGGGCATGGTGACGGCGAGCTGGTCGTTCCAGCTGAGCCCGGTGAACGTCCGGATGGGGCCGATCTTGGCGCTCTGCGCGATCAGTGCGTCGACCAGTGGACGTGGTTCGGCGGCCGCCTGGCCCCACCAGACGCCGTCGCCACGCGCCAAGAACGTGCCGAAGTCGATCACGTCGTCGGCACCCGCTGGATGAGTGTGCCGGTGCCCAATCCGCCCCCGCAGCACATGGTTACCAGGCCGAGGTCGGCTTCGCGACGTTCGAGCTCGGCGACCAGGGTGGCGATCAGCCTGGCGCCGGTGGCGCCGACTGCGTGGCCCAGCGCGATGGCTCCGCCATTGACGTTCACGCGGTCGACGTCGGGATTCAGCTCACGCTGCCAGGCCAGCACCACCGAGGAGAACGCCTCATTGACCTCGAAGAGGTCGATGTCGTCGATGGTCAGGTTGTTGCGCTGCAACAACTTCTGGGTCGCAGGGATCGGCCCGGTCAGCATGATGACCGGGTCGACACCAACGGTGGTCTGGTCGACGACGCGGGCGCGGACTCGCAATCCGAACCGGCGGGCGGCGCTCCCGGAGCACAGCAGCACCGCGGCGGCTCCATCGCTGATGGGCGAGGACGACCCGGCGGTGATTCGCCCGCCCTCCTTGCGGAACGCCGGCTTCAGGTTGGCCAATGTTTCCACGGTGGTCTCCGGGCGCACGCATTGATCGGCGTGGCGGAGCTGGCCGTCGAGAGCCAATGGCACCATCTCGGCGTCGAACCGGCCGTCGGCGATGGCCTTGGCGGCGTTGTGGTGCGACCGCGCGGCGAAGGCATCAATCTCCTCGCGGCCCAGCTGCCAGCGGTCGGCGATCAGCTCGGCGCTTTCGCCCTGGTGCACGAAGCCGTACTGGTCGCGCAGCTCGGCGGGCCAGGGATCGCCGTACAGTTCGGCGATCTTGCCGGGCGAGTCAATGGGGATGTGGCCCATGTGCTCCACGCCGCCGGCGATCACGACGTCGTGAGTGCCCGAGGCCACCAGTGCCGCAGCCATTTCCACCGCGGTCTGTGCCGAGCCACAGCGCCGGTCCAGCGTGGTGGCCGGTACCTCGGGCGGATACCCTGCCTGCAGCCAGGCATTGCGGGCGATGTTGCGGGACTGTTCACCGAACGGGGCCGTGCAGCCGATCACCAGATCTTCGACCGCTGCGGGCTCGACCCCGCTGCGCGCGATCAGCTCGCTGTAACAGGCGGCCAGCATCGCGTTGGGATGGATGTCGCGGTACCACCCCCGCTCGGGATGTGATTTGCCGGTCGGGGTGCGAACGGCTTCGGCGATGTAGACATCGCGGCCTGTCGAGGCGAATGGTCCGGTCACGTTGTGGCTCATCAGATTACCGTCCCGCCGTCGACCGGCAGCACCTGTCCGGTGATGTAGGACGCGGCGTCCGAGGCCAAGAAGACAAACGTCGGTGCGACCTCGTCCGGGAAGGCCCAGCGTCCCAACGGGATCCGGGCCAGGGTCTTGGCGGCCAACTTCTCGTTGTTGCGGATGTTCTCGGTCATCGCCGTGGCCGCCAGCGGCGCCACGGCGTTGACGGTGATGGATTTGCGCGCCAGCTCGCGCGCCAGCGATTTCGTCAGGCCGACGATGCCGGCCTTGGCGGCCCCGTAGTTGGCCTGGCCGATGGTCCCGGTGAGCCCTGCCGCGGACGTGACGTTGATGATGCGCCCGGTGCCGTCGGTCGGCAGGTGTGCCAGCGCCGCCTGGCTGCACACGAAGCTGCCCACGAGGTGGATGTCGACGACGCGGCGAAAGTTCTCCTCCGACATGTCCTCGAACATGGCCGGCGCGATGGCGCCGGCATTGTTGACCAGGATGTGCAATGCGCCGCCGCCCAGGTCGGCCGCCGCTGCGGTGGCTTCGGTCGCCGCCGCCGAGTCGCGCACGTCGAGGACGAATGGCTGCGCGGTGCCGCCGGCGGCGGTGATGGATTCCGCGACGGCCACCGCGGCGTCCTTGTCGACGTCGGTCACCAGCACAGCTGCCCCCGCCGCGGAGAAGGCGCGGGCGATCGCCTCACCGACGCCGCCGCCCGCACCGGTCACCAGCGCCGAGCGCCCGTCGAGCCGGAAGACGTCACGGTCCTGGGTCATCAGTAGCTCCTCGGCAGACCCAGGACGTGCTGCCCCAGGTAGTTGAGCACCATTTCCTGGCTGATCGGGGCGATGCGCGTCAGCCTGGCCTCGCGGAAGTACCGCGCCACGTGATACTCCTCCGAGTACCCCATGCCGCCGTGGGTCTGCAAGGCGCGGTCGGCCGCGTCGAAGGACGCGTCGGCACACAGGTACTTGGCCGTATTGGCCTCGCGCGCACAGGGTTTGCCGTTGTCGTAGAGCCAGGTGGCCTTGCGCAGCACCAGCTCAGCAGCGTCCAGGCGGGCCAACGAGTCGGCCAGTGGAAATTGCAGTCCCTGGTTCATTCCGATCGGCCGGCCGAACACCTCACGCTCGTTGCCGTAGCGCACCGCCGTACGCAGCGCGGCGCGGCCTATGCCCAGCGCCTCGGCGGCGACCAGGCAGCGCTCGGGGTTCAGGCCGTCGAGAATGTAGCGGAAACCCTCGCCTTCCTCGCCGACGCGGTCCTCGACGGGAATCTCCAGACCGTCGATGAACAGTTCATTCGAGGTCACTGCGTTTCGGCCCATCTTGGCGATGGGCTTGATGTCGACCTTGCTGCGATCCAGGTCGGTGAGGAACAGGGTGAGCCCATCGGTCTTGCGGGCGACGTCCTCGAACTTCGTGGTGCGGGTCAGCAGCAGAACCTTCTCCGATTCCACTGCCTTGGAGATCCACACCTTGCGGCCATTGACGATGTAGCGATCACCCTCGCGGCGGGCGAAGGTGGTGATCTTGGTGGTATCCAGTCCGGCGCCGGGCTCGGTGACGCCGAAGCAGACGTGCAGGTCACCGGTCACGATGCGGGGCAGCGTGCGGGCCTTGAGTTCTTCGGACCCGTGCACGATCACCGGATGCATGCCAAATATCGACAGGTGCATCGAGCTGGCAGCGTTCATCCCGCCGCCGCTGGCCGCAACTTCCTCCAGCAGGATCGAGGCCTCGGTGATGCCGAACCCGTGGCCCCCGTATTCCTCCGGCGTGGTGATGCCGAGCCAGCCGCCCTCCGCGAACGTGTCGTAGAACTCCGTCGGAAACTCGTGAGCCTGATCCTTGGTCATCCAGTAGTGATCGTCGAACTTGCTTGCCAGTTCAGCGACCGCGGCGCGGATCGTCTGCTGATCCTCGTTCAACTCGAAGTCCACATTGATCTCCGCTCCACGAACCTTGAATAGTTAACCTAAGTTCGAATTATACTAATGGACAGACCAAAATGGAAGTCCGCCTGGCGCAGTTCGCCCGGCCGCTGGTCAGGCCGTGACGGGGAGTAGCGGCAGAGCCTCGGCGATGCGCTCGTTCCACGCCGTCGGCGTGCCGAAGAGCACGCGGTCGAGCTTGGCCCGCTTGTAGAACAGCTGCAGATCGTGCTCCCAGGTGTAGCCGATCGCGCCGTGCAACGTGAGCGCGCTGTCGGCGAGCTCGGCGCTACTGCCCGTCACCTGTGCCTTCGCCACGGCCGCGTGAGTTGCGCGATCGGGCAGGCCCTCCTCGGCCGATTGTGCCGCGTAACAGACGATGGTCAACGACGCCTCCACGGTGACCAGCATCTGTGCAGCAGCATGTTTGACCGCCTGGAACGAGCCGATCGGCCGCCCGAACTGATGGCGCTGCTTGCTGTAGTCGACAGCCAGTTGCAGCATCCGTTCGGATGCACCCAGTGCGTCGGCGGCGACCAGAACAGCTGCCCTGGTGGCGATATCGCCCAGCGATACGGTGGCATCGATGTCGAGTCGGCGTGCCGGGACGTCATCGAGGGTGATGTCGGCGACGTCGCGCGAGCGATCCAGCAGCGGCCGGGGGTTAACCCCCACGCCCCCGGCCGCGCTGTCCACCAGCCAAAGCGACGTCGCGTCGACGTGGTGGACGGGCACCAGCAATCGCTGCGCCCGAGCTGCGCCGAGCACACACGGGATCCGTCCGCTCAGTCGGTCGGCGGAGTTCTTCACCGAAGGCGCCGCGGCTGGGATGCGGTCCGCCCGGACCGCCAACGCGGTCACGTCGCCGGACTCCGTTGCCGCGCACATCAACGCCGGCTCGTCAACCAACGCCGGCGCGACGATCGCCGACTGCAGCCAGCTGGCCGAAGGCGCTGCCGCGCGCCCCAACTCGCGCGCTGTCAGCGCCAGTTCGAGCAGGCCGCCGCCCTGGCCACCGAGGTCCTCGTCGAATCCGACCCCGGCCCAGCCCTCGCCGACGAAGAGCCGTTCGAACCCGGCGGGATCGCCGGTGTCCAGCCAACTGCGGACCGCCGCCGAGTCGGCGCGTTCGTCCAACCACTCGCGCAACGACGCGGTGAAGAGCTCCTGCTCGTCGGAAAGTTCCCAGCGCATCAGCGTTTCTCCTGCCGCCTATCGACCGTGGTCAGACTGGACATGTTAACGGTCCAACTAAATAAATGGTATCTTAGGTCTGACCATAATTCATTAGGGGCATGCGATGGAAGTAGCGGACGCCGTGACCACACCCTCGCGATCCGACCTCAGGTTGAGCCCCGTCGACGTCCCCAAGGCGTCCGACGTGCTCGCCGGCGAGCTGCGCGAGCGGATTCTCAACGGCGAACTTCCCGAGGGTGCCCCACTGCCGGCGGAACGCGAGCTGGTCAAACAGACACAGATGAGCCGTGCCACCGTGCGCGAAGCGCTACGCATCCTCGAGGTGCAGAACCTCGTTCGAGTCAAGGCGGGGCGTGCCGGCGGCGCGTTCGTTCAGAGGCCCACCACCAAGTCGATGGCCAGCTCCGTGACCATGCTCATCCGCGGTAGACGCATCAAACTGGTCGACCTGATGGAGACCCGGGAGGCTCTGGAACCGTTCTGCGCCGAACTTGCCGCCCGCAACCGCACCGACGAAGACCTCGCCGAACTAGACCGGGCCAACGAGGCGATCGCCGACCCCAAGGCCGACCTCGAGCAGTTCTTGCAGGCCAACCTGGACTGGCATGTGGGTGTTGCGTTGGCCAGTCACAACGAGCTGTTGATGGGCGTCATGATCGCGCTATCACAGGCGATCTATGCCGGCACCGAGGACGAAGCCTTCGTTGACACCGCGGTTCGCGCGATCACAACCAAGGCACACCGGGGGATCACGTCTGCGATTCGCGAGCGCGACACCGCGGCTGCCGGCCGGCGCATGCGTAGGCACGTGCACGGCTACGCCGACGCACTGGCCGAATCGGATGAGCGCGACGCGATTGTGTTCAACGAGCCTGCCGTGGGCGAATAGCTGCGACCTCGGCGATCGCGTCCGGCGGCATGTCCGGGGTGTGACCCGAAGGGGAGAGCACAATGCGCTCTTCCGGGGGAAGCCGGCGGCGGCCGTGCCGACGAGGATGGCGATGTCTTAGAAGTGACGAGGTTCCCAAATGTCAATGTGGCTGCGGCGAGCCGCCGCCCCACGAGTCGTCCGGTGCCCGGGCCGGTCCCAACCCCCGCCAAGGATAAGGGGGCACACGCGAGATGACATCAGTGCAGCCAGATTTCGAAACCGACGCTCTTGGCGAATGCAAGATCGTCTCCCCGTTCCGCGCAATCCGCTTCATGGATTCATCGAAACGACTCTTGTTCCGCACCGACATCGACGATCTGCGCGCGCAGCTGCTTGCCGGCGTCGACCCGCCTGCCCTGGAGCTGGCGGGGCCGCGGGAGAGGATCTACTTCGATCCCGCCAGCCTGAGGTGTGGGATCGTCACGTGTGGCGGGCTCTGCCCCGGCTTGAACGATGTCGTCCGTTCCATCGTCTATTGCCTGCACGAAAAGTATGGCGTCCCCACGGTCTACGGCTTCCGGTTCGGTTACGAGGGTCTCGTCGAGCGGACCGCACTGGCACCGATCGAATTGACGACCCGCAGAGTAGGTCAGATCCACGAAGTCGGTGGGACGGTGCTGGGCTCATCCCGCGGTCCGCAACCGGTCGATGAAATGGTTGACACGCTCGAGCGCTTGGGAATTCAGCTTCTCTTCACCATCGGTGGCGACGGAACGCTGCGCGGTGCGCACTCGGTCGTCGAGGAGACACGGCGAAGGGGACTGGACATCGCCGTCGTCGGCGTACCGAAGACGATCGACAACGATATCTCGTTCATCGATATGAGTTTCGGTTTCGACACCGCCGTCGAGGCGGCGCGGCAAGCGACGCGCGCGGCATATGTGGAGGCGTCGTGCTATCGGTCCGGCATCGGTCTGGTGAAACTGATGGGCCGCGATTCGGGGTTCATCGCCAGCTTCGCCGCGCTGGCGGATACCCAGGTGGGCTTGTGCCTCATCCCGGAAGTTGAGTTCAGCATCGATGGGGTCGTCCGAGCCGCCGAACAGCGCATCAAACGAGATGGTTTCGTGGTGGTCGTGGTGGCAGAGGGGGCAGGACAAAGCCTGCTTTCCGAAGTAGCGGAGTGGGACGCTTCTGGGAATCGACGCCACGGCGACATTGGCGCATTCCTACGAGACGAGCTCAGGGAATTATTTCGCGCTCGTGGAACACCGGTCAACGTCAAGTACATCGATCCGAGCTACATGATCCGCAGTTTGCCCGCCAACGCCAGGGACAGTAACTTCTGCCTCCGGTTGGGTCACGCGGCCGTTCACGCTGGCATGGTGGGCAAGACGGACACGGTCATTGGTTCCTGGCGACGCCGATTGACCCATGTACCGATTCCCTTGGCGGTCTCGTCCCGGAAGAAGGTCGATACCAACGGTTATCTGTGGCAGACGGTGCTTTCAGTGACGGGTCAGGCCGACGACCTGGTATCCACAGCCATGGGTGAGATTTCCGGGGCGTGACCCAAAGGGGAGAGCACAAAGCGCTCTTCCGGGGGACGCCATCGACAGTCATGTCGCCGAGGATGGCGGTGTCTTCGAAGTTGGGCGGGTGCCGTAGTGGATGCAAGGACGCGTCGAGCGCCTGCGCAACGTGAACCCAATGTCGTTGTTCTCGGTGGCGGCTCCTGGGGTACCACCGTGGCGTCCATCTGCGCACGGCGCGGGCCGACGCTGCAGTGGGTGCGCTCCGAGGAAACCGCCGCCGACATCAACGAGAACCATCGCAACTCGCGCTATCTCGGCAACGACGTCGAGCTGTCTCCCACGTTGATGGCTACCACCGATTTCTCCGAGGCCGCCGACACCGCCGACGTCATCGTGATGGGTGTGCCCTCGCACGGATTCCGCGGGGTGTTGACGGAACTCGCCAAGGAGCTGCGCCCCTGGGTGCCGGTCGTGTCGCTGGTCAAGGGTCTCGAGCAGGGCACGAACTACCGGATGAGCCAGATCGTCGACGAGGTGCTGCCCGGCCACCCGGCCGGCATTCTGGCCGGGCCGAACATCGCGCGTGAGGTGGCCGAGGGCTTTGCCGCCGCGGCGGTGCTCGCGATGCCCGACACGAAGTTGGCCGCCAATCTCGGACAGTTGTTCCGCACCAAGCGATTTCGCACCTATACCACCGACGATGTCGTCGGGGTGGAGATGGCCGGTGCGCTGAAGAACGTGTACGCGATCGCCGTCGGGATGGGTTACTCGATCGGCATCGGGGAGAACACCCGCGCGATGGTGATGTCGCGCGCGGTGCGGGAGATGTCCAAGCTTGGCGAGGCCCTGGGCGGGCACCGCGACACGTTCGCGGGTCTGGCAGGGATGGGCGATCTGATCGTCACGTGCACGAGCCAGCGCAGCCGCAACCGTTACGTCGGTGAGCAGCTCGGCGCGGGCAAGCCAATCGACGAGATCATCGCGTCGATGAATCAGGTCGCCGAAGGCGTCAAGGCCGCCAGCGTGATCATGGAGTTCGGCAACGAGTACGGAGTTTCCATGCCGATCGCGCGCGAGGTCGACGGTGTCATCAACCACGGCACCACCGTCGACGACGCCTACCGCGGCCTGGCCGCCGAGAAGCCCGGACACGAGGTCCACGGTGCGGGGTTTTAAGACATGGAAAGTCGCAGTCCCGAAGCCACACCCCGATGTGGGGGCCGAATAGTACCCGTTCGGGGGAAGTCAGGTGTCCCCGCGTCGGCGAGGATTGATTGGTACCTTCATCAACTAAGGAGCCCGTCCGATGGCAACAAACATCGACTCCGGCTCGGCCGCGGCGACTAAGCCCGGGCGTGACCTGTCGCCGTATCCGACCGACTACAGAACGTGGAAGATCTTGGCGTGGACCGGCCCGGTTTTCCTGTTCGCAGTCTTCGTTCTCTGGGGGATCCTCGCCCACAACATGCCGCCGTTCCCGGCCAGCGCGACGCCGGACGAGGTCAAGGCGCACTTTCAGGAGCTCAGGCTTCCGCTGATGATTGCCTTGAGCATCTGCCTCACCATGACCGCCTTCTACATGTCGTTTAGCGTGGCGGTCGCCCGGGTGATGGAACGCATCGAGGGTCCTGGCGGGGTGTTGTCCAAGCTCGAGATGATGGGCGGCACGATCACCTGTGCGCCCGTCATGGTGACCATGGCGATCTGGCTGACCGCCGCACACGAGGTAAACAACCTCAGCCCGGAAATCATGCACATGCTCTACTGGTTTGGCTGGCTCATGTTCGATTTGGCGTACTTCGTCACGTCGTTCCAGATCGTCGCCATCAGCATCGTGTGCATGCGTGACAGGCGGGAGAAGAAGCTGGTCCCGGACGCCGTCAGTTGGTGGGGCTGGGTCACGTTCGCGTCGTTCTTCGCGGTGAGTGCGATCCCGTTCGTCACCACCGGGCCGCTGGCGTTCAACGGCGTGATCAGCTTCTGGATCGCGTTCTTCACCTGGTTCATCTGGATCCCGAGCCTGTCCTTCTTCATCATCAAGGCCATCCCCCGGCTGAAGGCCGAGGACGAGGCCGCAGGGCGTGTCAACGCCTAGCCTCGTGGAGGTCGCTACCGCCGACTGCGTGAAGCCCAGGCGCCTTCCCGGTGTGGATGGCGTCTGGGTCTTCATCGGCGCGGACGCCGTCATCTTCGCGTTGCTGTTCGGCAACTTCATGTCAGAGCGGCTCCACAACCCGGCCGTCTTCGAGGCGTCTCGCCACACGCTCAACATCAATTTGGGTGGCATCGACACGTTGATTTTGCTGACCAGTTCCTGGTCGGTAGCCCTTGCGATCCAGGCCCTCAAGCGCGACCTCGTCGACCGAGTGCCCCGCTATCTGCTCGGCGCCGTCCTCACCGGTCTGATGTTCATGGTGTCCAAGTCCGTTGAGTATTTCGAGAAATTCGACGACGGCATCACGCCGGCGACCAATGAGTTCTTCATGTGGTACTTCACGTTGACCGGAATCCACCTGCTACACGTCGTAATTGGCACCAGCCTGCTGACGTATCTGTGGATCAAGTCTCGGCGCGGCACCTACGGCAGCTCCAACAGGGTGACGCCGGAATGCGTGGCCTCCTATTGGCACTTGGTCGATCTGCTGTGGATTATGATCTTTCCCTTGCTCTACCTACTGAGAGCAGTCTGATGTCGGTGTTGCGCGAGCGGGTCACATGGGTGTGGCTAGGCCTGATGGTGGCCACATGTGTGACGACGTGGGGGCTGTCCAAGGATCTGCTCAGCCCCGCGGTCGCGGTGGTCGGGATCTTCCTCATCGCCGCGCTGAAGGTCAGGTATGTGGTGCTCGATTTCATGGAACTGCGCGACGCACCCATCCCCGTGCGCGTCGCCTTCGAGGCGTGGCCCGTGGCCGTGGCGGCGATGATCCTCGGCTTCTGGTTTGCCACTGGCGCCGGCGCGTAGTGGCGATCGTCCATCGGCTGGCGAGTGCCCCTGTCGCGGTCGGCGGCGTCGCCGAACCGATTGCAAATGTTGGGCTTCTAACTCCGGAGCCCAGTCATCGCGTGTACGCGGGCGGAGCACTGGGTGGCAACGGATACTCGAGTCTTGGGCTGCCTAGCTGACAGGTCGGGGTGGGCACCTTCACGTCTACGCGGGCAGCCTGGCATGGCTGGGGTACAAGGCGAGATTCGTGGTCGCGAAAGTCATTGGCGAACATCGTTTCTCCACCTCGCCAAAGGTGCTCGCGGCCGACGCTAGTGGTGTGCCCCGCAATCGGCCGACGTTTTCGAGTGCGATCCGTCCACGCGCAACTTTGGCGAGGATGGACTCGGCGGTGGCGGTCCACACGTACGGCTTGGGGCCGTCGTTGTGGGTGTCGATGTATTCCTGGATGGAGGCGATCAGGTCGGGCACCGAGTGGAAGACGCCGCGTCGCAGCGCTTTATCTGTCAGCTCCCGGAACCAGCGTTCGACGAGATTGAGCCACGACGAGGAGGTCGGGGTGAAGTGCAGGTGGAACCGGGGATGTTTCTCGAGCCAGCTGCGGAAGTCTTCGTGCCTATGAGTGGCGCAATCATCCAGGATCAGGAGAATGTGAAGGTCCTTGGGCACCTGTCGGTCGATGGTCTTGAGGGATTTCAACCATTCCTGATGGCATGATGGCATTTGGTGGCCTTGGCTCTCGGCGCGGTCTCCCAGAAGCAGTCACCGCCGCATGGACCAGCGTGAACGTCAATTACTTTGGCCCATTCTTCACCCCGTTCGGGGGAGCGAGATTACCCCCTCGGGGGCTGACGCACACTACAGGCGCGGTGGTTTCATGGGGTATTGGTCACAGCAACCCTAGGCGCCTCCAGCGAAGCGGACACTCTGGCCGGGATAACCGGCGTGCACCCCGTGTTCGGGACGCATCAGCGACCGCCCACCGACCGAACTGAATCTGGGAGTACGCGTGGCACATGCCCCTCATTGTCCGGCGGCCGAAGTGGCTGTGCCGGGTTCAGCGGCCGGCCGTTGGGAGCCTCCCCCCGGGATGATTCGCTTCGCGACCCGGCAAGCCAAGTCCTTTGGGCGTGGTGCGAAACGCGCCATCGATTCGTGGGCGGGCCCGCGGTGCTCCTGACTGCTGCACCCGCGGCACCACCCATTGCCGTCGCGTACTACGACCGGGCGACACGTGCCTATATGGGGCCAGACGGCCGCCGGTACCAGCAATCCGACCTCGCTCAAACCACGCCGAAGGACACGACATGGCAAGCGATGCTGCTGTCTCCGACACCATGACGATGCCCGTAGACACCGAGGACGTAACCGATGCCTCCGTCGACACCGAGGAGGTACGAGATGGCGGAGACGCAATCACGGCGGCTCCAACCGCGCAGCACCGCAGGAGCTGGTCGGCATTGCGACACCCAATGGCCTTGGGGGCCATCACCGTTGCCGTATTGACGGCGCTGATGGGCTGGCAGGGATTTCAGTCCTACCAGTTACGTCACGCGACGGTTGAACGCGGCGAGTACCTCCAGTCCGCGCGGCAGACGGCGCTGAATCTCACCACCATCGACTGGCAGCACGCCGATGAAGACGTGAAACGGATCATGGGCGCTGCTTCCGGAGAGTTTTACGACGACTTCGCCCAGCGTTCGCAGCCATTCATTGAAGTCGTCAAACAGACACAGTCAGTGTCGGTTGGCACTGTGACTGAGGCAGCCTTGGAGTCATACTCCGCCTCGGACGCCCAAGCACTGGTGGCGGTCTCGGTGAAGACATCTAGCACAGCTGGGGCAGAGCCCGTCCCGCGCGCCTGGCGCATGCGCATATCGGTTCAAAAACTCGATAGTCAGTTGAAGGTCTCAAGAGTGGAGTTCGTGCCATGAAGCTACTCAAGGCCGTCCGTTCCGACGCAGCGAGCGTTGAACTGAACCAGGGTGATTCGGCCGACGCAGCGGTTGCCGACGATGTTGTGATCGCAGAACTTGTGGACGACGTTGATAACGACCAACGTGCGCCCATGCCATTGCAGCGGCGGCGGATTGGCTGGCGACCGGTGGTGACGTACGGAGTTCTTCCTGCACTGGCGGTCTTGCTGGTAGTGGGATTCGGCTACCTCAAGTGGCAGAACTCCGCGGCGGCACGAGACCACGTTGCTGCCACCGATTCCGTGCGCGCCGCTACCGAGGGAACGGTCGCAATGCTGTCCTATCGCCCCGATACCGTCGCAAAGGATCTCGATGCCGCGCGCGGCCGATTGACGGGTCAGTTCCTCGACTCCTACACCTCACTAACCCACGATGTGGTCATCCCCGGTGCCCAGCAGAAACAGATCGCGGCGACGGCGACGGTCCCAGCCGCTGCGTCGGTGTCGGCGTCGGGTGCGCATGCCGTGGTCCTGTTGTTCGTCAATCAGACGACCACCGTCGGAACCGGTACACCCACCAGCACAGCGTCCAGTGTCCGGGTCACCCTCGACAGAGCCGACGACCGTTGGCTCATATCGCAATTCGACCCGGTGTGAGCGGTCGCGATCATGAACCCTGACACACCAGCACAACCCGCTGAAGATACGGAGCCCGGGATGCCAAGATGTCGACTGACAGCAATGCTCGTGGCCGCAGCCGCCATCCTGGTGTTGTCGGCGCCCTATGCACACGCCGACGGCGACAACAACACCTTGGTGCCGAACAACAAGCGCCTCAACGACAGCGTCGTCGCCAACGTCTATACGGTGCAACACCAGGCCGGCTGTCAGAACGACGTCAAGATCAACAAGCAGTTACAGCTTGCGGCGGAATGGCACGCCGACGACGTCCTGAACAACCGCGCCCTCGACGGTGACCTCGGGTCAGACGGCTCGACCCCCCAGACAAGAGCGCTCGCCGCGGGCTATCACGGCGAGGTGGCCCAGACGGTGGCGATCAATCCCGCCTTGGCGATCAATGGTGTCGATGTCATGAACCAGTGGTATTACGACCCAGCCGACTTCGCGGTGATGTCCAACTGCGCCTACACCCAGATGGGGGTGTGGTCGGTCAACAGTCTGGACCACAGCGTGCTCGTAGCCGTCTACGGAAAGCCGCAATGAACAGCCGCGGCGATCGCTGCCGAAATGCCGAAACCACCAACGGAAAATGGCGAGTGTTGAGCAATGGACCCCAACCCCGATTACGACGCCAGTGACGAGATCGAGTACTTCTTCAGTTGGTTTCCGTGGGCGCTTCGCGGCGTGTACCCGCCTCCGGCCTATCCGCCGGTGTGACGCGAAATGACTATCGAGACAGATGGTTCAACGGCGGTGAAGTGGCTGATCAGTGCACTACGCGCCGCGCTGGCGGCCGTGCTCACCGTATGTTTGTGGAGTGCGGCCACCGCCAAGGCCGCCACCGTCGAAACGCTAATGGTGCCCTCGGCGGCCATGGGTCGCGACATTCCGGTGGCGTTCCAAGCGGGGGGCCCACACGCAGTGGTTCTGCTCGATGCCTTCAACGGCGGACCCGACGTCAGCAATTGGGTGCGAGCGGGCGCATTCAATACCCTTGCGGGCAAGGGGATTTCGGTGGTGGCATCCGCGAGCGGCGCCTGGAGCATGTACGCCAACTGGGAAGCCGACGGGTCCAAGCAGTGGGAGACATTTCTGGCCGACGAACTGCCGAACTGGCTCGCCGCCAACAAGGGGCTGACCTCGGGAGGGCACGGGATCGTCGGTGCTGCGCAGGGCGGGACCGCAGCGCTAACACTTGTGGCATTCCACCCCGATCGCTACCGCTTCGCAGGATCGCTGTCGGGCTTCCTGACTCCATCGGCGACCACGATGAACGGCGCGATCACCGCGGGGCTTGCTCAGGACGGTGGAGTCAACACCCAATCCATGTGGGGTGCTGCACAGCTGGGGCGGTGGAAGTGGCGTGACCCCGATGTGCACGTACAGCTTTTGTCCGACAACAACACTCGGCTGTGGGTGTTCAGCCCATCAACACTGTCCTGTAGCGATCCTGCCGCCATGATCGGTTACTGCGACCAGGCTCAAGGCAGCAATCGAAGCTTCTATCAGCACTATCGCGCTGTCGGCGGTGCCAACGGTCATTTCGACTTTCCGGCCGAAGGACAACACGACTGGCTCACCTGGGGCCTGCAACTAGCCGCGATGTCCGCCGACCTAGCCGCCGCCATCGCATAGGAATCGATTGTGAACATCATCGTGTCAGTTGGCAACCGGATCGGGCTCTTTGTCGCCGCGACATTGCTTGCAACCGCTCCGGTCGCGATGGCCACGCCGGCCGCTGCTGATCCGGGCTCCAATCCCTGCCAGCTCGCCTTCAGCCCGTTCTGTCGAATGGTGCCAATCGCGCCGGACTTGGATCGCAACCTGGACTTGACCCAGGGCCAGCCACCGGCGGACCCCGCCGCGACACTGCCTGATGACTTTCCACCACCTGATCCCTGCGCGGCCGGCTGCGTCTAGGCGGCGTCGACAGTCCCGAAATGTTAAGGAGATTTACCCATGGGCATCGGTATTCAGGTTGAGGGACTGACCAAGTCCTTCGGGCCCCAGCGAATCTGGGAGGACGTCACCTTCGAGATCCCCGCTGGTGAGGTCAGCGTGCTGCTCGGCCCGTCCGGTACCGGTAAGTCGGTGTTCTTGAAGTCGTTGATCGGGCTGCTGCGCCCCGAGCGCGGCAAGATCCTGGTCGATGGCACCAACATCATCGAGTGCTCGGCCAAGGAGCTCTACGAGATCCGCACCCTGTTCGGGGTGATGTTTCAGGACGGTGCGCTGTTCGGCTCCATGTCGCTGTATGACAACACCGCGTTCCCGCTTCGTGAGCACACGAAGAAGAAGGAATCCGAAATCCGCCAGATCGTGATGGAGAAGATGGAACTGGTCGGTCTGACCGGTGACGAGCAGAAGTTCCCCGGTGAGATCTCCGGTGGTATGCGCAAGCGCGCCGGGTTGGCCCGTTCGCTGGTGCTCGACCCGCAGATCATTCTCTGCGACGAGCCGGACTCCGGTCTGGATCCGGTCCGTACGGCGTACCTGTCCCAGCTGTTGATCGACATCAACGCCCAGATCGACTGCACCATCCTGATCGTCACGCACAACATCAACATCGCCCGCACTGTGCCCGACAACATGGGCATGCTGTTCCGCAAGCACTTGGTGATGTTCGGTCCGCGCGAGGTGTTGTTGACCTCCGATGAGCCGGTGGTGAAGCAGTTCCTCAACGGTCGCCGGCTGGGTCCGATCGGGATGTCGGAGGAGAAGGACGAGTCGCAGATGGCCGAGGAGCAGGCGCTCGCCGATGCCGGTCACCACGATGGTGGCGTCGAGGAGATCGAGGGTGTGCCGCCGCAGATCCTGGCCACTCCGGGTATGCCGGAGCGCAAGGCCGTTGGCCGTCGTCAGGCCCGTGTGCGCGAGATCATGCACACGCTGCCGCCCGCGGCGCAGGAAGCCATCCGCGACGACCTCGAGGGCACGCGGCGCTCCGAGCCGCGCCAAACGCCCGATGAAGCCACCGACGTTCTCCTCGTCCCGGTCGAAGGTGCGGCGAGGTGATGTCAGGGCGTGGCGATCACAGCGGCATGCGGTCGCCTACCGCCTTTGACCCCGAAGCGGAGTTCAAGTGCTTCGTCGCCGGGCTAGGGGAGTCTGCGGTTACCGCTGAACAGACGAAGTGCGGCGCCTCGTCACGATCCCGTAGCCGTACGGGTCCTCCGCCCTCGATAACATCCGAGGCCGTCTACGATCACGCCCTGCGAGTGCTCGATGGCGACGGGCTTGGTTCCCTGACGATTCGTCGCCTTGCGAGCGATCTCAAGATCTCGACCAGGACGCTCTACAAGCGCATCGGTGGCCACGACCAACTCATTCGCAACGTCGTGGCCTTGCATCTATCACGTCTGAATCCGCCGATCCACCACCGTGATTCCTGGCAGACAACGCTGACCGACTGGTGCATGAACCTCCACCACCAGATGATCGCGCACCCGCATCCGACGTCGCTACTCACTCAACATGACCACGTCCGGCTGAGCCCACGCATTCAACGGCTCGCAGAAGTCGTTACGCGGCAGGGTTTGTCAGACGACAAGGCGCACGATCTGTGCCGTTGGTCAACCCAGGTTGCGTTTAATGCCGCAATCGTTGCGGCCCGGTCGGAACGCGGCATTGCGAGCAGATCCGACTCGCCGGTAGCGGGGACCGCCATAGTGCGCGACCTCCAGTCGACTATCGAGATGATCCTGTCGGGGCAGTATCGAGATCACGATCGCAGCGCCTTGGCGATCGAAGTCCAGTCTCGGGATCCGCGCCCGACATCGCACAAACCCGCGGAGTCGGTGTGTACGTAAATCGATTCGACCAGCGATCGCTGGCATGGACTATGGCTGCTCTCGCCGCGCCCTACCTGAAGCCCGACGACCTGACTTGGCTCTGGGTCGAAATCGGCGCGGGCGATTTGGAGAGCGCCTTGGTGACGCTCGTAGGTTGCTGCGTGCGGAACGACGTCCGCTTTCCCCCCAACGTGGCGACGACTCTGCGCGGCTGGCTAGACGGCTACTCCGGCACCGCGGTATCGGCAGCATTCGAGCCGTATGCCGAGCGGATCGCAATGGCGGCCTGCGTCGGCGAAGTCGACTCGGGGTATGAAGGATTGCACGTCGGCGCAGAGTCACTCGGCAAACACCCTCGTCAAGACCTCCCCGGCGTGGGAATTGTCCGAGGGCGATGGGCGATACCCGGCAGGCCTCATCGCACGACAGTGCCGGCGCAGCGGAGTCATGCATGACCGAACGCGTCTGGCAAGGATGACGAGCACTACCGGAATTCGACGGGGTCGGAGATCGAATCATGTTGCACAGGTGGGTATCCCACGGCCCGATAGGTAAATGGAACATTGCGCCGAACGCTCGCAACCTGATGGGGAGGTCCGGATTCAACTACTCGGACATCCCAGTAATTCGGATGTTGGACAGCAGTCTGCTCTCCAACGCCCGTTGGACGTCTCCAATAAGGGTTTGGCACACATGTCCGGTGGTTTCGATCAGGTACTGACTAGGGTCGAGGGATCCGTGGGATTCGCAACGCTGAACCGTCCCAAAGCTATCAATGCGCTGACCCACGAGATGGTGACTGCGCTGCACGCCGTGCTTGTCGAATGGGCCAGCGATCCAGCCATTACCGCCGTGGTCCTCGATGGTGCGGGCGACCGTGGCCTGTGCGCTGGCGGCGATATCGTCGCGATCTACCAGGATGCCATCGAGGGAGGTGGCGCGACCCGTCGATTCTGGTTCGACGAGTACCGCCTCAACTCGTACATCGCCTCGTACCCCAAGCCCTACGTCGCCATGATGGATGGCCTCGTCATGGGCGGTGGCGTCGGAGTCGGCGCCCATGGCAGCCATCGCATCGTCACGGAGAAGTCCAAGATCGGCATGCCCGAAGTCGGCATCGGGTTCATCCCCGATGTCGGGGGTACCTACCTGCTTTCGCGTGCCCCTCGTTCGATGGGCTTGCATGCCGCACTTACTGGCGCGCCGTTCTCGGGAGCCGACTCCATCGCGCTTGGATTCGCCGACTACTTCGTGCCCCATGACCGACTTGGCGACCTTGCCCGAGCGATCTCCGCCGACGGCGTCGATGCAGCGATCGCCGAACATGCGGTCAAGCCACCACCGAGCCAACTGGCTCAACTGCATTGGATCACCCAGTGCTACGCCGGCGATTCCGTCACCGACATCGTCGCTGCCTTGCGCGCGGACGCCGAACAGCAGGCCAATGCTACGGCCGAGCTGATTTCGAGCCGTTCGCCAATCGCGCTGGCGGTGACACTGGAGTCGGTGCGCAGAGCCGCTGACCTTCCCACATTGAAAGACGTCCTGCTCCAGGAGTATCGGGTTGCCTGTACGGCACTAAACTCTCATGACCTCGTCGAAGGTATCCGAGCACAAGTCATCGACAAGGACCGCAATGCGAAGTGGTCGCCCTCGTCGGCATCAGACATCACCGCCGGGGACGTCGACGGATACTTCGCCAATACCGGAACTGACTTGAAATTCGACGTCGTCATGGACTCGTGAACTCAGCGCGATCGCGTCGTCGTCCAGTGCCTGCCAGGGTAGTGAACCTGTTGCACTGAAACCGCGTTCGTGGAGTGCCGGTGGCGGGTTAGAGCGGAGGCGGTGCGTCGTCCGCCGAGGGTATGCGGCTGCTTTCAACATTAGCGGACCCGTTCGCCGGCCAAGTAAGCCGGCGTCGTCGATTCGCGCAGAAATGGACAACGTTGTTGCACTGTTTCAAGGTGTCTCGCTGTGGGAAGGTTAGTCAGTGTGTGGAACTCGACGCCGATTCGTAGCCATTGCGCTGACTTTGGTGATGCCGTGGGTGGCTGTTTATGGTGCCCCGCAATCGGTGGCCGTGCCAGCGCCGGAAGTGGAATACACGTACAACGTGGTGGTGCGGCGTCACTTCGACTTTCCTAATAACGATGCGCTCGGTTACGGCTATGGAATCTGCGACAAGGTGATTCGAGGTGGGCGGTACGCCGAGGTCATGACCGATGTGAAACGTGATGTCTTCCCGAATGACGAGGGCGCGGCTAACTACGTGGTCTCATACGCCGTCGGCATCTTGTGTCCCGCCCAGATCTGGCAACTTCGCGACTCTGCTGCAGGTTATCGACCTCCTACTTAGGGCAATGGCCCGTTGTGGTCGCGGCGGTGGTACTGGGCTTCTGGTTCGCCACTCCGGCCTTTCCGGAAGCGGCGCGCACAGCTCATCCCGTTGCCGTCCAATGGCTTTGGACGGCGGCGCCGATCAAATTTCACAGTCCGTATGGTCTGACCATAATTACTATTGACTATTAGACACAGTTCTGCAACTCTGACCGGTAGCTGGCCAGTTGCGCCGAGACCGCTGCCGGAGGGCTGACATGAGGGGTGTCCTTCGCGAAAATCGTTGAACTAGCTCGCCATTGAGGAAGTATGTGCACGCCGAGGTCTCGGCCAGATGTCGATGATGTCTGCGTTCTTGGAGCAGGCAGGCCTTCCAAGTCACAGATCCGCCATCGAGTGATGGCGCAATTATCGGCGACACCAACGGGTTGTTGGCAGCTCGCACGAAGGACCGCGATGACGATGTCACGGCGCCGGTCGATGCAGGAAACTCCGCCCTATAGGACGGCCGGCCTGGTCGTATTGGTGGTGGCCGCAATCATTACCACGTCCGATCTAATCGACGTGACATCGGTGAGCACGGAGTTCAACCCGCTATTCGAGACCGTGGTGTCGGTGGCCGAACAGGTGGATCCGATCAAATTGAATCAGACGCTGGCCGCGACGGCCGAAGCCCTCGACGGTTTGGGGGATCGGTTCGGCCAGTCGATTGTTCATGGCAACGCGATCCTGGCCGACTCAATCCGCAGATGCCCCAGATTCGTCGCGACAACCAGCTGCTGGCCGACCTCGGAGAGACATACGCCAACGCCGCTCCTGATCTGTTCGACGGCCTGCAAGACGCGGCCACCACCGCGCCCCCTCAACGAGCAGCAGGGCAACATCGATCAGGCGTTGATGGCCGCGGTCGGGTTCGGCAACACCGGCGGCGAGGTCTTCGAACGCGGCGGGCCGTACCTGGTGCGCGGCGCGCGGGATCAGGTCTCGACGTCTCAGGTTCTGGACAGGAACAGTCCGGCGCTGTACTGCACGATCCGCAACTTCCACGATGCCGAGCCCCTGGCCTCGAGAGTCCTCGGCGGCAACGGCTACTCGAGCAACGGCCGGACCATGGTCGTTGGGCCCGGAAATCCGTACATGTATCCGGACAACCTGCCGCGGGTGAACGCCAAGGGCGGTCCCGAGGGGAAGCCGGGCTGCTGGCAGCCGGTCACCCGAGATCTCAGGCCCGCGCCGTACCTGGTGATGGACACCGGTGCCTCCATTGCCCCCTAGAACCATCTCGAACTCGGCCAGCCGATCCTGATCGACTACGTCTGGGGACGCCAGGTCGGCGAGAATACGATCAACCCGTAAGCGCGCCGCGGCGCCTCGTTAGTATCGCCCGCAGTTTGGGGTCGTGGGCAACCCGTTGAAACGGTCGGCGACCCCATGCATTCCGCGTTCATCGTCGACGAGTGGGGTGAGGACCTGGTTGATGCTGAGTTTGTTCAGTAATGACCGTCGCGGTACATGACCGCGTCATCGTCAGCGTGGGCCGTGGCGCTAGCGATCCGCGAGCAGCATGGCGCTGGCGTGCTCGGCCACGGCCATGATGGTGCCCACCGGGTTGACCGAAGGAATGGTGGGGAACACCGAGGCGTCGACGACCCGCAGACCCCGAACGCCGCGGACCCGCAGGCGGGAATCGCACACGGCCATCGGGTCGTCATCGGCGCCCATCCGGCAGGTTCCCGACACGTGATAGACGGTCTGATGCGTCGCGCGCAGAGCCTCCGACAACTCTTCGTCGGATTGCATGGCGGGTCCTGGAAAGACCTCGCGGACGATCCAATCCGCCATCGGCGCCATCGCGGCGATGCGGCGGGCCAATCGGATACCCGCGATCAGAACGGCTTCGTCGTGGCCATCGGGGTCGGTGAAGTACCGGTAGTCGATCGACGGGGCGCTGGTGGGATCGGCGGAGGTCATCCACACCCGTCCACGGCTGTGCGGCTTGGCCACGTTGGGTGCGATCGACACGATGCGGTCGGGCATCGCGACGCCGCGCGCAACCGCATGGTCGGCGACCGCCTCGACGGGGAAGTGCATCAGCACGTCGGGCCGCGCAGGACTGTCGTCACGAAGGCGCACGGCAGCGCCGGCGTCCCATCCGGTCGCGCAGGTGTCGGGAACGTCGGCGCCTGCCTCCCAGACGATCAGCCCCTCGGCGTGGTCCATCAGGTTCTCGCCCACCCCAGGCGATGGCACCAGCACCGGGACGCCCGCCGCCTGCAGCACGTCCACGGGCCCGATCCCGGACAGCTGCAGCAGCTTTGGCGTGTCGATGGCACCGCAGCACACGATCACCTCGCGATCGGCACGAAACTCCCGCCGGTTGCCGTCGCCGTCGCGGGCGATCACCCCGACGGCCGCGCCGTCCTCGATCAGGATCCGTTCGGCGTGCAAGCCGTGCTCGACCACCAGGTTGTCCCTGGAGGCGATGGCGTCGTGCAGGTAGTGCACGGAGGTCGAGGACCGCAGGTGGCTCTCCGGGGTGTACCCGATCTCGAAGAAGCCTGCGCCGATTCCGGTGGCGGCGAAGTCGGGATCGGAGTTCCAGGCCCGGCGGGCGGGTAGGTCCAACGCCCGCCGGGCGGAGTCGACGACGTCGTTGACGTAGGGGTTGCGGTGTTCGTCGGCGACCGGTTGCACTGGGGCGAGGATCCGGGCGTAGGCCTGGTGCACCGTGGCGGTGTCCCATCCCGAGACGCCGAGTGCGGCCCACTCGTCGAGGTCGGCGGGCAGTGGCCGCCACGTGATCATCGTGTTCGCGGTCGAGCAGCCACCGAGGATCCGCATCCTGGATTGCCGGATGTCGGAGTTCCCCCGCTGCTGCGGCACGCTGCGGTAGTCGAGGTCGTACTCGCTCTCCAGCATCTGCGCCCAGCGCCGGATGTCCCTTGCCCGCGGCTCGTCCCGATCGGACGGACCCGCTTCGAGCACGGTGACCGTCACGGCCGGATCCTCCGAAAGTCGCGACGCCACAATGCATCCAGCAGTGCCGCCGCCGACGAGCAGGTAGTCGGTCACGCGACCGCCGCGACCGGAACCGAGGCGTTCACCTTCGGGCGCATCAACACGTAGTACAGCGGACAGATGACGGCCAGTCCGACGATCCACGAGATGTCGACACCGCCGAGCGCCTTGGCAATGAAACCGGTGAACAGGGTGGTCGACAGGAACGGGATCTGCACGCCGATCCCGATGAAGTAGCAGGCGATGGCGGTCCAGTTGAATCTGCCGTACCGCCCGCCGTCGCGCTCGAACAAGGACGCGATGTCGTAAACCCCGTGCCGCAGGAGGTAGTAGTCGACGAGGTTGACGGCCGTCCAGGGGATCAGGACGCAGAGCAGCAGCGCCAGGAAGTTGGCGTAGTTGGCCAGGAAGTCCTCCGCGCTGACCAGTGCGGGGATGATCGCGACCACGAACAACGCGACCGCGGTCACCGCGCGGCTGCCAGCGCCTGGCCGCCAGCGCGGAAACAGGCTCTGGCCCACCGTGATCGTGGACAGCGCTCCGCAGTAGAGGTTCATCGCGTTGGTGGCGGTGATGCCGATCGCGAAGATGGCGAACAGGCCCGTGCTGACGCCGCGGGTCAGTGCGGATAGCCCATCGAGCGTCTCGTCGCCAGGTAGCGCCGCCCCCACCAGAACGCCGAGGAGCATGGGCAACACTGAGCCGAGAACGCATCCGGCGTAGGTGCCCCAGAACGCGGCCCGCTGGCCGGTGTCCTTGGGCATGTACCTGGTGTAGTCCGAAACGTAAGGAGCGTAGGCGATCTGCCACAGCGCGGCCACCGACAGCGTCGCCATGAACCCGGCCCAGCTGAACCCGCCGGAGTGCCACGTCTCCGCGGGCACCCCGTTCACCCCGACCATCCAGACGAACGCGACGACCAGTGCGCCGCCCGCGACGACGGACAGCACGGCGGCGACACTGTGGATGAGTCGGTAGCCGACGATGGTGGCGACGACGCTGATCAGCCCGATGATGGTGATCGACCAGTTGGTGGGAAGGCCGGTCACCTTCGCCAGCGCCTGACCCCCGAGCACTGCGTTGGACGCGAAGAAGCCCAGGTACATGAACACTACGAGGACGACCACCAGAAGGCTGCCGTAGGAACCGAACTGGGCCCGCGTCTGCAGCATCTGGGGAACGCCCATCTGCGGACCCTGCGCGGCGTGCAGTGCCATCACGATGCCGCCGATGACGTTGCCGAGCACGATCGCCACTACGCCTGCCCACAGCGGTAGCCCGAACACCGTGGTGGCAAGGGCGCCGGTGATGATGGTCAGCAGCATGATGTTGGAGCCGAACCAGACGGTGAACAGGTCGCGGGCGCGGCCATGGCGCTCATCGACGGGGACGTGCTCGATGGTGCGTTGTTCGACGGGTGCTGACACCGGCGCCTTTTCAAGTCCCCGTCGCTTCGCTCGCCCAAGTTCGTTCATTTGACTTCCCATCTACAGTGCGATCCACGTGGTCTTGAGTCCGGTGTACTTCTCGAGTGCGTGCAGGGACAGGTCGCGGCCGAAACCGGATTGCTTGAAGCCGCCGAACGGCGTCTGTGCACTCAGCGCGTCGACGGTGTTCACCGAGACGGTGCCCGCGTGCAGTGCCGCAGCGACGCGATGGGCCCGCGACAGGTCGCGTGTCCACACCGAGGCGGCGAGTCCGTAGACGGTGTCGTTGGCCATCGCGACTGCCTCGGTTTCGTCACCGAACGTCTGCACGGCAAGGACTGGGCCGAAGACTTCGTCGGTGATCAGCTCGGCAGCGGGCGAGAGGTTCGCGACGATCGTTGGTGCCACGAAACAGCCACGGCCATAAACGGTTTCGCGGGTGCCCCCGATGAGGATCTCGCCATCGGCGCGGGCCCGGTCGATGAACCCGACGACCCGCTGGGTGTGCTTCTCGTCGACGAGGGCGCCCAGTGTCGATGTGGGGTCGAGCGGATTGCCTGGCCGCACCTCGGCGGCACGCCTCACCAGCTCGGTGAGGAACTCGTCGGCGATCGACGCGTGCAGCAGCAGACGGGAATTCGACGAGCACACCGCGCCCTGGTTGTAGAACGCCCCGAAGATCGCCTTGTCCACCGCGGCATCAAGGTCGGCGTCGTCGAACACCACGTTCGGGCTCTTGCCGCCGCACTCCAGCCAGACCTGTTTGGCGTTGGAATCCGCCGCGTAGCGCAGGAACCGCTTGCCGGTCTCGGTGGATCCGGTGAAGGCGATGACGTCGACGTCCTGGTGCAGGCCGAGGGCCGCACCTGCCGTCGGACCGAGGCCGGGTACCACGTTGAGCACGCCCTCTGGCAGGCCCGCCTCGACGGCCAGTTCGGCGAGCCGCACCGACGACAGTGGTGCCTGCTCGGCGGGTTTGAGCACGACGGAGTTGCCCGCCGCCAGAGCGGGGGCCAGCTTCCACACCGCGAGATCCAGCGGGAAGTTCCACGGCGTCACAGCACCGACCACCCCAAGGGGCTCCCTGGTCACCAGGGCGAGATTGCCCGGCTCGGTGGGAGCGATCTCTCCGCCCTGTTTGTCGATCGCCTCGCCGTAGAACGCGAAGAGATCTGCGGCAGAAGGGACGTCGACGGCGTAGGCCTCGGCGACCAGCTTGCCCATGTCCATCGAGTCCAGCAGCGCCAACTCTTGGGCGTTGTCCGTGATGAGCTCGGCAAGGCGCTGCATGACGCGTTTGCGATGGGATGCCGAGGTCCGCGACCAGACACCCGATTCGAAGGCGGCTCGCCCCGAGGCAACGGCGGCGTCGACGTCGTGCGCGTCGGCGGAGGACACCTTGGCGATCAGTTCACCGGTGGCGGGGTTGATCGAATCGAAGGTCGCACCGGAGAGCGCGGCCCGGTACTTGCCGTCGATGAAGATCTCGGTGCGCGGCGTGATCTCGGCTGCGAGCCGGGTCCAGTCGTCGAGCGTGGTCATGTGTGTGCCTCTCAGGGAACGTAGATCGCGAACTGCTTGACGAGTGGCTCGGTCACCCGGTACTCGCCGCGCCACCCCTTGGTCAGGGTGAACGAGTCGCCGGGGCCGAAGACGTGGCCGACGCCGTCGGCGCCGGTCAGGGTGATGGAACCCGTGAGCACCCTGGTGTATTCGTCGCCGGGATAGCTCTCGATGAACTCGGCGTAGGGTTCCGCACTCCACGAGCCGACGGTGAACTTGTCGTCGGCGCTGCTCAGGTGGACGGCTTCGCGCTCGGCCGGATCGCCCTCCTTCAGGGTCTCGGCGGTGACGTAGCTGCTTGGCGACATGGCGACGTCGGAACCAACTGGGATGGCGGCAACTTCGGGCAACGCTGTACTCCTAAACTCGAGCCGGTTCGACCGGCGTGACGGGTAGATACATGACGGGTTCGGCGGCGAGCTCGGCGACCTCGCGCAGGTACGGCACGGGGCCGAGGGGCGCCGGCTCGTCGAGTTCCTCCGCGTAGCGGTGTCCGGACCAGACGGCAGCGGCGATGGTGGCGGGCGCCCACGCGTCGCCGATGGCGCGGACGCTCAACAGGTCGGCGTCGGCCCATTCGGCGTTGCGCCCCAGCAGTTCCTGATACAGACCGTCGATGGGCAGCCGCGCGGTCACCATGACGACGGAGTCGGCGCTCACCGAGCCTTCATCGCCGGTGTACACGCACGCGGTGCGCACGCCGTCGGCGGTGACCGCGGTGACCGCGGAGTTGGTGCGCACGTCGATGCCTGCTCGGATGATGCGTTTGCGGATGCGTGCGACCTCAAGGGTGTTGGTGGTCCACTGCGAAACGTGGGCTGCTGGCGTGATCAGGGTGACGTCGAGTCCCTCGCGTGCGAGCAGCTCGGCGATCACGCCGCCCATGTAGTAGTGGTCATCGTCGAACACGACGACGCGCCGACCGCGCGGCCGAGTCCCCGCCATGATGTCATCGGGGCTCAGAACGGCTGCGCCCTCAGCGATCTCCATCGCCCTGGTGTGCCAGCGGCCGACGCCGTCGTGGCGCCAGCGCGCACCGGTGGCGATGACGACGTGGTTGAAGCCGTTCTCGACGATGTCGTCGGCGGTCATCTCGCTCTGCATGAAGACGTCGACGTTGTCGAGTTTCTGCAGCTGCTGTTCGCGGTAGTCGACGACGCGGATCCAGGCCGACAGACCCGGCAGCTTCGACTCGTGTGCGACGCGCCCGCCTAGGGTGCGGGTGGCTTCGGCCAGGCTGACGGTGTACCCGCGATTGCCAAGGGAGCGAGCGGCTTCCAGACCGGCAGGTCCTGCGCCGACGACGAGCACCGCGGAGTCGCTGGAGCGGGTTCGGATCTTCTCCGGATGCCAGCCGCGGCGGAATTCCTCTCCCATGGTTGGGTTCTGGGTGCAGCGGATGGGGGACATGGTGAAGTCCCCCGACACGCAGATGTTGCAGCCGATGCACTCGCGGATGTCCTCGAGATTGCCGGTCTCGATCTTCTGCGGTAGGAACGGGTCGGCGATGGAGGGCCGTGCGGCTCCGATCAGGTCGAGCACGCCCGTCTTGACCTGGTGCACCATCATGTCCGGCGAGGTGAAACGGCCAACGCCGACAACCGGTTTGGTGGTCAGCGCCTTGAGCCCGCGGACATACGGTTCCTGTTCGGCCTCTGGTCCGAAGCGCGACGTGACGGAGTCGTCCTCCCAGCTGCCGAGGACGAAGTCCCATAGGTCGGGGTGTTCTCCGAGCATGCCGATCACGTCCTCGATCTCGGCGCGGGTGATGCCGTCGTCGCCGAGCAGCTCGTCGACCGAGATCCGGCATGCCACAGCGGCTTTGCCGTCGCATACCTCACGGGTGTCCTCGAGGATCTCGCGGAGTAGGCGGGCCCGGTTCTCGATGCTGCCGCCGTACTCGTCGGTGCGGTTGTTGTAGCGCCTCGACAGGAAGTGGTGCAGGCCGCCGATGGCGTGACCGGCGTAGACGTAGACGATGTCGTATTCGGCCTGCAGCGACCGGCGGACGGCCTCGCGATGCCAGTACCGCATGTCGGCGATGTCGGCCTTGGTCATCTCGCGGGCCTGGACGGGGTCGTAGTTCCACGACACGACCGGCAGGTTCTGCGGTCCCAGCGGGGGTTCCCGGCTGATCAGGTTCGGCGAGTTCAGTCCGTTGTGGGCCAGTTCGATGCCCGCCAGCGCGCCGCCCTCGTGGATCTTCTCCGAGATGCGCGCGAGCGCAGGCAGGTCCTGGTCGTCCCATAGGCGCAGTTCGATGAAGGGGCCGATGTCGGAGGTGGGGTGGATCTCGACCTGTTCGGTGCACACCACGGCCCAGCCGCCCTCGGCCTTGATCCTGCGCATGTATGCCTCGCCGGAGGGGTCGCGGTAGCCCATCCCGTTGCAGTGCGGGACCTGGTAGAAGCGGTTGCGTGCGGTGACCGGGCCGATCTGGACGGGCTCGAAGAGGATGTCGTACCGGGGGTCTCGCATGGAGTGCCTCCTAGGTTCACGCGACGGCTATGGGTTGTTCAAATACGCCGGGCTGTTCAAATACGCCGTGACCTGGGTCACGCGGGGTAATAGCCATCGTCGTGTCATCGGTAACCGAGGTCAACTAGTGGTTTCAGCGGTTTTGCATCTGATTTGACGATGAAGTTCGGTGCGACGGCTCGTCGGTGCTCACATCGGAAATTCCGATGTGAATTCACTGAAAAGGATGTTTTACAGCTGCGAGCGCGGGGGTCACTGTGGGGGCGATCACGTTCACAGGGAGAGGCGAGGGCACCGTCGTGAAATTGGAAGAAGCATCGCAACCAACACCCGACGACCGCGAAACGGCTCAGGCCGATCGCGAAGTCAAGCACCTCAAGAAGACCCTTGGCAGGCTCGACATCGTCTTCCTCATCGTCGCGGCGGTCGTATCGATCGAGACGCTGGGGCAGGTATCCGGTTTCGGCGCGGAGACGTTCACCTGGGCGCTGGTCCTTGCCGTGCTCTTTCTGGTGCCCTACGGCCTCATCTTCGCCGAGACCGGTGGTGCGTTCACCGGTGAGGGCGGCGTATACGTCTGGTGCAGAAAGGCTTTCGGGCGGCCGGTGGCGGCCATCGCGTCACTGCTGACCTGGGTGACCCAGCCCGTGTGGGTCGGCGGCTCGATGGCGTTCATCGCCTCGGAGACCTGGAGTACGTACGTCACCCCGTTCGAGTCCGGCTCGGTCACCGACTACGCCTTCAAACTGGTCTTCATCTGGCTCACCGTCCTCGCCGCGATCATCAGCCTGCGGCACGGCAAGTGGATCCCGAACGTCGGCGCGATCCTCAAGATCGCATTCCTCGTCATCTTCCTGGTGACGACGGCGATCTACGCATCGCAGCACGGTGTCGCGGGGCTGTCGGTCATCGACTTCAGCCCGACGATCGCCGGCCTGCTCGGGGTGACGCCGTTGCTCCTGTTCTCCTACTTGGGCTTCGAATCCGGCAACAGCGCGGCAGGCGAGATGAAGAACCCCGCGCGTGACGTCCCGATCGCCATCGCGCGCTCGTCGGGTATCGCCGCGGCGTCCTACCTGCTGCCGATCTTCGCCATCCTGGTGGTTCTGCCGAAGGACGACATCACCGGCATCGGCGGCCTGATGGAGGCGGTCGCCAAGGTGTTCGGCGTCTACGGCGCCGCCGCCCCCGTGATGCTGACCGTCACCGGCGTCATCTTCGCCGTCATCCTGATGACCCAGGGTTCGGCATGGATGATCATCAGCGATCGGATGCAAGCCATGGCCGCCGCCGACGGCGCGTTCTTCGGCGGCTTCTTCGGCCGGTTCCATCCCCAACTGGGCACCCCGGTACGGGTCAACCTGCTGTCCGGAACGGTGGCGACGGTGTTCTGCCTCGTCGCCATGCAGGTCACCGGATCATCGGCGTCGATCTTCGGCGTGGTGCTGAGCATCTCCATCTCCACCTTCCTGCTCAGTTACGTCATCTCGATTCCGGCGGCGGTGCGGTTGCGGACCCGATTCCCCGATATGCCGCGGCCGTTCCGGGTGCCGACTGGCGACACGGGATTCCGCATCCTCGGCGGGCTGTGCTTCGCGTGGGTGGCACTCGGGTCCTGGGTGACGGTCTTCCCCGGCACGTTGGAGCGCCTCTTCGGGCTCGACTACGACTTCGTCGAGACCTGGGGAGTCAGCCAGCTGACGTTCGAAGTGTTCACCCTTGGCACCCTCGCGGTGCTCGGCGTCCTCGGTGCGCTGGGCTACCTGCGCGCCCGATCCGTGCGGGCCGAGAGTCACGACGCCGTCGAAGTTCCTGGAAAGCAGGCCGCACAGCTGTAATGCTGGTGAGTCGTGACCCAGATGGGAGTACCAGCATGCGCCGACGTCCTGACGTCACGCTGACCCAGCTGCGGTACTTCGTGAAGGCTGCCACCCATTCGTCGATGACCAAGGCCGCCGACGAGCTGCACATCGCCCAGTCGGCGGTCTCGGCCGCGATCAGCCAGCTCGAGCAGCAGATCGGCTCGCAGCTGTTCATCCGGCACAGGGCCCGCGGTTTGGCCCTGACCGCGGCCGGTGAGGAGATGCTCCGCGACACCCGGGCGCTGCTGGCCCACCTCGACGAGGTGCTCGACAGTGCCAGCGGCCGCGTCGACCAGGTGCACGGCACGGTCCGGTTGGCGTGCTTCGTCACCCTCACCCCGTTCGTGCTGCCTCGTCTGCTGTCCGATCTCGGCACGCTGCACCCCGATCTCGAGGTGGAGGTCATCGAGACCTCCGCCGATGCCATCCGCACCGTGTTGCGCAACGGCACCGCGGAGCTCGCACTCACCTATGACCTTGGCCTCGGAGCCGGTGTCGACGCCGAGTACGTCGGTGTCGCGGCACCGTACGTGGCGCTGCCGTCCGAACATCGGCTGGCGAAGCGGAAGTCCATCCGGCTGACCGAGCTGGCCGACGAGCCGATGGTGCTGCTCGATCTGCCCGACAGCAGGGACTACTTCGAGGCAATGCTCGCCAAAGCCGGTGTGAAACCACGGATTCGGTACCGCTCGGCCAGCTACGAAGCGGTCCGCGGTTTGGTTGCGCGGGGTCACGGGTTCTCGATCCTCAACCAGATGCCTGCGCACCAGGGCACCTACGACGGGGGAGCGGTGAGCGCCGTCGCCATCAAGGACGACCTCCCTGGCCTACCGATCGTGCTGGCCCGGCTGCAGGCGGTGCGCACCACCGCCCGCGCGCGCGCCGTCGCTGAGGCCGCGCGCGCCATCTTCGCCGACCGCGAAGGGCCCAGCGGCGCCTAGCGTTTCAGGAATCGTGTGGGCGACAGAGGTTTTCGGGACTCAGCATGCGGGCGAGCACGACGTCGTCGAGGAGTGCCGACCGTCGTACCAGATCCGGTATGGATGCACCGGTGGCGATGGCCTCGGCGACGAGCGCGGTGGCGGCCTCGTAACCGAGGACCGGGTTGAGTGCGGTGGCGATGCTGGCCGACTGCAGGACGGCGTCGCGCATGTGGTCGACGTTGGCGGAGATGCCCCGAATGCAGCGCTCGCCAAGGACGTTCACCGCGGCGGTGAGGTGGCGCAGCGACGACAGCAGCGCACGGGCGATGATCGGCTCGAACGCGTTCAGCTGCAACTGCCCGGCCTCGGCGGCCATGGTGATGGTGAGATCGTTGCCGATCACCTCGAAGGCGACCTGGTTGACGACCTCGGGGATGACGGGGTTCACCTTGCCAGGCATGATGCTGGAGCCTGCCTGCACGGGCGGAAGGTTGATCTCGCCGAAGCCGGCTCGCGGGCCAGAGGACAACAGCCGCAAGTCGTTGCAGATCTTCGAAAGCTTCACTGCGGCACGCTTGGTGACACCGGACAGCTGAACGAAGGCGCCGACGTCGGAGGTGGCCTCGACGAGGTTTCCCGCGGTGGTCAGCGGCAGGCCGGTGATGTGGCGGAGCCGATCGCACGCCAGCGCGGCGTACGCCGGGTGCGCGTTGAGGCCGGTGCCGATGGCGGTGCCGCCGAGGTTGATCTCGGCGATCAGCATCGAGGCCTCGCTCATCCGGTCGGCGTCCTCGCCGATGGTCACCGCGAAGGCACCGAACTCCTGGCCGAGCGTCATCGGTACCGCATCCTGCAGCTGGGTTCGTCCGAGCTTGAGCATGTCGGCGAACTCGAGGGACTTGGCGGCGCAGTGCTCGACGAGTCCTCGTAGTGCCCGCTCCAGGGAACGCGAGGCGGTGCCGAGGGCGACCTTCAGCGCCGTCGGGTAGACGTCGTTGGTGCTCTGCCCGAGGTTGACGTGCTCGAGCGGGTGAACGACGTGGTACGCGCCGCGCTCGTGCCCGAGGAGCTCGAGCGCACGGTTGGCGATCACCTCGTTGGCGTTCATGTTGGTCGACGTGCCAGCCCCGCCCTGGATCTGGTCGACGACGAATTGTTCGTGCAGGGACCCGTCGCGGATCTCGACGCATGCCGCGATGATCGCCTTGGCGATGTCGGGGTCGAGAAGCCCGAGCTGCTGATTGGTCTCTGCGGCAGCCTGTTTCACCGACGCGAGTGCGACGACGAGGTCGGTGTGGCTCGAGATGGGCACCCCACTGATGGGGAAGTTGTCCAGGGCGCGTGCCGTGTGCACGCCGTAGTAGACGTCGGCGGGAACCTCCAGATCGCCGAGCAGGTCGTGTTCGATGCGAACGGAGTGGGACACGTTCACTCTCCGAGCAGCCGGTGGCGGATGTGGGTCTGGGTGGCGGCGTCGACGACCGTGCCAGCCAGGGCGAGCGCTCCTTGCGCGATGGCAGTTTCCGCTGCGGGGGTGATGGTGGCAGCGGCGAACTCGGGCTGGTGATTGACCGCAGGCATCGAATCGATGCCGATGTACGGGTGGATCGCAGGCAGCGTCTGGGAGACGTTGCCCATGTCGGTGGACGCACGCGCCATCATGGCGGCGGGACCATCGCTGAATCGTCGGCCCACCGCCGCCGCGCGCCGTTCATAGCAAGCGAGAAGTTCGTCGTCGGTGCGGAATTCTGCGTAGGGCTTGGATTCCGGTGTCACGGTGAGCACCGCGCCGGATGCCAGTGCGCCTGCCTCGAAGCAGCGCATGATCCTCGGCTCGACGTCGGCGAGTTCGGCCAGCGTCTCGGCGCGCACGTACCAACGCCCTGCGGTGTTCTCGGCGATCGCATTCGGGGCCTCCCCGCCGCGGGTCATCATGCCGTGTACCCGCACCGATGAGGGCAGCTGCTGGCGCAGGAGTCCGATCGCGACCTGCGCGATGGTGAACGCGTCGGCCGCGTTGACGCCGCGCTCCGGGAAGGCGGCCGCGTGGGCTGACTTGCCCTTGTATTCGATGTGGCTGTGCGACACGGCGAATGGCCGAGCTCTTGCCACGTCGACGGGGCCAGGGTGAACCATCGCGGCAGCATGCTGTCTACCGAAGCCGCCGCGCTCGAGCATCTCGATCTTGCCGCCCCCACCCTCCTCGGCGGGAGTTCCGAGCACCGTGAGGGTCAGGCCGAGGTCGTCGACGACGGGCGCCAACGCGAGCGCGGCGCCGACGGTGATGGCGGAGATCAGGTTGTGACCGCACGCGTGCCCGAGGCCGGGCAGCGCGTCGTACTCGGCGCACAGCGCGATGTGCAGATCGCCACCGCCGATCCAGGCGGCGAACGCCGTGTCGAGGTCGCAGTAGCGTTCGGTCACGTCGAATCCGTTGTCCGACAGCTGCCCGGCGACCCGTCGTGCTGAGCGGACCTCTTCCCACGCGGTCTCGGGGTGGTCGTAGAGGTCGCGGGACAGTTGGATCAATGCCGGGTGGGCGGCCGTGACGGCCGAGGCGGTAACCGCGTCAGTGTCTGTCATTGGTCGGTCACTCATCCCCCGGCACGCCATAGGAGGGTGCGCGGGTGGGGTCGATGCCTCGGACGCGGTAGCCGTCCTTCTGTGGTTCCCAGACCTGCCACAGCCGAGCCAGATCGCCGATCGGATCGTCGGCGTAGTCGACCCGCAGATCGGTCACCGGCCACGGAACACCTTCCACCACAACCAAGCCCGCAGAGTGCACGGGACCGGCTTCGCCCCCGGCGGCCATTGCCGCCCGCAGGCCGTCGAGGAGACGCTCTTCGAACGCCGCCGAGGTGCTGTCGGCGTAACCAGTCAGCAGCTCGGAGATCACCGCCTCGTCCTTCAGCAGATTGCCCGCGGCCACCGCTTGATCGCCCTGAACGTGGGTGTGCACGCCAAGGCTCTGCGCTCCGGAGTGCACCGCTGTGTTCCCATCGACGTCGACGATGGTCAGTTGCCGGTAGTCCGGGAATTTCTCCTGTGCCAGTGCGGCTTTGAGCGCCGCGTCCGCATCGGAGCCGCTGGCGAGTGCGTCGAGCACGACGGGGCCGAGTGCGGGGTTGGTGACGTTCTGCGATGCGACCACCCCGACGGTGGCCCTTGCGTGTGCGCAGCGCGACGCGACCGCGGGGCTCGACGAACAGATCACGATGCCGAATGCGCCGGTGCCAGCGTCCCTGGCGACGAGCGAGAACGTCATGCGCCGCTGCCGTCGCTGATGACGGCGGTGGCGTCGATCTCCACCAGCCATTCTGGACGCGCGAGGGCCTCGACGACCAGCCCCGTCGAGACCGGGTGAACGCCCTTGAGCCAGCGGCCCATGATCCGGTAAACGGTTTTGCGGTAACGGATGTCGGTGAGATACACGGTGACCTTGACGATGTCGCGCAGTGAGCTGCCTGCCTCGTCGAGGAGCATCGCGATGTTGCTCATGGCCTTCTCGGTCTGCACTGCGACGTCGCCGATGCCCACCGACTCCCTGGTGTCGAGATCCTGGCCGATCTGTCCGCGCAGGTAGACCACTCCGCCTGCGACGACGGCCTGGCACAGGTCGTTGTCCAAGTCCTGTTCGGGGTAGGTGTCCTTGGTGTTGAAGGGCCGGATCCGCTTGTGCGTCGTTGACATGACCAGCGTTCCTTTCTGCTAGTCGTCGGACGGCCCGGAGGCCTTGTAGGCGTGGTAGCCGCGTTGGATGGCAATCTGATCCGCGAGGTACTTGGCGTCGTGCCACACCCCCCAGATGAAGCTCGATCCGCGTCGCGACTGCCAGGGCAGGCCGAGGAAGTAGACGCCGGGCTCGGACGATATGCCGCGCTGGTGCTGCGGCTTCCCGGTGCCGTCGAACGCGTCGACCTGCAGCCAGCCGTAGTCGAAGGCGAAGCCGGTCGCCCAGACGATCGAGGTGATGCCTGCGGCTGCGAGGTCGAGCTCGCGGATCGGGTTGGTCATGCAGTCGGGGTCGGGACCGAGGATGCGGGCCCGCGGCTCCTCGGGCAGATCGAGCCCGTTGCGGGTGATGTAGGCATCGGCCTCGTCGAGCATGGACAGGTAGTTCGCGTCACCGTTCTCGATGTTGGTGCGAAGGTCGGACGCGAAGGACACGATGCCGTCGTCGTACGGGCCTGCCATTCCCAGGAGGGTGATACCGCTGGCGGCCAGCGCCCGGAAGTCGACGGTGTTTCCGCCGTGGGCGCCGCTGACGGCGATGGTCACGTGCTCGGCGCCGCGTGGAGGTGCAGATGCCTCCCATTTGCCGAGAACGCCGAGCCACCAGCAGAAGTCGCGCCTGCGATAGCTCCGCGGCGGCCGGTCGTGCGGGCCGACTGCGAGGTAGACCTGGCGGCCCGACTGCTGAAGTTCGTCGGCGATCTGCACCCCGGACGATCCGGCTCCGACGACGAGGACGGCGCCGTCGGGCAACTGTTGCGGATTGCGGTAGGAGCTGGAGTGGATCTGAGGGATCCCGGCACTCTCGGGGACGACCGGCGGAATGACCGGCTTCTGGAACGCTCCCGTCGCAGCGACCACGTGGCGCGCCTCAATGGTGCCGTCCGACGTTTCGACGCGAAAACCCGGTCGGCCGTCGTTCTTTCGTACCGACGTCACCTCGACGCCGGTGCGGATCGGCGCGTCGACCTTCTCGGCGTAGGCGACGAAGTAATCGGCGACCTGTTCCTTCGCGGCGAACGCGTCGGGGTCGATGTCGAACTCCTGACCAGGAAACCGGTCATGCCACGCGGGCCCGTTGGCCACCAGGGAGTCCCACCGCCGCGAACGCCACTGCTCGGCGATGCGATCGCGCTCGACGACGAGGTGCGGGATGCCGTGCACACCGAGATGCTCGCTCATCGCGATACCGGCTTGACCCGCACCGACGACGAGCACCTCGATCTCTTGGCTCGACATCCCAACCCTCCAGTGCTCAGACGGACTCGCTAGTGGGATCCATGATTCCGCTACAGGTCGCATCTGTACAACGCATAGATTCGATGTATTGCATCATCAAAATCGATGCGAGGAGGGGTCTGGCTCATGGCCCGCTTGGGGCGGTTGTTGCTATGCCTGCTCATATTTCATAGCACCGAATTCGAGGATCTGGATGAGAGCCACCTGTTCGCCTTGACGACAACCGATCTCGTTGCCGACGGGCCTGACCACGTCAGTGGGCACGATATGCGGACCGGCCTCCGAGACGATCACTCCGGCGAACGCCCTTCTCGACAGCATCTTCCTTGGACGGCGTGCTCGGTCGCGGTGACAGCGTCATGCCAGGCGTGGTTTCAGACAGATGTGGTAACAACGGAAAGATCTGGAGGTCTTGAGGCGCTCGCCAAAGGAGTCCTTCGAGGTCGATGACGTTGAGGCGAAGGAGTGACGATGCCGCGGGCTGACGATGATTCCTGGGAGATTACCGAGAGCGTGGGCGCGACGGCTCTGGGCGTGGCAGCGGCGCGCGCGGCCGAGACGGAGCGTGAAACCCCACTCATCGAAGACCGGTTCGCGCGAATGTTTCTTGATGCCGCGGGCGAGGGAATGTGGACGCTATTCGGCGGTTCGGTACCGGACGAACTGGCCGCTGCCGAGCCTGGGCTGGTCACGCGGATGCGCATGTTCGTCGATTTCATGGCAACGCGGACAGCCTTCTTCGATGAATTCTTCGTCGACGCCGCCAACGCGGGAGCTCGTCAGGTCGTGATCCTTGCGGCCGGGTTGGACGCGCGTGCCTGGCGCCTTCCCTGGCCGGACGGCACCGTGCTGTACGAGCTGGACCAGCCGCGCGTGCTGGAGTTCAAGGCGGCGACGCTACGGGAGCACGAGCCGACGTGTCGCCGAGTGAGCATTCCGATCGACCTGCGCCAGGATTGGCCGAAGGCGCTCCGCGAGCACGGATTTGCTCCGTCGGAGCCGACAGTATGGTCGGTCGAAGGACTGCTGCGCTACCTGCCGGCTCAGGCCCAGGACTTGTTGTTCGAGCGCATACACGCATTGAGTCCGGCAGGCAGCCGGCTCGCCGCCAACTCTCCGAGCAAGGAAGTCTTGGACCCGGACCGGTTGGCCCACGAGCGAGAACAGACGCAGCGGATGAGAACGGCCGCCGCCGAGATGATGAAGGTGCAGATCACGGACGTCGACGACCTGGTGTACAACGAGGAGCGCACCGACGTCGTCGAATGGCTCACCGAGCACGGTTGGGATGCGTCGGCGGAAACAGCGGCCGAACAGATGGAACGCTTCGGCCGTGGCGTCGCTGCAGGTGCCGACGTCAAGGCACCCCCGACCTTTTACGTATCGGCCCAACGGCTTTGACGAGTCACCGCCAACTGCACAATTAACTCTGTGACTACTCGAGCGCAGCGGTGGGACTGGTCTCCGCGTCGCATTGCGCTGAATCCACGTCGCGTCGGCCAACCATCACCTCGAAACGCTTGAGCCCCCACCCGTCAGAGACCGCGAAGAACACCTTCTTCGGTCTACCCAGCATCGTCGTGCTCACAACCGTGCCGCGGGAACCCGCGGGTACGAGTGGCCGGTCCCTTCCCTCGATCTCTTGGCGAGCAATCACGGCATCGCCCCTGCGACAGCGCATTATCCGAACCCCCTCGGTCTTCAATGGCACCGGGCAGATCGCAGAACGCCGTACCCGGCAACTCCATGCTGGCCATTCCGGTGCGTGAACGCAATCGTTTTTTGGCGAACCCGCTTCTGAGAAGCGAGTTTTCCCGGTTGTGCACTTTTGCTGGGATTGCAGGCAGACGCGTCGATCGGAGCAATTCTCGAACTCAGTGCTTGTGCGGTGAAACCGATGATCGTTAGCTCGTGATCGATGACGTAGTCGAAAAGTCACCTCGTCACGCATCGTGCCAGCTGGCTCTGCCTGACACGCCGGGTTCAGCACCCTCAGACGATCTTCTCGAGCAGGTTCTTGAGCTCGTCCTGCTGCTTGGCGGTGAGGCGTCCGAGGCGTTCGTCGAATGCGTCCGATAGCAGTGCCAGACCGTCCTTGGTGGCTTGACGTCCAGCCGGGGTGAGCAGGAGGCGATGGCGCCGCAGGTCGGCGGAATCGATCTCGCGGCGCATGAATCCCGCTGTCTCAAGCCGTTTTAGATAGAGCGTCACCGTGGCCTTGGGCATGTTCAGCGTTGACGCCAGCTCGGCAGGGTAGGGATGCTCGTCGATCTCGGCGAGCAGGAACAGTTCCTTGGATTCGAGCCCCAACGCGTTGATACCGGCCTCGGCGGCGGAAATCACCGACAGCAACAACCGGTAGTTCAGCGACCAGACCTTCGCCGCATCGCCTCGAGACATCGACCTTGCCCAACAAGTAGTTCAAAGATAAACTAGTTCAGAACCGTACAAACTCATAAGTAAACAATCTATCAGAGAGGGTCCATCCATGCCCTTGGATCACTGCGTGACACTCGGCCGATCCGGTCTGCGTGTCAGCCCGCTGTGCCTTGGCGCGATGACGTTCGGCGAAGACCTCGGCTGGGGCTCCAGTGTGGAGGAATCCGAAGAGATCATCGATCGCTACGTAGAGTTCGGCGGCAACTTCATCGACACCGCCAACTTCTACACCGCGAGCCACTCCGAGAAGATCATCGGCGACCACGTCGGGCGGCATCCCGCCCGCCGGGACCGGCTGACGATCGCCACCAAGTTCAGCGGCAACCTCTACCCGGGTGATCCCAACGGCGGCGGTTCGGGCCGCAAGGCGATCGTCAATGCCTGCGAGAACTCGCTGCGGCGCCTGCAAACCGACTACATCGACCTGTACTGGCTGCACATGTGGGATGCGAACACCCCCATCGACGAGACGATGGCCGCACTCGACGACCTGGTTCGGGCGGGCAAGGTGCGCTACCTCGGGGTGTCGGACACCCCGGCCTGGAAGATCGTGGAGGCCAACCTGATCGCGCGCTTCCGCGGCTGGTCGTCATTCGTCGGACTGCAGATCGAGTACTCGCTGCTGCAACGCACGGTCGAGCAGGAATTGGTGCCCATGGCAGGCGAATTCGGCCTCGGGATCACGCCGTGGTCACCGCTCAGCGGCGGGGCGCTGAGCGGCAAGTACACGCGGTCCAATGCCGGTCAGCGCGAAGGCGATCGCGGCGCGCTCCTAGACGTGAACGAGAAGACGTACGACGTCGTCGACGAACTCGAGATCATCGCCAAGGCGCACGACACATCTGTCGCCAGCGTGGCGCTGGCCTGGGTCCACGCGAAACCCGGGGTGACGTCGATCATCATCGGGGCGCGCCGGATGTCGCAGTTCGAGGACAACATCCGTGCCCTCGACGTGACGCTCACCGCCGAGGAGCTGGCCCGGCTCGACGCGATCACCGAGCCGACGCTCGGCTTCCCCCAGAGCATGCTGCCGATGGCCCCGTCCATGATCAACGGTGGGACGACCGTCAACGGTGTCGCCGCGCCAGTCTCGGAATTCGTGCTGCCAGAGGGTGCTAAGCCCTACTGAGTCAGCCGAACTGGCCGGGCTGGTAGTCGCCAGCGGGCTGCTGAACGATGACGTTCAAGCGGTTGACGGTGCCCATGAAGGCGATCAGGCACACCAGCGCGGCCAGTTGGTCCTCGTCGTAGTGCTTGACGGCGTTGGCCCACACGTCGTCGGGCACGCCGCCTGCCGCGTCGGCGATGCGGGTGCCCTGCTCCGCCAGCTCGAGGGCGGCGCGCTCGGCATCGGTGAACACCGTTGCCTCGCGCCACACCGCGACGAGGTGCAGGCGCGTCGCGGTCTCACCGGCGAGCGTCGCATCCTTGGTATGCATGTCGGTGCAGAAAGCGCAGCCGTTGATCTGGCTGGCGCGCAACGCCACCAGCTCTCGCGTCGTGTCCGGCAGCGGCGAGTCCCTGATCGCCTTTCCCGCCCCGCTGACGTACTTCATGATCTTGCTTGCGGTCGGGTTGGTGAACAGATTCAAGCGGGGATCCATGGTGCACTCCTCGTCGTAAGTGGTTGCACCTCTTAGACACACCTGCTCGGCCAGATGTGACACGAGCAAGTGTGATCTAAGTCACCAGACGCGCACGTAGTCGACGAGCATGTCCGCCGGGTAGGTACCCCCGCTGGGATCGCCACCGCCGGAGCCGGCAACCGCGAGATTCAGGATCGGAAACAGCGTGTAACCCGGTGCGCTGAAGGGCCAATCGGGCAGCGCGCTGGCCGAGACGTTGAAGTACGGTTGCGCGCCGTCGACGTAGTCCTTCCAGAAGCGGATACCGTTCGCATCCCACTGGGTGCGCCAGGTATGCCACCCGCTATCCACCGCGATGGTCTGGCTCTGGTGCTCGCCGCCGTTCAGCTTTGCGTGCACGGTGGTTCCCGGCGCCCAACTACCGTTGCCGTACCACTCCATGATGTCGACTTCGCCGCCGGTGACGGGATCGTTGTTGGCCAGATACCACGCGGGCCAGGCGCCGGGGGTGATGCAGTTCAGCTTGATCCGGGCTTCCCACGTGGTGCCGATGGGTCCTCGGTACTTCCCGAAGAGCTTGCCGCTGTAGAAAGTGTTGCCGTCCTTGGCTGCGCGGATCACCAGATTGGACTTGCCGTCGACGAAGAGGTTCCGGCGGTCGTCGCGGTACTGGCCGACGTTCGCGGGCAGCTCCCAGAACGTCGGGTCCTCCATCGACTCGCGTTCCAGCGCGGGCTCCCACTTGGAGTAATCCGGGGCTGAGCCGGCGGGGCCGTCGAACTCATCGCGGAAGAGATAGGTAGCGGGCGGCGCAGCCTCGGCGGCGGGCATGGGCATCGCGGCCGCCAGCGTGGCGACCCCGACCAGGGACATCGCGTGGCGACGATTCATATCAGGCACCACACCAGGAAAGCCGGTATGCCCGCCAGGTGCAAACGGGGTACGTCACGCGCTGCGGCGGCGCCTGAGGAACGGGTTGGTCAACGACGGGGGCAGATAGCCCTGGTCGGTTCGCGTGATCGTCGACCCTGGCGGCACGATCTCGTCGATCTTGTCGAGAATCTCTGCGGACAGCGTGACGTCGGCCGCGCCGATCTGGGACTTCAGATGGTCGAGGGTGCGCGGGCCGATGATCGGCGCGGTGACCGCCGGATGCTGCATCACGAACGCAATGGCGAGGTGAATCAGCGGCAGCCCGGCGTCGTCGGCAAGCCGGCCCAGTGCGTCGGCGGCGTCGAGTTTGCGCTGGTTGTCTGGAGTGGACATGTCGTACCGGGCAGGCATTCGGGTGCGGCGACTGGATTCGGGAAGGTCCGCGTCCTTGCGGTAGCCGCCGGTGAGCCAGCCCCCGGCGAGCGGGCTCCATGGCAGCACGCCCATCCCGTACTCCTGGGCCACCGGCAGGACGTCGGCCTCGATCCCGCGGACCAGCAGCGAATAGGGCGGCTGTTCGGTGACGAACCGGCCGAGACCACGCCGCTCGCTGGCCCATTGCGACTGCACGATCTGGTGGGCGGGGAACGTCGATGAGCCGAACGCGCGGATCTTGCCTTGCCGCTGCAGATCGGTGAGAGCGCCGAGGGTCTCCTCGACGTCGGTGTCGGGGTCGGGGCGGTGAATCTGATACAGGTCGATCCAGTCGGTGTTCAGCCGGCGCAGGCTGTTCTCGACTTCGGTGACGATCCAGCGCCGCGAGTTTCCGCGCTTGTTGGGATCGCCCTTGGTGCCTACCGGCGACAGGACGGGTACGCCCATCTGCATGTGGACCTTCGTGGCGAGCACCACGTCGTCGCGTCTGCCGCCGGCAAGGGCCTTGCCGACGATGACCTCCGATTCGCCCTGCGAGTAGACGTCGGCGGTGTCGATGAAGTTGATGCCGGCATCCAGCGCGGCGTGGACGGTGGCGATCGACGTGTCGTGGTCGGGTTCGCCCCAACCGCCGAACATCATTGCGCCCAGGCACAACGGGCTGACTTGGATTCCGGTACGTCCGAGGCTGCGGTACTCCATGAATCCGACATTACCCACCGCTGCATACCTGGAAAGCCGCTGTGAGGTCGGGGTAGGATCCGTTACCGTCCCAGAATGAGCGATGCGACGACCGGTCCGACACGCGCTGAAACGAGCACCAAGCGGGCGGTGCTCAACACGGTCAGGGGCTCCGCGGGAAACCTCGTCGAGTGGTACGACGTCTACGTCTACACGGTCTTCGCGAGCTATTTCGAGGCACAGTTCTTCGACAAGAACGACACCAACTCGACGGTGTACATCTACGCGATCTTCGCGGTCACCTTCCTCATGCGCCCGGTGGGTTCGTGGTTCTTCGGAAGGTTCGCCGACCGTCGTGGCCGCAAGACCTCGCTGATGCTCAGCATCAGCGTCATGTCGGGCTGCTCATTCCTGGTTGCGGTCATGCCAACCCGCGAGATCATCGGATGGTGGGCGGCGGTGATCCTGGTCTTCGCCCGGCTCGTTCAGGGGTTCGCCACCGGTGGTGAGTACGGCACGTCGGCGACGTACATGTCCGAGGCGGCCACCGCGAATCGGCGCGGCTTCCTGTCGTCCTTCCAGTACGTCACCCTCATCGGCGGTCACGTTCTCGCGCAGTTCACGCTGCTCATCGCGCTGCACTTCCTGGATACCGACGACCTCAAGGCGTGGGGGTGGCGGATCGGCTTCTTCATCGGCGGCATCGCCGCGCTGGTGGTGCTCTGGATTCGCCGCTCGATGGACGAGTCGCTGAGCGAATCGCACCTGGAGTCCATCCGCGAGGGCAAGGACCGCGACGCGGGATCCATGAAGACGTTGTTCACCGTGCACTGGCGGCCCCTGCTTCTGGTCTTCCTCATCACGGCAGGCGGCACGATCGCCTTCTACACCTACAGCGTCAACGCACCCGCAATCGTCAAGTCCACCTTCGGGACTGACCGGGCGCTGACGGCGACGTGGGTCAACCTGCTCGGGCTGATCTTCCTGATGCTGCTGCAGCCCGTCGGCGGCCTCATCAGCGACCGGATCGGACGCAAGCCACTGCTGATCTTCTTCGGCGTTGGTGGCGTCCTCTACACCTACGTCCTTCTCACGTTCCTGCCGAAGACCACCTCAGCGGTGACGGCGTTCGTGATCCTGGCCGTCGGCTACGTCATCATCACCGGATACACGTCGGTCAACGCCATCGTGAAGGCGGAGCTGTTCCCCGCCGAAATCCGGGCTCTGGGTGTGGGTTTGGGCTACGCGCTGGCGAACTCGGTGTTCGGTGGCACGGCGCCGTTGCTGTACCAGGCGGCCAAGCCGGATCACATCACCTTGTTCATCGGCTACGTGACGGTGGTGATCGCCGTGAGCCTGCTGGTGTACGTGTTCGGACTCAAGAACAAGGGCGAGACGGTGCTCGACCGCGAGCAGGGCAGCGCCTGGGCGGTGCCAGCTCCTTCTCGCTAGTCGCGATACCGATCCACCAGCACGGCGTACTCGTCGAGCAGTCGAAGAGATTCGTCGAGTGGCTTCGTGGGTAGGAGCAGCGCGATCTGGCCGAATCCCAGGTCATCCACGGCGCGCCAGTAGTCGAGGTCGGTGGGAGTGCCGAACTGAGCGAGCGGGACGTCATGGCCTGCGCCGTCGCGCATCTGACCGATCCGCTTGCTCAGCACTTCCACCGGGAACGGGTTGGCGATCCACCCCGCGTCGTGCCGGATCACCCGCTTGACGGTGGCATCGGAGTTGCCGCCGATGTAGATGGGCGGATGCGGCTTCTGAACCGGCTTGGGCCGAAGGTACGTCGGATCGAAGTCGACGTACTTGCCGTGGTATTCGGCGGGTTCCGTCGTCCACAGCGCCGTGATCGCCTCGATGCGCTCGTCCAACAGAGCACCGCGCGTCTTGGGGTCCGTGCCGTGGTTGCGCAACTCCTCGATGTTCCAGCCGGCGCCTACACCGAAGGTGAACCGGCCGCCGGAGATCAAGTCGATGCTCGCGGCCTCTTTCGCGGTGATGATCGGGTCGCGCTGGATGAGCAGGGCGATCCCGGTGAACAGCTCGATCCGCGAGGTCACGGCCGCCGCCGCGGCGAGGGTGACGAACGGATCCAGCGTCCGGTAATACATGTCCGGCAACTCGCCACCCGTCGGGTACGGCGTCTCCCGGCTTGCCGGAATGTTCGTGTGCTCCGCGATCACCAGCGAATCGAAACCCCGATCCTCGATCGCACGGGCAAGCGACACCGAGTCGATGCCGTCATCGGTGACAAACGTGGAGATTCCGATTTTCATACGCCATCCCTATCGATCGACCCCGTCGCGTCAACCCCCGCGTCGACCACGGTATTCCCCGTTGCCCATCACCAGGGCAGGGGGCCATGTGCGTCGAAGTACCCGCCGGTGGGTCCGTCGGCGCCGAGCTGCGCCATCCGCACGATGATCTCGGCACCCTGTTCGACGGTTTGGGTGCCGGTGTTGCCGTTCAGGTCGGTCTTGGTGAACCCGGGCTCGACGGAGTTGATTCGCATGTGCGGGAACGCCTTTGCGTACTGCAGGGTGATCATGTTCACGGCGGTCTTCGACGCCGGGTAGGCAACGCCCGGATAGATGGCTGCAGGAGCGACGGAGAGACGCGTCAACGATGCTAGCCCGCTGCTCACGTTGACCACCACGGGGTTTGGGGACCGGTTCAGCAGCGGCAGAAACGAGTGCAGGACGCGGACGGTGCCGAAGACGTTGGTCTCGAATGTCTTTCGCATCACGTCGGCGGTGATGTCGGCGGGGCCGAGCACGACGTTGTTCGGGCCGCGCTCTTCCACCCCGGCGTTGTTGACCAAGACGTCGAGCCCTCCGTCGGCCTCGATTGCTCTCGCGGCAGCCTCCACCGATGCGTCGTCGGTGACATCGATCTGGACCGCCCGAGCGCCCAGCTCGTCCGCGGCCTGGTGCCCGCGCTCGGCGTCCCGGCTGCCGAGGTAGACCGTGTGTCCGGCGGCGATCAGTTGGCGGGCGGTCTCGAAGCCGAGGCCCTTGTTGGCTCCGGTGATCAGTGTCGTCGTCATGGCACCACGATGCCTTGACGTCGCCGAGTCAGCCAGCAGACCCGTCTTCCTAGGACTGGCAGTGACGCTGAGCGGCTCGCCCTCCTCGCCGTCCTCGGCACCCAGGCACTCCTGCCGCGATGACTTCTGCGTGGCGAGCCGGTCCATACCAACATGGATACGGACGATTACCCATTGCCAACCGTCGTCGACAGGGCTGCGTGGCAGGCAGAACTGGATCGGTTGTTGGAGAGGGAGAAGGCACATACCCGCGAGGGGGACGCGATTGCGGCGGCCCGGCGCCGACTACCGATGGTCGAGGTCGATGCACGAGCCCCGCTGGTCGGGCCCGACGGGCCGGTGCCGCTGATCGAGGTATTCGAGGGACGACGGCAGCTGCTGGCCTACTTTCACATGTGGCACGACGGCAAGCCCGCCGAGCAGCAGTGCGAGGGGTGCACGTTCTTCACCGGACATGCGCTGGAGCTGTCGTACCTGCACAGTCGCGACGTCACCTACGCGACGTTCTGCGAGGGTCCGTACGGCGAGAGCGCGCGCTACCGCGACTTCATGGGTTGGCAGATGCCGTGGTACTCGGCGGCCGAATCCATCGAGAGTCTGCTCGGTGAAACGTCTTTCGGCGGTTACGCGACCTATCTGCGGGATGGCGATCGCGTGTTCGAGACGTATCGGACCACCAACCGTGGCACCGAGGCGGGCGCGACCAGCTATCACCTTCTCGATCTCACCGTCTATGGCAGGCAGGAGACCTGGGAGGACTCACCCGATGGCTGGCCACAGCGGTATGTGCCCGACGGTGACGAGTTCCGGCTGAACGGACGCCCGACGGCGCAGTGGTCCCGATTGGCGGCAGGACGGTCCGACGATCTGAGGTAGCGCTACCGCGACTGGCGTGGCATTGCCCCAGCCAACGCCAACCGGGCAGCGGTACGCGCGGGCGTCGACGGTGGTGGTGGAGGCAGCGCGCGTCTGGTTGCGCACACGCAATTGCCTTCGATTCGACCTGTCGGTGGACCACCAGCGCGTTTGCCCGATTATCGTTTCTGCGCTTCCGGCCAATAAGCTCGACATGTAATGACCGATACAGCCTCGGGTGTGTCGACGGCCGCCCCTCGGCGTCAGACAGACCGCATCTCCGCCGAAGCGCGACGTCGTAGGACGTTCGCGGTGATTAGCCATCCCGACGCCGGCAAGTCCACCTTGACGGAGGCCCTGGTCCTGCATGCCAAGGCCATCACCGAGGCCGGCGCCATCCACGGCAAGTCCGGTCGCCGCGCCACCGTGTCGGACTGGATGGAGATGGAGAAGGCCCGCGGTATCTCCATCACCTCGACGGCTCTGCAATTCCCGTACCAGACCCAGACCGGGGAAACGGCCGTCATCAACCTGCTCGATACCCCGGGCCACGCCGACTTCTCGGAAGACACGTACCGCGTCCTGACCGCCGTGGACTGCGCCGTGATGCTCATCGACGCCGCGAAGGGCCTCGAGCCGCAGACACTCAAGCTGTTCCAGGTGTGCCGGCATCGTCGGATCCCGATCATCACGGTGATCAACAAATGGGACCGCCCCGGCCGCGACCCGCTCGAGCTCCTTGATGAGATCCAGTCGCGCATCGGCCTTCGTCCCACCCCACTGACGTGGCCGGTCGGCGTCGCAGGCGACTTCAAGGGTGTCCTCGACCGGCGCACCGGAAATTTCATCCGGTACACCCGCACGGCGGGTGGCGCCAAGGCCGCTCCTGAAGAGCACATCGCCCCGGATGACGCCCACGACTCGGCGGGCGTCGACTGGGATCGCGCGGTCGAGGAGTCCGAGCTCCTCGAGGCCGATGGATCCGATTACGACCCGGCGACTTTCCTGGGCTGCGAGTCGACGCCCGTGCTCTTCACCTCGGCGGTGCTCAACTTCGGGGTGAACCAGCTCCTCGACGTGCTCGTCCAGATCGCTCCGCCGCCGAGGGGGCAGCTCGACGTCGAGGGCAACAGACGTGAAGCCGCTGCGCCGTTCAGTGCCTTCGTCTTCAAGGTCCAGGCGGGCATGGACTCGGCCCATCGTGATCGCATCGCGTACGCCCGGGTGTGCTCGGGCACTTTCGAACGTGGTGAGGTCCTGACCCACGGCGCCACGGGCAAGCCGTTCGTCACCAAGTACGCGCAGTCGGTTTTCGGGCAGCAGCGCTCGACGCTGGACACGGCGTGGCCGGGCGACGTGATCGGACTGGCCAACGCCAACGCTCTGCGCCCCGGCGACACGCTCTATGTCGACGTCCCCGTCCAGTACCCGCCGATCCCAAGCTTCTCCCCCGAGCACTTCGCCGTCGCGCGCGGCACCGATCCGAGCAAGCACAAGCAGTTCCGGAAGGGGATCGAGCAGCTCGACCAGGAAGGCGTCATCCAGGTGCTGCGTTCGGACCGGCGCGGTGATCAGGCGCCTGTCTTCGCCGCCGTCGGGCCCATGCAGTTCGAGGTGGCCAGCCATCGGATGGTTGCCGAATTCAGTGCGCCGATTCAGCTTGAGCCACTTCCGTACACGGTGGCCCGCGCCACCGACGCCGCCGGTGCCGAGGTTCTGCAGAAACTGGCGTCAGTCGAGGTGTTCACCCGTACCGACGGTGTCGTCCTGGCTGTGTTCTCCACGAAGTGGCGCCTCGAAAACGTCCAAAGGGACAATCCCACCGTGCACCTGCGTTCCCTGGTTGCGGCCGGGGACGACTAGTCCATCCGACCAGCCTCGACGACGCGCAGCACCGCGGCGCCCTCCTCGTCGGACGCCTCCAGGTCCACTTCCACGTCGAAGCCCCAATCATGGTCGCCCGCAGGGTCGTCCAGGATCTGGCGCACTCGCCACACGCCGGGTTGGCGGTCGATGATCAGCAGGGCCGGGCCTCGGGCGTCGGCGCCGATGCCCACGTCGTCGTGCTCGGCGAAGTACTCGCCGATGACCTCTTCCCACCGCTCCGCGGTCCATCCGGAGGCGCCGTCCAACTCGCCGAGGTCATACCAGCGGCGCCGTGCGAACAGCTCCACCCGGCGGAACAGCGCGTTGCGGACCATCGCGGTGAATGCCCGCTCGTTCCCGGTCAGCGGGCGTGGGCGAGCCGGCACCGTCACGGGCGCGTCGAGCGGCTGGTCTGGACTGGTGAGCTGCTCCCACTCGTCGAGCAGGCTCGAATCGACTTGGCGGACAAGCTCTCCGAGCCACTCGACGATGTCAGTCAGCTGTTCGGTGCGCGCGGCGGCAGGGACTCCTGATCGCAGCGCCTTGAAGGCGTCGGAGAGGTAGCGCAGCACCGCGCCCTCGGAGCGGGTCAGCCCGTACACGCTGACGAACTCCCGGAAGGTGAACGCCCGCTCCCACATCTCGCGTACGACGGACTTCGGCGACAGCTGGCCGTCAGCGGCCCATGGGTTGCTCTGCCGGTACACCTCGAAGGTGTGGCCGAGGAGCTCCTCGAGTGGCTTGGGATAGGTGACGTCGTCGAGTAACTCCATCCGCTCGTCGTATTCGATGCCCTCGGCCTTCATCTGGGCGACGGCCTCGCCCCTTGCCTTGTTCAGTTGTGCGGCCAGGATTTGGCGGGTGTCCTCCAGTGTGGCCTCGATGACCGAGACCACGTCCAGCGCATAGGTTTCCGACGCCGGGTCGAGCACGTCGACGGCAGCGAGCGCGAACGTCGACAGCGGCTGGTTGAGCGCGAAGTCGGGTGGCAGGTCGACGGTCAGCCGGTATCGCCTTCCGTCGGGCTCGGGTGCATCAAGGTGCTCGAGCACTCCGGCTTGCAGCAGTGAGCGCGCGATGCCGACCGCCTCGCGGATGTGCTTGAGCTGCCGCTTGCGTGGTTCGTGGTTGTCGGTGAGCAGCCTGCGCATCGCGATGAACGGATCGCCGGGCCGGTCGACGACGTCGAGGATCATCGCCGTCGACACCCTCATGTTGCTCGTCAACGGCTCGGGGGTCGCCTCGACGAGCCGGGTCATGGTCGACTCGCTCCACGGCACCATGCCCTCGGGTACCTTGCGGCGCACCAGCTTTCGTCGCTTCTTCGGGTCGTCGGCCACCTTGGCGAACTGTTTGAGGTTCTCCACCTCGTGGTCGGGCGCCTGTACGACCACGGTGCCCGCGGTGTCATAGCCTGCGCGGCCAGCCCGTCCGGCGATCTGGTGGAACTCGCGGGCCTGCAGCAGGCGGGTGCGAACACCGTCGTACTTCGACAGGGCGGAGAACACGACGGTGCGGATCGGGACGTTGATGCCGACGCCGAGCGTGTCGGTGCCGCAGATGACCTTCAGCAGGCCGGCTTGTGCCAGCTGCTCCACCAGCCGCCGATACTTGGGCAGCATCCCGGCGTGGTGCACGCCGATGCCGTGCCGGACCAGCCGCGACAGCGTCGTGCCGAAGGCCGTAGAGAATCGGAACGCGCCGATCAGCTCGGCGATCGCCGCCTTCTCCTCCTTGGTGCTGACGTTGACGCTCATCAGTGCCTGCGCCCGTTCCAGCGCGGAGGCCTGCGTGAAGTGAACGACGTAGATCGGCGCCTGCTTCGTGTCGAGCAGATCCTGGATCGTCTCGTGCATCGGCGTCGTCGCGTAGTAGTAGTGCAGCGGTACCGGGCGCTCGGCATTGGCGACCAACGCCGTCGGGCGGCCGGTGCGCCGGGTCAGGTCTTCGCGCAGGAACGTGACGTCGCCGAGCGTCGCCGACATCAGCAGGAACTGGGCGTTCGGCAGTTCCAGCAGCGGCACCTGCCAGGCCCAGCCGCGGTCCGGGTCGCCGTAGAAGTGGAACTCGTCCATCACCACCAACCCGATGTCTGCGTCGGCACCCTCGCGCAGCGCGATGTTGGCCAGCACCTCCGCCGTGCAGGCGATGATCGGCGCCTCGTGATTCACCGACGCGTCCCCGGTGAGCATGCCGACGTTCGCCGCGCCGAACACGTCGCACAGCGCGAAGAACCTCTCGCTGACCAGCGCCTTGATCGGTGCGGTGTAGTAACTGCGACGGCCCGCCGCCAGCGCTGCGTACAGCGCACCGGTCGCGACCAGCGACTTGCCCGACCCGGTCGGCGTCGCAAGAACCACGTTCGCCCCGCTGACCAGCTCGATCAGCGCCTCCTCCTGCGCCGGGTACAGGGCCGTGCCGTTCGTCTCGGCCCATGCGGCGAAGGAGGCGAACAGTTCGTCGGGGTCGGCGTTCGGCGGTGAGAGGAGGGACATCGTGGGGACCAGCGTGCCTGACATCGACGCCACCATCGACACGGGCACCTGCTTCGTGTCGAGCTGCTACGGGTTGAGTGCCCGACCGCCAAGGTGCTCGGCGAGGAAGCGCTCGACGGCGTGGTACATGTCGATCTGGTTCTCCGGGTTCAGGAAGCCATGCCCTTCGTCGGTCTTGACCATGTACTCGACCTCGACTCCCCGGGCGCGCAGTGCCTCGACGAGATTGTCGGATTCGGTCTGCACGACTCGAGTGTCGTTGGCGCCCTGGACCACCAGTAGCGGGGTGCGGATCTGATCCACGCGAGTGATCGGTGAGCGGGCCAGCATGTCGGTCTCCTGGACCGGATCGGAAGGATCTCCGACGAACAGGTGCCAGTTGTTGGCCAAGTGCGGCCTGGCCGTGGCGGGCAGGGTCCGCATGAAGTTCGCGAGGTTCGAGATTCCGACGTAGTCGATGGCCGCGGCGAAGAGGTCAGGGGTGAAGGTGACGCCGACCAATGTGGCGTATCCGCCGTAGGAGCCGCCGAAGATCCCGACGCGATCGCGATCTGCGTAGCCCTCCTTGACGGCCCAGTTCACGGCATCGATCAGATCGTCGTGCATCCTGCCCGCGAATTCTCCGATGGCAGCCTTGACGAACGCCTTGCCGTAACCGGTCGAGCCGCGAAAGTTGACCTGTAGCACCGCATATCCGCGGTTGGCCAACAGCTGCACGTCGGGCTGATACCCCCAGGTGTCGCGTGCCCACGGGCCGCCGTGGACGAGCAGGACCAATGGCAACCCCTTGGGCTCGATCCCGACGGGCAACGTCAGATACGAGTGGAGTTGCAGCCCGTCACGGGATGGGATCGTCACCGGTGTCATTGGAGCCAGCGCTTCGGGATCCAGATCCGGATACGGCCGGAAGAGCAGCCGACTCTCACCCGTGGAATGGTCGTAGAGATAGGTGAGGCCGGGCTCGCGATCGTCGATGAAGCTGACGAGCCAGCGCTGCTCGCTCTCGTCGGAGGAGATGGCGCCGATGTCTCCGTCGGACAGCTTCTCCACGTTTTCCAGGACGGCGGCGAAATCCGGGTCCAGCGCGTGAATCACCTGCCGCTCACCGAGATACCTCGCCCCGATCAGTTCCTCGGTCCGCCGACTCTGGATGAGCGGCCCATGGCCTCCATAGTGCGTGTCGAGGTCGAACGTCGGGTGACTGTCCACCTCGGTCTCCGTGCCGGTGGCCAAGTCGAGCCGGACAAGGCGGGTGCGGTCGGAATCCCGGTTGGAACCGAGCCAGACACCGGTGCCGTCGGGCGTGATCACCATCGGGTACACGCTCATCGGATAGTCGGTGCCGTCGAACACCGCCACCGCATGCAACGTACGTGTGTCCTTGTCCCATCTCGACAGCTCGACGTCGCCGTCGGCCGTCAACGCCGTGGCGAGTAGGTCGCCGTTGCGGCTGCAGAGCCAGGACGCGACGTGGCCTGGATTCTCGGCGAGCAGGGTGAGTTCTCCTGTGGCGATGTCGACTTCGTACAGGTCGAACAGCTCGATGGTCCGCTTGTTGATCCCGACGACGACCCTGCCCTTCCTCGCTTCGTCAAGCGGGACGGCCTTGGCTCCGGGGAACGGTGTGAGATCGACTGCGGGAGCGGCCGGATCGTCCAGGTCGACTCGGTAGAGGTGCCAGTTCTCGTCGCCGTCGCCGTCCTGGTAGTACAGCAGCCACCGAGGGTCGTCGGTCCATTGGTGGATGTACACACTGCGGTTGTCGTCGGCGGTGACGCAGCGCGAGTCGTCGTCGTCCGAATCGATCGTCTGCACCCAGACGTTGAGCCGGTTCTTCCACGGCGCCAGGTAGGCGATCTTGGTTCCATCGGGTGAGATCGATGCACCGGCGCGGACGGGCGAATCGAAGAGTGCTTCTACGGGGATGATTTCGGGCAGGGTCATGCGACTCCTTGAGTTCGTAGGTGGTGGTTGGAGATCGGTAATCAGGCCGTGACAGGTCCTCCGAAGCGACCGTTGGTGGCCTCCAGGATGGCGCGGTCGATCAGTGACAACGCCTCGCTCTGGCTGACCTCGGTCTCGTCGACGACGATGGCCCTGCTGACGTCCTCGTCGATGACGCGCAGCGCGCCGGTGACTGCCGCCGCGCAGAGTCGAACGATCAGGTCGTCCTCGGAACGGTAAAGCCGTTTGGCGACAACGGGAATGAGCCCGCGTTCCATCTCGTCGTGGACCATCAGGTAGGCGGTGCGCAAGGCGGGTTCCGACGCCGTCATGGTGGCGATCCGCATCGCACCGATCTCGTCGTCGATGTCCTGGGGTGTCAGAGGGTGCGTGACGGCGTCTGCGGCAAGGTGATCTCCGAGGGACAACTCGGCTGGCCACCGGTCCACCACGGCGAGGAATCGGTCCAGCGATTTGGCGAGGACCGGTTCGACGCAACTCTCCTTCGATCGGAAGTATCGCCAGATGGTGCGCGTGGAAAGCCCTGCAGCAGAGGCAATGTCGTCGCCACTGGTCCCGGTGACCCCGTGTTTCCAGAACAGCGCGCAGGCGTGCCTGGAGACAGCGAGCCGCGCGGGGGCATTGTCGACGATGGCGACCACCTCTCCTGTCGTGTCACTAAGTGACATGACCTACTGTGTCACTAAGTGACAGGGTCGTCAAGCGAAGCAACGAGAGGAGCCTGGTGGACACCGAGCAGTTCTGGCAGGACGCCGAGCGTCACGTGGTGCGCTACGGGTCGGCGTTCGTCCCACGAATCATCAAGCGGGCCAACGGAAGCTACGTCTACGACGAAAACGGAAACGCAATCCTGGACTTCACCTCTGGGCAGATGAGCTCGATCCTCGGGCATTCACATCCCGACATCGTCGAGACGGTGACGACGGCGGTGGAAACCCTCGATCATCTGCACAGCGGAATGCTCAGCGTCCCAGTGGTGCAACTCGCGAGAAGGCTGACCGCGACGTTGCCCGACTCGCTGAGCAAGGTTCTGCTCCTCACTACCGGGGCGGAGTCGAATGAGGCGGCCATCAAGATGGCGAAGCTCTACACCGGCAAGTACGAAGTTGTCTCCTTCGACCGGTCCTGGCACGGAATGACGTCGGGTGCGGCCTCGGCCACGTTCAGCGCTGGGCGGCGAGGCTACGGACCCCCGATGCCGGGCAATCTCACGCTGCCGACACCGAACGGCTACCGCTCGCCGTTCCGTCACGCCGACGGAACCTACGACTGGCAATCCGAGCTCGAGTACGGGTTCGCGACCGTCGATGCGCAATCGTCGGGCAGCTTGGCAGCGTGCCTGATCGAACCGATCCTGTCCTCCGGCGGGATCATCGAGCCGCCGCCGGGATACCTGCGCCGGCTCAAGGAACTCTGCGTCGAGCGCGGCATGCTGATGATCGTCGACGAGGCACAGACCGGGATCGGTCGCACTGGACTGATGTATGCGTTCGAGCAGGACGGCATCATCCCGGACCTGCTGACACTGTCGAAGACCCTGGGCGCGGGGCTGCCGGTGGCCGCCGTCGTCACCAGCGAGGAGATCGAAAGCGTCTGCCACGAGCGAGGATTCCTGTTCTTCACCACGCACGTGTCGGATCCCCTCGCGGCAGCCGTCGCCCTGACCGTGCTCACCGTCGTCAACAGGGACGGGCTCGTCGAACGGGCCGCGGCTCTCGGCCGACGGCTCGCGACCCGGCTGGACGGCATGCGCGACCGATATGAAGAGGTGGGCGACGTCCGCGGACGCGGCTTGTTGCAGGGCATGGAACTGGTCACCGACAAGGCCAGGAAGACGCCGGCCGACGCCCTCGGAAGCCAGGTCACCGCCGCCTGCCTGGATCGCGGTTTGCACATGAACATCGTGCAGTTGCCAGGCATGGGCGGGATCTTCCGCATCGCCCCGCCATTGACCATCACCGATGCAGAGCTGGATGCGGGCCTCGACATCCTGGACGACGCCCTGTCCGCCGTCCTGCGGCCCCTGCATATGGTCGAACGGTGACGATCACCTACGACGTGGCGCTGCGCGACCGAATCCAAACGCACCTGGCGGGCCACGACCGCCGCGTCGTGACCGACCCGACGAAGAAGCACGCGGCCGTCGCGGTGGTCCTCGTCGACTCCGAGGTCGGCGAGGACAGGGTGGACCCGGCGCCCGTCGAGGACTGGATCGATGGGCGACCCATGCCGGAGTCCCTCGACGGCCGCATGGTCGACGTTTCCGGCGGCGCCGCCTTCCTTCTGTGCCGCCGGGCGTCCCGGCTCAGCTCGCACGCCGCGCAGTGGGCGTTGCCCGGTGGCCGCGTCGACCCCGGCGAAACGGCGGTCGACGCCGCGCTGCGGGAACTGGACGAGGAGGTTGGCGTCGTGCTGCCCGACTCGGCCGTGCTGGGACTGCTCGACGACTATCCGACCCGGTCCGGATACGTCATCACCCCGGTGGTGATCTGGGGTAGCGGACGGCTCGACCTCCGTCCCGCGCCCGACGAGGTGGTGGCGGTATACCGGGTGGGGCTGCACCAACTGATGCGCGAGGATTCGCCGCGGTTCATCACGATCCCGGAAAGCCCACGTCCTGTCGTGCAAATCCCATTGGGAAACGACCTCATCCACGCACCCACGGGTGCCGTGCTGCTGCAATTGCGGTGGCTGGGCCTGGAGGGTCGGGATGACCCGGTCGACGAGCTCGAGCAGCCAGTATTCGCCTGGAAGTAGACCTCAGTTGTAACAGCTGTAACGCAGACCGGTACTGGGACCGATAACCGGGTTGACGCGGTAGCGCAATCGCACACGTGCTGCCGCCAGGGTTGGAGGAACTCATCGTGATTCGTCGTCTTGGATTGGCCATTCTGGTGGCAGGCACGGCGCTGGCAGGAATGGCCACGGGCACCGCCGCGGCCGCACCCGGGTGCGGCGACTTCCACTGGATGGGCGCTGCCGGATCGGGCCAGCGTGACGGTGCCGGCCTGACAGCCAATGGCGGCATGGGCGCCGTGGTCTACCAGTCGTACCTGCAGTTGCAGGCCGAACTGGCCGCGAGCGGCCAGACGATCACCGCCGAGGCCGTTCAGTACCCGGCCGTCGCGGCACCGCTGGACGGCGGGCTTGGCGACTGGATGCACTTCATGGACAGCGTCAAGGTCGGCACCAATGCGGCCGCCGACCAGTTCGAGGCGTTCACCGAGCGCTGCCCCGTCACCAAGGTGGTGCTGGCCGGCTACTCGCAGGGCGCCATGGTGATCCACCGCAACCTGGAAGATCTCGCGGACGACCCGCACATGGCCGCCGCGCTGCTGATCGCCGACGGCGACCGGCTACCCACCGACACCACCATCAACATGGGATCGACGGCGCTAGTGCGTGGCCTTGGCAAGGGCGTTGCACAAGAGCACTCGTTCCTGGCTTCCGCGCCGACCTCGCCGCTGCCGCCCGAGATCGGTACCCGCACCGTCAGCGTCTGCGACATCGGCGACCCGGTGTGCGACTCCGTCCCCGACTCACCCAAGGTGACGGCCGCCGACATCGCTATTCACACCTCGTACGCACCTACCGCGAGCGGCCTGCACGCCTGGGGTGGACCGCTCTACGGCCTGGTCATGAGCGCCGGCGCGACGCCGACGTCGACCGTCGGGCTGACCGCGGACGGCTCCAGCACCGCAGCGACCAGATAGGCCACTCCGCCGGCTAGGGCCAAGGCCCAGTACACGTTCGCTCCCTCTAGGAACAACGCGGCCGGAGACGTCACGGCAAGCCAGCCGCCGAGCCCATATTGGAGGACGTCACGATGGGCGATCCCTCCTGCGAGATAGACCAGCCCGATGACGAGACCGGATCCAGTCGGCCACAGCAGCGCGGGCACCTGCTGATCCTGTAGCGCCTCACTCAGCGCGGTGATGACGAGGAACAGCGCGCCGAAGCCGACCAGCAAGGCCAGGCCGAAACTCAAGTACGCGGGTCGGTTGCTCACGGCCGTGCCGATGCGTCGGCGCGATCCTGGAGCAGGCCGATCAACATCGAGGCTGCCGCGACGAACGCGGTGATCGTCCGGACGTGATTCCACGCCGTCCACGGCTGGTAGTACGCCAGCCACTCGCCGGCGGCGTCGCCCGCGGATAGACCCTGCGGGTCGACGCTGTCGAGGTGGTCGTTCAGCGGGACGTTGAAGGCCATCGTGATGATCGCCGCAAGGACCCCGAAGACGGCACCGATCAGTACCCAGCGTCTCCCCGGCCTGCCCAGCTGGACGACGGCGATGACGCCGACCACGAACGCCAGCACCGCCGCACCGAGATACGCCAGGAGGAACGGTGCGCTGGCGTTCGCCTCGGCGTTGATGCCGCGCATCGCGGTGATCGCCTCGACGGGCCCGGTGCGATCTAGGCCTTGCATGACGAAGGTGGAAAACACGTACATCATTCCGCCTGCGGCGGCGCTGGCGATGGCGGTGATGCTGGTCAGGATGACGAATGGGCTGATACGCATGTTCGTCAGTCAACCGGCGATCGCCGAGACGATCCATGGTTTGCCGTCCGGACTGCATACGCGGGCGTCTATGCCCCGAAGCCCGACCTACGCCTGCACCGGCACCGGCGCGGTGTCCGACTCCTCGCTTGGCGGAGGCGGCGGTTGCGGTTTCCGGAAGTGATTGTCGCCGCGGGGGTAGACGACCAGCGGCCACCAGAACCATCGCCCGAGCATCGTCGCGATCGACGGCATCAGCAGGGAGCGCACGATCAAGGTGTCCACCAAGAGCCCGATCGCGATGGTGGTACCCATCTGGGCCAGCACGATCAGCTTGCTGAATGACATCGCCGCCATGGTGGCCGCGAAGACCAGCCCGGCGGATGTCACCACGCCACCCGTGCCTGCCATGGAGCGGATGATGCCGGTCTTCAACCCGGCATGGATCTCGTCCTTGAACCGGGACACCAGCAGCAGGTTGTAGTCCGATCCCACCGCCAGCAGGATGATGACGGACATCAGCATGACCAGCCACTGCACCTGAATACCGAAGAGGTCCTGCCAGAGCAGCACCGAGATGCCGAATGATGCGGCGATCGAGCTGGCCGCCGTTCCGACGATGACGAGCGCTGCCACCGCGGCTCTGGTCAGGATGAGCATGATCATGAAGATCAGCGTCAGGGCCGACACCACGGCGATCATCAGGTCGTACTCGGCGCCGTCGGACATGTCCTTGTAGGTGGCCGCGACCCCACCCAGGTAGATCTTGGCGTTGGAGAGCGAGGTCATCTTTATGGCGTCCTGCGCGGCCTTGCGTTCGGAATCGACCCTGGCGATGCCCTCGACGGTCGCGGGGTCGGTTTCGTGGGTGATGAACATGCGCGCGGACTTGCCGTCCGGTGCGAGGAACATCTTCAGCCCGCGCTCGAAGTCGGGGTTCTGGAACGCTTCCGGCGGCAGATAGAACAGGTCATCGTTCTTGGCCTGATCGAAGGCGGCGCCCAACGCCAGCGCGGTGTCGTTGGTGGCCTCCGACTGGTCGAGCAGGGCCTTCTGAGAGTTGTACGACGCCAGCGACAGGTCCCTGCTCTGCTTCATGCTCGCGATGGTCTGCGGAAGAAGTGCCGTCAGCTTCGGAGCGAGGTCCGCCAGTTGGTCGGTGTTGCCCTGCACCGCACCCGTCTGATCGGTCAGTTTGTCGATCCCGTCGAGGGAATCGAAGAGGGAACGAATCGCGAAGCACATGGGGATGTCGTAGCAGTGCGGTTCCCAGTAGAAGTAGGCGCGCAGCGGCCGGAACTCGTCATCGAAGTCCGCGATGTGGTCTCGCAGTTCCGCGGTGGTCGCGAGCAGATCCCGCGACTTGGCCGCTGAGTCCTGTGTCAGCGCGGTTTGCTGCAGCGAGAGTTGATACTGCCTCTCCAAGATGTCGATCGAGACGTTCGTCGCGTCGACCGTTTTCTTGATGGTGTCCAGTTGAGCCCGCTGGAACGGCAGGTTCATGTTGCTCGTCTGGCCCTGAACGCTCGTCTGAAAGGGAATCGAGCTGTGCTGGATCGGAATGCCCAACGGCCGCGTGATGTTCTGCACCATCGCAATGCCCTCGGTGTGCATGACGTTCCTGGCGATCGCGTTCAGCACCAGCATGTCGGCGGGGTTCCGCATGTCGTGATCAGCGTTGACCATCAGGATGTCGGGGTTCATTCGGGCTTCGGAGAAGTGCCGGTCGGCGGCGGCGAAGCCGATGTTGGTGGGCGCGTCGGCCGGCATGTAGTAGCGGTCGTTGTAGGCCGGCTTGTAGCCCGGAATCGCGACGAGGCCGATCAGCACCACGAACAGGCTCGCCACGAAGACTGGTGCCGGCCAGCGCACCACCGTGGTGCCGACCCGTCGCCAAAACCGGCTCTGAGGAGGGCGTTTGGATTCGTATAGGCCAATCCGGCTACCCAGGAAGAGGATGGCCGGGCCGAGCGTGACCGCAATCGCCACGACCACGACCATGCCGATCGCGACTGGGGCGCCCATGGTGGAGAAGTAGGGCAGCCGCGCAAAGCTGAGGCAGTAGGTGGCACCGGCAATGGTCAGGCCCGACCCCACGATGACGGGCGCGACGGACTTGAAGGTGGCGTAGTAGGCGTCATCGCGATCTTGACCCAACCCGCGATCCTCGCGGTAGCGGCCGAAGATGAAGATGCCGTAGTCGGTGGCCGCGGCTATTGCGAGCATCGTCAGGATGTTCCCGGCGAAAGTCGTCAGCCCGAAGGCGCCGTGGGTGGCCAGCACCGAGACAACTCCGCGCGCGGTCAGCAACCCGAGAAACGTCAGGAAGAGCTGGATCAGCGTGGTCACTATCGAGCGGTAGACGACCAGCAGCATGAACGCGATCGCGACGAGGGTTATCACTGTGATCTGGGCGAGGCTGGCGTTGCCGATGACGTGCAAGTCGTTGGTGAGCGCGGCCGGCCCTGCGACGTAGGCCTGCACGCCCGGCGGGGCCTTCGTTTCATCGATGACCTTGCGCACGGCGTCGACGCCTTCGTTGGCCAACGTCTGGCCCTGCTCGCCGGCAAGGTTGATCATCACGTAGGAGGCCTTGCCGTCGGCGCTCTGCGCACCGGCGGCCGTCAGCGTGTCACCCCAGAAATCCTGGATGTGCTGGATGTGCTTGGGATCCTGATACAGCTTGCGGATGATCTCGTTGTAGTAGTCGTGCGCGTCTGGACCGAGGGGCTGCTGCCCCTCGATAACGATCATGATCGTGCTGTTGGAGTCGAACTCGTGGAAGTTGCCGCCCATCAACTTCATCGCCTTCATCGAAGGCGCGTCTTCGGGAGCCATTGGGGCCGAATGGAGTTCGCCAACGGTCTCGAGTTGGGGGGCGGTCACGTTCACCACGACGGCGACGAACACCCAAAACAGGACGATCGGCAGCGCAAGGATGCGCAGCATGTGTGGAAAGAACGGGCGCTTGGGGTGCTCGTCGGTCTCGGCCGGCGGGGTCGCGTGCGTCATGCGGACTTCACCAGGCAGTACGTCTGGGCGTTGACCCCATTGGCGGATTGCTCCTCACGGACGGTTCCGTTCACGGTGACGCGGCATCCAATCTGATCAGTGTCGCTCCGCGCGACGAGACTTGCGCTGACGGACGGCAACGTCGTCGACAAGGTGACCGACCACGGCAGGGTCGCAGTGATCGAGTGCACGTTGGCATCCGGGTCGAAGTAGCCAATTTGGGCGGTGCTGCCCGGCGGGCCGTACACGTCGTAGACCATGACCTTCGGGTTGAACTGGACGATCTCGATGCCCGAACCGGCGTTGGCATTGAGATCCTGGGACGCGAACATCTTGTGCAGACGGGAAACGACGAGGCCCGAGATCGCCAGTACGACGATGAGAACCAACGGGATCCATATCTTCTTCAGCCAGCGACCTACTGGAATACTTCTCACTCGCATACCTCTCGCTGATCTTCTGGCTGCGTCGCAAGATCTTCCGGCGAACAGTCTGCATTTTCGGCGAGCTGACACAGCACGGGATATGCGACCCGCGCCGAAACCTGCAGCGCGCATGACTCGTCCGGTGTCAGCGTCGTCATCAAGACCGCAAGGCGTGCCCGACGGACGCGCTTCCGATCGTCGAGCATCGTCTGACCGTGTGGCGTCACGCCGATGAGGGTGGCGCGCCCGTCGTCGGGGTCGGGGAGCCTGGTCACGAAGCCCAGGCGCTCCAGTCTCTGGATCAGCTGGGTCATCGAGGGTTGGCTGACCGCTTCCTTGGCTGCCAGCGTCGTTAGTCGAACGGGGCCTTCGCGGCACACCCGGTTCAGCACGAACGCAGCGGACGCACTCAACTCGGCGCGATCGCTGAGAAACCGCGCGGTCAGGTCCAAGGCCTGATCGAGAAACTCGCCGACGTAGTCGAAGGCGTCTTCGTCGCCAGGCGGATTTCCCACTCCGTATCTATATCACCCACCCTATGTAGTGGCAATCGGAGCGTACTCAGTGCGTGGGACAGTCAATTCACAGGAATAACTTGGCCGTCGTTGGTGTTCGCGTGGTCTGCGCTGGTCGCGCAACGTCCCAGTCTGTTCGGCTGCCACAAGGTGCGCCCAATGCATATGAGATGAAAACCATTGTTGGACAGTTGATTTCGCCTGTGAGCAGTTCGCTCGAGCAGGCTGCCGACAACTCGGCATCTAGTGGATACCTATATATCCCAGGCTATGTATGTCAGACGACGTGCTTGAGAATCGAGGCAAGTACGCGTATCAGCAGATCGACGTCGTCCGCGGAGTTGTAGGGCGCCAAGCCGATCCGCACGCCACCGGCCTCGCCAAGCCCGAGGAATCTCGATGCCTCGTAGGCGTAGAACGAACCAGCGGGCGCGTTGATGTCGTGCTGCGCAAGCGCCCCGCTGATCGCTGCGGAGTCGTGTCCGGCGACGGTGATGAGCAACGTCGGTGTCCGCCGCGCAGCGCGCGAGTGGATGGTCACCGCGGGCAGCTGTCGCAGGCCGGCCTCGATCCGCTGACGCAGCGCGTCCTCGTGGTGCTCGAGGGCACTCATGGCCGCGACCAGCCGCGCTCGGCGACTCCCCGGCGCACTCGTCATGCCCGCGAGGAAGTCGACGGCCGCGGTGGTGCCCGCCATCAGCTCGTAGGGCAGCGTGCCGAGTTCGAATCGCTCGGGCACCCGGTCGGTGGCCGGCAACAGCTTGCCGGGCCGCAACTCGGCGAGAAGGTCGCGTTTGCCCACGACCACACCACAGTGCGGGCCAAGGAACTTGTACGGCGAACAGGCGAAGAAGTCGGCGCCGAGATCCCGGAAGTCGACTGTGCTGTGGGCGGTGTAGTGCACGCCGTCGACGTACAGCAGTGCTCCGGCGGCATGGGCGCGCGCCGCGATGGTGCGGACATCGGGCATCGTGCCGATCAGGTTGGACGCGGCGGTGACGGCGACCAGGCGGGTGCGCTCGCTGAGCTGCGCCTCGATCTTTTGCACGGGTAGTTCGGAGGTCTCTGGGTCGAAGTCCACCCATCTGACGACGGCGCCCGCGTTGGCGGCAGCGATCACCCATGGCCGGACGTTGGCGTCGTGGTCAAGGCGCGTCACGACGATCTCGTCGCCAGGACTCCACTGTGCCGACAGCGTCCGCGACAGATCGAAGGTCAGCGCCGTCATGCTCCGCCCGAAGATCACCTCGTCGGGATCGGCGTTGAGCAGATCGCCGAGAGCGAGGCGGCATTGCACGACGATCTCTTCGGCATTGCGTTCGGCGGTGGTGTTGTGCCCACGGTTCGCCAACGGGCGAAGCATGGCGTCGCGGATGGCGTCGGCTACGGCGGTGGGCGTCTGCGAGCCGCCGGGCCCGTCGAAGTACGCGGTGCCGGTGCTGAGCGCAGGGAAGCACCTGCGGATCGCGTCGACGTCGAACGTCGACTGCTCATGAGAGAGGGACTGCTCGTGAGGGAGGGACACGAACGAAGTCTCCCATCGGGGGCTGCAGTGTGAGTGTAGTAATATTGCTAGGACACTAACTACTTGTGTACTATTAAGTCATGCCCACGACAACGGCGGATGACGTCGACCAGCTCGCCCTCGAACAGCAGGTGTGCTTCGCCCTTGCGGTCACCAACCGGGCCGTTCTGGCCGTCTACCGCCCACTGCTGGAACCGTTGGGCCTGACCCACCCGCAGTACCTGGTGATGCTGGCGCTCTGGGACCACCAGCGGGCGACCGACGCCGACCGAACTCCGTTGTCGGTCAAGCAGATCGCCTCGGCGCTGCAACTGGATTCGGCAACGCTGTCGCCGATGCTCAAGCGACTGGACGCGCTCGGTTTCATCACCCGCACCCGAAGCGTCGCCGACGAACGCTCGACCCACATCGAGCTCACCGAAGCCGGGACCGCCCTGCGTCGCCAGGCACTCGAGATCCCGCCAGCCGTCGTCGCACGCCTCGGCGTCGAGTTGACCGAACTCGAAGAACTTCGCCGGGTTCTCACCCGGATCAACTCCGCCGCGATCGCGGCAGGCGCCCTCGACGCCTGAACATCGAAACAACTGAAGGCATCATGACCACCAACCGCCCCACCCCCCGGCAGTGCGTCACCTACTCGTACGGACGTCGCCTGCCCGATTCGATGAAGACGTGGGTGTCCCACGATCTCGCTGGCGTTGGAGCCGTCCGCCGAAACATGGTCCGGATGGCAATACCGCCGCTTCTGGTCCTCGCTCCGTTCTGGTTGATTCCTGCCACGCTCTACGTGCACCTCGAGATGACGGCACCGATCTACATCTGGACGTTGCTCATGGCGCTTGCGCTGAACAAGGTGTGGCGCCGATACCGCCTCGTCCAGCACGATCTGGATCCGAATCTGGTCGACGTGCTCAAGCGCAGGAAGGACGCGCACATGCACGAGGACTACATTCGGCGCTTCGGCCCGCGGCCGGAATCGGCTCGGTGGCAGGCGAACAGCAGCCCGTTCTAGGCCTGTCGGTCGGTGAACCGCTGCAGGAAAAGGCGGGTCCGGTCGTGCTGAGATTCGGTCAAAACCGCACTGGCCGAACCTGATTCGACAATGCGGCCGTTGTCGAGGAAGCACACCGTGTCGGCCACCTCGCGGGCGAATGCCATCTCGTGGGTGGCCATCACGATGGTGCGCCCACTCGCCGCCAACTCCCCGACGAGGGCAAGCACCTCGCCGACCAGTTCCGGGTCCAGCGCGCTGGTGATCTCGTCGAGCAGCAACAGCCGCGGTTCGTAGGCCAGTGCGCGGGCGATGGCCACCCGTTGCTGCTGCCCACCGGACAGCTTGTCCGGGTAGGCATCCGCCTTCTCGGCAAGGCCGACCCGGGCGAGCAGTTCGCGGCCGCGGTCCTGGGCGTCCTTGCGCGTCGAACCGTGCACCACCCGGGGAGCCAGCGCGACGTTGGCCAGTGCGGTCATGTGGGGGAACAGGTTAAACGATTGGAACACCATGCCCATCGCCTGCCGGGCGGCGTCGGCATCGATGCGCGGGTCGCTGATGTCGCGGCCGTCGAGCAGGATCTGGCCGTCGTCGATGTCCTCGAGCAGGTCGATGCACCGCAGCAGCGTCGACTTTCCCGACCCCGACGCTCCGATCAGCACCACGACCTGATGCTCGTCGACGTCGAGGTCGATGCCGTCGAGCACAGCACGGTCGTGGTAGGCCTTGACCAGCCCCCGGACCGACAGCACCGGTGTCATACCGCGCCCTGCCGGCTCGCCACACGCCCTGCCGCCCAGTCGGCGAGCCGCGCCGAAGGCACCGCGAGCGCGATGAACAACAGGCCGGCCACGACATATGGCGTGAAGTTGTACGTGGTGGCCGCCTGAATCTGTGCCGCCCGCACCGCGTCGACGGCACCGAGCACCGAGATCAGACCGCAGTCCTTCTGCAGCGCGACGAAGTCATTGAGCAGCGCCGGCGTCACCCGGCGCGTCGCCTGGGGGAGCACCACCAGTCGCATCGTGCGCCGATAGTTGAGCCCGATGGACTTGGCGGCGGCCAGTTGCGACGGATGAACCGACTCGATGCCCGCCCGGAAGACCTCGGCGACGTAGGCGGTGTAGATCAACACCAGCGCAAGGCCACCGAGCAGCACCGGGTTCGTCGGAATGCCCTGCAGTCGCAGCCCGGGCAGACCGAACCCGACGAGGTACAGGCAGATCAGCAGGGGCAGGCCACGGAACAGATCGACATATCCGATTGCCAAGGCCCGCACCGGAAACCACACCGGGCCGCGCAGTGATCGCACCGCGGCAATTCCGAGCCCGAAGATCAGGACCAACAGTTCGCAGACGACGAGTACTCGAATGTTCAGCCACAGCCCCTCCAGCAGTGCGGGCAGGCTGTCCCAGCCGATCCGCAAGTTGAAGAACGAATCCTGGACCCGTGACCAGCCCGGTGACGACGTCACCACGAACAGCAGCACCGCGGCGAACACCACGGTCGACAAGAGCGCGGTCAGCGTCGACCGCCGGGCCCGGGACCGCCGGTAGGCGACCCTGTCGATCGTGCCCGTGGTCACGAAAGGACGGGCGCGTTACCGGCGCCGGTGAGCCACACCTTCTGCAGTTTGAACAACTCGCCGGCATTGCCGAGATCGTCGACGGCCTTGGACACGCACTCCGTGAGCGGGCTGCCCTTGTCCAGAACGATGCCGAACTGTTCGGCCTCCTCGTTGCCGGCGGGCAGCTGGCCGACGATGACCCCGTCGGCCAGTTCGGCTTGTACCGCAAACGCCGTCGGCAGATCCAGTACCAGCGCATCGATCTGACCGTTCGTCAGCGCGGCCTTGGCGTCGTCGTTGTTGTTGAACACCGCGACGCTGGGATCGAGGGCTTGGGCGGCGGTGTAGCTGGTCGAGCCGACTTGGGCGCCCAGTTTGAGGCCCTTGAGCCCTGCGAGGTCCTTCACCTGGGCCGCAGGCGACGACTTGACCGCGACGACCGCCTGGGTGACGTTGAAGTAGGGCGAGGAGAAGTCGACGGCCTGCTTGCGTTCGTCGGTGATCGAGAACTCATTGAGGTTGGCGTCGAACGTCTTTGGGCCCGGCGCGATGGCCGCGTTGAACGGCACCCGCACCCATTTCACGTCCTCCTTTGCGTAGCCGAGCTTCCCGGCGACGGCGTAGGCGACCGCGGATTCGAAGCCCTTGCCATTGGCGGGGTCGTCGTCGACGAACCACGGCGGGTAGGCCGGCTGGTCGGTGCCGAAGGTGATGGACCCCTTGGCCAACGTCGTCAGCGAGTCCTTACTGCAGTTCTCCGCCGGCGCGGGAGCCGCCGACTTGTCGTCGGCGGGAGCGCAGGCGGTCGCGGTGACCAGGCCCGCGACGACGACCAGCATGGACATTCGAAAAGAGGCTTTGGGCGAGCGAAGCGACGGGGGATCCAATCTGCGCATGGGCGGCATCATCGCGCACCAGGCCGTGCAGCGGCAACGTTCTCGATCAGGATGAGCCAGTCGGCGCTCAGGGACCCGCGACGAGGTTCGGTGGAATGCCACCGCCGGCGAAGACCTCGATCTGCCGGAGCGCGATGACCCACGCCCGCTGCCATGCTCCGTCGGTACTCCCGGCAACGTGCGGTGTGAGCAGGAGGCCGGGCGCCGACCACAGGGGATGGCCCGCAGGAAGCGGCTCCGGATCGGTGACGTCGAGCGCGGCGCGGAGCCGGCCGGAGGTCAGCTCTGCCAGGAGTGCGTCGGTATCGACTGAACCGCCCCGACCAGCGTTGACGACCACTGCGCCGTCGGGCAGCCTGGCCAAGAATTCGGCATCGACGACGTGATGGGTCGCCTCGCTCTCGGGCAGCAATGCAACCACTGCGTCGGCGTTTGGCAGGAGCTGCTCGACGTCTGCCAGCGCGTGCACCCCCGGCCTGGCCCGTCGGCCGACCAGCACGACCTCGGTCTCGAACGGGGCGAGCCGGGATGCGAGATTGGCCGCCAAGTCCCCGGCGCCGAGGACCACGACGCGCTTGCCGATGAGGGTTTCGGTGTCCCATCGCCGCCACACGCCTTCAGACTGCTGTTGGCGGAAGATGCCGAGATCCCGGTAGATGCTGAGAAGTGCGGCCACCACCCACTCGGCCGACGAGCCGCCGTGCGCACCGCGCCCGTTGGACAGCATCACACCGGCGGGCAGCAGCGGTTGCCACTGCTCGTAGCCGGCATTGAGGGTCTGGATGAGGCGCAGGTCGGTCAACTCGCCGAACCTGGCCCCGACGGCGGGGGCGTTCTCGTAGCCGACGACGACCACGGTGACGTCCAGGTGCCCGGCCGGCCACGGCTCGCCAGGCTCGTAGAGAATCGCGTCGATGGTCGCGGGAGCGTCCGACAAGTCGAGGCCAAGGCCTTCTGGGACAAGAACTTTCAGACGCGGCGCGGTCACCAGCGTCCTCGGCGCACGACCTCCGCGAAGGGGCGGCGATCGGGCTTCAGAATCGGCTTGAGCGGACGATCAGCGGGATATCCGATACCGAGAAGGTAGGAGACGATGTGATCGTCGGGGACTCCGAGGATGGCGCGTGCCTTCTCCTGGTCGCCCACCGACGAATGGCCGGTGCCGATGCCGAGGTCGGTGGCAGCGATCGTCATCGCCGTCGTCGCCTGCCCCAAGTCGTACTGATCGATGAGCTTGGTTCTCTCGTCGGGCGGTTCGGGAACGATCAACGCAATGGCCGCCGTAGCCGACGCGATATGGCGCGCGCCCTGCCACACCGTGGAAAGTTCTCGAAGCTGACCGCGGTCCGTGACGATGACGAAGTCCCAGTGCTGACGATTCGATGCGGACGGCGCGCGCCACCCTGCCTCCGCGATGCGGTCAAGGTCGCTGTCGGGAATGGGGTCTCGCGTGTAGCTCCGCACGTTGCGTCGGGCACGGATTGCGTCCCAGGTCTCCATGTCTTCCTCCGGTGTTCGTGCGAGGTGCGTCGTGGTCGTAACTTGGAAGTGGTCGTAACCAGGAACCACGTCCGAGTGCCGACTATTTCGAGCAGGCTAGCCTCGGTGCGGTGAGCAACGGTCGCACGAGGGTGCTAATCATCGGGGGCGGGTTCGGCGGCCTCTTCTGTGCTCGCAGGCTCGGTGGTGTGGACGTCGACGTCACGCTGCTCGACCGCGCGGCGTGCCATGTGTTCCAACCGCTGTTGTATCAGTGCGCGACAGGGACGCTCAGTGTCGGGCAGATCAGCCGCTCGTTGCGCGAGGAGTTGGAGCGCCATCGCAACGTCACCACCTTGCTCGGGGATGCGGTCGACCTCGATGCCGACGCGCGCCGGGTGACCGCCCGCCGGCCCGACGCGACCACGTTCACCGTCGACTACGACGTCCTGGTCGTCGCGGCCGGGATGCAGCAGTCGTACTTCGGCCACGATGAGTACGCGCAGTGGGCGCCGGGAATGAAGACCCTCGACGACGCGATGGCGATCCGCCGGCGGTTGTTCGGTGCCTTCGAGATCGCCGAGACGCTCCCCGCGGGACCGGAGCGCGAGGCCTGGCTCACGTTCGTCGTCGCCGGTGGAGGCCCCACCGGAGTGGAGCTGGCCGGGCAGATTCGGGAGATGGCCACCCGAACCCTGGCCAAGGAGTTCCACAGCATCGCCCCCGAGGAAGCCAGGGTGCTGCTCTTCGACGGCGGCGATCGCCTGGTCAAGAGCTTCGCGCCGGACCTGGGAGGCAAGGCCGCCAAGGTCTTGGAGAAGCTTGGCGTCGAACTGCACATGGGTGTGCACGTCACCGACGTGCGCCGCGAGGGGGTGACCATCTCGCCCAAGTCGGGCGGCGCGGACGAGGAGTACGCCGCGCGGACCGTGTTGTGGACCGCGGGTGTCGAGGCCGTGCCGTTCGCTCGGCGGGCCGCCGAGGTGCTTGGTGCGACGTCGGACCACTCCGGGCGGATCGCGGTGGAGGCGGACCTGACGGTGCCAGGGCATCCGGAGGTCTTCGTGATCGGCGATCTCGTCGGCCGTGACGACCTACCCGGGGTGGCCGAGAATGCCATGCAGGGTGGCCTGCACGCCGCCTCCTGCATCCGCCGCGACCTCGCGGGCATGCCCCGCAAGCCGTTCCGCTACCGCGACCTCGGCTCGGCGGCCTACATCAGCCGCGGGCACGCGCTGTTGCAGGCAGGCCCGATCAGACTCACCGGGTTCATCGGCTGGCTGGGCTGGGGGTTCGTCCACATCGCGTTTCTCACCGGTGTGCGGAATCGCTTCAGCACGCTGGCGACGTGGTTCGGCGCCATCGCGCGCTCGAACCGCACCGACAGGACCTACCTGCTGGGAAGCACGACATCGGCCGAGCAGCCCTACACCTGGGCGAGCTGCGATCGTCCTGCAGCGACGGACTGATGCTTCCCGCCGACAACCACGTGCACTCCGAATTCTCTTGGGACACCGGGGTGAATGCCTCGATGGAGGGCGCCTGCCGCCGCGCCGTCGAGGTCGGACTGCCCGCCATCGCGTTCACCGAGCACGTCGACTTCACCGGGTGGAGTGACGACGACCATCCACCCTCCGGCGAGCCGACGATCGCGTCGCGCGAGCGCGTGGTGCCGCTGGACATCGACGGCTACCTGGCCAGCATCGAGCGCTGCCGCGACCGGTTCGGAGAACTTCGCATCCTGTCCGGCATCGAGACAGGCGAGCCGCACCACTTCGCGGGCAGTGTGGCCGCCGTGCTTCGGCAGGGACGGTTCGACCGTGTACTCGGGTCGCTGCACTCGATCGTGCATGACGGTCGGCTGGTCTTCGTCGACCGGGTGTACGAGTACCGCCCGGCCGGCGGCGTCGTGCGCGATTACTTCGGTGAGCTGCTGCGCCTCGTCGAGGGCTCCGACGCCTTCCAGGTGCTCGCGCACTGCGACTTCCCCCGCCGCAATTGGCCGAAGCACCGAGAGGGGGAGTACCCCGAGGCGGACTTCGAGGAGGAGTACCGCACCGTGTTCCGTGCGCTGGCCGCATCCGGGCGGGCGCTCGAGCTCAACACCACCAGCCCGCTCGCATCGGTCGCGCAGATGCGTTGGTGGTTCGAGGCGGGCGGCGGCGCGGTGTCGTTCGGCAGCGACGCCCACGTGCCGTTGCGCGTCGGGGCGCATTTCGACGTTGCGGTGGACATCGTGGAGGCGGCAGGCTTCCGGCCAGGCCGTGACGAGTACGACTTCTGGCGGCGCTGACCTAGTATTTCTCTTGCACGGGTTTGTATTTCAGCGCGTAGCGGTAGAAGTCGGCGTTCCCGAGCTGGGCTGCCGCCGATTCGTCGACGACGATTGTGACGTGCGGGTGCAGCTGAAGCACCGAGGCCGGACAGCTTGCGGTGACGGGGCCTTCGACGGCGGCTGCGACGGCTTCCGCCTTGTGCTCGCCCGTCGCGATGAGCACCAGGTGCCGGGCAGAGCTGATCGTGCCAAGCCCCTGGGTGATGACGTGACGGGGGACCTCGTCGATGCTCGAGAAGAACCGGGCATTGTCGTGCCGGGTCTGCTCGGTCAGCGTCTTGACCCGTGTGCGCGAACCCAGCGACGAACCTGGCTCGTTGAACCCGATGTGCCCGTTGGCGCCGATCCCCAACAGTTGGACGTCGACGGGGCCCGCTTGGGTGATCGAGGCATCGTAATGCTCCGCGGCAGTGAAGATGTCGTCGGCGATGCCGTCGGGGCCGTGCACGCGCGCGGAGTCGATGTCGACGTGGTCGGTGAACTCCACGCGGATGACGTGCGCGTAGGACTGCGGGTGACTCGGCGGCAGGCCGACGTACTCGTCGAGCAGGAACGCCTGCACGCCCGCGAAGCTGAGTCCGTCCTCCCGATGCCTGCGGATCAGCTCCCGATAGACCGAGAGCGGTGAGGAGCCCGTCGCAAGGCCGATGGTCGTGGCACCGGAGCGGACCGTCTGGTCGATGACGTCGGCAACGGTGTTGCCGCATTCCCGCTCGTCCCGCCTGATGACGATTTCCATCGTTCGACTACGCCTCTCCAGCCGACCGGAGTAGGACGCGTCGGTCGACGACCAGATCCCACGCCGTGTCCTTCGCGGCCGCGATGGCGCCGACGAGCACGGCGTCTTCACCAAGATGTCCTCCGACGATGTCGGGAACGATCGGGATCGTCGCGGCCAGCTCGCGACGCATGGGGTCGGCGAGCAGGTCGGCGTTGCGGCCGATGCCGCCCGCGAGCACGATCAGGCCGGGGTCGAGCACGGCCGTGACGACGGCGACGACGTGGGCAAGTTTCAGCGCCTCCTCCGCGACGACTTGCATCGCGCGTTCATCGCCGCCGCGGGCCAAGTCGAATACCGCCTTCGCCGTTGGCATCTGGCTCAACCCGCGCTCGTGGGCGGCCGAGACCACCGCTTGGGCCGCCGCCGCGACCTCCACCGGTCCCGGCCTGCGCGTCGTCACTCCCGCCGGAACCCGGCCGAACGGCAGATCCGCGATCTCTCCCGCCGCACCGTGCGCGCCGCGAAAGAGCTGCCCGTTGATCAGGATTCCCATGCCGATGCCGGTGCCGACGGTCAGGCACGCGACCACGTCGACGCCCTTGGCTGCGCCGAGCGCGTGCTCGCCGACGACACTCAGATTGGCGTCGTTCTCGACGAGTACCTGCGAGCCGTTCGCCCCGATCGTGGCGATCAGCTCCTGCATCAAGCCGCGACGCTCCCAGCCCGGCAGGTTCGGCGCCCGGTGCACGGTGCCGGTGGCAGGGTCCGGGATGCCCGGCGTGCCGAGGACGGTCACCACGATGTCCTGCGGGGCCAGGCCTGCGTCGGCGACCGCGTGTTGGATGGTTTCCTGCACGGTGCGCAGCAGCATCACCCCCGAGCGGCACCGGTTCGGCTGTTCGCGGCGGGAGACGACGGTGCCTTCCAGGTCCGCGACCGCGACTCGAAGCATCTGCCGTCCGACGTCGACGCCGACGATGTGGCCCGCCTCGGGCGCCGTCCGGTAGATGACCGCGGCGCGGCCTGGGCCGACCGCACTTCGCCCGATGGCACGGACCAGGCCGTGCTGCTCCAAGTCCAACAGTGCTTGTCCGACTGTCGGTTTCGACAGGCCGGTGTCGCCGGCGATCTGCGGGCGGGTCGCCTCGCCGTGCGCTCGGAGCCGGCCGAGGACGAGCCGCTGGTTCAGCGCGCGCATGCTTGCCGGGGTACCCGCCTGCGGCGCAGTTTGGCCCACCACCGTCTCCGTCTCCGTTTCAGTCGCAAGGAGTTTACAAAGCAAACTCTTCCACACGCGCCAATAATATGTTAAGAAACTTTCCTAACGAATTAAACACGAACGAACGGAGGCGCATAGTGAGTCCCTCATCCACCAGCTCGGGGAAGTCCGGAGCCGTGGCGTCCGCGCAACCGGCACTCGAGCGCAAGATCGGGCCGCTTCAGGCCACGGCGATCAACATGACGCAGATGTGCGGCATCGGACCGTTCGTCACGATTCCCGCGATGGTCGCCACCATCGGCGGTCCCGAGGCGATGTTCGGCTGGGTCATCGGAGCCATCGTCGCACTTGCCGACGGCCTGATCTGGGCTGAGCTCGGTGCCGCGATGCCTGGGGCAGGCGGTACGTACATCTACCTGCGCGAGGCGTTCCAGTACCGGACCGGCCGGCTGATGCCGTTCTTGTTCGTCTGGAGCGCCGTTCTCTTCATCCCGCTGATCATGTCCACCGGCATCATCGGGCTCGTCCAGTACCTCGGATACCTGATCCCCGGCCTGACGGGCGAAACCGGAAACACCGCGCTCGGCAAGATCATCGGCGTCGGCATCACCCTTCTGATCATGGCCGCCCTGTTCCGCAAGATCGGCCAGATCGGCAAGCTCACCACCGTGCTGTTCGTCGTCATGCTGGTCGCAGTGTTCAGCACGATCATCGCGGCGTTCATGCACTTCAACAGCGCGCAGGCATTCGCCTTCACCCCTGGTGCATTCAGCTTCAGCGGGGGATCGTTCTGGGCCGGCCTCGGCGCGGGCCTGATCATCGCGATCTACGACTACCTCGGCTACAACACCACCGCCTACCTCGGCGCTGAGGTGCGCGACCCGGGCCGGACCCTCCCGCGTTCGATCATCATCTCGATCCTCGGCATCATGAGCCTGTACTTCCTGTTGCAGGTCGGCGTGCTCGGCTCGATTCCGTTGGAGCAACTGAAGAGTGCGACGTCGGTCGCCTCGAGTGTGCTCGAGCAGGCGTGGGGAAGCGGAACGGCGCAAGTGATCACCGCCCTCATCGTCATCGCAGCCATCGGCTCGGTGTTCGCCGGACTGCTCGGCGGCTCCCGCGTTCCATTCGAAGCCGCCCGCGACAAGGTGTTCCTTCCGGTGTTCGGCAAGTTGCACCCGAAGCTGAACCTGCCCACCGCCGGTGTGATCACCATGGGCGCGATCACCATCATCGGCTCGCTGTTCACGCTGACCACGGTCATCAATGCCGCGGTCGCGACCCTCGTCATCATCCAGTCGCTGGCTCAGGTCGCCGCGATCGTCGTGCTGCGCCGTCGCCAGCCCGACCTGCCGCGGCCGTACAAGCAGTGGCTGTATCCGCTGCCGACCATCGTCGCGCTGGTCGGCTGGGTCTACATCTACGTGTCAGCGAGCTGGCTGTCGATCGGATTGTCGTTGGGCTGGATCGCGATTGGCGCCGTCGCCTATCTGATCTACGCCAAGACCGAGAGCACCTGGCCGTTCGGGCCCAAGGTGATCAAAGAGGTCTACGTCGACGAAGCGCGCGCGGCCTAGCGCCTAGCGGTGTCACCTGCGCCGCGTTATTGCCTCGTGCCGAGCCGGCGTTAGTTCGAGCCGTATTGCCCTGCGGTCCTGGTCGCCGCCTTCATCGCGAACGCCAAGATCCTCGAGTCGCTGGCACCAACCGAACCCCTCTACTCGGAGGTGGAGGCGCAGTTGCGCGCGCTCGTTCCGGCCGTGCGGGCGGTCGGCGTGCTCGACGTGTTCGCGCCGCGCGCGGGCACCGGCTGTGACCAACGGCACCCAAACAAGTTCGATGATCTAAGGAATTTGCGGACGCCGATCCGACTTGTACGTCGTAACAGCGGTCTAAGTCGTGAGGAGCCCCACCATGATTCGCCGTCTAGCCTTCATCGTCGCCACCGCGGCGATGGCGGTCGCGCCCCTGATCGCGTTAGCTGCGGCGCCGGCATTTGCACCGGCTGCAGCCGCCGATGCGAGTCCCGCCATTGCAGCGGTGTCCCAGCTCGTATAGCGGTGATCTAACAAGTGCCTCGTAACGCGGCGTGGGTACAGCCGCAACCGCCGCAGGCGTGGTCTGGTGGAAGACGATGGACTCCTACTTCGCGCCCGCCCACCGCCTGACCATTACCGCGGCGGCGTGTCTGGCACTGCTCGCCGTCACGGTGCCCTCCGCCACCGCTGAACCCACCACCGACAGCCAGGGTTTTGTGGACTCAACGGCGCGGTGCTCCTCGCCGAACACGGCAGCCGCGTTCGGTAGTACGGACACTTCGCGAGTGGCGATCTGCGAGAGCCCGGGCGGGCAATACGAATATCGCGGCGTGCGCGTGCGCGACGGCGCCAAGCTGATCATTTCCGCTACGCGTTCCAGCGACGGCAAGTTCGTCGCCGAGAACGATGGCATCACCTACACGGTGACCCCGAGGTCGCTGGTGGTCAGCGTGGGGTCTGAGGTGATTCGCACGGAACCGATGGTGGATTACCACGGGCCGGAATCGCCGACGACACCAACGGCAACGGCGCCAACCACGGCGACGACCTCGACCACGCCCACGTCGACGACGCCAACCTCGACCACACCGCTGCCGCCACCGTTGCCCGCCGAACGGGGTGGCACCACCCCTGGCTAAGTCGGGGCCTCAGAACGGAATCAGCGGCACCACGACGCTGCGCAGGAGGATCACGCCCACGAACACGGCGGTGAAGGCAAGGTCGATTGAGACGGACCCGAACCGTGCGGGTTTGAGCACCCGCCGGACCGGGCCGATCACGGGCTCGGTGATGGCGTAGATGATTCGGCGCGCCTGGTAGAGGCCGCTGCCGCCGCTCGACGGGGACAGCACGCGCACCCAGTCGACGACCATGCGAGCAATCAGCACGAGTTCGAATACCAGGAGAACGACTCCAAGCAAGGCTGCGACCATCGCACGCTCCTTCCGGCCACTCCAGTATCCGCGGCCGAGCTGAGAACGGCCTTAGCCTTTCATGAGTTCCCCAACGTGAGCGCTGACCGAATCGGCAAGGCCCTTCAGGTCGTAACCACCTTCGAGGACCGCGACGAGGCGGCCGTCACAGTGCGTCTCCGCGGAATCCATCAGCGCGCGCGTTACCCAGGCGAAGTCGTCCGCCGTCATGTTCAGGGAGCCGAGCGGATCGCGTTCGTGCGCGTCGAAACCGGCCGAGACGATGATCAACTCGGGCCGGAACAGGTTGAGCGCAGGCAGAATCCGGTCCTCGAATGCCTCGCGCAGTTCGCCGCCGCCGTCGCCCGCGGTTAGCGGTGAGTTGAAGATGTTGCCAACGCCGGTTTCGTCCGCTTCACCGGTGCCTGGAAAGAGTGGCATCTGGTGGGTCGAGGCGTAGAGGACGCTCGGGTCGGCGTAAAAGATCTCCTGCGTGCCGTTGCCGTGGTGGACGTCGAAGTCGACGATCGCTACGCGCGTCAACCCGTGCTTGATCTGTGCATGGCGCGCGCCGATGCTGATGTTGTTGAAGAGGCAGAAGCCCATCGCCCGTTCGGTTTCGGCATGGTGGCCGGGCGGCCTGCACGCGACGAAGGCGTTCTGCACCTCGCCCGCGAGAACCTTGTCGACGGCCTGGACGGTGGCACCGACGCCGCGCAGTACGACCTCCCACGTCGTGGGGTCCATCATGGTGTCGCCGCCGTCGAGATAGACGTAGCCGTCGTCCGGGCGTGCGGCTTCGAGCGTGTCGACGTAGCGGTTGGTGTGGACGTATCGCGTCGTCTCGAGATCGGCGATTTCTGCCATCTCGCGCACCAGTGGGTCGAACTGCGGCTGGTCGAGCACCGCCGCCACCGCGCGGTAGCGGTCAGGCCGCTCGGGATGGCCCGCAGAGGTCTGGTGGTTGGCGAAGATCGGGTGGTGCAGAAGCAGGGTGGCCAACGGATTCAGCCTCTTCTCGGATCGTCCGGATACTGTATGCAAACTTACGCTAGCCTATGTGGCGGGTCCGCTGCCAGAGTGATCTCCTCTGGATGACTGATCACTACTGTTGCGTGATTGACAGTCAAAGCGTTCTTGCGAAGTGGAGCGCAACCGCTGCGACGGCCGACTCGACCGGCCCGGTGCGGTCATAGAAATCGAACTGGCTGACGTTGTCCAGCCAAAGCTCGGACTTCGGTGCGGTCACACGACTGTAAAACCGCTTGGCGCCCTCTGGAATCGCGGCCGATTCACTGTGGACCATGAAAAGCGGCTGACTCAACCTCGGCGCACCGGCAACGCCGTCGAAGGCGAGCCATCCTTCCCAGAACGCCGGGTCGGCGTCATTGCGCCAAGCCGTGATCATTCCTCGGTCGGGCTCGGTGTAGTAGGGCGCATCGAACATGATCGCGCGGCGATCCGTCGAGCTGGCTGCAGGGACGAACCGCTGGTGGCCAGTATCGCGATATTCGGCCTCGGCGACGCGGCCGGACTCGATCAGCTCAGCAACCCCGGATTCGCCGCCGTACGTTTGCAGCACTACGTCACGGTCGTGTAGCCACGGCGCGACCAGCGCTATCGAATGGACCGTGGGCGTGTCTAGCGCAGCGCGAACCATGTAGCCCGAGCTGGCGCAAATGCCCAGCCCGCCAAGCCGCGCATCGTCGATATCCGGTCGGCTCGCAAGGTAGCCGAAAGCGGCTTGGGTATCAACGGTTTTGGCGTGCGGATCTTCGTACTGGCGACGGTCGCCCTCGCTCTCGCCCCAACCGCGATAGTCGAAGACGAGCGCGGTGTAGCCGCGCTCGGCGAGTTTGCGCGCGTAACGTGCTGCCATCTGTTGCCGCACCGTCATCCAGGCACCGGTAACGACGATGGCTGGGCCCGGGCGAGTTCGGCTCACTCCGCCGGCGACGTAGAGGTCGCCGACGATGCCTTCACCACCGGAGCTGAACTCGACGCGCTCTACGCGGATCTCACCGTCTGGTGCCGATTGAGCCGAGCACCCGGACATGGCCAGCCCGACTGCGAGCCCCGTAGCGATCATGGTCGTCTTGAACATCTTGGGTCCAACCTCCCCACTGCACGAGATGCCCGTCGCATCGAGATCACGCCGCTGTTCTGATCAACGTGCGTCGTTTGTCCTGGCCTGTCCAAGACCCGCTGTGATAGCCATTGGGAATGGACGTCCACTTGCGTGATCTGCGGTACTTCGTGACCACCGCGGAGTACCTGCATTTCACCCGGGCGGCGGAGGCACTGTTCGTCAGCCAGCCGGCGTTGTCCAAGCAGATTCGGTTGTTGGAAAGGCAATTGCGGGCGCCGCTGTTCGAGCGAGACCGCCGCTCGGTGCACCTCACCCCGGTCGGTGAGGCCCTGCTCCCACAGGCAAGGGAGGTGCTCGCGGCCTGGGATCACGGCCAACGGTTGCTGGCCGCGGCCACCCACACCCAAGAGGCCACGCTGTTGGTTGGCTTCAGCACCGGACTCGGTCGGGGCTTGCTCCCCGGGATCCGGATGCTCCTGGCCGACAGCGCGCCGCAGGCCCAGTTGCTGTTGCGGCAAATCTCGTGGGAGGACCCAACAGGCGGCTTGACAGCGCACGGTTCCAAGCGCACCGACGCGGCCTTCGTATGGCTGCCGTTGCCCGAATCCCACGCGTTCGAATGGATGGATGTGGCCACTGAGTCCCGCCTCGTCGCCCTGCCGGCCGATCACCCGCTGGCCGCACTAGCGCACGTCGACATCAGTGACCTGCTGGATGAACCATTCCTCGCCCTTCCCGCTGCCAGCGGCGCGCTACGGGACTACTGGCTGGCGACCGACGAGCGCCGTGGTCATCCGGTCCGTATCGGCGCAGAGATCTCGAGCACCGAAGAGGCCGTGGAAGCCCTCGCAGCCAGGCTGGGCGTCTGCCTGATCGCCGCGGGCAACGCATCGCTGGTGACTCGCGACGGCGTGGTGGTCCGACCGGTCGCCGGACTCAGTCCCAGCCGACTCGTTCTCGCGTGGCGTCGGGGCGACGACAGGCCTTTGCTCACCGCGCTGCGCCAAGCCGTCCTGGTCGCGGCCGCCGCCGAGAATCCGCCGGTACCTGACAGCTCATAACCGATGGCTATCACCGAAGCACTTGGACATCCCTCGGGCGGTCAGTCCATCCTGCTGGCAGCTTAGGAAGGCGAAAAGCGATGGCGACGTTGGGCATACCTACCCTCAGGCTGGCGGCTGCTCTAACGCTTACGGGTTTGGTGATGCTGTCTGGTTCACCCAACGCTGGCGCGGTACCGCTATCGGTGCACGATCAGCTGGCGGTTACCCAGACTGTCACCGGCATTGGTTTGTACAGCGATCTTCGCGAATGGGACAGGGTACTGACGATGCTGGCTGGGCAGGTGACGACGGACTACGTGAGCGTCTTCGGCGGCGATGTCGAAACCGCGTCGCGGACAGATCTCGTCGGGCAATGGCGCGCCACTTTGCAGGGCTTCGATGCAACCCAGCACGTGATAACCAATGTGGCAGTGGACGGTTCAGGTGACGAGGCGACGGCGCGTTCTCATGTCCGAGCTACGCATCGGATCGATGATCGGTTCTGGACCCTCGGCGGTGTGTACATTCACCGACTCGTTCGCACGGCGGATGGCTGGCAGGTGATCTTCATGGGCATTCAGCGTCTCTACGAGGAGGGCGACCGTGCTCTGGTGCAAGAAGCGTCGCGGCGCTCCGCTGGCTGAGGCTGCTGTCATCATGATTCGGCAATTGAGTGCACTCGTTCTCGTCGCGGCAGGCCTGCTCACCGGGTGTGCGGAGGATCTCACGGAGCCTGCGCCAGCCGAGGCCGTGGCCGATCGGGCAATGGATCGGTTCACGAGCGCGTGGCGTACCGGGGAGTGGCTTCCCTTCCTCGAGATGGCCACGCCCGAGTTCAGCTTCTGGTTCCCGGTTGGGCCACATGTGGGGATGCACGAAGGATTTTCCGGTCGCGAGGTGTTGGGCCGATGGGCTCTGGCGAACGGCACCAGCGGGGCGCGACTCGAAGGTGTAGTGAAGTCGAGGGTCGCCACCGGTTCGCGGGTCATCTACGAAACCGAAGCGACGGGAACGGCCGGTCCGGCACTGAACTACCGCAACTGGGAAGTAATCGTGCTGACCGTTTCTGGGGATCGGATCAGTGGCCTGCACGAATACTGGGGAAGCTTCCCGCCTGCGTGACTGCCGCTATTGCACTACAGCGCAGTAAGTTTCATGGTCGGCCCCTGCCAGGGGCCTCGTCCACGTGATCGGCCTCGTGTTCGCCCGCTGACGCCACGACTGCCTCTCGGGAGGCGCGGCGGCGAAGGACATATCCGCCGACCAGCATGGCTGCCAGGGTCAGATAGACGACGATCGTGAACGGGGTGCTGACGAGCGTGAGCACGTCACCGCCTGCGATGTCGAGCGCGCGGCGCAGCTGGACCTCGGCGAGCGGCCCGAGGATCGCACCGACGACCATCGGGGAGATCGGGAATCCGAACCTGCGCATGAGGTAGCCGATCGCGCCGAGAACCAAGAGCAGGCCCACGTCGTAGGTCGAACCGTTGACGGCGTACGTACCGAGCAGGGCAAAGGTCATGATCGCCGCGAACAGGTAGGGCTTGGGAATCTCGAGAATCTTCACCCACAGGCCGACGAGCGGCAGATTCAGCGCCAGCAGAATGACATTGGCGATGAGCAGGCTTGCGATCAGTCCCCACACCAGGGCCGACTGTGTTTCGAGTAGCTGTGGGCCGGGCTGGATTCCGTACTGCTGGAATGCGACGAGGATGACGGCGGCGGTCGCCGACGTCGGGATGCCCAACGTCAACAACGGGACCAGCGTGCCCGCCGCGTTCGCGTTGTTGGCGGCCTCGGGGCCCGCCACGCCTTCGATCGCGCCTTCGCCGAACTCCTCCTTGCGCTTGGACAGTCGCCGCTCCATCGCATAGGACAGGAACGTCGGAATCTCGGAACCGCCAGCGGGAATGACGCCGAGCGGGAAACCGACTCCGGTGCCCCGCAGCCACGGCTTCCACGAGCGCGCCCAATCCTCGCGCGTCATCCACTTCTTGCCCTTGTCCAGATGGAGCATGTCGAAGTGGCTCGAAACCTGTTGCGCTGCAACGTAGAGAACCTCGCCCACCGCGAACAGCGCCACGATGAGCACAACGGTGTCGATGCCGTCGAGCAGCGAGACCTGGCCGAACACCAGCCGCTGCTGCCCACTCTGGAAGTCGATCCCGACGAGGCCGATGACGAGGCCCAAGCACATCGAGATCACGCCGCGCAGTGGCGACGAGCCGACGAGCGCGCTGACCGAGAGGAACGCGACGACCATCAGCGCGAAGTAGTCCTGCGCCCCGAGTTTCACTGCGACGCCGACCATCCACGGCGCGAAGAAGGCGAGGAGCAGGGTCGCGATCGTCCCGGCGACGAACGACCCGATGGCGGCGGTGGCAAGTGCCGCAGCGCCGCGACCTCGACGGGCCATCTTGTTGCCGTCGATCGCCGTGATGACGGAGCCGGATTCGCCTGGCGTCTTGAGCAGGATCGACGTCGTCGAACCGCCGTACATCGCGCCGTAGTAGATGCCTGCGAACATGATGAAGGCCAGCTCGGGTTCCAACCCGTACGTGAGCGGCAGCAGGAGCGCGATCGTCAGCGCGGGACCGATGCCGGGAAGCACGCCGATGAGCGTCCCGACCACGGTGCCGAGCAGCGCGAACAACAGGGCCTGAGGTGTGACCGCGACGGAAAGTCCGTGCAGGAGCCCTTCGAATCCGGACATCAGAAGCCCAAAACCCCTGCAGGCAACGAGATGTCGAGCAGTCGCGTGAACGACAGATAGATGACCACCGAGAGGACGACGCCGATCACGGCCGTGTGCACGACGTGCCTGGCGCCGAGCGCCCACGCGGTGAGCCAGAAGACCAGCGAGCTGACGATGACGTAGCCCAACGGCTCGACCCCGACGATGAAGATGACCGCCGCGGCCACGCACACCGCCAGCGGCACCCACCGGGTGCTGCGGACGTCCACGTCGCCTTCCGCCTCATCGGGCTGACCGAGGCTGCCCCTCGCCACCTGCACCATGAGCGCCAGCGACAGCGCGACGAGCAGTACGCCGACGACCTTCGGCACGAATCCGGCACCGACGCCCGACGCGGACGTCGACGCCACCTGATGGAGACCGTCCAGCAGCACCACGACACCGATCCCCAGGATCGCCACGGCGATGACCCAGTCGCCCCACGGGATCGACCTGCGCTGCGGAACCTCGGCCTGCGCGATCTCGGCGGTCACTAACCCGCCTGTTTGGCTAGGCCGAGGTCGGTCAGCACCGCCTGCACACGCTCGGTCTCTTCCTTGAGCCAGGTGGCGAATTCGGTACCGGCCAGGAAGTTGTCATTCCATCCGTTCTTCTTGACCGCGTCCGACCACGCCGAGGATCCGTGCATCCGGGTGAGCGCCTCGACGTATTGGCTCTCGAGTGCGTCATCGATACCGCCCGGCGCCATGATCGACCGCCAGTTCTGGAACTCCAGCTTGGGGTCGATCTGCGTTGCGGTCTGGGCGAAGGTGACGCCTTCGACCTGATCGGTCGACGAGATCAGCAGGCCCTTGAGGTTTCCGTTCTTGATCTGTTCGGAGAACTCGTTGAGCCCGGCGACGCCCGCCTGGACGTGGCCGCCGAGCAGTGCCGTCGTCGCCTCGCCTCCACCGCTGTACGGGACGTAGTTGACGTCGGACGGCTTCACGCCGTAGTGCTGAGCCATCAAGCCGATGAAGATTTGGTCGGCGCTTCCGGCCGAACCACCGGCAATCGCAACCGATTTGGGGTCTGCCTTGATGGCGGCGAAGAGTTCGTCGGCGTTGTTGTATGGCACGCTCTTGGGGACGACGATGACCTCGTACTCGCCAACGACGCGGGCAACCGGTGTGAGGTCGTCGAGGGTGACGTTGGTGCCATTGGTGACGATGCCGCTCATCATCGCCAGGCCCGACGCGATCAGCAGATCGCTCTTGCCCTTCTGCGGGGCCACTTGGGCAAGGGCGACCGTGCCCGACGCACCGGGAACGTTCTTGACCTCCACGCTTCGGGCCAGGCCGTCGGCCTTCATGGCCTCCTGCACCGCACGGGCCGTCTGGTCCCAGCCGCTGCCTGGCGCCGCGGGGGCGATGATCTCGACGCGCGACAGCGGTTTGAAGTCTCCGCCGGCCTGACCTCCCGACGTGCTGCCACCGGTTCCGGCGTTGCCGCCGCAGGCTGTCATGGCGAGCGCGACGGCGAAGGCCGCAGCGATGAGTGGTGGGGTTCGCATGGGGATTCCCTTCCAGGCTGACGACGATGTCGAATCGGTCAAACGTATACACAATGTCCGTCGGCTGGCAATAGATCCTGGCAATTCTTGACGGGCGGCCCGGTCGTTGACTTGGTATGTATACACTGAGGCCGTGGCATCCAAGGTTTCGAGCGCTGCGACCCGCGCCTACGAACAACTGCGATCGGAGATCGTCGAGGGTGCGCTCGGTCCAGGCACCACGCTCTACGAGGTCGAGCAATCCGAGCGCATCGGGGTGTCGCGCACCCCGGTCCGCGAGGCGTTCGGGCGTCTCGTCGCCGAGGGCCTGCTCGACGACGGGCAGGGGCGCGGCCTCGTCGTCACCGACGTCTCCGACGGCGACATCGACGCACTCTTCGAGATGCGGACCTGCCTGGAGGCGCAAGCCGCCCAGCTCGCCGCACGTCACGCCGACCCGGAAGTCTTCGCGCAGTACGCCCGCGAGTTCCGGACATGGCACAGCCCGCTGCTCGACCCCGACGTGACCGATCAGCAGGTGATCGACTACTACGCCCTGATCCGCCGCTTCGACCACGAGGTGGACGCCGCCGCGAGCAACACCTACCTGGTCGACGCCCTCGAAACGCTGCGTACGCACATCGCCAGAGTGCGCCGAAAGGCCGGCGCATCACCGGCGCGCCTGGCTGCCTCTGCCCTCGAGCACGCCCTCATCGCATCGGCGATCGCAAATCACGACGCGAGCCTGGCGGTGCACGCCACCCACGTTCATCTACACAACAGCCTCGAGCACTTCCGCCACGGCTACACCGGTCTCGGCGCTGACTGAAGGGAAGAACGCCACCCATGAGGAACCACTTGGTGCGGGTGCACCGCAGCGACGAAGGGCTGCCGAGGGACGGGCAGCTCGCGTGGGCCATGGCTCAGGTCGCTGCGGACCCGGTCGAGGTGAGCGATGAAGTCACCGAGATGATCGTCAACCGGGTCCTCGACAATGCGGCGGTCGCGGCGGCATCGATCGGACGGGCGGCGCCTTCGGCAGCTCGCGAGCAGGCCGTCGCGCACCCACCGAGTGCGGGAGGCGCAGGCGCTTCCATCTTCGGCCTGGACGCGAATGCGCACGTCAGCCCGGAGTGGGCAGCCTTCGCCAACGGAGTTGCGGTGCGGGAGTTGGACTTCCACGACACGTTCCTGGCAGCCGACTACTCCCACCCGGGGGACAACATCCCGCCCATCGTCGCGGTCGCTCAACACGTCGGCGCGGACGGACCTGCGATCGTGCGCGGCATCGCAACGGGGTACGAATTGCAGATCGACCTGGTCCGCGCAATCAGCCTGCACGCACACAAGATCGACCACGTCGCACACCTCGGCCCGTCCGCGGCAGCAGGCATCGGCACTCTGCTCGACCTGCCCGCCGACGTCATCTACCAAGCGATCGGGCAGGCGCTGCACACCACCACGGCCACCCGGCAGTCGCGCAAGGGTGAGATCTCGTCGTGGAAGGCCTATGCCCCTGCCTTCGCAGGGAAGGTCGCCGTCGAGTCCGTCGACCGCGCCATGCGCGGGCAGACCAGCCCGGCCCCGATCTACGAGGGGGAGGATGGCGTCATCGCTTGGCTGCTCGACGGGCCGGACGGACGATACGACGTTCCGCTACCGGATCCCGGTGAGCCCAAGCGTGCGATCCTGGACAGCTACACCAAGGAACACTCGGCCGAGTATCAGGCGCAGGCGTGGATCGACCTGGCCCGCAAGCTGTTTCGCGAGCACCCCGGTATCGGCGACCCGCAACGCGTGGAGAGCATCGCCATCCACACCTCCCACCACACGCACTTCGTCATCGGCTCCGGTGCTGCCGACCCGCAGAAGTACGACCCCGCCGCGTCGCGCGAAACGCTCGATCACTCATTGCCGTACATCTTCGCGGTGGCACTTCAGGACGGGGCCTGGCATCACGAAGCCTCCTACACCCCGGAGCGTGCCGCACGTGCGGACACCGTCGCGTTGTGGCAGAAGATCTCGACCGTCGAAGATCCGGTGTGGACCGAGCGCTACCACGCGGCGGGTGCTGACCAATCCTACGGCGGGCGAGTGGTGGTGACGCTGGCCGACGGCCGCCAGGTCGTCGACGAAATCAGCGTTGCGGACGCCCATCCCAGTGGCGCGCGACCATTCAGGCGCGATGACTACGTGCGGAAGTTTCGCAGCCTGGCCACGCCCGTGCTTGGCGAGGCGGAAGTGGAGCGCTTCCTCGCGCTGGCCCTGCGCCTGCCCGAACTCGGTCCAGAAGAGGTGCGGACGTTGACCTTCACCGCGCTGCCAGGCGCATTGCCCGCGGCCGGCCGGCCCGGGCTGTTCTGACCCGGGGGAACCATGCTGTACGCGACGACGACACCGGCCGACAAGCGGGCACACCTACGCAGGCGCCTGGAATCGGGCGACCTGTTGCAGTTCCCTGGGGCGTTCAACCCGTTGTCCGCCAAGCTGATCGAACGAAACGGCTTTGACGGCGTCTATGTCTCTGGTGCCGTGTTGAGCGCCGACCTCGGTCTTCCCGACATCGGATTGACCACGCTGAGTGAGGTCGCCACGCGTACCCGCCAGATCGCACGGGTCACCGAGCTGCCTGCACTCGCCGACGCCGACACGGGATTCGGTGAACCGATGAACGTGGCGCGCACCGTCCAGGAGCTCGAGGACTCCGGGCTGGCGGCACTGCACATCGAGGATCAAGTCAATCCCAAGCGGTGTGGTCACCTCGACGGCAAGCAGGTCGTGGATCAGGCCACCGCGACACAGCGCATCCGCGCGGCGGTCGATGCCCGGCGAGACCCGAATCTGGTGATCGTCGCGCGCACCGACATCCGGGCGGTCGATGGCATCGAGGCGACCATCGAACGTGCGCGGCGGCTCGTCGACGCCGGCGCCGATGCGATCTTCCCCGAGGCGTTGGAGTCGCTCGACGAGTTCGCTGCAGTGCGCTCGGCCGTCGATGTCCCGCTGCTGGCCAACATGACCGAGTTCGGCAAGAGCGAGCTGTTCACCACCGACCAGTTGCGCGAGGTCGGCGTCAACGTCGTGATCTGGCCGGTTTCGTTGCTGCGCATCGCAATGGGCGCCGCCGAGCGGGCGCTAGATACCCTCAAGGCGGAGGGATCACTGACCTCCGAGCTGGACCGGATGCAGCACCGGCGCGACCTCTACGACCTGGTGGACTACGAGAGCTACAACAGGTTCGACGAGTCGGTGTTCAACTTCCGGGTCGCCGACTGAAGCCGGCTCGCCGACTGCCGGGCCGCACTGAGCTACTTCCCCAGCGCGGCTTTCAGGTGCGCGGAGGACACCGCCTTGAGGTGGGTGAGGTCGGAGGCAACGGTGGCGAAGGTGTAGCCCTCGCTCACGCGTTTGGCCGCGATATCGCCTGCCGCAGTGTGGATGCCTGCGGCGATGCCTGCAGTCGCGGCGGCGTGCTGGATTCGGCTGAGGGCCGCTTCGAATTCGTCGTCGACGGACACGTCGTTGGGTGAGGCGCCGCCCACGGCCAGTCTGAGGTCAGAGGGTCCGACGTAGATGCCGTCGAGTCCGGGTACGGCGCAGATCGCTTCGACGTTCTCCAGGCCGAGAGGGGTTTCGATCATCGCGATGACGACGGTGTCGCGGTCGGCATCGGCGGGAGTGGGGCCGATCCGCAGCTGCGACCGCATTGGGCCGTAGGACCGGATGCCGGCGGGTGGGTACCGGGCGGCGGAGACGGCGCGGGCGGCGTCCTCCGCGGTATCGATGAGCGGGACGATGACGCCCACGGCGCCGGCATCCAGGGCCCGGCCGATGGGAGTGATGTCGTTGGCTTCGACGCGGACGATCCCGGCGGGGCCGTGCGCAGCGTCGATTGCCGTGAGTCCACGCAGCATGCCGTCGTAGCCGATGAGGCCGTGCTGGAGGTCGAGCGCGATGTAGTCCCAGCCGATGTGGGCCAGCCACTCGGTGGAGACGGGACTATCGATCACAGACCAGTACCCGAGTATCCGCTCCCGATTGCGCAACCGCGCGGCGAAGTCATTGGGGGACATGGAGAAAACAGCTCCTATCGGTTGTAAGCGGGCATCTGGCCCCGTAAGGCTGTGCCGACTTCGTCGCAGGCCACGACGAGGTCGTCGGACAACGGTCCACGTGAAAGGGAATCGATGTTGGCCTGTAGGTGAGTTGTCTTCGATCCGCCGAGCAGGATCGGCCCGGCCGCCGGCTTGGACCGCAACCACCTGAGTGCCAGTTCGGTCATGGGCAGTCCGGCGTCGTCGGCGATGCGGGACAGGGCGCCGATGGCGTCGAAGATCTGTGTGTTCCAGTACCTCTCGCGGTACATCTCGGCGAGCCGTGAGTCGCCGAAGCGGCCTTCGGTTGGCGCCTCGGTGAACTGGTGCTTGCCGGTGAGCAGCCCGCCACCGAGCGGGTTGTAGACCATCGTGGTGAGGCCGGTGACGGCCGCGTACTCGGCATATTCTTCTTCGATGCGTCGCGCGAGCAGGTTGTACAGCTGCTGGGCGACGATGGGCCGAGGAGCGCCGACGCGGTCGGCGACGCGAATGACTTCACCTATCTGCCAGGCCGCAAAATTCGAGACGCCAAGTGCGCGGATCTTGCCCTCGGCGACCAACTCGGCGACGGTCGTCAGCGTATCATCCAGGGACGCAGCGCGATCGGGCTGGTGAAGGTAGAGCAGATCGACGTAGTCAGTGCCGAGCCGGGACAGGCTGGCGTCCACGCTGAGCCGCAGACCCTTCGGAGAGAGCGGGGAGTTGCCATCGGTGTCGCCGGTGTACATGCCGGCCTTGGTCGCGATGGTGACGGAGTCACGCTTGTCGGCCAGTAACTTCGCGAGGATGCTCTCGGCGGCACCGCCGGCATACCCGTTGGCGGTGTCGATGTGGGTGATGCCGGCGTCGAGGGCGACCTCGAGTAACGCGCCTGCACCGTCGGCGTCGACGGTATCGCCGAAGGTCATGGTGCCGAGCACCATCGGCGACAAGAGGTCGGGCGTGGTCACGTCGCGGCTCCTGCGGGTTGAGGCGCGGTGGCGCGTCTTGAGGTGAGGTGACGGGGCTTGATGCCGACCATTGACGTCGGATCGAGCGCGGCGGCCCGAAGCGCCTGCGTGTACGGCTCGCGCGGATGGGCCAGAACGTCAGCGGTGGAACCCGATTCGACGACTTTGCCCTTGGACATCACGGCGACGGTCTCGCTGATCTCGCGCACCACGCCGAGGTTGTGCGAGATGAACACGTAGGTCAGTCCAGTGTCATGCTGAATCTCGCGCAGCAGGTCGAGCACCTGAGCTTGCACGGACACGTCGAGGGCGCTGGTGGCCTCATCGCAGACCAGGATCTCGGGTCCGCTCGCGAGGGCGCGGGCAATGCCGATGCGCTGCCGTTGCCCACCGGAGAACTCGGCGGGACGGCGATGCAGTGCGGTGGTCGGCAGCCCGACTCGGTCGATCAGTCCCGCAGCCGTCTCTGCCCGCTTCCGTTTGTCGCGCACCCCCTGCAGCCGAAGCGGCTCGCCGACGATGTCGACGGCGGTGAGGTGCGGATCGAGGGACCCGTAGGGGTCTTGGAAGACCATCTGCACGCGAGAGCGGAACGGGCGCAGCGCTTTCTCCGACAGTTGGGCGATGTCGGTGCCGTCGACGACGATGCGCCCCGAGGTGGGAGTGAGCAGCCGCACGATGGACTTTGCGATGGTGGACTTGCCGCAGCCGGATTCGCCGACGATGGCCACCGTCGCGCCGCGGTTCACGCTGAAACTCACGGAGTCGACGGCTCGGAACGTCCCGGTGGGTACCGGATACTCGACGACGAGGTCCTCGACGGACAACACTGTCTGGCTCATGCTGGGACCCCCGCTTTCGCTGTGCCCGCACTCCATGGACCCAGCACGGGGATCGCGTCGAGCAGCTTCTTGGTGTACGCGCTCTGCGGGCGACGCACCAGGTCCTCGGCGCCACCGTTCTCCACGAAGGCGCCGTTGCGCATTACATAGATGCGGTCGGACATCAGCCGCGCTACTCCCAGGTCGTGGGTGATCACCAGCATTCCGATTCCGGTGCGTTCCTGCAGTTCCAGGAGCAGATCGAGGATGCTGGCCTGCACGGTGACGTCGAGAGCGCTGGTGGGCTCGTCGGCGATGATCAGTTCGGGCCCTGCGGCTAGTGCACTGGCGATCAACACGCGTTGCAGCATGCCGCCGGAGAGTTGATGGGGATACTTCGCGAGTTGAGCGGCCGGATCCGAGATTCGTACCTGCTCGAGCAGCTCGATCGCCCGGCTGGTTTCCGCGGACTTGCCGCGTACCCCGCTGTGGCGCACTGCTTCTCGAAGCTGGCTTCCGATGGTGTGCACGGGGCTCAGGGCTGTCATCGGATCCTGCGGGATGAGCGCGATGTGCTTACCACGGACTTCGGCGAGTGTCTTCGGGTTGCCGAGGAGTTGGCAGTCCTTGAACCGAACGGATCCGGAGAGAACGGCGAGGTCGTCAGCCAGCAGTCCGAGAATGCCCATGGCGGTGGTGGACTTGCCGGAACCGGACTCGCCGATGATCGTGACGGTCTCGCCGGCGTCGATGCAGAAAGAGACTCCGTCGACGGCCCGGATGACACCGGTGGCGGTGACGAGCTCGATCTGTAGCTCGTCGACTGTCAGTAGATTTCCCACGTCACGCTCCAGCTCTGTTCGGACGGAATTTGTTCAACAGCCCTCGCAGGCTTGATCCGGCGGGCCGGTCACGCAGCCCGTCGCCGAGCAGATTCACGCCGACCACCAACAGAACGATGACCAGGCCCGGCAGGGTGACCAACCACCAGGAGGTGGTGATGTAGTCCTGGCCGTCGGAGATGATCCGACCCCATGTCGCGAACGGCCGTTGCGGGCCGGCACCGAGGTAGCTCAATGCGCTTTCCAGCAGGACGGCCTGAGCCAGCAGCAGGAGGACGACCAGAGATGCGGCCTTGATGACATTGGGCAGTACGTGGCGGAAAAGCGTCGCGAACTTTCCGAGCCCGAGTATGCGTGCGGCGGCGATGTAGGGCTTTTCACGCTCCACCAAGACCAATGACCTAGTGATGCGGGCGATCTCGGGCCACTGTGCGATGGCGATCACGAAGGTGATGACCGGAATGGAGGGCCCGAACAACGCGACCACGAGAAGCAGCATCATCAGCAGCGGAAGAGAGAGCTGCGCTTCGAGCAGGCGGCTGACCGCCGTGTCCACCCAGCCGCCGAGGTATCCCGCGAGGGAACCGAGGGTCAGACCGATGAGCCCGGACACGATGATCGCGAGAACACCGATGGTCAGCGATACCTGCCCGCCGAAGAGCACCCGGGCAAAGAGGTCGCGACCGAGTTGATCGGTGCCGAAGAGATGTCCGTCGGTCAGCGGTGGAAGCCGCCGCCTGCCCAAGTCGGTCGCGTCGGGCGACGGGAGCGGAAGTAGCCGGGCGAAGGCGACGGGCAGAATCACGGCGAGTGCGCAGATGCTGCCCACCCAGATCTTCAGGCGACTGTCGCGGGCGCGACGAGTGACCCCGGCGCGGGCGATGTCCTTGGCAGTGACTGCGCTGGGGCGCTGTCGGTCGGTGCTGTCGGTGACTGTGGTCATCGGTTCGTTCCCTTTCCAAGCCGTACCCGCGGGTCCAACAGCGGGTAGCAGAGATCGACGAGCAGCTGCACGAGGATCGCGAGGACGGCAGTAACGAGGACGGTGGCCTGGATCAATGGATAGTCCCTCGTTTCGAGGGCCCGCACGACCAACGAACCGACGCCGGGCCAGGCAAACACCACTTCGACGACCACGACGCCGTTGAGCATCGAGGCAAACCGCGTCCCGAGCGCGGTGAGGACGGGAATGGCGGAATTGCGCATGGCGTAGCGCCAGGTGAGTTCGCGTTCACTGGCGCCACGGGAGCGAGCCACCGTCATGTACGGCGACAGGAACGAACTGACCATCTCGCGTCGGACCATTCGGGAGATCAGCGCGATCTGGAGCACGGCCACGGTCACCGCGGGAAGGACGAGTGACGACCATTGGGTGAAGCCAGCGGACGGTAGGACCGGGATGAGCACGGCGAAGACGGTCAGCAGCATCAACCCGGTCCAGAAGTCGGGCATGGACTGTCCGGCGATGGTGACCACGTTGGCCGCTAGTTCACGGCGGCTGTCTGCGTGGCGCGCCATCCAGGTGCCAAGGGGGATGGCGATCACGGTGGTGAGCAGGATCGCCGCGATCGCCAGGGTGATCGTGTAGGGCAGCCGGCCCAGCACCACGTCGAGCGCAGGCGCCTGAAACGAGTACGACGTTCCGAGGTCGAGTTGCAGCAGCCCTTTGAGGTAAAGCAGGTACTGGACGAAGATCGATTGATCGAGGCCCATCGCGGTACGGATCTTGGCAAGGTCTTCGCTGGTGGCCAATGGACCGGCCATCGAGTACGCGGGATCGCCTGGCGCCAGCCGGATCAGTACGAAAACTGTACTGAGCGTGAGGAACACGGTGAGCACACTCTGCGCGAGCCGTTTCCCGACGTAGCCATGCAGGGCAGACCGGCGCACCTTGTTGTCGATGGGTGCCGTGCGGGGCGGGCCGAGGCTCGCTGGTTCCGCGAGTTGCTGTGTCATCTGTTCACCAACTGTCCGGTGTGCCGATTTGGGGCCGCTGAGCGCGGGGTCGCTGTAACCCAGCTCACAATGCCATTTGTGCGTGATTCGCGCAAGTCTTCGTCACTGATTGCGTATTTCATGCATGTCTGCGTATTCTATGGCTGTGCTCGTGGTCACAGTTGCAGGGTTGTGGGACCTCGGATCGGGCACCCCAGCTTCCGCCGTTGCTACTTCGTCGAGAGGTCGATGATGACCAGATCTCCCTTGCAGCACCAGTTTTCGAGAAGAACGCTGTTCCGGTCCGGCCTGGCTCTTGGTGCCGGTCTCTCGCTCGGATCGCTGGTGAGCTGCGCTACCCCGACTGGGACACTGGGACCCCGGACGGCCAGTCTTGCGCTCAACCGCTCGGTGGTCAGCCTCGACAACAAGCTCAACCAGTTCGATGCCGCGGTCACCGTGCAACGGGCCGTGCGTCAATCGTTGATCACCCTGGACCAGCACCTCAAGCCGCAGCTAGTGCTGGCGGACAAGTTCGACATGACCAGCCCCACTCAGTGGTACGTGCACCTGCGCCCGGGAATCGTCTACTCCGACGGCCGGCCGGTACAGGTCCAGGACGTCGCCACCGCGCTGAAGATGTACAGCCAGGTCAGCGGTTCATTCGTTGGCGCGTTCTTCCCGGAGTGGCCGACGGTCGACCAGATCGACGGGTCCAGCTTCACACTCAACACGGAGCGGCCGGTTCCGGTCCTGGATTACCTGATGACGAACATCCTGATCACCCCGGCCGCCGAAAACCGCCCGGAGGAACTGCAGACCGGCGTCGGTTCAGGTCCGTACATCGTCACCGCCAGCGATCGCGGAACGGGTGACTACACGCTGGAGAAGAACCCCAAGTACTGGGGCCCTGCGCCCAACATCGATTCCGTCCAGGTCCGATTCGTCCCCGACGAGTCCAACCGCGTAGTGGCACTGCGCAGTGGCCAGATCGACGTTGTCGACTCCGTGTCACCGGATTCCGCCGACCAACTCGACGGGCTGTCGGGGGTCACCATCGATCGCGTCGACGGTGTGCGCCTCAACCAGCTCTTCTACAACTTCCGCAAACCGCCTGGCCATCCGCTCGCCGACAAGCGGGTACGGCGCGCCTTGAGCTTCGCGATCGACGGCAAGTCGTTGATCGACGAGGTGATGCAAGGCTCGGCTACCGCGTCCAAGGGAGTCATCCCCATGACTCTCACCGGCGCGATCGAGACCGGCGAGTACGTCTACGATCCGGTTCGTGCCCGGGCTGAACTGGACGCGCTGGGAGTCCGCAATCTCGACCTCAAGATCATCTGGGAGAGCGGGGAATTCGTCGCTGATACCGACATCATGGAAGCCGTGGTCCAGATGCTGTCCGCGGTGGGCGTACGCCCGAAGCTTCAGCAGTTCGAGCCCGGCGGGGATATCTCGACCTGGCGCCAGGGCAAGGCCGGCGACTGGGATGTGCTGGGCAACGGATTCCCGGGACCCACCGGGCTGGGCATCACCATCATGCAGGGCATGTATGCGGGCACCGCTGCCAAGGAAGCCACCCGCGACACGTACCACGGCTATGTCTTCCCCGAGATCACCGATGTCATCACCCGCGCCTCCGAAGACACCGATCCCGCGCGGCGGGCAGTCCTGTTGGCTGATGCCCAGCGGATGATCTGGGATACCTGCCCGATGATGTGGTCGTTCGTCCCGAAGGTTGTCCTGGCCCGCCGCGAGCGCTTCGGCGATGTCGGGTTGCGCCCCACCAACTCCTACGACCTGAGCGCCGCCACCCTGGGTGCATGACGCTGCCCACCTCCACGGATACGGAGTGCCGATGACCGCTCGAACCGCCACCATTCTCGGATCGGCCGACGGCGTCGTGCGGCCCAACGACGATGGTGGTCGATCGGATGCTCTGTTGCCCGCGCCTCAGGTACAGAATCACGCAGCGAACCTCGCTGTCCTGCCGGATGATTCACTCGGCTGTGTGTGGTTTGCTGGCACCCAGGAGGGCGTCCCGGACATCAGTGTCTGGTTCTCGACCCTGGCGCCGGGGTCAGGCCAATGGTCGGCACCGGTGCAGCTCTCCGACGACCCGAGCCGCTCGGAACAGAATCCCGTCCTGCACGTCGTCGACGATGGGTCGGTGTGGCTGCTGTGGACCTCGCAGCATGCCGGCAACCAGGACACCGCCCGCGTGCTCCGGCGGATCTCCGAGGACGGCGGCCACAGTTGGGGCCCGACGCACGTGTTGATTCCGGAAACCGATGCCGGCGGGATCTTCGTCCGCCAGCCCATCACCGTGTTGCCGTCCGGTCGACTGCTGCTCCCGGTGTTCCATTGCGTGCGTGTTCCCGGCCGCAAATGGGTCGGCGACCGCGACTACAGCGGCGTGATGATCTCCGACGACGGCCAGACCTGGCGCGAGGTGGTGGTCCCCGACAGCATCGGATGTGTCCACATGAACATCGGCCGACTCTCGGACGGAACCTTGGTCGCGCTGTATCGGAGCCGGTGGGCCGACCACGTCTACCGGAGCGAGTCGCTCGACGACGGCGAGACGTGGACGGCTCCGGTGGCCACCGAACTGCCGAACAACAATTCGTCGATCCAGTTCGTGGTCCTTCCCGACGACCGACTTGCGCTGGTGTTCAACAACTCCAGTGCCCTCGATGCCACCGAGCGCCGCACCTCCCTCTACGACGAGATCGACGACGACGGCGTGGCAGGGGACGCCCCCGCGGAGAGTCTGACACCCATCGACGACGGTGACGGCCGGTCCGCCTTCTGGGGCGCGCCTCGTGCCCCGATGACGCTGGGCATCTCCCACGACGGCGGGCTCACCTGGCCCCTGCTCCGAGACCTGGAGACCGGCGACGGATACTGCATCACCAACAACTCCCGCGACGGACTCAACCGCGAATTCTCCTACCCGAGCATCACCGGTTCGGCCGACGAAGTGCTGCACATCGCCTTCACCCGGTTCCGCCAGGCCATCGAATACGTGCGCGTCGAGCCAACCTGGGTACGCGACGGCCCGACCTCGTGACGCCGCGACACGACCCCATCTCCGCGCGGCGAGCAGTCGTGACCGGCGTCAGCTCCGGCATCGGCGCGGCAATCGTCGCGCGACTGCTCGACGACGGCTGGTCGGTGATCGGATTGTCCAGACGCAAACCGGATTTCGAGCAAGTGGGGTTCTGCTGGCGGGAATGCGACCTGAGCGACCTGCCCGGCATCCATTCTGCCGTAGCGGGACTCGGTTGCATCGATGCGATCGTGCACGCCGCAGGCCTGCAGCGATCGGCGCGACTGGGTGAGCTGTGGTCCGCGGACGGCCAGGCGATGTGGGCGGTACACGTCGGGGCCGCCGAGGAACTGGTCAATGCACTGATCGGTGACGTCGTGGACGGCGGACGCATCGTGCTGGTCGGGTCGAGGACCATGACCGGTGCGGCACGCAAGAGCCAGTACACCGCGACGAAGGCCGCCCAGCTCGCCATGGCCCGATCATGGGCCCTCGAGCTGGTCGAAAGAGCTGTCACCGTCAACGTGGTGGCCCCAGGACCCACCGCAACGCCGATGCTGACCGACCCGGCCCGCAGCGCGACCCCGCCCCGAGTACCCCCGTTCGGCCGGTTCATCGAGCCCGAGGAGATCGCAGGCACGGTGGCGTTTCTGTTGAGCCCGGCCGCCCGCAGCATCACTGGTCAGGCTTTGGTGCAGTGCGCGGGGACCTCGCTGTGAATGTGCGTCGCAGTGAATTGATGCGCAGAACACGCAACACTGATAGTGTTAGCGCACAAAACACGCAATCAAGCCAGGTGAGACCTACGTGACGGGAACGGAATCCATCGGAGGCGACCAGCGCACGGTGTGGGTTCTCGCTGACGACGTGTCCGGCGCAGCAGAAGCCGCCGCCGGATTCATGGGGCGCGGAGTCGGCGTCGAGGTACTCCTGCATGCCGGGGTCTCGAACCGGCCAGTGACGGTGGTCGACCTGCATACCCGCCGGCTGTCGGTCGCCGACGCGGAGAAGGCTGTGGCGCAAGCGCTTTCGATCGCCGCCGACGCACGAGTGGTCATCAAGATCGATTCGCTGCTGCGCGGTTCCGTCGAGGCCACCGTCCGTGCCGCGGCGCACACCGGGCGCCCCGTCGTCATCGCCGCAGGTAATCCCACGCTGGGACGCACCGTGGTCGGGGGAGTGGTATTGGTCGACGGAGTTCCGTTGGACCAGAGTGGCCTGTGGGCAGCGGAGAGCACCCCGGCACCTCGCAGCATAAGTGACGCCGCGGGGGCCGCGCGGGGAGTCCGGATCGTCGACATCACCTCCGACGCCGACCTGGACGGCGTTGTCGCCCAAGCGACTCCGGACACGATCCTGATCGGAACGGGCGCATTGACCGCCGCCGTTGCGCGGACGCTGCCGCCCCGTTCAGGGGCGCGGGCGGTCGCCATCTCGTCGCGCACGGTGATGGTGGTCGGCACCGCCGACTCCGGTGTGGAGGCTCAGCTGCGGCACCTCGAAACCGACGGGACCGCCGTCGTACGCATCGATTCCGCGGACCTGCTCGCCGGGCGCGCCGCCAAGCCTGACGTGCACGACGCAGTGGCCATCGCCATCGATGGCCCGGTCACCCCCGAGAACGCACACCGCCTGGTGCACGCCCTCGCCGGCGTCGCCGCCGGGATCATCGATGACTCCACCAATCTGGTGCTGACCGGCGGTGAGACGGCCAGGACCGTGCTCGACCGACTCGGCGTCGACCGCATGGAACCGATCGCCGAAATCCATCAAGGGGCCATCGCGTGCGTCACGTCCGACGGTCGCCTCGTGGTGACCCGCCCTGGCAGTTTCGGCGACGATCGCTCGCTCGCGACGATCGCTGCCTACTTACGCTCCAACAACAGTGAGGGCCATCCCATGACGAAACACCTTCCGTACGTTGCCGTGACGATGGGTGACGGTGCCGGTATCGGGCCAGAGGTCATCGTGCCCGCGATGCTCGATCCGCGCGTCGCCGGATGGTGCCGCCCCGTCGTCATCGGCGACGCGTCGCGTTTGCGCCTGGCCGCCGGTGCGTTGGGCCTGCAGCCGCAGATCGTTACCGTAGAACGGATTTCCGACGCCGAGTTCACCCCAGGGCGGATCAATGTCATCGATCTCGCTCTGCTTCCCGAAGATCTCGCGTGGGGCGAACTGTCCGCCGTCGCGGGCCACGCGGCCTACGAATACATCCGCGTCGCAGGCGAGCTGGCAGTGGCGGGCGACGTGCAGGCGATCTGCACTGCTCCGCTGAACAAGGAAGCACTGCATGCCGCCGGACACATCTTTCCCGGCCACACCGAGCTGCTCGCGCACCTGACCGGTACCGAAGAGGTGTCGATGATGTTGTCGTCGCCGACGCTCAAGGTCATCCACGTGACAACCCACATCGGGCTGCTAGACGCCGTCGCCAAGATCGAACCCGGCCTCGTCGAGCGGACCATCCGCCGCGGGCACGACGCGCTAGTGCGATCGGGTAACGCACACCCGAAGATCGGCGTGTGCGGTATCAACCCGCATGCCGGCGAGAACGGACTTTTCGGCTATGGCGAGGAGGATCAGAAGATCGTTCCCGCCGTCGAACTGCTGCGGGCGGAAGGAATCGACGTGCACGGACCCTTGCCTGCCGACACCGCGTTCTTCCTCGCCGGCCGCGGAGATTACGACCTCATCGTCGCGATGTACCACGATCAGGGGCATGGTCCGGTCAAGGTGCTCGGACTCGAGGCGGGAGTCAACATCACGGTTGGCCTGCCCGTCATCCGCACCTCCGTCGATCACGGAACCGCGTTCGATATCGCAGGTAAGGGCATTGCTGAGCCCGGTAGCATGATTGAGGCCCTCCGGCAGGCAGCGGAACTGGCCACCAGCACGGCCACAGTCTAGGAGAGGCGGATGGCGGTCCGACAGTCACAGGCGCGACGTTCCGAGATCGTCCGACTGGCCAAGACCAGCGGCCTCGCGAGTGTCGAAGAACTGTCGGTGATATTCGGTGTGACTCCGTCGACGATCCGCCGCGACCTTGGGCAACTGACCACCGAAGGATTGTTGGCGCGAACCTACGGCGGCGCCATCGCCCTCAACGCTCATCCCGAGCCGTCGATCCGGCAGCGCACCCTCGAAGGCTTCGACGCCAAGCGGGCGATCGCGAAATGGGCAGCGACCCAAGTCCTTCCGGGTGAGACAATCCTGCTCGACGCCGGCACCACCGTCGGTGCGATGGGAGAGTTTCTGCGCGAGACGGAACGGCTCACGGTCATCACGGCGGGGCTCACCGCTCTCGAAGCGCTCGCCGACGCCGACACGGTGCGGGTCGAATGCCTCGGGGGAACGCTGCGACACCTGAGTCAGGGCTTCGTCGGGCCGCTGACCGAATCCGCGCTCGCCAGGGTGTCCTTCGACCGCGCGTTCCTCGGCGCCGATGCCGTGACCGCGGATCGCGGGATATGCGAGGCCGAGCTGGAACAGACGCGGCTCAAGGAGCTCATGATGGAGCGTGGTAGCGCGGTGTACGTCCTCGCGCACGCCGCGAAGCTAGGGCGCCGGCCGTTTCACGCTTGGGCGCCCCTGCCTCCCAGCGTCACCGTGGTCACCGATTCCACTGCTACCGACGCGCAGCTCCGCCCCTTCGCCGACGCAGGCATCGTGGTCGTGACGGTCTGAGATCGGCGGAGTCGGTGAGCGGCGACGTCGTGGGTCAACTTCCGGGTCGCCGACTGAAGCCTAGGCGATCACCGCGGTGACTTCGGCCTCGACGAGGATGCCGGGTTCGTAGAGGATGCTCACACCGATCAGAGCAACCGGCGGCGTCGAGAGCTCGAACTCGCGTGCCGCCTGGTCGACACCGGCAGTGAACGCCTCCATCTTCGACTTTTCCCAGTCCACGGCATACCAGGTCATTCGGACGACGTCACTGAAGGTTGCTCCCGCCGCCTCGAGCGATTTGGCGACGTTGCGGTAGACCTGGGCGACTTGGCCCGCCAGGTCTCCTGGCGCCACCAAATTGCCGTCCGCGTCCCATGAGACCTGACCCGCGATGTGGACTTGCTTGCTACCCGTCGCGACTGCGACGTGGTGGTACAACGGGATTCGAACGTGTCCGTCCGGATTGATCAGAGAAACAGGCACAGAAACTCCTTCGGGGTCGCACAGCAGTAACAGGAGTCGACTGAAGTTATTCCGCTGAGCCTTCGCGCCTTCACTGACGTCGCGGGTCCGGCACGGCCCTGATGGCGAGGAAGCCCGTCGGCTCGCGGGTCAGCCGCTCGTAGGCTTCGCGATCGATCTCGGCTGCGCCCTCGGTTGGGCGCGGCTCGAGCAACCGCTCGATGAGGAACCCCGCCTCGTGCAGCTCTTCACACGTCCGCTCAAGCGGCGCAAGCCAGTACCGCACCCGCCACCCCCGGCTCCACACCTCGTCGATGACCCGAACGTCGAAATAGCTGCCGCCGTGGCGCAGCCAGTCGCCCGTCGGATGCTGCCGCGACAAGACGATCGCCCCGTCGGGCCGCAGCACCCGCCGTAACTCACGCAGCGCCGCCGTCCCGTCGTCCACGTACTCCAGCGCCAGTGCGAACAGGACCAGATCGACCGAGTCGTCGGCCAGCCAGTGCAGCGGGTCGGCCAGATCATGTGCGCGAAAATCGCCAGAGGGCACTCGTTGCCGGGACAGCTCCGCCATCCGCGGGCTTTGGTCGAAGCCGATCACCGATGCGCCGCGGGCCGTCAGCTCCTCGGCGTACAGACCGGGACCGCAGGCCGCGTCCAACACGGTGCGTCCTGCCACGTCTCCGAGAAGCCCCAGGCAGGCCGGGCGGTCGTAGTGGGCGTTGTAGAAGCCGTCCCTTGCGTGTTCGAGGAACTCGTCGGCGAATACATCGTACTGGGGATGCGAACCCACGGAATCAGGCACGTAGCCAGTCTGATCCATGGTGGGCTTGCACCTGACACGGTGTCATGGGACATGGTGGAGACCATGTACACCATCGGAGCGTTCGCCCAACTGGGCGGCGTGACGGTCCGGATGCTCAGGCACTACGACCGCATCGGGTTGTTCGTGCCGTCACGCGTGGATCCGACGACCGGGCACCGCGCCTACGAGGCCGCCCAGCTGCCCCGGCTGAACCGGCTCGTCGCTCTGAAGGACCTCGGGTTCTCACTCGAACAGGTCGGCGAGCTGTTGACCGACGGGGTCGAAGTGGACCAGCTGCGTGAGATGCTCCGTTGTCGGGCAGCCGAATTGGAGAAACGCATACTTCACGACCGGCAGACCCTGGATCGGGTGCGTGGACGGATGCGACTCATCGAGAGCGAGACACCCGTGCCCGTCACCGACGTCGAAGTCAAGCAGGTCGTGCCACAACGCGTCGTGGGCCTGCACGTCACCGTGCCCGCGGACGAGGACACGCAGGACGTCGAGGCGCTGTTCGAACGAGTCATCGAGCTCGTGGAGGCAGCAGGTGCCGACCGCGCATCGCCGATCTCGTGGCGTGACTGCACCGATGGTGCCGTGCGCATCTGCGCCGGCTATCTCGCACCCACCGGCGACGTGCCGGGACTCGAGACGTTCGCGCTCGCCGGTGCCGCCGTGGCGTCGGTGGTGCGTCGCGGTGCCATCGATGGGGCGGCCGAGGCGCACCAGGCGGTCGGCCGGTGGGCGGAGGCGCGGGGACTGGCCGCGAGTATCGAGTCAGGCCGGTGGCGCGAGATCTATCTGGAGACCAACGACGACGATCGCTCGGACTGGCTCATCGAAGTGCAGCTGGAGCTCACCGAGCCGCAGTGAAGGGGCGCCAGCGGGACCCGCTCGCACCATGCAGTTGGTAACGGTTATCGTTATCGTATGACTTCGTCCCGCCGCCGCGCTCTCGCCGCCGCCGTGTTCGCGCTTGCAGTTCCCGTTGGATTGGCCGCATGCTCGTCGAATGACAGCGGAACCACCATTGCCGCGACGTCGACCAGCGCCGCGTCGGGCGGAGCATGCCCCACCACACCGGTCAACGTCGTCGTCAGCGTCGACCAGTGGGGCGACATCGTCTCTGCCCTCGGCGGCGAGTGCGCCAAGGTGACGACGGTCCTGGCCAGTTCATCGGTCGACCCCCACGACTTCGAGCCGTCGCCCGCTGACGCCGCGACCTTCGCGAGTTCCCAGCTCGTCGTCGTCAACGGCGCGGACTACGACCCGTGGGCGTCAAAGTTCGCGGCGACCTCGGCGCCGAACGCACCAGTGGTCGACGCGGGCGTGGTCACCAAGACGGCGGCGGGCTCCAACCCGCACCTCTGGTACAGCCCGCCGGCGGTTGACGCCGTCGCCGATGCCGTCACGGCCGAACTCGACAAGCTGGCACCCGACGCCAAGAGCTACTTCGCCGACCAGCGCAAGGCGTTCACGACGAGCTTGGAGCCCTACGACAAGCTGGTCAGTGCCATCAAGGCCGGTGCATCGGGTAAGACCTACGCAGCCACCGAGACGGTATTCGACTACACGGCTGCAGCCGTCGGGCTGGCGGACAAGACGCCGCCGGGATACCAGACTGCGTCGGCCAACGAGAGCGACCCGTCGCCTGCCGATCTGGACGCCTTCCGTCGCGCCCTTGCCGATCACCAGATCAACGTGCTGATCTACAACACCCAGACCGAGGGCTCGGTACCCGAGCAGATCCGCTCGGCCGCCGAGGCGGCAGGGGTACCCGTCGTCGAGGTGACCGAGACGGTGCCGCCGGGAACGACTTCGTTCGAGGCGTGGCAGGTCGCCCAACTCAACGCATTGGCAAAGGCGCTTGGTGTCCCTGTCTGATCACGAAGCCGCCGCACCGGCACTCGCGCTCGAGGACGTCAGCGTGGTGCGCGGCGGGAGGCTGATCTGGTCCGAGGGGACCTTCGAGGTGCCCGCAGGCGGCATCGTCGCGATCATCGGATCGAACGGATCTGGCAAGACCAGCCTGCTGCAGGTGATCCTGGGATTGCTCCCTGCGGCCTCGGGCAGTGTCAAGGTGCTCGGGAAGCCGCCAGGCGAGGTCAACGCGTCCATCGGTTACGTGCCGCAGAACTACGCGTCCGCGTCGGGTGAGGCCATCCGGGTGTGTGACGCAATCCTGCTGGGCCTCAACGGAACCCGGTGGGCATTCGGCCGCACCAGCCGCGAAGACCGACGCAGGGTTGCCGAGGTCCTCGACGCCGTTGGCGCCGGTGCGTTCGCCCGTCGGCGACTCTCGGAACTATCCGGTGGGCAGCGCCAACGCGTCGCGATCGCCGAGGCGCTCGTCGCCCGCCCGAAGATGCTCATTCTCGACGAACCGCTGGCATCCTTGGATCTGCGCAATCAGCGCGAGATCGTCCAGTTGCTCGATCGTCTCCACGAGGATCTCGGCGTGACCATCCTGGTCGTCGCCCATGACCTGAACCCTCTCCTGGGCGTATTGAGCAGCGCGATCTATCTGCTGGACGGGCACGCACACTTCGACGTCCTCGACGACGTGGTGGACGAAAGCCTGCTCAGCCATCTGTACGGCACCCAGATCCAGGTGATCCGCACACCGCAGGGCGGGCTCTACATGCGCAGCTCCGGATGACGACGCAGGTCGTAGCCATGGGCTACCAACACAATTGGTGGCAGATCCTCACGTCGCCGTTCATGGGCAATGCGCTCATCGGCGGAACGATCGTCGCGCTCGCTGCCGGTCTGATCGGCTACTTCGTCATCGTCCGAAACACCGCATTCGCCGCACATGCATTGGCGCACATCGGGTTACCCGGTGCCACCGGCGCCGTCCTACTCGGAGTGCCGGTCGCGCTCGGGCTCGGAGTGTTCTGTGTCGGCGGGGCGCTCGTCATCGGCGTGCTTGGCACTCGCCGCGCCGATCGCGAAGTGGCCACGGGAACCATCCTGGCGCTGGCGACGGGCTTCGGGCTGTTCTTCAACTCGCTGGCGACCAGGAGTTCGAGCACCATGACGAACGTCTTGTTCGGGAACCTGCTCGCGATCTCCCACGAGCAGCTGATCACGTTCGCGGTGCTATTGCTGGTGCTGGCGGCCAGCATTGGCTTCATCTACCGGCCGCTGCTGTACACCTCGGTCAACGTGGAAGTCGCGGAGGCCAAGGGCTTGCCGGTGCGCCTGCTGTCGATGATCTTCATGGCGCTACTCGGCCTCGCCGTCACCATGGCGGTCCAGGCGGTGGGCACCCTGCTGCTCTTCGCGCTCGTCGTCACCCCTGCGGCGACCGCGATCATGCTCACGCCGAAGCCGCCAGCGGCGATGTTGGTCTCCACCGTGATCAGCGTGATATCGGTGTGGCTTGGCGTTGGGGTGTCGGCGATGTTCAACCTGCCGCCGAGCTTCCTCATCATCACGATCGCCTGCACGGTGTGGCTGGTCGTCTGGGTCGTCGAACGCCGGGTACGTCCGGCATCGAAGGCAGCCGGAACGGATCGACCGAGCGCCGTCGGCGACCACGCCCACCATTGAGGCGCTATGCCACCCCGGCCTCGTGGCTCAGGTAGCTGGTGATTCCCCGCGCGGCGGCAGCGGCGTACGCGGCTCTGCCGCCCGCGCTCTCCATCTGCGCGGCGTCGTTGGCGTTCTTCATGTTGCCCATCTCGACCAGGATGGACGGATGCCGTGCCAGGTTGAGGCCAGCCAGATCCGCGCGCCCGCAGAGGCCATTGGACCCCATGTACGTCGAGGGCGTGAGGCCTGCGGCGACCAGTTGATCGCGCATCATGGTGGCCAATTGCACTGCGGGCCCGGACTGAGCGTCGTTCAATGGCGGGTTCGAGTAGTTGACGTGAAATCCGTGACCCCCCGGCGGTCCGCCGTCGGCGTGAATGCTGACGATGGCGTCGGGATTCAGTGCGTCGGCCATCGCGGCGCGCTCGTCGACGCAGGGCCCGAGGGCGTTGTCGTTGCCCCGTGACATCGCGGTCCGCACCCCGAGCTGGTCAAGAGCAGCCCGAAGCTGTAGCACCACATCCCAATTGAAGGTGTGCTCGGGAAAGCCGCCGGCGGTGGTCGTGCCAGTGGTCTGGCATTCCTTGGTGCCGCCGCGGCCAGTGGGGACCTGACGATTGATCGAGGCGTCGTTGGCGCCGTTGTGGCCAGGATCGAGGAAGACGATCATCCCGGCGATACCCGCTGCGGCCGCGGCGTTCGGTGCGGCCACGGCTCCGGCCAGGGAGCTCAAGCCGAGAACGGCGGGGGCCGTCGCCGCAAACCGCAGAAGATTCCGTCGGGTCACGGAATCCGTTGGTGTGTACCTGCACGGATCTTGCACGGGGCCACGGTAGCCCTCCCGGCCTTGCATGCCGCTGGATGACGCGCCGCCCGTTGGGTTTTCACAGGATCTCGGCAGGCTCCCAGGGTCGCGTCGAAGGTCGCGGATATCGTTTGCCGACGGCCACACGGACATTGGCTGCGGTGATGGCCAACGGCCGCGGTGGTCGAAACCCGGATGCGAGCATGAAGACCCGTGAGGCGGCGAAGCGGACCCGATCCTCGGCACGCACAACAACGGTCCGACCAAGGCGATTACCGTTGCCCACCAACTGCTTTGTCGCGATTCACGAACTTGGCGATCAAGCTCACACGAGTCCAATTGGACACGAAAGTGAGAATCACCAGTTGAGGTCGGCGTCGCCGTGGGCTTGGTCATAGCTCCCTTGTCCGACGATGGCGATCGCTTTAGGTCCCACCACGGTGTTCGTCATTGATGAGCGCGGGTGACCGTGGTGGAAGGGTGCTGGTCCCCAGATGGCGGCCGAGCGTCGCGCGCGAGCGATCGACGGTTCTATTGCGCCTCGTGGGTGATTGCGCGACCTGACCTCCGCAGCACCGGCCAACACATCGCGACGCCCCGGCCACAGATTGCAGAGGCGATGGGGACGTCGGGATTCATGTCCCCATCCTTTGTTCAGCCTGACCGAGCGCGCCGCCTCCGGTACTTCGAGGTTTAGGTGTGCTGTCTCAACTGTCGGTGACTTACCGATATGGCGCCCTCTCGGATCGACCGAGTTCACGCAAGCGGCGCATGGATCGCGCGTCGAGGCCAACGGCGCCGGAGATCTCCTGCTCGGTCAGCGGAGGTGGTTTGCCTCGCCTCTTGTCAGCCACTTTGTCGGGTTCGCGATCGTCGACCCGTGCACGCCTTGCCTAGAACCCCATGCCGCGACCAACGATGTCGAGCATGATTTCGTTGGTGCCGCCGTAGATGCGCTGTACCCGTGCGTCTCGCCACAACCGCGCTATCTCGTATTCATTGACGTAGCCGTAGCCACCGTGAAGTTGCAGGCAACGATCGACGATGCGCCACTGCGCCTCGGTTGTCCACCACTTCGCTCCGGCCGCCTCGTCCGCGGTGAGTTCCCCTGCGTTGACGGCCATGATGCCTTTGTCGACGTAGGTCTGTATGACGTCCATCTCGGTGAACATCTGAGCGAGCGCATGCCGATTGACCTGAAACGTGCCGATGGGCTGGCCGAAGGCCTTTCGGGTCTTCGCATATTCGGTCGCGAGGTCCAGAGCGCGCCGCGCTTGAGCCGCCGCGTGAATCGCGATGCCGAGCCGTTCGGCGGGAAGGTTTGCCATCAGGTGATAGAAACCACGATTGAGCTCACCTATGAGATTGCTTGCGGGAACGCGTACTTCGTCGAAGTGAAGCTCGGCGGTGTCCGCGGACTTCTGTCCGATCTTGTCCAATGTGCGCCCACGGCTGAAGCCGTCCATTCCGGCCTCGACCATGAGCAGACTGATGCCCTTGTGCGGTGACGCTGCCTCGGGGTCCGTCCGGCACACCACGATTATCAGGTCCGCGAGCAGGCCGTTCGAGATGAACGTCTTGGAGCCGTTGAGGATGAAGTCCGTGCCGTCGCGGCGAGCGGAGGTGGCGATGTTGGCGAGGTCGGATCCTGCGCCGGGTTCGCTCATGGCGATCGCGCTGATCAGCTCGCCGGTGATGTACCCGGGCAGCCAGCGCGCCTGCTGTTCATCGGTCGCGAGGTTGTCCATGTAGCCGGCGACGATGTCGTTTTGCACGCCCAGACCGATGCCGACGGCGCCGGTGGCGTGGAACTCCTCGGTCATGATGGCGTTGAAGCGGAAGTCCTTGATCCCCGACCCGCCGTAGTTCTCCGGGAGTTCCCAGCCGATCAGTCCTAGTTTGCCTGCCTCGATCCACGCTTCCCGATCGACGTAGCCGCGGTGTTCCCACTCTTCGGTGTGCGGAACGCAGACGGTCTCGTAGAACGAACGCGCGGTGGCGCGGAAGTCGTCGTGCTCGGGCTCGAAGATGTCTCGGCGCACGAGGTCACTTCCCATCCGGACGTCGCTGGATTGCTTTAAACCCCAACGGTTGGGACCGAACTATACGTGTATAGTTCGGTCGTGCGCAATTGCCCCGGGCATGCGTTCTCGTTGCGACGACCTAGGAGGAAAGATGCGTGATGCCGTCATCACCGCGGCCGTGCGGACACCGATCGGCCGGCGCAACGGCGGCCTGAACGGCGTGCACGCCGTCGATTTATCGGCATTGGTGCTGCGTGAACTCGTCGACCGCGCCGGCATCGACCCTGCGGTCATCGATGACGTGCACTGGGGCAACGTCATCAGCATCGGCCAGCAGTCGGGCAACGTCGCGCGGATGGCAGTGCTCGCAGCGGGCTGGCCGGAGTCAGTTCCCGGATTCACCATCGACCGCCAGTGCGGGTCCTCGCAACAGGCGATCTCCACCGCGGCCGCAGCGGTGATCTCCGGACAAGCCGAGGCCGTCATCGCTGGGGGGGTGGAGATGATGTCGAACGTGCCGATGGCGGCCGCATACGTCGAGGGAACCGGCGAAATGGGCGGCGCGGCGGTCGATCGGTACGAAACAGCGCTTCGTGCAACCGGATTCAACGGTCGCTTCAACCAGGGTGCGGGAGCCGAACTGATCGCTGCCGAGTACGGATTGTCCCGAACCCAACTCGACGAATACGCACTGCTGTCGCACGAACGAGCCGCCAAGGCACAAGACGACGGTGCCTTCGACGACGAGATCGTCGCCGTGCCGACCACCTCGTCCATCGTCGACGCCGACGAGGGGGTGCGGCGTGGGTCGACGATCGAGTCGCTCGCACAGCTGAAGGCCCCGTTCGTCGCGGAGGGAAAGATCACCGCGGGCAACGCCTCTCAGATCTCCGATGGCGCCTCGGCCGTCATCGTGACGACCTCAGAACGTGCCGCCAGCCTCGGTATGACACCCCTAGCGCGCGTACATACCGCGGTCGTGACGGGCGATGACCCCGTGAAGATGTTGACCGGGCCGATCCCGGCGACGGCACTTGCGCTGAAGCGCTCTGGACTGTCCTTGGACGATATTGCCGCATTCGAGGTGAACGAAGCCTTCGCATCGGTGCCGCTGGCGTGGCAGGTCGCCGTCGGCGCCCCGTCGGACCGCCTCAATCCTCTGGGTGGCGCCATAGCGCTCGGCCATCCGTTGGGCTGCTCGGGGACTCGGCTGGCCACCACGCTCATTCATCACCTCCGACGCACCGGCGGAAGATACGGCCTACAGACGATGTGCGAAGGCGGGGGCACGGCTAACGCGACCATCTACGAGCGACTGTCGTGACCCGAGCGGCCACACGGACGACGACGCCGAAGGGCAACAAGGCAATGAGCATTCGAACCGACGCATCTGTGATGGTCAGCGGGGGAGTGGGCGGCCTGGGTGCTGCGACCGTGCGTCGCCTCCACGCCGACGGGTTGGCGGTGGTGGTGTGCGACCTCGCCGAAGAGGCGGGCGACGCTCTGGCGGCTGAGCTCGGGAAGCGTGCCGCCTACGTCCGCACCGACGTCACTGATTCCGATAGCGTCGCCGCCGCGATCGACCGCGCCGGACAGCTCGCGCCGCTGCGCTACGTGGTGACCGCCCACGGTGGACCTGGCGTAGCGCAGCGCATCGTTGCCCGCGACGGCTCACCTGCGGACTTCGACGCCTACCGCGGGACGATCGACGTCTACCTGAACGGCACGTTCAACCTGCTTCGTCTGACCGCTGCTGCGATCGCTGCGTCCGATCCGGGCGCGGACGGCGAGCGGGGCGCGGTCGTGCTGACGTCGTCCATCGCCGCATACGAGGGTCAGATCGGACAGTCTGCCTATGCAGCGGCGAAGGCGGGGGTCGTCGGCCTCACATTGGCCGCGGCCCGTGATGTCAGCTCGGCGGGCATCCGGGTGAACGCCATCGCGCCGGGAACGATGAAGACACCCATCATGGAATCGGTGGGTGCCGAGGCGCTTGCGAAGTTCGCGAGCAGCGTGCCGTTTCCCAAGCGGCTCGGATCACCAGACGAGTACGCCGACGCCGCGGCGTTCCTGCTGGGCAACCGGTACGTCAACGGCGAGATCCTGCGCTTGGATGGCGCCCAGCGGTTCGCTCCCCGATAGAGCCCGCTGCACGCGCGGCAATGGTGGTGCAAGCGGCGTGGGCCAAGCGCTTCGCACGCATCACCCACGTATCGCAACCCGGGGCAGCCCGTTTCCGGGTGTGTGGTCCTAACGGAGGTTGCGACGCCACGACATCCGTGGCAACAACCTCCGGCGCGACTCGCGTGGATGCAGGCACAGGTGGTAACCCGAGATCCACACGCACGCGCGAGGAATGCCGTCCTGGCCGCACGCCGGCCCGGCGGTGGCCCTGATCTGGCGTCGGCGATGCCGAGAACGGACCGCCTGCCGAGGACGAAACCGAGTGCGAGGCCGAGCATTCGGAGCTCTCATGGTATAACCACTATACATGTATAGTTGCCTGATCGGGGAGCCATGCCGGCGCTGAGCGTCGCAGTCGGCACCGTGGCGCCGGCACGCGTCGGCGAGGTGACGCTGTGACCGTCCGCGAGCCGCTGAACCCCGCAAGAATCCCGGGCTCCCTGCGGGAGCGGTATCTGCGCAGCGGTCTGTGGGACGACACGTCACTGGGTACCCTTCTCATCGACGGCCTGCGACGTCGTCCGCGCCAGCGGGTGGGCATCTGGTCGAAGCACACCGGCCGCGAGGAGACGTTCGGATCGTTGGAGGCGACGGCGCGCCGAGTAGCCGCCGGCCTGTCCAAGCGCGGGCTCGCCGCGGGTGATCGCGTGGTGATCTGGTTGCCGAACGGGTGGGAGGCCGTAGCGGCGTTCGTCGGCGTGGCTGCGTTGGGCGCCGTCGTCGTTCCGGTCGCCTCGTTCTACGGGCGCAAGGAACTGACCGAGATCGTCAACGCGACCGGCGCCACGGTGCTGATCACCTGCGAACGCCACGGCGCTCGCGACTACCTCGGTGAAGTCCTGGACTCTCGCACGGAGATGCCCAGCGTGGACACCGTCGTGGTGTGCGCCGGCCTGGGCAAACGCGCGCCTGGCTCGGACGTCGTATCGTTCGATGACCTGCTATGTGACCCCATCGCGGCAATCCCGAGCGATCGGTCGCCAGACGACGAGTGCCTGTTGGCCTTCACCTCCGGGACCGGGGGCACCGCGAAGGGGGTCGTCCACACCCACCGAACCCTCGGGGCCGAGGTGCGTGGACACCTCGTGGCGATGATCCCCACTGACGCGACCCCCCAGATCATGGCTTCACCGATCGCGCACGCGGCCGGGATGACCCTAGGACTGCTGGCGCCGATTCACCGTGGCGAACCGATCCACTTGGTGGACACCTTCGACGCCGACTTCATCCTCGACACCGCACGGGCCGAGGGGCTCGCACCCGGCGGCGGCGCGGCGGTCTTCTTGTCGGCGTTGATCGACCATCCCGGTTTCACCGACGAACTCGCCCACCGGATGGGGTACGTCATCCTCGGCGGATCGCCGGTGCCGGAGAGCTTGGTCGCCAAGGCAGCCCAGCGCGGGATCACCGTGCTGCGGAGTTACGGACTGACCGAACACCCGACCGTCAGCGCCAGTCGGCTTGGCGACACCCCTGGACAACTGGCCCGCACCGATGGCTGTCTACTCGACGGGGTGGAGGTGCAGGTGCGCGATCGCTGCGGTGCGCTCTTGCCGTCGGGCAGCGAAGGCGAGATCTTCACCAGGGGCCCGGATCGGTGCGCCGGTTACCTGCAACCGGAACTGAACACCGTCTTCGACGTGCAGGGATGGCTGGCGACCGGCGACGTCGGCGTCGTCGACGCCGACGGGCACCTCTCGGTGACCGGACGGGCCAAGGAACTCATCATCCGCAACGGCGTGAAAGTCTCACCCGTAGAAGTCGAAAGCGCGTTGATGACCTGTGCTGCGGTGGCCGAGGTCGCGGTGATCGGTGTCCCCGATATCCGTACCGGGGAACGTGCGGTGGCGGTCGTCGTTGCGCGGGGCGGCCGGGAGATGTCCCTGTCGACGCTGACCGGGCATCTCGCCGCGATGGGGCTGGCCAAGCCGAAGTGGCCCGAGGAACTCCGTGTCGTCGACGCACTTCCGCGCACCGCATCGGGCAAGGTGCGCAAGAACGAGATCAGAAAGACGTGGTTGGTGTGACGACGACAAATGCTGAGGCACTGGATCTTTCGGCGCTGACCCGGCATCTCGCCGGTGCCGGGTTCGCCCGCCAGGGCCAACTTCGGGCCGAACTGATCTCCGGCGGTCGATCGAATCTGACGTACCTGTTATTCGACGACGTGTCCACGTGGGTGCTGCGTCGCCCCCCGTTTCACGGCGTCACGCCCTCGGCTCATGACATGAGCCGGGAGTACCTGGTGGTGTCTGCGTTGGCCTCTACCGACATTCCCGTCGCCCGTCCTGTCACGATGTGCCAGGACGCATCGGTGTTGGGTGCGCCGTTCACCCTCGTCGAATACGTCGTGGGTCAGGTGATTCGCACGCAGACCGAACTGGACGCGATCGAATCCGACTCCGTGGTGCGCGATTGCGCGTACGGCTTGATCGACGTCTTGGCCGCGCTGCACCAGGTCGACCCCGTCAGCGTCGGGCTGGCGGACTGGGCACGTTCAGACGGCTATCTACAGCGCCAGATACGGCGGTGGGGATCGCAGTGGGAGCTAATTCGTGAACCCGGCGACCCGCGCGACGAGGACGTTCGGCGCTTACACGCGCGACTCGCGGAATCGGTTCCGCCGCAAAGCGCGACGACGATCGTGCACGGCGACTACCGCATCGACAACACCATCTTGGAATCATCGGCACCGCATCGGGTTCGGGCCGTGGTGGACTGGGAGATGTCCACACTCGGCGACCCGCTGGCCGACGTCGCACTGATGTGCGTCTACCGTGACCCCGTCTTCGACCTAGTGATCGGTACCGACGCGGCATGGACGTCGTCGAGGCTTCCCAGCGCCGACGAGATGGCGCAGCGGTACGCAACCGTGTCCAGTACGCCGCTGCAGCACTGGAACTTTCACCTGGCGCTGGGCTACTTCAAAGTGGCGATCATCGCGGCCGGAATCGCCCACCGCCGCCGCAGCAACGACGGCGCGGTCGACGTCGCCGACGATGCGGTATCCCCTCTGATTACGACCGGCCTACGGCACCTGGGCCGGTCACGGGGCTGATCGGCTCACCCTCGGCGTGACCCCGCGGCTGCCGCCTTGGACTGCGCCGCGGCAACCGCCAGCCGGTGTTCCTCGGAGTGCATGCTGTCCAACTCTCCGGACAGTGCAACGGCATAGGCATTGTCGAGCTGTTGGTCCAGGTAGGCGTTCAGGGCCCGCTTGGTGGTCTGAAGGGCCGCGGCGGGCACGTCGGCCAGCCGCAGCGCCAGCGCGAGCGCCTCGTCGAGGAGCTTCTCCGGTGCCACGACGCGGCTGGCCAGCCCCATGCTCACGGCGTCGGCGGCAGGAATTCGCGAGCCCAGGAACAGGTATTCCTTGGCCCGCGAGAGGCTGGTCAGCATCGGCCAGGTCATGCCACCGTCACCGGGCACCAAGCCCATCCGCAAGTGCGGGTCGGCCAGGAAGCTACCTTCGACCATCAACACGATGTCGGACAACACGGCCAGGCTGCATCCCAGTCCGACCGCGGGGCCGTTGACCGCGGCGATCACCGGCAACCGGCACCGCACCATGCCCTCGATGATTGCGCGGCCCTCGGCCATCGTCTGTGCGCGCATTGCCTCATCGTCGATGTTCTGCTGCATGTAGCCGAAATCTCCACCGGCACTGAATGCCTGCCCGCTGCCGGTGAGGATGACAGCGCGCGCCTCGGTGTCCTCGTCGAGCCGGTTCCACAGCCCGGCCAGCGCCTGATGCATGGCACGGTTGGCACCGTTGAGATCGTCCGGACGGTTCAGCGTGACCAGCCGTACCGGTCCGTGGGCCTCGACCTTGACTTCTGCTGGGAATCCGTAGAGAGCATCGTCGAAGTCGTTCATCTGGAGTCTCCATCGGCCGCGGGATCATCGGATAGGCTGCACGTAACTTTACGTGTATACCACGCTGCTCGTGGAGGCTGCCATGACGACGACGACCTTTACCACCGTCGAGCCCACACCTGAGCTCTGCGCCCGCTACCGTGCCGAAGGCTGGTGGAGCGGCGAGACGCTACGCGACCTGCTGGCAAGCGCCCTGCACTCCTCCGGCGGGCGGATGTTCACCATGTACACCCGGAGTGGGATGCAGCGGATGTCGTTGCGCGAGATGGCAGATCTGGGACGACGGGTGGGTACTGGGCTTCGGCGACTGGGCATCGTGCCCGGCGACCCCGTCGCGTTCCAACTGTCCAATAGCGTCGAAGCGGCTGCGGTCTTCTACGGCCTCGTGCACGCCGGCGCCGTTCTGGTACCGATCTCGCACGCGGCGGGAAGCTCCGACGTCATGCATGCCCTGCGGACGTCTCGGGCACGCGCGGTCATCATCGAAGGCCGCCGCGGTCACGGTGCCGTCGTCGAGGAGATCACCTCGGGACACCAGCGATTGGAGAAGCTGGAGCACCTCATCGTGGTCGGTGACGGCGCGAAACCGTCAGCGGCGATCGGTTTCGGCACGCTGACCGCATCTGCAGCAGAGCACAGCCAGATCCGGCTCGATCCGGCAGCCCCAGCGGTGATCGGGTGGACCTCAGGCACGACCGCCACCCCGAAGGGCGTGCTGTTGAGCCACCGGGCGCTGTGCGCCGAGATACGTCAGCACATGGCTCCTCTGTTCGCCGAACGGAGTCGGGGCCTGCTGAGTACGTCACCGGTCAGCCACGTCACCGGAATGCTCGTGTCGTTGCTGGTGCCTCCGCTGGTGGGCCACGACGTGCATCTGATGGACTACTGGAACGCCAGTGACGTGCTAGGGCTCATGCAGACGCACGACCTGGCCGCCGGCAGTGGAGCGCCAGTGTTCCTGCAGGGCCTGCTAGACGATCCACGGTGCACGCCGGAGCATCACCGGCTGGTCGGCGTCGCCGCCCTGGGCGGAGCCGCCGTGAGCCGGGAACTGATCGAGCGCGCTGACGCGCTCGGTGTTGCTGCCGTGAAGGGATACGGGTGCACCGAGCATCCCAGCATCTCGCTGGGCCGTCGCGCGGACCCGCTGCGGGTGCGCGCCGCCACCGACGGTCGCCTGTGCACTGGTGTCGACGTCCGCATCCGCGACGAGCGGGGCGCCCACCACCGCACCGGAACTGGCGAGATCATCACCCGCGGGCCCGACCTGTTCAGCGGATACGTCGACCCCGCCTTGAACACCGATGCATTCAAGGTGGGGTGGTACCGCACCGGTGACATCGGCTCGGTCGACGAACGCGGGTACGTCACCGTGCTGGACCGGGTGAAGGACATCATCATCCGGTCCGGACTCAACGTGAGCGCATCCGAGGTGGAGGCAGCGTTGGCATCGATGCCAGAAGTTGCCGACGTGGCGGTGGTCGCCGCCCCCGACGCCCGCACCGGCGAGCACGGCTGCGCCTTCATCCGTCCGGCAGCCGGTCACAGCGTTCCGTCGCTGCCCCGAATTCGGGAGCACCTCGTCGAGTCGGGTCTGGCGAAATACAAGTGGCCCGAAGAGATCCGGGGACGGACCACTGACTTCCCCCGGACACCGGCAGGCAAAGTGCAAAAATCTGCCTTGCGGGCGATGGCTCGTCAGTCACCCCCCCGAGACGGCATCCAGTCGACATGATCATCGATGCAGTCTGGGCCCGCTCACGTCGCGACGACGTTGATCGCTTGGCGTCAGGCCGGAGAGAACGAAATCGGAATCCGTACTGCCTGGCGGATTCCAGGGATCGACCGATAGACGATCCGCTCACCGTCGGTCACCGCGTAGTTGGGAATACGCTGGTGGAACCGTTCCAACGCCGCTACCATCTCCAGTCGGGCCAGATGTGACCCGAGGCAACGGTGCAGGCCGACGGCAAAGGACATGTGCCGGTTGGGCTTACGGGTCAAGTCCACCTTCATCGGATCTTCGAACACGGCCGGGTCGATGTTGGCACTGCCCCAACCCAAGAAGATCATGTGACCCTTGTTGACCTCGACTCCATTGATCTCGAGATCCTCGGCGGCCCAGCGTAATCCTCCCTGCGGAACCGGGGATTCGGTTCGCATGAGTTCTTCGACGGCAGTCGGCCACAACGATGGGTCGGCGATGAGCCGTTCACGTTCCCGTGGGTGCGTGGCCAAGAAGGCGAACTGCACCGACAGCGAGGACGTCACGGTGTCGAGACCGGCGATGGTGAACATGTGCATGAGGTTGACGATTTCGTCGTCGGTCAGCTTGTGACCGTCGAGTTCGAAGGTCAAGAACTGACTGATTAGATCATCGCGCAGCGCTTCGTTCTTGCGCTCGGCGAGCCGTTTGCCAAGGTGCTCCCTCAGCCGGTCGCCTGCTTCGATTCCGTGTTGTTCGCGCTCGTCCAGAGTTTCGCCGGTAGCACCGAGGATGTCGTCCTTGAATTGGATCAGTAACGTCCGGTCCTCTTCGGGCAGACCAAACAGCCGCAGAAAGATCTTTGTCGGCAGCGGGCCGCACACCCGCTCGAAGAGCTCGGCGTGGCCGTCGTCGATGAATTCGTCGATCAACTCGTCGGTGATTTCCCGCACTGTGTTGCCCCATGGCTCCATGCGCTTCGCGGTGAGCAGCGGGGTGAGCAGTTTGCGGTAGCGCACGTGGGTGTCCCCAGTGAGGTGCAGCGGTATCAGCTGGTCGCGCGAACCCATGCCCATTGACAAGCCGGTGTAGGGGTTGACCGAGATCACGTCGGGATGGCGACCGGCGGCAGTGATGTCGTCGGCGCGGAAGAACCCAACACCCATCTCCCACTTCACCACCGGATGGTTCTGGAGCAGGTCGTTCCAGATGAGTCTTGGATCATCGACGTCGAACGACGGATTCGATTCGTAGAGGATGGCGGCGCGCATCGCCGGATCCATGTCGGCAAAGCCGATTTCGTGTACATCGGTGCGCATCAACGCTCTCCTTTGGGCGGTGGACTGTAATTCCGCGTCGGGCAGTGTCAAGGCTCGTCGAACCGCACGGCCTGCTCTGGGCAGCTGTCTACGGCGAGGCGCACTTCGTCATGCCACTGGTCGGGTACCTCGGAGTAGAGCGCGACGCCGCGGCCTTCGTCGTCTGCGTCTATCGCGTGTGGCGCCTCGGCATAGCACCGGCCATGCCCCACACATGCATTCAGGTCGATCTCCAAGTGCATGTGACCATGTTAACAGGCTGAGCTATACGTGTATAGTAAAGGTCAGCTAACGCGCTTGGTCGGCGCCTTGCGGGCCTTGGGCGACGTCTTTTGCGGTGTGCTTCGGCGACGCGGGGCAGAGGGAGTGTAATGGTCGAGCAGTCCGGTCAACGCCCCTTCGAACGAGGCGCGACTGTGCAGCGCATCCATGTAGGCGATCAGGTCGTCGTCGGCCGGAACATGGGTGTGCACGACGAAATTCGAACTCGACTCGACCATGAGACGCCCGATGCTGAGCTGGTGCAGCCCGGCGTAGGCGAGCTTGGCCTCTTCCTCGCTGAGCCCCGCGCGCTCGAACTGCCTGATGCAGAAGACCAGGAGTCTGCGCGCATTGGGCAGCAACTTGCGCGTCAGCATCACCGACACCATTCCGGGCACGCTCAACAATGCTTCGTGGGACGCAGTGACGGCCTCGATCAGCAGCTCGCGCCAGTCGCCGGACTCGGCGTCGGGAAGGTCGATCTTGGCAAGGATGTCATCGCCGACCAAGCGGATGATCTCGTCCTTGTCCTCAACGTGGTGGTAGAGGGCCATGGCCGACACGCCCAGGGTGGCCGCCACCGTCCGCATCGTCAGCGCCTCGAGACCTTCTTGCCTGATCAAGTCTGCCGCCTCGGCGGCAATGAGCTCTCGCGTCAGCGGAGCACGCTCAATCGCACTGCGTCGCTTGGCCACATTTCCTCCCACCTGTCGAAGCACCTCACCATGAACAAGACCTTACGCGTACAGCCAGAGCACTGCGCTTGTACGTGGCCGACTGTGACAGCGTTTCGTTGAAAGGTATCGCGTGATCAAGCGCCCCTCATACGTCCCCGATTCCCGCCGCATAGATCTGGTGCTGGAGCGGGTCCGTGTCGAAGTCGACTCGGGTGTGCTGCCCTCGGCACAAGTGGCCATCAACGTCGGCGGGCAGCAGTACGCATTCGAGGCCTTCGGGGAGGCCACCACGGCAACTCGTTATGTTCTGCAGTCCGCAGGTCGCCCGGTCGTGGCCGGAGTGCTGTGGAAGCTGATGTCGGACGGGCTGCTCGACATCGGGCGCACCGTCGGCTCCTACATTCCCGAGTTTGCCACCAACGGCAAGGAGTCGGTCACGGTCGAACAGGTGGTCACCCACGTGGGCGGCTTCCCGTTGGCGCCCTTGGCCTATCCACAGATGCTGCACCGCGATCAGCGCCTGGAGGCCTTTGGCAAGTGGCGCTTGACCTCGCCGCCGGGTACCGCTCTGGAGTTTCACCTAACCTCGGCGGCCTGGATCATTGGCGAGTTGTGCGAACGAGTCACCGGTCGCCCGATCGCCCAGTATCTGGCCGACGAGCTGGCCGCGCCGCTGGGCCTGCACACCATCGAGATCGGGCCCCCGGTACAGCGACAGGGCGACGTCGCCCCGTTCGTGCGCACCGATGGCGACAGCGGCGCCGAGGTCAACCCGTGGGGTCCGTGGTATCTGTCTCGCCCCGAGATCCTGGCGGCCGGTGAACCCAGCCATTCCCTGGTGGCCACGGCAGCAGACCTCGCCGGGTGGTATCAGGGGTTGATGACCTCATCGCTGTGGCGCCGCGACGTCGTCGCCGACGCCTTGCGGGTCCGCGTCACCCTTCCGGTCACCGGCGAACGGGGCGGTACCCGAAGTGTTCCCGGCAACGTCGCGCTGTTCGTCATCGTTGCCGGGGACGACGGCCTGTCGCGGGGGTTCCTGCCGACCGCCTGCAGTGCGCAGACTTTCGGCCACGGCGGCGCTCCCTGTCAGATCGGTTTCGCCGATCCGGAAACCGGACTGTCCTTCGCATTTCTCACCAACGGCTACCCCGCCACCGGCTATGAACAGTCACGCGTGGGCCTCAACCGCATCATCAACATCGCCAACATGGCTGCCGACTGTTTCAGCTGATCGGCGCGAACATTCGCTAGATCCCCATGCGCTCCAGCAGTCGCTCGTGGCTGACGGCGGGTCCTCCGAGCAGGAGTTGCGACGCCGCCGCCCGTCGGAAGTACACGTGCGCGGGATGATCCCAAGTGAACCCGATCCCGCCGAGAACCTGAATGGTCTCCTTGGCCACGTACATCGCTGCCGCGCAACAGGTCAGGTGTGCGGCCGCGGCGGCTATGGCCGCGCCCGCATCGCCTTCCTGCGCTTCGCGAACCGCGTCGTCGGTCGCCGCGCGAGCCATCTCGACTTGAACGAGCATCTCGGCGCACAAATGCTTGACGGCCTGAAAGCTTCCGATCGGACGCCCGAATTGTGTTCGCACCTTGGCGTATTCGACGCTGATCTCCAAGCACCGTTCGGCGATGCCGACCTGTTCGGCGCACAGCGCGAGGACCGTCAGATCCAGCAGCCGGGAGAGCAGCAGCCCGCCTGCGCCCTCGCGTCCGACGAGTTCGGCCGAGGCATCGCGCAACGTCAGCGTGGCCATCGGTCGGGTCTCGTCGAGCACACGCATCGGTTCGAGGGAGGCTCCTTCTGCGGTGGGGTCGACACTGAACAGTGTCGGACCCGCAGTGGTCCGGCCCAGGACCAGGATCGCGTCGGCGCCAGTCGCGTCGGGCACCCAGTTCTTTACGCCGGTGATGCGCCACGATCCGTCTGGGCCGCACTGGGCGCGGGCGCTGATCACTGCCGCGTCCCAGGATCCGTCGCGTTCGGCGACCGCGATGGTTGCTCGACTGGTTCCCTCGGCGAATCCGGGGAGATGGCGCTGGCACTGCTCGTCGTCTCCGGACAGCAGCAATGCCTGGGTGGCAACGAAGCTGGAGAAGTACGGAGCGGGTGCCACCGCGCGGCCGAGTTCCTCGAACACCACCGACATCACTGTCAGGTCGGCCCCGTCGCCACCGAAGCGCTCTGGTATCGCCAGACTGTGAATGCCCAAGGCGGCGTTCATCTCCGACCATAGATCGCTATCCGTGTCGTGCCCGTCCGCGAGGTGGCAGAGCTCGGAGTCCGGTAGTCGGGCCTGCAGGAACTTGCGGATCGCCGATCGCAGCTCGTCGAGTTCTTGCTGTGAAACGCTCACGCGCGTTGTCCTCCTACGGTCGCAGGGACTGAGCCGGGGCTCGGAGCCTTGACGGTGGCCGACGGTTCCTTGGGCAGCCCGAGGACCTGCTCTCCGAGGATGTTCTTCATGATCTCCTCGGTGCCACCGAGGATGCGCAGTGCCGGCGAGGCGAGCAGCAGTTCCGACCACGCGAAGGTCCCCCACTGCCCGTTGTCGGCGATGATGCGCGGGCCGAGCACTTCGGCGACGAAGTGCGCCGCACGCGTCACGTTGCGTGCATGCACGAGTTTGGCGATCGAACGTTCCGGCCCTACGGCCCTGCCGGTTTCGATCTTGCGCGCGGCCATCGCATTGAGACTCTCGACCGCCATGACCTCGGCTAGCAGGGCGGCGAGCTGGCGGCGCAGCGCACGGTCGTCCCAGGTGTAGGTGGCTCGCATGAGTGCCGAGAGATGCTCGGCAGTCAGCGCGCGGGCCACCTCCGGAGAGTCCACTCCGGCGACCACGTCGCGTTCTGCGGTCAGCGTCGTTAGTGCGACCTTCCATCCGCCGTCGACCTCACCGAGGCGGTGACCGTCGGGTACGCGTACGTCGGTCAGGAACACCTCGTTGAACTCGCACCCGCCGGTCATCTGGCGCAGCGGGCGGATCTCGACGCCAGGGGCGTTCATGTCGACGATGAACGCGGACAGGCCCCTGTGCTTGGGGGCATGCGGGTTGGTCCGGCACAGAATCTCACCGACGTCGGCGTGCTGGGCTGCAGAGGTCCATACCTTCTGCCCGTTGATGATCCACTCGTCGCCGTCGCGCACGGCGCGTGATTGGACGCCGGCCAGATCCGATCCCGCGGCCGGCTCGCTGAACAATTGACACGCGATCGATTCGCCGCGGTACATGCGCGGCAATAGCGCGCCCTTCAGGGGTTCCCGTCCATGAGTCAGGATGGTCGGTCCCACCATTCCCAGCCCGACCACCGAGAGCTGACTGGTATCGGGAACCTCGTAGTCGGCCTCGGCGGCGTGATACAGCATCTGGTACCGCACCGACAATTCCAGCCCGCCGTATGCGCGGGGTCCGGTGATCCAGCCCCACCCGTGGTCGTAGCGCAGGCCTTGCCAACGACGTGCTGCCTGCACCGTCTCTAGTTCCTGCTCCGGGGAACCCGAGGCGAAGTAGGACACCCGGTCGCTGCCGGATCCCCACGCGGCGGTCAGGGCGCGGGCCGGCTCGGCATGGGCGGCAAGGAACCGGTGCGCTGATTCGGTGAAGGCTTCCGGATTCGTCGTGTCGGGGCGCAAATGCGCAGCCGTGTCGGGCATCCCTACCGTCCTTCGTCGTCGAACAAACGGAAAATTCGCCGGCCTCCCCGGTGTACCGACACAGTAACTATACATGTATAGTTACTGTTGACTCCATCCACCACGGGCCGACTGGCAGCGCTGGCCCGGCACGACACGGAGGAACCGATGACGAAGATCTGGGCGAACTCGGCCGACTCACACGTCCTGGAACCGGATGACCTGTGGTTGACGCGACTGCCCAAGCGACTTGCCGATCGCGCTCCCCGTGCCGAGCGAGGCGACAAGTACGAGATCCTCTACATCGACGGCAAGCAGATCAATCGCCAACTCAACGACTTCATGGACGCCATTCGTCCGCCTGGCGCCCGTGACTTGGACATCCGGCTCAAGGATCTCGATCAGGAGGGAGTTTGGGCCCAATTGGCCTTCCCCTCAATGGGATTCTGGACCGTCGAGATCACCGATGCCGAGTTGGCACGCGAGGTGGCGCGGGCGTGGAATGACTGGGCCTACGAGGACATCCTGCAACGCAATGACCGTATCTTCACCCCGGCGATCGTGCCGCTGGTCGACGTGACCGACGCGGTCGACGAACTCGAACGCGCGGTGCAGATGGGATTCCAAACCGTGTTCCTGCCCTGCGGCACCAGACCGGGCGAGGAATGGGGCCTGGACAAGTGGGAACCATTGTGGGCGGCCGCGGAACGCAACGGCACGGTGCTGTCCTTTCACATCGGTACCGGTGGTGAGAACGTCGTCTACCGCGGGCCTGGCGGCGCGGTGGTCAACTACATGGAGACCACCTATCCCGGGATGCGGGTGGTGTCTCACATGGTCGCTAGCGGCGCGCTCGACCGTCACCCGGACCTGAAGATTCTGATTGCCGAGGGTGGTGCGGCGTGGGTGCCCGCGATCGGGGACCGGATGGATGAAGCGTATCGGCAACACGGAATGTTCGTGCGGCCCAAGTTGTCTCGTCTGCCCAGCGAGATCGTCCGCCATCAGGTGTATGCCTCGTTCCAGCACGACATCAGCGGTGTGCAGATCATCGAGGGTACCAATTACCGCAACGTGTGCTGGGGTGACGACTACCCGCATTTGGAGGGTACCTACGGTCACACGCAGAAGACACTGCGCACACTGTTCGACGGGGTCGACCCGGCCATTCAGGACCGGGTCTTGAGGGGTACGTTCGCCGAACTGTTCAGAATTCCCGAGCGCAGCGCCGCGGACGAAGCACGCTAACGCGTCATCGGTTGTGGCGACCCCGTTGCCAATCGTGCGGCGGCTTGAGCTCGGATCGACTCAAGGCGAGAGTCAGTGTCATCCCTTGATTCTCATCCGTTCAGCGGTCTTCGGTGATCAAGTCCGCGGCACGCCAGGCCATGGCCATCATCGGGCCGTTGAGATTGCCGGACACCATCGTCGGCATGACCGAACAGTCGACGACACGCAGGTTCTGCACACCGCGGACCCGTAGTCGGCCATCGACGACGTCGTCGTCGGCGGGACCCATCCCCGCGGTGCCCACCGCGTGATATCCGCAGTACCCCTTGTCCAGTGCGGCGTCGATGATTGCGTCGTCGTCGACGACGCCGGCACCGGGGGTGGTCTCGTGGTCGATCAGCTCGGCGATCGGGTCCTGCTCGAAGAGCTCGCGCATCTTGGCGAAGAGCGCGATGGCGACGGTGCGGTCGTAGTCGGTGGCGAAGAAGTTTGGATCGATGTCCGAGGGCGCGGAGGGGTCTGCCGACGTGACGGTCACGCTGCCCTCACTTGTCGGCCGCAGGACGTATCCGATGGCCTGGATGCCCGGTCGGCGCTCGACGCCGAGTTCCCCACCCGCCTTCAACGGTATTGCGGTGAACGGTGCAGAGAGAATCTGCGCGTCGGGCCGGTTGCACTGCGGTCGGGTCTTGAGAAATCCCACGACGTCGTAGGCTCCGCCGGCCAATGGGCCACGCTTGGTCGCCAGATACTTCACGCCGGTGAGCGCCTGTCGCGCTGCAGTGCTGAGCAGACGGTTGTAGCCGACATCTCGGTTGAGCCGATATTGCACGGCGAGGCAACGATGTTCGAGCATGCGTAGACCGACGTTGGGGCTGTCCGCGTACGTCTTGATGCCAAGCGCTTCCAGGACGCGGCGATCCCCGATCCCCGAGAGTTGCAGCAGGCGTGGGGTTGCCAGACTGCCCAGGCTCAGTATGACCTCCGACGTGGCGCGGAATTCTGTCCGTCCGTCCGAGCTCGACACGACCACACCGACTGCGCTGCCGCCCTCGACGATCACCCGTTGCGCGTCGGCCCCTGTAATGACGGTGAGGTTGGGGCGGTGTTCGACAGGGTGCAGGAACGCGTGGGCAGCGCTGACCCGCTGCCCGTCCTTGATGGTGCGCGCCGCCGGTCCGATTCGCTCGTCATCGCTGTCGTTGATGTCGTCGGTGCGCGACCAGCCCATCTTCCGGCCCGCTTCGATGACCCCGTCGCAGATGTCGGGAAGGTCGGGGTCCAGCGACACGGTCAGTGGCCCGCCGGCACCGCGCATTGCGTTGGCGCCCAGCTGGTGATCCTCGATGGCCTTGAAGATGGGCAGCATGGTGTCCCACCCCCACCCGGGATTACCGCGTCGCGCGAGCTCGTCGTAGTCGGCGCGGTGACCCCGGTTGTAGACCATCCCGTTCACTGCGCTGGACCCGCCAAGCGTCTTGCCCCGCACCCATTGCTCGACCTTGTGATTGGGTCCGATGGGCCGTACGGGGTGATGCCAGGCCAGCTTCGGGTTTCCCAGAATCTTTCCAAAACCCTTGGGTATCTTGATCATGGGACTGCGATCTCTGCCGCCGGCCTCCAGTAGCAGAACCCTTGTTCGTGGATCGCGACTGAGCCGGTTCGCCAGCACACAGCCAGCCGACCCGGCGCCCACCACGATGTAGTCGAACGTCGTCGTCATCGGTTGATCCCGTTCAGGAGCCGGCCGGGCTGGCGATGGTCTTGACTTGCAGGTAGTCGCGGAATCCGTCCTCGCCGTGCTCGACGCCGTCGCCACTGATGCCGTAGCCGCCGAAGGGCGCGTCGGGGGAGAGGTAGAACGAATTGTTGATGTTGACCGTGCCCGCCTTGAGCCGATTGGCCACGCGCCACGCCCGCTGTTCGTCAGCGGACTGAACATATCCCGACAACCCGTACCGACTGTTGTTGGCCACGCGGACCGCCTCGTCGTCGTCACCGTCGTAGCGCACGACTGTCAGCACCGGTCCGAACACCTCGGTTTGGGCGAGTTCGGCGTTCTCGTCGACGTCGGCGACGACGGTCGGCAGATACCAGAATCCCTTGCCGCCACGGTCAGCGCGGTGACCGCCGACGACGAGCCGGGCTCCGTCGGCAACGGCCCGGTCGACCAGCCCTTCGATGCGGTCGAGTTGCGCGGCGCGGATGATCGGTCCGACGACGGTGCTCTCATCGTTGGGATCGCCCCAGGGCAGTGCAGCTACCGCGGCCTGCAAGCGTTCGATGACCTCGTCGTAGATGTCGGCGTGCACGACCATCCGCGTCGCCAGGGCACATCCTTGTCCGCTGTTGGACATGCACATGCCCACACCGACGGCGCATGCCATGTCCAAATTGGCATCGGGTAACAGGATGTTGGCCGACTTGCCTCCGAGTTCCAGGACGGTGTGACGGATGCCGACGGCTGCGTTCTGCGCGATGCGCTGCCCGACCTGTGGTGAGCCGGTGAAGTGCAGCAGCCCGACCCGTTGGTCGGTGGTGAGCGCCTCGCCGGCGATGGCCTTGTCGGCCGAACTGATGGTGTTCAGCACGCCGGGGGGCAGATCGGTTTGCTCGGCGGCCACCTTCGCGATCAGCGCGGCGGTGAGCGGGGTGTCGGGCGCGCTCTTCAACACGACCGCGTTGCCGGTGGCCAGCGCATGACCGACCTTCCAGATGTTGGTCATGAACGGGGCGTTCCACGGCGAGATGGCACCCACGACACCGTAGGGCTCGTAACGAATGTGCCGCTTGCTTTGCATGCCGAGCAGCTCGTAGGCGGGCAGATCCCGTTCCCACGGCCAGGTTTCGATGAGTCCATTGAAGTAGCTCATGTCGTCGATCTGGGCCGTCACGTGCGTCAACGTCGCCGAGTGCGGCGTACCCGCCTCGGCCACGGCCAGTGCGCGGAACCTGTCGGCTTCCTCGTGGAGCGCGCTCTGGAGTTGGTCGAGGCACTTGCGCCGGAACGCGTGATTGGTCGACCAGTCAGTCGAGCGCACCGCGTTGTCGGCGGCGGCCACGGCGCTGCTCACGTCCTCTGGATCGGCGTCGACGGCAGTGGCGACCACCGACTCATCGGCCGGATTGATCACGTCGTATCGGCGGCCGGAGACCCCCTCGGTGAACTTGCCGTCGATGAACAGCCGGCCCTCGAAGCCGTCGTTGAACGTCATGGTCGCTTCCCGTCGTAGCCATTGGCCGGACCGCCGAACCCGAGGCGATCGCATCTATCGGAGCCGAACTATACATGTATAGTAGCGAGATGTGAACGGCCTCACAGCGCGAATTTCCGAGTGCGGCACCCGGCCGGGACTCGTCGGTGCCGCCGAATTTCGAGGAGCCATTGTGGGGTTGAATCCCATCGCTGAGAACCTGTTCTGCGAAACCGACGACGGGGTGCACCTCATCGGAGGCCGATGCAGCGACTGCGCGCGCGTCACCTTCCCCGCACGGGCGCGCTGCGGGCACTGCCATGGCACCTCGATCGTGGACGAGCTGCTGCCCCGGCGCGGCACGGTGTGGACCTGGACCACGCAGTCCTTCCTGCCCAAGGCGCCCTACGCCGGCCCGGAAACCGAAGACGACTTCGCCGGATTCGTCGTCGGGTATGTGGACCTTCCCGGCGCCTGCCGCGTGCAGGCACGCCTCGACGTGCCCGTCGGCCAGGCCGCACAACGCGCTGCGATCGGCACCGAAATGGAATCCGTGGCAATCGAATTCAACGTCGACGAAGAAGGACGTCCGATCCACGTCTACGCCTTCCGGCCCGTGACCCCCGCAGCTGCCCACCAGGAGGCGCACCAGTGAACACCATGGCCATCGTCGGCATCGGCATTCACCCCTTCGGTCGCTTCGACTCGACCGCGCAGCAGATGGCCCTCTCGGCGATCGGCGACGCCCTCGCCGACGCCGGGGTGCGCTGGGCCGACATCGAAGTCGCCGTCGGCGGAAGCCTCGACGGCGGCCAGGCCGACGTGATGGTGGGCGCGCTGGGCCCCACCGGCATCCCCTTCATCAACGTGCTCAACGGATGTGCCACCGGTGCCGCCAGTCTCATCACGGCGCGCAACATGATCACCGCAGGCATGGGGGACCTGGGCTTGGTCGTCGGATTCGACAAACATCCCCGCGGCGCGTTCGCCGCAACGGATGTCACGACGTGGGGCGTGGGCAGCTGGTACGGCGAAATTGGGATGTTCCTCAATCCCCAGTTCTTCGGCCTCAAGGCCCAACGCTATCTGCACGACCACCGCATCCCGGTCGAGACGCTGGCCGTCGTCGCCGAAAAGGCCTTCGCCAACGGCGAGCTCAACCCCAATGCCTGGCGCCGCAAACCGCTGACCCGCCAGGAAATTGCGACGTCGCGACTCATCAACGACCCGCTGCGCCAGTACATGATCTGTTCTCCTAGCGAGGGAGCAGTGGCCCTGGTGGTGTGTCGCGCCGAGGTGGCCGACCGCTACAGCGACAACCCGATCTATCTGCGCGCGGCCGAACTGGCCAGCCGCAAGGACGGATCGTTCGAACTGTTCCAGACCTCGCTGCCCAGTGAACTGCCCCCCACCCCGTCGGAGTTGGCGTCCCAACGTGCCTACGCCGCAGCGGGGATCGGTCCCGGTGACGTCGACGTCTGGCAGTTGCAGGACACCGAGAGCGGCGCCGAGGTCATGCACATGGCCGAGGTGGGCTTGTGCGAGCACGGCGCCCAGACCGGCCTCATCGCGGCGGGCGCCACCTCGATCACCGGCGCCTCGCCGGTCAACACCGACGGCGGACTGCTCGCCAACGGAGAACCGGTCGGTGCCTCGGGCCTACGGATGGTCTACGAAGTCTGCACCCAGTTACGCGGCGCTGCCGGCCCGCGGCAGGTCGCCAGCCCACGGACTGGTTTCACCCACGTCTACGGAGCACCGGGCATCAGTGCGTGCACGATCTTGGCCAAGGATCCGGCATGACCACCATGACGTCCACCGACCAGATTCTCGACGACTTCGAGGAGGCCCTCAGCGAGGCTTCCGGCGAGCTGGCGCACCTGCGGGTCCCCGCACCGGACATGGCAGGAGAGTTGCAGCACTCGCGGGCGATGATGAACTGGCTCTACGACGGCGGTTGGATCCGCTGGGGCTGGCCCGAAGCGGTTGGAGGACTGGGTGGTTCACCGCTCGTCCGGTGCCAGATCCTCGAACGTTTGGCATTGGCCGGTTACACCATCCCCGATCACCTGCTGGTGTTGGAGGTGGTGGGCCCCGCCGTGGTCACGCATGCACCGCAACTGGCTGCCCAGCGGCTCCCCGCGGCGCTACGCGGCGACGAACTCTGGTCGCAGGGATTCTCCGAACCGGAGGCGGGCAGTGACCTGGCTGCGCTGCGCACCAAGGCCGTGGCCGGCGAGGACGGCACCTACGTCGTCAACGGGCAGAAGATCTGGACGTCCTACGGAGCTTTCGCTGATCGCGTCGTGCTGCTGGCGCGCAGCGGCGCGCTGACCGACCGCCACCGGGGCCTGGTGATGTTGCTCGTCGATCTCGACGCGCCCGGAATCGAGCGTCGGCCCATCGCCTTGGCCAGCGGCCGCGAGGAGCTCGCCGAGATCTTCTTCACCGACGTCGTCGTCGACGCGGACCGCGTCATCGGTGCCGACGGCAGCGGGTGGTCGGTCGCGATGGACTTGCTGCAGTACGAACGTGGCACCTACGCCTGGATGAGAATGGCGACGGCGACAGCCTATTTGCAGCAACTGCTGACCTCGATCGACCGCGATCCACGCACCGCCGACCCGCGCACCGCGGCAGTGATCGGCCGCGTGTATCTGAATCTGGCGGCACTGCGGGCCCGCACCTCCTCGACTTTGCGCCGGCTGGCAGCCCAGGAAACCGTCGGATCCGAGACCAGCGTGGACAAGCTGTTGCTGTCCACTGCTGAGCAAGACGTCCTGGACGCTGCACTGTCGTTGATCGGCCCCGAGGTGCTGATCGGTGACGAAGCCACCCACGCCAGCTGGCGGGATCGTTGGTGGTACTCGCGGGCCGCCTCGATCTACGGGGGAGCCCGAGAAGTGCAGTACAGCATCATCGCCGACCGCATCCTGAAACTGCCAAGGGAGAACACCCATGGACGCTGAAACCCAAGACTTGCTCAAGGCGTCCATCCTCGAGCTGTTCGGTTCCGGCGACGGCGACATCGTCACCGGCCTAGAGGAATTGGGCTGGAGTGAGGTCATCGCCGAGGACGCCGAGGCCGCCATCGATCTGCTGTTCACCGCACAGGGCGAAGCAGGCAAGGCGTCCTCGGCCCTGGACACCGTGGCCTTCGTCGCGCACGCCGACGGGTCCACACACCCAGTCATTCACCCCATCGGGGGCCTCGCCTCGGCCCGCATCACCGGCGATCGAATCGACGTCGACGGGGTGCTGCTGACCGACCCCGACCTCCCCGCCGTGGTGGGAACGGCTGACGGCGACTCGTACGTCGTCGAGGCCGCGGACCTGCGGGAGGCGAGCACGGTCGTCGGCGGCTTCGACCCGACCTCACGCCTTCGGCGCGTACGGCTCACAGTCGGCCTCGACACGGTGTCGCAGGTGAGCACCGACTGGGACGCCGTTACGACGGCCGCCCGCCGCGCGCTGGCCGCCGAGCTGGTCGGCAACGGCACGGCCATGCTGCACCTGGCCACCGATCAGGTGGCCAGCCGGCACCAGTTCGGGCGACCGATCGGCGCCAATCAGAGCCCGCGCCACCGGCTCGCGGAGTGTTATGCACTGCTGCGCGGCGCGGCAGAGTTGGTGCAGGTTGCCTGGCAGTCCGGGGCAGGGTGGGACGCCCGAACGGCCAAGGCCTACGCAGGATATGCCGTCGACACGACCAGTCGCGCCTGCCTGCAGGTGTGCGGGGCGATTGGCCTGACCACCGAGCACCAGTTGCCCAACCTCGTCAAGCGTGCCCGCATCCTCGACGCCCTCTACGGCGGGTGGTCGGCGGCGACGACCGACATCGGCGCCCACCTGCTGGCCGCGGCGACGGTACCTCCCCACGACCGGCTATGAGCGACACGACCCCCCACGCCGAATTCTCCACGCCCGAGGATGGCATCGCGGTGATGACCATCAACCGGCCTGCCCGGTTGGGGGCCTACACCCCCCGGATGTGCGAGGAGATCCTCGAGGCCGTCCGCCGGGTACGCCTCGACGACGACCTGCGCGTCCTGATCCTCACCGGCGCCGGCCGCGGATTCTGCACTGGCGGCGACGTGTCCGCCGACGCCGGATTCGCCGAAGCGCTGACCCATCAGATCGGGCGGGCCCGGGAGCTGCGAGAGGATGCCCATGCGGTCGTCACGGCGTTGCACCACCTCGACAAGCCGGTGCTCTGCGCCGTCAACGGAATCGCCGTCAACGGTGGGCTCGCGTTTGCGTTGGCCTGCGACATCAGGATCGTGGCGGCCAGCGCCCGGATGGGCGACACCAGCGCCCGCGCCGGACTCCTTCCCGACGAGGGGGGTGCCTGGCTCTTCCCTCGAACCATGGGCTATGACAACGCCTTTCGGATGGTCGCGTTGTCGGAGATCTACGACGCCAACGAAGCTCATCGGTTGGGATTGGCCACCGAGGTCGTCGACGACCCCGACCTGTGGCCCCGAACACTCGACATCGCCCGCCAGCTCGCCGGCGGCGCGCCGCTGGCGTTGCGCGCGGTCAAGTTCATGATGCGCCGGGCGATGGAGAACACGCTGCAGGCCTCTCTCGGCGATGCGCAGCAGGCGGTGTTGTGGGTCGGCCCGAGTGCCGACGCCGCCGAAGGCAAAGCCGCCTTCCTGGAGCGCCGGCCACCCAAGTTCACCGGTCACTGACCGCGCGCAACCCGTCGACGGGAGACCTTTCCTGCTCGTTCCTATACATGTATAGTACGAAATCCTATGACCACGGACCGCCGCGCGTCGTCGGCGACAGACGTGCCCATGATCACCAAGACCCGCAGCTTTGGACCAGCCGTCCGCCGGGCCCGCCGGCGAACGATCACCATCTGGCTGGTGCTCTGCATCGTTGGAATCGTGCCGACGCTGTTGCAGTTACCCAGCGCCATCCAGACCGTCGGTCTGGGATTGGTGTTTCCCGGCGGCGGGTTTCTGGCAGCAGGCGGCTGGTGGATTGCGGTGTTCTTCGTCGTCGTGGGGCTTTTCGTGCTCAGCTTGGCGGCGTGGCTGTTCACCGGCAACGTCGTTGCACCCCTATCGGTTTGGCTGGTCTCAGCGGGGCTTGCTGCGCTCGCCGATGAGGGTCTGTCCCCGGTCGGTCCTACGACGGTCGTTGCGGTGGCGATCGCGGTTTGCTTGGCCGGTTGCATTGCCGCACAGCGCAAGGAACGTAGCCGTGCTGCTGGCGGTCGGCGCCGCAACGCCAACATGCCCGCTGCGTTCGCCCAGTTCCGCGCTTCGTCGGCGCCGGCACCACAGCCGCTGGACCGCGAATTGAGCGCCGACGATCTGGCAGCCCTGCGCAGGCTCCTGGATGTCACGCTGCAGCCCGTGGGCGAGCTCGGCGGATTCGACATGGTCGATCCGCGATTCCAACCCGCAGCACTGCGGTATCAGCTCAACAAACTCCAGCACGCCCTCAGCGTTGCCCAATGCCAGTACACCCCCAGCTTTCACGGGTATCTGAGTCACGCCCAACGGTTCACGATCGAGAGCCTCGTTCTCCCGCAGGTCTGCGGGTACTGGATGTTGGAGAGTCTGTGGGGCCACCTGCGGTGGCATCCCGACCCCATCGACACCAAAGACAACATCATGATGACCGGATGGTCGGGTCACTGCATCGGTACCTACACCGCCAACACTGGTGACAAACGTTACGGCGAGCCGGAAGCGTTGACGTTTCGCCCATTCAAACGCCACCCCGGCAAGGCTTACCCACATAGCCACCATGACTTCATCGCTTCATTGCGCCAGAACTGGGCGACTGCACCGTACTCGTTGTACCCGTGCGAGCCGAACTTCTCTTACACCGTCTGCAATTTCTACGGCTATAGCGCGGCCGCAACCTATGACCGCGCCTACGGGACTCAACATGCCATCGAGGTGTACGAACCCCTGCACCGAGGCGTGCACGACGAGTTCGAACTGGCCGACGGCGAGCTGCAGCCGGTGCTGTCGGATTGGACGGGTCTAACTCTGATCTTCAAGCCGACGTTGGTGTCGGCGGTGTCGAATGTCCCATTGATGAATGCATTCGAACCTGAACTGGCCGAACGGACGTGGGCCACGACACGCCACGAAAGCATCCGACTGTCACCGGACGGGCTCGATATCGGCCGCCTGAAAGCCCAGGACAGGGTCGACGTGGGCAACTACCGCACTGGCAGCACCGCGTTCACCCTGGCTTGGGTCGCAGCTGCAGCCCACGAAATGGGCGACGACGGTCTGGCGCACGCCGCGCTGGCGGAGATCGACGCAACGCATGCGCGGGTCGACAGCCCCGGAGTTCTGGCCTATGAGGGAGTGTCCACGCTGGTGTCGTCCGATATCGTCTTGGCCCGGATACTTCGCCGCGATTACTGGCGCGACACCATAGTGAAGGGCCCCGGGGAGCAGGTGCTGAGCGGACCCCTGCTCATTGATTGTCGTTACCCCGACGTCCTGGTGGCGCGGGCCTTCAGCTTCGATGGTCTTGGCCTTGATCTGGTACTGCGCCCCGGCGCCAATGCTGGCACCTTTCAGGCGCTCGCCTTCGGCCGGCTGCGGCCTGGTGGCCGTTACCACGTCACCGGCGCCGTTGAGTCGGAGGTGACTGCTGACCAGACGGGCAATGCCAATGTTCGGGTCTGCTTGCACGGTCGAACCGAAGTCACGCTTCAGCCGTTGGGCTGAATGCAGGCTCAGTAGTCGGTGTTGAACAACTCAGACCGGAAGGAGCGCCAGTGGCCTGTTGCGTCCTAGGGGCATATCTATTGTCGCTTCTCCGAACGGCTATCGGCGGGAAATCCTCGAAGCGTGAACGAAATCCGGCGCCTCGGTCTCAGTACACACCTCACTACATACCGAACGAGCCGGTACAGGAGCCGCGCTGAGGCTCGGTTGCCGCGCCTCTGTCCGCTATTCGGAAGTCGCGGGTGAAACATCCTCGGGCGGCGTGCAGACGGGCGTCCGCCGAGCGACGATGTGTGTGATACCAGCCGTAGCATGGCGTCGGTCCGCGCGGGTGAGACCGCGTGCGATCGGGATGGCAACGCCGGCGCACGTTGCCATCATCAAGATTCCGCCCAGGCGCTGGTCCCACATCGCCGACAGGCCCAACGGACTATCGTGAGCACTTCCCCACGCACCGAACAACGACAGCAGGCCTATGAATGCTGCGACCTCCTGCGCGCCGAGTAACGCCGCTCGGCGGACGTTGGTGGGCACTCGCCCGTTCGTCCGCAACACCCCGAACCAGAATCCGATTCCGATCACGGCCGCGACCACCGTGATCCACAACGGGACTGAACCGAGTTCGATGCCACGGTGATGCACGGCCGGAATGTGGACGGCGACCAGCAGTGCGGCGTAAGTCAGCGCCGCTCCGAGGGTAAAGGCTGTCCAACCAACACCACTGACTCTCTGAGGGGCCCTGGCACTACCGATGCGCTTGAGGGCCGAAAGCACCAGCAGCGGGGCAAGCACCAACAATAGGTCCAGCGCCACCATCGCGACGAGGTGGGACTGCGTGGCGAGCAGGCGAACTGCTGGAGACGAAGCGAACACCGCCACTGCGATTGCTGCCAGCATCGCCGACATCGCCTGGCGGCGTAACAGCCACCACAGGATCGCCACCGCGGCCAGACCGCCGGCGGAGAGTTCCAGCCAACCGAAGTGAGCGCTGCGCGGGGCCGTCGACATGTCCGGCATTGGCACACCATCGGCACCCTGGTGAGCGTGTGGGTACGACGACCAACTTCGGTCGTTCGTCAAGATCAGCTTGGCCACCGCGAATGCCACGATGAGTTCGATCGCTGCCAGTGCCCAGGTAAGAGCCGATGGCCGGGTGTGCCGCAGCGACACAGCGCCAAGCTCAAACTGACCGGCCACCTGACCATCATCGTCCACAAGCCTTGCTTGCCTGCGTTCACGCCGCTGCTTCGACCGACGCGCAGCGGTACGTGCCATGGTTGATGCCGCCAAATGATCGAGAGGCTGTTCACAGATGCCCTACTATACATGTATAGTTCGGTCATCGGGTGCGGCACGTCTGTGGCTGGCACGCCTGGCGAAAGGACATCCCCATGGCGCTCATCGAGAACTCGGTTGGTGTACTCCCATACCAACTGAGCGACTTCGATCAGCACTCCTATGAAGCAGAGGACTGCTTCACCCGCTTCATGCCAAAAGTAAAGATGGACACCGCGGTTCGTCCGATCATCGCGCCGTCGGGGCGAAAGATCCTGCTGGCCAACGACCGGATCGTGACCGCGCTGGAGAATGACCTCGACCAGGCCTACGTGCCAGGATCGTTGGTGGAGATGCTCAAGCAGCGCGCGTCGGGCAACGCCACCGACGCCGACCGGTTCTACGAGCCGATGCAGACCGAATACCTCAACCGGGATGCCCGCCTCAAGCAACTCGACGAACAGCAGATCGAGCGTTCGATCATGTACCCGGGTGGCTGGGCGCTCATGGCCGAGCAGTACCTGGAAGGCATCGAGCCTCTCTACGACAACATCGAGTCGTTCAACAAATGGATCAACGAGGACTGGGGCTTCAACTACCAGAACCGGATCTACGCCCCGGCACTGCTATCGATGCGCGACCTGGATAGGGCCTGCGCTGAACTCGATCGGGTCCTCGACGCCGGCGCCCGCTTCATAGTCTTGCCCGCAGGCCCGGCATACGGCCGTTCTCCGGGTGATCCCTACTTCGACCCGTTCTGGGCCCGTCTCAACGAGGCACGCGCCGTGGTGTGTTATCACATCGCCGAGTTCTACTACCAGGACAACGTCGCCTCGCATTGGGGATGGAAGTTGGTTCCCCCGTTCCAGTTCTCGGCTTGGCAATGGCAGAACACCTACGGTGAGCGGCCGATCACCGACACCCTGTCCGCGCTGATCTTCGACAACATCTTCGGGCGTTACCCCAACCTCAAGGTGCTCGTCAGCGAATTCGGCGCCGAATGGGTGCCGCACTTCATCCGGCACATGGACAAGAGCCGCGGCATGGCACGAAACGGCCGGTGGCTGGGCGGCCAACTGTCCGAGCGACCGAGCACCATCTTCAAGAAGCACGTACGCGTCGTGCCCTACCCGGAGGATGACACGGTGTCGATGATCGACACGCTGGGCACGGACCAGACGCTGCTGATGGGCTCGGACTGGCCACACGCCGAAGGCCTGCGCGAACCTGCGGACTTCTACCACAGAGTCGACGGGCTCGACGACAACTCGAAGCGAAACTTCTTGCGTGAGAACGGGATCAAGCTGACCGAAGGGCGGGACTGATCACCGGCGCGGCCGTGAACGGCGACACTGCGGCCCCAGAGAGCCCCACGGCCGAGGAGTTGATCGACCGCTTTCCCGGCGAAATGATCACTTACGACAATGCCGCACATTACCGGGGTCGACTGCGGCAGCAGTTGCTAATGAACCGTTGTGCGGAATGTCAATCGTGGCATGCGCCAATGCAACCGGTTTGTCCACGGTGCTGGTCGTCGAATGTAGTCGCGGAACCCGTGCACGGCTCGGGAACGATCTACCTGCTGACGTTCCTGCACCAGGGCCCGGCGGCGCCCGGGGTCGCCTACGACCCGCCCTACCCGGTGGTCAGCGTCGAACTCGATGAACAGCCCGGCCTGCGCTTCACCTCGACGGTGGTCGACGCAGACCTCGCCGACATCGTCATAGGTGCACGCGTAACGCTGAGTTGGCGGACCTTCGACCGCGCGCCGATGCCGGTGTTCGTGTTGAGCGACGTGCCCCGATGAACACCCCCGTGCGCAATCCAATGAAGGACCGCGTTGCGATCGCCGCGGCGGTGACCACCGGATTTCAGGCCACCAATACGCCACGAAGTCAGACGGCGCTGGCAGCACACGCCTGCATCGACGTCATCGGTCAGGCCGGGTTGACCGCAGGCGACATCGACGGGCTGTGCGGGAGCTGGCCGAGTGCGGCGGAGCTGCAGTCAGTGCTCGGCCTTCCGAGAATCACCTGGTCGGGCAACCCGCAGATCCCGATGGTGGATCACGTCGCCACCGCTGCGGCGGCAGTGCACGCCGGGCTGTGCGACACCGTCTTGGTGTACCACGCCGCCTACCGAGCCGCGTGGAACACCGGATCTGCGCTCAAGGACCCCTTCCGGCGTCTGGCCACCGAAGGTCTCAACGACCCGCCCCCGCGTCCGGAGACGATGGCCTCCAGCGTCGGATACGCCGGATGGGCCGCGCGCTATCTGCACGAATATGGGCTTGGCCGAGACGACTTGGCCGTCGTGGCGCTCAATGCGCGGGCCAACGCCGCGGACAATCCCGCCGCCGCCAAGCGTGAACCACTCACCCTCGACGACTACCGCGCCGCCCGATTGGTCCGCTGGCCGCTGGGGCTCTACGACATGGACGTGGCCGTCGACGGCGCCGACGCCTTCATCGTCACCACCACCGAACGAGCTCGCGACCTCCCGTTGCCGCCGGTGCTCATCCACGCCGCCGTGCTCGGACGGGCCAGTCCCACCGAAGAGGATCAAACGGTCAGCCTGCGTCACCACGGGCAGCAGGTCGTCATCGACACGTTGCAACGCAAGAGCGACTTCTGGCTCGACGACATCGACGTGTACTTCCCCTACGACGGATTCACGCCGATCACCTTGAACTGGATCGAGAACGCAGGGTGGTGCGCGCCAGGTGAGGCACCGGCGTTCCTGCGTGATCACCGCGTCGCAGACAGCGCACGCGTGCTGATCAACGGCCGGGTCCCGGTCAACCCGCACGGCGGGTCGCTCTCGGAGGGCGCGACCCAAGGTTCCGGTCACGTCCGCGAAGCCGTCCACCAGCTGCAGGGGTCCGCCGGTCCGCGCCAAACCCTCGATGCCAGTAAGGCTTTGATCACTGCTGGCGGATTCTTCTTCAACGCCCAAGGCCTGATGCTACGAACGGAGTGAACCCGCAACCACCCCCGATGCCGCGAGTGAACTCGATCGAGGAGACGACGATGTGGCCCAGTAGCACGACGGCCCACGGCCAACCGCCGACGCTGCTCGACGTGTTCCGCGCACGCGTCGCCGCGGCACCGCGGAGTCCGGCGCTAGCGTACTTCGACACCGTGATGTCATTCGGCGAGCTGGATGCCGCCAGTGACGAACTAGCCGTGGCACTGGCCGACGGCGGCTTCCGCGCCGGAGACCGAGCGGCGCTCTACATGCAGAACATGCCGCAATACGTCATTGCCATGCTGGCGATCTGGAAGATCGCAGGTATCGCCGTTCCGGTGAACCCGATGCTGCGACCCGGCGAAGTCGCCAAGCTCTTCGTCGACGCCGCACCGCGGGTGCTGATCGCCCTCGACGAACTACACACCGCACAGTTGGCCGAAGCGCTGAACATGACCGCGGTCGAGCGGGTGATCACCACCAGCGCCCTGGATTGGCAGCACGCCGGCGACCCGCGCTCGTTGCCCACCACCCGACTCACCGTGGCGGGAACAGAGGACCTGCGCGAACTCATCACCGACCGTGCTGGCCGACAGCCCCCGCACCACGCCCCCCGCAGTGCGGACGTCGCGGTAATCACCTGCACATCGGGTACCACCGGAAAGCCCAAGGGCGCCATGAACACCCACGGCAACGTAGCCGTCGGTGGGCAGGCCTACAGTCAGTGGTTCGGGCTAGATTCGCGCGACTCCATCCTGGGCGTCGCCCCGCTGTTCCACGTCACCGGGCTGACCGGGCACATCGCCGCCGCGATCACGGCCGGCGCTCCATTGGTCCTGTTCAATCGGTTCCACCCCGACGTCGCCGTCGACATGATCCGCCGTCACCGCCCGACCTTCACCGTGGGGGCGCTGACGGTATTCATCGCGCTGGTCGAATCAGCAGCTACCGCAGAGGATCTGGCGAGCCTGACCAAGATCGCCTCGGGCGGTGCGCCGGTCGCGGCGGGTGTGCTGACGCGCTTCCAGAACCGCTTCGGCACCTACATCCACAACGTGTACGGCATGACCGAGACGACCTCTCCGGTGCTGGCCGTCCCGATGGGCGCCGACGCCCCAGTGGAGGCGCAGACCTCGGCGCTGTCGGTCGGCAAGCCGATGCTCACCGCCAAAGTCGTCGTCCTCGACGACGACGGTGCGCCCGTTGCCACCGGACAGGTCGGAGAGCTTGCCGCCTCGGGGCCACAAATCGTGCCCGGCTACTGGCGCCAGCCCGAGCAGACTGCGGCGGCCTTCCGCGACCAGTGGCTGTTGACCGGCGACGTCGGCTACGTCGACGCCGATGGCTGGTTCTATCTGGTGGACCGCAAGAAGGACATGATCGTGGCCAGCGGATTCAAGGTGTGGCCACGAGAAGTCGAGGACGTTCTCTACACCCACGAAGCCGTCCGAGAAGCGGCCGTCGTCGGTCAGCCGGACTCCTACCGCGGCGAGACCGTCAAGGCCTTCGTCTCGCTGCGCGACGGACACACGGTGGCATCAGAGGAGCTGATCGCGTTCTGCCGAGAACGAATGGCCGCCTACAAATACCCGCGCCACGTCGAGATCGTCGACGCCATTCCGAAGACGGCCACGGGAAAGGTCATGCGGGCCGTTCTGCGCGACCGGAGTTCTTGAGCCAGATGCGACACCGCTTGATGCCGAGATTGCCCATACCCGAAGGAGATTGACGTGGACTTTGCGATGTCGCCCAAGGCTGCCGATCTGCACGCCCGGCTGACCGAGTTCGTGACGGAATTCGTGATTCCCGCCGAGGCCTCCTACGAGCAGTACCGCGAGCTGGCTGGTACCACCGACCACACCGTCCCACCCGTCGTCGAGGAGCTCAAGAAACGGGCACGGGAGGATGGGCTGTGGAACCTGTTCCTTCCCGCAGTGTCGGGATTGAGCAACCTCGAGTACGCGCCCTTGGCCGAACTCACCGGATGGAGCATGGACATCGCCCCGGAGGCGCTGAACTGCTCGGCCCCCGACACCGGCAACATGGAGACCCTGCACCTGTTCGCCACCGACGAACAGCGGGTCCAATGGTTGGAGCCGCTGCTCAACGGTGAGATCCGCAGTGCCTTCTCGATGACCGAGCCCGCAGTGGCCTCCAGCGACGCACGCAACATCGAAACGACGATGCTGCGCGACGGTTCGGACTACGTCATCAATGGGCACAAGTGGTGGACCTCGGGGGCGTCGGACCCTCGCTGCAAGGTGCTGATCGTGATGGGGCGGACGAACCCGGACGCGGCCAGCCATCAACAACAGTCCATGATCCTGGTGCCCATCGACACCCCAGGGGTCAAGATCCTGCGTTCGACGCCGGTGTTCGGGTGGCAAGATCAACACGGCCACAGCGAAATCGTCTACGACGACGTCCGGGTGCCCGCGACCAACTTGATCGGCGACGAGGGTGGCGGTTTCGCGATTGCCCAGGCCCGACTCGGGCCGGGACGAATCCATCACTGCATGCGAGCCATCGGCGTCGCCGAACGGGCGCTCGCACTCATGGTCGACCGAGTCCAAAAGCGCATCGCATTTGGCCGACCGCTGGCCGAGCAAGGTGTCGTTCAACAACAGATCGCGCTGTCCCGCAACGAGATCGATCAATCTCGCCTGCTGTGCCACAAGGCGGCCTGGACCATTGACCAATACGGCAACAAGGAAGCCAGAAACGCCGTCGCGCAGATCAAGGCGGTAGCTCCGCAAATGGCGTGCAACGTCATCGACCGGGCGATCCAGGTGCACGGCGCCGCCGGCATCTGCGACGACCTGCCGCTGGCACGGCTCTACGCCTGGCACCGCGCGATGCGCCTCTTCGACGGACCCGACGAGGTGCACGTGCGCGCGGTTGCGCGTGGCGAACTCGCCAGGACACCAAGCCCGCTCGCCGCTGCCGTCACCGGGTCAACGGCGCGTTCCTAGATCCAGGCCCCGCGGCGGTGCCGCAGAAACGGATGGTCAAAATGGCAACCCTTGACGGCAAGGTCGCCTTCGTCACCGGTGCCGGTCGTGGCCAGGGACGTTGCCACGCGGTCCGACTCGCCGAGGAAGGCGCTTCGGTCATCGCGATCGACGTCGCCGGACCCGTCGCCGAGTACAACGGGTATCCCGCGACCACCCCCGAGGACCTGGAGCAGACTCGCGCGCTGCTGGCCGCCACCGCAGGCCGGCACTACGTCGCGACCGCCGACGTCCGCGACTCCGGCGCACTCGATGCCGTTCTGGCCGAGGCGATCCCCAGGCTCGGGGCCCGCCTCGACATCGTCGTCGCCAACGCCGGCATCAACAACTGGAACCGGTTCTGGGAGATGTCCGACGACCAATGGCACACAATGATCGAGGTGAACCTCACGGGCGTGTGGCGGACACTGCGTGCCGCGGTACCGCACATGCTCGCCGCCGGCAACGGCGGATCGCTGATCACCATCAGCTCGGTAGCCGGGATCAAGGCCCTGCCCGGCCAGGCCCACTACAGCGCCGCCAAACACGGCGTCACGGGGTTGACCAAGTCGGCGGCGCTGGAGCTGGGGGAGTACGGCATCCGCGTGAACTCGATTCACCCCTGGGGCGTGAACACGGCGATGCTCGACGACCCCACCACAGCAGCGATGTTCGAGTCTCATCCCCACTACCTCGCGTCGTTCGCCGGCGCGTTGCCCACCGTGCCCACCGCAGAACCCGACGACATCGCCGACGCGGTGATCTGGCTGGCAAGTGACCGATCACGCGCGGTCACCGGCACTCAGCTGACCGTCGACATGGGCGCCACCAAGATCTGATGAGCGACCAACAACACTCCCCGGACGCCGGCCGCCCGGCCGACACCTGGGCCGGCCTCGACCACCGCGACCCCACCTCACATCTGTTCGCCGACGTCTCACCAACCGGCGTGCTGCTGTGTCGGTCGTGTCACGCACCGCGCCGATGCCGACTCGGGCTGCACCGCGAAACCCTGATCGAGGACGGGACGGTCCGCAGCGAGGTCACCTGCCCCGCCGACCACGAAGGCGGACCCGAAGTGGCACACGGCGGCTGGACGGCGGGCGTGCTTGACGAGATGTCGGGCCACGCACTACTGCTGCGCGACGAATTCGCCGTCACCGGAGAACTCACCGTCAAATACGTGCGCCCGGTGCCGATCGAGCGGTCTCTCATCGGAACGGCCACGATCGCGGGCCGCGACGGCCGCCGGGTGTACGTGACTGGTGAGCTTCGGCTCGTCGGCGCCGACGAGGTCCTTGCAATCAGCCGCGCCGTGATGATCAGACGACCCGGTGACCACTTCGACCGCCACCGACAGTGGCTCGAGGACCTGCCGCACGACAAGCGCTAACGGCGCTGATCTGAGCCGCTGACCGGCAGCCGTCTCAGGGACGTGCCTGGGAGCGGTCAGGTCGCGACGTTGCAGCCACCGGGATAGCCGCCTCCACCGAACCGCGCGTCCAATGCCTCGTAGTCGGTCCGCCCGCCCACGAGGGGAAGCTCGTCGACGAACTCGACGAATTTCGGCTTCTTGTAGGAGGCGATGCGCGCTCGACAGTGCTCGATCAAGTCATCGGCAGCGACGCGGTGGCCGTCATCGACGACCACCACGGCCTTCACCGACTGGGTGAACTTCGGGTCGGGCACGCCGATGACCGCCGCAGCCTTGACCGCGGGATGCAGTGCCAGACAACGCTCCACCTCACTGGGATAGACGTTCTCGGCCGCGGACTTGATCATCCGCGTCATCGTGCCGAGGAACTCGATCGTTCCGTCAGGCTCGACTCGACCCAGATCGGTGGTATGCCACCACCCATCCTGGAATCGGGCGGCGTTGCGCTCCGGCCGGTTCCAGTAGCCCAGGTGCACGGCGTCGCCACGGACTACGATCTCGCCGCTGATCCCCGCAGGTACCTCGTCACCGTCGGGATCGACGATACGCACCTCACACAACGGGGTCGGGCGGCCCGAGTTGCCAATACCCTTGCCGCCGTACGCATTGAGTATGCACAGCCCGGTCAGCTCGGTCTGGCCGAAACCTCCGGTGTGCCGCGCCCAAGCGCTGGGGTCCGGGGGCAACGCGTCACCCCACAGCGGGCCGAAAGGGCCAGCTCGTAGCGACGAGATATCCAGTCCGAGTGTGGAATTGAGCTCCTTCATCTTCAAGATGGTGGGAGGCATCAAGAAGGCCGAGGTCACCTTCTCGGCGGCGATGAGGTGCAGCAGTTGCTCCTCGTCGACGCGCCTGACGTACACGTTGGTGCCGCCGCGCAGGAACACCGGTAGCGAATCGAACTGGAAGTTGCCGATGTGGAAGAGGGGGCCGGAGTTGACGAATACGCTGCCGTGATCGATTCCGGTCACCGCCCCGGTCATCGTCGCCATCGTCATCAGATTGCGTTGGCTGAGCATCGACCCCCCTGGACGATCCTCTATTGCGGCGGTGTAGATGACCAGCAACGCATCGTCGGCGTCGACCGCGCCAACGACCGGGGCGACGTCGCATAGCTCGACTAGCTGGTCAAAGCCCGTGTCGCCGTCGGTGTCGTGTTGAATCCACGTGGCTTCCGTCGTGACGTTCGCACGTGCGGCGCGCACCTGGGGTCCGATCTCGAGTTCCTGCCAGACAATCAGCTTGGGATCGAAGTCCTCGATGACGAAGGCGAGTTCCTCGGCGGACTGGCGCCAGTTGGCGGGGCAGATCATCGCGCCCACACGGGCGCAGGCCAACATCAGTTCGAGGAACCGCACCGACGTCTGTGCCAACCACAAGACCCTGTCGCCGCGGGATACCCCGCACGACTCCAGCAAGTGTGCGACCTGATCGACCCGAGCATCCAACTGGGGCCACGTGTAGCGGACATCGCCGTCGACCGCGGCGATCACGTGCGGGAAGCGTCGTGCATTCTCGCGACAGACATCGGACAGGTTGACGGTCACCGGCGGCGTCCCTCCGCATTCTGATCACGATGCGGCGCTGGGTTGGCCGCATGATTCGAGCGTTCCGGGCATGTCATTGCTCACACCCAACTTTACATGTAAGAATCATCACCGACCTTACGCGTAAGGCGCACCCCGGCCCCGTGGCGGGGGCATCGCCGTTCGACGGCGTGAAGGCCGTGTGCTCGGTGGACCGGAGGATGATGACCACGAACGTAGAACTTCACGACGGCGGCCTGGCCGACGACATCGCCTTCGTCGACCGGCGGTTTCTGGAGCCTGCGATCGAGACGGCCTCCCGCGACGACATCACCAAACTGCAAGAGCGGCGCATTCTCGAGCTGGTCGACTACGCGTGGTCGCATTCGGCCCTCTACCGCGAGCACTGGTCTCAGGCAGGGGTTTCGCCAGCCGACATCGGATCGGTCGAAGACTTCGTGCGCCGCATCCCGACCATCAGCAAGGTCGACATCCAGGCCTACCGCGATCGCACTGGCGACCCCTACGGTGGTCTGCTGTGCGTTGACCCCGCCGACGTAACGTCGATCACCTCGACGTCGGGCACGACCTCGCTTCCCGAACCGATTCCGGAGATCTGGACGACCGCGCCACCGCTGCCGACCATCTCCGCCCGTGACCTGTGGGAGATCGGAGTGCGGCCCGGCGACCGCGTGATCATGCCGACCGGAACCTTGCGCAACTACTTCGATGACTTCTTCCACACGCTGGGTCTCGTCCCCGTCTTCGTCGACACGTGGGTCGGCGAGGGTGAACGCGTACTGCAAGCCATCGAGCGTCACCAGGTCGCCTATCTGCAGTTCATGCTGCCGCTGGTCATGGAGTTCGAACGTCTTGAGGCGAGATACGACATGCGCACGATGCTGTCGTCATTGAAGGGAGCGGCCTTCGCCGGACAACCGCTCGGCAAGGTCCTCACCAGCAAGATTCGTGATGGATGGGGAGTTGATCTCTACACCTACACCAGCGCCGGTGACACCGGCACCGCCTGGGAGGGCCGCGAGCACGACGGCTACTACCTCTGGGAGGACACGGTTTTCGCCGAAACCTACGACCCCGTTTCCGGCGCGCCGGCCGATGACGGCGAACTCGGCGAACTCGTGGCCACCGACCTCGACAACTGGGCGGCGCCCTACATCCGATTTCGCTCAGGTGACCTCGTCCGGCTCACCCGCAAGCCAGGGCGGCACGGACGCACCCACAGTCGGATCTGGGTGGCGGGCCGTACCGGGGACGAGAGCGTCGTAGCCGGCAAGGCGATTCTGGTTGCCGACGTCTGGGAAGCCGTCGAGACGGTGCCCGAGCTCAGTGATGGGGTCTTCCAGATCGTGAGGTTCGCCGATGACATGGACCGCTTGCGGTTGCGGGTCGGCTACGCCACGGAGCGCACCGGCGACATCGACGAACTCGCGACCCGGTCGACGGCGGCGCTGCAGAAATTCTTGGGCGTTGGCGTCGACCTCGAATTGTGTCCGACCGACGATCTGTTGGCACGGAGCACGAGCGTTGCCAAGTTCCCGCGGGTGGTGAAGGCATGAGCCGGGCAACCATGATCGAGGCGGCGGCGCAGCTGCCCCGCTCGCCGCTCTACGGGCTGGCCAGTTGCAAAGTCGGAACGACCTACTTGGACTTCGAAGTCGGCTGGCCCGAGTTCGAGCGGGACACCCAATGGGCAGAGGCGCAACTACGCCAAGCCGGCTTGGGTCGGGGTGACATGGTGCTGACCACCTTGACGAACTGGGAGTCGCCCTGGACGAGCCCGGTCGTACACGCGCTGCGCAGTATCGGCGTGACCTACCTGACGGCCGAAGTGTTCGCCTGGGACGTTCGCCGGATATGGATGTTCCTGCAGCGCTTCCCGGTCAAGGCCGTCATCGGGATCGGTGGTCAAACCCTCACCGCGCTGACGGAGGCAGGAGCTCCCGTGCGCGAACTGCTCGGGAAACTCGAGATCATCTGGGCGAGGCCCAACGCCTTCGCGGCGTTGGGGGAGCACCAGCCCAGAGTTCTCCCCTTCGTGCGGTTCGGGCCTGCCCTGGCGATGGGCCGTCCAGGAGCTTCCACCGCCTTGATCAACGCGAGCGAGTGGAACGTCGTCGAGACCGCCGATGGGCTCGTCGTGTCGAGCGTCGCCGAGCGCGCCGCGACGTTCCTCAACATCGCCACCGGGTTCCGTGGCACCGCAACACGTCTCGGCGATGAGATCGCGGTGAGCTTGGCAGCCGAGCCCGTGTAATGCGACGGTGTTCGCAGTCGGTGCGCCGCTGGGGTGCTGCGACCGCGAACGCAGACAACAGACGACTCAACTCACGCGTGGCCGCCAACGTGTACACCGTTCAGCATCAGGCCGGCTGCTCCACTGATCTGAAGATCAACCCGCAGTTGCGGTCGGCCGCACAGTGGCATGCCGACGACGTACTCGACAATCGCGCGCTGGACGGCGACATCGGCTCCGACGGTTCGGCCGTTCAGGATCGCGCCAACGCCGCCGAGTTTGAGGGAACAGCCTCGGAGACGGTTGCGATCAACCCGGCGTTGGCGATCGGCGGCATCGAGATCATGAACGACTGGTACTACCGGCCGGACTACATCGCCATCATGTCCAATTGCGCCAACAGCCAGATCGGTGTCTGGTCGGAGAGCAGCCTCGACCGCACCGTGGTCGTCGCGGTGTACGGCACACCGGCTTGATCGGAACCCGGACGCAGCGCGAATCTGAGCGCAGAACGATGCCGCGAACGTCTTCGTCTCGTTGCCAGCCCCGCGGGCTTCGGTTCGAGTGTTCGTCGGCTGCCGCAGGCTATGCCCGTGCCGACCAACCGACTCCGGGGTACGAGAATGGCGCCAACCGCTCCGGGTGTATCACTGTCTCGCAGCCAAAGATTCGATCCACTTGCGGAGCGCCGGACCCGTGCATTAACGCGTGCCGCGCAGAGCCGTCGCGGGAGCCTTACGTGTAAGAACTTTTTGGACTTTACGTGTACACCGCGTTGCTATACATGTACAGTCCGTGTTCGTACACTCAGTCCACTACCTCCGCGTCTCATGACAGCAAAGGGGCGTCCGTGATCTCGATGGGATCGACCGCTGCACCCGTCCGGGCCGTTGGCGGCTTCTTCGCGATGTCGCTGGACACCTTCGTGCTGATGTTTCGCCCCCCGTGGGCGTGGCGGGAATTCCTGCTGCAGACTTGGTTCGTCGCCCGGGTATCGCTGTTTCCGACGATCATGCTGGCGATCCCGTTCACCGTGCTGACGACGTTCACGCTCAACATTCTCTTGGTCGAGATCGGAGCGGCAGACTTCTCCGGGACCGGTGCTGCTCTCGGCACCGTCACGCAAATCGGTCCGATCGTGACGGTGCTGGTCATCGCCGGTGCAGGAGCAACGGCAATGTGCGCCGACCTGGGGGCGCGCACTATCCGCGAAGAGCTTGATGCCCTGCGGGTGCTGGGCGTCCACCCGGTTCAGGCGCTCGTCGTGCCGCGCGTGCTAGCCGCCACACTCGTCTCGTTGATGCTCGCCGCGTTGGTGACCCTGGTGGGCATCGTTGGCGGCTTCTTGTTTGCGGTGTACTTCCAGCACGTGAGCCCCGGCGCGTTCGCTGCGGGGCTCACCTTACTGGTGGGGACATCGCAGGTCATCGTCTGCCTGATCAAGGCCGCCATCTTCGGTTTGGCCGCCAGCCTAATCGCCTGCTACAAGGGTATCTCGGTGGACGGCGGTCCACAGGGGGTGGGCAACGCGGTCAACGAAACCGTCGTGTACACCTTCTTGGCGTTGTTCGTGATCAACGTGATCGCCACCGCGGTGGCAGTAAAGGCCACCGCATGACGGCATCGGTTGCCAGCACTCAATTCCCGCGAATTCGCCGGACGGTGAGCGGGTGGCTAGACGACTGGGACCAGATCGGCCGACAGACGCAGTTCTACGTCGACACCGTCAGAGGCATCCCCGACGCACTCCGCCATTATCGGACTGAGTTGGTGCGGCTGATCGCACAGATGAGTCTGGGAGTCGGAGCACTCGCGGTCATCGGCGGCACGGTCGTCATTGTCGGATTCCTCACCCTATCGGCAGGCTCGCTGATCGCCGTACAGGCATACAGCCAACTCCAGGAGATCGGCGTCGATGCACTGGCCGGATTCACCTCCGCCTTCCTCAACGTGCGCTTGACCTCGCCGCTGGTCGCCGGCATCGGTTTGGCCGCCACCATTGGCGCCGGCTCCACTGCGCAGCTAGGGGCGATGCGTATCAGTGAGGAGATCGACGCGCTCGAAGTGATGGGTATCCGATCGGTGGCCTACCTCGCATCCACCCGGGTCATCGCCGGCGTCGCGGTGGTGATCCCGCTCTATTGCGTCGCAGTGCTGATGGCCTTCCTCGCCACACGCGTGGGCACCACCTTCGTCTACGGCCAATCCACAGGCGTCTACGACCACTACTTCAACACCTTCCTGAACCCCACCGATCTGATCTGGTCGTTCCTACAGGCCGTCGCGATGGCGATCGTAATCATGCTGGTGCACACCTATTACGGCTTCAACGCCTCCGGCGGCCCCGCCGGGGTGGGTGAAGCCGTGGGGCGTGCCGTGCGGACGTCTCTGGTGTCCGCGGTGTTCGTCACCCTGTTCGTCTCACTAGCCATCTACGGCCAGTCTGGCAACTTCCACCTGTCGGGATAGCCGATGGATGCAAACGGACGACACAGGCGGATCAGCCCGCGACGGTGGACGTTGATCCTGCTGAGCACCATTGCAATGCTCGTGTTCTTCTCGCTGTCACTGTTCGCAGGCACCTTCCGCTCCTTCGTTCCCGTGACCCTCGTCTCCGAACGTGCGGGCCTGGTAATGGAGACGGGCGGCAAGGTCAAGATGCGCGGTGTCGAGGTCGGCCGCGTCGAAGCCATCCATGGGGACACCGGCCAGGTAGAACTCAAGCTCGACATCGACCCCGATCAGGTTCGCTACATCCCGGCGAACGTCGCGGCTCGGATACGCGCCACCACTGCCTTCGGCGCCAAGTACGTCGAGCTGATCTACCCCACGGATCCGAGTGTGAAGCGTCTGTCCGCCGGGGCGGTGATCCGCTCCGAGAACGTCTCGACCGAAGTCAACACCGTATTCCAAAACCTGACCAACCTGCTCGACAAGATCGATCCGGCCAAGCTCAACAGCGTGCTCTCCGCATTGGCAGAGGGCTTGCGCGGGGAGGGCCCCGCCATCGGTCAGGCCACGACTGATGCCAACGAGGTCCTCCTACAGCTCAATCCGCGCTCCGAGACGGTGCGCCGGGATTGGCAGTCGCTCAAAGGTTTTAGCGACACCTACAGTGCAGCCGCACAGAACATTCTCGCCGTGCTGGACGCCGCAAGTACTACCAGCGCGACCGTAGCCGACAACGCTTCGGCCCTGGATCAACTCCTCACCGGCGTGATCGGCTTTTCGCGCAGCGGCGTGAATTTGCTTGCTCCCGCCAAAGACAGCCTGGTAAACGCGGTCAACATCCTCGAGCCGACGACCCGATTGTTGATGAAGTACAACCCGGAATTGACCTGCTTGATCGTCGGCGGCAAGAACGTCCTCGACCGCGTCATCGGACCGACCGGGGGCGCCAACGGTTACTCAGACGTCGTCGACGCTCAACTGCTGTTCGGCAAGGACCCTTACCGGTATCCGGACAATTTGCCCATCAATGGGGCCAAAGGCGGACCTGGAGGCAAGCCGGGCTGCGGATCGCTTCCGGACGCTGCCAAGAACTTCCCGGTCCGAAACCTCGTTACCAACACCGGATTTGGGACCGGCCTGGACAACAGGCCCAACGTCGGTATCGGGTTCCCCGGGTACGCCGACTACTTCCCGGTGACCCGTGGCGTTCCACAGCCACCGAGTATCCGCCATCCCGGCGGGCCGGCACCGGGGCCAATTCCCTACCCGGGCGCGCCGCCGTACGGCGCGCAGCTCTACGCCCCTGACGGCACACCGCTCTACCCGGGCTTGCCGCCGGCACCGCCGCCAGGGGCGCCGCGCGAGCCTGGTCCGCCGCCACCGGGAGCCGAACCGCCCATCGTTACCGACCCTGCCGCCGTACCCCCACCTCCCGCGGTGCCGTCGCCATGATCGATCAGCACCTGCACGATGCGACCCAGGACAGGACAGTCACGTGAAAGACAACCTGGCAGGGGCAGTGTGGCGCCTGGCCATCTTCATGGTGGTGTGCCTCTTCGGTATCTTCTCGATCTTTGCGATCTTTTCCCAACTCCGGTTCGGCACCGAGGAAACCTACAGCGCGGAATTCACCAACGTGAGCGGGCTGGAGAAGGGAGAATTCGTCCGAATCGCCGGCGTCGAGGTCGGCAAGGTCAAAAACATCCTGATCCAATCGGACAACAACGTGCGGGTCGACTTCACCGCGGACCCGACGGTGGTATTGACCCACGGCAGCCGCGCTGTCATCCGCTACGACAACCTGATCGGCGGACGTTACCTCGCCATGGAAGAGGGTCCAGGAGACGCCAAGAAACTCAACCGCGGCGACACCATCCCGCTGTCCAACACCTCGCCCGCCCTCGACTTGGATGCACTGATCGGTGGCTTTCGGCCGTTGTTCCGCGCGCTGGATCCCGACCAGGTCAACGCCCTGACCGGTCAGCTCATCAAAGCCTTTGAGGGCCAAGGGGATACCATTGGCTCCTTTTTCACTCAGACCGCTGCACTGACGAACACACTGGCCGACCGCGACCAACTGATCGGCCAGGTCATCGACAATCTCAACACGGTTCTCGGCTCACTAGGGGACCAAAACACACAGTTCGCCAAAGCGGTGGATTCGCTGAGTCAATTAGTGGCCACATTAGCCGGCCGCAAGAAAGACATCAGCAACACCGTGGCGTACGCGAACGCTGCCGCTCGATCCATCGCCGACTTGCTCGCCCGGGCGCGCCCACCCCTTGCCAAGGTGGTCCACGAGACTGATCGCACCGCCAGTACCGTGCTGGCAGACAAAGACTACTTCGACGAGATCATCAGAACACTGCCCGAGGCCTATCAAATCCTGGGCCGCCAAGGACTCTACGGCGATTACTTCAGCTTCTACCTGTGCGATCTGATCATCAAACTCAACGGCAAAGGCGGACAGCCGGTCTTCGTCAAGCTTGCCGGTCAACCAACCGGAAGGTGCACTCCGCGATGAAACTCTTCGAGGAACGCAATCCTGCACTGATCGGTGCGGTCGGGGTCGCGCTGACTCTGGGTGTGATGTTGGTTGCGCTCAACTACGACACGATCCCGGTGTTCAACCAGAACAAGGCGTTTTCCGCCTACTTTGCGGAAGCCAGTGGGCTGATAGCCGGGGCGCCCGTGCAGGTGTCCGGCTTCAAAGTCGGAAAGGTACAAGAAGTCGAGCTCGATGGGGCCCGCGTCTTCGTGACGTTTGAGGTGGACAAGCAGGTTCACCTCGGGGACCGTACCGAGGCAGCGATCAAGACCAAGAGCCTTCTGGGCGCCAAGGTTCTTGAAGTCACACCGCGCGGAGACGGTCAGCAGTCTGGGCCCATTCCTCTCGATCGGACGCGCCCCGCCTATGAACTGCCCGATGCGCTCGGGGATCTGACATCGACGATCAGCGGGTTGAACACCGACCAACTCTCGCAGTCGCTTTCGGTGCTTTCCGATACTTTCAAGGACACTCCGCCCGACGTGAAGGTCGCCGTACAGGGCGTCGCGCGATTCTCTGACACACTTGATCGCCGTGACGCGCACCTGCGCACCCTGCTCGGCAGCGCTAATACAGCCACCACCGTGCTGGCCCAGCGCACCGACCAGATCGTCGGCCTCCTCGGCGACACCGACGCCCTGCTCGTCGAGTTGCAAACCCAAAGCAGCGCACTAGATCAACTGTCCGGCAATATCTCTGCAGTCGCCCGGCAGATCAAGGGATTCATTGCCGACAACCGCGACACCTTCAAAGGAACACTGGACAAACTCAACGGCGTCTTGACCATCGTCGACAACCGCAAGGCGCAGCTACAAAAGGCCATCAAGGGCCTCAATGGGTATGCGACGTCGCTTGGAGAGTCGGTGTCGTCCGGCCCGTTCTTCAAAGCCTATCTAGGCAACCTGCTGCCAGGTCAGTTCGTCCAGCCCTTCATCGATGCGGCGTTTTCCGACCTTGGTCTCGACCCGAACACCGTGGCGCCTTCCGACCGTGCCGACCCCCAGTTGGGACAGCCTGGCACGCCCGCACTACCGGTGCCCTATCCGCGGACCGGGCAGGGTGGCGACCCCAGATTGACCCTGCCCGACGCCATCACCGGCAACCCGGGCGACCCGCGCTATCCATACCGCACCCCTGCGCCGGCGCCGCCGCCAGGTGGCCCGCCACCTGGGCCCCCTGCGGCGACGCAAGGGAACCCGCCCTATGTAGTGGTGCCGACCGGCACCCCGCCGGATCCCATCGACCTGCCCACCCCTGGCCAGATCCCGCCGTTGCCGGCGCCCGGACAGGGAGGCGGACAATGACCCGTTCCCGAACCACCCGCATGGGTTTAGCGCTGGCATTGGTGGGGTTGCTGATCGCCGGCGTGGTCGTAGCCACCAGGTCGGCGGCCGATATGAGCAGGAGCCGTGTCGTCGGATACTTCGCCAATAGCAACGGGATCTTTCCCGGGGACGAGGTCCGCATCTTGGGGGTGCCCGTCGGAAAGATCGACACCATCGAACCCCAGCCCAACGGAGCCAAGATCACCTTCTGGTTCAACGACAAGTACAAGGTGCCCGCCGACGCAAAGGCGGTGATCCTGTCGCCCTCACTGGTGGCCGTCCGCGCGATCCAGCTCACTCCCGCGTGGACCAGCGGGCCGACGATGGCCAGCGGCGCAACCATCCCGCGGGATCGCACCGCCGTTCCCGTCGAGTTCGACGACCTGCGCCAACAACTGGAGAAACTCACTGACACATTGCAACCCACACAACCCGGCGGCGTCAGCACGCTGGGCCAGTTCATCAACACTGCCGCCGACAACCTCCGCGGGCAGGGCCCTGATATCCGCGATGCCCTCATCAAACTGTCCCAGGCTTTCTCGGCCCTCGGCGACCACAGTACGGACCTGGTTAGCACCATCAGTAATCTGTCGAGCCTGGTGACTGCCCTGCAAAGCAGCAAGGATCTCCTGGTCAGTCTCAATCAGAATCTGGCGTCGACAACCGGGCTACTGTCGAACAATCCTGACGGAGTCGCTCATGCCTTGACCGACGTCAACTCGGTAGTAGACGACGTCCATACCTTCGTCGCCAACAACCGCGAAACGTTGGGCACGACAACGGATGAGTTGGCGTCGATCACGAACGCTCTCAACGACAGCCTCCCCGACGTCAAGCAGACGCTGCACATAGCCGCGCCGGCCTTCTCGAACTTCGTGAACATCTATCAGCCCGCGCAGGGGACCCTGACCGGAGCGTTGGCTGTCAACAACTTTGCCAACCCCATCCAGTTCCTGTGCTCGGCAGTTCAGGCCGCATCGCGTCTCGGCGCCGAGCAGGCCGCCAAGCTCTGCGTGCAGTATCTGGCACCGATCATCAAGGACCGGCAATACAACTTCCCGCCCCTTGGCGTCAACCCGTTCGTCGGTGCAACGGCACGTCCCAACGAGGTCACCTACAGCGAGGACTGGCTGCGCCCCGACTACATCCCACCACCAGATCCGGCGAGCGCGGCCGCCCCGCCCGCTCCGCCGCCGGCGCCGCTGGCCGCCGAAACACCGGCGGCGTCAACGAATACGACGCCACCCAACGCTGGGCCAGCACCAGATGACACCCCTGAGGACACCCAAGCCACGGATCCGACCAAAGGTCTGGAAGGCCTGATGGCTCCGCCAGGAGCCGGCTCGTGAACTCGTTGCGTATGCAGGCCGCCGGAATCCTTTTCGTATTGACTCTTTTTGGCCTAGTCGGCTGCGATTGGCGCGGTGCCAACTCGCTGCCGCTGCCCGGCACCGAAGGCGGAGGGTCCGGCTCGTACACCATCCAAGCTCAGTTGCCCGACGTGGACAACATCGACCGTAACTCTCGGGTGCGCGTCGGTGACGTGACCGTTGGCAAAGTCACCAAAATTGAACGCCAAGGCTGGCATGCATTGCTGACCATGACGATCAACGGTGACGTGGACCTGCCCGCGAACGCTAGCGCCAAGATCGGACAAACGAGCCTGCTGGGATCACTGCATGTCGAGCTCGCTCCACCGCAAAGCGTTCCTCCCGAGGGGAGATTGCACGATGGCTCGCTAATCCCGTTATCGTCCAGTTCGGCCTATCCCAACACCGAGAAAACCCTTGCGGCGTTATCGACGTTGCTGAACGGAGGCGGAATCGGCCAGATCCAGGAGATCACCCAAACGCTGTCCAGCGCGTTCGCCGGTCGCGAGAACGACCTACGCAGCCTGATCGCGCAACTGGACACGTTCGTCACCTATGTCAACGATCAAAGCGGCGACATCATCGCCGCCACAGATAGTTTGAACAATCTGGCCGGACAAGTAGCCGCGCAGAGACCGGTGGTCGACAAAGCGCTCGCGACCGTGCCAAAAGCCTTGGGGGTTCTCAAAGACCAGCGGGCCAACCTTGCCGATGCGCTCACGGAACTTGGCAAGTTCAGCGCGCTGGCCGCCGACTCGTCCAACCAAACCAAGGAAAATCTCATCAAGGAACTCCATGACCTGGGGCCGGTGCTGCAGTCCCTGGCCGACAGCGGTCCGGCACTGACCCGCTCGCTGGACTACTTTTCTACCTACCCATTCCCCAAGCCGGCTTTGCGAAATTGGCTGCGCGGTGATTACGGGAACCTCACGGCAGTCATCGATTTGACGTTGAGCCGACTTGACGCGTCCTTCCTCACCGGCACCCGTTTCGAGGGTGACCTGACCAAACTCGAGCTGCAATGGGGTCGCACGATCGGTCAAATGCCGAGCCCGTATACAGCGGGCAATCCGCTCGTCGCGCCCTACCGCACAGACCAGGGGCCCTAACGATGCATCTGCCCCGCCGGATCCGCATTCAACTCGCAGTCTTCATCGCGATAGCACTAACCGCCTTCGTGGTGATGGCGATCGGCTATATGCGGCTGCCCAACCTGCTCTTCGGTATCGGGCACTACACGGTGACGGTGCAGCTGCCTGAAACCGGCGGACTCTACGAGCGGGCCAACGTCACCTACTACGGAACCGAAGTGGGACAGGTCGAGACGGTTCGGCTGACTGACTCGGGAGTTGTCGACGCCGAGCTGTCGCTACGCTCCGATATCAAGATTCCGTCCGACCTGAAAGCCGAGGTGCATTCTCAGACTGCGGTCGGTGAACAGTATCTGGCGCTTCTACCGCGCAACGGCACCGCGCCGCCGCTCAAGGACGGGAGCGTCATCCCGCTCGGCGACGCCCGTGTCCCCCCGGATATCAACTCGCTGCTCGACGCCACAAACCGTGGGCTGCAAGCAATTCCCGGCGACAACCTCAAAACTACGGTCGACGAAGCCTACGCCGCAGTGGGTGGCCTCGGCCCGGAGATCGCTCGGCTGGTGAAGGGCTCGACAGCGCTGGCCACCGACGCTCGAAACCACCTCACCGACCTGACCAACGTAGTTGACAATGTCGGCCCGATTCTGGATACCCAAACCGACACTGCCGATTCAGTCAAGGCATGGGCGGCGCATTTGGCGAACGTGACCTCGCAGATACGTGACAGCGACCCCGCTGTGCAGGGGATCTTGCAGAAGGGCGGCGGCGCGGCCGATCAGGCGCGGGCCCTGCTCGATCGGATACAACCCACCCTGCCAATCATTCTGGCCAATCTGGTCAACGTGGGCTCCGTCGCGGTCACCTATCGCGACAACCTGGAACAGATCCTGGTGCTGCTGCCACAGGGAACCGCGATCACCTCCGGCGCGGGAGTGGCCAACGCAGGTGTCCGTGGGCCGTACAACGGTGCCTATTTGAGCTTCAACCTCAACATCAACGTGCCTCCGACATGCTCGACCGGTTTCCTGCCGCCGCAACAGCAACGTTCGATGAGCATGCAGGACTACCCCGATCGCCCGGCGGGACTGCTGTACTGCCGTGTCCCGCAAGACTCGGCGCTCAATGTCCGTGGGGCCCGCAACTATCCGTGCGAAACGCGGCCCGGTAAACGGGCAGCCTCGGTCGAGTTGTGTGAAAGCGACGAGCCCTACGTACCGCTCAACGACGGCTACAACTGGAAAGGCGATCCCAACGCCACCCTGTCGGGCCAGAGCGTCCCGCAGTTCCCCAAGGGCATCGTCCCACCACCGGGTTACCCAGCCTCTGCCCCTGTGCCAGCCCCGGCCGCAGTGCCATCACCCCCAGCGGCCGCGCCACCGCCAATCGCCGTCGCCGAGTACGACCCCGCAACTGGTAGCTACGTCGGACCCGACGGTCACGTCTACACCCAGACGGACTTGATAGAAGGCGCGAACCAGAACAAGACCTGGCAGTCGATGCTCGTCCCACCCGGAACACCATGAGGGCAGTGTCGATGACCACACCGGATACCGACGCCATCGGCGATACATCGTTGAACGGCAACGTCGTCGACGACGAAGCCGACCGTGGACAGGGAACTTGAGAAGCCACAGAGGAAGCGATTGAGATCGGCTGCCCACGGGCGCCGGAGATGTCACCAGAGGTGAGTCGAGCACCAGAGGCAGCGCCGCCAGCAGAACGAACTCCACCGGCGCAACTTCAATCGGTCCCACATCCTCCGAGGAGCGCGAATCGTTAGCCAAATAACGCGAATTGATGAGCCGTCGGGGGAACGCCGCCGATGATTTGCTTAGCCTCGTCGGTATGAGACCGATGCGGGATAGCACACCACTCCTGTCGACCGCTGGGCTGGATCCGTCACACATCATGGAAGTCGGCACAGGGTTTTGGCCGTCGAAGACACTGCTCTCGGCCGTCGAGCTCGACCTGTTCAGCCATTTGGGCGCCGAGTCGATCTCTGGTGAGGAAGTCGGTGCGCGGCTCGCGCTGCACCCGCGCGCCATATACGACTTCCTTGACGCCCTGGTCGCCTTGGGCTTCCTCGAGCGCGAAGGGGAGGGGACCAACGGCCGCTATCGCAACAGCGCCGAGACGGCGGCGTTCCTCGACAAGCAAAGCCCCACCTATGTGGGGGGATTCCTCGAGATGTGCAACACCCGGCTCTACAGGGTCTGGGGTGAACTGACTGAGGCACTCAAGACCGGCGAGCCCCAAAGCGAAGTCAAGCTCAAGCCGTTCTTCGAGGAGATCTACAGCGACCCGGCGAAGCTTGAGCAGTTCATGCAGGCGATGTCGGGCTTATCGCTGGGCGACGCCCACGCCCTCGCGGAGCGGTTCGACTTCGGTCGTTACGGGACCGTCTGCGACGTGGGCGGGGCCACGGGCCGACTCTGTACGACCCTTGCCGGGCGCTACACCCATCTGCGCTGCACGACCTACGACCAGCCGGTGGTGGCGCCGATCGCCGAGAGGTCGATCGCCGCGGCCGGGCTAAGTGACCGCATCACCGTCGCCTCGGGCGACTTCTTCACCGGTGAGCTTCCGGAAGCCGACGTCATCACCATGGGCCACATTCTTCACGACTGGAATCTCGATCGAAAAAGACAGCTGATCAGCGCGGCCTACGATGCCCTGCCCTTCGGAGGGGCGTTCATTGTCGTCGAGCACCTCATCGACGACGCTCGGCGCGACAACGTGTTCGGGCTGATGATGTCGCTGAACATGTTGCTTACCTTCGGGGACGCGTTTGATTTCACCGGCAGCGATTTCGCCGGGTGGTGTCGAGAAGCCGGGTTCGGCGACATCGAGATCCTGCCGCTGACCGGTCTTACCAGCGCAGGCATCGCCTACAAATAGGCGATCGGTGCTCGGTCGATTTGGTTGGTGGGGTCGACGGGTGCTTCGGTAGATTCGCCGGCTCCCAGTTTGTTCGCGCCGTCGGCAACCTTCTGGACGACTCCGAACCTCGCGGTGTATTCCTCGCCGAGATCACGGTCGCTGTCCGCCTGATCGGCGCAGGGTGGCAGGCGCCTCGAAAGGTGACCCGATGAGCCGGCGACTGGCAGTTAAACTGTTCATACGCGAAGCTTTCCGATCATTGCCCGCTTCCAGCTCGGCATGTCGCAGTGGCTCGCAGCTTCTTGAGCCCGCGAAGGATCGTGGCCAACGGGATGCTCGCCGCTAACCCTCTGCGCAGGCTCGGTTGTAAGGTGCTGAGGTTGAGAACGACGGCATAGCGCAGTCCGTGGTCGCGCCATTGTGCTGCTTGGTCGATGACGTCGTCGGGTGTGCCGGCCAAGACGACTTCTTTCATCAGTGACATCGGAACTTGCGCGGTGTAGCGTCCGGTGGCCCGCAGCATCCGCGGACCGTGGGCGGCGATCCAGATTTCCGGCCACTTCCCACGATAGGGCGGCAGGTCGAACGCGGCGTTGTGCAGCGGGAAATACGGAGAGTCACGCGTGACGAGTTTCGCCGCCTGAGTCCCACAGCGCACGGATGGTGGCGATCGCTTCCTCGAACCGCGCTACCGGTTTGTTCCAGTCCACCCCATAGGGTTGGTTGCCTTCGCGTTCCCCGACCCCAATGCCCAGGATCGCCCGGCCATGGGTCAGCAGATGCAGTGTCGCGGCGGCCTGCGCGGTGACCGCGGGATTACGCCGACCAGCATCGGTGACACTAATACCAAGCCGCAACCGCCCCACCCGATTCCGCGCGGCAAGGTGCCCCAGCATCGTCCACGGTTCCAGGTAGGCATCGATCTTCGGTGTCAGCTTGGCTGTCCCGAGGTACTGCGGTGTGGCGATCGCTCGCGGCAACAAGGAGTTCAGATGGTCGGGCACCCACAATGAGTCGATGCGGCTCGCGACCGCGGTCAGGTAATTTGCTCGCAGCAGGGCGGTCGGGGAATGGCGAGCATTCAGAATCTCGCTTGCCAGACCGACTTTGAATCCGGACATGCTTCTTCACCCCCAGCGCCGGGACAGCGTGTCCGGGCGCATGCCTCGATGACAGTGCGCGAGCGGCGCTTCCACATGCCGACAAGGAGTCGCACTGACCGCACCGCCATCGCGCGCCGACCGTGGACATACGAGAATTCGATCTTGCAGTCCCATGGGGCCAGGCTAAGCCGAACCTCGGCGGCGTTCCTCCGATCCGGGGCCGATCTGCGCTAATTGGCCAATGATTCGCGTTCGATGGAAGTTGTCGCCACCCGGGCGGTGCTCCAACTCATTCGGCGTTGTATCGCACGCTGTAAGCCCTCAGAAGGACGACGATGGCTGGGCAGAGGCTGTGCGTCATGCCCAGCAGGGGTCGAGACGTTCAAGGCGGCAAACTGAGGTCAGTCCCGGCGGCTGAAGCTCAGGGTCTCGCCGCGCACGCCACCCATCCAGAGGTCCTGGCATGCCACGGTCATCTCGTCCAGTCCCTCGACGATGGCGCCGAAGACGTTGCCGGGCACCCAACCCTGGTCACCGTTGATCAGCAGGTTGTTCCGTCCGTAGAACAGGGCCAGGTCGACGATCGCGCCGGTGGTGCCGGTGCCCGTGGCGTTCTCGTACCCGTATGCCGGGTTGCCGAGGTCGTCGGAGTCGAAGGAGAACCAGCACAGGTCACCAGGGATCGGGGTCACCGTGATGTTCTCCTTGCCCGGGTCGGCCGGCGCGAAAACCGGTAACAGAGTGTAGATCTCGTTGCGCGCATACTTGCCGTGGTACACCTGGGCCCACAACGGCAACGCATCCCAGACCGCCGCGCAGGTCCGGGGTGCCGCGTCGTCGAGCAGCCGGGCAACGCAGCTCACCCCGCGCTTGTCCAATGACACCGTGATGAACCTGCTCATCGAATCTCCTCGGTCAGAAGTGCCGGATTTCTCACATGCCAGTCGGTGGCGGACTGATACGCCTGGCCGACCCGCAGGACCAGCGCGTCGGCGTGCCGCGGACCGACCACCTGCAGGCCGACCGGCAGTCCGGCTGCAGTGAATCCGCACGGCACGGTGAGCGCGGGCTGCTGGGTCAGGTTGAACGGGTAGGTGTACGGCGTCCAGCTCGTCCAGTCCTGCGAGTGCCAACCGTCCGGCGCGTCCTGCCCGGCGGGGAAGGCGGGCAGCGGAAGCGTCGGAGTGAGCAGCACGTCGTAGGTCCGGTGGAACTTGCCCATCAGCACGCCGAGGTCCATCCGCACGGCCGTCGCATCGAGATAGTCCGCCGCCGAGTATGCCGCCCCGACCGCCGCGGTCCTCCGCAGTCCGGCGTCGACTCGGTCGTCGACGGCATCGCCGTAGCCCCGCAACACGTGCGCCTCCCCGGAGAACCACAGCACGTGAAACGCCTCAACGGGATCCGCGAATCCCGGGTCGATCTCGACGACTTCGGCTCCAGCACTGGCGATTACGTCAACCGCGGCGCGTACCGCTGCATCCACCTCTCGGTCGTTGCGCACGAACCCGAGGTTGGGCGAGAACGCGACCCGTAGGCCAGCGACCCCGTCGTCCAGCCCGTCCAGGAAGGACGTCATCGGCGTCGGCATGGCCGTGCAGTCACGGGCGTCGAAGCCGCTGATCACGTCCAGCAACGCGGCGCAGTCCCGCACCGACCTCGTCATCGGCCCGACGTGGGACAAGCTGCCGAACGCACTCGCCGGATAGTGCGCGACCAATCCGTAGGTCGGCTTCAGCGCGACCGTGCCGGTGAACCCCGCCGGAATCCGGACCGAACCGCCGCCGTCCGTACCGACCGACCACGCGCCCATGCCGAGGGTGACGGCGGCTGCGCTGCCGCCACTCGACCCGCCCGACGTCGTCCCGGGATTCCAGGGGTTGCGCGTCACACCGTGCCGGAACGAATCGGTCACGCCCTTCCACGAGTACTCCGGGGTGGTGGTCTTGCCGAGGATGACCGCACCCGTCTCCCGCAGTCTCGCGACGCTCGGCGCGTCTTCCTCCCACGGGCCGGCCTCGTCGATCAGCGTGCTGCCGCGCAGGGTCGGCCAGCCACGCGTCCAGAGCGCGTCCTTGATCGACGTCGGGACGCCGTCACCGGGGCCCAGTGGTTCGCCTGCGTGCCAACGGATCTCGGACTCCTTCGCCGCAGCGAGTGCGCCCTCGGCGTCCACCAGAACGAAGGCGTTCACCTGGTCGTCGTACCGGTCGATCGCATCCAGGGCGGCCTGGGTGGCCTCGACCGGCGAGAGCGCCCTGCGCCGGTACGCCTCGACGAGGTCCATCGCCGACGGGATCATGGACGACCTCCTGGGCTGGATGTCGCCGGCAGCCCGGCTCCGGGAAGGTAGCCGAGCTTCTTGTCCACCACGTTGAGCAACGGTTCGCCGCCCAGCCAACGCCGGACGTTCTCCCCGTACTGCACGGCCAGGGTGTCCCGCCAGCCGACGACGTCCCCGGACATGTGGGCGGTGATCGTCACGTTCGGCGCGTCCCACAGCGGGTGCTCGGCGGGCAGCGGTTCGACGGTGAACACGTCGAGCGTGGCACCGCCGATCCGGCCTTCGCTCAGCGCGGCGAGCAGGGCGGACTCGTCGACGAGCGGGCCGCGGGCGACGTTGACCAGGTGTGCGTCGGGTTTCATCGCGCCCAACACCGCCGCATCAACCAGGCCGCGGGTCGCGTCGGTCAGCGGTGCGGCCAGGATGAGGTGGTCGCACCAGCCGACCTCGGCCGAAAGGTCGCCGCTAGCAACGACTTCGCCGAAGTCGGGGTCGCCGGCGCGCGCCCTGCGACCCGCGCCGCGGACGTCCATCCCTGCCGCGCGCAGCAGCCGTGCGATCTCCCTGCCGATCCCACCGGTGCCGACGACGAGGGCCCTGGCGCCGGTGATCTGGCGGGTCTCGCGGTGTTGCCAAACGTGGCGCCGTTGGAGGTCGAGGCTGCGGCGGCTGTCCTTGGCGTGGGCGATCACCGCCCCGAGTACGCACTCCGCGATCGGCCGGTCGAAGACCCCGTGCGCGTTGGTCACCACGACGTCGGAGTCGCGCAGCTCGTCGAACAGCAGGGTGTCGACACCGGCGGCGGTGACGTGGATCCACTCGACGGTGCCCGCGTCGGCCCACACGTCGCTGACTGCGGTGGAGAAGAAGTCCCAGAGCAACATGGCGCGCGCGCCGCGAACTGCCTCGGCCAGCCCGTCGGCGGCGCAGTACCGAAACTCCACGTCGAGTCCCTCGAGACCCGGCGGCCGCTCATCCGCCCGTGCGCAGAGCACCGCAACGACTGGGCGCCCATCGTTGACCGTGCGACCTGTGGCCGCAGCTGATTCGCGGGGCGTCGGCACGCGTTCGAGGCTAGGAACGCAACTGTCCGATTGTCAACAATCAGTTGCGATTGACCCGGTGTCCCACCAAACTGGGGCCATGGACCAGTCCCCACCGCTGGAGCAGACCGGGATCGGTGTCGTCGTGCCGTACGACTTCGCCCTCGACCGGGAACTGTGGCGCTGGGTGTCGCCCGACATCACCCTGCACGTGACCCGGATGTCCTACGTCCCGCTGGCCGCGACGATGGAGATGGCCATTCACATCTCCGACCCGGCGCTGCTCGCTCGGGGCGCGACCGATCTCCTTGCCGTCTCCCCGGAGGTCACCGCTTACGCGTGCACATCGGGAAGTTTCGTCGGAGGCCTCGCAGGGGAGTCTGCACTGGTGACCGCGATGACGGAGGCCGGCGCCCACGCTGCCGTGACCACCAGTGGCGCCCTGCTCGCCGCGCTGCGGCACCTCGACATCACCAGGATCGCCACGGTCACGCCGTACACGCCGGACCTTACCGCGGGGCTGAGCAGTTACCTCGCCGAGGCCGGCGTCGACGTGGCCGCGACGGCCGGGCTCGGGCTGACCTCCCGGATCTGGACGGTGCCGTACGACGTCACCGCCCAATTCGTCCGCGACACCGACCACCCCGACGCCGAAGCCGTGTTCATCAGTTGCACCAACTTGCCGACATACGACCTGATCGCCCCGCTGGAGGCGGAGCTCGGCAAGCCGGTGCTGACCGCCAACCAGGTGACCATGTGGTCGGCATCGACCATGGCTGGGCACAAGGCCGTCGGCCCCGGTCAATGGCTGCTGGCGCGATGACCGTCAACACCACGATGACCGTCAACACCACGATGACCGTCGACCCTACGATGACCGCAGACACCACGGAGTACGCGCAGCGGCTGGGTCGGGTCCGCGAGCGCATGACGCAAAGCGACCTTGGCGCGCTGGTGGTGTGCGACCCGGCGAACCTCTTCTATCTGACCGGTTACAACGCCTGGTCCTTCTACACGCCGCAATGCCTCCTGATCCCCGCCGAAGGCGACCTTCACCTGTTCTCCAGGGCACAGGACGCGGCAGGCGCCGGCTACACCTGCAACCTGCCCGCCGAGCAGATCCACGGCTACCCCGAGGAGCTCGTGCACCGGCCGGACGTGCACCCCTTCGACTGGATCGCCACCGCCGCCCGCGAGCTGGTGCCCGCCGGTGAACGGGTCGGCGTCGAGGCCGACGCGCACTTCTTCTCGCCGCGCGGCTATCTCGCGCTCGACAACGGACTGCCGACGAACCGGCTGGTCGACTCGGCCGAGCTGGTGAATTGGGTCCGGTTGGTCAAGTCCCCCTACGAGATTGGCCAGATGCGCATCGCAGGCACATTCGCCGAGCGCGCCATGCGCATCGCCTGCGACGGGCTCCGGCCGGGTCGCAGGCAGTGTGACCTCGTCGCCGAGATCGTCGCCGCGCAGGTGACCGGCACCCCAGAACACGGCGGCGACTACCCCGCCCTATGGCCGCTGCTGCCGACCGGTGAAGCGGCAGGAACACCACATCTCACCTGGACCGACCAGCCGTTCCGCGACGGCGAAGCCACCACCATCGAGCTGGCAGGCACGTTCGGCCGCTACCATGCGCCGCTGGCCAGGACGGTGATGCTTGGCGACCCCCCACCCCGGCTCGCCGACACGGCGAAGATCATCGCCGAGGCCATGAGCGCGACGCTGGAGGCGATCCGCCCCGGCGTCACCGGCAACGTGGTGCATCAGGCGTTCGACGACGTGATCCGGCCCCACGGGATGACCAAGGATTCGCGCATCGGGTACTCAATCGGCATCGGTTACCCACCCGACTGGGGCGAGCGGACCGTGAGCCTGCGGCGCGGGGAGACCACCGAGTTGGCGGCGGGCATGACCTTCCACGTCATCCTCGGGATGTGGATGGACGGCTGGGGCTACGAACTGTCCGAGCCAATCGTGGTCGCCCCCAACGGGGTTGAACGCCTGACCGATGTATCTCATGAACTCGCGATTTGGAGGTAGCACGTGAGATCGGCAACCCTTCCGTACGCAGCGCGGGCTGCCGGCCTGGTCGGGTCGGTCATCGACTCGAGCACGTCGCTGCTCCACAAGCAGACCCACGACATCGTCCGGTTCGCGATGGGAAGTCCGGCGGCCGAGGCGGTGCCGTCGGAGATCCTGGCTCGCATCGCGGCCATCGAGCTCAGCGCTCCCGACGCCTACGACTACGCCGCCACCGAAGGCGACCCGCCGTTGCACGCGGCCCTGCTAAAGACGTTGAGCGGCACCAGCGACGAGACCACCGAGGAGCGGCTGACCATCACCGCAGGCGGAATGCAGGGCCTCGACCTGTTCTTCAAGATCTTCGTCGACTCCGGCGACCTCGTCGTGGTCGAGTCCCCGACCTACACCAACGGCAGCGCCACTGCACTCTCGTACGGCGCCACCCTGCTGGAGGTCCCGGTCGACGACGACGGCATGCACGTCGACATGCTGGAGGACCTGGTCGCGGCGGCGGGCCGAATCCCCAAGGCCATCTACACGATTCCGACCTTCCAGAACCCGTCCGGCGTGACGCTCTCACTGGAACGCAGGCACCGGCTGCTCGACCTTGCCCGTGACTGGGGCTCGATGGTGATCGACGACGACCCGTACGGTCTGCTGCGATTCGCGGGTGAACCGCTGCCGACGCTGCGCGAGCTCGGCGCCGGTGACCCCCTGGTGTTTTCGGTGCGGACGTTCTCGAAGATCGTCGCCCCTGGCCTGCGCGTCGGGTGGGTGGACACCGCGCCCGAGCTGCAACCGTTGCTGATCAACGCCAAGCAAGCGATGGACACGTGCACCAACCTCCCGGCGCAGCGCCTGCTGACCGGATTCCTCACCGGCGGGCACCTGGAGAACCACCTGATCACCCAGCGGGCCGAATACAAGCGGCGCAAGGAGGCGATGCACGCGGCGCTGCACGAGCACTTCGGCGACATCGCCCGATGGACCGACCCCGAGGGCGGATTCTTCCTCTGGGTGACGCTCGACAACGGCGTCCACGCGACGGAACTGTTCGACCGGGCATTGGCCGAGGGCGTCGCATTCATCCCCGGCGCGGCGTTCTCCCCGTCCGGGCGGTTCACCGACGCCCTGCGTCTCTGCTTCGCCTCCACCCCGCCGGACCGGATCCACGAAGGAGTCACCCGTCTCCGACGGGCGGTCGACCTGCTGGCGAAGGGCTGAGTGGATGGGCGTCTCAGCCGCAGAGCAGGACGTGCTGGACAGGATCGACGAAGCAACGCTGGTCGACCTGACCACGGAACTGGTCAGGGCGACCGGGCAGAATCCGCCAGGCGGTGAGGCGGCCACGGTGAAGGTGCTGCACGTGGCTGCCGCCGAGCTGGGGCTGGACGTAGTCGAGATCCCGGTCGAGCCTGACCGCAACAACCTGCGCATCACACTGCAGGGCGGCGCCGGGCCCGGCGTCCTGCTGCTCGGGCACACCGACGTCGTCCCGGTCGGCGATGGCTGGACCACGGACCCGTTCGGCGGCACCGTGCACGACGGCCGCATGTACGGCCGCGGAACGTCCGACATGAAGGGCGGCCTCGCCGCATCTCTGGCCGCCCTGGCCGCCCTGCGCGGGGTTGGCCTGAGCGGCCCGGTCGAGCTGGCCGCCCTGGTGGACGAGGAGGAGACCGGCAAGGGCATCCGCGCCTACGTCGATTCCACGCAGCCGCCCTTCCTGGGCTGCATCACCGCCGAGCCAACCGACATGCAGACCATCATCGGTGCCCGCGGTGCGTCCTACACGCGCATCGAAGTGCACGGAAAGGCCTGTCACGCAGGCAATCCCGCGGATGGCGCGAACGCGATCTACGGAGCCTCCGCGGTGGTCGCCGAGATCGAACGGATGCACGCCGAGCTCGCTCGGCGGCCCCACCCGCTGCTGGGGCCCGCCACCTGGAGCGTCGGGCAGATCCACGGCGGTGCCGGCGGCTCCATCGTGCCCGCGGAATGTGTGGTGGTCGCCGACCGCAGGCTGCTGCCCGGCGAGTCGCCCGAGTCCGTGCTCGACGATCTTCGCGCACGTGTCGAAGGGCTGCGGCTGGCCGACCGTGGTCTGACGGTCGACGTCGCGATGGCGATGGAGATGCCTGCGTTCCAGACGCCCGCCGACTCCGAGCTGGCCCAGACCGTCGACGCCGCACTGGCCGACGTGGGCGGACCCCGCCTTCCGCCGGGCGGCTGGACGGGCGCCTGCGACGGTGGATTCGTGGCCCGCGCTCTCGGGATCCCGGTGGTCGTGCTGGGACCCGGCTCGGCCACCAGCCAGGCCCACCGCGCCGATGAATCGGTCGCGATCGAGGAACTGATCGTTGCGGCCCGCGCCTACGCCCTTACGGCTCTTCGTCTGCTTGGCTGACTTCACGGCCCCGGCGCAGCGCCCCGGCGAGCAGCTGGGCGAGGTGCACCGGCTGACGAGACGTGCCGTGGGTGATCTGCGTCCGGCAGCTGAAGCCGTCGGCGACGATCGCCGTGGTGGGGGCGGCGTCCCGAACGGCAGGCAAGAGGACCCGTTCCCCTGCGGCCTTCGACACCTCGTAGTGCCCGCGTTCGAAGCCGAAATTGCCTGCAAGCCCGCAACATCCGGAGTCGGGCACGGTCGCCTTGATGCCGGCGCCTGCCATCACCGCTCGGTCGGCGTCGAAGCCGACGACGGCGTGCTGGTGGCAATGGGTCTGCACCAGCGCCTCCCCACCGACATGGGGCGGTTGCCAGCCCGACCCGTTCAGGAACTCGGCGAAGGTGTGCGTCGCGGCGGCGGCCGCGGCAGCGAGGGGATTGTCCGGCAGCAGCGCCGGAGCGTCGTGCCGTAGTGCCGCAATGCAGCTCGGCTCCAGCCCGACGATCGGCGTTCCTGCGCTCAGTGCCGGCGCCAAGGTCGCCAATGAGCGCCCGAGCACCTTCTTGGCCCGATTCAGCTGACCGGTGGAGATCCACGTCAGCCCGCAGCACACCGCCTTCTCCGGCAGCACGACCCGATACCCCGCAGCTTCGAGCACCTCGACCGCCGCCATGCCGACCTCGGGTGCCAGGTGGTTGGTGAAGGTGTCGGGCCACAGCAGGACGGTGCCCGCCGCGCCTTCCGCGTCGTGGGTGCGACCGGCAAACCAGGAGGTGAACGTCTGCTCGGCGAAGCTGGGGATCTCTCGCTCGGGAGCGATCCCGCCCAACCGCTTCGCGAGCGGGAGCCGCGTCATCCGGTTGACCAGTCGTGGCGCCAGGGAGGCAATCCGCGATGACAGCGGCAGCCAGCCCATCGACCAGTGCGACAGTGGGCGGGCCCAGGGCCGGCGTGCGTAGTGATGGTGGGTGAACTCGGCCTTGTAGGTCGCCATGTCCACGTTGACGGGGCAGTCCGACAGGCATCCCTTGCAGGACAGGCACAGGTCGAGCGCGTCCCGCACTTCGGTCGACCGCCAGCCGTCGGTCACCAGATCGCCCTGCAGCATCTCCCAGAGCAGGTGCGCCCGCCCACGCGTCGAGTGCAGCTCCTCGCGCGTCACCTGATAGCTCGGGCACATCACGCCACCGGAGTTCTGCCTGCACTTGCCGATTCCGACGCACCGGCGCTGTGCCTGGGCGAAATCGTCCTTGTCGTCGGCGTAGGTGAACAGCGTCAGCGGCTTGCGGTCCTTGGCAGGGCCGTCATGCCGGATGCCGGCGTCCACCGCGGGCGGGTCGACGATGACGTGGGGATTCATCACCCGGCCCGGATCCCAGATGTCCTTCATCTCGGTGAGCAGCCGAACCCCGTCCGCGCCGTACATGCGGCCGAGCAGCTCCGAGCGCGCGCGCCCGTCGCCGTGCTCGCCGGAGACGGAGCCGCCGAGTGAGACCACCAAATCCGTTGCCTGCTCGACGAACTCGCGGTAGATGGCGAGGCCGGTCCGGCTGAGCAGGTCGAAATCGATCCGCATATGCATGCAGCCCTCACCGAAGTGGCCGTAGAACGCCCCCGAGAATCCGTGCCTGCCCAGCAGTTCGTCGAGCCCCCGCAGGTAGTCGCCAAGACGTGCAGGCGGAACGGCGGCGTCCTCCCAGCCGCCCCATGCTTCGGCGCCATCGGCCCGGCGGGTGGCGAGGCCGGCCGCATCCGTCCGGCACCGCCACAACACCCGCTGCGCCCCGAGGTCGGTGACCAGCGACGCGGTGGCCGGCGACCCGGAGTCGCGGAGCTCCTCGAGCATCTTCTCGGCGGCCGCCCGGGCCGAAACTTGGTCTTCCCCACCCATTTCCACCAGCAGCCACGCGCGGCCCGCCGGCAGTCCCGCCTCGATCGCGGCGGCGCGCACCTCGGCTGGAAGCCGGTCGACGAGATCGACGTTGATCGACTCCATCGTGAGCGGATCGTGGCGCAGTACGACGGGCACGCAGTCGGCCGACGAGATCGAGTCGCCGAAGCCGAGCACGCACAGCACCTTGGCTGCGGGCAGCGGGGTCAGGGAGAGTGTCGCCTGCAGCGTCGTCGCGAAACCGCCTTCGCTCCCGCATAGCAGCCCTGTGACGTCGTAGGAGTTCTCCGGCAGCAGCCGGTGCAATGCGTATCCCGAGATCTGCCGGGTGAATTGGCCGAACCGGCGCCGAATCGCCAACTCGTGCCGGTCGACGAAGGCCTGCAGCTGCCTGTGCAATTCGCCCTCCCGGCCGGGCCCGTTGGCGAGTTCCTCGCGGTTCCCGACGGAATTCACCGTGCACCTGGTGCCGTCGGCGAGCAGCACGTCGAGCGAGGTGACGTTGTCCGCAGTGGTGCCCCAGGCAACGGAGTGCGCGCCGCACGCGTTGTTCGCGATCATCCCGCCGAGCGTCGCGCGGCTGGCCGATGACGGGTCGGCGCCGAACGCCAGCCCCAGCGGCGCGGCCGCGGCCAGCAGGTCGGTGAGCACCACGCCCGGCTCGACGATCGCGGTCCGGGTATCGCCGTCGATGGCAAGGATCCGGTTGACGTGCCGCGAGGCGTCGATCACCACGCCGCCGATCGCATTGCCTGCCATCGACGTGCCGCCGCCGCGCATGGTCACCGGCGCACCCGCGGCGGCGGTCAGGGTCACCGCCGTCGCGAGGTCTTCCCGATCGGCTGGGACGACGACCAAGTCGGGAACGTCGCGGTAGTTCGACGCGTCGGCCGCGTACAGGGCCCTGGTGCGGGCATCGGCGCCGACCGACCCGCGAACCTCCGACTCGAGCGCCTTGGCGAGGCGGCGGACGTCGTACGACGCGGGCGTTACCATTGTCAACAATCTACCTATCTCTACGACGATCAACCAGGGAGACCGCATGGTCACGGTGGGCCTTCTCTACCCCGGTCACAGCGCGGAGGACGACTTCCCTGCGCTGGAGTCCCGCGTCGGCGGCGTGGTCCGGCTTCCGGTCGTGATCACCTCGGTCGGTGAGGACGCGCACCGAGTCGACGCCCTGCTCGACCTCGGGCGTGCGGAGCGGCTCGCCGACGGCGCCACGCAGCTCGCCGCCGAGAAACCCGATGCGGTGATGTGGGCCTGCACATCCGGCAGTTTCGTGTTCGGCCCCGACGGCGCTCGAGACCAGGCGTCCGGCGTCGCCGCCGCGGCCGGTGTGCCGGCGTCGTCCACGTCGATCGCCTTCGTCGACGCGGCGCACCACCTCGGCGTGCGCCGGGTCGCCGTGGCGGCGTCCTACCCCGACGACGTGTCTCAGCACTTCGTCCGGTTCCTATCTGCTGGCGGTATCGAGGTGGTGTCGATGGGTAGCCACGGCATCGTCACCGCGGCCGAGGTCGGCACGCTGGAGCCGGCGCAGGTGGTCGCGATGGTGACGGCGGCCGACCATCCCGACGCCGACGCCGTGCTGGTCCCGGACACCGCGATGCACACGTTGGCGATCATTCCGGAGCTGGAGGCGGCCATCGGCAAACCGGTCCTCACCGCCAACCAGGTGACCGTCTGGAAGGGTCTGCAGCTCCTCGGACCGGTCCCTGCCCTGCCGGGGCTGGGCACGCTGTTTGGAGACCACCAGTTCCTTGGAGACCACCGATGACGAACGTGATCGAGCCGCTTCTGCAGCAGTCGACGCCGAGCATCATCGCCGACAAACTGCGTCACGCGATCGGCAGTGGGGAACTCAAGCCTGGTGCGCAGCTCAGCGAGGCCGACCTGGCCCGCAAGTTCGGCGTGAGCCGGGGTCCGCTGCGCGAGGGCATGCAGCGGCTCACTCAGGAAGGTCTGCTGGTCTCCATCCGCCACCGCGGTCTCTTCGTGATCGACATGACGCCGAACGACGTCCGCGACATGTACCTGGCTCGTGAGGCGATCGAACGCGCCGCGGCCCGCAAGATCCTCGAGGGCGACCACGCCGCGGCCGGTGACGCTCTGCTCGAGATCGTCGAGCAGATGGCCACCGCGACGACGTCTGCCGAGGTGAGCGAGTTGGACATCGGCTTCCACGTCCGCCTGGTGCAGTTGGCCGACAGCCCGCGGTTGAACCGGATGCACCAGACGTTCATCACCGAGACGCGGATGTGCATTCACGCGCTCGAGGAGTCCTACTCCGTCTCGGAGGTCCGTGAGGACGAGCACCGCGCGGTGGCCACCGCGATCAGGAACGGCGACCTCAAGCTCACCGACGAATTGCTCGTCGCGCACATGGACGACGCCATCAAGCGACTGTGCGTCCCCGACGCCACCGGGGACTGCGCCTAATTCATCGCGATCCCAACGTATTTGGTCTCAAGGAACTCGTCGATGCCGACGGCTCCGCCCTCGCGGCCGAGCCCGGATTGCTTGACGCCCCCGAAGGGGGCCGCGGGATTGGAGACGACGCCCTGGTTGAGTCCGACCATTCCGGTCTCCAGGGACTCGGCGACGCGTAGTGCGCGACGAAGGTCGTTGGTAAAGACGTAGGAGACCAGTCCGTACTCGGTGTCGTTGGCTGCCCCGACCACCTCGTTCTCCGAATCGAACGGAGTCAGCGGCGCGACCGGGCCGAAGATCTCCTGGCCGGTCATCTCCGCGTCGCGCGGCACACCCGTCAGCACCGTGGGCGGGTAGAAGTAGCCGACGCCGGGGGCCGCCGAACCGCCGGTCAGGACGGAGGCGCCGCGCTGCACCGCGTCGGCGACCAGCGACTCGACCTTTCGCAGGGCGGCCTCGTCGATCAGTGGTCCGACCTGAACCCCGTCGTCCGTGCCCCGGCCGACCGACATCGATGCCATCCGCTCGGCAAGGCGACGGCCGAACTCGTCGATGACCGACGAGTGCACGAACATCCGGTTGGCCGCGGTGCAGGCCTCACCCATGTTGCGCATCTTGGCCGCCATCGCACCGGCCACGGCCTCGTCGAGATCCGCGTCCTCGAACACGATCAGCGGAGCATTGCCACCGAGTTCGAGCGAGGTCCGCAGGATCTTCTCCGCGCATTGCTCGAGAAGCAGCCGGCCGATCCGGGTGGAGCCGGTGAAGGACAGCTTGCGTGCGCGACCGGACCGGATCAGCGGCTCCATCACCCCGCCCGCGTCCATCGCGGTGACGCAGTTGACCACGCCGGCAGGCACACCGACCTCGGTCAGGATGTCCATCAGCGCGAGCATCGACAGCGGCGTCTGGTGGGCCGGCTTGATCACGCTGGTGCAGCCCGCCGCGATCGCGGGCCCGAGCTTGCGGGTGCCCATTGCCATCGGGAAGTTCCACGGCGTGATCAGCAGACACGGACCGACGGGCTGCCTGGCGATCAGGAAGCGCGCGCCGCCGGCAGGCGCGGTCTGGTAGCCGCCGTCGATCCGTACCGCCTCCTCGGCGAAGTGGCGGAAGAACTCGGCGGCGTAGGCGATCTCACCGCGGGCCTCGGCGAGCGGCTTGCCCATTTCGAGTGTCATCAGCATGGCCAGGTCGTCGACCCGCTCGTGCAACAACTCGAACGCCCCGCTGAGCATGTCGGCCCGCTCGCGCGGAGAGGTCGCGGCGAACGCCGGCTGGGCGGCGACGGCGGCGTCCAGCGCGGCCATCCCGTCCTGCGGTGTGGCATCGGCGACCGCGCAGAGCGTCGTCCCGGTTGAGGGATCGACGACGTCGAAGGTTCCACCGTCCGCCGCATCGACCCACTTGCCGTCGATGAACAGGCGCTTCTCGACGGCGCCGACCACTTGGGCTTCCTCGTTCATCCGTAACCCCTTTCACCGATGCGGTGACCTTCGATACTCTGATTGTTGACAATCTACTCATCGACAGCAAGGGATGGCCGTGGCCGAGCTCTCGCAGATTCTGAAACAAGCGACCGGCGTGCTCGCCGCCCGTGGCGAGGGCGTGCTGCTCTTCGACGAAGACGACCGCAGATACCTCGACTTCACCGCGGGAATCGGCGTGACGAGTACCGGTCATTGCCACCCCCGGGTCGTCGAAGCCGCGCAGCGGCAGGTGGCCACGTTGATCCACGCGCAGTACACGACGGTGATGCACCGCCCGCTGCTCACGCTGGTGGAGCGGCTGGGGGAAGTGCTCCCGCCCGGCCTTGACCGGATGTTCTTCGCGAACTCCGGCAGCGAGGCGATCGAGGCGGCGCTGCGACTGAGCCGCCAGGCCACCGGGCGCCCGAACGTCATCGTGTTCCACGGCGGCTTTCATGGCCGAACCGTGGCGGCGGGATCGATGACCACCTCCGGCACCAAGTTCCGCTCGGGGTTCTCACCGCTGATGGCGGGTGTGCACGTCGCACCGTTCCCGGACCCCGGCCATTTCGGCTGGCCGGTCGAGCAGGTCACCGATTTCGCACTCGCCCAGCTCGACTACGTGCTGCAGACGCTGAGCGCGCCGGCCGACACGGCCGCGTTCTTCGTCGAGCCGGTGCTCGGTGAAGGCGGGTACGTGCCCGCGAACGAGCGGTTCCTCGCCGGCCTGCGCGAACGCGCCGACGCACACGGCATCCTGCTGGTGCTCGACGAGGTGCAGACCGGCTTCGGTAGGACCGGAAAGTTCTGGGGCGGTGACCATTTCAACACCCGGCCCGACATCGTGGTCACCGCGAAGGGGCTCGCGTCCGGCTTCCCGCTTTCCGCGATCGCGGCGTCATCGGAGCTGATGGCCAAGGCTTGGCCTGGCTCGCAGGGCGGCACGTACGGCGCGAACGCGGTGGCCTGTGCGGCCGCCGTTGCCACTCTCGACGTGATCCAGGATGAAGGCCTCGTCGAGAACTCGGCCGAGCGGGGCGCCCAGCTCAAGGATGCGCTGCAGATGGTCGCGGACAAGCACGAGCAGATCACCGACGTGCGCGGGCTCGGCCTGATGATCGGCAACGAGTTCCGCGACGCCGATGGCAAACCCGACCCGGCGGCGGCTGCGGCCGCCCAGCAGGAGGCGGCCCGGCGCGGACTGCTCCTGCTGACCTGCGGGGCCTGGAGTCAGGTGGTCCGCTTCATCCCGGCGCTCGTCGTGTCGGCCGACCAGATCGACGAGGCGGTCGGCGTCTGGGCCGACGCCGTGGCCGCCGTCGCCACCTGACGACCGCCTCCTGACGGCACCTTCCCTCCTGGTGCCGTCAGGCGCGGGCGGGTTGGAGTTCGTATTCCAGGGCCGGCGGGGCACCCTCGGTACCAGGGACGGTTCTGCCGTTGATCGGACAGCGGGTGGTCTCGGGCACCGTGATGAGGGCGATCGCACCCACCACGCAGGCGGCCATCATGTAGTACGCCGGGATGAGGCCGTCCCCGGTCTTGCCGATCAGCCATTCGTTGACCGCGGGCGCCGTGCCGCCGAAGAGCGAGGTGGACACGTTGTACGCGATCGCGAAACCGGCATACCGCACATGGGTGGGGAACATCGCAGGGAAGCTCGCCGAGATCGTCGCCAGCTGCGGCACGTAGAGCAGACCAAGAACGGCGAAGCCGATCACCGCGCCGGCCATGTTGGTGGCCATCAGCAAGAACATCGGGATGCCGGCAATGAACAGGCCGATCAGCGAGAACCACCACAGCGGCTTGCGTCCGACCCGATCCGAGAGCCGCCCGGCGAACGGCAGGAACACCATCATCGTCAGCATGCCGATGATCGGAACGATGAGGGATGCGTCGGCCGAAAGCCCGATCTCGCCCTCCAGGTAGGTCGGCATGTAGCTGAGCAGCGTGTAGTTCACCACGTTCAGCGCGACGACCAGGCCGGCCAGCCGCAGGATCGGGCGCCAGTACCCAGCGATCAGGTCCCTGAACTGGGTCGTGGTCTGCTCCTCCTTCTCGCCCTTCGCCTCCAGCTCACGGAAGATCGGGGTGTCCTCCAACCGTGTGCGGAGGTAGATCCCCACGAGTCCGAGCGGGGCGGCGACCAGGAACGGCAGCCGCCAGCCCCACGCATGCATCTGGTCATCACCGAGGAGCAGCGAGAAACCGAGCATCAGCAGCGCGCCGACCGAGAAGCCGGCCAGCGTGCCGAACTCCAGGAAACTGCCGAGGAACCCGCGCTTGCGGCACGGCGCGTACTCCGCCATGAACGTTGCGGCGCCGCCGTACTCCCCGCCGGTGGAGAAGCCCTGGATCATCCGCAACAGCACCAGCAGGATCGGCGCCCAGATCCCGATCATGGCGTACGACGGGACGAGCCCGACGCACAGCGTCGCGCCGGCCATCATCAGGATCGTGATGGCGAGCACGCGCTTGCGGCCGAGCCGGTCGCCAAGTGGACCCCACACCAGTCCGCCGAGCGGCCGGACCAGGAAGGACACCGCGAAGGTCATCAGCGCGAGCAGGGTCGCGGTCGCAGTGTCCCCTGGGAAGATCGCCGCGGATATGTAGGTCACGCCGTAGGCGTAGATGCCGTAGTCGAACCACTCGGTCGCGTTGCCGATCGCAGATGCGGCGACGGCTTTCCGCACGACATCCGGGGGCGGGTCCGTCATGACGGTGGGCGGATGAGCCTGTTCGGAGTCCACGGGATCCTCCTCGTCCATCGACTCTGAGCCCCGCAGGTCACCTCACGAGCGAACTGGCTGTGACACCACCACAGGGTCAGGTCGTAGTTTTGTTGACAATCTGAAGACTCCCACGGTTGAAGGTGAACAGCAAGAGGGTGACTGTTGCGCGGCGGTTAACTTCCCAACATGTGCCGCCGATGCAGTTTCCACGGCAACCCGGACGGCCTTGACGTCAAGCTTTGTTGAGGTTGCAGACTGCGGGCATGGAAACGCAGACCGGCTGGCCGAGCGGGCTGGCCGTCGCACAGGTTCGGGTCGCCCGCCCGACCGATCAGCTCGCGGAGATCGAGAAGTTCTACTCGACGATTCTTGGCCTGCCTGTGCTCTACAGATTCGAGGATCACGCCGGATACACGGGCCTCATGGTTGGCCTGCCCGGCACCGATTACCACCTCGAGTTCACCTCACACGTCGATGGCAGCCCGTGCCCAGCCCCCACTGCGGACAACCTGCTCGTCCTGTACTTCCACAACGACGCGCAGATGTACGACGTGGTCGAGCGTCTCGCGGCGGCAGGCCACGAACCCGTTGAAGCCGAGAACCCGTACTGGGGTGGAGTGGGCGCGTTGACCTTCGAGGATCCCGATGGCTGGCGGGTAGTGCTGGTGCCGACGCGCGTCTTCTAGGTCAGGCAGTCGACTGAGCCTCGTCGGACGCGCTTGTTCCGACTGCGGCGAGAAGCTGTTTGAGTTGGCGCTGCTCGTCGGCGGTGAGTCCAGTGAGGATCCGCTGATCGGCCAGATGGGCTGCGGCATCGGCCCTTTTGAGCAAGGCCTTGCCGCGCTTCGTCAAGTGCGCGGGCATGGGTTTGCCCGTCGTCGTCGACGCCGGCCGAGTCACCGCGCCACGGTCTTCCAATGCGTGCAGGATCTGATTCATCGCTTGTGCCGACACGTGGGTCCCGCGCGCCATTTCCGCACTGGTGAGCCCCGGATTCAGGGACAAGATGCGCATGCAGACGAATTCGGGCACGCCGATCCCCAACGCGCCGAGCTCAACGGCGAGCTGTGGTCGCAGCGCCGCCATCACGCGATACATCAAGTAACCCAACGGCTCATTGTCAGATTGGCTCATGCTCATATGCTGACACGCTTTTACCGGATGACCACGGGGATGCTGCGGATCGCACTGTGATCGGCTCAAATCGATTACGCCGCTGGAGATCGCGGAGCGGGGTATTCAGCGCCAATGCGGCGTGTCTAGCACTGCCTGACCATCAAGTTCCTTGACACCACCTGAAACCGTGAGTATCAAGGAGCTTGTTAGTGGTTGTCGCGGCTGCCCGCGGCGACTGCCCATCACGAAAGGACCAAACTCATGTCTTTTGACGGATTTTCAGGCGGCCCCGGCTTCGGCGGCTTTGGCGGACCGGGCTTTGGCGGTTTCGGCGGACCCGGGTTCGGCGGTTTCGGCGGACCCGGTTTCGGCGGCGCGGGCTTTGGTGGTCCTGGCGCTGGAGGGTTCGGTCACGGGTCGGGGCACGGCCTCAAGCGCGCGGCATTCGGCACCGCGGCGGTGCTTCTGGACGGCCCGGGTGACGCCGCCCAGATCGTGCAACGTGTCTTCGAGGCTACCGAGGGCGCGTTCACCCCGCCCGAGGACATCGCACAACTCGCCATCGGGCTGCTCGCCGCACGCGGGCTGGTGTCGGTCGACGACGGCGTGGCCACACTGACCGAATTCGGCCGCAATCTGCTGGCCTGGCGTGGTGTCACCAGCGACACCGCGCGGGCTTTCCTCAAGCGTGCCGGACAGTTCGCCGACGTGATCAAGATCCGCAAGGAACTCTTCGAGGTCGCAGGCCGAGCCAGGTCGATCGCGTGGACGGGCACCGACGAGCAGAAGGCCACGCTTGCCGAGGCCCGCACCAAGATTCTGCAGGCGGTGACCGAAGCCAAGAAGGATCTGGACCGCGCGCTTGCCGATAGCTAAGCCGCCCAACGAGATCGGCGCGGTCGACGCGAACACCCGTCGACCGCGCCGACCCCAAAGCTCGGAAGAAGCCAAGAAAACACAAGAAGGCAGTGACATGACCGACACCGAAGTGGTGATCGCCGGAGGCGGGCCGACCGGTTTGTTGTTGGCGTGTGAGCTTGCCCTGGCTGGGGTCACACCGATCGTTCTCGATCCGTTGCCGGGCCCCAATACCGAACCCCGCGCCAACGGGGTCGGCGGGCCGGCGGTGCGGTTCCTCGACCACCGTGGCCTCTACGAACTGCTGACCGGCTCACCGGATGGTCCCCAACCCTGGGCGATGGGGATGTTCGCGGGGTTGATGCTCGAATTGACCGCAACAGCGTCGAGGCAGAACTACATGCTGCCCGTGCAGCAACCCCGGCTGACCAGCACGCTGGCCCAGCGTGCTGCCGCGATCGGGGTGGACGCGCGCTGAGGCCACGGCGTACGCGGATTCACCCAACACGCCAAGAGCGTCACTGTCGAGGTCGACGGGCCTGACGGATCCTACGACATTCAAGCCGGGTACTTGGTCGGCGCCGACGGGGGTCGCAGCGCCACCCGCAAGCTCGCAGGCATTGATTTTCCCGGAATGTCGTCCAACGACGCCGTGTTCCGTATCGGGCGTGGGCTGACCCCGCCACCGCACTGGATCGACCCGGTCACTGGCGAACTGGATGTCCCTGGCTTCGGGCGCGTACCCCCGATGCAGTTCCTGCGCACCGAGGCTGGGATGTTCATGCGAGGTCAACTGGACGGATTCTCGCTTCTTGGCACCCTGGAACTGGCGCCCACCCCCGACAATGTTCGCACCGATTCCGACCATCCCGGGTTCGGTGATTCACTGACCACCGCTGAACTCGAGGACAGCATCGGTCGCGTCCTCGGCGTCCATGTACCGGTGCAATCGCTCGAACCCGACAGCGAGCCCGTGCTGCGAAGCTTTGCCGGCATCAATTCACGCGTCGCCGGCCAATACCGTCACGGCCGGGTCCTGCTGGTCGGTGACGCTGCCCACGTGCATTCCCCGCTAGGCGGACCGGGACTCAACCTGTGCCTGCAAGACGCCGCCAATTTGGGCTGGAAGCTGGCCAACGTCGTCTACGGCCGCGTCGACCCGGCCTTGCTGGACACCTACGACGCCGAGCGCAGACTCGCGGCCGACAACGTGATGACCCACAGCCGCGCTCAGATGGCGCTCATGCGCCCCGGACCGGAAATCACTGCTCTGCGAGCCATTTTCGAGGAGATGGTCAGCCAGCCGACGGCTGCCGAGAGCCTCGCCGTCACCCTGTCCGGCGTCGCCGTGCGCTATCCGACCGAACCCGACGCTCATCCCGCCGTCGGGTACTGGATCCCCGACATCACCATCGACACCCCTGCTCACGGCGAGCAGCGCATCGCGCAACTCGCTCGCGACGGCCGGCCGCTTCTCCTGGACTTCACCGGCGGCAGCGTCGTCGCCAACAGCCTCCACGCCAGCGGACCGGCCCTCAATGTCGTGACTGGCACACCTACTGAGCCAGTCGACCTCACCGCCGTCCTGATCCGTCCCGACGGCTACGTCGCCTGGGCGTCATCAAAGGCCAACCCCACCACCGACACCCTCGAAAAGACGCTGGCGCACTGGTTCGGCGTGGCACAGGCGGCGCGCACGAACTAACCGACTCAGTCCTCGAGCCAGGGTTCGTGCCAGCCGGGTAGTCCGCGAACGAGGGCGTCGGTGCCTGCCGGACCCCAGGAGCCCTTGGCGTAGCTCTGCACCGGCGGCGGGCCGCTCAGCAGCGGTTGGACGATGCGCCAGGTCTCCTCGATGCTGTCCTGGCGGGCGAACAGTCGGTCGTCACCGGTGAGCGCCGCATGCAGCAACCGCTCGTACGGCTCCAACGGTTCGCCCAACGCCGTTGCAAAGAGAGTCTGCAGGTGGACCGTGCGCCACGCGTTATTCTCCCCATGCGCGGTGAGTTGCATCCGGAACCCCGGGTTGGGATCGATGCGCAGCACGATCTGGTTGCGTTCGACCTCGGCGCGCTTGGGCAGGAACGCGAGTTGCGGTGTGCGGTGCAGGATCAGCCGCACTTCGGTGACCCGCTCCTTCAGTGCTTTGCCCGCTCGCAGGAAGATCGGCACGCCTGACCAGCGCCAGTTGTCGATCTCCAATCGCAGCGCGACGAACGTCTCCGTGGTCGAGTCCGACGCGACGCCATCGACGTCGAGGTAGCCGTCGTACTGACCGCGCACGCAGTGCTCGGGATCGGCCGCAGGCATCGCACGAAACACCTCGGCCTTCTTGTCGCGCAGCTCGGCACTCGACGAGCCGGCAGGAGGTTCCATCGCGACCAGGGCCAGCACCTGCATCAGATGGTTCTGCACGACGTCGCGTAGCGCTCCGACGGCGTCGTAGAACTTGCCGCGGTCCGCGACGCCGAAGTCCTCGGCCATCGTGATCTGGATGGCGGCGACGCTGCGACGGTCCCAGACCTCGGCGAGCGCCAGGTTCGCAAAGCGCAGGTACTCGAGTTCGATGACCGGTTCCTTGCCGAGGAAGTGGTCGACGCGAAGGATCTGGTTCTCGCGCAGGACGGCGTGCAGGCGGTCGTTGAGCTCGCGGGCCGACTCGAGGTCGTGCCCAAAGGGCTTCTCCACCGCAACGCGCGCCCCCTCGAGGAGGTTCGCCTCGGCGAGTTCCTCGACGATCGGCCCGAACAGCGACGGCGGTACCTCGAGGTAGTACAACGGTTGTTCGTGGTGGCCGATCTGCTTGGCCAGCTGCTTGTAGACGCCTGGCTGGGTGATGTCTCCCGACAGGTACGACAGCCGGTCGGCGAGCCTGCCGAACACGGCGTCGTCGACCTGCTCGCCGGTGTTCTCGATGTCCTTGCGCGCCATGTCGCGCAGTTGGTCGACGGTGATCTGGTCGGCGGCCACGCCAACGATCGGGCACTGCAGCGCATCGCGTCGTTCAAGCCGGTACAGCGCGCGGAAGGTCATCTTCTTGGCCAGGTCACCGGTGATGCCGAAGATGATCATGACGTCGCTGTCGTCGCTCATCGAATCAGCCTACGGGCGGTGCGTAAGAAGCCGTCCGCTCGAGACCACGTCCCCGATCAGGGGCACACCGGGTCGGTAGGCCAGGTGGATATACGACGGAGCGTCGAGCCGCACGAAGTCGGCACGACGTCCCACGGCCAGCACTCCGATGTCATCACGGCGCAGCGCCGCGGCCCCACCTCGAGTCGCCGACCACAATGCCTGTGCGGGAGTGAAGTTCATGTCGCGCACCGCGACCGCGATGCAGAACGACATGCTGGTGGTGTACGAGCTTCCGGGGTTGCAGTCGGTGGCGAGTGCCACGGTGGCCCCTGCCTCGATGAACCGCCGTGCATCCGGCCACTGTGCGCGGGTGGAGAATTCGGCTCCTGGGAGGAGCGTCGCCACGGTGGTGCCGGCCGCGCCGGCAAGGGCTTCGAGGTCGTCGTCGGAGGCGTAGGTGCAGTGATCGACCGAGGCTGCCTGCAGCTCGACGGCCAGCTGAATTCCCGCCCCTGGACCGAGCTGTCCGGCGTGCAGTCGAGGGATGAGACCCGCGGCGACTCCCGCACTCAGGATGGCGCGACTCTCGTCGACGTCGAAAGCACCCTTGTCGCAGAAGACGTCGATCCAGCGGGCCAGCGGTGCGCACGCATCGAGCATCGGTCCGGTCACAAGATCGACGTAGGCGTCGCGAATCTCGTGAAACTCCTTGGGCACCACGTGAGCGCCGAGATACGTCGTCTCCGTGGTGAATTGGGAGGCCACCTCGAGCGATCGGGATTCGTCGACGACGGTCAACCCATAGCCGCTCTTCGTCTCGAAGGTCGTGACCCCGCCGCGGACGAGCTCGTTCGCGAGTCGCCCGACCCCGCCTGCGAGGGTCCTGTCGCTGGCCGCCCGCGTCGCGGCGACGGTCGTGGCGATGCCACCCGCGGCATAGGCCTGGCCGCTCATCCTTGCCGCGAACTCCGCCGACCGCTCGCCCGCGAACACCAGATGTGCATGACTGTCCACGAATCCGGGGATCACGCTCGACTCGCCGAAGTCCACCGACTCGTCCGCGCCGGGCGCGTTCGCTCGTCGCCCGACCCACGCGATGCGGTCGCCGTCGACGACGAGGGCGGCGTCGGAGATGATGCCGAGGGCGGTCCCGTCACCCTGGCTCGGGTCGTTGGTGACGAGTTCACCGATCCCGCTGTAGAGGACGGTCACCGGACATGCTCCTTGCTGGGGCGGTTCATGCTGGGTCGGTTCATGCTGGGGAGTCCATCAGGCCTGAAATCGCCTCGGCGAGAAGGGCGGCAGGGTCATCGATGCCGAGGTGCCGACGCCCGGCGACCACGATGCGGCCGTCGACGATCACGTCGGTGACGTCGGCGGCCGTGGCGGCGAACACGACGGTCTCGACGGCCGCGCCGCCACCCGCGGTGCGGATCGACTGCAGGTCGACGGCGACGAGATCGGCACGCGCGCCGACCGTCAACGTCCCTGCGTCGGTCCAGCCGAGTGCATGCTGGCCGTCGACGGTCGCTGCCCTGAGCAGTCGCTCGGCGGGGATGATGCCGCGTTCGCGGCGGGCCAGGCGCTCGTCGAGCTCGGTGCCACGAGCCTCCTCGAACAGGTCGATCACCGCGTGCGAATCCGAACCGAGACTGAACAGTCCGCTGCCTGCGAGCAACGCAGAGGCAGGGCCGATCCCGTCGCCGAGGTCGCGTTCGGTGGTGGGGCAGAAGCACACCCCCGTCGCGGTCCGATCGAGATCGGACAGGTCCTCGTCGGTCAGATGGGTGGCGTGCACCGCGGTGGTGCGGGGCCCGAGAGCGCCCGCGTCGCGAAGCAATGCCGTTGGGGTACAGCCGTGTACGGCCAAGCACTGGTCGATCTCGGCGGTCTGCTCGGAGGAGTGCACGTGCAGTGGGGCCCGGTGCTCGTCCGCCCACGCCACGACGGGCGCCATGTGTTCGAGCGGCACTCCCCGGACCGAGTGCAATGCGGCGCCGATGATGGCGTCCGGTCCACCGGAACCAGCCGTCTGCCGGTGAAGTGCCTCGACCCGCTCGGCCCACGCGTCGCCACTGCCGTCGCCGAACCGCTGTTGCGGCCCGGGTGCCAGCGCCGTCCCGTCCACCCCGGAGCTGAGGTAGCAGGTGTCCAGCAGGGTCATCCGCAGACCGGCATCGGCCGCGGCGCCCAACAGCGCGTGGCCCATCGCGTTGGGGTCGGCGTAGGGTACGCCGCCGACGTCATGGTGCAGATAGTGGAACTCACCGGCGGAAGTGATTCCAGCCAAGGCCATTTCGGCGTACACGCCGCGGGCGAGGCGCCGGTAGGTGTCCGGGTCGAGCCGGCCCGCCGCTTGATACATCAGATCCCGCCACGTCCAGAACGAGCCGTGCCCGCGCTGCGTGCGGGAGCGAAGGGCCCGATGGAACGCATGCGAATGCGCGTTGCCCATGCCGGGTATCACCAGGCCGGGCAGCCGGTGCGACGACGGCAGCGCAACCGTGTCGGTCTCGATCGCGCTGATCCGGCCGTGGGACACCGTGATGAGGACCCGGTCGGAGATCAGATTGCCGCCGAACTCGCCTCCCAAGAATGCGTGCTCACACCACCAAGTCGTCACTGCACCCACTCCGTCATGACGTCGGCAAGCGCTTCGGCGCCGAGGTTGCAGTCGTCGGCCTCCGCATGCTCCTCCGGGGAGTGGGACACCCCAGTCGGGTTGCGTACGAAGAGCATTGCGGTCGGCACCTTGGCGGACAAGATGCCCGCGTCGTGGCCGGCCTGGGTGGGCAGCACCGGGATGTCGCCGAGGCGGCGCAGCGCCCGCTGCAGGCGCGCCCGCGGACCTTCTGGGAATTCGACTATCGGCGTGATGGATTCGACGGCCACCTGCAGGTCGATACCGTCCTGCGTGGCGTGGCCACGGGCCTCGGCGCTGATCTGTTCGACCAGTGCGGTCAGCGTCGCCTCATCCGCGGCGCGCGCGTCGAGCCAGGCCCGGATCCGCGACGGTATCGCGTTGGCCCCGTTGGGGGAGACCAGAACCTTGCCGAACGTGGCGACCGCGTCGTGCACGGTGGCCGCCGAACGCGCGGAGTGCACCGACGACGCAAACGCCAGCATCGGGTCGCGTCGGTCGACCAAGCGCGTCGTGCCTGCGTGGTTCGCCGCGCCGTCGAACGTGAACTCCCAGCGCCCGTGCGGCCAGATGGCCGAGGCCACCGCGATCGGGCGGTCGACGAGATCGAGGGCACGGCCCTGCTCGACGTGCAGTTCGACGTAGACGCCGATGCGGTCGGTCAAGGTGTCGTCCGCGCCGAGGGTCTCGGGTCTGCGGCCCGCACGGGTCATCGCCTCGGCGAGCGTGACACCGTCGACGTCGCGTAGCCCGCGGGCCCGGTCGCCGGTCAGAGCACCCGTCGACAGCTGCGATCCAACGCACGCAACGCCGAACCGTGCGCCCTCCTCGTCGGAGAACGCGGCGACGGCCACCGGCACCGTCGGCACCACGCCACGCGCCCGCACGATGTCGATCGCGGCGAACGCCGACACCACGCCAAGGGGCCCGTCGAACGCTCCGCCGTCGGGCACCGAGTCCAGATGGGAGCCGGTGACGAACGCGTTCGTGGGATCGCCGGTCCATCCCGTCGGCAGCCACCACGCCCACATGTTCCCGTTGCGGTCCTCCTCGACGTCCATACCGCGCGCGGCCGCACTGTCGCGGAACCATTCCCGCAGGGTCAGGTCCGCGTCGGACCATGCGTACCGGCGATAGCCGCGGGTGTCCTTGTCCTGGCCGACGTCCAGGATGGAGCTCCAGAGCGAATCGAATGCCGTCATTCGGTCTCCTGCATGGGGATTCGCACCCCGCGCTCGGCCGCGACTGCGGTGGCGTGCTCATAGCCGGCGTCCGTGTGCCGAATGACGCCCATGCCGGGGTCGTTGGTCAGCACGCGTTCCAGCTTCTCGGCCGCCAGCGCGGTCCCGTCGGCGACGGAGACCTGCCCAGCGTGGATGGAGCGGCCCATGCCGACACCGCCGCCGTGGTGGATCGACACCCAGGTGGCACCGGACGCGGTGTTGAGCAGTGCGTTGAGCAGCGGCCAGTCCGCGATGGCATCCGATCCGTCGAGCATCGATTCGGTCTCGCGGTAGGGCGAGGCCACCGATCCGGAGTCGAGGTGGTCGCGGCCGATGACGATCGGCGCCGACAGTTCACCGGAGGCGACCATCTCGTTGAACTTCAGACCGGCAAGGTGGCGTTCGCCGTAGCCCAGCCAGCAGATGCGCGCGGGCAGTCCCTCGAACTCCACGCGCTCGCCGGCCATGGTGATCCATCGCCGCAAGTGCGCGTTGTCGGGGAACAGCTCGAGGATGGCCTTGTCGGTGGCCGCGATGTCCTTGGGGTCGCCGGACAGGGCGGCCCAGCGGAACGGTCCGAGGCCTTCCTCGAACTGAGGCCGGATGTAGGCGGGAACGAATCCGGGGAAGTCGAATGCACGGTCGTAACCCGCCTTTCGGGCCTCGTCGCGGATCGAGTTGCCGTAGTCGAAGACCTCGGCCCCCTTGTCGAGAAACCCGACCATCGCCGCGACCTGCTTGGCCATCGACTCCTGGGCCTGCTCGGTGAAGTAGGCCGGATCCTTCTCGGCCATCTTCTTCATGTCCTCGAGCTCGATGCCGATCGGCAGATACGACAGAGGGTCGTGCGCCGAGGTCTGGTCGGTGACGATGTCGATCGGTGCATCACGCTCGAGCAACGCAGGGAAGATCTCCGCGGCATTGCCGACCACACCGATCGACAAGGCCCTCTTGGCATCTCGCGCCTCGATGGCGATGGCCAGCGCGTCGTCGAGATCCTTGGCCTTGACGTCGAGGTAACGCTTGGCGATGCGACGGTCGATGCGAGACTCGTCGACGTCTACGCAGATCGCGACGCCTTCGTTCATCGTCACCGCAAGCGGCTGCGCGCCACCCATGCCGCCGACCCCACCGGTGAGCGTGATGGTGCCCGCCAGGGTGCCACCACAGTGCTCATACCGACCAGAGGCCGCGAGCTTCTTGGCGATGGCCCCGAACGTCTCGTAGGTGCCCTGCAGGATGCCCTGGGTGCCGATGTAGATCCAGGATCCGGCCGTCATCTGGCCGTACATCGTCAGCCCCGCGGCCTCCAGTTTGCGGAACTGCTCCCAATTGGCCCAATCACCAACCAGATTCGAGTTCGCGATCAGCACGCGGGGCGCCCAGACGTTGGTGCGGAAGACACCGACCGGCTTACCGGACTGCACCAGCATCGTCTCGTCGGCCTCGAGACCGCGCAGCGTACGGACTAGGGCATCGAACGCGGGCCAGCTGCGTGCCGCGCGCCCGGTGCCGCCGTAGACGACGAGGTCGTCGGGGTGTTCGGCGACCTCGGGATCGAGGTTGTTCATCAACATGCGAAGGACGGCTTCCTGTTGCCAACCCTTGCAGGTGAGTTCGGTGCCGCGTGCGGCGCGGACAGGACGCGGACCGGCGACCGTAGAGGACACGGCGGTTCCGGATGAGGGTGTAACCATGAGACAGGTATTCCTTTGGATGAGTGTTGCTTACTTGCCGCTGATGCCCGCGCCTGCGAGCCACTTCTTCGCGATGTCAGCCAGGTTGGCTCCTGTGGCGGCTTCGCCATTCATCGTGATGAGGTCGTTGGTGGTGAGCTTCGTCGAAACGTCGTTGAGCGTCTTGGTGACCGTGTCGGTTGCCTTGGCCGTCTTGATCAGTGGGACGACGTTCTCCGCGGCGAAAAGGGACTTGTCGTCATCGAGGGCGACGAGGTTGTTCTTGACCAGACCCGGGTCGGTGCTGAACAGGTCGCCGGCTTGGACCTGTCCGTTGACGAGCGCCGTCATCGTCAAGGTGCCGCCTGCGTCGAGGCTGACGAAGTCCTTGAAGTTGAGCCCGTAGATGTCGCGGAGCCCGACCACGCCCTGGGTCCGGGTCTTCCATTCCGGCGGTCCACCGAGAACGAGGTCACCGGCGACGGGCTTCATGTCCGAGATCGTCTTCAGCTTGTACTTGTCGGCGGTCGCCTTCGTGACGGCAAGGACGTCCTTGTCCTCCGCGGGCGATGGCGTCAACATGGAGATCCCCGATGGCAGCTTGCCCTTGAGCTCGGTGGTCACCGCCTCGGCCGTCGCGGCGGTCGACTTCGGGTCGAGGTAGCTCAGGAACGCACCGGAGTACTCGGGAACCAGATCGATCGAGCTGTCCTTCAGGGCGGCCACGTAGACTTCCCGGCTGCCAATGTTGAACTGTTCCTTGACCGATACTCCGGCGGCCTGCAACGCCTGCGAGTAGATGCTGGCGATCAGCTGGCTCTCCGTGAAGTCGGCGGAGCCGATGATGATCTGCGAGCCGGATGAGCCGGAGTTGTTCCCGCCTCCCGAGAGGGGATCACTGCCGCCGCCCGCGCCACAGGCGGACAGGGCGAGCACAGAGGTGGCGGCAAGGGCTGTGAGGATCGTGCGTTTCTTCATGAGTTTCTCCTGATGTGATGGTCGGCGCCGGGCGGCGTCTAGGTGGCGGCTGCTGGGACGGTGGTGGCGACGAGTGACGTGGACTTGGCGGCGGTGCGCCGCAGACCCGGCGACACGATGATTCGGGCGAGCCAGGCGAAGCTCATCTCGAGAACGATGGCGAGCAGGGCGACCAGGATTGCGCCGCCTGCCATTTCGGCGAAGTCCGCCTGGGCCCTGCCGTCGAGAATGAAACGGCCAAGACCCTGAAGACCGAGATACGCTGCGATCGTGGCCGTCGAAACGATTTGCAGTGTCGCACTTCTGACGCCGGAGATCATGAGCGGCAACGCGCAGGGAAGTTGCACCCGCAGCAGGATCTGACTCTTGGTGAACCCCATTCCGCGGGCCGCACCGACGGCGTCGCGGTCGGCGGATTGAATGCCGACGTACGTGCCGGTCAGAATCGGTGGCACCGCAAGAAGGACGAGTACGACGATGGTTGGCAGGACGAAGACGAGTTGCCCGGCGACCACCGGCGAGATGACCAGGAAGAGCAGCACCAGCAGCCCCAGCGTCGGGAGCGCCCGCAATGCGTTCGCGAACCCTGCGACCACCGCTTCGCCTCGCCCCGTGTAGCCGATGACGATGCCGAGCGGTACTCCGATCGCCAGGGACGTCAGTAGCGCGATCGCCGAGTACAGGAGGTGGTAGCCGACCTGGGCCGGGATGCCGCCGGAGCCAGCCCAGTTCGCCGGGTCGGTGAACCAGCCGATGATGTTCACGAGGTGACCGTCCTTTGGCGCCAAGGGGTTAGGAGCTTGTTCACCCAGATGATCGAGCCGTCGAAGATGACCGCGAGCACGACGCACAGGACGACGCCGGTGACGAGCGGAACGTAGAGCCGAAGTTGAAACCCTTGGGTGAACAGAGAGCCCAACTGCGGGATGCCGAGCAATGCGGCCATGGTCACGATGCTGACGTTCGACACGACCGCAACCCGCAGCCCCGCTGCGATGACGGGTACGGCGACGGGCAGTTCGACCAGCACCAGTCGCTGCCAGTTGCGGTACCCCATGGCCTCGGCGGCAGCCACTGTGTCGTGTGGCACCGAGCTCAGCCCGTCGGCGACCACGCGCACCAGCAGCGCGAGGGTGTAGAGCGTAAGCGCGACAACGATGTTGATCGGGTCGAGGATCTTGGTGCCGAGGATGACCGGCAGGATGATGAACAGGGCGAGCGAGGGAATCGTGTAGAGCAGGCTCGAGGTTCCGACGATGGCCGCGTACCCGCGACCCCACCGGTGGGCCCACCACCCGAGCGGCAGTGCGATGATCAGGCCGATCACCGTCGGTACCAGTGTGAGCCAGACGTGGCTGATGGTGAGCTCGATGATGCGAGCGCTGTTGGACGAGATCCAGTTCATGCCGTCACGATTCCCCGGTCGCTGCGCTCCTGCCCGCCGGACACCATCCGGGCGTCCTTGGCCCTCTTGATCGCATCGATCACGTCGTGGTCGGTGGCCGTGCCGAGCAGCCGTCCCGACTCGTCGGTGACCACACATCGACCACTCGGGCTCGAGAGTGCGGAGTTGAGGACGTCGCGGAGCGGATCTCCCCTGCGTGCCGTGGTGGCACACAGGTTGACGTCGCGGTCCTGCACCGCGTCACCGCGCACGGATGCGGTGTCGACCCAGCCGATCGGTGCGCTGTCCGCGTCGACCGCAAGGATCCACCGTCCCGGTACCGGAGGAATCGTCGAAACACTCTGTCCCACGGTGATGGTCGGTTCGTGGTTGAGTACGAGGCTGTCGTCGGAGTTGTGGAATCCCAGTGCCCGATAGCCCCGCGCGGATCCGACGAAGTCGGCGACGAACGCATCGTTGGGAGCTGCCAAGAGCTCGGCCGGCGTCGCGGCCTGGGCCAGGGTTCCGCCCTCGCGCAGCACCACCACCTGGTCGCCCAGCTTGAGGGCTTCGTCGATGTCGTGCGTGACCATCACGATGGTCTTGGAGATGTCGGCCTGCAGGCGCAGGAACTCGTCTTGAAGCTGGCTTCTGACGATGGGGTCGACGGCACTGAACGGCTCGTCCATCAGAAGGAAGGGCGGATCGGTCGCCAGGGCGCGGGCGACGCCGACGCGCTGCTGCTGACCACCGGACAGCTGCCAGGGGTACCGGCCGGCGAACTTCGCGTCGAGTCCGACGCGCTCCAGGAGTTCCATTGCGGCCGAGCGGGTTTCCTTCTTGCTCCCGCCGAGCAACCGCGGCAGTGCGGCCACGTTGTCGACGACGGTGCGATGGGGAAAGAGTCCGGCATTCTGGATGACGTAGCCGATCCTGCGGCGAAGCGTGACCCTGTCGAGGGTCTGGGTATCGACGCCGTCGAGCTCGATCTTGCCCGAGCTCGGCTCGATCAGGCGGTTGATCATCCGCATCGATGTCGTCTTCCCGCAGCCGGACGGGCCGACCAGGGTGGTGATCTTTCCGTTGGGTGCGGTGATGGTGAGGCTGTTTACGGCGACGGTTCCGTCGGGATATTCCTTGGAGACTTTGTCGAATGTGATCATGCCGGGCTTTCTGGAAGGCTTGTCTTCGGAGAACTACTCAATCGGGCGGTAATGCCCGCCGCGGCCGACAACAGCGTTCGGCCGTACTGCTTGGCTTGTGTGGCGGTGAGCCGGTAACTGGGAACGACGACGCTGAGCGCGGCCACGGTCCGAGCCTCGGAGTACACGGGGCAGGCGATCGCGGTGACGTCCTTCTCGACGCCGCGCTCCACCACGACGTAGCCCGCTTCGGGTACCTTGCCCCGCAGCACGTGGCCTGCCGCCGACGTGTCGAGGGGGACGGTCCGACCGACCCAGCTGGCATGCCGGACCGAGTGCGTTCCCTCGACGATGCTGATGTAGAGCGCGGTGCCTGCGTGCCCTTCGACGCTGAGATAGGACGACTCACCGGTCTCGGTGGCGACGTATTCCATCGCCTCCGCGGCGAGGTCGATCAACGACTCGTTGCTCAGTGCCTGTGCGCCGAGCTGGATGATACGACCGCCGGGCCGGTACATGCCGGACTCGTCCTTGCTGACGAAACCGGTGGTTTCGAGCGTGCGCAGAAGGCGAAGCGCCGTGCTGGGTGCAAGGTCGCAGTCCCTCGCACTGTCGGCGAGATTCGCGCCGCCACGCTCGCAAACGGTAGCGAGCAGGGCGAGTGCCCGCTCCACTGTCCGAGTGGACGGTTCGGCCACGTTGACCTCCTTTCGGGACGAAACCTACGACTGCGATGTTTCGTCCGAGCCACCCACCGTTGCCACTGAGTAAAATTTGAATGCCACCTAGTGGAATTGCGGGTCTTGGGTGATGATAGAGCGCATCGCTCGCCTGCGATAGAGGATCGAGGAGAAAAAATGATCGAGTTGGACGGGACCGGCAGGGTTGGCGACGTCGTGACGCTCGCCGACGGACGCGATCAGGTCTCGGTCTCCGCGACGGTCGCCGCGACCATCGCGCGCGTGTACGACCAGGCTGCCGACCTGAGCACGCGCTACCCCACCTACGGGCGCACCACCGGTGTCGGCGCGAATCGCAGCACCCCGGTTCTGTCCAGCGACCAGAGCTACGGGATGCGCCTCCTGCGCAGCCACGCGGCCGACGCAGGCGATCCACTCGACGGCAGGACGGTCCGGGCGATGCTCGCGGCGCGCCTCATGCAACTCTGCGTTCCCGGCGCTGGACTCGACCCGGCGATCCTGGACGGGCTTGTCCGAATGCTCAACCAGAACGCGCTGCCGGAGCTGCTCCATTACGCATCGATCGGCACGGGTGACCTGGCGGCTCTCGCCGGAACCGCGCTGACGTTGATCGGTGAGAGGCCGGCCACCAACCCGTTGACTCCGATGGATCCGTGGGGGGCCGACAGTGCCCTGCCCTTCATGAGCAGCAGCGCGCTGACCGTCGGCCGTAGTTGTCTCGCAGTGGCTGAACTGGCCAGACTCGAACGGGCATCGAGCGTGATCTACATGCTCAGCTTCCTCGCGCTCGACGGCAACCCGTCGGCGTTCTCGGCCGCTGCCGCACGGGCCGCGGCCGCGCCGCAGGTGGATACGGTCGCCGCCCGATTGCGGTCGTTGTTCGCCGGTGCCGGGCAGCCCGATCACAGCCAGGCACGCATCCAGGATCCGTACGGGCTGCGGGTCTACCCGGTCGCCCAGGCAAGTGTCGTCGCAACGCTGAATTCGCTTGTCGGGCAGCTGGAGCGGACGCTGAACACGGCGCAGGAGAATCCGCTGTTCGACCCCGAGGGTGACCAAGTGGTCCATCACGGCGCCTTCTACCAGGCGTCATTGTCGCTCGGGCTCGACGGCACCACCCTGGCGATGGCCTTGACCGCACCGATCACCCATTCGCGAATCCGAATGCTCAACGACCCGGAGACCAACGGCGGCAATGCCTTTCTGGCCGCCGTCACAGACGGATCGTCCGGCCTGATGATGGTCGAGTACGTCGCAGCGGGCGCGATCGCCGAAATCCGCGCGGCGGCGCAACCCGCGTCCGTCGGCACGCTGGTGCTGTCGAGGGGTATGGAGGAGGACGCCACCTTCGCCTCCCAGAGCGCGCTTCAGCTCGAACGGTCGGTGGCTGCGTACCGCGTCCTGTTGTGCTGCGAACTGGTCGGGGCAGTACGCCTGCTGCGCCAACGTGGTCTGCACGACCGCTTCTCGGGTATCGCCGGCGAGGCTGTCGCGTTGGCCGCCGGCCTGCCCTGGGACGACCACGACCGCGATCTTCGTGGCGACCTCGCGGCGGCTGGGGCGCTTCTCGACGACCTTGGCAGGCTCCTGCCCGATGTCGACGACCTCACGCCAACGGGCCGGTAACCGATTCCGCTGCGGCGACCAGTGATCCGTCGCGCGCGAGGTCGACGACGGCTTCGATCTCGGGTGCCAGGTACCGGTCGGCGCCTGGACCGTCGACCCGCGCGCGCACGGCGGCGACGACTGCGCCGGTGGCCGGCGCAGGCAACAGCGGTGCGCGCATGTCGATGCCCCTGGCCGCGGTGAGGACCTCGATGGCGAGAACGCGGGTCAGACCGTCGATCGCCCTCCGCAGTTTGCGGGCCGCCGACCAGCCCATCGACACGTGATCCTCCTGCATCGCCGACGACGGAATCGAGTCGACACTCGCGGGGCTGGCCAATCGCTTGAGCTCGGAAACGATTGCGGCCTGGGTGTACTGGGCGATCATGTGGCCGCTGTCGACACCAGGATCGTCGGCGAGGAACGCGTTGAGCCCGTGATTGCGCGAGGCGTCCAGGAATCGGTCGGTCCGTCGCTCACTGATGCTGGCCACGTCCGCGACGACGATCGCGAGGAAGTCGAGCACGTAGGCGACGGGCGCTCCGTGGAAGTTTCCGTTCGACTCGACCTGCCCGTCGTCGGTGACGACGGGGTTGTCGATGACGCTCGCCAGCTCCCAGTTCGCGACGTTGCGCGCATGCGCAATGGTGTCGCGTGCGGCGCCTGCCACCTGCGGTGCGCACCGCAGCGAGTACGCGTCCTGGACCAGCGGGCAGTCCGGCCCGCTGTGACTGGCCACGATCGGTGACCCGGCGAGGATGCGGGTCATGTTCGCCGCGGCGACGGCCTGGCCGGGCTGAGGCCGCAGGGCATGCAGGTGTGCCGCGAAGACCCTGTCGGAGCCGAGCAGGCCTTCGACGCTCATCGCCGCCGACACGTCGGCCAACACCAGCAATCGGTCCAGGTCGGCCAGCGCCAGGATCAGTTGGCCGAGCATGCCGTCCGTGCCGTTGATGAGGGCAAGGCCCTCCTTTTCAGCGAAGACGATCGGTTCGATGCCATGCACGCGCAGAGCGTCCGCGGCGGGCACGACTGCGCCATCGACGGTGCGGACCTGGCCCTCGCCCATGATCGCCAGGGCCACGTGCGCAAGGGGTGCAAGGTCCCCTGAACAGCCAAGGCTGCCGTACTCGTAGACCAGCGGCGTTAGGCCTGCAGATAGCAGACCGGCGTAGGCCTGCGCGACTTCGGGCCGAACACCGGTGTGGCCGGTGGCCAGCGTCGACAGTCTCAGCAACATCATCGCTCGGATCACTTCGCGTTCGACCTCGGGACCCGACCCTGCGGCATGGGAGCGAATGAGGCTGCGTTGCAGCTTGGTTCGGAGCTCGAGGGGAATGTGGCGGGTGGCAAGGGCACCAAACCCGGTGGAGATGCCGTATACCGGCACTGGGTCGTCGGCGAGTGCTTCGATGCGGGTGCGACTCGCGGCCATGGCGGCAAGGGCGTCGTCACCGATCGTCACGGGGGCTGCGAGGCGCGCAACGCGCACGACATCGGCCACGGTGCTCGGAGCGATACCAACGACGACGGGAGCCATGAGAGCTGATTCGGACATTCGATGATTGTGCACGGTCGGCACATTAGGTTGGAACGATCAACGACAGGAGATTTGATGCGGCGCAGTCTGCAGTTCGGCGTCCTCGTTGCCAGTGCACTGGTGTTGGCCGCGTGCGGCAGCAACACGGGGGCCGCCGGCGGCCCTGACGCCGCGCCGAGCACCGCTGCGACGACCTCCGCGCCTCCCGCGGTCGTGGACCCCAAGATTCTCGACGTCGGCAACTACCCGACAGTGCCCTTTCCACCGCTGGGTGGCGCGGGCAGTCCCGAGGCAGGCGCCTTGGCCGATGCGAAACAGATGGCCGACTTCCTGGTCGGCCCATGGGAGATCGACGAAAGCGTGATCAAGCCGTACCTCGACAGCTTCTACGTGATCAACGGCGTCACCGCGCTACTGCAGCTCGGACCGGAGACGGTTGCGGCGGCGGCGGGCAGGCACGGCTTCATCAACGGGTTCGCCTCCGAACGGCAGGCCACCGACAAGATCGTGTTGGTGAATGCGGTGTTGCGGTTTCCCGATCCCGCAGCCGCCGCGGCGGCAAGCACCGACATGGGCGATGCCGCAGCCACGTTTCCGATTGCGGGTGTCACGCCGACGGTCGTGGCCATTCCCGGCCATCCCGATTCAGTCGCCTCCACCTACCCGTTCACACCGCACGGATCGGATCAGACCAGGGCCACCATCCGGTCGTTCACGCCGCACGGACCCTACGTGCTGATGCAGTTCGTGCAGACCATCGACGGCGTCGAACACGCAGCCGAGCTGGTCGCCAAGACCATCGACGCACAGGGGCCATCGATCGATCAGTTCAAGGCCGCCGACCCGGGTGCGCTGGGCGCAGTCCCGTTGGATCCCACCGGATTACTGGCAAGGACCTTGCCGACGACGAAGGGCGCCACCGCGAAGAACGCCGTCTACGACATTCGCGGGGCCGCGCACTTCCAGAGCGATCCGATCGCCTCGACGAAGCTGTTCAAGGACAACGGGGTAACGGCGGTGGCGATGGCGAAGACGAACGTCTACCAAGCGAAGGACGCGGCAGGCGCGTTGGCCATCACCGACGCGTTCGGCATGGAGGTCACCGCGGAGGGCACCAAGCCCGCCGACCCGGTGCCAGCACTTCCGCACAGTCATTGCATGGGGTTCCCGAAGGGCTTCTACTGCGTCGCACCGGCAGGGCGGTACGCGATCGAGGCCAGAGGTGAGCAGTTGCGCGACGTGCAGCAACAGGTGGCCGCGCAGTACGTGATCCTCACGGCGCATTGAGATTTCGAGCGAGGCTCGTAGTCAGGCGTTCACCCTGCGCCAGCCGCGATGTTCAACGCCCGCGCGGCTTTGCGGACAAGCACGGAATCGGACCAGCGATCGGGTAAGTGCAAGGTCAGCGCCAAACGGGTGCCGGCAACGGCGCAGGCGAACTGTCGCCCGGTCTGGGTGGAATGCGATTCGTAAACACCCTTGCGCTGTTTGCGCCTGAGGGCGAGGGTGTCTTCTACCTGTTCGTCGTTGAGGCCGAGGTGGTCGGCGGCTACCCGAACCAGCTCCGTGGCTGCGGAGAGTGGTACCGACGACAGGATGGCGATCGCTCCCGCGGTGTCGGTGGCGTTCGTGCGTTGACCGGGCCGTGGGGTTAGGGGGAGTGGGCGTCGGCCCTGGCGGACATCCAGGCAAATGATCTGGTTGCCAAAGAGTTTGACGACGGAGATGGTGTGCCCGTCAAGGTCGGGCGTGCGTCCGCAGGCACGGAAGAGCCGGTCTACCGCCGCATCCGGGTCGGACAGGGCGGCCCAGCGCGCCCCGGTGTGCAGGCGGCCGTCCATGCTGCGCCTGATGAGACCTTCGTCTTCAAGGGCGCCAACGAGGTCGGTGATCGAGCTCTTGGCCAGCCCGAGTGCACCGCTCAGGGCCGTGGGTGTGTCGGCGTCTCCGAATGAAATCGCGTCGAGGATTCGAGCGCCGCGGTGCACGGCGGGTGTGCGCGGTCCGGCTATCCCCACGGCTGATACTCCTGGACGTTCTGTGCGTCGAGCAGTCGGGGCTGGATGTAATGCGATTGCCGCACCACGCCGATGCCGCCGTGTAGGGCAGTTCCGATCTCGATGGCCGCTCGCACCAGCGCAATCGGGTCCTGTGTGGCTGTGGCGACAATTGGTCCCCCGGCACGGATCTGGTCGACCGCGCCCTGGGCCCCATCGACTGCGACGATCGGTACGAACAGGTTGCGGCGGGCCAGCACGCGCGAGATGCCGATGGCGATCTGGTCGTTGGCGGCGAAGAATCCCTCCACAGCGGGGTGGGTGGCAAGGATCTCCTCGGCGGCCCTCTGCCCGGACAGTGCGTCCAGCTCGCCTCGGCTGGTGACTGCCACGGTCAATTGAGGGTATGCGGCGATTGCTCCGAGGAACCCGGCCACCCGGTCGGCGTTGGCGGTGATCGATATGCCGCCGACGACAGCGATGCGACCTTGTCCTGAAAGTGCTTTCGCCAGTGCTATTCCGGCCAGTGAGCCGGCCTTCGTGTTGTCCGTCGCAACGACCGCGTCGGCGCCACTGATGGCCGAGCCGATGGCAACGACCGGGATCCGGGCGGTGTGCGCTGCGGCGCACGCGGCTTCGAGCCCTTCCGACACCACCGGCTCGACCAGTATCAGATCGACGTCGGCCGCGACGAAATCGCGGATCTGTTGGGACTGGCGTTCTTTGTCCTCCTTGGCGCACCGCAGATCGAGGTTGGCGCCGAGCCTGGTCGCTTCCGCTCGCACGGTTCGGATCTCGGCGAGGAAGAAGCTTTCGTCCACCGGGTAGCTGAACCCGATGTCGTGTAGCGGCCGGCTGTGCGCCCTTGCCGCAGAGCCGAACTCGAAGACTCGTGAGCCCAGCGCGTAGGTGCCGTCCACCCCGCGGACCAGAACGTGTTCCTCGGCCAGCGCGTGGCAAATCCCCATCACGCTGCTCTTCGGAAACCCGGTCACCTGAGCGAGTTCAGCCAGCGGCATCGGGCGCCCGGCGTCGCAGATGCTCTGCAGCACTGTCGCCGTGCGGACGAGAGCGGGCACCCTGCCGCCGCCCCGCGGGTGGGGCTCGGAAGCGATCCTCGGGGCCGGCACCAGGGTCAGAATAGTCGCCCTGCAACCGTTCGCCACGTCAAACCTGTCTACATGCGCGTTTCATTGATCGGTATATGACACGAAAAATGAAATGACGGGCGACGCCGAGACTGTTGACAGCGTCACACCACGTGCTTAGTGTGATGTTTCACAACCCGGTATCTAGTACGAAATATGAAACGCCCGATTAACCCGGGCGTCCGTCTCGCTGAGTTCGATCTGGTGAGGCGCACGTAGTCGACGTCGTCCTGGCGCGGACACGTGGTATCGATCCAGTTCGGAGGAGAAGTCGATGAGGATTTCCCAGCGTGTTGTCGGCGGTCTTTGTATCGCGTTGGCGGTCACCATGATCGCGGGCGGGTGCACCAAGAAGAACGAGAACAGCACGTCAACCGGCGGGAGCGCGTCCGAAGGAAGCTCATCGGGAGGCAAGGTCAAAGTCGCCTTCGTTCCGAAGCTGCAGGGATCCCCGTACTTCGAGGCGATGGACACCGGCGCGAAGCAGGCCGCAACGGCCCTCGGTGACATCGAGTGGCTCTACCAAGGCCCGACCTCGGCCGATGCCGCCGCACAGGCGCAGGTCGTGCGGTCGTTCATTCAGCAGAAGGTCGACGTGCTGGTGATCGCACCCAACGACCCCGACTCGATGGCACCTCTGATGAAGGAAGCTCAGGCCGCAGGCATCAAAGTCATGACCGCCGACACCGACGCTCCCAATTCGGTCCGCGAAGCATTCGTCAACCAGGCCACCGCGGAGGGAATCGGAAATACCACCGCGGAGACACTGATGGCAGCGATGGGCGGAAAGGGCAAGTGGGCCATCGTGTCCTGCGGCGAGACGGCCGAGAACCTGAACTCCTGGATCGCCGCGGAGAAGGCATACGTGTCGCAGAAGTATCCCGGGGCCGAACTCATCGACGTCGTGTACTCCGGTGAGGACCAGGCCAAGGGAACGCAGATGGCCACCGACCTGATGAGCGCGCACCCCGATTTGACCGGTCTCATCGGGCAGTGCACCACCTCCGCCGTCGGCGTGGCCCAGGCGGTCAAGGACGCCGGGAAGATCGGCAAGGTCTTCACCGTCGGGGTCGGCACCCCGAAGTCGATGAAGCCGTACCTGGCCGACGGATCCTCATCCGGCTCGATCTTGTGGAACGTCCAGAACCTCGGCTACCTCACGGCGTGGGCCGGTCAGCAACTCGCCGCCGGAAAGGCCTTCGCCCCGACCAACAAGGTCAACGACGACATGCCCGCCGTGAAATGGGATGAGGCCAGCAAGACCCTGGTGCTCGGTGATCCCTTGCTCATCACGACCGAGAACGTGGACCAGTTCAACTACTGATCGACCACCAGCATCATTGGAGATGCCTTGTCGGACACACGACTGAGCCTCACCGGGATCGTCAAGAGCTACGCCGCTGTCAAGGCAATCAGGCACGCCGACTTCGAACTCCAGCCGGGACAGGTGCACGCACTTGTCGGGGAGAACGGAGCAGGCAAGTCCACGCTGATCAAGATCATCTCCGGCGCCATCACCCCCGACGCAGGCAACATCACCTACGACGGGCAGCCGCTGACGATCGCCTCGACCGTCGATGCGATCGAGCTGGGCATCGCCACCGTCTACCAGGAACCACAACTGTTCGCCGAGCTCACCGTCGCCGAGAACATCTTCCTCGGCCGCGAGATCGTCAAACGCGGACGCGTGGACTGGGCTGCCCAGAACGAACGAGTCGTGGGGCTACTCGACACCCTCGATCTGCCTTCGGAACTCGCCACCGTCACGGTCGGCGACCTGTCGGTGGCCACTCAACAGCAGGTGTCGATCGCCAAGGCACTGGCAGGCAAGCCAGGTGTCCTGATCCTCGACGAACCCTCCGCGATCCTGACCGACGCCGAAATCGACGTGCTCTTCCGCGTCATCCGAAGACTCGCCGATGAAGGCGTTGCCGTCATCTACATCTCCCACCGACTCGACGAACTGATCAAGATCGCCGACCAGGTGACCGTGATGCGCGACGGCAGCACCATCGGCAGCTACCCCATCGGGGAACTCTCGGTGCGTCGGATGGCCGAACTCATGGTGGGAGAGGCACTTTCAGACGAACGTAGTCCGCGCGCCATACCGGACGGGCCACCGATGCTCGAACTGATATCACTCGCGCGGGTCGGTCACTTCGATGACGTGAGCCTGCAATTGCGGGCTGGTGAGATCCTCGGTCTCTACGGCCTGATCGGTTCCGGCGTCGCCGAGATCGCCGAATGCATCCACGGCCTCGCAAGAGCCAGCGGCGGGGAGATCCTGCTGCAGGGAAAGGCTGTCGCTCCCCGCACGCCGCGGCAGGCCGGGGAGGCGGGTATCGCGCTGTTGCCCGCCAACCGCAAGACCGAAGGCATGTTCTCGTTTCAGTCGATCGCCTTCAACATCTCGGTCGGGCATCTCCCACGCCTCTCATTCGGCCGGGCATTCGTGGACCGGCGCAAGGAACGCAACGTGGCCAAAGACCTGATGAAGCGGCTGGCAGTGAAGGCGCCGGACGAGAACTACGCCATCGGCAGCCTTTCCGGGGGCAACGCCCAGAAGGTGATGCTCGCCCGGCAACTCGTCGAGCGGCCCAAACTGCTCCTCCTCGCCGAACCGACCCAGGGAGTGGACATCGGAGCCAAGGAGGAAATCCACCGCATCATCGCCGATCTCGCTGGCAACGGCACGGCGGTCCTGATCGTGACCTCCGACCTTCAAGAGGCGCTACGGATCACCGACCGGCTCCTTGTCGTGCGCGCCGGAACCATCACCGCGGAGTTCGGGCCCGACGCAAGACAAGTCGATGTGCTCGCTGCGGCCGCTGGCGACGCCGGAGATGCGGACCCAGCGGCATGAGCATCACCGTCGATCCCAATGCCGCCCCGACCGCACCACCGGTGCGGGGCCGAGGCCGGGTGTTGCCTGCACCCGTGACGCCGGCCGAGATCGTCCTCGTCGTGGTGCTCGTCGTGCTCTGGGCCGCACTGGCTTTCGCCACGCCGGCGTTCCTCTCTGCCGGTTCGATCATCCCGCTGCTGGTCGAAGTTGCGCCGGTGGCGCTGATCGGCATCGGCATGACGTTCGTGATCATCGCCGGTGGCATCGACGTGTCCGTCGGCGGCGCGATCATGGTGTGTTCAGTCGTGACCGCCAAGCTCATGCGCGATCAGGGCCTGCCGCTCATCCTGTGCGTGGTGGTGGCGATTGCCACCGGCGCGGTACTCGGTCTGATGAACGGCCTGCTCATCGCGTACGGCCGAGTGCACGCCATCATCATTACCTTCGGCACCGCGAACGTATTCCTGTTCATCGGCCTCCAGATCTTCGGCTCACAACCCGTCAGTGGCATGCCGAACACCCTGGCCTGGTTCGGCCGGGGCGTCGACGGTCAAACCCTCGGAGTGCCGCACAGTTTCGCCATCACGGTCCTGCTCGCCGCCGTCGCCTGGTGGTACCTGCGGCACACCGCCGGGGGTCGTCATTTCCTCGGCATCGGGGGCGACGCCCTCGCCGCCCGGCTCGCCGGAATCAGGGTGCAGCGCCGGGTCCTGCTGACCTACGTGATCACCGGTGTTCTGATCGGGTTGGCCTCGATCTTCACCCTGGCCAAGGGCACCTCGAGCCTCGACCAATCCGTCGGTAACGGACAAGAACTCGCGGTCATCGCCGCAGTGGTGATCGGTGGTACCTCGATCATGGGCGGCCGCGGCTCCGTGCTCGGCACTCTCCTTGGCGCGCTTCTCGTCCAAACCGTGAAGTCCGGCGTCACCCAACTCGGCTGGCCCTCACAACTATCCGACCTCTTCGTCGGAATCTTCATCGTTCTTGCCGTCGGTACCGATCTACTGCGCCAGCGCACCAGGAGGGCGGAATGAGCGTCGACACTGCCCTACCCACCAGGGAGGAGTCGGCCACTCACCGCCGAGCGAACCGAATCCTGGAAGCAGTCCTGACGCAGCGAATCGTGCTGCTCGGCGTGCTGATCGTGGTGGTGGTCATCGTGCTGATGTACCTGAGCGCCAACGGGTACCTCACCGGCGACTACGACTTCGACTACATGTCAGCCACTCTCATCGACGCCGTCCCACTGGCCCTGCTGGGATTCGCCGAACTCATCGTGATCGTGTCCGGCCGCGGCGGTATCGACCTCTCCGTCGGTGCCATGGTGTCGCTGGTCGGGATGATCTTCGGATTCGCCTACGGGCAATGGGGATGGCCCCTGTGGGCGGCAATCCCGCTCGCGCTGCTCGTCGGCGGTGTCCTCGGGGGCATCAACGGACTCCTCATCGCCCACGTCGGCTTCCCTGCCCTGATCGCGACCCTGGCGACCTACTACGCGTACAAGTCCGTCGCACTGGTCATCAACGACCAGAAACCCATCAACAGCACGCAGATCCAAGACCTCTACTCGCTGACGGGGTCCGTCCGCATCCCGCTCATCGGCGACTACGTCCCCGACGTTCCGCTCGGGGTGTTCACGTTCCTCGCCCCGGTGCTCGTCATCCTCTGGCTGGTTCTCGGCCGCGGCACCTACGGACGGAGGCTCTACGCCGTCGGCACCAACGACACCGCCGCCCGATGGGCAGGCATCGGCGTCGCCGGTACCCGGATGCGGGCCTACGTTCTGTCCGGAGTCCTCTCCGGTCTTGTCGCGGTGTACATCTCCGCTGAGTTCGCATCCGCCCGCCCGGATGCCGGAACCTCCGGCAACGGTCTTGCGCTCCCGGCGATCACCATCGCCGTCCTCGGCGGTGTCGCGATCACCGGTGGCATCGGACGCTTGGCCGGAGTACTGCTCGCCACCGTGCTGATCGTCTGGCTCAACGCCGGCATCATCCTGTACTTCGAAGGCAACGCCGGCTCCCAGTTCCAACTGCTCGCCCTCGGCGTCGTACTCATCGTCGCCGCACTGCTCAACGGATTGACCACCAGCAGGTTCCGTGGCACCGGTTGACGAATGATCAACGGCCCCACTGTAGTTCATGTCCGTTCGGAAATGGAGAGAAACTCATGCGTGTTCTCGATACCTTCTCCCTCACCGGCAAGCGCGCTCTCGTCACCGGCGGCAACCGCGGCCTCGGGCTGGCCTTCGTCGGGGGGCTGGCAGAGGCCGGCGCCGATGTCGTCTTCGTCTCCAGGGACGTCGAGCGCAACACCGCCGCTGTGGCGGCATTGGCCGAGGAGGGGTTGAGGGTCCAGGCCTTCGAGGTCGACATCACCACGCCGGACGGCCCAGCCATCGCAATCGACGGCGCGGTGGAACGACTGGGCGGCCTCGACCTACTGCTCAACAACGCCGGACTGGCAATCCACCGGCCCGCATTGGAGATCAGCGACGAGGAATGGGATCACGTCTTCGACGTGAACACACGATCCCTGTGGCGGCTGAGCCGAAGTGCGGGCGCCTACATGAAGGACCATGGCGGTGGCAACATCCTCAACGTCGGCTCGATCAGCTCCATCATCGTCAACCGTCCGCAGTGGCAGCCCTCCTACAACGCGTCAAAGGCGGCGGTACACCAGCTCACGAAGTCCCTTGCAGCGGAATGGGCCCCGTACAACATTCGGGTCAACGCCATCGCCCCCGGCTACGTGAAGACCGAAATGGCCCCCGTTGACAACCCGGAATTCCGCCAGCACTGGATCGAAGACGCCCCGATGAAGCGGTTCGCCCTGCCCGAGGAGATCGCCCCCACCGTCGTCTACATGGCCTCCGACGCGTCCGCGTTCATGACCGGATCCATCGTCGTCATCGATGGCGGCTACACCATTTACTGATTCCGACCGTCGGCGCTAGGGTAGGCGCCGTGCGGAGTTCAGAGACGTTGACCCGTCGCGGGATTCGGGCCGGGTTGATTCTGGCCGCGGCGGTGCTGGCGGCGCTGCCCAGTGCCAGGATCAGCGGAGCGCAGGGCGATCCGAATGCCCTGTGGAGCATCGTCAACGGCAGCTGCGTTCCGGATCAACAGGCGCACGGCGACCCCGCTCCCTGCGCGCAGGTAGATCTGAGCGCAGGTGAGGAGAACGGGTATGCGGTGCTCAAGGACCTCGTCGGGCCGCTGCAGTTCCTCCTCATCCCGACCGGTCGCATCACCGGTATCGAGAGTCAGGAGATACTGGCTCCGGAGGCACCCAATTACTTCGCGGCCGCCTGGCGCGCGCGCTCCTTCGTCGAGGAGCGCGCCGGACGGACGTTGCCGCGCGATTGGCTGAGCCTCGCGATCAACTCCGAGCAGGCGCGGACGCAGACCCAACTTCACGTCCATGTCGACTGCCTACGAGCCGACGTACACGAAGCGTTGGTTGAACATTCATCCGAGGTCGGTCCCGAATGGACCTCGTTCCCGGTGCCGCTGGCCGGCCGTCGCTACAGCGCCATCGCCGTTGGCGGCGAGGATCTGGACGCGGTGAACCCATTCACCCTGCTGGCCGACGGCGTTCCCGGCGCACGTTCGGCCATGGGCGACCAGACACTCGTCGTGGTGGGTGCAACGGGCCCAGACGGTGAGCCGGGGTTCGTCATCCTCGCCGATCGTGCGGATATGGCTACCGGCGACAGCGCGAGCGGAGAATCGTTGCAGGACCACACGTCTTGCGCCGCTCCAGCGATCGGCAAGTAGGCCGACTACGGCTGAAAGACATTGGCGCCAAGTGTTTTCAGAGATGCACGAGAACCGCGACGTAGCCGATCGGGATGCCGGTCTTGGTGGCAATGCACCTGCGCGCCGCCAGTTCGACCGTCGCACGGCGGCTGGCGTGAGTGACGCCGTCGATCTCGGGGATGTGGATCAGCCACCCGTTCAACTCGCGGCTGACTTCGACGTCGAAGCACTGACCGATCGTCGGAGAAGTGACGCGGCGAGCAGCGTGTTGGGGCCGAACGGTGTGCAGTAGCGGTGTAGGCATAGTGGTTTTCCTGAGTCGACGACGAACCGCGCGCAACAATACTGCGGATAGCACCGGAGACCCAATCGGTCCAGATCGGTTGCGCAGGTGCCGGGGGCGGTCCTTCCCCCGTCGCTCCGCTCGCCCCGACCCTTCCCCCCCGTCGCTCCGCTCGCCCCGACCCTTCCCCCCCGTCGCTCCGCTCGCCCCGAGTTAGATCTCGACCCGTTCGCCCATGATCACGGTCCTGTCCTGTTCCAGGCCGAAGTAGTGGCTGGCGTCGGCACTGAACTTGGCGGTGGCGATGAACAGCCGCTTGCGCCACGTCGGCATCGTCTTGGCGTTGCCCCTCGACAGTTCCAGCTTCGACAGGAAGTAGGAGGCGCCGTCGATGGCAATCGGTCCTTCGGTCTGTTCCGGGTCGAGAAGGCGAAGCGCGCCTGCGACGTTTGGCGTCTCCATGTAGCCGAAGTTCGCGGTGACGTGGATGATCCCGTCCTTCTCATAGCCCAGCGGGTCGACCGTGACCCGTTCGGAGTCGGGGACACGCGGCACGGGCAGCGTTTCGATGGCCATGATGACGCACTGTTCGTGGCGTACGTGGTTGTGCTCGACGTTCGCGCGCATCGCCAGCGGCGCGGTCTCCTTGCCGCGGTTGAGGAAGACCGCCGTGCCAGGGACGCGCACCAACGGCGGCTCACCGCAGGCGATCTCGTCGACGAAGTCGCGTAGCGATCCCTCGGCTTCCTCGCGTTCCTTGGTGACGAGGATGCGTCCCCTCTCCCAGGTCCGCATCACCGTGAAGGCCACGATCGCGATCAGGAGCGGTAGCCACGCCCCATGGACGAGTTTGGTCAGGTTCGCCGCGAGGAACATCAGGTCGACCAGTATCAGCGCGCCGCCGCCGACGAGCACGATCCACAGCGGGGTCCGCCACCGCGTGTGGGCGATGTAGAGGAACAGCGTCGTGGTGATGGTGATGGTGCCGGTCACCGCCATGCCGAACGCGTACGCCAGAGCGGCGGAGCTTTGGAACGCGAACACCAGGACCAGGACCCCGACCATCAGAATGCCGTTGATGGACGGCACGTAGACCTGGCCGTACGCAGACGCCGACGTGTGCACGACGCGCAGTCTCGGCAGGTAGCCGAGTTGAGCGGCCTGCGACGCCACCGAGTAGGCCCCGGTGATCACGGCCTGCGATGCGATCACCGTGGCGGCGGTGGCGAGCAGCACCATCGGCAATCGCGCCCACTCCGGGGTGAGCAGGAAGAACGGCGCGCTCACCGTGGTCTCGTCGCCGAGGATCAGTGCTCCCTGGCCGAAGTAACTCAGAACGCATGCGGGAAGGACGAGGAAGAGCCAGCCAAGGACGATGGGTTTCCGGCTGAAGTGGCCCATGTCGGCGTACAGCGCCTCAGCGCCGGTGACCGAAAGCACGATCGCCGCCAGCGCGAAGAAGGCGATGTGGAAGTGCCCGGTCATGAATTCGATCGCGTACAGCGGCGAGAGCGCCTTGAGGATCTCCGGATGACCGACGATGCCCATGACGCCACAGGCACCGATGGCGGCGAACCAGAGGATCATCACCGGTCCGAAGAAGCGCCCCACGATGGCGGTCCCGTGGCGCTGTACAGCGAAGAGCGCCACGATGATGACCGCGGTGATCGGGACGATCCACTGTTCCAGGTCCGGCTCGACGACCTTGAGGCCCTCGACCGCGGACAGCACCGAGATCGCGGGGGTGATCATGCTGTCGCCGAAGAACAATGCGGCACCGAACAGCCCGAGCGCGGCCAGCATCAAGGCGGTACGACGACGCCCGTCCGCCACGCTCCACCGGCGCAGCATCGTGATGAGCGCCATGATGCCGCCCTCGCCGTCGTTGTCGGCGCGCATCACCAGGGTGATGTAGGTCAGGGTGACGATTATCATCACCGACCAGAAGATCGTCGACACCACGCCATAGACGTTGTCGGTGCTGATCGGCACGGGGTGCGGGTCGGCAGGGTTGAACACCGTTTGGATCGTGTAGATCGGGCTGGTCCCGATGTCGCCGAATACGACGCCGAGTGCGGCGACGACGATGGCGAGTCGGACCGGGCTTGCCGCGCCTGCTGGGGCGTGTGGCTCAGCAGTCTTGGGTGTCGGGTGCACGTCAGCTCCTCGATTCGCTCAGGGCGCCACGGGGCGGTCGACGACCCCCCGCAAGGATCTTGCCCCAACGCGTATGGAAAGCGTTAGGAGAGCCCTTTCGGCCCCCCGTGCGGCCGTAGAAACAGTGGCGTGGCCGAGGAACAGGACCGTCCGATCACGCGCGTTGACGAGAGCGTCGGCGGGCGGGTGCGCGTCATCGACGGGCAGCGGCCGTGGGGTTCGATCGACACCGGTGTGAGCAGGCAGGGATTCCGACGCTACCGGCTCGTGGTGTTTCCTCCAGGGATCAGTGACTTCGAGCGACGACTGCTCAGGCTGTGGCACCGGTGGCCGGTCTGGGGCGCGACGTTGTGGCTGGTGACCGTGATCCCGTTCGTCGGCACCCCGAACGCGTCGATGGCCGTCGTGACCGCCACCGCTTTGCACCTGGGCAGCGGGGCAACGCTTTTCGCGATGCTGGGGCCCGTGCGGACCCGGGTGCTCACGATGTCGGTGGTGCTGATCTCCGGGTACCCGGATCTGGTCGCTGCTGCGGCGTACACCGAGCTGAAGGCAGTGGCGATCATCCTGTGCGCCGCAGACACCCTGCGCGACGAGGGAGACATCACCCCGGCCCAGCACGAGGCGCTCTGGTGGCAGGCGTACGACCGGCTCGGGCGAAACGAGCATGTACGAGGAACGACCATCGATCGGAAGGTGCACTGATGGCTGAGATGTTTCAGGTCGTATCGCTGATGGCCGGCGTCGCGGTCGTCTTCGTAGCGATGGGCTACGTCAACCGCCGCGGCGACCGGGCCTCGGCCCAGGTCCTGGGGAGTGAGACCCGCCTACGGGCAAGAGCGGCGACGGCCAGGATGACGCCGAGGTAACCGACCACTAAGGGTCGTTCGCTAGGTCGCCCAACACATCTGCAAGTTGGGCCGGCCTCGACAGGAGCGGGAAGTGACTCCCCGGCATCTCAACGACATCGGCCGAAGCCTTTCGATCGCGGCATGCGCGACGTCATCGGCGCAGTCATCGAATGGCACCGATTGAGCCAGACGATGATCCACCCACCTCTGGCGCAGTGCACAAGCCGGGCACATACATTGGGTTCAGCATATGGACGTCGTCGCGCATCTGATCGGCGAGGCGCAGCGCATCGGGAGTCTTGGGCCTGTGTGTGCGAACTCCGAGGCCGCAACCGGATTCGACTTGACCTCAATCACCGTTGAGGTCTTACGGTGTGCGGCATGATCTTCACGGTCGTCGAGCGCAGGTATCTGGAGCGCCAACAGTTGTGCCGGTTCGCCACCATCGGTCCTGGCGGCGTGCCCCACGTCCGACCGCTTGGGTTTCGACTCAATCCGGATGGGACCATCGACATCGGAGGACCGAATCACCGGGCGACACAGCGATTCCGCAACGTCTTGGTGCGTCCGGACATCGGGCTCGTCGTTGACGACATGACACCGAACGAACCCGGTGCGCTGAAGCCGGGAATGGGCCGCGGCGTCGAAGTCCGAGGTCACGCCGAGGCCATCGTCGTGGACGACCCTCCGGTCAACCCCAGCTGGTTCAGCCACGACGTGCTGCGCGTGTATCCGCGGCGGGTACTCAGCTGGCACATCGACCCTGCGATGCCCGATGGTGAGGCCCGCGACATCGACGACTTCGTCCGGTGATCACTCCCGGATCCGTCGGCCTGGCGGTCAGCGGGCTCACCGCTCAGAACCCGGATGCCGCGGCCGATGAGGTCGGCCGGGCTGAACTCCTCGGCTACTCGACATTGTGGATACCCGGAGGGCCCAACGATATTCTGCCGTCGCTCGAGCGAGCGGTGCGCTCCAGCAATACGATTCAGGTGGCCAGCGGAATCCTTTCGGTGGACACGGTGGCGGTAGCCGCCGTTTCGGCCCTCAGCCATGCCCTGGAGGGCGAGCATCCAGGCCGGCTGTTGCTCGGACTCGGGGGAGCACACGGAAGACGTCCACTCGCCACGCTCAACGGCTACCTCGACGACCTCGACTCCACGGGGATCGCGGCCCATTCGCGGATACTGGCTGCACTCGGCCCAAACATGCTCGCGCTGGCGCGCGACCGTGCGGGCGGCGCCTATCCATTCCTGGTGACTCCGTCGTACGTGGCCGATGCGCGGACCATTCTCGGCGCAAACCGCGTCCTGGCAGTGCTTTTGATGGTCGCCCCGTACGTCGACCGCGAGTCCGTCCGACAAGCGGTCGCAGAGCCGCTGCGCTTTCTGTGTTCGGTGGGGGGCTACCGCCTCAACTTGGTGCGCCAGGGATTCACAGAGGTCGACATCGACTCCGTCAGCGACCGATTGCTCGACGGTGTCACCGCCTGGGGAGGTCTGGAGGACATCGCATCCCGCGTCGCGGAGTACCACGCCGCCGGTGCGGATCAGGTCGTGCTGCGGATGATCGGCGTTGACAGCGACCAGTCGGAAACTCAGGCGCGAATAGCGCAGGCACTCGTCGGCAAGTCCTGAGGAGAGAGCTCGCCGCGTCTAGGGCAGGTGTGCACTCAACAGCCAGCCGGGCACCGATTGGCGGCCGTGCGGCTCCTCCCGAACGTCGCCGAACGGCAACGCCGAGAAGCCCTTCGACAGAAGGCCGTGCAACCGGGCGGGCCTGATCTCGTCGACCGTCCAGTACTTCGACACGATCTCGCGCAGCTCGTCGTCGGTCACCGCGTTGGCCGGGCCGTCAGGCATGCTCGCCCTGTCGAAGACCAGCACGAAGTACGACGCCCCTGGAGCGGCAGCGCGCACGGTCGAACGCAGGTAGCCCTCGCGGACCTCGACGGGGATGGAGTGAAAGAGCGTGCTGTCGACGATGGTGCCGAATCTGCCGTCGTATCCAGTGAAGTCGCTGATGTCCGCGACGTCGAAGGTGGCGTTGGTCAGCCCGCGCCGTGCGGCTTCTGCCCTCGCCAAGTCGATGGCGGTTGGTGACAAGTCGAGCCCGACGGTGTTGTGACCGCGCGCCGCGAGGTCCAGCGAGATGGCCGCCTCACCGCATCCGACGTCGAGCACGTCGCCGTGGAACCTGCCCTGCTCGATCAGCACGGCGAGCTCGGGCTGCGGTTCACCGATGCTCCATGGCGGTTTGGGGCTGTCCCCAAGACCGGGTGCCTCGCCCCGGTAGGCGTCGTCGAACGTGAAATCCCCTGGTGTGGTCATGATTAACTTTCTACTCTCTTGGGTCGGGTGGGCGTCATCGCCGCCACGGTCAGCAGCACGAACGCCAGTACGGAGGTGGTGGTGCGTGCGACGTGGGCCAGTTGCCAACGGTCACGCACGGCCGACCAGTCGGCGGGCGGCGCCACGACGGACCAGGTCGCCTGGGCGGTGTTGATCGGCACGCTGATCGACACACTGATCACCAGGGTCGCCAGCAATAGGACAACGGCGGTAAGCGGCAGCCAGCGGCTGCTGCCGTGACGACGAAACACGGCCACGGCCAACATAACTGAGGTGAGGATGGCAGGCAGCAGCAGCGCGGTGGCCAGGTCGTCGAGGTGCGCGAGTTCGATGAGGCGGACCTGGGTGTACACCGCGGACCCGTAACCCCGCAGGGTGGCCTCGACGACAAGGACGGTGGTCAGGAATCCAGCGAACAGACCGCTGAACAGCACGGCGATGAAGGCTGTCGGCTTCACGACGCGGCCGCTTCCCGCCGGATCATCTGCCACAGGCTTGGCGTGCCCTCGGTGGTCGAGATGATGACGGTCTGGCGCGCGGCAGCCGAGTCGGCGGCCAGCGACAGCAGGTAGTCGGCCAGGTCGATGCGCGCGGTGAACGCACCGACGGGATCGACGACGCCGCGGACGTAGTCGGTGGGTGCTGGCAGGTCGAACAGGCCAGAGGGGCGAACGATCGTCCAGTCCAGGCCGCTGCCACGGACGACGTCCTCCATGCGCCGGACGTCGTCGTACACGGTCTTGCCGATGGTCCTGGTGATGATCGGCTCCACCAGTCGCAGCGTGAGCGAGGAGCCGCTGCGACGCGTAGGGTACGCCGCGGTCGAGCTGACCACGATCAGCCGACGCGTCTTGGCGGCCTGCATAGCGGCGACGATGTTGGCCGTTCCCGCCGAGTACGTGTCGACCTGCTCCCTGGTGAACGTGACGCCGAGCGTCGACACCACGGCGTCTACCCCTGCCACGACGGGCCGGACGGCGGTCGCGTCGCGCACGTCGGCCTCGACCACCATCAAACCCGGCCCACTCAGCGGGAACTCCTGCGGGCGGCGCGTCACCGCAAGAACCTCGTGGCCTGCATTGAGGGCCAATGCTGTCGCCAGCCGGCCGGTCTGACCGTTGGCGCCGAACAGTGCGATCTTCACGATTCCTCCTAGAATAATCACTTCTTGTGATCATCACATTAAGTGACAATCATCAAAAGTGCTAGTGTCTGCGCATGGAAGATCGGTCGCTCGGCATCGCCTCGCTCGACGAACGCATCCCGTTTCTGTTGTCTCAGCTGGGCTTTCACGTCGCCGGCGTGTTTCAGCGCGACATGGGCGCCATCGGCGTCGACCCGCGGTCCTACGCGGTACTGATGGCGTTGGCGACCGAGAACGGCCAGTCCCAGCGTCAGCTGTCGGCCCGGCTCGGCATCCACCGCAATGCGATGGTGGCCGTCATCGACACGCTCGAAGCAAACGGCCTGGTCAAACGCATGGCGCATCCCGACGATCGCCGCGCCTTCGCGATCACGCTCACCGACCGGGCCCACACCCTCCTGCCAAGCCTCGACGAGGCGACCAGCGCACTCGAAGACATCGTCACCGAGCCACTGTCGGCCGCAGAACGAGACACCCTGCGCCAGCTTCTGCAGCGGATCGCCGTCGGCGCGGGCCTCATCCCCGGCGTCCATCCAGGCCTCGGCACCGGCAAGACGAACTTCTAGGGGCGAGCGGAGCAACGGGGGGATGAGAAGGGTGCCCCTGCTCAGCTCGAGTCGCTATGGTGCGGTCATGAACCGTCCAGACATCTTCGATCGCCTACCCGCCGATCTCGCCGGCATGGGCGTTTACGGTCAGCCCATAGAGGTCGACGGAACCACGGTCATCCCCGTCGCTAGGGTCCGCGGTGGCTCCGCGACGCCGGTCGGCGTGTTCGTCATTCGCGGCGACGCGGTCTCGTGGACGGCAGCCGTCGATGGGAACCGGATCGCGCTAATCGGCGTGATCACCGGGCTGGCGTCGGCGGTGATAGCCACTCTGGCAGTGCTACGCCGACCGCCATGGCCGGACATCGTTCTGCGAGACGACCTCGTCAACATTCGAAGGCGACTCACTCCGCCAGGGCACGGCCATCGGGGAAGCGGGGTCGGCGTTGCTGGGTCTGCCCGATGACGTTCATGCGTGTCTGTTCGACCTCGACGGAGTTCTGACCGACACCGCCAGCGTGCATCGCAAGGCATGGAAGTCGATGTTCGACGACTTCCTGCGGGCTCGCGCGGAACGTGACGGTGACCAATTCCGGCCGTTCGACGTCGACGGTGACTATGCGACCTACGTCGACGGCAAGAAGCGCGAGGACGGCGTGCGGTCGTTCCTCGAGAGTCGTGGCATCACGCTGCCAGAGGGAGACTCGGACGACGATCCCGGCGCCGAAACCGTGAACGGGCTTGGAAACCGCAAGAACGTACTGTTTTTGGAGGTTCTGCACGGCGAGGGGGTCGAGGTCTTCGAGGGTTCTCGGAGGTACCTGGAGGCCGTGCACGCCGCCGGGCTCGCGGTTGCGGTGGTGTCCTCGAGCGCCAACACCCGCCAGGTACTGGAGATCACCGGCCTCGACCGGTTCGTCGGGCAGCGCGTCGACGCGATCACCATGCGGAATGAGCACATCCCTGGCAAGCCAGCACCCGACTCGTACCTGCGGGGCGCCGAGCTGCTCGGCGTGCCGCCCGGTGCCGCGGCGGTGTTCGAGGATGCGATCGCCGGGGTGCAGGCCGGCCACGCGGGCCATTTCGGCGTGGTGATCGGGGTGGACCGCGTGGGGCACGCAGAAGCGTTGCGCCGCAACGGTGCCGACGTCGTGGTCAACGACCTCGCCGACCTGCTTCCCGCGTCATGATCAGCGACGACGCCTACCCGGTCGAGCCGTGGCACGTGCGCGAGACCACGCTCAACCTCGATCTGCTTGCGCAGTCCGAGTCGGTGTTCGCGCTGTCCAATGGGCACATCGGCCTGCGGGGCAACCTCGACGAGGGCGAGCCGTACGGGCTGCCCGGCACGTATCTCAACTCGTTCTACGAGACGCGGCCGCTGCCGTACGCCGAGGCGGGCTACGGCTACCCGGAGGACGGCCAATCACTCATCGACGTCACCAACGGCAAGATCATGCGCCTGCTGGTCGATGACGAACCGTTCGACGTGCGCTACGGAGACCTCATCGAGCACGAGCGGGTGCTCGACCTGCGTGCCGGCACCCTGACGAGGGTGGCCCGATGGCGCTCGCCGGCGGGCAAGCTGGTGCTGGTACGTTCCACCAGGCTGGTGTCGCTGACGCAACGCAGCATCGTGGCGATCGAATACGTGGTCGAAGCCGTCGACGAATTCACCCGTGTGACAGTGCAATCCGAGCTCGTCGCGAACGAAGATCAACCGCAACCATCGGCCGACCCCCGGGTCGCGGCCATGTTGAACAACCCGCTGGAATCGGTGGCCTACGAGTCCGCTGATCGGGGCGCCCTTCTGATCCATCGCACCAGAGGGAGCGGGCTGACGCTCGCCGCGGCGATGGACCACCTGGTGGAGGTGCCCGGGCGCGTCGAGGTGAATACCGATGCGGGCGAGGACTGGGCCCGCACGACGGTGATCTGCGGTTTGAGGCCCGGTCAGCAGTTGCGCATCGTGAAGTACCTCGCCTATGGCTGGTCGAGCCTGCGGTCGCGGCCTGCGTTGCGCGATCAGGTGGCCGGCGGTATCGAGGGCGCCCGCTACACGGGCTGGCAGGGTTTGGTCGACGGTCAGCGCGCGTACCTCGCCGACTTCTGGGACAGCGCCGACGTCGAGGTAGAGGGCGACCCCGACATCCAGCAGGCGGTGCGATTCGGGCTCTTCCACGTGCTGCAGGCCAGCGCCCGGGCCGAGCGCCGGGCGATCGCTGGCAAGGGCCTGACCGGCACCGGCTACGACGGGCACGCATTCTGGGACACCGAGGGATACGTCCTGCCTCTGCTGACCTACACCGCACCGGATGCGGCCGCGGACGCGCTGCGGTGGCGGGCGTCGACGCTGGACCTCGCCCGTGAGCGGGCCGCCGAGCTCGACCTGGCGGGTGCTGCGTTCCCGTGGCGCACCATCGCGGGGGAGGAATGCTCGGCGTACTGGCCGGCAGGCACCGCGGCCTGGCACGTCAACGCCGACATCGCGATGGCGGTCGAGCGCTACCGGGTGGTTACCGGCGACGACACGCTGGAACGCGAATGCGGTCTGGCGGTGTTGGTCGAGACGGCCCGGCTGTGGCTCTCGCTCGGCCACCACGACCGGCACGGCCGGTGGCATCTGGACGGGGTGACCGGCCCAGACGAGTACACCGCGGTGGTCCGCGACAACGTGTTCACCAACCTGATGGCCGCGAACAATCTGGGCATCGCCGCTCAGGCGTGCGAGCGTCATCCCGTCGCGGCGCAGGACTTGGGTGTCACCACCGAGGAGATGGCCGCCTGGCGGGATGCCGCTGCGGCAGTACACATTCCGTACGACGTCGAGCTGGGGGTGCACGAGCAGTGCGAGGGGTTCACCACGCTGCGCGAGTGGGACTTCACCGAGAACACCGAGTATCCGCTGCTGTTGCACGAAGCCTACGTGAGGCTGTACCCCGCGCAGGTGATCAAGCAGGCCGACCTGGTCCTGGCGATGCACTGGCAGGGCCACGCATTCACGCGGGAACAGAAGGCACGCAACGTCGACTACTACGAGCGGCGCACCACGCGGGACTCGTCGCTGTCGGCGTGCACGCAGGCCGTGCTGTGCGCTGAAGTCGGGCACTTGGAACTGGCACATGACTACGCCTATGAAACCGCAGTGATCGATCTGCGCGACCTGCACCACAACACCCGCGACGGCCTGCACATGGCCTCATTGGCAGGAGCGTGGACGGCGCTGGTCGCCGGATTCGGCGGCTTGCGTGACGACGAAGGCTGCCTGTACTTGGATCCGCAACTGCCCGACGGCATTTCACGCCTGCGCTTCCGGCTGCGCTGGCGCGGATTCCGGCTCGTCGTGGACGTCGGCCACGATCAGGTGAGCTACGCCCTGCGCGACGGGCCCGACGGTACGTTTACCATCCGCCACGGAGGCCGGGACGTCACCCTCAGCACGCAGAGCCCGACAACGGTCGCGCTCCGTGCCAGGGGGTCGCTACTGCCGCCCCCGCCGCAACCGCCGGGTCTGCAACCGATTTCGCGCCACTGAGCGGGCCTCAGGTCCCGCAGAAGGTGCGGTAGTCGCCGAAGTCGCGTGGCGCCGCGTCGGCGTAGCGCTCGAGGCCGGGACGTTCGTCGTACGGCGCGGCCACCGCAGCCACCAGGCGTTCGAACGGTGCCAGGTCGCCGTCGGTTGCCGCGGTGAGGGCCTCCTCGACCAGGTGGTTGCGTGGAATGTAGACGGGGTTCACCCGATCCATCGCGTCGGCGTCCGGGCTCAGTGCCCGCCAGCGCGTCAGCCACTCGTCGAATCCGGCGAGGTCGACGAACAGGCCGCGCGCGGGTTCGGCGTCACCGCGGGCGGCCGTGGCGAGGTGTCGGAAGAACGAGGTGTAGTCGACGCGGCTCTGTTCGAGCTGCGCCAGAAGCTCGCCGACCAGCGGCGTTACGTCGCCGCCGCCGTTGGCCAGCCCGACCTTCGCGCGGATGCCCGCCGACCAGGCGGCCGCGTACTGACGGTGGAAACCGCCGAGGGACTCCGTCGCGAGCGCTATCGCCTCATCGGGGTCGTCGGCAAGCAGCGGTAGCAGGGTCTCGGCGAACCGGGCCAGGTTCCACTCGGCCACCGCGGGCTGGTTGCCGTAGGCGTAGCGGCCCGCGTGGTCGATCGAGCTGAAGACGGTGACCGGGTCGTAGGCCTCCATGAACGCACACGGGCCGTAGTCGATGGTCTCGCCGGAGATCGTCATGTTGTCGGTGTTCATGACGCCGTGCACGAACCCGACGAGCATCCACTTGGCCACCAGCGGCGCCTGGGCGGCGACGACCGCCTCGAACAACGCAAGGTAGTCGGTAGCGTCCGGGTAGTGGAGGGCGATCGCGTAATCGGCGAGGCGCCGCAACAAGTTTGGGTCGGTACTGGCGGCGTACTGGAAGCTGCCGACGCGCAGATGGCTGGCCGCGACCCTGGCGAGCACGGCACCTGGCAGCGTCGTCTCCCGATACACCGGGCGTCCCGTCGCCACCACGGCGAGCGATCGGGTGGTGGGGATGGCCAGTGCGTGCATCGCCTCGCTGATGACGTACTCGCGCAGCATCGGACCAACGGCGGCCAACCCGTCGCCACCCTGCGCGAACGGTGTGCGTCCCGAGCCCTTGAGGTGAAGGTCACGACGGCGTCCGCCCGCTTCGAGCTCGCCGAGCAGCAGGGCGCGCCCGTCGCCAAGACGCGGGACGAAGCCGCCGAACTGATGCCCGGCGTAGCCCTGCGCGACGGGAGTGGCACCGTCGGGAACCACGGCGCCGACCAACAGGCCAACCCCCTCGGGGCTGCGCAGCCAGGCGACGTCGAGGCCGAGATCTGCGGCCAGCGCCTCGTTGAGCACCAGCAGACGCGGGTCGGGTGTGGCCTCGGCCTGCCAGCGGATGGCCATCTCCGGCAATTCGCGGGAGAAGGTGTCTCCAAGGGTGATGCTCACGTGTCCAGACTACGGAGGATCAGGCCGCGCGAACGTCGACCTCTCGTCGAGAATCCTGCTCGCGGCCACCGAGAAGTCCACGCTGGAGCGCGGTGATCGAGAAGTCGTTGGGCAGCGACAGCCGGATCACCTTGCGCCATGCGGATGCGACCTGCTTCACCAGTGGGCCGGTCGTGTAGGTGAGCCCGTAACGGTCGAAGACGTCCTTGACCTTGGGAGCGATCTCGCCGTACCGGTTGCTCGGCAGGTCGGGGAACAGGTGATGCTCGATCTGGTAGGACAGGTTGCCGCTCATCAGGTGCATCAGGCGGCTACCGCTGATGTTGGCCGATCCGAGCATCTGCCTCAGGTACCACTCACCGCGGGTCTCGCCATCGATGCTGTCCTTGGTGAACGTCTGCACGCCTTCAGGGAAGTGCCCGCACATGATCACCGAGTGCGTCCATACGTTGCGCACCACGTTGGCGGTGAGGTTGGCGGTGAACGTCGTGACGGCACTTGGCCCCGACAGCAGGGGATGCACGACGTAGTCGCGCAGGCTCTGCTTGCCGATCTTGCGCAGTGTGGAGCTCACGCGGGCGCGGAACTCCGGGTTCTTGCGGCGCTCAGCGGTTTTCAGGTTCTTGCCGAGCTTCAAGTCGTAGGCGGCGATGCCGTACTGGAACATCACGGCGTTGATCGCGTTCCACAGCGGCTGGCCCAGATGGAAGGGGGTCCAGCGCTGGTCCTCGTCGACACGCATGATGCCGTAGCCGAGGTCGCCGTCCTTGCCGAGGACGTTGGTGTAGGTGTGGTGATCCTCGTTGTGGGAGTGCTTCCACTGCTCGGCCGTCGACGCGTTGTCCCACTCCCAGGTGGTGGAGTGAATCTTGGGATCGCGCATCCAGTCCCATTGGCCGTGCATGACGTTGTGGCCGATCTCCATGTTCTCCAGGATCTTGGCCGCGGACAGACCGGCAGTGCCGAGCCACCACGCGGGCGGGAACAGTGAGAACAGCAGTACGCCGCGGCTTCCCGCCTCGAGGCCGCGCTGAACCTTGATGATCTTGCGGATGTAGCGGGCGTCGTCCTCGCCGCGGCTGTCGAGCACCTGCTGACGGATGGCGTCCAACTCGCGCCCGAGGTTCTCGACGTCGTCATCGGTCAAGTGCGCGATGGGGCTGGTGGGCTTGTTCTGTATGGCGGTCATGGGATCCTCCAAGGATGGGGGTCGAGCTGAATGTGGTTGAGGTGGCTCAGATGTCGATTTCGCAGGAACCGGCGACGGTGGAGATGCAGGTCTGCACCAGCACGCCTGCGTCGGGTGCGCCGATGGTGACGGCGCCGTTGCGCACGTCGCGCACCGCGCCGTTGCGAAGGGGAAGGACGCAGCCGAAGCACACGCCCATCCGGCAACCCGACGGCATCAGGACGCCTCCGTTCTCGCCGGCTTCGAGAAGTGTTGTGCCCGAGCTGGTTTCGACGGTCGAGCCGGTCCTGGTGAAGCTGATCGGGCCGCCGTCGCCGCCGCCAACGGCTGGCGCGGTGAACCGCTCGGTGTGCAGCAGGTCGGCCGCGCCGTGCCGAGCCCAGTGCGCCTCGATGTCGTCGAGCAGCGCGGCGGGGCCGCAGGCCCAGGTCTGGCGGTCGGCCCAATCCGGCACCAGCGCATCCAGATCGGCTGCGGTGATCCGGGGCGAGGTGGCGGTGTGGTGTTCGAGGAGCCGCACCGAGCCGGCGTCGGCGAATGCCCGGAGCTCGCTACCGAAGACCACGTCGTCGGCGGTGGGGGCGCTGTGCACCACGACCACGTCGGCGAGTTCGCGCGAGTGGCTGCGCAACATGCCCATGACGGGTGTGATGCCGCTGCCCGCGGTCACGAACAAGACCTTGTCGGGGCGCGTGGCGGGCATGGTGAAGTCGCCGCAGGCCTGGTCGAGGTGAACCAGGGTGCCTGCCGTCGCCTGACGCACCAGGTAGTTGGACACCACGCCGTCCGGCACCGTCCTGACGGTGATGGTGATGAAACGGTTGGCCTTCGCCTTGGCATTGGTCTGGGACGTGCCCTGCGAGGTGATGGAGTAGGTCCGCCACTGGCGGACGCCGTCGACGTCGACACCGATGCGGACGTACTGGCCGGCCCGGTGCCCGCGCCAACCGTGCCCGACCCGGATGCGGATGGTCGCCGCGTCGGTCGTTTCGGCGGTGACGGCGTCGATCCGACCGCGAAGGTCGCGTGAGCTGCTGAGCGGGTCGATCAGATCGATGAAGTCGCGCGGCACCAGTGGCTGGGTCACCATCTGCGCGAGGGACCGCAGGGGCCGCCGCGCGGTTCCAGCGATGAGGGAAGTCATGACTACTAGTCTGATTGTTGAAATGGGTTACTTCTCGACCTATCCGTGTGAAAATTAGGCATGAAATTGTTCTTCAAGAACAAAAAGAGGATGTCATGACGGAAAACGACGGGCGAACGGTGTGGGCACCTCTGCCCGACGCGGTGCTTGCGGCCATGTGGTCGGTGCTGCCGTCGGTGGCCGAGCGTACCGTGACGGCGGTCGTCGACGACGTGCCCAGCTACGCCGACGCGTTCGCGGGGCGGATGGGCCCGACCATCGAGCAGGCAGTGCAGCAGTCGTTGGCCGCCTTCCTTCAGCTCACCACCGAGGGTGACGATCCCGACACGTCACCGAACGTCCGCCCGGCTCTCGACGGTGCCTATGCGCTGGGGGAGGGCGAGGCGCGTCAGGGCCGCTCGACGGACGTGCTGTTGGCGGCCTTCCGAAGCGGTGCCCGCACGGCGTGGCGGGAGTGGAGCGCGGTCGCGGTGACGCACCAGTTGCCGGGTGATCAGCTGGCGGTGTTCGCCGAGCGGGTGTTCGCCTACATCGATCGACTGTCTGCCGCCAGCGTGGCCGGCCACGCCGATCAACTCGCCAAGACCGGCCTCGTGCGGCAACGGCATAGGGAAACCCTTGCGCGCCAACTCCTTGCGTCCGCGAGTGCCGAAGACCTCTTGGTCAGTGCCGAGCGTGCCGAATGGCAGCCTCCGCGGACTCTCACGGCCGTGGCAGTGCCGCGGGGTGACGAACGGCGCCTCATCTCGGCGGTCGGCGCACGCAGCCTCGAGGTTCCCGACGACGCGCTGCCATCGATGGGACGTTCGGTCAGCGTGCTGCTGGTCGCCGACGTCGGTGTCCGCGCGCGCACGGCGCTGCTCCGTTCGATCGACATCGCCGGTGCGGTGATCGGGCCCGAACGACCGTGGACGCAGGCCGGCCTCTCCGTCGACCGGACGCTGCGGGCGATCGGCTTGTTCGGCGACGACGACGATCCGATCGACACGGAGCGGCATCTGACCGAACTGATCCTCAATGCGGATGCCGATGCGCTGGCCGATCTTCGGGCCAGGGTGCTCGCGCCGCTCGAATCGGTGCGCCCCGCGGTCAGGGACAAGCTGGTGGAGACGTTGCGTGTGTGGCTGCTGCACCACGGCCGCCGCGACGACGTAGCCGCTGCGCTCTTCGTGCACCCGCAGACCGTGCGCTACCGCATGGGTCAACTCCGCGAACTGTTCGGCGACGACCTCGCCGACCCACGCGTGGTGGAAGACCTCACCGTCGCGCTTGCGGGACGCCAACTCGCCCAGCGATGAGTTCCGGGGTCGGCCGGCGTCTATACGTGTAGCCGACGAACGGAAGGCAGCGCAATGGACACACCCCAGATCGTGTCGGAGCAGGAGTGGGAGAAGGCTCGCCTTGAGCTGCTCGTCAAGGAGAAGGAGGTCACGCGCGCTCAAGACGCACTGGCCGCGGAGCGTCGCCGCATGCCGTGGCTCGCCGTGGAGGAGGACTACGCATTCGACGGGCCCGACGGGACGATGAGCCTGCTTGACCTGTTTCACGGCCGCCGACAGTTGATCGTGTACCGCGCCTTCTTCGAACCAGGCGTGCACGGGTGGCCCGAGCACGCCTGTCCCGGGTGCTCGCTGATGGCCGACCAGGTGGCCCATGTCGCGCACCTGAATGCCCGCGACACCACGTTGGTGTTCGTCTCGCGCGCTCCGCAGGCAGACATCGGACGCCTGAAGGCACGGATGGGCTGGGACATCCCCTGGTACACCGTCACCGACCATTTCGACACCGACTTCGGCGTGGACGAATGGCATGGCACCAACGTGCTCATCCGCGAGGGCGACGAGGCTGGCGACCGCGTCTTCCGCACCTACCTTCTCAACAACCGAGGCGACGAGAAGATGGGCGGCACCTGGAGCTACCTCGACATCACCGCTCTCGGGCGTCAGGAGACCTGGGAGGACACTCCGCAAGGCCGCCCGCAATCCGCGCCGTATGAGTGGTGGAACTGGCACGACGAATACGCGGGTGTGACGTCCGGTGATGCGAGGTGAGCCCGCGCGCCAGTGTTCTCGGACGACGGGCATGTGCGGTGCTTGCGGCTTGTTCGGCTGTGCTGCATGGGATTTCACTTGGTCACGTGGCGAACCCCGCGGCCATGGCCCTGATGGTGGCGATGCTCGTCGCGTGCCTCTACTGCGCACGTGATCTGTGGCTGCACGGCACGGTACGGTGCTGGTTGCTGGTGGCGTTGATGAACTTCGCGATGATCGCGATCCACCTGCCTGCGTCGGCCGCGCATCAGCACGGCGCGGGCCTGACCGCGGTCGCACCGGTCCACGAGTCGACGGTGACGAACATCGCCACTGTGCTTGCGGCGGTCGAGGTGACGATTGCCGCCGTCGTCCTCTACTACCGCACGCGCGGAATGCGACCCGTCGAAACCCCACCTTCGGTGGACGGCGAGACACCTACACTGACCGCGTGGCCCGGCTGGACGATCCCGATCGGCTCTCGGCCGACGACGCCCGCATCCTCGGCGTCGAATCGGCGGCGATCGCCGGCCACACGCTGAAGCTCAACGTGCTCGAGGCGGGTGATCCGCTCGACCTCGACGCCCTGCGGGCCGCGGTCGCGAAGCGGCTCCCGAGCCAGCCGAGGGCGACCCAGCGCGTCGACACCTCGGGACCCGAGCCGCGCTGGGTGCAGGCAACCGACTTCGACATCCGCGAACACGTCCGGCGTCAGACCACGTCCTGCGTCTCGCGGGCCGACCTGTGGCGGATCGTCAGCGGGTTGATGTCCGAGCATCTCGATCGCAGCAAGCCGCTGTGGACGTTCGACGTGATCGGGCCACTCGAGGACGGTCGCGAAGCCATCGCCGTTCGCATCCACCACGCGATGTGCGACGGCATCGCCGGTGTCCGCTTCCTCGACGCCGTGCTCTGGGATGCCCACCCCGACGCCCCGGCAGCGGCAGGGGCACGCCCCGGTGTGCATTCCGACGAACCCAGCGGCCTCACTGAGGCGCGGCGCTTGCCGGGCGCCGTCATCCGTGAACTCGGGCACCCCAACGAACGTTCGCCCTTCGACCGCCCGATCACCATCGCCCGCGAGTTGGCCTTCACCGTCGCGCCCTTGTCGGAGGTGAAGGCGATCGGCGCGTCACGGCCTGTCCGCGCCACGGTCAACGACGTCCTCCTCGCGGTCATCACGGGAGGTCTGCGGACCTGGCTCGGGGAGGCGGGCACGCTCGTCCACCACCTGAACGCCCAGATACCGGTCAGCCTGTACCACCGCGACGAGGATGCGACCGACCTCGGAAACCGGGACTCGTTCATGAACGTCGACCTGCCGCTCGCGGAGACGGATCCCCTCGTCCGGCTGGACCGGATCCGGGCCGAGACCGGCGAGCGCAAACGCCTCGACGACGCCGAGGAGATGTACGACCTCTTCCACGCCCTCGGCCGCGTGAAGCACCTCGGCAGCGCCGCTCAGCGAATCTCCAAGAGCGCCAGGGAGTTCAGCGTGTCGATATCGAACGTGCCTGGCCCGCGCGTCCCCGTCGGCGTCGCCGGTCGCGGGGTGCAGCATCTCTTCTCATCGTCGGAGCCTGCCGCCCATCACGCGTTGCGCATCTCGGCGATCTCGTGTGCAGGAGATCTCGGCATCGGGCTGTGCACCGATCCGGGGGCGCTGCCGGACGTCGCGGGGCTCGCCGACGCGATCGAGACCGCCTATGTCGAGTTGCGCACCGCAGCAAAAGCGATATGAGGTCGAAGTGCCCGCGCAAGGCTAGTGCTCGGGCTGGTCCGCTGCCGACCATGCCGCGATGCGGCGTGCACGGTGGCGCCGTTCCGGCGCCGACACCTCGTCGGTGATCGATTCGCGTGTCGCGGCGACCGCTTCGGCGTATCTGCCCTCGCGGGCGAGCAGTTCACCGCGGACCGCGTGCCATCGTTGGTCGTGGTTTTTGTCGCGGTCGAAGTCCAGGTCGGCGAGCGCGTCCAGTCCCGCTGCCGCGCCGTCGGATTCGGCGATGGCCACAGCCCGCGCCAGCGCGGCGGGAGCGCTTGGCTGGACCGTGAGCAGGAGGTCGTACAGCCGGATGATCTCCTGCCAGTCGGTCGCCTGATAGCAGGTTGCGCGGGCATGTTCGGCGGCGATTGCGGCCTGCAACTGGTGGGGATCGGCGACCGCACCGGTTCGACGCAGTGAGGTGTCCAGGAGGGTCAGCGCTTCGTCGATCGCGGTGGTATCCCACGACGTCCGGTCCTGGTCGGCGAGCAGAACCGGATCGCCGGCGTCGTCGACCCGTGCCGCGGACCGCGATTCGGTCAGTAGCAACAGGGCCAGCACAGCCATCGGCGAGGGCTCGTTGGGCAGCAGTTCGTGGACCAGACGTGCGAGTCGCAACGCCTCCCGACGGCCATCGACGTCGGTCAGCCGTTCGCCGCCGACGGCGCTGTGGGCGATCGTGTACGACGCGTGTAGAACCGCGCACACCGACGCCAGCCGGGCCGGTAGCTCGTCGTCGTCGGGGACGCGGTACGGGATGCCTGCGCGGGCGATCTTGGCTCGCGTCCTGGTCAGCCGTTTGGCTACCGCCGACTCGCTCGTCAGCATCACCGCCGCGATCTGCGCAGGCGAGAGCCCGCAGAGGGTTCGCAGCGCCAGCGTCACCTGGGCGTCCAGCGCGAGCGCGGGGTGGCAGCAGGTGAAGATCAGCCGTAGCCGGTCGTCGTGCACCACACTGTCCGGCGGCAGGTCGGGTACTGCGTCGGGCACTGCGAGGTTCATGCTGGCCCGCTCCTTTCCGGCCCGCATGCCCTCGCGTCGAATGATGTCGATCGCCACCCGGCGCGCGGTCACGGTCAACCAGGCGCGCGGCTCGTCGGGAACGCCGGTACGCGGCCAGTCCCGCAACGCGCGCAGCGCCGCCTCCTGCACCGCGTCTTCGGCAATCGGCAGGCTGCCGACCGTCCGGACGAGCGTGGCCAGGATGCGCGCGCCCTCCGTCCGAACGGTCTCGGCAAGCCGGTCAGCCGCCAAAATCGATGGTGGGACGCACCTCGACGGCACCGTCCCACGCCGCAGGGAGGTCGGCCGCGATGCGCAGGGCCTCGTCCAGATCGCCGGCCTCGATGAGGTAGAAGCCCGTCAGGGCCTCCTTGGTCTCTGCGTACGGACCGTCGCTGAGGAGCACCTCGCCGCCGCGGGCGCCCTTGACGCGCACGGTGGTCGCGGTGCTCGTCTGGTAGAGCGCGGCACCGCCGCGGATCACGGCGCCGTGGGTCTCACCGAACTTCTCGTACTCGGCCATCTCCTTGGCGTTCTCGGGCGCTGTCCAGTCGACGTCCTTGGTGTAGGTGAGAGCGACGTATTGCGGCATGACGTTTTCCCTCTCCACGTGATTCGAGCATTTCCCGAATCTCAACACATGGACGAACGGGAACCGCCCGTTAGGACACTTCGAGCACGAGTCATCCGTTCTGCCTCACCACCATCACAGCGGACTGACAGCGCGACGGGGGTGGCGCGCGTACAGTCTGCGTATTCCTGGGGTGGGGGCCCCGTGGCGAGCGAAGCGACGGGCGAGGGGGGACGGGTGGCAACCATTGATCGATGCGCGCGGCGAGGGGGTGTTGGCCTGTTCGCCGTGTGCGCAGCCCTAACGCTTCCGATGGGGGGTGTGTTCGGGCAAAGTGCCGCAGCCGACACCACACTCACCTTGTTCGAGCACGACACCCAATCGACGCAGATCGATCTCGGAGAGCCAGGACAGGGTCCAGGAGACGAGTTCCTCTTCGCCGGTGACGTCTTCGATCGCGCAGGAGGGACGAACATCGGCCACGTCGCAGGTCAGTGCACGACACTCAGCGGTGACGCGTCGAGCGGAGATGCCTTCTGCCAGGGCACCTTCGTCCTCGAAGGCGGGCAACTCGCCGTCCAGGGTCTGGACAGCGGTGGCCCTGCCGAACCGGGTCAACCCGGCGCAGTCGCGATCGTGGGCGGCACCGGCATCTACGCCAACGCACGCGGGGGCGGCACGATTCAAATATCGCCCGACGCTCCGACCGACTCGACGTTCGTCCTGAACGTGATTACCGGCTGAGAGTCATGACGGTGCCTGCGCTGGGATCACCTCGAGCGCGTTCACGTCCGGCTTGACCGGGAACCTGCGTCCGCTGTCCTCGACGACCAGCGTGCCCGACTGCTCGGGTGTAGGGCCGCCCTGGGGAATGATCAGTGCCCGCTGACCTGGGGTCACCTCGACCGCCTCCAACGCCACCGTCGGCGGCGTCATCTGGACGAGACGGTCGGAGCCGAGTTCCCACACCCGCGGCGAGTACGAGCTGGCCGGATCGCATTGCCACGTCGCCAAGCTGAGCGCCATGGGGTGGGACTCCTGCCACCACAGATGCAGAACCTCGGAGCCGGTCGCCGGCCCCGGTGCGGCGACGTCGTACGACTGTTGCGACCCGTCGGCGTTGGAGACCACCACAGCAGCCGTACCGCAGGTGTCGCTCGAACGGCGGTACAGCGCGTAGGCGAGGCTCGCACCGTCGGGGCTGAGTTCGGCGATCGCCACCGGCGTGTTCGCATCCGCGCGGCCGAGAGACGCCGGCGCGCCACCGCCGCGCACGGCGTACAGCGTGTCGGGACCTCCGGTCGGTGACGGCGCGGACTCGACCCGAGAGATGATGGCCGTGCCGCCCCTTGCGGTGAGCAACGCGGGAGCGGTCGCCGCCGCGTCGTAGACAGGCGGCAGGTCCACTGTTTGGCGCAGTGTTGGCGCGACGGCCTCGGCGGCCAGATCGAGCTGCATCAGCCTGTTCGGCTGCTCCCACCACACGATCATGCTGGCGCCCGCGGTGCCGAGGCGGGAGGCCTGCGGCAGCGGGGAGACCCGGGTCTCCCCGGAGCGCGCGTCGAGCGTGACCAGCTTTCCGTCCGAGGATCGCGCGAAGACGAAGCGGCCGTCCTCGGTGACGAAGGGTTCGCTGGACGGTGTGAAAGTCCCGGGCGCCGTCGCCACGATCTTCGTGCCGTCGGCCAGTCCGATCTCGGTCGACGCGCGGTAGGCCACCAGGGGGCCCGCTGGTATGGCGGGCTTGGTGGTCGTCGTCGGCGCGGTCGGAAACGTCGGCAATCCCGGCGGCGTTGCCGTCGGTGTTCCGCCGGGCGGGGTCGTGCAGCCGGCGACCAGGCTCGTGCACAACGCCAGCAGCAGGATCAACCGGAAATACGCACTCAGGATTCGCCGACTCACCGTCTCCATGTAAGCCGAAGATGCGGCAAGGTACGAACTGGGTGGTCAACTATCCTTGCCCGAGTGTCCGAACCGTCCGTCTCAGAGCTGCGTGCGCGGCTCGACGGGCTGACGATCCGCGACGCCTCCCGGCTCGGCCGCAGGCTGAAGGGTCTCCGCGGGAGCGACCCGGCAACCGTCGGAAAGATCGCCGAACAGCTCGCCGCGGCCGAGGCCCTCGTCGCGGCGCGCATCGCCGCCGTCCCGACGATCACCTACCCCGACCTCCCGGTCAGCGAGCGGCGCGACGAGATCGCGAAGGCCATCGCCGAGAACCAGGTGGTCGTGGTCGCCGGCGAGACGGGATCGGGCAAGACCACCCAGCTGCCGAAGATCTGCCTGGAGCTCGGCCGCGGCATTCGCGGCACCATCGGCCACACCCAGCCACGCAGGCTCGCCGCGCGTACGGTCGCGCAGCGCATCGCCGACGAGTTGGGCGTCGAGCTCGGCGGCGCGATCGGCTACACGGTCCGGTTCACCGATCAGGCCAGCGACCGCACGCTGGTGAAGCTGATGACCGACGGCATCCTGCTCGCCGAGATGCAGCGTGACCGTCGCCTGCTGCGCTACGACACCCTGATCCTCGACGAGGCCCACGAACGCAGCCTCAACATCGACTTCCTGCTCGGCTATCTGCGCGAGCTGTTGCCGCGGCGGCCCGACCTCAAGGTGATCGTCACGTCGGCGACGATCGAGCCGGGTCGTTTTGCGGCGCACTTCTCGGGTGCGCCGATCGTCGAGGTATCGGGGCGCACGTATCCCGTCGAGATCCGGTACCGGCCACTGGAGGTCCCAGTGCCGTCATCGAATGATGACGACCCGGACGACCCCGACCACGAGGTGGTTCGCGCGGAGATCCGCACCACGATGCGCGACCAGACCGAGGCCATCGTCGACGCCGTCGGCGAGCTCGAAGGCGAACCACCCGGTGACGTGCTGGTGTTCCTGTCCGGCGAACGCGAGATCCGTGATACCGCAGAAGCACTGCGCGCCACCCTGAAGCACACCGAGGTGCTGCCGCTGTACGCGCGGCTGCCAACGGCCGAGCAGCAGAAGGTGTTTGCACCGCACTCCGGTCGGCGCGTCGTGCTCGCCACCAACGTCGCCGAGACCTCGCTCACCGTGCCCGGCGTCCGCTACGTCGTCGACCCCGGCACCGCGCGCATCTCCCGCTACAGCCGACGGACCAAGGTGCAGCGCCTGCCCATCGAGCCCATCTCGCAGGCATCGGCCGCACAACGGGCCGGCCGGTCGGGACGCGTGGCGCCCGGTGTGTGCATCCGCCTCTATTCGGAGGAGGACTTCGAATCCCGGCCCCGCTACACCGATCCCGAGATTCTGCGGACCAACCTCGCGGCGGTGATCCTGCAGATGGCCGCCCTTGGCCTTGGCGACATGGAGGACTTCCCGTTCCTCGACCCGCCCGACAAGCGCAGCGTCCGCGACGGCGTGCAGCTGCTGCAAGAACTCGGAGGGTTCGACGAGCACGGGGCGATCACGGCTCTGGGCCGCCGGCTTGCTCAGCTGCCGCTGGATCCACGCATCGGCAGGATGATCCTGCAGGCCGACGCCGAGAACTGTGTGCGCGAGGTGCTGGTGCTTGCCGCGGCGTTGTCGATCCCCGACCCGCGGGAGCGGCCCGCCGACCGGGAAGAGGCGGCACGGCAGAAACACGCCCGGTTCGCCGACGAGCACTCCGACTTCGTCTCCTTCCTCAACCTCTGGAACTACCTGGGTGAGCAGCGAAAGGAGCGGTCCGGCAGCTCGTTTCGGAGGATGTGCCGCGAGGAGTTCCTGCACTACCTGCGCATCAGGGAATGGCAGGACCTCGTCGGCCAGCTGCGCAGCATCGCGCGCGACATGGGCATCCGCGAGCAGGACGAGCCGGCCGATGCGGCACGCGTGCACGCGGCGCTGACCGCCGGGCTGCTTTCCCACATCGGCGTGCGGGAGGGCGAGACGCGGGACTATCAGGGCGCACGCAACTCGAAGTTCGTGCTTGCACCCGGCTCGGTGCTCACCAAGCGGCCGCCGCGCTGGATCGTCGTCGCCGACCTGGTCGAGACCAGCCGCCTCTATGGCCGGATCGCCGCGCGCATCGAGCCGGAGGCCGTGGAACGTGTTGCCGCGCATCTCGTTCAGCGCACCTACAGTGAGCCGCACTGGGACGCCAAGCGCGGCTCCGCCACCGCGTTCGAACGCGTCACGCTGTACGGCTTGCCGCTGGTGCCGCGACGCCGCGTCGGGTACTCGCAGATTGACCCGGTGCTGGCGAGGGAGCTGTTCATCCGCGGTGCGCTCGTCGAGGGTGACTGGCAGACCCGTCACCACTTCTTCCGCGACAACGCCAGCCTGCTCGAAGAACTCGCCGAGATCGAGGAGCGGGCCCGCCGCAGGGATCTGCTGGTCGGCGACGACGAGATCTACGCCCTATACGACGCGCGGGTTCCCGCCGACGTGGTCTCGGCCAGGCACTTCGACGCCTGGTGGAAGAAGCAACGGCACCGTACACCGGACCTACTGACGTTCACGCGGAATGACCTGCTGCGCAACGACGACGACGCCGATCGACCGGACACCTGGCAAGCGGGCGACCTGTCACTGCCCATCACCTACCGGTTCGAGCCGGGTGCCGAGGATGACGGCATCACCGTGCACGTACCCGTCGAGGTGCTTCCCCGACTGGGTGGCGACGAATTGGCCTGGCACGTACCGGCATTGCGCGAAGAACTGATCACCGAGCTGATCCGGTCCCTGCCGAAGGACCTGCGCCGCAACTTCGTTCCCGCACCCGACACCGCCCGCGCCTTGCTCGCCACGCTCGATCCGGATGGCGCACCGCTGCTGCAGGCGCTGCAGGGCGAATTGCGTAGGCGCACAGGGGTACTGGTGCCGATCGACGCTTTCGACATCGAGAAGATCCCCGCCCATCTGCGGGTGACGTTCGCCGTCGAATCCGGTGGCGCCGAGGTGGCTCGCGGCAAGGACCTCGACGCGTTGCAGGAACGGCTGGCCGCGCCGGTGCGGAAGGCGGTGGCGGGTGCTGTCGCGAGCGGCCTTGAGCGAACCGGATTGCGCACCTGGCCCGACGACCTGGCCGAACTGCAGCGCATCGTGGAGCGCACTGCCGGAAGTCACACGGTGCGTGGGTTCCCCGCGTTGGTCGAAGCGGGTTCCGGCGTCGACGTGCGCGTGTTCGCCACGCAAGTGGAGCAGGGCTCGGCGATGGGTCCCGGTACCCGCCGGTTGCTGCGGCTGGCCGTCACCTCACCGGTCAAAGCCGTTGAGCGGGCGTTGAATCCCCGGACGCGTTTGCTGCTCGGCGCCAATCCGGACGGCTCGCTGACCGCATTGCTCGAAGACTGCGCCGACGCCGCGGTGGACCTGTTGGTGCCCGCTCCTGCGTGGACGCGGGATGCGTTCGTTGCGCTACGGGACAGGGTTGCCGCCACCCTGGTGCCGACCGCGCTGGACGTCGTCGGCCGCGTCGAAAAGGTGCTCGCCGCATGGAATGACGTTCAGCTCGCATTGCCCGACAAGGCGCTGCCCGCGCAGGCCGACGCGGTCGCCGACGTGCGGGCCCAGCTGGCCAGACTCCTGCCACCGGCGTTCGTCACGGCCACCGGCGTCGCGCGCCTTGCCGACCTCACCCGGTACCTGACCGCCATCAGCCGCAGACTCGACCGGCTGCCGCACGCGGTCAACGCCGACCGCGATCTCATGCTGCGCGTGCATGCGGTACAGGACGCCTACGACGACCTCGTCAAGGCACTGTCACCGGGGCGTGCGGCCGCCGACGACGTGCGCGACATCGCGCGGATGATCGAGGAACTCCGCGTGAGCCTGTGGGCCCAACAGCTCGGCACCGCACGCTCAGTCAGCGAACAACGCATCTACCGCGCGATCGACGCCGTCGGGGCTTAAGCCTTTCCCCGTCGCTTCGCTCGCCCCCGAAAGGCCTACTCGTCGTCACCCGGCGGAGGCCGGTTGGCGACGGTCGGGAATTCACCGGTGTAGCCGATGCGCTCCTGCGCGACGGCCAGCACCCGTCCACGGACCGCGTACCACCCGGCGATGAGTGCAGGGATGATGAGGATCAGTGAGGCAACCGTCCAGGTGCCGATCGGAGGATCGAACGCCATCAGCACGACGACGCCGAACAGGAACGCCAACGTGAGATAGCCGGTGTACGGCGAGCCCCACAACTGGAATACCGGCCGCTCCAGGATGCCGCGCTTCGCCCAGCGGTAGAGCTGGATCTGACAGATGACGATGGTGGCCCAGGACGCGATGATGCCGAGGGCCGCGATGTTGAGCACGATCTCGAACGCCTGGCCGGGCACGAGAAGGTTGAGGACGACGCCGAACAGCCCGACGGCCGCGGTCAGGAATATTCCGCCGTACGGCACGCCGCGGCTGGACATCTTCGCCGTGAACTTCGGTGCGCTGCCGTTCATTGCCATCGACCGCAGGATCCGGCCGGTCGAGTACAACCCGGCGTTGAGGCTGGAGAATGCGGCGGTCAGCACGACGATGTTCATGATCGTGCCCGCGCCCTCGAACCCGATTCGGGAGAAGAACGTGACGAACGGGCTCTCGCCTGCCTTGTAGGTGGTGTACGGGAGAAGAAGGGCCAGCAGGAACAGTGAACCGACGTAGAAGACCGCGATACGTGCGATCACCGAGTTGATCGCACGCGGCATGATCTTGTGCGGATGGGCAGTCTCACCGGCCGCGGTTCCGACGAGTTCGACTGCAGCATAGGCAAATACGACACCGGACATGACGATCACCAATGGGAAGGCACCGTGGGGGAAGAGCCCGCCGTTGTCGGCGATCACGCTGAAGCCGGTTGGCTGTCCTTCAATCTTGTAGCGGCCGGCAAGGAAGATGGTGCCTGCGACCAGAAATGTGATCAGCGCAAGGACTTTGATGGCCGCAGCCCAGAACTCGAGCTCCCCGAACAGGGTGACCGAGATGAGGTTTATGCCCACCACGGCCGCCAACGCGAGCAGGGCGATCAGCCACTGCGGGACGCTCCCGAAGGACGTCCAGTAGTGAAAATAGGTGGCGATCGCCGTCGAGTCGACAATGGCCGTGAACGCCCAGTTCAGCCAGTACATCCAGCCGGCGACGAACGCCGCCTTCTCGCCGAGGAACTCGCGCGCATACGACACGAAGGACCCCGACGACGGCCGGTGCAGCACGAGTTCACCCAGCGCCCGCAGGATCAGGAAGACGAAGATGCCGCAGAACGCGTAGCTCAAGAACAGGCCCGGTCCGGCGTTGTGTAGTCGGCTGCCGGCACCGAGGAACAGTCCGGTGCCGATGGCACCGCCGATCGCGATCATCTGCAGCTGCCGGGGCTTGAGGCCCTTGTGGTAACCCTCGTCCTCCGCCTTCAGAGCGGAGTTGTCGTACACCGACGGCTTGGGTTCAGTGGTCATCGAAGCAATCCTCGCTCTAGTCAGTTTCCGGGTGACGCAGGATCAACGGGGTTACCTCGGGCATCCCATTGCTCCGGAGGTCCCGGCGTATCGCTGACGTCACGAAACGTCATCACGAAGCCGCACACGGCGACCACGGCCGCAATCGCGTAGCCGATGATCGAATACCACCCGGCGTGAAGATACGCGGTGACCGCGACGATGAACATCGCCAGGAACACCAGGGACATCCCGATCAATGGAATCTTCGCAAACAAATCAATGCGTGCCATGAGACTCACCTCGATAGTGCCGAATCAAACGTGTTGGTCAGTCAACACCCTCCGGCGCCGTCGCGCGTGGAAAACGAGGGGTGGAATCAGTCGGCCGTGTTAACACCAGATGTACCGAGAATCTGCTCAAGTGCAACGATCTCGCTGCCCTAGGGTGACGGCGTCGGTCTCCATCGCATCGGCGGCTGGTTCGTGTGCCACGACCTGCGGTATACCGGCCTTGTCGAGTGTGTGGTCGAGCGAGACGCGGCGCCCACCGAAGCCGAGGCCGAGCCGCTGCTGTGGCCGCTCGCCGACGCCCAGCTCGAGCGGATGTTCCCAAGCGAAAGTGGCGCTGCGACCTGGCAGAAAGACTTCACCAGCGTGACGGTGCGACCGCAGCCACTGCTTGGTATCACCGGGTCCACCGGCGCCGTCGGCGGACTGGTCGCACACCGATTGGCGCACTACGCCCCCGTGCTGGTGGTCCGGGATCCCACTCGGGCACCGGATCTCGGTCTGCAGGTGCGCAACTGCGAGTACGCCGACGAGGCTGCCGCCGTGGCGGCGCTGCGCGGCATCGAGGTGCTGTTCATGGTCTCGGCTGCCGAAGCGCCCGACCGGCGCGAGCAACACCGGACGTTCATCCGGGCTGCCGCGTCGGCCGGAGTACGGCATCTCGTATACACGTCGTTCGCCGGGGCGGCTGCCGATGCGACGTTCACCCTCGGCCGCGACCACCACGATGCCGAAGAAGCGATCCGACAGAGCGGGATGGATTTCGCCTTCCTTCGCGACAATTTCTACGCAGACCTGCTGCCCGCCTTCGCCGATGAATCGGGAGTGATCCGTGGCCCGGCAGGAGACGGCCGCGTTGCGGCGGTCGCGCGGGCCGATGTCGCCGACGTTGCCTCCGTCGTCCTACGTGACCCCGACCGTCACACCGGCGCCACGTACACGCTCACCGGTCCCGAGGCCCTCACCCTCACCGAGGTCGCTGCGCGCGCGGGCGCGGTGCTGGGCCGCGAGCTGAGTTTCGAGAACCAGACCATCGAGGAGGCGTACGCAACGAGGGCGGCCGCCCACGACGTCGAGCAGTGGCAGCTGGATGCCTGGGTGAGCACCTACACGGCCGTTGCCGACGGTTCGTGCGCCGCGGTCTCCGACGACGTCGCGGCGTTGCAGGGCTCCCGGCCAAGGACTCTCGAGGAAGCGCTCGCGCCGTGACGCACGTGGGTGGTGTCGACGCCCTCGCGCTGGTGCTTGGCCTTGCCGTGTGCATCGTGTTGGCGTTCCTGGTGAGTCCGCTTGCGACGCAGAGTGATCCGGACATGGTCTGGGAGGGCCGCGTTGCGGTGGGCTTTGCGGCGCTGGTCTACGTCGGCCCGCTGTGGCTGGGTCAGGCGGCCTCAACCCTGTTCGCCGCACTGGCGGACGGCGGGATCTGGCCCGGTTGGCTCTGGGGGTGGCTGGTGGTGGCCCCGCTGCTTGGCGCCTCACCGCCCGCGGCCGCGATGGCCCGACGGTCGTCGCGTATCTTCCGCGGCGGTGCTCCCGATCCTGACCTGCATCTCAGTGGCGCAGCGGTCCAGCAGGCTTCGAACTTCGCGTGGGCCGACACCACCGCAGAGCCGGGTTGGGAGCTGCGCAGGACGCCACCGCTGCCGCTCACGTGGCCACCGACACGGGGCGGGGCGGCGGTGTGGTTCTGCCTATGCCGAACGTCCGGCCGCGTCCGAGACGATCGACGTGGCGGGACCGTGGGCGCGGATCACCGTCCCCGGTCGGGCAGCGGCGCCGATCGTCGAGCGGTTGTCCGATGCCGTGGAATCGTTGGGGTCGCAGGGCATTCAGTCCGCCGAAGGCGGCCTCAAGCGGCAGGTCCTGCTCACGGAGCTACGTGCTGGCGACCCCGACGGTGTGCTGGCCCGGGCATTGAACGAGTGGCGGGCGCGCAACGGGCTGATTGCCGCCGAGCCGTCGGTGGCGCAGCATCTCCCTCCGGTCGTCTAGCCGAGTCGTTCACTCTGTGACCAGGGCGTGAAACTGCGAGTGGCGCACACCCTCAGCGCAGAGTGGACGAGTTTCGTCGGTGGGTCATCCGCCACCGCGCTGCGCAGCCGCCGCATCCCGCAGGATCTGCTGCAGGCGTTCCAGCGGATCCCCCGAGTCCGGGTTCAACCGCAGGCGGGGATCCCGTTCGTCGGGCGCGGATTCGCCAGCAGGTGGCGGGGGTGGCGGTGGCGGGGGCGGAGGGACGGCCGCGGGCGGCGGCATTGGGGGCGCGGCCTGCAAGTCGTCGATCTTGTCGTTGAGCCGGGCGGCCGCCTCGTTGCGGACGACGCGCCGCTCCTGATCGGGATCGGCGTTACCCTCGAAGCATTCGGCGGGGGCGTCTTTCACGGCGGCCAGCGCGCTGCGATAGCGGACGACGGCCGTCTCGACGTCGAGCACCCCGGCTGCCTTGTCGCCGAGCGTTTCTCGGACGAGTTCGAGGTTGACCCGCGTGGCGCAGGACTCTGCGGGCGCAGTACGCGCCAGCGCCTCGGAGAATTGGCCATCGGCATCCTCGAGGCGGCCGTCGAGCACCGCGAGATCGCCTGCGGCGAAGAACGCCTTCGCGGGCTCCACGACGTTAAGCGCGTTGAGCGTTGCAACCTCGGTCCGAAGTGCGCCAGTGTCCTTCCGCGCGAAGTCGGACGCGGCAAGACCACCGGCGATCACGACCGAACACAGCTTCAGCAGCACGATCACCAGCAGCAGCGCGACGGGTGCGGAGAACACCAGCAGCCGTCGCCGCAGACGCAGCCGTGAACATTCCCCCGTCGCTCCGCTCGCCCGAAGGGTCATACGACCACGTCCGCGTTGGCCAGCCGGGTCCGCCGGAACTCGAGCAGCACCAGGTAGAGCTCGATCAAGACCAGGATCGCGGCGCCGATCGCAGGCGCCCAATACAACTCGATCCTGCCGGCAGGCGCTGCGACCGGTGGTGGCGGCCCGATCACGGTGCCCTGGTCCTGAAGAACTCCGGCCAGCGGTGTGGTGCCGTCGCGCGGGACGTAGGGCACGCCGATCTGATCGGCGACGCCGCGCAACGCCTGCTCGTCGATCGCCGACCGTGCGACGTCGGTCCCTGGAATGGGTCCGCCATCGGCGCTGCCGTAGCCGAGCACCGCTCCGCCGTCCACCGCTCCCTCGGGCAGCTCGAATTGTCGCTGGGGGACTTGGGTTTCGGACGCACCCGCGCCGAGGTAGAAGACCAGGTTCTGCGCCCGCGGGAACTGCTGCCTTGCCCCGATGAGCTGGTAGCGCAGCACGTTCCCCGCAGCACCGACGTTGGTCTGCACCACTGCGTCGGGCGCCGAGGCGTACGGCGTCATGGCGGACGTCACCGGCCGCAAGCTCCAGGTGTCCGCCGACAGCGGCCAGTCCAGCGACGGGCGTGACGCGAAGGAGATGACGGCGAATCGGGCGTCGGGATAGCGGTCGATCAGAGCCGAGATGTCGTCGCGCGCACCGGCCATCCGCTCCTTGTCTCCTGCCAGGTCTTCAACGCGCATGTCCGCCGAGCGGTCGACGACGATGAACACGTTCGGGTCGCCGTCCCCGGCGGCGCGGACGATGCCCTGGTCGTCGCTGCCGATCACCGGTCGTGCGGCCGCCACCAGCAGCAGCAGCGCGGCCAGCGTCACGCCGCCCCAACGCAAGAGAGCGGCGCGCGTGCGACCGGCGGCGGTCAAGCGCCGCAATGCGACGACGCGGGCAACCACGATCGCGGCAGCGACGGCGCCGAGCAGCAGCAGGGGCAGTACCGGTTGAAGGGTCATCGCCGCACCACCGGCCACGCGGCCAGAATCAGAGCCGCCAGGAGCGCCACCGCCAGTGGTACGTCGGGAGATTCGGTCGGCTTGAGTGGGGTGGTGCCGTCGGTGGGCACCGCGGCGGGCGGGTTGGCCCTGATGTTTGCCAAGTGTGCGGTCACGCCTGCATCGGCGGAGAAGGCGCGCCCTCCGGTGTCGCGGGCCAGCGACGCGAGGGTGCCGTTGTCCGAGCCCGTCAGGACGACGTTGACCTGAACACCCGCCGTCCGGGCCAACTCCCTGACCTTGTCGGCGGTGAAGAGTGGAGCCTGACGGCCATCGGAGTCCGGCCCGACGTAGATCAGCGAACGTCGTTGTGCAGGTGGCTTGTCGAAGGCGGGGAACCCGGTCAGGCACATCGCCAGCAGATCCTCGGCACCCTCCGTGTAGTCGACGTAGGACACCGGCGCCACGAAGCCGTCGTCCGCGCCGGCGAACTTACCAGCGGCGTACTGGTAGTCACGGGTGAGCGGCACGACCCGCCGGTTCGGCGAGGTCAGCCCGATGCGCTGAGTGGAGAACGTCTTGACCTGCTCGGCGAAGTAGCGCAGCGCTGCACTCGGGGCGGGATCCGTGGCGGGCCCGTCGACGCACAGCATGACGTCCTCCGGTTGGCCCGCGCCCGATTCGCCTGCTGCCGAGGGTAATCCGGTCGGGCGCGAGGCGGCGACGACCGCGGCGGCGAAGATGACGACGAGCAGCACCATCGCGATGACCATCGACGACGACCGGATGCGTGCCGCCAGGACGTACTCGGGCAGCGTGGTCAGACGGCCGACGTTGGCCAGTGGTCGCAACTGCCGACGCTCGGCGTCCATCGGCCGGAACAACACGGCCGCAATGCAGATCGCCAACGCGACACAGCCGGCGATCGCCACGACCCACCAGGTCAGGTCCACGATCGGATCAGCTCCTCGGTGGACTCGCTCACCGCTGAGATGTCCACCCGGGACGCGGCGTTGAACTGGGCGTCGTCGAGCTGCTCCAAAAGCGGTGCGGCCCGCGCGAGTTCGCCCGCTGCGATCTGCTCCACCTGCATGTACTGGGCCCGGACTCCGGTGGTCTGCTGCAGGAAACCACGCAGCGCGGCGCTGACCGCGGCACCGGCGGGAGCGGTGGCGAGATCACCTGCGCGGTACTTCTCGCCGATCTGATGGACCGTCCTTGCGAAGCGCCGCCGCACCATGTCACCGTGCATGGCTCCGACGACGGGCAGATTGCGCAACCGCCCAGCAGGCATGGTCAGTGCGAATACGCCTGCGTACCAGACGATGAGGACGACCAACACCAGCACGGCCGCCCACAACCACCACGACGAGTAGGGCGTCGGGCCGATGACGTGACGCAGCAGGTCATCCGGCACGGGCGAACACCCCGGTCATCGCGATCAGCTCGGTCCTGATGTCCGTGCTGCCCGCGATCATCGCGTGCGGGACACCGCGGAGAGTCATGAATTCCGAAAGCCGTTCCCGCCGTTGTACTTCGGCGCGTTCATACTCGGCGATCACCTTGGGACCCACCGCGGCGGCGCTCAGGACGAAGCGTCCGCTGGTCACGTCGAACCCGTCCTGCTCATCCTCCGTCGACGCCACCGCGGGCATGTCGGAAACCATCGCCCACATCACGTCGTGCCTACCGGTGAGCCGGGTCAGAACGTCGCCGAGCCGCTCGTCGACGTCGGGCTCGTCGGACACCACGAAGATCAGCAGAGGATGCCGGTAATGCCTTGCCACCCAGTTCAGCTGGGTGACGACGTCACTACGGGCCTGCCGCGTCGTGGTCTGCTGCTCGAACCGGTGCAGCAGGTACTCGATGTGCGTCTCGCCGCGCCGCAGCCGGATGTCGACGCATCCGCGGACGTCACCGAACACCATGCCGATCTCGTCGGACCGGCGGAGGGTGATCAGCCCCATCGCGCCGATGACGTTCGCCGCGACCTCCCGCTTGAGCTCGCCCGACGGCGCCAGCGCGGTCGTGTTCCTGCCCGTGTCGGCAACCACCAGGATCTTGTGGTGCTTCTCGGTGACGAATCGCTTGATCAGCACGTGGCCCGAGCGGGCCGACGCCTTCCAGTCGATGTCGCGCACGTCGTCGCCGGGCACGTACGGCCGGAGATCGTCGAACTCGAGGCTTCTGGTGTGGACGAGCGCGTAGCGACCGCCTTCTAGAAATCCGCTGGTGTCGCGGCCGAAGTACTTCTTGGCGCTGTCGAGATGCTTACCCACGCTGTTCGTCTATCTCACGCTCACGGCACCCGCACCACTTGCAACACCGCGTCGACCACGGCGTCCGGCGTCACGCCTGCGCTGGCCGCCTCGAACCCGAGGATCAGGCGATGCCGCAACACGCGATGCGCGAGCCGGGCGATGTCGTTGGGGACCACGTGGCCGCGGCCGTGCAGTATCGCCAACGCCCTCGCCGTCCGGCAGAACGCGATGGTGGCGCGCGGACTGGCGCCGTACTCGATCAGCCGGGCCGTGCTCGCCGGCAGGTACTGCTCAGGCTCGCGAGTGACGCCGACGAGGCGGCTGGCGTACTGGATGAGGGCCCGGTCCATGTGCACCGAACCAGCCAGGTCCTGAACGCGCATGATGTCGGCGGTTGCCACGACCGGCGCGCTCCGATGGTCCTTCTCGTACAGCCCGGCGTCCATCCGTGAGATCACCTCAACCTCTTCGTCGGTGGACGGGTAATGCACGATCTCCTTGAGCATGAAGCGGTCGGTCTGCGCCTCCGAGAGGGGATAGGTGCCCTCCTGGTCCACCGGGTTCTGCGTCGCGATGACGAGGAACGGTTCGGGGATCGGATACTCGACACCCGCGATCGTGGTCTGACGCTCCTCCATCGCCTCGAGCATCGCGCTCTGCGTCTTGGCGCTGGAGCGGTTGATCTCGTCGAGAAGCACGATGTTGGTGTGCACCGGCCCGAGTTGGGTGACGAACGAATTGGTGGCCGCCTCGTACACCTGGGTGCCGATGATGTCGCTCGGCAGTAGGTCTGGGGTGCACTGGATGCGCTTGAATCCGCCCCTGATCGATTCGGCGATCACGCGGGCCGCGGTGGTCTTCGCCAGGCCGGGAACGCTCTCGATGAGCAGATGGCCACCCGCGAGGAGGCCGAGCAACATGGACTCCCGTAGGTGGTTCTGGCCGACCACCTTGGCGGAGAACGCGCCTGCCACTGCGCTCACGATGCGCTGGGCTTCGGCCATGTCACGCTGGTCAAGCTGCGCACGTGCTGCGGTCATGTGTCCTTCCGGTACGGGCTGCGTGAAGACCTGGTATACCCCACGACGTCGATTCCATGCCTGAGCGGTCACTCCCGTAGGTTCGTGACGTCATGCTGGCACTCCTCCTAGCCCTCCTGGGGTTCGCGCTCCTCGATTCGGTCAACGTTCTCAACCTCGGAATCACGACGGCGATCGTGTACGACAGCCGGCTGAGCCGCAGGTCAGCGCTACCGTCCGGGCTGAGTTTCGTGGCAGGCGTGTTCATCGCCATCACGACGTTCGGCGTGCTGACCGTGCTAGGGCTGAACTTCCTGACCGACCGCTTCGAGTTCGATCTGACCCCCACGATCCGCTATTGGGGCCAGTTGGTCCTCGGAGTGGTGCTCATCACCCTTGCGATCGTTTCGTCGAGGTCGAAGCCGACGCCGCCGCTGTGGGCGGTGAACGTGGCACGGCGCAACCCGTGGCTGCTCGGGCTCGTCGGGCTCGTCATCGGGTTCGGGCAGGCGCCTACCGCGGTGCCCTATCTGACGGCGCTGGCGATGCTGTCGGCGCGCGAGCCGCTGCCGTCGGCATGGCCGGTGATCATCATCTGCTACTGCGCGCTGACGTTGGTGCCCTCACTGTTGGTGTTGGCGCTGTCGACCCGGCGGACCATCCGCGCCAGGCACATTCAGCGCAACATCGTGCGCGCAATCACCCGCTACGGGCCGCTCGCCGTGCGAATGTTGTTCGCGGGCATCGGAATCGTGCTCGTCGTCGGTGCGCTGTTGAACTACAAGTCCCTGTGGTGAGGGTGCGGTCGGCGAAAATCGATTGCATCTCGATTGGTAGTGCGAGTTGACTGTTGTCATGGAGCAGGGGGAGAGGGCACTACTGGCGGGGCTACCCGAAGTCGGGTACGCCGTCGGCTCGCTGCGTGGGTGGGACGGCCTGCGGCAGAACGCGGTTGGCCGGTCGATGGGTCGCGACTCGGCGACGGTCACCCATGTCGGGGAGACCAAGCAGGGCTGGGCGGCGACGATCCTGGCGGAGCTGACGCGGTAGCGGCTGCGCGCTCAGATGAACGACGCGACCGGCTCCGGCTCGGTCCGCAAGCGTGCCGCGTCCTGACCAGGCGGGGCACCGAAGAGGCGGCGGTACTCGCGGGTGAACTGTGATGGGCTGTCATACCCGACGACGTGTCCGATGCCTGCGACGTCGCGGGGATGCGCCAGCAGCAGCGAGCGGGCCTGCTGCAGACGGATGCGCTTCTGAAACTGCAAGGGGCTCATGGCCGTCACGGCGCGGAAGTTGCGGTGGAACGCCGATGCGCTCATCCCCGACAAGCCCGCGAGGTCGTCGACGCGCATCGGCTCTGCGTAGTTGTCGCGGATCCAGCCGATCGCCCTGCTGACGTGGGTGAGGTCGCTGTCGGCGAGCCCGATCTGACGCAGCGTGTCGCCCTGCGGTCCGGTGAGCAACCGCCAGAGGATCTCCTTCTCGATTAGCGGGGCGAGCACGGCCGCGTCGGCGGGTTCGTCGAGCAGCCGCAGCATGCGCACGACGGCGTCCAGCAGTTCCGCGCTCGCTTCGCCGGTGGCCATCGCGGACACGTCGCCCGCGGCGCGCGGCCGCCGCCCTGCGCTGGTCTGCAGCAGCAACGCCGCGATGGCCGACGGCCGAAGGACCAGGGCAAGCGCCAACGCCGGGGTCGCCTCGCTGGTGCCGACCCAGTGGCCGGTGACCGGCAGGTTGGCGGTGACGACGAGGTACTGCCCTGCCCGGTATTCATAGGTGCGGTCGCCGAGCAGGAGGTGCTTGCCACCCTGGGCCATCACGACGAGCAGGGGCGCGGTCAGCGAGTACTCCGGGATCGCGGGCCCGCTGGTCACCTTCGACATCAACAGCCCGTCGATGGACGTAGTCATGTCCGGTCGGGCGCCCGTGGCGATGCGGGCGCGGATCTCGTCGAGCAGCTCGCTGTGGGTGTGCATGACTCGATCATGTCGATTTGAGCAGGATTATGCAAGAGGTCGGGCGGATCGGTCTACCTCCACGAACGCGTCGGAGCTTTGATGGGAGTACACATTCCGATCTACGAGGAGCAAGAAGATGGCACTGAATCACTACGTCACTTTGGGACGATCCGGCCTACGCGTCAGCCCATTTGCACTAGGCGCGATGACGTTCGGCGAAGATCCAGGCGGAGCAGGCACCAGCGTCGAGGAGTCCGAGCGGATCCTCGACACCTACCTCGACCTCGGCGGCAACTTCATCGACACGGCGAACTTCTACACCAACACCCATTCCGAGAAGATCCTCGGCGACTACTTCGCCGCACGCGCTGGCCGCCGCGAGCACGTGGTGTTGGCGTCGAAGTTCTTCACCAACCTGTTGCCCGGCGACCCGAACGGTGGTGGCGCGGGCCGCTCGTCGATCACCGCCCAGCTGCACGAAACGTTGCGCCGCCTGCAGACCGACTACCTCGACGTCTACTGGCTGCACAACTGGGATCGGCACACCCCGATCGAGGAGACCATGCGGGCTCTCGACAGCCTCGTCCAGTCCGGCAAGATCCGTTACGTCGGGTTCTCCAACACCCCGGCGTGGGTGACTGCGCAGGCGCAGACCACCGCTCTACTTCGCGGCTGGACGCCGCTGATCGCGCTGCAGGTCGAGTACTCGCTGCTGGCGCGCACGGTCGAGGGTGAGGTCGCGCAACTGGCACTGGATCAGGGCATGGCGCTGGTGCCGTGGAGCCCGCTGAAGAACGGCTTCCTGTCCGGCAAGTACCAGCGCGGTGCGGACGTCGTCGACTCAGCCCGCGTCGCGTTCGTCGGCGGCCCGAGTGACGAGGAGTTCCGCGTCATCGACGTCGTCGGTGCGATCGCCGACGAACTCGAAACCAGCTCCGCTGCAGTGTCGTTGGCGTGGCTGCGGTCACGGCAGGGGACCGTCGTGCCCATCGTCGGCGCCCGGCGGCTCGAGCACCTGACGTCCAACCTCGCCGGTCTCGAGGTCTCGCTCAACGCCGAACAGCTGGGCATGCTCGACGCGGTCTCGGCTCCGACGTTGAACTACCCGGCCGAGTTGAACGGCGACATGTGCGCGATGCTTCAGTTCGCGGGCACCACGGTCGACGGTGAGGCGTCCGGCGTCTACCCGCCGCTGCTGCAGAGCGACGTCCGGTATTAAACGTGATCGACGGCCCACTGTGCTGCGCGCTTGACGAGTCCCGATTCCGGATAGCGGACGTGCGAGTTGAAGTCCTTGCCCAGAGAGCAGATTGGATCGTTGGTGTTGCACATGTCGGCGGTCCGCGCGCCGTACAGCGGGCTGAGCGTCGTCAACGGCTGGCCAACTCGCGCCGACGGATTGCCGAACACGGTGACCGCGGCGACGTGGTTGGCCATCGCGGGTGGCATCGGGGCCTTGAACCCGACACCGGCGATCGGGGAGGTGGTGACGACGTCGACGACCGCGGCGCCCTGCGAATATCCGCCGAGCACGATCCTCGTCTTGGGGCACTTCGCCGCGGTCGCCTGGACGCGGGCGCTCGCATCGTTGGCGCCGTCGACGACGCCGAGGAAGTCCCAGGAGGCAGGGTAAACGACGGCGTAGGAGCGGACCGTCTTCTTCTTTGTAAGCGCCTTGATCGAGTCGACGAGCGCCTGGCCCACCTTCCCGATGCCAGGCGGCTCGTCGGTGCCGCGGGCGAAGACCACCTCGATGTCAGGGCAATCGGCGGCCGAGGCAGTCGGCGTGGCGGGGGTGAAGGCCGTCGTCACGGAAAGGGTAAACATCATCGCGAGGACGGCCGACACCATGCGGGCACCGCGACGAACGCGGGTCACCTCGGCGGCGCTGAAGGACCTAAACAAGGAAGGTCCCCCCTTGGACCGAAGTGGGCATGCAAGCAATTACCCCAATTATCACTCGCGTCACTCAGTCAACACGAAACGTTACCGATGCGTTGTAATGCCGTAGCCATTTCTGCAGGAGGGCTGCGGGCGCGCGAGGATCGCGACCCTGCTGCACACGTCGGCGAAGGGGAATGAGGGGCGCTAGGCCGGCGTCCCGTCGGCGACCCTCGGCGCCCGCTCGGCCGACGCGGTGTCGAGCACCAGCGCGGCCACCCGGGAGCGGTGTTGCTCGGCACTACCCAGCAACGCGGCGTCGGTGGTCGCCCGCTTGAAGTACAGGTGCGCCTGGTGTTCCCAGGTGAAGCCGATGCCGCCGTGCACCTGGATGGTGTCGGTCGCGACCCTTGCGAACGCCGCCGATGCCGTCGCCTGGGCGATGCTCGTCGCCAGCGCGGGATCGTCCGACCCGTCGGTCAACGCCCAGATCGCGTGATACGCCGTGGAGCGGGCGTGCTCGACGTCGACAAGCAGATCCGCGAGCCGGTGCTTCACAGCCTGGAACGACCCGATCGGCCTGCCGAACTGCAGCCGTGTCTTGGCGTATTCGACCGACAGGTCGAGCAGATGCTGTGCGGCCCCGACCTGTTCGACGGCCAGCAGTGCCGAACCCACCTGCAGCGCATGCTCGATGACGCGCGGCGCCTCGCCGGCGTCGGCCACCAAGCGGGCCTGCGCATCGGTGAACTCGATCGAGGCTTGCGGCCGCGTGAGGTCGAGAGTCACCAGCGGGGTGCGGGCCACGCCCGCCGCCGCGGCGTCGACCGCGAACAGGGCGACCCCGTCCGGTCCGTTCGCGGCGACGAGCAGCACGTCGGCGACCCCGCCGTCGACGACCCGTGGCACGGTTCCGGTCAGCGTCCACCGCTCACCGGACCGCGACGCAGTGACCGTCACCGCCGCTGGATCGAAGGCGCCAGCCCGGTCGGCCACGGCCAACGCCGCGGTGCGGCGGCCGTCGATCAACTCGGCGAGCAAGCCGTCCCGCACCGGCCCCGACGACGCCGCGACCAGCGCCGGGATCGCGAGGAACACGGTGCCGAACACCGGCCCGCAGGCCAGCGATGCACCGAGCTGCTCGACGGCGACCGCCTGGTCCACCAGCGAGCCACCGAAGCCGCCGTCGGCCTCGGGGACGGATAGCCCGAGCACGCCGAGCTCAGTGCCGAGTCGCGTCCAGACCGCCGCGTCGAACGGCGGATCGGACTCCATCAGCCGCCGCACCGTCGGCTCGTCGAAGTTCTCGGCGCAGAACTTGGTGACCGCAGCCTTCAGCTGAGCCTGCTCGTCGGTGAACGTGAATTCAGCCACGGGGGATCTCCTTCCAGGGCATTCCGGCATCGGCCCGCAGGTCCCCTGGCAGCCCGAGAATTCGCTCGCCGAGGATGTTGCGCATCACGTCGGATGTGCCGCCTTCGATGGTGTTGGCGCGGCTGCGCAGGAACCGTTGCTGCACAGGACCCCGCCAGTCGGACTCGGACTCGTCGTCGTCGCCCGCACCCGTGCCATAGCCGTGGTACAAAACCCCTTCTGGCCCAAGCAGATCCATGCAGAACTGATAGATGTGCTGGTTCAGTTCGGCGCCGACCAGCTTGCCGATCGAGCCTTCGGGACCGGGGCCGCCGACTGTGGCGGCTGCCCGCGAGCGCTCGGAGGTGAGGCGCTGCGCCTCGGCGCGCAGCCACAGCTGGGCCAGCCGGTCGCGAAGCACCGGGGTCTGCAGATCGGGACGCGATGCCCACAGCGAGACGGCATCGGCGATGGTGCCAGCGCCCCGCCTGCTGGCGCTGCCGCCGAGTGCGCTGCGCTCGTTCATCAGCGTCGTCATCGCGACGTTCCAGCCGTTGCCGACCGCACCCAGCCGGTGCGCGTCGGGGATGCGGGCGTCGGTGAAGTACACCTCATTGAACTCGGCCTGACCGGTGAGCTGACGCAGCGGCCGGGTCTCGACGCCTGGGCCGTGCATGTCGATGACGAAGTACGAAAGCCCCTTGTGCTTCGCCACGTCGGGGTTGGTCCTGGCGAGCAGCAGACCCCAGCGCGCCCGGTGGGCGAGGCTGGTCCACACCTTCTGCCCGTTGATCACCCAGTCCGAGCCGTCCTGCACCGCCGAGGTGGCTAGCCCGGCCAGGTCGGAGCCGGCGCCTGGTTCGGAGAACAACTGACACCAGAGGTCCTCCGTACTGGCCAGCGGACGCAACCAGGACTTCTTCACGTCATCGCTCTGCGCGTGCTCACGGATGGTGGGCGCCGCCATGCCGTAACCCATCGGATTCAGCCCGAGCGGCACGGGGCCGCCTGCGCCCTGCAGGATCCGGTCGGCGACGGCCTGCAGCCCGCGCGAGACACCAAGCCCGCCAAGACCCTCTGGAAAGTGCACCCAGGACAGGCCGGCGTCGTAACAGGCCGCGAGGAACTCGGGGATGGGGACCGACTTCGGATCGTGTTCGGCGACGACCTGGCGCGCGAGACGCGCGACCCGGTCGGTATCAGCGTCGTTGCTCATCTGGCCACGATAGGAAGTCGACACCCGTCAACTTCCACCGGGGCCACTACTACTGCACCGAGACTGCTGTCAGATCGCGAAAATCGCGGCGGACGCGATCTGGCAGCAGTGTCGATGAGAAGAACGGGGGTTCCGGAAAGTACTTGACGGATTGGAAAGTAAAAAGTACTTTCCACTCTAGAAAGTAACCGCGCGAACCCGAAAGAGACGGCAATGGACATCACGCCCACCCCGAACGAAGCGGACGAGGCGCTGCGCCAGATCCGGCACCAGCAGGCCGAATCCGTCAGGAACGCCTACAAACCAGGCCCATGGTGGGCGCATCTGGTGCTCACCGCCTTCTTCGTCAGCTACGGCCTCGGCAAGGACCTGGACTCCGTCTGGGGCACCGTCTTCCAGGTCCTGTGCTGGCTGATCCTCGCCGCAGTGGCCGTGGTGCAGTGGCGCCGACGGCAGGTCAAGCGGTCCGTTTCGACGTCGATGCGGATGAATGACCCCCTGAGCTGGGTTCTCATCATCGGATTCACGGCGGCAACGCTCGCCGTCCTCTTCGGAGGCCCGCATCTGCTCGCCTCGTTTGACGTGCCGTTCCCGCACGCGATCAGCGGCTTGGCTACCGGCTTGATGCTGATCTTGGCAATCCCGTTGGGCCGCTGGCAGGTTCGACGTAGCATCGCGCGCATCGAGTCCGGGGAGCGATGACTGCTCAACTGGACGCCGTCATCCACCCACCGACCCGACTGTCGATCATGGCGCTGCTCGCCACGGCGGACGAGGCCGACTTCGCCTTCGTGCGCGACAGCGTCGGCGTCAGCGACTCCGTGCTGTCCAAGCACGGCAGCGCACTGGAAGCGGCTGGCTACGTCGAGATTCGCAAGGGGCACGTGGGCAAGCGGCCGCGGACGTGGTTCAGGTTGACCCCGGCCGGCCGACGAGCGTTCGCTGGGCACGTCACGGCACTGCAGGAGATCGTCGGTAAGGCAGCGAATCTGCCGGAACTGCGTGGGTAGTGTCCTGAGTCGTCAATTCGCCTGTAGCGGTTGGGGTTGGTGGGTGTATCAACGCCTCGGGACACTAGCTGTATACCAGGTGTCGACGAAACGCGGTCGCGGGGAATCGAGTTCGTGGACTCCGGCCGCGGAAAGCGTGGACGCGATCAGCTCGCGGGTATCGGCCGGATCGATGACGTCGTCGATCTCGAAGAGCTGGGCGGCGTTGAGCGCCTTGGCATTCTCCTGCGCGGACGCGGTGGCCTGACGCACCCGCTCCTCGCGCTCGTCGTCGTCGGCGATCGCCTCAAGCTCCTTGCGAAGGCCAAGCCGCACGGCACCCTCCAGCCCCATCGGACCGAGGTGAGCACCCGGCCACGCCACGGTCAGCAATGGTTCGTGCAGCCCGCCGCCGCACATCGCCTGTGCCCCAAGCCCATACCCGCGACGCAGGATCACCGCGACGAGGGGCACGCGAAGCGAAGCCCCCGCGACCAGCATGCGCGAGCCACGGCGTACCAGCGCTTCGGCCTCCGCGGCGGGGCCGACCATGTAACCAGGGCAGTCGATCAGCGAGACGACGGGAAGCCCGAACGCATCGCACAGCTGCAGGAAGCGGGCGGCCTTGTCCGAGGCGCCTGCGGTGATCGCCCCTGCCATGACCATCGTGTTGCACCGAGATCGGTCCGACCTCGTCGGGGTGCACGTCGCCCAGCCCGCCGCCCGCGATCATCGCAGGGCCGCCCATCCCGATGGAGGCGTTTTCGGTGGCGACGATGAGGTCGGCGCAGCCCGCGATGACGGCGTTGCCCGCGAAGCACCGTCCGTTGACCACCGCGATCCGCGGCACCAGACCGGACAACGCAGCCCACAGCTTGAACGCGCGGACGTCGAGCGACGAGACCACCGGATAGTCGGTGTCACCCGGCCTGCCCCCGCCGCCCTCGGCGAAGAACACGGTGGGCAGCCGCATCCGCTCGATGACGTCGAACAGCCGGTCCTTCTTGCGGTGGCCGAGCGCGCCCTGCGTGCCCGCGAGCACCGTGTAGTCGTAGGCCAAGACGGCGCACGGGTTGCCGTCGATGCGGGCGGTGCCCGCCACCAGACCGTCGGCCGGCGTGCGCGCAATGAGGTCGTCGACGTCACGGCGGAACCGCTGCGCGGCGATGGCGAACCGGCCGTACTCGACGAACGAATCGGGATCGACGAGGTCGGCGACGTTCTCGCGCGCCGTACGCCCGTTCGTCCCGTGTCTGCGCTCGACCGCGTCGGGTCGCGCCGCATCCTCGGTCAGCGCCCGGCGCCGCAGCAGCTCCGCATGATCATCGCGCAGGGTTTCGTCGGCGGAAGGGGTCATCGGGGGATCTCGGCGGCGATGGCGTCCAGCAGCGCCGGATACCGCTTGGCCTCCCTGTGTCCGCCTGGCTTGCCGCTACTGACCACTCCTGCCGCGAGCTTGCGCGCCGGGTCGGCCCATATCGCAATGTCGACAAGGCCGGTGTGCCCGAACGCGGCGGGCGCGTCGCGGCCGAATGGACCGAATCGCTTGGAGCCCAACATGTACCCGGTGCCCCAGCGCAGTGGTGCGAGTCCCATGGCGAGGTCAGGACGCAGCCGCCTTGCCTCCGTCGTGGCGGCGCGCAAGGTCTCCGGTTTCATAACCCGAACGCCGTCGAGTTCGCCACCGCGACGGAGCAATTCGGCGAACCGGGACAGCTCGTCAGCGGTGGAGACGGTGCTGGACGACGGCACCACGCTGGTGAGGAACTGTGGGGTGTTGGTGAACGGGATGATCTGGTGTGTCGTACCGCCCACCGCTAGCTTGAAGGCCGCCGCGATCGGGGCAGGCAACGGCTTGCCCGTGGCGTGACTCGGCGCGACCAGCGGAACGTCTTGCGGTGCAACGCCGTAGTTCGTCCAGCGAAACCCCAGCGGGTCGAGGATCTCGGTGGCGAGGACGTCGCGGATGTCTCTACCCGCGGCGGCGGAGACGATCTCGCGGACGAGCGGCCCCCACGTCAACGCGTGATAGATGTGCACCAACCCCGGCCGGTAGATCGGCTTGAGGTTGCCGAGCATCTCGCGGGCGTACTCGCTGTCGTTCATCCGCTTGAGGTCCGGCTTCGGGCCAGTGGCGAACGGCACGCCCGCGCTGTGGGTCATCACGTGCCGGATCGTGGTGCGGTCCTTGCCGTGGCTGGTGTAGGTGGGCAGGTAGTCGCAGACCCGGTCGTCGAGCGAGAGCACCCCGCGTTCGGCGAGCATGTGTACGACGGTCGTCGACATCGCCTTGGCCGCGGAGTACACGCAGAACGGGGTCTCCGTGGTCACCGGAATCTTCTCGGTGTCCGGTGAATCCTCTGGACCGTTGCCCCAGCCGTGCCCGATCGCCCGGTTCAGCACGACCTTGCCGTCGTGCCGAAGGCAGACCTGGATGGCCGGGTGCATGCCCGCCCGGTACCAGTGCCGTGCGGCCCGCCAGATCCGGTCGACGGCCGCGCGATCGATGCCGGAGTGGTCCTCGTCGCCGATCGACGTGACCGCGTCGAGGTCGGAGGGGACGCGAATCCGCCCATCGCCGGTCATGCCGGTTTCCTGTGCAACGTCGCACCCAGGTGGTGTTGTAGCGGCTGGCCCACCGCGCGGAGGCGCAGCGCGTAGGTCAGCTCGTCACCGTCGATGCGGAACGAACGGCCAAGGGCCGTAACGTCCTTCGCCGAGGCGGTCAGCCCGACCGTCGTGGTGGTCAGCTCCATCACGATCGTCGTCCCGTCGATCGTCAGCGTGCCTTCCTCGATCTCGGTGATCCCGTTCGGATGCGCGAGTATCCATTCGACCCGCCCTGGTGACGGCACCCGCACGAACCCGACTTCGGCGTGCAACGGCCTGCCCGTCTCGTCGTCGGACTTCGTCTTCTGGCCGTAGGTCAGAAACGGCTTGCCGACGTGGCCGAAGGTGATCTCCTCGAGGTAGCCGAACGTCTCGATCGTCGGGTATTCACCGACGCCACGCCCGACCCACGTGCCGAGCAGGGGGGCGAGCACGGCGATGTCGGGGTGCAGGTCGACCACCTCCGTAGATTACTCACCTACGTGGTGACCGCCATGTCGGCCACAGGCGTGCGGAACCGCAGGTTGAAGTCGGTGACCTCGTCGGCGTGCAGCAGTTTGACGTCGTCGGCATAGTTCATCGAGGTCAGCGACGGCGCACCGTCGCCCTGGCGGGGTAACGCGTGCACCGAGCGCTGCACGTAGCCCGCCGAGAAGTCGAGAAGCGGCCGCGTCGGCATGGCCGGGCTGGGCGCCTCGGGGGAGCAGACGGTGTAGCCGCCTGTGTCCATGTGTGACAGCAGCGCGCAGAAGTGTTGGCACAGAAGGCCGATCTTCAGCGTCCACGACGACGTGGTGTAGCCGATCGCGAAGGCCAAGTTCGGCACACCGCTGAGCATCAGGCCCTGCGCTGGCGCGGCTCTGCTTAGGGCTTGCCTCCGAAGGTGACCAGGTCGGGGACGAGCTTCGTCCAGAGCGGCCGGTCGACGCGATGCTGATCGAGGATGGTGAACCCGGCGCCTTCGAACAACGCCCGCATCTGCGTCGGCGACGGACTGTGGGCGGGGGTGAACCGGCTATCGGAGAGCCACTGCAATGCCTGCGGCGGCGCCGGGCTGATCGTCGCGACCGCCACCAGACCGCCTGGGGCGAGCACCCGGTGGAACTCGGCTAACGCCGCCGGCTGGTCGAAGAAGTGGAACGCCGACGTCGTCACCACGGCGTCGAGCGCGCCGTCGTCGAAGGGGAGCTTCTCGGCAGGACCCTTCAACCAGTGCACCTGCGACGATCGCGCCTTCGCCTGAGCGAGCATGCCGTCGGACATGTCGACCCCGTAAACCTCGTCGAGATGCAGTTCGCGCTCGATGCGATCGGCGAGAATGCCCGTACCACAAGCGATGTCGGCAACTCTGCGAGATCCAGCCGACCTCAGCCGCGCGACCACCTCGTCCTGCGCAGGACGATAGACCCAGCGCTGAAGAAACTGCGCGTCGTATGCGGGCGCGGCGAAACTCCAGAACCGTGTGATGGCTTCGTTGAAGCCCCTGCGCCGTACTTCCGTGCCCGAACCATCGAAAGTCATGTCACCACGCTACGCGCGGCTTTGCACCCGGCCTGGACGCAAACTAGAACGTGTTACATTCTGCAAAATGGGGGCTACAACCCTGAATAAGGCCACGAGTGAGCAGGACCATGAGTAAACGCATCGTCATCGCGGGCCTCGGCGACAGCGGCGTGCTCACCGCGATCCGGCTCGCCAAGCACGCCCCCGACGTTCACGTGGTGGGCATCTCGACCAAGCCTGCGTTGGTGAGCGGTCAGGAACTCGGATGGCGGATCAGCCGCCCCGACCACTGGGCCCGGCACAACTGGATCTCCTTCGACCAGTTCCGGGGACTGGATCGGGTGCGCACCGTCCACGGCACGCTGACGGGGGTCGACCTGGCGAACCGGACCGTTGCCGTTCGGGGCGACGACGGCGCGACGACGGACGAGGGCTACGACGTCCTGATCATCTCGACGGGTGTCACCAACGGGTTCTGGCGTCAGCCGACGTTTCAGTCCACCGACGAGATCGGCGCGGACCTGCGCGCCGCACGCGATCGGCTGGCCGCCGCCACGTCGGTGATCGTCGTCGGCGGCGGCGCCGCGGCCGTCAGCAGCGCGGCGAACATCGCGAGGACATGGCCCGGCACACGGGTCGACCTCTACTTTCCTGGCGAACGCGCATTGATCCAGCACCACACCCGAGCATGGGATCGGGTGCACCGTCGTCTCGATGAGGCAGGCGTCGTGCTCCATCCCGGCCACCGCGCCGTGCTGCCCCACGGTTTCACCGGTGATGAGATCACCAGCGACCCGGTCGAGTGGAGCACCGGGCAGCCGTCGTCGTCCGCCGACGCCGTCCTCTGGACGATCGGCCGGGTGCGGCCCAACACCGGATGGTTGCCAAAGGATCTACTCGACGAGCATGGGTTCGTCCGCGTCACCCCGGAGCTGCGAGTGCCCGATCACCGAGGCGTATTCGCGGTCGGAGACGTCGCCGCCACCGATCCGCTTCGAAGCTCTGCCCGCAACAGAGCCGACGGGCTGCTCGCGCACAACGTCCTCGCCGAATTCGAGGGCAAGCCAATGCGTTCCTATCGGCCACCAACGCGGCGTTGGGGTTCGGTGATCGGCATCCAGCGGGATGGCCTCGAGGTGTTCACCCGGAACGGGCGCGCTGTGCGCTTTCCCGCGTGGTCGTTCGAACACGTCTTGATGCGGTGGATCGTGCGGTGGGGAATCTATCGCGGTGTGCGCGATGCCGAGCCTCGTGTGTGACGTAGCTGGGTATTGTCGACCCATTGTCACTCGATGCAACACCACATCCCCCCGAACCGATGTCCATGGTCGGCCCAGGCACTGATCGCGATCCGACCCAGGAGCCGTTGTCACTGCTGTTGGTCGAGGACGACCGCGGTGACGCCCTGCTGGTCGAAGAGCTGATCGCCGACGCCAACGCAGACATTCGCGTGGTGTGGGTCCGGTCGATGGCGGACGCCGAGCGCGAGCTGGCGAACGTTCGCCCGGACTGCGTGCTGCTCGACCTCAAGCTGCCGGACGCCAACGGGATCAGCGCGCTGGACCGGATTGCCAAGCGGTCGGACAACGTGCCGGTCGTCGTGCTGACCGGATTCAACGACGAACACTTCGGTGTCTCGGCGGTGGCGTCCGGCGCCCAGGACTACCTGGTCAAGGGACGAGTCGACCCCGAGACGCTGCGCCGCGCCCTGCTCTACGCGATCGAACGCAAGCGCGCTCAGAGCATCTCCGCCGAACTGCATGCGAGCCAGTTGACGGCCCAGGAGAACACGCGCCTCGCGCGGGGGCTGCAACCCACGCCGCTGCTGCTGGAGAACCCTGGTGTCGACATCGTCGCGCAGTACCGGCCCCGCCACCAGAACGCCACACTCGGTGGAGACTTCTACGACTTCGTCCAGACTCCTGACCGGACGGTCCACGTCATGGTCGGTGACGTGGCCGGACACGGTCCCGACGCAGCCGCGCTTGGAGTGGCGTTGCGGATCGGCTGGCGGGCGCTCACCTTCGCCGGTCTCCGCGGCAGTGAGCGCATGCGGCAGCTCGAGCGGATACTTCTGGCCGAGAGCCCAGCCACCGGCATCTTCGCGACGGTGCTCAGCGTGGCCCTCGCACCCGACAGCCGGCGCTTCAACGCGGTCCGCGCCGGTCACCCCGGCATGTTGAAGCACGGGCCGAAGACCGTCGAGTGGCTGGAACCGCCTGCCGGGCCTGCCCTTGGCCTCGGCGGCACCGAATGGCCGCTCAGCGAGTTGGAGCTCCCCCAGGGGCACGGGCTGGTGCTGCTCACCGACGGCATGTTCGAGGGACATTCCGGTGAAGGCAATCAGCGCCTCGGTGAAGCAGGCCTGCTCGACCTGGCGCGCTCGCTGACCGCGCTGCCCGGCCCTGAGTTCGTCACCGCCCTCATCGACGGAGCCGAGAAGCGCGCCGAGGCACACGGCGGACTCAGCGACGACATTGCGGTGGTCCGGGTGGAACGCACGGACGGATGACCAAGTCCCAGCGTGGGTTTCAGCTCACCGTGCAGGGCTGGCAGAACCTGGTGCTGGCCGCCATGGGAATCGTGGTGTTCGCGGGGGCGGTGACCGGGTCGATATTGCTGAACCGGACCGACGAGGTGTCGCGCGAGCTGATCAATGACATTCAGCCGTCGCGAGTGGCCGCCTACCAGTTGCAGGCCGCCCTCGGGGATCAGGAGACTGCCACCCGCGGGTACGCGATCGCCGCCGATCGACAGTTCCTCGACCCGTATTTCGACGGCCAACACGCGGAGGAGGCCGCCGCGGACGCCATCCGCGAACGCCTTGCCGATCGACCCGACCTGATCGCCGACGTGGACGCCATCCAGCGGGCTGCGGAGCGCTGGCGCAGCACCTACGCCGAGCCACTCATCGCGAGCATCAAGCCCGGTGCGCCTGGCGTGATCGACGGCACGACCGTCGACCGTGGCAAGACCGAGTTCGACGGCATCCGCTTGCTCTTCGAGCTGCAGAACCAGCACCTGATCACGGCGCGGCAGGACGCGATCGGCGAGCTCGATCAGGCGCGCGGCTGGCGCGACCGGGTGTTGGTGGGCATGGTCATCGCGTTCCTCGGGATGGCGATCGCGTTGGCGATCTTGGTGCGCAGCGCGATCACGCGACCGTTGGAAGCGCTCGCGGCGGCGTGCAGGCGGATCACCGAGGGGAACTTCTACGAGCGGATCACCGTCCACGGGCCCAAGGACATTCGTCGCATCGCCACCGACGTCGAGAACATGCGGCAGCGCATCGTGGCAGACCTCGTGGCGGCGCAGGCGGCTCGTGACCAGCTCGACGAACAGACCGTCGAGCTGCGTCGGTCCAACGCCGAGCTCGAGCAGTTCGCCTACGTCGCGTCGCACGACCTGCAGGAGCCGCTGCGAAAGGTGGCGTCGTTCTGCCAACTGCTGGAGAAGCGCTACGCCGACCAGCTCGACGAGCGCGGTGTCGAGTACATCGACTTCGCGGTCGACGGCGCAAAGCGCATGCAGGTGCTCATCAACGACCTGCTCACCTTCTCCCGCGTCGGCAGGCCCAACACCACCACGGACGTCGACGTGGACCTCGACGTCGCGCTGGATGCCGCGCTTGGCAATCTGACGGCGGCCATCGAGGAGTCCGGTGCGGAGATCGTCCGTCCTGCGCCACTGCCCACCGTCTCGGGGGACCCGACGCTGCTGACGATGCTGTGGCAGAACCTGATCGGCAACGCGGTCAAGTTCCACCGCGACGGTGTCGAGCCGCGGATCGTCCTGGAGTGCGAACCCGGCTCCGGTGTGCACGACGGTCAATGGCTGTTCAGCCTGACGGACAACGGGATCGGCATCGATGACGAGTTCGTCGACAAGGTCTTCGTGATCTTTCAGCGACTGCACGGCCGCGACGTCTACGGCGGAACCGGTATAGGGTTGGCACTCTGCAAGAAGATCGTCGAGTACCACGGTGGCACGATCTGGATCGACACGTCATACGAGACTGGAACCCGCTTTCGGTTCACCCTGCCCGCCAAGGAACCAGCGGCAGTTCTGGAAGGATCACTGGGATGACACCTGCTGTCCGGACGATAGACGTGCTGCTCGTCGAGGATGACCCTGGCGATGTCCTGATCACCCGGGAAGTTCTCGAGCACAACACGATCAACAGCATCGTTCACGTCGCAAGCGATGGGCAGGAGGGTCTGGACTTTCTGTACAAGCGGGGCGCCCACGCCGACGCGCCCCAGCCCGACCTGATCCTGCTCGACCTGAATCTGCCCAAGTACGACGGCCGCCAACTGCTCGAGCAGATCAAGTCCGACGCCGACCTCTGCCACATCCCCGTCGTCGTGCTCACCACCTCCTCCGCGGAGGAAGACGTCCTCGAGAGCTACAAGCTGCACGCCAACGCCTACGTCACAAAGCCGGTCGACGTCGATCAGTTCATGAGGGCGGTCCGCCAGATCGACGAGTTCTTCATCCAGGTGGTTCGCCTTCCGCAGTCGTAGGGGTGGCACGCCCTACGGCTTCGTCGGACGAATCCGCACAGGGATCCTCGTGGAATTCACCGAACGGATCGGGGTAATCGTTCCACTCACCGGGGACGGCCATCTCGTGGGCGGTCAGTAACGCGCCAGTCAAGGCGTCGAGGATCTCGGCCGGGTCTGCACCGCACACCAGGACGGCCATGGCACTGTGCCGATCGCCAAAACGCCGATCCCACATCAAGTTCGAGAACGCGCGCCGCTGCGGGTTCACGTAGGCCAAATCTTGAGTCGTCATGGCGGCGAGCCACTTTCCCGCCGAGCTGACCCGAAGCCCGCCTCCTGCCGACTCGAGCCACATGGCCTGTTCCGGCCGGCCCGCCAGCCACAGCCGGCCACGGGCGCGGACCACGCCGTCGAGCAGCAGGTCGATCGCGGCGTGCAGGCGACGGGGATGAAATGGCCGCTGGGCGTTGAACTCCACTAGTGCGACACGGCCATCGCAGTGCAGCGGTGGCTCTCCGGACAGCAGTGGTTGGTGCGGCTCGTCGCTGCGTCCGCGTCGCGCATCCGGCTCCAGATGCGCCAGTGCCTGGTCGAGCTGCTTGACGCCGACCGTCAGCCTCGCCCGCGGTGCCAGCCTGCGCAGTACCGCGAGGGTCTCGAGTTCCGGTGCGGTGAGCACTACGACGTCGGCGAATTCGGCCTGGCCGACGACGACCTGGGCGACGGTCCGCCCGTCGTTGAGTTCGGCGTCGCCGAGGGCCCGCCCCAGCCATGTGGACGAGTCGATGCACGTGACCACGGCGGCGACCTCCACGTCACGCGCCGCAGGCCCGTCGGCGTACCCGGGGCCGACGCTGACGCGCACGTAGTTGATCGCCCAGCAGATCGGCTCGGGCTCGAGCCACGGCGATAGATGCACGACGATGCGTTCGACGTCGGCGCGACGATGCAGCTTGCGTAGCAGGATCAGCAGGTCGTCGCGGATCGTGCAGGCAATGCAGCCGTGGGCAAGTTCGAGAGCCGTCTCCGCCGTCACCAGCACGCCGTCTTGAAGGTTGATCCCGTCTTGAAGGTTGCGCACAGTCCGCTTGACCACATGACCGTCGAAGCGGTGCTCGACGACCAACGTTCCTGGCTTGCGCAGCAGTGTCCCCGTCACCGAGTCCGTGTCGCCTTGGCCCGCCACCAGCAGCACCGGAGTCCGCATGATCCTCCTATTGAGAATGATTGTCATTAAGCCCTTTCCTACGGTACAGTCCCGGCCGGAGCTTGTCGAAAATCATTTTCAATAAGACGTTGGGTCGAGAGGAGTGATTCGGTTGTCCGCGACGTGTCAGATCACGGGCCGTACAGTCGGTTTCGGGAACAAGGTGTCGCATTCGCATCGCCGCACCCGTCGGCGGTGGTCGCCCAACATCCAGCACAAGACGTACCACCTGCCGTCCGAGGGGCGGCGCATCAAGCTGCGGGTCAGCGCCAAGGGCATCAAGGTCATCGACCGCGACGGGATCGAGGCGGTCGTGGCCCGCCTGCGCCGCGACGGGCAGCGGATCTGATGGCACGCAACGAGATCCGGCCAATCGTCAAACTGCGATCCACCGCGGACACGGGCTACACCTACGTCACCCGCAAGAACCGTCGCAACGACCCGGACCGAATGGTGCTGCGCAAGTACGACCCCGTAGTCCGCAGGCACGTCGACTTCCGCGAGGAGCGCTGACCATGGCGAAGAAGTCGAAGATCGTCAAGAACGAGAAGCGTCGCGAGATCGTGGCCCGCCACGCCGAACGGCGGGCGGAACTCAAGGAGATCATCAGGGTGCCGACCAGTACTGACGACGAAAGAACCGCAGCCCGTGCGGAATTGGCTAGGCAACCGCGTGACGCCAGCCCAGTCCGGGTGCGCAATCGCGACGCCGTCGACGGGCGGCCCCGCGGATACCTGCGCAAGTTCGGGGTGTCCCGCGTGCGGGTGCGCGAGATGGCTCACGAAGGGCACCTGCCCGGTGTGCGGAAGGCGAGTTGGTGAAGGACAAGCCGTCGTCGAGAACCCGCCGCGCCGACCTCGCACCCAAGCGGGCCAAGAAGAACATGTTCAAGACGCTTGGCGTGACCGAAGTCGACTACAAGGACACCGCGGCACTGCGGTTGTTCATCTCCGACCGCGGCAAGATCAGGGCGCGAAGCGTCACGGGGCTCACGGTCCGCCAGCAGCGCCAGGTGGCGACCGCGATCAAGAACGCCCGCGAGATGGCATTGCTGCCGTACGTGCCAGGTGCGCCGCGGTGACCGACCGTGCCTTCGCGTTGGTGGTGTGCACCGGTTGCACTGCAGAACAAGGGATCTCGGTCCTGGACGAGCTGCGCGCCACGATAAGGAGCTGCCCGCACGGGGTACTGGTGGCCGCAGGCTGCATGCTGGGGTCGCTCACCTGCGCGGCCCGCCCCGATCGCCCTGGCGTGTTGGTGCTTCTGCAGCCCTGCGCGATCGACCGCACGCCGGTTGGGTCGGCGACGTGGGTCGGTCCGATCAACAACCGGCACGACGCGGCCGCCGTCGGAGACTGGGTGCGAAACGGGGACTGGCGTCTCGGTTCGCTACCGGAGCACCTGCGCCCGGCGATGAACTCGAAGCGTCACGCAGGCAGCCGGAACTGATTTATAGCGGGATGAACTTCTCGCTGTTGAGCTCGCGCCACAACCTTCGGCAGAAGGCCAGCAGACGCCGCCGGGTCGCGCTCTCCGACATGTGGTCGATCAGGTCGAAGTCCGCGATGACGTAGCCGTCCTTCGCGCGGTGCCACACCTCGGCCAGGCATAGCTCCAGCGCGGCCATGGTCGTCACCCTTGCGGGGGCGATGGCGTCGAGGGCTTCATCGGAGATGAAGGCCGGACACGTGGTGTGCACGGTGTGGTCGACGGCGCGGACGTGAATCTCGAGTGCGATGGGGGACAGCGCGGGAGCCTTGGCACGCTCCCGCAACGTCTCTACCTCGGCGTAAACGGCGTCGTCGCGCATACTGAAATTATAGGGGTAACACGTCCGTAACACTGATTTTACGTCGTTCGGATTCTGGGAGCCCGGTAGGGTTCGGCTCACAGCTGAGCACCGGGAGGCGCAATGTCGGGTCGGACGTTCTCGTTCGAAATCAACAGGACCACCTACGCGCCCCCTGCGACGTTGTTCCGTCTCGAGACCGACGGCGCGCGCTGGGCGGATTGGGCCAAGCCCCTGATCGTGCAATCCAGCTGGGAGCAACAGGGCGATCCGGCACCCGGCGGGGTCGGCGCCATCCGCAAGGTCGGGCTGTGGCCGGTGATGATGCGGGAGAAGACCGTCGAGTACGAGCAGGACAGCAGGCACGTCTACGCGCTGATCGGACCGACGACGCCCGCCAAGGACTACCAGGCCGAGGCGCTCTTCACGCCGAACGCGTCGGGCGGTACCGATCTACGGTGGCGAGGATCGTTCACCGAGGGGGTCCGAGGCACGGGGCCGATCATGCTTGCCTTCCTGCGGGGCGCGCTCCAGCTCATCTCGTTGCGGATGATCAAGGCCGCCGAACGCGAAACCCTCACGGGCCCAACGGGCTGACGATTTGGCGCGCGTCGCTCCGCTGGTCGGTACCGGCCTGGCCACCATACTGGTCGTCGGCCCCGCTCTCGGCGTAGCGGCCACCTTCCTGCACGACGTGCCCTATACGGGCCTGGCGTCGGCGTTCGTCACGCCGGTGATGTCGTGGGTGATCGTCGTCGCGCTGGCAGGGGGAGCGCTCGCGGGCTACCACTGGTTCAGGCGACGCGGCCGCCTCTGCGCGACGCTCGTCATCCTCGCGGTGTTGACCATCGCGGGCGGCTCGGTGGTGACCGCGCGGATGGTCGCCACCGTCGAGGACGCGGGCGCCGACATCGACGTCGTCGACACGTTCGGCGTCTGGTCGAAGCAGACGGCGGCACCGGACACCGAGGCGACCTATGCGACGTTCGACGGAGAACCGTTGCAGCTCAGCATCTATCGGCCGCCGGACGCCGACTCCGCACCCGTTCTGGTCTTCATCCACGGTGGCGGCTTCGTCGCGGGCAGCCGCGATGTGCACGGCCCCGACCTTCGGTGGTTCGCCGATCGGGGCTGGCTGACGATCAGCATCGACTACCCGCTGTCGTCGGCCGACCAGCACCTGTGGGACGTGGTGCAGGGGCAGATCGGTTGTGCACTGGCATGGGTGAGCGCCAACGCGCCCATGTACGGCGGCGACCCCACCCGGCTGTCCCTGAGCGGCGACTCCGCAGGTGGAAACCTCGCCATCAACATGGCGTACATGGCTGCGAACGGCACGCTGGCGTCGGCGTGCGGCGGCCCGCAACCCGTGATCTCCGCGGTGTCGGCGCTGTACCCGGTGGTCGACGTGGCCGGCTTCTACGACAACGCCGACCTCGTACTCGGCGCCGTGTCCCGAGACATGGCCGGCGCGTACACCGGTGGGTCGCCGCAGGAGTTCCCGCAGCGGTACTCTGCGGTCGCCTCGGCCACCCACATCAGTCCGAAGGCGCCACCCACGCTGATCCTGATGGGTGCGGCCGACCACCTCGTCCCTACCGAAGGGACGTACCGGTTCGCCGACCAGGCGAGGGCGGCAGGCGTCGACGTCGAACTCGTCGCGGTGCCCTACGCCGATCACGTGTTCGACGAAAGGACCGGCAGCGTCGGCCAACAGGCCTATCGGCAATTAACCGCAAAGTGGCTGCGCGAACATGGCCAGGCGCCGTGACGACCGGCCTACTATCAGGCACATAGCGGCTGCTCGCAGCGCCGCTAGGAGGTCTGCGATGACGCGCAGCACGGACGGGAACCATCCCGCCGCGACGCCCGCTGCCGAGCACGCGACCAGTCAGGCCGTGTGGCTCGCGGTCCTCGTCGTCATCGTTGCGGTGTCCTTGCGCGGCTACGTTCCCGGCGCCGAGGAACCGGCGCCCGAACACGACACCGAGAACCCCGCAGCCACGGGGCTGGTCATCGGACTGCTAGTGGTCTCGATCGCGATCGTCGCGGCCGCGGTCATTTCCCGCATGCGCAACCGGAAGGTCCCCGCGGCGGGCGGCATGGATCTGCCGGTCCTGCCCCGTGGCAAGGGGGCACGACCGACGTGGCGAATGGTGGTGATCGCCTTCGCCGTAGTGGTTGTATGGCTGCTGGTCGTCATGGCCCTCAACCGCCTCGGCGCAACGCTGGCTACGGATCCGCCCCACGCGACTGTGCCAGGCTCGGTGCCGTCTGCCGTCCCCACTCCGGAACCTGGAAACGCGCCGCCACGGACCGAAGAACCGGCAGGGGAGTCGAACCTGATGCGGTACTTCTACGTCGCCACCGTGGCATTCCTAGTCATCCTCGTGGCGGGCACGCTCGTCGCCGCCCACAAGCGGCGACGCGTGGTGCCGGTCGCGCCGCTGGCCGACCTGCGACGCGACGAGGCGCCCGACGTGGCATCCGAATCACTCGCCCGCGCAGCGGAAGTCGGCCTCGCCGAGGTCGGTGACCTCAGCCGCGAGCCCCGCAAGGCGATCATCGCGTGCTATGCGGCGATGGAAGGCGAACTGTCCCGTGTCCCCGGCGCCATGCCCGAGGACTTCGACACCGCATCGGAGGTCTTGGACCGGGCCGTGGCACACCACGCACTGGGACCGGACAGCGCGACGCAACTGGTGGATCTGTTCGACGAGGCGCGGTTCAGTCCGCACGTGATGACCGAGGCGCATCGCGACGTGGCGGTGCGAGTGCTGCAACGAGTCCTTGGCGAACTGCGGGCCGGCGTATGAACAAGCTGGTGGTCGCGGGCATCGCCTTGATAGTCGTGGTCGGGGCGCTGTCGCTGTCGCTGCCAGACCGCCGACTCTTTCCGTTGATGGTCGGTGCAATGACGGCGGTCGCGCTGCTGACGGTGCGGTGGTTGCTTGCACGCGACGTCCGGATCGCCTCCGACGACACCAGGGCCCGCGATCCTGGCGAGGCCCTGCGTCGGTGGCTGGCGCGGACCGAGAACCTGGTGCAGCGGGCGGAATCCAGCCGATCCGACTGGGACAAGCATCTGCGGCCCATGCTCGCGCGGCAGTTCGAACTCGCCTCCGGGCAACGAAAGGCGAAGGATCCGAGCGCATTTCGGGCCAGCGCTCTGATGGTGTTCGGCCCGGAACTCTGGGCGTGGGTCGATCCGGACAACGTGGACCGATCGGGCGGGCTGCAGCCTGGACCCGGCCGGGCAGTGCTCAACGACGCGCTGGAGCGATTGGAGCAATTGTGACCGAACATGCCGAGGCGGCCACCACGACCGCCGCCAACTGCGAAGCCGTGCTCGACGAGATTCAGCGCGTGGTGGTGGGCAGACGGGCGGCGCTGACGCTCATCCTGACCGCGGTACTGGCGCGCGGACACGTGCTCATCGAGGACCTTCCTGGGTTGGGAAAGACGCTCATCGCACGGGCCTTTGCCGCGGCGCTCGGCCTCGAGTTCAAGCGGGTGCAGTTCACCCCCGATCTGCTACCCGCCGACCTGCTCGGCTCGACCATCTACGACATGCAGTCGGGGCGGTTCGAGTTCCGTCCCGGCCCGATCTTCACCAATCTGCTTCTGGCCGACGAGATCAACCGGACGCCACCCAAGACGCAGGCGGCGCTACTTGAGGCGATGGCCGAACGCCAGGTCAGCATCGACGGCGTCACGCACCGGTTGCAGCCGCCGTTCGTCGTCCTCGCCACCGACAACCCGATCGAGTACGAGGGCACCTATCCGTTGCCCGAGGCCCAGCTCGACCGCTTCATGATCAGGCTGGAGCTGCGCTACCTGTCCGAGACCGAGGAGTTGTCGATGCTGCGTCGCCGTATCGATCGCGGGTCACCCGAGCCGGAGATCGGTCAGGTGATCGACGTGCACGACCTGATCGCCATGCGCGAGTCGGTGGAACAGGTGACGGTGCACGAGGACGTTCTGCGGTACGTGGTGTCACTGGCCGCCGCCAGTAGACAGCATCCGCAGATCGCGGTCGGCGCCAGCCCGCGCGCCGAGCTCGACATCGTCCAGCTCGCCAGGGCCCGCTCGCTGCTGCTCGGCCGCGACTACGTCATCCCCGAGGACGTGAAGGCGCTCGCGGTGCCCGCGATGGCCCACCGAATCACCCTTCGCCCCGAGATGTGGGTTCGGCAGGTGCGCAACACCGACGTCGTGGAGGATCTGCTGCGCCGTGTGCCGGTGCCGAGAACGCACGGCGCAACGTGAACGACACCCGGTCAACCCCTGTCGAACTACAGTGGCAGGCTTCGCGATTGGCGCTAGCACTGACCACCTGCGTGGCGGTGGCGCTGGTCTGCGCCGTGCTGGGATCGGCATGGCAGCTGGTCGCGTTCGCGGCGCCGCTCCTCGGCGTCCTGGTGTCGATCCGGTGGCAGCGGGCGGCGCCCGAGGTGCACGTGCACGCCGAGCCGGGCGTGCTGCGCTGCTTCGAGGCCGAGGAGGTGCGGCTCGCGGTGTGGGCGACGGCCGACGACGGGTCTCCCGTGGAGCTCGTGGTGACGGCACCCGACGGCATGGTGCTCGACGTCACGACCGATCATGCGGGCCGGCTCGAGATCGCGGCGTCGGCCGACCGGTGGGGCCGCTATCCCGTCGTGGTGCGGGTGGAGGTGTTGGCGCGCGGCGGAATGTTCGCTGGCACGGCGACTTTGGCCGCGGTCGAGGTCTTCGTCTTCCCTATCGCGCCCGCACAGTCGACCGCTTTGCCGCGCACCGAGTTGCTCGACCGGCTCGGCACTCACCTCACCAGATACATCGGTCGGGGCGTCGAGTACGGCAACATCCGCACCTACGTGCCCGGTGATCAACTGCGCACCGTCAACTGGCCGGTCAGCGCGCGCCGCGGCGCCCTGCACGTGACCGAGCGACTCAGCGAGCGGGCCGCCGACGTGGTGGTGCTGGTCGATTCGTCCGACCAGCCGCGGGGCCCGGCGACGGAGGCGACCGAGCGGACCGTGAGGGGTGCCGTCCAGGTCGTCCAGCATGCGTTGCGAAGCGGCGACCGGGCCGGTGTCGTCGTTCTCGGTGGCGAGCCGCGCTGGCTCGGCATCGACATCGGGCGCAGGCAGTTCTACCGGGTGCTCGACGCGGTTCTTGGTGCCGGTGACGGATTCGAGGACACGACGGGAACTTTGGCGCCCCGCGCGGCCGTACCGTCGGGGGCCATCGTGGTGGCCTTCTCGACGCTGCTGGACACCGACTTCGCGCTGGCGCTGATCGACCTGTGCCGCCGCGGCCACGTGGTGGTGGCCGTCGACGTGCTGGGTGGGGCGCCGTTCGAAGTGGAGCAGGACCCGTTGATCACCCGGATGTGGGCGCTGCAGCGCTCATTCATGTACCGCGACATGGGCACGGTCGGCGTTGACGTGGTGTCCTGGCGCGGTGACAGCCCGCTGGATCATGTGATGCATCTGGTGCCCGATCACCGGCGCCCGGTCACGGGACGGAGATGACATGCCCGCAGGACGTGCCCTGTCTACTGCGTTCGGTCTGCTGATGGTCGCCGCGACCGCGCTCGTCGCCGAGGGGCCTTCACTCGTCGGTGCAGCACTGGCGGTGGTCGCGGTGGCATTCGGCATCCGGTTCGCCGGGGCCGCAACTCTTGCGGTGACGATCAGTGTGGTGGTGGCCTTGTTGGCCGACGCGCCACCGATGAGTACCGCCCTGGCGGGCATTGCCGCCGCCGCCTACCTGGTGCTGCGGTACTCCAGCAGCGTTGAGTCCGTCGTTACTGCACCGACGGTCGTTGGTGCGCTGGGCTTTTCGGCCATCGGGTTGGGGGCGACGGTGATCCCGGTCAGCGTGCCGTGGTTGCCGCTGGCCGCGCCCGTGGCGGTATTGGTGAGCTACGTGATCGTCGTCAAACCGCTGCTGGCCCAGCGCCGCTGATCGGTCAGTCGAGTGTTCCGGCCCGTTGTCAGCGGCGGTCGAATCGTTCCCCAAGGGTTTCGGGGGCAGCATCCCGAAGACGATTTGCACGATCGCCCCGGCGTAGGGCAGCACGGTGCGCAGAGACATCCACCCGGACAAGTCCGCGTCATGCAGCCTGCGGACCACCAACGCCCAGCCGGGTAGCGCACACCCGAGCGCCGCGAGCACGAAGACTGACAACGCGATGGTGGTGGTGATCGGCTCGGACTGCGTCGCTGACGGCAGCCCGAAGATCACTACTACACCCAGCATGCGTCCTCGCCCGGGTGGCGCAGTCGATGGCCGAACGTGTTGCCGAGCGACCACCGGATACGACGGCGTCGACCGCGTGGTGGAGCTGATCTTGGCGGCTTCGGCAACAGGGCGTTCCCTGCCCGTGCTCGTCGAGATGCTCGATCACGCCCGCGATGAACAGGTCCGCGCACACCTCAGCTCAGCGGCGACCCGCTCTGCCGCGTTGAGAACCGCCGACGGTCGGTCAGCTGAACACCCGGGCGCGAGCGTGCACGTTTGTTGGAAATTCCGCGGCGTGTCGCCAGCAGACGCGCACGCTCGCGGAGGAGGGGGTCAGTTGAAGACTGGCCCACCGCCGCCGTCGCACTGCGGATTCGACGGCGGGCAGTCCGGACCCTGCTGCTGCGCGGGTGGGGCCTTGGAAATGGTGACGGGAGGCTTCGTCTTGGATGGCGGGGTCTCGGGAGTCGACGGCTCGGGCGGCGCTTCGGGCGGTGGCTCGATGTTGGGCAGCGGCTCCTCCTGGCTCGGCTCGGTGCGCTTGGTGGTCGGCTTGGGCCTGGTGGTGATCGGCACGTTGGTCGATGGCTCTGGTTCCGTCGTGCGCTTGTTCGTGGGTCCGGGGTCAGTCGTCGTCACCGGTGGCTCGGTCGGCGCGATCACGATGGCGGTGGTGGTCGTCACCTCGGATGTGGGGATGGCGGGCGGCAGCATTGCCGGAGTGTCGCTCGGCGCAGGGCGTTGGGCGATCGACGGCGTGCTGGTGACGAGCGTGGTCGTCGGCGTGATGGGTTCATTCGAGTCGGCGGGAACCACGCGGAACGCCGCCGGTGCGCCGAGGAAGGCCGCGCCGCCAACGCTGAGGAGGAGCAGGGCCGCGCCGAGGCCAACACGTCCCCTGCGACGCATGGACTTGGACGTCGATGTGGTCTTTCCCGGTGCCGCGGACGCGTGGTTGGCGGGCACGTCGCCGTCGAAATCACGCGGCGGCCACCAGGACTCGTCGTCCTCGGGTCCAGTTGCCTTGGCCCCGTGCTCGGGCACCACCGCCCGATCGAGAGTCCGCTGACGCAGCCAGGCCGGCGCGGGGATGGCCACCGGGGCTGCGCCGAGCAGTGCGGCCGGGCTGACCATCCTGGCGCGGTCGTCCTCGCAGACCTCGCAGTCGTCGATGTGCCTGGCCACCCGTTTACGGATCAGCGGAGTGAGGTGGCCGTCCCATTGATCCACGATGGCGGCCAGCTCGGGGCAGCGGCCAGGGTCGGCCTTGGCGCGCCGGCACAGCAGTAGCGCGCCGAGCGAGCGCGCGACGGTATCGCGCAGACGTTCCACCAGGGTGTTGGCGTTCTTGGGCGTGACGCCGAGCGCCTCCGCCAGTTCGGGGCCGTCGAGACCCTGTCGGTAGGACAACTCGAGCACCACGCGGTCGCGGTCGCTCAATCCGCCGCTGGCGTCGGCGATCAGGTCGGCCAGTTCGGTTCGGGCCGCCAATGTGGCCATATCCGCTTCGCCGCTGGGCATTTCGGGGAGTTCCTCACTGAGCTGTTCGCGCTTGCGGGCGCGGATCCGGGCCAGTGCCTCGGACCTGGCGATGGCGTACAACCAGGACCGCAGCCTGTCGGGTTCGCGAAGTTGGACCAATTTGGTTGCCGCGGTGACGAATACGTCCTGCACGCAGTCCGCGGCGGCTTCGCGGTCGCGGAGCATGCCGACGCAGAAGTCGTGCAGCCGGTCGGCGTAGCGGTCGTAGATCTCGGCGAACGCCGATCGGTCCCCCGCCGCGGCGGCGCGTGCGAGTGTCGCGTCGTCCAGGCCGCTCGGCGACGACGTCGCGAAAGAAGTCATCGATCCACCCCCGGAACAATTCTGACGTTTGCTAGAAATGCCATCATCGTCCTCGCCTCCACGCCGTGTAGTGAATTGGACAAGTCATCGGGCGGTGAATCACCGCTCGCTGAGCACTGGGGCCGGCCTGTTGGGCAGGACCAGCCGGTAGTAGCCGTAGTCGGTGGCGGTGTAGGTGCCGAGGAGCTTGTGACTGGCGTCGTAGACCTTGCAGATCTGGTCACGGTCGAATCCCCGCTTCTGCGTGCTGTACACACCGAGCACTGCGCCGGTGGCATACAGCTCCGGGTGCTGTTCGCACGTCGGCTGGATGCTGGCGGCCGCACTGGCCGGTGCACTCATGGCGAGTGCGCCGACGGCGATGGCGCTGGCGCCGACCGCGGTGGCGACGAGGCGGTGGAGGGTGGTCCGGAAGGTGGTGTGGCTGGCGTTCACGATTTCTCCCTGTGGTTTGTCGCGGCCCGTGTGCCGCGTTCACAGGTAGGAGCGACCTGCCGAACGGAATCCCTCACTTTTTCCGTGGACGTTTCCAGAAGTTCCTCGATACGGCATCCGCGCAGGTCAACGCCGCCCTCGAAGACGCGGAGCCTGATGCCTCCGCTAAAGTGACCCTCCGATGACAGGTGTCAAGTCCGAGGGTTCGCAACCCGATGTGGACGAACGAAGCTGGATCGCCCGCATGCTGGACTTCCGTCGTGACGGTGACGTGTTCGTCGTGCGCAACGCGGCAAGCGGCCCTGGCAGCAGGTTGTTCGGGGGGATGATCGCCGCGCAGGCGCTGGCGGCCGCGGGCGCTACGGTCGACCCGGAGAAGCTGCCGCAGTCACTGCACCTGTACTTCGTGCGCGGCGGCGACTACAACGTCGACGTCGAACTGCAGGTCGAGCGCACCCGCGATGGCCGCTCCTTCGACACGCGACGGGTGACCGCCGTCCAGCACGGCAAGACCATCCTCGAGATGATCGCGTCCTTTCACCGCCTGGAACCCGGCGCCGACTGGCAGCCATCCGTGGTGCCTGCACTCGAGTTCGACGACTCCGTGCCCAAGACCACGGGCCTTGGGTTCGCCGATCGCTTCGAGATCCGCACCGCTGCCGGTGACGATTCCATCTTCGCGGTGCCGCCGTTCTGGATCAGGACCAAGGATCCCATCGAGGACGGTGCGCTGATCCGGGCCTGCACGCTCACGTTCATGTCCGACTTCGGCCCGGTGCCGGTCGCGCGGCCGCCCGGCACGTCGATGAACGCCGAGGGCTCATACGCGGCAAGCCTCGACCATGCGGTGTGGTTTCACCGGCCCTTCAGCCCCGACCAGTGGCACCGCTACGAAGTGCGGCCACTGAACGTCGGAGATGCCCGCGGTCTCGTGGTCGGCTCGCTCTACGACGGTGCAGGCACGTTGGTGGCGAGCACCAGTCAGGAAGCGTTGTGGCGGTTTTGATCGGCCACGCGTCGCGGTCGGCGTGCGCCCCGCCCGGTCTGCCAGAGTAGAGGTGTGAGCACCCCGTACAACCCGGCCGCAGGTACGGCGCCGAGTTGCTATCGCCATCCCGGACGCGAGACATATGTCAGCTGCAACCGTTGCCAGCGTTACATCTGTCCCGACTGCATGCGGTCTGCCGCGGTCGGCCACCAGTGCGTCGAGTGCGTGAACGAAGGCGCTCGCAGCGTTCGACAGCCGACGACCGCGTTCGGCGGGCGGCAAACGAACGTCCCGCTGGTGACGTACGTTCTCATCGCCATCAACGTGGCGATGTTCGTCGTGCAGACGGTGGCGCCCGAGTTCGAGAGGCAGTTCTTCCTCTGGCCGAACGGAGTCGCCCACTACGACCAGTACTACCGGCTGCTGACGTCGGGCTTCCTGCATACGGGCATCACCCACATCGCGTTCAACATGATCGCGCTGTACTTCACCGGGCCCGCTCTCGAGCGCGCCATGGGTCACACGCGCTTTCTCGCCCTCTACGTCCTGAGCCTCATGGGTGGCTCCGTGCTCGTCTACCTCTTGACGCCCGTTGGAACGCCCACCCTTGGTGCCTCGGGTGCGATCTTCGGGCTATTCGGGGCGTCGTTCGTGCTCGCGCGCAAGCTGCAGTTCGACATCCGGGGCATCGTCGGACTCATCGTGATCAACCTCGTCATCACGTTCGTCGCACCCGGCATCAGTTGGCAGGGACACATCGGCGGGCTGGTGACGGGCGCCGCGGTGGCGGCGGTCTTCGCGTACGCACCGAGAGCGAATCGGACGTTGATTCAGGTGGGGTGCTCGGTCGCGATGCTCGCGCTGTTCGCCGCCCTCATCTGGTGGCGCACTGGCGCCATCCTCACAGGCGTCGGGTAACCGTTAGGGGCTCGGCGGCGCGGCGCAGCGGTCCTTCAAGTCGGTCAGCGGCTGCCGAATGCCGATCATGTCGGTCTTCACCTGCGGGTTCGCCGCCATGTAGGCCTTCATCTTCACGGCCACCTGGGCGCGCGAGAGGCCACCGAGACTCGAGACGTAGTTGTTCACGTCCGGGTGGGTGAACAGGTAGGCAGACGTCGCTGCCGAGACTCCGGCCCTAACGCCCTCCAGATCGGCAGCGGTGCAGTTGGGCGGGTCGGCCGCCGGATCCTGGTCGGCCAGTGCTGACGGGATGCCGCCGAACAGGGCCGCGCTCAGCAGCCCGCCGGCGATGATCGTGCCGCTTGCGAGCAGTCGCGTGGTGCGTTCGGAGAATGACATTGACTGACTCCTTGTCTGTGTGGTCCGAGTTTGCCGTGGCGATCGGCGCCTGGCTGGCCGCTCAAGGTGATTCACAGGTCATTGGGGTGTGGCTCACAGCCCACGACGGGCGTGTTCACGAGTGGGAGGTGGTGGACGGCTCGCCGAACACCTTGATAACAAGGCGATTACGGGCGGCGTGGGCGGTTCGCGCCGATCCGGCCCGCTGTTAGCTTCGATTCACACGACATGTGAGAAGGGGTTGACCGGTGTTGGAGACTGGCGTTCGAAGGAGTCGGCGCGGATGGGTGCGGCGGTTGAGTACCGCCGTATTGGCCGTTGTGATGATTCCCGGATTCGTCGGCATCGCCGGGCCCGCACCCACCGCAGGGGCGTACTCACGCGAAGGACTCCCGGTCGAGATGCTGCACGTTCCTTCACCGTCGATGGGCCGGGACATACTGGTCCAATTCCAGGGTGGCGGCCCCCACGCCGTCTACCTTCTCGACGGGTTGCGCGCGCAGGAGGACGCGAGCGGCTGGGACATCAACACGGCCGCCTTCGAGTGGTACTACCAGTCCGGCTTGTCGCTGGTGATGCCCGTCGGCGGACAGTCCAGCTTCTACAGCGACTGGTACCGCCCCGCGGTGGGCAGCGCGGGGACCGTGACCTACAAGTGGGAGACGTTCCTGACCCAGGAGCTGCCGGGCTGGCTGGCGGCGAACAAGGGTGTCGAGCCGACCGGCAACGCGGTCGTGGGTCTGTCGATGGCCGGCGGCGCCGGGTTGACGCTGGCGATCTGGCATCCCGCGCAGTTCATCTTCGCCGCGTCGTTGTCGGGTTTCCTGAATCCATCACAAGGATTGTGGCCCACCATGATTGGGTTCGCCATGAAGGATGCGGGTGGGTTCAACTCCACCGACATGTGGGGGACGACGAGCGACCCGGCCTGGCAGCGCAACGACCCGATGGTCAACGTCGGAACGCTGGTGGCCAACAACACCGCGGTATGGATCTACTGCGGCAACGGCAGGTCGTCGGACCTGGACGCCGGCGGTGACTTCGGCACCGCGTACAGCGCGCAGTTCCTCGAGAACATCACCATCGACACGAACAAGGACTTCCAGAAGAAGTACTTGGCCGCCGGTGGGCACAACGCGGTGTTCAACTTCCCGACCAACGGCACGCACAGCTGGGGTTACTGGGGTGCGCAACTCCAGGCGATGAAGCCGGACCTGCTGCGGGTGCTCGGCGTACCGCCGCCGCCTGCATAGTCCGGCCGTCGGGGTTGCGCGACGCCGACAGCGGGTAAGGATTGGTCATGGCAAGCGTCGACGTCTCCGTGTCTTCCGACCTCACCCCAGAACAGGCGTGGAAGCTGGCGTCGAACCTGCACCGGTTCGACGAATGGCTGACCATCTTCGGCGGCTGGAAGAGCCCGGTGCCCGATGTCATCGAGAAGGGCACCAAGGTCTCGTCGTGCATCAAGGTCAAGGGATTCCGCAACGTCATCCACTGGGAAGTGCAGCGCTACGACCCGCCGACGGGGATCGAGATGCGCGGCACCGCCCGGGGTGGCGTCCGGATCGCACTGGGAATGACGATCACGGACGACCGGCCAGGGTCGACGTTCCACCTGCTGGCCGATCTCTCCGGGCCACTGCTCAACGGGCCGGTGGGATCCATCGTCGCGAGGATCCTGCGCTCCGACGTCGAGCGGTCCGTTCGCAACCTGGCCGCGCTCGGTGCCCGCGAGACGGCGGCTCCCAGCTCTAAACCCGGCAGCTGATCTCCATGCTGTCGGTGTCCCTTGCGAGGAAGTTGACGCTGACGTACCCGTTGGACGGCTCCCGCACGTAGTCGAGGTAGGGCTGGGTGTCGGGCATGTTGGTGTTATCTGCGACGATCAGGCTGCCCGGCAGCAGTAGCGGTTCGAGCAACTTGATCACCGGCAGGTAGAACTCCTTCCACCCGTCGAGCAGTACGAAGCCCACCGGGCCCTCGAGCGCGGCCAGTGTGTTCAGCGCGTCGCCTTCGAGAATGGTGATGACGTCGGCAAGGCCGGCGTCGGTGAAGTTCTGCGTGGCCGTCTTGATCTTCTCCGCGCTCAATTCGGTCGTGACGACGCGGCCACTGCCGTTGTCGCGCACGGCGGAGGCGAGGTGGATGCCGGACAGCCCCAGCGACATTCCGAACTCGACGACCGTCTCGGGCCGCGTGGCCCGAACCAGGGAGTACAGCAGCCGGCCTGCTTCTGGCGTGACGGGCATGTAGACGTCGCTGAGTGCGTCGGCGCGTTCCTGCGCGGTGGCCGTAGCCATGTCGACGTTGCCAAATCGGTCGCGAAGCGTCGACATCTGCGCCTGGGACGCGGCGTACATCCGGTCCAGTGCCGAGGCGACCTTGGTATCTGAAAGCGTGGTCATGGAACCGACGCTACGCGCCGACGTCAGCCGTGTCCGGCGTCCCTCTGCCCGTTCAGCTCTCGACGAACACGACGTTGTCCTCCAGGGGATTCCGCGACACGGAGCGAATTGCCAGGAAAGTCGGGGTCGGGGTAGCCGACGGCAAGGCCGCACAGAATGCGCATCTCCTCGCCGATGCCCAGCTGTTCGCGGATCGTCTCGGGGTAGCCGGCGATCGACACCTGCACGCAAGTGCCGAGGCCCCGCGCGGTCAGCCCGAGCAGCAGTGTCTGCAGGAACAGCCCGACGCCGATGGCGTCCACGTAGTCCAGGTCGCGGTGCATGCACACGACGCCTGCCAGCGGTGCCCGGAAGAACTCCCAATTGCGAAGCACCGCAATGCGTCTGGCTTCGGAATCGTGCCGCGCGATCCCCATCGATCCGTACACGGCCGCGCCAAGGTCACTGCGGGCATGCGCGAACGCGTCGGGGAGCGGCGGCACCTTGGGGGCGCTCGACCGGGCGTCCACGAGCAGTGCCTCGACCAGCCGGTCGCGAGCCCGACCAGACGCGAACACCACATGCCACGGTTGGACATTCGAGTTCGACGGCGCATGGATGGCCAGCTCGAGTGCCTCCGTGACGAGCTGTTTGGGTACCTGCTTGTCACGCAGGAACATGCGCGACGAGCGACGCGCCAAGATGGTGTCTTCGAGGTCGTGGGTCATCGTGTCCGTTCGCTGGTCGCCAAGATTCCTCCAAGGCCTTCCCCGCACCCTTGCGTCAAGTACCCCAACATGTTCGACGATGAGGAAGGCCAAGGGACATGAATCCAAGATCTGGTGCGATGCGCAACGTGGTGTTGATCGTCGCGCTGGGCGCGGTGCTGGCGGCCGGTTGCTCGCGGACCGTTTCGACCGCCGTCCAGGCCACCCCGGTGGCGCCCGCGACATGGGCGCCGATCACGTCGACGCAGGCACCGTCACCGGCTCCGGCCGCGACGCCAGTTGCCGCACCGACGGTCACCGTCACGCCGTATGCGCCGGCGCCAACGACGGCCGTGGTGGCGGGCAATGCGTCGACGGGACCGTTCCAGTCCCCGTCGGGAAACATCCGCTGCGCGATGTTCGCCTACGACGGGCAGAACAGCGTCCGGTGCGATATCGCCGACTACAGCTGGACGGCGCCGCCTCGATCGCCGAACTGCCATCTGAGTTGGGGCTCCCGATTCAAGCTGGAGCAGGGCGGGGAAGCCGTCTTCGACTGCTACGCCCAGGAACTTCCCGCGTTGGACCACACCCTTGGCTACGGCCAGACCCAGACCGTCGGCGCGATCACCTGCGCTAGCGAGCCCTCCGCAATGGCGTGCGCCGACAGCACCACCGGGCACTACTTCCGCATCTCGCGCGAGGCCTACGAAGTCGGCTGATCCCAGTGACCGCCGGGAGCGGAGCGACCTGGCGGCGGTACTCGCCTGATCCGACTACTCTGATGGCATTCGTCACCCATGGGAGCCGATATGCGGATCAAGGTATTGCCCTACGTCACCGTCGAGGTCGACGACCGGTTGCGTGGCCGAATCCGCGCCAGGGTGGAGCGGCTGCGGCTGAACGTCCGGGCCCACCTGCTCAGCGCGGCGGATGACGTCGACACTGCGGGCGACAAGGTCCGCGACCTGTGCGACGCCGCGGTTACCAAGGTCGACGTCGCGGTGGCCAAGGTGACCGACAAACTCGAGCCCACGCCCAAGGTCAAGCCCGCAGCCGAGCAGGACGCTCGAGTCGAAGCCAGCTGACGACACCTCTACGTTGTAGGTAGCAGGTTCCACCACGGCCCTGCCGCATAGCAGTTGAAGGGATATCGAGGACGTTGGTGGGCCATGGACTCGTCATCGTCCTGGCGCTGTGCGCCGCCGTCTTCATGGCGGTCGGCATCGTCATCCGTCAGCGCGCCACCATGAGCCTGCCGTCCGAGGATGGCGTCAGCGCCGTCATGGTCACCACGTTGTTGCGCAGCCCGGTGTGGTGGGCGGGCACCGGGGCCGCGGTGCTTGGCTACGTGTTCCAGGCGCTCGCCCTCATCAAGGGCTCCCTGATCCTGGTTCAGCCGATCCTGGTGTCGGCCCTGCTGTTCGCCCTCCCTCTGAGCGCGCGGCTGGCGGGGCGACGCGTCACGCGCGGGGAATGGCTGTGGGCCGGGCTGCTCACGATCGGGCTCGCAGTCTTCGTGCTGCTGGCCCGTCCTGGTCCACAGGACAGCTTGGCGTCGTTGCCCGTCGCCGCCATCGTCGCGAGCGTGTGCGGCGTGATCATCGTCTGCTGCGTCGTGGTGGCCGTGCGGGTCGGGGGCTGGCAGCGCGCCGTGCTGCTGGCCGTGTCCGTGGGTGTGTTGTTCGGCGTGGTCGCCGTGGTGACCAAGATCAACATGCACATCGCCGGGGAGCGGGGAGTGCTGGCACTGCTGGCCACCCCGGCGCCGTATGCCCTCGTGGTGCTCGGCGTCATCGCAACGCTGTTGCAGCAGTCGGCCTTTCACGCCGGTGCACTGCAGACGTCGGTGCCGACGATGCTGGTGCTCGAACCGGTGGTCGCCGTCCTGTTGGGCGCGCTGGTACTCGGCGAGGACCTGGAGGCCGGCCGGTACGAGGCCATCGCGTTGGCCGTCGCGGTCGCCGCGATGACCGCCGCGACCGTCGCCCTAGGCCGCGACGAAGGGGCCTACGAAGCCGAACTGGAGATGAAGATCGCGCGCCGCGCGGCGTGAGGTCACGCCGCGCAGCGAGGGATCAACTCAGCGCTTCGAGGTGTAGTAGACGACGCCGTTCATCGTCGGCTGGTCGTCGTCGGGCGGCGGTATCGCCGGAAACCCGTTGATCACCAACAGTTCGCTCATCGGCGTGCCGACCGACTGCCAGCCCCGTGCGTCCAGGTACTCGCCGACCTCGTGGCGCTCGCCCTCGAACCCCAGTTCGGAGAAGTCGAGGTCGAAGCCGTGCTCGCGCCACTTGTCGGTGGCCTCCCGCATCTTCTCCCTGGCTGCGTCGTAGTCGACGTCGCCGATGTTCGGTACGGCCTCCGAGCCCAGCCGGCTACCGGGCGCGCTGAGCGAGGTGACGGCGTCCAGCAGCCGGTCCTGCGCCTCGGGTGGCAGATAGCCGAACAGCCCCTCGGCGATCCATGCCGACGGCTTGGTCGGGTCGAACCCCGCCGCCAGCAGCGCGCTCTGCCAGTCATCGCGCAGGTCGATGGCGACCGTCCGGAGGGTGGTCTTTGGCTTGACGCCGAGGCCTTCCAGCGTTGTCGTCTTGAATTCGATGACCTCGGGCTGGTCGATCTCGAACACCGTCGTGCCTGCGGGCCAGTCCAGTCGGTAGGCGCGGGCGTCGAGACCGGAGGCCAGGATCACGGTCTGGCGGATGCCTGCGTCGGCAGCCTCGGAGAAGAAGGCGTCGAAGTACCGGGTGCGGGCCGCCATCGCGGCGGGCATCTGCGCCAGACCCCAGCCGGCGCCCCCGACCTCGATGTCGTCGACGTTCAGCTCGCCGGTGACCCACCGTGTGAGGAAGTCCACACCGACCGCACGCACCAGCGGCTCGGCGAACGGGTCGTCGAGCTGATCGGCCTTCGTGGCGACCGCTCGAGCGGCCGCCACCATGGTCGCCGTGGCTCCCACGCTGGTCGCAAGGTCCCACGTGTCGTCATTGGTACGGGTCATCGTCTGCCTTTCGTAGTTACTTAGCCCCCGTAACGAACTGCCTGGCGAGTGTGTTCCCTCACAGGGAACTGCCAGGTCAGCCGTTTGGGGCATATCTTTAGTTTTGCTAACGTTGTGTCGGCTGGGTGAGGTAGCGAAGCCTCCCACGCAAGACTTTCCATGCAATTACGTAGAGGACTCCTTATGTCTACCGATTCTCGCGAAGCGCGCCTCGAGCGCCGCATCGCCGACCTGTACGCCACCGACGAAGAATTCGCCGCCGCCAAGCCAGACGAAGCCGTCAGTGCCGCTGCCGTTCAGCCAGGGCTGCGTCTGCCCGATCTCGTCCGCACCGTCCTCGAGGGCTACGCCGAGCGACCCGCCCTCGGCCAGCGGGCAGTCGAGTACGTCACCGACGGTACCGGCCGCACCACGGCCCAACTGCTTCCGCGGTTCGACACCGTCAGCTACGGCCGGCTGTGGGAGCGGGTCCAGGCCTTCGGTGCCGCCCTGCGCAACGACCCGATCCGGCCCGGCGACCGCGTCGCCATCCTTGGTTTCACCAGCGTCGACTACACCGTCATCGACATTGCGCTGACCCAACTGGGCGCGGTGTCAGTGCCGTTGCAGACCAGCGCCCCCCAGGCTCAGCTCCAACCGATCATCGCCGAGACTGAGCCGGTGCTGATCGCGTCGAGCATCGACTACGTCGACGATGCGGTCGAGCTGATCCTCTCCGGGCACGCTCCGGCGCGGCTGGTGGTGTTCGACTTCCAATCCGCGATCGACGATCAGCGCGACGCACTCGATGCGGCCAAGATGCGACTGGCGGGCACCCCGGTGACCGTCGAGACCCTCGCCGACGTGCTGACCCGTGGACGGGACCTCCCCGCCCCACGTGGAGTCACCGCCGACGGTGACGATCCGCTGGCCCTGCTGATCTACACCTCCGGCAGCACCGGGGCGCCCAAGGGCGCGATGTATCCGGAGCAGAAGGTCGCCACCATGTGGAAGTCGGCAGCCAACACCCACTGGGACGAGAAGCAGGGCGTGGTGCCGGGCATCGTCTTGGCCTTCCTGCCGATGAGCCATGTGATGGGCCGCGGCGTCCTGTACGGCGCGCTGTCGTCCGGCGGCACCGTCTACTTCGCCGCCCGCAGCGACCTGTCCACGTTCCTCGAGGACCTGGCCATGGCCCGGCCCACTCAGCTCAACTACGTTCCGCGCATCTGGGACATGCTCTACCAGGAGTACGTCAGCGAGGTCGACCGGCGCGGAGTCGTCGACGCCGCAGGAGAAGAACAGGTCATGGTCGATCTGCGCCAGAGCCTGCTCGGCGGCCGTTTCGTCACCGCCTTCACCGCCTCGGCACCGATCTCGCCCGAGCTGAGGGCATGGGTCGAGGCGTTCCTCGACATGCATCTTGGGGAGGGCTACGGCTCGACCGAGGCAGGCGCGGTGTTCGTCGACGGCCAGATCCGGCGCCCACCGGTGATCGACTACAAGCTTGTCGACGTCCCCGAACTGGGCTACTTCGGCACCGACGTGCCGCACCCCCGCGGTGAGCTACTGGTCAAGTCCGACCAGCTGTTCCCCGGCTACTACAAGCGCCCCGAGGTCACCGCCGAGGTGTTCGACGCCGACGGCTACTACCGCACCGGCGACGTCGTCGCCGAGCTCGGCCCCGACCAGGTGAAGTACGTGGACCGACGCAACAACGTGCTCAAGCTGTCCCAGGGTGAGTTCGTCGCCGTGTCGAAGCTCGAGGCGGCGTTCGGGGACAGCCCGCTGGTGAACCAGATCTACATCTACGGCAACAGTGCGCGGCCCTACCTGCTGGCCGTCGTCGTGCCGAGCGAGGACGCGGTGTCCCGCTACTCCGCCGACGAGTTGAAGCCGGCCATCAGTGCGTCGTTGAAGGATGCGGCCCGCTCAGCGGACCTGCAGTCCTACGAGATCCCGCGCGACTTTGTCATCGAGACAACGCCTTTCACCCTCGAGAACGGTCTGCTCACCGGTATCCGGAAGCTGGCGTGGCCACGGCTCAAGGAACGTTACGGCGAGCAGCTCGAACAGCTCTACGTCGATCTGGCCGACGGTCAGGCCGGCGAACTGCGCGCGCTGCGGCAGAGCGGCGCCGACCGCCCCGTCCTCGAGACCATCAGTCGGGCCGCTACCGCGCTGCTCGGCGCGGCCGCCGCAGACGTGCAGGCCGACGCACAGTTCACCGATCTGGGTGGAGACTCGTTGTCGGCGTTGACGTTCGCCAACCTGCTGCACGAAATCTTCGGGGTCGACGTCCCCGTCGGCGCGATCGTCAGCCCGGCGTCCGACCTGGCCGCCATCGCCGCATACGTCGAGGCGGAGCGGGCGGGCGGCATCAAGCGGCCGACCTACGCGTCCGTGCACGGCCGTGACGCGACCGAGGCGCACGCCAGCGATCTGACGCTCGACAAGTTCATCGATGCTGAAACCCTCTCCGCGGCAACGTCACTGCCCGGTCCAGCGTCCGAGATCAGGACCGTGCTGCTCACCGGCGCCACCGGATTCCTCGGCCGCTACCTGGCCCTGGAGTGGCTGGAGCGGATGGACATGGTGGACGGCAAGGTCATCTGCATCGTCCGCGCCAAGAGCGATGACGAAGCGCGAGCGCGGCTGGACGCGACGTTCGACAGCGGTGACCCGAAACTCCTTGCGCACTACCGGGGTTTGGCCGCCGAGCACCTGGAGGTCTTGGCCGGCGACAAGGGCGAGGCCAACCTCGGCCTCGATGACACGACCTGGCAGCGGCTGGCCGACACCGTCGACCTGATCGTCGACCCCGCCGCGTTGGTCAACCACGTGCTGCCCTACAGCCAGCTGTTCGGGCCGAACGTGGTGGGCACCGCGGAGCTGATCCGGATCGCGTTGACGACGAAGATCAAGCCGTTCGTCTACGTGTCCACGATCGCCGTCGGCGCGGGGATCAACCCCGCCGACAATACCGAGGACGCCGACGTCCGCGTCGTCAGCGCAACGCGCACGGTCGACGACAGCTACGCCAATGGCTACGGCAACAGCAAGTGGGGCGGTGAAGTCCTTCTGCGCGAGGCGAATCAGCAGTTCGGACTGCCCGCCTCGGTGTTCCGCTGCGACATGATCCTTGCCGACACCACCTACGCCGGGCAGCTCAACCTGCCAGACATGTTCACCAGGATGATGCTCAGCCTGGTGGCGACGGGTGTCGCGCCGTACTCGTTCTACGAGTTGGGTGCCGACGGCAAGCGGCAGCGGGCGCACTACGACGGACTGCCCGTCGAGTTCATCGCCGAGGCGATCTCCACGCTGGGCGTCAACGTATGCGAGGGCTTCGAGACCTACCACGTGATGAACCCGTACGACGACGGCATCGGCATGGACGAGTTCGTCGACTGGCTGGTCGAAGCGGGCCACCCGATCCGCCGCATCGACTCCTACGGCGACTGGCTGACCCGGTTCGAGACCACGCTGCGGGCACTGCCCGAGAAGCAACGGGCCGCGTCGCTGCTGCCGTTGCTGCACAACTACCAGACGCCGGATCACCCGTTCAACGGGTCCATCGCGCCGACGGACAGGTTCCGCGCGGCGGTGCAGGAAGCGAAGATCGGCCCGGACAAGGACATTCCGCATATCTCCGCGCCGGTGATCGTCAAGTACATCACCGACCTGGAGCTGCTCGGCCTGCTCTGAGTCTCGGCGTATGTGGGGGCGCAATCGCGCGGTCGATTCTGCGGCGAGGGAGCAGAAGTGCGAGTGGCCCGCGCCGTGAGCGCAGGATCGACGGCGGTTGTTTGACGGGGCGTTTGGCGCAGCACCATGTCGGTGTCGCGTCCTTCAGGCGCCTACCTCACCTTCGACGTTGAGGAAGCGCGCGCGGCGCAGAAGTGCGAGAAGGCCACGCCCTGAGCGCTGTCTCAACGCCAAGATGCATGCGGAGGCTTAGGCGTGGCCGAAGCCGATGATGCTGCGCACCTGTGGCAGCGTCGCCGTCGTCGCGAAGCCGGGTGCGGCGGCGCACACCGCGGGTACCGCGTTCAGTATCTGCATCCCCGTGGCCACGTTCGCGGAGTTGACGTGTTCGAGCATGGTGGCGTCGCGGCTGAAGCTCGCGACCGACATGAAGTGGGTGCGCATCGACGGGTCGCCCTCGATGGTCAACGTCCAGCCGTGCTTCGGCTTGGGCCAGTGCTTCGGGTACTCGTTGCCGACCGTCCACAGCGCTTCGATCTCGATCAGCGGCTCGCCGTCGCGGCGGCCCACCCAGTTCCACCGCTGCCCGGAGGTAGTCCCTGCGTGCAGCACGCGGTCGAAGATCTCGTGGTCGTGTTCGGCGGCGACCGCCTCCACCGTCGCAGTCACCTCGTCGAGGCCCGCGTTCAGGGCATCCGCGAGAAGCCACACCTGCTCGGTGAAGATCGAGCTGTTGAACGCGAGGAATTCGTTTGCATGGGTGCTGATCTCGTCGACGGGCTGTCCAAAGCGCATGTTGTCGAACGTGATCGCGGTGCTGTCGTAGACCGACCAGTCGGCCCGCTCCTGCAGCGTCAGCGTGTCGATGGTGCGGCTCATCCCGGTCAACGCCAGGGGCAACGCCCCCGACAGGTTGCCGGGGTTCAGCCCGCAGCCGTGCACGCTGACGCCACCTGCGTGGCACGCGGCGAGTAGGCGGTCGCGATCGGCGGCGGGGAGGCGGTTCGGGTGGAACAGGAACGCCGTCGTGACGACGTTCTTGCCGCTGGCCAGAATGGCGCACACCTCGTCGAGGTCAGTGAGCCTCGGTGTGTACACCACGCAGTCGGCGTCGACGGCCAGGACGCGTTCGACGTCCTTCGATGCGGTGATGCCGACGGGGTCCGTGCCGAGCAGCACGCCGGCGTCGACGCCGTCCTTGTCGTCGGAATACACTCTGACGCCGGCCAATTCGAGCCCGGACCTGGGATCGAGGATGCCCTTGAGCACCTCCTTGCCGACGGCGCCGGTGCCCCACTGGATGATGCGCAGTGCCATGTCGGTATCCCGTCCGTTCAGGCGCCCACCTTCAACTTGGCGGCGGCTGATTCTGGCATGGGTTCGTACCTGGCGAAGGAGCGGGTGAAGGAGCCCGCGCCGTGCGACAGCGCGCGCAGGTCGATGGCGTAGCGGACCAGCTCGACCTCGGGGATCTCGGCGTTCACGACGGTGCGGTCATCGTCGCCAGACTCGGTGCCAAGCACGCGCCCGCGACGACTGGACAGGTCGCTCATCACGGCGCCGACCAGAGCGTCGGGGATCACCACCGAGACCGCGTCGACCGGCTCGAGCAGGTTCAAGGTCGTTGCCGCGGCGGCTTCGCGCAGCGCCAGCCCGCCAGCGGACTGGAACGCGAAGTCCGACGAGTCGACGCTGTGCGACTTACCGTCGAGCAGCGTCACCCGGATGTCGACCATCGGGTAGCCGGCACCGACCCCCTTCTCCATCTGCGCACGGACGCCCTTCTCCACGCTCGGGATGAACTGCCGGGGCACCGCGCCGCCGACCACCTTGTCGACGAACTCAAATCCGGACCCTTGCGGCAACGGTGCCACCTCGATGTCGCAGACGGCGTACTGGCCGTGGCCGCCGGACTGCTTGACGTGCCTGCCGTGACCCTTGGCGGTACCACCGAGCGTCTCCCGCAACGGGATTCGCACGTCCACGGTGTCGACGGAGACGCCGTACCGCTTGGCCAGCCCGTCGAGCACCACCCCGGCATGCGCCTCGCCCATGCACCACAGCACGATCTGATGCGTCTCGGGATTCTGCTCGATCCGCAGCGTCGGGTCCTCGGCGCCGAGGCGTTGCAGGCCGACCGCCAACTTGTCCTCGTCGGTCTTCGCGTGCGGTTGAACGGCTATGGGCAGCAGGGGCTCAGGCATGGTCCACGGCTTGAGCACCAGGGGGCGGTCCTTGTCCGACAACGTGTCTCCAGTCTCGGCGCGGCTGAGCCTGCCGATGGCGCAGATGTCGCCCGCCACTGCCGATCCTGCGACACGCTGCCGCTTCCCGAGCGGGAACGACAGGGCGCCGATCCGCTCGTCCTCGTCGTGGTCCCCTCCTGTGGTGCGACCGGGCGAGGTCCCGAAGAACGACGTGAAATGGCCCGACACATGGACGGTCATGTCGGGCCTTATGGTGCCGGAGAACACCCGGACCAGGCTGACTCTGCCGACGTAGGGGTCCGACGTCGTCTTCACCACCTCGGCGAGCAGCGCGCCGGAGGGATCGCAGGCCAGCGGTGCCCGCACGGCACCGGCGGGGGTGAACACCTCGGGCGTCGGATGCTCTGAGGGAGGGGGAAATCCAGTGACGATGACGTCCAGCAACTCCGCCGTGCCGACACCGCTGGTGCTGCACACCGGGAGCACCGGAAAGAACGACGCCTTGGCGATGGCCTTCTCGAGGTCGTCGTTCAACAGGGACGCCTCGACGTCCTCGCCGCCGAGGTAGCGCTCCATCAGCGTCTCGTCCTCGGACTCCTCGATGATGCCCTCGATCAGGGTGCCGCGCAGCTCGGCGACCGCGTCGTCGCCCGCGGCGGACAACAGTCCCACCACACAATCGTCGCCGGGCACGCAGAGCGGAACGACGTTGTCGCCGAACGCGTTCCGGGCGGCCGCCACCGCGCCGTCGAAGTCGGCGCGGGCGTGGTCGAGCTTGGTGATCACCACTGCACGCGGCATGCCGACGCGACTGCACTCCAGCCACAGCGACCTGGTCGGCTCGTCGACACCCTCGTTTGCGGCGATCACGAACAGCGCGCAGTCCGCCGCGCGCAGGCCCGCCCGCAACTCGCCGACGAAGTCGGCGTAGCCGGGTGTGTCGATCAGATTGACCTTGACGCCCTCGTGCATCAGCGATGCCAACGCCAAACCGACCGAACGCTGCTGTTCGATCTCGGCATCGTCGCAGTCGCAGACCGTGGTGCCGTCGGCGATCGATCCCGCGCGGGTCAGCACGCGGGTGGCGACCAGCAGGGTTTCGACGAGGGTGGTCTTGCCGCCGCCGGATGGTCCGACGAGTGCCACGTTGCGGATGGAGGCCGGACCGTCCGCGGTGGGGGCGGCTCCGTTGAGTTGGGTTGTGTTCGTCTTCTCTGCCATGACGTCCCCTCGGGCCGGATCGGTCCACCATTCACCCAAACCGGGGACGGGCACAAGGGTCACCAGACACGAAAGAGGGGCACCCCTTTCGGGATGCCCCTCTTCGATGTTGCGGCTTACTTGACGTCTACGTAGACGGTCTTGTCGAGGACCGTGGTCGCCAGGTCGTCTCCGGGGTTTCCGGAGTCGGTGCGACTGAAGGTCTGTCCTGGGCGAACCGCGACTACGGACGCCTCCTGCAGCGGGGTGCTGCCCACGTGATTGATGATCACGTTGTAGCCCTGCGCTTCGAGCTTGCTAATGGTGTCTTGGGCGCTGCCCGGTCCGCTCGGTGCGGCGTCGGCGGGCGCTGCGAGCCCGAGGACGGCCGCCACCAGACCGCTGGCGACGATGGTGGCAAATCCAAGGTTCTTCATTCTGCTTGCTTCTTTCTTCCTCTTCATCCGTCCTCGAGCCGTGGTGCCGGTGTCGCGGTTCGGATGCTTCCCCTACCCGCTCGAGAAGTCTCGAGCTGGCCTGACTGATTAAACCAACAGGTCAGGGGTTTAATTCCGCTGGCAGAAATTTATCGACGGATGGCAGTAATGGAACTAGGTGCGCGTTCGTCGTGCGCTTGTCCGGCAATCGACTCTTGCGCAACCGTTCAGTTTCCAGCAAACACTGCTAGGCCTGCCAGGACGACCAGCGCTGCACGTCGACGGTCACCACCGGGCCGTCCAATGCAATACGGTCGTACTGACGGTATTTGTGGCGCAGCAACGCGTACCCGGCCGCCATTTCCTCGCCCGTTTCGTGGATCTCGGCGACCCCGTCGGCGCGCACCCACCACAGTTGCGTCCAGTCCTCGTCGTAGTGGTCGACGAGCAGGCTGACCCGCGGATTGGCCGCGATGTTGGCAAGGCGGCGCAGCCGATGGGTCGACTTTCGCTTGGCGTCGACCGCGGTGTAGATCTTGGCGCCGTCCGATCCGCTGCTGACTGCGAAGACCACCGGGACGACGTGCGGGACGGCGTCCGAACCGGCCGTGGCGAGGATGGCCACGCCGGACGCGGAGAACGACGCTTCGGCGTCGAAACCGGTCATCGGTGCTGCGAGCCCGGGCGTGGTTGCGGGGCAACGCTGATCTGCGTCCGGGTCACCGGCGTGCGGGTGACGCCGATCTCGGGCGGCTTGGTCTGCCGCGGTTGATAGCGCGGCCCGTTGTACACCGGTGGCGCGACCGACGACGCCGACGTCTCCGGCGGGGGTGGTGGTGGCGGGGGCGGCAGTGCGCTGGTGGTGTCCGGGGTGCTTGCGGCCGTGGTCGGGGTGGACGAGGTATCGGTGGCCGGGGTGTCGTCGGTGTCCGACGGGCCGCCCAAGGCGAGCAGGACGACCGACACGACCAGCGCGACGATCGCCGCGGCAACCGCGGCCAGCGCGATCAGGGCCTGTCGAGTCCGATACCACGGCGGCGGCGCGGCCTTGAAGTGCCAGGTATTCGCGTTGAAGGCGTCGAAACGGTCGTCGTCGGGGTCCGCGTACTCGTCTGTGTACTGGTCCACCCACGGGTCGTCGTGCTGGTCTGCATATTGGTCCCCGTACAGCTCGCCGCTGGACTCGGGGTCGAGCGGGCGCGTGTTCTCCCAGCCCGTCCACCCGGCGCCATCCCAGCGATCATCGGGCGCTGCGCCGTCGACCTGTCTTTGTTCGTCCGCCTGGTCGCCAAGCAGGTAGCCGAAATCCTCGGCCGCCGCCTCGGATTCGGGATCTGCGAGGTCTTCCTGCGTCGGAATGGCCAGCCGGTCGGTGTCGACCGGCTCGTCCAACCGGTAGTCCCCTCCTGAATCGGAGTCGCCGGAGGCCCCACTTTCCGCCACCCCGTGATGGTAGGCGGCTACCTGGGCAAACGTGCGATAGAGCGCAAATTGACGCGGCGTGGCGGCGAGCGCCTTGGCCTGTCACGAACTCGCGGAAGCGTGCAGGAACCCCAGGTAGGGTCCGCGGCAATGAACAAATCTCGGCTCGTGGCGGCTGTGAGCGCCCTCGTCCTGCTCGCCGCGTGCGCGTCGCCGGAGAAGGACGGCGACGGCGAGACCACCGGATCGGGCGTCAAGGCGAGCGAGGCGACCTCTGCTGCCGACTTCGGCGGAATCGACGGGCTGGTGGCGGCCGCCAAGAAGGAAGGCAAGCTCAACGTCATCGCCCTGCCGCCGGACTGGGCCAACTACGGCGCCATCATCAAGGCGTTCGGTGACAAGTACGGCATCGACGTCACCTCCGCGCAGCCCGACGCCACCAGCCAGGGCGAGATCGACAACGCCAACCAGCAGAAGGGCAAGGCAGGCGCGCCGGACGTGTTCGACCTCGGCCAGTCGGCGGCGCTGGCCAACACCGCGCTGTTCGCGCCGTACCGGGTGGCGACGTTCGGTGACGTCTCCGATGCGTTCAAGGATCCCGACGGCGCCTGGGTCAACGACTACGGCGGCTACATGTCGATCGGGTTCGACTCGTCCAAGGTGCCGCCGATCACGGGCGTGAACGACCTGCTGAAGCCGGAGTTTGCAGGCAAGGTCGCGCTGAACGGCGACCCGACGCACTCCGGCGCGGCCTTCTTGGGCGTGATGATGGTGTCGGTGTCGCAGGGCGGCTCGCCCGACGACATCGCCCCCGGCGTCGAGTTCTTCCGCAAGCTGCGCCAGGCGGGCAATTTCCTGCCGATCGACCCGACCCCCGCGACCATCGAGTCGGGCGAGACCCCCGTGGTGATCGATTGGGACTACCTCAACGTCGCCGAGACCAGGAAGCTGCCGTCCTGGCAGGTGGTCATCCCGCCCAACGCGGCGGTGGCCGGGTACTACTTCCAGGCGGTCAGCAAGGATGCGCCGCACCCGGCCGCGGCCCGGCTGTGGCAGGAGTTCCTCTACAGCGACGAGGGCCAGAACCTCTACCTGCAGGGCGGCGCCCGTCCAGTGCGCGCCGACACGATGGTCACCAAGGGCACCATCGACCACGCGGCCTACCGGGTGCTGCCACCGGTCGACGGGGCGGCGACGTTCGTCTCGGTGGAGCAGGACAAGGCGGCGACCGAGTACCTAAAGGCCAACTGGGCCAACGCGATCGGCTGAGACCGACCGGTCAGACGTCGCGAACCGGATCGATGCCCAGATCCCGGTAGGTGACCAGCGCCGCGAAGGGGATGCCGCGCGCGGCGAACCGCTTGGCCGCGACGTCACCGCGGTCGACCATCGGGATCACACCCGTCACGACCACCCCGAGCGGGAGGATCCGCTCGAGGGCCTTCTCGGTCGAGCCTCCGGTGCTGATCACGTCGTCGACCAACAGGACGCGGGTGCCCGGTTCGAGTCGGGTGCCCTCGACCCACTGCTCGTGGCCGCGCTGCTTCTGCTCCTTGCGGACCGAGAACCAGGCCTTGCCGGTCACCAGTGCGATCCCGATCGCCAGCGGGTCGGCGCCCATGGTGAGGCCACCGACGGCGTCGAATTCGATGCCGCTCTTGGCGGCGAGGTCGGCGATGGCTCGGCTGACGGTCGCCAGCCGGTCCCCGGTGTTGACGGCGAACTTGCCGTCGATGTAATCGTGGCTGAGCTGGCCGCTGGCCAACTTGAACGGCTCGTCGCGGCGCTCGTGCCCACGGGTGCGGACCAGGTCGAAGGCGGCTTGCCAGGAATCCGGGCGGTCGGGCATACGGCGATCGTATCGGCCCGCACCGAAAGAAGGCGAAGCGGTCAGCCCTCTCGGGCCCGTTGCGCCAACTCGACTGTGGCAGCACGCAATTCGTTCATCGAGTCAATCGGCGCCGCGTAGCCGACCCTGGTGTAGGCCACGCCGCGCTCGGTGGTCACCCGCAGATCCAGCCCATAGCGGTCGGCGCCGGTGCAGGTGGCGTCCGCGGTGTCGGGGTAGCCGCCGAGCGTGCGTGCCATCGCCAACAGAGCCGCCGCGTGGTCGGCGTTGAGGTGCTCGATCGCGCCCTTGGCGGTGGGCTTGACCGGATCGGGCTGGGCTGCGGCGTAGTCCTCAGCGGTGGCGGAGTCCATCCGGCCGTAGCCGCCCACCCAGCGGACCCGGTGCACGCGCAGCACCCACAGGGTGAAGTCGCCGTAGTCGACGTAGTACTTGGCGGCGGGCACGGCATCGAGGTGTGCCTGCCGCGCGGCGGCTTGCTCGTCGCCCGATGGCCGCTCGACCACACCGGCCAGCGTGATGCGCCCGTTGGCGAGCGGATCGCCTTCGGTTGCCGGCGCGACGATCGACAGGCTGGCCCGCTGATCACCGGTGAGGTTGCGGCCATGTTCGGCCATGTTGGACAGACAGAGCACCGGCGCGCCACCGTGCAGGCCGTACGTGACGAACGACGCCCACGGATCGCCTGCGGCGGTCAACGACGCCAGCGTTGCGGTGTTGGTCGACGCCGCGATGGTCCGGGCCTCCTCCGCTGCCGACGGGCGCACGGAATTGACGACGGGGTTCAGCGGAGCTGGGACGGACGGGGCATCGCCCGGGTCACCATGGTCACGGGAGGCCACGTCGGCGACCCTACAGGGCGGGGGTCTGGCAACCGGCGTCCTTGGGTCCGACCAGTCAAATGTGCCAGAATCAGCTAAACGTTCGCTCCGTAGCCGACATCCGTTCACCAGAAACGAGAGGGTTGTGCCGACCGTCGTCAACCGCCTTGCGCGATGCCTGGGCGTGCTCTGCGCGACCGTCGTGCTCAGCGGCCTGGGTGCCGGCATCGCGGGTGCCGATCCCGACGACACGGGCACCTCTCCCGATCCGGGCCAGACCAGCGAGCCCGAGCCGGGGCCGTCATCGGCGCCACGGGGTCCGCTCGATCACCTGCGTGATGCCCTGCAGCGGCCGCGCAGCATCTTCGGCAACGGCAGGCCGCCTGGCCAACTGCCCAAGCCCACCTTCAAGATCCCTAGCCTGCCCAAGGCCGATCCCGACCAGCAAGCCCCAGAGAAGAAGTTGGTTGGCAGCAGCGCCGACATCGCGCTTCCCGGTGCGCCACCCATCTCCGTTCCGGTGCCGACGGTCCCCGGCACGTCCGATACGCAGTGGTCGATCAATCTGACCGACCCACAATCCGCCTACTCGTCCGTCCAGGACACGTTCTCCAACCTCAACGCCTTGGCGTCGGAGGCTTACGCGCCGTACAACCCGCGGCCGAAGCCGACCCTCAAGATCATGGAGGAGGAGCCCGTCGTCGACTCCGCGGGCGGTGGCACCGGCCTTGCCCCGAAGCCGGATGGTTCGCCCGATCTGCCTGTGCTGCAAGCACCGACGGCGTTTCCCGCCATCAAGCTTGGCCCGCCGCGCCCGCTGGCCGAACTGGTGCCTACGGGTGCGGGGGCGCCGGTGCTCGGCGTCGGAACCGCAGGCGTGCGTGCCCCGCAGGGACGTTCCGTCACGCAGGGCTCGGTGCAGGCAGGCGAGGCCGTCCCAGGCAGCAGCACCGCGCCGATGGGCAACACCGCCTATCGGCAGGGCTTCCCGCAGTACCTCCGCACTGCGCGGGTTGGCGAGCTGGCCATCGTCGCGCTGCCCGGTGTCGCTGGGCTGCTGGCGATCACCGCGAGCGGTGGCGCGATCGGCTTCCGGCAGGCCAACTCGGGGCGCTACCTCCGTTCAGAGGCCGCTCGCTTCCTGCAGTAGCGCGCCGTGACTTCGACGTTTGCCGTTCATCTGCGCGTCACCTCGAGATACGGCCGCGTGGCCGTCGCCGAACATGATGGGCGAGTGAGCGCGCGACGAGGGAGTAGGTCTGCGCTGTTCGTGATGACCGCGGCCGTGGTGCTTGTCGTCGACGTCGTCACCAAATCCGTTGCGGTGGGCGTGCTGACTCCTGGCGAACGGGTGTGGCTGTTCGGCGAATCGGTGTCGTGCCTCCTGATCAGGAACTCGGGTGGGGCGCTGGCCTGGGGTGAGAGTCAGCCTGCGTTGTTGACGCTGCTGGTCTGTGCCGTCGTCTGCGCCGTCGCGTGGCGGGGCAGCAGCGTGGTGTCACCCGTGGCGGCCGTCGGGCTCGGTCTCGTACTCGGTGGCTCCGTCGGCAACCTGGCCGACCGGGTCTTCCGGGCGCCGGGGCCGTTACGCGGTGCAGTGGTGGACTTCGTCTCCTTCGGATGGTCGCCGACCTTCAACGCGGCCGACGTCTGCGTGCTGGTCGGCGTCGTGACACTGGGATGGCTGGTGCTGACCGAAACCGCGGCACCTGTCGCCGAGCGCGGGTGGAGCGCAGACGACGCGTTCTGAGGGAAGATCAGCGGCGTGGCAGCGGGAGATGTCGTGGATCCGGCGGGCGTTCGCTGGCGCGTGCGGCGCCAGTGGTATCCCTGGCGCCGGAGGGCGTCAGTGATCGAGGCATGGAACAGTTCGCCGGACGAGCCTGCCGAGGCGGCGGAAACCACACCGGAAGGCGAGCCGTCGGACTCCAGTCTGCCGCGGAACTTCCTGCTGAAGGCGATCCTGATCACCGTGGCCTTCATCGTGTGGGCCGTGGTGGGCATCGGCAAGGTCTTGCTGTATTCAGTGGGGGCGCTGCTGTTCATCGCGGTGTCGCTGATCGAACTCGTCGCCGAACTCGTCGTGATGCCAATCGTGTTGCTGCTGAGACTGCTTGGGGCCGCGCGCTGGCCCGTGCAGATCAACAGGAAGGGCGAGCACTTCGCCACCAGGTACGCAGGCGACTTCGCTGCGGCCACGGCGCTGCGCGACGAGGTGGCCGGCCAGATCGAGGTGGGCGACCTGCCGCCGAAGGACGCGGCAACCGAGCCGGATTCAACACCGTAGAAGATGGGTAGGTTTGAACCTTGATGGATCAAACCACTGGCACCGATGGGATGGTGGAGCACCCGAACGCGGACGACTACAGCCACGCGCGGACGCTCCCGGAAGATCGCACCTGGTTCAAGCACGCCGTGTTCTACGAGGTGCTCGTCCGTGCGTTCAACGACTCGAACTCCGATGGCTGTGGTGACCTTCGTGGCTTGACCGACCGGCTCGACTATCTGAAATGGCTTGGCGTCGACTGTCTTTGGCTGCCGCCCTTCTACGATTCACCGCTGCGCGACGGTGGCTACGACATCCGCGACTTCTACAAGGTGCTGCCGGAGTTCGGCACCGTCGACGACTTCGTCAACCTGCTGGACGCCGCACACCGCCGGGGGATCCGGGTCATCACCGACCTGGTGATGAACCACACGTCGGACTCCCACGCCTGGTTTCAGGAGTCGCGCCGTGACCCGGACGGCCCCTACGGCGACTTCTACGTGTGGAGTGACAACAGCCAGCTCTACCAGGACGCCCGGATCATCTTCGTCGACACCGAGGAGTCCAACTGGACGTTCGATCCGGTGCGCAAGCAGTTCTACTGGCACCGGTTCTTCTCCCATCAGCCCGACCTGAACTACGACAACCCGGCCGTCCAGGAGGCGATGCTCGACGCGCTGAGGTTCTGGCTCGACCTCGGCATCGACGGCTTCCGGCTCGACGCCGTGCCCTACCTGTTCGAGCGCGAGGGCACCAACTGCGAGAACCTGCCAGAGACGCACGCCTTCCTGAAGCACTGCCGCAAGGTGATCGACGACGAGTTCCCGGGCCGGGTGTTGTTGGCCGAGGCCAACCAGTGGCCCGCGGACGTCGTCGAGTACTTCGGCGATCCGGCGACCGGCGGCGACGAGTGCCACATGGCGTTCCACTTCCCGTTGATGCCGCGCATCTTCATGGCGGTGCGTCGTGAGTCGCGGTTCCCGATCTCGGAGATCCTCGCCCAGACGCCTGCGATCCCCGACCTGGCGCAGTGGGGCATCTTCCTGCGCAACCACGACGAGCTAACGCTCGAGATGGTCTCCGACGAAGAGCGCGACTACATGTACGCGGAATACGCCAAGGATCCGCGGATGAAGGCCAACGTCGGCATCCGCAGGAGGCTCGCGCCACTTCTGGAGAACGACCGTAATCAGATCGAACTGTTCACTGCGCTGCTGCTCTCGCTGCCGGGCTCCCCGGTGCTGTACTACGGCGACGAGATCGGCATGGGCGACATCATCTGGCTCGGCGACCGTGACGGTGTCCGCACCCCGATGCAGTGGACACCCGACCGCAACGCGGGCTTCTCGACGGCGAACCCCGGCAGGCTGTACCTGCCGCCGAATCAGGACCCGATCTACGGCTATCAGTCGGTCAACGTCGAGGCGCAGCGCGACGCCTCCACCTCGTTGTTGAACTGGACGCGCACCATGCTGGCGGTGCGGCGCAGACACGACGCGTTCGCCGTCGGAACCTTCCGGGAGTTGGGCGGCTCCAACCCGTCCGTGCTGGCGTACGTGCGCGAGCTGGACCGCGACGGTGAGGTGGACGCCGTGGTGTGCGTCAACAACCTGTCCCGGTTCCCGCAGCCGATCGAGCTGAATCTGCAGCAGTGGAGCGGCTATTCGCCGGTCGAGCTGACCGGGCACGTCGAGTTTCCCGCGATCGGTCATCTGCCCTACATGCTCACGCTCCCTGGACATGGGTTCTACTGGTTTCAACTCCGGGAGCCCCTACGAGAATCGGAGGAAATTCGATGAGCGCGCCGGGTCACCTGCCGTGGACCGATTGGTTGCCGTCGCAACGCTGGTACGCCGGACGCGGCAGGGACTTCGCCGAGGTGCGGCCCGGCCATGTCGTGGCGCTGCGCGACGACATCGACCTGGTGCTGTTGGACGTGGGCTACACCGACGGCACCTCCGAGCGCTACCAGCTACTGGTCCGCTGGGGCATCGCGCCCATCGACGAGTACAGCGACGTCGCGACCATCGGCACCGTCGGTGAGGAGCATGGCGGACGCACCGCCTACGACGCGCTGTACGACCCTGGTGCCGCCCGTGAACTGCTGGCACTGGTCGACGGGTCCGCATCGGTTGGGCCGCTTCGGTTCATCAGGGAACCCGATGCCGAGCTTCCTGTGGACAAGGCGCCGCGAGTGTCGAGCGCCGAACAGAGCAACACCAGCGTGGTGTTCGAGGACGCGGCCGTCCTCAAGGTGTTCCGCCGGGTCAACCCTGGGGTGAACCCCGACATCGAGCTCAACCGGGTGCTGGCCCGTGCGGGCAACCCACACGTGGCCCGGCTGCTCGGCTCGTACGAAGCGGTGCTCGACGGCGAGCCCTACGCACTCGGCATGGTGACCGAGTTCGCGGCCAACGCGGCCGAGGGCTGGGACATGGCGATGGCGAGCACGCGCGACCTGTTTGCCGAGGGCGACCTCTACGCCGACGAGGTCGGCGGCGACTTCGCAGGCGAGTCCTATCGCCTCGGAGAGGCCGTCGCCTCGGTGCACCAGACGCTGGCCGAGGAGCTCGGCACGTCGCAGGTGCCGTTCCCGACGGACGCCCTTCTGGACCGGCTGCACGCCGTTGCGGCGGCAGTTCCGGACCTGCAGCAGTACGTCACGACGGTCCAGGAGCGGTACCGAAAGCTGGCCGACGAGACGATCACCGTCCAACGGATGCACGGCGACCTGCACCTCGGCCAGGTGCTGCGCACCCCCGAAAGGTGGCTGCTGATCGACTTCGAGGGCGAGCCAGGGCAACCGCTGGTCGACCGAAGGCGACCCGACTCTCCGCTGCGCGACGTCGCGGGCGTGCTGCGGTCCTACGAATACGCCGCCTACCAACGGCTCGTCGAACGCGGCGGTGACCCCCGGCAGGACAAACAGCTCGCCGCACGGGCCCGCGAATGGGTGGAACGCAACAGCACCTCGTTCTGCGAGGGCTACGCGGCGGCCGGCGGGGCCGACCCCGCCGGCCAACCCGATCTGCTCGCCGCCTACGAGCTCGACAAGGCGGTCTACGAGGTGGGCTACGAGGCCAGGCACCGGCCCGGCTGGCTGCCCATCCCGATGGGGGCGATCGTCCGACTCATCGGCTGACCTTGTAACGGTTCGGCGCCTGAGCTCCACGGAAGAGATGTACGCGTTCGATTCCGAGCAAAGGAGCCAACTGTCATGAGCCGTCCCATCGACGCCCTCGGCGGCACACTCGCGCGATACGGGCTGGTCGTGGTGCTGGCGTGGTTCGGGCTGCTGAAGTTCATGGCGTACGAGGCGCAGGGCATCGAGCCGCTGGTGTCGGACAGCCCGCTGATGAGCTGGCTGTACGGTGTGTTCTCGGTCACCACGTTCTCGGCCCTGCTCGGTGTCTTCGAACTCGCTGCGGCCGTGCTAATTGCCGTAAAGCCCTGGTGGCCATGGGTTTCGGCGCTGGGCAGCCTGCTGGCCATCCTCCTGTTCACCGGCACCATCAGCTTCCTGTTCACTACCCCCGGCGTCACCGAGGCGACCGCAGGTGGGTTCCCCGCCCTGTCGATCACGGGCGAGTTCCTGATCAAGGACGTGGCACTGTTCGGCGTGGCCGTGTGGACGCTGTTCGACGCGCTGGAAGCAACCCCCAGCCGTCTCTCGGCCAGTTCACAGGTCGGCGCAGGGTAGCAATGAGTCACTGGGCTATGTGACAACAGTGTTCAATGCTGCGGCAAGCACGTTCAACGCGCTGCAGACGACGCCGACCGATTCGGAAACCACCCCGACGCCGCCAGCCCGGATCTCCTCGAGCACGTGGAATCGCATCGGTCTCGGCGTCCTGCTGGTCGGCACCGCCGTCCTCTACCTGTGGAACATCACCATCAACGGGATGGGCAACCAGTTCTACGCGGCGGCCGCCCAGGCGGGTGCGACGAACTGGGAAGCACTGCTCTTCGGCTCGCTGGACACCAGGAACTTCATCACCGTCGACAAGCCACCGCTCTCGCAGTGGGTGATGGGGCTCTCCGGCCAACTGTTCGGGTTCAGCAGCGCGAGCATGCTGGTGCCAGAGGCGCTGATGGCGGTCGGCTCGGTCGCGCTGCTGTACGCCGCGGTGGCACGGATCAGCGGCCCACGGACCGGGCTGCTGGCGGGCACTGCGCTCGCGCTGACGCCGGTGGCCGTGCTGATGTTCCGGTTCAACAATCCCGACGCGGCGATGGTGCTGTTGATGACGGCCGCGGCGTACTGCACGGTGCGCGCGCTGGACGGCGGACGCGAGGAGCAAACCAGGGGAAGCCACGGTGGCAGGTGGTTCGCGCTGGCGGGCGCCGCACTGGGCCTGGCGTTCCTCGCCAAGATGCTCGAGGGCGTCATGGTGGCGCCTGCACTGGCCGCCGCCTACCTCGTCGCCGCACCGGTGTCGCTGCGGACCAGGCTGCTGCACATGCTCGGGGCGGCGGCCGGCTTCCTGGCCGCGTCCGGCTGGTTCGTCGTGCTCACGCTGCTGTGGCCGGCGTCGTCGCGGCCCTACATCGCGGGCTCGACGGACAACAACTTCATGAACCTGGTGCTCGGCTACAACGGGTTCGCCCGGGTACTCGGCCACAACCATCCGTCGTTCACCCCCTCGACCGCGGAGGTGGGCACGTTGGCAGGCGCCCAGGTGCACGTCGCGACCGGGCGGGGCGGCGGTGCGCTCGGCGGCGGCGGATGGGGCAGCCAGTCGCAGGGCCTGACGCGGCTGTTCTCCGGTGAATTCGGCTTCGAGATCGGCTGGCTGATCCCCGCCGCGCTACTGGCGACCGTCCTGGTGATGGTCGCGCGCGGCCGCGGCCCACGCACCGACCGGGTGCGGGCGGCCGCGATCCTGTTCGGCGGGTGGATCCTGGTCGACGGCCTGGTGCTGAGCTACATGCAGGGCACGATCCACCCGTATTACAGCCTGTCCGTCGCGCCTGCCATCGCAGCGATGTTCGCGATCGGTGTCGGCCAGATGTGGGCACGGCGTGAATCATTGTGGTGCCGAATTGGTCTCGCGGTGATGCTGGCGACGACGGGGCTATGGAGCTGGTGGACGCTCGAAGGCAACGCCGACTGGCTGCCCGTTCTGAAGTGGTCGGTGCTGGTGCTCACCGTGGTGGCGTCGCTGGCGCTGATCGCCGTGCTGGCGATCCAGCCGCGTCGCGGAGTCGTGCTGGCGTTGCTCGGTGTTGCGGTGGCGGGCGCCCTGGCCGGACCCGCCGCATACGCCGTCGCGACCGTCGGGGCCGCGCACGAGGGCGGCGGACCGTCGGTCGGTCCGGCTCGGGCTGGCGGACGTGGGATGGGCACGTGGGGCGGGCCAGGGAGGGGCGTCGACACCCCGGAACTGGACGCGATGCTGGAGGAGACCAGCACGCCGTGGTCGGCCGCCATCGACCGGTCGTCGAGCGCAGCTGGGCTCGAGTTGTCCACCAACACTGCCGTTATGGCGATCGGCGGCTTCTCCGGCACCGACCCGACGCCGACCTTGAAGCAGTTCCAGGACGACGTCGCGCATCACCGGGTCGCGTTCTACATCGCCACGAACAACCACGGCCACGGTCCGATGTGGGGAGGGCATGGCCACGCCGACATCGCCACCTGGGTGGCAAGCACCTTCGACGCGGTGCAGGTGGGCAGCGCGACGGTGTACGACCTGTCGACACCGAAATAGCTTGCGGCGTTACTGGACTAGCCTGCGCAACAGGGCCGACGCCGCGGCGACGCCGAGGACTGCCGCGATCAACAGGATGCCGATGTCCAGCCAGGTGTTGCCGGGAGTGCCGAGCAGCAGCGCACGCAACGCGTTGACCTCGTAGCTCAGCGGGTTGATCGCCGACAGCCAGCGCAGCCACTGCGGCATGACATCGACCGGGTACAGCGCGTTGGACGCGAAGAACAGCGGCATCGTGATGGCCTGGCCGATGCCCATCAGCCGGTCCCGATTGCGCACCAGACCCGCCAAAGTCATGGACAGACAGGCGAAGAACGCCGACCCGAGCACGACGACACCCATCGCCGCGATGATGCGCAACGGATTGGCGGTGAGGTGGATGCCCATCAAGTACGCGATCACCAGGACGCCGATCACCTGCGCGACCGACCGCACGCCCGCCGCGAAGGCCTTGCCGGTGATGAGCGCCGACGCGGGTGCCGGCGTCACCATCAGCTTGGCCAGGATGCCCGCGTCGCGGTCCCAGACGATCTGGATGCCGTAGAAGATCGAGATGAACAGCGCCGACTGCGCGATGATGCCCGGCGCGAGGAAGGCGAGGTACGGCACGTCGCCGGTGTTGATCACGTGCAGGCGGGAGAACGTCTGGCCGAAGATCAGCAGCCACAGCGCGGGTTGCACCATGCGGGTGATCAGTTCACTGCGGTCGTGCGAGAGTTTCTGCAGCTCGACGAGCGCGAACGCGCCCATGCGGCGCAGCAGTCCGGTGACGCGGTTCAGGCCGCGGGGAGCGCGGAGCAGTTCAAACTCAGGGCGAGCGAAGCGACGGGGTGACGTATCGGGGCGATCAACTGACACGGCGGGCCGCCCTTCTGCTGGAACGGATTTCACGCAGGCCCTGCTTGGCGGCGTCCTCCGAGAGGTCCTCGCCTGCGTGGTGTCGGAACACGTCTTCGAGGCTGGCGGTGGGTGACACCGCGGCCTTCAGCTCCGTCGGCGTGCCCACCGTCTGCAGCACGCCGTGGTGCATGAGGGCCACTCGGTCGCACAGAGCGTCCGCCTCCTCCATGTAGTGGGTGGTCAGCAGCACGGTCATGCCGAACTCGTCCTGCATCCGCGCCACCTGCATCCAGACACCGTCGCGCGCAATGGGATCCAGACCGACGGTGGGCTCGTCGAGAATCAGCAGCGACGGACGGTTCACCAGCGCCTGGGCCAGTTCGAGCCGTCGCACCATGCCGCCCGAGTAGGTCCCTGCGAGGTTGCCCGCGACGTCGAGCAGTTGCATCGCCTCCAGCGCCTCGTCGACCCGCGCGCGGCGCTGCTTGCGCGGCACGTCGTACAACCTGGCGAACAGGTCGACGTTCTGCCGCCCGGTGAGCGCCGATTCGATCGAGAGTTGTTGTGGCACATAGCCGATGTTCTGGCGGATGTCCAAGGTGTCGCGGCGGGAGTCGAATCCGAAGATCCGTACCTCGCCGTCCTGGACGGGGGTGAGCGTGGTGAGTACCCGCACGACCGTGGTCTTGCCTGCGCCGTTGGGTCCGAGCAATCCCATGGTCTCGCCGGCCTCGACCTCCAGGGTCAGGCCGTCCACCGCGGTGAACTGGCCGTACCGATGAGTCAGGTGCCTGCAGTCGATGGCCGGTGCACTGGTCATTCTTCCTCCTCGCGCAGTAGCCGGGTGACGTCGGCGAGTACCGCCAGCCCGTCGGTCAGTCGTTCGATCTGGTCGGCGTCGAGACGCTCGAGCACCGCGCCGAGGGCGGCCCGGCGGGAGGCGCGTGATTCGTCGGCGATGCGCTGTGCCGACTCGGTCAGTCGCAACCTGCCGACGCGGCGGTCGTCGGGGTCGACGGTGCGCACCAGCAGACCGTCGGCCGACAACCGGGAGACCAGCGTCGATGCGGTGTTCGCCGCGAGCCCGAGTTCGGCGGCAGCGTGCCGGACGGAGATGCCTGGCTGTCTACCGACCAGCCGCAGCAGCTCGGCCTGTGATTCGGGCAGGCCGGTGCCGATCGGGAGGCCATCGCCGGACCGCCGCACCTGGCGCCGGAGCCGGCCCACCGTGGCGATGAGTTCGACGGCGAGATCGGCCGAGGTTTCCACTCACCCACAATACCTCTGTTGCAGAGGTAATTATCGCACTGCCCGTGACTTGGATGCGGAAACCGTCGCGTACCGAACGCCAGCGCTCCCAAGTCGCGGATTGCGGCGAATGATCAAGAATGGTCGGGCGCGGGTTCCAGCACGATCAGCGCGCGTGCGCCAACCGACACCGTGCCCGCCGCAGCGATCCGCTCGTGCGCGTCGGCGATACCGGCTTCGGTGTCGATCACCGGCCGCCATGCCGCGCCGAACTCCTTGGGCGGCAAGGTGAACTCGATGGCCTCGTGGTGGGCGTTGAAGCACAGCAGGAACGAGTCGTCGGTGACGGGCTGGCCGCGCACGTCGCGGTCGGGGATGCCGTGGCCGTTCAAGAACACCGCGACCGACTTCGCGAAGCCGGCACCCCAGTCCTCACCGGTCATCTCGTCACCGTCGGGAGCGAACCAGGCGATGTCGGACAATCCGCCGTCGCCGCGCCGCCCGACGGGCTTGCCGCTGAAGAACCGACGCCGCCGGAACACCGGATGGGCTGCACGCAACGCCGACACCGTACGGGTGAACTCCAGCAGGTCTTCGTCGGCGTCGGCCCAGTCGATCCAGGTGATCTCGTTGTCCTGGCAGTAGCCGTTGTTGTTGCCGCCCTGCGTGCGGCCCAGCTCGTCGCCGTGCGAGATCATCGGAACTCCTTGCGACAGAAGCAGAGTCGTCAGGAAGTTGCGCTGCTGACGGGCCCGCAGGGCAGTGATCTCCGGATCGTCGGACGGCCCTTCCACGCCGCAGTTCCACGACCTGTTGTGGCTCTCGCCGTCGTTGTTGTCCTCGCCGTTGGCCTCGTTGTGCTTGTCGTTGTAGGACACCAGGTCGCGCAGCGTGAACCCGTCGTGCGCGGTGACGAAGTTGATCGACGCCACCGGGCGGCGGGCGGTGTGCTCGTAGAGATCGGCCGACCCGGTCAGGCGGTAGGCGAACTCGTCGAGGGTCGCGGGCTCACTGCGCCAGAAGTCGCGGACGGTGTCGCGGTACTTGCCGTTCCACTCCGTCCACTGCGGCGGGAAGTTGCCGACCTGATAGCCGCCAGGCCCCAGATCCCACGGCTCGGCGATCAACTTGACCTGGCTGACCGTCGGATCCTGCTGGACCAGGTCGAAGAACGCGCTCAGTCGGTCGACGTCGTAGAACTCCCTGGCCAGGGTGGACGCCAGGTCGAAGCGGAATCCGTCGACGTGCATCTCGGTCACCCAGTACCGCAGCGAGTCCATGATCAGCTGCAGGGAGTGCGGGTGGCTGACGTTGAGGCTGTTGCCCGTCCCGGTGTAGTCCATGTAGTACCGCTTGTCGTCCTCGACGAGCCGGTAATAGGCGGCGTTGTCGATCCCGCGCATCGACAGCGTCGGACCCCTGTGGTTGCCCTCGGCGGTGTGGTTGTAGACCACGTCGAGGATCACCTCGATGTTGGCCTCGTGCAGCGCGCGAACCATCGCCTTGAACTCCTGCACCTGCCCGCCAGGGGTAGTGCTGCTGCTGTACTTCGGATCGGGCGCCAGGAAGCCGATCGTGTTGTAGCCCCAGTAGTTCGACAACCCCTTGTCGATCAACGTGGAGTCGTTGGCGAAGTGGTGCACTGGCATCAGCTCGATGGCGGTGACGCCGAGGTTGGTGAGGTGCTCGATGATGACCGGGTGCGCGACGGCCGCGTACGTCCCGCGGATCTGCTCGGGGATGTCGGGGTGCGTCTCGGTCAGCCCCTTGACGTGGGCCTCGTAGATGACGGAGTCGGCGTACTCGTGCTGCGGCGGGCGGTCGACGCCCCAGTCGAAGAACGGGTTGATCACCACGGACTTCGGCATGCTCGCCGCGGAGTCCTCGTCGTTGCGGCTGTCCTCGTCGCCGAAGGTGTAGCCGAACAGCGACTGGTTCCACTCGAACGTGCCGTCGATGGCCTTGGCGTAAGGATCCAGAAGCAGCTTGTTGGGGTTGCACCGGTTGCCTGCGCCGAAATCGCCGGGCCCGTACACCCGGTAGCCGTAGCGCTGACCAGGCTCGGCGCTCGGCACGAAGCCGTGCCATACGAATCCGTCGACCTCGGGCAGCGTGATGCGGGTCTCCCCGCCGTCGGTGTCGAACAGGCACAGCTCGACGCGCTCGGCGACCTCGCTGAACACCGCGAAGTTGGTCCCAGAGCCGTCGTAGGTGGCGCCGAGCGGGTACGCCTTGCCGCGCCAGACCTCTGGTGCGGCGACGGTCGGACTCGGGGCTTGGGGCAAGGTGCGACCTTCCGGGTGGTGAATAACGGACCAAGGCGACGATACGGTGCACCCGGGTGGGAGGGCATTCCGGGCGAGCCGCTCACATCCGCGTTCAAGCGCCCTTGCACCCTCCCTGAACTGCCCGCTTGCCGCGTCCCGCAAACACGCGCAGGAAGGGGTGTGGGCACCATCACGCCTATTGGGCCGGGCCAGCGCGCCGCCATCGCCGACGGCACGCGCAAGGCCGGTCCCACCGCGAATCATGGCCGAGTAATCTGAATCACGCAGCTGGTCTGTCGACGTCGGGTTCTGGCCCGGTGTCGACATCGAGCGCCGCACCCTTGGTTGAGGTGCGACGCGAGAGGGAACTCGGTGAGAATCCGAGACTGTCCCGCAGCGGTATGCAGGAACGACCGCCGTCATCAGCACTGGCATGCAGGCAACTGCGGCTGGGAAGCGACGGCCAGTAGGTGTACGACGCCTCGGCAGAGGTTCGTGCGCGCCTGCGAGTCCGAAGACCTGCCAGTTGTACCGGACGCGCCGCGTCCGGTGGTTGTCGCCTCGCGGAATGGGCGGATGACCGACGTGGTTGTTGGTTGCGCATGCCTGCGGTGTGCGACTGGCAGGTGCTCGGTTGACGTCCGCTGGCGGTGACCATCCCGTCGCATTTGAAGGACGACCCAAGCAATGACCGCTAAGCCATTCACCACCACCATCACCGGATCGCCACGCATAGGCCCGAATCGGGAACTCAAACGGGCCGTCGAGAAGTACTGGTCGGGCAAGATCGATCGCGCAGAACTCGAAGGCGTCGCCGCCACGATCCGCCGCGACGCCTGGAGCCACCTGGTCGACGCCGGGCTGGATTCGGTTCCGGTGAACACCTTTTCGTACTACGACCAGGTCCTCGACACCGCCGTGCTGGTGGGCGCGCTGCCGCCCCGGGTTGCCAACGTCACCGATGATCTGGACCGGTACTTCGCCGCGGCGCGCGGGAACGACGACATCGCCCCGCTGGAGATGACGAAGTGGTTCGACACCAACTACCACTACCTGGTGCCCGAGATCGGCAGCGGCACCCGGTTCGCGCTCAACCCGGCCAAGGTCATCGGAGAGCTGGAAGAGGCACGGGCACAGGGTGTTCCGGCGCGGCCGGTGATCGTCGGGCCGATCACCTTCCTGGCACTGAGCAAGGCCACCGACGCCAGCGCCCCGATCGGACGGCTCGACGACCTGCTCGCCGTGTACGCCGAGCTGCTCGAACTGCTGGCCGACCAGGGTGTCGAATGGGTTCAGCTGGACGAGCCGGTTCTGGTGACCGACATCGTCGACAACGCCGCGGAGCTGGCGGAGCGCACCTACCGGGTGCTCGGCGGTCTGAACAAGCGTCCTGCCCTCTTCGTCGCGACCTACTTCGGTGAGCTGACCGACGCACTGCCCGCGCTGGCGCGCACGCCCGTCGAGGCGATCGGCGTCGATCTCGTCGCAGGCAGCGTCGCACCGCTGGCCGCCGTGCCGGAGCTGGCGGGCAAGACGATCGTCGCAGGTGTCGTCGACGGCCGCAACATCTGGCGCACCGACCTCCAGTCAGCCCTCGGCACGTTGACAACCCTGCTGGGATTGGCTGGCAGCGTTGCAGTTTCGACGTCGTGCTCGACGCTGCACGTGCCCTACTCGCTGGACCCCGAGACCGATCTCGACGACGCGCTGCGCAGCTGGCTGGCGTTCGGTGCGGAGAAGGTCGGAGAGGTGGTGACGCTGTCGCGCGGCCTGCGCGAGGGCCGCGATGCCGTCGCAGCGGAGGTCGACGCCTCCAACGCCGTCATTGCATCCCGTCGTGCCGACCCACGCCTGTCCAACGGTCGGATCAGGGCACGCATCGCGTCGATCATGGCGTCCGGCACCGCGCGCGGCCCGGCGGAAGACCGTCGCGTCGCGCAGAACGAGCGGCTGCACCTTCCCGCGCTGCCGACCACGACCATCGGGTCCTACCCGCAGACGTCGGCGATCCGCGTCGCACGCGCTGATCTGCGGGCAGGGACGATCGACGCCGCCGAGTACGAGCGCCGGATGAAGGCGGAGATCGCCGACGTCATCGCGTTGCAGGAGCAGCTCGGCCTCGACGTGCTGGTGCACGGCGAGCCGGAACGCAACGACATGGTGCAGTACTTCGCCGAACAGCTCGACGGGTTCTTCGCGACCCACAACGGCTGGGTGCAGTCCTACGGCAGCCGCTGCGTGCGGCCGCCGATCCTGTTCGGCGACGTGGCCCGCCCGAAGGCGATGACCGTCGAGTGGATCACCTACGCGCAGTCGCTGACCTCCAAGCCCGTCAAGGGCATGCTGACCGGCCCGGTGACGATCCTGGCGTGGTCGTTCGTGCGGGACGACCAGTCGCTTGCGGATACGGCCGCCCAGGTGGCGCTGGCGATTCGGGACGAGACCGTGGACCTGCAGTCGGCGGGCATCGCGATCATCCAGGTCGACGAGCCCGCGCTGCGGGAGCTGCTGCCGCTGCGGTCGAAGGACAAGGCCGCCTACCTCGAGTGGGCGGTCGACGCGTTCCGGCTGTCGACGTCAGGGGTGGCGGACTCCACGCAGATCCACACCCACCTGTGCTACTCGGAGTTCGGCGAGGTGATCGGTGCGATTGCCGATCTGGATGCTGACGTGACGTCGATCGAGGCGGCGCGCTCGCACATGGAGGTGCTCGGCGACCTGAACGCCGTCGGGTTCGCCAACAGTGTTGGTCCCGGTGTCTACGACATCCACTCGCCGCGCGTTCCCGGTGTGGAGGAGATCACGACGTCGCTGCACGAGGCACTGAAATCGGTTCCCGCAGAACGGCTCTGGGTGAATCCGGACTGCGGTTTGAAGACCCGCACCACCGATGAGGTGACGGCCTCGCTGCAGCATCTGGTGGCGGCGGCCGCGCAGGTGCGCGGCTAGCTCGCGATCTCGACGCCCGCGGCACGCAGTGCGTCGACGGCCTCGTCGGTCGTCGTCGGTGACACCCCGGCGGTCATGTCCAACAGGACCCTGGTGGTGAAGCCGGCGGCGACGGCGTCGGCCGCGGTGGCCTTGACGCAGTAGTCGGTGGCGATGCCGACCACGTCGACGGCGTCGATTCCCTTGGCGCGCAACCAGTCCGTCAGCGTCGTGCCGTCGTCCGCGGACGCACCCTCGAATCCGCTGTAGGCCGCGGAGTAGTGCCCCTTGTGGAACACGGCCTCGACCGCGGTGGGGTCGAACGCCGGGTGGAAGTCGACACCCGCGGTGCCGACGACGCAGTGTGGTGGCCAGGAGTCCTTGAAGTCGGGGTTCTCGGAGAAGTGAGTGCCCGGATCGATGTGGTAGTCCTTGGTCGCCACGACGTGGTCGTAGGCGTGGTCGGCGAGCAATTCGGTGATCTTCCTCGCCACCTCGGTGCCGCCCGCGACGGCCAGCGAACCGCCCTCGCAGAAGTCGTTCTGGACGTCGACGACGATCAGCGCGCGCATGCGCTCACCTTATCGAGCACCAGCCGCGAATAGGCACTGCGCAGCCGAGACCAGGGTGACCGACACTGCGCAGCAACACGGCACCTGAGCCATCTCGCCTCGCTCGTTGTTTGAGGCTGCTCGCCGCGTACGCAGATGTTGCCAGGATCTAAACGGGATGGCAGGTGTCGCCGGTGGCGCCGCCATACGTGGTGATCTTGTATTCCGTGGCGGCAAGGGAAAGGGTGAGTTCGCGGATCTGGCGGCGGATGGTGTCGCGGTGTTCGAGCAGCATGTCGAGTCGTTCGGGCACAGTCTGCTCGCCACTGTCGACGAGCGCGATGTAGTGCTGCAGATCGCGGATGGCCATGCCGGACAACCGCATCCGGGTGAGGAATACGAGTCGGCGCACCGCCTCGGGGTGGTAGCTGCGGTGTCCGTTCCCATCGCGGTCGACCTCGACGAGCCCGGCGCGTTCGTAGTAACGCAGTGTGTGCGCGGAGACGTCGAGCAGATTGGCGACTTCGGCGATGGTCATCGGTTCGGTGACGTCACTGGTGTCAGCGAGGCGGTGGATCACCTCGATCGACATCGGGCCGTCGATCTCGCTGAGCGACGCCAGCGCCCTGCTCATCAGGTCGTCGGTGGACATACCCGATCCTAGATTGGACGCAGCGAGGCGGCGACACCGGTGATGTCGGCGCTACGGGCCAAGCCAGCCCACTGGCTGACCTCATCCAGACCGCGTTGGTAGGCGGCCGTGAGACGCACGACGGCTTCGGCGCCGAGTGGCAGCCGCAGGGGTACTTCCTCGGAATGGGCCAAGGAGACGATGATTTCCGCGGCCTTGGCGGGGTCGCCTTCCTGAATCCCGTCTGCACCGGCCATGTCGGCTCGCACGTCGGCCAGGATCTCCCGGTAGGTCTGCGAGACGTCGGTGAAGTCGAGCACGTCGGCGGCGTTGAACGCGGTGCGGAACCGGCTTGGCTCGACCAGCATGACGCGGATTCCGAACGGGGCGACCTCCCCGGCCAAGGCCTCTGACCATCCCTCCAAAGCGAACTTCGACGCCGAGTAGGTCGACACGCCCGGGAAAGACGACCGGCCGCCCTGGCTACTCATTTGCACGATCGTCCCCCCTCCCTGGGCCCGCATGACGGGCAATGCCGCGCGCACTAGGGCAGCGGGACCGAACAGGTGCAGGTCCATCAGGTCGCGCAGCTGCGTGTCGGTGACCTCCTCGGCGGCGCCGACGATGGCGCGCCCCGCGTTGTTCACCACGACGTCCAATCGGCCGTAATGCTCGACCGCCACTTGGACGAGGCCGTCGGCTCCGGTGGTGTCCCTGGCGTCGAACTGAACGCTGATAACGCGGTTGGCGTATGCAGCCCTCAGGTCCGCCACGCAATCGGGATTGCGGACCGCGGCCACGACCTGATCGCCTGCGGCAAGGGCAGCCTCGGCCAGCGCACGTCCGAATCCCTTCGAGGCTCCGGTGATGATCCAGGTCTGCGATGCCGTAGGTCTTGTCATGGCAGCGACATTAGAAGTTCGAGCGCGCTCGAACGCAAACCCGACCCGCCGTCCTGGATCGTGGAGATGGATCGAGTCGTTGGCTCCGTGGGAGTTGGCTGCCGATGCTGGCCAAGTTGTGATCGCGTTCTTGAGTTGGCGGCGCCCACGAGTTGCATGCGAGCAAGGACTCAGGATGCTAGCCGCCGAAGAGCAGGTACAAACCGGTGAACGTATAGCCGACCATCACCAGCATCATCGCCAGCTGGCCGGTCACCTGGTGGCGCTTCGGCAGCAGCCACAGCGCCTTGTCGTGTGCGGCGATCACACCGGCGATGTGCCCGCCCAATACGAAGCCCACCTTGGCGTGGCCAGTACCGCCGGGTGCATCGACAGCACGTAACTCACGTGAGCATCGCCCAGCCCCAACGGATTCCAGCAGCGATCGAGCGGATCGGCCAACTGGATCACGGTCTGCTGGCCGCGTTCGACGAGGTAGGTCAGGTAGTGCGCGAACACGTACCCGATGACGATCGGGATCAGCGAGTGCGCCATCAACCCTGGCAGTTGGCGCCGCGTCGCGCCGTCCACGCCACCGGTGGCGCGCGCCGCGAGATGGAAGGTGGCGCTGACGGCGGCGGCGAACACCAGCAGGCCAACGGTACGGATCGCGACGGCGCCCAACGGCACGCCGTCGGCGTGGGCGTCGACGAAGTTGCGCCACTGCGGCATCGCCGAGAAGCTGTCGAACGCCGTCGATCCCAGCAGTACGGCCAGCACCGCGACCGTCCCCGGCCGGACCGGCATCGACGGCAGGTGATCGAAGGGATTGCCGATCGCGATCCTGCCGTCGGGGTTGCGACGCAGCGGCGACAGTCGCGAGGCGGCAACGCCGTACACCTCGAACGGGTCAGCCCGCGCGCACCAGCGATCGCCGAATACCAGCGTGCCGGCCAGCGTCACCGCCAGATACATCACCAGCCAGATCTTCACGGCGGCAAGCGATCCCGGGTCAGGACTGGCGAGCTCTAGCCACACGAACGTGAACAGCCCAAGTGCGGCGGGCCAGTAGCCCAAGCGCTGCGGGTATGCACTCGGCGGGGGCCGACGGGACAGCGGCGTCAGTCGGTACACCGTGCGCACCGGCGACAGCGCGCGCCACACCGGCCCGACCGCCAGCGAGAGCGCCACCAAGCCCACCCACAGCAGCACGTAGAAGACGCCGAGCAGTGGGTTCTGGCCATCCTGCGGACCGAACACGGCGGCGACCGCGACCCAGACGGCGAACAGCAGCGCCGCGATGGCCACCGCCCACCGGGTGGCGGGCGCGTCGACCACCGTGGTGAGCCGTGCCGGCAGCGGCCGACCGGGCTTGGCCGGGTCGAACCGGGGCTCGCGCCAGGCGAGCGCGACGACCGCGAAGGTGAACGTCAGCGCCCACGCCGCACCGATCAGCGCGTAGGTGTAGGGGATCGGTAGATCGGCGGAGCCGCCAAGACCGTGGGCGAGAACCGCCGTCGACCGATCCGCGATCACTGCACCGTGACGGTCGCGACGGTCTTGTTCAAGTGGTGCAGTTCGACGTCGACCTTGCCGGGCACATCGACGGTGAACTGGAACGACTGGGGGCCACTCTTGGCCTCGACGTTGAACGTGTGCTCGGGATTGGAGTGCACGTGCAACTCATCGGCGACGTCGCTGTTGACCCGCACCACGATGGGTTCCTTCGCCTTCGCATCGAACGAAGCGTTGGTCGGGGTCACCTCACCGCCCTTGATGGTGACGTCGATGACCAGCCGGGACGGCGGCGTCTGCTGGTCGGACATCTGTGGGGCGTCCGTGGACGATGGAGCCGCTGGGGCCCCGGAGCTGCTCGGAGTGTCCGAGCTCGTCGATCCGCCGCAACCGGCGGAAATCAGTGCTGCCGCGGCGAGGGCGGTCATCATTTTTAGGGACGGATTCAGCGTCTGCGTTGTCACGGGGAACCATCATGGTCGCCGGGAGCCGAGTTCTCACTGTGAGACCCGTCATCGCTGGTCTCGGCATCGTTGTTTCCGGCACTGTTGCGACGGTCGCGCATGGCGACGAACACCACGACGCCAACGACGACGACCGCGGGCGCGAACGCGGGCAGCGCCAGGAGCAGCGTGTGATCGGCGAGGACGGTCAACCGTGTGGCACCGGTTGCTTGGGCCCTGGATCAGTGGACGTCTCGGCGTCGGTGAACGACTCACGTGCGTTGATCCGTCCTGCGCCCCAGGTCAATACGGCGATCAGGACCAGCGTGCAGAACAGCACCACCAGCCCCGCCACGCTGAACAACCACGACGGGTGATCCGAGTTGCGTTCACGCTGCAGGATGGTGAGCTCCTGGACGAACGGGCGCGTACTCGACGCCAGGGCAGGCGTTTCCTCCGCGCCGATGCCAGGGTCGGCGGGAAGGAAGATCGGCACACCGGCCATGGTGTGACCGTCCTGTACGCGAAGCAGCGTCTTCCACGAACCCCAGACCGGGACCGGCTGCGTCGACCGGTAGTGGCCGGGGCCGACCTTCTCCAGCTTGTCGATGGCCAGGCCACGATCGTTGGCGACGCCACCCTGCCAGGACAGGATGGTGACCCATTCGGGGTCGTCACTGATCAGGTCAGTGGGGGAGATCCGGACGTCCGCCGACACCATCCGCTGACCGGCATCGCTCGGGAGGTCTGTCAATGCGATTGTGGCACTGGCATTCTCGGGTACCTCGGTGCGCAGGCCATTGGCCACCGCGCCGCCGACGACGAGCACCGTCACGACGACGGCGGTGATGCCGATCGCCGGGCGGGGCAACCGCTGCCCGGTGAGCACCATCGCCAGCAGCGCGCCGCACACGCCCATTGCGATGGCGACCGGCACCGACATGGCGAGCGCCTCCGGCCACATGCTCGTCGGCCACGGGTAGTGGTAGACCGCGTCGATCCACAATGACTCCAGCCACAGGCCGGCCGTGCCGACGCCGAAGCCTGCGACCGCGCCGAACAGCATGGGGCGCTTGGCAAGTGACGTCAGCGCAATCAACTCCACCACCAGCGCCGGGCCGAGGTAGAGCGCGAACCAACTGGTCGGGCCGCCAAGCACGGGACCCACGACCAGCGAGACGACGCCGCGGATCACGATCGCCAGCCCAGCAGCGATGATCGCTGCGCCACGGCCGAGCGTCAACCGGGCGCACACTGCGGCGAAGGCGGCCGCGGCGGCGATCAGCATCGGCTGCTGCACGAGGCGGAACTGCTCGACGCCGAAGTCGTACTCGATCTGGAATACCGACAGCCCGATGAACAGCCCGCCAAAGGACAGGTAGCGCAGCAGTTTCAGGATGATCGTGTCGTCGGCGACGTCCGGCCCCATCACGCGTCTGCCCTCGTACTCGAGGAGCAGCACGGCGATCAGCGAGAGCCCAGCGCCGCCGATCAACATCAGGTGGGTCGGGCCCCAGAGCGTGACGTCCTGGCCGAAGATGCGGTGCCAGATGTCATCGAGCGGGAAGCCGATGAGGGCGTAGAGCCCGCACATCGCCATCAGCAGGCCGCCGACGGGCGCGAACCAGGTGCGGGTGATCCGCACCGCGGAGGCGCCGGGCTTGTCGTAGGGCAGCACCATCGCCAAGGTGCCCGCGATGAAGAGCAGGAACAGTCCGAACAGGATGAAGTAGTGCGCAGGGTTGGCCAGCGGCCCTGGGTCACGGCCGTTGCCGATGTGCAGGCTGACGTCCCAGATGAATCCGAACAGCGCGGCGATGATGGTCGCGGTGAACAGGAACACCTGCAGCGCCACCCACGGTGGGCGCTTGAACTTGGTGCCAACCCGCTCGGACAGGTTCTTCAGCCACGTGATGCGCCGCATGCGGTGCAGGTAGCCGACCCACAGCAGGCCGAGGGTCACCACCATCGCGACCGCCGACATGCCGATGACTTGATCGAGGGCGGCGCCGCCGCCCTCGTTGGCCGCCGCGACGAATGTCTCCGATGTCATTGCCACTCATTCCCCTCTTGCCGAGTTCGAGCAACGGTTCCTACCCGTCGGTAATATTGTCCGATTTCCTAAAGTGAAACCAGAGGTCCCAGGTAGTTACCTGGGCTAACGGCCGTGGGAGTACCGATTCAGCTGTTCCTGCATGTCGGGGTAGGAGAGTGCGGCGGGAAACTTCAGGCCACCACGAGTGGCGATCGCCACCGCGACGGCGGCGCTCAGTGCGGCACGGTAGGGCAGCGATCCGGTGGACACCCGGCGCACCCCGAGGCCGGCGAAATCAGCGGGCGAGAACCCCTGAATCGCCAGCACGTTGAGTGGCCGGTCGATGGCGCTCGCGAGGTCGCGGAGCACGGCGGGGTCGGAGGCGCCCGGCACGAAGATCCCGTCCGCGCCCGCGTCGACGTAGCGACTCGCGCGGTCGACGGTCTCGGCCACCGTGGCGGACTGACCCAACCAGTACGTGTCGACCCGCGCGTTGACGAAGACCTCGGGCGAGCGGGCCTTGATCGCGCGGATCTTGGCGGCGTGCACCTCGGGCGCGATGAGTGTCTCGGCGGTGCTGTCCTCGATGTTGATGCCGTCGACCGGGAGTAGTGCGACGTAGTCGGCGACCGCGTCGGGGTCGGCGGTGTAGCCGTCCTCGACGTCGAGGCTCAGGTGGCAGTCCAGCGGTCGAAGCGCCGCGGCCAGCCGGAGGTTCGCGTCACGTGTCGAGCCGCCGCCGTCGGGCGCACCGTGAGTGGCCGCGACGCCGAAGCTCGTCGTCCCGATCGCGGTGAAGCCCGCCTCGAGCAGCACCAGCGCCGACGGCACGTCCCACGCGTTGGGCAGGACCAACGGCAGGTCGCCGTAGTGCAAATCGCGGAACGTCATGAGCGGCGGCCGGGTTACTCCACCCCGATGGCCACCTCGGTCGACTTGATCAGGACCGTCGCAGCCTTGCCGGCCTGAAGGCCGAGGTCTTCGGCGGCGTCCTTGGTGATCGATGCCGTGACGACCTGATCGCCGCCGTCGAGGCGGACCTTCACCGTGGCCATGACGGTCCCCAGCGTGACCTCCGTGATGGTGCCGGTGAGCTGGTTTCTCGTGGAAAGTCGCATGTGCGCAGCCTAGGCCGATCACGCTTGGCCCTGGCCTGCTTCGGCTTAGCCTGGTGACGATGAAGCTGGCGGCCATGCACCTTCGGCAGCGCGACACCGTGACGTGCGGTCCCGCCGTCGCGGTGGTGGCCGGCGCGCTGCTGGATCCCGCCTATCGCGAGAAGCTGATCGGCAAGGCCGATGCGGGCCGGGCTTGGTTCGACGGTGAGCAGGGCCGGGTGCACCACCAGGTCAACCGGGTGTGGCCACGCCAACTGGGCACCACACCGATGGGGGTGGCCCGCGCGATGAGCGCCCACAGCGGTGCCCTCGGCGTGCGCTACCGCTGGCGGCTCTGCTGGGGTCGACGCGACGCGATGGCAGACGTGCTGACCGAGGTCGCCGCGCAGTGGCCCGTCGCCATGCTCGTCGGCCGGGTCATCCCGCGGCACTGGGTGCTCATCGTCGAGGTGAAGGGCGACGTGCTGCGCTGTTACGAGCCGTCGTCGGGCGAGGTGCGATCGGTCGACGTGGCCGCGGTGCAAGGTGCGCGGCTGCGTGGGCTCGGCTTCCCGCGGGCGTTCGCGTTCGTCCTGCCCCGCAGGTCGCGCAGCACCGACCGAGCGTCCCGGCTGCGCCCGGCCTAAGACGTCTACCGCAGGGTTGGCGTGCCGGTCCACCGGAGACCCCCCACCCGCGGCCAACACCGTTCGGGCCGCAACAGAGCAAGACTCACTCCTGCTCAGTCAAGAGGAACGGTCGGGAAGCTGCTCGGAAATCCCGCAGAGGCGAATCGGCCACAATCGAACATATGTTCCCTAGGGTGGTTAGAAGAGTGGAGTTGATGTAGCCAACGGGAGCTGTGGTCCCTATCTGGCACGTTCTCTGGGTGTTACCTCGGGTCGTCCGTGAGGCGCTGTGGTGTGTTCGGGTTGCAGCTTCTCGACCGATACTTTCCGCATTGGCCGAACCCGAGCCTCATTCCGGGGTGCTCTTGGGCTGCGGTGACTATTAGCTCGTTACCGGCAGATCCGCTTCCCCTCGGTCGGATCGCAGGTCACGCGATTCGAGCCACGCGTGGATTCGTTCGGCGACAACGGCCCATCCGGGCTCGAGCATCATGTCGTGTCCCATGTCGGGAAAGCTCTCTGCTTCGGTGCGATATGCACGTGCTGTTGCACGCACTTCATTCGTGGTGATGCAGTCGTCAGATTCCGCGCCCAGCACGAGCAAGGGTGTGCTGACGCGCTTCGAGCGGGGCAGGTTGAGAACCAGTGCGTCGAGTGTGACTCGTCTGCTCTCGTCCTGGATCTGAGCAGCGCAATGCGTGACCGTTGACTCGGGAGTCTGTGCGGAGAAGAACTTCTCACGGACAGCCTCGGGGCTGTTGAACAGGGTCGACGACTTGCCCGTGATGAACGCTGCCGCGAGGCGCCACGGGTGCTGCTTCATAAAGCGCAGAAGGAAGCCGGCAACTCCGCGCGGAGGTAGTGAGGCGACCAGTACACCGGCCGGAGCGTGATGCGACTCGAGATACTTCTGCACAATTAAGCCGCCCATGGAGTGACCGATTACGACAGGTCTTGTGTCCAAGCTGTCGGCGACGGACGCGACGTCGTCGACGTAGTCGGCGATCGAGCAGGCGCGGAGCGGCTTCGCTGTCGGGCTGTTTCCGTGGCCACGTAGGCTCACCGCCAGCACGCGATAGCCGTTACCTGCGAAGAAGTCCAAGAAGTGTTCGTTCCAGCACCATGCGGCATGCCAGCCGCCGTGGACGAAAAGCAGCGGCACCGGGTGAGATTTGGTGTAAGTCCCCTTGTCGATCACCTCGAGCATGAGTTTGACCCCTTCGTGGGCAGCTATCACAGCAATCGAGTCCCGTGGCTTAGCTGCAACGACGCCGAGGATAGCTTGCGGGCACGCCTACCACACCGAATTGACTACCGATCTTGCCGCGGCCGTTGCGCAGGGGTTGTCGGACTCTGTCGCTAGCGTCGCCTTCAGCACGTCCCACGCTGGCTGGGGACCCAAGGAGGCGGCATTGCAGGTTCAGCACGTCCTGCCGCCCGACGGTGGTCCGGAGTCGTGGACCGTGGTGGATGAGCGGGTCGCGGTGATTGAGCCAGTTGACGCATTCCTCGCTCATCTGACCGCAATCGAGCGCTCACCGGGAACGGTCCGGGCATATGCGTTCGATCTCCGGGACTATTTCGAGTTCTTGGCTGCGCATGAGATCAACTGGCGAACAGTACGTTTGGAACATCTCGGCCGATTCGTCGGTTGGCTGCGACTTCCGCCGACGATGCGGACTCCATCGGTGACATCGCTTCCGACGATTGAGACACGGTGTTCGGCGCCCACAATCAACCGGAAGCTCGCGGCGGTCGGGTCGTTCTACAAGTTCCATCACCGCCACGGCGTGGATTGCGGCGAGCTGCTGTCGACGATGAAAGCCGGTGGAGTGCGAGGGTCGTGGCGACCGTTTCTGGCCCACCTCGGTTCTGCTGGTGACCAACGCCGCCGGACGATCAAGTTGAAGACCCACCGTCGGCTGCCGAAGACGTTGTCTGACGAGTCGGTCCAACTGATCGTCGATGCGTGCGATCGGTTGCGGGATCGGTTCTTGATCGAGCTCCTCGCGGGCACCGGGATGCGGATCGGCGAGGCGCTCGGACTGCGCCATGAGGACATCGACGCCGCCAGCACGCTGATTCGAATCCGGGCCCGCAACAATATCAACGGCGCGCGGGTCAAGAGTGGCCAGCGTGACGTACCGGTCCCACCATCGTTGATTCGGCTCTACACCGACTATCTCGTCGAGGAATATGGCGACCTGGACTGCGACTACGTGTTCGTCAATCTGTGGGGCGGATCGCTCGGCACACCGTGGCGGTATTGGAATGTCACTGATCTAGTTGCCCGGCTGCGCGACCGCAGTGGAGTTGCGTTCTCTGCCCACGCATTTCGCCACACCTACGCAACTGGACTGCTCCGACGGGGAGTCCCGGCCGAGGTAGTGCAGAAACTATTGGGTCACGCTTCGGTGACGACGACGACCGACACATACCAGCACCTGGAGATCGAGGACATTCGCCGCGTGCTCGATACGGCTGGATGTCTGGGCCGCCCCGCGACGGACGGGGAGACGGGCACCGGGGACGGAGATGAGCACGCAGCTATCGCCAGTAGAGACGACAATGGCGCCGTTCGCGGGTGGACCTGATGGCTCATGGATCGACCGACTGCAGGAGTTGGTTGCCTCGGTCCTGATCGAGGATCGCATCATCGTTGAGCCTGACGATCCCGTCGGCGGGGGTGCTCCATGTCAGATCGCCGGGTGCCCTCGGCCTTCGGTTGCGGCGGGCCTTTGCTCCAGCCATACGCAGCGATGGGTAAAGGCCGGCCGGCCGGCCCTTAGTGACTGGGATCCCGGCGAAGCGCCTGGGCTGCAGTCGCTGTCGCTGGCGGCGTTGCCTACACCGTTGCGTTGGGAGATCGCCTACGGAATCCTGCAAGCCCGGCGAACGAACGACGTCGTACGGCAGGACTTCAAATTCGCCAGCAGGATGGTGCGCGGCCTCGCGGAGTCGGGAATCACGTCACTGCTTGAGCACCCCGAGCACAAATGGCCCGTGATCCGTGCTGACCGCAACCACGGACAGGCAAGCATGCATCTCCGGTCCGGCTTCCTCACCTTCACCATCGACGAACTCGACAAGCTCCGCGGCGCCTACGGTCGCGAGCACGAATTTGCTCGGGACCGTTGGCGCTTGCGCCGTCTGGGCTTCACCGGTGACGAGGCGGGTTGGACGCTCAATTTCTGCGGAATCCAGCAACCGTGGCTGCAGGAGGCGATCAAGAAATCCCTTCGGTGGCGCGTCGACATCGGCCACAGCGCCAGCGGGATGCACCGAGATGCCGCGACCCTGACTCAGTTGGCTCGCGCGCTCCCGACTGTGCTGGCCCCGATGCGCGGCCGGAACACTTGACGCGCGAAGTCATTACCCGCTTTCTGACCGTGCTCGCCGAGGATGGCCTGACAGCTACGGGACGTAGTCAACGGATCAGCTCCGCGAAACGCTTTCTTGTTGTTGCCCGCCAACACGACTGGATACACGACGTTCCGGCAGGGACAACGTTTTACCCCGAGGACGGCCCGGCCCGGGCCAAACTGGCGCCGCGAGCATTGTCGTCCGTCGTGATGGCTCAACTGGAAAGTGCGGCCAACCTCGACAAACTCACCGACCGACGGTGGCGCCTACTGTTCCCTCTGCTTATGGAAACCGGGCTGCGGATCAACGACGCGTTGCACCTGCCGCAAGACTGCGTAGTGCACGACCGGCATCAGGCACCCTACTTGCGCTATCGCAGCTCAGCGGGTCCGCAATGATTACTCGCCGCGAGCAGTGCTGTTTCCCCGGCTGACCCGCAACAGCGGCGGTATGCACCCGGTGGCCAAATCGGTCGCCGATCAGGCGCTGAAAACCTGGATCGCCGACTGCCGAGTCGTCGACGAGTCCGGCGCATCGGCGCGGGTCACGCTGCACCAGTTTCGCCACACACTGGGCACCCGACTGATCAATAACGACGTCCCCCAAGAAGTCGTGCGCAAGATCCTCGACCACGACTCGGCCGAGATGACCGCCCACTACGCGCGGTTGCATGACGACACAGTTCGCCGCCACTGGGAACGCGCACGCAAGGTCGACATCAACGGCAACGAGGTCACCATTTCTGCAGACGGCCCGCTTGCCGACGCCGAATGGACCAAGCAACACCTGTCGCGCGCCACCCAGGCCTTGCCGAACGGCTACTGCGGCTTGCCGTTGCGGCAGAGTTGCCCACACGCCAACGCGTGTCTTACCTGCCCGGTGTTCATCACAACGCCGGAGTTCCTACCGCAGCACCGCGAGCAGCTCGAGCTGACCCGCGGCATCATCGAACGTGCACAGCAACGCGGACAGCTGCGGCTCGTCGAAATGAACACGCGCACCGCCGACAACCTCACCAAGATCATCGACAGCCTCGACAATGATGCCGCCGCAGCCGAGCTCAGTGCCGATGATGCTCGCTGACAATTCCTGGCACCTGCGGGCCGCAGCCCGCTCGAAGCACGAAAACACCCGACGGCGTGCGCTCGCCGCACTCGGCAAGCTTGAGGCCGACGGCGCGCGAATCACCGTCACGGCGCTGGCTAAGGCCGCTGGCGTCGCCCGCTCCTGGATCTACACCCAGCCCGACCTGATGGAGCGGATCGCGGCCACCCCTGAGCGACCCGTGAACTCCGCGCCGACTCGCACGACAGACGAATCGTGGCAGCGCCGGCTCGAATTGGCCCACCAGAGGATCAAAGACCTCACCGAGGAGAACAAGCAATTGCGAACCCAACTGGCCCTCGCCCACGGCCAGCGCCGTGCCGATCAGATCGCCTCGGTGAGGACACTGTCCACAAGGCAAACGCCCTGACCAGCACCGACGAGTACTCATGGAACCCAATCGAACATATGATCGAAGGATGGGCGACCTTCAGTCGATCGGCTATTGTCATCTCGCAGGACATCGGTGACAGTTCTGTATCAGGACACCGGTAACAGTTTGGGCGGTCTTGGTGGTGACACTTCTGCCATCAAGCTCCG
>NZ_JACHGP010000004.1:445450-554786 GCF_014202335.1 Mycobacterium sp. AZCC_0083 | reverse complement strand
GTCATGCTCGCACCACTGGCCGACACCGCATAGCCAGCAACCTGCGATCGATCACTGGTCACCTGCTCGGGGTCACCATATTTTCGTGTCAGTGCCGCAACCGACGCGGCGAGCCGCTTCGCGGCGGCGGCCTCTACGTGGTTGGGCTGAGTGCGGATCGCCTCATCGCCACGACGAGTGCGGGCCGTGGGTAGCGGTACCTGGCGCACGCGTCGTCGATCGCTTCGTCCAAGTCCTCGGAAACGACGCGCAGGTAGCTGCGTTCGCAACCAACTTCGGCAGCGTGGAACTCGGCGAGGCTCACACGGGTGAGGATGACGTCGCGCTTGGAGCGGATCCACGACATCTGGGCGATCATCTCCTGCACGCTGTCGCCTGCCGCGTCACGACCGGCGTCGCCAAGCCGACAGTGCAGCCCGATGAGGTCCAGTCGTTGACGGGCCATGATCGCCGCCGCCAGCACGTCAGCGGGTTGCGCCGTCACGTCGACCAGCAGCCGCTGGGGCCGTTGAGCGCAGCTGGCGAGCAGCGCGATCTGTTGGCCCGAGTGCACGACCAAGCGCCCGACGCCTGCGTTGACGGCGAGGCGAATCTGGCGTGCGGTCGCGTCGGCGCAATGCATGACCAGACGCGGCGGCGAAATTCCCTCCGCAACGGCGAGTTTCAGTTCGTCGGCGCTCGTCACGTCGACACTTACACCGTGCCGCTTCACCCAGTTGGATACCGGCTCCATCCACAAGATGCCCGCCGGATAGCTGATTGCGCCTGCGCGCAATGCCTTTCGGTACGTCGCGCACCGGCGCAACGCAACGGTCACGTCTAGTCGGGGATCCAGTGGTTGCGCAATTGGGCGCTGGGTCAGGCCGACGTGAAATCGTGCGGTGGCTTCCGCCGGTAGCGCCCAGACGCTGCGGGGGTGGTGTGCGGTCATGCGGCCTCCTGACCGAGAATTGCGAGACCTGCCGAGATGGCGACCATGGGGCGCGGGAAGCGCAGCGTGGCGCAGGCATCGTCGAGTGATTCATCGATCTCGGACGCGAGTTTCGGCAGTTGCACCGCCCAGTCGCCCGGCGGGACGGCCCGGCCACCGCCGAGTGCCAGGGCGGAGAGCACGATGTCGTGCTCGTCTCTGATGTGGGCCATCGCGGAGATCATGTGACCGATGGCGGCGGGATAGCTGATGAAGTCCCGCTCCCGCGAACCGATTTCGCAGTGCAGACCGACCAGGTCGAGCCGGCCGCGGTCGAGGATCACGCCGACCGCTTCGTCTGCTTCGCCGGTAGCGCCGTCCGCGACCGCGTTGCGGTCCGTCATCGCGACGAGCACTCCCTGCCTGCGCCGCGGAGCGCGCGAGGCCAGCAGATCAACCTGGTCGGTCGAGGTGACGACCAATCGGTTGACTCCGAGATTCGCCGCGCAGAACAGGATTTCGTTCGCGCTCAATGCGTCGGCGTGGATGGTCAACCGCGCCGGATGAATTCCGGCGGCAAGTGCCACCCCGAGGTCCTCGCTCGAGCGCACGTCGACCGCCAGGTTCTGGTCTCTGACCCACTTGGCCACGGCGGAATTTCGCAATGCGCGTGCGGGAAGGGCTATCTCGGTCGTCGAGAAGGCGCGGCGGTAGACCACGCAGCGGAGCAGAGGTCCCGACAACGGCGGGATCTGGCCGTCGTCACCGTGCACCACTGGATGCCTGCGCGCCGCGGAGGCGTGCGGCGTCGTTCCTGAAATCACCGAAAGAAAGACGTCCGAGAGAGTCACCGACACCTTGTCCACCAACACCTTGTCTCGACGAGCCCCGGCCTGCTGCCGACTGGGCACAACATCGACGATCCACCGATCCCGATCCGCTGACCAGGTACTTTGCGATCTCTTGACGGCCCCCGGGCAAACCTTGACGCCGCATTGACACCGAGCAGAGGCTCACCCAGCGCGTCGGCAAGGGGGCCGAGTGCGAGCGCGGGCAGGTACTCCAGTCCCACCATGATCAAGGTGACACTGACGATCAGCAGGATCACCGCCACCAAGACGGACAGCGGGATCAGGATGCGTACCACCGTCCGCACCAGATCTACCCAGAAATTGCCGATCTCGTTACGCTCCCTGCGCGTGAAACCACGAATCAGGGCAATCGCGACGCACATTCCGACGGCGCAACTCGCGAACGCCTGCACGCCGAGGCCTGCGGTCAACCCGACATGCCCGAGAGTGGATTCACCGGGATAATTCTGCCAACTGGTATTGGACGTAAAGGAAATAGCGGCGGTATTGAACGCTAATGCCGGTGTCATTCCCTTATGGCCCCACGGTTCCGGCAAATACGTTTGCCCAAGCAATATCCCGTAGAGAAGCAAAACGCTTACCGCCGAGATTGCCAACAGCGAAGTCAGATACTTCGTCCACCGTTGCTCGTTGTCGGGTTCGACCCCGACGATCCGGTAGATCGCCATCTCCACCCGCCAACTGGTCGGGGCGGTGTATGCCCTGGCCAGGTAATTCCCAAGTGGCACATGCAAGATCACCACGATGGCGATGACGGCGGCGACCTGCAACCATGCCGCTTGCCCCCAGTACTGCGGACCGTCGATGACCCCGCCTCCTCTGTCTTCGGGTTGTCGTCGGATAACCGTATGAGCTATCGCCCGACAGCCACCCAATGATTACGCGATCGCAACGCCGAATCGACGCCCGTTGACGCGATCTTGACGGGACGGCCGAGGTGCCCGATCGCCTCGCCGAAGGAAGACCGTAAAGGACTCAGGCGGCGGCGTAAAGAAAGCGTCAATGGACGCCTTCGCCCTGCTCGTGCGGGTCTAACTTCGGGTCTGGCCCTCAACGCAGGGGCCCGGCAGAGGCTGTCTCGACCGACACCCGAGCGCCCGCAGGTTTCATTGAACGGAGACGACATGTCCGTAGTGGTGTTCATCGTGCTGACGGTGGCGATCTTCGCCCTGCTCGGCCTGGTGCAGAAGTTAGTCGAGCGGCTGTGAGCTACGACAACGTCATCGGCCTGGCCCTGGCGATACTCATCGCGGTATTCCTCTTCGCCGCCCTGCTCTTCCCCGAGAGGTTCTAGTGAGTACTACGACGGCGGGGATCCTGTTTCTCGCGCTGCTGATCTTGGCCCTTGCCGCGGTACACGTGCCGCTTGGCGACTACATGTACCGGGTCTACACCTCGGCGAAACATTCGCGTCCCGAGCGGCTGATCTACCGGTTGATCGGGGCTGACCCGAAGTCCGAACAAACCTGGGGTGCCTACGTGCGCAGCCTGCTGGCGTTCTCGGCCGTCAGCATTCTGTTCCTCTTCGTCTTCCAGCTGGTCCAGGGCAAGTTGCCGCTGCACCTCAATGACCCCGCAACACCGATGACGCCTGCGCTGGCCTGGAACACCGCCGTCAGCTTCGTGACCAACACCAACTGGCAGGCCTACTCCGGCGAGTCCACGCAGGGCCATCTGGTCCAGATGGCCGGTCTGGCCGTGCAGAACTTCGCGTCGGCCGCGGTGGGCATGGCAGTCGCGATCGCTCTTGTCCGTGGCTTCGCCCGCAGGCACGCCGGTGAGCTGGGCAACTTCTGGGTGGACCTGACCCGCGGCATCATTCGTATCTTGCTGCCCTTCTCGATCATCGCGGCGATCATCTTGATCGCCGGCGGCGCGATCCAGAACTTCCACCTGCACGACCAGGTCGTCAACACCCTCGCCGGCGGCCAACAAACCATCACCGGTGGTCCGGTGGCCAGCCAGGAGGCGATCAAGGAACTCGGCACCAACGGCGGCGGGTTCTATAACGCCAACTCCGCGCACCCGTTCGAGAATCCGACCACGTGGACGAACTGGATCGAGATCTTCCTGCTGCTTGTGATCAGCTTTTCGCTGCCACGCACCTTCGGTCGCATGGTGGACAGCAAGAAGCAGGGCTACGCAATAGCCGCCGTCATGGCAACCCTGGCGGGGATCAGTGTCGCCTTCATGATGCTCGTGCAGTTGCAGCACCACGGCACCAACCCCACCGCGATCGGCGCGGCCATGGAAGGTGTCGAGCAGCGATTCGGCATCGCCAACTCCGCGGTGTTCGCCGATGCCACCACCCTGACCTCAACGGGCGCGGTCGACTCGTTCCACGACTCCTACACGAGCCTGGGCGGCATGATCACGCTGTTCAACATGCAACTCGGCGAGGTCGCGCCGGGCGGCACTGGCTCCGGCCTGTACGGCATGCTGATCCTCGCGGTGATCACGGTGTTCATCGCAGGCCTGATGGTCGGGCGCACGCCGGAATACCTCGGCAAGAAGATCAACCCGCGTGAGATCAAGCTGGCGTCGAGCTACTTTCTGGTCACACCACTGATCGTGCTGATCGGTACCGCGATCGCCATGGCGCTGCCAGGCCAACGCGCTGGCATGCTCAACTCCGGACCGCACGGGCTGTCGGAGGTGTTGTACGCGTTCACCTCGGCGGCCAACAACAACGGGTCGGCATTCGCAGGCATCTCCGTCAATACCGTGTGGTACAACACCGTCCTTGGCCTGGCCATGGTGATCGGCCGATTCCTGCCGATGATCCTGGTACTCGCGCTGGCCGGTTCACTGGCCAAACAGGGCAGCACACCGGCATCCATCGGTACGTTGCCCACCCATCGCCCACAGTTCGTCGGAATGGTTGCCGGTGTGACGATCATTCTGGTCGCCCTTACCTTCCTGCCCGCATTGGCACTCGGGCCTCTCGCTGAAGGAATTCACTGAAATGTCCTCTACCACAATTGATTCTGCTCCCGAAGCGCAGCAGCCGGCCGTGACGCTGAACAAGCGGGTGCAGGGCGGCCTGCTCGACCCGAAGATGCTGCTGAGGTCGACGCCCGACGCGCTGCGCAAGCTCAACCCGCGCACGCTGTGGCGCAATCCGGTCATGTTCATCGTCGAGATTGGTGCCGCTTGGGGCACTATTCTGGCAATCGTCGAACCGTCCTGGTTCGCCTGGTTGACCGTGATCTGGCTATGGCTGACGGTCGTTTTCGCCAATATGGCCGAAGCGGTCGCAGAAGGCCGCGGCAAGGCGCAAGCGGAATCGCTGCGTAAGACCAAGGCCGACACCATGGCTCGCCGGCTCACCGGCTGGCAGGCTGGAGTTCCTGGCCGCGAGGAAGAAGTCGCGGCACCTCTGCTGCAGCAGGGCGACGTCGTCGTCGTGGAAGCCGGCCAGGTGATTCCAGGTGACGGCGACGTCGTGGAAGGCATCGCCTCCGTTGACGAATCGGCCATCACCGGCGAGTCTGCTCCCGTGATCCGTGAGTCCGGCGGCGACCGTTCCGCGGTCACCGGCGGCACCACGGTGTTGTCGGACCGCATCGTCGTGAAGATCACGCAGAAACCCGGCGAGAGCTTCATCGACCGGATGATCGCCCTCGTCGAGGGGGCCAACCGGCAGAAGACGCCGAACGAGATCGCGCTGAACATCCTTCTCGCCGCGCTGACGATCATCTTCGTATTCGCAGTGGCGACACTGCAGCCGCTGGCGATCTACTCCAAGATGAACAACCCGGGTGTTCCGGATTCGCTGGCTCTCAACGGCAATGGCGTAACCGGCATCGTGCTGGTGGCGCTGTTGGTCTGCCTCATCCCGACCACGATCGGCGCACTTCTGTCGGCGATCGGCATCGCCGGCATGGACCGGCTGGTGCAGCGCAACGTACTGGCGATGTCGGGCCGAGCCGTCGAAGCAGCCGGAGACGTGAACACCTTGCTCCTCGACAAGACCGGAACGATCACCCTTGGCAATCGGCAGGCCGCCGGGTTCATGCCAGTACCCGGTGTATCGCCCGAGGCGCTGGCCGACGCGGCTCAACTGTCCAGCCTCGCCGACGAAACACCCGAGGGCCGCTCGATCGTGGTGTTCGCCAAGCAGGAGTACGGCCTACGGGCACGCACCCCTGGCGAGCTCTCGAGCGCCCTCTGGGTGGAGTTCACCGCAACGACCAGGATGTCGGGAGTCAACCTGGAGAACGGGCACCGGCTGCGCAAGGGTGCGGCCAGCTCCGTGGCCGATTGGGTGCGCGGTGAGGGCGGCATCGTGCCAATCGAGCTCGGCCAGATCGTCGACGGCATCTCAGCCGCCGGTGGTACTCCGCTGGTGGTTGGCGAGGTCGTCAACGGAAAGGCATCGGTGCTCGGCGTCATTCACCTCAAGGACGTCGTCAAGCAGGGCATGCGCGAGCGGTTCGACGAGATGCGCAAGATGGGCATCCGGACGGTGATGATCACCGGCGACAACCCGTTGACGGCCAAGGCAATCGCCGATGAGGCCGGTGTCGACGACTTCCTGGCCGAGGCCACGCCCGAGGACAAGATGGCCCTGATCAAGAAGGAGCAGGCGGGCGGCAAGCTGGTTGCGATGACCGGCGACGGCACGAATGACGCACCGGCGCTTGCGCAGGCCGATGTGGGCGTGGCGATGAACACCGGTACGTCGGCCGCCAAGGAGGCCGGCAACATGGTGGATCTGGACTCCGACCCCACCAAGCTCATCGAGATCGTCGAGATCGGCAAGCAGCTGTTGATCACGCGCGGTGCATTGACCACGTTCTCGATCGCCAACGACATCGCGAAGTACTTCGCGATCATTCCGGCGATGTTCGTGGCGCTGTTCCCCGGTCTGGATCTCCTCAACGTAATGCGGCTGCACAGCCCGCAATCGGCGATCCTGTCCGCGGTGATCTTCAACGCGGTCATCATCGTGGCGCTGATCCCGCTGTCGCTGCGCGGCGTGCGCTATACGCCGAGTAGTGCGTCAAAGTTGTTGAGCCGCAACCTCTACGTCTACGGTCTCGGCGGCATCATCGCCCCGTTCATCGGGATCAAACTAATCGACCTGGTAATCCAACTCTTCCCGGGAATGTAAAAGAATGAACTTTTCAAATCTCGCCCGGCAGCACTGGGCAGCGCTACGCGCCTTACTGGTGTTCACCGTCATCGTCGGCATCGGCTACCCCGTGCTCATCTGGCTGATCGCGCAGGTGCCTGGTCTGAACGACAAGGCCAACGGCTCGATCATCGAGGTGGACCGAAAGCCGGTGGGCAGCGGCCTGATCGGTCAGTCCTTCACCGACAGCGACGGCAACCCGTTGCCGAAGTACTTCCAGAGCCGGCCGTCGGCCGCAGGTGCCGGATACGACCCGCTGGCCACCAGTGCCAGCAACCTCGGACCGGAGAGCATCGTCGACACACCCGGCGATCCGTCGCTTCCCGAAGCCGACAACGGCTACAAGGCAAGCCTGCTCACGCTGGTCTGCTCACGCAGCGCCGCCATCGGCAAGCTCGAGGGCGTCAACGGCGCCCGGCCGTTCTGCACCGGTGACGGCGTCGGCGCCGTGCTTTCGGTGATCGGGCCGCGCGACGCCCGTGGAAACGTCGTCGACCCGATCCGCGTGATCAGCGTCAACGAGCCCTGCAAGACGACAACGACGCCGTTCCTAGCCACCTACGAGGGTGTGCGCGTGGAATGCGCCAAGTTCGGCGACGACTACTCCGTCGGCCAGGTCGTGCCCATCAAGGGCGCCGCGACCGACCCACAGGTGCCTGCAGATGCGGTCACCGCCAGCGGTAGTGGCTTGGACCCCGATATCTCGGTGGCCTACGCCGACATTCAGGTCAATCGGGTGGCCAAGGCTCGCAGCATCAGTGCCGATCAAGTGCGGGAAGCGGTGCAGGCCCACGAGTATGGCCGCGACCTCGGATTCATGGGCGAACCGCGGGTGAACGTGCTGCAGCTCAACATCGACCTAGACAAGAAGTATCCGGTGAAGGGTTGACTGCCCGGTGGATGATGAGCATGTGACGCAGCCCGAGCCCAAGGCCGACCACAAGCAGAAACGCGGGGAGCTGCGCATCTATCTGGGCGCAGCTCCCGGCGTCGGCAAGACATTCGCGATGCTCGGCGAGGCGCACCGCAGGCTGGAACGCGGCACCGACGTCGTCGCCGCGGTGGTCGAGACACACGGCCGCAAGAAGACCGCGGAGATACTCACGGGAATCGAGCTCATCCCGCCCCACTACGTCGACTACCGAGACAGCAGCTTTCCCGAGCTTGACGTTGAGGCGGTGCTGGCGCGCCAGCCGCAGGTGGTGCTCGTCGACGAGCTCGCGCACACGAACACTCCTGGCAGCAAGAATCCCAAGCGCTGGCAGGACATCGAGGAGCTGCTCGACGCGGGCATCTCCGTGATATCGACGGTCAACGTCCAGCACCTGGAAAGCCTGAACGACGTCGTCGCGCAGATCACCGGCATCGAACAGCAGGAGACGGTGCCCGACGAAATCGTCCGCGCGGCCGCGCAGATCGAGCTCGTCGACATCACGCCGGAAGCGTTGCGCCGCAGGCTTTCACACGGGAACGTGTACGCCCCCGAGCGCATCGACGCCGCGCTGACGAACTACTTCCGGCGTGGCAACCTGACCGCACTACGCGAGATTGCCCTGTTGTGGCTCGCCGATCAGGTAGACGCCGCGCTGGCCAAGTATCGCGCCGACAACAAGATCACCGACACCTGGGAGGCCCGCGAGCGGGTGGTGGTCGCCGTCACCGGCGGCCCCGAGTCGGAAACCCTGGTACGCCGAGGCTCCCGTATCGCATCGAGGTCCGGCGCTGAGCTGATGGTGGTGCACGTCGTTCGGGGCGACGGACTTTCGGGCCTCTCGGCACCGCAGATGGGCAAGGTGCGCGAGCTGGCCCTCAGCCTGGGCGCGACGTTGCACACGGTGGTCGGCGACGACGTCCCCGCGGCGCTGCTGGATTTCGCCAGGGACATCAATGCCACCCAGCTGGTTCTCGGCACCTCACGCCGGTCGCGGTGGGCACGCATCTTCGAGGAGGGCATCGGCGCCGCGACGGTCCAGCACTCGGGGAAGATCGACGTCCACATGGTGACGCACGAGGGCTCCAGCGGAGCGTTCTCGCTGTCGTCGTTGTCCCCTCGCCGTCGGCACCTGGTGTCCTGGCTGGCCGCCGTGATCGTTCCGTCCGTCATCTGCGCACTGATCGTGTTCGTGCTCGACCCCTATCTCGCTACCGGCGGTGAGAGCGCGCTGTTCTTCGTCGGGGTGCTGATCGTTGCGCTGCTCGGCGGCGTGGCCCCCGCCGCACTGTCGGCGTTGCTCTCCGGGCTCCTGCTCAACTACTTCCTGGTTGTTCCCCGATACAGCTTCACCATCGCCGAGCCCGACAGCGCCGTCACCGTCGTGGTGCTGCTGGCCGTGGCCGTGGCCGTGGCGGCGCTTGTCGACGGCGCGGCGAGCCGGGCAAGGGAGGCCAGGCGCGCGTCGCAGGAGGCCGAACTCCTCGCGCTGTTCGCCGGGTCGGTGCTCCGCGGCGCCGACCTGGAAACGCTGCTGGAGCGGGTCAGGGAAACCTACTCTCAGCGCGCGGTCAGCCTGCTCCGCGACGGCCACGGCGTCATCGCCTGCGTCGGCACCGACCCTTGTGTGGACGTCGATACGGCCGATACCGCCATCGAGGTCGGTGACGACGAATTCTGGCTGCTGATCTCGGGCAAGAAGCTGGCCGCCCGGGACCGCAGGGTTCTCGGGGCGGTTGCCAAGCAGGCGGCAGGGCTGGTCAAGCAGCGTGAGCTGACCGAGGAGGCCGGCAAGGCCGAAGCGATTGCGCAAGCAGACGAATTGCGCCGCGCACTGCTTTCGGCGGTCAGCCACGACCTGCGCACGCCGCTGGCCGGCGCGAAGGCCGCGGTGTCCAGCCTGCGCAGCGACGACGTCGGCTTCTCCCCCGAGGACACCGCGGAGCTGCTGGCAACCGTCGAGGAGTCGATCGACCAGCTGACGGCACTGGTTGGGAACCTGCTCGACTCGTCGCGGTTGGCGGCGGGGGTGGTCCGGCCAGAACTGCGCAGGGTGTACCTGGAGGAAACGGTGCAGCGCGCGCTCCTCGGAATCAGCAAGGGAGCCACCGGGTTTGGCAAACCGGGAGTCGACAGGGTCAAAGTCGAGGTCGGCGATGCCGTGGCGATGGCCGACAGCGGCTTGCTCGAACGAGTGCTGGCGAATCTGATCGACAACGCGCTGCGCTACGCCCCGGATAGCGTGGTACGGGTCAACGCGGGCCAGGTGGGCGATCGAGTGCTGATCGCGGTCATCGACGAAGGGCCAGGGATACCGCGTGGCACCGAGGAGCAACTCTTCGAACCCTTCCAGCGCGGCGGCGACAGCCACAACAGCAGCGGCGTCGGCCTCGGCCTTGCGGTTGCGAAGGGATTCGTTGAGGCGATGGGCGGCACCGCGATCGCGACCGACACCCCGGGAGGGGGTTTGACCATCGAAATCGATTTGGCCGCACCTCCGAAGGAGGAACGGCCATGACCGCGCCGAAGACGACCCCGCCGAAGATCAGAGTCCTCGTCATCGACGACGAACCGCAGATTCTGCGGGCGTTGCGAATCAACCTGTCCGTACGGGGCTACGAGGTCACCACCGCCGCGACCGGCGGTGCCGCGTTGCGCGCTGCCGCCGAGCACAAGCCCGACGTCATCGTGTTGGATCTCGGCCTGCCCGACATGTCCGGAATCGAAGTGCTGCAGGGCCTTCGCGGCTGGCTTACCGCGCCGGTCATCGTGTTGTCCGCCCGCACCGACTCGGCGGACAAGGTCGGCGCGTTGGACGCAGGCGCCGACGACTACGTGACGAAGCCGTTCGGGATGGACGAGTTCCTCGCACGACTGCGGGCCGCCGTCCGGCGAGGGGCCGCGGCGTCCGACACCGATGAACCCATCGTCGAAACATCGTCGTTCACCGTCGATTTGGCTGCGAAGAAGGTCACCAAGAACGGGTCCGAGGTCCACCTCACGCCCACCGAGTGGGGCATGTTGGAGATGCTGGTCCGCAACCGGGGCAAGCTGGTGGGCCGCGAGGAATTGCTCAAGGAGGTGTGGGGGCCCGCCTATGCCAAGGAGACCCACTACCTACGGGTGTACCTGGCTCAGTTGCGCCGCAAGTTGGAGGACGACCCGTCGCACCCGGTGCACTTGTTGACCGAGGCCGGGATGGGTTACCGCTTCCAGGAATAGGTTTCAGCGGTCCGACCCTCCGCCGAGCGCGCGTGTTTGCGGGCGACACGCCGAACGCAGCCCCAACTCTGCGCGCGCTCACGCCGCGTTCGAACGGTCCAACTCAGCGCTTGATCGCCTGCAGGGTGTAGGTCAACGGCATCCGGTCGCGCCCTTCGGCGAGGATGTACTCCTCTTCGTAATCGGGGCTGGGAATCATCGCGTCGTCCAACGGGTTCCACGGCACCTCCCGATGTTCTTCCAACGCGGTCACGGCCAGCCCGGCCTCGGTGAGCGCGGTGAAGATCTCGCCGAGACCATGGTTGAAGCTGACCGACTCGGGTGCGGTGACGACGCCGTCACCGGCGTAGGTGTCGTGTTCGACGAAGACCGTGCCGCCGGTCTCGAAGTACGGATACTCGAGCACCAACAGGCCGTCGGGCCTTGGGTCACTCATCGCCCACAGCACGGGATGGCCCTCCCTGATGAACAGCCGGCCGCCCGGCCTCAGCAGTTCGGCGACGACGGCCGCCCATCGGCGGATGTCGGGCAGCCAGCAGATTGCACCGATGCCGGTGTAGACCACGTCGCAGCATTCCGCACCGAGCACCCCGACCGCACCATCCACGTCGGACTCCACGAAGCGCACGTCGGCGTTGGCCCTGCGGGTCAAGGCCCGGCCCGCGTCGAGTGCGGCAGGTGAGAAGTCCAACCCGGTCACCGAACGCGCGCCGAGCCGGGCGAGCGACACCGTGTCGGTACCGATGTGGCACTGCAGGTGTACGACGTCGAGACCGTCCAGTCGCCCGAGCCGCGGCAGGTCGTAACGCACCACGGGTGACAGGTACTCGGGGTCGTCGAAGCCCGCCAGCTCGTATCCGTCGGGTGCAGTGTGCAGCGGCACCCGCGACTCCCAGTTCGCCAGGTTGATGCGGCGCCAGTCGTCGGTCATGGCTCCATCCTCACAGCCCGGCGTTCACAGCTCGACTTCTTTTTGCCGTCACGCGATCCACGCACAGCATTCGCTCGCTGATCGCCTGCCCGTCCGTGCCACGGTGCCACGCTTGATCGACGCCCTCGCCCAACCCCGCGATTTGTGCACGTGCAGTTGCGACCACCAATGCGACTGCGCGTGCACAAATCGCCTACTTGTCGGCGGTTGCGGCCCGCCTGGCACCTAGTTGCGCTGGGAGCCCTGCGAATCCGCGCAAGTTGACCAGCCCTCGCCGTCGCGGGGGTTCGGTGAGACGCATGTCGGGAAACGCCTCGAAGAGTGAGCGCAACGCGGTAACGCCCTCGATGCGGGCAAGTGCGGCGCCAAGACAGACGTGAATACCGGACGCGAACGCCAGGTGTTCGCGCGCATTGGCCCGGGTGACGTCCAAGTGGTCGGGGTCCGCAAACACCAAGGGGTCGCGGTTGGCTCCTCCGAGCAACAGCGCGACCATGTCGCCCCGTGCGATGCGGTGTCCGGCGATGTCGACGTCGCAACTAGCCGTCCGCGCGGTCATCTGGACCGGGCTGTCGAGTCGCAGGATCTCCTCGACGGCGCCGGGCCACAGGCCGGGGTCGTCGCGCAGTAGTGCGAGCTGCTCGGGATGTCGGAGCAGCAGGGCGATGCCGTTGCCGATCAGGTTCACCGTGGTCTCGAAGCCCGCGCCAACGATCAGTGCGGCGTTCGCCGCGAGCTCGCGATCCGTCAAGGTACCGTCGGCAGCCATTCTGCTGAAAGGGTTTTCACTCGGACCGCCGTCGCGCATTCGGGCAAGATGCTCGTTGAAGTAGCCATCGGTATCCCGCAGACCATCGATGGCCCTCCGATAGGTCTTCCATCCGATTCCGATGTCCAACAGCGGGGCGCCGCCGTGGCCCCACGCCAACATCTGGTCGTGGCTATCGGCGGGCAGGTCGAGGATCTCAGCGATGATCGCGACGGGAAGTCTCGCCGCAAAGTCGGCGATCAGATCGGGATTCGGCGTGCTCGCGAGCTCATCGATCAGTTCAGCGGTCACCTCGGCGACCCTGGTGCCGAGCGTCTCGGTCGCACGTGGGGTGAAGCTTTGGGCCACCAGTTGCCGGTAGCGGGTGTGGTCCGGCGGATTCACGATCACCATCGCAGGCGGTTCGACCGGATTGGCCACGCCAGGGTCGGTCCTCTTGAGCAGCGCAGGCAGAGGCCGGGGCAGGTCCATGTCCGACGGCGCGGTGACGCCGAACCTCTTGTCCCGCAGAACTTCCCGGCACACACCGTGATCGACGCTGGCCCAGACGAACCGCGTGTGCATGAGCGGCCCGTGCGCCCTGACCTCTTCCATCAGCGGATAGGGGTCATCGTCTCGCCCGTGATTGGCGATCAGCCGGGCCAACGGGTCGCCCCGCCGCGCGTGAACCGCCATGTAGGCCCGCGGCACCCCGTGCATCGCCACCCACCGCGCCCAAAGTCCGCCGCCCATAACAACCTCTTCCCCGAGAGCCACCGGTTAGAATGAGACGCGCGAGACAGAAAGACAATCAATGTCTCGCGTGCTTCAGTCGCCACGATACGGCGACGGAGAGCCGCGGGCAAGGAGGAATCCAGTGACGTCGAGTCGAACGGCTGAGTTCGTGCGGCGGCTCGTCGATCCAGATCCCGCCGTGCTCGCCCAGGTCGACAACCCGGACGAGATCACCGCCCGCATCCTGCACGCGACGCTCGAGCAGGCCGAACTCGTCGGAATGCGGCGCAGCACCATGGAGGACGTCGCCCGCCGAAGCGGTGTCGGTCGCGCGACCCTCTACCGGCGCTTTCCGACCAAGGCGGCTCTGACCGATGCCATCGTGCTCGCCGAGGCGCGCCGCTTCATGGAGGGCAGTTCGCAGGCGCACGCCCGTGGCGACACCCTTGAAGACAGCCTGGTCTACGGCACGGTGTTCAGCGTGACCTTCATGCGTGGACACGCTCTGCTCAAGAAGCTGCTGCACACCGAGCCCGAGACGATCCTGCCCAGTCTGACGATCGACGCCGGCGCCATCCTCGACTTCGCCACCGAACACTCGGCTGCCCTGTTGCGGAACGACATCTACGGTGAAGGCGCCACGACGCCCGCCCAGGAGCGCCAGCTGCGTACCGCCGCCGAGCTCCAAACCCGACTCACGCTGTCCTTCATCGTCACGCCACACACCAGCATCAAGCTCGAGACCATCGACGACACACGCGAATTCGTGCGCACCTACCTATTGCCGATGGTTACCGGCTAGCCAAAACGCGCGATTTGTGCACGCGCAGTTGCGATCGACGCGATCGACGCGACTGCGCGTGCACAAATCGCCTTAGGGGGAGGTCTCTTCGGCGAGTGCGATCAGCTTGGCGCGCACCAGGTCCGGGCGCTCGTCGATGATGAAGTGCCCGGCATCGACCGGGTCGAATGTGTAGTCGTCGGCCTTGGCCGTCGCCGGATCCGCCAGCGACTGATGTACCGCGAAGTCGGCGGTGCCGAAGAGCACCCTGACGGGCAGGGTCACGCGGCGGGTCTCGGGATTCCTTGCACTCGAGGGTATTTCGCGCAGGAGAAAGGTCCGATAGGTGTCCCTGGCGGTGCGGGCGCACACCGGATCGCGGAACCGCTCGGTGTAGACGCGGACGACCGCGGGATCCAGGCGATGACTCGCCGGGCCGCTCCCGAACACCATCCGCTCGATGATCCTGGTGCGCTGGTGCACCTGCACCCCGACCGTGGCCATCATGGGCTGATAGGTCAGCAGTCGCCAGAATGTCGGCAGCAGGACCCGCGGGGTCACCCACGGGTGCGCCATGTTCATCACCAGGTAGCCGTCGATCCGCTCCGGCGACGACAGCACCATCCGGTATCCTACGAAGCCGCCCCAGTCGTGGCCGACGAGCAGGAAGCGGTCGAGCCCGAGCGCATCGGCGAGGGCCAGCACGTCCCTCGCGACGTCGTCCTTGGCCCACTTGTGCGGCGCGGGTCCCGACCAGCCGTAGCCGGGCAGGTCGGGTGCGATGATCCGCAGCCCCGGCGGCGGGTCGGCCAGCAGATCCCGGTACACCCAGTGGTGCTGCGGCCAGCCATGCAGCGCGATCACGGGCCTGCCGTCCACCGGCCCCGACTCGGTGACGTGGAACCGGACCCCGCGGGCCTCGACGAACGATCGGCGCACGCCCGCGATGGCGGGCGGTTCGTTGCTTGTTGGCGTGGTGTCAGTAGCCATGCAAGGGACTATAGAGAAACGCGGCGAACGGCCGGACAACGGCAGCCCACGCGATACCGTGCCGCTATGGCCGGATACCAAGCAATGTTCGACGCCAGCATCGAAGACCCGTGCACGTTCTGGGCCGAGGCCGCCCGCGCAGTGACGTGGATCCGCGAGCCGGTACGCATCCTCGACGACTCCAATCCCCCGTTCTACCGGTGGTTTCCGGACGGGGAACTCAACACGTGCGCCAACGCGCTGGACCGACACGTCGACGCGGGGCGCGGTGATCAGGCGGCGCTGATCTACGACTCCCCCGTCACCGACACCAAGCGCACCTACACCTATCGCGAACTGCTGGATCTCACCGCGCGGTTCGCGGGCGTGCTGCGCGGCCTCGGCGTCGACAAGGGCGACCGCGTGGTGATCTACATGCCGATGGTGCCCGAGACGGTCATCGCCATGCTGGCCTGCGCGCGACTGGGTGCCGTCCACTCGGTGGTGTTCGGCGGCTTCGCCGCACCCGAACTCGCGGCCCGCATCGACGACGCCCGCCCGGCCGTCGTGGTGTCCGCATCGTGCGGCATCGAACCGACCCGCACCGTCAACTACAAGCCGATGCTCGACGCGGCGCTCGGCCTGTCGAACTACGCAGCCGAGCACTCCGTTCACTGCGTCATCGTGCAGCGCGAACAATGCCCCTGCGCACTGGTGCCGGGCAGGGACATCGACTGGCAAGAGGCGATCGCCGCCGCCGAGCCCGTGGACCCCGTCCCGGTCGCCGCGACCGATCCGCTGTACGTGCTCTACACGTCGGGCACCACCGGCAAGCCCAAGGGGATCGTCCGCGACAACGGCGGACACGCCGTGGCGCTGCTGTGGACCATGCGACACGTCTACGACACGAATCCCGGCGACGTGTATTGGGCCGCTTCGGATGTCGGCTGGGTGGTTGGCCACTCCTACATCGTCTACGGGCCGCTCCTGCTTGGCGCCACGACAGTGCTCTACGAGGGCAAGCCCGTCGGCACCCCCGACGCAGGCGCGTTCTGGCGGGTGGCCGCCGAGCACGGCGTGAAGACGTTGTTCACCGCCCCGACCGCGATGCGCGCCATCAAGAAGGAGGACCCCGACGGCACGCACCTCGACCGCTACGACCTGTCCGGGCTGCGCTACCTGTTCCAGGCAGGCGAGCGACTCGATCCCGGCACCTACCACTGGGCCGCGCAGCGACTCGGCATCCCCGTGATCGACCACTGGTGGCAGACCGAGACGGGATGGTCGATCGCCGCAGGCCCGATGGGCATCGAGGCCCTGCCTGTGAAGCCGGGCTCTGCGACGGTGCCGATGCCGGGCTACGACGTCCGCATCCTTCGCCCGGACGGCACCGAGTGCGACGCAGGCGAGGAGGGCGCGATCTGCGTGAAACTGCCGCTGCCGCCAGGCACGTTGCCGACGCTGTGGGGCGCCGACGACCGCTACGTCGCGTCCTACCTCTCGGCCTTCCCCGGCTATTACCTGTCCGGCGACGGCGGCTACCTCGACGACGACGGCTACCTGTTCGTGATGGGCCGCACCGACGACGTCATCAACGTCGCGGGCCATAGGCTGTCCACCGGCTCGATCGAAGCTGTGCTTGCCAACCATCCCGCGGTCGCCGAATGCGCGGTGATCGGCGTCGCCGACGACATGAAGGGCCAGGTCCCGCGGGGGTTCGTGGTGCTCAAGGCGGGTGCGTCCGCGGACGGCCTTGTCGACGAACTGGTCGCGGCCGTGCGACAGAGCATCGGCGCGGTGGCCAGCCTGAAGCGGGTCGACGTGGTCGCAGCGCTGCCAAAGACCCGCTCGGGCAAGATCCTGCGCAAGACGATGCGCGGCATCGCCGACGGTCGCGACGAAGCGCCGCCGTCGACCATCGAGGACGCCACGGTCCTCGACGCGCTGAAGCCCGTGCTGCAGTCCTGACGGCGTCACGGTTCGGCCGCAACGGTTCCGCCTCAGCGTGATCCGAACTATTGTGAAGTAGTCATATGTTGATGCCAGTCTGAACCAGCAGAGGAATTGCAATGCGCGTTTCAGAGGTCAAGGCAGGGTCGGGTTGCACGTGTCATTGCAACGCATGCGACGGCGGTCACCATTGCGGAAACCCGCCAAACTGCAACGTACGTAAGTAAACAACGCCGAACGTGCGGTTGTTGAACGGGTCGCGCGAGTCGAGCCGTCAGCAACCGTACTTCGGTGCGCCTCCGGCTTAGACCATCGACAGCGCGATGCCGTCGAGGATGTCGTGCTCGCTGACGATCAGTTCGTCGATTCCGGCACGGCTACCTAGCTCCCGTGCCAACTCCTCGACGATGATCGCGCCACCGCCGATCACGTCGACACGTCCCTCGTGCATCGGGCCGAGGGCCGCGCGCTGCTTGCGCGTCATCGCGATCAGGTCGCCACACACCCTCAGCAATCCGTCGAACCCCACCCGCGACAAGTGGATCGCATCGGGGTCGTAGGTCACCATTCCCTGAGCGAGCGCCGACAGCGTCGTCATGGTGCCCGCCACGCCGACCCACGTCTTGGCGCCCTCGACGAGTACCACCCGCAACGCCTCGGATAGCGCGTCGCGCACCACGATTCGGGCCTCCTCGACCTCCGCGGCCGTCGGCGGGTCCGAGTGCAGGCACCGTTCGGTGAGTCGCACGCAACCGATGTCGGCGGAGAAGCTGGCCGTCACACCCCCAGCGTCGCCCACCACCACCTCGGTCGAGCCGCCGCCGAGGTCGACGACGACGAAAGGTGCTGCGGAGCCATCCAATTCGCCGACCGCACCGGTGAACGATAGCGCAGCCTCCTCGGTCCCGGTGATGACTTCGGCCACCGCGCCGGGCACCACGGCGCCGAGCAGTTCGGCGGTCATCGCGAAGAACTCCTCGCGGTTGCTCACGTCCCGCGCTGCGGACGTCGCGACCATCCGCACCTTCTCGGCGCCGTGCACGCGCATCTCGTCGGCGTACTCCGCAAGCGCAGCGCGCGTGCGGGACAGCGCCGCCGGCGCGAATTGCCCTGTGGCGTCGACACCTTCGCCCAGCCGCACGATGCGCATCTCGCGGTGCACGTCGCGCAGCCGGGCTCTATCGCCTACTGCGTCGACGTCGGCGATCAACAACCGGATCGAATTCGTCCCGCAGTCGATCGCAGCGACCCTCACGTCCAGCTCCTCCGGTCCAGGATTCCCGCCATCGCCGGCTCGATGGCCAGCACGGCCAACGCCTCGTCGCCGAAGGGATTGACCCCTCGGCCCTTCGCCAGCGAATGCGCCATCACCACGTGCAGGCACTTGACCCGATCCGGCATGCCGCCGCCGGAGAACGTGGTGCCCAGCGACTCGATGGCATCCCGCTCCGCCAGATACGACTCGTGCGCCCGACGGTACGCGGCGGCCAGTTCCTCGTCGTTCTGCAGACGCTCGGTCATGTCCCGCATCAACCCCGAGGACTCCAGCCGGCTCGCTGCGGCCGTCAACGCCGGGTGGGTCAGGTAGTACAACGTCGGGAATGGGGTGCCGTCGGGCAGACGTGGCGCAGTCTTGACGACGCCCGGCTCTCCATTCGGGCAGCGGTAGGCGATCTCGAGGACACCGCGGGGCTCGCGGCCCAGCTGCCGCGCGACGGCGGCGAGATCGGCGGGGTCAGCCACCGGGAGGCGGTGCGGGTGGAGGCGGAACCGCAGGCGCAGCAGGCACCGCCGGCGGACCGTGCGGCGCATCGGCGATGGTGTGCCACAGCGACGTGTACCACGGTTGGCCACTGGGGACCGGCGCGGCAGCCGTGCCCGGTAGCGCCTCCGGTCCGGCGGTCGCGGGCAGCTGCACCTGGTAGGGAATTTCGCCGGGCATGACGAACCCGAGGCGTTCGCGCGCCTGGGCGGCGATGAACACCGGATCGCCGAGCTTGACCTTCTGCTGTTCGAGATCGGCGATCTGAGAACGCAATTGGGCTTGGATGGTCTCCAGTTGCTGCATCTCGGTCCGCTGCGCGAAGTAGGTGCGGACCGGGCCGGCGATCGTCAGGGTCAGCACGCAGATCACCGCGGCAAGGATCGCCGCGCGCCGGGCCGCCGAACCCAACCGCTGTTCGGACTGCTGCTCGGCAGCCTCGGCGATCGCCTGCCTGATGGGCTCGACGGCGGCCGGCTTCTCGGCCTCCGTCGACTCGGCCTGCTCCGACGTCGCCCGCGGCAGTGCGGGTCGGGGCTCCCGCTGCACCGGCGATGCACCCCGTGGCCTTCCGCGACCCGACTCACCCGGCTTGCCCGGCCGCGACGCGGGAGTGCGCCGCTTCGGGTCTGGCCGCTTCGCGTCGGGCATATGTGAAAAGTTACTGGGTTGCGGGCGTGAACCGCGGGAAGGCCAGGTCACCGGCGTAGCGCGCGGCGTCGCCGAGGGCTTCCTCAATGCGCAGCAACTGGTTGTACTTCGCGACGCGCTCGCTGCGGGCGGGCGCACCGGTCTTGATCTGCCCGCTGCCAACGGCGACGGCCAGATCGGCGATGGTGGTGTCCTCGGTCTCGCCTGAGCGGTGGCTCATCATCGTCCGGTAACCGCTGCTGTGGGCAAGGGCGACGGCGTCCAGCGTCTCGGTGAGCGTGCCGATCTGGTTCACCTTGACCAGCAGCGCGTTGGCCGCACCCTTCTCGATGCCCTCTTCCAGGCGCTCAGGGTTCGTGACGAAGAGGTCGTCGCCGACGATCTGGACGCGGTCGCCGATCGCCGTCGTCAACGACACCCAGCCGTCCCAGTCGTCCTCGGACAGCGGGTCTTCGATCGACACCAGCGGATACGCGTCGAGCAGCTCGGCGTAGAAGGCCGTCATCTGCTCGGCGGTCCTCGTCTCCTTCTCGAACGCGTAACCGGTGCCGTCGGTGTAGAACTCGGTCGCGGCCACGTCGAGCGCGAGCGCAACGTCGGAACCGAGCTTGAACCCGGCGCCCTCGATGGCCGTGCTGATCAGGTCGAGCGCGGCCTTGGTGCCTGCGATGTCGGGCGCGAAACCGCCCTCGTCACCGAGGCCGGTGGACAGGCCCTGCTTCTTCAGCACCGACTTCAGCGAGTGGTAGACCTCCGCGCCCCAGCGCACCGCCTCCTTGAACGACGGCGCACCGATCGGCGCGACCATGAATTCCTGGACGTCGACACCCGTATCGGCGTGGGCGCCGCCGTTGACGATGTTCATCATCGGGACCGGCAGGATGTGTGCGTTCGGTCCGCCGATGTAGCGGAACAGCGGCAGCCCCGCCGAGTCGGCGGCGGCCTTGGCCACGGCCAGCGAGACGCCGAGGATGGCGTTGGCGCCCAGCCGCGACTTGTCCGGCGTGCCGTCCAGGTCCAGCAGCGCCTGATCGATCAGGCGCTGGTCGTCGGCATTCAGCCCGATGACGGCGGGCGCGATCTCGTCCAGGACGGCCTCTACCGCCTTCTCCACGCCCTTGCCGCCGTAGCGCTCGCCACCGTCACGCAACTCGACGGCCTCGTGCTCGCCGGTCGAAGCGCCGGAGGGCACCGCGGCCCTGGCGAACGTGCCGTCGCTCAATGCCAACTCGACCTCGACCGTGGGGTTGCCGCGGGAGTCGAGGATCTCGCGTGCGCCGACCTGCTCGATGATGGGCACTGGACATCTCCTTGGACGTGGTCGTTTGGTACCTGATTCGGTGATGGCGCCATCAGCCTAATGGGGCCGACTACCCCACGCCGATCCCGACTCCGAAGAGCTACAGCGGGTGGCCGTCGGCGTAGGCCGTGGCCCAGTCGCGGACCGTGCGCGCGTACTGGTCGGACAGGTTGTAGGCGCGCAGCGCGTCCATCCAGCCGCGCGGTTTCGCGAGGTCCTTGCCGCGCCAGCACAGGTAACCTGCCGCCGACAGCGCCGCGTCGTCGATGTTGTCGGGGCTGATCACACCGTCGTTGTTGGCGTCGACGCCGTACAGCCGCCACGTCTCGGGGATGAACTGCATGGGACCCATCGCCCTGTCCAGGGTGGGATCGCCGTCGAGCTTGCCGCCGTCGGTGTCGGGGATCTGCATGTTGCCGAGGGACCCGTCCAGCCGGACCCCGCGGATGGGTGGGGTGACGTTCCCGTTCGGCGCGACGACGGCCCCGCGGTAGGTGCCGTGATGGCTCTCCACCATCCCGATGCCGGCCAGCGTGGTCCAGGCCAGATGACAGCTCGGGTTCTCCACCTGCGCTACCCGAGCCGCGTAGGCATAGGCCTCCAGTGCGGCGACCGGGATGCCGAGGGCCGGTGCACGCTGCGCCGCCCAGGCATGGAGTTGATTGGCGGGTCGGCCCTTGGCGTGCGTGTCGATCTCGGGCACCGGATCGCCCGATGGCGGCGGCACCCCCTCGGGTATGGGGGTGCCGACCTGCCACGAACAGCTCGATGCCATGAGCAGGGCCGTTGCGCATATGACTACGACCGCCCGCAGCCAACGCACTGGCAACACCGGACTCCCTCGACCGACTCGGATTACGGCCATCGTCCCACGCGCAGGGACTGCTCTCGCGTCGCGCCGCGGAGGTGTGAAAAACGCCCGGGTGCGCTGCTAAGGTCAGCCATACCTATCATTGGCTAGCCAATGCTATGTACGCGAAAGGAACAGCAAAGGATGACTGCCGTCGGGGACATGTCGGTGTCGGTTCTCGCTGTGGGCGCCAGCGTTTCCTCGCAACTGTTCGGCAGCGGGCTGATCGGCCTGCGTGAGGGCCTCGAGACCGCGATCGTCGTCACCATCCTGATCGCGTTTCTGGTCAAGTCGGACCGGCGCGACGCCCTGAAGTGGGTCTGGTTCGGCGTCGCCGCCGCCATCGTGATGACGATCGCGGTGTTCCTCGTCATCCAGTTCGGCGAGAACACGATCTCCGGTTTGGCCGCCGAGGCCATCGCGGGCGTCGCGTCGCTGGTCGCCGTCGCGATCGTCACGACCATGGTGCTCTGGATGAAGAAGGCCTCCGCCACGATCTCCGGTGCGCTGCGCGGCGACATGGCGCGGGCGCTCGAGACGGGCGGGCTGGCCGTTCTGACGCTGGCCTTCCTTGCCGTTGGGCGCGAGGGCGTCGAGACGGCGCTGTTCATGGTCGGCTACGCGGAAGCCGACACCCTGTGGCCGCTTGTCGGCCTCGTCGTCGGCGTGCTGATCGCGATCGCGATCGCCTACGGCATGTACGTGGGCGCGGTGCGGATCAACCTGGCAAAGTTCTTCTCGTACACCGGCACGTTCCTTGTCATCGTCGCCGCGGGCATCCTGTCCTACGGGATCGGTGCCCTGCAGACGGTGGGCTGGCTGCCCGGCCTTGCCAATAAGGCCTTCGACATCACGTCCTGGTTCAACTGGTCGGCCTGGTACGGCGAGGCCATCCAGGGCATCTTCAACGTGACTCCGACGCCGACCGTCCTGCAGTTGGCCCTGTGGCTGGCCTACCTCGTCATCGTGCTGGCGCTGTTCCTGCGCCCGATCCGCAAGCCCGCCACACCGAACGACACTTCTCCCTCTGGGCCCCCCGACACCTCCCCCTCCAGCTCCAGTCCGACCCCCGAACCGGAGCCTTCTACCGCACCCGAAAGGTCGACTACGTGAACATCTCTCCCTTGCCTGCCAAGGCGGGCCTCGCTGCGGTCGCGGCGCTGCTGGCCGGCATCTCGCTGACCAGCTGCACCGCCAAGGAGCCGGAGGCCACCCCGAGCACCGACGGCGGCAAGGCCGGACCCGCCCATATCACGGTGGCCGCCTCCGACACCGAGTGCAAGCTCTCGGGCACCGAGGCGGCCACGGGACCAAGCACGTTCGTCATCTCCAACAACGGCACCAAGGTGCAGGAGTTCTACGTCTACGGCGAGGGTGAACGGGTGATGGGCGAGGTGGAGAACATCTCCCCCGGACTGGAACGCAAGCTCATCGTGCAACTCGGCGAGCCCGGCACCTACCAGACCGCGTGCAAGCCCGGCATGGTCGGCGACGGCATCCGCACCGAGTTCAAGGTCACCGGCGACACCGTCAAGATCGACGACGAGGGCAAGTTCAAAGAGGCGTCCGAGAGCTACAAGCGGTACGTGAACAGCCAGACCGACGCACTCATCGCAGCGACGCAGGTGTTCGTCGACGCGGTGAAGAAGGGCGATGTCCCCGCTGCCAAGGCGCAGTTCCCGCTCGCCCGCACCTACTACGAGCGCATCGAACCGGTGGCCGAATCGTTCCCCAACGACCTCGATCCCCGCATCGACCTTCGCGAGGCCGATCTGGAGCCCGGACAGAAGTGGACCGGTTTCCATGTGCTGGAGAAGCAGTTGTGGGTCACCGGTCTGCAGCCGGACGCCAATGCGCTCGCCGACCAGCTGGCGGCCGACGTCAAGGAACTCGACAACGGCGTCAAGGCCCCCGAATACAAGATCGACTCCACCCAGATCGCCGGCGGCGCACAGGGTCTGCTCGACGAAATCTCCAAGAGCAAGATCACTGGTGAAGAGGACATCTTCAGCCACACCGACCTGTGGGACTTCAAGGCCAACGTCGAGGGCAGCCAGACCGCCGTCGCTTCGGTGCGGCCGATCGTCGACGAGCGCAACGCCGAACTCGGCAAGAAGGTGGACCAGAGGTTCACCGAGGTTGAGGCGCTGCTCGAGAAGTACCGTGAGGGTGACGGATTCGTCTCCTACGACAAGGTGACCGAGCCGCAGCGCCAGGAGCTGTCGCGTGCGGTCGACGCGTTGTCAAAGGAAGTAAGTCAGGTGCAGGGTGTCATCGCACCCCAATAGCCCGCCCAATGGCACGGAAACCCCCGCGGTAGAACCGGATTCAGCTCGCCGGGGACTGTCAAGGCGCAAGCTGTTCGGCGCCGCGGGGGTGACTGCCGCCGTGGTCGGTGCGGCGGGTGCCGGTACCCTCGCGGGCCGGGCGTCCGCATCGAGCACCGACCTCGGTGGGCTGGACCAAGCGGTTCCGTTCCGCGGTGAGCGGCAGGCAGGCATCATCACGCCCCAGCAGGACCGGATGCATTTCTGTTCGTTCGACGTCACGACCAACGACCGCGACGAAGTCATCGAACTGCTCAAGCAGTGGACCCAGATGGCAGAGCGGATGACGCAAGGCCACGACGCGTATCCGGACGGTGCGGTCGGCGGCAATCCCTATGCGCCGCCGGAGGATACGGGCGAGGCGCTGGGATTGCCTCCTTCGGCGTTGACGCTGACCATCGGGTTCGGCCCGTCGTTCTTCACCAAGGACGGCAAGGACAGGTTCGGCATCGCCTCACGGCGTCCAGCCGGCCTCGCCGATCTGCCGAAGTTCACCAACGAGATCCTCGACCCCGTCAAGTGCGGTGGCGACATCGCCATCCAGGCATGCGCGCACGACCCGCAGGTGGCGGTGCACGCCGTTCGCAATCTGGCCCGCGTCGGGTTCGGCACCGTCGCGGTGAAGTACTCACAACTCGGGTTCGGCCGCACGTCCTCGACCACGCGTGAACAGTCAACGCCGCGAAACATGCTCGGGTTCAAGGACGGAACGAACAACCTCAAGGCCGAGGACACCGACGCACTCGACAAGAACGTATGGGTGGCCAAGGGCGACGGACCGGACTGGTTGGCCGGCGGCAGCTACCTGGTGACGCGACGCATTCGCAATCGCATCGAGGCGTGGGACCGGACGTCGCTGCTCGAGCAGGAGCGAGTGATCGGACGGCAGAAGGGCAGCGGCGCACCCAACGGGCTGGTTCAGGAGTTCGAGCAACCCAACTTCGACCTGGTGGACGACAAGAACACCCCACTGATCGACGTCGACGCGCACGTGCGGCTCGTCAACCCCGATCACGTGGGTGGGGTCAAGATGCTCCGCCGCGGCTACAACTTCACCGACGGTTCCGATGGTTTCGGCCACCTCGATGCGGGGCTGTTCTTCATCGCGTTCGTCCGAAGTCCAACCACGAACTTCATCCCGGTGCTGGCGCAGATGTCGGGCGATGCGCTCAACGAGTACATCTTCCACACCGGCACAGCCGTTTTCGCGTGCCCACCCGGGTTGCGCGAGGGTGATTCGTCGGCCTACTGGGGCTCGACGCTCTTCTCCTGATCAGGCTGCTCGGGCTCGTCGGCGGCCTCGTCTGAGTCTTCGGACTCGTCCGAGGCTTCGGGCTCTTCCGGCTCTTCGGAATCCTCCGAGGCTTCCGGCTCGACTGGCTCGTCATCGTCGGCTTCGAGGGGCTCGGATTCATCCAGCTCGGGCACGGGCTCCACCTCGGGCTCGACCGTGGGCCAGTGCGCGCGCCACTCCTCCTCGGTGACGACACCGAGCTGCGAGATGTCGAGTACCTCGGGCACGTCATCGGGCCGACGGCTGGCGGCAACGGCGTGCTCGACCTTGCGGACGGTGTCCATGAACTCCAACGTCGCCGAGCGCAAGGTGTTCTCGGCGTCATCACCGAGCGACACAACGATCGACGTCATCGCATCCGGGATCAGATCCACCGGCAGACCCGCCGCGATGACGCGTTGAAACACCTTCTGGGTCAACGCCAGAGCGGGCTGACCGGTCGGCACGTCATCCATGGCCGAGACGGCGCCCTTGTTCCTCTTCTCGTCGGCCTTTCGCTCCTCCCACTGGGCGAGCTGCTCGTCGAGCGAAATCGACTCTCCGGCAAGCACGCTCGGTGCGCGATTGTTCAGCTTGCGCACCAGCGAGTCGGCGACGTCGTCGATGGTGAAGGCGTGCTGCGTCGCGTCCTCGGCGATGCGGGCGTGGAACAGCACCTGCAGCAGGACGTCACCCAACTCCTCGCGCAGTTCACCTGCGTCGCCGCTGCGCACCGCGTCGAACAGCTCGTAGGTCTCTTCGAGCAGGTACCGGCGCAATGAGTCGTGGGTCTGCTCGCTCTCCCACGGACCGGTGGTCCGCAGACGGTCCATCAACGCGACCGCGTCGACGAGCCGGTCACCGCGCTGTGGTCCTGGCGCCGAGATCACCTTCTCGCCGGCCTCGAGACGCGCCCTGACCTTCGGGTGGTTGGGGTCAGAGGACAGCAGCACGGGCGCGTCCTCACCGTCGTACGCCGGTCGCGCCGCAGGCAACGACCACGGCACCTTGACGGGCATCTCCTCGGTGTACTGCACGTCACCTGCGAGCAGCGCAACGGCGTCCACCGGAACGAGCGAAGGACGGCGAGGATCGACCAGGACGACGGTCATCGCGCTCGGCGCTGCTCGTTCATCGGTTCCCTTTGCTCTTCGCGGGGCGCTCTTCCCCACCTCCGGTGAGCTTCGTTATATCAACATCTGCCTGCGGTTTACCATCCAGCGCCAATAGCAAACCGGCCACCACCCGCACCAATTCAAGATCACGAACCCGGGGCGCGCCGATGCCGGTACCCACCCGCGGGATGGGCATCACCACCGTCGACGTGGTCGCACGGAAGGTCGCGCTCGGGTACATCCGCTTGAGCCGAAGTTGCTGGGAGTCCATCAGCGGCAGCGGCGCGATGCGCACGTTCGCCTCCGATATCGAGCTCACCTCGGTGACGTGGTACTCGCGGCACAGTAGCCGCAGCCGGGCCAGTGCGACCAGCCGCTCGGCCGGTTCTGGCAACGGCCCGTACCGGTCGACGAGTTCCTCGACCACTGCGGCGATGCCTGCGTCGTCCGGCGCCGCAGCCAGCCTGCGGTACCCCTCCAGCCTCAGCCGGTCACTGCCGATGTAATCGGGTGGCAGGTGCGCGTCGACCGGCAGATCGATGCGTACGTCCCTCGGTTCCTCAACGGCGGCAACGGTTCCACCGTCCAAAGATGCGGAGTAGGCCGCTCGATATGCTTCCACGGCCTCGCCGACCAGCCGCACGTACAGATCGAAGCCCACACCCGCCACGTGGCCGGACTGCTCGGCGCCGAGCACGTTTCCCGCACCGCGGATCTCGAGGTCCTTCATCGCCACGGCCATGCCCGCGCCCAGCTCGTTGTTCTGCGCGATGGTGGCCAGCCGGTCGTAGGCGGTCTCGGTCAGCGGCACCTCCGGCGGATACAGCATGTAGGCGTAGCCGCGCTCCCGGCTGCGCCCCACCCGGCCTCGCAGCTGATGTAGCTGCGACAGGCCGAACGTGTCGGCACGCTCGACGATCAAGGTGTTCGCGTTGGAGATGTCCAAGCCCGTTTCGACGATCGTGGTGCACACCAGGATGTCGAATTCGCGGTTCCAGAACCCCTCGACTGTGCGTTCCAACACCTCTTCGCCCATCTGCCCATGCGCGACGACGACGCGCGCTTCCGGCACCAGCGCCCTGACCTTGGCGGCCGCGGCGTCGATGGAGCGCACCCGGTTGTGGATGTAGAAGGCCTGACCGTCGCGCAACAACTCGCGCCGCAGCGCCGCGGCCACCTGCTTGTCGTCCTGCGGCCCGACGTAGGTGAGCACCGGAAAGCGCTCCTCGGGCGGGGTGAGGATCGTCGACATCTCACGGATGCCCGCCAGGCTCATCTCCAGCGTGCGCGGGATCGGGGTGGCGCTCATGGTCAGCACGTCGACGTGGGTGCGCATCGACTTGATGTGCTCCTTGTGCTCGACGCCGAACCGCTGCTCCTCGTCGACCACGACCAGGCCGAGGTCCTTCCAGGTGACACCGGTCTGCAGCAGCCGGTGGGTACCGATGACGATGTCGACCGAGCCGTCCTTCATGCCCGCGAGTACGGCGCGCGAGTCGGCCGGGTCGGTGAACCGCGACAACCCCTTCACGGTGACCGGGAAGCCGGCCATTCGCTGGGTGAACGTCTGCAGGTGCTGATCGGCCAGCAGCGTCGTTGGCACCAGGATGGCGACCTGCTTGCCCGCCTGCACCGCCTTGAATGCGGCACGCACCGCGATCTCGGTCTTGCCGTAGCCGACGTCACCGCAGATCACCCGGTCCATCGGGACGGGCTTCTCCATGTCGGACTTGACGTCGTTGATCGCGGTCAGCTGATCGATGGTCTCGGTGAACCCGAACGCGTCCTCCATCTCGGCCTGCCACGGAGTGTCAGGGCCGAACGCGTATCCGGGCGCGGCCTGGCGCTTCGCGTACAACGTCACCAACTCGCTGGCGATCTCCCGCACCGCGCGCCGCGCCTTGGTCTTGGTGTTGGTCCAGTCACTACCGCCGAGCTTGCTCAGCGATGGTTCGGCGCCGCCGACGTAGCGGGACAGCTGATCCAGCGAGTCCATCGGCACGAAGAGCTTGTCCGAACCACCACCGCGTTTGGCCGATGCGTACTCGAGCACCAGGTACTCACGCCGCGCGCCGCCGACGATGCGTTCGGTCATCTCGACGAACCGGCCGATGCCGTGCTGGTCGTGCACCACCAGATCGCCCGCGGTCAGCGCGAGCGGGTCGACGACGTTGCGGCGCTTGGCGGCCAACCGCTTTCCCTCGGTGGCCGCGGCGCGGTTGCCGGTCAGATCGGTCTCGGTGATGATCACGAGGGCGGCACCCGGTAACACGATGCCGTCCCGCAACGGCCCCTTGAGCACCCCGACCACGCCGGGTTTCGGCTCGGCCCCAGGCTCCAAGAGAGCTGCGGGAGTATCGGCTTCGCCCAACTGCTCGACGACGCGCTGCGCGGTGCCTGAGCCTGGGGTGACGACGACGGCGAACCCGCCGGTGGCGACGTGGGCCCGCAACATCGCGAACAGCTCGTCGAGGTCGTGTTGTTGACCGCGCGTCGACGGGGACGGACGGACGTCCACCTCGATGGCCGACTCGCTGCTGAGCTGGCTCAGCGTCCACCACGGATGCCCACTCGCGACGGCGCCGGAGCGGGCCTCCTCGAGATCGCGGAACCCCGACCCACCCAGCTGCTCGATGTCGATGGGCGCGTTCCCGCCCATCGCGGCCACCGACCACGACGCCTCGAGGAACTCGCGGCCGGTCTTGATCAGATCGCCTGCCCTGGTGCGTACCTTCTCCGGGTCGCACACCAGCACCGGGGTGCCTGCGGGCAGATGGTCGTGCAGCAGCGAGAGATCGGTCGGTCGAAGCACGGGCAGCAGCGCCTCCATACCGTCCACCGGGATGCCCTCGGAGAGCTTGGTGAGCATGTCCGCCAGCGTGTCGCCGACCCGGTTCTCCAGGGTCGGTATCTCGGCCGCCAACGCGGCGGCATTCTGGCGCACGTCATCGGTGAGCAGCAGTTCGCGGCACGGCACGGCGACCACGTCGACGACGGCGATCTCCGGGATGGTGCGCTGATCGGCGACGGCGAACATCCGCATCTCGGATACCTCGTCGCCCCAGAACTCGACGCGCACCGGATGCTCGGCGGTGGGCGGGAACACGTCGAGAATGCCGCCGCGGACCGCGAACTCCCCCCGCTTGCCGACCATGTCGACCCGGGTATATGCCAGCGTGACCAGCCGTTCGATGACTGACTCGAATGTCGCCGCCGGAGCGGCTCCGACGGCGAACCCTGGCTGAGCCCCTACCGCAAAACTCACCGGCTCGATCTCGGCCAGGTCGGGCGCCATCGGCTGCAGCAGCGAACGTGCCGCGGTGACCACCACCCGCAGCGGCGGCCCCAGCCGGGCATCGTCGGGATGGGCGAGCCTGCGCAACACCATCATTCGGGCACCGACGGTCTCAACGCCCGGCGACAGCCGTTCGTGCGGCAGCGTCTCCCATGACGGGAAAAGCGTCACCGCATCGCCGAGCACACCGCGCAGTTCGCCGGTCAGGTCATCGGCCTCCCTGCCGGTGGCAGTGACGACGAGCAGCGGGTCCGTCCTGGCCAAGGCGCTTGCGACGAACAGCCGCGAACCGATGGGGCCGACCATGGCCAATTCGGCGGGCCGCTCGGCGGCTCGGTCGATGAGGTCGGTGAAGGTGGGAGCGGTCAGTGCGAGTTCGACGAGCCCCGCAATCGGGGTTTGGGCAGCCGTGTGCCCCACTGCGGTCATGATCTCCCCATTCTATGAGGACGGACAACGTCAAAATTTCGGCGCCCGGCAGTAGGAGACCGTCAAGATTGCCGAACGCCAGGTAAACCGCGCGCACCGTGGAAACCGTGACTCTTCTCGATGTAATGCCGTCGCTCCACCACGCCGCCGCAATGCGCGTCGACCCGGACCTCTGGCCGCTGACCACGCGGGTGGACGTCGAAGGCAGGTTGTGCGTCGGCGGCGTCGCACTCAACGAAATCGCCGATCAGTACGGCACACCGGCTTACATCCTCGACGAGGCCGACTTCCGGTACCGGATCCGCCGCTACCGGGCCGCGCTGCCCGGGGTGCGGATCACCTACGCGGGCAAGGCGCTGCTGACCAAGCAGGTCGCGCGGTGGGTGGCCGACGAGCGTCTTGGCCTCGACGTGTGTTCGCCCGCCGAACTGGCCACCGGCCTGGCAGGCGGCGTGGATCCCCGCAACATCGTCGTGCACGGCAACGCCAAGACCACCGGTGAACTCCGGGCGGCCGCCGATGCGGGCGTTGGCCGCATCGTCATCGACTGCGGCACCGAGATCGCCCTGCTGGCCAGTCAGCTGCGCCACCCGCAGGAAGTCCTGATCCGGGTGGCACCCGGCATCGACATCCATGGCCACGCCGCTGTGACCACCGGCATCGTCGACCAGAAGTTCGGCTTCGCGGTCGCCGAAGGGCAGGCCGCCCTCGCCGTGCGCCGCGTGCTCGATCAGCCGCTGCTCCGGTTGGCCGGGCTGCACTGCCACCTCGGCTCGCAGGTCACCGACCCCGCCCCGTATGGCGAGGCGATCAGGAGAATGGTGTCGCTGATGGCCGACGTCCGCAACCACTACGGCGTGGTGCTCACCGAGCTGAACATCGGCGGCGGCCACGGCGTGCCCTACGTCACCGGTGACGCCGAGCTCGACCTCGAGAAGCTGGCAAGGGTCATCGACGACGCACTCGACCAGGCCTGCGCCACCGAGCGCTTCCCGAGGCCGAAGGTCGCCGTCGAGCCCGGCCGCGCGATAGCCGCCCGCGCCGGGGTGACCTGCTACCGCGTGGTGTCGGTGAAACACCGGCCCGGCGGCCGCACGTTCGTCGCCGTGGACGGCGGCATGGGCGACAACCCGCGGGTGGCTCTCTACGGCGCGCGCTACACGGTGACCGTCGCCAACCGCCATCCCCTTGGCCCGACCCAGACCGTGACCGTCGTCGGCAGGAACTGCGAGGCAGGCGACGTCGTCGCCAACGACGTGCAGTTGCCCGCCGACCTGCATCCCGGTGATCTGCTGGCGGTGGCCTGCACCGGCGCCTACCACCACAGCATGGCGTCGACCTTCAACATGGTCGGACGCCCGCCCGTGGTGGCGGTCCACGACGGACGGCTCCGCGAGCTGGTCCGGCGTGAGACGACGGCCGACCTGCTCCTCCGTGATCTGGGCTGACCTACTCCTGCAACCGCGGATCGGCCTCGAGGTGAGTGAGGCCGTTCCACATCAGGTTGACCAGGTGCGCGGCGACGACTTCCTTCTTGGGCTCCCTGGTGTCCAGCCACCACTGCGCCGTCATCGACACCGAACCCACGAGCGCCTGGGCGTACAGCGGCGCGAGTTCGGGGTCGAGGCCGCGACGGGAGAAGTCGCCGGCAAGGATCGACGCCACCTGCGACACCGCATCGTTGAGAAGGCTGGAATAGGTGCCCGACGCGATGCTGGCCGGCGAGTCGCGGATCAGGATCCGGAAGCCGTCGGTGCGCTCTTCGACGTAGGTCAGAAGAGCCAGCGCCACCCGCTCGACGCGGACCCTTGAGCGGTTGTTGGTCAGCGACGACGTGATGCCGTCGAGGAGGGCCGACATCTCGCGGTCCACCACGACCGCGTACAGACCTTCCTTGCCACCGAAGTGTTCGTAGACGACGGGCTTGGAGACATTGGCGCGCTGGGCGATCTCCTCGATGGACGTGGCGTCGTAACCACGCTCGGCGAACAGCGACTTGGCGATCTCGACGAGTTGCTGACGGCGCTCGGTGCCAGTCATGCGCGCGCGGGGTGCACGCGCTTCCTTCTCCGGTGCGGCCATCGTCTCAATGTAATCCCGGGTCGCTTCGCTCCTGCCCTCCGATGCGTAATCCTCGGAGCTCTCGCCCCACGGGTTCGACTAAAGTCACACCGACAGTCCGTCGTGGTGTAATCGGCAGCACCTCTGATTTTGGTTCAGATAGTTCAGGTTCGAGTCCTGGCGACGGAGCAGTGGAAGGCAGGTCGATGACCACACGAGGCGAGGCCGCGGTGATCGTCATGGCCGCCGGGGCCGGCACCCGGATGCGGTCGGACACCCCGAAGGTGCTGCACACCTTGGCTGGCCGCAGCATTCTGTCGCACACCCTGCACGCCGTCGCGAAGGTCGCCCCGCAACACGTCGTCGTGGTGGTCGGTCAGGACCGCGAGCTGGTGTCGGCTGCCGTCGACGCGCTCGCCGACCAGCTGGGCCGTCGCATCGACATCGCCGTGCAGGACCAGCAACTGGGCACCGGCCATGCCGTCGGGTGCGGGTTGACGGCGCTCCCCGACGACTTCGACGGCACCGTGGTCGTCATCACCGGTGACGTCCCGCTGCTCGACGCGGACACCCTTGCCGACCTGATCGACTCGCACGGCGCCGAATCCGCTGCTGCCACGGTGCTGACCACGACCGTGCCGGACCCGAAGGGTTACGGCCGCATCCTGCGTACCCAGGACGGCGAAGTGATCGGCATCGTCGAGCAGGCCGACGCCACCCGCTCGCAGCAGGAGATCCGCGAGATCAACGCCAGTGTGTACGCGTTCGACACCGCACCGCTGCGCTCGGCGCTGAGCCGCTTGCGCTCCAACAACGCCCAGAGCGAGCTGTATCTGACCGACGTGGTCTCGATCGTCCGCCAGGACGGCGACCTGGTGCGGGCACGCCACGTCGACGACAGCGCGCTGGTCGCGGGCATCAACGACCGGGTGCAACTCTCCGACCTCGCCGCCGAGCTCAACCGCCGCATCGTGGCTGGTCACCAGCGCAGGGGCGTCACGGTCGTCGATCCGGCCACCACGTGGATCGACGTCGACGTCACCATCGGCCGCGACACCGTCATCCGGCCAGGCACCCAGCTTCTTGGCACCACCGAGGTCGGCATGAACTGCGAGATCGGCCCGGACACCACGTTGGCCGACGTCGAGGTCGGTGATGGTGCGTCGGTGATCCGTACGCATGGACAGCTGGCAGTCATCGGCGCCGGTGCCACCGTTGGACCCTTCGCCTACCTGCGCCCGGGCACGCAGTTGGGCGCCGACGGCAAGATCGGCACGTTCGTCGAGACCAAGAACGCCACCATCGGGGCGGGCACCAAGGTGCCGCACCTGACCTACGTCGGCGATGCCGACATCGGCGAGCACTCCAACATCGGCGCGTCGAGCGTGTTCGTCAACTACAACGGAGAGACCAAGAACCGCACCACAATTGGATCGCACGTCAGGACCGGGTCCGACAACATGTTCGTCGCGCCAGTGACGATCGGCGACGGCGCGTACACCGGTGCGGGCACGGTCGTCCGCGAGGACGTGCCGCCGGGGGCGCTGGCGGTATCGGCCGGTCCGCAGCGCAACATCGAGGGCTGGGTGGTGGAGAAGCGGCCCGGCAGCCCCGCGGCAGCCGCGGCGGCAGCCGCAAATCAGGCGGAGGCCGCGCTCGAGGCCGAGGCGGCCGCCGCCGAAGACGACCCAGCCAACGGCTGATTCGTATTCCTTTTGTTGGCAATCTGGTAACCCGGCAACGCGCCACCGGCAACGCTACGTACGATTGCTCCGTATCGCTCCCCGACCGCGAAGGCAGTACCACTGTGGGCACGGACTGGACCGACAACCGCAAGAACCTGATGCTCTTCTCGGGTCGCGCGCACCCTGAGCTCGCCGAACAGGTGGCCAAGGAGCTCGACGTCGAGGTCACCGCTCAAACGGCTCGCGACTTCGCCAACGGCGAGATCTTCGTCCGGTTCGAGGAGTCGGTGCGTGGCAGCGACGCATTCGTGTTGCAGAGCCATCCGGCGCCGCTGAACCACTGGCTGATGGAACAGCTCATCATGATCGATGCGCTCAAGCGCGGTAGCGCCAAGCGCATCACGGCGATCCTGCCGTTCTACCCGTATGCGCGGCAGGACAAGAAGCACCGCGGCCGCGAACCGATCTCGGCGCGCCTGGTCGCCGACCTCTACAAGACGGCGGGCGCCGACCGGATCCTCACGGTGGATCTGCACACCGACCAGATTCAGGGCTTCTTCGACGGTCCGGTGGACCACATGCGCGGGCAGTCGCTGCTCTGCGGGTACATCGCCGAGAACTACGCCGACCACGACATGGTCGTGGTCTCCCCCGACTCGGGCCGGGTGCGCGTCGCCGAGAAGTGGGCGGACTCCCTTGGTGGCGTTCCGCTGGCCTTCATTCACAAGACCCGCGACCCGCTGGTGCCCAATCAGGTGAAGTCCAACCGCGTCGTCGGCGACGTCAAGGGCAAGACCTGCATCATCACCGACGACATGATCGACACCGGCGGCACCATCGCCGGTGCGGTCAAGCTGCTCAAGGAGAACGGCGCGGACGACGTCGTCATCGCCGCCACGCACGGTGTGCTGTCCGACCCGGCGTCGCAGCGGCTGGCCGACTCCGGCGCCCGCGAGGTGATCGTCACCAATACGCTGCCGATCGGCGAGGAAAAGCAGTTCCCGCAGCTGACCGTGCTGTCGATCGCACCGCTGCTGGCCAGCACCATCCGCGCGGTGTTCGAGAACGGCTCCGTCACAGGGCTCTTCGACGGGTCGGCGTAGATGGGCGAGCGTCCAGCCGTCATCTATCACAACCCCAAGTGCACGACGTCGCGCAAGACGCTGGATCTGCTGCGCGACAACGGGATAGAGCCGAACGTCGTGCTGTACCTCAAGACTCCGCCGTCGCGTGCGGAGCTGAAGAAGATGATCGCCGACGCGGGCATCGACGTCCGTACCGCCGTGCGCAAGCGTGAGGCGCTCTACGCCGAACTCGGTCTTGCCGGCGCCTCCGACGACGAACTGCTCGACGCCATGGCAGAACACCCGATCCTCATCGAGCGCCCGTTCGTCACCACCGCCAAGGGCACCCGGCTGGCCCGGCCGATCGACGCCGTCCGCGAGATTCTGTGACCCGCTGGGTAGTACCGGCCGTCAGGATCGGCACAGCCGCGGTGGTCGTCACGGCCGCGGTGGGCTGTGGCCCCGCGACACCCGACTATCAGTCGATCTGGTCGACGTCCGCCACCACGACGACCACCACCAACACCGAAGTGCCGGTGCCCCTCGCGACGTATCTGGAGAACATCGGCATCACGGGTGCGCCGGTGGCACCCGACAAGCTCACCGATCTGACCGTTTCCTTCCCCACCCCGCCCGGCTGGGCACCATATGTCAATCCGAACCTCTCGCCCGGCACGCGCATGATCGCCAAGGGCGACACCTACCCGACGGTGATGCTGCTGGTGTTCCAGCTGACGGGCGACTTCGACGTCGCGGAGGCGCTCAAGCACGCCAACGCCGACGCCCAGATGTCGGAGAACTTCAAGAAACTCAACGACTCGTCCGACAACTACCGCGGCTTCCCGTCGTCGATGGTCGAGGGCACGTACGACCTCAACGGCAAGCGCATGCAGAGCTACAACCGCGTCGTGATCGCCACCGGCACGCCGGCGCGCCCGAACGTGCCGGGGCAGAAGTACCTGGTCCAGTTCACGATCACGAGCTTCGCCGACCAGGCCGCCGCAAACGGACCCGACATCGAGGCCATCCTGAGGGGATTCGTGGTCAAGGCCAAGTAGGCCTTGACCGGTCATTAGGCTTTGGCCCATGAGCGAATGGACCGCCGCCGACCTGCCCTCGTTCGCCGGCCGCACCGTCATCGTGACCGGCGCCAACAGCGGCCTCGGCGAGGTGACCGCGCGTGAGCTCGCCCGCGTCGGCGCCAAGGTCGTGCTCGCCGTCCGCAACACCGCCAAGGGCGACGCTGCCGCGTCGGGTATGACCGGCGACGTCGAGGTCCGCCAGCTCGACCTGCAGGATCTGGCCTCGGTGCGGGCATTCGCCGACGGTGTCGACAGCGTCGACGTACTGGTCAACAACGCGGGCGTCATGGCCGTGCCGTACGCGCAGACCGTCGACGGATTCGAGAGCCAGATCGGCACCAATCACCTCGGCCACTTCGCGCTGACCAACCTGCTACTGCCGAAGGTGACCGACCGCGTCGTCACGGTGTCGTCGATGATGCACCTGCTCGGCAAGATCAGCATCAAGGATCTGAACTGGAAGTCGCGCCCCTACTCCGCGTGGCTGGCCTACGGCCAGGCCAAGCTGGCCAACCTGCTCTTCACCAAGGAGCTGCAGCGCAGGCTCGACGCCGCCGGGTCGCCGGTGAAGTCCCACTCAGCCCATCCCGGCTACTCCGCGACCAACCTGCAGGGACACGCCGCAGGCGGATTCAGCAGCGCGATGATGTCAATGGGAAACAAGCTGGCCACCGATGCCGACTTCGGCGCCCGCCAGACGCTCTACGCGGTGTCGCAGGACCTGCCGGGCAACAGCTTCATCGGCCCGAAGTTCGCGATGCGCGGCCCGACCGGACCCGTCGCCCACCGCAGCCCGCTGGCACGCGACGCCAACAAGGCGACGGAGCTCTGGGAGCTGTCCGAGCAGCTCACGGACACCACGTTCAGCCTCTGATTTTCGCTGAAGGCGCTGTTTGCGCTAACCTTGCTGGCGATCACGGCGAGGGTGGCTTCGGCACTTCTGAGAGAAGTCACCGTTATCGACGGGAACCGATCCGCAGCCCAGCTGTTCGAGTCACCCTTGCCGCGCCAATCTTCACACCGGCACAGGAGCTGACACCATGGCCAAGACCCAGGCCCACACCGCGAACAATCTGACCGCAGAGGTCCGCGCCAAGACGGGCAAGGGCGCGTCGCGTCAGGCCCGCCGCGATGGCAAGATCCCAGCCGTCCTCTACGGCCACGGCGCCGATCCCCAGCACCTCACGCTGCCCGCCCACGAGTTCGCCGCCGTGCTGCGCAACTTCGGCACCAACGCAGTCCTGACTCTGGACATCGACGGCACCGAGGCTCTCGCGCTGCCGAAGGCGCTCGAGATCCACCCGATCCGCCGCAGCATCCAGCACGTCGACCTGATCATCGTGCGCCGCGGCGAGAAGGTGACCGTCGAGGTCAACGTCATCGTCGAGGGTGACGCCGGCCCGGACACCCTGGTCAACCAGGAGACCAACAGCATCGAGATCGAGTCCGACGCGATGTCGATCCCCGAGAACCTGACGCTTTCGATCGAGGGTGCCGTGGCGGGCACCCAGTTCTTGGCCGCTCAGGTCCCGCTGCCCGACGGCGTCACGCTGATCTCCGATCCCGAGTTGCTCGTGGTCAACGTCATCAACGCGCCGACCGCCGAGGACCTCGAGTCCGAGGGCGCAGGCGCCGTGGCCGAGGCCGCCGATGCGGGCGAGGCAGCGGGCGGGGCTGACGAGGCCCCCGCCGAAGCCGAATCCGAATAACTTCGGGTAGTACGGGACCCCTGCCGTGGCCGAACCGCTACTGGTGGTCGGCCTCGGCAACCCCGGACCGGACTACGCCAAGACCCGGCACAACCTCGGTTTCATGGTCGCCGACATCCTTGCCGACCGCATCGGCTCAGGATTCAAGGTGCACAAGCGCTCCGGCGCCGAGGTGACCACTGGTCGCCTCGGCGGCCGGTCTGTGGTGCTGGCCAAGCCGCGCGTCTACATGAACGAATCGGGCCGCCAGGTCGGGCCGCTGGCCAAGTTCTACTCGGTGGCGCCTTCCGACGTGATCATCCTGCACGACGAACTCGACATCGACTTCGGTCGGATCCGGCTCAAGTTCGGCGGCGGGGTGGCCGGTCACAACGGCCTGCGTTCGGTGTCCTCGGCGTTGGGTACCAACGACTTCCAGCGGATCCGGATCGGCGTCGGGCGTCCCCCCGGCCGCAAGTCGGGGGCGACGTTCGTGCTGGAGAACTTCACCGCCGCCGAGCGGCCGGAGGTCCCGACCATCTGCGAGCAGGCCGCCGACGCCACCGAGCTTCTGATCGAGCTGGGGCTCGAGCCTGCCCAGAACACCGTGCACGCCTGGGGTTAGGGCGTTCCCCTGCTTCCCCCGCGAGCGCGCGTGTCTGCGGGCGACACGCCGCAGAATGTCGACACTTTGCGCGCGCTCGCGGATCACCAGCGTGCGCTAACTCATGCCACTGATACCGCTGTCCACCACCTTGACGGTCTTGTGGGGGTAGCGCTTCTCGGCGTGCTCCTTGGCCTCCGAGTTCGGCAGGACGTACAACGTCTCCTGCTTCTCCTGCAACGGCTTGAGGACCAGGTCCATGAACCCCTTGCGGTCGTCGAGGAACGGCTCGATGACGTCCTCGCCTGCCGGGCACACGGCCAGGCAGTAGGCCGCCTTGTAGTTCGCCTTGAACGACAGGCTCTGCCACATCGATGCGTTGTCGGAATCGCTGACCCTGGACCGGAAGTCGGCGGCGTCCTCGCTGTCGGCGATGGTCTGCGCCCAGTCGGTGAAGCCACCCATGAACTCCCGGTAGTTGTGCACCGAGCAGGCGACGAAGTCGAAGTCGCCGTTCTTCTTGATCGCCCCGACCGGGCAGGCCGCGACGCACAACTTGCACTCCAAACACGGCGAGTAGTCCAGCGGCTCGCCGTAACTGCTGATCGGCGCGTCGACGAGAACGGTGCCGAGCAGGATGAAGTTGCCGAACTTCGGATGGATCACGTTGCGATGGATGCCCATCACACCCAGCCCGGAGGCGACGGCGACCGGCTTGTGCGCCACCACCCAGATCCGGCCGGGATAGTTGGCCATCTCCATCGGGAAGGACATCGACGGGTTGATCGCGCGGTGGCCCGCATCCTGGAGCGCGCGCGTGATTCGGTGTGCCGCTTCGTTCATGATTTCGCCGCTGCGATGGAACTCCTGGTTGGCCACACTGCGCGCGGTCGACCGGACGTTGTCGCGGTTCATCTTCACGACCAGGGAGATGTAACTCTTCGTCCCAGGCAACGCGCCGTCGACGTGCTCGACCTCGGATGCCAGCGCCGGGTCGTCCACGCTGGCGAATGCGACGTCGTCGGCCCCGGCCTCGAGGCACACCCGCCGCAGCCAGTCCGTGTCGATCACGCCAGGCGGCTCCGACCGATGCGCCATCATCTTTCGGACGGTCGGGTGCTCCGCCAGGCGTGGCGAAATCTTGCGGGTCGAGGTCATGCCATCTGAGTATAGTCAACAATACTTAGATGCGTAAAGATCGATCCCCCGGCCGTAGGGATTACGTGTGGATCGGGGTCGGAACGCCCCGCCGTGGGTACACCTGTTGGTATGAGCGACACGCTGCACCAGCCCCGCTGGCGGCGACTACTCGACGGTGGCCGCACCTGGGGTGCCCTGGACGTCTCGCTGAGTCGATACGGCGTCATTCGCCACCGCCTGGTGGTGTTCCCGCCCGGCCTCTCGCCCGACGAGCGGATGCTGCTGCGAGTGTGGCGGTCCTGGCCGATCTGGGGAACGCTGACGTGGCTGACGCTGCAGACCGTCCTGATGAACACCATCGGCCCCGGCCCGGCGTTCGCCACCTCCACAGGCGTCTGCCTGGGCAGCGGTGCCGTGGCGATGGCTATGACGGGGGCCACCCGCTGCGGGGTTCGGACGCTGACCGTGGTGCGGATGGTGGGGTTCGACGACCCGCTGGCCATCGAGCGGTACTCCGAGCTGTACGCGCTGGCCGAGGAATTGGCAGAGGCAGATCGCAGGCTCGCCGCCGGCGAATCGACCAGCGTCGAGCACGAGGCCGTGGTGTGGCGGGTCTACGACCGCATGGCCACTGAGGTGCGTCCCTAGTCCGAGGCGCGCCGACCATTGGTCAACTGCGTTGTTCGCGGACCGGCGGCGCTTGGCCGGCCGGTGGCGGGGCCGGGTACCACTCCTCCGGTTCGGGCCAGACGAAGCCCGGGGGTATCGAGTACGTCTCGAAGGTGGTGCCCGTCGCGGCGATGGTGTCGAAGAACCCGAATGCGTTGAGATCCATGAATCGGCCGGCCTGAACGAGGGGGAAGCCTCGGTCGGTGAACTCGGCGGTCCGCTCGTCCCAGTGCCGCTCTTCGCAGTCGAAGGCGACGTGCTGGATGCCCTCACCGTGTTCGTCGAGGAACTCCTGGAAGATCGACGGCCCGTACAGCGGTTGCATGATCTCGACCGCTAGATCTCCGGCGTCGGCGAAGCACACCTTGATCGCGTAGTCGGCCGGCGCGCCGCGGTAGGTTCGGTCTGTCACCGTCGCCGAGTCGAAGGTGTACACCCGCCATGGTCCGATGCCCAACCGCACCAGCCCCTCCATCGTTTTGCGGTAATCGGCTGTGACGAAGCAGATTTCGATCAGTTTTCCGAGAAAGCCGTTGGACAACTGGGTCGCGCTCACCACCGACGGCAGTCGGTCGGCGGCCATCATGCGCGCACGGCCCGTCGCGCCAGAACGAAGTACAGCGCACCGGCCACGACACCACCCGACAACCAGGAGAAGTCGGTATTGCCCAGTGCCGTCGCCAACGGGCCCTGCATGATGGGCACCATCCCGTACTGCCATGCCCAGCCTGCGACGAGCCCGGCCGCGAGACTGATCAGTCCGCTCGAGTCGAACTTCGGGTACACGGAGGTTCCGGCCGGTGCGTACAGCGACGAAACATCCAGTGCGCCACGGCGGATCACCCAGTAGTCCACCAGCATGATCGCCGCCCACGGACTGATCCACACCAGGATCGACACCATCCAGTTGTCGAAGGCGTGCGCGAAGCTGTCAGCCTCGACGAACACCACCAGCACCGCCGAAGCCACCAGGCCGGCGATCAGGGTGACCTTCCACCGCGCGGCGCGCACCCCGAGGGACAGGGCCGCCAGTGAGCAGGAGTACAGGTTGAGGATGTTCGTGGCGATCGGCCCGTGGATGAGCAGCAGCAGAACCGGTACGGCCGTCACGCCGAATGTGCTGACCACCAATGTCGATGGGTCGCTGCCATTGCCTGCGCTCGCGAGGCAGGCGCCGAGCGCGGCCAGCCACACGGTCGGGACGTACATGCCAAGCGCCGACGACCAGAACACCGCTCTCGACGTCGCACCGACCCGCACGAAGCGGCTGTAGTCCGACGCGTACGGAATCCAGGTCAAGCCCCAGCCAATGCCGATGGCGGTGAGGAGTTGGGTGACGGCGGTGAACTTGGCCCCCGGCTCGACCGCCGTGCCCGCAAGGGTCCAGTCGACGTCGGTGGTCGCCATCGCCAGCACCGTCATGAGCGCCATCACCAGGACCGTGATGGGCACCGTGTACTTCTCGAAGCTCCGGATGGCGTAGAAGCCGTACAGGGCCAAGCCGAGCTGGGCCGCCATGATGGCCCCGGCGACGACGAAGTCCAGCCACGGCGTCTCGCCGATCCCGAACTCGGCAAGGATCGCAAGAACGAGATCGAGTACCACCCAGGTGTTGACGCCGACCCAGCCCATCGTCAACACGAACTGCATCACTCCCGGCAGCATCGAGCCGTACCGGCCGAATGGAGCCCGCCCGAGGACCATCTGGTTCACCGCGGTGCGGTGCCCGATGACGTTGAACGCACCGAAGACCGCACACCCGCCGACGTTTCCGAGCACCACGACCAGCAGGGTCTCGATCAGGCTGAGCCCCAACGTGATTCCCAAGGCGCCCAGCACCCAGTTGATCGGCGCGATGTTCGCACCGGACCAGATCCAGAAGAGCTCCCACGGCGAACAGTCCCTGCTTCGGTCCGGTATCGGTTCGATTCCGTGCGCGTCGAACGGCACGCCACCGTCATCGGTTGCGGTCGTGTCCGCGTTCGTGGAACTGGTGGTCGATGCGTCGGTCGGGTGGATTGACATCGGAAGCTCCTTACGTGGCTTCCGCTCATCGAAACACCGCCGACTCGAGCCGAGCAGTGTATAAACGTCCACTACCAACCCATGCGATTGGATGTAAGTACACCGTGCTCAGTTTGGAAGCGCTCTTGAACGACCCCGCGTTGGAGTTGACGCTGCTGGTTCCCGGGCCACCCGGTGCGATCCGCGCTGAAGTGCTGTGGCTGCACAACACCGAACTCCCCGACCCGTCGCCGTACATCCGGGCGACGGAGTTGGTGCTCACCAACGGCTTGTGGCGCGACACCGTCACCGCCGACCAGTTCGTCGCGGCACTCCGAAGTGCCCGCGCGTCGGGCCTCGTCTTCGGGCTCACCGAGCAATCTCCGCAGCCGCCGACCGATCTCGTCGAGGCATGCACGGCGGCGGACATGCCGCTCGCATCGGTGTCGATCGCCGTACCGTTCACGGCGATCACCGAGACGGCGGCACGCATCCAGGGCGAGTCCCGCCAGGAGGCGCTCGCGGGCCTGGTCCGCCGCGGAAATGCGTTGGCGACCTCGATATCCCGCGGCGGCGGCGCGGAGGGTGTCCTCGAAGTGTTGCGCAGAGACCACGATCTGCCCCTGGTCGTGGTGGATCGGCTGGGGCGGCGCCTGGCCGGGGACGGCGGCGATGCCGACGTCGATCGCGCGGCCGCCGACGCGTTGGCCCGCCGCCCACCGCCGCTGGAAGTCGACCTGCCCGGCGTCGGCATCGCGTCGCTGTTCCTCGTCGAGGGCGCGATGGGCGACGTCGATGCCGGCGTGTTCTGCCTGCGATCGCTGCGCGACCTGTCGCCTGCGGAACGCGACGGCATCGAGCAGGCGGCCAGGTTCCTCAGTCTGGAGGTCACCAAACAACAAGCGCTGCAAGCGATCGAGTCTCGGTTCTCCAGTGAGCTGTTGGAGATGATCCTCTCCGGTCCTGCCCGGGCGGCCGACGTGCCGGAGAGGTTGCGTGCCTTCGGCATCGATCCTTCGGCGCAACTGGCGGTGCTCACCATCGTCGTCGGTGACGACCCGCTGCGTCCGAGTGGATCGACCGACGAGATCGAAGGCTTCTTCACCCGGCGAGGCATCCCGGCCGTGGTGGCGTCCGGCAGTCAGGACACCGTGGCCGTGATCCCTTGGGGTAGTTCGGTTCCCGATCTGGTCGAACTCGTCGAGCATCTGGTCAGCACGGTGACCAAGCGCTTCCCCCACGACCGCACCGTCGTGGGCATCGGTGGCCTGGCCGCGAACTCGACGGGCTTGCGCGAGCCGCTGATCCGCTCGCGAGAGGTGTGCCAAGTCCTGCGTCGTCGCGCGACCGGGCCGCAGGTGGGAACCTTCGCCGACGTCGGTACGCATCGCATGCTCCTCGGCCTGCACGACCGGGATCTGCTGCAGCGCTTCGCCGATGACATCCTCGGGCCGTTGCGGGCGAACGACGAGCAGAACGGCACCGAGCTGGAACGCACGCTGCGTGTCTTTCTCGGCAATGACGGCCACTGGTCCACCACCGCCGCCGACCTCTACGTCCACGTCAACACGCTGCGCAACCGGGTGGCGCGGATCGGCGAGCTCACCGGCCGCGACGTGACCAAGCTGCCGGATCGGGTCGACCTGTTCCTGGCTCTCGAGGCCGACGCGCTCAGCTGACCGCTACGCGCCACGCCTGGGCATTGGCGATGGTGGCCATGGGTGAGAGCATCGCGTGGTCGAACGGCTCCAGATTCTTGCCGACCAGCAAGCGGGCGGGCAGATCGGGATTGGCCAGCGCGCCGCGTCCGATCGACACCAGGTCGGCGTGGCCACCGTCGAGGACCGCGCGCGTCTGATCCAGGTCGTGCATGCCGCCGTTGGCCATCACGGGCAAGCCGCTCACTTCGCGTGCCAATGCCGTGATCGTTCTGCCGTCGGAGAGACGTGCGGTGTCGATGAAATCGCGTCCCTCACTGGCGATGTGGAGATAGTCCGCACCCGCCTCGGCCAGCGCGGCGAAGACGACCTCGGCGTCGGCGACGCCACCGGGCCAGCGATAGGTGAAGTCGTTCACCTTGGTCTGCGATACGCGCACGCCGAGCAGGAAATCGCCGCCGAGTCGGCTGCGGATGCCAGCCACGATGCGCGCGGTCAGCCTGATGCGGTTGGCCACTGGTCCGCCGAACTCGTCGTCCCTGGTGTTGGTGTAGTCGGTGAGGAACTGGTCGAGCAGGTAGCCGTTCGCGGCGTGCACCTCCACCCCGTCGAATCCCGCAGCCCTGGCCCGCACCGCCGCGTCGACGAATCCCCCAGTCACAGAGTCGATGTCGTCGTGGTTCATCTCGCGGGGTGTCGGCCAGCGGCCCGACCCGCCGTACTCCTCGAGCTTTTCACCGCGCGGAGCGACCGGCGACGGCGCGATCGTCCCTACGCCGTGCGAGTTGCGTTGAGACAGCGCACCGGCGTGCATGAGTTGTGCGATCACCGGCACGCCCTCGGCATGCACACCGTCGACCATCCGCCGCCAGCCGTCGACGTGGGCATGGGTGGCCAAACCGGGTTGATTGAGGTAGCCCTGGCTGTGGGTCGTATCGGTGTAGGTGCCCTCGGTGATCACGACGCCGAAGCCACCGCGGGCGAAATCGCGGTAGTAGTCGGCCATCTCGCCGGTGGGCGTGCCGTCGGGCGACGCCGACACGCGGGTCATCGGCGCGACGGCCAACCGGTTCCTCAGATCGATGGCGCCGATTCGTTGTGGCTTCAAGGCGGGATGTGTGGTTTGCACGAGCTCAGTTCTCCTTCGATGGAATCGGATTCATTGGGTCGACCTCGACGGCGAGTTGCGTCGGCCGGGCGCCGTTGATGGCGTTGAGGTCCATCGGACATGCCGACACCACCACCACGCAGTCCATCTCCGCCGCGAGCGTCAGCGCGTCCCCCGGCCTGCTCGTCGCGGGCAACCAGCTCAGGTCGCCGTCCGCCCCGACCGGGATGTTCATGAAGACGTTCACCGGCTGGGGAACCACGTCGACGCTCATCCCGATCTGCGCAAGGGCGCCCCGCAGATTGGCCGCGCACGACGCGTGCTCCTCGACGCCAAGCGCCTGGTAGCGCGCCGGGTCGCAGGCGGCGATCAGCATGTCGTGCACGCCCGGCGAGGTGTCGTCGACGAGCGTCAGGATCGGGCGTCGCAGGGTGGTGACGAACTGTTCGCCGATGAGCGGGAAGAGCCTGCCCGTCGAGGTGCGGGTGTGGGATGCCGACAGATGCTCGGCGGGGTCACCGGCCGCGAAGGCGAACAGGTCGCCGACCTGCCCGCCCTCGACGTCGATCACCCGTACGTGTTCGCTGCGTCGCACCCGTACCGCTCGGCCTGCCCCGGCGGGCACCACGACGCGCGACGATGCGCTCTTCAACTCCATGACGCCATTGAAGCGCCGAAGCAATGGTTCCGGCCATGGCGATCAGCACATCGTCACGGGGGTATCGGTGGAGGTTCGTACATGCGCTGCGTTCGACTCCGCGGAGTGGTCAGTGACGGCGAGCCGAGACGATCCACGCACGTGAGTCGAAGTACACGCCGCCGCCGGTGTCGTGGGCGTCGAGCGTGGCACGTAGCCGCGTGCGTGCTTGCTCGGCCGTCGTGGCGTCGAGGTCGGCAAGCAGGTCTTCGTATTTCAGTAGGCGGAGGACGGCATCGAGGGCGGTGGCGCCGTCCGGGCCGTAGTAGACGGGCTCGTGCACGTCGGAGAAGCCGACGTCGGTGAAGCCGGCCTCCGCAAGGATGCCTTCCGTGGCGGTCGGGTCGGCGAGTGAGAACGCGTTCGGACCCTGGGGTGTGGCTTGTACGCCGGTGAGCGTTTGGCGGACGGTGGCCCACTCATTGCCGTCGCGCTCTTGCCAGACCAGCATCACCAGGCGTGCCGCGGGGGGCAGAGCACGCCCGATATTGGTGAACGCGGCAACCGGGTCGGCGAAGAACATCGTTCCGAACCTGCTGATGCAGAGGTCGAAACTCGTCGGTGGAAAACCGTGAACCTGGGCGTCCGCCTGCTCGTAGGCGATGTTGGTCAGACCCTCGTCATCGCTCAGGCGACGGGCGAGTTCGAGCATTGGCGCAGAGGTATCGACGCCCACCGCGTTGCCAGCGACGGCGGCGCGGGCTGCCTCGCGCGTGGACAAGCCCGTGCCACAACCGATGTCGAGCACACGGTCGTGAGTGCCAACGCCGGCAGCGACGCGGAAGCGCTCGTTGTGCAGGCGCAATTCCGCGTCGTAGTCAAACAGGTCGGACATCACCGTCACCTCTCGATACCGTCAGCCGACTAGTCCGTGGTGCGACGCCCGTAGGCGCGCAGCGCAAATGGCGCCAGCACCGCGGTGATCACCAGCGACCACAGCACGGTGGCCAGGATGGGGTGGTGCAGCGGAAGCTGAGCCTCAGGTGGCGCGACGGGCCCGTTGCCCCACAACTCGCGCGTGGCCTGCGCCAGCGACGAGACCGGGTTCCATTCGGCCGTCACCCGCAACCACGTGGGCATCGGCCCGGTTGGCGCAAACGTGTTGGCCAGGAACGTGATCGGGAACAGCACGGTGAACATCACGCCGTTGACCGCCTCCACCGACCGCATCAGCGAGCCGACCAGGATGCCGAACCACACCATCCCGAACCCGAATACCAGCATCAGCGCAAACGCCAGCACTGCCTCGACGGCGCTGCCTCGGATGCGCCATCCGATGCACAGCCCGGTGATGGTCATGACGACGATGCCGATCGAGGAGTGGATGAGGCCTGCCACGCTGCGGCCGATGAGCACCGACGAGCGGCGGATGGGCAGCGACCGGAATCGGTCGATGATGCCTTTCTCGAAGTCGGCCGTGATGCCTGCGGCGACGACGAACGCGGTGAACACGATGGTCTGGGCCATGATTCCGGGCAGTAGGAACTCGCGGTAGCTGGCTCCGCCGGTGTTGGCGATCGACGCGCCGAAGACGAACGCGAACAGCAGTACGAACATGATCGGCTGCACCGTCACGTCGCTAAGCATTTCCGGCATGCGCTTGGTGTGAATCAGGTTGCGCTTCACCATGATCCATGACTGCTGAACGATTGTGGTGGGGTGCGTGGCCGGTCGCGACGCTTCGACGGCGGGCTTGGGCGCCACGGTCGTCATGCGGAAATCTCCTCGTTCTCTTCGTCTTCGGCGCGGTGTCCGGTGAGCGAGAGGAACACGTCGTCGAGGCTGGGCCGGGACAGGCCGATGTCGTCGACCTCGATCTTGCTGTCCTGTAGCCAGCCCGCCACCCTTGTCATGTCCGCGATGCCCTCCGCCGCCGCGGTGAGCTGCCGTGCGCCCTCGTCGACGTGCACCTCGACACCGGTCCTGGCGATCAGCTCGCGCGCGGTTTGCAGATCGGCCGCATGCGAGACCGTCACTACCAGGCTGGAGTTGCCGGCCTGCTGCTTGAGCTGCAGCGGCGTGCCCTCGGCGATGATGCGCCCGCGGTCCATGACGACGATGTTGTCGGCGAGCTGATCGGCCTCCTCGAGGTACTGGGTGGTGAGCAGCAACGTGGTGCCCTGCGCGACCAGGCCGCGCAGCATGTCCCACAGATCGACGCGGCTCCGCGGATCCAGTCCAGTGGTCGGCTCGTCGAGGAAGAGCACCGGCGGAGATGCGATGAGGCTGACCGCCAGGTCGATCCGCCTGCGCATGCCGCCGGAGTACGACTTCACCGGCCGGTCGGCCGCCTCGGTGATCGAGAACTGTTCCAGCAGTTGGTCACCCAGCCGCGTGACGTCGCGACGTCCGATGCCGTAGAGCGCACCGATCATCCGGATGTTCTCCCGGCCGGTCAGCAGCTCGTCGACCGTCGCGGCCTGCCCGGTGAGGCCCATGTTGCTGCGCACCATGGCGGGTTCGGCGAGCACGTCGTAACCCGCGACTCGCGCGGTCCCGCTGGTGGGTTCGGTGAGCGTCGTCATCATCCGGACGGTCGTGGTCTTGCCTGCGCCGTTGGGCCCGAGCAGGCCCATCACCGTGCCCTCCGGTACGACGAAGCTGACGCCGTCGACGGCGGTGCTCTCACCGAACCTCTTGACGAGATCGATGGCCTCGATGGCGAATGTCATGTCAGGAACCGTATCGGCGCGGGCCGACATGGGCCATTGCATTTCCTGCGCATGGAGATTCAGACCGGTCGCGCCCGCCGAACTCATCGGCCGCGGCCGGCCGCCGGCGACGAGCGCGCGCAAAATGCCGTCGCAGATCGGCGTGTCGTGGTACAGACACGCGCGCTCGCGGGAGAAAGGTCTCGCGGGAGAAGGTTAGGTGACCAGCGCGACCGAGTTGGCCCGGCGCAGCTTGCCCGACGGCGTCTTCGGAATGGTGCCCGGGCCGAGCACGACGACGTTGCGTGGGCGCACGTCGACCTCGGTCACCACCTCGTGGGCGACCTGGTGCTCGATGCGACGCACCTGGACCGGGTCCTGCCAGGCGTTGGACTCCACGGCCACCGCGAACGTCTCACGGGAGTGGCCTGCATCGAGCCGGACGGCGACGGCGCAGCCGGGTCGCACGCCCTCGACGCGGCCCGCGGCCCGCTCGATGTCGGTGGGATAGATGTTGCGGCCCGCCATGATGATGACGTCCTTGACGCGACCGCAGACCACGATGTGTCCGTTGTCCATCTGGTAGCCCAGGTCGCCGGTGTCGTACCAACCGTGCTCGTCCTGGGCGGGCAGGAAGCCGCCCATCGTGAGGTAGCCGGGCGTGAGGGACTCGCCGCGCAGTTCGATGACGCCGACGCCACGGGCGGGCATCACCTCGCCGGTGTCGTCGACCACGCGGGCCTCGAGATCGGTGAGCAGCGGGCCAAGTGAGGCCAGACGCCGGGTGTTGCCCTTCGTCGATGGCACGGCCCTGCGCAACGCGGCAAGCAGATCGGCGTCGACCTCGTCGACCACCAGCCCGGCGCCGCACTCGGAGAAGGACACCGCCAGCGTCGTCTCGGCCATGCCGTACGCGGGCAGGATGGCCTCGGGCTGCAGCCCGAACGGCTTGCCTGCATCGAGCAGGTCCTCGACGTCGGCGGGCTCGACGGGCTCGGCGCCGGACAGCGCGAACCGCAGCGTGGACAGATCGAACTGCCCCGGCTCAGCCTGCTTGCGCAGCCGCTTGGCGAACAGCGCGTAGGCGAAGTTGGGCGCCGCGGTCATGGTGCCCTTGTACTTGTCGATCAGCTTGGCCCACAGCAGCGTGTCGCGCAGGAAGTCCATCGGCGTGACCTTGACGAGCTCCGCGCCGAAGTACATCGGGATGGTGAGGAAGCCGACCATGCCCATGTCATGGAAGCAGGGCAGCCAGCTGACCATGACGTCCTTGTCGACGTCGTACTGCGCACCGATGAACATCGCCTCGGCGTTGGAGTGGATGTTGCGGTGGGTGATCTGGACAGCCTTGGGAGACCCTGTGGAGCCCGACGTCAATTGCATCAGCGCGAGGTCGTCCTCGCTGGTCTCGACCGGGTCGATCGGGTCGGCGGCGAGCAGATCGCCGATGGTGAGGACCGTGATGCCCTTTGCCTCCAGCACGGGAATCGCGACTAGGAAGGGCTCGGCGACGATGACGGCGTTGGCCTCGATCATCCCGATGACGTTCATGGTGTCCTCGGCCCAGACCACCAGGTCGGTGCGCGGGGTGGGCTGGTGCAGCATCGTCAGGCTGGCGCCACGCATCCACAGCGCCTGCGCGGTGGGAGCGATCTCGACGGGGAAGCCGGCAAGCACTCCGACAGCGTCACCATGCCCGACGCCGGCCGCGGCCAGACCGCCCGCGATGCGGCGCGCCCGCTCGTGTACTTCGAGCCAAGTGTGGCGGACCGGCTCGTAAGGCTCGCCGGTGACCATGCCCCGCGAGCTCTCGTGCGCATTGCGGTACATCTTCTCGGTAAATCTGCTCACGACGACCTCCTGGGTTCAGGCGCCACTGCCCGGTTTCCATGCTCCGCCAGCTGGTGAACGCTTTCGAGAAGGCGCGCACACACGATTCGGGAGCAGTTTTATTTCGAAAGGGTGATGCCTGCGATAGCCCAGCCAACCAGGAAGTGGTTGCCCAGGGGAAATCCAGACGGCCGGCGCCAGCGCTGCCGATCCGCCCATCGAGATATCCGATGGGAGAAGTCGGCGCGTAGGACGCGTGACCGCTAGCTTTCACCGTCGACCATCTTAAGAGACTCTTAAGTAACTGCCAAACCTACGCGAGAATTGAGGTGTGGGTCACACCTCTAAGCGTGCGCCGACGGAGTCGGTACGACGCGGGCGCCGTGCACCGGTCCGCTGGCCGCCCGGACCGTCCGGCAGACGCCGGCTCCGGCCAATTCCACCCCGACGTCGATGGCCGACGACGCCGACGCACACAGGAACGCGCACGTTGGCCCCGACCCCGACACGATGCCCGCGAGCGCGCCGGCATCCCCTCCGGCCCGCAGCGTGCGGCGCAGCCCAGAGTCCAGGCTCACGGCCGCCGACTGCAGGTCGTTCCCGAGCAGCGGCGCCAATTGCGCGGCATCCCCCGAGGCGAGCGCCGCCAGCAGCGGCTCGGGCTCCTCGAGCCGGGGTGCCTCGCCGCGGTCGGGGTTCGCGCGTAACCGGTCGATCTCGGCGAACACCTTCGGTGTCGCCAGACCACGCTTGCCGAATGCAAGGACCCAGTGAAACGTGTTGCGGGCCAACACCGTAGCTAGCTGCTCACCGCGACCGGTGCCCAGCGCCGTGCCACCATGTAGCGCGAACGGCACGTCGCTGCCCAACTCGGCGGCCAGCGTGTGCAGATCGCGCCGCGGCACCCCCAGCTCCCACAGCGCGTTGATCGCCACCAGCACCGCGGCGGCGTCGGCGCTGCCGCCCGCCATCCCGCCTGCGACCGGAATCGACTTCTCGACCGAGATCGCCACGTCGGGCGAACGCCCAACGTGCTCGGCCAGCAGCTCGGCAGCCCGCCACGCCAGGTTGCGATGGTCGGTGGGCACCTCCTCGACGCCCTCACCGGATACTTCCAACGACAGCACGTCGGCGTTGCGGACCGTAATCTCGTCGAAGAGCGAAACGGCATGGAAGACGGTGGTCAGCTCGTGATACCCGTCGTCACGCAGGTCGCCGACGGCCAGAAAGAGGTTGACCTTGCCGGGCACGCGCACCGTGACGGAACCCGTCGGCACCCATTCGGACGCGGCATTTCCATCAGAGGACGGCACGCCACGACATTATCGCCGCGACAGCGCGGACAAGTACGAAGTGGTGAGATACCCCTCGTTGATCCCGCCGCTCGGCACCAGCTTTTCGGACACCGGAGGACTCCCACGCTAGTGTTTGCTCAGAAGGTGTGTCAAGGATCACTCAACGGTTGCGCCCGCCTGGTCCGGAACCCGACCGGAACCTTAGTCTGAGAGCGTGCCGGTGCCCGACGATCGCTTCGACGAATACGTGGTCGACGGTGTGGTTGGCCACGGCGGATCCACCACGATCTACCGGGCCCACGACAGGGCTGCCCCCGATCACTTGGTTGCGCTCAAGGTGCTCGATCCACGACACCGCGACCCCGTCTGGGTGAACCGCCTTGAGCGCGAGTACGGGTTTGCCAGCCGCCTGGATCACCCCCATGTAGTGACGATGTACGACTTCGGCCGGGAATGGCTGGCGATGCAACTCGTCAGTGGTGGCACCGCGACCAAACTGACCACCATGCGGGACCGGCTCACCGCGCTCGCCGACGTCGCATCCGCACTCGACTTCGCTCACGTGAACGGGGTCGTGCACTGTGACGTGAAACCCACCAACATCCTTGTCTTCGAGGACTTCTCGCAGGGCGGTGCAGTGCTGATCGACTTCGGCGCGGCCCGCTCGCTGGCCGAGGACGCCCACCACCGGCCGACCCACGTCGAGGGATCGTTGCCCTACACCGCTCCCGAGCTGCTGCACGGGCGAACCCCGTCAGCAGCCGCCGACGAGTACGCATTGGCGTGCACCGCCGTCCAACTACTCACCGGCGCACCGCCATTCACCGCGACCACGACGATCGCACTCATCGACGATCATCTGAACCGGCCGGTCCCCCGCTACGCCCGCCGCATCGATTGGATTCCACACGCTTTCGACTCGATCCTGGCCAAGGCGATGGCCAAGGACCCAGACCTGCGCTACGACAGCTGTTCGGAATTCGTCAGGCTGATCACCCGGGCGCTCGGCTGACGTCACAACGGTTTGCGTAACTCAACATTAACTCTCCTCGAGTTTCCCCTTCTGTAACGTGCGATTAGCGTCGGTCCATGACCTCGACCGAGTACGACACGTCAGCACTGGCACATGAGGAAGAGGGTTACGACAAGGGCCTGAAACCCCGTCAGCTGCAGATGATTGCGATCGGTGGCGCCATTGGCACCGGTCTGTTCATGGGCGCTGGCGGTCGGTTGGCCAGCGCCGGTCCCGGGCTCTTCATCGTCTACGCCATCTGCGGCGTGTTCGTGTTCTTCATCCTGCGGGCACTGGGCGAACTGGTGCTGCACCGCCCGTCGTCAGGCTCGTTCGTGTCGTACGCGCGCGAATTCCTCGGCGAGAAGGCAGCTTACGTCGCGGGCTGGATGTACTTCTTCAACTGGGCGTGCACGTCGATCGTCGATGTCACCGCGATCGCGCTGTACATGCACTACTGGGGCGCGTTCGAGGCGATTCCGCAATGGGCCATCGCGCTGGTCGCGCTGGTTATCGTGCTGAGCATCAACATGATCTCGGTCAAGTGGTTCGGCGAGATGGAGTTCTGGGCCGCCCTGATCAAGGTCATCGCGCTGGTCACCTTCCTCGTTGTCGGCATCGTCTTCCTGGCAGGACGGTTCAAGGTCGAGGGCGCGACCACCGGCCCATCGGTGATCACCGACAACGGTGGCATCCTGCCCAACGGCCTGCTGGCACTCGTCGTCATCACCTCGGGCGTCATCTTCGCCTATGCCGCAGTCGAATTGGTCGGCACGGCGGCTGGCGAGACGGAGAACCCGGCGAAGGTGATGCCCAAGGCCATCAACTCGGTGATCTTCCGGATCGCGGTGTTCTACGTCGGTTCGCTGATCCTGCTGGCCCTGCTGCTGCCTTACACGAAGTACAAATCCGGCACTAGCCCGTTCGTCACCTTCTTCTCCAGTATCGGCGTACCCGCGGCCGGCGACATCATGAACTTCGTCGTGCTGACCGCGGCGTTGTCGAGCCTGAATGCCGGGCTCTATTCGACCGGCCGGATTCTGCGCTCGATGTCGATGAACGGCAGCGCGCCCAAGTTCACCTCCAAGATGTCCAAACGTGGTGTGCCGTGGGCCGGAATCGCACTGACGGCCTGCTTCACGGTCGTTGGGGTGTTCCTGAACCTGTTCGTCCCAGCCGAGGCGTTCAACATCGCGCTCGACCTGTCGGCGCTGGGCATCATCGCGTCGTGGGCAACCATCGTCATCTGCCAGATTCAGCTGTACCGCTGGTCGAAGAAGGGCATCCTGGCGCGCCCCGCGTTCCGGTTGTTCGGCACCCCGTACACCAGCTACGCCACCCTGGTGTTCCTGGCCGCCGTGACCTTGCTGATGTGCATCGAGAACTACTGGAACGCCATCGCGATCGTGGTGATCGTGCCCATCCTCATCGGCGGTTGGTACGCAGTGCGGGGCCGCGTGCTCGAGATGGCCCAGGAACGCGTTGGCTTCACCGGCAACTATCCCGTGATCGCCGAGACGCCGCTCATGGACGAGTTCCTCGAGAAGGACGCGCGCGAGGCCGCCAAGCACCAAAAGGCCGACACCGAGTAGGTTTCACATGCTCCTCGCCTTGAATGCCGAGGATTCCCTTGGGCTTACGCAGCCGCGGCGACGATCCGCACGAACTGCCAAGTCCGACCACTCTGAACGCCGGACAACACCAGGCGGGATGGGACAAGCCCCGCGCTCAAGCGCGGGGCTTGTGTCCAAAAATCCGAGTCAGTAAGTACGGATCCGATTCGCTTGCTGCGGCGTGTCCGTGTCAGCCTGACCGGAGCGCTGCAGCAGGCGGACGAAGTCCGCGATGCCGAGTGTCTCACCGCGACGCGACGGGTCGATGCTCGCCGAAAGCAGCCGCTCGGCAGATTCGTTGCCAGACCCCGCCCACTCGGCGAACGCGTTGCGCGACGTCTTGCGCCGTTGCGAGAACGCGATGTCGATGAGCGAGAACACCTTGTCGCGGAATGCGCTCTCGGTGGGCCACGCCGAGGTCTCGTACCGGTCGATGCGCACCAGCCCCGAGTACACCCGTGGGATCGGCCAGAACACCGTCGGCGAGACCATGCCGTAGCGCCGGACGTTTCCGTAGAAACGCACCTTGGCACTCGGCACGCCGTAGTCCTTGCCACCGGGCTCGGCGGCCAGACGTTCGGCGACCTCGGCCTGCACCATCACCAGCACGGTGCGGATCGACGGGAACTCGGCCAGCAGATGCAGCAACGCGGGCACGGCCACGTTGTAGGGCAGGTTGGCGACCAGCGCAGTCGGCTGATCCTCCATGTCGTCCTTGGTGAAGTTCAGGATGTCGTGGTGCAGGACCGTGAGCCTGCCGATCTCGCTGTGCGAGTGCTCGGCGACGGTCTGCGGCAGCTGACGAGCCAGCACCGGGTCGATCTCGACGGCGGTCACCCGTGACCCGCGGTCCAGCAGCGCCAGCGTCAGCGACCCAAGGCCAGGACCGACCTCGAGGACGTGATCGTTGCGGTTGACCCCGGATGCCGACACGATGCGGCGAACGGTGTTGGCGTCATGAACGAAGTTCTGGCCGAACGACTTGCGTGGTCGGAAATCCAGTTCCTTCGCCAAATGTCTTATCTCGGTTCGACCGAGGAGCCGAATCGTCAGCGTGCACCCACTCTCCCACTACACACAGGCCAAGCGCCCCATCCTTGACGCGCCCGAGTTACCTCAGCTATCGCGATCTGCTCTTCCTTAGTAGCTAGATCGGCTCTCGGAGCATACCGCAAACCGCCCTGCCGTTCCCAAGTGTTCTGATCAAATTGGACGCCTCCGTAAAAACCGTTACCAGTGTTTATAGCCCAATTACCACCGGCCTCGCAGCGGGATAGCGCGTCCCAGGTGGCGCCGTTGGACACCGGCGGCACCTCGGTACCGGGCTTGGCACCCACCCGGAGCACCCCGTCGCGGGCCGGAGTGATTACGACATTGGCTACTGGCAACCTGCTGGTTTCAACTCCGTTGAGGTAGGCCACGGCAAAGGTGACGTCCTGCGTGCCCGGGGTTCCGGGGTCCTCGACGACCTGGCGGCTCATGTTCAGCGTGGGGTCGGGGATCTGCTTGTTGCCCGGCGCCAGCGGCATCCGCTGGGTGGTCTTCTCGACGCGCATCCGCGTCACCTGGATCTGCATGCCGTCGACGACGGGCGACGACGCGACCGGCACCACGGAGTCACTCTGCAGCAGCGGAGCGCCCGCCGCCTCAAGCAAACCGGCGACGTTAGCGGCGGCCAACCGGACGGTCCGCACGACTCCCGCATCGTTGATCTGCACCGTCCGTGGGCTCACGACGGGCAGTGACATGCCCTCGAGTGGCACGCGGCTGCCGCGGGAGGCCGCTGCCGGCGCGGTGTCGGACATCGACAACTGCGCGAGCGCCTCGGACACGGTGGATGCAGTCGTCCAGACCTGGCGGCTGTCGTGACCGTCCAGCGAGATCTGCAGGGGCCGGCTGCGGCGCAGCACGATGGTGTCCGACTGGTGCACGTCGGCGTCCCCCGCGGGGTACAGGTCGTCGCGCTCGCCGACGTCGAACCCGTACTCCTTCACCACGTCGATGACGTGGGATTTCATGGTCGGCACCGTCATGGACGCGCCGTCGACCGTCAGCGTGACGGTCTTGTGCACCACGACGGCATAGCCACCGGCGTAGACGAGCGTGACCAGCAAAGCGCCGACGAGTAGCCGCAACAGGGGCGAGCGTGCGTGATGAAGTTTGTCCAAGGCGTTCAAAAGTGTCTATCCCCGACTATGTGGGCGGCATGAAGTACCTCTCCAGCCGACCGTTGAATAACAGGACGGTAACGAAAGCCCCTGGTAGGGGCAACTCGCATCAGCGACTGATTCCGTAGGTTCTCATGGCGTTCTCCGATGTCTGGTGAGCGAGATCACCCGGCGATCGGCCTACGACCTCGGCCAATGCCCGCACGGTGTAGGGCAGGCAGTACGACTCATTCGGTGCCCCTCGGTACGGATGCGGGGTCAAGAACGGCGCGTCGGTCTCGACGAGCAGCTGCCCGGGCGGGATCAGCCGGGCAGCGTCGCGCAGCGCCGACGCGTTCTTGAAGCTGACCGTTCCCGACAGGCTGAGCAGCCAGCCCGCGTCCACGCAGATCCGCGCCATCTCCGGCCCCGACGAGAAGCAGTGGAAGATCACCGCGTCGGGAGCGCCCTCGGCGCGCAGCACGTCGATCACCTCGGCGTCGGCGTCGCGGTTGTGGATCATCAGCGGCTTGCCGGTGCGCTTGGCCAGATCGATGTGCCACGCGAATGCCTCGCGCTGCTGGGCCGGGTCCGCGCAGCCGTCGAGCTTGCCCGGCCAGTACAGATCGATCCCGGTCTCCCCGATCGCGACCACCCGCGGATGGGCCGCGAGCCGCTCGATCTCGGCCCGCGCGTCGTCGGTCAGCGCGTTGGCGCGCGTCGGGTGCAGCGCCACCGCTGCGTACACGCGGTGATCCCAGTCGGCGGCCTGTGCCGCCCACTGCGCCGAGGCCAGGTCGTCGGCGATCGTGACGACGGCCTGAACTCCCACCGCCTCGGCGCGGTCGAGGATCGCGCGGACGTCGTCGGCGTGGGACGCACCGCAGGCGTCGAGGTGGGTGTGCGAGTCGATCAGCGGTGTCAGCGGCTCCGGGGCCGGTGGCCTCTCGCGTCTGGAACTCACACCACACAATAAGGTGAGGACAAATGAGTGAGCCCTTCTACATCACCACGGCGATCGACTACCCCAACGGCGCCCCGCACATCGGGCACGCGTACGAGAAGACCGCGACCGACGCGATCGCGCGGTTCAAGCGGCTCGACGGTTTCGACGTGCGGTTCCTCACCGGCACCGACGTGCACGGGCTCAAGATGGCGGAAACCGCCGCGGCGGAGGGCATACCGACCGTCGACCTCGCCGGGCGCAACTCGGACGTGTTCCAGCGGATGCAGGAGCGGCTCAACGTCTCGTTCGACCGGTTCATCCGCACCACCGACGCCGACCACACCGCGGCGTCGATCGAAATCTGGAACCGGATGAATGCCTCGGGCGACATCTACCTTGGCGCCTACGCGGGGTGGTACTCCGTGCGCGACGAGCGCTTCTACACCGAGGACGAGCTCGAAGAACGCGCCGACGGCATCCGGTACTCCATCGAGACCGGCACGCCCGTCACGTGGACCGAGGAGCAGACCTACTTCTTCAAGCTGTCCGCCTACGGCGACAAACTGCTCGCGCACTACGAGGCCCATCCGGAGTTCATCGGGCCCGACGTGCGGCGCAACGAGGTGCTCAGCTTCGTGTCCGGCGGTCTGCGCGACCTGTCGATCTCGCGCACCACGTTCGACTGGGGCGTCCCAGTACCCGATCACCCCGACCACGTCATGTACGTGTGGGTCGACGCGTTGACCAACTACCTGACCGGCGTCGGCTTCCCCGACACCGAGTCCGATGCGTTTCGCCGGTACTGGCCGGCCAACATGCACGTGATCGGCAAGGACATCATCCGATTCCACGGCGTGTACTGGCCGGCATTCCTGATGTCAGCCGGAATCGAGCTACCGCGAAGGGTTTTCGCGCACGGCTTCATCAACGTCAAGGGCGAGAAGATGAGCAAGTCGGTGGGCAACGTCGTCGACCCCATCGCTCTGGTCGACGCGTTCGGGGTCGACCAGGTGCGCTACTTCCTGATGCGGGAGGTGCCGTTCGGACAGGACGGCAGCTACAGCGAGGACGCGATCATCGGCCGGATCAACGCCGATCTGGCCAACGAGTTCGGCAACCTGGCCCAGAGGTCGCTCTCGATGGTGAACAAGAACCTGGACGCGGCCGTGCCGACGCCGGGTGAGTTCACCGACGAGGACCGCGAACTGCTTGCCACTGCCGACGCGCTATTGGAGCGCGTGCGGGCCGATTTCGACGTCCCTGCCATGCACCTTGCGCTGGAAGCCATCTGGCTGATGCTCGGCGCAGCCAACCGGTACTTCTCCGCCCAAGAGCCGTGGGTGCTGCGCAAGTCCGAATCCGAGAGCGATCAGGAGCGGTTCCGGACCGTTCTCTATACGACGCTCGAGGTGGTGCGCATCGCCGCGCTCCTGGTGCAGCCGGTGATGCCGGAATCGGCAGCCAAGCTGCTCGACCTGCTCGGACAGCCCGCCGATCAGCGCACCTTCGCGGCGATTGCGACGCGGATCGTGCCAGGCACGGCGCTGCCGATACCCGAGGGCGTGTTCCCCCGCTACCAGGTGGAGTGACTCGCGCCACATCGGGCGGCAGCGTGTCACACTTCGGCAGTCAGCGGTGTCTTGAGGTCAGACCCGGCTCCCCATCACAGGGAAGAGGAGGCGGACCTACCTCAAAGGAGCAGTAGTCATGACCGAGAAGACCAACGTCGTCGTCATCGGAGGCGGATACGCCGGTGTCCTCGCGGCCAACCACCTACGCGTCAACGGTGACGTCGCAGTCGCGCTGATCAACCCGCGGCCGCAGTTCGTCGAGCGGATCAGGCTCCATCAACTCGTCACCGGATCCGACGACGCCGTCGTGGACTACGCCGACGTACTCGGCGCTGACATTCGACTCGTGGTCGACACGGCGGAGGGCATCGACGCCAGGTCGCACACCGTGACGCTGGGATCCGGCGACACCATCGGATACGACTACCTCATCTACGCGGTCGGAAGCACCGGAGCGGCATTGACGGTTCCCGGAGCTACCGAATTCGCCTATCCCATCTCGGATTTGGAGCACGCCGAGCAGTTGCGTGCGGCGATGGCCGCGGTTCATCCCGGCGCGATGGTGACGGTGGTCGGCGCAGGCCCCACCGGAATCGAGACCGCCGCCGAACTCGCCGAAGAAGGCCAAGCGGTGACGCTGGTGTGCGGTGGCGTGCTCGGCCCGTACCTGAGCGAGGCCGGCAGGAAGTCGGTGGTCAAACGGATGCGCAAGCTCGGCGTGACGGTCGTTGACGGGCCTGGCGCCAAGGTGACCGAGGTGCGCAAGGACTCGGTGCTGCTCGCCGACGGCCGCGAGCTGCCAAGCATCGTGACGATCTGGACGGCCGGGTTCGGCGTGCCCGACCTGGCCACCCGCAGCGGTCTGGCCACCGACGCGATCGGACGCCTTCTCACTGATGAGACGTTGACCAGTGTCGACAACCCGTACATCGTTGCCGCGGGCGATGCTGCCGCGCCATCGGATTCACCGCTGCGGATGAGCTGCCAGGCGGCGTTGCCGCTCGGCGCGCAGGCCGCCAACACCGTGCTCAGCCGCATCGCGGGCACCGAGCCTGCGGTGCTGAACCAGGCGTTCACCGGGCAGTGCGTCAGCCTTGGCCGGGCAGGCGGCACCATCCAGATCGCGCACAGCGACGACCGGGTGACGCGGTTCTACGTCGGCGGTCGCGCCGCGGCGTCGATCAAGGAGGCGGTGTGCAAGGGCACGGTCTGGGCCCTCGGCCGAGAGGCCCGCAAACCGGGTTCGTACTTCTGGTTGAAGGGCGGCAAGCGGGCCGAGCGGCTCGCCGAGGTGAAGGTGCCGGTCGAGTGAGCAAGGACGAACACGCCGAGCGGTTCACCCTGCTGCGGCCACTGCTGTTCACGATCGTCTACGAAATACTGGGCTCCGCATCCGAATCCGACGACGTACTGCAGGACAGCTATCTGCGGTGGGCCGACGTGGACCTCGCGACGGTGCGGGACACCAAGTCGTATCTCGCACAACTGGTGACGCGCCAAGCGCTCAACGCGCTGCGGGCGGGCGCCCGTCGTCGGGAGGACTACATTGGCCCGTGGCTGCCAGAGCCGCTGCTGCTCGACGGTCGGGATGCTTCCGCCGACGTCGTGCTCGCGGAGTCGGTGTCGATCGCGATGCTCGTCCTGCTCGAGACGCTCACCCCTGACGAGCGGGCGGTGTTCGTGCTGCGCGAGGTGTTCGCCTTCGATTACGACGAAATCGCAGGGGCGGTCGGCAAATCCGCGGCGACGGTGCGGCAGGTGGCGCACCGGGCCAGGGAGCACGTGCAAGCCCGGCGCAAACGGTTCGAGCCCGTCGACGCGACCAAGACTGCCGAGATCACCGAGCAGTTCATGACCGCAGCCGCCACCGGCGACATGGAGGGGTTGCTGTCGATGCTGGCACCGAACGCCACCTGGACTGCCGACAGCAACGGCAAGGCCAGCGCAGCACGACGCCCGGTGGTTGGCGCCGCGAAAGTCGCCGCCGCCCTGGTCGGGCTGTTCCGCCGGGCCAGTCAGCTACCCGATGTCCGGCTGGAGACGGTGACGGCCAACAGCGCGCCCGCGATCATCGTCTACAGCGGCGATCACCTGGAGGGCATCTTCACCGTCGAGATCATCGACGGCAAGATCACCAACTTCTACGCCATGCGCAACCCCGACAAGCTGGCCACGATCTCGGTCCCCCGGACCATCAGCCGATAGCTTCTGTCACGCTAGGACGATGCGCGTCGAGCGAGTCGCCGGGCTGGGGCAGGCACCGTCGGTGCTGCGTGCCCTGGCCTCGGCGACGGCGCTCCGAGGCCTGCCTCCGCCCGCCGCCCTGACCGGCGACTGGTTCGGATCACGCGCGGTGATCGTGCCGAGTGTGGCGATCGAACCGGTCGGCGTCGGCGACGTCTTCGACACCACGCCAGGGTCATCCGGCGATGAAGTGGGCGGCGGATGGATCGGCTACCTGTCCTACCCCGATGCGGGTGCCGACGGGTCAGGGCCACGTATCCCCGAGGCCGCCGGTGGATGGACGGACGACGTGCTTCGTCAGGCCGTCAACGGAACCTGGTGGTACGAAAGCCTTTCCGGCAATCCCGCACCGTTCTGGCTGGCCGATGCCCTGAGCGCCGACGTGCCTGCGACGCCCTGCCGGATCGACTGGGGCCACGCCGATCGCGACGCCCACCAAGCCGGGGTGCACGCTTGCCTCGAAGCGATCGCCGCGGGTGAGGTGTACCAGGCCTGCGTGTGCACGCAGTTCGTCGGAGTGGTCACCGGCGAGCCCGTCGACTTCTTCGCCGAGGCGGTGGCGCGCACCGCACCCGCCCGCGCAGCGTTTCTCGCCGGCGACTGGGGCGCCGTCGCGTCGCTGTCGCCCGAGCTGTTCCTGCGCCGCGTTGGCGAGGCCGTCGACTCGAGCCCCATCAAGGGCACGCTGCCGATCGGCGAGTCACCGTCGGCGCTGCGCGCGTCGGTCAAGGACGTCGCCGAGAACATCATGATCGTCGACCTGGTCCGCAACGATCTCAGCCGGGTCGCGGTCACCGGCAGCGTCACCGTGCCCGAACTGCTGGCGGTGCGACCCGCGCCGGGAGTGTGGCATCTGGTGTCGACCGTGTCAGCGCGCGTCGACACCGCCGTGCCGATGTCCGCCGTCCTCGACGCGACGTTTCCCCCCGCATCGGTCACCGGCACACCGAAGGCAAGGGCCCGCGACCTGCTCGCGACGTGGGAGCCGGTGCGGCGCGGAATCTATTGCGGAACAGTTGGATTGGCCTCACCCGTAGCGGGCACCGAGCTCAACGTGGCGATCCGCACTGTCGAATTCGACGGCACCGGACGCGCGGTGCTCGGCGTCGGTGGCGGCATCACCGCGGACTCCGACCCGGAAGCGGAGTGGCGGGAGTGTCTGCACAAGGCGGCCCCGACCATCGGCGCTACTGCCTTGCGCGACAACGTTCGACGAGGATCTCAGCCAGCCGTTCGGGTTCGCTGACCATCAAGCCGTGACAGGTGTTCATCTCGATCACCTCCTGCACGCCGCCGATCGCCTCGATGCTCGCCAGCTGCTCCTTCACCGGATGAATGCGGTCCCGCCGGGTCAGGATCCAGGTGCGCGGGACGTCGCCGGGCATGCCGCGGCGGGACACCTTCTCCACCGTGATGCGCGAGGACTCCGGATACAACCGGCCAGCCATGAATCGGCGCCGTGCGCGCGGAACCCCGTTGAGGAAGACGAACCTCGGCACCAAGGGCGGCCACTCGTACGGTGCCCCCTTCTTCGAATTCCAGCGGGCGCCCAGTGCAAGCGGCCCCGACAGCGCGTCCACCATGGCGGCGCCTTCGGGTGGAACACACGCCGCCGCAAGGATCATCTCGCGAACGCGCGATCCACCGAGCTTCGTGACCACCCCTGGCACTGTGAGGCCGGCCATCGAATGACCTACGATCACAACGCCATCCAGACCGGCGTCCTCGATGTCGGCGACGACGGAGTCCACCCAGTCGGCGATGGTCAGCGTCCAAAGATCACCCGGCTTACCGCGCCGACCCGGCAGGTCCACCGCGAGCACCGTCGACTCCGGTGCGCGACGATGGATCTCGTCGATGGTGAGATCCCAGCAGTCCGCAGCGTGGGCGCCACCGTGGACGAGGACCAGCGCAGGCAATGACATGGTGACCTTTCAGCGGCGGGCTTCCAGAACCGCGTCGTAGAGCGCACGCCGCGACGGCGCGCCGGGATTCTCGGCGATCACCTCGGCGCAGGCGTCCTTGACCCGCTCGCCGCCGTCCACTCGTGCGAGTACCTCGGCGACCAACGTCGCCACGTCCGCGCGCGGCGCTGCACCGGCGAGCACCACGGTGATCTCGCCAAGCACGCCGTCGGCGGCCCAGTCGGCCAGCTCGCCAAGTGAACCCCGCTTGACCTCCTCGTGCGTCTTGGTCAGCTCGCGGCACACCACCGCGCGCCGACCGGGGCCGAGCGCGTCGACGGCGTCGCGCAGGCACTGCTCAAGGCGACGTGGCGACTCGAAGAACACGCAGGTCCGCTGCTCGGCCGCCAGCCCGCCCAGCCACGACCTGCGGGCGGCTTGCTTGCGTGGGGCGAAGCCCTCGAAGCAGAACCGGTCCGACGCCAGGCCCGACACCGCGAGCGCCGTAGTCACCGCCGAGGGGCCAGGCAAGCAGCTGACCTGCAACCCCAACTCAGCACACGCTGCGACCAGGCGATAGCCGGGATCGCTGATCAGCGGCATGCCCGCATCGCTGACCACCAGCACCGTCGCACCGGCCACGATGTCGTCCACCAGGGTCGGCACGCGCGACGCCTCGTTCTGATCGAAGAAGCTGACCACCCGGCCGGCAGGCTTGACGCCGAGCGCCTGCGCCAGGGTCCGGACCCGTCGGGTGTCCTCGGCGGCGATGACGTCGGCGCTGCCGAGCGCCTCGACGAGGCGCGCCGAAGCATCCCCGACCTGCCCCAACGGCGTGGCCGCGAGCAGCAGTCGACCGTCCGTCACAGTGCACAGCCTACGATCGCTCGTGTGACCGCCCCGCCCGTCTCGGATATCGGTGATGTCCCGGACGTCCCCGACGTTCCGGACGTTCCGGATGTCGTGGACACCCCCCGCGCGGTCCCCGTGATCAGTCCCGCCCCCTTGATGCCCGCCCCCGACTTCGGGCCGATGGACCGGTTGCAGGGCTGGGCCATGACGGCGGTGATCACCGCGCTGGCGGCCTTGACGCGGTTCCTGAACGTCGGCTCCCCCACCGACGGGGCAACGCCGATCTTCGACGAGAAGCACTACGCACCGCAGGCCTGGCAGATGCTCGGCAACCACGGCGTCGAGGACAACCCGGGTTACGGGCTGGTCGTCCACCCGCCGGTCGGCAAGCAGCTGATGGCCATCGGTGAGGCGCTGTTCGGCTACAACGGGGTGGGCTGGCGGTTCAGCGCCGCGGTGTGCGGCGTGATCATCGTGCTGCTGGTGGCCCGCATCGTCCGCAGGATCAGCCGCTCCACGCTGATCGGCGGCATCGCGGGCCTGCTGATCGTCGCCGACGGCGTCAGCTTCGTCTCGGCGCGCACAGCGCTGCTGGACGTCTTCCTCGTGGTGTTCGTGGTGGCGGCGTTCGGTGCGCTGATCGTGGACCGCGACCAAATGCGTGAGCGGATGCACGTCGCACTGCTCGAGGGCCGCATCGGCGAGACGCCGTGGGGCCCACGCCTCGGGGTGCGCTGGTGGCGGTTCGGCGCGGGCGTGCTGCTGGGTCTGGCGTTCGCGACGAAGTGGTCGGGCCTGTACTTCATGGTGTTCTTCGGCGTGATGACGTTGGCGTTCGACGTGGCGGCGCGTCGTCAGTACCGGGTGCCGCGGCCATGGCTCGGCACGCTGCGCCGTGACTTCGGGCCGTCGCTGTATGTGATCGGGCTGATTCCGTTCGGCGTCTACCTCGCGTCCTACGGTCCGTGGTTCGCCTCCGAGACCGCGACCAACCGGCACGAGGAAGGGCAGACGATCGGCGAGGGCGGCCTGATGCCCGACGCACTGCGCTCGTTGTGGCACTACACCTATTCGGTCTACAAGTTCCACTCCGAGTTGACCAACGCCGCGGGCAACCACCACCCGTGGGAATCGAAGCCGTGGACGTGGCCGATGTCGTTGCGGCCGGTGCTCTATGCGATCGACCAGGACAACGTCGCCGGGTGTGGCGCGCAGTCCTGTGTCAAGGCGGTCATGCTCGTCGGTACGCCCGCGATGTGGTTCCTCGCGGTGCCGGTGCTGGGCTGGGCCATGTGGCGCGCGTTCGTCAGGCGCGACTGGCGCTATGCCGTGGTGCTGGTCGGCTACGGCGCGGGATACCTGCCGTGGTTCGCCGACATCGACCGGCAGATGTACTTCTTCTATGCCGCGCCGATGGCACCGTTCCTGGTGATGGCGATCGCGTTGATCCTCGGCGACATCCTCTATGCACCACGCCAGAGCGCCGAACGCCACACGCTCGGGCTGCTCGTCGTGTGTCTGTATGTGGCCGTTGTCATTACGAACTTCGCGTGGATGTACCCGATCCTCACCGGGCTGCCCATCTCGCAATCCACCTGGGACATGCAGATCTGGCTGCCCAGCTGGCGCTAATTGGGTCTTCCCTGCGCCCAAGCCCGTTGAGATTGTCCTGACGGCTGCTGTTCCGAGTTATCCACAGCCTTCGGCGCAATATCAACGAACAAGGCGCCGAATTGTCGTGGCGTCTCGCGAGCATCACGGCATGCGAGACGTTTTTATTGGCAGCGAGCGGTTGGCTCAGGGTGTGCTCACTCGCGGGCAGCTGCGGTGGAACTACGAGGCGATCTTCCCGGACGTCTACCAACCCAAGGACGCTCTGCCGTCACTGTGTCCGCGGATCGTCGGCGCCTGGTTGTGGTCGGGTCGCAACTACGTCGTCGCCGGGCGCGCAGCCGCTGCACTGCATGGGGCGTTGTGGGTCGACGCCGCAACGCCAATCGAGCTGATCGGGTGTCGCGGCCGTCCGCCGCGCGGCATCGTCGTGCGCAACGAGCGGATCGACCCCAGCGAGCTCACCGTCGTCGACGGCATGCCGGTGACCTGCCCGGCGCGCACCGCGCTGGATCTTGCTCGACACCTGCGACGCGATCCCGCGGTCCAACATCTCGACGCGCTAGCCCGCGCAACGGGTGTGTGTGCCGACGACGTGCTGTCAATGGCAGGTCGCTACTCCAGTGCGCGCGGGCTTCGTCGGGCTGAAGTGGCGCTTGGGCTGATGGACGGTGGCGCGCAGTCGCCGAAGGAAACGTGGCTGCGACTGGTACTGATCGATGCCGGGTTTCCGCGGCCGCGCACCCAGATCCGCGTGAGTGACGGCTTCAACACCGCCTTCTTCGACATGGGCTGGGACGAGCCGATGATCGGGATGGACTGCGACGGCGACCAACACCAGTTCGACCGCCAGCGCTACGTTCACGACATCGGCCGCAATGAATTGGTGCGACGCGAGCGCTGGCTCGACCTTCACGTGGTCGCCGAACATTCGAAGCGATTCATCGTTCACCGCGCCGCACAGGCGTTCGCCCGCCGCGGTCACTCGTTGACATTGCGCCCAGGGTGGTGAGGAACGCCGGATCACAGCCGTGGGCGCAATCTGAACGCGTCGCGGGGTGAGTGTGCGGATTCCGGAAGCCGCGTTACCTCCTACGACGATTTCCGAAGGCGATCGAGGTTCAAGCGGCGCCGTGCAGTGGACATGATGGTCCCCACGCCGGCACGACCGGTCCACTCAGTAGGGAGCCGACCATCAGCACATCGACGGAACTCGTCAGAGCGACGGTCACGCCGCCGCCCGACGTGCGCAAGACCCGTCGCTGGACCGGGCTTGCGCTGCTGTCGCCAGCCGTCGTCACCTTGCTCCTAATTGCCGTCGTTCCAACGGCGTTGGTGATCAGGAACAGCTTCGCGATCGCCGACGACTACGGTGGGGTCGTCGGCGGATTCACGCTGGACAACTATCGCGGGCTGGCCGATCCGGTCTACCTGAAGGTGCTGGGCTACAGCCTCACCGTGGCCGGAATCAACACCGTCTTCTGCCTGGTGGTCGGCTACTTCACCGCCAGCTACATCGTGTCCCGCCCACCGCAACGGCAGGCACTGATCCTGCTGCTGATCATCGTGCCGTTCTGGACCGACTTCCTGGTTCGGACGTTCGCGTGGATCAACCTGCTCAGCGACGGCGGCCCGGTGGTATCGATGCTTCGGACCATCGGGGTGGTCGACGGAGTGACTCAATGGGTGCCGGGTCAGGGTGCCGTCCTCGCCGGCCTGCTCTACGCGTTCCTTCCGACGGCAATCTTTCCGATCTACGCATCCATGCGCAGCATCGACGGATCGTTGCGGGAGGCCGCGGCGGATCTCGGCTGCGGCTGGTGGGATACGCAGCGCCGCATACTCGTTCCGCTCTGCCGGCCAGGCTTGATCGCGGCGGCGGTCCTGACGTTCATCCCGACGCTTGGTGTGTTCGTCATCCCGATTCTGCTTGGCGGCGGCAAGGACCAGCTGGTCGGCAACTTGATCGTCACGCTCTACACCGAGTTCCGCAATCAGCCGATGGGAGCCGCAGCGGCCACCATCCTCCTGGTGTTGATGCTCATCGCGCTGAGCGTCGCCGCCGCGTTCCTCCGCCCATCTCGCCGTCGAAAGGCGGTGTGACATGGAACGTCTCACCAATTGGATCGGTCGCGGAGTCCTCGTCTTCCTCTACATCCCGATCGTCGCCGTGGTGATCTACTCCTTCAACGCATCGCCCGTCAGTTACCGGTGGGACGGCCTGAGCCTGCACTGGTACCGGGAGCTGTTCGCCGACGGCCCGCTGCTGGACGCCGTTCGGGTCAGCGTGCTCGTCGGGGTGTTGTCCGCCACTGCCGCCACATTGATCGGCGTCATGACGGCGGCCGCGCTGGTGCGCCCGGAAACGCCTGGCCGCAAGGTCGTGACGGGGTTGGTGTTCATCCCGCTGATCGTTCCCGAGATCGTCCTCGGGGTGGCTCTCCTCAGCCTGTACAGCGCGTTGCACGTGCCGCTTGGCGTGACGACCCTCGTCCTCGGTCACATCGTCGTCACCCTGCCGATGAGCACCCTCATCATGACCGGCGCGATGAATGCCCTCGATCCGAATCTTCCCCATGCCGCAGCGGATCTCGGCACCACTGGGCTTGGGGCCTTTCGGCGGGTCGTGTTGCCACTGCTGTGGCCCGCGATCGGAGCTTCGTGGCTGCTCACCTTCACCACGTCCTTCGGCAACATCGTGATGTCCACGTTCACCAACGGCGTCGGGTCGACGACGATGCCGCTGCGGGTGTACTCGCTCCTCAAGACCGGCCTGACGCCGGAGATCAACGCACTCGGATCACTGTTGATTCTCAGTACTTTCGCGATCGTGCTGCTCGTCGGCGTGCGTCAGATGCGAACCATTCTCGCCGGTACCAATCGCTAGCCCCTCCACCCGTCCCGACCCTCCACACAAAGGAACCCGTCTCGTGATCAAGAAGGCATTCGTTGCACTGGCGGCACTGCCGCTGCTCGTCCTGACCGCGTGCGGCGACGGATCATCCAGCGGCTCAGGTGATCCCAACACTCTCAACGTCTATGCGTGGGCGGGTGAGATTCCTGACTCGGTGGTTCAGGCGTTCACCAAGGAGACCGGCATCAAGGTCCAGATGGACACCTTCGACAGCAACGAGACGATGATCGCCAAGCTGGCCGCAGGCAACTCGGGTTACGACCTGGTGGAGCCGAGTCAGTATGCGGTGCAACAGCTCGTCGGCCAGAAGCTCATCGAGGAGCTCGACCACTCGCGGATCCAGGGACTGGAGAATCTCTCCAAGAAGTTCGCGGATCCGTCCTACGACCCGGGCAACAAGCACAGCGTGCCATGGGTGTGGGGCACCACCGGTCTGATCTACAACGCAAAGTGCACCGGCAAGCCCGTCGACAGTTGGCAAGCGCTCTTCGACCCTGCCTACAAGGGCAAGTTGTACATGCTCGACAACATGCTCGCCGCATACATCGTCGGCCTGCAGATTCTCGACTTCAAGGCCGACAGCACCGATAAGGCGCAGATCGAGGCGGCCACCAACAAGCTGCAGGAGCAGAAGTCACTGCTGGCCGGGTACAACTCGACCAACTACGCCGACCTCGTCTCGCAGGGTCAGGCGTGTGTCTCCGAGGCCTGGGGCGGCGCGTCGACGGCGAAGGTGGTGGAGACCAACCCGGACGTCCACTACGTGATTCCGAAGGAGGGGGGCACGCTGTGGACCGACGGGTTGTCAATCGCCAAGGGCGCCAGTCACTCCGATGCCGCCTACAAGTTCATCTCCTTCACGCTGCGTCCCGAGATCGCCGCCATGGCCACCGATGACGGATCCATGGCAAGCGTGAACGAGCCCGCGCTGGCGAAGATCACCAACAAGAGCCTGCTCGACAACCCCGCGGTGTACGCCCCGACCGCGAGCCTCGAGAATGCCGACTTCGTCGTCGACCCCGGCAAGGCCATGGCGTACTTCCAGCAGGGTTGGACGAAGGTCAAGTCGTCGTGATCGAGGTGGCTGACATGCCAGCAGTAGAAGCGACGCCGGTTGACGCCGCTCCGCCGGCCATCCAATTGATCGGCGTGAGCAAGTGTTTCAACGAGGGCTGGGCAGTTCAGCCCACCGATCTGACCATCGGGCGAAACGAGTTCTTCTCGATCCTTGGCCCCTCGGGGTGCGGGAAGACGACGCTCATGCGCATGATCGCCGGGTTCGAGACGCCGTCCGACGGTGCCGTCCTACTGGACGGGAACGACGTGCGCGACCAGCCGACCCGCAAGCGCGACCTGAACATGCTGTTCCAGAGCTATGCACTGTTTCCTCATCTCGACGTCTACGACAACGTTGCGTTCGAGCTGAAGGTCCGCTACGGCAAGAAGGGCAAGAACCTGCCCTCTTCCTTCGGCGGCGAGTCTCTGGATTCCATTGTCCGGAGGTCGCTTTCGCTGGTCCGGATGGAGGACTTCATACATCGCAAGCCGGATCAACTCTCCGGCGGCCAGCGTCAGCGCGTCGCACTTGCCCGTGCCATCGTGTCCAATCCGTCGGTCGTGCTGCTCGACGAGCCACTCGGTGCGCTCGATCAGCAGCTGCGCAAGCAGATGCAGTTCGAGCTGACCAGGCTGCAGCGAGAGGTCGGCATCACCTTCGTCTACGTCACGCACGATCAGGAAGAAGCCCTGACGATGTCGGACCGCATCGCAGTGATGAATGCGGGTGTCGTCCAGCAGATCGGTACACCGCGCGAGATCTACGAGGAGCCCGCCAACGCCTTCGTCGCCCGATTCATCGGCACGTGCAATCTCTTGCCGGTGAACGTCATCGGGGATTCCCGCGGATCGTTGATCGTGTCCATCGACGGCGTCGGCCCGGCTCCCGCACCGCACGCCGCCGAGCTGGAGGGCACCGATCTCGAGCTCGCCGTGCGGCCCGAGATGATCGACGTCGCTGCGTATCCGGAAGGCGACGGCTGGCTCGCCGCCACGCTCGTCGACAAGGTCTATCTCGGAAACCAGTGGCTATTGCGGCTGTCGCTTGGCGACCATCCGCTGACCGCCAGCCTCACCACCCTTCCCGAAGATCTCGAGTCCGCGGCAGCAGGTGCACCGGTACACGTCACGTGGCCGGCGCACCGTGCCCGCCTCGTCACCAAGAATTGAGCGGAGTTCAAGAAGTGAAGATCACCCTGGGCCAGTTCGCGCCCACCGCAGACCTCGCGGCCAACCGCACGTCCATCGAAGCACTCGCACGCAGTGCGGTAGAAGCGGGTTCAGACCTACTGGTGCTGCCCGAGGAGGCGATGGTCTTGGCCTCCGAGGCCTCGACGCCGCTCGGCGACATCGCAACCGCGGAGTGGCTGCCGTTCACCGAGTTCATCCGTGATCTGTCCAAGGCCACCGGGATTGGCATCGTCGCCCCGGGATACGAGCCCGGCAGCTCCGGCCTGCCCTACAACACGATCGTGGTGTCCGACCGCACAGGGGCGCTGGTCGCCACCTATCGCAAGATGCACCTGTACGACGCCTTCTCCTACCGGGAGTCGAGCTACGTGATGCGTGGCGAGGTCAAGCCAACCGTGTTCGCGATCAACGGCACGGTCTTCGGGCTGCTGAACTGCTACGACCTGAGGTTCCCCGAGCTTGCTCGTGCGCTCGTCGAGCTGGGCGCCGACACGCTGCTGGTGTCGGCCGCCTGGATGTCGGGTCCGCTGAAGGTCGATCACTGGCTGACGTTGTTGCGTGCGCGCGCCATCGAAAACACCTGCTGGGTCATTGGTGTCGGATCGAGCAGCCCGGAGTGCATCGGCGTCAGCACGGTCGTCGACCCGATGGGGCAGGTCCTCGACCAACTCGGCGACGAACCCATCGCGGCGATCCACGCGGAGGTCAGCAAGGAACGGCTCGACGAGGCGCGCTACGCCCTTCCGGTTCTGCTGAACCGCCGCATCATGATCAACGGGAGCTGAACCGTGGCAATCACGATCGGCCGGCGCCCAGCCCCGGTCGCACCCGACCTTGTCGACCGGCTGCGTGCCCTCGCCTATCCGACCATCGGCCACTACCTCGAAGAGGGGTTCCTCGACACGGGAATCCGCCGGCTCGTCGGGCAGGGCAAGGTGGCGGGTCGCGCCGTCACGGTGCGCACCACGCCAACCGATTCGAGCAACCTGCACCACGTCGTGAGCGACCTGGAACCCGGCGACGTGCTCCTCGTCGACACTGGCGGCGATCGACGACACGCGCCGCTCGGCGAGGTGGTCACGGAGGCGATTCGCGCACGCGGTGCGGCAGCGGTGGTCGTCGATGGCGTCTGTACCGACATCGACGAACTCCGGCGCATCGGCCTGCCCGTCTACGCCCGCGGCACCAGCCTGCTGACGACCAAGCTGGAGGACACGGGCGTCGGGAGCATCTATCAGCCCATCGTGTGTGGCGGTCAGCACGTGCTGACGGGCGACATCGTGCTCGCCGACGAGAACGGCGTGTTGGTCGCGTCGGCGGAGACGCTGCAACGCCTCGTGAAGACCGTCGAGGTCGACGACGAAGAAGAACCGGCATTGATCGACGCCATCCGCGCGGGCGCACGCCTTGGCGACCTGACGGGCGCAACCGCGAACATCGAGCGACACAGCGTGTTTCGCTCTGACCTTGATTCGGAAAACTGAAGGGAATGTATGTTTCTCAAGGCCGCGATCAACGGAGGCCTCAGCCGCGCCGACCATCCCGCGGTGCCCTTGCGCCTGGATGAGATCGTCGAGGACTCCCTGCGGACCGTCGCCGCGGGCGCAGACGTGGTGCACACCCACACGTTCGGGGCGGACGGCAAGCAGTCGATCGCAGCCGACGACATCGCCGCACTGGTGCAAGCAGTTCGGCGGGGCGCCCCAGGACTGTCCGTGGGTACCACCGCGGGCCTTTGGACGTGCGACGGCCAGGCAGACCGATTGGCGAAGATCAGCCAATGGTCGGTGTTCCCTGACTTCGTTGCGGTGACCTTCAGCGAGGATGGTGCCGACGAAGCCGCGTCACTGCTGGTGGACCGCGGCATCGAACTCGAGAGTGCCGTCTGGTCATTGGACGACGTCCCCGCCCTGCTGGACTCCAGAACCCTGCACCGCAACGTCCGCATTCTGATCGAACCGCAAGGTCTCGACCCGGATGGGGCCGTGAGCGTGTGCCGTGACGCACGCGATCTCATTCGCGCGGCTGGTGTCCGGTGTCCGTTGCTGTACCACGGCGATGGGCCGACCGTCTGGCCCGTCTTCCGGGCGGCGATCGAGGACGGTGCTCAGGTCCGGATCGGCTTCGAGGACGGCGTCGAACTACCCGACGGGACAGTCGCGGGGGACAACGTCGCCCTAGTGCAGGCCGCCATCAGCGAAGCTCAGATGACCGAGGCCGCCGTGCGCAGCAGAGTGGTTTGACATGATGGCACGGTGATCGGTGACCTCGATCGGGATCTGTTGCGGCTTCTCGGCCGGGATGGTCGTCGGCCATACTCGGCGTTAGCGGCCGAGCTAGGCGTATCGGAGACGACCGTGCGCAACCACGTCGCGCGGCTCCAAGAGGCCGGAATCCTGACCATCGTCGCGCTCTGCGATCCGCAGTCGCTCGGCCATCAGGCCCTTCGGCTTCTGATTCGCACACAAGACCTCACGCCGAGGGCCGTCGCCGCGATGCTGCGTGACATGCCGATGGTCAACCACGTGGCGCTATGCGCAGGGGGTCACGACATCTTCGTCGAAGCGACGTGCCGCGACATCGATCAACTGGTGCAGCTGCTCGACGACGTGAGGCGGTTGCCTGGCATTGCGAACGTCGAACAACTCGTCGTGCTGGAGATCTTCAAGGACTATTCGTGGTCGGGGCTTGGCCAGAGTCTTGGGCAGGACCTCGACGGATGACGGGCCGTCCGACGGTGCCCGCGTCCCGGAATCCGGCCCACAGGTAGGAATCCTTCATGACTTCCAGCACCGTCAGCGCTTCGGCGTGTGCGATGCCCTGTACTCGCCGGACGCGGTCGGTGAGCAGCTGACTCAGATGTTGGAGGTCTGAGCATTGCGCATCGGTGATCAGATCGTATGGGCCCGAGCACGAGCCCACGTATTTGATTTCGGGCATCCGCGCCAATTGCCGAGCCACCATCGCGACCGGGACTCCGCGGACGCGAATCGCGAGGTGTACCGCCAGTTCGCCCACCCGGACCGCATCGGACATGCCGATTACCTGAATGACGCCGAGCCGCTGTAACCGTCGATAGCGTTGCCGCACAGTCGCTTCGGATAGCCCGACGGTCCGGCCGATCTCCCCGAAACCTCGGCGCCCGTCGATCCTCAACTGATCGATGATCGCTCGGTCGAGGCTGTCGACGTTCGGCAGTTGCCTCACCACGTGTCAACGATACGGGCTTGGAGGAGTTCGCACGCCGCGGCTACAGCGGGTCCCTGGCAGCGGGGCACGACATGCAGCGTGGCCCACCGCGACCCGTGCCCAACTCCGACGCCGAGATCCGCAGCACCTCGATGCCGGAATCCTCGAGGCGCGCATTGGTCTCCGCATTGCGTTCGTAGGCCACCACCACACCCGGCGCCAAGGCCAGTGTGTTGTTGCCGTCGTCCCATTGCTCACGCTCGGCGGTGACGGGGTCCAGCCCGGTGTCGATGACCCGGAGCTTGCCAATTCCCATCGCATCGGCGGCGGCTTGCACGAACGGGGCGGCGCGATCGATCGTGACACCACCGGAGGAACGGCGAATGGTGAACGCGGACAACGAGTCGACGATGTTGGGATACATTACGACCGCGTCGGTGTCGACCATCGTGCAGACGGTGTCGAGGTGCATCTGCGCGCGTTCCTGGGCGATCGGCACCGCGAGCACGGTATGGGCGAGTTCGTCGTCGAACAGGCTGCGCGCCAACGCCTCCGCACCCGCTGGCGTGGTCCGCTCCCCCACGCCGACCGCCACGACTCCCGGCGCAAGCAGCAGCACGTCGCCGCCCTCGACCGGCGCAGACCGCGACTCGTAGGCCCGTCGAACGCCCCGGAATCGTGGGTGGTGTGCATAGATCAGGTCGGTCAACGACGTCTCGCGGATCCGCGCGGGCAGGGCGAGCGACGTGATCGCCACCCGTGCCCCGATCCAGAACGACGAGTCGCGGGTGAACAGCAGATTCGGCAGCGGATCGATGACGAAGTCCGCACCATGGTGCATCCGGCGTACCAGCGACAGTTCGCTCTCGCCGAACGGCAACTCGTTGAACGTCATGCCTGCCATCAGCACGCGGGCCAGCGGTGCGGCCTCCAGTGTTCGCAGGTAGACCGAAAGTTCCTGGGCCAGAGGCAAACCAAGGCGCCGCGAATCCACGGCCGCGGAGATCCCGTGCATCCTGGCCGCCCCGCTGTTCAACGCCTCGGTGAGGAGATCGGAGAGCAGCAGCACCTCGACCCCGCGGGAGCGAAGCAGGTCGGCGAACGCGTCGTGTTCCTCCTGAGCCCTTGCGACCCAGGGCAGCCCGTCGAACAGCAGCGTGTCATTGTTCTGCGGCGTCAGGCGCTGAAGTTCGGCACCAGGACGGTGCAGGATCACCACCCGCAGCGTGCCTACCTCGGAGTTGGAGCCCAGCACCGGATCCGTCATGTCTAGCACCGTAACGTCAATTCGCCACCTCAACTACGGTTGAGGTCATGGAGTTGGCCGAATTGACGCCCGGCGAGATGGCACACCGCAGCGGCGTTGCAGTGTCTGCGCTGCACTTCTACGAACGCGAAGGCCTCATCCACAGCAGGCGCACGTCGGGCAATCAACGCCGCTACCCTCGCGAAACCCTGCGGCGGGTGGCGTTCATCCGCATGTCGCAGCGCCTCGGCATCCCACTGGCGCGGATCCGCGATGCGCTGTCCACGCTGCCGACCAACCGGGTTCCGACAAGCAAGGACTGGGCCCGGCTGTCGGCCGGCTGGCGCGGGGACATCGACGAGCGGATCCTGCACCTGCAGCGATTGCGCGACAACCTGGCCGGATGCATCGGCTGCGGCTGTCTGAGCCTGAAGACGTGCCTTCTGGCGAACCCCGGCGACGTCATGGCCGAGCGCGGCCCTGGCGCGGCCAACCTATAAATTCGAACGCCTGTGCGATAACATTCGATCGTGTCCTTGACGGTTCAAGGGTCGCTTTTCGACCATGCCGAACGGCGCTCGCTGGGCGACGGCGCGTGGATCGACGTGCGATCCGGCTGGCTCACCGACCACGACACGCTGTTCGACGAACTCGAGGCGTCGATCCCGTGGCGCGCCGAGCGCAGACAGATGTACGACCGCGTGCTCGACGTGCCACGGCTGGTCAGCTTCCACGACCTCGGCTCCGAGCCCGCACCGCACCCCGCCATCGCCAAGCTGCGCGTCCGCCTCAACGACATCTACGCCGGGGAACTCGGCGAGCCGTTCACCTCAGCGGGCCTGTGCCTCTACCGCGACGGCGCCGACAGCGTGGCCTGGCACGGTGACACCATCGGCCGCAGCAGCACCGAGGACACCATGGTGGCCATCGTCACGCTCGGCGCGACAAGGGTTTTCGCAATGCGGCCCCGCGGCGGCGGGAGGTCGCTGCGGCTACCGCAGGGCCACGGCGACCTGTTGGTGATGGGCGGCTCCTGCCAGCGCACCTGGGAGCATGCGGTGCCGAAGACGGCCAGGCCGACCGGCCCGCGGATCAGCATTCAGTACCGCCCGCGCGACGTGCGCTGAGCTCAGCCGCGTACCGCGGCCACCGCGGCGGCCAGCAGATCGCGGGCCCGCTGCGTGTTGACCGGGGCGACGGGCTGATTGGGCTGCACCAGCGGGTTGGCCGTCACGATCACCAGAATGCTGCCGAAGCTGGCCACGTAGTTGTAGAGCTCGCCACTGGCCGGCTTGCCGTTGACCACGGTCTGCACGACGCGGTGGGTGCCGAGCGTGCGCGCGCCGTCGATCGTGGGCGATTCAGCGACCTCGACGAGACCGCGCGACCCCGGGCCTGCGAAACCCACCTTTTGGCAGGCCTGCCCGGGGTCGGTCAACGGCACCGGTTCTGAGGTCTCGACCGCGATCGCGATGAACCGGTTGCCCTCCCCCTCCGCCGTCGTGGCCGCCATGTTTCCCTTCAGACCGGCTGGAAGGGCCAGGCCCGCCGCGAACTTTGCGCAGTCGGCCGGTTCGAACTTCACTCCTGGCGGAAGGGTCTGCGGCGCAAGGATGCGCGGGTCGATGCCGGTCGGCGCGACGGTGGTGACCTTGAAATCCGGCCCGAAGGTCGACTTGACGTCGAGGACGTGCGAGATGTCGTCGGGGACGTCGGCTGCGGTCGGTTCACCGCTGGAGCAGGCGGCCAATAGAGCGGCGCATGCCACGGCGAACAGCGTCCTGAGCATCGCCGCCAATCTACCTGCACCGGGTGCGCTCAGCCTCGCAGCGCGGCCACCGTCTTGACCAACAGCGCCGCGGCGAAGTCGGCATCGAGCACGGGACCCGACGAGCCTGGGTCGGTCACCACCGTCACGTACGCGGTGTATCCCTCGAAGTAGGCGGTGAACGTGTCTGCGTGGGAATGGGTTTCGGTGCCGCCCTCGACGACGGTGGTGGTTTCCGTGCGGAGGCCAAGCGTCGTCGCAGCGTCGATGGCGGGCGCCTCGACCGTCGTCACCGTGCCGCTGGTGTGTCCGGCGGTCAACGTCGACGTGCCGCACTCGCCTAGCACCGCGGGGTCGACAACCGTCCCGCTGACATTTCCCGGGTCGCTCCGCTCCTGCCCTCCGAAAGACGCCGCCACTACGTACACGATGCCGCCTGGTCCCGACCCCGACCAGCCACGGATCGTGGCGCCGTCGACGGGAGGATCGGACAGCGCCCCGCACTGCGGCGGGTCGGCGACCCATTGCGGACCGAAACCCCAGAACGCCAGCGGCGCGGCGCGCCCGACCAGGTCGGCGATCTCGTAGCCGGCGGGCAGGTCGCCACGGACCCGGGCGACGTCGGCGAGATTGATCGCCGACGGCCGTGACGACGGCTCCGGTGACCCGGCCGTGGGTGGGGGCGCGTCAGACGCGCCGCAGGCCGCACACACCGCCGCCGCCGCACAGGCCGCGAACACGCGCACGCTGTCTTGTTACCACAGCTACGCTGACGTGCGCCGACATCCCGAAAGGACACGCCAATGTGTACCCGAGTCTTGTGGAATACCAATGGCATCGCTGTCCTGACCGGTCGGAGCATGGACTGGCCGGAGTCGACGCAGCCGATCATCGTGGCCTTCCCGCGGGGTCGTCAGCGCGACGGTGGTCTGCTATTGACCGAGGTCGTGGTGCCGGACAACCCGCTTCGCTGGACCAGCACGTACGGCAGTCTCGCGACCACGGTGTACGGCATCGGCACCGTAGACGGCCTCAACGAGCGCGGGCTGGCCGTGCACGCCCTGTACCTGAAGTCGACCGACGTGGGGCCGCGCAACCCGGAGCTCCCAGGGCTCCAAACGGCACTGTGGGCGCAGTACCTGCTCGACCAGGCGGCCACCGTCACCGAGGCACTCGCGCTGATGGACGGGGTCCAGTTGGTGATGGTCGGCGCCCATGGGTTCGACGCGACGTTGCACCTGGCCATCGAGGACGCCGACGGCGACTCGGCGGTCATGGAGTTCGCCAACGGCGAGCTCGTCGTCCACCACGGACGGGAATTCACCCTGATGACCAACGATCCGACCTATGACGAGCAACTGACGTTGCTTGCTGCGCAAGACTTCTCGAATCCCAGCAGCGCCATGACCCTGCCCGGCAACGTCAACCCCGTCGACCGGTTCCAACGGGCCGCCTACTACTCGGCACTGCTGCCCAAGCCGGTCAGTGAGCGCGAGGCCGTGGCAGGCGTGATGGCGATCATGCGCAACGTCTCGGTGCCGTTCGGCGCGCCCTACGCCGACTTCGGCGTGTACAACACCGAGTACCGCTCGGTGTGCGACCTGACCAACCGCACGTACTTCTTCGAGCTCACCACCAGCCCCAGCACCATCTGGGTGCAGCTCGGGGGCCTCGACATCGACGAAGGAGCACCGACCAAGGCCGTCGACCCATACGACGACACGCTGACTGGCAACGTGACCGACCGTTTCGTCCCGCGCGAGATCGGTTTCTGACTGGCCACCGGCATTTCACGTGCGTACTCGGTTTGCTGACCGTAGGCTCATGCTGCTTCCGACGACAGGAGACCCCATGCCCTTCCCCATGAAAGCCGGTGGAACCGTCATCACCGTTGTCGCACTGAGCCTCGCCCTTGCGGGTTGCGGGTCTGACACCAAGTCCGCACCGAGTTCGTCCTCGTCGAGCAGCAGTAGCAGCTCCGAGAGCAGTAGCTCGAAGAGCAGCGCGCCGTCCACGCCTGCGCAAGCAGGCAAGAACGAGACGATCGCCGACTACATCAAGGAGAGCGGGATCACCGAGACCCCGGTCAAGCGCGGCGAACCGGGAACCCCGACCCTCGACCTGCCGATCCCCGCAGGCTGGGCGGATGCCGGGGCGAAGACACCCGACTACGCATGGGGCGCCATCGTCTCCACCGATCCGACCATGGCCGCCGATCCGCCATCCATCGTTGCGCTGATGTCCAAGCTGACCGGCGACGTCGATCCGGCCAAGATCCTCGAGTACGCGCCCGGCGAGTTGAAGAACCTGCCCGGCTTCGAGGGCGGCGACGGCGACAAGAGCACGCTGGCCGGGTTCGACGCTTATCAGATCGGCGGCAGCTATGTGAAGGACGGCGCCAAGCGGATGATCGCCCAGAAGACGGTCGTCATCCCCGGCCAGGGCGGCGTGTTCGTCCTGCAGCTGAATGCCGATGGCCTCGAGGACCAGATGGGTCCGTTGATGGACGCCACCTCCGAGATCGACGAGAAGACCACGATCACGCCATGACCGCCGTCCAGCCTCCCCACCCCGGCGAACCGTTGCCGCCGGAGCGCGGACTCACGCGCGACGAGCGCGGACGCGACATCAGCGAGGCACAGGCGGAAGCCGAAGCCGAGCGGTCGAAGTGGAAGCAATTCCTGCACATGATGAGCCCGAAGCTCGTCTGGTCGATGGCCGAGGGCTACCCGGTGGTGCTCAAGCAGTTCATCCAGTTCTGCCTGATCCTCATCTACCCCGCGTGGGTCTTCGCCGTCCTGGTGGGCGGGCTCTTCCAGTTGCTGTTCTATGTCACCGTCTATCCGCTTCTGTGGCTGCTCTTCTGGCCGGTGCGCGCCTACCAGAAGAAGAACAATCCAGAGGAATACGCGGCGAACAGAGCAAAGTACAAGAAGAACCCAAAGGGCTAAGTGGGTCTGTTCAGCCGTTCTGGCGGCGCCAAAGTCGTTGTGTCGCCGACGAATGTCGCGCCCAGGCAGACGGTCACGGCGACCGTCACCACCGACAAGGCCATCGACAAGGTCAGGTCGGCGCGGCTGGACTGGGGTTACACGAACTTCTATCAGTACCACTGGGCCGGTCGCGTGGACTCCGTGGCAGCGCAAGGCAACGACACCATCTGGACGATGGATCAGGTCGGTACCAACTACGGCGGTGACCGCGACACCGACGACTGGGTGAGCGTCATCGCCGAGGACATTCCGATTGCCGTCGGCGAGTTCACCGGTGCGTCCTCGACGTTCCGCATCCCGTCGTGGGCGCCTGCGTCGTCGCAAGCGATCGCCCGGTGGGAATGCCGGCTCACCGTCGATCGAGGCGGCCGCGACATCGACACGAATGGCGAGTTCACCGTGGTCATCGGCACCGCTGACGTCGAGGCCTACGTAGAGCCGCTCGAGGTGGTCTCCGGTGCGGCCGAGACCGTCATTGACGTCGCGCTGTCCTCGCCGGTGCATCGGGCCGGCGAGACCATCACCGGCCAGGTGACTCTCACCCCCACGATGGATTTGCCCGACGGTGACCTCGCGGTGTCGTGGCAGCGCGAACGGGAGTCTCATCCATTGACTCGCGCGCCGGGCCCCGGCACTGAGTTGGACGGCCCAATCGTGACGCTGGGCAAGCGAATTCCGCTACGGGCAGGGGTCCCCGTGGTGCTGCCGTTCGAGATTCCCCTTCCGGCGGACGCCGCGCCAACGGCCGCGGCCGTGCACTCTTCGATCAACTGGTTCGTTCAGGCCCGGATGATGTACGCGGGCTTCACCGGACACATGCTCGAACGGGTGCGACGCCCCATCGTGGTGGTCAACGCCCCCTGATTCAGGCCCGCGAGATCGCCGACGCCTCCGCGATTTGCTCGGCCGTCGGCCGCACGCCGGTGTAGCGCTCGAACTGCTCGGCGGCCTGCAATGCGATGACCTCGGCACCGGTGATGACGGGGACGCCCGCAGCGCGGGCCGCAGTGATCAGCGGCGTCTCCGACGGCAGCGCCACGACGTCGAATACCGTGCGCGCGTTGGCGATTGCCCGATCGTCGAAGGCTTGCTCGACCGCCTCGGGTGCCCCCGCCATCCCCAGGGGCGTGACGTTGACGATCACCGAGGCAGAGCGGGTGCCGACCTCCGGCGCGTAGTCGTAGTCGAGTCGGTCGGCGAGCGCACGGCCGGCGTTCTCGTTGCGCGCGACGACGGTCCCTGACCGGAATCCGTGGTCGCGGAATGCGGCGCCGACCGCGCTGGCCATCCCTCCACTGCCGCGGATCAGCACCGTCCCTGCGGGGTCGAGGCCGTGTTCGTCGATGAGCCGTTGCACCGCAAGGTAATCGGTGTTCGACGCAGTCAGGTAGCCGTCATCGTTGACGATGGTGTTCACCGAGTTGATGGCGCGGGCCGACTGCTCGACCTCGTCGACGAGCGCGATGACGTCCTCCTTGAACGGCATCGACACCGAGCAGCCACGAATGCCCAGCGCACGCACGCCACCGATGGCCGCGCCGATGTCGGTGGTGGTGAACGCCTTGTAGATGAAGTCGAGGCCGAGCACGTCGTAGAGGTGGTTGTGGAACCGCGTGCCGATGTTCGACGGCCTGGCCGCCAGCGACATGCACAGCCGGGTGTCCTTGGATAGCTGCGGGCGCATCAACCGACAGCCCTGAGGGTTTGGCGCGCAAGCGAGCTGATCTTCCGATAGAACTTCGGGCCGATCGTCAGCTCGCGGAGCGGGGGCACGTCGATTTCGGTGGTCACGATGCCCTGCTCATCGCGGTGCCACTCAGCTCCGTACCGGTCGAGGATCTTGCGCATGGAGTAATTCTCCGACAACACCCGCGCGGTGAAGCGATTTATCCCATCGCCGCGCGCCGCGACGGCCAACGCATCCATCAAGAACGTCCCGACACCCCGGCCCTGGTAGTCGTCGCCGACGATGAATGCCACCTCGGCGACGGTCGGATCCGCCACGTCGCGGACGAAGCGCGCGTCGGCGACCACCAGTCCGTCGACACCCTCGGTCATCACCCACACGAAGTGGTCGACGTAGTCGACCTCGAACAGGTAGGTCATCAGCGACGCCGTCGGAGTACGGGTGGTCTGAAACCGGCGGTAGAACGTCTCGCTGGAGAACAGCACCGGCCCGTGCACCGTGCGCTCATTGTCACCGGGCAACACGGGACGCAGATACAACTCCGTCTCGTCGCGCAGGCGCACCCGAAGCGGCGTGAGGTAGGTGACCAGCCGCTGGCGCGCCGTGCGCAGCAGTTTGTTCAGCATGCAGGGCGCGTCGAGCATCGCGGCGAAGGCTTCCCGCCCGCCGATCCAGCCCGAAAGCCCGTCGATGGCCGTCACCGTGGCGTTGCGCGGCGCGGCGCGCAGCAGCGCGATCTCGCCGACGATCAGACCCGGCCCGACCTCCACGACGCTGACTTCACCGCCGTCTCCGACGTGTTCGACCTTGGCGTGACCGGAGCCGATCAACAGAAAGGAGACGGCCTGCTCGCCCTGGCGAAGCAGAACCTCTCCCGGCGCCGCGTTCAGCGTGCGCAGATGAATTGCAAGCGGACCCAGCGATTCGACGGTACAGCCCGCAAAGAATTCAAGGCCAGCCAGTTCCTCGGCGCTGACCGCAGTGGATCCCGCCACGTCCCGAGGCTACGGCGTAGCCCCGGGACAGGCAATCATCAAGGACTACCCGGCAGAACGACTAACCGGGAAGTCCCTGCTCCTCCTTGGGCAAGGGCGCGGGGCCCTTGATGCTGGGTTGCGCCACGGGGACCGGCGCTGCGCTCGCCGGGGTGGTCGCGGTGATGGTCACCCCGGTACTCATCTCTCCGGCCATGGGACCCGAATCCGACGGTCCCTGCAAGATTGCCCCCACCAAGGCGGCTCCGGCGATCGCAACTCCTGCGCCGATGACGGCGAACGGCTTGATGCTTCTAGCACTCACAGTCGGAACTCCTTACCTTCGCTAAATCCTTACCTTTGCTAAATAAGCCTGCGAGTTACAGCGAGTGCCGGGCCGCATCTATTCCGCTTCGGCAGATTTAATTTCGGAGTCTTGACGTGCGATGTGGTCAGCTCAGGGTGTCGCAGGCAGCGCAGCAACGTCGTCCATGGGAGGTCCACTCAGGTCGGACACGGCCCGGCCTGCGACGGTCGTCGCAATCGCCTTGCCGTCACGGATCACCGCAAGGATCGAGACCTCGTCATTCACCACGAAAGACGAACCCGCACTGCCGACTCGGCTTCCGCCATCGGTGATCGCGGCGGTCTGGGCATCGATCTGGTAGGTACGCGCGAACCCGTCCGAGCTACGCGCCGTGAGGGAGTCCGGCGTCACGGCCACCAGAGTGCCCTGTTGGCTCACCGGCTGTGGCGCGGGTGCAGCGTCGGGCCTGCCTTGACCGTAGGGCACCGATGAACCGAGGAAGTACACGACCGCCGCCGACACGACAGCGGCGAACACGACGGCCACAATCACCACGACGAAGACGCGCTTGAACTGGAGGTCCTGCGGTTCCTGCCTCAGATGCTTGGAGCCCATGGTGGCTCTCGCTTTCCGCGATCACCGCCGGTCTAGGCGTCCATGGCGGTGACCACTGTCTTCCGATGCGCTAGAGGTACCCCTGCTTCAACGCCGAGAAACGCGCATCCATACCGGCACGGCCACCCAGAACGCTCCGAACGCCACCAGCGCCGTCGCGCCGGCGACCATCGCGGCGGTCCGTCCGGCCACGGCGTCGAAGATGACCACCGTCGTCCCCACCATGACCAGCCCCAACAACAGCAACCCCGCATACGCCGTCCGGTGCGCGGCCGACACCAGAGAACCGAGACGGCGCTGCCTGAACAGCACACGGTGCATCCCGACCGGAGCGATCAGGAGCACCGTCGACGCCACCGAGCACGCGACCGTCGCGAGGTAGACCATGCGCATGTCGTGGTCCAAAACGTCGAAACGCTGCTGAAAGGGCAGCGTGAGCAGAAAACCCGTCAGCAACTGCACACCGGTCTGCACCACCCGCAGTTCCTGCAGGAGGCTGGACCAATTGCGGTCCAGCCGTTCGGTTTCGGTCTCCGAACGAGCAGACTGATCCCACTGCTGGTCGTCCTGGGGACGGTCGACGTCCACGGCTCGATCATCTACTCCCGTTAGCTCCCGGTACCGCAGATTCCCTTTACTCACCCGCGACAAACCCACTGACCAGCAATTGTTATGTCGATCTAATCGTCATTGTCGCGCCCCCGAGTTCGTACTAAGGTTGTCTGAGGTTGAGTTCACAGCCGCGGGAGACGTCATCAACGCCCTGGCGAAAATTCTGGGCGGCGGCTTTCAGGGAACAGAGCCCACGACCTCGACGTGATCCTCAGTACGACTGATGGAGTTCACCATGTCAATCGCTCCGACTTCTGCCCCCAGGTCGACACCCCGCTTTCCCCGCGAACGGGCCAACTTCACCAGCTGCTTCGTCAGCGCGTCGACGGTGATGGTTGCGGCCGAGGGTGAGGTCGACGCCTGCAATGCCCACGAGCTCGCCGAGTACGTGGAGCGCAGCCTCAATGCATCGACCAGGTTGGTCGTCGACCTACGTGATTTACGGTTCTTCGGTACCCAGGGCTTCTCCACGCTGCACAAGATCAACGTCACCTGCTCGGGAAGCGGCGTGAACTGGGTGGTCATCCCTGGTCGCGACGTGGACCGGCTGTTGCGAATCTGCGATCCTCGCGGCGGCCTGCCCGTCGCCACCACCCTGGAGGCGGCGGTTGCGGCCGTCGCGCGGGGGCCGCGTAGCCATCTGAGGATGATTCTGCGGACCTAAGCCAGGTCGGCGACTCCCGGGACGCCGGTGCGGGTGGCGACCGACTGCGCCTCGCCGTTGGCGTACACGTCGATGACGACGTCGTCGTCCGAATAGTGCGCCACCGCCTGCAGACCAGTGGTGCCGGCGATCACGAAGTTCGCCTCATCGCCCGTCAGCGGATAGTCCTCGACGGGATGGCGCCAATGCGCCGCGATCAGCGTCGCTCCCGTGGCGAGGCGCGGGCATTCCCGGTCCAGGACTGCGCGCAGGCTCTCCGCATCGAAGTAGTACGCCACCTCGGAGAGGACGACGAGGTCGAAATCGTCTGTCGGCCAGCCCGAATCGAGTGAACGCCGGTCGAGCGTCACCCGATCGGCATGCCCGCCACGCATCAGTCGCTCGGCCGTCGCCTCGAGGGCCGTCGCCGCGACGTCGGTGGCCGTGACGTGATCGCACCTGGCGGTCAGCAGTTCGGTGAGCACGCCCACCGAACAGCCCGGCTCGTACGCATGGTGGTAACGAGGACGCGGCAACATCGCCATCGTCATCGCGTACTTGCGCTGCTCGTACCAACGCCCCGCGAGCTGCCACGGATCGCGCGACTTCGCGTACATGGCGTCGAAGTAGTCGTCGGGCACCCTCCGCATCAGCGGAACACCACCTCTCCCACGGCAAGCAGGCGTCGCACCACGAATGGCGGCAGGACTGCATCCGTCTCGGATCGACCCGGTGTCAGCTGTGTGCGAAACACCTTGGTGGCACGTTGTTTACGTGCGATTGCGGCAAGGTCGAGCCGCACCCGCGACATGCGCTGCCATGGCACGTCGTCATCGTCCGGCGCCGCCCAGTGCCACATCCACACCGGATACTCGAGCAGCGCCGCTCCGGTACGTTCCGCCGCCGCGGCGCTCGCCCGCCCAACCGCTTCGTGGTCGGGGTGTCCGTCTCCCTGCCACGTCGCGGCACACCACATGCCCTTCGGCCTGGCTGCGAGCAGTCCGGCGAGGTGGTCTGTCAGCTCCGCCTCGTGATCGCTCAGTTCGCCGTCCGGAAGCTCGAGGCAGATGGGAGCCTTGAGACCCAAGATCTCAGTGGCACGGTGCAATTCGGCGCGACGAGCACCCTCCAGCCACGCCCGCTCCACGCGGGACAGCCCTGGAACGGCACCGCCGCCGTCGCTCGCCGACACCACCTGAACGTCGACGCCACGCGACCGAAGCATGGCGGCGGTCGCACCAAAGCCGAGCGTCTCGTCGTCCGGGTGGGGTGCCACCAGCACCAGCGCTGGGCAGTCGTGGAGGTCCAGTTCGGGGAACGGACGCCGCCAGCCGACCCATTCATCGGTCGGCGTGCCTCCTGCGGCGATCGGCCTTGCGGCGAAGCGCGAACCGTTGCCTGCAGACACCGACGTCACTTCGCCGCCAGCCGGCCAAGGACGGCGAGGTCGCGCTCGGCGTGGCTCTGCCGTACGTACAGCGTGAGATCGGCGACGCGTTGCGCGTGTTCGCCGTCGAGCGCGAGCGTCTTGGGGCCCAGTGCACGCCCGGTGCGCGTGATCACCTCGTCGGCGGCGTGCTCGACCACGGCGCGGACCCGCCGGGCCATCAATTCTGCCCGGTCGCCGTGCGGTTCGGCGTCGACGTAACAGGCAGCCGACAACAGCATCGCCTCGCCGGCCGCGAGCGCCGCGTCGATCGCCCCGAGGTGGGCATGGGCGTGCACGTCCCCCGAAGCACTGTTGTGCTCGTCGGCGATCGCACGGTACAGCGGCCCTGCGACGCCGCGGGCGCCGCCGAGCCAGCAGGCGGCCACGGCCATCGCGCCGTGCCAGAACCCGGCCCGGTCGAGATATTCGCCAGGCCGGCCCACGGGCACCGCAGCCGCATTGCACAGCTGAACCGATCGGGTGTCGCTGCCGCGCATGCCTGCGTTGCGCCAACTGTGGGTCAGCGGTATCACCTGCGGTTGACTCAGCTCGACGGCGTAGAGCCCTCGCACGTTGTCGGCACGGCGCGCGGTGATCAAGGCGTGCGTACACAGACCGGCACCCGAACACCACGGCTTGGTGCCGTCCAGAACGGCAGCGCCGCCGTCCTCGGTCACGGTGACGACCGCCTCATCCGACTCCGCGGCCCACACGCCCCACAGTTGGCCGGCCGCCGGTGCGGGGCCGCCGAGTTCCGCCAGGATTGCCGTTGCGTCCGTGTGGGCCTCGGCCAGCCGGCCCGCGACGACGTCGCGCTCGGTCAGCGCTGCGAGCTTCAACCATCTGCGCGCCGTCTGCCCTGATCCGGGTGCAGGCAGATCCAGTTCACCCGATTCGAGCCAGCGCCACACCAGTTCGGGGGTCATGCGGGTTCCCGTTCCGAGTTCAAACCGATCCCGCGCAGATGTGCGGCGAATCCCATTGGGGCCTTGCCCTTCTGCCGAGCCGACGTCGTGACCGACAGCCGTTCGTCCCGGTCGATGTGGTAGCCGTGCTCGTCGAACCGGCGGACCAGGTCGACGTCTTCACCGGTTTGGAGCGCGGCGAATCCACCTACCCGCCAATAGGCTTGGGCCCGGAAGCCCATGTTGGCGCCGTGGACGTGACCGTGTCCGTCTCGGCGACGCTTCGATCGGTATGCCGACAGGTACCGGCGCACCGCGGCGGTGGGCAGGTGGTGCCAGTTGACGATGCGGACGACACCAAGGACCATGTCGGCGCGGGACGCGGTCTGTCGAATCAGCCAGTCCGGATCGACCATGCTGTCGGCATCCGTCGTGGCGTACCAGGTGCGCGATTCGTCGGTGCAGTCCACGCCAGCCGTCGACCGCGCGTAGCTGAAGCCCGCAGCACGCGAAGCCCCGACGTTGCGGACGTCGACCTCGATGAAGTGCACGTCGCTGCCGAAACGGCCCGCCAGGTCGATGCTCGCATCGTCACAACTGTCGAGCACCACGACGGTCGAAACCGTCATCGATAAGCAGGCTGCCGCCGTCACCACGGACTTGAGAGTGTCAGGAAGGTTGACGGACTCGTTGTGCGCGGGGATCACCACGACGGCTCGCTCGAACGTCATCACCACTTCGGCCACACTCCCGTTCATCGTGAGCCGGTGAGTCGCCGGCGCGCCAGTACACGTGTCGATACCCCACATGTAGTGGGCGGAAACGGCGTCGGAGCGGCCAACTTGGTCCCACTCGCAGCGGTTCGCTCGGTCGGGATCCGGGTATGCACGACCACCACGAGGCACAGGAGGCGCGACATGTCAGACCGCAACAGCTACGAGGCCGAGTCGGACGTCGAAGCAGATCCGCACGTCGCCGGCTCACGCGCACACGAAGACGAGGACGGCTCCTATGTGGGCCGCGCGGCACCCGACGACGATTTCGACGCCGGCGAGACCGGTGCCGAGACGCGCGGACGCCACCGCCGTTAGTCCGCCTCCCATGGCGGCGTGTCGTCCATCTTGCGGTAGTACTTCGCCAGGTGGCTCTTGATCCGGTCGACGTCGCCCTTCGGCACGTCGACCCCACCACGTGAACCCTGCATGACCGCACCAGCGGCCATCACGCCGCGCGGCACCGCCACCAACCGCCCGTTCACCACGTCGGCGATCAGCAGTTTGTACGCCGTGAAATTCCGCTTCGCGTCACCGTCGTAGAAGACGTGCGCATCGCGGTACTTCTCGTTGGGCTCGTCGGTGGCCTTCGCCCATTTCCGGACACGCTTCTCGGCTTCCGCGCCATCCCACTCGCGGTCCCGATCGGTCACCGGTAGATCCTGAAATGCAGTGACGGACATTGCCTTCCCTCCTAAACGCTTCCGAATCGGCCCACGATCGCCCTGCAGAACGCGGGCAGGTCGTCCGGGGATCGGCTGGATATCAGATTGCCGTCGACGACGACCTCCTCGTCGACCGGATGGGCGCCGGCGTTGCGCAGGTCGGTACGCAGGCTCGGATACGACGTCAGCGTTCTACCCTCGACCACGCCTGCTTCGATGAGCGTCGACGGCCCGTGGCAAATCAAGCCGACGGGCTTGCCCGATTCGACGAAATCGTGGACGAACGCGACCGCCGACCGATCGAGCCGAAGCTTGTCGGCGTTGACGGTGCCGCCGGGAATCACCAGCCCGTCGAATTCGTCGACAGCGGCGTCACCGACCTCCCGGTCCCCGCGAAACTCGCCAGCCGGAAGGAGGTCATGGTCACGTGCGTCGATGGTGCCCAACTCGAGCGACAACAGCTCGGTGTCACCGCCGGCCTGAAGGACGGCCTCGACCGGTTCCTCGAGTTCGCGTCGCTCGACCCCGTCCGTCGCCAGGATCGCAATTCGCTTGCCTTCCAATACGTTGCTCATGAGCGTCCTTTCGCCAACTTGGTTGCCTTCAATCGGGTTTCTGCAGCGATCTGCTGCTCGCGTGCGTACAGCAGGCCATAGGTGAAACCGTTCTGCCCTTGAGACGGCCCGGTTCCAGCCGCCATGCGGCGCAGCACGTCCCTTGCCACCACGGTGTCTTGGTGATCGCCAAGAAGACCTTGAACCTTCTTGTACGCCTTGGCCTTCCGACGAGCGGGCGGGTGCACGGCGCCGCACAGCTCGCCCGCGTACCTGGCACGCTTCGCTGCCTTGCGGGCCGCGTGCAGCAGGGCGTCATCATCGCCGTCTACGGCGGCGGTCAGACGCCGGTCCGCCTTGTGACGCGCTTTCTTGAAGTACTTGCGGAGATCATCGACACCAAACCCCTCCTTCAATGGTGGTTCGGTGCGCCAACCTCGCAGCGCGGCCATCATGGCCAGATAGCGTTCGGAATTCATTGCGTCCGTCACGCGACTGCGAGCGGGCCGTTCGATGCCGCGCAGGGTGATGCGGATATCAGCCCGGACGGGTCCAAGGACCAGTTCTTCGGGAAGCCGATCAATGGCCGCGCCGAACCGTTTGCGCTGCACCTGGCAATCCCGGACGTCGCCGAGCGCAGCCGCGAACCACTTCAGCTCTGATTCCAGCTCGGTCGCGGCGGCGCGGTCGAATAGCTTCGCGAATACCCGCAACGTGCTGCGTAGCCTGCGGATCGCCACCCTGGTGTCGTGAATCGGGTCGGAGCCCGTGCGCAGTCCCGTGTCACCCGCGTCGATGCGGTCGATCTGTGCGTTCAGATACTCGGTTACGGCGCGCCGCGCAGGTGACGAGTGCGCCCTTTCAGATGTCACCGCGCCATCGAGCTCGTGCAGCGAGAGCTCGTGGGTGGGCCGCGAACTGCGCTCGCGTTGAAGTGTGACGGCCATGACGGTCGAATTCCCTACGTCAAACCGATCAAACATTGCCACGGTTTTCCCCAACCCTCCGCCGGGTATGCCGTAACGAGTTTCCGTATCGATTCTGGGAGGCGGTTATGTCCGCAGCAGACGTCCGTCAGGAAGAGCGCGCCGGTGACGACGGGGTCGGCACGAAGCCACGCACCAAGCGCGCGGTCGTCAATTGGATTCTTGCGCTACTGACCGTCCCAGGCGCCGGGGCCGTCGTCGCGTACTCCTACCTGCAGGTGTTGAGCACCGCAGCGTGCACCGGTGGGGCCTGCGCCCAGGAGGGGCCAAGTGAGTTCGTGTTCGGGCTCATCATGTACGGAACGCCCTTCGTGGCCGTGGCAGCGATCGCGCTGTCGTTCTTCACCGCCCGCCGCGCGCGGGGGTTCGTGGTGCCCGCCATTGCCTGGACGCTCCTGGTGGTCGCGTTCGCGATTCTCGCTCTGACGTTCCGCCGGTGATGTCACCCGCAGTACTGTTCGACATCGACGGCACCCTGGTGGATTCGAACTACCTCCACGTTCACGCCTGGCAGCGCGCATTCACCGAGGTGGGACTGCATGTGGAATCGTGGCGGATCCACCGATGCATCGGGATGGACGGATCCTCACTCGTCGACGAGTTGGGGTCGGGCGAGGTCGATGATCCCGAACGCTTGAAGGATCTCCACTCCCGGTTCTACGGGCAGACGGTCGACCTGCTGCGGCCACTGCCAGGAGCGTGGGCCCTGCTGGAGGCCGTCGCCGAGATGGGTCTGCAGGTGATACTGGCGACATCGGCCCCCGAGGACGAATTATCCATTCTCCGAGAGGTTCTCGGCCGCGATGACATCGTCTCCGCAGTCACGTCTTCCGGCGACGTCGAGACGGCGAAACCCAACCCGGACATCGTGCGCGTGGCACTCGACCGTGCCGGTGTCGGGCCCGATCACGCGGTGTTCGTCGGTGACAGCGTGTGGGACGTCGAGGCTGCAGCACGTGCGGGCATGGAATGCCACTGCTTGCGCAGCGGCGGGATCTCCAAGGCCGAACTCGAGCACGCAGGCGCGACCGCCGTCTTCGATGATCCCCGCGACCTTGCCGAGCACCTCGGCGACACGCGGATCGGCCGGCTGGCGATGTCAGAAGCCTGAGAAATCCGTCAGCCAACACCGACCGTCGGTGCGCCACTGGCGATTCCGGCGTGGCGCAATTCAGAGACCACCAGTACGCGCAGTCGCCTGCCGACGTCGAACTGCTTACCCGGGAGGGTCCGGGCCACCATCTGAAGCTTGATGGTGTCAACGCCGATGCTCTCGACACCCATCATCGACGGCTCGTCGAGCAACAGAGCCGGCAGGGTGTCGTCCTTCATCGCGTTGGCAGACACGTCGCGAAGTACCTCGTTGACCCGGTTGAGGTCGGCCGATGCGGGCACCGGGATGTCGATGACGGCCCGCGCCCAATCCTTGGACAAGTTCAGCGCTTTCACGATCTGCCCGTTGGGTACCGTGTACATCTCGCCGTCGCTGGTGCGAAGCTTCGTCACGCGCAGCGTGACGTCCTCGACCGTGCCACGCGCGTCGACCGAGGAGCCTGTGATGGTGAGCTGAACCAGATCACCGAAGCCGTACTGCTTTTCGGTGATGATGAAGAACCCGCTCAACAGATCCTGGACGATGCGTTGGGCGCCGAAACCGAGAGCCGCACCCAATACGGCCGCGGGGGCCACCAGCGATCCGACGGGTAGGCCGAGTGTGTTGACGATGTCGACGGCGACCACGATGTAGAGCACCGCGACTGCTACCGATGAGATCACGGAGGCGACGGCTTGGCGATGTTTGACGGACTCGGAGCGCACCTCCGAATCGGTTTCGACGGCCAGCCGCCGGCTGATCTTGTCGGCGACCGAGCGGATCACCCGCGTCGCGATCCATGCACCGGCCACCACCAAGAGGATGTGAAGGCCCTTCGTGGCGATCCAATGACCGAATTGTGATGTCCAGACGTGGTTCCAGGTCTCGCCGACCGGGAAGGCAATGATTGTGTTCACCATGGGTTTTCACGCAGAGGAAGGCCCGGCTCGTCGTTGAGCCGGGCCTCCGCATCGCCCTACTGCTCGGCGGCCTGGCGTGACTCGTTCACCTTGGCGGCCTTGCGGGCACTTTCGGCCTCCGCTTCCTTCTTCGCTGCGTCGCGCTGCGCGTCTGCCTTGTCCTGTTGGGCCTGACCCTCGCGGTGAAGGTCCTCGCGATCGGTCACCTTGCCGATGACCTCCTTTGCCTTGCCCTTGACGCCTTCGACGACGCCTTCGACGGCCTCTTCGACTCCGTTGCGCTGAGCCATGCATCGCTCCCTTCGTCGGTAAGCACCCAGTCTCTCCGGGTCCGTCAGTGGGCTTCCCGACGATGGCCGCTCCGAAACACCACCGCTCCACTCCGGTCGGGTCACCGGGTCTTGGGTGATCGGGAATCAGCTGTTGGCGACGCGTTGAATGAGCGTTCGGGTGGCCTTGTCCAGGATCGCTTGGCGCACGTCGACGTTTCGGCGACGTGCCGCGCGCCTCGATGCGGCGGCGATCGTGAGGTTGCTCTCATATCCGGTGATCACGCGCGGATCCACGTACGAACCGCGGGCCACGGCGGGGGTGTTGCCGAGCGCCTCGGCGACCTCCTTCATCACCGCCGATTCCACCCGCTTCACCACTGCCTTCGACTCCGGTGGGTCGGCGTCGACGAAGGCCTCGGCGGCCAGCACCGTGCCGTGCCAGGTGCGGAGGTCCTTCACGCTGTAGTCCTCGCCCATGAGTTCCTTGAAGCGCTCATTGAGGTCGTCGGCATGCACGTCGACCCAGCCGCTTCCGTCGCGGCACACCAGGAATCGCTCGGTGCGGTCGGGCCTGCGCAGCAATGACCGCACCGCCCGCGCCACTTCGGGGTCTTCGACGTCCAGGCTGCGGCGCACCCCGCTCTTGGCGGGATAGTCGAACGCGACCACGTCGCCGCGCAACGTGATGTGGTCACACAACAGCGTTGCCAGGCCGTGGGACTCGTTCTCCTCGGCGTACTGCTCGCCACCGGACCGGAAGTAGCCGAGGTCCACCAGATGCAGAGCCAACGCCAGCACGCGTTCCCGCCGCATACCGCGCCCGCGCAGATCGGCGGCCACGCGGCTTCGCCACTCGGGCAGCCGCTTCGACATCGCCAGGACGCGGTCGAACTTCTCCTCGGCCCGATCTTCCTGCCACCTCTGGTGATACAGGTACTGGCGACGACCCGCGACATCGGTACCGACGGCTTGAATGTGCCCGTTGGGGTATGGACAGATCCACACCTTCTTCCACGCGGGCGGGATCACCAACTCCTTGATGCGTTGCAGCGCGGCGTCGTCATGCAGAGTCTCACCGTCGGGTCCGTAGTACGAGAAGCCCTTGCCGCGGCGCTTACGCGCGATGCCGGGCCCGGAGAGCACGCTTTGGCGAAGTCGCATGGCAGCCATCACTTCTCACTCATGGGTGACTAGTACCCAGTAAACGCCCGCTGTCACAGGCATTCCTCCGCCGGTATGAGGTCGGCACCCATGTTGCGCTGCATCATCTGCAGCGCGGCCTCGCCCATCTCGGGGAAGATGTGCGCCACGGCGTTGGGCGGCACGACGACTTCGAGGTGTCGGATGTAGCCGTCCAGTGCGCTGTAGAGGATGCACTGCTCGGTGACCTGGCCAGCCAGGACGATGCGCTCGGTCTCGAGCCGGCCCAGGAGGTAGTCCAGTGGCGTGGCGTAGAACGCACTGTGGCGGACCTTGGTCAGGAACGTGGCGTCGGCGCCAGGCACGATCGGCTCGACGAGGTCGGGGCGCTCGCCGTGCATGGCGGACTGGACGAGTTCGTCCCGGCCCGCGCTGAAATCACCGCGATTGTCGTTGACGTAGATGAGTTCGACGTCGTCGCGCTCGCGAGCCGTTGAGATCAATTGCGTTACCGAATCGAGGACGTCAGCAACGCTCGCGGCGAGCGCCTCGGCGTCGGGATGGTCGTAGGTGTTCAGCATGTCGATCACCAGTACGGCAGTGGCACTCACCTGGCACGGATACCCGCCGTGCGGGGACCAAACTACTGCAGGTGGCCCGGAGCGACCGCGCGGCTACCGGCAGCGGCAGTCGTCGTCATGAAGTCGTCGATCAGGCCGACCACCTCAGAGGGCGCCTCGACGTGCGCGAAGTGCCCGACGTCGGGGAGCACCTCGACGCGGCAGTCCGGCCGCGCCTCGAGAGCCGAGTAGGCGTGGTCGACCGGGATGATGGCGTCCTCCTCGCCCCAGATGGCCAGGGTGGGCAGATCGGCGCGGAGATTCAACCGGTTGAGCGCGCTCACCGATTGCCCCCGGTAGTCGACCACCGAGCGCAGCGTGCGCAGGAATGCGTCCCGGGTCTCCCGATCCGAGAACGACGAGTAGGCGTTCCAGATCTCCGCGCCACGCGGCGACCGCAGTCCCAACGAACTCAGCCAGCCCCGCACGGAGTTTCCTGCCCGCAGCACCGGCGCCGGTGCGATCACCGGCATGACCAGTTCGGCGCCGGGCGCGGCGAGCAAGCGCAGGATCCAGCCGACGTCCGGGCCGAGACCGCCGCTGCTGATCAGGACGAGACGGCGACAGTAGTCGGGATGCTGATACAGGAACTGCATCGCGATGCCGCCACCCAAGGAGTGGCCGACGATCGTCGCCGATTCGACCCCCAGTTCGTCGAGCAGGTCGCGCAGGCCCACCGCGAAGGCGCCCAACGAGTAGTCGGTCCGTGGCTTCGACGACTGGCCGTGTCCCAGCAGGTCGGGAGCGATGACGCGGTACTTCTTGGCCAGCTGCGGCTGGATGTCACGCCACGTCTGCGAGCTTCCCGCCATGCCGTGGATCAGCAGCAGCGCCTCGCCCTCACCCTCGTCGCGGACTGCGAACCTTTCGCCGTGGATGTCGATGAACTTGGGATCGGTCACGTGTGCCTCCCTTTTCCCCACCACCGAGACTACCGGCGGGTAACTTTTCCGGAACTCATTTGAGGTTGCCCCGACTGCGAACGGTGCAACGTGAGTACCGTCACATTCATGCAGTTGATCTCGCCAACGGATTCGATGTTCCTGCTCGGCGAATCCCGCGAGCACCCGATGCACGTCGCGGGGTTGCAGCTCTTCGAGCCGCCCGAAGGTGCCGGCCCCGACTACGTCAGGGACATGTACGAGAGGATCGTCAAGAACGACGACTTCCAGCCGACATTCCGCAAGCATCCGGGCAGAATGCTCGGCGGCATCTCCAACGTCGCGTGGGCGTTCGATGACGACGTCGACATCGACTACCACTTGCGCCGGTCTGCGTTGCCGCGCCCCGGCCGGGTGCGGGACCTTCTCGAACTCGTCTCGCGTCTGCACGGCACCCTGCTCGACCGGCATCGGCCACTGTGGGAGGCAAGCCTCGTCGAGGGCCTCAGCGACGGCCGCTTCGCGGTGTACACGAAGATTCACCACTCGCTACTCGACGGAGTCTCCGCCCAACGCCTCATGATCCGGGCGATGACGCCGGACCCCAACGACCTCGAGTTGAGGGTGCCATGGACGCTCGGGCCGAAGCCGAGGAAGCCGGGACCGTCGCGGTCAGCTCTGCGGTCACTGATCGACACGGCGGGATCGGTTGCCGCACTGGCCCCCTCGAGCCTTTCGCTGGCCAGGGCTGCGCTGATCGAACAGCAGCTGACCCTGCCATTCCGGGCGCCCAAGACGATGCTCAACGTACCCATCGGCGGTGCACGGCGCGTGGCCGCGCAGTCGTGGTCACTCGCGCGCATCAAGGGTGTCAAGAACGCCTCGGGGACGACCGTCAACGACGTCGTCCTCGCGATGTGCTCCGGCGCGCTGCGTGCCTACCTCAGCGAGCAGGAGGCGCTGCCCGACAGCCCACTTGTCGCCATGGTTCCGGTGAGCCTTCGCACCGCGGACGACCAAGACTCCGGCGGCAACATGGTCGGCACGATTCTGTGCAACCTGGCCACCGACGTCGAGGATCCCGCCAAGCGGCTCGAAGCCATCAGTACGTCCATGCACGCCAACAAGAAGGTATTCGCCGAACTGCCACGCATGCAGGCGCTGGCGCTGTCGGCGTTCCTCAGTTCTGGCGTCGCCCTCGCCCTGGTGCCCGGCTTCGTCTCGGCGGCGCCGCCGCCGTTCAACATCGTCATCTCCAACGTGCCCAGTGCGCGAGAGCCGATGTACTGGAACGGCGCCCGGCTCGACGGTCACTACCCGCTCTCCATCGCGCTCGACGGTCAGGCGCTCAACATCACGTTGACCAACACCGCCGACAATCTCGACTTCGGCCTCGTCGGCTGCCGGCGCAGTGTGCCGCACCTTCAGCGGCTGCTCGGACACCTCGAGGACTCACTCACCGACCTGGAACGGGCCTGCGGAATCTGAATTGGCTTGATACGTCAGTACTTGCCGAAGGCGAGTACGACGTTGTGGCCACCGAACGCGAACGTGTCGCTCAGCGCGTACCGGTAGTCGCCCTTTCTGGCCGCTCCGGTGACCACGTCGAGGTCGACGCGCTCGTCGAGCTCCGTCAGGTTCAGCGTCGGGGGTACGACACCGTCACGTAGCGCCAGCACGGTGAGTACCGCCTCGATGGCGCCCGCAGATCCGAAGGTGTTGCCCAGCGCGGCCTTTGGGGCGTAGACGGCGGGTCGGTGGGAGCCGAAGGCCTTCTGCAGCGCAGCCGCCTCCACGAGATCACCGTCGCGGGTACCCGCGGCGTGGGCGTTCACGTGATCGACGTCGCCGGGCGCGAGACCCGCGAGCTCCATCGCCCGCGTCACCGCATGGGTCTCTTGTTCGGCATCGGGGTCCGACGCCATGATGTCGTAGCCGTCGGAGGTGATGGACCCGCCCAAAACGCGGGCCAGGATCCGCGCGCCACGGGCCTTGGCGTGCGCTTCGGTCTCCATCACCAGCAGCGCACCGCCCTCACCGAAGACCATGCCGGTTCGGTTTCTGTCGAACGGGCGGCAGGCGCCTTCGGGGTCGTGGTTGTCGGTGGACATGATGCCGTCGATTTGCGAATACGCCGCGACGGGCACCCCCTGGATGGGGAATTCGACGCCACCACAGATCACGACGTCGGCATCCCCGAAGACGATCTGCTGCCACGCCTGCGCGATGGCCGCCGCACCGGACGCATCGCCAAGCATCGGCGCCGATACGCCTCCCCGCGCTGCCAGATCCAATCCGATCGCCGCCGCGGGCCCGTTGGGCATGAACATCTGGACCGCCAGGGGCGAGACCGCCCTCAACCCGCGTTCGCGCATGGCGACGTAGGCAAGGATCACCTCTTCCCCGTTGCCGAACCCGGTGCCCACCGACACGGCGAGCCGGGTCGAGTCCATTTCCGGAGACCCTGCGTGCAGCCACACGCGACGGCTCAGCACCAAGGCCATCTTCTGCAGGTAGGACAGGCGTCGCAGTTCCACGCGACTCAGCTCACTGTCGAAGTCCTCGTGTATTTGGCCCCCGATGCGCACTGGTAGATCCAGTTCCTCCACGAATGGGTCGGACAGCTTGCGGATACCGCTGCGACCGTCGACCAGCCCCGTCCAGGTCTCTTCGGCGTCAGTCGACAATGCACTGGTCAGCGCTACCCCCGTGATGACTACGTCGGGAAGTTCGCGTCGCATCAGGCCCCCTAGTCGATGTGCGTAACCGCTCTACGGTAACCATCGACGGCGAATCTCCGGTAGCTGCCCGCCGCCCCAGAGGGTGCGCCGTCATCCGGATTGGATCGTCAGATGAGGCGCAAGCCGCTGCTCGCTGATCTCGGCACCGGCTGCGAGATCGTCGATCATGGCGTCGGCCCAGTCGACCAGGCCAGCCGTATCGATGCCGTACGGCGCCACCCGAACATCGCTGAGACGGCCCGACGCGCGCCGAAGGACGGCGAGCGCACCCTTGACGTTGCCTCGCTGGACGTGGGTGATGCCGACCGCGAGCTGGGCCAGGCCCTGCCATAGCAACCGCTCGTCGTCCGGACCGCTCTTCCATGCGGCCTCGAGCACCTCGTGCGCGTTGAACGCCAAACCCCGGTCCAGCAGATCCTGGGCATAGGCCAGGCTTGCAGCAGGCGTTAGCTCGAGTTCGTCGGGGATGCGCGGAATGCCTTCGCTGCCCGGCGGAAGGGGCCGCCCCATGGCATCCCGGGGACGGGTGTTTCGAGGCCTGCCCGACTCGTCACGATCGCGCTCGCGCATGTGCCCATCGTGGCAGGCCTCCGCGAGCACGAGGCGAATTGGCTTGAGCGGGCCGGGCTGTGGCATTGGCCACCGCCCCGAAGACGCGTTGCATCGAAGACGAGTTGCTACGTGATGTGCTGCATCGACGTCGCTCAACGCCCGACCCGCGTGGCCAGATTAGCACATCATCTGAACAGTTGGACAGATGGCGTAGGCTGGCGTCGGCGCGAAATCGCACGCCCGTGCCCGTCAAGTCACCACTGCGACTACGGATGTCGGCGCGAAGACCACCGACCGGAAGGACCCTCATGGCCGAGTACACCTTGCCTGAACTGGACTACGACTACGGTGCCCTCGAGCCGCACATCTCGGGCCAGATCAACGAGATTCACCACAGCAAGCACCATGCGACGTACGTGAAGGGTCTCAACGACACCATCGCCAAGCTCGACGAGGCGCGCGCCAACGGCGACCACGCCGCGATCTTCCTCAACGAGAAGAACCTGGCGTTCCACCTCGGCGGTCACGTCAACCACTCCATCTGGTGGAAGAACCTCTCCCCCAACGGCGGCGACAAGCCCACCGGTGAACTCGCCGCAGCCATCGACGACCAGTTCGGCTCGTTCGACAAGTTCCAGGCACAATTCACCGCCGCCGCCAACGGCCTGCAAGGCTCCGGCTGGGCAGTCCTCGGCTACGACACCCTGGGTCAGCGCCTGCTCACCTTCCAGCTCTACGACCAGCAGGCCAACGTGCCGCTCGGCATCATCCCGCTGCTGCAGGTCGACATGTGGGAGCACGCCTACTACCTGCAGTACAAGAACGTGAAGGCCGACTACGTCAAGGCATTCTGGAACGTGGTGAATTGGGCCGACGTGCAAGACCGATTCGCCGCGGGCTGCAAGGCCCAAGGTCTGATCTTCTAGAACAACACTCTTCTAGAAGGGCCACCCCCCCACCCCTCTTCGTGCGCTAAGCGGTCGTGTCAGTAGCGCCCATTCGTAAGTGCTCGATGTGGTAGACCGCTTCATCGAGCAGTTGTGCGACGTGGTTGTCGTAGAGGCGATAAACGATGTTCCGACCGTTACGGTCGCCCGCCACCAGTCCAAGTGCCCGCAACAGCCGCAACTGGTGAGACACCGAAGGCTGCTCCATACCGACCGCAGTCGACAGTTCCCCCACCGAGCACGGCGACTGCCGTAGTCGGGTCAGGATCATCAGGCGATTGGGTGAGGCCAACGCTTGCAACGTCTCCGCGATCTTGACCGCCGACCCCGGGTCGAGAGTCGCCGGCGGCGTCACACGGCCTTCGACGCCATGTCCCATTCATCCATTGAAGCACGCCGCCAGCTGCGCATATGATACATGTAGAGATTTACATGTATACATGTTGTGTCTGCGTTTCATGGCGAGGGGAGAAATCTTCGATGAGCACTGCCACGGTGCAACCGACCCGCAGCGGGCTGGTAGCGGCGCGTCGGCTCGGCGTCTCCGGTCTGTGGTCCGTCACATCGGTGCGATGGGCGGTCGCCGCGTTGTGCCTATTCCTCGTCGGCCTGGCTGCCCAACTGCTCGACGCGCCATCTGCGATCTGGTGGACGCTCTACGTCGCCTGCTACCTCACCGGCGGATGGTCTCCAGCCTGGGAAGGCTTTCAGGCGTTGCGTTCCCGAACGCTCGACGTCGATCTGCTGATGGTGGTAGCCGCCATCGGCGCAGCCGGAATCGGCCAGATTTTCGATGGCGCATTGCTCATCGTCATCTTCGCGACCTCCGGTGCGTTGGAAGATGCGGCGACCAAGCGCACCGAGGATTCGGTGAAGGGCCTACTGGACCTGGCACCGAGTCGCGCAACGCGGATCGACGCCGAGGGCGCCGAAGAATCCGTCCATCCGCAGGACCTTCAGATCGGCGAGCACGTCGTCATCAGACCCGGTGAGCGAGTATCAGCGGACGGAGTCGTCGTTGGTGGCTCGTCGGACGTCGATCAATCGTCGGTCACCGGAGAGTCGCTACCGGTCAACAAGCTCACCGGCGACAACGTCTTCGCAGGCAGCCACAACGGTGGAGGCGTACTGCGCATCCGAGTCACCCAAAACCCCTCTGACACAGTGGTCGCTCGGATCGTCGCACTGGTCGCAGAAGCATCGGCAACCAAAGCCAAAACCCAACTATTCATTGAGAAGGTCGAGCAACGCTATTCGGTCGGCGTGGTCGTCGCGACGCTGGCGTTGTTCACGATCCCGCTGGCCTTTGGAGCAGACCTGCAAGGCACGCTGCTTCGTGCCATGACGTTCATGATCGTGGCGTCGCCATGTGCCGTTGTGCTGGCCACCATGCCGCCCCTACTGTCCGCCATCGCCAACGCCGGACGTCACGGTGTTCTCGTCAAATCTGCTGTCGCCATGGAGCATTTGGCGGAGGCCACGGTTGTCGCCATCGACAAGACGGGCACCTTGACCACGGGAGCGCCGCGACTGACCAGCGTCGTGCCGCTGGCCGATCACCAGATGGACGTCGACGAAGTGCTGCGGATCGCGGCGAGCGCCGAGCAGTTCAGCGAGCATCCGCTCGGCCGTGCCGTCGTGGCCCATGCTCGCCAACGTGGAATCGACATACCAGAGGCCGCCGAGTTCCACGCCCTGCCTGGACGCGGAGTGCGCGCCCGCCTCGCAGGCCAGGTCGTCGAAGTAATCAGTCCACGCTCCTTCGGAGGCGAGACGCTGCCTGGTGTCACCGAGGTGCAGGATGCCGGGTCCACCGCAGTCGTCGTGATCGTCGATGCACTGCCAGTAGGCATCCTTGGACTCACAGACACCGTCCGCGAAGGCACCGAAGACGTTGTCCGCACCATCACCGCCCTGACATCCGCGTCCCCGATCTTGCTCACCGGGGACAACCAACGTGCCGCCAATCGGCTGGCGATGGATGTGGGGGTGAGTGACGTTCGCGCCGATCTGCTCCCCGAGGACAAGGTGGCCGAAGTACGCCGACAACAGACTGATGGTCACCGCGTGCTCTTCGTCGGCGATGGCATCAACGACGCTCCCGCCATGGCAGCCGCTCACGCTTCGATTGCCATGGGACTCAACGGAGCCGACCTGACGTTGGATACTGCCGACGCCGTCACGGTTCGCGACGAACTCGCCACCATCCCCGCCGTTGTCGCGTTGGCACGCCGAGCGCGCCGCGTCGTAATTGTCAACCTCGCCATCGCGGCGACATTCATCACCGGACTGGTCGCCTGGGACCTCTTCGGACACCTGCCCTTGCCACTCGGCGTAGCCGGTCACGAAGGCTCAACGATCATCGTTGCCCTCAACGGACTACGACTGCTGAGTGCCCGCGCTTGGCGCAGCGATCCGCCTACGAAGTCGTAGCGTCATGGTCCCCCCCGATTCTCCGCTGGCGGGCATCCGTTGCACGAGAGCCACCCCCGACGGGGCAGAGCGCGGGCGCAGGCCTATCGCAACGGGCCCTGACCTGCTGAAATGTGGTGGAGCTAGGGAGAATCGAACTCCCGACCTTCTCGATGCGAACGAGACGCGCTACCAACTGCGCTATAGCCCCTTGTACCGGAAGCACAGGTTACCAGTCACCCCGCCGAGGTCGAAAACCCCAGCGAGCTACTCGCCCGCGGCGCGCGGTAAGTCGTAGTCAGCGGCGAACGGAGCGTATTCGAGGTGCTCGAAGATCGGATCCTCGTCGTCGATCTCCAGCACCACGGCGCCGGGACGACGCAGCCGCGATGGCACGACGTCGAACTCGGGATCCTGGGTGCTCTCGACGCCGAGCCGCGACCGCGCCATCCGCTGTGCGCGACGGCGCCGCACCTGCTCCTCGATGCGGGTCTGGCGACGGAGGTACCCCAGGTAGAGGATGGTCACCGCACCGACGGAGCCACACGCCCACCAGAACGTCGGCGACACCAGGAACGCGGTGGCGGCCGTAGCCACCGACAACACACCCATCACCATCAGCATCCGCTTGCGGAACTTGTACTTTCGCGCGCTCACGGCGGCGGCCGTCTTGGACTCGTAGCGCTTGCGCCGCGCCTCCGAGATGGAGTCGGCGACGTGAAGGTCGGTGTCCGACGGCGCCTCCAGGCCCGAGGAGTCGTCGACGTACTCGTAGTCGTGGTCGGTGCCGTCGTCGAGGGACTCGAACACATCCGTGGACTCGTCGGACGCAGCCTCAGGCTCGGCTTCGACCTCATCGACCTCGTCGACCTCATCGACCTCATCGACCTCGTCGACCTCGTCGACCTCGGAGAGATCCTCGACCGAGAAGGTCTGCGTGTTGTCGTCGTAGTCCAGCGGCAGTTGCGCCTGCGCGGCGGAGGCTCCGACCGGCAGTGCGCCCGAGTCCATCTCGACGACGTCGACGTCGAGGTAGTCGGGTTCGGTCGACACCGCGGCAGCGGCCTGCACGACGGGCCGCCGTGATGGCGCGTCGTGGTGGTCGTCCTCTTCGTGGTCGTCGACGCCGTCGTCCACGAGGTCCTCGGACGGCCGCCAGTCGGGATCGCTGTAATGGCCTGCGGCAGGTCCGCTGCGGCGGCGCAGCAGCCTGGCGCCGCGTCCGGTGTTGAGCACGCGGGTGGCCAGGGCCACGTCACTGGTACGACGTACGGTGTCCCGCTTGCTGATCAACATCGGAACGAGCACGAAGAGCCAGAGCACCACGAGTGAGATCCACAGGAGTGATTGGGGGATGCTTGGCATGTAGCCGGCTCCTTTCCCCTTCAGGCTAGGTCTGTGACCAGCGCACCCGGGGGCGACGCGCCGAGGTCAATTACACACCTGTAATTCACCTCTTTCAAGCACATTAGCCCCACATGTCACATCTGCAACATCCATCACGACCAATTCGCCCGGCCCGTGCGGATCAACCGCGACGTTGCCGAGCCCTCGAGCTCCTCGATCGTGATCGCCACCAGAAGGTGATCCCGCCACGCTCCGTCCACCTCGAGGTACCGCTTCAGCAACCCCTCTTCGCGGAAGCCGACCTTGGCGAGCACTGCCCGGCTCGCGGCGTTCTCGGGCCGCACCGTCGCCTCGATCCGGTGCAGCATTACCGGTCCCAGCCCATGGTCGACGCCCAACGCAAGTGCCGCCGTCGCCACTCCACCTCCGGTCACCGCCTTGGCCACCCAGTAGCCGATCCACGCCGAGCGCAGCGCCCCGTGAGTGACGTTGCCGATGGTGAGCTGACCGCAGAACTCGCCGTCGAGCTCGATCGCGTAGGGCAACATGCGACCGCGGCGCCCCTCGGCACGCAAGCCCGAACAGATCGACGGCCACGACGAAAGCGCATGGCGCACTTCCCAATTCACTTCGGCGACAGGCTCCCACGGTTCGAGGTGTTCCCGGTCGGTCAGCCGCAGGCGACTCCAGTGCGAGCCGTCCCGCAACCGCACCGGACGCAGCCGCACCAACCCGGCGGGCACCCGCAACGGTCCAATCGGCTTCGGCCAACCCGGATGGACGGATGACGAACGCAGGAAGCTCACGCCGCCGCGCCCCGTCGATCAGCCACGACGCTTCTCAACCGCGTTGCGCCAAGAAGGCCACGTCGACGATCTCGCCGGTGCGGACCTGCTCGGCCTCGCTCGGGACGGTCACCAGACAGTTCGCCTCGGCAAGCGTGGCGAGCAGATGCGACGACGCACCTGGCGCGCCGCCAAGGGCCTGCACCAGGTACTCGCCGGTGTCCTGATCGCGCATCAACTGCCCGCGCAGGTATCCCTTGCGGCCCGCGACCGACGAGATCGGCGACAAGGTTCGGGCCTGCACGACACGCCGCAAGGGCTGCCGCTTGCCCAGCGACATCCGGATCAGTGGCCGCACCATGATCTCGAACACCACCAGCGCACTGACCGGGTTGGCGGGCAACAGGAATACCGGCACGCCCTCGCGGCCCAGCTGACCGAAACCCTGCACCGAACCCGGGTGCATCGCGATCCGGGCGACCTCCATCTCCCCCAGTTCGGACAGCACCGCACGCACGCTCTCGGCCGCCGCCCCGCCGACGCCGCCGGCGATTACGACCACCTCGGCGCGGCTGAGTTGACCCTCGACGACGTCACGCAGTTCCTTGGATTCGGTGTCGACGATCCCGACGCGGTTCACCTCGGCGCCCGCATCGCGGCCCGCCGCCGCCAGCGCATAGGAGTTGACGTCATAGACCTGCCCATTGCCTGGCGTGCGCGAGATGTCGACGAGCTCCCCGCCGACGCACATCACCGACAGCCGCGGTCGCGGATGCACCAACACCCGTTCCCTGCCGACCGCCGCGAGCAGGCCCACCTGGGCCGCGCCGATGATCGTGCCTGCCCGCACCGCGACGTCACCGGGTTGGACGTCGTCACCGGTGCGCCGGACGTAGGCACCCGACCGCACGCTGCGCAGCACCCGCACCCGCGACTCCCCGCCGTCGGTCCAACGCAGCGGCAACACCGCGTCGGCCAGCGTCGGCATCGGGGCGCCCGTCTGAACGCGGGCGGCCTGGCGTGGTTGCAGGCGACTGGGGGTGCGTGTGCCCGCCTCGATCACGCCCATCACGGGAAGGCTGACCTCGCGGTCACCGTCTTCGTCGGCGTCATCACCCGGATCGACGCCGAGCACGTCGACGCTGCGCACGGCATACCCGTCGATGGCGGCCTGGTCGAAGCCGGGGAGCGGTCGTTCGGTGACGACTTCCTCGGCGCACATCAGACCCTGCGCTTCGGCAATGGCCACCCGCACCGGCCTTGGCGCTACTGCAGCGGCGGCTACCTTAGCCTGCTGCTCCTCGACCGACCGCACAGTGCGCCTTTCTGCAGTGCCATGGCCCGCGGCGCACTCTTTAGTGTTCGCCCAGGCCCAATCGCTCGACCAGCCAGCGCCGTAGCTCCGGTCCGTAGTCGTCGCGTTCCAACGCAAAGTCAACCGCAGCCTTGAGGTAGCCGCCGGGATTTCCTAGGTCGTGTCGGCGACCGCGATGCACCACGACGTGGACCGGATGGCCCTCTTCGATCAGCAGAGCGATGGCGTCGGTCAGCTGAATCTCGCCTCCGACGCCGGGCTTCACCCGTCGCAGGGCATCGAAGATCGCACGATCCAGCACGTACCGGCCAGCGGCGGCGTAGGGCGACGGGGCGTCCTCGGCCTTCGGCTTCTCCACCATGCCCTTGACGCGCAGCACGTTCGGATTCGCGGCGTCGGGCACCACCTCGACGTCGAAAACGCCGTAGGCACTGATCTCCTCGGGCGGCACCTCGATGGCGCACAGCACCGAGCCGCCGCGCTTGGCGCGCACCTTCGACATCGTCTCCAGGACGCCCGTCGGCAGGACCAGGTCGTCGGGCAGCAGCACCGCGATCGCGTCCTCGTCGGGCAGCAGCTTTTCCTCGACGCACCCGATGGCATGACCGAGCCCGAGCGGCTCCTTCTGCACGACGGACTCGACCTTGATCAGCGCGGACGCCCGGCGCACCTTCTCCAGCATCACGTGCTTGCCGCGGGCTTCCAGCGTGCCCTCGAGGATGAGGTCCTGGACGAAGTGCGCGACCACCCCGTCCTTGCCCTCCGAGGTGATGATGATCAGGCGTTCGCCGCCGGCCTCGGCCGCTTCAGCGGCCACCAACTCGATTCCAGGCGTGTCGACGACCGGAAGCAACTCCTTGGGCACCGTCTTGGTGGCTGGCAGGAATCGCGTCCCCAGACCGGCAGCGGGAACGACCGCCGTGCGCGGAATCGGCACCTCGGCCCGTGTCGTCATCGTTCACACCATAACGTCATCCCCGGTTTGCGACCTCCCGAGCCTGGCAAGTCACAAAAGGTCGGTCGGTCGGATGTCATGGTGTGTTCGTGGAGCGGATGACGAAGGCCGAAGTGCGGGCAGTGGTGCTGCGGGCCCGTCGCCTGACTTCGCCCGAGCAACGACGGGCCGAGGCCGACGCGCTTGCCGGACACCTGCCCGCCCTGGTGGGCGCAGGAGACACCGTCTGCGCATACGTTCCGGTGGGTTCTGAACCCGGTTCGCCGGCGATGCTCGATGCGCTGGCCGGGCTCGGCGTGCGGGTTCTGCTACCCGTCGCCCTCGAGGACGAGACGGGCACCCCTCTGCCGCTGGAATGGGGCGAATACCGCGCCGGTGATCTGGTCGACGCTCGCTTCGGGCTGCGCGAACCGGAGCCACCATGGCTGGGTGTCGACGCGATCGCCGCCGCGTCGGTGGTCTTGGTTCCGGCTCTTGCGGTGGACCTCGCAGGCGTGCGACTCGGCCGTGGTGCCGGCTTCTACGACCGGTCGCTGAGCTACGCCGATCCGGCGGCGCGATTGATCGCGGTGGTCCGTGACGACGAGTTGGTGGACTGGTTGCCCGGTGCCGATCACGACGTGCCGATGACGGACGCGCTGACGCCAGGCCAGGGACTCGTCGCGCTCCGGCCGCCCGACTAACAGCCGGCGAGCACCTCGGCCATGGCCCGCTCCTCCTTGTCCGAGACCCACAGCCCGTAGTCCGTCTTGACCTCCACCTGGCGCGCGACGAACTCGCAGCGGAACCCCACGTTGGGTGGCAGCCAACTCGCGGCGTCGCGAAATGCCTTGTCGAAGTTGCCCTTTGCGCTCACGGCCAGGAGATTGCGCGGATCGTTGGCGAAGTCGCGGCGCCGCTCGTCATCCCAGTCGCGGGCACCCTTGTACCAAGCGTCGGCCAGCGACACGACGTGGTCGATCTGCACGGTGTCCGACGTTGCGGGCCCGCGGACGAAGGCGATCGTCTCGCCGCGGTAGGGGTCGTGGAGCGTGCCGCGCTGTACGAAGCAGGTGCCGGGCCGCATGGCGACGTCGGCGAGATCGCGGACCAGCACGTCGTCGCGGGTGTTGCAGCCGTTGCGGCCGAGCTCGACGTCGACGTCGTCACTCCACGCTTCGCCGAACCGATTTCTGGTGAAGTCGCGGCGCCGATCCCACCCCTTCACCGGCAGCCGCTGGAGGTCCGCCCTGACCTGCTCGTATCCGATCGAGCCCTGGGAAGGCGGTGCACCGGGTGGCACCGCTACGATCGTCTCGGCGCGGAAGTGGAGCCAGGCGGCCACGGCGACGCCGACCGCCACGACCAGGACTAGAACGGGAATGGCGCGGCCCACATTTCGGTTCTAGCACTTGCGCCGGTAGAGTGCTAACAAGTTTGACTGTCTCGGAGGTTTTCGTGCCGACCTATTCCTACGCGTGTACCGAGTGCGACAACCGGTTCGACGCGGTACAGGCTTTCAGCGAAGATGCGCTGACCACGTGCCCAGTGTGCTCCGGCCGGCTGCGCAAGCTGTTCGGCTCGGTGGGCGTGGTGTTCAAGGGCAGCGGCTTCTATCGCAACGACAGCCGCGAAAGTGCCAAGAGTGCGTCCGGCAGCGCGTCCAGCGGGTCGGCCAAGAGCAGCGAGTCGACGGGCTCGTCATCGTCCTCCGACTCGTCCTCCTCCTCTGGTGCGTCGTCCTCGTCGGGCAGCTCCGACTCCTCGTCCAGCTCGAGCTCGTCGAGCTCCGGTTCGTCGGACGGCAAGAGCTCGAGTTCGAGCAGCAGCTCCTCCGCCCCCGCCGCTGCCAGCTCTTAAACGAAGTTATCCACAGGCCCGGCCGTCGCCGGGGTTGGAAACCCGTCGCTGCCACCTAACGTTGGCGCATGGGGGAAGCACTCAATCCGTCACCGCTGAGCCGGCTGACGCAGGCACTCCGACCGGACTGGACTAGGACCGCCGCGGCCCGAAGGGTGACCGCGGGTGCACTCGTCGTACTTGCTGGAGCGGCGGCGCTGCGCCCCGACCCCGCCGACGGCCGCGCCGACGTCGTCGTCTTCGCGCACGACGTCGCGCCGGGCGTGGAGCTCACCGCGGCCGACCTTCGCATCGAATCACGTTCGAGGACAACCATTCCCGACGGTTCTCAAGCCGACCCGGCCGCGCTCCTCGGGTCGACCCTGGCCGGCCCGGCACGCCGCGGGGAAGTGCTCACCGACGTCAGACTGCTCAGCCCGCGACTCGCGGAGGCCACCGCAGGACCGGACGCGCGGGTGGTGCCGCTACGTCTGGCCGACGCCGCCCTCCTCGACCTCATTCGTCCAGGAGACGTGGTGGACGTGCTGGCCGCCGATTCCGCCGCACCCGGCGGCTCCGTCGATGAGCCCCGTGTGGTGGCCACGGACGCCGTCGTCGTCCTGGTCTCCGAGGAGGTCACCTCACCCGGAAGGGGCGACGACAGGCTGGTGCTGGTGGCCCTGCCCGCTCACACGGCGAACGAGGTGGCGGGCGCGTCGCTGACCCAGGCCGTCACGCTCACCCTGCACTGAGCGTCAATGCGGAGGCGGCGCAACGGGTGTGGTGGTCGGCGCACCGGATCCGGGTTGAATCGCATCCATCACCATGTCGGCCAGTTCGTCGGATGTCGACCCCGGTGGCGCAGGCGCCGGGGTTGTCGGCTGAGCTCCTGCCGTGCCTCCAGCCAATCCGGCAAGGCCGATCAGCACCATCGCAACGGGCACCAGCAACCGCATCGACACTCGTTCGCTCCAAATCCTCTACACGTGAACGGATTCCAAGAAGCTAGCACCGCGTTCCGGCATCCGCAGCGTCAGCAGCGATAACGTGGCACATCTGGACAACCACCCGTCACGCATGGAAGGGATCCGCACGTGTTGAAGGGCTTCAAGGAGTTTCTCGCTCGCGGCAACATCGTCGACCTCTCGGTCGCGGTCGTCATCGGTACTGCGTTCACCGCGCTCGTCACCAAGTTCTCCGAAAGCATCATCCAGCCGTTGATCGACCGCATCGGCGCGGGCGGCGACAAGAACTACGGCATCCTGAAGATCGGCATCGGCGGCGGACAGACCATCGATCTCAACGTCCTGCTGACGGCGGCCATCAACTTCGTCCTCGTCGCGGCGGTGGTCTACTTCTTCGTCGTGGTGCCCTACAACCGGCTCCGCAAGAAGGGCGAGGTGGAGCAGGCTCAGGACACCGAGCTGAGCCTGCTGACCGAGATCCGCAATCTGCTGTCCGACGGCGGCAGCGGCAAGCACGTGACCGGGCCCGGCACCGGGCCCAGCCCCGACACTGCCGAGACCACCAGCGCCGACAAAGAGTAGGCCGTCCCAGAACGCGAACAGCCCCCGGCCGAAGCCAGGGGCTGTTTGCGTTGTGAACCGGGGAGTTAGTTCATGTTCCACGGTTCGCCGTAGGTGGTGACGCTGTCACCGGTGGAGGCGATCAGGCGAGCGAACGGACGCAGCAGCACGCCGCCGGCAG
>NZ_JACHGP010000004.1:202023-445353 GCF_014202335.1 Mycobacterium sp. AZCC_0083 | reverse complement strand
TGGGCGTGGTGTAGCTGAAGTTGATGCCAACGCCCAGCGACCAGGGGAAGCCGATCTGGTAACCCAGCTCCAGGGTGCCCTCGAACTCGTCGGCACTGGGGCCGGCGACGATGTACTTGGCCCGGCCGGAGTGGAACCACTCACGGGTCAGCCGGTTGCGGTCCAGGGGGAACACACCATTGAGGAAGGTGTCCCACTGCTGGATCGTCAGGGTCCGATCCTGGCCGTCGACCAAACTCAGCTCGTTGTCCAGACCTGCGTGTGAGGTGCCCGTGCTCGCGAACAGCGCCGCGACGGCCGCCACCAGCGCGACCAGCACCCGACTGAATGCCTTCATGTTCTCCCTAGCTGTGTAGTACGGCTCAACCCGTGGGTTCACCGTGTTCCTTGGTGCGTGGCACTGTCGCTAAACCACACACCTCGCAAGACCTCCATGTGAGCGGAATTAGAAATCCCACATGCTGTTCTTACGTTTTGCTCATCGTTGACAGCAGAAACATAACGGGGAGGCATCCACCCGGCAACGCAAGCGCACTGTCGCGCGTGGCCGTGTCAGGAGTCGGACGAAGTTTGCTGAGGCGCCATGACGCTGCACTGGCGCGCTGCCGCGGGACTAGTACGGCCGGGACGACGGGCCCTGGCCCCGCACACCGCGGATGTTCGCCAAATGTGCGGCAGGACCTGCTATTTCCCAGGTTAGATGCGAAATCACAGCTCAGGCATGGTGCGGCGGAACATTGTCCCGCAACCAGCGCTCGCGCTCTGCCTCCTCGGCAGGTGCGGCATCGTCGCGTTCGTCGCCAGTCGTATCGGGAATGGAATCACCGAAAATCTTGTTAACTAGATGTCGCTTTGGCTGCGTGGGCTCGCTCACAACGAACCTTTGGTGTGACGAAGATCACATTCCGGAGTTCGTAGCTGTTCATACTCCGGTAACGCAAGACGGGCCCACGTGTCAACCGTTGATGACAGTCGTGAATGCCGCCCAGACCTGCTCATTGGGCAGGCGGGCGGCATTGGCGAGTGCAACGGTTCAGATCTCCAGGCTGGATAGCTGGCCGATGATCTGGGTCGCCAGCGGACCCAATGTGGCCATGCCGTCGCGCACCGCGCCGCGTGACCCGGCGATGTTGACCACGAGGGTGCTGCCCGAGATTCCTGCCAGGCCCCGCGAAACACCCGCATCGACGATGCCGGCGGACAAGCCCGACGCGCGCAGCGCCTCGGAGATGCCGAGAATCTCGCGATCCAGGATGGTGGTGGTGGCTTCCGGCGTGACGTCACGCGGCGTGACACCGGTGCCACCGACCGAGATGACCAGATCGACGCCGCCGATGACGGCGGTGTTCAGCGCGTTGCGGATCTCGATCTCATCGGCGGAGACCACCACGACACCGTCGACGACGAAGCCGGCTTCGCCGAGCAGTTCGGCGACCAGCGGTCCGCTGTGATCTTCCTCGTCACCGTGCGCAGTTCGGTCGTCGACGACGACGACGAGTGCACGGCCGACCAGTTCCCCAGGCTGTTCCATGAACGCAACCGTATATCCCGACGGCGACAGGGGCGTTGCCATTTTCAAGCCCGGGCGGTCCGCTGCGATGGTCACTGTGCCGCCTTCCCCAGCGTGACCTGCACCGTCTGCGGCTTGCCGGACGTGTCGAGGTAGGTCAGCGTCACCTGGTCACCGGGCGCCTTTGAGCGAACCGCGGCAACCAGAGCGTCGGCGCTGCTGATCACTCGGTCGTCCACCTTGGTGACGATGACGCCGCTCGGAAGCCCCGCCGCAGACGCCGCGCCACCACTGGTCACGTCGACGATCTTGGCGCCGTCGGCACCCGCGTCGTTCCCGACCTGGACGCCAAGGGAGGCGTGCGACGCCGTGCCGTTCTGGATCAGTTCGTCGGCGATGCGCTTGGCCTGGTCGACGGGGATGGCGAAGCCGAGGCCGATGGAACCGCTCTGCGACGACGCCGATTCTCCGCCGAGCGTCGCGATGGCCGAGTTCACGCCCACCAGCTCGCCGTTCATGTTGACCAGCGCACCACCCGAGTTACCCGGGTTGATCGCTGCGTCGGTCTGGATGGCATCGAGCACGGTGTTCTGGTTCTGTGCGTCACCGCCCGCGGCCACCGGCCGGTTGAGGGCGCTGACGATGCCCGTGGTGACCGTGCCCTCGAGGCCGAGTGGCGAACCGATGGCGACCACGTCCTGGCCGACCCGAAGGTTGGCCGACGAGCCGAGGGTGATCGGGGTCAATCCGGACGCGCCCTGCGCCCTCACGACGGCGATGTCACTGCTCGGATCGGTGCCCACCACGGTGAACGTCGTGGTGTTGCCGTCGGCGAAGGTGACCTTGGTCTGTGTGGGGGCGGGTGCGCCTGGGGCGCCTGAAGGAGCCCCGGCTGATCCGTCTTTGGCCGCGGCCACCACGTGGTTGTTGGTCAGGATCAGGCCGTCCGACGACAGGATGATGCCCGACCCCTCCTCCGACTGCTTTCCCATGTCGGTCTCCAGCTTGACCACGCTGGGAACCACCTTGGCCGCGACCTGCTCGACCGATCCGGCGGGCAGGCTGGCCGCGGGCACGGTGGGAGCCGCACCGATGGCGCTAGTGGAGATCGTCGGATGGTCCGGCCTTACCAATGTCGCAACACCGCCGCCGACGCCGGCCGAGACCAGCGCTATGGCGAGTGCGCCGATGGTCAAAGCCCCTGCGCGAGAACGCTTCCGAGGGGCGGGCGGCAGATGCGGACCGGGCATCCCCTGCGTCTGGGGGGCGCCGCGATACGGGTCATGAGGACCGCGGTAGGCCTGTTGCTGGGCGGTCTGTTGTTGGGTCGCATAGCGCCAGTCATAGGACTGCTGCGGTACACCGGGGCGCTGGCCGGGGTAGCCCGGCGCCACGCGGTCGTACGGGCCCGGGCGGTGACCGGGCGGTGGCGGCGGCGAATACCTCGGCTGATTCGTCATTGCTGGTCGGTGCTCTTCCCTGGAGTAGTTTGCGACAACCGTCTTACGAGTAGAACGATCGGCGCATCATGAGAGTGCCCCTCTGGTCTGAGAATCGACTTAGAGAACATTCGGCACATCCCGAGACTTTGCTTGAACTCCCGCCCGATTCACCCATTCTCGGCGCTCGTGTCGATCCCGTCCACCGCGTTCGGCGGGCGTGTCGCGCCGGGTCTGCCTGGCAGCACCACGTGAATCGACGCCCCCGGCGGATCTCCGCCGGGCACGGTGTCCTCGATCCGAAGCGTCCCACCGTGTTTCATCACGACCTGCTTGACGATGGCCAGACCCAGGCCCGAGCCTGGCAGCCCTCGCGCCGAGGTGGACCGGTAGAACCGCTCGAACACCAGCCTCCGCTCCTGCTGCGGGATGCCCGGCCCGTGATCCGACACGACGAGTTCGGCGTTGACCGCGTCGAACCGGATCAGCCGCACACCCACCCGACCGCCTGGCGGGCTCCACTTCGCGGCGTTGTCGAGCAGGTTGAGCACTGCCCGCGACAGCCCGGCGGCGTCGCCGTAGACCTGCCAGCCCTCGACGTACACGTCGAATTCAATGTCGTTGCGGCGCCGCCGAACCCGTTCCAGACTGCCGTTCACGACCTCCGACATGTCGACGGGCTCGTGAACCGTGACGCCGGCGTCGTCGCGGGTCAGATCGACCAGGTCGCCGACCAGTGTCGACAACTCCTCGATCTGGGCGATCACGTCGGACTGCAGACCGGCCATTTCCTCGTCGGGCAGGCGCGGCGCACCCGGCGCCATCGAGGCCATCAACAACTCCACGTTCGTGCGCAGCGACGTCAGCGGCGTGCGCAGCTCGTGGCCGGCGTCGGACACCAGTCGCGCCTGGCGTTCCCGCGACTCGGCCAGCGCACGCAACATCATGTTGAACGCCTCGGTCAGCCGGGCCAGTTCGTCGTTGCCATGAACCGGGATGGGCCGCAGATCTTCGGTACGCGCCACCCGCTCGGTGGCCTCGGTGAGCCTCGCCACAGGTCGCAACCCGGTGCGCGCGACCGTCCCACCCGCGATCGCCGCCACCGCCATGCCAAGCCCGCCGACGATGAGCAGGATGGTGCCGAGCCGTTTGAGCACCTCACCGGTGGGCGCCAGGCTCTTCGAGATCAGCAGTGAGCTGCCGTTGGACAGGTGGACGGCAAGCACGCGCTGATGGTTCGTGGTGCGCAGCGACATCAGCAGCTTGCCCTGGACGACGTCCTTCTCCGGATCACCGAGAGGTAGCGTCTGCCCCTCCTGGTTTGCGGTGAAGATCGTCCGGCCTGGGATCACCAGCATGGCGTTGACGTCGGAGTACGCCGTGCCCTCGATGGCCTTGCCGGGATCGGCGGCCAACGATCCGCTCTCGATGAGCAACCGGGCGCGGCTTTGCAGTTGGCTGTCGATGTCGTCGTACAGCGCCCGCGACACCACCGCGTAGACCGCGAGTGCCATCAGCACCACGACCATCGCCACCATCGACATGGCCAGCAGCATCACCCGCCACCGAAGCGAAACGGAACTGGCGTCGTGGAGGGAGGCTTGCAGCGGGGGCGCCCGGCGGAACGACTCCTTCCACGTCTTCACCACCGACATCAGGGTGGAGTCTCGCGCAGCACATAACCCACACCTCGTACGGTGTGGATTAGTCGCAACTCCCCCTCGGCTTCGGTCTTGCGGCGCAGGTATCCGACGTATACCTCGAGTGCGTTGCCGGAGGTCGGGAAGTCGAAACCCCATACCTCTTCGAGGATGCGGCTGCGGGTCAGCACCCGGCGCGGGTTGGCGATCAGCATCTCCAGCAACGAGAACTCGGTCCGGGTCAGGCTGATCTGGCGTTGCCCGCGGGTGACCTCCCTGGTGACCGGGTCGAGGCTCAGGTCGGAGAACGTCATGGCGGCGGAATCGGCGTGTTCGTCGACGGTCCGGCGGCGCAGCAGCGCGCGCATCCTTGCGAGAAGCTCCTCGAGCGCGAACGGCTTGGGCAGGTAGTCGTCGGCGCCCGCGTCGAGACCGGCCACCCGCTCGGATACCGAGTCGCGTGCGGTCAGCACCAGAATGGGCAGGTCATCGCCGCTGCTGCGGAGCTGACGGCAGACTTCGAGGCCGTCCAGCCTCGGCATCATCACGTCGAGAACCAGGGCGTCCGGTCGATCGCTGGCTATCCGCTCGAGGGCTTCCAGACCATCCTGGGCCAACTCGACGGAGTAACCATTGAAGGCGAGCGACCGGCGCAGGGATTCGCGCACAGCGCGATCGTCGTCGACGACAAGTATGCGCACAGCCACAGTGTCAACCCACTGTCTGAGAGGGGGCTGAGAGGCGCGCCGAGCTAGCGGCGGTCGAGGTCGATCAGGCCGAGGCGGGCGGCCTTGAGCAGCCGACGCGGCACCTTGTGCTGTTGACCGGCAACGTTGACGCCGACGAGATCGGTTGCAGTGGCCTTCCACTGCGAGCGACGGCTACGGGTGTTCGACCGCGACATTCTGCGCTTGGGCACAGCCATGATCGGCTCTCCTCTTCAATGGGATCAAAATCTGGTAGCCGCGCAGACCTTCGGGCGTCGGCAATTGCCCCTCAGGATAGCCGGTGAGCTGCGTAGCCTCCAAAAGGAGGGATTTCGGCGTGCTTTTCCGCACCCAGCGCGAGTGAACACGCCGAATCGCGGCTTGACGTGGGACCGGTGGTACCGACTAATCTACCGGGTGGTTGGTTGGCTGAATCAAGCTGATTAGGAGAACGAGTGAGCCGAGAAATCGGACCAGTTCGGATCGGCAATTGCTCAGGCTTCTACGGCGATCGGCATTCCGCGATGCGCGAGATGCTCATCGGCGGCGAACTGGACTACGTCACCGGCGACTACCTCGCCGAACTGACGATGCTGATCCTGGCGCGCGACCGGGCCAAGGCGCCCGACCGCGGCTATGCGAAGACGTTTCTGACCCAGCTCGAGGGGTGTCTCGGTACTGCGCTCGACAAGGGCGTTCGGATCGTCGCCAATGCCGGTGGCCTCAATCCCGCGGGGCTGGCCACCGCCGTCCGGGCGCTGGCCGACCGGCTCGGACTCGACGCGAAGGTCGCCCACGTCGAAGGTGACGACCTGATCGGCCGCGCCGCGGAACTCGGATTCGGAACGCCGCTCTCGGCCAACGCCTATCTCGGCGCCTGGGGCATCGTCGACTGTCTGAACGCGGGCGCCGACGTCGTCGTCACGGGCCGGGTCACGGACGCCTCGGTGATCGTCGGGCCCGCCGCGGCCCACTTCGGCTGGAACCGCACCGACTACGACGCCCTCGCCGGAGCGGTGGCCGCGGGCCACGTCATCGAATGCGGCGTCCAGGCCACCGGCGGCAACTACGCCTTCTTCACCGAAGTTCCCGACCTCCTCAACACCGGCTTCCCGATCGCCGAGATCGACGCCGACGGATCGTCGGTGATCACCAAGCATCCCGGCACCGGCGGCCTGGTCAGCGTCGACACCGTCACCGCACAGCTGCTCTACGAGATCGGCGGGGCGCGCTACGCCAACCCCGACGTGACACTGCGAGTCGACAGCCTGGCCCTGCGCGACGAAGGACCCGACCGGGTACGCATCAGCGGAGTCAGGGGCGAGCCGCCACCACCGACGCTCAAGGTGTCGCTGAACGCCATCGGCGGCTTCCGCAACGCGACGACGTTCGTGCTGACCGGCCTGGACATCGACGCCAAGGCCGACTTGGTGAAACGCCAGCTGGAGGCGAACCTCACGGTCAAGCCCGCGGAGCTGGAGTGGACGCTGGCGCGCACCGACCATCCCGACGCCGACACCGAGGAAGCGGCCAGCGCGCTGCTGCGCTGCGTGGTCCGCGACCCCGATCCTGCGAATGTCGGACGCCACTTCTCCTCCGCCGCAGTCGAATTGGCATTGGCGAGCTACCCGGGATTCACGTCAACCGCACCGCCGGGCGACGGCCAGGTGTACGGTGTGTTCACCCCTGGCTACGTCGACGCGACCGAGGTACCTCACGTCGCGATGCACGCCGATGGCACGCGCACCGACATTCCCGCCGCCACCGAGACCAAGGTGCTCGAGCCGGTCGGACCGTTCGCGTTGCCAGAACCGATGCCGTTCGGCGAGACCCGCCGCGCACCTTTGGGTTTCGTCGCCGGAGCACGCAGCGGCGACAAGGGCGGCAGCGCCAACGTCGGGGTGTGGGTGCGCACCGGTGAGCAGTGGCGCTGGCTCGCGCACACGTTGACCGTCGACAAACTGCGCGCGCTGCTGCCGGAGACGGCCGACCTGATGGTCACCCGCCACCTGCTGCCCAACCTGCGCGCGGTGAACTTCGTCATCGAGGGCATCCTCGGGAAGGGCGTGGCCTACCAGGCCCGCTTCGACCCGCAAGCCAAGGGCCTTGGCGAATGGCTTCGGTCCCGCCACATCGACATCCCACAGGAGTTCCTGTCATGAGCATCTGGACCACGCCCGAGCGCGAGGCACTTCGAAAGACGGTGCGCGACTTCACCGAACGCGAGATCGTCCCGAACATCGACGAGTGGGAACGCACCTGCGACCTGCCAAGGGAACTGCACCGCAAGGCAGGCCAGGCCGGCCTGCTCGGAGCGCAGTTTCCCGAGGCGGTCGGCGGGGGCGGCGGAGACAGTGCCGACGCGGTGGTCATCTGTGAGGAGATCCATCAGGCGGGCGCACCGGGCGGGGTGTTCGCCTCGTTGTTCACGTGCGGTATCGCCGTGCCGCACATGATCGCCTCCGGTGACCAACGACTGATCGACACCTACGTGCGACCGACGTTGTCCGGCGAGAAGATCGGCTCGCTGGCGATCACCGAGCCGGGCGGCGGGTCCGACGTCGGGCACCTCACTACCAGGGCCACCCGCGATGGCGACGACTACATCATCAACGGCGCGAAGACCTACATCACATCCGGCGTGCGCGCCGACTTCGTGGTGACTGCCGCCCGCACCGGCGGGCCTGGCGCGGCAGGTGTTTCGCTGATCGTCGTGGACAAGGCCGCGCCGGGTTTCGAGGTCACCCGCAAGCTGGAGAAGATGGGCTGGCGCTCGTCGGACACCGCCGAGTTGTCCTACACCGACGTGCGGGTGCCCGTGGCGAACCTGATCGGAGCCGAGAACAGCGGCTTCCTGCAGATCGCCGCCGCATTCGTCAGCGAGCGGGTCGGCCTTGCGGCGCAGGCGTATTCGAGCGCGCAACGCTGCCTGGACCTGACCGTGCAGTGGTGTCGTGATCGGGAGACCTTCGGCAGACCGCTGATCTCGCGGCAGTCGGTGCAGAACACGCTGGCCGAGATGGCGCGCCGGGTCGACGTTGCGCGGGTGTACACCCGCGCGCTGGTCGAACGGCAGGAACAGGGTGACACCAACCTGATCACCGAGGTGTGCTTCGCCAAGAACACCGCCGTCGAGTCCGGCGAGTGGGTGGCCAACGCGGCCGTGCAGTTGTTCGGTGGAATGGGCTACATGGCCGAGTCCGAGATCGAACGCCAGTACCGCGACATGCGCATCATCGGCATCGGCGGCGGTACCACCGAGATTCTGACCGGCCTCGCGGCGAAAACCCTTGGATTCCAGTCATGACACGAGCGAGTAGCGGAGCGGATCGCGCATGACACAGTTGAAGTCGACGCTCGACCCACGCTCGGCCGCTTACGCCGACGCCGCCGAGACCATGACCGCCAAGCTCGCCGAAGTCGACGCCGAGCACGCCAAGGCGCTGGCCGGCGGCGGCGCCAAGTACGTCGACCGCCACCACGCCCGCGGCAAGTTCACTGCCCGTGAACGGCTCGACCTGCTGCTCGACCCGGACTCGCCGTTCCTGGAACTGAGCCCGCTCGCCGCGTGGGGCACCGCCTTCACGGTCGGAGCCAGCGTGGTGGTGGGCATCGGCGTCATCGAGGGCGTCGAGTGCCTGATCGTCTCCAACGACCCGACGGTCAAGGGCGGCACCAGCAACCCGTGGACGTTGAAGAAGATCCTGCGCGCCAACCAGATCGCACGCGAGAATCGGCTGCCGGTGATCTCGCTGGTCGAGTCGGGCGGAGCGGACCTGCCCACCCAGAAGGAGATCTTCGTCCCTGGCGGGCGGATGTTCCGCGACCTGACCCAACTGTCAGCCGCGGGTATTCCCACGATTGCATTGGTGTTCGGCAACTCGACCGCGGGCGGCGCCTATGTCCCCGGCATGTCGGACCACGTGGTGATGATCAAGGAACGATCGAAGGTGTTCCTCGCCGGACCGCCGCTGGTGAAGATGGCCACCGGCGAGGAGTCCGACGACGAATCCCTTGGCGGAGCCGAGATGCACGCTCGCATATCGGGCCTTGCCGACTACTTCGCCGTCGACGAACTCGACGCCATCCGGATCGCTCGCCGGATCGTGGCCCGATTGAACTGGCGCAAGCAGGGCCCGACGCCGGGTCCGGTCAGCGGTCCTCTGTTCGACGCCGAGGAGCTCATCGGCATCGTGCCAGCCGATCTGCGCATCCCGTTCGATCCGCGCGACGTGATTGCCCGCATCGTCGACGGGTCGGAGTTCGACGAGTTCAAACCGCTCTACGGCGGCTCGCTCGTGACCGGGTGGGCCACCCTGCACGGTTATCCGATCGGCATCCTCGCCAACGCCCGCGGTGTGCTGTTCAGCGAGGAGAGCCAGAAGGCCACCCAGTTCATCCAGTTGGCGAACCGTTCCGACACACCACTTCTCTTCCTGCACAACACGACCGGCTACATGGTCGGGCGCAAGTATGAGGAAGGCGGGATGATCAAGCACGGTGCGATGATGATCAACGCCGTCTCCAACTCGACCGTGCCGCACCTCTCGCTGCTGATCGGCGCATCGTACGGGGCGGGCCACTACGGCATGTGCGGCCGCGCCTATGACCCCCGCTTCCTGTTCGCGTGGCCGAGCGCGAAGTCCGCGGTGATGGGTGGCGCCCAACTCGCCGGCGTGCTGTCGATCGTGAGCCGGGCCGCCGCCGAGGCCCGCGGCCAGCAGGTCGACGAAGACGCCGACGCCGCACTGCGGGCGGCGATCGAGGGTCAGATCGAAGCCGAGTCGTTGCCCATGGTCTTGTCCGGCATGCTCTACGACGACGGCGTGATCGATCCCCGCGACACCCGCACCGTGCTCGGAATGTGCCTGTCCGCCATCGCCAACGGCCCGATCGAGGGGACGTCGAACTTCGGCGTCTTCCGGATGTGAGGCCCACCATGTCAGCGATTTGTGCACGTTCAGCCGCGGTGGGGCGCCACTCCGCGTGCACAAATCGCGGAGGGAACGAGATGACCATCACCCGAGTCCTGGTCGCCAACCGCGGTGAGATCGCCCGCCGCGTGTTCGCCAGCTGCCGCCGCCTCGGGATCGGCACCGTCGCCGTCTACACCGAGCCGGACACCGCCAGCCCCCACGTCGCCGAGGCCGACGTCCGGGTTCGACTCGACGGCAACAACGGCTATCTCGACGTGGAGCAACTCCTCGTCGCAGCCCTTGCGTCGGATGCCGACGCCATCCATCCCGGCTACGGATTCCTCTCGGAGAACGCCGAATTCGCGGCGGCCGTGCAACAGGCCGGGTTGATCTGGATCGGGCCGCCCGTCGCGGCGGTGCAGGCGATGGGCTCCAAGATCGAGGCCAAGAAGATGATGGCCGCCGCGGGGGTGCCGGTTCTCGACGAGCTCGACCCCGACACTGTCACCGCCGCGCAACTGCCGGTACTGATCAAGGCGTCGGCCGGTGGGGGCGGCCGAGGCATGCGCGTCGTGCGCGACCTGGCCGAGCTACCCGGGCAGGTCGAGGCCGCCCAACGCGAGGCACAGTCGGCGTTCGGCGACGCAGAAGTGTTCTGCGAGCGCTACCTGGCCACCGGCCATCACGTCGAGGTCCAGGTGATGGCCGACGCACACGGCACCGTCTGGGCGGTCGGCGAACGCGAATGCTCGATTCAGCGCCGACACCAGAAGATCATCGAAGAGGCGCCGTCGCCGCTCGTCGAGCGCACACCGGGCATGCGCGCCAAGCTCTTCGACGCGGCGCGCCTGTCCGCGGAGGCGATCGGCTACACCGGCGCGGGCACCGTCGAATTCATGGCGGACGAGGCAGGCGACTTCTTCTTCCTCGAGATGAACACCAGGCTTCAGGTGGAGCATCCGGTGACCGAGGAGACCACCGGCCTCGATCTTGTCGAGTTGCAGCTCGACGTCGCGTCGGGCGGCCGTCTACCCGCTGAACCGCCTGCCGCTCGCGGTCATTCGATCGAGGCGCGACTCTACGCCGAGGACCCGGCCAAGAACTGGCAGCCGCAGGCCGGCGCGGTCCACCGGTTCGACGTGCCAGGCACCCGCACCGAGTTCGGCACGCTGGACCGCCCCGGGGTACGTGTCGACTCCGGCATCGTGGACGGCTCTTCTGTGTCGGTGTTCTACGACCCGATGCTGGCCAAGGTGATCTCCTACGCCCCAACGCGGCGGCAGGCTGCGGGCATTCTGGCCGACGCCCTGGCGCGCACCCGCCTGCACGGCATTCGGACCAACCGCGACCTGCTCGTCAACGTGCTGCGCCACCCAGCGTTCCTCGACGGCGCCACCGACACCGCCTTCTTCGACACCCACGACCTGGCCAAGCTGGCGGAGCCGCTGGCCGACCAGTCCGCCGCGAAGCTCTCCGCGCTGGCCGCGGCTCTTGCCGAAGCTGCCGAAAACCGACGGACCGCAACGGCTTTGGCCGATCTGCCGAGCGGGTGGCGCAACATGTCGTCGGGCTACCAGACCAAGCGCTTCGCCGACGCCGACGACGACTACGAGATCCGGTACCGCTTCGTCCGCGGTCGGTTGGAACTGCCGGACTTCGACGACGTGACGCTGGTGTCGTCGAGGTCCGACCAGGTGGTGCTGACGACAAGTGGTGTCGAGCGCCCGTTCGACGTCGCCAGGTACGGCTCCCCCGGATCCCAGGACGTCTTCGTCGACGGCCCACTTGGACCGGTCCGGCTGATGGCCCAGCCCCGCTTCCCCGATCCGGATGCCGCCGTTGCGCAAGGCTCGTTGTTGGCCCCGATGCCTGGGTCGGTGATCCGCGTCGGCGCGGCAATCGGCGACCAGGTGACGGCCGGCCAGCCGCTGATCTGGCTGGAGGCGATGAAGATGGAGCACACCATCACCGCCCCGAGCGGTGGTGTGCTCGCCGAGCTGAACGTCGCGGCCGGCCAACAGGTCGACGTCGGCGCCGTACTCGCTCGTGTAGAAGACACCGAAGACCCCGAGCAGAAGGAACACTGATGAGCTTCGTCGAGACCGATGAACAGAAGGAACTGCGCAAGGCCGTTTCACAGTTCGCCGCCAACTACGGCGAGAAATACTACCTGGGGAAGGCCCGGTCCGGTGCGCACACCACCGAATTGTGGAGTGAGGCAGGCAAGCTCGGCTTCATCGGGGTCAACCTGCCCGAGGAGTACGGCGGCGGCGGCGCGGGCATGTATGAGCTCTCGCTGGTCATGGAGGAGATGTCGGCCAATGGCTGCGCGCTGCTGCTGATGGTGGTCTCCCCCGCCATCAACGGCACCATCATCAGCAAGTTCGGCACCGAGGAACAGAAGAAGCGCTGGATCCCCGGCATCGCCGATGGCAGCATCACGATGGCCTTCGCCATCACCGAGCCCGACGCGGGCTCGAACTCGCACAAGATCACCACGACCGCGCGCCGTGACGGCAGCGACTGGATCCTGTCCGGGCAGAAGGTCTTCATCTCCGGGGTGGACCAGGCGCAGGCGATCCTGGTGGTCGGCCGCACGGAAGAGGCCAAGACCGGCAACCTGAAGCCCGCGCTGTTCGTGGTGCCGACGGATACTCCTGGCCTCTCCTGGACCGCGATCGACATGGAGATCGTCAGCCCGGAGAACCAGTTCCAGCTGTTCCTCGACGACGTCCGACTGCCTGCAGACGCTCTCGTCGGATCCGAGGACGCGGCGATCGCCCAGTTGTTCGCGGGCTTGAACCCGGAGCGCATCATGGGCGCGGCGAGCGCCGTCGGGATGGGCCGTTTCGCCATCAACAAGGCCACGGAGTACGTCAAGACCCGGCAGGTGTGGAAGACTCCGATCGGTGCACACCAGGGCATCTCACACCCGTTGGCGCAGAACCACATCGAGATCGAATTGGCCAAGCTGATGATGCAGAAGGCCGCCACGCTCTACGACCTCGGCGACGACGGCGGCGCGGCCGAGGCGGCGAACATGGCCAAGTACGCCGCGGGCGAGGCATCGGTCCGCGCCGTGGACCAGGCCGTTCAGAGCCTCGGCGGTAACGGGCTCACCAAGGAATACGGCATCGCCTCGGTGCTCACAGCGTCGCGGCTGGCCCGGATCGCCCCGGTGAGCCGCGAAATGATCCTCAACTTCGTCGCCCAGACGTCGCTGGGCCTCCCTCGGTCCTACTGATGCCCTCGCTGGTCCACTACACCGTCCAGGGCGCGGCCGCGCGCATCGTGCTGGACTCGCCGCACAATCACAACGCGCTGTCGACCGCCCTGGTGCATCAACTCCAGCAGGGACTGAGCGACGCCGCCGAGGAGTCCGGCGTGCGCGCCGTCGTGCTCACGCACACCGGCACCACGTTCTGCGCGGGCGCCGACCTCGCACAAGCCACTTCCGGCAAGCAGGATGCCGATCCGGCTGACGTCGCCGTACACCGAGCACACGAGATGACCCACCTGCTGCGCGCGATCCTGGAAGTGCCGATCCCCGTCATTGCCGCCGTGAACGGCCACGTGCGGGCAGGCGGTCTCGGCCTGATCGGCGCGTGCGACCTCGTCGTGGCCGGGCCTGCAAGCACGTTCGCACTCACCGAGGCCCGCATCGGCGTTGCGCCGTCGATCATCTCGTTGACCCTGCTGCCGAAGATGAGTCCGCGCGCGGCGGGCCGGTACTTCGTCACGGGCGAGAAGTTCGACACAGTGGAGGCTGCAGCGATCGGACTGATCACACAGGCCGCCGATTCCGCCGAGGGCATGGCCGCAGCTGTGGAAGCGCTGATCGAAAACATCGCCAAGGGCTCGCCGCAGGGCCTTGCCGCGTCGAAGGCACTCACCACGGCATCGATCCTCGCGGACTTCGACCGGCACGCCGACGAGCTCGCCAAGCAGTCGGCGGAGCTGTTCGTCTCCGAGGAGGCCCGCGAGGGCATGATGGCGTTCTTGCAGAAGCGCCTGCCGAACTGGGCCGTGGCGGCCCAATCCTGAAAACAGCGGGTCGGTGGTCGTGGAACGTTGACGGGAGGACGGCCGCGGAGCCATGTTGGCGCAGGTCAACCCGACATAAGACCGCGATGACGGCCGCGACACGCGACGAGCCGAACTGCTGACCCGCGCGTTCATACCTAATCTGGGCTGGGCAGGAGTTTCCTGGGGCGAAGGTGACGGTGCGGCGACCTGGGTCGCGGCATTTCATCCACTTTGCTATAAGTTAACGTTTGCGTGAAGTTTGCGCTGGCGCTTGGGCCGTCTGTGTACTACCTTGAGGGAAGCTGTTAGCGAACACGAGCACCCGGCGCCGGGGTCATCGGGCGCACGACGCAAAGGACAAGAAATGTTTATTCGACGCGCCGCTATCGCTGCCGCGGCGATTGCAGCCCCACTCGCCTTCGCCGCGCCGGCAATGGCCGGCCCCGGCATGGACTTTAGCTGCGCGCCCTGCGTTGGTGACATAAACAACGACGGCACCAACGCGCCAGTCTGGAACGAACTGACGTCATTCGGCCCGTGGGAGAAGGCGTTCGACCCCGCCGGTGATGGCAACGGTGCGTGGGAACAGGGCGTTACCGCCGTCAATGGTGGTGCGTGGGAGAAGGCGTTCCCGGCCGAGTAAGACAATTTGACCCACCACCCCCGTTGGAGCCCGAGGCTTTGGCGGGGGTGGTCGGCTTTTTGCTCCACGCGGTGTGAGCGTGCCAGCGTGGCCGGCTTCCCAAGGCAGGCGAGTGTTTTCGCACAACCCCACCAACCAGCTGAGTCACGGCCGGTCAGCGCCTGGCTAACTGCTTCGCCGTGGCAGGCGAGGGCACGATTTGGGCAACAACCTTGCGTGCGCCAGCGATCGTCGTAGGCTCATCTCTGATGAGCACTCCCGCGTCGCGCAACGGATCCATGCGCGCTGCCGACACCGATCGCATTCAGGTTGCGCAACTGCTCACCGATGCGGCCGCACAGGGTCGGCTTCCGATGACTGAGTACGAGGACCGCCTCGCCAAGGCGTACGCGGCGCAGACCTACGGCGACCTGGCCCGGCTGAGTGCGGACCTGCCTGGCACCGCGACCCCACCTAGGGCAGGGCCCGCCCGGCCTGCGCCGTCCACATTGCTGCTGGCGATCATGAGCGGCTTCGAACGGCGCGGGCGCTGGAACGTACCGAAGCGGTTGACGTCGGTGGCCCTGTTCGGCGGCGGCGTGATCGATCTCCGCTATGCCGACTTCACCTCACCGGACGTGGAGATCCATTCGTATTCGATCTTCGGCGGGCAGACCATCCTGTTGCCACCGGAGGTGAACGTCGACGTCCGCGGCGTCGGCGTGATGGGTGCGTTCGACCACGTCGGCGGGCTCGGCTCACCTGGCGCTCCGCACGTCACCATCCGCGGCTTCTCGCTGTGGGGCAGCGTCGGCATCAAGCGCAAGAAGCGCAAGAGCGCCGGCTGACTCCCGGCCAAGACCTGTTCGAAACGCATCGGCCCCTTCCGCAATGGAAGGGGCCGATGTGTTTGTCTGGCTGGAGGTACTCCTACGGGGTGGCTCCGCCGGTACCGGGATCTGCACTCTGTGTCGACGGGTCCGGCCCGAGACCGACCGACGCACGAAGTCCATTGACAGCGTCTCCCCACCCGCGGATGCCGTTGTCGGCAGCGTTCTTGCCACCGCCGCTGCCGAAGAGGACGGGGGCCCCCGCCGGCGTGAACTTGGCTGAATAAGATCCGTTCGACGACTTCTTGGTCGTCTCTTCGATGGCCGCCGCCGGAGTCTCGACCGACGTGGTCTTCGCCAAGGCGAGGGAATCGCCCGACGGCGGGGCATCTGGATCCGGCACCGGGGCATCCTGGTACTCGGGAATGGCGCTGACCGAGGCCAGGCTCCGCTGCGCCGCCCAGATGTCTGCCTGCGTGGAGGCCGGATTCCCCAGCGTCTGGAGTGCCGGGATGGCACTGAAGGCGTCGATGCCTGCGAGGTCCGCGACGTTGCCGGACGCGTTTGCCTTCGACCAGGTGTTCGCCCCACTCAGCGCGGCGTAGCCGGCGTTCGTATCGCTTGGCTCGAAGGCACTCAGGTCGGTGTAGTTGGAGGCCGCCCATTTGTCGAAGGCCTGCGTTGCATTCGTGGAGTCGAGACCGTAGTAGCCGGTCCGGTCACCGTTCGCGATGGCCTGAAGCGAGGGCACGCCGCTGAAAGCATCGATACCGGCCAGGAGGGCCGGGTCACCGGTGCCCGCTGCCTGGGCGGCCGCGTACACCGGTACCGCGCTGAGACTATCGAGGGCTGCGAGCGCATCGGTGTTGCCGGTCAAGCCAAATGTGAGGTAGGCCGGTATCGCATTCAGCGAACCCAACGCGAAGATAGCTGTCGGGTCGCCGGCTGCGGCTGCCTGAAAGATCGGTACGGCATCGAAGTTCGCCAGAGCGCCCCAATTGACCTTCAGGTTCACGTCGGCGGACACCGCGTTCGCGAGCCGGTCTGCCGCCGGTCCGACGGCCGGGAGCACCGCCGCCGTGGCAATGCACACCGCGCAGAATATCGAACTCGCAGCTGCAGGAGTCTTGGCCCAAATCATGGTGAGTTCCTTCCCGGGTGCGGACCAGCGGACCGCGTATGCATTTGCTGAGAACATACCTTAGAAAGGCCTGAAACATGGGATATAGCGGCTATCCAGCACGGGACCTCGACTGCCGATGCAGGCGGGTCGATATCGACGATCGCCGGGAAGTATTTGCTGAGATCGTGAGAGCCGCGAGAAACACCGGATCGACGCCTCTAGGCAACCTGCTAGCGCCGTTTGCGGGACCGCAGGTAGTCACTCACCACGGCGGCACCCAGTCCGTCCAACTCGGGCACTACGACGCGTCCCTCCACCCGCCGCGCGACCTGGTCGATGAACCGCGCGAGACCGGGATCACTACCGAGCCGGAAGATCGTCACCTGCGCGCCCAGCCGGGCGACGTCGTCGAAACCTCGCACGGTGTGCGCGATGGTCAGCGGGTGCGGCGGGTAGTCGAAGAAGACCGACGTGCCGTCCCCGTCGCCGTAGTCCTCGAGGTGCGCGGTCGGCTCGCCGTCGGTGACGACGAGCACCACCGGCTGAGCGTTCGGGTGGCGGCGCAAGTGTCTGCCCGCCAAGGCAAGCGCGTGGTGCAGGTTGGTGCCCTGCTCGTAGACGCCTTCCAGCCCGGCCAACTCTCCTGGTGTCACCGTCCGCGCGTAGCGACCGAACGCGATGATCTGCAGCGAGTCGGCGCGGAACCGGGTGCTCACCAGATGGTTGAGCGCCAGCGCGGTCCGCTTCATCGGCAGCCACCGGTTCTCCATCACCATCGAGAACGACGTGTCGACGAGCAGCGCCACCACGGCCTGGGTGCGCGTCTCGGTCTCGGAGATCTCGACGTCTTCCACCGTGAGCCGCATGGGCAGCTCGGCGACGCCCGTCCCGGCTTGGCGCAGCACCGCGTTGGTGAGCGTCCTGGTGACGTTCCACGGTTCGGTGTCGCCGAACTGCCATGGCCGCGTCGCCCCCGTGAGCTCCCCTGCCGCGCCAGCGCGACGTGTGTCACGTTGGCCGTGGTGACCCGACAGTCGTTGCGCGACGTCGCGCAGGGCGGCCTGCCCGAGCTGCCGCATGGCCTTGGGTGAGAGGCGCCATTGACCGTCGGAACCGCGGTCCAGGAAGCCCTGGTTCATCAGCGTGCGTTCGAGTTCGGCAAGCGTCCTAGCGTCGACCGCCGCGTCCTCACCGAGTTGGCGGGCCAGCATGTCCAGGTCGACGTCGTCCATCGTGGCGCCGGAGTAACTCTGCGACAGTTGCTCGGCGAGCTGCTCGAGCTCGCCGATGTCGGCCATCGCCTGAGCGCCCTCCCCCATGCCCATCGGGTTGTCGCCCGAGAACCGCTCCGAGCCCGACCAATCCTCACCGGGCCGCGCGGCTTGTAGGTGCGAATCGAGACGGTTGAGCGCATTCTGCAGCGATGGCGAGCCGAATGCCTGCTGCGCCAACGAATCCAGCTCGGCCCGCTGGTCGGCGGACAGGCTGTTGCGGAACCGCTGCGCCGCGGCCGCCCGCTTGGCCAGTGAGTCGAGCAGCTCGTCGATGTCCTTCGGGTTCTCCGGAAAGTACTCGCCGTACTTGTCCATGAAGTCTTGAAAGTCTTGAGGCGAGTCCTCGCCGCGAGAATGCTTGTCCAGCAAGTCATTCAGATCGTCGAGCATCTCGTTGATCTGCTGACGATCCTCGTCGGTGGCGTTCTCCAGCGCCTGCTTCATGCCTGCGAACCGCTGATCGAGCATCTCGCGACCCATCAGGTCCTTGATCTGCTCGTACTTCTGTTGCGCCTCCGGGCTGCGCCACTCGTACTCGGATAGCTCCTGGACGGCCTTGGCGGGCGACGGCGACAGCGACTCGAGCTGCAGTTCGCCGAACCGGGCGTCGTCATCGAGCGCGCGGGCCAACTCCTTGCGCTCGGCCAGCACGGCCTCGTCGAGCAGCTTCTTGATCTCGGCCAACGTGCCGTCGAGGTTGTTGCGCTTCAACAGTTCCCGGCGCTTGCGGTTGGCTTCGGCGGCAAGCCGGTCGGAGCCGGTCATGTTCTTGGTGCCGCGCCGCAGCATTTCGGACAAGGCCCGCCGCGGCGAGCTGCCCTCCATGACCTCCTGGCCGATCTGTTCGAGCGCCTCGCGCAGGTCGACCGGCGGAGCCAACGGGTCGGGGCCGCCGCTGTATCGCGAGTAGCGCGACGTCCGTTTAGCCATAGACGGTTTCGCCGTCGCCGGACACCTTGTCGATGCGCTTGGCCAGATACAACGCCTCGAGCGCCAGCTCGGCGGCGGCGGCGCGTTCGCCGTCGGTCGTCGCGCCGAGGCGCTCGGCGATGGCATCCAGCACGGGCAGGTCGGGCAGCGCCGCGAGAACGTCCTTGGCCGAGACGCGCTCGCCGGTCGTGACGGGCGAACCCTCTTCGACGGCGACAACCAGCGGGCCGACGTCGATGCCACCGAGGAGCCGTTGCGCCGTGTCGGCGGTGGCCCGCCTCAACAGGTGTTCGAGGACGGCCTGCTCGCGGCCCTCCTCGCCGGACTCGAACTCCAGCTTGCCGCGCAGCACGTCGATCACGGTGGCGAGATCCACCACGCGCGCCACCGGCTCGTCCTCGCCGAGGATCGTCGAGCGGTGCCGTGCCGCCGCGGCGACGGTCTCGGCGGCCGCGATCGCGAACCGGGCCGACACACCGGAGCGCTGATCGACCGACTGCGATTCGCGAAGGTTCCTGGCGAACCGCGCCAACGTCTGAAGCAGATAGTCGGGCACCGCCGCGGCCAGGTGCGCCTCCTGCTTGATGACGCTGACCTCGGCCTCGAGCTGCAACGGGTAGTGAGTGCGGACCTCGGCGCCGAACCGGTCCTTGAGCGGCGTGATGATCCGGCCGCGGTTGGTGTAGTCCTCGGGGTTGGCACTGGCCACCACGAGCACGTCGAGCGGCAGGCGCAGCGTGTAGCCGCGCACCTGGATGTCGCGCTCCTCCATCACGTTGAGCATCGACACCTGGATGCGCTCCGCGAGGTCGGGCAGCTCGTTGATGGCGACGATGCCGCGGTGCGCGCGCGGGATCAGGCCGAACGCGATGGTCTCCGGGTCACCGAGGCTGCGGCCCTCGGCCACCTTGATGGGGTCGATGTCGCCGACGAGGTCCGCGACGCTGGTGTCGGGCGTCGCCAGCTTCTCGCTGTAGCGCTCGCTGCGGTGCTTCCACGCCACGGGCAGGTCGTCGCCAGAATCGGCAGCGCGACGGATCGACTCAGGCGTGATGGGCGTGTACGGATGCTCGTTGAGCTCGGACCCCGCGATCACGGGCGTCCACTCGTCGAGCAGACCGGTCAGTGCGCGCAGCAGTCGCGTCTTGCCCTGCCCGCGCTCCCCGAGCAGGACCAGGTCGTGTCCCGCGATCAGCGCGCGCTCCAGTTGGGGCAGGACGGTGTCCTCGAAGCCGAAGATGCCCGGCCATACGTCGCGGCCGTCGGCCAGTGCGGCGAGGAGGTTCTCCCGGATTTCCTGCTTGACGCCGCGCTCGCGATGCCCGGAGGCACGGAGTTCGCCGAGCGTGCGCGCGAGTTTGTTAGACGATGTCACGACTCCACGCTACGACGGTCACTGCCGTGGGGCATCCGCTCCCAGCTCATAGCGAAAACCCGAATTGGTCGACGCTTTGGGGAATACGGGTGTTGACGCTGTTCCAGGGAGTTTTCTGGATAGTCGGGGCCGGCGGGCCGCCCTCGGTCAGGGCCCGACTTTGATGGACACCGTCGTCGTCTGGGTCTTGGCTGGCAACTTGGTGGTGTCGACGACGAGGAATTCGCCGGTGTCCTGCCTGCCGTTGGCGAGCGTCTTCGGCTTCAAGGTGAACGGCGGCGTCTCGGAGGCCAGGCCGGCCAGACCGAAGTCGCTGTCGTTGGAGATCGTCAGCGTGTTTCCACCGTCCGAAGTGGCGAGGCCCTCCACCTTGTCGTGGCCGAAGAATTCGCCCTTGGCGTTGAGCTCGGTCAACAAACCGCCCAGATCCAGCTTGAGCGTCTTGGTCACCGTCGTGATGCCCTTGGCCTTCAAGGCCGCGACGGCCTCGGTGTCGGTGGTGACCCCGATCGCCGTCTCGATGGCCTTGCCACCCACCTGCAGTCCGCCCGCGTCGGCGCTGTACGTCGCACCCGGCACCGACGCCTTGGGACCGACATCGGTGGCCCCGGAGATGTCGGCGACGTAGACCTTCTTGTCGGCGCCAGGTGCCAGCTTGCCGTCGCGCTCGTCGACGAGGAACGTCGTGTTGGTCAGCGCGGTGATCTCCGAAACCGCGACCTTGGTCACCTGCGGATTGGCCAGCGGGTACAGGTATTCGCTGACGGCCTTGGTGGCCAGGTTGACCGTGACGATGCGGGTGAACGCCACCGACTTCGCGGAGCCTTCCAGCCCTGTCGTCTTGAGCGCCGACTGCATGATCCCCACCAACGTGGAGGCGTCGGGGGTGATCGTCAGGCCCTCCATCCCCTGATTCGGTGTGCGAAGCGACAATTCGCGTGGCAGCGTGCCGTCGAACGGCGACAACCGTTCGAGCTCCTTGCCTGCCGCGTCGAAGTGGACGAGGAACGGCCCGTACTCATCGGACACCCAGAAGGTGCCGTCGGCCAGCGCGACGAGACCCTCGGTGTCGAGGCCGTGATCGGACGTCGGCAGTGGTGCGCCGTTCATGTCCACCAACGTCTCGCCGGTGTTCGCCTGCGGATCGACGAGCCCGCGCAATGGTGCGCCGTCGGTACCCGTCAGCCCGATGGTCTTCTCGACCGTGGCGGTCCCGTCGCTGAGCTTGTACTCGTTGATTCGGGGCTGAAAGTCGGGGACGGGCAACACCTTCTCGTCGTCGGTACGGCCGTCGACGTTGGGACCGCGGTCGCTGAGCCCGTAGACCTCGTCGGTGCTGCCGGGGACGGCGGCGATTGCCGAGCCGTCGGCGCTGCTTTCGATCGCCACCCCACCGACGGTGGCGATCGGCGGAGTGTCGACGGCGTACAGCTTGACCGCTTCTGCAGTGGTCACCTTCAGTTCGTCGGTGCCCGAGAAGCCCTTCTCCGGGGTATAGACCATCGCGCCGCCGCTCCCGTAGCCGATCTTTCCGTGCCCGGGCGAAGCGAACGCTACGGGCGTTGTGCCACCGGTCGCCGCCAGTAGCTGGGAGGGTGTGAGAGTGAGCGGCTGATCGACCCCTGTGGTCAGCTGGGCCGCCACCGGCGGGGTCGATGGGGTGCTCGCGCCGGATGGCGACGACGCGTTCGAACCGGATGAGCAGGACGTGGCGGCCATCGTGATCAGGACAATCCCCGCAGTTACCAATGGCTTTGGGCGCACAATCATGGGCTAAGCATTAGCACCGGCGGTCAACCGGCAGGTGTCTGCCAGGTGAACGACCGCATGGCCGTGCCGGCAGTCAGCATCCCTCGTGGAGTGCTCGGCACGAGTCTTAGGACAGAAACGGTCCTATGCCGTGTCTAACGTCGCCGTCATGACCAATAACCACAGCGACGTCCTGCCGTTCCGGATTGAAATCGAACAGGCTGAGATTGATCGGCTGCATCGTCGCCTCGACGAGACACGTTGGCCACCAGTGCTTCCCGGCGACGGATGGGATACGGGTGTGCCGGTGGCGTGGCTGCGCGAACTCAGTGATTACTGGCGAAACGACTACGACTGGAGAGCCGCCGAACGCGAACTCAACCAGATCCCGCAATTCACCACGATCATCGACGGGCAACGGATCCATTTCATGCACGTACGCTCAACAGAGCCCGATGCGTTGCCGCTGATCTTGACCCATGGGTGGCCGGGCTCAGTGGTGGAATTCCTCGACGTGATCGGCCCGCTGACCAATCCCACGGCCCACGGCGGAGACCGCGGGGACGCTTTCGACGTGGTGATTCCCGCACTACCCGGGTTCGGCTTCTCCGGACCGATATCCGAATCTGGCTGGACCACAACATGAATCGCCACCGCGTGGAACGAACTGATGACGCGGCTCGGGTACGACCGTTACGGCACTCAAGGAGGCGACATCGGCGCTGCCGTGGCCCCGGAAGTCGCCAGGATCGCCCCCGCACGGGTCATCGGAGTGCACACCAACGGCGGTCCCGGGGGATTCCCCGAAGTACCGCTGCCGGAGGAAGTCATGACCACCCTCTCGCCGATCGAACGCGACCGGATCGCCCGCGTGGAAGCGTTCATGCGCGAAGAGTTCGGCTATATCGCCATCCAGTCCACCCGCCCCCAAACCCTGGGCTACGGCCTGATCGATTCCCCCGTCGGGCAGTTGGCCTGGATCATGGACAAATTCCGCGAATGGACCCACCCGCGCCATGATCTGCCTGACCGCATTCTCAGCCGCGACCGGTTGCTGACCAACGTAATGACGTATTGGCTGACCGGTACCGCTGCTTCGTCGGCCTACGTCGGCTACGCACAAAGCGCAGCCTGGGGCGCCCCCAAAATCAACAGCGGCGTGCCCACTGCGGCGATCGTGTTCGCCCACGATGTGGGGATCCGGCAGCTCGCCGAAGCCGACAACACCATCACGCGGTGGACCGAACTCGACCGGGGCGGCCACTTCGCCGCCATGGAGGAACCGACGGCACTGGTGACTGATATCCGCGAGTTCTTCAGGACTCTACGATGATTCGGCGGCCACGAAGAGGGTCACACGGGCCCCGCCACCCGCCGCCGCGCTGGCTCAAACCCCTCAATAGAGCGTTCCTGCTCATCCGCCGGTTCGGAGGGATGCCCACGCTGCACGTACTGACGGTGAGGGGGCGAGCGACGGGACGCCCCCGAAGTACGCCGATTACCGTCGTCACCGTCAACAACAACCGCTACCTCCTCGAAGGCTTCCCCGGAGCCGACTGGGCAGCGAACGTCCGGGCCGCCAACGGATGTGCCCAATTGTCGGTTGGTGACCGCATCGAGCACATCGACCTGACCGAGCTCGACCCATCCGATGCCATAGCCGTGCTTCGGCACTGGCCCCGCCAAGCCGCCACCGGCGCCCGGATCATGCGCGACGCCGGCATCATCAACGACATCACCCCCGATGCCTTTGCCGACCTCGCCGGCAGATGCACCGTGTTCCGCATTCATACCGCCGCACCGCCAGAACATGGCAAGGGAACCAACGCCGTTCAGTAGAGACACGGCCCGCACTAGTGGCGAAGAAGCGGCGGTCTGTAGGGCCTAGTGCCCGATCAGTGCGCGAAGTGCCGTGCCCCGGTGAGATACAGAGTGATGCCTGCTGCTTCAGCGGCTTGGGTGACCACGTCGTCGCGCATCGACCCGCCGGGATGGACGATCGCCTTCACACCGGCGGCCGTCAACGTCTCCAACCCGTCGGGGAACGGGAAGAACGCATCGGACGACGCGACGGCGCCGGGCACCCGGTCACCGGCCCGCTCGACGGCCAGTCGCGCCGCATCGACGCGATTGACCTGACCCATGCCGACGCCGACCGTCGCGCCGTCCTTGGCGATGACGATCGCGTTGGACTTCACCGCGCGGCAGGCGCGCCACGCGAACACCAGATCGGCGAGCGTGTCGGGGTCGGCAGGCGAGCCGGTAGCGAGCGTCCAGTTGTTCGGGTCGTCGCCCTCGGCGTCGATCGCATCGCGCTCCTGCACCAGCAGTCCCCCGCTGACCTGACGGAACTCGGTGCCGCCCACCAACGGCTCGGCCGCCACCAGAACTCGGATGTTCTTCTTGCGCGCCAGAATGTCGACGGCCCCTGGCTCATAGGCGGGGGCGATGATCACCTCGGTGAAGATGTCTGCCACGGTTTCGGCCATCTCGACGCTGACGGTCGTGTTGGCGGCGATGACGCCGCCGAACGCGCTCAGCGGGTCGCATTCGTGGGCCTTGCGGTGCGCGTCGGCAACCGACACCGACGAGACCGCGATCCCGCATGGGTTGGCGTGCTTGATGATGGCGACGCAGGTGTCCTCGTGGTCGAAGGCGGCCCGCCACGCCGCGTCGGCGTCGGTGAAGTTGTTGTAGGACATCTCCTTACCGTGCAACTGCTCGGCCTGCGCGAGACCGGGCCATGCGCTGTCGTCGGTGTACAGCGCGGCGCTCTGGTGCGGGTTCTCGCCGTAGCGCAGGACCGCCGAGCGCCGCCAGGTGCCCCCGAACCACTGCGGCAACAACGGCAATGCATCGGAGCCTTCCGGCGCCAGCGTAGAACCCATCCACGTCGCGACCGCAACGTCGTACTCCGCGGTGTGCCGGAAGGCCAACGACGCCAGCTTCTTTCGCTCGGCGAGCGTGAAGCCACCCGACCGGACCGCGGCCAGCACGCCGTCGTAGCCGAGTGGATCGACGACGACCGCGACACTGGGATGATTCTTGGCGGCGGCACGCACCATCGACGGCCCACCGATGTCGATCTGCTCGACGCACTCGTCCTCGCTGGCGCCGGAGTCGACCGTCTCGGTGAACGGGTAGAGGTTGACCACCACCAGTTCGAACGCGGCGACGCCGAGCTCCTCAAGCGCGGCGAGGTGCTCCGGCTTGCGGGTATCGGCCAGCAGGCCCGCGTGCACCCGTGGGTGCAACGTCTTGACCCTGCCGTCGAGCACCTCGGGGAAACCGGTGACGTCCTCGACCGACGTCACCGGAACACCGCCCGCCGCAATGGTCTTCGCGGTCGACCCGGTTGACACGATGGCCACGCCCGCGTCGTGCAACCCACGCGCGAGATCGGCCAGCCCGGTCTTGTCGTAGACGCTGATCAGCGCCCGCCGAATCGGGCGTCGTCCGTCGCTTTGCGTCATCCCAAGACCACCTTTCGTCCCGTCCACGTCACGCCGCGCGTTGCCATCGCGGCGAGCACATCCACCAACAACCGTCGTTCGACGACCTTGATCCGTTCGTGCAGGCTCGCTTCATCGTCACCGTCGAGCACGGGTACCGCTTCCTGCGCCAGGATCGGCCCGGTGTCCATGCCCTCGTCCACCAGGTGCACGGTGCAGCCGGTGACTCGCACACCGTAAGCCAACGCCTCGGGCACCGCGTGCGCCCCGGCGAAGGCGGGCAGCAGGGCCGGATGGGTGTTGACCACCCGGCCGAGGAAGCGGGAAAGGAACTCGGGCCCAAGGATCTTCATGAAGCCCGCCGACACCACCAGGTCGGGCTGATGCTCGGCCGTCGCCTCGGCGATGTCGCGGTCCCAGGCTGCGCGGTCGGGGTAGTCGCCGAGTCGCACGGTGTAGCCGGTCACCGAGGCCGCCGCTGCGATGTCCAGGGCGGGGCAGGCACGATCCGTGCCGACGGCGACGACCCTGGCCGGGTAGTCACCTACCGCGGCGTCCAACAACGACTGAAGCAACGAACCGGTGCCAGACGCCAGGACCACCAGCCGCGCCGGTGCGCTCGGGAGCACTTGGAGCGGGGGTTGCACGACAGGCAGCCTAATCGGCCGGTCGACGGGTCTCGCCGTTGGCAGCGTCTGGCTCGGAAATGTCGTCGTGGTCGGTGACGAAGTGTTCTTCCGGGTCGTCGTCCAGATCGTCATCGCGCACGATGCGGGACGCCTCGATCACCGGCGCGGCAGGCTCCGGCTCGTCGGGCACGTCCTCGAATTCTTCGACGTCGTCGGGTTCGACGATCTCGGCCTCGATGTAGTCATCAGATTCGAAAACGTCGGGCCCCGGGACGACGGGCTCACCGATGGGCGGCTCGTCGATGGGTGGCCCCTCGGCGAGTGGCCCGTCGACAAGTGGCTCGTCGGCGACCACGGGCGCAGGCGCGCGGGCGGTCTTGGGCCTGCGGGTGAGGCCGCCCGTCATCGCGACGGTCAGCCCGCCGATCGACACGAACCACAGGAAGACCGCCGGACCGAAGGTGGTCTGGTCCACGCCGACCTGGCCGAAGTTTCCCAGTTGGCCACCGCCTGCGTAGCCGAGCACGGCCATCACGGCGGCGGCCAACGCCGATGCCACCACCAGCTTCGCCGCCGCCTCAGGCAGTGGCAGGGGCCGTCGCGCGCACTGCTGGCCGACGGCGACGGCGGACGCGGCCGCCACGATCAGCAGAGCCACCCAGACGGGTCCGAGCGGCGGAGACGGCACCGCGGCGAGCACGGGTACCGCGGGCACGTCACCGCCGAGGACGGTGAAGGAGCTGAACGTGGCCAATCCCACGTGCGCGCTCGAACCGACGGCGACGGCCGCCGTGCCGACGATCACGTTCGGCACGTAGAGCACCGACAGCAGGGTGAGGCTGAGCTGCCCGAACACCGAGTCGGTGATGGCGTACAGGTCGTGCATGGTCGACCAGTGCACGACCATCGACCCGACCGCGATGACGCCGGAGAGCCCGAAAAGGGCCAACACGCCTGCCGCTCCTGCCCTGGCGGCCTCCGGTAGCCAGCCCGGTAGCCACGCCGCCATCGACGGACGGCGGACCACGCGGGAACCGACGCCGATCGCGGCACCGATGAGGTGGACGGCCAGCACTCCGCCGAAGGCGCGCAGCGCGCTGGGCGTCTGGAGTTCGGTCAGCACGGAGGACGCGTCATGAATGACCGCCAATGCGATGGCGGCGATGAGCATCGGTCCGCCAACGGCCGACGCCACGACCCAACGGACGACGAACCACGAACTGCCGGGCCGGATGGCCGCCGCGGTGGTGCGCGCGGTCCCCCATGCCACCGCGAGCACGGGTAGCAGGGGCATCACGCCCAGCTCGCGTCCGCCGATCGATACCGGCACCTGGTGGACGCCGAGCCACATGGTGGCGATCGCACCGAACGCGCCGGTCATGTCGCTGTTGGCGATCAGCAACTGCAGCAGTACCACCGCAGCAATCACGACCAAGGCGATGACCGACGGACCGAACGCGACCCTGAGCAGGTCGCGGGCCTGACGTGTGCCGACTGGCCGGTTGTCCACTAGACGGGTTGCTCCCCCCACGAGCTGGTGCGCGCGATGTCGTCGTGCGCGCCGCTAGTGATTATGACGGAGGAGGACCCGATTGCTGCGCAGCCGGTTGCTGTGGCTGTGCTGATTGTTCCGCCTGAGGCCCGGAAGTGGCGGACGCCTGGGGATTGCCGTAGGTCGGGAAGCCGGTGGGGGGTGTCGGAGGCCCGGAGTGCTGCTGGCTGGCCGGGTAACCACCCGTCGACTGACCGCCCTGGTATCCCTGGCCGTACTGCGGCGGGTAGCTCGGCCGCTGCTGGGGCGCGGGACCGCCGTGCTGAGGCTGACCTTGTGGTTGGCCTTGGGGTTGGCCGTAGTAGCCGCCGGGAGCGCCGTACGGGTTGTACTGCTGAGGTTGGTCGTACTTCGGCTTCGGCACCGGCGCGGTGATGACACCCGCGTCCAGCAACAACCACGCCGCCGCAGCGATCGTCTGCAGCAAGCTGAAGGCGATCACCAGGTACAGCGCCCAGTCGATGGTGGCGCCGCTTGGCGCGTTGATGACCTCACCGATGACCAGGAGGAACCCCAGGACGGCGGTGACGGCTGCCACGGCGGCGTAGTTGTTCTGCTTGGGCAGCAGCGTCACCCCGGCGACCAAGCCGGACAGGAGCGCCACCAGCACGGCGATGCCGAGACCCAGCGTGCTTCCGCTGGCGGAGCCGAGCTGAGGAAACTCCGAGTTACTGATGGTGAACTGCGGGCCGAAACTCGACAGATAGACCGCGAGACCGAGCACCGCGACTGCGATGGCCAGGTACAGCGGCAGCTTGCTCGGGCCCGGTGGATCGGAATCCGGTGCCTTGGAGAACTGCTGGGTTGGTACGGAGAACTGCGTCGTCGGTGGTGTGGGTGTATAGCCGGGGCTATTGGGCGGGTAGGTCATGACCTCTCCTGTGCATTGATTCGACCATCCACGCTAGCGCACGTCGGCGGGGGGCCGAGGTCCGTAGAGCGCATCGAGCACCGAGCACCCGCCGTGAGCAAACAGTGGCGTTCAGGCCGAGACGAGCACCGGGGCGTCGCGCGAATTGTCTTCGGACTCCTCGATTTCGCGCACCAGGGGAAGGACGTTGGCGCCGAAGTACTCGATCTCCTCCTGGAAGTGAAGGAAGCCGCCGAGGATCAGATCGGCGCCGCGTTTGCGGTAGCCGGCGATGCGTTCGGCGATCTGTTCTGGCGTGCCGATCAGCTGAGTGCGGAATCCGTCGTTGTACTGCACCAGGTCCTCGAACGACGAGTCGGCCCACATTCCCTTCTTGTCGCCGGTGGAGTTGCCCGCCTGCTGCACGGCGCCGCGGAAGCCCTCGACAGCGGGCTTGTTGGCCTTCGCGATGATCTCGCGGAGAACGTCCTTCGCTTCTTTCTCCGAGTCCCTGGCGATGATGAATCCGTTCAGCCCGACGCGCACCTCACGGTTTGCGCTTCGGGCGTGGTCGCGGACCTCGACGACCTGTTCGGTGAGGCCGTCGAAGTCCTTGCCGTTGGAGAAGTACCAATCCGAGTACAGGCCGCCGTTGCGCCGCGCGGCCGTCGAGTTACCACCCTGGAAGATCTCCGGGTTTGGCCGGTCGGGCGTGTTGAGTGGCTTCGGCTTCAGCGTGAAGTCGTGGATGCGGTAGAAGTCGCCGCGGAAGTCGACGTCGTCCTCGGTCCAGATCTTGCGCAGCACCTGCAGGAACTCCGCGCTACGGCGGTAGCGCTCGTCGTGCTCGAGCCACGGCTCGCCGAGGTGGGTGAACTCGTCCTTGAACCAGCCGGACACCACGTTGACGGCGAAGCGGCCGTTGGAGAGGTGATCGGCAGTGGCGCCCAGCTTGGCGAGGACGGCGGGCTGCCACAGGCCGGGGTGGACGGCCGCGATCACCTTGAGGCGCTCGGTGGCCAACAACAAGGCCAGGCTGAAGCTCGTCGACTCGTGCTGGTACTCGGCGCCGTAGCTGGCCTCGTAGCGGACTTGGGACAGCGCGTACTCGAAGCCGTTGTTCTCGGCGGTCTGGGCGAGCTTCTTGTTGTACTCGTAGTTCCAGTCGGTGCGCTGTTCGATGTCGCTGGTCACGAGGCCGCCGCTGACGTTGGGCACCCAGTAGGCGAACTTGACGTGGTCGGCGATGCGTTCAGTCGTCATGGTGTGCATCCCAGCAGCGGGGGCGGACGTCGTCGCGGGTAACACTCGCGCTGACGGAAAGTCAGCCGCTTCAGCCGCCTGTGAGGTGAGCGAGCACCGGCTTGATGTCCTCGGTGGGCGAGAAGTCGATGTATTCGCAGTCGGTGACCGCCTCCGGTGCGTGACCAGCAGCCCAGTAGAACGCGTCCCCCGCCGAGTAGTCGTGTGGTTCGTCGGCGGTGTGCATGCGCAGTCGTCCGCTCAACATGTACCCCCAGTGCGGGCACTGGCAGAGGTCGCCGTCGAGTCCAACCAGCGCGGGCCGCAGGTAGTCGCGGCGATTCCGTTGAATCGTGACGACGTCACCGTCGTGTACGCGCCCATCATCGGACTGACCACGACGTCCCCGACCCGGAGCGGTGGCATCGGGTAGTCGCGGGCGATCACGTCGACGCTGTCGCAGGTGGGACCGGCCAGCGTGACGGGCTGAATGTCGCCCGACGGATCGTTGCTCAGCTCGTTCAGCGCCAGCATCGGCGGGTGCACGTCTTCGGTGAGGACGTTCGAGTACGACCCGTACAGGCCGTCGTCGAGGTAGTGCCAGACCTTGCCGTCACGAGTGGCGGTGCCGACGACGCTGGTCAACAACGTCATGCAGCTGGCCGCCAGGATCCGGCCCGGCTCGGCGAGCATGGCGTAGTTGCCTCGATGCGGCCCCGGAACGTCGTCGACGACATCGGCGATCGCGCTCATCGACGGCATGTCCTCGCGATAGGACACCGGGAAGCCGCCGCCGATGTCGATGCTCGGCACCCGCAGCCCAAGCGTCCGCTCGACGTGCTTGGTGAGATCGAACGTCGCACGAAGCGCGTCCCGGTACGGCTGCACCGACGAGCCCTGGCTGCCCACGTGGAAGCTGAAGCCCTCGAACCGGACCCCGCGGCGATGACGTGTTTGACCAGCAGCTCCGCCTCGGCGGGATCGACACCGAACTTCGCCGACAGGTCCGACTTCGCGGACGGATTCGGGAACGACAGCCGCACCACGATCCCGATGTCGGACGGTCGGCCGACGAACTTCTGCGCCTCGACGGGGTTGTCGACGACGAACGTCCGGATGCCCTGGGCGTAGGCATGGTCGATGTCCGCGGGCTTCTTCACCGGGTGGGTGTGGATGCAGCGGTCCATCGGGACACCAAGTGACCGCACGTGGTCGACTTCGGCGGTGGTCGCTACGTCGAAGCTGCTCCCGCACGCCGCCAGGACGGTGATCACCGCGGGGTGCGGCAGGACCTTCACCGCGTAGTGCAATCGGAACCCGCGTAGGTGCTCGTTCAGCATCGAGTATTGCGCGGCCACGCGATAGGGGTCCAGAACCAGCAGCGGGGTGCCATGTTCGGCGATGAGGTCACTCCAGCGGTGGGTGCGCGCCTGCGACCGCAGCGCGTCACGAAACTGCAAGCGTCGCAACGGATTCATAGTCGGCCGCCTCTGTCGTGGGACGGCCCACCGCGAGCAGACCCTTGAACCGCTCGTAGCTGAGGATTGCCAAGGCATAGAAGCCGACGTCGGCGACCAACTTCGCGAAGATCCAGCCGCCGAGCATGTTGCCGAACAAAACGGGCCCCAGGTAGAAGGCCGCCGGACGGATGAACAGGCTGTCGATGACCTCCGCGGGACCGAATTCGATCGCGACGCTACGAAGGGCAATGGCGTTCGCGGCCAGCACGCGACGCGTCCGCTGAAGATGGCCGAGCTCGCGGTAGGTGGTGCGCACTGCGCAGGTGTACGCAGCGGCGTAGTACCCGACCGAGGCGCCGATGGTCGCGGCGACCGCGGCTGCGGCGTAGGAGCCGGTGAATAGGTAGGCGATCGCGGCGCCGCCCAATTCACATGTCGTTCCGGCGATCTCACAGGGCAGATAGCGCCGCACCCATTCCAGCAGCTTCTTCCCCGTCGCGCGTTCGGAGTTCATGCCCCGAACTGTTCCGGTGATGACCAGGCCTGGGCACGCGTAGCGGACTACTCGTGTCTGGGCTCCCCACGACCCACTGTGGGGACCCTGCCTTGCACCCGGGACTAGAACACGTTCTAATTCTGACTATGGACTACGGGCTCGTACTTTTCACCAGTGACCGCGGTATCGCGCCGGCGGCCGCCGCGAAACTTGCCGACGATCATGGGTTTCACACCTTCTACGTGCCCGAACACACCCACATCCCGATCAAGCGGGAGGCAGCGCACCCGACCACCGGCGACGAGTCCCTGCCCGACGACCGCTACATGCGCACGCTGGACCCGTGGGTCTCGTTGGGTGGCGCGGCAGCGGTGACCACGCGCGTGCGACTGTCCACCGCGGTCGCCCTGCCCGTCGAGCACGACTGCATCACGCTGGCCAAGTCGATCGCCACGCTCGATCACCTGTCCGGTGGGCGGGTCAGCCTCGGTGTCGGATTCGGCTGGAACACCGACGAGCTCACCGACCACAATGTGCCGCCGGCCCGTCGCCGCACGATGCTGCGCGAGTACCTCGAGGCCATGCGCGCCCTGTGGACTCAGGAAGAGGCCGAATACGACGGCGAGTTCGTCAAGTTCGGTCCCAGTTGGGCCTGGCCCAAGCCGGTGCAGTCGCCCATCCCGGTGCTCGTCGGCGCGGCAGGCAACGAGAAGAACTTCAAGTGGATCGCCAAGAGCGCCGACGGCTGGATCACCACGCCACGCGACTTCGACATCGACGCACCCGTGAAGCTGCTGCAGGACACCTGGGCCGCGGCAGGCCGCGACGGCGCACCCCAGATCGTCGCGCTGGACTTCAAGCCCGATCCGGACAAGCTGGCCCGCTGGGCCGATCTCGGCGTCACCGAGGTGTTGTTCGGGCTGCCCGACAAGTCGGAAGCCGAGGTCACCGGTTACGTGGAGCGATTGGCGGGCAAGCTCGCCGCGTTGGTCTAAGGCTTTCTTTCGTCGACATCTGCCTCAGGGTTGTGGCCGCGGCGAACTCGCGACCCTCGCGCAGATTTCGACGCTCACGAATTGGCGCCCGTCACCCCGCCTCGCCTGCACTAACGTTGTCATCGTGACTGGGGACTTGAAGGTCGACACGGCTGCGCTGGAGGCGGTCGCCCGCCAGCTCAACGGTTTGAGCGACCAGTTGACCAGCGGAGGCATCACCCACGAGTGGCAACCGCCCGTCGCGCAACCGACCGGGCCTGCGACGGTCGCCGTCACCGCCGCCGCCAACCACGTCGCCGGCGAATGCGCCGCCAACCTCCGAGTGTTCGGCGAGGACATTGCGCGCGCCGCGCGTTTCTACGCCGCGATCGACACTGCTGAAGCCAACCAGATCGACAAAATGCTGCCTCCGAAATAGGCACGCGGAATGGTCGAGACGCCGACTCGCTCGCGTATCGAGGGGTGGACGACGGGGCACTTGAAGTCCGCTGCTTTGGGCTGGGAGCGCCAAGCCAACCTCACCGAACAGCTCTACACACAAGCCCAGCATGCGGTCGATCAAGCCCCGTGGACCGGCGCGGCGGCGGATCGAGCCAGCGCCAAACTATTCGAGAATCTCGTCAAGATCCGCGGCGCCCTCGACCTTCTCAAGAAGGCAGAGAAGATCGCCAACGCGGGGGCTGATGCGATCGATGCCGCGAAACGCGCCGCAGTCGCCGCCATACAGAACGCCGTCGAGCAGTTCTTCGCGGTCGCCGAAGACCTCACCGTCACCGACCGCATGCTCCCGATCTTCGGCGCGCCACTGGCGGTCGTGAGAATGCTTGCCGCCGCGCACTTTCAAGCTGACATCCGCGCCAAGGCGATGATGCTCGCCCAGACCGATGAGAAGGTCGCCACTGAACTCGACGCCGTCGCCCACACCCTTCAGGAGTTCGACATGGAGGGCGGCAAGGGCGGGGTGCCCGGCGCAGGACCATCGCCCGATCCGCGAATCGTCGGGGGCCCAACGCCATTGAGGCCGGATGGTACACAGGGCGACTTGAACGTCACGATTCCTGGCACTGGCATCGAGATCAGCGGCGACGGGCGCACCGACTATCCGACGCTCAACGGTCAGCGAAACCCTCTTGAAGTTCCCAAGGGCACGCGACCGCTACCGACGGGGACCATCGTCGGTCCCGACGGCAAGCAGTACGCGCTCTACAGCGAAGTTCCGTACGAGTTACCCGATGGTTCGAAGAACCCCGAGTACGCCACTCCCGACACCACCGTCGTCGACATGAACGATCCATCGAAGAGCATCGGCATCCTGCCCGGGATCTCTCAGGCCAGCGGCGTCTACGACCCGAAGACCAACCGCATGATCATCGTTGGAAACACCGGCCCGCATCCAGGGGACCGGACGAGAATGCTGTACATGTCCGACCCGATCGACCCTGCCAACCCCAATGCGTGGATGCAGACGCTCAAACCGCAGGGCGAGATCCAGGGCTTGCCCGGCGATCGCGAGAATCAACTCGTCGCGCTCAAGGGCGGCGGCTTCATGCTCGTCGGTTCGGACAACTTCAACCAGAACGTCCCTGGAGACCAGCCGATGGGCGCTATCACGGCCTCGACACCGGAGGGTCTCCTGACCGCCCAGGCGACACCGCTCTTCCCGCCAGGGCAAGGCTGGCCCGGGGGCGCAGCCCCCTACGGCCCGACGGCCATCGACACCGTGTACGACCCAGTGACCGGTCAGGAATCCGTTCAACTTCGGGTGAGCACCTGGGAGAAACCGCCGGGATGGGTTCCGACACAGGAGCAGCCGACGATGCCGTACAACCCCAAGACCTACCAAACCAACATCACCGTCCAACACTAACGAAGGGCACGAATTCCATTGAGCGGCAACCACTTGCGAATGGCCGCGTTGCAGGCACTCGCGACGACTGCATTCGTCGCCTCGGCTGGAGTCGTATCACTACCCTCGGCGGCTGCACAACCAATCGGTTTCCCCGACCTGACCCGGTTCACTGACGCCGACCCCGGGCACTACACCCGGCCCTTCTCGTATGCAGAGCGCTGGGCGAACGGGTATCTGTTCTTCACCACGCCCGACGGCATCAACTGCGCCATCGGTGGCTCGTCCTGGTGCACGGGCGAATTCCCAGGGCGTCCCGATAACCCGGGAGCTTGCGATTCGGTGCAGCGCGACGGGGACGCGGCAACGCAGCCTTTCGCATTCGGTTCCAACGACGGACAATGCGTACCCACTACGGACGCGCTGCTGGGCTCCGGACAGAAGCTAACCAACACTGCCTTCGGCACCACGTGCGTCGTCGGCGAGGGGCGGCTCATCGCGTGCATTCAGAACGATCACGGCTTCGTGTTGCAACCGTCCGGCAGCTGGGTCTTCTGATGCGTGTGGCGCAATTGCTGACCGTTCTGATGCTCGGGCCAACCGCCTGCTCCGCGGCACCGAAGACGGCGACTCCGCCCGCAAACTTCCCTGACCTGAGCTCCTTTACAGAGGAAACGTCAGCCAACTTCACCCAGAGCGGAACGGCTTTCACCGCCCCGAATGAAGTCAGCTGTGTACTCGATTTCGGGCCGCATGAAATCACGGTGTGCAACGGCAGCATTGCGGGCGTTCCCAGTTCTGTGCAGGGAAGCGGCTGCGTCTTGGTGCACAAGGCCGATCCAGCCACGAGCAACGCACCGTACGTGTTTCAGCACTCTGGCGCCGAGTGCGCATCGTCGAGGCGCCCTCACATCACTACCGGCAGAAAGTTGACCACGAAGAACAGCACATGCGCGATCGGTGACGCTGGATTGATCGCATGTATCGACACCGATAACAAGCACGGCTTCGTCCTGCAACCGTCCGGCAGTTGGGCCTTCTGATGCTCGCGGCGCAATGGCTGAGCGTTCGGGCGCCTTAAGCACACAAATGTTCTTGAGCAGCAGCCACTTAACGATGACCACATTGCGTGTACTCGCGGCGACTGCATTCGTAGCCTCGGCCGCAGCCGCGTCGCCCCCCATCGCCACGGCAGAGCCAGCCGGCTTCCCCGACCTCAACGCATTCACAGACGCACCCGCCAATCTCCACTTCTCACGTCCGGTGCGATGGGCTAGCGGATACACCTTCTTTCGTACACCCGACGGCCTCAACTGCATTATGGGCAGCGTCACGCGGTGCACTGGCTCATTGCCTGGTTTGCCGCCCAGTCAGTACGGCGCGCGCGCAACCGTGCTCCAGACCTACGAAGAAGAAACTCGCTCTTTACCTTTCAGATTCGAGGCCGCCAGTGAGGACTGCGGTCCAACAACCGACGACCCGCCCGGAGTCGGCCAGAAACTGACGTTCACCACCAACTACACGACCACGTGCGTCGTGGGCGAAGGGCGGCTCACCGCATGTATCCAGAACGATCACGGCTTCGTCCTGCAGCCATCCGGCAGCTGGGTCTTCTGATGCGTGCGGCGCAATGGCTGACCGTTCTATTGCTCGGACTCGCGGCCTGCTCGTCTCATCCGAAGACGGCGGCCCCACCCGCGAACTTCCCCGACCTCAGCGCGTTCACCCCCGTCGATCCCCAGGACTATCACGTCTCGGGCACATCGTTCGTGAGCCCAAATCAGATCGACTGTGTACTCGATTTCGGCCCGCACGCGGTAACTGTCTGCAGCGGCGTGATTCCCGGCATGCCTGCTTCGCAGGGTGGCTGCGCCTGGGCCCACAAGGCTGACCCGGCGGCCACTGATGCGCCGTACGTACTCGAGGACTCCGATGACGCATGCGCGACGTCGTTGGCCAGGCCCATACAGCCTGGCAAGAAACTGGTGACGAAGAACGGAACCTGCGCCGTCGGCGACGGCGGTCTGGTCGCATGCATCGACGCGGACAACAAGCACGGCTTCGTTCTGCAACCGTCGGGCAGTTGGGCCTTCTAAGTCAACCCCGAGCTTTGCCGAGATAGTCGGGTAGTCGACTACGCGTGATCGGATCAGTTCTGGCGATCACAGTTCAGGGCATGAGGATTCACCCTCAGCGGATGACCTGAAAGGACATGTCATGCCCAGCATCAGCCCACTCATCGTCCAGATCTTCGACGATCGTCACGGCAACCGTCGCCGCACCAAGCGTGACGAGGATGGATACCGCCTGCGTTTCGAGTCCAAGGGCCGTGTGTCGCGACGCCGTTCAAAGTGATTGCGCTCAGCCAAGGGTGGCGCGGTTGATGCCGTCCTCGGTCGACTTCACCGCGATGTGGGCGCCGATGGGGTCTCCGCCGGTCACCAACGCCACCAGGTCCTCGTCCTCGGAAAGGGCCATGAACCTACTGCCGTCGGCGTCGAGCCTGCCGATGATGACTCCAGTCGTCACGGGCCAGTCGTAGCGCACCGAATAGGTTTCGATCGTGGCCGGCCCGTCGGCGTTACGAGTGACCGCGACCTTCGGCAGCGCGGCGATGCCGTCTTGCAGTTCCTTGCTGCGGTCCGGCGTCCAGTCGGCGGGTTCCGTCGAGTACACCCCGACCGAATACTTGCTCATGACACCGCCGTTGGCTCCGACCAGACCGAACTTCCCTGGCCTCTCACGCATTTCAGCCACGGTCTCGGCAATCCCGTGCAGCGAGTAGCTGTTGCCGGGACCGCCGAAGTACGGCAGACCGCCGGTGAGCGTGAGCCCGCGCGGGTCATCGACCGCCAGATCGAACCCGTCGCACACGGCGAGCACCGGGAACGGGAAGCAGCTGTACAGGTCGAACGTCGCGACCTCGTCGATGCCGATGCCAGTAACCCGGAGCGATTCTGCCACAGCCTGTTTCGCGGAGTAGCTCACACTCGTGTCGACGCGGTCCAAGAGGTCCTGCTCGGTCTGATCGGCATGCCCCCGCAGATACACCCACTTCTCCTCGGGCACGCCGAGCCGACGGGCGGCCGTCACCGACATCACGACCGCGGCAGCTCCCTGATTGACGGTGTCGCGTGCGACCATCAGGCGGGGGTACGGGTCGCAGATCATCCGGTTGTCGTCGGTGACGGTTTCGATCTCCTCGACCGAACGCTCGACCGGAGATGACGAAAACGGGTTCTTGGCAGCGACTTTGGAGAACGGCGCGAAGAGCTCCGCCATCCGACGGCGATAGGCGCCCACACTCAAGCCCAAGCGGGCACGGCGCGCGTTGTCGAGCAGTCCGTACTGCACTGGCGCACCGGTCAGGCCGTGCTTGGCGGTGTACTCGCTCATGTACCGCTCGAAGCCGTAGCCACGGTCCTCGAGCTGGCCGCCGACGTTTTCGGTGAAGTCCGGCTTGTCGTCGCGGTCTGCGAAGTACTTCGCGGTGGAGCCCGGCTCGGAACCTAGGATCAACGCCACCTCGATATCGCCTGCCGCGATCGCGCCAGCGAACTCGGTGACGAGCTTCTGCGGGCCGTTGCCTCCGATCGGTTCGAGCACGGCGCGCACGGGATCGGCGCCGACGCGCTTCGCGACCGACCGCACGTAGTTGTCGGACGCCCCGAGCAGTGGCTTGTCGAACGGCGTGCAGATCTCGAACTGCCGCAACCCCGCGAACACCTCGATCGCCTGCGCCACGGCCGCCACGTCGGCGCCGGTATCAGCGAGCGCGGCCCGTACCGCCTCCGTTGCCAGATCCACCGATGACATGCCCCGATACCCGGGGTCGTCGATGCGTTCGGTGAACTGTCCGACGCCGACGATGACCGGGGTTCGGGGATCGACGGGCATTACAGACCTCCTGGCGAGTGTTAATTCGTCAGGCTAACCGAAAACTGGAACGTGTTCCTAATACTGCGACCGTAGTCACATCACTCCGCGCGAGCGCACGCGTTTGCAGGCATGACACGGCGTGTCGACCCACAGACACGCGCGCTCGCGGGAAGGGTTACAGGTTCTCGAGGAGCTCCCGCGCCAGAGCGGCAGTGGCGGACGGTGTCTTGCCGACCTTCACGCCAGCAGCCTCGAGTGCTTCCTTCTTGCCCTCGGCGGTACCCGCACCGTCGGACACGATGGCGCCGGCGTGGCCCATCGTCTTGCCCTCTGGCGCGGTGAAGCCCGCGACGTAGCCGACGACCGGCTTGGACACGTTGGCCTTGATGTAGGCGGCGGCCTTCTCCTCGGCGTCGCCGCCGATCTCGCCGATCATCACGATGATCTTGGTCTCGGGATCCTTCTCGAACGCCTCGATGGCGTCGATGTGGGTGGTGCCGATGACCGGGTCGCCGCCGATGCCGATGGCGGTCGAGAAGCCGAGATCCCGCAGCTCGTACATCATCTGGTAGGTCAGGGTGCCGGACTTCGACACCAGCCCGATCGGGCCCTTGCCGGTGATGTTGTTCGGGGTGATGCCGACCAACGACTCCCCTGGCGTGATGATGCCGGGACAGTTCGGCCCGATGATCCGGGTCTTCTCGCCCTTGTCGACGTTGTAGGCCCACGCATAAGCGCTGTCCTGCACCGGGATTCCCTCGGTGATGACGACCAGCAGCGGGATCTCGGCGTCGATGGCCTCGATGATGGCGTCCTTGGAGAAGGCGGGCGGCACGAAGGCGATCGACACGTCGGCGCCGGTCTCCTTGATGGCCTCTGCCACGCTCGCGAACACCGGCAATTTGATGTCCTTGCCATCTTTATCTACGTGCGTCACTTCAGTTCCGGCCTTGCGCGCGTTCACGCCGCCGACCACCTGCGTGCCCGCCTTCAGCATCAGCGCGGTGTGCTTGGTGCCCTCACCGCCGGTGATCCCCTGGACGATGACCTTGCTGTCCGCGTTAAGGAAAATTGACATGGGTCATGGTTCCTTTTCTACTTGTTGGCCAGCTCGGCGGCCTTGTCGGCCCCGGCGTCCATCGTGTCGGCCTGGATCACCAGGGGATGGTTGGCCTTCGCGAGAATCGCGCGGCCCTCTTCGACGTTGTTTCCGTCCAGGCGGACGACGAGCGGCTTGTTGGCATCGGCACCGAGCTTCTCCAGCGCGCCGACGATGCCGTTGGCCACCGCGTCGCATGCGGTGATGCCGCCGAACACGTTGACGAACACGCTCTTGACCTGGCTGTCGCCGAGGATGACGTCGAGCCCGTTGGCCATCACCTCGGCCGAGGCGCCGCCACCGATGTCGAGGAAGTTCGCCGGCTTGACGCCGCCGTGCTTCTCACCGGCGTAGGCGACGACGTCGAGCGTCGACATGACCAGGCCGGCGCCGTTGCCGATGATGCCGACGGCACCGTCGAGCTTGACGTAGTTGAGGTCGTTCTCCTTGGCCTTGAGCTCGAGCGGGTCCGTGGCGTCCTTGTCCTCGAACTCCTCGTGGCCGGGCTGACGGAAGTCGGCGTTGGTGTCGAGGGTGACCTTGCCGTCCAGCGCGAGGATCTGATCGTCGGGCGTGCGCACCAGCGGGTTGACCTCCACCAGGGTGGCGTCCTCACCGACGAACACGTCCCACAGCTTGGAGATGGTCACGGCCGCAGCGTCGAGCACCTCGGCGGGCAGGTGGCCCTGCTCGGCGATCGAACGGGCGGTCGCCAGGTCCACACCCTTGACGGCGTCGACGGGGACCTTGGCGAGGCGCTCAGGCTTGGTGGCCGCGACCTCTTCGATCTCCATGCCGCCCTCGACCGAGCACATGGCCAGGTAGGTGCGGTTGGAGCGGTCGAGCAGGAAGGAGATGTAGTACTCCTCGGCGATGTCACTCGCCTCGGCGACCAGCAGCTTCTTGACGATGTGGCCCTTGATGTCCAGGCCGAGGATGTTCTGTGCGTGCGTGAAGGCATCGTCGGGGGTGGCCGCGTACTTCACGCCGCCGGCCTTACCGCGTCCGCCAACCTTGACCTGCGCCTTCACCATGACGGGCCGGCCGATTTCCTCGGCGATGGCCTTGGCGTCCTCGGCCGTATCGGTGACGCGGCCGGGCGTGGTGGGCACGTTGTGCTTGGCGAACAGCTCCTTCGCCTGGTATTCGAATAGATCCATGCGCTTCCCGACTTCCGTGTCTGTCTGCGTTGACGATTGAGTTGATTTCGAGGTTGTCGCCTGAGAGGCTCGTGCCGAACTTTATCCACACGGGCGGAACACGTCGGCACCGCCTACCGCTCATGTGGTACATCTCACCGGCACTCCATGGTGATCCAGCTCACAATATCGACGGGAATCAGGACTCGGGTTGCCACCAACATTGGATTTTGGTTAACGTGCCTCTGGTCTAGATAACGTTACGGTCACGACGAGAAGGACACATTCGGTTGGCAGAGCACGGTTCGCCCAAGTCTCCGCAAGGGGTTTCGGCGAATCGCAATGACCCCCGAAGGTCCTTCCGAGACGACAACGCGATCACCGACATCATCCCGTTCAACGAGTTCGGCGACATTCCCGAACTGGTTGGTGAACTGGGCTTCTCCAACTGCTCCGCGTTCGACCGCGAGTCCCGCGTCATGCACGCCCCCGAGCTGGACGACCTTCACGACACCGACGATCTAGTCCCGCTGCGGCTCGTCGTTCCGACACGTTTTCAGCCCGCCGCCGACGCGAATCGGCCGTCGGCGCGTGCCTACCGCTCGAGCCACACCGACGTCAGCGAGGGCCTCGCCGCCACCGACGTGATCGACATGAGCAGCCGTCGTGGCGTACACCGCAAGCCCGACAACAGCGCCATGAAGGCCCGCCTGGTCGCCGCAGCGATGGCCGCAGGCGCAACCGCCGCAGCCGCCTACTCGGTGGTCAACAGCACCGACACCCCGCACGAAGCCACCATGCTGGCCGCGGGACAGTCCGCGTTCACCGACGGTGGCGCCATCACCGGCACGGCCGACGGCATGCAGATCGTCACGGTCGCCCCCGCGGCGGCGAGTGCCTCGGTGCACACCGAAGAGATCCAGAAGGCCGCGGCATTCGCCCAGGAACGCGCGGAGCGCGAGGCCAGGCTGGCCCGTCCGCTGTTCGTGATGCCGACCAAGGGCGTGTGGACGTCGGGCTTCGGTTACCGCTGGGGCGTTCTGCACGGCGGCATCGACATCGCCAACGCGATCGGCACCCCGATCGTGGCCGCCTCCGACGGCGTGGTGACCGACGCAGGCCCGACCGCCGGCTACGGCGCATGGGTCAAGCTGCGCCACTCCGACGGCACCGTCACGCTCTACGGCCACGTGAACACCTGGCTGGTCAGCGTCGGCCAGCGAGTGATGGCCGGCGATCAGATCGCTACCATCGGTAACCGGGGCAACTCGACCGGTCCGCACCTGCACTTCGAAGTTCTGCTGGGCGGCACCAATCGGATCGACCCCGTGCCGTGGCTGGCGCAGCGGGGGCTTGGCCCCGGCAAATACGTCGGCTGACCGGAGCGGAGCGATTCGGGGAAGGACACCTTGACCTTCGGATCACCCGAACAACCGCAGATTCGGCGTCAGGCCGACGACTCGGATCCGCAGACCAGCATCATCCGCCGCCATCCCACCGGATCCTTCCCGCGGCAGGCGGTGCCGTCCGCCGACGAGCCGCAGACCTGGGGGCACCTCCCGCTTGCGGGGGACTTCATCCCAGCCTCCGCGCCGCGCGACGATGACCCGCACACCACCTACATCCCGCGTCCGACGCCCGTCGCGATCGGATCCGGCAGGGGGCGGCCGAGCCCGGTGGCGGCGTCGATCACCGCGGCGGTCAGCATCATCAGCGGCTGGGCCACCGCAGTCATCGCGACGTCGTTGATCGCCGGCTGGTGGCGGACCGATGAATTATTCTGCGTGGCAATCGGTTTCCTCACCGCGGTGTCGGCGGGGGCGACGATCGCCGGTCTGATCGCGCTGCTACTGCACCGACGCCTCGGGCGGGTGCTGATCCTGGTCGGCTCGGCAGTGTCGTTGATGATCTTCGCCGGCCTGTTCGTCGCAGGTGCAGAGCTACCGCCGATCGTCTACGGCATCCCGGTACTGCCGATCGCCAGCGTGGTGCTGGCGTTCCTGCCCGCCACCGGGCGCTGGGCACGTTAGAGCTTCTGCACCGGCGCGTGGTTGTGCATCAGCTTGACCCGGCCTGCACTGCCGAAGTCGATGAGCGACATGGCCGACTCGCCGACGCCGGACACTTCCTCGACCCGGCCAAGCCCGTACTTGTCGTGGTTGACGCGATCGCCCGGCTCGAGCACGATGGGCGGGCGCTTGCTCGCCAGGCCCCGCGTCGGCGCCTGACGGGGTGTGCCGAACCGTCCCGCTCCGCTCACGGGTGCGCTGAACGACGGTGCGGCCTCGACGCGTCGCCAGTCGATGAGCTCTTGCGGAATCTCGCGCAGGAACCGGGATTCGGGGTTGAGCATCGGCTGGCCCCACGACGAACGGACCTTGGCGCGACTGAGGTAGAGCCGCTGGCGCGCCCTGGTGATGCCGACATAGGCCAGCCGCCGCTCCTCGGACAACTCGCCTGCGTCACCGAGCGCCCGCATGTGAGGAAACATGCCGTCCTCCCAGCCGGTGACGAAGACGACGGGGAACTCCAGACCCTTGGCGGTGTGCAGGGTCATCATGGTGACGACGCCCGCTCCGTGCTCGGGTAGTTCGTCGGCGTCGGCCACCAATGACACCCGCTCCAGGAACTGGGCGAGCACTCCGGTGTCGGGGATGTCCTCGTCCGGCACCTCGTCCGACTCTTCGCGCAGCGCAGCGGCATTGGCCATGTCGATGCTGAATTCGTGTGCGACGCTGACCAGTTCGTTGAGGTTGTCGAGGCGCGCTAGATCCTGTGGGTCGCTGGATGATTCGAGTTCACGACGGTATCCCGTGCGTTCGAGTACCGCCTCGACCAGCTCGCCCAGTTCCTCGTCCAGCTTCCCCCGCAGCTCGTCGAGGATCTCCACGAACGCGGCGATCGCCTTCTCCGAGCGGGTGTTCAGCATCGGAACCTTGCCCGCGGCGGCGGCCTGCAGGGCGTCGTTGAAGGTGGCGCCGGTGTTCTCGGCGTAGACCGCGACGCACGCCTCGGCCCGGTCGCCGATGCCGCGCCGCGGCGTGTTGAGGATGCGCCGCATGCTCACCGCGTCGCCGGGGTTGTCCAGCACCCGCAGGTAGGCGACGATGTCGCGGATCTCCCTGCGCTCGTAGAACCGAACTCCGCCAACGACTTTGTACGGGATGCCCGCGCGGATGAAGACCTCTTCGATGGCACGCGACGAATTGTTGGTGCGGTAGAACACCGCGACGTCTCCGTAGTTGTAACTGGAGGTGATTCCGCTTCCACCTTCGGCCAGCGCATCGATCTCTTGGGCGACGAAGCGGGCCTCGTCGTGCTCGTTGTCGGCGACGTAGCCGACGATGAGTTCGCCTTCACCGGCGTCGGTCCACAGGTGCTTCTCACGGCGACCGGCATTGCGCGAGATGACGGCGTTGGCCGCCGACAGGATGTTCTGCGTCGAACGGTAATTCTGTTCCAGCAGAATGGTCGTCGCGTTCGGGTAGTCGCGCTCGAAGTCCTCGATGTTGCGGATGGTGGCGCCGCGGAACGCATAGATGGACTGGTCGGCGTCACCCACCACACACAGTTCGCCGGGCGGCACGCCGTCGGCGCCCTCCTCGAGGTCGTGGCCCACCAACTCCCGCACCAGCATGTACTGCGCGTGGTTGGTGTCCTGATATTCGTCGACCAGGATGTGCCGGAAGCGCCGCCGGTAGTACTGGGCGATCTGCGGAAAGGCTTGCAGCACGGCCACGGTCTCGCCGATCAGGTCGTCGAAGTCCAACGCGTTGGCCGCGCGCAGCCGGCGCTGGTACTCCGCGAAGACCTCGGCGACGATGCGCGCCAGATCCTCCTCCGCCTCCGACGCCTCCGCCGCCGCCTGTTCCGGACCGATCAGCTCGTTCTTCAGGTTGGAGATGCCGTTGGACAGCAGCCGCGGCGAATACCGCTTGGTGTCCAGACCCATGTCCTTGCCGATCATCAGCAGCAGCCGCCGCGAGTCGTCGGCGTCATAGATCGAGAAGTTGGAGTTCAGGCCTGGCAGCAGCGAGGCCTGGTTGCGCAGGATCCGGACGCACGTCGAGTGGAACGTCGACACCCACATTGATTTGGCCCGGGGACCGACAAGGGCGACGACGCGCTCCCGCATCTCGGCGGCGGCCTTGTTGGTGAACGTGATGGCCAGCACCTGCCCGACCCCGACGTCGCGGGCGGCCAGCAGGTACGCGATGCGGCGGGTGAGCACAGCCGTCTTCCCGGACCCGGCGCCGGCGACGATGAGCAGCGGCGAACCCTCGTGCAGTACAGCCAGTCGCTGCTGAGGGTTGAGTCCGTCGAGGAGTTGGTCGGTTTCTGCGGCGATCGACATATCGTCCCTAACCTACCGCTGGCCAGCGACACTTTGCGCCGACGCGACCGTTGGTGGCACACTCATATGGTGCTCAATCAGCAGGGACGATTTTTTTACGGATACCCGCCTGCGGTATTCGTGGTCTAGCTGCTTCCAAGAGCCCCGCGGTCCGCTTCCGGATCCGGGGCTCGTCTCTTGTGTGAGGCCCGAAACCGGATGAGACCAGACCCCACACACAACGAGAATCAGGAGCCACCAATGTCTTCTCCAACATCACTGGACGCCGCCGAGATCGACATCGACGATCTGCGCCACGAGATCGATCGACTCGACGCCGAGATCCTTGCCGCAGTCAAGCGCCGCACCGAGGTCTCGCAGGCCATCGGCAAGGTGCGGATGGCCTCCGGCGGCACCCGCTTGGTGCATAGCCGCGAGATGAAGGTCATCGAGCGCTTCAGCACGCTCGGCCCCGAGGGCAAGAACCTGGCGATGCTGCTGCTTCGCATGGGCCGTGGCCGCCTCGGGCACTGAGCGACGCTTGCAGAAATCGTCGAAGTCAGTGCGATCGCCTGACACGACGAGGCCGTCGGTGGCGGGCCGGAATCGGTTCTTGCCAACGAATGAGCGTCGGGCGGCGGCGAATCCGTGCGAATCGTCGTACACGTCCCGAGCCATTTCGGCGAGCTCGAGAGACTCGTAGTAATCCAACGGCCGGTCGACCGGGATGCGGGAGTAGATGACACCCCGCCACGCCGCCGGATCGGTATGGCGGTCTGCCACGTCATCCAGCCATTCGCTGAACTCACCGGGATCGGCGGGGCCAACGAGGTCGACCAGCCCGACAGCCGCCGCGCGATCGGTGCTGATCGGAAGCTTCGCCGACAACAACGTCGCCGCCCCTTGGTGGCCCACCCGGTGCGGCAAGGTAAGTGTGTGCAGCTCTGAGCCGTGCAACCCGATGTCGTAGTACGGGTTGAGCATCACCCCGCTGCGCCCGACGATCACGTCGGCGCCGAGCCCGAGCATGACGCCGCCGGCTGCTGCCGGCCCGGCGAAGGCGGCGATGGTGATCTGGTCGTTGATCTCGATCAAGGCGCGGCACACCCCGTTGATGGCCTGGATGTTGCTCCACGCCGCGGTCGCCGGGTCGGGAGAGTCCTCGATCTCGCCGAGGTGGATGCCGTTGCAGAACACCCCGGGACCGGATCGCAGGACGAGTACCCGAGTGTCCTGCTGCGCCGCGTAACGCAACGCGGACTCCAATCGCCGGCACTGGTCGACCCCGGCGGCACCGTTGTAGAACGAGAAGGTCAGGTGCCCAACCGCACCCTCGCGTCGATACGAGATGTCCTGCGGGGCATCCTGCACGACGGCACATCCGCGACGGGCAGCACCGTGGTTGCGGGGAGTTTGATGCCACCGACCCGTCGGGCCTAACCAATCCACAGCGCTTCCGATCCGGTCGCGACCAGCACGTGCCCGCGGCAACGGCCGATGATCTCGCCAGGGGCGCCGACGCCAGTGCCAGGTCGCGCGTCGAACACACTGACCTCTTCACCGGCGGGCACCGTGTGGACACCGGGAAACCCGTCGGCCGCGTGGATCCGGCGCGCGATCGACTCCGAATCGGTTGCCCAGTCGAACCGCCGATCGGCTTGGCTGAGGCCGGGCCGTCTCGTCGTCCCCGGGACGGGATGCCCGGCGCCCCGCAAGGGGGTGGGCCGGAAGGCGGGATCGGCCGCCCTCTCCACGACGTCGAGCACACAGGCCACGGCGGGCCGGCATCGAATTCTTCAACCGCACCGAATGCGGTTACGCCCAGACCGGTTCCCGGTCCAGGATCGCGCGATCCAACGAGGACGGGCCCTGATCCCCGACCGGTCCCGGATGCAGGATCACGGTCGGCCAGTTCTGCCAAACCTTGGCTGGCACCCGCTCCTTGAGGTTTGGACACAGCACCAGATCGGGTTCTGCGGCAAACGCGGCGGCGACGACGCTCGCCGGGCCTGGCGTGCACCGAGACTGCCACGTGATGTCCACGCACACGCAGCTCATCCCACACGCGCTGCGAGAGCCCGTTGAACGCCGACACCACGAGGAGTTCCCGCACGGCTACCTCCGCTGGTCCATGAGCACAGCTTGCCCCAAACGCGACGCCAGGACTGCTAGTTGGTCAGGGCGATGTACTTGGTGTCGAGGTACTCCTCGATGCCCTCCGAGCCACCTTCGCGCCCGAAGCCCGACTGCTTGACGCCGCCGAACGGCGCCGCGGGGTCGGAGATCACGCCGCGGTTGACGCCGACCATGCCGGCCTCGATCGCCTCGGCGACCCGCAGCGCACGGTCGAGGCCCTGCGTGTAGATGTAGGCGGCCAGACCGTATTCGGTGTCGTTGGCCGCGGCGATGCCCTCTTCCTCGGTGTTGAAGCCGATGACGGGTGCGACCGGTCCGAACACCTCCTCCTTGAGGATCCGCGCATCCGCGGGCACGCCGGCCAACACCGTCGCCGGGTAGAAGTGGCCGGGCCCGCCAGGTGCGACGCCGCCGACGGCCACGGTGGCGCCCTTGGACACCGCATCGGACACCAGATCCTCGACGGTGCCGACCTGCTTGGCGTTGACCAGCGGGCCCAGCGTCGACGACGAGTCGAGCCCGTTGCCGAGGGTGAACTCGCTCATCCGCTTCACCAGCTTCTCGGTGAACTCCTCGCGGACCGCATTGGCGACGTGGAAGCGGTTCGACGCCGTACAGGCCTCGCCACCGTTGCGCATCTTCGCCAGTAGCGCGCCCTCGACGGCGGCGTCGACGTCGGCGTCGTCGAACACGATGAACGGCGCGTTGCCACCCAACTCGAGCGACAACCGGAGCAGCTGATCGGAGCTCTGCTTGGCAAGGGCCTTGCCCACCCCGGTCGACCCGGTGAACGTCAGCTTGCGCAGGCGACCGTCGTCGATGAGGGCCGTGGTCAGATCGCCGGGCTTCGACGTCGGCAGGATCGACAGCACGCCCTTGGGCAGGCCTGCCTCGTCCATCAGCTTGGCCAGCAGCAGCATGGTCAGTGGCGTTTCCTGGGCGGGCTTGATGATCATCGTGCAGCCCGCCGCCATCGCAGGACCGATCTTGCGGGTGCCCATCGCCAGTGGGAAGTTCCACGGCGTGATGGCCAGGCACGGGCCGACGGCGGACTTGGTGACGATGATGCGACCGGTGCCCGCAGGAGCCTTGGTATAGCGACCGCCGATGCGGACGGCTTCCTCGGAGAACCACCTGAAGAACTCGGCGCCGTACTTCACCTCGCCCATGCTCTCGGCGAGGACCTTGCCCATCTCGAGGGTCATCAACGTGGCGAACTCGTCGGCGCGGGCGGTGATGGCTTCGAACACCGAGCGCAGGATCTCACCGCGCTCACGGGCCGGCGTCGCGGCCCAGTCACCCTGGACGGCGGCGGCCGCGTCGAGGGCGGCGATGCCGTCCGCAGGGGTGGCGTCGGCGATCGCGATCAAGACCTCGTCGGTCGCAGGGTTGAGCACGTCGAATGTCGACGACGAGGTGCGCTCTTCACCACCGATCCACAGGCCGGTGGGTACGGATGCCAGGAGCTTGTCGATATCCATACGTCCATCATTTACACCCTCGAAAGCGTCGCCGCACTAGGGTCGGGATATGGCCTCAGAGAGTGTTCAAATTCCCGACATCACCGAGACTCCGGCGTGGAACGCGTTGGTCAGCCATCACGATCAGGTCGGCACCAAGACCCTGCGCGAGCTCTTCGACGAGGACTCCGAACGCGGTCGCGACCTGACGTTGACGGTCGGTGATCTGTACATCGACTACAGCAAGCACCGCGTCACCCGCGAGACGCTGGGGCTGCTCGTCGACCTGGCAAAGGCGGCAGGCTTGGAGGCCAAGCGCGACGCCATGTTCGCTGGGGTGCACATCAACACCTCTGAGGACCGCGCGGTGTTGCACACCGCGTTGCGGCTGCCCAAGGGTGCCGAGTTGGTGGTCGATGGCCAGGACGTCGTGGCCGACGTGCACGAGGTGCTCGACGCGATGGGCGACTTCACCGACCGGCTGCGCAACGGCGAGTGGACGGGTGCGACGGGCGAGCGCATCAAGACCGTCGTCAACATCGGCATCGGCGGGTCGGACCTCGGCCCGGTGATGGTCTACCAGGCGCTGCGGCACTACGCCGACGCGGGCATCTCGGCGCGATTCGTGTCCAACGTCGACCCGGCCGACCTCGTCGCCAAGCTCGACGGACTCGACCCCGCCACAACGCTTTTCATCGTCGCGTCGAAGACCTTCTCGACGTTGGAGACCCTCACCAACGCGACCGCGGCCCGGCGTTGGCTGATTGACGGACTCGGCGGCGGTGCCGGACAAGATGCGGTGTCCAAGCACTTCGTCGCCGTCTCGACCAACAAGAAGCTAGTCGACGACTTCGGCATCGACACCGCCAACATGTTCGGCTTCTGGGACTGGGTCGGCGGCCGGTACTCGGTGGATTCGGCGATCGGCCTCTCGGTGATGGCAGTGGTCGGCAAGGAGCGGTTCGGCGAGTTCCTCGCCGGCTTCCACGTCATCGACGAACACTTCAAGACCACACCGCTGGAGGCCAATGCGCCTGCGCTGCTTGGCCTGATCGGACTCTGGTACAACGAGTTCTTCGATGCGCAGGCGCGGGCGGTGCTGCCGTACTCGAACGACCTGGCCCGCTTCGCTGCCTACCTGCAGCAGTTGACGATGGAGTCCAACGGCAAGTCGGTGCGGGCCGACGGCAACCCCGTCACCACCGAAACAGGCGAAATCTATTGGGGCGAAGCGGGAACCAACGGTCAGCACGCGTTCTACCAGTTGATCCATCAGGGCACCCGATTGATCCCTGCCGACTTCATCGGGTTCAGCCAGCCCACCGACGACCTGCCCACCGCCGACGGCACGGGCAGCATGCACGATCTGTTGATGAGCAACTTCTTCGCGCAGACGCAGGTGCTGGCGTTCGGCAAGACCGCTGAGGAGATCGCCGCAGAGGGCACCCCGGCCGCCGTCGTCCCGCACAAGGTGATGCCCGGAAACCGGCCTACCACTTCAATTCTCGCGACCAAGTTGACGCCGTCGGTGGTGGGCCAGCTGATCGCGCTCTACGAGCACCAGGTGTTCACCGAGGGCGTCATCTGGGGAATCGACTCGTTCGACCAGTGGGGTGTGGAGCTGGGCAAGACCCAGGCCAAGGCACTGCTGCCGGTGATCATCGACGACGGCTCCCCGGCCGAGCAGTCCGACAGTTCGACTGACGCGCTGGTGCGCCACTACCGAGTGGAGCGGGGCCGCAGCGCTTGATCGCCGACCAGCGTCGAGCACTCCGGGCACTCGGAGATCACGTGGTGCGTGCACGTCACGATGTGCGCGAGGAACTCGTCGGCGCGCCGTACTCGAGCGAGGTGCTCGGCGAGTTCGGCGCGCTTGAGTTCGATGAGTTCGATGCGTTGCGCTCGGTCGCTCGCGCCGAGTGCACCGATGTCGGCAAGCGACAGCCCGGCCCGTTGGCAGATCTGAATCATCCTGGCCTGGCCGATCGTCTGCTCGTCGTAGGCGCGGTGGCCCGAGCTCAGCCTGCTCGGGCGTAGTAGGCCGACGTCCTCCCAGTGGCGCAGGACGTGTGTCGCCACGCCGAGTGTCGCTGCGGCATCCCCGATGCGTTGCCCATTTGGAGTCATTTTTCGCCCTTTACTTCAGGTCGACCTGAAGTTATAGCTTCGCCCACGTGCCCCAAAACGTGCAATCGCCAACACTCGCCGAATGCTGCGGCGCGCTCATCGGACTCGCCACGGGCGCGTTCCGACCCCGCCGAGCCGATGACCGGTTCATGCGGTCACTGACCGACGCCGGATTGCCCCAGTCCTCCGTCACGGTCTCCGTCACGGCGCTGCGGCAGGTACGCCAGTCGGTCCCTACCTCCTTCATCGTCGAGGGACGCAGGCAGCCGAAACGGATCGGCAATTCGCTCGCATCGTTCGTCGTGACGCACCCACATGCCACCTTCATCGTGGACCCGGGCGTGTGCGTCGACGCCGGAAAGCGGGCCGTCGCACAACTTCCCGCGTTCCTGCGGCCTGCCGTTCGCCCGCCGGACGACGTCGTCCCGACGGTCACGGCCCTGAAGGAATCCGCGATCGGCGCCGGCGGCATCGACTTCGCACTGCCGACGCACGCGCATTGGGACCACGTGTGCGGACTGCTCGACCTTCCCGGCCTCCCCGTGTGTCTCCATCGCAGGGAACAGGATTGGGTCATGACGGGTCCCATCGCGCCGGTGGGAGGTGTCAGGGACTCGCTGCTGGGCCGCACGACCGTCGGCTATGACCTCGACGGACCGCCGGTGCTGACCTTCGCGAGCAGTCATGACTTGTTCGGCGACGGTTCCGTGGTCCTCGTCGACCTTGCGGGGCACACTCCCGGCAGCGTCGGAATCCTGCTGCACACCGTCGACGGTTGGGTGCTCCTTGCCGGCGACGCGGCATGGCACACATGGCAAATCGAGGACATCCGGCAAAAGTCGAGCTACCCCGGCGGCATCGCAGACGTGGATCGTTCGGAGACCTTTCGGACGTTGCATCGCCTGCACGCCGTCAAGGATCGGGTGACCATGGTGCCCACCCACGACCACGACGCCGCTCGACTACTACGCGCGAGCTAGCGAGTTACTCGGGGTCCATGTCCGATCTCGTCCAACCGAGGATCATCGCAGGCATACAGCCGCCGACCATCAACACCGTGAGCGCCATCAGCCCTCCGGCGTAGGCCATGGAGACGTCGGTCCCGCGCGTCATCACCGAACCGATGATCAAGTAGCCGATCGGCAGCAACATCAGGTTCTGCGTCACGGTCAGCCCGATCGAGCGGGCACTGTTCCGCTGTTGGATCTCGAACTCGTCGAGTGCCGCCTCCGGCGCGTCACCCTGGCGCCCGGACACGATCTGCAGCGCCATCCACGACGGGAAGAAAAGCAGACACGCGGGCAACCACAACAGCGGGTGCGATAGGCCTGGTACCGATCGAGGATTGTCGGCTCAATCTGCTGCAGCGAGTTCAACTCGCGTCATCCGCCGCTCGGCGCGCAAGACGCTGATGCGGTTGTGGATGGGGAGTGTTTCCCCACGTCTCACCGGACTCATACAACATATTGTTGGGAAAACCCCCCATGCGATTTGGGCGTGATCAGTGGCGCTCAGCGCAACAAAACACGCCGAAATCGCAGGAGGTGAGGGAGGGTCAGGCGAAGCGTTGGGTGAAGCGCGGGGGCAGCACCTTCATCAGCTCCACCAGCGGCCACCAGGGCCAGGCCGGCACGACGGCGCGGCCCTTCTCCTTCTCGATGGCGTCGACCATGGCCTTGACGCCGGTCTCGTTGTCCACCATGAGCATCGTGGTGGCCGACTTCGCGGTCATCTCGGATTCGATGTAGCCGGGCTCGAGCACCGTGATCTTGATTGGCCCAGAAGGGTATTCGGCCCGCAGCGATTCGCCGAGGGACGTCATCCCCGCCTTGCTCGCGGCGTAGGCGGCCTTGCCGCCGGGCACGCCCTTGTTGCCGAGCACCGAGGACACCAGCACCAGGTGGCCCTTGCCCGCCTTCTTGAACATCTCGAGTGCCGTTTCGATCTGCACCAGACCCGACACCAGGTTCGTCTCGAGGGTGGCCTTGTTGGCCCAGGGCTTGCCGCCGCCGAGCGGATAGCCCTTGCCGATGCCCGCGTTCACGATGACGCAGTCGATGCCCCCGAGCTCGTCGTCCAGTTCGGCGAACACCTTCGGCACGGCCTCGTGGTCGTTGACGTCGAGCGCGGCGACGGCAACCGTGATGCCGGGATGCCGGGCCGTGAGTTCGTCCTTGAGCTCCTCGAGGTTGTCGGTGCGGCGCGCACACAGCGCCAGGTCACGCCCCTTGGCCGCGAACTGGCGGGCCATGCCCGCGCCCAGTCCGGAGCTGGCGCCTGTGATGAGGATCTTCTGCCGGGTCATTGGAGCAGCGTAACCAGAAGGACGATGATGGATCACCGTGAGGCATGCCGTCCTACTCCTCGTCACAACCGTCCTGACCGCGCCGATCGGCGTTGCGCCCATCGCCCGCGCAGACGACCCGAGCCCGCTGTACCGCCTGGTGGATACCGCCGCCCAGCGATTGCAGACGGCGGACCCCGTTGCCGCGTTCAAATGGGTGAAGGGCGGCCCGATCGACGACCCTCCCCGGTCCCGACAGGTGGTGGATTCGGTCGGCATCGACGCGACGAAGCAGGGGATCGACCCGCAGCCCGTGCGGACGATCTTCACCGACCAGGTGCACGCCACCGAGGGCATCGAGTACACCCGGTTCGGCCAATGGAAGCTCGACCCCGCCGCCGCGCCGACGACCGCCCCCGACCTCTCGGCGTCGCGCGCCGCCATCGACGGGTTCAACCACCAGATGGTGACCGAGATGGCGCTGCACTGGGATTCGCTGCGCGGACCCGCGTGCGGCCAGCAACGCGACGATGCCGTGCGTGCCGTCACCGCAGACCGCCAACTCGATCCGCTGTACCAACAGGCGCTGACGTTCGCCACCCACTCATACTGCAGCTAGCCCCTATGACGACGTGGTGAGCTGCGGGATCTGAGCCATGATCTGCTGTGCCGCCGCGTCACTGGAGACGCCCTGGAAGTCGTAGCGCGGCGTGTAGTGCTGTTCGAGTTGCCAGATCTCGTCGCCGGATAGGTCGATGTCGAGCGAGGCGACCGCATCGTCGATCTGCGACGTGCTGCTCGCGCCGACCAGCGGCGCCGCCACCACGGGGTTCTTCCGCAGCCAGGCCAGCGCGATCTGCGCGCGGGACACCCCGCGGCCATCGGCGACGCTTCCTACCGCGTCGATGATTGCGCGATCGCTGTCCTCGGTTGCGGCGTACAGCATGTCGGCGAAGCCGTCGTTGGCCGACCTGGCGGTAGACTCCGCGCGATAGGGGCGGGCCAGCCTGCCTCGGGCCAGCGGACTCCACACGATCGTGCCGACGCCCTCGTCGCCGCACAGCGGCAGCATCTCGCGCTCTTCCTCTCGTGCCAGCAGGTTGTAGTGGTTCTGCATCGACACGAACCGGGCCCAGCCGTGTTGTCGCTGCATATGCAGCGCCTTGGCGAACTCCCACGCGTGCATCGACGACGCACCGAGGTAGCGCACCTTGCCCGCCTTGACGATGTCGTGCAGGGCCTCGAGGGTCTCCTCGATCGGCGTCGACGGATCCAATCGGTGGATCTGGTACAGGTCGACGTAGTCGGTGCCGAGCCGTCGGAGGCTGTGGTCGATCTCGGTCAGGATCGCCTTGCGGGACAATCCCTTTCCGTTGGGCCCGGGGCGCATCGGGTGGCGCAGCTTGGTGGCGATGACGACGACGTCGCGGTCGGCGAAGTCGCGAAGGGCACGGCCGAGGATCTCCTCACTCGATCCCTGCGAGTACATGTTCGCCGTGTCGAAGACGTTGATGCCCGCCTCGAGTGCGTGCTTGACGAGTGGCCTGCTGTCGTCCTCGCCGAGCGACCAGACAGGGTGGCCGCGACTCGGATCGCCATATGTCATGGCACCGATCGCGATGGGCGAGATGTCCAGACCCGTGTTACCAAGCTTGATGTAATCCATGGCCGTCCCTAGAGTGATGCTGTATCGGAGAGTTCTCCGCTTCTCCATCGAACGTATCGGAGAGTTCTCCGTTTAGCAAGAAGGGCCAGCGTGACCGTCGACAAGGGATTGCAGCGCTCCGATGCCGTGCGCAACCGCGAGCACATCCTGCAGGTCGCACACGATGCCTTCGCCGAGTCGAGCGCGACGTCGCTCAATGCGATCGCCAAGCGCGCGGGAGTGGGGCCCGGCACGCTGTATCGGCACTATCCGACGCGGGAGGCGCTGATCCTGGCCGTCTATCAGCACGACGTGCGGCGGCTGGTCAACTCCGTCACCGAGGTGCTCGCCACGCGGGCACCTCTCGAGGCCTTCCAGACGTGGTTCCACACCCTCGCCGACTACGTCAAGGTGAAACACGGCCTTGGCGACGCACTGCAGACCGCAGCCGTCAAGGATGCGATCAACGCCACCTACGCACCGGTCGTGAAAGCCGTGACGACGCTCCTCGACGCTTGCGTGGCCGACGGCAGCGTGCGCGACGGTCTCGACCCCGACGACGTGCTGTTACTCATGGGATTCCTGTGGCGGGTGTCCGACGACCCAGCCGGAAAAGAGCAGGCCCGCCGGATGATGGACATCGTGATCGACGGGATGCGACCCGTCGAAACTACTTGAGCAGCTTGGACATCCGCCGATCGGCCAGGACCTTGCCGCCCGTCTGACAGGTCGGGCAGTACTGAAACGACTTGTCCGCGAAGGACACCTCGCGCACGGTATCGCCGCACACCGGACATGGCAGTCCCGTGCGGGCGTGTACCCGCAGCCCCGAACGCTTCTCACCCTTGAGGGTGGCGGCGCCCTGCCCGACCGATCGCGTGACCGCATCGGTGAGCACCGAGATCATCGCGTCGTGCAGGGCGGCGAGCTGGGCGTCGGTGAGCTTGCCCGCGGTGGCGAACGGCGACAGCTTCGCGACGTGCAAGATCTCGTCGCTGTAGGCGTTGCCGATACCGGCGATCACCTTCTGGTCGGTGATCACGTTCTTGATCCTGGCGCTGTTGCCCTTGAGCGCCGCCGCGAGGTCGTCGGGGCCGAGCGACAGGGCGTCCGGACCGAGGGCGGCGATCTGCGGAACCTTCATCGGATCGTCGACCAGCCACACCGCCAGTCGTTTCTGGGTGCCGGCCTCGGTGAGGTCGAAACCGGGGTCTTCGCCCGGCTTGCCGAGGTGCACCCGCAGGGCGATCGGCCCCTTGCCGGGTTTCAGCGGCGCCGGGCTGAGCTTGTCCGACCAGCGCAGCCAGCCTGCCCGCGACAGGTGGGTGATGAGATGCAGTTCCCCGCATTGCAGGCCGAGGTACTTGGCCCACCGGTTGGCGCCGGTGACGACCTGGCCGTGCAGCGCCGAGATCGGTGGGTCGAAGGTCTTGAGCACCGACAACGCGGCGACGTCGACACGCCCGACGGTTAGGCCGACGGCGTGGCGGCGGAGGTGGTCGGCGAGCGCTTCGACCTCGGGCAGTTCGGGCACTCCCCTAGTGTGCCGATCGCCGCGCCCGGGTGTCTACGTTCTCGCGGTTGCCGTGCCGGTCCTGCCAGGCGGCGAATCCGCCTGCGAGGTAGTAGACGTGGCGATAGCCGAGGCGAGTCAATTGCTGGGCGGCGGGGATGGCGCGGTGCGACGAGACGCTGCAGACGACGATCTCGCAGTCGCAATCAAGCCAGGAGATCCGTTGCGGTGACTGCGGATTGAACTGCTCCACGATGGCGCCGGACTCGATGACGACCGCGTCGGGGATGCTGCCCTGGTGGCGGGCGACCTGCGGGCGGATGTCCACGAGCAGAGCTCCGGCACCGCAGCGGCGGCGCGCCGTCGCTGCCGAGATGGGCAGCGGAACCGCCTTCGGCGGAGCAATGGACGAGGACATGAAAGCCATCGTCGCCGGGTTCCGGCGCGACGACAGCGGGGCAGGCGCCTACGTTCCCGACGACCGGTTGGGGGACCCCCGATGGGGGAACGGCCGCATTGGGGGCTACCTGTCGGCGGTGCGCTTGACGTCGGGTACCAGCAGCGAAAGCACCCAGCTGACGATCGACAGCACGATCGCGGCCCAGATCGCGGTCCACCAGAAGTCGTCGATGTACAGGCCCCAGTGGGTGGTGGTCTCGGTGATCCAGGACGTGATCCACAACATCAACGCGTTGATGACGATGTGGATCAGGCCGAGGGTGAGGATGTAGAGCGGTATCGAGATGAACTGCACGATGGGCTTGATGACCGCGTTGACCAGCCCGAAGATGACGGCGACCACGAGGATGATCCCGACCCGCTGCAGGGTCGAGTCGCCGCCGACGAACTCGATGCCCGAGACGACGAGCGTGACGACCCACAGCGCGAACCCGGTCATTCCGGCCCGAAGGAGAAATTGCCCCATGCGGGTGATCCTGCCATGGTCGACATGAATAAGCGGAGATGCCAACTCCGTTTGTCTGCTAACGTGAGAAATCGGAGGACCTAGCTCCGTTACGAGGAGTCGACATGACCGAGACCGTTCTGGTGACCGGTGGCACCGGCTACATCGCCGGATGGTGCATCACCGACCTGCTCTCGCGGGGTTACCGCGTACGAACCACCGTCCGGGACACCGCACGGGAAGCCGTCGTGCGCAGCGCAGTGGCCAGCGTCGTCGAAGCCGAGGACCGCTTGAGCTTCGCCGTCGCCGACCTGACCTCCCCCGCCGGCTGGGACGCCGCACTCGACGGAGTGGACTACGTGCTCCACGTCGCATCGCCACTGTCGGGCGACGACATGCTCACCCCGGCTCGCGAAGGGGTGCGCAACGTACTGAGCGCCGCCACAAATGCCGGGGTGAAGCGCGTGGTGATGACCTCCGCAGCCAACGCAGCCAGCCCCTCGTCGTACACCGAAGTGGGCGTCACCGACGAGACCTTGTGGACGGACCCAGAGGATCCGGCGATCATCCCCTACCGTCGCTCCAAAACCGTTGCAGAGAAGGCGGCTTGGGACTTCATGGCATCGTACGACGGCCCGATGACGCTGGCGACGGTCCTGCCTGGCGCGGTGTTGGGACCGATCCTGTCGACCGATTCGATCGGCTCGGTGCAGATCATCGAGCGCATGCTGAAGGGGTCCATGCCAGGCAGCCCGCGCATCGGACTGGAGATCGTGGACGTGCGTGACCTCGTCGACATCCACATCCGCGCGATGACCGCTCCCGAAGCGGCTGGTCAAAGGTTCCTTGCCACTGGCGAATTCACCTGGATGAGGGAGATGGCCAGGACGCTGCGCGACGGGCTCGGCCCCGCGGGCGCGAAGGTGTCGACGCGGCAGCTGCCGGACTGGGTGGTGCGCTTGACGTCGGTGTTCGACAAGTCGCTGCGCGATATCAGCGTGTCGCTCGGCCGACGCAACCGCCACACCACCGAGAAGGCCGCCCGCCTCCTGGACTGGAGGCCCCGCCCCGCCGCGCCGACCGTAATCGACTGCGCCAACAGCCTCATCGCTCACGGCGTGGTCTGACGGTGGCCACCAAGCGCGAGCGTCCCATCAGGAGTGACTCCGTGCGCAACCGCGCACTGCTGGTCGAATCGGCCCGAAAAGTGTTCGCCGAACGCGGTTTCGGGGCCACGCTGGACGACGTCGCCCGGCACGCGGGTGTCGGCGTCGGCACGGCGTACCGGCACTTCGCGAACAAGCAGGCGCTCGCCGCGGAGGTGCTGACCGAGGCCACCGAGGCGATCGTCGCCGATGCACGACGGGCGTTGACGATCGAGGACCCGTGGGAGGCCCTCGTCGACTTCTTCGAGCACACCGCCGAGCGACAGGCCGCGGACCGCGGCCTCTACGAAACACTGACCGGACAGGGCGACGCCGAAGGGCAGGCCCGGATCTGGCCGGACATCATCGCCGCGGTCACCGAGTTGTTCGAGCGGGCGGCCAGGGCCGGCGTCGTCCGCGCCGACGCGACGCCTCAGGACGTCGCCGCCCTTCTGGTCATGATGGGACCCGCCTACGAGATGACCCGCCGCATCGGGCCGCAACTGTGGAAGCGCTACCTGCACCTGATGCTCGACGGGCTACGCGCGACCGACCGTCCGGCACTCGAAGTCCCCGCGCCGCCGCTCGACGCCGTGGAGGCGATCATCAACGTCGGCAAGTTCACGCCCGGCGCCAAGGGTCACGGCCGCAACAAGTAGGTGTCCATGATCCAGCCGTGACGCTCGCGGGCTTCGGCTCGGACCGCGGCGATGCTCTCGCCCACCTCCCCGACCGTCCCGGCGACCAGTACCTCGTTGGGCGTGCCGAGGTAGGCGCCCCACCAGATCTTCGTCTCCGGTGGGCACCCGAGAAACGCGCAGTCACCGTCGAGCATCACCACCGCAGCACTGGACAGGCCCTCGGCGCGCAGCCGTCGGCCGGTGGTGATGAGCACGGGTTCGCCGACCTCGTTGAGCGGGATCCGGTGTCGCGCGGTGAGCGCCTGGATCGCGGTGATGCCAGGGATGACGTCGAACGCGAGGTCGATGCGACGCGCAACCAGATCGAGGATGCGCAGCGTGCTGTCGTACAGCGACGGGTCGCCCCACGCCAGGAACGCGCCGACGCCGTCGTCGGGCAGCTCGTCGGTCAGGGCCCGCGCCCACACGTCGGCGCGGGCGGCGTGCCAGTCGGCGACGGTCTGCAGATACGCCGGATCATCGGCCGCGACCCTGGCGCGGGGCGGATCGGGCAGTTCGACGAACCGGTAGTCGGGTTCGCCGATGAACCGGTCGCAAACCTCGCGCCTGAGCGCCACCAGGTCGTCCTTCGATTCGCCTTTGTCCATGACGAAGAACACCTGGGTGTCGTTCAGCGCCACGATCGCCTGGGCCGTCACGTAGTCCGGGTCGCCTGCGCCGATTCCGATGACATGGATCCGCCGCGTCACGTCACCCTTTCTTCCTGCGGAAACGCCCACGAACCGCAGGTACCCGATACCCGGGGTATTGACAACTCGTGCGGGGCATAATTACGTTTTAGAGCATAACGTCAGCGAAGGGACGTCAACGATGACAGCCTCGGTGAAGCCAGCCAACTCTTCTACGCGCGAAGAGTTCTCAGAGCGTTTGCTGAAGGGGTCGGTCAAGAAGTCCTACGAGCCCATCGTCGACATCGACTGGGACGCGCCGCTGGATCCCGACAAGTTCTTCCTGCCACCCAAGGTGGTGTCGCTGTACGGAACGCCGTTGTGGGACGGCATGACCCGCGAGCAGCAGATCGAGCTGTCCCGGCAGGAACTGGTCAACACGCTGTCGGCGGGCATCTGGTTCGAGAACATCCTCAACCAGGCGTTGTTGCGCGACATGATGCACAAGGACCCCACCGACCGGGCGACGCACTATGCGCTGACCGAACTGGGCGACGAGACCAGACACATGGTGATGTTCGGCAGGGCCATCGAACTGGTCGGCGCCAAGCCGGTGCGACCCCGGCTGTACCAGCGCATGATCATCAACGCACTGCCCCTCACGTTCAAGGGTTCGTTGCTGTGGGTGGCCGCGCTGATCGGCGAGGAGATCTTCGACTCGTTGCAGCGCCAGATGATGGACGATCCCGCACTGCAGCCGATGGTGCAGCGGCTCATGCGAATTCACGTCACCGAAGAGGCCCGGCACATCCAGTTCGCGCGGGACGGGCTACGCAGGCGCGTTCCGGAAATGCCGTGGATCAGCCGCTTCTGGGTGGCCAACCTCAACGGCGTCGGCGGCCTGTTCTTCCGGTACCTGTTCACCGCCAAGGTGCAATACCGCCGCGCCGGCCTCCCCGCCCGAGCCGCGCGTCGCATGGCACGCCGCAGCCCGCACCGACACGACGTACAGGTCATGGGGTTCGCGCCGCTGGCCGCATTCCTGGACGAGATCGGGCTGATGGGTCCCATTGCGCGGCGGATGTGGAAGCGCACCCACTTCATGGCCGGCCCGGTCGCGGACGTGGCTGACACGGATGCTGACGGAGCACTTGAAGATGACGACGAGGTGTATGACGGTCCTGCGGTGCTCCGCATCGGCGAGACCGACTACTCCACACGGGTCCGGCTGATCGGGCATCTCGATCCGATCGACGGCCTGTACCACTGGCAGGGAACGGCTTTCGATGCCCTGCCCGACGACGTGCTCAAGCAGCCCAAGGTGTCGCTCACCGTGGGCGGGCGGACGGTGCAGGCCCGCATCACCGAACGCACGCCGCAGGGCATCTACGGGGTGAGCGGCGTGGGCAGCCCACCCTTCGCCTGACGATCGCGGAAGCCCACCGCCAACAGCACGACCGCGAACACGGCCCCCACGGCACCGGAGACGAGCAACGGAAGCGTGCCGTCTTCACCCCAGGCGAACCCGGCCCACAGGCCTGCCGCAAGTACCGCGAACCCTGTCGCGCCCTGGAAGACGCCTTGTGCGCTGGACTGCACGTCGGACCCCACCAGCGACGAGATCCACGCCTTGCCGACGCCGTCGGTGCAGCCGGTGAACAAGCCGTACGCCCCGATCAGCAGCCACGCCGCGAGCGGATCGTCGGTCAGCCCGAGTCCGCCGTACCCGATCGCGAAGAACACCAGCCCGATGCCGAAGACCGCGGGGCGCGGTATCCGATCGGCGAGCAGGCCTGCCGGGTAGCTCGACAACGCGTACACGGCGTTGTAGCCGACGTAGGCCAGGATCACCTCGGGGACCGAGAAGCCGATCTCGTTGAGCCGCAACAGCAGAAGCGCGTCGGGGAAGTTGACCACGGCGAATGCCACCAGCAGCATCGTCACCCGCCAGTACCCACCCGGCAGGTCGCGGACCCGGGAGAACATCCCGACCCTGACCGCGGCCACGACGCGACGCGGCTCCCTGGCCAGGAACACCAGCGCGACGCTGAGCACCGCCGGGATCACCGCGACCCACAGCAGCGGCGCGATCTGGTGATCGAGCAATTCGTAGCCGGCCAGGCCGATAAGTGGACCCACCACCGCGCCGAAGGTGTCCATCGCCCGATGGAATCCGAACACGCGGCCGCGGGCTGCGGGGTCAACGTCGGAGACGAGCAAGGCGTCGCGGGGCGCGCCGCGCAACCCCTTGCCGAGGCGGTCCACCATCCGTCCGGCGAGCACGCCCGGCCAGGCGGCGAACGCCGCCACCATGACCTTGCCAAGGGCGGCCATACCGTAGCCGGTGGCGATGAGCGGGCGGCGGGCGAAGCGATCCCCGAGCGGACCTGAGGCCAGCTTGGTCAGTGACGCCGCGCCCTCGGCCGCGCCCTCGATGGCGCCCACCACGGCGGGCGGCGCACCGAGCACGGCCGTCAGGTAGATCGGCAGAAGCGGATAGAGCAGCTCACTGGCGGTGTCCTGCAGGAACGACACTGCCGAGAGCACGCGCACGTTCCGGGTCAGCCAAGGCGCGCGCACCTGATCCATCATGCCGCAGGCTCGACATCGCAGAATTAGAACGTGTTCTAGTATCGAGTTCATGCGGTTCACCTATGCGGAGTCAATGACCGACCCGGCGTACTACATCCCTTTGGCCAAGGCGGCGGACGCCGCGGGCTATCACGCGATGACCATCGCCGACAGCATCGCGTACCCGTTCGAGTCGGACGCGAAGTACCCGTACACCGACGACGGCAATCGCGAGTTCCTGGACGGCAAGGCGATGATCGAGACGTTCGCGCTGATCGGGGCGCTCTCCGCGGTGACGACGCGGCTGCACTTCAACATCTTCGTGCTCAAGCTGCCGATCCGGCCGCCCGCGCTGGTGGCCAAGCAGGCCGGCTCGCTGGCTGCGCTGTTCGACAACCGGCTCGGGCTCGGCGTCGGCACCAGTCCCTGGCCCGAGGACTACGCGCTCATGGGCGTCCCATTCGCCAAGCGGGGCAAGCGAATGGACGAGTGCATCGACATCATCCGGGGCCTCACCACCGGCGACTACTTCGAGTACCACGGCGAGTTCTACGACATCCCCAAGATCAAGATGACACCGGCGCCGACCAAACCGCTGCCGATCCTGATCGGCGGGCACGCCGACGTCGCGCTGCGGCGTGCCGCGCGCAACGACGGCTGGATGCACGGCGGCGGTGATCTCGGTGATCCCGAGGCGCTCGACCGACTCATCAACCGACTCAAGAAGTTTCGAGAGGAAGAGGGTCGGACTGGCCCGTTCGAGATCCACGTGATGTCGCTCGACGCGTACACACCGGACGGTGTCAAGCGCCTCGAGGACAAGGGCGTCACCGACGTCATGGTCGGCTTCCGGATCCCCTACATCGTCGGGCCGGACACGCAGCCGCTGGACAGCAAGATCCGCAAGCTCGAGCGGTTCGCGGAGAACGTCATCGCGAAGGTGTAGCCACCTCGATAGGCAGCGTGGTGCCGGTCAGGTCCTCCGCGACCGCCCACAGGGACGACGCGAGGTCGACGCCACGCGCGGACCGCGGCAACTCCACCTTCTTGGTCGCGCCAACCAGCCCGCCGAAGCCACGGGGCCCGTAGTACGCACCCTGCCGGGCACCCGGTTCCGTGGCGGCGAACAACAGCGGCTCGGTTCCGGTGACCACGTCCTGCGACGGCAGTATCGGCAGGTCGGTAAGCGGGTTGAACCGCTTGGTGGTGCGCCCCAGATTCGGCCCCGCACTCTGCAGGTTGGTCCGTGTGTAGCCAGGATGCGCAATGGTGCTCAACAGGTTCCAGCCACGATCCTCGGCGACCCGCGCGAGGTGCAGCCCCAGCAGTAGGTCGGCGAGCTTGGACTGGGCGTAGACCCTTGCCGGGCTGTAGGACTCAGCGAACTGCAGGTCGCGGAAGTTGATGCGGCCGAAGTTGGCCGCGCCACTCGCCATGGTCACCACACGCGGCGATGCCGACGAGAGCAGATGCGGCAGAAGCAGATTCGTCAAGGCGAACGGCCCGAGGAAGTTGCTGCCGAACTGGAGCTCGAAGCCGTCAGCGGTCAGCATCCGTTTCGGCACCGCCATCACGCCCGCGTTGTTGATCAGCACGTCGAGCTGCTGGCCGTCCGACAGGATCCCGTCGACGAACGCGTGCACGCTGGCGAGGTCGGCGAGGTCGATGCGCCGGACCTCGAGCGACGCGCCTGGCACGTCCTGACGGATCTCGGCGGCGGCCGCATGGCCCTTGTCCTCGCTGCGCACGCCCATCACGACGTGGCCGCCCGCCGCGGCAATGCGACGCGTCGCCTCCATGCCGGTGCCGCTGTTGGCGCCGGTGATCACGAAGCGGCGGCCGGTCTGATCGCTTACCTGATACATCTCTCCCCAATCCGATTGCCGGCCGCACTTAGCGACCGCTGGTCTCTAGCGCTGCCGACGCTAACAGACCACCGGTCTCTAGGCAAGAGACCGGCGGTAGCTTATGCTGGTGACGTGATGTCCTTCGTCCGCGCCCACAGCCCTGAGCAGCGGGAAGTCCGTCGTACGACGATCCTGGACACGGCTCGGGCGATGCTCGACGAGATGCCGGTGGCCGAAATCACGCTCAACGGATTGAGCCGCAAGTCGTGCATGGCCAAGTCGAACGTGCTGCGCTACTTCGAGTCGCGCGAGGCCATCCTGCTCGAACTGTGCGCCGAAGCGCTGTCCGAGTGGGTGATCGACCTGGAATCCAAGCTGTCCGATGCCGTGTCTCCGACCGACCCCACACCGACGCGGGCCGAGCGGATCGTCGCCGTCATCACCACCTCACTGGCCGAACGACCGGTGCTGTGCGACCTGCTGAGCGCGCAGGCAGGCGTGCTGGAGCACAACATCTCGACGGGCACCGTGCTCGGGTACAAGCGCGCCTCGATCGCCAACGTCGGTCGACTCACCGAAATGGTGGCCCGCCACCTTCCCGAGCTCGGCGCCCAGGACGCAGGCAGATTCGCGATGCTCGCCGCGCTGATGGTCACCTCGGTGTGGACGCACGCCCACGCCCCGCAAGCAGTGGTTGCGGCGTACGAGATGGATCCGTCGTTGCAGCCCTATCAACTGGACTTCGAGACCACACTCCGGGAAGCGCTCGACGTCATCATGGCGGGCCTGCTCAGCCGATGAGCGCGTCGACGGCGCGCGGTCCGAGCACCTGGTCGAGCACCATGACCGCGCTTCCGGCGGTCGCCGATCGGTCACCGTGCGCGGCTGGCACCACCACGAGTGTGCGGGTCGCCTGGGCAGTGGCGTTGCCGTACAACGTCTCCCGTAGTCCGGCGACGAAGATCTCGTAGGCGCCCGCCAGATCGCCTGCCACCACGAGCACGGCGGGGTTGAGCAGGTTCACCGCGGCCGCGACGACCTCGCCGACGTACCTGCCGCTGTCGCGGATCATGCGACGTGCCTCCGCGTCACCGCCATTGGCGAGCTCGACGACGTCGCGCATGTGCCGCACCGCATGCCCCTGCTGTTGCAGCGCGTGCACCACCGCCCAGCCACCGGCGATGGCCTCGAGGCAACCTGTGTCACCGCATCGGCACGGAAGCCCTTGCGCCGCAGCGATCTTGTTGTGCCCGAACTCCCCCGCCGCCTGATTGGCGCCACGCTGCAACACTCCGCCTGCGATGATGCCCGCACCAAGCCCCGTCGAGACCTTCAGCACCAGCACGTCGTCGTAGCGCTGACGATCGCCGCCCCGCTCGGCCAACGCGACGGCGTTGGCGTCGTTGTCGAGCACCACCGGGACACCCGAAAGACGCTTCAGCTCAAGGAAGTACGGCCGCAGATCCACGCCGTCCCAGCCGCGCAGGATCGGCGAGTCCCTGCTGCACCCACGTTCGCGGTCCACGGTTCCCGGCAGGCTAAGCCCGACACCGTAGATCGGAACGTCGCGGTGATCGTCGAGCAGCAGGTCGAGTCGCTTCACCACGTCGGGCATCAGGTCGTCGGGTCCGAGGGCGACCTCCTGGTCGATGTCGCTCGTCGACAACACGTCGCCGGCCAGATTGCACACCGCCAGCCGGGTGCGGCTGATGCCGATGGCCGCCGTCAGCACCAGGCCCGCGTCGGCGTTGAAGGAGAGCAGCGTCGCCGGACGGCCGCCGGTCGACGGCGCCTGCTCGCGCTCGATGACGAGCCCCGAGGCCACCAGCGTCGAGATGCGCGCGGCGACCGCGGTACGCGACAGCCCGGTGAGCTGGCCGATCTCCGTGCGCGTGGTGTCGCGGCGATCCCTGATCAGGGTGAAGACGTCGCCCGCGGTGGCCATTCTTCGATTGAACCACGCAAAACGTAAGCCACGCCACTTTCGCCCTAAAAAGGCGAAAGATAAGTTGAAGAAAGTTCTAAGTAGGCCTAGCCTTGGGCGAGTGACACGCTCCCTGGATCGTCCTACCCGCCCGCAGTCCGTCGTGGCGCCTGACCCCACCGTCCGATGGCTGGCGGTGCTGGCGCTCGCGATCGGCGGCTTCGGCATCGGTACCACCGAGTTCGTCGCCATGGGCCTGCTGCCCGACATCGCTGGCAGCCTTGGCGTCAGTGAACCGACCGCCGGGCACGTCATCTCCGCCTACGCGCTCGGCGTGGTGATCGGGGCACCGCTCATCGCGTCGCTGACCGCGCGGGTACCGCGCAAGACGCTGCTGCTTGGCCTGATGACGCTCTTCACGCTTGGCAACCTCGCGAGCGTGGTGGCGCCGACGTATGGCACGTTGGTGGCCGCCCGGTTCGTCGCAGGCGTGCCGCACGGAGCGTTCTTCGGCATCGCCGCTCTGGTCGCTGCCCACCTGATGGGGCCGCAGAACCGGGCCAAGGCCGTCGCGCACGTGCTGACCGGCCTGACGGTGGCGACGGTGCTCGGCGTTCCGATTGCGTCGTGGCTCGGCCAGCAATTCGGCTGGCGCAGCGCATTCGGACTCGTCGTCGTGGTCGGTCTCGTCACGCTGACCGCCATCTGGTTCTGGCTGCCGAACATGCGCTCGATGCACGTGACGAGTCCGCTGACCGAACTCGGCGCCCTCAAGCGGGTGCAGGTGTGGCTGGCGCTATTGGTCGGCATGGTCGGCTTCGGCGGCATGTTCGCCGTGTACACCTACATCAGCACGACGCTGACCGACGTAGCGGGCCTGCCGCGGGCACTGATTCCCGTGGCGCTCATGGTCTTCGGTGTCGGCATGGTGGTCGGAAATCTCCTCGGAGGACGGATGGCCGACATCTCGGTGATCCGTGGCCTGTACGTCTCGATCACCGCGCTTGGCATCGTGCTCGCGCTGTTCGTGTTCGCCGCGCACAACCCGTGGACGGCGATGGCCGGGCTCTTCCTCATCGGCACGGCGGGTTCGGCGATCGGGCCCGCGCTGCAGACGCGACTGATGGACGTCGCGCACGACGCCCAGACGCTTGCCGCCGCGCTGAACCACTCGGCGCTCAACGTCGCCAACGCGGCGGGCGCCCTGATCGGTGGCATGGTGATCGCCGCGGGCTACGGCTACACCGCGCCCGCGGCCGCCGGAGCGCTGCTCGCGGTCGCAGGCATCGTGGTGCTGACGTTCTCGGTGCTGCTGCAACGCCGCACCGCAAACCGCTAGTTCCACATAGCGAATACAAATCTTTGAATTCGAAATGAGCTGCGGGCCAAAGCGGGAATCGATCCTACATTGGAATGTGTACGCACATCATCCAATTGAGGGGTCGGGACGTGAAATATCTTGTGGCTGTTGGAATTACCGCGGGCATAATGGCTTCGTCGGTAGTCAGTCTCACCGCAGTCGCCTCCGCGGCACCCACCGGGCCGTCGCAGGTCGATCAAACCGTCCAGAAGCTCCAGGCCGACGGCTTCGACGTCACCATCAACCGGACCGGCGACAAACCGCTGTCGGAGTGCAGTGTCCGCTCGATCCGCCCCGGACAGACCTTCTCCACACAGGACTCCAGGGGCGGCGGCTCGATCAACACCACCGTCACCTCGAAGACGGTCTACCTGGACGTGGCGTGCTGAAGCCCTAGTTGAACCGTCGCAAGACGCACCCTGAAGGTCGTCCTTCCTTCGCCTGATTCTGCCGCGATGGTTCCGTGGTGAGCCTCGACGATCGACGCGGTTATGGACAGTCCCAGCCCGAAGCTGCCGGACTGCCGGGACCGCGACTCATCGGCTCGGACGAACCGTTCGAACAAGTGCGGCAACATTTCCCGATCGATTCCCGGACCGTCGTCGGTGACGGTCAGCTCCACGTACCCCGCTCCGTCATCGGCTCGTCCCGTGGCGATTCCCGTCGTCACGGTCGTGCCGTCCGGGGTGTGCGTGCGCGCGTTGGACAACAGGTTGGCCAGCATCTGATGAAGCCTCATCCGATCGCCCGCGACCCACACCGCACCGTCTGGCACATTGGTCAGCCAGCGCTGGCCCGGCGCCGAAACTGCGGCGTCGTTCACGGCATCGATGACGACATCGGTGAGGTCCACGTCGGTGGCGTCCAGGTCCTCGCCCTCGTCGAGCCGCGCGAGCAACAGAAGGTCCGCGACCAACGAACTCATCCGCTGCGCTTCGGCTTCGATACGGGCGAGCGAGTATTCGGTGGTCTCCGGCAGCACCGAACTGTCCTGACGGGTCAGCTCCGCGTAGCCGTGGATGGCGGCCAGCGGGGTGCGCAGTTCGTGGCTGGCGTCGGTGATGAACCTGCGCATCCGGCGGTCCGAAGCCGCGACGTCGCCCAACGCACGTTCGACGTTGTCGAGCAATCGGTTCAAGGTGTCGCCGACGAGGCCGACCTCGGTCCGCGGATCGGTATCCCGCTGCGGCACTCGTGGCGTGATCTGGTGATTGTCGCGGTCCAACGGCAGCGTGGCCACCTCTGCGGCGGTAGAGACGACCCGACCGAGGGGACGCAGCGCGAACCGCACGATAGCGGCCATGATCAGCGCGGTGACGAACACGGCGAGCACCGTCATCGCGGCGACGATCATCGTCTCCCTGGCGACCGCATCCGAGGCTGGCTTCATCGAGACGGCGGTTACCAGGATCTCGTTGCCGTCCCCAGGGCGGGTCTCCATCAAGTACTCGCCGATACCGGGCAACCAGACGGTCCGCTTGCCGCTACCCTCTGCCGCCAGCTTGGGCAGGTCTGCGACGACGTGCTCGGGAGCCGGACCGGCTGAGCCGTCGTGGAAGATCGCCGAATCGACCACCTTGCCGTTCTGAATCAGGGCGATCACGTTCTTCGGTGCCTGACCGATGACTTGGGTGAGCGGCTTCATCGCTCCCGGCGGTGGCTTGTGACCATGGTTGTCAGGACTGATCCGGTACTTGGTCACCGAATTACTGAAACCGTCCGCCGACGCCAAGAGCTGGTTGTCGATGACACCGGTCAGCGAGTGCCGCATGGTCATCGACGACGCCACGCCCATCGCCACCAGCACCAACGTGACCAGTGCGCACACCCCGACGACGAGCTGACGGGTCAACGTCCATGTCCGCCAACGCAATAGGTTCATTCCACGGACCGCAGCATGTAACCGACGCCTCGAACCGTCTGGATCATCGGCTCGCGTCCGGCGTCGACCTTCTTCCGAAGGTACGAGACGTACAGGTCGACGATGCTCGACCGTCCGCCGAAGTCGTAGTTCCACACCTTTTGCAGAACTTCCTCGCGGGTCAACGCGCGCCGGGGATTGCGCATCAGGAATCGCAGCAGCTCGAACTCCGTGGAGGTCAGCGAGATCGGCATACCGCCGCGCGTCACCTCGCGGCTGACGCCGTCGAGTTCGAGGTCGCCGACGGTCAAGGTCTCGTCCTCGGCAGGAGTCATGTAGGCCGACCGGCGGAGCAGTCCGCGCAGCCTTGCCACCAGCTCCTCGAGGGAGAACGGCTTGGTCATGTAGTCGTCGCCGCCCGCGGTCAAACCGGTGACCCTGTCCATCACCGAGTCGCGCGCGGTCAGAAACAGCGTGGGTGTGTAGGTGCCCGAATCCCTGAGGAGTTGCAACACTCCGAGCCCGTCCATGTCGGGCAGCATGATGTCGAGGACCAGGATGTCCGGGGTGTTCGCGCGGTACTTTTCGACGGCCTCGCGGGCGTCGTGCGCGACGTCGATGTCCCAGCCCTCGTACTGCAACGCCATCCGAACCAGATTGGTGAGCGCGCGCTCGTCGTCAACGAGGAGCACCCGGATGGTGGTGCCGTCGGCCCGGTACATTCGGGGCAGTTGGCCGAGAATGGCGCGACGGGGTCGCACGCCATCGTCACTCACCGGCAATGAGGCCATTTGACCATTGTCGGCGTTAGCTGGCCCGCAGTCACCATCCTCATAGATTTCTCACATGTGCAGGTCCTAGACGTCCGTGACCAGTGCACTTGGCACCCGCGCGTCACGGAGGCTTTCGACGATCGGCTGGTCAGCGAGATCGCGGTGGTTGGCGCGCAACCGCGTCCCCAGCTCCTTTGGGCAGCCGTAGCGTCTCGATGAGGGTCAGCGCGATCAGTAGTCCGAGGGTCAGGTACGTCCATGGGTATGCCTCGCCTGCGCTGTGCGAAAGCGGGGTGAAGAGGCCGAGGAGGACTGCGGCGACGGCGATTCCGATTCCGGCGGCCAATTCCTGGACTGCGGCGTTGAGGGTGTTTGCGTGGGAGAGTTCGGCGGCCTCAACGTCGGAGAAGGCCAGGCTGTTGTAGGCGGTGAATCCGGTGGATCTCATTGCGCCACTGAGAAAGAGTACGACTGCGATCAGAGCCACGGGGGTGTTCTCGGTCAGGGAAGCCAACAAGCCGAAACACCCGACGGACAACACACCGTTGACCACGAGGACGCGGCGGATGCCGTATCGCCGCATCAAGGGCGTGGTGAAGGGTTTGATCGCGATGTTGCCGGCGAAGAGCGCGGCGACGAGCGAACCGGCAACGAGCGGCGTCCACCCGAAGGCGAGTTGGAATTGTAACGGCAGGAGGAACGGCACCGCGGTGATGACAAGCCGGTACAGGGACCCAGCGGACACCGTGATGCGCAAGGTCGGTACCCGTAGGACCCGTAGTTCGACGAGGGGATACCGGTAGCGCAGCAAGTGCACTACGGCGACGGTGAGCGCGACAGCTGCCACGGCACCGCCGATCGCCACGTGTCCCCAGTTGGTGCCTTGCACCCGGATGCCTTCCATGGCGATGAGTGCCGCCGCGATCCCGGTTCCCAGCGCTGCCAGGCCGCGCCAGTCCAGTGGCGCCGCGTTGGAATCGCCCTTCCCGTGGATCAGTTTGAGCGCGAACAGGAATCCGATGATGCCGAGAGGGATGTTGGCGATGAAGATCCACCGCCAGGAGCCGAAGGTGGCGACGGCGCCGCCCAGGATGGGTGCGATTACGGGTGCAGCCAGTGCCGGCCAGGTGAGTAGTGCGATGGCGCGAACGAGGTCTCGTTTCTCGGTGGACCGCAGCACGAGTAGGCGTCCGACGGGCACCATGAGGGCGCCGCCGATTCCCTGCACGACGCGCATGGTGACAAGCATCGTGAGCGAGATGCTGGCGGCGCAGCCGACCGATGCCAGGGTGAACAGTGCGATGGCCGCGATGAAGACGCGCCGGGTTCCGAACCGGTCGGACATCCACCCGCTGACGGGAATCAGGACGGCAACCGTCACGAGGTAGGCGGTGATTGCGAGGTTGACGTCGAGCGGGTCGACCTTGAACGAGTGGGCGATGAGCGGGATGGCGGGCGTGATGATGGTGGCGTCGAGGATCTCCATGAAGAGGGTGCCCGCCACCAATAGGGCTACCCCGCGTGGGATCGACACGTCGCAGCCTCCTCTCTTCAGTGGCTGGCCAGCGTAGTCAATCTGTCTGGGGCCAGTCGGGCGCAGACACCTTGGGCCCGCCGCCGCCCGCCATCAAGGGGTGAGCCAGGAGTCACGAGCCGATTTGCCGTCACCACCAGTAGTGCGGGTACTTGGCACCGTTGACCTTGTTACCCGCCAGGCCTACGACGACGAGAATCGCCGCCGCGCACCCGACCAGGACGACGAACTCCCATCGGGGGATGGCTGGGGCAACGGCGATCATGGCCGTCGCGGCGGCCGGGGAGTGCGATATCCGCAGCAGCTTCATCGTGCCGAGGGCCAACGCTCCGGCAAGCGCACCGGCCCACAGCGAATCGATGCCGATCATGCCGACGAGCACACCGACGATCGCCGACATCACGTGCCCACCAATCACGTTGCGGGGCTGTGACAGCGGAAAGTGGGCGCCCCCGACGACCAACGCCATACTCGCAGCGAGTGGCGGGATCAACCACGGATCGTGGGTGACGGCCGTCAGCGCCGCCACGATCACGAGCGCCACCAGGCTCGCCAACGTTTCGACGGCGATCACCGTCAGCCTCTGACGAGGTGGAGCAGAACTGACGTACCACCGCGGTCGACTCGGTGCCTGCGACTCCGGCGTCGAGACTGGTGAACCCACCCGACAGAAGCTATACGGCACGTCCCGCGTCGAGGAAGGCAACGTCGTCAATCACGTCATTCACGGTGTTTATCGTGCAGCACAACGGGTTTGCCAAGCAGTTCGACCGCATGATTCACACCGCCTATCGCGGCGTGATACCGACGTTCATGCCATCGCCGTGGCATCTCGTCGTTGGTTTGCCCTGGCCCTGGGCTCGAGCGGTACGCCTGGAACTACTCTGAACACCATGCTCGACCACGTCTTCATCTCGGTGAGCGACATCGACCGTTCGATCGACTTCTACACTGCGGCACTCGAACCACTTGGCATCACGACCCGGGTCGCCTATGACGGAAAGGCCGGCCCTCCAGGCCATCCCGACCTCAAGGGCTTCGGAGACGATGGCCGCATCTTCTTCTGGCTTCGACACGGCGAGGTCGACGACCGAGCCGCCCACGTCGACTTCGGCTACAGCCTCGAATTCACCTACAAGAGCTGGCAGCACTGACCCGTGGTCACCATCGACGAACTCGATGTCGCCGATCCCGTCGACGCCTGGACACGAGCCGGGTTCACGGTCGATTGCGATGCCGTCTGCAGGATCGGCGGCGTCGGCATCAGGCTGGCCGGGCGTGACACCGGAGCCGCCCCGGCGGCGACATCGGACACCGGCACCGGCATCGTCGGGTGGTCGTTGGGCGGCCTGCCGCCTGACAACACGCTCGATGACCTCGATGGCGTGCCCACGAAGAAATCAACCGCGGTCACTGCAACGCCGATCACGCACGCGAACGGCGTCACGGCGATCGACCACGTCGTGCTGATGTCACCCGACCTGAGTCGGACGGTCGAAGCGCTGGCCGCCATCGGTGTGGACCCGCGCCGGGAACGGGACGCCGAACTCGGCGGGCAGGCGATCCGCCAGATCTTCTTCCGGTTGGGCGAGGTGATCGTCGAGGTCGTCGGTTCGCCTGGCACGGCGAGCGCGGGTCCGTCGACTCTCTGGGGGATCACGTACGTCGTCGATGACGTCGACGCGACTGCCGCGTTCTTCGGTGACCACACGACACCGGTCAAGGACGCGGTGCAGCGGGGGCGCCGCATCACCACGCTGCACCATCACACGCTCGGGATGTCGGTCCGATCGGCGATGATCTCGACGCCCGCGCGTCGCTGAGGCGACTGCCCGCCGCAGTGCCTATCCTCGGCGCATGACCGACGCCGAGGACCGTGGCCCCGTCTTCGACGGCATCCGGATCGGCAGGCCCGCGACCGGCGCGCTGCTCGATGCCGGCTACCACGCCCTCGCGGACCTGCCCGCCGACCTCGGGGAACTCCTCACCCTTCATGGCGTCGGGCCGCGCGCCGTGCGGCTGCTCCGGCAGGCACGGGGGAACTGAACCTCGTGGGCGAATCGATCAAGGACGTGGTGGTCATCCACACCGACGGCGGGTGCAGACCCAATCCAGGCCCTGGTGGCTGGGGCGCGGTGCTGCGGCAGCGGGAGCACGTCCGCGAGATGTGCGGTGGCGAGCCCGGCGAGACCAGCAACAACCGGATGGAGTTGACCGCGCCGATCATGGCGCTCGAAGCGCTGACCAGACCGGTGGTGGTGCACCTGTACACCGACAGCACCTACGTGCGCAGCGGCATCACCAAGTGGGTGCTCGGCTGGGAACGCAACGGCTGGAAGACCGCCGCGAAGCAGCCGGTGAAGAACGTCGACCTGTGGAAGCGCCTCCAGGCGGCCTGCGCGCGGCACCAGGTCGAGTGGTTCTGGGTGAAGGGGCACTCGGGCGTCGCCGACAACGAGTTGGCTGACGTGCTCGCGACCCGGGGCATGCAGGAAGCGATCGACGGTTCCGGCTGATCGTCGGCTCGGAGGGTGAGCTCCGTCGCGCGAGCGAACATGGCGACCTGTGCCAGCATGGTGCGATGACAGCACGCCACCTCGTCCGGCTGGCCGGTGCAGCAGTGGCCTCCGGATGGACGCTTCTCATCACACCGCTGGGTCTTCCGTCAGCGAGTGCCGCCCCATGCCCCGACGTCGAGGTGACCTTCGCGCGCGGCACGTTCGCGCCACAGGGCCTCGGCGAAGTCGGCGAGGACTTCGTCAACGCGTTGCGTTCCAAGCTCGGCGCCAAGTCGCTCGGCGTGTACGCCGTCGTGTATCCGGCGAGTACCGACTTCCCCACCGCGGTCGACGGCATCAGGGATGCGAGCAACCACGTCGAGAACATGGCGACAAACTGCCCGAAAACCAAACTGGTGCTTGCCGGTTACTCGCAAGGCGCGGCGGTGATGGGCTTCGTCACGGCGAATGGCGTCCCGGGTGGTGTCGATCCGTCCGATGTGCCGCAGCCGATGCCCGCCGACGTCGCGGACCACGTCGCTGCCGTCGCGCTCCTCGGCAAGCCGGACCAGCAATTCATGGAGGCCATCGATTCGCCCCCGGTCACCATCGGTCCGCTCTACGCAGCCAAGACCATCGAGCTGTGCGCACCCGGTGACCCGATCTGTTCCGACGGCGACGACGGCGCCGCACACACCAGTTACACGGCGATCGGCATGGTCGACCAGGCAGCCACGTACTCGGCCGGCCGGGTCTGACGCGACGCCCTTCCTACTCCCAGACCACCTCGCGAGGCGCCTTGTCTGGCCGCATCCCCCGCCAACTGGGCTGACGCAGCCGGCCGTCGGACGTCCGCTCGCTGTACCGCACCTCCCCCACCAGCTCCGGGCGCACGTACGTCACCCCCTTCGCGTCGGGCCCGGTAAGCGTTGCGGTGAAAGGGGATTCGTCGGTGTGCAGTGGCGCCAGCGTCTTCTTCAGCGCCGCCAAGTCCTTGTCGGTGAAACCGGTCCCGACGCGGCCTGCGAAGTCCAGTCCGCCGTCGCCCGGCACGCCGATCAGCAGCGCGCCGATGCCGCTGGTGCGGCCGCCCTCACCGGCCCGCCACCCGCCGATGACGACTTCCTGGGTCAACCAGAGCTTGTCCTTGATCCACGACTGCGAGCGCCGTCCCGGTTGGTAGGTGGAGTCGCGTTTCTTGGCGACCACGCCCTCCCACCGCTGTGACCTGGCGTACTCGAGCGCCGCGCCACCGTCGCCGGGGATCTGCTCGGGAACGATCAACCCGCCACCGTCGGCCAGCACCTCGAGTATGCGTCTGCGGTCGGAGTACTTGGCGCGCAACAGGGGTCGTCCGTCCAGTTGCAGCACGTCGAAGGCCCAGAACTCGATGTTGGCTCCGGCGCCGCGGTTCTGCATCGCGCCGAAACTTGGAACGCCGGACTCGTCGAGCGCGACGACCTCCCCGTCGAGGATGACGTGATGGTCGGCCAGATCGGCGGCCAGCGCCTCGAGTTGGGGGAACTCGCGTGTGACGTCACGACCACTGCGCGAACGCAATTCGAGTGCGCCGTGGTCGGCGTTCACCAGCAGCCGGTAGCCGTCCCACTTGCCCTCGAATGCCCACACGACGGAGTTGAGCCGCTCCACCGAACCATGTGTCGCCAGCATCGGCGCCATGTCCTTTGGCGAGAAGTTCGCCTGCTCCTTCATCCGGTGCGCGAGCCAGTTCTTGCCGTCGGTCTGAATCAGCGCGTAGCGGCCCTCGATCTTCGAGCCATGGAGGGTGACGATCACCTCCCCGCCCTTCTCGGGGCCACCAGGGCCGTGGTCGCGGAACTTCTCCGTCTCGTAAGTGCCACTGTCCCAGACGATGACCTCGCCACCGCCGTACTCCCCCTTGGGAATCGCCCCCTCGAACGTGGCGTACTCCAGCGGGTGGTCCTCGGTGTGCACCGCGAGGTGGTTAACCGACGTGGTCTCCGGCAGGTTCTTCGGCACGGCCCACGACACCAGTACGCCGTCGCGTTCGAGGCGGAAGTCGTAGTGCAGTCGGCGTGCGTGGTGTTCCTGTATGACGAAGCGTTCGTCGTTGCCCATCGCGGGGGCCTCCGCGGGGACGGGCTCGGGTGTCTTGCCCGGGTCGCGCATGCGGCGGTAGGTGGTGAGTTTGTCGGCCACCGGGGCATTTTCGTCGAACGCGGCGAACAGGTCGCCGTCACGTTCGACGCGCTCCAGCACCTCGTCGAACCGCAGATGGCGCAGGTCCGGATCCTCGAACTCAGCCCAGGTTCGAGGTGCAGCGACCATCGGCTGGTCCCTGCCGCGCATCGAGTACGGCGCGATCGTGGTCTTGGCCGAGCTGTTCTGGCTCCAGTCCAGGAACACCTTTCCGTCGCGCAGGCTTCGGGTCATGGTGGCGGTGACCAACTTCGGCATCGCCTTCTCGAGCTGTTGAGCCACCTTGCGCGCCAACACCGATGCGCCGTGCGAGCTGATCGGATCGGTCAGCGGCACGTAGAGGTGCACGCCCTTGCTGCCGCTGGTGAGCGGGTAGGTGTCCAACCCGATGTCGCTCATCATCTCCCTGACCGCGCCCGCCACTTCGCTCAGTTGGGGCATCGTCACCCCCTCGCCGGGGTCGAGGTCGAACACGATGCGCGTGGCGGGGCCGGGATCTGTGTCATCGCCAACGAACCGCCACTGCGGCACGTGCACTTCGAGCGCGGCCTGCTGCGCGATCCAGGCCAGGCCCTCCCTGGTGTCGATGACGGGGTAGGTGGTGGTGCCCGACTTGTGCGTGATCGAGCCGCGATGCAGCCAGTCCGGCGCCGAGGACGCCAGCTGCTTCTCGAAGAACGCCGGCTGCTCGACGCCGTTCGGCCAGCGCTTGCGGGTGACGGGGCGCCCGGCGATGTGCGGCAACATCACGTCGGCGATCGAGACGTAGTAGTCGAAGACCTCCGCCTTGGTGGTGCCCGTCGCCGGGTAGAGCACCTTGTCGGGGTTGGTCAACCGCACCCGGCCGCAACTGTCCACCACCTCACGGTATTACGCGAGCGGCGACTGGCCGTCGATACGCGCCTTCGACAGCGAAGCGTGACACTTCTGCCAGGGCGAAGTTGCGCTTCGACCAGGTCCACGACTATTCACGGAGTCCCAGAGCGCGGCAAAGTTCGCTGTCGATAATTCCAGCGAAAGCGTCAATAATCGCCGCGGAGGCGACACAACCATCGGTATGATCAGCCCGCCTAAGGACAACCGACTCGATCAGCCGGCACAGGCCGCCTGACCCCGCGTCCACCACACGGGGCCAAGCCCAGGTGTGGGAGGTCGTTCGTCCGATGCCAACCGAACTCGCTCGGATCGCCGTCGTCCTGAAGAGGACACTGGAATCCCTTCATGGATCCGTCGACGATTTGGCGCGCGAATTGGTTAGGGTGCTCGGCGTCAATCAGACAGATCGACGTGCCCTGGAACTCATTCTCCTTGCGGGCGAGAAGTTCACGACGCCGGGACTTCTGGCCGACCGGCTCAGTCTCACTGCCGCCGGCACCACGATCGTGCTCAACCGCCTGGAGAAGCTGGGCTACGTCAGTCGAACGCTACATCCGACCGATCGTCGCCGAGTAATCGTGTTGGCCACCGATCTTGCTGCTCGCCGTCTCTCGGAACTCGTCTCCCCGCTGCTGGATCAGGGCGGCAAGATGTTGTCGAGCTATTACAACGCGGCGGAGATCGACCTGATCGTCGGCTTTCTCACCCGTACGGATGAGCTGCAACAAACTCATCTGAACCGGATGCGTGAATTGGATCCCTACCCACGTTGATGACTGTGATTGCTATGGATCATCGTCGATCTCCAGGACCGCGAATGGCGCAGTCGGCACCTCGGCGATGGCCAGCTTCGCAGCCGAATCGTTGGGGATGACGTCACGGGCAAGTGCCGCAAGCGCTTTGTTGGTGCCGACGTCCTGACCGGCTTGCTCACTGAGCAGCCACCGCACTTCGAGCAGATCGCAGTAGGCCTGGATGGCGGTGCCTGCGTGGTGCACCGCGTCGTGCGCCAACTGCTGGTAGGGCCGTAGCACCTCGATGACCCACAGCTGGGCGGCGGTCGACTCGTCGACGTCATGACCGACCTCCCGGCACAACTGCGCCTGATAGGCGTGCAGGTCGCCGAGCAAGATGCGCGCCTGCCCCTCACCCACGTCCAGGCCGGTGAGATCGCGCAGCCGCTGGGCGTGATAGCGCCGGTCACCAACCGCGACGTTGACCCGAAACTGGTCCGGACTCGTACTGAGCGGTTGCATCGAGAGTTCGTCGACGGCGAAGCCGAGTTCGTTGAGGCGGCGGATGGTCCCCTCGACGCGGTAGCGGTCCGTGAAGCCGAATACCGGTTCGGCGTGCAGTGTCTCCCACAGCGTGTCGTACCGAACCTGGATGTGTTCGGCCTCGGCGATCAGCGTGTCCTGCAACTCCTCCGAACCATCCAGCCGCTCGGCAAGATCGAGCATGCCCATCGAGACGTTCTCCACCAGGATCTCGAGGTCGTGCTGCCGCTGCCCCCGGCTCAGAGACGGATGCACCTCAGATGTTTCGGCGTCGACGAGCCACGCCTGCAGCGACTGACCGTCCCGGGAGAACAGCGTGTTCGCCAGCGAGCAGTCACCCCAGAAGACGCCGTGCCGATGAAGTTCCACCAGCAGTCCGGCCATCGCATCGAACAAGCGCGCGCGGTGCTTGGGCTCGTCGGGTGGCAGGCGCATGAACAGGCGGCGGTACTGCCAGGACCCCTCGAGGTAGCGGGTCACCAGGATCGCGGTGTCGAACTCGGGCTGCAGCACCAGACCCGCCGGACGCACCGCGGGCAGCCCCATGTCCTCGAGTCGGCGCAGGACGTCGTACTCCTTGATCGCCAGCCGCGGCGGCATGTCCTTGACGGCCCAGAGCTGATCGTCTGCATCGACGAACTTCACCAGGTGCCGGCTCGGTCCAACTGCGATGTCGCGCAACGGAACCTCGGGGACGATCCAGTCCGACAACGGGCGGTCCCACGGGAGCGTGAGAAGGCCCGGAGTCGGTGCACGAAGCCGGAACTCCGGCACGCGCGTCGTCAGTTGAGCCGCTCGCCGGTTTGCGGGTGGAACAGGTGCACAACGCCTTCGGGAGCCCGATGCAGCCGGATGGTGTCGGCCAACCTGGGCGCCTTGCGTGGGTTGCAGCGCGCGACCAAGTCGACGCCGGAGCTCGCGTGTGTGTAGACGAAGGCCTCACTGCCGAGGTCCTCGACCAGGTCGACGACGACCTCGACGCCACCGGAGTCGGTGATCTCCAGCTGCTCGGGACGGACCCCAAAGGTAACCTCCGACAGGCCCGCTTCGTTCAACTTGGTCAGATTTTCGCGTTCGAGTTCCAGCGTCGAGCCACCGATCTTGACGCCGTCGGCGGAGACCGGCAGGGTCACCAGATTCATCGCGGGCGAACCGATGAAGCCCGCGACGAATGCGTTGGCAGGCCGGTCGTAGAGCTCGTTGGGTGAAGCGAACTGCTGCAGCTTCCCGAAGCGCAGCACGGCCACGCGGTCACCCATCGTCATCGCCTCGACCTGGTCGTGGGTGACGTAGACCGTGGTGGTGCCGAGCCGGCGTTGCAGTGCCGCGATCTGGGTACGCGTCTGCACGCGCAGCTTGGCGTCGAGGTTCGACAGCGGCTCGTCCATGCAGAAGACCTGGGGTTCACGCACGATGGCACGCCCCATCGCGACGCGCTGCCGCTGACCGCCGGACAGCTTGGCGGGCTTGCGATCCAGGTGCTCCGTCAGATCGAGGACCGTGGCAGCCTCCTCGACCTTCTTGCGCCGTTCCGCGGCCGATACCCCCCGCAGCTTGAGTGCGAAGCCCATGTTCTCGGCGACCGTCTTGTTCGGGTACAGCGCGTAGTTCTGGAAGACCATCGCGATGTCGCGGTCCTTGGACGGGACACCGGTCATGTCCTTGCCGCCGATTTCGATCGAGCCTTCGTCGATGTCCTCGAGTCCGGCGAGCATCCGCAGAGCGGTGCTCTTGCCCGAGCCGGACGGGCCGACCAGGACGATGAACTCGCCGTCCTGGATGTCGAGGTTGAGGTTGTCCACCGCGAGTTTGTCCGAACCCTCGTAGATGCAAGAGGCGTTCTTGTAGGTGATAGCAGCCATTTGAGTTACCTAGCCTTCTCTGGTCTTTGTCTTTGTCTGTGGTTGGGTCGTTTACTTGATTGCACCGAAGGAAAGTCCGCGCACCAGCTTGTTTTGCGCGAACCACCCGCACAGGATCACGGGAAGGGCTGCCATCGTTGCGGCCGCCGAAAGCACGGCCCAGTACTGACCCTCACCAGCGATGAAGCCGACCAGATACACCGGCATCGTCTGAGCGTTCACCGCGGTCAGGTTCACCGCGAGGAAGAACTCGTTCCAGGCGAAGATCACACAGATCAACGCAGTGGCCGCGATGCCGGGTGACACCAACGGAAGGATCACTTCTCGCACCGATCGCCACAGGCTGGCCCCGTCCAAGCTGGCGGCCTCGAGGAGTTCGCCTGGCACTTCGAGGAAGAACGACCGCATCATCCAGACGGCGATCGGCAGGTTCATCGACGTGTAGAGGACGACCAGGGCCCAGATATTGTCCAGCAGACCGATGTTGGACACGATCACGTACAGCGGCAAGATCGCCGCGACGACTGGCAGCATCTTCGTGCTCATGAAGAAGAACAACGCATCCGACGTCTTGCGGACGGGCCGCAGCGACAATGCGAACGCGGCGGGCACACCCAGAAGGAGCACCAGAATCGTCGACATGCCGGTGGCGAACACCGAGTTCAACATCGCGGGCCCGATGCCCTGATTGAAGACCGCGGAGTACTGATCCAGCGTCGGGGTGAAGAACAACGTCGGCGGATTGGTCGCCGCGTCACTCTCCTGCTTGAACGACGTCAACACCATCCAGAAGACCGGGAAGAAGAACCCGATCCCGACGAGCCACGCCACCACACCCCACGGGCTGAACTTGTTGGACTTCTTCTTCCTCGCCGGAGCGGGCTCGGTTGTCGCCGTTATTCTTTCGGCAGTAGTAGTCATGATCAGGCCGCCTCTTCCTTGCCGGAGAACGATTTGAAGATCAAGCGAAGCGCGAAGCTGGCGATGATCATCGTGAAGATGACGACCACCACGCCCATGGCTGCGGCCTGGCCCATGTCGAAGCCCAGGAACGCACGCTGATAGATGTAGAACGGCAGGTTCGCGCTGGCAACGCCCGGTCCACCCTGCGTCATCATGAAGATGGCATCGAACGTGTTGACCAGGTAGACGGCGCCGAGCACGACGCCCAACTCGATGAAGCGCCGAAGGTGGGGCAGCGTCAACTCGCGGAAGAGTTGGATCGCGGTGGCACCATCGACCCGGCCCGCCTCGAGCTGGTCGCGCGGCATCGACGTCAGGCCTGCCAAGATCAGCAGCATCATGAACGGCGTCCACTGCCAGATCAACTCGACCATCACCATCATCAATGGGAACTGACCGATCCAGTCCACCGGGCCGATCCCCACCAGCGACAGCACCCAGTTGAGGATGCCGTTGTTGGGGTCGAGGATCGTCGTCTTCCAAACCAGCGCACCCGCAACGGGTGTGATCAGGAACGGCGTGATCAACAGTGTCCGGACGGCCCCACGTCCGAGGAACGCGCGATCCAACAGCAAGGCAACGAACAACCCGAGCAGCGCTGAGATCAAGACCACGCCGACGATCAGGATGACGGTATTGCCGGCCACCGACCAGAACTGACTGTCCTTGACCACCGCGATGTAGTTGTTCAGCCCCACGAATTTCCGTGACCCGGGGCGAACCAGGTTCCACGACAACGTCGAGTAGTACAGGGTGAACAGGAACGGCACCTGCGTGACCGCGATCATGAAGATCAGTGCGGGCAGCAGTGGCCCTCGCCTGCGCCACCCCTCGGCGCGGCTGACGCCGGTGTCCTGGGCTTCCCGGATCTTGCGGACCCGTTCCGCCACCGCTTCCTGACTGGCGTCCGACTCGGTATCGACAGTAAGAGTCATCATTTCTCCTGGTATGTCTTGCCGACGACCTCGGCGTATTGCTGTGCTTGGGCCAGCGCGTCATCGACGGACTTCTGTCCGGCGATCGCCGCACTGATCTGCTGGCTCACCCGCGTCCCCAGATCCTGGAACTCGGGAATCCCGACAAATTGCACGCCGGTGTACGGAACCGGTTGCACCGTGGGCTTGTTCGGGGTCGCGTTGGTGATCGACTGCAGAGTCAACGGGCCGTACGACTTCGAGATCGCCTCGTACTCCGGCAGATCCGTGTAGGTCGAGGTCCTGCTGCCCGGTGGGACACGCGCCCAGCCCAGCTGCTCGCCGACCAGCTTCATGTAGTCCTTGCTGGTCATCCACGAGATGAACTTCCATGCCCCGTCGGGATTCTTGGCGGCCTTCGGGATGCCCAGCGCCCAGGTGTAGAGCCAACCCGAGTTGGGCTTCTCGACGATCGGCGCGGGCAGGTAGCCGATCTTGCCGACCAGATCCGGGTAGGTCTTGGGATCCTCGAGAACGGAGACCGCCGACGTCGCGTCGTACCACATCGCCGTCTGACCCTGACCGAACAGGTTGGCGCACTCCTGGAAACCCGTTGAGGAGGCGCCCAATTCACCGGAATTCTTGATGGTGTCGACGTAGAAGTTGACGGCCTTCTTGACCTCGGGGCTGTTGAGCTTCGCGTTCCACTTGTCGTCGAACCAGCGACCACCGAACGTGTTGATCACCGTGTCCAGGGGTGCGAGCACCTCACCCCAGCCCGGCTTGCCGCGCAGGCAGATGCCAGCCCGGTCCTCGGTCTTCAACTGGTCCGCCCACCCCGCGACCTCCTGCCACGTGGGCTGGTAACTCGGGTCCGGATTGACCTTGATGCCGGCCTGTTCGAAAATGTCCTTGCGGTACATCAGGAACGATGACTCGCCGTAGAACGGGACCGAGTACATGTTGCCCTCATAGGACAACGAATCCCGCAGCGACGGGATGAAGTCGTTCTCGTCGTACCCCGGGGTGTTCTTCGCGTAGTCCGAGAGGTTCAGCAGCCAACCGTCCTTGGCCCATTGCGGGGTCTCGAAGTTGCTGATCATCACGACGTCGAACTGACTGCCCCCCATCGCGGTCGACATGGTGATCTTCGCGCGCGCCTGGTTCTCCGAGAGCGAGATGAACTTCAGCTTTACGCCGGGGTTCTCCTTCTCGAACTCGGACGACAACTTCTGGGCGTCCGCCATCTGCGAGTTGGACACCAACGCGATCGTCACCTCGTTATCCGACGACCCCAAGCTGCCCGCGCCTGCGCAGCCGGCGGCCAGGGTCAACCCCGCCGCGGCCACGCACACCGACAGCTTGCGTAGTGCTGTTCGTGTTTTCATCTCACTCCATCCACTATCGGGATTCCAAAAGCCAACGTGCACAGTCGATATCGCATACCAGGAGCTTGGCCAGCCCGCCGCGCAACGCCCCGAGCGTGGCTTGGTGCTTGGCCGCTCCACTGGAGACCAAGATGGTCTTCGGGCAAGCCCGCACGTCCTCGAGCGGAACCGATACCGCGCGGTGCGCCAACTCGGTGACGATGGGCGTGCCCGTCTCGTCGAAGAACCGGCCGCCGATCTCGCCGACCGCGCCGAGTCCGATCAGTTCGTCGAGCATGCGGTTGTCGAGGAAGCTGCCCTCGAAGAGCGTGGTCGACGTGGACGCCGCGCCGACGCCGAACAGCATCGCGTCGGCCCGTCGGCCGGCTTCAAGAGTTCGGGAGATCAGCGAGTCACTGCGCATCGACACCACGGTGGACGGGTCGGCGTAGAGAGGTGCCGGCAGGCGGATCGCGCTAGCCCGCAATACCTCTGCACTGCGGCTCAGGACGTACTCCATGCCCGTCTGGTACGCCGCGGTCGACATGGCGCCGTCGAGCTGAACCACCGTCCGGCAGCTCGCCACCCCGGGAGCGAGACCCGAGGCGACCGCCACCTGCTCCGGACCCCAGGTGAAGCCGAGCACGTCGTCGGCCGACAGGCGGCGCATCAGCAGTGCAGCGGCCGCGCGACCGACACCGGCGAACCATGCAGGCCGTCCCGGTGCCCCGTCATCGATGCCGTGCCCGGTGACGACGGCTTCGGTCAGACCGAACTTCTGTTCGAGCTCGCGCTCCTCATCGGCGTGCAGGTCGTCCTGCAGCGTCGTCGGCACCACGATCTCGATGCGCACCAAACCCTTGGCCTTGGCCCTGGCGATCAGCCGTCCGGCGGTCGGGCGAGAGACGCCGAGCCGCCCAGCGATGTCGGCCTGCGTCAGGCCGTCGAGGTAGTAGAGCGTCGCCGCACGCAATGCGAGGCGCAGGTCCTCCGGCGTGGAACCAGCAATGCCGACGGAATCGGCCACTTGGCCGTTCGACGTCGGTGTCGCCACGGGTCCGCCCTCTCTCGTTTTGATGAACAAATGCTCATGGGTGCGGCTAGATGCTCATCACGCTAACATGTGAAGTGTGACGTACACAACACTTTCGACATCGCCCAAAAAGTGGGTCGTTGCCGCCGATGAGGCCAACCGCATGCCAGGTACCGTCGACTCGGTGGTGAACGTGTCATGAAACTCAACAGCGCAACGTTGCCGTCGATCCCGATCGCCAAGCCCACCTATGACCGCGACGAGATCAGTATCGGCATAGTGCATTTCGGTGTCGGTGGCTTCCACCGTGCACACCAGGCGATGTACGTCGATCAACTGCTCGAAAAGGGTGTCGCCAAGGACTGGGGAATCTGCGGTGTCGGCGTGATGCCCGCCGACCGCAGGATGGCCGACGTCATGGCCGCCCAGAACGGGCTCTACACCCTGGTTGCCGAGCACGCCGACGGCAGCCGCGAGCCGCGCGTCATCGGCTCGATCATCGACTACCTCTATGCGCCCGACGACCCCGGCGCGGTCGTGGAGTTGCTCGCCGCACCGAGCACCCGGATGGTCTCGCTGACCATCACCGAGGGCGGCTACGACATCGACCACCAGCCCGCCGACGGGGTGAGCGTGTTCGCGCTGGTGACCGACGCCCTGGCCCTCCGTCGCGAACGAGGGCTGCCCTCGCCGACGATCGTGTCCTGCGACAACATCGAGGGCAACGGCGACGTCGCACGACAGGCCTTCACCGCCCACGCCGAGCGGACCCATCCGGGTCTGGCCGAGTGGATGGCCGAGCACACGCGATTCCCGAACTCGATGGTCGACCGGATCACCCCGGTCACGTCACCCGATGTCATCGAGGCGCTGGCGACGGAGTTTGGCGTCGAGGATGCATGGCCGGTGTCCGCGGAGCCGTTCACGTCCTGGGTGTTGGAAGACCACTTCTCCGACGGCAGACCGCCGTTCGAGGACGCCGGCGTGCTGCTCGTCGATGACGTGACGCCGTACGAGTTGATGAAGCTGCGGCTGCTCAACGCCGGCCACCAGGCCCTGTGCTACTTCGCGTACCTGGCCGGCTACCGTCTGGTGGCGGACGCCGCGGGCGACCCGCTGTTCGCCAAATTCCTGCTCGAATACATGGATTCGGAGGCGACGCCGACGCTGCTGCCCGTCCCGGGGATCGACCTACCCGACTTCAAGCGAACGGCAATCGAACGGTTCGCCAATCCCGGTGTTCGCGACACCATCGTCCGGTTGTGCTTCGGCTCGTCGGATCGCATCCCGAAGTGGCTGCTCCCCGTGATCCGGGAGAACCTGCGCAGCGGCGCACCGATCCGGCTGTCCGCGGCGACGGTGGCGAGTTGGGCCCGCTACGCCGAGGGCGTCGACGAGCAGGGCGAACCGATCGACGTACAGGATCAGCTCGCGGATTCCCTCGTGCCGCTGGCTCGTTCGCAACGCGAGCACCCGACGGCGTTCATCGACAACACCGCGATCTTCGGTGACCTCGGCAAGCAGCCCCGGTTCGTCGAGGCGTACCTGTGGGCTCTGGACTCGCTGCACCGCGACGGCGCCAGGGTGACGCTGGAGACGCTGGTGCACGAGGACGTAGAGGGCCGAGCGAAATGACCGCACGTGCGCTGGTCATCGGCGAGGCACTGATCGACATCGTGCAGCGCGACGGCCAGGCGCTTGGCGAGCACGTCGGCGGCAGCCCTCTCAACGTGGCGATCGGACTTGGCAGGCTCGGGCGCGACGTCGACTTCCTCACCCACATCGGCACCGACGAGCGCGGCCGTCGCATCGTGGACTACGTCGAGGCCTCCGGGGTCCGGCTCGTCCCTGGCAGTACCACCGCCGATCGCACGCCGACGGCGCTGGCCAATCTCGACGCGAGCGGTGCGGCCGACTACGTGTTCGATCTCGAATGGGTGTTGGCGGGCACGGCGGAGGTGGCGCCGCCGATCGTTGCGCACACCGGTTCGATCGCAGGGTTCCTGGATCCGGGTTGCCTGGCGACGGCGGCACTGCTCGACGCGTATCACCCGTCGGCCACCATTACCTACGACCCGAACGTCCGCCAGGACCTGATCGCCGACCGCGAACTCGCGATCGAACGGATCGACCGTCTGGTCGAACGCGCCGACGTCGTCAAGGCCAGCGACGAGGATCTGCGGTGGATCGCTCCGGACTCCGATCCCGAGCGGACCGCCGAGAACTGGCTGGCATCGGGGCCGTCGATCGTCGCAGTGACGATGGGCGCGCGCGGCGCCTTCGCGGTGTGCGCGGCGGGCACCGTGCGGGTGGCCGCGCGACCGGTCCAGGTGGTGGACACCGTCGGTGCCGGTGATTCCTTCATGACCGGACTCATCGACGCGCTGTGGTCGCTGGACCTGCTGGGTGCGTCGCGGCGGGCCGACCTGGCGCGCATCGACACCGAAACCCTGGAGGGCGTCGTACGCACGGCGTCGCTGGCGTCCGCGTTGACCGTCGCCAGGGCCGGGGCCGACTTGCCCGATCGCGAAGCTCTCCAACGGGGCTAACGCCGTGGTCCATACTGGGCTATGCGTTCGATCTGGAAGGGTTCCATCGCCTTCGGCCTGGTAAACGTGCCGGTCAAGGTCTACAGCGCGACCGAAGACCACGACATCAAGTTCCACCAGGTGCACGAAAAGGACAACGGGCGCATCCGCTACAAGCGGGTTTGCGAGGTGTGTGGCGAGGTCGTCGAGTTCCGCGACATCGCCAAGGCGTATGAATCCGACGACGGCCAGACGGTGATCATCACCGACGAGGACATCGCCACCCTGCCCGAGGAACGCAGCCGTGAGATCGAGGTCGTCGAGTTCGTGCCCGCCGACCAACTCGACCCGCTGATGTACGACAAGAGCTACTTCCTGGAGCCCGACTCGAAGTCGTCGAAGTCCTACGTGCTGTTGGCCAAGACGCTGGCCGAGACCGACCGGGTGGCGATCGTGCACTTCGCCCTGCGCAACAAGACGCGGCTGGCGGCGTTGCGGGTCAAGGACTTCAGCAAGCGCGACGTGATGGTGATTCACACCTTGTTGTGGCCCGACGAGATTCGCGACCCCGACTTCCCGATCCTCGACAAGGAGGTCGAGATCAAGCCCGCGGAGCTGAAGATGGCCGGCTCGGTGGTCGAGTCGATGACCGACGACTTCCATCCCGACCAGTTCCGCGACGACTACCAGGAGCAGCTGCACGAGCTGGTTCAGGCCAAACTCGAAGGCGGAGAGGCGTTCACCGTCGAGGAGCAGCCGACCGAACTCGACGAGACCGACGACGTCTCGGATCTGCTGGCCAAGTTGGAGGCCAGCGTGAAGGCCCGCAAGTCCGGCTCCTCGGACTCCAGCGACGCGCCCGCGAAGAAGGCGCCTGCCAAGAAGGCTCCTGCGAAGAAGGCAGCAGCCAAGAAAGCACCCGCCAAGAAGGCCGCGGCGAAGAAATAGCTAGGCGGGCAGGTCCACCCGTAGCGCCAGGTGCTCGTCGAGGATGTGTCGCAGTGCGGCATCCATCGGATGAGCGCATGCAAGCTCGCGGCCGAACCGTCCGTCCACCCCGACGACCGCGCCCTCCTGCAGTCGGGTTGTTTCAACCTGATCGACGAACGGATCGAACAGTACGGACGGCGTGGCCAGGTAGTACAACGCCCGCTGCGACGACTCGCAGAACCCGGCGCCGTACATCAAGCCCTGTTGGGTGATCACGAAGAGTTCCGAGGTGATCTCGGCATCCCCGGTTTCGGTTTCGCCCCACGCCACTGCGGCGCGTCGGGTCTGTGCCAAACGATCCGGGACGTCGTCGGAGAGTGCGAACAACCTACCGACGAGTGCTCCACCCATCCGTGGATATGCCGCCAACGCGGGTTTGAAGTAGCGCTGGAAGACGTCGCCGAAGAAGTCGTACAGTTGCTCGCTCATCGCGGCTCCCAGGTTCACGTGGACACCTCGATTGTGCGCCCCAAACCATCGCGGAACCAGATCCAGAACGCGTCAACATTTGATGACGCCTTCTGGACCAACGTCCCCACTCTCGGCTCACGCGCGAAATTCGCACAGAACTAGAACGTGTTACAGAAATCCCTCACCCGAAGCCGGGTGGCTTGCTACGGTGACGCCCGGCGGGGAAGAGAGGCGAACATGATTCTTGACAGATTCCGGCTCGACGATCGGGTGGCCGTCGTCACCGGCGCAGGCCGCGGACTCGGCGCCGCGATGGCACTGGCCTTCGCGGAAGCCGGTGCGGACGTGGTCATCGCGTCCCGCACGCAGTCCCAACTCGACGAGATGGCCGAACAGATTCGGGCCACCGGAAGGCGCGCCCACGTAGTGGTCGCCGACCTCGCCCACCCGGAGGAGACGGCGAAGCTGGCGGCCGAGGCGATCGAGGCATTCGGCAAACTAGACATCGTCGTCAACAACGTCGGCGGCACCATGCCTGCGCCGTTGCTGAACACCTCCACCAAGGACCTGCGCGACGCGTTCACGTTCAACGTGACCACCGCCCATGCGCTCACCGCCGCGGCCGTTCCTCTGATGCTGGAGCACTCGGGCGGCGGCAGCATCATCAACATCACCTCCACGATGGCCCGGCTCTCCGCGCGCGGATTCGCCGCCTACGGCACCGCCAAGGCCGCGCTCGCCCAGTACACCCGACTGGCCGCGCTCGACCTGGCGCCGCGGATTCGGGTCAACGCCATCGCGCCAGGGTCGATCCTCACCTCGGCGCTGGAGATCGTGGCATCCAACGACGCACTGCGCGATCCCATGGAGAAGGCGACACCCTTGCGCCGGCTCGGCGATCCGCTCGACATCGCCGCGGCCGCCGTCTATCTCGCGTCGCAGGCAGGCAGTTTCCTGACCGGCAAGACCCTCGAGGTCGACGGTGGCCTCACCTACCCGAACCTCGATCTCCCCATCCCCGATCTGTGAGGAACACTATGGCCCAACTTTCGGCTCCGCCGAAGATGCCCATTCGCGTCGCACAGATAGGCACCGGCAACGTCGGCGGCCACGCATTGACCGAATTGATCACCAATCCCGCGTTCGAGCTCACCGGTGTGTGGGTGTCGTCGGAGGCCAAGGCAGGCAAGGACGCAGCCGAGCTCGCGGGGCTCGCCACGCCGACCGGCATCAAGGCCACCAACGACCTCGACGCAGTCCTGGCGACCAAACCCGAGTGCGCGGTGTACACCGCGATGGCCGACAACCGACTGATGGAGGCACTCGAGGACTACCGGCGCATTCTGGCCGCCGGAGTGAACGTCGTCGGCAGCGGTCCCGTGTTTCTGCAGTACCCGTGGCAGGTGATCCCCGAGGAGCTCATATCGCCGCTTCAGCAAGCCGCCGAGGCGGGCCGGGCCAGCCTGTACGTCAACGGCATCGACCCGGGGTTCGCCAACGACCTGTTGCCGCTCGCGTTGGCGGGCACCTGCCAGAGCATCGAGCAGATCCGCTGCATGGAGATCATCAACTACGACACCTACGACAGCGCAACGGTGATGTTCGACGTGATGGGCTTCGGCAAGTCGATGGACGACGTCCCGATGCTGTTGCAGCCCGGCGTGCTCAGCATGGCCTGGGGTTCGGTGATCCGTCAGCTCGCCGCAGGCCTCGGCCTCTCGCTGGACAAGGTCGTCGAGGAGTACGTCAGGGTGCCCGCGCCGGAGGACTTCGACATCGCATCCGGCCACATCCCGAAGGGCACGACGGCTGCCATGCGCTTCGAGGTGCAGGGAATCGTCGGCGGCAAGCCCGTCGTCGTGCTCGAGCACGTCACCCGGCTGCGCGACGACCTCTGCCCGGACTGGCCGCAGCCGGCGCAGGAGGGCGGCTCGTACCGGATCGAGGTCACCGGAGAGCCCAACTACGCACTGGACCTCTGCCTCAGCAGTAGCAAGGGCGATCACAACCACGCGGGCCTGGTCGCCACGGCCGCGCGCATCGTCAACGCGATCCCCGCGGTCGTCGCCGGGACGCCAGGAATTCTGACGACGCTCGACTTGCCTCTCGTCACCGGCCATGGGTTGTACGCTGACGATCGACTGTGAACTTCGCAGCTAGACCAACTGAACGAGGGCGCTGCCGATGCGGACGACGACACGGTATTTCATCCCACTGATCGCATCGGCCGGAGCCGCGGCGGCGTTTTTTCTCGCGCCGCTCGCAGCAGCCGATCCCGGCGACGAAGTGTCCACTGATCCTGCGCCTGCGTGCACGAACACCGGCGGCGGCAGCGAATTCACCGGCACCCAAACCACCGAATGCGAAAGCCCCGGCAACGTCCAGATCGACGCCACCGCACCTGCGCCGGAGTACCCGTTTGACGACGAGTTCTACGGTCCGGGGATCTTCCTCGGCGGAGGCGGCTACGGTCCGCACGGCGGTGGCGGTGGCGGTGGCGGAGGTCACCGCTAGCAGTTCCCAGGCCCTAGGAGGCCGACAATGCGTGTAATACCAATGGTTTTGGCCGTCGCGGGAGTGACTGCGGCGGTGGCGATGGCACCGGCCGCGATGGCCGCACCGAACTGCGTCAACACGGGCCCGATGACGACGCAGTGCCAGACCCCTGGCCACGCCCAGATCATCACCTCACCACCTGTGATGAACAACGGCCCGTATTTCGGGTGGCCCTACGGCGGCGGTTTCGTCCTGGATCTCGGCTGGTAGCCGTTGCCGATCGGAGCAGATTTCGGCTAACCTAACTTTTCTATTCGTACTGCCGGATAGAGAGTGGGGCTGTTGTTATCTGAATCCAAGGCGCCGCCGAGCGCCCCCTGGCTGCTGCTCGGGCCTGCGTTCGTCGCCGCCATCGCCTACGTCGATCCCGGCAACGTCGCGGCCAACGTCAGCGCGGGAGCGCAGTACGGCTTCCTCCTCGTCTGGGTGATCCTCGCGGCCAACGTGATGGCCGGCCTGGTGCAGTATCTGTCCGCCAAGCTCGGGCTGGTCACCGGGCGCACCCTGCCCGAAGCGGTGGCCGACCACACCCGCACCCCCACCCGGGTCGCGTACTGGTTGCAGGCCGAATTAGTCGCCATGGCAACGGATCTCGCCGAGGTCGTCGGCGGCGCCATCGCGTTGTACCTGCTGTTCGATCTGCCACTGCTGGTAGGTGGCGTCATCACGGGAGCGGTCTCACTGCTGCTGCTGGCCGTGCAGAACCTGCGGGGTCAACGGGTCTTCGAACGGGTGATCACCGGACTGCTGCTGGTCATCGCGATCGGATTCCTGACCAGCCTGGTGGTCGAGCCGCCGTCGGCCGCGGACGTGGTGGGCGGGCTGGTCCCGCGCTTCGACGGCGCCGAGAGCATCCTGCTGGCCACCGCCATGCTGGGCGCAACGGTCATGCCGCACGCCGTCTACCTTCACTCCGGCCTGGCCCGCGACCGGCACGGCCAACCCGAGCCGGGCCACCCGCGGCGGCGGATCCTGCGAATCACCCGCTACGACGTCGGCATCGCGATGCTCGTCGCGGGCGCGGTGAACCTGGCGATGCTGCTGGTCGCCGCCACCAACCTGCAGGGCATCGCCGACACCGACTCCATCGAGGGCGCCTACGCCGCAGTAAAGGGCGCGCTCGGGCCGACCGTCGCATTGTTCTTCGCCATCGGCCTGCTGGCGTCGGGCCTGGCGTCGACGTCGGTGGGCGCCTACGCCGGGGCGATGATCATGCAGGGACTGCTGCGCCGCTCCTACCCGCTGCTACTGCGCCGATTGGTGACGCTGATACCGGCGCTGGTGATTCTCGCCATCGGCGTCGACCCCAGCCGCGCGCTGGTGCTGTCGCAGGTGGTGCTGTCCTTCGGCATCCCGTTCGCACTGGTGCCATTGGTACGACTGACGTCCAGCCGATCGTTGATGGGCGACGACGTGAACCATCGCGTCACCACCGCGCTCGGGTGGGCGGTCGCGGGAGTCATCATCGTGCTCAACGTGGTGCTGATCTATCTGACCGTCACCGGATAGCGACCTGCGATGGGAGGAACGGCCTCTCAGCAGTGAGGTAGCCGGTCATGGCAGCGGCTCCACCCGGGAGCGCAAGGTGGCCCGGTGAACGACAACGGACGTCGGGATGGCATCCATCCCTTCCCCACCGGCATGCAATCGCACGAGATCGAAACCAACGGCGCCAAGATCCACGTACGCGTCGGCGGGCATGGTCCGGCGGTCGTCATGCTGCACGGCTTCGGCACGACGGGCGACATGTGGGGTCATCTGGCGAGCGCACTCATCGAAGACCACACAGTCGTCGCGCCCGACCTGCGTGGGTTGGGCCTCTCCTCGAAGCCCGACGGCGGGTACGACAAGAAGAATCAGGCCGCGGACGTGGCGGGCGTCCTGGACGCCCTTGGCGTGCGTACGGCCGAGTTAGTGACGCACGATATCGGCGTCATGGTCGGCTTCGCAGTTGCCGCCAACCACCCCGAGCGCGTGAACGGATGGGTGGCGATCGATGCGCCGCTGCCCGGCATCGGACCCTGGGATCAGATCAGACAGGATCCGGCCATGTGGCACTTCGGTTTCGGCGGTCAGGACATGGAGCGCCTGGTCGCCGGCCGCGAACGCATCTATCTCGACCGCTTCTGGAACGACCTTTCCCGGGACCCGAAGCGGTTTGACGAGGCGAAGCGCCAGCACTATGCGGCGCTCTACGCGCAACCCGGCGCAATGCGAGCGAGCTTTGCCCAGTTCCTGGCGTTCAACCAGGATGCGGCCGACAACAGGACCTTCCTTACGCAGAGCAAGCTTCAAATCCCGGTCCTGGCCTTCGGTGGCGAAGCGACGTTCGGCCCCATGATCGGCGCGGTGATCCGGTGTGTCGCCGACAACGTCGAAGATGTGATCATCCCGGATTGCGGACACTGGATCACCGAAGAGCAGCCGCAGGCGACGACGGACCTGGTCGTAGCCTTCCTGCGAAAGGTGCGTTGACCTTCTTTGGTCAGGTAGTCAGTCAGCCGACCTGGTACGAGTCACGCGACATCCGGAAGAAGTGGCCGGTACTGCCGTCGGTGCACGTCATGCCTGCGGGCTCGCTGCCACAGGTGAGTGCACCCAACGACCTCGCCTGGCCGTAGGCGAGCGCAGGCCACTGACCGAAGCCGGAACCGATCGCAGAATAGCTACAGGTCACGTACGCCTGCTTGCCCTGGTCGACGCGAATGTCGCGCCCAGACACCGTGTTCGGCTCACAAGGCTCGCCGTTCTGTTTGAGCGCCGCCCCCTGAGATATCGAGTAGGTGAAGTCGGAGATCTGGCACATCGCCATTGGGGCTGGGGCGCTGCTCTCAAGCAAGAGGCACCGGATGTTGCCCGAGGGCGAGGCGAATTGCTGATAGTTGTCGTCGGCCTGCGCGGTTGCCGGCAGAGCGACGGTTGCCGCGACCGTCGCCAATGCGATCGTCGCGAGCCTGGTGACCCCCACCGCTTGCTGGAGGTGCGAAATGGCGATCATGGTTCTCCCCGTGTATGTGTCCGCTGTGCAGAGCATGCACAGCGTCTACGGGCTGCCTTGGCAGTTTCTTGGAAGAAGGTTGCTGAGCGGCCTGGGTAAAGTTGCAACGTGGTGCACGCTTACTTCGCCTACGGCTCGAACCTGAGCGTGGCGCAGATGGCGCTGCGCTGCCCCGATGCCACCGATCCCCGGCCCGCCACCCTCGCCGACCACGACTGGCTGATCAACGAACGCGGTGTCGCCACCGTCGAGCCGTTCGACGGCTCCCAGGTACACGGCGTGCTGTGGCAGATCAGCGATGAGGACCTCGCGACGTTGGACCGCGCCGAGGGCGTTCCCGTGCGATACCGCCGCGACCGGGCGATCGTGATTACCGACGACGGGCCCACCGAGGCCTGGGTCTACGTCGATCACCGCGTCGAACCCGGCGCCGCGCGGGAAGGTTACCTGGAGCGGATCATCGAAGCGGCGGGACACCACGGTCTCCCAAGTCGTTGGGTCGAGTTCCTCAACCGTTGGGATCCGGTGCATTGGCCACGTCAGCTGGGCGATCCGGATCCATCAGCGCCACAATCACTTTCAGAACTGCTCGCCGAGCCCGACGTCACGGAATCGAGCGTATTGCGGTCAACGTTCGGGTTCCTCGCGATCCACGGCGGCGGACTGGAGAAGATGACCGACGTCATCGCCGATCGGTCGGCCGCCGAGGCCGACGCCTCGGTGTACGTCGTGCACCATCCGCGCGACTATCCGAACCATTTGGCGTCCAACGCGTTTCGACCCGAAGAATCGCCATTGCTCGAGAAGTTCCTCAACCACGTCGACGTCGTGGTGTCAGTGCACGGCTACGGACGCATGAATCGGAGTACCCAGTTGCTCGTCGGAGGGCGCAACCGCGATCTGGCCGCGCACCTCGCGCGCCACGTCGTCATCCCCGGATATCAACTCGTCAATGACCTCGACCAGATCCCACGTGAACTGCGGGGCCTGCACCCAGACAACCCCGTGAACCGCCCGGCTAGCGGCGGCGCTCAGCTCGAACTCTCGCCACGGGTGCGCGGGATCAGCCCGCGCAGCGGCATGGTCGGCGACGACGGCTTGACGCCTGCAACCTCCGCGCTGGTGGCCGGGCTCGCCGCAGCGGCCCGGTCGTGGCCGCCCGCCTGACCGCTACTCCTCGAGTTCCAGCACCGGAGTGGGTCGCTGGAATCCGCGGGTCACGACGAGCAGCCACACGAATCCGACTGCGAGCCAGACCGATCCCCACGCCAAGGTCGTCCAGGAAAGGCTGGTCCACAGCCACGCGGTCAGGAGGAAGCCGATCACCGGCAGGATGATGTTGTTGAGCACGTTCTTCTCGCCCTTGTCGATGAAGTAGTGCTTGATGACGGTGAGGTTCACGGCCGAGAAGGCCACCAGCGCACCAAAACTCACGATCGAGGCGAGGAACGTGAGCGTGATCCAAATCGCCAGCAGCGAGACCACCGAAACGAACAGGATGGCAAAAGTCGGCGTGGCGAAGCGCAGTGAGACGTGGCCGAAGACCTTGCGGGGCATGATCCCGTCGCGCCCCATCGCATAGAGGATCCGAGCCACCGAAGCCTGCGAGGTGAGCGGGGATCCGATACAGCCTGCGACGTACGCGGCGGTGAAGAACACGTTGAGGAACTGTCCACCCGCCGCCAGCATGACGTCCGTCGCACCCGCGTCGACGTCCGCGAAGGCGTTGGACGGGAACACCAACTGGGAGACGTATGACAGCCCGATGAAGATCAATCCGCACACCACGGTGGCGATCATGATCGCCTTGGGCACAGTGCGAGTGGGGTCCTTGGCCTCCTCCGACAGCGTCGAGACCGCGTCGAACCCGAGGAAGGACAGGCAGAGAATGGCGGCGCCCGCGAAGATCGGGCTCGCGCCACCGACACGATGCCGACGATGTTGAGGATCGTCACCACGACGACTGCGATCACGATCCACACCCACGGCGGCACGGCGGGGATCGCCGCGCTCATGTAGATGCCGATGACGAGGTAGTTGAGCATCGGCAGGAACAGATAGTCCAACAGCAGCGACCAACCTGCCAGGAAGCCGACCGGCGCCCCGAACGACTTCTGCGTGTATGCGTAGGCGGAGCCGGCCACCGGGTAGGCGGCCGACATCCGGGCGTAGGACCTCGCGGTGAACACCATCGCCGCCAGCGTGACCAGATACGCCACGGACAGCCGGCCGCCGGTCAGCTGAGTGACGATGCCGTAGGTGGTGAACACCGTGAGCGGCACCATGTAGACCATCCCGAACAACACCAGGGACGGCACGCCGAGGACGCGTTTGAGGTGGCCTTCGCCGGCGGCCGTTTCGGTGCCGGCCGGCGATGACTCTGAGGGTGCGGTGGACATGGTCACTCCTCTCAGGTAGCGGAATGCACCGCCCTGCCTTGCAGGAAGGTTCCGCGTACCACGATTCCGGGGACGTCGAGCGCCGAGATGGTGCGGGGATCACGATCGAGCCACACCAGATCGGCGCTGGCGCCGACGCCGATCGTGCCCCACGGCGCACTCGCTTGTCCGGCGAATGCCTGTTCAGCAACGGCCGACGTGTAAGCCGTCAATGCCCGCTCCATGGTGAGGATCTCCTCGGGCGTCCATCCGCCCTCGGGATCCCCGTCCGCGGTGCGACGGGAGATCGCGACGGCGATGCCGTCGAGCGGCGCACCGGATGACACCGGCCAGTCCGACCCGAACGCCAAGGCGCCCGAGTCGTCGATGGTGCGGATCCGGTACTGCTTGTCGGACCGGTCGGCGCCCAGCCGGGGCACCGTGAGCACGATCATCAGCGCGTCCAGCTGCGCCCACAGCGGCTGCATGTTGGCGATCACGCCCAGCTCGGCGAACCGATTGATGTCAGCATCGTCGACCAGTTGCGCGTGTGCGATCACCGGCCGCCGGTCCCGCGGACCGTTGGACTCGACGGCGTAGGCGATGGCGTCGAGCGCCTGACGCACGGCGGCATCGCCGATGGCGTGGATGTGGATCTGCAGGCCCAACTCGTCGACGCGGCGGGCCGCCTCGGCCAGGCTCTGCCCCTCCCAGACCTGCATGCCGTGCGAATGCAGCCCATCGCAATACGGCGCGAGCAGAGCGCCGGTCTCGTTCTCGACGACGCCGTCGGCGAAGAACTTCACCGTGTGCGCAGTCAGCAACGGCGACCCCGCCTCGTCCACTCGGCGACGGGCCTGCGCGAAACCGTCCAGCTGAGAGTCGAAATGGCGCGGATCGGCGTACAGCGCCAGGTTGAACCGGACGCGGAGGGCATCGCGCTGAGCCGTGGTGACGTAGGTGTCGACGTCGCCCGGTTCGACCCACGCGTCCTGCACCCAGGTGACACCCCTTGCCAGGTAGTAGTCGGCGGCGGTACCGAGCGCGGCGATCCTGACCTCCTCGTCGCGCACGGGCATGACGGCGCTGACCAGGTCCACCGCACCCCACTCCCGCAGGGTGCCGAGCACCGAGCCGTCGTCGCGGCGCGGGATCTCGCCGAGCGGTGGGTTCGGCGTGTCCGCCGTGATGCCCGCCCGTTGCAGCGCAACCGAATTGCACCAGGCCGTGTGGTAGTCCCAGGCCCGCAAGAACACCGGCCGATCGGGCACGGCCTCGTCCAACCAGCGGGCGTCGAAGAGGCCGCCAGGCGCGAGGCTGCTGTCGTAGGAGGCGCCGACGATCCACTCGTCGTCGGGGTGCTCGGCCGCGAAGACCCGGACCGCCTCGACGATCTCCTCGACCGACGTGCACGGGCGCACCGCGGGGCCGACGAACTCCAGCCCGCCAAGCATCGGATGGGCGTGTCCGTCTCCGAACGACGGCATTAGGAAGCCGCCGTCGAGGTCGACTTCGGTGGCCCCTTCTCGCCCGAGTGCATCCTCGCCAAGACCGGCGATGACGCCGTCTATCACCAGCAGCGCATCGGTCGTCTGCCCGGATGCTCCCGTCCAAATGGTTCCGTTTCGGAAGACCGTCGTCGTCACGATCGGCACACTACGCGCGGTTGCCCGGGGCGCAACGCGACCGCCACCAATCCAAGAATCGAACGGCTCCGAATAGAGGGCGTGGAACGCGAAGACACTTTCAGGCGCTCGATCGCCGTCATCGGGAGCGGCGTAGCCGGACTCACCGCCGCATACGTGTTGTCCGGCCGCCAGCGGGTGACGCTGTTCGAGGCCGACACCCGGCTGGGCGGTCATGCCCACACCCACTACGTCGACGACGGGCACGGCAACCTCGTCGGCATCGACTCGGCGTTCCTGGTGCACAACGACAGGACCTACCCGACGTTGTGCAGGCTGTTCGCCGATCTCGGCATCGCAACGCGCGAGACCGACATGTCGATGTCGGTGCGCGACGACGACTCCGGCCTCGAGTACGCGGGCGCCCGCGGCATCGGTGGGCTGTTTCCGTCGTGGTCGTCGGTGGCCCGGCCGCGCTATCTCCTGATGCTCGCGGAGATCGGGAGATTCCACCGTGCGGCCACCCAACTGCTCGAGGACGAGTCGGCAGGTGACGGCGAACCGCTCGAGGAATTCGTCGAGCGCCATCGGTTCTCCGGGTACTTCGTCGAGCACTTCATGACGCCGCTGGTCGCCGCGGTCTGGTCGTGCGCACCGGGCGAGGCGATGCGCTACCCGGCCCGCTACCTGTTCGTGTTCCTGCAACACCACGGCATGCTGTCAGTGTTCGGCTCGCCGACCTGGCGAACCGTGGTCGATGGCTCGGCGACCTACGTCAATGCCATCGCCGAGCGGGTGCACGAGATCGCCGCGGGCACGCCGGTGCGGTCGGTACGGCGGGTTCCCGACGGCGTGCTGGTCACCGCGGGCAACGGCAAACCGCAGCGGTTCGACGCCGCCGTGATCGCCACGCACCCGGATCAGGCACTGCTGATGCTGGCCGAGCCGACCGCAGCCGAACGCTCCGTGCTGGGCGCAATCCCGTACTCCACCAACCACGCTCAGCTGCACACCGACGTCTCGGTGCTGCCGCACAAGCCACGGGCCCGAGCGTCGTGGAACTACCTGGTCCCGACGGGCGCCGACGAGGCAGCCAACGTGCTGGTGACCTACGACGTCAGCCGCCTGATGCGGCTGACGGGACCTCGGCGGTTCATGGTCACGCTCGGCGGCCGGGACGTGGTGGACCCCGCGTCCGTCATCACCGAGATGATCTACCAGCACCCGAGTTACACCCCGGAATCCGTTGCTGCACAACGTCTACTGCCGACACTCGACGACGACCGAATAGTGTTCGCCGGCGCCTATCACGGCTGGGGCTTCCACGAGGACGGTGCGGCATCCGGAGTACGGGCGGCAGGCCGGCTCGGTGCCGAATGGCCGGCCACCCGACGCCTGCAGGCGGTGGTGGCATGAGGCGACCTGCCCTCTACCGCACCCGGATCACCCACCTGCGCAGGGCGCCGGTACACCACTACTTCGAGCAACGCGGATACAGCTGGTACGTCGACCTAGACCACCTGCCGCGCCTGCCCCGGTGGCTGCAGCCGTTCGCGAAATTCGAAGCGCGCGATCACTTGTCGACTCCACCTGCGGCAGGTGTCGCCGATACGCTGCGCAACCGCGTCGATGCGTTCCTCGCCGGGCACGGCATCGACCTGCGGGGCGGCACCATCACCTCGTTGTTGCAGGCACGGGTGCTTGGTTACGTGTTCAACCCGATCAGCATCTACTGGTGCCACGACACGCAGGGCGTGATGCAGCACGTAGTGGCCGAGGTGCACAACACCTACGGCGGCAGGCACGCGTATCTGCTGCCGCCCACCGGAGATGCCCCGGCCGCGGTGAAGAAGAAGTTGTACGTCTCCCCGTTCAACGACGTCGACGGCTACTACCTGGTGCGCGCACCCCTGCCGGACGCAGAAGTCGACGTGACGATTTCGCTTCACAGGGAGAACAAGCCAGCGTTCGTCGCCACGCTGCACGGTGACCGCCGCAAGGCGGGCATCGCCGAGATCCTTCGACTCCAGATGATGGCACCCCTGGCGCCGCTGATGGGCGCACTGTGGATCCGCATCCAGGGCATCACCCTGTGGCTGCGACGCGTCCCCGTCGTCCCTCGAGTTCCTCGAACACCCGTGGCCGCGAACGAAAGGGTCGACCAATCGTGACCATCAACACCACCGGAAATTCGCGTTCGACAACGGATTCCGATCGCTGGCCGACGGTGACGCGGGTCCCGCGCGGGCCGATCAGCGCGGCTGCCGGAGAGCTTGCCCACGCGTTCCTGCGCCGCGCCACAGCCCGCCTCCCGATCCGGCTGCAGTATCCCGACGGATCGGTGATCGGCGCGGCGGATCCGACACTACCCACCATGGTGATGTACCGACCCGACGCGCTGGCCCGCAGGGTCGGCCGCTACGGGCTGATCGGCTTCGGGGAGTCCTACATGGCCGGCGAGTGGCACTCCAATGACCTGGCCGGCTTGCTCACTGCCTTCGCCACGTCGGTGGCCGACCTCATTCCTTCTGCGCTGCAACACCTTCGCCCGCTGGCGGTGGTCCGCCACCCGCGTTCGATGCACAACAGTCCCGCCCAGGCGCGGACCAACGTCGCCGAACACTACGACCTGTCCAACGACTTGTTCGCGCAGTTCCTCGACGAGACCATGACCTACTCCAGCGCCCTGTTCGACACCTCGCAGCCCACCTGGGCCGACCTGGCCGACGGGCAGCGCCGCAAGGTGGACCGGCTGCTCGACTCGGCGCGCGTCGGCCCTGACAGTCGGGTGCTCGAGATCGGCACCGGCTGGGGCGAACTCTGCATCCGGGCCGCGAGCCGCGGGGCCGAGGTGCACTCGATCACCCTGTCCGCCGAGCAGCAGCGGCTGGCCCAGCGCCGGGTGGCCGAGGCCGGGCTGTCCGACCGGGTCCGGATCGACCTCAAGGACTACCGGGAGGTCGACGGCCGGTACGACGCGGTGGTGTCGGTGGAGATGATCGAGGCGGTCGGATACCCGTTCTGGCCCACCTACTTCCAAGCCCTCGACCGGCTGGTCTCCCCCGGCGGTCGCGTCGCGATCCAGGCCATCACCATGCCCCACGACAGGATGCTGGCCTCCCGCAACACCTACACGTGGATACAGAAGTACATCTTCCCCGGTGGCCTGATCCCATCCGTCGAGGCGCTGGTCGGGGTCACCGAGCGCCAGACCAGGCTGCGCACCGTCGGGATGTTGTCCCTGCGTCCGCACTACGCCGAGACACTACGGTTGTGGCGCGAGCGTTTCACCGATCATCGGGAGGCGGTGTCGGCGTTGGGCTTCGACGAGACGTTCCACCGCATGTGGGAGCTCTACCTGGCTTACTCCGAGGCTGGGTTCCGCTCCGGTTACCTCGACGTCTACCAGTGGACGTTCGCACCGACCGGGGCCGGCGCGTGAGATTCCTCGTCGTTTCCGGTGCGGCACTGGCGATCCTGATCCTGACCTACGGGATCGCGTTCGTCGCCGGCCGCCGGATCGGGCGCTACAACGTCGTCGACGTCACCTGGGGTGTGGGCTTCGTGGCGGTGGCGGCGCTCGCCGCCGTGCTCGGTGACGGAGACCCGTTCCGCCGCTGGCTTTTGCTCGGTCTCGTCGCGGTGTGGGGGCTGCGGCTGGCATGGCACATGGTGAACAAGTCGGCGGGCAAGGGCGAGGACCCGCGCTACCGACGGCTGCTGCGCGACGACTTCTCCGCCGTCAACGTGCTGCGCAAGATCTTCCTGCTGCAGGCCATCCTCGCGTGGTTCATCTCGCTGCCATTGCAACTCTCCGCGGTGCTCGGCCCGACGGCGGTGGCGCTGCGGCCGGTGCTGATCGCCGGTGTGGTGGTGTGGCTGGTCGGCGTGGTGTTCGAGGCCGTCGGCGACAGGCAGCTGCGCGCGTTCAAGGCCGACCCGGCCAATAAGGGCCTCGTCATGGATCGCGGCCTGTGGGCGTGCACACGTCATCCCAATTACTTCGGCGACGCCGCGGTGTGGTGGGGGCTCTGGCTGGTGACCATCACCGGGTTGCTGTCGCTGTCGACGGTGTTGTCGCCGGTCGCGATGAGCTACTTCCTGGTCTACGCGACCGGCGCCCGGCTGACCGAGCGGATCATGGCCCACCGCCCTGGGTTTCGTGAATACTGCTCGCACACTTCGTTTTTCGTACCGTTGCCGCCGAGATCGCGATAGCTGTGACTTTGCTTCTCCTGCCCAGTAGGCTACCCGGCGTGACTGCCGACCTCGACGCACTGCTGCGCCGGGTGGCACAACGGGACGTCGAAGCGTTCGCCGCCTTCTACGACGACACCCGCGCCAGGGTGTTCGGTCTTGTCACCCGCGTGCTCCGCGATCCCGGCTACAGCGAGGAAACCACGCAAGAGGTCTACCTGCAGGTGTGGCACAACGCCGCGGGCTACAACCCGTCGGCGGGATCGCCGCTGGCCTGGCTGATGACGCTGGCGCACCGCCGCGCGGTCGACCGGGTGCGCTCGGAGCAGGCGGGCACCCAACGCGAGTCGCGATACGGCGCCGCGAACGTCGAAATCGCCGCCGATCGCGTCGCCGAGGCCGTGATCTCCCGCGACGAACGACGTCAGGTCACCGAGTGCCTAAGTTCCCTGACCGATGCGCAACGCGAGTGCATCCAGTTGGCGTACTACGAGGGCCTGACCTATGTCCAAGTGTCGGAGCGTTTGTCGGCGAATCTTGCGACCATAAAGTCACGGATGCGCGATGCCATCCGCGGACTGCGCAAGTGTTTGGGGGCGGCGTGACCGAACCAACCAACCCCGACCTCATGGCATTGGCGACGCCGTACGCGCTCTACGCCGTGTCACCGGCCGAGCTCGACGACATCGACCGCCAACTGGCCGCCGCACCCACCGACGTCGCCCGCGCCTTCGCCGACGAGGTGCGCGCCGTCCGCGAGACCATGACGGTGGTATCCGCGGCCACCGCGATCGAACCGCCCGAGTACGTCCGCGACCGCCTGCTCGCCGCGATCGAACAACCACCCCTGCGTGCGGTGCCTTCGGAGACCCCGTCGCGGGACTCCCGGCCGGTGCGCTGGCGGACCGTCGTGCTGGCGGCGGCAGCCGCGGTGGTCATCGGCGTCGGTGCGCTGGGAATCGGATTGTCGATGCGACCCGCGGCCACGACCTCGACGACGGAGCAGATCTTCGCCGCCCCCGACGTCCGGACCGTGTCGGGCGCCATCCCGACCGGCGGCACCGCGACGGTGGTGTTCTCCCGCGAACGCAACGCCGCCGTGCTGGTGATGAACAACGTGGCCCCGCCCCAACCCGGAACCGTGTATCAGATGTGGCTGGTCGGAAACGACGGTGCGCGCTCGGCGGGCACCATGGACGCGAAGGCGGTTGCGCCGTCGACCACCGCGGTGCTGCCCGATCTCGGCGGCTCGAAGGCGCTGGCCTTCACCGTGGAGCCCGGCGGCGGGTCCACGCAACCGACCACTCCGGTGTTCGCCGAACTGTCGCTGGTCTAGCCGGGCGACACCCCGGCGAGTGTCGCCGCCGCTGCCTCCTCGATGACGTCGCCGACCTCGTGGCGCCGTTTCCAGGCCCGTCGTTGACGCACGGCGCCGTTGCCTTCGGCGGTGATGCGCGCCAGCTCCTCGCGGACCATGTCGGCGTCGCCAAGCGCCTCGAGGGCCGGCTCGACGCGGTCGACCAAGTTGGCGAGGAGTCGCGCGGCGGGCAGGGGGGCATGGGTGTCCGCCAGGTCGATGGACAGGCCTTCCAGCCCGTCCCGCGCCGCCTTCCAATACGCGGCCTTCAGCGCGTGCGACGTCAGCGGCAAAACCGGAGCACCTCTTTGCTCGTCGTCGAGCGCCGTCATCACCGCCGCCCTCACCAGCGTTGCGAAAAGGACCGTCTCGGCGACCGTGGCCGGGACGTCGGCCACGCGCACCTCGATGGTCGGGAAGTTGGCCGAAGGGCGCACGTCCCAATAGACCATGCCGTCATCCAACATGGCGCCGGCGCCCTGCATAATCCGGATCAGCGCGTCGTATTCGTCGACCGAATCGAAGTGGGGCGGCGGGCCCGCGCTCGGCCACAGCGTCCACAGCACCTTGCGCCAGCTCGCGTAGCCGGTGTCGGTGCTGCGGTAGATCGCCGAGTTGGCCGTCAGCGCGAGCAATGACGGCAGCCACGGCCGCAACCTGTTGCTCACGCGCACCGCCAACTCCCGCGTGGGCACCGCGACGTGCACGTGGCAGCCGCATATGCCCTGCTCATGGGCGATCATCCCGAACTTCTCGGCGATCTCGCGATAGCGCGGCGTGTCGGTGATCGGAAAGCTGTGCGGGACCGTCGGGGGTACCCCCACGGCCAGGAGTCGCGCGCCCGCCGCTTCGGCTGCCTCCGACGCGACGCATCGCAGTCGGCTCATCTGGGCTCGCAGCTCCTCACTAGAGGCCAACACGTCCGACGTCGTCTCGACCTGACAGCTGGTCAGTTCCAGCTGCAGGTCGACGCCCTTGGCCTTGGCGCGTTCGGCGACCGCACGGTTCAGCGGGACGGGTTCGCCGCTGCCGGGGTCGACGAGCAGGAACTCTTCCTCGACGCCGAATGTGGGATGAGTGGCCATGGGCTGAAGAGTTGATCCGGCCCGTCGGATGTGTTCACGACGGGCCGGGTCGGGGATGAAGACTCCTTTGCTGGCCGCTGCGCGCTGAGCGGCCCGGAGGTGTCTGTTCCCGCGTTGGAGCGGGCCCAAACATTTCAATTAGTGAGCCGTCCTAAGCTCGGGTGATGGTCAAGGAATTTCGCTTCGGGTTGGGTCTGCAAGCCGCACGCCGTCGAGAGTCCGTGCAGGACTGGGGACGCCGCGCGGAGGACATGGGTTTCGACGTCGTGCACCTGCCCGACCACCTGTACACGACCGCACCCTTCCCGATGTTGACGGCGATCGCGATGGCCACCGACAAGGTCCGGCTCGGCACGTTCGTGCTCAACGCGTGCTTCTACAAACCAGCGCTGCTGGCCCGCGAGGTCACCACGCTGCGGGATCTGAGCGCCGGACGTCTCGAGCTCGGACTCGGCGCCGGCTACAACAAGGAGGAATTCGACCAAGCCGAACTCCCCTTCCCCAGCGGCGGAGAGCGGGTCGACTACCTGCGCCACGTCACCGAACACCTGGCAGAGCACGCCTCCGACGTGCCCATCCTCATCGCGGGCAACGGCAACAAGCTGCTCACCACCGCCGCACAACGGGCCAACATCATCGGGCTGACGGGCGGCGGCCCCATCACCGAGGACTCCGACCCACTCGCCGACCGGATCGCGTTCGTGCGTGACGCCGCACCCGATCGCTTCGACGATCTGGAACTCAACATCTCGATCATCGGGATGCCCGCGGACGATTCGGGAGTGCCCGACCTGTCGCTGGCGCGCAGGTTCCTTCCCGAACTGTCCGACGAGGACGTGCTGAAGACACCGACCGTGCTGACGGGGTCGACCAGCGACATCGCCGACACCTTGCGTCGCTATCGGGATGTCTACGGGATCACGTACTTCATCGTGCAGCAGCACCACGCCGAGGCGTTCGCGAAGGTGATCGCCGAACTGCGCTGACTAGCGGCCGCGGACGGCGTCCTTGAGGCGCTCGCCGGTCTGCCGCACGCGGGCCTTCACCTGGTCGGTCTTGCCTTCGTTGCGCAGCCGGTCGTTGCCGGTCGCGTCACCGATCTTCTCCTTGGCCTGCCCGGTCAGGCGGTCGACGGTGTTGCGGGCCTTCTTCGCAGTGCTCATGGGGTGTGGGTTCCCCCGCGTGGCAGCCGGAAACACGGAGTTCGAGCTGTGTTCGGTAAGCTGCGAGCCGTCCCCGCCCCCGTAGCTCAGGGGATAGAGCACGGCTCTCCTAAAGCCGGTGTCGCATGTTCGAATCATGCCGGGGGCACGCTCAGAGGTGGTATCTAGCCACCCTAATCAGCGCAATCCACCGTTTATTCACCGTTTATGGTCCGGTCCAGAAGGTCGGCGACGGCCGTATGGACGCGACCGCGGGCCATGTACTTGTCCTGCGTCATCGAGATCCGCGTGTGCCCGAGGTGATCGGCACCGATCCTGGCCGACAGCCCTTCGTCGTCGATCAGCGTGGCCACCGACTTGCGGAAGCTGTGCGTCGTCACCCCTGGCACCCCGAGGTCGTTGCGGACTTCGATCCACCGGGCACGAAAGTTGTCAGGGTCGCGCCAGGTGCCCGTCGTCGAAGGGAACACCATCGACTGCTCGCCGATGTAGGGCAGGGTGCGACGAGCCGAGAGGACCGTCACGGCGAAGCCGGGTAGCGGGATCGTGCGCTTGGCGGCGGCAGTCTTGGTCTCGTCGTCGATGCGCATCAATCCCCGCTTGCCGGCCGCCCGGATGACCTTCCCGGTGACCTTCAACGTGAGGGCATCCTCGTCGAAGTCCGACCAGCGCAGCCCGAGCAGCTCCGAGATCCGTAACCCGGTCGCGATGAACAGCGTGATGGGGTCGACGAGATCGTGGCGCTGGCACGCCTCCGACTCCCGCAGCTTCGCGAGCAGCCCGCGCAGCTCGTCGGCCGTCAGTGCCGTGGCGCCCTTCGGCTGCGTCTTCGACCGATGCGGCGAGACGTCGCGCACGGGATTCGATGCGAGCACGTTGGCCATCACCGCCAGTCGCATGCCGCCCATCAGGAGCGTCTTGGACTGGACCGCCAGCACGTCGCCGTGCGCGTTACGCATCGAGCGAATCGCGGCGTCCAAGCGGGATGGCGTGGCCTCCCCAACGCGGACACCGCCCATGATCTTTTCGAGCAGCTTCGCACAGTAGCGGTAGGTGTCGATGGTCCGCACGGCGCGGCCGTCTTCCTCGAGGCGATCGATGTGCTGCTCGACCAACGTCATGATCTTCGTGTCGAGTGAGGTTTCCGTGGTCCCGGCCGCGCGGCGCTGCATCAACGCCTCGAGCAAGGCATCCTCAGCGAGCTTCCCGTACTGATCTTCAGCCGGGCCACGCCGCTCAACCTTCCGCGTCACGCCGTCCGCATCACGGAATCGGGTGCGCGCCAACCACACCCCGCCACCAAGCGATAGGCGGGTGATGCTGCCGTGCTGCCCAATCCGTAGGGGAGGCCTACCCGCCATCGTCGATCTCCTCCAGGCCAAGCTGGGCACGCAACGAGTGAACTTCGAAGTTGAGGTGCTCGAGAAGCAACTCGGTCACTCTGCGGTTCTCCTTGGTGGGATTGGGCGGTATGACCACCTGGGAAATCTTCTTGTAGACGTCGAGAAGCTCACGCCACAGACGTAATTCACGAATGTTCTTCCGGTAGTCCGCGCGCATCTGGGCAGACTCCGCGCCGCCTGCACCCTTTGACTCGCCTGGGCGCGAGACACGATCGGTCCAGCCATGTTCTTGAATACCTGAAAACCACTGTGCCGCATCAATTTGCCTCGGCCAATCGACACCGGGAAGCACCTCAATCTGCTGGTTGTACGGGCCCGGATACAGCAACGCGATCGGCGCTGTGTTCAACGCGGCCGCCAGCACCGCCAACTCTGCGGTCGTGACATACCTTCGCCGGCCGTTCTCGAGGTCGGTGATCGTCTGGCGGGTCATCTTCATGCCGAGCTCGGCGGTGCGATCAGCGAGCCACTGGCCAGTCCTCTTGCCTCGAAGGTCCTTGACCGCTGTGCCGATTCGCGTGGCTTGCTCAGCCTCCCATGTGTCCATGAAACACATCATGGCACGTCTTGTGTTTCAAGACCACTAGTGGTAGAAGTGAACACAGAACACGAAGGAATGTGTTCGACACACACAGCACGAACGGGAAGGGAATCGATGACAATCGACGTCTGGCTGACACGCCCCCAGTTGGCTGATCGCTTGCAGATCAGCGTCAAGACGCTGGCTCAATGGGCCAGCCAACACAGAGGGCCGCGATACGCACGACCCGGAGGCGGCCACGTCCGCTACAGACTCAGCGACGTCGAAGCCTGGGAGGCAACACAATTCGGCGACGGTGACGCCGCCTGATGAACACCACTCAAACGACAACGGCCCCCGTGAACCTCGACGCGCCAACGTCGAGCGGGGACCGCTGCAACCCAACCACCAGCAATGACGAGAAGGGAATCAGCATCATGCCACAGACCACCGACGAAACCGGTCTTGTTCAGTGCGCCAACTGCGGGCGATACGGCTGGCACACATCCGACCGGTGCCCGTACCTCAACATCACGCCGCCGGCGGGCGCCGACACGGTCGACATTTGGGAAGGTGAGCCGGCCTCTCGGGTCATCTTCGGTGTCGACCGCACCGTCACCGATCACGCGGTCCGCGTGTACGCCAGCGTCGTCCAGTTGGCCGACGGGACCATCGACGACGGTGCGGTCGACACCGACGGCCCCCACGTCTGGGTAGCGGACGGTGAGCGTTCAGGACTCGGGGCGCTCAACAGCGACCAGGCACGTGAGCTCGCCGCTGTGCTGCTCGAGGCTGCAGCCGAGGTAGACGGATGGACGGCACGATGACGACCGCCGAGCAGTACCGCGCGCTCTGCGATGCCGCCGATGCACCGTTCGTACACATCGCCACGCCGGCAGGCGCCACGACGACATCTCACTGGTCACGCTCACCTGAAGACAACGGAATGCACGTCCGAGATCTTGAGTGGTGGGAAAAGTGGTGCGAAGACCACACCGTCGCCATCACTGGAGGTCAGTACTCCGATGGCAGCGTCGATCGCCACATCGCCGTCTTCGACGACGACAACGGCAAAATCACCGTCAACTCCGCGGCGAATGCACGTGAGCTCGCCGCAGCCCTGCTCGAGGCTGCAGAGTTAATGGACGGTGCGCCTTGAGGACTCGCCACTTCTCGACACCTCAACGCCCGGCTGACTATTTCAAGTGGGGCCACAAAAAGGGCCGCGCCGATGCCGTCCGCCGACTGTGGACGTACCTCGACGACCACGGTCGCCAGCTCGCCGCGTCGATCGCACTGGAAGGCGGTGACGATGACGACGGACCAGACATGGGCACTCGGCTCCCAATCCGTTGACTGGTGGGCCGTCGCCGAGTTCGTCGAACCGATGTTGTCGGCCGTGGGCTCATGGCCCACGGCCGGCACCGTCGCCTGGATCCAGCTCGATGACGGAGACCCGCGCAAGCTGGCCGCTCTCTTCGACGCCGCGCGGCACCACTCCCTCCGCGTCGATGGCGCACAGGAGGCACTCGCGGCAGCGTCGAAGGACGTCTCGGCGGCCGCCGACTGGGCAGCCGTCAGCCGCGGCATGTTCCACCGGGACAACGGCATCTATATACCAAGGGAAGTGGCGTGACAGAACCAGCACCCAACGACACAGTGCTCGACGAGATCGAGCGCTTCGTAGGCCGATTCCTGGTCCTGCCGTCCGAGCACTGCCTGACCGTCATCGTGCTGTGGATTGCCCACACCTGGGCCACGCCCGCCTTCTACGTCTCGCCGCGGTTGATCATCGACAGCGCCGAACCCGGCAGTGGAAAGACGCGCGTGCTCGAGCTCCTGGCGCTGCTGTGCCATTCGGCCAAGCTGACGCTATCCACAACCACCGCGGCGCTCTATCGGCGCATCGCGGCCGCCAAGGATCGCCCGCCGACCGTGCTACAGGACGAAGCCGACGCCGTATTCGGCAAGACGAACAACCCACAGACCGAAGATCTCCGGGCACTCTTCAACGCTGGGTACAAGCGCGGCGCGACGGTCGATCGCTGCGAAACAGAAGGAAAGAGCATCCGTGTCCGCGAATTCCCGGTCTACGCCCCTGTCACTCTGGCTGGCCTCGCGGGCAAGATGCCGGCCACCATCACCGACCGGGCCGCTGCAGTCATTCACATGCGCCGGCGCGCACCTGACGAGACGGTCGCCGAGTTCCGAGAACGTGATGCAGCGCTGCACGCCACACCGATCCGCGACCGCCTCGAGGCATGGGCCGAAGACAACCTGGCGGCGTTGGAGCAGTGCCGCCCCGCCATGCCTGAAGGTGTGCGCGACCGCCCCGCCGAGGTCTGGGAGGCATTGCTGGCGGTGGCCGACGTCGCCGGCGGCAAGTGGCCGGACAAGGCGCGCAGAGCATGCGTGCACTTCGTGTTGCAGTCCGACCCCGACGCACTGTCGTTCGGTGTCCGGCTGCTGCGCGACGTCCGCAAAGTGTTCGCCGACCGCGACCGCATGTTCTCCTCGGATCTCGTCGCTGCGCTCATCGGAGACGAGGAATCGGAGTGGTCAAACCTGTGGGGCAAGCCGCTAGACCAACAACGACTAGCAAAGGAACTGAAGCGCTATGGCATCAAGTCGGATCGCGTCCGAATCGGGGAAGGGCAGGCGCGTGGCTACGCGGTTGACGGACCTGGCGGACTGGCTCAGGCGTGGCATCGCTATTTACCTGACGCCATGGATACGCGTCACAGCCGTCCCAGCCGTCCCGATGCAGGTCAAGACGTTTCGGAGGCGTCCCACACCCGTCACGAGGCGTCACAGACCCGTCCCACCCGTCCCGAAGGCGTCACAGAAGAAACACCACCCGACCAGCAGCTATTCGGAAGTGAGACGCCTGTGACGCCTGTGACGCCTGCCGGTGACGACGACAACGTGACCCAGATTCCCACCTTCAACCCTCACCGACGCAAGCGCACCCGCGGCCACTTCCGACCCCCAACAGGCCCCGGCCGTTGCCCTGACTGCGGGTGGCATGTCGAATCACAAGGACACGCCGATAACTGCACGCCAGCAAACCAGGAGACGGCAGGATGAACCGCCACACAGAGGGCATCAATAGCGCCCCGCTGACACACCTACCCGACGACACGATCCGCACCCACGGACCGGTCAAGCTCATGCTCGGGCCGGCCCCAGGCCGCACTATCAGCGTCGGGCTACTCATCGACGCACAACCGCCACTCGGCACCGTCGAGATCTACCTGACCGGACACCAGCTGCAGGACCTCGCCGACCAGCTCAACTCTTTGCTGAATCTGAGCATCGAGGAGATCCAAGCGTTGATCGACCGACTGAACACAGGAGAAGCCGCATGACCGACTTCAGAAACCCGACCGCGGCCGCACCCGTGGACGCGCTGCTACTCGCACAGGCCCGGTGGCGCGACGACCGCGAGGCCGCCGACATCGTGGCGCGATACTCCGATCCCTGGGCAGTCAACCGGGAGCTCGTCGACTGGTTGCGCGTCGCCGTACAGAAGGCACTCGAGTGCGGTGCCGGCCCGGAGTTTGGCGACCACGACGAACTCGACGTCATCGCACGCTGGATCAGCGGCGTCCCCGCACAGCAAGGGGCGACGCCATGACCGACACCATCGGCGCCCAGTACCCGCAACCCGATCCTCGTGGCTGGCTCGTCTTCCACGGCCTTCCCGACGATCTGCAACGAGCCGAGGACAGCACACAGCACGCTGACTACTTGCGTCAGCTCGGCGGCATTGGCATCGGCCGGCAGTGGGACGGCGACGTACGCGTGTGGTACTTCGAACGTCCAGTCACCGATGCCGAACGAACCCTGTTGACCCACTTGGGCTACACGCTGCCCGACGTGCTCAAGACCCGCGTCGATTACGCATCCGAGACGCTGCGCCGCCGCACCTGGCCGCAGCTCGAAACCCAGGAGGTAACACCATGACTCAACCAGCCGAAGCACCAACCACGGTCGACAACATCGCGGACCAGACCAGTCAGGACGTCGACGCGACCGACACCCAACAGGCCACCGATGCCGAACCCACACCCAACAGTGAGGCCGCTCGCTACCGCGTCCAGCTCCGCGAGGCGCAGACCGAACGCGACGCATTGGCCGAGCGGCTCACGGGATACCAGCGCCGCGAGTGCGAGTCAGTCGTGGCTGACCTGCTCGATGTGCCAGGCGACCTGTGGGAGGTGGCGCGCGCCGACGTCGCCGCGTTCTACGCCGAGGACGGCACCGTCAACGAGGCCGAGCTGCGCGCGGCTGCCGGTGCGCTCATCGAGCAGCGCCCACGCCTCGCAGCGCCAGGGCGCCCGAGGCCGGAGTGGGGACAGCACGGCGGAACACCACCGGGTGAGCACAAGGCCGGCTGGGGCGACGTCATCGGCCGCTGAACCCTTGCGGGGGTAGGCCTGCACTCCTCCCGTACGGGTAAGGGCGGACGCCGTGCTGTTCTGCAGCTCGGCAAGCGCCTGAGTCTGGGATCTCGAGGGTCAACTTTCGTCGCGGCGTTATGATGGGATGCGAGTCGGACAGGCGGCAGGACCGGGCCGACTCGAAACGTAGGGCCAGGCGCCCGCCACGTTGCTCCAGGTGAGAACGCGGACACACATCCGTAATCCGTTGCGCGACAAGCGCACTCACCTATTGGAGCAATCATGGCAACAACCACCTCATCGGCAGCCGCCATCCTGACACCAGAACAGGTCGCCGAACTCATCATCAAGCCCCTGCTTGCTGAGTCGATCGCCGGCCAGATCCTGACCGGTGTCCAAATCAGCACGCACAGTTACCGCATCCCGATCGTCACCACCGACCCGTCCGCCTCATGGGTGGCCGAAGGCGCGGAGATCACCGCCTCCGATCCGACGATCGACGAGCTGGACATCACCCCGTCCAAGCTCGCCGCGCTGACCGTGATCAGCCAGGAGCTCGCCGACGACAGCAGCCCCGCCGCCCAAGACGTCATCGGCGCGGGAATCCTGCGTGATCTGACCCGCAAGACCGATCAGGCGCTGTTCACCGCGACCACGACCAACGGTCCCGGCGGACTGCCCGGCGTCAGCGGTATCTCCACCGTCAGCGCCGGCGCGGCCTACGCCAACGTCGACGCCTTCTCCGATGCCATCTTCACTGCCGCGAACTTCAATGGTGTCGTGTCAGCATTCGTCACGAACCCGGCGACCGCGATGCTGCTGGCCAAGCTGAAGACCGGCAGCGACCGCAACACTCCACTGCTGCAGGCAGATCCGACGCAGCCCGGTAAGCGCCAGATCCTCGGCGTGCCACTGCTCACCTCGCCGTACGTCACCACGACCCTGAGCCCGGTGTGGGCTATCCCGAAAGCGCAGACGTTCTTCGTCGTGCGTGAGGACGCCGAAGTGGAGAGCGACCGATCCGTGTTCTTCACCAGCCATCGAGTCGCGGTGCGCGCCATCGTCCGCGCCGGCTTCGGCTTCCCCAACCCGCCGGCCATCGTCAAGATCGCGACGACAGCATGACCATGACGACGAAGACCGCAAGCAAGGCAGCGGCCGCGCCACAGACAGAAGACGATCACAAGCTGTGCGACGTCGACGTCACTGTCGGACGCTTGGTGTATTGGGACGGCGAGCAGCGCGGCGGCCTGGTGCACGGCGTGCCCAAGCACATCGCACTGCAGTGGCTCCAGGATGGCCACGCAGCCGTCGTATACGAGCCGACCGCCTGAGCCACACCATGATCCCGACGATGCCGCAGCGAGGAAGGCGCAGACCTCGACTCGACGTCACACCATGCGACGTAGACGTCACGCCCGGCATCGTCGTGTTCTGGGGCGACGACCAACGCAGCGGGAGACTGCACGGCGTCCCGATGTACCTGGCGATGCACTGGCTGAAGCACGGCTGGGCCAGCATCGTCGACGAACCGGTCGGTGCCGGTGCCGCGTCAAACACGGCTGACATACCGATGCAAGCCGCCGCCACGACCGCTCCTTCTTACAGCGAGAGCGACGAGCTGCGCGACACCAGCACCGATCACACCGACGATGGACCACCCTGGCCTGGACCCCCTCCCGGCGGGCCAGTCGGGACGCCGTGTCGTTCTGATAAAAATGGTCTGTACGGGTCCCCACAAATTATGTCCACGAATGCCGTTGTGGCACAACAGGACCCATATCCGGCACCTGTGGAAAATGAGACACCTGCTGACGGCGGCCGTACGGGTTGCGTACGGGTTCGGCGTTGCCCGAACTGCTCGGCGCCGGTGGCTGGCCGGCGGAAGTGGTGCTCAGAGGCGTGCCGGCTGCAGGCTTACCGCGAGCGGCACGCGGCCGAGTGATGCATGTTGCGTTCGTGTGCACCTACAACAGGGCGCGCTCGGTGATGGCGGCGACGATGTTCGAGCAAGGGCTTCGTGAACGGGGACTGCACAAAGTGATCCGAGTGACCAGTGCCGGGACGAGCAGATGTGCTGGCGAGCCGGCGGACACTCGGGCTCGTCGTGTGCTGCTCGATCACGGCTACCCCGATCCGGTGACGCACCGGGCCACCCAATTCGATGACGAGCACCTGGCCGCCGATCTGGTGGTGGTGATGACGGGCCAGCACTCCTGGGACCTTCAGAAGAGGGGCGTCGATCCGGCTCGAGTTCGATTGTTGCGTTCGTTTGACCCGCGCTCGACAGGCCATGTCGACGTCGGGAACCCATGTTTTGGGGCCGATTTCGACCGCGCGTTCGGTTCGATTGAAGCAGCCATGTCCGGGCTGCTTGACTGGTTCGGCCGGCCTCCGCGCGCGCCTCAATCGGCGGTAACTTACGGTTGGCGGTTCTGGATCGCGCGTCCGGGTGAAGACGTGTTGCGTTCGCCCTACTACGGGCTGGGCGAGGTGCCACCGTGGCCGACGCGCCGGATGCGCGCAACCTGCCGCCGCCATCCCGATCACGTTGCGCCGGTGCGCGGTTGCCACTGCGGCGTGTACGCCAACCACACCGCGCGGGTGGCGTGTGCCCAGGCTGATCTGTTTCCGCGGATCGTGCAGAAGTGGGGTCCGTTCGCGGAGCCGGGCTTTCGCGCTGCGGACTGGATTCGACTCGTCGGGCGTTGCTCGCTGGAAGGCGCCGAAGTGAGACAGCTGCCAAATGAGCAGCGGACGGACTTCGTGGGGACGCGACTGGTCCGCCAAGTCACGCCCGACGAGATCTGCGCGACGTCGGCCAAAATCCTCGAGCTCTACATTGTGTGGCCGGACTCGGCGCGGCCTGGTGCGCGCGATCTCGCCGAGAAGGTACGCGACCGCTATCAGGTGCCCGTGCATTGTCGGGGCGACTGAGGATGATCGACACTGTGGCTACAGAATTCTGGCGGTGGTGGAAGGTGACAGCCGATGGCGTATTGGCGTCACCGATCGGCGCCTTCCGTTGGGAGACAGCGGACTACCGCGCAGCGTGCCCGCACGATTCAAAGCCGAAGAACTGTTGGTGTGGGGTGTACGCATTCACCAGTGCAGATGATTGCCGCCGGCACATCAGCGCTACCAAGATGTTCGCTCCCACGCTGCTGGATTCGAGTCGGTTCGCCGGCGTGATACTGGGCCGCGTCGTGCTGTCGGATGATGCTTTCCTGGCCAAGGCCGGCCCGCCGCAGTCGGCGTCAGTTGAATGGATCGCTTCAGCGTGTCGGATCACCCACCTGTACGCCGACGGCGACCTGTCCGATCAGCTCGCGGTCCGCTACGGCGTGCCAGTACAACCCCGGGCAAGCACAGGCAGTAGCGTCGCGTGACATGAGCGACTCCGTGAACGATGCGATCGCCGCGGCCAAGGATGCCCAGCGCGCAGTCAGCCAAATCGCGAGCGAGATCGCGCCTGGCGCCACGAACGTCAATGTCAAGACGGTTAACCGTTCCCCTGACGGGGGAATGGAGATCCTGGACTTCGAGGCCACGATGCCCGACGGATCAACCGTGTACAGATCGCGCATCGTTGTTAAACCCCGCTGATCGGTAACGGCGGATATCGACCGTAGGTGCCCCGCGCGTCGCCGTCGAGCCACCAGCGGTGTTGGATCTCGGCGCGCGCCAGGAGCTCGGCGCGACGATGGGTGTCCGCTGCCATGGACACCCTGTGCCGGCGGACCGCCCAGCGGCCACCGCGGTACGCGCCGTACACCGCAGCGGCCGCGGCCAGCAGCCCAAGCACCGACGCGGCGACGACGGCCAGGACCACGACGCCGACCATCAGTCCGACCAGTTTCGCGACCATCAGCTTTGCCACCGCCTTCCTATCTCTGCTGGTGACCGTAGCGCCACCTACCGACAGAATCCACCGCTTATTCACCGTTTATAACCGAGAATCGGGCGGATTCGCATGGATCCCGCGGGAACACGTGAGGACGAAAACCACTGTAAGACGGCACATTCGGGGTACACGCGAGAACCGCCGGAATCCCTTGCTTCCAAAAGCCGGTGTCGCATGTTCGAATCATGCCGGGGGCACCACGTTCGTTGCAGGTAAGCGAGGTTTCCGGGCGAATATGCCACCAGATTCCGTGGCCTGATGCCTGCAGCCGAGGCAACCATGTGAGGGTCTCTAGATATGTGAAACAACTTCGCATAAAACATGAAAGTGCAAAGTTTTGGCCGATTTATTTACATATTCGGCATAGGTTTGAGATCGTTCACTCGTGACCGACTGGCGACCCGATCATCCATACAACGAACTGCCTGCACCTCCCGACGCTGACCGGCTGGAGACGCGCAAGGTGCTCAAAGCCGCCATCGGTGCGAACACAGCGCTCGGTCAGCTAGATCAAGCGGTCGTGTCGATCCCCAACCCCACGGTTTTGATCAACACGCTGCCAGTCTTGGAGGCCCAGGCTAGCTCCGCGATCGAGAACATCGTCACCACGACTGATGAGCTCTTTCGCCACCTGGACGATGACGCCGGGGCCGACCCCGCCACCCGCGAGACGTTGCGATATCGCACCGCCCTGCGCGTTGGGTTCGAGATGATCAACGAGCGGGGGCTCACTACTACGACGGCCGGTGCGGTGTGCAGCACGATCAAGGGCCGCGAGATGAAGGTCCGGGCAGTTCCAGGCACCAAGATCGGCAACCCCGTCACCGGCGAAGTGACCTACAGCCCTCCAGAGGGACGCGATGTCGTCACGGAGAAGCTCACCGCGTGGGAACGATTCGTCCACGCCAATGACGGCCTAGACCCGCTCGTACGGATGGCCGCTGCCCACTACCAATTCGAGGCGGTCCACCCCTTCTCGGACGGCAACGGCCGAACCGGCCGAATCCTCAACGTGCTGATGCTGGTAGATGCGGGCCTGCTTCGGCTTCCGGTGCTGTACTTGTCGCGCTACATCATCGATACCAAGAGTGACTACTACCGCCTCCTGCTCGCCGTAACGGCCGAGTCCGCGTGGGAGGAGTGGGTGCTCTACATCCTGACCGGTATCGAACAGACGTCACGCAACACTCTGAAAAAGGTCACTGCCATCCGCGCGCTGCAAGACGACTTCAGCCGACGGGCGCGTGCGGTATCCAAGGGTGGGGCAGATTCTGAGTTCCAATCGGTCCTGTTCGAGCAGCCCTATTGCCGGATCGCCACCGTGATGGACCGCTGCAACGTATCCCGCCCTACCGCGACTAGCTGGCTCAACGCGCTCGCTGACAACGGCATGCTTCAGAGCGTCAAGACCGGACGCGATCGACTGTTCATCAACCGCGAGTTCCTGCAGCTCCTCGTCAGACGCGAACCCGTCGGGCGTGACACCGCCGTGTAAAACTCATATTGAAGAAATATCGGCGTGGGTCGAACCCCATAGCGGGCTATAGGCTTTTCGGTGTGGATATCCTTCAAGTCGGCAATGAGGGTTTGCAGGCGCTTGCGGCACAGTGCGCGACGGTTTCTGCCGAACTGGCGGGTGGTAGCCCAAGTCCCGCTCCTGGACCCTTCGCTCAGGCCACATCAGCTTCGGTGGCGGGCGGTTACGCCGCGCTTACGGCTGCCGCTACATTGCTCGCCACGCGGGTGCAGGCGACAGGGTTGAAGCTCAGTACCGCGGGAATGCGATACACCGCTTCAGATGATGACGCGGCGCGGCGCCTCGCGGCGTTGGGCCAGTCGCTAGAGGGCTGAAGTGGCGGGAGTCGACGGTACGGCAAGACCAAGCCTGTCGCAGATCGTCAACTGGGACGTCAAACACTTGGAACAAGCGGCGTCGGACTGGACGAGCACCGCGACGCGGTGGGAGGGCCACTTCGGGACACTGCACCGTGCAACGATGTCTCCCGGTGGCTCCGTCTGGGACGGTGCGGGCGCCGATGCCGCACAGGAGCGCTCATTTGCAGACCTCGTGAAGGTCAGAGGTATCGCCGACACCCTGCACGACGCCGCGGCCATCGCTCGGCGTGGTGCCGATGAACTTCACTACGCCCAACGCAACGCCATCAACGCGGTCGCCGAAGCCGAAGAAGCGGGATTCATTGTAGGAGAAGATCTTTCAGTCGCAGACCGCCAAAGCGGTGGCGGTCCGGTAGCCGAGGCGCAGCGGGCGTCGCTTGCTGAATATCACGCGATGAACATCGGCACCCGCGCCGTTGAACTGGGCGCCGCAGACAAGAGCGTTGCTGCCACAATCAGCGCCGCAACGGCGCCACTAAGTCAGCTCAATTTCGTCGAAGCTCCTGTCGATGACCAACCGCCGCACAACACCAACGGATCGGTCCAAGCGGTCAACTATCACGGCTTCAAACAGGGTCCGCCGATCCCCGATCCTGGGACACCTGGCGACCCAGTCGGCAAGGGTGGCGGCCCAAACGCAACCGACATCCAGGGCATTCTCGACAAACTGCCCGAGGGAAATAAACCCTGGATACGAGAGGTACGCACTCCTCAGGACCTCGAGAACCTCTGGAAGTGGATGCGGCAGAACGGCATGGAGGTTCCCAATGGATACGGTGACCCTACCAAGGGCTCGGTCGTCACTCTGCCCGACGGCACCCGAGTCGGGCAACGAGTCGCCGCCGGTTCCAATGGTCAGCCCGTACTGGACATCAAACTGCCGGAGGGGAACGGCGACTTGAAAGTTCACATCAATCCACGAGGAGGCATCCCGGAGATCCCGCCGGCCGTACGAGCACCCGTCGTTGAAGCGCCACCACGGGGACCCGTCCCGGTGGAGGCGCCGCCAGTTCGAGGCGGCGGCTTCGGCGGTGGCGTCATTCCAGATGGCACAATGCCCCGCCCTGTGCATCTTCCCGAAGCGGGAGATCCCGACCTGCCAGTCATTGGCGACGGCATTCCCGATCGCCCGGATGGATAATCAACGATGAAGGACGAGACCCTGTGACACAGCCCCCCAACCATGCTCCCCTCGGCAGCTACGGGGGTCCACCGGCTGAGAACGCATTGCGTACTCAGCTGCTACGTGACCTGGTGGGCGAATGTCTGTCGCTGAGCCATCTCGACTCCGTTGCCGCGCATGTCTATTCAGACAACGCGGACACCGTCCGCCAAGCGCGACTGATGGCCACAGTCGGCTCGCTGTTGACCGATGGCCTGATCGTCGTCGGCGACATCGTCGGCGGCAGTGACGAGCGAGTCGAACCGTGGAACGTACCGCTTGAGGAGGCCATGGAGCGACTGCATGACCGCTACGTCGTCCACCACGACGCCTGGGAAGTTTGGGGGTGGACGACATGGTTCGCGCTCACCGAGTCGGGTCAGCAGGCCGCCGAGGCTCTACAGCCATGAGCAGAGAGCTGACCCAATGAAACCTGTCGAGGCCTAGCGCCCTGACGAGTCACTGGTTGACCCGCTACCCGCCCGTGGCGGTGGACCGATCGGCGGATTAGGAGGTGGCATCACCTGGCCGCGCGTCGTGAGATTGCCGGAGGCTGGGGATCCTGACGTGCCACCAGATCAGTCGAGCACGCCCGCCTCGAGGCCGAGTTCGTGTTCCGTTGTGCGTAGCAGCATTTCAGCAACGACGGGGTAGTTCAGGAACACCGTGCCCGCTATCGCCGTGCGCACCGCGCTCTGGGCGAACATGCCGTCGATCATCGCCAGGATGCGCATTGCGGCCGTGGCGGTGTCGTCGCTGGCGAACCGGCCTGCGACAACTCCGCGGTCGAGGATGTCGGTGAGGTCGGCGAGGTCGAGCTCCATCTGGCGCACCACTTCGCGTTGAAGGGCTGGGCGGCGCGGGCATTCCCGCCACGCGTCGAGCCACAACAGCGCGGCCGCGTCGTGGTCGGGTGAGATGGCGTCGTGCAGGAACATCCGTAACTCGGCGAGAGGATCGTCGGCGGCCTCGGCGATCTTGGCGGCCTGCTGCTCGCGGCGCCGTTCCGTTGCCGCGGCGAATCCCGCGGCGACGAGCTCGTCGGCCGAGCGGAAGTAGTGGTTGACCAAACCCGGGTAGACACCCACCGCCTCGGCGACCCGCTTGGCCGTCAGCTGCGCGAGGCCATCCGCCGTCGCGACCTGGCCTGCCGCGTCGGCGATCTCGCCCTTGCGGACCTCTGGAGACTTCCGGCGGGGGCGCGATGAGGTTGCCGTGGAAGCCATGACGCGACGTTAACACTGCGGCCACGTGCGATGCCGCAGCGCAGGGCACTGGCGCGGTCGCCGCGGAAAAGTTCCCTCTTCCACGGACAAACCATCCAAGGAGCGCTATTGTCGTCAACACCAATAGTTATTGGTATCTACACCAACAAAGAGACGCCATGGCCGACAAGGTGGTGCCCAGCGACGAGTTTGGCAGGATCGAGGCGCGCGGGATCGACTTCATTCCTCCCGACGAACGCCATGGCAGGCCCCGTCAACTCTTCGCCGTGTGGGCCGCCGCCAACATCAACTACCTCTACATCGTTCTCGGCGGCTTGCTGACGGTGTTCGGCCTGAACGTCTGGCAGGCCATGGCTGCGGTGGTGGTCGGAAACCTGTACTGGACCGCGATCGGAGCGATGGGCACGAGCGGCCCCGCGGCAGGCGCCCCGAGCAGCGTGATCATGCGCGCGATGTACGGAACCACGGGCAACCGGTTCAACCTCGGGATCTTCCAATGGCCGGTGTTCATCGCCTACGAGGCCATCAACCTGTGCCTGGGTGCGCTGGCCGGATTCGCGGTCGTCGAGGCTTGGGGAGGATCGCTGCCGACGGCAGCGCGGGTCGCCGTCGTCTTCGTGACGGCCGGTGTGACACTGACGATCAGCGTCTACGGCCACGCGACGATCATGCGGATGAGCGGGGTGTTCACCGTGATGCTCGCCGCCGCGATGGCGGTATTGGCGATCTTCGTCGTCGCGCATGCCGACTGGGGCTACCAGCCTGAGGCCGAACTCAGCGGAGCAGCGATGTGGGCGGCGATGGCCGCCGGGACCGCACTCATCGCGGCCGCGCCACTGTCATGGGGCGTCAGTCCCGACTACGCCCGTTACCTCCCTTCCGACACCTCGAACAAGGCGGTCGCCGTGTGGACTGCACTCGGCGGGTTCATTCCCAGCGTGCTACTCGGCGGGGTTGGCGTGTTGGCGGGAACCGTCATCGACATGACCGACGCGCAAACCAATCTCGCCGCGATCGTTCCCGCGTGGTTCTATCCGGTGTTCCTCCTCGTCATCGTCATTGGCTCCGTGGCAAACAACGTGCTGACGATGTACTCCTCCGGGCTGTACCTGCAAGCCGTCGGCATCCCGCTGCGCCGCGCGGTCACCGTGCTCTTCGACGGCGCGCTCGGGATCGCCATCGCCTGCTACGCGTTGTTCGTCTCCGACTTCACGACCGCACTCAGCGGCATCCTGGAACTGAGCATCGTGTTGATCGGCCCAAGCGTCGCCATCTACGTCACCGACCAATGGTTGCGCGGCAACCGCTATGACGGCGTGGCCCTGAACGACGTCAGTTCGCGCGGCATCGCCTGGTACACGCGAGGATTCAACGTCGCTGGACTCTCTGCGCTCCTCTCGGGCGCAGCGGCCGCGGCGCTCTTCGTGCAGAACGACGAGTTCGCCGGGCCACTCGCGAGTGCCCTCGGCGGCGCCGACCTGTCCTGGCTCGCCGGCCCGCTCGTCGCGAGCTGCGTGTACATCGCCGTGACCAAGCTCTGCTATCCCACACGCAAGCCCGACACAGGACTCCCGGTGTCCACCAACTGGTTTCGCACACGATCGGTGAGCACGTCACTCGATCAGATCGACCAACCACACGTCCACGAGTTGCTCCGAGCCAACATCTGGCACCTGCGCGGACGAGACCGCGACCTGATCGTCGACACGGGCCTCGGGGTCGCCTCGCTGCGCCGGCACCTCCCCCACCTGTTCGAACGGAATCCCGTCGTGGTGCTCACCCACGGCCACCTCGACCACATGGGGGGCGCGCACGAATTCCCTTGTTGCTGGGCACATGATGGCGAGCCGTTCCACACACCACCGCCCGGCAGCCTGTACCACCGTCCCCTAGCGGACGAACTGGGCATCGACGCCGAGGACTTCTCGATCACCTCCCCGATACTGATGGACGCCGTGCCGCGCGCCGAGTTCGTCGTGAGCGAGTACCGGCTGCAACCGGCACCCGAGATCCGATGGCTCGCCGACGGAGCGAAAATCGATCTTGGTGACCGCGAATTCACCGTGCTGCACCTGCCCGGCCACACACCTGCGAGCATCGGCCTGTTCGATGAAGCTGGCGGCGCCCTGTTCTCCGGCGACGTCGTCTACGACGACATCCTCATCGACGACTGCGTGGGTTCCGACATTGGGAAGTACAGGGATTCGATGCAGCACCTGATCGACCTCGACGTCACCGTCGTGCACCCAGGGCACGGCGACAGTTTCGACGGGGCTCGCCTGCGCGAGATCGCTTCGGCCTATCTCGAGCGGGTGGTCAGCCACTGACTCGTCACGCGCTGGTGCGTCTGTGCGCCTCGGCGACCGGTTTGGATTCGGCAGAACCCCTCTGCCGAAGAAAGATCGACAAGCCGACTATCGCTGCGACAGCGATGAATTCGCTCTGCCAGTTCTGCATCGACTCGAACCAGAACTGCGACGTGGTCGCGTATCTCCACACCGAAATCGCGGCCTGTCCATGCTGCACCTGGTCGTCGTTGAACGCCTTGGCACCGCCGATGGCGTGCAACGCCCAGGAGACGAAGAACAACACGAAGAACGCGATGGCCAACGAGTGTTCGTACAAGACGAGAACGAGGCCGCCCTTGCGCACTGGCCACGGCGTGTGCTGGTTCGGCTGCACCTCGCTCGGGTCCTGATCCTGCGGAGCAGGCCCGTTCATGGGCTTCGACTCGGACGACCCCTTCTGGTAGAGGAACGCGGTCAACACCACGTACATGCCCATCTGGAGGAACTCGGACTCCCAGTTCTCGAATGTCGCTTCCACGAAGTCACCGGTCGTCAGGTAGGTCAACACCGACACCTGTTCGTGCAAGCCGTGCTCCTGCTGCTCCTGGTTGTAGGTCGCCGCACCAGACAGCACCATGCCGACGAAGAACACCGCAAACAGTCCAAGGCATGCCAGCAGCAAGCCGTTGTCGTGCATGAAGCCAGGAACACGACGGGTGCGTGACATGGGACCCTCCCAACCGAGGGTCTCCAGCGCCAATGCTGGTCAACCCGTGGGGATTCGAGTTCCCCCGTAATCACCTACCGAAACCGCTGCTCCCCCGCGTCATCGAGACCAGGAAGTGGGCGCGTGCAGATCTCGTGCGCTTCGCCGGCGGGAAGTCCGAAGAGGCGCAACAGGTCTTCGGTCACCCGGTCGGCGGCTGCCGCGTCGTCGCGTTCCGGTTCGTCCTGCAATAGCTTGCCGAGCCCGAGGAGTGCACCGGCAGCGACGGCCATCGCCAATTTGGGATCGTCGACCGTGAATCGACCGGCGGCCGCTGCCGCGGTGATGTCCCGCTGGGCGCGCGGACCGAGGCCGCGGTCCGACGACACGAGGTTGAGTCCGCTCGCCAGAATGATCTGACTCTCCTGCGGGCGGCGCCGAAAGAGCCGGCCGGTCAGCCGGAAACTGCGGGCGAACGTCTCGGCGGGATCGTCGCTGGTTCCCGTGAGCTGATCGAGCAGGGCGCCGTGGTTGTCGAGCACGTCGGCGACCGCGGCCTCGAACAGCTCTTCCTTGCTGTCGAAGTGGTTGTAGAACGACCCCATCCCGACGTCGGCGGCCTGCGTGATCTCCAGCACGGGCACGTTCATCCTTCCCGACGCAATGAAGCCTCGCGCGGCCTGAATCAGAGCCGCTTGGGTCCGCTGTTTCCGCCGCTCCAGTCGATTGACGGGCTCGTCGTGCACTTCGCTCACGCAGCCACGATAGCAGCCGCATTCAGTTTTGAGGATTTCATCAGAATAGCTTGACTGACGCTTGTATCGTGTGTGACGATTTCGTCATTAATGCAAGGAGCAGGGCATGAGCGATACCGTCACGACCGAGTCCGTGCCGGTGGTCATCGTCGGCGCCGGCCCCACCGGTGTCACCGCGGCAACCTTGCTTGCCGGCTACGGCATCCCGTGTCTGGTCCTCGACCGCTGGGAGTCGGTCTACCCGCAGCCGCGCGCGGTCCACCTCGACGACGAGATCAACCGCCTCGTCGCCCGTCTCGGCGTTGCCGACGAGTTCGCCGCGATCTCCCGGCCGGCACTGGGCCTGCGACTGCTCGACAGTGACCTTCGCGTGCTGGCGGAGTTCCATCGCGACACGGCCACGAGCGTCCACGGCTTCCCCAAGGCCAACATGTTCGACCAACCAGAGCTCGAGGCCCTGCTGCGGACGAACCTGAAGACGCGGCCCACCGCGCAGGTTCGAGGCAACTGCGAGGTCACCGACGTCACTCAACACGCACCCGGACGCGTCCGCGTCACCTTTACCGATCGCGGCACCGGCATGGACAACACCGTCGACACCGCTTACGTTCTCGGCTGCGACGGCGCCAACAGCGTCGTGCGACGCTCGATCGGCGCCAGGATGGAGGACCTGCGGTTCGAGCAGCGCTGGCTGGTGGTCGACGTCATCACCGACGCCGAGCTCAATCAATGGGACGGCGTGCACCAGGTGTGCAATCCGGTTCGCGCCGCGACGTACATGCGGATCGGGCCTGCTCGCTACCGCTGGGAATTTCGGCTGTTACCGAACGAGACTGCCGACGACTACGGCACGCTTGCCGCGCTTCGAGGCCTGATTGCGCCATGGGTCAACGACATCGACGATGACGACCTCGAGTTGGTCCGGGTAACCGAGTACACGTTTCGGGCGCAGATCGCCGACCGGTGGCGGGATCGCAACGTTCTCCTTCTCGGCGACGCAGCCCATCTCACACCGCCGTTCATCGGCCAGGGCATGGGAGCAGGTCTTCGGGACGCGATGAATCTGACCTGGAAGCTGGCGGGCGTATTCAGCGGAGAGCTCACCCCGGGGTTGTTGGACACCTTCGAGCAGGAGCGAAAGCCACACGCCCGCACGATGATCGGCTTGGCGTTGGGCATGGGCTGGGCGATGACCGCAGGCGGACGGTTCGGCAACACTGTCAGGCGCGTCGTCGCCCCGCGGCTGCACCTGATCCCCGGCATGCGCGAAAGGATCGTCAACGGCAGCACCCCAACGCTGCGCCGAAACCCGTTGGCGGTCAAGGGCCGCAGCACCCGGCAGCTGGCCGGCACGCTGTGCCCCAACCCCATCCTGGCCAGCGGGGAGCGGCTCGACGCCACATTGGGGAACGGCTTCGCACTCGTCACGACATCGCGGCCGCCGGCCGTTCAGTGCGCCCAACTCGAGGGGCGCGGAGCCGTCGTGCACGTCGCCGAGCCGGGTGGCGAACTGGCGCGGTGGCTGCGACGCGGGCGCGCGACCGCCGCCGTCATCCGACCCGATCGCACGGTCATGCTCGCGGGACGAGACCCATCGAGATTGTGTGCTGCCATGCCCGAGTTCTCGCGGGCCCTCCACACCGCCCGGTCGGAGCGCTAGGCGCGTCCCTCCTGGCTGGCGTTGTCGACAGCCGCCACGTGCTCGGGCCACAACCGCAACGCGATCAGATAACCGATCCCCGCAATAGCCGCCGATCCGACGAGGCTGGTGTCGATGCCGTTGCCGAGGTTGGCGAGCGGCCCGGAGTACAGCGAGGTGTCCACGGCGAGGATGCCGAACAACGAACCGGCGAGCCACGGAATGATCGCCCGCAGGTTCCAGCCGCCGGTGAACCAGTACCGTCCGCCGCGACGGCCCTGGTTGAACACCTGAAGATCGGCCGGGTCGTACTCGCCGCGCCGGGCGACGAGGAAGCCTGCGACGTTGATGGCCACCCACGGCGCGGCAATCCCGTTGAGCACCAAGGTCATCGCGGTGATGGAGTCGACGGCGTCGACCAGGAAGACCCCGATGTAGAGCAGTGCAATGGCCAGCGCCGACGTGATCAACGTGGTCTGGACGCGCTTCAACCTCGGGATCAGCGCTTCCAGGTCGAGGCCGCTGGCGTAGACGTTCAGCACGCCCTGCCCCAGCCCGCCAGCCAGGGCGATCAGCACGATCGGCAGCACGTACCAGGCCGGTGACTCGGCGACCAGGTCGGCGACGTACGACTCGCTCAGCGTGGTGAACGTCGATGCGGTGAACGACCCGAATGCCGCGGTGAGGAACAGCCCGAAGAAGATGCCGGCCATGGTCGCAATGACGACGGACCGGTCGCTGTACTTGGTGCGCGAGATCCGACGGCTGTAGTCGCCGAGCGTGGGGGCGTAGGACAACGGTCCACCGAAGGCGATGACGACGGCAAGTCCCCAGGTCTGCCAGAAGCCGCCGAGCAAGTATTCGCCGCCGCCTGCGGCACCAGGATCGAACTTGCCGCCGAATGCCACGACGCCAAGCAGGAGCAGCACTCCGACGACGGGAAGCACGAACTTCTGCAGTGCCACGACGGTGCCGTGCCCAAACAGCGCGACTGCGACGATCTCCGCGGCGATGATGCCGTAGCCGACCGCCAGCACCCCGTTGTGGACCGGAGTGCCGAACAGCCGATGAGATGCCGCAACGAGCGCGTCGCCCGACGTCCACACCGCGATCGCGGCGTAGGCCAGGGCGAAGAGCAGGGTGAGCGCGGAGCCCACCAGACGACCGGTCACCCCGAAGTGCGCGCCGCTGGACACGGTGTTGTTGGTGCCGGTGCGCGGGCCCATCAGTGCCATCGGCGCGATGAGCAGGGTGCCGAGGGTGATGCCGACCGCGCTGGCGGTGACGGCGCCGATCCAGCTGAGGCCGAATGTGATTGGCAGCCAACCGAAGACGATGACAGAGAAGGCGAGGTTTCCGCCGAAGAACACGGCGAACATGTTCCGTGGCCGGGAATCGCGCTCCGATTCGGGGAGGTACTCGACGCCCTTCTCCTCGACGTGGCCGAAGCGATCCTCGGTTGGTGCCGGATCGGAGGTCACGGAGTCCAGCGGCTCGTCGCCTGTTCGGGTCTGCTGTGTCATGGTCACGGGTGATCCCTTGTTGATGTACCGTTCAATAGTGTTGATGTAGTGTTCAATAGGAAATCGGTTCCGTCAAGAGGAGAAGCGACATTGACTTCGGTCGTCACCAGGGACGCCAAGCGGAAGATGCCCGCCGAACGCCACGGCGAACTGCTGGCCAAGGCCGTGGAAATCAGCCGTGACGAGGGACTATCCGCAGTCACGCTGCGCAAGGTCGCCGCGGCTCTCGGTGTCACGCCAGGCTTGGTCAGCCACTACTTCTCGTCGGCCGAGCAGCTGATCGTCGCGGCCTTCGGGGCCGTCGCCGACGCGGATCTGAACCAGGCGCGGCGGCGGACCGCCGCCGTCGACACGGCGACCGAGAAGGTAGACGCGCTGATGGACTACGTGCTCGACGACTCCACCGTCGACGAGAGCGCGAACTGGCTGGACGCGTGGAGCCTGGGCAGGCGCAACCCGGTTCTGGCGGAGCGGGCCAATGCGCTGACCGGCGAGTGGCTGGCGTTCATCGCCGAGATCGTGCGGGCGGGCAGCGCCGCGGGCGAGTTCCGCGTCGCCGACCCCGACGTCGCGGCACGGCGATTGCTGACGATGATCGACGGTCTTGGCGCCCAGAAGGTGATCGGTTCCGTGTCGTCCGACGAGATCAAGCACATCGGCCGGACCTACGTCAGCTCCGAATTGGGCCTGACACCTCGGCCCTAGCGCGACGTCAGCCGCGCGGTGTTGACATTATGGCGGCTTGGCCGCCGAGGACGAGCAACGGGATGGTATGCCAGTGAGCACTTTTGACGTCGTCGAGGCCTCGATCGCCGAACTCCGCGGCGCCCTCGCGTCGGGCGCGGTGACCTCGGTCGACGTGGTGACCGCCTATCTCGCGCGCATCGAGGCCTACGACCGTGGCGGCATTCGCCTCAACTCCATCATCGTGATGAACCCGGCGGCGCTCGCCGAGGCCGAGGCATCCGACGCGCGCCGGGCACGCGGCGAGGTGCTCGGGCCACTCGACGGCATCCCGTACACCGCCAAGGACAGCTACCTGGTGCGCGGACTCACCGTTGCGGCGGGATCACCGGCGTTCGAGCATCTGGTCGCACAGCGTGATGCGTTCACGATCGAGCGGCTGCGCGCTGCCGGTGCCATCTGCCTCGGGCTCACCAACATGCCGCCGATGGCGAACGGTGGCATGCAGCGCGGTGTATACGGCCGCGCTGAAAGCCCTTACAACGCGGACTATTTGACGTCGGCATTCGGCTCGGGCTCGTCCAACGGGTCGGGCACGGCCACCGCGGCGAGCTTCGCGGCGTTCGGGCTCGGCGAGGAGACGTGGTCCAGCGGACGGGCGCCCGCGTCGAACAACGGCCTCTGCGCGTACACGCCGTCACGTGGGGTGATCTCGACGCGCGGCAACTGGCCGCTGGTCCCGACGATGGACGTCGTGGTGCCCCACACCCGGAGCATGGCCGACCTCCTCGAGGTGCTCGACGTGGTGGTCGCCGACGACACCGAGACACGCGGCGACTTCTGGCGCGCACAGCCCTGGATCGAGCTCCCCCGCGCCTCCGCGGTGCGTCCGGAGTCCTACCAAGCACTCGCACCCGGTGACGCCGCCGCTGCGCGGACAACGCTGGCGGGCAAGCGTTTCGGGATTCCTCGGATGTACGTCAACGCCGACCCGGACGCTGGCACGGCCGAACACCCCGGCATCGGCGGGTCGACCGGACAGCGCATCGAGACGCGCGCGGCCGTCATCGAGCTGTGGGAGGCGGCCCGCAGAGACCTCGAGGCGGCGGGCGCGGAGGTGGTGCTCGTCGATTTCCCCGCCGTCACGAACTACGAGGGCGACCGGCCCGGTGCACCGACCATCGCGACGCGCGGCCTGGTCAGCCCCGAGTACCTGCACCGCGAGATCGTCGACCTGTCCGCATGGGCGTGGGACGACTTCCTTCGTGTGAACGGCGACCCGGAACTCGACCACCTCGCCGACGTCGACGGTGCACTGATCTTCCCGCATCCCAAGGGGGCATTATCGGACCAGTATCACGGCTTCGACGACCAGATCTCGGCGTATCCCGCACACGTGCGGGAGCACCCGGTGCAGGCGTTCACCGACATCCCACACCTCGAAGAAGGCCTGCGCGGGCTGGAGCAGACCCGCCGCATCGACCTCGAGGACTGGATGGACCGCCTCGGTCTTGACGCGGTCGTGTTTCCCGCCGTCGCCGACGTCGGCAAGGCCGACATGGACGTCGACGAGACATCCGCGGAACACGGCTGGCGCAACGGTGTTTGGGTGGCAAACGGCAATCTGGTGCCACGCCACCTCGGCCTCCCCACGGTGACGGTGCCACTTGGCACGATGGCCGACATCGGCATGCCGGTGGGCGTGACCTTCGCCGGACGCGCCTACGACGACACAGCGCTGCTGGCGCTTGCCGCGGCCTTCGAGGCCACCGGCAGCCGGCGCACCGCACCACCCCGGACGCCCACTCTCGCGGCCGGCTGACGTTTGCGCTTAGCCCGGCACCCCGACGTCGTCGCCTCGCCGCGCCTCCAATACCAACAACGCCACGTGCAGCGAGAGCATCGACTCGGCGTCGTCCAGGTCAACTCGCAGGCTGCGCTCGATGGCCGACAGCCGCTTGTAGAGCGCCGGCCTACTGACGTGTAGATGCTTGGCCAACGCCGCCTTGTTTCCGCCCAATCGGAGGTACTCGCGCAGGATCGCCAGATCAGACGGTGCTCTGCCGTCCTCGGCGGCGAGCAACGTCTTGAGTTCCGTTTCGGCGAAGGCCTGGACGCGGGAGTCGTTCTGCAGCAGGGAAACCAGGCCCCGCAGTCGCACGTCTGATGCACGGTAGAACGGCCGCGGCCGACCGCGCATGGCAAGCGCGACCTCCGCGATGTGGGCGGCGTCGCTGAGCCCGATGACGGCATCGCCGACGAGAGCCGATGGCTCACCGAGCGCCAGCACGGCGCGCTGGCGGCTGTCGAGACGCGCGACCTCCCGCGCCAGGGCCGTGCCAAGGTCACTCCACGCCTTGTCCGATCCCCCTGCCCGGGTGGCACTCAACGCCACGACGGCGCCGATCTCGCCGTCGCCGCGAATCGTGAACAACCCGCTGTGGCCCGCGGCGTTGACGATCTGGGCCACGGTATCGAGGAAGCCGACGTTGCGGCGCCGGTCCGCGACGGGGTCGGACTTGGCGGCCGCGCTCCGGATGCTCACCACCACCGGGAAGTACCGGGTGGCCTTGTGCAGTCCCAATGCGTGTGCGCGAGCGGCGATTTCTCGCTCGTCACTGATCCTGCTGCGGATCACGTCGTCGATGAGGCCGCTCTGCGCCTGCTGATGCAACCCGGACCGGTCGCGCTCGATCATCCGGTTCAGTGCGAGCGCCGCGGCCGCCCGTTCGAGCACCAGGCCCGTGCGCGTCACGTCGGAGGGCAAGCGCGGCACGATGAGCCTTCCCCATTCCTCGCCGCGGGGGCCCACCATCGTCATCGCCCAGTCCTCGCCGGCGTGCCCACCGGCGAAGCGGCGAGAGCGCTGTTCCCAGTCGTCGAGGAGCGTCGCCGTCGCGGCAGGACCGGGAGCGACGGCAACCGCTTGGTGCGCAAGGTCTTCCAGCACGATCGGTTCGTCGAGCATCCTGGCGGCAGCCGCCACGATCCCCGTCGCCGACGCTCGCTTCATGCTGAGGTCGGTGAAGGTCCTGTGCACGCGCCTGTCGAAGGCGACCTCGTCGAACTGCTCTGACACGATCCGGCGGTGCACCTCCTCGGTCACCTCGACGAATCTGACTTCGCGGTGCAGCACCACCAGCGCCAGATTCAGCTCCTTGGCCACCGCCGCCGCCGATTCGGGGAGTGCACCCTTCTTCCCCAGTTCGACGACGACGCCAATGGCGCCCGCCTCGGCGATGCCGTGCAAATATCCCTTGGGTGACCTTCGCAGTGCAGCACCCGTGGTCAGCACGAGCTCCCCGCCCTGCAGCAAAGTGGACAGGCTCACTACATCGCTGACGTGTACCCAGCGGATCGGCTCCTGCCAGCGGCAACTACTGAGGATCTGCGGGTCGCCTCGCTGCAGAACCGGAAGGGCCACCACCTCACCCACCGTCATCGCCATTTACACACTGTAATCGTTCCGTGCGATCCGGTGACACATTGCTGGACCGTTACCCGCCCTGCACAGCGCAGACTTGGTTCAATGCTGGCCGTCTTCGATGGGCCGGCCCAACCTCGATGCGACGGAGACCGATGGCGAACGTTTTGCAACACTGGCGCGGCGGCGAACTGTTCAGAGGAGCCTCTGACCAAACTGCGCCGGTGACGAATCCTGCAACGGGTGTGGTGACCGGTGAGGTCGCGCTGGCCAGCGTGGAGGATGCGCGGGCGGTCATCGAAACCGCGGCAGCGGCATTCCCGGAGTGGCGGGATACCTCGCTGGCCAAGCGCACGCAGGTGTTGTTCAACTTCCGTGAGCTGCTCAACGCCCGCAAGGGCGAGCTCGCCGAGATCATCACCAGCGAGCACGGCAAGGTCGTCTCCGACGCCCTCGGTGAGGTGTCGCGCGGCCAGGAAGTCGTCGAATTCGCCTGTGGCATCCCGCACCTGCTCAAGGGTGGGTTCACCGAGAACGCCTCGACCAAGGTCGACGTCTACTCGATCCGCCAGCCGCTCGGTGTCGTCGGGATCATCTCCCCGTTCAACTTCCCCGCCATGGTCCCGATGTGGTTCTTCCCCATCGCGATCGCCACCGGCAACACCGTCATCCTCAAACCGTCGGAGAAGGATCCGTCGGCAGCGCTGTGGATCGCGAAGCTGTGGGCCGAAGCCGGCCTGCCCGCCGGGGTGTTCAACGTCCTGCAGGGCGACAAGACGGCCGTCGACGAACTGCTGACCAACCCCAAGGTGAAGTCAGTGTCGTTCGTGGGGTCCACCCCGATCGCGCAGTACGTCTACGCCACCGGCACCGCCGCCGGAAAGCGCATCCAGGCCCTCGGTGGGGCCAAGAACCACGCCGTGATCCTGCCCGACGCCGACCTCGATCTCGCCGCCGACGCCATGGTCAACGCCGGCTTCGGCTCCGCAGGGGAACGCTGCATGGCCATTAGCGCCTGCGTCGCCGTCGGACCGATCGCCGACGATCTGGTCGCCAAGATCACCGAGCGCACCACGGGACTCAAGATCGGTGACGGCACCAAGGATTCCGACATGGGGCCGCTGGTCACCAAGGCCCACCGCGACAAGGTCGCCTCCTACATCGACGCAGGCGAAGCCGACGGCGCCAAGATCGTCGTCGACGGCCGCAACGTCACGGCCGAGGTAGGCCCGGAAAGAGACCCCGACGGGTTCTGGTTGGGGCCCACGCTGATCGATCACGTCACCCCCGAGATGAGCGTCTACACCGACGAGATCTTCGGCCCCGTCCTTTCGGTGGTGCGGGTGGAGACCTACGACGAGGCCCTCGAGTTGATCAACGACAATCCGTACGGAAACGGCACCGCGATCTTCACCAACGACGGTGGCGCGGCCCGGCGCTTCCAGAACGAGGTCCAGGTCGGCATGGTCGGCATCAACGTCCCGATCCCGGTGCCCATGGCGTACTACAGCTTCGGCGGCTGGAAGGCCTCGCTGTTCGGCGATTCGCACGCCCACGGCATGGATGGCGTGCAATTCTTCACTCGACAGAAGGCCATCACCCAGCGCTGGCTCGACCCCAGCCACGGCGGCATCGAACTCGGCTTTCCGCAAAACCAGTGAGTGAGACAATCATGACCGTGGCCCCGGAAACCGAACTGCTGCCCAACGGTTTGACCGTCGACGAGGCCAGCCAACAGGCTTCGCGCACCTACGAACTCGACCGCAAGCACGTGTTCCATTCCTGGTCGGCGCAGGCGCAGATCAAGCCCATGACGATCACCGCGTCGCAGGGCTCGTACGTGTGGGACGGGGACGGCAACAAGCTGCTGGACTTCTCCTCGCAGCTGGTGTTCACCAACATCGGCCATCAGCACCCGAAAGTCGTTGCGGCCATTGCCGAACAAGCGGCGAAGCTGTGCACGGTGGCACCGCAGCACGCCAACGAGGCCCGCTCCGAGGCGGCCCGCCTGATCACCGAGCGCACACCGGGTGACCTGAACAAGGTGTTCTTCACCAACGGCGGAGCCGACGCCGTCGAGCACGCCGTCCGGATGGCCCGCCTGCACACCGGCCGCTACAAGGTGCTCTCCCGTTACCGCTCGTATCACGGTGGCACCGACACCGCGATCAACCTGACCGGCGATCCGCGGCGGTACCCCAACGATTACGCCAGCAGCGGCGTCGTGCACTTCAACGGCCCATTCCTGTACCGGTCGTCCTTCCACGCCGAGACCGAGCAGCAAGAATCCGAACGTGCGCTCGAGTACCTGGAGCGCCTCATCCAGCACGAGGGCCCGGCGTCGTTCGCCGCGATCATCCTCGAGTCGGTGCCCGGCACCGCGGGCATCATGGTGCCGCCCCCCGGATACATGGCAGGCGTGCGCGAGATCTGCAACAAGTACGGCATCATGTTTATCGCCGACGAGGTGATGGCCGGCTTTGGACGGACCGGAAAGTGGTTCGCCATCGAGCATTTCGACGTCGTCCCCGATCTGATGACCTTCGCCAAGGGCGTCACCTCCGGCTACGTGCCCCTCGGTGGTGTCGCGATCAACGACGAGATCGCCGCGACGTTCGACGACCGCGCCTACCCGGGCGGGCTGACCTACTCCGGCCATCCGCTGGCTTGTGCGGCCGCCATCGCGACGATCAACGCGATGGAGGACGAGGGCATGGTGGCCAACGCCGCCCGGATCGGATCCGACGTCCTCGGTCCCGGCCTGCAGGACCTCGCGGCGCGCCACCCGTCGGTCGGCGAGGTCCGAGGACTCGGTGTGTTCCAGGCGATCGAATTGGTCGCCAACCCGCAGACCCGTGAGCCGCTGGCGCCCTACGGCGGTTCCAGTCCGGCGATGAACGCGGTGATGGCCGCGTGCAAGTCAGGCGGCCTGCTCCCCTTCGCCAACTTCAACCGCATCCACGCGGTGCCGCCGTGCAACGTCACCGATGCCGAGGTCGCCGAGGGGCTCGAGATCCTCGATGACGCACTGGCCGTCGCCGACTCATTCCTGTAACTACGGCTGGTCGACCTGGTCGGTCCCCAGCAAGACCTGGGCACTGCGGGTGACGCCGGTGGGGTCGAGGTAACCGACGGTGACCCGATTGCCGGGCGCCTTCGACTGCACTGCGGCGGCCAGCGCGTCGGCGTCGTCGATGACCTGATCGTCGACCGTGACCACTACCGCGCCAGCGGACAAGCCTGCAGTCGCGGCTGGGCCGCCGCTCGTCACGTCCAGGATCTTGGCGCCGTGGGTCTCGTCGTCGCCTGCCTGCACGCCCAGCGAGGCATGCGACGCCGTTCCGGTGGCGACGAGTTCGTCGGCGACGCGCTTCGCCTGATCGACGGGAATCGCGAAACCCAAACCGATGGAACCACTCCCGGCGTCGGGCGAGCCGCCCAGCGTGGCAAGCGCCGAGTTCATCCCGATGAGCCGACCGTTAGCATCGACCAGCGGCCCTCCCGAGTTTCCCGGGTTGATCGGGGCGTCCGTCTGGATGGTGTCGATCGCCGTCGACGAAGTCTGCGAGTTGGGACCAGTGGTCACCGGACGGTTCAGCGCGCTGATGATGCCGGTGGTGACCGTGCCCTCCAGGCCCAACGGGGATCCCACCGCCACCACCTGCTGGCCCACGCGGAGGTCGTCGGACGTGCCGAGCGTGATGGGGGTGAGCCCAGAGACTCCCTTCGCCTGGACGACGGCGATGTCACTCGTCGGGTCCGTGGCGACCACCGCGAAGGGTGCGGTGCGGCCGTCGGCGAAGATGACCTGGGTGTGGGCTGCGGCGGGATCGGCGTCGGCCGCGGGCGCCACCACGTGGGCGTTGGTCATGATCAGCCCGTCGGGGGTCAGGACGATGCCAGAACCCTGCTCGCTCTGGTCGGCCACATCGGTCTCCAGTTGCACCACGCTGGGCACCACCTTTGCGGCGACCTCCTCGACCGTGCCCGGACCTAGGCTCGCCGTCGCGCGCGGTGCCGCCGCCGCGGCCGCCAGGGCGTCGAGTGTGGACGTGTGTGGCTGCAGGGCCAACGCCGCGAACCCGCCGACACCGGCGGACACCACCGCGAGCACCAGGCCCGCGAGGACCAGCCCACCAGAAGGATTGGGCGGCTTGCGATGTGCCGCCGCTGGCGCATCCGGCTGCCGTTGATCGTAGTGATCGGGGTACGGGAGCGTGGCCATGACACTTAGGATCGCGTCATTGGCACCAGGTGTCGTCAACGCTGCCGCCCATTGCCGATTGCTGCTAGCAGGAGTGCCGGATACCCGCTAGCTGCAACTCGGGCGTTAGGTGGGGATGCGGTCGAACACGTCCGGGTTGGGGCCCGTCCGCCCCGATTCGCCCTTGTCGAGGGCGGAGAGCGCGTCCATGTCGGAGTCGTTCAGTTCGAAGTCGAACAACTCGAAGTTCGACCGCATTCGGTCGGGCGATACGGACTTCGGGAAGACGATGTCACCGCGCTGAATGTGCCAGCGCAGCACGACCTGGGCCGGTGACTTGTCGACGCCCTTGGCGATTCGCTCGACGACCGGGTCGTCGAGCACCTTGCCCTGCGCGATCGGCGACCACGCCTCGGTGGCGATGCCATGCTCGCGCCCGTACGCGCGCACCTCTTCGTTCGTGAAGTAAGGATGAACCTCGATCTGATTCACCGCCGGGACGATCGAGGCCTCCTTCGCGAGGCGGTCGAGGTGCGCGGTTTGGAAGTTCGATACGCCGACGCTGCGGGCGCGTCCATCCCTGGCGAACTCCTCGAGAACACGCCAGGTGGAGACGAAATCACCGTCGTAGAGCGTCGGGAGTGGCCAGTGGATGAGGAACAGGTCGACGTAGTCGGATCCCAGCGCGTCGAGTGTGCCGTCGAACGCACGCCGTGCATCGTCCGGCTCGTGGAAACCGTTGTTCAGCTTGCTGGTGATGTAGACGTCCGCGCGATCCACCCCAGCGTCGCGGACACCCTGGCCGACTTCCCGTTCGTTTCCATACATCTCGGCCGTGTCGATGTGTCGGTATCCCGTCTCCAGCGCAGCCTTCACCGCCGACGCCGTCTCCTCTGCCTTGATCTGAAACACTCCGAATCCAAGCTGCGGGATGCGCGCACCGTCGTTCAGTTCGATGTCGGGAACGTTGCTCATCAGTAGGTCCTCTTCCTCGGTCGGCGGTCCGCAGCAATACCAACGATTGCACTCGACCCAGCGACTGTCGATGCCGCTGGTACCCGGGTGGCATACCCACTGACGGTAAGACTTCACATGCGCGTCAGCGCAGCGTCGACTGCTGCACCGCGGGCACCACGGTGGGGCCGGGCTCGACGGGCGCCATCATGCAGATCGCGCCGATGCCGATCAACCCGGCCACCAGAACGCCCAGGATGAGCCCTGGGCGGAAGGTCTCGTCTGTGTGGTTCATCGAAACTCCTACCGTGCGGCCGCCCGGTGCGGGCGGCGTTCACTAGGTAGGAGTCGCGAAGCGGCGAAAAGGGCACACTTTTTCGTCCACTTTGTGTCCAGGGTGCGAAATCGGCCGAAATCGCGCCCTGCGCGCAGCGTCGACGGTCAAGTCGCCGGGTTACTGCGTCCTGGTGTCGATGACCCGCTGCGCGACGTCGGTCAGCTTCGTATTGCCGTCTTGCGACAGCTGGCGCAGCATCGCGAATGCGCGGACGTCATCGATGCCGAACCGCTCCATGATGATGCCCTTGGCCTGGCCGATGCGGTCACGCGTCGACAGCGCCGACTGAAGCTGGTCACCCTGGCGGCTGGCCAGGATGGCCGCCGCGGCGTGCGCCGCCAGCACCATGCCGATGGTCTCGGCTTCGGTGTCCCACAGCCTCGGCTCGAAGGCGAACAGGTTGAGTGCGCCTGCGGTGCGGTCGGCGGTGTACAGCTTGAAGGACAGGCCGCTGCGCACTCCCAACCCGACGACCGCAGGCGAGTAGTTGGGCCATTTCGGCTCGTTGCGGAAATCGTCCGTGCGCACGACGATCTCGTCTAGCGCCGCCTGGACGCACGGCCCTTCGAGATAGCGCATCTGCAGCTCGTCGAGCTTGAACATCAGATCGGACGTGGCCGCCACGGTGTCGAAACTGCCGTTCTTGCCGACCAGCAACACACCGGCGACGTCCACGCCTGGGATCAGTGTCATGGCGGCAGCGGTGACGTCGGCGAGCACATCGTCGACGCTGCGCAACGCAGTCGAACGCGCCAGCTCGGCCATCCGAAGTGCGAGGTCGTGATTCTGCAGGGCCATGGCTGCATCATCCCCCCTGATCCGATGGATACACACGTTTGTGCCACCGGCAGCCGGGCAATGCTCGCACAGGTGCGCTTGGCGGTGCACTACCAAGCGCGCCGAGGTCTCACCGGTTCAGAACCGAGCCGGTGGGACCGTCACGCCGCGACGAGGACGTCCACGGACAGCAAGTCGCTGATGGCGTGAACCGCGGGCCAGTTGCCTGCGCGGGCGGCGCGGGCGAGGTCCTCGGCCATCGGGCTGTCGACTCCAAGCTCGGCCAACCACGCCGACACCGTGGCAGCGATCCGGTTGACCGGCACATGGGCCGCCCGCCGGGCGTACAGCCGGTCGATGATGTCGTACGTCGTCGCTTTTCGGAGATGACTTGTCGTGCTCATACAGGTAAGAGAGCGGTGCCCGACCGAAACCGACACTTTTCTACAATCAATCTCCAGTCACTCTGTTAGTTGTAGTACGGTGCCGTCATGGCTGGTTCGAACGTGTGGATTCTCGGCGGCTACCAGAGCGACTTCGCGCGGAACCTGACCCGTGAGGAGGTCGACTTCGCGGACCTGACGGCCGAGGTGGTGACGGCCACTTTGGAGACGGCCAAGATCGACACCGTCGACATCGGCGTCGTCCACGTCGGCAACGCCTTCGGCGAGATGTTCGCAGCTCAGGGCCACCTCGGCGCGATGCCCGCCAGCGTCGTCGACGGCCTCTGGGCCACCCCGTCGTCACGCCACGAAGCCGCCTGCGCCTCCGGGAGCGTCGCCACCCTGGCGGCGATCGCCGACCTGCGGTCCGGCGCGTACGAGACCGCGCTGGTGCTCGGCGTCGAACTGGAGAAGACGGTGCCCGGCGACATCGCCGCCCAGCACCTCGGCGCCGCCGCCTGGACCGGGCACGAGGGTCAGGACGCCACGTTCATGTGGCCATACATGTTCAGCCGCGTCGCCGACGAGTACGACCGCCGATACGGCATCGACGACGTCCATCTCCGGGCGATCGCGCAGCTGAACTTCACCAACGCGCACGCCAACCCGAACGCCCAGACCCGGGACTGGTCGGTGCCCGATCTGATGGCCGGCAGCAACGATGAGGTCAACCCCATCGTCGAGGGGCGGATCCGCCGGTTCGACTGCAGCCAGATGACCGACGGCGGCGCGGGCATCGTCCTGGTCGGCGACGACTATTTGCGCGACCACCCCGATGCCCGCCCGATCGGCCGGATCGAGGGCTGGGGCCACCGCACCGTCGGGCTGGGCCTGCAGCACAAGCTCGACCGCTCGGCCGGCGACCCGTACGTCATGCCGCATGTGCGGCGGGCCGTGCTGGACGCCTTCACGCGCGCCAGGGTGTCGCTGGACGATCTCGACGGCATCGAGGTGCACGACTGCTTCACGCCGAGCGAGTACCTCGCGATCGACCACATCGGGCTGACCGGCCCCGGCGAATCGTGGAAGGCCATCGAGAACGGCGAGATCGAGATCGGCGGCCGGCTGCCGATCAACCCGAGCGGCGGGCTGATCGGCGGTGGCCATCCCGTCGGCGCTACCGGGGTGCGGATGCTGCTCGACGCCGCCAAACAGGTCAGTGGCACTGCAGGCGAGTATCAGGTCGACGGCGCAAGGACGTTCGGCACGCTGAACTTCGGCGGCAGCACGGCCACCACGGTGAGCTTCGTCGTGAGTGGGGTGTGAGAGACATGGACGTCGAAGTCGTGGGCAAGTTCCTGTCCACGCTGCCCGAGGACGACGACCACCCCTATCGAACGGGGCCGTGGCGCCCGCAGACCACGGAGTGGGACGCCGACGACCTGACCGCGGTGGCGGGTGAGATCCCTGCCGACCTCGACGGCGTCTACCTGCGCAACACCGAGAACCCGCTGCACCCGGCGATCAAGGCGTATCACCCGTTCGACGGTGACGGCATGATCCACGTCGTCGGCTTCCGGGACGGAAAGGCGTTCTACCGCAACAGGTTCGTTCGCACCGACGGCTTCGCCGAGGAGAACGCGGCTGGCGGCCCGCTGTGGCCCGGGATCGCGGAGCCGGTCGAGCTTGCGCGTCGCGACTACGGCTGGGGCGCAAGGACGTTGATGAAGGACGCGTCCTCGACTGATGTGACGGTGCACCGCGGGACGGCACTCACCAGCCACTACCAGTGCGGCGATCTGTACCGCATCGACCCGTATTCCGGTGAGACGCTTGGGAAACAGGACTGGGGCGGCGCGTTTCCCTTCGACTTGGGCGTGTCGGCGCACCCCAAGGTCGACGACCGCACCGGCGAGCTGCTGTTCTTCAACTACGGCAAGCAGGCGCCCTACATGCACTATGGCGTCGTCGACGCAAGCAACGAACTGGTGCATTACGTCGACGTGCCACTGCCAGGCCCACGCCTTCCGCACGACATGGCCTTCACCGAGAACTATGTGATACTCAACGACTTTCCGTTGTTCTGGGAACCAGAATTGCTCGAACACAACGTGCACCTGCCGCGCTTGCACCGCGATATGCCCTCGCGCTTCGCGGTCATCCCGCGCCGTGGGGACAGCTCGCAGATCAGGTGGTTCGACGCCGATCCGACCTACGTCCTGCACTTCACCAACGCCTACGAGGACGGCGACGAAATCGTGCTCGACGGGTTCTTCCAGGGCGACCCCGAGCCTGCCGACAACGGGATGGGCAACAAATGGCAGCGGGCGTTCCGGTTCCTCGCGCTGGACCGGATGCAGCCCCGGTTGCACCGTTGGCGTTTCAACGTCGTCACCGGCGGTGCTCGCGAGGAGCAATTGACCGACAGCATCACCGAATTCGGGATGATCAACTCGGGTTACGCGGGAAGCGAGTACCGCTATGCCTACGCCGCGACGGGCAAGCCAGCCTGGTTCCTGTTCGACGGGCTGGTGAAGCACGACCTGCTGACCGGAGCGGAGGAGCGGTTCGCCTTCGACGACGGCGTGTACGGCAGCGAGACCGCGATGGCGCCCCGAGTCGGCAGCGTCGGCGAGGACGACGGCTACCTGATCACCATCACCACCGACATGAACGACGACGCCTCCTATTGCCTGGTATTCGACGCCGCAAGGATGACCGACGGGCCGGTGTGCAAACTGGCTCTGCCGGAACGGGTTTCCAGCGGCACTCACTCGACGTGGGCTCCCGGTTCGGAGCTACGCCGCTGGCACGAGACCGACTCCGCGGCCGAGTCGATCGGACTCGCTGGGGCGAGCGAAGCGACGGGGTGATCTGTAGTGCCCACCGCGTTGCCCGCAGGCGGAACCAATGCCGTCGGCCGGATGCTCGGGCTTCTCGGCGACGAGTGGACGCTGCTGATCCTGCAACGGGCGACGCTCGGTGCGACGCGGTACGGGCAATTCACGGAGCGCCTGCCGATCTCACATGCGGTGCTGACCCGGCGGTTGGAGGCGATGACGGCCAACGGGCTGTTGGCAAGGCGCACCTATCAGGCCAGGCCGCCGCGGGCCGATTACGTGCTCACGCCGCGCGGGCGCGCGCTGTGGCCGGTACTCGTGTCGATCTGGGAGTGGGAAAGACACTGGGTCCCCGACCACGCCCAACGACTTCCCGCGATGCACCACACCGTCTGCGGCGGCGACTTCGCACCGCTGCTGCAGTGCGCCGCGTGCTCGGAGTCGGTGACGGAGAAGGACATTGGCGCACAGTGGGGTCCGAGCGGCGGCTGGTCGCGGTCGATTCCCGCGCTCGCGACGCGGCGCCGATCGAGCTCCGACCGCGTCCGCGGCCGGGCGGACCTGTTCCCGGAGACGATGAGCATCCTCGGCGACCGATGGGCGTTCGCCTTGCTGGTGTCAGCGTTCGTCGGCGCCAGCCGGTTCGGCGACTTCCAGGACCAACTCGGTGCGCCACCCGGTTCGCTGGCCGACCGCTTGCAGATCTTCACGGCCAACGGCGTGCTGGCTGCGGGCGACGGGCGCTACCGGTTGACCGAGAAGGGGCGAGCGGTGTTCCCGATCCTCATCACTGCGCTGCAGTGGGCGCAGCGGTGCTTCCACACGCCGGAGGGGCCCGCCGTCGACCTGGTGCACACCGACTGCGGTGCGGCGTTCCAGGCCACCCTGGCGTGCGACCAGTGTGCGAGCCCGCTGCGCGGTGCCGAGGTGGCGACGCGCTAGGCCGCTCGTTCGTGAATCTGACGACGCGACGCGCCGCTGGGGTGTCGCCAGGTGCACAAACGGCCGGCTGATGCGCTAGCGGTCCAGCCGGAACCGCAGGTTGTTGCGCACCGCTGGCCATTCGATGTCGAGGATCGAGTAGACGACGGTGTCGCGCCGCGACCCGTCAGCCGACAGCTGATGGCTGCGCAGCACGCCGTCGAGCTTGGCGCCGAGCCGCTCGATGGCGGCCCGGCTGGTGGAGTTGAAGAAGTGCGTGCGGAATTCGACTGCTATGCAAGCCAACTCGTCGAACGCATGGCCGAGCATCAGCAGCTTGGCCTCGGTGTTGACGCCGGTTCTGCGCACCGACCCGGAGAACCAGGTGTACCCGATCTCGAGGCGCCGGTTCGGCGGGTCCACGTTGCAGTAGCTCGACGACCCGACCAGGCGGCCGTCCAGCGTGCGTACGACGAACGTCAGCCCGGTATCGGGGTGTTGCACGGCCAACCGCCCGTCCACCCACTCCCGCGCCGTGCGATGAGATGGCGCGCTGGTGAACCACAGGCTGCCGACGTCGCCGTCGGCCGAGGCCACCGCGATCTCCGGGACGTCCGCGGCGCACAAGGGCTCGAGCTTGACCCACTGCTGCCCGGTCAGCACGACCGGCTCGACGAATCCCGTCATCGGCGTCTACTCCCCTCGGACCACGCGGCGACCATTGCCAGTACGGACAACACCACGGCAACGGCGGTCGCTGCCCCGCCGATGTAGAACCCGTAGCCCGCTGCGATCGGCGGTGCCACGTACAGCCGGAAGTACCACCATGCCAGAACCGTCAAGAGCACCGAAATGGACAGGGCCGCAGTCGAAGCGATCCGTGCCGAGAGACCGCGCGCCGCCATCGCCGCGGCCACGATCAACGTCGCGGACAACAGCACCATCAGCTGCCCGACGCCGAAGCCGGGCGGCGGCACGGCGATCTGGCCGAGCTTTCCGCCGATCGCGTTGGCCCGTCCGCCGCCGCCTGCACTGGTCGTCAACCATGGCAGCCACGCGCTGACCAGCAGCACCAATGCACACAGCACGACGAACCATGCGGGGCGCAGGCGTGCCATGCGATGAGGGTATCGGGTTGGCATGGTGCTCCGACGTAGGCTAGACCGATGACGGAGCTACCCGGCTGGGCCCGCACGCTCGACCTCGCCCCGCATCCGGAGGGCGGCTGGTTCAAGGAGACGTGGCGCAGCGAATTGACGGTCGCGCAGTCCTCCCTGCCACCGGGCTACACGGGCGCCCGCAGCGGCGGAACGGCCATCCTGTTCCTGCTGATGCCGGGCCAGCAGTCGGCGTGGCACACCGTGCGCAGCGCCGAGTTGTGGTTCCACCACAGGGGTAGCCCTCTGCTGTTGGAAATCGGACCCGAACAGGACGGTGCCGCAACGCTTCTGCTCGGCAGCGACGTCGGTGCGGGCGAAGCACCACAGCTGGTGGTTCCGCCGGGGCACTGGCAGCGGGCCCGGCCGCGCGACGACGAACCCACCCTGGTGAGCTGCGTGGTGGTGCCCGGCTTCGACTTCGCCGACTTCGCCCTGGCCACCACTACCGACTGAGCAGGCTCACCGCCGCCGACACCAGCGCGCCGTTGTCGGGCGCGACGGACCCGTCCGGCAGCTTCACGGTGTCCTCGAGACCAATTCGCGTCTGCACGCCGCGCTCCCCCGCGTATTCCAGTAACGGCCAACAACTCTCGTCGAGCCCGTGCAGCAGCACCGGGGCCGGCGATCCGACGGCGAAGACCCGCTCGAGCATGTCGTCCGCGGCCGCGATGTCCGCATCACCCTGCAGTTCGATCATCGCCCGCATGCAGTGCTTGGCCAAGTCGGATTTCGCCCAGGACGCGACCGCCTCAGCGTGGAACAGGCCCACCTCGACCCCGAGCCCCTTGCCAAGCAGCACGTGCGCCAGCTCCTCGGAGCCCGGTTCGTGCCAGTTCAGCGACGCGAAGTCGGGCAGCACCGTCCATGCCTCGACCGCCCTCAACCGGGCGTCAGCGTCGGGCAATGCCCAGAACCCCGTCGTCACTCCCAACGGCAGACCGGGCACGGCCGCGCGGACGGCGTGCACCGCCGCCGCGACCGCATCGCCGTACAGCGAGTCGACGCCGTTGGCGTCCTTGGGGTGCATGTGCACGGCCTGCGCGCCGGCCCGATGCGCCTCGAGCGCCGCTGCGGCCAGCTGATCGGGCGTGACCGGCAGGTTCGGGTGCTGGTCGGGGGTGCGGGCTCCGTTGATGCACGCCTTGAGGTAGATGCGTGGATTGCTCATCCATTCATCTTCGCCTGTCACGAACCAGCCGGCAGCCGATGCCCTGCCACAGTAACCTCGCAGCATGCGGGGCCACACCATCGTCTGCGGAGATGACCCGCTGGGACTGCGGATCATCGAAGAGCTGCAGGGTGCGGGGACCGACGTCGTCGTCGTCGCCAACGCCAAGGAGTTGGCCGCGGCCGGTGTTCAGGATGCGACGGCGGTGATCTGCGCCGATGACGACGACGCCCTCAACCTCGAGATCGCCCTGTTGGCACGACAACTCAATGAAAGCGTGCGGGTCGTCGCACGATTGGCCAACAGCGTGCTGCGCGAAGCGGTGGCCTTGAGCAACGGGCCAGGCGCGATCCTCGACGTCGCCGACCTCGCGGCGCCATCAGTCGTCGAGGCATGCTTGGCGCGCACCACCCACGCAATCCCGGTGGCCGGGGTGGAGTTCGTCGTCTCCGGCACCGAGGCACCGTACGACGCCACACTGCGCGACATCTACGGCGACCTCGCACCGGTCGCGGTGATCCACGGGGAGAAGTCACGAACGCCAGGTGAGGTGGTGGCCTGCCCGGGGCGCGACCAGCAGGTCCTGGCAGGCGACTGGACCGCCATGATCGGCACCGCCGACGAGCTGGCGGCCCAGGGCATCAACGTCGCGCAACCAGTGGCCACGGCACGGGCTCGCCGCTCCCCGCTGCGGAAGTGGATCAACGCCCTTCGCGCGTTGCGCGACGACATCAACCCGATGTTCTTCCGCGCATTCGCCGCTTCCATGACGCTGCTGCTCGGTGCGACGGTGCTGCTGCGCTTCTCGTATCGCCATCCCCCGGGGATGGGGTGGATCGACGCGCTGTACTTCAGCACCGAGACGATCGCCACCGTCGGCTACGGCGACTTCAGCTTCATAGGACAACCCATCTGGCTACGGATCTGGGGCATCGGGTTGATGTTCGCAGGCGTCACCACCACCGCGATCCTGGTGGCGTTCATCGCCGATCTGCTGCTGTCGCGTCGGATCGCTCAGTCCGCAGGACGGCGGCGGGTGCGCGACCTGCAGAACCACGTCATCGTCGTCGGCCTCGGCTCGTTCGGCATTCGTGTGGCCAGCGATCTGAAGGCCGCCGGATACGACGTGGCGGTCATCGAGCGCGACGACGACAACCGCTACCTGGCGTCGGCGCGCGAACTCGACGTTCCGGTCATCTTCGGGGACGCCACCCTGCGCCAGACGCTGGAATCCGCTCGCATCGACGAGGCCCAGGCGGTGGCGGTGCTGACCCAGGACGACATGGTCAACATCGAGACCGGGATCGTGCTCCGCGAGATGCTGTCCCACCGCGTGATGCCCGAGGTCGTCCGGCCCGACGTTCCGGTGGTGCTGCGCATCTACGACCGGGCGCTGGGTGCCGCGGTGGCGCATCGGTTCCACTTCGAAAACGTCCGCTCGACAGTCGAACTGGCGACGCCGTGGTTCATCGGAGAGGCGATGGGCCTGCAGGTGTTCGGCACGTTCTCGGTGGGGCAACGTTCGTTCATGGTCGGCGGCGTACTGGTGGAGGCCGCCAGTGAGCTTGACGGGCTCCGGATGGTGGAGCTGTCGAACCAGACTCGCGTGATCGCCATTGCCAGGGACGGCGCACCGTTGAAGCTGCATCCCCGCCGCGAAACACGGCTCGCGGCGGGTGACACCGCCTACCTGGTGGGGCCGTACCGCGAGCTGTTCGACATGCTCAAAAAGGGGCAACGCGCCAAGTCGACCCAGGTTCCTTCGCCGAGATCGAATTCGCACTAGGTCTGGATCAATCACGAAATTCGTAGCGTGAGAATGGTTTACGGCCGCAACAAGCGCAGTCTACGTCAGCGTAGGTGGGTGGCGAAGAACCTTTCGATCCGGTTCCACGCATCCGTGGCCGATTCGGGTTCGGGGCCGATGCCAGCTACCCGCAGGAGGGGACGAAGCACGCGGGGGCCTGCCTCGGCGTCGTTGAGGAAGGCGTGGCTGGCGGCGGGGTATTCCTTGACGTCGTGCGTCACGCCTGCGTTGTCGAGGGCTGCATCGAGCCGGCGGGCGGCACCTCGAAGCGAGGGGTCGCGGCCACCGTAGTTTCCGACGATCGGGCAGGCGCCTGCCACCGCTTCGTCGAGGTGACGCGGTAGCTGACCGTAATTGACTGCAGCCGCATCAAATCCGTTGTTCGCGGTGAGGAGCGCGAAGCCTCCTCCGATGCAGAAGCCGATGACGCCTATCTTGCCGGTGCACTCGGGAGAACCAGCCAGGTAGTCGTGGCCGGCCGAGATGTCTGCGAACGCGCGGCCGCGCCCACGGATCATGGCGGTCATCGTGGCGACCAGGCATCGTGCTGTGCTACCCGCGCTGAACAGGTCGACGGCCAGGGTGAGGTAGCCGAAACCGGCGAGCCGGTCGGCGTGACCGCGCATGACATCGTCGAGGCCGAAGATCTCGTGGATCATCACCACGGCCGGCCACGGGCCGGTGCCCACTGGACTGGCCAGGTAGCCACGAAGCGGCTGGGACCCGTCGCGGACAGCGGCGAAATTGGAGAGGTCGATGTCGGTCATGGTTGGGCATCCTGTGGCGTTGAGGCGGGCAATGCGTAGGGGCCGACGACGGCCGCGCCGAGTAGCGAAAGCCCGTTGCGCAGGGCATCGGCCGGTACGTCGTCAACGAGATGGTGCATCACGATCAGACCGTGCATGAGCGAAAACAGGGTCGCGGCAACCGCGTTGGTATCCGAGTTGGGAGGGATGTAGCCCTCGTCGCGCCACCGGCCAGCCAGTTCTGCGATGTGTCCGAGGGTTTCGAGGTAGAGCCCACGGGTACGTTCGTGGAGTACGGGATCTCGCAGCGCCTCTGCCCAGGTCTGCAGCGCGAGGCGGGTCATGTCGTAGTCGGGGTTGTTCGTCCTGCTGCGCAGTTCGGCGACCAGCTGGGTCACCGTTTCGGCGGGAGTAGGGACCGGGTCGCGGTCGAGTAGCCCTAGGAAAATGCCCCGCACCCGCACCACTCCTTCCTCGGCGCTGGCGTGGATGATCTCCTCTTTGCTGCCGAAGTAGCGGTAGACCGCCCGGGCGGACATCCCCGTCGCAGCGATCACCTGGTCCATCGAGGTGGTGTGAAAGCCGCCGCGTGAGAAGCACGTCCATGCACTCGTGAGGATGTGCTGGCGGCGCTGCGCGCGCGTCTGCTCGCTGAGTTTGGGCACGGATCCATACTAAACGAACACGATCACTTGCGCTATAGATTTATCCGGCGTACTTTCGTCTTTAAATGAACACGTTCATGTTTGTTTGGGAGGACGAATGCCACCCGCGACGGCTATGTTGATCGACCTGGTGCGCGCCCGCACGATCGTGGACCGCGCGCTCAACCACGCACGCAACACCGATTTCCCGCCGATGACGGTGGCCGTACTGGATGCCGCCGGCCGGTTGGTGGCCTTCGCGGGAGAAGACGGCTCGAGCCTCCTGCGGGAACGCATCGCCCGCGGGAAAGCACTCGGGGCACTGAACATGGGGGTGGGCAGCCGCAGCCTGGCCGGGCGCGCAGCGTCCAACCCCGCCTTCGTCAACTCCCTTGTGTCGCTGGCCGAGGGCAACCTAGTGCCCGTCCCTGGCGGGGTGCTCATCCGCGACGACAACGATGCCGTCATCGGTGCGGTCGGGGTGAGCGGTCACCTACCCGACGACGACGAAGCCTGCGCCATCCACGGCATCACAGCCTGTGAGCTGCGAGCCGATCCCGGCGCCTGATCTGTCACCAACCCCGCAACTGAAAGGCTCACCAACCATGTTCGATACCGACAACCGACTGCTCGCGATGATCCAGCAGAGCCAGATTCCGTTGGGAATGCAGTGTTTTACCGGCGATCGCGCGTTGATCGAAGTCCTGGGGCTGACCGGCTTCGACTTCGTCATGCTCGACACCGAGCATTCCCCGACGAACCCCCGTGCCATTGAGGAAGCGGTCCTGGCCGCGGACATCGTCGGCTTGGTGCCGCTGGTCCGCGTGCCGAGTTGTACGGATGAAACCGCCATCCGACGCGCGATGGAAGCCGGCGCGCAGGGCGTGTTCGTGCCGGAGGTCAAATCGGCCGACGATGTCCGCCAGGTCCTCGACGCCGCACTCTTTCCGCCGTTGGGCAACCGCGGCATCTGCCCGGCCACCCGCGCCGCGAGGTACTCCTACCGCACCTTCGTCGACTACGCCGAATGGAACAATCGCAACTTCCTCGTCGTCCCGCTCATCGAGAACCCCGACGCCGTGGACAACATCGATGAGATCTGCGCATTGAACCAAGTCCACGTGCTGGCCTTCGGTCCCGGCGATCTCGCCTACGCCATCGGCGAGGGCAACAACATGACCGACAGCCCCAAGATCCGTGAGGCGTACCTGAAGGTCCAGGCCGCCGCCGACCGGCACGGCGTCGCGGTGATGGGCGGCCCGGTACTCGATCCCAGTGTCGACGGCTGTAAATCCGCACTGGAAGACGGCGTCAAGGTGTTCTGCCTCGGCCTGGACGTCATGGGATTCCGGCGGTTCTGCGAGCACACCGTCCGCATCGCCGGCGACTCAGTGCAAGGCACCGCCTACACCCGCCCCGTTACCCCAACACCAGACTTCGCGCCCCATCTCAGTGCGTGAGAACGCGATCGGAATGATTGAAGGGAACAGTGGAATGACGGCTACTCGTTTGAACCGGTTCGTGGTCGGGCCCAACGCCGAAGGCCGCTCAGCGGTACTGCAACACGGTCTGACCAATGTCCAGTCCCGCGAGGGGTTCTACTGGCGCGCCACGCTGTGGGCGACTCAAGAGACGCCGGTGGACAACAGCATTGACGGCGACCGATCGCAGACGGAGGGTCTCGGCGCCAGCCGCGAACCTTTCCCCAACGGCATGATCTGCCGGGCACTGGAAATCCCGCCGGACGACACCGACGAAGTCGAACACCGCCGTGTCCTCGCCGAACTCAATGACGAGGTGCATCAAAAGCACCGGCCGAGCCAAACCGATCTCGCCCGGCATCCGAGCATGCACCGCACCGACACCCTCGACTGCCTCACCTGCGTCCGGGGCGAGATCTTTCTGGTCACCGACACCGATGAGACGCTGATGCGGCCCGGCGACACCGTGATCATCCGCGGCACCAATCACGCCTGGAGCAACCGGTCGAATGCGCCCTGCCTGCTCGTCGGCACCATGACCGACGCCACCCCTCCGAGCGGAGGCTGAGCAAGCAATGTCGGAATTGGCGGTCGACACGTGCGATTGTGACGTTCTGGTCGTCGGTGGCGGTCTCGTCGGTTTGGCCGCTTCGATGTTCCTGGCGCAACAGGGATTACGTGTGTGGTTGGTCGAGCGGCACGCCTCGACCTCGAGCCATCCCAAGTTGCGCGGTGTCAGCGCCCGAACGATGGAGTTGTATCGGTCCGCCGGAATCGAAGAAGCGGTACGCGCCGCGGGCGAGAACCATTTCGGTGTTGCGATCGGCGACAGTCTCTCCGGTGAGTACGAGCGGGTACATCTACCACTCACGCTCGCCCGCCAGAACCGGCTGAGCCCCACCACGCACTACGCATGTGACCAGGACCGAATGGAACCCATTCTGTTGCAACGCAGCATCGAGTTGGGCGCCCTACTGTTCTACGGCTGCACCGCCGTCGACATCGAGCAGCACGACTCCACCGTCACCGCCGACGTGGTGTGGTCGTCATCCCATGTCGGCACGCCCGCGCCGGCCGCGCCACCGAGTCGGATCACCGCCCGCTATCTGGTGGCCGCCGACGGGGCCAAGGGCACGATCCGGGCCAGCCTCGGTATCGGACGCCACGGCCGACCCATACCGGGAAAAGGTCTGAGCGTGTTGTTCGACGCCGACCTCGAGTCGGCACTGAGGGGACGGCGGATCAGCGCAATGGTCGCCCCGGCCGAGGGTGCCCTGTTGTTCACTCGTAGCGACGCTCGCGACCACAACTGGTTCGCCCTGACCCCAAGGGCCGACTTGGATTCCATTGATCCGACTGCTGTTGCCACCGAGGCGATTCCGATGATCCGGTCCGTGGTTGGTGTAGCCGACCTCGACGTTGCGGTTCACAGCGCGATGACCTGGAGCACCGGGGCCTTCGTCGCCGACCACTACCGCGCCGGTCGCATCTTCCTGGTCGGCGACGCAGCCCATCTCATGCCGCCCTACGGCGGATTCGGCGGCAACACCGGAATCGCCGATGCGCACAACCTGGCCTGGAAACTGGCCGCTGTCTGTTCGGGCGACGCCGAAGACACATTGCTGGACACCTACCAGTCCGAACGCCAACCGATCACGGAGTTCACCCTCAAACACGTCATGCTGCGCGCCGGGGACGGGATCGGCGAATTCTTCCGGCAGTTCGACCAGTTCGACCCCAATCCGATCACACTGGGATTTCGCTACCCCATGGCCACAGCAGAAGGATTCGATCCCGAACTGCCCGTGGAAGACCCGGCCCAACCTAGCGGACAGCCCGGCACCCGCGCCCCTCACATCCCACTCAAAGGGGCGATTTCGAGCACGCTGGACCTGCTGGATCCGGGCGCGTTCACCTTCCTCACCCCTGATGCCAGCTGCTATGCCTCCACATTGCGAGCACATCCGGTCTCTGGCGTGCGGCTGCGTGAGATCCGCCGCCAAGAAATAGCCGACCACAACACATGGGACCGGATCTTTCCCGCGCCCGCAACCGCAGGCCTACTCATCCGGCCGGACGGCGTGATCTGCTGGCGAGCCCAGTCCACCCACCCGGATCCGGCACTGGTGGTGCACACCGCCCGAGCACGCGCACTCGAACCGAAAACCTAGATCGAAGGCAGTGATTCGCCATGCCCACTGTTCACCAAGCCACCTGGGGATTGCTGCGCGCGCTGGGCGTGCGCAAGGTGTTCGGCAACCCGGGGTCAACCGAGATGCCGTTCCTGGCCAACTTTCCCGACGACATCGACTACGTTCTCGGCTTGCACGAGGGCTCGGTGGTCGGCATGGCCGACGCCTACGCCCAGCTGACCGGCGAACCCACGCTGGTGAACCTGCATACCGCGGTGGGCCTCGGCAACGCGATGGGGGCGATCATCAACGCCGCGAGCGCACACAGCCCGTTGGTCATCACCGCGGGCCAACAGGTGCGCGCGACGTTGACGATGCAACCACTGCTGGCCAACCCCGATCCGACAATGCTGCCAAGGCCTGCGGTCAAGTGGGCGTTCGAGCCGCCCCGTGCCCAGGACGTGCCCGCTGCGCTCGCTCGGGCATTCCGCTACGCGGCACTACCGCCGGCGGGGCCGGTATTCGTGTCTCTGCCGATGGACGACTTCGAGCAGCCCGCGGAAGCCGGCACCACGGAACTGCTGGCGGCGCGCCGACTAACCGGCCGGTCCGTCCCCGCCCCCGTCGAGCTCAACGCGCTCGCGAAACGCCTTGCTGCCGCCCGCAATCCGGTGTTGGTGGTGGGCGCGGGGTTGGACGCGGCGCCGGGCGGGTTCGAGGCAAGCGTCGCGCTGGCCGAACGGCAGAACCTGCCGGTGTGGCTCGCCCCGAACGCCTCGCGGGTCGGGTTTCCCACCGACCACGCACACTTCCGGGGCAGCCTCCCCGCGGGCATCGCGTGGCTGTCCGAGTCGCTCGCCGGGCACGACCTGATCCTTGTTGCCGGGGCACCGGTGTTTCAGTACTACCCCTACGCCCCGGGCAGCTACCTAGGTCCCGGCGCCGAACTCGTTGCGATTACGGACGATCCGGATGCCGCGGCACGTGCGCCGCTCGGCGACGCGGTGGTCGCCGACCCTGCCCTTGCCTTGCAGGGTCTGCTGGAGCTCCTACCGCAGACCAACAGGCCCGCGCCAGCACCGCGTGCACCGCTCGAGATTCCGCCCGCAGTCGACACGCTCACCGCATCCCAGGTCTATGACATCGTTGGACCGCAGTTCGGTCACGACGGCATCGTCGTGACCGAATCGATGAACGGTGCTGCCGCCATGTGGGACCGGATGAAGTTTCGCCGTTCGGGTTCGTTCTTCTTCTGCGCCGCAGGCGGCCTCGGGTTCGCCATCCCCGCCGCAGTGGGTGCCCAGCTCGCCCAACCCGAGCGGCCGGTGCTGGCAGTCAGCGGCGACGGCGGCGCGCAGTACGGCATCCAAGGGTTGTACACCGCGGCCAGCCGCCGACTTCCCGTCACGTTTCTGATCCTGGTCAACCGCGAATACGGAATCCTCAAGGGTTTTGGCGACTACCTGACCACCACCGGTGTGCCGGGTCTCGACCTCGACTACCTCGATTACGAAGCGCTGGCCAAGGGCTACGGCATCCCCGCCGTGCGAACCGGGCGCGCCGACGAATTGGCCGTTGCGGTGAAGGAAGCATTCGCCGCGGCCAACGGGCCGCACATGGTCATCGTCGACGTCGCGCCGGGTGGCGCCGTCAGCCCTGCAGCGACGACAGGTTGAAGCCCGCACCCGTCGGATCGGTGACCGCGGCGAGGCGGCCGTACGGGGTGTCCTCCGCGCCGCGGACCACGCTGCCGCCGTAGTCGGTGATCAGCTCGACCGTCTTGTCGACGTCGTCGGCGCCGAGGAAGACCGCCCAGCTCGACGGCCCGACCTCGGGGAAGACCGATCCGTCCATCACGCCGAGCAACGGCTCACCATCGAAAATCGCGTTGCTGTAGCGGAATTCGGGGGTGTCCGCCTCGACCTGGATCTGCCAACCGAAGACCTTCGCGTAGAAGTCGATGGCGCGGGCGAAGTCGCTGGTGGTGAGCTGATGCCAGACCGGGGCACCCGTCTCGTTGACGACCTCGAAGCCGTTGTGGCCATTGGGCTGCCAGAGCCCGAAGAACGCACCGGTGGGATCGTTCAGCGTGGCCATCCTGCCCTTGGCCGGAATGTCCATGGGTTCGCCGCACGAGCTGCCGCCTGCGTTGACGGCGGCCGCGATCGTCGCGTCGACGTCGGCGGAGTGGAGGTAGGTGGTCCAGCCGTCGGGTGTCCGGAATTGCGGATCATTGCCCATCAATCCGGCTACGGGTCGGCCGTCCTTGGACGCAGTGACGTAGCCGCCGTATTCGGGTCCTGCGGATTCAAACGTCCAACCGAACAACGTGCCGTAGAAGTCCTTGGCGCGGTCCAGGTCGGACGTCAGCAGGTCGATCCAGGTGGGCGCGCCCAGCGGGGCGACGGTGCGGTTGGCCATGAGGTCTCCTTGGTCGGCGGGTCGGTCACTGGTATCGACCGGGCCCGCCCAGAAAACTCATCGCGGGCCGATGTCCCAGTCCACGGTGAAGCCCTCGCGCAACACCAGATCGATCAGGACGTCGCTGCGCTCCGCGAGAGGCCACCAGTCGTGCATGAACCCGTCGATGCCGAAGAAGGCGTAGTTCGCCGAGGTGCTCGGCGTCGTCCGGGATCGGTAGACGATCGCGTCGAGGTCGGGCCACCATCGGCGGGCCGCATCGGCGAGGTGCTGGCATGTGTTCCACACCGCCTCGTGTTGGCCAGTGCTGATCTGGTCGTCGACGTGGAGCGCATCGAGATTGCGCTCGGTGCGCAGGTCGAGGAGCCGCAGCGACCGTGTGCTCACCAGCCGGATGAGACGTTGACCGGCGTGGTCCGTTGGCACGACCGAGCCCGTGGCGCGGTAGCGCTCGCGGAATGCACCGACGAGTCGGGTTGCCGCATACCGCGTCCGGAATCCACCCGACACCGGATCGAACCGGTAACGCGGATCCGCGAACCCCTTCCACGTCCATTCCGAGGGATGGGTGGCCTCCACGCGCCACAACTCGGTGCCGGCCCGGACGCGTCGACTCTGCAGCCCGCTCGGCCGCTGCGCGGGCAGCGGCCGACGATAGCCGGCTGGGAGGTCAGGCACCGAGCGAGGTGAGGATCCGCCATGCCGCGTCTGCCGTGGCCGGGTGGCGCAACGCCTCGGTGATCGACGAGCCGTCGAGTTCGTCGCGGGTCATCCGCATGATGCGGTCGGCGGCCACCGGATCCGACGTGAACTGGGTGAGCAGGTCGAGGATCCGGGGTAGGTCGGTGCGCAGTCTGTCGTCGTCGAACTGCCATGCCGGAAACCACGTCTGGTTGCCGACGGGGCCACCGAGCAGCCGGCCCCGACTGCGGAGTCGATGCACGGCTTGCGGTGAGGCGAACCGCAATAGGTGCTGGACCTCGGACGTCGGCAGGGCGCCGTCCATGAAGTCACTCGCGAGCACGGCACGGCGGCGTTCGTTGATACTGCCCGCCGCCACGTGCTCGAGCGTTCCCTCCGGCGTCGTCGGCGCGAGCAGGAGCTCGTCGAGGACCTGCGCGAAGCCGGCGTCTTGGCGAACACGCGCCTCGACCTGGCGAACGAGTGGGGAAACAGCGGCGGTCATGCTGCGATTCTACGCTCCACGTTCCAATTGAAACAATCGAAACAGAATCCACGATCACCGAGCAGTGTATCCGCGTGCTTCCCCTGCTGTTAGGGCGAGATCCCCAGCACCCGCAGCGCGTTCTCCTTGAAGATCAGCGGCCGCACGGCCGGATCGAGATCGAGGGCGTCGAAGTCCTTCTTCCAACGGTCCAGCTGGATGTAGGGGTAGTCGGTACCGAAGAGCGCCTTGGTGCGCAATTGCCTGCCGAGGGCACGGACCAACTGCGGGGGGAAGTACTTCGGCGAGTAACCCGAAAGATCAAGGTACACATTGGATTTGTGTGCCGCGATGGCGATCTGCGAGTCGACCCACGGCACCGCTGGGTGGGCCATCACGATGGTCAGGTCGGGGAAGTCGGCGGCGACGTCGTCGAGCAACATCGGGTCGCTGTAGCGGAGTTTGATGCGGTGCCCGCCGGGCAATCCCGAGCCGATCCCGGTCTGCCCCGTGTGGAACAGCGCGGGCACACTCGCGCCTGCGATGGCGTCATAGATCGGGTAGAACCGGCGGTCATTGGGCTCGAACGCCTGCATGCTCGGATGGAACTTGAAGCCCTTCACACCGAGCCCGGCCTGCTCGCGGACCCGTTGCACGGCGCGGTCGACCTGCAACGGATCGACCGTCCCGAACGGGATCAACACGTCGTTGTTGCGCGCGGCACCGGCGATCAGGTCCTCGATCGAGTTCGGCGCGTGGCCCATCGCCGTCTCGGCGTCGATGGTGAAGACCACCGCGACCGCGTTGCGCTGGCGGTAATGGTCGGCGAGTTCGTCGACGCCCGCCGCCGCGGTGTCACCCATCTTGAAGTACGACCGGGTGGCGTCCACCAACTCGTCGTCATACGAGTTGTGCCCGTGGCCGTCGACCTCGACGTGCGTGTGGATGTCGATGGCCTCGACGGCATCGAAGTCGATCCCGTACGCGTAGCTCACGACGCGACCCTCCGTTCCCGCGAGCAGTCGTAAATGGCCCTCATTTGGGCCGAATCAGGGCCATTTGTGTCTGCTCGCGCTATGGGGAGGTGGACGCGAAGACGGTCTTGAACTTGTTCAATGAGTCCCGGATGTCACCCTTGAGCGCCCCTGCAACGACCATGCCGATCGGGCCGAAAAGCGCAGGGCCACCAAGGTGCAGGTCCAACGTCACCGTGGACGCCTCTGGGTGGTTTTCGGCCTGTTTGATCTTGGCGATCAACTTGACCTTGACGCCGCCCTTGCCGTTGCCGTCGAGCGTCATGGCCTGCGGCGGTTTGAAGTTGACGATCGTCCAGCTGATCCGATTGAGCATGCCCTTGACCTCGACGATCGACTCGAGTTGGGCGCCCTTCTCCAGCGTCTCGGGCAGCTTGGTACGCCACATCCGGTGGATGGTCAGCCACTCCTTGTAGCGCGACAGGTCGGAGGCGGCCGCCCACGCGTGCTCTGGAGGCAGCGGGACGTCGACCGAGACCGACAGCTTGGCCACCCCTAGGACGCGGGCGGTGCAGGCGGCGCGGCCGGAGGCGGGGCCTGCGGGGGCTGCTCCGTGGTGCCGTCCGCCGCCTTCTTCGCGGCCTCCTGCGCCTTGTCGACGGCGCCCGCGTACTTGCCCTGCGTCTTCTGGTCGACGATGTCGCCGGCCTTCTCGATGGCCGTGTCGACCTTGTCGGCGTTCTTCGAAACCAGGCCCTTTAATGTGTCAAGAAATCCCATGGTCCCCACCTTATCTGTCGGCGATACCGTCATTCTTTCAATCCGCAGGCGATCTCCACAACCTCAATCCGAGGCTGAACGCCACAACCGACGGCGTTCCCCAATCACCGCGCCCTGCACCCACCAGATCACCTCGATCAGTCCGGCGGCGACGATACCGAGCCCGAACGCCATCGCCGTCAGCGCGGCGTTGGACGGATCGAGCATGAACTGTTCTCGAGCGAACGGGATCGAGAAGATCACGACGTAGGCCAAGGCGGACACCGCAACGAGCGCCACCCGCCACCACTCGTAGGGCCGCGCCACCACCGCGAGCACCCACAACGCTCCGATCAGCAGCGTGATGAGCGCGGCCGTCGACGCTTGGGTCTGCTCGGTCTCCGTCGCCGCCCGGCCCTCGTAGGCCAGCAGATAGGCGGTGAACGTCGCAATGCCCACCACCAGTCCGGACGGCAGCGCCGACGTCATCACCCGTCGCACGAAACCGGAATGGGCGCGCTCCTTGTTGGGTGCCAGCGACAGCACGAACGCCGGGATGCCGATGGTGAACCAGGCGGCGATCGTGACGTGGATGGGCTGGAACGGAAACAGCAACGGGTCGGTGCCGAACAGCTTCGAGGACAGCCCGGCCAGACCGACCAGCATGGCGAGCAGCACCGAGTAGACGGTCTTGGTGAGGAACAGGTTCGAGACGCGTTCGATGTTGCCGATGACGCGCCTGCCCTCGCCGACGACGTAGGGCAGGGTGGCGAACTTGTTGTCCAGCAACACGATCTGGGCGACCGCACGCGACGCCGAGCTGCCAGAGCCCATCGCCACCCCGATGTCGGCGTCCTTGAGCGCCAGCACGTCGTTGACGCCGTCGCCGGTCATCGCGACCGTGTGCCCGCGGGACTGCAGCGCATGCACCATGGCCCGCTTCTGATCGGGCCGCACCCGGCCGAAGGTGGTGTACTCCTCCAACGTGTCGGCCAGCTCGTCGTGTCCGGCGGGCAGGTTGCGGGCGTCCATCGTCTCGCCGTGCAAGCCGAGCGTGCCCGCCACCGCGCCGACCGACACCGCGTTGTCGCCGGAGATCACCTTGACGGTGACCTTCTGGGATGCGAAGTAATCCAACGTGTCTCGGGCGTCTGGGCGGACCCGCTGTTCGAGAACCACCAGCGCGACCGGCCTGACCTCACCGGGCGGATCGGGCGCATCGACCGAGATGTCGGACGACCCAAGCAGCAGCACCCGCAGACCCAGGGCACCGATCTGCTCGGCCTGCTCCGCTTGTGGCGACGCCGGGTCGAGCAGGACGTCGGGAGCGCCGATCACCCAGTTGCCGTTGTCGCCGTACGACGCACCGCTCCACTTGGTCGCCGACTTGAACGGCGCCTTCGCCGTTGCGGTCCAGCCCGGCGGCGTGCCATACGCCTCACCGATGGCGGCCATGCTGGCGTTCGGCCGCTCGTCGTCGGCGGCCAGCTGAGCGAGAACGTCCTCGACGTCGTCGGTGCTCAGCGCCTTGATATCGCTGACCCGCATGCCGTTTTCGGTGAGCGTGCCCGTCTTGTCGGCGCACACCACGTCGACGCGGGCCAGTCCCTCGATGGCGGGAAGTTCCTGCACCAGGCACTGCCGCCTGCCGAGCCGGACCACGCCGACGGCGAACGCGATCGACGTCATCAGCACCAGGCCTTCTGGCACCATCGGCACCAGGGCACCGACCATGCGCAGCACCGAATCCCGCCAGCCGGCGTCGGTGGTGAACAGTTGGGTGTAGATGATCAGCAGGCCCGAGGGGATCAGCAGGTAGGTGATGAATTGCAGGATCTTGTTGATGCCGCTGCGCAGTTCGGACTTCACCAGCGTGAACTTGCTGGCCTCCTCGGCGAGCTTGGCGGCGTAGGCCTCGCGGCCCACCCTCGTGGCGCAGTAGGCGCCGCTGCCCGCGACGACGAAACTGCCCGACATGATCTTGTCGCCGACGTCCTTGTCGATCGGGTCGGCCTCACCGGTGAGCAGCGACTCGTCGACCTCGAGGTTGGTCTCCTCGATGAGATCGCCGTCTACGACGATCTGGTCGCCGGGACCCAGCTCGATGACGTCGTCGAGCACCACTTCGTTGGGCAACCTCGCGACGGTGCCGGATTGCCTGCGCACCACGGGTTTCGCCTGACCGACGATGGCCAGCTTGTCCAAGGTCTGCTTGGCCCGCAACTCCTGGATGATGCCGATCCCGCTGTTGGCGACGATCAGCAGCCCGAACAGTCCATTGATGAACGATCCGGTGGCCAGCACGATGATCAGCAGAACGCCGAGGATCGCGTTGATGCGCGTGAAGACGTTGGCGCGCACGATCTCCTTGACGCTGCGAGCGGCCCGCGCGGGCACGTCGTTGGTCTTGCCCTCCGCGACGCGCCTGGCGACCTCGGCTTCCGACAGTCCTGCGGCGAGCGTGCTCGTCAACTGTGCCTTCTCTCTTCGCGCAAGCGGCTCATCGCCAAAAGGCGCCCATTCCGTCCTGGTCGTAGTACTCCAGTGTCAGCTTGCCACCGTCGAACGTGGCCTTGGAAACCGTTCCCGGCGGAGCGTTCTCGGCGACGAACGAGAAGGTGAATACGTTGCCGTCCCAATGCTGGAGCGGGACGCGGAGTTTCGGGCCGAGCGACAGTGTCAGCGCGCCGTCCTTCTCGTCGACGCGGGCCGGTCCCCAGTACGGGTTGTCGTAAGTGCCCGCGTAGCTCGGCAGCGCAGCGGCAGGCGCGGGGTTCGCGGGCGGCTGCTTGCCGACGAGCGAGCCGAACGGCTCCTCCATGTGTTTGAACGCGTCGTTGTAGAGGGTGAACCAGTCCTCGCGGACCTCACCGAACTGCACCAGGTCGGCGAACTGCGCGGTGAGTGCCTCGGGCACACCGGACGGCGTGGCATTGGTCAGCGCGACGATCGCCACGTCCGCCGACGGCAGGATGACGAAGTTGGTGCCCGCCCCGAGCTCGAAAGCCCCGGAGTGGCTGAGTTGCATCCGGGCACCCGAGGTGGTGCCGACGTTGAACCCGTAGCCGTAGAAGCCCGATCGCATCGCCGGCTCACTGGCCGGACTGGACACGATCTGCGGGGTCAGTGCCGGCAGCAGCGCCTTGGCGTCGACGATCTGCCTGCCGTCGTAGCTTCCGTTGGCCAGCACCATGTTCAGCCAGTGGGTGACGTCGTTGACCGAACTGCTCACACCGCCTGCCGGCGCCTCGGGCTGCGGGTCGCGGACGTAGTTCGGATGGTAGCCACCGTCGACGTGGATGTGTCCGACTGCGCGGTTGGGCCGGGCCAGGTACTCGTCGAATCGCGAGCTCGTCGACGCCATGCCCAGTGGTCGATACAGCACGTCCTGGCTGAGGTCCTCCCACGACTTTCCCGCGCCGACGGCAACGGCCTCCGCGCCAGCGGTGACGCCGAAGTTGGTGTACGCGTAGGACGTCCGGAACTCGCCGAGCGGGAGTTGGCGCAGGTGCTCGAGGACGTAGCGCCGGTCATAGCCGAGGTCCTCGAGCAGATCGCCCGCGTGGTCGGGCAGCCCGGACCGGTGCGAGTACATGTCGCCGATCGTCACCATCCTGCTGGCGGCCGGATCGGAGAGGGCGAACCACGGCAGTTTGTCGACGATTGGGGTGTCCCAGCCGATCGCGTTCACCCCGACCTGATGGGCGACCACCGTCGAACCGAACGGTTTGGACAGCGACGCCAGTTGGAACACCGTGTCGGGGTCCACCTTGTTGTCGGCGGCATCGCCGTTGCGGACGTCCTTGACCCCGAATCCCTTGGCATACACGGTCTTTCCACCGTGTACCACGGCGACTGCCATGCCGGGGATGCCGGTCTTGGTCATCAGATCTTGGGCAAGGCCGTCGAGTTTGGCAACCGCGTTCTCGACGGCGTTGTCCGGCAACGGCATCGCCGGTACCAACGGTGGAGGCACGTCGGACGACGATGGGGGGCTGGACGGTTCGGTCCCTTGGTCGGCCTTCTGAGATGGCGAACCACACCCGACGAGTAGGACCAGCGCGGCGAGCGCCGCGATCACCAGGCGAGACTTCGGGGGGCGGCGCACATCAGCACGCTAGCCGGTTACGACCTCCACCACGGGTCCAACGAAGAGGTCGGTCCGGCTTCGACGCGCTCGCCAGGTCTGGGAACGGCGACCCTGACACCCTCGGCGTCCGCGGCAAGGAGCGTGCGCTCCACGGGCTCCAACCACGGATGCGGCGCGAGCCGGAACGTTCCCCAGTGGATCGGCACCAGCAGCCCGGCGTCGCTGACGTCGCGGTGGGCGCGGACGGCGTCCTCGGGATTCATGTGGATGTCCGGCCAGCCAGGGTGGTACGCCCCGACGGGCATCAGCGTGAGATCGAACGGACCGTGGTCGGCGCCGATGTCGGGGAAGCTCTTGGTGTATCCGGTGTCGCCGCCGAAGAAGGCCCTGTGCCGCGGGCCGATCAGCGCCCACGACGCCCACAGCGTCACGTTGCGGGTCAGGAACCGTCCCGAGAAGTGCCTGGCAGGGGTGCACACCAGGGTGAGTTCACCGAGCTGGGCGCTCTCGTTCCAGTCCAGCTCGACGATTCGGTCGTCTGGGATGTGCCATGCCCGCAGATGCGCGCCGATCCCCAGCGGCACGTAGAACATGGCCCGCTGCGAGCGGGCCAGCTTCTTGATGGTGTCGACGTCGAGATGGTCGTAGTGGTCGTGGCTGATGATGACGGCGTCGATCGCGGGCAGCGCGTCCAGCGGGGCGGGCACCGGGTGCAGGCGCTGCGGGCCGAGCGCCCGCGACGGTGAGCATCGGTCGCTCCACATGGGGTCGGCGAGCACGCGGTAGCCGTCGATCTCGATCACGGCCGACGAGTGGCCGTACCAGGTGACGGCGAGATCCCCTGGGGGTAGATCTGCGGCAGGGATGACCAGCGGGATGGGCTTCTCCGGATGCTGGCGCGAGTTGCCCCCGACGATCTCGCGGACCAGCAGGAACTGTTCCTGGCGGGTGAGGCTCAGCATGGACGACGGTTCGAGATTCTTGAAGACGCCGTCGTGATAGTTCGGCGAACCCTTCGTCACGGCGTCGATCTCGACCGGCGAGGCGCCGAGCGCCGACGGGGCGCCCTGCACCGCACGCAGCGCCCACCCGCCGGCGGCGATGGCCGCCGTCCCGCCGATCAGCCGGGCCGCCTGCCACCACATCTAGGCGCCCTGGAAGTTCGGTGGCCGCTTTTCGATGCGGGCGACCTGCGCTTCGATGACGTCCTTGCTGCTCCACGCCTTCTCGAACAGTTCCTGGTGCGCGGGCCACGGGTCTTCGTAGGCGCCGTCGTCGTTGAGCACCCGTTTGGCGTGTTGCAGCGCTAGCGGAGCGAACCCGGCGATCTCGGCAGCCCACGCCTGCGCGTCGGCGAGCGTGCCGAGTCGGTTGGCCATCCCCGTGTGGAGTGCGGCATCCGCGGTGAGCCGCTCGGCGGCTATCAGCATGCCCCTGGCGCGGCCGGCACCGACGAGTGACGTCAGTCGGCGGATGCTCCAGTTGTCCAGCGCCAATCCATATTTGGCGACCGGGAACTGGAAGTAAGCATCCGTTGCGACGACCCGTAGGTCGCAAATCATGGCCAGGATGACGCCCGCTCCGATCGCCGGTCCGTTGATCGCGCCGATGACGGGGATCGGCGCCGCGTCGATGGCGAGGTTGAGCGCCTTTGCCTTGTCGGGCAGCTTCTCTGCCATCCCGGCTGTGTCGGTCAAGTCGGCACCCGAACTGAACACGTTGCCGGCGCCCGTGATGACGATCGCGTGGACGTCGTCGGCGGCGGCCTGCTCGATCGCCTCCCGTAGAGAGTCGACGAGCTCGCAGTTCAGTGCGTTGCGGCGATCCTCCCGCTGCATCTCCAGGGTCATCACGTGGCCAATGCGGGTAACTCCGATCATGGGGTCAGCCTATCGAGGCGCCCGATAGCCTTGCTGCGTGAGCCGGATCGGTGCCGTTGCGCTCCGCGATGCCGTGCTGGACGAGGGTTCGTTCGCCAGCTGGGACATTGCCCCCCTCGAGGTCGACGCCGATGACGAGTACCGGCGGGAGTTAGCCGAGGCGAGGGCCGCGACCGGCTTCGACGAGTCGGTGTTGACCGGCGAGGGCCGAGTGTTCGGACGGCGGGTCGCCGTGGTGGCCTGCGAGTTCGACTTCCTGGCCGGGTCGATCGGGGTGGCCGCGGCGGAGCGGATCACCTCGGCCATCGAGCGCGCGACGGCCGAGCGTCTGCCGCTGGTGGCGTCGCCGAGTTCCGGGGGCACCCGCATGCAGGAGGGCACCGTCGCGTTCCTGCAAATGGTGAAGATCGCGGCCGCCGTCGAGCTGCACAAGCAAGCCCACCTGCCGTACCTGGTCTACCTGCGGCATCCCACCACCGGCGGGGTGTTCGCCTCCTGGGGATCGTTGGGTCACGTCACCGCCGCCGAACCCGGCGCGCTGATCGGCTTCCTCGGGCCGCGGGTCTACGAGCACCTCTACGGCGAGCCGTTTCCCAAAGGCGTCCAGACCGCCGAGAACCTGCACCGCCACGGCGTCATCGACGGTGTCGTCCCGCTGGACCTGCTGCGCTCGACGCTGGACCGCGCGCTCAAGGTGATGGCCGACGAACCGGGCGCTCCCCCGCAGACACCGGACGTCGCGCCGGTCCCCGACGTGCCCGCCTGGGACTCCGTTGAGGCGTCGCGACGTCCGGACCGTCCTGGCGTCGACTACCTGCTGAGGCACGGGACGACCGATCGGGTGCTGCTGTCGGGCACCGAGCAGGGCGAGGCGGCGACGACGGTGCTCGCTCTCGCGCGATTCGGCGGGCAGCCCGCGGTGGTGGTGGGTCAGCGACGGGTCGTCGGCGGGCTGGTAGGGCCGCGGGCCCTTCAGGAGGCCCGTCGCGGCATGGCGCTGGCGGCCGGGCTGCGACTGCCGCTGGTGCTCGTCATCGACACCGCGGGCCCTGCTCTGTCGACCGAGGCCGAACAGGGCGGCCTCGCCGGGGAGATCGCCCGCTGCCTTGCCGAGCTGGTCACGCTGGACACGCCGACGCTGTCGGTGCTGCTCGGCCAGGGCAGCGGCGGCCCTGCCCTGGCGATGGTGCCCGCCGACCGGGTACTCGCCGCGCTGAACGGCTGGCTAGCTCCTCTGCCGCCGGAGGGCGCCAGCGCGATCGTCTACCGCGATACCGACCACGCCCCGGAACTGGCTGCCGCACAAGGCATTCGGTCGGCCGATCTGATGCGCCACGGGATCGTGGATGCGATCGTGCCCGAGCACCCCGATGCGGCGGACACCCCGGTGGAGTTCACCGGACACCTTTCGGCGACCATCGCCGACGAACTGCACCGGCTGCGTGCCCAGCCCGCCGAGACGCGGATGGCCGACCGGCTGCGCCGGTACCGCAACATCGGCCTGGCCCCGTAGTCCAGCCAACCATCTCGAGACTGCTGGGAGATCGACGATTCTCGCGGTGTGGCGATCTCACCGCAGTCTCGCGGCTGAATGGCGGCCACCACGGTGTTCGCTGCGCGCTGAATGGCCGAGTTCGGGGGTCGGGCTCGTTGCGGTGGCATTCTGGAAACCGTGGACTCCGTGATGCACTTCTGGTGGCTGATCTTTCCGCTTGGCGGGATGATCGGCGGCGGCATCAGGGCGGTCGCAGCGGCCAACGACCGCCGCGCCGAGCGCCGGCTGGAGAAGTTCCGGATCAAGCAGCAGACCAAGATCGCGGTCGCAGAGGCGTCGGGGCGCGCCAAGGTCGACGAAGTTACGTCGCGGCGTGAGCTGACCAAGCTCCTCGGACACCACGACCGCATCGACGCGCGCTGGCTGGACTACGAGATGGACGTCGCCAAGCTGCTGGACTTCCCGATGATGACCGACATGCGGCAACCGCTCACCGTCGCCTTCCACAAGTCGCGCAGCCGCGCCGACCTGTTGCGCCCGGCGACCGTCGACGACGCCATCGGCGACCGCGCGACCCAACTCGACTACCGCGACGCGGTGCACGACTACGCGTCGGCGTTCGACGTGGCCGAGGCGGAGGCCATCCGCAGACGACGCAGTGACTTCTCGCCGGAGGGCCAGCAGCGGCTGGAACGCGCGCAGCTTCTGCTCCGCGTGGCGGCCGACGAGTCCGCCACCCACGACGAACGCCGCAACGCCTACGCCAAGGCCCGCAACGAGCTCGACGGCCTCGTGGTGCTGCCCGCGATCGCCAGGGCCAGCATCGAGCGGCGCATCGTCGGCGAGATCGAGGCCTAGCTCCCCGCGTTCCGCTCCTGGTTCATCGGACTTGCGCGATGACATCGAGCTCGACGCCGCGCGCCTTCGCCAGGTGGACTGGGTGCCGCGCTGATCCGCGATCGAGGTCGACCGGCCCGTGCGGGGAATCCCATCCCCATTTACTGAATGCGCGCCGCGCGTCCTGCACCGTCGGTACCGAGGTGCTCGCGATACCCGCCAAGAGATGGACCGCCGAGTACGTCGTCTCGGCCATCGTGCCTGGGGGCGGCGCCGCTGACTCGCCGATGGGTGCGGTCCCGTTCAGCAGATCAAACGCCCGGGCGAAACCGGCGGTGAACTCGACGGCCGACGCAGAACCAAGGCCTGCGAACCACCCCGCCGAGATGAAGAGGTTCGCTGTCGCGTCGGCGCCGCTGGCGAGGATCACGGTCTCGTCGGTGAAGGGACTGAAACGAGTGATCGTCGCGTCCAGCCCCATGCGTCCGAAGGCACGGTTGAACCGCACCGCGTCAGACCCGACGAGCAGTGACATGACGCCTTCTGCCCCACTGCGGACGACCTCGCCGAGTACTCGATCCCAGACCGCTGGGGCGTCGGTGCCCAGCGGCAGGAACCGTTCACCGAGGATCGAGATGTCGGTGTCCTGCAGTCCGACTCGAGTTGCCGCCGCCGTTCCGCGCGGCCACACGTAGTCGTTGCCGACGATGAACCACCGGCGCAGCCGCGCCTCGGTGCGCAACCAGTGCAGTGACGCCACGATCTGATCGCCGGGAACTTCCCCGCTGCACAGCACGCCGTCGCTGCACTCACCACCTTCGTAGGCGGCAGCATAGACATACGGCACTCGCCCACCGACGACCTTGGCAATGGCCTGGCGAGCGTTCGAGAGGTGCCACCCAGTGACGGCATCGATCGCGCCGGAGTCCAGAAGCGCTGTGATGGTGGCGGCAGTCGTCGCGGGGTCGCCGCCGGCATCGACGTGGACGAATTGCACGGTACGACCAGCGACTCCGCCCGACGCGTCGATCTCGGCCGCCGCCAGCTCCGCTGCGGCGCGACACTCGAGCCCGAATATGCCGGCCGGACCTCGTCGCGGCAGCGCGAGAGCGACTCGGAATTCCGTTGGTCGAGTTGCTCCTGCTTCAAACACCGGCACACTATCTGGCATGCTGGTGCTCCTCCGGGCGCAGTATGAGCACGGTTGGAGGACTCGTCTCAGAAGGCAGGTCATGGAAGCTGTCGCGGACACACTCGAGTTGCTCAGACGAGCATCGCTGGTCGTCGCGAGCATCGAAGACGCGCTCGCCGGTACCGATCTCACCGTGGATCGCTGGCGCGCTCTCGCGTGCATCGAGTCGAGCCCGGGCTGCTCGATGTCCGATGTGATTGACGCACTGGTCATCCCGTCGACGTCGGCGACTCGGATCGTGGACTTCCTCGTCGAGATCGGCGCCATCTTCCGGACGGTCTCGCCGCGCGATCGTCGCAGGACTACGCTGCGCCTGTCCTCGCATGGTCAAGCTCTCCTTCGTGATGTCGAGCCAACGATCGTCGGTGCGATAGGCGTCAAACCTCAGAGCGTTTCCCCACTGTAGATCTCGCTTCGTCGTAATCCTCCGCGATCGATCTCACCGCGGACGTTCGCCGGTGTTGCCTGCATGTAACTCGCGTCCCGCGGAAACGTCGTCGTGTGACCGGCTGGTTAACAGGCGCTGTGACCCCCGGTGATCTGATCGCTGTCTCTTGACGCAGCCGGAGCAAGGTGTAGGTTCAGCGTGGAGATGTTCCCATATGGGAGTAAATCCGCACGCTCCACCGAGAGGTGTCATGGCTGGATACCAATACCGTTGCGCCACACACGGACTCATCAATACCCAATTTCGAATCGGCACTGCTCCCGCGTCGTTGACATGTGAGTCTTGTCGCGCACCGGCACGACGGGTGTTCTCGTTGCCGGCTCTGACCACACAGTCAAGCTGAGGCCTGAAAGCTCTTGACATGCGTGAGAAGTCGAGGTCCTCGCCTGGGCTGGTCACCAGATCGACCGACCCCGCTGGCCCACGGAGCGGCATCGATCCGCGCCACAATCGCCTCCCGCGACCCTAGAAGACCGACCACCCCCTCGAGGAGACAACCAGTGCCCGATGTCATATTCCCCGTCGATCAGAGCAAGCCGTTCCGGGAGCAGGAATTGGTCGGCCACAACCGGTGGCATCCAGACATTCCAGCCGTCGCGACGGTCAAGTCCGGCGACACCTTCCGTGTCGAGTCCAAGGAGTGGTTCGACGGAACCATCGTCAACTCGGACGACGCGAACGACGTCCGCGACTGCGACCTGTCGATGGTCCACCAACTCTCCGGACCGTTCGCCGTCGAGGGAGCCCAGCCGGGCGACCTCCTGGTCGTCGACATCCTCGACGTCGGTCCGGTGCCGCAGGAGACCGGACCGGTCGCGGGCCAAGGCTGGGGTTACACCGGCCTGTTCGCGAAGGAGAACGGCGGAGGCTTTCTCACCGACTGGTTCCCGCAGGCCTACAAGGCCGTCTGGGACTTCACCGGGCAGAAGGCGACGAGCCGTCACATCCCAGGCGTGGAGTTCACCGGACTGATCCATCCCGGTCTGATGGGGACCGCGCCGAGCGCCGATCTGCTGGCCACCTGGAACAGCCGGGAGGCCGAGCTGATCGCGACCGATCCCGATCGCGTCCCGCCACTGGCGTTGCCGCCACAGCCCGTGAATGCGGTGCTCGGTGGCCTCACCGGTGCCGATTACGAACGTGTCGCGGCGGAGGCGGCGAGGACGGCGCCCCCGCGGGAGAACGGCGGCAACCAGGACATCAAGAACCTCTCCAAGGGAAGCCGGATCTTCTACCCGGTGTTCGTCGACGGGGCCAACCTGTCGCTTGGCGACCTGCACTTCTCGCAGGGCGACGGTGAGATCACCTTCTGTGGCGCCATCGAAATGGGCGGATACATCGATCTGCGGGTCGAGATCATCAAGGGCGGTATGGAGACCTACGGTGTCACCACCAACCCAATCTTCATGCCCGGCAACGTCGAACCGCGATACTCGGAGTTCCTGACCTTCGTCGGCTTCTCGGTCGACAAGTTCGGTAAACAGCACTTCCTGGACAGCACATTGGCCTATCAGAACGCCTGCCTGAATGCGATCGAGTACTTCTCGAAATTCGGCTGGACGCGCGAACAGGTCTATCTCATGCTCGGCGCCGCCCCCGTCGAAGGGCGTCTGTCCGGCGTGGTGGATGTGCCGAACTCCTGTGCAACGCTTTATGTTCCGACCGCGATCTTCGACATCGACGTGCGGCCGTCGGCGCAGGGCCCACAACGCATCGACCGCGGCCAGTGCGCGGTGAGCACCTAAGAGCTGAAAGGGATCTCATCATGCCTGCACCAACCGATGCCGAGTACTTCGATCTCGGCGACTTCACGCTGCAGAGCGGGTTCACGCTAAGAGACGCGAAACTGGCCTACAAGACCTACGGCACGCTCAACGCCGACAAGACCAACGTCATCGTCTACCCCACCTGGTATTCGGGGTGGCATACGGACAACGAATGGCTCATCGGCACAGACAAAGCGCTCAACCCCGATGAATGGTTCATCGTCATTCCGAACATGATCGGCAACGGGCTGTCGTCGTCACCGTCGAACACCCCGGCGCCCTACGATCGGGCCCGCTTTCCCGCCGTGACGTTCTACGACCAGGTGCAGGCGCAGCACAAACTGGTCACCGAGAAGTTTGGCATTTCGACCATCGCGCTGGTGACCGGATGGTCGATGGGTGCCGGCCAGACCTATCAGTGGGCCGTAAGTCACCCCGAGATGGTGCAACGCGCCGCACCGTTCTGCGGCTCGAGCAAGACCGCGCCGCACAACAAGGTCTTCCTCGAGTCGCTGATCGCCGCGCTCACCGCAGACGCCGTATGGGCCGACGGCGACTACTCCCCGGATGCGCTACCCATCAAGGGATTACGCGCGTTTGCCCGGGTCTACTCGGGCTGGGGTTTCTCACAGGCGTTCTACTGGGAAGAGGCGTGGCGCGAACTGGGGTTCACCTCGTTCGACGACTTCCTGTACGGGTTCTGGGAGAACTTCTTCCGCGACGGGCGCGACCCCAACAACCTGATCACCATGATCCGTACCTGGCACAGCGGAAATGTCGGCAACACACCGGGATTCGGAGGTGACGTCGAGAAGGCACTTGCCTCGATCCGGTGCCCGCTACTGGCGATGCCTGCCGAGAAGGACCTCTACTTCCCGCCGGAGGACGAACACTGGGCGTCTCAGTTCATCGCGCAAGGTGAGGTGCGAGTCATTCCCGGTATCTGGGGTCATTTCGCCGGAGGTGGACCGAACCCCGTGGACACGGCATTCATCGACGCCGGTATCCGGGACCTGCTCGCCAAACCGGGCTACTCGCCATCGACGTAGCGCTGCAGCGTCGGTCCGATCCACTCGATCAGCTCATCCCTTGGCATCGCGACGATCGGCGGAATCCGTAACACGAAGCGGCAGAGCGCCATGCCGAGCACCTGGGTGGCGATCAGGCCAGCCCGACGCGGTGCGTCGTCGGGCACCAGCTTTGCGATCGCAGGCAGCAACTGCGCCGCGAAGATGTCCATCATGCGTTGGGCCGCTTCGGCATTCGTAGTGCTGGAGCGCAGTAGCACGATCAGCGCGTCATCGTCTTCCCAGCGCGCCAAGAAGTGCGATGCCATCGCCACGCCCACCTCGGACCGCTCGATGCCGGTGAGGTCGGGGAACCGCAGGTCGAACTCCGCGGCCGCGGCGAACAACTGATCCTTGTTGCCGAAGTAGCGCATCACCATTGACGGGTCGATGTTGGCGTCGGCTGCGATGCCTCGGATGGTGGCGGCTTCGTACCCCGATTCGGCGAAGCGTTCCCTGGCCGCGGTCAGGATGACGGCCTTGGTCTGATCGGCTTTCCTACCCATGCCAACAAGTGTAGGCCAACGCATGTTGACTTTTCTAGCGACGAGGCGCACCATGGGAATGCCAACACGCGTTGGCAAAGACGACAAGGCAAGGAGAACACCATGAACGACACCGACGTCCTCATCGTCGGGGCCGGCCCCACCGGCCTGACCCTGGCCGCATCGATGCTGGCCAAAGGCACCAGGGCGACGATCGTCGACCGCCAGGCCGAAGGCGCCAACACGTCGCGCGCAGGTGCCATCAATGCCCGCACCCTCGAGGTGCTCGAAGGTCTCGACGTCTCCCGCCGCATGGTCAAGGAGGGCGTCCAGGCGCCGAACTTCACCATCCGCGACGGCAGGAAGGTACTCATACCGATCGACTTCTCCCGCCTGCCGAGCGCGTATCCGTACACGCTGCTGCTCCCCCAGAACGACACCGAGCGGCTGCTGCTGGAACGGGTCGTCGAACTCGGTGGCGAGGTGCGCCGGCCCAAGGTGCTGGCCACCGTCGTGCAGGACGCCGACGGGGTCACCGCCACGTTCGAGGACGGTGACGTCGTCCGGGCCGCCTACATCGTTGGCGCCGACGGTATGCAAAGCACCGTGCGGGAACAGGCGGGCATCGGCTTCCACGGCGACAAGTACGAGCAATCGTTCGTGCTCGCCGACGTGCACCTGACGGGTGAAGCGCCCACCGACGAGGTCGTCTTGTTCTGGGCGGCGGCCGGGCTCACGGTGGTCGCGCCACTACCCAACGGCGCGTTCCGGGTGGTCGCCCCCGTCGACGATGCCCCCGAGGTGCCGTCTGCGGACTTCGTCCAGCGGATCCTCGACGACCGCGGCTACGGCGTAGGCCGGATGATGGTCACCGACGTGGTGTGGGGTTCGCGCTTCCGCATCCACCACCGCGTCGCCGACACCTACCGCTCGGGCCGGATCCTGCTCGCGGGCGACGCCGCCCACGTGCACAGTCCCGCGGGTGGACAGGGCATGAACCTCGGCATCCAGGACGCCGTCGCGCTGGCCGAAGCTCTGACCCGGGTGCTTGGCGGCGCTCCCGACGCGGTACTTGACGACTACGCCGCGGCGCGGCGGCCGATCGCGCAGCAGGTGATCACGTTGACCGACCGACTCACCAGGATGGCGACGTTGCCGCGCGCCGTGCGGCCGATTCGCAACACCGCGATGGGCGTGGCCGGGCGCATCCCCGCCGTCCGGCGTGCACTGGCCTGGCGGCTGTCGGGCCTGGTGTACCGCTGACGTTTGAGGTGTCGGTGCGATCGGGAACCATGAGCACATGACCCAATCGAAGACGTACCCACACGGCGTCCCCAGCTGGATCGAAACCGTCGCCCACGATCTCGACGAGACCAAGCGCTTCTACGCCGGCCTCTTCGACTGGACCTTCACCGACGCGATACCCGCCGATGCGCCTGGCAACTACCTCATCGCCACCATCGGCGGGGAGGACGTCGCCGCGATCGCGTCAGCGGACTCCGACGACGAGCCGGTCACGTGGCGCACCTACATCGCCGTCGACGATGCCGACGCCACCGCCAAGGCCGTCGACGCCGCAGGCGGCACCGTCATCCTTGCCCCGGTCGACGCCGGACCCGGTGGGCGGCTGGCCGTGTGCGTCGATCCCCGAGGGGCCGAGTTCCGACTGTGGCAGGCACGCAAACGGCTTGGCGCGCAACTGGTCAACGCGCCGGGGACGTGGAACTTCAGCGATCTGCTCACGTCGGATCCGCACACCGCCGCCACGTTCTATTCGCAGGTGTTCGGTTGGGAGGTCGACGACGTCGGGTTCGCGACCATGATCCGCAGACCGGGCTACGGCGCTCACCTCGCCGCGACGGTCGACCCCGACATCATGGCGCGGCAAGCCGACATCAGCACGCCACCCGGGTTCGAGGACGCGGTGGCGTGGATGGGCATCATCCCGCAGGGTCATCCCGAACTCTGGCAGGTGACGTTCGCCGTCAGCGACCGGGACGCCTCCGCGGCCACCGCCGAGGAACTCGGCGGCACGATCGTCGACACCGAGGACGCCGAGTGGACCAAGTCTGCGACGGTCCGCGATCCTATGGGCGCTCAGTTCGTGCTGAGCCAGTTCACGCCGCCGAAGAGTTCGCCAAGCTGACGGCGCGGCCCCTGCTCTTGACGTAGAGCACGGCGGTGGCGGCCGCCGCCTCGAGCACCGAGAGCGACGTCGCGACGGTCATCAGAGTCGAGGCAGTCGGCACCCCAGTACCGATCAAAACCCTGCTGATCACCCCGGTGTGGTGATGGCCGGGCGCCGACCAGTGCACCGCGATCATGCCGAGGTTCATCACCGCGACGAGGCACCACGCGCGCGACGAACCCGTCGTCCACAGGTCACGGGCGCAGTACAGGCACGCGACCGTCATCGCGACGACGAGGATCGCCAGGGCCGGGTTCGTGGACCGACCCAGCATCAGCGCATGCACCGCCGCCGAACCCACCGCCACCATCGCACACGCCCGCCGCCCGAGGACGGCGGACGTGGTCGCGAGAGGACGCCCCCCGTCGCTTCGCTCGCCCCAGGACATGCGTCAACTCTCGCAGCAGTGCGACGTCGGCGCCACCGGAACGTTCAAGGCGGGATTGCGGTCGAAGAATCCGACCGGCTTCAGCTTGAACCCGGCGTAGTCGACGGGCATCACCGGCCAGTCCTCCGGCCGCGGGAAGTGCGTAAGACCGAACGTGTGCCACACCACGATGTCCTCGCCGTCGATGTTGCGGTCCTGGGCGACGAACGACGGCAGGCCCGCATCGCCCGGGTGCTGGTTCACGAAGTCGCCTGCCGAATAGCGTTCCGCGGGATCGTACTTGGTGACCCAGAGGTGCTTGGTGGCGAACGCAGCACGCTTGGCGATCGAACTGGACGGATCGGCAAGCAGCACCGGCTGCCCCTCCGGGTGCAGTGCGTAGCCGACGTTCTGGCCCAACCGGTTCTGCTTGGTCGGGTTGGTGATGTGCCAGACCCGGGCCTTGAGATTGTCGGCGATCCGCATGCCCTCCGACTCACGGGTCAGCTTGGTTCGTTGCGGTCGGAATGCGTTGCCCCACGGGTTGTCCGGGCCTACCGGGACCGCGACGGCGTCGACCTCCTCGACCACGTTCACGTCGCCGTCGACCGACATGTCCAGGCGCGCCGAGAACATGTGCTGATGGAACGGGGCGCCCAGTCCGGGTGCCATCTCGGTGGAGTAGCCGTCGGGTCCCCGGTAGGCCGAGGCGAAGACGATGCCGGTGGCCTTCGCCTCGAGCTGGATGGTGCCGTCGAGGTACAGGTACCAGTAGAACCCGTAGTCGTAGTTGCCGATGGTCAGGAAGAACGAGATGACCAGCCGACGCGAGCGTCGGGTCTCGGCCATCTGATTGAACATGTCGGTGTGCTTCCACAGCACGCCGTAGTCCTCCTCGTGCAGACAGATCGCGTTCTTCATGACCCTGGGGTGGCCATCCTCGTCGGCGATGGCGACGTCGAAGTACTTGATCTCGCCGAGGCAGTCGCAGCCGAGCTCCAAGGAGTTGGTGTAGCGGCCGAACAGGTACTCACCCTGATCGAAGTAGTTCTGCCAGTACCGGACCGGCGATGGATCGGCGTACGGCACCACCATCTCTGCGACCGACGCGCGGTAGACCACCGGCCGTTCCCGATCGCCGTCCCGGAGGGACAGCTGGTGCAGCGTCAGGCCCTCCCTGACGTCGAAGCCGAACCGGAAGGACCAATCCGCCCAGGTGATCTGGTTTCCGTCGACGGTGAAGCTGGCCCCCTCCGGCTGAGTGATCTCGATGGGCTTGAGGTCGGTGCGCGCCGGCACCGCGTGCGGCTCGGCGTTCCACTCGCCACGTTCGGTGGGCAGTGGCAGGTTGATCTCGTCGATGACCTTGACCACGGTGCGCCGGGTGAGGTCGACGTAGGCGACGACGCCGTCGATCGGGTGCGCCCACGGCAGGTCGGCCGCGTCGTACTGGTAGAACGCGAGCACCCGCACGATCCGCTTGCCCACCTCGTCCTCGTGGCCGAATACGCCCGCCGACAACGGCACTGCGCGCACCTTGGCGGGGTCGAGCTCGCGCTTGCTCATGGCGGCCAGCCACTCTGGGCACTCCAGCAGGAAGGACTCGATGTCCTCGAATTCCTGGTCGAGGATCGGCACGTGGCCGTTGGCCGTGCCGTCGACGGCCACCTGGCCGTCGATGCGTTCGTTGGTGACCGACACCACCAGATCGCTGCCCTGCCCGGTCGCGCGGTCCAGCAACAGGACCCTGGCCCGCCGGTCGATCGGGTCGCCCGGCTTGAACGCCAGCACGATCTTCTTGTGGGGTTCGTCGAGCGCGACGTAGACGAAGCGGACGTCCGCCCCGAGCAGGCCGTTGGCATCGACGATCCTCCGGACGGCGCGGATCTCGTCGGCACTCAGCGGGCTGAGTGGGTGATCGGTTGCGCCAGACGGGGTTTGGTTGATGGTGTCGATGGTGTCGATCGTGTCGGTGCTCATCGTGCGATCTCCTTGTCGGTATCGGAATTCTGGTGACCGGCGTGCGGGCGCAGGACCGCGACCGCGGCCCCGCCGAGGAAGGCGCCGGCCAACAGCACGCCGATGATGGCGGCCAGCGTGTCGGATCCACCGACCAACAGCGGGAGGTTCACGGCCGTCATCACCGACAGGATCGCCAGGCCGACGAAGCCGAGGCTCGGGGCGATCACGGTGTGCCACGGCCTGGTGTCGAACCTGGTGCGGCGGAAGTACACCACCACCGCGGCGGACGTCAGCGTCATCAGGACGACGATGCCGACCGATGCCGCCCCGACGAACCAGGTGAACACCTCCAACACGGGATCGAGGTTGGCGACGACGCAGGCGACGACCACGACCAGCGCCGAGACGGTCTGCACCACGGAGGCGATGTGCGGCGACGCATGGCGCACGTGCGAGCGACCGCACCACTCTGGGAGTGCTCTGGTGTTGCCCAGCGAGAAGATGTAGCGCGTCAACACGTTGTGGAAGGACAGCAGTGCGGCGAAAAGGCTAGTGATCAAGAAGATCTGGACCAGGTCACCTCCGAGGGAGCCGACGTAGCGGGTGGCCGTCTCGGTCAGCATCGTCGCCGGGCCGTCCGCCGCCATCTTGACCGCGCCGTCGTCACCCCAGGCACTGACCATGGCCCAACTGCTCAACGCGTAGAAACCGCCGATGAGCAGCAGCGCCACGTACGTGGCGCGCGGGATCGTGCGGGCCGGGTCACGCGCCTCGTCGCGGAACACCGCGGTGGCCTCGAAGCCGATGTAACCGGCGAGCGCGAAGATCAGCGCGATGCCGGGTGCGCCGGAGAAGAAGTTGCCGGGGTGCAGGGCGGCGGTCGACAGACCCTCGGCGCCACCGCGGGCGAGGACGGCCACGTTGATGACCATCACGATGCCGACCTCGCAGACCAGCAGGACAGCGAGAACCTTGCCGGACAGTTCGATGTGGCGATACCCCAGCGTCGTCACGACGGCCATCATCACCAGCGCGTACAGGTACCACGGCACCGACGGCCCGCCGTGCGAGGTGACCAGGTCGTTGATCGCGGCACCGACGTAGCCGTACACGCCGACCTGAACGGCGGTGTAGGACAGCAGTGCCAGGAACGCCGCGCCGAGCCCGACGTGACGACCGAAGCCGTGAGCGACGTAGGTGTAGAACGCGCCTGCGCCCCGGATGTGCCGGGCCATCGCAGTGAAGCCAACGGCGAACAGCAGCAGCACCGCCGTGCATACGACGTAGGACCCGGGGAACGCTGCGCCGTTTCCTGCGGCGATGCCGATCGGGAACGTACCGGCGACGACGGTGAGCGGGGCGGCAGCCGCGACCACCATGAAGACGATGGCGGTGGGGCCGAGCTTGCCGGCCAGCTTGTGGGTTTGCCCTCCCTGGGATACCCCGTCGGAAAGCAGAGCGTCAGTTGTCATGGCAATCACTTTCGGTGAAATTGATTGAGCGGTGGTTGCGGTGCGGTAAGGCTCGCGTGAGCTCAAATGAGAATGGCGGCGTACCACAATTCCCATTTGACGGGGCGCTGAAATTCAGAGCGACATGTTGACGGCTTTCGTCTGGGTGTATTCGGCGATGGCGCCCTCGCCGAGTTCACGTCCCCAGCCCGACTGTTTGTAGCCGCCGAACGGGAGCGCGGTGTCGAACGCGTTGTGGCAGTTGATCCAGACGGTGCCCGCCTTGATCTGCGCGGCGACCTCGTGGGCCGTCGACACGTCACGGGTCCATACGCTGGCAGCCAGGCCGTACGGGGTGTCGTTGGCCGCATCTTTCAAGGCCCGGGGCCCAGCCTCGCGGTTGAACGGGATCGCAACGGCGACCGGCCCGAAGATCTCCTCCTGGTAGACGCTGAAGTCGCGGTCGACGTCCACAAGGAGAGTGGGTTCGACGTAGAAGCCGGTGTCGCCGTGCCTGCCGCCGCCCGCGAGTGCGCGGGCGCCCTGGCCGATGCCCGCGTCGAGGTAGCCGGTGACCTTGGTGAGCTGTTCGCGCGAGACGAGCGGGCCGATGTCGTTGGTGGGGTCCAGGCCAGGGCCGATCTTCTGGGCGCGGGCGTACTCCGCGACGCCCGCGGTGAACTCGTCGAAGATGCGGTCCTCGACGAGCAGCCGGGTGCCCGCGGTGCAGGTCTGGCCGTGGTTGAACAGGAATCCGCTGGCCGCCCCTGGGATCGCGGCATCCAGGTCGGCGTCGGCGAAGATCACCTGCGGGCTCTTGCCGCCGAGTTCCAGCGAGACCTTCTTGAGGTTGCCCGACGCGGCGTTGACGATCTTGCGGCCCACTTCGGTCGACCCGGTGAACGCCACCTTGTCGACTCTTGCGTGCGCCGAAAGTGCCGCTCCGACGTCGCCGAACCCGGTCAGCACGTTGACCACGCCGTCGGGGACGCCTGCCTCGGCGATCACCTCGGCGAGCAACAGCGCGGTCAGCGGGGTCTGCTCGGCGGGCTTGAGAATCACGGTGTTTCCACAGGCCAGCGCCGGCGCCACCTTGAACGCGGCCATCACCAGCGGGAAGTTCCACGGCACGATCTGCGCGCACACCCCGATCGGCTCGCGCAGCGTGAAGGCGTGGAACCGGGCGCCTGGCGCCCACGGCACCGACACCGGGATCGTCCTGCCTTCGATCTTGGTGGCCCAGCCCGCGTAGTAGTAGAAGATCTCGGCGGCCCACGTGACGTCGACCGCCCGAGCGACGGCCACCGACTTGCCGTTGTCGATGGTCTCCAGCTCGGCGAAGACGTCGGCCCACGCCGTGATGCCCTCGCCGATCCGCCACACCATGCGTTGCCGTTCGGCGGGCGTCATGGCCGGCCACGGCCCGCTGTCGAAGGCGCGTCGCGCAGCCCGCACGGCCCGCTCGACGTCCTCGGGGCCACTCTGCGGAACCGTCGTGATCACCTGCTCGGTGGCGGGGTCGACGGTGTCGAACCGGCGGCCGGACAGCGATTCGACCCATTGACCGTCGACGTACATCTGGCGCGGCCGCGACATGAAGTCGACGGTGCGCGGGTCGAGTTCCGTAGTGAGCAGAGTTGTCATGAATGGCGAAATTACGCCCTGATGTGGTCCACGTCACCACGAATTACGAATGGATATTTCGCTGGCTTGCATTCTCATTTGAAATAGCCCGCTGATTCTCATTCGAAACCACCGATATTTGCAGCGGACGGATCGCATCGAGGGCCAGCGGGCCGGCGTGGTCGTCGGATTCTCATTTGAAGTCGTCGAAGGTTTACCTGACAACGGTGTGGGTGGGGTGGATGATCGGCTACGTTGCGCGGATGGGCGGCAGACGGGCCATGAGAAGTAGCTCACCGGTCTCCGGGCTGCGCCGGGCACAGCTGTCGTTCACCCAGGTGCTTGGCCAGTCGGTGTCGGCGGTGGCGCCGTCGGCGGTGATGGTGACCCTGCCGGCGCTCGTCATCCCTGCCGCAGGCCGCTGGGCGCTGGCCGCGTTCATCGTCACCGCCTTGCTGATGACCGCGGTCGGATACTGCGTCAGTCAGTTCGCCACCCGGATGGTCGCGGTGAGCGGGCTGTACAGCTACACCGTCAAGGGGCTTGGCCCGGTGCCGGGCATTGCGGCGGGTTGGTCGGTGGTGATCGGCTACGCCGCGGCGGCCATGGCGAGCGTCCTTGGCGCGGGGAGCTACCTGAGCGCGCTGCTCGGCCGCACCGGGATACCCGACGGCCCCGTCACGATCGCCGTGCTGGCGGTCATCGTCGGTGCGGTTGCGTTGACCCTGATGGTGCGCGGCGTCCGGCTGTCGGCCAAGACTTCTCTGACCGTCGAGGTGTTCGCGATCGTGGTCGCCGCCGTGGTCCTGGTGATCGCGTTCACCACCGCCGTCGCAAGCGGCCACGATCCGCCGAAAACCACTGCCCCCGAAACGCATTCCGCATTGGGCTTCGCCCTGCTGTTGGCCATCACCTCGTACGTCGGGTTCGAGAGCGCCGGTACGGTGGCCAGGGAGGCGCAGCGGCCGTTCGTCACCGTGCCGCGCGCCATCCGGTGGACGCCGGTCGCCCTCGGCGTGCTCTACGCGTTCGCCGCGGCCATGCAGTCGACCGGAACCATCCGCGCAGGAATCGGTTCCGTCCCGATCGTGCTGACCCTGCCGGCGTCCGCAGGCGCAGGTGCGACTGCGCTGTCGATCGTCATGGAACTCGGCATCACCGCATCGTGGTTCGCCTGCGTGATCGGCTCCGCCACCGCGTTGTCGCGCACCTTGTTCGCGATGGGCCGCGAAGGCGTGGTGTCGGAACGGATCGGACGGGCACACCGCGTGTACCGGACACCGCACGTCGCACTGTGCGTTGCGATGCCGATCATCGTCGCGGTGCCCGTCGGGTATCTGTTCATCGCAGGCTCAAGCCGCGACGTGATGCTCGGCCTCCTCGCGCTGTCGGCACACGGCTATGTCGGTGCATACCTGTTGGTTTGCCTTGCGACGCCGGCGTTTCTGCGTCGGATCGGTGAGCTGACGCGTACCCCGTTGTTGGTCGGCATCACCACCGCCGTCCTGATGATCGCCATCATCGTGTGGGCAGCGCTGACGGTCGACTCCCCCGTCTGGATCGCGACGGTCGTGTACGCGTGCCTGCTGGCGACGGGCCTCGCGTTGTTCGCGCTGCGCAGGCGTGCCGTTCCCGACCTTGCCCAGCGGGTCGGGGTGTTCGACGAGACGGTCGCAGGCGACGTGTTCGCCGACTACAACCCGTGGGAGGTGCGCCGGTGAGCCCCGCCGACGGCGCGCTCTCGGGCCGTCAGCCCAAGGCCGTGCAGAGCGCGCTGCAGGTACTCGAGGCGGTCGCCCTCGCGGGCGTCGGCGTGACGGCAAAGGAGATCGCGGACCGCCTCAAACTGCCGTCGGCGACCACCTACCGGCTGCTGAATCTCCTTGTCGCCGATGGCTACATCGTGCGATTGCCCGACCTTTCCGGCTTCTCCCTCGGTCCGCGAATGGGGGTGCTGATCGACGCCGCGGTGACGCCGACGGTGTGCACCGCGGCGCGCGACGTTCTCGCCGAACTGCGTCTCTCGGTGCGGTTCGGCGTGCACCTGTTCTACTTCACCAACACCTCGGTGCGCATCGCGGACTCCGATAGCGAATATCCACCGCCCGCAGACGAATCGGTGCTCAACCATCGCTTGCACGCCTGTGCCGTCGGCAAGCTGCTGCTCGCCGAGAAGCACGACGTCGAAGCGCTGCTGACCGCGACGCCACCCGGGTTGGCCGAACAGCTGAATGCGGTGCGCGAGCAGGGCTTTGCCACCCAGACTGGCGAACTCCGTCCGGATTCCGCTTGTGTGGCAGTGCCGATCCGGTCGGCCGCGGGAGCTCTCGTAGCCGCCGTCGCGATGTCCGCCCGCGCCGAGCAGGATCAGCTGCTGGCGCGTCAGGTACCGGTGCTCGCCGAGTGTGCGGACCGACTGAGCCCGCTGTTGGCCTGAGGGCTAAAAGCCGAGCAGCGAATACAGTAGACGGCAGTACCCGATGGTTAGTGAGAGCAGGTAACCACCCATGTTCGAACGTTTTACAGATCGCGGACGCCTCGTTGTCATCTTGGCTCAGAAAGAGGCCCGGATGCTCAACCACAACTACATCGGCACCGAGCACATCCTCCTTGGGCTGCTCCACGAGGGTGAAGGCGTAGCAGCCAAGTCGCTGGATTCGCTGGGCATCTCTCTCGAAGGTGTCCGCAGCCAGGTCGAGGAGATCATCGGCCAGGGCCAGCAGGCGCCGTCGGGCCACATCCCCTTCACCCCGCGCGCCAAGAAGATGCTGGAGCTGAGCTTGCGCGAGGCGGCGCAGCTCGGCCACAACTACATCGGCACCGAGCACATTCTGCTCGGCCTGATTCGCGAGGGCGAGGGCATCGCCGCCCAGGTGCTGGTCGAGCTGGGCGCCGAACTGACACGTGTGCGCCAGGAGGTCATCCAGCTGCTGGGCTGAGCCCTAGAGGCCAAGCAGCCGAACGCTTTCGGCGCGCATGTCGACCTTGCGGACCTTGCCCGTGATGGTCATCGGGAACTCATCGACGACGTGGACGTAGCGCGGAATCTTGTAGTGCGCCAGCTTGCCGTCCGCGAAACTGCGCACCGCGTCGGCGTCGAGCGGCGCGCGGCCGGGCCTCATCCGGATCCATGCGCAGGTCTCCTCGCCGTAGCGCTCGTCGGGGACGCCGATGACCTGGGCGTCCTCGATGTCGGGGTGGGTGTAGAGGAATTCCTCGATCTCGCGCGGGTAGATGTTCTCCCCGCCGCGGATCACCATGTCCTTGATCCTGCCGACCACGTTGCAGTAGCCGTCCTCGCGCATCACCGCCAGATCGCCGGTGTGCATCCAGCCGTCGGCGTCGACGGCCTCGCGGGTCTTGGCCTCGTCCTGCCAGTACCCGAGCATCACGTTGTAGCCGCGCGTGCAGAACTCACCGGGTTGGCCCCTGTCGACGACGGCGCCGGTGTCGGGGTCGACGATCTTGATCTCCACGTGCGGATGCGCCCGCCCGATCGACGAGGTCCGCCGGTCCAGGTCGTCGTCGATCAGGGTCTGACACGACGCGGGCGAGGTCTCGGTCATGCCGTAGGCGATGGAAACCTCGCTCATGTTCATCTCGTTGACGCAGCGCTTCATCACGTCGACCGGGCAGACCGAGCCCGCCATGATCCCGGTGCGCAGCGATGACAGGTCGCGCGTGCCGAAGTCGGGATGGCCGAACATCGCGATGAACATCGTCGGCACGCCGTAGAGCGCGGTGCACCGCTCCTGCTCAACGGCCAAAAGCGTTGCCCCCGGGTCGAATCCAGGCGCTGGGATCACCATCGTGGCCCCGTGCGTCGTGCAGCCCAGGTTTCCAAGCACCATGCCGAAGCAGTGGTAGAAGGGCACGGGAATGCACAGCCGGTCGCCGGACGCCAGGTTGAGCAGATCGGTGGTGAAGTACCCGTTGTTCAGGATGTTGCGGTGCGACAACGTCGCCCCCTTGGGGAAACCCGTTGTCCCCGAGGTGTATTGAACGTTGATCGGTTCGTCATTGGTCAACCCGGCCATGCGCGTCGCCAGTTCGTCGGCCGTGATCGCCTTGGCGCCGTCGCGGACCTTCGCCCAGTCGTCGGTGTCGAGGAAGACGACCTCGCGTAGCGCGGGGGCCTCTGGCCGCACCTCGTCGACCATGCCCCTGTAGTCGGAGGACTTGAACGCCGACGCGGCGATCAGCGTGCGCACCCCCGACTGGTTGAGCACGTAGGCCAGCTCGTGCGTGCGGTAGGCGGGGTTGATGTTGACCAGGATCGCGCCGATCTTGGCCGACGCGTACTGCACGATCGTCCACTCGGGGCAGTTCGGCGCCCAGATGCCGACGCGGTCGCCCTTGACGATCCCGAGCGCCATCAGGCCGCGCGCCATCACGTCGACCTCGGCGTCGAGTTCGCCGTACGTCCAACGCCTGCCGCTTTGGACGTCGACGAGTGCGTCGTTGTCGTGATGCCGAGCGGCGATCCGCGCGAAGTTCGCTCCGATGGTCTCCTCGATGATCGGGGTGTCGGTGGGTCCGGCGTCTTGGGACTTCATCGCTCACCTACCAGGTCTTCGTAGCGGTGCTCCGTCTCGATCGGGGAGCCCGATCGGTGTGCCTCATCCTCGCGCTTGCGCAGATCGACGCGGCGGATCTTGCCCGAAATCGTCTTCGGCAGCTCGAAGAACTCGACGCGGCGCACCTTCAGGTACGGCGCGAGGTGGTCGCGGGCGTACTCGAGGATCGACCTTGCGGTCTCGGCATCGGCGGCCCAGCCATCGGCCAGCGCGACGTACGCCTTCGGCACGGCAAGCCGGGTGGCGTCGGGCTGCGGCACCACGGCCGCTTCGACGACGGCGGGGTGTTCGATGAGCACGCTCTCCAGTTCGAACGGCGACACCTTGTAGTCGGAGCACTTGAACACGTCGTCGGTGCGGCCGATGTAGGTGATGTAGCCGTCCTCATCGCGGCTTGCCACGTCGCCGGTGTGGTAGTAACCGCCTGCCATCACCGCGTCGTTGCGTTCCTGGTCGCCGAGGTAGCCGGTCATCAGGTTCCGCGGACCCGCGCTGAGGTCGAGGCAGATCTCGCCTTCCTCGGCGAGCTCTCCGGAGAGTGGGTCGATCAGCACCACCGGGACACCCGGCATCGGGCGGCCCATCGATCCGGCCTTGACGGGTTGGCCGGGCGTGTTGCCCACCGACAGCGTCGTCTCGGTCTGGCCGAACCCGTCCCGGATGGTCAGCCCCCAGGCCCGTTCGACTTGGGCGATGACGTCGGGGTTGAGCGGTTCCCCAGCGCCGAGCACCTCGCGAAGACCATCGGGCCTGGCACCGAGGTCGGACTGAATCAGCATGCGCCACACCGTCGGCGGCGCGCAGAACGTGGTGACCCCGGCCCGGCGGATCTGATGCAGAAGCGCGGCCGCGTCGAACCGCGCGTAGTTGTAGACGAAGATCGTCGACTCGGCGATCCACGGCGCGAAGAAGCAACTCCACGCGTGCTTGGCCCAGCCGGGTGAGCTGATCGCGAGGTGCACGTCGCCGGGGCGCAGGCCGATCCACGCCATCGTCGACATGTGTCCCACCGGGTAGCTGATCTGCGAGTGCTCGACCAGCTTGGGCTTGCTGGTGGTGCCCGAGGTGAAGTAGACGAGCATCGAATCGTCGACGGTGGTCCTTGCGGCGAAGGGACCGGCGGTCTCGGTGTCGTCGGCTTCCGTGTACGAGTGCCAGCCGGCAACGGGTTCGCCGATCACGATGCGGGTGAAGTCTCCCGCCGCGCCGTCGAACTTCGCGGTATCCACGGCGTTGGCGATCACGACGTCAGCGCCGCCGCGGGCGATCCGGTCCGCGAGATCGGCCGGACCTAGTGCGCTGGTAGTCGGCATGATGACGGCGCCGAGCTTGGCCACCGCCAGCATCGACTCCCACAGCTCGACCTGGTTTCCCAGCATCAGGATGACGCGGTCCCCCCTGACGACGCCGAGCCGCTCGAGCCATGTCGCCACCCGATCGGAGCGATCCGCCATGTCGCCGAACGTCACAGTCTGCTCCGAACCGTCCTGCTCGACGATCCACAGCGCGACGCGGTCGGCGGTGGACGGGTCACGGGCGATGACGTCGAACCAGTCGGTCGCCCAGTTGAACGAGCCCGTCAGCTGCGGCCACGCGAAGGCATCGACCGCCTTGTCGTAGTCGCTGATCAGGGCGACGAGTTGATCACGGGCAGTGCGGTAGCGATCGGTGTTGGTCCCCATGACAGATAGGATCCACGTCACACTCACAGGTTCGCTACCCCCGAAGGAGGGGAATCCCGTGTCCGCCCGTTCGCCGCTGCTGCGCCCGCGTGACACGGACGCGCTGCGTGCCGAGCTGCGCTATGTCGCGGCGGAGGGCGGTGTTCCCGTGTTGTTCGGCGGCGAGGTGCACGGCGATGCGTTGCTGCTGAGCGAGTTCGTCGGGACCAGGACCGGGCTGTTGCGCGGCCTGGTGGTCCGGTCGAAGTCGGGGCTCGGCGGCGCCAGCATGGTCGCGGGACGGCCGATGTCGGTGGCCGACTATCGCAACTCCTCGCACATCACCCACGACTACGACACCCCCGTGCTCTCGGAGGGCATCCAGTCGGTGCTTGCCGTTCCCGTCGTCGTGGACGGCACCGCCAGGGCGATGTTGTACGGCGCCTACCGCGCAGGCGCGCCAATCGGCGGGCGAGCGGCCAACCTGATGGTCGCCTCGGCGCGGCGGTTGTCGGACGAGCTGCGCATTCGCGACGAGGTGGACCGGCGACTGCGACTGCGCGAGGCACACCTCGCCGGATTCGGCGACAGCGTGGCCTCCCCCGAGGCGATCCGCGAGGTGCACGCCGAACTGCGGCGGCTGGCATCCGACGGCACGGTCGCACCCGGCACCCGGGCACAGTTGCGCACGCTCGCCGACCGCCTCGCCGCGGCGCTGGGCGGGTACACGCCCGCGGTCAGCACGCCGTTGACGACGCGTGAGCTCGACGTGCTCGCCCAAGTAGCTCTGGGATGCACGAACAGCGAAGCTGCCCAACGTCTTTCGCTGAAACCGGAGACGGTCAAGAGCTACCTGCGCAGCGCGGCAGCGAAACTCGGTACCCGCACCAGGCACGAGGCGGTGTCGAGGGCCAGGAGTTTCCGGCTGATCCCCTAACCTCAGCGCGCCGAAACTGCGGTGAGATCGCGATCTACACCACAATTGCGATCTGACAGCAGTCTCGAGGTGGTGGGTGGCCCTCAGGCCAGCGAGTCGACCCAGGCCCGGTGCAGTGCGGCGTATCTGCCGTCGCGGGTGATCAATTCGTCGGGCGGACCGTCCTCGACGATGCGGCCGTGTTCGAGGACGAGCACGCGGTCCGCGCTCTGGACCGTGGACAGCCGGTGCGCGATGACCACGGCGGTGCGGTCGGTCAGCACGGTCGCCAGCGCCCGCTGCACCAACCGCTCGCTGGGGATGTCCAGCGACGAGGTGGCCTCGTCGAGGATCAGCACGGCGGGGTTGGCGAGGAACGCCCGCGCGAATGCGATCAGCTGTCGCTGGCCCGCCGACAACCGGCCGCCGCGCTTGGCTACGTCGGTGTCGTATCCGTCGACGAGTCCCTCGATGAACCGGTCCACACCGACCGCCCTTGCGGCGTCGCGCATCTCGTCGTCGCTGGCGTCGGGTCTGCCGAACCGGATGTTGTCGGCGACGGTGCCCTCGAACATGAAGTTCTCCTGGGTGACCATCACGATGTGGCGGCGCAGTTCGGCCTGCGCGAGATCTCGGAGGTCGACGCCGTCGAGTGTCACCGAGCCGTCGACGGGGTCGTAGAACCGGGCGATCAGCTTCGCGATGGTGGTCTTGCCTGCGCCCGTGGTGCCGACGAGGGCAACGGTCTGGCCGGCCGGTATCTGCAGGGTCAGATCGGGCAGCACGGGGCGGCCCGGTGCGTAGGAGAAATGCACGCCGTGAAAGCCGATGTCGCCGTTGACCTCTTGCAGATGCACCGGCTGCGGCGGATCCTCGATGCCCGGCTTCTCGGCAAGCACTCCTGCGATCTTCTCCAGCGCCGCAGCGGCCGACTGGAAGGTGTTGAAGAACTGCGAGATCTCCTGCATCGGCTCGAAGAAGATCCGCAGATACAGCAGGAAGGCGGTCAGGGTGCCAAGGGTCATCTCGCCCTCCAGCACCCGGTAGCCGCCGTAGAGGAGCACGATTCCGGTGGTGATGTTGCCGACCAGCCGGACCCCCGGCATGAACACCGCGAGCAGCTTGAAGGCCTTCTCGTTGATGTTCTTGTACTGGTCGGCGACGTCTTCGAAGATCTCCTGGTTGCGCGGCTCGCGGCGGTAGGCCTGCACCGCCTTGATGCCCGTCATCGTCTCGACGAATTGCACGATCACCAGGGCGGCGTTTTCGCGCACCTTCTTGTAGGTCTTCGCCGACTGCGTGCGGAACCACCACACCAGCGCCACTAGCACCGGGAAGGCGCCAAGACACATCAGGCCCAGCCGCACGTCGAGCACGACGAGCAGCACCGACGTCCCCACGAGCGTCAGGACTGCGGTGATCAGACCGTCGAACCCGGTCTCCAGCATGTCCTGGATGGCCTCGACGTCGTTGGTCGAGCGGGCGACCACGCGGCCGGAGGTGTAACGATCGTGGAAGGCGACGTCGAGACGCTGGAAGTGCCGGAAGATCCTGCGGCGCAACTCGAGTAGCACTTCTTGACCGATCCGCCCAGCGCGGCGCAGGAAGTACATCCGGCTGACGGCCTGTACCAGCACCACACCGCAGAGTGTCGCGACGATCAGCAGCAGTTCGCGCGACGAGCGGCCGTCCACGATCGGCGGGATGCCCTGATCGATGCCGCGTTGCACCAGCAGCGGCACCGACAGCCGGGCGGCGTTCTCCAGCACGACGACGATCGCCAGCAGTGCGACCGCGGTGGCGTAGGGCCGCAGCAGCGAACCCAGGAGCGTGCGGGCCTCGCGGCGGCGCGAGACCGATTCGTCGATGGGCAGATCGTCGTCGTCATTGGTGACGGCCCGTCCCCGCCAGTCCGTGGTGGTCATCGGTGCCGTCTACTCTTCGCGCAAGCGCTCATCGGCGTTCCGCCGCTTCCCGCTCGCGCCCGTCTTCGCGCGGTTCGGCCGCCCCGCGCTCCTCGTACAGATGGTCGAGCCGGTTGCGGTCCTCGTCCTGCTCCCACTCGCAGCTGCGCTCGGCTCCGTCGTCGAGGTCGTCATCAGCTGCCAACAGATAGCGGTACTCCGGTGCGTCGGAGAGCAATTCGGTGTGCGTGCCGACGCGCGTGATGGTCCCGCCCTCGATCAATGCCACCCGGTCGGCGAGCAGCACCGTCGAGGCGCGGTTCGCGACGACGACGCCGGTCACCGATCCAAGGATGCGGCGCAGCGCCTCGGTGACCACGGCCTCGGTGTGCACGTCGAGTGCCGACAGCGTGTCGTCGAGTACCAGGATCGACGGGGCAGCGAGCAGCGCCCTTGCCAACGAGAGCCGTTGCCGCTGCCCGCCGGACAGGCTCATGCCCTGCTCGCCGATCCGGGTGTCCAATCCGAACGGCAGGTCGTAGACGAAGTCGGCCGCGGCAACCGTGATGGCTTGCGCCATCTGGTCATTGGTCGCGTCCGGCCTGCCCAGCTTGAGGTTCTCGTCCACCGACATCGAGAACAGCGTCGGATCCTCGAAGGCGGTGGCCACGGCCTGCCGCAGCGCGGGCAACGACAGCTCGCGGATGTCGGTCCCGTCGATGAGGATCGCACCCTCGGTGACGTCATACAGCCGCGACAGCAGCGACACCAGCACCGACTTGCCCGAACCCGTCGAGCCGACCAGCGCGAGCGTCTCACCGGGTTCGACGGTCAGATCGACATGGCGCAGTGACCACGTCGCCGAATCGGGGAACCGGAATCCGACGTCGATCAGCTCCAGCCGGCCACCTCGCGGGGTTTCGCCGTCGGGGCCGTCGGTGATCTCGAGCGGCGCGTCGAAGATCTCGGCGACGCGGTTGGCCGCCGTCATCGACTCCTGCGTCATCGACAGCAGGAACCCCAGCGAGGCGATAGGCCACACCAGCGACAGCATCATCGTGATGAAGGCGACCAACGTGCCCATGGACACCAAGCCGTTGCCCGCCGCGTAGGCGCCCAAGCCCAGCACGACGATCAGGCTGCCGGTCGGGATGGCCTCGAGCAGCGTCCAGAACTTCGCCGAGACGCCGACCTTGCGGACCTCGGTGTCGAAAAGGTCGGTGGCACGCTCGTCGAACCGCTGATACGCGTACTCCTCGCGGCCGAAGGCCTTGACCACCCGCAGCCCGAGCGCCTGCTCCTCGACGTGAGTCGCGACGTTGCCGGACTGGTCCTGGGCCAGGCGGGAGAGCTTGGTGTACTGGCGCTCGAAGTGCAGCACGGTCACGGTGATCGGCACGATCGACACCACCACCACGACGCCGAGCGGCCAGTACATGGCCAGCAGGATGCCGGTCACCACGATGATCTGGATGACGTTGAGAAGCAGGAACAGCAGCCCAAACGACAGGAACTGGCGGATGGTGCTCAGGTCGTTCATCACCCGCGACAGCAGCTGTCCGGACTGCCACTGCCCGTGGAAGGACATCGGCAGGATCTGCAGACGGGCGTAGAGGTCCTTGCGGATGTCGGCCTCGACGCCCATGGTGGCGCGTGCCACCAGCCAGCGGCGGATGAACCAGAGCACCGCCTCCGACACCAGCAAGGCCGTGGCTGCGGTGCCGAGAACCCACAACTGCTGTTGGTTCTGGTGGCGGATGGGCCCGTCGATCACGGCCTTGGTCATCAGCGGGATCGTGACGGTGGCGCCGAGGCTGAGGAGTGCGGCGACGAGCATCGCGGTCCACCGCACCCGGTACGGCAACAGGTAGGGCAGCAGCCGAAGGATGTCCGACGCCGACCTGATCCGACGCGGCGGCGGCGCAATGGCCGGCTCGGAGCGAAGCCCCGATTCCCCAGCACGCATCTCTCCACCACCCATCAGCTCTTGTCTATCCCATCCCTACGACATCGCGGACGCCGTCGATCCCCGTACTCAAGGTTCCCACGAAGCACAACTAATTAACCGGCGTCACGCCGCAGCCACGTCGTCGCGGAACTGCGTCTCGTACAACTCGGCGTACCGCCCGCGGCGGGCCAGCAACTGCGGGTGCGTGCCACGCTCCACGATCCGGCCGTCCTCGACCACCAGGATCTGGTCGGCCGCGCGGATCGTCGACAGTCGGTGGGCGATCACGATCGACGTGCGGCCGGCGAGTGCCTCGGCCAACGCCTGCTGGACGGCGGCCTCCGACTCGGAGTCCAGCGACGCCGTCGCCTCGTCGAGCACCACTACCCGCGAGGATCCCAGCAGCAGGCGCGCGATGGTAAGGCGCTGGCGCTGCCCGCCCGACAGCCGGTACCCGCGTTCGCCGACCACGGTGTCCAACCCGTCGGGCATGTCGGCAACGACGTCGGCCAGCCGGGCGCGCCGCAAGGCCTCCCATAGCTGATCGTCGTCGGCGCCGGGTGCCGCGAGCGTCAGGTTCGAGCGGATCGACTCGTGGAAGAGGTGCCCGTCCTGAGTGACGACGCCGACCGTCTCCTTCAGCGACGCGAACGTCACGTCGCGCACGTCGGCGCCCGACAGTCGCACGGTGCCGGAGTCGACGTCGTAGAGCCGGGCCACCAGCGACGCGATCGTCGACTTGCCCGCACCGGAGGACCCCACGAGGGCGACCATCTGTCCGGGCGCCGCAGTGAACGAAATCCCGTGCAGCACTTCGTCACCGCCGCGGTTGTCGAGGACCGCGACCTCTTCCAGCGAGGCCAGCGACACCTTGTCCGCCGACGGGTAGCCGAAGCGGACGTCGTCGAACTCGACACCGACCGAACCGCGGGGCACCGGCACCGCGCCGGGCCGCTCTCGGATCAGTGGCGTCAGGTCAAGCACCTCGAACACCCGCTCGAAACTGACCAGCGCACTGGCGATTTCGACGTGCGCGTTGGCCAGTGCCGTCAGCGGTGCGTAGAGCCGGGTCAACAGCAGGGCCAGCGACACGATCGCACCCGCCTGCAGGTGTCCGCCGATGGCCAGCACACCACCGAGGCCGTACACCAAGGCGAGCGCGAGGGCCGACATCAAGGTCAGCGAGTTCATGAAGGTGGACTGCAGCATCGACGTCCGCACGCCGATCTCGCGGACCCGGTCGGCGCGCACCGTGAATTCCTCGGACTCGCGCACCGGGTCGCCGAAGAGCTTGACCAGCGTCGCGCCTGGCGCCGAGAAGCGTTCGGTCATCTGGGTATTCATCGTCGCGTTGTAGATCGCGCTCTCGCGGCTCAGCGTGGCCATGGTGCGACCGATGCGGCGGGCGGGCAGCAGGAACAGCGGGGTCAGCAGAAGGGACAGCACGGTGATCTGCCACGAGATGCTCAGCATCACGGTGAGCGTCAACGCCAGCGTGACCAGGTTGCCCACCACGCCAGACAGCGTGTCGGAGAAGGCCCGCTGCGCGCCGACGACGTCGTTGCCGAGACGGCTGACCAGTGCGCCCGTTCGGGTTCTGGTGAAGAACGCCACCGGCATCCGCTGGACGTGGTCGAACACGGCGGTCCGCAGGTCGAGGATCAAACCCTCGCCAATGTTGGACGACAGCCAGCGCGTCAGTAGTCCGACCGCGGCCTCGGCCAGCGCCACGACCGCGATGATCGATGCGATGACGACGACTGTGGACGGTGCGCTGAAACCTGAATTGCTCCTCGCGTCCGCACCATGCACGATGGCGTCGACCACCCGGCCCGCAAGCACCGGTGTGGACACGGCAAGCAGCGCACCCACCACGCTGATCGCGACGAATCCGCCCAGTCGACGGTGGTGGCGCGCCGAGAACCGCCAGATGCGCCTCAGCAGCGTGCGGTTCGCCAACGCGCGCAGATCGCCGCCGGTTGCGTGCCGCTGCCGATACAAGGCCCGGCTGGCCACCATTTCCATGCTCATGTCATCACCGTAAAACCTCAACAATGGATGAGGTCAAAGCCTTCCTGCGTGTCCCCGAGCGATTTGTGCACGCTGGGTCGCGCTGATGATCGCAACCCAGCGTGCACAAATCGCGGTCAGACGATGCCGAAGTAGCCGACCACCCCGGCGATCGCGACGATGAACAGCGGGTTGATCTTGCTGCGCACGAAGATCAACGTGCACACCGCAGTCAGCGCGTACGCCTTCCAGTCGTGGTCGGCGGCCCGGCTCATCACCAAAGACGAGGCCAGGATCAGACCGACGGTCAGTGGCGCGAAGCCCTTCTCGACCGCGATCCGCCATTTCGACTGCTCGGCCTTCTGCCAGAACAGTGTGATGCCGTAGACCAGCGACGCGGCGGGAATCACCATGGCCGCCGTCGCGATCACGCCGCCAAGGATGCCGCCCGCGACGCCGCCGACCGGCAGCCCGGCGGCGTAGCCGATCATGCCGACGATGAGGATGCTCGGCCCCGGCGCGGTCTGCGAGATCGAGAAGAGGTCGGCGAATTGGCCGTCGGTCACCCAATGGTCTTGTTTCACGGCCCGAAGATGCATCTCGGGCAGCACGGCGTTGCCGCCACCGATCGACATCAGCGACAGGGAGCCGAACAGGACGATGAGTTGCAGATAGGTGCTCACGCCGCGGCTTCTTCCTTGCGCCCCCTAGGCCAGGCCCAGATGAGGGCGAGGGGCGCGACGATGCCGAGTACTCCCAGCAGCGGCCAGCGCAGCACGCCGTTGAGCACGAACGCGAGTCCGAACAGCGCCACCGGGATCACACCGGTCAGGCACTTCTGTCCGGTCTTGACCACCATCGCCAACGTCAGCGCGACGGCGGCCGCGGACGCCCCGTGCAGCACCCCCTTGACCGCGGGCACCTCCCTGAACTGGAAGTAGAGCCACGCCATGAACAAGACGATCGCCAGTGGCATGAAGCACAGCCCGATGACCGACGCGACCGCCCCTGGCATCCCGCGCATCTTGGTGCCGACGAATACCGCCATGTTCACCTGGTTGGCACCGGGCAGGATCCGGCACATGGTCATGGCGGACAGGAACTCGTTCTCGCCCATCCATTTCTTCTCGACCACGATCACCTCGCGCGACCACGCGGAAAGGCCACCGCCGAACGACGCCAGTGCGATGTGGTTGAAGGTCAAGGCCAAGGTCGCGAGCGACACCCGTTCCGCAGGCGGCAATGGCCCCTCACTCATGCACGAGTTCCGGGTCGTGGGGGAAGTCGTCCTCGTGGTGTTGGGCCGGATCGAGCGGGTCGGGCGGGTCGTACTGGTGTGAGAGCCGCCAGTCCTCGTCGAAGACGGCTCGCAGGCGCGCGACCACGGCTTCGTCGGTGACCGTGATGCCCAGTTCGCGGCGCAGATCGAAGGCACTGCGGTCGATGTTCATCGAACCGACAAGGGCCCGCTCGTCGTCGACGATCAGCAGCTTGGCGTGCACCCTGAGGTTCTTTTGCTTGTGCACCTTGACGCCGAACCTGCGCAACGTGCGCAGCGAGGCGAAGGTGTCGAGCACGTCCCAGTCACTGATGCCGTGCTTGCCGCCGCAGAGCACGTGCACCTTCACCCCGCGCTGCGCGGCGTCGATGATGCGGTCGAGGATCACCGCGTCGACGTACTTGGGGTGCTGGACGTCCAGGCGGTGGGTGGCGGAATCGATGAACTGGGCCATGTGGAGTCGCGAGTTGGAGTTGCTCCACGACAGGCCGTGGCTGTCCGTCGGCTCCCAGTCGCGGTGGCTCCAGTCGGCCTCGAACACCTCGACGATCTGGGCCACGTTTCGGGAGTCGTGGGTGATCACACCGTAGTCGCGGGTGAGGGTGAAGTACTTCTCGCAGAGGTTGAACGTCGCGACCAGGGCCGCCTCCTCGTCGACCACGATCGACTTTTCGTGCGACACATAGAACTTGGGGTTGGCCCACTGCACGTCGATCCCGGCGGCCAGGAACCGCTCAAAGGTCTCGTCATTGGCCCGGTCCCCGCCGGAGCGCGCCGCGTTGAGCATCACCCGCACGTCGACGCCCGCGTTCCTGCGGCCGATGACGGCGGCGATCAGGTCTTCGGAGGTGAAGGTGAACTGCTTGATCAGAAGCGACTTCTGCGCGGATTCGATGAATTCTCGGACCGGCCCGAGGCCATCGTCGGGTTGGACGATCAAGTGAGGACCGGTGGGATGCACGATTGATGAAGTTAGCACTGGTAACGGCTGTTTGGTCGGGACGCGGCATGAACTCTCACAGACGGCATCGCAGGCGCCGTCCCGCGCCTAACACGCCCGGAGAGGGTCATCGGGCAAGATGACCCTATGGACAGCGGAGGTTCATCCCCCCGAGTGCTCGTGGTCGACGACGATCCCGACGTGCTCGCGTCGTTGGAGCGTGGGCTCCGGCTGTCCGGATTCGACGTGTCGACCGCGGTCGACGGCGCCGAGGCTCTGCGCAGCGCGACCGAGACGCGGCCCGACGCCATCGTGCTCGACATCAACATGCCCGTGCTGGACGGCGTCAGCGTGGTGACCGCGCTGCGCGCGATGGACAACGACGTCCCGGTGTGCGTGCTGTCCGCGCGCAGCTCGGTCGACGACCGCGTCGCCGGCCTCGAGGCGGGCGCCGACGACTACCTGGTCAAGCCGTTCGTACTGGCCGAGTTGGTGGCGCGGATCAAGGCGCTGTTGCGCCGGCGTGGCGCCACCGCGACGTTCTCGTCGGAGACCATCGCCGTTGGCCCGCTCGAGGTCGACATCCCTGGCAGGCGCGCCCGCGTCAACGGCGTCGACGTCGACCTGACCAAGCGCGAGTTCGACCTGCTCGCGGTGCTGGCCGAACACAAGACCGCGGTGCTGTCCCGAGCCCAGCTTCTCGAGCTGGTCTGGGGCTACGACTTCGCGGCCGACACCAACGTGGTCGACGTGTTCATCGGATACCTGCGGCGCAAGCTCGAGGCCAACGGCGCGCCTCGCCTGCTGCACACCGTGCGCGGGGTGGGATTCGTCCTCCGGACCCAGTGAAGTAGCGCGCCGATGAATCGCCTGTCGCGGTACTTCCGGCGCACCCCGTCGCTTCGAACCCGCGTCGCGTTCGCCACCGCCATCGCGGCGGCGATCGTGGTCGGCATCGTCGGCACCATCGTCTGGGTCGGCATCACCAACGACCGCAAGGAGCGCCTCGACCGTCGTCTCGACGAGGCCGCCGGTTTCGCGATCCCGTTCCTGCCGCGAGGGCTCGACCAGATCCCGAAGTCGCCCAACGATCAGGACGCGATCATCACCGTGCGCAAGGACAGCGAGGTGACGTCGAACTCGAACGTGATCCTGCCCGAGTTGTCGCCCGGCTACGCCGACACCTACGTCAACGGTGTGCGGTACCGGGTGCGCACGGTCGAGATCCGGGCGCCGGAGCCGATGTCGGTTGCCGTCGGCGCCACCTACGACTTCACCATCACCGACACCTACAACCTGCACCGGCGGGTCATCATCATCTGCCTGTTCGCGATCGGCGCCGCCGCGGTCGCAGGCTGGCTGCTTGCCGCCTTCGCGGTGCGGCCGCTGAAGCGGCTCGCGCAGCAGACGCGGGCGATCGACGTGGGCGGTGAGGCACCCGACGTCGACGTGCGGGGTGCCACCGAAGCGGTCGAGATCGCCGAGGCGGTCAACGGCATGGTGCAACGCATTTGGGAGGAGCAGGACAACACCAAGGCCGCGCTCGCGTCGGCCCGCGACTTCGCCGCGGTGACGTCGCACGAGCTGCGCACTCCGCTTACCGCCATGCGCACCAACCTCGAAGTGCTGTCCACGCTCGACATGCCAGAGGAACAGCGCAAGGAGGTGCTCACCGACCTCATCCGCACCCAGACGCGCATCGAGGCGACGCTGTCGGCGATCGAACGACTTGCCCAGGGCCAGTTGTCCACGTTCGACGACCACGTTCCCGTCGACATCACCGAGCTACTCGACAGGGCCGCTCACGACGCGATGCGGGTCTTCCCCGAGTTGGACGTGTCGCTGATACCCGCGCCGACGGTGATCATCGTCGGCTTGCCCGCGGGGTTGCGACTGGCCGTCGACAACGCGATCGCCAACGCCGTCAAGCACGGCGGCGCCACCAGGGTGCAGCTGTCGGCGGTCAGCTCACGCGCTGGGGTTGAGATCGCGATCGACGACGACGGATGCGGCGTGCCCGAAGAGGAACGCAAGGTGGTGTTCGAACGGTTCAGCAGGGGCTCGACCGCGTCGCATTCCGGCTCCGGCCTTGGCCTGGCACTCGTAGCGCAGCAGGCCGAATTGCACGGCGGCACGGCGACATTGGACGACAGCCCGCTTGGCGGCGCGCGACTGCTGCTGCGGCTCCCCGGCCCGTCCTGAGCTGCTACGTGCCGCGCTGAGACTTACCGCTGTCCCACCGATTGAAGCCGGCCGCCTCTGCCGTCTCCACGTCGCGGAACCACACTTCGGCGATGGTCCGCCTATACGTCGGGCTCTCCGGTGAGTGGTAGAGCATCGAGTCCTCGTTGCCCTTGATCGTGTAGCCGGACGGTGCATCCGCCGATCCCACCGCAAGCCGCAGCGAACCCTCGCCGTACGGTGGTTCCTCAACGGGAGCCGTTGTCGCGGCGACTGTTTCGGCGGTGACCTTCTCGGCCTGCGGGATATCGCTGCCCGAGTCGACGAGCTTCGCCGGGGTCGCAGCACCGGCCGCTCCCGCCGCGACGGATACGGGCACTTCGCGCTCGACCCTCCGGACCATGAAGGCGAGCGTGATGACCAAACCGAGCACGAACGCCAGTGCCACCAACCACCAGTTCACGGTCATTTCGCTGCCTCCGATTCCGGCGCACCGGACAGGTCGGCCCGTGCGGCTTCCTCGCTGGTGTGCTTGATCGTGACCGCGGCGAGCGCCAATGCGACCAGCGACCCCGCGAGGAACGCGAGCAGGTACCACACCCATTGGATGACGAAGTCCATGTCGAATCTCCTCAGCTGACCGTGATCTCGACGCGGCGGTTCTGCGCTCTACCCTCGGGGGTGCCGTTGTCCGCGACGGGATCGGCCGAGCCCGCACCCCGCGAGGTCACCGCACCTGCGGCCACTCCATCCGAAACAAGGCCATCCGCAACGGCTTTGGCACGGCTGGCACTGAGAGGCACGTTGATCGCGTCGGAGCCGCTGCTGTCGGTGTACCCGGCGACAGCCACCTTGACATCGGGGCAGGCCTTCAGCTTGCCCGCGATCTGGGACACCAGCTGCCGTGAGTCCGGCGCCAACGTGAAGCCGTCGGTGCTGAAGTTGATCGGCGTGCGCAGCAGCGCAGTGACGTCGGCCTGCAGTGTCGCGCAGGGCCCACTTTGGCCCGTTCCGCTGACCGGACCCGGTGGCGGCGCAGGTGGTGCCGATGCGGCCTCGACCTGAATGTTGTTGACTATCTTCACACCCGGCCACGTTGCGGCGGCTGCCGACTCAGCGGCCGCCTTCAGCTCCTCGGAGGGCGCGGTGCCGCTCAACGTCAAAGTGTCACCGACGAGGTTCAAGCCGAAGCCGGGAATGCCGATGGCCGCGCTGAACACCCCACCCAGTCCGGCGATGTCGGGAACCGTGACGCCGGGAGTGATCTTGAGTTCGTCGACGATCTTTGCGCCAGGCATCGTCGTCACCAATGCGTCGATCAATGACGTCTTCGTCGCCTCGTCGGGTACTTCACCGGCAACGGTGAAGCCCATGGCGCCTGCGGGGTCGCCAACGTTCCCGTTGCGCACGATCGAGAACGGCGCGTATCCCCCGGCAGGCATGCCTGCGGTCGTGGTCGGGACCGGAGGACTCGCCGGCGTCGTGAGCGTTGCCGACGGGTTCACGCTCGGCGCGGTGAGTACGGGGTCGTTGGCGGAGCGGTCGGTACCGGCCCAACCGATCAGGGCGATCAGCGCGGGAACGACCAGAAGAGCCAGAAGCCAGCCCAGGCCAGGTTGTCGTCGGTAGAACTTCGAATCGGCCATAGGCCCCCCTATCGTCGGCAGCCAGCCTATGGCCGCCTGGGAACGGTCGGTAGTCCGGTCAGCGAACGTCGAGCAGATCGATGACGAAGATCAACGTCTTGCCCGACAGCCGGTGCCCCGAGCCCGCCGCTCCGTACGCCTGGGCCGGCGGGATGGTCAGCTTGCGCCGTCCACCCACGTGCATGCCAGGAATACCGTCCTGCCAGCCCTGAATCAGGCCGCGCAGGGGAAATTCGATCGACTCGCCCCGGTTCCACGAGCTGTCGAACTCATCGCCCGTGTCGTACTCGACGCCGACGTAGTGCACCGTGACGGTGCCGCCGGGGACTGCTTCTGCGCCGTCGCCGACCGCTACGTCTTCGATCACCAGCTCAGCGGGTGCAGGACCGTCGGGGAATTCGATCTCGGGTTTCTTGTCGCTCGCCACGCCCAACACCGTAGTCGGGCAGACTGGTCGCGTGGACAAGGACCGTGACATTCTCGCCGAGGTCAACCAGCTCGTCGCCGAAGAGCGCGAGCTCCGGGCCAAGGTGCAACACCGCGAGATCGACGAAACCGAGGAACATCAACGGCTGCGCGCCGTGGAAGTTCAGCTCGACCAGTGTTGGGACCTGCTTCGGCAACGCCGGGCCCTTCGTGGGACCGGCCAGGATCCCGATCAGGCTCAGGTGCGTCCGCCCGATCAGGTCGAGGGCTACCTGAACTGACCGCAGCCATGACGTCCCCCGTCGCTTCGCTCGCCTCGGTGACATCTCCCGTCGCTTCGCTCGCCTCGGTGACATCTCCCGTCGCTTCGCTCGCCTCGGTGACATGACGTCGGACGATCGCTTCGACGTCGTCATCATCGGCGGCGGTCACAACGGCCTCGTCGCCGCGGCCTACCTGGCGCGAGCGGGCCGCACGGTGCGGGTACTCGAGCGGCTGAATCACGTCGGGGGCGCCGCCGTCTCGGCGCACGCGTTCGACGGCGTGGACGCCCGGCTGTCGCGCTACTCCTACCTCGTCAGCCTGCTGCCGAAGCGCATCCTCGACGATCTCGGGGCCCGGGTTCGGCTGTCCCGCCGCCGCGATTCGTCCTACACCCCGAACCCCGCGACCGCGGGTGAGACCGGCCTGCTGGTGGGGCGGCACAGTACGTTCGACGCCGTCGGCGCGGCCGATGATCAACCGGGTTTCGACGAGTTCTATCGCCGCTGCCGCACCGTCACCGGGCGGCTGTGGCCGACGTTGACCGAGCCGCTGCAGACCAGACGCACCTCGCGGGACCACGTGCTGGCATGTGGCGATCCCGACGCCGCCACCGCATGGGACGAGATGATCGCCAGGCCCATCGGCGACGCGATCACCGGTGCGGTGCGCAACGACCTGGTCCGCGGCGTGATGGCCACCGACGCGTTGATCGGTACCTTCGCCCGCACCGACGACCCGTCACTGGCGCAGAACGTGTGCTTCCTCTACCACCTGCTCGGCGGCGGCACCGGCGACTGGGACGTCCCGATCGGCGGCATGGGCGCGGTGAGTGGCGCGCTCGCCGCAGCGGCATTCGGGCATGGCGCCGACATCGTCACCGGCGCCGACGTTCACGCGCTCACCCCCGACGGCGAGGTCACCTACCGCCACGACGGGACCGAACGCCGGATCCACGGGCAGACCGTGCTGGCCGGGGTGACCCCGACGGTTCTGGCGCGGCTACTCGGCGAACCGGAGCCCACGCAGGCGCCGGGCGCTCAGGTCAAGGTAAACCTGATGCTGCGACGACTACCGCGGCTGCGTGACGAAACCGTGCGTCCCGAACAGGCTTTCAGCGGCACCTTCCACATCAACGAGAACCTCAGCCAACTCGACGCCGCATACGACCGGGCCGTCGCAGGTGCGGTGCCCGATCCACTGCCGTGTGAGATCTACTGCCACTCGCTGAGAGATCCGACGATCCTGTCCGACGAACTCTCGCGTTCAGGCGCGCAGACTCTCACGGTGTTCGGCCTGCACACCCCGCATCATCTTCTGGCAGGCGCCGATCCCGACGACGTGCGGGCACGACTGACCGACGCCGTCCTGACATCGCTGGATTCCGTTCTCGCCGAGCCCATCCGGGACGTGGTGATGAACGACGCGCACGGCAGACCCTGCATCGAGGCGAAGACCACGGCGGATCTGGAGGACGCGCTCGGCATGACGGCGGGCAACATCTTCCACGGAGCTCTGCGCTGGCCGTTCGTCGAGGACGACGCGCCACTGGAGACTCCTGCCCAGCGCTGGGGGGTGGCCACCCCGCACGACCGAATCCTGTTGTGCGGCTCGGCTTCTCACAGGGGCGGCGCCGTATCGGGGATCGGCGGACACAACGCCGCGATGGCGGTATTGGAGGGATGACCTGCGGCCATCGACTCTGCCAATGCCATGTGACCCTCGAAACCGAGGTTGGTCACCCTCGCCTGGTAGCGGTCGGAAAACTGCCGATACGCCGTGTCATCGCCACGGGCTCTTGCCAGCAACGCCCGAAGCCGGAGCAGCGTGACGTCGCACACCACCAGATCTTGGATGGTCGCGTTCGCTAGTCTCGCGGTCGCCTCCTCCGCCTCCGCCAGGTCGCCATCGGCAGCACGGTCGAGCAATGTCTCCACCAGAATGCTGGTGCACATGACGCTGAATCCGAACTGCCCGTTGGCGAAGATGGTGTCCACCGATGCCCGCATGATCGGAATCGCGTCATCGGCATCACCCTGCCGCACCCGCTCGCGGGCGAGGTAGATCTCGACGATCGGCAGTTCGGTCGCGAAGAACTGCCCACTCAGACACAGGTCGCGCGTTTCGGCGAGGTATCGCAGTCCGCGATCCCGGTCGGTGCCGCTTTCGATGAGGGCGCCGGCGGTGATGTACCTGGTCAGCGCCAACGTGGTGTGATCGCCGGTGTTCACGGCGATCACCAGCGCCTCCTCCAGATCACGAACCGCCGTGGCGTCGGGCAGCAGGACACGGTTGACGATCGCGGAGCCGTACTTGTATACGACGGCGCTGGCGAAGGTGTGCGCGTCGGCATTCCGGGCCATCGCGAGGGCGTCGTCGAAATCGGCTCGCCAGCCCGGAATCCCCAGCCAAAACCGGGCAAGGCCGCGAAACAGGATCGACAGAGACAACGGCGACCCGAGAACGAAACCGCCCTTGGTGACATCACCGTCGGCGAGGTCGATCGCGCGCTGGGTCCAGTGCAGTAGTTCGGTCATCTGACCGGTCTCCTGGTAGACGACCATTGCGCCGAAGGCCAGCCCGACAGTCAGGTCGGGGTCTCCGATCGTCTCGAGCAGAACAGTCTGTTCGGACACCAGTCGGACCGCCTCCGGCGCGCGGCCGTGCAGCATGCACTCCGTGATCTGGCCGAGCATCGCGATGGCCAACGACCGATTGTCACCCGCCGCGGCGCACAGTTCGCGCAGTTCGTCGAAGCCGGAATGAGAGACGTTGGTCGCCGTTCGATACGCGGTGGCGCACAGCAGCGTTCGGGGTGCAATGCGCATCCCCCTGCGATCCGGGTCGTCTGAGGGCAAGGCATCTGCGACTTCTCGCGCCCGGTGCCAGCTGGTGCGCGCGGCGATGATGTCACGGTTGGTCGACCATGCGCCGGCCCGCATGTGCCAGACGTACGCGGCATGGCTCTCACCAGCCGATTCCAGGTGTTCGGCGATCAGCGCGGCGTTCTCGTCGGCCTCCTCGGGATTGCGCTCCGCGATCGACGATGCCAGCCGTCGGTGCAGTTCTGCACGGTCGGCCTTCAGCTGCGACTCGTAGGCCACTGCGCGGATCAACGGGTGGTGAAAGACGTACTCCGAGGGCTGGGTGAACTTCACCTGGTCGATCAACTCGGCCGCGACCAGTTCGTCCACGACGTCGTCGATGCCGAGCGCGACGAGCAGTTCGGTGCCGAACCGGGATCCGATCACCGCCGCGGCGTTCAGCGTGCGCTTGCCCGCGGGGTCGAGGCGATCGATGCGGGCAGCGATGGTCGCGTGCAGGGTCGGCGGGATGGTGACGTCCGTGTACTCGACGTTGCGGACGTACGACCCGCGTCCGCCTCGAAGCGCACCCTGCTCGGCGAGATTACGCACCAGTTCCTGGGCGAAGAAGGGATTGCCTGCCGCTCTCTCCGCGATCGTCCCGGCAAGTACCGCCACCGACGGATCGGTGCCCAGGTGTTCGGCGATCAACGCTGCCGAGTCCGGCCGACTCAGCGGCGCAAGCGCAATCGTCTGGCTACCGGCGACACGGCTCAGAGCCCCACGGTATTCGGGACGATAGGTCACCATCACCAACGACGGGGTCTGCGGAATGACCACCATGAAGTCGGCCAACATCGATTCGCTGACGTCGTCGATCCAGTGGGCGTCCTCGATGACGTAGACGGCCGGTGTCGCTCGGGCCTGCAAGACCGCATTGACCAATGCGGTCAGTCGCCTCCGGCGCGCGTCCGGGTCGATGCTGGGCATGGCCACGTCCGGATTCGCAACCCCAAGGAGGTCGTAGAACAGCAGCATGTCCTGCGGGTCGGCGTCGGGGACCAGAACCTGCAATCGGGTGCGCGCGGTTTCGTCATCGGCTTTGTCGACCCCGGTGGCCGCACGGAGCAGCCGGCCGACGACGTGGAAGGGCACTTCGCGCGCATGTGATTCGCAATACGCGCTGATGACCTCGACGCCCTTCGTGATCGCGATCGACGCGATTTCGCGAACGAAGCGGCTCTTGCCCATTCCGGCAGGGCCAACGACACCGACCACCCCACCGTGTCCGTCGATGGCGCCCTGCAGGATGCCTTCCACCGCCGGTATCTCCCAGCGGCGGCCAACGAGGCTCAGCTCACTCCGGCCGCTCACGCCGGACTGCAGGGTGACGGCCAACAGACGTCGCGCGAGAACGGGATCCTCGCGGCCCTTGATGCGTACCGGCTCAGGGTCACTCAGTTTCACCAGGTCGCCGACGAGCTGCGCGGTCGACTCGGAGACCATCACACCACCCGGCGGAGCGGCGGACTCCATCCGCTGCGCCATCCCGACCTGCTCACCCACGGCGGTGTACGCCGTTGGGCCCGATCCGATTTCACCGGCGATCACCTGACCGGAGTTCAATCCGACCCGCACGGCGAACGTTTCGCCGTCGCGTTGTGCGACGTCCTGAGCCAGATGTGCGGCCTCGCGCTGAATGTTCAACGCCGCCCGACACGCGCGAACAGCGTGGTCTTCCAAGGCGATCGGTGCTCCGAACACCGCCATGAGACCGTCGCCGGTGAACTTGTCGACGGTGCCGCCGTAGTGGCGGACGATGCCGGTGGAAGAATTGAACAGCTCGGTCATGATCTCGCGCAGTCGCTCGGGTCCGAGTTCCGTAGCCAATTCCATGGATCCGACCACGTCGGCGAACAGCACCGTCACCTGCTTGTACTCGGCGGTGCTCGCAGCCGATCCGGCAGGCGCACCGCACGCGTCACAGAAGCGGGCACCCTCCCGTGGTTCAGTGCCGCAGGCCCCGCACGTAGTCATCGTCCTTCCGACCCCCCGCCGGCCCATGATCCGTCAAGGATAGGACGCTGCGGGAATCTGGACCAACGAATAACGAGGCCGTCGTTCGCTAATCCGCGGCCAGCTTGGCCAGGATGGTCTCGAGCGTGCGAAGTTCGGCCCGGGTCAACGCGGCGAACGGGTGCGGGGCGGGGTCGTCGACCTCGTCGATCCTCGTAACCACCTCGCGGCCCCTTTCGGTGAGTGACACCAGCTTTGAGCGACGGTTGGTCGGATCGGCTTCGCGCACGATCAGTCCGCGGTCCTCCAGGTCGTTCAGTGCGACGGTGGTGGCGGGCGCATCCAAGGTGGCGGCCTCGGCGATCTGCTTGGCCGTCATGGCCCGCTTGGCCAGCCTTCGGATCACGCGCACCCTACTGAACGGAAGCCCGCTGGCGTCGACGACGTCGCGCCGCCAGCGGTCGCGGTTGTCGAATACCACGGCGGTCATCGCGCGCCAAACCTCGTCGGCGAGTGGGTTATCCGACACGAGCCTCACATTCCGCGATGACTGGCGTGCCCGCGATCAGGGGCGCGACGCGGTGCGCGGACCGGGCCGCCCGCTGCGACGTCGACAGGAATGCGAGCACGAAGATGACGACGCCGAGCCCTACGCACACGAACCACAGCGGTCGCGACGCTGCGGCGAAGTCGCCGCCCGTATGCGCCAGCGCTCCTCCGGCGACCGAGCCACACAGCGCCACACCGATGCTGACGCCGATCTGCCGACTGGTGGACGTCACGGCAGATGCCGCGCCTGCGCGGTCCAACGGCATCCCGCTGACCGCCGCGTTGGTGATGGGCGCGTTGACCATCGAGAAGCCGATGCCGTACACCGCGAAGATGCAGAGCAGCGCCCACACCGCGGTCGTCGCGGTCAGGAACGACAGCATTGCCGACGCAATGGTGATGAGCGCGCCGGCCACCACCAGTGAGGGACGGGCGCCGTGCTTGCCGACCAGTCGCCCGGACAGCGGGGAGAACAGCAGCGCTCCGATCGCGATCGGAAGGTAGATCAAGCCGGTGTGCAGAGCACTGAAGTGCCGCTCGGACTGCAAGTACAGCGACATCATGAACAGGAACGCACCCCACGCCGAGAAGGCGCACACCGCGGTCAGGGTCGCGGATGCGAACGGGATGCTTCGGAAGAAGCGCAGGTCGATGAAGGGGTCGTGGCGCCTGGCCTCGTAGCGCAGGAAGGCGATGAAGGCCAGCACCGCGGCGACCGCCACCCCGATGACGCGAGGGTTGGTCCAGCCGAGGCCGGGGCCTTCGATGAGCGCGAACACCACGCCGAACAGGAACACCACGGCAAGCGCCTGGCCGATCGGGTCGACGTTGCGCATCGTCAACGACTTGGTCTCGGGCACGAAGACCGCGGTCAGCACGATGGCCGCCACACAGATCGGCAGGTTGATCCAGAACACCGCCCGCCAGCTGATCAGCTCGATCAGCAGGCCGCCGACCGTCGGCCCCAAAGCCATCGAGATGCCGACCACCGCGCCCCAGACCCCCAGGGCGCGGGCGCGCTCGACGCGACCTGTGAAGACTTGCGAGATGATGGACAGCGCAACGGGATTCATCATCGAACCACCGATTGCCTGCAGGAAGCGCGCAGCGATCAGTGTGTCGACGTTGGGCGCCAGGCTGCACAGCAGCGAGCTCACCGCGAACACGGTGAGACCGATCTGGAACACCCGCCTTCGGCCGAACCGGTCCCCCATCGCACCGGCCAGCATCAGCAGCGACGCCAGCACCAAGGTGTAGACGTCGAGCACCCACTGCAGCTGCGACGGTGACGCGCCAAGATCCTCGCGGATGTTCGGGACCGCGACGTTCACGATCGTCGCGTCCATCGAGACGATGAGCAGGCTCAGGCAGCAGGACATCAGCACGATGACCTTGCGGCGCGGGCTCAGCGTCCCGATGGTTTCATTCACACAACTATTGTGAAACTACAACTATCTTCGATGCAAGCGAGATTGGCGTGAGTTGGGTCTCGCAGAAAGAACTAGCGGCCGGAGATGGCGCCGTAGTCGCGCTCGGTGTAGCCGGTGTAGATCTGCCGCGGCCTGCCGATCTTGCCGCCGGGCTCCTGGTGCATCTCTTGCCAGTGCGCGATCCAGCCGGGCAGCCGGCCCAGCGCGAACAGCACCGTGAACATCCGGGTCGGGAACCCGAGGGCGCGGTAGATCACACCGGTGTAGAAGTCGACGTTCGGGTACAGCTTGCGCTCGATGAAGTACTCGTCGGTCAGCGCGACCTCTTCGAGCGCCTTGCCGATGGCCAGCAGATCGTCGTCACCGCCGAGCTTGCCGAGGATCTTGTCGGCCTGCTCCTTGACGATGCGCGCCCGCGGGTCGTAGTTCTTGTAGACCCGGTGGCCGAAGCCCATGAGCTTGACGCCGTCTTCCTTGTTCTTGACCTTCTTGACGAATTCGTGGACGTCGCCGCCCTGCTTGCGGATGTCCTCGAGCATCTCGAGCACCGCCTGGTTGGCGCCGCCGTGCAGCGGACCCCACAGTGCGTTGATGCCGCCGGAGATCGACGTGAACAGGTTGGCCTGCGACGAGCCGACCAGGCGCACCGTCGACGTCGAGCAGTTCTGTTCGTGGTCGGCGTGCAGGATCAAGAGCATGTCCAGTGCCCGAACGATCTCGGGATCTACTTCATACGGCTCGGCGGGGAATCCGAACGTCATCCGGAGGAAGTTCTCGACCAGGGTCAACGAGTTGTCCGGGTACAGGAACGGCTGGCCGACCGACTTCTTGTAGGCGTAGGCGGCGATGGTGGGCAGCTTTGCCAGCAGCCGGATCGTCGACAGCTCGACCTGCGCCTTGTCCAGGGGATCGAGCGAGTCCTGGTAGTACGCCGACAGCGCGTTGACGGCGCTGGACAGCACCGGCATCGGGTGGGCGTTGCGCGGGAAGCCGTCGAAGAAGCGCTTGAGGTCCTCGTGCAGAAGGGTGTGCCGCTGGATCTGGTTGGTGAACGTCTCCAGCTGATCGGTGGTCGGCAGCTCGCCGTAGATCAGCAGGTAACTGACTTCGATGAAGGTCGACTTCTCCGCCAGCTGCTCGATCGGGTAGCCGCGATACCGCAGAATGCCCGCGTCACCGTCGATGTAGGTGATGGCGCTCTTGGTGGCCGACGTGTTCACGAAACCGCCGTCGAACGTGGTGTATCCGGTCTTGGCCAGCAGCGATCCCAGGGCGATGCCGTCGGACCCCTCGGTCGCCTGCACGATCTCCAAGTCGATCTCACCACCCGGATAACCGAGCTTGGCGACCTCTCCGGAATTGGAGTTTTCGGGCACGTTAACCCCTTCTGCGGTTGTCGACTGCAACAGAGCTGTCCGTCACTAGAGAAAGTAGTCGCTTCGTACTTAGCGCGCTTGCGGGGGGCTGGAGTCGGGTTCTCGCTCGGGTTGTCCCCATGGTGACCAGGACCTGCGGAACAGCTCGAAGCTCGCGCACATCCGGTCGCAGACGATTCTCGACTCGATCGGTTCGTTGCCGGGCTGACCTAGGCCGGCGAACGACGCGGCGAACAGCAACGTCCAGACGTCGGTCACCATGCGCACCGCCGGATGGTCGGGCGGCTGGCCCATCCGTCTGCTGAGCACGGCCACGGAGGCATTGGCCGAGGCCCGTTGGAACGCGAACGCCGAGGCGTTCAACGACGAGGACGCGTTGACGATCTGGATCAGCACCGCCATCCCCTTGAAGGCCTGCGTCTGGTGGTCCAGCGCTGGACCGAACACCTCGAGATGCGCGCGCAACAGCGCCTCGTATTCGGTGATGTCGGTGGGCTGATGCTCGAGCGCCCCGGCGATGTGGGCGTCGAGTTCGTCGGCGATGGCGGCGATGACGGAGTCCTTGGTCGGGAAGTACCGGCTGAACGTCCGTGGCGCGACGTCGGCGGCGGCGGCGATCTGCTCGACCGTGGTGTTGTCGAACCCCTGCCGAAGGCAAAGCTCGGCCGCCGCCTCTATCAGGGTCGCGCGCGTCCGCAGCTTCTTGCGTTCCCGTAGTCCGGACACCGAGGTTTCAGCCATACACCGACTCGTAGTCGACCGTCGGTGCCGGCAGATCCGATGTGATGAGCGCCAGCTGGCCGAACGCCTCGTTGATGCGATCCACCATGACCATCGGGCCCAACCGGAACGTGTCGGTATCGGTGATGAGATCACCACAGGCGGTCACGACCGTCGACGCGAAGATGGATGCGACCAAACGCCTGCGGCGGTCGTCGACGTCGACGCCCATCCGCTTGGCCAGGATCACCTCGGTCACCTCGTGCCGGTATTCGAAGGCGGACCTCCGGAGCGTGTCGGAGGCGTTGATGACGCGCAACATGAGGATGATCCGCTCCGTGGTCAGCCTGCCGACCTGCCGGCTCGCCACCCGCATCAGAACCGCCACGTGCGCCTGCCGCAACGCCTCGAGGGGACCGACATCCGCTGGCACCGTCTCGAGTTCGATCGACACCTCGTGGGAGTAGTCCTCGACGAGGGTCATGAACGCAGCGTCCTTCGTCGCGAAGTACCGACTGAACGTGCGCGGCGACACATCGGCCGCCGCCGCGATCTGTTCGACCGTCGTGCTCTCGTAACCGTTGCGCAGACAGAGCTCCATCGCCGCATCGATCAGAATCGCGCGAGTCCGTAGTTTCTTTCGCTCGCGCAAGCCGGGGACCGAGTCCTCCGGGAATTCAGCCACGCGCGGAATATTAACTCCCCTATCTATGAAAAGCTTAAGTCGCTAGACCGGTTACGCGATAGCGCACGAACGCAGGGACCACCAGTGCGGCGACGACGACGCCGATCACGACCAGCACACCGCCGCCCGTCGCGGCCACCGCCGTCCCCACCGCAGCCGCGGCGGCCCCGTGTAGTGCATCAGCCAGCCGTGGCCCGCCTGCGACGACGACGGTGAAGACTCCTTGCAACCGCCCGCGCAGTTCGTCGGACGCCGCCTGTTGAAGGATGGACTGCCGGAATGCGGACGACACCATGTCCGCCGCCCCGCCGATAGCTAGAAACGCCAAGGCAATCCAAAGCCAGGTGTGCGCGGACCCATGGGCGAGCCAGCTGGCAACCCCGAAACCGGCTATCGCCACACCCCACACGCCGACCGCGACCACCACCGCGAGACCTTGACGCCGGATCCGCGGCAACCACCCGGAGAACACTCCGCCCGCCACCGCACCCACCGCCATCGAGGCGGCAAGCAAGGCCATGGTCGTGCCGCCCTCGATCGGGCCGCCGAAGCTCTGGTGAGCCATCTGGGGGAAGAGCGCCCGCGGCATGCCGAGGATCATCGCGATCAGGTCGACCACGAACGACATCAACACCACCCGGTTGCCAGCCAGATACCGGAAGCCGTCGAGTACCGCGGCGAACCCCCACTGGCCGGTCTTCTGCTGGGACGTGAGGGGCATCGGCGTCAGCCGGAACGTCGCCCAGATCGGCAGCACACACGTGATGGCGTCGATCACGTACAGCGTGGACAGGTCCACCCAGCGCAACATCACCCCGGCGAGCAACGGCCCGACGATCGCGCCGAATTGAAACACCGTCATGTTCAGCGAGTTGGCTGCTGGCAATTGGTCGCCGGGAATCATCCGCGGGATCGCAGCCGACCGGGTCGGCGAGTTGACCGCGTAAAACGCCTGCTGGAACGACAGCAGGCACAGCACGACCCAGACGTTGTTCAGCTCCAGCGCCGACTGCAACCACAGCAGCACCGACGCCACCGCCAGCCCACAAGAGGTGATGATCAGAAGCAGCCTGCGGTCCATCGCGTCGGCCCATGCACCGCCCCACAACCCGAACACGACGAGGGGGACGAGGGCGAAGACACCGGCAAGCCCGACATACGCCGAGTTCTGCGTCAGCGCATAGAGCTGTACCGGCACCGCGAAGATCGTGAGGTTGCCGCCGATGACGGTGACGATTCCGGCAAGCCACAGCCGGCGGAAGTCGAGTGTCCGTAACGGTGTCGTGTCGGCGAAGAGCCGCGCCACCTAGGGTTGCAACCGCTCGACGCCAGCGCCCGTCACGCGAATTCTGTTGTGCACCCGATTCTCCCGGCCCTGCCAGAACTCGACGACCTCCGGTGCGATGAGGTAACCACCCCAATTCGGGGGCACTGGGACGGCGTCGAGGTCGGCGAACCTTTCCGTGACGTCGGCCAGCTGCCCCAGCAGCGCGGCGCGCGACGCGATCGGCTGGGACTGGTGCGACGCCCACGCCCCGAGCTGCGAGCCGCGCGGGCGCTTCGACCAGTAGTCGGCCGTGTTCTCCTGAGACACCTTGGTCACCGGGCCGCGGACGTGTACCTGGCGGCCGAGGGCAAACCACGGGAAGGTCGCCGAGGCGTACGGCGTCGTAGCGAGTTGCTCGCCCTTCTCGGAGTCATAGTTCGTGAAGAACGTGATGCCGGTTTCGTCCACGCTCTTGCACAACACCGTGCGGGTGACCGGCCTTCCCGCTGCGTCGACGGTGCCGATCACCATCGCGTTCGCCTCGCTGACGTCCGCGGCCTGGGCATCGGCCAACCACTTGCGCAGCAAGACAACCCATCCATCGGGATCCTGGCCGATCCAGTCGGCATCGAGGTCGGGGCTGCCGTCCTTCTCCACCGAGCCGTACTCCACTCGCATCCGCGCCAGCTCTTCGCTCCTGCCCTCCGAAGAATCTTCCCGGGTCGCTTCGCTCCTGCCCTCCGAATTCACGTGCTCGACGCTACGCCCGCGGGCTCCCCATTTCTTACCCACCGGTAGTGACGGCAGCGGGCCTTGGTGCGAGAATCTGGCCCATGACTGCTGTGCCCGACGGCTTCGTCGAGGGACTCGAAGGCGTCGTGGCCTTCACCACCGAGATCGCGGAACCCGACAAGGACGGTGGGGCGCTTCGGTACCGCGGCGTCGACATCGAGGACCTGGTCGCCAGCCACGTCACGTTCGGCGACGTGTGGGCCCTTCTGGTCGACGGCCGATTCGGCCACGGGTTGCCGCCCGCAGAGCCCTTCCCACTGCCCATCCACAGCGGCGACGTCCGGGTCGACGTGCAGGCGGGCCTTGCCATGCTCGCCCCGATCTGGGGCTACCTCCCGATCCTCGACATCGACGAGACCACCGCCCGCGATCAGCTGGCGCGGGCGTCGGTGATGGCGCTGTCGTACGTCGCGCAATCCGCCCGCGGCATCCACCAGCCCGCCGTGCCGCAGCGCAACATCGACGAATGCACAACCGTGACAGAGCGATTCATGACCCGATGGCAGGGCGATCCCGACCCCAAGCACGTCGAGGCCATCGACGCCTACTGGGTGACCGCGGCCGAGCACGGCATGAATGCATCGACGTTCACCGCGCGCGTGATCGCCTCCACCGGGGCGGACGTGGCCGCCGCGCTGTCCGGGGCAGTCGGCGCGATGAGCGGGCCCCTGCACGGCGGAGCGCCTGCGCGGGTCCTTCCGATGGTCGACGAGGTCGAGCGCAGCGGCGATGCCCGCGCCGTGGTCAAGGGCGTCCTCGACCGCAAGGACAAGTTGATGGGTTTCGGCCACCGGGTGTACCGCGCCGAGGACCCGCGCGCCCGGGTACTGCGCGCCACCGCCAAGCGACTGGAGGCGCCGCGCTTCGAGGTGGCCGCCGCGTTGGAACAGGCCGCGCTGGCCGAACTGCGGGAACGACGGCCCGACCGCGCCATCGAGACCAACGTCGAGTTCTGGGCTGCCGTGATCCTCGACTTCGCCAAGGTGCCGCCCAAGATGATGCCCGCGATGTTCACCTGCGGCAGGACCGCCGGCTGGTGCGCGCACATCCTCGAGCAGAAGCGGCTCGGCAAGCTGGTCCGCCCGTCGGCCATCTACGTCGGCCCGGCCCCGCGCAGCCCGGAGTCCGTGGAGGGCTGGGACGAGATCTCGTTGCCTTCGGCGTCGTGATCGCGGCGACATTCGCCTCCGCGGCAACGGCATTCGCGAGGCTGGTGCACGACATCCCGGCGTCGAAGTGGGACGGTCCAGGGCTGGGTGACTGGGACCTGCGCTCGCTCGTCGGGCACACGACGCGGTCCCTGATCACGGTCAGCACCTACCTGCACACTACCGCCGAACGCGAAGATCTCGCCGGTCCGGTCGAGTATTACGTGTATGCAAGGGATTTCGCGTCCAACGCGGGCGCCGAGGCAGTGACCGAACGTGGTCGCCAGGCGGGCCGCGAGCTGGGCAGCGATCCGGCGGCGACCGTCGATCACCTGGTCGCGAAGGCGCTCGACGACCTCGAGGCGGTGGACGATCCGCTGATCGTCGTCATCGGTGGTGTCGGCATCCGGTTGAGCTCGTACCTTCCCACCCGCACGTTCGAGATGGCCGTGCATGGGCTCGACATCGCCAGGGCCACGGGCGTGGACTTCGCGGTGCCCGAGGAGGCCCTGGTGGAGGTCGCGGTGCTGGCCACGCGCGTCGGGGTGGCGCTGGGTCAGGGTGAGACCGTGCTCTCTGCGCTCACGGGCCGCACCGCGTTGCCAACGGCGTTCTCCGTCGTGTAGGCGGGTCTGCGGGTCACCCGCGCCGGGACCGGTCCATCCGCCACCGTCGTGAACGGCGTCGCCATGGCGAATTCCGCTTGCGTGGAGCGGATTTCGACCGTGCGGACGATGGTCGCCAGGGCAAGCGCGAGTTCGAGCATCGCGAAGTGGTCGCCGACGCAGGTCCGCGGGCCTGCCCCGAAGGGCAGGTATTGCCAGCGGTCGATGCTCTTTGCGAGCTCGGGGCGGAACCGGTCGGGGTCGAACTCCGTCGCCCGTTCCCAGAGCCGGGGGTCGCGCTGAATGGCGTACACGCCGACGGTCACCATCGAGCCTGCCTTCGCCCGGTAACCGTCCACCTCGATGTCCTTGGTCAGCAGTCGCGCGTTCGCTGCGCCAGGCGGACAGAGCCGAAGCGCCTCGTGGAGCACCTGAACGGTGTAGCCGAGACTCGGTACGTCGTCCGGGGTCAGTTGCCGGTCTCCGATGGCGTCGACCTCCGCCCGAAGCCGGTCTTGAAGCTCGGGATGCCTGCCGAGTTGCCACAGTGCGTACGCCATGGTCGTCGCCGTGGTGTCGTGGCCGGCACTGATGAAGACGATCAGTTCGTCTCGGATCTCGTCGTCGGTCAACTGGCGACCGGTCGCGGGATCGGCGGCGCCCATGAGCGCACGGACCAGCGGCGCATCGCGGTCCGGATCCTCACGACACGACTTCAACACGTCAGCGGCGAGGCGGCGCAGGTCCGCACTCGCTGCACGAGCGCGGCGGTTCTTTCGGGTGGGCACCCAGCGCGGCAGGTGCAACGGAGACGTGCCGCGATCGGCGATGTACTCGACCACGATCCGAAGCGGTTCTGAGAGCCGGTCGGCCTGCTCGTCGAGGTCGAGCCCCAGGACCGAACGCCCCAACGCCCGCATGGTCAGCCTGCGACACTGGACGTCGAGGTCGATGTCGCGGTCGGATTCCCAACTCGTGGCGATCGCCTCGGCCGCCTGTGCCATGTCGTTGCCGTAGCCGCGCACGTGCTTCTTGGTGAACAACGGCTGGAGCAACCGGCGCCTGGGTAGCCATTCATCGTGTTTCATCACGAAGAGGCTGGCGCCGATGCTCTTGCGCAATTCGCCGTGCATGTTGGTGCGCTCGACGATGGCGTCTGAAGTGCCGAGCACGTCGTGCGCGCCCTGCGGCGAGGTGATGACCACCAACTCCGGCACGAGCCACGACGGCCCCAGCTTGATGCGGGTGACGGGTCCACCCGCGTCGCGAAGCTCCTCGATGCCGGTGTGGAACCGGCGCACCACCTTCAGCGACTGCCGCAGTGGCAACGGGTTCCGCGGCGGGAGGGGCAGCGTCGCGAGGTCGACGTTCTGGCCTGTGTTGAGCATGGGTCCAGCATTGCGGCGGACGACACCGCGACCTCGAGTAGTCGGCTACCCGAGTTCCGCCGAATCGGCGACGATGAGAATCTGCCCGCCGGGCAGTCAGTACACGTGTCCCGCCCGGATCGCTCACCCCGAGGAGAATCTCCATGGCAATCGAAGTTCAGCCCGCCCTATCCCCGCACCTCGTCGTCGACGATGCCGCAGCCGCCATCGACTTCTACGTGAAGGCGTTCAATGCCACCGAAATCGGCCGCGTCCCCGGTCCCGACGGCAGGCTCATCCATGCGGCCCTGAAGATCAACGGCGCGACGGTCATGCTCAACGACGACTTCCCCGAGATGAACGACGGCAAGTCGACCACGCCCACCGCGCTCGGCGGCACCCCGGTGACCATCCACCTCACCGTCACCGACGTCGACGCCAAGTTCCAGCAGGCCATCGACGCAGGCGCCACCGTGGTCGCACCGCTGGAAGATCAGTTCTGGGGTGACCGCTACGGCCTGCTGCGCGACCCGTTCGGCCACCAATGGTCGCTCGGTCAGCCGATGCGCGAGGTCAGCATGGAGGAGCTCGCAGAGGCGATGAAACAGCAGCAGTAGCCCCCTCTCGGCGACATTGTTTGGGATCGGTAGCCGCTTGGCCGTTGTCTACTTGCTTCAAGGCCGACCGCGGCCCACCAGCAACGACAGGAGCCAGCCATGAATCGAGTGTCGCCATTTTCGCGTGTTCCCTGGACACGGCGACTCATCATGGGGTTGGCAGGCACTGCATTGGTGGCCGGCGGCCTGGGTTTGGCCGTGGGCGAAGGTACCGCCCAGGCCCAGCCCGGTGCTCCATTCGTCGCGGACGACAACGGTTGGGGCCCGCCACAACACTGGTGCCCTGGGCAACTACCTCTTCCGGCAACCGGTAATCACATAACAGACCCTCTCAACTGGGACTGGAATGTCTGCCACACCTACTACTTCCTCTGGTCGGGGATGGGCAACGTCTCCAACATGATCTGGGACGGAGACAATCCCCCACCGAGGCCGCCTCCTCCGGTTGGCCTCTATTGCGATCCCGGGACATTCGCGAATTGCCGGATAAGTGACCACCCGTGAACCACGCCCTAGACGACGCCAGGTAGGTAGAGCGCCAACAGGCTGGTGGGCAACGCGTTGTTCGTGGCGATCTGGCTGATCGCCGAGATGCTTGCTGGCTTCGGGGTGCGTTCCAGATCGGGTGTCGTCGGATCGGACCCGTACAGGCCGAACTGCAGGCCGTAGCCGTTGGCCCACTCGAGGTTGTCGACCAGCGACCAATAGGTGTAGCCGCGGATGTCCATCCCGTGCGCCACCAGGTCCTGCACGACGGCGATGTGGTTGACGATGTAGGACGGCCGTTTGGAGTCGTTGGCGTCGGCGATGCCGTTCTCGGTGATCCAGACCGGCTTGCCGTAGGACGCGGCGGTCTCGAGGACCTCGCGGAAACCACCCGGGTCGGTGGGCTGGTTGAAGTCGCTGCACGTCGGCGACTCGGCCGCGCACCGGCCCGGAATGCCTTGCAGCCATGGGATTCCCGGGATGAGCGGGAGGCCGAAGCCCTGCATCGGCTGCGAGCCGTAGTACTGCACCCCGATGAAGTCCGCCTTGTCCATGAAGTCGGCGTGTATCTCGTCGGATGTCTTGATGCCGTCCAGGTTGGCGTCCACCCAGCCGTCGATCACTGCCCTCGGGAACCAGTTGTTGTAGAAGTCGTTCCAGGCGTTGGCCGCCTGCACGTCGAGCGGATTCACCGGATTGGCCGGGCGTGCCGGGATCATGTTGTTGGCGAACCCGACGAAGGCCGCCTGCTGCCCCGGGGTGGCGGCGGTGGTGTCCCAAGCGTGGATCGCGTCGTACGCGCCCACGTAACCCTTGGCCTCGTTTACCAGGAAGGTCGAGGCGAGGTCCGGCCTGATCACACCGGGCGGCCAGCTCGGGACGACACCCGGTATGGACAGGTACTGGGTCAGCACCGGCGGCACCGGCTCGTTGAGCACCGTCCAGTTGTCCACCTGATCGCCGTACTTCCACGCGACATATGCGGCGTACTTCTCGAATTCGGCAGGGGTCGACGGCGACAGCCACCCGGCCGTCGGTGCAGGCAACCCGAGCTGGGCCAGCAGCCGCGTCGTGGTCGGGTCGTTCACCCACGACGGCAGGGTGAAGTGGTTGACCGTGATCAGCGGTTCCAGGTGATGGTCGATCAGGGAGTCGAACACGTCGCGGTAATGCTGGACCTCGGCCTGGTTGGCCAGCAGGTCCATGGCCTGTAGATCGGCGAGGCTGACACCGCCGCCTTCATCCGAGATGTCAATGGATGCAGTGGAACTCGGGAAGATGCGGCTCCACTCGATGCCCATCCGGAACGTATTCATGCCGAGTTCGTCGTGAGCTAGTTGTGCGTCGCCGTCATACGAGACGTAGGTGCCTGGCCCGTTTTCTGGAACCCCGTGGGTGAGTCCCAGGAGCTGGTTGATCGGGTCGTGCACCCACTTGTACCAGTCGGAGTTGGGATCCACCGGTGAGCCGGGGCCGCCCTCGGCCTGGAATCCCGCAGTCGCCACACCCCAGTGGAAGCTGGCGGGGAACGACAGGTCGACGCCGGCCACCGGATCGACGTTGACCGTGATCGTCTGCGCCACCGCATCGCCGCCGCCGGGATTGATGAAGTTGCCAAGGATCGGCACCAACTTGAGCAACCCGAGCGGGCCGTGCACGTGGAAGCCTGCGGCCTCGTCGCTGACCACGACCGTGAACTGATCGACTCCGCCGACCGCGGCCATCGCGTTCATGGGGCGGTAGGTGAAGTTGCCGTCCTGATCGATCTCGAGCGTTCCGCCGTTCTGTGGCCTTCCGATGACGGTGTAGGTGAGCGGGTCGCCGTCCGGGTCGACGGCGCCGATGTTGCCGGTGATCAGCCCGTTCGTTTGTGGGTTGATCACCGGGGTGACGGTTGGCGACTCGTTGAAGAGTTCGCGACGCACCCAGGCCAGCAGCGCCCACGGCGACGGATCGGTCGGTAGCGCAGGAAGGCCTGAGGCGAACGGGCTCAACAGCGCGTTGACGAAACCCGTCACCAATCCCGACACGTAGGTCACCACCGTGAGCGGGTCGAACGCGGTCGGCCACGGTCGCAGGGATGGGACGACGGGTTCGGTCGCTGCGGCGCTCAGCAGTTGAGCGGGTGATGACATTGTCTGTGCCGCAAGCGAAGTCACGTGCAACGGCTCCGACTCGTCGGCGCCCTCCGACGACGTGTCGACCTTCACCGCGGCGGCGTCGACCTTGCTAGTGGGCGTGTCGACGGGACGAGCCGGGTCGACGGTGTCGGACTTCGCGGTGGGCTTGGGGGTGGCGGGTTCGGGGACGCTGGCCGTCGGCTCGGGCTGCTTAACCGTCTCCTCGACGAGTTCGGACTTCGCTGCCTCCTCCGCATCCCTGGTGTGGGCGCCACCGGTGCCCACCACCACGCCGGGCGGAGCCGAGGTGATCGTCGACCCCGTTGAGGTCGACGGGGTGAACGTCGATGGACCGGACGTCGATGGACTGGACGTAGCCGGTGTGGACGTTGGGCCCGATGTGGGGTCGGCCGGCGGAGTCGATGCGTCCGGGGATTCTGTCGAGCCCTCCGCCTGCTGGCTGCTGGCCGACTCCGACGACGAGGATGAAGACGACGAGGGCGATGACGGTGAATCGGCTCCAGGGGTGTCGGCCCACGCCACCCTCGGGCCGGTCAGAAGCACGGCGCCGACGCCAAGCGCGACGGCCAACGATCCGACTCGCCCCACGTACGCAGCAGCAGCATTCATCTGACTTGCATACGCCGACACCAGAACCACCGCCCTGAATTCAGGAAAGTCGGCCTGTGGATAACTTCGACCCGCGTCGTAGGGCAGTGGCATAATCGAACGTATGTTCGAGACGGCGTGGCCTGACATTCTGGTCGGAGAGATCGAGGACTGCCAGCGTGAGGAGTCCGTCCTCATCTCGCGACGGATGACAGCCATCGCCGCGCTGTTGTGGCATCGCACCGGCGAAGCCGAGGGCACATCGTCTGACGACCCCGGGTATGCGTTGATCACCGGGTTCACCCGGACGTGCGCCGAGGTGTCGGCCGCGATGAACAAGTCCATGATGGCCGCCAACAAGATGGTCGGCCAGGCCGAGGCTCTGGACACCCGACTGCCCGAGGTCCGCAAGTTGCTCGCAACAGGCCGGACCGATTGGTCGACCGTGGCGCTGATCATCACCCGTACCGACCTGGTCGACGATGCATTGATGCCGCAGCTGGATCGGTCGATGGCCGAACGAATCATCAACTGGCAGTGCTGGTCACGGCGCCGCATCATCAACGCACTGGACGCGGCGGTCCAGGACATCGATCCCGAAGCCGCCAAGGAACGCCGCGTCACCGCCGACAACGAGCGCCGCGTGAACGTCACCGCGCAACCCAACGGCATGGCGCGACTCGACGGTGCATTGTCTGCGCCCGCCGCCGCCATCGTCGACAAGCGACTCTCGGAAATGGCGACCTCGGTGTGCACCCATGACACGCGCACCATCGCCCAGCGACGCGCCGACGCACTGGTCGCACTCAGCGAAGGCGGCACACTGGCCTGCAACTGCAATCGAGCCGACTGCCCCGCACGCGTCATCGGCGAGTCGACGGCGCTGCCACGGTTCGTCATCAACGTGATCGCCAGCCAAGAAACCGTCGACGGGTCCAGTGATCAGCCCGGCCATCTCGAGGGCTACGGGGTGATCGACGCCGACCAAGTCCGCCAACTCGCCGAATCTGCCACGCTGCGAATGCTTTCCGAACCCGCGGTGACCGACGCCGCAGCGTTGCGGTATCAACCCGGTGCGGCACTCGAGCGCTGGATCCGGTGTCGCGATCTGTTGTGTTGCTTTCCCGGGTGCGACCGCTCGGCATGGTTCGCCGACATCGATCACACCATCCCCTTCAACCACGTCAGACCCAGCGCTGGCGGGTTGACCGTGCCGAGCAACAACAAGTGCTACTGCCGGCATCACCACCGGATCAAGACGTTTCACGATGGTCCGGGCGGGTGGCGTGATGAGCAGTTTCCCGACGGGACTGTCGTGTTGACGTCGCCGACGGGACGGGTCTATCGCAACACCCCCGCCGGCGCCGAACTCTTTCCCCAGATGCGCGGCCCACGCCCCAAGCCCGGCGGCCCATGCGCCGAACCCGAGCCACGAAGACACAGCCGCCGCCGCGAGAAAACGGCCCGCACCGCACTCGCACGCCGCAAGCTCAATGCGTTGCGCGCGCCCAACGCCGAGACCCGGCGCATCAATCGCGGCCGGTACCTAGAAGTCGATCTGCGCATGTGGCGCAACAACATGCGCAAGACACTTCTGGTCCTCAAGGGCGGCCATCCCAGCACCAGCCCGTGGTGCACCTGGGTCAACGAACCGCTCGAGGACGTCAACATCAGCGCCGACTGGGTGCCGCCTCCCCCACCGCCGCGGACACCCGGCGGCGACAAACCACCGTTCTGATCCACCACGCCGAAGGAGCATTAGCCATGAAGATCCTCGTCGCCACCGGACTGACCCAGGGCATGGAGGCGAACGACTACCACTACTGCATCGAGGGCGAATTGGTGTGGATTCAGGAGCCCTGCCGAAGGGGCCGCGAGGACCCCGATGGCGGGTGCGGATGCGGCAGGGGTTTCGCAGGGGCGGCGTCACACCGGGCCACCACCACCGCCATCGTCGTGGAGTCGGAGATGACGCCTGACGACATGATCCTGGCTTTCCAAACCAGCCTCGCCGATGGTGGCTGGCCGACCGCGTGGGCATGCGACGTCACCGACGAGAACCTGGAACTCGCGAGACGACTGCCGGCCGGGACCGTCATCACACGACGACTGGAAGCCGTCTGCGTGCGCGCCGAGACGTTGAGGGACTAGCGACGAGTGTCTAGCGGCGCAAGCCGGCGAGCAGCCGGCGCCCCATTGACGGCGTTGGCGCGGTCGCCGCGGCGGCGAGCATGTCCTCGACCGAGGTGAACTTGTTGCGGGGTCGGTCGCCTCCCCCGCGGGAGATCTCCGCCGCGTCGATCGCCTTCCACCCGGCGCTGTCGACCACCTCGGGCCTGCGCTCGCGGACGAGCCGGTCCAGCGCTGCCGGCCGCGCAACGGGGTCGTGGAGCCGACCGTCGTTGTAGTCGGCTACCAGTTCGTGCACGGTCTCGGCGGCGCACGACTTGTTGGTGCCGATGAACCCGGTGGGTCCGCGCTTGATCCAGCCTGCGACGTAGGCACCGCGCACCGGTGTATTCGAGGTGGGGTCGACCACGCGACCGCCGGTGTTGGGCACCACGCAGGCGTCGTCGTCGAACGGCAGGTCGCGAATGGGCTTGCCGCGGTAGCCAATCGAGGTGAGCACCAGCCCGGCCTCGACGGTGCGGATCTCGTCGCTACCGGTGGCGGTGAACGCCACGCCCACCACTCGATCCGTGCCGAGGACGCGCTGCGGGGTCATGCGGTAGGCCAGCCGGATCCGGGGGCCGTCGATCGGCGCGGAGGCGTCGCCGAGCTTCGCGAGGATCTCGAGTTTGTTGCGGGTCAAGGAGTCCGACACTTCCGCGAGGTCGCGTTGAACGAGTTCGTGGTCGGCCGCGTCGAGCACCACGTCGCACTTCGCGGTCAGCCCGATCAACTCCGGCAGCGTGAACGCCGACTCCGCCGGGCCACGCCGCGCCGCGATGACGACCTCCCGCACGTGCGATCCGCGCAGCACGGCAAGGGCGTGGTCGGCGATGTCGGTGCGCGCGAGGTCGTCCGGGTCGGTGGTCAGCACGCGCGCCACGTCGAGGGCGACGTTGCCGTTGCCGATGACGACCACGCGTTCGTGACTGAGATCGACGGGCAGATCGGCGAACTCGGGATGGCCGTTGATCCAGGCCACCATCTCGGTGGCCGTGCCGCTGCGTGCCAAGTCGATGCCCTCGACGTCGAGCCGGCGGTCGTTGGGTGCACCGACTGCGTAGAGAACCGCGTGATGGTGGGCCAGCAGTTCGGCGTGGCTGACGTCCCGACCGATCTCGAGGTTGAGGTAGAACGAGAACCCGGGCAGCCGCGACATTCCGTCGAACAGCCGGGTCACCCGCTTGGTGCTCTGATGGTCGGGCGCGACGCCGGCGCGGACCAGTCCGTAGGGGGTTGGCAACTTCTCGAAGACGTTGACCCGCACGCCCTTCTGCGTGAGCAGCTCGTCTGCGGCGTACATGGCGGCTGGCCCCGACCCGACGATGGCCACGGTGAGCGGGCCACCGGAGCGCGGCCTGATATTCGGCGCTTCGATCACGGGTGCCAGCTTCGAGGTCGGCGGAACCTTCTCGTCGGCCCGCCGCGTCGGATAGAACGCCGCGTTGAGCTCGATGAACGGCGATTCCACCAGCTTCGAGGCGGTCGAGATGGCCCCGACCGGGCACGCCGACACACACGCGCCGCAGTCCACGCACGATGCCGGATCGATGTAGAGCATCTCGGCCGTGGCGAAGCCCGGCTCGTCCGGTGACGGATGAATGCAGTTCACCGGGCAGGCGTAGACACAGGACCCGTCGCTACAGCACGACTGGGTGATCACATGGGGCACGAAGGTCTCCGGCGTTGATCCGGTTACGCCGCGACGACGTGCTGGCGTTGCGGCTCACTGCGGAACCGGCTTGGCCTGCCGTCGATCTTGCAGATCCGCCAGACGAGCTTGGCGGCCGGGTTGATCAGACCGGTGTCGTGGCACAGCATCCGGACGTCACCGAACATGTCGCGCAGCATCTGCCGCGACTCCGGCGAGCGGAAGAACACGTCCTTGCGCACCGAGCGCGGGATGTCGAACGTCTTCCAGAACGAACGCGGCGGAACGATGATGGCCGAGCACAGGATCCGCATGGTCAGCGGGACGTACACCGACAGCAGGAACCGCTTGCGCCACGGCAGGTGCGGAAGCCGCTTGCGCAGGTACTCGTGCGCGAACGAGATGTGCCTGGCCTCCTCCGCGACGTGGATGGCCATCACCCGCTCCATGATCGGGTGCAGCGTCTTGCCTTCGCGCAACACGTTCTTCTGGGTGTGGTCGATGGGCTCCTCGCCCGCGAGGATGCCGAACCAGAACGGGATCGGCAGCGGACCGGCGACCAGCGGGATGAGCGGCTGAATCCACTTCAGCAGCCGCGGCATGCCAGGCACGTCGACACCGATGCGGTTCACCATCTCCTGGAACATCATGGTGTGGTTGCACTCTTCGACGGCCTCGTGCAGGCAGTACCGGTACTCCGGCGAGCCGTTGGGCGCCCAGAAGGCGTACTCCATCAAGCCCCGGATGAGGATCGATTCGAAGTGCAGGCCGACCTTGGCCACGTTGGCCTGGCGCCACATGCCGATCTTGATCTGCTGCTCGAGCGGCTGCGACTGGTACCAGGGATGGCGGCCGAGCGGGTCGGTGCCCGGGAGGACCCAGCGCGGATCGTTGTCGGTGACCTCGAACTCCGGGGAGTTCCAGTCGATGTCGGTGTACGGGTTGAAGTTGCGCCGCACCGACCCCTCAGACAGTGTGGTGAGCATGTCGACGTATCCGGCGTCGTCGGTCACATCCATGTTCCGACGCCAACGCGTGATCATCTTCGTGCGAGCCATTCGAACCCTCTCCTGAGGTTTACATTGACCTGCTTGATGTACAACACGGTACCGGAGGTCCCAGGAATTGAACAGGGGGTTCCTGAGATGTGGTCCAGCCAGGTAATGCCAGTCACATGTGATGTGAGTCACATGTGATGGTCCAGCTGAAGACCGAATCCGAGATCGAGGCGATGGCCGCCGCAGGCGCCGTCGTGGCCGAAGCTCTGCGGGCCGTCATCGGCCACGCGCAACCGGGACGCACCACCGCCGACCTCGACAAGGTCGCTGCTGACGTGCTCGCCCGACACGGCGCCACCTCGCCCTTCCTCAACTACCACCCGGACTGGGCGCCGTCGCCGTTCCCCGCAGTGCTGTGCACCAGCGTCAACGACGCCATCGTGCACGGCGTCCCCAACGCCGAGGTGCTGGCCGACGGCGACCTGGTGTCAGTGGACTTCGGCGCCACCCTGCGAGGGTGGTGCGGCGATGCGGCCCGCAGCTTCATCGTCGGGACACCCCGCACGCAGGACGCCGCGCTGATCGCCGCCACCGACGCGGCGCTGGCGGCCGGGATCGCCGCGGTCCGGTCGGGCAACACGCTCGGTGACATCGGGTACGCCATCGAGAAGGTGGCCCGCGGTGCCGGCTACGGCATGCTCGCCGATCACGGCGGCCACGGCATCGGACGCACCATGCACGAAGATCCCCACGTGCCCAACGAAGGTCGCCGCGGCAAGGGCATGAAACTGCGCCCCGGTCTGGTGATCGCCATCGAGCCGATGCTGATCGCCGACGGCACCGACGGATACCGGCACGACTCGGATGGCTGGACGCTGCGCACGGCGACCGGCGCCAGGGCAGCGCACAGCGAGCACACCGTCGCGATCACGCGCGACGGTGCCCGCATCCTGACCACCTGATCGCGCCATTAGGCTGGGACCATGGCCGACTTAACGATTCCCGCCGACCTCAAGCCCAAGGATGGCCGCTTCGGCTCCGGGCCGTCGAAGGTCCGACCCGAGCAGCTGCAGGCACTCGTCGCCTCGGGCCACCTGTTCGGTACGTCGCACCGGCAAGCACCGGTGAAGAACCTCGTCGGCCGGGTCCGCGACGGCGTCCGTCAGCTGTTCTCGCTGCCCGACGGCTACGAGGTCATTCTCGGCAACGGCGGCTCGACCGCGTTCTGGGACGCCGCGGCGTTCGGGCTCATCGACAAGCGCTCGCTGCACCTCACGTTCGGCGAGTTCAGCGCCAAGTTCGCCTCGGCTGTCGCCGCCAACCCGTTCGTCGGCGATCCGATCATCGTGAAGGCCGATCCCGGCAGCGCGCCGGAGCCACAGTCCGATCCGTCGGTCGACGTCGTCGCCTGGGCCCACAACGAGACCTCGACCGGCGTCGCGGTCCCGATTCAGCGTCCAGCCGGTGATGCGCTCGTCGTCATCGACGCCACGTCGGCCGCAGGCGGTCTGCCCGTCGACATCGCCGACACCGACGTCTACTACTTCGCGCCGCAGAAGAACTTCGCCTCGGACGGCGGGCTGTGGCTGGCGATCGCCAGCCCAGCGGCTCTGGCGCGCGTCGAGGCGATCGCCGCGTCCGGCCGCTGGGTCCCCGACTTCCTTTCGCTGCCGATCGCGGTCGACAACAGCCTGAAGAACCAGACCTACAACACCCCGGCCATCGGCACCCTGGTGCTGCTGGCCGAGCAGCTCGACTGGTTGCTGGGCAACGGCGGGCTGGACTGGGCCGTCAAGCGGACCGCCGATTCCTCGCAGCGGTTGTACTCCTGGGCAGAGGCTGGGTCGTACACGACGCCGTTCGTCTCCGATCCTGCGCTGCGGTCACAGGTGGTCGGCACGATCGACTTCGCCGATGCGGTAGATGCTGGCACCGTCGCCGCGACAATGCGGGCCAACGGCATCGTCGACACCGAGCCGTACCGCAAACTCGGCCGCAACCAGCTGCGGGTGGCGATGTTCCCCGCCGTCGACCCTGACGACGTCAGTGCCCTCACCGCCTGCGTGGACTGGGTCGTCGAGCGCCTCTGACCTGCTCGCGCCGTCTGTTCTTCGCGCAAGCGCTCATAACCGCGTGTCAGAAGCGGTAACGGCCCGATAACGCAGTAGGGTCACCCGTTGAGCCGCGCTTCGTCCGGCGGCCAGGAGGAGGTCGGCATGCGAGAACTCAAGGTCGTCGGACTAGACATCGACGGCAAACGCATCATCTGCGAAACAGCCGACTCTTCAGACAAGTTCGTGCTGACCCCAGACGACCGATTGCACGCTGCACTGAACGGCGAGAACGCCAGTTTCACTCCACCCAAGATCGAGGCTGAGATTCCAAGCGTGCTGCGTCCCAAGGACATTCAAGCCAGAATTCGCGCGGGTGCATCCGTCGAGCAGATCGCTTCGGCCTCCGGCGAAAGCATGAGTCGAGTCGAGCGATTCGCCCACCCCGTGTTGCTGGAACGCTCTCGCGCGGCGGAGCTGGCCACCGCCTCCCACCCGGTATTGGCCGACGGGCCCACCGTCATGACGCTGCTGGAGACGATCACGACCGCCCTGGTGTCCCGTGGCCTCGATCCCGAAGGCACCTCTTGGGATGCCTGGCGCAACGAGGACGGCCGCTGGACCGTGCAGCTGACCTGGAAGGCAGGCAGATCCGACAACGCCGCGCACTTCCGCTTCACCCCCGGCGCGCACGGTGGCACCGTGACGCCGTTCGACGATGCCGCCGCCGAGCTCATCGATCCGCACTTCTCCCGCCCGCCGCTGCGTTCGGTGGCGCCGGTGCCCACGCTCGACTTCACCGAACCGATCCCGGTCGTCGCGCCAGAGCTCTTCACACCCGAGCCCGTCACACCGGAACCCGAGCCTGCTGCGCCGAAGCCTGCGCGCGCCCGCAAGCGCAAGCCCGAAGTGCCCGGCTGGGAGGACGTCCTGCTTGGCGTGCGCTCCGGCACCCAGCCGTGACCGGCGCCTGACTCCTTCACCGAAAGACGGCCGTCTGCGCATGGCCGCATGCTGTGGCATCATTGATTAAGCCGACTAACTAATCTCGGTGATTCCGCAGCTAAGGACGTGAATTCATGCCTCGTACCGACGGCGACACGTGGGATCTGGCCTCCGGTGTCGGTGCGACCGCGACCGGCGTTGCGGCCGCTCGCTCGCCCGCCTCACTGGGCCCCAACCCACTGATCGAGGACCCGTTCGCCGAACCCCTGGTCCGCGCCGTCGGTGTCGACTTCTTCATCAAGATGGCTCTTGGTCAGATCGAGGCCGACGAAGACAACCCGGTCCTCGACACGCGGCACCTGGCCGACGGCATGGCCGTCCGCACCAAGTACTTCGACGACTTCTTCACCTCGGCGACCGACGCCGGCCTGCGGCAGGCGGTCATCCTGGCCTCCGGTCTCGACGCCCGGGCGTACCGCCTGCAATGGCCGTTGGGAACGACGGTGTTCGAGGTGGACCAGCCAGAGGTGATCGATTTCAAGGAACGCACCTTGGCCGAGCTCGGCGTCACCCCGACGGCCACTCTGCACTCCGTCGGCATCGACCTGCGCAGGAACTGGACACGGCAACTGCTGCTGGCCGGGTTCGATACCAAGGTGCCAACGGCGTGGATCGCCGAGGGGCTTCTGGGCTATCTGCCGCCGGAGGCGCAGGACCGGCTGTTCGACGAAATCACCCGACTGTCCGCGCCGGGCAGCCGTATCGCCACCGACTGGTTGCCGGACATGGAGGCGCTGACCAACGACCGGATCCGCGCATTCGGCGCCAGCCAGCGAGCCAAGGGGCTGGACATCGCCGACCCGTCGGAGCTGAGCTATATGGGCGAGCGCAACAGCGTCGTCGAATATCTCCATCAGCGCGGCTGGCACACCTCGACGGTGACCGCCGAGGACGAGTTCGTCGCCAATGGCCTCGCCTTCCCTTCCGACGACGCCATGACCGGGTTCTTCAACGCGTCCTACACGTCGGCGCAGCTGACCTGACGGCGACGAAAGACGTTACGCGCCAAGCGCCATCCCGAGCAGCGTCAGCCATCCCACTGCCACACCGACCCCGCTGCCAAGCACGAACCACCGCCACACGGGGCGCGAGCGCCAGCCCCATACCGTTGGGGCCAGCCCACCGACGGCCACCAGGTTGAGCCCGACCGCCAGCAGCGGATGCACGCGGGTGAGGCCAAGGCTCAGCACGATGATCGCTGCCGCGGTCACCGCCGCGACGAAGGCGGCCACCGTCAGCCCGGTCCCCCACGGAGTCGCGTCGTCGGTCACGCGGACAGCCTAGTGGCCGGTCCTGGAACGTTCGTAGAACGTCAGGGCGGCGGCCGTCGCGACGTTCAGCGAGTCGGTGTCCCGCGACATCGGAATGCGCACCCTGACGTCGCACGCCCGCATCGCCCGCTCGGTCAGTCCAGGCCCCTCGGCACCGACGAGGATGGCCACCCGCTGATCGGCCAGCGCGGGCATGGCCTCGGCCAACGAGTTCGCAGCAGGATTGGGCGTCATGGCCAGCAACCGGAAGTCCTTGTCCTGCAACAGTTCCAGATCACGTGGCCAGTGCGGCGCCCAGGCATAGGGCACCAGAAGCGCGTGCCCCATCGAGACCCGGACGGCACGCCGGTACAACGGATCGGCGCAACCACTGCCGAACACCACCGCATCGACGCTGAGGCCGGCGGCGTTGCGGAAGATTGAGCCAAGGTTCTCGTGGTCGTTCACGCCCTCGAGCACTGCGACCGTGCGGGCATGCTCGAGTACCTCGGCGACCGATAGCTCCGGCGGCCGCGGCGCCGCGGCCAACACTCCCCGGTTGAGGTGGAAGCCGACGACGTCGGCCATCACCTCGGCGCTCGCGATGTAGAACGGGGCGTCGGTGCGATGCAGATCGGCGGTCAGCTCGCCGAGTCGGCGTTCGGTGCCGAGGAACGCGCGGGCGACGAACCGCGATGCCAGCATGCGCTGCACCACCAGGACACCCTCGGCGATCACCAGGCCCTTGCCGGTGGGCAGGTCGGGCCGTCTATCGATGCTGTTGAGATCTCGGAAGTCGTCGAGCCGCGGATCGGCGGGGTCGTCGACCACTACGAGTTGGGCGCTCACGTGCTTTCGTCGACGATGGCCAGCATCAGTTCTGCCGCGACGAGCAGCGTCTTGCGCTGTTCGGGCTCGAGTGCGGCCAGCCGCTGTTGCAGCCATTCCCGGCTGGCGCGGCGCTCCACTTCGAGGAGCTCGGCGCCCTTCTCCGACACCGACACCAGTACCTGGCGGCCGTCGTCGGGGTGCGGGCCCCTGTCGACGAAGCCGATTTCGCACAGCGACGCGATCACCCGGGTCATCGACGGCGGCCGTACGCGTTCGCGGAAGGCGAGTGCGCCCGGGGTCATCGGGCCCTCCTTGCCGAGCGTGGCCAGCGCCGACAATTGCGACAGTGACACCGGCGAGTCGGGCCGACGGAAGCGCAGTTGCCGTGCCAAGCGCAGGACCGCGAGCGATAAGTCGCTGGCCAGTCGCGCGTCGGCGTCGGTCACGTGCCAAAGAGTACCGACACCGTTAGCAGATCCGGTGCAGACGACCATTTCGGGCGCGTACCCCAGTCGGGCCCAATCGACTAGGTTTGTCCGCGATGGCCGAGACGACACCCGAGCCCGGCGCTGATGCGCAGGCACCGCCCGCGTTGCCCGCTGCGCTGTTGCAGCCGTGGCCGGTCATCGTCGCGATCGCCGCGGGCTGGCTGATCGCCGTCGTGCTGGCCTTCACGGTGCCCGACCTGCACGCCTGGCGACCGGTGACCGTCGCCGGGCTGGGCGTGGGAGTGCTTGGCACGTCGATCTTTCTGTGGCAGCGGCGCGCGGTACGACGTGGATCCCGTGGTGCGCAGTCCGGACTCAGCTGATCGAAGGAGGGGCAATGGCGGAACCGTTGTTGCAGGCCCAGATCGACATCGATGCACCGCCCGCGACGGTGTGGGCGCTGATCTCCGACTTCCGCCTCATGCCGCGCTGGAGTCCTCAGTGCCGACTGATGAAGGCGCGCGGCCCGCTGCGGCAGGGCACCAAGACGATCAACATCAACCGGCGCAAGTTCATGTACTGGCCCACCAGGGCCCAGGTCACCGAGCTGATCCCCGAGCAGAAGCTGGCCTTCCGGGTGACCGAGAACAACACGATCTGGAGCTATGAACTGGAGCCCACCGCCACGGGCACCCGTGTCGTCGAGAGCCGGCACGCCGAGAACGGGGTGAAGCCGACGTCGAACTTCATGGTCGGCGCGTTGTTCGGTGGGGTGCCCAGCTTCGAGCGCGAACTGGTCGACGGGATGAACGATTCGCTGGCGCGCATCAAGGCCGCCGCCGAGAGCGGTTAGTTCGCCGGTTCGGTCGGTTCCGCAGGTTCAGTCGGTTCCGGAGGCTCTGCCACTTCCGCAGACTCGGTCGGCTCCACGACCTCCGCAGACTCCGCGGGTTCGACGATTTCAGCCGCTTCCACGACGTCCACGGGCTCAGCGGGATCTGCCGGTTCGGCTGCGTCCTCGACGGGTGCCACCGGAACCACCTCGGTGACCTCGATGACGCCGTCGTCGAACGGATCGAACGCAGGCGATCCGATTCCCGGTGGCGCCGGGGTCTCCGAGTGCGCGCCGCAGCCGTACTCGTCGGCCACCACACGGCCGTCGGCCGACATCTCGTTGGCGCACACCCCGAAGGACGTTCCCAGCGATCCGGTCAGTGGCAGATAGAAGCCGCAGTCCCTGCAGACCCGGCGCGTCGAGCGCGCCATCGTCGAATCCGGCCCGAAATCGCCGTCCTGCCAGCGCTGCGCGGCTTCGATGCGGCCCCACGCGCTGAGCACCTGGCGGCGGCCCAAACCGAGCTCGCCTGCGAGTTCGTCGAGGTCCGGATCACCCGACGACACGTAGCCGGGTACCAGCCGTGGGTCGTTGGTGGGTGGGGACAGCAAATCGCCGGGGCTCAGATCGCCCGGCTGGAGGCGGTTCTCCCACGGCACCCACTGCGGCGCCAGCAGCGCCGTCGGTCCAGGCACCAGGACCACTTCACTGATCGTGGCACGGTCTGCGCCGGGGTAGGCCGCCACCACCACCGCCCACTGCCAGCCCTGATAACCGGGCATGCTGGCCAGGAAGCGATGGGTTGCGGCGGTCGGATCGTCGAAGCTGGCGCCGAGGTACTCGCCGACGGCGTCGGGCCCGTTGAACTCGGTGATCGCCGTGCGAGCCAGGTCAACGGCACCCGTCAGCACCGTCGCGAGATCCGCCCGTTGATCCGTCGGGGGGACCGCGGCGTCGTGCTCGGCGGCTTCGATCATGCTGTCCATCGGGGTCAATACTGCCTGATAACCAAGGAGCAAGGCCACACCGGTCGCCCTACGGGCGGCTGTGGTGGCGATGGGGAAGAATCGGAGGCGTGAGCGGATCGCGTCGTGACCCCGGCAGCGCCGGTGACCCGAGGGATCCCCGCTACTACCCGCCGCGGCCGCCCGCCGACAGCGCAGAGCACCCTGGCATGGCCAACTACCCCAGCGGCGACGCCGGTTACCGGCGAGGTGCGCCGCGCAACCAGCAGGGCCCGAGCGCCAACCGGTGGCTGCCTCCGCTGGACGGGACGCAGTCCACTGAGGGTCGGATCCCGCGCGCCGATGCTCCGCCGCATGGCGCCGGGCAGGCAGCCGGCCAACGGGTCACGGTGACAAGGGCCGCGGCGCAGCGCAGCCGCGAAATGGGCTCGAAGATGTACGGCCTGTTCCACCGCGCGGCCACCGCCGACGGTGCCGACAAGTCCGGGCTGACCGCACTCACCTGGCCGGTGATGGCCAACTTCGCCGTCGACGCCGCGATGGCCGTCGCGCTGGCCAACACACTCTTCTTCGCCGCCGCATCCGGCGAGAGCAAGAGCAAGGTCGCGTTGTACCTCTTGATCACCATCGCACCGTTCGCCGTGATCGCCCCGCTGATCGGCCCGGCGCTGGACCGGTTTCAGCACGGTCGCCGGGTGGCGCTTGCCATGTCATTCGTGGCGCGCACCGCGCTGGCGGTGGTGCTGATCGCCAACTACGACACCGCGACGGGCAGCTTCCCGTCGTGGGTGCTCTACCCTTGCGCCCTCGGAATGATGGTGTTGTCCAAGTCATTCAGCGTGCTGCGCAGCGCCATGACACCGCGCGTGCTGCCGCCGACGATCGACCTGGTCCGAGTCAATTCACGGCTGACGGTGTTCGGCTTGCTCGGCGGGACCATGCTCGGCGGCGCCATCGCCGCTGGGGTGGAGTATCTGTTCAACATGTTCCACATGCCCGGCGCGCTGTACGTGGTCGTCGCCGTCTCGGTCTGCGGCGCGGTGTTGTCGATGCGCATTCCGAAATGGGTCGAGGTCACCGAGGGTGAGGTGCCGACCACGCTGACGTATCACGCCCCCACCGAGCAACTCCGCAGGAAGCCCGAGAAGGCGGCACGACAACCGTTGGGGCGCAACATCATCACCTCTTTGTGGGGCAACTGCACCATCAAGGTCATGACAGGTTTCCTGTTCCTGTATCCGGCGTTCGTGGCGAAGTCGCACGATGCGAGCGGCTGGGAGCAGCTGCGCATCCTCGGCCTGATCGGCGCCGCCGCAGCCATCGGCAACTTCGCAGGCAACTTCACCAGCGCCCGGCTCTCACTCGGACATCCCGCGAAGTTGGTGGTGCGAGCCACGACCGCGGTCACCGCCGTCGCTCTGGCCACCGCGATCACCGGCAACCTGTTCATGGCCGCGTTCGCCACCCTCGTCGCGTCCGGGTCCAGCGCGATCGCCAAGGCATCACTGGACGCGTCGCTTCAGGACGACCTACCGGAGGAATCGCGTGCGTCGGCGTTCGGCCGGTCGGAGTCGCTATTGCAGTTGGGCTGGGTCGCGGGCGGCGCGACGGGCGTGCTGATCTACACCGACCTGTGGGTCGGTTTCACGGCGATCAGCGCCGCGCTCATCGTCGGGCTTGCGCAGACATTGGTCAGCTACAACGGCGACTCGCTGATCCCCGGCTTCGGCGGCAACCGCCCGGTGTTCGCCGAGCAAGAGGGTGGTCTCCCCGACCCAGCGGCAGTGCCGCGGCAGTGAAGAAGGTTCTGGCGGTACTGATTACGGTCGCCGTGCTGGCATCGGCGGCGACCGGCGTGCTGATCTGGCGGCTGACCCGCGACCCGGCTCCGCTGCACCCGGAGATCAGCGCGTACACCCACGGCCAGTTGGTTCGGGTCGGGCCGTACCGGTTCTGCGACGTCTTCGAGATCACCAAGTGCGACGTCGCGGAGACCATCGGCGAGCTCGTCGTCACGTCCCGCGACCCGGTGCAGTTGTCGGTGCCGCCGTCGATCTCGCGGGCGCCATGGGTGCTGCTGCGCGCCTACGAGGATTCCGGCGACAGCGTGGTCGAGGAGTTCCGGCCGGGCAGCAGGCTCGCGGTCACCATTCCGACCGTCGATGCGCGCCGCGGCAGGTTGACCGGCATCGCGGTGCAGCTTCCGACGTTGGTGCGCGACGAGCAGGGCAACGTGTTTCCGTGGCCGCACGCCGAATGGTCGGTGCGGACGGTCTGGCCCTAGCCGGCCGAGTGCCCCGGCGGTACCCGCTCGGCCTCCAGCGTTGGCCCCGGCGGTGAGCCGTCACCGAAGGGTCTGCCGCCCAACGCTTCCCGGCCATGCGCGGTCAACCAGTTGGACAAGTCGGGCCCCTTCGGCACGACCTGTGTCGGGTTGATGTCGGCGTGCACGACGTAGTAGTGCCGCTTGATCTGGACGAAGTCGACGGTGTCGCCGAAGCCGGGCGTCTGGAACAGGTCGCGGGCGTACGCCCACAGCACCGGCATCTCGTCGAGCTTGGACCGGTTGCACTTGAAGTGGCCGTGATAGACGGGGTCGAACCGGGCCAGCGTGGTGAACAACCGGACGTCCGCCTCGGTGATGGTGTCCCCCACCAGATACCGCTGCCCGCTGAGGCGTTCGGTGAGCCAGTCCAGTGCGGTGAACAGGCGATCGTAGGCCGCGTCGTAGGCCTCCTGGGACCCGGAGAACCCGCAGCGGTACACGCCGTTGTTGACCTCGGTGTAGACGCGCTTGGCCACCTCGTCGATCTCGGCGCGCAGCGGCTCGGGATAGAGCTGCGGCGCGCCTGCCCTGTGGTGGGCCGTCCACTCGGTCGAGAGGTCCAGCGTCATCTGTGCGAAGTCGTTGGTCACCACCTGACCCGTCGGCACGTCGACGATCGCGGGCACGGTGATGCCCTTCGGATAGTCGGGGAACCGTTTGAAGTAGGCGTCCTGCAGGCGCGGGATCTGCAGCACGGGGTCGACGCCGCCGGGGTCGAGGTCGAACGTCCAACTGCGCTGATCGTGCGTCGGCCCGCAAAAGCCTATGGACAGAACGCCTTCCAGGCCGAGGAGCCTGCGGACGATGATCGCCCGGTTGGCCCATGGGCACGCCCTGGCGACGACGAGACGGTACCGCCCCGGCTCGACGGGATAATGATCGGAACCGTCGACTCCGGCTTCTTTTGCTCCTCGCGTCCGCAGGATCCGGGTGGTGATGTAGTTGGTGTCGCGGTTGAAGTCGCCCTTGGGCGCGACGTAGGAAGCCACGGTGTCGATTCTTCCCCTCGAACGTCGACTTTTCGGTGCGAAACCAGCCGATTGTCACCGAAAGGTCGACGTTCGCGCCGCCCCGCGGAACGCCACGGCCTCTGTCGGCGTCCAATGTCCGTGGCAGCACCAAGGTGGCCGTTCGTCGGCACGGAGGCACTCGCGGCTGGGTCGGTGACCGACCATCGGCTCCGCAGCTCATACGTCGCAGTCCACCGAAACGTGTACGTCCCCCGCGGTGCCGAGCTCACCGCTGCGGACAAGGCCGTCGCAGCCTGGCTGTTCTCCCGGCGGCTCGCCGTCGTCGCGGGTATGTCGGCGGCGGCGTTGCACGGCGCGCGCTGGATCGATCCGAAACTCCCCGCCGAACTCAACCGGTCAGGGCGCGACAAGGTCGACGGGATCGTCCTTCACAGCGATGTACTGGCCGACGACGAGACCTGCATCGTCAACGGCTTACCGGCGACGACCCCCGCGCGTACGGCATTCGACATCGGTCGACGCCGAGGCCTCGAGGTCGCGGTCATTCGGCTCGACGCGCTGATGCAGGCCACCAAGCTCAAAACGCCCGACATCGACCTACTCGTCGAACGTCACGCCGGCGCACGAGGAATCGTCCAGTTGCGCAACGCGATCAGCCTTGCTGACGCCGGGGCGGAGTCACCTCAGGAGACACGCACCCGGCTGCTCCTGGTCGCTGCAGGGATGCCACCGCCAACGACGCAGATCGACGTCTATGACGCCGACGAATACTTCGTCGCACGCTTGGACATGGGTTGGCCGCAGTACAAGGTGGGCGTCGAGTACGACGGTGCCCAGCACTGGACCGACGCCAGCCAACGGAGTCGTGACATCGATCGGATGGCGGAGCTTAACGCGCTCCGCTGGACGATCGTGCGAGTCAGCAGCGAGATGTTGCGACACCGTCCGGCGACGGTAGTCGCGCGAGTTCGATCAGCACTTCGCGAACGTGGACTTCTCGTCGACAGAATCGACTGAAGTCAACGACAACTCGACGTTCGAGGCACCGAAACGCGGAGATCTAGGCGTCGAGCTCCTGCGCGACGGCCTTGACCACCTCGGACACCCGGCGGGCGGTCTTGCGGTCGGGGTACTTGCCCTTGCGCAGCTCGGGCTGCACCGCACCCTCCAGCAGCGTGATCATGTCCTCGACCATGCCGTGCAACTCGTCCGGAGTGTGCTTGTGCTCGACGGTCGTGGCCTCGCGGCGGGTACGGGTCAGGCTCGGCGGCGGGTCGATCACCTTGACGCTCAACGCCTGCGGTCCGCGTCGGCCCGCGGCGATGCCGAACTCGACCTTCTGCCCGGCCTTGAGGTCCTGAATCCCGGACGGCAACGCGGAGGAGCCGACGTAGACGTCCTCGCCCTCCTCCTGGGACAGAAAGCCGTAGCCCTTTTCGGAGTTGTACCACTTAACCCTGCCGGTAGGCACTGGTCCTCCACCCGCTCGTCGTCTCGCTTGTAACCTGGTCACATAATGAAAGCGTCCCGCCTGCGCAGGACGCGAATGCAATGATCCTACTCGGCCGCCATTCCGACCAGCACCTCGATTACTCCCGCCAACGCGGCCCGGGCCGCACTCGGTAGGCTGGGAGAACCGCTGGAGGGAAGATGCGCCTGATCCTGAACATCATTTGGTTGATCTTCGGCGGTCTCTGGCTGGCGTTGGGTTACTTCCTGGCCGGAATCATCTGCTTCATTCTGATCATCACGATCCCATTCGGCTTCGCCGCGTTCCGCATCGGCCTGTACGCCCTGTGGCCGTTCGGCTCCACCGTGATCGACAAGCCAGGAGCACGGCCGGGCGCCCTGATCGGCAATGTCATCTGGCTGATCCTGTTCGGCATCTGGCTGGCCATCGGACACGTCATCACCGCGATCGCAATGGCGATCACGATCATCGGCATCCCGCTCGCACTGGCCAACCTCAAACTGATCCCGGTTTCGCTGATGCCGCTTGGCAAGGAGATCGTTCCCACCGACGTCCCCGCCGGTCACGTGGGGGTGCCGCGATGACGGCCACGGATCTCGGCCTGCCCTCGCTGCGGTCGGCCATCGCAACGACGGACTCCCCGAGCACGGGCCCGCTGGTCGACACGTTCGGCCGCGCCGCGACGGACCTCCGGGTGTCCCTGACCGACCGCTGCAATCTGCGCTGCACGTACTGCATGCCCGCCGAGGGCCTGGACTGGCTACCGGGCGACGACCTTCTCAGCACGTCCGAACTGGCCCGGTTGATGGGCATCGCGGTCACCCGGCTCGGCATCACCAGCATCCGATTCACCGGTGGCGAACCACTGGTGTCCAAGAAGCTCGATGAGATGGTGGCGGCCGCCGCCGCGTTGCGCCCGCGTCCCGAGATCGCCATGACCACCAACGGAATTGGCCTGGCGCGGCGGGCCGCGCGGCTGAAGGCGGCCGGCCTGGACCGCGTAAACGTGTCCCTGGACACCGTCGACGCCGCGCACTTCGCCCGCATCACCCGGCGCGACAGGCTCCGCGACGTGCTCGAGGGTCTGGCCGCTGCCTCCCAGGCCGGCCTGGCCCCGGTGAAGGTGAACGCCGTACTCGACCCGGTGACGGGCCTCGACGACGCCGTGACGCTGCTGCGCTACTGCGTTCAGTACGGATACCAGCTGCGCATCATCGAGCAGATGCCGCTGGACGCCGGCCACCACTGGGATCGCGACCAGACCATCGGGGCCGACGCCATCCTCACCACCCTGCGCCGTCACTTCGACCTACGGCCGGACTCCAAGCCACGTGGGTCGGCTCCCGCGCAGCTGTGGCAGGTCGACGGCGGCGCAGGCACCGTCGGCGTGATCGCGTCCGTGTCGGACGCCTTCTGCGGCTCCTGCGACCGGACTCGGCTCACCGCCGACGGCCAAGTCCGCAGCTGCTTGTTCTCGCAGGAGGAGACCGATCTGCGACGCCTGCTGCGCACCGGCGCGGACGACGACGCGATCGAGGCGGCCTGGCGGGCGGCAATGTGGGCCAAGCCTGCGGGACACGGCATCAACGATCCCGACTTCGTCCAGCCCGACCGCCCGATGAGCGCGATCGGCGGCTGACGTGACCCATGTGCAGGCCGAGATCAAGGTGAACATCCGATACTTCGCTGCCGCGCGGGCGGCGGCGGGCATGGAAGAAGAGACGCTTGTCGTCCTCGATGGGACGTCGGTGACGGATCTGGTCGAGCAGCTCAGCGCCCGCAACCCGAGCCTGGCGACGGTGCTGGAGAGGTGTTCATTCCTGTGCGACGGCATCGCCGTCCGCAATCGGGCCGAACCGCTCCGAACAAATCAGACCGTCGATGTCTTACCGCCCTTCGCCGGCGGGTGACAGTGATCCTCATCACATAACGAAACGGTCACAAACTGTCCCACGTGACATTGGCCTCATCGAAACCCTGCGAAAACGCCACGCCGTGCAGCCGTTTTAATGTCCTCATAAGATTTGCCACACGAAGAATCGCCGCCTCTGTCAAAAGGTGACGGGGACTCGCGTACCCGTTACGGTCATGACCCAAGCCACACGACCCCCCTCGGGTGGCCCGCTGTGCCCGATAACGCCGAATTCCATCCATTGGGCACCAGTAGAAACAGACGGATGGAGGCGGGGGACCCAACCGGTCCACCGATATAGAAGGACCAGGAGCCTTGGCTCCTTGGGGTGAAGCCGAAGTCGCCACGAGCGACGGAGGCCGGGTAGCCTCTCCAACCCGAACCCGACAGCTGACCTCGCAGGCGTTTACGAGAGGACTTACCTGTACCTATGGGTCGGCATCGCAAGCCCACTACATCGGCCGTAAAAGTCGCGAAGATCGCCTTCACGGGCGCCGTGATCGGAACGGGAAGCATCGCCCTCGCCGGGCAGGCTGGCGCAGCCACCGACGGCGAATGGGACCAGGTCGCCCGCTGTGAGTCTGGCGGCAACTGGGCCATCAACACCGGCAACGGCTACCAGGGCGGCGTGCAGTTCTCGCCGAGCACCTGGGCCTCGCACGGTGGCGGCGAGTTCGCACCGGCCGCGAACATGGCCACCAAGGAAGAGCAGATCGCCGTCGCCGAGCGCGTGCTGGCCTCGCAGGGCCGCGGCGCGTGGCCGGTGTGCGGACACGGGCTGTCCGCCTCGACACCGCGCAACGTGGTCGCCGACGCACCGCAGCCGCTCGACAACCCCGATCTGAACGGTGAGCTGCCGCCTCCGCCGCCGTTCGATCCGATGGCCCCGCCGCCTCCGCCGGAGGGCTTCGCTCCTCTGGGCGCCCCGATGCCGCCGGCCCCGCCCGCGCCCGATCTGCCTCCGCCTCCGCCTCCGCCCGCGGACATCGCGCCGCTCGACGCACCCCTTCCCGCCGACGCCCCGATGCCGGTCGACGCTGCGGCGATCACGCCGCTCGACGCACCGCTTCCGGCTCCCGACGCACCGGCACCCGATGCACCGCCACCCGTGGTCGAGGCCGCGAACTGGGACGTCGTCGACGGCGGTCCGGCCCCGGTCGATCAGCCGCAGGCCTGGGCACTGCACGCCGGTGACGTCCCGCTCGATCCGGTGCTCCCGGTCGTGCCGCCGGCGCCCGCGCCCGCACCGGCCCCGGAAGCAGCTCCCGCACCGGATCCGTTGGCACCGCTGAACGCCGTCAACGTCCCGGCGCCCGCCTTCGACGCTGCCAACCAGGCGATCAGCGGCGAACTGCCGACTCCCCCGAACGGCATCCCGCACCTCGCCAGCCCGGACGCTCCGCCTCCTGGTTCGACCATGGACCCCGACCAGGCGGGCCCCGGCGATACGCCGAACGTGAGCTACCTCAAGGATCTGTGGCAAGCCGTCCAGAGCCATGACATCAGCGGCAAGGAAGCCCTGATGATGGGACTGGCTCAGCGTGGGATGAACACCCCGTACCCGGACCAGGCTCCCGGCCCGAACGTTCCCGTCACCCCGGGAGATCCGGCCGCTGCGGCGCCCGTGAACCCGGCGCTGCCGCCGGCACCCGCGCCGCTGCTGCCTCCGCCTCCCGGCGCGTAGTCAGCGCGCCGTCAGGCGGATCCGACCCACTCCTCGGAGCCGTCGCCGAAGAACTGGTGCTTCCACACCGGTAACCGTGCCTTGACCGTGTCCACCAACAGTGCGCACGTCTCGAATGCGGCGCGCCGATGGTCTGCCGCGACCGCGGCGGCCAGTGCGACGTCTCCGATCTGCAACGTGCCGATGCGGTGGCTGACCGCGATGGCCCGCACGCCGTGACAGCCGAGGGCGATCTCGTCGGCGACCTCGATGAGCGTCTGCTCCGCCGTGGGATGCGCGGAGTACTCGAGGCGGGTCACGTGCCGTCCCCCGTCGTGGTCGCGCACGACGCCTGCGAAGCCGACCACTGCCCCGGCGGCCCGGCGTCCCACCAACGCCTCGTGCTCGGCGAGGTCGATCAGCTCCGTGCTCAGCGCGACGCGCACCACGATTGCGGTCATCGGCTGTGGTCCTTCCCACCGAGTTGGTCCAGTGCATGCTCGAGCACGTCGGCGAGCACCCCGAGACCGTCCTTGACGCCCCCTGGCGACCCGGGCAGGTTGACGATCAGGATGCCGTCCCGCACGCCGCACACCCCGCGGGACAGGACCGACGTCGGTACGTGCGGGAGCCCGGAACGCCGGATCGCCTCGGCGAGGCCGGGGATCTGGTAGTCGACGATGTTGGCGGTCGCCTCGGCGGTGCCGTCGGTCGGCGAGATGCCGGTCCCGCCGGACGTGATGATCACGTCGGGCTTCTCGCCGACCGCCGCGAACAGCGCGCGTGGGATCGCGAGGCCGTCGGGCACCACGACCGGAGGGGGCACGTCGTAGTCGCGTTGGGTCAGCCAGTCGACGATGACGGGACCGGTGCGGTCCTCGTACACGCCTGCCGAGGCGCGGGTCGAGGCGATGATGACGCGGGCCGAGCGGGTCACGGGCGGGACCAGGGACCGGTCTTGCCGCCCTCCTTGCGCACGACCTGGATGCCCTCGATGCGGGCGGCGGGGTCGACGGCCTTGAGCATGTCGTAGAGCGTCAGGGCGGCCACGCTGACCGCGGTCAGCGCCTCCATCTCGACGCCGGTGCGGTCGGTGGTGTGCACGGTGGCGGTGATGCCGATATCCGTCGAGCCCACCTCGAACTCGACGTCGACGCCGGTGAGTGCCAATTGGTGGCACAGCGGGATCAGGTCGCTTGTCCGCTTCGCGGCGAGGATGCCTGCGACCCGCGCGGTGGCCAGCGCGTCGCCCTTGGGCAGGCCGCCAGTGGCGATCAGCTCGATGACGTCGGCCCTGGTCGCCAGGGTGCCCACGGCGACGGCGGTGCGTTTGGTGGCGTCCTTGCCGGTCACGTCGACCATGTGCGCCGCGCCCGAGTCGTCGAGGTGGGACAGCCGATCTGGTCGTGCCGTCACGGCTATTTGTTGATGACCGTGACCGGGTGGGTGTACGGCAGTTCGTCGGCCGGCAGGGGGAACGTCAGCTCACCGAAGGGTGACAGCGCGCCCGTGCGATCGGTGGCCAGCTCGCTGACCGCGTGATCGTCGTCGCCGTTGACCTCGGGCCAGCCGTTGTCGACGTAACGCTTCTTCTGCGGTTTGTTCTCAGCCACGCCCCACATTGTGGCAGGCGATGCTCGCGCTGGCGAGACCGGCGGGCAGTAACGCGCAGCTGGCTTAGGCTGGTCGGCAATGACCGAAGTTTCCCCGGGTGTGCCGCTGGGCGCCTGGTTGGCCGAGTTGCCCGACGAGCGGATCATCCGACTGCTGGAGTCGCGGCCCGACCTGACCCAGCCGCCGCCCGGGTCGATCGCTGCGCTGGCTGCCAGGGCCCAGTCCCGGCAGTCGGTGAAGGCTGCCACCGACGACCTCGACTTCCTTCGGCTCGCGGTGCTCGACGCGCTCTTGTTGTTGCACGCCGAGGCCTCGGCGGTTCCGTTGACGAAGCTGTTCGCGTCGATCGGCGAGCGCAGCTCGGAGGAACAGCTCAGCGCCGCCGTCGATGACTTGCGAACCAGAGCGCTGGTGTGGGGCGACACCTCGGTACGCGTGACTGCCGAGGCGGCCGCGGCACTGCCCTGGTACCCGGGGCAAGTCACGCTCGAGGCCACCGATCTCGACGCGGCGCGGGTGGGCGAGCTGCTCGAGCACATCGACCTGCCGCAGCGCGAGCTGCTGGAGCGACTCGTCGACGGGTCACCAGTCGGCCGCACCCGCGACGCCGAGCCGGGTACCCCCGCGGACCGGCCGGTACAGCGGCTGCTGTCGTCCGGCCTGTTGCGCCAGGTGGAGACCGACACCGTAATCCTGCCGCGGCTGGTGGGTCAGGTGATGCGCGGTGAGTCACCCGGGCCCACCGAGCTCACCCCTCCGGTCCCGGTGGCGACGACGACGAAGGTGGCCGACGTCGATGCCGTCGCCGCAGGCGCCGCCATCGATCTGCTCCGCGAAGTCGAGGTCGTACTCGAGACGCTGTCGAGTGCACCGATCCCCGAATTGCGCAGCGGCGGCGTCGGAGTGCGTGACGTCAAGCGGTTGATGAAGGCCACCGGGATCGACGACCAACGACTCGGGCTCATCCTCGAAGTCGCCGCGGGGGCCGGGCTGATCGCGGTGGGCACGCCCGAGCCCGACCCGCTCGACGGCAGCGGCCCCTACTGGGCACCGACGGTGGCAGCCGACCGATTCATCGAGGCACCTGCCGCGAATCGCTGGTATCTGCTGGCGTCGACGTGGCTGGATCTGACGTCCCGGCCAGGGCTGATCGGCGAGCGCGGGCCTGATGGCAAACCCTATGCCGCGCTTTCAGATTCGCTGTTCTCCACCGCCGCGCCACTGGACAGGCAACTGCTCCTCGCCGTGCTCGCCGACCTGGCACCCGGGCAAGGAGTGGACGCGGAACTCGCGTCGCGCGCGTTGGTGTGGCGCCGGCCCCGATGGGCGGCGCGGCTCCAACCGAAGCCGATCGCCGCGCTCCTCACCGAGGCGCATGCGCTTGGCGTGGTCGGACGTGGCGCTCTTGCGACCCCGATCCGCAAGCTGCTCGCCGGGGCCTCGGAGTCCGACATCGTGCTGGCGATGGACAAGGCGCTGCCCAAGCCGATCGACCACTTCCTCCTGCAGGCCGATCTCACCGTCGTGGTACCCGGCCCGCTGGAACGTGAACTGGCCGAACAGTTGTCGGCACTCGCGACCGTCGAGTCGGCGGGCGCGGCGATGGTGTACCGCATCAGCGAGCAGTCGATCCGGCGCGCGCTGGACACCGGTCGCACGGCGAGCGGGATCCATGCCTTCTTCGCACGGTATTCCAAGACGCCCGTGCCGCAGGGATTGACCTATCTCATCGACGACGTCGCCCGCAGGCACGGCCAGCTGCGGGTCGGGATGGCGGCCTCGTTCGTCAGGTGCGAGGATCCTGCCCTGCTGGCGCAGGCCGTCGCCGCACCGTCACTGGATGCGCTGGACCTGCGGGTCCTTGCCCCGACCGTCGCGGTGTCTCAGGCCGCGATCGGCGACGTGCTCGCCGCGCTACGCACTGCCGGTTTCGTGCCGGCGGCCGAGGACTCGTCGGGCACGATCGTGGACATCCGCGCCCGCGGTGCCCGGGTGCCCGCGCCCGTCCGCCGCCGCGGCTACCGTCCGATGGCCACTCCGACCACGCAGACGCTTGGCGCCATCGTCGCCGTGTTGCGCAAGGTGGCGGCCGCGCCGTTCGGCGCGGGCAAGCTCGATCCGGCCGAGGCGATGGCCCAACTGCAGAGCGCCGCCCACCAGCAGGCGTCGGTGGTGATCGGCTACGTCGACCCGGCAGGCGTCGCGACGCAGCGCGTGGTGGCCCCGATCAACGTCCGGGGAGGCCAGCTGACCGCCTACGATCCGGCGTCTGGGCGGGTGCGTGAGTTCGCCATCCACCGCGTGACGTCAGTGGTGTCGGCAGACCAGGGATAATGCACGGAATGACCTTCAAGCGAGAAGCGAAGCGGCATCGCGCATGACCGACGGCCCCCTGATCGTGCAGTCCGACAAGACCGTGCTGCTCGAAGTCGACCACGAGCTCGCAGGCGCCGCCCGCGCGGCGATCGCACCATTCGCCGAGCTGGAGCGCGCCCCCGAGCACATCCACACCTACCGCATCACCCCGTTGGCGCTGTGGAACGCCCGCGCAGCGGGCCACGACGCCGAGCAGGTGGTCGATGCGCTGGTGTCGTTTTCTCGCTATGCGGTGCCGCAGCCGCTGCTCGTCGACATCGTCGACACGATGGCGCGCTACGGCCGGCTGCAATTGGTGAAGAGCCCGGTGCACGGCCTCGTGCTGGTGAGCCTTGATCGCGCCGTGCTTGCAGAAGTGCTGCGCCACAAGAAGATCGCCCCCATGCTCGGCGCCCGCATCGACGACGACACCATCATCGTGCACGCCAGCGAGCGCGGGCACATCAAGCAGATGCTGCTCAAGATCGGGTGGCCCGCCGAGGACCTCGCCGGCTACGTCGACGGCGAGGCGCATCCCATCACGCTCGATCAGAACGGCTGGGAGCTGCGCGACTATCAGGAGATGGCGGCCGAGTCATTCTGGGCGGGTGGTTCGGGCGTGGTGGTGCTGCCGTGCGGCGCGGGCAAGACGATCGTCGGCGCGGCGGCGATGGCCAAAGCGGGTGCGACGACGCTGATCCTCGTCACCAACACCGTCGCCGGGCGACAGTGGAAGCGCGAGTTGATCGCCCGCACGTCGTTGACCGAAGAGGAGATCGGCGAGTACTCCGGCGAGCGCAAGGAGGTCCGGCCGGTCACGATCGCCACCTATCAGGTGATCACGCGCCGCACCAAGGGCGAGTACCGCCACCTCGAATTGTTCGACAGCCGCGACTGGGGGCTGATCATCTACGACGAGGTGCACCTGCTGCCCGCCCCGGTGTTCCGCATGACGGCCGATCTGCAGTCGCGACGCAGGCTCGGGCTCACCGCGACGTTGATCCGCGAGGACGGCCGCGAGGGTGACGTGTTCTCGCTCATCGGGCCGAAGCGGTACGACGCCCCGTGGAAGGACATCGAGGCGCAGGGCTGGATCGCGCCTGCGGAGTGCATCGAGGTGCGCGTGACGATGACCGACAACGAGCGAATGATCTACGCCACGGCCGAGCCCGAGGAACGCTACAAGCTGTGCTCGACGGCGCACACCAAGATCGCGGTGGTGAAGTCGATTCTGGCGCGCCACCCCGATGAGCCGACGCTGGTGATCGGGGCGTACCTCGATCAACTCGACGAACTCGGCCGGGAACTCGACGCACCCGTGATCCAGGGCTCGACCAAGACCGCGGACCGCGAAACGCTGTACGACGCGTTCCGCCGCGGGGAGATCCGGACGCTGGTGGTTTCCAAGGTCGCCAACTTCTCCATCGATCTACCGGAAGCCAGTGTGGCCGTGCAGGTTTCGGGAACGTTCGGGTCGCGGCAGGAGGAGGCGCAGCGGCTCGGCCGGCTGCTGCGACCCAAGGCCGACGGTGGCGGCGCGATCTTCTACTCGGTGGTGTCCCGCGACAGCATGGACGCGGAGTACGCCGCGCATCGGCAGCGCTTCCTCGCCGAGCAGGGTTACGGCTACGTCATCAAGGACGCCGACGACCTGCTGGGCCCGGCGATATGACCGTGCGACGGGTGATGCCGATCATCACGGTGTCGGACCTGGAGGCGTCACGCGATGCGTATGTAGCGGCGCTGGGGCTGCGGGAGGTGATGAACCACGGATGGATCATCACGCTCGCCGACGATGAGCACCGCCACCAGGTCAGCCTGATGACGCAGGATGCGACTGCGCCGGTGAACCCGACGGTGTCCATCGAGGTGGACGATGTCGACGCTGCCCATCAGGCGGCCCTCGACGCGGGGCTGCGGATCGTCCATCCGCTCAGCGACGAGGAATGGGGCGTGCGGCGGTTCTTCTTCGCCGACCCCGCAGGCAACGTCGTCAACGTGTTGAGCCACCGCCACTAGACTTGCGGCCCGTCAGACGATCAAACATGTCATAGAGTGTTTCGACTATGGATCGTCTCACCGCGCGGTTGTTGAATTTGGGCCATGACCAACACATCGCAACCCCAACTGAACCACTCCATCCTCGTCATCGGTAGCACCGGCAAGACCGGACAGCGTGTCGTAGACCAACTCGAAGCGCGCGGCATCGCCGTCCGGCATGGCTGCCGGACGGCGGACATCTCATTCGACTGGGACAACCCTCAGACCTGGGCGCCCGCACTCGCGAACGTCGACAAGGTCTACATCACCTACTACCCCGACCTCGCCGTCCCAGGATCGGTCGACGCCATCCGCAAGCTCAGCAACCTCGCCAAGGAGGCCGGCGTGCGCCGGTTGGTACTCCTGTCCGGTCGCAACGAGGTCGAGGCCGAACGCGCCGAGGACGTCGTCAGGGCGTGCGGCCTGGAATGGACGATCGTCCAGTGCGCCTTCTTCTCACAGAACTTCAATGAAGGCGCCTGGCTCGAAGAGGTTCTCGCAGGCAGTGTTTCGCTGCCGGTCCGCGACGTCCAGGAGCCGTTCGTCGACGCCGACGACATCGCCGACGTCGTGGTGGCGGCGCTCACCGACGATCGCCACGTCGGCCAGCTCTACGAGCTGACCGGGCCGAGGCTGCTCAGCTTTGGCGACGCCGTGGCAGAAGTCGCGGCAGCCGCAGGGCGGCACATCGACTTCGTGTCGGTGTCCATCGACGACTACGTGGCGATGCTGAAGGAGTACGGGGTGCCCGACGACTTCATCTGGCTGCTCAACCACCTGTTCACCGAAGTGCTTGGCAGCAAGGCGCAATTGGGCGACGGTGTGCAGCGAGCGCTCGGTCGCCAGCCACGCGACTTCACCGACTACGCACGCGAGGCCGCAGCGACGGGCGTGTGGGGCGCCGACAATGCCTAGGTCTACAACCCGACAAGGATGGCGACCAATCCCGGCAGCAAGGGCGAAGCATCCAGAATGTCGGTCACCACAAACGTCACCGTGCGGAGTCCTAGATTCAGATTGAGGACGCCGCCGCTGGTCGCGAACGTGACCGACTGCAGTGCATCCTGGTACTCCTGGACCGAAGCGGTACCCGTCAGCGTCAACGTGCCCGCGGTCGGGTTCCACACCTTGGTCAGGTGGGTACCAGCGGGAAGGTTGACCGCGAGTACGTCATTCCCCCCGAGGAGTCCGCCGGTGACCGTGATGACGGCTTGCTTCAACGACGTCGAGGAGTCGACTATCGAGACCAACGGATCCACGGTCTTCGGCGCAGCGTTGTTGCTGTACAACAGGTTTCCGACGACCGAGGTGATCACGATGGGGGGATCGTTAGCCAACACCGTCAACACCACCGGCACCGACACCGCCGGCAACAACGCCCCCGGATCGGTCACCCCATAGGTAATCGCGCGGGCCAACAACCCCACCGTCGT
>NZ_JACHGP010000004.1:0-201933 GCF_014202335.1 Mycobacterium sp. AZCC_0083 | reverse complement strand
AGGAACCCGTCACCGACAACCCCGACGCCAGCACCACCGGAGCATCACCGACCCGATAGGTCACCAACAACCCACCCGGCACCACCACCGGCAACGTCAACGCCGGCAACACCGTCAACACCACCGGCACCGACACCGCCGGCAACAACGCCCCCGGATCGGTCACCCCATAGGTAATCGCGCGGGCCAACAACCCCACCGTCGTCGAGGAGAACGTCACCGACTGCAACGCCGCCTCGTACTGCGCCACCGTGCCCGTACCGGACAACGTCAACGTCCCGGCCGCCGCGTCATACCCCACCGAGGAGATCAACCCGGTCGCCGCCGACGGCGTCCAACTCAACACATCCCCCGCCGACTTCACCCCAATGGTCACCGTCGCCGAAGACAACTGCGCCGAGGAACCCGTCACCGACAACCCCGACGCCAGCACCACCGGAGCATCACCGACCCGATAGGTCACCAACAACCCACCCGGCACCACCACCGGCAACGTCAACCCAATCACGGTGACCGCCAACGGCACCGAGATACTCGACAGATCCCCGTCGTCGGTCACCACGAACGACACCGTTCGCGCCCCAACCAACGCACCCGCCGTGGTCGAGAACGTCACCGCACGCAACGCTTCCTGATACTGCGCCACAGTCCCCGTACCGGACAACGTCAACGTCCCGGTCGCCGCGTTGTAGGCGCCCGTGATCGGATTGTTCTGCGGCGCCGTATAACCCAGCTTGTCACCAGGACTGAAGCCCAAGCCCAGCGAAACCTGAGCACCCTTCATCGATCCGGAGCCATCGATGATGGTGACATTCGAATCGAGGGTGACCGGCGGGCTACCGACGGTCACGATCGGCCCCACTACCGACGTCGTCACGATAGGCGGCAGATTCAACGCCGACACGGTCACCAAGAGGGGTACCGAGATACTCGGCAGATCCCCGTCGTCGGTTACCACGAACGACACCGTCCGCACCCCAATCAACGCCCCCGCGGTGGTGGAGAACGACACCGCCCGAAGTGCTTCCTGGTACTGGGCGACCGTGGCGGTCCCCTCCAGCGTCAAGACACCGGTAGCGTCGTCGTACGAACCGGTGATCGGGTTGTTCGCCGGCGGCGTATAACTCAGCGTGTCACCGGGTTTGAAGCCCAAGCCGACCGACACCGTGCCACCCGACAGATTCGACGACCCGTCGATGACCTTCAGATTGGAATCCAGCACCCTTGGTGCGCTGCCCGCCGTGTACGGAATCGGGTTGATCACCGAGGTGACCACGAGCGGCGGCAGGTTGATTCCGGTCCCCACCACCGTTACCGGCACCGTCTTGACGATCGTGTCTGGCTGTGCGATTCCGATCAATTGCGCAAACCCGTGCAGGATCCCCTGGACGACGCCGAAGATGCCGGGTAGCTGCGTGCCGACCGAATCGTCGATGGTCACGCTGAAGCTGTCGGTCAGGGTCGTCGTCGGAGCACCCGCCGTCGGCGTGTAGGTGTACGTCCCATCGGGCCGCACCACCACGGTGCCGTGCGCAGGCTGTTGCGTCACGGTGTAGGTCAAGGGCTCGTCGCCATTCGGGTCGGTGGCATTGAGGTTGCCCGACACCTCACCGGTCACGGTCTGGCTGATCTGCACCGGGTTGGCGATGGGGCTCCGGTTGAAGAAGGTGTGCGAGATTTCCCTTCGCACCCAAGCCAATACGGTCCACAGCAACGGCATCTGGGCCGGCGCATTGGGAGTAGGCGCCAGGAATGGGGTGATGACGAGGGCGACGAAACCCGAGGCGAAGTCGAACACTTGGCCCGGAATCGCCAGGAGGGCGCCAACGGGATCGAACGGGGCAGGCGTAGGTGCCTGGACCTGCGGGGCGGCGAACGTTGACATCTGTGCGTTGTTGGACGAGTCCGCCGTTTGGACATCGGCGGTCAACGCCGACCTGTGTCGCGCGGTGTCGTCGGCCGCCGCCGATGCCGTGTCCGATCCGCCCTTGTCAGTGGGCCCGCTCTGCACGTGGTCCACGACGACGCCGGGCTTCCCGTCAGAGCCGGCGGTCTGCCCGTCAGAGGGCTTCGGTGAATCATTCTGAGGGTCAGTCGGATTCACCACCGGCTCGACCGGCACCTCTACGACCGGAACCACCGGCACCTCTACGACGGGCTCCACTACCGGAACCACCGGCTCTACCGGAGCCACGGGCTCCACCGGAGTCACTTCCGCCGGGGCAACGGTTTCCTCACTGGTGCTTGGTTCGGAAGCGGTATCCGACGCCGCGGGCGTCGACTTCGCCGCAGCCTCACCGGCGGTGTGATGGGTGGACGTGAGCGCTCCACCGGAGCTGTCCACCTTCATCGTGGGGACGCGATCGTTGGCCGGGGTGGTGTCGCTCTTCGAGGGCGATCCGTCGGTCGACGTCTCGGTGGCCGTGGTCTGCGACGTGGTTTCCGTGTCCGGCTTCGATGGCGTCGACGCATCGGGCTTGGAGTCGGGCGACGTCTTGGGGCCAGGCGATGCCGACGCGCCGGGATCGGAGTCGGCATCCGGCGCCGCCCACGCCATACCCGGAGTGGTGGCGACGGCAACCCCGACGCCCAGCGACACGGCCAACGCCCCGATGCGGCCGACGTACTTGGCGTAGGTGGTTTCCGCCTTGCGCGCATGCTTCGGCGAGCGGGACGCCTCCAGACCCCGGAGCGACATCAGGTCGATCGTCGGGGGATCGACCCTCGCGATCAACGCCTGAGGCCTGTGCGCGGGCTCATTCGCGCGGCGTTCGGCACGATGCCGGGGTGTGTTTGCGCACATTTGATCGCCTCCGGGGGTAGGGGGACAACTTCGCCGACTGGAGGCGGACTTCGCTGAGGAGACAGGACGGCCGACGCATTGTGCCGACGCCCACCTGCGGCCGCGTTTGCGGGCTCATGCTGCTCCAAGGTCCGTGCCGCTGGTCTCCGACGCCTGTTTCGAGCTGGGTGTTGCCAGCGGGCGCCCAGAATCGCCAGCTTATGCTGCTGGATTGACGCGACAGTTATTTTTGTGGGTGTAAATTAGAATATTGTTGCAAACGTAAATACTTTGCCGTAGCGGGTTTGCGGAACAAGATCAAAAAGCTGTGCTCAGAGCGGGTGCACGCGCCAGTAGGCCGGTAGCGACGGCAAAAAAATTGGTAGGCGAAATCCGCCTAGCTCAGAGCGGGGATGACCTCGCGTTCGAATTGCTCGATGCCCGATCGGTCATACGCCGCCTCGGGGAAGTTCAGGATCGCGTACTCACAGCCGAGGTCGCGCAGACGGCTCAACCGTTCGACGATCTGCTCCGGCGTTCCGCTCGCGGAGTCGGGCGAGGTGATGGTCGTCAACATGCCCTCGACCACCTCCGGGGCGGCCTTCGTGATTAGCCGGGAACGGATCCGTTCCACGCGGTCCTTCACCTCGGCCTCGGACGATCCGACCACGGCGTTGAAGTTTGCCGAGCGCACGATCGATCCGTAGTCGGTTCCCACGTCGCGGCAGTGCCCTTCGAGCACCTCCGACTTGTGCCGGAAACCCTCGGGATCGGACACGAAGTTGGTGTACTGCGCGTACTTCGCGGCGATCCGCAGCGTCACCTTCTCGCCACCACCGGCGATCCACAGTGGGATGCCATTCTCCTGCAACGGTTTCGGCGCCACGATCGCGTCGTCGGCCTGATAGTGCTTGCCGTCGAAGGTGACTCTGCCGTCACGCCAGGCACTGCGCATGATCTGCACGCCCTCGTCGAGGCGGGCCAGACGCACGCCGGCTGACGGGAAGCCGTATCCGTAGGCGCGCCATTCGTGTTCATACCAGCCGCCGCCGATGCCCATCTGAACACGACCGCCGGAGATGATGTCGACGGTGGCGGCCACCTTCGCCAGGTAGACCGGATTGCGGTAGCTCATCGCCGTGCACATCTGGCCGAGCTTGATCCGCGACGTCGTGGCCCCGTAGGCCGCCATCAGCGACCACGCCTCGTGGGTGGCCTCGTCGGTCGGCACCGGCACGGTGTGGAAGTGGTCGTAGACCCAGAGCGAATCCCACGGCCCGCCGTCGGCGTAGGTCGCGAGGTCGCGCATCACTCCCCACTGGCTTGCGGTGGGGATGTCCACCAGATCCAGTCGCCAACCTTGCGGGATGAACAGTCCGAAACGCACGGTGCCCAACTCTAGGGCGTGGCGAACGACTCTGCGCGGGTTCTGCTCAGCCCCTCTCGCGCTGGGAACGCGACGGAATCACCACACCAGCGGGACGCCGGGCTCGCACCGTTCCGTCGCCGCGTGAATCAGGGCATCGTGAATGGCGACGGCCGATATGACGTGCTCCGAGCCCCTCCATCCGCAGCTGCATTCGCCGTGCGCCCATATCCGCCCCTTGGCGACGATTGCCACACCGCCTGCCATCGCGTCGAGCCGGCCGTACGGCTGGCCCATTTCATGCATGGACGCCGAAGCTAGCACCCTCGTCGCATGACCGGGACGGCTTCCAACTACACGCTGAACCGTGCAAACATCCAATTCATTGCCCAAACGAGCATGGAGGTTTGGTTATCGCACGTAGACATCGAAATAGCGGGCCCCCAAGGGATTTGCTCAGTTCGCATGTTCATTACCAAAGATCGAGATAGGTGGATCGGCGATTCCGCGTGGCGGTAACGTGCCATGCTGTGCCGCGATCATTCGTCGTTTCGGCCGAATCCCCCGGCACCGTCGATCAGGTCCACCGGGCATTCGGAAGCGAGACCTACTGGCAGGCAAGGCTTGCCGCATTCGATACGGGTTCGCCGACGCTCGACTCGTTGACCACCGACGCGGACGGCACCACGACGGCGACCATGACACTGAGCTTCGGCGGGGACCAGTTGCCTCCACCGCTGAACCGCTTGCACACCGGCGTGCTGCACGTGCTTCACCGCGAGCGTTGGTACGCACCGGAAGACGGCCGCACCCATGGCGAGATCACCGTCGACGCCCGCGGCCTGCCACTGTCCGGCGGTGGCGCGCTGTCGCTGACACCAGTTCCCAACGGCTTGCGGTTCGAGTGCACTGCGACGGTGACGGTCAACGTTCCGTTGATCGGCGGCACGATCGCCAAGCTCATCGCCGAACCGCTGGCCGACGGCATCCTCGACATCCACGTGTTCACCAATGAATGGGTAACCGAGAACCTCTGACCGCGGCCCGCGGCGTTACACGATGTTCACGCGGGCAAACCGACGGGTAACACGTATACCGCATCGTATACAGCAACGAAGATGCCGGTCGGCGTCCGCTCACACGACGAAGGAACCCCAGCCGTGGCCACTTCCTCCACGACGTCCGCGCCACCCGGGACTCACCAGGAGTCCGCCCTCGGCGAGGAGTACGAGCACGACCCCGTCCCCCTGTCGGCCCGCCGCTCACTGTTCTCGCGGTTTGGGTCGGCTTCCCGATGATCATGACGTCCGCGGTGTTCGCGGGCATCATCGTCTACAACCTCGGGTTCACCACCGGAATGCTCGCCATCCTCCTCGGCAACGCGGTGCTGATGGTCTATGTCGGGACACTGAGCTACATCGCGGGCCGGTCGGGCAAGAACTTCGCATTGACCGCGGCAGACACGTTCGGCGGCAAGGGTTTCCGCGTCGTGTCGGCCTTCCTTTCCACGTTGGTGATCGGTTGGTTCGCCTTCCAGACCGGCATGGTCGGACCCACACTGAACATCTCGATGGGTTGGAGCGTCGGGTGGATCACGCTGCTCGCCGGCGTGCTGTTCGTAGCGTTGACGTTCATCGGCATCCGGGCGATCTCGTGGATCGGCGTCGTGGCCTCGATCATGTTCGTGCCGCTTGGCATCGTCGCGGTCGTCATCGCAGCGCGCGACGGCGGGATCGGCTCCGCGATGTCGTATCAGGGTGGCGCGGGAGCGAGCGCGATGAGCTTCGGCGTCGCCGTCACCATGGTGATCGCATGCTTCGCCGACTCGGGCACCATGACCGCCGACTTCACCCGCTGGGCGAAGGACGGCAAACAAGGTGCGCTGGCAGCGTTCGCGGCCTTCCCCGTCGCCTACTTCATCGCCCAACTGGTCGGCACCTTCGTGGTCGCCCTCGGCGCCTCGGCCGAACCGCAGAAGACCGGCGGCGACTTCCTGCACGTCCTGGTCAACAACGGCGGCGTGCTGCTGCCCCTCGGGGTGCTGTTCGTGTTCGTCAACCTCGGCAGCGTCTGCGCCCACTGCCTCTACAACGGCGCCGTCGGTTTCGGCCACATCACCGGCAGGACGATGCGCCAGCTGACGATCGTGCTCGGCATCGTCGGAACCATCGCCGCCGTCGCAGGCATCTGGTCCTACTTCGAGGCCTGGCTCAACATCCTCGGCGTACTCGTCCCGCCGATCGGCGTCATCCTGATCCTGGACCAGTTCATCTTCGCCAATCGGCGCGCGCCGGCCGCAGTGCTGTACTGGAAACCATTCGCGGCCTGGGCAATCGGCGCCGGTGTCGCACTTCTGACCCACTTCGAGGCGCCGCAGTTGTCCGACGCCGTCGTCGCCATGGTCGTCGGCGGGCTCGCCTTCACCGCCCTGACCTACCTACCGGCGGCGCCCCTCGAGTCGCAGGAACCCGCACTGAGCGGTGAGGCCGCATGAGCATCCACCCACCGATCACCGTCGACGCCAACCCCTACGCATGGCCCTACGACGGCGACATCCCCGTCGGCCGGACGGCGCTGATCAACATTGACTGGCAGGTCGACTTCTGCGGCGAGGGCGGCTACGTCGACACGATGGGCTACGACCTGTCGTTGACCCGGACACCGCTCGGCCCTGCTCAGACCGTGCTGCACGCCGCACGCGAGATCGGCCTGTTCATCCTGCACACCAGGGAGGGTCACCGACCCGACCTGTCCGACCTCCCCGCCAACAAGCGCTGGCGGTCGGCCCAGATCGGTGCCGAGATCGGGTCGCGCGGCCCACGCGGCAGAATCTTGACCAAGGGCGAGCCGGGGTGGGAGATCGTCGACGAGATGGCGCCGCTGCCGGGTGAGCCCGTCATCGACAAGCCCGGCAAGGGTAGTTTCTATGCCACCGACCTCGACCTGATCCTGCAGAGCAACGGCATCTCGCACATCGTCTTCACCGGGATCACGACCGACGTGTGCGTTCACACCACGATGCGCGACGCCAACGACCGGGGCTACGAATGCCTGGTGCTTTCCGACTGCACTGGCGCCACCGACTACGCCAATCACGTCGCGGCGTTGAACATGGTGACCATGCAGGGCGGCGTGTTCGGAGCGCACGCCACCAGCGCAGCGCTCCTGGACGCATTCGACGCGATTCGCGGAAGGGTAGCCGCCGCACCGGAACCGGTGCCCGTGCAGTAGTTCGTCGGCCCGGGCCACCAGTCGGTGGCCAGGACTAGCCTGGCGACCATGGCCCTTTCACGAGAAGAACGCGAACTATTTCTCGCCGAGCCGCACATCGCGGCGCTGGCGGTGAACGCCGGCGACAAGCGGGGACCGTTGACGGTTCCGATCTGGTACCAGTACACCCCGGGCGGTGAGCCGTGGGTGATCACCGGAAGCGGTTCCCGCAAGCACCGCCTCATCGAGGCGACGGGGGAGTTCTCGCTGATGGTCGACCGCGTCGAACCAACCGTGCGCTACGTCGCGGTCGACGGGGTGGTCAGTCGTATCGAGCCCGGCACCGATGATCAACTCGTCGAGCTGACCAAGCGCTATCTGCCGCCAGAGAAGGTCGAGCCCTACCTCGAATTCGCCCGCCGCGAGCATGGCGACAGCGTGGCCATCTTCCTGAAACCGCAGCACTGGCTGTCCGCGGACCTGGGTTCTCTGTAGGCCCATGTCGTCGCGACGGCGGTTGTTCCAGGTGCTCTACCGGTTGGGGTTCACACCCTGGGACGGGCACCCGATGTCGACCACTCTGGCAGCCCTCGTCGAGGGCGATGGCGCACTGGCGGCGGGTCCCGCACTCGACATCGGTTGCGGCACCGGTGACAACTCCATCTACCTGGCCAAGCACGGCTGGCGGGTCACCGGAGTCGACTACGTGGCCAAGCCACTGGAGGCGGCGCGCGCCAAGGCCAGGGCGGCGGGCGTCACCGTCGACTTCCGCCTGGCCGACGCCACCCAACTGGAGTCGGCCGGTGTCGGTACGGGCTTCACGCTGATCGTCGACAGCGGCTGTCTGCACGGCATGTCGGCCGAAGACCGTGACGCGTACGTCCGCGGCGTCGAGTCCGTCATCGCGCCCGGCGGCCGGCTCCTGGTCATCGCCTTCACACCGGGTGGTTCATTCGGCGTGCCGGGGATCTCGCCGGACGAGGTGACCCGCCGCTTCGGCGACGGCTGGACCGCGATCTCGTCTGGACCCGAGTCGGAGCTCTCCAAGGCCGCGCGGCACTACTCGTTCCAGCGCGACGCCTGACGGGAGGCTAAATGCCCAGCGCCGCAAGCGCTCCCGTCAGCCCCCCGACTATCCATTGCCGGTCGCTTAGACGACGCAGCCCCCGGGACGTCGCCGGAGCCGCCTGGCGGCGACATTCAGCGGTGGTCCCGGGGGCCTTGCCTACTACTGCTAGCTGGTGAGCGAGGCCGGCGGGATGAAGCGGTCGCCGTACTTGGCTGCCAGTTCATTGGCGCGGGCCACGAAACCTGCCTTGCCGCCGGGGTATCCGACGATGTACTGCGCCGAGCCACCGGTCCACGGCGGGAAGCCGATGCCCATGATGGAGCCGATGTTGGCGTCGGCGGTGGTGGTCAGCACGTTCTCGTCGAAGCACTTCTGGGTCTCCAGCGCCTCGGCGAACAGCATGCGGTCGATCATGTCCTGCAACGGCGGCTGCGAGCTTCCGGAATTGAACGTCTCCTTCAGGCCCGACCACAGGCCGACGCGCTTGCCGTCGGCGTACTCGTAGAACCCAGCACCCTTCAGTCGCGACGGGCGTCCGAGCTCGATCATCTTCTCGACGACCGCCTCGGCAGGATGGGGAACATGGACTCGTCCCGCATCTTCTTCGCCCAAGCGCGTAGCTACGGCGATCTTGTGCATGAGCTCCAGGTTGAGCTCGTCGGACAGCTGCAGCGGCGGCGCCGGGTAGCCGGCCTGCGAACCCGCCTGCTCGATGCTGGCCGGCGCGACGCCCTCACCCAGCATGGCGAGCGCCTCGTTGACGAACGTGCCGATAACGCGACTGGTGAAGAAGCCGCGGCTGTCGTTGACCACGATCGGCGTCTTGCCGATGGCCAGCGTGTAGTCGAACACCCGGGCCAGTGCCTCGTCAGAGGTCTTCTCGCCCTTGATGATCTCGACGAGCGGCATCTTGTCGACCGGCGAGAAGAAGTGGATCCCGATGAAGTCCTCTTGACGCTTCACTCCGGCCGCGAGGCCGGTGATCGGCAGCGTCGAGGTGTTCGACCCGAGCAGCGCGTTGGGCTCGACGACGTCTTCGATCTCCTGGAACACCTTGTGCTTCAGTTCAACTGACTCGAAGACGGCCTCGATGACGAAGTCGACGCCCTTGAAGTCGGCGGCGTCGGCCGTCGGGGTGATGCGGGCGAGCAGCGCGTCGGACTTCTCCTGCGTGGTCTTACCACGCTCCAACGCCTTGGCCTCGAGCTTCTCGGAGTAGCCCTTACCCCGCTGCGCCGCTTCGAGTTCGACGTCCTTGAGCACGACGTCGAATCCGGCCTTGGCCGAGACGTAGGCGATGCCCGCGCCCATCATGCCCGCGCCAAGCACGCCGATCTTCGTGATCGGGATCTTGCCGATGCCGTCGGGGCGCGAACCTCCGCCGTTGATGGACTGCAGGTCGAAGAAGAACGCCTGAATCATGTTCTTCGAGACCTGGCCGGTGACCAGCTCGGTGAAGTACCGGCTCTCGATGCGGCTGGCGGTGTCGAAGTCCACCTGCGCGCCCTCGACGGCCGCGTCGAGGATCTTGCGCGGCGCGGGCATCGGTGCACCCTTGAGCTGCTTCTTGAGCAGTGCGGGGAACGACGGCAGGATGCCCGCCAGTCCTGGCGACGACGGCGTGCCGCCGGGCATCTTGTAGCCCTTCTTGTCCCAAGGCTGTTCGTGCGCATCGGGATTGGCCTTGATCCACGCCTTGGCGGCCGGCACCAGTTCCTCGACGGTCGGCAGGACCTCGTCGACCAAGCCCGTCTCGAGTGCCTTGGCCGGCTTGAACCGGGTGCCCTGGCTCAGGATCTCCATGAACGCCTTCTGGATGCCGAACATGCGCACGGTGCGGGTGACGCCGCCGCCGCCGGGCAGCAGACCCAGTGTGACCTCGGGCAGGCCGATCTGGCTGCCCTTGACGTCAGCGGCGATGCGGTGATGGGTGGCCAGGGCGATCTCGAGGCCGCCGCCAAGGGCGGCGCCGTTGATGGCCGCGACGACGGGCTTGCCGAGGGTCTCGAGCTTGCGCAGGTCGGCCTTGATGGTCTCGACGGTGCTGAAGGCCTCGCCGGCATTCTCCGGGCCGATCTCGATCATGCCCTTCAGATCGCCACCGGCGAAGAAGGTCTTCTTGGCGCTGGTGATGACGACACCTGTGATCGAATCCTTCTCGGCGACAAGGCGTTCGACGGCGTTGTGCATGGACTCGGCGTAGTGCTCGTTCATCACGTTGGCCGACCCGGTGGGGTCGTCAAGCGTCAGTGTGACGATGCCGTCGGCATCCTTGTCCCACTGAATGGTGTTCTCTGCCATGGTCTTAAACCCTCTCGATGATGGTGGCGACGCCCATGCCGCCGCCAATGCACAGTGTGATGAGCGCGCGCTTGGCGCCGCGGCGCTCGAGCTCGTCGACCATGGTTCCGGTGATCATGGCGCCGGTGGCGCCGAGTGGGTGGCCCATCGCGATGGCGCCACCGTTGACGTTGAGCTTCTCGTCGGGGATGTTCAGGTCCTTCTGGAACTTCAGCACCACCGAGGCGAAGGCCTCGTTCAGCTCGAACAGGTCGATGTCGTCGACGGTCAGCCCGGCCCGGTCGAGCACCTTCTTGGTGGCCGGGGTCGGGCCGGTCAGCATGATGACCGGGTCGGCGCCACTGGTCGCGGTGGCCACGATGCGCGCCCGCGGGGTCAGGCCCTGCGACTTGCCCGCCGCCTCCGAGCCGACGAGCACCAGCGCGGCACCGTCGACGATGCCGGAGCTGTTGCCGCCGGTGTGCACGTGATTGATCTTCTCGACGTAGTGGTACTTCTGCAGCGCCACGTCGTCGAAGCCGCCCATCGCGCCGAGTCCCTCGAACGCGGACTTCAGCTTGCCGAGGCTCTCCACGGTTGAACCGGGCCGCATGTGCTCGTCGTTGTCGAGAATGACCAAGCCGTTCTGGTCCTTCACCGGCACGACGGACTTGGCGAAGTAGCCGCCCGACCACGCAGCCGCAGCCCTGTCCTGCGAGCGCGCTGCATAGGCGTCGACGTCCTCGCGGGAGAAGCCCTCGATGGTGGCGATCAGGTCGGCACCAATGCCCTGGGGCACGAAGCCGACGCTGTAGTTGGTCTCCGGGTCGGTCGCCCATGCGCCGCCATCGGAGCCCATCGGAACGCGGCTCATCGACTCGACGCCACCCGCGAGCACCAGGTCGTCCCATCCGGAACGGACCTTCTGGGCGGCCGTGTTGACGGCTTCCAAGCCCGAGGCGCAGAACCGGTTGAGCTGGAATCCGCCGGTCGTCTCGGGCAGCTTCGCCACCAACGCCGCGGTGCGGGCGATGTCGCCACCCTGGTCGCCAACCGGCGAGACGACGCCGAGGATGAGGTCGCTGATCAGATTCTCGTCGAGGTCGGGGAAGCGGACGCGCAGCTCGTCGATCAGGCCTACGACCAGGTTGACGGGCTTGACCTCGTTCAGCGACCCGTTGCGCTGCTTGCCGCGCGGCGTGCGGATGGCCTCATAGATGAAGGCTTCTTCGGACATGGTGAATTTCCTGTTCGTCAGATCTGGGGACCCCTCTTATGGCAGAATAACAGCCCCTCCCAACCTGTTGGTTGGGCGGTCTAAGTACTGCTCTCACCGCTAAGCCGCAGGCGGCGGACCCGTCGACCCGCGCACCACGAGTTCCGTGGGCAGGAGTCGATGTACCGGCTCGCCGCGTTCTGCCATCCGGCCCAGAATCAGCTCGGCGGCTGCGGCTCCGATGTCGTATTGCGGGATCGCGACGGTGGTGAGCGGAGGATCGAGAAAGCCCGACAGCGGCATGTCGTTGAATCCGACGACCGACACGTCAGCGGGGCAACGGGCTCCTCGGCTTCGAAGGGCCGCATAACACCCGATCGCAATCATGTCGTTGCCTGCGATCACCGCCGTTGGCGTGCGCCGCTCAAGGAGGCTCGCGAAGGCACGGTTGCCCTCGTCGACCGCGTAGCGCTCGGCCGTCTCGATGAGCGCCGGATCCGCGGTGAGGCCGACTGCGCGCATCGCCTCCTCGAATGCGGTGAGCCGAACCTGGGTCATGGACAGCGCGTCGGGCCCGGTCACGTGGGCGATCGCGGTGTGGCCCAACTCAACGAGGTGGGCGACGGCCGCCCGCATCCCGGCGGCGTCGTCACTCGCCACGGAGGACGCCGCGGCGCCGACGAGTCGGTTGACCAGCACCACGGGGGTCGCCGACCTCACCAAGCTCTCGACTGCGGGGTCGTCGCGCCGCGACGAGGCGATGACGAACCCGTCGCACTGCCGGGCCTTGAGTAAGTCGATGAGTCGCTCTTCGCGCTCCGCGCTGTCGTCCGTGTTGGCGATCACCGCCTCGTAGCCGGCGCCGCGCAGGGTGTCCTCGATGCCGCGCACGATCGGCGGGAACACCGGGTTGCCGAGGTCTGGGATCAGAACCCCGATCGTGTGGGAGCGACGGGTGCGCAGGTTCCTGCCGAATTGGTCGGGTACGTAGCCGAGCCGCGCGGCCGCCTCCTCGACGCGCCGCGTGGTTTCGGTCGTGACGCGGCCTGCGAGCTCCGGGTTCAGCGCGCGCGACACGGTTCCCGGGTGGACGCCCGCGGCACGCGCGACGTCCTGGATCGTCGGCCTCGCCACGCGGGCAATCGTAGTCGGATCCGGCGGCGGGGTTGTGTTCCAACGCTCCTGGAGCTAGATTCTTGGCAATCGATTGCCAACAGCTAGGAGGAGTTCTCATGCCACGCATCAGCTACGTTGACCCCGACTCGATCACCGACCCCGAGCTCGCCGGGTACATCGCCGACTCTCGGAAGTACGGCACACCCCGCGTCGAGAGCCAGGCGATCCGCGCACACGTCCCCGCCGTACTGCGCTCGTTCAACCAGTCGTGGCAGGCGGTCTTTCGCGAGGGCGTGCTCGATCACACCATCAAGGAGCTGGCCCGCGTGTTCGTCGCCAAGTCGCTCGACTGCGGTTACTGCGCCGGCCAGCGATCGCACCTCGCCACCGCCGCCGGCCTGACGGAGCGCGAGTTCGACGACGTCATCGAGTTCCGTCGGTCCGACGTCTTCAGTCCGCGCGAAAAGGCAGCACTGCTGTTCGCCGAGGCGATCGCCTGGGATCCGACCCTCGCCGACGACGATGTCTGGACGGCACTGCACGCAGAGTTCACAGAGCCCGAGATCGTCGAACTCGGCTACTTCATCGGCCTCACCATGGGTCAGCAGAAGTTCCTCAAGACGCTCGGCATCCAGCACGGAGACCTCGGCACGGCGTCGACCGCAGGCCTTGCGCCCGCGGTGGCGGAATCCCTCGCAACGTCCGCCCGCGGCTGAGCGACTCCGCGCCATGCGCCAGACGATCATCGTCGGGTCCGGGCCAGCCGGATACGCGGCCGCGATCTATGCGGCCCGCGCCCGCCTGCGACCGCTGCTCATCGCCAGCTCGGTCGACGTCGGTGGTGAACTCATGAAGACCACCGACGTCGAGAACTTCCCTGGATTTCCCGAGGGCATCATGGGGCCGGACTTGATGGTGAAGATGCGGGAGCAGGCCGAGCGCTTCGGTACCGAGATCGTCCACGACGACGTCACGAAGCTCGAACTCAGCGGCGACATCAAGCGCGCCACACTCGGCGACGGCGGCGTGCGCGAGGCGCTCACCGTGATCTACGCTGTCGGCTCGGCGTACCGCAGGCTCGGCCTCGACGACGAGGTTCGGCTCTCGGGACATGGCGTGTCGTGGTGCGCCACGTGCGACGGCGCCTTCTTCAAACAGCAGACCGTCGCGGTGGTCGGGGGCGGCGACTCCGCCCTCGAAGAGGCGACCTTCCTAACCCGCTTCGCGGACAAGGTGTTTCTGGTGCACCGGCGCGAAAGTCTGCGCGCCTCGGCCGCCATGCAAGACCGCGCGCGTGCGAATCCGAAGATCGAGTTCTCGTGGAACCAGAAGGTGGCGAACATCTACGGAGACGAGAAGGTTGATGGTATCGGCCTTGTCGGCACCGACGACGGCGCCGAGATCAGGCTCGATGTCGCGGGTCTGTTCGTGGCGATCGGTTCGGACCCGCGTACCCACCTGGTGCACGGACAACTTCACCTCACAGCCGAGGGCACGATCGCGGTCGACGGCCGTTCGTCCCGCACCAACCTTCCTGGCGTGTTCGCGGCAGGGGACGTGATCGACCCGACCTACAAGCAGGCGATCACAGCGGCGGGATCGGGAACCGTGGCCTCCCTTGACGCCGAGCACTATCTCGCCGCACTTGCGGCACACAGCAGCCCCGCCCCAGTACCGGTGTGACCCGCGCCGAGTTCGCCACGACGAAAGCAGGAACGATGCCAAGCACCAAGGCTGTCACCGACGCCACCTTCCAAAGCGAGGTGCTCCATCACGAGATTCCGATCCTGGTCGACTTCTGGGCGGAATGGTGCGGTCCGTGCCGTGCCGTTTCACCGATCCTCGACAAGATCGCCGAGGAGAACACCGGCAAGTTGTCGATCGTGAAGATGGACGTCGACGAAAACCCGGAAACCGTAGAGAAATACGGAATCGTTTCGATCCCGTCGATGCTGGTATTCGACGGGGGCGAGGTGGTCAAGCGCATCACCGGCGCAAAGCCGAAGCCAGTGCTCGACGCCGACCTGAAAGAGTTTCTCGCCTAACTACTTCCGGAGCTGGTCAGGTGGCAGGCGTGGTGTGCACGGCGCCGCCGAAGTAGAGGTCGGCGATTTCCGGGTTGGCCAGCACCGAGGAGGCCTCCCCTGTCAGCAGCACCCTCCCGCTTTCCATCACGATGCCGGTGGTGGCCATGCGCAACCCGAAACGCACGTTCTGCTCCACCATCAGCACGGCCTTGCCGCTGCCGCGCATGATCGCGACCGCCTCGTCGATTACGGTGAGCGACTTGGGATCCAGGCCCAGCGACGGCTCGTCGAGTAGGACCAATTTGGGGTCGAGCATCAACGAGCGGGCGAACTCCACCATGCGGCGCTGGCCGCCGGACAGGTTGCCGCAGCGGATCGAGGTCTTGTCGCGAACCAGCGGGAACATGTCGAGCACCTCGTCGTAACGTTGCCGCACCAACGCGCGCTGCCTGCGAATGATGTACGCGCCCATCAGGATGTTCTCCCGAACGGACAACGTGGAGAAGAGCCCGTTGCTCTGCGGCACCTGGGTGACGCCCCTGCCGAGCACGGCGTCGGGTGAAAGGCCGGTGATGTCGTCGCCGTCGAGCAGGATGCGGCCCGCGCTCGGCTTCAGCAGGCCACTGACCGCACGCAGGACGGTCGACTTCCCCGCGCCGTTGGGTCCGACGATGCAGCCGAGCTCGCCTGCTCCGACCTCGAGGTCGACGCCCTGCAGGACGTTGCCGCCGCCGTAGCCCGCAACCACTCCTTCGAGCCGAATCATGCCGGATTCCTCTCCACTGCAGGGACATTCGCGGCCTGCTTGGCCTTCGACCGCGCTTCGAGCAGGTAGTCGTCGCCGAGGTAGGCGTCGAGCACTAGCGGGTCCTTCTGAATCTGCTCGGGTGTGCCGTTGGCGATCACCGCGCCGCGCGCCAGCACCCGGATCGGGTCGCACAGGCCCACCACGAACGGCATGTTGTGTTCGACCAGCAGGAACGTGGTGCCCTTGGCGTTGAGATCGCGGATCAGATCGCCCATCCGCTCGATCAGGGTCGGGTTGATACCGCCTGCCGGCTCGTCGAGCAGGATCAGCTTCGGATCAAGCATGAGCACCTGGGCCAGCTCGACCAGCTTCTGCTGGCCGTAGGACAGCGACCCGGCACGGGCGTCGCGGTAGGCCGACATCCCTACGAACTCGAGCAGTTCGGCGGCGCGGGCGGCCTCCGAGCCGCTCACCGCGTCCAGTCCCAGTTGGCGCACCGAGAAGTCGCGCAACGGGGCGACGGTGTTCTCCAACACCGTCATCTCGCGGAACAGCCGGGTGATCTGGAAGGTTCGACCCACCCCGCGGTGGGCCCTCGACCACGGCGAAAGACGTTCCATGCGTTCGCCGTCGAGCAGGATCTCGCCTTGGTCGGCGATCATGGTGCCCGAGATCAGGTTGAACACCGTGGTCTTGCCCGACCCGTTGGGTCCGATCAGCGCGGTGATCGAGCCCTCGGGCACCGTGAAGCTGCAGTCGTTGACCGCGTGGTTGCCGCCGAAGCTCTTGTGCAGACCGCGGACCTCAAGCAGGGTGCGCCCCGTCGGCACGGGCCGCTTGACGTCGACCGGCAGGAGCGGGCGGTCCAACGGGTTGAGTCGAGCACCGGAAAGACCAACGGTCCCTTTGTTTCTCGCCTTCTCAAGCAGTGCCGCCACGGTCGGCAGGATGCCCTTGGGCAGCAGGATCACCAGCAGCACCAGCAGACCCCCGAACAGCACGAGGCGGGCGTTGCCGCCTCCGAAGGTGTCATTGGCGAAGGTGTTGACGGGTTGGATGATGAACGCGCCGAGCACCGGTCCGAACAGCGTGCCGCGCCCGCCGAGGATGACCGAGAGCACGATCAGCGCGCTGGTGACGATCGAGAACATGCCGGTCGGGTCGACGAACGACAGGTAGTAGCCGTACGCAGATCCGGCCATGCCGACGAACAGCGCGCTGGCGCCGAAGGCCAGCAGCTTGTACACGGGAGCGTTGACGCCGATCGTGCCTGCCTTGCCCTCGTCCTCGCGAATCGCGATGAGCCCCATACCGAATTTGGTGCGCCGGATGGCCCACGTCATCAGCAGCGACAGCGCCAACAGCGTCACGAGGACCAGGTGGAACGGCCAGTTGCCCCACGCGTCCGGCCAGTCCGGTAGCGGCAGGGTCAGCCCTGCGGTGCCGTTGGTCACCGGCACCCACTGAATGGCGACGAACTGCGCAAGGAACAGGAAGGCCACCGTGATGATCACGAACGCGGGTCCCCGGGAGCGGTAGGTCACCAGACCAAGCAGCATGGCGATCGCCGCGGCGAACACGCCGGCGACCGGCACCCACACCAGCGGCGGAACGTCGGGGATCCGGATGGCCAGGATTGCGCCAACGTAGGCACCGATACCGATGAAGGCGCCCTGGCTCAGTGACAGGTAGCCGGTGAAGCCGGTGATCACGTTGAGACCGCTGGCGCCGATGGCCAGCACCAGCGTCATGATCACCGTGTTCTGCGCGGATATGCTGGGCGACAAGGGGAATAGCACGATCACGGCGGCGGCGACCACGACGACGGCCCGAGTCACCAGCGTCTGCAGCCTGGGATCCAGCAGTCGGGCGGCCGAGGTCTTCGTTATGGTGCTCATGCGACCGCGTCCTCTCGTAGCCGGGTGCCGAGGATGCCCTGCGGGCGGGTGATCAGCACGACGATGATGACGAGGAAGGGCACCGCGACTGGCCAGGCCGCGCCGAGGTAGCTGGTGGCCGCGATCTCACCAACGCCGATGACGAGCGCCCCGAGGATGGCGCCGGGAAGGCTGCCAAGACCGCCGAGCACGACGATGGCCAGCAGTCGGGCGATCCACTGGTAGTGCGAGCCGGGCAGGAACGGGTAGATGGTGCTCAGCATCGCCCCGCCCGCGCCCAGCGTCGACACACCGATGGCGAAGGTGAGCGCGGCGATCGTGGCCACGCTCACCCCGACCAGCAGCGCACCGGCCTCGTTGGCAGAGGCGGCGCGGATGGCGCGACCCGCCCAGGTGTGGTTGAGCAGCAGGTAGAGACCGCCGAGGATCAGCATCGCGATGCCTGCGCCGATGAGCATCACCTGAGGTATGTACAACGGCCCCAACGCAATCGAGGCGTCGGTGTACGACACCCGGACCGCGGTGGACGTGTTGCCCCAGATGAAGCCCATGATCCCTTCCAGCATCAGAGCGATGCCGAAGGTGGCCAACACAGTCATGCTGACGTGGGATCCCCGGACGTGCCGGATCACCGCGACGTAGACCAGCCAGCCGACGGCGAACATCACCGCCATCACGATGGGAATCGACAGGATCGGGTCAAGCCCGAGGTGTTGCCACAGCGTGAAGGTCAGGAATGCCGCCAGCACCGCGAAGGCCCCGTGGGCGAGGTTGATCACCCGCATGACCCCGAAGATCAGTGTCAGCCCCGAGGCCATCAGCGCGTACAGCGCGCCGACCAGCAGGCCAAGGATGAGGGTTTGGATGAACGACGTCATGAGGTGAGACTCCTAGCGCTGCGTCGGTCCTGCGGCGTCAGATCGGGCCGCCCTGCCAATGGAGGATCTTGTCGGTGGTGGCGACATCGGTGGGCAGCACGACCTGCGAGACTCCGCCCTGCCACTGACCCACCAGGAACTCGCCCTTGGGGCTTCCGTCGGCGTTCCAGCTCAGCGGGCCGAGGATGGTTTGGACGGTGTTGTTGCGCAGCCAGTCAGCCAGCTTGGCCTGATCGTCGATGGAGCCGACTGCCGTGACGGCAGCGGCGAGCACCTGCCCTGCGGCGAATCCGTCGGCGGCGTCCTCGGGCGGGAGCCCGCCGAACTTCTCCCCGAACTTCTTGACGAACTCGGCGTTCTGATTCGTCTTGGCAAGTGAGCTGTAGCTCGACGAGAAGAACACGCCCTCGGCGTTCTGCTCTCCGACACCTTCGAGGTACTGCTGTCCGTAGGTGGGCGAGCTGCTCTGGTACACGATGGACGGCTTGTAGCCGGCACGGTTCATCGACCGGATCATGTTGACGCCATCCTCGAATTGTGCGCCCTGCACCACGATTTCGGCCCCGGCATCGCGCATGGCGTTGACGATGGGGTCGAAGTTCTTCGTCGTCGCCGGGTATTGGTCCTTGTAGACGGTCTTGATGCCCGCCGCGGACAGGATCTTCTCGGCTCCTTCGACCACCGGGCCCGCGAACGGATCATCCAGCGTCGGGTAGGCAGCGGTCTTCGGCCGCTGGTCGGCGGGCAGGTTGGCGATCCATTCGGCGAACACCTTGGCCTGGTCGGTGGCGACGGTCTGTTGGGAGAAGAAGATGTACTTGAAGCCCCGGTTGTACATGTCAGGCGAGCCGCAGGACGGGCAGACGAACAGCATCTTGTTCTTCTCGGCGACCGCCGAGGACGGGATGTTCAGCAGCGACGACTGGCTGCCAAGCACCAGATTGACCTTGTCCTTGGAAATCAGGTTGTTGTAATTGCTGACGGCCGTGTCCTGAGTCGTCGCATCGTCACGGACGATGACTTTTACCTGCTTGCCGAGCAGCCCACCCGCCTCGTTGGTCATCTCGACCCAGGTCTCGTACCCGTGCTGGGTGTCAAGGCCGCCCTGACTGAACTCACCGGTCAGCGGTAGCGAGGCGCCGATCGTGATGGTGTCCCCGTTGTTCGGGCTGTCCGCACTACACGCCGATACGGCGAGTGCGATGGCGGCGATCCCGACCATCGCGCGAAATGCAGTTGTTCTGCGCATGTCCAACCTCTCTGTCAGACCGATTGTCACTGCAATTTGCAATCGATTGCAGTGAATCGTGCCACAGTCCGAGGCGACCCGTCAACGGTTTGGGCACAGACTGCATCAACTGGTGCGCTTCACGTGAATGAATTCGTCACGGCCCCTTCCGCGCTCGCCGCCGCAAGAGCTATGCTCTGCCCGCAATCGATTGCAACTGCTTTCGAGCGCGCACACAGACCCAACGGAGTGGCAGATGACGTTGACCGACACCCATTTCGCCGAGCATGGACCCCTCGATCGCCAGGAGTGGGGCGCATTCATCGACGGCGCGTTCGTCCCGATGGGCCACGGCGCGACGTTCGAGGTCATCGAACCGTCGACGGCAACAACGCTTGCTCGGGTGGTGGCCGGTGACGCTGCCCTCGTCGACCAGGCGGTCTGCTCGGCGCGCGCCGCCCTGCCTGCATGGCGGTCGCTGAGCGGCAGGCAACGCGGCGCGTATCTGCGCGACGTCGCCGCTCACATTCGTTCGCATGCCGATGAGCTGGCCGAGCTGGTATCGCGCGAGAACGGCAAGCCCAAGCGCGACGCGCTGGCCAACGACGTTGCATTCAGCTCGAACTGCTTCGACTTCTTCGCAGGCCTCGGCGACACGCTGCCCGGCGAGATCATCGACCAGGGGCCCATCGAGACGCGGGTGATCTACGAGCCCTACGGCGTCGTGGCGTGCATCCTGCCCTTCAACTGGCCCCCGATCCACTTCGCCAAGAAAGGCGCCCCCGCGCTGGTCACCGGCAACACCGTGGTGATCAAACCGGGTGAGCAGGCGCCGCTGACGGTGCTGCGACTCGTCAAGATCGCGAACGAGGTGCTGCCGCCGGGGGTGCTCAACGCGGTGCCTGGCATCGCGGCGGGCGCCGCGCTGGCCACACATCCGAAGGTCGAGCGCATCAGCTTCACCGGGTCGACGGCCACCGGACGCCGCGTCCTGCAATCCGCTGCGGAGAATCTCACCTACGCGACCATGGAACTCGGCGGGAAGAACAGCCTCATGGTGCTCCCCGACGCCGACCTCGACCAGGCCGTCGAGATCGCGGTGGAGGGCATGTTCTACAACCAGGGCGAGGCGTGCACGTCGACTGCGCGCATCCTCGTGCACGACGAGGTTTACGACGCGTTCCTCGAGCAGTTCACCGCCAAGGCGGTCGCCCTCGTCGTCGGCGACGGGCTCGACGCGCGCACCGACATCGGCCCCATGGTCGACGCCAAGCAGCGCGACCGGGTGCTCGGCTATCTGCAAACGGCGATCGACGAAGGCGCGCGCATCGTCGGCAGGGGCGTCATACCGATGGACCCCGCATTTGCAGGCGGCTACTGGGTGCCGCCGACGGTGCTCGCCGACGTGACCCCGGATTCGACTGTGGGACAAGAGGAGATCTTCGGTCCCATCGCCCTGATCATGCGATTCTCGACGCTCGACGAGGCTGTCGAGATCGCCAATGGCACCGCGTACGGGTTGACGGCGGCGATCTGCAGTCGCGACGAGGCGCAGGCGTGGCACATCGCGCAGCGGCTCGAGGCGGGCATGGTCTTCGTCAACAACTACATGCGCCGCTCGTTCCTCGGCTCGCCCTTCGGCGGGGTGAAGGGCAGCGGGTTCGGACGGGAGAACGCACCCGAGACGCTGCACGAGTTCGTACGGTCGAAGGCCGTGCGGTTCCGCTCGGGACGTGGCGAGGTTCCGGTATGGCCACCCAAGCGTTGATGGCTCACCACTGATCGCGCGCACGCGCGGATGACGGACCAGGAGGCCCGGCTAGGCTCGACGGCCATGACGGTGACTCGGCTCCAGCCCTACGCCACCACGATCTTCGCGGAGATGTCGGCGTTGGCCGCGCGCATCGGCGCGGTGAATCTCGGCCAGGGCTTCCCCGACGAGGACGGCCCGCCTGCGATGCTGAAGACCGCCGAGAATGCCATCGCCGACGGGATCAACCAGTACCCGCCAGGACCCGGCATCCCTGCGCTGCGCGAGGCGATCGCCGCGCAGCGCAAACGCCACTACGGCGTCGAGTACGACCCGGACACCGAGGTGCTCGTCACGACCGGCGCGACCGAGGCGATCGCGGCGGCCGTCATCGGTCTGATCGAGCCGGGATCGGAAGTCGTCCTGATCGAGCCGTTCTACGACTCCTACTCCCCCGTGGTCGCCATGGCCGGGTGTCATCGGCTGACGGTTCCCCTGGTTGCCGACGGCCGGGGCTTCGCGATCGACGTCGACGCGTTGCGCACGACGATCACGCCACGGACCCGCGCGCTGATCGTCAACTCACCACACAACCCCACCGGCATGGTGGCCACCGACGCGGAGCTCTCCGCGATCGCGGAGATCGCGGTGACCAACGATCTCCTGGTGATCACCGACGAGGTGTACGAGCAGCTGGTGTACCCCAACTCTGCTGGCCATCGTCACCTGCCGTTGGCCGGCTACCCGGGGATGGCCGAGCGCACCGTCACCATCTCCAGTGCCGCGAAGATGTTCAACTGCACCGGATGGAAGATCGGGTGGGCCTGCGGGCCAAGCGAACTCATCGCCGGGGTGCGGGCCGCCAAGCAGTACCTGACCTACGTCAACGGGGCACCGTTCCAGCCCGCGGTGGCTCACGCGCTGGACACCGAGGATGCATGGGTAGCCGCGCTGAGGGAGTCGTTCCAGGCCAAGCGCGACCGGCTGGCCTCCGCGCTCACCGACATCGGCTTCGGCGTGCACGACAGCTTCGGCACCTACTTCCTGTGCGCCGACCCACGCCCGCTGGGGTACGCCGACAGCACGACGTTCTGCGCCGAGTTACCCGAGCGGGCCGGGGTGGCGGCCATCCCGATGTCGGCGTTCTGCGATCCCGGCGCGGCGCACATCGGCGACTGGAATCACCTGGTGCGCTTCGCATTCTGCAAACGTGACGACACGATGGAAGAGGCGATCAGGCGCCTTGGCGTGCTTCGCCAGGGTTGATCAGACCTGCTTCTGCCCTGGGATGCCCTCGTAGGCGATGTCACCGGTCTTCAGGTTCGACTTCGTCAGCGCGACCAGGCCGTCCAGAAACTTCTGCCGCTCGGTCACCACGTGCTGGATCGCGACGTCGACGTTGTCCTTCGTGATCGCGGGCATGATGTAGACCGGATCGGTCTTGACCTGCTCGCCCTTGACCAGCGCGTCGGCGACGGCCAGCCCAGCCGACAATTCGACGGTGCCGTTCTGCAGTGAAGTACCGATGAACTCGCCGCTCTTGACGGCGTTCAGGCCATCCTCGATACCGTCGATGCCGACGATCGGCACGCCGATGCGGCCCGCCTCCTTGAACGCCTGCAACGCGCCGAGGCCCATGTCGTCGTTCTGCGCAACCACGCCGTCGATCTGCGGCCCGAAACTGGAGATCCAGTTCTTGGTCTTGTTGACGGCCTCGTCGCGCTTCCAGTTGGCGGTGTCCTTGGCCAGCACCTTGATGCCGGGATACTTCGCCAGCACTTGGTCAATGCCCTTGCCGCGGTTGATCTCACCGGATCCGCCGAGTGGCCCCTGCAGGACGACGACGTTGCCCTTGCCACCGAGTCGGTCGGCCATCATCTGCATCTCCTGCGCACCGGCCGCAACGTCATCGGGCTGCACGTTCCCGGACAGCTCGGTGCTCTCCAACGCCGCGTTGACTGCCAGCAGCGGGATCTTCTTCGCCTTGGCCGATGCGACCTGCGGGCCAAGCGAATCCGCCTGCGCCGGAACCACGATGATGGCGTCGACGCCCTGGTTGATCAGCGAATCGACCTGGCTGGCCTGGGTAGAGACGTCGTTGTTGGCCGAGTTCCACAGCAGCTCGATGCCATTGGCCTTGGCGTAGGCGTCCATACCTTCCTTGCCTGCGGTGATGAACGAGCTCATGTCGTACACCGTCACGCCGATCCGGGTCTTGCCGTTGTTGGCCTCGGTGTCACCCGCGCCGCAGGCCGTCATCCCGAACCCCAGCGCGGCCGCCGAAGCGATGGCCGCGATCTTGGTGGTCAGTCTCATCGCTGCACTCCTCCTCATCGCTGCATTCCTCGGGGGAAATCGATCACTGCTGCTTCTGGCCAGGAATGCCTTCGTAGGCGATGTCGCCCGTCTTGAGGTTCTGTGCGGTCAGCTCACTGAGGCCGTCGAGGAACTTCTGCCGGTCGCTGACGACGTGCTGGTAGGCGACGTCGACGTTGTCCTTGGTGATCGCGGGCATCATGTAGACCGGCTCGGTGTTGACCTTCTCCTTCTTGACGAGGGCGTTGGTCACGGCGAGCCCGGCCGACAGCTCGACGGTGCCGTTCTGCAGCGAGGTACCGATGAATTCGCCGCTCTTCACCGCGTTCAGGCCGTCCTCGATGCCGTCGATGCCGACGATCGGCACGCCAGCGCGACCGGATTCCTTGAGCGCCTGAAGGGCACCGAGGCCCATGTCGTCGTTCTCGGACACCACGGCGTCGATCTGAGGCCCGAAGCCCGAGATCCAGTTCTTCACCTTGTTGACGGCTTCGTCGCGCTTCCAGTTGGCGGTGTCCTTGGCCAGCACCTTGATGTCGGGGTACTTGGCCAGGACCTGTTCGATACCCTTCGTGCGGTCGATCTCGCCGGACTGCCCAAGCGGACCCTGCAGGATGACGATGTTGCCCTTGCCGCCGAGGCGGTCGGCCATCATCTGCATCTCCTGCGCGCCCGCGGCGACGTCGTCGGGCTGCACGTTGCCCGCCACGTCCTTGTTGTTCAAGGCGGCGTTGACGGCCACCAGCGGGATGCCCTTTGACTTCGCGGTCTGCACTTGCGGGCCAAGCGAATCCGCTTGAATCGGAACGATGATGATGGCGTCAACGCCCTGGTTGATCAGCGAGTCGACTTGGTTGGCCTGCGTGGAGACGTCGCCGTTGGCGGAGTTCCACAGCAGCTCGATGTCGTTGGCCTTGGCATAGGCATCCATGCCTTCCTTGCCTGCGGTGATGAACGAGCTCATGTCGTACACCGTCACGCCGATCCGGGTCTTACCGCTCTTGGATTCGGTGTCACCCGCGCCGCAGGCGGTGAGGCCGAGTCCCAGCATTCCTGCGGAGGCGATCACGGCCAACTTCGTCGTCAGTCTCATCTATCTCTCACTCTCTTGGTGACGTTCGGTGGTGAAGGGTATTGCGTGCCAACGGATCACGTTCGTCTTCTGGTCGACCACACGTCGACGGCCACCGCCGCGACGATGAGCACACCCTTGATGACGTCCTGCCAATAGGCGGGCACCACCAGGATGTCCAGGCCGTTGTTCAGCGTCTGGATCATGAACAGGCCCAGCACCGTTCCCCATACGGTGCCGCGGCCGCCCATCAGGCTGGCGCCGCCGATGACCACGGCGGCGATGGCGTCGAGTTCGTAACCCTGCCCGAGGTTGGGTGGCCCGGAGATGACGCGCGAGGCCAACATCACCCCGGAGATGCCCGCCAGCAGACCGGAGAAGGCGTAGACACTGAACAGGACGTTCTTCGCGTTGATGCCTGCGATCTCAGCGGCATTGCGGTTGCCGCCGACGGCGTACACCCGCATCCCGTAGGTGGTCCGCTTCATCACCACGGCGAGAACCACGATGCCGATGATCATCACCAGCACCGGGATCTGCAGTCCCATGATCTTCGTGTTGGCGATCGAGCCGAACTCCGCGGGCAGACCGTTGATCGGGGCACCGCCACCGATGACATACGCAAGTCCGGAGCCCGCCGTCAGTGTGCCGAGCGTCGCGATGAACGGTGGAACGTTGATGCGCGACACCAGGATTCCGTTGACCGAACCGACCGCCAGTCCGACCACCATCGCGACGAGCACGGTCATCCATACCTGGCCGGGGTTGGCCTTGGCCGTCGCCGCGGACGCCATTGCCGATACCGCGATCACGCTTCCGACCGAGAGGTCGATGCCGCCGGTGAGGACCACCAGGGTCTGGCCAAGCGCGATCAGCGCGAACGGGGCGGCGGCGACCAGGATGGTCAGCAGGTTCTCGGGAGTGCTGAATCGTGCACTGCGGTAACTGAAGTACATGATCACCAGCAGCATCACGATGACCATCGAGTAGCGCAACGCCACTCCGGCGAACCACTCCCTTGACAGCAGACGGACCGGTTCACCGGTGGTCGGGGATGGAACGATCGCCTTGTCGATTTCGGGTGGGGTGTCGTCGGTGCTGAGACCGGTTGTCACGATTCTGCCTCCGGTGGTTCTGGCGAGCGCACGGCGGTTGAGGAGGGTTCGGGTGTCCGACCGCCGAGGGCGGTCGCCATCCGGAAGACGGATTCCTGCACGGCGTGATGATCGAGGGCGTCGCGGTCCAGTTCGCCGACGAGGGCGCCGCCCCGCATGACGAACGCCCGGTGCGACAACCCGACGATCTCGGGCATGTCCGACGAAGCCATCACGACGGCCATCCCGGCCGCCGCGAAATCGGTGATGATGCGGTAGATCTCGCTGCGCGCGCCCACGTCGACGCCGCGGGTCGGCTCGTCGAGCAGCAACACGTTGACGTCACCGGTGAGCCATCGGGCCAGGACGACCTTCTGCTGGTTGCCACCCGACAGCGTGCCGACGGACTGCTTCAACCCGTTGCTGTGCAGGTGGACGGACGACATCACGTCCGAGACGGCCTTGGTGCGCGACTTGCCGCGCAGCCAGCCGGCGACGGACAACGACGACAGTCGTGGCAGCGAGCCGTTGTCGAGCACGCTCATCGACAGGACGACGCCGGAGAGCTTGCGGTCCTCGGGGACCATCGCCATGCCCTCGGTGATCGCGGCGGCGGGGGCATTGCGCTTGACCCGCTTGCCCTTCACCGTGATCTCACCACCCGTGGTCTTCCTGGACCCGAAGACCGCTTCGAGCAGTTCGGTGCGGCCCGCCCCGACAAGGCCTGCAAGACCAAGGATCTCGCCGGCCCTCACCGAGAACGACACCGGCGCCGAAGCCCCAGCGACCTGCAGATCCTTGACCTCGAGCACCGCATCCGCTCTTGGCACGCCACGCTCGGGGAACAACGTGTCGAGTTCGCGGCCGATCATCGCGGTGACGATGTCGTCGTCGGACACTCCCTCGATGGGCTCGTCCATGATGAGTCCGCCATCGCGCAACACCACGACACGGTCGGCGATGGCGCGGATCTCGGCCATCTTGTGGGTGGTGTAGACCATCGCCACGCCGTGCTCACGCAGTCGGCGCACGATCTTGTAGAGGCCTTCGACCTCACGCTCGGAGATCGCCGACGTGGGCTCGTCGAGCATTACCACCTGGGCACCGGTGCGAGAGGCCTTGACGATCTCGACGATCTGCCGCATGCCGACCGGCAGGCTCCCCATCCGGGCCGTCGGCGAGATCGCGACGTCGAACGCCGCCAGGGTCTCCGCGGCCATGCCGATCATCGCGTGCCGGTTCAGGAATGGGCCGACCCGCAGTTCCCTTCCGACGAATAGGTTTTCGTAGACCGTCATGTCCTCGATGGACGCCAGCTCCTGCGGCACGATGGCCACGCCGTGCTTGACCGCATCGCGGGTATTGCCAGGGGCGAGGTGGCTGCCCTTGACCGAAACGGTGCCGTGATCGGCGCTGTACTGACCGCTGACGATCTTCATCAACGTCGACTTGCCAGCGCCGTTCTCGCCGGCCAGCGCGGTCACCGTCCCCGGCTGGAGATCAAGGGTGATGCCCTTGAGCACCGGCACCCCGCCGAAACTCTTGTGGATGTCGGCGCATTCGAGCACCGCCTGGCTCATCGGGATCTCCCGGGATCGCTTCCGACGGTGACGAGCACCTTGACGTTCTCCGCATCCGCCGACGCGGCGAACGCCTCCGCGGAATGTTCGAGATCGAACTCGGCGCTGATGATCTCGTCGACCGGCACCGCACCGGAAGCCAACATGTCGAGCGCGGCAATGAAGTCCTCGCGGACGTACATCAGGCTGCCGATCAGGGCCAACTCTCGGTCCTGGATGAGGTCCAGCGGCACAGGGGTGGCACCTGCGGCGACGCCGACGATCATGATCGCGCCGCCCTTGTCGACCAGCTCGACGGCCTGTGCCACCGAGCTCTCCCTCGCTACGCAGTCGATCACCACGGCAGCCGGGCCGCCGAGGAGCCTGCGTGCGGCGGCGATCGCGTCAGGTGCCGTCGGGTCGAACGTTCCAGCAGCACCGAGACGTTCGGCCCTGGCCCGCTTGGACTCCAGCAGGTCGGCGACGATCACCCTTGCTCCGACGTGCCGTGCCGCGAGTAGCGCGAAGAGCCCGATGGGTCCGGCGCCGATCACCACTACGGGCCGGTCGAACAGATCGCCGACAGTCTCCTCGGCCCGGCGCACCGCGTGCACCGGGGTGGCCAACGGCTCGATCAGCACGGCGTGCCGGTCGTCGAGTTCGTCGGCCAACCGGACCATCCTGTCCTCGGCGATGGTGAACGAGTCGGCCAGCGCACCGGGTGTCTGGCAGCCGAACACCTGCAACTCACGACAGATGTTGTACCGGCCGGAGCGGCACTGCGTACAGTGCCCGCACGCCAGATTCGGTTCGATCGTCACCCTTCTCCCGATCCAGGATTCGTCGACGCCGGGCCCGACCGCCTCGACAACGCCGACCGCTTCGTGGCCGGGCCGATAGGGCAGATCGATGAACGGATGGTGGCCGGACGCGGCGTGCAGGTCGGAACCGCAGATCCCGACGACGGTGGTCCGCACGCGGGCCTCGCCTGCGACGGGCACCGGTTCTGCCACCGTCTCCACGACGACGTCGTGGAGCCCGTTGACCACGACGCGCCGATTCACCGCCGCACCAGTCACCATGCGGTGTACCCGCCGTCCGCGACGAGCACCGAACCGGTGATGAACGAGGCAGCGTCGCTGGCCAGGAACACCACGCTCGGCGCGATCTCCTCGGGCAGGGCATAGCGCTGCTGCGGCGTGTCGTCGATCCAGTGCCGCTTGAACTCCGGCCGGTCGACGGGCGCCATTTCCGTCTTCACGTAGCCGGGTGCCAGAGCATTGACCCGGATTCCGAGCCGAGCCCATTCGGCGGCAAGCGATTTGGTGAGGTGGTGCACAGCGGCCTTCGAGGCGTTGTACGCGGGTTGCATCTGAGGTCGGTTGACGATGAGCGCGGAGATCGATCCGATGTTGACGATCGAGCCGCTACCCCGCTGGCGCATGTGCGCGCCCACGGCGAGCGAGCACGCCCACAGCGCCTTCACGTTGAGGTCGAATACCGCGTCCCATTCGCCTTCGGTGACCGTCCAGGACTCACCGTGATAGCAGGTGCCTGCGTTGTTGACCAGGATGTCGAGGTGCCCGAGGGCCTCGATGGCTTGGCCCGTCATCCGGTCGACGTCCGCGGCGCGGGTGATGTCGGCGGTGATCGGATGGATGCGATGGCCGGCGGCGGCCGCTTCTGCGACCACCTCGTCGTTGCGCTCGGCACTGCGTCCGGCGATCGCGACCTCCGCGCCCGCCTCGGCCAGGCCGATGGCGAACGCCTTGCCGAGCCCTTGGTTGCCGCCGGTCACCAGGGCGGTGCGCCCGGTCAGGTCGAACGGTGAGCGTCCCGTCACGACGGCCTCACGATCGACTTCAGGCTGGTCGGTTCGGTATCGCTGTCGAGGGCGTCGGCGACGTGTTCGAGGTCGTACCGGCCGGTCACCAGCGAGTCCAGATCGACTGCGCCCGAACTCACCAGATGTATTGCCGCGGGCCAGGTATCGGTGTACCGGAAGACCCCGGTGACGGTGATCTCCATGATCTGGATGTAGCCGATCGGCAGCGCGTAGTCACCAGGGCCCATGCCGACGAGCACCACCCGGCCCGCCGGGCCGACCGCCATGATTCCGCTGACCACGGCAGGCGGCGCACCGCTGGCGTCGACGAAGGCGTCGACTTGCGGGTCGAGCGCTGCGACGTCGTCGACGGCGGGATCGAGGACTTCGGTGGCGCCGAAGCGCAGCGCCCGTTCCCGACGCGACGCCACCAGATCGGTCACCACGATCCGGGAGGCGCCGAAGGCACGGGCGGCCTGGGCGCAGATCACGCCGATCGGCCCCGCGCCCGCGATGAGGACGGAGGAGCCGGGGACGATCCCGGCCTTGCGCATCGTGGCGATCGCCACCGAAAGCGGTTCGAGTAGTGCCGCCGCGTCGTCCGACATGGAATCCGGTACCGGATGGGCCATTTCGGCGCCGATGGTGACGTAGCGGCAGAACGCCCCGTCGACCGGCGGGGTGGCGTAGAACTTCATCTCGGGGCACATGTTGTAGCGGCCCGCGGCGCACTGCTTGCACCGGCGGCAGGGGTGCTGCGGCTCGACGGCGACACGCTGCCCCACCCGGTCTGCGTCGACACCGTCACCGACCGCGACGATGCGCCCCGATAGTTCGTGGCCGAGGATCATCGGTTCCTCGACGATGAAGTCGGCGATCCGGCCGTGCCGGTAGTAGTGCACGTCGGAGCCGCACACGCCGACGGCGGCGACCTCGACGAGGACTTCGTGCGGGCCGGGTGACGGGGTGGGACGGTCCTCGACCACGAGGGTGCCGACCCCTGTCATCACGCTCGCACGCATGGTGGGGCTGATCGGGGTGGCGCTACTCATGGTTTCCCTTCGTTCGAGATGGCAAACAGGCCAGGTGTTTCGGCGGTTCCGCCAAGCAGCGCCCGCCCGACGACGATGGAGCGGGCACCCGCGGTGACGCTGCGCTCGGCGACCGATTCGGTGACGCCGCCGTCGACGGCGACCGGCAGGTGGCCCGCGCAGGCCGCCACGACGTCCAGTCTTCTGATTGCACTGCGGCCCCGGCTCCCCGGTTCGATGAGCATGACCAGGAGCCCGTCGGGGGTGGCACGCCACGGCGGCGCCGACGGGTCGAGGCCGTCCCACTCCCGCCACAGCGCGATCCAGGCCGAGCTGCCAACGGCTCGAAGGGCGTTGGCCCGCCGCTCGGTGAACGCGTCCCACGGCAGAAACACCTTGGCGGGGCGCAAGTGCAGGATGCGGAGCAGCTTGGTGTCGACGAACTCGGGCGAACCGATCAGGTGCACCTCGACGCTGGACGAGCCGACGGCGGCGACGATGTCGGCCAGCTCGGCCATGCCCACCCCGGCGGGCAAGCCCTCCGTTTCGGCCATCACGTCGACGTGCACGGCCATCCCTGCCTCCGAGAGAGCGTGGGCGGCAGTGATCCTCGATCCGGGCGGCGCGGCGTACACCGAGCCGGCGAGCTGGCCGCGGAATCGGTAGTGCCACGGGGCGAGGTAGGGCGCCGCGGTCACGAGGCGGGCCCGCCGTCGATCAGCGGCGACTCGGCCACCGCCGCCCAGCGCGCCCGCAGCGCGGGCACGTCGCGACCGGTATGCCGCGGTACCGCGGCGGCCCGCACCGCGGGCTGCCAGCGCTTGGCGAGATCGACGAGGCCGCCGGTGTCGGCACCGGCGGCGACCGCCGCGGCCTGAATGCAGGCCCCGCGAGCAGTCGCCTCCTCGGCATCGAGGGTGACCACCTCCTCGCCCGACAGGTCGGCCAGCAGCTGTCGCGTTGCAGGCGAGCGCGACCCGCCACCCACCGCGGTGATTCGCGCGTTGAGTTCAACTCCACAGGCGCGCAGGTTGTCTCGTCCACTCAGCAGCGACAGCAGCGGCCCTTCGACGAACGACCGCGCCAACTCTGCACGACTGGTGTGCGAAGTGATGTCGACGAAGGTGCCACGGGCATCGGGGCGGTCGGGCTTGCGCTCGCCGTCGAGGAATGGCACCAACACCGGCCCCTGGGTATCGCCGGCGTCCAGCGCCAACTCGGTCAGCCCGTCGAGGTCGGTGCCAAGCAGCCGGGCGGCCACGTCGCCGACCCTTGCCGCGTTGAGGGTGCTGACGAGGGGCAGGTAGCCGCCGGTCAGGTCGGCCACCCCGTCGACCAATCCGCTGGGATCGAACACCGGGGTGCGCGACGACGTCGCCACGACGCCGGAGGTGCCGATGCCGAAGTACTGGTCCCCGTCGATCAGGCCGAGCCCGAGGTAGCCGGCGTGCTGGTCACCGCCCCCTGGGCCAACCAAGACTCCTGACGGCAATCCGAGCTGGTCGGCCGCTACGGCGCGCACGGTTCCTGCGACATCGGTCGGGTCAAGGACGGTCGGCAGCTTCGGCGCCCAATCGCGGGCGCCCGCAGCCAGATTCAGATACCCGGTGATCCATTCGCGGGCAGTGGCATCGAAGTAGCCGGTGCCCGATGCGTCGGAACGGTCGGTCACCCTGGCGCCTGTCAGCCAGTAGGTCAGGTAGTCGTGGGGCAGCAGGATCGTGGCCACTCGGTCCAGCAGGCCGGGTTCGTGTTCGGCGACCCAGGCGAGCTTGGCGATCGTGAATGCGGCCGTCGGCAACGACCCGATGCGAAGCACCCAGCGGCGCGTACCGATCCGGTCGGCCAGCCGGACCAGGTTGGGTGCGCCCGTGGTGTCGTTCCACAGCTTCGCGGCCCGCAGCGGCTGCCCCGCCGCGTCGAGCAGCACGAGCCCGTGGCACTGCGCGGCCACCGAGATGGCGCGGACGGTGACGGGCCGCTCGCAGGAGGCGAGTGCGGCGCGGGTCGCCGCGACGAACGCCGCCACCCAGTCGCTGGGGTGCTGCTCGCTGCGGGGCGGGAAGGCGGGCGGGTGCGGTGCCGCGCCGGTACCCAGCAGTTGTCCGGTGTCGACGTCACGCAGCTCGACCTTGCAGGATTGCGTCGACGAATCGACGCCGAGCACGGCGTTCATCGTCGGACCACCTGAGCCGATTCGTCGCCGGGCTGACGGCCGCGGGCTCCGACGCCACCCGCGGGGTGACTGTCGACGACGTCTTCCACGGTGTGGCCGCGAAGTGCCATGGAGACCACGGCCAGCGCGTCTCCCCATGCCCCGACCGCAAGCGTGCTGGCCATGGCGATCATGTCGCCGGGGTCGGCGTCGGCCGGGGTCGGAGGCAGGGCGACCACCTCGGTGGCGGCAAGCGCGAACGACGAGCCGGGGTTCTCGGTCAGAGCGACGACGTCAACACCGCGGCGGACGAAGCGCTCGACCAGGCTGGTCAGCTCGCTCGAGAGGCCGGTCTTCGAGACGGCGAGCACCAGGTCCGACGCGGTGACGGCACCCATGCCGCCGTGCAGGGCGTCCATCGATGGCAGGTAAACCGCGGGTGTTCCGCACACGGACAACAGATGAGCGAGACGCTCGGCCATGATCCCGGACGTGCCCGAACCGGTGGTGACGACCTTGCCGGGCGTCGCCAGTACCCGGCGGGCGATGCGGATCACGTCCGTCTCCACGCTGGTGACGAGCGCGGCCAGCGCGTTTGCCTCCCTGGACAGCACGGCGCTGGCCAGATCGGCCAACTCCGCGTCGCCCGTGCTCATCTGATGTCTCCAATACTCACATGTTGTTGTGATCCAGATCATGCAACCCCTATGCTCATGTGTCAACACACCCGCACACATGAGCGGAGTGCCAGAATGGCGACCAGATTCCGAAGGGAGCGCGACGATGGGTCCGGACGAACTGTTCCAGCGCGCCGTCATCGCGCGCCGCTACTACCTCGAAGGCCGCACGCGGATCCAGATCGCCGAGGAGTTCGGCATCTCCCGGTTCAAGGTGGCCCGTGAACTCGACGAAGCGCTGTCCACCGGGATGGTCGAGATCACCATCCACAACCCCGGTTCCATCGATGTGGAGTTGTCCACCCAACTGCAGCGGCAATTCGGGCTCGAACACGCCTATGTCGTCGTGACCGATGAACACACCCCCGACGAACGTGCCGACGCCGTCGCAAAGGCGACCGCCGAGTTGTTGCAATCCATCCTCCGCGAGGAGGACGTTCTTGGTGTCGACTGCGGACGCACCCTGAACAAGGTGGCCAACCACCTGACCTCCCTGCCGCGCAGCGACCTCGTCCAGCTGACCGGAATGGCAGGCGCGCTCAACTCGAACGGGGCCGATCTGGTTCGGCGGCTCAGTGAGATCAGCGGAGGCAAGACGTGGCCGATGTACGCGCCGTTGGTGGTGGCGGATGCCCGCACCGCGGCGAGCCTGTCCGGCAACCATCAGATCCAGGAAACCGTTGCCCGCCATGCCAAGGTCACGTGCGCGATCGTGTCGATCGGCGCATGGCGCCCCGGCGCGTCGCAGGTCTATCAGGCCCTGACCACCGACGACGCCCACGAATTGGAGCGCGCTGGCGTGTGCGCCGAAGCCTGCGCGCTGCTGCTGGACGTCGACGGCGTTCGGATGCCTGGCCTTGACGAGCGCCGGATGGGCGTCGACGAGGCGACGCTGCGGGCGATCCCGACGGTGATCGGGGTGGCCGCGGGCCCGCAGAAGATCGCCGCTACGCGGGCGGTCCTGCGCTCGGGACTCGTTTCGTCCATCGTCACCGACGCCGGGATCGCTGCCGCGGTCCTGGCCTGAATTCGGATTGGCTCCCCAAATGTCGCAACCCGTAGTAGATCTCGACTTTCGGCTGGACGACAAGGTCGCCCTCATCACGGGCGGCGCATCGGGAATCGGCGCCGCCATCGGTGCGGCGTTCGCCACCAAGGGCGCCACCGTCGCCATTGCCGATCTCTCCGATGGCTGCGAATTTCATTGCAACGTCGCAGATCCCGACTCGGTGCAACACACCGTCGACGCGGCCATCGACGCCTACGGACGAATCGACATCCTGGTCAACAGTGCGGGCATCGCGCGGCTCGGCCCCGCTGAAGAGCTGTCGCTGAAGGACTGGGACGCGACCATCGACGTCAATCTCAAGGGCACGTTCCTGATGTGCCAGGCCGTCGGAACCCGGATGCTGGCCGCCGGTCACGGCGTCATCATCAACATGGCGTCTCAGGCCGCCACCGTCGCACTCGACGCGCACGTGGCGTACTGCGCGTCGAAGTTCGGCGTGGTGGGCGTCTCCAAAGTCCTCGCCGCCGAATGGGCGGGCCGGGGTGTGCGGGTCAACACCATCTCACCGACGGTGGTGCTGACCGAACTCGGACACCAGGCGTGGGACGGGCCGCGTGGTGACGAACTCAAGAAGCTCATCCCAACGGGCCGGTTCGCATACCCCGACGAGATCGGAGCTGCCGCGGTGTATCTCGCCTCCGATGCCGCGGGCATGGTCAACGGTGCCGACCTCGTCATCGACGGCGGCTACACCATCAAATAGTCAGATCGATGCGGCAACTTCCCAGAGCAACTGCCGATCCGCGGCCACGCCACGCAGCGGGCTCAACACGAGGTCCGTCGCCCCCGCATCGCGGTAGCGCTGCAGCTGCGCGCGCACCGTTGCGGCCGCGCCGACGGCTGCCAGCTCCGCCACGGAGTCGACACCCTCCCGTGCGATGACCTTCTGATACGACGGGATCGTCGTGTAGAAGCCGAGGACCTCCGCGGCGGCGGCGCGACCCGCGTCGACGTCGTCGGTCACCAGTACGGGCACGGCCGCGATGATGCGCGGTTTCGGGCGGCCCGCATCGGCGGCGGCCTCGGCGATGGTCGGCAGGATGAACTCCGCGATGGTGCGCGGCCCGGCGAGATAGGGCAACGTGCCGTCGGCCAACTCGCCCGTCACCCGTAAGGCCTTGGGCCCCATGGCCGCGACGTACACCGGAAGCGGCGTGCCGCCCGGCAGTGCGACGGGCCACTCGGGGGCCGCGGTGAACTCCGTGCCGTGGAAGTCAACCGCGCCGGTGTCGATGATCGATCGGAGCACCTGGAGGTGTTCGCGGAGCCGTTCGATGGTGTTGGGCCACGCCGTGCCGAACGCCTGCGCTTCTGGTGCGTGTGCGCCGAGCCCAAGCCCGAGGCTGAAGTTCCCGTGCGAGGCCGCCTGTGCGGTTTGCGCCTGCGACGCGAGCGTCAGCGGGTGCCGCGGGTTGACCGGAACGACGAACGTGCCGACGCCAAGGCCCGGCACCACGGCGCCGATCAGCCCCGCGAGGGCGATCGCATCGTGATCGAACTGCTGGGCCAGCCAGACCTGACGGACCCCTAGGGCGAAGGCCTCGCGGGCCTGGTCGATGACGTCGTCGACGGCGTTGGCGGCCGACTCAGACCGATTGAGCACTACTCCTGTGGGCATACTGCGGACAACCGACCGACGTGGCGAAGGCATTCCCTTCGGCTCACCGTGCGCCTTTCCCGTCGGGCTCATACTGTGCCGACATGACCAGTGCGGCCCCCGCGAGCGGTATCGACATCACGGCGCTGACCAAGACCTTCAAGATGGGGCGCCGATCGGTCGAGGCGTTGCAAGCGGTCGACCTGCACACACCGAAGGATGCGTTCCTCGCGCTGCTGGGACCGTCGGGATGTGGCAAATCGACGGTGCTGCGCATTCTGGCGGGCTTGGACCAGCCCACCAGCGGAACCGCACTGATCAACGGAGAGTCACCGAGCGAACTGCGCAAACATCACGAACTCGGCATCGCCTTTCAGGATTCGGCGTTGTTGCCGTGGCGCAGTGTCATCTCCAACATCAAGCTGCCGTTGCAGGTGGCGGGCATCCCCGCCGAACCAGGCCTGATCGCCGACCTGGTCAAGCTGGTCGGGCTCGAGGGATTCGAGAAGGCCAAACCCGCGCAGCTCTCCGGCGGTATGCGACAGCGGGTGTCGATCGCCCGCGCTCTGGTCGTCAAGCCGACGGTACTGCTGCTCGACGAGCCGTTCGGCGCCCTCGACGACATGACAAGGCAACGACTCAACGTCGAACTCCTGCGCATCTGGACCGAGAAGCCCGCGACGACGCTGATGGTCACCCACGGCATCGCCGAAGCCGTGTTCCTTTCGGACGTCGTCGCCGTCATGAGCCCGAGACCGGGCCGGGTGATCGAAACGGTGCCGATCGACCTTCCGCGTCCGCGCACCCCCGACATCATGCGCACGCCCGAGTTTCACCGAATCCACGACTATCTGACCGAGTTGTTGTTCGGCCGGTCCGACGGCGCACGGGGAATCGCGTGACGGGTCGTCCGCCATGGTTCAAAGTCTTCTCCCGTCGCTTCGCTCGCCCTGGCGGCTTCTCCCGTCGCTTCGCTCGCCCTGGTGGTGCCGTCGGGATCGGCGGCCTGCTTCTGGTGTGGTGGCTCCTCGCCGCAATGGGGGCGGCCGGCGGAACCATACCGACGCCGGTCGACGTGATCTCCACGATGGCCCGCGATGGCACGGCCCTGTACTGGCCTAACTTCGCGGTCACGTCGAGCGGCGCTCTGCAGGGCTTCCTCTGGGGCAATGGCTTGGCGATCGCCCTCGCGGTCCTCGTGGTCCTGATTCCGCCCGTTGAGTCCCTTGCCACCCAGCTGGCGATCTTGAGCTACTGCACCCCCCTGCTGGCGCTGGGCCCGATCATCCTGGTGGTGTTCGGCGGTCGGGCGCCGACGATATTCCTTGCGGCGATGTACTGCTTCTTCACCACGATGGTCGGCACGCTGACCGGACTGCGGTCGGCGGACAAGGCCAGCCTCGACCTGGTCGAGGCCTACGGCGGCGGGAAGTGGCAGAAGTTCACCAAGGTCCGGCTGTTCGCTGCCGCGCCGAATACCTTTGCAGCACTGAAGATCGCGGCGCCATCGGCGGTGCTCGGTGCGATCCTCGGCGAGTATCTCGGCGGTGTCGACAGCGGAATCGGCGTCGCGCTGACCGCCGCGCAGACCTCCTTCAACGTGCCGCGCACGTGGGGCCTTGCCATCGCGGCGGCGGCGATGGCGGGCCTTGGCTATGCCATCGTCTCCGTCGTGGCGTGGGCGGCGACGCCATGGACAGCTGCGTCGTCGGCAAGGGCAGCGCAATCATGAACTCGAGCCTGCGTCGTATCGGCCGCTTCCTTGGCCCGCTGGCCATCTCGATGACGCTGCTCTTCGCGCTGTGGTATTTGTTCCTCGCGGTCTTCCCACAGGTCGGGCCCCGCGTTGGCAAGTCGCCGACGGACGTATGGCGCTACCTGTTCAGCGGCCCGACGAGTCACACGGCTCGGGCCAACCTGCTTGACAATCTCCAGATCACCTTGCGCGACGCATCGATCGGCTTCGTCTCGGGAATCGCTGCAGCGGTGGTCGTTGCCACGTTGTTCGTCCTATTCGCCAGCCTGGAACAGACGCTGCTGCCGATCGCCGTGCTGCTGCGGTCGGTGCCCCTGGTGGCCATGACACCGATCATCGTCCTGGTGTTCGGGCGCGGCCTTGGTGCAGTGGCAGTGATGGCCGGAATCGTGGTCTTCTTCCCCGCGCTGGTGATGATCATGGCGGGCCTGCGGGAAGCACCACGGCAGGCGCAGGAACTCGTCGAGGCCTACGGTGGCAATCGGTGGACCGCGCTGTACATGGTCGCGATCCCGTCGTCGTTGCCTTCGCTGTTCGCGGCGGCCAGGGTCTCGGTCCCTGGCGCGCTGATCGGCGCCTTGATCGGTGAATGGCTGGGCAGCGGTGAAGGTTTGGGCTCCAGCCTGATCAAGTCGATACCGCGTTATCAGTACAACGAGCTGTGGGCATCGGTCGCCATCGTGACCATCGTCTCGATCCTGCTCTACGCCGTCGTCGGCGTGCTCGAGAGTCTCGTCCTTGCGCGTTTCGGTCCGGACGCAGGGCGGCCATCCTGACAACTCCCTGCCTGGCGCTTAGTCTTCGACGATGACACCCTCCTTCCATCGCCGGGAGTTCCTCCGCTACAGCGCCATGGCCGGGTTTGCCATCGGCGGAGCCGGGCTGATCACCGCATGCGGCACAAGCGATTCGGCGGGTTCGTCCGGTGGCAGTTCATCCGACGGATCGAAGTTCGGATCTGTTGCGGTCCAACTGTCCTGGATCAAGAACATCGAATTTGCCGGCGAGTTCTTCGCGCTGGAGAAGGGCTACTACACGGAGGCCGGGTTCGGAAGCGTCGATCTGGTCTCGGGCGGCGCCGCGGGCACGGGTGTCGAAGCGGGGCTGGACACGGGGAAGATCTGGATCGGGATGTCCGCGCCGCAGCTCACTGCGCCGGCCGTACTCAACGGTCTGCCTGCGAAGATCGTCGGCGCGACCTATCAGAAGAACCCCTTCTGCATCGTCAGCTCGGCGGCCAAGCCGATCAATGTGCCGCAGGACATGGTCGGCAGGAAGATCGGCGTCCAGGACTCCAATCAGCTGGTGTTCGGCGCGCTGTTGGACGCCAACGGCGTCGATCCCAAGTCGATCACCGTGGTGCCCGCCCAGTTCGATCCATCACCGCTGGCCAACGGCGAGGTCGACGGCTGGGTGAGCTATGTGACCAATGAGCCGATCACCTTGGCGTCCAAGGGATTCAAGAACCACGCCATGCTGTTCGCCGACTTCAACCTGCCGCTGGTCGCAGAGAGCTTCACGGTCAAGCAGGACACCATCGACAACGAGCGCGACAAGCTCAAGGCATTCCTCATCGCCGAGATCAAGGGCTGGCGGGACGCCATCGCCAACCCGGCAGAATCCGCCCGCCTCGCAGCCGAGGTGTACGGCAAGGACCAGCACCTCGACGTGGCCGAGCAGACGCAGGAGGCGACCGCTCAGGTGGGGCTGGTGGTCTCCAACGACACCAAGGCCAACGGGCTGTTCACCATGACCAAGAACCTCGTCGAAGAGAACATCGCCGCGCTGAAGGCCGCGAAACTCGACATCGCCGCCGGCGACCTGTTCGACCTGTCGATCATCGACGAGATCTACCAGGAACACCCCGACCTGAAGGTCTGATCGTCTACGTCAGCCGTAGAACCGCGTCACCCGGCGGCGCAGCCTGTCGATGGCGACCTCGAGCACGATCTTCTTGGCGCGCTTGATCAGGAACTCCGGGATCGGCGCGGCCAGGTCGACGATGATGTCGAACCGCACCCGCGTCTGGTCACCCTCGCGGGTCAGGTTGTACTCGCCGTGCTGACCCCGCTGCTGGAACGTGTCCGACGCGTCCCACACCACCCAGTCGCGGCCCCAGTGGTACTCCAGGACTTCCTTGTCGGTGAAGCCCATGATCTTCACCGTCGCCTTGACGTGGTGCGGACGGCCGTCGGGGTATCGGTCGAGCACCTCGGCATGTCGGTGCACCGTCGACCACGACGGCACTTCCTCGATGTCGGCGAGCGCGTCGAGAATCGCCTCGGGCGCAGCGTCGAACATCACTTCTCGTGACGCCCTGACTGCCATGAGAGCAAATGCTAATGGATACTCCGGCCTTGTGCAGTACATTCTGTAGCTAATTTCGAGCGATCGGTCAATATCGTTCAGATCGGCCAGGGGCCGCACCCTCTACCAGCCGATTTGGTCCAGCGCGGTGGTGCCCTTCGGCGGGGTGCCACCCACCGCGGGCGGCGTGCGGGAGAACCGCGGCGCCGGTGCGGCCTGATCGACCCCGTCGACCGAAACGACCGTCGACCGCGCCTTGAGGTGTTCGTTGGCCGCCGCCTCGCTCCAGCTCAGCACGGGCGTCACGCAGGCGTCGGTGCCCGCGAACACCTCCGTCCACTCGTCGCGCGTCCGGCTCGCGAAGCGCTCGGTGAAGATCGCCTTCATCTCGTCGTAGCGGCCGAGCTCGAACTGGTTTGGCACCTCGTCGGGCGACAGGCCGAGGCCGCTGATCAGTTGGGCGAAGAACTGCGGTTCGATCGAGCCGACGGCCATGTACTCGCCGTCTGACGTCTCGTAGGTGCGGTAGTAGGGCGCGCCGCCGTCGAGCAGGAATGACTCCCGCTGATCCTTCAGCGACCCCGTCGCCTTCATGGTCCACATCATCTGGGCAAGGATGCTGACGCCGTCGACCATGGCGGCGTCGATCACCTGGCCCTTGCCGGAGCGTTCCCGTTCGTAGAGTGCGGCGACGATGCCGAGCAAGACGAACATCGATCCGCCGCCGAAGTCGGCGACCAGGTTCAGCGGCGCCACGGGCGGCCGGTCGCGGTAGCCGATAGCACTGAGCGCTCCGGTCTGAGACAGGTAGTTGATGTCGTGGCCCGCTGTCATGGCCAGTGGGCCGTCCTGTCCCCAACCGGTGATGCGCGCGAAGATCAGCCGCGGGTTGACGGCCTCGCAGTCGTCGGGGCCGATGCCGAGCCGTTCGCACGTGCCGGGCCGGAAGCAGTCGAGCAGGACGTCGGCCCTCGCGGCCAACTCCAGTAGCGCCTGGGGTTCCTTCTTCACGTCGAGGTCGACGATGCGCTTGCCCCTGTGCAGTAGGTCGAGGTCCTCCGCGGGCATCTGCAGACCGCCGGGCCGTCGCACCCGCACCACGTCGGCGCCGAGGTCGGCGAGGATCATCGCCGCGTGCGGCCCTGGGCCGATGCCGCCCAGTTCGATCACTCGTACCCCGGCCAGGGGTCCCGCGCCTTCGGTCAAGGGTCAGCCGCCCTTCTTGATCTTCAGCACCTGCTTGCGCAGGCCTTCTGTCGCACTTTCGGTGCCGCCCTTCAAGGCGCGCTTCAGCAGAAATCCGGGAAGGGGTATCGACAGGTCGACGGTGATGTCGAACCTGACCTTGGTCTTTTCACCGTCCGGGGTCAGGGTGTAACTGGCGTCCTGCTTCTTCAACGCACCCGACTTGATCAGGGTCCAGCTGACCGAGTCGTCGGACCAGGTGTACTCGATCTCCATCACGTCGGTGACGCCGACGGTCTTCACCGTCATCTTGACCCGGCGCGGCCTGCCGTCATCGCCGGTGTCCAGGATCTCGGCGGATTGGTACTGGGGCGACCAATCGGGAGTCGCCGGGATGTCGGCGATGACGTCGAGGATCTCCTCGGGGGACGCTTCGATCACTACTTCGCGGGAATCGCTGGTTGCCATGCCGCGACACTAGCGACCTCGCGCGAGCTCACGGACATTTCCCCCGCCCCGATGTAGTGCGCCGTTAACGTCTGAATGGAAGCATGCCGGGTGTGTCCACAGATCCGCAGACCATCGCCTACCCGGCGCCGGGCGCCCGTCCGCACCGCCGCGACACCGATGCGCTCGAGCCCCACGTCATCGTCCTGTTCGGCGCGACCGGCGACCTCGCCAAGCGCAAGCTGCTTCCTGGCCTGGCCTACCTCGTGCAGTCCTCCCTCGCACCGGAGATCCGGGTCGTCGGCACGTCGCTCGAGGAGCTCACCGACGACGAGTTCCGAGAGGTCACCAAGGAGGCAGTTGACGCGTTCGGCACCCACAAGCTCACCGATGAGCAGTGGAAGAACTTCGCGAGCCGGATCAGCTACGTCCCACAGGGCGCGGGACCCGAGGCGCTTGCCGCCGCGGTGGAGGCCGCCGAGACCGCACTGGGCCCGGAAACCCTTCGGCTGCACTATCTTTCGGTTCCGCCAAAGGCTGCCCGCGCTGTCATCACGATGTTGAGCGACGCGAAGCTGGTCGAGCGTTCCCGGGTGGTGATGGAGAAGCCGTTCGGCACCGACCTGGCCAGCGCGATCGAACTCAACGACTTCGTGCACGAGACCTTCCGCGAGCGGCAGATCTTCCGCATCGACCACTTCCTCGGCAAGGAGGCCGCGCAGAACATCCTCGCGTTCCGCTTCGCCAACGGCCTGTTCGAGCCGATCTGGAACCGCAACTTCATCGATCACATCCAGATCGACATCCCGGAGACACTCGGCCTGGACCAGCGGGCAAACTTCTACGAGAGCACCGGCGCCTTCAAGGACATGGTCGTCACCCACCTGCTGCAGGTGATGGCGTTCGTGGTGATGGAACCGCCGACGGCACTGGAGCCCCGCGCGATCAGCGAGGAGAAGAACAAGGTCTTCCGCTCGATGTTGCCGATCCACTGTGACCACGTGGTCCGCGGTCAGTACGCCGGTTACCGCGGCGAGGTCGGGGTCGCAAAGGATTCCGACACCGAGACGTTCATCGCGCTGAAGGTGGGCATCGACAACTGGCGCTGGGCGGGCGTGCCGATCTACCTGCGCACCGGTAAGCGGATGGCCGAGGGCATCCGGGTCATCTCGATCGCCTTCAAGGAGGCGCCGCGGACGATGTTCCCTGCCGGTTCCGGTGTCGGCTCGCAGGGGCCGGACCACCTCACCTTCGACCTTGCCGATAGTTCCAAGGTGTCGCTGTCCTTCTACGGCAAGCGCCCTGGTCCCGGCATGAAGCTCGACAAGCTGTCGATGCAGTTCTCCACCCAGGAGACGGACTCCCAGGGCGACGTGCTCGAGGCCTACGAACGGCTGATCCTGGATGCCATGCGTGGTGATCACACGCTGTTCACCACCGCCGAGGGCATCGAATCACTGTGGGAGCGTTCGGCTCCGCTGCTTGACGATCCGCCGCCGGTGAAGATCTACCCGCCAGGCACGTGGGGTCCGAACGCCATCCACCAGTTGATCGCACCGAACGCGTGGCGGTTGCCGTTCGAGCGGGCGTGGCGCGAGAAGAAGTCGCCCTGACAACTACGACGCCGGCGGCACCAGCATCTGCTGCCACGTCTTGTTGCCAGGGTTGGCGAGATCGCCCTGCGTGTAGTTCCGCCCATCGGGTCCGATGTAGTTTCCGGTCGCGGGATCGTAGGGCACCGCGGCGACCGGCGGCGGGGTGCCCGACGGCTGCGCCGGGTGGGCGCCGGGCGGGTCCTGCGGGATGCTCTGACCGGAGAGCGTCGCGTTGGGGTCGCCCTTCCAGTTGTAACCGTCGTTGAGCGGTACGTACTGCTCGTCGCTTTCGCACAGCTCGACAGTCGCCGCCCGTTTGCCGGGCTTGGTCTCGCACGGAATGTTGCGCACGCCACGGACATTGAGGTCCGAATCCTGCGGCACCCGGCAGTACAACTCACCGGCGGGCCTGTCGGGATAGTCCTGATCGGACGGTGAACGCTGCTGGCGGACGGGCAGGAATCCGGTGTTGCAGGGCGGTGGCGTGTTGAGGTTAAGGTTGAAATCGAGGTAGATACCTCGATAAGCCTGCTTCACACCGGAATCCGCGAGGGCGATCGCCGACATGACGGCAGTCCCCTGCGGGTAGAGCACCAACATTTGCTCGATGTCGTTGCGGTAGGTCACCGCGATGTCGCCGAGGCTCACCAGATTTGCGAGAAGCACCGGAAGGGCCGGTGCCACCCGGTCGAAGAGGGCCTTGCCTTCACCCAGCGCCGGGCCACCCATGTTCAGCAGATCTCCGAAGGCCTGATCCTGCGCCTTGAACTGACCGGTGATCGAGGCCGTTCGCGCCGCCCAGGTCGCAATCGCATCCGACGTCTGCACTTGCGAGTTGAGCACGGGCGGGGACTGGTCGATCAACTGGCCCAACTGATCAACCGACTTGCCGCCCTCGATGGCAAGTGACGTCGACCCGCCGACGATGCGTGAGAGTTCCGGTCCCAAGCCGCCGACCGCCTTGGCTGCTTCGTCGACGACGGTTTTCAGATTGTCCTGCGGGATCGCCTGCAGCGCTTTGTTGGTGGCGTCGAGCAAGTTCCCGATGTCAGGCGGAATCCGCACCTTGTCAACGGAGATGTTGGCCCCGTTCTGCAGCTTCGGGACGCTGTCTCCTGCGGCGTGCGTCTGCGGGGTCAGCTCGAGGAACTGTTCACCGACCGCGGAGCGGCTGTGCACCGCGGCCGATACGTCGGACGGAATCGTGGTGTCCGAGTTCAGCTTTAGGACCGCACGCACACCGGTGCGGTTGACGTCGACCGATTCGACCCTGCCGATTTCCGTGCCGCGATAGGTCACCACGGACGTCGGGTACAAGCCACCCGACGCGGGAAGATCGACCGTCACCGTGTAGCGCCCTATTCCAAGCAGCGCGGGAACGTTCACGAATCCGAACGCCATCACGCCGACGGCGACGACCGTGATCGCGCCAAGGATGGCCAGCTGCGTCCACACCGAACGAGACAACCGCAGACTGGGGCGAGCGAAGCGACGGGAGATGGGCACTGTCAGTACGCTCCCCAGTTGTAGGGGGCGATCAACGGGTTGCCCGCCGTGTACGGGCTCGGCATCTGGCCGATCGTGCGGCCCCACTGCAATTCGAGTGTGGTGAGGTCGCCCTCCCACCTCGTCCCGGTGAAGAAGCCGCTGTCGATCCGACTCAACGTCAAATCGATGACGAGGGTGATGTTGGCGAAGTCACCCCGGAACCAGTTGGCAACCGTGCTCTTCACCCACGGATACGTCGACAGGAAATCCAGCCCCCTGGTGAGTGCGGGCCCTGCGTTGGCGAGTTCCCGAAACACGGGCGCGATGTTGCTCAGATTGTCCACCAGCGACTCCTTGGTCTGATTGACCGTCGATGTCGCGATGGCACTGAACTTGCCGAGGGCGTCGATCGCGTCCGCCAGTTTGGTGCGCGAATCCGCCAGCACGGCAAGGGCTTGCGGGATCGCGGTGAGCGCCTTGTCGACGACCTTGTCGCTCGCAGCGACCTGTCCCGCCAGCGAGTTGAGCTTCTCGGTGGCGGCGATGATGTCGTCGGTCTGGTCGTTGAGCTGCGCGATGAAGACGTCCAGCTGGGTCAGCAGGCTTCGCATGTCGTTCTCACGGCCCGCCAATGCCTTGGCGAAGGCTTGGTTGATTTCCTGAAGCTGGCCGAGTCCGCCGCCGTTGAGCAGGATGGACACCGATGCCAAGGTCTGCTCGGTGGTGGGATAGGTACTGGCCGCCGATAGCGGGATCACCGAACCGTCCTTCAGCTGGCCCTCCGGCGCCTGGTCGACGGGTGGTGCCAGTTCGATGTGCATGGCGCCTAGGAGGCTGGTCTGTCCGACTTTGGCGGTGCTGTTCGCCGGTAGGTGTACGTCCTTGTTGATGCGCATGGTCACCAACGCATGCCAGTCCTGTACTTCGATCTTGGTGACGTTGCCGACGTTGACGTCGGCGACGCGCACCCGCGTGTTCTGCTGAATGACGACCACGTCGGGCAGCTGGGCCTGGATGGTGTACGAACCATCGCCTCCGCCTTCGGTTCCCGGCAGGCTCAGCGAGTTGAGGCCACGCCATTCGCATCCAGGGATCGTGAACAAGCACGCGGCGACGAACACCGCGATCAGCGTGTGCCTCACGGCGTGCCGCCTGGTGGTGGCACCATCAGCCCTGGCAATCCCTGGCTGGGATCGGTTGGCGTGGTCGCCGACAACGGCGCTTCTGCCGGAAGCAGCGCGGCCGCGTCGAACGGCGGGGGTGCGGCTGCAGGCGGCGGCAGATGCGGATTCAGCCGGTCTTCGCTGTAGGTGATCTCATTGGGCCGCGCGGACGCTCCGACGAAGAGGTTCTCGCCGAGCGGCGGGAAGTTGTACTGGCGGTTCTTGATGATGGGCGCGAGATACTGGACGCACAACTTCGACGATTGCTCCCAATTCTCCCGCGACGCGGCTTGAATTGCGCTGCAGATGAATTGGGTGGTGTTGGCGAAGTTGACGGCGGCAAAGATGCCCGTGACCGCGCTCTGCGCAGGTTGGTAGATGTTCATGAAGTTCTGGAACACCGTCGGCCCGATGTGCAGGATCTGCTTGACGTCGCCGCGGCTGTCATTGAGAGCCGCGGTAATCGAGTTGAACCGGTCGAAGGTGACGCCAAGCCCTTCCCGGTTCTCGGCGACGAAGCCGCGCACGTCGTTCACCGCGCCGTCCAAACCCTTCGTCGCGTTGGCCACTTCGTTGGGCGTGTTGGACAACACGGTGGTGATGTCGGCCAGGTTCGTGTTGAACGAGGCGAGCAGATCACTGCTGGAGGACAGCGCGGAGACGAGCAGCTGCAGGTTGCGCACTGTGCTGAAGATGTCGGTGCTGTGGTCACCGAGTGCCGAAACCGCTTGGGAGAGTCTGATGACCGTGTCGCGCGCAGTGTCACCCTCACCGCGCAAGTTGGCCGCGGCGCTGTTGACGAACTCTCTAACCGCGCTAGGCCCACCGGGAGTCGTTGGTTGCAGGGAGTCGGTGAGCTTCTCCAGCTGCTGGCGCAAGTCGTCCCACTCGACGGGAACCGCGGTGCGCTCGATCGGAATGGTGGTGCCCGGCGTGAGTTTCGGGCCGCTGGAGTAGGCAGGGACCAGCTGCATGGCGCGTGCGCTGACCAGTGATGGCGAGAGGATCGCCGCCTCGGCGTCGGCGGGTACCGAGTACTGCTTGTCGACCGAGAACGTGACCTTCGTGGCATTGGGTTGCGGCTCGATCTCGTCGATGGTGCCGACGGCGACACCAAGGATGCGGACCTCGTCGCCGGTGTAGAGACCGTTGGTGTTGGTGAAGTAGGCGCTGAAGGTGTTCCTGCTGACGGGGTTCCACCACGAGGTCGCGACCACCGATACCGCGACGGCCAGGATGACGACCAGACCGATCGCCGTGGCTATCCGCACTCTGCTCTTCACGGTCACTGCCCCCCAGCCGTCGACGCGGCGACGGGCTGCGGCCCGATGAACGGCGGCACTTCGCCGGGCGCCGGTACGTAGACGGGTGTCGGCGTCGGCGGTGCCTCGAACGGGATGGGCGGACCTGGCGGAGGCCCGCCGGGCGGGGGTGCGGGCAGGGGTTCACGGTACGGATAGCAGCCGGTCGGGCCGGGCAGCGGCAAGCCAGGCGGACCGCACCCCTGATCGCCGGGCTTGCCGGTAATGGCATCGGGCAGAGTCAGATTCGGGTCTCCGCCCTGCCCGGTACGCGGATAGGGCACTGGCAGCGCCGGGGTGCCCGGCTGCCCGGTCCCCGGGTCGACGAGTTGCGATGGCACCAGCATGTTGGGGTCGAGACCCAGGTCGGAGAACGCGCTGTCGATGAACGGCTGCGAGAACTGGCCTGGGGCCAAGTTGACCACTGACGCCTTGAAGAAGGGACCGGATCCGAGCACTTCGCCGAAGGACATGGCGTATCGCCGCAGCAAATACAGCGTGCGTTGAAGCTCCTTCTTGCGGTTGTCCAGGATCTCCAGCACACCGTTGAGTTTGTCGACCGCAGGCTTGAGTTGCGTCCGGTTGTCGTCGACGAGGCCGGACAGCTGGTGTGATACCGCGGTGAGGTTGTTGAACAACGCGTCGACGGAACTCCGTTGCGACAGAAGCTCGGCCAGCAGGGCATTGGTGTTGACGACCTGGCTGGCAATCTGATCGCTGCGCTTGGCCAGCACTGCGGTGACCTTGTTCGCGTTGGCCAGCAAGTTGCGCAGCTGCGCATCACGGGTGTTGAGGGTATCGGAGAAACGGGCCACTCCCTCAAGCGCGAGCTTCAGATCGGGTGGGGTGTCCTTGAAGGTGTCCGCCAGCGTGGTGAGCGCCGAGGACAGCTGCGTGGTGTCCAGGGCGCTGATGGTCGAGGTCAAGTCGCCAAGTGCGGTTGGCAGGTCGTAGGGAGAGGTGGTCCGCTCGAGCGGGATCGTGCCGTCGAGGTTGCCGTCGCCGCGCGGGGTCAGTTCGAGGAACTTGGTACCGAGCACGGTCTCGGTCTTGATCGCGGCCTCGGTCTGCGCACCCAGCTCGACGCCGTCGTGGACGGTGAAGTCCACCAGTACCTTCGTGCCCTCCAAACGAATGTCGGAGACCCGGCCGACGCCGAGGCCCGACACCCGCACGTCACTGCCGACCTTGATCCCGCCGGCCTCCGCGAAGTAGGCCGAATAGTCGGTGGTGCCCTTGACGAAGGGAATCTTGTCGTAGGAGAAGGCTGCGATCACCAAGGCGATCAGAATCAGGGTCCCGACGCCACCGACGGCCAACCGATTGCGTTCGGCCAGCGGCTTCATCCGTGGCCGAGCCAGCTTGATTCGCGTCATTTGGGTGTGCACCGTCCGGAGTCTTGGCCGGCGAGTTTGACGAACACGGGCTGGCCGCCCTTTCCGTTGACCTTGAGGATCGCATCGCAGAGGTAGAAGCCGAAGTAGTCGCCGTAGAGGCCGTTCCTGGCCAGCACCTGGTACGCGTCGGGAAGGGTCCTGACGAGATCGTCGACGTATTGGTGATCGGCTTCGATCTGGCCCGCGAATCGGTCGGTCTGCGCGACGGCCTCCTTGATCGGTTGGCGGGCGACCGACAGGAGGTCGGCAATGGATCGCGCCGCTGCGTTGATGTACGCCGTCCCCGTTGCGATGTCGGTCTTGCGGTCGGCCAGTTCCTTGACGAGCTGGGACAGATTGCCAAGACCTTGCGAGAACTGTTCGTCGTGGGTGGCGAAGGTGCCCAGCACGGTGTTCAGGTTGGTGATGACCTGACCGATGAGCTGATCGCGGCCGGCCAGCGTCGTAGTCAGCGCCGAGGTCTGCGACAGCACCGACGCGATGGTGCCGCCCTGGCCCTGAAAGACCTTCAGCAGCTGGCCCGACAGCGCGTTCACCTGGTCGGGATCCAACGCCCGAAACAGCGGTCGGAATCCGCCGATGAGAGCGTCGACGTCGAGCGCGGGCGACGTCCGGTCCAGCGGGATCGTCTGTCCCGGTTGTAGTTTCCGCACCGAGCCCGGCCCCTCTTCGAGGGACAGATAGCGGTCCCCGATGAGGTTCTCGTAGCGCACGGCCGCTTTGGTGCCATCGGTGAGAACCAGTCCCTTGTCGATGGCGAAGTCGACGGTGACCGTCCCGTCCTTGTGCAAGGTCATGTCCTTGACCTTGCCGACCTCGACGCCGGCGATGCGCACGAAGTTGCCGCCCTTGAGGCCAGACACGTTCGTGAACACCGCATGAAAGGAGACGCGCGAGTCGAACCGGAACTGCCCGAACACGGTCACCAGAACGAACGTCGAGACGAGGCACAAGACGGTGAACAACGCGACCCGCGTCACGACCCGAACGGTTCTCCCTCTCATGGCTGTCCCTCGTTAGCTGCCGGCGGTGCGGATGGCGGCGGTGGTCCCGGCAGCTGTGGCAGGCCGGGGTAGAGCGGTGTCCCGTCCAGCGCGTACTCGGGTGCACCGTAGGCCGGTGCCCCGGGGTAGGCCGGCCACGGGCCCGGTGCCGGGCCGCCCGGGTAGCGGTTCTTCGGCGGTTCCGGCACGCCCTTGGTGACCGGGAAGTAGTTGGACCAGCCGGGGAAGCCGATGCCGGGATTGGGCCGAACGTCAAGGCCCGTACCGAATCCCGTGTCGGTGACCAGGTACTTGACCGGGAAGTTCTTGCTGACATCGGGTAGCGAACCGCAACTCGGCTTGCCACCGGGCCCACCCGTGGCGTTGACGATCGGCAGGTTGTCGGGATAGCGATATGGATCATCGCCGAGCAGCAGCCCGGCATCCATGATCACCGATTTTCCGTTGCCGCCCAACGCATCCCTGCCGCCGTGTTCCAGGAACCACTGTGCGCCCTGGAACAGGCACTTGTAGGTCGGCGAATACTTGTTCAACAGAGCGGTCGTCGGATCGAGGGTGTTCAACGCGCGCACCAGGTTCGGCTGGTTTCCGCCGATCGTGTCGATGCCCGATTGGGAGAACCCGACCGCGGAGAGGAGCAGCTCGTCCAGTGCCTTCGCGTGTGCGGTGATCGTCCCGCTGGTGGCCGTGAACGAATCCAGGATCGACACGATGTCCTGCGCCGCATCCGAATACGCCTGGGCGGTCTCGCCGAACAACTGCCAGTCCTGCCGAACCGTCTGCATCCTCGGGTTCACGGCGAGCAGCACGTTGTTCGCACCGGTGATCGCCTCACCGATGCGATCGCCCTTGCCGCGCACTGATTGGGCCACCGCCGAGAGCACCGAGTTCAGCTTCGCCGGGTCGACCGAGTGAACGACCGACTGCAGGTTCTCGAAGACGGTGTTCACCTCGACGGTCACGTTGCGGGAGTGCAGCACCGAGCCTGGCTTCAGCGGTGCGGAACTCGCGTCGGGAGGCACGATCAGATCGACGTACTTGGCGCCGAATGCGGTGCTGGACTTGATCTCCGCCTCGGTGTTGCTCGGGAGGTACTGGAACGGGTCGGAGTCGATCTTCAACTGCAAGGACGCCAGGTTGGAATCGCTACCGATGGAACTGACTTCGCCGATCTGGACGCCGCGCAACTTCACCTTGGCGCCGTTCTCCATGACGAGGCCTGCCCTGTCGGAAACCAACGTGAGCGGAACGTTGTCCCGCAGCGTCCCCGAGAACGACAGGACCGTCATCGTGGACAGTGCCACGATGACGAGAAGCAGCACCGGTGCCCACCAGATCGGGTCGATCTTCCCGCGCCTGGCTGAGTTGTCCATCCCGTCACCCCGAGAGGTGGAAGTTGCCGGACTGCCCGTACACGGACAGCGTGATGGTCAGCAGAATGAAAACCCCTGCGGTAATGGAGGTGCGCACCGCGCGGCCCACGGCCTCGCCGACACCGGCAGGACCGCCGGTCGCGGTGTACCCGTAATAGGTGTGCACCGCCATCACGGCGGCTGCCATGGCCAACGCCTCCGCAAAGGACCACAACAGGTCGGTCGGCTGCAGGAACGTCGAGAAGTAGTGGTCGTAAACGCCGCGGCTCTGCCCGTAGATGATCGTCGTGCCGAACCGGGTCGCGAGGAACGACATCAACACGGCGACGGTGTAGATCGGGATGACCGCGATGACCCCAGCCACGATGCGGGTGGAGGCCAGGTACGTGACCGCGCGGATGCCCATCACCTCGAGCGCGTCGATCTCCTCGTTGATGCGCATCGCGCCGAGCTGAGCGGTCGCGCCGGCACCGATGGTCGCGGCGAGTGCGACGCCCGCGGTCGCCGGCGCGATGAAGCGGACGTTGAGGAACGCCCCGAGGAAACCGGTGAGGGCCTCGATGCCGACGTTGGACAGGGTGTTGTAGCCCTGCACGGCGATCAGCGCGCCGGTGGACAGGGTGAGGAAGCCGATGATGACGATGGTGCCGCCGATGACGGCAAGTGCCCCTGTGCCAAGACCCATCGTTGCGATCAACCGCAGCACCTCGGCCGGGTAGCGTCGGATGGCGTCGGGGGTGGCCGCGAGCGCATTGCCGTAGAAGGCCGTCTGCTCCCCCAGCCGACGGGTCCCGTCGACCACCTTGTTCAGCGTCTCACCGCCGTGCGGGGCGTCCTCCACTTGAGCACTCACGGGGCGACCTTCACACCGAATGCCGTGGCCAGAATGTTGATCAGGAACAGTGCCATGAAGGCGAACACGACGGTTTCGTTGACGGCGTTGCCGACAGCTGTCGGGCCGCCGCCGACGGAAAGCCCCTTGTAGCAGGCGATCATGCCGGCCGACAGACCGAACAGCAGCGCCTTCACTAACGAGACGATCACCTGCGGCAGGCCAGTCAGCAGCGTCATTCCTGCGACGAACGACCCAGGGGTGACGTGTTGGACGTACACCACGAAGAAGAAGCTTCCAAGGAGTCCGACGACCGCGACTACTGAATACAGCATCAGCGCAACGAACGTCGCGGCGATCACCCGCGGCACCACGAGTGCCTGGACGGGGTTGACGCCGATGACCTTCATCGCGTCGATCTCCTCGCGAATCGTCCTGGCGCCCAGGTCAGCACACATCGCGGTCGAGCCCGCGCCGGATACGACGATCGCGGTCACCACGGGACCCACCTGCGTGACCGATGCCAGCGCGGCACCAGCACCGGACAGGTCGCCTGCGCCGACCTCCAGCAGCACGATGTTCAGCGTGAAGACGATCAGGACTGTGTAGGGAATCGAGAGCACGATCGTAGGTACGATCGAAACCCTTGCGACGAACCAGATCTGATCCAGAAGCTCGCGCCACGCAAACGGCCGGCGAAACATCGCCGCAAAGGCCTCGCCCGCGAGCACGAAGAAATCTCCCATGGCGTTCAGGGGCCTCGCCAGCGCTGACGCGTTCACTTCGCGGACGTTAAGCGCACCGAAATTAGCTGTCAAATGGAGCCTTGCCGTATATCCGCACGTCAATTACGGAGCGTGCAGGTACCCTCCCCCACGCCGCCTTTCGCTCACATTGATTAGATCTAGTGGATTAAAAGGCTTGCGGGCCTGTTCCGTACCAGTCCGAGAATGTCGCCGCCTGTCACCGTGTTCGCGCGTTCGCCGACGCGCAGGAGTTTCAACTCGACGAGTCGGCGGGGCATCGCGTCGATCTCCCCGGCGAGTATGTCTCGGACCTCGGCCACGTCGAGCAGTTCTTCGTCGTCACGATCGATCCTAATCACGTTCTGGCGGACCAGATCCACCATCGCGTCGAGTAGAGCGTCGCGATCGTGGTCGCCGTCCAAGAGAGGCAATAGGTGGCGGTCGAGCGGCGACAACGGCACGGACTCGTGCCAGTGATTGAAGACGAAGGCCTCGCCGTCGTCACGGGTCAGCTCGGCCGTTCGCCTGACCGACTCGTCCAGCCGCACCGGAGTCGATGCGGGGCGGGGAAACACCGGATCGAGTCGGTATCGCGCCAGACCTCGGGTGATCAAAACCTCGAGAAGGCCGTCGATGCGGGTGTCCAAGTCGGCCGGTGCGTCCACGTCGGCGCGAGCAAGCCGCGCACGGACGGCGGCGCGCAGTTCGTGCCATGAGCACGTCCACGGCCAACGGGTACTGAGCGCGTCGATGGCCGCCTTGACGGCTGGGTCGTACGCGATGATCGCGGCCACGCCGTCGGCACCATACCGTTGGTTCGAGTGATCCAGCAGCGTCCGCCCGGTGACGGGGTGCAACCGAGCCGCGACGTGCAGGCGGCGGTTGCGGTTGCGATCGACGGTGCGCGAAATCTGCTCTGCCCGTTCAACCTTCACCAACAGCGTTTGGCGGTAGCTTCGGTTCACCATGAAGTCCAGATGTTGTTCTACTTGGACTTGGTCTCCGCCGTCGACCTGGCGCAGATGATCGACGGCCAACGGTCCGTAGTTGCGGGCGAGCATGTTCTCGGGCTGCGCCTCGGCGAGGTACTCCAGGCCATTGGCGCGTGCGCGGTGCACGAAGTCGCGGAAGTAACACGGCGCGTTGAAGGCCTCCAGCTCTTCGTGCAGTAGGTAGTAGTCACCGCTCACCGACGCCATCGCCCGATGATCGGCGACGGCACGTGCCAGCACGCTGTCCGGTTGAGCGACGTCGTGGAGGAACTCGACCATGCGACGCGCACTAGCCACCTTCTCTGGCGGACTGGCCGTGTCGTCGACGCTCAGCAGCATGGCGTCGCGCACGATCTCCTTGGCCTTCCACCCCGGATACGTGTTGTAGCTGATGTAGGCGACGCCCGTGTCGGCCAGGAGCGAGCTACAGACGGCCAGGATCGCCTCCTGCACGTCATCCGGCACCCAGCTGTACACGCCGTGGCAGATGATGAAGTCGAACGGCCCGCGGGATGACAGGTCGACTTGGGCGATGTCCCCGTCGAGCAGTTCGACATTGTCGAGCCCGAGTGCGCGTACCCGCTCGCGTCCCTTGGCGACCTGCACCGGGGACAGGTCGATGCCCACCGCACTTGCTCGCGGATGCATCGCGGCGAAGGGGATCAAGTTCCCTGCGGCCGCGCAACCGATTTCGAGCACTCGCGCACTGTCTACCTCGGGCGTGTCGAGCCCGAAAATCCATGCGATGGAGGCCAATTGGCCTGGCGCTGATCGAGGATGGGCATATGACTCGTAGGGTGCTTCGTCATACGAGGCGCGCAACCTGTCGAGTGCGGCCTCGGCCCCGTCGTCGCCGCTCACCCTGTTATGCCTCCAACCACGGCCCCACGATTCGTGCGGGTCCTTGGCACCAACATCGGCGCGAACTGTGCATTTCCCGTGATCCTGTGCGCACATCCCGCCCTTTCAACGGGAGCCCCGCCGGTAGGCTCGACGCTCATGAGCGATGCGATAGACCCGGCGGTGCCTCCGAGTGGTACGGGTTGCGTCGAGTGTGATGACGTCAGCGGATGGTGGGTGCACCTGCGGCGATGCGCGGCGTGCGGGCACGTCGGGTGTTGCGACGACTCGCTGGCCAGGCACGCCGCGGCGCACTGGCGTGCGACCGGGCATCCGATCATCCGGTCGTTCGAGCCCGGCGAGGACTGGTTCTGGAACTACCAGACCAACGAGTACTACGACGGCCCCGAACTCGCTGAACCGCAAAACCATCCCGTCGACCAGAGCGTGCCCGGTCCACGCGAGCGCGTGCCCGGCGACTGGATGGCGCAGCTGCAGCATCGGAGCGATTGAGCCGCTGTGGTGAAGGTGGGGGGCGACAGTACGTTCACGGTGCTGGTCGCGTTCGCCGCGAATCTGGCGATCGCCGTGGCCAAGACCGCGGCCGCTGCGGTATCCGGTTCCGCGTCGATGAGCGCGGAGGCGGCACACTCCTGGGCTGACACCGGCAACGAGATCTTCCTTCTCATCGCCAATCGGCGCGGTGGCAGGGCCGCCGACGAGCGGCGCCCGCTCGGCTATGGGCGCGAGGTCTACGTGTGGTCGCTGCTCGCCGCCGTCGGCCTGTTCGTCGTCGGTGCGGCGGTCTCGATCTGGCGGGGCGTCACCGAACTGCTGCACGGCGCGGCGGGCGGTGAGGACTACCGACTGGCCTACCTCGTGCTGGCCGTCGCATTCATCCTGGAAGGCGCGTCCCTGATGCAGGCCGTCCGCCAGCTCCGGCGCGAGGCAAACAGATTCGATGCCGACCTCTTGGAGTACGCGCTGCAGACGTCGGATCCGACGGTGCGTGCGGTGTTCGCAGAGGACAGCGCGGCACTGATCGGCATCGCCATCGCATTCCTCGGCATCCTGCTGCACCAGCTCACCGGCGAGGTGCTGTGGGATGCCATCGGTTCCATTCTGGTCGGGATCCTGCTCGGCGTCGTGGCGGTCGTGTTGATCGACCGCAACCGCCAGTTCCTCACCGGTGAGCCGGGTTCCCCGAGGATCCGCGAGGCGCTCGTCGCCCGCCTGGCCGATTATCCCGAGGTAGCCGCCGTGCGCTTCCTTCGCGCCGAATTCATCGGACCGAAGCGGCTTTTCGTCATCGCCAGCGTCGACCTAGTGGGCGATAGCGTGGAGTCGTCGGTCGCCAAGACGCTGCGACTGCTCGAGAATCGCCTCGAGGAGCAGCCCTACGTCGCCGAAGCCGTGCTGACGGTTTCCGAACCGGACGAACCGGGTATACCAGCGCTGTGACCAGCCCAGACCCCAAGACGAGCCAGTCCGACGCCGGCCCTGACGGCGCCGAGGACGTGCAGAGCGACCCTGCCAAGGGCGCCGACGACAAGTCCGACTGGTCGGACGAAGGCGGCGCCACCGCGGACGACGGCGATTAGTCGCAGTAGCCGCCCAACGTACGGTTCCTGACGGGCTTTCGCGAGGTTTGCGTACAACAACCGCACGCTCGGCGCGTGGCGACGCTAGTGCGCGTCGGCCAGCGCCTCCTGCGCAGCGTTGTAGCCCGGGATGAACGTGATGCCGGGCCCGCCGTGGCAACCCGCACTCGCGAGGTAGAGCCCATCGATCGGAATCGGTTGGTCGACATAGCCCTTCGGGCCGGGGCGATTGACCCCCATCTGGTCCGGATGGATCAGCCCGTGGCAGTAGTCGCCGCCTGGCGCACCGAACATGGTGCCCATGTGCTTGGGCGTGAAGGTCGTGTGCTTCAGAATCAGGCTCTCGAAATTGGGGGCCAGCCGGGTCAACTTGTCGATGACCCGTTGCCCCATCTCCGCCTTCATGTCGCCGTAGCTCGTTGGCGATTCCTCAACCGGGAACCACAGCGAGAACGCCGACGCCGCATGCTTTCCGGGGGGCGCCAAGCCGGGGTCGTTGACCGACGGGATCTGCAGCGCGATTGACGGGTCCGCGGGCACGACACCGTGCCGGCAGTCCTCCCACTGCTGCTGCAGCTCCTCCGGAGTGCTGAAGATACCGATGTTCGACTGCAGGGCAGGATCATTGAGCAGTTCATACGGTGCGGCGAACTCCGGTATGCCGTCGAGGGCGAAGTGCATCTGCAGGTAGCTTCCGCGATGGTCGATCCGCGAGAACCGCTCGCGGACGTCGTCGGGCACCGCGGACGGCGCACACAGTGTGTTGACCGTGAGATCCGGTGCGACACCCGAGATGACGACGGGCGCGGTGATCGTCGTGCCGTCATCCAGGCGGACACCGGTGACGCGGCCGTCGACGACCTCGATCTCCTCCACCTTGGACCGCAGCCTCAGCTCGCCGCCGTTCGACGTGAACACCTCGCAGAGGTGGGAGGTCAGCGCGCCGATGCCGCCCCTGAGCTTCTTGACGAGCAGCGCGTTCTCGTCGGGGACGGCGAACCCGTAGGCCAGCGCCGCGGCGCTGCCGGGAGTCGCGGGCCCGCGGTAGGTCGTGTTGACGGCCAATAGCGCCAGCATGCCCCGCAGCGCGCCGTGCTTCTCCCTGTCCGGCAGATAGCGGTCAAGCACGTCGGTGACCGATCCGAACAACAGGTCGGTGATGGTCGTTCGTTCGAATTCGTTTGTGGCGCAGGCATACATCTCGTCGAGAGTCTTGGGCGGCTGGCCTGCGTCGAACCGACCGAGCGCCCGGGTCGGCGCCTGACACCAGGCCATCAGACCCATCATCCCGTTGACGGCCTCGGCTCCGTGCACCTCGTTGATGTGCGTCATCAGCTTCATCGGGTCGGTGTAGTAGACGAGGGGTTCGTCGCCGACGCCGCGCAGTGACACCGACATCACGTCGAGGTCGACCGTGGGCAGTTCGTCGAGGCCGAGTGCGCGGCTCACCACCGCCGACGTCGGAATCTGCACCGAGCCGGCGATCTCGAACTTGAAGCCGTCGAACAGCTCCACCGTCGAGGCCATCCCGCCCGCGTAGAGCTTGGACTCCAGGCACAGCGTGCGCAGTCCGGCGCGCTGAAGCAGGGTGGCCGCGGTCAGTCCGTTGTGGCCCGCACCGATGACAATCGCGTCGAAGGCCTCCGCACGCGAGGAGGAAATGGGGTCCGTCATGAACTGAGGCTGGCACTCACCCCATGTTTTGTCAATAATGACAAAACATCCGTCAGTGCACCATCAGTGCGTCGGCGTGTGTGAATCTGACGACGCGACACGCCAGCGACCCGTCGCCGGATTCACGCCCGGAGCCGCGGGTCGACGATTCCCGACTGCAGGGACTCCAGCGCCATGCGGCACAAACGCGCGAGCTCGGGCAGCGACCGGTTGGGATCGAGCATCCACACCTCCATCGCCCCGAACACCGCCGCGGCGATGCACCGCGCCGTCACGGTGATCCGCAACCGCTCGTCGGTGCCAGGCGCCGGGGGCTCGTCGCGGGTCAGGAACTCCTCGACCGCCTCGGCGAAGTCCGCCTCGACCTGCCTGATGTGTCGCACGATCCGGCCGGGATCGAGTTCCTGGGCACGCAATTCGGCGATCCTCGAGACGGCGTCGACGTCGTAGGGCGCCGACATCACCGCCGCGTGCACGGACTCGATCAACGATTCCTCGCCAGACTGGTTGGCCAGCGCGGCGCGGAACCACTCCACCCCCGCGTCGTAGTCGGCGAATAGCAGATCCTGCTTGGACGCGAAGTGCCGGTAGAACGTGCGCAGCGACACCCCGGCGTCGGCGGCGATCTGGTCGGCCGACGTGTCGTCGACACCTTGCGCGAGGAACCGCACCAACGCCGCTTTGCGCAACGCCTCACGAGTTCGCTCGCTGCGCGCTGTCTGCGCAGGTCGGACCATCTGGGTAAGGTACCTGACTCAGTGCCGCGGATCGATGAGGGCGATGGCGGCTGCTACCGCTTCCTCGGTGACGTCGCTCATCCGCCCGCCGTCCTCGACGGTGATCGCGGTCAGCTCGCGAAGCCCGCCGAGCAGCATGATGATCCGCTGCCGCGACACCGGCGCCGCGGCGCGGAACCCCTCCGAGTCGGTCAGCGCCTGCACCATCGTGATGAAGTTGTCCATCGCGTCGCGCTGCAGCCGGCGGGCCGTATTGGCGAGCGCTGGAACGTCGCGAATCCAGCTGAGCATCAGGGCCGGACGGGATTCGACGGACGCGATCCATGCCTCGATGGCCTGCCGCGCCTGAACGTCCCACGGCGCGGCAGGGTCGACGGCGGCGGTGATCCGTCTGATCTGCTCGGCGTTCGCTTCGGCCAACAACGCGACGAAGCATTCGTCCTTGCTGGTGAAGTGCTCGTAGAAGGTTCGGCGCGAGGTCCTGGCGCGCCGGACGACGTCGGCGATCGTCGTCTTCGGATAGCCGTCCTCGGCGATCGACTCCTCGAGGGCGTCGAACAGACGTTGCCGGAAGCTTGCGTTCACTGGGTTGGGATCGTACCGGGGCCGCGCGTGCGTCCACCCGCCAATGGCGGATCGACCGGGTCCGCGACTTTGCCGACGAGGTGCCGAGCGCTATCTGGGGAGTTTCGACTCCATCTTGTCGGCGACCTGGGCGGCCTCCGTCAGGGTCGCCGGCTGCTGCGGCTTGCACGCCTGAACGTCGAGGATCAGGTTGGCGACGACCCCGAGAAACCGTTGGCACGACCGCGTCTGCTCACCACTGCCCCGCGTGAACGGCATCGACAACTCGGTGTCGGTTTTGGTCAGGTCGCCGCTCAGCCACGCAGGCAGGGGCTGGTCGTTGAGCCTGATGTTCACGTGGTGATTGGTGCACTTCGACCATCGGTCGACCGACTGCGTGAAGAAATCCCGCGCCCCGTCGGCCGTCCGGTAGGAGACGACGGACTGCACGACGAGAGAGTCCCACTTGTCGGAGTCCGGTTGCCGAAACAACTGTTGGCGCATCGACTTCCAGTGGGTCGGGTCGTAGACCGGGCCCTCGTTGACCTGCCACACGCCCAGGCAATTGAGATTGGGGAGGAGGTTGCGGTGATCGCTCATCGCGGTGACCACCGGATGCGGGTTCATCGCCGTCGTCCCCATGATGGCGTTGATCTCCCCGGCAGTGAGCAACAGCCCGTCGAGCGCGGAGTCCGGAACGGCCTTCGGCGATTCCGATGCCCCGGTGGCCGCTCCTCCCCCACATCCGACCAACGCCAGACAGAGCACGAGCACGCCAATGACACGCAGCTTCACGGGGTACCCGGGTCTAGGCGTGCGTACCTGCCGCCGCGCACGCCTCCTGAACCTGTTCGGCGTTGTTGTTCATCGAGGTCGCGGTGTTGTTCAGGCTGTCGCCGGGGATACGCAATCCCATCTTGACGAGCAGCGCCGTCGCCCCCATGGACCAACTCCGCATCGGACTCGCGATCTCGGGCTGCAATCCCGGGACGTTCGACGCGTCCATCGCGGTGCCGGCGGCCTGGCGCAACGCGGTACGGCCGACTTCGTTGCTGCTCTGCACTGCCGGGTCCGAGTAGTCGGAGCCCTCGAAGGAGTCGGCGAAGCTGCCGTAATAGTTCGAGGCACCATCGAGCACCTGGCCGAATGCCTGGCACGCCGCCACCGCCGGCGCACCCGCGTCATCCGATTGCACCGGGGCCACGGCTACCTGAACCGGACCAGGGTCGGCGGCATCGTCGTCGGCCCACGCCGTTGGCAGGACCGAGAACCCAATGCCGAGCGCGATCATCGTTGGGACAGATGCTCGCAGGCATGTGCGGAATGAAGTCAAGATTTCCTCCGTGGTAGTCGGTTTCGCAAGGGTTTGCCTGTATCCGGTGCACCCACGTCGACAAGCCCCGTCTGGTCTCGAAGGCGGTACAGCCACCCACGGTCGGTTGGTCACATGTCCAAATCATGAACACACCACCAACGACTGACCTCCAGTGGCCATCCATTGGCTTTCATCGCGATTGGGCCTCGATGTGAACTGACTGAGAACGCCCTTCCCAGACGCTCATTCGATGGGAGTGGGGCGCGAATTGTTCGGCGGCCGTTCATCGTTTGGCAACCCCACCATTAGATGCTCCGACGCGACAGATTCGTTGGATCCACTCGGATTCCGACCCACGAGAGGCGCTCTTAACACCATGTTGAACCGTTTAGCCATGTTGGCAACTGTCTGCATCGCGCTACCCGTCGGAGTCGCGCCCCTCGCACTGGCCGACCCGCCTCCGCCGCCGGATCCCGCCGTCCAGCCGGTGAACGCCACCAATCCGCTGCCGCCCGAGGGTGCCGTTCCGTCGGCCCCTCCCGGCGTTCTGGACACCCCGGACGGGTGGCACCTCGAGGTTAGCGGTGCCAACGAGACTCAGCTGCCGGTCGCACCGTTGACCACCGCGATCTCGTCGCGTGAGTACCTGATCGCTGGCACCTTCACCGGCAAGATCACCGGCGGCGGCAAGACCAAGCTGACCGGTGGATCGCTTGAGGCCGGTGAGCAGATCGGCTGCGGCATCATCTCCGACGAGACGGAGATCAACCCCGGTGCGAACATCACTCCGGGCCTCAGCGCGATCGGCCTTCCCAGCGTCTCCGCAGGCATCAGCCTGCAGGGCAAGGTCTACCTGAAGCCCGGCACCGTGACCACCGTCGCGATCGACAAGAAGTCGTTCAAGGGCACCACAACGCGCGTCACCATCACCGGTGTCCGCGTCAAGACCGACCAGTGCGCCGGCCAGTCGTTCATCCGCTCGTACGCGACGCTGACCGCCTCGACCGACAACACCGACGACGTCATCACCTACCTCGGCGTCACCAAGTCCGTCTAACCCCAGCCGACCTCGAACGAGAGAACACAATGAATCGCTTCGCCGCAGTGGCAGCCGCTTGCATGGCCCTCACCTTCGCCGCCACCTCGCCCCTCGCGTCAGCGGACCCGCCGATCGATCCGGCCGCCGACCCCGGGCCGCCGCCCGACAACGGCGTCGTCCCGTCCGCCGACCCAGGCATCGTGACGAGCCCCGACGGGTGGACGCTGACCGTCGTCGCAAAGGACGAGACCCAGTTGCCCGTTGCCCCGCTGACCACCGCCGTCTCGTCGCGCGAGTACCTGGTGGGCGGCACCTTCACCGGCACCGTCACCGGCGGGGGAAAGACGTCGCTGAGCGGCGGAACGTTGGAAGCCGGGTACCAGATCGGCTGCGGTATCGAGCTCGGGCAGGTTCGTCTGATCGGCCAGGCCGGCGTCTCGGTGGGTGGCCTTAGCTTCCCGGCGACGGGCCCCGTCTTCGCACCGGCGCTGTCGTTCCCGCTGTCCGGCACCATCGAGATCCACCCGAAGCCGGGAACGGTGTCGACGGTGACGGTCGACAAGAAGACGTTCAAGGCCGCCCCGGTTCGCGTCACCCTCAAGGACACGCACATCAAGGTCGACGGTTGCGTCGGTCAGTCGTTCATTCGGTCGTACGCAACGCTGACGAGCTCGACGACGGACACCGACGACATCGTCGCCTACTACGGGGTGACCAAGTCCGTCTGACGTCATTCGCAGAGCACCCCGGGCATCCACACCGAAAGCAGGGCAGTTGGCCATGATTGACCGAAATCGCATCGCGGCCGCAGCATTCGGCGTGCTCGCCGTCGGAGCGGCGGTCGCCTTCCCGGCGACCGCCGTCGCCGACGACGGACCGCCCGATCCGCTGCCGGTTCCCGGGGATCCCGCACCACCTCCACCACCTCCCGGCCCGACGATTCCGATAATCGGCGCACCGGTGGGCCCGGCCGGGTTCGACGTGCTGGCCCAGAACAACGTTCCTTCTGCAGGCCCAGGGAACCTCGGGGCTCCACCGGTCTATGGCATCGATGGGACGAGCGTTCTTGCCCAGACCGCAGCACCGTCGCTGCCTGGGGCGGTGGGGGCACCTCCGAACCTGAACGTGTTCAACAACGCCTACGGCGCCGGGGCCATCAACGACGTGCCGGCTGCGCCCGGCAAGGGCACGCAGTTCGACGTGGCTCCCGGCCAGGAGAATGCGGACGTATCCCGTAGGGAGTGGCTCGGCCGGTACATCGACCTGTACCGCGCCGGTGACCTGAAGGGTGGACTGCTGGGCCAGGTTCCGAAGGACCAACTCGGCGAACCGCTTCCGGGCACCGCGCCACCGCCGGGAACCAACATTCCGTCGGGGCTCGGCGAGTTCCTGCCGGACCCTGCGGACGCTGCGCCTCCTGGCGCCGTACCTCCGCCTCCTGGCGTCGTTCTACCCGTGCCTCCGCCGCCCGGGTGATTCGACTCTCCACCGATTGACCTCTCGCGCCCACCGGCCAACGCCGGTGGGCGCGAAATCTTTTGGGGGCCAACCGGTCTCACTACACCAGCAGCGCCCGGACCGCTTCGACGATGACTGCGCGCCGGTGCGCATGGTTCTCGTCGGCGACCAATGCGGCGTACTCCGGCGTCATCCCCGACCACAACCCGGAGATCTGCAGCACCAACCCGAGTAGATCGACCGCCGACCATCGGTCCGTCAGCGCCCCGTCGGCCTGAGCCTTCGCGATGGCATCCACCTTCGCGGCGTTCGACTCGGCGATGATGTCGATCGGATCCTGCGTTCCCGCGCGCTCGAGCCGGTACCACGTGGCGAGCCGCTGCACGTGCGGGCGCGCCACGTAGCCGTCGAACAACCGTCCGGCGTACTCCGGTAGATCGGTGGCGTCGATTGGGCTGTCGCGAAGCGTCGTCACGACGAGGTCGTGGAACACCGCTTCGAACAAGCCGTCCTTGTTGCCGAAGTAGTGATAGATCTGCGCCTTGTTCGACGCCGCCGCGACGGCGATCCGGTCGACGCGTGCACCGGCGATGCCGAACGCCGCGAACTCCTCGGCGGCGGCGTCGAGCAGGCGCCTGCGGGTCGCGTCCGCGTCTCTGACCATGAACGCACTCTAGTCAACTAACCGTCTAGTTGACAACGCGCCACGCTGAGCGTTCAATGCAACTAACCGTTCAGTTGACTATTGGAGGAAGCGACATGACCCAGGTATTTCTCGTCACCGGCAGCTCCCGCGGGCTCGGCAGGGAGATCGTCGAAGCGGCGTTGGCGGCGGGACACCACGTGGTGGCGACCGCACGGAAGGCCGAGCAACTCGCCCACCTCGTCGACACGTACGGCGATCAGGTGCGCGCCGTCGCGCTCGACGTCACCGATCCCTTAGCGGCCGCCGCCGCGGTCCGCACCGCGGTCGACGCGTTCGGCCGGCTCGACGTCGTGGTGAACAACGCCGGGTACGCCGATCTCGCCGCGATCGAGGACGTCAGCCTCGACGACTTCCGCGCGCAGATCGAGACCAACCTCTTCGGGGTCGTCACCGTCACCAAGGCGGCGCTGCCGCAGCTGCGCGCACAAGGCTCCGGCCACATCATCCAGGTCTCGTCGGTGGGTGGACGCATGGCCAGCGTCGGCCTCGGCGCCTACCAGTCGGCCAAGTGGGCGGTCGGCGGCTTCTCCAGCGTGCTCAGCCAGGAAGTCGCGCCGCTCGGGATCAAGGTGACCGTCCTCGAACCCGGTGGCATGCGGACGGATTGGGCCGGCAGCTCGATGGCGATCCCGGCAGTCAGCGCGCCATACGAGCCGACCGTCGGCGAACGCGCCCGGATGATCAGGGACGGCCTCACCACCGAGGCGAGCGACCCGGCCAAGGTGGCCCGAGTCGTCCTCGACGTCGCCGCGATGGCGGAGCCGCCGCTGCGACTGCTGCTCGGCAGCGACGCCTTCCGCTACGGCACCGCGGCGGGACGAGCACTCGCCGAGTCAGACCAGTCATGGCGCGAGCTCAGCATCTCCACCGACCACGACGATGCCACCGAGGCGCAGTTGGACCCGCTTGGCCAGGGCGCATCGTGACCACGTCGATCACCGTTGGCACCACCCGGATCACCGGGGGCGGCCCTCGGTCGTCGACTCTGCGCGGAGGGCGCGGAACCGCGAGTCGCGCGCGCCGTCGGTGCAGAGTCGACTGGAGGCCAGGGGGATTGGGCGCTTTGGCTCACGGCGTTGCCTGGCCTTCCGGCGCGCAGTGCGAGTCGTGCTAGACAGGTCGAGTGAGCACACTTGCCGACCAGACCCGTTGGATGGACGCGACCGACCAGGCGGCCCTCGTTGCGTCGGGCGAGGTGTCGCCCGGCGAGCTGCTGGAGGCGGCGGTCGAGCGCATCGAACGGTACGACCCGGCCATCAACGCAGTCGTGATCCGCTGGTTCGATCACGCCCGCGAGACCGCCGCGAGCGCCGACCTGCCCAACGGTCCGTTCCGCGGCGTGCCGTTCCTGATCAAGGATCTGTACGCCTCGTACGCAGGGCAGCGGATCAGCAACGGCAACGTCGCGTTCAAGGAAGCAGGGTTCATCGCCGACGCCGACACGACCCTCGTCAGCCGCCATCGCGCGGCCGGGCTGGTGATCGCCGGGCGCACCAACAGTCCCGAGCTCGGCAGCGTCCCGACCACCGAGCCGATCGCGTGGGGCGCGACCCACAACCCGTGGGACACGACGCGCTCCCCCGGTGGATCGAGCGGTGGTGCGGCAGCCGCGGTCGCCTCGGGGATGGTGCCGTTCGCCCACGCCAGTGACGGCGGTGGATCGATTCGCATCCCCGCGTCGTGCTGCGGACTGGTCGGGCTCAAGCCGAGCCAGGGCCGCATCACCGTCGGTCCGGTGCGCGACGAGACCGGGCTCGGGGTCGAGCATTGCGTCAGCCGCACGGTTCGTGATTCGGCCGCGTTACTCGACGCGACGCGTGGGCCAGGCGTCGGCGACACCGTGATCGCGGCACCGCCCACACGTCCGTACGTCGACGAGCTCGGCGCCGACCCGGGCCGGCTGCGGATCGGCATCCTCGATCACCATCCACAGGACGGGCCGATCGACGCCGAAGTCGCGGACGCGACGCGTGCCGTCGGCCGGCTTCTCGAATCGTTGGGCCACCACGTCGAGCCGGCTTGGCCGACGGCGTTGGAGGACAAGGCCTTCAGCGCGAAGTTCATGGCGCTGTGGAGCACCAACATGGGGCTGGCACTGCGCCGCTTCGAGGATCAGTTGGGCCGCCCGTTGGCGGATCGCGAGTTCGAGCCGATGAACCGGATCCAGGCCGACTTCGCCACCAACGTCACCTCCGTCGACTACGCACTCGCACTGTCGGAGGTCACCCAGTACCGACGAGCGCTGCAGTCGTGGTGGCACGACGGCTGGGATCTCTTGCTCACGCCGACTGTCGCCGAGCTACCCCTCAAGCTCGGCACGATCGTCAACGACCCCGACAACCCGATGGCGGCGATGGCGCGCGCCGGCCAATTCGTGGCGTTCACTCCCCCGTTCAACACCAGCGGCCAGCCGGCCATCAGCCTGCCGCTGGAGTGGACGGCCGAGGGCCTGCCGATCGGTGTGCAGCTCGTTGCCGCCTACGGTCGCGAAGACGTCCTGCTTCGCATCGCCAGCCAGCTCGAGCAGGCGAACCCCTGGGCACACCGCACACCGGGGATGTGAGCGTCACGGGCGTTTGCCCGCAGAAGTAATGGCTCGCTGCTTATCGTGAGCCGGTGGAGGGGACGCCATTTGGCCGCTACCGGCTGATCGAACTGCTGGGCCGTGGCGGAATGGGTGAGGTGTGGCGCGCCCACGACACCGAGATCGATCGAGTGGTGGCGTTGAAGGTGTTGCTACCCCGCTACGCCAAGGACCCGGAGTTCGAGACGCGGTTTCGCCGCGAGGCGCGCGCCGCCGCACGTCTGGACGATCCGCACGTCGTGCCGATCTACGACGTCGGGGAGATCGACGGCCGGCTGTACGTCACGATGCGGCTGATCGACGGGGTGGATCTGCAGACCCTGTTGGACGCCGGGCCGTTGGACGCACAGCGCGCAGTGCACGTCATCGAGCAGATCGCCTCGGCGCTGCACAGCGCGCATCAGGCCGGGCTGGTGCACCGCGACGTCAAACCGTCCAACATTCTGTTGGCACACAACGACTTCGCGTACCTGATCGATTTCGGCATCGCCCGCTCCACCGGTGACTCCGCGTTGACGTCGGCCAACACCACCATCGGCACGTGGGCCTACATGGCTCCGGAACGCTTCAATACCAGGGAGATTCAGCCCAGCTCGGACATCTACGCGTTGACGTGCGTGCTCTACCAATGCCTCACCGGCGAACTGCCCTTCCCCGGCGATACCCTCCAGCAGGTCGCGGTCAGCCACATGGTCATGCCGCCACCCAAACCCTCCAAGGACCGCGACACCGTCCCGGGCGCGATGGACCAGGTGATCGCCACCGGACTGGCGAAAGCACCCACCGACCGCTACCAGAGCCCCGTGCAGATGGCCGCCGCGGCGCGACAAGCCATCACCGAGCCGACGAGCATCCCCGCCGACCCGGCATTCGCCCAGCCGTGGCTGTCCAGCGGCGAGTCACCGACGGTGCCGGCGCACCTCAGCGGATCCTCGCCCCCGCCCGCCGGAAATCGTCGCCGACTCCTGATCGGCGCCGTGCTTGGCGTCGCACTGCTGATCGCCGGTGGTGTCTTCGCCGGCGTGAAGCTCTCACAGAAGAGCGAGCCGGCGGCCCCCGCCGCATCCCCGGCCCCAACGTCCGTGGCGCCCACCGCGACACCCAACACCGGCCCCTTCACCGGCGTCTACCGAGCCAATTACGGACCGATCACTGGGCTCAACGACGAGCCGGGTCCCGATACCGGGAAGCCAACGGACACGTATGCGGTTCGCTCGGCGTGCCGCCCGACGGGGTGCGTGGCGACCGCATCACGCCTCAGCGGGACGACCGCGTTGCCTGCGCCGATGGTGTTCGACGAGATCGGCGACCGGTGGTTCGTGGTCGGTCTTTCCACGGTTCCATGCAAGACCGATCCCGCCACCGAATCCTGGGAGGTGCTCACGCTGCAACCGCGTCCCGACGGCACCCTCGCCGGTGAATTCACCGCGACGACGAGCAATGACTGCCTGGCCAAACGCACCGTGACATTCACTCGGACCGGAGACGTCGACGTCGAGACGCTGCCCGACCCGGTCACCGTGCCGCCGCGAGTGGTGTCGCCTGCCGAAGCGCTACGCGGCCAGTACCGGCAGTCGCGAACCTTCCGGTCGGTCGGCCAAACGCAGCAGACCGTCTACCGCGTCGACACCAACTGCCTGCGCACCGGCGATCGGTGCATCAGTTTCTTCCATGGCCAAGCAGGCGAGGCGGAACCGCTGACCTTCCGCGACGGCAACTGGAACCTGTTCACCGAGAGCGACAATGCGTGTCGCGGCGGCCAGATGCAAGTCACGAAGTCCGGACGGTATCCACTGCCCCAACCCCTGCAGAATCCGATCACGCTTCTCACCGGGAACGGCCGCCAGGATCAGACCGCACCGTGCGCAGGCAACATCGAGTTCAACGAAACATTCACGCGCATCGGCGATTAACGATCGCGCCCACGGACACGGCGATTGATCGCTATCGTGAACCGGTGGAGGGCACCTCATTCGGCCGCTACCAGCTGATCGAACTGCTGGGTCGCGGCGGCATGGGCGAGGTGTGGCGCGCACACGACACCCAGATCGACCGCGTGGTGGCGTTGAAGATGCTGCTGCCGCACTACGCCCAAGACCCCGAGTTCGACAAGCGCTTTCGCCGCGAAGCGCGCGCTGCGGCACGCCTCGACGACCCTCACATCGTGCCGATCTACGACGTCGGCGAGATCGACGGCCGGCTTTACGTCACGATGCGGCTGATCGCAGGCCAGGACCTGCAGACCGTGCTCAACGACGGCCCCATGCCACCCGCACGCGCGGTGAACGTCATCGAGCAGATCGCCTCGGCACTGCACAGCGCCCACCGGACCGGGCTGGTACACCGCGACGTCAAACCGTCCAACATCCTGTTGGCCGACAACGACTTCGCGTACCTGATCGACTTCGGCATCGCCCGCGCCACCGGCGACACCGCGTTGACGTCGGCCAACACCACCATCGGTACGTGGGCCTACATGGCGCCCGAGCGTTTCCAGGCGGGCGAGATTCGGCCAAGCTCGGATGTCTACGCGCTGGCATGCGTGCTGTTTCAGTGCCTGACCGGAAGGGTGCCGTTCCCCGGCGACACCCTCGAGCAAGTCGCGGTAGGGCACATGGTCACTCCGCCGCCGAAACCGTCGCACGACCACGACACGGTCCCCGTGGCGATGGACCACGTGATCGCCACCGGCCTCGCCAAACAGCCCGGCGACCGCTACGCCAGCACCATCGACCTGGCCACCGCTGCGCAACAGGCAATCGCCCCGCAGGCCAACCATATCCACGCGGCGCCACCGCCGTCGATCGATCCCGATCCCGCCCACACCCAACCCTGGCAATCCAGCAGCGAAGCGCCGACCACGCCAGCGCACGTCGGTGCACTCCCGCCGCCACCGGCGGGGAAGCCTCCAAGCCAGCGTCGTGGCATCCTGATCGGCGCGCTGGTCGCGGTCGTCCTGCTGATCGCCGGTGGCGTCTTCGCAACGGTAAAGCTCACGCAGCCAGCCGATCCGACCTCGACCGAGCTGCCGTCCACCACCGCCAACGCCGCTCCAGGCACCGCTGCCCCGCCACCCAACACGGGTCCCTTCACCGGTGTCTACCGCGCCGACTTCGGTCGGGCGACCGGACTGGACGGCGCGCCGAGACCCGGCACGGCGCCGTCGACCGGCACGTACGGCATGCGCTCGGTGTGCATCTCGGGCCGGTGCGTGGCGACCGCATCGCAATTCAAGGGCGACGCCGCCTTCGCATCGACGATGGTGTTCGACGAAGTCGGCGACCAATGGCTATCCGTCGTCGTTGCCCCCGGCCAGTGCAAGGGCGCACAGACCGAGACCTGGCAGGTGTTCAGCCTGCAACCCCGACCCGACGGCACCCTCACCGGCGAACACACCAGGACCACCGCCGACCTTTGCGCGGAGACGCGAACCGTGACGTTCACCCGCACCGGAGACGTCGACGTCGACGCCGACTTCTACACGCTGCCCGATCCTGCCGACCTCCCGCCACGGGTGGTGTCGCCCGCCGAAGCACTACGCGGCAATTACCACATCACGCGGACCTTCACGATGAAGGGACTTCCGGTACTGCAGGCGGACTCGCGCGTCACGACCGAGTGTCTGCGTACGGGTGATCGGTGCATGAGCTACTTCTCCATCACATCGGGTGACATCCCACTCCTGTTCGACGGCGCGAAGTTCACGTCTACCGATCGAACCCAAAGTCCCTGCCCGAGCGGCGATCTGTCGAATCTGACGACCGACGCGCAGTATCCGCTGCCCCAACCACCGCAAGATCCGATCCAGTTCCTTAGCGGGCACGGCACGTGGGTGCAAACCGGGACCTGCGCGGTCAACTTGGAGTTCGACGAAACGTTCACGCGCACGGGCGATTAGCTCAGCTAACCGTTTCTCCTACTAATCGGATGGCAATTCTTCTATTCGGCTGACGTGCATGCCATTACGTGGTACCGCGCGCGAGTCCAAATGTTGCGCTCGCACGTAAGCGGTTGCAGCGCAAGCACAAACCGAGACCGGACTGCGGGTTCGGACGACACACGCGATCCGGTATGCCACGAAAGTTGCCGAGATGTGACCTGGACCGCATAATCAGCCGGTGACCCGACTGGTGCGTCGTCTCCGCGTCCTTGCCGTAGCGATGATCTCGGTAGTTCCACTGCTCTCGATTCCGGTCGCAGCCGCCGACCCGCCAGGGGGCGCAAGTATCACCGGCATCGAACACGTCACCGACCGCTGGGACAAGGTCTCGGTGTTCTCGCCGTCGATGAACAAGGTCATCGTCAACGACGTCTTCAAGGCCCCAAGGTCGGGTGCGCCCACGTTCTATCTGATGCCCGGCATCGACGGCGGCGACAACCTCGACCCGGGTGGAAACTTCGCGCCCGGCAGCAAGAGCTGGTTCGGATTCACCGACCTGCAGGGCTTCTTCGGCAACAAGAACGTCAACGTCGTCTCACCCCTCGGTGGGGCCTTCAGCTGGTACACCAACTGGGTCAACGACGGCAGCAAGCAGTACCAGACCTACATGACGCAGGAGCTGCCCCCGCTGATCAACGCGCAGTACAAGACCAACGGCCGCAACGCGGTTGCCGGCTTGTCGAGCACCGGCGGCACCGCCGTCGACTACGCCATCCAGGCGCCGGGACTTTACCGGGCCGTCGGCTCCTACAGCGGATTCCTGACCCCGTCGACGGGTGCCCAGAACATCGCGCTGACGCTCACTGGCGGCGGCGCAAATGCCGACGACATGTGGGGACCGCAGGGCGGCCCGTTGTGGGTGGCGCACGATCCGACGGTGAACGTCGCGAGGCTCAAGGGCACCGCCGTCTTCGTCACCGCTTCGGGCGGCGGCCAGGGCGACGTCGACAAGCTGCCCCCCGGCACCAACAACTTCGCCGGCGGATTCATCGAGGGCATCGTCAACGACAGCACCAGGCAGTTCGCGGACGCCGCGGCGGCTGCCGGGGTGCCGATCAAGTACGTCGTCCGACCGCAGGGTTCCCACTCGTGGGGCCTGTTCGAGTCGGAGATGCAGGATTCCTGGAACGCCACCATCGGGCCAGCACTCGGGGTCTAGTCCTTCCCGTCATCGCCCGGCCGAGGGTCGGATAATCGGAGACGCCCTTCTTCGGCATCTTTGAGCTGCGGAAACAACGCGCTTCGTCGACGGCCAAAACGGCTGCCAAGCGCCGCCAAGAATCCGCCAAGCGGTTCGCTGCAATCTTTTCGTGACCGGCCACCAAGGGCCTACAGCACGAAAGGAGCCAACCATGAACACCACCGTCGCGACTCTCGAGTCCAAACTTCCGACGACCACACCGCGCGTGCGCCAGATGGCTGGCCTCTACGCGCTGAAGCCGTGGTTCACCGGCCGCCTGGCACCGATCGTCAACGTCGCCGTCACACGGAGCATCTCACCGGACGCGTTCACCGCCGCAGGTGTCGTCGCCGCCGGAGCGGCTGCAGTGGCGATCGCCTTCGGCTACTGGCCGCTGGCCGCACTGTTCCTGGTGCTGCGGCTGGCCGGTGCCAACCTCGACGGCGCGGTTGCCCGCGCCGCAGGGAAGAGCCGGCCGTGGGGATTCGTCGTCAACGAGATCGGCGACCGCACCTCCGACCTCCTGGCCTTCGCCGGGTTGGCGGTGTTCGTCGCTCGCCACGACGGCTCGGGGATGCACTGGTTGTCCTGGCCGGTGCTCCAGGTCCTGCTGGCCGCACTGGCCGCGACGATGCCCACCTTCGCCTCGCTGGCCGCAGCGGCCGCAGGCGCGCAACGCCGCAACGGCGGCCCGATGGGCAAGACCGAACGGTGCCTCTTCATGGTGCTGGCGACCGTATTCCCGGTCCTCCTGCCGGTCTTCTTGATGCAGCTGGTGAACGGTTCGCTGATCACCACCGTGCTGCGGCTGCGGGGCGCCCGCCGCGAGCTGGCGGCCAAGCAGCTGGAACGACCGCGAGTCGTCGTCGAGGCGAGCGAAGCGACGGGGAATCACTTCGTCGAGTACTTCGACGCCGTGACGCAGCCGCTGTACGCGGTGACACAACCGCTGACCGCCGTGACGCGCCCCTTGATCGGTGTGGCGGCATGACCACGACGCGAATCTCGAGCGTGCTGCGGCACGGGCTGTGGCGGATCGCGTGCGCAGTGTCGGGCGGACTGACCGTGACCGGTCGGTGGGGCGTCTCGGGTGGCTGCATCGTCGTGGCCAACCACTCCTCACACGCCGACACCGCAGCACTGCTTGCGGCGCTGCCGCCCTCGGCCCAGCCGGTGTTCGGCGCGGCGGCCGACTACTGGTTCGACGTGCCGGTACGCCGTTTCGTGGCCACCTCGCTGGCAGGCATCCTGCCGGTACAGCGGTCGGGCGACGGCGGCTATGCCGCGCTGCTGGCGGCCGTCCGCCCCGCTCTCAAAGCTGGACGCACGGTGGTCGTCTACCCGGAGGGCACCCGCTCGACGGACGGAAGCATCGGCGAATTCCGCTCAGGCGCCTTGCGATTGGCGCGGGACTGCGGGGTGCCGATCGTTCCCGTCGCAGTGCTGGGCACCGCCGAGGTGCTGCCCAAGGCCGGCCACTACTCCCCAGCCCCGATACGCGTCCACATCGGCGATCCCGTCGACCCGGCCACCACCTCGGCACCGCAGCTGCGGGAGCAGGTTATGGCCTTGCGGGACAACCGTCTTCCGGAGAGCGTAGACGGATATGCCCTCGTTTCTTGACGGCGCCTTTCTCAACGGCGATCTCGCGGCACCGACCGATATGGTTGGCCAGATGAGCCGGCCGCTGCCGCCCCCGATCACCGTTCGCTCTGGTGGTTGGCAGCGGACGTTTGCGCCGGGTCGCGACGTCGTCATCGGGCGCGACGTGCGAGCCGACGTACGCATCCCGCACCTGGGAGTCTCCCGATCGCACGTGGTGCTGCGCTGCCTCGACGGGCATTGGGTCGCGGTGGACGACAAGAGCTTCAATGGAATGTTCGTCGGACAGCGACGGGTGAGTTCGGTGGACATCCGCGACGGGCAGACCATCCACGTCGGCGACCCCGACGGTCCGCTGTTGACGTTCGAGCTCGGCCCCGTCCCGCAGCCGGATGATCGGCCGACGACGCGGCTGCCACGGCAGGGCGAACCCGAGACCGTCGTCTCGACGCGCATCGGCCGCGCGCCCGACAACGACGTCGTCATCCCCGATGTGCTGGCCTCGAGCCACCACGCATCGTTGGTGTCGACGCCAAAGGGCATACGGATTCAGGACGCCGGCAGCGCGAACGGCACCTTCGTCAACGGCGAGCCCGTCAAGGACGCTGTGCTGCAGGAAGACGACGTCGTCACGATCGGCAACGTCGACTTCGTTTTCACCGAAGGCGATCTCGTCCGTCGCTCCGCACCCGCGACGAAGACCGGCGGCCTCGAAGTCCACGGCGTCAGCCTGACGATCGAGGGCGCGGTCACACTGTTGGACCGGATCTCCTTGACCGCAAGGCCGGGCACGCTGACCGCGGTGATCGGCCCGTCCGGTTCGGGCAAGTCGACGCTTTCGAAGGCGATCATCGGCGCCGCACGGCCGACGAGCGGCACTGCGTCATTCGACGGACACGACGTCCATGCCGAAAATGCGTTGCTGCTCAACCGGATCGGCATGGTGCCGCAGGACGACGTCGTGCATCGTCAGCTCACCATCAGTCAGGCGCTCGGCTATGCCGCAGAACTGCGGATGCCGCCGGACACCACCAAGGCCGATCGGCAGCGGGTGATCGCGCAGGTACTCGAGGAACTCGAACTGACGCCACACGCGCAGACGGGCATCGACAAGCTGTCGGGTGGGCAGCGCAAGCGCGTGTCGGTCGCCATGGAACTGTTGACCGGTCCGTCGCTGCTGGTGCTCGACGAGCCGACGACGGGGCTCGACCCCGCACTCGACCGGCAGGTGATGGTGATGCTGCGCCAGCTCGCCGACGCAGGCCGCGTGATCGTGGTGGTGACGCACTCGTTGACGTACCTCGATGACTGCGATCAGGTGCTGCTGCTCGCCCCTGGCGGCAAGACCGCGTTCTGCGGGCCGCCGAGTGAGCTCGGGGCGGCCATGGGATCGACCGATTGGGCCGACGTCTTCGACGGCGTGCGCGACGATCCCGACGGTGCGCAGCAGCGCCATCTGGCCCGCACCGGGCCGGTGGTGGCCATGCCCACCCAGGTCGTGCCCGCCACGCCCGTCGGCACGGTCAAGCCGGCGCGCACCAGCACGTGGCGCCAGTTCTCGACCGTCGCCCGCCGCCAGGTGCAGCTGCTCCTAGCCGACCGCGGCTACGTCGCCTTGCTGCTGGCGCTGCCGTTCATCGTCGGCCTGCTGCCGCTCACCGTGGCTGGTCACGCCGGCTTCGGTGCGCCTGCGCCCGGCGCCCCCCCGCTCGAGCCGAAGCAGATCATCGCGCTGCTGAACTTCGGCGCGATCCTGTTGGGGACGACGCTGACCGTTCGTGACCTGACCGGTGAACGCGTCATCTTCCGCCGCGAGCAGGCGGTCGGACTGTCGGCGTCGGCCTACCTCTTGGCGAAGATCGCGGTGTTCGGGGCGGTCGCGGTGATTCAGTCGGCGATCCTGACCCTGGTCGTCACAGCGCCCAGGTTCGGCAAGCCGGCGCCGTCGGGCGCGGCGGCGCTGGGCAGTCCGATGTTCGAGTTGTTCGTCGACGTCGCGGCCACGTGTGTAGGGGCGATGATCCTCGGGCTGGCGGTGTCGGCCGTGGCGAAGAGCAGCGACCAGGTCATCATTCTGCTGGCGGCGACGTTGGTGATTCAGCTGGTGCTCGCGGGCGGCTTCATCCCGGTGACCAACCGGCCACTGCTTGAAACCATCTCCATGTTCACTCCCGCGCGGTGGGGGTTCGCGGCGACGGCCTCGACGGCTGACCTGAGCAACCTGGCGGTGGGCATCGCGAAGGACTCGCACTGGAAGCACACCTCCGCGGCGTGGTTCTTCGACATCGCGATGCTCGGGGTGTTGTCCATCGCCTTTGCGGGTTTCGTTCGCTGGAAGATCCGGCTCAAGGCCGCCCGCAGTTAGGACCACGCCATTTAGGACCACACGGCGATCACCGCGGACAGGCCGACGGTGAAGATGACGACCGCGATGATCAAGTAGACGCCGTAGAGCCGTCGCAGCACGGGATGCAACAGGCTGGCGAGTAGCCACACGACCAGTCCCACCATCGAGATGCGCAGGCCACGTTCCAGCAGTGTCCAGCCGGCCAGGTTCCACAGGTCGATGTGGTGCTCACCGGCGGCGCGGGCATACACCTTGACGGGGATGCCCGAGAACGCTTGATTCATGATCGCGCTCGGCCCGGCGGCCAGCTGGTCGAACGCCGTCGCCGCCATCCGCGGGGTAGTCAGCGGCGCTGGCAACAAGACACCACGCGACGCAAGCCCCGCGGTGGTCAGTACGCCGAGCACGGAGCCGGCGATGACCGCCGCAGCCCATGCCATCACGCGGCGGGGAACGGCGGCGGCGAACAGGATCAACGCCATCTCCGCGACGATGAACCAGCTCAGTGCCTCGGCGAAACCCCACACGAACGCCACGACCAAGCCGTACGGACCGGCGGCGAGACGGGCGATCACCGACCAGACGCGTGATTGGCGCTCCGTCTGGTCGCTCATCCGAGGAGATACGCCAGCGGGAGCACCAGCAACAGCGAGTCGATCCGGTCGAGCAGACCGCCGAAGCCCGGCAGCCAGTCGCCGGCGTCCTTGACCTGAGCCTGCCGCTTCAGCATGGATTCGAGGAGGTCGCCGAACAGACCACCGATCGCCACCGCGACGAGCAGACCGACCGAGATCGTGCCCAACAACGTCAGGATGACGAACGCTCCGATGACGGCGCCGACCATCCCACCGATCGTCTTGTTCGGGCTCAACGGGGACAGCGGCTGACGCGCCCAACCCAAGCGACGCAACCCCTTTCCGCCACACCAGGCGGCGACGTCGGTGACCGCTACGGCGAAGCCCACCAGAAACGTGTCCGGCAACAACACCACTAGGTGCGCCAACGACCAGCAGATCCACACCGATCCGAATGCGGTGAACGCCGTGCGCCTCGAGCCGTTCTCGACGTCGCCGCCGAGGAGTGCAGGCAGCGCACAGAGCAGCATGACGATCGGTGCGAGGTTCAACAACGATGGACGTAGCCAGGCCGCGAGCGGATACAGCACGGCGAGCGCAAGGAGTACGTAGGTGTCGACCTTGCTCAGTCGTGCCAACCGCGCGTACTCGATCACCGCGACGACGGCGAGCGCGGCGGCCAGCACCGCGGTGGTGCCAGCGCCGATCCAGACGGGGATGCCGACCACCGGTGCGATGAGTACCCATGTCCGCCACTTGAGGATCAATTCCTGCTTGCGCGAGACGAGTACCGCGATGCCGCCGATCACCAGAAGCCCCACGGTGATCCACATCAGGAACACCGAGCGGCCGTACAGGTGGACGTGCAGGGGACCCAGGTCGACGTTGAGCGGCATCCGGCGATCGAGGTGAAGAAACCACAGGTACTGGTCGACGAGCATCGGCCTCCCCCGACAAAGTGCGGTCCAGGACAACATAAGCCGTGCTGGCAGATCCAGGAACGGTTTATCGTGAGCCGGTGGAGGGGACGCCATTTGGCCGCTACCAGCTGATCGAGTTGCTGGGCCGTGGCGGGATGGGTGAGGTATGGCGCGCCCACGACACCGAGCTCGACCGGGTGGTGGCCTTGAAGATGCTGCTCCCGCACTTCACTCAGGACCCCGAGTTCGTCACGCGGTTCCGCCGCGAAGCCCGCGCCGCCGCCCGCCTCGACGATCCGCACGTCGTGCCAATCCACGACGTCGGAGAGATCGACGGCCGGCTGTACGTCACCATGCGGCTGATCAACGGCGTTGACCTGCATACCCTGCTGGACGACGGGCCGTTGGACGTCGGACGCGCGGTGTACGTCATCGAGCAGATCGCCTCGGCGCTGCACAGCGCGCATCAGGCCGGGTTGGTGCACCGCGACGTGAAGCCGTCCAACATTCTGTTGGCGCAGAACGACTTCGCGTACCTGATCGACTTCGGCATTGCCCGCGTCACTGGCGAAACCGGGCTCACCTCAGTCGGTTCCACCCTCGGCACGTGGTCCTACATGGCACCCGAACGCTTCGGCGATGGCGAAATCGGGCCCGGCTGCGACGTGTACGCCCTTGCCTGCGTGCTCTACGAATGTCTGACCGGCGAGCTGCCGTTCCCCGGCACCACGCTCGAGCAGATCGCGGTGGGCCACATGGTCATGCCGCCACCGAAGCCCTCCGAGGACCGCGACACCGTCCCGACGGCGTTGGACGACGTGGTCGCCACCGGACTGGCGAAAGCACCCACCGACCGCTACCAGAGCACCGTGGAGATGGCGGCCGCGGCGCGACACGCCATCGCGCCGCAGATCGGCCCCAACCCACCGGTGACGCCCGATCCGGCGCAGACCCAACGGCGCCAAGCCATCACCGGCGAATCGACGACCGCAGCCACACAGCTCAGCGCGCCTGCTCCACCGTCGCCGCCCGGGAAGCGGCGCCGCGTCCTGATCGGCGCGCTCGTCGGCGTCGCGGTGCTGATCGCCTGCGCCGTCTTCGGGGTGGTGTGGCTGGCATGGGACCACGAACCCGCCGCCACGCCGACCACTACCGCCACCGCGCCACCCGGCATGGCGCCCTTCACCGGGATCTACCGGGCCGACTTCAGCGCGACCACCCTCATGGACGGCCAGATGGCCGAAGGTGCGACGCCGATGACGGCCAGATGGGGCGTGCGCTCGGCGTGTCGCCAGGACGGGTGCGTGGCGACGGCGATGCGTCTCAGTGGCGAAGGGCCTGCGGTGTCGAGCCTGGTGTTCGACGAGGTCGATGGACGCTGGATGACCGTCGGCCTCGGCTCGGATCAGTGCCACAACGCCCCCGCCGAAGTCTGGGATGTGTTCACCCTGGAGCCCCGACCCGACGGCACCCTCTCCGGAGAGTTCAGCGGGACCACCAGCGATGGCTGCTCGGGAAGGGGAACCGTGACCTTCGCCCGCACCGGAAGCATCGACGAGAACACCCTTCCCGACCCGGCCACCCTGCCGCCACGCGCGGTGTCGCCCGCAATGGCATTGCACGGCCACTACCACCTCACCCGCAACTTCTCGAACGGCTCCCCACAACAGGATCTGCTCTACTCCGTCACCACCGACTGCCTTCGCGGTGGCGATCGGTGCATGAGCTACTTCCATGCACCGTCAGACTTTCGGCCCCTGATCTTCAGTGACGGGAAGTGGACCTCCGAGCTCGAGTTCGACGGCAAGTGCCCGCCGCCCGGAGGCCCGACGCACTTGAAGTACACCGCGCAGTTCCCGCTGCCCGAGCCACCGCAGGATCCGATCACGTTGCTCATCGGGAACGGTCGCCAGGAGCAGACGGGGAACTGTGCGGCTAGCACGGCCGTCACCGAAACATTCACGCGCACTGGCGATTAGCCGATGCCAGGAAGTCCGTAGGGCCGATGCCACTTATAGCCGACGAAGTCGAGGACACGAAGTCCGCTCGTGTTCGGCGCCCTCGGCCTCAGAAACAGTCAGGATCGGCTGCCTGCGACATACGCGTCGACACGCCTGTTCGTGAGCGGATTGTTGAATTCGTTCCACTGACGTGCCGCAACGGAGGCGGCGACGTCGATCTCTGCAATCAGGATTTCCTCGTGTTCGGCCGATCCGGGACCCGCTGCGGGCCAACCGGTTGCGTGGGTGATGATGCTGCGGCCGAGGAACAGTTGTTCGCGTTCGAGTCCGCACCGGTCGGCGGCGACGATAGGTATCCCGTTGCAGTGGGAGTTGGCCATGCACAGTACGTTGGCCATTGCAGTGTCATCGTCACCGTTGCCCGCCATGAGCGGCACCCAGTTCGTTGGTACGCACAGCAGATCGGCGCCCGAAAGTGTGAGAGCCCGAGCGGCTTCCGGAAACCATAGGTCGTAGCAGATGAGAATCCCGATACTGCCAAGCGGGGTGGCAAAGACCGGCAACCCGAGATCGCCGGGAGTGAAGATCGTATTCTCGTTGTCCCAGAGATGAAGTTTGCGATAGGTGCCGATGTATCCCCGTGGACCTAGGATGGCGCTCGAGTTGTAGAGGTGATCGCCGGCTTTCTCCGCGATGCCGAACACGATATGGATGTCGTTGTCGGCGCATGCCTCGATGAGACGGTTCACGGTCGGTCCGCTCGGCACTTCCTCCGCCACCGCACCGGCTTCGGCAGCGTTGTCGAACATGTAACCGGTGGTGGCGAGTTCGGGGAACACGGCCAACTGGACACCGTCGCGGGCCAGTGCCTCGATGGTGAGAACCATGTTGGTGACGTTGTCGTCGACCCCATTCATGATGGGGTTGCTTTGCACGCTGGCGACTTTGATCACGGGGTCGCCATCTCCGCCGCAACCGAACCAATCTGCGCCGATTCACTTGGGGCAGAGATTGATCGGTTCCTGAAGTGGGTTCGCCATCCTGGCGCTACGGGTGATCGTCGCCAGGGGGTGAGGATCATCTCGACCAGGGCCACGACCCCGAACGCCGCAAGGCCGAGGACGACGAGTAACACAATCGCCGCGAACACTGAGGCTACGTCGAGTCGGGATTGAGCCTCCAGGAGAGCTACCCCCAGTCCTCCTGAGGTGCTGGCCGTCCACTCGCCGAGCACGGCACCGGTGACGGCGAACGTTGCTGACATCTTCAGTGCGGAGAACAACGGAGTCAGCGTGGCGGGCAGAGTCACTGACCGGAAGATCCGCCATCGCGTTCCACCCATCGCGGTGGCCAGCGCAACGAGGTCCTTGTCCACCGCGGCCAAACCGTCGAGCACGTTGACGACGACGGGGAAGAACACGATCAGTGCGACGATCGTCAGTTTGGGCGCCAACCCGAATCCCATCCAGATGACCAAAGCTGGGGCGACGGCGATGATGGGCACGGCTTGCGACGTGATCAGCACCGGGTAGATGAGCCGCTGTATGAGTCGCGACCACGACATCGCGAGCGCGAAGACGAACCCTGCGAGGGCGCCGATGAGGAACCCGGTGATGAACTCCCTCGAGGTGATGGATGTGCCGGCGCTCAACGTGTCCCAGTCGTCTTGGAGGGCTGTGAAGGTGCGTTGCGGGCTGGGCAACACGTAGGGGGCGATGTCGAAGATGCGGACGGAGAGATCCCACACCACGAGGACGGCGGCGAGGCTCACCAGCGGTATCGCTATCGCGGTGAAGACGCGTGCGCTCTTGGCTGACTTGGTTGATGACATGATGCGCGTCCTATGCTGCCCGACCGTAGATGAGGTCTAGGAGATGGCCTTTGAGGGAGGTGTACGGAATCTCGGCGGTGAGATGGACGTCGCGTGGCCGTCCGAGGTCGACTGTGACGACTTCCTGTACTCGGCCAGGACGCGGCGACATGACGATCACCCGATCGGAGAGGAACAGGGCTTCGTCGATGTCGTGAGTGACGAACAGGATCGTCTTGCGTTGCTCACGCCATACATCGAGCAACCACTGCTGCATCAATAATCGGGTATGGCTGTCGAGCGCACCGAACGGTTCGTCGAGCAGCATCACGGAGTGGTCGAGGGCGAGGGTCCGCATGACCGCGACCCGTTGGCGCATACCGCCGGAAAGCGCGTGCGGATAGTGGTTCAGATAGTCGCCAAGCCCGTACCGCGCAGCCATGTCCGCCGCGCTCTGGCGCTCCTGGCGGGTCGCGCGGCCACGGAGGTCGGCGCCCAGCACGATGTTGTCGAGGACGGTTCGCCAGGGTAGTAGCAGGTCTTTCTGCAACATGTACCCGACGTGACCGGTCTGACCCGTTATCGGGTTACCGTCCAACGTCACTGAACCCGACGTCGGTTTGAGTAGGCCCGAGACGATGTTGAAGATCGTCGACTTACCGCACCCTGACGGGCCGACGATGGATACGAATTCACCGGGTTCGACTTCGAGGTCCACCGGAGCCAGGGCTTCGACGTTACCGAAGCTCTGTGAGACCCCGCTCAGGACGAGACTCACCGCGCAGCCGACTCGGCGATCCGTGGCCCAGCGGTAGGTTCGAGCGATTCGGCGGAGAGCCACGTCGCGGTCTGCCCCCACAGCCGGGCAAATCCATCCCACTGGGTGAAGGTCGAGGGCGCCCAATGGGGCCCGATGTCGCTGGCGAAGGCGGCGCACCGTCCGAGGCCGTAGGTGCCGACGGTGAGCAAGGGGTGACCGTTGACCTGTGCGAGGACTTCTGACGCTGAGCGGGCGCGCAGGCGTTGGAACCCCAGAAGCGCGGGCCACGCGTCAGGCAGGCCTGCCGTGCAGGGATGTTCGGGTCCGAACGTGCGGGGAACAGCCCCTTCGGGGCACTCCTCGCGGTCGTCGCCGTCCTCCATCAGCACTGGCAGTGCTTCGGCGAGTAGCGAGTTCTTGTAGTTGGCCTTGCCTTCGATTCCCTGGAAGCTGAGGTACCCGCCGACCATCATCAGGGAGCCACCGCTCTTGACCCAGTCGCGCAATGAACGAAGCCGGTTGGGGCTGGCCTTACCGCTGAGGTAGACGTCGTTGGGTAGCAGCAATGTGTTCGACCCAATATCGCTCAGTACGACGACGTTGAACTGCTCCAGCTCCTCGACGGTTCGTGGGAATGACTGGGCTGCTACGTGATTGGGCATGAAGGACACCGAATGCCCGGCGCCTTCCAATGCCGACCTGAAGTCGTGGACACCCTCCTGATAGGACACGGTGGTGAAGGAGTCGAAGCCCTTCGTGTGAATCGACGTCGTCGTCCACGATTCGCCGGCGATCAAGACGTTTGCCATGAGATTTCTCTTCCTTGCCGAGTGCGGTGGAGATCGACGTGGGATGTCGCTATCGGACGACGGTGCATCCTTCGGAGCCGAACCAGACGACGTCTTCGACTTTGACTCCGTAGTTGTGGTTGCCGATGAAGGGCTCCACTGCCCAGCCGCCCCACATCCTGGTGGTGTTGTGACGATCGATGTACCCCTTTGTGTAGGAGACGTTTTGGCCGATCGAGTGTCCGATGTTCCCGAGGCGGTCCATGTGATTCCATCCCGTGCCGGCGATGGAGTCGTGGAACGCTGCCCAAAGTTCGTTTGCCGGCATTCCTGGATACGCGGCCGCGAGGACCGTTTCGTGAATCGTCTGGATCTCGTCTTTGGCTTCGAGATATTCGGGCTGCTCGCCGACGACGAAGGTGCGGGTGCAGTCTCCCCACCAACCGTCGACCACCGGATGGACGTCGATGAAACCGCAGTCGATGTTCCAGAGCATGCGGTCACCAGGCATCTCGGTCGGGAAGCATTTCAGGCTTCCCTCGCCGAACCCGACATTGACCAGGGTCCAGAGTCCGGTCGATCCGCCTGCGCGAAGGGTCTCCTCGGCCCACCGTGCCAGATCCCTTTCGGTCATCCCCGCCCAGGCGGCACCAGCCGCGGCCTCCGCGACATCGCGGGCGAGAAGCTGTGCCTTGACCAGCCCTTCGGGTGGAGCAGCGCTGAGTCCCTCAGGCACGACCAGAGATGAGAGTTCGTTGTTCATGTGGCGGTCCAAACCTTCGTTCGCAGTGTGCTTCTTTACTTCGACAGGTAGTCGTTGGTCCAGTACGAATTGGGCGCGCCAGTCGACTTTACGAGTCCCTGTGCCACGGCGGCCTTCAGCAGCCCTTCCCACTGCTGGTCACTCTGCACCAGCGGGGGTTGCTGCTCCTTGAGGATCTTCACGGTCGTCTGCCATGCATCGGTGACGAAACCCATGTCGTCACTGGGGTATAGCTTCTTGTACACCGCCAGAGCCCCCGTCGGATCCGTCACGGCGTCGTTGAGGCCCTTGATGGTGGCCGACATGAACGCGCGGGCCTTGTCGCGATTCTTGTCGAGCCACTCGGTGTTGCCGGCAACGACGAAGATCGGCGTGTTCGGCGCCCCGTGATCACGGGCCGGCATGAAGAACGGGTCAAAGCCGCCAGTCGCCCGGACTTCGGACGACTCCGCGTTGGTGACACCGGTGATGACGTCGACCTTGTTCTGGAGCAGCAAGGGCACTGTGTCGTCTGCCGCGGTGACCAGTTGGACGTCGGACAGCTTGAGGCCGACCGAGTTCAGCATCATCGAGAGTTGCGCCTTGGACCAGGCGTCGTTGTAGATGCCGACGGTCTTGCCCTTGATCTGGCCGAGGTCGAAAGGCGCTTTCGCTATCAGGCCCCAGTTGTTGCTACCGCCGTAAGAGCCGGTGGCGATGACGGGTGCCTCCTGGTCGCGCGCGAAGAGGACATCGAGCGTGGTCGTGAACGCCACATCGGCTTGAGACGTGCCGAGGATCTTCATGGTGTCGGCGACGGTCGGGGGCGGGGTGATCGTCAGGTCGATTCCGCCCTCCCGGTAGAAGCCCTTGTCCTTGGCGACGAGGAAGGGGATCCAGAAGGCGTCCGCGACGGGCCATTCCATGACCATGTTGACCTTCGTCAGCCCGTCCGCCGTCTGCTGACTGGCGTCGTCGCTGCTGCACGCAGTAGCAGCGCCCAGCGTGGCGAGCGCAAGAAGCGCGGCGACGATGGTTTGTATGTGGCGTCTCATCCGAGGGCCTTCCTTCGTGGATGTAATCGATTACTGACGGACGTGCGACCAAGGAAACACCGAATTGCCCTACAACGCAACAGGCAGGCCGTTTCCAATTTGTAAACGATTACACAAATGCTTCGGAACGTGCTAGATATGGACAGGTCTGGTCGCCTACGAGAGGAGTGCTTGGTGGGTCCGACGATCAAGCAGGTCGCCGAGTTGGCCGGTGTTTCCACCGCGACGGTGTCGCGCGCGCTGGCGGGCGCTACGAACGTCTCGCCCAAGCTGGCGAGTCGCATCGAGCGCGCTGTCGCCGAGTTGGGATACTCGGGCAACGTGATCGCCAGCTCGTTGCGGCGCAATCGCACCGACACCATCGGCATGGTGGTTCCCGACATCTCGAATCCGTTCTTCACGGCGCTCATCCAGCACGTCGATCACGCTCTCGCCCAACGCGGTTGGCAGATGTTGCTATGTGATGCCCAGTCTGACGTCGACATCGAGGCAAAACGCCTGGACTCGCTGATCACCAGGAGGGTCGACGGAGTGATCATCAGTCCCACCAACGAGACCGAGAGTGCGGCCGCGGTGAGGTCGGCTTCGACTCGTGTACCGGTGGTTCAGGTCGACAGACGGGCGAGTGATACCGATACGGACTGGATCGGAATCGACGACGACTTCGCCCAGTCGCTGATCGTCACGCATCTGGGTGAACTCGGCGTGCGCAGTGCGGCGTTCGTGAGTTCAGAGCTGACCAACTCATCGACTGAGTTGCGACGCGCTGGTTTTCTCAAACACGCTGGTGCACACGGAATTACGGTGCGACCTGAGTGGATCGAATTGGGCGACTACTCCGTGAAGTGGGGTCAGGAAGCCGGTCGACGGATTCTGGGTGGGCCGTCACGTCCCGATGCGATCGTGTGCGCCGACGACCTGATCGCACTTGGTGTCCTGCAAGCATGCCGAGGACTCAACGTCGACGTACCCGCCGAACTGGTCGTCGTCGGGTTCGACGACATTCCCTTTGCCGCGTTGAGCACTCCGCCACTGACGACGATCGCCCAGCCGCTTGGTGCGATCGCGACGGAAGGCGTCCGACTGCTCGCCCAGGCAATCGAGGGCACGCCAGGACATCAGTCCATGCGCACATCGCTTGGCTCAAAGCTCATTGTCCGGGAGTCGACGGTGGCCACCCGAGTGGAATCCGGCGCGCGATGACCGCGCGGCTCCAGTAGGCATGGGCGCCATGGACCACGAGGGTCTATTGACCGAGTTGGTCTCGGTCGACACGACGTCCGGCAACGCCGCAGCGCAGCGACGCGTGATGGACGTCTGCATCTCCGAGGCCCGGCGGAGGTGTCCCACCGTTCGCGTTCAAGGCGATCTCGACGGCGCACACCCGTGGACCCTGCTCACCAACGACGTCGACCCGCGCACGGACCGGCTGTTGTTCGCATGCCACGTCGATACCGTGCCGATCGGCATTGCCTCGGACTGGGAGTTTGCACCTCTTGGTGGCGACGTGGAGGACGGTTACCTTCTCGGTAGGGGTTCGGTCGATATGAAAGCCGGTGTGGTGGCCGCACTTTCCGCACTTTCCGACGCGCTCTGCGGCGAAACTGCCCTCGGCTTGTTGCTCACCAGCGACGAAGAGATCGGGGCGCTCGGAGCCGAACGCGCCATCCCCGCACTTGCCGAGCACCGGTTCGGCGCGGTGATCATTCCCGAAGCCACCACGAACGTCGTCCATCTTGGCCACCGAGGCGCGCTCTGGCTGGAAATCGTCACACGTGGCTTGGCCGCGCACGGCAGCACGCCGCACCTCGGCGTCAACGCCATCCACAAACTGATCGACGTACTTCATCGCGCGCGGACCCAACTCCCGATGGCATCCGACACGAATTTGGGCCAATCGACGGGGAATCTCGGTTGCCTCGTCGGCGGAACCGTCCCGAACATCGTTCCTGCACGGGCGAGCGCCACGATCGATTACCGGACCGTCCACAACCAGGAAGAGTTGCTGCACTGGTGGAGATCGCAGCCGGAGATCGACGAACTGAACACTCTCATCGACCTGCCTGCGGTCTGGACCCCGGCCGAAACACCCTGGCTGAGCACGCTTCCGGCCGCCATCTCAGACGTGCCCGTGCCGTACTTCACCGACGCGTCGTACATCGCTCAAGCCCTCCCCAATGTCCCCGTGACGGTATGGGGTCCTGGAAGCCCCTCGGCGATGCACGCCATCAACGAATGCGTATCGCTCCGCGAGCTCGAACTAGCAATTCATCTGTTCGCCACGGCGATCGATTCGTGGCACGGCAATCCGCCCGTCGAGTAGCACGGCCGATGTGGCCGGACACCGACTTCATTTTCCTGCTTCCCTTCGCGCCCGCATTATGGGTTGTATAACCCATAATATGTGGACGCAGGAGCAAGCCACCAACTCCCAGCTGACCCTCAGCGAGAAGTCTTGCCGGACAAGCGACGTCAGATCAGTTGACCTCACACCCCGGGTGCGCACGTGACCGTTAGCGGAAGGTGCTCGTGGCGGCGGACCAGGAAGCTCTCCGCCCATCGCGGAGCGTCGTTGGGATCGATGGTGAACTCGCGGGTCCGCTCCAACAAGGTCGTCAATACGGCCCTGGCTTCGATGCGGGCGAGCGCGGCACCCACGCAGTAGTGGATGCCGTGTCCGAAGGCTAGGTGGCGACGCGGGGACCCGCGGGTGAGGTCGACGACGTCCGGGTTGTCGAACTGGTCGGGATCCCGGTTCGCCGATCCGAACAACAACACCGCCGTTGAACCGCTGGGGATGTCGACCCCGCCAAGTGTGGTGTCGTGGGGGATGCTGCGCATCTGTTGGCGGAACGGCGATTCGAGCCGCAGCGCTTCTTCGATGAACGTGTCGATCAGCTTCGGTTGTTCACGCAGAAGCTGTTGTAGTTCCCGGTCGTCGGCAAGCAGACGGACGGCGTTGCCGACCAGGCTGCTGGTCGTTTCGCCGCCCGCGCTGAGCAGGGTGTGCAGAATGATCTGCACTTCGCCCTCCTGCAGGGTGCCCGCATCGAGTGCCCGTCGGACGGCGAGCAGAATGCCGTCGTCATCAGATTCCGTTGTGTCGGCGACCTGTCCACGGATCCACTCTTGAATGACGCCGATGCGCGTGACGAGTTCGGTCAGGCGGTCCAATGTCATGGTGCCGCCGATCATGGCGGTCGAGTCGAATGCGGCTTCCAGCAGCTGTGCCGGGTCGATGTCGCGGAACCCGATCAGCTTGGCGACCACCGTGATCGGCACGACGTTGCCGACGGTACTCATGAACTCGAACGGGTCGTTGCGGAGCGCCCCGTCGACGGCCGTCGCGCACAGCGCGCGGATGTCGTCCTCCAGGGTCAGCATCCGCCGGGCGACCAGTTCCGGGAAGACGGCACGCCGGTGGGTCGTGTGCAGCGGTGGATCAGCAGTCGCGAGTGTCGGTGGCGCGGTGCCGCCGAAGTCGAGCCGCGCAGGCAGCCCATCGTCATCGCGGTAGAGCAGGGACGAGATGTTGGACGAGAAGTCTTCGGGGCGACCGACCGCCTCGGAGATCAGCTCGAACGTGCTTACCGTCACGACGTCGGTGTCGGGCACCGCCCAGACCGGCGCCTGGGTCCGCAACGTCCGGTAGAAGTCGTGGGGGTCGTCGAGGACGTTGGGGTGCAACAACATCGACGCGGTCAGATCAGTCATGCGTACTCCCAGAAAGCTGGTTGAACAGGCTCATCGTTTCGCCGTAGACGTGGCACTCGGTGACCTTGCCTCCGGTGAACGTGTACACCTCACACGTCTCCACGGCGATCTCACGGTGTGTGGGAGCAATACCGCCGTACTCCCCGGTGTGGATGCCGCTCAGGGTCCAACGGGCACAGACGTGACCGTCGCCACCGAACAGCAGGTCCTCGTGTAGCTGCAGCCGATCGAACGCGGCGAACAGCTGACTGAGGTTCTCCCGGATGTCGGGCACCGTGAAGGGCACGTCCAGTCCGCTCACCCATCGCAGGCAGTCGAGCGCGAACGCCTCGAGGTACGCGTCGATGTCACCGCCGTTCAGCGCGGCGACGGCGCGCTGAACCAGGCGCGCTTCGACGTTGTCGTTCACGGGGCCGCCCCTACCGCACACCATTCTGTGGACATTCGTCCACTTTGGTGGATGGAGGTCCAGAAATCAAGACGGATGTCCGCTAGAGTGGCGCCGTGACGGATTCGGTAGGCGACGACGACCCGCGTAGCCGGCGCCGGGCGGCACGCCGCGCTGCGAGCACGGCCGACATCCTCGACGCCGCCGAGCGGGTCTTCAGTGAGGACGGCCTGCGCGACGGCTCGCTACGGCGGATCGCCGAGTTGTCCGGGTACTCCACCGCGGCCATCTACAAGTTCTTCGACAGCAAGCAACACCTGGTCACCGAAACGCTCAATCGTCGCGCCGACGAATACCTCGGCGAAGTGAAGGCGGCCGCGGCAAGCGAGGGCACGCCGTTGGAGCGCCTCCATCTCATCGTCGACGCCGCGGCAGCATATTTCAGTGCCCGAAAGTCCTTCAGCTCGCTCATCCGGCAGGTCCAAGGAGGAGCGGCCATCCTCGGTCCAGTGCTCGCCGCCTTCGCCGATGACGTCGGCGGACTCTATGGGCAAGCCATGGGGTTGATGACCGAGCTGGTTCGGGAAGGACAGGAGAACGGGGAGATCCGAGTCGGCGATCCCCGCGCACTGGCCCATCTCGCGTCGGTACTGACCAACGAATTCGTCCTGGCGGATCTACCCCTTAGTCGGGCAGAGTTTCACGCGGTCTTCGACGGCACCTTGAGAGCACCGCGAACCCCGGCCCGAAAGCCCAACGGCCGCCGATGATCTTGCGTTATGGGATGTACGAGTGCAACAGCTCTGCCACCCGTCGCGGGTGAGAAGTGAATGGAGAGTGATCCGTTGGCCACTCGATCACCTCGTCGGCGCGGGTGGCCATGGATCGTTGAGCATCGGGGGGAATCGCGCGGTCTCGCGTAGAGACGAGATACGTGCATGGCAGTGACTTCCAGGCCGGTTCCCCGTCGTAGTCCATGTCACCGGCAGTGAGGGGCATCGGGCGCAACCGGGTGACGAATTCGGCGCCGGTCTCGTCGTCGGCATCACCGAAGAAGAGGTGCCTTGCCTTCGCGGGATCGACGTCGACACCTGCCTCGGTGATCCGGATTGCGTCGAGCAGCTCGCTCCGATGGTCGGCCAGGATGGTGGACGGGTGCTCGTCGCGCTCGGATAGGAACGCCGCCACGTACACCAGCCTTGCGATGCTGGGATTCCCGCTGGCTGCGGCCGATACCACATTGCCACCGTAGGAATGGGCCGCGACGACGGCGCCAGGCCGGGCTGCTTCGATCGCTCGTCGTGCAGCGGCGACGTCCGCCGCGAAGCCGGCGAGGGGCAGTTCGACGGCGACAGCCGATGCGCCGAGCACCGCAAGCTCGGCGATCACTGGCTCCCAGAGCTTCGCGGTGAACCAGGCCCCGTGGATCAGCACCACCTGCGCCGCCCGGCTTTTCGTTGCTGCCGAGGTCACGAGGCGAATGCTCCCGTCAAGACGGCGGCGGTGATTCCGCCGTCGACGACGAGGTCGGCTCCGGTGATGAAGCTGGCAGCCGGACTGAGCAGGAAGTCGACAGCGGCCGCAATGTCGTCTGGCGTGCCGATTCGCCCAGCGGCAGATCCGTCGATCATCGTCTTCATCACCGGCCCCCACCCGCCGTTGAGTTCTTGCTTGCCCATGGATGTGGAGATGATTCCCGGACTGACCGAGTTGATTCGCGCTCCGCGCTTGCCCCAAGAGGATGCCGCGGCGGCGACCCGAAGGTGATTGACCCGCTTGGCGAACCCGTATGCCTCTTGCGGGTTGCGGAACTGTGCCGGAGCGCAAGCGCGCAACGCCGGCAGATCCCGCGCTGGCGCACTGGCCAATTCGTGCCCGACCTCGGGATCCATGGGCGGGTGAAAATGCCCGGCCATACTGGCGATGACGACGCCGGCACCGCCGGCCTCGATGACCTCACCGAACTGTTCGAGCACATTGGCCACACCGACGAGATCGACGTGAAGGATCGTGTCGACGTCGGCCTGCTCGGGTGACACGCCCGCGGTGTGAACGACGCAGGTCACCGGACCGAGCGCCGCCGAGTAGGCAGCGAGGTCGGCGACTGCCTCTGGCGAAGTCACGTCGACGGCAACACCGCGGACATCGTGTCCGTTCGCGGTCAGCGCGCGCGTCGCGGCATCGAGCTTCCGCTGACTCACATCGGAGAGCACGACGGTGCGACCGGATCCGAGGCGGTGCGCGATCGCGGTGCCCATTCCCCCGGCGCCGATGATGACGAAGACGTTAGTACTCAATTAACCTGTCCTTGAATGCTTTCTGCGGGATGCCATTGACACCTACTGGGCGCGTGGATAGGTCATCAGATCCACCCAGTTCTCGGGGGCCAGATGCATCCCTCCCCCTGCCCTGTACACGCCGATGTCGCCGTTGGTGTCGAGGAACATTCCATTCTTCTGGTCGTAGGTCGCGTAGGCCAGGCCACTTGCCTGGGGTTGCGGCGCGTCGGCATTAGGCGGGGCCGCGGGGTCGGGGACCGGCGGCGGGGATGAGGGCTCCTCAGCGGGCAACGGCGGCGAGGGCAACGGACGCCCATAAGGCGGAATCATCTGATCGAGCGGAGCCTGATAGGGAAGGGGCGGCGGCTGCGGTCCCGGCGTCGCGGGTGGGACCGGCAACGGGTAGGGAGGCGTCAGAGCCGGGCCGGGCCCTGGCGGGACGCCAGGGGGCAACTGAACAACCGGCGGACCCGGATCGTAGTCGGCGTCAGGCGGAAGATTGGGGAACTTATTGGGTGGCAGAATATTTCGGCCGTCGGTGATCGGAGTGCCGATCGGGACGGGCGGTCCTCGCCACGGATTGTTTCCCAGCGGGACGTACCCCTGAGGGTCCCGGCACAGTTGAATCGTGGGTGCGCGTTTGCCGGGGAACTCCTGGCACGGATAGTTTCGGGCTCCCCGAACCACGGTTGGATCATTCTGCGCCACTTTGCAATACAGATCCTTGGGCAGTTCACGCAGTGTTTCGTCGGCGGGTGAACGGATCAGGGGCGGTGGGATGAACCCCGTCGTGCATGGTGGAGGGTCACCGAAATTGAGCTTGAAGTCCGACTTCGTTCCCTCGTCTGGCGGGAGTGCACCCGCGGCTGAGGTGGATACGGCGAACGCCGCAGGCAGGATCACCAACGTCTGCTCGATCGACTTGTGGTAGATCACACCGACGCGACCGATGTTGGCCAAGCTGGCGGCCAGCATCGGAAACGACGCGCGAATGCCGGTGAACGTCTGGCTGGCTTGGTCAGCCACCGATGGCGCAGTTTCCAACAACGTCCGAATTTGGGGGTCGGCGGTGCGCACCTCACCGGTCAGTCGGGCCAGGGAGTTGGCCAAGGACTTGATGTCGTCTCCGCTGCGGATTTGAGCGTCGAGGAACGGGCCCGCCTGGTCGATCAATTGTGTCGCTTCGGCTGAGTGCGCGTTGGCCTCGTCGACGAGAAGCCGCGATGATTCGATGAGCCGGGCCAGTTCGGGTCCTGAGCCGTCGAACGCCTTGAAAGTTTCCCTCAGTAGGTCTCGCAGTCGGCTCTCGTCGAGACTGTCGGCCAGCTTCTCGGCTTCCCGTAGCAGACCCGCGACGTCTTGGCTGATCGCGGTGTGGTCGCGAGCTATCCGCGACCCGTCGTGAAGCGATCCCTGCGTCGCCTCGGCTGGCGGAGCGAGGTCGACGTACTGCTCGCCGATCGCCGACACGCTCTTGACGGTGGCGATGACGTTGTCCGGGATTCGGTTGCGGCTGTTCAGCCGGAGATGGGCGTCGACTCCCTTGTCGTGCGTCAGCTTGACGGCCTCGACCGTGCCGACGGTGGTGCCACGATAGGTGACGTTCGCGTTCTCATACAGGCCGCCGCTCGCCGCGAAGTTGGCCGTGACGTTGTAGGTTCCGATTCCCAGCGCGGCAGGTACGCGAAGATAGAACAGCACGGTCGCCCCCACCGTGAGCACTGTGACCACGGCGAAGACCCAGAGCTGCCAACGTGTTCGGCGATCGAGCATCAGCGCGGCGCCGCCTGGCCCGCGGTATTCACCGGTGGGATCGCGAACGGATCGGCCGCCTGCCCCGACAGATTGGCCATCTCACCGACCAAGTAGTCGGGTGTGTTGATGATCTCGTCGAGGTGCTTCATATTCGGGTCGAACGGTGATGTGGTCAGAAGGGACTCCCCCATCCGCCGCACCGTCAGATCGATGGTGGTGAAGACATTGAGGTAGTCGCCCCGCACAGCTTGCTTGATTCCGGTCGACGGAAACGGGAAGGTCGGCAGAATCTGTAGGGCCCTGACGAAGTCATTGGCGTTGTCCGCCAGCGACTTCACTACGGGGTAGACACTTTTCAAGTCCGCGGCTAAGTCATCCTTGGTCTGGGCGAGGATGCGTGAAGAGACATCGGCGAAACGCCGTAGTGCGGTGAACGCATCCACGATGCTGTTCTTGTCGTCATTGAGCACCTGCAATGCCTTGGGCAAGGCGTCGAGGGCGCGGCTCAATCGGTCGGTGTTGCGTGCCAGGGTCGTCGCGAAGCGGTTCAACGATTCGGCTGCCGCGACGATGTCGGCGGTCTGCCTGTCGACCCCGGCGGTCAACTCGGCGAGCCGTGGTATGACGTCGGCGAACTCGCCTGCTCTCCCGGCCACCGCGGCATACGCTTCGTCGGTGATGTCTTGCAGGGCACCGAGATTGCCCTTGTTGACGACGACACCCAGAGATGACAGTACTTCCTCGGTGGTGGGGTATCGCCCGGCCCGTTCCTCTGGGATCTGCGCCCCTTGTCCGAGCGCTCCGGTCGGCTGCTCCCGAGGTGGGGCCAGTTCCACGTGTTGGGATCCCAGCAATGAGGTTTGAGCGATCTTGACCGTTGCGTTCGCCGGTAGTACGGCATCCTTGTCGAGCGACAGCGTGACCGCCGCATAGAACGTCCCGTCAGCGCGTTGAACGGCCTCGACGCCGGAAACACTGCCGACGGTGACATCGTGGACCATCACCGGTGAGTTTTGTGGCAGAGCGGCAACGTCGGGCAATGCCACGGTGACGGTGTAGGAGCCGCCGCCGTGTCCGGCGGTGCCGGGCATGTCCATTGAGTTGAGGCCGCCGAACTGGCAGCCGGTGAGCAGCAGCCCGCTCGCCGCGATCGCCATCGTGCTGCGGCGCGCCCGCCCGGGAGCGCGCCGTCGGGATCCTGTCATCCGCCGACTCCTTGCGCAGGCCCTTGCTCCAGCGGCAGGGGCGGCGGCTGCGATTCACTTGGACTGGGAGCCAAGGGGTCCGGTGTTCCCGCCGGTGCCGCCTGCCCCGAATCGGGTGGACTTACCGCCGGCGGGGGTAGAAGCAACGAGCTGAGGTCGGTACCCGGCGCGATCGCCGGAGACGTGACGCCGGGCAACGGTTGCCATTGCAGTTGGGACACCGGCGTCTGGGCCTTCGCAGCGGTTTCTGGGGTGTCGTAGATGATCTGCCCCTTGTAAGCCTGAATGCTGTTGATGGGGTGGAACAGGATCGGCGGATAATTCATCGCGAACCGCCGGAGCACCGGTGCCATCCGCTGCCGGCACAACTCTGCGCGCTTGTAGTAGTCGGGGGTTCCAGCCCCCTCGAACACACCGCCGCAGATGAATTGGACTGGGTTGCCGAAGTTCGGCACGGTCAAGATGCCGGCGATCGAGTCCTGTGCGGGGTTGTACATGTTGTAGAAGTTCGCGAGGCTGTTTGGCGCCACGTGCAGGATCTGCTCGATGTCATCGCTGTGATCGGAGAACAGCTTGGTGAGGTCGGCGAGCCGATTGATCTGACCGATCAGCGTCTGGTTGTTGTCGTTGAGGAACCCGCGTACGTCGGCGAGCGCCTTGTTCAGGGTGTCCAGTGTGGTGTCGAGGTCAGCCGAGCTGTCGGCCAATACCTGCGAGACCGAGGCGACGTGGTTGGAGAACTGCACGATCTGCTCATTGCTGGCCGACAGGGCGTCGATCAGAATGTGCAGATTCTTGACCGTTCCGAGCAGGTCGGTGCGCGAGTCACCCAACCGGCCTGCGGCTTGCGACAATTCGCGAAGGGCCTTGCGGAACGAGTCTCCATTCCCGTCGAACGTATCGGCGGCCTGGTTGACGAACGCGCTGAGTGGTCCTTGCAGCGAGCCGGGCCCGGGCCCCAGTTGGGCGCTGATCTTGGTGAGCTCGTCCTTGACCTCGTCCCATTCCACCGGAACGCCGGTGTGGTCCAGGGTGATCGTGCCGCCGTCGGCCAGCGCCGCGCCACCGGAATACACCGGCGTGAGCTCGACGAACCGTGCCGAGACCAGATTGGGCGCCACGACGATGGCACGCGCATCGGCCGGCAACACGACGTCGGGCCGCACCGTCATGCTGATCTTGGTGTCGGCAGGCCCGGGTTCGATCGACGTGATCGTCCCCACCGCAACGCCGGCCACCTTGACGTCGTCACCGGGGTACAGACCCACCGCCGAGGAGAACAGGCCGGTGACCCGGTGGCCGGTCTGCTTGGGCCACGCCACGTACACGCCTGCGGCCAGTGTCGCGACTAGCACGGCAGCGAGGATGAGCCGCGACGAGCGGCCTTTGCCGCCCAGCTGTGTGATGGTCACGACGACTTGGGCCGAATGACCAGTCGGTCGCTGATGAACCCGCGCAGGTAGTCGGCCAAGCTGTCCGGCAGCTTCCCCGGCTGAAAGTACGAATCAAACAGCACTGCACCGATACTCGGTGGAGGAACCCCGAAGACGTTGACGCTGAAACCCGGTGCCGAGCCGACCACTTCGCCCAGTGAGGTCGCATACGGCGGTAGCCCGGCCAGCGCGGCACCGATGTGATCGCGGCGTTCGTTGAGGTTGTCCAACACCAGGTTGAGCTTCGCCAGTGCCGGACCGAACTCGACGCGGTTGTCTGCGACGAATCCCGACAATTGCCGTGATACGTCGTCGATCCCGTCGATGAGGGTGTTCAGCGCCTGCCGTCGCGCTTCGAGCGCCGCGAACAATTGATTGGCGTCGTTCACCAGCTGGTTGATCTGACCCGATCGCCTGGCCAGGGTGCCGGAGACGGACCTCGCGTGTTGCAGCAATTGGTCGAGTTGCTCATCGCGGGTATTGAGGCTGCGCGACAGCGCGGTCACACCGTCCAAAGCACCCCGCAGCTGAGGTGTCGCATCGCGCAGGGTATCGGTGAGCACCTGCAGTGCCTGCGCGAATCTTGGTTTGTCCAACTCGCTGACGTTGTGGCCCAGGTCCTGAAGCGCGGTGTTGAGAGTGTAGGGCGTGGTGGTACGGCCCAGCGGAATCGTCGTCGACGCACCGCCGCCCGCCGTCGTCAGCGACAGCGACTTCTGACCGAGGACGGTATCGGTCTTGATCGCCAGCAGGGACTGGTCGCCGACTGCGATGTTCGTCTTGACGGTGAACGTCACTTTCGCTGCGCCATTGACGAGGTCCACCGCGGTCACCTGGCCCACCACGATGCCCGCGATGTCGACGTCGTTGCCGACCATGACGCCGGCGGCGTTGGTGAAGTACGCGTCATACCGCTTGCCGTGCGGCCAGAACGGCAGTTTGGTGTAGCCGAAGGACACCAGGACGACGCATACCACCAACGCGATGCCGAAGACACCGGTCCGCGTCGCATTCCGTTGGCGTTTACTTGGTGAAGGCACATCGCCCCTTGTTCGGGTCTGGTGGACTCCCGAACGGGATCAGGATGTCGCTGCCCGCAGGACCGTTGATCTTGAGCTGAATCGAGCAAAAGTAGATGTTGAAGAACGCGCCGTACGCGCCCAAGGCGCTGAGCCGCAGGTAGTTCTCCGCCAGCGGTTCGATGACGGCGTTGACGTCGGCCTTCTTGTCATCGAGCGTGGTCGCCAGTGGCCGGACGTTTTCGATCACGCCCTGCAGGGGACGCCGGGACTGGCTCAACATGTCGGTGAGATCCACTTCGGCCGACGCCAATGCGGGAATCGACTCGGCGATGGGTTCACGTCCCTGGGCCAGCCGGGTGACGAGTTGCTGTAGCTGGTCGACGCTGGAGTCGAGTTGGGCGTTCTTGTCATCGACGGTGCCGAGCGCGGTGTTGAGGTTGGTGATCACATCGCCGATCAACTGGTCGCGCGCCGCGAGTGTTTGGGTGAACGAGCCCGTGCTGGACAGCATGTCGGACAGGGCGCCGCCTTGTCCCTGCAGTAGTTCGATGATTGCGTTGCTGACGTCGTTGATCTTGCTGCCGTCCAGGCCCTTGAGTACCGGCCGCAATCCGCCGAGCAGCGCGTCCAGGTCCAGCGCAGGCGCAGTGTTGGCTCTGCCGATGGTCGCTCCCAAGGGGAGCTTACGGAGTTCTCCAGGGCCAGAGGCGATTTCGAGATAACGGTCTCCGACGAGGTTGAGGTAGCGGACGACCGCACGCGTCGAGGTGTACAGCTGGTAGCGCTTGTTGACGGTGAACGTGACGTCGACGCTGTGGTCGGGCGCGAGGGCCACGTCCTTCACCGATCCCACCGCCACACCCGAAATACGGACGTCCTGGCCAGGTTTCAGCCGGGAGGCGTTGACGAAGTTGGCGTGATAGGTGCTGCTGGAGCTGAACCGGAACTGACCGAAGATCACCACCAGGCCCGCGGCGACGAGCACCATCACAACGGTGAAGATGCCGACCTTGACCGCCGTCTTGCCACCCGCGCCCATCAGAAATCGTCCCGTTCGGCATAGGCGCCGTTGAACAAGAACTGAAGTGTCGACGGTGCGTCGAACTGCAGTTCGGTGTTGGGCTGGTAGGGCACATATGCGTTGTCCGTCACCAGGAACGGCGGATGAAACCAGGACCCCTGGCTGAACTTGGTGGGGAGGTCGGGCAGTCCACGACAGTTCGGACCACCGGACGCGTTGACGATCGGCAGACTTTCCGGATACGTGTAGGCGGGCGAGCCGGGGATGAAGCTCGAGCTGATGAACAGGCCAGGCTTGACTCCGCCGATGTACTTGCCGAACGTGTCTATCCCCTTGGAGATCGCCTTGAACAGGCATCCGTACTCGGGCGAGTAATCACCAAGCACCTGCGCTGGAGCACGCAACCGTTGGATCGCGGCGACGTAGTCGTCTGCGGCCGGCTCCAGGGTGGCGGAGCCGCTATCGGCCAACCCGGTGGCCGCGAGCAGCGTCGCGTTCAGGTTCTCACGCTGATCGACGAGGGCGTCGCTGATGGACGGCACGTTGTCCAGCGCCGTCATCAGGTCTGGCGCGGCATCGGCGTACACGTTGCCCGCTGCCGCCGTCTTCCCAAAGTCTTGTTGTAGCGATGGTAACTTCGGATTGAGTTCCGCCAGAAAGGTGTTCACCCCGGCCAGAGTGGCGCCCAGGTTGTCCCCGTTGCCCCTGAGTCCTTCGCCGAGCGCCGACAGGGTGGCGTTGAGTTCGACGGGGTCGATCTTGTGCAGCGTGTCGACCAGCGTTTGGAACAACGTGTTGACCTCGACCGACACCGTCGACGCTTCAAGTTGCGCGTTCGCGGACAACGCGGTGGCCGAGAAGTCTTCCGGCGGCACGAATTCCACCGACTTAGCACCGAACACCGTGGTACTTGCGATCCGGACGATCGCGTTCGACGGTATGTAGCTCATTTGGTCGCGGTCGATCGCCAGAGTCAGACGGGCGTGGTCATTGACGTAGTCGATGGCTGAGACCCTGCCAACCTGCACCCCGAGGTACTTCACCTTGGCATCCGTTTCCATGACCAATCCGGCGCGTGCGGAAGTAACCGTCACGGTGTCGGTGGGACGAAACGCCGCTGTGTAGGACAGGTAGGTGAACGCTGCGAAGGCCGCACACGTACAGGTCAGGACCGCTGCGGCCATTCTCACCGTGCGGCGTCGAGGAGTTCCGATCACCGTGATCGTCCTCCTCGTTGTCGTCGGCGTTGTCACTAAGCATTGAGTGTCTATCACATAGAGTGCTCAATCACATAGAGATCACAATGATATTTCACCCACCGTCCCGTGGGACCATTCGGCTCAGAACGCACCCAACGATGCCGTCACGGCAGCTTGTCATTGCGGTGCGCAGACGCACTGGCGCCATGGCGACCCGGACCGGTATTCACCACCGGCTTTGACCGTGGGAATGCCCTTGACTAGAAGTGGTGCAACGACATTCGGTGCCGTTGACGCCGCCCAGCTACATCACTCCACGTGCCTTCGCGTCAATCCCCGCGCGACTGTTCCTCGATGTATGTGGCGATGAGTTCGACCAGTGCGCGTCGCTCTCTGGAGGTGTCCAGGGACACTGGGACTACGAGCTGCGCCAGCACCATGCCTTGCAGTCCCGTCCACACGAGGTTGCCGATCGCCGCGGCGCGCGGGGCATCCAATCCCTGGCCGATCTTCTTGCCAAGATGGGCAAGCGCCTCTGCCATCTGTTCCAGGTGCCGTCCCGCACTCGCGTCACGGATCGCGCGGGTGGACACCAGGATCTCCAGCGACGCCATCGACGTCGGAGTCGAGAAACCTTCCCAGGCGGCGGTGACGATGACCTCGGCGCGCTGCCGGATGGTCAGCTTGGAAAGATCATCTGGAATGCCATCCAGCGCTTCGAGAAACAGACGGAACGCCCGGTCCACGACCGCCATCAACAATTCGTCGCGTCCGCCGAAGTGGTACTGAATGACGCCCCACGTGACGCCGGCGCGCCTTGTGATGTGGCTAGCACTTGCCGCTGCGAAACCGTCCTCCCGAATGCACAGGATCGTTTCCTCGATGATGGTTTCCCTGGTGCGGTCGGCGCGGATCTGGCTGCCACCGGGCGGTCGCCGCGGGGTCGGTTTGGCAGGTGCAGTGGAACCCATAGTGCACTCAATCATCGCATTGCTTCGCTGCGACGTGTGCGTCCATGTAAGAACGATCCGCCAGGTGTGGATCCCCAAACCGGGCTCAACGCGCTTGAGGCACGGATTCGATCAGGGGTCATCCGTTGGTCGTCACCGTTACCTGCGGTGTGCGCCGACCATCATGACCGCGATCACCACCGGTGAGGTCCCGCGATTGTGCCAGCGGTGCCGCGTTCCATTCTGAATATTGACATCGCCTGCGTGCAAGGTCTTTTCAACGCCGTCGTCGAGTTCCAGGACGACGGCACCTGACAGCACGATCTCCATGTCCACCGTGTCGGTGGTGTGCATGCCGGGATCGTCGAAGTCGTTCGTCTCCAGGACCCCCGGCAGTTTCTCCTGCAGCTCCCGTAGGCCCGCCTCGACGTCGACGTCGTCGAGGTTCGCGTGTCCATCGCCTGGCGGAAGGGTCAGTATGAAGAACCGGTAGCCGCCCGCTGCCGGAAAGAACGTCGTCTTGGAGCCATTTGCGCCTGCGTCGGGAAACGTCGGCACTGAATCGGCTCGCCACAGTTCGTGATAGGTGGTCGTCGACAACACCACAGTGGTCGGCTCGACGTGTCCGTCATCGACGAATACCGCTTTGTCCCGGTCGTCGTGGCCGGTTACCACTCGACGAATCTGCATCACGATGCTCCTTGGGGTGTGATGGTGACGAGTTAAGATAACATCGTTTTCCATCGTTTTCTGGGTAATTTCGGACTGGAGTGTGTGGCATGGGCGACCTCTTGCTATCGGTGGCGCTACCGCCGAGTGCGCAAATTCCGGAATACGCGCGTGCTGCGGAGAGTGCGGGCTGCCACCGTCTCTGGCTCTTCGATTCCCCTGCCCTGTATGGAGATATCTGGATTGCAGCGTCCCGGGCGGCATCCGCAACCTGCGACCTTGGCATTGGTACCGGTGTTGCGGTCCCAGCACTACGTCACCCGATGGTCACGGCGGCGGCGATCGCAACGCTCGAGGAGCAGGCGCCCGGGCGACTCGTCTGCGCCTTCGGTACCGGATTCACCGCGCGGCGCGCCATGGGACAGAAACCGATGCGATGGGCATCGGTTCGCGCTTACGTGACGCAGCTTCGCGGGCTGCTCGACGGCGACGTCGTCGACATCGACGGCGCGCCGTGTCAGATGCTGCACCTGGCGGACTGGGCCCCGGACCGCCCGCTGCGCACACCGCTGTGGGTCGCGCCGAGCGGCCCAAGGGGAATGGCAGTCGCCGACCAGGTCGAGGCCGCCGGGGTGCTCCTTGGCCAACCGCCGCTCGAGCCGCTGAATGGAGGCCGGCCGGCCGCGATGATCGTGGCCGGCACCGTATTACGCGAAGGTGAAGACCACAGCAGTGCCCGGGTGGTCGAGGCCGCCGGACCCTGGTATGCCGCGATGTGGCACGCCGTCTACGAAGCGGCGCCCGACTACGTGACCGAAATGCCAGGCGGCGCAGCCTGGCTCGAAGGATTACATGCGGTGCGCTCGGAACCGCACCTGCACCTCGGCGTGCACGAGGGGCACGTATGCGCTCTGACCGGACGCGACCGTGCCGCGATCCGCGAAGCCGGGGTGGGCATCCTCGAGTACGGGTGGACCGGACCGCCGGCGAAGATCCGTGACGCTGCGAGCAATTCGGCCGCATTGGGCATCACCGAGATCGTGTATACGCCCGCGGGCCCGGACATCGTCGGGGAGATCGACCAGTTCGCAAAGGCGTTCTTCGGGTTCTAGTTTCGCCGGTCTTCGTCCGACGCGGCGAACCCGGCGGCCATACCGGTGATCAGCCACTGAATCGTGGTGTCGAACACGTCAGGCTCGTCCCACTCACCGGGCGCGGCCATATCGGCGAGCGTCATGCTGAGCGTGACGTGCACGAGTATGCCGCAGGCGCGGACGGCTTCATCGTTGGATAAACCGTGACCGGTGAGTACCCGGATCAGTCGAGTCACGTACTCGATCACCACGCCGCGGTCGGAGGTCGTCATCAGACTGCACAGATCGGGACGGGCCACCAGCGCCGCACGCAGAGCGTGACACCAGGTACGTACGCTGTCGCGCCACCCGGTGTCGGTCGAGAAATCGAGGTCGATCGAGGCGAATGCGCGGGCGACGACGCCGCGAACCAAGGCCTCTCGATTTCCGACCTGTAGGTAGAGCGTCTTCGTCGAGCAACTCAGGCGGGAGGACAGGTTGCGGGCCGTCAAACCCGCGACGCCGTCGGTGCCCAGGACCCGCAACGCCTCGTCATAGATCGCCTCCGCACTGAGCAGTGGTTTTGCCACCATCCGTCCCATCTGACAAGTCGACGCCAACGCGCGAAGCCACCGACATAGTACGAACAGCGCTTCGCTGCCGGGCGTGGGCGCGGCACGTTGTCATGAGATTCGTAACGACGCCAGGATGTTGTCCTTTTCAGTGACCTCTTGATAGCTTTGGAAAACACCGTTATCTTAACGGTTCGCGGGCAGTGTCACATCAACGATCGGAAGCAATTACATGGGCTGGGACTTCTGCGCCGACCCTGAATTCCAGAACACGCTGGACTGGGTCGCACGCTTCGTCGCCGAGGAGATCCACCCGTTGGAGCCGCTGCTTGCCCAGCTGCCACAGGAAGATGCGGACCGACTCCTGCAACCCCTCAAGGAGCAGGTTCGCGCCGCGGGCCTCTGGGCCGCACACCTGCCGAAGGAACTAGGCGGCAACGGCTTTGGCCAGTTACCACTGGCGCAGATGAATCTGATCACCGGACGGGTTGGCGTGGCGATGGAAGTCTTCGGCAACATGGCCCCGGACTCCGGCAACGCCGAACTGATCGCCGAAGGCGGCACCGAAGAACAGAAGCAACGGTGGCTGTGGCCCAACCTGCGCAGCGAGATGCGCAGCGCCTTCGCGCTCACCGAGCCGTGGGTATCCGGCACGGACCCAACCCAGATTCAGTCAACTGCGGTACTCGAAGGCGATGAGTGGGTGCTCAACGGCCGAAAGTGGATGATCACCAACGCCTCGATCGCCGACTACATCATCTTCATGGTGGTCACCGAACCCGACGCTCCCGTGCATCTGCGCTGCTCGATGATCGTGGTGGAGAAGGGCGCGTCCGGCCTGACGATTCTGCGCGACATCCCCTCGATGCATGACCCCGACGTCGAATTCGGCCGGATCGGCAACCACGCCGAGGTTCTGCTCGACGACGTCCGGGTTCCGCAGGATCACCTCATCGGCGAACGGGGGCGCGGGTTCGTGCTGTCGCAGGTCCGATTGGGCCCAGGGCGGCTCCATCATGCGACGCGGTGGCTGGCCGAGGCAGAACGAGCGTTCGACATGATGTGTGAACGGGCGCAGTCGCGTTCGTCGTTCGGAAAGAGCTACACGCGCCACCAGATGGTGCAGCAGGACATCGCCGACTCCCGCATCGAGTTGGAGACCGCCAAACTCCTCACCCTGCGCGCGGCTTGGAAATTCGATCGCGACGGCAACCTCGCCGCCCGCAGCGATATCGCCATGTGCAAGGTCTACAACGCGCAGGTCGTGCACAACGTGATCGATCGTGCGCTGCAGGTGCACGGCTCGCTGGGCTACAGCTCCGACATGCCACTGGAGTCGATGTACCGGATCGCGCGGATGGCCAGCCTGGTCGATGGGGCCAACGAAGTACACAAGGTCAGCATCGCCAAGAGCGAACTGGCCCGCTACCAGCCCGTCGATGGCTGGCCGAGCGAACACGTGCCGACCCGGCTGGCGACGGCGAGGGAACGCTTCGCCCATCTATTGGAGGCAGGTGCGTGAACCTGACCGCGCCCACCTTCGACGTGCCGCGATTCCGTGACTGGTTGGCCGGAGCGACCGGGGAGCCGGCCGAGGTGGTGGTGTCTCCGATCTCGGGTGGCGCGAGTTGCGAGATGTTCCGCGTCGAACGACTCGGCCAGTCTTGGGTGGTGCGGCGTGCGCCGCTGGCGGCGGTGTCCGGGACCGCCCATCAGGTGGCACGCGAGGCGCGGATCATCCAATCCCTCGCGGGCACAGCGGTCCCCGTGCCGACAGTCCTGGCCATTGCGGAGGATTCGAGCATCCTCGGGGCTCCGTTCTTCGTGATGGAACACGTCGACGGCGTCGTGGTGCGGCGTGACGGTCTCCCGGAAAGCCTTGCCTCACAACCGCAGTCACATCACGCGCTCGGCGATGGGCTGATCGACACCCTGGTCGCACTGCACGCAATCGATTGGACTCAGACCGCGCTGGCCGAGCTGTCCCGACCAGTCGGGTTCCTTACCCGTCAGGTGAACCGGTGGATGTCCCAGCTGGCGGCCTATCACTCCCGCGAGTTGGCGGGAGTCGACGAAGTCGCCGCCTGGCTGACGGCCAACCAGCCGGTACTCGGTGAGCTCACCGTGATGCACGGTGACTACAAACTCGACAATCTGATCTGGTCGGCGCACCCACCGCCTCGGGTGGCAGGCGTCGTCGACTTCGAGATGACCACTGTCGGCGACCCGCTGATCGATCTGGCCTGGGCGCTGATCTTCTGGCCCGAGGAGGGCAATCTGATCGCGCTCGCTCCGCCCGGAAGCCCCAACGGCATCAGTGCCGACCAGTGCCAGTCCCCGGCTGCGCTGGCGCAGCGTTACGCGGCGGCTACCGGGCGCGATCTCACCGGCTTCGACTGGTACCAGGCGTTTAGCGCCTGGAAGCTGGCGATCGTGCTGGAAGGCTCCTTCGCCAAATATCGTCGGGGCGAGTCCACCAACCCACACCACGAAGTGTTCGGGTTCGTCGTCGATCAATTGCTTTTGCGGGCAAGGCGGTTCGCCCGATGACCAACCCCCTGTTCTCCGTCGATGGCCGGGTAGTACTCGTCACCGGTGGCAGCCGTGGCCTCGGTCGGGCGATGTGCGAGAGACTGGCCGAACGCGGGGCTCGAGTGGTGATCGCCAGCCGCAAGATCGATGCCTGCGAAGAGCTGGCCGCCCAGCTTCGCGATCGCGGCGGCGACGCGTTCGCCGTGGAATGCCATGTCGGCGACTGGGCATCCCTGGACCGCGTGGTCGCGGATGCCGCCGACCACTGGGGCCGGCTGGATGGCCTGATCAACAACGCCGGGATGAGCCCGCTTGCCCCGTCGTTGCTCGACACCACCGAGGCGCTGTTCGACAAGGTGGTCGGCGTCAACCTCAAGGGCCCGACCCGACTGACCGCCCTGGCCGCGGAGGCGATGAAGCCGGGCGGTGGTGGCTCCATCGTCAACATCAGCTCGTTGGCATCGGTCAAACCGACGCCGGTCGCCACCACGTACTCTGCGGCGAAGGCCGGTCTGAACGCCCTGACTCAGGCGGCGGCGCAGGAGTACGCCAGCGCGTCCATCAGGGTCAACGGCATCATCTGCGGCACCTTCGATACCGATGCCACTGCAGGTTTCGTGCAGAATCCCGACCTGCTGCCCGAGGTGGTGCGCCCCATCGCACTGGGTCGGGTCGGACGTCCAGACGAGGTCGTCGGCGCGGTCCTCTACCTGCTGTCGGACGCGTCGAGCTATACCACCGGATCACTGATGACCATCGACGGCGGCGTATCGGGATGAGCTGCTCCGAGCACTTTCCCGCGATCGACGATGTGAAGCCCAGCGCTCAAGATGAGATCCCGTGAAGGCCTGGGTGGCGACGAGCCTCACCGGGGAAGACGGCCTCGAGCTGCAGGACTTGCCCAGCCAGCCGTGCGGCACCGAGCAGGTCCGCATCGCCAATCACGCTGCAGCCCTAAATTTTCCCGATGTGCTCATCACCCGCGGCGACTATCAGCTGCGTCTGGAGCCCCCGTTCGTACCCGGTAGCGAGTGTGCCGGCATCGTGATCGAAGTCGGAGCAGACGTCGCCGGGCTCTCGGTGGGTGACCGCGTCCTGACCGTATCGGGGGCGGGGGCCTTCGCTGACGAGATCGTGGTGACACCGTCTGTGCAGCAGGTGCACCGCATCCCCGAGGCGATGTCGTTCAACGAGGCCGCGGGGTTGGGAATGGTGCATGGCACGGCGCTGCACGGCCTACGACAGCGGGGTGGGCTGCAACCCGGCGAGTCGGTCTTGGTACTAGGCTCTGCCGGCGGCTGTGGCGGCGCGGCGGTCGGGGTCGCCGTCGCGATGGGTGCCCGCGTCATCGCCGGGGCGTCGTCGGTGGAAAAGTGCACTGTCGCCAGCCGTCTCGGCGCGCACCACGTCATCGATTACACGTCCGAGGACTTGCGCGACCGGGTCATGGATATGACCGACGGGACGGGCGTCGACGTCGTCTTCGATCCAGTCGGCGGCGCTCTGTTCGACCGGGCCCGCCGCTGCGTCGGATGGAACGGCCGTTACCTCGTCGTCGGCTTCGCAGCAGGAGACATCCCGACGATGCCTGCCAACTACACAATCCTCAAATCGATGGCGCTGGTCGGAGTCGCGTTCGGGATGTCAGCCATCAAGGATCCGGCCATGAACCGCACCAACTTTCAGCAGCTTTTCGACTGGTACGACGAAGGACTGCTGCAAACCCACGTCGGCGACATCGTCGGCTTCGGCGATCTTCCTCGCGCCTGCGCGGAGTTGTACGCCGGACAAGCCATCGGCAAGACCGTGATCGAAGGGGAACCGAGACTGCCATGACCGTCACCGCAGAGCTGGTCCATCAGACCGTCCGCCGTCTGACCGACGCCGGCGGGCCCTTCGAGGTGACCGAGCGCGACATCGCAGGTGTCACCCACCGGGTCTTCACGCACGCAGCACCCACCGTCGTCGACATCCTGCAGATGGGCCGCGGGCATGGCGGAGCCGATTTCCTGGTCTACGGCGATGAACGCTGGTCCTTCGACCGCTTCTTCGCCGACGTCGATGCACTGGCTGCCGTCCTGCAGCACGACCTGGGCGTCAAGCCCGGAGACCGGGTAGCCATCGCGATGCGCAACTGTCCGGACTGGGTCATGACGTTCGCCGCGGCGGCCCTGATCGGCGCAGTGGTGGTGCCGATCAACAGCTGGGGGTCGGCCGACGAGCTGCAGTTCACCCTGGACAACTGCGGCGCAGTGGTGCTTGCCGCCGACCTACCGCGTGCCCGACTCGCGGAGGCCACTCTGGCCGCGGCCCGAATCCCGTTGCTGTTCAGCGACATCGATGGTGGGGTCGCCGATCTATCGGGACACGCGGAGACGCAGCTCGCGATGCGCCGGATACGCGACCTGAGGGACTGCGGCCGCGGTCGTGACTACACGTTGGCCACACCGTTGCCCGAGGACGTCGCCCTGCTGCTGTACACGTCGGGCAGCACCGGGACACCCAAGGGGGTGATCTACCGTCACGTCGCGGTGGGTCAGGCACTGATGAACATGTTCCTCGTCGGATTTCTGTCGATGGAGCTCGGCGGCACCGTCGCACTGACCGGTGGCGCCCGCGTGGAGGCGGCCCTGGTCACGGTGCCGCTGTTCCACGCGACCGGACTGTTCAGCGGATTTCTCGTGCCCTGCGCGGTCGGACAGAAGGTCGCCATGCTGTACAAGTGGGACGCCGGCGCTGCGATGGAAGTGATCGAGCGCGAGAAGATCACCATGCTCGCGACCGTGCCCGCGATCCTGAAGGATCTCCTCACCCACCCGCACTTCGATGAGCACGACCTGACATCCGTGTCGCGGGTGGCCGCCGCCGGCGCGGCGACGCCATCCGATCTGCCCGGACTCCTGCGCGAGAAACTCGGCATCGTGTCGCGGTCGTCCGGTTACGGCATGACCGAAACCGCATCGGTCTGCGCGACGATGAGCGGCCCGGTGTTCGACCTCAAGCCGCTCGCCTGCGGCGTCCTCTCCCCGATCATCGAGCTTCGTGTCACAAACACCGACGGCGCCGTCGTTTCGTCGACCGAGGACGGCGAGATTCAGCTGCGCGGCGTCACCGTCACTCCCGGGTACTGGCAGCTCGACGACATGACCCGTGAGGCGTTCACGATCGACGGCTGGCTCCGCACAGGCGATCTCGGCCACCTCGACGAGGACGGCTTCCTGCACATCACCGGACGGATCAAGGAGATCGTCATTCGGGGCGGCGAGAACATCTCCCCCATCGAGATCGAGAACGTCGCCTACCGCCACCCCGCCGTCAAGGAGGTCGCCGTCTTCGGCGTGGCCGACGACGCCATGGGCGAGGAGTTGGCGATGGTGTGTCACCCTCAGCGGGGCGCCGCACTCACCGAGGACGATCTCCGTGAACATCTGCGGATCACGCTGCCCGCATTCAAGGTACCCAGATACATCACGCTGACCGACGCACCGCTGCCCCGCAACGCCAGCGAGAAGATCCACCGGCTTGCCCTGCGCCGAAGCTACGTAGCGAAGTGACGTCGATGGGAGCACTGGACGGCATCCGGGTCGTCGAACTCGCCGGGCAGGGTCCCGGCCCACACGCGGCAATGCTGCTCGGCGACTGGGGCGCTGACGTCATTCGGGTCGTACGCAAGGCACCGGACGGAACGCCGTCCGACCTCGCAGGCGATGCGCAGTTGCGAAACCGCACGCTGGTGGCCGCCGATCTCAAGGACGCGAAAGACGTTGCCTCACTGCGACAACTCATCGCCGAGGGAGACGTGTTGATCGAGGGGTTCAGACCCGGCGTGACCGAACGCCTCGGACTCGGCCCCGACGAGTGCGTCGCCGCAAACCCCCGCCTCGTCTATGCCCGCATGACCGGGTGGGGACAGGACGGACCGCTGGCGCAGTCCGCGGGTCACGACATCAACTACCTGTCGATCACCGGGATGCTCGACAGCATCGGCACATCCGAACACCCCGTAGTCCCGCTCAACCTGTTGGGTGATTTCGGCGGCGGCTCGATGTTCCTCGTCGCCGGCATTCTCGCCGCGCTCATCGAGCGCACCCGGTCCGGTCGCGGCCAGGTGCTCGACGTGGCCATCGTCGACGGAGTCAACACACTGGCACAGATGTTCTGGACGTTCCGCGCCATGGGCATCTGGCACGAGCAGCGCGCCAACAACATCCTCGACGGCGGAGCGCCGTATTACGGGGTGTACCGGTGCGCCGACGGCAACCACGTCGCCGTTGGCGCGATCGAGCAGCCGTTCTACTCCCAACTGCTAGCCGGACTCGGGATGGAACCCGGCGAGCTGCCCGACCGCGATGACCCATCCCAGTGGTCGCAGTTGAAGTCGTTGTTTGCAACGGCATTCGCAGCCAAGACACGGGCGCAATGGGTTGAAGTGTTCGCAGGCACGGATGCATGCGTGACGCCAGTGCTCAGTATGAGCGAAGCCGTTGACCATCCGCAGCTGCGCGCCCGCAACACCTTTGGCGATGTCGGCGGCATCCTTCAAACGATGCCCGCCCCGATGTTCAGCCGCAGTCATCCCCGTGAGCCTGCCGCACCAGGTACCCACGTTGCGACGGTCGCCGCGGTCGCCAAGCGCTGGCGCGGTTAGAGCCGGTCCCGTGATGACCACCGCCCTGACAATTGAGCCGGCGCCCGGACCAAGGAACTATTGGTCGTCGCCGAGCACGATGGACGGGCGCGACATCGGCTCGGCGCAGACACCGCAGCTCAGGACAGCCTGCAGATCGGCGCCACACGGCGTGTGCGTCAAGGTGGTGTCGGACTCTGCCGGTCCAAGCCAGCGGCGGCCCCAGGTCATGATGGCCAGCGGAACGGGGTATAGATCGAAACCCTTTTCGGTGAGCCGGTATTCGTGGCGCACTGCCCAGCTTCCGTCGGCGACCTTGGCCAGAATGCCGAGTTGGACGAGTCGTTGTAGTCGCTGCGACAAGATGTTTGGGGCGATGTCCAGCCGGCGTTGGAAGTCGTCGAAGCGGCGGGTGCCAAAGAAGCATTCGCGGACGATCAGCCCGCTCCACCAGTCCCCCACGATCATCAGCGCACGCGCGATCGAGCACGGTCGGTTGCGCTCCAGCAGCTCCAGCCCGGGTCGGCGACGTTTTGCGCCCTTCACCGCAGCGATCGGGGGCTGGGTGAACGGCTGGCCCGGACTGGTCGACACGTCATTGGCCAGCACGACGTCGCAGCAATGCGCGCATCGCAGCACCGCCTCCAGTGGATTCCCGCACGGGGTGTGCGTGCCCTGCTGCGGCCGGGTGCCTGGACGGAAGTACCAATGGTCACCCCACCGCATGGCGACCAGCAGAGGGCCCAGGAAGTCCCGCCCGGCTTCGGTCAGGTGGTATTCGGGGCCTTGGGATCGGGCGGTCCGAGTCAGCAAGCCGGCCGCGGTGAGCTGGGTGAGGCGAGCCGACAACGTCGAGCGTGGAACCCCTAGTCGCGCCTGGAATTCCGCAAACCGGGTGACACCGTGCAGGACGGCTTCCCGCATCACCAGCCAGGACCAGGCATCCCCGACCACCTCGGCGGTCTGCAGGATCGAATCGGCCCCGCTGGTCAGGGCACGAGCAGCGTCGGTCACGGTCCTCGGGACTCCTCTCCGCCTCAGAATAGCAGTATTCTTATCGAATTTACTTGCATAACTAGACCGTATGGATCTAGCCTAGCCGAACCACTGCCAGACTAAAGCGAGGACACTTCATGGCTGAGAAACTGTCGCCGTCGGGGAAGCTGATCGTCAACCAGGACGGAGCGGTGACCACCATTACGCTCAACCGCCCCAGGGTGCACAATGCGCTCGACCAGGAGATCTCGGCCGAACTAAACGCGGCGGTCAAGGATGTCGCGGTAGACCGCGACTGCCGGGTGCTGATCCTGCGCGGGGCGGGCGAGACGTTCTGCGCCGGAGACGACATCAAGGGGTTCCTGGACTTCGCGCCCGATGACGGCCCGTGGAACATCCGGATGTATCAGGAGACGGTCAACATCATCGACAACCTGGTCCCGGTCACCATCGCCGGCGTCGACGGCGTGTGTACCGGCGGCGGCCTGGAACTCACCCTGGTCTGCGATTTCGTCGTCGCCACCCACCGGTCCCGGTGGGGCATGCCCGAAATCAACTGGGGCATCACGCCCGGATGGGGCGGCACCGGACGGCTCAGCAAGTTCGCAGGCCGTCGCAAGACCAAGGAGTGGAACCTGCTCGGCTACCTGTTCAGCGGCGCGGTCGCCGAACGCCACGACCTTGTCAACCGTCTCTGCGATCCGGAGAACCTCGACGCCGAGATCACGGCACTCACCGAGGTCCTGCTGGACAAGGACCGCCACGCCACCACCGTCACCAAGTACTTCGTCGACAAGGCCGCCGACCTCGACATGTGGAGCAGCATGTTCTTCGAGGGGAACCCATCACGATTCGGCCCCGGCGAAAACGCCATGGCGGGCATCCAGGATTTCACTGCCAAGGCGACGCGCGACGAACGTCGCAAACTCATCATGAACTTCTGGCAGGACTGACCTTCGCCTGGCCTGGCGATGAGACGTCACCAACCATCAGACGGCATCACGCACGAGGGAGATCCACCATGGGAGCACCGTCGAGAGAAGCACGACTCGCCCACGCCCGCATCCACTGCCCGTTCTGGAACGAGGACCGCAAAGACGAGTGGGTCGCCTCGTGGCGCACGATCGTCCCCGGCTCAGTAAGGATGCTCGACCCGGTGGGCACCAAGGAGAAGCACGGGTTCGAGCATGCGACGACCGAGGCGTACGACATGTTCCAGCCCCACCTGAAGATGCACATGGTCACAGTCCAGGTGAACGGCGACGAGATGGCGTGGGTCATCGAGAACCACTTCACGTTGAACGGTAAAACGCTCAAGACCCACAGCATCGAGACCTTCGCCTGGGACGCCGCCGGCGACCTGCTCATCAAGACCTACTACGACATGCCCGCAGACGTCGGGGATGGCGACGATCCGTACGAGTTCCTCCTCGGCAAGGACAACGTCATCGCCAACGAGTGAAATCCGATGCCATGGCGGAGGACTCGGGTTTCACAATCGACGCCGATCGTCAGCGAGGCTCCGATCAGTTGAAGTCACAACCCGGGTTGAGGGCGCTATCAGAGGTCGGAGCACCTGCGGGGTCGACGTAGGTGACTTCGAGCACTAGCGGCGTGGTGCCGAGGTTCCGCGCGATGTGCACGTGGTCGGGACCGGTGGGGTCCGTCATCGGGTCGCCCGCCTCATACACCCCGTCTTGGCTGCAGTCTGCTGCGTAGTGCGTGAGCGTCCCGGATTTCATCACGCCGTAGATCTCGCCGCGGTGTGTATGCCAGCCGGTGCTTCCACCGGGAGCGATGGTGATGTAGGAAACGATGTAGTCCTTGCCGTCGACGGTCTGTTTGGACAGCGTCACGGCGGAAACGCCCGTCGACGGGGTGGCGTGAGCGCTCGCGGGTGTCATCGCGGCCAGTGCGATGCCGGCCCCGATCGCGGTCCACGCGGCTTTTGCAGGGCCTCGCATATCTCGTCCTCTGAGTCGATCGGTTGAGCAACCCGGGTACGGCGTATTGGGTTGCACGTCCCACCATACGTGGGGCGGTGACTCCGGTTGCACTGCGGGCAGTTTCGTAATCTCTCGGACTCTCGCCAGGCGATCAGGTCGACAAACCGAATCACCGAACGTGATGTTCGGATCACGGCGATTGACTCGAGCGACGACCGGGTACACGGTATTGCCCCAGACCCCGGCAGAGGTACCGCGCATCCGTTCGGCCACTGGCCGTCCTCCCCTGAGGCAACCGAACGACGGTTTGTCTACCCGAGGAGCGGAGATGAGCGCCGACGACCCGGGCGACGAAGCCCTCGGGCAAAGCGACCAAGAGCGAATCTCGGACGCCATCCACGCGATCACCGAGCGCCGCGCCCTGATCGAACAGACCAAGGGCATGCTCATGTTCGTCTATGGCATCGACGCCAACGACGCGTTCGAGCTGCTGCGCTGGCAGTCTCAGCAGCACAACGTCAAACTCCGCCTCATCGCCGAGCAGATTTCAAAGGACCTGGTCGAGCTGTCCAGGGTCAACAGGCCGGCCAGGCGAAGCGCAGTCGACGGCGTGATGCTCACCGCGCACCAACGCATCGCACACGTCGCCGCCCGACAAATGAACGGCCAATCCAAAACTGATGAATAGCCTCGCGAGGAGTGGGTAGTTTCGTTTTTGGAGCGGAACGTAGTCCGGACTGCGAACCCCTCAAGCCCTTGGTAGTTCCAACCACGTGCTATCAAGGGCGCCCATCGCGAAGGGCACCCCCAGACCCCGGGTGCCCGATTCGGGTTCTGCTGGCAGACCGCCGCAGGTCTGGCTCAACTCGTCGACAATCAGCGTCATCCGTCGTACCCTGCTATCAGGTTGAGCGCGCAGCCGTTGGTGACGTCGCGAGTCCGCTCACGAGCCGAAGACCTCTCACATCGTGCCGCCGTCGGCGTGACCAATCCAGTGCCCCATTTGCGTCTGGAGGTCGGCCATGACCACTGCCCAACTCCGTACCAGAACCTCACTCGGACGCCCCGGCGACGAGGTGGAGGCGTCCGGCAGGGCGCGTTATTCCACTCGCCTCTACTTCCCGGCGCGACTGATCGTCACCGTCGAAGGTGAGGTCGATGCCAGCAACCGACGCGATCTGGGCCGTTACGTCGAACGTCAGCTGCGCCCGACCACTCAATTGCTGGTGGATCTGCGTGCCGTGAACTTCTTCAGCGCGCAGGCATTTTCAGCGCTGCACTACATCAGCGTGTGCTGCAGCCGATCCGACGTCGACTGGATGTTCGTCGGTGGCCGCGCAGTCGTACACCTCGTGGACATCGTGGATCCCGACCACGTCCTGCCGCAGGCCGACGACTTCGACTCGGCCTGCGACCACCTCGACCATCTGATGTGCCGCCGCTACCCTCTACCGGGTGCCGATGTCCACGGCAGGGGACTCAATTGACGTCAGCCAGCGGCCGCCCGTAGCGCTGCCAGCAATGGTGTAGCTGCTTCCTTGAGGAAGAGGTCCTGACCGTCGTCGCCGATCTGGACGAGCGCGATGTCGGTGAAACCGGCTTCCCAGTAGGCGCGGACGGCATCGACGATCGCGTCCAGATCAGGGCCGCACGGGATCGAATCCGCGACGTCTTCGGGACGGACGAACTGAGTGGCGCCGGCGAACCCGGCAGTCGTGGGGAGGTCGGCGTTCACCTGCCAGCCGCCACCAAACCAGCGGAACTGTTCGTGGGCCCGGGTGATCGCAGCATCGCGATCGGGGTCCCAGCAGATCGGGATCTGCCCGACCACCCTGACGTCGCCGGGCAACCCCGTCGCGCGGCGGGCGTCGTGCCACGAGTCGACCAGGTCCTTGTCCGGTTCCACGGCGATCAGATGGTCCGCGATGGGGGCGAAGGTGTCGATCGACTTCTGCCCGGACACTGCCGCGGCGATGGCGACCGGAACGTCGGGGATGTCCCACAGCCGGGCCGAGTCAACCGTGAAGTGCTCGCCAGTCCAGTCGACGAGTTCGCGGGTCCACAGTTCGCGGATGATCTGAATGGCCTCGCGCAGCATGTCCTGCCTGTGCACGATCGTCGGCTAGCGCTTGCCGACCACGTGTTCGTTGAGGTTCTCCCCACTGCCCAGCCCGAGCGTGAAGCGCCCGTCGGCGAGGATCTGCAGGGTCGCGGCCTGTTGCGCCACGACCGCCGGGTGATAGCGCATCGTGGGGCACGTGACATAGGTGAACAATTCGACGCGCTCCGTGGCGTGGGCTACCGCCCCCAGCACGGTCCACGCGTTGGGGGCGTGTCCCTGCGCCGTCAGCCATGGCGAAAAGTGGTCGCTGGAGACCTCGAAGTCGAAACCCACGTGTTCTGCCCAAACGGCATATCGGACAAGATCTTTCGGGCCGCTCTGTTCAGTCATCAAGGTGTAGCCAAACCGTGTCATGCCAATCCGGATACCCGTCGGCGGCAAGCATAAACGGCAGCAGCAGGTCACGCCGCCGATCCGGAGCCTCTTGAGTGCGACGTAGGCCCTGTCGGCAGGTGAAAATCACACGCGGGTGGTCACCTCGGTCAGAATGCGGTCGGGGTTGTTCAACGCCCGGACTGCGGCGTTCGGTCGATGGCTCCGGGAGCGCAGCCATCTGTCAGGAATGGATTCGGTTGGGGCGCATCGACTTGGCCTTCGATATGCTTGGCCTGATGCTCCAAACGCACCCTGAGGACTGAGGCCGGTTTAGCGGGTTTGCCGCAGGGTATTTGCAAGATGATGATCAAGGTACGCAACGTTCACCCACACCGAGGCCTCGTCACCGACGTGGATTCGCGCACAGTGCGGCGCCTTGGCTCGATGGCGATGCTCCTGCTGTTCGCTTGGCTCGTCGTATTCGTTGAGCACGAACATCACCATCACGGACTCTGGCCCACCGGTGGAAGGCTGGAGTGGTCGTTGACGATGCTGGCCGCGGTGGTGTTCATCGCTCGCGGAATACGCCTCGGCAGGCCGGTGACTCTGTCCCACGCGGTCGCGGCTGCGGGGCTGTTGATGACCGGACTGGTCATGCGCGCGCTGTCCTTCGATCCGATGGGTGATGTGGCGATCGCCGGTGCCGGCCTGGCATTGATGTGGCCGACGACTGCACGACCTCAGCCCAATGCTCTGCAAGAAGTCTGGTCGCTGGTCGACGCAACGCAAGGCGACCCACTGGCTCCGTTCGCAATGCAATCACGGAAGTGCCCCTTCTTCAGTGCCGACGGTACGGCGATGCTGGCCTACCGCACCCGAATTGGCTTCGCGGTTGTCAGCGGCGATCCGATAGGTGATCCCGCGCGTTTCGGCGAACTGGTGAGCGACTTCGCCAGGATGTGCAATACGCGCGGATGGCGCATTCTCGTCTTGGGCTGCAGCGAACATCGGTTGTCGTTGTGGACGGTTCCTACGATGGCCCCTCTGCACGCGATTCCGTTCGGACGCGATGTCGTGATCGACGTTGCTCACTTCGACATGGTCGGACGCAAGTACCGCAACCTGCGGCAAGCCGTGCGACGCACGCACAACGCCGGCGTGACGACCGAGGTCGTCGCCGAAGGCAGCGCCGACGATGCAACCCTGGTTGAACTGATCGACGTGCTGGACTCCTCGCATTCAGGAGCCCGCACCGAGCGCGGATTCTCCATGATCCTGGACGGCGCCTTGGAAGGCCGCTATCCGGGCATCCTGTTGATGATCGCTCGGGACCGCTCCGGCAAGGCGCTAGCCGTGCACCGGTATGCACTAGCGGGCGGCGGCAACGACGTCTCGCTGGATGTGCCATATCGGCGACCCGACGCCCCGAACGGCATCGACGAGCGGCTCAGCGTCGACATGATCTCCTGGGCGAAGGAACACGGCGCACAACGACTCTCGCTCGCATTCGCGGCGTTCCCAGAGGTTTTCGCCGATAGCCGTCGCGGGCCGATGCAACGGCTCTGCTACGAGTTGATCCACCTCGGAGACAGGCTCATTCGCTTGGAGTCACTGTATTCATACCTACGCAAATACCATGCGCTTGGCGCGCGACGATACGTATTACTCTCACTGCGCCACTTGCTGCCCGCGTTGTTCGTGCTGTTGACACTGGAATTCATGCCACACCGAGCCCGGCGCTCGCTCCGGTCGCGTCGAGTTAGCCCCGGGGTGCGGCGACGGTCCGCAGAACTTGGCGGAGGCCGAGGTCGACGAATGGACCCGCAGAGGCAAACTACGGCATAGCTTCCACAACCCGCACGTCTCGACTTGGCCGGGTACACAGCAATTTGCCAGCCGGAACTGCCGGGCGCCACGCCGGTATGCTCGCCTCAGATGGTGTCAAGATTCTTCTCCAGCCTCCTGCCGGTGCGAGTGACGGTGGCCTACGCGGTGACCCTGCTGCTCATCGCAACCGTGCTGTTGGCACTGGGCCCACACGTCCAGGACAGCGTCATCGATCAGCTGAGCACCAATCTGCACAACCTCGAGCATGGACACCTGGGAACCCTGCTGGGAAGCGCATTCGTCACCGCAGACGGTCCGATCTACATCTTGCTGCCGGGACTGGTGTGTCTATTGGCACTCGCTGAGCTGCTCTGGTGCAGCAGGCGTTTGGTCCAGGCCTTCGTGCTTGGTCACATCGGGGCGACGCTCGTCGTCGCAGTCGGGCTGGCGGCTGCAATCAAGTTTGGCTGGTTGCCGACGTCGATCGCGGGCTCGACCGACGTTGGGTTGAGTTACGGCGCCGTGGCCGTGCTCGGCACGCTGACTGCGGCGCTACCGCCGCGCTTCCGCCCGGCATGGATCGGCTGGTGGATCGCCGTCGCTCTGGCGATCGTCGCTTCGGGGGCAGACTTCACTGCGGCTGGGCACACAGTAGCGCTGATGTTGGGCATGTTGCTGTCGACCCAGTTCCGGCCACCCACGCGCTGGACGGCGGCCCGACTCGCACTGCTTGCGGGCGGTATCGGGTTCGGCTTCCTGATGATCGTCGGAGTTTTGTTGCCGGCCGCACCTGTTGCCGCAGCGGCGGGCGTGGTGGTCAGTTCGGTTGCCCACGGCGCGGCTCGGCTATGGTCGAGCAGTCGACCGTCCCACGGTGCCGGTAGATCACAATCAGACGCCGCCAGTTCGCCGGAGGTCGCGCCGGGCGCAGTGGGGCGGTAGACCCAGATCGAAGCCCGCCGTTCACCGTGGAACGAGTTGGCCGATTGCGTTGGCTACGCGTTGCGATCGTCGCGGGCGACATTGAGCATCTCGGCGGCGAACCGCAGATCATCGACCAGGCCACTGAGCGCTTCGTCTCGCCGTTCCGGCGGCCCACGAAGAATCGACGATGGATGCACCGTCACCACGAGGTCTGGATTGCGCAAACCATCGTCGGTGGCCAGGTGCAACAGCTCGCCTCGGTGTGCGGTGAGCCGAAAGTCATTACCCAGCAACGACTTGGCTGCCACAGCGCCCATGAGGACGACCACGGCGGGTTCGACGGCGTCGAGTTCGGCGAGCAGCCACGGGCGACAGGCGACCGCCTCGGTCCGACTGGGCGTCTGGTGGATCCGGCGCTTTCCCCGCTCGGTCCGCACGGTGAACTTGAAGTGCTTGACCGCGTTCGTGACGTACAGATCGTCCCGGTCGATCCCCGCGGCGTCGAGCGCCTGGTCGAGGATCCGGCCGGCAGGGCCGACGAACGGCTTGCCCGCCCGGTCCTCCTGGTCGCCTGGCTGCTCCCCCACCAGCATCATCCGTGCGGCGCGCGGCCCGGCGCCGAACACGGTCTGCTCGGCGTCCGCGTACAGCTGACAGCCCCGGCATCCCCTGGCCGCGGCCGCCAGCCTCTTCACGCTTCGCGTGTCCGGAACGAACGGTGCAGCGCCCGCAGTCTTCACGGTGAACGACTACCCCACCCCGCGGTGGCTGAATCACGACGTCGGCACCAAGGAGCCCAATGACCGTTGGTCGGGCGGGCTTTGGTTTTGCCCCCGACGGGTACCTCATGGCCGTGGTGGTTCAGGTGGGTACATCCGGATGGTCCTACGACCATTGGAAGGGCGTGCTCTATGAGCCCGGTGTAACCGCGGGGGCACGTCTGGAGCGCTACGCCAAGGAGTTCGACACCGTCGAGCTGAACGCGAGCTTCTACCGCTGGCCAGGGGATGCTCGTTTTGGTCAATGGCGGGAACGGCTGCCTGACGGCTTCACGATGTCGGTGAAGGCGCCACGCGGTCTGACCCATGCCCGGCGGCTGCGCTCCCCCGAAGAGTGGGTGCAGCGGATCGCCCGGGCCTGGGACGAGCTGCGGGATCGCCGTGGCGCGATCCTGGTGCAGCTGCATCCCGACGCCGAACGCGACGACGCCCGACTGGACTACTTCCTGGGTTGTCTGCCCGCTGGTCTGCGGGTGGCCGTCGAATTCCGACACCCGTCCTGGGACGATGCCGCGGTATACGACCTGTTGGAACGCCGCGGAGCCAGCTACGTGGTGATGAGCGGCGCTGGCCTGCCCTGCGTTCTGAGGGCCACGGCACAACTGGTGTACGTCCGCCTGCATGGACCCGATCCCGCGACGATGTACGCGGGGTCCTACAGCACCGACGAGTTGCAGTGGTGGGCCGATCGCATCCGGGAGTGGGATCGGCAAGACCGGGATGTGCTGGCCTACTTCAACAACGACGGCGCCGGGCACGCCGTCCGCAACGCCAGGACGCTACGCACAGTACTCGGGGATGCCGGAGTTCGGTAGCTCTCGATCGACGCTTCCCGCTACTGCTCGGCGTTTTCGCGGGCCTCGCTCGCCTTGGCCGCGCCGCGTGCACTCTCGGCTTCGGCTTCCTTCTTCGCGGCGTCACGTTGAGCGTCGGCCTTGTCCTGCTGAGCCTGGCCCTCGCGCTGCAGGTCGTCGCGGCCCGTGACCGCTCCCGCCGCCTCCTTGACCTTCCCCTTGACGCCTTCCACGACGCCGCTGATGCCTTCTGCCGGTCCACTCTTGTCGTCAGCCATCACAGATCCCTTCGCTGGTTGATATCCCGCCGTCGGTGCGCTGCTCGCTGAACGCGCCACTAGTGCCGACTTCGGCACTTCCATTGCAAGGACCCGCGTTCCCGTCTGATCCGGCAACCAAACCCCGGCACTGCAGCGGGTCGCACACTCATCACTCCATGGATACGGGTGCGGGCCGCGCCTCGGCGATGAGTGTTTCCCCGGTGTCGTAGTCGGCGTCGGCGTTGTGAGTGAGCACACCGACGGCTGCACCCCTGGACTCATACCAGACGGTGAATCCGTGGGCTCTGTCGAGCAGCCGCTGGCGTTCGTAGCCGTCGCCCCACGCGTGGTACTTCAGCGTGGCATCGCCGATGGTGGTCCAAAAGCCCGGTACGCCTTGCCATGTCGACGGCTGGCCTGCCGCGTGTGCTCCGGCGATCGCCCCTTGGTCGTCGGCGTCCTGCCAGTGCTCGACGGCGATGTGGCGGCCCACCCGAGTGTTGAATGCCAGCGCGAGGTCGCCCACCGCGTACACGTCGGGGGCTGAGGTGCGCATGTCGGCGCCGACGATCACGCGTGAATCCTGGATCGACAGCCCGGCGGCTTCGGCGAGGTCGATGCGGGGTGTGACGCCGGTCGCGGCGACGATGAGGTCGCAGTCGATGCTGACACCGTTCTCGAGGCGCACCGCGCCCTCGGTGAGTTCGCGCACCGCTACTTCCCCGACGTAGCGGACACCCGCCAGTTCCACCAGGGCTTGCAGCCTCCGTCCCGCGGCGGCGCCAAGTCGTTTCTCCTGCGGCACGCGCTCGGGAGCGACGAGGGTGACGGCCAGTCCGTTGAGCGCAAGGGAGACGGCCACTTCGCACCCAATGAAACCGGCGCCGACGACCACCGCCGAGGCCGCGTCGCCCGCTGCCTTCCGCAGCCGCGCAGCATCGGCGAGGGATCTCAGTTGCAACGCGTGGTGACCGCCGGGCAGCGGCGTCGGTGTCGCACCGCAGGCCAACACCAATGCGGTGTACGGGTAGGTCTCGTCGTCCGTGGTGACGCTGTGTGCGGCGGGGTCGATTGCGACGACTTCGGTTGCAAGGCGGAGATCGATGGAACGTTCGAGGTACCAATGCGCCGGGTGCAGCCACACGTCGTCGGTGTCGCCACGCAGATAGTCCTTGCTCAGCGGTGGGCGGGCGTAGGGCTGTTCCGGATCGGCGGTGAGGATGCGCACCGGCAGGTCGCGATCATGCTGCCGAAAGGCTTCGGCGGCGCTGACTCCGCCGGGTCCGCTGCCGATGACGATGAGTCCGGGTTCGTCCATGCCCGCGTGTTACCCGCGCCGACCCGATTCCACACCCGCATGTCGCCGCCGCGGTGAATCGGTGCTGGTCCCTTGATCACGCACGGCGCACCCGGAAGGTGTTCAGACTGGGGTCGGTGGCGTCGGGGACGGCCATGCCTGCGCCGACGCCCGAACGCAGGTAGTCGATCACGGCGGCGTCCAGCCGTTCGCCGGGGACGACCACCGGAATGCCGGGCGGGTACGGCGTGAGCTGTTCGGCCGCTACACATCCGGCGGCGCTGTCGGCCGGCATCTGCACGGTCGGACCGAAGAACGCGGTGTGCGGCGCGCACACCGTCTCCAGGGCCAGCTGGTCGGGTGCAGGCAGTTCGATCGCAGGGCACCTCGGCAGCGCGGGCGCGCCCCGCGTGAAGTCGGCCAACGCCTCGATCAGACGCCCGACGGTGGCCGCGTCGTCGGCGACGGAGAGGGTGGCCAGGACGCGGCGGTGATCGGCCATGCCGACGTCGACGTGCCGATGCTCGCGCAGCCAATCGGCGCATTGGTAGCCCGAGACGCCGAGATCGCTGACGTCGACCAACATCTGGAGCCGGTCCAGGTCGTGGGAGGCTTGGTGGCCGAGTAGCTCGTCGTCGAGCACGTGCAGACCGTCCAGCTCTTCGATGCTGGTACGCGCGTCATGGGCCAAGTCGATTGCCGCACCGAGCAACTGGCGTCCCTCGTGCACCATCTGATGCCGCCAGCCATCGAGAGCCCCGTACACCGGGACGCTGGGGCTGGTGGTCATCAGCAGGTCGGCGCACGCGGATAGATGCGCCCACTCGACCAGCTCGCCCTGGTGGTGAAACACCGATCCTTGCTCGAATCCGGTGCCCATCTTGTGGACACTGACCACGCAGACATCGGCGTCGGCGTCCATCGCCCAGGTGGGTAGCTCGGGATGGAACGGCAGGTGCGCACCCCAGGCTTCGTCCACGATGAGCGGCTTGCCCCTGCGGTGGCATACCTCGGCGATGCCGGCGATGTCGGCGCAGGTTCCATACGGTGACGGGCTCACGATCAACGCGGCTGCGGCATCGGGATTGTCCCGCCATGCCGCGTCGACCTGTGATGGCGACGGTGGATGCGACAGGTGACGTTCGGCGTCCCACTGCGGGGTGATCCACCGTGGTCGCACACCGGAGAAGATCAGGCCGGCCACGATCGACTTGTGACTGTCACGCCCAAGCAGGAGGCCGCCGGGATGGTCTCCCGCCACCGCGAGCATCGCCGCCTTCACCGACAGGGAGCTGCCGCAAGTGGAGAAGAACGCGTTGTCCGCGCCGACCGCGTCTGCCATGAGTTCTTCGGCGTGGCGCAGAACGCCGCCGCGGGAGCGCCGGTCGTCCAGACCGCTGGAGGCCAAGACGTCGCTGTGGAACGGCTGCTCGCCGAGGACCTCCCTGACGGTGTCGCCGAGGCCGCGACCCTGCCGGTGTCCCGGTGGCGTGAAGCCGTAGCGGTCCCGGCGCCGGTAGTCGCGCAACGCATCCAGGACAGGGGTCTGGGACTGATCCGTCATCGAGGTGGCCCCTGGGCGCGCAGCCGGTGGGCGCTCACCCCGACGCGTCGTCCGCGCTGGGGTCGATCAGTTCGGCTGGGTCGGCGACTTCGGGCGACAGATTTCCGGTGCAGTTGAACAGGGCCTGGTTCGGGTCACCGAATGGCGGCACGATCGGAGGGTCCTCAGACGGCCAAATGGACATGGTAAGCACTCTTCGTCGCAGTCAGTGGTTGCGGAGCGCCGAGACCAATTCGGACTTGCGCTTGCCGGAGTATCCGCTGATGCCGAGTTCCTTGGCGCGCTTCTTCAACTCCGTCACCGTCCAGTCGTCGTAGGAGCCGGACTTGCCGCCCTTGCGGGCGACGCTCGACGTACCGCGTGCTGCGGCGGCGTTCGATATGCGCGCCGCCTTCTGCTTGGAGTCACCGTCCTTGCGTAGTTCGGTATAGAGCTCCTCGTTCTTGATCGACGACCGTCGTGTGGCCATTTCGCTCATCCCTTCGTGCTTCGAACATGTGGTGTAGCTCGTCGTTCCCCGCGTCGGAACGGCTCAAACGACCCAATTCACGTCGGTCGCAGACCGACGCCGAGGTGGGCTCACCTCTCGCTGCTGCCGCAGAATATCTCTGGTCCTGAGATTAGAAATATCTATGCTGTCGGGACTAGATTTTGTAGGCCTGCGGTGCTAAATTATCGCGGACAGACAGTCTGGCGGGAACGGGAGGCAGTGTTGAGAGACGAATCTTCATCCCAAAGGGGCGTGTACGGCATCTCGGTGACCTCCGAACTATCCGGCGTCAGCCCTCAGACGTTGCGTCTCTACGAGAGTCGCGGGTTGCTCACCCCGGCACGCACCCAGGGAGGCACCCGTCGCTACAGCGACGACGATCTCGATCGGCTCGCGCGTATCGCGGAGCTTCTCGCCGACGGAGTCAACCTCGCCGGCGTGGCCCAGATCCTCGGCTTGGAGTCACGCAACACCGCACTAGAATCCGACAACTCCCAGCTCGAGTCGGACAACGCCGAACTGCGATCGCGCCGACGGCAACGCATGCGCAGCGTCGACACCAGAAACGACTGATCCAACCGATTGTGCAGGCATATCGCAGGAGGAAGCTGTGATGTACACCCAAGATCCGGCGGCACCACTCGACACGGCCACAGCCACACCATCATCGGACTTCGAGCGGGTCGGCAGTTTTCGCTACCTCATCGCCGATGACCGGTGGGAGTGGTCGGACGCGGTCGCCCGGATGCACGGATACCAACCTGGAACAGTCACTCCCACAACCGAACTCATCCTGTCGCACAAGCATCCCGACGACAAGCCCGCGGTGGCCGAAATCATCGATCAGGTACTCCGCCACGGCGCGCCCTTCAGCAGTCGGCACCGCATCCTCGACACGAAGGGCGACATCCGCGTGGTGGTCGTGGTCGGCGAACGCCTCACCGCCGCCAACGGCGGGACGATCGGCACGACCGGTTTCTACATCGACATCACCGATGCCTCCGATGCCGACGTTCAGCGCACCGTCTCAGACAAGGTCGCCACCATTGAGGCGAGCCGGGCGATCATCAACCAAGCGATCGGCGTGGTGATGTGGACCTACGGGGTGTCCGCTGAGCGAGCATTCGACGTACTCGCGTGGCGCTCGAAGGAGACGAACGTCAAACTGCGCCGCATCGCCGAACAATTCCTCCGAGACCTGTCCGCGATACCACCGTCGAGCCACGCCCGCACCGACGTCGACCGTGCACTGCTGACCGCACACGAACGGGTTGGAGGTTAGCGGCTCATTCACGTGTCAGCTGGGACCAGCGGGCAGCCAGGTTTGCATCGCCGTTTCGAGCTGCTCATCACCGAGTGCCGCAACCTCTAGCGGTGGTTGGTCGTCTCGATATCGGATGCCCTCGAGGAGGATCGCCACATACCGTCGCCAGAGCTCGGCGTCGACGTGGCCGGCGTACTCGCTCACCGTCCCCGCGATCAGGCCAAGGATCGGCATGTCGGTAGCCGATGCTTCTGGGCGTAGGTACCCGTCATTCTGCGCTCGCTCAACGAGTTTCGAGAGTACCGGGACCAGGCGGTCGCGGGCGGCCTCCAGCCGATTGCCGCCGCACGTCTTGCTGAAGATGACCTCCCGCATGCCCCGGTCCATCGCCGTCAACTCACACATCAGGGTGACGAACCATTCGAACCCGTGCCACGAATTGGCCTGGCAAAGCGCTGCTTCCGCGAGATCGGTGAGTTGGTCGATTCCCTCTTCGAAGATCGCCTCGAACAAGTCTTCCTTCGTCGGGAACCGTCGGTACACGGTTCCCACTCCGAGGCCCGCATGGTGGGCCACCTCGTTGAGGGTCGCCTCCAAACCCCTGGATGCGAACAACTCGCGGGCGGCCTCGATCACCAACTGTCGATTGCGTTCGGCGTCCTTCCGCAATGGGCGATGCACCCCGTCACGATCGCGCACCCGGCCGAGTGTAGCCATCATCACACTCTAGATAAGTGGATTGCTTTTATCCACTTAGATGGTTAGTTTGCCTACAGACCCTGACCGGCGCCAACGCCTCGATGGGTCCTCCAGCACCGAAAGGGCTACACCGTGACCGCCGTGCTCGATACCGCGCCGCCACCACCAAACGGAAGTGCATATCGAATGGCGCTGCCAGGCAGTGGGTTACCACGATGACCAGATTCGTCAGCCGGATATGGCTGCCCGTGCTCGTCGTGGTCGCGGTCGCGGTAGGCGGTCTGGCCGTCGCGCAGCTCCGGACCGTGTTCGGTTCGAATCCGGTCATCGTGACGCCGAGGGGTTCGGACAGCGCGGCGGACTTCAACCCCAAGGTCGTCACCTACGAGGTATTCGGCTCGGGTGCTACGGCCGTGATCAATTACTTGGATCTGGACGGGAAGCCTCAGCGTGTGGCCGACGCCGAGCTGCCGTGGACCTTGAGATTGACGACGACGTCGCCCTCCGCCTCGCCCAACCTCGTGGCCCAAGCCGACGGCCACACCATCACTTGCCGGATCACCGTCGATGACGAGGTCAAGGACGAGAGGACCAGTACAGGCGTGAATGCCGAAACCTTCTGCTTGGTGAAATCGGCATGAGCGCACCAGTAGACGACACACCCACCGACGCAATAGCGACTGCCCGTCACAGGGCACACCCACGGATCCCACGGTTCATCCGCGCTTTCGCGGTGCCGATCATCCTGGCGTGGATAGCGATCATCGCCCTGCTCAACACCGTCGTGCCCCAGCTCGAAGAAGTCGGCAAGCTGCGTGCGGTGTCGATGAGTCCCAACGACGCACCGTCGATGATCGCGACCAAACGTGTCGGCGAAGTGTTCCAGGAGTACCGCACCAGCAGCTCGGTGATGATCGTGCTCGAAGGCGACGACACGTTGGGCGCCGACGCACACCACTTCTACGACGAGATAGTTCAAAAGCTCAGGGCCGACACCAAGCACGTCCAGCACGTCCAAGACTTCTGGGGCGACTCGTTCACCGCGTCTGGCGCCCAAAGCGTCGACGGCAAGGCGGCCTACGTCCAGGTCTACATCGCAGGCGATCAAGGGGAAGCCCTAGCCAACGAGTCGGTGGAGGCGGTTCGCGCCGTCGCCGACGAAACCCCCGCCCCCGCAGGCGTAAAGGCGTACGTCACGGGTCCCGCGGCAACGACCGCGGACCAAAACACCATCGGCGACAAGAGCATGGAGCAGATCGAACTGCTCACCTTCGCCGTCATCATCGTCATGCTGTTGCTCGTCTACCGATCGATTGTCACCACGCTCATCGTGGTGACGATGGTCGTGCTCGAGCTTGCCGGCTCCCGGGGCCTGGTGGCATTTCTCGGCTACCACGGCGTGTTCGGTCTGACCACCTTCGCAACCAACCTGGTGGTGACGTTGGCCATCGCCGCGGCCACTGACTACGCGATCTTCCTGATCGGTCGATATCAGGAGGCGCGCCGAATCGGCCAGGACCGAGAATCGGCCTACTACACGATGTTCCACGGCACGGCGCACGTCGTGCTGGCTTCGGGGCTGACCATCGCCGGGGCAACGCTCTGCCTGCACTTCACCCGACTGCCCTACTTCCAGTCAATGGGCATTCCCTTGTCGATCGGCATGGTGCTCGTCGTCGCTGCCGCTCTGACCCTTGGGCCGGCCGTCATTTCGGTGTGCAGCAGATTCGGGCGCGTGTTGGAACCCAGACGCGTCGTGCGGAGCAAGGGGTGGCGCCGGGTCGGTACCGCGACTGTCCGTTGGCCGGGCGCGATCCTGGTCTGCGCCATCGCCATATCCCTGATCGGCCTATTGACACTTCCCGGTTACCACACCACCTACAACGACCGCATCTACTTGCCCGATGACGTACCAGCCAACGTCGGATACGCGGCCGCAGACCGGCACTTCTCCCCGGCCAAGATGAACCCCGACCTGATGATGATCGAGACCGATCACGACATGCGGAATCCGGCCGACTTCCTGGTCATCGACAAGATCGCGAAAGCGCTCGTGCGGGTACACGGCATTGCTCAGGTGCAGACCATCACCCGGCCCGAGGGCAAACCGATCGAACACTCGACGATTCCCTACTCGATCAGCCAGAGCAGCACCGGCCAGATCATGAACAACGACTATCTACAGACGACCATGGCGAACACCCTCAAACAGGCCGACGCCATGCAGGTCACCATCGACTCGATGGAGACGATGCAGAGCATCACCCAGCAGATGGCCGAGGTCACGAAGAGCATGGCCGCCAAGATGAAGACAACCTCCATGGACGTCAACGAATTGCGGGACCACATGGCGGATTTCGACGACTTCTTCCGCCCGCTGCGCAACTACTTCTACTGGGAGCCTCACTGCTTCGACATCCCGGTTTGCTGGTCGGTGCGGTCGATCTTCGACGCCCTCGATGGCATCAGCACGATGTCCGACGACCTTGCGGGCCTCGTTCCCGACATCCAACGCCTTGCTGACTTGATGCCCCAGATGGTCGCCATCATGCCGGCGATGATCCAGTCGATGAGGGATCAGAAGCAGATGATGCTGAACCAGTACCAATCGCAAAAGACTCAGCAAGACCAGACCATGGCCTCGCAGGACAACTCCACCGCGATGGGCGAGGCGTTCGACGCGGCGAAGAACGACGACTCGTTCTACCTTCCGCCGGAAGCCTTCGACAACGCCGACTTCAAGCGGGGCATCAAGCTGTTCCTGTCCCCCGACGGACATGCCGTGCGGTTCACCATCATTCACCAAGGCGATCCGTTGACCCAGGAGGGCACCTCGCGCATCGCGCCGCTCAAGACGGCGGCAGAAGATGCGATCAAGGGCACACCGCTGGAAGGATCCTCGATCTACCTGGGTGGCAGCGCCGCCATGTACAACGACATGCAAGAAGGCGCCGACTACGACCTGCTCATCGCCGCGGTGGCCGCGCTCATCCTGATCTTCATCATCATGGTGGTGCTCACCAGGGCGGTCGTCGCCGCCGCGGTCATCGTTGGGACCGTAGTCCTTTCCCTCGGTGCATCGTTCGGCCTCTCAGTCCTGCTCTGGCAACACGTGATCGGGATACCGCTGCACTGGATGGTCCTGCCGTTGTCGGTCATCGTCCTCTTGGCGGTCGGCGCCGACTACAACCTCCTACTGGTCTCCCGAATGAAGGAGGAGATCCACGCCGGACTACACACGGGAACGATCCGCGCCATGGTCGGCACCGGATCCGTGGTGACCTCCGCCGGATTGGTGTTCGCCTTCACCATGGCGTCCATGGCGGTAAGCCAATTCACCACCATCGGACAAGTCGGCACCACCATTGGCGTGGGCCTGCTCTTCGACACCCTCGTCATCCGGTCGTTCATGACACCGTCGCTCGCGACCCTGTTGGGCAAGTGGTTCTGGTGGCCGCAGCGCGTCCGTCCCCGGCCCGTGCCTGCCCCGTGGCCAAAGCCCATCCAGGCTCAACCAGAGCAGAAGGCGCTCTGATGAGGCGGTTCACCAGCGCGACCAACGCCGAACCAAAGTCGTTGGGCGGTCAGGCATTACGGATCGTGAGGCCGCCGTCGACGACGAGTATCGCACCGGTGATGTACGAGGCGGCCGGGAGCAGCAGCGACAACGTCGCGTGCGCCACCTCTTCGGGATCCCCGTAGCGACGCAACGCCGTTCGCCGGCGGGCGAAGGTGGCCTTCATCTCGTCGGGGATGATTGCGGTCATTCCGGTGTTGATCGGGCCCGGGCACACACAGTTCACCGTCACCCCGGTCGGACCGAGTTCCACCGCCAGCGACCGCGTCAGACCGATCACGCCGTGTTTGGTGGCCGTGTAGGGCGAGATTCCGCCGGTCGCGCCGAGGCCCTCCGTCGAAGCCACATTGACGATCCGGCCCCTGCCCTCCCGGCGCAGATCGGGCAGTGCCGCACGAACGAACCGCGCGTATGCGGTCAGATTGATGGCCATGGTGGTCGCCCAGTGCTCCTCGAAGTCGTCACCGTCGATCGGCACCGGGATGCTCACCCCGGCGTTGTTCACCAGGCCGTCGATCGCGCCTAGGGATTCTCGAATCTCGGTGATGACGGCCGCCGGGACGTCGGAGTCGCCGACGTCCGCGACGACGGCGTGGACGCGGCCACCCACGTCGTTGATCTCATCGGAGACGCGTGCCAGCCCGTCGGCATCGCGGTCGACGACACCGACTGCGGCGCCCTCATCGGCGAGGAGATGTGCGGTCGCACGCCCCATACCGCTGGCGGCTCCCGTGACCACGACGACGTTTCCCTTGACCGAGCGACTCAGCGATGTCAGGCGGGGCATTGGCGTCACGCGATTCCGCCGTCGGGGCGCAGGTCGGTCGTCATCGTGACATTGTGACCCGACAGTGCGGTCGCCGTCGACGAGACCCTCGTCGACGTGATGTCGGCGCAGCGGCGTGCGGGCGCGTGCGTCGAACCTCAATCGTGGCGAAACACCGCCATACATCGGCAACCAGCTACGGCATGTAATTGACCCTGCCGGGCAAACGTTGAACCCATTGCGTCACAGTCGTCGCGGCATTAGGTTTTGTGAAGCGCATCATGCGCCAGCCAAGGGGGAACCATGGCCGGGGAGAACTTCGACTACATCGTCATCGGATCGGGCAGCGCAGGTGGCGTCGTCGCTGCGCGCCTTAGCGAGGATCCGGCCGTGTCCGTGCTGCTGCTCGAAGCGGGGCCCGAGGACGACGACGACATGATCCGCTTGCCGGTCGCGTTCTCGACGTTGTTCAAGACCAAGTGGGACTGGGGCTATAAGACGACCCCGCAAAAGTTCTTGGGTGGCCGCCCGGCTGACTGGCCGCGCATGAAGGCGCTCGGCGGCTGCTCGGCCATGAACGCCATGGTCTACATCCGCGGCAACCGCGCCGACTATGACGAGTGGCGCGACGTCTATGGCGCAACCGGATGGGGTTACGACGACGTACTTCCATACTTCAAGAAGTCCGAGGGCAACACCCGGCTGAGCGATCCGTACCACGGCTCCGACGGCCCGCTGCACGTCGAGGACCGCCGTTACAGCCACGAGTTGAGCCACGCGTTCGTGGAGTCCGCCGTCTCGGCGGGTTTCAAGCGCACCGACGACTTCAACGGCGCCGAGCAGGAGGGCGCGGGCCTGTACCAGGTCACCTGCAAGAAGGGCCGCCGGTGGTCGGTTGCGGACGCCTACATCCGTCCGGCGAGCAAGCGATCCAATCTCACGGTGCGCACCGAAGCGTTCGTGATGAAGATCGACATGGACGGTGCCCGCGCGACGGGGGTCACCTATCGGCGTGGTGGCGTCACCCAGACGGCGCGCGCCAATGCCGAGATCGTGCTGTCCGCCGGTGCCGTCGCCAGCCCGCAGATGCTGATGCTCTCCGGCATCGGGCCCGGAGCGCACCTGCGCGAACACGGCGTCGACGTCAATGTGGACGTGGCGGGCGTCGGCCAGAACCTGCAAGACCATCCGGGAAGCGGGGGGCTGTTCTACACCAAGGACACCACCGATCTTGCCGAGTTCCTGTCGTTCGGCAACGTGTTGAGGGCGCAGAAGGCCGGCCGCGGGCCGCTGACTTCCAACGGCCCCGAGGCGGGCGCGTTCTTCAAGTCCCATCCCGACATGGACGCGCCCGACCTGCAGTTCCACGTGCTGCCGACCGGCTTGTACGACAACGGTCTGCACGAGCCGGTACGGCGCGCGCTCACCATCGCGCCGACACTGGTGCGCGTTGAGAGCAAGGGCTACCTCAAGCTGCGCTCGGCTGACCCGACGTGGCACCCCGAGATCGACCCGGGCTACTTCGACGACAGCGCCGACCTCGACGCCATGCTTGCCGGATTCCGCACGATGTATGACGTCATCGGCCAGGGGCCGATTGCGAAATTCATTGCCGCGCCGTTGTATCCGGAATCACTCAACCCGACGACCGACGACATCATGGCGGCGATCGCCCGGATAGGTCAGACGGTCTATCACCCGGTCGGAACCTGCTCGATGGGCACGGCGGAGGGCAGCGTCGTCGACCCCGATCTCAAAGTTCATGGCGTAGAAGGACTTCGGGTGGCCGATGCGTCGATCATGCCCCGTGTCCCGCGCGGCAACACCAATGCACCGACCATCATGGTCGGCGAAAAATGCGCAGATCTCATCAAGGAGTCACGTTGACCGCCACCGTCGGAACACCCGTATCCGCAACAGCCTCATCCGGCGCAACCTTCGAGTCGCTCAACCCCGCCAACGGCGATGTCGTTGGCGTGCACCCCATTCACTCCAGCGCAGACGTGGACGCCGCGGTGCAGCGCGCACGCGACGCTGCCGACTGGTGGGGTGGCCTTTCGTTCGAGGAGCGGGCCGACTATCTGCTCACCTGGCGCAGCGTCATCACCCGCCGCATCGCCGTGCTCTCGGAGTTGGTGCGTTTGGAGACCGGCAAACCGACCGGTGACGCGCAACTCGAGATCGTCATGGCCATCGACCACATCGCCTGGGCGGCCAAGCACGCCAAGAAGGTGCTCGGCAGCCGAAAGGTCAAGTCGGGTCTGCTCATGGTCAACCAGGCCTCGACCGTCGAGTACCAGCCGCTCGGCGTCATCGGCGTCATCGGGCCGTGGAACTACCCGGTGTTCACGCCATGCGGCTCCATCGCATACGCGCTCGCGGCGGGCAACGCCGTGGTGTTCAAGCCCAGCGAGTACACCCCCGGCGTTGGGGAGTGGCTCGCCGACAAGTTCACCGAGGTCGTCGGCGGTCGTCCGGTGTTCCAAGTCGTCACCGGTCTCGGCGAGACCGGCAATGCGCTCTGCACCGCGGCCGTCGACAAGCTCGCATTCACCGGTTCGGGTGCGACCGGCAAGAAGGTCATGGCCGCATGCGCCGAGAACCTGACGCCCGTGCTGATCGAAGCCGGCGGCAAGGACTCGCTGATAGTCGACGAGGACGCCGACCTGACCAAGGCCGCCGAAGCGGCCCTGTGGGGCGGGATGTCCAATGCCGGCCAGACGTGCATCGGCACCGAGCGGGTCTACGTGCACGAGAAGGTCTTCGACTCCTTCATGGAGCAGATCACCAGTCAAGCCAAGGTGCTGCACGCCGGCCCCGACGGCAACATCGGCCCGATCACCATGCCGTCGCAACTCGGCATCATCAAGAGCCACATCGTCGACGCCATCGCCAAGGGCGCCACCGTCGTGCTCGGCGGTGCGGACGCGGTCGGTGAGCGCTTCGTCCAACCGACGATCCTCACCCACGTGCCCGAGCACTCGACCGAGATGACCGACGAGACCTTCGGGCCGACCCTCGCGATCAATCCGGTCAAGAACATGGACGAAGCGATCGAGCTCACCAACGCCACGAAGTACGGACTCGCCGGGGCGGTCTTCGCCAAGAAGAACGGTGTCGACATCGCCCGCAGAGTGCGCTCGGGAATGACGTCGATCAACTCAGTGGTGTCCTTCGCCGGCGTACCAGCACTCCCGTTCGGCGGTGTCGGCCAGTCCGGCTTCGGACGCATCCACGGCCCCGACGGCCTGAAGGAATTCACCTTCGCCAAGGCGATCACCCGGCAGAAGTTCAAGCCGATGATGCTGCTGACGTCCTTCGCGCGCGACGCCAAGACCGAGGGCCAGGTCGCTGGGCTGATCACTCTCCTGCACGGTGGCAAGAAGACCCTCAAGTAGGGATCTGAACTGCAAGTATTCGTGGTGGCCAGGGCCGGGATCGAACCGGCGACCTTCCGCTTTTCAGGCGGACGCTCGTACCAACTGAGCTACCTGGCCGGAAGGCAGCACGTGCCTCGCCGTACTTGCGACCCTGACGGGACTCGAACCCGCGACCTCCGCCGTGACAGGGCGGCGCGCTAACCAACTGCGCCACAGGGCCTTGCTTGTGCACCACCATCGTAATGGTGCTGCGACGTACCCCCTACGGGATTCGAACCCGCGCTACCGCCTTGAAAGGGCGGCGTCCTAGGCCGCTAGACGAAGGGGGCCAAGCCGAATCTCTCCGGGGTACTCGCAACGCCAACACGTTGGGAGCTTGGATAGCTTAGGGTACCGAGACCCGAATCCTCAAACGAGGGTCGGTTGCTTCTGGAGTTGCTCCCCTCCCGACACCGCACACGGCGGCCAGTATCCTGATTCACCGCGCCCCTATAGCTCAGTTGGTAGAGCTACGGACTTTTAATCCGCAGGTCCCAGGTTCGAGCCCTGGTGGGGGCACCACGCTGGCCGGATTACTCGGCCGGTTGCACGCCCAACTCCCCGAGTAGTTGCCGGACGCGCTGTTCGATCTCGTCCCGCACTGGGCGCACCGCCTCCAGCGGCTGTCCTGCAGGATCGGCCAGTGGCCAGTCCGCGTAGCGCCGTCCGGGAACGTACGGGCAGGTGTCACCGCAGCCCATCGTGACGACGACGTCGGCCTGGTGAAGCATCGCGTCGGTCCACCGCTGCGGCTGCTGTCCCGTGATGTCGATGCCCTTCTCAGCCATGGCGGCGACCGCTGCAGCGTTGATCTCGGATGCGGGTTCCGAGCCGCCGGAGTACCCGATCGCTTCCCCGCCGGCGAGCGCGGTGAAGAAGCCAAGAGCCATTTGTGAGCGCCCGGCATTGTGCGTGCAGAGGAACAGCACGGTTGGGGTACTCATTGCGTTCTCCGTTCGGCGATTTTGGGCCGCAGTGCCAGTGACACGTAGACCAGGGCGACGAGCACGGGCACTTCGATCAGCGGGCCGACGACGCCGGCAAGTGCCTGTCCGGACGTCGCGCCGTAGGTGGCGATGGCGACGGCGATCGCCAGCTCGAAGTTGTTGCCCGCAGCGGTGAACGCAAGCGTGGCGGTGCGCGCGTAGCCCAACCCGAGCGCGGCCCCGACTGCGTACCCGCCGCCCCACATGATGGCGAAGTACGCCAGCAGCGGGAGCGCGATGCGGGCCACGTCCAGCGGGCGGCCGATGATCTGGTCCCCCTGAAGAGCGAACAGGACCACGATGGTGAAGAGCAGGCCATACAGAGCCCAGGGACCGATCCTCGGCAGGAACGTCGACTCGTACCAAGCGCGTCCCTTGGCCCTTTCACCCAACCGCCGCGACAGGTAGCCGGCCACCAGCGGGATGCCAAGGAAGACGAGGACCGACTTCGCGATCTGCCACGGTGACGTGGTGACGGTGGCCCGTTCGAGGCCGAGCCAGCCGGGCAGCACCGACAGGTAGAACCATCCCAACACCGCGAACATCAGTACCTGGAAGATCGAGTTGAGCGCCACCAGGACTGCCGCCGCCTCACGGTCACCGCAGGCGAGGTCATTCCAGATGATCACCATCGCGATGCACCGCGCCAGGCCGACGATGATCAGGCCCGTGCGGTACTCCGGTAGATCCGGCAGCAGCAGCCACGCCAGCGCGAACATCACCGCCGGACCGATCAGCCAGTTCAGTACGAGCGAGCTCAGCAGCAGCTTGCGATCGCCGGTCACCGTGTCCAGCCGGTCGTACCGCACCTTGGCCAATACCGGATACATCATGATCAACAAGCCGAGCGCGATCGGCAGCGAGATGCCATCGACCTGAACGTGATTCAGACCCTGATTCACTTGCGGGACAACACGACCAAGCAGTAGCCCACCGACCATCGCGGCGCCGATCCACAACGGCAGATAACGGTCCAGCGTCGAGAGCTTGCCGACGACCGGTGCGGTCACCCCGCAGCTTTCGGGCCGCAATCGCAGACGTCGGCATCGGCCTGACTGGGACCGGACGCGCCGAAGGTCTCGGCATCCGCCAACTTGGTGTAGACCTCCCACTTCTCGTCATCGGGCGCGGTGACCCACACCTTGTCCTGCGTCGCGAAGCAGCAGGTGGTGTTCATCTCCTCCTCGGTGAACAGTCCTGCGCCCGCCAAACGCGCGATCTCGGAGCGAACGGTCTCGCTCGAATCAACCTCGACGCCAAGATGGTTCAACGACCCACCCTTGCCGGGGTTCTCGATCAGCACCAGCTTGAGCGGCGGTTCGGCCACGGCGAAGTTCGCATAGCCCGGCTTGACCTTGGCCGGTTCGGTGTTGAACAGCGTCGAGTAGAAGGTGATCGCCTCGGTGAGGTCGTCGACGTTGAGCGCGAGTTGAAGACGGGACATGATGACTCCGTACCTGTGAGACATACATCGAACTGACGTCTTCGATCATGCGATACCTCTTCGACATATGTCAATGTTTATGGCAGTATCGAGTCCATGCCGAAGACGTTGCCGGTCGTCGATATGTCCGCGCCCGTGTGCTGCTCCCCCGTCGCCGCTGGGCCGCTGGACGACGCTGCTGCGTTGGAGATCGCACTGCGACTCAAGGCACTGGCCGACCCGGTTCGCGTCAAACTCGTCTCGTTGCTCTTCAGCTCGTCAGCAGGCGAGGTTTGCAGCTGCGACCTTGCCGGGGCAGTCGGGCTCAGCGAATCGACGGTGAGTCACCATCTTTCGCAACTGCGCCGCGCGGGGTTGGTGGAGTCAGAGCGACATGGGATGAACGTCTATCACCGGCCACGGCGTGATGCCTTGATAGCTCTGTGCACCGTACTCGACCCAAACTGCTGCAGTTAGGTTGGCGCACAACGGGATCACCGTCGCCGCGCAGTCCGCCCCGCGCCGACCGGGCTAGTGACCGACGCCCTGTTGGTTTGGGTCCGCACCGGAACCGGGAAGCGGTACCTGCGGAACCCCTGGAGTGCCGATCCTTCCGGCCAGCCACGGCAGGGCGTTGGCGAACTGCTGCGCCCCGGATGGCCAGTCGTGCTTGGTCGGCTCGGCCACCACCGAACACTCGATGCCGTTGCTGCTGGCTAGCGCGCACAAGTAGTTGGCCCCCTCCGAAATGCCGTCCGGAGCCTCGGGCTCGGCCTCGGTGGGCGCGCCAACCCCCACCGTTCCGTCGTGGTGCACGCTTGGGACGTTGGGATCCGACACCCCGAACCACCCAGCCACTCCGGTGTAGGGACCATGCGCGGTCATCACGGTGGTTGGATCGAACGCTGCCCAGGCCTGCTCGTCGCCGTCGTAGAGCCGGAAGATGGTCTGGTCCTTCTGGCCGGCATTCGGGAACACGTCGCCATCGATGTCGACGAATGCGCTGAACAGTTCCGGATGCGTGACGGTGAGCGTCGCCGCGCACGTGCCGCCCATCGACCAGCCCGCAACGCCCCAGTTGGCGGGATCCGGGCTCACCCCGAAGTGTGAGATCACATAGGGCACCACGTCTTTGGTCAGGTGATCGGCGACGTTGCCGCGAACGCCATTGACGCACTCGGTGTCCTTGATGAAGGAGCCTGCCGTGTCGACGAACACCAGCACTGGGGCAACACCCGCGTGCTTGGCTGCGAAATCGTCGATCGTTGTTTGCGCATTGCCGCTGCGCAACCAGTCTGCGGGGGTGCCGAACTCGCCGCCGATCATCATCACTGCCGGCAACTTCGGCGGAGGATTGGTGGCGTACCACGCCGGCGGCAAATACACGTATTCATCTCGGTGCGTGAAACCCGACGCATCGTCTGGGATCGTCACCGTCACGATGGTGCCCTCCGTGGGCTTGACGCCACGCTGGCGCATCGCGTCAGCGGACGCCTCATCGGTCTGGCCTGGCAGCCGACCGCCGGTGAGCTGGCCCCAAGCGCTCTGCACCGTCGGGAAGTACCCCGTCCACACATTGACGGCCGATCCCGCGCACAACACGCACAACACGACGGCCAGCACGGAAACGCCGCGCTGCCACCACCGGACTCCGCGCCACCCGAAGACCAGCACGCCAAAGGCCAACCCGGTCAGCGCAATCCAAATCCACAACATCGGCGGCATGCCACGATCGGCAATGCCACTGAACTCGCCATACCAATAGGTGATCGCCGCAACGGCAGCTCCGAACACTAGGAACGCCGGTACCCAGAGCAGGCGCCACCGGCCCGTACGCCATCCGATCGCGAGCACCAAGGTCACCGCGGCGATCACCTGAAATGTGATCGGTGCCCAACCGTGAAGCAGCGAGATCGACTGCACAGCCAGTGTCACCCTGCTAGTCCCTGCGGCTCTCCGAGCCGGTCGGGGCCTGCGAGAAACGACGTACAGTCGTTCTGCGCTTCACCGCCGTTGAAGCGCGCGTCGACCCACCCATCCGCCACGGATGCGTCGATGCCCTCGGCGCCCTTGTCGGGCTGGAGCTGAATTTGAATGACGTCGCCCATCCCGCAGGCCTTGTCTAGTGCCTGCTCCGTCCACGCCGGGGGGATCAAAGCATCGCTCCCGCCGTAGATTACGAGCATTGGAGCCGCAGTGGGCCCTTGCGGCAGGCTGGACTTGTCCAAGTACCCACGGAGCGTGTCCACCGCGGCAGGGCTACTGGGTCGCAGATCATCCGCGGTTATTTGACCCGCAATCTTCGCGCGCTCTCCGGCCGCCGGACCGCGGCACGCCGACAGCACGTCCCACTTGTCGGCGACGATCCCCCGTCGATAGTCGTCGAGTTTGAGGTCGGGGTACAGGTCCTTGAGCGAAGCAAGGAGCCACTGCAGCACCGGCATCTGGTCAGGGGTCAATGTGCCGGCCGCCGCCGCGTCAGCGAACCCGTCGATATCGGCAGGCGGTGACACGCTCACCGCCCCAACCAGCGTGAGCCCGCCGGCATAGTCCGGCGCCAACTCGTTGGCCGCCCATGCCGCCTGCGCCCCTTCGGACGTGCCGAATGCCAGCCATCGATTCGAGGCGTCGGCAACGAGTTTGCGAGCGGCCTTCACCGAATCAATGACGTTGTAGCCCAGCGTCGTCGAATCCAGGTACGGATGATGCCACTGGTCGAGCCCAAGCCCCTGATAATCGGACATCACGACGACGTAGCCGGCCTGCACCAGACCCGTGATCGGCGTCGAGAAATGGAGCAACGTCGAATCCAGGGACGGTGCGCAGTCGGACTGAATGCCGGTGGTGGAGTGGCCATACGCCACGATGGGCCAACCTCCACTCGGAGGCTTTCCCTGCGGGACGACAACCGTCCCGGAGACTTGCGTCGTGCCGTCGAACGCATTGGTGGACGCATAGGTTATCCGGGCAGCAAGCGACGTCACCTCCAAGAGCCGCCGATCGAGCGTCGGCATCGTGCTGGCCGACAACAACGTGCCCGCACCGGACCCGCTGAAATCCCCCTTCAACGGCACGCCGGACGCGGCTGCGGGCGCAGGGGCCGGACCAGAAGCCGTCGCATCGTGCTGGCGCCCCATCGCGGAGAGCACGATCGCCGCGACCACGGACACCAACACCGCTGTTCTGATCACCCACTTTCGCACCCGGCGACGTTGGACATCGCCTGTGCGTGTTTCGGTGTCCGCTTTGCTCGCGTAGCGGTGGGTCATCGTCGACAAGGTTAGCGCGGCCGCCTGGCAGGACCACGAGTCAACGTCGGTGGCTGGCTTCACCGTCGCCAAAACGACGCTGCCCAGCAACGCGGTGTTCGGCGGCGAGACCCAACGATCTTCGAGTACAGCTGGTCGGCCGTGATTCGGAACTTGCGCTGATCAATTGGTTAACAGCTATCCGCCGATTCGTTGCCGACCTCTAGCAGACACCGCCGGCGTTCCTGTGAGAAGGACGGTATCGCTCACAGGTGCGCTGCCAGCGGTGGTGACGAAAAACACACCCCTTGACGCACATTCGAGCGCCAACCACAACCGAGTCGCCGTCGCGCCACCAGCAAATGCCTGGCCTCACCGCGCCACGCACATCGCCACCGCGGGGCCAATTGTTGCATTCAGCGAACAGCGTGACGACGGATGCCGCGACACTTGACATGGGCTCGCGGGACGACGCCGTTGCTGGCATCGCCATCGTCTAGGTTTGCCCCTCGCCGCGCCTTGGGCCGTCGAAGGCAGTCTGGCCGCGAGGCTTGCCTGGCGAGTTGGCCGCCGTGATCGTCAGCATCTACACAGGGTTACGCCACCCGCTGTGGTCGTGCTGAGGGTTTGCTGTGGCGATGGGCGCGGACTCAGTCCTTGACGAAGTAGTACATCCGCCAGGAGAACTCGCCCGAGTCCAGGTCGCGGTAGAACCGCGAGCCCTTCACGTGGTAGGCCTCGCGCCCTATGCCCTGCAATGGCCCTGGCAGCTGGCGGCTGAGCACTTCCAGAGACCCGTCCGATCTCTCATCGAGAGCGCGCAGGACCTCGGCATTGATGACCCTTTCCGACACCATCCGCAACGGGGCGCCGGCTAGCGCCGCCTCCCAATCTGCCGTGCCGAGCCTCGGGCGGAGATCGGTGTACAGGAAGTGCCCTCCCGGACACAGCACGCGGGCCACCTCGGCGAGGAAACGGGAGAAGTGTGGGTAACAGTGTGAGGATTCGACATTGACCACCGCGTCGAAGGTCTCGACGGCAAACGGCAGGTCCTCTGCGTTGCCGTGCACGAAGTCCAAGCCGGGCACGTCATGCCGCTCCCGGCACGACGCGATGGCGGCCGGGTTCAAGTCGAGCCCCGTGTAGGAGGCTGGTTGCAAGGTGCGGGTGAGGTAGGAGGCCCCGCCTCCGTGACCGGAACCGACCTCCAACACCCGTTTGCCGCTGAGATCCGCCTGGGTCGCCGTGCGGTGGTAGAGCTGGATGGGAAACCGGTTTGGCTCGTCCGACGCCGCCAGCGGCAGAGCCATCGGTGGATCTTCCTCGTAACCGTCATTGAGGAACTGGCCGTCCCCTGCGACCAAGCGGGTGAAGAGAGGGTAGAAGACCTTCGCGAAGGCCTTCATGACGTACGGGTTGAATCCCAAGCGGTAGACACGAGCAGTTACCCGGCTGGATACGGTTCCTTCGTTCACAGACATTGCGGGAGTATGCAGGAAAACTAGGTGCATTTATGGCGAACGGGCGATGCTTTACTTGAACCCGTCCGGCCCAGGGTGTGCGGCAAACTCGGTGAGATTCCGCCCAATCCCCGCAGCTCGATCTATGCATGAAATAGCGATTGAAGGCTATGAAAGATTCGACGGGTCAGAAATTGACGTCCGAACAGAATCCAGTTGCTGGATTCACTTCAGCATCGTCCGTGCCGGGCCCGGGATACCGAAGCCGTGACATCGCGCTCAAGCGACGGCTATGTCGTCCCCACCAGAAGCGGCTTCCGCACTCCACCCGGTTCGGCGATCCCCGCGACGTGGACGGGCCACACCGCGGCCAGATGTGTCAGACCTTCGGGCAGTAGTGAATTCCGTTGTCGCGGTGCCCAACTGGCGGCAGATTTCGCGCGGGCGTGTGCACCAGCGGCGCGTCGACCGGAAGCCGGCCAGTGGCGCGATCCCAGCCGCCACGCGCCCGCGGATGCATCCGGTGCCGCGACGGCACCAGCCTGAACACCTTGCCGATGACCTTCCCGAGCAGTCGGTGCCGGCGCTCGTCGCGCTCGGACCAGGTGTAGCCCATCAACTCGCGCACCGCGGGGTGGTACAGGCCGACGGTGAACCAGACGAACAACGGGTGCACCACGTAATTGCGCTGCAGTGCCCACATCCAATCGGGCATCTTCGCTGCGAACGGCGGCTTGGGCAGCTCGCTCAGATCGAGCACGTCACGCGCGGCCTTGTTGTTCTCCAACACGTTGCGGCACATGTGTTCCCAATACACCTGGAATTCCTCCCAGGTCTTGGGCACCGGCCGCATGCTCATGCCGTACATCGAGTACCACTGGACGTGCTCGTCGAACATCTGACGCTTCTCGGCCTCGGTGATACCGCCTGCGAGGCGCTCCGCGACGATCAGGGTGCCGACGAAGAACGTCGAGTGCGCCCAGTAGAAGACCTCGGGATTCAACGCGTGATAGCGCCTGCCTTGAGCGTCGACGCCCTTGATGTCGACGTGATAGTCGCGGACCTCGGCTCCGGTCTGCGGTGCGCGCTCGCCGTCGAAGACCACCCCGCCGATCGGGTACAGCGAGCGCAGCAGTCGCGGCCAGCGTTCCTGGAAGAAGATGGAGTGCTCCTCGACCGCCGCGCCGAGTTGCGGGTGCATGTTCTGCATCGACCCGGCCCACGGACCTTGCAGCATGCCGCGCCAGTCACCGAAGTACTTCCAGGTGATCGAATCCGGGCCGAGCGGAAGCGGCGGGGCCTCGTATCCGCCGGGCGCGACGGGGCAGCCGCTGCCGACTGCATCCGCAGGGCTAGCTACCGGACACACCTCAGACGTATCTTGTGTCACTGGCGAGATTCTCCTGAATCGTCAGGCGGTTTACTCTGACTACGAGCGTTGTCACTTGAAGTTTAGGAGCCATGTGCCTTCCGGTCAACGACAGGGCCGATGGTCCGGCGTACCACTGCAGGACCGTCAGATGCTGCGGCGCGACGAACTCGTCGCGGCGGGCGTCGGATTGCTGGGTGGCGAAGCCGGGCCTGCCCTGACCGTGCGCGCGGTCTGTCGTGAAGCGAGCCTGACCGAGCGCTACTTCTACGAGAGCTTCACCGACCGCGACGAGTTCGTCCGCGCCGTGTACGACCACGTCTGCAGCACCGCGATGGCAGCCCTGACCTCGTCGGACACCCCGCGCGACGCCGTCGAACGATTCGTCGCACTGATGGTGGACGACCCGGTCCGCGGCCGGGTTCTACTCATCGCGCCCCAACGGGAACCGGTGCTGACGAAGTCGGGCGCCGATTGGATGCCGACCTTCATCGACCTGCTGCAGCGCAAACTGACCCGGATCACCGATCCCGCCGTGCAGGCCATGGTGGCCACGGGTCTGGTCGGCGCACTGTCGGCGCTGTTCACGGCCTATCTGAACGGCCGGTTGGCGAGCACCCGCGAGCAGTTCATCGACTACTGCGTCGACATGCTGCTCAGCCGGGCGTCAACCCACTAGTTACTGATTGGGGGTGGAGACCGCGGCGAGCGCGGCCTCTTCCTCGGATGCAGCCTGCGCTGCGGCCTCGTCTGCCGCCGCCTTCGCCGAGCGACCCTCAGGACTGCCCAGCGAGGGGCCGGGCATCCCGGCGGTCGCGTAGCCGCCGTTGCAATTCAAGTAGAACTGCACGGTGCTGGCGACGTGCGCGCCGTCGTTCGCGCTGGCGAAGGGCGCGGTCTGCGACCGTGTGACCACGCAGTCGTCCTGCGAAACCTTGTCGCCCACCCGCGCCGCCACGACGACCGTCTGGCCCGCATCGCTGGCCGCCGACGATGCGTCGGAGTACTTCTGCCCCGCATAGTCATCCGCCGAAGCGACGCCAGTACCGAAAACGGTCGAAAGAGCCAGCGCACCAAGCGCGCCGGAACCAAAAACGATGAGCTTCTTCACGGTAGCCCTATCTGCCAGTCGAAACAGCCTTGCTCGACGGGGATAGTACCGCTGACAGACCGCCTGCGCAGCGTTCGCGCAACTAGTCCGAAGGAACTGCTCGGGTGATGAACTCGGGACTATTCGCCAGCCTGCTGGGCATCCACCGCGGCGAGCTGATCCTGCTCTTGTTGCTGGGCGGCGGCCGCGGCGGCAGCGGCGTCGGCCTCTTTCTTCTTCTTTGCCGCCATATCGGCCTCCCACATCTTGCGGCCCTCGGGACTCGCCAGCGAGTAACCCGGCCACAGTGCCGTGCCGTACTTGGAGTAGCAGTTCAGGTTGACGAGCATCGTGTTCCCGGACTTGTTGCCGGACCCGTCCAGGAAGGACGACTTATTGGCGCTCGAGACGATGCAGTTGTCCCAATCCTTGCGATCGCCAACGGTAGTCGCGACGACAGGGGTCATGCCCATCTGGCTGATCTTCCCCTTGGCGTCCTTGTAGTACTGCCCGACGATCCCGTCATCGGCGTTCGCGACTCCGCCACCGACCATCGTCAACGCGACCGCTGCAGCGCTACACGCACCTGCGCCGAGAACAAGAAGTTTCTTCACGTCGGTTGCGACCTTTCGTCAACGCCGAGGCGGATTGGTTTGCCGGGGAGCCGGGTACCCACAGGAATCGTACAGTCCCGAGCGGCAGATCAGGGATAGCTAGACAACACCCGTAACATCCAAGTGTCCATAGACTTGATGTCACCGGGGTACACAGATATATTGAGTGCTACCAACAGGTACAGATAACTGGGAGGTTTCATGTCGACCGAGTTGACAGACCTGCAGCTACTGCACGAACTCGAGCCGGTGGTCGAGCAGAACATCAACCGCCACCTGACGATGCGCAAGGACTGGAACCCGCACGACTACATCCCGTGGTCCGACGGCAAGAACTTCTACGCGCTCGGCGGCGAGGACTGGGATCCCGAGCAGTCGAAGCTCTCGGAGGTCGCCCAGACCGCGATGCTGCAGAACCTCCTCACCGAGGACAACCTCCCGTCGTATCACCGCGAGATCGCGATGAACTTCAGCATGGACGGCCCATGGGGCTGGTGGGTCAATCGCTGGACCGCCGAGGAGAACCGGCACGGCATCGCGCTGCGCGACTACCTCATCGTCACCCGCGCGATCGATCCGATCGAGCTCGAGGAGCTGCGCGTCGAGCAGGTCACCCGTGGGTTCAGCCCCGGCCAGGGCCAGCAGGGCGAGATGTTCGCCGAGAGTCTCTTCGACTCGGTCATCTACGTGACGTTCCAGGAACTCGCCACCCGGGTCTCGCACCGCAACACCGGCAAGGCCTGCAACGAGCCCATCGCCGACCAGCTGCTCGGCCGCGTCTCCGCGGACGAGAACCTGCACATGATCTTCTACCGCGACGTATCGGCCGCCGGCCTGGACATCGCCCCCAACCAGGCGATGAAGTCACTGCACCGCGTCCTGCGCAACTTCAAGATGCCCGGCTACACCGTGCCCGAGTTCCGTCGCAAGGCCGTGATCATCGCCGTCGGCGGCGTATACGACCCACGCATTCACCTCGACGACGTGGTGATGCCGGTACTCAAGAAGTGGCGCATCTTCGAGCGCGAGGACTTCACCGGCGAAGCCGCCGAGTTGCGCGACGACCTCGGCAAGCTGGTCGAGGAGCTCGAGGACACCTGCCAGAAGTTCGAGCTCGCCAAGGAGCGGCGCCTCGAACGCGAGAAGAAGGTCGCCGAGAAGAAGGCCATGAAGAACCTCCTGGTGACGACATCGGCATCGGCAGCGTCCTAGACACAGCTCAGCCCGCATCAGCGGCCGGGGAGCTGCAAATCGGGCCAATCGCTTTGCGTAGCCCCGTGGTGCTGGCCCCGATGGCGGGCGTCACGAACGTGGCGTTCCGCACCCTGTGCCGCGAGCTCGAACTGGCGCGGGCGGGCACCGTCAGCGGGCTGTACGTGTGTGAGATGGTCACGGCCCGCGCACTCGTCGAGCGGCATCCGGTCACCATGCACATGACCACGTTCGCGCCCGACGAGTCGCCGCGGTCGCTGCAGCTGTACACCGTCGACCCGGAGACCACCTTCGCCGCGGCCAAGATGATCGCCGACGAGGGCATGGCCGACCACATCGACATGAACTTCGGCTGTCCCGTGCCCAAGGTCACCCGGCGGGGCGGCGGCGCAGCGCTGCCGTTCAAGCGCAGGCTGTTCGGCCAGATCGTGGCCGCAGCCGTACGCGCCACCGAGGGCACCGACATCCCGGTGACGGTGAAGTTCCGGATCGGCATCGACGACGCCCACCACACGCATCTCGACGCGGGGCGGATCGCCGCCGAGGAGGGCGCGGCCGCCGTCGCACTGCACGCTCGCACCGCCGCCCAGCGCTACTCGGGCACTGCGGACTGGGATCAGATCGCCCAACTCAAGCAACACGTCACCGACGTTCCCGTGCTGGGCAACGGCGACATCTTCGACGCCGACGATGCGCTCGCCATGATGGCGTCGACGGGGTGTGACGGAGTCGTCATCGGGCGGGGTTGTCTCGGCAGGCCTTGGATGTTTGCCGAACTCTCCGCCGCCTTCTCCGGCCGCGACGTGCCGACGCCGCCGACGCTCGGCGAGGTCGCCTCGATCATCCGCCGGCACGGCGAGCTGCTTGCCGAACACTTCGGCGAGGACAAGGGAATGCGTGACATCCGCAAGCACGTCGCGTGGTACATGCACGGATTTCCCGCGGGAGCCGACCTGCGGCGGGCATTGGCACTGGTCAAGACGCTGGCAGAACTCGACGACCTGCTGTCGCGACTCGATCCGGACGTGCCATTCCCGCGCGCGGCAGAGGGTCCGCGGGGACGCCAGGGCTCGCCAGGATCGGTGTCACTTCCGGAGGGCTGGCTCAACGATCCGGAAGACTGCACGGTGCCCGAGGGCGCCGACGTGATGAACTCCGGAGGCTGATCCGTCGCGGCACCGAGATGTGCTGAGACCACTCTGAGACGGCACTGACACTTTCTTCGACTGGCTCCGTCTTAGGTTGTCTCAGTACGATGAGGGTCTTATTGCGACGGCTCCGGTGGCGGAGCCGAAAATGTGCTGCTAAAGAAACAGGAAGCACGCAGAGAATCTGCACCTGAACGTTATGGAAGCCGGGCGCGACACGCCTGGGAGTCGGAGGCCGGTACGACATGAGTGACGGCGACAACGCCACTCCTGGCCGTCCCGCTTCGCCGGGCCCGGGTGGTCCCAACGGCGACAAACAATGGCTTACCCGATCCGCGCGGCCGGTGCCAGGCGCCGCGCCGTGGGAACGCAACCGAAGTTCCAAGGCTCCCGATGAGGCCGACGGCAATCGGCACGACGAGCCGGCGGCACACCACGCCGGCGCGCTGACGGTCGCAGACCTCATCGCCAAGGTCTCGGGAACCCGGCCGGACGAGGAGCCGACGCGCCACCGCGCCGAGCCAGAACCTCCGCTGCCCGCGTACTCGGAGCCGCACGTTGCGGCCGGCAGGGACCACGACCCCGCCACCGAGGTCATGCCGCCGGTCGCTCTGTACGACTCCGAAGTACCGATCCTTACCGACGCGCGACGCCCCGCGAGGGGTGCCATCGACGTGCAGGCACGCACGAAGCCTGCGCCGCATCGCAGCCGCCACACCGCGATGGTCGCCGGGCGGGTGGCAGCAGCCCTGATCGCCATATGCGCGCTGGCGATCACTGGCGCTGCGTGGCAATGGCAGTCGGAGAAGAACCGGAGCCTGAACAAGGTCTCTGCCCTCGACCCCAACTCACGCGACATCCTCGACCCCAACGCGCAGTTCGGCGACGAGAACTTCCTGATCGTCGGCGTCGACAGCCGCATCGGCCAGAACAGCGACATGGGCGCCGGCAACACCGCTGACGCCGCGGGCGCGCGTTCCGACACGGTCATGCTGGTGAACATTCCGGCCAACCGCAAACGTGTTGTCGCCGTGTCCTTCCCACGCGATCTGGCCATCACGCCGATCAAGTGCGAGCCGTGGAACCCCGAGACGGGTGCATACGGCCCGCTCTACGACGCGGACACCGAGAGCTACGGCCCCGACCAGGTCTACACCGAGACCAAGCTCAACTCCGCCTACTCGTTCGGTGGGCCCAAGTGTCTGGTCAAGGTAATCCAGAAGTTGTCGGGGTTGTCCATCAACAGGTTCATGGCGGTCGACTTCTCCGGCTTCGCGAAGATGGTCGATGCCGTCGGCGGGGTCGAGGTGTGCAGTACGACGCCGCTGGAGGACTACGAGCTGGGCACCGTGCTGGCCAACTCCGGCCGCCAGATGATCGACGGCCACACCGCCCTGCAGTACGTGCGCGCGCGGCAGGTCACCACCGAGACCAACGGCGACTACGGACGCATCAAGCGCCAGCAGCTGTTCCTGTCCTCGCTGCTGCGCTCGCTGATCTCCAAGGAAGTGTTCTTCAGCCTCAGCAAGCTCAACAACGTCGTCAACATGTTCATCGACGATAGCTACGTCGACAACATCCAGACCAAGGACCTCGTCGACCTCGGTCAGTCGCTCCAGGGCGTGAACGCCGGCCGCATCACCTTCGTCACCGTGCCGACCGGCGTCACCGACTCCGAGGGCAACGAGCCGCCACGCACCGAGGACATGCGCGCGCTGTTCGACGCGATCATCAACGACGACCCGCTGCCCGAGGAGAAGAACGCCGACAACACGCCGGTGCCGAAAACCCCGACGAGCAACCAGCCGGCGCCAAGCGCAGCCAACGGCGAGCTGGTCGATGCCGTCACCACGAGTCCCGGCGAGATCACCGTGCGCGTCTCCAACTCGACAGGCGAGAGCGGCTTGGCGACGGTCGCGGCCAGCGAGCTGCAGCAGCACGGCTTCAACGTCACCGATCCCGACGACTACCCAGGACCGCTGGCCTCGACCACGGTGTTCTTCTCCGCGGGCAACGAGCAGGCCGCGGCCACCGTCGCGTCGTCGTTCTCGAACCCCACCATCGAGCGGGTGACGGGCATGGGCACCACGATCCGGGTCGTGCTCGGGTCCGACTTCGCCTCGGTTGCGCCTCCGACGCCGAGCGGCTCGCCGATCCAGGTCCACGTGCTCAAGGGCACCAGCAGCGAACCGACCCACCTGCCCGAGGACTTGACGGTCACCAACGCCGCCGATACCACCTGCGAGTGACCCCGGAACCGTCATCGTGGCAGGTGGCATTCACCTTTCGTTCACCGTCGACGGCGTGACCGATCGGAGCGCCAGACCGTAGGCTTGGCGCATGCGTACCGCTTACCATGAGCAACTGACCGCCCTGACGGACCAGCTCGGCGAGATGTGCGGGCTGGCAGGCGGCGCCATGGAGCGCGCCACCCAGGCCCTGCTGCAGGCCGATCTGGCACTCGCCGAGCAGGTCATCACCGATCACGAGCAGATCGCCACCATGAGCACGCGCGCCGAGGAGGCCGCATTCGTGTTGCTGGCGTTGCAGGCACCGGTGGCAGGCGACCTGCGCGCGATCGTGAGCTCGATCCAGATCGTTGCCGACGTCGACCGGATGGGCGCGCTGGCGCTGCACGTCGCCAAGATCGCCAGGCGCCGTCACCCGCAGCACGCCCTGCCCGAAGAGGTCAACGGCTACTTCGCCGAAATGGGCAGGGTCGCCGTGGAGTTGGGCAACAGCGCGCAAGAGGTGCTGGTCACCCGAGATCCGGAGAAGGCCGCCAGGATTCGCGAAGAAGACGACGCGATGGACGACCTGCACCGCCACCTGTTCAACGTGTTGATGGACCGGGAGTGGAAGCACGGGGTCACCGCCGCCGTCGACGTGACGTTGCTGAGCCGTTTCTACGAGCGGTTCGCCGACCACGCGGTGGAAGTCGCCCGGCGAATCATCTTCCAGGTCACGGGCCAGTTCCCCGAGGAAGAAGACGTGCCCACCCCTCGCTAAGGGGTCAGGGGCGAAGCACCAGCTTGCCGCGGGTGTGCCGCGCCTCCAGTGTTTGGTAGGCCTGCCGCACGTCGTCGAGGGGGAACGTGCCGGCGATCGGCACCTCGAGTTGCCCTGCGGCGATCAGTTCGGCGAGTTCGGCCAGCATCGCGGTGTTTCCCTCGGCGTTGCCCGCGGCCTTGACGCCGAATCGTTCCACTGCGGCGAAGTCGATGATGGTGTCCACCCGGTCGGGGGCGATGCCGAGGTCGGTGACGGCAAGTTCCACGTAGCCGCCGCCGAAGAAGTCCAGGAAGGCGTCGATGCGCCCGAAGCCGCGGAGCCGGTCGGCCAGGCCGTCGCCATAGTTGACCGGGATGGCGCCGTGCTCGGTGAGCCACTCATCGTTCGACGGCCCGGCGATGCCGAGCACCGTGGCGCCGGCCCTGACGGCCAACTGCACGGCGATCGTGCCGACCCCGCCCGCCGCGCCTGCGATGGCCACCACGTCGCCCTGCGTCAACCGCACCGCGCCAACGGCCGCGTAGGCGGTAGTACCCGCGACGTACAGTGCGCCCGCCACGTCCCACGGCACCGCCGCGGGTTTGGCCGTCAACTGCCCCGCGGGCACCACGACGAACTCGGCCTGACTGGCCCGTGAATCGGTGAAACCCAGCACCTCGTCGCCCACGGCGAACCCCTTGGCGTCATCGCCGACGTCGGCCACCACACCGGCGAAGTCACTTCCCTGGCCGGACGGAAAGGTGGACGGCCAGCGGTCGTGCAGTACTCCCTTGCGGATCATCGCCTCGCCGGGGTTGATGGCGGCCGCCTTCACCTGGACCAGAACCTCACCCGGACCCGCCTGCGGACGCGGTACGTCCCGCACTTCGAGGACGTCGATGCCGCCGTACTGATCGAACTGCACTGCCCGGGACTGGTTGGCCATGACGGGTATGACGGCTTCGGTCCTGGCGCTATTCCCCGACTACGAGGCGCACTCCGACCTTTCTGGCTGCCTGCAGATCCCGCAACACCATGGCGAGCACTTGCAGTTCGGCGCCGCTGTAGCGCAGCAGGAAGTCGTGCAGTCCGTCCGCCATCTCCTCGTGCAACCGCCGGTGGGCATCGACGATGAGCTCACCATCGGCGGTCGGGCTCAACTCGATCTCCTTGCGGTTGCCTGGGACGGGCGTGCGGGCCACCAGACCGGCGTCCACCAGCCGTTGGACGTGTTTGGACACGGTGCCCTTCAACTGACCGGACCGCGCAGCCAGCCCGACGACGCTGACGGGCCCTTCGGCAATGACGGCAAGGAGGTGCATCGACAGCGTGGGGAGCGACCGGACATTGTGCTCCAACCGCTTGGGACACCGTTCCACGATGAAGTCGCGCTCCGCGTCGCCGTCCTCGTCGGCGTCGAACTTGTCACCAACGGCACCGACCAACTCGTCGATCTCCGCGATGAGGGCCGATTTGGTTTTCACGGAAACCATCTTGCCACGAACGCATCACTTCGGTACATTGTTTCCACAGAAACCATTTCTGCCGAAACGAAGGAACGCGTGATGAAAGCCGCCGTAGTGAACGAATGGGGCCAGACGCCCGTCTACACCGATCACCCCGAGCCGGAGGCCAGCGACGGCGCGATGATTGCCGCGGTCGAGGCGTCCGCGCTGAGCAACCTCAGCCGCGGCATCTCCTCGGGAAAGCACTACTCCAGCAGGGGGATTCATCTTCCCGTGATTCCTGGCGTCGACGGCGTGGTCCGCTTCGACGACGGCAGGCGGGCCTACGTAGGCCCGCTGTCGCCCCACGGCATGATGGCCGAACGCACGCTGGTCGATCCGCACGAGGCCGTCGAAGTCCCCGAGGACGTCGACTCGGTGACCGCAGCCGCCATCCCCAATCCCGGCACCTCGGCCTGGATGTCCCTCGAACACGCGGCGGCGGTAGGTCCCGGCGATCACGTGCTGGTGCTCGGCGCCACCGGGGTCACCGGGTCCATCGCCGTGCAACTGGCGAAGTCGGTGTTCGGCGCGGGCCGGGTGGTGGTGGCGGGCCGCGACACCACGCGCCTGCAGTGGTTGCAGGACACCGCTGCCGCCGACGACGCGATCGCGCTCGGCAGCGAGGATCTCGGCACCCGCGTCGCCGCCCTGCACGCCGAGCGCCCGTTCGACGCGGTGCTGGACTACCTCTGGGGCGAGCCGGCCGAGCAGGTGCTCACCGCGCTGACCAGCCAGCGGGCGGCCTATCACGTCACACGGTTCGTCCAGATCGGCTCGATGGCCGGGCCGACCATGAATCTGGCTGCCGGCATCCTGCGCAGCACGGCCATCACCATGTCCGGTGTCGGGCTTGGCAGCGTGCCGCCAGACGTCGTGGCGCGGATCCGCACCGAGGCCCTGCCGCGGCTGTTCGCCATGGTCGCCTCCGGCGATCTGGACCTGCGCACCCAGGCCCGGCAGCTGGCCGACGTCGAACGGGTATGGACGTCCGCCGAGCCGTCGGGCACTCGGGTCGTCTTCACCCCGTAGCGATTTGGGCGCGGAAACGGTCGCTCACCGATCGGAAACGCGCCCAGTCGCTGGGAAACTAGGCGCAGATGGAGGGGGCGAGCCGGTACCCGGCCCCGCGGACGGTGCGGATGTACTCACCGTGCTCGGGGTCGGCTCCGAGTTTCTGACGGAGCCGTTTGACATGCACGGCAACGGTATTGGTCTCCGACGGGTGTCCCCACACCGCCTGACTGATCTCTTCGGTACTGGTCACCGTGCCCTGGTGGACGATGAGGAAGATCAGCAGTTCCAGTTCACGCTGCGTCAGTTCGACGTAGCGATCGCCCACTCGGGTTTCGTAACCGCGCCGGTCGACGCGGATCGGGCCCGCGACGAACAGGCTGGGCTGTTCCTGCTGTTTACCGTTGGCGTTGAGCGCAAATGGCGCAATCGCGGTGATGTCGTACGGCCGGACGATGACGGCAGAGGCGCCGGCCTCCAGTGCTTCGCTGGCGAGATCCTCCTCGCCCGGTGCGGCCCCCACCAGGATGGGCAGACTCCAGCGACTGCGCACCGCGGCGGAGATCCGCGCCGCGCTGACGGTGTCGGTGTGAGCGGCGATCACCAGGACGCTCGGCGGGTTGGCGCCAACGGTCAGCAGCGCGTCGGCACCGTCACGACACCACGTCGTGTCGATCCCGATCAGCGCCGCGGCCTCCATGAGTGCAGCGGCCACAGTCGAAAGCGCTTCGACGACAACCAGACTGCCCGTCTCGGTGGTCAATCCCGTTGACCGCCTCTCTGCCTAACCATGCGCACGTGCGCACGCGGGACCCGGTCGGGTCAGCCGAAGCGTCCCGAGATGTAGTCCTCGGTCGCCTTCTGGGTCGGGTTGGAGAAGATCTTCTCGGTGTCGTCGATCTCCACCAGTCGGCCGGGCTTGCCCGTGGCTTCGAGGTTGAAGAACCCCGTCTGGTCGCTGACCCGCGCGGCCTGCTGCATGTTGTGGGTGACGATGACGATCGTGTAGTCCTGCTTGAGCTCGGACATCAGATCTTCGATCGCCAGCGTGGAGATCGGGTCGAGCGCCGAACATGGCTCGTCCATCAGCAGCACGTCCGGTTGCACGGCAATGGCCCTGGCGATGCACAACCGCTGCTGCTGACCGCCGGACAACCCGCCGCCGGGCTTGTCCAGCCGGTCCTTGACCTCGTTCCACAGGTTGGCGCCCTTGAGTGAACGCTCGGCGGTCTCGTCGAGCGTCTTCTTGCTACGGACTCCCTGCAGCCTCAACCCGGCCACCACGTTGTCCTTGATCGACATCGTCGGGAACGGGTTCGGCCGCTGGAACACCATGCCGATGGTCTTGCGCACGCTGACCGGGTCGACGCCTGCGCCGTAGATGTCCTCGCCGTCGAGCAAGACCGAACCCTGGACCCGGGCGCCGGGGAGCACCTCGTGCATCCGGTTCAGGGTGCGCAGCACGGTGGACTTGCCGCAGCCCGACGGGCCGATGAAGGCCGTCACGCTGCGGGGTGCCACCGACAGTGCCACGTCCGCGACCGCGTGAAACGAGCCGTAGTAGATGTTCAGATCCTTGAGATCCAAGCGCTTGGCCATATCAGCTCCTAAGTCCTACACGCGATTTCGGTTGAGTAGCCGGATTACCAAGGCGGCCGCGAGATACAGCGCTGCCACCAGCAGGATCAGCGTGAGCGCAGCGCCCCAGACCCGCAGTCGCCCAGCGGCTTCGGGGTTGGTCAACTCGGTGTAGACCAGCAGTGGCAGTGACGCCATGTTGCCGTTGAATGCGTCGTAGTTGATCGACCTGGCGTAGCCGACCAGCACCAGCACCGGGGCGGTCTCGCCCATCACCCTGGCCAGCGCGAGCAGGATTCCACTGATGATGCCGGGGAGCGCAGTGGGAACGACGATGCGCGCGATGGTCTTCCACTTCGGAATCCCGAGCGCATACGAAGCCTCACGCAGTTCGTCGGGCACCAACTTCAGCATCTCTTCGGTGTTGCGCACCACGACCGGCAGCATCAACAGCACCAGGGCCAAGGACACCGCAAACGCGCTCTGCTCGAACCCCAGTGTGGCGATCCACAACGCGAAGACGAACAGTGCGGCCACGATCGACGGCACGCCCGCCAGGATGTCGACCATGAACGTGGTCACCTTCGCGAACCGGCCGCGGCCGTACTCGACCAGGTAGATGGCCGCCATGATGCCCAACGGCACCGCCAGCACGGCCGCGATCAACGCCTGGATGATCGTTCCGTAGATCGCGTGATAGACACCGCCGTTGAACTGCTCCGGCAGCACTCCCGCCAGCGACCGGCTCCACCACGTCGACGAGATGATCGCCTGGAAACCCCGCGAGAGCACGGTGTAGAGCAGCCACACCAGCGGGATCATGGCGATCACGAACGATGTTCCGAACAGGATCGTGGCGATGTTGTTCTTGAGCTTGCGGGCTGTACCGATCGGGTGAAAGGTCGGCGATTTGACCGCGCGGTCCAGCATGGTGTCGGTCATCCTCCGCTCACCCTCCCTCCGGCTGCCAAACGGGCCAGCGCATTGACGATGAATGTCAGCGCGAAGAGCACGAAGCCCGCCGCAATGTAGGCACCCGTTGGCAGCGGCGCGCTGAATTCCGCAGCGGCCGAAGCAATCTTGGATGCGAACGTGTAGCCACCGTCGAACAGTGACCAGTGCCCCGCCTGCGCCGCCGTCCGCAGGATGATCAGGATGGCGATGGTCTCACCGAGGGCACGCCCAAGGCCGAGCATCGATCCGGCGATCATTCCGCTGCGGCCGTACGGGAAGACGGTCATCCTGACCACTTCCCACTTCGTGGCACCCAGAGCCTGGGCGGCCTCGACGTGTCCCTTGGGGGTCAGGCTGAACACTTCACGCGTCACCGAGGTGATGATCGGCAGGATCATCACCGCGAGCACGATCCCCGCTGTGAAGATCGTCCCGCCGCCGGCCAGCGAGACGTTGCCGTCGCCGAACAGGAAGAACCAACCGAGGCTGTCGTTGAGGAACTTCGCCACCGGCTCGAGCCATGGTGCGAGCACGAAGATCCCCCACAGGCCGAAGACGATCGACGGCACCGCGGCGAGCAGGTCGACGAGCATGGCGAATGGCCTGGCCAGGTTGCGCGGCGCGTAGTTCGTCAGGAACGCGGCGATGCCGATGGCGATCGGTACCGCGATCACCAGAGCGAAGATCGAGCTGAGCACCGTGACCTGGAAGAGGTCGCGGATGCCGAACCGCAGGTTGTCCGCATCGGTGGTGTTGAACTCGGTGCTGGTGATGAAGTTGGCGTGGTTGGCGCCAAGCGACGGGATCGCGCGGATCAGCAAGAACAGCGCCATCAGGCCGATCGCGCCGATGATGGTGGCACCGGCGGCGATGGCGACGGACTTGAAAACGCGGTCTCCCCAACGACCGTCACCGCTCTTAAGGGTGGGCCCCTTAGGTGGTTTCGTTGGCATATCCGGAGTATCCCCGATCTTCTGTGGGCTCGCCGGTGGTGTCGACGAGCCCACAGAGGTCGAGTCTGGTGAAACCGACATCAGTTCCGATTACTTACGCGATTGCCTTGACGGCGTCAGCCAACCGGGTCTTGAACTTGTCGGGCACGGGGATGTACCCGTTCTCGTCCAGGCCCTTCTGCCCATTGCCCAGCGCCGACGTCAGGAACGCCTTGACGGCCTTGGAGACGTCGGCATCCGCGTACTTCGAGCAGACGATCTCGTAGGTCCCGAGCATGATCGGGTACGAACCCGCCTCGGTGGGCTTGTAGAACGACGCGGTGTCCAGCACCAAGTCGTTGCCCTCGCCCTTGATCTTCACGCCGTCGATCGCCTTACCTGCAGTCTCGGCGCTGAGCTCGACCGGATCGGGGCCCGCCGAGGTGACGATCTTGGCAATCGCGAGGCCCTGGCTCTTCGCGAACGACCACTCGTTGTAGGTGATCGAACCCGGGGTGCTCTTGATGGCCGCCGACGTGCCCTCGTTGCCCTTGGCGCCCTCGCCGACACCGCCGGCGAACGTCTTGCCTGCGCCCTTGCCCCATGCGCCGTCGGATGCGGCGTCGAGGTACTTCTGGAAGTTGTCGGTGGTGCCCGACTCGTCGCTGCGGAACAGGACGTTGATCGGCTCGCCCGGAAGCGTCGCGCTCGCGTTCAGCGCCTTGATCTCCGGGGCGTCCCACGTCTTGACCGTGCCGTTGAAGATCTTGGCCAGGGTGGGTCCGTCCAGCACCAGTCCGTCGACGCCCGCCACGTTGTAGGTGACGGCGATAGGACCGAACACCGTCGGCAGGTTCCATGCGGGGCTACCGCAGCGTGCCGCAGCCTTGTCGACCTCGCCCTTGTCCTTGTTCAGCGGCGAGTCCGAGCCACCGAAATCGGTTTGGCCGCCGATGAACTCGGAGACGCCGGCACCGGATCCGCTCGACGTGTAGTTGAGGGTGGAGCCGGGGCAGTCGGACTCGTAGGCGGTGACGAAGCGCGTCACCGCGTTCGCCTGCGCCGAGGAGCCACTGGCCTTGAGCGCCTTCTTGCCACCGCAGTCACCGGCGGCGGCAGTGCTGCCGCCTGATGTCGATCCTGGAGCGGCGTTGTTGTCACTACCGCACGCCGACAGCAGCAGGGTGCTTGCGGCCAGCAGGCTCAGCACGGCACCCGTTCGATTGGCCTTCACGTAGCTCCTTCAAGATGAGGTGACGCTGGTGCACCCGACAGGCGCAGCCCATCGACGGGAACACAGTGCGTCGAGCGAAACCGTCGCCGCTCGGCAGAAAACCTAAGTGCTGACCATGAACGACGAACCGCCGCAATATGAACGGCAAATGAACCCGGGCTGGGCGGTGGACGCCGCTCCCGGCAACTGCTGAAATCACAGAATCAACCCATGGGCAACGACTCAACGCTCGCTGAGAATTCCTCGGAATCGTTGAAGCGGGCTTCGATCCGTACCGCGCTTGCAATTACGGCAAACGGCGGTTGGCGATGAGGTTCAGCCGCGGGTGTACGCCACGTCGGTGGCGAACACGTCGAATCCCAGCCGCCGATACGTCTTCACCGCACCGGCGTTGTCGGCCTCGACGTAGAGCATCACGGTGTCGGCGCCCCGCTCGGCGAGGTGGTGCAGCCCGACCAGTGTCAGGGTGGCGCCAAGACCCCGGCCCTGGGCGTCCGGGTCGACGCCAAGCACGTACACCTCGCCAAGTTCGGGTCCGTGGGTCTTGGTCCAGTGGAATCCGAGCAACCCGCCGGCATCGGCGTCGAACGCGAGGAACAGTCCGTCGGCGTCGAACCACGACTCCTCGCGACGCTCCGCGATCTCGTCCTCCGTCCACCCCCCTTGTTCGGGGTGCCATGCGAAGGCGGCATTGTTCACCCGCAACAGCTCGGCGTCGTCTTCGGGGCCGGAGTAGGTGGTCAGCCGGACGTCGGGCGAGACGGTCACCGGCGGCAGGTCGGTGAGGCTTCGGCGCATCTGCAGTAGCTCGCGCGCTTTCACGAGACCCATGGCGGCGGCCGTCGCTCTTGCCGGTTCGAGGTTGCCGTGCGCCCAGACCTGCGCGCCGTCGCCGGCTTCGGCCAGACCAGCCTCGATCAACTCCGACCCGATGCCCCGCCGTCGGGCATCCGGGGACACCACCACCTCGGCCATCGCAGCCGAATCTGGCGTCGCTGCAACGAGATTGAGATAGCCGACGATACCGTCGCGGACACGGGCCACCAGGTGCCGGGTCCGATCGTGGGGCAGCTCGCGCAGCACCTGATCGCCGACGGGTGCGACGCCGTCGTGCGCAGTGGCGGCATCGATCAAATCCCGGATCCGGTCTTGGTCGACGTTGGAGAGCGCCGTGACCCTGCCGATCGTGAAGTCGCTACTCACTGACTGCGCAGCGGGTCGCTGAACGACTCCGGTATGGCGTCGGGCGCGGCGTCGTAACCGTCGGGGTCGTCGATGTCGTCGGGCAGCTCGGCACCGGCAATGGGGGGCCGTCCGCGCGCCGGCCGCACCGCCTTGTACCCGACGTTGCGCACCGTGCCGATCAACGACTCGTACTCAGGACCCAGCTTGGCGCGCAACCGCCGGACGTGAACGTCCACCGTGCGGGTGCCGCCGAAGAAGTCGTAGCCCCACACCTCTTGCAGGAGTTGCGCGCGGGTGAACACCCGGCCCGCGTGCTGCGCCAGATACTTCAGCAGCTCGAATTCCTTATAGGTGAGGTCGAGCGGACGCCCGCGCAGCCTCGCGGTGTAGGTGCCCTCGTCGATGACGAGCTCGCCGAGGTTGACCTTGCCGAGGCTCTCCTGATCGGCGACACCGCCGCGTCGGCCGACGAGCAGCCTCAGTCGGGCGTCGATCTCGGCGGGTCCGGTGCTTGGCAGCAGGATCTCGTCCAGCCCCCACTCGACGTTGACCGCAACGAGTCCACCCTCGTTCACCACGGCCACGACGGGGACCGACGTCCCGGTGGTGCCGAGCAACCGACACAGACCGCGTGCAGCGGCCAGATCAGTGCGCGCGTCGACGATCGCCACGTCGGCGGTGCCCGCCTCGAGTAGCGAGGACACCTCGGTCGGTGCCGACCGCACGTTGTGCGCCAGAAGCGCCAACGACGGCAGAACCGACTCGGGATGCGGGTCGACGGTCAGTAATAACAGGTCCAACAGGTCCTCCAGCACGCCCGGGGGGTCGCCCGGCCCCATCCACGACGACGGAGTCCGGTCACCGCCCAGTTTCATGGCTGACACGTGGTCGTTACCGACCAACGATTGCCTAACGATAGCGTGCTACCTGCTAATTAGCCGCGCTGAGCGTCGAGGACGGGTTCCGGTGGGCCAGAATGTGCGGATGCGCAAGGTGCTGATCGGCCTCCTAGCGGCGGTGACGTCGCTGGTAGTGGCCGCCGTCGGCGCCGACTTTGGTGCGGCGATCTACGCCGAATACCGCTGGGCACGCTCCGTGCGCGCGGCAAACGAGCTCAGTTTCGACCCCTGGGTGGGCATCCTCGGATTCCCGTTCGTCACGCAGGCCGCCGGACACAAGTACCGGGAGGTGGAGATCCGCGCGGGCGCCGTCGACCACCCCGTCGTCGGCAGGGCGTCTCTCGAGGCGACGTTGCACGCCGTCGACCTGACCGACGCCTCCTGGTTGATAACGCCCTCCGCAAAACTGCAGGTCGGCAAGCTGGAGAGCCGGATCATCGTCGACTCGACCCATTTCGGGCGCTTCATGGGCATCAAGGACCTGCTGGTCGAGGCGCCACCGAAGGAGACCAACGACGCTACCGGCGGCACCACCGAATCGGGGATCTCGACCAGCAAGGGGCTGGTGTTCACCGGCACCCCGAAGGCGGCTGACTACGACGAGAAGGTCAGCGTGTCTGTCGACCTGTCCGTGGCGGGTGACGAGTCGAGGACCCTGGTGTTCACTGCCACCGGCGTGCTCACCGGTGCGGGGACGGCCGATCGGGAGGTGCCCGAGGACAAGAAGGCTGCGGTGCTGAAGTCGTTCACCGGCAGCATGCCGGGAATGACGCTGCCGTTCGGCATCGCGCCGACCAGCGAGGGCGCCAGAGGCTCCGACATCATCATCGAAGGCATCGCGACGGGAGTAACCGTGGCACTCGATGGGTTCAAACAACCATGAGCTCTTCACTCGTCGTCGTGATCGCGGTGCTCGTCGCCGCGCTCGGGGTGGCGTACGTGATCGGCAGGCTGCTGACGCTCCGCGCCGGGATGCTGCGCCAGACCGCCGAGGATGCCGCCAACGTCGACACCTCCGACCTGGGGTTGTCAGGCACCGGACCGACGGTGGTGCACTTCAGCGCGGTGTGGTGCGGTCCGTGCGCAGGGGTGCGACGAGTGGTCAACCAGGTGTGCGCGGACCTGCCCGAAGTGGCTCACGTCGAAATTGACATGGATGCCAATCCAGCGGCTGCGCGGCGGCTTTCGGTGTTGTCGTTGCCCACTACCTTCATCTTCGACGCCGACGGACGACAGCGGTATCGCGCCCCCGGCGTTCCGAAGGCTGCTGACCTGCGTTCCGCGCTCGAACCGCTATTGGCTTGACGGCTTCGTTTTTTATGGCGGACTTGGGTAAGCTCACGGGCGTGTCACCCCGCATTGAGCTCGTGCTCACCAAGCGCCGCGCAGTCGATCTGTGCCGCGTCGCGGGTTGCTGCTGTTGTTGTTGTAGCTGCTGAGTAGCCGCGCCCCTTCTTCGCGCCGCACTCGGAGCAGCCCCCTGTGGCTTGCCCCACAACCCCTCTTTGACAACAAGCAGGAGCATTCTCGTGTCGAACAAGATCACCGGACCGCAGCAGGTAGACGTGCGCGGCCCCCGTTTCACCGCGTGGGTGACGACGGTCGTCATCGTGGCCACGCTCGTCGCCTCCGCATTCAGCAATGTCGCGGCGGCCGTCATCCTCGGCCTGCAAGCCGTGGTGTTCGCCATCGGTGCGGTAGGCGGCCCACGTCAGCATCCCTACGGCCGCATCTTCGCCACCTTCGTAGCACCGCGAATCGGCCCCGTAACCGATCGGGAGCCGGTGCCGCCGCTCAAGTTCGCCCAGCTCGTCGGGTTCCTGTTCGCGGTGGTCGGCGCAGCCGGCTTCGCGTTCGGGCTTCCGGCGCTGGGTCTTACGGCCACCGCATTCGCGTTGGTCGCCGCCTTCCTCAATGCGGCGTTCGGCATCTGCCTTGGCTGCCAGCTCTACCCGCTCGTCACTCGTTTCCGCCGTACCCCCAGCCCGGCCTAACGGCCGAATCGCGAAGCAATCGAAAGGATTTCATCCATGACACGCTCCGACGTCCTGGTCACGACTGACTGGGCCGAGAGCAATCTCGACGCGCCGAACACCGTATTCGTCGAGGTCGACGAGGACACCAGCGCCTACGAAGGCGGCCACATCGCCGGCGCCGTCAGGCTGGACTGGAAGACCGAGCTGCAGGACCAGGTCAAGCGCGACTTCGTCGACGCCCAGCAGTTCTCCAAGCTGCTGTCGGACAAGGGCATCAGCAACGACGACACCGTGATCCTCTACGGCGGCAACAACAACTGGTTCGCCGCGTACGCCTACTGGTACTTCAAGCTGTACGGCCACCAGGACGTGAAGCTGCTCGACGGTGGCCGCAAGAAGTGGGAGCTGGACGGCCGCCCGCTCGTCAAGGACGTGCCCGATCGCGCGTCGACGTCGTACACCGCGCAAGCGCCGGACAACGACATCCGCGCATTCCGTGACGAGGTCATCGCCGCCATCGGGGACAAGAACCTGGTCGACGTCCGTTCCCCCGACGAGTTCTCGGGCAAGATCCTGGCGCCGGCGCACCTGCCTCAGGAACAGAGTCAGCGGGCTGGGCATATCCCGACCGCCATCAATGTTCCGTGGAGCAAGGCGGCCAACGAGGACGGGACCTTCAAGTCCGACGACGCTCTCGCCGCGTTGTACGCCGACGCTGGGCTCGACGGATCGAAGGAGACCATCGCGTACTGCCGGATCGGTGAGCGTTCGTCGCACACCTGGTTCGTGCTGCGTGAGCTTCTCGGCCACACGAATGTGAAGAACTACGACGGCAGTTGGACCGAATACGGCTCCCTGGTGGGAGTCCCGATTGAGTTGGGAAGTTGATATGTGCTCAGCACCGAAGCAAGGACTGACGTTGCCCGCCAGCGTTGACCTCGAGAAGGAGACGGTGATCACCGGCCGCGTCGTCGACGGCGCTGGCCAGTCCGTGGGCGGTGCGTTCGTGCGCCTGCTGGACTCCAGTGACGAGTTCACCGCCGAGGTCGTCGCGTCGGCCACCGGCGACTTCCGGTTCTTCGCCGCGCCCGGCACCTGGACGCTGCGCGCCCTGTCGCCCGCAGGCAACGGCGACGCCAGCGTCGCGCCGTCCGGTGCAGGCATCCACGAGGTCGACGTCAAGGTCGCCTAGTCCGACGAGCGGTGCCCCGACGTGTCGGGGCACCGCTGAGGCTGGGCTGAACCCCCGGGTCGCTCCGCTCCTGCCCGCCGGACGTCGATCCCCCGGTCGCTCCGCTCCTGCCCGCCGGATAGACTCAACATCGTGGTGCTCTTCTTCGAGATCATGCTCGTTGCGGCGACCGTGGTCATCACCTGGTTCGCGCTGTACGCGGTGTACCGGCTGATCACTGACGACTAGTGAGCGCCGAGGACATCCCCCAGGGTTCGGTTCCCCAGCTTTCCGGAGACCGCGCCGTCGCGGCAGCCGTTGAGCGGGCCAAGGCCACCGCAGCGCGCAATGTGCCCGGCTTCGAGGACCTTCCGCTTCCCGCCGACACCGCCAACCTCCGCGAAGGCGTCGGACTCAACGACGCTCTCCTCGCGCTGCTGCCCCTTGTCGGCGTCTGGCGCGGCGACGGCGAGGGCCGCGATGCGCAGGGCGACTACCGATTCGGCCAACAGATCATCGTGTCCCACGACGGCCGTGATTACCTGAACTGGGAAGCCCGCTCTTGGCGTCTCTCCGACACTGGCGAATACGAAGGGCCGAGTCTGCGTGAGACCGGTTACTGGCGTTTCGTCGACGACCCGAACGACGTCGCCGAGTCACAGGCCATCGAACTGCTGCTCGCCCATTCGGCTGGCTACGTCGAGCTGTTCTACGGCAGCCCGATCACCCAGTCATCCTGGGAGCTCGTGACGGATGCGTTGGCCCGCAGCAAGTCCGGCGTCCTCGTCGGCGGCGCCAAGCGGCTCTACGGCATCGTCGAGGGCGGTGACCTCGCCTACGTCGAGGAGCGCGTCGACGCCGACGGCGGCCTGGTGCCGCATCTGTCCGCCCGGCTGACGCGGTTCGTCGGCTGATGCGGTTGCCCCACCCGGCCGCGCGCGTCAGCGCCGCGGTCGCGCTCTTCACGGTCGCCCTCTTCGCCGCGTCCTGCGGATCTCCGACCGAACCGCAACCCGCACCAACGACCCAACCGGTGGGCCACGGTTCGTATGCGTCCTGCCTTGCCCACAACGGGGTGCCAACGCCGCCTGCCGGGCCCGCTGCACCTCCTGGCGTCGATCCGCAGACCTGGGCGAACGCACAGCAGGCCTGTGCGGACAAGGCGCCGGGACCGGCGTCCTGACCGAGCGCACTACGACAGCACGGGAGCCTTCCCTGCATCGGAGAGCCACGTCTCCTGCAGCTTGGTCAGCGTGCCGTCCGTCCGCAGCGCATCGACCGCGGACGACACGCACCGGGTCAGCGGACTGTTCTTGCCGAGCACGATGCCGAACTGCTCGACTTCCCCTGCTACGTCCGGCAACTGGCCGATGATCACACCGTCGCGCAGCTCCCCCGCGACGGCGAAAGCGGTCGGCAAATCGGCCACCAGCGCGTCGATCTCGCCAGTGTTGAGCGCCATCTTGGCGTCGCCGTTGGTGTTGTACACCGAGACCGGGATGCTGGCGCCCACGGCTATCGCGGCCGTGTAGCTCGTAGTGCCCACTTGCACACCGAGTTTCAGCGACTTGAGGCCACCGAGATCGCGGACGTTGGCAGCGGGCGACGTCTTCACCGCGACGACGGCCTGCGTCACGTCGAAGTACGGTGACGAGAAGTCGACCGCGCCCTGCCGTTGCTGGGTGATCGAGAACTCGGAGAGGTTGATGTCGAACGACTTTGGGCCAGGGTCCAACGCGGCGTTGAACGGCACCCGCACCCACCGGACGACGTCCCGTCGGTAGCCTAGATGACCGGCAACCGCATACGCCAAGGCGGATTCGAAGCCCTCGCCACTGGTCGGGTTGTCGCCCATGTACCAGGGCGGGTACACGGGTTGATCGGTTCCCACGGTCAGCACGCCGGGGTACATGGTCTTCAGCGAGTCAGTGGTGCACCGCTCGGACCGTGGCATCGTCGTCTCGGCGGGGGCCGCGCACGCCGCAGCGAACACGACCACGGTAACCACCGAGGCCAGCACACTGCGCATCGCCGCATCATCGCCCACCCGACGGTCGGTGGCTAGCCATGTGTTCAGCGCCGATGGCTGACATCCGATGAAGTCACTTTCAAAATTCAGAGGCGGCGGATGAACAGTGCCGCCTAGCATCACCGCCCATGGACGACGGGTGTCTGGAGTTTCCACCAAGTGATCCACCGGCACTCGACGACACCGAGCAGCGCAGTTGGCAACACTTCCTCGACGCGGCGATGCGGCTCTACATCTTGCTGAACCGGAAGTTGATGGACGCGCACAAGCTCACGCTGTTCGACGTGCTGCTACTGGAAATGCTGGCTGCGTCCCACTCCGGATCCGCGCGAATGGGCGATCTGGCCCACGCTCTGATGTTGACGCCGAGTCGAGTGAGCCAACAGATCCGGCGGCTGGAGTCGCAAGGGCTGGTGCAGCGCAGCACCAGCAATCGCGATCGGCGCGGTGTGGTCGCGACCATCACCCACGACGGTCTGGCGCGGATCAGACCGGCACTGGTGACCTACGCGAAGGCAGTGCGCAGGCACTACCTGAATCAGCTGTCACGGCCACAGATGGCAGCGCTTGGCGACAGTAGCCGGCGGATCAACACCGGAATGAATCACCTTGGTCCACCGGCAAATTCAGCCAAGAAGCGTCTGGCGAAGCGATTACCGAACCGCGCATCGAAAGATGGTCCGTCATGACCGTTGCCGGCAGCGACTCGTCCGTCGGCGCTGAGTAGTCACACCCCTTCAAGACCAGTGGGCCCATCGGCGTCTCACTGAATCCCCTTGGACTACCCGCAGATTCAGCCAGCAAGCGTCTGGCGAAGCCATCAGGGATCCACTGACCGGCAGGTGGTGTGTTCCAACCGTTGCTGGCGCTCGACAGGACTGCGTCTGATCTCGCGGTGAGAGACATTAGTCCCAATTGGGAGTAGCTACGTAAGGAATTGCTGCGAATACCGGCCTTTACCTGGAAGTTGTTCTAGATCTCTGATCTATGGCAAATCGAAACACGAAATAGAACGTGTTTTAAATATACTCGCGGGGTCGTTGCAGATTTAATTATCCGCATTTAAATGGCGCTTTGCTTACCTTGGATAACGACTCCAATGACCAGCAAGGACCCATCTCGTTGCTGATTGCGGGTGGTCAGGGCGCTGCAACGAACCCAAAAAATCTTGCCGAAGCACAGCTTCTGCTCAGGTAACTTTCCGGCGTCACGACCTCGTCAATTAAGGAGAGATGGCATGCAGGTTGCCGTTCGATCACGTCTCAACATGGGTATTGCGCTGGCGGGTGCAGGTGCGATCGCGCTTGCCCCGATCGCCCAGCCGATGCCCGCCATCGCCGAACTCCAAGCGCGAGCGGTCTCTTCGGCACAGGTTGCGCTGACTGCGGCGGCGAACCCCATCGAGCAGTGGGCGCAGATCATCCAGGACACTCTCGCCAACGGCGGCACGCTGGTCCAAAACTATCTGAACAACCCGTTGCCGATCGTGCACCAGCTGATCCTCAACGGGGCCGGCTACGTCGGGCAGACGGTCACCGCGCTGCAATCCTCGTTCTCGAATCTCGTCGATAGCTTGCGATTCGACAACCCGTATGGCTTCCCGGCAGGGGTTCAACAAGGCTTGAGCCAGATCCTGGCCGGCCAGATCTACGAGGGTTACAACACGTTGTTCAGTGCCGGGCTCGGACTCATCATCGGCCCGGTCTTCCCGCTGCTCGACCTGCTTCAAATTCCGGTCACCATGGTGCAGAACGTCGCGAACGTCGTCGCGAAGGTTCCGAACACTCTGCTTTTCATGGGTTTGGGAGCCATCGGCACGATCAACGGCACCCTCCAAGCGACCGCGTTTCAAGTACAGGCCGTCGTCGATGCCCTGAAAACCGGGGACCTGTTTGGCGCGGTCGGCGCGATCGTCGCCACCCCCGGCGCGATCGTCAACGCAGTGCTGAACGGATTTGCCTTCTCCGGCGCCCCCGGTCTCCTCAGCCCAGGCGGACTGATCGACCAGGTGATGCAGGCCCTCAACACGTTCGCCCAGGCGATCGCACCAGCGACGGCCACGCCCCTTGCGGCGAAGGTAGCCGACACCAGCCCGTCGGCGCTGCCGTCGGCCGCGTTGTCGGTTGCGACTGCCACGCTGGGCTCCGAGACGGTGGCGACGCCTGAGGCCAAGACGGCAACGGCGGAGACCACCGCGGCAGAACCCGCCGCAACGGAGCCCGCCGCGACGGAACCCACCGCGACGGAGCCTGCTGCGACGACGCCCGAGACTCCTTCCACCCCAACCGAAACCAAGCCCGAGACGAAGCCGGAATCGGGTGCGACGTCGGGCAGCACTACCACGCCAAACGGTGGCACCGATGCCACCGGTGGCAACAAGGCCGAGCCCGGCAAGCCGGGTGAGCCCACGAAGCCGAGCGGTTCGACCGGGAGCGAGACGGGCTCGGGCTCCACGGGCTCCGAGAGCACCGGCTCCGGCAGCGGCACTGGCGCATCAGGCTCGGGCAGTGGTGCGTCCGGTAGCGGTGCTTCCGGAAGCGGTAGCGGCGCAGCCGGTGGCGGCGCATCCGGCGGCAGCAGCAGTTCGTCCGGCGCTGCTGCGTAGTCACACCCCTTCAAGACCAGTGGGCCCCGCTCTTGAGCGGGGCCCACTGTCGTCTGGCGTATCGAGTGGTCGCCAGACATGGAGCGGCCCCCGAGCCTTGGTTCCTGGTTGGACGGACCGAGGGGCTCGGGGGCCGGGTGGCTGCGGGGAATTCGCTAGCGCGCGCAGGTGATTCACTTGCGCGTAGAGCAACGAATACGCCCGGCGCTGCTAGCTTGCAGCCACCTCACATGTCCATAAGTTAATCAATTCGGCGGACCACCTCCTTCCTTGTGTACGAGCGACCGTACTCCCGAAGTCTGAGGCCGACAACCGTTTTTCGCCTGCCGCTCAATCGGCGCGCATGATCGCGGCATCGACGAGGCCAGCCACCTCCGCCGCCATGGGCGCGTGCCGCAACGGCACCCCGTCCAGCGTATGCACCCTGGCGGCCAGCGTGACGCTCGACAGTAACCAGACACCCTGGGCAGCAACGAGTTCAGCGACATCGATCGGACGTTCCTCGCACACCAGGCCGCGTTCGCGCGCCTCGTCGAACGCGGCGCGGACGGTGGTACCCGGCAGGATCGGCAGCGACGCGGGCGGAGTTAGCAATACACCGTCGTCGGTGGCGATGAGGACCGCCGATCGCGGCCCCTCCAACACCGAACCGTCGGAGCCGACGAACACCACGTCCTGTGCGCCGACGCGCTCGGCGTGCCGGAGTGCAGCGGTGTTCGGCGCGTAGGACAACGACTTCACGCCGGCCACCGACCACGGTGCGTGCCCATCGCCATTGGCGCGTACGCCGCGGCCGAGGGTCACCGCCGCCACGCCGTCTCGTCGCGCCACGAGAGCCCGCTCGGGGACCGCGGAGACGGTCACGAAGGCCGTCGGCCCCGATGCGCGTCCGCGGCCCAGCACCAACCGCAGCACCGCGTCCCCGTCGCCGGTCCACAGCGCGGCCGCGGCCGCCACGGCGTGCCGCCATCGTGCGGGTTCGGGTGCGGCCAAACCGGTGATGGCCGCCGACACCGCCAACCGGGCCAGGTGCGCCCCCAGCAGGGACGGTCGGCCGTCGCGGAGCAGCAGCGTCTCGAAGACGCCATCGCCGCGCAACAGCGTTGGGTCGTCGGCATAGACCGACGGCGCCCCTGGGTCGATCACCGCCCCGTCGAGGGTGACGACGATGCCGAGTCCGTTCACCACGAGCACTGACGGTAGTGCGCGGCCCCGCCGCCGTGAACTCCGTAGAGTTTGGGGCATGTCCGCAGTTCCCGCCCCCGATGGCGGCCCCGACGCAGGCGCAGTGTGGCACTACGGCGATCCACTGGGCGAGCAGCGGGCCGCAGCGCTCTCCGCCGTCATCGTGGATCGCTCCCACCGCGCGACGATTCAGCTCACCGGCGACGAGCGGCGGTCCTGGCTGCACACCATCTCCAGCCAGCACGTCAGCGAACTTCCCGACGGTGTGGTGGTCGAGAATCTGAGCCTCGACGGCCAGGGGCGTGTCGAAGATCACTGGGTGCAGACCCAGTTGGACGGCGTCACGATCATCGATACCGAACCGTGGCGTGGCGAGCCGTTGCTGGCCTTTCTCCGCAAGATGGTGTTCTGGGCCAAGGTCGTCGTCGAGCCCGCTGATCTGGCGGTGCTCTCGCTGCTCGGTCCCAACGTGCGTGACCAGGCGGTACTCGCCGCGCTGGGGGTCGACTCCCTGCCTGCGACGTCCACCGCCGCACCTCTGGCCGGTGGCGGGTTCATTCGCACCATGGCCCCCGACGAGGTGGACCTCGTGGTGCCCCGCGACACCGCCGCCGATTGGCGCGCCAAGCTGGTCGCGACGGGTGTCCGGCCTGCGGGTGTCTGGGCGTACGAGGCGCACCGGGTCGCGGCACTGCGGCCAAGGCTTGCCCTCGACACCGACGAGCGGACCATCCCGCACGAGGTCGGCTGGATCGGCGGCCCCGGCGAGGGCGCCGTCCACCTGGACAAGGGCTGCTATCGCGGCCAGGAGACGGTGGCACGAGTCCAGAACCTGGGGAAACCCCCTCGCATGCTGGTCCTACTGCACCTCGACGGTGACTCCGACCGGCCCTCGGTTGGCGATCCGGTGCTGGCCGCCGGGCGCGCGGTCGGGCGGCTCGGCACCGTCGTCGACCACGTCGACCTTGGCCCCATCGCACTCGCATTGGTCAAGCGCGGCCTGCCTGCCGACATAGAACTGACCACCGGTGGCGAATCTCAGGTGGCGGCCGCGATCGACCCCGATTCGCTGCCCGACACCGACCACGTGGGCGCCGGACGGCTTGCCGTGGAACGTCTGCGGGGCCAATCGCGTTGAACCCGATGGTCCGACGGTCGTCGCTGGGCCGGGCCTGCCAGCACGGAGCCGGAGGGCACGGTAAAGTGGCGTCAGGACGATAAAACACACTCAGATCGGAGCCGCCTGCTAATCGGGCCGCTCCGTTATTGCGCGAGGGGGTCCCCTTATGGGCCGCGGCCGGGCAAAGGCAAAGCAGACCAAGGTCGCTCGGGAGCTCAAGTACAGCTCTCCGCAGACCGATTTGAGGCAATTGCAGCGTGAGCTGTCACACGCCCCAGACGACCCCATCGGCAGTGATGTCCCCGATGAATTAGTCGAAGAGGACGACTGGCGCCGCTAGTCCGGCCCCATCGCTCGATCAGAATCGCGGGTGCTGCCCCACCAGGTGCGCCCGTGATTCGCCTTTTGCGCCCTTCGTGACGGTGCCGAGGGTCCAGCAGTCGAGGTGCCGGGCGGTCAGAATCGCCAACGCGCGGTCGGTGTCCTCCGGCGCCACGATGGCGACCATGCCGACACCCATGTTGAACGTCTTGTCCATCTCGGCGCGGTCGATCCGCCCACGCTGGGCGATCATCCCGAACACCGGCGCGGGCGTCCAAGTGCCCCGGTCCATCTCGGCGGCAAGCCCATGGGGGATCACTCGCTCGAGGTTTCCGGCCAAACCACCGCCGGTGACGTGGCAGAACGTGCGGACCTGAGTCTCGGCGGCCAGCGCGAGGCAGTCCTTGGCGTAGATCCGGGTGGGTTCGAGGAGTTCCTCGCCCAAGGTGCGCCCGAATTCCTCGACGTGTCCGGCGAGATCCATCCGGTCGATCTCGAGCAGCACATGGCGGGCCAGGGAGTAGCCGTTCGAGTGCAGCCCGGTGGACGCCATCGCGATCAGCACGTCGCCCGGCTTGACCCGCTCGGGCCCCAGCACGTCGTCGGCCTCCACGACGCCGACGCCGGTTGCCGAGATGTCGTAATGATCGGGCGCCATCAGCCCGGGATGCTCTGCGGTCTCGCCGCCCAGCAGCGCGCATCCGGCGAGCACACAGCCTTCGGCGATGCCCGACACGATTTCGGCGACCCGTTCGGGGACGGTCCGCCCGACGGCGATGTAGTCCTGCAGGAACAGCGGCTCGGCGCCGCACACCACCAGGTCGTCGACGACCATGGCGACGAGGTCGATGCCGACGGTGTCGTGCTTGTCCATGGCCTGCGCGACCGCGAGCTTGGTGCCCACGCCGTCGGTCGAGGCGGCCAGCAGCGGTTCGCGGTAGTCGCCACGTAGCGCGAACAGGCCCGCGAATCCGCCCAGTCCGCCGCGGACCTCGGGCCTGGTCGCCTTGGCGGCCCAAGGCTTGAAGAGTTCGACGGCGCGGTCACCGGCTTCGATGTCCACCCCTGCCGACGCATAGGAGGCGCCGCGCGGCTCGGCTTTCCCGCTCTTACCTGTCATCGCTGATTCGCCCGCAGACCCTCGCTCATCGCGCCCAAGGTTACCGGTCCACACGACGCAGGCGCACGCGCCACCTCTCGAGCTAATTCTGCCGGTCGCCATCCGAGACCTCGCCGCGTGTGACACCCTGACCGATCATGAATGGAGTTCGCTGGTTGGCACCGGCCGGAATGGCAGCAATCCTGGTCTCGATAGGTCCAAGCGCGACGGCGACAGCAACGCCCGGAGTGGGCGTAGAAGTCGAAACGCTGTCGCAGGCGACCGTCGACGGCCAGGACTACGTCACCAAGCAGATCACCATCGCGCCAGGCGGCAGTACCGGCTGGCACTGGCACCCTGGCCGGGTGTTCGGCGTGATCCGCGAAGGCACGCTCACGCACGACATGGCCAACTGCGCGGAGGACGGCAGCTATCCGGCGGGCTCCCCCGTCACCGAGGGCACCGGTCCGGACAACGTGCACATCGGCCGCAACATCGGACCGGACCCGGTGGTGATGTGGGTGTCCTACATCGTTCCGGCGGGCAGCCCGCTCTCCAACGACGTGCCGAATCCCGGCTGCCCGTTTGGATAGTGCGGCGTCAGTTCAGCTGAACCGCATTGGTTTTCAGGGCCTACTTTTCAGGGTCTACGCAGTGCCGAGGCGTTGTCGTTGTCGGCCATTATCGGTTGGATCGGGATGCCGCTGCGCGCGGCGGTGGCAAGCATCTGCTCGACGACGTTCTTGCCGAGCGCGCTCTCGCCCGGCAGTTCGATCGGGTAATTGCCGTCGAAGCAGGCAGCGCACAGTCGCGACGCGGGCTGCTCGGTGGCGGCGATCATGCCCTGACGGCTGATGTAGCCGAGCGAATCCGCGCCGATGGCCCGGCGCACGCCGTCGACCATCTCCTCCTCGTCGGCCTCGAAGCTCGACGAGTTCGCGATCAGCTCGGCCGGGGTCGCGAAGTCGATGCCGTAGAAGCAGGGCCACTTCACCGGCGGTGAAGCGATCCGGACGTGCACTTCGACGGCGCCGGCCTCGCGCAGCATCCTGATCAGGGCCCGCTGAGTGTTGCCGCGCACGATCGAGTCGTCGACGACGATGAGTCGCTTTCCGCGGATGACTTCCTTGAGCGGGTTGAGCTTGAGCCGGATGCCGAGCTGGCGGATGGTCTGCGACGGCTCGATGAAGGTCCGCCCGACGTAGGCGTTCTTCATCAGACCCTGCCCGTAGGGTATTCCCGAACCCTGGGCATAGCCGACGGCTGCAGGGATGCCCGACTCGGGAACCCCGATCACCAGGTCGGCGTCGACGGGCATCTCGCTGGCCAGCCTGCGGCCGATGTCCACGCGGGTGGCGTGCACCGAGCGGCCTGCGATCACGCTGTCGGGGCGGGCAAGGTAGACGTACTCGAAGACGCACGCCTTGGGCGTCGGGTTGGCAAAGCGGGTCGACCGCACGCCGTCGGCGTCGATGGCCAACAGCTCGCCGGGCTCGATGTCGCGCACGAAGGACGCGCCGACGATGTCGAGGGCGGCCGTCTCCGACGCGACGACCCAGCCGCGGTCGAGGCGGCCGAGGGACAGCGGGCGCACGCCGTGCGGGTCGCGTGCCGCGTAGAGGGTGTTCTCGTCCATGAAGGTCAGGCAGAACGCGCCCCGAACGGTCGGCAGAAGTTCCAGTGCGGCCTGCTCGATGGTGGAGTCCGCGGCGCCGTGCGCCAGGAGCGCGCCGAGGATGTCGGAGTCGGTGGTGGCCGCGGGGGCACCGCGGGTGTTGATCAGGCCAGCGCCACGGGCGCGCGCGGCCAGCTCGGTGGTGTTGACCAGGTTGCCGTTGTGGCCAAGGGCGACACCGGTGCCCGCGGAGGTATTGCGGAACACCGGTTGGGCGTTCTCCCACGTGGTGGAGCCCGTCGTGGAGTAGCGGCAGTGCCCGATCGCGACGTGGCCCTCCATCGCGGCCAGCGTTGCCTCGTCGAACACCTGGCTGACGAGCCCGAGATCCTTGAATACCAACACCTGCGACCCGTCGGCGACGGCGATGCCCGCCGCCTCCTGGCCACGGTGTTGCAATGCATAGAGGCCGAAGTACGTGAGCTTGGCCACTTGCTCGCCAGGTGCCCAGACGCCGAAGACGCCGCACTCTTCTCGGGGTTCGTTTTCCGGTGGTGCGATCTGCTCGGCGGTCACGATCAGCTAGCTCCCTGGGGGCGGTTGGGTGACGGTGGTCAGTCTACGGTCAACACGCCTCGAAGACGGAATCGAAGCGGGGTGTTGCACTGATTTCAACAACGGTGGCGAAGCACGCATTTCCCGACGACGCCCGGATCGGGTGAGCGACGTCACTCCGGGAGCCGGACCAGGGGCAGCCAGTCGGCGATCTCGCCGGCCCGCGACCCGGACGACTGCAGCGTTCCGGCGGCCGCAGCGTCGGCCAACGTCGCCAGGCCGGTAGCCAGCAACAGCCAGGTGCGCGGATCGGTCTCCACCACGTTGGGCGGATTACCCCGGGTGTGACGGGGCCCCGAGATGCATTGCACCGCAACGAACGGCGGGACACGTACCTCGACACTGGCGCCTGGCGCCTGTGCCGCGAGGGTGCGCGCGGTCAGTCGGACGGCCTCGGCGAGCACGGTGCGATCGGGTGCGGGAGTTGATCCGTCGCGCAACCAGTCGGCCAGCGCCGACACGGCTTCACGGGTCTTCACCGGATCGGCAGTACGGCGAGACGCCATACCGTTAGTGTCGCAAAGTGCTCATCGACCGGCACGAGCCGCCGTACAAGGTGGCCGGGGCGGTGCTCCTGGCCATCGCCGTCGCCCTCGGAATACTGCTCGCCCTGCAGTACCGCGGCACGTTCACGTCGCGCGAGGAACTGACCGTCATGTCGTCGCGGTCCGGCCTGGTGGTGGACCCGGGGTCCAAGGTCACGCTCAACGGGGTCGAGATCGGTCGGGTGGCGCACATCGCCGCCGTCGATCGGGACGGCACCGAACAGGCAGCACTGACCCTCGAGGTCGACCCGGACTACCTGCACCTGATCCCCGTCAACGTGGTCGCCGACGTCAAGGCCAGCACGGTGTTCGGCAACAAGTACGTAGCGTTCAGCTCACCGAAGAACCCGTCCCCGCAACATATTTCGGACGGCGACGTCATCGCGGCGGCATCGGTGACCACCGAGTTCAACACACTTTTCGAGACGGTCACGTCGATCGCGGAGAAGGTCGACCCCATCAAGGTCAATCAGACGCTGACCGCAGCGGCGCAGGCGCTGTCCGGTCTCGGCTCGAAATTCGGCGAGTCGCTCGAACACGCCAACGTGATCCTCGACGACCTCAATCCCCAAATGCCGCGACTGCGCGAGGACACCGCACGGGTGGCCGACCTCGCCGACGTCTACGCCGCAGCCTCACCGGATTTGTGGCGCAGTCTGGATTCCGCGGTGACGACGGCGCGCACGTTCAACGCACAGCAGGGTGACGTCGACGCGGCGTTGATGGCCGCCATCGGGTTCGCGAACACCGCCACCGGGCCGATCGAGCAGTCGGCGCCGTATCTGATCCGTGGTGCCGCAGACCTGGTGCCGACAGCCCAGCTGCTCGATGACTACCGCGGAATGATCTTCTGCACCGCCCGCAACCTCAGCGAGGTGCAACCGCTTGCGGCGAGGACGCTGGGCGGCAACGGTTACTCCCTCGCCCAGTACGGCACGCTGCTCGGCTTCGGCGCGGGCAATCCGTTCGTCTATCCCGACAACCTGCCGCGCATCAATGCGCACGGTGGACCCGAGGGCAGGCCCGGCTGCTGGCAGAAGGTCACCAGGGACCTGTGGCCCGGGCCTTATCTGGTGACGGATACCGGGTTCGATCTCGCTCCGTACAACCACATCGAGCTCGGTCAGCCGATCGCCGTCGACTACGTGTGGGGTCGCCAGATCGGCGAGTACACCATCAACCCGTGAAAAGCGCTTGACCTGAACCGTCATCGAGGTTCTACGGTGGCGCCATGACTTTCAGACCTCACGAGATCGAGTTCCTGCGCGGTACCGCACTGGGTCGGTTGGCGACCATCCAGCCCAACGGGACCCTGCAGAACAGCCCGGTCGGGTTCAGCTTCAACGAAACCCTCGGCACCATCGACATCTTCGGCTTCCACATGTCGAAGAGCCAGAAGTACCGCAACATCGCGGCCAACCCGACGGTGGCCTTCGTCGTCGATGACATCGTGTCGACCGATCCGTGGCGCGTGCGCTGCCTGGAGATCCGCGGTACCGCCGAGCAGGCGGAGGCCCCGCCGTCCGAGGGCGGCGCCGGCGACATACTCGACACGGCGATCATCCGGATCACGCCGCGCCGGATCATCGGCTTCGGCATCGACAACACCGACATCGATCCGCACCTGCTGGAGATGGACGCCCGCGACGTCTAACGCATCTTCCGTTGGACGGCCAGCGCGGCGACGGCGCCTGCCTCGTTGATTGCCAGGTGCGCCAGCATCGGCGCGGCCAAGCTGCCCGACCGCGCGTAGAGCCAGCCGAACGCCCAGCCGGCGGCACCCGTCACCAGCACGGTGCCAAGCACCGACTGTCCTGCTCGACGGGCGTCGGCGACATGTGACAGCCCGAACGCGGCCGCCTGCACCACCCGGCCCCAGCTCGGCCCGAACGCGCCGTCGGCCACGCTGCCGAGGGCCGCGCGAAAGGCCGCCTCCTCGCTCCACACGGTGCCGATCGGGATGCGCACCAGCAGCCACACCGCGGCGTCGGGCAGGTCGCGCTCGGCCATCCCGTCGCGGACCCGCGGTGCGGCGGTCGTCGCTGCGACCCCCGCCGTCGCGGCACCGGCTACTGCAAGTCCCAGCCGCAGTCCACGCCCGAGTGCGGGCGGGCGCAGCCCGAGTGACGCTCGGGTGAACAGCACCAGAGCGGTGGCCAGGACGGCGTGCACCGGAAGCTGCCACCGGGGTGCCAGCCGAGGCCCGACGAACCCGCTCCAGCCCACCAGTGAGGCGGCCAGCAGCAGTGCGCGCGCTGGGCGAGTTCGGCTGTGTCCCATCAGTACTCGGGGCCGCGCGTGGCCTGGGAGTCACTGAGCGCAACCCGGATGCGTTCGGTGTCCTGGTCGGTCCAGCCGTCCGGCGGCACCACCGCAGCCCAGCCGTCGAGTACCGAGTCTCCGTAGTTGTGGCCGTGCCCGCCAGGGACGCTCAATGCGTTCGTCATGTCGGCACCCACCTGCCAGAACGAGATGATGGGATACCAGCGCATCGACACCGTGCGGTCCGCGCCGGGCGGTTCGACGAGCCATTCCGGTTGGGCGAGCAAGAGTTTCGGCGACCACCAGATGATCGGATCGGATGGGTGCTGCAGGAACAGCACGCGCGTGCCCTCCCACGGAGGGTCCGCGATCTTGGCGATGTCGGACGCGTCGGTGGCCTGGCTGAACCGCACCGTTCGGCCGTTGTCGTAGCGCGGTTGCACTTCCGGGGTGCCGGGATCGCGCCGTTCCACCAGCCCACTCCACAGGGAACTTTCGTGCGGCGGGCCCACCCACAGCACAGCCGAGAAGTCCATCCGCGCGATATCGGGTAGCCACGGGAACGCGCCCTGTCCCCCCAACGATCCGAGGCTTTCGCCGTACAGCACCAGCTTGGGTCGCTTGTCCGACGGAAGCTTCAGCCAGCGGTCGTGAATCGTGTCGATCAGAAGCCGCCCCGACTCGATCGACTTGTCCCTGTCACCGAGGAACGAAATCCAGCTTGGCAGATACGAGTACTGCATGCCGACGAGTGCGGTGTCACCGTTGTACATGGTCTCGATGCTGCGGGCGGCGACCGGATTGACCCATCCGGTACCGGTGGTGGGGATGATGACGAGCAGCTTGCGGTCGAAGGCGCCGGTGCGCTCGAGTTCACGGACGATGACGTCGGTCCTGGCGGCGTCGGTGTCGGCGGTCAGCAACCCGGCGTACACCCGAATGGGTTCCTTGGCAGGCCTGCCGTTCACCCGGGCCAGCGCATCGAGATCGGGTCCGGTGGCCACGAAGTTGCGTCCCTCGTAGCCCAGCGTGTCCCATGCCGCCAATGACGTTGGACTGCCGGATCGTTCGGGCTCGGCCGGTTGGTGAATCCCGGCCCGGGTCGTGGAGTTCTGGGGTTGGAACACCCGGCTGGCACCCGCGAGGAAACCGCGGTACAGCACACCGTTGATCAGCGTGATGAGTAGCACCACGACGATCGCCGTCCCGATGAAGAGCGCGACCTCGTGGTGCAGATGCCAGCGCCGGATGAGTCTGCGAGCCAGCAGCTTGATCGCGTCGCGCACCACCCGCGACGCCCCGACGCACGCACCGCCAACGACCAGTGCGGCGAACAGCGTGCGCAGGTAACCCAACGTGGCAGGACCCTCGATGCCCATCAGCGCCGACACCTGACGCTGCCAGGCCGCGGCGGGAATCAACACCAGGATGCTGGCGGCGATCGACAGTGCGATGGTGACGGCCTTGATCTGGTACATCACCCGTTTGGTCGGTGGCCACCAGGGTCTGCGTCGTAAGGCGAAGTGGCGGACCGCCTTTCCGATCACGACACCGATGGCGTAGCCGATGGATGCGTTGATGCCGCCGATCAGGCCGGCGAACAGCCAGTCACGCGGGAGCAACGACGGGGTGAGCGACAGGCAGAAGAACAGCGTGCCGAAGCCGAGACCGACGAAGTCGAGTCGGACCAGGCCCCAGGCCCAGACCAGGAGGGGATGTCGTGTGTTGGCCGGGGCCCTCACCCGAACAGACCGGGCAGTACGCCTTCCGACGTGGCCCGCAGTTCGGTCAGGCTGACGATGAACTGGCCCTGTACCTCGACCGCGGCGTCTTCGCCCCGTGGCCCTTCGTCGACAACGCCGATGCGCACGGCGGGCAGGCCGCGCGCCTCGCACATGGCGCGGAACCGGCTCTCCTCGGTTCGCGGTACCGCGACGAGCACGCGGCCCGCCGACTCGGAGAAGAGGAAGACAAAGGCCTCAACAGCAGATTCACAACCACTGGGAAGCACCAACCGGCAACCGGTTTCGCCAGCCAGCGCGGACTCCACCACCGCCTGGATCAGCCCGCCCTCGGACAGATCGTGGGCCGCGGAGACGAGTCCGTCGCGCGATGCGGCACATAGGACGTCGGCGAGCAGTCGCTCTCGCTCCAGGTCGACCTTGGGTGGCACCCCGCCGAGATGGTCGGCGGTGACCTGAGCCCAGATCGAGCCGTCGAATTCGTCGCGGGTGTCGCCGAGGAGGATGAGTGACTCGCCGGGCTCGGTGCCGAAGCCAGTGGGAAGACGTCGACTCACATCCTCCAAGACGCCGAGCACGCCGACCACGGGGGTCGGCAGAATCGCCGTGCTGCCGGTTTGGTTGTAGAAGCTGACGTTGCCGCCGGTGACCGGGATGCCCAGTACCGCACAGCCATCCGCGAGGCCACGGACCGCCTGGGAGAACTGCCACATCACACCAGGGTCCTCGGGTGACCCGAAGTTCAGGCAGTTGGTCACCGCGAGGGGCGTGGCGCCGGTGACGGCGACGTTGCGGTAAGCCTCGGCCAGGGCCAGCTGGGCTCCGGTGTACGGGTCGAGTTGCGTGTAGCGCCCGGAGGCGTCGGTGGACACCGCGATGCCGCGGCCGGTCTCCTCGTCGATGCGCAACACCCCACCGTCGGCGTGCTCGGCCAGCACGGTGTTGCCACGGACGTAGCGATCGTACTGCTCGGTGATGAACGCGCGGCTACACAGGTGCGGACTACCAACCAGCGCAAGCAGTGTCGCGCGCAGTTCGTCGCCGGTGCCGGGGCGGGGCAGCTTCGCCGATGTGTCGGCGATCAGTGCGTCCTGGGTGTCGGGCCGGGCGACGGGGCGCTCGTAGACGGGTCCCTCGTGCGCCACCGTGCGCGGCGGGACGTCGACGACGGTCTCGCCGTTCCAGGTGATCTGCAGATGATCGCCGTCGGTGACCTCGCCGATGACCGTGGCCAGCACCTCCCACTTGCGGCACACCGCCATGAAGGCGTCGACGTTCTCGGGTGAGACGACCGCGCACATGCGTTCCTGCGACTCGCTCGAGAGCACCTCGGCTGGGGTCATGTGCTTGGCCCGCAGCGGCACCTTGTCCAGCTGGATCGCCATGCCGCCGTCGCCCGCCGATGCGAGTTCCGATGTGGCGCAGGATAATCCGGCACCGCCGAGATCCTGGATGCCGATCACCAGGCCGGCCGCGTAGAGCTCGAGGCAGCACTCGATGAGCACCTTCTCCATGAACGGGTCGCCGACCTGCACCGAGGGAAGCTTCTTGCGGCCGGGGCCGCCACCCTCGTCGCCGCCGAACGTCTCCGACGCCAGCACCGAAACGCCGCCGATGCCGTCGAGGCCGGTGCGCGCGCCGAACAGGATGATCTTGTTGCCGGTTCCCGACGCGAAGGCCAGGTGCAGATCCTCCTTGCGCAGCACGCCGACGCACATCGCGTTCACCAGAGGGTTGCCCGCATACGAGGGGTCGAACACCGTCTCGCCACCGATGTTGGGCAGTCCCAACGAGTTTCCGTAACCACCGATGCCGCGCACCACGCCGTCGAGCACGCGGCGGGTATCGGGGGCGTCGGCCGCACCAAACCTGAGCTGGTCCATGACCGCCACCGGCCGTGCACCCATCGCCATGATGTCGCGGACGATGCCGCCGACGCCGGTGGCCGCACCCTGGTACGGCTCGACGTAGGACGGGTGATTGTGCGACTCGACCTTGAACGTCACCGCCCAGTCGTCACCGATGTCGACCACGCCTGCGTTCTCGCCGATGCCCGCAAGCATCGACGACCGCATGGCCTCGGTGGTGGTCTCGCCGAAGTAGCGCAGATGGACCTTCGACGACTTGTACGAGCAGTGCTCGCTCCACATCACCGAGTACATCGCCAGCTCGGCGTCGGTGGGACGACGACCGAGGATCTCGCGGATCCTCTGGTATTCGTCGTCCTTCAGCCCAAGCTCGCGGAAGGGCTGCGGCTGGTCGGGGGTAGTAGCGGCGTGTTCAACGGTATCGACCACATGGGTGAGCCCAGACGTCACGGCAACAGTCTAGTTGGAAGCCCCGACCTCGGCGGTTCAGGTAGCAGCGGCGACGTCGCCACCGGCCACGCAGAACGCGTTTCCGTCCGGATCGGCGAACACCACCCAGCGGAATTCCGGTCCTGCTTCGCCGCGGCCGGTCTCGGCGGCGCCCAAGCCCACCAGCCGCGTGACCTCCGCCTCGAGGTCGGCGGAGGAGAAGTCGACGTGCACGCGGTTCTTTCCCGGTGTCGGATCGTCGACCTTCTGGAACGCCAGCCCGGGGCCGGCGGGGCGAGACACGGTGAGGAAGAAGCCTGGCGCCAAGGCGTTGACCGTGCCGTCGACGACGCGGGCCCACCACTCGGCAAGCCGGTCGGGGTCGGTGGAATCGAAGGTGATGTTTTCGACGGAGAGTGCCATGCCGGTGACCCTAGATCAGCCCGGTGACAAGAACGCCCGAAGTGCAGAGGAGTAGGCGGGCACATCCTCGGCGCCCATCAACTCGCGGGCCGAGTGCATGGCCAGCTGCGCGGCGCCGATGTCGACGGTCGGAATGCCGGTGCGCGCCGCCGTCATCGGGCCGATCGTCGACCCGCACGGCAGGTCGGCGCGGTGCTCGTAGCGCTGCAGTGGCACCCCCGCCTGTGCACATGCCAACGCGAACGCCGCCGCGGTGCGCCCGTCGGTGGCGTACCGGAGGTTGGGCTGCACCTTGAGCACCGGCCCTGCGTTGACCTCGATCAGGTGGTCGGGCTCGTGCCGCTCTGGATAGTTGGGATGGGTGGCGTGGGCCATGTCGCCGGAGGCCACCATCGATCCGGACAGCCGCCGCAGGAAGTCCTCGCGGCTCCCCCCCGCGGCCAGCGTGATGCGTTCCAGCACGGTCGGCAGCAGCTCGGACTGGGCGCCGTGATCCGACGTCGAGCCGACCTCCTCGTGGTCGAACAGCGCAAGCACCGGCAGGTAGTCCCCCGGCTCGGCGGCGAGGAACGCCTCCAACCCGGCGTAGCAGGTGCCCTGGTTGTCCAGTCGGGGCGCGCTGACCAGATCGCGGTTGGCCCCGATCACCGTCGACGGGGTCAAGTCGTGGGTCATCAGGTCGGCGGCCAGCACGGCGGCCGGGTCGACGTCGGCGCGCTCGGCCACGTAGTCGACGAAGGACCGGGCGCCGGTGCCGACGCCCCAGACGGCGTTGACGTGGCGTTGCGGATTCAGTTCGACGGCCTTGCGGTCCTCGGATAGGTGGATGGCCAGCTGCGGCACCCGAAGGATCGGGTCGTCGATGCGGACCAGCACGTCCTGCACGGTTTGGCCCGTTCGGATCGAGAGCCTGCCGCTGATCCCCAGGTCACGGTCCAGCCAGGAGTTCAGCCATGCCCCGCCGTAGGGTTCGAGCGCCACCACCTGCCAGCCGGAGGTGAACCGGTCCGGATGCTGTTTGACCCGCAGGTTCGGGCTGTCGGTGTGCCCGCCGACGATGCGGAACGGAACTCCGGCGTCGTCACCCGATCTCCAGGCCACCAGGGACCCCGACCGGACCGTGAAGTAGCCGCCTGCCTCAGCCGGCCACGCCTCACCCTCGGTGAGCTCGGTGAAGCCCGCCGCCGTCAGCCGTTGCGCCGCGGTGACGCAGACGTGGAACGGCGACGGCGAGGCGTCGATGAAGTCGCAGAGTCCCGCTGCGGAGGCGTTGGACGCGGGGCTGGTCATGTAGCCCATCCTTACCGGATTTCCCGTCGGAGTTGACGTTAGGGTTCTCATCGTGCCCGCAGGACGCCCACAAGCCGTGCTGACTCCGTTGACGAAGGCAGCGATCTTCCTGGTGGCCACCATCGACGACGATGGCGAAGACGTCGCGCACGATGCGCTCGCCGACGTCTCCGGTCTGGTCCGGGCAGTCGGGTTCCGCACCCCTGCCGCCCAGCTGAGCATGGTCACGTCGATCGGCTCGAACGCGTGGGACCGGCTGTTCAGCGGGCCGCGGCCGGCCGCGCTCCATCCGTTCGTGGAAATCTCCGGTGAACGCCACCACGCGCCGTCCACACCTGGCGATCTGCTCTTCCACATCAAGGGCGAATCCATGGACGTGTGCTTCGAACTCGGCGGCCGGGTGCTGGCCGCGATGGCGGGCGCGGTGACCGTCGTCGACGAGGTGCACGGCTTCCGATTCTTCGAGCAGCGCGACCTGTTGGGCTTCGTCGACGGCACCGAGAACCCCGATGGGCCCGACGCCGTCGTCGCCTCGCGGATCGGTGACGACGATCCCGACTTCGCGGGCGGCAGCTACGTGCACGTGCAGAAGTACACCCACGACATGGCGGCGTGGAACTCGCTGAGCGTCACCGAGCAGGAGTTGGTGATCGGTCGGACCAAGCTCGAGGACATCGAGATGGACGATGCCGTGAAGCCGCCGAACTCGCACCTGGCGCTCAACGTGATCGAGGACGCCGATGGCAACGAGCTGCAGATCGTGCGGGGCAACATGCCGTTCGGCACGTTGGGCAACGGCGAGTCGGGCACGTACTACATCGCCTACAGCTCCGATCCCGACGTGACCGAGCGGATGCTGCGCAACATGTTCATCGGCGACCCGCCGGGCAACACCGACCGGATCCTGGACTTCTCCACGGCCGTCACCGGCGGCATGTTCTTCACGCCCACCGTCGACTTCCTCGACAACCCGCCCGCGTTGCCCGGCGCCGACACCGTGACAGCGCCACCCGCACCCACTCACGACGGCTCACTGTCGATCGGCAGCCTGAAAGGACGACCCCAATGAACAACCTCTATCGCGAACTGGCACCGATCACCGAAGAAGCCTGGGCTGAAATCGAATTGGAGGCGACGCGGACCTTCAAGCGGAACATCGCCGGACGCCGGGTGGTCGACGTCAGCGACCCCGGCGGGCCGGTCACCGCGGCGGTGAGCACCGGTCATCTGGTCGACGTGACGTCCCCCGGCGACGGCGTGGTTGCGCACCTGCGCGAGAGCAGGCCGCTGGTCCGGCTGCGGGTGCCGTTCACGCTCTCGCGCACCGACGTCGACGACGTCGAGCGCGGTTCGCAGGACTCCGACTGGGACCCGGTCAAGGACGCCGCCAAGCAGCTGGCGTACGCCGAGGACCGGGCAATCTTCGAGGGCTACGAGGCGGCGTCGATCGGCGGCATCCGCAAGTGCAGCTCCAACCCCACCCTTGCGTTGCCCGCCGATCCCCGGGAGATCCCCGACGTGATCAGCCAGGCGCTCTCCGAGCTGCGGCTGGCCGGCGTCGACGGCCCGTACTGCGTGCTGCTGTCCGCCGACGTCTACACCCAGGTCAGCGAGACCACCGAGCACGGCTATCCGATCCGCGAACACCTCAACCGGCTCATCGACGGCGAGATCATCTGGGCGCCCGCGATCGACGGTGCGTTCGTGCTGTCCACGCGCGGCGGCGACTTCGACCTGCAGTTGGGCACCGACGTGTCGATCGGCTACCTGTCACACGACGCGAACACCGTGCAGCTCTATCTCGAGGAGACGTTCACGTTCCTCTGCTACACCGCCGAGGCCTCGGTCGCCCTGACGCGCTGATTGATCTCCCGCGAGCGTGCGCGTCTGCTGCACGACACGCCGTGAATCGTCGACACTTCGCGCACCCTCGCGGCGTGGCCAGGGCGCGCATCGACGTTATGGAATAAACGGTCAGTAATGGGCCTTGTGGCGAGAGGCTTCAACAAACTTCTCCCTCGGAGGCAAGTCCCATGACCAACACACTCACCGGCTCAACCGCCCTCGTCACCGGCGCGACCGCAGGCATCGGCTACGCGATCGCGCTGCAGCTCGCCAGCGAAGGGGCCGAGGTCATCGTGCACGGACGCAATGCCGAGCGCGGCGCCAAGACCGTACGCGACATCGAAAATGCGGGCGGTAAAGCACGTTTCGTTGCTGCCGACGTATCCGAGCCCAGTGACGTGCGGCGGCTCGCCGACGAGGCGGGCGACGTCGACATCCTGGTGAACAACGCAGGCATCTACCGGTTCGCCCCGACCTTCGAGACCACGGACGCCGACATCGACGATCACTTCAACACCAACCTGAAGGCGCCGTACATCCTGGTCCAGAAGCTGGTCCCGGGGATGGTGCAGCGAGGACACGGCACGGTGATCAACGTGACCACCGTCGCAGCCACCACTCCGGCCGCCGGCGCGGGCATCTACGGCGCCAGCAAGGCGGCCCTGGAACTGCTGACCAAGCTGTGGGCCGATGAGTTCGGCGGCTCGGGCGTGCGGGTCAACGCCGCCGCTCCCGGACCGACGCAGACACTGGGCACCGAGGCATTCGAGAGTGATCTCATCGAGGGGCTCGGCCGCACCACGGCGCTGGGCCGCACTGCCGAGGCCGACGAGATCGCCAGCGCGGTGACGTTCCTGGCCTCCCCCGCCGCGAGCTACGTCAACGGCGCGATCCTCACCATTGGTGGTGGCGCGCAGGCGATCAAGCCCGCCGCCTAACCACCATCCCCCCTTGCGATTTCGGCGCGCTTGCGGTCGGTCACCAACCGGGGGCGCGCCGAAGTCGTTTGGGGGACTACGCCGCAAGCACCGCGTCCAGCGCCGAGTAGAACAGGCCGAGCCCGTCGTCGGACGGCCCGGTGAGCGCCTCGGTGGCGTGCTCGGGATGCGGCATCAATCCCACCACGCGGCCGTTGGCCGAGCTAATCCCAGCGATGTTGCGCATCGAGCCGTTGGGGTTGTCGCGGTAGCGGAAGACGACGCGGCCGTCCCCCTCGAGTTCGTCGAGCACTGCCTCGGAAGCGACGTAACGTCCCTCCCCCGACTTCAGCGGCACCAGCAGATCGGCGCCGAGTTCGTAGCGCGTCGTCCACGCCGTCGTATTCGATGCGACCTCGAGCCAGAGGTCCCGGCAGACGAAGTGCAGTCCGGCGTTGCGGGTCAGCGCTCCTGGTAGCAGACCGGCTTCGCACAGCACCTGAAATCCGTTGCAGATCCCCAGGACTGGCAGGCCTCCGCCTGCTGCGTCGATCACGGAGCCCATCGCGGGCGCGAACTTGGCGATCGCGCCGCAGCGTAGGTAGTCGCCGTATGAGAAGCCACCGGGGACGACGACGGCGTCGACACCCTTCAGATCGGCGTCGGCGTGCCACAGGCTGACCGCCTCGGCGCCTGCGGCTCGCACGGCGCGCGCCGCGTCCACGTCGTCCAGCGTGCCTGGGAACGTGATGACGCCGACGCGCGCGCTCACTGCGGTTCCCCGGATGGTTCGCGGCTGACCGTCCAGTCCTCGATCACGGTATTCGCCAACAACGACTCGGCGATCTCGGCGACGGTGTCGTCGGCGACGTCGTCGTCCACCTCGAGTTCGAAGCGCTTGCCCTGCCGGACATCCGAGATCCCGGCCACCCCCAGACGGCCCAGCGCTCCGACGATCGCCTGACCCTGTGGATCGAGGATCTCGGCCTTCGGCATCACGTGCACTACGACACGGGCCACGCGCGACTCCTTAAGGTCCGACGAATCGATCGGCGCTTACTCTACCGGCGACGACTACGCGCGACTCACCGGCACGAGCCGACGTACGCCGTGCACAGCGGGCCGGCCATCGCGTCGAAGACCACCGGGTCCGGTACCGCGCGCCACTCGACGGCCTTCGGCAGCGTCGTCCACATCGCCAGGTCCACCAGCGTGCCGTTGCGGACATCTGCCAGCAGGTACTCGTGCAACACCTGCTTGTCCGCAGTGCTGATCACCGCGGCCACCCGGCTGGACTCGACGGTGGTGATCGACGGCGAGGTCCACGGCGCCGTTACCGAGCACGCCCGCAACGCATCGACCGCGTTCTGCATGGCCGCCGAGGCCAACTGACCCGATTTCCAGGAATCGCCGCGCCAGTGCACCACCTGTACCTGCAGTTGCCACTGCCCGTTGGGTTGGGTCACCTGGGCACTAGCGGCGACCGCGGGACCCCGTGGATCGGCCGGAACCGGCGGCGACGCGCAGGTCTCCTCGAAACGGAACCGGGGCGACGGCGCCGTCGTCGCGAGACCGGCCAGGGCCGGCCAGTGGTACACGTCCGCCAGTGGGATGGCAGCCGGCGCGATCCACGCTGAATCGGGAATGCCGTCGCAGAATGGCGGACAGTCGCCAGGCATGGCGTTGGCAGGCGCCGTCGCACCGACGAACCCGCTGAAGACCCCCCAGACCAGCAACACCGAAGCCAAAATCATTCGCACGTGTTCGCTCCTCCCCGTAGCGTCCCGTGCGCGCCACAATATAGGAATGCAGCTCACCCACTTCGGCCATTCTTGCCTGCTCGCACGATTCCGGGACGATTCCGGCACCGACACGACGGTGCTGTTCGATCCGGGCACCTTCTCGCACGGATTCGAGGGCATCACCGGCCTGTCCGCGATTCTCGTCACCCATCAGCATCCCGACCATGCGGACGTCGCGCGGCTGCCCGCGCTGATCGAGGCGAACCCGCAAGCCGCGCTGTACGCCGACCCTCAGACCGCGGCCCAGCTCGGCGAGCCCTGGACGGCAGTGCACGCCGGGGACGGGTTCACCGTCGGCCATCTGTCCGTCCGTGGGGTCGGCGGCCGGCACGCGGTGATCCATCCCGAGATCCCGGTGATCGACAACATCTCGTACCTGATCGGCGACGGCGAGCATGCCGCCCGTCTGATGCACCCGGGCGATGCGCTGTTCGATCCAGGCGAACCGGTCGACGTGCTGGCCGCGCCCGCCGCCGCGCCGTGGATGAGGATCTCCGAGGCCGTCGATTACCTGCGCGCCGTGGCGCCGGCGCGCGCGGTGCCAATCCACCAGGCCATCATCGAACCCGCCGCCCGCGGCATCTACTACGGGCGCCTCACCGAGATGACCGACACCGACTTCCAGATACTCGACCCCGAGAAAGGCACGGACTTCTAGGTCGTTTCCCGCTTGCGGGTGAACGCAGGGTTACGGTCCGTCGACGCGATCGTCGACGGTGAGTAAACCTGTGGGGTCGCTGGATTATCGTCCGTCGGCAAGGATTTCGGAGTGTCGACACAGTCCGGGCAAGCGTCTCTCGACGAGTTCATCGTGCCCCTGCCGCGCAAGCGGCGGCCGAGTCTCTACTCGGCCCACAACGGTGTGGGACGGACGTCAGGCTCATCCGAGCCCGAGGCCTCGCAGCCACGACCGCAGGCGCGATCCCGACAGCGCCCACCTCATCCCGCTGACCTCGCACAATCCCGGCTGTTCGAAGCACTTCTCCTGGACGACATCGACGAATTGGAGGATCGGGCGGCCACCGCTGAACGGCGTTGGCAGCGGAGGCGTGAGCGCAAGGTCGAGGACGTCGAAACGTTGCCGCACGACCTCAAGCAGCTTCGGCAGCTCATCACCGAAGCCCGTCGACTACTCGACGCGTTGCGCGAGCGGTTCCCTCCGGACTAGGCGCGAAGCCGCCTTTCGTTCAACCAGATTCGAAGGCTAGGCGGTATCGCGCGCGGCGGCGCGGCCCGCCGCCCGGCCGGAGAACACGCAGCCTCCGAGGAAGGTGCCCTCCAGTGAGCGGTAGCCGTGCACGCCGCCCCCACCGAAGCCGGCCGCCTCGCCCGCCGCATATAGGCCGCCGAAGACCGTGCCATCTGGCTTGAGTACTCGGGAGTCCAGATCGGTTTCCATACCGCCCAAGGACTTTCGGGTCAGGATGTGTAGCTTGACCGCGATGAGGGGGCCGGCCTTCGGGTCGGTGATCCGGTGCGGGGCGACGACGCGGGTGACCCGGTCGGCGAAGTAGTTGCGCGCGCCGCGGATCGCCGTCACCTGGCCGTCCTTGGTGTACTTGTTGGCCACTTCGCGGTCACGGGCGGTCACCTCGGCCTCCACCGTCGCGTAGTCCAGCGGTTCCACGTCGGGTACCTCGTTCATCTTGGACACCAAGTCGCGCAACGAGGTTGCGGAGACGAAGTCGACGCCGCGGTCGACGAAGCGTTGCACGGGCGGCGGTGGGCCGGGCTTGATCCGGCTCAGCACGTCGCGCACGCTGCGGCCGGTCAGGTCGGGGTTCTGCTCCTGCCCCGACAGCCCGAATTCCTTCTCGATGATCCGGGCGTTGAGCACGAACCAGGTGTAGTCGTATCCGGTCTTGGCGATGTACTCCAGTGTGCCGAGGGTGTCGAAACCGGGGTAAAGCGGTACGGGCAGCCGTTTTCCGGTGGCGTCGAGCCACAGCGAGGACGGTCCCGGCAGGATTCGGATGCCGTGCTTCGGCCAGATCGGATCGTAGTTGGTGATGCCCTCGGTGTAGTGCCACATCCGATCGGAGTTGATCACGCGGGCGCCCGCAGCCTCGGCGATGCCGACCATCCGGCCGTCCACGTGCGCGGGTACCCCGCTGAGCAACTGTCCGGGCACGCGCCCGATCCGGGCAGGCCAGTTCTTACGAACCAGGTCGTGGTTGCCGCCGATGCCCCCGCTGGCCACGATGACCGCCTGTGCGCGGAACTCGAACTCGCCCACGGTGGTTCGCGACGACGCGACGGCGCGCGCCGCCGACGTCGGCTCCAGTACCGCACCCCGCACCCCGGTCACGGCACCACCTTCGACGATCAGTTCGTCGACGCGATGCCGATGTGCGAAGCGGACTTTGGGCCCGGCGGCCAGGAGCCGACGGGCGAAGATGTCGACGATCGCGGGACCCGTTCCCCACGTGATGTGAAACCGCGGCACCGAGTTGCCGTGTCCGTTGGCGTTGTATCCGCCGCGCTCGGCCCAGCCGACGAGCGCGAACGTCTGAAGGCCGCGCTCGCGCAGCCAGCTGCGTTTCTCGCCTGCGGCGAAGTCGACGTAGGCGTGCGCCCACTGCCTGGGCCAGTGGTCCTCCGGCCGGTCGAACCCTGCCGAGCCCAGCCAGTCCTGCAGTGCCAGTTCGTGGGTGTCGCGGATGCCGAGCCTGCGTTGTTCGGGGCTGTCGACGAAGAACAGCCCGCCGAACGACCAGAATGCCTGTCCACCGAGGTTGGCGGCATTCTCCTGGTCGACGATCAGTACTGATCGGCCGCGGTCGATCACCTCGCAGGCGGCGACCAGTCCTGCCAATCCCGCTCCGACGACAATGACATCAGCATCAGCCATGACGCCACGTTAGCGTTCGTGGCTAGGCGGCGTCCGTCATCGCCGGCCTGGGCTCCCACCGGTACACCGTTGGCATGCAGTGGTGCATCAGGGCGAGATCGATGGCGTCGATCATCGCCTGGCGGGGGCCCGGCTTGCGCAGCTGCTTGGCCGACGCGGCGACGCGGACGATGCCGGAGCGACGAGCCGTGCGCTCGGCCGCCAGCACCAGGGTCCGGCACCACCACGGCTCGGTGAGGAAGCCTTCGCCGATGCCGAGCACCCGCGCCCGCACCGTCGTGTTGCGCATCAAGTCGGTGATCCCGTTGATTCCAGCGAGCAGACGGAAGCCGTTGCGCGGCAACGCGGTTACGGTTCCCTGTGAGACGTTCCAGCCAGGCGCGGCGAACAGCCGGGTACGCAACCCGAGATGTTCGAGGACCCGGTCGGCACCCATCAGACGAAGGTTCGCCTCGTGCGCCTGCAACGTCGCGAATTCGCCGCGACGCTTCTTGGTGGCCGCCTCGTCGTAGCCGTGCAGAACGAGGGCGTCACCCGCAGCCCGGCGGGTTTGAAGCCATTCGACGGTCGGCCGATCTTGGTCGAGCCGGTAGCCGCCCTTGAGCCGCGGCGCCACCAGCAACGACACCGGCACCCCCCGCGCTTCGAGCTCGGCGCGGAAGTCGGCAACGTCGTCGATCGTGCGGTCCTTGATCCCGGAGATCGAGACGATCAGTTCTCCAGCCACGCAAGCAGTATGGCAACGTCAGGTGTCCCAACGGTTTACGACACGTGGGCGGGAGTTGACCGTTTGGGGGCAGCTATCGAGGCAACACGGCTTCGATAGCGCCGATCACCTCTGGCGCATCCGGAACGGTTCGCGGACGGAACCGGTTGACCACCTCACCGCCCGGCGCCAGCAGGAACTTCTCGAAGTTCCACTGCACGTCGCCCGCCTCGCCGTCGGCGTCGGCGGCCTTGGTCAACTCCCCATACAGCGGGTGCCGATCTGCGCCGTTGACGTCGACCTTGCTGAGCAGCGGAAATGTCACGCCATAGGTGGTGGAGCAGAACGTCTGGATCTCGTCGGCACTGCCCGGCTCCTGACCCATGAACTGGTTGCACGGCACCCCGATCACCGTCAGCCCGCGGTCGCCGTAGTCCTGCGCCAGCTGCTCCAGCGCGGTGTATTGCGGTGTCAGACCACACTTGGAGGCCACGTTGACCACCAACACTGCGCCGTCGGCATATTCGGCCAGAGTGGTCGGTTCGCCGGAGAGCGTGGTGAGGGCGATGTCGGTGAGGGGTTGCGTCATGATCCCGACGTTACCTAACCGTCGAAGAGCATGAGCGCCAGGCGCTCGATGGTGGCAATCGGATCACCCGACCTGTCGACGGCATCGTTGAGCCACAGCAGCGAAAAACCATGCACCAGTGACCAAGCCGCGAGCGCTGCACTCTCGGGGTCGGCCTTGGCGTGCGCGTCCCCGAGTGTGCCGACGCCCCGGCTGAGTTCGGTGCCCGCGGCAGTCTCGGCGGCGACCAGCGCGGCGTCGGTGTCGTCGTAGAGCGACTTGTCGAACATCACGGCGTAGTGGCCAGGGTGACCGAGCGCGAACTGTACGTACGCTCGCGCGGCGTCGATGAACCTCGGCCGCGCGTCGGTGAGCGCTTCGGCCAGCAGCCCGAACCCCTCGGTGGCCAGCGCGGTGAAGAGCCCGCGTCGGTCGGTGAAGTGGTGGGCGGGCGCGGCATGCGAAACACCGGCCACTCGCGCCAGTTCGCGCAGCGAGATCCCATCGGCGCCGCGTTCGGCCACCAGGGTCGCGGCCTGCGCCAGGATCGCGGCCTTCAGGTCGCCGTGGTGGTACGCGTCCCTGCTCATGGGCTCAGCATAGCCGGGAATCTTGACAGTGGATAGATTGTTGTTACGCTACATCTTGTCACTGTCTAGATTAAAGGGTGTCCACCATGGCCGTTTTCTTGAGCCTCGTTCTTGGAAGCCTCGTCGCCCGCGTCGTCGGCTGGTTCGGGGTCGACTACGTCGACTCCTGGCCCGCGGCGATCGCCGTCGGCCTCGCGCTGATGTTCACGATGACCGGGGTGGCCCACTTCGTGCCGGCGATGCGGCGCGACATGATCGCGATCGTGCCGCCGCGGCTGCCGAAGCCCGCGCTGCTGGTGACGATCACCGGCGTCCTCGAGCTGCTCGGCGCGATCGGGGTGCTCTACCCGCCCACCCGTGTCGCCGCGGCAGTGTGCCTCTTGGCGTTGATGCTGGTGATGTTCCCTGCCAACGTCTATGCGTCCCGGATGCCCAATCCGCCGAAGTCGATGACGTCGCGGTTAGACGTTCGGAGTGGGGAAGAGGTGGTCTACCTCGCCGCCGCCGTGGTGGTCGCGATCTGCGGTGGCTAGCACCCACGCGTACTGGAAGGCAGCTTCCTTCCACCGCTCGTAGCGTCCGCTGATTCCACCGTGGCCTGCGACCATCTCGGTCTTCAGGAGCAGCGGATTGGAGCCGGTCTTCGTATGCCGCAGCGCGGCAACCCATTTCGCCGGTTCGGTGTAGTAGACCCTGGTGTCGTTGAGCGACGTCATGGCCAGGATTGCCGGATAGTTCTTGGCCTCGACGTTCTCGTACGGCGAGTAGGACTTCATGTAGTGGTAGACCTCGGGGTCGGCCAGCGGGTTACCCCACTCATCCCACTCGGTGACCGTCAGCGGCAACGACGGATCCAGGATCGTGGTGAGCGCGTCGACGAACGGCACCTGGGCCAGGATGCCCGCGAACAGGTCGGGCGCCATGTTGGCCACCGCACCCATCAGCAGGCCACCCGCGCTGCCGCCGAGCGCCACCATGTTCTCCGGTCGCGTCACGTCGGTGCCGACCAAATGTGCTCCCACCGCGATGAAGTCGGTGAACGAGTTCTTCTTCTCCAGCATCTTGCCGTGCTCGTACCACGGCCTGCCCAACTCGCCGCCGCCCCGCACGTGGGCGATGACGAACACCATCCCGCGGTCCAGCAGCGAGAGCCGCGCGATCGAGAAGCGCGGGTCCTCGCACGATTCGTAGGCGCCGTAGCCATACAGCAGCGTCGGCGCCGGAAACCGAAGGCCGGCACGGTGAATGACCGATACCGGTATCCGCGCGCCGTCGGGCGCCACCGCCCAGTCGCGCCGTTCCACGTACTCCTCCGGCCGGTAGTCACCGAGCACCGGCTGCTCGCGCAGTAGAATCCGTTCACCCGTGGCCAGCTCGATGTCGTAGACGCGTACCGGGACGACGAACGACGTCGTGCCCACCCGCAGCCGCGGTGACGACCAGTTCGGATTGCCCGACAATCCCGACGACGTCAGCTCCGTCTCGAAGGTGATCTCCTCTGGATGGCCGTAGCTGCCGTCGGCGTAGATGGGCCACAACTGAATTCGTGGCAACGCCTCGCTGCGGTAGCTCACGACGAGATGGCTCTCGAAGGCGTCCACGGCGTCGAGGCGGACGTCCTCGCGATGCTCGATCAGCGTGCGGAACGCGGTCGGGTCGCTGACCGGTGCCTCGACGAGGGTGAAGTTCTCGGCACCGTCGTTGTGCAAAATCAGGAACCGGTCCTCGCCTCCCACCACCGCGTGTTCGACCGAGTACTCGACGAGCTCACGCCGCGGCAGGATGGAGGTGAAAGTGGCCCCCGTGTCACCGGCGTCGCCGTAGAACACCTCCGAGGTCACCGCGCTGCCCGCCGCGATGAAGACATACTTGTTGCTGCGGCTGCGGCCGACGGCGAGCCAGAAGCGCTCGTCGGGTTCGTGGTGGACCCGCTCCCCCGGCCGCCCGGAACCAAGTCGATGCCGCCACACCGTATCTGGCCGCCAGGCGTCGTCGACGGTGATGTAGTAGACGGTCCGGTTGTCGGCCGCCCACGTAGCACCCGCGCCGATGCCGACGATCGTGTCGTCGTACATCTCGCCGGTCGACAAGTTCCTGAACTTCAGCGTGTACCGCTCGTCGCCGACGACGTCGACGGAGAACGCCAGGGTGTTGCCGTCCAGCGACACCGACGCCGCCCCCAGTGAGAAGAACTCGTGCCCGTCGGCTTCGACGTTCTCGTCCAGCAGCACCTGCTCCCCTGGGATCTCGGTGTGCTCGTCGAGTTCGGGCGGGGTCCAGTCGTCGGGATCGCCGATCGGGCAACGGCATTGCACGCCGTACTGCTTGCCCTCGAAGCTGCGGCCGTAGTACCACCAGTCGCCGCGGCGCGTCGGTACCGACAGATCGGTCTCCTTCGTGCGGGCCTTGATCTCGTCGAAGATCCTCTGCCGCAGCGGCGCCAGGTGCGCGGTCTGCTCGTCGGTGTAGGCGTTCTCCTCCTCCAGGTAGGAGACGACGTCGGGATTGGCCTTGTCGCGCAGCCATTCGTACGGGTCGACGAAGACGTCGCCATGGTGTTCCCGGCGAGTATCGACGCGCTTGGCGATGGGGGGATTCATGCTGGTCCGATCCAGTCGTCGAAGTTCAAGCCCGAAATACGTTCGTAGGCTTCGATGTACCGCGCGCGGGTGGCCGCAGCGATGTCAGGCGGCAAGGGTGGCGGTGGTTCGTCTCCGCCGCGGTCCCAGCCGGAGTCCGGCCCCGTGAGCCAGTTCCGCACGAACTGCTTGTCGAAACTGGGCTGCACGACGCCTTCCTGGTACCCGTCGGCCGGCCAGTACCGTGACGAGTCGGGAGTGAAGACCTCGTCGGCCAGCACTACCGTCCCGTGCTCGTCGACGCCGAACTCGAACTTGGTGTCGGCGAGGATGATTCCCTTGCTGAGCGCATGCTCGGCGGCCTTGGCGTAGATCTGCAGCGTGCTGTCCCGCACGGCGGCCGCGCGCTCGGCACCGACCAGCTTGACGACGTCGTCGAAGGTGATGTTCTCGTCGTGCTCGCCCAGGTCGGCCTTGCTCGCAGGAGTGAACAACGGCTCGGCGAACTTGCTGGCCTCGGTGAGCCCCGGCGGCAGCTCGATGCCACACACCTGTCCGGTCTTGCGGTAGTCAATGATGCCGGAGCCGGTCAGGTAGCCGCGGGCCACGCACTCGACGGGGATCATGTCCAGCTGCCGCACCACCAGCGCGCGGCCCAGCACCTCCGCGGGGATGCGCTCGTCGTCGGGCGGGCCTGCGAGATGGTTGGGCGCGTCGAGGAAGTCGAAGAAGAACACGCTCATCGCGGTCAGGATCCGGCCCTTGTCGGGGATCTCGGTCTGCAGGATGTAGTCGAACGCGGAGATGCGGTCGGAGGCGACGAACAGCAGGTGCTCGTCGTCGATGCGATACAGCTCGCGAACCTTGCCGCTCGCCAGATGCAAGTAGTCGCTCAGAGGTGGGCGCATCGGGCCAGACTATCTGCTGAGATCATCGGCATGACGTCCCGTTATCTGCCCTACGCCACCACACCGGCTCGCCTGCTCGCACAGCTGGTCAGCGACGTCGTGGTCGTCGTATGGACCGCCGTATGGGTGCTGGTCGGCATGGCAGTTCATGCCGCCGTGTCGACCATCGCCCAGGTCGGCAGGCAAGTCCAGGATGGCGCCAACGGCGTCGCGGGCAACCTGAACTCTGCCGGTGACAGTGCCGACAACGTGCCGCTGGTCGGTGATTCGCTGAGCAAGCCGCTGCGGGCGGCCAGCGAAGCGGCGCTGGACATCGCCGGTGCGGGTCACAGCCTCGACACGACCGCGAGCTGGCTGGCGTGGGTGCTGGCGCTGGCGGTGGCCGCGCCGCCGATCCTGGCCGTCGTGATGCCGTGGCTGTTCGTCCGGGTGCGGTTCTTCCGGCGGAAGTGGACCGCCATCACGCTTGCGGCCACGCCGGCCGGCGAGCAGCTGCTCGCGTTGCGCGCGCTGGCCAACCGGCCGCTGGCCAAGCTCGCCGCGGTCAGCATCGACCCGGTGGGCGCGTGGCGCCGCGACGACGCCATCGCCGTGCGCGGCCTGGCCAACCTGGAGTTGCGCGCCGCAGGCGTCACCCGCCGCCCCTAACCCCTCCCTCCCGCGATTTCGGCGTGGTCTGTGTCGCTGGACGTGACTGAACACGCCGAAATCGCGCAGTGTGGAACCGCTGAGGCGCGCTCTACGTCGATCCAAAGGTGCTGAACGAGCTGCTGCGACAACACGACGGAGTGCTGACACTCGCTCAGGCCCAAGACATTGGCCTCAGCAGGCAAGCCATTCATCGACGAGTATCCGCAGGACATTGGCAGCGTTGCGCGCCCGGTGTCTACTTCGTCAACGACAGGCCGTTCGACGACGCCGCACGTATTCGCGCCGCCGTGTGGAGCTACGGCGACTCAGCGGCGGCTAGCGGGCTAGCAGCGGCCTGGTGGCTCCGCCTGACACGATTCGCCCCACCGATCGTCGAGGTCACGGTTCCCCGTAATAGCAACGGCCGCAGCCACGCAGGTTCGCAGGTCAGGCGTCGAGATCTCGCGCCCACTGACATCGAGGTCCAACGGGGAATGCGGGTGACGGCGCTCCCCCTGACGGTGATCGAAGCCGCGGTTCGAATGCGGGGCGGAGCCAAGCTGATGGACACTGCACTGCAACGTCACGTCGAATTGCGACCCCTATGGAACGCACACCTCCGCAACAAGGGGCGATATGGCGCCCCCGCGGCAAGACGCTTATTGCAGGCGGCTGACGACGGCGCCCGATCGGAGGCCGAGCGTCTCCTTATCCGCCTGCTCAAGGCTGCGGGCATCACGGGGTGGAAGGCGAACTATCCAGTCGCCGGCTACAAGGTCGACGTCGGGTTCCAGGGCTGCACGGTCGCGATCGAGGTCGATGGCTTGGCCTTCCACAGCGATTCGGACGACTTCCACAACGACCGCGTACGGCAGAACGCCATTGCGCTGGCCGGATGGCAGGTGTTGAGGTTCACCTGGCTCGACCTCACCGAGTATCCGGACCGGGTCGTCGCCGAGATCCGACGAGCGACTTCGGCGTGATTAGTTACGGCGAGCGCAACAGAACACGCCGAAATCGCTTAGGGGGTGAGGGTGATGACCAGGTGGCGGATGCCGGTGTGCCGGTTGCTGCGGGTCCACTCGACGGGCTCGATGAGGCGGGCCGACGAGAACCGGCCAAGCAGCTCCTCGAACAGCACCCGCAGCTCCAGACGCGCCAGGTTGGCGCCGAGGCAGTAGTGCACACCTTGCCCGAACCCCAAGTGCGGATTGGGCTTACGGCCGATGTCGAACGAGTCCGCGTCGGCGAACACCACCCCGTCGCGGTTGGCCGAGCCCTCCCAGATCTGTACCTTCTGCCCGGCTTCGACCTGACATCCGCCGAGTTCCACGTCACGGGTGGCGGTGCGCCGCTTCGACGGCGACGGCGACGTCCAGCGCACCATCTCCTCGACTGCGGTCGGCAGCAGATCGAGATCGTCTCGCAGTAAACGCATTTGGCCGGGATGATCGATCAGCGCCAGCAGGCCACCTGCGACGGAGTTGCGGGTGGTCTCCGCACCCGCGCTGAACAGCAGGCTGAAGAACAGGTACAGCTCCATGTCGGAGAGCACCGGCATCGCGTCGTCCTCCAGCACCGCGTTCGCCACCACGGACAGCATGTCGTCGGTCGGCTCGGCACGCTTCGACGCGATCAGTTCCTGGCCGTAGGTGTACATCCGCGAGCCGGCTTCCTCCACCGACATCCGCGACGCCTGCCCTATCTGGGCCCTCCTGGCCATACCGAAGTCGAACTGCGGCTCGATCGCCTCGAACAGCCAATGCCGTTCGGACTCAGGAACTCCGAGCAGGATGCAGATCATCTGCATCGGCAGCTCGGCGGCCACGTCGACGAGGAAGTCGAAGGGCTCGCCCGGCACCACGTCGTCCAGCAGGCGTCGGGCCCTGGCCCTCAGGTCGTCCTCGACCACCCGGATCATCCGCGGCGTCAGTCCGGAGCTGACCAGCCGCCGGATCGCCGAATGCCGCGGGTCGTCCATCATGTTCAGCACCTGGCCTGCGACCGACAGGTCCTGCAACAACGTTCCCCCGAACGGCCGCGAGCCACCCGTCACCGATGAATACGTCACCGGATCGCGAAGCACCCCAAGAGATTCGGCGTACGTAGCCACCGACCAGAAACCCTCGCCGTCGGGCGTATTGTCGGTCGGTTCGTGCCAGTAGACGGGCGCTTCGGCACGATGCACCGCGAACAGCTCGTGCGGAAAGCCCGCGGCGAAGTTGTCCAGATCGGTGAAGTCGATCCCCGAGAGGGCGCCCGTCAACGTCACAAAATGGCACCCGAGGTGTACTTGGCCGCTTCGGGATAACGGCTCACCAGCTCGTCGACGGCAGCCACCACGGCGTCGACCTGCGCACCCGCGGCACCGGTGAACGCCTGTTTGTCGGCCAGAGCCGCGTCCAATGCAGGCCGATCCAGCGGCAACCGAGGATCGGCAGCCAATCGGTCCAACAAATCGGGCTCCAAACCGTGTTCGCGCATCGCCAGCGCGACGGCGACCGCATGCTCCTTGATCACCTCGTGCGCGGTCTCGCGGCCCACACCGGCGCGCACCGCGGCAATGAGAATCCGGGTGGTGGCCAGGAACGGCAGGTAGCGGTCCAGCTCTCGCTGGATGACGGCCGGGTAGGCGCCGAACTCGTCGAGCACCGTCAGGAACGTCTCGATCTGCCCGTCGACGGCGAAGAACGCATCGGGCAGCGCCACCCGGCGCACCACCGAGCAGAACACGTCGCCCTCGTTCCACTGCGCGCCTGCGAGTTCCGCGGCCATCGACCCGTACCCGCGCAACACCACCTGCAGCCCGTTCACGCGCTCGCACGAACGGGTGTTCATCTTGTGCGGCATCGCCGACGAGCCGACCTGCCCTGGTGCGAAGCCCTCGGTGACGAGCTCGTGGCCTGCCATCAGCCGGATGGTGTGCGCCATCGACGAAGGCCCTGCGCCCAATTGCACCAGAGCGGACACCACGTCATGGTCGAGCGATCGCGGATACACCTGTCCGACGCTGGTGAAAACGTCTGCGAAACCGAGGAATTCAGCAATCCGCCGCTCGAGGTCGGCCAGCCGGGAACCGTCCCCGTCGAACAGGTCGAGCATGTCCTGCGCGGTGCCCATCGGCCCCTTGATGCCTCGCAGCGGGTAGCGGTCGATCAGCTCGGCGAGCCGCTGCAGCCCCAACAACGTCTCCTCGGCGGCCGACGCGAACCTCTTGCCCAGAGTCGTCGCCTGTGCGGCCACGTTGTGCGACCGGCCCGCCATCACCAGATCGCGGTACAGCACGGCCCGCTCGGCGAGCCGCGCGACCACCGCGACGCCGTGCGCATGCACGAGCTCCAGCGACTGCCGGATCTGCAGCTGCTCGACGTTCTCGGTGAGATCGCGGCTCGTCATGCCCTTGTGCACGTGCTCGTGGCCGGCCAGGGCGTTGAACTCCTCGATGCGGGCCTTGACGTCGTGACGGGTGACCCGCTCACGCGCGGCGATCGACGCAAGGTCGACGGCGTCGATCACCCGCTCGTAGTCCGCCACCACACCGTCGGGCACCGTCACGCCCAGCTCAGCCTGCGCCCGCAACACCGCAAGCCACAATCGACGCTCGGCGACGACCTTGGCCTCCGGGGACCAGATCGCCACCATCTCGTCGCTGGCGTAACGGTTGGCCAGGACATTCGGAATGCTCACAAATGTTCAGCTTACTGAGGCACATACGGCAAGGTAGCGATGTGTACTTCGTCGGCCTCGACCTCGCATGGGGCGAGAACAACCCGAGCGGCGTCGCGGCTGTCGACTCCGACGGCCGACTGCTTCACGTCGGCATCGCGCAAGACGACGAGGACATCATGGCCGCGATCGCGCCGTACGTCGAAGAACAATGCCTCGTCGCGATCGATGCGCCGTTGATCGTGCCCAACCCGACCGGGTCCCGACAATGCGAGAAGGATCTCAATCACGACTTCTCCGTCTTCGAGGCCGGTGCCCGACCGGCGTTCAGCGACAAGCCCGAGTTCAAGAACCCCCGCGGCGCCCGGCTGGCCAATGCTCTCGACCTCGACATGGACCCGACCTCGAGTTCGGTCCGACGGGCCATCGAGGTCTTTCCACACCCCGCCACCATCGCCTTGTTCGGGCTCAAGAAGACCCTGAAGTACAAGCGCGGTCCGTTCGACGTGCGCCATCAAGAGCTGATGACGTTGATGGGGCACATCGAGGACCTCGACACGGCGACGCCGCGACTTCGGGCCAACCGCAGCATCGCGTGGGTCGAGCTCCGACGGCGGGTCGATGCTGCCACCCGACCGAGTCAGCTCGACCGGGACGAGGATCCCGTCGATGCCGTCCTCTGCGCCTACGTCGCGCTGTACTGGTACCTCCGCCCGGAGGACGTCACGATCTACGGTGATTTCGACTCCGGGTACATCGTCACGCCTGCCTTGCCAGAAGGCCTGACGCCTGCGGCTCGAGGTGCGCCAGCAAAGCCGCCGCGGGACCGTGACCTCCTCACCCGATTGGCCAACGCGGAGAAGAGACTCGCCGCCTTGACCGTGGAGCTGGACGACATCCGGCAACAACTCGATGCGCGCCACGGGGCAGGCTAGACGGATGTACTTCGTCGGCCTCGACCTCGCATGGGGCGAACACAAACCCACCGGAGTCGCGGTCGTCGACGACGCAGGCAAGCTCGTGCACATCGGCACCGCGCAGGACGACACGGGCATCAGGGCCGCGATCACGCCGTACGTTCAAGGCGACTGCCTGGTCGCGTTCGACGCGCCACTGATCGTGAACAACCCGACCGGTCAGCGCCCAAGCGAGGCGGCCCTGAACCGGGACTTCGCGAAGTTCGAAGCGGGCGCCCATCCGACCAATACCGGCAAGTCCGAGTTCGCGGGCCAGCCACGGGCCGCCAGGCTGTCCAAGGCACTCGATCTCGACATCGACCCGAATTCTGGATCGTCGCGACGGGCCATCGAGGTCTATCCCCATCCCGCGACGGTTGCGCTGTTCCGGCTCGGCCGGACCTTGAAGTACAAGGCGAAACCGGGTCGCAGCTTCGCCCAGTTGCGCTCGGAGCTGCTGCGGTTGATGGACCTCGTCGAGTCGCTGGCGCAAGCGACACCGGCGCTGCGGGTCGCCGACCACGACGGTTGGGTGGAACTGAGGCACGCGGTGGAGACGGCGGAACGCAAGAGCGAGCTGCGTCGCGCGGAAGACCCGGTCGACGCCGTCATCTGCGCCTACGTCGGGCTGTTCGCCACGCGCCGGCCCGAGGACGTGACGACCTACGGAGACGCCGAGACGGGGGCCACCGTCACGCCGACGCTGCCGCCCGACCTGACACCCGCACCCCCGGAGAACACGCCAGGCGCGGTGCGCGACGCCATCGCGCAGTTCGCGGATCGGCGCCCTGCGCTCGTCGGCGCGACGGACCGCTACCTCGCACTGGTCACCACCCTGCTCGACGACGCGGGCATCAACTACCTCAGCGTCACGGCGAGGACCAAGAGCGTGGCGTCGTTCGCCGAGAAGGCCGACCGCAGTGTCGACGGCCAGCGCCTCTACACCGACCCGTTGGCGGAGATCACCGACCAGGTCGGGCTGCGGGTGATCACGTTCCTGCGCGACGACGTCGCCACGGTGGCCAACGTGCTCGCCGAGGAAGTGCAGCTGCTCGACGACCGCGACATGGGTCAGGAGACCGCACGGGAGGGGCGGTGGGGCTACGCGAGCCGGCATCTGCTGATCGCGGTCGAAGGCGAGCAGCAGCCCGCGTCCATCCAGGTCCGCACCGTCCTGCAGCACGCGTGGGCGGAGTTCGAACACGACATCCGCTACAAGGGGTCGATCCCAGAGGAGGATGCGCCCGACTTGGACCGGCGGTTCACGCTCGCGGCCGGGCTGCTAGAGCTGGCGGACCGGGAGTTCTCCGCGATCCGCGAGCGGCTGAAGTCCTCGCCGCCCGCGCAGCGGTCCGAACAGTCCGGCGACCCGCGCATCGCCACCCCGGTTCTCGCGACGTATCTGGGCAATCGGTTCCCCGACGCGGGCTGGTCGCGCACCGAGCACTACGCGTGGATCTCGGGCCTGCTCCTCGAACTCGGCGTCGACTCACTCGACGAGCTCGACGACGTGCTCGACACCGTCGACACCGATGCGGTGAACCTGGCCATGGGCTACCGCTATCCGGCGGGCGCCGTGCGTCGCCTCGATGACGCGCTTCTGGCGAAGTTCGGGCAGCGCTACGTTGCGCTGCACGGGAATTCGGATCGGGTGTCGATGTTGGAGAGCCGGCTGGCGAAGCTGACCGACGCCCGTCAATCGTCCAAACCGGACAATTTCGCGACGTGACGCCCTAGCCGACGCTCAAGGGCAGGCCTGCGTAGTTCTCGGCAAGCCCCATGGCGGCCGCGCGGCTGTTGAACACCCAACGCAGTTGCGACCTTTGCAGTTCGGCGTCGAACGGGTCGCCGCTAATGTGCAGCATGCTGGTCATCCACCATGAGAAGTGGGTGCAGCGCCACACCCGTTGCAGCGCCGTCTCCGAGTAGGCGTCGGCCAACTTCGGGTCGCTCTTCTTGATCAGCGCGGTCAGCGCAGGAGCCAGCAGTGACACGTCGGCGATCGCGAGGTTGAGCCCCTTGGCGCCGGTGGGCGGAACGATGTGGGCGGCGTCGCCAGCCAGGAAGAGTTGACCGTGGCGCATCGGCGTCTGCACGTAGCTGCGCATCGGCAGCACGCTGCTCTCGGTGATCGGCCCCGACGTCAACGCCCAGTCATCCATCCCCGCGCCGAGCCGCGTCGATAGCGCATCCCAAATGCGTTGATCCGACCACGTATTGACGTCGGTACCGTTGGGCACCTGAAGGTAGAACCGGGACACCGTGTCCGATCGCATCGAGTGCATGGCGAAGCCGTCGGGATGCCAGGCATAGATGAGTTCGTCGGTGGACGGGGCAACGTCGACCAGCACGCCCAGCCAGGAGTAGGGGTAGGCCTTCTCCCAGACGCGCCTGACCGTTTCGGGCACCGCGGCTCGGCTGGGGCCGAACGAGCCGTCGCAGCCGGCGATCACGTCGGCTTCGAGGCGATGCGCGACACCGTCGACGGTGAAGGTGACACGCGGCCGGTCGGAGGTGACGTCGTGCAGAGCGACGTCGTCGGCGCCGTAGACGATCTGTTGCCCTCCGGCATGGCGGGCGGCGACGAGGTCCCGTTGCACCTCAGTCTGGCCGTACACCCACACATTGCGGCCGACGAGATCGACGAAGTCCAGGTGGTGGCGATCGCCGGGGGTTTGCAGATAGATGCCGCGATGCTCGATACCGCTCTGCGCCAACCGATCACCCAGCCCGACCGAGCGCAGCAACTCCACCGACGCGTGTTCGAGGATGCCTGCCCGGATGCGTGCCAGCACGTAATCCTCGGTGCGGGCTTCGACTATCACGGAGTCGACGCCGTCGGCCGCAAGCAGGTGCGACAGCAACATGCCTGCCGGGCCGGCGCCGATGATGGCAACTTGGGTGCGCATGCCCGTCAGTGAACGCGACCACACCGTCGTCCATCCAGCTCAGGCTTCCACTGGCCGGAAGTGCCGTCAGAGCGACGGTGCGATCGGTCGGCCGAAGTTCAGTTACACACTGCGCCTTCGGATTTTGCGTGCCGGCCGCTCCGCCCGTTAGTCGTAGGGCGCAAGCACGTCGATGACGTCGACCAGGGTGGCTCGCGCCGTCGCGCGGGGACCCTCGCCTACGCCGACCAACGAGGCCACCACTGCGCCGTCGACGGCGCACACCAATGCCGTCATCAACTCCGACTTCACGCATCGGCCGGACCGTTCGACCACCTCGACGACGGCGTCGGTGCGCTGCTTCATGATCTGGCGCTGAACGTCGCGCAGGCTGGGTTGGCGCGCGCAGGCGATGTAGCGCTCGTAGCGGGAGATCAACTGTTCGGCGTCCCGCGTGCCTGGCCCGTCGCCGACGAGGAGGTCGACGAGAACATCGGCGGTGGATTCGGCGCCGCGCTTGCGCCGCGACAGCGCCGCCACGCGCGAGTGCAATTGCTCCGTCTCACGGGTGCCGACGTGCTCGACGGCCTTGGCGATCAGGTCGTCCAGCGACGAGAAGTAGTAGGTGGTGGACGCCAGCGGGAGGCCGGCGCGGCGGGCGACGGCGCGGTGCCGCACCGCGTCGAAGCCGCCTTCGCACAGCAGATCGGCGGCCGCGCTGACCAGCGCGTACCTTCGCCGAACTCCCTTGGGAGTAACCGCTGCCGTCACGGGTTGCACTCTGCCAGCAACGGCCGTGCGGTTTCGGGCTTTCGGACACTCCTAAGGCTCTCCACAGGAAAGTCGGGCAGGCGCGGGTGGGTTGGTCCGCGATGGCATGATTCCCCGCATGACAGGACAGCTGAGCCGTCGCGCGATTCTGCGTCTCGGCGTCGGCGCCGCGGCAGGTGCGGCCGGTGCCTACGCTCTCGGATCCACGTTGCTCGATCCGTCGGTCACTGCGCCGCCGGTGTCGATGACGAGTGTCGGTGCGCCACTAGCGCCTCCGCCACTGCCTGCCGCACCACCCGCCGAACCCGCCGCCACATACGTTACGGGTTCGTTCGTCTCGGCGGCGCGCGACGGCGTGCCGACCAACTGGGCGATCGCCAGACCTCCAGGGCAGACGGCGCCGCTGCGACCGCTGATCGCGTTGCACGGCAAGGGTCAGGACGCGGCAGGGGTGATGGCCGGCGGCGTCGAGCAGGGTCTGGCCGGGGCCGTCGCGGCGGGCCTCCCTCCGTTCGCCGTGGTTGCCGTCGACGGCGGCGGCGGCTACTGGCACGGACGGGCGTCCGGGGAGAACTCCGGCGCGATGGTGCTCGACGAACTGATCCCGATGCTGGCCGGCCAGGGCCTCGACACGTCGCGGGTCGGGTTCATCGGCTGGTCGATGGGCGGCTACGGGGCACTGCTGCTCGGCGCGCGGCTGGGTGCGGCCCGCACGTCGGCGATCTGCGCGGTCAGCCCGGCACTGTGGACGTCATCGGGCGCGACGGCTCCGGGGGCGTTCGACGGCGCCGACGACTACGCCGCCAATAGCGTGTGGGGGCTGCCTGCGCTGGCGTCGATCCCGATCCGGATCGACTGCGGCAACAGCGATCCGTTCTACTCGGCGACCAAGCAGTACATCGCCCAGTTGCCCAATCCACCCGCGGGAGGCTTCTCTCCTGGTGGGCACGACGGTGCGTTCTGGAGCTCGCAGCAGCCCGCCGAGATCGCCTGGCTGGCACCGCTGCTCGTCGCCTGACCCGCGCTCGCCTAATGGGAGTCGATCAGCGTGTCCTTGACGGGGATCTTGGTTCTCGAGCGGGAGGCTGATTACCGAGCCGCCGGCCGGTGAGCACTGTCGTCGCCTGGAGCGATGGTCGATTCCTAGGGTTAGATCGTGCCCCGGCTGGTTGGTGAGGTCATCTGTAGCGCTCATGGGATGTCGTGCCGCTTCGAGCACTGATCCATTAGGTCGCCGCCGGGTGTCCTTCGGCTCGAACGGGTTCCATCCGCACTGAACCGAGGAGGCCAAGCTGATGCTTTTCGTCGGAGACGACTGGGCAGAAGACCATCACGACGTGTACTTGATGAACGATGCTGGCGACAGGCTCGCCTCGCGGCGGCTACCCGAAGGCCTCGCCGGGATCGGGCGGTTGCACGAGCTGATCGCCGAGCATGCCGAAGACCCCGCTCAGGTCGTGATCGGCATCGAAACCGATCGCGGCCTGTGGGTGGATGCCGTGACCGCGGCCGGGTATCAGGTGTTCGCGGTCAACCCGCTGGCCGCGGCTCGCTACCGCGACCGCCACCATGTCTCAGGAGCCAAGTCCGATCCCGCCGATGCCAAGTTGTTGGCCGATCTGGTGCGCACCGACCGGCACAACCATCGTCTGATCGCTGGTGACAGCGGCCAAGCCGAGGCGATCAAGGTGCTGGCTAGGGCCCATCAGAGCCTGATCTGGGCGCGCACCCGCCACACCAACGGGCTGCGTTCGGCGTTGCGGGAGTACTACCCGGCAGCGTTGGAGGCGTTCGAGGATCTGGCGGACCGCGACGCGCTGGCCATCCTGGGCCGTGCCCCAACCCCCGCCGATGCCAGGCGCCTGAGCCTGGCCAAGATCAGGGGAGCGCTCAA
>NZ_JACHGP010000003.1 GCF_014202335.1 Mycobacterium sp. AZCC_0083 | reverse complement strand
ACGCCGAGGCTCTGCGCCTTCACGCCGTGCCGGACCGACGTGCACTTGTGCAGCACCTTGATCCCGTTGTCGTGGAACATCGGCAGGTGCGGCGCCGGGTTGGAGCCCGCGGTCTCCACGATCTTGATGCCCTCGTTGACGATGACCTGGCGGTACTCGTCGTACGGCGGCGGGTTGATCGACGGCAGGATGGTCAGGTTCACACCGAACGGCTTGTCGGTCAGCTCGCGCGTCTTGGCGATCTCGCGGGCCAGGTCGGCAGGCGTCGGCTGCGTCAGCGCGGTGATGAAACCGAGCCCGCCCGCATTGGCAACGGCCGCAACGAGTTCCGCCCGCCCGACCCACTGCATACCGCCCTGAGCGATGGGGTGCTCAACCCCGAAAACCTCGGTGAACTTCGTTCGAATCATTGGTTCGTCCTTCTCGGTTCGCAGACGCTCGGTATTGGAGCGGACAGCGGTGTCGCCGTTCACGCGATACGTGAGCGGAAGCTAAGATAGCTTATATTATGTTCGGAACGCTCCTGAAATGACGAACATCGACCGCAGCTAAGTGCGTGGTGGCCCGGCTACGGGGACGTCGACGCGTCGTAGATCGATTGGATCGCCTCGTCCAGCGCGGCGTCGAACTCCGCGTCGGACTGCTGGGCCGACAGCCCTTCGGTGAGTGCGCGGCTGAAGCTGGCGATGAGGCCGGTGTTCTGGGCGAGCAGGGCGTCGGCCTCGTCCCGCGAATAACCGCCAGACAGCGCCACGACGCGCATCACCCTGGGGTGTTCGATCAGCGGTGCGTAGTGATTGGGCACCGTCGGAAGCGACAGTTTGAGCATCACCTGCTGGTCGGCGGGGACGTCGTCGAGGTGCTTGGCGATGACGTCGCGCAGAAGGTCCTCCGCGGCGGCCTTGTCGGGGATGGTGATGGTGACCTCGGGCTCGAGGATCGGGATCAGCCCATGCGCGAGGACCGTCCGCGCCAGCTCGAACTGCTGCTCGACGATCGCGGCGATCCCCGCGGCATTGGCTGCGCCGATCACCGACCGCTCCTTGGTGCCGAAGATGCCCTTCTGCGCGGCACGGGCCAGCAGGTCGTCCACTCCCGCGATCGGCTTCATCAGCTGAACGTCGTCGTTCGCCTCGGCCAGGCCCTTGTCGATCTTCAGGAACGGCACGACGCCCTTGTCGGCCCAGAGGAATGTCGCCGATGGCTTGCCGTTGATCTCACGATCCATGGTCTGTTCGAACAGGATTGCCGCCAGAACGCGGTTGCCACCGAACACCGGCGAGGTGATGATCCGCGAGCGCATCTGGTGGATCAGGTCGTACATCTCCGCATCGGAGGAGTAGGAGCCTTCCTGGATTCCGTAGAGGCTCAAGGCCTTCGGTGTCGATCCCCCACTCTGGTCGAGTGCGGCGATGAAGCCCTTGCCCGAACGCATCCGCTCGGCCTGCTGCTGGTCTGGCATTGATCTGTCCAATCGTTGGAGAATCGGTTGTTACTCGACGGGGTATCGGTCGCGAAGCTTGAGCAACGTCGCTTCGATGCCCTTCGCGTTGGCCTTCACGAAACCCATTCGGTCGTAGTACTTCAGCGTGTCCTTCAGGGTGCCGGTGTCGCGGTAGTCGAACGTCTCGGTGACGCGGGTGCGTTGCGGGTCGACCTGCTCGAACTCCCAACGCCAGTGATGGCCAAGCGGATGACGCCACTCGATCACCGAATCCGGTGTGAGCGCGGTGACGGTGCTGGTTATCCGGTAGGGCACGCCGAACATCCGCATCTTGGTCGAGAACCGGCTGCCCGCGGTGAGTTCTGCAGGCGCGCTTATGTTGTCGGCGACGGTGCCCGACCCGTCGAGCTCGTGGTGACGACGCGGGTCGGCGACGATCGCGAACAGTTCGCTCGCGGGTGCTCCCACCTCGACGGACCTGCTGACCCGGCCAGGGCCGGCGTCGACCACCGTGACGGGCGAATTCTGTGCTGCCATGGTCTGCTCTCCTGTGAACGCTTGACCGACGTCAGTAGCCGGCTACCTCGATGATCGCATCGGCGAATTGGCGCGGCGCCTCCTGTGGCACGTTGTGCCCGATGCCGTCCAGGACGCGATGGGAGTACTTGCCGGTGAACAGCTGCCGGTAGGCCTTGCCGTCCTTGGCTGGCCCGTCGAAGTCGCTGGACACCGTGATCGTCGGCACGCCGATCTCGGGTTTGGCGGTAAGTTGGCGTTCCACGTCGTCGTACTGGGGCTGACCTGGAGCGAGGCTGAGGCGCCACCGGTAGTTGTGGATGACGATCTCCACGTGGTCGGGGTTGGCGAATGCCGCGGCACTGCGGTCGAAGGTGGCATCGTCGAACGACCACGTCGGTGAGGCGTTGCGCCAGATCAACTCGTTGAAGTCGCGGGTGTTCTCCCGGTAGCCCTGCTCGCCGCGATCGGTGGCGAAGTAGTACTGATACCACCAGCCGTACTCCGCCTTGGGTGGCAGCGGCAGCAGGTTGGCTGCGAGGTTGACGATGATATAGCCGCTGACGGCCACCAGTGCCTTGCAGCGGTCGGGCCACAGTGCGGCGACCACGTCCGCAGACCTTGCGCCCCAGTCGAATCCGCCGATGATGGCACGCGGAATGTCCAGTGCGTCCATGAGTGCGACGACGTCGCTCGCGACGGCGGCTTGTTGACCGTTGCGCACCTCTGTGTCGGACAGGAACGTGGTGCTGCCGTACCCGCGCAGGTACGGGACGATGACGCGGAAACCGCGGTCGGCCAGTATCGGCGCGACGTCGACGTAGCTGTGGATGTCGTAGGGCCAGCCGTGCAGCAGGATCACGGGCGGCCCGTCGGCGGGCCCGTCCTCGGCGTAGCCGATGTTGAGCACGCCCGCGTCGACCTGCTTGAACGACCGGAACGACGTGTGGCCCGTCGGTCCCTCGGCACTGGCCGTGGGGGCGGATGCGAGGCCTGCCACCGAGGCTCCTGCCGCCGCGAGGCCCACGATCTGGGTGAAGTCTCGTCTACTGATCATGTTGAAAGTCCCCGTGTTTCAGGCATCGAAGCGTGCTGGCATATCGTTGTGCGTATGACCGTTCTCGAGTCACCCATCCCTCGATTTCACCTGGCCATACCGGTCGACGACCTGGCCGCGGCCACCCAGTTCTATGGCACCGTGCTCGGCCTCGAGCAGGGACGCAGCGCCGAGACGTGGGTGGATTGGAACCTCACCGGCCATCAGCTGGTCACCCACCTGGCGCCGGGGCGGGAGCGTCCCATCCACAACCCGGTCGACGGGCACGACGTCCCGGTTCCGCACTTCGGGCTGATTCTGAGCGTGCCGGGGTTTCAGGCGCTCGCCGGCCGGTTGAGGGATGCTGGTGTGGACTTCGTGATCCAACCCCATGTTCGATTCGAGGGTGAGACGGGCGAGCAGTGGACCATGTTCCTGCTCGATCCCGCAGGAAACGCTTTGGAGTTCAAGGCATTTGCCGACGACTCCCAAGTCTTCGCAGCCTGAACCGATGGAGGTATTGACGTGCGGATCGTGATCGCGGGCGGGCACGGAAAGATCGCGTTGATCCTGGAGCGGCTGTTGTCTGCGCGCGGTGATTCCGTAGCGGGACTCATCCGCAACCCGGCCCAGGTGGCGGACCTGGAAGCCGCTGGTGCCGAAGCGCTGGTCGTGGACCTGGAGAACGCGTCGGTCGCCGAGGTGGCCCGACACGTGCGCGGTGCCGACGCCGTGGTGTTCGCCGCGGGTGCGGGGCCCGGCAGTGGCGCTGCGCGCAAGGAGACCGTCGACCGCGACGCCGCGATCTTGCTCGCCGACGCCGCGCTGGATGCCGGGGTGAGCCGCTACGTGATGGTCTCGGCGATGGGCGCCGACAAGCGTGCCGATGACTCCGCATCCGACCCGGTGTTCGCGGCCTACCTGCGCGCCAAGGCCGCCGCCGACGAGGCCGTTCAGGCCCGCACGGGGCTCAGCGCCACCGTCGTGCGCCCCGGTCATCTCATCGACGAGGCAGGGACGGGACGCGTCGCGATCGCCGAATCCACCGGCCGCGGGAGCATCCCCCGCGCGGACGTGGCGGCGGTGCTCGTCGCGGTGCTGGACGCCCCGGACACCGGCGGCCACGCCTTCGACCTGATCAGCGGGGACAGCCCGATCGCGGACGCCCTGGAAGCCATAGCCGCCGTCGTTCGCTAACGTCGCCACTGCGAACCGGTGTAGTTCTCCCACGGGCTGTAGTCGGCGATTAGCTCCTCCTGCGGGGGCCGCTGCTCCTCGGGCACGTGCTGCAGGTTGATCCTGATGCGGTACCAGATCGAACTGGGCCCGCGCATGCCGTCGACCAGAACGTCGACCGGTTCGAGTCGTTCCGACGCTGCCGGGTAGCGCTCGCGCCACACGTCGAGCGCTGCCATGGCCTCGTCCTTGGTCTTGGTCTTGGCGATCTCGATGAGCGGCATCGCAGAGATACGGCGACGCGGTCCATCTTCAGATCGTCGTGCGCCCTTGGGCGCCTTCTCGGCGGGCCCGAGTTCCTTCGCCCGTTCCAGCAGCGCGTCCAACCCGCCTGGCGCGTCGTTCATGCCCTCCCACGGATCGCCCATTTCGGCGAACCGCGCTGGCACGGTCGACACCGTGAACGCCTCTGGCGCGCAGTCGGGCACCTCTTCCCAGCGCAGCGGCGTCGATACCCGGGCGTCGGGCGTCGCGCGCACCGAGTACGCCGATGCGACCGTGCGGTCCTTGGCGTTCTGGTTGAAGTCGACGAAGACCCGCGCGCCACGCTCTTCCTTCCACCAACGGCTGGTCGCGACGTCGGGGGCGCGAAGTTCGACCTCGCGCGCAATGGTCTCGGCCGCCAGTCGCACCTGCTTGTACGGCCAGTGCCTTTCGATGCGGGCGTAGATGTGGAAACCCTTCGAACCCGACGTCTTCGGCCATGCGGTCAGACCGTGGTCCTCCAGTACCTCCCTGGCCACCAGCGCCACGTCGACGATCTGCTGCCACCCGACACCGGGCATCGGATCGAGGTCGACGCGCAGTTCGTCGGGATGCTCGAGGTCGTCGGCAAGCACCGGATGGGGGTTCAGGTCGACGCAGCCCAGGTTGACCGCCCACGCCAGGCCTGCGGCGTCGTGCAGGACGGCCTCCTTCGCCGACGTGCCAGAGGCGTACTTGAGCTCGGCGACGTCGATCCAGTCGGGCCGCTTCTCCGGCGCCCGCTTCTGGAAGACCGCTTCTTCGGTGATGCCCTTGATGAATCGTTTGAGGATCATCGGGCGGCCCGAGACGCCGCGCAGGGCGCCGTCGGCGACCGCGAGGTAGTACTCGATCAGATCTAGCTTGGTCACGCCCGTGTCGGGGAAGACGACCTTGTCCGGGTTGGTGACCGCAAGCGTCCGTTCGCCCACGTCCAGGGACAGCGGAGAGCCCATACGGCAATGTTAGTTGTGCCGGTCCCACTGCGACGGCGGTCACATATTGTGGGAGTCATGCCCAAGCTAACCGAGCTTCCGTTGCAGGCAGCGGCCAAGATCCAGCAGTATGCCGAGCGCGGCTCGGCCGAACTGCACTACGCCATCAAGATGTTCGAGGCGGGCGCGTTCAAGCTCGAGCCGCCGCAGAACATCGCCGCCATGGTTGCCGACATCCGCAAGTGGGGTGAATTCGGCATGATCCCTGCACTCAATGCCCGCCGCACGCCCAACCGCACGGCGATCATCGACGACGACGGCGAGATGACGTTCAAGGAACTCGACGACGCCGCCAACGCCGTCGCCAACGGTCTGCTGGCCATCGGCGTCAAGGGGGGCGACGGCCTGGCCATCCTCATCCGCAACCATCGCTGGTTCCTGATCGCGGCCTACGGCGCGGCCAAGGTTGGGGTGAAGCTCATCCTGCTCAACAGCGAGTTCTCGGGTCCGCAGATCAAGGAGGTCTCCGAGCGCGAAGGCGCGAAGCTGATCATCTTCGACGACGAGTACACCAAGGCCGTTTCGGCGGCGGATCCGCCGCTTGGCAAGCTGCGCGCCCTGCCGACCAACCCCGACAACGACGAGCCGTCGGAGAGCACCGACGAGACGCTCGCCGACCTGATCGAACGCAGCAGGTCCACACCGCCACCGAAGGCGACCGCGCACTCCAAGATCATCATCCTGACCAGCGGCACGACCGGAACCCCCAAGGGCGCCAACCGCAGCACCCCGCCATCGCTGGCGCCCATCGGCGGCATCCTGTCGCACGTCCCGTTCAAGTCCGGCGAGGTGACGTCGCTGCCCGCGCCGATGTTCCATGCGCTGGGCTTCTTGCACGCCACCATCGCGATGATGCTCGGTAGCACGCTGGTGTTGCGTCGCAAGTTCAAGCCGGCCAACGTGCTGGCCGACATCGAGAAGCACAAGGTGACGGCCGTCGTCGTCGTTCCGGTGATGCTGTCGCGGACCCTGGACGCCTTCGACGACATGGAACGCAAGCCGGACCTGTCCAGCCTGCGGATCGTGTTCGTCTCCGGGTCTCAGCTTGGCGCGGAACTGGCCACCAGGGCGCTCAAGGATCTGGGCCCGGTCATCTACAACCTGTACGGGTCGACGGAGATCGCGTTCGCCACCATCGCCAGGCCCAAGGACCTGTCGATCAACCCGGCAACCGTGGGGCCGGTGGTCAAGGGCGTGACCGTCAAGCTCTTCGACGACAACGGCCACGAGGTCGCGCAGGGCGAGGTGGGCCGGATCTTCGTCGGCAACACCTTCCCGTTCGAGGGCTACACCGGCGGCGGCGGAAAGCAGATCATCGACGGACTCATGTCATCCGGCGACGTCGGCTACTTCGACGAGCACGGACTGCTCTACGTCAGCGGGCGCGACGACGAAATGATCGTCTCCGGCGGTGAGAACGTGTTCCCCGCCGAGATCGAGGACCTGATCAGCGGCCACCCCGAGGTCATCGAGGCCACCGCCCTCGGCGTCGAGGACCAGGACTGGGGCCACCGGCTGCGCGCGTTCGTCGTCAAGGCCGAGGGGGCCAGCGTGGACGAGGACGCCATCAAGACCTACGTCCGGGACCACCTCGCGCGCTACAAGGTGCCGCGCGAGGTGATCTTCCTCGACGAGCTGCCGCGCAACCCAACGGGAAAGATCCTCAAGCGGGAACTACGCGACTTAGACGTGTAGCTCCCGCTTCGAGGGCACTGTTATGCCTGCGGGGTGGCGCCGAGCGTGCGCTGGAGGTCGGGCTTCATCGCCTGCAGCTGTGAACCCCAGTAGGGCCAGTCGTGCGTGCCGTTGTCCGGGAAGTTGAACACGGCGTTCTTGCCGCCCGCGGCGATGTAGTCGTCCTGGAACGTCCGGTTGGTGCGGATGGTCAGTCCTTCGAGGAACTTGGCTGGCACGTTGTCCCCGCCAAGGTCACTCGGGGTGCCGTTTCCGCAGTACACCCAGAGGCGGGTGTTGTTGGCGACCAGCTTCCCGATGTTCACCATCGGGTCGTTGCGCTTCCAGGCGCTGTTCGGGTCTTCCGTCGGGCCCCACATGTCGTTCGCCTTGTAGCCGCCCGCGTCACCCATCGACATGTTGATGAGGAACGGCCACGACCCCTCGGAGGGGTTCAGGAAGCCGGACAGCGACGCCGCGTACGGGAACTGGTCGGGGTGGTACATCGCCAAGACCATGGATGCCGACCCGGCCATCGACAACCCGACCGCCGCACTGCCCGTGGGCTTGACGTCCTTGTTGGCCTGCAGATACGCGGGCAGTTCCTGGGTCAGGAACGTCTCCCACTTGTACGTCTGGCAGCCTGCCTTGCCGCACGCCGGTGAGTACCAGTCGCTGTAGAAGCTGGACTGGCCGCCGACGGGCATGACCACCGAAAGACCCGAGTTGTAGTACCACTCGAAGGCCGGGGTGTTGATGTCCCAGCCGTTGAAGTCGTCCTGAGCGCGCAGGCCGTCCAGCAAGTAGACGGCGGGCGAGTTCGGGCCGCCGCTCTGGAACTGGATCTTGATGTCCCTGCCCATGCTCGCGGACGGCACCTGGAGGTACTCGACCGGCAGACCAGGTCGCGAGAAGGCCCCTGCCGTGGCGGAACCACCCACCACCGCGGCGAATACGGGCAACAGAGCGGCCATCACAGCCGTGATGAATAACCGGCGCACGAGATCTCCCATCATCAACGGGGGCGGCGTGTTCGCAGTTAGGCCCCTTGACCATTCGAAGCCGTTCCGCCATCGGATGGGTTTCTCACATCGTCCGGCGGCGCCCACGCATCGTCGCGCGGGCTCAACAGCTCCAGGAAAACGGTGCCACAGTCGACTGTCAATACCCTGTGAAATTTCTATGGCGGGTAGGAATAGTTGGGACATAACGGTGGTAGTACTGCGTCGTGAACATCGACCTGACTGGAAAGACCGCACTCGTCACCGGATCGACCCAAGGCATCGGATACGCCATCGCCGAGGGACTCGCAGGTAGCGGTGCGCGCGTCGCGGTGAACGGCCGGTCCGCCGACCGGGTCGCAGAGGCGGTCGCGGCGCTGACCAAGGCAGGCGGTGACGTGGTCGGCATCGCTGCCGACGTGACCACCGAGGACGGTGTCGAGCAGTTGGTGGCTGAGCTGCCCACAGTCGACATCTTGGTCAACAACCTCGGCATCTTCGGTGCGGTCCCGGCCCGTGAGATCACCGACCAGCAGTGGCGCACCTACTTCGAGGTGAACGTGCTCGCTGCGATCCGCCTCATCCGCACCTATCTACCGGGCATGGTCGACAAGCACTGGGGCCGGATGATCCAGATCGCCAGCGACTCGGCGATCGTCATCCCGGAGGAGATGATCCACTACGGCGTATCGAAGACTGCGCTGCTGGCGGTATCGCGTGGCTTCGCCAAGGACGCCGCGGGCACGGGTGTCACGGTGAACTCGGTGATAGCAGGCCCCACCCACACGGCAGGTGTCGAGGACTTCGTCTACGAGCTGGTGGACAAGTCACTGTCGTGGGATGAGGCGCAGCGGGAGTTCATGTGCGTGCACCGGCCGCAGTCGCTGCTTCAGAGGCTCATCGAGCCAGAGGAGATCGCCAACATGGTCACCTACCTCGCGTCTCCGTTGGCGTCGGCGACCACCGGTGGCGCGCTGCGTGTCGACGGGGGATATGTCGACTCGATCCTGCCCTGACATGGCGATTTGTGGAGTCTGGGTTGCGCTGACCGCAATGTTCTGACCGCAACTCAGACTCCACAAATCGCTGGGGGTTAGTAGTGAATGGCCTCGATCAGTGGTCCCGGTTCGTCCATCAGCGCCCAGAAGCGGTCCCGGATCGCGACGGTCAGGGGTCCCGGCTCACCGTTGCCGATCTTCTCGCCGTCCAGCGAATTGATCGGGGTGACGCCGCCCGCCGTGGTGACGGCCATCAACTCATCGGCGTCGTAGAGCTCCTGACTAGTCACGTCGCGCAGGACGGCCTCGATGCCCATCTGGTCGGCGAGTTCGTAAACCGTCTTGCGGGTGATGCCGGGCAGCGCGTTGCGCGACGGCGATGCCAGCTTGCCGTCCTTGACGACGACCACGTTGAAGCCAGGGCCCTCGGCCACGCAGCCGTCGGAGTCGAGCAGGATGGCCGTGCGCGCGCCGCGGTCCTTCGCCTCGAAGCTGGCGGCGGTCAGGTCGCCCCACTGGTAGTTCTTGATGGTCGGGTCGACGGTGTTCCGCCCGGCACGCCGAACGTGCCGCGGCACGATCGCGGTGGTGCCGAAGATCTGCTCGGCGGGCGGGAATGCCCACAGGTAGGGGATCGCGTAGATGTAGACCTGGTGGGTCAGCTTGGATAAGTCCTTCTCGCCCTTCTTCTTTCCGTAGCCGCGCGTGACGGTCAGGTTGACGAACGACTCGCGAAGCTGCGACAGCGACACGCAGCGTTTCGTGAGCTCGGCCAATTCTTCTTTGCTCATACCCGCGTCGAGGCGGAGCTTGCGTGCACCGTCGAGTAGCCGGTCGATGTGGTCGTCGAGCCGGAAGATGTTGCCGTGCCACACGTGAGCGACGGTGTAGGTGACGTCGGAGTGTCCGAACCCGGTATCGAAGATCGAGATCTTGGCGTCCTCGGCCGGGATGAACTCGCCCTCGATCCAGGCGACGCCGCCCGCGAACGGGCTCGAGGTGTCAAGCTCGTAGTCGCTGTACTGGATCGCCGAGCCGACGGGGGTGTCCTCGCGGATGGCGGCGCCGGGTTCGACGGCGACCAGGTTGCTGGTGCCAACGTCTTGGATGGCGGTCATTGTTGTTCCCTTCGGTAAGGCGTTGTGAGTCAATCGAATTCAGGATTGGTGGGTCTTGGCGTAGTTCGGTCCGGCCTCGCCGGTGGCCAGCCGCTTACGCAACCCGGTGAAGGCCCAGAGCGTCGTGAGCGCGACCAGGCCGAGGAACACATAGCCGTTGCCTGCGAACTGCGGGAGGAAGATCAGCGCGGCGCACACCAGGGTGAAGCAGATGGCTGCGACCACGGCGACCGGCACACGCGCCCTGCCGAGGTTGAACGTTCCTGGCTCCGGCGCCGGGACGGTTCCGCGGCGGCTGGCGATCATCACGGCGATGGTCTGCAGGAGGTACATCGCGCAGACCGCCAGCGAGGAGAGCCCGAGGATGAGGAAGAACGCCTTCTCGCTGACCAGTGCAAATAGCAGCAGGATCGTCGAAAAACCGAAGATTCCGAGCACCGCGTAGGTTGGCGTGCGGTTGGACGGGGACACGTGCCGCCAGACGTGGGAGAACGGCAGCATGTTGTCGCGCGCCATCGAGTAGGTCAGCCGGGTGGCGACCAGGATGTTGGCCAGGATGCACGCCAGGACGTTGGTCAGGGCCACGGCGACGACGATCTTGCTGATGACCGGGCCGACCTGCTGGGTGATGATCTCCTCGATGGGGGCAGCTGATGCGGCCTGAACGGCGTCTGCATTCTTGATCGCCAGTACGTAGACGACGTACATGCCGAACTCGATGACGATCGACGCGGTCAACGCGTAGAACATCGTGCGCGGAATCACGTGGCGGGCGTTGACGGTCTCCTCGGCGATGTCCGCACTGGCCTCCACTCCGATGAGCCCGAAGAAGGGGCCGAGGGACGCGGCCAGCCAGGCCAGGACATACGGGGTACTGCCGTCAGCCGTGCCGCCGGTGAAGAGCACGGAGACGGATTGGTGGTTGTCCGGCGAGGAGAAGGCGACGATCGCGACGAGAATCGTTGCGCCGACGGTGATGACGAACTCGAGGCTGACGCCGATGTTGTTGACCATCGTCGCGAACCGCACGCCGTACATGTTGATGAGCATGCAGACGGCCATCACGCCGATGGCGACGAGGATCTGCGCGGTCTGGTTCATGTTCCAGCCGAACAGGCTGCCGAGGTAGCCGGACAGAATGAAGCCGACACCGGTCATGCCGCAGATCCACCCGGCGAGGGCCAGCACGCCGGTGAACAGCGCCATCGTCGAGCCGACGAGGCGACTGGTCCACTGGTACGAATAGCCGGCCAGCGGCAGCTTGGCGGTCAGGTCGGCAGCGATCAGCGTCCAGATCACGAACACCGCAGCGGCAAGCAGCAGGGTCCACACGAACGGTCCGCCTGCGGTGAAATACCCGGCACCGAAGCCGGTGAACACCGCGGTGGTGGCGCTGATCGTCGCGAAGCCGATGGCGAAGGACGCGAGTCTGCCGACCGAGCGGTCGAGCTTCTGGGTGTAGCCGAGCTCGGCGAGCAGGGCGTCTTCGTCATCCGCCGGTTTCTTGGCGGTGGCGCGTGGTGCGGTATCGGTCATGAGGTTCTCCAGGTCAGGAGGGTCGGAAGGTGCGACGACCGGGTAGTCGAATGTTCCGAGGAAACGCCTCCTGAGCTGTATGCGGAAGTTCCAGTTTCTGATCTACTGATAACTTCCGGTTATCAATGGCTCGATTCATTAGAAGTTACGTCGCGGGATGCGCTTCAGGAGTAGGTCGCTGGTCGCTCCGTCGACTGCCCCTCACCGAAGCTCCACTCGTCGCGGACCTGGCGGATCAACGCGGCCGCGTCGTGGCTCACGGCCGCGGGATTCCACGCCAGCGCGGTGTAGTTGCGCGGCCGGTCGATGATCGGCACGTAGACGATGCCCTGCCTGCCGTACAGCCGCGCGCTGGCCTGGCTGGTGAAACTGATGCCGAGGCCCCGCGCGATGGTCGTCGTCTCCTCCTCGTAGGTGGCGGCGACGGCCGCGATCGTCGGCGGCCGCCCGTCGCGCGCATCCATTGCCATCCAGTAGTCGCGCCATCGCCCTGCGCTGCCCGGTGCCACCACGATGGGATCGTCCAGCAATTCGGTGATCGACAGCTCGTCCCGCTGTGCGAGTCGGTGATCCCTGGGTAGGCAGGCTACCCAGTCCTCGGCGTCGAGGATCAGCATCCGATGATCCGGCAGATCCACCGGTGGCCGGATGATGGCCACCTCCGTGGTGCCATCGGCCAGTCCGGCAGTGGGGTCGGAGAAATCGAATTCCCTTGGCTCCACGCTGATCTCGGGATAGGCCGTCTCGAAGTGGCGGACCAGCCGGAACAGCACGTCAGCCCCGGTACCGATCAGATAGCCCAACCGGATTCGCCGGTCGCGCCGGGACGCCGAGACGAGGTCGTCGACGGCGGCGTCGACACCGCGAAGTGCGTCGTGCACCTTGGGCAGCCATGCGGCGCCGAGGTCGGTCAGCGCGACTTCCCTGGTGCTGCGGGTGAACAGAAGGACGCCGAGCTGATGCTCGAGCTGCTTGATGGCAGTGGACAGCGCCGGCTGGGTGATGAACAGGCGCTCGGCGGCGCGACGGTAGTTCAGCTCCTCGCCGAGCACGGTGAAGTACCGCAACTGGCGCAGCGTGATGCCGTCCTTGCCGCTCGTGACATCCTCCTAAGCCGCGATGTCACCCAAGCGTGTCACGCCACTTTCGACCTCGCCCACAAGTCGTCGATGTCCCGTTCGGCGGAGGTCAGGCTGGCGGCGGCCAGCGGTCGCAGTTCGGCCATGGCGGGGTTGCTGTCTGCCATCGTCAACTCCGCCGTGATGAATCGAGGCGACAGTCCCGTCAACGACACCGCGTGTGGCAGCCAGGTCTCCGCGTGGTCCCATCCGTGGCGCGGGGTGCCGGGTCCGTAACCGCCACCGCGGGCGGCCAACACGATGAACTCGGTGTCTCCCAGCAGGCCCTCGTGGGTCTCCGCGTCGAACGTCAACCCCGGCGCGACCAGGTGATCGACCCAGGACTTCACCGTGCTCGGTGGCCCGAAGTTGTAGAGCGGCAGCCCAAGGAGCACGGTGTCTGCCCTCTCGATCTCGTCGATCAGCTCGACGCTGCGCGCGAACGACGCGGCCTGGGCGGGCGTGTGGTTCTCAGGCGGGACCAGTCTGGCCAACCCGCCCGCGGCGTCGAGGTGCGGAATGGGGTCGACGGCGAAGTCCCGGTAGGTCACGGTGCCGTCCGGGTGCGCGGCACGCCAACGGTCGGCCGCCCTGGCGCTCAACCGGCGACTGGTGGACTGGTCTCCTTGGATGGAGGTGTCGATGTGAAGAAGATGCGCCATGGAATGTCCTTCATAGATAGTTGATGTAGTACAAACTATCTATACCAGATCCATCGTTGATTCATTCCCCTAGGCTGGAGGCATGCCCGAGCTCCCGATCGTCTCGCCGAGTCGGCAGTTGTCGGGGCCGCTTCTGGAGCATCTCGCGCGACGCCTGCGCGCGGAATCGGAGTCCGAGATCGAGCGGTTCGACCTGCGCGCGCGTCACGTCATCGCGCTGACGCTGCTCCGCGATTCCGGCGAACGCCCCCAGGCCGACCTCGCCCACGTGCTCAGGATCGACCCGACGAACGTCGTCGGCCTGCTCAACGAGCTCGAGACGGCGGGCCTCGTCGAACGGCGGCGATCGCCTCTGGACCGGCGTCGCCACACCGTGGCACTGACCGCGGCAGGCCACGATCGGCTGGCTGCCATCGAGGACGTCCTCATCACGGTGGAGCGACGCGTGCTTTCGGGGCTCGACGACGACCAGCGGGCAGCACTGCACACGCTGCTTCGGGCGGCGACCGAGGAAGCCGGCGGCGAATGCTCGGCGGCGGTGCCCTCGGAGTGCGCAGGCGATTCCTAGCGGCGTCAGCGCCTACGGATCGCGCGGCAGGCCGAGCAGGCGCTCGGCGATGATGTTCAGCTGCACTTCGGTCGTTCCGCCGTAGATCGTGGTGGCCCGGCCCGCGAGGAGGTACTCGGCCCACTTGCCGGACGGCTGCTCGCGGTCGCCGATGGCTGCATCGGTGCCGAACGACGACACCCCGAACTCGGCGTAGCCCTGGCCGGTCTTCATGGCGAGCAGCTTGGAGATCGCCGCCGCGGGCATGGGGTCGCCGCCGGCCAGCGTCAGCAGCGTCGAACGCAAGTTGAGCACCTTGGCTGCGTAACCCTCGGCGATCAACCGGCCTGCGTGGTTCTGCTCGATCTGGTCGAACTGGCCGTCCTTCAAGAACGTCACGAACTGGTCGAGGGTGGCCAGGAACGGCGGCTCACTGCTGCCGATCGACACGCGTTCGTTGGTCAAGGTGTTGCGGCTGACCTCCCAGCCGCGGTCCACCTCGCCGAGCACCATCTCGTCGGGCACGAAGACGTCGTCGATGAAGACGGTGTTGAACATCGCGTTGCCGGTCAGTTCCCGCAACGGCTTGACCTCGACGCCCTCGCTCTCCATGTCGAGAAGGAAATAGGTGATGCCATTGTGTTTCGGCGCGCTCGGGTTCGTCCGAGCTAGCAGCGCGCCCCACTTCGAGTACTGCGCGCCGGTGGTCCAGATCTTCTGGCCGGTGATCCGCCAGCCGCCGTCGACCTTGGTGGCCTTGGTGGTCAGGCTGGCCAGGTCGGAGCCGGCACCCGGCTCGGAAAACAGCTGGCACCAGATCATTTCGCCGCGGAAGGTCGGCGGAAGGAAGCGCTGCTGCTGGACGTCGGTGCCGTAGGCGACGATCGACGGGATGATCCAGGCGGCGATGCCCATCTGCGGGCGCTTCACGGCGCCGGTGGCGAACTCCTGCGCGATGATGATCTGCTCGATCGGCGTGGCCGCCCTGCCCCACGGCTTGGGCAGGTGCGGCTGCACCCAGCCGCCCTCGGCGATCGCGACGTTGCGCTCCTCGCGCGGAATCTCCTTCAGCCCAGCCACTTCCGCACGAATCTCGTCGCGGACCTTCTCGGTGTCGGGGTCGAGGTCGATGTCGATCGAGCGGAGCCCGGTCGTGGTGGCGACGTCCACCACCTGTTGCGGGTAGTCGGCGGCACGCCCGAAGCAGGCGGCCAGCACGATCGCCCGCCGGTAGTAGACGTTGGTGTCGTGCTCCCAGGTGAAGCCGATGCCGCCGTGCACCTGGATGCAGTCCTGAGTGGTGTGCTGTGCGGCGATCGGAGCCAGGGTGGCGGCGACGGCGGCGGCGAACTCGTACGACTCGTCCTCGTCGATGGCGCGTGCGGCGTCCCACACGGCAGCCGTGGCGCGCTCGGTCTCGGCGATCATGCCCGCGCACTTGTGCTTGATGGCCTGGAACTGACCGATCGGCCTGCCGAACTGCTCGCGGATCTTGGCGTACTCGGATGCGGTGTCGGTGGCCCAGCGGGCGACGCCGATGCACTCGGCGGAGAGCAGGGTCGACATCAGGGCGCGGGCACGCGTGCGGCTCAGGTTCGCCAGCACGCGGTCGTCGCCGACCTCGACGGCGTTGGCGCGCACATGCGCGAGGGGGCGCAGCGGGTCGACGCTGGCGACCGGCTCGATCTCCACTTGGTCGGCATCGAGGACGACCCACTCCTCGCCGCTGTCGATCGCGACCGGCAGCACCAGGATCGAGGCCTGTGCCGCACCGGGGACCGCGCGGACCTCGCCGCGGATGACCAGGCCGTCACCCTGACGGGTTGCGGTCAGCCCGGAGTCGATGGCGTACGCGGCGATGGCGTCACCGGAAGCCAGGGCTTCCAGTCGCTTGTCGTCGGGGTCGTTCGCGGAGATCAGCGCGCTGGCGATTGCCGATGGGACGAACGGGCCCGGCACCGCGCCGTAACCGAACTCGGCGAGCACGATCGCCAGCTCGAGGATGCCGAAACCCTGTCCGCCAACCGATTCCGACAGGTGTAGGCCTTGCAGACCCTGTTCGGCAGCGGCCTTCCAATAGGTCGGCGGGTTGGCGATGGGCGTCTCGAGCGCCGCGTGCAGAACCTCCGACGGCGCCACCCGCGCCACGAAGGACCGAGCCGAATCGGCAAGGTCGTTGTGCTCAGAAGTGATCGCGATGGGCATGCCTACTCCTTTGGGGCCAGCCTTGAATCAACCGGTGGGTTGGGACCGAGGGTACCTGGGCTGTCCGTTTCAGTTGATAGTGGCGAGAGACTGCCGCCAACGCCTCAGCCCCAGTCCCTGCCCCGAGTGCAACTTCGCCGCCCGCCAGACGCCGGAACAGCGGCGGTTTCTTCGAGGATCCCATCGACTCATAATTGACTGATAATCAATCAGTATGGTAGGTGTAGATCGTCCACCGCCCACCACCGTCACCCTCGAGGAGACTTCGATGCGCCCTGCTCGAACAGCGCGCCCACTGTGACTACCGTCGGGCGCCACCCCCACAAGACCGCTCTGGCAGGTCGACGGGTCCTGCTCACCGGAGCCTCCAGCGGCATCGGCCGGGCCCTGGCCGTTCAACTGGCCGACAGCGGTGCGGTGCTGGCGCTGGCGGCGCGCCGGGCCGCCCTTCTCGACGAGGTCGCCGATGAGATCGCGGACACCGGCGCCGCGCGGCCGGCGCTGATGAGCACCGACTTGTCCGAACGCGGGGCAGCCAAGCAGCTGGCCAGCGACGCCATGGACGCGCTGGGCCGCATCGATGTACTGATCAACAACGCCGGAACCAACCTGACCGGAGCCCAGGGCGTCATCGCCGACTCCGACCGCGCGCGGGCCGTATTCGAACTCAACGTGTGGTCCCCGCTGGCGCTCACCGCCGCGTTGCTGCCGCACATGCGTGCGGCGGGCTCGGGCACCATCGTCAACGTCACCTCCACCGTTCAATCGGTGCCGCTGCCGCTGCTCGGCTATTACGCGGCTTCGAAAGCTGCTCTGGCGCAGGCGACTCGGTCACTTCGGTTCGAACTCGTCGACACACCGATCCGCGTCATGGAGGTCATCCCCGGATCCACCGAGACTGCGCTGCGCGATATCGACGAACTCCCGTGGAAGTCCGGGCCCCCCACCACGCTGCCAGCGGTATCGGCGCAGGCGATGGCGGCTGCGATGGTGCGGGCCCTCCAACGCGGCGACGACCGACTGGTCTATCCCACCTACGCGCTGGTGCCGCTGGAATTGCCCGCGGTCGGGCGGCTGATCGCGACCCTGGCCGGCAGACGGATCGACACCAGCACTGCGCTCGGCGCGATCAGCGATCCCCATTGGAAGCCGGTCCGGTGAGCCGACCGACACGTCGGCTGACCGACGACCAGATCCGCATCGGTGCCACCGCGGGCATCGCCCATGTGGCGATTGCCCCGGCCGCACACTATGCCGTGCCGGTGTCACTGGCCCCTCGGCTGGGTCTGGTCGCCGATCCGTGGTTCCGCCGCGAAACGGGCACGGTGAACGCCGGTTTCGCCGATGGACTGCTCCAGTTGGCGCGGGGGCGGCGCGACCCGACATTTCTTCGGGCCACCGCGATCAGCGGTCTGCTGATGGCCACTGTCCGCGCGGTCGTGATCGGTAGCGACCTGCTGCTGGGCATCGGCGGACTGGAGCCTCGGCAATTCGACCGCAATTACCCGGCCGCATGGCCGCCGGGATTCAACCCCGCGCTCGCACAACGATGCCCGCCAATGCACCGTAGCCGTGACCTAGAGGAGGTCCTTCCATGACGTCAGCGACGACTCCCCCCGGTGTCCGGGTGCGCCCCGAGGATCTCGAGCAGGTCCCACGGCCGGGGGCGCCGAGCAAGCTTGCACACATCGTGTTCAAGACCCCACGCCCCGAGGCGATGGCGGGCTGGTACGCGCAGGTACTGGATGCGATCCTGGTGTTCCAGGACAAGAGGATCGCCTTCTTGACCTACGACGAGGAGCATCATCGCATCGCATTGGTCAGGGTGCCCCGATTGCTCAGGATCCCCGCGACCGTGTGGAAGGTCCGCCGCAAGTTCTTCGGCGTCGACCACGTCGCGTTCAGCTACGACCACCTCGAGAACCTGGTCGACACCTACCGTCGTCTGGCCAACGCGGGTATCGATCCGGTGTGGTGTATCAACCACGGCCCGACCACCTCCTTGTACTACGAAGACCCCGATGGCAACCGCATCGAACTGCAGGTGGACAACTTCGCCACCAACGAGGACCTGTTGGACTGGCTGGGCAGCGGAGAGTTCGACGACAACCCGATCGGCGTCGAATTCGACCCGAACGTTCTCGAGCGGCTCCTCATCGCCGGCACGCCGGTGGCCAGCCTCGTCAAACGAGGTTCAGCTCCCCCCGACGGGCGCCGGGCCCGCGCCGGGATGCGCACGCTGCGCTGGAAGACCCTATGAGAGGCGGAACGGCATGAAACTGGCCACCTTTAGCGCTGGCACCGAGCAGACCCACGCCGGTGTCGTCATCGACGACACGGTGGCCGACCTCAGCGCCGTCGAGGACGGACCGGCATCCATTGTGGCACTGCTGAATCGGCCCGACTGGCGCGAGCAGGCCCAGTCACTATTGCACCGCGCGCCGCGGCGGCCGCTCGATTCCATCAGGCTGCACGCGCCCGTGCCGAACCCGCCCAAGTACATGGCGATCGGGCTCAACGCGCGTGATCACCGCAAGGACGTCAACGCGCGATGGCTGCTACGGGAACCCAAGCTCATTCGGATCGCCGCCGGATACGTGCTCGCGCACCCAAAGTCGAAGTATCCGTTCTTCTTCGCCAAGGCAACCTCGTCGATCGCCGGACCATTCGACCCGATCGTGCTCCCCAAGGGGGCCTCGCAGGTCGACTGGGAAGGCGAACTCGCCGTGGTGATCGGCACACGAATCCACGACGTGACCCCCGCGGTCGCAACCGCAGCCATCGCCGGATACACCGTCGCTGACGACATCACGGTTCGTGACTGGCAATGCGACAACCCGACGTCGGCGGCGTTGGCCAAGAGTTATCCGAGCCACGGACCCCTCGGCCCGTGGCTGGTCACCGCCGACGAACTCGACGTGAACGCCGTTGAGCTACGCACCTACCTCAATGGCGAACTGCGCCAGCGCGGCCGGATCGCAGACCTGATCCTCACCCCCGCCGAGGTGATCAGCCAACTCAGCAAGTTCTGCGCCCTGGAACCCGGCGACGTCGTCGCCTGTGGAACGTTCGCCGGAACAGGCTGGCCGGCCGGGCGGTTCCTGCAGCCGGGCGACACCGTCCGGGTGGAAATCGACGGCATCGGGCATATCGCCAATCCCGTGGTGTCCAGCCAGCACGCTGCCACGGCCGGACGCGACCGCGAACTCGGCCGCATTGGCTAGCCTCAGTGCCATGCTCGCGACCCCTGTCCGCAAAGGTGACACCGACCGACGTCAAGCCTGCTCATCGATGCCGCCCGCGAACTGTTCGCAAAGCACGCCTTTGACCAAGTCACGACCAGCGAGATCGCCAACAACGCCGGCATGGCCTCCGGTCTGTGCGCGCCACTCAGGCGTAGGAGGTGAACGTCAGCGCAGATACCGACGGTGCGACCCTGCGGCTCTCGATCCGAGACGACGGAATCGGCGGAGCCGATTTCACGAAGGGCTCAGGGCTCGTCGGACTCCATGACCGCGTCGAAGCCCTCGGCGGAAGGGTGCAGATCTCCGGCGTCGCTGGCAATGGCACGCCTCTTCTCGTCACGATTCCGTTCAGATTCGCGTGACACACCGAAATGCGTCACTCCCGTTGAGGTTCAACCAACGTAAGGGCGCGCTGGGAACCCGCAGACATTCTGGCGAGGTATCACCGAAATCGTTTGACACTAAATGAGATGGCGGTGTTCGGCCGGGCTAACCGATGGCATGTCGGGAAGGTGCTCGACATCAATCCCGTTCTGCGGTCACGGTTTTCCATCCAGCTGATGATTGCGCGTGGTCTTGGGATTCAGAGGGATCACTTGACTACTGGCGGCGGCAGGGGCGTTGACGATCGTCGCGGCCGTTTGGCGTGACAGGCAGCTACTTGTCGGGACGCAGCAGCCGGGTGGCGTTGCGGGTGGTGAGTGCCCGCCAGCTGTCGTCGGCAGGCTGATCGGCTTGGTCGATGGATGCCAGCTGGGCGTCGACTGCGTGGGCCGGGGTCCAGCAGTAGTCGCTGCCGTAGAGCAGGCGCTCGGTGCCGAACGCCGCGACAGCGGCGGGCAATTGGTGCGGAAATGGCGTGCCGGCGATGTCGAACCACAACCGTCTCAGTTGGCGGGGCACTGCGCTGTCCGGGTCATCGTCGCCGATAAACACAGTGCGGAAGAGTTCCATCCGATCGGCGAGCAGTGGTAGAGCGCCCCCACCATGGGTGAAGACCCATTCGATGTCGGGGTAGCGGGCAAGCGTGCCGGTGAAGACAAGGTCGCTGACCGTGCGGGTGGTGTCAAAAATGAACTCCAGCATCGGCCGGGGCCGGCCGAGGGCGATCGCCTCGGCGCACGGCGGTGACGTGGGATGCACGAACACAACAGCGCGACGCCGATTCAGTTCGCGATAGAGCGGTTCGTAGCGGTCGTCGCCGAGATACACGCCGGCGCTGTTGGTTTCGATGGTGAACCCGTCACTGTCGAGTTCATCGAGTGCGTAGCCGAGCGCGTCGAGCGCGCCAGGCACGTCGGGTAGCGGCAGCGAGGCGAAGTGACCGAACCGCCCGGGGTTAGCCCGAGAGATAGCCGCACCGGACTCGTTGACTTCCCGGGTGAGGCGGCGCGCGGCGGCATCATCACCAAAGTGGGTACCGGGTGAAGAAATCGACAGCATCGCCGTTGCCACGCCCCAGCGGTCCATCAGCCGCAGATGCTCCTCGGCCGACCAGCTCGGCCAGCCCGCCATCCCGTCCGGGTGAAGGTGGCCGGCGGCGCGCGCTGCGACTACGTAGCCGTCGTTGAGGAAGTGGGCGTGCACATCGATGAGCTGCTGGTCGGTGCCGGTGACGCCCATGACGACAGACTAATGCGAGCCCAAGCCGCGGTGCGGAGCGCTGCGCACGTTAGAGCGAGGCTGTAGTGGTCGGCGGCATGCATAGTTGGGCGCGGGGTGATTTGTTCGACAGAAGCTGGCACCTTCAGTGCGATCAGTGCCGCGATTCATCGACAGCCGCGCACGTGTCGAGATCATGGTCAGTTGTTCTGTCGCGGTGAGATCACCCCAGAACTGGCGACAGTCAACGCTACCGCGGCGGCGACGCTCAGCCAGTTCTGCGTGCTGCAGCCTGGCGACATCGTCGCGTGTGGCACCTTTGTCGGCACCGGATGGCCGACGGGGCGCTTCCTGCGGCCCGGCCATGTGGTGCGTATCGAAATCGACGGGCTCGGTGAGCTGTCCAACGCCGTGGTCGCCTACAGCGCACGGGCGTTGGCGCGTTAGTGCGCTACCCCGGTTGCGGTTGGATAGTCTGACGCCATGTGCGCCAGACGTGTTCGCGAGGTCGCTGACCGGCGACAGCAACTGATCGACACCGCCCGCACGCTGTTCGCCCAGCGACCCTACGACCAGGTAACCACCTCCGAAATCGCCAAGAAAGCCGGCGTCGCCTACGGCCTGATCGCCCACCACTTCGACAACAAACGTGGCCTGTATCTGGCCGTCATGAACGACATCGCCAGCGAGATCTCTGCGGTGCAACTCAGCCCGCCGCCGGCAGGTGCCAACCTCGCCGACCAGTTGCGTCACGCGCTGCGCAGCCACATCTCCTATATCGACGACTACGCCGAGAGCTTCGTCGCATTGGTGCGCGGCCAGCTCGGCTCGGATTCAAATCAACAAAACATCGTCGACGAGCTGCGCTGGCGGGGAGCCCAACGAACCCTGCTGGCCGTCGGCATTACCGAACCGATCTCCCCCGTCCTGCGCACCGCGATGCACGGCTGGGTCGGTTACCTCGACGAGATGATGATCGACCGCATCAACACCGGCGACGTCGACCGCGAGGTCCTCGTCGAGCTGGCTGCCGCCGCGCTGGCGGTGACCCTGCAGTCAGCCCGGACACTGGACCCGTCGATCGAGCTGGCGCCACCGATCATCAATGCGCTCAACACCTTCCGGGTCAACCAGGACCCCACCGTGTCTTAGCCCAGACGTCCAGCCCCACCAGAACGCGACGTTTCCTCGTCCGACGCCGCTGCACTGCAAGCTAATTCGGGCCCGTGGTCACACCGCAGCACCGGCCTCACTCAGCCGGGCCGACGCCGATCTCACCGGACGTGGTTCACCAGGTTTACCAGGTCCCGGCCGTCGCGCAACCGCTCGCAGTTGTCCACCGCCTCGCCAAGGTAGCGGCGCATGGTGTCGGCTGTGTACCAGGTGACGTGCGGGGTGAGCACGACGTTGTCGAGGGTCAGCAGCGGGTTGTCCGCGGCGACCGGCTCGGCGGAGAACACGTCGAGGCCCGCAGCCGTCAGCCGTCCCGAAGTTAGCGCGTCGACAAGCGCGGCCTCGTCGACGATCGGCCCGCGCGAAGTGTTGACCAGCACGCCGCCGGGCTTCATCAACGCCAGGCCCGTGGCATCGAGCAGCCCGGTCGTCTGGTCGGTGAGCGGCAGGTGCAGCGAGACGACGTCGCTTGCGGCGAGTAATTCGGGCAGCGGCCGCCACCCGGTGTGGCCGTCGTCGCGGGTGCTGGTGTGAAGTACGTCGGCCCCCATCGCCGACACGATGGTCTCGACGCGTTTGGCGACATTGCCGTAGCCGACCAGTCCGACGGTGCAGCTGCCGATGTCGCGGACCGTCTCGCCGAGCGTCGGATCCGATGGCCAGCCCGTGCCCGCCCTGGTGGCCGCATCGAGGGCGGGCAGCCTGCGCAGCGCGGCGAGCATCAACAGCACCGCACCCTCGGCCACCGACGGGGCGTTGGCGCCGGGCATGTTGGCCACGGCGATGCCTCGTTGCGTCGCGGTGTCGACGTCGATGGTGTTCACCCCAGCGCCCAGCTTGTGCACCAGTCGGCACCGCGTTGCCCCCTCGAGGTCTTTGCCCGACAAAGGTCGCAGCACGTGCCAGATCACCTCCGCCTCGGGCAGCTCGCGATAGAAGGTGTCGTCGTCGTCCTCGGCGACGTAGCGCACGTCGAGCCAATCGGCGTGTGGCGCAATCAATGCCCGCGCCTTGTCGCCGGGCACGAAGTGGGCCAAGACTCTGATTGGTGTCACGCCATTACCTTTCGATCGCACGCTCCAGGCTGTCCAGCAGCAGGTCGAGGCCGACCTCGAACTCGTCTCCAAAGTCGTAGTCGGCTTGCATGACTCGCTCGGCGGCTAGCTCCGCAAGGTAGGGATACTCTCCGGCTGGGGACTGTCTGAGTATGTCGTGGGCGACCTGCGCCGCATCCTTCGGGGAGTCGAACGGCAGGCTCGTCTCCTGGTGGCGCAGCGTCGCCGGTCCAGGCGCAGATCGCGACTCCATCAATCCGATCGCCCACCGGTGGCGAGTCAGCACGCGGCGGGCCGACAGCGCGCGGGTGCGCATGGCGGCGCGCCAGTCCACGTCGGCCGGCGGAAGGTCGATCTCTGCGAACACGACGTCGACCATGCCGTCGAGCAACTCGGACTTGTTGGACACGTGGTTGTACAGCGACATCGCCTCGACGCCGAGCGCATCGCCCAGCTTGCGCATGCTCAGCGCATCGATCCCTGCGGTGTTGGCGAGGTCGACGGCGGCACGCAGCACGCGGGCCCCGCTGACCCGCAACGGCAGGCTGGTGGTGACCGGCGGGGAGAACGGCGGGCCGGTGCTCGGCGGCATCGAACGCAATTTGGCGGCGCACCTGCTGTCCCCATTCGGCACGCAGCGCCTGCGTGCGTTCGTGGTCCGCAACAGCGCCGAGGACCTCGCCACCGTTGGGGCATTGATCGCCGAGGGCGTGATCACGCCAGCCGTTGACCGGACGTTCAGCCTGGACGAGGCGGCGGCCGCCGTCCGCTATCTGGTCGACGGCCGGGTCAGGGGCAAGCTCGTCATCGTCTCGTGAATTGGAGAGGTCCTCTGAATTGGAGAGGCGCTCTGAGTCAGCGCCATCGCTTGGCGATCCATTTCGTGATCAGGTCGGCCTGCTCGCTGCGCGCACCCGGGGTGGTGAAGTAGTGGTCGGAGTCGATCGAGTGCAGCGCCTTGTCTTTGCTGGCCAGCGCATCGTGAATGCGTTGTGCGTCGGACGGATACACGCCGGTGTCCTGCTCGGCATTGATCACCACCGCCGGGCAGCTGATACGGGCCAGATGGGGTTCGGCGCGGGTCTGCGAATGCTGCAGGCTCCACATGCCCAGCCAGCCGCGCAAGGTGCACGCCGCGGCGATGCCGTGCGCGGACCGGTTGGCCTTCACCGGGACGCCCGCATAGCAGGTGTTGGCCGGGCGCTTGGTGGGCTCGATGGTCGGATCGACCATGCGCAGATCGGCCCAGGTGCGCAACACCGTGAAGGGCCGGTCCGAGAAGCCGGCTTTCCGAACCCTTTTCAGCTCGGTCTCGGCCCACTCGGTGATCGCATGGTTGCGGGCGACCTGCGCGGCCCGGTACCGCTCGATGAAGTCGGCCGAGAACGGCGGGCCGTTGCGCTCGTCGAACGGGTCGAGTGCGCGATCGCTGGCGACGGGGTCGGTCTCGTCGACGACGGAGCCGTCCATCCACGTCGTCAGCACGTCGGGGCGGCCCGGATGGGCGGCGCTCGCCACGTAACCGTCGGCGGGCAAGAGGTCGTTGAGACCTGCCGCCGGTCGCATGCCGTCCAGCGGTGTCACGTGTGGGTCGACGGCCTGGGCCTGATAGGCCGCCATGAGCGACCCGCCACCTGAGTTACCGAGCAGCACAACAGTTTCCACGCCCTGAACCTCACGCAGCCAGCGCACGCCCACCCCGATGTCCACCAGCGCGTGGTCGAGCAGGAAGGTGCTCTCGAAGCCGCGGAACCGGGTGTTCCAGCCGAGGAAGCCGACACCGCGGGTGGCCATGTAGTCCGCGAGGTAGTGCTCGGAGAAGTCGATCTGATAATGCGCGGCGATCATCGCCACCTTCGGCTTGCGGCCGACGCCCCGGTAGTAGATGCCTTGGCATGGGTGCCCGCCCGAGCCGGCACGGCGGGCGGTGGGGGCGTCGACGCCGATGAACTCCCTGGTGACGCCCGGCGTCCCCGATCCTCCCGGATTCTTCGTCATGTCGGCGAGGTCTCCTCGAAGTAGATGGTTCGGTAGAACACGTTGGCCAACGTCTTGACGCATGCCTCGTCGTCGGCGTTCCCTGCGCCGTCGCCGCTCAACTGTACGTAGCAGAATTGGTTCAGCATCGAGACCAGAGCCACCGCGGTCAGGTGGGGGTCGTCGCCGATACAGAACCCTTGTTGTTGAGCCTGTTTCACCATCGTCGTGACGAGCGAGATCGGCAGCTCGCAGATGTCGGCCCAATATTGCGCGAAGTCGTCGTTGACCATTGCCAACTGAGAGACGCTGATGATCTCGGCAAGACGGTGCCGGTAGGTGGTCCAGTGCGCGGCGGCCGCACGGTAGGCGCGCTCCCGGTTGCTCAACTCCGGCTCGGAGGCCGCACGGGCTCGGTCACGCGCCTCGTCGCGGAAGCGAAGCGCCCATTCGCGGACCATCGCCTCCTTGGAGTCGTAGTAGTTGTAGAACGATGCCGTCGACCGGCCCGCCTCTGCGGCGATGTCGGAGATCGTCGTCGCCAGAATTCCCTTGCGCGCGATGACCGCCCGCGCCGCGACGTCGATCGCCGCCTGCGTCTGCCTGCCCCGAAGGGTCGGCAACTGTTCACGCGGCGCGACGGTCACTCGAGTCTCTCCTAGTGATTGATCCAACCTGAATCTGATGTTAGATTCAGATTGACACCTTGACTAGACCCACTTGGGTCGGGCATCTCGAGGAGCGGCAACGTGATCAAGCCTGAGAACACCAACTCCGAGTTCGAACTGGGCGGCATCAACCACGTGGCGTTGGTATGCGCGGACATGGCGAAGACGGTCGAGTTCTACTCGGGCGTGCTCGGCATGCCGCTGGTCAAGTCGCTTGACCTGCCCGGCGGCATGGGGCAGCACTTCTTCTTCGACGCAGGCAACGGCGACTGCGTGGCGTTCTTCTGGTTCGCCGAAGCGCCCGACGGCGTGCCAGGGATATCCGCACCCGCGGCCATTCCCGGCATCGGCGAGATCGTCAGCGCGGTCGGCTCAATGAACCATCTCGCGTTCCACGTTCCCGCAGAGAAATTCGACGAGTACCGCAAGCGACTCAAGGAGAAGGGCGTACGGGTGGGGCCCGTGCTCAACCACGACGAGAGCCCGGCCCAGGTGTCGATGACGCTGCATCCCGGCGTGTACGTGCGCTCGTTCTACTTCCAGGACCCCGACGGCACCACCCTCGAGTTCGCCTGCTGGACCAAGCAGTTCACCGAAATCGACACGGTGACGACGCCGAAGACCGAAGCCGATCGGCGGCCACCGGTGGCTGCTGCGCACTAGCCCCGATCATGGGTGACGGCGAGGTATCCGACGCTCAGATCGCCGCGATGTCCGCCGATGAGCGCCGAGATCTGATTCAACGGCTGGAACGGCCCCTCGGCGAACTGCTGTCCCCGTTGGTCCTGGAAAGATCCCGACGGATACGGCTGGTGCTGATGGTCAGTGCCACGATCGGGTTGATCCCATGGATCGTCTACCTGTCGCTCACGCTGCCCGAGAAGTACGTCGCCCACAACTGGACCGCCACCTGGGTGGGCTTCGACGTTCTGTTGCTGGGATTCTTGGGCGCCACGGTGTGGCTCGGCCTCATGCGCCGCCAACTGCTCGTCCTGACGGCCTTCACCAGCGGCGTGTTGCTGATCTGCGACGCCTGGTTCGACGTCCTTACGGCAGGGCCGGGGGAGAGGTGGCTGTCGGGGCTGACGGCCGTGCTCGGCGAACTGCCGCTGGCCTTTCTTCTGATCACCGGTTCTCTGCGCATCCTGCGGCTCATCGTGACGCGGCTGTACCTGCTCGATCCGGGAATGCCGCTGTGGCGAGTCCCCTTGCTGCCGTGATGGATTCGGTGTTCGGCTACGATGGCCTGTAGAGCGCCGGGTCGGCGAGTGCATCGAGGACGGACGCCAGCTGCTCGACGAACTGATCGGGCTCGAGGTCGACGTCACCGGCAAGCCACGCACTGATGGTCTGTCCGACGCCGCCGACCACGAAATGCGCGGTGGCCATGATGCGATCGTTCTGCTGCACGCGCAGCGCGCTGCCCACGTGCTGGCCGGACAGCATCGCGAACAAGGCCTCGGACTCCGCGCGCTTGCGGACCAGCACCGCATTGGACAGCTGCGCACTGAACAGCAGTCGACCAATGCGGGGGTCGCCGGCAATGGTCCTAACGATGTTGGCCATGCCCGCCCGGCTCTGTTCCTTCGGCGGCGCGCTGGCCACGGCGGCCTGGGTGGTGGCGGCGATGTCGGCGATCACCCAGTCGAAGACCGCGCCGACCAATTCGTCCTTGTCGGTGAAGCTCTCGTAGAAGTACCGCGCGGAGACGCCTGCCTCACGGCAGATCGCCCGCACGGCGAGTTCGGCGGCATCGTCGGTGCCGCCGAGCAACTCGAGTCCCGCCTCGAGCAATCGGTGTCGACGCTGAGCGATCCGCTCGCGTGCCTCGACACCGCCGTAGGGCCGGACCTGAGCCATGCCCACCATCTTGACACCCGCCCCGGGCGCAGGGCAATATCAGGAAACACGCGTTCTCAGATTTGCTATCGGAGGGGATGGCCAATGTCGGTCACGGAGAGCACCGTCGTCCGGACACGTCGGGCGGGAATCGACGACGGCCTGATGGGAGTGGCGCTGCTGGCAGGCCCTGCCAACGTGATCATGCAGCTGGCCAGGCCGGGAGTCGGCTATGGAGTCCTGGAGAGTCGGGTGGAGAGCGGCCGCGTCGACCGGCATCCGATCAAGCGGGCACGCACCACGTTCACCTACCTGGCCGTCGCCACCAACGGCAGCGACGCCCAGAAGGCGGCCTTCCGCAAGGCCGTGAACGGGGCCCATGCGCAGGTGTACTCGACCGACGAGAGCCGGGTGAAGTACAACGCCTTCGACAAGGACCTCCAGATGTGGGTGGCCGCGTGCCTGTACAAGGGCGCGGTCGACGTCTACCGGACCTTCATCGGCGAGATGGACGACGAGACCGCTGATCGGCATTACGCCGAGGGGATGGCGCTGGGCACCACGCTGCAGGTGCCCGCGGCGATGTGGCCGGCTGACCGGGCCGCGTTCGACCGCTACTGGCAGGAGTCGCTGGACCTGGTGCACATCGACGACACCGTGCGCGACTACCTGGTCCCGATCGCGGCGAGCCGGGTCCGTGGCGTGAAGTTGCCGGGGCCGCTGCAACGGTGGTCGGACGGCTCCGCTCTCCTGATCACGACGGGGTTCCTGCCACAGAGGTTCCGCGATGAGATGCGCCTGCCATGGGACGCGAAGCGGCAGCGCCGGTTCGACCGCCTGATGAGCGTGCTGCGCACCGTCAACCACCTGATGCCGCGCTTCGTCAGGCAGTTCCCGTTCAACGTGTTGCTCAGAGACCTCGACCGGCGGATCCGGACCGGACGACCGCTGGTTTGACGTAAGCCTGCTGCCAGATTCCGGGCGTACGCTCGCGCCAATGCGCACTGACAACGACACCTGGGACATCACCACCAGCGTGGGCTCGACGGCCCTGTTCGTCGCCGCGGCAAGGGCTTTGGAGGGGCAGAAGCCCGAACCCCTCGCGGTCGACCCGTATGCCGACGTGTTCTGCCGCGCCGTCGGGGGCGGCTGGGCCGACGTGCTGGACGGAGTCGACAGCGACGTCTATGAGGAAGCACCGGCCTACTCCCGCCTGCGGTCCGACTTCGGCGGGCACTTCGTGTCGTTCCAGGGCGCACGCACCAAGTACTTCGACGCCTACTTCGCCGCGGCCGCGGACGCCGGCGTCCGGCAGATCGTCATCCTCGCCGCCGGCCTCGACTCGCGCGCGTACCGGCTGCCATGGCCCGACGGCACCGTCGTCTACGAGCTCGATCGACCCGAGGTGTTGGCGTTCAAGCGCAAGGCGCTCAACGACCACGGGGACGCTCCGCGCGCCGAACGCCGCGAGGTTGCCGTCGACCTTCGCGACGACTGGCCCGCGGCGCTGAAGGTGAGCGGCTTCGACCCGTCGCGACCGTCGGCGTGGATCGCCGAGGGTCTGCTCATCTATCTGCCGGCCAGCGCGCAGGAGCAACTATTCGCAGGCATCGACGCGCTGTCGAGTCCCGGCAGCTGGGTCGCGGTCGAGGAGGGCAGGCCCATGCCAAAGGCGGCCTTCGAGGCCAAGCGGGCAGAGGAGCGGACCGCTGGTGCGGAGGGCACGTTCTTCACGCTGGTCTACAACGAGCAGCACGCACCGGCCGACGAGTGGTTCGCCGCTCGTGGGTGGACGGCCGAAGCCACCCAGCTCACCTCATATCTCCGCGAGCTGGGGCGACCCGCGCCCGAGGACGATCCCGACGTCTCCCCGATGGTCGGCTCGATCAGTTTGGTCAGCGCCACGAAGAGGTGATCCGGCTCACGCGTCAATTACTCGACGTGCGTCTCGACAGTTGAGTTATGGCGGGGCGCCGTGCGCCTCCGTGACGAATATGGGTAGTGACACTCTTGCGGCCGTCGATCGCGATGTCCTTAGTAGGTTTGCCACGTGCTGCCGGCACTTGGTCTGACGGTTCACGACCGGAGGCGGCCCGCCGATTTGGCCGCCTACCGCATACCCATCGACGAACGGCTCGGCGATCGGCTCGCAGAGGTGTGGTCGCTCACCGCTCGAGAAACCTGACCCAGCACTCGAGCTGGGCGGTACGGCAAATGCTTCAACAGTTGCCGTGGTGTGCGCATTCCGGACCGACGATGCCCCGGCGAAGGCTCCGCTACCGTGTCTTCAAATCCAGCGTGGCCAGCAGCGACCGCTGCTGATGGCGCTGGACCGCAGGTCGGTCGACCGGCTCGAGCTGGACGGCATTCCACTGCCTACCGGAGTGCTCGATCACGTCCGGTGGCAGGTCTTCATAGCTAACTCGTTGTTAGTGGAGCAAACACACTTGTAGGATCGCCGTGTGGGGGTCCAGGACACGACTGATCGGTTCGCCTACCTGTTCGAGCCGGTCGACGCTGAGCCGACGGCCGAGACTCCGGTCGCCGAAAACGTGCCGCACAGGCGCAGGTGGTGGCCAGTACCCATAGTGGCGGTCATGGTGGGACTTGCCGGCGCCGTCGTGGTGATCCAGTCGTGGCCAGGTCCCGGCGACGTTGCGCCCGGTCAGAGCGGGTCAACCACTCACCTCGTGCCGACCCCGATCGTGACGACCATTCCGGTCGTCGAGGCGCCAGCGGAGTTCGTCGCCCCGCCCAAGGTGACGGCGAACGTCATGCTGGAACCCGCGCCCGTATCAGTGGCCCCGCCCCCGCCGCCTCAACAGTCAGCGCCACCGTCGCCGTCCAGCAGGCCCGAGACCGATCAGGCGACGACGCCGACCCTGCGTGCGCCGATCAGCGTCAGCCCCGAACCGCGCCCCGCGTTTCCCAACCAGCATCTGCCCGACAACGACAACGGCAACGACGGAGGCCGGGGCGGCTTGCTGGGCCGACTTGGTTTGTGAATCTGACGACGGGACACGCCGCTGAGCCGTCGCCCGATTCACACACGGCGACAGGAATCCGACCGTGCGGTCAAGAGAACATGAACCCGCTCATGAACCGCGTCATGCGGCGCAGGTAATCCGGCTGGCTGACGTGCAGGACGTGGTTGCCGGGGAACCAGTGCATCGCACAACGATCCCAGTGCTCCCAGAGCTTTTCGGCCTGTTCGGGTGGAGCCAGCCGATCACCGAGTCCGGTGATGATGAGGCGACGGTCTTTGGGCACCAACGGCGCGTAGTTGAGTGGTGAGTGATACATCGACGCCGCCGCCGACAGCTCCCGGTCGGTGCCCGTCACCCGATTCGCAAGCTGGAACACTCGGTTGGCCGGGAACCAGTCGTCGATCAAGTCTTCGACGCTGACCACCGGGACGTTGGGGATCACGGCTTGCACGCGGTCGTCCACGCTTGCCACCAACGCGGAGGTGTAGCCGCCAAGCGAGATGCCGGTCAGTGCGACCCGGTCCACTCCGGTGTACTCGAGATAGTCCAGGACCGAACGGAAGTCGTGCACCGCCTGGGCCATCGCCTCGGCGAATCCGGCGAAACCGTCCGCGAAGTAGCCGTAGCCGCTGAAGGGCGAGAACTTCTGGGCGCGCCCGCCGTGGAACGGCAGTGTGTAGAGCAGGACGTCGTAGCCCGACCGGTAGAACCACGGCAGCGCGAAGAACAGGCCGTTCGCCAGATACGCCGATCCCATGAAGCCGTGGATCACGCACAGCGTCGGGTGTGGTCCGTCGTCGTGTACCCAGTGTTGCGCGCGGACGACGTTGTTGCGCTCGTATCCGGCCCGCTGCTCGCGCACGGCGGGGTTGATGGCCGAGAAGCTGCTCTTGAACTTGATGTTCTGGACGTGGCCCTTCGCGATCCATTCGGCGATGGGGTTGGCCGGCCTCGACGACACCCGGGGCGGCTCCGGAGGTGCTGGGAAGGACAATTCTGGGTCGTGCGCGGCGCCGAGGTCGGCGTAGAACCGCAGCGCTTCGCGCTCTGCCCTGGCGCTCATCGGTCGGAGGGCAGCCGTCGCGATCTTCGGCAACATCGCGGTGCTGACGAGGGAGGCGATCGCGGTGCGCAGGCCGACGTCGGCGATCGCCGAGGAGTCGACGATGAGCTTCTGCCGGAGGCTGAGATCTGCCCGTCGGGGCAGGCCGCTGGGGGTGGCGTCGGCCCCGGAGACGTCCGGAACGGGGATCGGTGGGTCGATCGGAGCTGTGTTCGACGGTGAACTGGGCACGTGGCGACTGTATCCCGGGCAGCCGGCGGCCAGGAGCGAAGCGACAGGGGATATTTCCGGTCACGCGAGGCGGTAAACCAGCGATTCACCGAGCGTCGTGGCCGGATAGTGCGCGGCCACCCAGTCGGCGATTTCGCGGGTGTGGGACGCCGAGTGGTTCTCCGACCGGATGACCCTGCCCTCTGGCTCGGCGGCGCCGCCCTTGCCCGCCTCGACGTAATAGGCGATCTTCCCGGCGCGGACATCGGCGATGAACTGCTCAAGAGTGGGCGCCGGGTCGCCGGCCCACCCACCGATCGCCATCACCGATGTGCCCGACGCAATCTCGAGCGCGGCGGCCGACTGCGATCCGTTCGTCGCGGCAGACCATGGCGTGCGCGTGGTGCGGAGCAGGTCGGCGAGGTCACGGTTGGTTGCCTCGTCACCCATCCAGCCGCCGACTGCGAACTCCTCCGCCAGGCTCTGCGCCTCGACGCTGCGTTCCGTGATTCGGTGCACCGGGCCCACCGCGTTCGGAATCGCCCCATGATGCGGTGTCATCGCCGTCGCGATGGAGAACGCGACCGTTCCCGCAGCGGCACCCAACGCGCCGGCCAGGGCACCTGCGGCCGACCACCGCCGCCTGCCGATCAGCGCTGCCGCGATCCCGACGACGCTGAGGGCCGTGACCAGCGTCGGGGCCCAGGTCGGGCCGAAGTGGTTGAGGTTCAACAAGTTCACCGACCACCACCCGGCCAGCCCGAGCATCGTCGCGAGCGCGATGCGGCCGTCCCAGCCCGAGCGCGTGCGCCACGCCCACGTCGTCCCCAATCCGACCAGCGCGGCGATGGCGGGTGCCAGCGCGACGGTGTAGTAGGGGTGCACGGTGCCGTTCATGAAGGTGAACACCAGGCCCGTCACCAGTAGCCAGCCGCTCCATGCCACGTAGGCAGCTCGTTCGTCAAGACTGAGTTGGCCACGCGCCCAAAGGTATCCGCCGAAAACGACGACGAAGAGCGTGACGGGCAGCAGCCAGGAGATCTCGTTGCCGAACTCTCCCGTGAACAACCGATGCAGGCCGGTAGCGGAACTCGCGGACCGGAACATCGCGCCACCCCAGTGCGACTCGGCGCCAGGGTCGTCGCCGAGGATGCGGCTGAGCCCGTTGTAGCCGAACGCGAGATCGAGCACGGTGTCGTCCTTCGAGCCGCCGACGTAGGGCCTGGACCCGGCGGGGATCGCCTGCACGATGGCCACCCACCATCCGGCGGCCGCGACCAGCACGCCGGTTGCCGCGGCGAGGTGCAGCCCGCGGTTGCGCCAACTCGTCGGGGCGGCAAGCAGATACGCCGCCGCGAAGCCGGGCAACACCAGGAAGCCCTGCAGCATCTTGGTCAGGAACGCCGTACCCATCACCGCGCCGACGAGCGCAAGCCACCGCCACGACGCCGTGGCCACCGCACGGGTCAGACAGTAGGCCGCGGTCACCAGGAGCAGCACGAGGAACGCGTCGGGATTGTTGAAGCGGAACATCAGCGCCGCCGCGGGGGTGCACGCCAGCACCGCACCGGCCACGATCCCGGCGACGGTGCCCTGCGTTCGATCAGGGATCGTACGGCGCACGGTGGCGAACAGCACCGCGACCGCAGCGACGCCCATCAGGGCCTGCGGGACGAGCACCGCCCAACTGTTCATGCCGAAGAGCCGCACCGAAAGACCAGTCACCCAGAGCGCACCCGGCGGCTTGTCGACGGTGATGAAGCCGCGGGCGTCCAGCGCGCCGAAGAACCACGCCGACCAGCTCTGCGCACCGGCCTGGGCGGCGGCCGCGTAGAAGGCATTGCCGTAGCCGGTTGCCGAGAGGTTCCACAGGTACAGCGCAGCAGTCCAGGCGATGAGGGCAGCCAGGGCGAGGCGGGGCCACCGTGTGGTCACGGCGGTCAAGTTTTGTCGGTCTGCCTGCCAGTCAGCTGTGGACGAGCCCGAAGAGGGCGGCCGCGTTGTCGTGCAGGACGCCGCGCAACCAGGCGTCGTCGACGCCGTCCAGCCGGGTCAGCGGCGCCAAGGCCTCGAGGTAACCGTGGGGGATGTTGGGGAAGTCGCTGCCGAACAGGATGCGATCACCGAGCGCGCGCAGTCGCGCGTGCTCTGCCGACGGGAACGGCATGGTCTCCTCGATGAATGGGGTGAACGTCATCGTGGTGTCGAGCCGCACCTCGTCGTACTGCTCGCAGAGGTCCAGGAAATCGGTGTACTCGGGCATGCCCATGTGCGCGATGATCAGGCGCAGCCCAGGGTGTCGGGACAGCACCGCGCGGATCGGCTCCGGCCCGGTGTGCTCGCCCGGCTGTGGACCCGACCCGCAGTGGATCACGACCGGTATGCGCGCGTCATCGATGGCGCCCCAGACGTCGTCCAGCAGTGGATCGGTGGGGTCGTAGCCGCCGACCTGGACGTGCGCCTTGAAGACCCGCGCGCCGTTCTCGATCGCCGCGCCGACGTACCCCCGCCGCGTCGGGTTCCGGGTAGAACGTCGCGGTGGACAGACAATCCGGGGAGGTCGACGCGAACTGGACCGCCCACTGGTTCAGCCACGCCGCCATCTGCGGCTTGTGCGGATACACCAGCGACGTGAAGCCGCGGACGCCGAAGCCCCGCAACGTCTCGAGCCGTTGGGCCTCGTCGGTGCGGTACGCGATCGGCCACGCCCGCCCAACCAGCGGCCCTGCGGTGTCGAAGTACTGCCACACCTTGTCCATCACCTGTTTGGGCATGAAGTGCGTGTGGACGTCGATGATGCCGGGCAGCCCGAGGGACTCCCACAGCCGACGTACGGCCGTTGACTCTTCGATCACGTCAGTGATGATGGCAGCATGTGGAATCCCGACGTCTACCTGGCCTTCGCCGACCACCGCGGGCGACCGTTCTTCGACCTGCTGTCACGGGTGGGTGCGGAGGCACCACGCCGTGTCGTCGATCTCGGTTGCGGTCCCGGCAACCTCACCGCGACGCTCGTGCAGCGGTGGCCCGACGCCGTCATCGAAGCCGTCGACAGCTCGCCGGAGATGGTCGAGGCGGCACGCGAGCGGGGGCTCGACGCCGTCGTCGGTGTGATCGCAGACTGGTCACCCAAGCCCGATACCGACGTCGTGGTCTCCAACGCCGCGCTGCAGTGGGTGCCCGAGCATGCCGAGCTGCTGGTCCGCTGGGTGGGCCAGCTGTCCGCCGGTGCGTGGATCGCCATGCAGGTGCCGGGAAACTTCGACGCTCCGTCGCATCAGGCCGTGCGCGAGGTGGCTCACAGCGTGCCGTTCTCGAATCCGTTGCGGGACATGCCGTGGCGAGACGAGCACGTCGTCCAGACACCCAGTTGGTACGCGGGACTGCTCACCGACGCCGGTTGCACGGTGGACGCGTGGGAGACCACCTACGTCCACCAATTGACCGGTAAGACACCGGTATTGGACTGGATCACGGGCACCGCGCTGACCCAGGTGAAGGAGAGGCTGTCGGAAGAGGCGTGGCAGCAGTACCGTCAGGCGATCATTCCGCTGCTCGCCGAGGCATATCCCGTTCGGCCGGACGGCACGACGTTCTTCCCGTTCCGCAGGGTGTTCGTCGTCGCCAGGGTCGGTTAAACGCCGTCCCGCTTGGCCTTGAGCACCTCGAGCACCTTGGCCACCAGCTCATCGATGTCGGCGCCGGTGGTGTCGAGCACCAGATCCGGATTCTCGGGGGCTTCGTAGGGCGCGTCGACACCGGTGAGCCCCTTCAGCTCGCCGGCCCTGGCGCGGGCGTAGAGACCCTTCGGGTCCCGCTTCTCGCACTCCGCCACCGACGTCGAGATGTGCACCTCGATGAACGGCAACTTGGCGGCGTCGTTGAGGGCCCTTGCAATCTCGCGATCGGACTTCAGCGGCGACACCAGCGAGGCCAGCGCGACCACCCCGGCGTCGGCGAACAACCGGGTGAGATGTCCTACCCGCCTGATGTTCTCGGCGCGATCCCCGGGGGAGAAGCCGAGATCGTCGGACAGGCCGTGCCGGATGTTGTCGCCGTCCAACAGGTATGCGACGTCACCGGATTCGACGAGCGCGCGTTCGACGGCGACGGCGACGGTCGACTTGCCCGATGCGGGAAGGCCGGTGAACCAGATGGTGGCGCCGCGCTGGGTGGTGGACGACCACCGGTAGTCGCGATCGAGTGAGGACGGGTGCCAACGAATGTCGTTGCGGGTCTGCGCTCCCGGCTTGACCTCACGCGGCTCGACGATCGTGCCTGCACCGACGGTTTCGTTGGAGCTCTCGTCGATCAGGATGAAGGCGCCGCTGTCCCGGTTGTCGGTGTAGGGGTCTGCGACGACGATCGAGCTGGTGCGCAGCGTCACCTCGCCAATGTCGTTGAGCAACAACTCGACCGGGTTGTCCAGCTCGTCGAGCGTCTCGGGGTCCAGCCGGGTGTGCAGCGCCTGCACCGTCGCTCGCACCGTCTTGGAGGTCTGCTTCAATGCGACCCGGTCACCGGCACGCAGCGGGGTCTCGACGAACCAGCACACCGTCGCGTCGAGCTCACGGGCCAGTGTCGGCAGCGTCGCGTTCTCGTCGCCGCTGACCAGTACGTCACCGCGGGCGACGTCGATGTCGTCGGCGAGCTCGACCGAGATCGACAGCGGCGCAACGGCAGTGGCCCGAGAGTCGTCGAGGGTGTCGACGGCGGTGACGGTGGAGCGGGTGCCAGCAGGCAGTGAGATGACGGCGTCGCCGACGCTCAGCGTCCCTGCCGCCAGGCGCCCGGTGTAGCGGCGGCGTTCATCGGTGGTCGGGCGGGACACCCACTGGATGGGCAGCCGCAGCTTGGCGGCCTCGGGGTCGGGCGCGGACAGTTCGACGCCCTCGAGGTACTCGAGCAGGGTCGGCCCGGTGTACCAGGCGGTGTTGTCCGAGCGATGCACCACGTTGTCACCGTGTTTGGCGGCGATGGGGATGACGGATAGCTCCGCGCCGCCGAGCCGGGCGGCCATCTGCGCCAGCTCCGCCTCGACCTCGGCGAACCGGCCCGAGTCGAATTCGACGAGGTCGATCTTGTTGACGGTGGCCACGAAGTGTTGGACGCCAAGCAGTTTCGCGATGCGCGCATGCCTTCTGGTCTGGCGCAGCACGCCGGCGCGGGCGTCCACCAGCAGCACCGCGACGTGCGCGTTGGACGCACCGGTGAACATGTTGCGGGTATAGCGCTCGTGGCCTGGGGTGTCGGCCAGGATGTAGCTGCGCCGCTCGGTGGAGAAGAACCGGTAGGCGACGTCGATGGTGATGCCCTGCTCGCGTTCTGCGCGCAGCCCGTCGGAGAGGGCAGCCAGGTCGGCGACGCCCTCCTCATCCGTGACGGCTTCGAGGTGGTCGAGCGGCAGGCTGTCGGTGTCGTGCATCAACCGGCCGATCAGGGTGCTCTTGCCGTCATCGACGGATCCGGCGGTGGCCAACCGGAGCAGCTGTCGGGTCTGCGTCTTCACATCAGCCATCATTCATCCCGTCGCTTCGCTCGCCCCACTAGAAATAGCCTTCCCGCTTGCGATCCTCCATGGCCGCCACCGACGTTCGGTCGTCGGCGCGGGTCTCACCGCGCTCGGACACCGTTGCCGCGGAGATCTCGGTGATGACGCCCGTGATGTCGGTGGCGCGTGAGCGCACCGCTCCGGTGATGGTGAGGTCGCCGACGGTGCGGTAGCGCACCCATTCGACGGCCGACGTCTCATCGTCCTGCGGCTGCACGTATTCGGACACGGCGAGCAGGATGCCGTCCCGTTCGACGACCTCGCGCTCGTGGGCGAAGTAGATCGACGGCAGTTCGAGATTCTCGAGTTCGATGTAGCGCCATACGTCCAACTCGGTCCAGTTGGACAGCGGGAACACCCGGACCTGTTCGCCCTTCTTGATCCGGCCGTTGTAGAGCGACCACGGCTCGGGCCGCTGGGCGCGTGGGTCCCACTGGCCGAACTCGTCGCGGAAGCTCAGGATGCGTTCCTTGGCCCTGGCCCGCTCCTCGTCGCGGCGCGCCCCGCCGAATGCCGCGTCGAACTCGCCTGCGTCGAGCGCGTCGAGGAGGGTGCGGGTCTGCTGTCTATTGCGGGAGGCGCCCGGCCCTGGATCGGGCACCCGGCCTGAGTCGATGGACTCCTGCACCGACCCGACGATCAACCGATGGCCGTGCTCGCCGAGCCTGCGATCCCGGAACTCGATCACTTCGTCGAAGTTGTGACCGGTGTCGACGTGCAGCACCGGGAATGGCAACGGGAACGGCCGAAACGCCTTTTCCGCCAGCCGAAGCAGAACGATGGAGTCCTTGCCCGCGGAGAACAGCAACACCGGTCGCTGCAACTCGGCAACGACCTCCCGGATGATGTGCACCGACTCGGCCTCCAGCAGCCGCAGCTCCTCGACGCGACGGGTGTCCTCGGCGACGGTCGTCATAGCGGCAATCCTTCTCGTTCGGCCTCGGCGCGGTACCGGTCCACCCATTCGTCGGACCGTTGATCGGCCTGGCGTTGCAGCACCGGGTCCGGCGCCAGCCGCGGATCCAGCCCGAGCGCGTCGAGGACCGTACCGACCACCTGGGTGAGGTTGCGCCACAACACTGGGTATGACACGTCGATGGGGTCGATTTGTTCCTCGGCGAACCAGTTGCGCCAGCCCACTTCTTGCGCCCGGAGCATGGTGATGACGTGCGCGATGGCGCCCGCGTGGTACTCGGCGCGGGCATCGCGGACGGGATCGGGCCTGCCGCGCCACACCCGGGTCTGCACGGCGCGCCAGAACGACACCGCCTGTGAAACCACGTCGGGGCGATAGACGTGCACCAGGACCGGGTCGGAGCCGACGACGTCGCGGATCGCCGAAAGTAGGCCAGCGCCAGAACGGTCCGGCAGACCCGCGGCACGCTGCAGCAGCAGCGGCGTCTGGTTCCACATCAGCTTGCCGCCCCACACCCCGTTCGGCGTGCGCCCGACGGTGCGGATGTAGTCCCGCCAGATCTCGGGCGGCGCCAAGTCCGGCTTGCCCTCGTCGAGCGGGTCGAGCAGCCGCAGAATCGACTCGTCGTCAGCGTCGGAGAACCATTGCCGCGGTTGTGGCGACTGGCTGGTGGTCGGCAGGTACTGGAAGAACTCCTGCGGCTCACCGGCGACACCGGTCGCCCGGAGCGATTCGACCAGCAGGGTGCTGCCACTGCGCTGAGATGCGAGCACCAAATATGCCGACGAGCGGGCTGCCATGGGCGAGAGCGTAACCGCTGCGAAAATGCGATGCAGATCCGCATACGGTGCTCAATTACATTCGCGATGAGCCGAACTATTGCCGGGTTCCGACGTCATCTTCGATACCGCGCTCAGCGGCAATTGCCGAGCGACTCGGCAGCTGAATCTCGTTGATCTGCATATAGGTTTCGGTGTACCTGGCCGATATGCGAGTACCGGCGAACTCCGACGGAATCACGTCGTTGGTCTTCTGCCGCCAATCGTTGAGCAGAAGTGCCAGTTCGTTCGCGATGGCCTCCACCTCGCTGTTCACGGCGCCGGTCAACAGGTTGTTCCGCTCGGTCGGATCGTTGCGCAGATCGTACAACTCCCGAGCCGGGCGGATCGTGGCACTCAGTGCGGCGACTGCCCTGCCCGGCGCGCTCTCCTCGATGTCCAGCGGCAAATCCAGGAGTGGGCGCGTCGCGTAATTCTCGATGTAGCTGAATTCCTTCGTTCTGATCGCCCGAATCGGATCGAACGAGTCGTGATACGTCTTCGTCGTATAAACCTCGCCCCGAACCGGCACCGAATCCGAAATCGCATCGAGCACATTCGGAGCGTGGGAAAGTCCGTCGACGTCATCGGGAATCGGCAGCCCGAGCAGGCCCAGCACCGTGGGCACCAAGTCGACGCCGCTGAACAGGTCGTCGTACGTCCTGCCCGGCGTCTGGTGCCGCGTCGGCGGCCGCACGATCATCGCGATGCCCGTACCCGCGTCGTACAGCGTCGACTTGGCCCGCGGCAGCGCCGGGCCGTGGTCGGTGAGGAACACGACCCAGGTGGAGCGGTCCAACCCGGTCTCGGCGAGGGTGTCGAGCAACTGGCCCACCGCGGCGTCGGCCACCGAGATCGAACCGTAGAAGTCACCCATGTCCTCGCGCACGTCGGGCAGATCGGGCAGATAGTCGGGCAAGCGGACCGTGTCGGGATCGGCCGGTTCGTAGCGGTCTCGCGGGTAGGGCCGGTGTGTTTCGAAGAACCCGGCGGTGAGTAGGAAGGGCTGTTGCGGCGCGTCCCGCAGCCATCCGGTGGCGCGGTCGACCACGTACTCGCAGAACGAGTTCGACACGTCATACTCGTCGAACCCGAGCCGCGCAGGGAACGATGTCTCGTGCTGCATTCCGAACAACGCTGTGTGCCAGCCTGATTCGGACAGCAGCTGCGGCATGGTGCGGACGCCCGCGCGGTACTCCCAGCCGTGGTGGGCCAGCCCGACCAGGCCGTTGCTCTGTGGGTAGCGCCCGGTGAACAGCGAGCCGCGCGACGGTGAGCACAGCGGCGCGGTGGCATGGGCGCGGGTGAACAGGATGCCCTCGGCGGCCAGTTGGTCCAGGCGTGGGCTGGACACGTCGGTGTGGCCGTAGGCGCCGAGATAGCGGCCGAGGTCATGCCAGTGCACGATCAGCACGTTGTCGCGCTGCGGGATGGTCACGTCGCGTCCTTCATCGTCAGCACACCAAACAGGCTTCCCCGGATGTCGGCAACCCTTTCATTCATCGCGACGTGACCCTATCTCTCGCGAGCAGACGCAAAATGCCCTCATTTGGGCCGATTCAGGGCTATTTGTGTCTGCTCGCGGAGGGATCTGGGCGTCAGAGGACGTGGTCTCCGATGAGCTGCCCGATGGAGCGAATGTCGACCTGGCCCTTGAAGTCCAGCCGAACCCTTCCCAGGCCCGAGAACCACAGTTCGAGCTCGGCGTCGAGATCGAACCGTCCCGCGGTTTCGATGCTCCAGGCCTGGATCTTGCTGTACGGGAGAGACGTGTAGTCGCGCTTCTTCCCGGTGAGGCCTTGGACGTTGATCGCGATGAGGCGTTTGTTGGTGAAGACCACCGAGTCGCGCATGCCCTTGAAGCTGAGGTGAACCGCCTCGCCGTTGACGAGGATGGGTGCCAGCTCAGCGGCGATTGCACTCGGGTCGCTCGGGCCGAGTCTCGCGAACACGCCACCACTTTGGAAGTCGATCATTTTTGGAATTCAATCATTGAGGCAGCGTAGCGACAGCGAGTTGGCCTTTCGTCCACCAGATCCGACGGCTGTCCGTCGATCTGGCGAAGGTGTACGGCAGTATGCTGGAAAATCCATGTCTCCCATGCCTTTACCAAGTAACCGGCAATGCCCCTGCGGCACCGGCGCCGGCTACGACGCATGCTGCGGAACGCTGCTCCGAGGCGAGCGGCAGGCCGGAACGGCCGAGGAGTTGATGAGGTCGAGATATTCGGCCTTCGCGTGCGGTGATGCCGACTACCTCTTTCGTACCTGGCATCCGCGAACGCGCCCCGCCGACGTCACGATCGACACAAACGTCATCTGGAAAGCCCTCGACGTCACCGACCTCGCGGCAGGAGGCATCGATGACGAACACGGAGAAGTGGAGTTCACGGCTCATTTCGAGGTCGCAGGCCGAGCCGACTCGATGTACGAGCGCAGCAGTTTCGAGCGGCGCGCCGGTCGCTGGTTCTACGTCGACGGTGTGGTCGAGTGATCCGCACCAATTAGCAAGGGTCACCAGGAGGCGTGTAGTACGGCACGCCCTCCACCGTGTAGCACGGTATCTCGCCAGCAACGTAGGGGTTGACGGCCGACGCGATGGCCACGCCGTTTGCCACGCGGCCTGCGACGTCGGTGCAGCCACCCACCGCGACGTGGCGTCCCGTTGCGCCGGCGCATACGTCCGCGTTCGCGACCGGTGCGACGGCGAGCGGCGCGGCCGCCATCGCCGCCATCGCCGCCATCGTGAACAGTGCTGCTGCTAGCTTCTTCATCACATGCATTCCTTTGCTAGCCCCGACCCACCGTCATTATTGACCCGTGCGTAGACCCGTGGTGCCGCTTCGGCCAATGTCGTGGACATCCCTCGGCGGCGTTCCCGAGTGGCTAACTGCGCGGCACCCCGCACGCGGAGTAGACGAACTTGGGTGGCACATCGAACGCGAACGATCGCTGCGGCACCCGCGTTAGCACCTCGGCCGAGAGCGGGGTCTTGTAGTGAAGCGAGAGGGATCCGGAGAACGTCGGTTCGACTACCGAGATGTCGGGGACGTCGAGCGTCAGCCCGTCCTCGTCGAGCGTGGCCTTCACCATCGAGCCCGCCGCGTCGGTCCATTGGTGGTCGACCGCCCGGCCGGCCTTCTTGGGAACCGACGACAGCGTGCCGAGCACCCGCTGGTTGGTCAGCGCCAGCGCGCCGACGTAGCTGCGGATGTTGCCCTTTGCGGTCTTGCCGGGTACGTGACCGGAGAACCGGAACGTCACTGGGACGAACTCGGCCAAGTGGATCACCCCCTCGGCTTCGACCGCGGCCTGCATGTCGTCGGGCAGCTTGCCGATGCCGAGCCACTTGCGCAGAAAGACGGGCATAGCCACGCAGAATAGTGGCTATGCCCGTCCCCCGATCAGGTTTGTGCGGGGAGTATTTCCTCGCCGGTCTTGTCAGTCGACAGGCACAGCGAGCAGATGTATCCGTCGTTGCTTGCGGACTTGATCATGTCGGGCCGCTCGTACTCGTGATGGCAGACATGGCATCTCAGGTGGTCGTCCGCCGGGTTGCCGTACTCGTCGAACATCGGCAGGTCGATGCCGTCATCGGTGCGCCGCAAGTAGTACTTGCCCTTCGTGGCGATGGCGATGATCGGCGGAAGCACCACACCGAGGCCGATGGCGACCAGCGGCGAGTACGGCGTGATGGCCGGGCCGAGACCGCCGAAGAACGCGATGATCGACAGACCCGCCGCCAGCAGCATCGAGCCGAAGCCCACCGGGTTGAACGAGTACAGCATGCCGCGCCGGAACTCCGGCACCTTCGGAGACAGCTTCAACAGGTACTTGTTGAACACGATGTCGCTGGCGACCACGACGACCCACGCCATACCGCAGTTGGCGTAGAAGCCCAGGATGGTGTTGAGGAAGTCGAACATGTTCGCTTCCATCAGGACCAGCGCGATCAGCAGGTTGAAGCCCAAGAACACCAGGCGGCCGGGGTAGGTCTTCGTGACGCGGGTGAACGAGTTGGTCCACGCCAGCGAACCCGAGTAGGCGTTCGTCACGTTGATCTTGATCTGGCTGATCACCACCAGTACGACGGCCAGCGTCAAGGCCAGCCAGTTCGGCAGGAAGTTCTTGTAGATCTCCAGGAATTGGTGCACCGGCTGGTTGGCGATGCCCGCACCGTCGGCGACGTTGGCGATCAGGTAGACGGCGAGGAACAGGCCGACGATCTGCTTGATCGCGCCGAAGATGACCCAGCCGGGACCGGCGAGGAACAGCCAGGTCCACCAGCTGCGGCTGTTCTCCGGGGTGCGCGGAGGCATGAAACGCAGGTAGTCGTTCTGCTCGGCGATCTGGGCGATGAGCGACAGACAGACACCGGCGGCCAGCAGCGTCGAGCCGAAGTCGAAGCCATGTACGCCCTTCTCGCCCTGGTAGGCGAAGAACGAGCTGACCGACTCCGGATGGGTGACGACGAGGTAGATGAAAGGTGCGACCATCAGGATCAGCCACAGCGGGGTGGTCCAGACCTGAAGTGTCGAAAGCACTTTCATGCCATAGATCACCAGAGGGAAGATGATCAGCGTCGACGCCGCGTAGCCGACCCACAGCGGTATGCCGAGGCCGAGTTGGAGGCCCTGGGCCATGATCGAGCCCTCGAGCGCGAAGAAGATGAAGGTGAACGTCGCGAAGATGACGTTGGTGACCACCGAGCCGTAGTAGCCGAAGCCGCTGCCACGGGTGACCAGGTCGAGGTCGATGTTGTACCGCGCCGAGTAGTAGGCAACGGGAAAACCGGTCAGCATGACGACCACGGCGAAGATGAGGATGCCCCACAACGCGTTGGTCGTCCCGTAGGAGATGCCGATGTTGGCGCCGATGGCGAAGTCGGCCAGGTAGGCGATGCCACCCAGCGCCGAGATGCCGACCACCCGCGTCGACCACTTGCGGTAGCTACGCGGAGCGAAGCGCAGCGTGTAGTCCTCCAAGGTCTCCTTGGTGGCGGTCATCGTGTCCAGGTCGGCCTCTGAGACCGCAGATTCGTCTGGGGCCTCCGGCTCCTTGCTGAGCTCTTGAGTCATGGTTAGCAAAGCTAAATCGGCGTTGTTTCCAGCTCGTGACAACCATGTTCCCGGCGATGGCAGAAATACGAATGCCGCGAGCGACCCGCCTGGTACACGTGGACTGATGACGTTCCGCAAACCGTGGCTCATGGGGCTGGTCGTCCTCGCCACGGCGGTTTACGTGACCCTGTGGTTCGGCTGGTCGATGCAGTGGGCCTGGCTGGAAGCCGTCGATGCCTGGGGTTTGGGCGCGCTCTACCGGTTCGGTGTCCATCACCCGGCGTGGGTGACGTTCTGGCAGGTGCTCTGCACGGTGCTTGGCCCCAACGCGTTCCGCATCGTCGGCCTCGTCGTGATCATCGTCGCGCTGCGGCACCGACAATTCCGTCTTGCGTTGTTTTTGGTGCTCAGCGTCGAACTCAGTGGGCTGGTGACCGAAGCGCTGAAGGCCGCAGCGCACCGCCCCCGCCCGACGACCGCGTTGGTATACGCACCGTCGTGGTCGTTCCCGTCGGGTCATGCGCTCGGCGTCTCGGCCGCGGTGCTGGCGCTCACCGTGGTTCTGTTGCCGCGCGTTCGCCGCGACCGGTGGGGCTGGGTGATCGCGGCTGGGGTGCTGACCGTGCTGGTGATCGGGTTCGGTCGCGTGGTGCTCAACGTGCACAACCCGACTGACGTGCTGGCGGGCTGGGCGGCGGGCTACCTGTGGTTCGCGGCGAGCCTGCTGGTGCTGATCCGCAGGCCGGTCAGCTCATTGGTCGAAACACCGGTAGCGCACGGTAGTGGGCCTTGAATGTGACGTCGCGGTAGTCGCGTCCCACCTCGCCGTCGTGGGCGAGCGCCGTCGGCCCGTCCACCGCGGTGAAGCTGAACTCGGGCACCTGGAGTTCGTGGTAGAGCGGGCTGCGTTCCAGCCGGCCAAGCCCGAGGGACACCAGGATCCGGAACGTGCTGAATCTGCGTCCGGTCTCCAGGATGCGGACGTCGATCAACCCGTCGTCCATCCTGGTCCGCTGCGACGGGGCGAAGCCGGACGGCAGGTAGACCGAGTTGCCGAGGAAGAACATCGACGTCTGCAGCGTGACGTTGTCGTAGGAGATGCGTACGGGTTGGTCGCGGCGCAGGGTGTGGAACATCGCGTAGACGCCTGCCAGCGGCTTGCCGATCTTGTGCTCGAGCTTCTGGCGAGTCCTGACGAACGTCGGATACGCACCGATGCTCGCCGTGTTGATCACGGTGTCGGTGTCGTTGAGCGACACGACGTCGATGCACGTCACGTGCCCTCGCTTGATCGCGTCGACGGTCTTGGCCACCGTGTCGCAGCCGACGTCCTTGGCGAAGTGGTTGAACGTCCCGCCGGGGAAGACCGCCAGCGGGACACCCGCGCCGACCGCCACACCCGCCGCGCCGGATGTCGTTCCGTCACCGCCTGCGACGGCCAGCACCTCGGCGCGGCCCGCCGCCGAGCGCAGCACCTCCAACACGTCGTCGGATTCGCCGAGTTCGACGATCTCTGCCTTCGGCAGCGAAGCCTTCACCTCGTCGAGGACCCGTGCGCCGGTACCGCTGCCCGACGCGGGGTTGACGACGAGCACGACCCCGGCACCGTCCGGCCGGGCCGGGGTGTCCACCCGCAGCGGTGCGGCAGCGCGCAACCGGGGCTCGATGATCGGCGGCACGATCCGGCCGCCAACGACCGCGACCGCCGCGCCGATACCGAATCCGGCCAGCACGTCGCCGGGGTAGTGCGCGCCCGTGGCCACCCTGGACATCCCGACCAGGCCAGCGAGCAGGGCCAGGCCCAGTCCCAGAGGCGGGTTCTCCAGCCCGACGCCAACGGCGAAGGCGGCTGCACTGGCCGAGTGGCCCGAGGGCAGGGAGTTCGACGTCGGCATCCGCAGCGAGCGCCGCACGATCGGCACCGTCGCCCAATTGGGCCGCGGTCGTCGCCAAATGCGCTTGGCCACCTGGTTGGTGAGCAGGCTCGTCACCGCGAGGGACGCGACACCGCGGCTGGCGCCCCGTACCGCGGACCGGCGCCTCGTCGCGCCGAGCAGGATCGCGATCACGAACCACAGCCTCGAATGGTCCGCTGCCGAGGTCAGGCGCGGCATGACGGCGTCAAGCAGCGGGCTGGGGGACTCTGCGATCGCCTCGAAGATCTCACGGTCGAGCGTGCCGAGGCCCTCACCGATCTGTCGGATACCCCGGCGACGGCGCAACAGTTGCATGGTCCCCAACGTATCCGCGGTGCGACGTGCCCAAACCGTGTCTAAACCTTTACTTGACCCGGAGCACGTGACCTGTCGACCATTGATGGGTGCGCCGACTGCTGGTTCTGCTATGCGCGACGCTGGTCTGGTTCGCGACGGCGGCCGTTGCGAGCGCCGAGGTGACGCCGTGGTTCGCGCAGTCCGTCGGCAACGCCACACAGGTGATTTCCGTTGTCGGAGTGGGTGAGACGACCGCGAAGGTCGACGTCTATCAGCGCAACGGGGCGGGGTGGGAGCCGATCGGCGTCGGGATTCCTGCCCACATCGGCTCGGCGGGCATGTCGCCAGAGACCCACGACGGCCAGATGCTGACGCCGATGGGCATCTTCTCGCTCGACTTCGCGTTCGGCACGGCGCCCAACCCCGGCGGAGGATTGCAGTACGTCCAGGTGGGAAAGAACCACTGGTGGGACGGCGACATGAAGAGCCCGACCTACAACACGATGCAGATCTGCGAGAAGTCGCAGTGCCCGTTCAACACCGATCCGAGCAGCGGCACGGAGAATCTCGAGATCCCGCAGTACCGGCACGCCGTGGTGATGGGCGTCAACAAGGAACGCGTCCCCGGCAACGGCGGCGCATTCTTCCTTCACACCAGCGACGGTGGCCCCACGGCGGGATGCGTGTCGGTCGACGACGCCACCATGGTCGAGATCATCAAGTGGCTGCGGCCCGGCGCGCTGATCGCCGTTTCTAAATGAGCACGGCTTCTAAATGACTCAAAGATTAACGGCGCGACCGGCTTTCGCCTTGAAGTCGAGGGACTTGGTGGACAGCGAGGCGTCGTAGGTGCGGTCGTAGCCGGTGACGCTGATCTTCCAGCCGTCAGCGGTCCGCCGGTAGCTGTCGTGATAGAAACCCGCGCCGATCAACATGAAGTCGAACTTCGGGACGATGACCTTGTCCTGCAAGTACCAGATGCCGGTGGCTTCGTCGCCGTCGACGTCGATCTCGGGGTGCGTCACCCGGTGCTCGGTGATCATGTCGGACGGCATCGACTTGCGCATGAACTCGACCAGCGATGTGCGGTCGGTGAAGTGGTGTTCCTCGCCGAGTGACTCGCCGTAGTCACCGACGACGTCCTCGGTCAGCGTGTCGGCGAACTCGTCCCAGTGCTTGGTGTCGAGCGCACGCAGGTAGCGGTACTTGAGTCGCTGAATGTCGTCAATATCACTCATCCCGACATTGCAACACAACCGGTCGCTCGCGTAGGCCGGTGGGTGTCCGGAACTCCCGGCTTTGCTGAAATCGCCAGGATCACCGTCGCGGCGATCGGTTCCAAGGTGTTGCTTACGCTACGCACAGCCAAAACCTAGCTGCGAGAACGCTGTTCGTCGCGTTTGCCGCGGAGTGTCTGAGCCGCATCCTGGGTTGTTGCGGTTATGGTGTGTTCCGATATGAGCGCCCCGTTGGGGTTGTCGATCGGGACGACCAACCTGGTTGCGGTACGAATCGGCGATCCACCCCTCACACGGCGATCCATGCTGACCCTGTCCGGCCAGGTGTTGAGCGGTTTCGTCGAACGCGTCGGAGATCCAGTGCCGCTGGTGACCGCCGACGGTTCGTCGCACCCTGCCGAAGAGCTGTTGGTCGATGCACTCGACGGAATGGTCGAACTCGCGGGCGAAACTTCGTCGTCGCAGATCGCGGTGGCCGTCCCCGCCCACTGGACCGGAGCCACGTTGCGCGGGCTACGAGCCGCCATGCGGGCCAAACCGAGGCTCTCGCCCAACGGCGTGCCCGCGCGCCTGGTCTCCGACGCTGTCGCCGCCCTGACCGCGATGCACGCCAATCCTGGACTGCCGGGACGCGGTGTCGTCGCGTTGCTGGACTTCGGTGGCGGTGGCACCAGCATCACGCTTGCCGATGCCGCGTCGAGTTTCGAACCCATCGAGACGTCGCGGTTGACGGAATTCTCGGGTGACCAGATCGACCAGGCGCTGCTAGCTCACGTGCTCGACGGCATCGCCGACGCCGACGGGGTCGACCCGGCGGGTACGGCCGCGGTGGGGTCACTGACGGCGTTGCGCAACGAGTGCCGACGGGCCAAGGAGGCGCTCTCCGAGCAGACGGACGCCGAGGTGTCGGTCGAGTTGCCTGGCCACCGCTCGACGGTGCGCGTCACCCGAGCCGAACTCGACGCGCTGATGGAGACACCGCTCGCCGCGGTGTTGGCCGAGTTGGATGATCTGTTGTTGCGCAACCGGATTGCGGCGGCTGACGTGTCGACGGTGGCAGCAGTCGGCGGTGGTGCCCGCATCCCGTTGATCGCTCAGACGCTGTCCGACCACGGTCAGGCACCGGTGGTGACCACCCCGCAGCCATCCCTCGACGCCGCAGCGGGCGCGGTGCTCTTCGCGGCCTACGGCGCGGAGTCCGACGCGGCGACCGGGATGGCGCCTGTTGCGTTGACCGGGACGGCGCCTGCCGCGTTGATCCCTGCCCCGTTGAACCCAGGGGAGCCCGCCGAGTCGATCGCACCCACTACTCCCGTCGTCACTGGGAATGCGCCTGGCTCTTCGACATTCCGCCAGCTGGCGTGGTCGCAGGACGATGACGCGTCGGGGGAGCCGGTGCCCTACATGGGCGAGGATTACTCCGCGGACACCAGCATCACGCGTGCCGTATCGCAGTACGTCCCGCGAACGGGTCCCATCGACGTCGACGAGCCGCGGGCGTGGCAACGCTTGCCGCAGTTGGTGTTCGGTGTCGCCGCCGTGGTGGCGCTGGTCGCCTTCGGCGGGGTGGCGATCGCGCTGACGAGCGCGACGGGCGACTCGACCCCCACCCCAACCCCCACGCCGAAGACGGCGCCCGCGACCGCGACGCCTCTGTCGTCGAGCGTGGCGCCACCGCCGCCACCGCCCTCCACCGAGGTGCCGCAGAGCATCGTGACCGTGACGAGCGAAGCACCGCCGCCACCGCCCCCCGAGACCATCACAGTGGAGCGGACGGTGACGACCACCAGGACGACGCAGCCGACCACCACCACGACGACTACCACGACGACGTCACCGACCACGACTACGACGACGACCACCACCACGACGACTACGACCACCCCGTCACCGACGATGACGACGAGTTACATCACGGTGCCGTTCGTTCCGGTGCCCATCCCGATTCAGGTGCCGGCCACCCCGACACCGCAGTATCAGCAGCCCCCGGAGTATCAACAGGTTCCGCAGTACCCGCAGCAGCCCCAGTTCCCGTACTAAGAGTTCACGAGCGCCAGCAATGTCACAGGTCTGTTCCAGCGTTTCGTAGACCAGGCGGGCCACGATCGGACAATGGAAGAGAAGAACACGCGATTCGATCGCATACGCGTGCAATTGCTCGCGGTCATCGGCATCGGCGCATTTGCCGCACTGGCGGTGCTCGGCATTGCTTATGGTGGAAGCCATTTCGGCGCAGGAAGCGCACTGGCGGGTTCGGGTGATGCACCGGCGAACACGACCTATGTCCAACCTACGGTCACCGGCGTCACGATGGGGGCCACGGCCACGTGGACGACACCGTCGCTGACAGTACCCACGGGGAAGGCCGTCCCGGCGCTCAAGGCCGGGGGCTGACATGCGGTGTCGGAGTCTCGGCACGGCGCTCGTCGTATCGGCTTCATCGGCGATGGTGGTGCTCAGCGGCGGTATCGCGCAGGCTGGATCATCACCGAACGTGGTGGGTCAGAAGTACAGCGACGCCAGCTCGGCGATCAGCGGTGCAGGCATGACTGCGGTGGTGTCGACGGTCGTCGGCGATCAGAAGTCCTGGCCGGATTGCCTCGTCGCCAATCAGGTGGCCAGGACCGTGGCTCCGCCGGAGAACAGCAGCGGTTCGGCGACCAACGAGGTGCTCGTCTCGCTCAACTGTGATGCGGCTGCCGCATCTGTGAAGTCCCCGGGGTATTCGGCGGCCAGCCCAGAGGCGAAGGCGATCGCGGCGGCCGCGAAGACGGCCAACTCGTCGGGCTGATCAGGTCTGCTCGGCGAGGTGCCGCGGGTGATGACAGGCGGCGATGTGTCCTGGCAAGAGTTCGAGTAGGTCTGGATCGTCGGTGCGGCACACGTCGGTCATCCACGGGCAGCGGGTGTGGAAGTGGCAGCCAGGGGGTGGATCGATGGGGCTGGGCGGGTCGCCCTCGAGGATGAGGCGTTCGCGGCTGGCGTTGAGCTTCGGATCGGGGATCGGAACCGCGGACAGCAGTGCGGTTGAGTACGGGTGCAGTGGCCGCTCGTAAAGAGCCGCGGCACGGGCACTTTCGACGATCTTGCCGAGATACATCACCGCGACCCGATCCGACACGTGCCTGACCACACCGAGGTCGTGTGCGACGAACAGGTAGGACAGCCCGAACTCGTCCTGAACGTCCTTGAGCAGGTTGACGATCTGCGCCTGCACGGACACGTCGAGCGCGGAGACGGGCTCGTCTGCGATGATCAGCTTGGGCCGCAGCGCAAGTGCCCTCGCGATGCCGATGCGTTGGCGCTGACCGCCGGAGAACTCGTGCGGGAAGCGGTCGGCGTGCTCGGGGGGAAGTCCGACCCGGTCGAGCAGGTCCTTTACGTGCTTGTTGGTATCGCGTCCGCTGGACATGCCGTGCAACTCCATCGGCTCGCCGATGATCTGGCTCACCCGCTTGCGCGGATTCAACGACGCGTACGGATCCTGGAAGATCATCTGCATCTGACTCCGGACCGGCCGGAGTTGGCGCCGATTCCGTCCGACGAGTTCCTCGCCGTTGAAGCGCACCGAACCCGACGTGGGCGTCGTCAGCTGCAGGATGGTCCGGCACAGCGTCGACTTCCCGCACCCGGATTCGCCTACCAGGCCGAGTGTCTCGCCTTCGGCGAGAGTGAGACTCACGCCGTCCACGGCGCGGACCCGCCCGACCTCGCGGTCGATGAGGATGCCCGATTTGATCGGGAAGTGCTTGACGAGGTCGGTGACCTCCAGCAGCGTGTCGCCCTTCACGTCACCACCGGCTTGCGCAGGCCGATCCGGCCGTCGACGACACGGAGGCGACGTTGGTCGTCGGGTTGCAGCCAACAGCGGTCGTGCTCCAGCGGTGGCGGCTGCGCGCACTCGCCAAACTCGTGCGGGCAGCGCGGGGCGAACCGGCAGCCGGTCGGAGGGCGTAGCAGCGACGGCGGTTGACCCGGAATCTGGGCCAGGCGTTCGGGATTCGGCGTATCCAGCCGGGCCAGCGAACCCAGCAGCCCCCAGGTGTAGGGGTGCAGAGGGTCGTAGAACAACTCGTCGAGCGTGGCTTCCTCGACGATCTGGCCCGCGTACATCACCGCAACCCGGTCGGCGATCTCGGCGACGACGCCGAGATCGTGGGTGATCAACACCACCGCGAGGCCCCGCTCCCGGTTCAGTTGGTCGAGCAACCGCAGAATTTGCGCCTGGACGGTGACGTCGAGCGCGGTGGTCGGCTCGTCGGCGATCAGCACGTCCGGATCCAGGGACAGGGCCATCGCGATCATCACGCGCTGCCGCATGCCGCCAGAGAACTCGTGCGGGTAATCGTGCACTCGGCGTTCGGGATTGGGGATCCCCACCTGCCGGAGCAGGTCGACGGCGCGTTCGCGGGCCTCGCGCTTGGACACCTCGCGGTGCGCCCGGATCATCTCGATCATCTGGTCGCCGACCCGGTAGACCGGATTCAGCGAGGTCATCGGGTCCTGGAAGATCATCGCGATCCGCTCGCCCCGCACACCCCGCAAACCTTCGTCGTCGAGATCGGTGAGTTCGACGCCGTCGAATCGCACGGAGCCGGAGATGGTCGTGTTCGGAGCGCGCGTCAGACCGATCAACGTCTGAGCGGTCACGCTCTTGCCAGAGCCCGATTCGCCGACGATCGCCAGGATCTCGCCCGCGGCGAGCCCGAACGAGACGCCCTCGACGGCGCGGACCAGTCCGCCGTCGGTGGCGAAGCTGACGGTCAGATCCTTGACCTCCAGAATCATGCCGGTGCCGCCTCTCCAAGTCGGATCCGCGGATCGAGGAATGCGTAGAGGACGTCGACGATCGTGTTGAACAGCACGATAAAGAATGCGCCGAACATGGTCACGCCCATCAGCGGCGGCAGGTCGAGGCTGCCGATGGCCTGGCCGGCGTAGAGCCCAACCCCGTTGAGGTTGAACACCGTTTCGGTCAGGATGGCTCCACCGCCGACCACCGCACCGAAGTCGAGTCCGAAGAGCGTCACGATGGGGATCAGCGAGTTGCGCAGCACGTGGCGCAACCGCACCTGACGCTCGCCGATGCCTTTGGCCCGCGCGGTCCGGACGTAGTCCTCGTTCATCACGTCGAGCATGTTGGAGCGCAGCACGCGGCTGTAGAAGCCGACGAACAGCACCGCCAGCGTGATCCACGGCAATATCAGGTGATACAGCCAATCCAGGGGATCCTTGGTCAACGGCACGTAGCTGCTCGTCGGGAACAGCTGGGCCTTGTAGCTCAGGTAGTACAGCAGGATCGCGGCAAGCCAGAACACCGGCATCGAGATTCCGGTCAACGACAGGATCGTCAGCGCACGATCGGTGAACTTGCCGGAGTGCACGGCGCTGAGGTAGCCGAAGATGATGGCCAAGGTCATCCACAGCACCGCGGCGCCGATGCACAGTGACAGCGTCGCGGGCAACCCCTTCCAGATCTGCTCGACGACGTTCTGAGAGCTGGCGTAGGAGGTGAGCTCGCCGGTGAGGATCTTCCTCATCATGGTCAGGTACTGCACCGGCAGCGGTTGATCCAGACCGAGATCGGCGGTCACCCTGGCGATGAGCGCCGGGTTGGCGTTCTTGCCCGCGATTCGCTGGGCGGGATCCGAGTTCGGGATCACGTTGAAGATCAGGAAGACGACGACCGATATCGCGAACAGGACCGCGATCATTCCGAGTATTCGCCGGGCGGCGAAGCGCAACATGCCTAGTGCTCCAGCCGGATCTTGGCTCGTGGGTCGAGCGCATCGCGCAGCCCGTCGCCGAACACGTTGAGGGACAACACGGTCAGCACGATCAGCAGGCCGGGCACGATCGTCAGATGTGGTGCGGTGTAGATGGTTTGGTAACCATCGGCGATCATCGTGCCCCACGACGCGTTGGGTGCCCGCACGCCGGCACCGAGGAATGACAGCGACGACTCCAGCAGCATGTTGTTGGCGATGTTGAGCGTGAAGAACACGATGATCGTCGACACCACGTTGGGCAGCAGTTCGGAGAACATGATCCGCAGCGATCCCTTGCCCTGGGCGACGGCGGCCTCGACGAACTCCTTCTCGCGCAGCGCAAGGATCTCACCTCGGATCGGGCGGGCCATGTACGGCACGTACACCAAACCGATGATCAGGATGGGGATCCACAGCGAGTCACCGGCGACGACGAGCGCACCGATCTTGAGCCCGCCCAGCGCGAGGGCGGTGCCCAATGCGATGCCGAGCAGCAGCACGGGGAAGGCCCACACCACGTCCATCACGCGCGACAAGATCGCGTCGATCCAGCCGCGGTAGTAGCCGCACAGCAGGCCGACGATCACCGCGAACACGGTGGTGACGAGCGCTGCGACCACCCCGATGTAGATCGAGGTGCGTCCGCCGTAGAGCAACCGCACCATCACGTCGCGGCCGTTCTGGTCGGCGCCGAGCAGATAGCGACCGTGCAGGCCAGGCCCCACCGGGGTGCCGTCGGGGGAGACGACGTACGTCTCCTGCCCGTCGATGAGGATCTTGTCGGTGATGTGGTTCTCGTTGGGTCCGGTGTGTGCGACGTGATCCGCCCACAGTGGTGCCGCCAGGCAGGCGAGCACGATCAGCAGGAAGAGCACGCCGAACGCGAGCCCAACCCGGTTGCGGCGCATCCGCAACCAGGCGAGATACCAGGGGCTACGTCCCCGAATCTCCTCGGCGGAAACGCCGGTGGGCAGTGGTGGTTCGCCGGGGGCTTCCAGTTCCCCGATCGATGCGACCATTACTTGAGCGACAAGGCCGAGTAGTCCTGGCTGAACAAGATATGGCGATACGCCTTGCTGAAGTCCACGCGATCCGACGTGAACGTCGTGAATTGCTCGTTGCCGTACGGCGCCCAGACCGCCTGCTCCATGTACGACTTGTCAAGCGCCGCATACTGTTCGGCGACACCGCCGTCGCCGATGAGCTGCTTGAGCAAGTCGTTCTGCTTGGCGTCGAGGGCGGGGATGGCGACCTTCGAGAAGTTGTTCCCGTTGGTCGGCAGGATGTTCTTGCCGTTCAGCAGCGGACGGAAGAAGTCGTCGGGGTGCGGGAAGTCCTGGAACCAGTCCGCGAAACCGGTGTCCAGATCCGGCGTCGACAGGTTGCCGATCGTCGTCCAGTACACGTCGCCGGCGATCACCTTCAGCGTGGCGTTGAAGCCCAGCTGGGTGAGCAGGTCGTGGTAGTACTCACCGATCCGCTTGCGGTCCGGCTCGTCGTCGGTCCAGACCGTGATGTCCTTGTCCGTCGGATTGGCTTCGGCGATCAGCGCTTTCGCCTTGTTCATGTCGGGTCCCGGGTAGAGCTTGTACTCCTCGTAGCCCGGCATGCCCGGTGGCAGGATCTGCTGCGTCGGGTGCAGGCGGCCGCCGAACACCCGGTTGAGCGCCTCGGGGTCGATCGCGTAGTTGACCGCCTGGCGGACCCTGAGGTCGTTGAACGGTGCCGTCTGGGTGTTCATGAAGAAGTAGTAGGTGTTGATCGACTCCTCCGTGCGGAAGCGTTCGCCAAACTTCGCCTTGACCTCGGGCAGCCGGTCGGCGTCCGGCGGATCATGCATGAAGTCGATGGTGTTCTGTTCGATGCCGGTCACCTGGGCGCTGTTGCTCTTGTTCTGGGTGACGGTGATCTTGTCGACCTGAGCGTCGGGCAGATTGCTTGCGCCGGCATCGGTGAGGGTCTTGAACTGAGGGTTGCGCTCCATGGTCAGGCTGCGGGGCGCGTCGACGGTCGAGATCCTGAAGGCCCCGCTGGACGGCGGCGGCGAGTTGGTCGCGTCCTTGTCGAGCGGCGTGGTCGGGGGAACGGGCGCGGAGAACGGCAGCGCAAGCAGGTCGTTGAACGTTCCATTGGGTTCGGTCAACTGGATCGTGATGTCACCGGTGTTGTCGTCGGTGGTGATACCGGCGATCTTGTCGGCCTTGCCGTCGGCGTAGTCCGTGGCGCCCACGATGGGCTCGAAGAACACCGAGCCACCGGAGTCGGCCTTGAAGAGCCGCTGGATCGCATAGGTGAAGTCGGACGCCTTGATCGGCGTGCCGTCGGAGTACTTCATGTTCGACCGAAGGGTCAGCTTGTACGTCTTGCCATCCTGCGAGACCTGGGGCAAGTCCTTGGCCAGGCCAGGGACGATTTCGGCGCCCGCATTCTCCTTCGCGTGCTTGTAGGTGAGCAGCGGGGTGTAGACGTTGTACAACACCTCCCAGCCCTCGGTCGTGTACGACAGCTGGGGATCGACGTAGTCGGGGAACGACGTCATCGTGACGTTGAGTTCGCCGCCGCTTCCACCGCCGCCGCCGCCGTTGGACCCGCCGCCACACGCAGCCACTCCGAACGCGGTCAATGTGGTGACGGCGGCAACGGTCACCGCCTTGCGCAACATACTCATCTGGCTCCCTCGAATTTGTGTCCCGGCGATGTCCATAACCTGTACGCCACCTGTCGGGTCCGCATTGCATCTTTTCCGAAATACCGCAGATGGCAAGTCGAGGTCACAGGATCCGGCAGGATGCCGTGCCCCGTGACCTGCGGATTCTTAGCTCACGAGCGTCCGCTCAGGGCCTGATTTCCGCTTCTGAACGGTTGCTGTCATTGCAAGTGAGGGGCATCACAGGCGCGGGCCTCACCGGAATTCTTACTGTTACGGGCCTGATTCGTCGGAAAATTGACACATGCGCAGACGGCCGGGCGAGGGTAGCGGGCCGCGCGGCCGCGGCGCCGCCTGAAAAAAGTTTTCAGAAAAGGTGTGCGTGTCGGGGTCGGAAGTTGCTCCCAGCCCGTGAACGCGGTCCATCGGGGGGCTGCGAACGCCTCGAAGGAGCTCGACATGACCGCGTGAAGTGAACCAAACCCGTCGGCTCACCGTCTTCATGGATGGTGCGCCGACGCGTCATTTGAGTGCCTCGGCTCGCCTTGATCGATGTGGACAACCGGAAAGTGACGCATGACGATCGCCCCGTTCGAGCCCGCTGACGCGCTCGACGACGCCGAACTCGCCGTTGCCGCGGCCGGCGGCAACCAGCTCGCGTTCTCGGCGATCTACGACCGGTACGCCGACCGGCTGTACGACTTCTGCGTCGGAATGCTGCGCGACGGCGATGCCGCAGCCGACTGCGCGCAGGACGTGTTCGTCACCGCCGCAGCCAAACTGGTGCAGCTGCAAGATCCGAATCGGTTGCGGGCGTGGCTGTATGCGATTGCCAGGCACGAGGCGCTGGCGCGCATCCGCGACCGTCGCTGGGCGACGGTGACCGCCCCCAACGAGTGATCTCCGGCTACTTCCCCAGCATCTCGTCGATCTTGTCGCTGCCGACGTGGCCGGGCTTCACGCCTTGGACGATGGCGACCATCGAGGTGGAGTTGTTCAGCCGCAGCGGAAGGATGCGTTGGTAGTCGGCGGACTCGTACCAGCGAGCGGCCGAATTCGCGTCCGGGAAGCGGAGGATCACCAGATCCCCGTCCCACTCGCCCTCGCGAGGGTCGATCTTGCCGCCGTGCACCAGGTACTCGCCGCCGTAGGGCTTGAGGGTGTCATCGATCTCGCGCAGGTAGCGGATGACGTCGTCGCCGAAGGTGACGTCACGCAGGTAGGCAATGGCATAGGCGGGAGCTGGTTCGGTCATGATTCGAATCGTCCTCCACGCGGTGCGGCGTGTCGATTACCTGATGGGTAGTGGAAACGATGACGGCAGGGACTGGCCCCCGCCGAGTGACACCCGTTGCTGAAACCGCGTCGGCATGACATGAACCCCGCAGGGCGACTCCGATCCAGCAAATACTGTCGTCTGCGACAAATTCCGGCACGACTGCCGGTTTATCTGTACGGTGGGCCTAGTCCCAGTTAAGATCAGCAGCGCCTGCCCGTCGGCCGAACGAGCCTAGTCGGGGGATACCAGTTAGGACTTGGAACATGACATCACGTCGTTTGAGCCGTCGCCTCGCGGCCGCTGCCGGTGGGGCAGCGATCATCGCGATGGTCGGGCTTACCGCAGCGTGCGGTGGCGGCGGCGGCGGAGGCCCGTCGAGCACGACCACCACCACGACCACCACGACGACGCCGTCGAGCAGTGTCGCGCCATCGCCGACCGAGAAGAGCATCAATCCGACGGGTGGCAACCTGTTCACGCCGCCGGTCTACGCTCCCCCGGCGCCGACCGAGCCTCCCGGCGTTCACCGCAACAACTAGAAGCAAGGACTGCATACATGAACTCACAGCGTTTCGGTCGTCGCCTCGCACTGATTGCCGGCGGAGCCGCGATCGTCGCGATGGGCACGCTCACCGCGTGCGGCGGCGGTGGCAAGGAAACTCCGTCGAGCACGACGACAACCACCACCACGACGACCACATCGGCGCCCGCGCCATCGCCGACCGAGAAGAGCATCAACCCCACCGGTGGCAACCTCTTCACGCCGCCGGTGACGGCCACGCCCGCGCCGGGGGTTCCCCCCGGACAACACCCCGGCATCAACGGCGTCGGCTAGATCCGTGTGTCCGTGGGCGCTCCGGTAGGGGCGCCCACGGCGCGCGGTCCGGTGGACTCGAGCAACTTCAGCGATGAGCGCGCGTTACTGGCCGTCGGCCCCGATGGCTTTGACGGCCGTGGTCTGCGCTCTGCTTCTGCTGTCGTCATCAGGCCTGCCGCGCACGTCGACTCCGCGTGGCCCGGCGGACATCACCGGTCCCTATGCCTCATTGCTTGCCAGTTCGAGTGACCTCGGACCGTCACGCGCTGGTGATGCGCAGCTCACCGTCACCCTGCCCGGCCCAGCCCGGCCCGTTCGGCTTCTCGAATGGTCTGATGCGCACGGTCTTTCGGTGCGATGGCGACCGCGCGAGGCGTGGGCGATCGTCGAAGGCGCCGCCGCCGACGTCTCCGAGGCGTTCGACGTACCCGTACGCGACTATCGGGGCCGCAAGGGCCAGGTGTTCTATGCCTCGCCGCAGCAACCAGACGTGCCGACAGCGCTGCGCGACGGCGTGAATTCGCTGGGCCGCGTCCTCGGGTACACACCGCACCACATGGCGACGCCGGGAATGCTGCCAACGGACGTGCCGAAGCAGGGGCTGACGCCGGATGCCTTGTTGACCACCTACAACGCGAAACCGCTCGCCGACGCCGGCTTCACCGGCAAGGGCGCCACCATCGTGTTCTTCGAATTCGACGGTTACGACCAAGGCGATCTGGACGCCTTCTCCGAGATGTCGGGGCTGCCGAAGTTCACCCCCGTTTTGATCGGTGGCCAGCCAGGACCGTCGCACGGTGAAACGGTGATGGACCTCGAGGTCGCACATGCCATCGCGCCCGATGCGCAAATGGTGGTGGTGAACGCCCGCCCCACCGTCGAAGGGGACGGCGCCTACGAGAAGATCGCGAAGATGTTCGACGATGCCGATCGTCAGTTCCCCGGCGCGGTGTGGAGCCTGTCGATCGGATGGGGTTGCGACAAGCTGATCCGTGCGGCCGACCTCGTCCCGGTGCGGGCTGCCATGGCGAATGCGCAGAAGCACGGTACGACGATCTTCGACGCGAGCGGCGATACGGGCGGTCTGGAGTGCAAGGGCGGCGAGGATTGGGCGTCGCCGCCGGGACCCGACGACATCGGGTTGGACGCGGTCGCGTCGGTGCCGGAGATCGTGTCGGTCGGTGGTACCACGCTGTCGACCGATGCCCAGGGGAAGTGGCTGGCGGAGCAAGCATGGGAAGACGGCCCGCTGTCGCAGGGCACCAGCGGCGGCGTGTCCAACCTGTTCCCGCGGCCGGCGTATCAGTCTGGAATTTCCGTGCAGCGGGATTCCGACCACCGACTCACGCCCGACGTCTCCGCCGTCGCAGATCCGTTCACCGGCGTGCGGATCGTGTTCGACGGCCAGCCGAGAATCGGTGCGGGAACGTCACAGTCGGCACCGATCTGGGCTGCCATGACGGTCCTGATGAACCAATATCTGCAGGCGAACGGTGGGACGGCGCTCGGTGATCTGCACCCGCTCCTGTACCGGGTTGCGGCCGGTGCGGACCAGCCCGGCTTTCGTGATGTGAGCCTCGGAGCGAACGCCGTCGACGTTTCGGTACCCGGCTACGACCTGTTGACCGGGTTCGGTAGCCCGAACGTCGCCAACCTCGCCCACAACCTTCTCGATCTTCAAAAGGGGTCGGCTCGCAGATGACCTCAGCCGATCCACCCGCCGGAGAGGCAGTGCCAACCACGGTATGCCAGGCGTGCGGAAGGGATGTTCCCAGCGGAGCGTTCTGTGGCTCCTGTGGGGCGAATCTCTCTGCCGGGCAAGGCAGTCGACGCGAACGGTTGCGCATGGGCTCGTTCGCGGCCGCCTCCAACGAACACGTGCTGCGAATGTCCGTGGCCAGTTCGATCTTCCCGCAGCTGCCGGACCGGTCGCGCCCCCCGTTCCGCATCGGTCTGGTCGTACTAGTCATCGTCTTGTCCGTGTTCGCCGCGCTCCGTTGGCAGGCGCCGCTGATCGCGACCGCCGCTCTCGGGCTGCCACTCCTGTTCGCCCTCTACATGCGCGAAACCGACGCCGACCGCGACCTGCCGATCCGTACGCTGACCTTGGCGACGGTCCTCGGCATCGCATCCGGTGCAGGCTGGGCGCTGGTCACCGGCGTGATCGTCTCCCATTCCTATGACGTCGCAATGGGTTCCGAGGAGGACCTGGGTCACACACTGCTGGAGGGCCTGAGCATCCCGGTGGGCGGTGCGCTCGTCATGCTCGCGCCTGCGGTACTGGTTCGGCTGCTTCGTCGGCCCGACCGGGAGGCGTTGGACGGGTTCGTGATCGGGTCGCTGGGTGCGATCAGCTTCACCGTCGCTGCGACCGTGGCTCGCTTGGCCCCACAGCTGGCGACCGGGCCGACGACCCAAGAGAGGTCGGTCGGTGACCTTCTCGTCGAGGCGGGTATCCAAGGCATCGCGGTGCCCGTGATGGCACTTGCGGTGGGTGGCCTGGTCGGTACGGCGTTGTGGCTCGGCAGAACACCCGTACTTCTCGCGAGTGTTCTGGCCGTGGTCGTGCTGTACACCGGACTGGGATTGGCGGAATTGGCGCCGATTCCCCATGTGCTGCACGTGGGGGTGCACTTAGTGTGCGCGGCCTTGGCGTTGTTGGCGTTGAGGATTGGGCTTCAGGTGGCGCTGCTGCACGAGGAGCACGACGTCACCGGCCCGGCCGGGCAAATGCTGTGCCCACGCTGCGAGCACGTGGTTCCCGACATGGCGTTCTGCCCGAACTGTGGGGCCGCCGCCCGTTCGTCATCGCGAACGTCGCGGGCCGCATCCGTGGTGCCGCCGGGGTCGGACGAGGCGGCGCGCGTGCACCAGACCACGCCCCGCCGGGTCCTGTTGCCCCTTTTCGGTGTGCTGACCGCGGCGGCAGTGGGCGCGGTCGTGCTGTCAATGGTGATCACACCGAACCTGCCGCGTTACGTATGCCCGCCCGACTGTGGACGTCCGCCTCTTGGCTCGCCGGTCACCACCAATCCGCGGTTCACGTCGCCCGACGGCTCCTACTCCTTCTCGTATCCCGGTCCGGGCACGGCCTACGAAGCGACGGTGGACGAGAAAGGAGTGGTGCTGAACTTCATCGCCGGTGACACCGGCACCCTCGTCTTGTTCGGCGAACCCGCGCGCAACCGCACGCCGAAACAGATCACCGAGGATCTGATCCAGGAGAACTATCCCGACGCAGAAGTCGACTACGAGATCCCCAATGCGTCAGTCGGATACCAGCCGGGATACGGCGTCGTCGCCGACGAGTACCCCCAGGACTCCACGGGCACGTACACCCGGCTTCGCCTGCTGGTCATGGTCGCGGTCAAGAACGACGTGGCACTGATCGCGGCGGCCGCCGGTCCTTACCACGAATTCAGCCCCAGTTTCGGGACGGGGCACCCCTCGGGCGCCAACCTGCAACTCGCGATGGACATGGCCAAGTACGTGAACAGCTTCGCGTGGCGGGGCGATCCTCCCCGCTGACTCCGGACGGGGCATAGAACCCGCGCCGTGCGTGTTAGTAAGCTCGTATAAGCAGTTGCCGCGCAGAGAGTGCGGTCGGGTCGGGGGACCTGATTCGGAGGCAACACAACAATGAAGCGATTTACAAAGCTCGTCGCCGGCGTCGCCATCGCGGGCAGCCTGACCGCTGGTGCGATGGGACTCGGAGCGGGAACTGCAAGTGCGGATCCGCCGCCGTGGGCGCCGGGAAACGGACACGACGGTGGATACGGACGCGACAACGACGGTCGCTGGAACAACGACTGGAACAACAACAACGGCAACTGGAACAACAACAACGGCAACTGGAACAACAACTGGAACAACAACTGGAACAACAACAATGGGCGCTGGAACGACAACGGCCCAGGGGGCTACCGTCCGGCACCGCCGTTCTGGGCGCCCACCGCGCAGGTGTTCTGGGACCCAACGCGCCAGGCCTGGGGGTTCTTCTGGGGGCCGCTGTGGTTCCCGGCATACTGAGCGTCGACGTCTGAGGCTGCTCCGATTGCTTGGCGCCAACGGGTCAACATATAGTCGTCGCCATGGCTATAGACGGCTATTTATTGCATCCGGCTTTCATTGAATCGGCGCCATTCGGTAATTCCGTGACGGCCAGGTTGCTCAATAAGCGCGTTGATGAATCGTTGGTCGATGATCCAATCAATGATCCGAGTGTCAGCTTTGTGGTGCGCGCCTACAACGAGGCGGCCAAATTGGAGAAACTCCTCGCCGACGTTCAGCGCCAGTTATTCAAGAGCGATCTCGAAGTGGTCGTCGTCGACAACGCGTCAAGCGATCGAACGGCTGAAGTCGTCGAGCAGTTCGGCGCGAGGCTCGTGACGCTCCCGAAGGGTGAGTTCACCTATCCGAAGTCGATGAACTTAGCCATGGAGTCTGCCAGCAACGACGTGGTGTTCCTTACGGTCGCCCACGCCCGGCTGTCGAACGTCCACAGCCTGCACGCCGGTGCGCGGCACTTCGCCAAGGATGCCCGCGTAGCGGGAGTGTTCGGCAAGGTGCTGCCGAATGAAGGTGCCTCGTACCTCGAACGATGGGTCGCGACGATCGACAACAACTTGGGCCTTGCCAAGCCTGCCCAGCGGATAAGCAACGCCGGTATGGGCGCTCTGGCCGGGACCGGTGCGATGCTCTCCAAATCAGTATGGGAGGAACTCGGTCGCTTCGATCAACGATATGAAACAGGCGGCGAGGACACGGCGTTGGCGAAATTGATGCTGAAGAATGGCTATGGAATCGTGCTCGAACCTGCGTTGACGGTGCATCATTCCCATGGATTGGGTTTCCGGGATTCCATCAAGCAGGAGTTGCACCAATTCCGGACGGTGAGAGCGCCACAACAATTCGATAGGCAAGAGTTGTTGGAACGCCGTCCCGATTTGCGGGCCAACGGCTGAGAGGGCAGGCCGGGACCGCTAGTCTGCTTCCATGCGGGGAATCATCCTGGCCGGTGGCTCGGGCACTCGTCTGTACCCGATCACGATGGGCGTGTGCAAGCAGCTGCTGCCCGTATACGACAAGCCGCTGATCTACTACTCGCTTTCCACGTTGATCATGGCGGGGATTCGCGACATCCAGGTGATCACCACCGCCGGTGACGTCGCCGCGTTCCATCGCCTGCTCGGCGATGGGTCGATGTTCGGCACCAACATCACCTACGCGATCCAGGATCGCCCCGACGGGGTGGCCCAGGCCTTCGTCGTCGGTGCCAACCACATCGGCAACGATTCGGCGGCATTGATCTTGGGCGACAACATCTTCTACGGCCCCAGCCTGGGCACCAGCCTGAGTCGGTTCCGGGACGTGAGCGGTGGAGCGATCTTCGCCTACCGGGTGGCCAACCCGTCGGCCTACGGTGTCGTCGAGTTCGCCGACGACGGCACGGCGCTGTCGTTGGAGGAGAAGCCGGAGACCCCGAAATCGCACTATGCCGTGCCGGGGCTCTACTTCTACGACAACGACGTCGTCGAGATCGCCAAGTCGTTGCGCCCCTCGCCCCGAGGTGAGTACGAGATCACCGAGATCAACCAGACCTACCTCAACCAGGGCCGGTTGGCTGTCGAAGTGCTGGCCCGCGGAACGGCGTGGCTTGACACCGGCACCTTCGATTCGCTGCTGGACGCCAGCGACTACGTGCGCACCATCGAGCGACGGCAGGGCCTGAAGGTCGGTGTGCCAGAGGAGGTTGCTTGGCGGCTGGGCTTCATCGACGACGAACAGCTCGCCAGTCGCGCGCACACCCTGGTGAAGTCGGGATACGGCGCCTACCTACTGCAACTGCTGGAGCCCTAACCGTCGAATTCGCGGTTGGACTCATCGGCCGAGCACGGCCGCTCTTAGCTGGAGAGGCGACTGCCACCGCGAGCAAGCTGGTCGAAGTCAGGGCGCCCGATGTGACGGTCCTTCAACGACTCCCGGGGAATCGAAGCCACCATCTCAGTCGCATGTACTTCACTCAATAGAAATCGCTTGGCACCTTCAGATTCGTGAATCCGTGCGGAGCCGAGGTATTTCACGCGCGTCCACCGCGACGGTCCCAAAACAGCGCACTCCAACATGGTTCGCAACCAGATGAGTCTCCACCAAATTCGGGCGCGTGACCGAACGGTCCTTGGGGACGCCGGATCCATCGCCAGCCACATCAGGATTCGAAGCCGATCGAGCCAATCCTTCCGGGCCCCCACGATATGGGCGGTGGCGGTGTGCGCCGTGTATGAATGCACCGAGAGTTCGCGCGGGTGAAAGCACACATTCGATCGCAGCATCAGTCTCAGCCAGAGATCCAAATCCACTAACTGGTGAACATCCGACCTGCACTGCCCCGCGTCGAGTGCAAGTTGGCGCCTGAACATCACACAGCTGGGCTCGCCGACCCAGTTGCGGTGTACGCCGCGAGATGCGACCTGCGATACCAGGTCTGGACCATTGTTGTAAGCCCTGAGGTGCCGAAAACCGGTGTGCAGGCTTTCGTTCCACTTCGTCCACGTGGGGTCGTCACTCTCGACTTCCCTCGGTGCAAAGGCCAGCCCCACGGCCGGATCGTCGAAGTATCGCGCCAACGTCTGCAACGCATCAGGTAGCAGCCAGTCGTCGCCGTGCACGAACTGAACGCACTTGCCACGTGCTAGTTGTAGACATTTGTTGTGGTTGCCGTTGAGTCCGAGGCGTGGTGTATTGCGAACCAATCGATCGCCGGGGCGCAACATCTGCCGGGCAATGGCGGCGCAGTCATCCGAGGAGTCGTCATCGACGACGATGATCTCGAAGTCGACGCCATTCTGGTCGAGGATGCTCCAAAGACAACGAGCAATCGTTGCCGAATTGTTGAACATGGGCACACAGACCGAAATCGTGGGCCTTGCGCCAGGCGCGCCATTGTTTTGAATAGACACCGAATCCTCCCCGATTCACTGTGCTACTACGGTCTAATTATCTTGCTGAGGGAACTCCCATGGCACAAAGCGCAGCTCAGAGTGTTGAGAATGTGCACGGTGGACCATGGCTACTTCCCCCGGAAACTACTCCACTAGACGATTTACTACGGCCATACGCTAGCTCAACTCGAACGACTTGTCCTGTGGTTGGCAGAGTTGTTATTCATACCCTTCGCACGACAGTCGCGAATTGATATTGATGTTTGCTCGAATTTGCAATTGGTGCGTCATTGGAATTGACGCACATGCAAGCCGCGCTGAGCGCACCCATGGGACACGGCTCGGGATGAGTGCAAACGGCCGAGGTCGGCACAGCTGAATCACAATAACGGCGTCGCTACGCCGTGGCTGCCGGTCCCCGGTCCCGCTCGGTGACCTCTGTCATCGCTCAAAGTTGCTGAACGTCTGCCGGCGTAATCGATGGCGAGTCCGAAGCGCCGGCAGCATTCCAAGATCAATTCGACCCACCGCGTAGGTTGGGCAGGCCCGGCGGCATCACGCAACGGCGGCTATACGGCCTTGCCCTTGTAGACACTGCGCGGCAACGCCTTGGCTTCGGGGGCACGGTGGAAGACCGCGATCGAATCGTAGAACTCGAGCTTTTCGAGGATCGCGGCAGCCAACGGCACCCTTACCCGCTGCAGCCGGTCGGGGTGACCTTCGCGGAAGTTCGGTTCGTCGATCATCGGGAGGTAGTGGGCGTGCATCGCGTCGATCAGCCACTTCGAGAAATCGATGAACGACATCGGTTGGTCGCGATAGACGGTCCAGTAGTTGGTATGGATGTCCTCGACGAGGTAGACGCCGCCGGGCTTCAGCCCCTCGGGAAACAGGTACCGGAAGGAGGCGACCATGTGGGACGGCACATGAGAGCCGTCATCGAGGATGACGTCGAATGGCCCGAATTCGTCGACCACCGATCGCAGGAACGCGACGTCTTGCTGGCCGCCGATCCTTACGTGGATCTGTTGTAGAGGGTCGTCGAACTGCTTCGTCTCGGGGTCGATGTCGATGCCGACGATGACCGACGCCGAGTGCAGGTAGTTCCGCCACATCCGCAGAGACCCGCCGTGGAAGACACCAATCTCGAGCATCCGGATCGGTCGATCGGTCGGCAGCGCCGATTCGTATACGGGAAGGTAGTGGCGCAGCTTGTGAACATCGGCCGCCTGGTTGAACGCTTCGGCCACCGGACCATCAGCGCGCGGCGCGTCTGACGCGTGAACTGTCGTGGCAGCAGAAAGTTCAGGTCCGAGCGCAGCGAGTAGTCGCTTCTGCCGGTAGCGGTAGCGTCGTGTCAGGAATGGCGCCCGACTGGTCGTCCTGATCGGCGAATTCCGGAACAGTACCCAAAGATTCAACGATTCCTCCCCTTTACAACGGTGGGGTCAATTTAGCCCACGCACCGCGGCCAGCCGGGGTGAACACCGCCTAGCGAGCAGACGTAGAGGTGCCGAATCCGTCGGCGCGACGAACATGTTTGCGTCTGCTCGCACGGAGCCGGGCTCGGCGTGCGTACGAGCACGTGCGGATGGGGCCGGTCGCCTCGGTCTGGCTGAGTTCGCTAGGCTAGTCCGCGCCCGCCGCCGCATACGTCATCCGCCAAAGTAGCTACTGGCACATGCATTTGGTAGGCATTGCTCTCTTGTGAGTGCGCGCCGAGCGTACCGAACACTGACTTTTCTGGATGAGAACGTGGTGCGGGGATCATCGCGAGGAATAGCTAGCTGGCCAAACTTTCCAACGAGGGCGTGACTCCGCTCCATCCGTACCTGTGCCACCTCAGCACTCGCGCCCCTGGTAGCCGCGATCCGACCGTGCCGGGCTGCCGTAGCTGGCCGGGCTCCCGACGTCAATTCGCTACCTGGGGCACGAGATTCGCCGCACCCTAGTAATGTTTCGAGGAATGTGGACCGCCGTGGTTTTCGTCGGGTTCGGCATGGCGCTGGACCCTCTACGGCTAGGACTCGTCGCTGTATTGCTATCGCAACGTAGGCCTATCCAGAATTTGGCGGCTTTCTGGCTCGGTGGAATGTTTGCTGGAATCGCCTTTGGATTGGTAGTTCTGATCGTTTTCCGGGAAGCCGCGCTAACGGCCATCGAAAATGTGGTCTCGGCGATGAACGAAGTGCGATCTGCGGTCGTGATCCTCGACGGTGGGGGATTCAAGATCACCCTCGGTGTGATCTTCCTGACGCTCCTGGCGGTCCTTGTGACTCGTCGACGGGCACGGCAACGAGTGCCGGTAGCGATGGGCAGCGGCGACGAGTCCTTGGGGTCCTCAGTCTTGGTGGCGGAGCGCCCGCGGAACATATTCGCGCGAATGGCCGCCTTCAGCCAGAACCTATTGGAGCGCGGCGGGGCTTGGCCGGCGTTCCTGGTGGGCCTCGGATCGGCAACGCCGCCCGTCGAGTGCGTCATGATCCTGACCATCATCATGGCGTCCGGACACGCCATCGAGACGCAGTTGGTGGCATTCACCGTCTTCATCGTCTTGGTTCTTGCGCTCCTCGAGCTTCCGCTGCTCATGTACCTGCTGATGCCGAAGAAGACCGAAACGTTCATGCTGCGACTGGACGGTTGGTTGCGCGCGCATCGTCGGCGAATCTTCGAAATCTCGCTCGCCATCACCGGGGTGGTGCTCCTGGTCCAAGGTGTAGGCAGCCTCTAGGTCCCGTTGATGGTCTATTCGTCGATGAATCCGAGCGATGCGAACGAATCGCCGACGACCCTGCCCGTCTCGGTGTGTCTACCGATGTACAACAACAGCGCCACCATTGAACGTTGTCTGCGGAGCGTCCTGGATCAGGAGGGCGTCGAGTTCGAGGTCGTGGTCGTTGACGACGGCTCGTCGGACGACAGTGTCGCGGTCGCCGCGAGGATGCTCAGGCCCGGAGACCGGTTGATATGCAATGAAACTCGGGTCGGCCTCAACCAAAACCACAACAAGTGCTTGGAACACGCGCGCGGCAGGTGCATCCAGTTCGTGCATGGCGACGATTGGCTGCTTCCAGGAGCCTTGCGGACGATGTCTGGATGTTTCGACGATCCGAGTGTCGGCCTGGCCTTCGCGCCACGGCGAGTGATGACCGACGACCGCAGGTGGAAGCGACGCTACGGAAATCTCCAAACCCGCTTTCGTGGGCTTCGAGCACGCAACCATGGACCGTCGTTGGTCAGGCAGATGGCGTTGTCGGGCGCGAACGGCAACTGGATCGGTGAGCCCACCTGCGTGATGTTTCGGCACCGACTGGCGTTGGATGTGGGGGGCTTCCGCAACGACATCTATCAACTGGTCGACTTGGACCTCTGGGACCGCTTGATGCTGCGCTCCACGGTCTGTTTCGTTCCCCAAGAGCTGTCGGTGCGTAGCCACACGACGGCGACGGAGACGACGCGGGTCATGAACACGCGGCGTTTCTGGCTCGACCAACTGCGCATTCTCACCTGGCTGGTCATGGATCCCGCCTCGCCAACCGCCACTCGGATCATCGCAGGTGTGTGGTGGTTACCGGCATGGCTGAAGGTCTTCTTGGAGACGGCGGTGTTTGGTCCGCAGCGGTGGTCACGGTTGAAGATCTGGGCCATAGCCCCCGTCGACGAGATCGCTCGCGCGCGGCGGTTACGCGATGATCGCGTAACCGAGGTCAGGTCGCCGGCTTCTACCCTGCCGGACCGGATCGCTACCCACCGCCAAGCGCACCGCTGAGCCCACCGGTGAGGCCGCCGACGGCATGGGTCACACCGCCGGTGATACCGCCGACGCCACTCGTCACACCGCCGACGACGCCGGTGACACCCCCGACGCCGACGGTCCCGCCGCCTTCGTCGTCGAGGTCGAGCCGGACGGCTTCTTCTCGGGCTTCGTGGGCTGGGCTTCCTGGTCGGCGTCGGCGTCCTTCGACTCCTCGTCGGCCTTGGCATCGTTGCTCGTATCCACCACGATCGGCGTACTGACGGGTGCGGCGTTGTTGCCAGTAGATGTACCCGGATCGGGCGCCACGGTGGCCGACTTGGCCTCGATGGCCGGTAATGCGGTGGCCGCCAAAGGGTTCAGTCCTCCCAGCGCCGCGTTGATGAGGCCGTCGATTCCGCCGAGGCCGTCTCCGCCCAGGATGCTGGAAAGCAACTTGAACACTCCGGTGAGGACATTCGGGGTGCCAGGCGTGGGACTCCCGCTGAACAACTCCTTCTGGAATCCCCTGACGAACAGGTTGACGATGTCGCCGGATACCTGCGCCCAGTCGACGTCGGAGAACGACATGAAGGCGGTGGGATCGCCTGCCTGATCGCGTGTCCTGACGTACGTACCGTCGGGCATTCTCACGACGTCGGTGTAGCCAAGGTTGACGAGGCTGGTCAGCGCGGGCGCGAGCGCATTGGCCAACGTGCCCAACGGGTTCGGGAACGCCCCAAGGTCAGCATGTTCGTCAGGTCGGTGAGCAGATACAGGGGTTCGAGCAGAGGCAGGCTGTCGGCCGGCAGCGTGAGGTACAGGTTCAGCGCCAACGGGTCGGTGCCGATCCTAGCGAGGATGTCCTTGAGCTGCGTCGTGAGCTGCGGGGTGAGACGGGAGGTATCGACGCCCCGCAGGATGTAAGTCGGGAGCAGGAATCCCATCAGGTTGTTGGCGAGCGAGAACGGGTTTGGCCACGCCGCGAAGTCCGAGAGCATGTCGTACTCGACGGTCGCGTCGACCTTGATCGGGACGAGGTTGGTGCCGCCGAGCGAGAGCCCGGTGCCGAGAATCGGGATTCCGCCGCTGCTCGTCACCTCGGTATCCGGAGTGACGGTGTCGATGCCGAACATCCGCGCGAACGGATAGGCCCGCGCGAACAGCCCGCCGTTGGCGCGACCGGGATTGCGCAGCAGGAGCATGGGCAGGATCGTCAGAGAACCGTCGTTCGCCGCAGCTGAAGCCCGAGTAGCGTCGCGAGGATGGACGTCTCGTGTGCCTTCGCAACGTCATCCGACACTCCAGCGCATGTGGAGATCGCCGAGGAACTCGGCTACCAGCGAGCATGGCTGTACGACTCGCCGGCGATCTATCCCGATGTCTGGATGGTGCTCAGCCGGTGCGCTGAGCGCACGTCGCGGATAGGCCTCGGGCCTGGCGTCCTGGTTCCCAGCCTGCGTCATCCCATGGTGAACGCCGCCGCCATCGCCGAACTCGCGGGCCAAGCGCCTGGTCGGGTCGCGGTGGCGATCGGCTCGGGATTCTCTGGACGGCTGGCGCTGGGCACCCGACCGATGCCGTGGCGGCAGGTCGCCGACTACGTCCGATGCCTGAAGGCACTACTTGCCGGCGAAACGGCGGTATGGGAAGGCGCGACGATCCGCATGTTGCACCTGCCGGGCTTCGGGGCCGAGCGACCCATCGAAGTGCCGATCCTGATCGGCGCCGACGGGCCAAAGGGACTGGCCGTTGCGGCCGAGCTCGGCGACGGCGTGTTCTCCGCCGCGGTACCGCAACCCGACGCCGCCCAGATCGCCGACTGGCGAGCACTTTTGACGTTCGGCACGGTGCTCGACGACGGTGAGGACTTGACGTCGCCGCGCGTGATCGATGCTGCCGGTCCCGCGGCGGTCGTGCTCTATCACGCCATGTACGAGCGCGGCGGGGCAGCGGTCGACGCGCTACCGGGCGGACAGCGTTGGCGTGAGGCGATCGAGGCATCCCCCGAGCACGAGCGGCATCTGGCGATCCATGCCGGGCATCTGGTCAAGGCCAACCCTCGTGACGAACCGCACGTCGCCGAACTCGTCCCATTCGCGAGTTCGATGGCCCTGACTGGCACGGCCGCGGAGTTGCCCGAGAAGATCACGGGTCTCGCCGCGGTGGGAGTCACCGAGCTCGTGTACCAGCCGGCCGGGTCCGACATCGAGCGCGAGCTCCGCGTCTTTGCCGCCGCCGCAGGCCTTTCCGGCTAGTTTGACTCTCCCCTTGCAGGAGGTTGCAGGCTGGTGGCATGCACACACAGTCCGTCATCGATCGCTACTTTCAGCTCGCCCCGCTATCCGACACCGACGCCTACTTCGCGCAGTTCACCGCGGACGCCACCGTCGAAGACGAGGGCCACGAACACCATGGGGTGGACGCGATCCGCGCCTGGCGCAGTGAGGTTCCCACGGTCAGCTACGAGGTCCGCGATGTCAGGAGCGACGGCGGAGAGCACGTCGCGCGTGCCCTGATCGCCGGGGACTTTCCCGGAAGTCCCGTGGAACTCGACTTCCACTTCACCTTCACCGACGATGGCCGGATCGAGTCCTTGGCGATCAGGGCCTAGCGGCTAGGGGCACCAGGTGATGTGCCCGAACGGACCCGTGACGCAGCCCCACCCGGGCCCGTTGTCCCATCCACGGTTGTCCCAGCCGCCGTGGTTGTCCCAGCCTCCACGGTTGTCCCAGCCTCCGTCGCCGTCATGGCCCCAACCATGGTCTAGCGCCCACCCGGTGTTGGCGGGTGCAGGTGGGGTGGCACTCGCGGTGCCCGCACCCAGACCAACGGCGCCGAACCCCAGTGCGCCGACCATCGCGGCTCCGGCCGCAAACTTCTTCAAGTTCATTTCCAGACTCCTTTCGAATCCTCCTACGAGACCTACAACGTTAGGTGAGCTAATTTAATCCCGCGTGGGCGATTTTGCTCTGAATCGGCAGGGGCGGACCGCACCCCTTGCCTGACGTCGGCGTTGGTACAGGCCGACTCGGTAAGTATAGACTTACCGTTTGTGGTCACTCGTGAAGCGACCGACGCATGGGCGGCACTCGCCGACGGGACCCGTCGAGCGATATTCAAACGCCTCGCCAGTGGGCCGATGGCAGTTGGCGAGCTAGCACGTGGGTTACCCGTCAGCAGGCCCGCCGTATCTCAACATCTCAGGGTGTTGAAGTGCGCCGGGCTGGTTGCCGACCGCGCCGTCGGCACGCGGCGGGTCTATCAGGTGAACCCGGAGGGCATCGAGGCACTCAGGTCGGAGTTGGACGTGTTCTGGGAGAGGGCTCTCGCTGCATTCGAGAAGGTCGTCGACGAAAACGAGGGAGGACGAGGCCAATGAGGCCATCCGCGGTTGATCCGGTGCGCAAGAGCGTCGTGGTCGGTACTGGAGTTGAGCAGGCGTTCGCGTTGTTCACCAACAGGTTCGATGCGATCAAGCCACGCGAACACAATTTGCTGGCGGTTCCGATCGCCGAGACGGTCTTCGAGCCGCGAGTGGGCGGACACATCTACGACCTAGGGACTGACGGCAGTCGGTGCGAATGGGCGCGTGTTCTCGTCTTCGAGCCGCCGCACCGCGTCGTGTTCTCCTGGGACATCGGACCAACCTGGCAACTCGAATCCGATCCCGCCAAGACGAGCGAGGTCGAGGTGCGCTTCATCGCCGAGTCCGATGACCGCACTCGGGTGGAGTTGGAGCACCGAAACCTCGAGCGGCATGGCACCGACTGGCGTGGCGTCGCTGATGGCGTCGACGGTGAGGCGGGTTGGCCGCTCTACCTTCACCGCTACCTCGAGCTGGCGGCGACGGAGGTGTCACGATGAGCACCGATGAGAAACCGCTCATGGACATGGCATACGACGAGCGGGTCGACCTAGCCACGTTCCTTGAGACACTGACGCCGCAGGAGTGGGGCGCGCCGAGTCTCTGCACGAAATGGACGGTCAAAGACGTTGTGGCGCACGTGGTCAGCTACGAGGAGTTGTCTCCAGCCGGTTTGGCAAGGCGTTTTGCGAAGGGCTGGGTCTTACGTGCCAACGAGATTGGCGTCGAGGAGTTCGCACCGATGTCACCGCAAGAGTTGATGGAGTTCCTCGGCCGCCATCTCCGTCCACGGGGACTGACGGCTGGCTTCGGCGGGATGATTGCGCTCGTTGATGGAACGGTCCACCACCAGGACATCCGTCGGGCCCTCGGCCATCCGCGCACGGTGCCCGTTGATCGTCTGGAACGGATTCTGCCGCTGGTGCCTGGAAATCCGCGGTTGGGTGCAGGGCGTCGCATTCGAGGACTACGACTCACGGCGACCGACGTAGCTTGGACGCACGGCAACGGTCCCGAAGTCCGTGGCACCGGAGAAGCGCTGCTGATGGCCATGACGGGTCGGCACGAAGCCGTCGACGAGCTCGTGGGACCGGGACAGGCGACCCTGGCGAGCCGCGTCGCGAACCCCGGCGGCTAAGAATCGATCACCGCTTCGGTGGACTCAATCACCCCGGTCCAACGTGCGCAGGCCTATCAGGAACGCTGCCTGATCGTTGTGGTTCAACGGATCTCGGCCGGTGAGCTCGTTGATTCGAGCAAGCCGGTGCCGCACGGTATTGGTGTGCAGATAGAGGACGCGAGCGGTCTCGCTCAACGAGCCGTTCGCGGTCAGGAACGTGCGCAGAGTGCGCACGTGTTGAGTGCCGCGCACGCGGTCCATCTCGGCGAGCGGATCGATCAGCTGCTGCTTGAAGGGAGCGAGCTGAGCGAGGGGGAGTTGCTCCAGAAGGCTTTCCAGAGTGCTCAACTGATCCGGTCCGACACTGCTTCCCCGGCGTTGGGCCAGATCCAGTGCGATGCGCGCTTGACTGATCGCCGACCCGATCTCCGTCAGCGGCACCGGCGCCGAGTGTCCAGAAGGCACGGCCAGGTCGTCCGCCACCTCCAACGATTCCGTGGTCAGCATCAGGCATAGGTCGGGGGCAGCGCCGACGAGCGCGTCGGGGATGGCCATCGACAGCAGCGCACCGGCTCCCGCCGGCCATGCCGAGCAGGTCAGCCTTCCTGCCGCAAAGCCGGGCCACGGAAGCAACTGGCTGAGCGCGTCGGGCAACAACATCCGCCGTTCGACCAGGGACAGCAGCTGGCCGACGCGTTCACGGGCAAGCGCGGTTTCGACGTCTCGTTGGGCCTGGGTCGCTCGCACGAACCTGGCGATCAGCTCGAGCAGCGCCGGTTCCGGGGGAGCGCCACTGCCCACCCATCCGAGAGTGCCCAGCCCGGGAACCTCGACCCCGACCGCCTGCGACTCACCCGCCGACTGGCCGTCCGAATCGAGCAGGAAGTAGCACTCCAGGAGCTGGCCTGCTGTATCCAGCAGTTCACGAGCAGATTCGTGTCGGCGCAGGGACGAAAGTAGCTCCGGGACTAGCGCATTGGTCGCCCGGGCGGTGGCGATCTCCGCGCCGAGTTCGTACTCGGCGACGAAGCGGCTCACCGTGGTGAAGGGCACGCTCGGCGCCGCGATCAGCACCGGAAGGCCGCGGCGCCTGCACTGGGCCAGCAAGGCGGACGGCACGACGTCGTGGCCGTCGCCGATGCCGAAGCACACGCCCGCCACGCCGGCTCGCGCCAACGAGTCGGCGAACGTCTGGCAGTCCAATGGTGTCTGCAGGCTGATCCCCACAGTGCAGACCAACTCACCGCCGCGCAGATACTTCGCCGGATCCCGCATCTCGGTGGTGTGGGCCCAGCTGATCGCGCGGTCGAGGTCCTGTGCCGGGCCGTCGGGCACGGCGAGCCCCAGCCCAGAAGCGTCGAGCAGGTCGCGCAGGGTGGGGGCGCCCGGCGCGCGGTCCTCGGTTGCCGCAGGCTCCGCCGGGGCCCCACCGGACGACCGATCCATTGGACGAGCGTAACGCCGCCGTCACATCCGCACCCGATGCCGTTGTGTGATCCTCCAATGCGGGACACCGACGAGGTGCGATCACTGCGTCTTCGGCAGATCAGCTGGCGCTGGCGCTGACCGGGCGTGATAGTTCCTGCCACCAGTGTCGAGAAGTGGGAGCAGACATGTCGTCATCGATCATCCCCGCCGAGCAGCCCCAGCTGTTGCGCAGAGAGTTCTCGTTGTGGTCGGCGTTCGCCTTCGCCTTCGCATTCATCTCGCCGATCGTGGCGCTCTACGGCATCTTCGCCTTGGCGATCTCCGCCGCGGGCCCCAGCTTCTGGTGGGGCTTCCTTCTGGTGTTCGGAGGGCAGCTCCTCGTCGCGCTGGTCTTCGCCGTGCTGGTGTCGCGCTGGCCGCTGGAGGGGTCGATCTACCAGTGGTCGCGCCGCCTGCTCGGCACGACGTACGGCTGGTTCGCCGGCTGGGTCTACATGTGGACGCTGGTGATCGCGATGGCGACCGTGGCGATCGGAGCGGCCGGCTTCATCGCCAACATCGTCGGGGTGGAGGCGCCGTCCGGGGGGACACTCGCGCTGATCGCGTTGGTGATTCTGCTGGCAGGTACTGCGGTCAACCTGATTGGGCGGCGCGCACTGAAGATCTTCATGGTCGGCAGCATCATCGCCGAGGTGATCGGCTCGGTCGGGCTGGGTACCTGGCTGCTGCTGTTCCATCGACACAACTCACTGTCGGTGCTGTTCGAGGGCGGTGGTCCACAGGTGAGCCCATGGACGTACCTGAGCGGCCCGTTCCTGATGGCGGTCGCGTTCATCGGCTGGTCCTTCGTCGGCTTCGAAAGTGCCGGTGCCATCGCCGAAGAGGTGCACGAACCGCGCCGAGACCTGCCGAAGGCTGTGCTGTTCTCACTGGTGTTCATCGCCGTGGTGGTGGTGTACTCCAGCCTCGCGATCATCCTGGCCATCCCGGATCTGGGCGCGGTGGCCGACGGTACGGTGGCCGACCCGGTGTACGACACCTTGACCGCGGCGCTGGGTGCAGGCATCGCCAAACCCGTTGAGGTGCTGTTCGTCATCGGCTTCCTTGCCAGTTTCCTTGCCCTGCAGACCTCGGCATCGCGGGTCATCTGGGCCTATGCCCGCGACGGCGCGTTGCCCGCGGCCCGTGCGTTGGCGCAGCTGCGGGGCCAGGCGCGCATCCCCGTGATGGCGGTCCTGGTCACCACGGTGATCGGCGCGGCTCTGTTCCTGTTGAGCATCGTCGCCAGCGACGTCTACACGCTGATGGTCAACTTCACCGCGGGCGGTTTCTACCTGGCGTTCCTCTTCCCTCTGATCGGGTTCCTGGTGGTGCTGCTGCGCGGAGCATGGACGTCCGCCACGTTCTCGCTGGGTCGCGCGGCACTGCCGGTAGCGGTGGTTGCTGCGGTGTGGGCGGTGCTGCAGTTCCTCAACATCGCTTGGCCGCGACCAACTTTCGAGCAGCGTTACCTGGACTGGTCGGTGTGGATCGGCGTTGTGGTGCTTGGGGTGATCGGCGCCGCCATCCTGGCGAGCGTGCGAGCCCGGATCCTGGGCACGTCGGTGATCGACGACATCGAAGCCAGTGACGAACAGGCCGACGATCGGGCGTTCTCCGGTGAGTGATCGTCCGGTGGCGCTGGTCACCGGCGGGGCGAGCGGTATCGGCGCCGCCGCCGTCGAGGCACTGGCCGGGCGCGGCTTCGTCGTGGGCTGTCTCGACCTCAATCCTGCTGGCTCGGACCATGCTGTTGCGGTTGATGTTTCGGATTCGACCGCGGTCGCTGCCGCGGTATCCCAGATTCGCGACCGGCTCGGTCCCATCAGTGCGGTGGTGACGTCGGCGGGCTACTACGAGATGGCGCCGGTCGCCGAGATCAGTGCCGATGCGTGGCGACGGATGCTGCGCGTCCACCTGGGCGGTCTGGTGAACGTGGCGCGGGCGACGCTGCCCGACCTGGTCGAGCAGCGTGGCGCACTTGTGGCGGTGGCGAGCGAGCTCGCCGTTGGCGGCGGCGATCAGGATGCGCACTACGCCGCTGCCAAGGGTGCGATTCTCGGGTTCGTCCGCAGCCTCGCCGCCGAGGTGGCAGGACACGGCGTGCGAGTCAACTGCGTCGCCCCCGGGCCGACGGACACACCGCTGCTGGCCACCGATTCTCCTTGGCGCGCAGACGATTACCTGAGAACGCTGCCGCTGCGACGGCTGGCCACCCCGCAGGAAGTGGCGCGCTGCGTCGAATATCTGGTCTGTGATGCGACGTTCAGCGTCGGCGAGGTCGTCAACGTCAACTCTGGAGCCGTCATATGAGTACCAAGCTGGATGGCCGGGTGGCTCTGGTCACCGGCGCCGCTCGGGGGATGGGCGCTGCACACGCCCGGCGCTTGGCGGCCGCGGGAGCGACGGTGGCGGTCAACGACATCCGCGACAGTGCTGAGCTGGCTGCCCTTGCCGACGAGATCGGTGGGCTAACTGCTGCCGGTGATGTATCCGATCCGGCCGAATGCGTGCGCATGGTCGCGGGCGTCGTGCAGGCGGCGGGTCGTCTCGACGTCCTGGTGGCCAACCACGCCTACATGACGATGGCGCCGCTGCTCGACCACGACGACGCCGACTGGTGGAAAGTGGTGGACACCAACCTGAGTGGCACGTTCTATCTGGTTCAGGCGGTACTTCCGCACATGCGTGACGCGGGAGCCGGGCGGATCGTGGTGGTCAGCAGCGAGTGGGGAATCACCGGGTGGCCGGAGGCGACCGCGTACGCAGCGTCGAAGTCCGGGCTCATCTCGTTGGTCAAGACACTGGGCCGTGAGCTGGCGCCCGATCACATCATCGTGAACGCCGTCGCACCCGGAGTCACCGACACCCCGCAGTTGCAGGTGGACGCCGACGCCGCCGGAGTGGAACTGGAAGCGATACACAGGCACTACGCGTCGTCGATCCCCTTGGGGCGGATCGGATTTCCCGATGAGGTGGCCGCCGCGGTCGAGTTGTTGTCCGACTTCGACGTGGAAGCGGTGGTCGGTCAGGTGATTTCGTGTAACGGCGGCTCGACACGGTCGAGAGCATGAGGGAGGCAGCAGAGGTGCACAACCAACCGCATGTCCAGACGGCGACGGGAATCGTGGGGCAGGTCGACGCGCGGGCTGTGCCGCGCTACGCGGGCATCGGAACGTTCGCGCGATTGCCGCAGCGCCACGAAGTCGGCGACTACGACATCGCCGTGGTGGGCGTGCCGTTCGACAGCGGAGTGACCTATCGCCCTGGTGCCCGGTTCGGACCTGCCGCGATCCGCCAGGCCTCGCGGTTACTGAAGCCCTATCACCCCGCGCTGGACGTGGCTCCCTTCGCCACCGCGCAGGTCGTCGACGCCGGTGACATCGCGGCCAACCCGTTCGACATCGACGCAGCCGTCGACGAGATCCGCGCAGGCATCCTTGGTCTGCTCACCAGACCCGAGCAGCGAGTGGTCCTGCTCGGCGGGGACCACACCATCGCGCTGCCCGCCCTGCAGGCCATGAACGAGGTCCATGGCCCGGTAGCGCTGGTGCACTTCGACGCTCACCTCGACACCTGGGATACCTACTTCGGCGCGCCCTGTACTCACGGCTCGCCGTTCCGGCGCGCGTCGGAACAGGGCCTGTTGGTCAAGGACCACTCCGCGCACGTCGGTATCCGCGGCTCGCTGTATGACCGGGCGGATCTGCTCGAGGACGCCGAACTCGGTTTCACCGCAGTGCATTGCCGCGACATCGATCGCATCGGGGTCGACGGCGTGATCGAGCGGGTGCTGGCCCGGGTGGGTGAGCACCCGGTGTACGTGTCCATCGACGTCGACGTGCTGGATCCGGCGTTCGCGCCGGGGACCGGGACGCCCGAGATCGGCGGGATGACCAGCCGTGAACTGGTGGCGGTGCTTCGGGCGATGCGTGCACTCGACATCGTCGGTGCGGACGTGGTGGAGGTGGCGCCGGCCTACGACCAGGCCGAGATCACTGCCGTCGCAGGAGCCAACCTTGCTTACGAGCTGATCACGCTTATGGTCGACGCATGAGTCAAATACGTTGGCCGGACGGTAAAACCGCGGCGGCGGCCTTCACCTTCGACGTCGATGCCGAGTCGGCCGTGTTGTGGGACAACGAGGCTGTCGGCGCACGGATGAGCGTGATGAGCCATCAGGCCTACGGTCCGCTCGTCGGGGTACCGCGCATCCTGGATCTGTTGGAGCGACACCAGATCGCCTCGACGTTCTTCGTGCCAGGCCATACCGCCGATCGCTATCCGGAGGCGATCCGCAGCATCGTGGCCGCCGGGCACGAAATCGCCCACCACGGTTATCTGCACGAGCAGCCCACCAAACTGACCCTCGAGCAGGAGATCGACGTGCTCGACCGGGGTCTGGCTGCCCTCGCCGACGTCGCGGGAGTGCGGCCGTCGGGGTACCGGGCGCCGATGTGGGACTTGTCGTGGCGCACCCCGGCGCTGCTGGCCGAGCGCGGCTTCCTCTACGACTCGAGCCTGATGGACTCCGATCACCCCTACGAGCTGGCGATCACCCCCGGCGCCGACCGGTCGCTCGTCGAGATCCCGATCCAGTGGGCGCTCGACGACTGGGAGCAGTACTGCTATCTGCCCGACGTCTCCGGCAGCGGGCTGATCGAGAGCCCGCGGAAGGCGCGCGAGATCTGGCAGCTCGAATTCGACGGCCTGCGAAGGGTCGGCGGCTGCTGGGTGCTCACCAACCATCCGTTCCTGACCGGGCGGCCGTCACGCGCCGCCGAACTCGACGACCTGATGCGCTACGTCCTCGAGCACGACGACGTCTGGACCACCAACCTCGCCGCCATCGCCGAACACGTGCGGACACTGCAGCTTTCACCGCGGTCGATCACGCCACCCGACGTGCCGCGCTAACGTACGGCGCAAGAGATCTCAATGGCCCCGGTTGTGCTGCTCGGGCGTCTCGTAGGGATCGATTTGCACGGGGGCCCAGCGACAAATCGGCAGGCTAGAAGGCAGCGCCCCTAGCATTCAGCGCCCGACAATCGCCGAGTCCACTTGTACAGACCGGCTAGAACGGCCACGAACAGGACCACGCCCAGGATCTCGGCCCAGTTCTCGAATCCGTCACCAACGATCGCGAGCGGGGAATCGCTGCCGGAACCCGCGACGATGCCCGCGAACACCACACCGAACAAGCTCTCGCCGACGATCAGGCCCGTTGCCATCAGCACGCCGAGGCGCTTCTTCTGCTCGACGTCGCCGCCCGTGCGGTCCGCCCACTTGTCGTAGAAGCGGCCCAGCAGCGCGCCGAGCGGAATGATCAAGGTCAGCGACATCGGGAGGTACATGCCCATCCCGACGGCCAGCGGCGGCAGGGCGAACTTCGTCGTCCGCTTCAGCACCTCGTCGATCGCGATCACGACGGCACCGATGGCGACGCCGAGACCCAAGAGGCCCCAATCCAAGTCGCCGCCGAAGACGCCCTTGGCGAGCGAGGAGATCAACGCCGCTTGCGGTGCGGAAAGCGCGTTCTCACCGGCGCCCGGTGCGCCGGCGAAACCGAACGCGGTGTTCAGCAGGGTGAGCACGGGGGGAATCACCAGCCCGCCGAAGACGACGCCGATCACCAGCGCGACCTGCTGCCGCCACGGTGTTGCGCCGACGAGCTGGCCGGTCTTGAGGTCCTGAAGGTTGTCGTTGGAAATGGTGGCGATGCCGAACACGATCGCCGTGGCGAACAACGCGTAGGCCACCAATCCCAACGTCTGTTTGGCGTCGTCGCTGCGCCCGTGCACCAGCACCAACGTCAGCGACGCGGCGACGACGACCAGAATGCCGAGCCCCGATATCGGGCTGTTGGACGAACCGATCAGGCCGGCCATGTAACCGGCGACGGACGCGAGAATCGCGCCGAGCACGACGACGAACAGCAGCGTCACCGCGATGATGAGCGGCGTATTGCCGCCGATCTGCGTGCTCGCGAGGAACCACCAGAGCAGCAGCCCGATGGGGATCAGCGACGCCGCGATCGTACCGCCGACGATCCAGATGGGCAGGTCCCGTTCGGTCAGCTCCACCTCGGTTCCGCTGCGGCGCAGGCGCGTTGAGGCGGCGGCCGCGCGGATTCCCCGAACGATCGGGCCGAGGATCTTGAGGAGCGTCCAGATGGCCGCGATGGCGATGGCACCAGCGCCGACGAACCGGACGTCATGGGAGAACGTGCTGGACACGACGGTCTTCACGACATCGCCGGCGGCGATGTCACCCCACGTCAGTGTCGGCAGCAACACGAAGTAGGAGATCACCAAACCGACGATCATGGCGAAGCCGACAGTGACACCCACGAGATGGCCGACGCCGATAAGTGCCAGCGAGAGGCTCGCGCCGATCGTCGAACCGCCGGCGCCAAGGCGGAAGTAGACGGCGATGTCGCTGAGAATGACCTTCGTCGCGGCGAGGAGTGAAAACCCGGCTGCCACCAGCGAACCCACCACGATCGCGCGCAGGCTTCGCTTGTTGCCCTCGCCGCCGTCCACGGCGGCCTCGCCGACCTCGAGGACCTCGGCCGCGGCGACACCCTCTGGGTAGGGCAGGTCCGAACCGGTGACCAGAGCGCGCCGCAGAGGCACGGAGTACATCACGCCGAGGACGCCGCCCACGATGCACACGGCCACCGTGATCCAGTACGGAAAGCCCGTCCACCACCCGATCATGATCAATCCGGGGAGGACGAAGATGATCGCGGAAAGGGTCCCTGCTGCCGAGGCAATGGTCTGCACGATGTTGTTCTCGACGATCGTGTGGCCACGGCAGTAGCGCAGGATCGCCATCGAGATGACTGCCGCCGGAATCGCGGTGGCAAACGTCAGGCCGACCTTGAGTCCCAGATAGACGTTGGCTGCGGTGAAGATGAGCGTGATGGCAGCGCCCAGCACCACCCCTCGAAGGGTGAGTTCGCGAACCGACGGAGTGGTTGCCTCCGTGTTGTCGACCTGCGTCATCAATGTCTCCCACCCATTCAGACCCCGCGGTGAACCCGTGCTCGGGGGATGTTAATCCGTGAGGCGACGCATTTCAGGGTGTTGGCTCCCGCCTACGAATCTGACGTTCGTGCACGGAAATCCGGGCTTCGGACCCGCTTGCATTCCGGGGCAACGGTTGCCGGTAAGGAAGTGGGCGGGACCAGTCCGGTGAAAGCCGTTGTCTTGGCACCAATTTCAATCGGTGATCAGAGAAACGTGTTGAATGGTGGTGATCCTGGCAAGCGCGCGCTGCGCTGCGGGGCTTGTGTGAATCTGACGACGGGACACGCCGGAAGGGCGTCGCAGGATGCACGAATGGTGCGGGGGACATGCCAGGGGGAACTCCAACGAGGCAGAGCTGAGGGGCAACCAATCATGAAGAAGCTGATGATCGCCGTGTTGGCGGTCACCGGGTCGCGCTTGCCAAGCGCGGACCCTGAGGCCTGCTGCGCCAAATAGCCCTTTCACGCTGATACGGCGAGGTAATGTTCGGCCCCGAAGCGTCTGACACAGAGGGGTAAGTATGAAGATTCGGAAACTTGTGGCACCTGTCGGCATCGCTGCGGTCGCGATCGTCGTGGCCACCGGTGTGGCGGTCCCGGCTTCAGCGGCCAACAACATCAAGCCATACGGCGTGCCGGAGTCACTCGAGGATGTCTACGGCAACCCAATGATCACTTACACGGTGAAAGGGCTGAGACCGAGTTCGGACGCCGTGTTTCACAACGGCCGGTTGTATGAAGCAACCGTGACCAACGACGGGGGCGTCCCCATAGCTGCGCTGTTCAACGCCCGCGCTGAGAGCGGGCAGAACTATCGGATCATTGGCGGCGGAATCCCGGGCAAGATCTACTTCGATGTCATTGGTGACACTCCCAACAGCGTCGTCTACAACGATGGTGTCCAGGACTTGATGGTGTGGGTCCCAACGAGCGGTGTAAACGAGGGAATCGGCCCGGAAGCGCCTGGAGATTCCAGCGAGATCATCAGCGGTGCCCCCACCGACGGCGGCGGTGGTGAAGTAGCGAGCGCACCGGCCGCCCCCGATGTCGTCGCGCCACCCCCGTTCCAGCTCACCGAACCGGATGTGGCTCAGCCAGGGTTCAATTCAACTCCCGGCGGGCGTCGCTGATTGTTCCGTAACCTACGGACGATCACTGTGGCCTCGGGTTGGGTAAGCCCTGACTCAGCGGTCTGTACGGCACGTATCTCCGCAACGCGGGGAAGCTCGTCGACCAAGAGTCGAGCGACCGACCGTTCGTCGGCAGCTATCACTAACGCATAAACGCTGTAGCGGCCCGTCGTGATGTGGGTGCTGAACACCTGTGGAACCGAAGCCAACCACGCCACATCAAGCTCCACGCAGCGCGACATACCTGCGCCACCCTCATGCATGCGTTAGGCCCGCGCGCTGCGACCGTTCGCCGAAGCAGGGGCGCGCCGCCGCGCCGCAGCTTTGGCAGGGGTGCGAGCGCGGGTTCGGCTCGCGGGTGGCGCGCCGTTCGTAGCCAACGCTGCGGTCTTGGCCTTCTGCAGCAAGTCGGCAATGAGCGCCTTATCGAACTTCTTCTCGGTGACCTTCGCTCGACTGCGGGCATCCTTCACGACGCGCTTGGCGCCCGTCCGGTCGGCGCGCAGTTGCTTGCGCTGCTTCGCCAGCGCTTTGATCTCCTTCTCCAACTCCGCGGTGCGCGTGATCGCCGCCGCAAGCGCGGCCTTATTGGCCTCGCACTGCAGGGCGTTCGCTTCGAGATCCTTGTCCAGCACGGCCAGCGCGGCTTCCGCGGCGATCGTGGCCTGAACGCGCGCCAGCCACTTGCTCCGGCGCTTGTCCAATACGGGTACGACGTCTGCTGTAGCGGTCATGGGTGCTCCTCATCGGTCGATCAGTGTGAGCGTAGTCACATTGATCAAGGCGGGAACACCCCTGGAGTCGCTGGCGCCACCCGGCGGCGGGCGCGCTCTACGTCGTCGCCGAAGCGATCAACGGCCCAGGACAGCGCAGTGACGAGCTCGAAGAGTTCGTCCTCAACGTGCTCTCGGTCTGGACGCCGATCAACTCGGTGTACGCCGGATCGAAGGCCGCGGCGTGGTCGGCGACCAACGCACTGCGCGGCGAACTGGCGCCGCAGGGCACCGGCGTCACGGGGGTGATCGTCGGCCTGATCGACACCGCGATGTCGGCAGCCTGGGACTTTCCGAAGGTGAGTCCGGCCAGTGTCGTCGCAGTGTCCTACGACGGCGTGGCGCGTGGCGACTTCGAGGTGCTCGCCGATGACGAGAGCCGACAGATCAAGGCACTGCTCAGCGGACGCAGCGAGGACCTCAACGCCTTCGTCACGGAATGGCTGGCCGGCGCCGCGTCCTAATCGTGCGATGGTTTTCGCATGACTGACAGCGTCGCGGTGATCGGCGCCGGCCCCGGTGGGCTAATCACCGCGCGCTGGCTGTCGGCTCAGGGCTTCGAGGTCACGATCTTCGAGTCGGGTACCGAACTCGGCGGTCAGTGGACGGGCGCGCCCGGCCGCAGCGGCGTGTGGCCGGACATGCACGCCAACACCAGTCGGATTCTGACCGCATTCAGCGACCTGTCGCACGACGGCACCGCGACCTTCCCGTCGAATCGCGACGTGCACGACTACCTGCGCCGGTACGCGGAGATGTTCGATCTGGTGCCGCGGTTCGGGGCCGAGGTGCTGCGTCTCAGTCGGGGTTGGATCGTTGAGACCTCCGATGGCTCAGAGCAATTCGACCGGGTGGTGGTCGCCAGCGGGCGATTCCAGAGCCCGGCCATTCCAGCTGTTCCCGGCTTGGACACCTTCGCCGGCGAGGTCGGTTCGACGTTCGCGTTCCGCGATCCCGGCCGGTATCGCGGTAAGCGGGTGCTGGTGGCCGGCTGCGCGGTGAGCGCGCTCGAGATCGCGACGGCGGTCTCCCACGCGGGTGCTGACGTGGTCGTCACGCAGCGCCGGCAGCGCTACGTGCTGCCGAAATTCGCGGCCGGGGTTCCGTCGGACCACCGCATCTTCACCCGCTACGGAGTGTTGGCCGCCGAGACGCTGCCCGCCGCCGAAATCGACCGGCAGCTCAAGGAAATCGTCGTCGAGGCGGGCGGCAGCCCCGAACAGTACGGCGCGCCGGCGCCCGCCCCGTCGCTGTTCGCCGCCGGCGTCACCCTCAGTCAGGACTACCTGCCGCTGGTCGCGGAGGGCCGGATCCGGGTGCGCCCGTGGATGTCGTCCGTGGCCGAACGCGCCGTCTCGTTCGCCGACGGTGCTACGGAGACCTTCGACGCGATCCTCTTTGGTACCGGATTCCGACAGCACATCCCCTTCCTCGATGAGGGCATCAGGGCCACAGTCGATCTCGATGCCGTCCACCTTGACTCGGATCTGCACACGTTCCATCCCGACCTGCCCGGCTTGGCGTTCGTCGGCATGTGGGACCAGTCCGGTGGCTACTTCGTGCCGCTGGAATTGCAGGCCCGCTGGATCGCGTACACCTGGGGAGGGGTGATCCCGTCGCTCGCTCCCGATGTTCAGCGTGCGGCCGTGGCGACCTACCGGGAGCGACGCGGGCTACCGCAGAAGACGCGAATGAACGTGATAGCACTGGCTTTCGCCCGCTTGGCCGGCGTCGAGCCGTCGCTCGCCCGCTGGCCGGAATTGCGTCGATCGCTCCTGTTCGGACCGCTGGCGCCGAGCTGTTTTCGGCTCGAAGGGCCGGACGCACTGCCCGACGCAGCCGAGCGCTTCGCGCGGGATGCGGCGGCTTTCGGGGCGATCACCGACGAGCGTTTGACCGAGCGGGAGGAGCGCTACTGGAACCTGGTCCGTGAGGCGGCGACTCGCGGACCAGGGAGCTGATCGATCCGACGGCTCGTCGATCTTCGTGGAGCCGATGACGGGAATCGAACCCGCGTATTCAGCTTGGGAAGCTGATGTTCTGCCATTGAACTACATCGGCCTGACCAGCAGGGCTGGCGAGTACAAAGGCTAACATTCCCGCCGACGGCAGCGGTGAGACCCGGCTACTGGCTGGCCAGCTGCTCGTCGAGTTGCACCTGTTGCTGGGCAGCCTCGTTCTGCTGCTCGGCTTCCTGCTCGGACTGCAGCATGTTCTGCAAGTCCTGTTGTTCTTGCTGCCGGTTCTGCTCGTCTTCTTCTTCCTGTTCGAGCATGGCGGAGTCGTCGTCATCGGCGTCGGTGGTATCGGTGTCGGGGGCATCGCCGGTGTCGTCCACCAACTGCACGTCCCCGGCCGACGCGGTCACCCCGATCTGCACGTCCTGCTGCCTAGGGGTCGCGACGACGAACGCGAACAAGGTGAGTGTGGCGGCGACGGCGAGCAGCTCCGCCACTCGCATCGATAGCCCCTGCATGCAGTGAGTGTGGCTGCGCCTGCCTTGCGGGGACTAGCGGTGGGGTAAGCAACCGCTGTGAGACCAAGGCACCCGATACGCTCGTCGCGTGCTGCTCTCCGATCGCGACATTCGGGCCGAGATCGCCGCCGGCAGGCTGGGGATCGATCCGTTCGACGACGGCCTGGTCCAGCCGTCCAGCGTCGACGTCCGACTCGACAACCTGTTCCGGGTCTTCAACAACACCCGCTACACGCACATCGACCCGTCGATACGTCAGGACGAACTCACCACCCTGGTCGAGCCGAAGGAGGGTGAGCCGTTCGTGTTGCATCCCGGCGAGTTCGTCCTCGGGTCGACCTACGAACGCTGCACGCTGCCCGACGACCTCGCGGGCAGGCTCGAAGGCAAGTCGTCGCTGGGCCGGCTTGGCCTGCTGACGCACTCCACCGCCGGCTTCATCGACCCGGGCTTCAGCGGTCACATCACCCTGGAGTTGTCGAACGTCGCCAACCTGCCGATCACGTTGTGGACGGGCATGAAGATCGGCCAGCTCTGCTTGCTGCGACTGACCAGCCCCGCCGAGCACCCGTACGGCAGCTCGCAGGCCGGATCGAAGTATCAGGGCCAGCGAGGGCCTACTCCGTCACGCTCGTATCTGAACTTCATCAAGTCCAGCTGAACCCTGAACATATGCTCTTCGGGATCCGAAGGGAGCCCGAAGTGGAATCGGGCTGGCTGACGGTCGAGCAGATCCGGAATGGCTGGCCGACGACGTTCGGCGCCGCGTCGGGTGTGGTCGCCAGCGCGGTCGCCATCACGCCGCCGCCGCCTGCGGCACCGTGAACACCGTTGCCGCCGAGTGTGTTCTAGTGACACGCTCGTGCGGGCGTCCCCTTGCGGGGTTTGGGTTCTGGCTTCACCGCCCACGGCCGCCGCTCTGCACGGGTCGGTCTTACGCGGGCTCGCCAGGCTGGCCGTATCCGCAGGTCTGGCCCGCCGTCTCCAGCGCTACCGCTGGAACTTCTGACGCGCGGCGCCGTGGTCCCGACTGGACCACAACTGGCGCATCCCGGCCAGTCACGGGGATTAACTTGTGCCGCCAGCCTATCGTCGCCCTCCGACAAGCGACGCTAGAGCACACCGAAGTGCACCCAAATAAGCCCAAAGCGGCACCAGTTGGCAACCCTTGGCGCCGTCATCGTCGGCCTGCTGGCCGGAATCGTCTGCTCGTTCGCGATCGGGCTGAAGTTCCGGTTCGGGTTCGACGACTCGCTCGACGTGGTCGGGGTGCACTTCGTCGGCGGGGTCGTCGGCGTCATGCTGATCGGCCTGCTGGCCACCGAGGTCATGACGGCAGGTCCCCAAGGCCTCTTCTACGGCGGCGGCCTGGCGAAGCAGGCACTCGGGGCGGTCGTCGTCGCGGTGTACGCCTTCACCGTGTCGTACGTGTTGGCCAAGGTGATCGACCGCGTGATGGGCTTCCGGGTCAGCGCCGAGGACGAGACGACCGGCGTCGACGTCACCCAACACGCCGAGACCGCGTACGCCGAGGGAGTGCACGGGCACATGCCGTCGCGCCGCCCACGCCCCGAACAAGGCTGACGACCAGCGGCGAAGGGAATCGCGGAAGACGTTCGTCGCCAAGCCGAGTAGGGTCGAAACGCGGGTCGTCGGCCGGTGCATCAGCTAACGCCGCCGGACGTAACGACTGCCCTGGTAGCGACGATGAAACACATAGTCGTCGACTCGCGGTTGATGGGTCGGAATGTCGACATAGGTAGCGTAGCAAACACTTTGGAGGGGTCGAGTGGACATCGTGCTTGGTGTGTCGTTGACACCAAAGACGGTGCGGATGGTGCTGGTCGAAGGCGAAAAGGGCGACGGCGCGATCGTTGACCACGATGACTTCGACGTATCGTCCACCGAGGGTTCAGCAACGTCAGCGGCGGCCGATCAGGTCGTCGCGGCGGTGCTCGGCACCCAGGAGAGTGCCGCCGAGGGCGGACACGTCCTCAAGGCGATCGGCGTCACGTGGAGTGACCGCGTCGAGGCCGCGGCGCTGCGCGACACCTTGGCCGCCCGCGGCATCAAGGACGTCATGTTGGTGTCCGAACTGCACGCGGCGGGCGCGCTGGCGCAGGCCGCGGGTCGCGCGGTCGGATACGAGAGCACCGGGCTGCTGTTCATCGACCGCGATACCGCGACCCTGTCGGTGGTCCGCAGCGACGACGGCTCGATCGTCAAGGTGCTCAGTCGCAGCCTGCACAGCACCGACGCCATGGCGGTCCTCGCTGACATGGTCGCGGCGGTGGAAGCGCAGGACTCCCCGCCGGAGGGCATGTTCGTGGTCGGCTCGGGCGTCGACATCGCGTCGGTGAAGGCGCATCTCGCCGATCTCGTCGCAATGCCGGTCAACGCCCCCGAGGAATCGGGCCTGGCGCTTGCGCGCGGCGCCGCACTCGCTGCGGCCAGCGCGCCGGTGTACGACGCGACCACCGCGGGCCTGGCCTATTCACTGGACCCGGACGGCGCGACGGCCGGTAATCAGAACGTGGTCCTCGCCAACGCCGAGACCGAGATGGCCGCGGTCGGGGCGCCCGCACCGCTGGCCTGGGCCGACGACCTCGAGTTCGACCTGCCGGAGCCCGCCGAGGAGGGCCGCAAGCCGTTCATGCTCGTGGGCAGTGCGCTGACGGCGATCTTCGTCCTCGGTGTCGTCGGCCTGGTCATCTCGTTGGCCGTGAACATCCGGCCCACGGTCGATTCGCGGCCTGACGCAGGGCAGGCCGCGATAGTCCCGAGCGCCGTCCCACCGCCTCCCGCGGCCGTCGAGCAGGCGCAACCCGCGGCTCCACCACCGCCGGCGGAGACCATCCAGGCCCCGATCCCCGTGGTGCAGGAGGCTCCGGCCGCCCCGCCGCGCACGGTGTACGTCGCACCGCCGCAGGCCGCACCGGCACCCGCCCCCGAGGCGCCGCCGCCTGCGCCGGCCGCGCCCCCGCCGGATCCGCCTGCCGCACCGCCACCAGCGGTCCCACCGGTACCGGTGTTCATCCCGCCCTGGCAGCAACAGCCGCAGTACCCCCAGTACCCGCAGTACCCCCAATATCCGCAGTACCCGCAGTACCCGCAACAGCGGCCGCCCTGGCAGCAACAGTGGCCGCAGCGACCGTCGCACGATGACGGCGGCGACTGGCCCCAGTCGCCCCAGTACCCGAACTACCCACAGCAACCTCAACAACCGCAGGAGCCTCAACAACCGCAGTTCCCGTGGCCTGGCAGTGGTGGCGGTTCGGGCGGCTCGGGTGGCTACGGCGGCGGCTCGGGCGGGTCGCACGGCTCGGACGGGTCGCCGGGCAGTAGCGGCGGGGGTGGCGGAGGCGGCTGCTTCCTGATCTTCTGCGCTCCAGGAGGCGGCGGCGGGGGCGGCGGCCGCCATTAGCGGACACCTGCCGTTGGTCTGGCGCTAAGTGTCCCGTAGCAGTTAGAACATCGGGGCGGCCTATCAAGGCAGTATGCGATGCACAGTGTTCGGCACGGGCTACCTCGGAGCGACACACGCCGCCGGGATGGCTGAACTGGGCCATGAGGTCGTCGGCGTCGACATCGACCCCGGCAAGATCGCCAAGTTGGCGTCGGGCGACATCCCCTTCTACGAGCCAGGCCTGCGAAAAGTCCTGCGCGACAACCTGGATGCCGGACGACTGCGTTTCACCACGGACTACGAAGAGGCCGCCGAGTTCGCCGACGTGCACTTCCTCGGCGTCGGAACCCCGCAGAAGAAGGGCGAATACGGCGCCGACCTGCGTCACGTCCACGCGGTGATCGACACGTTGGTGCCGCGGTTGCGCCGCTCGGCGGTGATCGTCGGCAAGTCGACCGTGCCGGTGGGCACCGCGGCCGAATTGGCCGAGCGGGCCCGCGCTCTCGCGCCGTCGGGAGTCGACGTCGAGGTGGCCTGGAATCCGGAGTTCCTCCGCGAGGGCTTCGCGGTACACGACACCCTGCACCCCGACCGCATCGTGCTTGGCGTGCAACGGGATTCAGTGCGCGCCGAGCCAGCGGTGCGCGAACTGTACGCGCCGCTGCTCGGCGAGGAGGTGCCGTTCCTGGTCACCGATCTTCAGACCGCGGAGTTGGTGAAGGTGTCGGCGAACGCCTTCCTGGCCACCAAGATCTCCTTCATCAACGCGATCTCGGAGGTGTGCGAGGCCGTCGACGCCGACGTCACGCTGCTCGCCGACGCGCTCGGGTACGACCCTCGCATCGGGAGGCGATTTCTCAACGCCGGACTGGGATTCGGCGGGGGCTGCCTACCGAAGGACATCCGCGCGTTCATGGCCCGCGCGGGCGAACTGGGAGCCAACCACGCACTGACGTTCCTGCGCGAGGTGGACAGCATCAACATGCGCAGGCGCACCCGCATGGTGGAGTTGGCCATGAAGGCGTGCGGCGGCTCGCTGCTCGGTGCCAACATCGCCGTTCTCGGTGCGGCGTTCAAACCCGAATCCGACGACGTCCGCGACTCACCCGCACTCAACGTGGCGGGCCTGCTGCAACTCAACGGTGCCACCGTCAACGTGTTCGACCCCAAGGCCATGGAGAATTCGCAGCGGGTCTTTCCCACGCTGAACTACTCGACATCGGCGATCGACGCCTGCGAGCGCGCCGACGCCGTGCTGGTGCTCACCGAGTGGCAGGAGTTCGTCGACCTCGATCCCCACCAGCTCGCCGAGACCGTGCGCGCGAAAGTCGTTGTCGACGGGCGCAATTGCCTGGATGTCGCGAAATGGCAGACCGCCGGCTGGCAAGTCCATGCCCTGGGGCGCCGGATCGAAAACCTGGTCACGACCGTCTCGACGTAGTTTGGTAATGGCCCCGCCTGAGCGCGGACCCTTTACCAAACCTTGACCACCCGTTGAATCGCCTTCCGGACGATGGCTAGGTGATTACGCTTCAACAGGTGGAGTTGGGGGTTCTGGGGCCGCTTCAGGTCCGGCAGTACGGCCTGCCGGTCGCGATCCCCGGCGCCAAACCGCGCGCCCTCCTCACGATGCTCGGGCTGCATGCGGGTTCGGTCGTGTCGGCTGACGCGCTCGTGGAACTCCTGTGGGGCGATGATCCGCCGCGGACCGCGGCCAAGGCACTCCAGACTCACGTCTCGTCTCTGCGTCGCACCCTGGGTGACGGCTTCGTGTTGACGGCGGGGACGGGCTGGACCCTGACGACGACCGAGATCGATGCCACTCGCTACAGGGTGGCCGCGGGGCTGGGTCGCGACGCGATCGCCGCTGGGGACACCAGCCAAGCGGTGGCCCGATTCAACGAGGCGTTGGCGCTCTGGCGTGGGGTCCCCGAGCTTCCCGAGGGCTCGCGAGGCACGTCCGAGAAAACGCGCTGGATCGAAGGCCACGCCGCGTTGGTGGAGGACCGCGCCGACGCCCTGCTCGCGACGGGCCGCGCTGCCGAGATCATCGGCGAGTTGGAGTCCGCGGTGGGCGACGCGCCATTGCGCGAGAGGCGTTGGGGGCAGTTGATGCTCGCCCTCTATCGCGCAGGCAGACAAGGTGAAGCCCTGGGCGCGTTCCGGCGTGCCCGGTCACTGCTGGCCGACGAGCTGGGCGTCGATCCCGGGCCGGACCTTCGCCGGCTCGAGGCCGCTATCGTTGCGCAGGACGATGCGCTGGAAATGCCTGTGTCGCCGCAACTTCAATCCGTGACCCGGGCGGTGACCTTCCTACTCACCGACATCGAAGGCTCAACCGCCGTGTGGGAGGCGCAGGCCGACGCCATGGCGATGGCGCTGGCCAGACACGACGAAATCGTCGAACAGGTCGTCACGTCTCGCGGCGGGCGGCTCATCAAGACTCGCGGCGAGGGTGACGCGACGTTCTCGGTCTTCGACCGGCCGTCGGCAGCGGCCGCCAGCGCCATCGAGCTGCAGGAAGCGATCCGTCATGAGCCATGGGAACTGTTGGCGCCCATGCGCATCCGCGTGGCGCTGCACACCGGCGAGGTCGAGCTTCGCGACGGCGACTATTTCGGCCGGGCGGTCAACCGCGCCGCCCGCCTGCGATCGCTGGCGGCCGGTGGCCAGATCCTCTGCTCGGGCGCGACGGCCGAGCTCGTCATCGACACACTTCCCGACGATGTCGTGCTGGTCGACCTCGGGATGCGGCAGCTGAAAAACCTCCCGCGCCCGGAGCACGTGTTCGAGCTCCGCTTGGAGACCGGTGACGAGCTCCAAGCCGTCACCCCCGACGCACCGATCGAACGGCCTGCCCTGCCGGCGGTGCTGGCGGGGCCTGGACCCTTCGTTGGGCGTGGTCGCGAACTCGAGCGACTTCTGTCCACATGGCACACCGCGCTTGACGGCGGCGCGCATGCGGTGCTGATCGCGGGAGAACCCGGCGTCGGCAAGACGCGCCTAGCCGGTGAATGGTCCCGACACGCCTACGACCAAGGCGCGATCGTCCTCTACGGTCGTTGCGACGAGGACCTTGGTGCGCCCTACCAGCCATTCGCGGAAGCCCTGCGTGCGCTCCTTCCCAGCCTCGGTGCGAGTCGGCTGCGAGGGCTGCGCGGCGTCGAAGCGCTCCTCTCATTGGTTCCCGGACTCACCGACGTCCTACCGGACCTCGCCGCGCCGACGCGCGCCGACCCGGATACCGAGCGCTATGCACTTTTCGATGCCGTCGTCGCGGTGCTCGGAGTCGCCTCCACCAACGCACCCGTTGTCCTGATTCTCGACGACCTGCACTGGGCGGCGAAGCCGACGTTGCTTCTCCTGCGCCATCTCCTGCGCTTCGGCGAGCACGCCCGCGTGCAAGTCGTCGGCACCTATCGCAGCACCGACCTCGATCGCTCGCACCCTCTGGCGGCGATGCTCGCCGACCTCAACCGCGACGGCTCCGCCACGCGCCTTCAGCTCAGCGGCCTCGACCAGGTCGACGTGAGTGCATACCTCGCCGAGGCCGGCTACGACGACGAAGAGCTGGCCCGGGCACTGGCGACGGTCACGGGTGGCAATCCGTTCTTCCTCATCGAGGCGCTGCGCCACGTGGATGAAAGCGGTGGCCGCTGGGATCCGAGCACCCTGCCTCAGGGAGTTCGGGAAGCCGTGAGCCGCAGGCTTTCTCGGCTTCCGACGGAGACGAACAAGGCACTTGCGGCGGCCGCCGTCGTCGGCAGCCACTTTGCGCTGGCGTTGGTCGAAAGTGTGGTTGGCGAAGACCTCATCGACGCGTTCGACGAAGCGTCCAAGGCGGGCATCGTGATCGAAGAACCTGGCGGTCGTTACCGGTTCAACCACGCCATCGTCCGACAGTCGCTGCTCGCCGAGCTGGCGTCCGTGCGGCGTATGCGGCTGCATCAGAAGATCGCCGCGACACTCGAGACACAACTGGGCGCGGATGACGAGCTCCTGGCCGAATTGGCCTACCACTACTTCGAATGTGCTTGGGCGGGAAATGCGGCCAAGGCCGTCGAGTACTGCAGGCGTGCCGCGGACCAGGCAATGGCACGACTGGCGTACGAAGGCGCCGCGGACCTCTACGACAGGGCGTGGCACGCACTCGAGGAGATTGACGACGAGCTGCCCGATCGCGGCGATCAACAAGCCGAGCTGCTGGTCGCTCGCTGTGAGGCGCTGCTGGCCGCGGGTGACGTGGTTCCGGCAAGGGGCGCAGTCTCGCAGTTGCAAGAAGCCGCGGGCGATTCCGGCCGCCTCGCGGCGTGGGGCACGTGTTTCGACGGCCAGCTCTCGATGCTCACCGATCCCGAGCGCTTGGACGAAATCGAATCCGCGGTGGGCGCGGCCGCCGAAAAGCTGGCCGGACTGGACGACGCCGCGGGGGAGGCCAAGGCGCACACCGTGCGGGCCGGGTGCCTGGCCCGCCTCGGGCGCATCGGCGATTGCGAAACCGCGTTGGACCAAGCGCTGACCGCGGCGCGACGTGCGGGTGAACACCGCCGAGTGAACGCCGTGCTGGCGCAGGCGCCACTTGCCGCACTGTGGGGCCCCAATCCGGTTCCGCGAGCGGGCGGACGGTGTCTCGACGTCGTGCGACTGCTGCGCATCACCACTGGATCACCTGTGGTGGAGGCAACGTCGACGAGGTGTCAGGGCGTGCTGGATGCGTTTCGCGGACGCGCCGCGGCGGGCCGGCAGCTGATCGACTCTGCCCGACGCACACTCACCGAGCTCGGCATGCGGCACGCTCGGCTCGAGGTCGACCAGTTCGCAGGCATCGTCGAGTTGGTCGCCGATGATCCCGCAGCCGCCGAGCCGCATTTGCGGCGGGCGTACAACGGCTTTCGTCGCATGGGACTCGACGTTGACACGGCCGAGACCGCCGCATTGCTGGCTCGAGCCTGTCTGGCGCTCGACAGAGACGCCGAAGCCGACGAATTATGCTCGGAGAGTGAGCGTCTCGCCGGCCACGCGTTGAAAGCGTCGATTGCGTGGCGCACGGTTCGGGCTCAGCTACTGGCGCGCGGCGGCGCTCACGACGAGGCCCGCCGGGTGGCCGAGGAAGGCGTCGCCCTGGCTGAGCGCACGGACGCCTTGGTCGATCACGGCGACGCGTGTCTGGCGCTCGCGACTGTTTTGGGCGCCGCCGGCGACACCATGGGTGCACGGGCGGCCGCCAGTCGAGCGGTCGAACTGTATGACCTGAAAGGAGCTGCGGCACTTGCGGAGAAGGCACGCAGCATACTCGGCGTCGAACTACCGGCCGGCCCGGCTGCACACGGACTGCCAGCGGTGGAGCCGAACAACGCGTGCCTGCGAGCGATCCGACGGATGGAAGACCTTCTCGAACGCCACGGGTGGGAAGAGTTCGAACAGCAGTTTGCGTCTGAAATCTCGATGGAGAACCGGCGGAAAATAGTCGGCTTTCCTCCGCGCACTTTCACGTCGAGCGAGTGGGTACACGAAATAAGACTCATTCGCGAGTTGGGCGCTCGGCATCGCAACACCGCCGTCGCTGTCCGAGGCGAGCGCGTCGCTCTCATTCGATTGGAAGTTCGGACGGCAGACGTAAGCCCCGGAGCCCCGCGTGATGAGAGTCTCCAATTGGTCGGCCTCAACGAAGACGGCCGAGTCGCGCATCAGTTGTGGTTCGACGTCGAAGACCTCGACGCCGCAATGGCCGAACTGAACGCCGCTTGTGCCCGGCTCGAGGAGCGACATCCGCGAGCACCGCTCGAGAACGCTGCAAGCCGAGCCGATGGTCGGTGTAGCGCGCTGTTCGCGGATAGGCGCTTCGATGAGATCGGTGCGCTGCTCACCGACAACATCCGGGTCGAGGACCGTCGGCGAGGTTTCAGCCGAGAGAGCAACGACCGCGCGGCAGAGGTCGCCAATGTCAGTGTCATCGCGGCCCTCGGCGCCGAAAAGGTCACTGCGACGCCGCTCGCGGTGCGGGGCGAACGCCTCTGCCTGAGCCGTTTACGGTTCGAGGGACGCGACGCGCGGCGAGAGCCATCCGACACCGAGCGGCTGGTAGTCGACGCATTATCGATCACTGAGGTCGACACCGATGGGCTGACAGTCGCCAGGACACATTTCGATCCCGACGACATCGACGCCGCGGTCGAGGAGCTCGACGCCCGCTACGTGGCCGACGAAGCCGCGGACCACGCGCAGGCTTGGTCGGTCATCACGGGGGCATTCGCTGCGGTGAACCGGCACGATCTCCCAGAGTTGACGTCGGACTGGGTGAACGTAGATCACCGACGGGCGGCATCGTTCGCGCCGGGTGAATTGGCCGCATACACCCGTGCCACCTGGGAACAACTGCCGGACGTCATGGTCTACGTCGAGGCCGTGCATCGACTGACCGACTTTGGCGCAGTCGTTACCCAAATGGCAAGCGGGACCTCGCAGGAGGGATTTCACGCCGAGTGGCACGAAAGCGCTGTCTACACGGTTGAAGACGACCGGCTCAGCCGCTGCGAGCTATTCGACGAGGCAGACATCGACGCCGTACTCGCGAAGTTCGATGAGCTCAGCCGTCCGACGCCGCGGCTGGAAAACGCCGCAAGCAAGGCAGGCGAACGCTTCCTGGCGTTCTTCGCGGCTAGCGACTGGGACGCCATGGCGGAAGTCCTGGCCGACGGATATTCCAGCGACGATCGCCGTCGGGTAGTCAATTCGGGCGTTCAGCAGGGTCGAGACGCAGAGATCCTGAACATGCAGGCAATCGACGACCTCTGGATCACGAACGTGTCGACGAACGTCATCGCGACCCGTGGGGGACACCTCACCCTCATGCGTGCCCGCTACTCAGGCCGCGATCAAGGGCCGGAGGTCTACCGCACGGAGATACTCGGCGTCATCGCGATCAACACCGACGATCGAATCTCGTCGCTCGTCGTGTTCGACCCCGATGACTTCGACGCCGCCTTCGAGGAGCTCGACGCCCGCTACCTCGCGGGCGAGGCGGCACCGTACGCGCACGTGTGGCAGAGCGCGATGGACACTCTCGGCGAAGCGAACCGTCATGAGCCAGGGCCGATCATCACGGGACTTACATACGTCGATCATCGACGAGTCTCGTTCGGGTCGGGGGACTTCGGGCGGGCGGTCGAGGAGCTGTGGGCCCTCGTGCCCGATGCCCGCTATCGGGCGACGGCAGTACAAGCGCTTGACGCCCACGGCACAGTCGCCAGCCTCGTCATCGAAGGCACCGACTCGCATGGGAACAAACTGGAGTGGTCTCGCATCGTTTCGCTTGTTCCCGACGAACTGCGGATGGACGTGTACGAAGACGACGACGTGGACGCCGCGCTCGCCCGGTTTGGGGAGCTGCGTTCACGAGCGCGGAAGCTGGAAAACGCGGCAAGCCGAGTGGCGGCGCGCGTCCAGGCGTGCTTCGCGGCCCAGGACTGGGGCGCGACGGCCGAGATGCTGGACGCCGACGTTTTCGTCGAAGATCGCCGTCGAGTCGTGAGCGCCGACCTCCTTCGCGGTCGGGATGTCGAGATCACAAATATGCGGGCCTTCCATGACCTTGGAGTGACAACGGCAATTCCAGACGTGATCGCGACCCGCGGCGGGCGGCTTGTTCTCAATCGCACCCGCTACTCCGGCACGGACCAGCGGCCAACGGCTTTCCACATCGACACGCTCGACATCGTCGAGATCAACGCTGACGAGAGGGTCACGGCGCACATCCTTTTCGACGCCGACGACCTCGAATCCGCCATCGAGGAGCTCGACGCGCGCTACCTCGTCGGCGAAGCGGCGCCGCACGCGCACGCCTGGTCGGTGATCGCCAAGGGCTACGGCGCGTTCAACCGGCGCGAGCTCCTCGCGACGACGCCGGAATGGGAAAACGTTGACCATCGTCGTGGAGCAGCTTTCGCGCCCGGCGACATGATCGCGTACATCCACGCTGCCTGGGACGACTCGCCTGACACCAAGATCTACATCGCGGCGGTGCATCGACTGAGCAACCTCGGAGGTGTCGTCACACATGTCGCGCATGGGAGCTCGCAAGAGGGCTTCGGCGCGGAGTGGCGGGACATTCACATTCTGACGGTCGAACGTCAAACGTTCAGCCGCTGCGAGCTGTTCGATGAGACAGACCTCGATGCCGCGCTCGTTAGATTCGACGAACTGAGCCGGCTGGCACAGCGGCTGGAAAACGCGGCGAGCCAAGTGGCCGAACGCTTTCTAGATCAATTCGCGGCGCGCGACTGGGACACCATGGCGGAGATATTGGCCGACGACTATTCCAGTGACGATCGCCGTCGGGTGGTGAACGCGGGAGTCCGACACGGTCGAGATGCAGAGATCATCAACCTGCAGGTCATCGAGGGCTCCGACGTCGGGTTCACGAACGTGGCACCGACCGTCATTGCCACCCGAGGTGCGCGCCTCACCTTCATCCGCGCGCGTTGGTCAGGTCGAGACCAGCCACCCGACGCGTTCAATATGGATATGCTCCACATCGTCGAAGTCGGGGCCGACGAACGGATGTCGGCGTCCATCACGTTCGACCTCGACGACATCGACGCCGCCTTCACCGAACTCGATGCCCGGTACCTCGCCGGCGAAGCGGCGCCCTATGCGCACACGTGGTCGGTCATCGCGCGGGGCCTTGCCGCATTCAACAGGCGCGAACTGCCCGGGTTCACGCCCGATTCGGTGAACATCGATCACCGTCGAGCGAGAGGGTTCCCACCCGGCGACCTGACCGCATACATAGGCGCCACGTGGGATCTCGCACCGGACATCAGCGTCTACGCCGAGGCCGTGCATCGGCTGAGCAACCTTGGAGCGGTCTGGACCCACGCAGTCAGCGGGACTTCGCAAGACGGTTTCGACGCCGAATGGCGGGAAATCTGCCTTGCGACCGTTGAAGGCGACCTGATCAACCGCATCGAGATGTTCGAAGAGGAGGACGTCGCCGCCGCGCTCGCGCGGTTCGACGAGCTCAGTCGGCCGGCGCCGCCGCTCGAGAACGCGGCAAGCCAAGTTACCGAACGCTTTTGGGCGCATTTCATGGGCCGCGAGTGGGACGCGATCGTGCGGCTACTAGCGCAGAACGTTGCTACGGACGATCGTCGTCGGGTGGTGAACTCCGGTGCCCTAGATGGTCGGGATTCCGTGATTGCCGCAATGTCCGCAATGGCCGAGGTCGGAGTCAAGCACGTCACGTCAGAAGTGATTGCGATCCGTGGCGAGCGCCTCGTCCTTGGCCGTACCCGATCTGCGGGCAGCGAGCGGCCGGAGTCGTTCCGCGTCGATGCCCTCGACATTGTCGAGATCGATGCGGATGGGCGAATCGCATCACATGTGGCGTTCGACCTCGACGACATCGATGCTGCGTTCGAGGAACTCGAAGCTCGATACATTGCGGGCGAAGCAGCCGAGCATTCCCACACGTGGTCGCTCATTGCGCGCGCCTCCGCCGCGTTCAACCGACATGTGATGCCCCCGACGACGCCGGACTGGGTCAACATCGACCACCGCAAGGTGACAGCGTTCGCTCCCGGCGACATGTCTCCATACATGCGTGTCACCATTGACGTTGCGCCGGACATCAAGTTCTACATCGAGGCAGTGCACCGACTAAACAACCTCGGGGCGGTCTTCACCCAGCGGGGGCGTGGGATCTCGCCCGACGGTTTCGACGCCGAATGGCGGGAAATCTGCCTTGCGACCGTTGAAGGCGACTTGATCAACCGCATCGAGATGTTCGAAGAGGAGGACATCGACGCCGCGCTCGCGCGGTTCGACGAGCGCAATCGACCAGCGCATCGGCTGGAAAACGCGGCGAGCCGAATGTACTACCGCTTCAACGGGTACCTCATGGCTCGCGACTGGGACGCCATGGCGGAGATGGTCGCCGACGACATTTGCAATGACGATCGTCGGCGGGTGGTAAGCAGCGGAGTCCTACGCGGGCGTGATGCCCAGACCGCGAATTTGCGGGCCGTGGTCGACGTCGGGGTCAAGAACTTGGAATCTGTCGTCATCGCGACCCGCGGAGAGCGCGTCGCGCTCATGCGGACCTGTGTATCGGGCGGGCAGCTGCCCGAGGCGTTCGGCCTCGAGTTGTTGACCATCATCGAAATCGACAGCGACAACCGGATTTCGTCGGGCATCCAGTACGACCCCGATGACATCGATGCCGCGTTCGAGGAACTCGAAGCCCGCTACCTCGCAGGCGAAGCGGTCGAGCATTCCCACACGTGGTCGCTCATTTCGCGCGCCTCCGCCGCGTTCAACCGGCACGTGATGCCCCCGACGACGTCGGACTGGATCAACGTCGACCACCGCAAAGTGACAGCGTTCGCGCCCGGCGATATGACCGCGTACATGCGCGCCACGTTTGGCGTTGCGCCGGACATCAGGTTCTACATCGAGGCGGTGCACCGTCTAACCGACCTCGGCGCGGTCTTCACCCAAGCGGGGCGCGGGATCTCGCACGAGGGTTTCGAGGCCGAGTGGCGCGACGTCGTTCTCATGTCGATCGAAGGCGACCAGTTCAACCGGTGCGAGGTGTTCGACGAGACGGACCTCGACGCCGCGCTCGCCAGGTTCGACGAGCTCAGCCGGCCCGCACCGTAGCGGAGCCGCTCGCGTCGTAACGTCACGGCCATGACTGTCTACGCCCTGAACCTGTTCGACGTCGCCGACCGGGACGAATACCTGGCCTACTCCAAGCGGTCGGCGGCCGAGGTCGCCAGGCACGGCGGCCGCGTGGTGGCGCTCGGCAAGTTCCGCGAGGCCATCCTCGGCGACGTCGCGGCCCGTCAGGTGCTGATCCTGGTCGAGTGGGACTCCAAGGACGCCTTCGACGGTTATTGCAACGACCCCGATCTGGCCGACCTGCACGCCCACCGCGAGAACGGATCGTCGGCGTATGTGTGGCAGCTGTTCGACCGGTTGGACGATCTGCGTCCGGTGCTTAAGCTCGAAAGATGAGGGCTACCGTTCGACAGCGTCTGCACTGGCTGGCCCTGCACGGGGTGATCCGGGGGCTGGCGTCCTACGGCGCCAAGCGCGGCGAGATGCAAGGCCGGCTGATCGCCGATCTGACGGTGCGGGCCGACCCCGGTGGCTTCGCCGACGAACTGCGGGCGCAAGGCGAGCTGGTCCGCGGCCGTGCCGCGTGGCTCACCACCGATCACGCGCTCGCGCATCAGCTGCTGCGTTCCGATGACTTCGCCGTGACGGCAATAGGCAAGACGCTGCCGGGCCCGTTGGGCTGGCTCGAAGGCAAGACCGCGGTCAAGGGTCGGCTGCATCCACTGCTTCCTCCGTCGCTGCTATCCGTCGAACCCCCCGAACACACCCGCTACCGCAAGACGGTGTCGTCGGTGTTCACCACCAGAGCCGTTGCCGCACTGCGGGAACGCGTACAGCAGGCCGCAGCCGCGCTGATCGACGACTTGGGTGACGGCACCGTCGATGTCGTCGATCGGTACTGCTCGCAGCTGCCGGTCACCGTCATCGGCGACATCATCGGCGTGCCGGACGACGAACGGCCTCGCATCCTCGAGTTCGGCGAGCTCGCTGCGCCTAGCCTCGACATCGGCCTGCCGTTCGAGCAGTACCTGCGCGTCGAGGCTGGCCTCGACGGCTTCAACGAATGGCTGGCCAACCACATCAGCCGCCTGCGGCGCGCCCCAGGTGACGACCTGATGAGCCAGCTCATCGCGGCGAGCGACGGCGGCGCACGGCTCAACGACGACGAACTGCGCGCCACGGCCGGACTGGTGCTCGCCGCGGGCTTCGAGACCACGGTGAACCTGCTCGGCAGCGGCATCCGGATCCTGCTCGAGCATCCCGACCAGCTCGCGATGCTGCTCGACGACCCCGATCTGTGGCCAGGCGCGGTCGAGGAGATCCTGCGGCTCGAATCACCGGTGCAGCTGAGCGCCAGGGTCGCCCGCGAGGACACTGAGGTGGCGGGCCGGACCGTCGAACGCGGCGAGCTCGTCATCCTCTACCTCGCTGGGGCCAACCGCGATCCCAAGGTGTTCCCCGACCCGCACCGCTTCGACATCACCCGCGAGAACGCAGGCAAGCACCTGTCGTTCTCCGGAGGCAGGCACTTCTGCCTCGGCGCCGCACTGGCCCGCGCCGAGGGCGAGGTCGGCCTTCGCACGTTCTTCGAGCGCTACCCCGACGCCGCGCTGGCAGGCGCGGGGAGCCGTCGCGACACCAGGGTGTTGCGCGGTTGGTCGTCCCTGCCGATCGCACTTGGCAAGGCGCGCAGCGAGGTACGTTCGTAGGGTGGATTTCAGGTCAGCCCTGATCGAGGAGACCAAGGCGTTCGGCGCCCAGATTCGTGCCGGTGATCCTGCGATACCGGTGCCTACCTGTCCGGGCTGGACGCTCAACCAGCTGTTCAAGCACGTCGGCCGCGGTAACCGGTGGAGCGCCCAGATCGTCGCAGAACGACGCCAGGAGGAGCTGGACCCCCGCACGGTTACCGACGGCAAGCCCCCCGACGACCCCGACGCCGCGATCGAGTGGCTCGACGGCGGCGTCCAACTGCTGCTGTCCGCGGTCGACCAGGTCGGTCCGGAAGCCAGGGTGTGGACGTTTCTCGGCTCGCGGCCCGCGGGGTGGTGGATCCGGCGCCGCCTGCACGAGGCGACCGTGCACCGCGCCGATGCGGCGCTGGCCCTCGGTGCCGACTTCGAGCTGTCACCCGAACTGGCCGCCGACGGCGTCACCGAGTGGATCGACCGGTGCACCCTCCAGGCCGACCCGCACGCGTCCCCGCTGCCCCGCGGTTCGTCGCTGCACCTGCACGCCACCGACGACGGCCTTGGCCCGACGGGGGAATGGACGATCACCAACGACGAGGACGGCGTGAACTGGTCGCACGACCACGTCAAGGGCGAGACGGCCGTGCGCGGCAGGGCGGTGGATCTGCTGCTGACCATCACGCGGCGGCGCACGTCCGCCGAGGCGGGCATCGAGGTGTTCGGCGACGCCACCGTCTGGGACGGCTGGCTCAGCCACACACCGTTCTAGCGGGCATCCCCGGGAACGTTGGCGGGCGTCGCCAGAATGGCGGCAATGGCCGTCGTCAACGGCACCGACAACGCCAACGCGATGCCACCAACCGCCGACCGTGCGATCTCGATGGCCACGCTCTCGCTGGTCAGCACGTCGCCAAGGGAGCGGTTGGCCACGCTGAACAACAGCAGCAGCGGCAACGCACTACCCGCGTAGGCCAGCACCAGCGTGTAGACGGTGCTCGCGATGTGGTCGCGGCCCACCCGCATCGCGCCAAGGAAGATCGCCGTGCGCGACGCCCCGTGCTCGGCGAGTTCGAACGCCGTCGACGCCTGCGTGACGGTGACATCGTTGAGCACGCCCAGCGAGCCGACGATGAAACCGGCGAGCAGCAGCCCGGTGATCGACACGTTGCCGAGGTAGGCAGCGACCTCGTTGTTCTGATCCTCCGATAACCCGGTCAGATGCGCCAGTTCGATTGCACCCCAGGACAACACGCCTGCAAGCAGCAGCGAGGCCAGCGTGCCAAGCAGTGCCGCGCTGGTCCGCAGGCTCACCCCGTGCGCCAGATAGATCACCGCATAGAGGATCGCCGCCGATGCCACCAGAGAGACGGGAACCGCCGGTGCGCCGTCGCGAAGGGCGGGCAGCAGGAAGACCGTCAGAACTCCGAACGCGACGACGATGCCGACCATCGCCCGCAACCCACGCCACCGCGCGACGGCCACGATCACCACCGCGAACACGGCGGCCAACCCGACGAGTGCCCACGTCCGCTCGAAGTCGAAGAACGCGTAGCTGGTGGCGCCGTTCTGATCCACCTGCCTGCTGACCCGGATGTCGTCGCCGACTGCCAGGCTGGGCTGCCCGGGTCCCGGGCTGAACTCCAGCAGGGTGTTGGCGCCGTCGTTCGGCCCCGAGTCGATGGTGACCAGTGACTGCACGCACTGACCGCCGCCGGGCGGCGCCGCGACGGGCGGAGCGGTGAGGACCGTGCCCACCGAGGTGCTTCCGCAGTCCGCGAACCCGCTCGAGATGACGTGGGCGGATTCGGTGGTGACGGCTCCACCCGCCGCGTTCTGGAACGGCAGCGGGATGTCGACGCTCTGTTGGTGGGGCCACAGCAGCGCGGCTCCTGCGATGACCGCGACACCGATGGCGATCAGCAGGCCGACGACGATCTTGGCGGCCAGCGGGCCAAGCGGCGCAGGTCCGGACGGCTGCGAGTGCGAGTGTGAATGCGCCACCCGGACAGGGTAGAGGGCGACGCTGAATTGCCGCGCGGAGCACGCGTCCGGGCGGCTTAGTCTTTTCTGAACGGGGTCGTGGGGAGGAAAACGGCGTGGATGAACGCGAAATCGAGCAGTCGCCCTTGAAGCGGGCGTTCGAGCTCATGCTGTCAACGGATGTTCGTCCGTTTCTCGGGACGCGCGGTTTCACTCAGCGCGACAGTGCCTTTCGTCGGAGCCGCGGGCCTCTGTACGACGTGATCGGATTCCAAGAGAATTGGCACAACGGCAACACCCCGTCACACGGCTACTTCATCAACGTGGGCATTGGGTCCACCGAGGTTGATTCGACGTGGCCGCACGAGAACCTTGGCGGCTGGCCGCTCTTTGGTTGCCTATTCGACAGACGTTGGGAGTCGGTGGTGCCTGATCTTCCGCACGAGATTCGCTTCGGTCATGCCACCGACATGGTCGCGTTCGCCGACGCCCTCTGCGAGGGCCTTGGTCACGTGGTCGCCGTCTTCGACGAATTCGATTGCACGTCAACGCTGGTGCGCTACGCAGTCGAGAACAATCTGCTCATTCAGTACGAGCGGACGTGCTGTTATCTGGCAGCCGTCGACGACGGAGACTCGTTGATCGCCTATGTCGGGTTGTTGCATGACAACTTTGGACACCAGGAGCGGTGGTCGATCTTCAACCGCCGGATTAGCCAGGTGACGGGCGCGTGGACGTCGACCTTGGTACGTCTCGGCCTGCTCGACCTCGTCGACGAAACGCAAGGCTGAACGAACTACTGGCGGTAGGACGCCAGGAAGTTGCCGAGCCGTTCGATGGCGTTGGCCAGGTCGCGGGCCCACGGCAGCGTCACGATGCGCAGGTGATCCGGTGCGGGCCAATTGAATCCGGTGCCTTGGGTGACCAGGATCTTCTCCTGCAGCAGCAGATCGAGCACCAACTGCTCGTCATCGTGGATGTCGTGCACCTCGGGATCGAGCCGCGGGAACGCGTAGAGCGCACCCTCGGGCTTGACGCACGACACCCCCGGGATGTCGTTGAGCTTGCTCCAGGCAACGTCGCGCTGCTCCAGCAGCCTGCCGCCGGGCAGCACCAGGTCGTCGATGCTCTGATGCCCGCCGAGTGCCACCTGAATGGCGTGCTGCGCGGGCACGTTCGGGCACAACCGCATGTTCGACAGCAGGCTGATGCCCTCAATGAAGCTGGTGGCGTGTTCCTTCGGGCCGGTGATCACCAGCCAGCCCGCCCGGTAACCGGCGACCCGGTAGGCCTTCGACAGCCCGTTGAACGTCAGGCACAGCTGATCGGGCGCGACCGACGCCATGGCGATGTGCTTGGCCTCGTCGTACAGGATCTTGTCGTAGATCTCGTCGGCCAGGATCAGCAGCTGGTGCTTGCGGGCCAGGTCGGCCATCTGCTCAAGCACCTCGCGGCTGTACACCGCGCCGGTCGGGTTGTTCGGGTTGATCACGACGAGCGCCTTGGTGCGGTCGGTGATCTTCGACTCGAGGTCGGCGATGTCCGGCATCCAGCCCTGCGTCTCGTCGCACAGGTAGTGCACGGGGGTGCCACCGGCGAGCGCCGTCGATGCGGTCCACAGCGGGTAGTCGGGTGCGGGGATCAGGACTTGGTCGCCGTTGTCGAGCAGCGCCTGCAGCGTCATCGTGATGAGCTCGGACACCCCGTTGCCGAGGTAGACGTCGTCGATGTCGAAACGTGGGAAACCGTCGACCAATTCGTAGCGAGTGAACACTGCGCGGCGCGCGCTCGGAATGCCCTTGGAGTCGGAGTACCCCTGGGCGTACGGCAGCGCCTGGATCATGTCGCGCATGATGACGTCCGGCGCCTCGAACCCGAACGGCGCGGGATTGCCGATGTTCAGCTTGAGGATGCGATGCCCCTCGGCCTCGAGCCGGGCGGCGTGATCGTGCACCGGACCGCGGATCTCGTACAGGACGTCCTGCAACTTGGTCGACTGCGTGAACGTGCGCTGTCGCGGCTGGTGGCCGGTGTGCCACGGAACCTGTTGGGTGCTCACGTGCTTCATCGTCCCATTACCGTCCAGCGAATTAGTAATTCCGCCGTTACCGCTTGCCGGGGCGCCGGGTACCCGGCTTGATGCCCAGGCCCACCACCGGTGGCTCCGGCTTGGCAGGCTCAGCGGATTCGCCGTTGGCAGAAGCGGTTTCGATTGGTTCCGGTTCCGCTTCCGGCTCAGCTGGTTTCGCGGCAGGCGTCGCAGCGGGTGCCTTCTTGGCGCCGGGACGGCGCGCGCCCGCAGCGATTCCGAGGCCCTTGACCTCCGGTTCGGGTTTGGCGGGCGCCGCAGGAGCAGTCTCGGCGGGTGCCGCGGGAGCGGATTCCGCAGCGGGCGCGGCGGCCGGAGCGGCCTTCTTGGCACCGGGCCGGCGTGCGCCTGAGGCGATGCCGAGGCCCTTGACCTCGGGTTCTGGCTTGGCAGGCGCCGCGGGCGTCGCCTCGGCAGGTGCGGCCGACGCGGTCTCGGCAGCCGCCGGAGCGACGGCCTTCTTGGCGCCGGGACGCTTGGCGCCACCTGCGATGCCGAGGCCCTTCACCGGCGCCGGCGCGGCCGACGTAGTCTCGGCGGCAGGAGCTGCGGCTTTCTTGGCTCCTGGGCGCTTGGCGCCGCCCGCCAAGCCGAGGCCGGTGACCGGCTTGGCATCTGCCGCGGCGTCGCCCGCTGCAGCGGGTTTGGCCTCGTGGTCTTCGTCGTCCGTGGAGGGCTTCGCCTCGGCGGGAGCGGTCTCAGCCTTGGCGGCGGCTACTTCCGCCCGCGCTGCCGCAGCCTCTGCGGCGGCGCCCTTGGCGGGCAGCGTGACGGCGCTCTTGTCGAGCGAGGCAAGCAGCAGCTGGGCGACGTCGAGGACCTCGGTCTTCTCGACGTCCCTTGCGGCGGCGACGTCGTCGACGCCATCGGTCATCATCACGCGGCAGAACGGGCACCCGGTGGCGATCTTCGATGCGCCGGTGTCCAGCGCCTCCTCGACGCGTTCGTGGTTGACGCGCTTGCCGATGTGCTCTTCCATCCACATCCGCGCACCGCCCGCGCCGCAGCACAGGCCGCGGTCGGCGTGCCGCGGCATCTCCTTGAGCGTGGCGCCCGAGGCTTCGACCAGCTCACGCGGCGGCTCGTAGACCTTGTTGTGCCTGCCGAGGAAGCAGGGGTCGTGGTAGGTGACGTCTTGAGAAACCGGAGTGACGGGGACCAATTTCTTGTCGCGGATCAGCCGGTTCAGGAGCTGAGTGTGGTGCAGCACGGTGTAGTTGGTGCCGAGCTGCGGGTACTCGCGCCCGATCGTGTTGAAGCAGTGCGGGCAGGTCGCGATGATCTTGCGGTCGACCGTCTCGACGCCCTCGAACAGCTCGTTGATGGTCTCCACGTTCTGGGCGGCGAGCTGCTGGAACAGGAACTCGTTGCCCGCACGACGGGCCGAGTCGCCGGTGCAGGTCTCCCCGGTGCCAAGCACCAGGAACTTCACCCCTGCGGTGGCCAGCAGTTCGGCGACGGCCTTGGTGGTCTTCTTGGCGCGGTCCTCATAGGCGCCGGCGCAACCGACCCAGAACAGGTACTCGTAGCCCTCGAAGCTGTCGACGTCCTCGCCGTAGACCGGGACGTCGAAGTCGACCTCGTCGATCCAGTTGGTGCGGTCCTTGGCGTTCTGACCCCACGGGTTGCCCTTGTTCTCGAGGTTCTTGAACAGCACGCCGAGCTCGCCGGGGAACTCGGATTCCACCATCACCTGGTAGCGGCGCATGTCCACGATGTGGTCGATGTGCTCGATGTCGACCGGGCACTGTTCGACGCACGCGCCGCAGTTCGTGCAGGACCACAGCACGTCGGGGTCGATGACGCCGCCCTGCTCGAGGGTGCCGACGAGCGGGCGGAGGTCCTGTGCCGGACCCGAGCCGGGCACGCGGCCGAAGCCGGATTCCGGGACGTGGTGGCCCTCTTCGTGCGGGGTCTCCAGGTCCATGCCTTCGAGCGCACGCGGCTTCTCGCCGAGGATGTAGGGCGCCTTGGCCATCAGGTGATCGCGCAGGTCCATGATGACGAGCTTGGGAGACAAGGGCTTTCCGGTGTTCCACGCCGGGCACTGCGACTGGCAACGGCCGCACTCCGTGCACGTGGTGAGGTCGAGATAGCCCTTCCAGGTGAAGTCCTCGATCTTGCCGCGGCCGAACACCGCGTCCTCGGCGGGATCCTCGAAGTCGATCAGCTGGCCGCCCGACTCCATCGGCAGCAGCGGGCCAAGCGCGTTGGGTAGCCGCTTGAAGGTGACGTTGACGGGCGCAAGACCGATGTGTAGGTGCTTGGAGTGCAGCACGATCAGCAGGAACACCAGCATCACGCCGATGTGCAGCATGAGGGCGACCGTCTCGATGATCTCGTTGACGTTGTGCCCGAGCGGTGCCAGCAGCGTGCCGATGCCGTGTGAGAAGAACGCTCCCCAGCCGTACGGTAAGTTTCCGGTCGCCACCGCCGCGCCGCGGAACAGCGCGTAGGTCCAGATGACGTTGAAGATCATGAAGAGGATCAGCCACGCGCCACCGGTGTGCGAGCCGTAGAACCGCGAGTCACGGCCGTACTCCTTGGGCTCCGAGCGCAGCCGGATGATGGCGAACGTGGTGATGCCGAGCAGCACGGCGAGCGCGAAGAAGTCCTGCAGGAAGCCCAGCGCGTCCCAATGGCCGACGAACGGAATGGCGAACCTCGGGTCGAACAGGACGCCGTAGGCCTCGAGGTAGACGCTCGCCAGGATGAAGAAGCCCCACATGGTGAAGAAGTGGGCGATGCCGGGGATCGACCAGCGCAGCAGCCGGGTTTGCCCGAACACCTCCTTCATCTGCGTGAGGAAGCGGGTGGGGATGTTGTCCTTGCGTGCGTCCTCGTCAAGGGTGGGCTGCCCCGACCGGATCAGGTTCGTCAGCCAGAGCACGCGCTTCGCGGCGAAGACCAGTACGACGGCCGTCATCAGTAGGCCGATGACCAGCCTGATCAACGTCTGCGTATCCACCGCGGGCCTCCCCGTTCCAAGTTACCAGCCAGTAACTTGATCGTGGTTACTGACGGGTAACTTATGCTAGATGCCTGCTCATAGTTGCATCTAGGGGTTGAGCCACGCTACGAAGGCTGACCTAAGTCACTACTTTCCGTTCCCCGGGCCCGGATCGATCGGAATCGTCTTGATCGTCATCTCCGGTGTCGACGTCGGCGGCGAAGGGGTCGTGGTACTCGTCGGAGACGTCGTAGTTGGGGTGGTCTTCGACGTTGTTGCGGGGGTCGTCGGCGTCGTGGTGGTCGGCGTTGCTGAGGTGGTGACCGGAGTGACCGTGACGGTCTGGGGCGGCGGCTGCTGGGGGCGGGGACCCCCAACGGGGATCAGCCGGGGCTGCGGCGTCACGACGACTGTGGACGTCTCGGCGACGGGCGCCACCACCGGCTGCGAGGTGGCCGGCGCTACCGGTGCTGAGGACACGGCGATGCTGCTCGCCGAACTCGCCGGAGCCGTTTCACCGTCGAACTGGGTCATGCCGAAGACCGCCAGTGCGGCGATCGCCGCTGCTGCGGACGCCCCGAAGGCGACCAGCGGCCCGCGCCTGCGCGGGGCGACGTCGTCCCAATCGTGCTCGCCGAACTCGACGGCCGGCCGGCTGAGCTCCACGGGTGCGGGCGGCGCGACGACATCCGTCACGTCACCGGAATCCTCTGACCAGGCCAGCGCGGCCGGTGCCAAGGCGGCGGCCACGGTGGGCGGCGCCGCAGCCACGGCTGGTGCGGTCGGCGTCAGCGTGGTCGCCGTTTCGTCGGACTGCGAGCTGGTCGCCAGTAGCGACGCGCCCGCGGCCGCCGTCAGCTGGGGATGTGGCGTGGTCACGACCTGGGTGCGCAGATGCTGTGAGAGCCGTTGGGTGAGAAGCGGAATGCGCGCGCCACCGCCGATGGTCGCGACCGCGCTGACGTGCGCAGGCTGGACGCCGTTGCGGTCCAGCGTGTCGTCGAGAGCGGCGAGGAAACCGTCCAGCGGCTCGTCGAGGAGTTGCTCGAGTTCGGTCCTGGTCAACCGGATGCTGGTGCGCTGGCCCGGCAGGTCGACGGCGATCGCCGCCGCCGTGTCGGCCGAAAGCCGGTGCTTGGCCAGCTTGCACGCCTCGCGCAACCGGGTCAGCGATCCCACCATGGCAGTGCCGGACGGGTCCGTCTGCGCGGCGTCGCCGAGCTCGGCCACCACCTTGCGCAGAATCGCCCCATCGATGAGATCGCCGGAGAAGTCGCCGAGCCGGACCGTGTCGCCGATGCGGGCGTAGTTTGCGGTCGCGTCGACCAGCGTGATGCTGGTTCCGCTGCCACCGAAGTCGCAGACCGCGACGACACCGCGCGACGGCAGGCCGGGGTTTGCCCGCAGCGCCCGCAACGCCGCCGTGGTGTCGGGGACCAATCGCGTGGTGCGCGGCAGGCTCGTCCGCAGCACATCGACGACGGATGACGGCCAGTGCGCAGGCACCGTCACCGCCACGGCGGACACCATTTCGGCGTTGGGCAGCGCGCTGGTCACGACTTCCAAGGCCTCGGTCAGCAGCGCTTCGGGGCGGTGGGTGGAGCCGTCGGAGGCGACCAGCGGCACCGGATCGCCGATGCGGTCGACGAAGCCGCTGAGCCAGCCGCCCTGTGCGGTGCGAAGTACGGCGGGGTGCACGACGGCCTGCGATCCCGAGGTAGCCACCAGGTTGGTGGCGCCGATGGAGATGCCCAGCGTGTGTGCCGCGGCGTGTCGGTTCGTGATCATGAATCGACGCTAAGGCGATTCAGCGCCACGCGGATCGGTGCCCGACCCGTCGCGATCGCGACCCCCGTAGGGGATTTCGATTAGGGGATGGGGGTTGTTTAGGGGACGGCACATCTCCATCCGGCGGCCGCTGCGCACGCTGGCATAGAGTCCTTGCATTGACTAACCAATCCGGAAGGGGGCCCGGTGACTGACACTGCATCCGCCGATCTGGCATCGCTGCCGTTACCACCGAAGAACCCCTTGCCCTACCGGCAGCGGGCCCGCGCGCTGCGGTCGTTCCACACTGGGATGGACGAGCTCCGCGACGCAGGCGGGCCAGTGACCCGGTTCCGGCTTGGCCCAAACTGGCTGATGCCCCCGATCGTCGTGGCCACGTCCCCGCAGGCGATCCGCGACATCCTCTCCGTCAAGGACGGTGCCGTCGACAAGACGTCGCTGATCCTCTCCGAGCTGCGCAGGGTGCTCGGCGGAAACCTGTTCAACCTCCCCTATGAGCAGTGGCTGCCGCGCAAGCGAACGCTGCAACCGGTCTTCACCAAACAACACGTGCGGCAATTCGGCGGCCACATGGCCGAAGCCGCGGAGAAGGTGTCCGCGGGCTGGGTGGACGGCGACGTCGTCGACCTCGATGCCGAATGCCGAACCCTGACCTTGAGGGCGCTTGGCCGCTCGGTCCTCGGACTGGACCTCACCGATCATGTCGACGACATCGCCGAGCCGTTGCGCACCGCGCTGACCTACGTCGCCGATCGATCGCTGCGCCCCGTGCGTGCGCCCCGCTGGCTGCCGACACCGGCTCGGCGGCGCGCGTTCGCCGGGAGCGACGCGCTGCATCGCCTCGCAGGCGACATCCTGGCCCGGTGTCGCGCCGACCCGACCACGGACGCCCCGTTGGTTCAGGCGCTGATCGCGGCGACCGATCCGGAGTCGGGAAATAGCCTGTCCGACAGCGAGATTGCCGACGAGCTGATCGTGTTCCTCTTCGCAGGGCACGACACCACGGCGACCACGCTCACCTACGCGATGTGGGAATTGGGGCGTCACCCCGAGATTCAGGACCGGGTGGCCGCCGAAGTCGCCGCCCTGCCCGACCGCGAACTGGAACCCGATGACGTCGCTCACCTGGGTTACACGGTGCAGGTGCTGCGAGAGGCGTTGCGGCTGTGTCCCCCTGGGCCGACGGGAACCCGGCTGGCCACCCGCGACGTCGAGGTCGGTGGATACCGGGTCCCCGCAGGCACGTTGCTGATCTTCGCAGGCTGGCAGTGCAGCTCGATCCCACACTCTGGACCGGCCGTTGGCCTTCGACCCCGACCGGTTCAGCGCGGACAACATGAAGAGTCGAGACCTCTGGCAGTACATCCCGTTCGGGGGTGGACCCCGGGCTTGCATCGGCGATCACTTCGCGATGCTCGAAGCGACCTTTGGGCCTGGCCAGTTCATCCGCCGAGTCGGGATATGTTCACTCGACGACGAATTCCCGCTCGCCGTTCCGTTCAGGATGGTCGCGGGCGGCCCGATTCGGGCCCGCATCCGGACCGGAACCCGTTGGGTGCCAACGACTTGGAGACAGCGACGTGAGCATCGACCGAGCCGGGACCGACGCAGGAGCCCATGCGGCGGTGCTGCTGGACCCACGCGACGCGTCCGACCAGGACATGATCTACGAGCTGCGCGCCGACCAGCGGGTGGCGTTCCTCGACGAACACGAGGCACAGGAGAACGCCCTGCGCCGGCTGCCGCCAGAGCCCGATGACGCATTGCTCGTAGAGGGCATTCGGTGGGCCTACTACCCGTGGCGGCGAGCCGTCGTCGCGGTGCTCGGGCCGCGGGGATTCCGCGCGCTCCGCCTCGACCGCAACCGCAACATGATCACCGCGGCAGAACAAGCCCGCCTCGCTACCCTGCGGATCGGCGTCGCCGGACTGAGTGTCGGTCACGTCATCGCGCACACCCTGGCCGCGCAAGGGCTGTGCGGCGAGCTGCGGCTCGCCGACTTCGACGGCCTTGAACTGTCCAACCTGAACCGGGTCCCGGCCACGCTGTTCGATCTCGGGGTGAACAAGGCGACGGTCACGTCTCGGCGCATCGCCGAACTGGACCCCTACCTTCCGGTTCGGGTGCTCGACGCCGGACTGACCCACGACACCGTCGACGAGTTCCTCGACGGACTCGACATCGTCGTCGAAGAGTGCGACTCGCTGGACATGAAGGCTCTGGTGCGCCAAGGAGCAAAGGCCCGCGGAATTCCGGTGTTGATGGCGACCAGTGACCGCGGCCTGGTCGACGTCGAACGCTTCGACCTGGACCCGCAGCGACCCATCCTGCACGGCTTGCTCGGCGAGATCGACCTCGCATTGCTTCCGGGGATGAGCAACCGGGACAAGATCCCGCACATCCTGCGCTACCTGGACGCCGAACGTCTGTCCCCACGGATGGCGGCATCGCTGGTCGAGGTCGACCATTCCCTGTCGACCTGGCCCCAACTGGCCGGCGACGTCACGCTCGGTGCCACCGCGCTGGCCGAGGCCGTGCGCCGCATCGGGCTTGGTGAGCCCCTCGGGTCGGGCCGGACCCGGATCGATGTGAGATGGGCGCTGGACAACCTCCGCGTGCCAGAGATGGCTGGTGCGGGTACCCCGGCCGACGCGGAGTCGCAGGCCGAGCATGCGCCCAGCGACTTGCCGGAAGTCGTTGCGGCGGCAGCGATCCGCGCCCCATCCGGGGGAAACGTGCAGCCTTGGTACGTCGACGTAGACGAGGAATCGGTAACGATCCGCGTGGCTCCCGAGTTCACCTCGGCCATGAACGTCGAGCTGAGGGGCAGCGCCGTCGCCGTCGGCGCCGCGTTGTTCAACGCCACTGTCGCCGCGGCCGCGTACGGCCGTCTCGGACCGGTGAGCGTGGGCGAGGACGGTGGAAGACTGGCCGCGACGCTGCGCTTCGGTCACGACGCCGCCCCCGAACTCGCCGCGCTGTACCAGCCCATGCTGGAGCGCGAAACCAACCGGCGCCACGGCGAACCGGGGGCACTGAGCGCGGAGACCGTCGCGGCTATGCACGCGGTCGCCGACCGGCACGGGGCCCGGCTCAGTGTGGTGACCGACCGGTCAGACATCGACGCCGCCGCCACGATCCTCGCCGCCGCAGACCGGACCCGGTATTTGACCCCTCGGCTGCACGCGGAGATGTTCTCCGAGCTTCGTTGGCCGGGAGACCCTGACCCGGACGCCGGTATCGACGTGCGCAGCCTCGAACTCGATCCGGGCGACTACGCCGTCATGGGCATCCTTCGTCGTCCGGAAGTGATGGCCCACCTCGCCGAATGGAACGCAGGCTCGGCGCTCGGCGACGACACCAGGGATCGGGTGCAGGCCAGCTCTGGGCTCGCCGTCGTGTCGGTGACCGGCCACGAATTGGCCGACTTCGTACGCGGCGGATCGGCCATGGAGGCGGTGTGGATCACCGCGCAACAACACGGCCTGGCGGTCCAACCCGTATCACCGGTTTTCCTCTACGCCCGCACGCCCGAGGAGCTCAAGGAGCTGTCGGGCGCCTTCTGCGACGAGTTGGCGACACTGCAATCGCAGTTCCGTGCACTCGTCGGTACCGAGCCCGGCGCTGCTCAGATCTTGGTGTTGCGCCTGGCCAGCAGCGCGCCGACATCGGTGAAGAGCCGCAGAGACACGAATCGTTTGCGTTTGCGTAAAAATTCACCTTGGTTACCGTAAGGGCATGCCGCGCAGCCTCGAAGAGGTCGTCACCAAGGTCGCGTCAGAACTGATGGCGGCGAACGTCGACACCGCGATCGCGATCAGTGAGCACGTGCTGACCGACCTGGCCGATTATCTCGTACTCGACACTTGCTTCCTGCGTCACAACGATCATGAGCTCCATGCCACCAAGCTGATCGCAGAGGGGCCGGTACGGGCGTACGTTCCCGACCCCGACCCCATCGGAGTGGTGTACTTCGCCGACGCAGATCCGGTCTTCGCGGCGGCCGAACACCTCAAGGCGCCCCTGGTGATCCGGCCGGAGCCGGCGACCGACGGATACCAGCGCCGCATCGAAGAGGGCACTACCGTCCCGTCGATCTCGCTGGCGTGCGTGCCACTGCTCTCAGGCGACGTCACCACGGGTGTACTGGGTTTCGTCAAGTTCGGTGACCGTGAATGGACCGTCGACGAACTGAACGCGTTGCAGATGATCGCAACCCTGTTCGCGCAGTTGCAGGCGCGCATCTTCGCTGAGAACCGGCTCAAGTACCTGGCGGAGCACGACGACCTGACCGGTCTCTACAGTCGCAGGGCACTGATCGCCCACCTTGAACGCCGCCTCGCGGCCGGTCAGCCGGGTCCGGTTGCGGCGCTGTTCCTCGACCTGGACCGGCTCAAGGCCATCAACGACTTCCTCGGCCATCACGCGGGGGATCGGTTCATCGCGTTCTTTGCAGGCCGACTGCGCGAACCCGTCGGCGAGCCCGATCTGATCGCACGACTTGGTGGCGACGAATTCATGGTCATCCCCGCCGCACCGATGGGGCTGGCCGAGGCCGAGTCCTACGCCCACAGGGTGCAGGCGGGTCTGCGCGGGCGGGTCACGATCAACGACGAGATCCTGAACCGCACCGTCAGCATCGGCGTGGCGGTGGGTGTTCCCGGTCGCGACGCTGCGTCGGATCTGATGCGCCAAGTCGACCAGGCGCTGATGTCGGCCAAGAGTGCCGGCGGTGACGCCGTCGCCGTGTTCACCGAAGACCTGGCCCTGAAGAGCGAGTTCCGCAACGACATCGAGTTGCACTTGCGCGGCGGAATCGAAAGCGGCGGTTTGGTTCTGCACTACCTACCCGAGGTCGACCTGCGGACCGGGGCGGTGGTGGCGACCGAGGCGCTGGTCCGCTGGAATCATCCGACGCGGGGACTGCTCCTACCCGACTCGTTCATCGCCGTCGCCGAATCCACCAACCTCGCAGGCGAACTGGGACGGCTCGTGCTGAAGATGGCGTGCGCGCAGTTGAGCAGATGGCGGTTAGCCGGGCTGGCCAAGGACATCGTGTTGCGCGTCAACGTGTCACCCGTGCAACTCGTCGCGGAGGGATTCGTCGACAGCGTCGCCCGCACCATCGACGAGTTCGGCCTCGACCCGGGTTCGGTGTGCCTTGAGATCACCGAGAGCGTTGTCGTCAAGGACATCGAGGCGGCCCGCGTCACGCTCGCGGGGCTGAAGGCCGTCGGGGTGAAGGTGGCCGTCGATGACTTCGGCACCGGGCACAGCGTGCTGACCCACCTGAAGTCACTCCCGGTCGACACCATCAAGATCGACCGCAGCTTCGTCAGCGAGCTCGGCAACAACGCAGGGGACTTGGCGATCGCGCGCGCGATCGTCGCCCTGGCCGACGCCTTCGAGTTGGAGGTGGTGGCCGAAGGCGTCGAAACCGAGGAAGCCGCCAGAACGCTGCTGAGCCTGGGTTGCGTTCGCGCACAGGGTTTCTTGCTGTCACACCCGCTCGACGGAACCGCGATGGGAGACCTACTCGCGCGAGGGTTCATCCCGTTCTCGCTGGGTGGGCCCGATGACACACTTGCGGTCAACGGCGAGCGACCCGTGGCGGATCGCTCCTAACCGCGCTTGTGGGCGGCGAGCAGGAACGCGGGCAGCTTCACCCGGCCACGCGGGTCCACCTCGAAATCGTGGGCAGGCAGGTTCGGCACGTCGGGCAGCTGGACGGAGACGAACGCCGGGTTGATGGAATCGATGTCCGAATGAGCCGAAACCGCTTGCTGCAGTTCGTCCTTGGTCACCAGGTTCGGCACGGGGAACGGCGAGTCGGCCGGTAGCGCGTCGGTCGTGAAGACTAGCATGTACAGCGACGCGCCCGGTGCGGCGCTGCGGTGAATCACGCGAAGGTACTCATCGCGCGCCTCGAGTGGTAGCGAGTGAAACAGCGTGCGGTCCAGCACCGTGTTCAACGTTGCGTCGTAAGCCAGCTTGGTGACGTCGCGCTCGAGGAACTCGACCGTACCGAGCCCACGCTCCGCGGTGGACCCGCGAAGATCTCGTTGCGATAGGCCGCATCCCAATCCATCACGTCAGGCATGTGAATGGACACTACCTGTGACCGCCGCGGTGTGCGGAGCCGCTCATATTGCGTTGAGGGCTGTGCGGGTCGCGGATTCACGACCGTGGACGCAATCTCGACGCCGGCGGCGGGGATCGCTCAGGCCGGTGAGCCCAGGATCGCCCGCAGCATCGACAGCAGATCGGACCGCGATTCGGCGCCCAACCGGCGGCGGATCCTCGCGACGTGGTGCTCGACGGTCTTGGCCGAGATGAAGAGTTGGCTACCGATGTCGCGGTAGGGCAGACCCTGCAGCAGCAGTTCGGCGACCTCGCGCTCCCGGTCGGACAGCCGCGACGATGGCGGCATCGACGATCCTGGCTGACGCGTCGAGGCCACCGCGGCCGGTACGTCGACGTCGTCCTGACCCGTCGTGGCGAGCTTGAGGTCGCGGGCCAACTGCAGCATCGCCCCCGAGATCCGCCCGTCGGGGGTGTGCAGGGCAGCCTGACTGGCCAGCCGCGTCGCATCCCAGCCCAGCCCGTACTGCGCCAACGCCCGCGCGGCGACGGTCACCTCATCGACGTCGACGTGGTTGGCGAGCACCCGCAGCCACGTGCGTCCCGCGATGGCCAGCGCCTTCGCGAACGCGCTGTGACCGGCGGCCGCGGTCAGCGCCTGACCGTGCGGTGCCACATCCTCCGGCGAGTTCGCCAGGATGCCCGCATGCACGCCCGACCAATGCAGCGGCAACGACCACAACAACGGATTGCCAAGGGCGCCCAGCAGATTGAACGCCTCGTCGATGGTGTGCTGCAACCGGTCGACCTGTCGGAGCCGGGCGGCCGAAACCCACAGCTCGCCCAGCGGTAGCAGCGAGTACAGATCCAGCGAGTACTCGGTCAGCACCTCCATCGCGGTGTACCAATGCTTCTGCACCAACCCACTGTCACCGCCGCGCCTGGCGATGGCGGTCTCCAGGGCCGCGGCCCACAGCGCATCCCTGCGGTGCAGCTCGGCCCCGGTGCTCGCCATCGTGACGTCGGCGGCCGCCGCGGCCAGTTGCCCCTCCTGCATCCGGACCCACCCGAGCAGCAGTCGATGCCGGGGTGCGACGAAGCCCTCGTCGTCACCTGCGGCGCGGACCGCGCGGGCGATGACGCTGCGGGCGCGGACGGGGTCGCCGCCGTGCAACGCCGCCAGTGTCACCAGTGCGGCCGGCGTGTCGGGGGAGACGCCGATAGCCGACTGATCGGTCGTAATCGACTGGGCCAGACGGGCAATCGCGGTCGGATACGGCGAGTCGAGAGTCTGGATCAGGCCCTCCGCCAGACTGCGTGCGGCGCGTGCGGTCGAGGTCGGCGGCCCCGCATTCTCGATGTCGACCGCCGTGCGTGCCGCTGCGGCGTCACCGACACCGACGGCGACGATCGCCCCTGCCGCGCCGACGACGGCGTCGGGGTAGGAGCCCAGCCAGCGAAACAGCTCGGCGGCCTGTGCCGCGCCGCCGTCGTGCGCCGAAACGCTGGCCGCGATCCGCACCGCGGCGGCCCGCTCCGCCGGGTCCTCGGAGGTCAGGAGTTCGTCGGCCAGCCGTCCAGCAGTGCCACAGTCTCCAGTCAGAGCAAGCGAATCGGCGAGTCGCGCGGTCAGAGCGGTCGCGCCGACTTCGGTGGCTGCGCGGTAGAGCCGGGCGGACCGCCCCGGATGGCCCTGATTACGTGCGGCGAGGTCGGTGAGCGCATCGGCGAGTTGGGGATGACGCATACCATGGTCGGCCAGCTTGAGTGCGAGATCCATTGACAGCGTGGACTTCTCGACCTGTGTGCGGAGTAGTGCAACCTCGATGTCGTAGTGCCGGGTCGCGCCGATGATCTGCGACAGACACTCGTGCAGCGAACCAAGGAAGGTCTGGCTGTGCGACGGCGCGATGAGGCCACTGGCCCGCGCCCGGTCCACCAGCGTGTGGGCGCGCTCGACGTCGGTGCGCAGCGCGGCGGCGACGTCGTCGGGCCCGAGCTCGGGATTGAGCGATGACACCAACAGCGTGTCGAGGACCGCCTCATCGACGCGGCGCAACCGTTCGATGAGGGCTACGCGGGCCGCCTGAGCGACCGCTCCCGCCTGCGAGTCGCCATCCGGCGATCCGAGCGCCGCGACGGCCGGGCGCACCAGGAAGGGCAGCCCCGCCGTCGTCGACATCACCGCCCGAACGAGCTCGACAGGCGGTGGCGCACCGAGGGTCTCGGCAAGCGATCGGTTCACCTCGGCGGGCGCCAACGCGCCAAGCGTCACGACGGGGTTCTGCCGCGCCAGCGCGGTGGACAGCGCCGCAAGCGCCGGATGATGTGCAAGCGGTTCGGCCGCGATCACCACCGTGGTGACGGGATCGCTTACCAGGTCGGCCAATTCGTCGAGATCGGACCCACCGAGGAGGTGTGCGTCATCGATGACGACCGCGGCGCCGGCCGGATCGCCATCCCGCGGTGGTCGCGCGATCACGGTGATGCCCGCATCCCGCAGCGCCGAGCGGATGTCACCGAGCGCAGACGTCTTCCCCGTGCCGATCCCTCCGGACACCAGCACCTTGGCTGGTTCTCCCGGCTTCGTCGGATCCCGAGCCGTCAACGCCGCGACGACGTCATGCACGGTCACGGACTGACGGGCACCACTTCGGCTACCGGCACCGACGGAACCGATGCCGCCGAAGACGGTAGGGACGCCGGCGCCGTCTGCCCGGTAATCATCGCCTGCGACGTGGGCGGCGGCACGACCGTCGTGGTGGTGATGGTGACGGGCACCGTCGTTGTCGTGGTGGTCGTCGTCGGCGTGGTGGTGGTGGTGGTGGTCGTCGTCGTAGTCGTGGTGGTGGTGGTGGTGGTGGTGGTCGTCGTCGTCGTTGTCGTCGTGGTGGGCGAGGTGGTGGTCGTCGTGCTGGTCGGTGAATCCGAGTTCGACGCCGTGGTGGTGGTGGTGGTGGTGGCCGACCCTCCGGTGTTCTGTTGGGTCGACGACGACGCCGGGACCACCGTCGTGGTGATCAAGCCGTCGGATCCGGTCTTGGTGAGCGTGACGTTCTCGGTGACCGGGGTGGACGGGCTGTCCGAGCTGGTGAGCGTGACGGCGGCGTACCCGCCGATGGACAGCAGGACCGCCGCCGCGGCAGCGCCGAACAGGATGGGCGGCCGCTTGTACCAGGGCAGTGGCTCGTTGTCGGGGCGATCGTCCTCTTCCTCGTGGGCGAACGCGACCTCTGGGCGAGCGTCGGTGGGACCGACGTACTCGGACTGGTACTCCGCGCCTGCGTAGGGCACCGGCTCACCACCGCCGGGCTGATCCTGCGACCACGCCAGCTGGTTGGCGAGCGCCGTCGCATCCTGCGGCGGCGCGTCCTGCGGCGGCGGTTGTGCGCCCGCGACCCAACCCATCGTCGGGGTAAGGCCCGTCGGTGCGTCGGCGACCGGCCCCATGCCGGTGGGAGCCTCTGCGGCGAAACCCGTTGCGGCGGCGGCCGTCGCGCCCGCGGCGATGACGAGCTGCGGCTGGGGAGTGGTCACCACCGGAGCCCGCAACCGCTCCGAAAGGCTCTGCGTGACAAGCGGTACCGCGGCGCCGCCACCGACGGTCGCCACCGCGGTGATGCTCGCCATCGGAATGCGGTGACGCTGCAACGTGTCGTCGACCGCGGCGACCAGACCCGCGAGCGGTTGTTCGATGAGCCTTTCCAGTTCGGCCCTGGTGACCCGGAAGTCCGAGGCGAAGCCGGGCATTTCGACGGGGATGACCGTCGCGGCGTCGGCAGAGAGCCGTTCCTTGGCCTGCCTGCATTGGTCGCGAAGGTGGGTCAGCGATCCGACCGCCGCCGTTGCCGCGGGGTCGGCGCTCCGGGCGTCGGCAATGCCCGCGACGACGTGGTTGAGCAGTGACTGGTCGATCAGGTCACCGGAGAAGTCGACCGAACGGACCGTCTCGCCGATGATCGCCAGACCCGCGGCGGCGTCGGCCAGGGTGATGCTCGTGCCGCTTGCGCCGAAGTCGCACAACACCACAACGCCCTCGTTCGGCAGCCCCGGCGCCGCACGCAGGCCTGCAAGCGCGGCCCCCGAATCGGGGATCAGGATGGGCGGAACACCGCCGGGCGACAGACCGGGCTTGGCGCGCAATGCGCTGCGCAGCGCTCCGACCGCTCCGGGTCCCCAGTGCGCGGGCACGGCGATCGTGACGGGCGAGCCGCCGCCGACGGCACGGGCCAAGCCGTCGAGCGCCTCGACGAGGACGATCTCGCCACGATGCGACGAGCCGTCCGAGGCGACCAGGGGCACTGGATCGCCAACGCGCTCGACGAATCCGGTCAACACCAGACGCGGCGGGTTCGGACCGGCGTAATCGCCAACCTCCGGACCGCGGTCGTTGAACAGCGTCAGCACCGACCGACGTGTGAGCGGGGGGTTATTGCCCGGGGCCGCCACCAGATTGGTGGTCCCGACGGACAACCCCAGTGCGTCGCTCATTGACACCCACATCCCATGCTCGTATCGGATACTGCGAATTGGACCGCATTGGGTCGAGAAGGCAAGTGCTCACCTTAACCGCCCGTGGTGGGCCGCACCGGCATTCCCCCTAACGGCGTGTATCCCCTAATGGACTATCCCCTAACGGCGTCCTCACGGGGGTGGGCTCGACACCGATCTCGTCGGCGTCCTGCGTCGATACCATTCAAGTCGAACCAAAGACGCTTCATCCACGTATCGCCGATTCGAAAGGGAGGTGTGTCATGGCAAACTCGCTCCTCGACTTCGTCATGTCGGTCGTGCGTGATCCCGACGCGGCCGCTCACTATGCGGCGAACCCCGCTCAGGCCATTGCCGACGCGAATCTCACCGACGTCACCAGTGCTGACGTCAACCATCTGATCCCCGTCGTCGCCGAGTCGCTGTCCGCGGCCGTGCCATCGACGGGGTTCGACTCGTTCGACACCGATGCCGGAAGCAACGTGTGGGCCAGCGGTGCGGCAACGGCCGCGTTCGACGCGTTCGGCGACCATCTGCCGCTGCAGGGCGTCGACGACGCGCACACCATCGCGACCGACGTCGTGGACACCCATGACGATCTGTTGACGACCGGTATCGACGGCGGTGACGACCCGTCAGGGGACGGCGCCGTGCCTGCGGTCGCCCTTGCCGACGATCCGTCGTTGCATTTCGATGGCCCCGTCATCGACGACGCACCCGTGCCGGACGACGGCCCGCAGGACGATTGGGGCCATGCGGTGGTCGACGATCACCTCCCGCAGCACGACGACCCGGGATTCGACATCTTCAGTTAGCTCCGAGCTCTGCATCGATGAACAGCGCGGCCCGACACGGGCCGCGCTGTTATCGTATCTGTGCAGGTAGAACCCGAATTTTGCCCATGCCCCAAGTCATCCCCTAACCCCCTAATGGGGGATCCCCCTATACCCCTGCATCGGGGGGTGGAGTGAGGGGCGTCGGCCCCGTTTCACCGGGGTTCGCGGGTCCATAACGTAGTCATCAGTTCGCCGGACACTCCAGCGACAGACTCAAGAACCAGACAACCGAAAGGCACTCCGATGACCACTCTGCTCGACTACATCCTCGACCTGTTCCGTAGCCCGGACGTGGCAGCGTCCTTCGTCCAGGACCCGGAAGGCGCCATGCGTGACGCCGGCCTGCCGAACGTCAGCGCGGCGCAGTTCGCCTCCGTGGCAGCCACCGCGGCTCCTGCGGGTCTCGCCCTCGGCGGCGGCGATCCGGTACACGGCCTGCAGCGCGCAGTGTCCGACTACCACAGCATCGCCTCGCCGTTCTCCCCGCAGACGACGTTCGCGCCGCAGACCCAGACCGACTTCGCCAGCCACAACGCCACTCAGGTCGCCAGCAACAACGACTTCATGAGCCCGGATCAGGCGGCAGGGGCCAACGCCCAGAACGGCGCCTTCAACCTGGGCTTCGGCGACATCACGTTCGGTGACAAGACCACCAACACCGCCACCGATGGCGGCGTGGTGAACACCGGCAACGCCGGCGACATCGACACCACCAACGTCGAGGGCGACGGGAACGTCGTCGGTGACGACAACAACGCCAACACCGGCGTCATCGAGGCAGGCGACCATTCGCCGGTCATCGTCGGCGAAGGCAACGACACCGAGGTCTCGGACAGCTCGCAGCACTCCGGTGGCGACATCATCACCGGCAACGAGGGCAACATCATCAAGGACAACGACATGTCCGGCGGACACGGCGGCAGCGCCAGCTCCAGCGGTGGTGGCGGCCTGCTCGGCATCGGCAACGACTCCGAGGCCAACGCCGGCGGCGGCGGTGGCGGCGGGTCGATCATCCTGACCGACGCCTCCTCGCACGACAGCAGCACCACCGTCGGTGGCGATCAGACCACGGTCAATGCGGGTCACGACGTGTCCGGCGGTGTCGACGCCAGCCACGACGACAACTCGGTCGACAACTCCGACAACTCGACGCACGACAGCCACGACGACAACTCGACGCACGACAGCCACGACGCCACCGTCGAGACGCACGTCGACGTCAGCAACGACGTGGGCCTGTTCTAGTCCGAGACAACCGAATAACACCAACTGGCGGGGACTCCCTCTGATCGGGGTGGTCCCCGCCAGTTCGCGCGCCTACCGTTGAGACAACCCAGCGGGAAGAAGAAGGACGGAAATGACGCAACCGAACGATCCCCGCAAGGTCAAGGTCATCGTCGAGTTGATCGACCACAGCACCAAGATCGCGGCCACCTACGATCGCGGCGACCTGGTGGAACGCCTCGGCAAGGCCAAGGAGCGGATCTCCGACCCGCAGATCCGGGTGGTGATCGCAGGCCAGCTCAAGCAGGGCAAGAGTCAGCTGCTGAACTCGCTGCTGAACGTGCCCGTCGCCCGCGTCGGCGACGACGAGACCACGGCGCTGGCCACGGTCGTGTCCTACGGCGAGAAGGCATCGGCGCGGCTGATCGTGTCGCGGGGCGACGGCGCCGAGCCCGAGGTCATCGAGATCCCGCCGAGTGAGGTGCAGACCGATCTGCGGCGCGCACCCCAGGCCGGTGGCCGCGAGGTGCTGCGCGTCGAGATCACCGCGCCAAGCCCGTTATTGAAGAACGGCCTCGCATTCGTCGACACCCCAGGGGTCGGCGGTCACGGCCAACCGCACCTCTCGTCGACCCTGGGCCTGCTGCCCGACGCCGACGCGATGCTGATGATCAGCGATACCAGCCAGGAGTTCACCGAACCGGAGATGATCTTCATCCGGCAGGCGCTCGAAATCTGCCCGCTGGCAACCATTCTGGCGACCAAGACCGATCTCTACCCGCACTGGCGCGAGATCGTCGCGGCCAATCAGGCGCATCTGCAGCGGGTGGGCGTGAGTGTTCCGGTCACTCCAGTTTCTTCGGTACTGCGCAGCCACGCCATCCAGATGAACGACAAGGAACTCAACGAGGAGTCGAACTTCCCCGCCATCGTCAAGTTCCTCAGCGAGAAGGTGCTGTCAAGGGAGAACGACCGGGTACGCGACCAGGTGCTTGCCGAAGTGCGTTCCGCCGCCGAGCATTTGACCCTCGCCGTCACCACTGAGCTTTCGGCGATCAACGACCCCGAGGCCCGTGACCGGCTGACCGCCGACCTGGAGCGGCGCAAGCAGGAAGCCATGGATGCGCTCGCGCAGACCGCGCTGTGGCAGCAGGTGCTCAACGACGGCATCACCGACCTGACCGCCGACGTGGACCACGACCTGCGGGGCCGGTTCCGGGCGATCACCCAGCACACCGAGAAGGTCATCGACGGATGCGACCCGACGCAACACTGGGCCGAGATCGGCGCCGAACTCGAGAACGCTATCGCCACCGCCGTCGGCGACAACTTCGTCTGGGCCTACCAGCGTGCGGGGGCACTCGCCGAAGAGGTGGCGCACAATTTCCAGGAAGCAGGCATCGACGCCGTCGACATGCCCCAGATCGACGCGCGGGAGATGGGCGCGGGCTTCGGTGAGATGAAGTCCGTGGCCAAACTGGAGGCCAAGCCGATCGGTAAGGGCCACAAGGTGGTTACCGGCATGCGCGGGTCCTACGGCGGCGTGCTGATGTTCGGCATGATCACGTCCTTCGCGGGGCTTGGCATGTTCAACCCGCTGTCGCTCGGCGCCGGTCTGGTGATGGGCCGCAAGGCCTACAAGGAGGACATGGAGAACCGGATGGCGCGGGTGCGCAACGAGGCCAAGGGCAACATGCGCCGCTTCGTCGACGACGTCTCCTTCATCGTCAGCAAGGAGTCGCGCGACCGGCTCAAGGGGATTCAACGCCAGCTGCGTGACCACTACCGTGGCATCGCCAACCAGACCACCCGCTCACTGAACGAATCGCTGCAGGCCTCGCTCGCTGCGGCGAAACTCGAGGAGAACGAACGCGCCACGCGGGTCAAGGAACTCGAGCGTCAACTCAACATCCTGCGCCAGGTCACCGAGCACGCCGTGAACCTGTCGCCCCAGCCGGAAGCCCAGCCGGAGCCCGTCGCCAGGTGACCTCGCAGCCGTAGTGCTTAAGCTGGTTACCCGATGAGCACCAGCGATCGAGTGCGCGGGATCCTCGGGGGGACCATTCAGGCCTACCGTGGTGATCCGGCGTACCGCGAACGTCCCGACGTGCACAACGAACTGGAGTGGATCGGCAAGCGGCTGAACCAGCCCATCCGGATCGCCCTGGCGGGCACGCTGAAGGCGGGCAAGTCGACGCTGGTCAACGCGCTCGTCGGCGAGGACATCGCGCCCACCGACGCCACCGAGGCCACCCGCATCGTGACGTGGTTCCGCAACGGGCCCACCCCCAAGGTGACGGCGAATCACCGCGGCGGGCGCCGCTCCAACGTGCCCATCGCCAGGGATCCCGGCGACCGGGCGTTGACGTTCGACTTCGCCAGCCTCGACCCCGAGGACGTCGTCGACCTCGACGTCGAGTGGCCCGCCGCCGAGCTGATCGACACCACGATCATCGACACCCCCGGCACGTCGTCGCTGTCCCGCGACGTCTCCGAGCGCACGCTGCGGCTGCTCGTCCCCGAAGACGGCGTGCCTCGGGTCGACGCGGTGGTGTTCCTGCTGCGCACGCTGAACGCGGCAGACATCGCGCTGCTCAAGCAGATCGGCACCCTCGTCGGCGGCTCGGCCGGTGCGCTCGGCGTCATCGGGGTGGCATCGCGGGCCGACGAGATCGGCGCGGGCCGGATCGACGCGATGCTGTCGGCCAAGGACGTCGCCACCAGATTCACCGCAGAGATGGACAAGACCGGCATCTGCCAGGCTGTCGTCCCGGTATCGGGCCTGCTTGCGCTGACCGCGCGCACGTTGCGGCAGAGCGAGTTCGTCGCGCTGGAGAAACTCGCAGGGGTGGACGCCGCCGAGCTCACCAAGGCGATGCTCTCGGTCGACCGTTTCGTCCGCGAGGACAGTACGGAAGGCCCGGCACTGCCGGTCGACGCCGCCACCCGCACCGCGCTGCTTGACCGGTTCGGCATGTTCGGCATCAGGATCTCGATCGCGGTGCTGCGGGCGGGCATCAGCGACTCGGTGGCTCTGGCCGACGAGCTGCTGGAACGCAGCGGCCTGATCGCCCTGCGCGACGTGATCGACCAGCAGTTCGCGCAGCGCTCCGACCTGCTCAAGGCCCACACGGCGCTGCTGTCGCTGCGCCGCTTCGTCGAGGCCAATCCGATCTACGCCACGCCCTACATCCTGGCCGACATCGATCCGCTGCTCGCCGACACCCACGCGTTCGAGGAACTGCGGCTGTTGAGCCAGTTGCGTTCGCGGGCAACGACGTTGAATGACGACGAGATCACCTCGTTGAGGCGCATCATCGGCGGCTCCGGCACCGACGCGGCCAGCAGGCTGGGCCTGCAGCCCGACGCGCCCTACGACGGGCCCCGAGCGGCGTTCGCGGCGGCGCAGCGCTGGCGGCGCAGGGCCGACCACCCGCTCAACGATCCGTTCACCACACGTGCCTGCCGGGCCGCGGTGCGCAGCGCGGAGGCGATGGTGGCCGATTACGCCGCCCGGGGTCGCTGACGCCGGCTAACGATTCGGGTCCGTTCGACGACATACCGGACATGCGTGATTGTGTGGGGTTGTCGGTCGGCGCGACGAATCTGGTTGCCGCCCGCGCCGACGGCGGCGCGACCGTCCGGCAGGCGGCGGTGACCTGGCGTGGCACCGTCCTGACCGGCTTCGTCGAGCGATTCGGCGACCCGGTGCCGATCGTCGCCGCCGACGGTTCGGCGCACCCCGCCGACCGTCTGGTGGTCGAGGCACTGGCCGACCTCAGCCGCGCTCACGGCCGCACCGGTGCGACGTGTGTGGCGGTGCCTGCGCACTGGGGAGCAACCCTCGTCGATCGAATGCGCGCGCTGCTTCCCGATGCGATGGTGACGTCCGACGCCGTCGCCGCACTGACGGCGCTGCGCACCCACCCCGGATTGCCCGCCCGAGGCATCGTCGCCCTGTGCGACTTCGGGGCCACCGGGACGACGATCACCCTCGCCGACGCGGGGGAAGACTTCCGCGCCATCGGCCAAGCCGTCCGCTACGACGACTTCTCCGGCGACCTGGTCGACCGCGCATTGTTGACCCATCTGCTCGCCGGACTGGACGTCGACCCGTCGAGCACGTCGGCGGTCGCATCGCTCACGTCGTTCCGGGACGGCGTTCGAAACACCAAGGAGCGGTTGTCGTTTCAGACCGCAGTGGGATTGCGAGGGCCGCGGCCGGGTACGACGCTGCGGCTCACCCGCGCGGAGCTGGAGTCGGTGGTGCGCGAACCGTTGGATGGCGTGCTCGCCGCACTCGACGACACGCTGCGGCGCAACGGCATCTGGCACGCGGACCTCGCCGCCATCGCGACGGTCGGCGGTGGGGCACGCATGCCCCTTGTCACGCAACGCCTTTCCGAAGCGCTCCGGATGCCGGTGACCACCACGGCCCACCCTCAAACCGTCGCGGCGATAGGCGCAGCGATGCTGGGTGGTCGCGAACCCGAAACCGCAACCCGACTCGTAGTGGCACCGAGGATCGGGGTGGTGCCGGCCGCTGTCGTGCCGCAGGTCGCGCAACCCGTCGTCGCGTCGTTGGCGTGGTCAGAGTCACCCATTGAGGTTGGCCTGGAGCGGGATTCGTTCGACGACACTGGCAATGCCCGGCCCGAGGTGGTGTTCGATCACGCCATCGACGAGGCGGAATCGCTGCCACCCCTGCGCTGGTATCAACGGCCCGCACTGCTCTTCGCGGCGGCCGCCTGCGCTGCGGTGGTCGCCGCGGTCGGTCTGGTGGTCACGACGGACACCAAGTCCGCGAACGCCGCGTCGCCTATGCCGACCGTCAGCGCGACGCCGACGATGTCCGACGCTCGGGTTCCTGCGGCCGCGGCTGGCGCCGATGCCGTCGCGCCGCCGGTCGTCACGGAGACGGTCATCGAGGGCGGCAGGCCCAACGTCCGCTACACCCAGGCGCCACCGCCACGACAGGCGCCGGCACCGGCCCCGGCGCCGCAGGATCCGCCGCCCGCGCCGGTGACGACGACGCCCACCACCACGACCACGGAGACCACGACGCCCACGACCACGGAGACCACGCCGACGTCGACCCCTACTTCGACCCCTACTTCGACGCCGACCTCGACTTCGACATCCACTTCGACGTCGACGTCGACGACCACCTCAACATCGACCAGTCCGCCGCCGCCACCCGTGGAGCCGCCACCCCTACCGCCACTGGAGTTGCCATTGCCGCTGCCGGTGGGACCGCCGTCATCAACAGCGCCGCCGGTCATCCCCTAGGCCGATGTTTCGCCCGTGACACCTACGGTTGCGGATACAGCGTGCGCGTCTCGTTCAGTCGTGGCCGGCTCCGACTGGTGGTCGAGCCGTTGTCGGTATCTCGGGTCCGCGGAGGTATGCCACGGGTCGTGGACGTGTCCGTGCTCGAGGTGGTCGTCTCGTCGCCGTTGATGTCGGTGGTCACCGGCGGGCTGGTGCTGGTGACGGTCTCGGTCGTGGTGGTTGGCGACGTGGAGCTCGTTCTGCTCGAGAAGGTCGGCTCGTCGATGTAGTACTGGGGCGCCTGATCGGGTGTGTTGAATTCACTCGCGATGTAGGAACCCAGGAGGTAGACGATGCCGATGACGAGCAGGCCGACGATGCTCGCGCCGACCACGGTGGACGTGCGCTGGTGCCACGGCGGGCCCTGAGGGTCGTCGTCGCGGTCATCGGTCACGGGGACTGATAGTAGCCGCGGGCCCCGCTCCCTGGACTGATCAGCTGAACTGGCCGACTACCTCGGCGAACAGCTCCAGGTGGTCCAGATCCGACATGTCGAGCACCTGCAGGTACACCCGCTGCACGCCTGCGTCCGCGAACGGGGTCAACCGGTCGACGATCTCGTCGGGCGTGCCGACCAACGGCGAGTTGCTGCGCAGTTCGTCCACCTCGCGCCCGATGGCGGCCGCGCGGCGCGCGATCTCGGACTCGTCGCGCCCTGCACACACCACGAACGCCGCCGAATAGGTAAGCGAGTCCGCGGCCCGGCCAGCATCGGCCAACGCCGCCGCCACCCGGCCGTACTGCGTCTTCAGCTCGTCGAGCGACGCGAACGGCATGTTGAACTCGGAGGCGAACTTCGCGGTCAGCGCAGGCGTGCGCTTGGCGCCGCTGCCACCGATGACGATCGGCGGCAGTGGGGTCTGGACCGGCTTGGGCAGCGCTGGCGAATCCACGATGGAGTAGTGGGTGCCGAAGTAATCGAACGTCTCGCCGATGGCCGTGGTCCACAGGCCCGTGATGATGTCGAGCTGCTCGGACAGCCTGTCGAAGCGTTCGCCAAGCGGGGGGAACGGAATCGCGTACGCCTTGTGTTCGCTTTCGAACCAACCGGCGCCAAGTCCCAATTCGACACGGCCGCCGCTCATTTCGTCGACCTGGGCGACCGAGATCGCCAGCGGCCCAGGGTAGCGGAAGGTGGCCGAGGTGACCATGGTGCCGAGCCGGATCGTCGACGTCTCACGGGCGATGCCACCGAGCGTCACCCAGGAGTCGGTCGGTCCTGGCAGCCCGTCGCCACTCATCGCCACGAAGTGATCGGACCGGAAGAACGCTGAGTAGCCCAGCGACTCCGCTGCTCGGGCGACGGCCAGTTGATCGCCGTAGGTGGCGCCTTGTTGGGGTTCGACGAATACGCGGAAGTCCATGCCCGACAGCCTAGATGTGGAGTCTTACAGTCCGCTGCGGCCGTCGTGTACCGCACGTACGGCGTCGTCGTCGCCGGTGAACGTCACCCGCGCCTCGTCGCGCCCGGACACGAACATCAGGAGTTCCCCCGGCTCGCCGGTGACCACCACGGTGGGCCCGCGTCCGACGGTGGCCAGCGTCTTGCCCTCGGGGGTGCGCAACGACAGATGGGCAGGCACCTTCGACAGCGCCATCCGCGCCATCAACGGCACCTGTCGCGCCAGCGCCGCGGTGGTGCCTGCGACGAGTTCGCGCGGCTCCCATCCGCTGACGGCGCGGCGTACGTCCTCGTGGTGGATGAACATCTCGGCGACGTTCACCACCGCGTCGAGGAGTTTGAAGGGGGACAGGGTCGGCGGTCCCGACGCGATCTTGTCGAGCAGCGCGTCCCAGTCGGTCTCCGAGGCGACCTGGTTCTGCACTCTGGCGGTGTAGTCGGCGAGCGCGGGGATCAGGATGCCCGGCGCGGTGTCGAGTCGGCCCTCCCGTACCACCAAGTGGGCGGCCAGATCGCGGGTCGTCCAGTCGCCGCACAAGGTGGGATGTTCGGGTCCCACCTCGCGCATGGTGGTGACGAGTAGGGCGCGTTCCTGCTGGGCAACGCTCATGGAGTCATTCCTGTCTTCGTGTGACGCTCAAAAGACTTCGACGCCGCTGGTGCTGAGGAACATGCCATGCCCGGTGCCGTCGTCGGTGAAACGTGTGCCGTCCTCGCCAGCGACGATCGTCCAGCCCTGCGCGGAGTAGGTGCGGTAGTCGAGGGTCTCGACGGGGATGTCGCCGAGGTTGCCGCTGATCCACTCGACCTTGCCGGCCGCGGTCAGCCGAATCCCATTGGCAGGAAAGCCGTTGACTTCCGGTGCATTCGTGAACGCGGACTCGCAGTCGACTTCCTCGGTGTTGATCTGGCAGCGGGTCTTGCCCGACTTCGTCTCGATGAACACGTAACCGTTCTGCGGCGCCAGCACGTCGCCGGGACCGGGGGCGGCGGTCGGCGTCGCCGATGGCCGGGCGCTGGTGGTCGGTGGCGGGGTGGACGACCGGCTGGGCCGCGACGTGGGGAAGTTGGGTTCGGTCGGAGATCCGGTGCTGGCCTTCGGGTTGCCCTCGACCGTGGACTGGCAGCCCACCAGGAGTGCGCCCGCTGCCAGCGCGCATGCGGCGATCCGTCGTGCCCTCATCGCGTCCAAGGCTACGCAGCCGGGCACCGAGTTACGGCAATGGCGCACCTTGCATCGCGGAGTATCCGTCCGACAGCGCCCGCAGTTGTGCAGCACCGTCGCCGGAGTAGGACGCGCCGTGCATGATCGCCAGCGTGGTCGGGTTCAAGGCCGCCAGCTGCTCGAGCGTCGGCGCCAGGTTCTCGGTCAGCCCGGTGGCGTGGAAGAACCGTTCGGCCGCAAGAGCCGGTCCGACGACGTCGGTGTCGGTGATCGCAGGGCACCGACCGACGTGGGTGAACAGGTCCCCGGCCAGAAGGGTCGACGTGGTCTGGTCGAACCACAGTCCGGCCTCCCAGTTGTGCGGGACGTGCGGGGTGGCGATGAAGCGGAGCCGGTGCCCACCGGTGTCGAGGGGGTCGTCCCCTGCGGCGACGGGCGGCCGGTCGCACATGTCGTTCAGCGACAGCATGCAGGCCAGCGGACCGTGTACTACCTGAGCGTCGGGCGCGGCGTCGAGCAGTAGATTCATCGCGCCGCATTCGTCGGCCTCCACGTGCCCGAAGGAGATCCAGCGCAGCGTCTCCATCGGAATGACTCGCGCAATGGCAGCGGAGACCTGTGGGAAGAGGAAGCGCTGGCCGCAGTGGAAGAGGAACGGTTCCTCGCCGGTCAGCAGGAACTGGTTGAACGTGAAGCCGTTCTCGGTGATGTCGGGGATCCAGGTGGAGAACCGGTAGACGCCGTCGGCGATCTCGTCGACTTTTGTGTCGAATCCAGCTTCCGGTCCCGTCATGTTTACTCGAAGAGGTCCGGCTGCTCGCGGGTGATGCGGTCGAACAGCGGTTGGAAACTGAACCAGCCGGCGAAGTGCGTGCCGACCTGCCCGGCGGTGTGCTTGGCCATCTCGGGCTCGATCAGGACGGGTGTGCCTGCGGCTTCGGCCATGAGCTGCGCGTGGCAGGACCGCTCCATGGTGATGAACCACCACGCCGCCTCTTCGACCGAATGGCCGACGGTGAGCAGACCGTGGTTGCGCAGGATCGCCGCCTTGTGGTCGCCGAGGGAGTGCGCGATGCGCTTGCCCTCCTCGAGGTCGAGGACGACGCCGGAGTACGCGTCGAACAACGAATGGTCGTCGTAGAAGGCGCAGGCGTCCTGCGTGATCGGGTCGAGCAGCCGGGCCAGCGTCGACCAGGTCTTGCCGTACACCGAGTGGGAATGCGCGGCACCGATGACGTCGGGTCGCGCCGCGTGCACCTGCGAGTGGATCGCGAAGGCTGCCTGGTTGAGCGGCCGGTCGCCGTGCACGATCGTGCCGTCGTGGCGCACCAGCAGCAGATCGCTGACCCGGATGTGCCCGAAGTGCATGCCGAACGGGTTGACCCAGAAGTGGTCGAGCAGTTCGGGGTCGCGCGCGGTGATGTGCCCGGCGACGCCCTCGTCGAAGCCGAACCGACTGAACAGGCGGAACGCGGCCGCCAGGTTCTGTTTACGGTGCAGGCGTTCCTCTTCGATGGTGCGGTCCTCGCGCGGGAGCAATGCCGCGGTGTTTCCACCTGCGAGTCGTTGGGCCTGTTCGGCGTGGTCGTCCGCCATGGATGTGCTCCTAGCCCGGCAGCTTCGCCGATGGTTCGAGCATACGTCCGCCGCCTGGCACGACAATTCAATCCGGCTGAACACAACCGGTGACGGTTCCGCGCACATACGGCAGCTTGGCCAGGTGACCCGTGTGATTCGCTTCAATGCCTTCGACATGAACTGCGTTGCCCACCAGTCCCCAGGGCTCTGGAAGCACCCGGACGACCAGTCCTGGCGCTACAAGGACCTGACGTACTGGACCGAGCTCGCCAAGCTGCTGGAACGCGGGCGGTTCGACGGCCTGTTCATCGCCGACGTGCTCGGCACCTACGACGTGTACGGCGCCAGCGACGAAGCCGCCATCCGGCAGGCCGCGCAGATCCCGGTGGGCGACCCGTTGCTGCTGGTGTCGGCGATGGCGCTGGTGACCAGCGACCTCGGGTTCGGCATCACGACCGGAACGGGTTTCGAGCATCCCTATCCGTTCGCGCGCCGGATCTCGACGTTGGATCACCTGACCAACGGCCGCATCGGCTGGAACGTCGTGACCGGCTATCTGCCGGCCGCCGCCCGCAACATGGGTCAAACCGACCAGCCCGCCCACGACGCACGCTACGACCACGCCGACGAGTACCTCGAGGTGCTCTACAAGTTGTGGGAAGGGTCGTGGGAGGACGACGCGGTGGTGCGCGACCGCGAGCGCGGCATCTTCACCGATCCCGACAAGGTGCACCACATCGGACACAGCGGGAAGCACTTCAGCGTGCCCGGCGTGCACCTGGCCGAGCCGTCGCTGCAGCGCACCCCGGTGATCTATCAGGCGGGTTCGTCACCGCGCGGCGTCCGCTTCGCCGCCGAGAACGCGGAGGCCATCTTCACCGCCGCGCCGACGAAGGCGATTCTGCGCGAGACGGTTTCGACGATCCGGCGCGAACTCGAGCTGGCAGGTCGCGACCCGTACTCGGCGAAGATCTTCAACCTGTCGACGGTCGTCACCGCGGCGACCGACGAAGAGGCGTACGCCAAGCACGCCGAACTGCTGTCCTACGGCGACCCGGAGGGCGCGTTGGTGTTCATGTCGGGGTGGATGGGCGTCGACCTCGCTCAGTACGGTCTCGACGAGCCGATCGGCAACGTCGACTCGAACGCAATCCTGTCCGCCGTCAAGGCATTTCAGTCGGCCGACCCCGACGGGCGCGAGTGGGCCGTGCGCGACATCGCCGAGTGGGGCGAGATCGGTGGCATGGGTCCGCGGATCGTCGGCTCCGGTGCCAGTGTGGCCGACACGCTGCAGGAGTGGGTCGAGGAGACCGACGTCGACGGCTTCAACCTCGCGTACGCGATCACGCCGGGATCGTTCTCCGACGTCGTCGAGTACGTGGTGCCCGTGCTGACCGAGCGCGGGGCCTACCAGGAGTCGTACGCGCCGGGTTCATTGCGCAACAAGCTTCTCGGCAACGGCGACCGGTTGCCCGACGAGCACCGCGGCGCGCGGTACCGGGTGGGTGGTCCCGACTCGACGATCATCGATCGTCCGTCCACGCTGCCCTCGTCGTCGGCGTCGGTGGCATCGCAGCCCGCCCGCGGCCGGTAGCCTCCCTCGTCCCTTGCGCGAGCAGCACAAACTGCCCTGAATCGGCCTGATTCAGGGCAGTTTGCTGGAGCCGCGCTTGCGCGGACTGCTCGGCAGGGGGCGGCCTACTGGATCGGCAGCAGGATGTCCTTCACGCTCGGATCGGTGGCCAGATACTGCTGGACCGCCGGATCCTTGAACGTCTCGACGAGTCGCTTGATGTTGTCGGTGTCCGCCCACTTGCTGCCGATGGTGAGCTGGCCTGCGAACTCGTCGGGCGCGGGCGGTGCGAAGATCTGCTGGCTCAGCGGGACCTTCGCGGCCAGGTAGTACTCGGTATATCCCACCGCGGCGTCGAGATCGGGCAGCGAGCGGGACTGGGCGGCGAAGTCGAGCAGCGTGAACTTCAGGTGCTTCGGGTTGCCGACGATGTCCTTCTGCGTTGCCTGCCACTTGTCGGCGGCGGGGTTCAGCGTGATCAACCCCGCGCGCTCGAGCAGCCACAGCCCCTGAGCCTCGTTCGCCGGGTCGGAGTATAGCGAGACGTTCGCGCCGTCGGGCAGCTGGGACGGGTCACTGTACTTGTCCGACCAGATGCCGAAACCCCAACGGAAGACCGGGGTTGCCGCCGTCTCGCGGAAGTCGGGATTGGCTTCGAGTACCTGGCCAAGCCACAGCTTGTGCTGGTACACCGTCCCAGCCACCTCGCCGTCGCTGACGGCGCGGTTGATGGTGTTGCTGTCGGCGAGGCCCCGGAAGGCGACCTTGATGCCGTGCCGGGGGGCAACCTCGCGGGCGATGTACTCGATCAGTGACTGTTCGGCACTGTTGCCCTCGTTGGTGGCGACTACCAGCGTCGCTCCCGCTATTTCGTTGGGGGACTTGGTATCACCGAAGAAGAAGAATCGGACGCCGACCACTGCGGCGATGACCACGACGAGTCCGACGACGAGCCAGATCCACTTGGGCCTGCGTTTGAGTTCGAAACCGTGGTCGTTGGTCTCGTCGACCGGGGTGGTGGGAGTGGTTGTCATGTTGAACCTTTCGGGTTAGACGGCGGCCGCGCCGGGGGCGAGCGAAGCGACGGGGGAATTGCGGCGGCGCAATGGACGGACGGCGCCGGAACGGAGCCTGCGGTGTGGGGTGGTCAGACGGACAAGGGCATCGCCGGTGAGCTGAACGGCCGCGACCGTGACCACCAGGATCACGATGGTGGCCAGCATCACGCCCTGGTCGAATCGCTGGTAGCCGTAAGTGACGGCGACGTAGCCGATTCCGCCCGCACCGATGGTGCCCGCGATGGCCGAGTACTCGATCATCGCGATGATGTTGATGGTCAAGCCGCCGATGATCGACGGGACGGCCTCGCTCAGTTGGGCGGTGCGGATGATCTGCAGCCGCGACCCGCCCGATGCGCGGGCCACCTGTACGACGGCGGGCGGCACCGAGCGCAGCGAGTTCTCCACGATCCGGGTGAAGAACGCGATGCCGGCGAGTGACATCGGCACCACCGCTGCGGCGATGCCGATGTTGGTGCCGGTGATGAACCGGGTGAACGGCATGATCGATGCCATCAGGATGAGGAACGGCAGGGACCGTCCGATGCTGATGATCCAGCTCAACGTCGTGTGCAGGGCCGGGTTCTCGAATAGGCCGCCCGGCGCCAGATTGTGTACCAGGGCGCCCAGTGGGACGCCGACGGCCACCACGATGGCCATGACGATGCCGACCATGATGAGGGTGTCCAGCAGCGCCGGGAACAGCAGGCCGGGCAGTTCGTTGGCCGGGACCTTCGCGTTCGCGAGCAACGTCTCGGTCATGCCACGCCCTCCAATTCGGAGTTCAATTCCGCGGCTAGCACGTTGTTTTCTTCAGTGCTGGCAGCCAGGCCGTACCTGCCGAGGACGTCGCGCACGCGATCGCCCAGCTGGGCTGGGACGCCCAACGTGAAACCGCCGACGCTGACACCAGCGACCATCTGAACCGACGCACCGAGCACCGACAGCGGGACGCCCAGCTCCTGCGAAGCCCGGCCCACCCAGTCCGCCGGCACGTCGGGAGCGTCGTAAACGACCCGCCAGATCTGTTGTCCGGCAGCAGGTTTGGCGTCGACCCGTTGAGGTCGCAGCTCCGAGCCGAGCGACGAATGGGGGTCGGTGAGCAGGTCGACGAGGCGGCCGGATTCGGCGAGGCTGCCATGGTCGAGCCGGGCGACCGAGTCGGCGATCTTGAGCACGGTGTCCATCTCGTGGGTGATGAACACGATGGACAGGTTGAGGTCGTCACGCAGTTCCCGCAGCAGGTCGACCACCGAGTCGGTGGTCGTGGGATCCAGTCCCGCCGTCGCCTCGTCGGACAGCAGCACCGATGGTCGCAGCGCCAGGGCACGGGCGATGCCGACCCGCTGGCGTTGGCCACCGGAGAGCTGGAAGGGATAGTGCCCGGCATGTTGGGCCAGGCCGACCCGATCCAGGAGTTCGGCGACGCGCTTGCGGGCCTCGGCCGCGGTCACTCCGAGGTATTCGAGGGGCAGAGCGACGTTCTCGGCGGCCGTGCGCCGTTCCAGCAGCCCGGCGGACTGGAAGACGGTGCCGATGCGCCTGCGCGCGACGCGCAGTTTGCGTGCCGACAAGGTGGTGAGGTCTTCGCCGTTCACCACGACCGATCCCGACGTCGGTGGCGTCAGCAGGTTGATGCACTGCGCGAGCGTGCTCTTGCCTGCCCCGCTCGGACCGACGACGGCGAGGATCTCGCCGGCGTCGACGCTGAACGTGACCTTGTCGAGGACCACGGTGCGCTGGTCGCCGTGACCATAGGCCTTGGTGAGGTTCGTCAGTTCGATCACCGGCGAATGCTCCCAGAACGGGTTGCGGGGAAACACCTTTGCGATCATCACGAGTACAGGGTCAGGCGGGTTGACGCCAGGCTGATCGAAAACCTGTCCGGCAGATCGGTCGTGACCCACACTTCGGCACAATCCCCAACCGAAGGCATTCTCAGATGAGCATCGATGAAGCAGCGCCAGACACCGGCACGCACGGCTTCACCATCGCCAAGCGGCGCTGGTGGCCCTACCTCGTCGTAGCCTTGGTCGTAATCGGCGCGCTCGCAGCCTATTTCGTGTTCTTCCGAGGCGGTGGCACGAAGTCGGCCAACGAGACGGCGGGCGCCACGCTGCAGGTGGTCTACCTCGACTCCAACCCGGCCGAGAAGCGAATCATCGACTACATCGGGGAGAACATCGCCTCGGACTACGACGTGAAGGTCGCGTCCGTCGGCCTCGGCGACAGCACCCAGATCAACAGCGCCATCAGCGACGGCCGGTATGCAGGCACGATCTTCCAGCATCGGCACTGGTTGCAGCAGGTACTCGACGCGAACCCCGGCTTCAAGGAGCAGGCAGCGACCGGCCCGTTCTTCCACTGGGTGTTCGGCATCTGGTCCGACAAGTACAAGACGCCGCAGGAGATCCCGGACGGCGCCAGCGTGTCCCTGCTCGCCGACCCCGCCAACAACGCCCAGGGGATCTGGTATCTCGCGCAAGCCGGGCTGATCACGCTGAAGCCCGACGCCGACGTCACCGCCCTCACCCAGAGCGACATTGCGTCCAACCCGAAGAACCTGAAGTTCACCTTGCTCGACTTCGGGGCCCAGCCCAGAGCACTGCCGGACCTCGACGCGATCGTCGGCTATGCCGAATCCTTCTTTGCGGCAGGTGTTTCCGAGGACAAGCTGATCTACGCGCCGAAGTCGCCTGACGAGTTCGCCTCCGTACTGACCGTCGGCAGCAACTACGTCGACGCCCCCAACGTGAAGAATCTCATCAAGGCGTTCAACGACCCGCGGGTGCAGACGTTCATCGCTCAGGATCCCGAGGTGCGCAAACTCGCGTTGCCTGGGCGGCCGACGTGACGCCGTCGGCGCGGCAGCTGCACCTCGGGGTCAACGTCCTGTCCGACGGCATGCACCCGGCGGCGTGGCAGCACCCGAGCGCCGACCCGCACTGGTTCACCGACCCGGCGTACTGGATCGACGTGGCCCGCACCGCGGAACGCGGCACCTTGGATGCGCTCTTCCTCGCGGACAGCCCGTCGCTGTTCCAGGAGCCCGGCCAGCCGCTGGTCGCACCGCCGCTGGCACTCGACCCGATCGTGCTGCTGTCCACGCTGGCGTCGGTGACCACGCACCTCGGATTGATCGGGACGGTGTCGACGTCGTTCGAGGAGCCCTACAACGTGGCCCGCCGGTTCGCGTCGCTGGACCACCTCAGCCGCGGCCGCGTGGCGTGGAACGTGGTGACCAGTAGCGACCCGTTCGCGTGGAACAACTTCGGCCAGAACGGTCGCCCGTCCGAACAGCCGAACCGGCGGGAACGGTACAGCCGCGCAGCCGAATTCATCGACGTGGTGCGGGCGCTGTGGGATTCGTGGGACGACGACGCCGTGCTGGCGGACAAGTCCACCGGCGCGTTCAGCAAGGTGGGTGCGATCGGCACCATCGACCACCGCGGCGAGTACTTCCGCGTCGATGGACCGCTGACACTGCCGCGCTCACCGCAAGGCCATCCCGTGCTGTTCCAGGCAGGCGGCTCGGCGGGCGGTCTCGACCTGGCGGCACGCTACGCGGACGGGGTGTTCGCCGCGCAGGCGTCGCTGCCCGACGCGTTGCGCAACGCCGACGATCTGCGGGCCAGGACGGTGGCATACGGCAGGCCGCGCAACGCCATTCGGATCATGCCCGGCCTGTCGTTCGTGCTGGGCAGCACGGAGGAAGAGGCGCAGCGGCGCAACCGCGAGCTCAATGACCTGGCGGGTGAGCGCAGGCTTGCACACCTGGCCGGTCAGATCAGCGTGGACGCCTCGGAACTCGAGTGGGACAAGCCGTTGCCGAACTGGCTGCTCGACGGCGCCGAGGCCACGGGCGGTTCGCAGGGCGCGCGCGACATCGTGGTCAACCTGGCCCGGAGGGACAACCTGACCGTCCGGCAGATCCTGGACCGGGTGATCACCTGGCACCGGCTGGTGGTGGGCTCGCCCGAGCGGATCGCCGACGCCATCGAGGAGTGGTTCCTGGCTGGGGCGGTAGACGGCTTCAACTTGATGCCCGACGTGTTCCCGTCCGGTCTGGAACTCTTCGTCGACCACGTGATCCCGATCCTGCGTGACCGCGGACTGTTCCGTCGCGAGTACACCCACACCACCTTGCGTGGGCATCTGGGTCTGGAACGGGTGCCGGACCGGCGCTCGCGGCTGGCGTCGCGGGCAGGCTAGTGGGCAGACCGGTTATTGCAAACGACATTCATTATCAGTACGGTGGTGCTGGTGTTCGTGTCTGATGGCCTTGACCGGATTCGCTGCGGGACGATCGAACTCAGCGTGCCATTGCGCGATGGCGTCATTCAGGTGGCCGCCCGAGGCGGTGGCGATACCGAGATCGGCAGGATCCGGGTGGCCAAGGGGCGGGAAACGGTCACCGTGATCCGGGTCGACGGCAAGCCCATCCAGGTAGACATCACCACTGATCAGACGTGCACGACCACGACGAGAGTCTTCTGTGAACCGGTGCGCGAGTTGCGGTTCAGGCGATCGCACGATGCTGAGGGGCAGCCGAGTTGGTGCGCCGAAGGGGAGGACGTGCTGTTCTTGCACCAGCAGAGTGTGAAGCAGTTCGCCGACACGATTGCGACCTTCGCAGTGCGGAAGCAAGACGCGGGTCAGTTGACCGAACCGATCCTCGTGTAACCCGTCCTCCTATTCTTCTGGCCGAGACCTGGGTACCCAAGGAACGGACCACGCATTGGAGATTGCCGCGACCGAGACGATCGTGTCCTTCGACAATGACACGCAGGCCAAGATCTATTACGAGCCGCCATCCAAGGATGATCTGGTCGCCTTCATCAAGCCGTTTGTACAGCCATGACGAACTTCAGGCCCTCCCCGGGGATATACGGGAGGGCCTGAAGGGTTCGGGGGTCTAGCTGCCGAGCAGGTGGGCGATGCGGGCGGGGCCGTGGTTGTTGTGCCAGCCGGGGATGGCGCTGGGTGCTGGCTTGGCGTAGGTGTCGGGGCTGTAGGAGTAGCCGGGGCCGGTCGGTGCCTGTGTGGTGGCGTTGGCCATGCCGGCCAGGCCGAGGGCGGCGGCGCCGATCATTCCGGGGACTGCGCAGTAGCGGGTGAAGTTGCGGGCGATGGTGGTCATTTCTTCAATCCTTTTGTCTGGGTTGCTCTTTGGTTTCTCTGCCGGTGTGTTCCGGCGATGAGATAACTATGTCGCGAATCCAGACGGCTGTATGTCGGGTGACCGGTGGAGAGACCGGATGAATGTCGTGTCCACCGATCAGGGGACACGCCGACGCAGCACGCGCCGACTTCCGCGTCAGGGTCGTGAAACCGCCGCCGTCGGAACGACCTTCGTGCAGAAATCGACGAGGACAGGCGTTCCCCGGCCTCGTGGACCTGGCCTGGTGTAGGAACTCACCGAATCTGTCGGTGCTCAGGGCTTCCGACCATGGAGTTCTCAGCTACGTGTCGGTCGTGGATCGTCACTAAGTTGTCGGAATCCTCAGTTCGTACCCCCGACGCGGGGCCGTACGACGCCGAAGCGTCTTCGCAATGTTTTAAGCCTTGGCCGGCTGATCAGCGAACTTCCTCGAGCAACTGGGTCCCATCGCCGGCAGATTTGGTCACAGCCCGGCGAGCACGACGCGCAGTTCGGCGCCCAGGTCGCCACTGCCGGACCAGTACATCGGCCCGGCACCGTCGGACAGCAGCAGGCGTAGCCGCGCGACACCACGCGCGCTCACCGGGCCCGGACCAAGCAGGCGCAGCGTAACTTGGTCGATGACATCCAACGCGGCTGCGACGCCTGCCCGGTTGACGGGGACTCCTGGCGACATCGGGTTCCGGCGTGAGTGCGCCTCGGACACACTGTTTTTCAGCGCCTGCGCGAGCTTGTTTCGCTCGCCAGGTGACGCCAATCGTGCCACGTGAGCCGCGAGGGCGCTGGCGGGACGTGGTGCCAGGCCGGCCACGAGCTGCTTGTCGAGCCGGGTCGCGGACAGCTCCGCGATCACGCGCGTGATGACGGACGCCTCGGCGAAGGTGCTCCGCAGCGAGTCGTCGACATGGTGATGTCCAAAAGTGCCTATCCCGCGTTTCAGCTCATGCATCGCCAGTGCTCCTTGACGATCGCCGTCACGGTCAATTGTGCCCCAGTTTCGTTGGGTGCGGTGATGACATCGCCAACCGAACGCCCGCCGGAGCTGACCGAACTCGATGGTCGGATCCGAGGCCGTATCAGATGCCGCCTTGATCCTTGACGGCCGGATCTAACAGTCATTATTCTAGAAAGTTGTCTGACAACTTTGCGCCTCAATCCCGAGGAGGGGCCATGGCGGAGAACACGCGGGCAGTAGGCTCGGTCACGTATCACGACGCGGAGCACGGCTATTTCGAACGGCGCAAATTGCGTCGTCACGCCGCCTTCTGGTCGCTGTGGGCACTCGGAGTCGGCGCGGTCATCTCAGGGGATTTCTACGGCTGGAACCTCGGCCTTGACGCTGGTGGCTTTGGTGGTCTCCTGATCGCCGGCGTCGTCATCACGATCATGTACTACGGCCTCTGTTACAGCATCGCCGAGATGTCGCCCGCACTTCCCCACACGGGCGGTGCTTACTCGTTCTCGCGCTCGGCGATGGGCCCGTGGGGCGGATTCGTCACCGGGTTGGCCGAGAACATGGAATACGTCATCACCCCCGCGGTCGTCGTGGGCGCGATGGGATTCCTTTCGCACGACATCGTTTTCGACCTGACCGGAGCCGACGGGTGGTGGAACAGCCCAGTGCTCTGGTGGGCGCTCTACTACATCATCTTCGTCGGGATCAACATCCTCGGCATCGAGATCACCATGCGGTTCACCGTGGTGATCACGGTGGCAGCGCTCGGCATCCTTGGGTTCTTCTTCCTTGCCGTGCTCTTCACGGGGTCCTTCGATGCCAGCCTGCTCACCAATATCCCACCGGACGAAGGCGGCAGCAGTTTCCTGCCCAAGGGCATCGCCGGAATCTTCCCCGCCCTGCCGTTCGCGATCTGGTTCTACCTGGCGATCGAGGAACTGCCGCTGGCCGCGGAGGAGTCTCACGATCCGAAGCGGGACATTCCCCGTGCGACGATCTGGGGGCTCAATACGCTGGTCCTCTTCGCGGTTCTCACCCTGTTCCTGAACACGGGCGTCGGCGGCGGAGCGGCGAGCATCGGAACGTCGGCGACCCCGTTGTTCGATGGTTTCAAGGCGGTCTTCGGGGAGGGCACGGCGGCCTCCGTGCTCGCGCTTATCGGGCTGATCGGGCTGATCGCCAGTTTCTTCACGATCATCTATGCCTATGGTCGCAACACGTACTCGCTGTCTCGCGCGGGATACTTCCCGAAGAGTCTGTCGATCACCCACCCAACCAGAAATACGCCGTACGTCGCGCTCATCGCCGGTGCGGTGGTGGGGTACGTACTGGCGCTGCTGATCTACTTCCTCGGTCAGAGCGAGAACGCACTGGCGGGCAAGATCGTCGGTGCGCTGCTGTACATGGCCGTATTCGGCGCGGTGATCTCCTACTTCATGCAGTGCCTGGCGTTCATCCTGCTGCGGCGCAAGCTGCCGAACATCGTCCGGCCGTACCGCAGCCCGGTGGGGGTCTGGGGTGCCGCGGTGGCGGGCGCGATCGCATTGGTTGCGCTCATCTCTCTCTTCTTCAATGCGGACTACCGGCCCGGTGTCGTCGGCACGCTCATCTACTTCCTGATCGGAGTGCTCTACTTCGCGGTCGCAGGGCGGCACAAGTTGGTGCTGTCTCCGGAAGAGGAGTTCGCGATGTCGCACGGGCAGCACGGAGCGAACCTGGAACAGGAGGGCTACGGCACGGTCTCCGTCACCGAGATCGCGGCCGACGATACGTCAACTCGCTCACCGTGATCTGAGGGAAGGCGTGTCTCTGGCCCTAGGAGCCGACGTCGGCTCGCAGAGCGTCAAGGTTGTTCTCGTCGACGAGGGTGGTGACGTCGTGGCCACCGGTTCGGCTGCGCTCGCCATGATCCACGAGCACGACGGCTGGGCGGAGCAGGACCCGCACACCTACTGCACCGCACTTCGTGACGCCGTCCGGATGGCGACGGCAGGCGTCGAAAAGTCGCGGATCTTGGCGATGGGCCTGGGCAGTCAGGTAGATGGCGTCGTCGCCTGCGATGCCGGCGGTGAGCCGCTGCGACGGGCGATCATCTGGCTGGACAAGCGGGCCACCGAGCAATGCGATCGACTGGTCGCGGCAGCGGGTCAGGATCTTCTCGCCGAGCGGACCGGTCTGGTGGCCGATGCGTCGCATAGCGCACCGAAGATGATGTGGATCCGCGACCACGAACCTACTGTCTGGCACCGTGCGGCGACGCTGGCGCCCGTCGGATCGTATGTGCTGCACCACCTCACGGGCTCGCACGCCCAGGACGCCGCGAACGCATCGTCGACGATGGTCTACGACGTCACCCGCGGTGACTTCGACGCTGCGCTGTGTTCCGCGGCCGACCTGGACCCGGCCATGTTCGCGCCGCTCCGGCCGTCAACCGAGGTGGTCGGCACCCTCCTGCCCGATATCGCCGCTGAGCTCGGCCTGACGACGAATTGCGCGGTTGTCGTCGGGACGGGAGATGAACACGCCGCGTCGGTCGGGGCCGGTGCGATCGAGGCGGGTGTCGTCGTCGACGTCACCGGTACCGCCGAACCGGTGACGACGGTGTCCGCCGCGCCCGTGCGCGACCCCCGCTGTCTCGTCGAGACACACGGTCATGCGGTGCCAGGTTCGTGGCTGATCGAGAATCCCGGATTCGTCAGTGGCGGCAGCACGCTCTGGCTCGCCGCCCTGCTCGGTGTCACGCAGGCCGAGGTATTCACCCTGGCGTTGGCGGCGCCACCGGCTAGCGAGGGCGTGCTGTTCCTGCCCGCGTTGTCGGGGTCGACGGCACCGCGGTGGAACGACCAGATGCGTGGGGGCCTGCTCGGCCTCGCGATGAACCACACGCCGTCGCACGTCGCACGGGCCGTGCTCGAAGGATGTGCATATGCGTTGCGCGACATCGTCGAACGACTCGACGCGCTCGGCCTGGGTCGCGGCGAGATACGGATCGTCGGCGGTGGCGCGCGCGACAACTTGTGGGCGGCGATCAAGGCCAGTGTGCTCGGCAGGCCAGTGCGGCGCGTGCTGACCGAGGAGGCCACCGCGGTCGGCGCCGCGATGGTCGCCGGGGTGGGCACTGGGTTCTTCGCGGACTTCACTGCGGCTTCGGTTGCCGTCCGGCTCGCTCCGGCCGCCATCGACCCCGACCCCGAGGCGACCAAGAAGTACGCCGACGCCTACGGACGCTATCTCGCCGCGTTCGATGCGGTCGAGACCGCGCTGGCCCGATGATCACCGTGCCCGAACCAAGCGCGCTCCTCGGGGCCCTGCGCGCGGGAGGCTACGCCGACCTACCCGAGGTGGACGTCCGCATCGGGGCCTCGGTCCTCGACCGCGCGCTCACCGACAGTTGCGTGCGACTGGCGGGGAAACCGGTGATACTCAGCGACGGCTGCCCGTATTGCACGCCGGCAGGGCCGGTCGTGGAGCGGCTCGCCGCGCAGCTCGGGCAGTGCCCGGTCGTCCAACTCGGCACCGGGACGGTTCGCGCCAACGAGGAGACTGTCGAGCGCGCGATCGCCGAGGTCGGCGCTAACCGGCTGCTCATTTCCGTAGGATCCGGGACGCTAACGGACGTCGCGAAGGTCACCGCACAGCGCACCGGTAGCCGTCACGTGGCGGTCCAAACCGCCTGCAGCATCAACGGTTTCATCGCCGACCGCAGCGTCCTGGTAGTGGCAGGCGCGAAACGCACCGTCCAATCCAGATGGCCCGACGTCCTCGTCGCCGACACCGATATCCTCACCTCGGCACCGTGGCAGTTGAATCTCGCCGGGGTCGGTGACCTGTCGACGGTGCCCAACGCGGTCGCGGAGTGGCAACTCGCGGCCCGACTCGACCACGGTCCCCGCTACGACCCCGCGGTCGTCGAGGGTGTCCTTGCCGCGATTCCAGCCCTTCCGACCCTCGCCCGAGCCGCCCGCGACGCCGAGCCGGCAGGCCTTGCCGATCTCGCCCGGCTGCTGGCGGCCAGTGGCCTGTCGATGGGGATCGTGGGCTCGACGGCACCGGCATCGGGCACCGAGCATGCGGTCTCCCACTTGCTGGAGATGACCCGCAGCCGTCAGCGAAGGCCGGCCGCTGCCCACGGCATGCAGGTCACGGTAGCGACGCGGCTGGCCGTGCGGGTTTGGCAGCTCGTGGACCGGACGATCCGGTCGACGGATGCGAAGGTCCGGGTGCCCGACGAAAAGACAGGCCGCGACGCCGTGGCACGCGCATTCGCCGGGTTCGACCCGCAGACCGCCGAGGAGTGCTGGACGGCCTACTCCGCAAAACGGAAGTGGCTGCTCGCACACCAATCCGCGGTCGAGACACTGGTTTCGGACTGGGAGACGTTCGCTGCGTCGCTCACGGTGCCGTCGCCGGAAGAATTCGACGAGCTAGGCCAGGCGAGCGGTCTCCCGACCCGGGCGAAGGATCTCGGCGTCGGCTACGACGGCGACATGCTGTTCTGGGCTCTGAGAAATTCGCACCTCCTGCGGGAGCGGATCTCGATCGTCGATCTTGCCGACCTGCTCGGTGTCTGGTCGGACGAGACGGCGCGGTCGATCGTGGCCGACGGGGAGAAGGGATGAAGGAGGACTAATGGCTCACTTCGTGTTCATGCTCACCCACGGTGATCGAACCGTCGACAACGCGGCCGAGATCGTGCCGACCCTGGCCGACACCGGTCTGCGCTACATCGGATTCAAGGACGTCGGAGCAGAACCCTCGCGACAGCGTGAGCTGACGTCGCTGGCTCATGACGCCGGCTTCGAGGTCATGTTGGAAGTCGTCTCGACCAGCACTGAGGACGAGCTGTCGTCACTGCGTGCGGCGGCGGCGGCCGGGGTCGACTGGGTACTGGGCGGCACTCACGCTGCGGGTGCAGCGGGCATCCTGCCGGATCGGGTCCGCTATTGCCCGTTTCCCGGCCGGGTCGTCGACCATCCGAGTGTTCTGCTCGGAACAATCGCGGAGATTGCTGACGATGCCGAACGACTCACCGAACTCGAACACGTCACCGGCCTTGACCTTCTGGCGTATCGCCACCCGGCGGCTGATGTCCTTGCGCTCATCCGCGAGGTGGTCCGGCGTTCGAGCGGCCCAGTGATCGTCGCAGGGTCGATCGCGAGCATCGACCGGGCCGTCGCCGTCAGCGAGGCGGGCGCGTGGGGATACACCATCGGCAGCGCCATTTTCGACGGCCTGCTACCCGGTGCCCCATCCATCTCGGCGCAGGTCCGTCGCGTCCTCGTGGACACAGCCAACGCGGATGCGTCACGCGAAAGCCGCACGTAGGGTCTAGAGAGTGTCTGGCCGAACTCTGCTCGCCAACCGGTTGCGCGACGAGCTGTTGGAGGAGATAACCAGTTCGCACTTGCAGCCGGGGACGAAATTGCCGACGGAGGGCCAACTCGCCAAGCGTTTCAACGTATCTCGCGCGACGGTACGGGACGCGGTCGGTGCGCTGATCGAGGCCGGGTACGTCACCCGCCGTCGTGGTTCGGGGAGTTATGTCGCCGAACGTCGACGGATGCCCCACGGACTCGATTCGACGCTGAGTTACCTTGCGATGATCGAGAGTGCGGGTGTCCGTGCCGGGATGCACGTCCTCGAAGCGGCGTTCGAGGAATGCTCGAAGGATGACTCCCCTTTGCAACTCGGCCCCCGCGACACGGTCTTGGCGGTCGAGCGGGTCCGGACGGCCGACGATCGACCGGTGATCTACTCACACGATCGCATCCCCGCGCGCCTGCTCAGCACCGACCTCGATCTGCGGAATCTCGACCCCTCTCTGTTCGCCCTACTGAATTCCTCAGGACACGCGGCAGACCATGCGACGGCGACATTGCGCGCGGTCGCCAGCACCAGCCATTCCGCGAGAGTGCTCGGTATCCGGCGGGGGAAGCCGCTGTTGTACATCGAGGAGATCGACTACGACCGGGACGGAACTCCCGTCATGCTGTCCCGGGAATGGCACGTTTCCGAAGCCTTCGATGTCCGGGTCAACCGGAAGGCCGACGCACGCCACGAGTACAAGTACGCGATCCCCGCAAATCCCTCGCTGGCCGGGCGACCGATCACGTCTCCGCCGTCGACGACGGCGTAGTCCAGTCGCGCTGACCTGGGTCGGAGGGCCAGAAACACCCGGGCGGCATTGACTCGGTCAAAGCCCACCCCGACAACTTATGGGAATTCCTACACCGAGACCGAGGGGCCTGGGAACAAATCCGAAACCCGCCCCGTTGACCCGTTCGACAACTTGAGTGAATTAGGCTCAACTCTGGTTGACACGCTAGTGTCGGCGAGAGCAAGCTTGAGCGTGGTCCACTCAGACCCGCAAACATTTCTAATCAGGAGGCAGTAACTATGGCTCGTGCGGTCGGAATCGACCTCGGGACCACCAACTCGGTCGTCGCAGTGCTCGAGGGCGGCGACCCCGTCGTCGTCGCGAACTCGGAGGGCTCACGCACCACCCCGTCGGTCGTAGCGTTTGCGCGCAACGGCGAGGTGCTCGTCGGTCAGCCCGCCAAGAACCAGGCCGTCACCAACGTCGACCGGACCATCCGTTCGGTCAAGCGTGAAATCGGCACCGACTGGTCCGTCGAGATCGACGGCAAGAACTACACCGCGCAGGAGATCAGTGCGCGCGTCTTGATGAAGCTCAAGCGCGACGCCGAGGCCTACCTGGGCGAGGACATCGCCGACGCGGTCATCACCGTGCCCGCGTACTTCAACGACGCCCAGCGTCAGTCCACCAAGGAAGCCGGCCAGATCGCCGGCCTCAACGTGCTGCGCATCGTCAACGAGCCCACCGCGGCCGCCCTGGCCTACGGCCTTGACAAGGGCGAGAAGGAACAGACCATCCTGGTGTTCGACCTGGGTGGCGGCACGTTCGACGTCTCACTGCTGGAGATCGGCGAGGGCGTCGTCGAGGTCAAGGCCACCTCGGGTGACAACCACCTCGGTGGCGACGACTGGGACGACCGGATCGTCACCTGGCTCGTCGACAAGTTCAAGGCCACGGCAGGCATCGACCTGACCAAGGACAAGATGGCGATGCAGCGGCTGCGTGAAGCGGCCGAGAAGGCGAAGATCGAACTCAGCTCGTCGCAGAGCACCTCGATCAACTTGCCCTACATCACCGTTGACGCCGACAAGAACCCGCTGTTCCTCGACGAGCAGCTGACCCGCGCGGAGTTCCAGAAGATCACTCAGGATCTGCTGGACCGCACCCGCAAGCCGTTCCAGTCGGTGATCAAGGACGCAGGCATCTCGGTTGGCGAGATCGACCACGTGGTGCTGGTGGGTGGTTCCACCCGCATGCCCGCGGTGTCCGAGCTGGTCAAGGAGATGACCGGTGGCCAGGAGCCCAACAAGGGCGTCAACCCCGATGAGGTCGTCGCCGTCGGCGCAGCACTGCAGGCCGGTGTCCTCAAGGGCGAGGTCAAGGACGTGCTGCTGCTCGACGTCACGCCGCTGTCGCTTGGCATCGAGACCAAGGGTGGCGTGATGACCAAGCTCATCGAACGCAACACCACCATCCCGACGAACCGGTCGGAAACCTTCACCACGGCCGACGACAACCAACCGTCGGTGCAGATCCAGGTCTATCAGGGTGAGCGCGAGATCGCGGCGCACAACAAGCTGCTCGGCTCCTTCGAGCTGACCGGTCTTCCACCGGCCCCGCGCGGCGTGCCGCAGGTCGAGGTCACCTTCGACATCGACGTCAACGGCATCGTGCACGTCACCGCCAAGGACAAGGGCACCGGCAAGGAGAACACGATCAAGATCCAGGAGGGCTCCGGCCTTTCCCAGGAGGAGATCGACCGGATGATCAAGGACGCCGAGGCGCACGCCGAGGAGGACCGCAAGCGTCGCGAGGAGGCCGACGTCCGCAACCAGGCGGAGTCGCTGGTCTACCAGACGGAGAAGTTCGTCTCCGAGCAGCGCGAAGCCGAGGGTGGCTCGAAGGTCCCGGAGGAGACGCTGACCAAGGTCGACGCCGCCGTCGCCGAGGCCAAGCAGGCGCTCGAGGGCAACGACATCAGTGCGATCAAGTCCGCGATGGAGAAGCTGGGCGTCGAGTCCCAGGCGCTGGGCCAGGCCATCTACGAGGCCACCCAGGCCGAGCAGTCGGCGGACGCAGGCGCAGGAGCCGGGCAGGCCGACGACAACGTTGTGGATGCAGAGGTCGTCGACGACGAGCAGGAGAACAAGTGACACAGGAAGATTCGCACGAGCCGGTGACCTTCACCGACAAACGGCGCGTCGATCCGGTCACCGGTGAGGTACGTGAGACAGCCGGGCCGGCCCCCAGTGGGCCGGCGCCGGAGGTCTCCGAGCCGGCCGCCGAGTCCGATGAAGCCGTCGAGCTGAAGGCCACGCTGCAACGCGTCAAGGCCGAGTACGACAACTACCGCAAGCGGTCCGTCCGCCAGGAACAGGCCGCGGCCGAACGGGCCAAGGCAGGCGTCGCCGCCCAACTGGTGCCCGTGCTCGACGATCTCGACCGAGCGCGCAACCACGGCGACCTCGAGTCGGGGCCGTTGAAGTCGGTGGCCGACAAGCTGAACACCGCGCTCGAAAACATCGGGTTGGTGGCGTTCGGCGCCGAGGGTGACGCCTTCGATCCGTCCCTGCACGAGGCCGTGCAGCACGAGGGTGACGGGTCCAATCCGGTGATCGGCACGGTCATGCGCCAGGGCTACAAACTCGGCGATCACATCCTGCGGCACGCCATGGTCGGCGTGATCGACACCGTGCCGGAATCCGACACGGTCGACGAAACCGGCGGTAGTGACGGCGAGAACGTCCAGGCGAACGCAGAATCAAACGAATAGTCCATCGATGAGCACAGGTGAGGAGGTGACGCGACATGGCCCAACGCGAATGGGTCGAGAAGGACTTCTACAAGGAGCTCGGCGTCTCCTCTGACGCCACCGAAGCGGAGATCAAGAAGGCCTACCGCAAGTTGGCCTCGCAGCTGCACCCCGACCGGAATCCTGGCGACGCCGCATCGGAGAAGCGGTTCAAGGCCGTATCCGAGGCCAACAGCGTGCTGTCGGATCCGGCCAAGAAGAAGGAGTACGACGAAACCCGAAGGCTCTTCGCCAACGGTGGATTCGGGCGTCGCTTCAACTCGGGCGAAGGAAACTTCGGCGGCTTCGGTGGCGACGGCAGCGAGGTCAACCTCGGTGACCTGTTCGGAGCGGCCGGCCAGACCGGTGGCGCCAACATCGGTGACCTGTTCGGCGGACTGTTCGGACGCGGTGCTCAACAGCCGCGGCCCAGCCGTCCCCGTCGCGGCAACGATCTCGAGACCGAGACCGCGCTGTCCTTCCTCGAGGCCACCAAGGGCGTGGCGATGCCGTTGCGGCTCACCAGCCCGGCCCCGTGTACCAACTGCCATGGCAGCGGTGCGCGCCCGGGTACCAGCCCGAAGGTGTGCCCGAACTGCAACGGCTCCGGCGTCATCAGCCGCAATCAGGGCGCGTTCGGCTTCTCCGAACCGTGCACCGAATGCCGGGGCACGGGCTCGATCATCGAGGAACCGTGCGAGGAGTGCGGCGGCAAGGGCGCGACGACCCGGACTCGCACCATCAACGTGCGGATCCCACCGGGCGTCGAGGACGGTCAGCGGATCAGGCTGGCCGGCCAGGGCGAGGCCGGTCTGCGGGGCGCCCCCTCGGGCGACCTGTACGTCACCGTGCACGTGCGACCGGACAAGGTGTTCGGCCGTGACGGCGATGATCTCACCGTCACCGTGCCGGTGAGCTTCCACGAACTCGCCTTGGGCACAACGCTTTCCGTTCCTACTCTGGAGGGCAAGGTCGGGGTGCGGGTGCCCAAGGGCACGTCGGACGGTCGCATCCTTCGGGTGCGTGGCCGCGGTGTGCCGAAGCGCGCGGGTGGTCACGGCGATCTGCTGGTCACCGTCAAGGTCGCGGTCCCGCCGAACCTCGAAGGTGAAGCGGCGGAGGCGCTGGAGGCTTACGCCAAGGCGGAACGCGCGAGCGGATTCGATCCGAGAGCGAACTGGTCGGGGGCGTGATGGGTCGGAAGGACGATGCCCGCACGTTCCTGATCTCGGTGGCCGCCGAGCTGGCCGGTATGCACGCGCAGACGCTGCGCACATACGACCGGCTCGGCCTGGTCAGCCCGGAACGCAGTTCGGGCGGCGGTCGCCGCTACTCCCAGCACGACGTCGATCTGCTGCGCGAGGTGCAGCGGCTGTCCCAGGACGAGGGCGTGAATCTCGCTGGGATCAAACGCATCATCGAATTGACCAATCAGGTCGACGCCTTGCAGTCGCGGCTGGTCGAGATGGCCGCCGAGTTGGACCGGTTACGGGCCAACCAGCGCCGCGACGTGGCGGTGGTGCCGAAGAGCACCGCGCTGGTGGTCTGGCAGCCCGGGGCGGGCAGGCGCAGGCGCGAAGCCGACTGACGGCTACTTCACCCTGATCGAGAAGCGGGCCGACTCCGGCTTGCCCGCAATCGCGAAGCGGTAGTTTCCCCGGCGCAGCGCATCGGTGGGCGCCGCCATCGGTTCGAAGCAGACGACGGCGTCACTGCTCGGCGCGAAGATCTGTGCCGCCGGATAGCCCTTCTCGAACGTGACTTCGAGGCGCTTGTCGCCGCCCGTGAGCGCGAACGTCGATCCGGCGGCCACCTTGTCGAAGCCGTCGTCATAGGTCGAAGTCCCCAGCGGCTCGGTGCGTCCCGCCCACTCGTCCTGCACACCGGTGGGGAGGCCCCAGTTGTCCACGGGAAGATGCCGCATGTCCGGCGTGGTGAGCTGCCACTCCTCGCGCGGCACGCCGGGGAGCGTGAGATACGGGTGGTAGCCGAAGCACAACGGCACCGACGCCGCGGTGATCGGCATCACCGTGGTCTCGATGGTCAGTGTGCGGTCGGCGAGGGTGATGTCCTGGGTGAGCACGTGCGGGAAGGGGAACGACGCCAGCAGGCGCGGTTTGCCGCCGTAGTCGAGGACTGCCGTCAACTTGTTCTCCGACCGGTGGATGACCAGCCAGCCGGGATAGGCGCTCAACACGCCGTGGATCGGCACGCCGTGCTCGTCGGTGCGCACCCCGCCGGTGCCCGCGGTCAAGGTGACGACCGCGCCGTTGATCCCATACTTGCTGGCGCTCAACCGATTTGCCCACGGATAGAGTATCGGGATGCCCATCGTCTTGCCCGACGTCACGTAGGCGTCCAGGCCGCGGCGCTGGCCGAGGTACTCGTCGTCGCCGTCACGGAGCGACGTGCCGATCATGCCCGCCACGGGTACGAAGGTGGCGGTCAGCGGCGACGACGGGTCGGTGAGCGTGACGGCTTCGAACTCAGGCATCGTTGGATTCTCCCACGGTCAGTTGGCGAGTGGATCGTGTTGTATGCGTTGGGCTTGCGCGCCCTTGGCGATCAACGCGGCCTTGGTTGCCTCGACCATGTGCGGGCCGCCGCAGACCAGGATCTGACGGTCACCCCAGCTGCCGTACCGGGTCACCACGTCCGGTAACAGCCCTGTCTGGCGGACGTGCAGACCGCGGGGCGGCTCGGCGTCGGGATAGTCGCTGGCCCACGGCGGGTTGGTGGAGTACTCCGTCACCGGCGTGACCGACAGCCATGGGTTGGTTGACGCGATCTGCCACAGCGTAGGTAGGTCGTAGAGATCGCACGGATACCTGCCGCCGAAGAACAGGTGAACTCGCGGATTCTCCCCGAACCGGGTGAGATCCATGATCAGCGTGCGCAGCGGCGCGAGGCCGGTGCTGCCCGCGACCATCAGCACGTCGCCGCCGTCGCGGTCGACCTGCAGGGCGCCGTGTGGGTTGGACACTCGCCAGTGATCGCCCGGCTTGGTCTCGCCGACGATGGCGGTGCTGACCATGCCGCCCCTGACCGATCGGATGTGAAATTCGATGGCGCCGTCGCGGTCGGCGGGTATCGACGGGGTGAGATGGCGCCACCGTCGCGGCCACTGCGGTATCTCGACGGTGACGTACTGGCCGGGGTGGTAGTACAGCGGGCGGTTGAGTTGGAGCCGGACGATCGACACGTCGCGGGTGGCGCGGATGTGGTCGACGACGGTCGCGTCGCGGTACGGCGGGCCCTTCTCCGCATCGGCCGAACCGCGCATGATCCCGATGAGCAGCGCCACGGCGTCCTGGGCGGCTGCGGCCAACCGGTCATCCCACTGATCGGTCAGCAGCTCTCGCAGGGTGCGTAGCAGTGCGTCTTGCATGGTGTCGTAATGACGTTGGGTGACACCGTACTTGCGATGATCACGGCCCAGTTGTGCCAAGAACGCGACGGGCTCCTCCGCCCTCTGCTCGATCAGCTCGCCGAACAGCCACGTCAACGCGCGACCGAAGGCGGCGCGCTGGTGGACCATGTCGGGCGGGAAGAGGTCGCGGGCGGAGACGTCGGTGACGAACCAGCGCGTGTAGAAGCGGTGAATCAGGTCATCCGAGCCGCGGTCCGGGTCGACGGCAGCGCGCAGAATCGTCAGCGCGTCGCGATCGTCGAGTCCCACGCCGCCCGAGTGTAGTTACGCCGGCGCGCGCGAACCGCGGCGGAACCCTGCGACGAAGATCAGCACCAAAGCCGGCCAACGCCCAGCAGGTCAGCACCATGAGCGCCGTCGTCGCACCTACCCCGGAGAAGTACGCCGTGGACCGCAGCAGCGTTCCGTTGGCGCCCTGTGGCAACAATTGGCCTCACCAGCGAAGACTACCAAGCGACGGGGTCGGCGCCAGGGTGAATCGGTGTCGCGGGACGCGGTGCTTGCGGCGGCCAAGAAGCGGTTCGCCGAGGACGGCTACGAGAAGACGACGCTGCGAGCCATCGCGGACGACGCCCACGTCGATCCGTCGATGGTGCTCTACCTGTTCGGCTCGAAGGCCGATCTGTTCCGCGCTGCGCTGCGGCTGATCATCGACCCCGACGTGCCCGAGATCGCCAACAGCATGGCCGCCATGCTGCACTCCGCGACGTCCGGCGGTGACGAGCAGGCGCGGCTGCGGGCCATGCTCGCGGCGACCAATCTGGTGGGCACAGCCCTACTGCGCTACGTCATGAAGGTGCCGCCGCTGGCGACGTTGCCCGCCGAAGACGTGGTCCGGATGATCGCACCGACGTTGACGAGGTATCTCACCGCTGACGCCGACGAGCTGGGGCTGCCCGAGCTTTAGCCGCCGAGGCCGTGAATTCCCTTGTACAGCACCATGAAACCGATCACGACCAGAATCGCCGCGATGAGCACCGCATGCTGGCGCTCCATCCAATCCTTCAGCCTGTGCAACGGCTCAGCGAGCCGTTCGCCCGAGACCGTGTACGCGAGAACGGGCAGCGCGACGGTCGAGCCGGCCACGGCCACGAAGTAGGCGACCGCCAGCCAGGCCTCGGGCCGTCTGACGCCTTCGCTGCCGATCGCCAAACCCGCTGCGGCGCAGATGAACAGCACCTTCGGATTGACCAGGGCGAGCACGACGGCCGTGACGGCGGCCTTGCCTGGCGCGATGGTGGTGAGGTTGCTCATCCACTTCGGCGTGTGCGCCGCGCGCTTGCGGGTCAGCCACCGATAGATGCCGAACGCGATGAGGGCGGCGCCGATCGCGATCCGCAGCCACGACGCCCAGCTCGGCGGTTTTCCCCTAAGCCCGCCAAGCAGATTGGACACCTCGACGAAGATCCCGGTCAGCGCGGTGAGGGACAGAAGCCACCCGGCCAGGAAGGCCCATCCCGTCGGCTTGGGCCGCGGTGTGTGCAGCACCAGCACCGCCGGGATGATCGACAGCGGTGACAGCGCGATCACGAGGGCGAGCGGGATGAGTTCGGTCAGCATCGATCGCAAACCTAGCAAGCCCGGCAGCGTTTCTCGGCAAACTCGCCGTGAAAGCAAGATGGCCGTGCATATACTCCAGACCCTCAACGGCCGAGGAGCCTCGCATGAGAAGACTGCTGAGGGCGTTCGCGAGGGTGATTGCCATCGCCGCGATACCCGCGACCGTCGTAACGATCGCCACGCCAGCCACCAGCCTGGCGGATGTTTGCGCCGAGGCCGGTGCCGGTTTGCCGTTGCCCATCGATGCACCGCCATGTTCGGACGTTCTCACTCAGGAGGCGCGGTGGCTCACCGCCATCGTGTCCGGTGACCGGGAGACCATCGAGGCGATCCTCAGCCCCACCTTCCGCCACGTGAACGCCGACGGGCAGATGTTCGACCGCGGGCAGGAGATCGCGGCCATGGAACCGTTGCCGTTCACGTTCCAGGCCTCCGATCAGTTCGTCGACGTCGCAGGCGATACCGCGGTCATCCACGGGATCAATACCGTGGTGCAGGACGGCAAGGTGCTCGAGCGAGAGCGATTCACCGACGTGTTCGTTCTGCAGAACGGCGTCTGGATGGCACTGTCGGCGCAGGAGACCAAGCTGTAGGCGACGGCTGCGCGCGGCGCGTTATTTTCGGAAACGCAAATTTCGCGGAGTTTGCTGTGTAACGTTCCTCGGGGCCCAGTGCTGGTGCTGGCCGTGGCCAAGAGGGAACGTCATGCCGCTTCGTTCGATGAAATCCATTCTGGCCCTTCTGGTCGCCGTCGCGATGGCCGCGATGCTGACCAGTTGCACTTCGCAGCCAAAGGAAGCGGCCGTTGCGCCGCCCGGCGTGAACGCCGGACCCGACGGCAAACCGGCGCCGTTTCGGGAGCAGGTGCGCCTCTCGAGCAAGGACGGCGTTCTCGAGGTGCGGCTGTCGGCCCACCAGGGCACCGTCAACCTCGACACCGTCAAGGAGCCGGTGACCAACTTCCTGGTGTTCGGCTACGACCTGATCAAGGGAACGGCATCGGACGGCTCGACCAAGGGGGACAACCTCTATCCAGGTCCGACGTTGCGCGTAGACCCCGGCGAGAAACTGATCGTGCACTACGACAATGACCTTCAGGGCCTGACGATCAAGGACTTCTACGACCCGGCAATGACCCCCAAGGGCGGCGAGGTTCCCATCTACCCGCCGACGCTCGCGGAGGCGCCGCTCAATCTGCACACCCACGGCCTGCATGTCAGCCCGTCCGGCAATGCCGACAACGTGCTGCTGTCCATCCCCGCCGGGATGGGCAACACCTACACCTACGACGTGCCGAACAACATGCCCAACGGGCTGTACTGGTATCACAGCCACCGGCACACGATGACCACCCAGCAGACCTATGCCGGCCTGGCCGGGCTTCTCGAGATCGGCCGCCCCGACGGCAATCTGCCGCTCGTCACGCAGAACAAGATTCCGGTGCGCGACATGGCGATTCAGTACAACTTCGTGTTCGACCGCAATGGCAAGGGGCATCAGCTGAACAACTACAGCTGGCCGCAGTTCGTCAGTACGCTCAAGCCGCCCGAGGGTTCCCAGCTGGCCGACGGCACGTACCAGCCGAGCCTCGCGCCGGTGAACATCGCCGACACGACGCAGGGTGCCCGGTACGTCACGCCGTGGTGGGCTGGTCCGCTGTCGCCGAAGAACAACCGCGGCCAGACCCAGTTCATGCCGTCGAACCTGATCGCCTTCGACAGCCCGGACCAGAAGATCGCCGAGAACCCGGCGCTGCCGGAGAACCAGCGCGACGTGCAGTACACCGTGAACGGTCAGTTCCAGCCCGAGCTGAAGATCAAGCCGGGCCAGACGGAGGTCTGGGCGATCGCCAACATCAGTGACATCTCCTACATGACGCTCCGGTTGACCGACACCGCGACGGGTAACCACCCCAAGTTCGCCATCGTCGGGCAGGACGGCAACCCCTACACCCAGGTCGGACGGCCCGTCTACGGGGACGGCACCACACTCGACATCCCGCCCGGCTCGCGGTACGCGATCGCGGTGACCATGCCCAAGCAGGGTGACCTGGTCCTGGAGTTCCCGCCGGATCCCAAGGCCACGGAGATCACCGATCCTGCTGTGCTGTATACGAACAACGGCACCAAGAACACGCCGGCGGTGCTCGGCAACCTGGGCGTGGATCCGAAGTACATCAGCTACGCCGACGGTTTCTTCGTGTTCCCGACCCAGACGCTGATCCGCGCCACGCCGGACACCAGCGGGCCGGGGCAGACCACTGCGTTCGAGCAGGGCCAGAATCTGAACGCCTACACGTCGTTCGTGGACACGTCGGTGATGACGCCCGCCGTCAAACGGGAGATGACGATCACCGACACGATCGGGGGCGACAAGGCCAGCAACAGCGACCCCAAGGCCGTCATCTACTTCTTCGAACCCGCGGGGTTCCCGAACGTCCCACTGATCCAGCCTCGCCTCAACTCGGTGGAGGAGTGGAAGATCACCAACCAGAACAACGATGCGCATCCGATGCACATCCACGTCAACGACTTTCAAGTGATGGAGATCGACGACCCGCACAGCGGCAAGACGGGGGTGCAACCGTGGGGCCTGGACAACGTCAACGTTCCTGCGCCGATATTCAACGACATGCACGTCGTGAGCACGCCTGCCACGCTGACCCTGCGCCAGGAGTTCCTGGAGTTCGTCGGGACATATGTTATCCACTGCCACCGGCTGAACCACGAGGACAACGGGTTGATGGCGACCATCAACGTCATCCCCGAAGTGTCGACGTATGCCGTGGCGATACCCGGTGGAAATGGTAAGCCGGCATCGGTTCAGATTCGTGATGCCGACGGCGACAAGGTTTTACAGAACGTGTATCCGTTCCCTGCTTTCGAGGGCACGCCTTCGGTGGCCATGGCGGACGTCAACGGCGACGGCATCCTGGACCTGGTGGCGGGTACCGGCAAGGGCACCTCGCCCGAGGTGGTCGCCTACGACGGCAACAACACCAAAGAAGGGCTCTTCAAGACCGAGCTCACCCGCTTCGCCCCGTTCGACGCCGACTTCAAGGGTGGGGTCAACGTCGCGGCCTCCGACATCGACGGAAATGCGATGACCGACAACATCATCGTCGGGTCGGGCCCCGGCATGGAGTCGCAGGTGAAGGTGTTCTCCACGACGCTGCCGAGCGAGTCGGGCAAGGCGCCGGATGTCTTCTCCACCTTCACGCCCTACCCCGGATCTCAGTCCGGTGTCACCCTGGCTACCGGCATGATCGAGCTCGGGTCGGGCCGGGAGTCCGTGGTGACGGCGCCGGGCCCCGGTGAGCCGCCGCTGGTCAAGACGTTCCGGTGGGACCTCTACACCCCGACCGCAAGGTCACAGGCCAATGGCACTACGTCGCAACAGCATTCGGGAAAGCCGAGTGACCCCCGGATGACGGCCCAGTTCCTGGCGTACGACGAGCGCTACCAGGACGGTGTTGCGTTGTCCACGGGCTGGGTGGCCGGCGCACTCGGCGGTGCCAAGAGTATCGTCACCAGCCAACTCGGCGGCGTGGGCACCGTGCGCGTGTGGTCGAACGGGTCGCTGGTCGACGGTCAGCCGGCAATCTACCTGGACAACCCCAACCATCACGAGGAGAACATCGAGTACAAGCAGATCGCGTCGTTCGAGCCGTTCACCGGCGCGAAACCCGGTGTGACGGTGGCGACGACGAGCACCACCTACGGTGCCGACCTATTGGTGGCGGGGTCGACACCGCACGGTCAGGAGGTCCGCAAGTACACCTTGGGACGGTCCGGGCCGGACGCGACGACCCTCGATCCGAAGCTGGTGGGGACGCTGCCGGTGATTCCCGGGGTGGGCAGCCCTGCGCCGCTAGGCGGTCGCTAGCCCCGCCGAGCGCGGGGTTCTCATTGCAGGGTCTGCTCCTTCAGCGCGAGGGCCTGCTGGCCCTTGACGTAGCTGACTTCCCGAATGCCGAGGGCGTCACGCAGTTTCCCGGCGGGCAGGGTGACCGGTTTGGGTGCAGGCCCATCGCCTGGGTGCGGCAGTGGGTAGGCGGTCGTGGTGCCACTGTGGAAGGTGACGTTGCCCTCGGTCTTGCTGAACAGTTGGTGCACATGGCCGTTGAGACAGGTCACTGAAGAGAACCGCTTCAGGTAACCGAGTGCTTGGGCGGCGTCGTCGGTGCCCCAACCCCAGTCCGGGTACATCGCGAACAGCGGGATGTGGCTGAACACGACGATCGGGGTGTCGCTCGACAACGATGCGACGTCCTTCTGAACGAAGTCGAGTTGGTCGGGACCAAGGTGGCCCAGCTTCTTCAGATTCAGCGTGTTCACCAGAGCGATGACGTGAACCCCTGCGGTGTCGAAGCTGTACCACCCGTCGCCACGGGTGCCGGCTCCGAAGGCCTGTTGGTACTTCTGGAAGTCGATCGTGTCGTGTTCACCGGGGACGGTGAAGACGTGCGGCGTCTTCAGGCTGGTCATCATCTGCTTGACCTGATCGAACTGATCTGCGGTGGCGAGATGGGTCAGATCGCCCGTGTGGATGACGAAGTCCGGGGTGTAGCCGAGACCGTTCACCTGGTTGATCGCCTCGGTGAACGTGTCGGTCACGCTTGCGTTGGCCGTCCCGGTGAAACCGATGTGACTGTCGCTGACTTGGGCGAACCGCAGCGTGGACTGGGGCTGTGATTGCGGCTGCGAAGCGCACCCCGCCACGCTGGAGAGCACCTCGCCACCGGCCACGGTCAGCGCGACTGCCGTCCCGAACCATGCCGAGTGCCGGAGGAGTTGGCGGCGGGACATGCCGTTGGGATCCTGCTTCTCGGTCATTTGGTCACCACCACGGTGCCGTGCATCATCGGGTGGATCGAGCAGATGTACTCGAACGTCCCGGTGTTCTTGAAGGTGAACGAGTACGTTCCGCCGGTGTCCATCCCTGGCGAGTGGAATGTCGATCCGTCGCTCGAGACCACGGTGTGGGGCTCTTCGTCCTTGTTGGTCCAGGTGACCGTGCTGCCTGCCGGGATCGTGAGGCTGGCAGGCGCGAACGTGAAGTTGCTGATGTTGACCGCGTTCGAGCCATGCGGGGCGTCCGACGCCGCCGGGGCGGCCGCCGAGCCGGAATCGCCGGGCATCGGCATCGGCATGGAGCCCGACGTGGTGGCGCCAACCATTCCCGGTGTGCCGTCTGCGCTGAAGGTGATCGAGGCAGGGCCCGCCGCCGGTGTGCTCGACGAAGAGCAACCCACGACGAGCACGAGTGCAACTGGCGTCATTGCAGCGGCAGTGGCGAAAATGGGAGTGCGTCGACGTCGTTTGGGCGCAGTGTTGCAGGGCAAGGCGAACACCTCCGTGATTGGGGACGATTCAGCTAGAGATAGCTAGTCGGGTTACAAGCCCACCGAGTGTGTGGGTTGTGGTCGAGGAATCGGCCGAACGTCGCACACAACCCACACAGTGGGTGTTCACGTCGGGTAGCCGGCCGCACGCAGCTTGGCGCGCACTCGCTCGATCACGACTTCGGGCCGCGCAAGGAGGTCAGCACTCACTCGGACGACAGTCCAACGCATGTCTTCGAGCATCGCGATCCGGTCGATGTCCCACGACCGTTGCTTGCGGTCCGACCAGTGTTGGAAGCCGTCGTACTCGACCGCGACCTTCCACTCCCGCCAGCCCATGTCGACGCGGATGAGCACGTGGCCGTACTCATCACGGAACTCGATCTGCGTCTCCGGCATGGGTAAGCCGGCCTTCACCAGTAGCAGGCGCACCCGGGTCTCCTGTGGCGACTCAGCACCGCCGTCGCACAGTTCAGCGGTGGCGCGAAGTCTCCGAACGCCTCGGAGCCCGGGCCGCGCATCCGCGATTGCGATCAAGTCGGCGGGTTTCACACGCGTGGCTGCCATCAGCGCGTCGATGATCGGTACGGCGCGGTCCTGTCCGAGCGTCCTACCGAGATCGAATCCCGTTCTGGCAGGCGTAGTCACGCGCATTCCGCGAGCGAAGCACACGTCATTGGGTGCGAGGCTGTACGAGCGCACCAGGACACCCCTCGGGCTGTGGCGATCACCTCGGATGAGTTCTGCGGGACGGTCGCCGTCGAGCCATTTCGTGCCAAGCGCCGCTGCCGCCGACAGGCCAGTGAGCACGCAATCAGGCCCAGCCCATAGCCACGCCGCCCGAGCCCGGACCATGGCCGTCACTTCGAGGTCGTTCGGGACGTACACGTCGTGATAGATCGCGCGGTAGCGAGTGCGCAACCGGTAGTTCGTCAGTGCGCCGTCGCGCACTGCTCGTCTGCCCCGAAACGGCTCGTCGTCCATGCCAGCATGCTGAGTGTCAGCGCCGACACGCCACCGGGGTTCGTTGAGCGCGGAATCGAGTTGTCCACAGCCTCAACCTGTCGACTGTGGGGGTTGTGGTCGAGGAATCGGCCGAACGTCGCACACAACCCACACAGTGGGCGCACTCAAACGTTAGGGAAGGTGCCAGAACACCCTGGTGACGAGATAGAAGACCACCGTCCAGAACGCTAGCGCCGCCACTGCGATGCCGATGCCTCGCCAATTGGTTTTCGCCGCCGGCACATTCGGCGGCGGTCGCAGCCAGCGCTTCAGCAGCGGATTGACGTAGTACGGCATCGTCAGGAACGTCATCAACATGCTCGAGAACAGGTTCCCGATGAGCAGCCCCAGCCACAGCGGCATGTGCAGGGGTGACAGCGCGAGCGTGAGCAGTACGACGGTGGGGTAGAGGCCCACCCAGACCGCGATCGACGTCTTCACGTCCGATGGAGGCGGCGCCTCGTTGCCGCGCTCGTCGAAGGCGAACCAGCTGCCGAACGAGTTGTCGATGGTCCTTGAGTGGAAGTCGGAGAACGTCGCGCCCTCGGCAAGCAGTTCCCGACGCTCCGTGGAGATCAGCCACTTGTCGAGGTTCTCGGCATTGTCGTAGCGGTACAGCGTGGTCCATTCGTCCTGCACGCCCTCGACGGGGCGGAACAGTTCGGTCCCCCGGAAACCCTCGAACGCGCTCTCCGCCAAGCGCAGTCGCTCCTGCCAGGCCAGGAAGTCCTCGACCTGCTCGCGGCTCACCCGGTGCGTGACGACGACGGTAACCAGGGCGTCGGCCTGCCTCGCGCCGCCACCGACGACCTGCTGGGTGCCGGGACCGTCGAAGTACTGCTGACCACCGGCGAGTCGCTCCTGGCGGGTGGCGCTGTTGATCCAGGCCTGCACGTGGGCGACCGAGTCGAAGCGGTAGACCACGATCCAATCGGGTTGCACGGACGTCGGCCCGTTCACTTCGGCGCCGATGAATCCGGGGTACTTGGAGGCCTCCCGGTTCATATCCTGTTGCCAGGCTTCGAATTTCAGCTCGGATCCAGGTCGCACCTTCTGGCCGATGATGACCGTTGCGGCGTTGTCGGCGGTCACAGGCGCACTCACTTCGCCGGTAGCAGCAAGTCGGACCCCAGCCGGCCGTAGATGCGTTCTGGGCTGAAGGGCAGCTCGCGGAAGCGCACCCCGGTGGCGTCCTCGAGGGCGTTGGCCAGCGCCGGTGCCACCGGGTTGATGCAGCATTCCGCCATGCCCTTCGAGCGCATGGGTCCGACCGAATCGGTCGACTTCACCAGCAGTACCTCGGTTCTGGGGATGTCGGCATAGGTAGGGATCCGATAGTTGCGCAGGTTCGGGTTGACCATGACGCCCTTTTCGTCGACGTGAAAGTTCTCCGTCAATGCGAAGCCGATGCCCATGGCGACGCCGCCCTCGATCTGACCGCGTACCTGAGCGGGATTGATCACCACCCCGGGGTCGGCGGCCTGCACGCTGTAGAGGATTCGGATCTCGCCGGTCACCCGGTGCACGGCGATGCGGAAGCCGTGCGTGTTGGACGTGACGCTGCGCGGTGAGCCGTATGCCTTGCGGGCCTCGGTGAACCGGATGCCGCGCTCACCGGCTGCCACGAGGAGTTCGGTCAACGACAGTCGGGTGTCTCCGCACACCACCCCGTCGTCGTCCATCGCGCAGGAGTCGACGCCGACCCCTGCGTGCGCGGCGGCGAAGCCGAGAATGCGGTCGCGCAGAGCGGTGGACGCCTTGAGTACCGCGTTGCCTGCCACGAAGAGTCCCGCGCTGGCGAACGCGCCGGTGTCGAAGCCGGTCCGATCGGTGTCGGACTGCACGAGGTGTATCCGCGACGGGGTTGTCCCGAGCTGGGTGGCTGCGATCTGTACGTGTGCGGTTGAGGTGCCTTCTCCGAATTCCACGGTGCCGACCGCGATCTCGTAAACGCCGTCGTCGCGTAGCGTCGCCCACGCGTCGGAGATGTGGTCGGTGGGTGGCGCGGTTTCGTGCAGCGAGGTGGCGATGCCTGCACCGACCAACCAGTCATCGCCGAGGTCTCGGCCGCTGTCATCGAGACGCAACGCCTCGTCGACGAGGTCGATGCATTGCATGATGCCGTCCTCGGTGAACTCGACGTCGTCGGGATGGTCGGCCACCGCCTGCAGCCCGTCGCCGGGGCGGACGACGTTGCGGCGCCGCAGTTCCGCCGGATCCATGCCGAGCTTGACGGCGAGCTCGTTGATCGCGGACTCGACCGCGAACGCGGGCTGGGTCATGCCATAGCCACGCAGTGCACCACTCGGCACGGTGTTCGTGTACACCGACCAGGCGTCGAACTTCTTGTTGGCACAACGGTAGAGCGCTATCGCGGCACCCGCCGCGAAGAGCGTCTCGCCGCCGTGATTGCCGTAGGCGCCGGTGTTGGAGACGTTGTGGAAGCCGAACGCCGTCAGGGTGCCGTCAGCCTTGGCGCCGAGCTTGACCGTGCACTTCATCGGATGCCGCGGTGATGCGGTGGTGAACTCCTCCTCGCGGGTGTACTCCCAGCTCACCGGGCGCCCGGTGTCGAGCGTGGCCAGTACGGGCAGATCCTCGGAGATCAGTTCCTGCTTGCCGCCGAAACCGCCGCCGACCCGCACACAGAACACCCGCAGTTGATCGGGTCGCAGGTCGAACAGGTGGGACAGTTTGATCTTGGCGATCGACGGTGACTGCGAGCTGGTGCGCACGTTCAGTCGACCGTCCTCCATCCAGGCGATCGTCCCGTGCGTCTCGAGGTGTGCGTGCTGCACCCGCGGCGAGTGATAGGTGGCCTCGTGGATCACGTCGGCCTGCGCGAATCCTGCTTCGGCATTGCCGATTTCGCCGTGCAGTTCGAGCAGGATGTTGTGCACCTTGTCGTGTGCGAACGGGTCGTCGTAGCTGTGCAGCTGCGGCGCGCCGTCGGCCATCGCTTCGATGGGGTCGAAGACCGCGGGCAGCAGTTCGTACTCCACGACGACCAAGCGGGCGCCCTCGTCGGCGGCACGGACCGAATCGGCAAGTACGGCCACCACCCGCTGCCCCGCGAAACGCACGACGTTGTCGAGCATGTAGGTGTCGTCGGGGTCGACGAGGTGATCGGTGTGGATCGCGGTGCTGTAGCGCTTCCGCGGGACGTCCTCCCAGGTGTACACCCGATGCACGCCAGGCACGGCGAGTGCGGCCGACTTGTCGATCGAGACGATGCGGGCGTGGGCGTGCGGCGAGTGCAGCACCTTGAGGTGCAGCATGCCGTCCATCTCGGTGTCCATGGTGAACTCGACGGTTCCGGTCACCACGCCGGTGGCCGCCGGTGCGCCGACGCTGGTGCCGACGGCCCGACCCGGTTTGGCCTCTTCGATCGCGGCGACACCGTTGACCGCATCCTCGATGGCGCGGTAACCCGTGCAGCGGCAAAGGTTTCCCTTGAGTGCCCGCGGCAGATCCTGCTTCTGCTCGTCGGTGAACGTCGCCGACGTCATGATCATGCCCGCGGTGCAGAACCCGCACTGAAAGCCGGGGGCGTCGCGGAACTGCCGCTGCATCGGATGCAGGTCCTCCGGAGTGCCGAGGCCCTCGATCGTCGTGACGTCGTGCCCGTCGGCGCGGAACGCCGGGGTGATGCAGCTATGCACCGGTTCGCCGTCCAGCCACACCGTACAGGCGCCGCAATCGCCTGCGTCGCAACCCTTCTTGACGCCGTGCCAGCCCAGCGAGCGGACGAACGTGCGCAGGCACTGTCCGGGGTTGGGCTCGTCGCCGTAGGTCTCGCCGTTCACGGTGTAGGTCATAGTCCGACCTCCTCGGCCAGCTCGGCCCTGATCTGTTCGGCGTAGTACTTCGCAAGATGGCGGCGATGGTCCGGTGTGCCGTTGGGATCGTCGAACCAGACGTCGTCGCCGATGGCGTCGACGGCGTCCTGCACTGTCGCGGGGGTGGGCGCGGTGTCGAACGCCAGCTGGACAGGGTGCGTGGTGCCCGCGGTGATGGTCAGCAGCAGGTCGGTCGTGCCCGGCGTCTGGGTACCGATCATGAAGATCGTCGAGCGCCCAAGGTGAGTCAGGGTGAAGCGGCGGTGGGTGTAGCGCTTGCGGAGGCTGCCGGCGGGCACGTGGATCCGGCGCAGCACCTCACCCGGGTACAACGAGTTGTGGTGGTTCCCCGTGACGAAATCAGCTGCATCGAGCGTGCGCTCGGATTCGTCCGCGGCCTGTAGTACATACGTGGACTCGAGTGCCACGGTCAACGTGACCATCGGACCGGCGGGCAACGCCATGCAGACGTTGCCGCCGACGGTGGCGGAGTTCCACACCTTGAACGACGCCAGGAAGGCCTCGCAACTGATCCGGATCAGTGGGGCCGCTCGCCAGTCGGAGGTCGCCGCGAACTCGTACAGTTCACGGATGGTGCACATCGCGCCGATGTCGACGCCGTCCTCGCCGGTGGTCAGGGCGTTCCAGCCGAGTGGCATCAGGTCGACGAGTCGGCGCAGGTCGGGCTGCTTGTCGGAGAAGAGCCACGTGCCGCCCGCGAGCCAGGCGTCACCGGGTCGCCACTGTGGGCCAGGCGGATCGGCGGGGGTGCGGATGACGTCGGTGATGGTGTTGATGTCCACGTCGCCGGTCCTTCTCGAGTGCCTCTTCATCCGGCACAGCGAGCGCGCGTCGGCAGCCCGACTCTAGTCACCGGAGTCCTTCACCGGCGCTAATTCCCCGAACTGATATGACGATACCGTTAATTCTGTGCGTATGATCTGAATGATCTTGTTCCGCAGTCGATCTGCGGCGAATGGCCAACTCGTGAATGAATGGTCGTCAAGCCCACGTCAAGAAGGAGCAGTCGATGGCCGGTCAGGTCCACCTGGGTCACGTCTATCACATCGCAGGCAGTCCGAAGGTCACCGAAGCGGCCGCCGCACTCGTCTCGATTCCGGACGGCGCACTGGTCGTCGACGACGCCGGCGTGATCACGTTCTGCGGTGAGCGCGAGTCCCTTCCGGACGACGCACAGCCGGCCACCGTCGTCGATCATCGCCCCGGTTTCCTGTTGCCGGGGTTCGTCGACACCCACATCCACTTCCCGCAGACCTACGCCGGCGACTCCTATGGCGGCGGCCAGCTCCTCGAGTGGCTCAACCTGTGCATCTTCCCGTCCGAATCGCGTTTCGCCGATCCGGAATTCGCGCGAGAAGCGGCCGCGGAGTTCTGCCGGCGCCGCATTGCTGCGGGCACCACCGCGGCGATGGTGTTCGGCTCGGCCTTTCCGCACGCCCAGGATTCGCTGTTCTCCGAGACGCAGCGGCGCGGGCTGCGGGTGGTCAGCGGCCGCGGAATCCAGACCGTCGGCGGCGAGACCGCGGCGCCCCTGCTCACCTCGGAGGAGGATGCGATCAGGCTCGCCGTCGAGGAGATCGACAAGTGGCACGGCGCCGACACCGGAAACCCCGAAACCGCCCTGCTGCACGTGGCGATCGTGCCGCGGTTCTCCTTGTCGGTGACCCCGACGACACTGAAAAACCTTGGTGAACTCTATGATTCGGTCAAGAGCCGCGGTGTCTACGTACACAGCCACCTCAACGAGAACGACCGCCCCGGCACCGGCGAGGTCGACTCGACCAAGCAGGCCTACCAGGTGAACTCCTACCTCGACACCTACGACGGGAAGTTCCTTCCCGGCTCGCAAGTCGGCGGCAAGAGCCTGCTTGGCAGGCGCACCATCATGGCGCACAGCGTGCACTGCCAGGACGTCGAACTGGCCAGGATGGCCGAGACGGGCACGTCCATCTCGCACTGCCCGATCTCCCAACTGTTCCTCGGTTCGGGCACGATGCCCTGGAAGAGGACGGTGGCCTCTGGCGTGAACATCTCGGCGGGAACCGATTTCGGCGGAGGTGACGAGTGGCTGATCCCGCGGGTGCTCGGCGATGCATTCAAGGTGCACATCAGTGAGGACGGCGTGGCCGGGGTTTCCCTGCACCCCGCGGAGATGTTGTTCATCGGCACCCTGGCCGGCGCGAGGGCGCTAGACATGGAGAACCGCTTCGGCAACTTCGACGTCGGCAAGGAAGCCGACTTCGTCGTCGTCGACCCGTCAGGCACCCCTGCGTTGCACGCGACGCTCACCAACGCCGTCCGCGCCGACGACCCGGGCCTCGCGCGGGAGCAGAGCCTGTTCGCGTTGTTGATGGGCATACGGGAGTCGTCCATCGCCGAGGTGTACGTACGGGGCCGCAAGCTGGCGGCGGGCTAGGGCGGCGATCGTGGCTTCGACGACTGCAGTCACCATCTTTCATCCGGTGCAGGACGCGGAGGAGTTCGACGCCTGGCTTTCCGAACTGCGGGCCTCCGCCCACGGCGCCGTCTCGACCAGTGTGTCGGTGCGCGACGAGGTGGGCCTCGACTGGGCGCTGGCGGTGACGTTTGCCTCCGAAGACCTCGCGCACGAGTGGCTCGACAGCGCCGGTCGCAGGTCCGTGATGGAAGCGGGACAGGCGCGGGGATTCTATTGTCGGACAACTGATCTGATCCTGACCGAGGGTGGGGATGCACCCAACGGAGTCAGTGCATTCCGGCACAGCCTGGCCGCAGGCAAGCAATCCGACTTCCGTGCCGTCCAGTCCCGACTGGTCGCCGCGAGCTCTCGGTTCCCCGGCTACGAAGGCACGATTCTGCTGCCCGACGACACCGGCGACGGCTGGTTGACGATCCTTCGATTCCGGACGACGGCACAGCTGTCGGCATGGTTGCAGTCGACCGAGCGCGACACGTCGCTCCCGGGTCTGCGGTCAAGCCTGACCAAGGGTTTCTCGGCCGTGTCGAGCACCACGCCGTTCGCCACCACCGTGCGCGTGCAGAATGGCCGCACGTTGATGACGCCGAACTGGAAGTCGGCCATGCTGGTTCTGCTCGTCCTCTATCCCACGGTGATGCTGCTGTCCCGCTTCTTCATTCCGGTGCTCGAACACACAGGCACAGGACCCTGGCTGGCGCTATGGGTCAGCCAGATCGCCAGTGTCTCGGCGTTGCAGTGGTGGTTGATGCCCAACGTGACGCGGCCGTTTCGCACCTGGCTGGATCCGGTCGATGGAGCAGGCCTGCGGATCAGCGCGATCGGTGCTGCAGTGGTGATCGTGGGGTACGGCCTCACGCTGGCGCTGTTCGCGTCGGTCAAGTGGCTTCAGTTCTGGGACTTCGCGAACTGAGGACGCACCATGTCCCCGCAGCCACGCCCTCGACCGCGTCGGCAGCGTGGTCCGGCCCATCGTGCGATGCACGCCGACGCCGATGGCCACCAGTTGTTGAGCGTTGCCGAATTGGTCGACGGCCTGTGGAACGGCAACGGTGGGCACCCCGCACCACAACGCCTCCGTGCAGGACCCCATCCCGGCGTGTGTGACAAAGGCGTCGGCGCGGTGCAGGACCGCGACCTGGGGTACGACGTCCTCGACCTGAACCCAGTCGGGAACGGCGCCGAGGTCCTCGATCGGTACCCGCCCGCCGGTGGCCAACACCATGCGCCACCCCATGCCGTCCAGCGCGGCGATGACGTTACGAAAGACGTCGGGCCGTCGCGTGTAGGAGGTGCCGAACGCCACCAGGGTCAACGGGCCGTCACCTGCCGGCTCGCGCCAGTCCCCTGGATCCGCGCGAGCCGGGTCGAGGCACGGGCCCACGAACCGATACCGGTCGCCGACCCGGTCGGAATTCGGTTGCATCACACGGGGAATGAGCACCAGGCAGCGGGCGGGCGCACCCGTTACGTCGTCGAACGACAACTCCGAGTCGGCCAGCCAGTCGTCGAATGCCTCGCGGTATGCGAGGTAGAGGGGGTCGACAACATCGGTGCGAGCGCCGCGGCCATGTCATCGTGATAGCCGTCCCAAGCGACGATACTCGGCGAGAGTTGCGCCGCGGGGACGCCCCAGCGCTCCGCCGCGACCGGTCCGGCCATGCCGCCGATGTCGTACAGGACGACGGCCGGGCGCTGGTGATCCAGCGCCGCCATCCTCCGGCCAGCCTGTCACCCCTGGCGCGCCAGGCAACACCGACGTGCAGCCGACGACGTCCGCCCCGGTGTCTGCAGCGAGGTCGGCCAGGTGATGTCCGACGAGGTAGCTCACCCGGTGGCCGCGCCGGACCAATTCGCGTACCACCGCGAGGTGCGGATGCATATGGCTGGGCGCCGACGCGGCGACGATTGCGACGTGCACCCGATCAGTCTTTCAGTGCCGTCCAGTCGATTTCGCGGGGTCCGGTCACGATTCGCACCACTTCCAATCGCCGTCCTCGCGGACGAATGCGATGTCGTCGGGCTCCTCGCCGTGATTCAGGATGGTGGCCGTCGCCGACTTGCCGTCGACGTCGAGCGAGGTGATCTTCAGCAGCAATTCGCCTCCGGTGTCCCGTACTTCACGCAGGGCGCTCCGGCTGAAGTCGGGATCGTTGCGCATGTCCTCGCAGAACAGCGCGGTCAAGGCGGCGAAGTCCTCGTCGTTCCATGCCTGCTCGAACTGGTCGACGACGTCGCGCACCAGATCCTCGTCGGTGGGCTCGGGCTTGGCCACCGACGAGGTCGTCGAACGCGCCACCGTGATGTCGGTCGAATCACTCGACGAGACCACGACGGCGACGACCACCCCGACGCCGATGAGCAGCGTCACCGCGATGGCGCCGATGATGAGTCCGGTCTTGCTGCGCGGAGCGTCGGGCACCCAGAGCGGCCAACCGGGCGGCATGGGCGGCCAGGACGGGTCGGGCCGCCAATCCGGCGGGGGAGTCCAACCGGGTGGCGCGGGCGGCCAGTTCGGCGGCGGGTTGAAGCGCATCCCCGCAGTCTGGTCGATCGGTCCGTCGTTTGTTGGACGGTTAGGAGCCGGAGGTGCTGGCGAATTGTTCTGCGTCGGGCCGGGCAGCGTCCGGGTCCCACCGTGGAAGTCGCGCCGTCCCGGCCGCCGTCCATATCGCGAGACCCCCGATCGCCACGGCGCTGAGTGCCGCGGAGGCGCCGACCGAAACGCTGAGCGGCACTAGGTAGATCAGTGGAATGCGTAGCGCCGCTTCAAGGATCATTCCGATGCCCCACACCCAAGCGGATCGTCTGAACACCCGTCGAACGGCAGTGTCGTTCTGGTAGGCCTCAGCCAGCGCGTCCGCCTCACGGGGGCGCCAGGTTTGGAACGCGATGAGCGTCAGCGGGCGTTTGGTGGCAAGGCTTGCGAGGAACGAGACGCCGATCAGTGCCCCACCCACGGAGTTCTTCGCCAGCATGAGTCGCGGATCGCCGACGACGAATGCCAGCGCGAGACCCACGCCGAACACGAGCATCATCATTGCGGCGAACCAGGTGATGCGACGCGTTCGCAGGGCAACCCAGAAGACCCTGGCGCCGGCGAACAGCGTCGCTGCCAACAAGGCCGCCCAATCCGATGCTCCGAGAATCTGCAGCGTGTAGAAACCGAGGACGGGGATGCCCGCGTCCCACAGCAGCCCCAGCAGGGGGCGTACCGAACTCTTGAAGGACTGGCTGTTTGGGCTCACGTTCCTATAGTGACATATCAATGCTGACATGTCACCTGTGGAATCTATATCTACAAGATTGTGTAGAGTTGAGCGGAACAGACTCAACCTTGACGGCGTTGGTCTAGGCGACAAGCATTTTCCCCGGCCATTCTTGCTGGCCACCTCGAGACGAAATGGAGGAGTTCGTGGACTCGTTCAACCCGACCACGAAGACCCAGGCGGCGCTGACGGCGTCGCTGCAGGCGGCGACCGCCGCAGGCAACCCGCAGATCACCCCTGCCCACCTATTGCTCGCGCTGCTCACGCAGAACGACGGCATTGCCGCTCCGCTGCTGGAGGCCGTCGGCGTCGAACCCGCGACGATCCGCGCCGAGACCCAGCGGATCCTCGACCGGCTGCCCAGCGCCAGCGGCGCGGCATCGCAGCCGCAGCTGGCCCCACAGTCGCTGGCCGCGATCACCGCCGCCCAGAACCTGGCCACGGAGATGGACGACGAGTACGTCTCCACCGAACACCTTCTGGTCGGCCTCGCCACCGGAGACAGCGAAGTGGCCAAGCTGCTGAGCGGCCATGGCGCGTCGCCGCAGGCGCTGCGCGACGCGTTCGTGAAGGTGCGTGGCAGTGCCCGCGTCACCAGCGCGGACCCCGAGGCCACCTATCAGGCGTTGGAGAAGTACTCCACCGACCTGACCGCGGCCGCGCGTGAAGGCAAGCTGGACCCAGTCATCGGGCGCGACAACGAGATTCGTCGCGTCATCCAGGTGCTGAGCCGTCGCACCAAGAACAACCCGGTGCTCATCGGCGAGCCCGGCGTCGGAAAGACCGCGATCGTCGAGGGCCTAGCCCAACGGATCATCGAAGGCGACGTGCCGGAGAGCCTGCGCGACAAGACCGTCGTCTCGCTCGACCTCGGGTCCATGGTGGCGGGCGCGAAGTATCGCGGTGAGTTCGAGGAACGGCTCAAGGCCGTCCTCGACGACATCAAGAATTCGGCGGGCCAAGTCATCACGTTCATCGACGAGCTGCACACCATCGTGGGTGCCGGCGCGAGCGGTGAGGGCGCGATGGATGCGGGCAACATGATCAAGCCCATGCTGGCCCGCGGCGAGCTTCGGATGGTGGGCGCCACCACGCTCGACGAGTACCGCAAGTACATCGAGAAGGACGCCGCGCTGGAACGTCGCTTCCAGCAGGTTCTGGTCGGCGAGCCGTCGGTGGAGGACACCGTCGGCATCCTGCGCGGCCTCAAGGACCGCTACGAGGTGCACCACGGCGTGCGGATCACCGACTCCGCGCTGGTGGCCGCGGCCACGTTGTCCGATCGCTACATCACGTCGCGGTTCCTGCCGGACAAGGCCATCGACCTGGTCGACGAGGCCGGGTCGCGGCTGCGCATGGAGATCGACTCCCGTCCCGTCGAGATCGACGAGGTCGAGCGCCTGGTTCGTCGCCTCGAGATCGAGGAGATGGCGCTGGCCAAGGAGGAGGACGACGCGTCCAAGGACCGGCTGGTGAAGCTGCGTGCCGAGTTGGCGGATTACAAGGAGAAGCTGGCCGAGCTGACCACCCGATGGCAGAACGAGAAGAGCGCCATCGACATCGTCCGCGACTACAAGGAGCAGCTGGATACGCTGCGCGGCGAGGCCGACCGGGCCGAGCGCGACGGCGACCTGGCCAAGGCTTCTGAACTGCGCTACGGGCGCATCCCCGCGATCGAGAAGAAACTCGACGCCGCACTGCCCGTGGCCGAGGCTCGCGAGAACGTGATGCTCAAGGAGGAGGTCGGACCCGACGACATCGCCGAGGTGGTGGCCGCGTGGACCGGCATCCCGGCCGGGCGGCTGTTGGAAGGCGAGACCGCCAAGCTACTGCGCATGGAGGACGAGCTGGGCAAGCGCGTCGTCGGGCAGAAGAAGGCGGTGCAAGCCGTCTCCGACGCCGTCCGCCGCTCTCGCGCAGGCGTCGCCGACCCGAACCGTCCGACCGGCTCGTTCCTGTTCCTCGGCCCGACCGGTGTCGGCAAGACCGAACTGGCAAAGGCGTTGGCGGACTTCCTGTTCGACGACGAGCGGGCGATGGTCCGGATCGACATGAGCGAGTACGGGGAGAAGCACTCCGTGGCGCGTCTGGTCGGTGCGCCTCCCGGGTACATCGGTTACGACCAGGGCGGCCAGCTCACCGAGGCGGTTCGCCGCAGGCCCTACACCGTCGTGCTGTTCGACGAGGTGGAGAAGGCGCACCCGGACGTGTTCGACGTGCTGCTTGCGGTGCTCGACGAGGGCAGGCTGACCGACGGTCAGGGCCGCACCGTCGACTTCCGCAACACCATCCTCATCCTGACGTCCAACCTGGGCTCGGGTGGTAACGAGGAGCAGGTGATGGCGGCGGTGCGCGCGGCGTTCAAGCCGGAGTTCATCAACCGTCTCGATGACGTGCTGATCTTCGAAGGCCTGAAGCCCGACGAGCTGGTTCAGATCGTCGACATCCAGTTGGCTCAGCTGCAGAGGCGCCTTGCGCAGCGGCGGCTGGTGCTCGAAGTCTCGCTGCCTGCGAAGAAGTGGCTGGCCGACCGCGGCTTCGACCCGGTCTACGGCGCGCGTCCGCTGCGCAGGCTGGTGCAGCAGGCGATCGGCGACCAACTCGCGAAGTTGTTGCTGGCGGGCGACGTGCACGACGGCGACGTGGTGACGGTCGACCTCAGTGAGGACGGCGAGTCCCTCGTGTTGGGGAGCGGCTAACGGTCTTGGGCCAGTACGGCATCGATCATCGCCTGGCCGATGAAGGTGCCGTACTGCCCGGCCGACCAGCCGCGTTCGACGACGAGCAGTTCGTAGATCTCGGGGGAGTGGTAGGTCCAGAGGACGTCGCGTACCTCGTCGGTCGAGGCGTCGGTGCGTAGTTGTCCGGTGGCCTGTAGGTCTGCGGTGAAAAACGTCATCGCGGTGAGCATCTCTGCGCGCATCTGCGCCCAGACGGCGGCCGCTGCGCTGTCGGCTCCTGCCGCCGCGCGGGCGACCAGCTGCAGGGGAACGGTGCGTGACGCGATGTCGGCCAGGTGCGCGGTGTACATCCGGATCTTTCGAGCCGCGTCCGGCTCGGCGCGGACCGCGTCGATGACGGCGCGTTCCGCCACGGGCGTGGCGTCGTCGTCGCCGGCCACCGACACGTCGAACACCGACTTGAGCAGGGTCGCCTTGTTCGGGAACGCCTTGTAGACAGTCGGCACCGATACCCCTGCGCCACGGGCGATTTCGGGAATCGCGGTGTCGGCATATCCGTTGGCCAGGAACAGCCGCAAGGCGCACGCCAGGATGCGGCTGCGCGTCTCGCCGGCCTGTTCGCGGCGCCGGGAAGCGTCGTAGCGTCGTGGGGGTTTGACGGCATCAGACATTTAGTATATGTTCCTATATTAAATAATGGGTCATCTCAGTGATGGGTGTCATCATGCCCATCGGTTCAGCAACCATCGACACCGATCGGTCGGCGATCGCCACGGCCAGGGCGCTGGCCGGGCAGCTCGAGGCCCGCGCCCGCGAGGGTGAGCGGCTTCGCACCATGCCGTCCGACCTCGTCGACCAGCTGCGCGATGCAGGCATGTTCGGTCTTGCCACACCAAGGTCGCTCGGCGGCTCCGAGCTGCCTGCCGCGACGATCGTCCGCGTCGTCGAGGAGATGTGCCGGGCCGACGGCTCCGCGGGCTGGACGGTCCTGATCGGCAACTCGACCGCATTTCTCGCCTGGCTCGACCCGTCGGTGGCCGCAAGCCTGCTCGACGATCGCCGGGCCCCCGTCAGTGCGGCGGTGTTCGCCCCGACCGGGCATCTGACCCAGGCAGGGGACTGCGGGTTTCGGCTCACCGGCCGATGGTCGTACAGCAGCGGGTCGGCGCACGCCGACCTCTTCTTCGGCGGTGGGCTGGTGATGGACGCCTCGGCACCGCGGATGGTTCCCGGTCGCGGGCCGGACTGGCGTCTCGCCGTGACCGCGGCCTCCGACGTGACGGTGCACGACACCTGGGACTCGATTGGACTGCGCGGCACGGGAAGCCACGACGTCACCGTGGACGGGTTGTCGGTGCCCGTCGCGCACACCCTGTCGCCGTTCTTCGAGGCCGCCCGCCACGACGGGCCGTTGTTCCGGCTCCCGTTCTTCACCCTGATCGGGGTGACCATCGCCGGCTTCGCGCTTGGTGTCGCTCGACGGGCGCTCGACGAGATGGTCGCCATCGCGACGACCAAGGTCCGTCCGCCAGGGCCGGACCCGATCGCTCGGGACGGCGACGTCCAGGTTGCGATCGCACACTCGGAGGGCGCGCTGCAGGCCGCGCGCGCATTCGTCTTCGAGGCGCTGGACGCGATGTGGAACGCCGCACTATCGGATGACGTGCCGTCGGACGATCGGCGAGCGAGATTCCTGCTGGCCAATCAGCACGCAATGCGGGTCGCGGTCGACGCGATCACTACGGCGATCGGTTTCGGCGGCATGGCGGCACTGCAACCCGATCATCCGTTGCAGCGTTGCCTTCGCGATATCCACGCCGCCAGCCAGCACATCTACTTCTCCCAGGCTGCGACGAAGCGTTATGCCAAGGCTCGGCTGGGCATCGAGCAGGAGACCTTCTGGTTCTGAGGTTCGCGGGCGATCCATTCCTCACTACGCCCAATGTGCGCGTAGGGCGAAAAATTGCCCTGAAACCCGCCCTCACGGCGCATTCGCGGGGTTCCGTTCCGCACTTCTCGAATTAGCTGTGCGGGAATTGTCGAGGACGTGATCCGGTTGTGATCTGTTCGAGTTCGGAACCCGTCGCCTATAGCAGATAGGCTAGGGGCAATGGTCCCGCTCTGGTTCACGCTGTCTGCACTCTGTTTCGTGGGTGCGGTGGTGTTGTTGTACGTCGACGTCGACCGTCGACGTGGTCTGGGGCGCCGCCGTAAGTCCTGGGCAAAGTCTCACGGGTTCGACTACGAGCACGAGTCGACCGACATCGTGAAGCGCTGGAAGCGTGGCGTGATGTCCACGGTCGGCGACGTGCCTGCCAAGAATGTCGTGCTCGGCCAGATCCGCGGCGAGGCCGTGTTCATCTTCGATCTCGAGGACGTGGCGACGGTCATCGCGCTGCATCGCAAGGTCGGCACCAACGTCGTCGTCGACGTTCGCCTCAAGGACATCAAGGAGCCTCGCGAGAGCGACATCTGGTTGCTCGGCGCCATCGGCCCACGGATGGTGTATTCGACCAACCTCGACGCCGCCCGCCGCGCCTGCGACCGCCGCATGGTGACGTTCGCGCACGCAGCGCCCGACTGTGCCGAGATCATGTGGAACGAGCCGAACTGGACGTTGATCAGCATGCCGGTAACCAGCACCAGGGCTCAGTGGGACGAGGGCCTGCTCACCGTCCGGCAGTTCAACGACCTCTTGCGCGTGTTGCCGCCGATCCCGCAGCCCGGCCAGACCGGCATTGCCGGCCAGGCCGTCGCCCGGCGCGGCGGATCGCCTGGCCGTCCGGTGGCCCCACCGCGCGAGCTGCCGGCAGGCCGCACCGACCAGCCTCCCGGCCGCGCCGATGTCGGCCGCTACACGCAGCAGCGCCCGCCCGCGCGAAACGGCCGTCAGTCGCCGCATTATCAGCGCTGACTGACGCCTCGTTGGCGCCTCCGACAGGGCAAGTAACCTGTCGGCATGTCACGCCCCGTCGCAATGATCACCGGACCGACATCCGGTCTGGGCACGGGATTCGCCCGCCGCTACGCCATCGACGGTCATGACCTGGTCCTGGTCGCCCGCGACGTCGAGCGCCTCGAACGCCTTGCCGCCGAACTCCACGACGAAGCCGGTGCATCGGTCGAGGTACTGCCCGCCGACCTGGCCGTCGCGGCCGACCGCGCCAAGGTGGCCGACCGGCTCGCCGCAGGCGTCCGAATCCTGGTCAACAACGCGGGATTCGGCACATCTGGCGAATTCTGGACCGCCGACTACCAGTCGCTTCAGTCCCAGCTCGACGTCAACGTGACGGCCGTGATGCAGCTGACCCATGCCGCGCTTCCCCCGATGCTGGAGGCTGGGACGGGCACCGTCATCAACGTAGCCAGCGTGGCGGGCCTACTGCCAGGGCGCGGGTCGACGTACTCGGCGTCGAAGGCCTGGGTGATCGCGTTCTCCGAGGGCCTGGCGAACGGGTTGGGCGGCACCGGCGTCGGTGTGCACGCGCTGTGCCCTGGCTTCGTCCGCACCGAGTTTCACGAGCGTGCCGGCATCGACATGGCGGGCACGCCGTCGTTCATGTGGCTCGACGTGGCCGACGTGGTCCGGGATTGTCTAGCGGATGTCGCGAAGGGTCAGGTCGTCATCGTGCCGGGCCTGCAGTACAAGGTGCTCACCACCGGCGGTCGCATGGTGCCGCGAAACCTGGTGCGCGCCATGACGAAAGTGGTGGGTCGTGGCCGTGGACGGACATAGGGCGGAAGCCGTGGACGGACATAGGACCGGAGCCGTGGCCGGACATGGGACCGGAGCCGTGGCCGGACATGGGGCGGAATCTGGATCCGTGTGCTCGTGCTCCGCGCGCTAGTCGCGGGGCTGCTCGCGGCGGTCCTGCTCGCGGCCTGCTCCAGTAGCACCGCCGACGTCGGGCCGTACGGCGCGGAGTCAGCGAAGATCGGCGAATCCCTTGCGGCGCTTGGCTGGAACATGTCGGTGTCCAACCTGCGGTTCGACGGCGACTACGTCATGGTCGACGTCGACGCCGCCCCTTCGACGCCGGGCGGACCGCACGCCAAGCCGGAGGCCATCCGGTTCGGTCTCTACGGCGCGCTGGCCCATCCGATCGAGTCCAACGCATTGGGCGGCTGCTCGGGAGTGACCAGCCTCAACCTGCAGCCGGCGTCCGCGCCGAACCCCGACAAGCTCACTGGCACAGTGTGTCTGGGGCCACTGCGCGATCAGAGTCAGGTGCGTGGCGTGTATGCCTATTCGCCGCAGGACAAGATCGCGGGAACCACGGTGGCGTATCCCGCGGCGTTTCCGGTCGGGCTGATGCCCACCAACGACAATGACACCGGCATGGTGCTGCAGACCAGCAGCGTGGACGCCTTCCGCGGTGACGGTGCCCAACTCGATTCCACCGCTCTCGGCGACCCGGCCGCCTTCAACGGCAGCGGCTACATGCTGCTCGGACTCCAGATCGACGGTCAGGCAGCGCGATACCGCGACGACTCGGTACGGCGCGGCGGCCCGTTGATGGTGGTGGTGGCGCCGTCGCTGCCCGGGGCTGGGCTGTCCTACGCGTGCTCGGTGTACGGGGCGTCGTTGCTGATCCTTCCCGACTCCTCGCTGGAGGCGATCGCGGTGCGGGCGTCGTTGTGCACGCAGGGCGAGATCAACGCCGCGCTGCTGTACGCGACCGTGTCGGTGATCGGGACGCATGCGGCGGTCTGGACGAAGAGTGACTGACGTCCCGGGCCCCACCGAGTGGCCCACGACCACTGGCGTCGGCCCCTGGTCGGGCCCGCTGCCGGATGACCCCCGCTACGACCAGGACCTGCTCCGCGACGGGGACACCCGCAACGTCGTCGACGCGTACCGGTACATGACGCGGGAGGCGATCGTCGCCGACATCGACCGGCGCCGCCACCCGCTGCACGTCGCCATCGAGAACTTCGGCAACGACGCCAACATCGGCGGCGTCGTCAGGGCCGCGAACGCGTTTGCCGTCGACACCGTGCACATCGTCGGGCGTCGCCGCTGGAACCGGCGCGGCGCCATGGTCACCGACCGCTACCAGCGGCTGCGCCACCACGACACCATCGCCGAGTTGCTCGTGTTCGCCGCCGACGCGAGCCTCGAGGTGATCGCCGTCGACAACGTGCCCGGCTCGGTGCGTCTCGAACGGGCTGCGCTGCCGCGGAACTGCCTGCTGATCTTCGGGCAGGAGGGCCCAGGCATCACGGACGACGCCCGCGCAGGCGCTGTCCGGACCGTGTCGATCGCCCAGTTCGGTTCCACGCGCAGCATCAACGCCGCGGTTGCCGCGGGCATCGCGATGCACACGTGGATCGTGCAACATGCCGACCTTGACGTGGCCTGGTAGGGCAGGATCAACGGCATGGATCAGGTATGGGGCAACCGCGCGGCAAGCGCCGAGGCCGCCGTCGCAACGCGACACCTGCGGCGGCTGTGGCAGTTGCCGGGAACCCAACTCGGCGTCGTCGCCTGGCCGGCCACCAGCAAGCGTCTGCTGTTCGGGACGTGGCACTACTGGTGGCAGGCTCATCTGCTCGACTGTCTGGTGGACGCGCAGGTGCGCGACCCCCAGCCTGATCGGCAACAGCGGATCGAGCGGCAGATCCGCTCACATCGGTTGCGCAACATCGGTTCCTGGACCAACAACTACTACGACGACATGGCCTGGCTGGCACTCGCGCTGGAGCGGGCCGGCCGGCTCGCCGGGGTGGAGCGGCCGAAGGCGCTGGAAAAGCTGTCCGAGGAGTTCGTCAACGCATGGGTGCCGGAGGACGGCGGTGGCATCCCGTGGCGCAAGCAGGACCAGTTCTTCAACGCCCCGGCCAACGGGCCCGCAGGCATCTTCCTCGCCCGCTATGACGACCGGCTCCGTCGGGCGCAGCAGATGGCCGACTGGATCGACGAAACCCTGATCGATCCGGAAACCCATTTGGTGTTCGACGGGATCAAGGGCGGCTCGCTGGTCCGTGCGCAGTACAGCTACTGCCAGGGGGTGGTCCTCGGCCTGGAGGTCGAACTGGCCGCAAGGACCAAGGACCCCGATCACGCCGAGCGCGTTCACCGACTGGTCGCCGCGGTGCGCGACAACATGGCGCCCGGCGGCGTCATCCAGGGCGCCGGTGGGGGTGACGGCGGTCTGTTCAACGGCATCCTGGCGCGTTACCTCGCACTCGTCGCCACCACGCTGCCGGAGAACACCCCGGCGGACACCGCGGCGCGCGCCGCTGCCAAGGAGTTGGTGCTGACCTCGGCGAAATCGGTGTGGGACCTGCGGCAGACGGTCGACGGGTTGCCGCTGTTCGCGGCGTTCTGGGATCGCGAGGCCGAACTGCCCAAGGTCGGCGGCAAGGACGCGCAGTTCGTCGCTGGCGCCGTCAATGCATCCGAGATCCCCGAGCGCGATCTGTCCGTTCAGCTGTCGGGGTGGATGCTGATGGAGGCAGCCCATACGCTCAGCGACGACGGTGAGCAACCACGCGAGCCCATCCAGGAGGAAGAGGCTGAATGACCGAGCCGGGAGGCTGGACGCCGGACCAGGACACCATCGACGACGCCAACCTCACGCGGTTCATCGCGTGGCTGGCCGACACGGGTCGCGGTGACTTCGCCGATTACCAGGAGTTGTGGTCGGCGTCGGTGGCCGACGTCGCGTGGTTCTGGGGCGCGGTCTGGAACTTCTACGACGTCCGCGCCGCAACCCCTGCCGACACCGTGCTTGCCAGCGCGGACATGCCTGGCGCCCAATGGTTTCCGGGTGCGACACTGAACTATGCCACCGAGATCTTCCGGCACGCCACCACCGAGCGCGCTGCGATGGTGGTTGCGGGGGAGGACGGGGCGACCGATTGGTCCTGGGACCGCCTGACCCGGGAGACTGCCGCGTTCGCCGACTACCTCCGCAGTCTTGGCGTCGTGACAGGCGATCGGGTGGTCGGCTACATCCCGAACATCGGCGAGGCCGTCGTCGCCTTCCTCGGCACGGCCGCGGTCGGCGCCACGTGGGCCGTGTGCAACCAGGATCTGGCCGTCAGCGGCGTCGTCGCCCGCCTCGCGCAGCTCGAACCCAAGGTGCTGGTGGCCAGCGACGGATCCCTCTACAACGGCAAGCGGATCGACCGCAGCGCCGAGCTCAGCGAGATCCGTGCTCAGCTGCCGACGCTGACGGCCACCGTGCTGGTGCCACGCTTGGGAGGGGAGCCGCCGAGCGATGTCACGCCGTGGTCGGAGGTCATCGCGCGAACGGCCGAGCTGGAGATCACCCCGGTCCCGTTCGCGCACCCGCTATGGGTGCTGTTCTCGTCGGGTACCACCGGCACGCCGAAGGGCATCGTGCACGGACACGGTGGCGTCGCACTTGAGCACATCAAGTACCTCAGCCTGCAACTCGACCTCAAGCCAGAAGACCGGTTCTTCTGGCAGTCCAGCACCAGCTGGATGATGTGGAACCTGCAGGTCTCGGGGCTTCTCGTCGGCTCGACGATCGTGCTGTACGACGGCAGCCCCACCTATAGGCACACCGACCACCTGTGGCAGGTGGCCGCCGAACAGGGCGTCACGGTGTTCGGTGCGGGGGCCGGATACTGGCTGGCCTGCGCGAAGGAGGAACTGCACCCCGGGAAGGACTACCCGCTGGAGGCGCTGCGGGCGGTCGGTTCCACCGGTTCGCCGTTGCCCGCCTCGGGATTTCGCTGGATCCAGGAGGGCGTCGGCCGACCCATCCCCGTCATCTCGATGAGCGGCGGCACCGACGTGGTGACCGCGTTCATCGGCGCCAGCCCGCTGGTTCCCATCAGGGCGGGCGAGCTGAACGTGATCGCCCTCGGCGTCGCCGCGGAGGCCTGGGGCGACGGCGGCCACGCGGTGACCGAGGAGGCCGGTGAGCTGGTGGTGACCAAGCCCATGCCGTCGATGCCGGTGTTCTTCTGGAACGACCAGGACGGCGCCAAGTATCACAACGCCTACTTCGACAAGTACGACGGTGTGTGGTGCCACGGCGACTGGATCACCATCACCGACCGGAAATCCGTTGTGGTGCATGGGCGCTCCGATGCCACGCTGAACCGGATGGGCGTCCGGATGGGTAGTGCGGAGATCTACAACGCGGTCGAGGGCCTGCCCGACGTGCTCGACTGTCTGGTGGTCGGCGTCGAGCAGGGCGATGGCGGATACTGGATGCCGTTGTTCGTGGCGCTGGCCGACGGCGTCGAGTTCGACGACGCGTTGCGCGCCAGGATCGTCGACGCGATCCGGACGGCGGCATCGCCGCGGCACGTGCCCGACGACATCATCGTCGTCCCCGGCATCCCGCGGACCATGACCGGCAAACGGCTGGAGATCCCGATGAAGCGGATCCTGATGGGCGCCAATCCGTCCGACGTGCTGACGCCAAGCGCCATCGACCGACCCGACCTGCTCGGAGCGTTCACCGAGCACGCCCGAGCGTGACCGGCCCCGCGGTCGATCACACGACCGCGGACGATGCTCCCGCCGCGGCCGTGTCGCCGCCAAGCAGGTTCGGCCGCGATCCAACGGCGGCCCGCAGCGGTGAGAATATCGCGGCGGCACTGCTGCTGGCCTTCACCGTCGTCGCCATCGTCTGGGCGAATTCGCCGTGGGCGCAGAGCTATTCGGACTTCTGGAACACTCCCGTCGGGCTCAGCTTCGGAGACCTGCACGTCGAGTTGACCGTCAAGCACCTTGTCAACGACGGCCTGATGACGTTCTTCTTCTTCATCGTCGGGCTCGAGGTCAAGAGCCAGTTCACCATCGGGGAGCTCACCGACCGGGCCCGTGCCGCGGTACCCGTCGTCGCCGCGCTCGCCGGGCTGATCGTGCCCGCGGTCATCTTCCTGCTGTTCAATCGGTCGGGCGACGATGCGCGTGCGTGGGGCGTCGTGATCTCCACGGACACGGCCTTCTTGGTCGGCGCACTGGCGATCATCGGCCCTAAGTACCCGGCCCGATTGCGGACCTTCCTGCTCACCCTCGCCGTCGTCGACGACGTCGGAGCCTTGCTGGCGATCGCGCTGTTCTACTCCGAGCACGTGCGGTACCTGCCGCTGCTGGTCGCGCTGGTGCTCGTCGCCGGCATCGCGGCGGTCCGGCTGTTGCCGATGGGTCGAGGGCCCGCGTACTCGGTGCTGGCGTTCGCCTTGTGGCTGGCGCTGTTCCTCGGTGGTGTGCATCCGACGCTGGCCGGCGTGGCGGTGGCGCTGCTCATTCCGGTGTTCACGCCGGAGCGCAAGCAGGTCGAAGAGGCCGTCGAGGTGATCAAGGCCTTCCGGCAGTCCCCGAACTCGGAGTACGCACGCGCCGCCAGTCGCACACTGCGCGAATCGATCTCGATCAACGAGCGGCTGCAGACCAGCTTCGGCCCGTACGTGTCCTTCGCCGTGCTGCCGTTGTTCGCCCTTGCCAACGCGGGTGTCCATCTCGACGGCGACACGATGACCGCGGCGCTGCGTTCACCGCTGACCTGGGGTGTGATCGCCGGCCTGATCGTCGGCAAGTTCATCGGCATCACCGGCGCCACCGCCCTGGTGCGCGCGACCGGGATGGGGCAGCTCGCACCGGGTTTGACGTTGCGGCGAGTCGCAGGCGGCGCCGCCCTGTCCGGAATCGGGTTCACCATCTCGCTGTTCATCATCGATCTGGCCATCGAAGATCCCGTCAAACAGGATCAGGCCCGCGTCGGCGTGCTGGCGGCGTCCGTGCTCGCGCTGGTCCTTGGCTGGGCGATCTTCCGGCTCACCGACTGGCTGAGCCCCCCGGTTGCGGTGGGCGCGAAACTGATTCGCGACATCGACCCGGACCGCGACCACATCCGTGGCAACCCCAATGGCCGCCTCACGCTCGTCGAGTACGGCGACTACGAGTGCCCGTTCTGCAGTAGGGCCACGGGTTCCATCGATGAGGTGCGCGCCTACTTCGGCGACGAATTGCGTTACGTGTGGCGGCATTTGCCACTGGAGCGCGTTCACCCGCACGCGATGGACGCCGCGCGGGCGGCGGAAGCCGCCGGATTGCAGGGCCGGTACTTCGAGATGGGCGCCAAGATGTTCGCGTTCCCCGACTATCTGGAATGGGAGCACATCTACCGGTATGCGGATGCGATCGGGATCGACATCAAGAAGTTCGACGAGGACCTGCGTTCGTCGAAGGTGATGCACCGGGTGCTGGACGACGCGCAGGATGCCGAGCTGATGGATCTCAACTCGACGCCGACGTTCTTCGTCAACGGCAGGGGGCACCAGGGGCCGTGGGACGCGGCCAGTCTGATTCGGGCGCTGGAAAGCGGGTAGCTCTACTCGCCTGCTGCGGGTGCTTCACGCTTGGCCTTGCGGCGCTTGTACCACTCCCACACCATCGGCATGATCGACGCGACGGCGATCAGGATGAAGATCGGCTCAAGGAGCTTCTGGATGATCGCGAACTGGCCGAGGCCGTACCCGAGCAGCGTCAGGCCGACGCCCCACACCACGGCGCCGATGACGTTGAACAGCGTGAACACGCCGTAGCTCATCTTGGCCGCGCCCGCGGTCAGCGGCACCAGCGTGCGCACGATCGGAACGAAACGGCCAAGCACGATCGCGAACGGGCCGCGCTGCTCGAAGAATGCGTGGGCCTCGTCGAGGTAGCGCTGCTTGAGGATGCGGGCGTCCGGTTTGAACATCGACGTGCCGAGCACTCGGCCGATGAAGTAGCCGACCTGTCCGCCGAGGATCGCGGCCACGGGGATGAAGACCAGCAGCTTCCACAGCGCGAAGTCACTGGGGTTGACGTTCTCGATGGTCTCGTGGCCTGCGGCGACCATGCCCGCCACGAACAGCAGGGTGTCGCCCGGGAGGACGGGAAAGAGCACGCCGGACTCGATGAACACGACCACCAGCAGGCCGATCAACGCCCAGGCGCCGAAGTACCCGACGAGGATCGACGGGTTCAAGAAGTCGGGCATGAGCGCCAGGTTGGTGATGGTCACGGGCCCAAGATACCGGCGTGGGCTGCGATGACGCGCATTGCGACTTCGTCCCGCCGAGAGGATTCCTGTCGCCACCAGGCGTCGATAGGGTCAGATCATGCCCACGCACAAAGCCGTCCACGTCGCCTCCGCAGGCGCAGCGCTGACCCTCGCCGACGTCGAAACCGCCTCGCCGCCACGCGACCACGTGCGCATCGCCGTCAAGGCGTCCGGTGTGTGCGGAACGGATCACGTCTTCGTCAACGGTTTCCTTCCCGGGCTCACCTGGCCCATCACGCCAGGGCACGAGATCGCGGGCGCGATCGCCGAGATTGGTGACGGCGTGCAGGACTTCGCCGTCGGGGATCGGGTGGAGGTCGGGTGGTTCGGGGGAAACTGCAATCGCTGCGTGCCGTGTCGCGGGGGTTATTTCATGCAGTGCGAGCGCCTGCAGGTCCCGAGTTGGCACTACCCGGGCGGCTACGCCGAGTCGGTCACCGTGCCTGCGACGGCCCTGGCTCGCATCCCCGACGCGTTGACGTTCGCGGAGGCGGCGCCACTTGGTTGTGCGGGGGTGACGACGTTCAACGGGTTGCGCAGGACCAGGGCGAAGGCCGGTGACCTCGTCGCCGTGCTCGGCATCGGAGGACTCGGCCACCTCGGCGTGCAGTTCTCCAGGGCGATGGGTTTCGAGACGGTGGCGATCGCGCGCGGGGCCGCCAGGGCAGACGCAGCCCGCGAACTCGGTGCCCATCACTACATCGACTCCAGCGAGGCCGACGTCGCGGCGGCGCTCAAGGCACTCGGCGGTGCGGCAGTGGTCCTTGCCACGGCGGCGAACTCCGAGGCGATGGCCGCGACCGTCGGCGGACTCGGACCGCAGGGTGAGCTCGTCACCATCGGCGTCACGACCGAGAACCTTCCCATCAGCCCTGCCCAGCTGATCGACGGCGGGTTTTCGGTGGTCGGACATCCGTCGGGCACGTCACGTGACGTCGAGGAGACCATGCACTTCGCGGTGCTCACGGGGGTTCGCGCGGTGATCGAGGAACGCCCGCTCGCGCAGGCGGCCGAGGCGTACGAAGCGATGGACACCGGCAAGGCCCACTACCGGATGGTTCTCGTGGTTTAGCCCCGGGGGTGCCGCACCGGTGCGCTTCTTGAGATACTCCCAGGGCAACGGTCGAAGCTGGAACGCCCAGGAGGAATAACCCATGCCCATCGCAACGCCCGAGATCTACGCCGAGATGCTGGGCCGTGCCAAGGAGCACTCCTTCGCGTTCCCCGCCATCAACTGCGTCGGCTCCGAGAGCGTCAACGCAGCAATCAAGGGCTTCGCCGACGCCGGTAGCGATGGCATCATCCAATTCTCCACCGGCGGAGCGGAATTCGCCTCCGGTCTCGGGATCAAGGAGATGGTCACCGGTGCGGTCGCGCTCGCCGAGTTCGCCCACGTGGTTGCCGCGAAGTACCCGATCACCGTCGCACTGCACACCGACCACTGCCCGAAGGACAAGCTGGACACCTACGTCCGGCCGCTGCTGGCCATCTCGGCGGCACGCGTCGCCAAGGGCGCCAACCCGCTGTTCCAGTCGCACATGTGGGACGGTTCGGCGGTGCCGATCGACGAGAACCTCGAAATCGGCAAGGAACTGCTCAAGCTTGCTGCCGAGGCCAAGATCATCCTCGAAGTCGAGATCGGCGTCGTCGGTGGCGAGGAGGACGGTGTCGAGGCCGAGATCAACGAGAAGCTCTACACCTCGGCCGAGGACTTCGAGAAGACCATAGACGCGCTTGGCGCGGGCGAGCACGGCAAGTACCTGCTGGCCGCGACGTTCGGCAACGTGCACGGCGTCTACAAGCCGGGCAACGTCAAACTGAAGCCCGAGGTGCTGGCCGAGGGCCAGGCCGTCGCGGCGAAGAAGCTGGGGCTACCCGAGGGCTCCAAGCCGTTCGACTTCGTGTTCCACGGCGGCTCCGGATCGCTGAAGTCCGAGATTGAAGACTCGTTGAAGTACGGCGTGGTGAAGATGAACGTCGACACCGACACCCAGTACGCCTTCACCCGCCCGATCGCCGGCCACATGTTCACCAACTACGACGGCGTGCTCAAGGTCGACGGCGAGGTCGGCAACAAGAAGGCATACGACCCGCGCGGCTACCTGAAGAAGGCCGAGGCGTCGATGACCGAGCGCGTCATCGAGGCCTGCAACGACCTGCACAGCACGGGCCGGTCAGTCACCGCCGGCTAGTCCTCCTTGCGATTTGTGCACTCGCAGTAGCGGTGAGTGGCTGTTGCGAAATGGTGTGTTGATCTGATCGGGTGCGTGGTCGCTCGTGGAGTATGTGGTGATGGCCAAGGGGTATCGCCCGGTAGTGCGTGATCAGCAGTTCCTGTTGCCGCCGAATATGGCCGACTGGCTGCCAGATGATCATCTGGTGTGGTTCGTGCTCGATGCGGTCGAGCAGCTGGACACTTCGGCGTTTCACGTGCGTCGACGCATCGGTGGTGTGGGGCGGGCGGGTTATGACCCGGACATGTTGTTGGCGTTGTTGATTTATGCCTACGCCTCGGGTCAGCGGTCCTCGCGGCGCATCGAACGGCTGTGCGCCGATCACGTGGCTTATCGGGTGCTGTGTGCCCAGGATCCACCGGATCACACCACGATCGCCCGATTCCGGGCCGATCACGACGAGGCCTTCATCGAGGTGTTCGCCCAGGTGCTGCGGTTGTGTGCGCAGGCGGAGATGGTCCGGGTCGACTCGATCGCGATCGACGGCACCAAGATCGCGGCCAATGCGTCGATGTCGGCCAATCGTTCCCAGCAGTGGGTGCGCGAGCAGGCCCGCCGGATCGCCGAGACCGCCGTGCAGGAGGCCGCTGCCGCCGACGCCGCCGAGGACGCCGCCGACGCCGCCGCCGGCGGCCCCGCCACGCCGTCCCCGGAGTTGCGGACCCGCGCCGGGCGGGCGGCGGCGATCAGGAGGGCCATGGAGCAGATCGCCGAGCAGGACGCCCGCGACGCCGCGGCCGATGCCGCCGACGCCGATCGCCAAGAGGAGTATCTGCAGCGCGCCGAGGCCGGTGAGATGGTGGCCGGTACCCCGCCCGCGGGTACCGATCCGGTCCGGTTGTGGCGGGCCCGGCTGGCCCGCGAGCAGCAGCGGCTGGCACCGCTGCTCGGAGTGCGGGGGACCCGAGAAGCCCGGCAGCGCAGTGCCATTCGTCGCAACATCCGCAAAGCCGAGGCTTGCGTGGCCGACGCCGTCGCCCGGGAGGCGGCCGGGCTGATCGACCGGCGCGGTGACGCGGCCCGTACCCGTGATCGTGACCGGGCCCGTCGCGGCCCCAAGGGTGGGCCGGTGGTCAATCTGACCGACCCGCAGGCCCGGTTGATGACCGAGGGCTCCGGCGGCGGATCGGTCCAGGGCTACAACAGTCAGATCGCCTGCTCCGATGACCACTTCATCGTCGGAATACACGTCTCGCGCGAGGCCAACGACCTGCACTGCTGGACACCGACGCTGGCCGCGGCGACCGACCAGATGGACGTGCTGGGCAAGTCCATCGGAGTGGTGTTGGCCGACAACGGCTACTTCACCGAGGACAACCTCACCAGCCCCGGACCGGACCGGCTCATCGCGCCGGGCAAGCGCCGCGACATCGACCGTGACATCCGCGAGTCCCCGACCCACGGGCCGCCGCCGTCGGATCTGTCCCCGACCGAGGCGATGCGCCACACCCTGCGCAATCCCGATCAGATGCAGCGCTACAAGCGCCGCTCGGCCACGGTGGAACCAGTCATCGGACACCTCAAAGACCGCATCGGACTGCGCCGCTACGCCCGCCGCGGGCTCGATGCGGTCACCGCCGAACTGCACTTGGCCGCCGCAGCGCTCAACCTCACCCGACTCCACTACGCCACCGGATAATCCGGCAGCCGAAAACCCCGGCCCGCCCGCACCGAAACCAGGATCCCGACCGCGGAGAATCAAATCGCAAGAGCCACTGAGCGCGGCTGCGCGTGCACAAATCGCGTGGGGTGGGACTACTGGGGGGCTTGGCAGATCTTCCACTGCTCGTCGCGGAACTCCAGATCGAAGCTTCGCGTCGACCGCGTGGCCGGGTCGAAGGCCATGAACGACGTGACGTTGGCCTCGGCGTGGGTGTTGTTCACCACCACCTGATCGATGCTGGCCACCACCGGGTACTGCCTGGCCGCCGCGACGCGGGCGTGAATGTCCTTCCACCGCGCGTCGTCGTACTTGATGTAGCTGTCGGCGGTCTCGCCGCACGTGATGCTGCGCAGCGTGGCGAGGTCGCCCTTCTGGATGGCGGTGTCGAAGTTCTGGATCGTCGTGCGGACCCGGTCCTCCTGCGAGACCTTCGGTGCGTCGTCGCGGGTCAGCATCACGGTGCCCAGGATCGCGACGGCCACCAGCGCCGCGATCACCAGCACCAGGGCGATCACCCAACCCCAGCTGCGGCGCCTGCGCGGCGCTACCGGTGCGTCTGAACGCGGCGGAATGAGTTGTGGCACAACGGCATTCGGCTGAGGCGCGAACTGTTCGGTCGGAGCTCCAGACGCGGCCATTCCCGCGGGCGCATCCGATACCGACAGGATCTCGGTGGGCGGCCCGGTCTCGATGATCTGGGTCGAGCCCGCATCGGATGGTGATGGCGCGGTGAACCGACGTTCCTCTGGCTCCGGCGGCGCCACCTGCTCGATGGCCGGATCGGTGGGTGCGATGGCCCCCGTCAGCGGTTCGGCGGTGGGCTCGTCGCCCGAAGCCGGCTGCACGTTCTCGTCGGGCCCCGATGGGTTCGACATCTGACTCCCAGTCCTCCTAGACACGCGTCCATCGAGCCTATCCATCCGCGCCTGACCCTGCCTGAAGACGGTCGCGAGAAGCCCGCACGGCACAATAGGCCCATGACACGGATGGGCGATCTGCTGGGGCCGGAACCAACGTTGTTGCCAGGCGACATTGCAGCAGAGGACGCATTGGACGCGGGTGAGAACCCCGCCGACGTGGCGGCCGCGCACCCGTCGGCCTCCGTCGCGTGGGCGGCGCTCGCCGAGGAGGCGCTCGACGACGACAGGGCCATCGCCGCGTACGCCTACGCCAGGACCGGCTACCACCGCGGTCTTGATCAGCTCCGTCGCAACGGATGGAAGGGCTTCGGCCCGGTGCCCTACGCCCACGAGCACAACCGCGGATTCCTGCGCTGCGTGGCCGCGCTGGCCCGCGCCGCTGAGTCCATCGGCGAGACCGACGAGTTCCAGCGGTGCCTGGATCTGCTCGACGACTGCGATCCTGCGGCACGCTCACAGCTCGGGCTCAGCTAAGTCACAAATGCGCGTGGCATTCTCGCGCGCGTGAGTTGGATTTGGCGGTGCGTGAGCGCGCTGGCGGGGGTGCTGGCCGTCGCTGCGGTGGTGGTCGGTGCGGTGACCGTGCAGGCACTTGGCACTCCTGGCAATGACAGTGCCGAGGCAAAGCTCGCGGAATGGGGACGCGATCACGGCCTCGGTGTGGCGGTCACCTGGCTCGAGCGGGTGCAGTACGAACGCGACCCACCGGCCGTGGGTGGAACGCCTCCAGGGGGCATCCCGACACCCGGCGGCGTGGTGGCTCCAGCCGCGATGTCGCCGGCCTTCACGCCCGCGCCGCTCGCACCGCTGGCACACGGCACGCCGCTGCCGGGTGAGGGCGTCTGGCGGACCGTGGTGACAGTCAGGGGCAGGCCTGCCGTCCAGGTCGCCGAACTGCGACCCGACGACGTTCACACCTCGTTCGTGGCAGGCGTGATTCGGATGAACTCGGCGCTGGTCCGTGGTGAATTGCGCCCGGGCTCCTCGGATCCCGGCGGCCTCTGGCACGCGGCGAACTTCCTCACCGATGCCGAGCAGCGAGACGTCGCCGCGGTGTTCAACGGCGGATTCCGGCTCAACGATCGCGACCGGGGCGGCTACTACAGCGAAGGCCGCACGGTCGCCCCACTGGTCGACGGCGAGGCGAGCCTGGTGCTGCACACCGACGGCACCGCCGACGTCGGCGCGTGGGGCCGTGAAGTGCGGATGGATCCGACGGTCGCCAGCGTCCGGCAGAACCTGGTTCCGCTCGTCGACGACGGCCAGGTCAATCCCACGTGTGCGACGGGCGGCGCCAAGGAGTGGGGCAAGACCATCGGGCAGTCCGCCTACATCCAGCGGTCGGGTTTCGGCGTCACCGCGAGAGGAACCGAGGTCTATGTCGGCGGCCCAGCACTATCGGTCTGCAGCCTTGGCCGGATTCTGCAGGACGCAGGCGTGGTTCGCGGCATGGAACTCGACATCAATCCGGCGTGGGTCAGCGGCGCGTACTTCCATCCGCGGCCGTCGGGAGCGCCCACCGGCTATCGGCTGTTTCCCGGCGAGCAGGTGGATCCGGGGCACTACCTGAAGCCGTCGAGCCGCGATTGGTACGCCTGGTTCACCCGGTGACCGCTCATCGGTGTGCTTGCCGGGAACTGGGACTCAGCTAACGCGACGGGGCCACGTATACCCCTTGGGGGTATGCTGACGGCGTGATCTCGGCGCTGGCTTCGGTGATGCGCGCGCCGTCCCTGGCGCGCGCGGTCGTGCTGCTGGCGCTGCTGGGCGGCATCGTCACCATGCACGCCGTCGCCGTGATGCCCGGCCACCAGGGCCACCACGCCGTTGTCACGGTGGCCGCCACCGGTCAGCACCACGCCACGAGCACGCACCACCAGTCCACTGACTCGTCGTGTGGCGACGACGGCTGCGCTCCGAGACACGGCGGAATGCACGGCTGCGTCTTCATCGTGACCGCCGTCTCCGTCATCGCGGGCCTGGTCCTGCTGTGCTGGGTCGGTGTCGGACGTGTCACGGCTTTCGTCGCTGCACTCTGCCGCCACCGTCGGCGCCGTCAACGCGCGCCGCCCTGGACGGTCCTCTCCCTCTTCGAACTGTCGATCCTGAGGGTCTGACAGGTCTTCGCCCGTGGGCGCGCACTGTGCCCAGTCGCGGGTCGAAACCTGTCCGATTCAACCTCTTTCGACACTTCGCAAAGGAAGACAACCATGTTCACGATCAAAACCGTCATCGTCGCGACGGCCACCGCCGCAGCCCTGACCGTCGCCGGCTGTAGCAACGGCACGTCCGCTTCGAGCTCGACGGCACCGAGTGGCTCGATGCCAGGAATGGACCACGGGAGTTCCCCCATGTCGACAGCCCCCAACGTCACGCGCAGTGACTTCAACGACGCTGACGTCATGTTCCTGCAGATGATGTATCCACACCACGCCCAGGCGATCGACATGTCCAAGCTGGTTGCGGACCGGTCTGAGAACCAGCAGGTCATCACGCTGGCACAGGACATCGAGAAGGCCCAGGGGCCCGAGATGGCCCGGATGACCGGTCTGCTGGAGAGCGTCGGCAAGCCCGCACCGTCTGCGGACTCCGGCCACATGACCGGAATGATGTCGAGCGAGCAGATGACGTCGCTCGAAGCGCTGTCGGGCGCGGCCTTCGACCGCATGTGGCTGCAGATGATGATCGATCACCACGCCGGCGCAATCGACATGTCCAACACCGAGCTGCAAGACGGGATCAACCCCGACGCCAAGAAGATGGCGCAGGCGATCATCGCCAATCAGCAGGCGGAGATCACGCAGATGCGCGGCATGCTCGGTCAGGGCTGAACCAAGGCTGACCCGTGGGCGTCACCGGTGAGCTTGCTTCTCGCAATCGCCGGCGCCCTCGGGCGGTTCCACTTGAACGGTGGCGTGCTCCAGGCCACGGGCGGCCAGCACGGCGCGCGCGTCCTCGAGCACCTGGACTGAATCGCCGCAGCACGTGACGTGCGCGGTGGCCATGTCCTTGCCAGGTACCAGGGTCCACACGTGCAGGTCGTGCACGCCCGTCACGCCGTCGACGGCAGCCAGGGCAGTGCGCAGTTCCTCGACGTCGATGTGGCTCGGCGACGACTCGGACAGGATGCGCAGAGCGGCGCGGGCCAGTGCGATCGCCCGCGGCAGCACCCACAGGGCGACCAGGACCGCGACGACGACGTCGGCGTAGGGCCAGCTCGTCGTGACGGTGACGATGCCTGCGATCAGCACGCCGATGCTGCCCACCGTGTCGGCGACGACCTCCATGTAGGCGCCCTTGACGGCCAGGCTGGACTCGGATTGCGACCGCAGCATCAGCACGACGACGAAGTTGGCGAGCAGGCCTGCGAGCGCGACGACGATCATCGGGACGCCGGGCACGTCGGGCGCATGCCCGAGGCGCTCGAACGCCTCGAAGAGGATGAAGCCGGCGACGCCGAGCAGCAGCACGGCGTTGGCGACGGCGGTGAACACCTCGGCGCGGTGCCAGCCGTATGTCCTTGCGGCCGAAGCCGGTCCGTGCCTGGCCAGCAGCACCGCCGTCAACCCCATGAACATCGCGACCAGGTCGGTCAGCATGTGGCCTGCGTCGGCCAGCAGCGCGATCGAGTCGATCCACAACGCGGTGGTCAGCTCGATGACGAAGAAGACGGTCAGGATTGCCGCCGCGGCGAGCATCCGGCTTACCCGGGTGTCGCTCCCGTGATCGTGACTATGCCCGGCGCCCATGTGAGCAATATATGCGTAAGTCCGCATGTATTGCAACCGGCCGTCAACGCGCCCGCCGGACGTGAGGCGGCATCACGACGACGGCGATCGCACCTCCGGCGACGAGAAGCCCCGCGCCGACGGCCAGCGCCATCGAGTAACCGTGGGCCAGCGCCTGGATGCCTAAGACGGCGTCGGGCCGGCGATGCCGATCGCACCCTGACCGGTCAGAACCAGGCGGACCAGAACCTCGTCAAAACGCTGCCGTTGGACACCAGGAAGCTCGGCACCCCGGACAGGTCGAAGAACCAGAACACCACCGAGAAGAACCACCGGTTCAGAGAGGGAGCGATCAGCAGGATCAGCAGGATGAAGAAACCCCACTGCTTGAACGGTTGCAGGGAGCGCTGCGTGTCGGGGGACAGATGAGGCTCGAGGGCGCCGTAACCGTCCAGCCCAGGGATTGGCAGCAGGTTCAGGATGACGGCGGTGACCTGAAGGAACGCCAGGAACGCCACACCGGCCCAGAACACCAAATGGTCGAGGTCCCACAGGACGCGGGTCAGCACCAGCAGCAGCACCGCGAGCACCACGTTGGCGAACGGGCCCGCCAGGCTCACCGTGGTCCGCTGCCGCGGCGTCATCCCGGCCGTCCGGACGTAGACGGCCCCGCCGGGCAGTCCGATGCCGCCAAGCGCGATGAACAACACCGGCAGCCCCAGCGACAGCAGGGGATTGGAGTACTTCAGCGGGTTCAGCGTCAGGTAGCCACGGACCTCGACGTCGCGGTCGCCGTACCGCCAGGCGGTGAAGGCGTGGCCGAACTCGTGCAGACACAGTGACACCAGCCAGCCGAACACCACGAACGTGAACACCCCGATGTACGCCAGGGGTGACGCATCGCCTGCCGCGGACAGGGGAGACAGCCATGCGATGACGCCGCCGACTGCGGTGATCGCGACGATCGCCCAGAAGAACAGGCTGGGTCGCACCGATTGGCGCAGCGGACGGATGTTCACCTCACGAAACTACCGTCACCGGACGGCCAGCCAGCCCTGCGTGTGGCGGTAGAAGGTGGATCGCCGGACTGGGCGCGGGGCGGGCACGCCGTCGCGCACCACCAGCGCGCCCGTCGTCCCGAGCTGGGCAGCTCGCCCGGTGACCCACCGGCGCGGCCGCATCCGGCCCGTCAGCACGCTGGCGCGCAGGCCAGGAAGGTCGGCGGTCGGCTCGACGCGCACGCCGGTCACGTCGCCGTCGAACAGCAGAACGTCGTCGACGACGCCCTCGCCCGAGATGGTGCGTGCGTCGTCGTCGGTCGGCAGCCAGTAGGCGGCCCCCGTGACGACGGTGCCGGTCTCGTCGCGAATCAACGGCACGCGCCTGGCAGCGCCGGTGCGGGCGCGGCGGGCATGCCACGGCCGGCTGACGAGACCGACCTCGACGTCCAGCCGGTCGGCGCGCAGCAGCCGCGTGAGCACGGTGCCGAGGTCGGCGAGGCCGCCCACCACGATCATTCGACCTGCACCGACGAGCGGGTCGACGTCGGTGGGCGCGCCGACGTCGTGCACTGGCAGACCCGACAAGGCCCTGGGTACGCGCCGTGCACCGAAGCGCAGCACGACGACTTCTGCGCTCAACTCAGCTCCTCGCAAACAGGCAGGGATCAGGTCGGATAAGGTTTGTCACCGGCTGCACCACAGTCTTGACGCACTTGAGCGGGAGAGTATGCCATGCCGGCAATCGTCCTCATCGGCGCCCAATGGGGCGACGAGGGCAAGGGAAAGGCCACCGATCTACTCGGTGGGCGCGTTCAGTGGGTCGTGCGGTACCAGGGCGGCAACAACGCCGGTCACACCGTGGTGCTGCCCACTGGCGACAACTTCGCACTGCACCTGATTCCGTCGGGCATCCTGACGCCAGGGGTCACCAACGTGATCGGCAACGGCGTCGTCGTCGACCCCGGAGTCCTTCTGGCCGAGCTGGCCGGTCTCGAGGAGCGCGGCGTCGACACGTCGCGGCTGCTGATCTCCGCCGACGCGCACCTGTTGATGCCCTATCACGTGGCCATCGACAAGGTCACCGAGCGCTACATGGGCAGCAAGAAGATCGGCACCACCGGCCGCGGTATCGGGCCGTGCTACCAGGACAAGGTCGCGCGTCTTGGCATCCGGGCCGCCGACGTCCTCGATCCCGAGCTCCTTGCCCAGAAGATCGATGCCGCACTGGAATTCAAGAACCAGGTGCTGGTCAAGATCTACAACCGCAAGGCTCTTGACGCAGACGAGATGGTGGCCAACCTGCTGACGCAGGCGGAGGGTTTCAAGCACCGCATCGCCGATGCCCGGCTGCTGCTCAACGAGGCGCTGGAGAACGGTGAGACGGTGCTGCTGGAGGGCTCGCAGGGCACGCTGCTCGACGTCGACCACGGCACGTATCCCTATGTCACGTCGTCGAATCCGACGGCGGGCGGCGCGGCCGTCGGTTCCGGCATCGGCCCCACCCGCATCACCACGGTGCTCGGCATCCTGAAGGCGTACACCACGCGCGTCGGCTCGGGCCCGTTCCCCACCGAGCTGTTCGACGAGTTCGGAGCGTACCTGTCCAAGACCGGTGGCGAGGTCGGTGTCACGACGGGACGAGCCAGGCGGTGCGGCTGGTTCGACGCCGTGATCGCCCGCTACGCCACCCGGGTGAACGGCATCACCGACTACTTCCTGACCAAGCTCGACGTGCTGTCCAGCCTCGAGACCGTGCCGGTCTGCGTCGGCTACACCGTCGACGGCAAGCGCACCAACGAGATGCCGATGACGCAGAGCGACATCGCGCGCGCCCAGCCGATCTACGAGGAGCTGCCCGGCTGGTGGGAGGACATCTCCGCCGCACGGGAATTCGACGATCTGCCCGCCAAGGCCCGCGACTACGTGCTGCGCCTGGAAGAGCTTGCCGGCGCCCATGTTTCGTGCATCGGCGTCGGGCCCGGCCGCGACCAGACGATCGTGCGTCGCGAGATCCTGGCACCTTCGTGAGCGATGAGCGCTTGCGCGAAGAGCAGACAACCAGCGATCCCGACTACGAACGGCATGGCGGTTTTCCGCTCTTCGAGGCGGCGGAACCAGGACCGGGGTTCGGGCCGTTCCTGACGTCGATGCGGCGGCTGCAGGACCTTGCGGTGTCTGCCGACCCGGACAGCGACACCTGGGTGAAGGCGGCAGCGCGGGTCGAGGAGTTGGTCGCGCTGCTCGAGCCGTTCGACGCGGCCGAGGGCGTCGGCCCCGCGGGCCGTGTACCCGACCTGCCTGGCGGGGGCAGCCTGCTGATGGCGCCCTTCGCTGTGAGCAAGTTCGACCCCGACGGGGTCGAGTTGACGGTGCAGTTCAGCCGCTTTCACGTCGGCGGCAACAACGCCGTGCACGGCGGGGTGCTGCCACTGCTGTTCGACTCGGTATTCGGAATGGTGATCCATGCCGCGGGCCGGCCGATCAGCCGCACCGGGTTCCTGCACGTCGACTACCGCAAGGTGACACCGATCGACACCCAGTTGACCGCGCGCGGCTGGATCCGCGCGACCGAGGGGCGCAAGGCCTTCGTCAACGCCGAGCTGCGCGACCCCGACGGGGCAGTGCTTGCCGAAGCCAACGGGTTGATGATTCGGCTGCTGCCCGGCCAACCCTGAGCGCGCTTGCCGCGCGTTGAGACTGCGGTGAGGGCTGTAAAAGTCGAGAAGTCAGCGCCCTGAGCGCAATCTGAACGCCGTGGGGCCGCCGCTCTGTCACCATGGCCCGGTGACCGAACACCGAGCCGACCGCCACATCCGCAGCCTGTCGACACCGCGGGCCGCGGCCTTGGCGGGCGTGCTGTTCGCGCTGCTGTTCGGCGCGGCACTGGTGCTCATCCGCACGTCGCTGCCCGACGGCGGCGAGCATGGCGCGCAGTGGGTCGACGGGTCGGCGGGCAAGCTTAGGATCGCGGCGGTGCTGATGCCGTTCGCGGGCATCATGTTCCTCTGGTTCATCGGCGTGGTGCGCGACGGGATCGGCAAGTACGAGGACAAGTTCTTCTCGTCGGTGTTCCTCGGCAGCGGGCTGCTGTTCCTGGCGATGATGTTCGTCTCGTCGGCGGTCGGCGCCGGACTGGTGGCCAGCCGGAAGCTGCAGGTCGACGAAGCCGCGCACGACGAGGTGGTGGCGTTCGGCCAGGTGTTGCTCACCACGCTGACCAACACCTACGCGCTGCGGATGGGCGCGGTGTTCATGATCTCGCTGGCCACCATCTGGCTGAAGACCCGGCTAATGCCGACCTGGCTGGTCGCGGGCACCTACCTCTGCGCGGTCAGCCTGCTGATCGCGGCCGACATCAGCATGTGGGTGACGCTGGCGTTCCCGGCCTGGGTGCTGGTGGTGAGCCTGCTTGCGTTGGTCCGCGCTGGCGTCATCGACCTGCACTTCCACGAGCCCGACGTCACTCCAGGCGCAGCACCGACGCCGGACAGAACCTGACGGCTTCGCGTGCGTGGTCCTCCTCGGCCTCGGGTACGTCCTCGGCGAGCAGCACCACGACTCCGTCGTCGTCGGCGTCGAACAACTCCTCCGAGACCATCATGCAATTGCCCGACGAGATGCAGGCGTCCCGATCGGCGATCAGCTTCACCGGAGCATCACCACCTCACTGCCAACGACCGTAGCCCGTAGATGAAGTGGAACGAGCGGAAGTCGACATCCTCGAAGTTCTCGGCGAGCGCCAGGTTCGGGAACCGGCGGAGAAGGGCGGGCCACGCGATCCGCATCTCCATCCGCGCCAGCGGGGCGCCGAGGCAATGGTGCACGCCGTGCCCGAACGCGAGGTGCCCCGGCGCGCCGCGGCCGATGTCGAGAACGTCTGGAAATGAAGTGAATTCGGGATCCCGGTTGCCCGAAGGCAGTGACGCGAAGACCAGCTCGCCTGCGGCGATCGGCACGCCTGCGACCTCGACATCGGCGGTGGTGATGCGCGGGATCGAGGTCTGCACGATGGACAGCCAGCGCAGCAGCTCCTCGACTGCCGGGCCGACGGCGTCGGGGTCGTCACGCACGGCGGCCAGTTGATCGGGGTGCCGCAGCAGCGCGAGAGTGCCCAACCCGAGCATGTTCGACGTGGTCTCGTGTCCGGCAAGGAGCAGTAGTCCGGCGATGCCGACGAGCTCGTCGTCGGTCAGCTCGTCGCCGTGCTCGCGGACCAGCATGCCGAGGATGTCGTCGCCGGGTTGGCTGCGGGAGTGGGTCACCAACGACCGCATGTACTCGCGACCCTGTCGCTGCATCTCGAGCCGCTCGGGGATCGGGAGTGACAGATCCAGTTGGCGCCCTGAGCGTTTCTGGAAGTCGGCGCGATCCGCGTAGGGCACGCCGAGCAATTCGCAGATCACCAGTGACGGGATGGGCAGCGCGAACGCCTCGACGAGATTGGCTGGCGCACCGGCGTTCTCCATCGCATCGAGGTGTTCGTCGACGATCGCGACGATGCGTGGTTCCAGCTGCTTGATCCGGCGGAAGTTGAACGCCGGGGTGAGCATGCGACGGAGTCGCTGGTGTTCGGGCGGGTCGAGGCCCAACAGGTTGCCCGCCCGCGCGGCGGCCTGTTCTTCCTCCGACATCGGCGGCGCGCCAGGCATGACGAAACCGGGAGGGCGGCCGTTGGAGAAGTGTTCGTAGTCCGACAGCACCATCTTGACGTCGTCGTGGCGGGTGACCAGATAGACCTTCATGCCGAACGCGTTGACCACCGAGCGCACGCCGGTGCTCTCCCTGATCTCGCCGAGCTCCGCGGTCGGGTCGAAGGCGTTGCGCCGCATGTGCACCGGCGGCAGCTCCCCAGCTTGGGTCATGCATTCGACGGTACCGACGGTTTCTAAGTGCGACATGTTCCTCAGCGCGCCAGGAAATCCTCCACCAGCTGGTTGACCAACGTCGGGTTCTCAAGGGCGGCCAGGTGCGCCACCCCATCGAGGATCACGAACGACGAGCCGGGGATCGCGTCGGCCATGGCCTTGGTCTCGGGGTTGGGGAACGTCGCGTCCTCGACGCCCGCGACGACCAGGACGGGCGTCGTCACGTGGGCGAGCAGTGCCCGCTGATCGGGCCGCCGTGGCACGACGCTGCGCACCGCCCATGCACCCGAATCGAGGTTGACGGCCTGTACGGCATTGCGCACGTAGGCGACGACGTCGGGCCGTTCGCGAAACGTGGTGGGCCCCAGGAACGCCTTGAGCACCGACCGCGTCAGCGGGGGCCGGATTCCGCCAAGCCACCCGGCCATGCGGAGCAGGAAGCCGAACTCGAGCTTCTGCCGCCCGCCCGCGGCCGACGCCGTGCAGTTCATCAGCACCGCCTTGCCGATGCGGTCGGGGTGGGTGGCGGCGAACGTTCCGCCGATCATGCCGCCCCAGGAGTTGCCGACGAAGTGTGCGCGGTCGATGCCGAGGCCGTCGAGCACGTCGACGATGGTGCGCGCGCACTCGTCGAACGTGAACGTGCTTGTGAGCGCTTGACTTTGGCCGTGCCCTGGTGGGTCGATCAACACCACCCGGTGCCGCGCGGCGAAGCGCTCGGCCTGCGCCTTCCACATGTCACCGCTCATCAGCAGGCTGGGCCAGAACAGGATCGCGTCTCCGTCACCGGCGGTTTGCACGCTGATCCGACCCAGCGTGGTGTCGACCGTGACGCGATCGAGTTTTGGCTCCACGCCCCAACGCTAGCGCGCTCAGTCGCGGTTGAGCGTGGCCTCTTCGAGGTCCAGCCCGTTGAGCACGGACCGCAGCACCTCGTCGTCGATGTGCCCGGAGTCGCGTTCGGCGATGAACGCCTCGCGCTCGGCGGCCAGCATCTCCAGTCGCAATCGCTTGAACGCCGCCGACGGACTCTCGCCGATCTCGTCGTCGCCGCGCCCCAATCGTCGCTCCCATGCGGCGTTCTGCCGCCGGGTGTTCCAACTGCGCAGGATCGTGGCCGCCCGCTGGTGCACGTCGGTCTGGGCGCGGTCCTCGGCCAGCAGCTCGTCGAGCCGGTCGGATGCGGCCTTGGCCGCCCTGGTCTGGGCGGCGGCCTCCTCGATGGCGTCGCGTGCGGCGTCCTCGTTCTGCACGTCGAGCACCTTGATCAACCACGGCAGCGTCAGCCCGTGCAGCAGCAGGGTTCCGACGACCACCACGAACGTCAGGAAGACGAGTTGTGGGCGGCCGGGAAATGCCGCCCCGGACGCCGTCGTCAGGGGAACGGCGAAGGCTGCGGCGAGGGACACCACGCCGCGCATGCCCGCCCACGCCACGATGAACACCTGGGCGGGCGTCGGTCTCGGCTCGCTGGCGCGGATGCGCGGCGACAGCATTCTCGGCAGGTAGGCGAACACGAAGACCCAGATGATCCGGACACCGATCACCGTCGCCAGTACCGCCGCGGATGCGGTTGCCAGGATGACCGCCGAGATCCCAGTGAGCTCGCCGACCACCGTCGGCAGCTGCAGGCCGATCAGCAGGAACGCGAACGATTCGAGCACGAACTGCAGCGCCCGCCACACCGCGCCGTCCTGCAGCCGGGTGGCATAGCTGGCGCGTGTCGACCGCTGACCGATGATCAGCGCGGCGACCACCACCGCGATCACGCCGGAGCCGTGCACCTCCTCGGCGAGCAGGTAGATGAAGAACGGCGCAACCAACCCGATTGCGCTCTCCACCAACGGATCGTCGAACCACGTCCGAATCGCGACGATCAACCAGCCCATCGCGCCGCCGACGACCACCCCGCCCGCGGCGGCCAGCGCGAACGTGCTCAGACCCGAACTCCAGGTGGCGGCGGTACCGATCGCCGCCGCCAGCGCGACCTTGTATGCGGTCAGCGCCGTGGCGTCGTTGAGCAGGCTCTCCCCGCCAAGCAGCGTCATGATCTGGCGGGGCAGTCCGAGCCTGCGGCCGATCGCCGCGGCCGACACCGCGTCCGGCGGCGCGACGATGGCGCCGAGCGTCAGCGCCGCGGCGATGGTCAGCTCGGGCACCGTGTGAAAGGCGACTACGCCGACGGCGAACGTCGTAGCGAGGGGCAAGCCCACCGCGAGCAGCCCAATCGGCCGGATGTTGCGGCGCAGGTTGACGTAGCTGCTCTCCAGGCCCGCCGACCACAGCAGCGGGGGCAGGATCACGAACAGCACCAGGTTGGGCTCGAATTCGATGCCCTTCAGGCCGGGGATCGAGCCGGCCAGCAGACCGGCGACCACCAGCGCGAGCGGTGCCGATATGTCGAAGCGGCGGGCCACCCCGGCCAGGAGCACCGACACCACGAGCACCGCGAGCAGTGAGGCACCCACGTCGCCAACCTCCTATCGTGTTCAGCATGCTCAAGAGATCGCGACGACGTGACGCCGATGCCGCGCCGCAAACCTGCGAGCACCTGGCTGCCGCGGTCGACGTCGCGGAGCCCGAACCCCTCACCCCCGGCCAATGCCAGGGATGCAGCGAACTCGGCGAGAGTACCTGGGCGCACCTGCGGATGTGTTTGATCTGTGGGCACGTGGGCTGCTGCGACTCGAGCCCGCATCAGCACGCCGGCGCCCACTTTCACGAGACCGGCCATCCCGTGATGCGCTCGATCGAGCCGGGGGAAACCTGGCGTTGGTGCTATGTCGACATCAGGCTGGATTGACTTCTCTGGCAGGCTGGACCGCGATGACTGAACCGACCGACCACCGACCCGTGGTCATGCTGCTCAGCACCGGCGGCGCCGGCCGCGACCTCGCTTTGGCATTCGAGCGGCTGGGCGCGGTCGCCCACACCGTCAACCAGGGCGCGGACGTGGGCGTGATCAATTCGTGGATCGACCAGGAGAAGCCGGCCTATGTGGTCGCCGACTCCTCGGAGATCTCGACCGACGTGCTCATCGCCGCGGCCGAACACGACGCCGTCGAGGTGTTTCCGACCCCGCGCGGCGCCCGGTTGAGCCTCGACCGCGAAGGCCTGCGACGGCTGGCCGCCGACGAGCTCGGGTTGCCGACCGTGCCGTTCTGGTTCGCCGGGTCGGAGGAGGAACTCGCCGCGGTCGCCCAGCATGCGGGATTCCCGCTGGTCGTCACGCCGGTGGCGGGAACCCCGACCGACGGGCAGTCGGTGCTGACCAGGCAGGACGACGTCGAGCCTGCCTGGCATCGGGCCATCGCCGCCGAGCACGCGCCGAGCCGAGTGCTGGTGGAGACCGTCGTCGAGGTCGACGACGAGGTCACCATGCTCACCGTCCGCACCGTCGGACCTTCTGGACCGACGGTGCAGTTCTGCGAACCGATCGGCCACCGGCAGTCCGACGGCGGGCCGTTGGAGACGTGGCAGCCGCATCTGATGTCGCCGGCGGCGCTCGACGCGGCACGGTCGATCGCCGCACGGATCGTCAACTCGCTCGGCGGGCGCGGCGTGTTCAACGTCGAGCTCCTCGTCAAGGGCGACGAGGTGTACTTCTCGTCGGTTCGGCCGAGGCCGGACGACGTCGGCCTGGTGACGCTGCGGTCGCAGCGCCTTTCGCAGTTCGAACTGCATGCCCGCGCGATCCTCGGGCTGTCGGTCGACACCATCATGATCTCGCCAGCCGCGGCCGAGGTGTTGCACGAAGGACCGGGCACGGGTGTGCTTGCCGACGCGCTGGACGTGGCCGAGAGCGACGTGCGGGTGCTGGACGGGCTATCCGTGGCCTTGGCCACCGCACCGGACGTGGTCCGGGCACGTGACCGTGCGCACCAGGTGTTGGCCGCCCTGCGCAAGCCGGAGTCGTGACCGAACCCGAGCCCGAGTTCGAGTCCGACCGGCCCACGATCGCGCCGTTTCTTGGTGCGCTGGCAATCGTGGTGCTCATCGTGATCGGAATCGCGGTGGCCAACTCCTTCAGCGGCGACGGCCCCACCCCCGAGCAGGACGTGGGTCGGGTGATCGTCGGCCAGAACGATGCGCTGCAACGGCAGAGCTTCTCGGGCTTCCGCGACTTCACCTGCCGCGCCGAGCAGGGCAATGAGTCGGACTTCCTTGCTCGTCAACGTGATTCGGTGGCCAGGAACGGTGAACGCTACGTCGACGGCGTGCGGGAAGTGCGGATCGACGGCGACCGGGCCGTCGCCAAGGTGACCTACCACTTCGACAAGACCCCTGATGCCACCTCTGGGGCGGAATTGACCGTCGCGCGCGAGGACGGCACGTGGAAGGTGTGCTCGCCCGCCGCCAGTTAGGTGTGGGAGACTCGCGATCGTGAGCTACGCGGGAGACATAACGCCGCAGCAGGCCTGGGACCTGCTGAATGACGATCCCGAGGCCGTGCTGGTGGACTGCCGCACCTCCGCCGAATGGCGCTTCGTCGGTGTGCCCGACCTCTCCGGCCTCGGGCGCGACGTCGTGTACGTCGAGTGGAACGGCAGCGACGGCAAGCACAACGACGGCTTCGTGGACGACCTGATCGCCGCGGGCGTGACGCCCGGCGAGCGGCCGGTGGTCTTCCTGTGTCGCTCGGGCAACCGCTCGATCGGCGCCGCCGAGGCGGCCACCGAGGTCGGCATCGCGCCCTCGTACAACGTGCTCGACGGTTTCGAGGGCAACCTCGACGAGCAGAAGCACCGCGGCGGCACGGGCTGGCGCGCCATCGGACTTCCCTGGACGCAGTCATGACCGAGCCCCAAGTTCCCTCCGTCCGGATCCCGGCCCAACTGCCCGACGGCGTCAGCCAGGCCACCATCGGCGTGCGCGGCGGCCTGCTGCGATCCGGTTTCGAGGAGACCGCCGAGGCGCTCTACCTCACGTCGGGCTACGTCTACGAGACGGCCGCCGACGCCGAGAAGGCGTTCACCGGTGAGATCGACCGCTACGTGTATTCGCGGTACGGCAACCCCACCATCTCGATGTTCGAGGAGCGGCTGCGCCTGATCGAGGGTGCGCCTGCGGCGTTCGCGACGGCCACCGGCATGGCCGCGGTGTTCACCTCGCTGGGCGCACTGCTCGGGGCGGGCGACAGGTTGGTCGCCGCGCGCAGCCTCTTCGGTTCCTGCTTCGTGGTGTGCAGCGAGATCCTTCCGCGCTGGGGCGTGGAGACGGTGTTCGTCGACGGTGAAGACCTCGCCCAATGGGAGGAGGCATTGTCGGTGCCCACCCAGGCGGTGTTCTTCGAGACGCCGTCCAACCCGATGCAGTCGCTGGTGGACATCGCCGCGGTCTGCGATCTCGCGCACGCCGCAGGCGCAAAGGTGGTGCTGGACAACGTCTTCGCCACCCCGCTGCTGCAGCAGGGTCTCCCGTTGGGTGCGGACGTGGTGGTGTACTCGGGCACGAAGCACATCGACGGTCAGGGCCGCGTGCTCGGTGGGGCGATCCTCGGCGACAAGGAGTACATCGACGGTCCGGTGCAGAAGCTGATGCGCCACACCGGTCCGGCGATCAGCGCGTTCAACGCCTGGACGATGCTCAAAGGCCTTGAGACGCTGGCCGTTCGGGTGGACTTCGCGAACCGGTCGGCACACCGCGTCGCCGAGTTCCTGGAAGCGCACCCGGCAGTCAGTTGGGTGCGCTATCCGTTCCTCGAATCGCACCCGCAGTACGACCTGGCCAAGCGACAGATGACCGGGGGTGGCACCGTGGTGACGTTCGAGCTGGCCGCACCGGATGGCGGCGGCAAGCAGCGGGCATTCGAGGTGCTCGACAAGCTGCAGGTGATCGACATCTCCAACAACCTCGGCGACGCGAAGAGCTTGATCACGCACCCTGCGACCACCACGCACCGGGCGATGGGTCCCGAGGGCAGGGCGGCGATCGGCCTCGGCGATGCCGTGGTCCGGGTGGCGGTGGGTCTCGAGGGCACCGAGGACTTGATCGCGGACCTCGACCGGGCACTCGGCTAGCCCGTGTCCAAGGCGAGTGCGGCCAAGAAGGCGCGGCGCAAGAGACGCCTCGTCGGGCGCAACGACCGCTGGCTGCCCGACGAGGTCCACGCCGACGTCGAGGGTGTGGCCCGGATCGCCAACGAGATCATCGGGCGGGGTTGGGAATTCGACCGCGAGTTCTCCACCGAGGACTTCATCACGTGGTTCTATCCGCCGTCCGCGGCCGAGGTGGACGACGAGTCGATCGAGCCGGTCACCAGGATCTGGCTCAGCGACCCCGAGGAACCGCACGTGATCCTGGTCGGCGCGGGGGAGGCCGACGGGGTGGACTACCGGTTCACCGTGGAGCAGCTGTTCGCGCGCCTCGGCGAGATCGAGGCCTACCGGATCGGCGACCCCAAGCCAGTAGCGAATTAGTAGGCTAGGCAATCCGGCTGGTTCGTCGTATTGCGATGTGTGCGCAGACTTTTCAAACCCAGACAAGCTCTTTGCCGGCTGCCGTCATGTGGTCGTAGAACCGTTGCGCGGTCTCGCCTTGCGCCCGCTGGTCTGCCGTATAGGCAATTCAGAGGTCTCACAAAGCAGTTACTTAACTCCGCTAACCATGCTGGGTGTCAGCCGCGAACTGCGATGAACGTAGACGGCGGTGAGTCTTCGACACGACGGACGCGTGCCCTGGTACGCGAGAGGAGTTGTTCGACATGAGAACCAAGAAACTGCTGGCTGGTGTGGTCATTGCCGGTGGGCTCGCTGCAGCAGCGGTAAGCGCGGGCGCCGGTCTTGCCGAGGCCGCACCCGGTCCGGGACCTGGTCCCATTCCTGCTTGGGGCGGACCGCCGCCTCCCGGACCCGGATGGGGGCATCACGACGACCGTGGGTGGGGTCCGCCCGCGCCCAACTGGGGCGAGGGTCCTCTGGGGGATGCGGGATGGAACAACGGTTGGCAGCCGCCTGGCGGAATCTGCATCGGCGACCTCTGCATTTAGTATTCGCTCAACGGGGCGAACGGCCCTCGGAGCGTTGACTTGCGGCATTAGCGTCGCACCGCGCGCATTCAGCCCGTCCCGAACTGTGATTCGCGTTATAGTCGGCGCGTGACCAGCGGTGATGCGCTGACGGGGCGGGACAACGAACTCATGACCCTGCGCCGTGCGCTGAGTGGGGTAGGCAATTTCGCGGGTGTGGTGATCGCCGGTGCGGCGGGCGTTGGCAAGACGCGACTCGCGCGTGAGTTGCTCCTGCAAGCCGGGTCGTCTGGCACGCGAATCAACTGGGTGGTCGGAACGGCATCGGGACGTCCGATTCCGTTGGGCGCGTTCAACGCCGCCCTGGTCGACGCGACCTTCTCCGATGTCTCCAACCCCGTGCCCAGCGTGCGGCGGGTGATCAGTTCACTTGTCGCCCAGCAGCGGGGCGGGCGGTTCATTCTCGGCATCGACGACGCACACCTGCTCGACGAGTTCTCCGCGCACGTCGTGCATCAGCTCGCGCAGACCCGCGAGGCCCGCCTTGTCGTGACCGTCCGCACCGGCAGTGACGAACCGGACGCCGTGAAGGCGTTGTGGAAGGACGGTCTGCTGGCCCGCCTCGATCTGGAGCCGCTGTCCGCCGAAGCGTCCCGCACGATGGTCGAGGCGGAGTTGAACGGTCCGATCGACGCGCGCAGCGCCCAACGGTTCTTCCGGCTCACCGGCGGCAATGCCCTCTTCCTGCAGCGGCTGGTCAAGGACCAGGTGGCGGCAGGCCGCATCCGGCAGGTGGCCGGCGTGTGGATCTGGGAGGGCCACGTCGCCGTCTCGCAGAGCATGAGCGATCTGGTGGGCAACGAGTTGGACCGGTTGGCGCCCGAGGTCGCGCTGGTGGTGGACACCCTCTCGCAGTACGAGCCAATGGACGTCGACATGCTGGGCGAGGCGGTGGGGCGCGAGCACTTGGCAATGGCCGAGAAGATGCACCTGATCACCATCGAGCGCACGAAGGGCGCGCTGATGGCCCGCCTCGCGCACCCGCTGTACGGCGAGTTGCGGCGGGCAACTGCGGGTGAGATGTACCTCTCGACGGTGCGCGGGGACCTCGCCAAACGGCTGGCAGGCCGGGCCGACAACGATCCCCAGACCACGGTGCGCCGGGCGCTGCTGACGCTGGAATCCGACCTGCCCCCCGACCCGGATCTGTACCTGGACGCGGCCCGGCACACGATGAAGCTTTTGGACCTCGACCTCGCCGACCGGCTGGCCACTGCCGCCGCGGCGTCTGGTCTCCAGGCCGCCGTCGAACTTCAGGCGATCAACCGGCTGGTGGCCGGACGGGGTGACGCGGCCGAGGAGTTCCTGCGCGACCTCAGCGCGCATGCGGGTACCGATCGGCACCGCTGGACGACGCTGCGGGCCGCCAACCTGATCTGGATGCTCGGCAGGCCCGCCGAGGCGGCGGCCATTCTTGCCGAACTCGCCGCCGGTCCGGAGACCGACGCCGAGCGTGCTGGCCGCCTCGCCGTCGAAGCGTGTGTCGACGCGGTCTTCACCCGCTGCGTGGATGCGCAGGAAAAGGCAAGTGCCGCCTTGGAATCCGGGGAGCTAGCCGACATCAACGCGATGGTGGCAGCCGTGGCGCTGATGATGGCATCCGGTGCGCTCGGACATGCCGATGCCATCACCCCGGTGGCGCGCGCCGTGCTGCACCGGGCGACCAACTCGTTCGAGACGGCGCACATGCGGTTCTGGTTCGGCGGCGTGTATGCCAGGGCCTGTCGCCTGACCGGCCGCATCGAGGAATGCCACGAAGCTGCGACGGTCATGTTCGGCATGGCCAACGACATGCCGGGCCTGGCCTACGCCAACCTGGTGTTCCTGATGGGCACCGCCGAGATGATGCGTGGCGACCTGCGGGCGGCCGAGAAGCTGTTGCACGAGGCGTTGGCCAGAGTCGAGAACCACGGAATCACAACGGGTTTGCGACCGGCATGCACGTTCGCGCTGGCCGAGACGCACGCCAAGCTCGGTGATGCCGAGGCCGCCGCGGAGATGCTGGCCGAGGCGCGCGAGTGCGCGAGGCCGGACTTCCTGTTCATGCAGACCGCGCTGGCGACCGCCACCGGCTGGACGCTGGCCGCCGCTGGTTCGCTCACGCGTGCCATCGAGACCGTGCTCGCCGAAGCCGCCGTGGCCCGTGACCGGGGACAGCCCACCCACGAGTTGTCATGTCTGCAGGCTGCCGTGCAGTGGGGTGCCACCGTCGAGCTGCCCGACATCGCCGCGCGCGCCAGGGAGCTGGCAGGCGAACTGTCGTTGCCGTTGGCGGATGCCGTTGCGGCACATGCCGAGTCGCTGCTGAATGGCGACGGCGAGGGGCTGCTGGCCGCCTGCGATGCGTACCAGGCGATCGGCGACCGGTGCACGGCCGCCGATGCCGCCGCCCAGGCAGCGGTCGCGTTCACCGGTGCGCAGTCACGCAGCCGCGGGTTGTTCGCGGCGTCGGTGTCGGCGCAGCTGGCCAAGGACTGTGGCGGGCTGTGCACGCCTGCCACGCGCAGTCCGGCGTCGCCGCAGCCGCTGACCCCTCGGCAGCGTGAGATTGCCGAGATGGTGGCGGCGGGGTTGTCCTACAAGGAGATCGCCGACCGGCTGGGCACGTCGGTGCGCACCGTCGAGGGCCACATACTGCGGGCGTGTCAGCGGACTGGGGCCACCTCGCGGGGTGACCTCGCGAGGATCATGCTGGCGGGCGGCGCCCCAGGCCTTTAACCGCTACTCGTCGACCACACCCGTCGCATGCTGTGCGCGGTCCTCGTAGCTCTGGCGCGCCTTGACGTCGATGTCGAGGAAGACGCGGTCGTTACCCGTCTGTTTGGACAGCCAGCGCCTGCCGCGCGGCCCAAGCATCGCGGTGACGGCGCCCACGAACCGCAGCGGCCCCGGCACGGAAACGTGAGTCTTGGGCTTGTCGAGCACCTTGACGATCGCCGCGGCGATGTCCTCGGGCTGCACGGGCTTCTGCGCGCCGGTGGCCTTGGTGCCCGCGATCAGTTCGGTGTTGGTGAAGGTCGGCATGACGACCGACACCTCGACGCCCTGCGGCGCGAACTCGTCGGCCAGCGCGGTGGACAGCCCGACGACGCCGAACTTCGTGCCTGCGTAGACGACCTGGCCGGGTACGGCGACAACGCCTGCCACTGATGCGACGTTGACGATGTGGCCGCTGCGGCGCTTCACCATCTCGGGCAGGACCAGCCGGCAGCCGGTGAGCACCCCGTACAGGTTCACCTCGATGGCGGAGCGAACGGCCTCATCGGACTGCGACAGGAACGGGCCGACGGGCATCACGCCTGCGTTGTTGATCAACACGTCGATGTCACCGGAGCCGTCGGCGCGGGCCTTGTCGAGGAAGGTCGCGAAGGACTCCTGGTTGCTGACGTCGAGCGGGTAGCCCGATACCGGGCCCAGCGAGCTCAGGCCGGTCACTGCCGATTGGAGGATCGCCACGTCGCGGTCGCCGATGACGACGCGCGCACCGCGGGCCAGCAGGGCCTTGGCGGTGGCGTAGCCGATGCCCCTTGCGGCGCCGGTGATCGCGATGGTCCTGCCACGGATGTTGTCCATGCGGCCAAACTTTACACGTGTCAATTTTGATTGAGAAGCGGCGCGGTGAACCGCATCGATTCCGATCACGATGAGCCGAAGGGCGCATCCTGGAATGCGCAAGAGCGCCCCGCGTTAGACAGTTAGGTGATGGCCGTGTCTGCACTGAACCACCTGCGATTCGTGGCGGTCGGTCAGGACGATGCGCTGGCCGAGCCGCTGCTCGCCGAACTCGCCGTCGAGTACGCCTCCCGATACGGCAGCACCGTCGACGCAGTTGGCACCTGGCTGCGTCAGAATCCGGCGGATGAGTTCGCGCCGCCGCGGGGCGGCATGTTCGTCGGACTGCTCGACGGCGACCCCGTCACCGGAGGGGCGTTCTGCCGGTTCGACGAGGAGACCGCCGAACTCAAGCGCATCTGGACCGACAGCGGCCACCGTCGCCAGGGGCATGGCCGGGCCCTGCTGGCCGAATTGGAGAACGCGATCGCCGTGGCCGGTTATCGCCGCATCTATCTGACCACGGGCGACAGGCAACCCGAGGCCGAGGCGCTGTACCTGGCCACCGGCTACCGCAGGCTTGCCGAGCCATTGCCCTCCGTTGGTGAGGTCTACCCGGTGGCCTTCGCCAAGGAGTTGACGTGACAGCGCGATACGAGAAGGTGAGCCGACCATGAACGTCCCCCTTTCAATCCTCGACCTCGCACCCATCAGCGCGGGCAGTGACGCAGCGACCGCACTGCGCAACACCGTCGACCTTGCACAGCAGGCCGAACAGTGGGGCTACCGTCGCTACTGGATCGCCGAGCACCACTTCGTCGCCGTGGCGAGTTCGTCGCCCGCCGTGTTGATCGGCCAGATCGCCGCCGCGACGCAGAGCATCCGGGTTGGCGCGGCCGCAGTGCAATTGGGTCACACCACCGCCGTGGCCGTCGTCGAGAGCTTCGGGATGCTCGACGCGTTCCACCCCGGCCGCATCGACCTCGGGGTCGGCCGGTCCGGGCAGCGCAGGCGCGAGGCGGCCAAGCAACCGGTCAGCGATCAGCCGAAGCCACCGCGGGAATGGCGCGAGATCGATGGCGTGGTCGTGCCGCCGCCGTTCGATCTCAGCGCGTTGATGCGCAACCCTCGGCTGAAGGCCAGGATGGGGGTGCTGCAACAGCCCGAGGCGGTTCCGCCCGATTTCGGTGATCAGGTCGGTGACATCCTGGCGATGCTGGATGGCACATACGCGCCAGAAGGCGTGGAGTCGCACGTCGTGCCGGGCGAGCGGGCCCCGTTGTCGCCGTGGGTATTCGGCAGCAGCAAGGGCCAGAGCGCACAGGTCGCGGGGGCCCGCGGACTGCCGTTCGTGGCGAGCTATCACATCACGCCGGCGACCGCGCTGGAGGCGGTCGACGCGTACCGCGCGGCGTTCCAGCCGTCTGAGGCGCTGCGCGAACCCTACGTTGTGGTGTCGGCCGACATCGTGGTCGCCGACGACGGCGACACCGCGCGGCAACTGGCCTCGAGCTACGGGCACTGGGTGTACTCGATCCGCGCGGGTGATGGCGCTGTGCCGTACCCGGATCCAGACACCAGCACTCCGCTCACCGCCGAACAGCTCGCGGTGGTGGGGGACCGTACTGCGACGCAGTTCGTCGGCGATCCGGTCGAGGTCGCGCATCGCCTGGATGCCCTGCAACGGGTGACGAATGCCGACGAGCTGGTCGTCACGTCGGTCACGCACCGCCACGAGGATCGGTTGCGTTCGCACGAACTGATCGCCAAACAGTGGGGCTTGCAGTGAGAGAAGGCAAGTAGCGCAACGAATACGGCGGGTTCCCATTGCGGGACCACCTCGGCCTCTAAGCTTCGCGGCAACGGGGGTAACGCCGACATCCCGGGGGGAAACGTGTTATCGCAGACGGTGGTGGGATGGCTGCTATTGCTGGGCGCCATCGCGATCTTCGTCGCGGGATTCGTTCTGCGGACGCTGATTGGACGCAAGCGCGACGTCAAGGCCGTGCGGCGGGTGGTGCGGGCATTCCGGGACAACGTCATTGGCCGGGTGTTGTTCGGGCGCGTCGCCAGTGACGCCCTCGACGACGAGGAGCTCGACCAGATGATCCTGATGCCCGCGATCCTGCTGTCGTGCGGGCTGTGCCTGACGGCGATCTTCCTGCTTGGCTACGAAGCGCTCACCTGAGCCACGCCCAATACCCTTTGCAGATCGGGTTTCATCTGTTGCAGCTGCTGGCCCCAGTAGCCCCAGCTGTGGATGCCGTCGGGGAAGTTGAACACGCCGTTGTTGCCGCCTGCGGCTAGGTAGGCGTCCCTGAAGGCGACGTTGGAGTCGATGGCGAATCCCTCAAGGAAGCCGAGGCCTGCGATCGGCGCGTCCGGGCTCGCAAGGGCGGGATCTCCGGGTGTGCCGTTGCCGCAGTAGATCCAGATGCGCGTCCCGTTGGCGACGAGTTGTGCGACGTTGACCGTCGGGTCGTTGCGCGCCCATGCCGGGTCGCCGGGCGGGCCCCACATGGCTTCGGGGCTGAAGCCGCCGTTCCAGGACATCGCGATTCCGACCTGGCCGGTCCAGTTTGGTGCGGAGAGGTTCAAGAAGCCCGACAACGATCCGGCGTAGACGAACTCCTGCGGATGATTGATGGCGAGCACCAGCGCCGAGGAGCCACCCATCGACAAACCCACTGCGGCATTGCCATTCGGCGCGACCTGCTTGTTGGTCGTCAGCCACGCCGGAAGTTCCTGGGTCAGGAAGGTTTCCCATTTGTAGGTTTGGGTCTGACCGTTGCCTACCGCGGGTTGATACCAGTCGCTGTAGAAACTCGACTTCCCGCCAACGGGCATGACGAGCGAGAGCCCCGACTGGTAGTACCAATCGAATGCCGCGGTGTTGATGTCCCAGCCGTTGAAGTCGTCCCCGGCCTCCATGCTGTCCAGGAGGTACACCGCGTGGGAATCCGGTCCGCCGCTTTGGAACTCGACCCGAATGTCGCGACCCATGGAGGGCGACGGCACGGCGAGGTATTCGATCGGCAGGCCTGGACTGGAGAACGCCGCTGCCTTAGCCGGGTCGCCCGCGACGCCGATCAGGCTCGGCAAGGTTGCGATCGCAGCGATCGCCAACCGGCGCATCCACGCGCCTGTGATCTGTTCAACGAATGCCATTGCTGGCCTCCGATCAATCCCGGTATGCCCGACCCGGTATGACCGACGGTAACTCAGCCGGGTCCGCCGCGCAGCGAATTATGCAATTTTGCAATACCGCGCTTTACCAGGGCGAAACCGTATCTCTGGCAACGGAGTCAGGTTGACCCGATCAGAGTGCCGCCTGCTCGGCGGCCTCGCGGATCGGGCCCCGCCACACCGGGCCGTGGCCGGGTAGCACTACCTCGGCGTCGAGGAGTCCCAGCGCGGCCAGGCTGCGCACACAGCCGTCCTGATCGTGGTTGAAGAGGCCGGGCAGCAGTTGTGGTCCGCGGCGCGTGGACACCGGATGGCCGGTCACCAGTGCGTCACCGCTGACGAGCACTCCGTCCACCATGTACGAGCAGTGCCCGCCGGTATGGCCGGGAGTGGGAATCGCCATCGGGTTACCGGGCAAGGCCGCCGCGACCTCCTCGGTCAACGCGTGGGCGGTCGGGATGCCTTCGCGGTTCAACGCGCCCTTGAGGGCGATCTCCACGGTCCACTTCAGGTAGCTCGGTTGCCACAACTTGGTGGCCAAGTCCACGGGTGACACCTGCTCCAGGTACTCGCGGTGGGCGTGGCCGACCTCGCCGGCATGGCAGAAGACCGGTGTGCCATGGTTTTTCGCGAACCAGATCGCCGAACCGAAGTGGTCGACGTGCGCGTGGGTGAGTAGGACTGCGTGGATGTCGTCGATGCCGAACCCAAGCTGATGAACCGAGTCGAGCACTTCGTCGCGCTGGCCGGGGAACCCGGAGTCGATGACGAGCACGCCGGTGTCGTCGGCGACGAGGGTCCAGTTGACCAGGTCGGTGTGAGCAAAGTGGACGGTGTCGGTGATCTCCGTGAGGGCCGCCATGCCTTGAGTTTATGCAGCCAGTGGGAGCGCGCTGCGGCACGGCCTGCGGCAGTGGGGTAGAAACGAAGCGTGGCTGAACTGAAACTCGGATACAAGGCGTCGGCGGAGCAGTTCGCCCCACGCGAGCTCGTCGAACTGGCCGTGGCGGCCGAAGCGCACGGCATGGACAGCGCGACGGTCAGCGATCACTTCCAACCGTGGCGCCACGAAGGGGGTCACGCGCCGTTCTCGCTGGCATGGATGACGGCCGTCGGCGAACGCACCGAGCGCCTGATCCTCGGCACGTCGGTGTTGACCCCGACCTTCCGCTACAACCCCGCGGTCATCGCGCAGGCGTTCGCGACGATGGGCTGTTTGTACCCGGACCGGATCTTTTTGGGTGTCGGGACCGGGGAGTCGCTCAACGAGATCGCCACCGGATACGAGGGCGAATGGCCCGAGTTCAAGGAGCGCTACGCGCGGCTGCGCGAAGCGGTGCGGCTGATGCGCGAGCTGTGGCTGGGCGACCGGGTCGACTTCGAGGGCGAGTACTACAAGACCAAGGGCGCCTCGATCTACGACGTGCCCGAGGGCGGCATCCCGATCTACATCGCGGCGGGCGGGCCGCAGGTGGCCAAGTACGCGGGGCGCGCGGGCGACGGCTTCATCTGCACCTCCGGCAAGGGCGAAGAGCTGTACAAGGACAAGCTCATCCCCGCCATGCGCGAGGGTGCGGAGGCCGCTGGCAAGAACCCCGACGACGTGGACCGGATGATCGAGATCAAGATCTCCTACGACCCGGACCCAAAGCTAGCGTTGGAGAACACCCGGTTCTGGGCGCCGCTGTCTCTGACCGCCGAGCAGAAGACCAGCATCCACGACCCCCTCGAGATGGAGAAGGCCGCCGACGCGCTGCCCATCGAACAGGTCGCCAAGCGCTGGATCGTCGCGTCGGATCCCGACGAAGCGGTCGAGAAGGTCGGGCAGTACGTCAAGTGGGGACTCAATCACCTGGTGTTCCACGACCCTCGCCACGATCAGCGGCGCTTCCTCGAACTCTTCAAGAACGATCTCGAGCCGAGGCTGCGCAAGCTCGGCTAGCGCGAAGCATCAGTCCTTCGGGCAGTATGCGGTCTCGGCGGCGACGACCAACGTTATTGCCTGTTGGGGTTGCACGCCTGGTCTGTTCTTGGCGATCAGGTTCGCGATCGACCGCTTGGAGTTCGCCTTCAGTTGCGTGCAGATCTGGTGGCCGACCGCGATCATCGAGGCATCGCCCTGCGGACAGTCGAAGGCAGTCTGGCCGCACGCCAGGTTGTTGGCCTTGAGTAGGTCGAGGAACTGCTGGTCGTTCCCGTCGGCGCGAGCAGGACCCGCGACGGCGAGCATGACGGACGAACACGCCACGATGACGGCTGCCCAGATGCGTTGCACCTGATCAGCCTAGATGTCCGAGCACACTCCCGCGGAAGGCGGTGGCCGGAGCCTAGGGGATCGCGGAGGCAACGGTGCGGCCCGGATCTGCAAATCCGCACGTCCCCCGCTGGGGGACCAGTCAGGGGACGGGCGGCGTCGGCCGACCGCTGATGCGGTATACCCGGAATCGTTCGTCGCCCGTCGCGCCGTAAACCGAGTGCTCCAACGATCTCGAGCCGAGGCTGCGCAAGCTGGGCTGATGGCTTGATGCCAGTTGGTCAGAACGGGGGCGGGTCGTCGTCGATGGCGCGTTGGTTGCGTTGGCGTTCGGCGTGGAGTCGCTGGGCGCTTTGTTGGGCGCGGGTGTTCTTGCGGGTGGGCATGGTCAGGCCGCGTTCGGGTGAGCCGGTGGCCGCTGGTGGTGCGACGGTCCCCGGCGGTAGCGGTGTGGTGGCGTCCCAGTGTGGGAAGTGCATTCTGCTGCCCGGTGGTCGGGTGTAGCGGTGTCCGGTGGGACTGATCCACACGATGGTCCCATCGGACAGTTGGTGGTCGGTCCAGCCAGTCGGGCCGATCCAGAAAGTCTTGACTAGGTGGTGTTTTCGGCATAGGGCTTTGATGTTGCCGGGATGGGTCAGCCCGCCGGGACCGTGGGGTGTGGTGTGGTCGAGGTCGCAGCGTTCGGCGGGGCGCTCACAGTAGGGGAAGGTGCAGGTTTGGTCCCGGTTGCGGACGAACCGCGCCAGCTTCGCTGATGGTCGGTAGCGCGGCTCGCTGCCCAGTTCGGCCGGGTGGGGTACGGGGCGTATGGGGGCGCCGAGGCGGATGAGTTCGGCGAGTAGTGGGGTGGGCACGATTCCGCCGCCGGCGATCACCGCCAAACCCGACGCAGTGCCGCGGTGTTCACACTGCGGCTGAGGGTCCGACGGTTCGGCAGCGGGCTCGGGCTCCGACAGTTCGGGGTCGGGGTCGGGTTCGCGCTCCAGTTCTAGGTTGGGGTCGGGTGCTGGCTGCGCTGCGATCCCGCGTTGCGCCCCGGGCGGTGGTTGGTCGGGCATCGGCCCTGGGGCCGGCGGTGGTGGTCCCACGTCGGGATCATTGGGCCCTGGGTCGGGTGGTGGCGGGGGTGGTGCAGTGTCGGGGTGGTGGTCGGTGAGGAGGTGGATGACGATGGCCTCGGCGCGGGCGTCGGGTCCGGCGGCGGTGCAGTCGGGGCGTGCGCAGGTGCAGGGCAGGTGGGCGCCGCGGGCGCTGAGCACCCCGAGTGCTGCCGAGCGGCGTTCACCGGAGCTGCGGGGGTCGTGCGGGCAGACGGTGGCGGCGAGCTGATCGACACAACGCGCCACCAGGTCGGCGTCGGTGACGGTCAACCGCCCCCAGATGGTGGTGGTGCCGGTGGTGTCGTCGCGGTCCCCGAACTTCACGTCACAGCTCTTGGCGGCGGTGTGGAAGCGCCGGACGGCGGCGGGGTCGTGGACGAGGATGGCGGCATCGATGGCGTTTTCGAGTTTGGTCACCGACATCGGGCCGAAGGAGGCGGCGATGGCGGCCAGGTCGGCGTCGACGCGGGCCAGGATGTCGGGATCGTCGATCAGTTGGGTGCGCCAGCTGATGGTGTGGGCCAGCGGGGCGGCCAGGGTGCCCTCGGCGACCAGTTTGGCGATCTGGGGCAGCCGGTGACGCAGGGCCAGCCCTTGATGCATGTGGGTGGACGCCGTCCGCTGACTGATCCCACTGGCGGCGGCGATCTCGGCGGCCGCGCTGTCCCAGCCGTCACAGGCCCAGAACTGCCGCCCCATGGCTTGTTCGGCGGCGCAGCGTCGGGTGGTGAGTTCGGCGATGGCGGCCATCCGGTGAAAGGCCACGGTGGCCTGGGCACGGGTCCAGCCGGTGACGGCATCAACCAGCGCCGCATCATCGACATGGGGCAGGTCATCGCTCTGGGCTAATTCCTCGAACACGCTTCAATCATGCTGAGGAACCCAGACATTCATGCCCGCAGACCCAGACATCCAACCGACCCACAACCACCGGGCTGTGGATGAATCGGTGACTGTGCACAACCCCGCCGAACACCGACGCCGAACACCCGAATGTCGGTACCGCGTGCTAGGGCTCAGGGCCTTAGCTTAGCCGAAGTTGATCACCGCGGACTTCTCGCTCTGTTGGCCCATCAACGTCGTGTACGCCACCATCACCGGCTCGTCGTTGTCGTTGACACAGGTGTTGCGGCTCACCACGATGTCGGCGCCGAACCGCTCCTCGACGGAGACGATGTCGAAGTGGCACCACAGCCTGTCACCGGCAACCACGGGCTTGTGATAGATGAACTTCTGGTCGACTTGGACGATCTGCATCGTCTCCAGGCCTACGTCGACGACCCTGAAGAAGTCCTTCTGTGCCAGTACGGCGAACAGCGTGAGGAACGTCAGCGGGGCGACCAGGCCCTTGTAACCGAGTTCGGCGGCGGCATCGTCGTTGAGGCTGGCGGGGTCGTCAGCCTTGATCGCGGCCGCGAACTCGCGGATCTTTTCGCGGCCCACCTCGAAGTAGTCCGGGTACGTGTGCCGCATCCCGCGGATGTCCGTCTTGAGCGTCATCTGTCAGGCCGCCCCTGAATAATGTTGTTGTTCAACGCATTTAACTGCTAACACGGTTGGGTTGGTTCCCTTCAGTACCTGCCGAAGGTGAGCGCGACGTTGTGCCCACCGAATCCGAACGAATTGCTGATCGCGTACCTGAAGTCACCGGTGCGGGGTTTGCCGGAGACCACGTCCAGGTCGATCTCCGGGTCGAGATTGCTCAGATTGAGCGTCGGCGGGATCACGCCGTCGCGAAGCGCCAACATGGTCAGGATCGCTTCTACCGCGCCGGCGGCACCGACCGAATGGCCGAGCGCAGACTTCGGTGCGTAGACGGCCGTGGAGGTTCCGACGGCACGGTTGATGGCCTTTGCCTCCGCCACGTCCCCAACCCGGGTCCCCGTGGCGTGTGCGTTGACGTGGTCGATGTCGCCGGGGGTCAGCCCGGCGAGTTCGACGGCCCGCGTCATGGCGTGTCCGGCGCGTTCTCCGTTGGGATCCGGCGCCACGATGTGATAGCCGTCGGAGGTGATCGATGCCCCCATCAAGCGAGCCAGGATGGGGGCGCCGCGGGCCTTGGCGTGCTCTTCCGTCTCGATCACCAGCAGTGCCCCGGCCTCGCCGAACACGATGCCGTTGCGATCCCGATCGAACGGGCGGCACGCTCCTGCCGGATCGTCGTTGTTGGTGGACATGACGATGCGCATCTGGGCGAACGCGGCGATCGGCACCGCCTCGATGCTGTTCTCGACTCCGCCGCAGATCGCGATGTCCGCCTCGCCGAGGATGATCTGCCGCCACGCCTGCGCGATGCCCTCGGACCCGGACGCACACGCCGACACGGCGGTCATCACGCCAGCCTTGGCATGGCGTTCCAGACCGACCGCGGCGGCAGGCCCGTTCGGCATGAACATCTGCACGGCCAGGGGAGAGACGGCCTTGTAGCCGCGCTCACGCATGTCGTCGTAGGCGAAGACCAGGGCTTCCGTCGCACCGATTCCGGTTCCGATGGAAACCGCCAGTCGGTTGGTGTCCACCTCGGGGCTGCCCGCGTCGTCCCACACCCGCCGGCCAAGCACGGTCGCCATCTTCTGGACGTAGCCAAGCCGGCGCAGTTCGACCCGGGTCAACTCGCCGTCGAAGTTCTCGAGAAGGTGCCCGCCGATGCGGACCGGAAGGTCGTACTGCTCCACGAAGGGATCTTCGAGCCTGCGGATTCCGCTCTGCCCGTCAAGCAACAGCTTCCAGGTGCTCTCCGCATCCGTGGCCACCGACGTGGTCAGGGCGACGCCCGTGACCACGACATCGGGGAACCCGTTGCCAGTACTCAATTTGGTTGTCGGCGCACTGCTCGATCGGGGCATGAGATCAACCTTCGTCTCACCAATATTCTTTTTTGGCCCGCTACTGGACCGCTTCCGCTCCCCGCCCGATCCTCGAGAACGACCCCGACATGGCGGGGTGGCGATCACGTGCGGCCTCGGGGTCTGGGAGGCGTTGACAACGAATATACCGGAGCGGCAGGGACCTGCAGTTTTTTTGCCAACTGTTGCCGCGAGCAGCACGTTTTGATCTTGATGAGGTCTTCCCGTTAGCGCGGCAACCCCGAGGCTGCGTCGGATGGGCTGATACGGCAGGCTGGCGGGCGTGCCCAGTTCGACTGCCATCTACATCGCGTCGCCAGAGGGTGACACCGGCAAGTCGACGATCGCGCTGGGCATCCTGCACCGGCTCGCGGCCACCGTCGCCAAGGTGGGGGTGTTCCGGCCCATCACCCGGTTGCACGAGGACCGCGACTACATCCTCGAGCTGCTGCTCGCGCATACCACGGCGGGTCTGCCCTACGAGGAATGCGTCGGCGTCGGCTATGCCCAGCTGCACGAGGACCCGGACGCCGCGCTCGCCGACATCGTCGACCGCTTCCACCGGGTGGCCGAACAGTGCGATGCGGTGGTCATCGTCGGTAGCGACTACACCGACGTCGCCTCGCCAAGCGAGCTGAGCGCCAACGCGCGCATCGCGGTCAACCTCGGCGCGCCGGTGGTGCTGGCGGTGCGGGCCAAGGACCGCACGCCCGACGAGGTCGCGCACGTCGTCGAACTGTGCTTGGCCGAGATCTCGGGCCAGCACGCCCACACCGCAGCGGTGGTGGCCAATCGCTGCGACCCGGAGCAGCTGGACGCCGTCGCCGAGGCTCTGGCGAGGATCGAGCCGAAGACGCTCAAGAGCTACGTGTTGCCGGAGGAGCCGCTGCTGGTGGCCCCTTCGGTCGCCGAGTTGAGCGAAGCCGTGAACGGCACGCTGATCAGTGGCGACGACGATCTGCTGAGCAGAGAGGCGACGGGCCTGCTGGTGGCGGGCATGACCGCCGAGCACGTGCTGGAGCGGCTGCACGACGGGATGGCGGTAATCACGCCGGGCGACCGCTCGGACGTCGTGCTGGCCATGGTCAGTGCCCATGCGGCAGAAGGCTTTCCGTCGCTTTCAGGAATCATCCTCAACGGTGGACTGCCGCTGCACCCGTCGATCGCGGCGTTGGTGGCAGGCCTTGGGCTGCGGTTGCCGATCGTGGCCACCGACCTCGGCACCTACGAGACGGCGCGAGCAGTCGCACAGGCGAGAGGGCGGGTGACGACGGGCTCGCAGCGCAAGATCGATACCGCGCTGGCGTTGATGGACACCTACGTCGACACCGCGGATCTCATTGCCCAGCTGTCGATCTCGGTTCCCACGGTGACGACGCCGCAGATGTTCACCTACAAGCTGCTCGACCGGGCGAAGTCGGACCGCAAGCGCATCGTGCTGCCCGAGGGCGACGACGACCGCATCCTGAAGGCAGCGGGACGGTTGTTGAAGCGGTCGGTGGCCGACTTGACGATCCTCGGAGACGAACCCGTGGTGCGGGCCAGGGCGGCGGAACTGGGCGTGGACCTCTCGGCGGCCACCGTGCTCGATCCGCGCACCAGCCAGCTGTGCGACCAGTTCGCCGAACAGTACGCCGAGCTGCGCAAGCGCAAGGGCGTCACCGTGGAGCAGGCCCGCGAGATCATCCACGACGTCTCGTATTTCGGCACCATGTTGGTGCACAACGACATGGTCGACGGCATGGTCTCCGGCGCCGCGCACACCACCGCGCACACCGTCCGGCCTGCCTTCGAGATCATCAAGACGCGGCCCGACGTCTCCACGGTGTCGAGCATCTTCCTGATGTGCCTCGCCGACGAGGTGCTCGCCTACGGCGACTGTGCGATCGTGCCCGACCCGACGTCCGAGCAGCTCGCCGACATCGCGATCAGCTCGGCGCGCACGGCGGCCCAGTTCGGTATCGAGCCGCGGGTGGCCATGCTTTCGTACTCGACCGGCACGTCGGGGACCGGTGCCGACGTCGACAAGGTCCGTGCGGCAACGGAATTGGTGCGGCAACGCGAACCGGATCTGCTGGTCGAGGGGCCCATCCAGTACGACGCCGCGGTCGAGCCGTCGGTGGCGGCCACCAAGATGCCGGATTCGCAGGTTGCCGGCCGGGCCACGGTTTTGATCTTCCCTGACCTCAACACGGGTAACAACACCTACAAGGCCGTGCAGCGTAGTGCGGGGGCCATCGCGATCGGACCCGTCCTGCAGGGGCTCAACAAACCGGTCAACGATCTGTCGCGCGGAGCGCTGGTCGAGGACATCGTCAACACCGTGGCCATCACGGCGATCCAGGCGCAGGGCAAGTGAGCAATACCCGCACGGTTCTGGTGCTCAACTGTGGCTCTTCGTCGCTGAAATATGCTGTGGTCGAACCCGATTCGGGACGCCAGCTGGCCGACGGGATCGTCGAGCGCATCGGTGAGGGCGAGATCGCGGACCACGAGGCGGCGTTGCGCGTGGTGTTCGACGCGCTGGCGGAGGCCGGGCTGGACCTGGACGAGCAGGGCCTGGTCGCGGTGGGGCACCGCGTCGTACACGGCGGGCCCGATCTCTACCAACCGACGCTGGTCGACGACGGGTTGATCGCCACGCTCGAGGCCCTCGCGCCGCTGGCGCCGCTGCACAACCCGCCTGCCGTCCTCGGGATCGAGGTCGCCCGACGGCTGCTGCCGGACTTGCCGCACGTCGCGGTTTTCGACACCGCGTTCTTCCACGACCTGCCGCCCGCGGCGGCGACGTACGCGATCGACCGGGAACTGGCCGAGCAGTGGCACATTCGCCGCTACGGCTTCCACGGCACGTCGCACCAGTACGTCAGCGAGCAGGCGGCGGAGTACCTGCACGCGCCGCTGGAGTCGCTCAACCAGATCGTGCTGCACCTCGGCAACGGTGCGTCGGCGTCGGCGATCGCAGGCGGACGACCGGTGGACACCTCGATGGGGTTGACGCCGATGGAGGGTCTGGTGATGGGCACCCGCTCCGGTGACATCGACCCAGGGGTCATCACCTACCTGTGGCGGACGGCGGGGATGAGCGTGGAGGACATCGAGTCCATGCTCAACCGCCGGTCCGGCGTGATGGGTATCGGTGGGGCGATCGACTTCCGAGTGCTGCATCAGCGCATCGAATCCGGTGACGCCGAAGCACGTTTGGCCTACGACGTCTACATCCACCGGCTGCGCAAGTACATCGGCGCGTACCTCGCGCTGCTTGGCCACACCGACGTCATCACGTTCACCGCAGGTGTCGGCGAGAACGACGCGCTGGTGCGGCGCGACGCGCTCAGTGCGATGGCCACGCTCGGCATCGAACTCGACGAGCACCTCAACGACAGCACGGCAAGGGGTCCGCGTCGCATCACCGCCGACATGTCGCCCACGACGGTGCTCGTCATCCCCACCGACGAGGAGCTGGCCATCGCCAGGGCGTGCGTTGGCCTGCTGGACTAGTCCTGTCAGACGACCCGCTCACGGCCGGCGAGCGCACCCACGACGATCTGAAGCACGTACACCACCAGGAACATGATCCAAGGCATGGTCCAGCCGCTGGAGACGTCATGGAGCAGTCCGAATAGAAACGGACCAAGACCGGCGATCAGATAGCCGAAACCCTGGGCCATCGCGGAGAGTCGAGCAGTGCCCTCGGCATCCTTGGACCTGAGTGCGATCACCGCAAGTGCCATCGAGAACACACCCATGCCCACGCCGATGAGCAGGCTCCACAGCACTGGCTGAGCCGCAGGCGCGATCACCACCCCGATGATGCCAGCCATGCCGAACAATCCAATCCCGACGATCCACGCGCTCTGGCTGGCCTGCCGTGCGGCGAGCGGCAACAGCACCAGTGCCACGGGAACACCAACCAGCGAGACCAAGCCCACCAGCATGCCGGCATGGACCTTGCTCACACCGCTGTCGATGAAGACCTGAGGCAGCCACCCCATCACGATGTAGGCCAAGAACCCTTGGGCTCCGAGAAACAGCGTCACTTGCCACGCAAGCGCACTGCGCAGCATGGAGGGCCGGGGTTCGGCGGCGACCGGGGTGGCAAGCGGCGCAGGCTCGCGGTGCCGCATGGTGGCGGGAATCCACACGGCGAGTGCGGCCACCGCCACTAGCGACCAGACCGCAAGAGCCGTACGCCAATTCCCGAACGACTGCTCGAGACCCGGTGTGACCGCCGACCCAAGGGCACCGCCGCCCTGTAGCGCCGCGGTGTATATGCCCGTCATCAACCCCACCCGGGCGGGGAACGATCCCTTGATCACCACGGGGATGAGCACGTTGATCAAGGCGATACCGGCGCACGCCAGCAGAGTAGCTCCGATTACCACATACGGGCCGTCAAGGGACCTGACTCCCAAACCAACTGCGAGAGCTACCAACCCGACTGCAATCGTGCGGCTCGTACCGATCCGCGCCGACAAGACGGGCGCAGCAAGGCCTGCACCCGCGAAGCACAACGTGGGCAGCGTGGTGAGTAAGCCGGCCCACGTCGCCGACGTGCCGAGGTCGGCCCGCATATCGCCGAGCAGCGGCGCGACACTGGTGACGGCGGGCCGCAGATTCAACGCGGTGAGAACCACGGCGACGGCAAGGAGTGCACCGCCGCCGATTACGGGAACCCGGCCCTGCGGAAGTTCGTCGGCGCCGTCGAGTTGACGAGACAAGTCGCGACCGAAGTTCGACTGCTGCGTCCGGGGGTTCACGATGCTAGTCTGACATACATCCCATCATTGGTTGAAAGGATGATCCTCATGCCATTGATCACCACTCAGCGGACGAGGCTCGTCGATCAGGTCATCGAACAGATCAGGCAGCTCGCCGGCAGCGGTGAGTGGCCAGTGGGCCAACGCATTCCCAACGAAGCCGAACTTGTGAAATCGCTTGGTGTGGGCCGCAATACAGTTCGAGAAGCGGTCCGTGCGATAGCACACACCGGAATCCTCGAGGTCCGACAGGGCGACGGCACCTACGTACGTGCCACCAGCGAAGTCTCGGGCGCACTGCGGCGGTTGGGTGGCAGCGAACTGCGCGACATCCTTCAGGTCCGGCGCGCGCTGGAGGTCGAAGGCGCCCGGCTGGCGGCCACCAACCGCACCGCAGAGGACGTCGCAAGCATGGAAGTGTTGCTCGACCGGCGAGATGAGTGCCTCCTGGCCGGTGACACGGCAGGCTTCGCCGCACTGGACACCGAGTTTCACCTCGCGGTGGTGGGCAGCTCCCACAACCACATGCTCACGGGGCTCTATCGTGGGCTACTCGAAGCCATCACAGCCAGCGTGGCGGCTACCAGCACGCTGCCGGTCGACGTTGACGACCATCGTGAATTGATGGCGCGCGTCGCGGCGGGGGAACCGGAGGAGGCGGCACGCCTCGTCGGCGCGATGCTGGACCGAGTGCTGGCTCACCTGAGCGTCGAATCGGAGTGATGACAGCTGCCTCGAGGTGAACGCCCAAGCCGTTGACTGAATCCTGCCAGGTTCTCCGCGTAGCTTCGGCGCCGTGCCGCCTCTGCACGCGCTCGTCGGATCGTGGTCACCGGACTTTCTGTCTCTGACGCTGATCCTGACCGTCGGTGCCGGGTATGGGTGGGCGGCCCGGCGCAGCGGCGAGCCGACCCCTCCCCAGGCTTGGAGTTTCGGGAGCGGGCTGGCGCTGTGGGCGCTGGCGACGCTGAGCGTCATCGCCGTTTACGCCCCGCTGTTGTTCTGGATGCGGGCATTGCAGGTGTTGATGCTGCTGTTCGTCGTACCGTTCCTCCTGGCCCTCGGTCGGCCGGTGGCGACGCTGCGCGCTGCGTCGAGCGCGTCGGGCAGACGTCGCATCGACGGGTTGTTGGCGTCCCTGCCGGCCCGGGTGGTGTGCTCGCCCGCGGTCACGTCGGCCTTGATGCTGGCGACGCCGTGGCTGCTGTATCTCACACCGTGGTACGTGGCGTCGCTGGTCAACGGCGTGGTCGCGGCGCTGACGCGGATCCTGCTGCTGCTCATCGGCTTTGGCTACTTCTACGCACGGCTGCAGTCCGACCCGGTGCCGCACCGCTACTCGCCGCTGCTGTCGATCGGGATCAGTGTCGCCGAGACGCTCGGCGACGGCCTGCTCGGGCTGGTGTTGTGGCTCGGCCCGCTGATCGCCCATGACTACTACGCGGGGTTTGGCCGAACCTGGGGGCCGAGCATGCGGACCGACCAGACCGTCGGCGCGGGCATCCTGTGGATTCTCGGGGACGTCCTCGGACTGCCGTTCCTGCTGGTGCTCATGCGAGCCCTGGGTTCGCACGAGAAGGCGGTCGCCGATGAGGCTGACGAGGCTGACGAAGCCGACCGCACCGAGCACGTCGAACCCGGCTCGGCTCGCCAAACCCTGTGGTGGGAAGCAGATCCGCAATTGCGGGATCGGTTCGGTCGCGGCTAGAACGTGCTCGTCGGCCGCACGCTGTTGGCCAGGTCGACGAGCGCGTAGCGGTGCGCCTGCGTCGGTGCCAACCGGGCCAACCCCCGCAGCGCAGCCTCGACGCCCAACTGCAGGCCGTGCTCGGTGAAGGGGAAACCCAGGATGTGGTTGGTGCTCGCGGTGTTCTCGGCAAGCCAGTCCATCGCCGTGCCCAGCACCAGGGCCCGGATCTGGAGCACCCGCGGCTCGGTCTCCGGCAGTGCCTCCACCCGGCGTGCCGCGTCGCGGATCTGCTGCTCGGTGATCTCGCTGCCCGACCGCCCGGACAGCAGGGTGACCGCGCTGGTCAGTCGTCCGGTGGTGAAATGCCTTGAGGTGGCGGGCACTTGGTCGAGTGTCTTGACGGCAGCGTCGCGCGAGCCGGACGCCGACTGTGCACGGGCCAAGCCGAAGCCCGCCGAGATCACGCCGTTGTCACTGTTCCACACCGTCTTGTAGAAGGTGCTCTCATCGGTGGCGCCACTCAGTTCGGCCGTCGCGGCCAAGGCGAGCTTCGGTGCCAATTCGCCGGGCAGGGTGTCGAGTACCTCAGAGAAGTGCTTGGTCGCCGAGTCGTAGTCGGCGGACAGCAACTGCGCGACCGCGCGGAACCACATCAGCCGCCAGCGCCAGCCGACGCGGTCGGACAGATCGTCGAGCTTGCGGTTGGCCTTCGCGACGTCGCCGAGGTCCAGTAGCGCCCGCACCTCCATCAACGGCAACTCCACCGACTCGGACAGGTCGATGCCCTCGGATTCCAGCGTCCCGTGTCGCGCCGCGCGCAGCGAATCCAGCGTCTGGACAGGCTGACTCAGCATCGTCGCGGACAACACGGTGGCCCCGACGTCGGCCGGGTCGACCATCGGCACCGGCAGCGCCCGCACGATGTCTTGTGCGGTGAGCTTCTCCGAGTGCACCTGGCCGTCGAGGTAGACGTCGGTGTGTGCGACGAGCAGATCCACGCCGAACGTCGAGCGCGACGGGCTGAACACCGTCGACAGACCGGGCCGGGGTACGCCGGTGTCATGGGCGACGACCTCGCGCAGCACGCCGAGAAGCTGACCCGACATCTCCTCTGCGCTGGCGAAGCGCCGCCGGGGATCGGGGTCGATGGCTCTGCGCAGCAGCCTGGCGAACGAATCGTATTGCTTGATAACGGGATCGTCCTCAGGCAGACCGTCCACGTAGCGCCCGTTGCGGGTGCGCATCTCCAGCGTCAGCGAGGCCAGAGTACGGCCGACGGTGTAGATGTCGGTGGCCACCGTGGGCCCGGTCTTCACGATCTCGGGTGCCTGGTAACCCGGTGTGCCGTAGAGGAATCCGTACGAATTGATGGTCGAAACGGCGCCGAGGTCGATCAGCTTGAGCTGTTCCTCGGTCACCATGATGTTCTCGGGCTTGAGGTCGTTGTACACCAACCCGCTGGCGTGCAGATAGCCCAGCGCGGGCAGGATTTCGAGCATGTAGGCGATCGCCCGCGACACCGGCAGCCGGTGCCCCTTGGCCTGCTTGAGCGAGGTTCCGCCGACGTACTCCATCACGATGTAGCCGACCGGTTCGCCGTGCTTGTCGTCGTGCTCGACGAAGTTGAAGATCTTCACGATCCCCGGATGGGTCACCTCGGCGAGGAACTGTCGTTCGGCCATCGCGATCGCCTGCGCCTCGGCGTCACCCGAATGCACCAAACCCTTGAGCACGACGGGCCGGTCGTTGACGTTCGTGTCGAACGCCAGGTAGATCCAGCCGAGGCCGCCGTGGGCGATACAGCCCTTGATCTCGTACTGCTCGACCACCATGTCGCCTGGACTCAGTTGCGGCAGAAAGGAGTACGCGCTGCCGCAATGCGGGCACCAGCCCTCCGAGAGCGCCTTCCCGTCGGACGATGAGCGGCCAACCGGCTTGCCGCAGTTCCAGCAGAACCGCTTCGACTCGGTGACCACCGGGTTCTTCATCAGCGCAAGAAGCGGGTCGCGCTCCTGCACGCGTGGCACCTCGACAAGCCCGCCGCCGAGCCTGCGCATCGGCGACCACCTCCGCGTGACGGTCGTCGTGTGGTCGCGCGGTTCGGTCTCCGCGGTACCGACCGAGACGCGGTCCGAGTCGTCGAAGGCGGGCCGGAATACCGCCTGGGTGGACATCGGTCGCATCGTCGCAAGCGAATCCCAGGACACCTCAGAGCGCTCCGTGCCGGGATCGGTCACGTCGTTGGTGTCTTCCGGGCCGCCCGGCTGGGTGGCCATCAGTCCGTGTACCTCGGGGTGGGCGGCGCCGGAGCCGGGCCGAGCACGGTCAACCACTTGCGGTACAACGTGTTCCACGTACCGTCGCGGCGGATGCGGTCCAGCGTTCCGTTGACGAAACGCACCAGACCGGTGTTCTCCAGGTTGATGCCGATGCCGTAGGGCTCCTCGTTCATGCTGGGGCCGATGATGTGCAGGTAGGGATCTTGGCTGACCAGGCCTGCCAGGATGGAGTCGTCCGTACTGACGGCGTCGACCTGGCGTTGTTGCAGTGCGACAAGACAATCGGCCCACGTCACCACGTCGACGACGACGGGCGGCGGGTTGATCTGTTGGATGCGCTTCATCGACGTGGTGCCCGCCACCGCACACACCCGCTTGCCCGACAGGTCCGACGCCTGCCTGATGGCCGAGTCGCGCGGCGCAAGGATCCGCTGATTGGCCGACAGGTACTCGGTGGAGAAGTTCACCAACTTCTTCCGCTCGCAGGTGATGCTCATCGTCTTCACCACGATGTCCACCTGATTGTTCTGCAGCGCGGTGACTCGATCGTCCGACGACAGGATGCGGTACTCCACCTGGGACGGCGTCCCGAAGATGTCGCGCGCGACCTCGCCTGCGATATCGACGTCGAAGCCGGTGATCTCCCCGGTGATCGGGTCGCGGAAGCTGAACAGGTTGCTGCCGATGTCGAGGCCGACGATGAGCCTGCCGCGGTTGCGGATCGTCGAAACGGCCGCGTCGGCCTGCGACTTGCTCGGGAAGGGCCGCAGGCTGGCCCGGCAGTCGTCGTTGGGGATGACCGGCTGGATGGGCTCCGGCGCCACCTCCTCCATGCCTGCGGGTGTCGGCGGGGAGAGCGTCACTCCAGGCACCGGCATCACCGGCGCGGCCTGCCCGCAGCCCGTCAACACCGTGAGTGCGGCGAGGACGACCAAAAACTTTCTCATCACCGGTACTCGCTCATTCTCGGCCACAACCCGAGCGCCACCGCGATCGCCGCGACCAAGCTCAGCACCGCCGCGCCGACGGTGGCGCCGGACAGCACCCGCCGCGCGTTGGTGATGTCACCGCGCAACTGCTGGCGACTTTCCTCGATGCCCTTGGTCAGCGCGGCGTCGAGCTTGTCGAACGCAGGCGTCGAATCGTCCTCGCCGGTACCGAGCGCTACCTGCGTTGCGGCCTGGTAGTTGCCGACGGCGACGTAGGCGTTGATCCGGTCGTCGGCCGCGCGCCAACGCTGAAGGAGCTGCTCGGCGTCGGCCAGGTCGGTCTTGTCGATCGCGTCCTCGTGACCGAGGTAGTCGGACAGCTGCTGCTCCATCATGTCGATGCGTTGGTAGTAGGACTGCTTGCGCACGCTCTCGTCGCCGCGCCGGATCAGCGACAGCGTCTCGTCGGCCCTGGCCTGCTGAGCGGTGATGGCCATGGAGGTGACGGTCTTGAGCGACTGGGCGGCCGTGCTCTTCGCGCTGCGGCTATCCGCGGTCGAGATGATGATCGCCGTGCCGACCCACACGACCATGATCAACACGGCCACCCCACCCGCGACGAACCCGATGTTCACCCGGCGCCGGGTGCGGCGCGCCAGCCAGCGGTTGGCGAAGGCCCCGAAGAGCAGGGTCGCGAGCACCACCAGGATCACCGGGGCCGGGATCCTGGTCGACGCGGTGGTCTCGGCGTCCACCCGCCGCGAGGTCTCCTCGTAGAGCCGCTGGGCGTCGGGCAGGATCTGCGTCTGCATCAGGGCCGACGCCTCGGACAGGTACGACGAGCCGACGGGGTTCCCGGCGCGGTTGTTGGTCCTGGCCGTCTCGACGAGGCCGGTGTAGACCGCGAGTTGCGCGTTGACGCGGCCGAGCAGTAACACCATCGGCTCGTCGGTCAGCCCACTCGACGCCCGGGTGACCGCCACGGACGCGTCGGTGATGGCCTGCTCGTAGCGTTGTCGCACGTCCTGGGGCTCGGCGCCGGCGATGAAGGCCGTTGCCGCGGCGGCGTCGGCCACCGAGAGCGTGGTGTAGAGCTGGCCAGCGGCGAACGCCAGCGGCTCGGTGTGGTTGAGCACCGTGGTCAGTGCCCGCTGGCGATCGTTGATCGTGGTCGACGTGGCGAATGCGCACGCCGCCACGAGCGCGGCCAACACGATCCCGATGGTGAGGATGCGACCGGGGGTGGTCCAGAGGAACCACCACCGTGGATGCACGGGGGTGGTCGGCGACCGTGATGCCAGCGGCTCGGTCGAAGGGTGCGCCAACTCCACAGTCACCTGTGCGCGGACCTCAGCTTTCCGGCTACTTTTTCGGCTGCCCAACTATATAAAAGAATTCTAAGAGCTGCTGGCACCACGCGGGGGATTCTGGGGCAGCGAATGTTGCGTTGAGTTCCATAAGCTGAACGCGTGCATGGTGATGGTGACGGCTGGGTGTTGTCCGACGACGGCTCTCACTTCTGGGGCAGGCATGGCGCGGCGGGTCTTCTGTTGCGTGCCCCCGGACCCGACGGCAGCGCCGCCGTCCTGTTGCAACACCGGGCACCGTGGAGTCATCAAGGCGGCACGTGGGGACTTCCCGGCGGTGCGCGCGACAGCCACGAAACCGTCGAGGAGGCCGCGGTCAGAGAAGCCAACGAGGAGGCCGGGCTGACCGCCGACCGACTGACCGTTCGGACCACCGTGGTGACTGCGACCGCTACGGGCAGCGACTGGACCTACACCACGGTCATCGCCGACGCACTCGAACAGCTGGTCACCGTGCCCAACCGGGAGAGCTCCGAATTGCGCTGGGTGGCCGAGGATGAGGTCGCCGATCTGCCGTTGCACCCAGGTTTCGCGGCCAGCTGGCCTCAGCTCCGTTCGGTGACCGCGTCGATCCCGCTGCTGGTCAACCCGCAGCAGTAAGCGCAGTCTTCAACTCCCTGGCCGCTGCGGCGGGGTCTTCGGCGGCGGTGATCGCCCGCACCACCACGATGCGACGCGCGCCCGCGGCGAGCACCTCGGGCAGGCGCGCAGCGTCGATCCCCCCGATCGCGAACCAGGGTTTGGTGGTGCCCGACTCCGCGGCGAAGCGGACGAGGTCGAGGCCGGGCGCGGTCCTGCCCGGTTTGGTCGGAGTCGGCCAGCACGGCCCGACGCAGAAGTAGTCCACTTCCTCGGTGATGGCCGTGGCCACCTGCGCCTGGTCGTGGCTGGAACGCCCGATCAACGGGCCCGGCCCGACGATGTCGCGGGCCAGCGGCAGCGGCAGGTCGTCCTGCCCGAGATGCAGGACGTCGGCAACGGCGCCACGGGCGATGTCGGCGCGGTCGTTGACCGCAAGCAGAGCGCCGTGCCGTCGCGTCGCGTCGCCAAGAACCTCGAGCGCGGCGAGCTCGTCGCGGGCCTCCAGCGGCCCGAACCGATGCTCGCCGACCGAGCCCTTGTCGCGCAGCTGGATGAGGTCGACGCCACCGGAGAGCGCCGCGTCGGCGAACTCGGCGAGGTCGTCGCGTTCACGGCGGGCGTCGGTGCAGAGGTAGAGCGTGGCGGTGGAGAGACGCTCGCGGGGATCCAGCACGACCGCGAGGTTAGCCGCTGAGGTGAGCGAAGCGACGGGGGATGCCTCTGGTGCCGATGCCCGAGTAATGTGGACGCTTCACACGGGAGTCCCGGGATCGGGGACTGAGAGTGGGCATCGACACCAGCCCTTACCGTCACACCTGATCCGGGTCATGCCGGCGAAGGGAGCAGAAATGTCACCCCGTCCCAACGGGCGCTCACTGGCAGTCGTCGGTGGTGGCGTCATCGGCTTGTCGGTGGCGCGCCGAGCCGCGCTCGACGGCTGGTCGGTGCGCGTGCACCGGACCGGTGAGCATGGCGCCTCCTGGGTGGCAGGCGGCATGCTGGCCCCGCACAGCGAGGGCTGGCCGGGCGAGGAGCGGCTGCTGCAGATCGGGCTGGCCTCGCTCGCGTTGTGGAATGACGGGTCGTTTCTGGAGGGTCTGCCGCCGGAGGTGGTGACGGCGCGCGAGTCGCTGGTCGTGGCCGTCGACCGGGCCGACGTCGAAGATCTGAAGACGGTCGCGGGGTGGCTTGCCGCTCAGGGGCAGCCGGTGACCGTGACGACTGCCGCCCGCGACGTCGAGCCGCTGCTCGCCCAGGGCATCAGGCACGGCTTCCGCGCGGAAACCGAACTGGCCGTGGACAACCGGGCCCTCGTCGCGGCATTGGCGCAACACTGTGAACGGCTCGGCGTCAGCTGGGCGCCACCGGTCGATTCGCTCGATGACACGCGCGACGCGGAGACAGTGGTGATCGCCAACGGCATCGACGCGCCCTCACTGTGGCCGGGTCTTCCGATCCGCCCTGTCAAGGGCGAAGTGCTGCGCCTGCGATGGCGCCGTGGCTGTATGCCGTTGCCGCAGCGCGTCATTCGTGCCAGGGTGCACGGACGGCAGGTGTATCTGGTGCCACGGCCCGACGGCGTGGTGGTGGGTGCCACCCAGTACGAGCACGGCCGCGACACCGCACCTTCGGTATCTGGTGTGCGCGATCTGCTCGACGACGCCTGCGAGGTGATGCCCGCGCTCGGCGAGTACGAGCTCGCCGAGGTCGCGGCAGGCCTGCGGCCGATGACACCCGACAACGTGCCCGTTGTCGGAAGGCTTGACGAACGGACCTTGGTGGCCGCAGGCCACGGCAGGTCCGGATTCCTACTGGCGCCGTGGACTGCGGAACGGATCGCGGCCGAACTGAAGGTGGGTGTGCCCGCATGAGAGTGATCGTGAACGACGAGGCCGTCGAGATCGCCGAAGACGCAACCGTGACAGGGCTTCTGGCGACATTGGGAATCTCCGAGAAGGGCATCGCGGTGGCCGTCGACTGGGCGGTGCTGCCCCGGTCGGAGTGGGATCACGCGTTGTCCGAGGGGGCCAAGGTGGAAGTGGTGACGGCGGTGCAGGGTGGCTGACTCGATACTCACCATTGCCGGTCGCGAGTTCGGCTCGCGGCTCATCATGGGGACCGGCGGCGCAGCCAACCTCGTGGTGCTCGAGGAGGCGCTGGTCGCGTCGGGCACCGAGCTGACCACCGTCGCGATCCGCCGCGTCGACGCCGACGGCGGCACCGGGGTACTCGAACTGTTGGACCGGCTCGGCATCACCCCGCTGCCCAACACCGCGGGGTGCCGAGGCGCCGCCGAGGCGGTGCTGACCGCACAACTGGCTCGCGAGGCCCTGCACACCGACTGGGTCAAGCTCGAGGTGATCGCCGACGACCGCACACTGCTGCCCGACGCCATCGAATTGGTCAGAGCCGCAGAACAGCTCGTCGACGACGGGTTCGTCGTGCTGCCCTACACCAACGACGACCCGGTGCTGGCCCGTCGTCTCGAAGACGTCGGATGTGCCGCGGTGATGCCGCTCGGCTCACCGATCGGGACGGGTCTTGGCATCGCCAACCCGCACAACATCGAGATGATCGTCGAGAGGGCCGGGATACCCGTCGTGCTGGACGCGGGCATCGGCACCGCGAGCGACGCCGCCCTTGCGATGGAGTTGGGATGCGATGCGGTGCTGTTGGCGACTGCGGTGACAAGGGCGTCTGACCCGCCGCTGATGGCGGCCGCGATGGCGTCGGCCGTCGTGGCAGGGCGGCTCGCGCGCGAGGCAGGGCGGATCCCGAAGCGGTACTGGGCGCAGGCGTCGAGCCCTAGCCTGTGAGCCGCTACGTTGCGTCCCCATGTTGTACGCGGCGGGGCTGCCTCCACTGCTGCGGTCGCTGCCCGCCGAAGACATCGCGGTCGCGCGACACGTCGCCGACACGCTGAAGCAACTCACCGAAGCCGCCGCCTCCGCGACGGGCTGCGAGCTGGTTCGCGCCGCCGATGCCAGCGTCGACCATCACGCCTGGTCGAACGAGCCGTGGACGAGCCGACTCGGTTTGCCTCTGCCGGGACGACCGGCACCGCTGCACCCCAACGCGGCAGGCATGCGCGCCGTCGCAGACCTCGTCGTGGCCGCACTGACCTGAGAGAATCGGCCCAATGATCCAGTTGGCGGGCCTGACCAAGGTGTTCGGGCACGGCCCGGGCAGTAACCGCGCCGTCGATGACCTCACCTGCTCGATCGAACCGGGCGTGGTGACGGGATTCCTTGGTCCCAACGGCGCAGGCAAGACCACCACGATGCGGATGATTCTTGGGCTGGATCATCCGACCTCGGGCACCGCGACGATCGATGGCAAGACCTACCGCCAACTGGCCGACCCGCTGCGCACGGTCGGCGCGCTGCTCGACGCCAAGCAGGCACACCCCAACCGGTCGGCGCGCGATCACCTGCGCTGGATCGCCGCGACCAACCGCATCGCGGTCACCCGCGTCGACGAAGTGCTCGACATCGTCGGCCTCGGCTCGGCCGTCGACAAGAAGGCAGGCACCCTTTCGCTGGGGATGAGCCAGCGGCTCGGCATCGCGGCGGCTCTGCTCGGCGACCCACGGGTGCTGTTATTCGACGAACCCGTCAACGGGCTCGACCCCGAGGGCATCCGCTGGGTCAGGACGCTGATGCGCACGCTGGCGGCGGAGGGCCGCACCGTGTTCGTGTCCAGCCACCTGCTCGCCGAGATGGCCAATACCGCCGACCGGCTGGTGGTGATTGGTCGCGGCAAGCTCATCGCGTCGACCACCGTCGCCGAGTTCGTCTCCGGTTCGGACGCAGGCGCCGTCCGGGTCCGCAGCCCTCAGCTGGACACCCTTGGCGGGCTGCTGTCCGGGGCGGGTATCGAGGCCACCGCCGAACCGGATGGCTCCGCATTGTCGGTGCGCGGCGCGGCGATCGAGGTGATCGGAGACCTGGCTGCCCGCAACGGGATCACACTGCACGAGCTCAGCACCCAGCGGGCCTCGCTGGAGGAGGCCTACCTCAAGCTCACCGACGATGCGGTCGAATACCGGACGGCGAACAAATGACTGTGACGGCAGCGCTCAACGCCGAGCGCATCAAACTCTCCACCATCCGCTCGCCGCTGTGGTCGTGCATCGCCGCGGCCGTGCTGGGTCTCGGGGTAGCCGCGCTGCAGGGATCGTCGGCGTACGGCGCGGCGAGTCTCTCCCCGGAGCGGGCCGCCGTCGGGGTTGCGGTATTCGGGGTACCGGTGTTGATGGTGCTCTCGGCGATGACGATGACGGGTGAGTACCGCAGCGGGATGATCCGTACGACGTTCGCCGCCATCCCGAATCGCACCCTGGTCGTCGTGACGAAAGCGGTTGTCGCCGCGGTGTTCTCGGCGGTGTTCACCGCGGCATTGGTGATCGGCGCCATGCTGGTGGCTGGGATGGCCTCAAGCCCACTGGTGGGCGCGCAGCTGTCTCTTGCGCAGGCCGGCGTGTGGCAGGTGACGGGCGCGTTGGCGTTGTACGCCGCGCTCGCCGCGGTGCTCGGCGTCGCGGTGGGGGCGCTGCTGCGCTACGCCGCAGGCGCGGTCGCGGTACTGCTGCTCTGGCCGTTGGTGGTCGAGCCGATCGTCGGCAACCTGCCCGACATCGGCTCCGAGGTCGGGCCGTATCTGCCGTTCGGCAACGCGTTCGTATTCGCCGACGTGCAGTGGCTCTACCCGGCGTACTCGATGCCGTGGGACCGGCTCGGCTCGGTGCTCTACTTCGCCGTGGTCGTTGCAATCGTCTTCGTCGTGGCCACCGTCGTGGTGAACCGTCGCGACGCGTGACTAACGTGGGGGCAATGCGGCGTAGCTCACGAACGGCACTGGCGGCTCTGGCAGTGGCGGTGGTCGCGACGGCGTCGGTGGCCGGATGCGGCCGCAACACCGCGCCGGAAGCCATCCCGTCGACGCCGTCGACGCCCGCGGACGACTTCGCGGGTGGGTTGCAGGAGAAGCTCACCACCGACGCGATGATGGCGCATCTGACCAAGCTGCAGGAGATCGCCGACGCCAACAAGGGCAACCGGGCGCTTGGCACGCCGGGCTACGCGGCGAGCGCCGACTACGTGGCCAAGACCCTGCGGGACAACGGGTTCGACGTCGCCACCGACGAGTTCGAGGTGAAGCTGCCGTTCGCAGACAAACCGTCGGTCACGGTTGGCGGTTCGGACATCAAGGCCAACGCGCTTGGGTTCACCATCGGCACGCCGCCCGAGGGGGTACGCGGCCCACTGGTCGCCGCCCGCGCCGAGGACACACCGGGTTGCACGGCATCGGACTACGACGGGCTGCCCGCGTCGGGAGCCGTGGTGCTGGTGGACCGCGGCTCCTGCCCCTTCGCCGTCAAGCAGGCGGTGGCCGCCGAGCGCGGCGCGATCGCGATGATCGTCGTCGACAACGTCGACAGTGACGAGGTGGGCGGCACCCTTGGTGAGCAGACCGACGTGAAGATCCCGGTCCTCGGCGTCACCAAGGCCGACGGTGCCGGGCTGCGCGCCAACCCTGGCCAGACGGTGATCAAGCTCCACGCGGGCGTCAGGGTGGAGCGCACCCACAACGTCGTCGCGCAGACCAAGACCGGATCCACCCACGACGTCGTGATGGCGGGTGCGCATCTGGACAGCGTGCCGGAGGGGCCTGGCGTCAACGACAATGGTTCGGGTGTGGCGGCCGTGCTGGAAACGGCTGTGCAGCTGGGCAGCTCACCGCAGGTGCACAACGCGGTGCGGTTCGCGTTCTGGGGTGCCGAGGAGGAGGGCCTCATCGGGTCGACGCATTACGTCGAAACGCTGGACGCCGAGGCACTCAGGGACGTCGCCCTATACCTGAACTTCGACATGCTCGCCTCGCCCAACCCAGGCTATTTCACCTATGACGGAGACCAGTCCGCGCCGCCGTCGTCCGACGGTGGCGTGCCGCGGGTACCGGAGGGTTCGGCGGGCATCGAGCGCACGCTGGCCGCCTATCTCGACGGCGCAGGGAAGAAAGCGCAGGACACCGATTTCGACGGCCGCTCCGATTACGACGCGTTCACCCAGGCGGGTGTGCCCTCCGGTGGATTGTTCGCAGGCGCCGAGGACAACATGACCGCCGAGCAGGCGAAGCTCTGGGGCGGTCAGGCCGACAAACCGTTCGATCCGAACTATCACAAGAGCACCGACACCCTCGAGCACATCGACCGCAATGCACTGGAGATCCAGGGCAGGGGAGTCGCCTACGCGATCGGCCTCTACGCCCAGGACTTGAGTGGGCGCAACGGAATTCCCGTCCGAAATGACCGCACCCGGCACGTGGTGACGGAGTCATGAGGCGGTTCGCCACCCTGGCCTTCGTACTGGCGGTGGCGGCGTGTGGGTCGTCCCAGCAGGCCCCGCAATCCTCGGCTGACCCTGGCCGCGAGCTGGCCGGCAAGGTCACCGTTGACGGGATGCGCGCACACCTGGACAAGCTGTCCGGCATCGCGACGGGCAACAACGGCTCAAGAGCAGTCGGCACGCCGGGGTATGACGCCAGCGTCGATTACGTCGCAGGAGTATTGCGGGACAAGGGTTTCGACGTACAAACACCCGAGTTCGACAAGTTGGTCGAAACCGACATCGGCGATCCCACGCTGACGGTGGCGGGCCGCAGGTTCCCCGTCACGGAGGCGTCTCTGCTCGTCACCACTCCGGCGGCCGGGATCAATGCCATCACACTGCGGCCACAGAAGCCGGCCGGGTGCACCGCAGCCGACTACGGAACGGTGAACGTCAAGGGCGCGATCGCCATCGTCGACGACAGCGGCTGCTCCGTCGTCGAAAAGCACGTCGCCGCAGTGGCCAGGGGCGCCGTCGGCCTGCTGGTGGTCAGCGACAGCGCGGTACCCGGCCTGTTCCCTGCGGACTACTACCAGGGACTCAAGTCGCCCGTCGCGATCATCGGCAAGGACGTCGACGCGCAGCTGCGGCGCACCACGGCACCCGTTCAACTCGTGCTCGACGCCAAGGCAAACTTGGTCATGGTGCGAAACGTGGTGGCGCAGACGAAGACCGGAGACGCGCACAACGTCGTCGTCGCCGGTGCGCACCTGGGTTCTGCGCCACACAGCCCTGGCATGAACGACGACGGTTCGGGTGTCGCCGCGGTGTTGGAGACCGCCGCGCAACTGGGTGGCTCGCCCACCGTGACCAACGCGGTCCGGTTCGCCTTCTGGGGTTCCGACGAGTCCGGTCTGGAGGGGCCGACGAAGTACGTGAGTGGCCTCGACCGGGAACACATCGCCGACATCGCGGTGTACCTGAACTTCGACATGCTGGCGTCGAAGAACGCAGGGTACTTCACCTACGACGGTGACCAGTCCGGGCAACCGAGCCCTGGAATCCCCACCGCCAGCGTGCCCCCGGGATCGGCGGGCGCGGAACGCACCCTTGCGGGCTACCTGAACCTGGCCGGCGTGCGGCCTGCCGACATGCCGTTGAGCCGGGCCAGCGACTACATCCCCTTCCTGACGGCCGGCATACCGATCGGCGGCATCACCACGGGCGCCTCACAGCTGAAGTCCGCGGTGCAGGCCAGGCTTTGGGGCGGCCAGGCGGGCGTCCCGTTCGACCCCGGCTATCGCACGCCACGGGACAACGTCGACAACGTCAACCCGCAGGTCCTGGCCATCACCGGCCCCGCCGTGGCCTTCGCGGTGGGCACGTACGCGGCGTCGACCGACGGCCCGAACGGCGTCAAGCCCAGGGGTTGACAGCAAGTCGTACGGGTTTGCCCACCCGCGCCGCAGTTACTTTCACAGCTGACCTGCGTATGAATGACGTTCGTGAAGACCACTTCTCGCCGATGGGCGGCCGTGACCGGGATTGCCACCGCGGTACTCATGGGCGGACTGTCGGTGGCGTGTAGCTCCACCGGCACCACCGCGCCCACCACCACTACGACGACGACCACCACCACCCCGACCACGACGACGACCACCAGCCATCACAGTGAGCATTCCTCCGGTGGTGGAGGTGGAGGTGGAGGAGGGGGCGCACCTGCGCCGGTGGAGACCGAAACCGTAGCGCCGGGCACGGTGACCAACACCGAGACCGACATTCAGACGACGGTGGCGACCTCGGTCGAGACCACCGTTGCAACGTCAGTGGTGACGGCGACGTCGACGGTTACCGTCGCGCCGACGCGTCAGCAGAATCGGGATTTCGGCCCTGGTACGAACGGGCAACACGGGTGACGAACTGGTAGACGCCGTCCTCGTCGGGGGCAAGCGGGCCCGGTCGGGCGTGCGGTGAACTCAGTCCGCGCTGGACGGACTCGCACGCCGCCCAGTCCTGCCTGTTCGTCAGATCCCAGAAGTCCACGGCGTAGGACGGATCGAAATCTGGCTGGGCGGCAACGTCTTTCGGGAACGCCCAGGCGCACTCCACGTGTGTGCGGTCCACCGCAAGGGGTGTCATGAGGTGGGTCATCACGTAGTCGGGATGCAGGCTGACGAGCAGGTTGGGGTAACCGACCAGGTACATGACGCTGCGTAGTTCGTGCTCCGAGAGACCCTGAATCGCCACACCACCACTCTTGCCGGTCAGCGACATCGTCTCTGCGCCTTCGATGATCGACATCCAGCCGCCCATCCAGCTGCCCGCGAGTTCGAGGTTCTCCCCGCTGGTCGGCGGGCTGATCCGGGACAGCTCGGGGTGAATGGTCGAGCAGTGGTAGCACTCCTGGTAGTTCTCGGCGATCACCTTCCAGTTGGTGGCGAGCTCATAGGAGTGCCGGTCGACGATCGTCAAGTCCTCGGGGCGGTAGGGGCCGACCACCTGTTCAAGGCCGACGACGTGCTCGGTGAAGTCGGCGTCCTCGCCGCTCGGGTCGGTGAACAGCCAGCCGTGCCAGTTCACCAGTCGCAGCTCGGCCAGCCCGTAGTCCTCGGGTTCGAAGCCGGCGGTTTCGGAGAAGCCCGGTGCGTTGCGCACCCGACCGTCGAGGCGATACGACCAGGAGTGGTAGGGACAGACGATGCCGCGGCGTTTGGCCGACTCGCCGCAGGCAAGCAGTTCATGGCCGCGGTGTCGGCAGGTGTTCGCGAACGCCCGGATGACACCGTCATCGCCGTGCACCAGCAGCACCCCGTTGGCGCCGGAGCCGACGGCGCGCTGGGTGCCGACGCCGTCGAGGTCGTCGGCGTGGCCAACGCAGATCCAGCCCGAGAAGATGTTGCGCTGCTCCCACTCGAACACCGCGGGGTCGACGTACGCCGCCCTCGGCAGCATGCGCGACTGGCCGAACGGCGCGAGCGCCGCAGCGAGGTCATCAGCAGGAACCGGCGCCGGACCAAACTGTTTGAACATACAGTCAGGTTACTGCGACGAGGCAGTTTGGTCTAGATGGGCGGGGCCTAGACGAGTAATCTGGCAGCACTTGCGGGCGGAGGAACGTTCATGGACAAGCAAGCAATCCAGCACGTTCTCGACCGGTACTACACGGTATTGAACAGCCACGATCGAGATGGCATCGCCGAGGTCGTCTCCGCTGAGGTGGTTCGATGACGACATGATGCCGGGCACGGTCTTCCGCGGTGTCGACGAGTTCCGCGGCGTGTTCGACGGCATGTGGTATGCCTTCCCGGATCTGCGGCTCGAAGTGCTGCGCGGTCCGTTCTTCGCCGACGGTGGCAACCCACCCACGCGCGTCGGGCTGGCTGGTCCTCGTCGACTGTGGGAGTTGCGGTCGAGAAATCGGCGAAACTTCGCACAGAACCCACACAGTCGGCGCTGAGTTGTTAGGTCTCCCCGGCGAAGGCGGCGATGCCGCGGCCGGTCGTGTCGTCGTTGCGGGTCATCCGGCGGAACACCAGATAACCGATCACCACTGCGGCGAACGCGGCAAGCAGCAGCAGGGTGGCCAGTGCGTTGAGTGCCGGGGTGGGTGCGGCGCGCGCCGTGTTGTAGATCTTCACCGACACCGGTTCGGTCGCCGAGCCGTTGGACAGATACCGCACCAACACGAAGTCGTCGATCACGTCGGCGAAGACTAGGACCGTGCTGGCGAAGATCGCGGGGATCAACATCGGGAGCGTGACCCGGCGCAGCGCCTCCACCTGCGAGGCGCCGAGATCCATTGCGGCTTCCTCGTATTGCGGCCCGATGGTGGCGAGCCGCGCGCGCACCAGCACCGCGGGGTAGGCCACCTGATAAGTCACCAGCCCGATCACCTGTGCGGAGGTGCCCAGGCCGAACGGCAGCGACAGCGAGGTCACCATGAACAGCAGTGCGACGGCCAGCAGTACCTCGGGGATCACGAACGAGATCAACATCAGCACGTTGGCGCCTGACGGTAGCCGGCCCCGCCACCGGTCGATGCCGATCGCGAACAGCACACCGAGTGGAACGGCGACCAGGGTGGAGAGCAGTCCGAGCTTCAGTGTCTGCAACAGAGCCGTGTGCAGGGAGGCGTCGTGCCAGACCGACCGCGTCTGATCGCCCCAGTACCAGCGAAACGAGAAGCCCTGCCAATTGGTTCGGGATCGCCCGTCGTTGAACGAGAACATCACGGCGATGAGCACCGGCAGCAGCGACCACACCAGGTAGGCGATGGTGATGCCGGCCAGAATCCGGGGTCGCCGCCATGGATCACGCCACCAGCCAACGGGGCCTCGGAGGGTCTTCTCCGGCGTCGTGACGCTCACGTTCGCACCTCGTCGCCCCGCAGCGTCACCCGGACGTAGTAGATCATCGGCACCACCGTGGCGATCAATACCAGCATGACGAACGCGCCGGCCTGTCCGGTCTGGCCCGGCGCCTGCACGCTGTCGTTGATCAGGTTTCCGACCATCGCCGTCTTGGGGGAGGCGGATAGCAGGTCGTTGGTGAAGTAGTCGCCGAGCATCGGCAGGCAGGTGAGCAGGACCGCGGCCATGATCGTCGGCCTGCACATCGGTAGCGTCACGCGAACGAATGACGACACCCGGTTGGCGCCAAGGTCTCTGGATGCCTCCAGCATCGACTGGGACAGCCGGTCCAGCCCCGCGTAGAGCGGCAGAATCATGTAGGGCACGTAGCCGTACACCAGACCGAGGACCACCACCACGGGCTGACCGGTCAGCCAGTCCACGTTGGGGTCGAACAGGCCGCCGAAGCTCAGCATCCGGTTGAAGAGTCCGTCGTTCTGAAGAAGGTTGACCCAGGCCAGCATTCGCATCATGTAGCTGATCCAGAACGGCGCGATCAGTAACGCGATGAGCAGGCCCTTGTGTCTAGCGGCCAGCCGAGACACGTAGTAGGCCACCGGGAACGCAATGCACAGGCACAGAATGCTGGCCGCCGCGACGTAGCCCACGGTGCGCACCAGCGCGGGGAAGTAGACGCCGTCGGGGCCGATACGGGTCAGGACGTAGGTGAACTGGGTGGGGTCCCACTGCAACGGATTCCACACCGGAACCGCGGTGCGGAACACCGGATCCCGCTGACCGAACACGATCGCGAGCACCACGTAGAGGGGCGCGAGGAAGAACAGCAACAGCCAGCCGACACCGGGTGCGGCCAGTACGGGCCACAGTCGGTTGGGGCGTTCGCGCGAGCGCGCCACGGGCACCTGATTGCTCCTCGCGTCCTATGCCTGATTGCTCCTCGCGTCCGCGGCGGCGTCAGGATCCGCCGGCGTTGAACGCGTTCCAGACGTTGTGCCAGGCGGTGTCGTTGTCCGCGTCGAGTTCCAGCGTCCGGTAACCGGTGTCGAAGTACTCCGGCTTGACGATCACGTTCTTCAGGTTCTCCGGAATGAACGCCTCGGCGACGAGTGAGTCGGCGGTCAGGGAGTTCTGCGGCGGCTGGTAGCCGATCGCCGAGAAGTTCTCCTTGGCGACCGCGGGGTCGAGCATGTGGTTGAGGAACAGGTGGGCGAGCACGGGGTTCTTCCCGCCCTTGAGCGTGACCAACATGTCGTTGTCCACCAAGCCCTTGCCGTCCTCGGGGAACCAGTACCGCAGAATCTCGGGCCCGACACCCTCGGGAAGGTAGTTCACCGCGTTGATGACGTCGCCCGACCACATCTGGGACAGCCCGATCTGCCCGGCGGGCATGTCGCTGTACATCGTGATGGTGACCTTGGGCGACGTCGCCTTGACCAGTGCGGAGAGCTGCTCGCCCACCATCTTCAGGTCGGCCTCCGATGACGTGTTGACATCGGTGATGCCCTGCTTCAGTAGGACCATCGCCATCGCGGTGTGGAAGTCGTCGATGATCGCAGTCTTGTCCTTGTAGGCCGGATCCCACAATGCGGCATAGGGATTGCTCAGCTTGCCGATGTCGGCGGGCACCTGATCGGTGCGCCAGCCCATTCCCGTGGTGTAGATGGTGTACGGCACGGTGTACTGCCAGCCCTGGTCGTACCAGGGGTTGGTGAAGGTCGGCCAGACGTTGGTGATGTTGGGGATGTAGCTGTGGTTGAGGGGGCGAACCAGGTTGCCAGTCACCAGGCGGCTGATCTCGGTGTAGTTGGCGTTGTAGATGTCGAAGTCGACCCCGCTGCGCAGCTTGGTGATCGCCTCGTCGCCGTCATTGAACGTCGACACCTCGACCTTGACCCCGTACTGATCCTCGAAACCCTTGATGGCTTGAGGGCTGAGGTAGTCGGCGTAGTTGTAGATCTTGAGCGTCGCGCCCTTCTCGGGCGGGAGGTTGTCACCGATGGCCTTGTTGTCATCGGCGATCGGCCACTTGACCGGACTGTCAGGCTTCGCGATCGTCAGGCTCGGCGCCGACCCCTGTGTTCCAGCGGGCTTCGAACACGCGGCAAGGAAGGCGCCGAGAGTGGGAGCCGCGGCCGCGAGAATCGCAGCGCGTTGCAGGAATTGTCGACGATTCGGACCGGATCCAATGGGCACGGGCATCTGGGCCTCCCCGGTGGTTCGCGTCTTGTCGGTGTTAGGACTATCACATAGACTGAATGCTCAGTCAACCGCTGGAGAGTGGAGGTTTCACCGTGTCTTCGACGGTGATCGAAAGTCCCGAGTCCGACATCCAAGACGATCGAGTCGGGCAGTTGATCGTCGATGAGGAGCAGGTGTTCCTTCGGCGCCAGCCGCGCAGCACCGAACTGATCGCGCTGGCCCGCGAGCACCTCGCAGGAGGTGCGACCTCGAACTGGCAGATCGCCGAACCGCAGGCCGTCTGGATGAGCCACGGCAAGGGCTCCAAGGTGTACGACGTCGACGGCACGGAGTACGTCGACATGCACGGCGGCTACGGCGCTTCCATTGCGGGACATGCCCATCCGGCGATCGTGGCCGCCGTCAGCGACCGGGTCCGGCGCGGTACCCACTTCGCCCAGCCGACCGAGGACGCGATCTGGATCGCCGGCGAGTTGGCCCGCCGGTTCGACCTGCCGCTGTGGCGGTTCGCCAACTCCGGCACCGAGGCCACCATGGACGCCGTTCATCTGGCCCGCGCGCTCACAGGGCGTGACCTCATCATCAAGGTCGAGGGCGGCTATCACGGACACCACGACTCGGTGCAGGTGTCGGTGCTCCCGGAGGCCGACGAGGTCGGCCCGCGCAGCCATCCCACTCCGGTGCCGGGAAACAGTGGCATCCCCGCGGCGATCCGCGACCTGGTGGTCGTGGTGCCGTTCAACGATGCCGAGGCCGTCGCCCGCGCGCTCGCCGAACACCGCGGTCAGGTGGCCGCGATGATCCTGGAACCCGTGATGATGAACGCGGGCATCATCCCGCCCGACGACGGCTATCTGGCTGCCATCCGCGACCTGGTCCATCAGGCCGGCGCGCTGCTGATCTTCGACGAGGTGAAGACGGGCTTCACCACAGGCCCTGGTGGGGTGACCGCGCTATCGGGCGTCGCGCCCGATATCGTGTGTCTGGCAAAGGCTTTGGGAGGCGGCATTGCGGTGGCCGCGATCGGCGGCACGAGGGAGGTGATGTCGGCGATCGCCGACGGCCGCTACGAGCAGGTCGGTACCTTCAACGGCAACCCGTTGGCGATGGCGGCCACCCGCGCCACCCTCTCCGAGGTGCTGACCCCCGAGAACTACCGCCGACTCGACGCTAACGCCACCCGCCTTCGTTCCGCGCTGGAAGGCGTGATCGCCGAACACGGATACGACTGGCACGTCGTCTCGGTGGGCGCCAAGGGTTGCGTGACGTTCCGTCGCGACAGGGTGCGCGAGTTCCGCGACTTCCTCGGGATCGACGCCAGACTGGGTCACTTGCACTGGCTCGTGCAGCACAATGGTGGGGTATTCCTCCCGCCATGGGGGAAGGTGGAGCAATGGCTGTTGTCCGTACAGCACGACCGCGACGACGTCGACAGGTTCGCGACCAACTTCGCCCGGTTCGCCGAAGCGGTGTCGAACTGATCGGGTTCGCGTGACCGGCGGCGAGATCCGACTGGTCGAGCTGGTCAAGTCCTTCGACGGGGTGCCTGCGGTGACGGGCATCGACCTCGACATTCCGGCGGGGCAGTTCTACTCACTGCTCGGCGCCTCCGGATGCGGCAAGACGACCACGTTGCGCATGATCGCCGGGTTCGAGAAACCGGACTCCGGGCGCATCGAACTCGACGGCCGTGACGTCGCGGGCGATCCACCGAACCGACGCCCGGTGAACACCGTCTTCCAGACCTACGCGCTATTCCCGTTCATGACGGTCTGGGACAACGTGGCCTTCGGGCTGAGATATCAGAAGGCCCCGAAGGACGAGACCAAGCGGCGCGTTGGCGAGGCACTCGACCTGGTCCAGATGGGCAAGTTCGCCAAACGCCGCCCCTCGCAGCTGTCAGGCGGCCAGCAGCAACGCGTCGCGCTGGCAAGGGCCCTGGTGCTGCGGCCGCGCGTGCTGCTGCTCGACGAGCCACTTGGCGCATTGGATGCCAAGCTGCGCAAGCAGTTACAGCTCGAATTGCGCGCCGTCCAGCGCGAGGTGGGCATCACGTTCGTCTACGTGACCCACGATCAGGAAGAAGCGCTCACCATGAGCGACCAGATCGCGGTGCTCGCCGAGGGACGCGTCGAACAGATCGGGCCCCCGCAAGAGATCTACTCGGCACCCGCCACCACGTTCGTGGCCAGTTTCCTTGGTGCGGCCAACATCTTCGACGCCGACGTGCTCGAACTGTCCGGATCGTCGGCGGTCTGCTCGGCCATGGACACCCGGCTCGGCGCGGCCGTGGACACGTCCGCGCGCACCGGCCCGGCGGCCATCGTGATCAGGCCCGAGCGGATCGCGTTGCAGGATGCGGGTACGCCAGTGAGCAACGGACACAACGCGATCAGCGGCACGGTTTCCCAAGTGGTCTACCTCGGCTCGTCCACGCAGGTTCACGTCGACGTCGGTGCCCCGTCCGCGTTGATCGTGGAGGTACCCAATACCTCAGGACCGGGATCGGTGACCCATCAGCCAGGTGCGGCCGTTACCTGTGTCTGCACACACGACGCGGTACGCGTGCTGCATCGCAGCGCCGCGCAGCCGATCACCGACCCCGTCGCCGAGAGCGCGCTTGCGGTTTCTTCACCGGCGGCAGGTTGAGTTCGCGTTCGACGAACCGCATCGCGATCTGGTGGGCCACCTCCGAGTCGACCTCGGGATCCTCCAACGCCACCTGGATCGACAGGCCGTCGAGTAGCGCACTGAACTCAAGGGCGAACAACCGGGCGTCGACCTCGACGTCGAGTTCATCGGACGCCTCCGCCGACTTGATGGCGTCCACGATCATCCGGCGCCAACGGGCATCGAGTTCGACCCTGCCCGCCTTGACCTCGTCATGGCGGAACGCTTGAGCCCACAGGTCGAACCACAGACCCCACGCGCCGGGAATCTCGTTGTCCACCTGAGGAACGCAGGTCCACTCGATCAGCAGCGAGAGTCGCTCGCGCAGCGAGGGCACCTCGGCGAGCATCTTCTCGGCGGCCTCGTAGAACGACTCCTCCGAGTGGCGCAGCGCGTCGACGAGCAGCCGGTCCCTGGTGCCGAAGTAATAGATGACCAGAGCCGAGCTCACCCCTGCGCGCTTCGCCACGTCGGCGATGCGGGTCTCGCCGAAGCCGCGCTCGCAGATCAGCTCGGCTGCGGCACGGAGCATCTCGATGCGACGGGCTTCGTTGTTCTCGGTCGCGGGCGCAGGATCGGCCATGTCGTTGCGTTCCCCCTCGTGAACTAGCGGCGCTGCTACTTGTCTGCAGCCTAACACTTGATTAGATTGAACAGTCAGTCAGGAAGGTGGGATTCCCCCGCCGGGAAGAGGTCCTCATGTCGAACTCGTATGACGCGATCGTGATCGGCGGTGGCCACAACGGGTTGGTCTCGGCGGCGTATCTGGCCCGCTCGGGCGCCAAGACGCTGGTGCTGGAATCGCGCGCCAGCCTCGGCGGAGCGGCAACCACCGAGGCGCCGTGGGAGGACGCACCGCACCTTCGGGTGACGCGCCTGTCGTACGTGATGAGCCTGATGCCACCTACCATCGTTCGCGAGCTGAACCTCGAGCGGCACGGCTACAAGGTGCACCCGATGGGCCCGTCCTACCAGGCCTTTCCCGAGGGCGGCTCGCTGATCATCTACGAGGACGACCCGAAGCGCACCCACGAACAGCTGTCCAAGTTCTCCAAGAAGGACGCGGACGCGTTGCCCGAGTACTACGACTGGATCGGCGGCATCGCCGAGGTGATGGGTCCGCTGCTGACGCAAGTACCGCCGAACGTCGGCTCGAAGCGTCCGTCGGATCTGCTCGACCTGGCCAAGCTGGCCTGGCCGCTGCGTAGCAAGATCACTCCACGCCTCACCGCGGACATCACCCGGCTGCTGACCATGAGCATCGCCGACCTGCTCGACGATTGGTTCGAATCACCGCAAGTCAAAGGTCTGATGGCCGTCAACGGCATCATCGGAACCTGGGCAGGCCCCTGCGAACCGGGAACCGCCTACGTGATGGCCCACCACTCGATCGGCGACGTCGGCGACGGTCAACTCGGCAGTTGGGGATATCCCGAGGGTGGCATGGGCGGAGTGTCCGCGGCGATCGCCAAATCGGCCCGTAGCTTCGGCGCCGAGATCCGCACCAACGCAAGGGGTTCCCGCGTACTGACCCGTGGTGGTCAGGTGCGCGGGGTCGTCCTCGAGAACGGCGAAGAGCTGACGGCCCCCATGGTGGTCACCACGTTGCACCCGAAGATCGCCTTCCTCGACCACCTTTCGCGCACTGAACTGCCAGACGATTTCGTCGGCGACATCGAACACTGGAAGACGCGCAGCGGCGTGGTGAAGATCAACGTCGCACTGTCCGAGCTGCCCAGCTTCACCGCGAACCCGAGTTCCGGTGAGGCCGAACACCTCACCGGATCGATCGAGATGGCGCCGTCGATCGAGTACCTCGAGACCGCCTTCCAGGAAGCCCGCGTCGGCAAGGCCGCAACGCTGCCGTTCAGCGACGGCGTCATCCCGACGACGTTGGACAAGACGCTCAATCCCGATGGCACGCACATCATGTCGCTGTTCACCCAGTGGTGCCCCGCGGAGTGGGCGAACGCACCGCATACCGAGGAGCTCGACGCCTATGCGGACCGTGTGATCGACACCTACGACCAGGTCGCGCCGGGGTTCAAGGCGTCGATCACGCACCGCGACGTCGTCGGACCGCACGAGATGGAGGTCGAGTACGGGCTGATCGGCGGCAACATCTTCCACGGCGAACTCTCGCTGGAGCAGCTGTTCCACATGCGGCCCGCGCCCGGGTTTGCCGACTACCGCACCCCGATCGCAGGCCTGTACAACGGCAGCTCGGCCACCCATGCAGGTGGCGGCGTGTGCGGCATCCCTGGCTGGCAGGCCGCCAGGGCGGCGCTGGCCGACAAGAAGAAGGGCAGCAGCAGGCTGCGCTCGGCACTGGGGCGCCGGTAGCCGCGATGGAGGACGCACGCCGAGTGGCAGTCGCGACGATGCTCGGCGCCCGTTCGGTGGCGGTGGTCGGCGCCAGCGCCAAGCCGGACAGCTTCGGTGCGCGGATGGTCATCGAGGCGCAACGAAGTTCGGCGCGCATGCATTTGGTGAATCCGCGCTACGACCGGATCGGCGACCTGCCCTGTGCGCCGTCCCTTGCCGATCTGGGCGAGGCCGTCGACCTGGTGCTGCTGGGGGTGCCCGACGGCGCGCTGATCGGCCAGTTGGAGGCGGCCGCCGACGCCGGGGTGCCGTCCGCCGTGCTCTTCGGTTCAGCACACGGACTTCGCGACAAGGTCGCCGCCGTCGCATCGGCGGCGGGCATGGCGGTGTGCGGCGCAGGCTGCATGGGCTTCGTCAACAACGTGAGCGGCGTTCGCGCACTGGGCTATCTGGAGCCCGACCCGTTGCCGTCCGGCGGGGTCAGCCTGATCACTCACTCCGGATCGGCGTTCTCGGCGCTACTGCGCTCCCGGCGCGGGTTCGGGTATCGGCTCGCAGTGTCGTCGGGCCAGGAACTCGTCACCGACACCGCCGACTACGTCGACTACGCACTCGACGACCCGGGCACGACGCTGCTCGCCCTGCTGATGGAGACACCACGGGCCGCGCCCCGGCTGCGCCGAGCACTGCTGCGAGCCGCCGAACGCGATGTGCCGGTGGTGATCGTACCTGTCGGCGGCTCGCCGACAGGTAGTGCCATGGTCGCGGCGCACTCCGGTGCGCTGGCCGGTGGGGACGCCGGATGGCATGCGTTCTGCGACGCCGTCGGTGCGGTCCGGGTGCGCGACCTCGCCGAGTTCGCCGACACGATCGAGCTGTTCTCGATGGGCACGCGACGCAACCGCACGGCTAGAACCCACCACGGGGGCATCGCGACGGTGCACGACTCGGGCGCCGAGCGTGCGCTCACCGCCGATCTGGCCCATGCACTTGGCGTCGACTTCGCGACACTGTCGGAGCCCACGGTGCTGGCCATCGAAGAACTGCTCGACGAAGGACTGACCGCGACCAACCCGCTCGACCTCTGGGGCACCGGCGCCGACACCCACGAGCTGTTTCGGGCCAGCTTGCGCCTAATCGCCGACGATCCCGCGGTGGCCGTCACCGCGCTCGCGGTCGATCTGGTCACCGAGTTCGATGGTGACACTGCCTACGCAGACGCTGCAGTGGACGTCGCGGCTGAGACGGACGCCCCGCTCGCCGTGCTGACTTCGATACCGTCGGCCATCGACCGGGCAGTTGCGGAACGGCTGCGCAGCAACGGCATCGCGGTGCTCGAAGGCACGACCAGTGGGCTGGCCGCGCTCGGGCACCTGGCCGCATGGCCGCTGCCGATCGACCATTCCGACTCCGGTGTCGATCAGGCCCGACGTGACCGCTGGCTGCACCGGTTGGCCGATTGGAGTCCCGGCGCGGCCTTCGAGTTGCTGGCCGATTACGGCATCCCGGTGGCGCGGTCGGGTGTCGCGGAATCGGTGGAGGCGACGCTGGCGGCCGGCCGCGAGATCGGCTATCCCGTCGCGCTGAAGACGCTGGGCGCCGAGCACAAGAGCGACATCGGTGGCGTCGTGCTCGGGATCGGCGATGAGGAGACGCTGCGTGCGGAGTACACGGCGATGGCGCATCGGCTGGGACCCGCCGTCACCGTGCAACCGATGATCACCGAAGGGGTGGAGATCTCCGTGGGCGTAGTGCGCGACCCGGCCTTCGGTCCGCTGCTGGTAGTCGCTGCGGGCGGCACGTTGGTCGAACTGCTGGACGATCGGGCGGTCGCACTTCCGCCACTGTCGCGGGCCGGTGCGATGCGACTGCTCGACGGGACGCGCATCCGGGCTCTGCTGGCGGGATGGCGTGGTAGCGGACCTGCTGACCTGACGGCGCTGGCCGACGTCGTCGTCGCATTCTCTACCCTGGCAACCGAACTCGGGGACGCCATCGACGCCGTCGAGGCGAACCCGGTGATCGCGTCAGCCGATGGTGCCGTCGCGGTCGATGCCCTGCTGATAGTGCGCGGCGGGATCGGCGAGTAAGGGCGCGAACGCCAGCTCGGCTGCGCCGATCATCAGTGTCTGCGATCCCAGGCTGGCCGGCACGATCCGGACCAGATCGTGGGGTTCACGCAGGCTGTGCCGCGCGACCGCGTCGTTGAGCACGTCGGCTGCGAGCGAGGGAAAGGCCTGGAGGAACCCCCCGAGCACGATCAGCCCGGGGTTCAGCATGTTGACCGCATTGCCGAGTGCAATGCCGAGGTACTGGGCCTGGCGTTCAACGGTTTTCGCGACCGCTGTGGAATCGGTGGCGTAGGTCTGGGATTGGCTGACCTCCGTTTCGAGGCAGCCGACCCTGCCGCAGTGACACACCCCCAAGCCGCCCACGTAGGTATGGCCGAGTTCGCCGGCGTAGCCGGCCACCCCGTCGAGGAGTTCACCGGCAACCACCACGCCGGCACCGATGCCGCCTGCACCGCCGTTGACATAGATCATGTGCTCGGCGTTCAGGTGCCGCCCGAAGATGTGCTCGGCGACCGCGCCGAGGTTGGCGTCGTTGGCCGCGAACACCGGTAGTCCAGTTGCTGCGCTGAGCATTTGACCGATCGGCGCGTCTTCCCAACCCAAATTGGGTGCCAGCCGGACCATGGAACCGGCCGCGTGCACCAGACCGGGAGCGGCGACGCCGATCGCGGTGACGCCACGGTCGGTCCCCAGTTGCCGCCGCATTGCCTGAATCGTCTCGGCGGCAAGAGCCACCGTCTGCTCGGGAGTTGGGATGCCGGTGGTGGTACGTCTCGTCATCTCGAGAACAGATCCGCCGAGGCCAACCAAACCGATGGTGACGGAATCGATTTCGGGGTTCACCGCTATCGCCAGCCTGCGGTTCTGTGGCCGCACTACCGGGCTGGGGCGGCCGACCTGGGTGGATGCCGCGGGTTGAGCCTCCTCGACCAGGCCATGTTCGACCAACTCCTCGACGAGATCCTTGACCGTCGATCGCGACAGCCCGGTTCGACGGGTCAACTCCGCGCGGCTCATTCCGCGGTGACGATGGACCAACACGAGCACGCCGGAGAGGTTGCGCCGACGGACGTCGTCGGTGCTGGTTCCGATCCGCGCGGTGCGGTCCACGGCACTCCTCCCCGCTACCCATTGACAGTGGCCTGGACCACATCATATGTTCGGCGTCTGAACAAATCTAGCCTTGAGGAGGCGGAGATGTCCGTTCTCGAGTCTCGCATTCCGGCCGCCAACGACCTGGTCCCGCAAGCGTCGGACAAGTTCTCCTTCGGCCTGTGGACCGTGGGGTGGACCGGCGCCGATCCGTTCGGCGTGGCGACCCGTCCTGCGGTCGACGTGGTCGAGGCCGTCGAACGGCTGGCCGAATTGGGCGCACACGGCCTGACCTTCCACGACGACGACCTGTTCCCCTTCGGTTGTTCGGACGGCGATCGGCGGCGTGCAATTGGTCGGCTGTCGGCGGCACTGCAATCCACCGGGATCACCGTGCCGATGGTGACGACGAACCTGTTCACCCAGCCCGTCTTCAAGGACGGCGGATTCACCAGCAACGACCGCGCAGTGCGCCGCTTCGCGCTGCGCAAGGTGCTGCGCAACATCGATCTCGCCGCCGAACTCGGCGCGCAGACCTTCGTCCTCTGGGGTGGGCGGGAGGGCAGCGAGTACGACAGCGCCAAGGACGTCCAGGCCGCCTTCGCGCGCTACCGCGAGGCCCTCGATCTGTTGTGCGAGTACGTCACCGACAACGGCTATCCCATGCGTTTCGCGATCGAGCCGAAGCCCAACGAGCCGCGCGGCGACATCCTGCTGCCAACCGTCGGCCATGCGCTGGCGTTCATCGAGACGCTCGCCCACCCCGAGTTGGTCGGCGTCAACCCGGAGACCGGACACGAACAGATGGCAGGGCTGAACTTCGTGCACGGCATCAGCCAGGCGCTGTACAGCGGCAAGTTGTTCCACATCGACCTCAACGGTCAGCGTGGCATCAAGTTCGACCAGGACCTGGTGTTCGGTCACGGTGACCTCGCCAACGCGTTCGCACTCGTCGACCTGCTGGAGCACGGCGGTGCCGACGGCGGACCCAGCTACTCCGGCCCCCGCCACTTCGACTACAAGCCGAGTCGCACCGAGGACGTCGCGGGGATGTGGGTCTCGGCCGCGACGAACATGCGGATGTACCTCCTGCTCAAGCAGCGTGCCGCGGCGTTCCGCGCCGACCCCGAGGTTGCCGAGGCCATGGCGGCCGCACGCGTCGACGAGCTGCGGCGGCCGACCCTCAACCCAGGCGAAACCTACCGCGACCTATTGGCCGACCGGTCCGCGTACGAAGACTTCGATGCCGAATCATATTTTGGTTCACGGGGATTCGGATTCGTGCGGCTCAACCAGTTGGCGCTCGAGCATCTCATGGGTGCCCGCTGACGGCCGTACTCGGGCATTTCCTGGACGTGATGTGCGTCACGCTATAAGTTGTCCCAAACAACAAATCGGAAGGTTGGGAGCATCTCCATGAAGCGAATGGGATCTCTGGTGTTCGCCGTGCTCGTCGGAGCGGGGCTGACCCTGACCGGGTGTAGCAGCAGCGACAGCGGCGGTGGCGATGGGGGAGGCCAGGCCAAGGGCAAGATCGGGGTGATCCTGCCCGACACCAAATCGTCGGTCCGATGGGAGTCCAAGGACCGACCCGCGCTCGAGGCGGCCTTCAAGGCGGCCGGCGTCCCGTACACGATCCAGAACGCCGAGGGTTCGGCCGATACCATGGCCACCATCGCCGACGGAATGATCGCCGACGGCGTGACCGTGCTGGCGATCGTGAACCTCGACTCCGACAGCGGCGCCGCCATTCAGCAGAAGGCGGCAAGCCAGGGCGTCAAGACCATCGACTACGACCGGCTGACGCTCGGTGGTGGGGCCGATGTCTACATCTCGTTCGACAACACCAAAGTCGGTCAACTCCAGGGCCAGGGCCTGGTCGACTGCCTTGGCGGGAAGCCGGCGAACGTGGTGTTCCTCAACGGTTCTCCCACCGACAACAACGCCACCCTGTTCACGTCCGGTGCGCACTCGGCGGTCGACAAGACGCCGAGTATCAAAGTCGTCGGTGAGCAGGCGGTGCCGGACTGGGACAACGACAAGGCCGTCACCATCTTCGAGCAGATGTACACCGCAGCTGACGGGAAGATCGACGGCGTCTACGCCGCCAACGACGGGCTTGCCGGATCGGTCATCTCGATCCTGGAGAAGAACAAGCGCGCCGGGCAGGTGCCGGTCACGGGTCAGGACGCGACCGTCGAGGGTCTGCAGAACGTCCTTGCCGGAACGCAGTGTGTGACCGTCTACAAGTCCGCGAAGGAGGAAGCCGACGCACTGGCCAAGGCCGCGATCGCACTCGTCAAGGGCGAGACCGTCAGCACCGACGCCACCTCGCGCGACGACAAGGGCAACCGGGACGTGCCCTCGGTTCTCCTGATCCCTAAGGCGATCACGAAGGACAACGTCGACGTCGTCTTCAAGGACGGCGGTCAGTCCAAGGACGAGGTGTGCACCGGCCAGTTCGCGGCGATCTGCACCGCAGCGGGGCTCTGACCGACCGATGCCCGAAGAGGTGACCCCGACGGCACCCATCCTCGAGCTCCAGGGAGTCAACAAGAGTTTCGGTGTCGTGCACGTCCTGCACGACGTCGACTTCAAGGTGTATCCCGGCGAGGTGACCGCGTTGGTGGGCGACAACGGCGCCGGTAAGTCGACGCTGGTAAAGGCGATCGCCGGGATCCACCCGATCGACAGCGGGATCTATCTCTTCGAGGGCAAGCCGGTCACGGTGCATGGGCCCAACGACGTTGCGGCCCTTGGTGTCGAGGTGGTCTACCAGGACCTCGCCCTGTGCGACAACCTCGACATCGTCTCCAACATGTTCCTGGGCCGAGAGCTCAAGCACCGAGGTGTGCTCGACGAAGCCAGGATGGAGACGTTGGCAAGGGAGGCCCTTGCGTCCTTGTCGGTACGCACGGTGAAGTCCGTGCGCCAGGCCGTCTCCAGCCTGTCCGGCGGCCAGCGCCAAACCGTCGCCATCGCCAAGTGCGTGTTGTGGAACTCCAGGGTGGTGCTGCTCGACGAACCAACGGCGGCACTGGGAGTTGCGCAGACCCGGCAGGTCATCGACCTGGTGCGCCGACTGGCCGATCAGGGTCTTGGCGTGGTGCTCATCTCGCACAACATGGTCGACGTATTCGAGGTGGCCGACCGGATCTGTGCGCTGTACCTGGGCCGGGTGGCGGCCGAGGTCAAGGCGTCCGAGGTCACCCACGGTCAGGTGGTGGAGCTGATCACCGCCGGTCGCTCCGGCAATCTCGGCCTCGCGCCTGCCGAAGCTGCGCAGTCGATGTGAAGGATCGCGAAATGACCACCGTCAAACCCGAACTCGCCGATTCGGACTTCGTGGCCGATACCCACTCCGACGAGACGTTCCGCGATGCCGCGCGCGGCTACCTGCAACGGGTACGCGGCGGTGACATGGGTTCGCTGCCCGCAGTTCTCGGTCTGGTCGTGCTGTTCATCGTGTTCGGGTTGGCCAACGAGCGGTTCATGTCGGCGCTCAACCTGGCCAACCTGGTGACCCAGGCCGGTTCGATCTGCGTGCTCGCGATGGGGCTGATCTTCGTTCTGTTGCTCGGTGACATCGACCTGTCCGCTGGCGTGGCAGGCGGTGTGTCGGCCTGTGCGATGGCGCTGACCATCACCAACCACGGATTTCCGTGGTGGGCTGCGGTGCTGGCAGGTGTGGCCTGCGGAGCGCTGATCGGCCTGTCGATCGGGCTGCTGCGGGCCAAGCTCGGCATCCCGTCATTCGTGGTGACTCTCGCGTTCTTCCTTGGGCTGCAAGGCGTTACGCTCAAGCTGATCGGTGAGGGTGGATCGGTCCGGGTGGACGATCCGGTGATCCGGGGCATCACCATCGACAACCTGCCCGTGACGGTGGGTTGGATCTGCGCGCTGCTGGTCGTCGTCGGCTATGCCGGTCTTGAGCTGTACCGGCACCGCAGCAAGGTCGCGGCCGGGCTGCACCATGCACCGTTCGGGGTGGTGGCGGCGCGCATCGTCGGCGTTGGCGCGGTGACCCTCGGTGTCACCTACCTGCTCAGCCTCAACCGCAGCGTCAACAGGAACATCGAGATCCGCGGTATCCCCTACGTTCTGCCGTTGGTCGGGGTACTGCTCATCGTGTTGACGTTCGTGCTGACCCGGACCGCTTATGGTCGGCACATCTACGCCGTTGGCGGCAACGCAGAGGCGGCACGGCGCGCGGGTGTCAACGTCGACCGGATCCGGATGTCGGTGTTCGTGGTGTGCTCGGCGCTGGCGGCGGTGAGCGGCATCATCGCAGCGTCGTACGGCGGCAAGGTATCCGCATCCTCGGGCGCTGGCAACGTCCTGCTGTACGCGGTCGGCGCGGCGGTGATCGGCGGCACCAGCCTGTTCGGCGGCAAGGGCCGTGCGCTCGATGCCGTGATCGGCGGCGTGGTGGTCGCGACGATCGCCAACGGACTCGGCCTGCTGAATCAGTCGTCCTACATCAACTTCCTGGTCACCGGTGGCGTCCTGCTACTGGCGGCCAGTGTTGACGCGATATCGCGGCGACGGCGGTCCGCTACCGGGCTGAGTTAGAAGATCGAGTAGACCTTCCGCACGGTTTCGTGGATGTCCCACGTGCCGGTCCAGCCCTTCGGGAAGACTGCCATGTCGCCCGTTCCGATCTCCGCGGGCTCGCCGCCGTCGGGCGTCACCGTCATCCGGCCCGCGACGAGATGGATCACCTCGTTGGTCTCCAGCGTCCATCGCGACGGTCCTGGAGCGCACTGCCAGATGCCCGCCGAGGACTCGCCGTCGACCCACAGTTCCACGCCCTGGGTGGCCATCTCCTCGCCGGTGGCCTCCGGTAGCGGGCCCCAGTCCTCGAGCTCGGCGTCGGTCGCTTGGGTCAGGGTGCTGGTGCTGATCTTGCTTGTCGCCATTACTGTGTCGCCTTCTCGGGAAATGGGAGTGAAATCGGTTCGGGTGCAACGCGACTGTTGCCGTCGGCGTCGAAGCGGTCCAGGCCGAGGTCGGTGAGGTCCAGCCAGTCGCACGCGCCCGTCGTGGCCAGGTCGGAGGCCACCTGGGCCACCGCAGGGCCCCACATCATGCCGTGACCGGCGGCGCTGGCCACCACCGTGCCGTCGACCGGTCCGTCGTCGGTGAGCAACGGACCGAGGATCGGCAGGTGATCCGGGGTGTAGTCGATCGTCGCCGCCCACGACCGCCGCAGCCCCAGGCCGGCGATGGCGGGGAACAGGTGCTCGATCCGGTCCCGCGCCTTCAGGTAGTACTCCTCGTCGAAGTCGACGGCGGGCCCCTGCGGCTCGTCCGGGTTGCTCATGCCCCAGAGCACGCCACCGGATTCGCCTGGCCGCCAGTAGATTCCGGAGGTCACGTCGAACACCATCGGCAGCTCGTAGATGTCGACGCTGGGCGGGGCCGCGGTCACCACGACCTGGTGGCGAGTGCCGCCCGCCGGGATGCGGCCACCCGCGCGGCTGCCGACGTCGGCGAGCTGCGGCCCACCGGTGAGCACCACCCGGTCGGCGTCGATCGGGCCCTCCGACGTGTCGACGCCGACGACGCGACCCCCACGGGTGCGCAGGCCGGTGAACGCACAGCGCTCCCTGACGTCGACGCCGTGTGCGGTGAGGGCGGCGGTGTAGGCCAACACGTTTCGTGGGGCATCGATGTAGCCGTCGCCTGGAGCGTATGACGCGCCGAGGGTGACGCCCGGTGCCAGACCGGTATGCCTCGCGTCGAGGTCGTCGCTGCTCAGCCACTCGACCTCGAGCCCGAGAGTGCGTTGCAGAGCGATGCGGTCGCCGGCCTGCTGGACCTCGGCAGGCGTGAAGCACGGCATCAGATATCCCTGGGCGCGGAAGCCGCAGTCGAGCGGGAAGCGCTCACCGCTTGCGGAGTAGAACTCTTGGGAACGCAGGCCAAGGCGGATGGCGGTCTCGGTGCCGCCCTGTGCGCGCACCATGCCCGCGGCGCGGCTGCTGGCCCCGTCGCCGAGTGTGCTCGCCTCGAGCAGGACGACGTCGCGCACGCCGGATTCGGCGAGCAGAACGGCGGTCCACGCACCGACCGTCCCCCCGCCGACCACCACTACGTCGGCGCTACCGGATCTGGTCATACTACGAGACCGTGACATAGACTGAACGCTCAGTCAAGAGGTCGGCGAGGATAGAGGTGCCCGAATGTACGGACTGTCGGCGGACGATCGGCGTATCCAGGAGGCGGCGCGCGGGTTCGTCGACTCGGTGATCCCGCTCGAGGTCGAGGTTGAGATGGCAGGCGGTGTGCTGAGCAAGGAGATTGCCGCCGAACATCATTCCCGGGCAATCGAATTGGGCCTCTACGCCACCAACATGCCGACCTCGGTCGGGGGCCCTGGATGCACCGCTCTGCAGCAGGTTCTGGTGCAGGAACAGTGCGGCAGGGCCACCAACGGGCTGGCCTGGGCGATGCACACGCCGCCGCAGTGGTGGGCCGACGTGGCGACCGACTATCAGCGCGAGCGGTGGCTGCTGCCCGCCGTACGCGGCGAGAAGCACGAGGCGTACGCCATCACCGAGGAGTTCGCCGGTTCCGACGTCTCGGCGCTGCAGACGACCGCCAGGCGCGACGGCGACGAGTACGTCATCGACGGCGTCAAGTGGCACGTCACGTCGTACAACCTCGCCGACTACCTGTTCGTCCAGGCGGTTCTGGTCGGCGGGGACTATGAGGGCGAGCACGTGCTGCTGGTGGTAGACCTGCCTTGGCCCGGGGTGGAAGTCGTTCGCACACCGCACTATTCGCATCACATCGCCGACGAGCACCCGATCGTGGCGTTCAACGGCGTACGGGTTCCCGCGGAGAACTTGGTCGGCGCCGAGGGTGAGGGCATGACCTTCACCCAGGACTGGTTCCGGTTCGAGCGGTTGATGGTGGCCGCCCGCTGCGTCGGCGCCGCCCAGCGCCTGATCGACGAAGTGACCGCGTTCGCCAAGGAGAGGGTGGTCGACGGCAAGCCGCTCGGCGAGCATCAGTTGGTGGCGGGCATGCTCGCGGACAGCGCCACCGAACTGTTCGCGGCTCGCACGATGCTCTACGAGGTGGCGCGCTCGATCGACGCGGGTACCGACCGCAAGACCCTGCACGCGCAGGCGTCGATGGCCAAGCTGTACTGCTCCGAGATGGCAGGCCGGGTCGCCGACCGCGCCGTGCAGATCTTCGGCGGCCGCGGTTACATGCGGGAGAACGTGGCCGAGCGGATGTATCGCGAGCTTCGTGTGGAGCGGATCTGGGAGGGCGCCAGCGAAATCCAGCGAATCATCGTGGCCCGCCAGTTGATGAACCGCGGACCGGCGGCGGTGCTGGAGGGCGCGTAGCCCCGAACTGTAGGAAAACACCTGGTTCTGTGGTCGCCGTCATCGCCTAGTGTCGAGGCGATGAGCGCCCCTGCGTCGGGTCTGCGGTGTTACCTCGCGGAGTGGTATCGACCCGAATTGACCGCCGAAGGGCTCGCGTACGCCGTCAGCATCCTCGACAACTGCGTTGCGTTGATGTGCGCACAAGGCTCACCGGTGCAGCTGATGATGACGCTCGCGGTACCCGACGACGACGTGGTCTTCGGTGTCTTCGCGGCCGGCTCGGAACAGGTGGTGGCCCGGGTGTGCGCTCAGGCCGGGATCCCCGCCCGGCGGCTCAGCCTGGCCTTTTACGCCCGCGCCACGCATCAACCATGGGCAAACACCTGATTCTGTGCGTGCCCTTGCCTCATAGCGTCAACGCGCACGGACGCGGGCTAGCCAGGCGTAAGGTTCCGCCCAGCACATAACTAGCGTGGACGGACGCCCATGTCGCTGCGAGTGTCAGCCCGATATGCGGACCCGCGGCACGCCTCCATGTGCGTCAGCGTCCTGGCTGAGATTGGTCGACGATGCCCGCCGATGTCGTGAGCCGCCACGCTGAGGCTCGAGCGGTCGCCGGCTTCCTGACCTCGGCGGCGACTCGGCCGTCAGCCTTGGTGGTGGAGGGTGAACCGGGTATCGGCAAGACCGTGCTGTGGTCAGCCGGTGTGGAGCAGGCCCGCGAACAGGGGTTCCGGGTGTTGTCGACGCGGCCGGCGGCGGCGGAGTCGGTACTGGCGTACGCCTCGCTGGCGGATCTCGTGGGCGACATCGATCCGGCCGCCAGTGCGGATCTGCCGTCCCCGCAGCGGCGCGCAATCGATCGGGTACTGCTGCGGGCTGACTCCGACGGCGCGCCGACGGATCAGCGCGCGGTGGCGGCGGGCTTCCTCGCGATGGTCTCCCGCCTGGCGCAGGAGACGCCGGTACTGATCGCGATTGACGACCTGCAGTGGCTTGATCCTTCCAGCGTGAGCGTCCTCGCGTTCGCCGCGCGGCGGCTCGCGGCGCCGGTGGGGGTGCTGGGTGCTGTGCGCACGGATCCGGACGGCGGGAGTGCTGCATCCTGGCTGCAGTTGCCCGATGCCGACGGTCTTGCGCGGATTGTGTTGCGTCCATTGACCATTGGCGGGCTCCATACCGTGGTGTCTCAGCGGTTTGGGCGGTCGTTTCCGCGGCCGACGATGGCGCGCATCCAGGAGGTCTCTGGTGGAAATCCGTTCTATGCCCTCGAGCTGGCGCGGGCGATGGCTGATGGCACGACGGACGTCGATGCGTCGCTACCGAGCACGCTTGCCGAGGTAGTGCGGGCCAGGATCGGTGGCCTCGATCGCGAGGTTCTTGAGGTGTTGCTGGCGGCGGCGTGCGCCGCCGCGCCGACCGTGGAGCTGCTGGCGCGCGCCGTGAGCGCGGATGCCGGTCAGGTTGCGGAGTTGTTGGAGGATGCCGAGGACAAGGGCATCGTCGGGATCGACGGCAACCGAGTGCGTTTCACCCACCCGTTGCTGGCAAGGGGTGTCTACACCGACGCTGCCCCGCCGCGGCGCCGCGCGATGCATCGGCGATTGGCCGAGGTCGTCGCCGAACCCGAACCGGCGGCCAGGCACCTGGCCTTGGCTGCCACCGTCGGTGACCCGACTACGTTGGCGTCCCTCGATGAGGCCGCGGAGATGGCGAGCAAGCGAGGAGCGCCCGCCGCCGCGGCCGAGCTGGTCGAGCTGGCGGTGGGCCTTGGCGGCGACACCCCGCAGCGCCGGATCCGCTCGGCGAGCCATCATTTCGACGCCGGGGATCCTGGACGGGCCCGCGCCGTGCTCGAGAAGACCGTCAACACCCTGAAATCCGGGGTGCTGCTGGCGGCGGCGTCATGCCTGCTGGCCATTGTGCGCCTGACCGACGATAGCTTCCTTGACGCCATCGGCCTGCTGGAGCGCGGGCTCGGCGAGACCGGAGATGATCTCGGGCTGCGGGTCCAGATGTTGATCGCGTTGGCGTTTGCCCGGGGCAACGTCGGCTATTTCACCGCCGCCGCTGAATGCGCCGAAGACGCGGTGACCGATGCCGAGCGGCTGGACCAGCCACGTTTGCTGAGCCAGGCGCTGGCCATGCGGGTCATGATCCGCATGATTCGCGGAGAGGGCGTCGACCTGCCCAGCCTCCAACGAGCACTCGAATTGGATGACCCCAACGCGGCCATCCCCTTGCCGTTCCGGCCGAGCGTCCACAACGCCGTGATGCTGGCGTGGACCGGCCAACTCGAGCGAGCCCACGACGGGATGTTGGCCACCCGGCGCCGTTGCGTCGAGAACGGTGAAGAGAAGGAACTGATCTTCCTCGCCTTCCACAGCGCTCTCATCGAGATCTGGCGAGGGGACTTCCCCGAAGCCAGCCAGGTTGCTGAGGACGCCATGGAGCGCGCGCGGCAGCTCGGCGGCGACGTGCCGATGTTCATGGCCCTGACGATGCGGGCCGCGGTGGCCGCCTACGCCGGCCACGTCGAGCAGGCCCGCTGCGACGTCACCGAGGCGCGCGCGGCAGGCTCGCGTAGTAACTGGAGCACGCTGTCAGAATGGCCGGTCACGATTCTCGGTTTCTCGAGGTGTCGCAGGGCAACTACGCCGCGGCGCTAACCGCCCTGCAGCCGCAGGTGGCCAGGCTTGACGCGGCGCCGGACGTGGCGGAGATCATCGCTGCGTCGTTCGTGCCCGACGCCGTCGAGGCCATGATCCAGCTGGGCCGGCTTGACGAGGCTGAGCCGCTGATCGAGCGGTTGGAACGCAACGGTCGTCGCCTTGATCGCGCCTGGATGCTGGCGGTCGGAGCGCGCGGCAGGGCCATGCTGGAGGCCGCCCGCGGCGACCTCGACGCCGCCGGCCTGGCCGCATTGCAGGCGATGGCCGAACACGAGCGGTTGCCGATGCCCTTCGAGCGCGCCCGAACCCAGCTGCTGCTCGGCCAGATTCAGCGTCGCCAACGCCGTAAGGAAGGTGCCACCGAAACGCTGCGCGACGCCCTGGCCGCATTCGAGGAGATGGGGATCCCGCTGTGGGCCGAGCGGGTCCGCGCCGAGCTGGCCCGCTGCGTCGTCGTGCCACGCCGGGCCACCGGGCTAACTCCGGCCGAACAGCGGGTCGCCGAGTTGGCGGCCTCGGGCATGACCAACCGCGACGTCGCCGCAGCACTGTTCATCAGCCCAAAAACGGTCGATGCCAACCTGTCCCGTATCTACCGCAAGCTCGGCATCCGTTCGCGGGCCGAACTCGGCCGTCGTATGGGCAAACCCGAACCGGGACTCCCGCCCAGCGCATAGCCCTGGCCATCGACGCCCGCGCCGCGCGTCAACCATGGGGAAACGCCTGATTCTGCGCGGACCTTGCACCAATAGCGTCAACGCCTACCAGAGCAGTCAGCGCTCCGGTACGGGGACGAACCAAGGAGACCTCGACATGGCTAGATGTCGTCAGCGAGGTAGTGGTTCGGCGGTCGCCGTTGGGGAATCGCAGAGTGATTCCCTTCCAATCAATGCAAGTGCTAATTGCCGCGCTCAGTGAGCAGGTGCAGCACTCAATTCCCTGGGGGGACATGATGATCGAGTGGTATCTAGCGAAGAACGAGCAGCTGCAAACGGCCGAGCAGAATGCAAAACTCGGGCACGGCTGGCGGTTGCGGTCCATTTCCATGCATGGCGCGGCCGCTGACCCGAGCTTCGCCGCCGTATGGGTTCAGGCATCGGGTCCAGTGCAAACCGTCGTCATTTGTGACATCGCGAAGCTCGATCACGTGATCGCGGACGCTGCCAAGAAGGGCACCCACCCGACCCTCGTGACGGGGGTCGGCGAGTCGCGGTCGGTGTGCCGCGTCCTGGTCGTGTTCGAGCCTGGCATCAAGGCCTCGGTCGTCGGACCATGGACGAAGCTCTGGTTCGACCCGGGGAATCTGCTCGCCGACAACGGCGAGGCGGGCATCAAGATGCGGGCAGGCAACTCGTGCGCCGGCCTGATCGCCGTGCGTGACGGCGCCGATACGTTCGTCCGGGCTCTGTGGATGCCGAGCGATCCGCAGCGGGCTCCGCTGCAGTGGTTCGAGGTTGACCGTCAGGATCGCCTCAACGAGGCGGTGCAAGTGATGCGGCCACATCGTGCACGGCTGCTGAACACGTTTCTGGTCAGTGACCCGCCACAGCGGATCATGCTCTGGGACGACCCGGCGTTCGACCAGGTTCACACGTTCGGAATGGTCGCGCACGACACCGCACAGCGGGTCGAGGCGGAGGAGAAGAAGGGCAATGTGCCGCTGAGGATCAGCGCAGGCGAGATGGGCGGCGTGAGTGTGTACGACGTCGTCTTCGCCAAGCCGGACGCCAAATTGCCGGACTGGACGTTTCGCAAGTCCGCCAACCCGTTTGGCGCGGGTGTAGCGAACCCGTTCAGCGCGATCGACGATTACATCAAGGACTTCATGGTGCAGCGCGGGATCCGCGTGATGCAGTTCGCCGCCGCCGACAAGGGCCGCCTCGGGTATGGCCGCGCATACACGTGGGCCGAGGACGACTTCCCGACCGCCAAGGCGACCGACCTCTGCGAGATCGGCTCCACCACGAAGGCGATCACCGCTACGGCGATCATGTTGCTCGTCCAGAATCTGCACCCGGCCTTCCAACCGGACGGCGTGAACACGAAGGTGTACGACATCCTGAAGGGGTCGTCGACGCCGTGGAGGAACTTCACCGGCGACGAGCCCTCAGACCCGCGCTTCCGCAAGCTGACGCTGGACCACCTGCTCAGCATGGTGACGGGCTTCGGCGGATTCGGTGCCAACCAGAGTGATCCGGAGATCGATGCGCTGATCAAGGCCACCATTCCTGGTGCGACGGTGCATCATCCGATCACGAAGGCGCAGTCGATGTCCTACATGGCACAGCGCGATGCCGACGCGTTCGACGGCACGGTCAAGCCCGGGGAGATCTGCGCGTATGCAAACATGGCGTTCGTCGTCCTTGGCCGCGTGCTCGAGGCCGTCGCCGGTGTCCCGTATCTAACGTTCGTGCGCGACAGCATCTTCGGCTCGCTGGGCGTGCCCGCGCAGCGCATTCAGATCGGCAGCGTCAAACCTGGCGAGAACGGCGAGCTGCTCTATCACACTGCGCGCCCGACACCCATCGATGCCTGGGCCCACGTCAATCCCGCGCCAGGGGCCCCGAGGCCCTTGGTGTATCCGCCCTACGAGGGCGATGGGCACACCTTCGACGCCCACGGGGCGCTGGCCATGTCCATCATCGACATCACCCGGTTCTGCTCGTCGTTCAAGCGTGGCGCGCAGGGGCCCGAGCTGTTGACCAAAGACGGGCTGAAGGACATGTGGAGCTTCAAACCCGCTTGGCAGCACTTGCCTGGCACGAACGGGACGAACCTCCGCGGGTGGAACACCGCCGAGGTCGACGGCCACACCTACTACGCGCACAACGGTGGGACGGGCGGTGCCGAATCGATCTCTGGGGTCATGGAGGACGGGATGGCGTTCGGCGTGCTGTTGGCGACGAACACGGAAGGCGACGGTTTCGGTGGGGCACAGCTGGATTGGGTGTCGCACGAGCTGCACGCGATCCGCGACGCGGGGAATTGGCCGGGCACCGACCTCTTCGAGCATTTCGGCGTGACCGATCTGTAGTGCTCGACCGTCGGCGCACCGCACTCGCGTGAGGCATGGGGAAACCCCGATTCTGTGCCGGCCTTGTCTCAATAACGACGATGCGTGGGAGGCGCGGCGGCGTTAGTGGCACGGCCGGCACAGGCGCCCAGGGTGGTTCCGGCGCTGGCGGCGCGAGCGGTAGCGGTTCGACGGGCACGCCGGGTGGTCCGGTGGTAGTGGTGCAGGCGACATGAGTTTGGCCGAAGCCCGCCACTATGCAGACGCGACGAAGAAGAGCCGCCACTCGCCGGGCACGCCCTTGAGCTCGTAAGCGCCGCGCTCCTCGAATTCGAGTCCTGACCCGATCACCAGGTCGCGCAGCGTGCTGGACACCAGCACCTCGTTCGGCCCGGCCAGTGCGCTCACGCGAGCGCCGATGTGCACGGCGATGCCGCCGATGTCGTCGCCGCGGACCTCGCACTCGCCGGTGTGCAACCCGGCACGCACCTCGATGCCGAGCGATTGAACCGCGTCGCGAATTGCCATGGCGCAGCGGATCGCTCGCTGCGGGCCGTCGAACATTGCGAGGAAGCCGTCGCCCGAGGTGTTCACCTCACGGCCCCGAAACCGCGCGAGCTGCGACCGGATGACGGCGTCGTGCGCATCAAGCAACGCGTGCCAGTCACGGTCGCCGATCTCCGCGGCCCGGTGCGTCGAGTCCACAATGTCGGTGAACAACACCGTGGCGAGAACGCGGTCGTCGGCCACGTCTGCCCGCTCGCCGGTGAGGAACTCAGCGACGTGCTGGAATGATTCGCGCCAGGGTTCGACGATGTGATAGAGGTTGCGCCCGGACAGTTCAACGTATTTCGCGCCCGGGATGTGATCGGCGACGTACTTGCCGGAAGCGGGTGGGACGAATGAGTCGTTCATGTACTGGACGACGAGGGTAGGCACCCGGACGGTCGGAAGCAGCGCCCGTATGTCCAATTCGGAAACCACCGGCATCATGAGAGCAACGGTCCGTGGGCTCGCCGACAGGCGTTCAAATCGTGCCCATGTTGCCCGGATTTCCTCGTTCCACGGCATATCGGGATTGAGCACATGTTCGAACTCCCCCGTTCCCCACACGGCGATCATGGCATCGAAGAACTTCTCCGGAGTGAGCCCGTCGGTGCTCTCAGCCATCGGGCTCGTCGGATCCGCATAGACCTCAAGCCCGACCAGCGCCGTGGTGCGAGACGGATGGCTGGCCGCGAACAGCGCCGCGGGCGCGAACGCAGCGTTCGACGCGACTAGAACCGCTTCGCGACTCCCGAGATCGTCTAACACCGCGGTGATGCTGTCGGCCCATTGCTCCAACGTCGGCAACGCACCCGCCGAGACCGGATCGGACGCGCCAGTGCCCGGCTGATCGAAAAAGATCAACCGGCCCAGCGATGTCATCGCCTCAACCCACCCCTGAATCGCCGGTAGCGTCGGCAGAATTTCGCAACAGTTGAACCACATCGGGACGAACACGATGTCGCGAGCGCCACGGGGTGAGGCGCAGTAGGCGACGCGCAAGTCCCCGTTCATCGCATAGCGCGTCTCCGAGAACACCGCAGAAGTCTAAGTCCCGGTGGAGCGCGTCGACAGACGTTTACGCTGTTCAAGAGCGTTCCCTCAAATGTTCTTCAACAATTCGGTGTCATCATTTTGGCCAAGACGTTCTGGGGTTGGCGCGTTGAACAGCTGCGCGACGGCTCGGTCATCTGGACTCACGGGCCGGGGAGCGTTAGGTCACGACGTCACCCGTCGTGGGAGTGCATTGATCTTCCCCGGCCTGTGCGCCCCGACCGCACCGGTCACCGCCGAGGTGCGGCCTGTCGGCGGAACGCCGGGCCAACACCACTACCGCACCACACCCAAACCAACGCCCCACATTCCCGACGAATACCTGTCCTACCTCGACACCTTCCCCGCGGACCGCGAATCGATCCCACCACCCTTCTAACGGCCGATCAGGAATATGTCTGCGGGGTAATAACTTTCGCTATCTCCCGGAACCACGCTACTCGTGCGCTCTCGCGTTCGGCAGCGGTGCCGGAGGGCGCGTAGATCTCGCGTGATGCAGTTACACGCCAGCCATTGAGCGGCCCATGAGAATTCGTTCGATCCGATCCAAGAGCTCACTCGGGTCGTCGTTGGTGGCATCTTTCCAGGCCACGAGGGCGTTGAGGAGGTTGTCCGGTACAACGGTCAGCTGCAGGCCCAGCAGCACGGTCTTGGTCGCGTCGTCACTTGAATCCGCTGTCTGGTAGGCGATCTCGACCTGTAGCGATGCGACGCCGTTTGCCGAATTTGCGATCACCTTGGGCGTGATCGACTGGACACGCTCACGCGGGATCTCGGTCAACGCATCCCCAGGCGCGGCCGTTCGCACGGTCAACGCTGACGGGGAGAAGCACAGAATGCACCGGCGCCACATACGTACGGCGGAGTACGTCATGAGCGGTGTTACCGCAATTAGGAAGATCCCACCGAATCGAAGCCACACCGGGTTTCCGGGCGCGTATCCCGCCGCGGCCATGGCGGCCCCGGTCAGCGGGAGCGCCACGTTCAAGTAGTAAGCGTTTCCCTCGTACCAGGGAATGTAGCGGCAGACGACCAGGTCGGTCGTTCGTGTGACTCCCGGCCGAAAAATCCGGCGTCTGCCGAGGATGATGAGAAACGCTCCGCAGAGCACGACCACAGACCAATACCATTGCAGCCCCGTCTGCGCTGCTACCACCGCCAACAGGCAGAGGGCGCCCCCGAAGGTGTACCGCAGTGCCCGACGCCAACCGCCTTTAGGACTGCTATCTGCCATCGGCGACCGTCTTGCGTCCGTCTACCGGGACTCCCCGGCGGTGACTCGCGGACACCGGCCCTGTCGACGCGCCCGTTCGGACGGTCAGCCAGACATCTGCCCGGTCCACCGGTGAACCGTGGAGCGCGGTTACTGTCAGTTGCGCGATGAGCGTCTCCTGTTCAGTCGTGATGATCCGGGATCGTGACACGCTGTCGATGGTGCCGAGGTCGTGAGTGATCTGCATTGCGAGTGTCCCCACGCCGCCAGCGCCCTCGGTGGCCGCAGCGAGTTCACGGTGCAGTTCATGACTGCCCGGCACCGACTGCACCTGCTGGTCAACGAGCATCGCGAATACCTCATCGGCGTCCAACACGGCCTCGACGCTATGCATCGTCAGCACTGCGTTGGCGCAGAACTCGCGGATGCCTGGGTCGCCGCGCCAGATCCACACTCGCATACCCGTGGTCGAATCGAAGGAATCCCAATCCGCCGGTATGCCGACCTCCACCAAAAATCCGGCAAACTCATCGACCGCGGACACAGCGACACCATGCCCCACCACGAACTCATCGAATCGCATTGTCCACGGCCTACCTGAAACCTAATAGCGAATCAGCGCTATCCGCTGCGCTACTCAGCGCATCCGTGACCGGATCCCAGATCATCTCGATCCCTTTAGACGCACCCAAGGCGGCGCCGGCTCCCACGACGGCGCCGACCGCCAATCCCACCGCGGTCCCTGCGCCCGGAATGACAGAACCTGCCACTGCACCTGCTGCCGCGTCTCCTGCGAATGCGCCTAGACCCAGTCCGAAAGCGGTTCCGACGGACTCGCGGGTGACAGCCTCCGGCACCGAGTTGCCGTCATGGACGTCGGACATGACCGCGGGCACCGCGCTGACCGCAGAAACGACCCCGCCGATGCGAGAGAATCCCGTCAGATCGACGCCGCCGATCTTCGGATCCTCGAGCCACTTCAACAAGGCAGGGTCAGCCTTACCAGGACCCGTACCGGGGGACTCGTTGATCAAATTGATTGTCGCCTGGCGCACACCGTCCGCAGTACCGCCCGCCACCGCACCAGCGGCACCGATTGCCACATCCCCCTTCGTCACCGTTGGTCCGGAACCCTCGCCGGGTTGGCCGGTCTCGGCCGGTGCGCCGCCCGGAACTTGAGGGGCCTCGCCTGTCACCGACGCCATCGCTGACTCGGCGGCCGCCATGGCGTTCACATAGCCGTCACGACTGGCCTGCACCTCACCAAGGGTGATTCGCACCGTTGCGACCGCCGCGTCGTGCATAGCCTGCGTGTCCTGCTTGGCGGCTTTGGCGGCGCCGATCGCGTCGTCGGCCCCGTGCAAAAAGTTGTCCAGTGCGGCGATGTCGGCGTCGCAGGTGCGTTGTGCCGTCGCCAGTGCAGCGGCCACTGTCTCCAAATCCAATGCGATCTTGGCGAGTTGGGACTTCTGCAGGTGCAGTGTCGTGGTCGCGCGCGTGACCTCGGCCGACTCGGTGATCGGATGCTCAACACCGTTGTGTCGCCAACCCTGCTCAAAGCGCTGTTTGGCCGACTGGAAGTCATTCTCGACTTCGGTGGCAGAACCCGCCGCAGCGTGAAACGCGTCAGCCTGGGCGTTGATTGCGCCGGCGTCCCCGGCCTGCAGTTCGTCGTTGATCTTCCACGGGTCCGCGCCGGCGGCCGCAATCAAGTCGCTGACGGAGAGATTGATCAAACCCAAGGGCGGGGGCATTAGAGCGCGTCGAAACCCGATTCGGCGGCCCGCAGGGAATCGGCGGCCGAAGCATCTTGTGCGGTGAATCTGTCTGCCCCGTAATGGCTCTTGTCGCTGATGTCGGTCAGAGCACGGTGATGAGCACGCAGCTGCTCAATGTGATCCTGGTGTGCCGTTGTGATCGCCTCGTGAAATGCATGGGCTTCGGCAAAATCGCCGAACATTCCCACCATTGGCTCCTTCGCGGCGAGCTTGCCCGCCGCGGCCTGTGCTGCCGAGGCTGCATCGGCGCACCGGTCCGCACCGGCATGCAGATGCCTCGAATCGACTTCCATACCCGCCCTGGTCATGGCCCGCTCCTCCCCGCAGCAACCTCGGAGAAAAGTCTACCCAACCCGAACCTGTGAATTTGCAGGGAAATTGCTGCCAAACAGGTCGGCGACAGCTCAGTTGACACCGTCCTGGTCGCGGTGGTCAACGCCCCGACGAACACATCTATTACGCCGTAGACCTGATGTCAATCAGGAACATGCCCGGGGGTAACAGCTTTCGCTATCTCCGAGACTCCAGCACTCGCGCGCTCTCGCGTTCGGCGGCCTCGTTGCGCACGCCGACGCGCGAGCCGGCCAGCTTCGCCCGGACGTGCTCGTCCACGGTGACCGGGGTGTACAGCGCCGGGTGTTGGCCGTCGACGCACGAGTCGAGCGGGCCGATGACTGCGTCGGCGTTGGCGTCGTGGAAGAGCGCCGCAGACCGGCGGCGCCGAATGGTGCCGTCGACGACGGGCGGCTTGACGCGGTGCAGCGTCGACATCCAGCGCTCGTTGGTCAGCCGTGCGGTGAGGTCCCCGAGGTTGATCAGCAACGCGCCGTCCTCGGGGCTGACGTCGTGCCAAATCCCGTCGCTGCCAAGGACTTGCAGACCGTCCACTTGGTCGGCCCACAAGACGGTGACGACGCCGTAGTCGGTGTGCTCGCCCATTCCGGTCAAGTCGCCGTCGAGCCGGACGTCGGTGCCCGCGGGCAGCGCGTAGTTGTTCATCCGCAGCACGTTGATCGAGTGGTCGGTGAGAGCGCTGAGGAAACCGCTCGGCAGGTTCAACGCGTCGGCGAAGATCTGCGTCATCGTGACCGCGACGCGTTCCGCTTCGGTGAAGTACGCGCTCACCTTGCCCTCGAAACCGTCGACGTCGGGCCAGGTGTTCGTCGCATAGTGCTGCGCGACGTCAGCGGGCACGTCGGGGTAGTCGTCGAGCGACCTGCCGACGTTGTAGGCCTCGAAGAAGTCGTTCATCCGGCTGGCCGATTCGACGCCGAGGCTCAGGCTCAGCGACTCCGAGTTCGGCGGCGTGTAGCCGCGGTTCTCCGACGCGGGGCGGCGCCACGGCTTCTTGTCGTCCATCGGCATCGTGAAGAAGCCGTCCATCGCCTCGGCCAGGCCCGAGCTGACGGCCGGATCGATGCCGTGCCCGTGGATCTGGATGAAACCCACTTCGCGGCAGGCGATGTCGATGGCCGCGGCGACCGCGGCCTTCTCGTCGGAGGTGCCGTCGGTGACATACGGACTGATGTCGACGGCTGGTACTCGAAACTCGCTCATGGAAATTCCTCTCGGGCGACACGGAACACTGTCCCGGAGGTGTCCGTTTCCCTGCCTGAGCGGCCTGACGTCTCGTGTTGAACTCGGGTAGTCCGATGCTAACAGGCCTGCTCAGGGTGCGCCTGTCGCCACTTGTTGGGATCGGTAGCCGCGCTAATGGTATTTGCTTCGCCATATGAAAACCATTCACCGTCGCAAGCGGATCGTTGCCGGGGCGCTGTTGTCCAGCGGCCTCGCGCTGGCCGGACTCGGACTGGCCGCCGAAGCCAATGCCACCGGGCCGGTCGGCCCCTTCACATGGTGCCCAGGACAGCCCTTGCCGAAACCCGATGTCAATTGGGGTATGGGCGGCTGCCACACGTACTACTACGTCAACATGGGGCAGGGAAATGTCGGAGACGGGAGCAACGGCGGCATCAACAACGTCTGGGAAGGGACCAATCCACCAGAGGGTCCCGGCCCCACGGGCCCGCTCGCGCACAAATGGTGTCCAGGACAACCGATGCCGCAAGACGGCACCAACCCGGACGGAACGCCCCACCAGGTCGACTGGGACATGAACGTCTGCCACACCTACTACAACGTCGGCTACCACCAGGGCAACGTCGGCGACTACGTCTGGGATGCGGCCGGCGGACCGCCGCCTCCGCCGCCTCAGTGCCCGCCCATTGCGTTCATGTGCCCGTAGGGCTTTCGGGCTTGGACGAATCAGCGACTGGTTCGGCGGGCTCCTCCTGCACCTTGACGGTGCGCCAGCCCAGCAGCCGCATGCCGTGGTAGACGACGAGCGCCGCGATCGAGCCGAGTGCGATGCCGGTGAAGATCAAAGATCCTGCGTGCCAGGTGAAGTCGGCGATGCCGATGATCAACGGGATGGCGGCGGTCATCTGGTTGATGGGCTGGCTGAAGTCGACGTGGTTGGTCAGCCAGATGCGCACGCCGAGGACGCCGACCAGGCCGTACAACACGACCGTGGCACCGCCGAGGACGCCAGCAGGGATCGCGGAGATCGTCGCCCCGACCTTGGGGCACAGCGACAACCCGATGGCCACCGCAGCAGCGACCCAGTACGCCGCGGTGGAATACACCCGTGTGGCGGCCATGACACCGATGTTCTCCGCATAGGTGGTGGTGGCCGAGCCGCCGCCGACGCCGGCCAACACCGTCGCCACTCCGTCGGCGGCCAGCGCACGGCCGATGACCGGATCGGTGTCGGTGCCCGTCATCTGGCCGACCGACTTGACGTGCCCGATGTTCTCGGCGATCAGCGCGATGACGGCAGGCAGGAACAACGGCAGCACCGACCAGGTGAACGTCGGCGTCTGGAACTCAGGAAGGCCGAGCCAGGGCGCCGCCGCGATCGACGCGGTGTCGACGTCACCGAGAGCGAGCGCCAACAGGTACCCGAGCACGACGGCAACGAAGATCGCGAGCCGCCCGATGATGCCGCGGAAGAATGCCAGGGCCGCGACGAGCAGCACCAAGGTGACGATGCCGACCAGCGGGCCCTTCTCGAAGTTGTTCTTCGCGGCAGGCGCCAGGTTGAAACCGATCAGCGCGACGATGGCTCCGGTCACGACGGGCGGCAGGGTCAGGTCCAGCCAGTGGGTGCCGACGAGGTGCACGACGGCCCCGATGATGATCAGCAGCACGCCGACCGCCACCAAACCGCCCAGCGCGCTGCCCGTTCCGTTCGACGCCACCGCCGCCGTCACAGGGGCGATCACCGAGAAGCTCGATCCGAGGTAGCTCGGCAGCCGGTTGCCGGTGATGATCAGGAACAGCACCGTGCCGACACCGGAGAAGAGCAGCGTCGTGGTGGGCGGGAAGCCGGTCAGCACCGGTACCAGGAATGTGGCGCCGAACATGGCCACCACGTGCTGGGCGCCGATGCCGATGGTGCGTGGCCAGCTCAGCCGCTCATCTGGTGCGACGACTGCGGCGTCGGACGGGACGGGCTTCCAGGTCAGGGGGATCACAGGTTGGACTACACACCATGTGCGGCTAACGCGCCAGCCGTGGGATGACCTCGTCGCCGAGGCGCTTCACGAAGCCGACCGGATCGGGGTTGCCCGGCATCGGTCCGACGTTGATGAGATCGAAACCCAGGTCGGCGAGCTGGTCGACTTGTCGCATGTAGCCGTCGACATCGACGAACGGATCGGTGAACAAACCCGCGGTCAGCCGGATGTCGGCGAAGTCGCGGCCCACCGTGTCGCAATGCCGACGCAACACGTCGAGCTTGTGCGGCAGCTCGTCGATCGACGCGGTGGTGTTCCAGACGTCGGCGTATTGCGCGACCATTCGCAGGGTCTTCTTCTCGCCATCGCCGCCGATGAGGATGGGCGGGCGCCGGATGGGTTGCGGTTGGCAGATGGTCTCGGCCAGCTGGTAGTGCTTGCCTTCGTACGGCCCGTCGTCGTCACTCCACATCTGCAGGCATATCTGCAGCGTCTCCTCCAACATTTCGAAGCGGTCCTTGAGCGGCGGGTACGGCATGCCGAGCGCCACGTGCTCGCGTTCGTACCAGGCGGCACCGATGCCGAACATCGACCGGCCCTGCGCCAGCACGTCGAGTGTGGTCATGGTCTTGGCCAGCACACCGGGATACCGGTACGTCACACCGGTGACCAGCATTGTGAGATCGATGCTGCGGGTCTGGCCTGCCAGGAAGCCCATGGACGTGTAGCCCTCGAGGAATGGGTCCTCCGCGCGACCCATGTTCTCCATCTGGAAGAAGTGGTCGGCGAGGGTGAACATGGTGGCCCCGGCCTCCTCGGCCGCCGTCGCGGTGGCGGCCAGTGTTGGGCCGAGCCGTTCGGGTGCGCCCGGCAGGAAGTCGATGTAGTGAATGCCTAGTTCCATTGTCGTCTAATGCCTTTCGCTAATCAGTGATGCGTTCGAGCAGCGTCAGTGCCTCGTTGATGAGACGACGCTCGGGTTCGGTGTAGCGGTCCTGCATGGCACGGACCAGCCATTCGTCGCGCACCCTGCGGTCGTTCTCGGCGTGTCTGTGGCCGATGGGGGTGAGCGTGATGAGCTGACGGCGGCCGTCCTCGGGATCGGGCGTGCGGCCGATCAGCCCGTGCCGGTCCAGGCCGGCCAGTGTGGTCGCCATGGACTGCGGACGCACCCGTTCCGCGCCGGCCAGTTGGCTGGTCGACGCAGGCCCGTCCTTCACCAGACGGATCAGCACCGCCGTCTGGGACGGGGTCAGGTCCTCGGCCGTCGCGACTTCGAGTAGCCGCCTGCGCAGCCTGCTGAACATCACCCGGAGATCGCGCGCCGCCGCTACCGCGGACTCACTGACCTGTGCCATATGGACAGTTTAAACTGCACAGTTGAAACTGTCTAACTGCCCGGCCGCCGGCGAACTACGTATGCCGCGGCACCGACCGCCACGACCGCAACCCCCGTCAGCACCGACGACACCGGCAGCGAGAACGCCAGCACGACGCAGCCCACCAGGCCTGCGACCGGAATCACCTTGCCGCGCAGGGTCATTGCCGAGGCGTTGGCGATGGCGTAGTACAGCAGCACCGCGAACGACGAGAAGCCGATGGCGCCGCGCACGTCGATGACCGCGGCGAGCACGGCCACCACCACACCGACCGCGATCTCGGCCAGGTACGGACTGTTGAACCGGGGGTGCACCGCCGCCAGTCGCTGGGGGAGGTGCCGGTCGCGCGCCATCGCCAGCGTGGTGCGGGACACGCCGAGGATCAGCGCCAGCAGCGAACCGAGCGCGGCCACGGCGGCGCCCACCCGGACCACCGGTGCGAACTCGGGATGCCCGGCCGAGGACACCGCCTCGGCCAGGGGTGCCGTCGCCGAGGCCAGTGTCGCGCTACCCAGTTCGGCCAGCACGGTGACCGCGACTGCTCCGTACACCAGAAGGGCCAGGCCGAGCGCGAGGCGGATGGCGCGGGGAATGGTGCGGGCGGGCTCGCGTACCTCCTCGCCGAGGGTGGCGATCCGTGCGTAACCGGCGAACGCAAAGAACAGCAGCCCCGCGGCCTGCAGCACACCACCCGGGCTGACGTCGTCGCCGAATGCCAGGCGCGAGCGGTCCAGGTCGCCGCCGCCGAGAACGACGACCACGACCGCGGCAAGCACGGCAAGCACGACCACGACGATGACGCGGGTGAGCAGCGCCGACTTCTGCACGCCGACAACGTTTATCGCCGTCAGCGCCACCACTGCGGCGACCGCGACGGCGTGTGCGTACTCGGGCCAGGCGTAGATCCCGACCGTCAGCGCCATCGCCGCGCACGATGCGGTCTTGCCGACCACGAAGCTCCAGCCGGCGGTGTAGCCCCAGAACGGTCCGAGCCGTTCCCGTCCGTACACGTAGGTGCCGCCGGACTGGGGGTAGAGCGAAGCGAGCCGTGCCGATGAGGTGGCGTTGCAGTAGGCGACGATTGCCGCCACGGCCAGCCCGGCGAGCAGTCCGGTTCCGGCCGCCGCAGCCGCGGGGCCAAGGACGACGAAGATACCGGCGCCCACCATCGAGCCGAGGCCGATCGTGACGGCGTCGACGGTGCCGAGCCTTCGTTCGAGCGAGGGCTGATCCGGCACCACGTAATCGTATTGGCCTACGTGGGGTACGCGGAGATGAGGCGGGTTGACTCGGGCTTGTCGAAGACGTCGTTGAGAGTGACGGTGCGCAGGCCGCGGCTCGCGATGATGTCGAGCAACTGGTGGTAGATGCTGGTGACGGCCGGATGGTTGAGGTGGCCGATGACGACGTTCTGGGCGACGTAGTACTTGTCGGCGTTGGCGATAATGTCCTGCGGCGCGAGGATCGCGTCGTCTCCGATGTTGCCGTTCCACATGGTGGTGACGGTGTAGCCGAGGTCCCCTGCCACCTTCGTGACCAGGTCGTTGTATGCGCCGTAGGGCGGGCGATAGTACGGCGTCGCGTCGGCTCCGAAGGTGTCCTTGATGAAATGGTCGGTATGCCGGAGCTCGTCGGCGATCTGGGGACCGGTCATCTTGGTGAGGTCGTGATGGAGCCAGGTGTGGTTGCCCAGCTGAATCTGGCCGGACTCCACCATCGGCAGCAGGAGGTCCCGATTTTCGGTCCAGGACTGGAACACGCCGGTCACGAACATGGTGAGCCGGATTCCGCTGTCCTTGGCCAGTTGGCCGTAGGCGCGCACCACGTCGGTGTCGACGCCGTCGTCCAAGGTGAGGGAGAGCAGATCGCCGGGTCCCGGGATGGAGCTCACTACGCCGCCGCCCGGCAACAGCATGCGAGCCGCAGGCGGCGGGGGTGGCGATAGGGCTGGCCACTCCGGCGGCGGAGGCGGTGCGGGTGGAGCTGGGATTGCCGCCTCTGCCTGGGTCGACGTCTGCGTGCTGACCTTTGCCAGGGCGATGGCGGCTGCCGACGCGGCGACACCGATGAGGACGTTGCGGCGTGACAGGGTCGGGATCGTCGTCCCAATTCCGGAACGAGAACTTGCGGGACGACCCGTAATCCCATTAGTCACTCTGGTCACACGCGGCACGTAGTGCAGGGTAACTGCACAATGCCCCGCAACCGGGGAGGCGTGACTGTGGAGTTGCTGGACCGCCGCCGAGGGCCTAGCGGTTGCGAAGGGCGTTCCCGGCCAAATAGGCGCCGTAGCCGATCAGGCCGACGATCGCTAGCGGCCGGGTCTTGCGCGCGCTGAAGCCGAGTCCAAGGGCGGTTTCGATGCCGCCGTTGGTGAAGACGTGCCTGCGGGTGTCCCGCGGGAAGGCCGACTTGGTGACGGGCTCGAACAACTGCGGGCTGGTGAAATGCGACACGCCGGTCCCGGCGATGGCCAACCCGGCGAACGCCGCGGCGCGGGAGTTCTTCTTGTAAGCCGCCTTTTTGTCAGACATCAAGGCTCCTCTCTGGTCAGGCAATCTGATAGTCGCTCAGGGGGAACTCGGAGGCTTCCCTGATCGCGGTTTCCGTCGACGTCGGCCGCAGCAGCGTGGGCTCGCCGGCGGGGTTGAAGTAATAGGACCGCGCGCTCGCGCAATTGCCCAGCGTGAACAGCGAGTCGCCGAGCAGTTCGGTCATTCGGTCCAGGTAGCGGGTGTTGGCGTCCTCGGTCACCTCGAACGTCGTTGCGTCGCGCCGCTTCACCTCGGTGAACAGCCGGTCCATCAGCCGCATCTGGTATTCCATGGTGTTGAAGAAGTTCAAACCGAGGAACGCGTACGGGCTGGCCAGGCTCAGGTAGTTCGGGAAGTACGGCATCGAGACACCTTGGTAGGCCTGGAAACGCGTGTCGCGCCACCACTTTCCGAGATTGCGGCCATTGCGCCCGACGACCTCGATGGCGGGGAAGTTGGCTTCCCACAGGTCGAAGCCGGTGGCCAGGATCAGGGTGTCGATGACGGTCTTGGTGCCGTCGGAGGCGACGATCCCGTCCGCCTCGATGCGCTCGATACCGCTGTCCTGCAGGTGCACGTGCGGCTTGGTGAACGCGCGGTAGTAGCCGTTGGAGAACGTCGGCCGCTTGCAGCCGAAGTCGTAGTCCGGAGTCAGCCTGCGACGCAGCTCCTTGTCGCGGATCGAGAGGAAGCGGTGCGTCTTGGACAGGTCCGACGCGGCGACGTTGAGCCGGTGGAAGTGCCGGTGGTGGATCACCGCGGTGTTGATCATGACTTCGTAGATCGAATCCGTCAGCCAGCGGATGGCGCGCTGTGTCAACGGGATCCGGGCGAACAGCCGCTTGGCGCGCTCGCCGAAGCGCAGGTCGATCTTGGGCACCACCCAGATCGGGGTGCGCTGGTAGACGGTCAGGTCGGCGACCTTCTTGACGAGCTGCGGGATGAGCTGCACGGCGGTGGCACCGGTGCCGATGACGGCCACCCGGCGTCCATCGAGCGGGTAGTCGTCCTCCCAGTCGGTGGTGTGGATGACCTTGCCCTCGAAGGTCTCGATGCCCGAGATCTCGGGCACCTTCGGCTGGGACAGGAAGCCCGTCGCCGTGATCAGGTAGCGCGCGGTGAGCGTCTCACCACCTGCCACGGCGACCCGCCAGACGTCGGCCTCCTCGTCCCAACGGGCGCCCTCGACGACGGTGCTGAACCGCATGTGCCTGCGCACGTCGTACTTGTCGGCGACGTCGTCGGCGTACTGCTTGATCTCCGGGCCCGGCGTGAACAGCCGCGACCAGTTCGGGTTCGGCTCGAAGAAATAGGAGTACGTGGTGGTGGGCACGTCGACGGCGAGGCCCGGATAGTGGTTGACGTACCAGGTACCGCCGAGGTCGTCTTCGCGTTCGAGGATTACGAAGTCGTCGAAGCCCAGCCGCTTGAGCTGAATGGCTGCGCCGATTCCTGCAAATCCGGCCCCCACGATGACCGCATCGAATCGCTCCGAAGTCATAGGTAGACGGTACCAGGGGTACTGGCTATCCCTTGATCGACCCGGCCCGCTTGGGTTCGAGGGTCGCGATGCAGGTCACCGCGCGATCGCCCTGGTTCCAGGTCTCCTGCGTCGGGTAGAGCACGAACACGCCCACCGAGTCGTCGGCCATCGCCTCCGGGGAGAACGACTGCAGCTCGTCGGGGCACTTGTTCTGCCACTCGTCGATGGCGGACGCACCCGGATAGCCGCCGTCGGGCATGGTCAGCACCGCGTAGACCTCGCCGCCGTGTGGCTGGGCGCAATCGACGGTGGGAAGCGTCAAGACCCTGGTGCTGGTCGGCACCTCGGTGATGCAGTCGCCGAGCTTCAGATCGGTGGCGATGACGTTGTCCTTGGCGTACGACGCAAGCACGAACACCCCGACGGCGACAGCCCCGAGCAGGACGACGCCGATGACGATCAGGGTGATGATCAACCCCTTGTGTGACTTCTTCGGGGGTGTCGCGTAGGGCTGCGCGTACGGGTCGCCGTAGGACGCCTGCTGGTACGGCATCGGCGGGGGTGGCGGCGGCCCTGACTGTTGGTAGGGCTGCTGGTACGGCTGTTGGTAGGGCTGCTGGTACGGCTGCTGATACGGCTGTTGGTAGGGCTGCTGGTACGGCTGCCCCTGGGGCTGGTTTGGATCTCCGGGCGGCCAGGTCACCACCGGAAGATAGCAGGATCCAGTGCCGCGTCGACGGCTAGCGCGGGAACGTCCAGCTTCTTCGAGCCCAGATCGTGGCGGGCGCCCGTGACCTCCACGATCGCGGTGGGGGCGGGGATCAGCGCGGCCGCGGGGCGCAACTCCTCGAGGGTGCCGAACGGGTCGGCGGTGCCGTGGGTGAACACCGTCGGCACCGAGATGCGTGGCAGGTGCTCGGTGCGGGCGCGCTCGGGCTTGCCCGGCGGGTGCAACGGGTAGGAGAACAGCGTCAGAACGTCGACGACGACGCCGTCATCGGCGACCGCCATCGAGGTCTGCCGTCCGCCGTAGGAGTGCCCGCCTGCGAGCACCGGGCCGTCGGTCAGTGTCCTGGCGAGTTCCACCGCCTCGGCGATGCCTGCGCGATCGCTCGCCGCCGACCCCGACGGTGGCCCCTTCGGCCTGCGCCGCCGGTACGGCAGGTCGTAGCGCACCGCGAGGAACCCGCGTCGGGCCCACTCGTCGCACAGCCGGATCAGCATCGGAGATTCCCGGTTGCCGCCCGCGCCGTGGGTCAGGATGACGGCTCCCTTGGGGTCGCCCTCCGGCTGATGGGCGATGCCCGCGATGGCGTCGAGATCCATCAGCTATTTCTCTTCGCGCAAGCGCTCATCGGCGGTGAGCCGAAACAGGGCAGACACGGGGCCGTGGCCACGGCCCAACGGGTAAGCGGCGCGCAGACATTCGGTGACCCACTGCTTGGCGAACTGCACCGCGTCGGGCACCGAATACCCATGCGCCAGAGCGCACGCCGTCGCGGCGGCCAACGTGTCGCCCGCCCCGTGATCGTGGGCGGTGTCGATGCGTTCGGCGTCGAACTCGTAGAAGTCGGTGCCGTCGAACAGCAGGTCGGCACTGTGCGACGACGACCGCAGGTGCCCGCCCTTGACCAGCGCCCACTGCGGCCCAAGTGCGTGCAGGGCCCTTGCTGCGTCGCGCTGGGTGTCGCCGTCGATGACCTCTATCCCCGTGATCAACCGCACCTCGTCCAGGTTCGGTGTCACCAAGGTGGCAATCGGAAACAGTTCGGTCCGAACGGCATTCAGCGCCGACGGGTGCAGCAGCGGGTCGCCGTGCATCGAGGCGCACACCGGGTCGACCACCATCGGCGCGTTGGTGTTCAGGCCGCGCCAGGTCTCGGCGACCGCGGTGATGATCTCCGAGGAGGCCAGCATCCCGGTCTTGGCGGCCTGGATGCCGATGTCCTCGACCACCGCCTCGATCTGGCCGGTGATGACGTCCAGTGGGATCTCGTGAAAGCCCTTGACCCCGACGGAGTTCTGCACTGTCACCGCCGCGACCGCGACGCAGCCGTGCACGCCGAGCATCGCGAACGTGCGCAGGTCGGCTTGGATGCCCGCGCCGCCGCCCGAGTCGGTGCCCGCGATCGTCATCACGCGCAGCGGTGTCTGGCCAGGCGGGGCCAATGGCAGGTAGTTCACGTGTTCAAGGGTAGATACACCCGGTTGCCGTGTTCGGCGAACTCCTTCGATTTCTCGGCCATGCCCTTGGCGATCTCGTCGGAGTAGGTCTCCCGGATGTCGTGTGAGATCCGCATCGAGCAGAACTTCGGGCCGCACATCGAGCAGAAGTGCGCGGTCTTGGCAGGCGCTGCGGGCAACGTCTCGTCGTGGAATTCACGGGCGGTGTCCGGGTCCAGTGACAGCGCGAACTGATCGAGCCAGCGGAACTCGAAGCGCGCCTTGGACAATGCGTCGTCGCGCCGCTGGGCGAGGGGGTGGCCCTTGGCCAGATCTGCCGAGTGCGCCGCGATCTTGTACGTGATCACCCCGACCTTGACGTCGTCGCGGTCGGGCAGACCGAGGTGCTCCTTGGGAGTGACGTAGCACAGCATCGCGGTGCCTGCCTGCGCGATGATGGCCGCGCCGATCGCCGAGGTGATGTGGTCGTAGGCCGGTGCGATGTCGGTGGCCAGCGGCCCGAGGGTGTAGAACGGCGCCTCCTCGCAGAGCTCCTCCTCGAGGCGGACGTTCTCGACGATCTTGTGCATGGGCACGTGGCCTGGGCCCTCGATCATCACCTGTACGCCATGGGATTTGGCGATCTTGGTGAGCTCGCCGAGCGTGCGCAGTTCGGCGAACTGTGCCTCGTCGTTGGCGTCGGCGATCGACCCGGGCCGTAGCCCGTCGCCGAGTGAGAACGTCACGTCGTAGCGGGCCAGGATCTCGCACAGCTCGGCGAAGTGGGTGTATAGGAACGACTCGGTGTGGTGCGCCAGGCACCAGGCCGCCATGATCGAGCCGCCGCGGCTGACGATGCCGGTGACCCGGTTGACGGTCAACGGGATGTAGCGCAGCAGTACCCCTGCGTGCACGGTCATGTAGTCCACGCCCTGCTCGCATTGCTCGATCACGGTGTCGCGGTAGACCTCCCACGTCAGTGCCGTCGGATCGCCGTTGACCTTCTCCAGCGCTTGATACATCGGGACGGTGCCGACGGGGACGGGGGAGTTGCGCAGGATCCACTCGCGGGTCAGGTGGATGTCGCGGCCGGTGGACAGATCCATGATGGTGTCGGCGCCCCAGCGGGTGGCCCACACCATCTTGTCCACCTCCTCGGCGACCGACGACGTGACCGCCGAGTTCCCGATGTTGGCGTTGACCTTCACGGCGAAGGCCTTGCCGATCACCATCGGCTCGCATTCCGGATGATTGTGGTTGGCGGGGATCACCGCGCGGCCGCGGGCCACCTCGTCGCGCACCAATTCGGCTGGCACGCCTTCACGTTCGGCGATGAACGCCATCTCGGCGGTGACCTCGCCTGCGCGGGCCCGCTGCAGTTGGGTGCCGCGGTCGCGCTGCACGCCGGGGCGGTGGGCCAGCCCGGCGGCGAGATCGATCACGGCCGCCTCATCGGTGTACGGACCCGAGGTGTCGTACAGGTCGAGGTGCTCGCCGTTGGTTTGCAGGACCCTGCGGAACGGCACGCGGCCGCCCTCGCCGAGTTCGCGATAGACCTTCACGCTGCCCGTGATCGGACCGGTGGTCACCGTGGGGTCGATTGAAGGGTCGACAAGAATAGCCATCAGAACATCTCCCTACGCCGGCATTACCCGGTCAGGTTCATACGGTCGACGGCACCTCTTCGCCAAGGCGAAGAATCTCCAGCCGTCCTCTCAGCGCACTCTGGTGTGTGCTCCCGCGCGGACGCTTTTCAACCTACCGCACGGCTGCGGCGGGGGTCGGGGTGGGAATACGAATTGCCTGAAGATCTTTTGTATAGCTAACATATGTGTTTTGTGCGCGGGTGCGCGGCTAACTTGTTTCGATACGTAAAGCGAAGATGATGACGACTGACATCGAAAGATCTGCAGCAAAGTCCGCAACGGGCGACTCCGCTGCTGCTGAGACGGCACGCCGCCGCACGCGGATGGATCACGACCACCCCTTCTACAAGTGGGTGGTGCTGTCCAACACCACGCTGGGCACGCTGCTGGCCACCATCAACGCGTCGATCGTCCTCATCTCGCTGCCCGCCATCTTTCGCGGCATCGGCCTGAACCCCCTGGCCCCCGGCAATGTCAGCTATCTGCTGTGGATGTTGATGGGCTACCTGGTGGTGACGGCCGTGCTGGTCGTCCCGTTCGGCCGCCTCGGCGACATGTTCGGCCGGGTGAAGATCTACAACCTCGGTTTCGTCGTGTTCACGCTCGCAGCGGTCGCGCTGTCGTTCGACCCGTTCCACCTCGGCGGCGGCGCGATGTGGCTGATCGCCTGGCGCGTGGTCCAGGGTGTCGGCGGCGCGATGCTGATGGCGTCGTCGTCGGCGATCCTGACCGATGCGTTCCCCGCCAACCAGCGCGGCATGGCGCTCGGCGTCAACATGGTGGCGGCGGTCGCCGGCTCGTTCCTCGGCCTGCTCATCGGCGGAGTCCTCTCCGAGATCCATTGGCAGGCGATCTTCTGGGTCGGCGTGCCCATCGGCATCTTCGGCACCATCTGGAGCATCCGGTCGCTGAGGGAGCTCGGCGTCCGCACGCCAGGCAAGCTCGACTGGCCGGGCACGCTGACCTTCGGTCTCGGGTTGACGGTGCTGCTCGCAGGCATCACCTACGGCATCCAGCCCTACGGCGCCTCCACCACCGGCTGGGGCAACCCGTTGGTGCTGGGGGCGATCGTCTTCGGCCTGCTGTCGCTGGTGGCGTTCTGCTTCATCGAACTGCGCGTCGACTCGCCGATGGTCGACATCCGGCTGTTCCGTTCGGCGTCGTTCGGCATGGGCAACCTGGCCGGGCTGATGTCCTCGATGGGCCGAGGCGGTCTGCAGTTCATGCTGATCATCTGGCTGCAAGGAATCTGGCTTCCCTTGCACGGGTACAGCTTTGAGTCGACGCCGCTATGGGCGGGCATCTACCTGTTGCCGATCACCGTCGGCTTCCTGGTGGCAGGGCCTCTAGCGGGTTCGCTGTCGGATCGCTTCGGCGCGCGGCCGTTCACGGTCGGCGGCATGCTGCTGATGGCGGTGACGTTCGCCGCGCTGCTGATGATTCCCGTGAACTTCGACTACTGGGTGTTCGCCTTGCTGGTCTTCCTCAACGGTCTCGGCGGTGGCATCTTCACCGCGCCGAACACCGCTGCGATCATGTCGAGCGTGCCCGCGTCCCAGCGCGGCGCAGCCTCGGGTGTGCGCGCGACGTTCTTCAACGCGGGCTCGTCGCTGTCGATCGGAGTCTTCTTCTCGCTGATGATCATCGGGCTGGCCAACACGCTGCCGTCGGCGATGAGCACCGGCCTGCAGGCGCAGGGCGTGTCGGCGTCGGTCGCGCACGACGTCGCCAACCTGCCACCCGTCGGCAGCTTGTTCGCCGCTTTCCTCGGCTACAACCCGATCGCCGAACTGCTCGGCCCGTCCGGCGCGCTGCAGGATCCCGGCGTCAATGTCGACGTGCTGACCGGCAAGACCTTCTTCCCGCAGCTGATCACCGAGCCGTTCCACTCCGGTCTGACCGTGGTGTTCCTCGCGGCCGCGGTGATGATGCTGCTCGGCGCGGTGGCCTCGCTGTTCAACGCTGGCCGCTACGGCACCGCTGAGGACGCGGACAACGCAGCCTGACCGGGAGGTGTGACGCCGGGCACAGTCGGGGTACCCGGCAGGCATGACGACTACCGACGATCGACCACGCGAAGTTCGCAACCAGGCTCGACGGCACGCGAATGCGGCCCGCGAGGCGGCCGACGAAAAGCGCCGCGATGCCGGGAACGGATTGGCCGGCTGGATCGCCGAACGCGCAGGTGAGTGGAATCTCGACGGTCAGGACGAAGCCCGCCATGCAACGCCAGAAGTTCCTGTGGAACGCCCTGGTGGATTACTGGTTCCGGATGGAGATGGACGGCTGGGACAACCTGCCCAAGTCGCCGGTCCTGCTGGTGGGCATTCATTCCGGCGCACCGTTCGTCTGGGACGCGTGGACGGTCGGGGTGCAGTGGTGGCGGCGGTTCGGTCAGGAACGGCCACTGCACGGAACTGCGCACGACGCGTTGATGGCGATCCCCGTCATCGGGAGGTACTTCCGCGCGATGGGCGTGCTACCGGCTGCGCCCGACTCGATTGCGACGGCCCTGGCCGACGGCAGGGACGTGGCGGTTTGGCCAGGCGGCGAGGTCGACTCGCTGCGGCCGTGGCGCGAGCGTGACCGGGCCAACCTTGCGGGCCGGAAGGGCTTCGTCAAGATGGCGATCCGTGCCGGAGTGCCCATCGTGCCGATCGCCACGGTTGGTGGCGCCGATGCGATGCCGGTGCTGATGCGGGGCGATGGGCTGTCCCGGGCGTTGAGACTAGATAAAGTGCTGCGGCTCAAGGTCTTTCCATTGGCGATATCGTTGCCGTGGGGTATCGCGCCCGCCGCGCTGCCCCAGCTGCCATTACCCGCGAAGATCCGGACCCGGTTCATGCCTGCAGTGGAGGTGGATACCAACCCCGATCGTGCCGACGATCGCGCCTACGTGGACCGGGTGTATGGCGAGGTGCAGGCAAGCATCCAGCGGGGCATGGACGCACTGGCCCGCAAGCGGGCGCTTCCGCTGTTCGGATGACGGGCCTGAACGACTCAGGTCAGGTCGACGAACACCGGCGCGTGATCGCTGGGCGCAGGAGTGCCCTTCTTGCCTGGCTTGCGCTCGTCGCGGGCGATCTCGCCCTGGGTGACCCGGCTTGCCAGCGCGGGTGAGCCGAGGATGAAGTCGATGCGCATGCCCTGACGCTTGGGGAATCGCAGCTGGGTGTAGTCCCAGTAGGTGAAGGTGCCCGGCCCAGGGGTGAACGGGCGGACCACGTCGGTGAACTGTTCCTCGATCGCCCGGAACGCCGCGCGCTCCGGTTCGGTGACGTGGGTGCTGCCGCGGAAGAACTCGACGTCCCAGACGTCCTCGTCAGTGGGCGCGATGTTCCAGTCGCCGGTCAGCGCGATCGGTGCGGCCGGGTCGTCGGCCAGCCAGCCCGCGGCCGTCCCGCGCAGTGCGGCAAGCCATTCCAACTTGTACGCGTAGTGCGGATCCTCGACCGTGCGCCCGTTGGGCACGTACAGGCTCCACACCCGGACCCCGCCGCACGTCGCACCGAGTGCCCTGGCCTCCGATGCCTCGGCCCAGTCCGGTTGCCCGCCGAAGCCAATCGCGATGTCGTCGATGCCGACGCGCGACGCGATCGCCACGCCGTTCCACTGGCTGAACCCGGTGTGCACGACCTCATAGCCCAGCGCCGCGAACGGCATAGTGGGGAACTGGTCGTCGGTGCACTTGGTCTCCTGCATCGCGAGCACGTCGACGTCGGCCCGCTGCAACCAGTCGGTGACCCGGTCGACGCGGGCACGGATCGAGTTCACGTTCCAGGTGGCCAGCCGCACGCGCTAGAGCGTACGGGCGTCGACATAGCGGACGCGGTGCTGGGTGGTGAAGCCCATCGACTCGTACATGTCGATCGCCGGGGCGTTGTCGGCGAGCACCTGCGCGTAACCGCGGGTGGCGCCGCGGCCTGCCGCCCACCCCAGCATCTCCTCGCACAGCGCGCGGGCGTGACCCTTCCGGCGATGCGCCTCGGAGACGTGCACCGCCGCAAGACCCGCCCACCTGGTGCCGTCTGGCGCCGAGGTCACCGCCACCCGCGCAACGGCGGCGCCGCCCCGGCTCCCGAACATCACCTCGCCGTCGACAACCGCGGTCAACACGTCGAGCGGAACACCGCGTTCGTAGAGCTGCAGCCACCGCTCGTCGGGGCGCGGCGCCATCGTCACCGATGCTGCCGAGGCGGGCACCGTCGTCAACTCCCTTGTCATGACCACGTTCTCACCGTCGACCGGCACCCCCGGCGGCACCCGGAACAACCGGTCGGGCGCAACCAGCAGCGGGGTGGCCGAACGGGCGGCGTACCAGTCGATGATCGCGGGCAGTGCGCTCAGGTCGCCCCGGACCTCGAGCGGGACAGCCGAATTCGCCCGCCGGGTGCTGCCGTGGCCGTAGCGCAGCAGCCAGCCGTCGATCCACTGCTGCTCGACACCGGGCCAGGCCCGTGCCGCCGCGTACTCGACGTTGCGGATGTCGCCCGTGCGCACCGGCGCATCGCTCAATGCCTTGATCGCGACCACGTCCGCCGCGGCGACGTCCACCACGTCGCCGCGTTTGGTGCGCACCCGCAGTGCTGGACCGACCTCGAGCAGATGGCCGACGACGTCGGTCAGCGGCGGCACCGACCCGGCGGGCAGCCGGTAGCGCAGGCTGACCCTGGTGCCGATCTCGGGCACCTGCACTAGTGGCCGAAGGGATCGGGATCCTCGCCAGGCATCCAGGTCAACCCGGGCACACCCCAGCCGTGTGACTTGACGGAACGCTTGGCGGCCCGCGCATGTCGACCGATCAGGCCGTCCACGTAGAGGAACCCGTCGAGGTGTCCGGTCTCGTGCTGCAGCATGCGCGCGAACAGCCCGCTGCCCTCGAGCGTGATCGGCGTGCCGTCGGCGTCGAGGCCCGTAACCCGCGCCCAGTCGGCCCTGCCCCGCGGGAACGACTCTCCCGGCACGGAAAGGCAGCCCTCGTCGTCGTTGTCGGGATCGGGCATGGTCTCGGGAATCTCGGACGTCTCAAGGACCGGGTTGACGATAACTCCCCGCCGCCGCGTCGTTCTGCCGCGCTCGTCGGCGCAGTCGTAGACGAAGACTCGCTGCGATACGCCGATCTGGTTGGCGGCCAAGCCGACACCGTACGCGGCGTCCATCGTGTCGTAGAGATCGTTGATGAGGTCGGCTAGTTCTGCGGGCAGCGAACCGTCCTCTCCGACGGGCACGGGAGTGGTCACGGTGTGCAGGACGGGATCTCCCACGATGCGGATCGGTACGACAGCCACGGTGGGCAATCTTAAGTCAGCCGACGCGCGGGCAACGATCACGGCTCAACTCCCGCTGCCGTGATTGAATGTGCCCGAACCATCAGTACGTGTTTGCATGTCGGAGAGGGCCCAGGGAGCGAAATGGACGGCGCCATGGCGCGGACTGAGCGATCCGGGGACGATTCCGAGCTCGCCGACGGGTTGACCCGCCGCGAACACGACATTTTGGCCTTCGAACGACAGTGGTGGAAGTACTCGGGTTCCAAAGAGGACGCCATCAAGGAGCTGTTCTCGATGTCGGCGACGCGGTACTACCAGGTGCTCAACGCCCTCGTCGACCGGCCAGAGGCCCTGGCGGCCGACCCGATGCTGGTCAAGCGGTTGCGCCGAGTGCGCGCCAGCAGGCAGAAGGCGCGCGCTGCACGCAGGCTGGGGTTCGAGGTCACCTGACCTCTCCGTCCCACGATCGCATGTAGATACAGTGGCTTCGATGAATCAGCGAGAATCCTCCGGGTTGCCACTGCGCGCCATGGTCATGGTGTTGCTCTTCCTCGGCGTGGTGTTCCTGCTGGTGGGGTTCCAGGCGATGGGGTCGGGCGACGACGGCGACGGTAGCTCGACGGCCGGCACCACCGTCACCGCCACCTCGACCACCCCGGCGTCAGCGACGGGAACACCCGCGCCAGCCAAGGCCGACGTGCGGGTGTACAACATCTCCGAGGTGCCCGGCGCCGCCGAGAGCGTCGCGACCCGGCTGCGCGACGCGCAGTGGAACGTCACCGAGACCGGCAACCTCGTGTTGGACGGCGTCACCGCAACCACGGTGTACTTCGGCGAGGCGCCGGGTGAGCACGAAGCCGCCGACGCAGTGGGCAAGTTCCTCGAGGCTCCGGTCGAGCCGCGGAGACCCGATCTCGTCGAGCAACCACCGGGCGTGATCGTGGCGGTCACCGGCTAGGCTTTCGGGCATGCCGATCTCCGCCCCGCTTCGTCTACTCGCCGCCGCGGCGCTCGTCGTTCCGGTTGCGAGCGCGTGCAGTCCGAATGAGCCCGTCGCCACCCAACCCGGCACCACGCCGCCCGTCTGGACCGGCTCTCCGCCGCCGTCGGCCAGCCACAGTGCAGGCCAGGCCGAGGCGCCTCCTGCAGGCGAGAAGCTGACCGCCGACATCAAGTCGCCCGACGGCACCACCGTCGCGACCGCCGATTTCGTGTTCAGCGGCAACTACGCCACGATCACCGTGAAGACCACCGCGCCAGGGCAGCTGGCCCCGGGCTTTCACGGCCTGCACATCCACTCTGCGGGCAAGTGTGAACCCAACTCGGTGGCTCCGAGCGGCGGTGCCCCCGGCGACTTCAACTCCGCAGGCGCGCACTTCCAGGTGGCAGGCCACACCAGCCATCCCGCCAGTGGTGACCTGACCTCGCTGCAGGTGCGTGCGGACGGCTCGGCATTGCTCGAGACGACGACCGACGCGTTCACCGCTGCGGATCTGCTCGCCGGTGCCAAGACGGCGATCATCATCCACGAGAAGGCGGACAACTTCGCCAACATCCCGGCGGAGCGCTACCAGCAGACCAACGGCACCCCTCCGCCGGACGAGACCACCATGGCCACCGGTGACGCCGGTAAACGGGTGGCGTGCGGTGTCATCACCGGCGGGTAAGCCGACGGACCGCGCGCGGCCCCAGCGCATCGACTTCGCCGGGTCCGCCAAGCCGACCATCGGCGTCGAGTGGGAGTTCGCCCTCGTCGATCCCGAGACCCGCGAGCTGAGCAACGAAGCTGCCGCGGTGATCGCGGAGATCGGCGAAAGCCCGCACGTGCACAAGGAATTGCTGCGCAACACCGTCGAGGTGGTCACGGGTATCTGCGGCAATTCCGCCGAGGCGATGGACGACCTGCGCTCGACTCTCGGTCCCGCGCGTCGGATCGTGCGCGACCGCGGCATGGAGTTGTTCTGCGCGGGGACCCACCCGTTTGCGAAGTGGTCGCCGGAGCAGCTGACCGACGCGCCGCGCTACGCGGAGTTGATCAAGCGCACCCAGTGGTGGGGCAGGCAGATGTTGATCTGGGGCGTGCACGTGCATGTCGGCGTGTCGTCGGCGCACAAGGTGATGCCGATCATCACGTCCCTGCTCAACCAGTACCCGCACCTGCTGGCGCTGTCGGCGTCGTCGCCCTATTGGGACGGCGGGGACACCGGATACGCCAGCAACCGCGCGATGATGTTTCAGCAGCTGCCGACGGCGGGCCTGCCGTTCCACTTCCAGGAATGGTCCCAGTTCGAGCAGTTCGTTCACGATCAGAAGAAGACCGGCATCATCGATCACATGAACGAGATTCGTTGGGACATAAGGCCTTCGCCGCATCTCGGCACCATCGAGGTGCGTATCTTCGACGGCATCTCCAACATCGCCGAACTCGGAGCGCTGGTCGCGCTGACCCACTGCCTGATCGTCGATCTCGACCGTCGTCTCGATGCCGGTGAGCACCTGCCTACCATGCCGCCATGGCACGTGCAGGAGAACAAGTGGCGCGCAGCACGTTACGGCCTTGACGCGGTGATCATCCTTGACGAGGACAGCAACGAGCGGCTGGTCACCGAGGATCTCGACGAAATTCTGAACAGGCTGGAACCGGTCGCGAAGTCGTTGGGCTGTGCCGATGAGTTGGCGCAGGTGTCGGCCATCTACAGCGGTGCGTCCTATCAGCGGCAGCGCCGGGTAGCCGAAGAGCACGACGGCGACCTGCGCCCGGTGGTCGACGCGCTGATCGCGGAGCTGGTTCTGTAGGGCTCCGGCCGGCGGAGCGCAGCGACAGGGGGAATGTTTCAGTGTCCATCAGGCCGATGTTCCCGTTGGAGAGCGTCCGGCTGCCTGGTGAGGGTCTGCCGCTGCGCATCTTCGAGCCGCGCTACGGCGCGCTGGTCCGCGACTGCCTCAGCGGTGCAAGGGAATTCGGGGTCGTGTTGATCGCCGCGGGCCGCGAGGTCGGAGGCGGCGATGCTCGGCTCGACGTCGGGGCCATGGCCCACATCGTGAACTGCAAGGACCTCGGTGACGGCCGGTACTTGCTCGAATGCGAGATGCGCGAACGGATCCGGGTGACGGCCTGGCTCGACGACGACCCGTACCCGAAGGCGGACGTCGAACCGTGGCCCGACGAGCCGGGGGCGAGCGTCACCGGTGAGGACATCGCTGTCGTGGAGGACCGGCTGATGGAGGTGTTCGAGCGAATCGCCTCGTCCCAGAGTGCGCAGCTGCCGTCGAAGCAGCACCTGCTCGGCGAGCCGGAGCCCGGCGACGATGCGGGAAAGCGGCTGTACGCGTTGGCAGCTCGGGTACCGATGGGTCAAGCCGATCGGTACTCGGTGCTCGCGGCTCCGTCCGCGGCCGAACGGCTGGACGCGTTGCGCGACGCCGTCGAGACGGTGGCCGCCATGGTCGAATTCCAGCTCGCCGAGGGCGGCTCCGCGGACTAGACGCGGGGCAGCCGTCGACCTTCGACGAACGCCGTGCGCATCGCCGCGTCCCCGCTGTCGCGGCCGTAACGATCCATCAGGTCACGCGCCGGGATCGAGCTGACTTCCCAGCCGTGGCCCGACAGCCAGTCCGCGGCGTCGGTGCGGTCCTCGATGTACCAGAGGTCGGCGACGTCGGGGGTGTCGTCATCGGCCTCCCCGGCCTCCACCTTCATCCGTCGGATCTGCTCACGCCGTTGCTCCAGATACTCGGGGAAGAAGAAGTCGGGGCCGAATGCCTCGACGGCGAACCGACTGTCGGGTGCGCTGAGCTCGTCGACCCGCTCGAAAAGCTCGTCCTGAGCAGTGTTGGGCAGGTAGGGCAGCAGTCCCTCCGCCGACCAGGCCGTCGGTGCATCCGCGTCGAAACCCGCTTCCCGCAGCGCCTTCGGCCAATCGTGACGGAGGTCGACGGGCACGGCGACGTAGCGGGCGGCAGGCTGCGCGTCGTGAGCTTCCAGGGTCTCGGCCTTGAACGCCAGGACCTGCGGCTGGTCGATCTCGAAGACGGTGCTGCCCGAGTTCCACGGCAGCCGCCACGCCCTGGCGTCCAGTCCGGCGGCCAGGATCACCGCCTGCTCGATCCCGTTGGCGCCCGCCGTGGTGAAGAAGTCGTCGAACCACTTGGTGCGCGACGCGGCATAGGGCGAGACGTGCTTGATCCGCTCGGCCATCGCACCGGTGGGCGGTCGCCAGCCCTTGGCGGTCGCGGCGTCGACGAACAACTGCGCGAACGGATCGCGAAACAGTGGGCAGGACCCCGTACTCTCGCTGGCCCTGGCGTAGGCCACGCCAAGGGCGGTGGCGCCGACGCTTTCGGTGATGTCCCAGGAGTCGTCGTCAGTTCTGGTCATGCTCCGCCATTTCGTCGGGGTGGGCCGATCGCCACGCTAGTTCTGTTCCCGGTATGCGAGGTAACCAACCCGATCAAGATCTGGGCGCCCGCCGATCTGGCACCATTGCGGATATGGACGCGCGTTCGGTGCCGGAGCTCAATGACCCGTTCCAAGAGGCGATCGACGACGCGCTGAACACCCTGCCCGACGATCTCCGCGCGGCGATCAGCAACGTCGAGATCGTCGTCGAGGACGAGCCTCCCGACGGGCAGCCGCTGCTCGGCCTGTACCGCGGCATACCGCTGTCGCGAAGGAATAGCATGTACTTCGGAGTGCTTCCCGACAGGATCAGCATCTTCAGCGGGCCGATCACCCGACTTGCTGGCGGCGACTCCGATCGTCTACGCCGCGAGATCAGGCACGTCGTGCTCCACGAGATCGCGCATCACTTCGGAATCAGCGACGAACGGTTGATCGAGATCGATCGCTACTGACGGCATCAGTTCTCGTCGTACTCGGCCATCTCGTCGCGGGTCAGAAGGTCGTCACGGAAGCTCTGCTCCCGGTACGCGAGTTGGCCGACCCGGTTCGCCACCACCGGCGCGGTGATCACGGTGAACAGCCCGGCCAGGATCACCATGCCCACGTCGGCGTTTCCGCGGAGCCGGATCGCCGCGCCGGCGAGCACCAGCAGCAGACCGAGTACCTGAGGCTTGGTGGCGGCGTGCATCCGCGACAGGGTGTCGGGGAACCGGACCACGCCGATCGCAGCCGTCAGGGCGAGTATCGATCCGCCGAGCACCAGCACGGCCGCCAGGACGTCGAGGACAGCGCTGAAAGTCATTGCGGCGTCCCGTCGTCGCGGTTGGTGTCCCGCACGCGGAAACGGGCCACGCTGACCGAGCCGACGAAGCTGATGAGCGCCAGCGCGGTCAGGCTGTAGGTCACGGTGGTGTCGAGGCTGTAGGCAGCCCATGTGCCGATGGCGCACATCGTCACCGCGACGAAGGTATCCAGCGCCACCAACCGGTCCAGCGTGCCGGGACCGGCGAGCAGCCGGAACATCGTGATGGCGGCGGCCGCGGTGAGGAGTACCGCCGCGATGATCCAGACGGTTGTCATGCGCGATCCCGCTTCGCTTCTCGCTGGGTCGTCATGCGTCCTCCCGTTCCTGCGACGGGTTCCAGTCGCTTCCTCGCTCGAACGACGCGATCATCAGCCGCTCCACCTCGGCGACCTGGTGGTAGAACCGGCTCACCGAACGGTCGGATCCCACGTCGATGACGTGGACGTAGATCATCCGGCGGGTTTGGTCGATCTCCAGCACGATCGAGCCGGGAATCAGGTTGATCACGTTGACCGCCAAGGCCAGAACCAGATCCGACTTGAGCGCGAGGTGCGCCCGCAGCACCGCCGTGCGCGGGGGTGGCCCCGGCTTGATCGCGAGCCAGGCCACCTGAACCGACGACAGCACCAGGTAGTAGGCCACCTGCACGACCAATCGCAGCAGCGACAACGGATACAGCCTGCCCTCGATGGGCACCGGGGGCAGCGGCAGCAGCACGGTGATCACCAGCGCGATCGCCAGACCGCTCAGTGCGTTCGCTGCGGAGATGCTGCCCCACAACAACATCCACACCAGGATGAGCCAGCACAGCACCCAGACCCGTAGCAGCGACCGCCTCATCGGACTTCCCCCAGCACTGCCGAGATATAGTGCCCGCGGTCGAGGACTTCGTCGGCGGCGCGCTCGGTGTAGGCGAAGATCGGGCCCGCGAGCACGGTGAGGGTCAGGCCCACGGCGATCAGCGCGCCGGTCGGGATCAGCATGCCCACCGGCATCCGGCCGACGTCGTCGCGATCGGCGTAGGCGATGTCCTCGGTGTCGTTGAGCAGCGCCGACGGCGACGCGGCCGCCAGATTGCCCTCGGGTGCGTCGGCGCGTGGCCGCCAGAACGCCTTCGTCCACACCCGGGCCATCACGTACAGCGTCAGCAGGCTCGTCACCACGCTGCCCCCGACCAGCATCCAAGCCAGCACCGAGCCGTCCTGGCTGCCCGCCTCCAACAACGCCACCTTGCCGATGAACCCCGAGAACGGCGGAATGCCACCGAGATTGAGCGCCGGCACGAAGAACACCAACGCCAACAGCGGACTGGCTGCGGCCAGCCCGCCCAGCCGTTGCAGCGTCGACGCGCCTGCCTGCCGCTCGATCAGGCCGACCACCAGGAACAGCGTCGTCTGCACCACGATGTGATGGGCCACGTAGTAGATGGCGCCGGCCATGCCTAGCGCGCTGGACAGCGAGATGCCGAACACCATGTAGCCGATGTGGCTGACCAGGGTGAAGGACAACAGCCGCTTGATGTCGCTCTGCGCGATGGCGCCGAAGATCCCGACGAGCATCGTCAGCAGCGCAGTCACCAGCATGATGCGGTCCATCGCGCCGCCGGGGAACAGCAGCGAATGCGCCCGGATGATCGCGTACACACCGACTTTGGTCAACAGGCCGGCGAACACCGCGGTGACCGGTGCGGGCGCGGTGGGGTAGGAGTCCGGAAGCCACGCCGACAGCGGAAACACCGCGGCCTTGATGCCGAACGCGACGATCAGCACCGCGAACAACGCAGTGCGGGTACCGGCAGGAACGCCGTCGAGCCGCACCGACAGTTCCGCCATGTTCAGGGTGCCGGTGGCCGCGTAGATCAGGGCGATGCCGATCAGGAAGATCAGCGACGAGACCATCGACACCATGACGTAGGCAATCCCGGCGCGGACCCGTTCGGTGCTCGCACCGATGGTCAGCAGGACGAAGCTCGCTGCGAGCAGCACCTCGAATCCGACGAACAGGTTGAACAGGTCACCGGCCAGGAACGCCGTGCACACGCCTGCCGACAGCACCAGGTATGTGGGCAGGAAGATGGAGACCGGCTGATGTTCGTCGCCGTCCCTGATGCCCTGCCCGATGGCGTAGAAGACCACTGCCAGCAGCACGATCGCCGACACCAGCAGCATCATCGCGGAGAGCCGATCGACTACCAGGGTGATGCCGAGCGGCCCCATCCCCGACACGCTCTGCCCCCAGCCGCCGACCTGTACGGCGATGGTGCCGTCGCGGTCGGCGAAGTACAGCAGCGCTGCACACACCGCGACCACGGCCGCCAGCGCCAGCACCGCGATGGTGCGCTGCAACCGTGGCCGTCGGCCTGCGAACAACGTCGCTGCCGCGGCGATCGTCGGGATCAGGACCGGAAGCGGCGCCAGCACTTGGCCATTCATCGGGACCCCTCGTGCCCGGGCAGGGCGTCGAGCTCGTCGGGTTCGTCGGTGTCGCTGCGGACGTCGGGTTCGGGCCGGTCCTCGTCGAGTGCGGTGGCCGAGAGTTTGGAGACGCGGGCGTCCTCGGCGTCGTTGGCGACCTCCTCGGCCCTCGACAGCCGGTACGACCGGTAGGTCAGGGCGAGCACGAACGCTGCGATACCCATCGAGATGACGATCGCGGTCAGGATCATGCCCTGCGCAAGGGGATCGGCGGTGGTCGTCTCGCCGTCGCTGGTCCTGCCGCGGATCGGCGGATTGCCCGACGGACCGCCGACCATCAGGATCAGCAGGTTGACTCCATTGCCTGCCAGCAATAGCCCCAACAACATTCGGGTGAGATTGCGATCGAGCAGCAGATACACCCCGGCACTGATGAGGCCGCCGATCAGCACGAGCGGAACGAGATAGGTCATCGGGTCCCCGGCGACAGCTGAGCCATCTCGACGTCGACGCGCGCGCCGAGGCTGCGCAGGACGTCGAGGACCAGACCGACCACGATGAGGTAGACGCCGAGGTCGAAGAACAGTGCGGTGACGAGTTTGACGTGCCCGAACACTGGAAGCTCGAACTGCAGCACGGCTGACGACAGCACGGGGGCGCCCAGCAGTAGGGACGTCACTGCCGTGCCCGCAGACAGGATCAGACCAGCGCCCAGCACCTTGCCCGCGTCGAGGGGCAGCGCCTCGCCGAGTTCGTAGCGGCCACCCGCCAGGTAGCGCAGCACCAGGGCGAGCCCTGCGGTCAGGCCGCCCGCGAAGCCGCCGCCAGGAGTGTTGTGGCCCGCGAAGAAGAAGTAGAACGACAGCACCATGATGAGCGGGAAGATGAGTCGGGTCGCGACCTCGAGCACCAACGACCGGTATCGGGGATCGCGAAGCTCGCTGCCGCGCAGCCAGGTGATGTCGCCGACGGCGGGGCTCGTCGGCAGCGCGGGAATCCGGCCGATGTCGGGCTGGCCGGCGTCGGCGACGCGTGGTGCCGAGCCAAAACGCCTGTGCCTGAACACCATCGATGCCACGCCCGTCGCCGCGACAAGGAGTACCGAGATCTCTCCCATGGTGTCCCAGGCGCGGATGTCGACCAGCAGCACGTTGACCGTATTCGAGCCGTAGCCGCGGTAGTAGGCCGCATCGGGGAGAAGCTCGGCGATGGGCGTCGTGGTACGTGCGGCGATCGCGAACGCGGCGAGCGTCGTGACGCTGGCGCCGACCGCAACCGCCAGCAGCACGCGCGGTATCCGGTTTCGCCGTATCTTGGCCCGGTCCGCCTCCGCGGGCAGGGTGCGCAGCACCAGCACGAAGATCACCAATGTCAGTGTCTCCACCAGGAATTGGGTGAGTGCCAGGTCGGGTGCGCCGTGGAACACGAAGATGACGCCGCAGCCGTAGCCAGTGACGCCGACCAGCAGCACCGCGGCCAACCGGTTGCGCAGCACGGTCGCGCTGAGCGCCGCGGCAAGGATGATCAACCCGATGACGACTTGCAGCGGCGACTCCCAGAGCCGCAGCTCCGGCCGGTCGCGTGCCCCGAACACCAGCATCGCCACCGGCACCAGAACCAGCGTCGACAGGATCACCGTCTGCGTGGCCGGTATCGAACCGCGCTGCGTCAACGCGGTGAGCCGCACCGCGAAGACGTCGGCGCCGTGAATCACCGCGTCGTAGATGCGGTCGGCATTGCCAAGCGGCACGTAATCGATCCGAGCGCGGCGCAGCCGCTTGCGCGCGAAGAACGCCGCGGTGCCCGCGGCGAGCACCAGGATCGACAGCAGCAGTGGCAGATTCACGCCGTGCCATAGCGCCAGCTTGTACTCCGCGCCGCCCTGCAGGGTGTCGGCGTAGCCGTCGAGCACGTGGTCGAGGCCCTTCGGCCACACGCCAAACACCAGACCTGCGGCGGCCAGTATCGCCGGGGCGAGCAGGAATGTGATTGGTGGATGGTGCATTTCGGCAACCCGCTGGCTCGGCGATGGCCGTCCCTTGCGGGCGAAGGCGCCGTAGATGAAGCGCAGGCTGTAGATCGTGGTGAACACCGAGCCGAACACCACGCCGCCAAGCACGAACGGCGCGGCGCTCCCGAGCGATGCGCTGTGGGCGAGGGTGGTGAAGTCCGCTTCCTTCGCGACGAACCCGAGGAACGGTGGCAGTGCGGCCATGCTGGCGGTCGCGGCGACGGCGACGACGAGAAGCGGCTTGTACTGATCGCCAAGCCATGCCAAGCGTCGAATGTCGCGGGTGCCGGTCGCATGGTCGACGATGCCGACGACCATGAACAGGGCGGCCTTGAACATGGCGTGCGCACACAGCATCGCCAACCCGGCCAGCATCAGGTCGCCGCCACCCGCGCCGACCATCAGGGTGATCAGCCCGAGTTGGCTGACGGTGCCGAACGCGAGGATCAGCTTGAGGTCGTACTCGCGCACCGCGCGCCAGCCGGCCAGCAGCATGGTCACCAGGCCGAGGGTCACCACCATCGGGCGCCACGCGGGTGAGTCGGCGAACCCGGGTGTCATGCGGGCCACCAGGTACACGCCGGCCTTCACCATCGCGGCCGCGTGCAGGTACGCACTGACCGGGGTGGGTGCGGCCATCGCGCCTGGTAGCCAGAAGTGCATCGGCACGATCGCCGATTTGCTCAGTGCGCCGATCAGCACCAGGGCCACGCCGATCGATACGGCCAGTCCGGTCGGCGGTTTGGCGACCAGTTCGGACAGCAGGTAGGTGCCGCTCGCGGTGCCGAGGATGACGATGCCGACCAGCATCGCCAGCCCGCCCGCGGTGGTGACCAGAAGCGCCTGGGTGGCGGCCCGCCTGCTGGTCGCACGCTCGGCGTAGTGGCCGACCAGTAGGAACGACAACACCGTGGTCAGTTCCCAGAACAGGTAGAGCAGCAGCATGTTGTCGCTGACCACGAGGCCGAACATCGCGCCGGAGAACGCGACGAGCTCGGCGGCGAAACTGGGAAGCCGCTTCTCGGTGTGGCCGTCATGGTGGTGGAAGTACTGGGCGCAGTAGAACAGCACCAGCGCGCCGATGCCGAGCACCAGCACGCTCATGATCGCGGCCAGCGCGTCGAACCGGAGCGTGATGTTCATCGACAGCTCGGGCACCCAGTCGACGTGGATCGTCTTGTCGCCGCGCCCCGGCCAGTTCATGGCGACCCACACCAGCGAGCCGAGCGGGACGAGGGCGAGTGGATAGAAGGCCTGCCGTCCCCAGCGGTGCACTAGCACCGGCGCGAGTACCGCTGCCGCGGCATGCGCAAGAAGAATGGCGAGCATGGCACTCCGATGTCGGGGTGCCAGCCGTCGAAGTGTGGCTGGCTTTGTCTCAGGCCAGTTTACGGGGAGGGGATAACGCGTCGTCGTCGAGTGACAGTCGGACGAGTTCGACGCGCGACGAGAGCCCCAGTTTCGAAAAGACCTTCCGCAGGTGGTAGTCGACCGTGCGCGGGCTGAGGAACAGCTGCGCCGCGATGGTCTTGTTGGTCGATCCTGCGGCGACCAGTCGTGCGATCTGCAACTCCTGCGGAGTCAGCTGAGTGAGCGTGCTGACGTCGCGTTTGCGTGCGGTTTCGCCGGTGGCCAGCAGTTCGGCCCTTGCCTGCTCGGCCCACGAGGTAGCGCCGAGCCGTTCGAACGTCTCGAGCGCGTTGCGAAGGTGCTTGCGGGCGTCGGCCCGGCGGCGTCGACGGCGCAGCCGAGCGCCGAACATCAGCGCCGTGCGGGCGGTGTCGAAGGGGCGCCCACCACTCGCGTGGAGTTCGAGAGCTTCGGAGAACAGACGGCCGGCGTCGTCGTCGTCCGCGGCGAGCAGTGCCCGACACCGCAACACCAACGCGTGCGCCCACGGAGCGGTGGTGTTGGCGGCCCAGGCTTGCAGCCGGAGCACTGCGTTCTGCGCCTCGTCCCCGTGATCGGTGCGGATGGCCGCATCCACCAGGTCGGCCGCCGCGAACAGGCTGATCATCTGGTTGCCTTCGCCGGCGGGGGCGGCGGCCTGATCCTGCAGGCGATCGAAGGCCTGCTCCGAGCGGCCAGAGGCCAGGTCGTTGTGGGCCAGCGCCCACGACGCGATCGCTGCGTGCGGGCCGAGTCGTTGACCGATGGCGTGGGCGAGCGCTTCGTTCGCTAGGTCGACGCATTCGTCCGATTGGCCCCGCACGGCGGCAAGCCAGGCGAGGACGCTGCGCATGTGCGCCGCGGGGTTGTCCTGACCGGTCTCGGTGGCGAGCCGGAGTCCTTCCGTCGCGTCCGTGGTGGAGGCGACGTAGCGACCGGTGAACATCTCGATCGTCGACAGTGGCGCGAGAAGGATGGGCAGCGTGGCTGCCGCGCCCGCCCTACGCACCCTGGCCACCGCGAGGGTGAACAGGTCGATGGCCCTGACGTCGTTGCCGATGAACATCGCGCCCGCGGCGGCGAGCATCACCATGTGCGGTGCGTCGGAGTTCTCTGCGAGGTCGGCGGCGGCGGCCAGTTCTCGGGCGGCGCCCGCGCCGTCGCCCGCCATGAAGGTGGCCAGTCCCACGACGACGCGCGCGCCCGGGTTGGTGGCCGTGCCCGGCAACGCGACAAGCAGCCGCCCCGCCTCCGCGATGCGAGTCAGATCGCCCGTACCCCAAGCGATTTGGCCTGCCTCGGCGATCATCAAACCGGCAAGGTCGGGTTCGGCTTCGGCGATCAGTTCTGCGCCGGCGACGAGTGTCGCGTAGGCCGCCACGGGTGCGCCGCAGGCGGCTTCGATGGTTCCGCGCAGATGTGCGATGCGTCCGCGCAGTGGTGCGTCGGCGCTGGAGGGCGCGGCCCTGTCGAGGAGGTCGCGGGCCCTGTCGGGCTGGCCCGCCAACCAGGCTGCCCGTGCGGCGTCGGCACGCAGGACCGCACGCTTGTCGTCGTCGGTGGTCAACTCGGCGGCGCGCTCATAGGCGGCCGTCGCTCCGACGTGCCCACCACGGTCACCGGCCCGGTCGCCGACGTGGGCCAGCTCCGTGGCGATCGCGTCGTCCGGCCCGGTCGCGGCGTTGGCCCGATGCCAGGCGCGACGGTCACGGTCCTTCACTGCGTCGAGCGCGTCGGCCAGTGCCAGCTCGACGGCTCGGCGCGCCTGGGACGTCGCGCCCCGATAGACCGCCGACCGCACCAGGGGGTGACGGAACGTCAGTGCGCCGGCGCGCATGATCACCAGGCCGGCCGTTTCTGCCGCGTCGAGCGCGCCTGCGTCGATGCCCAGCGAGCGCGCGGCGCGGATCACCAGGTCGACGTCGTCGGAGTCACTGGCCGCCGCGACGAGCAGGAAGGTCTGGGTATCGGCGGGCTGGCGGCGGACCCGGTCGCCGAAGAGGTGTTCGACGTCCGCGCCGACCGGAAGGCGATCGGGAAGCGGGGCCGTTCCCGTCAACTGAGCCGCGCTCAACGACTCGGCCAGTTCGGCGAGCGCGAGCGGGTTTCCGAGCGTCCCCGACAACATCAGGTCGCGGACCGCGGCGGCGACGGGCACGTGCGCTCGTTCGGAGAGCAGCGCGTCGGCGGAGGCCTCGTCGAGGCCGGTGAGCTGCAGCTGCGGTAGGCCGGGTGCGGCGAACGGCCGGAGCGGATCGTCGCGCGCCGCGAACAGCATTGCGATGCCCTCGGCCTGGATGCGACGTGCGACGAAGGTCAGCGCGTCGGCGCTGGCGCTGTCCAGCCACTGGGCGTCATCGACGATGCACAGCACGGGAGATTCGACGGCGGCTTCGGCCAGCAGGTTCAACACGGCCAGCGACAGCAGCCAACGGTCGGTGCCAACGACGGGCCCGTCGCCGAACGCGCTCTTCATCGCAGAACACTGTGGCGGCGGAAGCAGGTCGACCAGGTGGCGCACCGGCAGCAGGAGCCGGTGAAGTCCCGCGAACGGCAGCTCGGACTCGGTCTCGACGCCGGTGCCGGGCAGCACCCGCATCCCGGTCGCGAGGTCCGCCGCACGACCCAGCAGCGCCGACTTACCGATGCCGGCCTCGCCGCGAAGCACCAGCGAACCGCTCTCGCCGTCGCGAGCCGACGCGATCAGCTCGTCGATCCGAGCGCTTTCCCGTCCGCGGCCGTGGAGCACGCTCAAATCGTAGGACTGGTGATTTCACTGATTCGACCGATCGGCCCGAGCGCGACGCTGGAGGCAACGACGATGAAATCGAGGAGATGACAACCATGACTGACAACGACGTGATCGTGGTGGGCGCGGGCCCGACGGGTTTGACGCTGGCGTGCGAGCTCGCGATGCGGGGCATCCGGGTGGGTTTGGTGGAGCGCCGTGCCGATACACCCAACATGACCAGGGCGTTCGCGGTGCACGCCCGGACGCTTGAACTGCTGGATTCGCGCGGCATGGCCGATGAGCTGTTGCCGCACGGGGTCCAAATCCACGAGGTTGCCCCGGCCCCCGGCGCGGTACTGAACCTGCGGGAGCTGAAGAGCAGGTATCCCATGCTGCTGATCGCGCCGCAGAGCTGGACCGAACGCGTGCTCGAGGCGCGCGCCACGGAACTCGGCGTGCACGTCGCGCGCGGCGCGGAGGTCGTCGGGCTGAACCAGGACGCCGACGGCGTCACCGTGGACCTCGGCGACGGCACGTCGTTGCGCACCAAGTACGTCGTGGGTTGCGATGGTGCGCACAGCGCGGTTCGCCGACTGGTCGGCGTCGACTTCGTCGGCACGCAGTACGAGACCCACATCCTGCTTGCCGACGTCAGGATCCCGAGCCCGCCCGAGGAAGGGCTGTTCGCCAGGAACAGCGTCGCGGGTGTGGTGCTGGTGGTGCCGTTCGGCGACGGATGGTTCCGCCTCATCGTGTGGGACCGCCTGCGCGAGCAGGCGCCGCTCGACGAGCCCGTCACCGAGACCGAGATGAGGGACGCGATGATCCGCATCGCCGGGACCGACTTGGGGGTCACGGAGATGCGTTGGAGCTCAAGGTTTCTCAGTGAACGCAAGCAGGCGCGCCGGTACCAGGTCGGGCGGGTGTTCCTCGCGGGCGACGCCGCGCACGTGCATTCACCGCTCGGTGGCCAGGGCATGAACACGGGCATCGGCGACGCGATGAACCTCGGGTGGAAGCTCGCCGAGGCCGTGCGCGGGACTGCTCCGGCCGGTCTGCTCGAGAGCTATCAGGCCGAGCGGCACCCCGTTGGTACGACGGTGCTGCGGTTGACCGACGCGTTCAACACGCTGGTGCTCGGAACCAGCGCGTTTCGCAGGCTCTTCCGCCGAGTCGCCGTCACCGTCATCCTCGGACTTCCGATCGGGCGCCGGATCCTGGGCGGTCTGCTCACCGGGATCGGGATCCACTACGCGCGTCCGAGGGGCGCGCACAAGCTCGTCGGACGGCGGATGCCCGACGTCGACTGTGGCGCGCAGCGACTCTTCGAGCTGCTGCGCACGGGTCGCTTCGTGTTGCTCACCCGGGCCTCCACTGACATCGAGCTGCCGGGGGTGGCGAATGGTGTGCACGGCGACCCGACGCTGCCCGCGGCCATCCTGATTCGCCCTGACGGGTACGTCGCATGGGCGTCCGACACGGTGCCCGACGAAGTGACCATCCGCGCCGCCGTCAATCAGTGGACGAAGATCGCTAGGCCCGCATCGCGAGTTTGATCGGGATCGCGTGACCGAGCACACCGATGCCGGCGCCGAGGATTGGCCAGATCGGCCAGAAGTACCAGGCGCCGGCAGACAGGGCGACGGCCAGCCACACCGTCAGCACGATGATGACCATCGTCAGGTACCCGGCGAGGTGAAGGCGGACCGACATTCGGGCCGCGCGCTGACGGGCGGCGCGCCTGCGCGGGTCGGTGCGCCGCAGGTACGCCGACGGCAGGTCGGCGACGAGTTCGCGCAGTTCAGCGGTGGTGTTCGCGGCGAACGTGGTTTGTACCCGGCGCTCGTACTCGGTCATGTCGAGGTACCCCTGGGCAAGCGCCTGGCCGAGGAGGTTCGCGGTCTTCTCCCGATCGTGGTCACCAGCGCGGATGACCGTCGACGTGTGGGCGATGGTGGTCATGTCGGACTCCGATCTTGACGTTGCCTAGTTAGATAGTCCTACTGTGACATGTCGGTGGGGGACTGTCAACGGCTGAGGTTGAATGAGGGCATGTCCGACGAGAGCAGGGTGGTCAATGCAAGCCGGGACGTCGCCGCCCCGGCAGACGTGATCTTCGAGTTGATCGCCGATCCGGCTCAGCAGCCGCGCTGGGATGGCAACGACAATCTCGCCGAGGCGCCTGCCGGTCAGCGCGTGCGGCGTGTTGGTGCGGTATTCACGATGTCGCTCACGACGGGTGCCGCGCGGGAGAACCACGTCGAGGAGTTCGAGGAGGGGCGGCTCATCGCGTGGCGGCCGTCGGAGCCGGGTGGGACCCCGCCCGGCCACCTGTGGCGCTGGGAGCTCGAGCCGCTGGACGACGCGCTCACCCGCGTCACCCACACCTACGACTGGTCACGGCTCACCGACGAGAAGCGCATGGTGCGCGCCCGCGCCACCACCGCCGACAAGTTGCAGGCATCCGTGGACAAGCTGGCCGCGCTGGCCGAACGGGGCTGACTCAGACCGCGATGACGTCGAGGGCATCGTGGATGCCCCGGAACTCGGCTTGGTTGCGGGTGATGAGCGGGACGCCGAGGCTGACGGCCACTGAGGCGATCAGCAAGTCGAACCTGCGTGGCTTCGGATCGCGTCCGCTGGCGCGGACTTGCGCGCACAGGGCGCCATAGATACGTGCGGCGCGTGCGTCGAACGGAACTGGGTCGAATGTCGCCAGAATCCAGTGGTAGCGCTGCTCGCGCGACGCGTCGATCAGAGGATCGCCGGTGTGTAGCCCATACGCCAGCTCGGCCAGGGTGATCGTGCTGACGGCGGCGGTGCTGGCATGCGATGCCACGACGTCGGAAGGGACGTCGATGACGACGGAGGTGTCGAGCAGCGCACGGTCGTGGCGGCTGGTCACCACGGGTCGTTGACACTGTCGTCGACCGCGTCGTCAAGGTCGAGCAAGTCCTGGGTGAACCGCTGGACGCCCCAGGGTGGCAATTGATCCAACCCGGCAGCGATATCGACGACGGCAACGAACCGCGGCCGTTCGGACGCCGACGTGACGTGTGGCACCAGGTCTGCCACCGGTGAACCGTTGCGGGTGACGGTGAAGCGTTCGCCCTCTTCGACCCGACGCATGATCGCGCCACTGTCGTTACGCAGCTCGCGCTGGCTGATGACGTTGGACATTCATCAACTGTAGCGCTTATGTGCTACGGGCCGTAGCACATGTTTTGGAAGAGCGTTTGGCGGAATGACAGCGCCATGGCATACCCGGGGCGCACGCTCACAGGTGGCATACAGCAAACCGGCGGCCTGACGCCTGTGCCTGGCCATCCATGTCTGCGGGAGGAAACAGCATGACGATCGACGAAGACAAGTTGAATGAGTTCATCGGCAAGGCGGTCGGTGATCTGGGGGCCGCGATGAGTGCGACGCTGATCCTGGTGGGGGATCGGCTCGGGCTGTATCGCGAGTTGGCCAAAGGCGGGCTGACACCCGGCGAGCTGGCGCAGCGCACCGGTACCGACGAGCGGTATGTGCGCGAATGGCTCGGCAACCAGGGTGCAGGGGGATACGTGCAGTTCGACGCGTCAGCCGGCAAGTGGTCGCTGAGCCCGGAGCAGGCGCTGTGCTTGACCGACCCGAACGGTCCGGTCGACATGCCCGGTGCGTACAACATCGTCGAGGCGACGTTTCACGCCCTCGGTCACACGTTGGAGAACTTCAAGTCCGGGGGTGGCATGGAGTGGGGTGAGCACCATCCGTGTCTGTTCGAGGGAACCGAGCGGTTCTTCCGCGCCGGCTACAACAGCAGTTTGATCGGCGCCTGGTTGCCCGCACTGGACGGCGTCGTGGCGAAATTGGAGAGCGGGGCAAAGGTCGCCGACGTCGGTTGCGGGCACGGCGCCAGCACCATCTTGATGGCGACGACCTATCCCAACTCGGAGTTCGTAGGGTACGACTATCACGCCGAGTCGATCGACGTCGCCGCCAAGAAGGCCGCGGCGGCAGGTGCATCCAACGCGCGCTTCGAGGTTGCCGATGCGGTCGGCTACCAGGAGAAGGGCTTCGACCTCATCGCGTTCTTCGACTGCCTGCACGACATGGGTGATCCGATCGGCGTGTCGAGGCACGCGCGGCAGGCGCTCAACGGCGACGGGACGGCGATGATCGTCGAGCCGTTCGCGAATGACCGGGTGGAGGACAACCTCAACCCAGTTGGCCGGGTGATGTACGGCGCGTCCACCCAGATCTGCGTGCCCGTCTCACTCGCGCGCAAGGGTCCCGCGCTCGGCGCTCAGGCCGGCGAAGCGCGACTGCGCGAAATCGTGGTCGACGAAGGCGGTTTCACCCGTTTCCGGCGGGCTACCGAGACACCGTTCAACCTGGTGCTCGAGGCCCGTCCGTAGTCGCATCGAAGTCGAACACCAGCCGGACGAACTGGTCGGGATCGGCATCGATGGCCTGGTGCGCCTGGCCCTGCACCGCAACGACGCGGGCGTCCGGAAGCTGTGCGGCGATCGCCGCCGTCGCCGCACGCAGATACGTCGGGCTCTCGGTGCCGAGCAACATCCGCACCGGTGCGGTGATACCGGCGAGACGGTCGGTGGCCCGAAACTCGTTGACCTCGTCGATCTCCCGGATGATCGTCGGCGCGGCGGTCACTCTCGCCTGCCAGACCTCGGTCCCCTTGAGGGCGTCCACAGCGGCCTGCGGCAGCTGTAAGGCGTTGAGATAGAACGTTTCCAGGATCGCTTCCGGGTCGCTCATCGTCCTCATCGATGCCAGTAGCTCGGACCGCATGACGTCCGCGCCCGGCGAGGGCATCGGCGGCTCGTAGAGCACGATGCGCCGGAAGGCCGAGGTGACGAGGGCAGCCTCGATCACGCAGAGCGCTCCGTAGGAGTGCCCGACGACGTAGACGTCCCCACCGAGCGCCTCCGCGACGGCGGCCACGTCCTGCCCTTCGCGGGCCAGGCTGTACGGACCGACCTCCGCTGTGCTGCCACCGCGGCCGCGGCGGTCCATCTCGTGAACCGTGTACCTGGCCGCGAGCTTCTCGCGTACGGGTGCCCACCTGATCCGCGTCGCGGTGCCGCCATGTACCAGCAGCATGGCGGGTCCGTCACCGTACGACTCGAAGGCGATCTGCGAGCCGTCCGGAGATACCACCGTGCTCGTCATACGACCACCTAACGCCCGGCCGCGAACGCCCGCAATGCCTCCACCTGCACGGGGTCCAGCGAGGGACGCACTGTCGCCCTGGCCTTCTCGACGTCGGCGGCGGTGACGTCCGCCGTGTCGATCGACCGCCGCATCGCGGTCAGCGCGGACTCCCGCAGCAGCGCCACGCAGTCGGCGGCGCTGTAGCCGTCGAGCCCGTCGGCGAGCTCGTCGAGGTTCACCTCGGGGCTCAACGGGATCGACTTGCCCGAGGCGCGCAGGATGTCGCGGCGCGCCTGCGCATCCGGCGGCTCGACGAACACCAGCTTCTCCAGCCGACCAGGCCGCAGCAGCGCGGGGTCGATCAGATCCGGTCGGTTCGTTGCCCCGAGCACCACGACGTCGCGCAGCGGGTCGATGCCGTCGAGCTCGGTGAGCAGTGCGGCGACCACCCGGTCGGTGGCTCCGGAGTCGACGCTCTGGCCGCGCCTCGGCGCCAGCGCGTCGATTTCGTCGAGGAACACCAGCGACGGCGCGGAATCCCGTGCCCTCCTGAACAAGTCGCGGACGGCTTTCTCCGAAGCGCCGAGCCACTTGTCCATCAGCTCGGCGCCCTTCACCGAGTGCACCGACAACCGCCCGCTGCTGGCGAGCGCGCGTACGACGAACGTCTTGCCGCAGCCGGGCGGGCCGTACAGCAGCACTCCGCGCGGTGGGTCCACCCCGAGGCGGGCGAACGTGTCGGGATGCTGCAGCGGCCACAACACCGCCTCGGTCAACGCCTGCTTGGTCTCGACCATGTCGCCGACGTCGTCGAGCGTGATCGACCCGACGGCAACCTCCTCGGTGGCAGACCGGGACAGCGGGCGGATCACCGAAAGGGCACCGGTGAAGTCGTCCTGCGTCAACGCGGGCGGCTTTCCGTCGCCGCTCGCCCGCGCGGCGGCCCGCAGTGCCGCTTCCCGTACGAGGGCGGCCAGGTCGGCGACCACGAAACCCGGTGTCTTTTCGCCGATTTCGTCGAGCGCGAGCGATTCTGCGGGCACCCCGCGCAGCAGCACCTCCAGCAACGCCTTGCGGGTGGCGCCGTCGGGCAGGCTCAGCCTCAGCTCGCGGTCGCACAGATCGGGTGCCCGCAGCCGCGCATCCACGGCGTCCGGCACCGCCGACGTCGCGATGAACGCCACCCCCGAAGTGGCCACCGCGGAACGGAGTTCGGCCAGGATCAAGGTCGCGACCGGCTCGGGTTGTCGGTCATGGGTGTCCGGCAGCAGCGCGTCGACATCGGTGACGAGAAGCACCCCGCCGCCGTTGCGGACCGTCGCGACCGCCGACGACACCGAGGCCAGCCGATCCTCGGCGCGCAGCGCCCCGACCTCGGGGCCGTCCAACTCGAACAGGCGTCGTTGTGCACACACCGCGCGCACCAGGGTGGCCTTTCCGACGCCAGCGGGACCCGATACCAGAACACCGAGATTGGGCTTGGCGCCCAGGGTTTCGAGTAGTGCCGGTTCATCGAGCGCGAGCTTGAGCCACTCGGTCAGCCGACCCACCTGGTTGTGTGCGCCCCTGAGGTCGTCGACGGGGATGGGCGGGGTGGTTGGCGCCAGGCTGGGGGCGATGACGGCCTGCTGGCCGGCGGTGGACTGCGTCGCAAGGTGTGCTCCGTCGCCCCAGGTGACAAGGGAATTCGGCTGCACGCTTACCGGACCGGCCGGGTCGACGCCGGTGACGGTGAGCAATTCAGAGGTCCAGGTGATGCCGACCGATGTCGCCAGCGCCGTCGTGGCATCGGACGTCGACGTGCCGGGGCCGAGGTCGCGCGGTAGCAGCGAGACCGTGTCGCCCACCGTCATCACCTTGCCCAGCAGCGCAAGTCGCAGCGTCGCCGGGGATACCGACTGGGTGGCCAGCCGCGACCCGGACAGCGTCACCGACGTCGCGCCGTGCACCGTCACGGGCGCCACGATCACCGTGGAGTTCTCCCGCAGGCCGGCGTTGGACAACGTGACGTCGTCGAGCAGGATCGTGCCGGGCGGCACACCCGGTGTGACGACGAGGCCGGCTACCGCTGCCGTCGTGCGCGCACCCGTCAGCGATATCGCATCCCATTCCCGAATGCCCAGCGCACCAAGGACTTCCCCGTGGAGTCGGACCACGCCGCGGCGCGAGTCCATGGCCGATGTGTTGAGTCGGGCCGTCAACCTGAGGTGGGACAGCGGCGTCTCGTCTTGTTCGTGACTGGTCGTCACTGCCCGGAGCCCGGTCTGCGCAGACCCAATCGTGCCATCGAACGCCGATAGGGCGCAGCGCGTCGCGCCTCGCGGCGGACGGCACGCCGCTGACGCGGTTCGACGTCCCACGCCTCGGGGCGCGCGGCCACCCAACGCTGGCTGCGGATGGTGAACGGGATGATGCACAGGTACCCGGCGATGATCAGCAGCACCAGGATGTAGGGGAACAGCAGGAGCCCAGCGGCGGCCGCTGCGACAAGGATCAGCAGAATGGGTGCGGCGTTGGGCGGCACCGAGATCGCCTTCAATGCCAGGGTGGGCACCCGGCTGACGAGCAGCGCGGCGTTGCACGCCAGCCACAGGCAGACGAACCAGTGCGACGTCCACCAGCCGTGGCCGAACTGCATCATGGCGACCAGTGGGCCGATCGCTCCTATGGCGCCGCAGGGCGCGGGCATGCCGGTGAAGAACTCGCGGGTGTAGGCCGGTCGGGTGTCGTCGTCGAGAAGGGCGTTGAAGCGGGCCAGCCGCAGCACGACGCACACCGCGTACAGCAACACGAAGATCCAGCCGACCTGCGAGTGCTGCAGCATCGTCACGTAGATCACCAGTGCGGGCGCCACCCCGAAGTTGACCGCGTCGGCGAGCGAGTCGATCTCGGCGCCCATCCGGGACTGGGCGTTCAGCGCGCGGGCAATGCCGCCGTCGATGCCGTCGAGGACGGCGGCCGCGCCGATCAGGGCCAGCGAGATCCACGGCTTCTCGTCGAGCGCGAACTTGATCGACGTCAGTCCGGCACAGATCGCCAGCACCGTCGTCGCGCTTGGCAGAATCCGTAGCCCCCGCGTAGGGCGTTTTCGAGAGTCGGGACTCACGCCAGCTCCGCCAGTGGTGTCTCGCCGCCGACGGCACGTTGACCGATCTCGACGAGTACCTTCGCGTCGGCAGGAAAGTAGGTGTCCAGGCGCGAGCCGAACCGGATCAGGCCGTACGTCTCACCGAGCGCGAGCTTGTCGCCGGCGTGCGTCGAACAGACGATCCGGCGGGCGACCAACCCGGCGATCTGAACCGCGACCACGTCGTCGCCGTCCGGCGTGCGGATCCACACGCTGTTGCACTCGTTCTCTGCACTGGCCGTGGCCTTGTCCGCCGACTGGAACTGGCCGGGCCGGTACTTGACGGTCACCACCTCGCCGCCGATCGGCGCGCGCTGGACGTGCGCGTCGAACACCGAAAGGAAGATGCTGATCCGGTTCATCGGGACGTCGGGCAGGTTGAGCTCGGCTGGTGGAGTGGCCTTGTCGATCAGGGTGACGCGTCCGTCGGCAGGCGCGACGACAAGTCCGGGCCGCGTCGGTGGAACACGTGGCGGGTGACGGAAGAACGCCGCGCACGCGGCGGCGGCCGTCAGGCCGGTGGCTCGTACCCATCGGTGGCGACGACCCGCGGCGGCGAGGCCCAGCCCACCCGCGATGAACGGGAGGCCGGCGCGGTGCACCGGCGGAATGGTCGACTGGACGAGGTCGACCAGTCGTGCGATCTCGGATTGGTGATCATCTGCGGGTGGTCTCGCGGGTCTGGCCATGGCGCCTCGATAATACGTATCGACCGGCCCGGCCGGGTGTTTAGGCCAGGTCCCACACGCGCACGGCTGAACCGGCCGCGAGTTCTACGACGTCTTCGCCGATCTCCAGCAGGCAGTTGGCCGACGCCAGCCACCGCAGATGGTGCGACGCAGGAGGACCGTAGCTGGTGACGGAGCGCCCCTGCGGGTCGAGTACGCCGCGCCGGAACTGCCGCTTGCCGCGCGGTGAGGTCAGCGACTCGGTCAGCTCGGCGGTGATTCGCGAGCGTTCCGGGTGGGGCAGACCCATCGCCGCGCGCAACGGGGCGCGGATGAACACCTCGAACGACACCAGGGCGCTGACGGGGTTGCCGGGCAGCGTGATGATCGACGTCCCCCCGCTGGAGCCTGTCGTTTCGGCTCCGCCGAAGCGCCCCGCACCTTGTGGCATCCCCGGTTGCATGGCGACCTTGACGAACTCCACCTCGTCGCCCAGCGAGTCCTTCACCACTTCGTATGCGCCCGCGCTGACACCTCCGGTGGTGATGATCAGGTCGGCGGCGGCCGCGTGTTCCAGCAGCGTGGCGCGAAACGTGTCGACGTCGTCGGACGTCATTGCGACGGTGGTGACTTCGCCACCCGCGTCGCGAACCGCCGCGGCCAGCATCACGGCGTTGGACTCGTAGATCTGGCCAGGCAGAAGCGGCGTCCCGGGTGCCACTAGCTCCGAACCGGTCGACATCACCAGAACCCGTTGTCGCGGAACGACGTTCAACTCGCCGAGGCCGAGCGCCGCGGCCAGCCCCAGCGCGGCAGGGGTGAGCACCTGCCCCGCCAGCAGCACGATGGTGCCCTCGGTGACGTCCTCCCCTGCGCGACGGAGGTGCTGGCCGGGTTGCGCGCTTGCGCGGATCTTGACGACGTCGGTGGCGCCGTCGGTGGCCTCGACCGGAATGACCGCCGTCGCACCGGCCGGAAGCGGCGCGCCGGTCATGATCCGGTGTGCGGTACCCGCGATCAGCACGAGCTCGTCGGTGCGCCCGGCCGGAATGTCCTCGGCCACCGGCAGTTTCACCGGGTGTTCGTCCGACGCGTCGGCGATGTCCTCGGCGACGACGGCGTAGCCGTCCATGGCCGAATTGTCGAACCCCGGCAACGACAGCGGCGCGACGACGTTGTCGGCAAGGACGAGTCCGAGTGCGTCGCCGATATCGACGGTGACGGCAGGGCGGGGAGTGATCAACCCAGCGACGACGCGCTGGTGTTCTTCGACGGACCGCATGGACTAAAGCGGGTAGGTGACGCCGGTGAGCTCCTCGGACACCGTCCAGAGCCGGCCTTGGATGTCCTGGTCGTGCGATTGCGCGCTCGACTTGACGACCTTCGGGTGGCCACGCGATTCACCGATACCGTCGGGTCCGTAGTACTCGGCGCCGCGCGCCGTCGGGTCCGTCGCCGCCCGCAGCGTCGGCAGCGCGCCCATCGCCGGGTTCTGCGCGACCAGCCCCACCACGGGGACCAACACCCCGGGCATGTGCCGCGCCAGTTCGGTGTCGGAGAGGCCTGGATGCGCGGCAACCGCAATCGTCGCCTCGTTGTGCCCGCCGAGCCTGCGCTGAAGCTCGTAAGTGAACAGCAGATTCGCCAGTTTCGACTGCCCGTAGCCGGCGACCCGGTTGTAGCTGCGTTCGAACTGCAGGTCGTCGAAGTGGATCTTGGCGAGCAAGCGATGGCCGAGACTGGCGACCGTCACGACGCGGGAACCCTCGACCGGCAACAGGTTCTCCAACAGCAGCCCGGTCAGCGCGAAGTGGCCGAGGTGGTTGGTGCCGAACTGAAGCTCGAAGCCGTCCTTGGTGGTCTGCCGCGGCGACGGGTACATTACGCCGGCGTTGTTGATCAGCAGATCGATCCGTGGGTAGGCCGCCTTCAACTCCTCGGCGGACGTCCGGATCGACTGCAGCGAGCCGAGATCCAGCGGCTGGACCGCAACGTCGGCGCCAGGGTGGGCACCCACGATGCGGGCGGCGGCGGCGTTGCCCTTGTCGGTGTCGCGGACGGCGAGCACGACGCGCGCGCCGCGGCTGGCCAGTATCAGGGCGGTGTCATAGCCCAGGCCGGTGTTGGAACCGGTGATGATGGCGACCCGGCCCGTCTGATCGGGCACGTCGGCAGCGGTCCACTTGCTGTTGGCGCTCATGAGCAAGACCATACTCAGACGGATGGTGACACTCGTCGATCCTGCGAATCCGCCAAGCCGCAAGGCGCCGCTGGTATGGGCCATCGGCGCGGCGATCCCATGGGCGGTGCTCGCCGTGGCGCAGGTGGTGTGGTTCGTGCTCGACGCGCGCTTGGGCTGGCTGCACGCCGTCGCGGCCGGAGTGACCGTCGTCGGTATCGCGACGTTCGTGGTGGTGGCGCCGGTGTGGCGGTACCGCGTTCACCGCTGGGAGGTCGGCGCGCAGGCCGTGTACACCCGGTCCGGCTGGTTGGTGCAGGAGCGTCGCATCGCGCCGATCTCGCGCGTGCAGACGGTCGACACTCACCGGGGTCCGCTCGCGCGGTTGTTCGGCCTTGCCGACGTCACGGTGACGACGGCGTCGTCGGCGGGTGCGGTGCGAATCGTCGCGTTGGACTCCGAGGTGGCCGACCGGATCGCCGCGCACCTGACCGACATCGCCGCGATCGGCGATCGGGACGCGACGTGACGGCTCCCGTGCCGTGGCGCAGGCTGAGTCCGCTGATGCTGCTGGTACATCCGGTGCACGAGATATTGCGGCAGGTCCCGCTGCTGATCGGCGCCGTCGTGCTGGGGTCGGCGACGGGCAACGCGATGTGGTCGATCGCCGTGCTGGTGCTGATGGTCGGGTTCGGCGTCGCGCGCTGGTTCACCACCACCTACCGGATCGACGCCGAACAGATCCAGCTACGCGAAGGCGTACTGCAGCGCTCGGTGCTGTCGGTGCCGCGCAACAGGATTCGCTCGGTGTCGACCGATGCGCGGGTGCTGCACCGGATCCTCGGGCTGACCGTCGTGAAGGTCAGCACGGGGCAAGAGGTCAAGGGCGACGCCGGGTTCGCACTCGACGCCGTCCGGGCCGACGAGGTGCCGGCGCTGCGCGCGCTCCTGCTCGCGGACTCGCTGGAGACCGGTGACGACGTCGCACCGGCGGAGCGGGTGCTGGCGCGGTGGCAGCCGTCGTGGCTGCGGTACAGCCCGCTGAGCTTCACCGGACTCGCCACGATCGCCGCCGCCGTCGGCGTGATCTACCAAACGGGTGCCGTTGCGGCACTAGAGGATTCGCCGCTCACGCAGCAGAGTCTCGACGCCGCCGAGCGCCTCGGCGTGGCTGCGACCGTGGGCGTGGCAGTGCTCGCCCTGTTGCTCCTCGGAGTGCTTCTCTCCGTTGTTCGTTCCCTGGTCACGTTCGGCAACCTGGTGCTGTCCCGGCGCGACGAGAAGGGGGCCGGAGTGCTGCACCTCCAGCACGGCCTGCTGCGGGTGCGCGAACACACCTACGACATGCGTCGCCTGCGCGGCGGCACGATCCGCCAACCCTTGCTGGTGCGGGCGTTCGGCGGTGCACGCCTTGATGCCGTGATGACCGGCGTGGTCGGGTCGGGTGAAGCGTCGCTGCTGTTGCCACCGTGCCCGGCCGCGACGGCCGAGGCGGTGCTGACCGAACTGATCGGACAGCCGGACGCGGTGACGGGTGAGTTGCGCCACCATGGTCCGGCCGCCACCCGCAGGCGCTGGACGCGCGCCTTGGCGCTTCCGGCGCTGTTCGCGGTCGGATTGGGGGTGACGGCGGTCGTCGCCGCAGTGACGCCATGGGCGTGGGTGCTGTGCGGAGTGGTTATCGCCGCAGGGGTGTTCCTGGCCGCGGACCGGTCCCGCGCGCTGGGCCATCGCGTCGGCAACGGCTGGCTGGTGGCCAGGTCAGGCAGCCTGGACCGGCGCCGCGACTGCCTGGCCGCCGAGGGCATCATCGGCTGGACCGCACGCCAGACGCTGTTTCAGCGCCGCGCCGGGGTCGCCACGCTGATCGCGGCAACGCCCGCGGGCGTGAAGGGTTACCGCGTGCTCGACGTACCCGCTGAACTGGCGTGGTCGGTCGCCGCGGCGGCATCGCCGTGGGTGGCCGACTGCGACTGGATCCGAGGGCCGGCTCACTCTTAGTGGGCGCCCGAGTTGCGCCGGGACATGGGCCGTTTACTGTCGGCTGCATGGCTGTCGGTGGAGTGCTGTTCGACATCGATGGCGTCCTGGTGACCTCGTGGCAGGCCATCCCCGGCGCCGCGGAGTCTTTGCGGGTTCTGGCGGAGAACCAGATTGCGCGGACGTACCTCACCAACACCACGACGCGCACCCGTAGCCAGATCGCGGGCCTGCTCACGGATGCGGGCATGGACGTCGTCGCCGACGAGGTGATCACCGCTGCAGTGCTGACCGCGGACTACGTCAGGGACCGCTATCCGGGCGCGCGATGTTTCCTGGTCAACAGCGGCCAGATCGGCGAGGACATGCCTGGTATCGACCTCGTCTACGCCAGTGAGGTCGGCGATGCGGTGCCCGAGACGCCGGATGTCGTCCTGCTCGGCGGCGCAGGACCCGAGTACAACCACGTCACGCTCAGCCGCGTCTACGACTGGATGGCCCAGGGCGTGCCCGTCGTCGCCATGCACCGCAGCACGTCGTGGAACACCACCGAGGGGCTGCGGATCGACACCGGCATGTACTTGATCGGCATGGAGGAGACGTCGGGGCGCAAGGCCACCGCCGTCGGCAAACCGGCGCCCGAGGGTTTCCTGGCCTCGGCCGGTCGCCTGGGCGTCGACCCCGAGGAGATGTACATGGTCGGCGACGACCTCAACAACGACGTGCTGGCCGCGCAGGTGGTCGGCATGACCGGGGTGCTGGTGCGCACAGGCAAGTTCCGGCAGGACACGTTGGATCGTTGGGCCGCAGACGAATACGCGATGCAGCCCAACCACGTCATCGAGTCGGTCGCCGACCTGCCGGAGTTGTTGGGGCTGTAACCCGCGCTCAGTCGCTGCCGGCGCGGATCATGTCGTCGCGGGACACCACGTCGACCGCCGCCCACCGTGTGTCCATGGCGGGATTCCGTGATCGTTTCCGCCCTCTGTGCACGCTCGGCGGCTTGTCATGCAGACCCACTTCGAATCGCTCACCGCGACGCGATGACGGCCACCATCCGGATCCGGACCTCGGGCGCGACGCCGTCTCGCGAGACCTCGGCGAAACCGAGCCTGCGGTACAGCTGATACGCCCGCTCGTTGACACCGAGGACGCTGAGCGTCACGCGCTTGCCGTCGGCGCCGTCGATGAGCTCGCTGATGACGCGGCTGCCGATGCCGCGACCCTGATACTCGGGCGCCAGTTCGATCAGCCCGAGGAAGACCTCGTCGTCGCGCTCCTCGACGTCGAGCCTTCCGACGTCCACGCCGTCGACCACGATGACGCGGACGCGACCCAGATCGAAAACGCCTGTCATGTAAGCGCGTTGCTCGTCGTCGTCCCAACCCCAGATCTGGTCGACGTACGGGCCGAGCGACCGCTTGTGCAGTGCGAAGAAGAACTCGGCGTCGTCCGTGGTGGCGGGACGCAACGCGATGTCCGCCATGGATCAGAGCCGACGCACGTCGAGCGCGGTTTCGACACCGGACTCCACGAAATATGCTCCGGCGCCGCCGTTCTCGGCGACCGCCTCCACGAATTCGGTACCGCGATAGAGCACGCCCGCGCCGTCGTCCGTGGCGTACGCGGACGGGAGCGTGCCGTCACCCACCAGGCGCTGCAGCAGTGGCCGTCGCTCCTCTTCGGAGTCGTAGTGCACGCCGTTGGAGAACGGCACGAAGCCCAGTCCGTCGGTCACGGGCCGAAGATCCGGCCCGAACGAGTCCGTCGTGCCGCCGACGTGCCAGCAGATCGACCCTGCCGAGATGCCGGTCAGTACCACCCCGGCCTGCCAGGCGGCATGCATCGCGGCGTCGACCCCGTGCAGTCGCCACATCGCCAGCAGTCCCGCCACGCTGCCGCCGAACACCCACACCACGTCCTGTGCGAGCAGTCGTTCGGTGATGTCGTCGACGTTGGGCATGGGAAACAAGGCCAGGTGCGATACGGCGAAGCCCCGCTCCTGCGCGGCCTCGGTGAGGTAGTGCAGTGTCGCCCGGTCGTCACCCATCGCGGTGGCCAGCAGGCAGACCCGGGGTGCTCGGCCCGTCGTCCCGGACAGGTCGACGGCGTAGTCCGTCAGGGCGCTGAAGGCGAGTCGGGTTCGTCGCCCCTCCTGGATCCCACCGCTGGTGGCCAGGATCGTGGGTGCATCGGCGGGCATGGTTGGAAGGTTAGGTCTTCAGCGACCGGACCGCCTCGATGCGCGCCGAGATCTGTTCGGAGTTCGCCGCCGCAAGCACCGGTCCGCCGCAGAGCCGACGGAGTTCGTTGTGGATCCAGCCGTGCGGCTTGCCGGTGCGGTGATGGGCCAGGGTGACCAGTGCGTTGAGCTCACGCCGCAGGTCGCGCAGCTGGCCGTGCGTCGTTGACACCACCGGCACCGTTCCGCCCGCCGCGGTCCGGCGGTCCAACTGTTCTTCCTGCCTGCGCCGCAACAGATCTCGCATCTGGGTGGCATCCAGCAGACCCGGGATGCCGAGATAGTCGGCCTCCTCGTCACTGCCCGCCGGCGTCGCCGTGCCGAACGACGAGCCGTCGAAGATCACCTGATCCAGCTCGGCGTCCGCGCCAAGCATCTCGAAGCCGTTGTCCATCTCGCTGGGCTCGGACTTCTGCTTCTCTTCGTATTCTTCGAACTCGTCGCCCTGCGACTCGCGATGCGGCTTGCCCAACACGTGGTTGCGCTGCGCTTCCATCTCGCTGGCCAGCATGAGCAGGTTCGGCACCGACGGCAGGAAGATGCTCGCCGTCTCGCCCGGTCGGCGGGAGCGCACGAACCGGCCGATCGCCTGCGCGAAGAACAGCGGGGTCGACGCGCTGGTGGCGTACACCCCCACCGCGAGCCGGGGCACGTCGACGCCCTCGGACACCATGCGCACTGCCACCAGCCACCGGCTGGTGCCCTGCGAGAACTTCGTGATGCGGTCCGACGAACCCTTGTCGTCCGACAGCACGATCGTCGGCGCCTCGCCAGTGAGCTCCGTCAGCAGCTTCGCGTAGGCCCTGGCCGCGGTCTGGTCGGAGGCGATGATCATGCCGCCGGCGTCGGGTACGTGTTGACGCTTCTGCTGCAGCCGGGTCTCGGCCGCAGCGATGACCGCGGGCATCCACTCACCCGTGGGATCCAGCGAGGTCCTCCAAGCCCGTGCCGTGTGCTCGGCGCTCAGCGGCTCACCAAGGCGGGCGGCGTGTTCCTCGCCCGCACTGTCCCGCCACCGGGCCTCGCCCGAGTACGCCATGAACACCACCGGCCGCACCACACCGTCGGCCAGCGCGTCGGCATACCCGTAGGTGTGGTCGGCCTGCGAGCGCTCCAGCCCGTCGGGGCCGCGCTCGTACCTGACGAACGGGATCGGACTGTCGTCGCTGCGGAAGGGCGTGCCGGTCAGCGCCAGCCTGCGGGTCGCGTCGTCGAATGCCTCCCGGATCGCGTCGCCCCAACTCTTGGCGTCTCCGCCGTGGTGGATCTCGTCGAACACGACGAGTGTCTTGCGGTTCTCGGTGCGGACCCGGTGTCGGCCGGGGTGGCTGGCCACCTGGGCGTAGGTGACGACGACGCCGTGGTACTCGTCGGAGTTCTGCGCCGATGAGTTGCTGAACTTGGGGTCCAGCGACATCCCGACCGCTGCGGCGGCCTGCGCCCACTGGACCTTGAGGTGCTCGGTTGGGACCACGACGGTGATCCGCTCGACGACGCCCTGGGTCAGAAGCTCCCCGGCGATGCGGAGCGCAAACGCCGTCTTGCCTGCTCCCGGGGTCGCGACCGCGAGAAAGTCGCGAGGAGCCGACGTTAGATAGCGCACCAAAGCCCGACGCTGCCAGCCCCGCAACGCCTGGGTGCTGGGCGCTGTGTAAGCCCGCACCCTGAGACTCCTATCTGGTCGAAGGGCAGTCTAGGGCAAGGGGTTCCGGCTGCGCATTTCCTCTCGGCGTGTCGTCGACGACCCGCGTCCAGAGCTTTGCCACCTCGTTCCCAAGGTGGACTCAGGCTCTGGACCTACCGTCCGCTGGTGCACACCCGTCGGACGTTCCTTGCGACCATCGCAGGTACCGCTGCCGTCCTCGGTAGCGGTGTCGGTAGGCCCGCCGCTGCGGCCGCCGCATCGGGTCTCGACCCCGGGTCCATCGCGGCACTCAACGCCGGGCAGACGCCGACGCAGTGGGGCATGGCGCTGCCGGGGATCGTGACGGGGTTTGCGGCGACGGGTCGCCAACTCGCGCTGACGTTCGACGCGTGCGACCACGCGTGCGACGAGGCCTTGTTGAACACGCTGCAGCGCAACAACGTGCCTGCCGTGCTCTTCCTCTGCTCGAAGTGGATCGATGCCAACCCTGGGCGGGCCGAGCAGTTGGCCGCCGATCCGTTGTTCGAGATCGGCAATCACGGCACGCGCCACGTACCGCTGTCGGTGACGGGCCGGTCCGCATACGGGATCGCGGGAACGACATCCGCCGACCAGGCGGTCGACGAGGTGTGGACCAATCAGACCCGCCTCGCGGCGCTCACCGGCAAGGCGCCATCCTGGTACCGCACGGGCACCGCCCACTACGACGATGTCGCCGTACAGATCGTGCACGAGCTCGGGCTCACTCCCGTCGGCTTCTCGGTCAACGCCGACGAAGGCGCGACCTTGCCGGCAGCCAAGGTCGGCGCCGCGATCACGGGAGCGACGCCGGGGTCGATCGTGTTGGCCCACATGAACCATCCCGCGTCGGGCACCTCCGCGGGGGTGGCGGCCGCGATTCCGGCGCTGAGCGCGGCCGGGTGGGAATTCGTGCCGTTGGCCGGGCAATCGGTTCAGTGACGGTTCCTACGCGATAGTCCGGTCGGCCACGCGCAGAATGATCGGATGCCGCAGGAGACGCCCGCCGAGCACGATCCGTTCGTCCGGGTCTTCGGCTCCCGGGTGCACAACCTGCGCGGCGTCGACGTCGCCGCCCCGCGCGACGCACTCGTCGCGTTCACCGGGATCTCGGGGTCGGGGAAGTCGTCACTGGCCTTCGGCACGATCTACGCCGAGGCGCAACGCCGCTACTTCGAGTCCGTCGCCCCATACGCCCGCAGGCTCCTGCTGCCGACCGGCGCGCCCAAGGTCGACGACATCACCGGGCTGCCGCCCGCCGTGGCGCTGCAGCAGCGCCGTGGCGCGACATCGTCGCGGTCGTCGGTCGGCACGGTCACGACGCTGTCCAACCTGTTGCGGATGCTCTTCTCCCGCGCCGGTACGTTCCCGCGTGGCTTCACCGAGCGACTGGACTCCGACGCGTTCTCCCCGAACACCGCCGTTGGCGCCTGCCCCGAGTGTCACGGCCTCGGCCGCATTCACCAGGTCACCGAGGACACGCTCGTTCCCGACCCGTCGCTGACCATCCGCGAGGGCGCCGTCGCCGCATGGCCGGGAGCCTGGCAGGGGCAGAACCTGCGCGACATCCTCATCACGCTCGGCTACGACATCGACAAGCCGTGGCGCAAACTCCCAAAGCGGCAACGCAATTGGATCCTCTTCACCGACGAGCAGCCGACCGTCGAGATCCACCCCCACCGACATGACGTGATCGCCGATTACACCTACAACGGCACCTTCTCCAGCGGCGAGCGGCACGTTCGGCACACGCTGGCGAACTCGCAGAGCGCGATGATGCGCAGGCGGGTGCTGAAGTTCGTCGACAGCGTCGACTGCCCGGTGTGCGACGGATCGGGGCTGCGGCCCGAGGCGCTTGCCGTGACGTTCGCCGGCCAGAACATCGCGGCGCTCGTCGCGCTGCCCTTGATCGAACTCGCAGATGCGCTCCGGCCCGCCGCCACCCGCACCGAGTTCGAGGCCGCCTACGAGTCCACTGAGTCGGGTGAGCTGACCGAGGTCGCGACGATGATCGCCGCCGACCTGGTCGCCCGCATCGAGGTCCTCATCGACCTCGGACTCGGCTACCTGACGCTGAGCCGTCGCACCCCCACGGTGTCGCCGGGCGAGCTGCAACGTCTGCGGCTGGCCACCCAGCTGCGCGCGGGCCTGTTCGGTGTCCTCTACGTCCTCGACGAGCCGTCGGCAGGCCTGCACCCGGCTGACGCCGAGCCGTTGCTCGACGTGCTCGACCGACTCCGGCGGGCGGGTAACTCGCTGTTCGTCGTCGAGCACGACATGGACGTGGTGCGCCGCGCCGATTGGATCGTCGACGTCGGGCCCGGCGCAGGCGAGCTTGGTGGTGAGGTGCTTTACAGCGGGCCGGTGGCCGGCCTTGCCGACGTGGCCGCGTCCGTCACCCGCGATTACCTGTTCGGCGACCAGGCCCCCGCCGCCCGCACGCCGCGCCACCCGTCGGGCACCTTGGCGTTGCGGGGCATCCGCTTTCACAACCTGCGCGATCTCGACGTCGACATCCCGCTCGGCGTGTACACCGCGGTCACCGGGGTCTCCGGCTCTGGCAAGTCGACGCTCGTCTACAAGGTTCTCGGCGACGTCGTCAGGCGGCAACTAGGTGGCGGCGCGATCGAGGAGACCGACGGCGACGAAGGTGACGCCGAGATCGTCGACCTCGATCACGATGCGAGCATCGGCGTGACGGCAGACGGCGTCGAGCAGATCAAGAGGCTGGTCGCCGTCGATCAACGCCCGATCGGCCGGACCCCGCGCTCGACGTTGGCTACTTACACAGGGCTGTTCGACGCCGTGCGGAAGGTCTTCGCGGCGACTCCCGTGGCGCGGCGGCGAGGCTGGACGGCGGGCCGGTTCTCCTTCAACGTCGCTGACGGCCGCTGTCCCACCTGTCAGGGCGAGGGTTTCGTGTCGGTGGAACTGCTGTTCCTGCCGGGCACGTACGGCATGTGCCCGACGTGCCACGGCGCCCGTTACAACGAGGACACCCTCGAGGTGCGCTACCGAGACCGCACGATCGCGGACGTGCTCGCGATGACGGTCGACGAGGCGTCGGAATTCTTCGCCGACGTTCAGGGCGCGGCGCGGAGTCTTGCCACACTGCAGGAAGTCGGGCTGGGGTATCTGCGCCTAGGCCAGCCCGCGACGGAGCTGTCCGGTGGGGAGGCGCAGCGGATCAAGTTGGCCTCGGAGCTGCAGCGGCCGCGGCGCGGACACACCCTCTACGTCCTCGACGAACCCACCACCGGCCTGCATCCCGCCGACGTGGACCTGTTGGATCGTCAGCTGCACCGGCTGGTGGACGCGGGCAACACCGTCGTGGTGGCCGAGCACGACATGCGGCTGGTGGCAGGCACCGACTGGGTCATCGACCTCGGGCCCGGAGCGGGCGATGCCGGCGGTCGCGTGGTGGCGTCGGGAACTCCGGGCGAGGTGGCCCGTGCGGAGGGGAGCCGCACTGCGCCGTATCTGGCAGCCCGGCTCCCCGCCTACTCGACGAAGTAGTTGTCGTTGGCGATGAACCAGGCGCTGCGTTCCTCGTCGGTCAACTCGTGGAGCTGCGCGAGGCCCTCGAAGTAGTGCTCACGGGGTGCGCCGGGAGCGAACAGCATCAGGATCGACGCGGGCTCGTCGGCCTCGTTGCGGAAACCGTGCACGCCGCCAGGTGGGACGTAGAGGAAGTCGCCCTGCGTGCCGTCGATCCAGTCGGTGCCGTCGTAGAGCCTCATCGCGCCAGACAGCACGAAGAAGGCCTCCGACATCGCCCGGTGGAAGTGCGGCCCCGGCCCGCCGGCCTTCGGCGCGAGCTCGACCCGGTACAGGCCGTAGTCGCCGTTGGTGTTCTGCTGGTTGGCCACGTAGTGGTACTGCACCAACCCGAAGGAGTCGTAGTCCGGCGGTTGGTCGCCTCGGCGCAGCCACGCACTGACCTCGGGTTCGTCCTTGGTATAGCGGGCCGGGGGATAGGGCAGCACGTTTTTGAGGCTCCAGAGCGACACACTTCCAAGCTAGACCGGGAAGCTGACTCCGGTCAGTTCCTCGGAGACCGTCCACAGCCGACGCTGTGCGTCCACGTCGTGCGACGGCGCGCTGGACGACACGATTTTCGGGTAGCCGCGTTGCTCGGCGAAACCGTCGGGGCCGTAGTACTGCCCGCCGATGACGCTGGGGTCGGTGGCCGCCCGCAGCGAGGGGAGGGCGCCCATGTCGGGGCCCTGGAAGAGGGGCTCGACCAGTCGTGTCAGCGCGCCGACCAGCGGCGGCAGGTTGCGCGTCAGCTCGGTCCTCGATCCGCCGGGGTGAGCCGCGGTGGCGATGGTCTGCGTGCCGGCGAGGCGGCGCTGCAGTTCATAGGTGAACAGCAGGTTGGCCAGCTTGGCCTGCCCGTAGGCGCCGACGCGGCTGTAGTCGCGGTCCCACTGGAGGTCGTCGAAGCGGATTCCCTGACGGGCGAAGCGGTGTCCGACGCTGCTGACGGTAACCACGCGCGATCCAGGTGCGGCGAGCACGCGGTCGAGCAAGAGGCCGGTGAATGCGAAGTGGCCAAGATGGTTGGTGCCGAACTGCAATTCGAAGCCGTCCTTGGTCGTCGACTTCGGGGTGAACATCACTCCTGCGTTGTTGATCAGCAGGTCGATGGCGTCGTGGTCCGACTTCAGCTGTTCGGCGGCCGAGCGAACCGAGTCGAGCGAGGTCAGGTCGAGCTCCTGCAGGTCGACCTTGGCGCCGGGAGTGGTCTGCGCGATGCGGAGCGCTGCGTCCTTGCCCTTGTCGAGGTTGCGGACGGCGAGCACGACGTGCGCACCCTTGGCCGCGAGTGCCGCGGCGGTCTCGTAGCCCAGACCCGTGTTGGCGCCAGTGATGACGGCGACGCGGCCGGTCTGGTCGGGAATGTCGGCGGATGTCCACTTAAGCATTGGTTCTCCTCGGTACAGTGTTAAACGGAGCAGACGCCCCGTTTGGTTACGACTATACGGAACGTACGCCCCGCTTAACTATTCCCGAGGTGTGAATTGGCTCAACCCGACCGGCCGCTGCGCGCGGACGCGGCCCGCAACCGCGCCCGCGTACTCGAGGTCGCCTACGACACCTTCGCGGCCGAGGGGCTCTCGGTACCGATCGACGAGATCGCCCGGCGGGCCGGCGTCGGCGCAGGCACCGTCTACCGGCATTTCCCCACCAAGGACGACCTCTTCCGCGCGGTCATCGAGGACCGCATCCGCGGAATCGTCGACGACGGCCACGCACTGCTGACGTCGGGCGATCCTGGCGACGCGCTGTTCACCTTCCTTCGTTCGATCGTGCTGCAGTGGGGCGCGACGGACCGCGGCCTCACCGACGCGCTCGCCGGCGCCGGGATCAAGATCGACGACGCGTTACCCCAGTTCGAGGAGGCGTTCCTGTCGTTGCTTGGCGGGTTGCTGAGCGCCGCGCAGGACGCGGGCACCGTGCGGCGCGACGTCGGCGTCAAGGACGTGAAGGCGATCGTGGTCGGATGCCAGGCCATGCAGGCATACACGCCGGAGACCGCCGGGAGGCTTACTGAGGTGGTCTTGGACGGTCTCCGAGCGCCCTAGCGACCTTGCACTCGCCATGGCCGAGTGCTAGAAATGACGTTGGCACTCGCGATCGGCGAGTGCTAGGTCGGGACGGTGAGTCTAGGGCCGCACCTGCGGGAGCACACCCTAGGCGTCCGTCGCGGGCACTGATCCCGGCCACACACGTGCGATCCCCAAATCCGGAGGAATCACTTCGCAATGGCCAAGACAATTGCGTATGACGAAGAGGCCCGTCGCGGCCTCGAGCGGGGCCTCAATGCCCTCGCTGACGCGGTAAAGGTGACGTTGGGCCCCAAGGGCCGCAACGTCGTCCTTGAAAAGAAGTGGGGCGCCCCCACGATCACCAACGATGGCGTGTCCATCGCCAAGGAGATCGAGCTGGAGGACCCCTACGAGAAGATCGGCGCCGAGCTGGTCAAAGAGGTCGCCAAGAAGACTGACGACGTCGCGGGTGACGGCACCACCACCGCCACCGTTCTCGCTCAGGCACTGGTCCGCGAGGGCCTGCGCAACGTCGCTGCCGGCGCCAACCCGTTGGGCCTGAAGCGCGGTATCGAGAAGGCCGTCGAGAAGATCACCGAGACGCTGCTGGCGTCTGCCAAGGAGGTCGAGACCAAGGAGCAGATCGCTGCCACCGCGGGCATCTCCGCCGGTGACCAGACCATCGGCGACCTGATCGCCGAGGCCATGGACAAGGTCGGCAACGAGGGCGTCATCACGGTCGAGGAGTCCAACACCTTCGGCCTGCAGCTCGAGCTCACCGAGGGCATGCGTTTCGACAAGGGCTACATCTCGGGCTACTTCGTCACCGACGCCGAGCGTCAGGAAGCGGTCCTCGAGGATCCGTACATCCTGCTGGTGTCGTCGAAGGTGTCGACGGTCAAGGATCTGCTGCCCCTGCTGGAGAAGGTCATCCAGTCCGGCAAGCCGTTGCTGATCATCGCCGAGGACGTCGAGGGCGAAGCCCTTTCCACGCTGGTGGTCAACAAGATCCGTGGCACCTTCAAGTCCGTCGCCGTCAAGGCCCCGGGCTTCGGTGACCGCCGCAAGGCCATGCTGCAGGACATCGCGATCCTGACCGGTGGCCAGGTCGTCAGCGAGGAGGTCGGCCTCTCGCTCGAGACCGCTGACGTCGCGCTGCTGGGCACTGCTCGCAAGATCGTCGTCACGAAGGACGAGACCACGGTCATCGAGGGCGCCGGGGATTCCGACGCCATCGCGGGCCGGGTCGCGCAGATCCGTGCCGAGATCGAGAACAGCGACTCCGACTACGACCGCGAGAAGCTGCAGGAGCGCCTGGCCAAGCTGGCCGGCGGTGTTGCGGTGATCAAGGCCGGAGCTGCCACCGAGGTGGAGCTCAAGGAGCGCAAGCACCGCATCGAAGACGCGGTCCGCAACGCCAAGGCCGCCGTCGAAGAGGGCATCGTCGCCGGTGGCGGCGTGGCTCTGCTGCAGTCGGCTCCCGCGCTCGACGACCTGAAGCTCGAGGGTGACGAGGCCACTGGTGCCAACATCGTGCGTGTCGCGCTGTCGGCTCCGCTGAAGCAGATCGCCTTCAACGCTGGCCTGGAGCCGGGCGTCGTCGCCGAGAAGGTTTCCAACCTTCCCGCCGGCAGCGGCCTGAACGCGGCCACTGGTGTGTACGAGGACCTGCTGAAGGCCGGCGTTGCCGACCCGGTGAAGGTCACCCGCTCGGCGCTGCAGAACGCGGCGTCCATTGCGGCTCTGTTCCTCACCACCGAGGCCGTCGTCGCCGACAAGCCGGAGAAGGCGTCCGCACCCGCGGGCGACCCGACCGGTGGCATGGGCGGTATGGACTTCTAAGTCCAGCTACTACGAAAGGCCCGGCTCGCTTGGCTTGCGAGCCGGGCCTTTTCGTGTCCGCGCTCCCCGCCGAGTGTGAAGGTGGCGACGGTTTTCGCCGATTTTGTCGTGAGGTTCCCACTCGCGTTCAGAGCGGTATGCAGTCGTCGCCGCAGCCGGTCGCCGAGGCCGCGGCGGCCGGGGTCGCTGGGCGATGCAGCACCGCGTGGCTGGGCACGACCCGTAGCGGCGCGTCATCGGCGCTGAGCAGCCCACGACCGTCGACGATCAACGTGTAGCCGCCAGGTTCGCGCGGAGGCCACAACAGCGTGACGCCGTCATGCGCGGCCAGGTTCCGGCGCGTGCCGCCGCCGACCGTTCCGACGTCGAGCACGTCGTCGCGCAGCACCGGATCGACCGCGACGGTGCGCGCCTGGTAGTCATCGCCAACGGTGATCAGATAGGCGAAGGCAAAATCGGCCAGCGCATCGGCGAGCTGATCCAGATCCACCTTCACGCTCATGACGTGAGGATAGTGCGAAACCTAGTCGAACGGGCTTGGGTCGAGGAACCGCCGAAGCACGTTCTCGGTAATGCGCGACACGTTGTTGTCGTAGTCGTTCGGCGACAGACTCCCTGCCCACGCGATCGAGCCGACGGAGAACACGGCCCCCGCGTTGGGCGTCTCGAAGAAGACGAGATCGGCACGGGCATTGGGGTTCTCGGCAGCGCCCAGCGCCGGTCCCGTCTCGAGGAATTCCTCCGGCACCAGATAGTAGGCGTTGGTGTGCTGCTCCGAGGAGGCGAGGATGTAGGCGTTCGGCGGAGTTCCCAGCCCAGCGCCGGCGCGATCGAGCTCGAGGCCAGCGGCGCCGCCACCGATCAAACCGAAGTCGCCGATCAGTTCGTCGTCGTCGACACCGGCGAAGATGAAGGCCACCTTGGGCGAGAAGCTGTCCGGTTTGCGACAGTAGTGCGACGACAGATCGAAGCCCTGGCAGGAGAATCCGACGCCGACGAGCTTCTGCGGCGCGCGGCCCTGTCGCAGCCACAATCCGCCGTAGCGGCCGTCGAAACCCTGGTAGTACTCGCCCGCCTCCGCCGCCCACGCCCGCACGCCGGTCTCCGCGCGACGCAATTCGATGATGCCGGGACAATCCGAGTGAAATGCGATGCGCCAGTAGAACCCGTCGCCGCCGAGATACATCAGCCGGCCGCCGCTGTTGCGGTAGTCGTGGTACGCCTCCCACATCTCGGTCGAGGTGTACTCGGGGTGCGATCCGGTCAGCACGACGGCGTACGGTTCCAGCAGGCCGTAGCCGGCGTAGTGCAGCTCCTCGTCGGTGTAGACGTCGACGCCAAACCCCTTGGCATCTAACCAGTCAACGATGTGGGTGTCGGCGTTGAATTGCCACAACTTCGATGATCCGAAGCCACCGAGAAGGCACTGCACCTTGGGGCGCATCTGCAGCAGCGGCCGCAACCGCGACGAGTAGCAGATACCGCTGCCGTCGGAATGCTCGTCGTAGAGCGACCCGCCGTACTCCCAGTGCTCGTTGAGGAACAGATCAGGTGGGGTCAGGACGTTCAGGATGTTGTTGAGCAGCTCGCCGTTTCCGCCGTCCGTGCCGAGGTGGTCGTTACCGTAGGCCAGGTAGCTCGCCGTCGGCAGAATCAGCGCGATCCGTTGCTCCTTGCCCGGTGCGGGTCCGACGGTGAACGGGATGTACTCCTCGGCTCCTTCGGCGCGAAGTCGCGCGGCGTAGACGCCGCTCGTCATCGTCTCGGGAACCGTCAACTCGAAGTCCGTTTCCCATGCGGCGTCGTAGATGTCGTCGTCGTGGAAATGGATCGCGCCCCATTGGGACGGGTTCCGTTTGAAGTCCATCTCCTCGCCGGTCCAATTCCACCCGGTCATGGCACGGGCGGGGAAGTTCACCACCGTGCCGTGGAGCTCATTGGGCGATCCGTCGATGGCGGTTTGAGACGACATCTGTGAACCGAAGTCCCAGGCGCCCATGAGATCGTCGGCCTCGACGTCGCTCCAGATCCGGGGACTGTCGATCTTTCCGTTGAACACCGCTGCCGGACCGGGGAACGCTGCGAAAAGGAGAGGGCCGTTGTGCGCCTTCGGCAGCTGGTCCAGTCGAGCGTCAACCACGCCGGCGTCGTCGATTCCGGGTACCGGGTCGAGGGGGATCTGAAAGACCGAGACCGTGCGGGTCGCGGCATCGAGGCTCGCGCCGACCCGATACCAACGCCGGACCTGCAACGGTTTACCGACCGTCACGACGGAATCTCGTGCTCCGTCACCGGTTTTCAGTGCAACGCCGCCCGCTCCGTCGACGATGAGCGCAAAGCCCTCGGAATCGGACCACTTCGTGATGAGCCCCTGCACACCCTTTGCCGGCGTTGTTGGCCAGATGAAGGCCTCCACCGAGAAGCTCTCCAAGTTCTCGAGGACCGGGCGGCTCGGCACCTCTACGTAGGAGCCGGCCTTGATGTGCTGCGGGCGCCCAGGGTGGACACCGTTGACGGATGTATCGACGACGACCTCCTTGACGCCGGGACCGTCGGGATTGGTGTCACCGCATATGATCCGGACGACCTCGGCGTGATATTCGGGCGCCGCTTCGCAGTTGACCTTGAACGCGACGGTATCGCCGGGGCGGCAGTAGAGCTTGTCGCTGTAACCCGTGAGCGTGAGCATGGGAATCAGCCGAGGACGAGGTCCTGGCCGACGTGCTCCTTCCAGCGCAAGGCGAATACTTCGCGTTCGGCCGCCGCGAGATCGGTGAACTCGGTGTCGAGGAGGCGAACGGGTTGGCCACGTTCACCGGTCAGTCGTGCCAAGCGCCATCGCCGATGCGGGGTGACCTCGATCAAGACGTACTTGCCCGCAAGCGGCTCACCACGAAGGACATTGAGGACACGCTGCAGCCCCGGGCTGTGCAGGCCGACCGGAGTGGCCATGAACTCCCGCGCATGGGGAAGATCCGTGATCGGATCGATGCGATAGGCGGACTGAGTCATCGATGCGCATCGTAGATCCGCGTCGAGACTCACGCACGGTGAACTCGTCTAGGCAACCGGCGCGGGCTGCCTGCCGCGGATCAGCTTGCCGGGACGCGCGGAGGTCGGCACGCCGTTCTCGGCGATCACCTCACCGGAGACGACGGTCGCGACGTAACCGTCGGCGGACTGGTCGAGACGGCGTCCGCCCCCTGGCAGGTCGCGCGCGACGACGGGCCGGTGCAACCGCACGGCCGCGTGGTCGATGACGTTGACATCGCCCTTGTAGCCGACGGCGATGCGGCCCCGGTCCGCCAGTCCCGCCACCCGGGCGGGCACGGTCGTCAGCTCGCGCACCGCCTCGGCCACCGACAGCCGGCCCGACGCGCGGTCGCGTGCCCAGTGCGCCAGCATGTAGGTGGGAAAGCTTGCGTCGCAGATCATTCCGTAGTGTGCGCCGCCGTCACCCAAGCCGAGCACGACATCGTCCCTTCCGAACAGGGTGGCCACGGTGTCCAGTGACGCGTCCCGGAAGTTGGCCAGCGTGATCAGCAGCATCGCGTGTCCGTCGTCGTCCAGTACGCGGTCGTAGGCCTCTTCGAGGGGGCTGACCCCGCGTGCCCGCGCCCTTGCGGCGATGCTGTCCGACGCATCGGGCTCATAGTTCGGCGGCTCACCCAACGGGAACATCCAGTCCCACGCCTGGACCGCGAACATCAGCGGATGCCCGTCACTCGCCGGTGTGTCCGCCAAGATGCGTTCGCGCACTTCGGGTTTGCGCATCTCGACGACACGCTCGGCAAGCGGCAGGTGCGCCAGCTCCCGGTAGCTCGGATACAGGACGAACGGATTACCGGACAGCTCGAGGCCGATGACCAGCCCGATGGGCCGCGGGAAGACCTGCGCGCTGACCTCACCGCCTGCCGCATTCGCCTTCTCGACCAGGTTGAGCCCCTCCTCGAAGAACGGGTCGCCCGCGTTGCCGATGGCCAACGTGAACGTCACCGGCAGGCCCACGTCGGCGGCGACGTCGAAGACCGTCTGCAGCGCGGGCTCGTAATCGCCGGCGACGAGGTCAGGGACGAACTGGATCAGCCCGCCACCCGCGTCCTTGACGCCGCGGGCGATTGCCTCGATCTCGTCGTGACCGGCGTCGAAACTCGGTATCGGCATGCCGCTTTCGGACTTGTGCAGCGTCAGCCGCGATGACGCGAAACCCATGGCGCCGACTTCGACGGCCTCGGCCGCCAGCTTGCGCATCTGGGCGAGGTCTTCTGCGGTGGCGGGTTCGCGATCGACGCCGCGCTGCCCCATCACGTACACCCGAAGCGGGGAGTGCGGCAGGTACGCCGCGACGTCGATGTCTCGCTTGCCCGCATCCAGGGCATCGAGGAACTCGGGGAAGGTCTCCCAGGTCCATGGCAGTCCGTCCACCATGACCACGCCGGGAATGTCCTCGACGCCGGCCATCACGTCGACGAGGACGTCGTGGTCCTCGGGCCTGCATGGCGCGAAGCCGACCCCGCAGTTGCCCATCAGCGCGGTCGTGACGCCGTGCGCCGACGACGGGACCATGCGGTCCGACCAGATCGCCTGGCCGTCGTAGTGGGTGTGCAGGTCGATGAAGCCGGGGGTGACGAGCAGGCCCGTGGCGTCGAGCTCGCGCGTCGCCTCGCCGTCGACGGAGCCGACTGCGGCGATCACCCCGTCGGAGATCGCGACGTCGCCGACGTACGGGTCACCGCCGAGTCCGTCGACGATCGTGCCGTTGCGAATGCAGAGGTCGTAGGTCGCCGCCGGGGCGGCTCCGGAATCGAAACCCATGACCTGAATGTACGACTTCATTCTGAGCTTCTGTCGGTGGCAGATGCCAGGATGAAGCCGTGATCGATCACTTCGGAATCATCTGCGCCGATTACACCAAGTCGAAGGAGTACTACGACGCCGTGCTGGGAGTGCTTGGCCACTCCCGGCAGATGGACGTCGGGCCCGCCATCGGGTACGGCCGCAACGGCAAGCCCGACTTCTGGATCGAGGATGGCACCGACCGTGAGGTGGGCGCGCCGATCCATTTTGCCTTTCAGGCCACCAGCACCGACGAGGTGAGGGCCTTCTACGACGCCGCTCTGACGCTGGGCGCCGAGTCCCTCCACGAGCCGCGGTTGTGGCCCGAGTACCACCCCGGCTACTTCGGTGCGTTCGTCCGCGACCCCGACGGCAACAACGTCGAGGCCGTGTTCCACGGTGCGCAGCCGGCGGGCTAGCTCCCCAGCGCGTCGGAGTACCTGGCGCGCCACGGTTTCCGGTATCTGCTCGGAGCCCGTGACGCCTTAAGGTGCTCGATTGCCGACGCTGTCGGGGACGGGTTGCATGATCCGGTTCGACAGGTCCAGGAGCGCGCGGTGGAGGTCGGCATCGTCGATGTCGGCGAGCAGGGGATCGGCGGCCGTCTTGCCCACCCCGCCGAACAAGACTGAGAATGCGATCCGGCTGATGGGGTCGGGTGTCGGCCCCTCCATCAACTCGCGAAGTCGGTCGGCCACGGCCTTCAGGTCGGGCTGAGCCATCATGATTTGCTCGATGCCGGGGTCGCTGTTGATCATCACGGCCAGTTGTCGATGGCGTACGACCATCTCCACCATTCCGCTGATGGCGACCGCCCGCTGTGCTTCCCAACCGTCGAGCGCGTCGGCGATTCTGATGACGCGAGCCATGTCCTCGATCGTCGGACGCATCACTTCCATGACGATGTCTTCCTTGGACTGAAACTGGTAGTACACAGCAGCTTTGCTGACCCCGACGCGGTCGGCGATCATCTTGAGCGATGTGCCATGCACTCCGTGCTCGGCGAACAGGCTGAGGGCGGCATCGAGGACTCGTTCCCTGGCGAGGCCCCGGGGTGACACTGGCTTCGCCAAGTCGCTTTCCTCCTCAGATGCACGAGCCGACCAAGTGTTTCAGGGTAGCCCCCCGCGGCTGACCCGTATGTCGATCGACTCTGATTAACTTAGCCGATCGGCTTGTCATAGTTAGTGGTATCGCTTAATGTTTGGCGAGCTAACTATCGACCAGCGCAACCTCCGCCATCGGTGACGGCTGGGTGAAGTGCAGGTCAGGCGAACGAGAGGCCCATCAGTGCTCGGACTTGTGAAGCGGGCGTGGATTCCGCTGCTCATCGCGGTGGTCGTCGCGTTAGGGGGATTGGTGGTCTATCGCATGCACGGGTTCTTCGGCTCGAACAACGAGATCACCCGACCAGGCGCCGGCCTCGCGGAAGACGCGGAGCCGTTCGATCCCAAAGTCGTGAAGTACGAGATCTTCGGATTGGAAGGCGCCGTGGCGACCATCAACTACCTCGACCTCGAAGCGACACCGCAGAAGGTGACGAACGCACCTCTGCCCTGGTCGATCACCCTGACCACCACCGCACCGTCGGCCAGCGCCAACATCGTGGCCCAGGGCGACGGCGACAGCATCGGCTGCCGCGTCACGGTGAATGACGAGGTCAAGGCGGAGAAGACGTCAGTCGGAGTGAAGGCACAGACCTTCTGCTTGGTGAAGTCCGCATGAGCGCCAACCACGCAGACGAAAACCGCGTCGGCAAGCACCCGGCGATTCCTCGCTTCATTCGACTGTTCTGCGTGCCGGTGCTGTTGGGCTGGCTGGCGCTGACCGCCATCGTGAACGTCGTCGTACCGCAATTGGAGGAGGTCGGCCAGGAACACTCGGTGTCGCTGACTCCCGATGATGCGCCGTCGCTGCAGGCAATGAAGCTGATGGGCAAGGTCTTTCAGGAATCCGATTCCAACAGCACGGCGATGATCGTCCTGGAGAGTGAGAAGCCACTCGGTGACGAGGCCCATCACTACTACGACGGTCTGGTCACGAAGCTCAGAGCGGACCCCACGCACATCCAGCACATCCAGGACTTCTGGGGCGATCCACTGACCTCGGCGGGTGCGCAGAGCGCCGACAACTTGGCGACCTACGTGCAGATCTACCTTGCCGGCAACCAGGGCGAGACGTTGGCGAATGAATCCGTCCAGGCGGTGAAGGACGTGGTGGCCGCTGATCCGCCGCCGGCGGGCTTGAAGGTCTACGTCACCGGGCCGGGGCCGCTGGCATCGGACCAACAGCACGCAGGCGACAAGAGCCTGCAGCTGGTCACCATGGTGACGGTTGGGGTCATCCTGGTCATGTTGCTACTCGTCTATCGCTCGGTCGTCACCGTGGTCATGGTCCTGCTGATGGTGATGCTCGAGTTGCTGGTGGCCAGGGGCATGGTGGCGTTTCTCGGCTACCACGAGATCATCGGGCTCTCGACGTTCGCGGTCAATCTCCTCACCATGCTCGCGATCGCGGCAGGCACCGACTACGCGATCTTCCTCGTCGGCCGCTACCACGAGGCGCGTCACGCCGGCGAGGACCGGGAGACCGCGTTCTACACCATGTATCGGGGCACCGCCCACGTGATCCTTGGTTCGGGCCTGACGATCGCAGGCGCAACCTTCTGCCTCAGTTTCACCCGATTGCCCTACTTCCAGACCCTCGGTGTGCCGTTGGCAATCGGCATGTTCGTCGTCACGTTGGCGGCGCTCACCATGGCGCCGGCGCTGATGACCGTGGCAAGTCGATTCGGCCTCCTCGAGCCGAAACGTGCCTCCAACACGCGGCTGTGGCGTCGGATGGGCACCGCCGTCGTGCGCTGGCCCGGCCCGATTCTTGTGGCGACCATCGCGGTCGCCTTGGTCGGGCTCCTCGCCCTACCGTCGTACACGACCAGCTACAACGACCGGAAATACCTGCCTACCGACATCGAGGCCAACGAGGGCTACGCGGCGGCGGACCGACACTTCTCCCAAGCTCGCCTCAATCCGGAGGTGCTCCTGATCCAGGCCGACCACGACCTCCGCAACTCCGCGGACATGCTCATCGTCGACCGGATCGCCAAGTCCGTGTTTCACCTGCCCGGCATCGCCCGAGTCCAGACCATCACCCGGCCACTTGGTACCCCGATCGAGCACACCTCGATCCCGTACCAGGTCAGCATGCAGGGCGTCACTACCCAGTTGAACCAGTCCTACTCGGAGGACCGCACGTCGGACCTCATTGGGCAGGCCCAGGACATCTCCAACACGATTGGCATCCTGCGACAACAGCTTTCGCTACAGCAGGAGAGCGCGGCCGCCCAACACGATCAGACCGAGGCGTTCCACAACACCATCAAGATCGTGAACGAACTGCGGGACAAGATCGCCGACTTCGACGACTTCTTCCGGCCGGTGCGCAACTACCTCTACTGGGAACCGCACTGCTACGACATCCCGTCGTGCTCCGCATTGCGATCGGTATTCGACGCCATCGACGGCATCGATGAGCTCAGCGACCAGTTCGGCAATATCACGGCGAGTCTGGACAAGCTCGATGCCATTCAGCCGAAACTGGTTGGCCTGCTTCCACCTCAGATCGCCAGCCAGGAAGCCAACCGCGACCGGATCCTGACCAACTACGCGACGCAGAAGGGTCAGCAGGATCAGCAGGCCGAGCAACAACAGAACTCGAACGCGATGGGTCAGGCGTTCGACGAGTCCAAGATCGACGACTCGTTCTACCTACCGCCCGAGGTCTTCGACAATGCGGACTTCAAACGTGGCATGAAACAGTTCGTGTCGCCGGATGGAAAGGCCGTGCGCCTCATCATCTCCCATCAGGGGGACCCGGCCAGTCCAGAAGGCATCTCCCACATCGCCGAAATCAAGAACGCGGCATTCGAAGCCATCAAGGGAACGCCTCTCGAAACCTCGAAGATCTATCTGGGCGGCACCGCGGCGACCTACAAGGACATGCAGGAGGGCAGCAACTACGACATCGTGATCGCTGCCATATCCGCACTGTGCTTGATCTTTGCCATCATGCTCATCATCACCCGAGCAGTCATCGCCGCGCTTGTGATCGTCGGCACGGTGGTACTGTCACTCGCGGCCTCGTTCGGGCTGTCAGTTCTGTTGTGGCAACACATCATTGGACTCGACCTGCACTGGATGATCTTGGGGATGTCGGTGATCATCCTGCTGGCGGTCGGTTCGGACTACAACCTTCTTCTGGTGTCCCGCTTCAAGGAAGAACGCCACGCGGGATTGAAGACGGGCATCGTCAGATCGATGGGCGGCACCGGCAGCGTGGTGACTTCAGCCGGTTTGGTGTTCGCCTTCACCATGATTTCGTTTGCGGTCAGCGACCTACGCGTACTGGGACAGGTGGGCACGACCATCGGTCTTGGACTGCTGTTCGACACCCTGGTGATTCGGTCGTTCATGACGCCGGCCATCGCAGCACTGATGGGCCGCTGGTTCTGGTGGCCGCTGAACGTACGTACCCGCCCCGCCCGGCCACAACGCGAGCTGGCGCCGGCCGGATCTGCGGGCCGGCACAGCACCGAACCGCCGCCCGATGACGAGTTGACGACGGAATGAGTCGGTGCCGGACGGTAGCGTTTCGGGCATGTCTGACTCTGACACCGCAGCGGTCCGCGAACTGCTGCGCGATTCGTTCACCCGGCTCATCGAGCACGTCGACGACCTCACCGACGGTCTGTCCGACCAACTGTCCTGGCACCGGCCCACCCCGGACGCCAACAGCATCGCGTGGCTGATCTGGCACAGCGCCCGCGTGCAGGATGCGCAGCTCTGCGAGATCGCCGGCGTCGAGCAGGTGTGGTTCCGCGACGGCTGGGCCGACCGCCTCGACCTCGACCTGCCGCGCGACTCACACGGCTACGGTCACACCCCGGACCAGGTCGGCAAGGTGCGCCCGACTGCGGACCTGCTGGCCGGCTACTACCACGCCGTGCACAAGGTGACGCTGGAGTTCGTCGCCTCGGTGACACCGGAGGAGCTCGACCGCATCGTCGACCGACGCTGGACCCCGCCCGTCACCGCGAGCGCACGACTGGTCAGCATCATCGACGACTGCGCCCAGCACCTTGGCCAGGCTGCCTACATCCGAGGCATCGCAGGCTGAATGACGGCCACGACCGCGGTCCGGTGGTGGCCACTGGTCGGGCTGGCAGGACTCGTCGCCCTCGGCCTCGCCGTCGGCAAGGGCACCACGCCCGTTGACGCCTGGTTCACCCGCACCGGCGAGGAGCATCCGCTGCTCGGCAGGCTGCTGTTCTTCACCGACGGGCGCGTGGTGCTCGTCGCGTGGGCCATCGTGTTGGCGGCCACCCTGTTCCGCAGGCGATGGCGACTCGCCGCAGTGGACGTGGCGACACCGCTCCTCGCGGTCGCCGCGGCGCGGCTGTGCAAGCGGTTGTTCGGCAGGCTCAGCGACGGGGTGCTCGCGTACCCGAGCGGGCACACGACGCTCGCCGTCGTCGTCCTCGGGCTGGCGGTATTGGCGGCCGGGGTGACGGTGTGGTCCGTCGCGGCGGCATCGGTGGTCGCCGTGCTCGGGGTCCTGGGCCAGGCCTTCACCTACCACTACTTCACCGACACCATCGGCGCGGTGTTCCTGGGTATCTCGGTGGTCTGCCTGGCGGCCTGGGCCGCCGGATTTGACAGGTGTCAACCCGACTGCGATCTGAGTCACAACGGCGGTTAGCATGGGCCTATGACAGCAACGCCCGAAGTGGACGCCACCGACGCCGCCACCATCCTCAGCCCCGCGACCGGCGCCGTGGCAGGAACCGTGCGCTGGACCGATCCGGCCGACGTGCCGCGCATCGCCGCCGGGCTGCGACACGCGCAGCGGGAGTGGGAGGCGCGCGGCGCAGCAGGCCGAGCCAAGGTCCTGGCCCGTTTCGCGGTCTGGATGGGTGAGCACCGCGACGAGATCGAGGCGCTGCTGATCAAGGAGACCGGCAAGTCTGCGACCGACGCGGCGCAAGAGGTACCGATGCTCATCATGATCGCCTCGTACTACGTCAAGACGATGGAGAAGGCGCTGGCGCCCGAGAGCCGTCCGGCCGCGCTGCCATTCCTGGCGATCAAGAAGATCACCGTGCACTACCGGCCCCGCCCCGTCGTGGCCATCATCGCGCCGTGGAACTACCCCGTCGCCAACCTTCTGATGGACGGCATCGGCGCGCTCGCAGCGGGTTGCGCAGTGTTGCTCAAGCCGTCCGAGCGCACCCCGCTGACCGCCGAGCTGCTGCTGCGCGGCTGGATCGACTCGGGCGCGCCCGAGGTCATGGCGATCGTCCAGGGTGCACGCGAGGCCGTCGAGGCCGTCGTCGACGACGCCGACTACGTCCAGTTCACCGGCTCGTCCGCCACGGGTGCCAAGGTGGCGGAACGCGCGGCGCGGAGGCTCACCCCGATCAGCCTCGAGCTCGGCGGCAAGGACCCGATGATCGTGCTCGAGGATGCCGACGTCGACCTGGCCGCGCACGCCGCGGTGTGGGGGGCCTTCTTCAATGCAGGCCAGACGTGCGTGTCGGTCGAGCGGGTGTACGTGCTGGAGCCCGTCTACGACCAGTTCGTCGCCGCAGTGGTGCGCGACGTCGAGAACCTGAAGATGGGCCCAGGCGACGGGAACGACTTTGGCGCGTTGATCGACGACACCCAGGTCGCCGTCGCGGAGCGTCACGTCGCCGACGCACTTGCCAAGGGGGCGAGGGCGCTCACCGGCGGCAAGCGGCCCACCGGGCCCGGCAGCTTCTACGAGCCAACCGTGCTCGTCGACGTCGACCACTCGATGGACTGCATGATGCAGGAGACCTTCGGACCGACGTTGCCCATCATGAAGGTGTCGACCGTGGCCGAGGCCGTGCGGCTGTCCAACGACAGCCCATACGGCTTGAGCGCTTCGGTGTTCTCGAAGGACATCGAGCGTGCGAAAGACGTTGCCGTCGAACTCGATTGCGGAGCCGTCAACATCAACGACGTCATCTCCAACCTGATGTGTACCACCGCGCCGATGGGCGGCTGGAAGACCTCGGGCATCGGGGCTCGCTTCGGCGGCGCCGACGGGCTGCGCAAGTTCTGCCGCCAGGAGGTGATCGTCTCACCGCGCACCAACGTGGGCGCGGGCGGGACGTACTACAACAACTCGCTGAAGTCGACGAAGCGGATGAACAAGATGATGACCAAGCTCGCGTTGATCCGGCCGCGCCGCGCGGCCAAGTAACCCGACCTTCGCGCTACCTTCCGTTCACCCGCGCGACACCGTCGCTTATGCCGGGGTCGATACCTTCTGTCCGTGACCATGCTTCAAGGGACCGAGTTCTATTCCGTTCGCGACGACGATGACGACGACCCCGTGCTGGTGCACCACCCGAGCGGATCGGATGTCGACACCTGGCGCGAGGGTTACCCGTACGACGAACGCATGTCGCGCCACGATTACGAGGGGCAGAAGCGGCTGCTGCAGATCGAGCTGCTCAAGCTGCAGAAGTGGAGCCAGTCCAACGGCCTGCGACACGTCTTCGTATTCGAGGGACGCGACGCAGCGGGCAAGGGCGGCACGATCAAGCGCTTCATGGAGCACCTCAACCCCCGCGGCGCCCGCGTCGTCGCGCTGGAGAAGCCCACCGATCGTGAACGCACGCAGTGGTACTTCCAGCGCTACATCAAGCATCTGCCTGCGGCGGGCGAACTGGTGCTGTTCGACCGGTCCTGGTACAACCGGGCCGGCGTCGAGCGGGTGATGGGTTACTGCACGCCCGACCAGCACGCCGAATTCATCCGCCAGGCACCATTGTTCGAGCAGATGCTCGTCAACGACGGCATCAGCCTGACCAAGTTGTGGTTCTCGGTCACGCAGGCCGAGCAGCGCACCCGCTTCACCATTCGCCAGGTCGACCCGGTGCGTCAGTGGAAGCTGTCCCCGACGGACCTCGCGTCGCTGGACAAGTGGGAGGCCTACACCGCGGCCAAGGAAGACATGTTCGAGCTCACCGACACCGACGTCGCGCCATGGACGGTGGTCAAGAGCAACGACAAGAAGCGCGCCCGCATCAACGCCATGCGCTACGTGCTCGGTAAGTTCGACTACGACAACAAGGACCACGAGGTGGTCGGCCACGCCGACCCGCTCATCGTGGGACGTGCGCTGACTGACTGACCGTGTACCGCGCGCGCGTCCCAGACAAGGAGGACGCGCCGTGCGGTTCGTGGCTGCGCTTCTGATGTGGGTCCTCACCACGGCCGCGCTGGCCGTCGCGGTGCCCGCCGCGTGGGCGCAGCACAACGTGATCGACGAAGCTGGTTACGCGACGTTGGCGACGTCGGCCGCGAAGGATCCCGCGGTGCAGAGTGCGATGGCCGCAGAGCTCACCAGTCAGCTCGTCACGCTGGCCGCCAACAGCGGCTACGACGTCCGGCCCGATCTCTTGAGCGGCGCGGCCACCGCGTACACCCGGAGCGCCGCCTTTCCCGGCCAGTTCGCGCAGGCGAACCGGATCGTGCATCGCTGGTTGTTCACCGACATCGTCCAGACGTCCGACGCGTCGGGACGCTGGCAGATCGACCTCTCGCCGATGCTGGCGGACAGCTCGTTTCAGGAGACGTTGCGAGACTTCGGCATCCGAGCGCCGTCGACACTGGTCGTCCCGCTGACCGAGAACGTGTCCGACTCACTGCGCCCGGGCCAGCTGCGCCAGGTGGCCCGTTGGGGTCCGTGGGCCAGCGTCGGTGCGATGGTGCTCACCGGCGTCCTCGCGTTGCTCACCTTGGCCGTGGCGCGTTCGCGCGGCAAAGCGCTTGGGGCCTTGGGCGTTTCGGCGCTCATCGTCGGGGCCGCAGGCTGGGCGGGCATCGAGGTGGCGCAGCGCTACGTCGACCGTGCGCTCAATCAGACCACCGGCGACATCCGCGACATTGCCCAGGCGATGGTGGGCCACGCCGAGGGCAGCCTGCATCAGTGGCTCAACCTGACGTTGGCGGCGGGTGGCGCTCTGGTGCTGTTCGGCGTGGTCGTCTCGATGGTGGGCGGGCTGCTGCGCAAGAGCGTTTAGGGCTCGATCACCTGGGCTGTCGACTTCTGCATCATGGTCGCGCCCGCGCGAAATATGCAGCCCTGGCGCAGAATTCGACGCACTTGCCGGGCTAGGGTTCGATCACGTGTGACGGGTCCGGGCGACGTTCCGGCGGGCCCTGGCTGTAGTCGCCCCACGGTCCGTCGCGGCGCTCGACTGCGGCGCGCACTCCGTCGTTGCCCGCGACGTCGATGAACTCCAGCGCCTCGGGGGTGTTGCGCATCAGCCCGTCAAGGATTCCGCCGAGCGTCTGGGTGGAGGCCAGGCCCATGTTCTCGTAGGCCTGGTTGACGATCAGCTTCTGAGCTCGTAACTGGGACAACGGGATTCGGGACAACTTGGCCGCGATCTCGGCGACCCGGGCCTCGAGGCGTTCGAACGGCACCGATTCGTTGATCAACTCGACGGCGGCGGCCTCGACACCGGTGAGCGGCTCCCCGGTCAGCGAGTGCCACTTCGCCTTGGCCAAGCTGAGCCGGTAGAGCCACATGCCGGTGAGGTACGCGCCCCACATCCGGCTGTACGGCGTGCCGATGACGGCGTCGTCGCTGGCGATCACGATGTCGGCGCACAGCGCGTAGTCACTCGCGCCGCCGACGCACCAGCCGTGCACCTGGGCGATCACCGGCTTCGACGCGCGCCAGATCGCCATGAACTTCTGCGTGGGACCGGTCTCGCGGGAGGAGACCATCGCGAAGTCCTTGCCGGGATCCCAGCGGCCGTCGGTGTTCATGGCCTCGCCCCAGCGCTGGAAGCCGCCCCCGAAGTCGTAGCCGCCGGAGAACGCCCGTCCGGCGCCGCGCAGCACGATGACCTTGATCTGGGGGTCCCGCTCGGCCAGTCCGATGGCGGCCTCGATCTCGTCGGGCATCGGCGGCACGATGGTGTTGAGCTGGTCGGGCCGATTCAGCGTGATGGTGGCGACGGGCGGTTCGGTTTTGTAGAGCAGGGTCTCGAAGTCTGGCGTCGTCGGCATAGCAGCAGTCGAGTCATTTGCGCGTCGGAAGTCAAGGGCGGCGTGTCGGCGAGCCGCCAAGATGGGGGCCTGAGCATCCGTGCCTGCACCGAGATGCGGCCGTCGGGTTCGCCGCGCTATGCGGAATCGAATGGGAAGCCTGGTGCTGACGTAATGGCCGTGGACGCACGCCTCAGCTTCAAGTAGTTCTTAACGCCGAGCCATCGGATGGCGTTGCGCATGGTTGCCGAGAGCTGCGGCAATGCCGTTGCCGGGTCGACTATTACCGGATCGGCAACCTCGTAGGTCTGACCACGCAACTGGAGTGATGCCCGCCCGGCCACTTGTACGTTACGCAGCCAGTCGACATTCGTTCCGTATGGCAGCGCAATGAGGAAACCGTCGCGTACTCGCATGGCCATCAGCGGCGTTGCGTAGCTCTTGCCCGACCGCCGTCCGGTATGCCGCAGCAGAGCGGTGTACCAATACTTGCTGCCGGCCATTCGGGCCATGAAGGGGTTGATTACACGTTGATTGAATCGGCTCCCGGTCTGAGACATGTTAGTTCCCTATGGGTTTGGCAGGGCAAGCCTGTGTGGTGTCGTCAGCTTGCTGCAGGAATTGTTCGATGAGATCTGCGATCAGCGTGGCCCCTCGGGTGTTTTGATGGATCAGGTCGGTCGTCAGCTGCAGACCGCGGCGGTGCGAAATGCTATCGAATGAGCGGCGCAGCACGAAGTGTTGTGTCGCCGCGCTCGCCGAAAGTAGGCGGCCGTCGCGATACCGGATTCCCGGCGTTGTTGCCATGGCTGTCAAGTAGGCAACTTGGCGTTCATGCAGCGCTAGATATGTCACGTTGCGCGCAGTGGCTATTTCCTTGATCACGGCGCTGTAGTCCGCCGACCGCTGGACGGATGGCGAGCCGAGTTCTTCGCCGAGGACCGGAAGTGACAGAAGGGCAACCCGTGCCGAGGTTTCCGCGCAGAGGCGGTCGACGATCGCGGTGAGATTTTCGCGGAACCACTCGATAGTCGGCCGCGTGGGCAGCTTCTTCATCCGCGTCATCATCTGGACGTTCTTCTCAGACAGGCTGGCGTTGGCGTCGTTGGTCCCGATCAGCACCGGCACCGCATCGGGCCGTAGGTCGACCACCGAGTCGAGCCGCTGCAGCGCGTTGTAGGCGAGGTCGCCGTTGGCGCCGGCGTTCGTGAACATGACAGTGCTGCCGACGTGTCGTGTGGCCAGCATCTTGATGAAGTCGGCGCTGACCTGCCCCCGCGTGAGACTGTCGCCAAGGCAGACGACGTGCCGCTGGGAAGTTGGTGGCATAGCGGCTCCTCTTGGTTAGTGAGTATTCACCCACCGCTAGAGTGGGTGAAGACTCACAAACTTGTCAAGGTGGAGGTGGATGTGAGTACGAGAGATCGCATGCTCGACGCGGCCGCGCACGTCATGCGCACCCGCGGAATGGCCCGCGCGACCACCAAGGAGATCGCGAAGGCGGCTGGCTACTCAGAGGCGGCTTTATACAAGCACTTTCGCGACAAGACCGAGATATTCCTGACTGTGCTGACAGAGCGTGTACCGAGCACGTTGGGGGTTGTGCTAGCCAACCTCGTCCAACAAGCGGGCGAGGAATCTGTGCAAGACACGCTGCACGAACTCGCGCGAGCGGCGCTCGACTTCTATAACGAGACGTTCGTGATGGCCGCGTCGGTGTTCTCTGAACCGCAACTGTTGGCAGCCCACCGTGCCGCTGTGTTGGAACGCGATGCCGGCCCGCACCGTATCAGCGAAACCGTGGCCAATTACATTGCAGCCGAACAGAATCTAGGGCGCATACGGCCGGATGTCGACTCACGGTCCACTGCCGCTCTGCTGCTGGGGGCATGCTTCCAGCACGCGTTCCTGAGCCGCTTTGCCGACACGTCGATGGATGACCAAACGGTGGATCACACCGCCGCGGGGCTTGCTCAAACACTGTTTAGGGGACTCGACCCCGAGTCGTAGCCTGCCTAATGGTGGCGCGACCTGGGACACGACCATCCCGATGGAGGAGTTCGCCGAGCCGAACTGCTATAACCACCGCGGTGCTCCAGTAGGCGGTTCGGAACCTGACCGAACGCGGGAAGGCGCCGCTACGATGAGTCGCTCGGAGGCGCTGGGTCCGGATCGCGGTTTGGCGGGTACGCCGCCCAGATCTGCCCGTTGACCTTGATGTTCGGCGTGCGGAAGTATCCCCAGCCAACCATGAGGACGAAGCACATGGCGACGAACGCGATGGAACTCTGAAGGTCGGGTAGCCCGGCGATGAACGCGACGGCGGCTCCGACGATGGTGGCGGTCCAGTAGATGCGGCGCTTCACCGCCCGCTTCGGGGTCCGGGCGGTGTCCCAGCCCGGCAAGAGGAGCCCGACGAGCAGGATCGCCAAGGCGGCATAGAAGATGTACAGGGACAGCGTGCTCATGAGACCACCCTATGGCCCGATGCGACGAAGCAGCCCAACGCGTAACCGTGCTATCGCCGACTAAAGGTACGGCGCGGAGTCGAAAACTGTTCTGCAACAACGGAACTACTCGCTCCTGCTCATCTTGCGGCCAGCCACGTGCGGTAACGGCGGAGCGTCCGTTTGCGACCCACGTGGTCGCGCAGGAACGCAAGCGTCGGGTTGACCTTCGACGCGGGTGGCCGACCAGAGGCGATGCGACGGAGTTGATGTTTGACCCGCGACATCCCGGCCGATGCCGCCAGCGCCTTGTTCTTGATCCGGATCTGGGGCAATACCACCTCGGCGTCGGTGCCGTTTCGCCACAAGATGGGCAGGTCGGGGTTGACAGCAAGCGCGGTGCCCATCCCGACGACGGCAACACCGCTTGCGAGCACTTCCTCGGCGACGGGGCGGCGGGCGATTCCACCGGTGAGCATGATCGGCACCGGGCTGTTCGTCACCAGCTCACTGGCCAGTGTGAGGAAGTAGGCCTCGCGAGCCTGGGTTCGTTCGTCGGCCGGCCGTCCGGACATGGCCGGGCTCTCGTAGCTACCGCCAGACAGTTCGACCATGTCGACGCCGAGAGGCGCGAGCATGGCGATCACCTGCTCGGCGTCGGTGGCCTCGAACCCGCCGCGCTGGAAGTCGGCGGAATTGAGTTTCACCGCCACCGCGAACTCGGCCGTGACTACGGCTCGCACCGCGCGGACCACATCCAGCAGCAGCCGTGCGCGGTTGTCCAGCGAACCGCCCCACCTGTCAGTTCGGACGTTGGCGAGCGGCGACAGAAACTGCGAGATCAGGTAGCCGTGGGCGGCGTGGATCTCGACGCCGTCAAAGCCCGCCTTCTCGGCCAGCCGGGCCGTATCGGCGAATCGCCCGATCGTCTCGGTGATCTGCTGTTCGGTCATCGCGGTGGGCTCAGCGAAGCGCTTGCTCTGCCTGCCGATATCGACGCGGATCGGCGACGGAGCCCAGGCAACCCCCTGCATCTCCGCGAACACCTGCCGGCCCGGGTGGTTGATTTGCACCCAGATCCGGGCGCCGCCCGATTTCGCGGCCTGCGCCCACGCGCGGAACGGCTCCAGTGGCGAGTCCAGATCGAGGACCACACCGCCCGGACCGGTCATCGCATGTGCGTGCACCATGACATTCCCGGTGATCAGGAGCCCAGCGCCGCCCGCGCTCCAACGCTCGTAGAGCCGCAGGAGTCGCTCGTCTGGAAGCTGCCCGTCACCGGCAAGGTTCTCTTCCATCGCCGCCTTTGCGATGCGGTTGGCAAGCCTCGAACCGTTGGGCAGTACCAAGTGTTCGAAGAGGTCACTCGACATGGCAGGCCGTCCTTCGTTGCGCTCAGACTATGTGGACGATGCCCACATTAAAAACGGAAGTGCGCAGTGTCAACATTGGTGAGATCGATCTCTCACCCCGGAGGAGCGGGCGTGGCGGCGAGAAGTGTTGGAGTCGTCAGGTCTGGGTGCCAAGCATCGTCACGACCGTGGAGCGGACCAATTCGTCGAGCGCGTCCTGGCCCTCGACGTCTAACTTGCCGTCGAGCACCAGGGCGGCCAGGCCGTGCACGAGCGACCACGCCCCTACCATGAACGAGGCGTGCTGGGCGGCAGGGACGACGGCGCCGACACGCTCGGCCAGTACCGAGATCGTCTCCGCCGCGGCCGCCGAGGTCTCCGGGCTGCTGCGGCTGCACGGATGACCGAACATCAACCGGAACAAGCCCGGGTTGTGCACGCCGAAACTCACATACGCCTGCGCCATCGCGACGAACCGGCCCTCGGTCGCCGCGTCTGCCGCCACGAGCGCGTCGCGCAAGTCGTGGTATCCCTGCGTCGCCATTGCCGCCAAGAGGGCGTCCTTGTCCGGATAGTGCCGGTAGGGAGCATTCGGCGACACCCCTGCCCGGCGGGCAACGGCGCGCAGCGACAACGTCGTCTCGTCGCCCTCGGCCAGTAGCTGCATCGCCGCGCTCAGCAGCGCGGCGCGCAGATCACCGTGGTGATAACTCTCCCTATGTGATGTGGACACTGCACACTCGCTTCGTAATGTGGTCATTGTATACATCCATCAGTGCTGACTCCAGCGCGACAAGCGCAGCGCTGCGCGGTGCAACGAGCAGTCGTGGTGAAAGTGCCCACCTACGAGCGACTTTCGGGCTGAAACCATTCCCTTGACGCTCAATTCGCTCGAAGGTGGGCAGAAAGAGCACCCACTAGCTCCCGGTGACTCGCGTGGCGGATGGGACCAAAGCACCACACCGTCGATCATTCGCCAAGCATGCGGTGCAGGAACTCGTAGACCAGTGCCGCTCGGAAGGCGGTCTGGGCGTTGTCGGCCGCCCCGGCGTGCCCGCCCTCGACGTTCTCGTAGTACTGCACCGGCTGGCCTACCGCCTCGAGCGCCGCCGTCATCTTGCGGGCATGCCCGGGATGCACCCTGTCGTCGCGCGTCGACGTGGTGATGAACACCGGCGGATAGCGGCGGGCGGCCGAGACGTGTTGGTACGGCGAATACTTGGAGATGAACTCCCAGTCATCGGGGTTGTCGGGGTCGCCGTACTCCGCCACCCAGGAGGCGCCTGCGAGCAGCAGGTGGTAGCGCTTCATGTCGAGCAGCGGGACGCTGCACACCAGCGCGCCGAACAGTTCCGGGTACTTGGTCAGCATGATCCCCATCAGCAGCCCGCCGTTGCTGCCGCCCTGGGCGCCGAGCTGGGCGACCGTCGTGATGCCGCGGTCGACGAGATCCCTCGCCACGGCGGCGAAGTCCTCGTCGACGAGGTGACGGCCCTCCCGCATCGCCTGCGTGTGCCAGCGTGGCCCGTACTCGCCACCGCCGCGGATGTTGGCCAGCACGTACGTGCCGCCGCGCGTCAACCACAGCCTGCCGAGGACACCGCCGTAACCGGGGGTGCTGGAGTTCTCGAAGCCGCCGTACCCGGCGAGCAGCGTGTTGCCAGGACCGGAGGAATCCCGATGCCCGACAACGAAGTAGGGGATCATCGTGCCGTCGGCCGACGCCACGAAGTGCTGCTTCACCTCGATGTCGGAGGCGTCGAAGAACGCCGGAGCGCTCTTGACCTCGACGACCTCATCGCCGACGCGGCCCCAGAGCAGGCGCGACGGGGTGTCGAAGCCGCTGGAGTCCAGGAAGATCTCGTCGCCGTACTCGTCGGCATCGACGATCACCGTGTTGGTGTTCGGCGGGACGCCCCGGATCGGCTCGCGCTGCCAGGTGCCGGGGGTGACGAGTTCGAGCCGGCTCGTCACGTCGACCAGCGTGACGAGCACCAGGCGGTCACGCGTCCACGTGTAGGACTCCAGGCTGGTGTGCTCGTCGGGTTCGAAGACCACCGTCAGATCCACTGTCCCGGAAAGGAATTCGTCGTACTTGGTCGCCAGTAGCGTCCCGGCGGGGTAGGTCGTCGAACCCACGGTCCAATCGGTTCGGGGTCGGATCAGCAACCACTCGCGGTGGATCGACGTGCCCGCATCGGTGGGCACGTCGATCTTGATCAGCTCCCCGGCGCGCAGTTCGTAGCGCTCGCTGTTGAAGAAGTCGAACGCCCGCGAGACGAGCAGCCGCTCGAAGCCGGGGGTCGGATCGAATCCGGCGCCAACGCTGACGTCGGAAACCTCTCCGGCGAACAACGTCTCGGCGTCGGCCAACGGCTCTCCGCGCTTCCACCGCTTGGTGATTCGCGGGTAACCGGAGTCGGTCAGCGAACCTGAGCCGAAGTCCGTTCCGACGATGACGGTGTCGGCATCCTGCCAGGTGACGTCGGTCTTGGCCTCCGGTAGCTCGAAGCCGTCGGTGACGAACTGCCGTGTCCGCATGTCGAATTCACGCACGACGGAGGCATCAGAGCCACCGCGCGACAACCCGATCAGTGCCAGCGTCAGGTCGGGCTCGATGACGTCGGCGCCCGCCCACACCCAGTTCTCGTCGTCGGTGGCCGCAAGCTCGTCCAGGTCGATGAGGACGTCCCAGTCGGGTTCGGCAGTGCGGTAACTGTCCAGCGTGGTGCGCCGCCACAGCCCCCGCGGGTTGGCCGCGTCGCGCCAGAAGTTGTACAGGTACTCGCCGCGGCGCCGGACGTAGGGGATGCGGCTGTCGGTGTCGAGCACCTCCAGCGCCTCGGCGCGCATCTGCTCGAAGCGCTCACCGCCAAGATCGGACAGGGTCGGCTCGTTGTGCGCCTCCACCCACTCCAGTGCGTCGTCGCCGGTGATGTCCTCGAGCCACAGATGGGGGTCTGAATCCACGGGAACCATTGTGCTGGTCACGCGTAGTGTGAGCGGAGTTGCACCCGTAGATGGGACCTCATGACCCCTCCGAGCCGAGCGCTGATCACCGCGGACGCCGCCGACCTGCTGCGTCGACTGCAGGACCAACATGGTGCCGTGATGTTCCACCAGTCCGGCGGCTGCTGTGACGGGTCGTCGCCGATGTGCTACCCCGACGGCGACTTCATCATCGGTGACCGGGACGTGCTGCTGTCGATCCTCGACGTCGGTGACAAGGTTCCGGTCTGGATCTCCGGTCCCCAGTTCGACGCGTGGAAGCACACGCAACTGGTGATCGACGTCGTCCCCGGTCGCGGCGGCGGATTCAGCCTCGAAGCGCCAGAGGGCATGCGGTTCCTGTCCCGGGGACGGGCGTTCACCGACGTAGAGAACGCCGAGCTCGCCGATCACCCACCGGTGACCGGTGAGCAGTACGCCGACGGCGCGCGCCCGGCTGAAACGGGCACGCACATCGTCGCGCAGGCCGAAGATGCCTGCCCGATACCGCGGCGGCACGCCGCGGGCGTAACGCCATAGCGGCCGATCGCCGCGCTACCTTGGAAGGGTGATTCCGCTCCCGCGAGCGTGGCTGCTGACAAGTGTGATGTTGATCGGCGTCGCGGTGGGGCTGCTCGCCGGTATCGGATCGACCCTGTTGGTGACTGCAAGCATTCGCCCGCACGCCGTGATCGCGGTCGTGGTCGGGGTGCCGAGCGCCATCGGCATGTTGCTCATCCTGTTCTCCGGCCGGCGGTGGATCACCACGTTCGGTGCGTTCGTGTTGGCTCTGACCCCTGGGTGGTTCGGCGCGCTGGTCGCGATGCAGGTGGTGTCGGGTGCCTGAACTTCAGACCGGCGAGCCGACGACGCACTGGACACCGCTGTTCGACACGGGCGCGATCGAGGCGCAGCCGATCACCGCGACCGAGCCCCCGACGGAGAACCCGTCGGAACCACTGCCGACGTTCGTCGCACCGGAATTGGTCCCCGGCACCAGCCAGTACCTCAAGCGCTGGATGTTCGCCCTGGTCGTGGCGGGCGTCTGGACGGTCGCCGCGGTCATCGGTCTGGCCATCTACGAGTGGTGGTTCCAGTCGGTGGACAAGACCGGGCCGCTGTTCGTGCTGCTGGTCTATATCGTCGTCGGCACCGTCGCCGCGCTGCTCGTCGCGATGGTGCAGAACAAGCCGCTGGTCTCCGCCGTCGCGATCGCCTTGATGTCGGCTCCGCTGGCGTCGACCGCCGCTGCGGCCGCCCTCTACGGTGCCTACGTCTTTCACTGGATCGACCGCTAGCGCCCGCGCAGGGACTACTAGGGTAGGGGCGTGACTCACTATGACGTCGTCGTTCTCGGAGCAGGTCCCGGCGGATATGTCGCGGCCATTCGTGCGGCTCAGCTCGGGCTGAACACCGCCATCGTCGAACCGAAGTATTGGGGCGGCGTGTGCCTCAACGTCGGTTGTATTCCGTCGAAGTCGCTGCTGCGCAACGCGGAGTTGGCCCACATCTTCACCAAGGAAGCGAAGACCTTCGGCATCTCCGGCGAGGTGAGCTTCGACTACGGCTCGGCCTTCGACCGCAGCCGCAAGGTCGCCGACGGCCGCGTCGCCGGCGTGCACTTCCTGATGAAGAAGAACAAGATCACCGAGATCCACGGGCGCGGCACCTTCACCGACGCCAAGACGCTCTCGGTCGACCTCAACGACGGTGATACCGAGACCGTCACCTTCGACAACGCGATCATCGCGACCGGCAGCAGCACCCGGCTGGTCCCCGGCACGTCGCTGTCGGAGAACGTCGTCACCTATGAAGAGCAGATCCTTGCGCGGGATCTGCCCGAGTCGATCGTGATCGCAGGCGCGGGCGCCATCGGCATGGAGTTCGGCTACGTCATGAGCAACTACGGCGTCGACGTGACCATCGTGGAATTCCTGCCGCGCGCCCTGCCCAATGAGGATGCCGAGGTCTCCAAGGAGATCGAGAAGGCGTTCAAGAAGCTCGGCGTCAAGATCCTGACCGGCACCAAGGTCGAGTCGATCAAGGACGATGGATCGACGGTGACCGTCACGGTCAGCAAGGACGGCAAGACCACCGAGCTCAAGGCCGACAAGGTGCTGCAGTCGATCGGTTTCGCCCCCAACGTCGAGGGCTTCGGCCTTGACGAGGCGGGCGTGCAGGTCACCGAGCGCGGGGCCATCGGCATCGACGAGTACATGCGCACCTCGGTGCCGCACATCTACGCGATCGGCGACGTCACGGCCAAGCTGCAGCTCGCCCACGTCGCCGAGGCGCAGGGTGTCGTCGCGGCCGAAACCATCGCAGGCGCCGAGACTCTCGCACTCGGCGACTACCGGATGTTGCCGCGCGCCACCTTCTGCCAGCCGCAGGTCGCCAGCTTCGGACTGACCGAACAGCAGGCCCGCGACGAGGGCTACGACGTCAAGGTCGCGAAGTTCCCGTTCACCGCGAACGGTAAGGCACACGGGCTCGGCGAACCCGGCGGCTTCGTCAAGATCATCGCCGACGCCAAGTACGGCGAGCTGCTGGGTGGGCACCTGATCGGGCATGATGTCTCCGAGCTGCTGCCAGAGCTAACGCTGGCGCAGAAGTGGGACCTCACGGTCAACGAGCTCACCCGCAACGTGCACACCCATCCGACGCTGTCCGAGGCACTGCAGGAGTGCTTCCACGGCCTCGCCGGACACATGATCAACTTTTGAGAGAGAACGTCGTCGCCGGGATCGGCGGATTGCTCATCGGTCACATCCTGTGGCTGATCGCCATCTCCTTCGCGGTCGCGACCACGACGGTGAATGTCTGGGTGCTGGTGATCGCGGCCGTCTGCCTGGTGCTCGGCGTCGTCTTCGGCTGGCTTGGCTGGGTGTATCACCGGCGCAAGGCGTCCGCCAAGGCGGCGTTCCTGTGGTGCCTGCCCATCTCCCCGGTGCTGCTGACGCTGTGCGTGCTCGGGGTCACCTACCTGTAGGCATCAGTCGGCGAAGTTCAGTGCCCGGCCCTTGGTGGTGTCGACGTAGCCGGGTATTTCGTCGTGGTGGTCGCCGACGTTGAGCGTGCCCGTGGGCTCGAAGAGGAGAATCGACGCCCCCTCGGCAGTGAAAGGCTTGTGCTCCACGCCCTTTGGCACGGTGAACAACGATCCCGTCGGTAGTCGGACCGTGCGCTCGCCGTTGGCGTCGCGCAACGCGATGTTCAAGACACCGTCCAGGACCAGGAAGAACTCGTCGGTGTCGGTGTGAGAGTGCCACGTGAAGTCACCCTTGAGCTTGGCGATCCGGACGTCGTAGTCGTTTACGCGCGTAACGATTCGGGGACTCCACAAGGCGTCGAACGACGCCAGCGCGTGCTCGAGGCTGATCGGATTGGTGGTCACGAGTCGATCCTGGCCGGTTGAGCTTGGTTCTGGTGAGTGCTAGAAATCGCACATGGCGAAACGATCCTCTCAACCTTCGGCCGATGGTCGGACACATCGTGTCGTGGTGATCGTTGACGAGAACTCCAACCCCTTCGAGATGAGCTGCGCCACGGAGATATTCGGCCTGCCTCGACCAGAGCTCGGGCGTGCCCTCTACGACTTCCAGCTCTGCTCGCCAGAAACGCATACGCGGATGAGGGACGGCGTATTCACCTTGACTGGCGTTGCCGGAATCGACGCCGCGGAGTCCGCGAACACGCTGATCGTGCCGAATCGGCCCGACGTCCAGACGCCCCGACGCCCAGAGGTGCTGCAGGCGATCCGGCGGGCGCACGGTCGCGGTACCCGCCTGATCGGGTTCTGCAGCGGAGCGTTCACACTGGCCGAGGCGGGTGTCATCGACGGCCGCCGGGCTACTGCGCACTGGAAGTGGGCCGGCGAGTTCAGGACTCGGTTCCCGAACGTGGCACTCGTGGAGGACGTGCTCTTCGTCGACGATGGGGACATCCTCACCGCTGCGGGTAGCGCCGCCGCGCTGGACCTCGGTTTGCATGTCATACGCCGCGACCACGGCGCCGAGATCGCCAACGCCGTGAGCCGCCGACTGGTGTTCAGCGCGCACCGGGACGGCGGACAGAAGCAGTTCATCGAACGGCCCGTGCCCGCCGTCGCCGACGAATCACTCGCCCCGGTCCTCGACTGGGCACAGGACAGGCTCGATCAGCGGCTGTCCGTGACCGAACTGGCGGCGAGGGCGATGGTCAGCCCGGCCACGCTGCATCGTCGGTTCACGTCACAACTCGGCACGACGCCGCTGGCGTGGCTGACCAGTCAGCGATTGGCCCTTGCGTGTCGTTTGATCGAGCGCGGCGAGTCGAGTCTCGAGACGGTGGCACGTACGAGTGGGTTGGGAACCCCGGCGAACCTGCGCACGCTGATGCGCCGGGAAACCGGGTTGACGCCGACGGACTACCGGCGACGGTTCGGGCCTGGGTTGTCTCCGCCGATCTAGTCGGGGAAGTCCAGCGGAACTTGCAGGGTGGCGATGGTGGCCGCCAGCATGTCGTAATGACCGGCGAGCATGCAGAATTCGATGAGCCGCGGTCGGTCCAGATGAGTCGCCAGCGCCGCCCACGTCTCGGCTGACACCGACCGGGTGACGACGAACTCGTCGGTTGCGGTGATCAGCACGCGCTGGCGATCGGTCAGCCCCTCGGCATCGGGCCCCTCGAAGATCTTCGCTTGCAGGTCGGCGTCGACCCCACGGCTGCGCGCCAGCCGACGGTGCTGCTGAAGTTCGTACTCGCAATTGCGTAGGTGACCGACCCGCAGGATCACCAGTTCGGCTTCCTTGCGCGGCAGCTTGCCCGCCCCGAGGAGGTAGCCGCCGAACGGCAGCCAGGCCAAGAACAGCAGCTTGTGCTGACCGAGAACGGTGAACAGCGTGAACCTTGGCGCGCGGATCTGCTTCGCGCCGGCCTTGGCGATCACCCAGCCGACGGGACCCAGCTCACGGAAGCCACCGGGCGGAATGCGGGCGGGGGCAGTTTCGGCAGCGCTCACCCTCGCGAGTCTATTGGTGCTTGACCAGGTATGGGGAGACAGTACTGCGGTGCTCGTCGAGATCGAGCGCACGGCCCAGCGCGGGGAAGGCCCGCTGCGGGCAGTTGTCGCGTTCGCAGACCCGGCAACCGGCACCGATCGGCGTGGCGATCTCACCGGCCAGGTCGAGCCCCTCCGAGTAGACCAACCGATGGGCGTGCCGGAGTTCGCAACCGAGGCCGATCGCGAACGTCTTACCCGGCTGGCCGTAGCGCGACGCGCGCCGTTCGACGGTGCGGGCCACCCACATGTAGCTCCTGCCGTCGGGCATCTGGGCGATCTGCACCAGGATCTTGCCCGGGTTGGCGAACGTCTCGTAGACGTTCCACAGCGGGCAGGTGCCGCCGCTGGACGAGAAGTGAAAACCGGTGGCGGACTGACGTTTCGACATGTTGCCTGCCCGGTCCACCCGCACGAACGAGAGGGGGACACCGCGCATCGCGGGACGCTGAAGAGACGAGAGGCGGTGCGCGATGGTCTCGTAGCTCACCAAGTAGAACGCCGACAGCCGCTCGACGTCGTAGCGGAACTTCTCGGCGATGTCGTGGAACTGGCGGTAGGGCAGGACCGTCGCCGCCGCGAAGTAGTTGGCCAGGCCGAGCCGCGCCAGCTTGACCGCCTCGTCGCTGGTGAAGTTGCCCTCCGTGACCATGCCGTCGATGAGGTCGCCGAACTCGAGGTAGGCCAACTCGGCGGCGAGCTTGAACACGTACTGACCCGACGCGAGGTGCCTTCCGATCTCCAGCGTCTTGGTCTGGGGGTCGAAGCGGTGCAGCACGCCGTCGCCGAGGTCGATCCGCTGGACGATATGCACGCCGTGCACCCTGGTGAGCCGGTCGGACAGGTCGCGGGCCAGATCGGCGCGGTGCATCCCCATGCGAACCGTGAGGTCCTCGGCGGCGGCGTCGAGCTCGTGCAGGTAGTTCTGCCGCTGGTAGAAGTAGTCGCGGACTTCTTCGTGCGGCATGGTGATCGACCCCGACCCCGAACTGAAGCCGCTTCCGTCGGAGAATCGGTCCTCGGTCGCGGCGGCCAGCTGCGTCGTGGTGAGCCGGTAGCGCCGATGAAGGTTGACCATCGCGCGGGCGACCGCGGGATGCGCAGCGACGACGTCGGCGATCTCGGCCGGGTCGACGTCGATGCCGAGGTCGCGGTCCAACGTCACCTCGCGCAACTCGGCGACCAACCGGGTGTCGTCCTGCGAGGCGAAGAACGTGGCATCGACGCCGAACACCTCGGTGATGCGCAACAGCACGGCGACCGTCAGCGGACGAACGTCGTGCTCGATCTGATTCAGGTAGCTGGGGGAGATGTCGAGCATCTGAGCCAACGCCGCCTGGCTGAATCCGCGCTCGCTGCGAAGCTGTCGCACCCGCGATCCGACGAAGGTTTTGGCCACGTCAGCCAGCGTAACAACCCTGCGAAGGCTACCTTTGCATTCTTGGCAATGGGTCGCTCGTGGCAGTATTTCGAGCTGTGAGTACCAGCATTGGAGCGGTCACTGGCCTGGCCAAGACCATGATGCCCGTGCCCGATCCGCACCCGGATGTCTTCGACGCCAACTGGCCACTGCGGGTGGCCGACACCGACCGGACCGGCAGGCTTCGCTTCGATGCCGCCACCCGGCACATCCAGGACGTCGGCACGGACCAGTTGCGCGAGCTGGGGTACGAGGAGACCCATCCGCTCTGGATCGTCCGGCGCACGATGATCGACCTGATCCGCCCCATCGAGTTCCAGGACATGTTGCGTCTGCGGCGCTGGTGCTCGGGAACGTCGAACCGCTGGTGTGAGATGCGGGTGCGCATCGACGGTCGCAAGGGCGGCCTGATCGAGTCCGAGGCATTCTGGATCAACATCAACCGGGAGACGCAGGGACCGGCACGCATCTCCGACGACTTCATCGCGGGACTGCAGCGCACCACCACCGTCGACCGACTGCGGTGGAAGGCCTATCTGAAGGCAGGCGGCCGCGAGGACGCCACGCAGGTCCGCCCATATCCGGTTCGCGTCAGCGACATCGACATCTTCGACCACATGAACAACTCCGTGTACTGGAGCGTCGTCGAGGACTACCTCTACAACAATCCCGAGCTGCTGCAGAAGCCGCTGCGGGTGACCATCGAACACGACCTTCCGGTCGCTTTGGGTGACGAGTTGGAGATCATCACCCACGTGCACCCGGCCGGCTCGACCGACTTGTTCGGCGAAGAGCTCTCCGATCGCACTGTTACAACGCTCACATACGTGGTCGGCGACGAGACCAAAGCCGTCGCTTGCGTGTTCGCCCTCTGAACGGTCGGGTTTAACAGTACGGGCGTACTGACCAGCGAAAATCCGTTACCGCACGGTAACTTCTGAACCGGTTCAGCTGTTGGCCACCTTCGCAAGATTTGCAAGTTATCGCGGGGTGTTGGCGAAAATTGGCAACTGAAACGACTGGACCTGCGGATATGTGGTGGTGCATCCTCGAGTTAGCACACCAGTGAAGCTGCTGAGGCGTTAACAAGATCGAAGCCCGACGCCCCAAGCGACTTGCAAACCAAAGGAGCCGCAATGTCCACAGTTGGCACGCCGAAGAGCCCGGAGCAGATCCAGCACGACTGGAACACCAACCCCCGTTGGAAGGGCATCGAGCGCACGTACTCCGCCGAGGACGTCGTCGCCCTGCAGGGTCACGTCGTCGAGGAGAGCACGCTTGCCCGCCGTGGCGCCGAGGTGCTCTGGGAGCAGCTCCACGACATGGACTACGTCAACTCGCTTGGCGCGCTGACCGGCAACCAGGCGGTGCAGCAGGTCCGCGCCGGCCTCAAGGCCATCTACCTGTCCGGTTGGCAGGTCGCCGGTGACGCGAACCTGTCCGGCCACACCTACCCCGACCAGAGCCTCTACCCGGCCAACTCGGTGCCGCAGGTGGTCCGCCGGATCAACAACGCGCTGCTGCGCGCCGACCAGATCGCCAAGGTCGAGGGCGACCGCTCGGTGGAGAACTGGCTCGCCCCGATCGTCGCCGACGGTGAAGCGGGCTTCGGTGGCGCGCTGAACGTCTACGAGCTGCAGAAGGCCATGATCGCCGCCGGTGTCGCCGGTTCGCACTGGGAGGACCAGCTCGCGTCGGAGAAGAAGTGCGGCCACCTCGGTGGCAAGGTGCTGATCCCCACGCAGCAGCACATCCGCACCCTGACCTCGGCCCGCCTGGCGTCCGACGTCGCCGACGTCCCGACGGTCGTCATCGCCCGCACCGACGCCGAGGCAGCCACGCTGATCACCTCCGACGTCGACGAGCGCGATCAGCCGTTCATCACCGGTGAGCGGACCAAGGAAGGCTTCTACCGCGTCAAGAACGGTCTCGAGCCCTGCATCGCCCGCGCCAAGTCCTACGCGCCGTACTCCGACCTGATCTGGATGGAGACCGGCACCCCGGACCTGGAGCTGGCCAAGAAGTTCGCCGAGGGCGTCAAGAGCGAATTCCCCGACCAGATGCTGGCCTACAACTGCTCGCCGTCCTTCAACTGGAAGCAGCACCTGGACGACGCGACCATCGCGAAGTTCCAGAACGAGCTCGGCGCGATGGGCTTCAAGTTCCAGTTCATCACCCTTGCCGGCTTCCACGCCCTCAACTACTCGATGTTCGATCTGGCCCACGGCTACGCCCGCAACCAGATGAGCGCCTACGTCGAGCTGCAGGAGCGCGAGTTCGCCGCCGAGGAGCGCGGCTACACCGCGACGAAGCACCAGCGCGAGGTTGGCGCAGGCTACTTCGACCGGATCGCCACCACCGTGGACCCGACCTCGTCGACCACCGCGCTCGCGGGTTCGACCGAGGAAGGTCAGTTCCACTAGACACCAGCCCTGCGCGAGCAGACGTAGATGGCCCTGAATCCATGCGATTGAGGGCCATTTACTGGAGCCAACGGACTGTTCGGCGGGGGTGGAGTAGAAAGTGTCAGCGTGAGCATTGAGCGAGTTGGCGTCGTCGGCGCCGGGCAGATGGGTGCTGGCATCGCCGAGGTGTCGCTGCGGGCGGGCGCGAACGTGCGGATCTACGAGCCGACCGAGGCGTTGGTCGACGCGGGCCGCGACCGGATCACCAAGTCGTTGGAACGCGGTGTCAGCAAGGGCAAATTGTCCGAAGCCGAGCGCGACGCGGCGTTGGCCCGGCTGAGCGTCACCACGAAGCTGTCGGACCTGTCCGATCGCCAGCTCGTCATCGAGGCGATCGTCGAGGACGCCGCCGTGAAGGCCAAGGTGTTCGCCGAGCTGGACGAGGTCGTCACCGATCCGGACGCCGTGCTGGCCTCCAACACGTCGAGCATCCCGATCATGAAGATCGCTGCGGCGACCAAGAATCCGGGTCGCGTGCTGGGGTTGCACTTCTTCAACCCCGTGCCCGTGCTGCCGCTCGTCGAACTGGTCGGGACGCTGGTCACGACAGACGAGGCGATCGCACGCACCGAGCAGTTCGCCAGCGAAGTGCTTGGCAAGAAGGTGGTGAAGTGTGCCGACCGGTCGGGCTTCGTCGTCAACGCGCTGCTGGTGCCCTACCTGTTGTCGGCCATCCGAATGGCCGAGGCGGGCGTCGCCACCATCGAGGACATCGACACGGCCATCGTCGCCGGTTTGTCGCATCCGATGGGGCCACTCAGGCTGTCCGACCTGGTCGGGCTGGATACGTTGAAGTTGATCGCGGACAGCATGTTCGAGGAATTCAAGGAGCCGCTCTACGGGCCACCGCCGTTGCTGCAGCGCATGGTCGAAGCGGGCCAGCTTGGCAAGAAGTCGGGGCAGGGTTTCTACTCGTACTAACAGGTGGCACATAGGTGACGCGTAGATGTCGGCGTGGAGCAAAGTAGGGTTCATTAGCTAAGCTAGCTTGTGATATGGTCTGTCCCGTCCTGGTCTGTGGGCCTTGTGCGACAGGATGATCCGTCGCGCGCCGCCACACGGCCGTCCTCTCGGACGAGCGCAAGGGGTTGACCGTATGTCGAACGTCGAGTTCGAGCTGTCGCCGTTCTACGACGAATCGCAGTCGATCTACGACATCTCCGACGATTTCTTCGCCTTGTTCCTAGGCCCGACGATGGGCTACACCTGCGGCTACTACGAGCGGCCCGACATGACTCTTGACGAGTCGCAGGTCGCCAAGTTCGATCTCGCGCTGGGCAAGCTCGACCTCAGGCCAGGGATGACGCTGCTCGACATCGGGTGCGGGTGGGGTGGCGCGCTGCAACTCGCCGTGGAGAAGTACGACGTCAACGTCATCGGAATCACGCTGAGCCGCAACCAGTTCGAATACAGCTCGGCAAAGCTGGCGAGGCTTTCGTCGGCGCGGTCGGTGGACGTGCGGCTACAGGGCTGGGAGGAGTTCGACGAACCGGTCGACCGCATCGTGTCCATCGGCGCATTCGAAGCCTTCAAGAAGGAACGCTATGGCGCGTTCTTCGACAGGGCCCACCGCATCCTTCCCGGCGGCGGGCGCATGCTGCTGCACACGATCCTGGCGCATACCCAGAAGTTCTTCCGCGACAACGGAATCAAGCTGACCATCAGCGACCTGAAGTTCATGAAGTTCATCGGCGACGAGATCTTCCCAGGCGGCCAGCTCCCGGCCACCGAGGACATCGAGAAGCTGGCCGACGATTCGGGCTTCACATTGGCCCGCACCCACCTGCTGCGGCCGCACTACGCCCGCACCCTCGACATGTGGGCGAAGAATCTCGAGGCCAACAAGGCCGAGGCGATCGCCATCACCTCCGACGAGGTGTACGAGCGCTACATACGGTATCTGACCGGTTGCGCCGACTTCTTCCGCCGCGGCATCACCAACATCGGCCAGTTCACCCTGGTCAAGTAGCGTCAGCTGCCAGCCAGCCGCTTCTTCTCGGCTTCGACGTCGAAATTGGCTGGCGGCCAGGACAAGTCGAGCCCCTCCAGCGCCTCGATCAGCAGCTCGGTGATGGCCAGCCGCGAATACCACTTGCGGTCGCACGGGATGACGTGCCACGGCGCGTACTCGGTGGAGGTCTTGTCCAGCACCGCTTGGTAGGCCTGCTGGTACTTCGGCCACAGCAGGCGTTCGTCGATGTCGGCCGGGTTGTACTTCCAGTACTTGTCCGGCCGCTCGAGTCGCTCCTCGAGTCGCGCCTTCTGCTCGTCGAGCGAGACGAACATGGCGACCTTGACGATCGTCGTGCCGCCTTCGACCAACTCCTTCTCGAACGCGTTGATCTCGTCGTATCTGGCGCCCCAGACCTCCGGTGGCACCAGGTCGTGCACACGCACGATCAGTACGTCTTCGTAGTGCGAACGGTCGAACACCCCGATGTGGCCCGCGGTCGGCAACGCGTTGCGGATCCGCCACAGGTAGTGGTGGTCGAGCTCCTCCTTCGTCGGCTTGCCGAAGCTGGTGTAGCGGATGCCTTGCGGATTGCATGCTCCGACAACGTGTTTGACGATGCCGCCCTTGCCCGCGGTGTCCATCCCCTGCAGTACCAGCAGCACCGACCTGGTGTCACCGGAGCGACTGCTGGCGTACAGCATCTCCTGCAGTTCGGCGAAGCGGTCGTTGCGTTCGGCCTGCAGGTCCGGTGCGTCGCTCTTGGACCCCTTGAATCCAGGGGTGGCATCGGTCTTGATGTCCGAGACCAGTTCGCCCGGTTTGAACTCGAGGTGGACGTGCGGTTCGTGGGTCCACAACTCGGGGAGGTCAGGTTGGGAAGACTTGCTCATCCGATCAGTCAAGCAGTTGCGGCGGCAGAATCGGCGATGGATGCGGTATCGAATTGAACTTCTCCAGCGATCCGTTCACTTCGACGATTCCGCGCAGCGCGCTCCACGACAGCATGGTCAGATAGTCGATCAGCTCGTCGGCCGTCATGCGCGGGTGTGACATCCAGGAGTGGGTGGCCAACTGTACGCCGCCGACGATCATGAACGCCCACGGCTGAGCGCCATGGGTGTCCATGCCGGCTTCCTGCATCCGCCTGCGCAGCATGACGCCGAGCATGCGCGCGATGATCTGCTCGGAGTCGGCGACGGCCTTGCTCTTGGTCGCCGAGCTGTTGGCCATCACGAACGGATAGATCTCGGGCTCGGCGGCCACCGTGGCGACGTACACGCGGATGATCTCGCGGGTCAGGTCGTAGCCGTCGAGGTTGGATGACAACGCCGCCGCCATGTTGGGGATCAGCGTGGTCTGCGCGAAGCGCATCATCACGGCCGTGGTGAGATCGTTCTTGTCGACGAAGTAGCGGTACAGAACGGTCTTCGAAACGCCGATCTCGGCGGCGATCTCGTCCATGCTGACGTTGCTGCCGCGCCGGCGGATCGCTTCGAGGGTGCCGTCGACCAACTCACCGCGACGGTCGACCTTGTGCTGGTGCCAGCGTCGTTTACGTCCGTCTGTCTTCAGCGCCCCCGCTGGGGTCTGTTGTGCCACTGTCGCACCAGTCCATTCCCTAGTTGTTCTTGATAATACGGCTGATCCGTCGGTCGTGACCGACGGGAGCGAAGCGCCGGTGGCGCGATGACGGATGATTGGGGGGTGGTACACCGATCCTCGCCAGGACCAACGGCCGAACCGCGCCAGAGTTTTGCCGAAACGCTGGCCGGCGCCGACTCCGCCGCGGACGCCGAACGCCGTACCGGTCTGCGCCGGATGAAGGTCGTCGCGCTGGGCTTCCTGGTCGGGGCGACGGTGATCTTCCTGGTGTGCACGTGGGCGCAGTCCAATGGAGCGGCGCCTTGGGTGGGTTATGTCCGAGCGGCCTCGGAGGCCGGCATGGTCGGCGCGCTGGCCGACTGGTTCGCGGTGACGGCCCTGTTCAAGCATCCGCTGGGCATCCCGATCCCGCACACCGCGATCATCAAGCGCAAGAAGGACCAGCTCGGCGAGGGCCTTGGCACGTTCGTCAGGGAGAACTTCATGTCCCCCGAGGTCGTTGAGGCCAAGCTGCGCGGCGCCGAGGTGGCCGGGCGGGTGGGCAAGTGGCTCTCCGAGCCGTCGCACGCCGAACGGGTCGCCGCAGAGGCATCGACGGTGCTGCGGGTGCTGGTCGAGATGCTGCGCGACGAGGACATCCAGCAGGTGCTGGACCGGATGATCGTCAAGCGCATCGCCGAACCACAGTGGGGGCCGCCGATCGGACGGGTGCTGGCCAGCCTGCTGGAGGAGGGCCGCCAGGAGGCGCTCATTCAGCTGTTGGCGGATCGCGCGTTCGAGTGGTCCCTGAACTCGGGCGAGGTCATCGAGAGGGTGATCGAACGTGACTCGCCGACGTGGTCACCGCGCTGGGTGGACCATCTCGTCGGCGACCGGATTCATCGCGAGCTGATGGACTTCACCGACAAGGTGCGGCGCAACCCCGACCACGAACTCCGTCGCTCTGCCACCAAGTTCCTGTTCGAGTTCGCCGACGATCTGCAGCACGACAAGGCGACGATCGACCGCGCCGAGAACGTGAAGGACCAGATCATGGCGCGCGACGAGGTCGCCAAGGCGGCCGAGACCGCGTGGAGCGCGGCCAAGCGCATCCTTCTGGAGTCCGTCGACGACCCGTCCTCGGCGCTGCGCTCCCGGATCGCCGACTCGGTGGTGCACATCGGCGAGTCGTTGCGCGACGACGCAGACCTCCGCGACAAGGTCGACAACTGGATCGTGCGGGCCGCGCAGCACCTGGTCGAGCAGTATGGGACGGAGATCACAGCGATCATCACGGAGACGATCGAACGTTGGGATGCCGACGAGGCCAGCCGGCGCATCGAATTGCATGTCGGCCGTGACCTGCAATTCATTCGGATCAACGGCACCGTCGTTGGGTCGCTCGCCGGCTTGGCGATCTATTCGATAGCCCAACTACTCTTCTGATCTCCTGACCTGCGCTAGCTACTGCTTGCAAAAGTTAGCACCCCGTCGTACGGTTTATTTCGAAGCCAACCGGTTACAGACGCAGAGGGGGCCAAGCATGCCTCAGGACGAAAAACTTGCCGCTGTCGTGACCAACGCTGCACAGGACATCGGGAGCTTCATCCGGACTCAGCGCGAGGCTGCGCAGGTATCGGTCCGGCAGCTGGCTGAGAAGGCTGGCGTCAGCAATCCCTACCTCAGCCAGATCGAGCGGGGATTGCGCAAGCCCTCTGCCGACGTGCTCAACCAGATCGCGAAGGCGTTGCGAGTGTCTGCCGAAGTGCTCTACGTGCGGGCTGGGATCTTGGAGCCGAGCGAGCCCAGCGGGGTTCGCGACGCCATCATCACCGACATGACGATCACCGAGCGCCAGAAGCAGGTGCTGCTCGACATCTACACGTCGTTTTGCCAGCAGAACGAAGCCGCAGATGAGGAGCCAACCACTGACTGACTGTCGATTGACTGCCCGCTAGAAACACATCACCGAGTAAACATCCGAGAGAGGAAACACCCGACATGGCCGAGAAGAATCAGCCCACCATCGAAGACCTGAAGGCTCCCCTGCTCGCCGCCGTCGGCGCTGCAGACCTGGCGCTGGCCACAGTGAACGAGATCGTGGTCACGCTGCGCGAGCGTGCCGAAGAGGCCGCAGGCGAGGCGAAGGCCCGTGGCGAGGAGCGTCGTGCGCGCCTCACCAAGCTGCAGGAAGAGCTGCCGACCCAGATCGGCGAGCTGCGCGAGAAGCTGAGCAGCGACGAGCTCCGCAAGGCTGCCGAGGGTTATGCCGACGCCGCCACCGCTCAGTACAACAAGCTCGTCGAGCGCGGCGAGGAGGCGCTGGCGCGCCTGCGTAGCCAGCCCGCGTTCGAGGAGGCCGCCGGCCGCGTCGAGAGCGTGACCGATCAGGCCGTCGAGCTGACGCAGGACGCGCTGGGCACCGTTGCCAGCCAGACCCGTGCAGTCGGCGAGCGTGCCGCCAAGCTGGTCGGCGTCGAGCTGCCGAAGAAGGCCGAGAAGGCCGCTGCGCCGGTCAAGAAGGCCGTCAAGAAGGCTCCCGCCAAGAAGGCCCCGGTTGCCAAGAAGGCTCCGGCCAAGGCGCCTGCCAAGAAGGTCACCCAGAAGTAGTTCATTAGACCGGGAGGACGTAACCCGCTTAGGCTTGAGGCGTGCAGCCACAGAGCCTGGTGGGTTACGTCCTCCTTGTCATTCAGGTGGGTGCGTTGGTGTTGGGCGTGTACTCCTTCGTGCATGCCGCGATCCAGCGACCCGACGCCTATACCGCTACCGGAAAGATGACCAAGCCGATCTGGCTGGCCATCATCGGCGGCACCGTCGTGCTGGCCCTGGTCCTTGGCGCGCCCGTCGGCTCGGCCATCGCGATCTGCGCCTCCGGCATCTACCTCGTCGACGTCCGGCCCAAGATCCTTGAGATCCAAGGGAAGTCCCGCTAACCCGATGCGCCTACTGATCGCCACGATGGCGGCTGCCGCTGCCGTCGGCCTGAGCGCGGGCACGGCCTCTGCCGCCCCGATTCCCGGCCCGCCGTTCGTCGATCACACCGAGTGGGTGCACTGGGGCGACCTGTCCAGTCTGCGCGTGTATCCGACCGCGGCGGGACGCGAAGCCGCGGGTCAGGTGCACAATGCCGCCGAGGGCGACGAGGCGTGGACCGAGGTGCTGACCCAGGCACCCGACGCCGACATTCCAGGCATGCGTGAACAGTTCATGTGTCACTGGACGTATGCCGAGTTTGCGCAGCCGGGCAAGTCCAGCTGGAACCTGGAGCCCTGGCGGCCCGTCGTCGACGAGGACACGATGGTGGGCTCCGGCTGCAACCCCGGCGGCACGGAAGAACCGTTCTAATGCCGTCCTACTCGAGGGCGCACGTGGCGGCGCTGGTCGATCACACCCTGCTCAAGCCAGAGGCCACCGAGGCCGACGTCATCGCGCTGCTGTCCGAGGCGGCCGATCTCGGCGTGTACGCGGTATGCGTCTCTCCCACGATGATCGCGACTGCGAAGTCCGTCGCATCGCCTGATCTCCACATCGCCTCCGTCGTCGGATTCCCTTCTGGGAAGCACCTATCGGCCGTCAAGGCCGGCGAGGCCGCCCACGCGGTGCACGCTGGCGCAGACGAGATCGACATGGTCATCGACGTCGGCACCGCCCTGTCAGGCCGCATGGACCTGGTGCGGGCCGACGTCGCGGCGGTGCGTCAGGCAACCGACGCCGCCGTCCTCAAGGTCATCGTCGAATCGGCGGCACTGCTGAATCTCGGAAGCGAGCAGACGTTGATCGACGCGTGCAAGGCGGCCGAGGACGCTGGCGCGGACTTCGTGAAGACCTCCACCGGTTTTCACCCATCGGGAGGCGCCTCGGTGCGGGCAGTCGAACTGATGGCGGCCACGGTCGGCGACCGGCTCGGCGTCAAGGCCAGCGGTGGCATCCGCACCGCGGCGGACGCGGCGGCCATGCTCGACGCGGGCGCGACCCGGCTGGGGCTATCGGGGACGCGCGCGGTGCTCGACGGGCTCTAGATCCCCGCGAAGCAGGGGTCCTGCTGACCGGCGGGCATGGTCGCGTTCTGCGTGGAGAACTTGGCGGTCACCCCGGAGTCGGCGACCGAGACGCTGTCGGCGTGGATGCCGAGCGGGAGGTTCTTCATCAGCTGCGAACTGAACGCATCAAGGGCGGGCTGCACCGCCTCACGCGGCAGTGTGAAGCCGAGCCCCGTCAGCTCCTGCACCTGCAGCGAGAGGCCGCCGTCGACGACCTGCGGTCTGGTGATGATGGTGCCAAGTGCGGCGTCGAGTTCGATCGTGCCCTGGGACGGGTTGGCGTTCACGCTGGTGACGAAGCTGCCGACCAGAGGGATCGAGTTCTGGACGGTTTCCTTGATGCCCTCGGTCGTCCAGTTGATCGTCGCGTTGAGGGCCCCGATGGTGCCCTTCGTGTTGCCCTTGTCCTCGAGCCTGACGTCGTCGATGGTGATGTCGGCCTTCATCCCCTTGGCGTCGCGGATCTGATTGCCCGCGGTGCTGATCGAGATGTTGCCGTAGTGACCGGTGATGTGCTGCAACAGGAATGGGCTGGCACCGAACGACACCTTGGCACTGTCCTGCACCACGCACGAGACGGCCTTGGCCACCACATCGTCGGCGCGGCCACGGGCGTACAGCTCTGCGCCGACCACGCCGGCGGCCACCAGTGCCACCACGATCACCAGCACCAGGATGATCGACATCGGATCGCGCAGCAGCCGCCCGATGAACGAGCCGCTCTTCGGGGGAGGGGCACCACCATCGTCGGATGACGGTGCCGGCGGGTAGGTCTGCGGCGGCGGATAGTTCTGCGGAGCCGGAGGGCCCTGCTGAGGGAGCTGCTGCGTCGGCGGTTCGGGGGTCTGGGGCTGCTGGCCTGGTGGAACTTGGTTGGCCGGACGGGCCCAGGGATCGCTCACCTCAGCGATTCTGCCCTACCGACGAAGCGAACTCCGTTCGGTTGCGCAGCACCGCGATGGTTTCGCGGGCCTTCTCGACGGTGTCGAGGTCCAGGTCGGACACGAGTAACTGCGGGTCGGACCCCGCTGCGACGATCACCTCGCCGAGCGGAGAGGCCACCACGCTGCCGCCGACACCGGTCGGTCCGACGGCCGCGATCTGAACGTCATCCGGGTAGGCCTGATCGACCGCCGCGACGATGCTGGTGGTGTCCAACGCGCGGGCCCGGGCGAGCAGCGTCCACTGCTCGAGCTTGCCGGGGCCAGATGCAAACGACGCGTGCACGGTGATCAGCTGCGCCCCGCGCCGGGTGAGCTCGACGTACAGCTCCGGAAAGCGGACGTCGTAACAGGTGGTCAACCCGACGCCGACGCCGTCGACCGTGATCACTACCGGCTCGTAACCCGGTGCGACCGAGCGTGATTCGCTGAAACCGAACGCGTCGTACAGGTGGATCTTGTGATAGTGCGCGGCCACCCCGCCGCCGGCCGCGACGAGCGTGTTGGTGACGCGCCCGTCGTCGCTCGGGCAGAACATCCCTGCGACCACCGTCACGCCGTGGCGTTCGGCAATGGCACGCACCCCGTCGGCCCACGGCCCGTCGAGCGGCTCGGCGATCGGCGCGAGCGGCACGCCGAACCGGCACATGGTCGCCTCGGGGAACAACACCAGCTTCGCGCCTGCGTCCGCGGCACGGCGGGTGTAGTCCTCGACGATCTCGAGGTTGGCCGCCGGGTCGGTGCCGGCCAGGATCTGCGCAAGGGCAATCCGCATCCCGCAAGCGTACTGACGCCGGGCCAGCTCGACTCTGCGTTGGCGGTGCGTCGCACGAGTGCGACCAGGCCGCAGAGTCAACGCCGTACGGGACTAGCGGGGCGCCACCGTGTCCCACGGCACCGTGAGCACACCGTCGCGCAGGCGCCGCCGCGGGGGTTCGACCGGGAATCCCGCGGCTGCCAGCATGTCCAGCATCGCGCGCCAGCGCACCCGTGGACCGAAGACCCCGTGGCCGGCTGCAGTGGCCCACGCCCGATCGGCCGCGGTGAGCAGGGCGTGCACCGGCTGGCCAGGCACGTTGTGGTGGATCAGCGCCTTCGGCAGCCGCTCGGCCAGATCCGACGGTTTGTCGATCGCGAAGGGATCGCACGCCAGGGTCAGACTCAACGGCCCCCTCGCGTCCAGCAGCACCCAGCAGCACCGCCTTCCGAGTTCGTCGCAGGTGCCGTCGACGACCAATCCGCCTGGCGCGAGACGGGTCGTCATCTCACTCCATGCGTCGGGCACCGCGTCCACGTCGTACTGCCGCAGCACGTTGAAGGCACGCACCAGCACCGGCTGCAGACCGGCCAATTCGAAACCGCCCAAGGCGAATTCGACGGGGCCGCCTCGGGTGCTGCCCACTGCGGCGCGGGCGGCGTGCACCCGCTCGGGGTGGATCTCCAGCCCGACCACCCGCACGTCGGGCCGCACCGCGCGCAACCGCGCCGCCAGCTCGAGGGTCGTCACGGGAAGGGCGCCGTAGCCGAGGTCGATCACCAGCGGATCGGCGGCCACGAGAAGCGCCGTGCGCACGCGGTGATCGTGGACCAGCCAGCGGTCGCTTCGCCGCAACCGGTTGTAGCCGGTCGTGCCCCGCGTCAGTTGGCCGACGGGCTGGATCGCGCCCACGCTCTGGAGTTTAGGGCCGGATCAGGCGTTTTCCCTGATCCACGCCGACGTGAAGCGCTGTTCGGCGATGAGTAGGTTCACCAGCTGGCTGCCGATGAAGCTCTCTACCTTGCCGCCCACGAGCGGGATGCGGACCTCGACGGTGACCTTGAACTCCAATCGCGAGCCCTTGTCCGAGGGCATCAACACCGCGGTGCCGGACAGCGTCGTGGGTGCGCCGGGGATCGATCCCGTCACCGCGGCCGTGGCCCGCCCGTCGGTGACCGCGCTCCACGCCTCCTCCCGGATGACGCGCAGGTCTCCGTGGTGGAACTGGGCGACCACGGCGGGCAGGCGGTCGGATCGCAGCGTCTGCGTGGTGATCACGTCGATGCCGCCATCGCCAGCATCGGTCATCGAATCCAGCGTGGCCTTGTCAGCTCCCGAACCCGCGAGGCGTTCCAGCCAATACCGCTCATCGCGGAACGCCTGATGGACCTGCTCGACGGTGCCCTCGTACTCGGCTGCCATGTCGAAGGAACGCGGCATAGCCGATGACGCTACCGTTACCGCCCGTGGTCAGTTCGCAGTTCGCGGGCGCGTCGGTCCAATACGACGTGCCGCTCGCTGGGCTCACCACGCTGCGGGTCGGACCCGTCGCGCGTCGCCTGATCACCTGTGACACCACCGAGAAGCTGATCGCCGTGCTGCGCGAGTTGCCTGCGGGAGTTCCTTCCGAGAAGACCCTGGTACTCGCAGGCGGCTCCAACGTCGTGATCGCCGACGACCTCACCGACCTGACGGCCGTCCAGGTCGCGAACACCGAGATCACCGTCGATGGCGCCGTTTTGCGCGCGGAGGCGGGTGCGCTGTGGGACGACGTCGTCGTCACCTCGCTCGCGTACGGGCTTGGCGGTCTGGAGTGCCTGTCCGGAATCCCCGGATCGGCCGGTGCGACACCGATACAGAACGTGGGTGCCTACGGCGCAGAGGTCGCCGACACCATCAGCCGGGTGCGTCTGCTCGACCGCCGCACCGGCGCGGACCGCTGGGTGGCGCCGAGCGCGCTCGGATTCGGGTACCGCCAGAGTGTGCTGAGGAACTCGAAGGACTCCGTCGTCCTCGAGGTCGAGTTCACCCTCGACGTCGAGGGGCGCAGCGCACCGCTGCGCTACGGGGAGCTGACGACGGCGCTGGACGCCGAACCCGGCTCTCAGGTCGACCCCACCCTGGTTCGGGAGGCGGTCCTGACGTTGCGCAGAGGCAAGGGCATGGTGCTCGACCACGAGGACCACGACACGTGGAGCGTCGGCTCCTTCTTCACCAACCCGGTCGTCACGCCGGATGTGTTCGAACGACTCCGGTCAGAGGTCGACGGCCCGGTGCCCAACTACCCCGCGCCAAACGGGGTGAAGTTGGCCGCGGGGTGGCTGGTCGAGCACGCCGGGTTCGCGAAGGGTTATCCGGGTGAGGCGGCTGCAGCACGGCTGTCGACCAAGCACGCGCTCGCTGTGACCAATCGGGGTACGGCCACGACCGCCGACGTGATTGCGCTGGCCAGGACGGTTCGGGACGGGGTGCGGAGCAGGTTCGGGATCGATATCACACCCGAACCGATTCTGATTGGCAGCGCACTCTAGGTACTCTCGATCCACGTGGGGATGAACCGGCGGCAGGCACTGACCGCGCTAGCTGTGGGCGCATCTGGCGTGCTGGCCGCATGTGCCGGTAACGCGGTCAAGGGACAGCCCGAGGCGCAGGGACCTCCGCCCGCTCCGGAGATCAGCTACAAGCCCGATATTGCCGCCACCGACGTGGTGCCGACCTCGCAGATCGGCATCAACGTCAACAACGGTTGGTTCCAGCGCGTCACGCTGTCGAACGCCCAGGGCAAGCCCGTCGCCGGTGTGATCAACCGCGACCGGACGTCGTTCACCACCACCGAACCACTCGGCTACGGCGTGGTCTATTCGTGGGGCGGCGCCGTCGTCGGGCGTGACGGCAAGGCCGTCCCGCTGGCAGGCAACTTCACCACCGTCACCCCGCAGACCCAGGTCAACGGGCAGTTCCAGCTCGCAGACGGACAGGTGGTCGGCGTCGCGGTGCCGATCATCATGCAGTTCGACGCCTCGATCAGCGACAAGGCCTCTGTCGAGAAGGCCATGAAGGTGACGACCATCCCACCGGTCGAGGGCAGTTGGGCCTGGCTGCCCGACGAGGTTGGCGGATCGCGGGTGCACTGGCGGACCAGGGATTACTACCCGGCAGGCACCAAGGTCAACGTCGCCGCCAAGCTGTACGGCATCCCCTTCGGCGACGGTGCGTTCGGCGCGCAGGACGTGACGCTGGACTTCGAGATCGGCCGACGTCAGGTGGTCAAGGCCGAGGCGTCGTCGCACCAGATCGAGGTGATCACCGACGAGGGCACGATCATGACCCTGCCGTGCAGCTACGGCGAGGCCGATCAACCCCGCAACGTCACCCGCAGCGGCGTCCACGTCGTCACCGAGAAGTACGAGGACTTCTACATGACGAACCCCGCTGCCGGCTACAGCAATGTGCACGAGCGGTTCGCGGTGCGGATCTCCAACAACGGCGAGTTCATCCACGCCAACCCGTCCAGCGCTGGTGCGCAGGGCAACACCAACGTCACCAACGGCTGCATCAACCTGTCGACGTCGGACGCGCAGCAGTACTTCAACACCGCGATCTACGGCGACCCGGTGGAGGTCACGGGTACCTCGATCGAGCTGTCCTACGCCGACGGCGACATCTGGGACTGGGCCATCAGCTGGGACGAGTGGAAGGCCATGTCGGCGGTCACCCCGGCGCCGTCGCCGTTGAACCTGCCCAGCACGGCCCCTGCCACCCCGACCGATGCGCCCACGCTCTCGGGAACGCCGACGACGACCACGCCGACGACGACGGCACCGACCACCACCTCTACTCCGGCTACGACGTCTCCGGGCGGGTGAACTTGCGGGTCGCGCTGGCCTGATCCCGCGGCCGGATCACGATCTGGTCCAGGTTCACGTGCGACGGCCGCGACGCCACGAAGCCGATCACGTCGGCGATGTCGGCGGCCACCAACGGTGTCAGCCCCTGATACAGCGCGTCGGCCTTGTCCTTGTCGCCGCCGAACCGGACGACGGAGAACTCCGTCTCCACCATTCCTGGCGCAATCTCGGTGAGCCGCACCGGCTTTCCCAACAACTCGCCGCGCAGCGTGCGGTGCAGTGCGCCTTGGGCGTGCTTGGCTGAGGTGTACCCGGCGCCGCCGTCGTAGATCTCGAACGCGGCGATCGAGGTGATCGTGACGATCAGGCCGTCACCGGAGTCGACCAGCTTGGGCAGCAACGCTCTGGTCACCCGCAGGGTGCCCATCACGTTGGTCTCCCACATCCACCGCCAGTTCTCGAGGTCGGCGTCGGCCACTGGTTCGGTGCCCTTGGCGCCGCCTGCGTTGTTGACCAGCACGTCGACGCGGTCGAGGCCGGCCGCCAGGGCGTCGACGGCCTCGGGGTCAGTGACGTCCGCCACAGTTGCGGTGCCGCCGATCTCGTCGGCAAGGGCTCTGATGCGGTCCTCGCGGCGGGCTACACAAACCACGTGGAAGCCAAGTCCGGCAAGGGTTCTCGCGGTCGCTTCGCCAATGCCGGAACTGGCGCCGGTGACCACTGCCACCCGCTGGGGGGATTCGCCTCTCGTCATGCGACCAACTTTAGTTGGCGTGCTAAATTCTTCGTGTGTCCGCCAGTCAGGCTTCCCGCAGCGCCGTTCGGCGCGCGTGTTGTTGTTGTCGCGCTTATTGCCGCGCCTGACTGAACCGCAGACGTTCTTCGTCCTGATGAGTCGCAGGTGTGGCCCGGACCCCACCAGCCGACTTCTCCCAAAGGACACACAGTGCGCGCATCGACCGCCACCCCAATCTTGACCGCAAGCCCCTCTACTGCCATTCGTCAGACGCCGACGGCGCACGCCAAGCGTGCACTTCTGGCCCGCCACCACATCGTGGCTCCCTCGCTGCGCGTCGCCGACGCCGCTGCCGCATCGGTGTTCGGCGCGGCCCGGCTGCGCGGGCCGATCGCCCGTGACGTCATCGCCCAGGTCACCGGCCTGAGCATCGCGACGGTCAACCGTCAGGTCACCGCCCTTCTCGACGCCGGTGTGCTGCGCGAACGCGCCGACCTGGCCGTCTCCGGTGCCATCGGCAGGCCGCGGGTGCCGGTCGAGGTGAACCACGAACCCTTCCTGACCCTCGGCATCCACATCGGCGCCCGTACGACGAGCATCGTGGCCACCGACCTGTTCGGCCGCACGCTCGACGTGGTCGAGACGCCGACGCCGCGGGGCACGCAGAACGCCGCCCTAGCGTCGTTGGCCGGAAGCGCACGGCGCTACCTGAGCCGTTGGCACCGCCGCCGCCCGCTGTGGGTCGGCGTCGCGGCGGGTGGCGTCGTCGACAGCGTCACCGGTCAGCTCGATCACGCCCGGCTGGGCTGGTCGGGTGCCCCGGTCGGGGCCGTGCTGGCCGAAACACTAGGCCTGCCAGTCTCTTTGGCGTCACACGTGGACGCGATGGCAGGCGCTGAGTTGTTGCTCGGCGTGCGCCGGTTCAGCACCCAAGCCGCGTCGGACGCGTCGGCCCGGACGACTCCGGCGACGAGCCTCTACGTCTACGCCCGCGAAACCGTCGGCTACGCACTGTCGATCGGTGGCCAGGTGCACTCGCCGACCAGCGGCCCCGGCACCATCGCCGCGCTGCCCGCGCAGTCGGACGTGCTGGGTGGTACCGGACTGCTGGAGTCGACGGTCAGTGACGAGGCGGTCCTGACGGCGGCCCGCAAGCTACGAATCGTGCCCGCCGAGGGACCTGCCTCGACGGTCGCGGCGGTTCTCCGCGCGGCGCGTCAGGGCAACGAGCAGGCCGCCGAGCTGCTTGCCGAGCGGGCCAGGGTGCTCGGCGAGGCCGTGGCGCTGCTGCGCGACATGCTCAACCCCGACGATCTGGTCGTCGGCGGGCAGGCGTTCACCGAGTACCCGGAGGGCATGGCGCTGGTGGAGGCCGCCTATGCGAAGCGGTCGGTGCTTCCTACCCGCGACATCCGGGTGACGGCGTTCGGCAACCGCGTCCAGGAGGCCGGCGCAGGCGTGGTGTCGTTGGGCGGGCTGTACGCCGACCCGATCGCCGCGATGCGGCGGGCGCAGAGCCGCCGCCTCGAGCCGGCCTGAGAAATCGACCGCCCGACGAGGGCTGATTCGCGCCGGTGTAAGTATTGAGTGTGCGCGTAGCCGTCTTGTCGGTCCATACCTCACCGTTGGCCCAGCCGGGGACCGGTGACGCAGGCGGGATGAACGTCTACGTGCTGCAGACCGCGCTGGAGATGGCGCGCCGTGGCGTCGAGGTGGAGATCTTCACCCGCGCGACGTCGTCTGCGGACCCCCCGCTGGTGCGAGTGGCGCCAGGAGTGCTGGTCCGCAACGTGGTCGCGGGCCCGTTCGAGGGACTCGACAAGTACGACCTGCCCACGCAGCTGTGCGCGTTCACCGCAGGCGTGCTGCGCGCGGAGGCCACCCACGAACCCGGCCACTATGACGTCGTGCACTCGCACTACTGGCTCTCGGGGCAGGTCGGCTGGCTGGCCAGGGACCGGTGGGCGGTGCCGCTGGTGCACACCGCGCACACGCTCGCCGCGGTCAAGAACGCCGCACTTGCCACGGGCGACGCGCCGGAGCCACCGTTGCGGGCGGTGGGTGAGCAGCAGGTGGTCGACGAGGCCGACCGGCTGATCGTGAACACCGAAGACGAAGCGCAGCAACTGGTTTCGTTGCACCACGCCGACCCGGACCGCATCGACGTCGTCCACCCCGGCGTCGACCTGACCGTCTTCACCCCTGGCGACAAGCTGGCGGCACGGGCCGCGCTTGGCCTCGCCGCCGACGAGCGGATCGTGGCGTTCGTCGGCCGCATCCAGCCGCTCAAGGCACCCGACGTGCTGCTGGGGGCGGCGGCCAAGCTGCCCGGCGTGCGCGTCGTGATCGCAGGCGGCCCCTCGGGCAGCGGCCTTGCCAGCCCCGATGGTCTGGTTCGCCTCGCCGACGAACTGGGCATCGCCGACCGGGTCACCTTCCTTCCTCCGCAGTCCCGCGATCAGCTGGTCAACGTCTACCGCGCGGCCGACGTGGTCGCGGTGCCGAGCCATTCGGAGTCGTTCGGACTCGTCGCCGTCGAAGCGCAGGCGTGCGGCACGCCGGTGGTGGCCGCCGCGGTGGGCGGGCTGCCGGTTGCCGTGCGTGACGGGGTCAGCGGCGTGTTGGTGCCCGGCCACGACATCGACGACTGGGCCGCCGCCATCGACGGACTGTTCCGCTGCGGGCCCGAGACCATGAGCGCCGCCGCGATCGAACACGCCGCGACGTTCTCCTGGGCGCACACCGTGGACGCACTGCTGGCCTCCTACGGCCGGGCCATCACCGATTACCGGGCCCGCCACCAGGGCCGCGACGTCGCGGCGCGGCGCAACGGGCGACGGTTCTCGATCCGCCGGGGTGTCCGCGCTTGAGCGTCCAGCAGGTCATCGAAGACGTCCTCAAGGAACAGGACCTGGTCTACAGCCACCACGACGGCGCGAGGGGCGGCCTGCCCGGGCTGATCGTCGAACTGCCGGGGGAGCGGCGTCTGGTGACCAACACCATCCTGTCCATCGGCGAGCACTCGGTGCGCGTCGAGGCGTTCGTCTGCCGCAAGCCCGACGAGAACTTCGAGGGCGTCTACAAGTTCCTGCTCAAGCGCAACCGCAGGCTCTACGGCGTCGCCTACACCCTGGACAACGTTGGCGACATCTACCTCGTCGGCAGGATGGCCTTGCACGCCGTCACGCCCGACGAGATCGACCGCATACTCGGCCAGGTGCTCGAGGCCGTCGATCAGGACTTCAATACGTTGCTGGAGTTGGGTTTTCGGACCTCGATCCAAAAGGAATGGGAATGGCGGGTCTCGCGCGGCGAGTCCTTGAAGAACCTGCGGGCGTTCGAGCATCTGATAGACGATCAAGACGGCTAGCGCCGTCGCATGAGAGGATTTGGGCATGGGAGCCGCCACGCTGATTCTGCTCCGTCACGGTGAGAGTGAATGGAACGCGCTGAACCTGTTCACCGGATGGGTCGACGTCGACCTCACCGACAAGGGCCGCGCGGAGGCCGCGCGCGGCGGTGAACTGCTCGTCGAAAACGGCGCGCTGCCCGACGTGCTGTACACCTCGCTGCTTCGCAGGGCCATCACCACCGCCAATCTGGCACTGGACGAAGCCGACCGGCACTGGATCCCGGTGCACCGAACCTGGCGGCTCAACGAGCGGCACTACGGCGCGCTGCAGGGTCTCGACAAGGCCGCGACCAAGGAGAAGTACGGCGAGGAGCAGTTCATGGCGTGGCGCCGCAGCTACGACACACCGCCGCCGCCCATCGAACGCGGCAGCGAGTTCAGCCAGGACGCCGACCCGCGCTACGCCGACATCGGGGGTGGCCCGCTCACCGAGTGCCTGGCCGACGTCGTCGAGCGGTTCGTGCCGTACTACACCGAAACGATCGTGCCCGACCTGTTGGCAGGCAAGGCCGTGCTGATCGCAGCGCACGGCAACTCGCTGCGCGCGCTGGTGAAGTACCTGGACGGGATGTCCGACGACGACGTGGTCGGGTTGAACATTCCGACGGGTATTCCGCTGCTCTACGAGCTGGACGACAATCTCAGGCCCACGGTGCCGGGCGGCCGGTACCTCGACCCGGACGCCGCGGCCGCAGGTGCCGCCGCCGTCGCTGCCCAGGGAGCCAAATAGAGACCCGCAGCTCGCCCGAGGCGAACTCTCGGTGAACACAGGTGAACGGAATCCGAACTCCTGTGTTTGAGTCTGTGACATGTCCCGAATTAGCCGCACGCTGCTGGGATGACGTTCACCCGATGCGTACGATTTGCTCGTGAGTGTGGGGTCCGCGTTACTGCTGACGGCAGTCGTGGCGCTTCTCACGCTGGGCTTGGGCGTAGCGATCGGGGCGGCGTTGCTGCCGCGGATCGCCGAACGCAGGCAACGTCGGGCCGTTCAACACGACGGAATCACGATCTCGCAGATGCTGGCGCACATCGTCTCCCTGGCTCCGGTGGGCATCGTGGTCGTCGACACCTACCGTGACGTGGTCTACATCAACGACCAGGCGCGCGAACTGGGCCTGGTGCGGGACCGGCTGCTCGACGATCGGGCGTGGTCTGCGGCCCAACGCACCCTGGCGACGGGCGAGGACGTCGACATCGAGCTGTCGCCGGTCAAACGCCAGACCCCCGGTCGGTCCGGACTCTCGGTGCGTGGTCACGTGCGTCTGCTGACCGAGGACGACCGCCGTTTCGCGGTGGTCTACGTCGACGATCAGTCCGAGCAGGCCCGCATGGAGGCCACCCGTCGCGATTTCGTCGCCAACGTCAGTCACGAGCTCAAGACCCCGGTCGGCGCGATGGGAGTCCTTGCCGAGGCGCTGCTGGCCTCGACCGACGACCCGCCGACCGTCACCCGGTTCGCCGAGAAGATGGTCACCGAGTCCAATCGGTTGGGCAAGATGGTCGGTGAGCTGATCGAGTTGTCTCGGCTGCAGGGTGCCGAGCCGTTGCCCGATCTCGAAGACGTCGACGTGGATACCGTTGTTGCCGAAGCGCTTTCCCGTTACAAGCTGGCCGCCGACAACGCCGACATCGCGATCACGACCGACGCACCGACCGGGTACCGCGTGCTTGGCGATCAGCCGTTGCTGGCAACCGCCATCGCCAACCTGGTCTCCAACGCCATCGCGTACTCGCCAGACGGTTCCTCGGTGTCGATCAGCAGGCGCAGGCGTGGCGACAACGTCGAGATCGCCGTGACCGACCGTGGCATCGGCATTGCGCGCGCTGACCAGGAGCGGGTGTTCGAACGATTCTTCCGCGTCGACAAGGCGCGGTCCCGGGCCACGGGTGGCACGGGACTCGGATTGGCCATCGTCAAACACGTCGCGGCCAATCACAACGGATCCATCCGGCTGTGGAGCCAGCCGGGCACCGGATCGACCTTCACCTTGTCGATTCCCACCTACCCCTACACCGATGACGACCAAGATCATCGAGACGAACGAGAGGACTAGCCATCAGATGACCAGCGTGCTGATCGTTGAGGATGAGGAGTCCCTGGCCGATCCATTGGCATTCCTGCTTCGCAAGGAGGGATTCGAGGCGACGGTTGTCTCCGACGGCCCTTCGGCGTTGGCCGAATTCGAGCGGGCGGGTGCCGACATCGTGTTGCTCGACCTCATGCTGCCGGGGATGAGCGGGACCGACGTGTGCAAGCAACTGCGCTCGCGGTCGAGCGTGCCGGTGATCATGGTCACCGCGCGAGACAGCGAGATCGACAAGGTGGTGGGCCTGGAACTCGGTGCCGACGACTACGTCACCAAGCCGTACTCGGCGCGCGAGCTGATCGCCCGCATCAGGGCCGTGCTGCGCCGCGGCGTCGACAACGACGACGCGGGGATCGCCGACGGGGTGCTCGAGGCGGGCCCGGTGCGGATGGACGTCGAGCGGCACATCGTGTCGGTCAACAGTGAGGCGATCACGTTGCCGCTCAAGGAGTTCGACCTCCTCGAGTACCTGATGCGCAACAGCGGCAGGGTGCTGACCCGCGGCCAGCTCATCGACCGGGTGTGGGGTGCCGACTATGTCGGCGACACCAAGACGCTCGACGTGCACGTCAAGCGTCTGCGCTCGAAGATCGAGGCGGACCCGGCCAACCCGGTACACCTGGTCACCGTGCGCGGGCTCGGCTACAAGCTGGAGGGCTAGTTTCTTCCGCGGGGGTAAGCGACTTTTACTTCGCGGCGCGCGTGGCGGGGTGCACCGCGATCAAGCCAAGGGAGCTGCGCCGCTTGCACATCGCGGCCAGCTCGGCGTACGCCTTGTCGCCGAGCAGCTCGGTGAGCTCGGGGCCGTAGGACTGCCACACCTGGCGGGATCCGGTGTGCGCCGCAGGATCACCGGTGCAGTACCAGTGCAGGTCTGACCCGCCCTCGCCCCAGCCACGCCGGTCGTACTCGGTGATGGTGGTCTTGAGGATGTCCGTGCCGTCGGGTCGTGTCACCCATTCCTGACTGCGCCGTATCGGCAGCTGCCAGCACACGTCCGGTTTCATCGTCAGCGGCTCAACGCCCAGCTTGAGCGCCTTGCTGTGCAGCGCACAGCCGATACCGCCCGCGAAACCGGGCCGGTTCAGAAAGATGCAGGCGCCCTTGTACTTTCGCGTCCGATAGTTCGGCTTGCCGTCGTACTCGTCCATCTCGAGATAGCCCTTGCGGCCAAGGCCCTTCTCGCGGTACTGCCAGTCCTCGGCCGTCAGCTGCTTGGCGCTGTCGTCGAGCTTGGCGATGTCGTCGTCGTCCGAGAGGAACGCGCCGTGCGAGCAGCAGCCGTCGTCCGGTCGGCCTGCGACCGTGCCCTGGCACGCCGGCGTGCCGAACACGCACGTCCACCGCGACAACAGCCAGGTCATGTCGGCAGCGATCAGATGCTCAGGATTGTTGGGGTCGTAGAACTCAACCCATTCACGGGCGAAGTCGAGTTCGACTTCCCCTCGGTGCGATCCGCTCACGGAATACAACGGTAGACCGGATAACGTGGGTCTCGTGCGATTGGGCGTGCTCGACGTGGGTAGCAACACAGTTCATCTACTGGTGGTCGACGCGCGTCGTGGTGGACACCCGACGCCGATGAGTTCGACCAAGGCCTCCCTGCGGCTGGCCGAGGCGATCGACTCCTCGGGCAAGCTGACACGCAAGGGCGCCGACAAACTGGTCGAAACCATCGACGAGTTCGCAAAGATCGCGGGCAGTTCGGGCTGCGCGGAACTGATGGCCTTCGCGACGTCGGCCGTGCGCGACGCCAAGAACTCCGAGGAAGTTCTCGCGAGGGTGCGCGCGGAGACCGGTGTTGCGCTCAAGGTGCTCAGCGGGGTCGACGAGTCCCGGCTGACCTTCCTCGCGGTGCGCCGCTGGTACGGCTGGAGTCCGGGCCGGATCATCAACATCGACATCGGCGGCGGTTCGCTGGAACTGTCGAGCGGCGTCGACGAGGAGCCCGAAGTGGCGCTGTCGCTGCCGCTCGGGGCGGGCCGGCTCACCCGCGAGTGGCTGCCCGAGGACCCACCGGGGCGGCGCCGCGTTGCGATGTTGCGGGACTGGCTGGCCACCGAGATGGCCGACGCAGGAGCCAGGGTGCTCGATGCCGGTGCGCCGGACCTGACCGTGGCGACCTCGAAGACGTTCCGGTCGTTGGCGCGACTCACTGGCGCGGCGCCTTCTGGCGCGGGTCCGCGGGTGAAGAGGACACTGACAGCAGCCGGCTTGCGGCAGCTCATAGCTTTCATCTCTAGGATGACCGCGACCGACCGAGCTGAACTGGAAGGGGTGAGCGCCGAACGGGCGCCACAGATCGTCGCAGGCGCGTTGGTGGCCGAGGCGAGCATGCGGGCACTTGCTATCGATACGGTAGACATTTGCCCCTGGGCGTTGCGAGAGGGGCTGATTTTGCGGAAACTCGACAGTGAGGCCGACGGAACCGCCTTGATGGAGACATCCGCAGGCTTAGCCAGGGCCAGGGACACACGATGACACAATCACACGACGACCACAGCAGCACCCGACCGATCTCGGTCGCCGAGTTGCTGGCCAAGAACGGGACCATCGGGTCCCCGCCGGTTGGTGGCCGGCGCCGCCGTCGGCGCGGCAACAGTGACTCGGTCACCGTCGCCGAATTGACCGGCGAGATCCCCATCGTGACGGATCCCACAGACGTCGAGGAATCCGACGACGTCGAGGTCGCCGAGGCTCGCCACACCGAGGCTCGCCCAACCGAGGCCGACGTTCCGGCTTCCACCACGCAGGCTCCAACCAACGGAGCCGTCGAGCACGCGCCCGAACCCTTGCCCGCTGAGGCCGACTACGTCGCGCACCTCGAGCAGCGCGACGCCGACCCCGAACCGCTGGACTTCGCCCCGCCGCCCCGGCGTCCGAAGGCACCCCCGCGCACCGCGTTGTCCGCCCCGGCCGGTGGCGCCGAGCAGATGAGCCCTGACCCCCTCGTCGACGACGACGAGGACTCCGACGACGACCTCGGCCTGCTCGACATCGACGACGTCCCGGAATCCACCTACGACGTCGAGGCCCCTTCGCTCGACGTCGCGCCGAACGGCGTCGAGGTGACGCCCCGGCCGTCCTATCTGCGGTCGGGCGCCGACACCCTGTTCGGCGGCCAGTCGGTGGCCGACGACCTGGCCCGTCGGGGACGGCAGCCGGGCCCGGAGGACATCGACCTCGGCGACGAGGACGACGAGTTCGTCGCCGTCGCCGCGACGGAAACCACCGAGACTCGGGGTTCGTCGTTCCTGCGAGGCGTCTGGGTGGTCGGTCAGTGCATCCTCGCCGTCGCCTTCGGCGCTGGCCTGTTCATCGCGTTCGACCAGCTGTGGAAGTGGAACAGCATCGTCGCCCTGGTGCTGGCGGTGTTGGTCATCCTCGGCCTGGTGGTTGGGGTGAGGGTGGTGCGCAAGACCGAGGACATCGGCAGCACGCTGATCGCGGTAGCGGTAGGCGCGATGGTCACACTCGGACCCCTGGCGCTGCTGCAAGCGCACTGACGCACCACAATCAACAACCGTGCGCCCTGCCATCAAGGTTGGTCTTTCCACGGCCTCGGTCTATCCGCTGAGGACCGAGGCGGCCTTCGAATACGCCGCACGACTGGGCTATGACGGCGTCGAACTGATGGTGTGGGCGGAATCGGTCAGCCAGGACGTAGATGCTGTTGCTGCCATCTCCGAGCGCTACGACATGCCCGTGCTGAGCGTGCACGCGCCGTGCCTTCTGATCTCCCAACGGGTCTGGGGTGCCAATCCGATCTCCAAGCTGGAGCGCAGCGTGCGCGCCGCCGAGCAGCTCGGCGCCCAGACGGTGGTGGTGCATCCGCCGTTCCGGTGGCAGCGGCGCTACGCCGAGGGGTTCGCCGAACAGGTCGCCGAGCTCGAGTCCGGCAGCGCGGTGATGGTCGCGGTGGAGAACATGTTCCCGTTCCGCGCCGACCGCTTCTTCGGGACCGGCACACCGTCCATCGAGCGCATGCGCAAGCGCGGCGGCACCCCTGGTGCGGCCATCTCGGCGTTCGCCCCGTCGTACGACCCGCTGGACGGCGAGCACGCGCACTACACGCTCGATCTGTCGCATTCGGCCACGGCGGGCACAGACGCCATCGACATGGCCAAGCGGATGGGTGAGGGCCTGGTGCACTTGCATCTCTGCGACGGCAGTGGCGCGGCGACCGACGAGCATCTGGTGCCCGGTCGCGGCACCCAGCCCGTGGTCGAGATCTGCCAGATGCTGGGCGCGGGCGACTTCTCAGGACACGTGATCCTGGAGGTAACCACCTCGCGAGCGCGCAATGCCGCCGAGCGGGAGGAACTGCTGACCGAGTCACTCGAGTTCGCTCGCGCGAATCTCTTGCGCTGAACGGACCCACATGGACGATTCCACCCTGTTCACCGATGCCATGAGACTCACCCCGGTGTCGTCCGAGGATTCGGACGAGAGCGTCTTTGACGGACTGATCAACCAGCACTGGACGATCGGGCCGAAGGTGCACGGCGGCGCGATGCTGGCGTTGTGCGCCAAGGCGGCCCGTCTGGCCTTCGGGGGCGAGCGAAGCGACGGGGGGAATGGGCACGGCGAAGCCCCCGGGGACGTGCAGCCGATCGCCGTGACCGGGAACTTCCTGTGGGCACCCGACCCAGGGCCGATGCGGCTGGTGGCCACCGTGCGCAAGCGGGGGCGCCGCGTCAGCCTCGTCGACGTCGAGCTGCACCAGGGCGAGCGCATTGCGGTGCGGTCGTCGGTGACCCTCGGCGACCCCGAGCACCACGTCGCGCCGCTGTTGTCGTTCAACCCCGTGGTGCCGCTGATGACGCCGGAGCCGCCGCCGGGTCTGGCACCGATCGGGCCGGGGCATCCGATGGCTGACATCGTGCACCTGGCCCACGGCTGCGACATCCGGCCCGCACTGCACACACTCGGGCCGCGATCCGACGGCGGCCCGCCTGTCTTCGAGTACTGGGTGCGGCCCAAGGGCGTGGCACCGGACGTGCTCTTCGCGCTGCTGTGTGGCGACGTGTCGGCTCCGGTGACGTTCGCGGTGGGTCGCTCGGGTTGGGCGCCCACGGTGCAGCTGACGGCCTATCTACGGGCCATGCCCGCCGACGGGTGGCTGCGCGTCATGTGCACCGCCGTGCAGATCGGTCAGGACTGGTTCGACGAGGACCACATCGTCGTCGACTGCGAGGGCCGAATCATCGTGCAGTCGCGTCAACTCGCCATGGTGCCGCCGCCCGCGCAGTAGCCCTCGGCGACATGCAATGCTTTGGCCCATGGCCAGAATCGCGATCATCGGGGGCGGACACATCGGGGAGGCGCTGCTGTCCGGGCTGCTGCGCGCCGGCAGGCAGACCAAGGATCTGGTGGTCGCCGAGAAGGATCCCGCCCGCGCCAAGGAACTGGCCGAGAAGTACTCGATACAGGTTTCGTCGGTCCGCGACGCGGCCGAGAATGCCGGCTACGTCATCGTCGCCGTCAAACCCTCGGACGTCGAGGGAGTGGTCGACCAGCTCGCCGAAGCGGTATCGGGTGCCGACAACGACAGCGTCGAGCAGGTCTTCGTGACAGTGGCCGCCGGGGTGACGACGGCCTACTACCAGTCCAAGTTACCCGCGGGGGCGCCCGTCATCCGGGTGATGCCCAATGCGCCGATGGTGGTCGGCGGAGGCGTCAGCGCCGTGGCCGCAGGTAGCTTCTCCACCGCCGAGCAACTCAAGGACGTGGTGTCGATCTTCGACGCGGTCGGTGGCGTGCTGACCGTGCCAGAGGCCCAACTCGACGCCGTCACGGCGCTGTCGGGCTCGGGTCCCGCGTACTTCTTCCTGATGGTCGAGGCGCTCATCGACGCAGGCGTTGCCGAGGGCCTGTCGCGCTCGGTGGCGACTGACTTGGTGTCTCAGACCATGGCTGGTTCGGCGGCGATGCTGCTGGAGAGCCTCGACCGGCAGCAGCCGGAGGGCGCGGCGGCAATGGGCGCCGGGATCGACACCAGCGCCGCACAACTTCGCGCGACCGTGACGTCGCCGGGGGGCACCACCGCCGCTGGTCTGCGCGAACTCGAGCGTGGGGGTCTGCGGGCCGCGGTTGCCAACGCCGTGAGTGCGGCGAAAACACGCTCTGAGCAGCTCGGAATTACATCAGAGTAGTTCAGGAATTTATAACTGATTAGCCCACACCCGTCGCAATAACCCCATTGGCCACGCTATTCTCCTCAGGGTATGCACGCGTTGGTGCCAGCGGTGGGGAAGCCGCTGGAACTGGCCGGGCCTGATTGATTGGGTTGCGATGACGTCTATGAACGGGCCATCGGCACGGGATTCGGCTGGCGGTAAAGCGGCACGTGATGCCGCGGCCAGCGAAGGTCAACCGCCACGAGCTCAATTTCTCACCGTCGCCGAAGTGGCGAGCCTGATGAGGGTGAGCAAGATGACGGTGTATCGATTGGTTCACAACGGCGAGCTGCCTGCCGTCCGGGTGGGCCGGTCGTTCCGCGTGCACGCCAAGGCGGTGCACGACCTACTCGAGACGTCGTACTTCGACGCCGGCTAGCCCTGCGATCCAGAGGCGTTTTCGTTCCACCGACCTGGGCCGGTAGGGTAACCAGTTCGAGGCCATAGTGGTCCGGAAGTGGCTAGGTAGTGGAGTAAATGGGTTCAGTCATCAAGAAGCGACGTAAGCGCATGTCGAAGAAGAAGCACCGCAAGCTGCTTCGTCGCACTCGGGTGCAGCGCAGAAAACTCGGCAAGTAGCCTTCGCCTCCAGCCGATAGGCTGACCGGATGGACGTCACTGGTCGGCCGCCGAACGGCGGGAATTCTGGGGCGGGCTCTGACTTCCAGGACACCGTGCACTACCCCAAGGTGGTGCTGGTTACCGGCGCATGCCGGTTCCTCGGTGGATACCTGACAGCCAGGCTCGCCCAGAATCCGCTGATCAACCACGTCATCGCCGTGGATGCCATCGCGCCGAGCAAGGACCTGCTGCGTCGGATGGGCCGCGCCGAGTTCGTCAGGGCGGACATCCGAAACCCGTTCATCGCCAAGGTGATCCGCAATGGCGACGTCGACACCGTTGTGCATGCTGCCGCGGCGTCCTACGCACCGCGTGCCGGTGGCAGGGCGGCGCTCAAGGAACAGAACGTGATGGGCGCGATGCAGCTCTTCGCGGCGTGCCAGAAGGCGCCATCGGTGCGCCGCATGGTGCTCAAGTCCACCTCCGAGGTGTACGGCTCGAGCCCGCGCGACCCGGTGCTGTTCACGGAGGCAGGCACTGCACGCAGACCACCTGCGGAGGGCTTCGCCCGCGACAGCATCGACATCGAGAGCTACGCGCGCGGTCTGGCCAGGCGAAGGCCGGACATCGCGGTCTCGATCCTGCGGTTGGCCAACATGATCGGCCCCGCGATGGACACCGCACTGTCTCGGTATCTCGCGGGCCCGGTGGTGCCGTCCGTCCTCGGACACGACGCGCGGTTGCAGCTGTTGCACGAGCAGGATGCGCTCGGCGTGCTCGAGCGGGCGACCATGGCAGGCCGCGCGGGCACCTTCAACGTCGGCGCGTCGGGGATCATCATGATGTCTCAGGCCATCCGCCGGTCGGGCCGGGTTCCGCTGCCGGTGCCGAGGTCCGCACTGGCCGCCGTGGATTCGCTGATGCGCGCAACTCGGTACACTGAGCTCGACCGTGAACAGTTGAACTACGTGAGCTTCGGCCGGGTGATGGACACGGCGCGGATGCGCAAGGATCTTGGTTATAGCCCGAAGTGGACGACTGCGGAGGCTTTTGACGATTACGTCCGCGGTCGTGGATTGACGCCGATCATCGACCCGCGATGGGTACTCTCTGTGGAGAATCGCGCGGTAGCGGCGGCGCAGCGTTGGGGACGATAGACAAAACTCATTTGGGCCGGGGAGAAGGTAACGACGTGGCGGGCGACTCAAAAGCGAAAGTGATTCCGCTGCACTCGAATTCGAGCCGTGCATCGGCTCAGCGACGGGCAGCTGCACGGGCCGACGGCGCGCGCAGGCATCCCTCGCTATTGGAGGACCCGGGAACGCGTGCCTCGGCTGAACAGATGGCCGCGGTGGTTCGGGAGATCGACCAGCGTCGCGGTTCGGTGTCGGGTTCCGCGACGGCCGACGACACCCCCAACGAGTTGGCGCAGCGCGTCGCGGCGATCGCCGAATTCGTGCGCAAGCGGATGTCGGGCGACTACACCGTCGACGAGTTCGGCTTCGACTCCCACCTCAACGAGGCAATCTTCTTGCCTTTGCTGAGGGTCTTCTTCAAGTCGTGGTTCCGGGTCGAGGTGAGCGGTATCGAGAACCTGCCCGAGACCGGTGCGGCACTCATCGTGGCCAACCACGCGGGCGTCTTGCCGTTCGACGGATTGATGACGTCGGTGGCGGTGCACGACGAGCATCCCGCGCACCGCGACCTTCGCCTGCTGGCCGCCGACATGGTGTTCGACATGCCGGTGTTCGGCCAGGCCGCGCGCAAGGCCGGGCACACCATGGCGTGCACCGCCGACGCGCACCGGCTGCTGGCCGCAGGCGAGCTGACCGCCGTGTTCCCCGAGGGTTACAAGGGTCTTGGCAAGCCGTTCCGCGACCGCTACAAGCTGCAGCGGTTCGGCCGCGGCGGTTTCGTCGCCGCGGCGCTGCGGGCGAAGGCGCCCATCGTGCCGTGCTCGATCGTGGGCTCGGAGGAGATCTATCCGATGATCGCCGACGTCAAGCTGCTGGCCAGGCTGTTGGGCCTGCCCTACTTCCCGGTGACGCCGCTGTTCCCGTTGGCGGGTCCGGCGGGGCTGATCCCGATGCCGTCCAAGTGGCACATCCAGTTCGGTGAGCCGATCCACACCGAGGACTACGACGAGTCGGCGGCCGACGACCCGATGATCACATTCGAGTTGACCGACCAGGTTCGCGAGACCATCCAGCAAACCCTCTACCAACTGCTCGCCAACCGCAGGAACGCGTTCCTCGGCTGACCGCTACTTGGCGCCTGCCGAGGTTTGCTTGGCAATCATTCTGGCGACGGCGGCGTCGCGTGCTGCCGCGATCTGAGCGGTGACTTCTTCGGTCTCGTCCGGGTGCGACGCCTCGCCGAGAATCGTCACGATGCTGGTCAGCACCGGGTTGCCGTCGTCGTCGGTGACCTCGCCGCGGACCTCGGTGAGGATGGCGCCGTGCGATTCGATCACCGAATCCAGGTAGGAGTCGAACCACAACTTGTCACCGGCGACGATCGGGCGGTGGAAGACCAGCTTCTGGTCGCGGTGCAGCACGCGCTCCATGTCGACGGGTACGTCGAACTGGTTGAAGATCTCCTCCTGCACGCGGCGGCCGGCGACCGCGACGAACGTCAATGACGCGATCAGCGAGTCGTAGCCGCATTCGGCGGCGGCTTCCTCGGAGTAGTGGGCGGGATGTTCGTCCTTCACTGCACGCGCGAACTCGCGAACCTTCTCGCGGTCGACCTCGAAGTAGTCCGGGTACCGGAAATGGGTACCGATGATGTCTTCGGCGATGCTCATAGTCGGATGTGCTCCCCACTCGTGCTCCCTTGCGTGGAAGCGGCGTTGAGCCTATCAGCGGTTTTCCCGTCGCTTCGCTCGCCCGGACGATCCTCCCGTCGCTTCGCTCGCCCGGACGAGTGCTCAGCGGCCACCCTGACGACGGGAAACCACCGCGGCCAGGGCCCCGCCGAGCGCACCGAGAGCGAGCGCCGACGGCACGCCGACCCTCGCAGCCTTGCGAGCGGTGCGGAAGTCGCGAATCTCCCAGCCGCGCTCGCGGGCCAGGTCGCGCAGGGCGGCGTCGGGGTTGATCGCGACGGCAGTACCGACCAGCGACAGCATCGGCACGTCGTTGAAGCTGTCGGAGTATGCGGTGCAGCGCCGCAGGTTGAGGCCTTCGCGGATGGCCAGCGACCGCACCGCGTGGGCCTTGCCCGCGCCGTGCAGGATCTCCCCGACCAGCCGGCCCGTGAACACGCCGTCCACCGACTCGGCCACCGTGCCAAGTGCACCGGTCAGGCCGAGCTTGCGGGCGATCGTCGCGGCCAGCTCGTAGGGCGTGGCGGTGACCAGCCAGACCTGCTGGCCGGCGTCGAGGTGCATCTGGGCGAGCGCGCGGGTGCCGGACCAGATCTTGTCGGCGATGATGTCGTCGTAGATCTCCTCGCCGACGGATTCGAGCTCCGCGGTCTCGCGGCCTTCGATGAAGGCCAGCGCCTTGCGCCTGCCCTCGGCAACGTCGTCGCTGTTCTCCTTGCCGGTGAGCTGAAACTTGGCCTGCGCATACCCAAATCGAGCAAGGTCGCCGTAGGTGAAGTACTTCCGTGCGGCCAGGCCACGCGCGAAGTGCACCAGCGACGAGCCCTGCACCAGCGTGTTGTCGACGTCGAAGAACGCGGCCGCCGTCAGGTCCGGCGGGGGAGGCGGGGGCGGGGTGGCCGGCTCGTCGTCGGTGAGCGGCGCCGGCGCCTGCTCGTTCTGGAGGTCGGAGTGGACGTCGGCGCGGACGTCGTCGTGGACGACCTCCCCGGACTCGGACACGTCTTAACACTAAAGCTTGTCGAATAGCTGGTGCCGGTCGAGTCGCCTGAGCTTGGATCCACGCGGACGGGATCGGGTATTGCGCCCTCGTCACGCGAGGTGAAACGGTTGTCGGTGGTCGGTGGAATGCTCACTGAGGTGAGCTCGCGGCACACCACTTTCCGCTTCTGTCTGGACCCTACGGTCGAGCAGCGCGCGGTGCTGGCCCGGCATGCCGGAGCGTCACGGTTCGCGTTCAATCAGTGTCTACGGTTGGTGAAGCGAGCTCTCACCGACCGCCGCACGGTCCAGAGCACTAACGTGCCCTGGACCGGGTTCGATCTGATCAATTCGTTTAATGCGTGGAAGAAGACCGAGAACGCCGGCCGGATATTCAGCGTCGACGGCGATGGCGTGGCCGAGCCCGCTCAGTCACACTGCCCGGTATCGGACAGATCGGGGTGTTCGATGACACCCGCAGGCTGCGGCGCCTGCTCGCCAAGGACCGGGCCAGGATCCTGTTCGCCACGATCAACTCTCGCGCGGGCCGCTGGTGTGTGTCGCTGACCGTCGAGGCCACCGATCTGCACCCCGCCCACCAGCACCCGCGCCGACCGGACGATGACGCCGGCGGGTGGGTTGGGATTGACCGCGGATTGTCGGTGTTCCTGGTGGCCGCACGCGCCGACGGCGACGAGGTCGCGCGGATCACCGGCGCGCCCAAGGCGTTTGCCGCTCGACTCAACCGACAGCGACGGTTGTCGAAATCGTTGTCGCGCAAGCAGAAAGGATCACACAACCGCCGTGATGCCGCCGCCAAGCTGGCGCGACATCACCACCACGTCGCCAATGTGCGCCGTCATTTCCTGCACCAGGTCACCAACGAGTTGGTCAAGACCCACGACCGGATCGTCATCGAGAACCTGAACGTGGCGGGGATGCTGCGCAATCACCACCTGGCCCGTGCGATCTCCGATGCCGGGTGGACCGAGTTCGCCAGAATCCTGGAATACAAGCAGGTTTGGCGGGGTGGGGAACTCATCGAGGCGGATCGGTGGTTCCCATCAACCAGGCTGTGCCCGGCCTGCGGGACGATCAACGCCGACATGACCTTGGCCGATCGCATCTTCATGTGTGGGTGTGGACATGTCTCCGACCGCGACCTCAACGCTGCCGTGAATCTGGCCCGCTGGGGCCAAACCCGTCACCGCGAAGCCTCGCCAGACCCCCGGACCCCCAAGCTACGGGGCCGGGCCACCAATGCCCGCCGACGGGACGGCTCTGACCAGCACTCTGTGCGTGCTGGTGAAACCGGCCCGAAAGACGCGGGAACCGACGTTCATACCGCACCGGCGGGCTGAACAGACGACGCCCGAGAAGGGCGGTGCCCAACGACTCTCCGGAGTTTGTTCGACACGCTTTAGGGCACGGGATACTGGGGAACGTGGAGCATCAGGTAGTCCTGTTGACGCGTGCCGGGTGTGGTCTGTGCGACAGGGCCAAGGACCGCCTTGCCGCGATGGCGGCCGAGCTCGACTTCGGCTTCGCAGCGACCGACGTGGACGCCGCGGCCGACGCCGGTGACCCCGCGCTGCGGGCCGAATACGGTGACCGGCTGCCGGTGGTGCTGCTCGACGGGCGCGAGCACAGCTACTGGGAGATCGACGAGCCGCGGCTTCGTGCGGATCTGGGGGTTCGGTGAGATCTAGCAAATTTGGCTCAGGGGCAGCTCAACAGCTACCTTTGATGACGTCCTGGGGCGAGCGAAGCGACGGGGAGATACCTGGGTGACGAGGCCATGAGCGTTCTTTTATTCGGGGTTTCGCACCGTAGTGCCCCGGTATCCGTGCTTGAGCAGTTGAGCACCGCCGAGTCCGATCAGGCCAAGATCGTCGACCAGTTGCTGCAATCCTCGCTGGTGACCGAGGCCATGGTCCTTTCCACGTGCAATCGCGTCGAGATCTACGCCGTCGTCGAGGCGTTCCACGGCGGCCTCTCGGTGATCGGGTCGGTGCTGGCCGAACATTCCGGAATGTCGCTTGGCGACCTCACCAAGTACGCCTACGTGCGCTACGCCGAGGCTGCCGTCGAGCACCTGTTCGCGGTGACCAGCGGCCTGGACTCCGTGGTGATCGGCGAGCAGCAGGTGCTGGGTCAGGTCCGCCGCGCCTACGCCACCGCCGAGTCCCATTCCACCGTCGGACGGACCCTGCACGAACTCGCGCAGCGTGCGCTTTCGGTGGGCAAGCGCGTGCATTCGGAGACCGGCATCGACGCCGCGGGCGCGTCGGTGGTGTCGGTGGCGCTGGACATGGCTTCTGCGAAGCTCAACGGACTGGCCGGACGTACGGCCGTCGTGATCGGTGCCGGATCCATGGGCGCGCTGTCCGCCGCACACCTGGTGCGGGCGGGCATCGGCCGGGTCCACGTCGTGAACCGCTCCCTGCCACGCGCCGAGCGGCTCGTCGAGAACCTCCGCGAGCAGGGCGTCGACGCGCACGCCTTCCCATTCGACCACCTCCCGCCGGTGCTTTCCGATGCCGACGTCGTCGTCTCCTGTACCGGCGCGGTGCGGCCGGTGGTTTCCCTCGCCGACGTGCACCGCGGTCTGGCACACGGCCAGGAACCCAAGCAGCTGGTGATCTGCGACCTCGGCATGCCCCGCGACGTCGACCCCGCGGTGGCCGGTCTGCCCGGTGTCTACGTGGTCGACATGGACCGGATTCAGCGCGAGCCTGCGGCCAGAGCCGCCGCATCCGACGCAGAGGCCGCCCGCACGATCGTCGCCGCGGAAGTGGCCAACTACCTCGCCGGGCAGCGGATGGCCGAGGTCACACCGACCGTGACGGCGCTGCGTCAGAGGGCCGCCGACGTCGTCGAGGCCGAGCTGCTGCGGCTCGACAACCGGCTGCCTGGGCTGGAGTCCGCGCACCGCGACGAGGTCGCCCGCACCGTCCGCCGCGTCGTCGACAAGCTTCTGCACGCGCCGACGGTGCGCGTCAAACAGCTCGCCAGCGCGCCAGGTGGGGACAGTTACGCCGAGGCGCTTCGTGAATTGTTCGAGCTCGACCCACAAGCCGTCGACGCCGTGTCCGGTGGCGAATTGCCTTTGCCTGTCAATGATTTGTTCACAGCCGATTCCCGGTTGGATCCGGACAAGTCCGAGTAGCGCTTGCCCATCACAAACGACACGGTGATCCGGATCGGTACCCGGGGCAGCCTTCTAGCGACCACACAGGCCGGGTTGATCCGCGACGCGCTGATCGCCAAGGGACGACGCGCCGAGCTCGTCGTCGTCAGCACTGCGGGTGACCGGTCGAGTGCGCCCATCGCCGACATCGGCATCGGAGTGTTCACCGCCGCGCTGCGCGACGCCATCGCCGACGGCCGGGTCGACATGGCCGTGCACTCGTACAAGGACCTGCCCACCGCGCCGGACGATCGCTTCGTCATCGCGGCGATTCCCCCTCGTGAAGACGCCAGGGACGCGCTGGTCGCCCGCGACGGAATGGTGCTCGGAGAGCTGCCGTCCGGGTCGGTGATCGGCACGTCGAGCCCGCGCAGGACCGCGCAGCTTAGAGCACTGGGTCTCGGTTTGGAAATTCGCCCCCTACGAGGCAACCTAGACACCAGGTTGAACAGGGTAAGTAGTGGTGATCTCGACGGTGTCGTCGTCGCCCGAGCGGGATTGGCCCGTATCGGACGGCTCGGCGCTATCACGGAGAGCCTCGAGCCGGTGCAGATGTTGCCCGCCCCGGCTCAGGGGGCACTCGCAGTGGAGTGTCGTGCGGGTGATATCGGCCTCGCTGCGCTGCTGGCGGAGTTGGACGATCCCGACACACGCGCCGCGGTCACCGCAGAGCGGACTCTGCTCGCCGAACTGGAGGCGGGTTGCTCCGCGCCGGTGGGCGCGATCGCGGAAGTGGTCGAGTCGATCGACGAGGACGGCCGTGTCTTCGAAGAGCTGTCGTTGCGCGGTTGCGTAGCGGCGCTAGACGGATCCGACGTGATCCGTGCGTCCGGAATCGGTACACCCGATCGGGCACGGGAGCTGGGGCTCTCGGTGGCCGCGGAGTTGTTCGACCTGGGGGCGCGGGAAGTGTTGGGGCAGCGGACTGAGAGCGGGAGCGACTGATGACCACCCGAGGGCGTAAGCACAAGCCCGGCCGCATTACCTTCGTGGGTGCCGGGCCCGGCGATCCTGGGCTTTTGACGACCCGCGCGCGGACGGTTCTGGCCAACGCGGCATTGGTATTCACCGACCCGGACGTGCCAGAGGCGGTGCTCGCCCTTGTCGGTACCGAACTGCCTCCGCCGTCGGGACCCGTGGAGGCGGCCAAACCGGCCGACGACACGACCGACGTGGATGCACCCGAGACGACACCCGTCTTCGCCAACGGAGTGGACGTCCGGCCCGCGCTCGGCGATCCGGCCGAGGTGGCCAAGGTTCTGGTCAACGAGGCCCGTAACGGCATGGACGTGGTCCGCCTGGTGGCGGGTGACCCGCTGTCGGTCGACTCCGTCACCACCGAGGTGAACGCGGTATCGCGCACCCAGACCCTCTTCGAGATCGTGCCGGGCCTGCCCGCCACGACGGCGGTGCCGACCTACGCCGGGCTGCCGCTCGGTTCGTCGCACACCGTGGCCGACGTCCGCGGCGACGTGGACTGGGGAGCTCTGGCAGCGGCACCGGGACCTCTGATCCTGCACGCCACCGCGACGCATCTGCCCGACGCCGCCCGCACGCTCATCGAGTACGGGCTGACCAACTCCACGCCGTGTGTCATCACCGCCAACGGCACCACCTGCCAGCAGCGGTCGATCGAGACCACGCTGGCCGGCCTGCTCGACAAGACCACGCTGGCAGGCAGTGACCCTTCGGGCTCGCTGGCCGGGCCGCTGGTCGCGACGATCGGCAAGACCGTCGCCAACCGCGCGAAGTTGAACTGGTGGGAGAGCCGGGCACTGTACGGCTGGACCGTGCTGGTGCCGCGCACCAAGGATCAGGCCGGCGAGATGAGCGACAGGCTCGTCTCCCACGGCGCCCTGCCCATCGAGGTGCCGACCATCGCCGTCGAGCCGCCGCGTAGCCCGGCTCAGATGGAGCGTGCCGTCAAGGGATTGGTCGACGGCCGGTTCCAGTGGGTCGTCTTCACCTCCACCAACGCGGTTCGCGCGGTGTGGGAGAAGTTCAACGAGTTCGGTCTCGACGCGCGTGCGTTCTCCGGTGTGCGGATCGCCTGCGTGGGTCAGGCCACCGCAGATCGCGTGCGCGCCTTCGGAATCAACCCCGAACTGGTGCCCGCGGGTGAGCAGAGCTCGCTGGGGTTGCTCGACGAGTTCCCGCCCTACGACGACATCTTCGACCCGGTCAACCGGGTGCTGCTGCCGCGCGCCGACATCGCCACCGAGACCCTTGCCGAGGGCCTGCGGGAACGCGGCTGGGAGATCGAGGACGTGACGGCCTACCGGACGGTGCGCGCTGCACCGCCGCCAGCGCAGACGCGCGAGATGATCAAGACCGGCGGGTTCGACGCGGTCTGCTTCACCTCGAGTTCGACGGTGCGCAATCTGGTCGGCATCGCGGGCAAGCCTCACGCCCGGACCATCGTCGCGTGCATCGGACCCAAGACGGCCGAGACGGCCGCCGAGTTCGGTTTGCGCGTCGACGTGCAGCCGGAGACCGCTGCGGTCGGCCCGCTGGTCGAGGCGCTTGCCGAGCATGCCGCCCGACTGCGTGCCGAAGGTGCCTTGCCTCCGCCGCGCAAGAAGAGCCGTCGCCGCTAGAGTCAGAGTCGTGGCTTTCCCAAGACATCGGCCCCGTCGGCTGCGCTCCACTCCGGCCCTACGTCGGCTGGTGGGCCAGACATCTTTGGAGCCAAGGCATTTGGTGCTGCCGATGTTCGTCGCCGACGGCTTGACGGAGCCTCGAGCCATCGCCTCGATGCCCGGCGTCGTTCAGCACACCCGCGACTCGCTGCGCAAGGCTGCCGCCGAGGCGGTCGACCTTGGCGTCGGCGGGCTGATGCTGTACGGGGTGCCGCGCAACGAGGACAAGGACGCATCGGGATCCGTCGGGATCGCCGAGGACGGCATCCTCAACGTGGCGCTGCGCGATCTGTCCGCCGACCTGGGTGACGCCACCGTGCTGATGGCCGACACCTGCCTCGACGAGTTCACCGACCACGGGCACTGTGGCGTTCTGGACGAGTCTGGCCGGGTCGATAATGACGCCACCAACGCCAGCTACGTCGAACTTGCAGTGGCACAAGCGAATTCCGGCGCGCACGTCGTCGCGCCGAGCGGGATGATGGACGGTCAGGTCGGCGCCATCCGGGACGGTCTCGACGACGCCGGACGCACGGATGTCGCCATCCTCGCCTATGCGGCGAAGTTCGCGTCCGCGTTCTACGGGCCGTTCCGGGAAGCGGTGTCCTCCAGCCTGGTCGGCGATCGCCGCACCTATCAGCAGGATCCGCGCAACGCCCGCGAAGCCATCCACGAGATCGAGCTCGACATCGACGAGGGTGCCGACATCGTGATGGTGAAACCGGCCATGAGCTACCTGGACGTGGTGCGGGCCGCCGCCGACATCTCGCCGGTGCCGGTGGCCGCGTACCAGATCTCCGGTGAGTACTCGATGATCTGCGCCGCGGCGGCCAACGGCTGGATCGACCTGCAGGCCTCCGCCCTGGAGTCGCTGATCGGAATCCGGCGCGCGGGTGCCGACATCGTGCTGACCTACTGGGCGGCCGACGTCGCCTCGTGGCTGGCGTGAGCGAACCGACTGGCGGCGCGCCCAAGGACTTGCCGGAAGACATCGCCACCGGCTTCTGGCTGTGGGTGGCCGCCCTCCCGCTGCTGGTGACCGGATACGTCGTCGATCTGGTGGCGGGCCCGGCGAAGGCGCAATCGTGGTTCGTGTACGCGGTCTCGGGGATGTTCGTCTTCATCGTCGCCGCGGTCGTCGTGACCTTCCTGATCCTGATGCGGCACGGCTACCGCTGGGCGTGCACGCTGCTCACCGGAGGCGGCACCACCACGATCGTCTTCGTCACCGTCGGTCTCTTCGCCGCCGACCGCCCCGAGGTGGCCGCAGTGGTGTACGCGGTCACCGGGATCATGGGTTCGGTGCTCATCGCAGGCGGGATGTACCTGCTGCACCGCAAGGACGCTCACACGTTCTTCACCAAATGATGGTCCAGTAGGCTGACCCGACCATGTCAGCAACGCCGCCAGCGCCGTCGAAACGGCCCCGCATCGTTGACGCCGCCTTCTGGTGCTGGATCGCCGCGGCCGCTCTCACCGCCCTTCTCGGCCTGCTGATGGCGACGCAGTCGGCCGCCAGCACCGCGCCGTTCTTCCGGTTGGCCGGGGTCCTGTTGGTGGTCGTGGGACTGGGCCATGGATACGTGGCGGGACGGGCGCGCAAGCGGCAGTTGCGGTTCGCCAGCGCCGGCGTCGGCCTGGCCATGTCGTCTGTCGCGTTCCTGGCGGTGCTGCTGCTGTTCGGCTCGTCGATAGTCGGCATCATCTTCGTGGCCTCGATCATGATCCTGATGATCACCGGTTCAGTGTTGATCCAGCGCGGGTCGGCCCAGGAGTGGTTCGAGGCCGTCGAGTGATGAGGCAAGCGTGAGCGAGGCACCTCAGGCACCGACCGCAGAGGTCGAGGTGTTGTTCAGCGAAGCGGGCGCATCGTGGCTGTGGCTGCTCGCCGGGCCTGCGGCGGGGATCGCGATGATGATCATCCAGATCTCCAGCGGTTACGGCCCGAAGCCGGTGGTACCCGGCATCTTCCTTGTGCTCGTCACCAGCTTTCTTGCCGTTCAGGTCAAGGCCGCGCGCATCCACACCTCGGTCGAGCTCACGGCCAAGTACCTGCGCGAGGGCACCGAGACCATCCTCATTCCGGAGATCCTCAGGGTCTACCCGGAGGCCGACGGCCCCGACCTGCCGAAGTGGCAGTCGGCGCGCGCATTGGGGGAGCTGACGGGGGTGCCGCGGCGGCGCACCGGAATCGGCCTCAAACTCAGCAACGACCGCAGCGCGCAGGCGTGGGCACGCAAGCACCGCGACCTGCGTGCCGCGTTGGAGTCGCTGGTGAACGAGTCGGCGACGTGACGACACGGTTCCGCGCGATCATCGAACTGGTGCTGGCCGCCGCGGCCCTGCTCGGGTGCGTCCTGGCGTGGCTGGCAGCCAAGTCGACGGCCGACGTCGCTCCCGTCGTCGCCGGTGAGCCGTCCAAGACGTCGAACGTCTACGACCCGTGGTTGATCTCGTGGTCGATGCTCCTGGTCACCGTCGCCGGGGTGTTGCTGGTCATCGGCGTGACCCACTGGCGCCGTGTCTCGTGAGCTCGGTCACTCCGTGGTGGTACAGAGTCCGAAATCTGTAACACTGTTCCACATGACTGAACTGGCCGATAGCCCTCAGCAGGCGGACGCGCTACCCCTGGGACCGGAGTCGCTGGTGTGGCGGTATTTCGGCGACAACCGGACGCTGCTCATCGGGCCGCGGCCGGCCGTGTTGCAGAACATGCTCGCCGAACTCGGCCAGGGCGTGCTGGACCACTCGGTGTTCTTCGATGACACCGCGGCGCGAGTCAAGCGGTCGATCCCGCCGATCATGATGACCGTGTATGGCACCGATGGCGACAACCCGGGCACCCGGATCCGCGACTTTCACACCGAGATCAAGGGCACAATGCCCGACGGGTCGCGCTACCACGCGCTGGATCCGAAGACGTACTTCTGGGCGCATGCCACCTTCGTCGATCAGATCCTCTACTTCGCCGACACCTTCGTCAAACGGCTCAGCCGCGAGGAGAAGGAGCAGATCTACCTCGAGTCGAAGACGTGGTACCGCCGTTACGGTGTCAGTGACCGGGTGATGCCCGCCGATTATGCAGGGTTCCAACGGTATTGGGATCACATGATCGACGAGATCGTCGTCGCACATCCCACTGCGAAGTACGGCGTCGGATACGTCATCAAGGGCTTCCCCCGTCCCAAGGGCGTATCGCCGTTGGCCTGGCGACTGGTCTCGCCGGTGTTCAACCCGGTCGCTGCGTTCCTCACCACCGGTGGGATGCCGCCGCGGACCCGCGACCTCTTGGGCCTGCCGTGGAGTCCAGGCAAGCAGAAGGCGTACCAGACGTTCGCCGCGCTGTGGCGCACGCGGCTGGTGAACTCGGTGTGGGATCGTCTACCAATGCGGCTGCGCTACAACACGTTTGCGCAGAAGGGCTATGGCCATTCCGGATAAGCCCGCCGACCCCACCACGGAGGCCATCCTCGACGCGGCGCTCGTCGAGTTCGAGCGCCACGGCTTTCACCGCGTCGCCCTCGACGACGTCGCACGCCGTGCCGGGGTCAGTCGCACCACCATCTACCGGCGGTTCGCCAACCGCGACGAACTGGTGGGCGCGGTCATCGAGCGCGAGAACGTGGTGCTGTTCGCCGACATTGCCGCCGAACTGAAGAACGCCGGCCCCAAGTCGAATTACTACGTTGAGGCCTTCACGCTGTCCATCCTGCGGTTCCGCCGCCACCGGGTGCTCAATCAGATGATGGTCGACGAGCCCGCGCTGGTGCTTGCGCTGGCCAGCCGCCACTACGGCGCTGCCGTCGAGCGGATGGTCGAGGCGCTGCGGGTGATCTTCCCCGCGGGGTTCGCCGACGGGATCGGCGAGCAGGGCGTCACCGACCTGGCCGACACCATCCTGCGGTACGCCGCAATGGTGCTGATGTTGCCGAGCGTCCAACCACTGGACACCGCCGACGACATCCGCGCCTTCGCCACCACGCACTTCCTGCCGAGCCTGCCCGCCGCGCTACGCGCGGTCCCGGTGTAGGTGCTGTGCACTGGTCCGGAAGTCGGACCGCTGCACGCCGGTCAGCATCTTGCGGTGTCTGGCGGGGGTCCATGGCCAAAGTTCGGGTAGGCCCGCGTCGTCCAAATACCAGCTCTGACAACCGGTGACCCAGATGGTGCCTGGGAAGGCCGCCTTGAGCTGGTCGTAGTAGGCGTCGGTGGCTTCGTCGGTCGGTACGACGCTCGACAGACGATCGTCGCGCATCCGTTTGATCCAATCGACGATGTAGCCGGACTGGGTTTCGGCGACGGCGATCAGCGAGTGGTTGCCGATCGGGCTGTGTGGTCCCATCAAGGTGAACAGGTTCGGGAAGCCCGGCAGCGCGACGGTGCGGTATGCGCGCGGTCCGTCCGCCCAGGCTTCATCGAGCGTGCGGCCGTCCTCGCCCGTGATGGTCATCGGCCGCATGTAGGCGTGGGCGTCGAAGCCCGTGGCGTAGACGATCACGTCCAGTTCATGCAGAACACCGTCATCGGTGACGATTCCGCGCGGCTCGATTCGCTCGATGCCCGCGGTGATCACGTCGACGTCGCCGCGCTGGACGGCCGGATAGAAGCGCGTCGACATGACCAGCCGCTTGCACATCGGCGGGTAGTCGGGAGTCAACCGCGCGCGCAGTTCGGTGTCGCGAACCCCGAGCCGCAGGTTCGCCCGGCACGCGGCGCAGCACCGCACGGCTCAGCGCCGAGTAGCGAACGTTGGACACCGGTGCGATCCATTGCGGTGTCCGCTGGAAGAGCAGGAGTCGGCCGGCGACGCCGGCGACCGCGCCCGTGATCTGGACACCGGTCGAGCCGGTGCCGATCACCGCAACGCGCTTGCCGCGCAGATCGACCGTCTCACCCCAGCGCGCTGAGTGAAATGCCGCACCGGCGAACGTGTTTCGGCCCTCGATCTCCGGGAGCTTCGGATGGTGCAGCACACCGGTGGCAGTCACCAGCAGGTCCGCCTCCGCCGACTCCCCGTCGGCCATGCGCAGTCGCCAGTGTCCGTCCTGCCAGCGCGCGTCGGTGACTTCGGTCCCGAACTGGATATGCGACCGCAGCTGACGCTCGTCGGCGGTGCGGACGAAGTACTCCTGGATCTCGGCGCCGGGCGAGAACGCGCTCGACCATTCTGGATTCGGCGCGAATGAGAACGAATACAAGCGCGACGGCACATCGCAGGTCAGGCCCGGGTAGCGGTTCTCGCGCCAGGTGCCGCCGACCTCGTCGGCCTTCTCGTAGATCGTGAAGTCCTCGAGCCCGGCCCGTTTGAGGGCCTCGCCCATGCAGAGCCCGGACATCCCGGCGCCGATGATCGCCACCCTCTGCAGGTTCATGTCGACTCCCTCTCCGGCGCCAGGTCTCGTTCGCCGTCGGTGACGAGTACGACCCGGTCGGAAAGGGCCAGCCTGGCCATCACGAGGCCTTCAGGCGGAGAGGGAGTCGGCTCGGACCGTGGACGGACGGGTTGTCGCGCCAGACGACGGGGCCGGCGAGCTCGATCGACGCGACCCGCGCGAGGAGCTCCTCGAGTATCAGCCGAGCCTCGAGCCGTGCCAGATGTGCCCCGAGGCAGAAGTGGATCCCTGCGCCGAAGCCAAGGTGGTCGGTGGGTTTGCGGTCCACGACGAAACGATCGGGATCGGTGTACACGGATGGATCGCGGTTGGCTGCGCCGAAGAGCAACAGGACGCGCGCGCCGGCCGAAATGATCGACTGCCCAACCACGTAATCGGCTGCCGCAGTGCGGAACAGCCCCTGGATCGGCGAGCCCCACCGGGCCGCCTCTTCGACGGCGGGGCGGATCAGCTCGGGTTCCGCGCGCAGACGCCGATACGCGGCTGGATCCCTCGCGAGCGCCAGCAGCAACGAGCCGATGAGGTTCGTCGTCGTCTCATTGCCCGCGACGATGAGCATCATTGCGACCCAGAACAGGTCGTCGTCGCCCAGCTCGCTGGCTTCGTTTGACCTCAGGAGCGCGCTGATGACGTCGTCACCGGGCTCCCGGCGCAGCGTGGCGAACACCCCGAGCAGATAGCGATGCAGCGCGAGGATGTGCCGGACCGCGCCAGCGCCGCGCACCGTTCTGGCGAAGGATCCATCCGCGTGGAAGCCCAAAACGACGCCGTCGGACCAGCGGTGGAGGCGGTCCAGGTCGCTGCCTGGGGCGCCGAGGAGGCGCGCGATGACCGTCATTGGGAGTGGCACGGCCAACTCGGCCACCGCGTCGGCGCCCGGGCGCGCCAGCATCCGGTCGATGGCAGGACCGATCACCTCGCGCATGCCGTGTTCCATCGCCGCGGAGCGCGCGGTCGTGAAGTGCGGGACGAGTTGTCGACGGAGGACGTCGTGGCGTGGGCGATCGATCGTCAACAGCATCGGCAGCGAGGTAGGCACCGCCGTGACGCCCTTTCCCGACACCAGCACGTCGTGTGCGCGCGCCGCGGTTCGAACGTCGCCGTGCCGCGCCAGCGCGTACGCCCCGCGACCGATCCGGTGCACACCGGGGTTCGCGTGGAGGCGGCGGTAAGCGGCTGGCGGGTCGGCGATCGTCACGGGGTCGAACGGGTCGAAAGACGCGCCACGAAGGCAATCCCAAGTACGGCGAGGTTGCGCACGGCGGCATCAAGCACGAGGACGTCATGGGCAAGCGTGAGAAGGGTATGACCGACGAGTAGCCACTAGTGCTCAACCGAAGAAGATGCATGTGGGGTCGTCGTCGATCTCGGCGAGAAGTATCGTCACGTCTTCAGTCGGCTCGACGGAAGCGTAGACGTGGAAGTTCGAATCCCGGTCCGAGTAGTAGAGCTCCCACCCCCGCGATCGGGTGAACTGAAGTCGCGCCAGCGGGACTCGTAACCAATCGTCAGCAGGGTTCGCCACCTCCGGTGGCCGGCACTCGAGCAAGGTGAGGGCGTTGCGATACGTATCGATTTCGTAGCGCAACTGGGTTCTCACATGTTCGGGCACTTCGGAATTGAGCGCGTCCACCCACTGGCGGACAATCGCGACGTCTTCATCCGGCAAGGACATGGTCGCTCTAGGCTAGGCACACATGACGCCGCTGGAGAAGATTGCACCTGCTTTCATCGAGATGGCCCATTCGATTGTGTGGGCGTCGGTGGCCACCGTCGACCGCGACGGCCGCCCGCGCAGCCGCATCCTGCACCCGATCTGGGACTGGGACGGGTCGGATCTCGTCGGGTGGATCGCCACTTCTCCGACGCCGATCAAGCACGAGGATCTCGCGATCCATCCCGACGTCTCGGCGAGCTACTGGACCACCAACCAGGACACCTGCAACGCCGACTGTTCGGCGCAGTGGTTCTTCGATGACGAGACGCGAATCATGGTGTGGGACAAGTTCAAGAACGGCCCGGCGCCGGTCGGTTACGACCCGGCGATCATCGAGCCGTGGAAGGACGGCCCCACCTCTGCTGCGTTCGCCGCACTTCGCTTGACGCCTCGGCGGCTGCGGGTGATGGCAGGCTCCGTGATGACCAAGGGCGAAGGCGACGTGCTCAGCTGGCACGCCTGAGCGAGGGTGGGTGTGTTTCGTACATGCGGGTGGCGACGACCACTGCGGACAGCACTGTGATCGCGGCGGCCGCCCAGATTGCGGCGCGTAGTCCCCAGAGGTCGGCGACCACGCCGCCGACGATCGCGCCCGCGGCGTAGCCGCTGTCGCGCTAGAGTCGATAGACGCCGACCGCGCGTGCTCGCCAGAGTGGGTGGGCCACGTCCCCGACGGCGGCCAACAGGGTCGGGTAGACCATCGCCGTACCGGCGCCCAGAAGTGCGCTGGCCAGCATCCACCAGACGAACGTGTCACCGGTGGCGATGAGGGCAAGGGCAACGGCTTGGGTGAACATGCCGGCGGTGATGAGGTGTTTCCGGCCCCATCGGTCGGACAGAGCGCCGGTGGCGATCTGGCACACGCCCCAGACGGCCGGGTAGACGGCGATCAGGATGCCGATGTGGCCGACGGGGATTCCGTGGCGGGCGAACAGGATTGGGAACAGGCCCCAGGACAGGCCGAAGTTGAGGTTGTTAACCAGGCCGGTCTGGCTAGCGGACGACAGCGCTGGTTCGGTGAAGCTGGTGCGGATGAAGATCTGCCGATTCGTCGGTGCCGCCTGCGCTTGGTCGCCGGTGCTGTGCTGGCTCGCTTCCAGCTGCGCATACCCCGGGTTTCCCGGACGAACACCGCGCACAGGCCCACGGCGATCAGGGCGTAGGACAGACCGAGAAGAAATGGTGCCGGCGTCGGCCACACCTGCGCGTCGCCGGGAAGCGTGGCGAGCCGGCGCAGCGACGCGTACTGCGCTCGGGCGAGCTCCTCGGTTCGGTCATCGGCGATCAGGTCGGTGCGGGCGACAGAGCCGACCAGCAGCGAACCACCGGTGAAGACGCCTAGTTCGCGGTCGCCGTCGAGCAGTAGGAACGCCAGGTGTTCGTGGGTGTGGCCGGGTGTCATCAACGCGCGCAGCCGCAGCCCGCCCAGGTCGACCTCGTCGCCGTCGTGCAGGCCGGTATGGGCGAACTCACGGTTTCCGGCCGCCGAGGCCAGTACTTGAGTTCCGCTCGTTGCACCGAGTTGGAGTGCGCCGGAAAGGAAGTCGGCATGCGGGTGGGTGTCGGCAGAGAACGCCACCTTCAGCCCGCGTTTGGCGGCGGCGGTGTGCACCGCCCGCAGATCGCGGCTCACGTCGACGACCAACGCGTGCCCTTCGCCCAGGTCAATGAGGTAGGCCGAGTTGCCAAGACCCTCGTCGACCAGCGGAACCAGATCCACTCCGGTCATTTGATCAGCCCTTCCCGTGCGTCAGCGTCACGTTTGGCGATTGGCCGTCCTGCCAGCCACCGCTCGGGATAGCCTTCCGGAGGCCGTTGTGCCTTACGGCCATTGGCATGTAGTAGCGCCACGGCTTCGTCGGCGAAGACACAGTAGGGACCCCGGCAGTAGGCGACGTTCTCCTGCGCCGCCCTTGCCGACATCGCCCGAACGTTGCGCCCCGGTGGCCGCCTCGTCCTGACATCCCTCGCCGACGACCAGCCTTTGGCGGCCCGTTTCGACCCGGCGATCTACCGCGTGCCCACCACCGCCGACACCACTGCATGGCTGTACGCGGCGGGATTCGTCGACGCGCACGTTGAGCGCAGGACGGATATCCCCACCACCGTCTGGTTTACGGCAGCCGCAACCCGACGGAGGGGGTTGCCACGGGTGTGGTCCTGTGCAACGCTCGGGCTGAAAGGCGCGGTCAATGGGGATGAATAGCGCAGGGGTCGGGGTTGCGGGGCCCCCTGACAGGGGCGACGGTCTGGCGTTGCGATTCGTCGTGCCCTCCACGCTCTTGGGCTTGGCCGGTGCCGGGTGGTGGTGGTCGGCCCGAGTGGCCGGCGAGATGACCGGCGGCCCGATGGACCGGATGGTCGATCCCATGTCGCTAGGGGCATTCGTCGTGGCCTGGGCCGCGATGATGGCCGCGATGATGCTTCCTGCCGTCCTGCCCGTCGTCAAGCTGTATGCCCGTGCGGCGGCCCGTGGCAGCGTCGCGCCTGTGCCGTTCTTCGTGGGCGGCTACATGGCGCTCTGGACGGTGCTCGCGTTCCCCGCCTACCTCGCGTGGCGCCGGCTCGAGATGCCCCTGGCCGAAGGTTACGCCTGGGCCGGTCGTGTTTCAGGCGTCACGCTGCTCGTGGCAGCGCTGTGGCAGCTCAGCCCGTTGAAGTCGATCTGCCTGCGCCACTGCCGCTCGCCGCTAGGTTTCTTCATGCGCTACGGCGAGCAGGTCCGCCGCCCCGCCGGCGCATTTCGGACGGGTGTCATCCACGGGGCGTATTGCATTGGTTGCTGCTGGGCGCTGTTCGCGGTCCTGGTCGCAAGCGCCAGCATGAGCCTGCTGTGGCTGGTCGTCTTCACCGCCTTGATCGTCATCGAGAGGAACTCCAAGCACGGCGAGCGCGTCGCGCTCGCCGCCGCCCCCGCCCTCGCAGTTCTGGGTGTGGCGCTCCTGATCGCCCCGTCCCTGATCACCACCATCGCCTAGGAGGAGACATGTCAGTCACCGAAACCGCCACCACCACTTGGCGACTCAAGGGCATCGGGTACGAGTTCTGCAATTGCCAGCCAGGCTGCACCTGCAACTTCAACGGCTTTCCAACCTCGTCGGATGGTAGCTGCAAGGCTGCGGTCGCCAATCAGATTACCGAAGGCAGCTGCGGCGATGTCGATCTGTCCGGCGTTACCGCGCTGATGATCATTGACTGGCCTAAGGCGATTCATGACGGTAACGGAAAGGCCGTCTTCGTCGTCCCGCCAGAGGTGAGCGATGCGCAGCTCGGCGCGCTGGCCCAGATCTACACGGGAGCGCTCGGCGGCATGCCGTGGGAAATCCTCGGGACGACCTATGAGGTCGCCGGTGTCGTGCGCGCCGATGTGGAACTCGACGACGCCGGCATCAACAGCGGCTTCCGCGTCCCCGGCGTGGGCGAGGCGAAGGGCACCACGCTGAAGAACCCCGTCACCGGCGAGGAGCACCGCGTCGCGATCGTGCTCGAAGAAGGCTTCATCTGGAAACGCGGCGACTGCGGCCAAGGCAGCTTCGACGTCGATGCGGAGGGCATCCACCTCTCCTTCAAGGACACCAACTGGATCCTCTACGACTTCGACTGGACCAACGCTGGGTCGTAGGCGAACTCACGGTTGTTCGGAGGCGGTGTAGCCGAGGCCGGTGATGCTGTCGATGACCTCTCGGGTGTCTGTCAGGCTGGTGTCGAGCTGCACGGCGGACCGCCCGGCCTTCACCTCGGTGTACGACCTGCTGACTCCGGGAAGGTCTTCGAGCGTATCGTCGATCAACAGGGAGCAGTTGCCACAGTGCATGCCGTCGACCCGGAAAATGTGTGTGCTGGTGGGCATTTCAGGTCTCCTTGGAATCAGGCGATGGTGATGATGCCGGTGTACATACCCATGCCGCAGGCGTAACGCAGGGTTCCCGCGGTGGGTGTGCCGAGGTCGATACGAGTGTCGCCGGATTCGGGCAGCACCGTTTCGGCGCCGCCGATGGCGAACGAGCGGACGCAGCCGGTGGCATCAGCGGAGCGCACGACCAGGGTGGTGGGGATGCCTGCCTTGATCTCCGCATTGCGGGGGCTGTATCCGCCACTCGACGCCATGACCACGACTTCCTGCTTCCCGCCGGTGACGCTAACGACGGTGGTGTCCGCGGCGGCGGGGGTGCCCGACATCGTCTCGAGAATCCTGCTGGCGGCCAGCGGTGAGCCGGCGAGTTCGAGGCCGCCGTTGAGGGTGAATAGGCCCATCGCGACGACAGCGACCCCGGTGGCCGCGGCGAGCCGGCCGCGCCACACGGTGGCCGCCTTGCGGGCGGCGTAGCCGAGGATCGCGAACATCGGGCTGGTGCCAAGGACGAAGACCGACATGATGGCGGCACCTCGCCACGGCGACCCGGATGCCAAAGCGAGCGCCTCAACGGACAAGGTCACTCCGCAGGGCAGCAGTACGGTCGCCACGCCGAGCAGGGCTGGTGCGAGCGCGGCGTGGGAACGCGTCCGGGTGCGGACCAGCCGCGTCCACGACGCCGGAGGTTCGACGACAATCCTCCGGAATCCAGGGACACCCAGCTGGGCAAGACCGAAGGTAATGATGAGCAGCCCGGCTCCGATCTGCAACCAGGTACGCACGCCTGGCGAGAGTTGCACGACACCGCCCAGTGCCCCAAGGAGAGCGCCGAGGAGGGTGTAGGCCGCCAGTTTCCCGGCCAGGAACCCGACCACCGGGGCGAGGTCGTCACCAAGTCTGCTGCCCCACCATGCGGGTTTGTCCTCGGCTGGCTCGGCTGTCGTCGAGTTCTGTTGCGAGGCAACGACCGTCCGCCCTCTTCCGGCTCCCTCTCGGAAGGCATGTTGACGGGTGATCAACCCGGCGAGCAGCCCACCCTGCACGGCGGCGCAGGAGACGCCGCCAGCGAACAGGCCGGTAAGCAGAACCGCGACGAGATTCACGAAATGTCCTCCTGGAGATGGCTTGCGCTTGTCTCGGCCGCGGCGCAGCCCCGCAATCCGGCATCTACGTACTACGATAGTAGATGGCTGTTGGCGATGTTACAGATCGATCGCGGGTGTGCCACCCCTCGGAGTTGCGCGTCGGCTCCGCCTGCGGCGTACGAGTCAATGCGTCGACGACCGATTCGAGGCGAGTCGCGATGGCGGCCAGCTGCACCAGATGCGGGTCCGGCAGGGTGGGGACCGTCACGGTCGGGATGTCCGAGGATGGCTGTGCCGCAGCGCTTTCCGCCAGGTCGGTCGATCGTCGGTCGCCTTCCTGCCGAGTGACCGGATAGGCGCTGCGGAAGCGCCGCAGCCGCAGGCTATTGGATACGACGAACACACTCGACAATGCCATCGCGGCGCCGGCGATGAGTGGATTGAGCAGCCCAAGGGCCGCCAGGGGGAGGGCGGCCAGGTTGTAGGCGAAGGCCCAGAACAGGTTGGCCTTGATCGTGCCGAGGGTGCGGCGTGCCAGGCGGATCGCGTCGACCGCGGCGCGCAGGTCCCCGCGCACCAGTGTGAGGTCGCTGGCCTCGATCGCGACGTCGGTGCCCGTGCCCATCGCCAGCCCGAGATCGGATTGGGCCAGGGCGGCGGCGTCATTGACGCCGTCGCCGACCATCGCGACCACCCGGCCCTGACGCTGCAGACGCGCGACGGCGTCGACCTTGTCGCTGGGCAGCACCTCTGCGATCACCTCGTCGATGCCAACCTCGTCGGCCACGGCCCGCGCCGCGGCGGCGTTGTCGCCGGTGAGAAGCACCGGGCGCAATCCGAGGGCGCGCAGACCGGCGACGGCCTCGCGGGAGGTGGGTTTGATCGTGTCCGCGACTACCAGGACCGCGCGGGCGACCCCACCCCAGGCGGCCAGGACGGCAGTGCGGCCCTGGGATTCGGCCTGCCGTTTGGCGGTGGCCAGGTCCGGGGGCAGCTCGATGCCGTGTTGATCGAGCAGGCTGGCCCGCCCAATCAGCACATCGCGTCCGTCGACGATCCCGCGCACACCGAGGCCTTCGAGGTTGGCAAAGTCCCGGACGGCCGGGAGGTCTGCGACCCGTTGGCGGGCCGCCCGAGTGATGGCGACAGCGATGGGGTGTTCGGAGGCGTCTTCGAGTGCGCCCGCAACGGTGAGCGCCTCGCCCTCCCCGACACCGGCACCGGTGTGTACGGCGAGCAGGCTCATCTTGCCGGTGGTGACTGTGCCGGTCTTGTCCAGCACGATGGTGTCCACGCGGCGGGTGGATTCGAGTACCTCGGGGCCCTTGATGAGGATCCCGAGCTGGGCGCCGCGCCCGGTGCCGACCAGCAGTGCGGTCGGGGTGGCGAGCCCGAGCCCGCACGGGCAGGCGATGATCAGCACCGCGACCGCGGTCGAGAACGCGGTCGCCGCCGACGCGCCCAGCGCCAGCCACACCCCCAACGTGAGCAGGGCGAGTCCGATCACGATCGGCACGAACACCGCCGAGACCCGGTCGGCGAGCCGCTGGATCTCGGCCTTGCCGTTCTGGGCGTCGGCGACCAGCTTCGCCATCTGCGCCAGCTGGGTGTCCGACCCCACCCGGGTCGCACGGACGACGATGCGGCCGCCGGCGTTGACGGTTGCGCCGACGACCGGGTCGCCCGGACCGACCTCGACGGGTATCGATTCTCCGGTGAGCATGCTGACGTCGACCGCGGAGGTGCCGTCCTCGACGACGCCGTCGGTGGCGATCTTCTCCCCCGGGCGTACGACGAATCGGTCGCCGACGCTGAGCTGGTCGGCCGGGATCCGTAGCTCCTGCTCGCCGCGCAGGACGGCGACGTCCTTGGCGCCCATCTCCAGCAGCGCCCGCAATGCCGATCCGGCGCGGCGTTTCGCGCGGGCCTCGAAGAACCGGCCGGACAGGATTGCCATGGTCAATCCGGTGGCGACCTCGAGGTAGATGTTGTCGCCGGCGGATCCGCGTTCGATGGCGAGGCTGAACCCGTGGTGCAGCCCTTCGTGGCCGGCACCGCCGAGGAACAGTGCGTAGACCGACCAGGCGAACGCGGCGAGCACACCGATCGAGATCAGCGTGTCCATCGTTGCGGTGCGGTGGCGCAGGTTCGCGAACGCGGCGCGATGAAACGGCCACGCCCCCCACACCGCCACCGGCGCTGCGAGCGTCAACGCGAGCCACTGCCAGTAGGTGAACTGCAAGGGCGGCAACATCGACAGCGCGATCACCGGCAGCCCGAGCGCGAGCGACACCCGCATCCGCTGCCGCAGCGAGGCAGTGTGCTCGTCGTACCCGTCGTGGTCGCTCGACTGGTGCGCCGAATCATCCTCAGTGGCTACCGTTTTCGGTTCGGTGGCCGTGTAGCCGGTGTCGGCGATCACGGCGATCAGATCGGCGGTCGATACCGACGGCGCGAACTCGACCCGAGCCATTTCGGTGGCGTAGTTGACCGCCGCGGTGACACCGTCGAGTTTGTTGAGCTTGCGCTCGATCCGGGTGGCGCAAGACCCGCACGTCATCCCGCCGATCGCCAACTCGACCCGCTGCGTCCCCGAGGCGCCCTCATCGACCGTCGTGCTCATGACCCGACCATAAACGTTCCAGTACGGTGGAATGTCAAGGAGGCACGATGAAGATCGGCGAACTCGCCCGCCGCGGCGGTACCACGGCCAAGACCATCCGGTTCTACGAGCAGGCCGGCCTGCTGCCCGCCCCCGCTCGCACGCAGGCCGGCTACCGCGACTACGGACCCGAGTCCATCGACCGGCTGGAATTCGTCGGCCGCGCCCAGTCCGCGGGCCTGTCGTTGCGGGAGGTCCGCCAAGTACTGGCCATCGCCGATCGAGGCGATGCGCCGTGCGAACACGTGGTCAGCACTCTGCAGGCTCGGCTCGATCAGGTGCGGGCCACGATCGCGGAACTGTCCAGCCTGGAGGCCCATCTCGGTGCGCTGCTCGACCACGCCACCACCGCCGGGCCGATCGAGGAGGCCGGCGTCTGCTGGATCCTGGAAAGCGACCTGGCCGATCCCGGGACCGCAGCCCGAGCGGCCGTCGAGGTGTGAACGAGTCCAGATCGGGGGCTCACAGGACTGCAGCGGCACACCTCTGCCGGACGGCTCAGCATGGACGAATTCTCCGACCGTGCCGCCGCGGTGTACCGATCACGCACCATGGGCGAGCTGGCTGCACTCACCGCAGACCTGCCGCCCATTCCTGAGCCGCTTCCGCCCGCCACGGGGTTCCCCGCGCTCCTTGGTGATGACACTGGTCGCGATCGGCGCCGCGCTAGCGCTGCTCGGTCTTGCCGCTGCGGCGCATGCCGGCCCGCCGATGAGCGGCCTGGGATGCGGCTAGCGCCTACTCTGACGCCGCTGCGTGGGGCCCGTACGCGGGTGACGACTCCGTCCCCGAACCGATGCTCGCGGCACCGAGGCCTTCCTCGCGGCGGAGCCTGAATGCCGCCCGGAAGGCATCGCTTGATTAGTCGTGGTCGGGATACACGATCCGCCTGGTGACGAGATGGCTTGGGTCGGTCAGGGTCTCGTCAGTGATTCGCCCCGCTTTGTCGAGGGTGAGGAGCATCGAGATCGACGCGGCAGGGTATCCGAGGGCGAGCCGGGTCGCGCCGCTGCCGCTCGAGACACGGACCGCCTGCGGGGCGCTGCCCGCCGCGTAGGGCTGCTGTGACACGAAGAACTCTGCCGACAATTCCAGCGGTGTGGGCGCACCGGCGCCCGACGCCGAGTCGCTGGTGACCGATTCGTAGACGGTGATCTGGCCAGCGGCCCCGGTCGCGGCCACGGCGCGAGCGAGGTCCTCGGCGCCCGGGCGCGTCGGCCACGGCACCAGCAGACTCACCGGCGCGCCCCGAGCGTCGTCGGCCCCGGCGGCCAGGCTCAACACGTTGTCGCCAGCGCCCCAGGCCGCGGTCGCTACGAAGCAACCCTGCCCGCAGCCGCGAAACGGCAGTGCCGCGTCGGCACCGTCGGGTCGGCCGTACCGGCCGGACAGGGTGTAGTGCCGGTCGGGTTGGGCGGCGTAGAAGTCTCCACGATGTGGTGCCGACAGCCGTACCACCAGTTGTCCGTCACTAGCGGCGACGGCCACTCCGATCTGGCCGGCGAGGGTCCCCAACGGCAGCACCGGACCTTTGGGTTCCGGTGGCGCTGGTTGCACTGCGCCCCTTGCCGGCGTCGTGGACACCAGTGTCGCGCTGAGCGCGAGCACCGCGACCAGGGTAATGCCTTCGGCGCGAATCACGCTGGGCACCTTCGAGATACGGGCTTCGTTGCGTTGGATCCTGCGCGCCGTCAAGGCCAAGGTGGTGGCGACGGCGACGAGAACGAGTTTCACCACCAGGACCCGGCCGTAATCGGTGGAGAACACCTCGGACAGCGGTAGCAGCACCAGCGCCGACACCACGCCGGTGGCGATGACGACGGCGAACGTCCACACCGCCAGCCGCATGTAGCCGCTGAGCACCCATCGCAGCGCCGCCGGTTCACGCCGCCAGGCAAGCGCCGTCAGCGTCGTCGCGACGAGGGCGCCGACCCAGATCGCGGCGGCGCCCAGGTGCACACCGGTGAGCAACGCGCCCCACACTCCGGCCACGGTATGGGCGTGCGACCGCCATCCTTCCGCGCCGACCACAACCAGCAGCGGCAGCAGGGCCCACGCTCGGCGTCGCACACCGACAACGGCCAGCGCCGCGAGCAGTCCGGCAGCTTCGACCGACAGGATTACCCCAGAACCGCCGCGCCACAAGACATTCACCCGTCCGGCCTCAGCCACCATCTCGGCCCCGAGCCCGGCCACCGCGGCCAGCGCGACCAGTAGGGCGCCGATGGTCCACGACCTCGTCGCCGGAAGCCGCGGGTTCTCGGCCCGCGCCGAGGAGGTAAACCGTTGGGCGATCAGACCGCCGAACGCGATCGCGAAGCCCCCGAACAGCAACCAGCGCAGCCCTGCGGACAGCCAGGCGATCGACGCAGCGTTGGTGCCCGACGCTGCGGCGGTCAGCGCATAGCCGACGCCGAACCGGAATTCCTCTTCGACCAGGTCGCCGTCGGTGCCGGTGGCGCGCCAGCGCACGGTGTAGCTGCCCGGCGGCAGCGGCGCGCTCGGGCGTGCGGTCACCACCTGCGCGCCACGCGCGGTTGTCGCGACGCCGATCGGCACCGTCGCGCCGTCCTTGTCGAGCAGCACGACCGCGTCGGCGCCGATGGTGACCGGCTCGTTGAACATCAGCGTGATCGCCTGCGGCGCAATCGGTACCGCGGTGTCGGCGGCGGGATCGGTGAACAGCAGCGTCGGGTGCGCCGCCGCCGTCCCGGCGGCACCGACGCCCAGCACCACCAGTGCGACCAGTACGGCGAGCACTCCCATGGCGCGGCGGACGCCGGTGGTTCTCGACTGGCGGCGCGGCGAGCGGGAAGGCCACCGAACGTGTCGAATCGTCACCGGCGTCAACACATCAACGACCGAGCGAGCAAACCGGGTGCAGTGCAGTGCCTCACGAGAGCAACCTGGCGAGGCAGGCGGCGGTCCCCGCACACGATCGTGACGCGTCGTGGAACCGGCCGTCGGAGGTGAATGTCCTTGGCGGCGAACGGTCCGGTGACCGCCGACGTCGCCGTTATTCCGAGCGGGACGGCAGCGGTCGCAATGACCGGTGTCCTCCCGGGATGCTGGAGTGCATTGCGGTCACCGGGGTTCGCGCAGTAGTGCGAGGCGGTTTCGGTATTCGTTGTCGTCGATCTCGCCGCGTGCGAAGCGTTCGCTGAGCAGATCCTGTGCGCGTGGCTGCCAGGAACCGGGCGGGCTCGCGGCGGTACCGTCCGGGTTTGTCAGATGGCGGATGGCGAGGACGACGGCGGTGATCACCGCGGTCCAGAACAAAACCATCACGACGGTCATCGCGATCCAGCTACCCCATCCCCAGCCGTTACTGCCGTACCACATCATCATCGTCTATCTACCTTTCTTCTCTTCTGTTACGAAGTCGCGCATGCGAGTTCGTGGGTGAAGCGCGTGGGGGACCACACCTGTCATTGACCACCGCCGAGCTCGATCGGCACGCCGACGAGGGAGCCGTATTCGGTCCAGCTGCCGTCGTAGTTCTTCACATCGGAGTGCCCGAGCAGCTCCCTCAGAACGAACCAGGTATGCGAGGACCGCTCACCGATGCGGCAGTAGGCGATGGTCGGCTGGGATCCGTCCAGGCCGGCGTGGGCGTAGATCGCCGTCAAATCCTCGTCGGACTTGAAGGTGCCGTCCTCGTTGGCGGCCCGACTCCACGGCACGTTGATCGCGCCGGTGATGTGACCGGCACGCTGGGCCTGCTCCTGCGGCAGGTGCGCGGGGGCCAGGATCTTGCCGGAGAATTCGTCGGGGGACCGGACGTCGACCAGGTTCTTGGTCCCGATCGTGTCGAGGACTTCGTCGCGGAACGCGCGGATCGACACGTCCGGTGCCTCGGCCTTGTATTGGGTGGCGTGACGCTTGACGGCCTCGGTGCTCAGCGGGCGAGCGTCGAGTTCCCATTTCTTGCGGCCGCCGTCGAGCAGCTTGACCGTGTCGTGGCCGTAGAGCTTGAAGTACCAGTAGGCGTAGGCGGCGAACCAGTTGTTGTTGCCGCCGTAGAGGATCACGGTGTCGTCGCCTGTGATGCCGCGCTCCGACAGCAGCTCGGAGAACTGGTCCTGGTCGACGAAGTCGCGGCGCACCGGGTCTTGAAGGTCGGTGCGCCAGTCGAGTTTGACTGCACCCTCGATGTGACCACCGTCGTAGGCGGTGGTGTCCTCGTCGACCTCGACGAATACCACGTTCGGGTTGTCCAGATTCAGCTCAGCCCAGTCGGCGGTGACCAAGACATTGTTGCGGCTCATGCAATGACTCCTCATATCTGGGTCTTATGGGGTGCTGGGTTTGCGGGCGACGAGGCGTTCGACGAGGCCCAGCTTGAACCGCTCGACACGTTCGATGTCGAGTCCGGTCGCGCGGACCTGGGTGAGTGGGCGGCGCAGGAAGTGTTCGCCCCCCCAAAGGAACGGTGACAATCTCCAGGACGCGCTGCACCACACGCGCGGGCGGCGAGGAGCTTTCGATGTGATCGACGAGGATGAGCCGTCCACCGGGTCGCAGGACTCGGGTCATTTCGGAGATGGCTACGGTGGGGTCGGGGATCGCGCATAGCCCGAATGTGCAGACAACGGTATCGAAGGAGGCGTCGGTGAACGGGAGCGCGTGGGCGTCGCCCTGTAGCAGGGTGGCGGTACGCCCAAGCTCGCCGGCCCGGGCGCGGGCGATGTCGAGCATCGGGTCGCTAATGTCGATTCCGGTCAGCGTGATGTCGTCGGGGTAGGCGCCGAGGTTGAGCCCGGTTCCGACGGCGACCTCCAGCGCCTCCCCGGTGGCCTGTCCACACGCCCAGCTGCGGGAATCTCCGAACAAGTGACGTTCGAAGAACCGCATCTCCTTGTCATAGGATCGGGACTTCTTGTCCCAGTAGCGATGCCACCGGGCTGGGTGATCCTTGGTGGATGTCATGGGCTGTTCATCTCTCTTGTCTCGACGGTCTGGCAGCGGTGGGCATTACGAACGCCAAGCTAGCGCTGAGGTGTGAAGGGGCGATGAGGACGTGGTGTGCCACCGGTGTGCATCAGGGTCGCCTCGACCGGGCGCGCCGCTGCTTGGCATGCGCACCGGGTGAACGGTCCTCTCGCCATCTTGTCGGCTCCGACCTCAATTGATGGGTGAAACTAGGAACCCATTCCCATCATCGGCTTCATCATCGCCGGCATGCCGTCATCGACGAAGCCGGAAACTTCTCGCGCGTGCGCCCGGATGGCTTGCGTCATGTCTGGATCGCTAGAGGTTTCTACCGCGACAACGCCCTTGGGAGTGAAGCTGAGTTGGCGTTGGTAGTCGGAGGCGCGGCTGAACAGGGTCGGCAGGCTCTGGCTCATGCACATCACCTCGGCACCCTGGGCGACATGGGAGTACATCGCCGACACGTGGCCCTGCAGTTGGGCAACGAGGTCGGGGGAATCCGATTCGGTGGTGGTGCGCACGCCACCGGGAATGTCCTCGACGGTGCGCTTGAGTTCAGTGTGCCGGTTGAACATCTCCATGTAGGTGCTCATCTCGGCACCCGACACACCGCCCATCATCCCTGGGCCCATCATCTGCGAGGTCGCGATGTCGTTGAACCCGTTGGGCTTCACGTCCGACAGAGGCGGACCCACGATGCTGCGGACCGCATACCCCAGGCCAAGGAGACCTCCGCCCGTGCCGAGCACGACCAGTGCCGCTCGCCTCGTCAATTTGGCCATGTCCAGTGATCTCCTGTCGTGACTCGTCCTACCTGCAGGCCCACCGCGCCCGCCCGGACTGCGCCGGCGAACGCGCCTCGGTTAGGCCAGCGCGCTACCTGTCAACCATTGCTCCCACGGCATGCTCCAGTCGCCGTTCTGCCACACTTGTAGGGGTTCCCCGCCGGTGTTGCGGACTTCGACGACGTCTCCGGGTTGGGAGAAGCCGAAGAACCATTGGGCGTTGTCGGCGTTGAGGTTCAAGCAGCCGTGCGAGACGTTGGTGTTGCCTTGCGCCCACACCGTGGCTTCGAGTTGGTGCAGGTAGACGCCGTCGGTGCTGATTCGGGTGGCGTAGCTGATGGTTTTCTCGATAGCCCAGCCGCGAGTTGATGGGCAGCCCGAAGGTCGACGAGTCCATGATCACCGGATTGGCTTTGTCCATGACGGTGTAGATGCCGGGCTGGGTCCAAAACGAGATGGTCTGCCCGCCAATCGTTTCGCTGCCACCCATTCCCATCGAGGTGGGCATCGTGCGGACCAGGGCGCCGTTGTCGTAAACACTGACCTGTTTGGTGCGGTCGTCGGCGATCGAGACGTGGGCGTTGCCGATGGTGAACCTCACCCGGCTGTCTTCTTGCCCGTAGAGGCCCTCGCCCAACGGGATTGCGTAAATGTTGGCGTTTGCGGTGACTGCCGTGCCGGGCGCGAAGTATCGCTGGGGTCGCCAGTGGGCGTTTTGGTCATCGAGCCAGTACCACGACCCGGCCACGGACGGAGACGTGGTCACCGACAGCCGCCGTTCGGCGGCTGCGCGATCGGTGATCGGCTCATCGAAGTGGGCTGCGATCACCGTGCCGATGCCGTACGTGCCGCCGTCTCGCAGCGCGGTACCGGCGGTGGTGTTGAGATAGACCTTGGTTTGATTGCCCGGTGTCAGGGTGGAGAACGTGGACACCTGAGTCACCGGCGCGCCATCGGTTCCGGCGCCGGTGGCGGTCAGGGTGTAGGTCCGGCCGTAGCCGAGGGGGACACCGGGTTTCCATACCGTGTTGTCCGGTGTCATGACGCCAACGATGCGATTGCCTTGCTCGTTGAGCATCGAGACGTCAGTGAGTGTTCCCGTCGTCGCGGTAACCGCAACGGTGCCAAGGGGATCGACGTCGCGCGCAGCCGGAGTCAGGGTGATGGTCATCGTCGCCGGAATTGGCGGCGGAAGGGTCACGACGCCCGCGGGAGCACTGGCTCTGGCGGGCGGACACTCCGCGGAGCAACCCGCCAGCGACACGCTCACCACCGTCCCCAACACCGCGAGGACCAGCAGAACGGCGCCCAGCACGATCACTCGGGCTCGGCGATCGAAGATCGAGGATAACCCCCGTGTCGAATCTGCTGACCTGGTCGCGGCCTGCTGGTCAGTGACGGTCATGGGTGGCGCCGCGCCTCGGCCTTGGACATGTACGTGGCAGCGGTGTTCAGGATTCGGGCGGGACTGTTGGCGTCCTGCTGGGCACCCGACCGCTGTCCACGTAGTCCCGAGCCCGCATCGCGCGCAGCTCCTCGCGCAGTTCGGCGATCTGCCGGTCCACTTGGCCGCCGTGTGCCGTGCCGCCCGTCGCGGTGCAGCCCCTCCCGCGCAGATGGGGCCGTACGCAGAAGAAGTAGGTCACGGTGATCGCAGCGACTGCGACGAGGCCGGCCAGCCAGGTGGGCATCATTGCCCGCCAGCAGTGTGATCGGTGGCGCGGTCGGCCTTGAGCTGTTCGATTTCGGTGCGCAGCGCGTCCACCTGCTGTCTGCTCTGGTTTTCGGTGTTGGCGGTGTCATTGCCGTGGCCGCGCATCATCATCCACATCATCAGGCCCATTCCTACCGGGCAGGCCAAGACCGCGAGCCCCAGGAACAACGAGTGCATCGTTTCCTCCTTGCCGGTGTGGACATCCGATGCCCGTCACGTGTTCTACTATCTACGTACGAACATAGTAGATCGTTTCGGTGGGCGGCGCACCCTCTGGTGGGACGCCGAGTGACATGGCGTTCACGGCCGATCACGCAGGGCTGCGAAGTTCGGCCTGCGACGCGGTCCCTGCGGATGAACCGCATCCAAACGACGACTTTCGGTCGTGTCGCGATACCAAGTCGGGATGCGTAGCGCTGCGCAGCGGCTGGGTCGCGACCGAGTGAATCGCGGTGCCGCTCAGCTCATCAGGGGGCCGCACAGGGCGAGACCGGTGGCGGCGAGCACGCCGGTGAGCATCGGGCCGCCGACCACCAGCAGTGTCGCTGCGCTCAACATCAGTTGGGTCCGCCACCGATCGCCGCGGGCCGTGGGAAGGGCTAGACGCTCGGCGCGGGCCAGCACGTCGACCCCGGTCGACCCGAGTGCGCCGCGCGGAGTGGGCGTACGACCGGATAGCGCGAGCAGCGCGCCGAGCAGCGTGGGTGAGCCGTATCGGCGGGCAGCCACGTCATCGGCACACATCTCCAGCAGCCGGGCCATCTCCCGGGACGCGGTTCTGAACAGCTCGATCCGGGGCAAGACCGCGGCCAGACCGCGGGTGAACGCCAGGATCTGGTGGTGGCGTCCGGCGAGGTGGGCGCGTTCATGGGCCAGCACCGCCCCCAGGTGTCGATCGTCGAGTGCGTCGAGGGTGGCGCTGGTGACCACGATCGTGTTCGGCCGCCCGGCCACGCAGTAGGCGACGCGCTCGGGGGCGTCGAGCACGACGGCATCCACTCCGTCGACGTGGCGCCCGACGACCCGTGCTTGTTGCGCGTGCCGGTGGGTGTGCGCCCGCGCGCGCAGCAGCGACCCGACCAGACGCCAGGCCAAGGTGATCAATGCGCCAGCTGCCACGGCGGTCACCGTGAGCAGCGCCCCCTGCAGAAACAGTCCAGCGCCGCCGGAGGCAACCTGGCGCAGCGCAGCGAAGCACGCGCTGGCAATACGTCCAGGCTGGTTCCAGTTGCGCACCAAATCGTTGGCGAGGAAGGCCGCGGCGACCGTCCAGGAGGCCAGCACGCTGCCGATCGCGGCCAGCCACGCGGCCACCCCCAGCCGTGGGGCCACACCGGTGCGGGTGAGCCGGGCCAGCGGGCGTGGCACAAGCACCGCGACCCCGAAGCTGTAGAGCAGCAGGCACGCCGCGACGCTCATTGCGCCTTCCTGGCAAGGCGTGCCAGCGCTTTGCGCAGGTTGGCCGACTCCTCGTCGGTCATCTGCTCCAGCAGATGGGTCAAGACCAGGCTGGAGTTTCTGCCCGCGTCCAACGCCTCGTGCATCAGCCGCGCGCTGTACTGCTCCCGCGTCAGGGTGGGCCAGTACGTGTATGCCTTGCCCTCGCGTTCCCTGGCCAGCCAGCCCTTGGTGTGCAGGTTGTCCATCGTCGACATCACCGTCGTGTAGGCGATCTCCCGCTCGCGCCGCAGCTCGTCGACCACGTCACGGACCGTGGTCTTGCCCTCGCGATTCCACAGGCGATCCATCATTACCGCCTCGAGGTCTCCGAACCCGCGCACACGCCCTCCCGGACTCTCGGTTCCTTACACAGGGTACGTCGGGCACCCGGCGCGTCGTTCCCACTGTTCGCGACCAACCCTAGAAAGGAAACAGGGCCACACACACCCCCGCGCTACTATCTACGTACGGACATCGTAGATGGTGGGCACTGAGAGCGCCATCGGTCGGACTGGACAGGGAAGGCTCCCAATGAGCGCACAGACCACACAGGGCTGCCGTCGTGGGTGAAGTCCTGTTGGGTACAACGCTGTTGGCGTCGTTCCTGGGCGGCGTGGTAGCCCTGCTGGCGCCCTGTTGCATCTCGGTCATGCTGCCCGCCTATCTTTCGACCGGCTTTCGCCACCGCGGCGGCGTCGTGCCGGCAACCCTGGTGTTCGGCGCGGGCGTGGCGACGGTGATCCTGCCGATCGGGCTGGGCGCGACCGCACTGAGCAGCCTGTTGCTGTCCGGGCACGTGTGGGTCTTTTCCGTCGGTGGCGTGCTGATGATTGGCGCCGGGGCGGCCACGCTGGCCGGCTGGAAAGCCACCCTGCCGATGCCCGGCGCGCGTGCGGCGAGGGAAGGCAGCTTCGGTTCGGCCTACGTGCTCGGCGCCTTCTCCGGTGCCGCGAGCGCATGCTGCGCCCCCGTGCTGGCCGGAGTGGCGGTGCTTTCGGGGGCCGCGGCATCCTTCCCGGTGGCCTTGGGGATCGGCGCCGCGTATGTGGCCGGGATGGTCACGCCGCTGGCCGTAACGGCCCTGCTCTGGGACAAACGCCGCGAGCGTGCGACGCGGCTGCTCACCGAACGCACCGTCCGGCTACGGCTCGGCCGATGGCACCGGCGGATGCTCTTGGGTAGCGCGCTGAGCGGATTGCTGATGATCACCATGGGTGTGCTCGCGGTGGTATTGGCGTTCACCGGGCCGGGCATGCCCAGCGGCGGTTGGCAGACTGAACTGTCGGCCTGGCTGCAGCACATCAGCAGCGTGGCCCTGACGTCCCTGTCCTGGATCCCGGGCTGGGTGCTGCTCGCCGCGCTGCTGGTGGGTCTCGCTGTGCTCATCCGACGTGCGCTGCGCACCTCCGCGAAACGTACGACCCTCGCCGCCGCCTCGTCCTGCTGCGCGGACGACCCCGAATCTGCAATTCCAGCAACCGCCGACACCGTCGAGGAGAACAGACGTGAGCAAGACCAACGCTAAGGCCGCGACGAAGCGCCCACCGGGACAGACGACCCGCGAAATCCAGCGTCTGCGCGGCCAAACCGCCGGGCGCCGATGGTGGATCATCGGTGGCGCCGTGGTCGTCGTATTCGCGGTCGTCGTGCTGAACCTGGTCTATCAGAGCTCCCAGGGCAAGCACGACACGACTGCCGGCGGCAGCGGCTTCAAGCATGTGGCCGGCGAGCCCGGCGCGGGCACCGCCGCGCCGGCGTTCACCCTCACCTCGGGCACCGGCGGACAGGTCAGCCTGACCGATTTCCGCGGCCGCAACGTGCTGCTGTACTTCCAGGAGGGTTTGTCCTGCCAACCGTGCTGGGACCAGATCAAAGACCTCGAACAAAACCAAGCGGCGCTGCGCGCCGCAGGGGTTGATGCGGTGGTGTCGATCACCACCGACCCAGCCAACCTGATCGGACAGAAGGCCGCCGACGAAAAGCTCACCACACCAGTGCTTTCCGACCCGAGCATGCAGGTCTCGCGCGCCTACGACGCGAACTCGTACGGGATGATGGGCGACATGCGCGACGGCCACAGCTTCATCCTGGTCGGGCCCGACGGGACGATCCGCTGGCGCGCCGACTACGGCGGCAAACCGGACTACACGATGTTCCTGCCGACCCCCAAGATGCTCACCGACCTGACCGCGGAACAGAAGTCGTGACCAATCCGGTGAAGATCACCCTGCTCACCCAGGACGACTGCGCCTTCTGCGACATCGCCAAGGAGGTGCTTCACCGCCTCGGTGAGGTGTACCCGTTGCGGGTCACGGAGATCAGCCTGGCCAGCGATCAGGGACAACGACTCGCGAGGTCGGCGGGACTGCTCTTTGCGCCCGGGGTATTGGTCGACGGTGCGCCGTTCTCCTATGGGCGGCTGTCCGAACGCAAACTGCGCCGCACACTGGACAAACATCTGCAAGAACATCCCGCCTGACCGACGTCGCCGCGGTCGCCGCTCAAGACGGCTCGTTACCCGTCCATCGCACAACAGGGGCAATCGCGCATCATCATCGCGTCACCACACCACATCAGCTGCTGTGGGCCACCATCGGTGTAGGTCACCGCGACCGGATCGGCGCCGGTGACGTCGAAGTACACCGTGCCGGTTGATGTTTGACCTTGTCCGAGGGTCGCTCCCGGAATGCCCCGAGGACTGGACAGTTGCCACAACACGGGATAGCTGCCGCCATCGGCGGTAGGGGCGCGGAAGTTGGGGATGATCGGCGTAACGGTCCCCGACACCGCCTGCACCGTCGCCGTTGCCTCCCAGAGCTGACCAGCCAGCGGATAACCCGGCGCGGCGTCGGCGCTCTTCTTGAGATCCGTCACGGTCCATTCCTGCACGACGGCATCGCCCGCATCCACCACCCGCTGATGCGACCCGAAGCCGTGCATGCATCCTTCGGCGGCCGAGGCGATCGCCGGATGACCGAAGCCGACCATCGCCGCCGCCGCGATCACTATGACACCAAATCTGCGCACTTCGTGCTCCTCTCAAGAACTTTCAAAAACTCAAAGCGGTCCTTCAGCCACGACTCACGTGCTTGTGCCGCGCCGCTTATGTGGTGCTGCGGTGACGGTCGCCTCCCTTCTGCGTCGCGATGTGCACACGCGAATCTTCTCCAGGCGGTTGATCTACTGTCTATGTACGTAGATAGTAGACGACGGAAGGAGCCGTTCGCGCTTACGGTCCCGACCGGTCTCAGAACGTGAACGACTGCGATCTGTTGCGACGGCGGAATCGTGCCCGTGAATACCTGAACCAAGTACGAAGTACGCGGATGCGCTGTAGGCCGACAGACATGGGGTAGCGATGGTGCGGTGCGGTGCGGGTGTTGTGGGCGTGCGGCGGCGAGCGGCCATCGCGATGATTGCCGTAGTGATGTCGGTAGTGGTGCTCGCGGGATGTTCGACGGGCGACGATGCGGTCGTCCAGGGAGGAACGTTCGAATTCGTGTCTCCGGGCGGGAAGACGGACATCTTCTACGATCCGCCGCAGCAGCGGGGGACGGTGGGGTCCATCTCGGGGCCGGATCTGATGACCGACGGCAAGACGACGGCGGTGTCGGATTATGCGGGCCAGGTGGTGGTGATCAACCTGTGGGGCTCCTGGTGTGCGCCCTGTCGCACCGAGTCCCCCGAATTGGAGAAGGTGTACCTTGCCACCAAGGGTTTGGGGGTGCAGTTCCTCGGTATCGACGTGCGCGATAGGCGTGACGCCGCACGCGATTTCGTGATCGACGCCAAGGTCACCTATCCCTCGATCTTCGATCCGGAAATACGCACGGGGATCGAGCTCGGACGGAATTATCCGACCAGTGTGGTTCCCACCACCCTGGTGTTGGACCGCCGGCACCGGGTCGCGGCGGTCTTCCTGCGGGCCTTGCTGGCGGAGGATCTGCAGCCGGTGGTGCAACGGGTAGCCGTCGAGCAGTGACCGGTGCAATGGCCGCGGAAGCTGATGGCGGCTTCGCGACGCTCGCAGCGAGCGGTCCGGTCGCCCTGGCAATTGGGGCAAGCGTGGCGGCGGGATTGCTGTCGTTCGCGTCACCGTGTTGTCTACCGCTGGTGCCGGGCTACCTGTCCTATCTGGCCGCGGTGAGCGGTGGCCAAGCACAGGCGGTGTCCGCGGCGGACTCGGGTCAGGCAGCTGTTGCCGATCGCTGGCGTGTGACCGCGGCAGCGGGCCTGTTCGTCCTGGGGTTCACGGTCGTGTTCGCGGCGGCTACCGCATCGGTGTTCGGCGTGATCGACGTCCTCGCGTTGAATCATGTTCTGCTGCAGCGCATTGGCGGGATCGTCACCATCGTCATGGGATTCGCGTTCATGGGTTTCGTGCCGCTGATGCAGCATGACACCCGGTTCGCACCACGCCCAATCTCCACCCTGGCAGGGGCACCACTGCTTGGCGCGGTATTCGGATTGGGCTGGACACCCTGTCTTGGCCCGACCCTTACCGGCGTGTTGTCGGTGGCAGCTGGGACCGTGGGCATCACCGCCGCACGCGGGGTGGTCTTGATCGTCGCCTACTGCCTGGGTCTGGGCCTTCCCTTCCTCGCCTTGGCATTCGGGTCAACCTTCGCGATGACCGGGATCGGCTGGCTCCGCCGCCATTCCCGCCACCTGCAGATATATGGCGGTATTGCATTGGTCGCGGTGGGGGCCGCGTTGGTCACCGGAGCCTGGGAGTTTCTCGTCAACTGGCTGCGCAGTGAGTTTGTCAGCAATGTGGTGCTTCCGATCTGACCGCACACATGCACCCGGCAGCGACCGACTCACCCAGATCGGAGTCTCAGCCCTTATGCATTGCGGTCACCGGGGTTCGCGCAGTAGTGCGAGGCGGTTTCGGTATTCGTTGTCGTCGATCTCGCCGCGTGCGAAGCGTTCGCTGAGCAGATCCTGTGCGCGTGGCTGCCAGGAACCGGGCGGGCTCGCGGCGGTACCGTCCGGGTTTGTCAGATGGCGGATGGCGAGGACGACGGCGGTGATCACCGCGGTCCAGAACAAAACCATCACGACGGTCATCGCGATCCAGCTACCCCATCCCCAGCCGTTACTGCCGTACCACATCATCATCGTCTATCTACCTTTCTTCTCTTCTGTTACGAAGTCGCGCATGCGAGTTCGTGGGTGAAGCGCGTGGGGGACCACACCTGTCATTGACCACCGCCGAGCTCGATCGGCACGCCGACGAGGGAGCCGTATTCGGTCCAGCTGCCGTCGTAGTTCTTCACATCGGAGTGCCCGAGCAGCTCCCGCAGCACGAACCAGGTATGCGAGGACCGCTCACCGATGCGGCAGTAGGCGATGGTCGGCTGGGATCCGTCCAGGCCGGCGTGGGCGTAGATCGCCGTCAAATCCTCGTCGGACTTGAAGGTGCCGTCCTCGTTGGCGGCCCGACTCCACGGCACGTTGATCGCGCCGGTGATGTGACCGGCACGCTGGGCCTGCTCCTGCGGCAGGTGCGCGGGGGCCAGGATCTTGCCGGAGAATTCGTCGGGGGACCGGACGTCGACCAGGTTCTTGGTCCCGATCGTGTCGAGGACTTCGTCGCGGAACGCGCGGATCGACACGTCCGGTGCCTCGGCCTTGTATTGGGTGGCGTGACGCTTGACGGCCTCGGTGCTCAGCGGGCGAGCGTCGAGTTCCCATTTCTTGCGGCCGCCGTCGAGCAGCTTGACCGTGTCGTGGCCGTAGAGCTTGAAGTACCAGTAGGCGTAGGCGGCGAACCAGTTGTTGTTGCCGCCGTAGAGGATCACGGTGTCGTCGCCTGTGATGCCGCGCTCCGACAGCAGCTCGGAGAACTGGTCCTGGTCGACGAAGTCGCGGCGCACCGGGTCTTGAAGGTCGGTGCGCCAGTCGAGTTTGACTGCACCCTCGATGTGACCACCGTCGTAGGCGGTGGTGTCCTCGTCGACCTCGACGAATACCACGTTCGGGTTGTCCAGATTCAGCTCAGCCCAGTCGGCGGTGACCAAGACATTGTTGCGGCTCATGCAATGACTCCTCATATCTGTGGGAATGGTTCTCGTTGCGGCATGGTCGGCGTCACCGAGTTGGGTTGGCACGGCCGAGGATGTGAGCTTGGGGCGGTGAAAACTTCAGTGGCGCATAGTAGATCCGATCGACGTCTCCGATGCTGAACCCAGCTGCGGCGATGGTGGCGGCGGTATCACGATTGAGGTGGCAACCCCCGCCGACGCGCGACCACAACGGGGTCAGGGCGTCCTGGAACAACCCGCGCAGGCGGCTGGTCGAGCGGACGTGCTCGAAGAACCTAAGCTCCCCCGTCGGTTTCAGTACGCGCCGCAGTTCTGTGAGCGCCGAGCGCGGATCGGGCACCGAGCACAGGACCAGTGAAGCTATCGCGGCGTCAAATGTGCTGTCCCCGAAGGGCAGGTCGTCCGCATGCGCAGCGATCACTTGGACGGGAATGTTGGCGTTTTCCGCAGCTTCCTCGGCGAGTGCGCGTAGTGAGTTGTCCGGTTCGATTGCCACGACCTCATCGACGGTCGACGGATAGTGCGCGAAGTTGAGGCCGTTGCCGGCTCCGAGTTCGATCACTCGTCCGCGCAGCCCGTCCAGCGCGCGGTCGCGGTGTTCGGCGGTGCCGCGTCGCTCAGATTCGGCACTGATCCGCTCATAGAGCCGAGCGAAGCGGGGATGTTGAAACTGTTCCAGGTCGGTCATGGTGCTTGCCTTTCTCTGCTATTCGCGGGTCTGGTGGTTGATTGGGCGAATCTGCGGTCCTGCCAGTTCTTCGAGGAATAGCGAATGGTCGAGTGCGATCGCGGCGATCGCGCCTTCGCCGGCGGCGATGGCGATTTGTGCCCCCGACACTGGCATGGTCGGCCGTCGAGCAAGGTCGCCAGCGGCGAAGACTCCTGGCACGCTTGTCTGACCTAGATCGTCCACCTGGATGCTGCCGTCGTCGAGTCGTTCCAGTCCGAGGTCGTCGGGGATGCTCGACGCCTGCCGGGTCGGGGCATGGCAGAACACATACCGACGCTGCAGGGTGTTTCCGTCGGCGAAAACGAGCTGCTGCAGATCGGTTCCGGGTCCCTCGAGCCGCACCACGGGTTCGGTGTGGACATTGACGCCGCGCCGTCGGAGTAGCTCGGCCTGTTCAGCGACCGGTTCCGCGGCTCCGTTGGTGCACAGTTGAACGTCGGCAGTGAACCGGGTTAGCACCAGGGCCAGCCGGATGTTCGGCTCATTGGCGCCGAGCACGGCCAGCGGTTGATCTCGGACCTCCCAGCCGTCGCAATAGGCACAGTTGAAGGCGCTGATGCCCCATCGCTCGGCCAGGCCGTCGATGGCCGGCAACTCGTCGATCACCCCGCTCGCCAGGATCACCCGCCGAGTCGCCACGGTGGAACCATCGGTCAGTGTTGCCCGAAACTCGTTCGGGTGGTTGTCGATCCGATTGACGCCGACTCGACGGCGTTCGATGGCCGGATAGGGTGCGAGCTGGTAGTCGGCGATTCTTCGTAGCTCGGCCGGAGCGATGCCGTCGCGGGAGAGGAACCCGTTCGCTGCTCGCACTTGCTGATTGCGTGGCTGCGCGAGGTCGCACAGCAGTGTCCGGCGCTGGGCCCTGCCCAGCACCAGGGCGGCGTTGAGACCCGCAGGCCCACCGCCGACGATGATCGCGTCGTACATCTCGTCTCCGTTTCTACGCTCGCGCGAAACACGGTCAGGGGCGGGTGCCGGTCCGGTCCGTGGTGGTCGCGTCGGTGGCGGGCGGGGCCGGTGCCAAATCGTGCTGGTTGGTGCCAGCCTCGAGGAATGACTGCTGACTGGGGCGGCCCTTCATGCCGCGCATCATGAAAATCATGCTGAGCGGGCAGATTGCAAGGATCAAGAACGGCAGCGCCGCCACAGCCCACCCGGGCCGTAATACAACGAGGCCGATAGCGATAACGCCGAGACCGATGAGGGCCTTCTTGTTCAGGCACATGGCGAACACTCCAGAAAGATTGAGCGCCGGGCTATCCCGGAGCAGCGGGCGTGATGAAACGGAAGGTAGCCGTCGGGTGTGAAGGATCGATGAGCATGCAGTGAGCCACCGATGTGCGTTCCCGCCACCTCGACCAATCGACCGTCGATACCCACTGCGGTAGTCGTAGCCTGCACATATGGCCCGGACGGTGTTAGTCGTCGACGACGAGGTGAAGCTGCGCGCACTGCTGCGCGACTATCTCGAAAGTGAGGGCTACACGGTGCTCGAAGCCGGCGACGGCCGCCGCGCACTCGACCTCGCCAGCGACGCCCATCCCGACCTGGTCGTCCTCGACCTTGGTCTGCCAGGACTGTCCGGTGAGGAGGTGGCGCGGCTACTACGTAAGACCAGCGATGTTCCCATCGTGATGCTCACCGCCAAATCAGGGTTGAACGACCGTGTGATGGGGCTACGCCTCGGCGCCGACGATTACATGGTCAAACCGTTCAGCCCGCGCGAACTCGTCGCCCGCATCGAGGCGGTGTTGCGCCGCGCACGCGGCTCGCAAAGCGCGCCCGAAGAGGCCGCATCCTACGGCGAGGGCCGACTGCAGATCGACACCGAGCGCCGCGAATTGCACGTCGACGGGGATCAGGTCGAACTCACCCGCATGGAGTTCGACCTACTCGCCGCGCTCGCTTCCCGCCCCGGGCGGGTCTGGAGCCGACTCGAACTTGTCGGGCAACTCCAGGGCCAGACCTTCGACGCCTACGAACGCACCATCGACGTCCACGTGAAGAATTTGCGCCGCAAGCTCGGCGACACCCCGCCATCCCAAGTGATCCTCACCGTGCCTGGTGTCGGCTACAAACTCGGAATCGACCGTGATGTGGACCGGAATGGGTGAGCTGCTGCGCGGCCGCTTCGCTCGCCGCCTCGCTCTGGCCTTCGCCGCGCTGGGCATCGGCACGGCAATGCTGACCGCCGTGCTTGTCAACATCGCATTCAATGCCCGGTTCCACGATTACCTTGCCGAACAACAGAATTCGAGGCAGGCTCAACTGGTCTCGTTGTTCGCCGCCAACTACGCCGCCGCCGGCGGCTGGAACACCCGTTCGCTGGACCAGCTCGTCCCCACAGTCACGATGACCGGATCCGAAGCCGCACTGGTCGACGCCGCAGGGCACACTGTCTGGCCACTGCCCGGCGCCGACGTCGATGCCGCCACCTTGGCCATGCACCGGGAAATGATGGGCACTGGCGACCTTGGCCCACCCCGCGAGCTACCCGTCTTGTCGAACGGACAGCGGGTGGGCACGCTGCAAGTCCGTGTCCCTCAAGGTGTGATCCCCGCTGTGGACAAGAACTTCCAGGCCTCCGTCAACCGGCTGCTGGGCTGGGGAGCCTTCGGTGCCGCGGTGCTTGCCACAGCGATCGGTCTGTTCACAGCGCGCCGCGCCACCGCCCCCATCAACGAACTCACCCACGCCGCAGACGATTTGGCCGCGGGGCAACGCGACCGCCGCGTCACCACCATCCCCGACAACGAGATCGGCCGACTGGCAACCGCTTTCAACACCATGGCCGACCGTGTCGAGAAGGAAGATCAACTGCGCCGCTCCTTCGCCGCTGATGTGGCCCACGAACTGCGCACCCCACTCGCCATCCAACGCAGCCAGCTCGAAGCCATCCAGGACGGGATCAACACACCCACCGAGGACGTCATCACCTCCCTACACGAGGAAACACTGCGCCTTGGGCGTCTCGTCGACGATCTGGAAACCCTCGCGTCAGCCGACGCCGCCGCCTTCACCCTCCAACTCGAACCGCTCTCATTGGCCCAGCTCGTACAGGACACGGTCACCGCCCTTGCCGGCTCCTTCAGCGAAGCAGGACTCGCCGTGCACACCGACCTCGACGACCTCACAGTCCACGGGGACCCGATACGGCTACGGCAGATCCTCACAAATCAACTCACGAATGCGATCAAGTTCGTGCCGACCGGCGGCACAGTGACCATCACCCTCCAACAGGACGGCGACTGGACCGTACTGAACGTGACCGACACCGGCCCCGGCATCGACGCCGACGACCTCCCTCACATCTTCGACCGCTTCTTCCGCACCCGCACCGCCCGCGCCGATGGGTCCGGCATCGGCCTCGCCGTCGCTGCCGAACTCACCGCCGCCCACGGCGGCACCCTCACCGCCACCAGCCAACCCGGCTACGGCACCACCTTCAGCACCCGCCTACCCGTAGCCCAACCCATCGACGCTGCCGGCCTCAAAGAGGCAACATGACGAAGCGATGCCGGGCTGTGGCGATCCTGCAGGCCAAGCAGGCCGCGCTCGGCCTCATCGATGCGGGGCTCGACTGCCGCCATGGTGATCTGGCCACCTGCCCGCACTTTCCGGCGCTGGCCGGACGGGTGGACCGACCGTCGACCCTGACCGAGGCGATACTGAGTTGATGGGCAGCGTCTCGGGGGCCAACCGCCGAGCCGGCTGGCCTCTGCTGCGGGTCGAACCGGTCGACTCGCACCCGTGGTGGACCTGGCTCGCGCTGCTGAGCACGGCGATGATCGTGGTGCTCGCAGTGGCGGGACTGCCCCCGGTCGATCTGCACGGCCCGTTGCATTGGCTCGGCATCATGGACCCGCTGTGTGGCGGCACCCGCTCGATGTACCTGACCATGCACGGTCACCCGGCCGACGCGGTGCACTACAACCCCGCCGCGCCCCTTGTGCCCGTCGCGACGTTCGTACTCCTGGTTCGGGCAGTAGTGGGCCGACTGTACGGGTGGTGGATCACCCCAGTGATGCCGCGCCGTGTCGTCTTCGCCTGCTGCGCCGCGATCGTGATGATCGCGTTGGTGGCGTTGGAGATACACCAACAGTTGAATGCTGAATTGCTGACCAGCCGCTGGCCCACCTGACGGTGGTCAAGGCACGGACCGATAGCTCAGCACGTCTGCCGGAAGGGAGGTCTTGTGAACGCGATAGGACATGCACTGTCGTTGGCGGGCTCGATGACATGGGAAATCCTGTGGGCGTTGATCCTTGGCTTCTTTCTCTCCGCCGTCGTGCAGGCTGTAGTGCGGCGCGCCACCGTCATTCGACTGCTCGGCGACGACCGTCCCCGCACACTCGCCATTGCCGCCGGGTTCGGGATCGCCTCCTCGTCGTGCTCCTATGCGGCGGTTGCGTTGGCAAGATCGCTATTCCGTAAGGGCGCCAACTTCACCGCGGCGATGGCGTTCGAGATCGCGTCGACCAATCTCGTCATCGAACTCGGCGTGATTCTGGCGTTGCTGATGGGCTGGCAATTCACCCTCGCCGAATTCGTCGGCGGCCCGATCATCATCGTTCTGATGGCCGTGATGTTCCGGATCATTCTGCGGGAGAAGCTGTTACGCGACGCGGCAGAACAGGCGGACACGGGGTTGGCCGGATCGATGGAGGGCCACGCAGCGATGGACATGTCGATCCAGGCCGAGGGCTCCTTCTGGCGACGGCTGGCCTCGGCGCAGGGAGCGACGGCGGTCGCGCACGTGTTCGTGATGGAGTGGGCGGCGATCTGGAAGGACCTTGTCGCCGGTTTGCTCATCGCCGGCGCGATCGGCGCCTGGGTCCCAAATGCGTTCTGGCAGGGGCTGTTCCTCGACCAACATCCGCTGCTTTCGGCGATCTGGGGGCCGCTGATTGGACCGGTGGTCGCGATCGTCAGCTTCGTCTGCTCGATTGGCAACGTCCCACTGGCCGTCGTTTTGTGGAGCGGCGGAATCAGCTTCGGTGGGGTCGTCTCGTTCATTTTTGCCGACCTGCTGATCCTGCCGATCCTCAATATCTACCGTAAGTACTACGGGATGAAGATGACGCTGGTGATCACCGGCGTGTTCTACCTGGCGATGGTCGGTGCGGGGTATGTCGTCGAACTGCTCTTTGCCTCAACCGGATTGATACCCGATCGCGCCGACGCGCAGATGCCCGACGAGGGCATCACCTGGAATTACACCACTTGGCTCAACCTCGCTTTCCTTGTACTCGCGGTGTTGCTCGTGTGGCGCTTCGTTCGAACCGGCGGCGTCGGGATGTTGAAAATGATGGGAGGAGCCCCCGACCACGACCAGCACCACCAGCATCCGCCGGCCGTCAACGGAACGACCACACACGACACCGGCGATTCTCCGCACCAGTCAGATGGCGACGACCAGCATTGACGCTATCCGCTGCAACGCGTGAGTCGACGCGCTCGCCGTGGCAGCTTGGCGACGAAGAAGCAGGTGATGGGAGGGGATCTGAGGCTCCTGCTCGCCGACGTAGTATCCACTCACGTCGCGACGCTGGGCCTGCGGATTCCTCAGGCCTCGTGCCCTCAGCCCGAGATCTGTGCGAGGACCGCCGCGAGGTCGAATGGGACGGGCATTCGTGCCATGAGTCCGGCTGCCACGCGGCCGGTGTTGCCCTCGGGGTAGCGTCCGTTGATTGATCCTGGCGCGGCCAGGACGATTCGCACGACTTGACCCAGTGCTTCACGGCGATCATGTTGGCGTAGAGCCAAGTTGAGCATTGCGACGTGGTCACGGGTGTGCAGCCACGCGTCGGGTTGGGAGACGATGTGTGCCCGTTCGAGGTGTATCCAGCGCGCTTCGGTCGAATCGGCGGTCCTTGCGGCTGCCATCTCTTGCCGGTAGAGGGCGTGAGCTTGGTCGGTTATCCGGGCCATGGGCGTTCCTTCGGGTTCGTTAGTCGTCGCAGCAGTCGCAGTTATGGTCGGCGGCAGTGCTTTTCGAATTCATTGGCGCGGGGCAGCAGGTGTCGCCCTTCCAGGCGTTGATGCCTTCCTTCACGGCGATTACGGCGATCACCATGGCGGCGATCGGATCGGCCCATGACCACCCGAAGAGGCTGTTGAGCAGCAGGCCGACCAGTAGGACGGCTGACAGGTAGGTGCATAGCAGGGTTTGCTTGGAGTCGGCGACGGCCGAGAGCGAGCCGAGTTCGCGGCCGGCCCGCCTCTGTGCCCACGACAGCACGGGCATGACGACGAGGCTGACGGCGGCCAGGGTGATGCCGATGATCGAATGGCGCGCTTCGCCGATGCCGAACAGCGACCGGACCGCGTCGATGGTGACGTAGAGGGCCAGGCCGAAGAACGAGAACGCGATGATGCGCAGAGCGACCTTCTCGCGGGATTCAGGGTCCTTGCCGGCGAATTGCCATGCCACCGCTGCGGCCGAGGACACTTCGATCACCGAGTCGAGGCCGAATCCGATCAGCGCGGTCGAGGAGACCCTGGCGCCTTCAGTGAGCGCAATGGCGGCCTCGATGACGTTGTAACTGATGGTGGCCGCGACGAACAGCCGGATCCGGCGCGAGAGCAGCTGCCGGCGTTCGGCCGCCATTGAGCTGCGCAAGCCGGGCAGGCCGAGGTCGGAGGCCATCAGCAGCAGTCCTCGGTGTTGGCAGCGGGGCAGCAGGACGGATCGACGGCCAGAACGAGACCAATGAGATCGTCGAGGGCGTGCCCGATGCGCGGATCGGCCAGCTCGTAGCGGGCGCGCCGGCCCTCCGGCACCGCCACGACCAGCCCGCACCCGCGCAGGCAGGCCAAGTGGTTCGACACGATCTGGCGTGAGACTCCGATCTGGTCGGCCAACTCGGACGGATATCCGGGCGCCCTGCGCAGGCTCAGCAGGATCTGCGTCCGCGTCGCATCCGAGAGTGCATATCCGAAGCGGGCCAGCGCACCGCTGTGAATCAAAGTCTCCACGGCATGACAGTACAGCTGATTCTGTATTCAGACGAGTGTGTAACGCTCGGGAACTGGTGGTACCCGCCCACAACGTCCACGGCTGAACAAGACGCACGTAACACCGCGGTCATCCCGATCACCAGGACGCGTTACATGCTGGCCCTAGCCTCCGTGAAATGCCTGGCCCCCGCCTCAAGCAGCACACCGTGCACGCCCGCGGTGTGACCTATGGCTTCAATGGCCTCATCGAGTTGATGGCCAAGGCCACGCCGTTGCGATCCGGCGACGAGCTGGCCCGCTGCGCGGCGACCTCGGATGCCGAGCGTGCGGCCGCCCAGTGGGCGTTGGCCGACATCGGCTTGGACGTGTTCCTCGAGGAAATGGTGGTCCCTTACGAGGACGACGAAGTCACCCGCCTCATCATCGACAGCCACGACAGAGTCGCGTTCCAGCGGATCTCGCATCTGACGGTCGGCGGGCTGCGCGACTGGCTGCTGGACGTCGCTGCCGGGCCAGATCCGGTGGCAGCGGCGGCGACGATCGCCGCGGTCACTCCGGCGATCACCCCGGAGATGGCCGCCGCGGTCAGCAAGATCATGCGCAACCAGGATCTGATTGCGGTCGCGCGGGCGATCACCGTGACGTCGGCCTTCCGCACCACCGTCGGTCTACCGGGCACACTCGCCACCCGGCTGCAGCCGAATCACCCGACCGACGACCCGCGCGGAATCGCCGCGGCCACGCTGGACGGTTTACTGCTGGGCTGCGGCGACGCCGTGATCGGGATCAATCCGGCGACCGATTCGCCGGAGGCCACCGCAGACCTACTGGCTCTGCTCGACGACATCCGGACCCGCTACGCGATCCCGGTGCAGTCGTGCGTGCTGTCGCACGTCACCACGACCATCGAGTTGATCGAGCGGGGCGCGCCAGTCGATTTGGTCTTCCAATCGGTGGCAGGCACACAGCCCGCCAACTCGGCGTTCGGCGTCGACATCGCGCTGCTGCGGGAGGGTTTGGCGGCCGGCCGGTCGCTGAACCGCGGCACCGTCGGTGACAACGTGATGTACCTGGAAACCGGGCAGGGATCCGCGCTGAGTTCGGGCGCGCACTTGGGCGTGGGTGGACAGCCGGTCGACCAGCAGACGCTGGAGACCAGGGCCTACGCGGTCGCGCGTGACCTGGAGCCGCTGCTGGTCAACACCGTGGTGGGGTTCATCGGACCCGAATACCTCTATGACGGCAAGCAGATCGTCCGCGCGGGTCTGGAGGACCACTTCTGCGGCAAGCTGCTGGGCCTGCCGATGGGCGTCGACGTGTGCTACACCAACCATGCCGAGGCCGATCAGGACGACATGGACACCCTGGTGACATTGTTGGGCGCGGCGGGGGTGGCGTTCGTGATTGCCGTCCCTGGTGCCGACGACGTGATGCTGGGCTACCAGAGCCTGTCCTTCCACGACGTGCTCTACGCGCGTCAGGTGCTTGGGCTGCGGCCCGCTCCGGAATTCGAGGCGTGGCTGCGCGGGCTGGGGATGAGCGACGCCGCAGGGCGAGTGCTGCCCGTCGAGGTCGACCAGTCGCCCCTCAAGGCGCTGACTGACAAGGTTGGCGCGTGACAAGTCCTGCGGCACAGGAGTTCTGGGACCGGTTGCGGCTGACGACGCAATCCCGCATCGGTCTCGGGCGAGCCGGCAACGCGCTGCCGACCACCCGGGTGCTGGAGTTCAACGTGGCCCACGCGGCGGCGCGCGACGCCGTGCACATCCCCCTCGACGTGCCTGCGTTCGCCGCCAGGGTCGCCGCTGTCGGCATCGGCGACCCCGCCGTGGTCGCGAGCCAGGCCACCAGCCGCGATGAGTATCTACGCCGGCCCGACCTTGGCCGGCTGCCCGCAGGCCTGGAGTCGGTGCCGGCCGACGACGCCGACATCGGCGTGGTCCTCGCCGACGGGCTGTCGCCGCGTGCGCTTGTCGAGCACGGAGTGGGCCTGCTGACCGCCCTGGTGGAGACCCTCGGTTCGAACCATTCGATCGCCGCGCCGGTAATCGCCACTCAGGCGCGGGTCGCGCTTGGCGATCACATCGGCGCGCGGATGGGCGTCCGCACCCTGATCGTCGTCATCGGCGAACGGCCGGGCCTGTCGGTCGCCGACAGCCTCGGGATCTACCTCACCCACCTGCCGCGGGTCGGTCGCACCGATGCCGACCGCAATTGCATCTCGAACATCCACCCGCCCGAAGGGCTGGGTTACGGTGCCGCCGCGCGGGTGGTGGCGGGTTTGGTCGCTGGGGCGCGCCGCCTCGGCCGCTCCGGTGTCGACCTCAAGGACACCTCGCGCGCCGACGAGTTGACGACGCGGCCGTCACTCACCCTGGAGTGAGATCGCCCTACGCCCCCCGCAGCAGCACCGCCTGTTCGAACCGCAACCGCCCGATGATGCCCGGCACCGTGATGACGAAGGGCGAAGGAGAGCAAATCTGTGGATCCTGCTAGGAAACCTCGCGATCGGACCACTTCCTCTTCCCTGCCGAGGGGCGTCTCTCACATCATGGGCTGCAACCGGGCAAGGGGAGGCCGTCAAATGCAATCGACACACCAGGTCACGCGTGAAGAATCCCCACCGCGCACCGGCAGCCATGAGGCAATCCTGCGCCTCCGGGTCGAGCCCGATGACGTCGGCACCGTCGGCGTCGTCGACGGCGGCAAACTACTCGGCTGGATCGACAATGTCGCCTACGCCACCGCCGCATCGTGGAGTGGCCGCGATTGCGTCGTCGCCTCCGTCGGCAACATGCACCTCGACCGGCCCATCGGCGTCGGCGAACTCGTCGAAGCGGACGCCGGCCTCGTCTACACCGGGCGCAGCAGCATGCACATCCTCATCACGGTCTGCTCCAGCGACCCCACCCGGGCCAATGCACCTCAAACCTCGCAGTGCCCAATCATTTTCGTCGCCGTGGACGACAGCGGCAATCCCGTTGAGGTCCCCCCGTGGACACCGGTCACGATGCTCGAACTGCAACGGCAACGGCAAGCGCGGGTCCGGATCCCGATGCGTCGACGCATTGAAGGCGCCATGGCCGCCGAAAGTTACACCGTAGAGGGCAGCGCCCATCGCGCCACGCTGCGCTTCCACGCCGCCGCTACCGACGTCAACCGGGGCGGCAGAGTCCACGGCGGCCAAGCCATGCAGTGGATCGACGAAGCGGCCCGGGTGTGCGGAGCCGGCTGGACCGGCGCGCACGTCATCACGTCCTACGTCGCCGGGATCCGCTTCTACCGGCCCATCATCGTCGGCGACGCCATCGACGTCACCGCACGGATCATTCGCGTCGGGCGGCGCAGCGTGCACATCGGCATCCAGGTCACCACCGCCAACGCCAACGGCGTGCAACCTGACCTGGTCGCACATGCGGTGGCCGTCGTGGTTTCACTCGACGAGCACGGTGAGGCCAGGCCCGTGCCACCGTGGGAACCCGACTCCGACGAAGACCGTCGACTCGATCAGCACGCCAGGCACCTCATCGAGCTACGGCAGTTCGTGGAACCGTTCACCACCGCAGCGGCAGTCCCAGATGCCCACCTATCCGCGACTTTTCGTCACCGCATCACGCCCGCCGCAACAGCACCGCCTGTTCGAACGGCAACCGCGCGAAGATGGGCCGCCACAGCCCCGTGACCGACGGCGCGGCCTCCGCCTTCGGCACCACGCGGGGGTCGACGAGATCGATCGTCTTGCCGTAGCGCTGAATCCTGCCGCCGCCGGCCGCGGTGATGTTCTTCAGCCAGTCGCGGTTGGGCCCGTAGGTGAGCAGGATCGCCACGCCCTCATCGGTGCTGAACACCGTCAACGGTGTGCGGAACTGCTTGCCCGACTTGCGCCCGACGTGCTCGAGGATGCCGAACGTCGGCGCCCAACCCGCCCACAGCCGTTGGATCGGGTTGGTGACGTGCCGGTTGAACCTGGCCAGCCATTGCGGTAGTTGCATGTCGACCATCAAACTCTTGAGTCATGGCCTACCTCAAGCCCCCGTGGTTCACCCGCACCATCTTCAACAAGATCGCCAAGGCGACGGGGATCGGCAACAGCCAGACGCTGACCGTGACCCGACGCGCGAGCAAGCAACCACAAGAGATCCCGGTGGTCGTGCCCGATCTCGACGGGGTGAAGTACCTGGTCTCGACGCGCGGCGAGTCGGAATGGGTGCGCAACGTCCGCGCCGACCCGAACGTGACCGTCGGCGCGACCAGGTACGTGGCCACCGAGGTGCCGGTGGAGCAGCGGGCGCCGATACTGGCCGTGTACCGGCCGCTGGCAGGCAAGGTCGTCGAGGGCTACTGGCGCCAATTACCGGACGACGCCGATCACCCCGTCTTCGCCCTCGTGCCGGCGACATAGAGGTCATGATGGAACCCGAAGGCTGACCCCCACAGCCGGACCGTCACGCGAACTGGAGTAGCCACATCCTGGATCCGACCACACGCCCCCAGCACCGCGGTGCGACGGTGGCGAGCACCGGCACACCCGATGTCGGGGCGTTGCCGTTGGCGCCGAAGAATCCGCTGCCGATTCGGGAGTTGGTGAAGGCGGTGCGGAATCTCGACGAGGGCCAGGTACCGATACGCGACGCCGGCGGCCCGATCACTCGTGTGCAGCTTGGCCCGAAGTGGGTGGTTCCGCCGTTGGTCGTCGTCATGTCGCCCAGCGGGATCCGCGACGTGTTGGGACGCAACGACGCCTTCGCCGAGCGATGCATCGTGCACGAGGAAGTGCGGCACATGGCTGGCGACAGCCTGTTCGTGCTGCCCAACGAGCAGTGGCGTCCGCGCAAGCGGGCACTGCAGCCGGTGTTCACCGTGCACAACGTCCGCCGTTTCGGTGGCCACATGTCCCGCGCGGCACAGACGTTCGTCGACCGCTGGCGCGACGGCGGTGACGTCGACCTCGACGTCGAATGCCGCCGACTGACGATGCGGTCGCTTGGCCGGTCGATTCTTGGCATCGATCTCAATGCGCGCGCCGAGGTGATCGCCGAGCACATGCACGTCGCGTCGTCCTACACCGCCGACCGCGCACTGCGGCCGGTGCGTGCACCGCGATGGCTGCCGACTCCCGCCCGCCGCCGCGCCCGTGCCGCGGTTGCCGAGATGCTCCAGGTCACCAGTGAGATCCTGCAGGCGTGCCGAGCCGACCCGACCCGTGACGCACCGCTCGTTCACGCGTTGATCGCGGCCACCGACCCGGAGACCGGGCAGCCGATCTCAGACGACGACATCTGCAATGACCTGCTGATCTTCATGCTGGCGGGCCACGATACGACCGCGACGGCGCTCACCTACGCGTTGTGGGCGCTGGGGCACCATCCCGACGTGCAGGACCGCGTCGCAGCAGAGGTCGCCGAGATCGGCGACCGGGAACTGACACCCGAGGACGTGCCCCGGCTCGAGTACACCGTTCAGGTGTTCCACGAGGCGCTGCGGCTGTGCCCGCCCGCGGCGGGGGTCGGTCGGTTGGCGGTGCGCGACATCGCCGTCGATGGCTACCGCGTGCAGAAGGGCACTCTGGTGGCCGTGGGAATCTATGCGCTGCACAGGGATCCGACTCTGTGGGACCGGCCAGAAGCATTCGATCCCGACCGGTTCAGCCCGGACAACGTCAAGGGCCGCGACCGGTGGCAGTTCGTCCCGTTCGCAGGCGGAGCACGCTCCTGCATCGGGGAACACTTCGCACGCCTGGAGACGACGCTCGCTCTGGCCACGATCATCCGGTCGACAAGGGTCCGGTCGCTGGGCGACGACTTTCCCGTCGAGGTGCCGTTCACGACGGTCGCCAAGGGGCCGATCTGGGCTCGTTTGGATGCGCGGAGCTGAGCTCGACCACTACACCCTGTAGTTGACGCATGAGGACCGGCTGGGACACTGGTGGCCATGCCAAGCACTGCCCGCTCCGCTGCGCTCTTCGCCGAAGCGGCCGCCGTGATCCCCGGTGGGGTGAACTCGCCGGTCCGGGCGTTCGCCGCGGTCGGCGGCACCCCGCGGTTCATCACCTCGGCGAAGGGCTGCTGGCTCACCGATGCCGACGGCAACCGCTACGTCGACCTGGTCTGCTCCTGGGGGCCGATGATCCTCGGCCACGCCCACCCTGCGGTCGTCGAGGCCGTGCAACGCGTCGCGGCCGACGGGCTGAGCTTCGGCGCGCCGACCCCTGCCGAGACGGACCTCGCCCGCGAGATCATCGGCCGCGTCGGCGCCGTCCAGAAGGTGCGGTTGGTCAACTCCGGCACCGAGGCCACCATGAGCGCGGTGCGGCTGGCCCGCGGGTTCACCGGCCGCCCGAAGCTGATCAAGTTCTCCGGTTGCTATCACGGCCACGTCGACGCGCTGCTCGCCGACGCCGGCTCCGGCGTCGCGACCCTCGGCCTGCCGTCCACCCCTGGAGTCACGGGCGCCACCGCCGCCGACACGATCGTGTTGCCCTACAACGACGTTGCCGCCGTCGAAGATGCCTTCGCCAAGTTCGGCGACGAGATCGCCTGCGTCATAACCGAAGCCAGTCCGGGAAACATGGGCGCGGTACCGCCGCTGCCCGGCTACAACGCCGCGCTGCGACGCATCACCGCCGACCACGGCGCACTGTTGATCCTCGACGAGGTGATGACCGGCTTCCGGGTCAGCCGCGCCGGTTGGTATGGCATCGACCCGGTGGATGCCGACCTGTTCACGTTCGGCAAGGTGATGAGCGGCGGCCTGCCCGCCGCGGCGTTCGGCGGCCGCGCCGACGTGATGGACCGGCTGGCCCCGTTGGGCCCGGTGTATCAAGCGGGCACGCTGTCGGGCAATCCGGTCGCCATGGCCGCCGGGCTTGCGACGCTGCGTGCCGCCGACGACGCCGTGTACGCGAAGCTGGACGCCAATGCCGACCGGCTCTCTGGGCTGTTATCCGGGGCACTCACCGATGCCGGTGTCGCGCATCAGGTTTCACGGGCCGCGAACATGTTCAGCGTGTTCTTCTCCGACGAGCCGGTGACTGACTTCGCCTCGGCAAAGGCCACCGACACGTGGCGCTTCGCGCCGTTCTTCCACTCGCTGCTCGCGGCGGGCGTCTACCCGCCGTGCAGTGCATTCGAGGCGTGGTTCGTGTCGGCCGCGCTGGACGACGACGCGTTCGACCGCATCGCCGCGGCCCTGCCCGCCGCGGCGCGTGCTGCCGCCGAAGCCGAGAGGCCGGCATGACGGTCACCACGACGGTGCACGTCATGCGGCACGGCGAGGTGCACAACCCGGAGGGCGTCCTCTACGGTCGACTCCCGGACTTCCACCTGTCCGAACGTGGTCGGGCACAGGCACAGTCGTCTGCGGACTGGCTGGCGGACAACGACATCGTCTACGTGGTGGCATCCCCCCTGGAGCGCGCGCAGGAGACGGCGGAGCCGATCGCCGCGGCGCACGGCCTGCCCATCGACACCGACGACGACCTGATCGAGTCGTGGAACCACTTCGAGGGCGAGAAGGTCGCGCCTGGCGACGGCGCGTTGCGCAATCCGAGGAACTGGGCGCTGCTTCGCAACCCGCGCAAACCGTCGTGGGGTGAGCCCTACGTCGAGGTCGCGGCGCGGATGCAGGCGGCTCTGCACCGGGCCCGCATCCGCGCAGAAGGCCACCAGGCCGTGTGCGTCAGCCATCAGCTTCCCGTCGAGACGCTGCGCCGATCGATGACGAACCGGCACCTGCACCATCTTCCGTTGCCTCACAGCCGGTTGTGCAACCTCGCCTCGCTCACGTCGTTCACGTTCACCGGCGACGAGCTCACCCGCTGGAGCTATTCGGAGCCCTGGGGCCTGTAGTGAGATGGCTGGTGATGTCGATCGTGTCGGTGGCGGTACTGCTGACCGGTTGCTCCACCGGTGACGACGCCGTCGCCCAGGGCGGCACGTTCGAGTTCGTCGCCCCCGGCGGCAAGACCGACATCCTCTACGACCCACCCGACAGTCGCGGACGCCCAGGGCCGATCTCCGGGCCTGAGCTGACCGACCCGTCCAAGACCGTGTCTCTGGACGACTTCAAGGGCGACGTCGTCCTCATCAACGTGTGGGGACAGTGGTGCGGTCCCTGCCGCTCGGAGACGCGCGAGTTGCAGAAGGTGTACGACGCGACCAAGGCCAAGGGCGTCGCGTTTCTCGGCATCGACGTGCGCGACAACAACCGCCAGGCCGCCGTCGACTTCGTCGTCGACCGCAAGGTCACCTATCCGTCCATCTACGACCCGGCGATGCGCACCATGATCGCCTTCGGTGGCAAGTATCCGACCACCGTCATCCCGTCGACCGTGGTGTTGGACCGCCAGCATCGCGTCGCCGCGGTGTTCCTGCGCGAGTTGCTCGCCGAGGACCTGCAGTCGGTGGTGGAACGGCTGGCCGCCGAGAAGGACACCGCGGGATGACGGGCTTCGCAGAAACCGCCGCCGCGGGACCGCTGCTGGTGGCACTGGGCATCTCGGTGCTCGCCGGATTGGTGTCGTTCGCGTCTCCATGCGTGGTGCCGCTGGTGCCGGGCTATCTGTCGTATCTCGCCGCGGTCGTCGGCGTCGAGGAGGAGCCAGGAGCGGTCGCGATCCGGACCGCCCGGTTGCGGGTCGCTGGCGCCGCGGCGTTGTTCGTGGCCGGGTTCACCGTGGTGTTCGTGCTCGGCACCGTCGCGGTGCTCGGGCTGACCACCACGCTGCTCGTCAATCAGCTTCTGCTGCAACGCATCGGCGGTGTCATCACGATCCTGATGGGCCTGGTGTTCGTCGGCCTCATACCTGCGCTGCAACGCGAAGCCCGGTTCACGCCGCGACGCGTGTCCACGATCGCAGGCGCACCGTTGCTCGGCGCGGTCTTCGGGCTCGGCTGGACGCCGTGCCTCGGTCCCACGTTGACCGGCGTGATCGCCGTGGCGTCGGCCACTGAGGGCGCCAACGTGGCGCGCGGCGTCGTGCTCGTCATCGCGTACTGCCTCGGGCTGGGAATCCCGTTCGTGCTCTTGGCCTTCGGGTCTGCGCGGGCGGTGCAGGGGCTGGGCTGGCTGCGCCGTCACACCAGGGCCATCCAGATCTTCGGCGGCGTGCTGCTGATCCTGGTCGGCACCGCGCTGGTGACCGGGTTGTGGGCCGACTTCATCTCCTGGGTGCGCGACGCGTTCGTCAGCGATATCCGATTGCCGATATGAGAGTGCTGACACGCCTGTGGGCGTACGCGCGGAACACCTGGCGCACGTTGACGTCGATGGGCACGGCGCTGGTGCTGCTGTTCCTGCTGGCGTTGGGGGCGATGCCCGGTGCGCTGCTGCCACAGCGCAGCCTCAACGAGGCCAAGGTCGATCAGTACATCGCCGAACACTCCGTGATCGGTCCGTGGCTGGACCGGCTCCAGGCATTCAACGTGTTCTCCAGCTTCTGGTTCACCGCGATCTACGCCCTGCTATTCATCTCGCTCGTCGGCTGCCTCACCCCGCGGCTGCTCGAGCACGTTCGTAGCCTGCGCGCGCAGCCGGTCGCCGCGCCGCGCAACCTGGCCCGGCTGCCCAAGCACCACGAAGCAGAGGTCGCGGCCGACGCCGACACCGTCGTCGCGGACGTGACGCAGCGACTGCGCGGATGGCGGAGGGCCACCAGGCGCGAGGGCGAAATCACCGAGATATCCGCGGAGAAGGGCTATTTCCGCGAGTTCGGCAACATCGTGTTCCACTTCTCGCTGCTGGGACTGCTGGTCGCGGTGGCCGCAGGCAAGATGTTCGGCTACGAGGGCAACGTCATCGTGATCGCCGACGGCGGCCCCGGCTTCTGCTCCGCGTCCCCGGCGGCGTTCGACTCGTTCCGGGCAGGCAACACGGTGGACGGCACGTCGCTGCTCCCGATCTGTCTGCGGGTCAACGACTTCGACGCGAAGTACCTGCCGTCCGGTCAGGCACTGAGCTTCGCCGCCAACGTCGACTACCAGGCCGGGGCGGACCTGAACACCGACACGTGGCGGCCGTACCGGCTCGAGGTCAACCATCCGCTGCGGCTCGGTGGTGACCGGATCTATCTGCAGGGCCACGGCTACGCGCCGACGTTCACCGTCACGTTCCCCGACGGCCAGACCCGCACCACGACCGTGCAGTGGCGCCCCGACGATCCGCTGACGCTGCTGTCGTCCGGCGTGATCCGCGTCGACCCGCCGGGTGGCACGTACCCCGACGAACGCGAACGCCGCAAGAACCAGATCGCCGTGCAGGGGCTGTTCGCCCCGACCGAGCAGCTCGACGGCAAGCTGCTGTCGTCGAGCTTCCCCGCCCTCAACGACCCCGCCGTGGCGATCGACGTCTACCGCGGCGACACCGGCCTCGACACCGGCAAGCCCCAGTCGATCTTCACGCTCGACCCGGCGCTCATCGGACAAAAGCGGCTGAACAAGCAGGTGCGGGTGAACCTGCGCGCCGGCGAGTCGACCCGGCTCGCCGACGGCACCACCATCCGGTTCGACGGCGCGGTGCCGTTCATCAACGTGCAGGTCTCACACGATCCCGCGCAGGTGTGGGTGCTCGTCTTCGCGCTGTCGATGATGGCCGGTCTGCTGGTGTCGCTGGTGGTGCGACGGCGCCGAATCTGGGTTCGTATCGAGCCCGCCGGGCCGGGTACGGTTAGCGTCGAGCTGGGCGGCCTCGCCCGCACCGACAACTCCGGCTGGGGCGATGAGTTCGAGCGGATCACCGGGCGGTTGCTGGAAGGCCGCGACGTGGCCAAGAAAGAGGATCGCGCATGAACCCCGAGCACATCGACATCGGACTGGCCAGGTACTCCGACTGGGCCTTCACCACGTCGATCGTGGTGCTGGTGGCCGCGCTGCTGCTGCTCGCCGTCGAGCTCGCGTACAGCCGCGGCCGCCGCGTCGAGCAGCGTGAGCTGGTGGCCGCGGGCGCCGCTCCAACCACCGTCGCCGACACCGATGGGCCGGGACGGGTCCTCGACGCCCCGAAGCGGCCGGTCGACGAACGCGTCGGGCGTGCCGGGCTGGCGCTGGTGTACGTCGGGATCGCCATGCTCGGCGTCTGCATCCTGTTGCGCGGGCTCGCCACCACGCGGGTGCCGTGGGGCAACATGTACGAGTTCATCAACCTGACCTGCTTCTGCGGTTTGGTCGCCGCGGCGACCATGTTGCGCCGCCCGCAGTACCGCGCGCTGTGGGCGTTCGTCCTGCTGCCGGTGCTGATCCTGCTGGCGGTGTCGGGCAAGTGGCTCTACGCCAACGCCGCGCCGGTGATGCCCGCGCTGCAGTCGTACTGGCTGCCGATCCACGTGTCCGTGGTGAGCCTCGGCTCCGGGGTGTTCCTGGTCGCGGGCGTGGCCAGCATCCTGTTCCTCGCCAAGATGCCGCCGTTGGGCGCGCCTGATCGCGAGGGCACGCTCGCCCGCGTCCTACAACGGCTGCCCGACGCCCAGACACTGGATCGCATCGCCTACCGCGCGACGATCTTCGGGTTCCCCGTCTTCGGCTTCGGGGTGATCTTCGGCGCGATCTGGGCCGAGGAGGCGTGGGGCCGCTACTGGGGCTGGGATCCCAAGGAGACGGTGGCGTTCATCGCCTGGGTGGTCTACGCCGCCTACCTGCACGCCCGCTCGACCGCGGGCTGGCGCGACCGAAAGGCCGCCTGGATCAACGTGGCAGGCTTCGTCGCGATGGTGTTCAACTTGTTCTTCATCAACCTGGTCACCACGGGGTTGCACTCCTACGCCGGGGTGGGCTGACCTTGACGTCTGCGCCAGGCCAGCACCCGGCGGCCGAGCCCGGGTTCAGAGCGCAGCAGCGCTTCACCGATCCCGCGGAGACCGTGCCGCCGGAGTGGACCGCACCGACCCCGCCGCACGGCCTGCCGCTGGCGCACATCGTCGCCGAGCTGAACGAGCAGCCGATCTCCGCAACGGAGCCCGTCGCGCCGCCGCCGCACTTCGACCTGTCGACGGTCGCGTTGCTCGGTCAGCCGAAGCGCACGCCGTCGGAGGGCTGGCGGCGCTGGGTGTACTACGCGTCGGGCACGCTGATCAACCTCGGCGAGGGCTCGAAGGCCATCCAGCGCAAGAGCCTGACCGCCCAGGTCGACCGGCCGCTGCGGGGGTGCTACCGGATCGCGTTGTTGTCGCTGAAGGGTGGCGTCGGCAAGACCACCATCACCGCGACGCTCGGTGCCACGTTCGCCTCGATCCGCGGGGACCGGGTGATCGCCGTCGACGCCAATCCCGACCGCGGCACGCTGAGCCAGAAGGTGCCGCTGGAGACACCGTCGACGGTGCGGCACCTGTTGCGCGACGCCGAGGGCATCGACAGCTACAGCGACGTCCGCGGCTACACGTCGCAGGGCCCGAGCCGGCTGGAAGTGCTTGCCTCCGAAAGTGATCCGGCGGTGTCGGAGGCGTTCAGCTCCGATGACTACGCGCGCACGCTCGAAGTGCTGGAGCGCTTCTACAGCCTGGTGCTCACCGACTGCGGCACGGGCATGTTGCACTCGGCCATGTCGGGGGTGCTGAGCAAGGCCGACGTGCTGATCGTGATCAGCTCCGGTTCGGTGGACGGCGCGCGCAGTGCCTCGGCCACGCTGGACTGGCTGGACGCCCACGGCTACCAGCAGTTGGTGCAGAATTCGATCGCGGTGATCAATGCCGTGCGGCCCCGTTCGGGCAAGGTCGACATGACCAAGGTGGAGGACCACTTCTCGCGGCGTTGCCGCGCGGTGCAGCGGGTGCCGTTCGATTCGCATCTGGAGGAGGGCGCCGAGATCAGCCTCGACCGGCTCAAGCCCGAAACCCGCGACGCGCTGATCGAACTCGCGGCGATGGTGGCCAACGGTTTTCCGGGGTCCCGCTAACTCGAGTCAGCGGACGTCGGGGTGGTCCCCGTGACCGAGCCGACGGAGGAAGTCAGGATCGTCGTCGGGCCCGATCGTCCTGCTCTTCGGGCGGTTGGACACGGCCCGCACCAGACGAAACGTGGTGTAGGCCAAACCCGCGAGGACGATGATGAGGAACAAATACTGCACGCAGAAAAACCTCCTTGATCTGAATATACGCGTCATCGGTAGGCTCGAACCGTGTCTGGTACTGATGGCGTCAGCGAAGCGACAGGGGGATCGGGTCCGGCGGGCAGGAGCGAAGCGACCGGGGGATCGGGTCAGCGCATGGCGATCGACGTCGCGGTCTACACGCTGGCTCGCCTGCTGTTGGCGGCGGTGCTGACGGCGCTGATCTTCTTCCTCGCCCATCTCATGGGGATAGCCGAGTTTCCTCTGGTGGTGGCGTTGCTCTTCGCCATCGTGCTGGCCCTGCCGCTGGGCATCTGGGTGTTCGCGCCACTTCGACGACGGGCTACGGCCAGCATCGCCGAGTTCGACGAACGGCGCCGCACCGACCGTGATCAGCTCCGCGCCCGGTTGCGTGGCGACGAGTCTGCACCCGAATGAGCCAGCGGTCCGCGTTCGGCGCCGAGTTCGTCGGTGCCGAAGGATTTCTCAACTCGCCGACCTACGGGCTGCCACCGACGTTCGTGGTCGATGCGTTGCAGGAACACATCGGCGCGTGGCAGGCGGGCACCATGCACGTCCCCGACTTCGACGAGCCGGTGCGCCGTGGCCGCGCAGCGTATGCCGCCTTAGCGGGCGTGCCTGCGGAGTCGGTGGCGATGGGCGGCAGCGTCTCGGCGCTGCTGGGTCTGGTCGCCTCGGCGATTCCCGATGGTGCCAGGGTGGCGACCCTGTCCGGTGAATTCACAAGCACCACGTTTCCGTTCGCCGCGCAGGTGGGTCGCGGCGTGGTGCTCACCGAGCTGACGCCCGACGCCCTTGTCGCGACGGGCGGCGACTACGACGTGGTGCTCGCGAGCCTGGTGCAGTCCGCGAACGGCGCCGTGCTCGACATCGATGCGTTGCGTGCCGGGCTGGCCGGCGCCGACACGCTGACGATCGTCGACGTGACCCAGGCGGTCGGATGGAAGCGACTCGATCTCGGCTGGGTCGACGTCACCGCGGCCGCGGTGTACAAATGGCTGCTCGCGCCGCGTGGTACCGCGTGGATGTCGTTGAGCGACAGGATGTCTGGCTTGATGACGCCGCATGCGGCCAACTGGTACGCCGCCGAGGAGCCATGGTCGACGATCTACGGCCTTCCGCTGCGCTTGGCGCCTGACGCGCGTCGCTTCGACACCTCGCCTGCGTGGTTCGGCGTTCTGGGGTCGGGGCTGACCATGCCGTGGCTGGCGTCGCTGGACTCCAGTGCCGTCGAGTCGCACTGCCTTGGCCTGGCCAACCGGCTGCGGGCCGAACTCGAACTGCCGCGCAGTGTTTCGGCGATCGTGTCGCTGCCGATTGCGGATGCGGCCGACAAGCTGACAAGCGCGGGCATCCGCGCGTCGGTGCGGGCGGGCGCGGTGCGGGTCGGCTTCCACCTCTACAACACCGGCGACGACCTCGACCGGTTGGTGGACGCGCTGCGCTGACCGCGAATGTCGTGTCAACGTTTGTTGACACGGCTCCGGTGTCGAGTTACCTTCAAAGTGTGAGTGATGTTTTCGAGCTGAACCTGGCCGCCAGCGCCGACCCTGCTTCGGGGTTGCGGGCCGTGCAGGCCTTCAAGCGACTTCACGAGCGACTCGAGGCCATCCACGTCGCAAACGCCCGTGAGCAGGGCTGGAGCTGGCAGGCGATCGCCGACGCGCTGGGTACGACCCGCCAAGCGGTGCATCAGAGGCACAACCGGAGGAGTTGAGCATGTTCGAGCGGTTCACCCGAAGCGCCAAGGCCGCGGTCGTGCTGGCCCAGGAATCGGCTGGCGAACTGAACGCGCGGGAGATCGGTCCCGAGCACCTGCTGGTTGGTGCCGTGCAGAGCGCTGGGCACGTGCTGTCTGCAGCGCTCGGTGTCCACGGCCTGACGACGGAAGCCATCCGGGCGCGACTGACCGTCGAGGATGGCGATGAAGAATTCGAAGGCGACGCCGAGGCGCTGCGCGCGGTCGGTATCGACCTGCACGCCATCCGTGATGGCATTGCGCGCAACTTCGGACCCGACGCCTGGGACGACGCGTTCCGCAAGTCCGGTCGCCGCAGGCGCAGGCGCGGGCACATCCCGTTCACCCGGTCGGCCAAGAAGGTTCTCGAGTTGGCGTTGCGAGAAGCGCTGGCGCACAAGGACGGCGCCATCGGCTGCGAGCACATCGTGTTGGGCATCCTGCGCGGCGGCGACAAGTTCACCATGGGCATCATCACCGAGCACGTATCTGCGACGCAGCTGCGCGAGTCCATCGTGGCGCTACTCGACGAGGCCGCGTAGGCGTCAGGCCTAGCTTCACCCTGCGGACTGCCGAAACGCGTGGTCCATGTGTCGCTTGAAGGAATCATCGAAGCGGCGGTAGGCGTTTCGCAGGGTGGCGGCAGGCCAATCCGGGGGGATGAGTGCCGCGGGGAGCAGTGGGTCCAGTTGCAGGTGGCGTACCACGGCGATGGAGAGTGCGAACTGGTATGTGAGAGGAGCGATTTCGTCGGCTTCGGGCCGTACCGTGTCGAGCTCGTCGTTCATCGCGAGGATGAGGCTTCTGGCGTCGTCCGCCCAGCTGTCCAGGGCGAACAGGGACCTGGTGGCGTCGATGGTGATGTCGGAGTCGGCACCGTGAAAGTGAACGCACTGCGCGTCGAGCACGGCCCGTGACGACGGTAGGCGCTGCGGATCGAGGTTGTCAGGGCGGATCCAGACGCCCTCTCTGATCTCGGCGAGGTGCAGTGCGATCGCTGCCCTCCGGAGTTCGAGACGGTCGGCGGCGGGACGGCGTTCCAGTGACACGACCGCGAGCTCCCATGTCCCGTTCCACCGTCCCTCGTCCTCGTGGCGGGCGGCGTCGTCGACGCGGTGACGACGTTCGAGCAGGCGCCCTGTGAGTGCGTAACTTCCGTTGTCGCTGGTGAGTTCGCCGTTGGCCACCATTCGCCACAGGCAGGTGCGCGCGGCGCCAGCACTGATTCCGAACAGTGAAGCCGCGGCGATCAGGCCCGCAACCGGGAGGACGGGCTCGTCGGCGCCCAGCAGCGCGGACGCGAGGACGGAACGCGCGGTGAGCGGGCGGTCTCCGATCAGACCGCGGGAGGGAACACTCATATCACAGATATCTTGACATATGACGACCAGAGCGTGATGCTCAGTTGGTGAGTACGTCAACGCAGACGTCGCTCGCGAGTGATGTCGAGATCGTTCACCGCATCCTCGCGCACATCGACGCGGGCACCACCGACGAGGGCGACGCCTGGCGCGAACCGGTCGAGGCCTATGTCAATCCGGCCCGGTTCGCCGACGAGCTCAGACTGCTCCGTTCCATGCCGAGCGTTTACATTCCGTCTGCCGCGATCCCGAACCCCGGCGACCACGTCGAACGCATCGCGTTCGGCGTGCCGCTGTTCGCCCTGCGCGACACCGACCGTCGAGTGCGCGTGTTCCGCAACGCATGTCGCCACCGAGGCATGGCCATCGTCGACGGCTCGGGCTGCTCGCATGCGCTGGTGTGTCGCTACCACGGCTGGACCTATCGGCTCGACGGTTCGCTCGCACACGTCCCGCACGCCGAAGGATTCCCGGACCTCGACATGTCGTCGCGCGGTCTCGTCGAAGTCGCCAGCCACGAAGTCGACGGACTGGTCGTCATCGATCCACTGGACGCTCGCGACGCCGCCTCTGAGGGGCTGACCGATGGGAGTCCGTGGCGCGACAAGTTATTACCAGCCGAGCGCCTTTTCTACACGCAGTCCACCGTCAGGGCGATGAACTGGAAGGTACTCATCGAGCAATTCCTGGAGGGCTATCACATCCGCTCGACGCACCGTGGCACGTTCTACCCGCTGCAGTACGACGATCTCAACGTCGTCGAGACGTTTGGGCCGAACAGCCGGATCACGTTCCCGTACCGCAACATTGAACGCCTACGGGACCGCCCGGAGTCGACGTGGACGGTCGGCGCGCGCGTGACGTTCGTCTACCACCTGTTCCCGAACGTGATGCTGGCGACGTTCCCGGACCAGGTCCTCGCCGTCGTGATCGACCCGATCGACATCGACCACACCACGGTCACAACCTATGGCATGGCCGGCCCGGGTGTCGTCGCAGAGAGGGCACCGACCGGGGGAGGCCGCGGTCTGCTCGCCGAAGGTGCGCTCGAAGACAACGCCATGTCTGCAGGCGTGCAACAGGGATTCCACGCCGACGCCAATGCGTTCGTGGAGTTCGGCAGACACGAGAGCGCGATCGGGCACTTCCACGCCACGCTCGACGCTCGACTCGGCCGGCTAACCGAACGCTAGCGCCAGCGCCACCGCGACCGACCACACCAGCATCGTCAACCCGGTGTCCCGCAGTACCGGGATCAGGTCCTTGCCCCCGAGTCCGCCGCGCACCGGCCGCGCGGCCCGCACGGCCAAGGGTGCCGCCACGAAACCCACTGCGCACCACGGCGTTGCGAGAATCAGCACCAGCGTCAGGACGAACGCCAGCGCGATCAGCACCTGATACAGCAGGCGGGTGCGGGCATCACCGAGACGCACGGCAAGCGTGATCTTGCCGGATTCCTTGTCGGTCGGGATGTCGCGAAGGTTGTTGGCCACCAACACCGCTGACGACAGTGCACCAGTCGCGACCGCAAGTGCGCCGCCGACCCAGTCGATCCGCATCGCCTGGGTGTACTGCGTGCCGAGCACTGCGACCAGGCCGAAGAACACGAACACCGCGACCTCGCCGAGGCCGGAATAGCCGTACGGTTTGGAGCCGCCGGTGTAGAGCCATGCCCCGGCGATGCACGCGACGCCGATCGCGATCAGCCACGGTTCGGTCAGGATCGCCAGCGCCAGCCCGGCCGTCGCGCCGACGGCCAGGCTCACCACCGCGGCAGTCAGCACGGCACGGGGCGACGCCAGCCGTGAGCCGACCAGCCGCAGCGGACCCGCGCGCACGTCGTCGGTGCCGCGGATGCCGTCGGAGTAGTCGTTGGCGTAGTTCACGCCGACGATCAGTGCCAGGGACACCACCAGCGCCAGCACGGCCTTCCACCACACGGCGGCGTCCAGCCAGGCCGCTGCTCCGGTGCCCGCGATGACGGGGGCGACGGCGTTGGGCAGCGTGCGTGGGCGGGCGCCCTCGACCCATTCGGCGATACTGGCCACGCGTTCATCGTTGCACGCTGCTCAGTGACCGGCGCCGATCAGGCTGGCCCCCAGGTTGATCACGATCGCCAGCACGATTGCGCCAAGCAGGAACGAGAGAAGCGCGTGCCGCAGCGCGGCCATCCGTATTCGCCGGTCGACCAGGTCCGTGTCCGACACCTGGTAGGTCATGCCGAGCGTGAACGCCAGGTAGGCGAAGTCGCCGTAGTCGGGCCGGTAGCCCTCGCTCTCGTGGAAGTCGATGCCGCCTTCGTCGCCGGTGTAGTACAGCCGGGCGTAACTCAGCATGTACACGGTGTGCACCGTGACCCACGCGGCGGCCACGCTCAGCGCCCCGATCACGGCGGCCCAGATGCCGCCCGTCGATTCCGCAGCGAGCAGGTATCCCACTCCGCCCAGGCTTGCCACGCTGGCCAGCAGCACGGTGACGTCGATGATCCACGGCGTCGAGTCGTCTTCGCCGTACCTGGTGGCGTGCCGCGCCGTCTGGACGGCGTCGAGGCGGCCAACGATCAGCCAGGTCCAGATCAGATAGGCGACGGCCCCAACGATCCACCCCGTGGCAGGCGCGAACGGCCATCCGGCCGTCAGTCCGACCACGATCGCGGCTCCCACCCCGAGTGGCACCGCGACGAGGATCCGCAATCCGACCGACGCGTCGGCAGCTCCCATCGCGTGAGTCAAACACAGCGGGCTGTGAGTCGTCGGCACAGACGCGTACCGGACAATGGACGCATGCTCGGAGTCATTGGCGGCAGCGGCTTCTATTCGTTCTTCGGACCCGACGCCCGCAGCGTGAGCCTCGATACCCCGTATGGCGCACCGAGTGCCGCCATCACCGTGGGCACGGTCGGGGAGCACGAGGTGGCCTTCCTGCCGCGTCACGGCGTCGACCACGAGTTCTCGCCGCACACGGTGCCCTACCGCGCCAACATGTGGGCGCTGCGCGCGCTCGGGGTGCGACGCACCTTCGGGCCGTGCGCGGTCGGCAGCCTGACCCCAGAACTGGGGCCTGGCTCGATGGTGGTGCCCGATCAACTCGTCGACCGCACCAGCGCACGGCCGGACACCTACTTCGATGCAGGCGGCATCCACGTCAGTTTCGCCGACCCCTACTGCCCGACGCTTCGGGCCGCGGCCACCGACCTGCCGGGGGTGGTCGACGGCGGCACGATGGTGGTGATCCAGGGTCCGCGGTTCTCCACCCGTGCGGAGAGTCAATGGTTCGCCAGCCAGGGATTCACCTTGGTCAACATGACCGGCTACCCCGAGGCCGTGCTGGCCCGCGAACTCGAGATGTGCTACGCCGCAATCGCATTGGTGACCGACCTGGATGCGGGCATCGAATCGGGCGCGGGCGTGACGGCCGTTGACGTGTTCTCCGAGTTCCAGAAGAACCTGGTGCCGTTCAAGAAGTTGGTGCTCGAGGCGATCGATCAGGTGGACGTCGAACGCACCTGTGAGCACTGCCTGGCGCACAAGGGCGTCACGCTGCCGTTCGAACTGCCGTGAAGGTTCTGGTCACGGGTGCCGCCGGCTTCATCGGGTCGCGGGTGTGCGTGGCGCTGACCGCCGCCGGCCACGACGTCGTCGCCGTCGACGCGATGCTGACCGCCGCGCACGGCACGACGTCCCGACCGCCCGATGGAGTGCTTGAGGTCGACGTGCGGGACGCCAGCGGTCTGGCGTCGCTGCTGCCAGGCATCGACCTGGTGTGCCACCAGGCCGCGGTGGTCGGCGCAGGCGTCGACGCGAGCGACGCTCCGTCGTACGGCAGCCACAACGACTACGGCACCACCGTGCTGCTCGCCGAGATGTTCGCCGCGGGCTGCCGGAGATTGGTGCTGGCGTCATCGATGGTCGTCTACGGCCAGGGCGCCTATGCGTGTCCGGCGCACGGTGCCGTCGACCCGCTGCCGCGCACCACCGTCGACCTCGACGCGGGCGCCTTCGAGCACCGCTGCCCGGTCGGTGGCGAACCGCTGGAGTGGCGGCTGGTCGGCGAGGACGCGCCGCTGCGGCCGCGCAGCCTGTACGCGGCGAGCAAGACCGCGCAAGAGCACTACGCGCTGGCGTGGGCCGAGGCGACGAGCGGCTCGGTGGTGGCGCTGCGCTACCACAACGTCTACGGACCGTTCATGCCGCGCGACACGCCCTACTCGGGTGTTGCGGCGATCTTCCGGTCCGCCATCGAAAGAGGCGAACCGCCAAGGGTTTACGAAGACGGCGGGCAGATGCGTGACTTCGTGCACGTCGACGACGTCGCGGCGGCCAACGTTGCGGCGGCCGCCTCGGACGCAGGTGGGTTCGCGGCGTTCAACGTCTGCTCGGGCCGACCGGTCTCGATCATGGAGGTCGCCACCCGGTTGTGCGAGGTGCGCGAGGGCGCCGCGCCCGTCGTCACCGGCCAGTACCGCAGCGGCGACGTCCGCCACATCGTCGCCGATCCCGCGAAGGCGGCCGACGTGCTGGGATTCCGCGCCGCGGTCGACTGGCGCGACGGACTGGAGGGCTTCGCGTTCGCCCCGCTGCGGGGTTTAGCGTCCTCGACAGATCTGACCTAGTAATACTGGTGGGATGAAACCCGCCATCTGTGAGCAGTTCGGCATCGACTTCCCACTCTTCGCGTTCAGCCATTGTCGCGACGTGGTCGCCGCCGTCACCAATGCCGGTGGCTTCGGGGTGCTCGGCGCCACTGCGTACACCCCGGAGCAGCTCGACCAGGAGCTGTCCTGGATCGACGAGCACGTGCACGGCAAGCCCTACGGCGCCGACATCATCGTGCCCGCCAAGTTCGAGGGCAAGGGCGAGAACCTGTCCCGCGATCAACTGGTGGACCGCATCCCTGCGGAATTCCGGGAGTTCGTTGGCACACTGCTGAGTGAGCACGACATCGAGCCGGACGCGTCGCCGCGGCTCGGTCGTTCATCGCTGACCGGCGACACCGGTCAAGAACTGCTCGACGTGGCGATGAGTCACCCCATCAAACTGATCGCGAACGCACTGGGCGTGCCGCCCGACTACATGATCGAGGCGGGCCGCGAACGCGGCGTCCCCGTCGCCGCACTGGTCGGCGCCAAGGAGCACGCAGTGAAGCAGGTCGCCGCCGGCGTCGATCTGATCGTCGCGCAGGGCACCGAGGCCGGCGGGCACTGCGGCGAGGTGACGACGCTGGTGCTCATCCCCGAAGTGATCGAGGCCATCGACGGCGCGATCCCGGTGCTGGCCGCGGGCGGCATCGTCACGGGCAGGCAGATGGCCGCCGCCGTCGCGATGGGCGCCGACGGCGCATGGACGGGCTCGGTGTGGCTGACCACCGAGGAGGCCGAGACGGCGCCGCATACGGTGCAGAAGTTCTTGGCTGCGACGTCGCGCGACACCATCCGCTCCACGGGCCGGACCGGGAAGCCGGCACGCCAGCTGGTGTCGGACTGGACCAACGCGTGGCAGCCGCACGAGGGCGGCCACAAGACATTGCCGCTGCCGCTGCAGTCGATGCTGGCCGAACCGGTCATCCGCCGCGTCGATGCGCTTGCCACTCAGGGACATCCGGGGGCGCAGGCGTTGGCGACGTACTTCGTCGGTCAGGGCGTCGGGTTGATGAACAAGGTGAAGCCGGCCCGCGACGTCGTACTCGAATTCATCGAGGACTACCTGGCGGCGACGGAGCGGCTCAGCAACTCCCTGCCCGACTGAACGGCTTCGACCCCGCCCGCTACTCCTCGCCGGCCAGCGGCAGCCGCACCTCGAACCGCGCACCGGTCGCGAGGTTGTACGCGGACACCGTGCCGTGGTGGGCATGCACCAGGCCCGCGGCGATCGCCAGGCCCAGCCCCGAACCGCTCGGCAGGGACGAATCGTCGCGAGGCACCCGACCGTTCGACCCGCGGTAGGCGATGTCGAACACCCGGGCCAGATCGGCGTCGTCAATCCCGACGCCGGTGTCGTCGACGCGGGCCCACGCACCGGTCTCGTCGGCTCCGATCGCGAGTTCCACCGAGCCGCCGTCGGGGGTGTGGGCGATCGCATTGGCGACGAGATTGGACAACACCCGCACCAATGCGCGGTCGCTGCCGATCACGCGCACCGGGTTCGGCGGCAGGTGGGCGCGCAGCGCGACTCCCGACCGTTCGGCGGCGATCCGGTGCGCGGCCAGCACGTCGTCGACGACCTCGTCGAGGGCCACCATGTCGAACGCCGGTTGGATGGCGCCCGCATTGATCTTCGACATCTCGAACAGGTCGTCGACCATCTCGGACAGCCGAATGGTCTCCTGCTCGATGTGCTTGGCGTGGTTGCGCACCTCGTCCTGGGCGACCAGGCCGTCACCCATCGCCTCGGCGACCGCGCGGATACCGGCAAGCGGCGTGCGCAGGTCGTGGCTGACGAATGCGACGAGCCGCCGCCGCGACAGTTCCGCGGCCTGCTCGGACTCGCGGATGTCCTGCTCCCACACGGTGCGGCGGGCCTGGTAGCGGGCCAGCATCACCGCGGCAGGGATGGTCACCACCGACACGATGACGAGCACCACGATGATGGCGTCGAATCGCGACGTGAACATGAATCCGCTGGCGCCGAGCACGCCGGTGAAGGTGGCCACCGTGGGGATCAGCACGAGCACCACCATGCTGACCGTCAAGGACCACGACCGCGCAAGGACGATCAGGATCGCGCCGGCGAGCACCACGGGCAGCGAGCACGCCAACGCCAGACCGATGATCTCCCACAGGTCATCCGCCGGCATTCGACGTCTCGCTCCACATGTAACCGCGGCCCCACACCGTCTCCACCCGATGCTCGTCGCCGAGCTTGGACCGCAGTCGTTTCACGTGCACGGTCACGGTCGACAGATCGCCGAAGTCCCACTGCCACACCTGTTTCAGAAGTTCCTCTCTGCTGAACACGACGCCGCGATGGGTGAGGAGGAACAGCAGCAGATCGAACTCGCGGTTCGTCAGGCTGACGGGCCCGCCGTTGACGGTCACCGAACGCGCGGCCGCCGACACCGTCAGCCCGTCGCACGAGACCACGATCTGCGCGTCCCCCGGCGACGGATTGCGCCGCAGCACCGACCGGACCCGCAGGGCCAGCTCGCGGGGACTGAACGGTTTGGTCAGGTAGTCGTCGGCGCCGGCTTCGAGCCCGGCGATCCGGTCGCCCTCCTCGCCGAGTGCGGTCAGCAGGATCACCGGCAGGGCGTAGCCACCGCGCTCGCGCAACATCCGGCAGAGCGTCAGCCCGTTTCGTCCGGGCATCATCACGTCGAGGACGGCGACGTCGATCCGCTCCGTAGTCAGCAGCCGAAGGGCCTCGTTGCCGTCCCGCGCGACGAGGACGTCGAGGCCGTCGCGTTCGAGGTATCGGCGCACCACGTCACGGACGACGGTGTCGTCGTCGGCGATCAGGACGCACGTCATCGATGCCACACTATCGTCGTAGTTCGGCAACCTGCGCCGATGTCACCGATTGGTCAGGTTTCTGCATGATTTCGAGCTCCCAATCTGGTTAATCTCGGTCCCGTGAGTGGTTGTTGTCGGGTCACGGTGGTGCTGCCCTGTCTGAACGAGGCCGTGTCACTGCCTGGAGTGCTGGCCGACATGCCGGCGGGCTACCTGCCCCTGGTGGTCGACAACAACAGCACCGACCGCACGGCCGACGTGGCCCGGCGGTTGGGTGCGCAGGTCGTCGCCGAGACCCAGCCCGGATACGGCGCCGCGGTGCACGCAGGGATCGTGGCGGCGTCGACGCCGGTCGTGGCGGTGCTCGACGGTGACGGGTCGATGGACCCCCGGGATCTGCCGCGCCTCGTCGCGGAGCTCGATCGCGGCGCCGACATGGCCGTCGGCCGCCGCAGGCCGGCGCCTGGGGTGCGCTGGCCGTGGCACGCGCGGCTCGGCAACGCGGCGGTGTGCTGGCGGTTGCGCAGCCGCCACGGTCTCGACGTGCACGACATCGCGCCCATACGGGTCGCCCGGCGTGACGCCGTGCTGGCGCTCGGCGTGACCGACCGTCGCTCCGGGTATCCGCTGGAGCTGCTCGTCCGCGCCGCGGCTGCGGATTGGCGGGTGGTCGAGCTCGACGTCGCGTACGGACCGCGCACCGGGGGCAAGTCCAAGGTGAGCGGTTCCGTGCGGGGCAGTTTCATTGCGGCACTGGACTTCTGGCGGGCGATCTCGTGATCCCGGTGGCGGTGTTGGTGGTGGCGAAGGCTCCCGTGCCGGGGCTGGCGAAGACGCGCCTCGCGGCAACCGTCGGCGACGCGGCGGCCGCCGACTTCGCCGCCGCTGCGCTGTTGGACACCTTGGACGCCGTCGCGGATGCACCCGTGGCGGCGCGCATCGTCGCGCTGACCGGAGACCTCGCCGCCGCCAGCCGAAACGCCGAGATCGAGAGTCGGCTGACCGCCTTCATGGTGATCGGGCAGCGCGGCACGAGTTTCGCCGACCGGCTGGCCAACGCCCACGCCGACGCTTCGAGCGCCGCGGGCGGACTGCCGGTCCTGCAGATCGGCATGGACACCCCACAGGTGACGGCCGATCTTCTGGCCGAGTGCGCCAACACGCTGTGCGGTGTCGACGCCGTGCTTGGGATGGCGCACGACGGCGGCTGGTGGGTACTGGGCGTGACCGATCCGGCGATGGCGGAATGCCTGCGTGAGGTACCGATGTCGCAACCGGACACCGGCGCTGTAACGCTTCGCGCGCTCGGCGACACGGGGGTAGACGTGCGGCTGGTTTCCGAGCTGGCCGACGTGGACACCATCGACGACATCGACGTCGTCGGCCGGGCGTGCCCGCCCGGTAGTCGATTTCATCAGCTCACCGTGGACGAAGGAGCATGACGTGCTGGGAAATCTCTACGACCGGGCGCTGACCGGCGAGCGATGTTGGATCCGCCACCAGGACGGCAGCGTGCACGGCCTCCCGGTGCACAGCTGGCTCGGGCGACTGCGATCCGAGCACGCCTTCGAGCAGACGCTGGTCGGGCTGTGCGACGGTCCCACCATCGATCTCGGATGTGGCCCTGGACGTCTGGTCGCCAACCTGGTTGCGCGGGGGGTGCCAGCACTCGGCATCGACCAGTCGGCCACCGCGGTGGATCTCGCCAGGCGCAGCGGGGCGCCTGCGTTGCGACGCGACTTCTTCGGTCCGTTGCCTGGTGCAGGCCGATGGTCCACGGTGCTGCTCGCCGACGGGAACGTAGGGATCGGAGGTGATCCGTGGCGCGTGCTGCTCCGAGCGGCCGAGCTGTTGTGCCGCGGCGGCCAATGCATCATCGAATTCGACTGTGCCACGACGGGTGTGCAGGAGCGGTGGGTGCGGCTGGAGTCGGCGCAGACGATCGGGCCGTGGTTCCGGTGGGCATCGGTCGGCATCGACGGTGCCCGCCAGCTGGCCGGTGACGTCGGACTGACCATCACGACCATGCGCATGATTGGGGACCGGGCACTAGCAACCCTGGCCGTGGTATGAAGACCTCATCGCTGCGCGGCACGGCGGTCACGGCGCGGGTGGGTCTTGCCCTCGGCGTCGCCGTCGCCGTGTGCTTCCTGACCGGCCTGATCAGCCACTTCATTCAGCATCCGCAGCCGTGGTTCTTCTGGCCCACCCGCCCGGTCTGGCTGTACCGGCTGACCCAGGGACTGCACGTGATCTCCGGGATCGCGGCCATACCGCTGCTGGTCGTCAAGCTGTGGTCGGTGTGGCCCAAGCTGTTCGAACGGCCGATCCTCGGCGGCCCGGTCCGGCAACTCGAGCGGCTCTCGATCCTGGTGCTCGTCGCGTCGATGCTCTTCCAACTCAGCACCGGGCTGCTCAACACGGCGCAGTGGTACGTATTCCAATTCTTCTTCACCACTGCCCATTACGCGATGGCCTGGGTTGCGTTCGGGGCGGTCGTCGTGCACATCGGGGTGAAGCTGCCGGTGATCCGGCGTGCGCTCGGCGAACCGCTCGACGACGCAGCCGCAGGAGGATCCGTCGGTCCGAGTCGGCGCTCGGTACTCGTCGGCACGGGCCTTGCGGTCGCGCTGGCAACGGTCGTCACCGCCGGGCAGACGGTTCCCTGGCTGCGCAAACTCTCGGTGCTGGCGCCGCGTTCCGGTGAAGGGCCGCAAGGAGTTCCGGTGAACCGATCGGCGATCGCGGCAGGCGTGATCCGCAGGGCGAAATCCCCGGACTACCGGCTCACCGTCACCCACGGGTCGACGACGCGTGCGTTCACCATCGCCGACCTCGCGGCCATGCCGCAAGTGACCCACCAACTGCCCATCGCGTGCGTTGAGGGATGGAGCGCCAACGCCGAGTGGACCGGCGTGCTTCTCGCCGACCTCGTCGCCGCCGTCGGCGCATCGCCAGACTCGGACGTGCGGATGATCTCGCTGGAACCGCCGGGTCCGTACTCGCGCACCGTGCTGCCCGCCCGGCACGCCCGCGATTCGCAGACCCTGATCGCTCTGAAGCTCAACGGCGAAGTGCTCGACCTGGACCACGGGTACCCGTGCCGCCTCATCGCACCGTCGAGACCCGGTGTGTTGCAAACGAAGTGGCTGGCACGGATCGAGGTGGTGCCGGCATGACCGCCGCGCACGACGAGGACGATGGCGGCGACGCGACGCCGTTCCTGCAGTCCGGACACGGGCTGATGGTCGTCAGGATCCTGCTATTGGTGACAGGACTCGCGGCAGGCCTGTACGGCGCCTGGCTGCTGTGGGAGTTTCCCGTCGTGATCATCGTGCGCATCGCGGTGTGGGCCGGTGTCGGGCTGGCGGTGCACGACTTCGTGTTCGCACCGTTGTGCGTCGTCCTTGGGTTCACGGGCCGGCGTCTCATCCGCGGGCGTTGGTGGAAACCGGTGACGGTGGCGGGGCTGTGCACCGTGGTGCTGGGGTTGCTCGCCATCCCGGTGTTCGCCAAGCCGGGTCTGCGGCCCGACAACATGACGGTGCTCGACCGCGATTACCCACTGGGATTGTGGGTTTCGATCGCGGTCGTGTGGGCGTGCGTGCCGATCTACTACCTGATCGCTCGGCGGCTACCAGTTCGTCAGGATGAAGCTGTTGAGCGCGAGGGCGCCGACGACGTTGAGGGCCAGCCACCACCGGTGTGACCGCGGCGGCAGCAGTGCCGGTGCGGCGGTCAGCCAGATCATGAACGGCAGCCAGATCCGTTCGGTCTCGGCCTTGCTCAGCATGGACATGTCCGCGCAGAGGATCGCCAGCAGTGCGGCCAGCACCACCAGGTGCAGCCCTGAGCGGCGCTTGATCGCCGCAAGGTCGAAGGCCCGTGCGACGCCGGCCACGCTGCCAAGACCGATGGCGCACACCACCGAAGCCAGGTTCGCCCACGACCAGTACTGGAACGGGCGGTTGAGCGCGATGCCCTGCCAATAGCGTTGCTGTACAAGGGTGTAGCCGTCGAACCACCAGAATCCGGCGGCGGCGAACACCGCGACCACGGCGAGCGCAACGAGTACGGCGGGGATCAGCGCCCGTAGAGCCGAGCGGAGGTCCTTGGCGGCGATCAGGACCGCGACGGCGGGAAGCGCGATGAGGCCAAGCCCGTAGTTGAGGAAGATCGCCCAGCCCAGCGCAAGGCCGGCACCGGCGCCCGCCAGCAGTGAGAGGCGCGTCGTGCCGCGCACCGCCACCGCAAGCAGCGCGATGCCCCATGCCGCGACGCCCGCGAAGTAGCCGTCGGCCGACACCGCGATCCAGATGGCGGTCGGCGCGACCGCAACGAACGGGGCGGCCAGTCGCGCCGTCGCCTCGTCGGCCAGCGCCCGCACCGCGACGACGATGGCCGCCGCGGCGCTGGAGCCCACCAGCAGGACCAGCAGCGCCGCCCAGGCCCCGCCGCCGAGCCCGATGCGGTCCAGCCAGACGAACGTCAGCAGGGCGCCCGGTGGGTGGCCCGAGACGTGGGTGATCCACGAATTGGGTTGGAAGTCGAGGATCCTGCTCGCGAACGTCCGGAGGGCTTCGGGGATGTCGGTGACGGTCGGTACCTGCCGCAGGTACTCGTGGCGCGCCGTCAGCCGGCCCGCGAAACCGCGCTGCCAGCCGTCGATCATCGCCAGCGAGAACGCCCACCCGCACGCCGTCGCCCACGTCACCCACGGCAAGACCCGCCACGGCAGGCGCTGCGCTACGGACTGGCCGACCAGCACGGCGGCGACGCCGATGACGATCGCCGGAACCGTGCCCCATCCGACATGGGCATTCCACCAGCCGAATATCGGCGCGGTCTGGGCGAAGTCGCGGATCTGTTGGGCGGTGCTGTTGATCAGCGGCGTCACGATGCCGAGGTGCAGGTGCGGCACCACGAACGCCGCGACCACCAGTACGGCCGCCAGTGCGACGGCGACGATCTCGCGGGCGTAGCGGCGGCCGGTGGACGTCACGCCTATCCACACTATTGCGTCGAGCTCATCACCCAGCGGCGTTGCGGAGCAGTGTCAGCACCGCGTCGTCGAGTGCTTCGGCGACCGCCGACGCCTCGCTGCCTGCGTACGGGGCGATCGCGCTGGCCACCCGGTCGTAGGACACCGTCACGCCGTCGGGCCGTTCGGCGATCAGGATCGTCACGGGGGCGTAAGAACCTGCGTCGCGCACGGTGGCGGTCATCTTGCTCATCGTGACCGGGTTGCCCGCGATGATCCGCAGCAGTCGACCGCTGCGGTCGGGGTCGCGGATCGCCAGGACCGCGCCGAGGTCGAGGCTCATGAACTCGAGGAGCCCGCTGCTCCCGGCCATGGGTTCGACCGATGCGTCGAACTCGTCGCGGTCGCGTGCCGAATACCAGCTCCGGACGGCCTCGCCGAAGTCCGGCACCCGGCCAAGGCCTGCGTACACCGCCGCGACGACGTCGTCGTACGGCCGCGTGCTGGTGATGGTGAAGCGACGGACCTCGACCGTCGACTCGACCTCTGTGCTCATTGCTCGACTCCCGCTCGCTCCGGTCCTCGCTCGTTCCTCGCTGCGATCCTCACTCCGATCGTCTTCGCGACTCACTGACTGTCCCGCCACGCGATCATCTTCTCGAGGATACTGAAGTCGTAGCCCTCCGCGGTCGGATGGATCTCGTTGGTGAACAGGGTGACACCGGCGTCCCGGTAGGCGTCGCCGTCCTTCGCGTTCTCCCACACCGACGAACGCTCGATGTCGGAGTCGTTGCGGCCGTTGGCCGTTGCGAGCTCGCCGACGAGCTTGCTCGCCACGATGAACTGGTCGACCGGCAGGAAGGCGTGCCAGATGTCGGCGTGCTTGGCCACCGCGGGCAGTGATCGCTTGGGCCCGGAGCCCCCGATCAGGATCGGGATGTCGTGCAGCGGGAGTGGATTCAAGTTCTGCAGGCGGTGCTCGATGCGCTCGAGACCGGCGTCGAACAGGTCGAACCGGGTCGTGAACGTGCCGAAGTCGTATCCGTAGGTGGTGTAGTCCTTTTCGTACCAGCCGGCGCCGAGGCCCAGGATGACGCGACCGCCACTGATGTGGTCGACGGTGCGCGCCATGTCGGCGAGCAGGTCGGGGTTGCGGAATCCGACGCCGGTGACGAGCAGGCCGATCTCGGCCCGCGTGGTGATCTCGGCCCATGACGCGAGCGCGGTCCAGCCCTCGAAGTTGACGACGTCGGGCTGAACCTCGGACAGCAGCGGCTTGCCGTCGACGATGCCCTCCATCGCAGGCGCATGAAAGTGGTCGTAGCCGAAGATGACGTCCGCACCGAGTTCCTCGGCGTGGATGACGGCCGCGCGCCAACTCTGGTAGTCGGGCGCTCCGCCGGGCCACAGTTGAATGCCGACGCGGACGGGTCGAGTCATGGAGATCTCCTTGGTGGGTGGATGGCCATCACGGGGGACAAGTCAGCATCTGGACTGTTTATTCCAGAACGGCGTAGACTCACTTCGTGCCGCGCCCGCGCAACTTCGACGAAGACACCGTGGTGGCGGCTGCCCGCGATCGGTTCTGGGGTGGCGGCTACGCCGCGACGTCCGTCGACGACCTCACTACAGCCACCGGGCTCGGCAAGGGCAGCCTCTACGGCGCCTTCGGTGACAAGCACACGCTGTTCGTGCGCGCACTCGACGGGTACTGCGTCGATGCGATGGATCGGATAGAGGCACAGCTGCGACAGCCAGGCGTCTCGGCGTACGACCGCCTCGCCGGACACGTCCGCGCGACCGTCGCCGACATCGCGGCCGACTCCGAGCGCCGGGGGTGCATGATCGCCAAGAGCTCGGCCGAGCTCGGCGCGGCGGACGCCGACGTCGATCGCGTGGTCGGCGAGTCACTGATCCGGTGGCACGGGTATCTCGTCGAGTGCATCGCGGAGGCTCAGCGGGATGGGACCGTCCGCACCGACGCAGATCCCGAGGCGCTCGCGACCACGTTGCTCGGTCTGATGCGGGGGTTCGAGGCATTGCGCAAGGGCGGCACCGAACCGGCCCAGATCGAAGCCGCGGGCGAGCAGGCCCTCGCGCTCGTCGCGGGCTAGCTCCTTCCGCGAGCGCGCGTGTCTGTATGCCGACACGCCGTGCGGCGACAGCACTTTGCGCGCTCTCATGGGGCTGGTCGACCGTCAGGTCTTCTCGTCGACGTCTGCGTCGAGCAGCGGGCCGTCTTCTTCCTTGAGCGCTTCGCCGCGGGCGGCCGGGTCCGACGCGACCAGTACGCGGACGAAGCTATTGAAGAACGCGATGATCGGTACTGCCAACAGCGCGCCGACGATGCCGGCCAGCACGCTGCCCGCGGTGATGCCCAGCACCACGGCGAGGGGGTGGATGGACACCGCCCGTCCCATCACTAGCGGCTGCAGCACGTGGGCCTCCAACTGCATCACCGCGACGATGAGCCCGAGCGTGATGGCCGCGAAGATGAGGCCCTTGGCAAGAAGCGCCACGATGACGGCAAGGAATCCGGCGATCACGGCGCCCACCACGGGGACGAAGGCGCCGAGGAACACCAGGGAGGCGAGCGGCAGCGCCAACGGAATTCCCATGATGCCCAAGCCGATTCCGATGCCGAGTGCATCGACGAGGGCCACCAGGAAGGTGGCGCGCGCGTATCCCGCCAGGGAGTGAAAGCCTGCCGCGCCGGCGTCGCGAACCCGCTCCCGCGCGTCGGTGGGTACGGCGCGGGTGACGAACTGCCAGATGTTGCGGCCGCCGAGGAGGAAGAAGACGACCGTGAAGAACGTGAGCAACCCGCCGGTGACGAGTTCGGCGACGGTACCTGCCGTCGAGACGGCGCCGCTGGTCAATTGCGTCTGGTGCTCGTTGAGCGATTTGATGACCGAGTCGCCTGCGTGATTGATCTGGTCGCGACTGAGGTGGATCGGGCCGTCGATCAGCCAGTTGCGAAGGGTGTCAATGCTGTTCGTCACTTGTTCGACCAGGCCCGGCAGGCCATCGACGAACTGGCTGATGACGAACGCCAGAATGCCAACGAAGGCCGTGAGGCCGAGGATCACCACGAAGGCCACGGCACCGCCGCGGGCCGCGCCGTACCGGTCCAGGAAGTCGACCGCAGGCAACAGCATTGCCGCCAGCATCAGGGCCAGCGCTACCGGAACGACGACGAGCCCGAACCGGACCATCACCTCGAACACGACGACGGCCGCGGCGAGGATCACCAGCAATCGCCATGACCATGCCGCGGCGCGTCGTATGAGTGGACTTACCGACTCGGCGTCCGAGTCATGCACTAGAACCAGACTTTTCTGCCTCCGACCGGTCGACCGACGGCACCAAGGATCCACAACACCACGCCGATGATCAGCAGGATTCCACCAATGGTGTAGAGGATCGAGATGCCGGTGAAGTAGCCGATGAGGAGCAGGATCACGCCCAGGACGATCATGGTTTCTCCGATCATTCGAGGAAGACCGTTCTTCCTAGTAGTCGGAATTGCCCCTTCCGTAAGTTCCAAACCACCGACCGTTTGCCCCTTTTGCGCGAGCGTGCGTGTCTGTCCCTCGACACGCCGCGAAACGCCAGCACTTTGCGCACGCTCGCGGCTTAGTACAGGATCTTGCGCATGCTCTCTTCGCTGTAGTACTTCTGCAGTTCTTCGTCGCTCGTGTCCGGCTTGATGGCCTTGGCGAGCTGCGCGACGGTCGGCACGGCGGTGGGGTTCCAGGTCTCCGGCTTCCACGCGTCGGATCGCAGAAACGCCTTGGCGCAGTGGAAGAACACCTCTTCGACGGCGATCTCCAGGGCGAGGATCGGCCGCTTGCCGTCCACGATCAGCGCGTCAAAGTAGTCGGCGTCGGCCAGGATTCGCGCGGTGCCGTTGATGCGCAGCGTGTCACCGCGCCCTGGGATCAGGAACACCGTGCCGACATGCGGCCGCTGCAGGACGTTGAGATAGCCGTCGACGCGCCTGTTGCCGGGCCGCTCCGGGATGACGATCGTGGTGTCATCGAGGATGTGCACGAAGCCGGGCGGGTCGCCCTTGGGGGAGACGTCGACCCGGCCGTCGGCGTCGGTGGTGGCGACGAAGCCCAGCGGGGAGTGGGACAGCCAGTCCTGCTGGGCTTCGGAAAGACTGCTCTTCACCTTGTTGGCGGTGGCGGGCAGGGGGTGCCCGACGATCTCACGGAGGTCGTCGACGGTGGTCACTTCGCGGCGCATGGCCTCCATCATGCGCCGTGGGCGAACCGCGCGGCGAGCTCTTTTCGGTCCAGCTTGCCGATGCCGCGGCGGGGGAGCTCGTCGACGGCGTGCACCTCCCGTGGTGCGGCGGTGGCGTCCAGGGTGGTGGCGACGTGTGCGCGCAGCTCGGCCACCGTCGGCGCCGTAGCGTCCTTGGCCACCACGACCGCGGCCGAGACCCGCTGCCCGAGCCGATCGTCGGGGACGCCGAACACGGCACAGTCCGCGATCGCGGGATGGGTGGCCAGCACGGCTTCGACGAGCTGCGGCAGTACGGTCAGGCCACCGGTGCTGATGGCATCGTCGATGCGGCCAAGCACTCGCAGCGCACCCGAATCATCCAGCGCGCCAACGTCATCGGTGCGGAACCAGCCGGGTTCGATGAACGGATCGGGGTCCACCGGATTGCGGTAGCCCTTGGCCACCGTGTCGCCGCCGAGCACGACGCGGCCGTCGTCGATGCGTACCTCGACACCGTCGAGCGGCACGCCGTCGTATACGCAACCGCCTGCGGTCTCGCTCATGCCGTACGTGCGTACCACCGAGATGCCCGCGGCGGCAGCCCTTTCCGCGATGGCGGCCGGCATCGGTCCTCCGCCGATCAGCACCGCGTCCAGCTCGGCAAGCGCCGCGGCGGCGGCCGCTTGACGCAGCGCGTTGTCCAGCTGCACGGCCACCAACGAGGCGTAGCGCCGACCGCTGCCCAATGCCGCTACGGCGGAGGGCAATTCACCGAGGTCGAAGCTCGGTGAGATGGCAACGGGAGTGGTGCCCGCGAGCGCGCTGCGTACCAGCACCTGCAGGCCGGCGACGTGGTAGGCAGGCAACGCCAGCAGCCAGCTGCCGGGACCGCCGAGTCTGTCGTGGGTGGCCGAGGCGCTGGCGACCAGTGCTGCGGCGCTCAGCATGGCGCCCTTCGGCACCCCCGTGGTACCCGAAGTCGATACCACGATCGCGATGTCGTCGTCGATGTCCTCGCCCACCCGCAGTGACGTCGTCAGCAGCTCGGCCTGGCGTTCGTCGTCGGCGGGCACCGGTAGCAGGGCCGGCTCCTGACCGTCGAGAACTCCCTCCAACGCCGTCAGGAGAGACAGTGTTGAAGGGAGTTCTGGAATGACGAGCGCGCGAAGTGGAGCTATGCGGAACCCGTTTCGTCGGTCGCATCCTCCGCGTCACGGGGATCGTCGAGCGGCCAACCCTTCGAGGCAAGCCGCACCCGCACCCGCTCGATGTCGTCCGGCGTTGGCAGTTCGTCGGTCAGCTGGGTGATCAGCACCCCGATGTCGACGTGGTCGAAGTTGCCGCGGTTGATCAGGTCCTCCGCGACGGCCTTGACCTCGTCGTTGGTGAGCCGTGGGGTGAGTAGCGCCAGCAGTGGCACCCGGTCGGGCCCCGGCACCCCTTCGGGGTACCCGGCGTTGAGCCATGTGACGATCCTGCCGAGAAATCCGTTCACAACGTCACTTCCACAATTCGTTTCTTCGGGCTGCATCCATCGCCAGGGTCTCGAGCGTTCGTACGATCTTACTTCTTGTGCGGCGCACCGAGGATGTACAGGCCGGTGTTGTGGGCGATGAAGTCGCGGGCGATGAACAGCACGCCGATCACCACCGCGGCAAACACGATGGCGAACAGAACCCAGCTGATCGCGTTGAGCGCCGGGTTCTTCTGCGGGGCCGCACCATCATGGGAGACGACGCCGACGCCCTCGGCGTTGAGCCGCACCCCGATGGAGAACAGTGCGGGTAGTCCGGCGCCGATGATCAGGCCGGCGACGATGATCTGAAAGACGGCGGTGGGGTTGATCCAGCCATTCACGATATTTGGCCTTTCGGTCTTGGGTTCGGATGGCTCAGACGGCGGGGGTGGACTCGGCCTTGGCAGCGGGAGCCTTCTCGCTGGTGCCCGCGGTCAGGCTGCCCTCCCACTCGTCGTTGACGTTGTTGCTGTCGATCGGTGCCTTGCGCGACTGCAGCCAGATGGCGCCGGCCACTGCGACCAGCAGCAGGAAGCCCACCGCCGCACCGGCGAAGCCGCCGATGAGATGGGTGATGAAGTAGGTGACCGCACCGACGAGGGCCGCCGAGGGCAGGGTGATCAGCCAGGCGGCCGCCATCCGGCCTGCCACGCCCCAGCGCACCTCGGCGCCGGGCTTGCCAACGCCGCTGCCCAGGATCGAGCCGGTCGCGACGTGCGTGGTGGACAGCGAGTAGCCGAAGTGGCTCGACAGCAGAATGATTGCAGCCGAAGAGGTTTCGGCAGCCATGCCCTGCGGGGACTTGATCTCGACGAGGCCCTTGCCAAGGGTGCGGATGACACGCCAGCCGCCGAGGTAGGTGCCCGCCGCGATGGCCGCGGCGCACGACAGGATGACCCAGAACGGGGGAAGCGTGTCGGTCTTGCTCGCAGCGCCGTAGGAGATCAGGGCCAGGAAGATCACGCCCATCGTCTTCTGTGCGTCGTTGGTGCCGTGCGCCAGCGAGACCAGCGATGCCGACCCGATCTGGCCGTAGCGGAAGCCCCTGTCGGTTCGCGCCTCGGGAACCCCCTTCACCGCTCGATACACCAGCCACGTGCCGATGGTCGCGACCAGCCCGGCGATGAATGGAGCCAGCGCGGCGGGGATGAGCACCGTGGAGACCAGGCCCTTCCAGATCACGCCGTGGCCGCCGACCGCGGCGAGCATGGCGCCGACGATGCCGCCGATGAGGGCGTGCGACGAACTGGACGGGATGCCCAGCAGCCAGGTGAGCAGGTTCCAGACGATGCCGCCGACCAGACCGGCGAACACGATCTCCAGCGTCACCAGGCCAGCTTGCACCAGGCCCTTGGCGATCGTCGCCGCAACGGCGGTGGAGAGGAAGGCGCCGACCAGGTTCAGCGACGCTGACAAGGTCACTGCGGTCTTGGGCCCGAGGGCGCCGCTGGCAATCGAGGTTGCCATGGCGTTGCCGGTGTCGTGAAAGCCGTTCGTGAAGTCGAATGCGAGCGCAGTTACGACCACGATGATCAGGAGAAAGAGCTGAAGGTCCACGGCTCGAATTGTGGTCGTTACTTAGGCCCGGTGTAAAACCAATCCGCAAAGAATTCGCAGGTCAACGCCGATTGGTCGCAGGATGTTCGCCGTCCGTTAACCTCTGCTGTCGCGTCGCAACGGATGCGTTTCCGGAACCTGCACGAAAATCAGGGTGATGCCGTCCGGATCGGTCACGTGCAATTCGTGCAAACCCCACGGTTCGCGCTTTGCTTCGCGGGTAATTGGCACGTTTCGGGATTCCAGTTCTGCCTGGGTTTCGTACACGTCGCGGACCTGAAGCCACAAGGCCCCGGGGAATGGTCCGCCTGGTGCTGCAGGCGCTCCGTGGCCGGCGAGTTCAATCAGCGACTGCCCGGCATAGAACACGGTGCCGACGCCGTATTCGCGGGCGATCGCCAAGCCGATGGCGTCGCGGTAGAAGGTCACTGACTTCTGGTAATCGGCCGGCCGGAACAGCACCCGGCTGGCCAGGATCTCCATGCTGTTGGTTCTAACACGAAGTCGGGTTCTCGCAGAGGTAACGCTCCGCGCGCGAAGGGCCGGTTTCTACGTCAGGGTCACGCCGAGCCCCGCGACGATCGCGCGTCTGGTGGACGGTTGGATCAGGGTGGACAGGATGTTGATCGTGGTGGTCTTGCCGGCCCATGGCATGGCCAACCTAACTACCTAGTCGTTGGGCTGCACCCTCTGGCGCTTCATGAGGGCGTCGACGGCGGCAGGCGCGAAGCTGTTGACGGCGTGCGCGGTGACGGCCATGCGCGGCGCGATCCGCACCGGCCTGGTGCGAGCCGCGGTCAGCATCCACTCGGCGGCCTCGTCGGCAGTCAGCCCAGGCAGCCCGTCGTAGGCCCTGGTCGGCGCGATCATCGGGGTCTTCACCAGCGGGTAGAACAGCGTGGTCGAATGCACGCCGTCCCTGCTCCACTCGGTTTCGATCACGCGGCTCACCGCCGTCAGCGCCGCCTTCGACGCGTTGTACACCGAGAACAGCGGCGACGATTCGTTCAGCACGCCCCACGTCGAGACGTTGATGATGTGCCCGTCGCCTCGTTCCCGCATGCCGGGTGCGAGGCCGCGGATCAGCCGCAGCGGCGAGAAGTAGTTGAGCGTCATCGTGCGCTCGACGTCGTGCCAGCGATCGAGGGATTCGGCCAGTGGCCTGCGAATGGACCTGCCCGCGTTGTTGATCAGGATGTCGATCCCGCCGAGGTCCTTCTCGAGCGTGGCGACCAGCTCGTCGATGGCGTCGAGATCGGAGAGGTCGCACGTCAGTGCTCTGGCGTCGCCGCCCGCGGCGGTGATGCGCGCGGCGACGGCGTCGAGCAGCTCCTGGCGCCGCGCGACCACGATGACCTTGCCGCCCGCGCGGGCCAGCTTCTCCGCTCCCGCTTCGCCGATGCCGGACGACGCACCGGTGATCAGAATCCGCTTGCCCTTGAGATCGATCGGGTCGCGGTTGGGCCGAAGGTTCAGCAGCCGTTCGGACAACGGGGGCCGCATGCTGGCCAGCAGGACGCCGTCGGCGAGGCGGCGGAGGGGACTCTTAGTCACGGGTCACGAGTTTAGGTCGTCTATTCTTCGGCCCGCGGCGACGGGCGCAGGACGCAGCGGGCGTAGCCGATCCAGCAGACGATCGATGCGATCAGCCCGACGGCGATGACGAGCTGGGGTGCCGCCGCGACGTCGACGGCCACCGCGCTGCCGCCCGGTGCGTTGCGGTCCACCAGCGGCATGAGCATGAACGGCAGGAGTCCTGCCGCGAAGGTGGCCATGGCGCCGACGACCGCGACGCCGAACGCGCCGCGCAGCGCGCCGCAGACCATGACGCCTGCGGTGAGGTACACCAGGACGGCCAACGGCAGTGGCCTCAGGCTGGCGTTGACGTCACCCGTGGTGGTCCAGGCGCCCCAGCCCGCCATCTGGGCCGATCCGCCGTCGTTGCTCGCGGTGAACCACGGAAACAACGTCACCGCGACGAGCAGCGCGCCGAGACCGGCGATCGTCCATTTGGTGATCGTGGCTTCGAGTCCGGTGGCGATCGCGGTCCCCGGGGTCACGGGCGCGCGATGTTATCGAGTGACACGATCCCTAACATACCTGCCGGACGGATTCGGCCCAGGTGGATGGCTACGCCTTGAGCAGCTGCTCGCTCAGCTCCCAGAGCCGCTGCGCCGATTCCGGGTCGACGGCGTACGGCATGACGCCGCCACTCGTGTCGACGTCGCCCGCGGCGACGTCGAGATCGAAGTCGACTGTCGCCTCGTCGATCGGCGCGACGTCGTTGTCCATCAGGTAGACCCCGCCGATGTCGGCAAGCAGCGGGCTCGTCGCACCCCACACGGTCGTCGAGGCGCCCTGTTCCGACGTCTTCAGGCCCCGGGCCGGGTCGATGATCGGGCTGCCCGCTTCGTCGGCGATCCCCATGGCCCTCCGATCGTCGATGGTCAGCGAGAGCGAAAGGTTGGTCGAGAAGATGCTGCCGGGATGCACCGAGTATCCGCGGATTCCGTCGGCCGACCACCGTCGGTCGAGTTCCACCGCGAACAGGGCGTTCGCGGTCTTCGACTGGCCATAGGCGACCGCGCCGTCATAGCTGCCCGTCTCGAAATGCACATCGTCCCAATTGATGTCGGATTGGTGATGGGACCAGGACGACAGCGTCACGACTCGGGCGCCGCTCGCCGCACGTAGCGCAGGAAGCAGTCCGTTGGAGAGTTGGAAGTGGCCGAGATGATTGGTGGCGAACTGGTTCTCGTACCCGCGGGCGTCGCGGACCAGCTCAGTGTCCATCACGCCCGCATTGTTGACGAGGATGTGCAGTGGCCGACCCGTTGCGGTGTATCGGGCGGCGAAGGCGTCGACCGACGAGGGATCCGTCAGGTCGAGTCGTTCGACCTCCACGCGCTCGATGCCTTCGAGTGCAGGGGCGGCGCGGCCTGGGTCGCGGGTGCCGACCACGACCGACGCTCCTGCGGCGGCGAGAGCGCGTGTGGTCTCGAGGCCAAGCCCGACGTGCCCGCCGGTGACGATGGCGTTGCGGCCCGACAGGTCGATTCCCTTGACGACGTCGGCGGCGGTGGAGGCGGCGGTGAATCTCGATCCGAGTGGCTGTTGTTTTTGTGTCATGCCTCCAAACAACGCCTCGAAGCCGGACTATGCATGGTTGTGCGTCCGTATTTTCTGCGCAATAGTTCAGACATGCCGCCCGATCAGCTCTCCGAGGTGTTGCGGCTGATTGAAGCGCGTGGCGCGATCGGGGGCGGGTTCGCGGTCGGTGGGAAGTGGACGACGACGCGGTTCGAGCTCGAAATGCCGCTGAAGTTCATCGCGATGGTGCGGGGCAGTGCGGTGCTGCGCACCAACGGCATCGTCGCTCCGATCGAACTGGGCATGGGCGACGTCGTGGTACTGAACAGTCGACGTTGGGGGATGTTGTCGGGCGGGCAGGGCGACGGGCTGGCCGCCGAATTCACGATCACCGAGGCGAACATGTTCCTGCCGGTCGACGGGCGCGACGACGATGTCGTCATCGGCGGTCACATCGACGTCAACCGCGTCGGCACGGAGTTGCTGGTCGCCGCACTGCCACCGGTGGTGCACGTGCATGGCACGGGCACGGGGGCGAGCGAAGCGACGGGGGGAACTGCGGGGGCGAGCGAAGCGACGGGGGGAACTGCGGGGGCGAGCGAAGCGACGGGGGGAACTGCGGCGCAGCTGCGAGGGCTCATCGAGCGCCTGTACGACGAGGTGATCGAAGATCGAATCGGCGCAGGCTTCGCGATCAATCAACATTCCCAACTCCTCGTGCTCGCGGTCCTGCGCGCGTACATCTCCCAGGCCGACGAGCTGCCTGCCGGCTGGCTACGGGTGCTGGCCGACGAACGGCTACGTCCTGCCGTGCGGCTGATGCATGCCGAGCCCGGAAAGCCTTGGCGGCTAGACGAACTGGCGCGCGCCGCGGCGATGTCGCGTACCTCTTTCGCCGAGAGATTCCGGGACGTGGCGGGCGTGCCGCCGCTGACCTACCTCAACCGCTGGCGGATGCTGCTGGCGCAGCGTGCGCTTCGCGACGGCGACATCCGCGTCGGACCCTTGGCGGTCGAGCTCGGTTATACGTCGGAGAGTGCATTCAGCAATGCGTTCAAGCGCGAGGTCGGGGTGTCGCCGCTGCGTTACCGGTCGCGGGTGCGCGATGAGTTGTCGGCTCGCGCCGAGTCGGTACCGGTATGACGATCACAGGCACCCTCGACACCCGATTCAGCGCAGCCACCGAGCCGACTGAGTGGGCCGACGTCAACCGAGTGCTCGAAACCGCAGAACTGTACTGGCTCACCACGGTTCGCAAGGGTGGCCGACCGCACACCACCCCGCTGGTTGGCGTGTGGGTCGATCGGTCGTTCGTGTTCTGCACCGGGCCTGCCGAGCAGAAGGCGCGCAACCTCGAGCACCAGACGGCGCTCACCGTCGTCACCGGAACGAATACCTGGCAGGCGGGGCTCGACGTCGTCGTCGAGGGGGCGACCGTACGCGTCGCCGGAGCGCAGAACCTCAAGGCGCTGGCCGACGTCTACCGGGCCAAGTACGGCGACGACTGGGACTTCGCCGTCGACGACGAGGTCTTCGACCCCGATGGCACCAGCGCGCACGTGTTTCGCGTGACGCCGAGCAAGGTACTGGCGTTCGCGAAGTCGCCCCACGGGCAGACGAGGTTCATCTCGGCCGCCATCGACCGCTGATCACCACCCAATCTGTGCGCGAGCGGGTGGTGCACTCAGATGGGTCCACCGGTGAGGGCTTTGGATGCGGTGTGGCGCTGGGCGCAGTGTTTGGCGAACTCATCGAAGACGGCACGCGCCTTCTCGGCACGAAGGCGCGGAAGGCGGCCGTACAGTTGTTCCCTGTAGCCGCTGCCCAACGCTCGCTTCGCCTCGGCCGCCATGGTCGGCTCTGCCAGCCAGGTGTCGAGTAGGTCGTTGTCGACTTCGAGGTGGAAGAGCATCCCCCAGGCGCGGCTGCCAATCCTGAACGCTTGCAAGGCAGTCTGGGCCGAATGGGCGAGTGGCACCGCACCCGAGGGCAGGGTGAATTGTTCGCCGTGCCAATGCATGGCATGTGTGAGGGGAGCCAGATGTCCGATGAGCGGATCGTTCCGCTCGGTGATGGTGACCGGCGCCACCCCGATCTCGGGGTGTGGCGCGGCCGTGATGGCCGCCCCTGCCGCTTTGGCGAGAAGTTGTGCGCCCAGGCAGATTCCGAGTACCGGGATCTCCTGGGCCAATGCTCGCCGCAGCCAGGCGATCTCATCGGCGAGCGGCGGCAGCGTGTCCGCGTCGTTCGCGCTCATCGGGCCACCCATGAAGATCGAGCCGCAGACCGTCGCCGGATCGGGGAGGGGGATGCGGTGCGGCTCGTCGAGTGGGTGCCGTACCTGGACCGCGACGTCGGGGAACGAATCGAGGATGAGGTGCGGGCCTTCCCAGGGCACGTGCTGGACGACGAGCAAGGGGCGGCTTTCGTGCGCGTCTACTGTAGTCACGCACGTCATTGTGACTGAGGCACTCAGCTTTTGGGCGCTCAGCTTTTGACGGTGGAGTCGGCGATCGGATGGTCACGCGCGTCGACGGTGGCCTCGAGGTCTGCTTCGATGGCGGTGAGCACGTTCCGATCGCGCCGATGCAGGACCGCCAGCCACGCCACGCCGACGAGCATGTAGGCCAGGAAGTAATACGGGAAGTACCGGACCGGAACCGGGGGCAGCGGATAGAAACTGCCAATCGTCGGGACCAGCAGGCAGAGCAGCGCGGTGATGGTGACGGCGATGGTCTTGCGGGTCATCTCGCCGCGGCGGCGCAAATATACGAGCGCCGCAATCGAAATGAGGTAGTACGCCAGCAGGAAACCGAATGCGGCTAGCGTGCCGGCGTCGCCGAACGTGGTGAGCGGGTCGGTGAACAGCTGCATGACGGCGGGGATTGCGACCACGACAACGGTGTACACGGTGATGGCCACATGAGGTGTTCTGTTGCGGTCGTGGCTGTTGCCGACTGCGCGGGGGAAGGCGCCGTGCAGCGCCATCGGGTACAGGATGCGGGCGCCGGCGTTGATGCAGGACAACGACAAAGAGAAGAAGCTGACCATCGCGCCCAGCGATATCGGCGCCTGCAGGTAGCTGACGTGGTAGGCGTCGGCGAGCGCGTTGACCGGCGCAGCAAGGTCAGACAGTGACAATCCGGCGTGCGCCGAACCGAGGACTTCGACGTAGCTGACGAAGACGAAGAACAGTCCAGTAATCGCCAGGCTCCAGGCCACCGCCCGCGGCACATTGACGAGCGGCTTCTTGGCTTCGCCGCCCAATGCGGTCGCGCTTTCGAAACCGACGAGGCTGAAGATGCAGATGACAACCGCCAGGCTCGTGCTCTTTGCATCCACACCGTGTAGTGAGAGCTGCGCGGTGTCGACGGGGCTGCCGCCGCGGAACAACACGACCATGCAGATCCCCAGGATGACCGCCATCGACAGCCCCTCGAGGACCAGCGTGAGCAGTGAGGAGACTCGGATGTCCTTGCACGCGATGAACCAACAGATCGCAGCGCTGATCGCGAAGCACACCACTGCCGGCGGATGGTGGTGCATGCCGATGGCGTCGAGGAATTGGTCGACGAATATCGAGAACCCGGTGAATCCGGCGATCGCGATGAAGGCGTACGACCACAGCAGCGTCCAGCCCGACAGCACTCCCCACCGCGGGCCCAGGCCCCGACCGATGTAGGCGTACATCGAGCCGGGTGAGGCTGACCGCCGGGCGAATTGGTTGAGGTTCATCACGACGAACGACAGCATCACCGTGGCGAACAGGTACGCCAGCCAGGTCCCGTTGCCGGCGTCGGAGAAGGCGAGCGGGACGATGAGGACTGCGGTCATCGTCGGTGAGATCAGTGCGATCGACTGTGCCAGCAGCGTGGGGAATCCCAGCACGCCGACGCGTAGCCCGACCGGTTTGGCGCTGGCGGCGGGTGCGCCTGCCGGAGTGGTGGAGGTGGCCATGGTGAAGTCCTTGGGGTCGAAGTGGTCAGGCTGTGGCAACGGGATGCGGTGCGACCCAACTAATCTCGCGCAGGGCCTGAACAGAAACGTGCCTAGTCGTCGAACGACTGATCGTCGAGCAGCAGGTCTTCGTAGAACGCGCCGAACGGACGGGTCGGATGCCGGATCGCCATTTCGAGGACCCACAGGTTGGGCTTGGGGTAGAGATCGGCGTCGGCGAGCGAACCGTCGTAGTGCGCTTCGTGGGGAAACTCCGACAGCCGGTGGCCGGACAGATCGAGGTTGAGCTCCCAGCCACGTTCCGCGGCCGATTTGGTCGCGTAGTCGTAGAGTTCTGGACCGGTTAGTCCCTTGTCTCGCCACAGGTTTCGCACGTCGTCCCACAGCGCGCGGACATCGTGCTTGGCCTTGTGGTGTTCGGCGTCGTCGCCGAAGACGAATGTTTCGCCGGCATCGCCTTCGGTGTCCCCATAGATCGGGCCGATGTCGATGAAGAAGATGTCCTGCTCTCCGAGGACCACGCCGGGCTCCGACTTGGCCTCGAAGTCCTTGGTGGTGTTGGGGCCGAACCGGACGATTACGCGGTGCCATCCCTTGCGCATGTCCATGGTTCCCAGGACATCTCGCGCCATGGCGGCAGCGTCCTCTTCGACCATCCCTGGCGTGATGTTGGCTGCAATCTGGCGCAGTGCCTTATGGGTGCGGGCGCGAACGTCGAGTTGCTTTGAGACCGAGAAGTTGACTCCGGTCGCTTCGATGTCGACATCGGTTTCCATGTCGGAGAATCTCCCTCGTCCTGCCGGAGGGGCTGCCCCGGCGGTTAACGGCTGTCGGAACGGAGCCTAGAACGGGTGTTGTCTAACAGGCAACTTTTGTTGTCTGAGTTAATCTGCTGGTTACACCCGTGCGGGTTCGCCCCCTAGCCGTCGGCGCGACGCGACGAGACAAGGCAGTTGCGCAGATATCTTGGGGAGCAGCGAATCTCGATGCCGAAACGGCGGCCTTAGTGGTGGATCTGGCCGAGCCTGCTGGCGTTCTTCGCAGATACCAGGAGAAGCTCGGCTGCGACGTCGCGGGTCATCATCCGATGCGGACGACTGGCGTCGAAGTGCACGGCGGTGTCCTTGGCGAGCTCGTAGAGAGTGCCGTCGTACTCGAGGTCGACGGTGCCGCTCTGAACGTAGAGCCACTCCTCGCCAATGTGCTGCACAGGCGCCGACGGGCGACGGTCGACTCGGATCGTGACCCGCATCGCTTCGAGGATGTGGGACTCGTCAAAGCCGCTGCACGAGGCGATCTCCAAACCATTGACGTGATGTCTGGGCACGTCTGCCGTGTACGCGGTCAGCGGCGACGCATCCACGTCCTCACCCAGCAGCGCACTGACTTTCGTGCCCAGTGCGCTGGACAGCCCCACCAGGGCGCCGATCGAGGCTTGGCGCTCACCTGACTCGAGGCGCGACAAATGCGCCTTGGTGAGGCCGGTCAGACTTGCCAGCTGCGCTAACGTCAGCCCGCATTTGTCCCTGGCGGCGCGCAGGCGTTGGCCCACGATTTCCAGATCAACGTTGGCGGCCATGTCGGCAACCCTAGGCAATTGTTGTCTGGCAGACAACTGTGGTTGCGTTGAGTGTCGGGACGACGCAAGCGCTAGAAATAGCGGGGGAAGTTCGACCAGTCGGGGTCGCGCTTCTCAAGGAACGCGTCGCGGCCCTCGACGGCCTCGTCGGTCATGTAGGCCAAACGCGTTGCCTCACCGGCGAAGATCTGCTGCCCGACGAGTCCGTCGTCGATCATGTTGAAGGCGTACTTCAGCATCCGGATGGCCTGAGGAGACTTGCCGTTCATCTCCTTGGCCCATTGCAGCGCAACGGTTTCCAGATCGGCATGGTCGACGACTTCGTTGACCGCGCCCATCGCGTGCATCTGTTCCGCGGTGTATGGCCTGCCGAGGAAGAAGATCTCACGGGCGAACTTCTGCCCGGCCTGACGCGCCAGATACGCGCTGCCGTAGCCGCCGTCGAAGCTGCCGACGTCGGCGTCGGTCTGCTTGAACCGCGCATGCTCGCGGCTGGCCAACGTCAGGTCGCACACCACGTGCAGGCTGTGCCCGCCGCCTGCGGCCCACCCGTTGACAAGACAGATCACGGGCTTGGGCATGAACCGGATCAACCGTTGCACCTCGAGGATGTGCAGCCGGCCTGCCTGTGCGGGGTCGACGGTGTCGGCCGTGTCCCCGGACGCGTACTGGTAGCCGGTGCGGCCACGGATGCGTTGGTCGCCACCCGAGCAGAAGGCCCAGCCGCCGTCCTTGGGGGACGGCCCGTTGCCGGTGAGCAGGACGACGCCGACGTCGGACGACATCCGCGCATGGTCGAGGACGCGGTACAGCTCGTCGACGGTGTGTGGCCGGAACGCGTTGCGGACCTCGGGCCGGTCGAACGCCACCCGGACCGTCGGCTGCTTGGCACCGTCGACGACGTGGCGGTGATAGGTGATGTCGGTTAGGTCGAAGCCCGCAACGGGCTGCCACAGCGACGGGTCGAACGGATTCTCATCACTCACCTGATTGACTGTAGAGATGGGCCGCCGCGGAGTTTCACAGGCATCGCCCAGGGGTACCGGTCCCGCGACAGGCGTCTTGCGCCGTGAACAGAGAGGGTCACGATGACACGGTCAGGACGTGTGTTGATTTCGGGTTTGGTGGTGGGCGTGATGCTCGTCGGTTGCTCGCCGGCCGTGATGGGCGGTGATACCTCCTGCAAGGACTTCCGCGGCGCGGACCAGCAGACCCAGGAGGAAGCGGTCGCCAAGATGCTGAAGGACGAAAAGGGGCGCAACCCAGCCACTCTCGAGACCACCGGTACGCGCCTGTCGGTGCTGGCGTTCTGTCAGACGGTGGGCACGCAGGACAGCAAGATCAAGGAAGCGCCGCACCTATAGAAAGTCACGCGGGGTCGAACCGGAACACCGCGCAGCGCCCGGCGAGTGCCTCGAATTCGTCGGGCGTTCCCTCGGTGACCAGCCCGGAACGCTTCATGAAGCTGACCCCCGTCGGGACCAGCGTCGGGAACTGGCGCAGCAGCGGACGGGCCTGGTCGGCGCTGAGCTCCACCATCCGGACCGTCTCGGACTTCTTGCCCGCCGTCAGCGTCGCGGTGTCCGCGGCGCGGGCGTTGCGCTCCCAGTCCGCACCGGGAAAGCCGGCCACGACGTAGCGCAGGTCGCCGACGTACATCGGCGTGATCGGCGTCGACCGCGGTTGACCCGACTTGCGGCCCGGCACCGTCAGCACGATGGGCCCCTCCTTGCCGGAGATCGGCAGGCCCAGCCGGAGCATGAACATGAACACCTTGTTCATCGGCTTGAGCCAGAACGGCGGTTTGATGTTCGCATTGGCCATGTTTCGAGCTTAGACCGTGATTGCGTTGGCCTTCAGTGCCTCGATCAATGCGTCCGGTCGTTGGTCGGTCGGCAAGGGATCGACGAGCGCGAACCGGCAGCCGACGGCCCTGGCGCCGCCGTCGGCTTCCTCGCTGTCGCCGATCATCAGCGCGTCGGCGGCGTCGACGCCGAGCCGTGCCAACGTGGTCTCGAAGATCTCGGGTGCGGGCTTGACGGCGCCGACCTCGAACGACAGCACGAACTCGGTGACGTGCTCGGCCGCGCCGATGGCGTCGAACGCCGGCCGCACGTCGAACGCGATGTTGGACACCACGGCGGTCGCGATGCCCTGCCCGCGCAGCCCTGCAAGGACGGTGGCGGTATCGGGATAGGGAGTCCACGTGGCCGGGTCGATCATCAGGCGGTACAGCGTGTCGGCGTGATGGTCGGCCAACCCCGACTCGCGAAGCACGTGCAGGTAGGCCTCGCGGTGCAAATGGGGGGCCAGATCACGATTCACCCACGCGTGGTACTGGTCGTCGGTCATCTGTACCGAGCGCCCGGTCGGTGCGGTCATCCGGCGCATCAGTTCGGCCTGCACGTGACCCGTGATCTCCTGGTCGTCGGCCTGCATCCCGGTGAACCAGCTGTTGTCCTCCTCCAGCCGGAACAGCGTCCCGGAGTAGTCGAACAGGACCGCGCGCAACGTCGTCATGAGATCGCCTCTCTTGCCCTGGCTGCTTTGTCCTGCAGCACGTTTCGTTCCAAGTCGTTCTGATTGGCTGCCGCCGCACGGTCGAACTCGTCGGCCGCCTCGGCGTTCCGGCCCAACCGCGACAGCAGTTCACCGCGCACGCTCGGCAGTAGATAGGAGTCGTCCAGGCCGGCGATCCCGTCGACGATGGCGAGCGCGTCCGCGGGACTCTCGGCCATGGCGACCGCGACGGCGCGGTTGAGTTCGATCACCGGCGACGGCGAGATCTTGAGCAGCCCGTCGTACAGCGCGACGATGCGCTTCCAATCGGTGTCGGCAGCGGTCGGCGAAACGGCGTGGCATTCGGCCAATGCCGCCTGCAGCCCGTAGGGTCCCCATCCGATTCCCTTGCGCTGCAACGTCTCCGCCGCGCGTTCGAGGGCGGTGACGCCGCGACGGATCTGGGCGCGATCCCACTTCGTCCGGTCCTGGTTCTCCAACAGCACCGGCTGCCCGTCGGCGTCGGTGCGGGCCCCGAAGCGCGATGACTGGAACTCCATCAGCGCGACCAGTCCGTGCACCTCGGCCTGGTCCGGGATCAGCGCGGCAAGGACACGGCCCAGACGCAATGCCTCGGTGCACAATTCGGTGCGAATCCAGCGCTGACCGAACGACGCCGAGTAGCCCTCGTTGTAGATCAGGTAGATCACGTTGAGTACCGCCGACAGGCGTTGCGGGTATTCGGCCGGGTCGGGCACCTCGAAGGGCACGCTTGCGTCGCCCAACGTCTTCTTGGCCCGCACGATGCGCTGGGCGATCGTGGCCTTCGACGCGAGGAATGCCCGCGCGATCTCCTCGGTGGTCAATCCGCCGACTACGCGCAGCGTCAGGGCGATCTGGTTCTCGCGCGTCAGCACGGGGTGCGTCGAGATGAAGATGAGCCGCAGCACGTCGTCGTCGATGCTGTCGGGGTCCCACGACTCGTCGACGTGGGTCTCCAGTTCGTGGGCCAGCGTCGTGTACTTGGCGTCGAGCCGGTCCTGACGGCGCCAGTAATCGATCGCCTTGCGCTTGGCGACGGTCGTCAGCCAGGCGCCTGCATTGCGCGGCACGCCCGTGGTGGGCCACTGCTCCAGTGCGTCGACGAGCGCGTCGGCAGCCAGGTCTTCTGCCAGTCCGATGTCACCGGTAGCGCGGGTCAGCGTGGCGACGATCTTCGCCGCTTCCATCCGCCACACCGCGTCAACGGTTTGACGCAGATCGGCGGAGCTCACCGGACCATTGTCCCAACCTCCGCGAGCGCGCGTGTCTGCGGGCGACACGCGGAGATGTATGCCGACTTTGCGCGCGCTCGCGGGCGGGGCCTAACCAACACTGCGGCCCGGGCCCGCGCGAAGGCTCTGATTCGCTGCGAGGCGGGCACTTCGACTAGTGGTTCCGTTCCGCGACGGATGGGACGCGTGTGATCCTCGGGGTGTGGACTACCTGAAGGACCCCAGAGTCGACGCGTACATCGACGCCCTGCCCGACTGGCAGCAGCGGATCTGCCGACACGTCCGCGACCTCGTACACGCCGCCGACCCCGAGGTAGCCGAGACGATCAAGCGGACGGTGCAGCCGTACTTCGTGCTGGACGGCAACGTATGTGCGCTGTTGGCCACCAAGGATCACGTCAACGTGTTCCTCTACGACGGCGGCATCGTGCCGGACCCGCACGACATCGTCACCGGCGGCCACGACAACAAGACCGGCCGCACGGTCGCGATCTACGAGGGCCGGCCAATCGACGCCGAGGCACTGCAACAGATGTTCGTCGCCATCATCGCCAACAACCGGGCCGGAGGCTGGCGCAAGCTGAAGCCCTAGCCGACGGCTCGGCCCGCGCCCACGCAGTGCAGAACCCTGAAGGAGTAAGCAGTTCGATGGAGTCGACTCAGCGGATGACGGGATTGCCTCCGTCGGCTTCGATGTCGGCGGGGGACGGGCTGTGTATGTGCACGGCCAGTTCTCGCGCGATTGCCTCGATGTCCCCGCCTTCGATGATGGAGAGCAGACGCTCGTGTGCGGCAACCAGGTCGTGCAAGTCGGAGAATGCCCGCTGATCAGTGGAGAAGAACATCTGCAGTTGGGCTTCCCAGCTCCTCCACAAATCCAGCAACAGCTTGTGCTCCGAGAGTTCGTAGAATTCGCGGTGGAACGTCATGTGGTTGAGAACTGTGGCGCTGAGGTCGTTGTCATCGGCGCTCTTGCGCATTGCGTCGAGAGCACGTTGCACTCTGTCCCGCCCGGCTCCCTTCAGTCGGGGCATCGCCAACTCGATGGCGTAGGGCTCCAAACGTTTTCGCAGGCTGGCGATTTCAGACATGCCCCGCGCGCTCACCTCGGCGACAAACGCCCCGCGGTAAGGAATCCTCACGACGAGACCCTCATCGGCAAGCGTGCCGAGTGCTTCGCGTAGCGGCGCACGACTTACTCCAAGATCGCTGGCCAGGTGCGTCTCGCCCAACTGACTGCCTTGAGGCAGCGTGCCGTCCAGGATGGCATTGCGAAGGACCTGCGCCACCGACTCCGGTCGGGTCCGCTGTTCGATACGGCCCAGTGAGACATCATTGGTGGCGCCGAGGCTCGGCATGGACACAAAGACCCCCGTGGGCGGATCTGGCGTAGACGCTTCTCGTGTAGTCGGTCGGGGCGTGCCGACCTCTTACGTCGATATAGACAACTTGTCGACAATGTTACATGAGCCGAGCTGCGCCGTGATTGGTGCGACTTCCGATAGCCGCGGCAGCAAGCCCATCCCGCCACTGGCCGCTGGGCGAAACGGCCGAAGTGGTTGACATCAATGAGGTGGTCGTGTGTACCATTGTCGACAATCAGCAATCACCAATGTCGTCGTCCATGATCCGTCCGTCCTTACCAATTCGATACTCCTGAGCGAGGTAGTCATGGCCATATCTCCAGATGCCGAAGCAGTCCCAGAGTCCGGCCGCGAGCAGCTACACACTGATGAAGCGCTCCTGGAGAAAATGGGCTACAAACAGGAGTTGAGCCGGTCGTTGGGGTTCTTCTCTAGCTTCGGCATCCAGTTCTCGTCCATCGCGGTCGCATCGTCGACCTTCACGACGTTGATCGTCGGCCTCAGCTTCTTTGGCCCGGCGTCATTCTGGTCGTACGTGATTGGCGGTGCACTTCAGGTCTTCACCGTGGGACTCGCCGTCGCACAACTGGTTTCGGCGTATCCACTCGCTGGCGGCGTCTACCAGATCACCGGTCGGATCACCGGAAACCCGTGGCTGGCCTGGCAAACGGGCTGGCTTCTGGTCATCGCACACACCGTATCCGTGACCGCCGTATCCACCAGCATGGTCCCGTTCCTGGCTGGCTGGTTTGGCGTCACCGTCGACTCCAACTTGGAAACCTTCGCGTGGGCCGCCGGGATCATGGTGTTCGTGACCCTGTTCAACATCGCCGGGGTCAAGGTGGCCGCGCTGCTCAACAATGTCGGCGTCATCGCCGAGATCATCGTGGTCGTCTTGCTGATCGGTGGCTTGATCCTGGTCAAGCACCCCACCCAACCGCTGAGCATCCTGACCGACAGCGGTGGCACGACCAATGGGGGCCACTGGTTGATGCCCGCGCTCTTCGCGATGATTCTTCCCGCCTATCTGATTTCCAGCTTCGACGCCACGGGGAATGCCTCGGAGGAAACGAAGAACGCCAACAAGATGGCGCCGATGGCCTCCGTCGTAGCCAACACCTCGGCCTACCTGGCCGGCGGAATCATCATTGCCTTGCTGCTGCTGGCCATTCAAGACCTTCCCGCCATCATGGGCAGCTCCGTGCCCGTGAAGGACATCCTCGACAGCGCGATCGGCCAGACGTTCGCCACGGTGATCGAAGCGGTCGCGATCGTAGCGCTGCTGGCCACCATCGCCATGTTGCAGCTCACCGGAATACGTGTCCTGTGGTCGCAGGCGCGCGATGGTCAGATGCCGGCGGCAGGCTGGATGCGCAAGGTCAGCAAGCAGCGAATCCCGATCAACGCCACCCTGACGATCCTCGCGATGGCCCTACTGTTTGGTCTGTGGTCCTCGTTGCTCTCGGTGCTCGCCGCGATGACAGCGCTGGCCTGGGGATTTGCCTACACGGTCGTGGTCACCGTCGGTTTCTGGGCCGTGATCAAGAAGAAGCTGCCCGAACACCCGTGGCACTACGGCAAGTTCACCCCGGTGATCTTCGTGGCGGCGATCGTCTGGTCGGTCGTGCTGTGCATCGTCTTGGTGGTCTCCGACCCGATTCACGTCGGATTGGGCCTCGTCGGAGTGGTCGTGGCCGGCTGCGTCATCTATATGTGCATCCCGAAGAGCCGTCGGGGTGCCTCCCGCGACGTCGCACCTGGGCATCGTTGAGTCATCGGACCAAAATGGAGTCAACGTAGGCATGGCAGGCATCATGCGTTCGCAGTGGTCGAACTGGGCCGGCAATCAGCAGTGCGCGCCTCAGCGGGTCCTGCATCCGAGCACGGAGGCCGACGTTCAGGACGCCGTCACCGACGCCGCGAACCAGGGTCTGGGAGTGCGGGTCGTCGGGACGGGGCATTCCTTCTCGCCACTGTCGGTGACCGACGGCGTGATTCTGTGCATGGACCGGATGACCGGGGTTACCGAGATGGACGCTGCCCGCCACCGTGTCAGGGTATTGGCAGGGACGACGATCCGGCAGATGGGTGACCCGTTGTGGGCGGCCCGGTTGTGTCTGAAGAATCAAGGGGACATCGACGCACAACAGATCGCCGGCGCGATCGGCACCGCCACGCACGGCTCTGGTGCGGCACAGCAGTGCTTCTCGGCAATGGCCACGAAGTTCCGCGTCGTCCTTGCCACGGGCGAGGTTCGCGAGGTCAGCACCGACGATCCGCGCAGGCTTGCGGCAGCGCGAGTGGCGATGGGAATGCTCGGCGTCGTCACCGAGGTCGAGCTCGATGTCCGCGAGGCGTTCGGCCTGGCTGAAAACCTCGAATACTGGCCTGTCGAACAGGTTCTCGAGCGCTTCGACGACGAAATGGCGCACCGGCGCCACTTCTCGTTCTTCTGGATGCCCTATGACGGCTCCCCGGGATCGCTGTTCATGGACTGGCCTGCGTCAGTCGGCCCGGGTGACTGTGCCTTGGTCAAGCTCTACGACGAGGTGCCGCAGTCATCGTTCAGTTCCACCCCGGACCCCGGATACCGGCGGGTCGATCGGCCGTACCGGATCTATCCCGATCCTGATTTCGAGGGCGTCATCGTCAACAGGGAACTCGAGTACTTCGTGCACTACGAGGACGGAAAGGACGCGTTCCTGGCGCTGCGGGAGCTGATCCTGGCCAAGTACCCCGACCAGCTCTACCCCATCGAAGTGCGGTCGATCGCCGCCGACGACGCCTACCTCTCTCCGTTCTACCAACGCCCTTCCATCTCGATCTCCATCTGCGGACACGAGGACAAGGACTACATGGGGTTTCTGGCCGACGTCGCCGCGACCCTCGACGACTTCGACGCGCGCCCACACTGGGGAAAGCTCAACTTCATGACGCGCGAGCGAATCGCGCGACTGTTCCCAAGGCTCGGCGACTTCGAGGCGGTTCGGCAGGAATTGGACCCACAAGGGACCTTCCTATCCCCTTACTTATCAACGCTTTTCGCCTAGCCGCCCCTTCATCACAGAGAATGAGGCCATGAAGCTGCACAGCATTTCCTGCTTTTCCGTCGACATCCCCGCAGCCGGCGGTTCCTACGTCATGTCGCACGGGCGCGACCTGAGCGCCTTCCCTGCCACCGTCGTCAAAGTGACCGCCGACGACGGCACCACCGGTTGGGGCGAAGCCGGCACCCTGGGGGGCAACTACCTCAACGGATTCCCTGGCAGTGCACGCGAAACCGTCAAGGAACTCGCGCCGTTCGTGCTCACCTGCGATCCAATGGACGCCGGCGTGCTCGCCGACGGCATGGACGCCCTGCTGATCGGGCACCTGCCCGGCAAGGCGGCGATCGACACTGCGATGTGGGATCTGCGCGGCAAGCTCCTCGGATTGCCGGTGGCCACGCTGCTAGGCGGTATCAAGCAACGTGAACTCGGCGCCTTCCAAGCGGTCAGCTTGACCTCACCGCAGGGAATGGCCGAAGAAGCCCTGTCCTTCGTGGACTTGGGGTTTCGACGCTTTCAGCTCAAATTGGGTGACGACCCGATAGACGACGCCAAGCGCACGCACGCCGTCGCCAGCGCGGTGGCGGGAGTGTCGGAGTTCATGACCAGCGACGCCAACCGCGGATGGACCGTCGCTCAAGCCAAGCGCTACCTGCAGGCGATCCGCGACGTTGACACCTACGTCGAGCAACCCTGCGCCAGCATGACCGAACTCGCCCTCGTCGCGCGGCACAGCCCCCTGCCCCTGATGATGGACGAAAGCGGCCAAACCTACGACGACGTGCTGACCGGGCACCATCTTGGCATCACCGATGCGCTCAACTTGAAGATCACCCGAGTCGGAGGACTGACCAAGGCCGCCCGCATCCGCGACCTCGCCGAAGCCACCGGCATCATGATCATGGTCGACGAACCCCAAGGCGCCGACCTGGCCACCGGCGCGATGGCGCAACTCGCCGCCAGCATCGACCCCCAACGATTCCTCGGCGTTTCCTACTTCATGGGCCATCACATGACGATGTCCTACCAAAAGGACCCGGGCGCAACGGGACCCGTCCTCACGGCGGGGAAGGTCGTACTCGACGACGCCCCCGGCCTCGGCGTGTCCGTCGACGAGGAACTCTTCGGCGAGCCGAGCTTCGTATTGACCAGCACCGAGCTGTGAACCCGATCCACAACAGCAAGTAGACAACCCCGAAAGGTAGACCCATGACCCTGCTGACGGTGCCGAACGTGATCGACGGCAAATCGGTGGCCGGCTCCTCGACCGACACGCTCGAGGTCCTCGATCCCAGCACCGGTGAAGTCATCGCCCGCTTCACCGAATCGACCCCCGGCGATGTCGACGATGCGGTCCAAGCGGCCAAGGCCGCCTTCCCCGCCTGGGCGGCCAAGTCTCCCGGCAAGCGCTCCGAGGCGCTGCACGCCCTGGCCGATCTGTTCGCGCAGAACTTGGCCGAGTTCGCCCGGATCGAATCCATCGACGCCGGCAAGCCCATCACCGCGGCGACCGAAGAAGAACTGCCAGGAATTCTGGGAGCGCTGCGGCACTTCGCCGGAGCCGGTCGCGTACTGGCCGCCCAGGCCGCCGGAGAGTTCGCCGCCGGCACCACGAGTTACGTGCGGCGCGAGCCCGTCGGCGTGGTCGCCGGCATCACGCCGTGGAATTTCCCGCTGTGGCAGGCGGTATGGAAGATCGCGCCCGCGCTGATCGCGGGCAACACCATCGTGATCAAACCCGCGGAGAACACGCCGGTGTCCACGAGTCGTTTCATCGAGTTGGCTCAACAAGTGCTTCCCCCGGGCGTCGTCAACGTCGTCAACGGCCGCGGCCCCGTCGCCGGAGCGGCCCTGGTCGAGCATCCCGACGTCAACTTGGTCTCCTTCACCGGTTCGACGCGCGCCGGTGAGAGCATCGGCTCGACCGCAGGAGCGCAAGCCAAACGCGTGGTGCTCGAACTCGGCGGCAACTCCCCGGTGCTGGTCTTCGATGACGTCGACCTGGCCCAAGCGCTGCCCTCGTTGACCAACGGGATTCTGTTCAACGCCGGGCAGGAATGCATGTCGGCCACGAGAATTCTGGTGGCCGAGTCACTGCACGACGAATTCGTCGAACAGCTGGCCGCAAGCCTCGAGCAAGCAGTCATCGGCGACACCTCCGACCCCGCGACGACTTTGGGGCCGCTGATTTCAGAAGTTCAGCGCGACCGGGTGGCCAAGCTCGTCGCCAACAGGCCGCCTTCGGCGACCGTGGTGACCGGCGGATCCGCGGTCGACCGTCCGGGATTCTTCTTCCAGCCGACCCTGATCTCAGGACTCAGCGACGACGACGAACTGGTTACCGAGGAGATCTTCGGCCCCGTGGCTACCGTGCAAACCTTCACCGATGAGAGCGACGCGATCGCCAAGGCCAACTCGGTCTCCCAGGGCCTGGCGTCCTCGGTGTGGACCCGCGACCTGGCCAGGGGGCTGCGTTGCGTGAACGCGATCGATACCGGCATCGTCTGGGTCAACACGCACATGGTCGTCGGGCCCGAAGTTCCCCTCGGTGGATTCCGGGCGTCGGGGCTCGGCAAGGAAGGCGGCCTCGCCGGACTCGAAGAGTTCACCCGCACGAAGCTGGTCACCCTCAGCATTACCTAAGGCATGGTCGGCCACGTGTCCGACAGTCGGTAACCGGTGGGATAGGGGTCGGCGGGATCGAGTCCGACCTGGCTCAGCTCGGTGATGAACGCCTGGCCGGCGACACGGGGGACGACGGCGTCGTAACCGCCGACGGTGATGAGTCGGTCGATGCGGCTGGTGAACGTGGATCCGATCACGGATTCGTGGACGAATGTCTCCCCGACGCCGATCTGCCCCTTGGCCTTCAGCACGGCCAGCCGCGCGGAAGTGCCGGTGCCGCAGGGGGATCGGTCCAGACGTCCCGGTGAGACGATCACCGCGTTGCGGGCGGTGAGGACACCGTCGTCGGTGCGGGACAGGGGTCCGACGATCTCCGTCTGAGTGATGCCGGCGAACTCGGGGTTCGTAGGATGAACCGCGGGGATCTGTTGGGCGGCAGCAATCTTCAGCTGTTGCCCCAGGTCACAGAGTTCGCGGGCGTCATCGGGTGTCAGCCCGATGCCCAATTCGGCGGCGTCGGCCAGGACGTAGGCCATGCCACCCCAGGCGACGTCGACGGTCAGCGTCGGATAGCCCTCGAGTTCCAGCGGGACGCCGATCGCGTAGGCGAAGGCGGGCTGGTTCTCGAACTCGACACTGGTGACCTTGCCGTTCTCGCACGTGCACCGGATGCGGATCAGTCCGGCGGGGGATTCCAGGATCAGCTCGGTGACCGGTTCGACCATCGGGATCATCCCGGTCTCCAGGAGCGCGGTGGTGACGCACATGGTGTTGCTGCCCGACATGACCGGATATTCGGTGGATTCGGCTATGACGTAACCGATTTGGGCTTGCGGGTCGGTCGCCGGGACGATGTAGTTGACGCAGTGGTGCACGCCGCCGCGCGGTTCGTGCAACAGCAGTTGGCGCAGGTCGTCGCGGTGCTCGCGGAAGAACTTCATCTTCTCGAACACCGTCGCCCCAGGGACGTCGCCGATGCCTCCGGTCACCACGTTGTTGACTTCGCCGCCGACGTGGCACTTCACCACGTTGACCATTCGACTCCAGCGCATCGCCGGTCCCTTCGGTTGTGCTTCGGCGACGTCGCCACCGAGGCGGTGTCATTGATGATGCGTCAGGCCGGCAGCGGGATGTCCGCTGCCGGCCTGTTATCCATGCGCTGGTCGAGCTAGGCGTAGTTCAGACCGGTCTCGGCGATCAGCTTGGTCAGTTCGTCCTGCTTGTCGGCTGACAGCGGGCCGTAGGGCGCGCGGGCGTAGCCGAGGTCGACGCCCACGGCCTGTGCGGCGGCCTTGGTGGAGACGGCATACCCTTCCTTGCCAAGGAAGTCGAAGACGTTCCAGAGCCGCTTGAAGATGACGAACGCCTCGGCGGTCTTGCCCTCCTTGGCCAGATCGAAGATCGCCACGCACTCCTTGGGCGCGAAGTTCGGTGCGCCCCAGATGGATCCAGCCGCGCCCGCAGAGAAGGCGGGCAGCACGATGGTGTCCCAGCCGACGAACGTTTCGATGGCGTCACCGAGGTTGAAGATGAGGTCGAAGGCCTGCTCGATGGAACCGGACGTGTCCTTGATGTACTTCACCGCGTCGGTGCGCTCGAGCAGCTCGCGGTAGAACGGGCGGTCGAGGTTCATGCCGGTTGCGCCGGGCAGGTTGTAGGCGATGACGGGCACGCCGGCGGCCTCACCGACGGTGGCGAAGTACTCGATGACCTCGTGGCGGGTCGGCGCCTCGTAGAACGGCTGGACCAGCAGCACGGCGTCGGCGCCGTCGTCGGCGGCCTGCTTGGACAGATTGATCGCCTCGGCAGTGCTGGTGGACCCGGTCTGCGGGGCAACGGGGACTCGGCCGGCTGCCTGATCGATGACCACCTTGTTGACGAGCTTGCGCTCATCGGAGGTCAGAGCGGCGAATTCGCCTGTGCTGCCACCGGGAACCAGGCCGTGCAGACCGTTGTCGATGAGGAAGTCGACGTGGCCGCGTAGGGCGCCCTCGTCGACGCTGCCGTCAGCGGCGAATGGAGTCGAGACGGCAGCGAGGATGCCGCCCAGCTTCTTGGTCATGTTTCGGAGTTCCTTCGACGTCGGGGATTCGGTGCGGGCGCCGCTCGATTGGTCGGGCGCTCTGGTCACCACCATACTGATATTGGCGATTGTCGACAAGAGAACGATTTGATTGGGGCATGAATCACAAGCGCGGGATGCAGCCCAGCCGCGCGGAGCCAAAGCCGTTGACTCGGGAGGGCGCGGTGCTCACCTCCGTTGGAGAGCTCGATCTCCGGCGGTGAGGTCGACGAAGTCCAGGGCTGTGCGGTACCCGAGCCGACCCAGCCGCGAGGTCAGGGCGAGGAATACTTGAGCAGTGGTGGTGGCGTCGCCTAGGGCGTGGTGCGGGTTGACCACCGGCAGCCCGATCGCCTCGGCCGGCCATTCCAGATTGGGTTCCCTGCGCGAGGACCTCGGGGCGATACCCTCGGCGCGCGCCAAAGCGGCGGTGTCGATGACGGGGCAGCACAGCGCGGCACCGTGCGCGGCGAAGGCCCGGCTCAGGAATGCTTGCTCGATCCAGGCGGCGTGGGCGACCAGGATCCGGTTTTGCAGCAGGGTGTCGAGAACCGCCACCGCGTGCGATAGCGGTGGGGCGTCGGCGATGTCCACGCGACGCAGAGTGTGGACCGCGGTCGACGCTGCCGTCATTTCACAGCCGACGCTGACTAGTCCATAGGTGTTCTCCGAGACCATGATTCGCCCGTCACGGATGACCACTGCTCCGTAAGAAGCAATGGCGTCGCGTTTGAGGTCCAGCCCGGTGGTCTCCACGTCCACCACGACGTACTCGGCCTCCCGCCATGGCCGAGCCAGCGGTTGTTCACGAGGGCCGCGCCAGCGTCGTGTCACGACAACCGGGCCACCCACTCGCCGTCGAGACGGTTCTGCACCTCGGCGACGGCGCGGAACGCCTCACGTAGATAGCGACGGGTCAACGTGTCGAGCTGATTGGGCGCGATCCACGTGGTGGCAGCGGTGTCACCGGCCCGGATCGCCTCGATCTCCCGGCCGAGGACCAATCCGTAGACGTACTCGAAGGCCCGCACCAGCGTTTCGGTCTCATCAACGGTGAGCAGGCCGGCCTGTTCACCTCGACGCAAGCGGGTCACGGTAGAGCCGCGGTCATCTCCGCTCACCACCGCGATCCAGCGCCCCAGTGAGGCGATCGGCACCAGGCCGCCGGCCTTCAGATCCAGCCGGCCGCGGTGCTCCCCGGAGTGCTCCACGACGAAGTTCCGCACGAACCCCACCGGGTGACGACGCTGTGCCCCAACAGGTCATCACCGCGGCCGCCTCACTGACGGTGGCCTGCAGCGGGCACCAAACCACCGGACGCATCTGGTTGCGCGCAGAGCGCAGGGCTTGGTCGACCAACCCGGACCGGGCGAGCCGCTCCCGGGTGACCAGCGACCCGTAGTGGCTGAACTGCAGACGCTCGGGGTGCTGGAGGGCGGGGCGGGGGTTGGGGAACCGGTAGCACAGGGTGTCCTCGGCAGCTCGGGCGCTCAGCGGCGGCGGCAGCCCCGACAGTACCGAGATTTGACCGAAGGTCTCACCGGACCCGAGCACGTCGACGGCCCGGCCGCGGTCGAGAATTTCGACCTCGCCGGTGCGGATGACGTAGAAGTGGGTCAACGCCGAACCGCCGGCTTCCACGATGGTGGTTCCCGAGGCGAAGTATTCGACTTCGATCAGACGCGCGAGGGCGGCGAGGTCCGCGGCGTCGAGGGCATCGTAGGGGGATTGCGCACCCAGGAAGTCGACGTACTCACGCATCCGTCGACGCGGTCGATTCGGCCGCGACCTCTTCGGCTGAGGGACTGTGGACGTGCACCGCGATCTCGCGGGTGATTTCGTCGACGTCGCCGCGGTCGATGATGCTCAGCAGCCGTTCATGTTCGGCGACCAATTCGTGCAGGTCGGCAAATGCCTGATGATCGGCGGAGAAGAACATCTGCAGCTGCGCCTCCCAGCTCTTCCACAAGTCCAGCAGCAGCTTGTGCTCGGACAGCTCGTAGAAGGCGCGGTGAAAGGCCATGTGCGCGTCGATCGTCGCCGTCAGGTCGTTGTTGTCGGCGCCGATGGCCATGTCTTCCAAGGGCCGGGTGACCTTGATCCGGTTGGTTCCGGTCAATCGCGGAATCGCCAGTTCGATGGCGTAGGGCTCTAGGCGTTTGCGCAGGCTTGCGATCTCCGACATCCCGGTGGCGCTGACTTCGGCGACGAACGCTCCGCGGTACGGGTACTTCACGATGAGGCCTTCGTCGGCCAGCATCGCGAGGGCCTCTCGCAGTGGAGCTCTGCTGACACCAAGATCGGCGGCCAGGGGGATCTCACGGAGCTGACTGCCGGGTGCCAAAGTGCCGTCGAGAATCGCCGTGCGCAGAACGTGGGCGACCGACCCCGGCGTGGTGCGTTGCTCGATCGGTCCAAAGGAAACCTTCTTGGAGGCGTTGCGGCCCAAGGTGGCAGCGAACGCTCCGGTCGTAGGTTCAGACACTGGAAGTCCTTTCGCATCAAGCCCGCGCGGGGATGTCGAACCCGCGCCACCAGGTATGCCTAATTGTCGACAATAGCTGTTCCCAGTGACCTGACCCGGACCTCGCCCGGCCGACTGGGCGCGCCGGAGCCGTAGTCCCGCCTCGTGTTCGGTCACTCGCCCGCAGCGGAGACGTAGATGGACCCGCGCTCCAGGACGGGCTCGAGGATCCCGGTCTCCAGCTCGGTGGCCGCGTCTTCCAGGCCGGCGGGGTCGCGGTGCTGACCGGGGTAACCGATGAGTGCCATGACCTGGGGGGTCATGAAGTAGGCGCCGGCCAGGATCGCCGACAGCGGATCGAAGGTCGCCTTGTCGGTGGCCCACACGTGCTTGAGCGCCGCTCGCAGTTCCTCGTCGGGAACCGCGGCGAGGGTGGCGACGGCATCCATCACGGCGTCGAACGCATCCGCCCGCGCCGCCAGCGCGAGATGCAGAAACTCGAGATAGTTCTCGGCGTTGCTGGCCGCCGGGTTCGGTCCGGCGGCGGGGATCAGGCAGTCCGCGATCCGCAGCAATGTGGCCACTTCGTCGTGGCTCATCTCCCGCGGCGGGTGGGTGTCGCGGACCGGGACCGATAGACGGCGGGCGGCCTTCATGACTGTGCCTTTCGGGCCGAAACGTTCTCGACGACCTTCTTGCCCACCCGCAGCGCCAGGGCGCTGATGGTGCAGGTCGGGTTCGCCGAGCCGGAGGTGACGAAGATGCTGCCGTCGGCGATGTAGAGGTTGTCGACATCATGGGCCTTGCCGTAGGAGTTCACGACCGAGGTCGTGGGATCGTCACCCATGCGAGCGGTCCCAAGCAGGTGTCCCGGCTGATCCACCCACAGTTCCTGGGTGATGACCCGGGTGGCGCCAGCTGCCTCGTGCGCCTCGACCATCCGCTCGACCGTGAACTTGAGGATCTTGCGGGTGTTCTCGCTGACGGTGTAGTGAATCTTCGGGGCTGGGAGGCCGTCTGAATCGACCTGCTCCGGTGATAGCCTCACCCGGTTGTCGGGATCGGGAAGGTCTTCGGAGTTCGCTGCCCAAAGGATGCCGTTCGAGGACCGGCGAGCGACGTCGTGGATGGCGGGGCCCCACAGATCGTCGAAGTCCAATTCCCGGTGCGCCTCGATGGTGTTGAGCGGTCCGGGAGTCGGCAGCGCGTGCAGCTTGGCGCCGCGCACGAAGCCTCGGGACTTGTCGGTCTCGTAGAACTGCATGGAGTGGATCAGCTGACCTGCTGGGCCGCGCCAACTTTCGAGGTTCTCGTCGTAGTAACCGATGGCGGTGCAGTTGGGGTGCAGCATGAGGTTGCGGCCGACCATCCCCGAAGAGTTGGCCAAGCCGTCGGGGTGATGGTCATCGGCCGAGAGCAGCAGCAGCCGCGGGGTACCAATCCCGTTGGCGCACAGCACTACCGACCGGGCTGGCTGGAACCGAACGGTGCCATCCCGATCGACCCACTCCGCTCCTGTGGCATTGCCCTCGTCGTCGGTGACCACTTTGCGCACCCGCGCCCCGGTGATGACCTGGGCACCGGCCTGCTGCGCCTGCGGCATGTAGATCAGGTCGAAGGACGCCTTGGCCCCCTGCGGGCAACCCCATTCGCAGACACCCCAACGCCCGCACTGCTCAAGGGTCTTGTACTTCTGGCTGGGGATGGCGTTGGTTCCGGGCCACCAGTGCCATCCAAGCTTGTTCGCGGCCTCGGCGGCCTTGATACCGGGCTTGCCAAGGGGGTGCGGCGGTAGCGGGTAGTCCAGACCTTCGGGATAGGCAGTGTCACCGCCCACGCCGGAGACGCCGATGAATTCGTCGACCTCGTCGTGGTAGGGCTTGAGGTCGTCGTAGCTGATCGGCCAGTCATCAGCCACGCCGTCGAGTGTCTTGACGCGGAAGTCCGAGGGCAGCAGCCGCGGCCACTCGGCGCCGTAGAAGATGGAACTCCCGCCGACGGCGTTGAACATCACCGGCCACATATCGGAGTCGGTGACGTCGACGGGGTAGTCCGAGGGCAGTGCGCGCACGTTCGGGTCGTGGGCCCAGTCGTGCTGAATCAGCAGCTCCCACTCGGGATGGTTGGCAGGGAAGTCGCTGGGGTTGACCCAGTCGCCCTGCTCGAGACAGATGACGCTGAGGCCCGCTGCGGCGGCGGTGTGGGTGACCACGGCGCCCGAGGGGCCGGCGCCAATGACTAGGACGTCGACGGTGGGCTCATCGGCGTCGCTGATATTCGATGTCACTGTCGACCCCTCAATCGTCTCGGCCCCGGCGGCCGGCCGGCCGACCGCCGGGATAGTTCAATGGTGCTCCAGCGCAACGCTTCAGGCTCCGGCGAGGACGCCGCCGTCGACGACGAACGCGGTGCCGGTGATGGCCGTCGAATGATCCGACAGCAGGAAGGCCACCGAGTGGGCGATCTCGAGGGGCAGGATCGCCCGCCCGATCGGCTGGAAGTCGGGCAATCCAGCCTCGAGCTCCTCGCGTCCACCCAGCGCGGTGTAGTGCGGGACGTTGAGCGGGGTGTCGACGAATCCAGGGCACAGCGTGTTCGCCCGGATCCCCTGCGAGCCGAAGTCCAGTGCGATGGCCTTCGTCATCGTCAGGACGGCGCCCTTGCTGGCGGTGTAGGTCGTTAGCAGCTTCTCGGCGCCGATCGAGTTGATCGAGCCGAAGTTCACGATCGACCCACCGCCGGCCTTGATCAGCTCGGGGATCGCGTATTTCGAGCCAAGGAAGACGCCCTTGACGTTGACGTCGAAGGTCTTCTGGTAGTCCTCCACTGAGGCGTCGAGAATGGTGCCGGGGATGAGTACACCGGCGTTGTTCACAATGCCGTCGAGCTTGCCGAACGTTCGCACTGCGAAGGCGATGACGTCCTTGACTTGCTGTTCGTCGGCGACGTCCACCACGCGGGCGACGAGGTTGTCGTTGTCGACCTTCAGCTCGGGTAGCGACGACTCCTTGTGCACGGTGGCGACCACCTGGGCGCCTTCCTCCAGCAGATGCAGCGCCGTCGCCAGTCCGATCCCTCCGCCGGCACCAGTGACGATGACGGTCTTTCCAGCCAGCAACTCGCCCATGGGGTTTGATCCTCGTTTCGTGTGAATGCCACCAGAAAATGCGTGGACAGAAATTGTTCTGTTGTCGACAATATGCCACCAGAGTGTGACTCGCAAACGCATCGCCGTCAATGGGGCGTTGACTGACGGAGCAGCCGAACGCCCTGCCGAGCAGACACAAATGGCCCTGAATCGGCCCAAATGAGGGCCATTTGCGACTGCTCGCGGGGAAAGCTAGCCGACGGCGCGGCCCGCACCCGCCCAGAACTGCGCGCGCACGGCCTTCTTGTCCGGCTTGCCGAGGGCGGTCACCGGCACCGAGTCGACGACGATCACCTGCTTGGGTGACTGCACCGAGCCCTTGCGGTCCTTGACGGCGGACTGGATCTCGGAGGTCATCGTTGCGACGGACGCCTCGTCGGTCGGAGCGTCGGGCCGCAGCACCACCACGGCCGTCACCGCCTCGCCCCACTTCTCGTCCGGCGTGCCGATCACGCACACCTGCGCGATCGAAGGATGTTCTGCCACAACGTCTTCCACCTCACGGGGGAACACGTTGAACCCGCCGGTGACGATCATGTCCTTGGTCCGGTCGACGATGTACCAGAAGCCGTCCTCGTCCTCGCGCGCCAGGTCGCCGGTGTGCATCCAGCCGTCATGAAAAGTTCGGGACGTTTCTTCTGGCAGTTTCCAATAGCCGCCGCACAGCAGCGGGCCGGACACGCAGATCTCGCCCACCTCGCCCTGCGCGACGGGCTTGCCGTCGTCGCCGAGCAGGGCAGTGCGAGCGAACAGCGTGGGCCGTCCGCAGGAGGTCAGCCGCTTCTCGTCGTGATCGCCCTTGGCCAGGTAGGTGATCACCATCGGCGCTTCGGACTGGCCGTAGTACTGCGCGAAGATCGGGCCGAACCGCTTGATCGCCTCCTTCAATCGCACCGGGTTCATGGCCGACGCGCCGTAGTAGACGGTCTCCAACGACGACAGGTCGCGGGTGTGCGAATCGGGGTGATCCATCAACGCGTAGATCATCGACGGCACCAACATGGTCGACGAAATCTTCTGCTCCTCGATCACGCGCAGTACCTCGGCGGGGTCGAACTTCGTCAGCACGATGAGCTCGCCGCCCTTCACGATGACCGGCGTGAAGAACGCTGCGCCCGCATGCGACAGCGGCGTGCACATCAGGAACCGCGGGTTCTCCGGCCACTCCCACTCGGCGAGCTGAACGGTCGTCATGGTGGTGATCGACCCCGTCGTACCCATGACGCCCTTGGGCTTGCCGGTGGTGCCGCCGGTGTACGTCATCCCGCCGATGTGATCTGGCGGCAGGTCCGCGGCCACCAGTGGCTTGGGCTCGTACTTCGCGGCCTCGGCGGTGAGATCGACGGCCGCGTGCCCGGCCAATGCGTCGGGCACGGGGCCGATGGTCAGGATCTGCTTGAGCGACGGCACCTTCTCGAGCAGGCCCAAGGCCCGCTCGACGAACATCGGATTCGGATCGATGATCAACGACGTCACCTCGGCGTCGGACAGCACGAAGGCATGGTCGTCGAGTGAGCCGAGAGGGTGTAGTGCCGTTCGTCGGTAGCCCTGGGTCTGGCCGGCGCCGATGATCATCAGCACCTCGGGTCGGTTCAGCGACAGCAGGCCGGAGATGCTCCCTGTGCCTGCGCCGAGCGCCTCGAACGCCTGAATGTACTGGCTGATGCGTTCTGCCAGCTGCCCGCCGGTCAGTGTGGTGTCACCGAGAAACAGCACCGGCTTGTCCTTGTGGCGCTTCAGCGCGCTCACCGTGATGTGCCCGGAGTGGATCGGATGGCGCAGCAGGTCGTCACTCATAAGGACAGACTAGAACGTGTTACAGAAACGGTCACCGGTACCGGACCAATCGTGCGCTCGCGTGGGCGCCGCAGTCCCCGGCGATGGGTCACATCGCCGGGGACTGTGTCTGGATTTTGCGTTGGCGGCGGACGCTTACTTCCAGACGCCGTCCTTCTTCCACTGGAGTTCCTTCTGGATCCACTCGTTGTCCTGGTCGAACTCCTCGGTCTCGGACACCCGGCGAACCTCGAGCCTGGCGCCGGTGCCCAGCGGGCACTTGAGCGCCCACTGCTTGGCCTCGTCGGCCGATGACACGTCGAGGATCCAGAAGCCGTTGAACAGCTCCTTGGCCTCGGTGTAGGGGCCGTCGGTGACCACTGGCGGTTCGGAATCGAAGTTGACCGCGAAGCCCTCCTCGGGACCGGCGAGGCCCTCGCCTGCCAGCATCACGCCGGCCTTGATCAGCTCCTCGTTGTAGCGGCCCATCGACTCGATGATCTGGTCGAAGTCGATGTTCTGCTCCGCCATCGCCACTTCGGCCGCAGGGGTGGACCGCAGGATCAGCATGTAACGCGCCATTTCTCTGTCTCCTTGTTGTTGTGGGCGGGGCCCGTTCATTCTTGTTCAAGTGCCCCTCGTACTAGACGTCGACTGGCAACCCCCCGAAATCGACACGGGCCGCGAAACTTTTCTGAAGAATCTTTTGCGTGACTGCGAATCGCTGCGTTAATGCCTGCTGAGCTGGTCCTTTTGGGGACGGTGCTGACCGTGGACGAGGCGCGTCCCACCGCCGAAGCGCTCGCGGTCGCCGACGGGCGGATCGTCGCGGTCGGGAGTCGGGCCGACGTCGACGTGTGGATCGGGCCCGACACCGACGTCGTCGAGCTCGGCGACGGCTGCATCATGCCGGGGCTGATCGAGGCACACGGGCATCCGTTGATGGAGGCCGTCGTGCTGTCCGACCGCATGGTCGACATCCGCCCGGTCACCGTTCGCGACCCGGACGCCGTCGTCGCCGCGATCCGCTCCGAGGTCGCCAAGCGCGGGGCCGACGGCGCCTACCTCAACGGCTGGGATCCGCTGCTGCAAGTGGGTCTGCCCGAGCCGACGCTGGCCTGGCTGAACGGCATCGCCCCCGACACCCCGCTGGTGATCGTGCACAACTCCGGGCACAAGGTGTTCTTCAACGCCGCGGCGGCCGCACGTTCCGGGGTGACCCGCGATACTCCCGACCCCAAGGGCGCCAAGTTCGGGCACGACGCCGACGGCGAGCTGGACGGCACGGGAGAGGAAACGGGTGCGGTGTTCGGCCTGTTGGGGGGCGCGATCACGCCAAGCGACTATCCCGCGATGCTGCGCGCCGAGCTCGCCCGGCTCAACCGTGCTGGGCTCACCACGTGTTCGGAGATGGCGTTCGACCCGGTCTTCCGGCCGATCGTCGAGCAGATGCGCAACGGCCTCACGGTGCGGCTGCGGGCCTACGAGATCTCCAACACCCAGCTGTCCACCGACATGGTTCCGGCCAACGGCGACGACCTGTTCCGGCAGGTCGGCATCAAGATCTGGGTCGACGGTTCACCGTGGATCGGCAACATCGACCTGTCGTTCCCCTATCTGGACACCGACGCGACCCGGACCATCGGCGTGACGCCCGGATCCTGCGGTCACGCCAACTACACGCCCGAGCAGCTCACCGAGATCGTCGGCGCCTACTTCCCGAAGGGCTGGCCGATGTCGTGCCACGTCATGGGTGATGCAGGCATCGACACGATCCTCGACATCTATGAAGAGGCCCTGCGGCGCTGGCCCCGCGACGACCACCGGCTGCGGCTCGAGCACGTCGGCGCGATCCGCGACGAGCAGCTGCAGCGCGCCCACGACATGGGCGTCACGTGCAGCCTGTTCGTCGACCAGATTCATTACTGGGGCGACATCATCGTCGACGGCCTGTTCGGCCCCGAACACGGAACCCGTTGGATGCCATGCGGATCCGCGGTCAAGACGGGTATGCGGATCTCACTGCACAACGACCCGCCGGTGACGCCGGAGGAACCGCTGCGCAACATCAGCGTGGCGGTCACGCGCACCGCGCCGAGCGGCAGGGTGATGGCGCCCGAGGAACGGCTGACGGTCGACCAGGCCATCCGCGCTCAGACCATCGACGCGGCGTACCAGTTGTTCGCCGACGACGTGATCGGCTCGCTGGAGGTCGGCAAGTACGCCGACCTGGTGGTGCTGGCGGCCGACCCGCGGGCGGTGCCGCCCGAGGACATCGCCGACCTGGAGGTTCGCGCGACGTACCTCGCGGGTCGTCAGGTTTACGCGAAAGGCGACTGACACGATCGCGGCCGTGGCTACGCTCGAGTCATGTCAGAGCTGGCCGATCCCCGATTCCTCGATGAACGCACGGCGCACTGGGCGGACGTCACACCCGACGCCGAGGCCATCACCTATCTCGGCCGCACGTGGACGTGGGCACAGTGGGACGACCGCATCCGCCGCCTCGCCGGGGCGTTGGTCGAACGCGGCGTCGGGCGCGGTGACGTCGTCGCGTTCCTCGACAAGAACCACCCCGCCTGCCTGGAGCTGACGTTGGCCGCCGCGTCGCTTGGCGCGGCCAACGCGATCATCAACTTCCGGCTCGCCGCCGACGAACTCGACTACGTGCTCAACGATTCCGGCGCCAAGCTGCTCATCGTCGGGACGGACCTCAAGCCTGCGATCGACAAGATCCGCGACGAGCTCGGCGGCGTCGAACACGTCATCGAGGTCACGCCCGACGGAGCGGACGGCGACGAGTACGAGGCCGTGCTGGCCTCTGCGACTCCGGTCGGCCGGGGTGCCGACGTCGAATCGGACGACGTCTGCATCGTCATGTACTCGTCGGGCACCACCGGGCGTCCCAAGGGCGTCTTGCTGACCCAGGCCAACCTCATCGCCCACACGGTCAACGGGCAGGAGGGATTCGAGTTCGACGAGGGCGACAAGAACATGGTGTCGATGCCGCTGTTCCACGTCGGCGGCTCGTCCTACGCCCAGCTCGGCATCCACAACGGGGTGCCAAGTGTGGTGACGCGCGACGTCGACGGCGCCGCGCTTGCCGGTGCGATCCTGCAGGGCGCCAACCGAACCTTCCTGGTGCCCGCGGTGCTGGCCAAGGTGCTGGAATCGGGGGAGGACGCCGTCAAGCTGTTCGGCGCGCTGAAGACCTACTCGTATGGCGCATCACCCATGCCGCTGCCCTTGCTCCGTGCGGCGCTGAAGGCATGGCCGAACACGGACTTCATCCAGGCCTACGGGCTGACCGAGTTGTGCGGCGTCATCAGCCACCTGCTTCCCGAGGCCCACCGCGATCCCGGCAAGGAGGAGCGGCTGTCGAGTGCAGGGACGCTCATCCCCAACGCCGAGGTGCGCGTGGTGAACCCCGACACCTTGGAGGACGTACCGGAGGGCGAGCAGGGCGAATTGTGGTTCCGCTCAGCGCAATTGATGAAGGGTTACCACAACAAGCCGGAGGCGACGGCCGAGGCGATCACCGAGGACGGCTGGTTCCGCACCGGTGACATCGGCCGCGTCGACGAAGAGGGCTACATCTTCGTCGAGGACCGGCTAAAGGACATGATCATCACGGGCGGCGAGAACGTGTATTCGATCGAGGTCGAGCGGGTGCTGGCCGAGCATCCCGCCGTCGCCGAGGTCGCCGTCATCGGCGTGCCCGACGAGAAGTGGGGTGAGGCGGTGAAAGCCGTTGTGGCGCTTGACGGCGAGGCCACCGAGGCGGAGATCATCGCGTTCGCCCGCGAGCAGCTGGCCGCCTACAAGTGCCCGAAGACCGTCGACATCGTGGACGCCTTGCCGCGCAACCCCACCGGCAAGATCCTGAAGAAGGACCTCCGCAGACCGCACTGGGAGGGCAGCGGCCGCGCGGTCTAGGCCCGTATGACGCCATCACTCGACGACCTGCTCGCGCGTCTGCACGTCGTCGCGCTTCCGATGCGAGTTCGGTTCCGCGGCATCGACGTTCGCGAGGTGGCGCTGTTCGAGGGTCCCGTCGGCTGGGGGGAGTTCGGCGCCTTCCTCGAGTACGGACCCGTCGAGGCCGCGCACTGGCTCGCGTCCGCCGTCGAGGCCGCCTACACCGAGCCGCCGAAACCGCTGCGGACGCGCATCCCGATCAACGCCACGGTGCCCGCCGTCGACGCGGCCCGGGTGCCCGACGTGCTCGCCCGGTTCCCCGGCGCGCGGACGGCCAAGGTGAAGGTGGCCGAGCCGGGCCAGACGCTGGCCGACGACGTCGCTCGGGTCAACGCGGTGCGCGCCCTGGTGCCTCTGGTCCGGGTCGACGCCAACGGCGGCTGGACGGTGCAGGAAGCAGTCGCGGCCGCACGGGCACTGACCGCCGACGGACCGCTCGAGTACCTCGAGCAGCCCTGTGCGACGGTGCCCGAGCTTGCCGAAGTACGGCGCCTGGTGGACGTGCCGGTGGCCGCCGACGAGAGCATCCGCAAGGCCGACGACCCACTGCTGGTGGTACGCGCGAAGGCCGCCGACATCGCCGTGGTCAAGGTCGCCCCGCTGGGCGGTGTCGCACGCCTGCTGGACATCGCAGGCCAGATCGACGTGCCGATCGTGGTGTCCAGCGCGCTGGACTCGGCGATCGGCATGTCACGCGGACTGCTGGCCGCCGCGTGCCTGCCCGACCTGCGGCACGCCTGCGGGCTGGGCACCGGCGGGCTGTTCGTCGAGGACGTGACCGACCCGTCGCCGCCGGTCGACGGCTATCTGCCGGTCGGGCCGGTGGCGCCGGATCCCGCGCGGTTGGCCGCGTTGGCCGCACGCTCTGAGCGACGGCAGTGGTGGATCGAGCGCGTGACGGCCTGCTACCCGCTGATTTTCGAGTAGCCGACTACTCGAGGCCGCCGCTGTGCAAGGCGAGACACTGAGCCGGATCGATCGGTATCGACGAGAGGCTCAGACATGTCCGGACTTCGTGTAGGCCTAGTGGATTTCATCATCGCCGGCCGCCCAGCGGCCGACACCTTCACCCGAGCCAGCTATCTCAGTGCTGTCGCCAGCCGCCTCGACTCGTTCTGGGTGCCCGACCATCTCAACGCGTTGTTCCCTCGGGCTCTGTGGCAACCGAAATACTGTGGCGCAGCCAAGATCCTGCCTTCGGCGGACGCCTACATGGAGCCTTGGACGATGCTCGGGCACATTGCCGCACGCAACCGCATTGGTCGCATCCCCCTCGGCGTGGCTGTCACCGATACCGGTCGCCGCAACCCGGCTGTCACCGCGCAGGCCGCCGCGACCTTGAACCTGTTGACCCGAGGTCGGGCCATCCTCGGCATTGGCACCGGTGAACGCGAGGGCAACGAGCCCTACGGGGTGGATTGGTCGAAGCCGGTCGCGCGATTCGAGGAGGCGATGGCCACGATCCGCGCGCTGTGGGACTCGAACGGTGAACTGGTGAACCGGGATTCGCCGTACTTCCCATTGCACAACGCAGTATTCGATCTGCCGCGGTACAAGGGCAAGTGGCCCGAGATCTGGATCGCCGGGCACGGTCCGCGCATGTTGCGCGCCGTCGGACGCTACGGGGATGGCTTCTTCCCGGCCTTCTCACACAAGCCGGAGGAGTATGCGCGGCGCCTGGAAGTGGTTCGAGCGGCTGCCTCGGATGCGGGGCGCGACCCGATGTCGATCGTTCCGGCGATATGTTTGCCCGTCCTCACGGGCCGTACCCGCGGGGAGGTGGATGAGGCATTGGAGTCAGAAATGGTCAAGGCGGCCGCGTTGAACGCATCGGACGAGTTCTTTGCTCAACACGGTGCACAGCACCCGTTGGGGGTCGGCTTCGCGGGCGCGCAAGACATCTTGCCCCAGGACTGGGATGAGCCGACGGCGCTGTCGTATATCAAGTCCATCCCTTCGTCACTGGTTCGGGACATGGCGCTGGTGGGGACGGCGGGTGAGGTCATCGAACAGGCAGCGGAGTGGCGCGATTGCGGGGTCCGCCATGTGGTTCTGCTGCACTGCAGCGTCATGCAGAGGAGCCTGCGCAACGGTCTGGCAGCGATGGGGCCGTTCTTCAAGATCATGCGCGGATTGAAGAGACTCTAAGCCACGCTGTCCTGATCTGTGGGGTGCGTGGCATAGACGACAAGGCCTGCGTCGCGAACACTGAAGTCTGTGAAGCGGTCGGTGGTCATCGCGGCATACGAGGGCGTGCAGGCCCTCGACCTGGTTGGCCCGTTCGAGGTGTTCACCGGCGCCACGCTGTACCTGCTCAGCCGCGGCCGCCAGGACGACGGCTACGACGTCACCATCACGTCGCTCGACGGAAAACCGGTCAGTACCGGCACCGGACTCGAGCTCGTCGCCAAGCCGCTGCCTGACCCCTGGCGCCCCATCGACACCGTCGTCCTTCCCGGCGGCATCGGCATCGACGCGGTGCGCCAGAACCCCGGCGCCGTTGCCTGGGTCCGGGTGGCTGCCACCACGTCGCGGCGCGTCGTCAGCGTGTGCACCGGAGCGTTCCTGGCCGCGCAGGCCGGACTGCTCGACGGTTGTCTCGCCACCACGCACTGGGCGTACGCCGGGCAGCTGGCGCGCGAGTTCCCCGACGTCGACGTGGATCCCGAACCGATCTTCGTGCGCAGCTCGGAATCCGTGTGGACGGCGGCAGGGGTGACCGCGGGCATCGACCTGGCCCTCGCGCTGGTCGAGGAGGACTACGGCACCGACGCCGCGCAGACCGTCGCCCGGTGGCTGGTGCTCTACCTGCGCCGCCCTGGCGGGCAGACACAGTTCGCCGCGCCGGTGTGGATGCCGCGCGCCAAGCGGGCACCCATTCGCGACGTCCAGGAGGCCATCGAGTCCGAACCCGGTGGCGCGCACAGCATTACCGATCTCGCCCGTCGCGCCGCGATGAGCCCGAGGAACTTCACCAGGGTGTTCACCGTCGAGGTCGGCGAGGCACCAGGAGCCTACGTCGAGCGCGTCCGCACCGAGGCCGCGCGCAGGCAGTTGGAGGAGACCGACGACACCGTCACCGTAATCGCCGCACGCTGCGGCTTCGGCACGGCAGAAACCATGCGGCGCAACTTCGTTCGACGCATCGGCGTATCACCCGACCAGTACCGCAAGACCTTCGCTTAGGAGAGAGAATCATGCAGATCGCCATCGTGCTCTACCCCGGCTTCACCGCGCTGGACTTCATCGGTCCCTACGAGGTGCTGCGCAACCTGCCCGACACCGAGGTCCGGTTCGTCTGGCATGAGCCGGGCCCGATCGCCGCGGACTCCGGCGTGCTCCTCGTCGGAGCCACCCACTCGTTCGACGAAACCCCTTCGCCCGACCTGCTGCTCATCCCCGGTGGGATGACGACGTTCGAGCACGCCCGCGACGAGAAGCTGCTCGCCTGGGTGCGACAGGCCAACCAGACCGCGGACTGGACCGCGTCGGTGTGCTCCGGCTCGGTGATCCTGGCCGCAGCGGGGCTGCTCGAGGGCAAGCGCGCCACGTCGCACTGGATGGCGGTGCCGACGCTGAAGGCCTTCGGCGTGACGCCGGTGAGCGACGAACGGATCGTGCGCGAGGGGTCGATCGTCACGTGCGCAGGCGTGTCGGCGGGCATCGATCTCGGGCTGTGGCTGGCCGGCCAGATCGGCGGAGAGGCCAAGGCCAAGGCCATCCAGCTGGGCATCGAGTACGACCCACAGCCGCCGTTCGACTCCGGGCACCTGTCCAAGGCCTCGGTCGCCACCAAGGCAGCCGCGGCAGCCCTGTTCTCGAAGGAACTGATCACGCCCACCCTGCTCAAGCACACCACCCTGCTGCTGTGGGAACAGGCCATTCGCGCCGCCCGCGGCCGCGGCAAGAAACGCCAGCCCGTCGCCACCCGGTGATTTGTGCACGCCCGGTAACGCTCTCACCGCTACCGCGCGCACACAAGCCGCCGTCGAGTAGGGTCGCCGGGGTGAATCTGGCCTACGACGACCGCGGCTCGGGGGAGCCCGTTCTGTTCATCGCCGGCCGCGGGGGAGCGGGCCGGACCTGGCATCTGCACCAGGTACCGGCCTTCCTGCGGGCCGGCTACCGCATCATCACGTTCGACAACCGCGGTGTCGGCGCGACCGAGAACGCCCAGGGCTTCACCACAGGGCAGATGGTCAGCGACACCGCGGCGCTGATCGAGAAGCTCGCGGCGGGCCCCGTCCGCATCGTGGCGAACTCGATGGGATCGTTCGTCACCCAGGAGCTAATGCTGGCCCGCCCCGACCTGGTATCCGCAGCGGTGCTGATGGCCACTCGCGGCCGCGAGGACCGCACCCGCGACTTCTTCCGCGCCGCCGAGGAGGAGCTCTTCGAGTCCGGTGTCGAGCTCCCTCCGAAGTACGACGCACGGGTCAGGCTGCTGGAGAACTTCTCGCGCAAGACGCTCAACGACGATCAGGCCGTGCGCGACTGGATCGACATGTTCACCATGTGGCCCACCAAGCCGACGCCAGGGCTGCGCAGCCAGAACAGGATCGCGCCGGAGGGCAACCGGTTGCCTGCTTACCGGAACATCACGGCGCCGGTGCTGGTGGTCGGCTTCTCAGACGACATCGTGCTGCCGCCCCATCTGGCCCGCGAGGTCGCCGACGCCCTCCCGAACGGCCGCTACCTGCAGATACCCGATACCGGACACCTCGGCTTCCTCGAGCGGCCGGAGCCCGTGAACGCCGCAGCGCTGGAGTTCTTCGCTGCGGCCGTATGACACAGTGATCTAGTGGCGGCATCATGAACCCCTCGACGACGCAGGCCCGCGTCGTCGTCGACGAACTCGTTCGCGGCGGCGTCCGCGACGTCGTGTTGTGCCCCGGTTCGCGCAACGCTCCGCTGGCCTTCGCCCTGCACGACGCCGACCGCGACGGCCGCTTGCGGCTGCACGTCCGCATCGACGAGCGCACGGCCGGTTATCTGGCGATCGGGCTGGCCGTCGCGGCGGGAGCGCCGGTCTGCGTCGCGATGACGTCGGGCACCGCGGTGGCCAACCTCGGGCCCGCGGTCATCGAGGCCAACTACGCGCGCGTGCCGCTGATCGTGCTGAGCGCCAACCGGCCCTACGAACTGCTCGGCACCGGCGCCAACCAGACGATGGAACAGCTCGGCTACTTCGGCACCCAGATGCGGGAGACGATCAGTCTCGGCCTCGCCGAGGGCGCGACTGAGCACTTGAACGAACTCAACGCCCAGTGGCGTTCGGCGACCTGTCGAGTCCTGGTGGCCGCCAAGGGGTCTCGCAGCGCGAACGCAGGACCGGTGCAGTTCGACATCCCGCTGCGCGAGCCGTTGGTGCCCGACGCCGTCTCCACCGGGGACTACGCTCCGGCAGGCAGGCCGGACGGGAAGTCCTGGACGTACACGCCGCCGGTGACGTTCGATCAGCCGCTCGACATCGACCTGACCCCCGACACCGTCGTCATCGCCGGCCACGGTGCCGGCGTGCAGCAGAACCTCGCGCACCTGCCGACCGTCGCCGAGCCGACGGCACCGCCCGCGGCCAACCCGCTGCATCCGTTGGCGCTGCCGTCGCTGCGCCCTCAGCAGGTGATCATGCTCGGGCGCCCGACGCTGCACCGGCAGGTGTCCACGCTGCTGGCCGATTCGTCCGTTCCGGTGTTCGCCCTGACCACCGGGCCACGCTGGCCCGACGTGTCCGGAAACTCGCAGGCCACCGGCACCCGCGCCGTGACTTCGGGAACGCCCGACCCCGAATGGCTGAAGCGGTGCGCCGCGGCGAACGCCAAGGCCGTCGAGACGGTCCGCGCGCAACTCGCCGCGCATCCGCTGACGACGGGGCTGCACGTCGCGGCCGCCATCGCCAAGGGTCTGCGCGACGGCGACCAGGTGGTGCTCGGCGCGTCCAACCCGGTCCGCGACGCCGCGCTGGTCGACCTGATTCACCCGGGAGGTGTGGCCCCCAAGATCAAGGTGCGGTCCAACCGCGGCGTCGCAGGGATCGACGGAACGGTGTCGACGGCGATCGGCGCGGCGCTGGCCCATGACCGCACGGGCGGACGCACCATCGCGCTGATCGGCGACCTCACGTTCGTGCACGACAGCTCGGGCCTGCTGATCGGCCCCACCGAGCCGACCCCGAAGAACCTGACCATCGTGGTGTCCAATGACAACGGCGGCGGCATCTTCGAACTGCTCGAGCAGGGCGACCCCCGGTTCTCCGACGTGTCCGCACGGATCTTCGGCACCCCGCACGACGTCGACGTCGGCGCGCTGTGCCGCGCGTATCACGTGGAAAGCCGTCAGGTCGAGGCCGACGATCTCTCCGCCGCACTGACCGAGGAATTCGACGGCATGCGGGTGCTGGAGGTGAAGGCCGACCGCTCATCGCTGCGGGCGTTGCACGCGTCGATCAAGGCCGCACTGTGATCAAGGAGATCACTGCGCGGTTGAACGCGGTGCGCGCCATCGTGATTCCGCACCTGTACGGCGAACCCGGCGAGACGCGCCCGCAGCGCATCATTCGTTGGACGCGCATCGGGGTAGTCATCGCGGCGTTCCTGGTCACCCTGATGTCGCTGCTCCTGGTATTCGGCGCGTGGCGCAACGACCGTCAGATCGAACACAACATGGGAGTGGCCGCCGCCGAGGTTCTCGATGCGGGCCCGCGCCGTTCCACCATCGAGTTCGTCACGCCAGACCGCGTCACGTACCGGCCGGAGCTCGGCGTGCTCTATCCGTCCGAATTGGACACGGGCATGCGGATTTACGTGGAGTACGACAAGACCAACCCCGACCTGGTGCGGGTGCAGCACCGCAACGCCTCGCTGGCGATCATCCCCGCCGGATCGATCGCGGTGGTCGGCTGGTTGATCGCCTGGGCGGCCCTATTCGGCTTGGCTGTCGTGCAGCGGCGCCTGGATCGTCAGGACGCCATCAACTTGGAAAGCCAGTCGTTGTCGTAGATGTCGATCTTCTCGTCCTTCTTGAGGTCGTAGATCGTCGGCGTTCCGGTGTTCACCTGGTCGATCTCGAACAGGAACTCCATGTTGGTGTCGGTCATGTTCTTCGTGTCGACGTCCGACGCGCCGCTCGCGATCGCGTCGACCTGGCTGGCGGGGATTCCCGACTTCTGCGCCATGTCGGCCATGTCGTTCTCCGAGGGGCCTGGCCCTCCGAGATCCTGATGTCCCCACAGGTCTTGGACGAAGTGCTGGAACGCGCGTGCGGTCGTGCCGTCGGTGCCCTCGGCACCACCGGGCGCCGCGGCCGCGAACATCGCCTTGGCGACGTGCGCGGAGTATCCGTCGGGCACCTGATCGAGGAAGGTCACCGGGCGGTACGTCACCGCGAGTGCCCCGATGCCGATGTAGTAGGCGATCTGATCGCCGAAGTCGTGTTGCAGGTCGGCGCAGTGGCTGCACTGCGGTTCGGTGTAGAGTTCCACCTGCACTGGCGCCTCTTCGGAGCCCGCGCGGATGCCGAACCCGTCCTTGGTGATGCTGGCCAGCGTTTGGTTGGGGTCCACCTGGGCGGTCCCGGTAATCTGACGGCTGCACCCGGTGACCACCAATACGAGGCTGAAGGCGACCACCAGCGCCGTTCGCACAACCCGCATTGGTGCCTCCTCGTTGATGTGACCCCTCCAGTATGCGGGGGCGACTCTTTGCGTGTCGTATTCCTCTACGCAACCTCCTCGACAGTCGACGCTGTCACTATTCCGTTGTGCGCGTTGCGATCGTCGCAGAGAGTTTCCTCCCGAACGTCAACGGTGTTTCCAACTCGGTGCTTCGGGTGATCGAGCATCTCCGTCGCACGGGCCACGAGGCGCTCGTCATCGCCCCGGACACACCGCGCGGCGAGGAGCCCGCCGAACGTCTGCACGATGGCATCCGCGTTCATCGGGTGCCGTCGCGGATGTTCCCCAAGGTCACCTCATTGCCGCTGGGTGTGCCCCGGCCGCGGATGGTGGGCGTGCTGCGGGGATTCAAGCCCGACGTGGTGCACCTCGCATCGCCCGCGTTGCTCGGCTACGGCGGGTTGCATGCCGCGCGCTTCCTTGGCGTGCCGACGGTGGCCGTATTCCAAACCGACATCGCGGGTTTCGCAGAGAGCTACGGCGTCGGCATGATGTCGCGGGTCGCATGGGCGTGGACGCGTCATCTGCACTCGCGCGCCGACCGCACCCTTGCGCCATCGACGTCGGCGATGGAAAACCTGGTCGCACATGGCGTCCCGCGGGTGCATCACTGGGGACGAGGCGTCGACGTGACGGGCTTCGTGCCCTCCGCGCGTGACGGCGCGCTCCGTGCCAGGTGGTCGCCCGACGGCAAGCCGATCATCGGCTTCGTCGGCCGCCTTGCGCCGGAGAAGCACGTCGAACGGTTGGCCGGCTTGGCCGCCCGCGGGGACCTTCGGGTGGTCGTCGTCGGTGACGGCGTCGACCGACCCAAGCTCGAATCCCTCATGCCCTCAGCTGTTTTCACCGGCGCGCTGTACGGTGCCGAACTGGCCGCCGCGTACGCGAGCATGGACGTTTTCGTGCATGCGGGTGAGCACGAGACCTTCTGCCAGGCGGTGCAGGAGGCGATGGCGTCCGGCCTACCGGTCGTCGCTCCCGATGCGGGCGGACCGCGTGATTTGGTCACGCCCATGCACACCGGATTGCTCTTGCCCGTCAGCCAGTTCGAAGCCCGACTGTCCGAGTCCGTCGATCACCTGATCGCCGAGCGCGCACGCTACTCGGTGGCCGCCCGCCGTAGCGTGCTGAACCGCACTTGGCCCGCGGTGTGCGATCAGCTGCTCGGCCACTACGACGCGGTCATGGGCGAGGCCCGCCGCAAGGCCGCCTAGCCCTGCGCGAGCTCGGCGACCGGCTGCCACTCGTCCCAGGTCTTGATCCGGCTCTCGTAGTCGGCCTTCGCGAGCTGGATCGGCAGAGACCCGAAGAAGACCCGCAGCGGCGGCTTCTCGGCGTCGACGATCTTGAGCACCGCGGCGGCGGATGCCTGCGGGTCACCGGGCGTGGCGACGCGCTGGCTGCGGGCGCGTTCGGCCGCCTCGTGCGCTTCCTTGTAGTCGGGCAGCTGCGCGGAGCGTTTCGACGACGAGCCCGCCCAGTCGGTGGAGAACCCGCCAGGCTCGATCAGCGTCACGTGGATGCCGAACGGCGCGACCTCCTGGGAAAGCGACTGCGAGAAGCCCTCGAGCGCCCACTTCGAGGCGTGGTAGATGCCGACGTTCTGGAATGCGGTGATGCCGCCGATCGACGACACCTGAATGATGTGGCCGCTGCGCTGGGCCCGCAGGTAGGGCAGCGCGGCCTGGGTGACCCACAGCGCACCGAAGACGTTCGTCTCGATCTGGTCGCGGGCCTCCTGCTCGGTGAGCTCCTCGATGAAGCCGAAGTGGCCGTAGCCGGCGTTGTTGACGACGATGTCCAGCCGACCGAAGTGGTCGTGGGCCGCCCGGACCGCCGCGAAGTCGGCCGCGCGGTCGTTGACGTCCAGCTTGATCGGCAACAGTGCGTCACCGTACTTGGCGACCAGGTCGTCGAGTGTCGCGGTGTCCCGCGCCGTCGCCGCCACCTTGTCGCCGCGCTCCAGGGCCGCAATCGTCCACTCCCTGCCGAAGCCACGCGACGCACCCGTGATGAACCAAACCTTGTCAGCCATGCCTTCTCCTCTTTCGTTCCGTGTGCCTCCTGCGGGGTACCAACGCGTGAGGGGGTTACCCATTCCCGCCACGTGCACATTCACAGGTAGCGTCGGCACCGTGAACAGGGCGACGCTGGCCAAGGACCCGCACGAAGTGGCGTCCATGTTCGACGGCGTCGCGCGACGGTACGACCTGACCAACACCGTGCTGTCACTCGGTCAGGACCGGTACTGGCGACGGGCGACCCGCGCTGCGCTGCAGATCGGCCCAGGCGACACCGTGCTCGACTTGGCGGCTGGGACCGCGGTGTCGACGGTGGAGCTGGCCGCATCGGGGGCGGCGTGCGTGGCGTGCGACTTCTCGGTGGGAATGCTCGCAGCGGGCGCAGCCAGGGACGTGCCCAAGGTCGCGGGCGACGCCACGCGGCTGCCCTTCGCCGACGAGACGTTCGACGCCGTGACGATCAGCTTCGGACTGCGCAACGTCGTCGATCACCAGGCCGGGCTACGCGAGATGGCGCGGGTGACGCGCCCCGGTGGCCGGCTGGTGGTGTGCGAGTTCTCCACGCCGACGAACGGGTTGTTCGCCACCGTCTACAAGGAGTACCTGATGAAGGCGCTGCCGCGGATTGCCACCGCAGTGTCGTCGAACCCGGACGCCTACGTGTATCTCGCCGAGTCGATCCGCGCATGGCCCGATCAGCCCGAACTGGCGCAGCAGATCTCGACTGCCGGATGGTCGGCGGTGCGCTGGCGCAATCTCTCCGGCGGCATCGTCGCCCTGCACGCCGCAAGCAAGCCCTAGAAGGTGCGGGCGTCGATGTCGACGCTCATCCGCTCGGGCACCGACCCGGCCCGCTCGCAGGCAGCCCGCACCAGGTCCAGTGTGTCGGCGGCGAACACGCCGTAGAGCACCTCGTCGGTGGGTACCGCCACCGTCATCACCAGCCACACCGGTGACCCCTCGGCGGACAGGATCGCGATGGCCGCGTTGAGCCCGGCGACCATGCCGTCGATCAACTCCCGCGTCAGGTTTGGTCGGTACCACTCCACCAAGAAGCGAGTGGCGACGGGGAGTGCCGTGGTCATGACCGCACGCTAGCCGTCATTCGCGGGAATGAAATCGGGGTTTACCCTAAGAATGACGGCTGCCGTCAGCGGTCCTGCCCATCGGTTGCAGGTCCATCACCATCTGTGGGTCGTTCGCCGTCATGCCCGTCCTGGACGCGCTGCCCGGTGATCCCAGCTCACTGAAGAAGTCGGCGTTGATCTGGGTGTAGCCGCTCCACTCATCGGGAATGTCATCCTCGTAGAAGATGGCCTCCACCGGACAGACCGGTTCGCAGGCGCCGCAGTCCACGCACTCGTCGGGCTGGATGTACAACATGCGAGCACCCTCGTAGATGCAGTCGACGGGGCATTCCTCGACGCACGCCTTGTCCTTGATGTCGACGCAGGGTTCGGCGATCGAATACGTCATGTCAGCGAGTGGCCGGCGAGTCGTCGAGAACTTGGTAGGCGGCGTTGTAGCCGGGGGTGAACGTGATTCCTGGACCGCCGTGGCAGCCGGCGCCGCCGAGGTAGAGCCCATCGATCGGCACGGGTAGGTCGAGGAATCCCTTGGGGCCGGGCCTGTTCTGACCCATCAGATCCGGGTGCAGCAGTCCATGGCAGAAGTCGCCAGCAGGCGCTCCGAACATGGTCTGCATGTGATACGACGCAAAGGTGATGTGCCGGATCTGAATGTCCCTGAAGTTGGGGGCGAACTGCGTGATCTTGTCGATGACCCGCTCTGCCATCTCGTTCTTGAGCCGACCGTGTTGTTCGCGGTCGACCTCGACGGGGAAGGCGTACGCGAATGCACTTGCGGCGTGCTTGCCGGGAGGCGCGAGCTGGGGGTCGGTGACCGACGGGATCTGGAGGCCCAGTGACGGGTTGTCCGGCAGGAAGCCACGTGCGCACATCTCCCATTGCCACTGCTGTTCTTCGGGTGTGCCGAAGATGCTGACCGACTGCTGCATGCCCGGTTCGTTGAGAAATTCGTAGGGCGCGGCGTATTCGAGGAGGCCGTCGAGGGCGAAGTGCATCTGGATGTACGCCGCGCGGTGGTCACGACCGGTCAGGCGGGAGACCAGATCCGACGGTAGATGTTCGACTCCGACCATGTCGAGGAGGGTCACGTCGGGGGATAGGTTGGACACGACGACCGACGCGGTGATCTCCGAACCATCGCGCAGCCGTACCCCGGTGACGCGGTCGTTCTCGACGAGGATCTTGTCCACCTTGGTGCGAAGTCGGAGTTCGCCGCCGGTGGCGAGGAACAGCTCGTGTAGGTGCTGGGTCAGTGCGCCGATGCCACCGTCCAGCTTGGTCATCATCGCCGTGGTGTCGTCGGGGACCGCCAGCGCGAAGGCCAGACACGTTGCGCTGCCAGGCGTGTACGGCCCGCGGTATGTGGAGTTCACGGCGAGGAAGGCCATCATCCCGCGTATCACCGCGTGCTTGTCCTTGTCGGGCAGATAGCGGTCGATGACGTCCATCGCCGACCCGAACAACATCTCGTGAATGGCCTTGCGCTCGGCTTCGTTCGAGGCGCAGGCGAACATCTCGTCGAGCGTCTTGGGCGGCTTGCGCACGTCGAAGCGGCCGAGCGCGCGCGCCGGGCCTTGGCTCCACTCGATCAGCCCGGTCATCCCCATCATGGCTTCGGCGCCATGCCTCTCACCGAGGTGTGCCATCAGCTTCATCGGATCCCGGTAGAAGATCATCGGCTCCTCTCCGCCCTCCCCGATGTTGACCGACATGACTTCCGGCTCGAGGGTGGCGAGGGTGTCCAATCCCAGATCCTTGGCGATCACGCTGGACGTGGGAAACTGCACCGAACCGGCTATCTCATAACGGAATCCGTCGATCAGCTCAACGGTCGCCGCCATGCCGCCGGTGTAGGTGTTGGCCTCCAAGCACACCGTTTTCAGGCCCTCGCGTTGCAGGAGTGCCGCCGCGGTCAGTCCGTTGTGACCGGCACCTACGACGATCGCGTCGTAATCGCTCATTGCCCAGTTCTCCTTCTCGGTAGGCGAGTACTCGATCGAACAATATGTCAGTACTGACACAATTGGAAGATGTCAGTGCTGACATATTTTGGAAGGGGTGAGATACGATCGCCGGGTTATGACGCCCACGAAGCCCAACCTCCACGAGCTTCGCCGGCGGACGACGCACGAAGCGCTTCGACGAGTTGCTTTGGCGAGCTTCGCGAGCAAGGGCTTCTCGAACGTGACGGTTACCGAGCTGGCACGAGAGGCCGGGGTTACCGAGCGCACCTTCTTTCGGCACTTTCCGACGAAGGAAGCCGTGCTCTTTCAGGACTACGACACCCATCTGGAGTGGCTCTCCGAAGCGCTCGCGCAGCGACCCTCCTCGGAGTCACTCTTCGAAGCGGTTCTGGCCAGCGTCGAGACCTTCCCGCACGAGCTCGAGGTCGTGCGCCAGGCGGCGACGGCACGGACGGAGCTGATCAACGCCGAACGCATCGCCAGCCATCTCCGCGTCGTGCAGGCGTCGTTCGCCTCGGCGCTGACCGACTTCGTCAAGACTCGATACGCGGACGTGCAGGACGTCGATCTGGTTGCAGAGGTCGCGGGTGCGACGCTGGCCGCGGCTCTCGTTGCAGCGGTGGAGAATTGGGGCCGTGGCGGTTGCAAGGGCGACATCCGCGAGATCGTCGTCGCCAGTGTCGACCTCCTCCGTTCGGGCCTGGCACCGCTGCTGTCCTGACGCACTGAATCGCCCGCACCGACACCGCTGAGATAGCGGTTGCGGTGCAGAAGTGCGAGTAACCCACGCCCTGGGTGCTATCTGAACGCTCTCGTCAACCTTCTCGCAAAATCATGTCAGTCCTGACATGATCTGTGGTAGGAGTAGTAGCGGGCGCGACGGAGAGGGGCTGAGGATCGATATGGCCGATGGCAACGCCGGACGCTGGTCTCCTGGTATTGCCCTGGGGCGCGGCATCTCTGGGCCGATGCAGGCCGTCGGAGGGTTGTTCGCGATGTCGGCAGATGCGGTGAAGTTCGTTTTCGTGCGGCCGTTTCAGTGGCGGGAGTTTCTGGAGCAGTCGTGGTTCGTGGCGCGGGTGTCGTTGATGCCGACGCTGCTGGTGGCGATTCCGTTCACGGTGCTGGTGTCGTTCACGCTGAACATCCTGTTGCGCGAGCTCGGGGCGGCGGATCTGTCGGGGGCAGGGGCGGCGTTCGGTGCGGTCACCCAGGTGGGTCCGTTGGTGACGGTGTTGATCGTGGCTGGTGCGGGGGCGACGGCGATGTGCGCTGATCTGGGGTCGCGCACGATCCGCGAGGAGATCGACGCGATGGAGGTTCTGGGCATCAACCCGGTGCAGCGCTTGGTGGCGCCGCGGATGTTGGCGTCGGGTTTGGTGGCGCTGCTGCTGAACTCACTGGTGGTGATCATCGGGATTCTCGGTGGTTACTTCTTCTCGGTGTTCATTCAAGACGTCAATCCCGGGGCGTTCGCTGCCGGGATCACGCTGTTGACCGGGGTGCCCGAGGTGATCATCTCGTGTGTGAAGGCGGCGCTGTTCGGGCTGATCGCCGGGTTGGTGGCGTGCTATCGCGGCTTGACCGTGTCCGGTGGTGGGGCCAAGGCGGTGGGTAACGCGGTCAACGAGACGGTGGTGTACGCGTTCATGGCGTTGTTCGTGATCAACGTGGTCGTCACGGCCATCGGCATCCGATTGACCACGGGCTAGACGGTATGGGCACTGCGACGATCCTCCGCTCGGCCTATCCGCGCATGACCCGGCAGTTCAACCGGCCAATCCTCGTACTCGGACGCATCGGCGACCACGTGTTGTTCTACGGCAAGGCACTGTTTGGGACGCTCTACGCCGCCCTCCACTACCGCCGCGAGATCATCCGGCTGATCGCCGAGATCTCCATGGGCGCAGGCACGTTGGCGATGATCGGCGGCACCGTGGTGATCGTCGGATTCCTCACCCTGGCCACCGGCGGCGTGCTGGCCATCCAGGGGTACAGCTCACTGGGCAACATCGGCATCGAGGCGCTGACCGGCTTCCTCGCCGCGTTCATCAACGTGCGGATCTCGGCGCCCGTGGTGGCAGGCATTGGATTGGCGGCCACGTTCGGTGCCGGGGTGACCGCGCAACTGGGGGCGATGCGGATCAACGAGGAGATCGACGCCCTCGAGTCCATGGCGATTCAGCCGGTCGAGTACCTGGTCTCCACCCGGATCGTGGCCGGGATGATCGCGATCACCCCGCTGTATTCGATCGCGGTGATCCTGTCGTTCGTCGCGTCGCAATTCACCACCGTGGTGTTGCTTGGCCAGTCCGCTGGTCTGTACGACCACTACTTCGACACCTTCCTCAACCCGATCGACCTGTTGTGGTCGTTCCTGCAGGCGGTGCTGATGGCCTTGGCAGTCCTGCTGATTCACACCTACTTCGGGTTCTTCGCCACTGGCGGCCCATCCGGTGTGGGTGCCGCGGTGGGCAACGCCGTCCGGACCTCACTGGTCGTGGTGGTCTCGGTGACACTGCTGGTATCACTGGCCGTCTACGGCTCCAACGGCAACTTCAACCTGTCGGGATAGCAACCAGTGACGCGAAACATCTTGCCGGGCAGCGCCTTCGTCCGTACGGCATCTGGCCTTGCGGCCCTTGCGGCGATCATCGGAGTGGTCGCGGTCGCCGTGACGATGTTCCGCGGCGGCTACGTCGACAGCGTGCCGCTCACGGTGTTGTCGCAGCGCGCCGGGCTGGTGATGGATCCGGAATCCAAGGTCAAGTTGCACGGTGCAGACGTCGGCACGGTCACGTCGATCGAAGCACTGCCGGACGGGCAGGCTGCCCTTCACCTCGCCATGAACCCTTCTGCGCTGCAGCTGATTCCATCGAACGTGCTCGTCGACATCGCGTCTACCACCGTCTTCGGTGCCAAGTACGTTCAGCTGACCGACCCCGCCGAGCCGTCACCGCACACCCTGCGCCCGGGTCAGGTGATCGATTCTCGGCACGTCACCGTCGAGATCAACACCATCTTCCAACAGCTCACCTCGGTGCTGTCGACGATCGATCCGGTCAAGCTCAACCAGACGCTCGGTGCCCTCGCATCAGCCTTCAACGGACGCGGTCACGAGATCGGCAAGGTCATGACCGATCTGAATTCGTTTCTCGCCAAGCTGGATCCGGGTCTTCCCGCCCTGGATCACGACCTGGCCGTCGCACCGGACGTCGTCGGAGCCTATGCCGACGCGACGCCGGACCTGATCCGGATCGCCGACAGCGCCGCCACGATCAGCCGAACCATCGTCGACGAGCAGCACAACCTCGATGCACTCCTGGTCAGCGTGATCGGTCTGGCCGACATCGGCAACGACGTGGTTGGCGGAAACCGGAAGGGCCTGACCGATGTCCTGCACCTGCTCGTACCGACCACCGATCTCACCAACGAGTATCACGACGCGCTGTACTGCGCGCTCGCGGGCATCGTCCCGGCGGCGAACACCCCGCCTTCGCCGGAACCGGGTGTCATGGCGTCGGTGAGCCTGCTGTTCGGCCAGGAACGCTATCGATTCCCAGGCGACCTGCCGAAGGTTGCGGCAACCGGAGGACCGCAGTGTCACGACCTGCCGCGCCTCGGATACGGGCAGCATCCGCCCTTCGTGGTCGCCGACGTTGGCACCAGCCCATGGGATTACGCAAACCAGAACCTCCTGCTCAACTCCGACGGCCTCAAGCAGTTGTTGTTCGGGGCGATCGACGGACCGCCGCGTAACACTGCGGAGATCGGACAACCTGGATGACTGCCACCAAGTTCACGGCGTTCGCCGTAGTGATGGCGATGTTGACCGCTGCACTGTTCTTCGTGTTCGGCCAGTACCGAACGGGTTCGACCGTCGCGTATTCAGCGGTGTTCACCGATGTGTCGCGGCTCAGCGCGGGGCAGTCGGTCCGGGTGGCAGGCATCCGGGTCGGCACCGTGCGGACGGTGTCGTTGCGCCCCGACAACGAAGTCGTGGTGACGTTCGACGCCGACCGCGACATCGTGCTCACCAGCGGTACCAAGGCCGCGGTCCGGTACCTCAACCTGGTGGGCGATCGCTACCTGGAGCTCATCGACGGCCCAGGCTCGACCAGACGGCTGCCGGAAGGCGCTGAGATTCCCGACGACCGCACGTCCCCGGCGCTGGACCTCGATCTGCTCCTCGGGGGTTTGAAACCCGTCATCCAGGGCCTCGACCCGCAGGACGTCAACGCGCTAACGTCGTCGTTGTTGGAGGTCTTCCAGGGCCAGGGCGGCACGCTGGAGTCGTTGCTGTCGAAGACCTCGTCCTTCTCGAATGCCATGGCCGACAACAACGACGTGGTCCAGAAGTTGATCGACGATCTCGACACCGTGGTCGCGACACTCGACGACGAGGGGGACGAGTTCTCGGGTGCGGTCGACAGGCTCGAGCGGCTGACCACCGAACTGTCGGCTGATCGCGATCCGATCGGGGCCGCGATCGACTCGTTGGACAATGGAACCGCATCCCTTGCCGATCTGCTGACCAACACCCGACCACCGCTCAACGCCGCGCTCGGCCAGCTCGGCCGATTGGCGCCGCTGCTCGACGAGGACAAGGACCGCATCGACGCCGCGCTGAAGAAGGCGCCGGAGAACTACCGGAAGTTGGTGCGGCTCGGCGCATACGGCAACTTCATTCAGTTCTACGTCTGCGGGCTGAGCCTGCGGGTCTCGGACCTGCAGAACCGGACCGCCGTCTTCCCGTGGATCAAGCAAGAAGGCGGGAGGTGCGCTGAACCCGATGCTTAAGTACCGCGGCAACAACCTCATTCGCGTGGGTTTCATCGGTGTCGTCCTCGGCGTTCTCGTCATCGCCGTCGGGCTTGCACCCGAGCGGCTGGTGTCCATGGCCACTTCCCTGCGCTACCAGGCGCTGTTCTCCGACGCCGGCGGGCTGACGACCGGCAATGACGTGACCGTCTCGGGGATGAAGGTCGGTACGGTGTCGGACATCTCGTTGTGGCATGGCGATGCACTGGTCCGCTTCACCGTCTCTGGCACGGTTCACCTCGGGTCGGAAACCACCGCGCACATCGCGACGGGTTCTGCGCTCGGCCAGCGCGTGCTGATCTTGAAGCCCGCAGGCAGTGACAGGATCCGGTCAACCGACCCGATACCGGTGTCGCGGACGTCGTCGCCCTACTCGCTCACCGAGGCGGTCAGTGAGCTCACGACGAATGTCGCGGCGACCGACACCGCATCGCTCAACCAGTCACTCGACGCGCTATCGGAGACGATCGACCAGATCGCACCCCAACTCGGGCCGACGTTCGACGGTCTCACCCGGCTGTCGCGAACGCTCAACGGCCGCAACGAAACACTGAGCGATCTGCTCGAGCACGCCAGCAATGTCACCGGCATCCTGTCAGACCGCAGCCAACAGGTGAACACGTTGATCCTCAACGCCAACGATCTGCTCAGCGTGCTGGTAGACCGGCGCAACGAGATCGCCACACTGCTGGCCAATACGTCCGCAGTCGCGAGGCAACTCTCTGGACTGGTGGCCGATCACGAGGAGGAGCTGGCACCGACGCTGGACAAGCTGAACTCGGTCACTGCGATGCTGCAGGCCAACCGCGACAACATCGCCAAGGCGCTGCCAGGACTCGCAAAATATCAACTCACCCTTGGAGAGACCGTCGCCAACGGCCCGTACTACAACGCCTTCGTGCCCAACCTCCTGCCAGGGCAGATGCTGCAGCCGTTCCTGGACTACGCGTTTGGGTTCAGAAGGGGCGTCGACGCTGGGCAGCCGCCGGACAACGCCGGCCCACGGGCCGAATTCCCGTGGCCGCGCAACGGAATTCCGCAAGGGCCACACTAATGGCATCCCGTCGCTCCGCTCGCGCCGCATTAATGGCGCCCCGTCGCTTCGCTCGCCCTGTGCTCGCGGTCGGTCTGCTCTGTCTGCTCCCGGTGGGCGCGACCGTGCTGGTGCGCCAGACGTGGTTCGCGCCGAAGGTCATCACCGCGTTCTTCGCGACCACCACCGCGATCTACCCCGGTGATGAGGTACGTGTCTCCGGTGTCCCCGTCGGCCGCATCGAGGCCATCAAGCCGGACGGCACGCAGTCCAGGATGGTCATGAAGATCGATCGCAACGTCGCCATTCCCGCCGACGCGAAGGCGGTGATCGTCGCCCTCAACCTGGTATCGGCGCGATACGTCCAGCTCACTCCTGCCTACCGCTCCGATGGTCCCACTATGGGTGACGGTGCCGTGATACCGATCGAGCACACCGCCGTGCCCGTCGAGTGGGACGAAGTGAAGGCCCAACTGACCCGACTGGCAACGGATCTGGGCCCGACTAGGGCGGTGTCCACACCGTCGATGGCACGGCTCATCGACAGCGCCTCCAACGCGATGGGTGACAACGGGGACAAGCTGCGCCAGACGCTGGCCCAGCTCTCCGGTGCGGGACGAGTCCTGGCCGATGGCAGCGGGAACATCGTCGACACGATCAAGAACCTGCAGCACTTCGTGACTACTCTCCGAGACAGCAACCAGCAGATCGTGCAGTTTCAGGACCGCCTCGCCACGCTCTCCAGTGTTCTCGACGGGAGCAAGTCCGACCTCGACGCCGCATTGAAGGATCTGTCGGCCGCTGCGGGCGAGGTTCGGAGGTTCGTCGCGAAGTACCGCGACAGGACATCCGAGCAGATTCAGCGGTTGGCCGACGTCACCCAGAACCTGGTCGATCACCGCACCGATCTGGAACAACTCCTTCACGTCGCGCCGAATTCGTTCGCCAATGCCTACAACATGTACAACCCCGACACTGGCGAGTTCACCGGAGCGACTGTGCTCAACGGGTTCTCGAACCCCGTGCAGTTCGTCTGCTCTCAGATCGGAGCGATCGAGAACGCCACCGCGCCGGAGACCGCCAGCTTGTGCTCGCAGTACCTCGGTCCGGCACTTCGGTTGCTCAACTTCAACTACCTCCCCATCCCGACCAACCCGCTGCTCGCCAAGGCGCCGAGCCCGGACAACATCATCTACGCGGGACCGCCGACGTTGCGGGACATGCTGCTCCCCGCCGAGGCCCCGCAAGCTCCGCCCCCACCAGAGCAGCCGGAACCGCAACCCACCGAAGGGAATCCACCATCATGATCGGCTGGTGTGCGATTCACCGGGTGCTCGCCATCGGCGGCTGCGTCGTGCTCACTGCCACCGGATGTGCATTCCAGGGGCTGAACTCCTTGGCGCTACCCGGCACGGTTGGGCAGGCGCCCGACGCCAACGTCTACCACGTCGAGATCGCGAACGTCGGTACGATGGAATCGAATTCACCCGTCATGGTCGACGACGTCGTGGTCGGCAGCGTGGGCAGGATGACCGTACGGGGATGGCATGCCGACGTCACCTTCACGGTACAGTCGGATGTCGTCATCCCGGCAAACGTGGTGGCCAGCGTCGGCCAGACGAGCCTGCTCGGTTCCAGTCACCTGGAGCTCAATCCACCGCAGGGACAGCCGCCGATCGGACGACTCGAACCGGGTGCCACCATCGCACTGAACGGCTCGTCGACCTATCCGTCGACGGAGGCGACTCTGTCATCACTGTCGGCGGTCGTCAATGCCGGCGGGCTCGGTCAGATCGGCGACATCATCCACAACCTCGGAGCTGCACTGTCCGGCAACCAGCACGAGATTCGCGAACTGCTCACCCGGCTGGATACCTTCGTCGGCATCCTCGACCGTCAGCGGGACAACGTCATTGCCTCCATTCAGGCGTTGGATCGACTCGCGTCGAAGCTCGCCGGACAGCGCGACGTCATCAGTCGTGCGCTGATCGAGGTCCCACCCGCGCTCGACGTGCTTCTGGCAGAACGCCCGCGCATCACCACGGCATTGGACAAACTGCGCGTGTTCAGCGATACCGCGACCGGGCTGGTCGATGACACCCAAGCCGACCTCGTCAAGAACCTGCAGAACCTCGACCCGACGCTCCGCGCGCTCGCCGACGTCGGACCGGACCTCGACACCGCTCTGGCGTACGGGACGACCTTTCCGTACGGCCAGAACCTCATCGACAGGGCAGTCCGGGGCGACTACATGAACTACTACCTCGTCGTCGACTTGACGGTCAACCGGCTCAAGCGAGGACTGCTCCTCGGCACTCGCTGGGGCCAGCCAGACATGCCGCTGGTGCCTGCGCCTGGCGACCCCGGGTACGACGCGTACTACTCGCAGGATCCGCTTGGCGCCGCTGTCGCCGCGACGAACGGGGGCGGCTGATCCTTACGCGCTTCGTCCGAATCCAGTTGACGATCTTCACGATTGCGTCGATCGTCGGTGTGCTCGTGTTGGTCTTCTCCTACATCCAGGCGCCGACCCTGTTGGGCATCGGCAAGCTCACCGTAACCCTGGAGCTGCCCGCGACCGGCGGGCTGTACCGCTTCAGCAACGTGACTTACCGCGGCGTGCAGATCGGCAAGGTCACCGGCGTCGCCCCGACGCGGGACGGTGCCACGGCGACGTTGTCCCTTGACACGTCGCCGAACATACCTGCGGACCTGGAAGCGGAAGTGCGCAGCGTGTCCGCGGTTGGCGAACAGTACGTCGACCTTCGGCCGCGTACCAACACCCCGCCCTACCTGCGCGACGGTTCGGTGATCCCAATGCAAGACACCAAGATTCCCCAGCAGGTTGGGCCGATGCTGGATCAAGTCAGCGCGCTGGTCAAGAGCATTCCGAAGGACGAGCTCGGTGACCTACTCGACGAATCGTTCAAGGCCTTCAACGGTTCTGGATACGACATGGGATCGCTGATCGATTCGGCCAGCACGGTCACCGGCGATCTCGACGGGGCCGCCGATCCCACCCGCGGGCTCGTCGAGGACGCCGCGCCATTGCTCGACGGCCAAGCAGAAACCGCCGACGCGCTCAGGACCTGGACCCACGGCCTCGCCAACGTGACCGAGCAGTTGACGACCGACGACGCCCAGGTACGCACGCTGCTGCAGACCGGGCCAGGGGCCGCCCAGGAGGTGGCGCGGCTCCTCGACCAGGTGAAGCCCACGCTGCCGGTGCTGCTCGCCAACCTGACCACGGTGGGACAGATCGCCGTCACGTACAACGCCTCCCTGGAACAGCTCTTGGTCTTGCTGCCGCCGTTCGTCGCCGCGGTTCAGGCGGCATTGCCGGGCAACAACCCCACCGGAATAGCGTTGGGCGAGTTCAGGCTTAGCATGGGCGACCCGCCGGGCTGCACCGTGGGTTACCTGCCGCCGTCGTCCTGGCGGTCCCCGGCAGACACGACCACGATCGATACCCCCGAAGGTCTCTATTGCAAGCTCCCGCAGAACTCACCGATCGCCGTTCGTGGTGCACGAAACTATCCCTGCATGGGCCACCCGGGGAAGCGTGCGCCGACCGTCCAGATGTGCGACAGCGACAAGCCGTTCGAGCCCGTGGCGGAGCGCCAACACGTACTCGGCCCCTACCCACTGGATCCGAACCTGATCTCGCAGGGTGTCCCGCCCGACGACCGGACTACCTTCGGCGACAACATCTTCGGGCCGACCGAAGGCACGCCACCGCCGCCACCCGGCCCCGCTATCGTCGCACCGAGTGCTTTCCCCAGCAGTGCGGGGGACCCGGGGCCGTCGGTCGCCGTCGCTCAGTACAGCCCGAGCACCGGCCAGTACGTGACTCCCGACGGCCACGCCTCCCGGCAGCTCGACCTGGCCGCCCAGAGGGCCGCGCCAAAGACCTGGAGGGACATGCTGCCGATCTGAATCAGCCGGGGCGCGTCACCCAATCTTGCTCAGTTTGAACGGCATTTCGATCGTGAGCAGAGCGCTGACGCCGCAGGACCCACTTGGGCCCGTCGTCTTGTCCTTCCCCGTCAGGGTCGTGGCGTCGAGGCGGTAGAAACTGAACTGCTGCTCACCGGGTGCCGTCGCCCCGTCGCCGCACGGCTGCCAGGCGGGCAGGTCGTGTTGGACGAACCACAGGCCACCGTTGTAGTGCGCGCCGGCGCTCCAACCCTGGTCGCTGGTGACCGTGCCGGTGCAGTCGACGTGAGTGGTGCACGTCGAGTAGATGGTCCACGTGCTGGTGATCGTGGCTTCGTCGTGATAGACGTCGCGCGTCTTGGCCCATTGGCCATCGGACGTGGCGGCATAGGTCCCATTGAGCGTCGGCCATTCCGTGGCGTTGGCCGCAGGTGCCTCGCCGAATCCCAAGAGGAGCGCACCCGTCGCTAGCGTGATCTGCACGGCGCTGCCGAACGCCATCCGCATGTCGCTCACGGTCACTTCTTAACACAAAATATGTCAGTACTGACATATTTTGGCCGAAGTCAGCTGCCGCTCGGCTACGTCAGCTGAACGGCTTGCGGCGGTCGATGCGACGCGAGCCCGCGCCTGCGCGACGCCAGACCCGCGCGATCCAGTCGGCGTCCTCGTCGGTGACGAGGTTGCCCATCACCCGGACCGCGATGCCCATCAGGAACTCCGAGCGCATCGCGACGGGACCGGTCACCGGCAGGAACCGGGGGATGGTCAGCAACAGCGCCAATCGGCGTGCCACGGAGAATCCCTGGCCGTAGTGGCGCCGCAGTTCGTCCGGCCACACCTGCGACAGGTCTTCCGTGCCGAGCAACTCGGCGGCGAGCCGTCCGGTCTCGAGCCCGTAGTCGATGCCCTCCCCATTGAGCGGGTTGACGCAGGCTGCAGCGTCGCCGATCAGCACCCAGTTCGGCCCGGCGATCCCCGACACCGCGCCGCCCATCGGCAACAGCGCCGACAGTCCCGCCCGCGGCTCACCGGTGAATCCCCACTCTTCGCGGCGTAGCCGCGTGTAGTACGACATCAACGGGCGCAGCGCGGCGTCGGCGGGGCGTTTGGCGGTCGCCAGGGCGCCGACGCCGATGTTCACCTCGCCGTTGCCCAGCGGGAAGATCCACCCGTAGCCGGGCAGAATTTGTCCTTCGGGGGAGCGCAGCTCGAGGTGCGACGTGATCCACGGCTCGCTGCTGCGCGGGGTCGCGATGTAGCCGCGGACCGCCACGCCGTACACCGTCTCCTGGTGCCACGTTCGGCCCAGTACGCGCCCCAGCGTGGACCGCGCGCCGTCGGCGACGATCAGGTCCGTGCAGCCGATCTCCGCGCCGTCGTCCAGCGTCACCGAGGTCACCCGGCCCGATGAATCATGCTGGACTCCAACCGCTTTGGCGCCGAGCAGCATCTTCGCGCCGTCGTCGGCGGCGACCGATCGGATTCTGTCGTCGAGCTCGGTGCGGGGCACCGCGCTGCTCGACGAAGGGAACGACGGACCCGGCCAGCCGATCTCGACGTCGGCACCGAAACCCGACATCCGCAGACCGTGGTGGCGGATCCGGCCGTCCAGCCACGGGCCAAGGCCGAGGAGTTCGAGTTCGACGACCGCGCGTGGGGTCAATCCGTCACCGCATGCCTTGTCGCGGGGGAACTGGGCCGAGTCGATCACCAGCACGTCGCGGCCGTTGCGGGCGGCCCATGCGGCGGCTGCCGAACCCGCGGGTCCGGCACCGATCACCACCACGTCGGACCGCTTCATCCCCCCAGTATGTTGGAGCAATGAAGACACCAGCGACCGTGGTCGCGGGCGTGGACTTTGGTGACGCCGCGTTCGCCGCGGAGGTCCGCGACGGGGTGGCGCGCATCGAAGAGCTGATGGCCACTGAGCTGGGCAAAGCCGATGAGCTGATGGCCGAGGCCGTTCAGCACCTGTTCCAGGCCGGCGGCAAACGGTTCCGTCCACTGTTCACGGTGCTGTCGGCGCAGCTCGGGCCGGAACCCGACGCGTGGCAGGTCACCGTCGCGGGTGCGGTCATCGAGCTGGTGCACCTGGCCACGCTGTACCACGACGACGTGATGGACGAGGCGCAGGTGCGACGCGGCGCCGACAGCGCCAATGCCCGATGGGGCAACAACATCGCGATCCTCGCGGGCGACTACCTCTTCGCGACGGCGTCGCGGCTGGTGTCGCGGCTCGGGCCAGAGGCAGTTCGCATCATCGCCGACACCTTCGCGCAGTTGGTGACCGGACAGATGCGGGAGACCCGCGGCGCGGTCGAGGGCGCCGACTCCGTCGAGCACTACCTCAAGGTGGTCTACGAGAAGACGGCGTGCCTGATCGCCGCGTCGGGACGGTTCGGCGCGACGTTCTCCGGCGCCGACGACGAGCAGATCGAGCGGCTGTTCCGGCTCGGCGGCATCGTCGGCACGGCGTTCCAGATCTCCGACGACATCATCGACATCGATAGCGATCCCGACGAGTCCGGGAAGGTGCCAGGCACCGACCTGCGCGAGGGCGTGCACACGCTGCCGGTGCTCTATGCCTTGCGCGACGGCGGCCCCGACGCCGACCGGCTGCGCGAATTGCTGGCCGGTCCCGTCGACAACGACGACGACCTGGCCGAGGCATTGCAGCTGTTGCGTTCGTCACGCGGCATCGCCCAGGCCAAGGAGACCGTCTTCCGGTATGCGGCGGAAGCCCGCGATGAGCTGGCCAAACTGCCCGACGTTCCGGGACGGCTGGCGTTGGCGAACCTCGTCGACTACACGGTCAACCGCCACGGTTGACGGCAGGGAACGGCGAGAGGCCGCCCGGCGTTCAGTCAGCGAAGACTTCCCCAGTTTCATAGGAAGAAGCAAACGATGACGTGGCATCCACACGCGAACCGGCTGAAGACGTTCGTGTTGCTGGTGGGGTTCTCCGCGCTGATCGTGTTCATCGGGGCGCTGTTCCAGAGCAGGGCCATTCTCGGCCTTGCCGTGTTGTTCGCCGTCGGCATGAACGCCTACGTGTACTTCAACAGCGACAAGATGGCGCTGCGGGCGATGCACGCCCAGCCGGTCAACGAACTGCAAGCCCCGCTGATGTACAAGATCGTCCGCGAGTTGGCGAACACCGCGCACCAGCCGATGCCCCGGCTCTACATCAGCGACACCGCCGCGCCCAACGCATTCGCCACCGGCCGCAACCCGCGCAACGCCGCGGTGTGCTGTACCTCGGGCATCCTGCAGCTTCTCAACGAGCGCGAGCTGCGCGCCGTGCTTGGCCACGAGCTGTCGCACGTCTACAACCGCGACATCCTCATTTCGTGTGTCGCCGGCGCGATGGCGTCGGTGATCACTGCGCTGGCCAACCTGGCCTTCTTCGCGAGCATGTTCGGCGGGAACCGCGACGGCGGCACCAATCCCTTTGCCATTCTTTTGGTTTCGCTGCTCGGCCCGATCGCGGCGACGGTCATCCGCCTGGCGGTGTCCCGGTCGCGGGAGTACCAGGCCGACCAGTCCGGCGCCGAGCTGACCGGCGATCCACTGTCGTTGGCGAGCGCCCTGCGCAAGATCAGCGTCGGGGTGCAGCAGGCCCCGTTGCCGCCCGAGCCGCAGTTGGCCGACCAGGCTCATCTGATGATCGCCAACCCCTTCCGGGCCGGCGAGAAGATCGGCAAGTTGTTCTCCACGCACCCGCCGGTTGCCGAACGCATCGCGCGGCTGGAGCTGATGGCCGGCCGCGGACCCGGTCAGTACTGAGCGTCGTCGCCGAGCCCGAGTCATCGGCCCCGCCCGCGCCCAATGTGCGCCCATGGCGGAAATCCGGCCCGGGACCCGCCCTCTGCGCACGCTGGGCGGGCGTTGCTCGTGTTGCCGTAGTAGTGCGAGTGACGCCGGCAACCTCTAAGGTGGGCCTGTGCTGACCAGAATCCTGATCGGCGTGGTGGCTGCGGGGGCAGCTGTGATCGGAGTGCCCGGTGTGGCCGGCGCCGATCCCGAACCCGCGCCGCCTCCTCCACCGCCGTTGAACCTCCCTGCGCTCACGTCAGCGAAGCCGTCGGATTTCGCGATACCGAACAGCGAGTACTACGGCTTCGCGGTGCCCGGCGACATCGTGTGCGGCATCAGCCGCGCATCAGGCAAGTACGGCTGCAGTGGCCCACTGCCTGCGGCACCGGGCGACGCCAACGCGGTCACCGGTTCACAGCAGGGCCCGCCGGGTTTCGCCAACACCGATCGGCCGCTGTTCATCTTCGATGGCCTGCCCAACCGGTTACTGCCCGGCACGCGCATCAGCTTCCGCAACGTCACGTGTGGAACCGACGGCACGATCACCGAGTGCAGTAACACGTACGACGGAGCGGGGTTCGTCCTCAGCCCCGGGGGCAGCTTCATCCTCGAGCCCAACAATCCGCTGCTGCTGAACACTGGCGCGGGCAAGAACCCGTACTTCAACTGACGGCACCGGGCCGTCCCACTTAACATCACCGAATGGCATCCGTTGCGGTGCTTGGGGGTGGAGTGGGCGGACTGAGCGCTGCGCACGAACTCGCCAAGCGGGGGTTCGAGGTTACGGTCTACGAGGCGCGCGAGGTGTTCGGCGGCAAGGCCCGCTCGATACCGGTGCCTGACACGGGTACGCATCCGCTGCCAGGCGAGCACGGCTTCCGGTTCTTCCCAGGCTTTTATCGGCACCTGGACGCCACCATGGCCGAGATTCCCTATCAGGGCCGCACGGTGAAGGACAACCTGGTCCAGGCCACCGAGACCATGATGGCCCAGGCGGGCGGGGCCAATGAACTGATCGCGCCGATGTCGTTCCCTTCGGACGTCGACGATCTCACCAAGATGGTGAAGTTCATGTTCGATCTCGTCGCGACGCTCGGCATTCCCCTGCACGAGTTCCTGTTCTTCTTCGAGCGAATCCTGGCCTACCTCACCGCGTGCGACGAACGTCGGCTCGCCGAGTTCGAGTCGCAGAGTTGGTGGGAGTTCACCGACGGCAAGAACAAGTCGGAGGCGTATCGGAAGTTCATCGCGATCGGCATGACCCGTACGCTCGTCGCCGCCCGCGCCGAGGAGATGTCGGCGCGTACGGGCTGCGCCGTCTTGACCCAGTTGCTCCAGGTCGGCGCCGACATCGGGGGGCAAACGGATCGCGTACTGAACGGGCCGACGAGTGAGGTCTGGATCGACCCGTGGCTCGACTACCTGCGCGACGAGTTGGGCGTGGTGTTGCACGGCCGTCACCCGGTCGCCGGAATCCAGTGCGACGGAGAGTCGATCACCGGTGTGACCGTCGTGGGCCCGGACGGTCCGACGGTGATCGAGGCCGACTACTACCTCGCGGCTATGCCGGTCGAGCGGTTGCAGAACCTGCTCACCAACGACATCCGTGCCGCGGATCCGCAGCTGGCCCACATCGACAGCCTGACCACGCGGTGGATGAACGGGGCGATGTTCTACCTGGACGTGCCTGCGAATCTGCCAAACGGTCACATCATCTTCATCGACGCGCCGTGGGCGCTCACCGCGCTCGCACAGCAGCAGTTCTGGACTGAGGACCTCCAGAACCGCGCCGACGGACTCGTCAGGGACATCATCTCGGTGGACGTTTCGGACTGGGATCAGCCCGGCCTGATCTACCAGAAGGCCGCCAACGCGTGCACACAGGAGGAGATCTTCGCCGAGGTCTGGAAGCAGATGGAAGTCCACTTCGACAACGGAGAGATCAACGAGGAGAACGTGGTTCACAAGTTTCTCGATCCGGGCATCCAGTTCCCGAATCCGTCCGAGGCGACCAACGCCGAGCCGCTGCTGATCAACACCGCGGGGTCGTGGAAGAACCGGCCCGAGGCGGTGACGGCCATCGCCAACCTGGTGCTGGCCGCCGACTTCGTGCGCACCAACACCGATCTCGCGACGATGGAGGGCGCCAACGAAGGGGCACGCAGGGCCGTGAACGGCATCCTCGCGAAAGAGGGTTCACCGCATCAGCCCTGTCGGGTGTTCGAATTGAAGGAACCACTCATCCTGGCGCCCTTCAGGTTCGCCGACGCCGTGCAGTGGCGGCTGGGTTGCCGCGGCCCGAAGAAATCACCTGTGCGCGTGACGGAGTCGGGCGAGCTGGAGGGGACCGATCTCGCCGCGCGCGGCATACTCACCGCCGTCAAGCTGGCGAACCGCTAAAGCGGACGGAGGAAGGCTTCGTTCAGCTCGTTCGGTATCGCCGCGGCGACGTCGAGCACGCGAACGTTCCGTGCGACGTCCCGGCTCTCCTTGTCGGCGATCCAGTCGACCACCGAGCGGATCTTGTCCGGCGGATAGAGGTAGCAGGTGCTCAACAGGCATGCCCTGGAATCCTGGAGGTCGACCAACTCTTGGAAGTCGTCCGGTGAATCGGCCAGCACGTTCGCGAACTTCCATGCGAGATCACGGAATACGATCAGCAGCGCGTTGATCTCGTCCACCTCGTCGCCGGGCAGCAGATTACGGATGGTGTGTGTTCGCGGCGACACCTCCGCCAGTGCGTCGAACACACCCTGGACCTGACTGCCCAGGATCGCGTTGATCATGTCGAAGTCGTGATGCAGATCGTCCATGGCCCCAGCGCCGACCTGAGCGGCCGTGATCCCCAGATCGAGGTTGATGTGCGCGTCGACCGCGGTCAGCAGGTGCTGGAAGATGATCGGTTCGGCGTAGTCGACGCCGTCGAACGCCCACTGCCACACGTGGGTCGGCCCCGTGTAGTCGCTCGGATGGAAGTGGGCGTTGAGGGCGTCGAAGTAGCGCTGCGAGAAGGTCAAGGTAAATCGCGTCATCACCTCGGGGTGCTGGAATTTGCCCGTGTCGATCGCGTTGCTCACCGCGATCGTCGCCCGCTTGTAGATCGTCGCGAAGTAGCCGATGCCGCTCGGGGCGTTGATCGCCCAGGCGACGACCGCATCGAAGTTCGCGATGGACTCTTGCAGGGTCTGCGCGGTCTTCAGCGGCGGTGGCGGCGGCACGTTCTTCGGCGGCATGCTGGGAGTATCGCGTCCGGCGTCACTCGGCGTCGCGCAACTGGTCCATCCGCCTGCCGAGTTCGGCGCGGGAGCGGATGCCCAGCTTGTTGTAGACCCGGCTCAGGTTGTGCTCGACGGTCTTGATCCCGATGAACAGCGTCGCGGCGACGTCGCGGTTGGTCATGCCGGAGGCGGCCAGGTCGGCCACCCGCTGTTCGGACGGAGTGAGCGCAACAGCCGAGTTGGGCCGGACGTTGGTACGGGCGAGCTCGGCGCGAACGTGGTCGGCCCACCACGGCGCACCCACTTCCTCGAACTCGGCGAGCGCTTCCGCGAGGGTCTTGGAGGCGGCATCCTTGAGCCGACGCCTGCGCTGCAGCTTGCCGAGGAGCAGTCGGGTGCGGGCCCGCTCGAAACGCATCGGCGTGCGGTCGTGTTCGGCCATCGCGCGGTTCACCGACTCGAGGGCGGCGTCGACGTCGCCGTTGGCCGCCAGCCACAACGCGCGACAGCGGGCGCCCGCCGCGAGCATCCATGGTCGGTCGTGTTCTGCTCCGTTGCGCTCCAGTGCCTCGATCAGCGGTTCGGCCTCGTCGAGCCGGCTCAGTGCCACCATTGCCTCCGCGGCGTTCGGCAGGTACCAGCCGCTCATGATCTCGGTACCGGGGATGATGCCGAGCCGCGAGACCATGGGCGCGAACGTGACCACTGCGTCGTCGTACCTGCCCAGTGACACCTCCATGAATCCCTTTGCCATCAAGGGCCATTCGGTCATTCGGGGCGCCCCGCACGCCTGGGCGGCCCGCAGTGCCGCGTCGACATCGGCCAGCGCCTCGGTCCCGTGGCCGGCGTGGGCGTGCACCGCGGCGCGGATGCTGAGCCCGATGACGTCGACGGTCCCGCCACCGAGCTGCTGCGCACGTTCGATGGCCGCGTCGGCCATCACCGCGGCCTCGGTGAGATTGCCGCTCCACATCTCGATCAGGGCGCAATACTCGGCCACGACCAACACGTTTCGGTCCGCGCCGCGTTCGACGCAGCGTTCGTAGACGGCGCGCATTCGGGTGCGGGCCTCGTCGATCCGGCCCGTGTACGCCAGGATGAGCGCCTCGACTGCGCTGGCGCTGAACGGCATCGGGACGTCGTCGTTGACCTGTTCGAGCTCGAGCGCGCGGGTCAGGCTCGCCTCGTCGATGCCGTGGCCGTACATGAATTGCGTGTGGGCCCAATGGGCCAGAGCCTGGCTCGCCAACCCGGGGATGCCGGTGGTCTCCGCCACGGTGGCAGCCCTGCGGGCGTTGGTCATCGATTCGTCGAACGTGCCGTGCGCGGGTGTGCCTTCCGCGAAGGCGCCCATGCCCTGGGTGAAGGAGAGGTTCAACAACGTCTGTACGAGGATGGGCGCAACGTCCTGCGTGTCGTCGACGGCGCGGGCGAGCAGATCCATGGCCGTGACGAAGTTGTTGTCGTAGATGCGGATCGCGGCGAGCAGGTTCAGCGCGATACCGCGCAGCATCCCCGGTCGCAACTGATCGACCATCGGGGTGAGCACGCTCTCGGCGTGGTCGGTGTTGCCTGCGTAGAAATGGTCTCCCGCCGCCCGAATCCGGCGCCACGGCTTGTCGCCGCCGAGCCCGATCGCCAGGTCGAGCAGTTCGGCAGCGGCGGCCGGTGCGCCACGGCCCCGCGCGGCGTCGGCCGCGGCGTCGAGCGCCTTGAAGGTGGTGTCGTCCGAGCTGGCCGTCGCCAGGGCGAGGTGGCGGGCCCTGAGTTCGGGCTCGGCCTCGATGGCCGCCAGCGCCCGGTGCATGGCGCGGCGGCTCGCCGGGGTCGCGTCGGTGTAGACGCCGCGGGCAAGCAGTGGATGGGAGAACCGGACTCGGTTGCCGACGATGCCGACGATGCCGTCCGCCTCAACACCCTCCAGCAAGTCGACGATCCGTTCCGCGGTGGTGTCGTTGACGCGGGCCAGCAGATCAACGGTCGGGGCGGAGACGGATGCGACCGCGAGCAGCACGGTGCGTACGTCGCCGTCGAGGCGCCCGATCCGCAGACGCACCAGCTCGGCCAGCGTGCGCGGCAGTCCTGGCTCCGGTTGCAACGGTCGCCCGCCCATCGCCCGCGCCAGCTCCAGCGCGTAAAACGGGTTCCCGCCCGAGAGTTCGGCGATGCGCACCATGACCGGACGGGACAGCGGCTTGCCGAGATTCGCCATGATGATCGAATGCAGGCCACCCAGGCTCATCGGACCCAGCCGGATGTGGGTGAAGTCGTCGGGCTCGCCGATCCGCAACCACGCGGTGCCCTTGTCGGGTTCGCACCGTTCGCTGAGCAGCACGCCCACCCGGCCGCGGAGCCGACGCGCCGCGAACGCCACGACCGCGTGGCTCGACGGGTCCAGCCACTGCACGTCGTCGATGGCCACCAGCACGGGCGTCGTAGGGGACAGCGCGTCGACGATGGAGGACAGCGCCGCTGCCACCACCCGCTGGTCGGTGACGAGCCCGTCGCCTGCGGCCCGCAGCAGTACCCGGTCGACGGCCAGTCGCTGCACTTCGGGCAGTCCGTCGAGCGTGGCCGTCTCGATGTCGCCGAGCAGGTCTCCGACCGCGGCGTAGGCGAGGACCGTTTCGGCTTCGCCTACCTGAGCGGCGAGGACGCGGAACCCGCGCGTGCGGGCCTGCTCGACGGCGTCCAACCACAGGTTGGTCTTGCCGATGCCTGCCTCACCCTCGATGATCAGGCCGGCCTGGCCCGATTCGGCGGTAGTCAGGAAGTCAGCGATGGCGTTTCGTTCGGCCGGCCGGCCGAGTCCACCACCCGTCATGGTTGTTGATCTTGGCAGCGAACGACCGAATGTGTCGATCGAATGGCCGATACGTCGGCGTTCTGCGTTTGCTGGCTTAGAAGCCGGAACCGTGCACCTCATGGCCGGGTTTCTCGGCGGCCAGGCCGTGGTAGGCGTCCTTGACGGTGGCGCCGTGGTTGATCACGCCGTCGACTTCGCGGGCGATCGGCATGTTCAACCCGTACTCGTTGGCGAACTCCATGATCACACTGGCGGCCTTGACGCCCTCGGCGACCTGGTTCATCGAGGCGATGATCTCCTCGATCGTCTTGCCAGAACCGAGTTCCTCGCCGACGTGGCGGTTGCGGCTGCGCTGGCTGGTGCACGTGACGATGAGGTCACCCATGCCAGCCAGGCCGGCGAACGTGTCGCGGTGCCCGCCCATCGCCTCGCCAAGCTTGGACATCTCGCGCACGGCGCGGGCCATCACCATGGCCCGGGTATTCTCCCCGATGCCCAACGAGTAGCCCATGCCGACGGCGATCGCGTAGACGTTCTTCAGCGCACCGGCCATCTCCACCCCGACCACGTCGTCGGTGGTGTAGGTGCGGAACCGCTTGGTGCGGAACAGCTTTCCGAGATTGGCGGCCAACTTCGTGTCGGGCATGGCGAGCACCGCGGCGGCGGCGTAGCCCTCGGCGACCTCTCGGGCGATGTTCGGCCCGGCCAGGATTCCCGCCGGATGTCCTGGCAGCACCTCGTCGACGATCTGGCTCATCCGCTTGTTGGTGCCCTGCTCGAGACCCTTCACCAGCGACACCACCGGCACCCAGGGCCGCAGCTCCTTGCTCAGCTGCTCCAGCACGCCGCGGAAGCCGTGCGACGGCACGCCCATGACGACGACGTCGGCCGTTCCTGCCGCCTCGGAGAAGTCGGTGGTGGCCTGCAACGTCGGCGACAGCTCGACCTCGTCGCCAAGATAACGGGAGTTGCGATGGTTGTCGTTGATGTCCTTGGCGGTGTCCTCGGAACGCACCCACTGCAGCGTCGGCCCGCGCCGCGCACAGATGGAAGCCACGGTCGTGCCCCAGGAGCCTCCACCGAGGACGACGACGTTGGGTTCGCGTTGAGCGGATGCCATGCCGATCAGGGTAGGTCCGACACCTGCCGTTTCACCGGCAGTTGGCGAACTGCGTGCACGTCGACCCTGGTGTGAAGCGCAGACGCCCGCACCTTGCCAGCGAGGCTAGGGTGGAGGGGTCTATCAAGGTGGCCCAGACTCTGCCGCTGTACGACGCGACGAGCCGAGGGAACAGAACTAGATGGCCATCACCGATATCGCGGCGTACGCGCATCTGAGCCCAACGGACATCGAGGCCCTCGGGGCCGAACTCGACACCATTCGCCGCGACATCGAGGAATCGCGCGGGGCGAAGGACGCGTCCTACATTCGGCGTGCCATCGTGTTTCAGCGGGCGCTCGACATCGGGGCGCGACTGCTCATCGCCGGTAGTCGCTCGAGGACGGGCTGGCTGGTGGGGACCGCGTCGCTGGCGTACGCGAAGTGCGTCGAGAACATGGAACTGGCGCACAACATCTCGCATGGGCAGTGGGATTGGATGAACGATCCGGAGATCCACTCCACGACGTGGGAGTGGGACCAGGTGGGGCCGTCGTCGCAGTGGCGGTACTCGCACAACTACCGCCACCACGTGTTCAGCAATGTCGTCGGAGTGGACGACGATCTGGGCTTCGGCGTGATGCGGGTGACCCGCGATCAACAGTGGAAACCCGAACACCTCATGCAGCCGCTGCGAAACCTGTTGCTGGCAGTCACATTCGAATGGGGCATCGCGCTTCATGACTTCTATTCGGAGCGGGACCGGGCCGACACGGAGGAGAAGAAGTCCGCCGAGGGCAAGCTGCTGCTCAAGAAGATCGCCCGCCAGACCGCCAAGGACTACGTGTTCGTGCCCGCGCTGAGCGGGCGTCGCTGGCGCCGAACCCTCGGCGCCAACGCCACTGCCAACCTGCTGCGCAACATCTGGACGAACGTGGTGATCCTCTGCGGCCACTTCCCCGATGGCGCAGAGAAGTTCACCGAGGCCGTGCTCGAGGACGAGACCAGCAGCGAATGGTATCTGCGCCAGATGATGGGGGCCGCGAACGTCGATGCCGGCCCGCTGCTGGCGTTCTCGACCGGCAACCTGTGTTACCAGATCGAGCATCACCTGTTCCCCGACCTGCCGAGCAACCGCTACCGGGAGATCGCCGTGCGGGTGCGGGCGCTGTGCGACAAGTACGACCTGCCCTACACGAGTGGTTCTCTGGTGCGTCAGTACTTCTTGACGCTGCGCACCATTCACAAGTTGGCGCTACCCGACGGCCTCCTGCGTGCGACGTCCGACGACGCTCCGGAAACCGCGTCGGAGCGGAAGTTCTGGGCAGGGTCGGCCGTCCGGCTGGGCTCGATCGCGGGGCAGCGAAGCGGACTCCGCACGGCGCTGCGCCACGGTGTCGGCCTTCGCCGAAGCGTTCGACGCGCCAGAACCACCGTGCTCTAGCTGGGCCCGCCGGCGTCTCCACTCTGGGTGCCGTGCGACCGCGGGGCGAACTCGGTGGCGGGTACTTCTGGATGCCGGCCCCGTACGTCGTCGGTCCGGTCCCGGGTGGTGGGCTGCTTGGTCAGCGTCTCGCGCACCAGCACCGCGACGACGCCCAACCCCAGCAGCGTCGCCGCAGCCGCGGCGACGGTCAGAATGGTTCTCTTCGTAGCCATGTACCTACCGATAGTTGACGAACTGCAATGCGACGTCGAGGCTGGCCTGCTTGAGCAGTGCCTGAACGGCCTGGAGGTCGTCGCGCTTCTTGGAACTGACGCGGATCTCGTCGCCCTGGATCTGAGCCTTGACGCCCTTGGGTCCCTCGTCGCGGATGAGCTTGGTGACCTTCTTGGCGTCCTCACTGCTGATGCCCTGCTTGATGCTGCCGATCACCTTGTAGGTCTTGCCGCTGGCCTGCGGATCGCCCGCGTCGAAGGCCTTCATCGAGATGTCCCGTCGGATCAACTTCTCCTTGAAGACGTCGACGGCGGCCTTCACCCGCTCCTCGGTGGACGAGACCAGGATGATGCCCTCCTCGCCCTGCCATTCGATGGTGGTGTCGGTGCCGCGGAAGTCGAAGCGGGTGGACAGCTCCTTGGCGGCCTGGTTGAGCGCGTTGTCGACCTCCTGGCGATCGACCTTGCTGACGACGTCGAAGCTTGAATCCGCCATTGGACCCCCTCCTCCTCTGTTGTGTGCGTTTTCGTCTTGGGACCATCCTCGTTGTACCCTGCTTATCGCACCAAACCCGGGTACCACCTCGGGGGAGGTCAAAACCCCGGCAGGTTGCCCGAGCGGCCAATGGGAGCGGACTGTAAATCCGTCGGCTAACGCCTACACAGGTTCGAATCCTGTACCTGCCACGCACGTCAGGCCCCCTTTCGAGGGGGCCTGATTGCGTTGTGGGGGCTGATCGTCCGCAGTGCGTCCGCAGTAGTTGCAGCAGCCGCGTCGAACGCAGAAGCCACGGCATCCAGATCGTCCGGGAAAAGGTGGCCATATCGGTCCAGAGTCAGGACGGCAGTCTTGTGTCCGAGGAGCTTCTGGACCACCTTCACGTTGGCCCCCTCGCTGATCGCCAGCGATGCGCACGTATGACGCAGATCGTGCAGGCGGACGCCGTCGCACCCGTCGACCGCCGCCGTGGCCTTCTGGAACCCGTACCTCGCCTGACCGACGGTGAGAAACCCGCCACCCCGAGCGGACGGGAAGGCCAACGCCGTGTCGCCCCGTCCGTCGATCTCGGTGGTGAGCAACCGGGACAGAAACAGGGGCACCGGCACGGTCCTAGAGGTGTGATTCTTCGTCGGGCCTTCGACGAGGCCGGTCTTGCGGACGTAGGTGACTGACCGTCGCACCCGAATCCGGCGCTTGTCGATGTCGATGTCGCCGACGCGCAACGCGGCGGCCTCCCCAAATCGCAGACCGCAGTAGCCAAGCACCAATACAAGAGTCCGCAAACGACCTGACGCTATCGCCACTCGGTGCAGCTGTTCGTGAGTGAGGTATCGCTGCTCGGTCTCGGGCAGGGTTGGTAGCTCCAAACCGTCGGCGGGGGAGGCTGCCAGGTGCTTGGAACGTACCGCGAACTTCAGCACGGCACCGATGAGTTGGTGTGCCTGCCGCACTCTGGAGGCGCTCAAGCCCGCGCCCACGAATCGCACTGACCCGTCTGTGGTCAGCCGGGTGATCCACACCTGAAGATCGTCGTATCGGATCTCGCGCAAGGGGACGCCATTCCACCGTGGGAGCACGATGGTGTCGAGCAACGACTGATAGCCCGCTACCGTCTTTGCCGACCGATGTGCCTTGGTGGACAGCCACTTTTCGGCAATCACTCCGAACGTCACCGCCGTAAGCGCGGGGTCGGTCCAGGTGCCAGTGACTTGATCACTCACCTGTTGGTTGAGCCAGGCTTGCGCATCGACCTTGCGGGCGAACCCTCTGGCGTGTTCGTGGCCATGGTCATCGACGTACCGCGCGCGCCAGCGGCTGCCCTTGCCGTGCATTGCACTGGGCACTTTCTGCTCGTTGCCCTCAAGGTCCCGAAGGGACTTGTTCCATCTGTCCTCGACACCGGCCCGCCTCTTACGCTTCACGGCACCGCTCATGCCTTCACCACCTTCGCGACCTTCGGCTGCTTACGCGCGGCTGCTGTCTTGGCCCTCAACGCTTCCTCGGTCTCCAGTGCCAGTTCTTCGACTGCGTCGTATGCGCTGTTGAGGCGGCGACACGCCGTGTCGGCGAGCTTCTGCAGACCTTGGAGGCCGTCGTAATCGAAGGCGGCTGCGATGTGACGTGCCTGTTGTTGGATTTCGCGAGTGACGTCCAGCGCCTGGTCTGATGAGCGCCTGGCGGTGTCGCGCAGTACCCGCAACGCGAAGGCAAAGTCGGCGTCCGCAGGACCCACCGACCGCCCCATTAGCGTGTCAAGGGAGACACCGAAGAGGTCAGCGATACCGACCGCCTCGTTGATGCGAACCGACCGATCGCCCGCCTCGATCTTGGCGATCGTCGTGGCGTGCATCGGCTGGACACCGTTGTCGGCCAGAAGTTTTGCCATTTCCGCCTGCGACCAGCCGCCGTCGGTGCGCCCCTGCTTAACTCGTTCCCCGAAACGGTCATCACTCCACTTTTGAATTCCCATTTTCGCAACTTTACTTTCTGGTATTGCTCGACGCAACCAACACGGTTGATACTAGGCGTAGTACCAGAAAAGTTAGTTCTACGAAAATAGGAAGGAGGCGGGAACAGTGGATAGTGAACTTGTCGGCGCGCCCGATCTCGAGAAGCTGACCGGGACCAAGGCGAGCACTTGGCGGTATTGGGCGATGCTTGGAACCGGACCAGCCAGCTTCAAGTTGGGCAGGCGCAGGGTCTGGCGCAAGGTAGAGGCACTGGCGTGGATTGCCGCGCAGGAGGCCGCGACGAGCACGGGCGGTGACGCTGCGTGATCACCTCCCGCCGCCCGCAGGTCTGTCAGAACGAGCGCGATGCCATGGAGGACATCGGACTGCCCATGCTCGACGAATGCGTTGAGAACGACCCCCATGTCAGCACCGCGACCAGCTGGTGCCATCGTGAAGCGCGAAACGCCAGCGGAAGGCGGCGCAGCCGTAAAGTTGCCGGTATCGCACAGTGGTGGGCCGAGCAAGAAGCCCACCACTCCGAACAGCGACAGCAGCAGATCGATCGAAGCGTCGCTGACTTCAAGCGACGGGATGAGATCAAGCGGCAGTCGTCCGACGCTGCTGTTGCGGCAATTAACAGTGGCCGCCCGAAGACTAATCGAACGCCTGAGAAGGATGTTCACGTCCTCGCTGGCGCTGAGCGGCTGGGTCGTCAGCCGGTTGAGCACCGATTGGTGGATCTCGACTGCGATGAGGCGACGCTGAACTGCGCACACGCCAGCAGCCATGCAGTTACCGGACCTGATTCGACGTTGTGCACTGCTAGTTCCGTCGGGTCCGACGGTATGTGTGAGGCGTCCGTCGTCCACAAAGTGGCCGAGATCCTCGACAAGGGCCCCGCCGTGACGCCGCAGATGCGAGCCAGGATCGAGCAGCTTCTGGCTGATCGCGAAGTTTCGGGGCCTGATTGACCATGACCAACTTCGACGACAACACGATGTTTCGCGTGGCTTACGACAACTCGCCCATCGACGACGCCCCCAGGGTCGACGGCTTCGACATCAGCAGGACCGTACTCGACGACTATCCGGCTCCGTACCCGCACAAGAACCCCGAGGGCACCTTTGTGCGGCTACCCATCCGGCTGGTGTTCAACGAGTGCATCGGCCTCGGACTGGAGATCGGCCCGTACGACTTCAGCGAGGTCGACATCCACATGCTCCGCCAAGCCATCGCCGGGTTCGAGCTGCAACGCAGGCAGATGCCGAACGCCAAGTCGGAGAACGAGGTCGAGGACTGTGCAGCGAAGTTCGACTATTGCCGACGTGTCGACGGAACCAAGTATCCGATCGAGCGCCGCTCGGCCAAATGACCGCGAATGCGATGGGGGCCTTGGCGCGGGAAACCGAGGCCCCCATCGCTTGCCGCCACGGGAAGAGTCCCGACGAAGGACTACCACAACCATTCCCCACAAGAACAGGAGGACCTTTTGATGGTACCTCGCAATGAGATTCACCAGAGGACGCCGAAGGCCTACGTCATCGACCCAGAGATACTGCAAGAGGTCGGACCGGTGCCAGCCATCGTCCATTCCGTCCTGGTGGCCCATGACATCGGCGACGGCATGCAGCTGACCCACAAGCGCCTCGCCAAACTGACCAACATGCCCGTCATCAAGGTCCGCCGGGCGATCGACACATTGCGTGATGCTGGTCTACTCAAGGCCGAGGCGGTCTTCCAGGACAACTGGCAGCAAGCCAACCTCTATCAGATTCCGACCTCCGCCAAGCCTGATCGCAGTGAGCAGCCCCCTGCTCATAGTGAGCAGCCGAATAGTTATATATATCAAGTAGATAAAGACAAGAAGAACCAAGAAGTAGTAGATAACCAAGTAGTTCTTCCGAAGAAGAGTTATCCAGATACAGATCTTGGGGGCGAGTCCAGGGCCTCGCTGCGCGAGGAAGCAACGGATCTCCAAGCGGTGGAGCCAGGGAAAGTCGATAGGGATCGGGACACCGTGATCACCTTGGCCGACCTGGATCAGCCTGGGGGCGCTCGCTCCGCTCGCAGTCAGCAGGCAGTCCCTGTGGGTGCTCGCTCCGCTCGCATGCGACGAGACAACATTTTCTCCAGGTTCACGAAGGCCAACGAGATCGTCGAGACCTTCCACGCTTCCATCGAGGAAGCGACTCAGCGCGAAGTCAAGAACCAGCAGCGGATTAGGGGCTGGCACACCAGTGCCAGAGTGCTGCTCCAGGACGGCCATTCCCTTGAAGAGGTCCTTGAGGTCATCGGCTACGTCTTCGGTCAGGGCCTGATGGACAAGAGGCACGGTCCCGAGAAGATCACCAACCTCAAGCAAATCCGCGATGAGTACGAGTACTTCCTGGAGTCCACGAAGCTCGGCAAGCCTGCCCCTCCTCAGCTCCCCGAGACTCCTTCGTGGAACATCGACTTGATCAATCTTCGCCGCCGTCTGGAGGAGCACCGGTGAGGCGTCGTCCTTGGAACGAGAAGATCGGTCCCGCTCAGCTTCAGGCCGAGCGTGCTTGCCTGGACCAGATCTCTGAGCAGACTCAGACTCAGGCAGCAGATCTCCGCTGGAACGTCTTCAGGGACAACATGACCGACGTGGCCAGGGGGATCGGAGCCAGAAGCCCTCAAAGTCGCTCAGCGTGGCGCTGAGGCCCCAGAAACGACGACTGAAAACGGAGTGCGCTCCCCCATCGGGATACCTTGTGCTCATGGCCGACGCTTCCGACAGTCCTTCCGAGGGCCTCAATCTGGACTTCACCACAATCAGCTCGTTGGTCGGGGTCATGCAGCGTTTGCAAGACGAGGTCGACGCCGCCAGTCAGCAGGTCGTCGACGCCCTTCTGATATCGCGACCACGATTTCAAGAACTGATCGACCAGGCCATCCGCGCGGCTGCGTACATGAGCACCCGCTTGCGCGAGAGCCTTCCGATCAACTGGCCCCGCGACGGCAGGCTGAACGGCGTCTGGGCGGTACTGACGGAAGACGGCCTTCCGCTCGTCTACGTTCCGCGTGCTGAGATCGTCCAGGCCGTCCTCGACGCAGAGAACTATGCCGATCGCGTCCGAGTGCTCGTTGGAAGGCGCGATGACGTCATAGACGACTGCCGAACAGCGATCAACGCGACGCAGCTTCACCCTTCGGTGGCCGACCTCGGCGACTTCGTCAGGGAGGCTCTGACGCTTCTCGCCGAACGTCGATTCGCAGGCGCGCAGAGCCTGGCTGCGAACCTGTGTGACACCATCATTCGTGGCACGATGCCGCCACGACGTCCGTACTCGCAGATGGTCAAGACGATCGACGAGTCTCGTTTAGGCGACGAGCTGCTCAGTGTTTCTCTGGCCTTTCGACCCGTTTTGCAGTTCTACGTCCCCTGGAATCCGGGTGATCCTCCAGCGGCCCGACTGCGCCGTCACTGCACCGCGCACTTTGTGTCGCCTGAGCAACTGACCGAACGCAACGCGACGATCGCAGTGATGCTTGCAACCAGCCTGCTACTAGCCGTCAGCGAATGGGACAGCTGGGCCGAGGGAAACGAAGAGTCAATCTGACCAGCAGAGCCTGCGGATACGTGGTTGTCGCCCTACAGTGTGCCTATAGTCGAATTCCACTGCGCTTCAATGGATTATGTCCACAGCAGGTGCAGGACAGTTGTTAAATTTCAAAAAAGACGCGCGCCGTGGATCGATCTACTGAAGGCCGTCGAGCCGTGGCTGCCGTGGTCTTGATGCGACCACACTGGTCCGGATCTCGATGATCGTGCTGATGAGGTCATCGATCCACTCGTCGTCGATCATGTGGGCCTCGGACTTTTCATGATCCGTGTCGGGCCGCCACCTGAGCAGCCTCAGCTTCTGTTGGGGGTCATTGCCATCGACACCAGGGCGAGCGTGCAACATCGCGTTGCGCTTCGGCCCGATCTCGATGAGCGCCTGCCCACCCGCGCGGTAATACTCAGCGACCCCCTCGTCGGTGCTTCGCGGGGCGTGAGCCAGGAAGTACTGGCCCATGTTGGATGTGGTCATGCCAGCCACCTTCATGCCTCGCAACGTCGCGAAGTCCAATTGCGGTGGAAGCAGAGGATGGAACCGCACCAGGTCGGTAATGATTAACCCTTCGAGTTCGGCCACAAGGAACACAACCAGGCCGACCTTGTTCAGGTAGCCAGCCTCGGGTATCTGCAGTGGAAACACATCGTCAGTCACGGTGATCAGCTTGCCCCAGGCGTGCCTCTGAGCCGTACCAGTTCACAAGTGCCCCGGATGCCGACCCTCGACTGCTCCAACCGATATGTTGGCGCGGTGGATGTGTCGACGCTCGCCTCATTGATTGCTGCACTGGGCGTTGGCGGTGCGATCGGGCAATACGTTGGAGCAGCCGGAGCACGCCGCGAGATCCGCAGCGAGTTCCTGAAAGCAGTGGCAGCGGTCGAGGAGGCACGTTTCTCAAGGACTGCGAATGGCGAGGACTTCCCCGAGTTCGTCACTGCCATCCGTGACCTGGAAACGGCTGGCCTACTAGCCCGCATCCCTAGACGTGCATTGCAGCATTACGTGGTCTTCGCTCGCGCCGCCCGCTATTTGAGCGGCGACGCAGTGGACTTCGATCCAGTCGATCAAGAGTTCTGGGGGAGTCCCCCGACTGCGTTCAACACTCTCGTCCGCGACACAGCTGAAGTTCTGTCTCGGTTGGCCTGGAGTCCCTGGAAGACGCAATTGACACTGGGGCGCGAGCTGAGCAAGATACGCGGTCGCGCTTTGGAACTCCAAGGCTATCCGATCCAGCATTACCTCGGCCTGTCCCAACGGTTCTTCTATGTCCTACCCGGCCCACTCGCACAGCTTCCGGACGTCAACGAGCCCGGAGACTAGACAAGGTTCCCCCATTCATAGCGGCTCACGCAGTGGTGAAGAAACTTTCACGCGCACAAGCTAACTTACGGATCCTCGCCGACTCGGCCAAGTGACCCCGGTATGGGGTTCAGATCCCTGGAGTCCGACGGGCTGAACCTCGCCATGGTCGGCCTTCTCGCACGCGCACACCGTGACCAGAGAATCTCCGCATGGCCTAGGCAAATCCGACAACCAAGGAGCAGTGGTCGGTCTCGCGCCCAGTCCGCGTGGCAACGACGCTGGTGAGCATCGAAATATATACTGTAGCAACACTATAGGTTGATAATCGATCTGCAGATTGGTTGCGGTCGTGGTGTATTCTGAGTTCACTGAAACAACAGGTGCTCTCGGCTGTCAAAGCAGCGGCTTCACGCCAGCGGTTGTACTCGCGGGTGAAGCTACGAGCTGGGTTTCTGGCGAAGGTAGCGGCGGTCACGCACCAAGCCGGTGACAGCACCAGATGGTCCGGTCGAAGCCACTGGCAGTCACGGGGTCGCATAGGACTGGGCTAGGAGTCGCGGGGCGCGCACGCGGCTTCCTAACTGACTGCAGATCAAGAAGATTGGCTGGTCCGATCAGCCTGTAGAGGATGACAAATTGTTGAGTTGTTCCAAGGTCTGAATCGGCTTACCGCCTCGCACTTGCGCCATGCGTCGACACTTCAACCACGGCGAATGCGTATTCAGTTCAGCTTCTGAGGTACTCGGTGAATCGTCATTAACCAACACCAGGTTCTTAGGGTCAGCTCTGACGTCGCGTAGGGCGTCAGGCGATGATGTCAAGCGGGCTGTGGCTGCTGGAATTTCGAGTACGTGACCGTCGTTGACCTGCCTGAGCTTCATGAGTGGCCGCGCCGGGTCGCGGCACGCCAACCCCTTCATCTCACTAGCGCAGGCGAGGGAGATTCACCGCGTCGAGCAGAAGTTCGGACATCTGGGCCGCATCAAGATGCAGCAGAAGCGGTTAGACGACTTGTAGAGGCTGGGTTCTCACCGAACCAGTCCGCCGAGGCAGTCGCTGACCTCCACGTCTCAGAGGGAATTGACCGATCCTTGCCCGACCGATCGGGGGTGTCGTCCGGAAGATCGATTACCCGGAATTGTCCTTGACCGCCGCCATGCACCCGTCGTACATGTCGCCGTAGTCGTCCGATTTGCTCTGGGCTTCGGTGGCGTAGCCCGCAGCGATTCCCACCACCGATCTGCAACCTGACTCGGCTGACACTCCCTGCCTCACCAACGATATTGCTGTACCAGCGTGGTCGTAGCCGTACTTCCATGAGTCGCTGTGTCCAACCTGTGTAATCACAGCCGCGATGATCCCGATGATCACCACGCCTGCAGCAGTCGCAATGCCTACGCGGCCCCCGGTGCTAAGCCGACTCCAAAACGCGCCGACGCGCTCAAGCATGGTGCCCCCTCAAACCTGCGACGCTGCTACAGATCCGCCACCAAGCGGTCTCCCGCGTTCCGGCTGGCAACAGCTCGACAATACTAGGCCGATTAGACATGGGTGCGATGCACATGCGTATTTGACACTCTGGCCCATTGCGCACTGGCCGTATGTGGTTGGGCATCATGTCCGACGAACGATCCAAGCCCGCCCTAAATGAGACCACCCGTGTCTTCGGTGAGCGTGTGCGTGATCGTCGGCAATCGTTGGGCCTCAGCCAGGAGGCCGCCGCCGTACGATGTGGCATCCACTGGACGCAGCTGGGCAAGGTCGAGCGTGGTCAGCGCAGCTTGCGCCTGGAGACGATCGTGAAGATCGCCGACGGCCTCGCCACCGATGCGGGAGAGTTGGTGAGCGGTTTGCCAGTCCCTCCAGGATCATCAGCCGGAGGCTGACCACCGTGCGCTTCTGGTGACAGTGCCGTCGGGGGTGCACGCGCTCCCCGTCTCAATAACGGTCCCCCTGGCGGACGGATCGTGCCACCAAGGAGGACAATCGCGCGGGTGGCAGTGATCGTCGTCGACACGAACATCCTTGTTGCATCACCCCTTCTAGAGAGCCGAGCGTGGCGCTCCCTGACGGATCACGCCGCAGAGTGGGACATCGAAGTGGTCGTCCCAGAAGTCGTTGTGATGGAAACGGTGAATGTCGTTCAGCGCGGCTGGGCAAGCAGCCGTCAGAAAGTCGTCGACCTGAACCTCGGCGTGTTCGGCCTTGACGACGCAAAGGCTGCGATCGTGTCACGCATTGACGAAGTGTCTAGCGCATACGAGATGTCGCTGCGCACCAGGTTGAACGCCATGGGTGTCAAGGTCTGGCCGACGCCGGCGATCGATTACATGGACATCGCCCGCCGCGCGTCGGGCAGTCGCGCGCCATATGGAGGCGGCGACAAGGATGGGTTTCGCGACACGCTGGTTTGGCACTCGGTCCTGGCAGCAGCGCAAGCCAACCCCGAAACCGAAGTGTGGTTGGTGAGCGATAACCACACGGATTTCGGACCCAAAGCCGGTAACTGGACCAGCGACGGCAAGGGAACACGCGATGCTTGCCCCATCCTGTTCCACAAGGAGTTGGTTGCGGAGCTGACCGAGCGGAGGCTCTCCGAAAGAGTCTTCTACGTGCTCAGTCTGAACCGAATCGAGCAACACTTCGCCAGCCAGTTCTCACCGATCGATGCCGAGACGCTTGAACGGCTGGTCGACATACTCGACGATGACGCTTTGGACAACAAGTTGATCGAGGTCCTTGCCGGGTTGGTGCTGGATCCCGACCAAGCCGCCCTTCCATTGGAAGTACAAGTCGCCGAAGTCGCTGGCGCACGTGAGGAAGTCGGCGGGTGGATCTTCACCGAAGGGGCTAGGCGAGGCGACGCCGGCTGGACAGGACGATTCAGCGTTGACGCAGAGGTCGACATCGCTGCGCTAGACACTCAGTTCGCCGGCCATGAGTACACCAAGGAATTGCGACTGTCCGGCCAAGTCAGAGTCTCACCAAGCGGCGAGGTGCTTGAGATGACCGTCGATTCCGCCGTAGCGCTGCCTGGAGATCCCATGCGCGCCCGCCGGGATCGAAGGGCGGAACGACACTCTGTCGACCCACCGCTTTCCGGCATCGCCGGACTAGTCGGCGTTCACTCCAATGAGACCGCCGAGACCATGCGCAAGATCCTCTTCAGCGGCTCACCGAGCATTGTCGAGGCCCTCAACGCCCAGGCCAATGAGACCGCCGAGACCATGCGCAAGACTCTCTTCAGCGGCTCGCCCAGTGCCGCCGAGATGATCAGCCGGCAGGCCAATGAGACCGCCGAGACCATGCGCAAGATCCTCTTCAGCGGCTCACCGAACATTGTCGAGGCCCTCAACGCCCAGGCCAATGAGACCGCCGAGACCATGCGTCGCGTCCTGTTCGGCGGCAAACCCAGTACCGCCGAGATGATCGGAGCTTCCAGAGATGCGGACCCGGGTAATGGCGACTCCGACTTAGGCGAAGACGCGGACGCCCTCGACAACGGAGGGCCAGTGGCGTCGCCCTAGAGCAACAGCTCAGCAGGGCCATCGCTCATCCGTCGCGAAACGATCGTTTGAAGAGACTCGGCGGGTATGACGCGCGGCCTCGGCCAGATTATGTGGCCTAACGACATCCGTCGCGATCATCACAACTGAGAGTCAGCAAGCTCCGCCTATCCGAACCCGCTCTCCGTCGACATGTACGGGCTAGCATCCGAACTCATGCCGCTGACGATCGGGGAGACGTTCGCCGGGTTCAGGGTCCTACGGCAGCTGGGATCGGGCGGAAATGGGCGCTGATCGTGGCGATTTTCGCTGTAGCCGCCGTTGCTGTCGCCATCGCCGTCGTCGGGCATGACCAGGTGAATGTGGCCACGACCGGGGATGCACAGGGGGTCAGTGCTCCTCGTCACCACTAGCTCCCCAGACGCCGTCGACGCAGCCGCCGCCAAGTAACTCTTTGATCGCTAGATACGGCTCAGCAATCCCGACCTACCCGCGCGGCTCTACGCAAGCGCCTCGGTCGGTCCGATTTCCTTTACGCGAATAGGGATACCTGAGACGTGTGTCGGCACCTCGAGCGGCCTCCGCAGCCGATGATCGAGCAGAATTACGATGCCCCAGCCCCCGTCGGGAAGCCGCTCAAGCCCAGTACCGTTCATCTTGCGCCGTTGAGTCCAGCTCATCAGTTTCATTAGCTGATCCCGCGCCGATTCGGCGTCGGCAATACTTTGACCAGGCATTCCGTCACGCTTTCGATCGACCGCTGCCTTGTAGGATCTCTTTCATCGTATCCGACAACGCCGTCGAACCTGCTGCCCAACACACGGGCTTACCAGACCCTCTTGAGGTCATAGACACTGCGGTGATCATTCCGATCGCCACGTCGCCGTCTGAAGGTGTTTCGCCGGGATAGATGAGCGCCCCAGAGTCGCCGTACCACGCGAATTTCTCCTGCTCACCTTCGACGGCAAACAACCCATCGAAAAGTCTGCGCTTCCCGTGGTAGGAAACGCCGATTCCCTTCGTCCGTATGAGCGTTACGTGTCCAAAGGTAGTCTCGGTCCTCGATCCCGTCTTCCGGACCCGCAATCCAGCTAGGTCGTCAGGATCAACTTCCCTGAACCCAGTCCGCGTTCCATCGTCGCACTGAGGGTGCAGGTCAATCAGGCCGAGGTCGGATTTGTTGTGCTTCCGACGGATGTGCGACCACCCTATGACGTGACCTATTTCTCGCTGTGAAACGCCAATGGACGGGGCCGATTGCTCTGCAATTCCGCCCCTCAGTCCTGACCAAACAATGTGCCCTGCGGTCACTGCGGTGCGCCCACTTCCAGCGGCGAGAGTGCCGCCGAGTGTGCCGCCGGGGCCGCCGGGCACGCTCACTGAGCCACCAACGACGGCGGCATCCGCTGCAACTAGCACGGAACCCACGACAAGAGTCGAAAACGACGCTGAATGAGCTTTCATGAAAGCGCCGGCGAGCTGCTTGAATCTACGGCCCTTCGGCGTTCTCAACACACGTAGGTGCTCGACGATCACGACCGCCGTCCACTCGTCCCTGAGAGGATCCGGCGATCCACTCCGGGACGCAACTCCCGTGCCAATCCAGTGTTGTCCGGGTTCTTGGTCGCCAACGGCACGTCGATCTTCGTCTGAACCGCCGAAGTTGGCCCACCTGCCCACCGCTTCTTCCAGCACTTCTGCCCACTCAAGAGCCTCGCGAAGCGACCCGCGCTTCCCCTGGCCGAACTCGTTGGCAAAGAACATGGCTAGAAGATATCTCCTCGTCTACGCCTGGCCGATGAGCCAAGCGCCGAATCCAACCAGGCCGAACCCGACGAAGATCAAAAAAATCCAGATCGGCGCCTTGGTCGCGGCCTTCAAGAACGCAGTGAGCGCCTTCAGCAGCTTCGCTAGTCCGGCGAACGGGTCAAAATTCTCTGCAATCGATGGTTCGGTCCTGAGATCTCTGATCATCTTCGCGATCCCGCCGCCAACCCCGAAGAAGAGCACGACCACGCCGAGAATCATCAGGGCGATCCCGACCCCGACTTCGACCGTTGACGACAGTGCAGTCACTCTGCAGCCCTCCCCTACTTGTCACGGATATCTCCGTCGCGCCAAGTTGCCGTATTTAACCATGCCGTACGGTCCATGGCTTGACGACATGCCACTCGCCGGTGCTGGCCTGCCGCCCGTTGGGGGACATACTCACAAGGCGTACGAGATACCCAAAAGCCGTACGAACGCCATCGTCACAGTCTCAGATGTGACCACATACGAGACCCCTGGTGAGGCGGCAGCCACGCTCCGATTCGCAGAGGTTGCCCTGTCTCGAATGTCCGTCTCGGAATGGACTGTCTCGTATCTGCGTTCTGGGCCATTATGAGACACAATGCCGAGCGCATCGCCCAACCCACCACCGGTAGCCGTGTCGGGTACACCCGGGTCTCGACCGTGGCCCAGACTCTCGATCAGCAGAACGAGGCACTCATCGCAGCAGGAGTCACGAAGGTGTTCTCCGACGTGATGTCGGGCGGACGCGATGACCGGCCCGGACTCGCTGAGCTGATGTCCTACGTTCGCAACGGCGACACCGTCGTGGTCTGGAAGCTCGACCGCCTTGGCCGCAACTTGTGGCACATCTTGCAGACGGTCAAGTCGCTCACCGAGCGTGGCGTGACCCTGGTGTCGACGTCAGACGGCATCGACTCATCCACACCCGCCGGGCGGATGATGATCGGAGTCCTCGGCTCACTTGCCGAGTACGAACGTGAGTTGACCAAAGAGCGAACTGCGTTAAAGCGGGTGTCATCTCGCGCACGTGGCGTCAAGTTCGGGCGACCACGCAAGGTCACCGACGCCGAGCACATCGCCACCGCCAAGCGCATGAGAATCGACGGCCACGCTGCCAAGGACATCGCCAAGTACCTCGGGGTTAGCCGGGCGACGCTGTACCGGTATCTGGGTGACCAAGCGGCTTAAATCGTGCGCCGTCCGATGAAGTCAGCGAGGTGTTCACGCTCGATGGCTGCTCCGGCCAGTGCGTCGCCGACCATGGTGTCGCCGACGGAGTCCCACACCGATAGTCGGCACAGTCGGAAGACGCTGGAGTGTAGCGCGGCGATGTCCTTGATCGTGTCGTAGAGCGCGCGTTGCTTCCAGCGTGGAGAGCCATGTTCGTCCAGCACACCCGGCGGCGATGGTGAGCCAAACATGGTTTCGCATGACGGGTTCGTCCAGCGCTTTCCCCACTTGCCTGCGGCAAGGCACTCCTGTTCGCGGTCACGACACAGGCCGAGATAGACGTCATACCAAGGCAGGTCGGTCGCCCAGGTGGGTTGCAAACTCTGCGCCCGGTATCGGTTGAAGTGCAATTCTTCGTCCAGTTCCACCACCAGCCCATCAGCGAAGACCAAATCCCATGCGCCGGGCCGGAGTGGCGGCATCGGGGTCTGTCCGCCCAGCGCTCGAAAAAGGTCGAGCACTTCTTCGCGAGCGTTCGGTGGAAGGGTATCGAGCCTCGGCACAGGAGGGGCATCTGACATCGCACTGTGCCCAACCTGGCTAAAGAGAATTTGCAGTGCGTTCGCCCGAGCGCCGGTCCGTACCACCGATCCAGTGTGGCATCGGGTGGCGTCGACATGTTGTCTCATTCCCGCGCGGCGAGCCGCATCGCAAACTGCGCCTCCTTCCGCAACTGCGGTTATCGCCGGTGACGGCGGGCCGACGCATCGAACAAAGAGTTGTTGGCGTCGACCGAGGGAACATGCGCCTGCGCCATGTCCGGTCCGGATGTTGTCGGTGATCCGTGAGACGCTGCTCTTGACGGGGGAGGGCACCGAGAATGCGCGATCTATACCGCGAGTGCGCAGAGACCATTAGGGCGACGATGACGGACTCAAAACCCGCGCATCCGAGACGCGAGAAGGTCGCTGCATTTAGCCGGAAGGCCGCCGACATCTTCCGTGCCGACGACCCTGCGTTCAGCTACGAGTGGTTCTTTGGCGCGTGCGGCCTCGACAACTGGGGGGACCTGATGGTCAACCACGAGGAGCAGTCATGACTGCGCTCAAGGATCGGCTCGTCGAGCCACTGGCACCGCACCGCGACCGCATCGCAGGCTGCGCCGACAGACAGTCCGTCCCGTTCATCGAGTCGACATGGCGCAGATGGCTCGACCTCGGCAACATCGACGCCAACTTGGTCGAGCATGTGTTCGCATCGGTAGGTCCCAACCAGGTCCCCCGCGAACAAGTTCGCGTGATGGCGTCGAGCACGGCCACTCCCGATGACCGACTTGCTCTGCTGATCGCTGTGCTCGTTTGGGGCAGGGGCAAGAGCAACGCCCGGATGCGCGATCCGATCCTGAGAACCCTCACGCATGATCGCCGCGACGAAGTGCTCGCCAAGACCGCTGAGCTTGCGCAAGCTGGCAGAGTCGCGGAGGCATACAAGGCCTGGAATCTGCCGGGCCTGCAGGCGGCGTTCTTCACCAAATGGCTATGGGCGGCAACGGCTTCGACGCCGGAAAAATGCTGCCTTGTCCTCGATCTCCTGGTGTGGAAGAGCCTAGGTACGTTCGGCTGGAACAGCCTTGAAGCTGCAGGCGGGAACCGTAGCCGGGCAGCGAGGTATGCAGCGTACGTTGAGGACGTCCGCCTTTGCGCTGCTCAACTCGATGTCCGGCCCGAGGACGTCGAGTGCGCGCTCTTCCGTGCGAAGGGAGACCTGGGCACGCTGCAGGCACTCTAGAAGCGCCGGGCAGCGGCTCAGCCCAGCTTGAAAAGCGCCGAGCAGCGGACTGGGACTCAGGGCTGACTTAGGCGTGTCGAAGGATGAGCTTCGTGGACGCCTCGACCGGACGGAGGTCCAGGGCTTCTTCATCTCCGGTGTGTCGATCCCGCCACCTGTCACGCCCTGAGGAGAATGGACGCATGGACCCAGAGGATGCCGCCCTGATCGCGACTGCTAACGCCGAGTTGGTTGGGTTGCTTTCCGAAGCGCACGATGACGGCCTCGCCGAGGCGCTGTCCGAGATGCAGGCCGAGGAAAATGAGCGGATGGCCCCGTTCTGGGATGCGGTGGAAAAGTCCAACGCCGAGTTGATCGAGATACTGCGCGGGATTGAAGCTAGCCCGGAGCGACAGGAGTTCCTCGCGACGCTGGCCGAAATCAATGAGGAATGGCGACGCGACATCGTGGCGACCTTGGCCGAATTGCCCGCGATGCAGTTGGATCAGCTCGGATAGGACCGCAGCGTGTCCCGCACCACGTGCGGCTCGCAAGCCGTGAGTACAGGCGACGCACAGTCAGCGACGACGGCGTGACGAAAGAGGTCCACCGGTGCCGCGACGAAACTGCTCCGGGGACGGAGAATCTGACGATGAGGTGGACGAAAACAGGCCCTGACTACGTATCCGGCCTGTACCGGATTCACGCCGAGGATGATAAGTGGCACGTGGACATGCCGGTGAACGGCGGGATGTTCGCCGAGTTGTCGCAGGCGAAGACCTGGTGCAGTGACCATGAACAGAAGCGCGCGCTTGAAGACTACGTGGCCAAAACCGACATGCCGCCGTTGTCGCCTGAGCAGGCACTGGAAATAGCGCGGATCTTCGACGTCGAGGGCAGCAGAGCCAAGAAGCGGTCCGAACGCCAACCCCATCCGGCAAGCGCGCCGCCGCCGTCGGGGCTCACCAAGCGCAGCCTGTCTGGTACGCCGGAACGCTCCAACGGGGAGGTGCTTGCATCGGTGCGCACGGAGTGGGAGGAGGGGTTGGCGAGGAGCCCGATGTACTCGCTTTATCACACCTCGCCCGAGGACCTATTCCGGTGGCGCGTCCAGTTCGACTGCGGCTGCATCGAAGAACGATTGAACACCTCCGACAACCCGCAATCGCTGCTCGATGCCACGCGGCACAACCCGTTCGACTTCCTGGATGGCAAGAAGAAGCTGCCGCCGGGCGAATACCTCTGCAAGGGCTCGCATTCCAGGCCGGATCTTCCATTGCGTGAGGTTGCATCCTGGGACGAGCGCCTCGGCGAGAAGGTGATCCCCGCTGACCCTGTCGAACCACCGGACTGGTGGGGCGCGATCATCGCCAAGAAGGCCGCCACGGGCGAAAAGTTCGACGCCGAGCCGGAGGAGAATTGGGCGGACGTTCGGCAAGCCGAACCGAAGATCGTCGCCGAGTGGACGGCGACATTGACGTGTGGCCATGGCATGAAGACGAAGAAGGATCTCCACTGGACACCGGACCAGGGCGTCATCCGGTCGCCCGAAACGGTGGCCGACATACGTGCGCGGCACGCCAGGCGGGGCGTAGAGCCCAGCGGGTGGATCGCCAAGTCACTCGCTGCAGGGTGGCCAGATGACGCGCTCGAAATGGACTGCAGCCTATGCCCCATCGTGCGCAAGCCGGTGGTCTACGAACCGCTGGGTTGGCTGGTGCCACCACCGAAGCCCCCACGCAAGCCGCGTCAGCACAAGTCTCCAAAGGAGCTGAAGGCTGCCCGCCTCAGGCAGGTGGAGCGAGAGGCCAAACGGCTGCGCGCCGAACTGAAGGTACTCACGGAGAAAGAAGAAAAATCTGATAGCGCCTGACCCTGGGGGCGCGCCACGTAGCGTGTAAGGGGGGCCAACGAGCATTGGGCAAGGCACGGAGCCTGCGGGACATAGGGCATAAACACCACCGACATCGCCGAGATGCTCAGGGTCTCCCGGGCAACCGTCTACCGTGCCTCTCGGACGAACTAGCCGCGTAGCGCATATTCATCCACGCGCCTGGAACACGGCCTATCGCGATGAGGCTACGGGTCAACCGTGGCGTTCAGAAGCTTGAACAGCGCAACGAAGTTCTGCTCCGTCTTGGGGTCAATCTGCCCGAAGAACTCGCCACGCCGCTTGGTCAGTTCGTGGGCGGGTAAGGCGTGATCAAAGTCGGTGCCACCCTTGTAGGAGATGAGCTTCTTGAGGATGGGTTCGCTGGTATCGGGGAGGTCGCTCGCGCTGACGTTCTCGCCGAAGGTCCAGTTGTAGAGCCTGAGATAGTCGGCAGTTGCGAACAAGTCCTCGATATCGGCGTTTGATGGCAGGCCGTCAACATCGGAGCACGCAACGATTGATGACTCCGGAACGCCGTTGTCCTTAGCAGCAGACTTGATGCGTGCGAGGCGTGTGGTGGTGCGAGCGCCATCGACGAGTGCAGACACTTTCAGGCGACGGCCAAGAAGGGCTACGAAGGCAGGCATGTTGTCGACACCGCCGACCGGGATCATGGCCAAACGCGGGTCGAGACCGACCTGCCCCTTGTTGTCGAGGAACTCGGTGAGCCGTTGCAGATACACGAAGTCGCTACTACCTTCGACGGCGAGGTGCTGCCCAGAACCCAGAAATAGATGGTGGCTCACCGAATACCCGAGTGCCGACTCAATAGGCAGAAGCGTCGCTCGATCTGCGGCGAGGTTCGGCAGGGTCACGCTCACGCCAAGGTCGGGATTGCTCCGGGTGGAGCGATCGTGAACTGCGCGCAGCTTCTCATAGCGTGTTGGATCGACCATGTGCTGCGAGTGCGTGGTGTAGATGGTCTGTTTGGACGCGCCTAGCTCGTTGAAGATGTATTCCACGAACTCATGCTGAGCATCACCGTGGAGGCTGGTCCCCGGTTCATCGAGTAACACGATCACGGAATCCGAAGCGTTCTGATACTCGCTGAATGCGGCAAAAAAGGAGAAGAACCACTGAAAACCCGAGGACCGGGTGTCGAAGTTGGTCTCGACGTCGCCGTGGCGTCCGTCGCGAAGCTCAATCTTGAGAAATCGGTTGGCAGTGTGATTGCCGTCTGGATCGGTTTGGACGATGCGGTTGTCCGTATCGAACACCACTGCAAGATCGGTGTTTTGCTTCCAATACTTGAACACCTGCTGGCTGAGGTCGATGCTCACTGACTGGAGTTCGGCCTTTCGGCTGTCGTAGTTGTCGTCGAGGAAGTCGGCGGGTTCTTCGCCCGCGTGAGCGAGGAGTGAAACGACAGTGCGCTCGCCGCGACGAAGGGCCTGTCCGTTCGCAATCCTGTCGGCGAGCTTGGTGAGGTTGATCTCGCCCGGCAGGGTGTCATAGTTCGAGAAGTAGAAGAACTTCGGAATCCGTTCCCACAGCGCCTGGGTCTGCTCATCGGTGGCAACACCGCGAGCGACGATTACCTCGTACTTCTCCAGTTCATTCGCGAATGCAGTGGCGACCTTGGCTTGGGCTGTTTCCCCAGATTCGCGATGCTCCTTCGCGAGCGCCTTCGCACTGGCTACACCATCACCGATCGACCCGTCAGTGGTGATCGTTGCCAGGTCTTGTCCGCTTATCGCGACTTTCGCCGCAACGACTTTGACTGCGTCCTCAACTGAACACTGAAGCCAAGCGGTACGGGTGTTGGTGTAGTCGCAGGACACCCAGCAGATTGCAGACTCGGGGATAGCGATGCCGTATGCCTCGTCGAGAGCCGCACGATCCTGCTCGTCGAGGGCAAGCTCGCCCACAACGGACTCAGTGCGGCCAAGATCAGAATTCGATCGGCGATCCGGGGCAAGTCGCCACCTGGGATACTCGATTGTGAGATCGAACTCCGCTTCGTCAGCGTTCGCCGGATTGAGTCGATGAAGTGCTGTCAGCACTGTTGTCTTTCCTGACTCGTTTTTACCGACTAGGCAGGTCACGTCCGACTCAATGACGACTCGTTGCGCATGGACGATGTTCCGGAACAGCTTCACCGTAACGGCATCTAGTTTCACGATTCCTCCCTAGACCCTGGTGATTTCTAACGACCCCGTGGGCATTAAAGACCTAGCATGCCCTCCTGACACTCCGGCGTGGCGGACGACATGCCTACTGAATCTGGATGACCCAGCTAACGTTCGCCCTCGACGTACCAGCGGGGCGGCATCTCTCGCTGGAGCTTGTTCATGTGGGTGACCATCTTGGCCCAGCGCCAGTTCACCGTCCGCGCCTGCTTCATTGTGATGCCGCCGCAGTCCCATCTGGTGAGCCGCATGTTGTACCGGACCCAGATTGGGTCGGTCGCCAAGAAGATCGCCATCAGCATGGCGCGCTTCAGTTGCTCGGGGTCCTCGGGACGTTCGCGGGATTTCTCCAGAGCCGTGATGTGGGCGGGCGTGCACGGCGTGACTTTTGCGATTCCTTCGGCGACGAGCTTCTTGGAGATCAGCCGACCGTCTATCCGACGGCGACGATCCCGACGCAGCATCTCTAGGTTGAACCCCCAGGGCGTCTTCGGAATGACCCATTTCGGTGGCTCGCCGTGCTCCGCCTCGTACGTGGCGTCAATCTCAGCGCTGTCCTTGGCGAGTTCGTCGTGGAACGCCTCTTCGTCTTGGAGGATCGCGGGCTGACCGGCGAGCTGCTCGCGCAGCGCGTGCAGCGTCGAGATCGGCGCTTCGTAATGGCGGTAGGCCCTGGCGAGTTGACCGTCGTCGCCCGGCAGCATGTTGTCGGTAATGACGCCCAGGGCTGCCGTGAAGAACTCGCCGTGAATTCGGTGCTTCCTCCGCATCATGGCATCAGGCACGCCCCGACGACGTCCGGGATTCTTGAGTTCTTCCTCGACGTAGATCGGTGCCACGCAATGCGCGAGTTCGTGCAGCACGACTCGGGCAGTGAGCATTCTGGGGTGCAGCGAGATCGTCCACTTCGTCGGGCGTGGGTAGCCATGCGGCTGCGCGTAAGACCAGATGTGCTCGATCTCTGGCGTCTCCTGGCCGCCGACGATCATCTCGATGGGCGGAGCATCCGGGAACCAGTCATGAAACCAGTCGCTCGACATGGCTTTCTCGACAAGGGCCTGGCACTCCTCGGCATCCAGTTGACGATCGTGGCCCACAGCGTGCTCGGCTGAGTAGACGCGCCAGTCTGAGATTCCTTCGTCGTACGGCACGGCTTTCGACCTTATCGACCGACCACTATCCCTCCCGGGCTTTCGCGCGCATCACCGAATGCGTTCGACACAACGAAGTGCACTATCTAATTCGTCCCTGGGCCTTGCGTCCATGAATCGTCCGCAGACCGTCCGCAGTAGAGCTAACCGGACCTTGTTGGCACCAACACAGCCAACTGCCTGACCTGCAATGTCATCGAACTACCAACGCAGCTTATCGCTGCAAACGTCAATAGGAGCGGACTGTAAATCCGTCGGCTTACGCCTACACAGGTTCGAATCCTGTACCTGCCACGCTGGTCAGGCCCCCTTTCGAGGGGGCCTGACTTGTTCGAAGGGCAGTGAATTGTCACGGATTGTCACAGGTCGCGCGTAACTCTGCGCGCCCACACTCGGGGTCGGAGCCGGATCTCGGTGGATTCGACAGGCCGGTGCAGGCCCGCGGCGGCATTTTCGAGCAGCTCTGCGACGAGCTGCCCTGGACCCAACACCTTTCAGAGGTCTGGCGCATGCGCGATCCTGGCGAGCGCGACGCCTCGTTGGCGCTGCGGTCCGGGCGCGGCAACCACCTCCGCAAGGCGATTGGCTGGTACCGCACCCACGACCGCCTCCACACCGGGGATCCGGTCGCGATGGCCTCCGACGCTCTGGCCGGGTACCTCACCGACCAGAAGACCGGGAAGGATTCCCTGTTGATCTGCGACACCTGGGAGATGGCCGACGCGCTGAACCGCCGGCTGCACGACAGTCTCACCACCGACGGCCCCACCGCCAGAGCGGCACGCGGCCAGCAGGTTCGGGTGGGTGACCTCGTCATCAGCCGGCACAACGACGCCACCACTGTTGTGCGACCCAGTGCCGCACATCGGCACACCGACGCGGCCGGGCAGGTCCGCAACGGCAACCGGTGGCGCGTCACCGCCATCGACTCAAACGCGAATCGGATTGCCGCAGAACGCCTCACCGACGACGCCCGCGTCGTCTTCGACACCGACTACTTCGCCGAGCACGTCACCCTGGGCTACGCGGTCACCGTGCACTCCGCCCAGGGCGTCACTACCGACACCGCCCACGCCATCATCAGCGAGTGCGCCACCCGGTCCATGGCCTACGTCGCCATGACCCGCGGCCGCGAGAGCAACCACGCCTACATCTACACCCCCGACACCACAGAAGCCGAGCAAAGTCACCAAGATCCGCTCGCCAAAGGCGAGATCCACCACCCGCGTCGCGGCACCAAATACTCGGCAGCCCAACACCTCCGCGACATCATTCGCCGCGTCCTGGGACGCCACGACCAACGCCTGACCGCCCGAGCAGACGCGTGGCGGGAACACGCCGCCGCCACAGAAGACTTCCGCACCGCCTACGAACGCATCACCGCCGACTTGCTGATCGCGCAACGTGGCCGCCACATTGGTGGACTCGACCTGTAGATCGTCCGACGACGACATCGACCGGTGCTTCTCCAGCGCGGGCGTGGGCCAGGTCCGCGGCACGTGACGCCGACGAACCTCAAGGTGCTCTGCTAGGCCTGCCGGCCACTGTGTCCATCATGGCGCCGTTAACTCCGACTTTCCATTCATCCGAAGTCATGGCCGCTGCCGACGCAACGCCGCTGATAAAGCGCATGGACCCAATTCACCGAACGCGTTCAGGCGCCCCGTACCAACTATGCGCCGACGTTGTCCCGCGCGCACGTGGTGTGCAGATCGATCGCGACCTCGTCGAGGTCGGCGTCGAACAGGCTGGCGTCGACGTCGAGTATCACCTTGGCACTGCCGTGGCCGAGTGTGCGCTTGAGAGCGCACCGTTGACCCGACAGGGACCCGATAAAGCACACGTGCGGCGCGTGGGACGGTAACGCGCCCCGCCGACGCCGACACAAAATCGCCAGTGGCCTTGAGGACCTCAACTGCCGCTGCAACTCGTTGCGTCGCGCTTGGTCGTGAATCCCCGCTTTTCGGTTTGGCCCCCATCCGGAGTCCGGTAGCGCACGGGCCATCGTTGACCTGCTTTCGTCTCGAATGAGCCGCCTGGCGCCATCATCGTCCTGTTCTGTCATTTGACCGTCCTCGGCCGTCGGGCGGACGCGGTTATCGACTGTCAGCTGCCGAGTGACCCGTTGTCGGCGACAGTCAATCCGGCTTACTTGCGTGCGCGACTCACGTACTAACACCGATGGCGTGGGTGGTGGCCAAGACACGCAACAGTGGTAGGTGCCGCAGATGTTGAGGTGGGCGAACGAGCTTGGTGTCGACGAATGTCCTCCAGCTGTAACCAATTTCGCGTCCGGCTCACGGCGAGGGACCCCGCCCCCAAAGTCAACTCGCATTTGGTGACGTCCCCTAACCAACCGCGGCATTCACGCTGCTAGGACGAATCCCACCAAACCTGCGAGCAGAGCAACCACGTAGAGCTCGAACATTGCGCGAAGGAGAGGTGGTGCATCTGCAAGCTCCATGAAGTGCAATCCCACGAGCCGGATCTTGACGGCGGCGACGATCAAGATGGCCACCGCCCCGAGGTCGCCACCGTGCCAACGTTCGGTCGCCAACCACCAAGACAGAAACGTAGCCAGCACCAGCACCAACCAAACGACGACGGCTGGATCCGTCCGCATTATGCGCATGTCACCTCACTAGGTAGAGGAGTGGGAAGATGACGAGCCACAACAAATCGACCATGTGCCAGAAGCAAGCACACCCCTCGGCCAAGGAGAGCTGCAGCGCCGAGAGGTGTGGTGCGTGCCGCGCCAGCCACCACATGAAGACCAAGACGCCGAGTCCAATCGCCACGTGCGCCAAGTGCAGGCCGGTCAGTACGTAGTAGAAGAGGTAGAAGTAATTGGTGCCTGGTGTGACTCCGGCATTGACTTTGGTGTAGTACTCGACGACTTTCATGCCGACGAAGGCGACACCGCAACCCATCGCGGCCAGGACGAAATACGTTGCCGCCCCGGCGCTCCGGGCACGGATCAGCCGCAGCGCGATCACCGCAAACAGCGAGCTGGTCAGCAGCAAGAGCGTGTATGCGACGCCCAAGCCGGTGTTGAGGTGTCGCTGTGAACGTGCGAAAAGCTCAGGGTCGCCGGCTCGGTAATAGAGGTAGAGCAGGAACAGGTAGGCGAAGAATAGGAGATCGCCGAAGATGAAGACCCAGATCCCGGCCTCCCCGGGGATCTTTCGCGGGCCGCGACTCGTCGTTGCCGTCAGTGGTCCGCCCTGGTCGCTAGGCGTTAGCTGCACGCGCCCCGGAACTCGATTCGAGATTTGGCGCTGAATGCTCCGTCTCGTGGCTGCCGATGGCCTGAAACGTGACCACTGTCAGAACGATCAGCCACACGAAGAAGGTGACAAGAAGTACCCACCAGGCAATCGCACCGTTCCACGCCAAAGGGCCATCCATGAAGAAGACGTCAAGACTGGCCGGCGTCATCAGCAGACCGGCCCAGATGCTGAAGTAACCGGCCCAGCGAGGGAAGACCGGTGTCGTGCGCTTGTCGGTCAATATGGCAACGCCGATCACGATTGCCTGGCCGACCACCGTGTAGACCAACCCGGTGAACGGCAGCCATCCAAGGTCGTTGAGCGCCTGCACAACCTCGACGGATCGGCCCGGCCTGTACGCCGCGACTTGGAAGAAATACAACGGCACGATGAATTCCATTGGCAACAGTAACCCGAGGGCCATCTGCACGTAGGCCAGCGGCGCGAACTGGCCCTCGATCCGCTTCATCTGCAGTCCGATGACGATCACCCACGGAACGCAGAGGACGCCCGCCCACATGGACAGCAGCATTCCGAGGCGGATACGCACGGAGTGCTGCCGATACATGTCAGCAATATCGGCGGCGCTCAGTGCAGGGTCGGGTGGAGGAATGTAGCGAGCGATCAGCCCGAATCCTATGAAGAACACGATGGTCAACAAGGGTCCGCACCATAGACAAATGCGCTGAGTCTTCGCGTTCATGGTCTCTCGTCCTTGCCTTGAGCTTGCGATGAAATGTGGGTTCGACATGTGCCATCTCGCGGCGGGGTCGTTGTCTTTGCGCGAAGGCTTCTCATCGCTCAGGAGTTGGGTTCGGTGCCGACGAGTGATACGAAGGACACGCACTCTCCGGGTCCGCCGCCGAGATTGTGGGCGAGGCCAATGTTCTTGCCGGCTGTGACTGTTTGAATCCTTCGGTCCTCCGGGGCTTCGCCGCGAAGCTGCAGCCAGCACTCGAAGATCATTCGCAGGCCGCTGGCGCCCACGGGGTGACCGAATGCCTTGAGTCCGCCATCGGGGTTGACCGGCAAGGTGCCGTCGAGGTCGAACGTGCCTGTGAGCACGGCCTTCCAGGCGGTGCCGCGCTCGGCGAAGCCGAGATCTTCCATGAGGATCAGTTCGGTGACGGTAAAGCAGTCATGGACCTCAGCCATGGCTATCTGCGCTGGTGGATCGACGAGCCCGGCTTCGGCGTAGGCGTTGCGCGCTGAAGCGACGACTTCTGGAAACGTCGTGAAGTCGTAGGCTGGGTCGACGTTTCCGTCCGCTGCTCCCGAAACCAACGAGAGTGCCTTTATGTAGAGCGGTTTGTCGGTGTATTTGTGGGCGTCTTCGGCACGTACGACGATGGCGGCGGCGGCCCCGTCCGAAACCCCCGAGCAGTCAAAGATCCCGAGTTGTCCGGCGACCAGCGGTGAGCACGCGATCGTTTCCGTGGACACCTCTTTGCGGAACTGCGCGCGGGAGTTTCGTGCGCCGTTCTGATGATTCTTCCACGCGATACGGGTGATGACTTCTTTGATTTCCGCGGGGTCGACGCCGTACTTGTCGGCGTATGCGGGACCAAGCAAGCTGAAATTGGCTGGCGCGCTTGTGGTCCCGAGGGTGCCGCCGGTGCCGTCGGATGGTACGGAGGGCCGCAGCAGACCGGAGAAGCCCGAGTCCTTGAGCTTTTCGACGCCCACCGCCATTGCGATGTCGCAGGCGCCGCTGGCTACCGCATAGCTCGCGCCGCGCAGCGCCTCCGAGCCGGTTGCGCACATGTTCTCCACGCGGGTGACCGGCTTGCCGTGCAACCGCAGTGGCCGACTTAAGGTGAGCCCAGAAATGCCTGACAAGTACGTCCCCAGCCAGAAGGCATCGATGTCGCTGGGCGTCACGCCGGCGCTTGAGGTCGTGGAGCTCACCGCGTCGATCAATAGATCGTCGGCCGAGCGGTCCCAGTGTTCCCCAAAGTCGGTGCAGCCCATCGCGACGATGGCAACACGGTCACAGATTCCACGTGCGGCCATGGTCAGCTCCCTTCGGTCGTCTGGCGCGCCGGGCGGGCTTTCCAGAAGTAGTTGTGCACGCCGCTCTCCGACGTGGTCAGGCGCCGGAACGTCATTTCGACCTGGTCGCCGATCGCGACTTCGGGACCGGCGTCGGTGAGTTCGCAGCGGAAACGGCCGCCGCCCTCGAAGTCGACGACCACCGCGATCATGGGCGGGCTAGGCGTGTAGGCGAGACGGTCGAAGGTGAAGGTTGCCACCCGCGCGGGAGTGTCAGCCATCGGTTGGGGATGCATCCGATCGTCGGAGCCACACTTGAAGCAGATTCGAACCGGCGGCAGGCTGACGGTGTCGCATTCTTCGCAGCGAGACCCGACGAACCCGTACTTCCAGTTCTCCGATCGATGACTCGGCGGGCCGGCGGGAGCGTCGGGCTCGGGTCGGCGTGGTGGCTCACGCGGCAACATGCCCCGCCAGGTGAGGAAGGTGCCATAGCTGAGTGAGTCGTCGGAGGTGGCGATTTGATTGGCCACCGTCAGCGCCGAAGGTTGGCGGGTTGCGACGGCGTCGGTGGTACGCAGGATCAGGGTCGAGGCGCCGTCGGCCAGCACGGCAAGGGCGATCACTTGATTGGGTTCCGCACGTTCGAGTACATCGGCGAGAAGGACACCGGATTGAGCAGTTCCTGGGTTGCCGATCGCTTTCGTCAGGTCGGGAGTGACGGCTTCGCGCGGCACGCCGCTTGCCGTGGCGAACTGCCGGTTGGCTCGCGGCGATAGGCCACAGACGATTAGGTGATGGACCTCGTACGGGCTCAGATCGGCTTGCTTGAGTGCAGCGGAGAACGACTCCATGGCCAACGGGACATAGACGTGTTCGCCAAATCGCTCCTCCCACACCCTCGAGGTCGGGGCGCCTGGGGACCGCCAGCGATCGAGAAACTCGTCGGTGACCGAGGCAGAGGTGATGAGTTCGGCCAGTATCGGGGCTTCGGCGGTTCCGGGACCGAACAAGACCGCCGCGGCGGCATCGCCGCCCTGTTTCTCGTCGGCGCCGCCGGGTAGGCCGGTGCGCGTGTCGGCCAATACGGCGAGCGCCCCCTCGGGGCAGTCGGCGGCCGCGAGCAGCGTACCCACCGCTGAGCTGGGTGCCCCGCCGAAATCGACTGCCAAAGCGCCTCGGGGAAGGCCAAGTGCGGCGTGAATGATCGCCGCATTGGACTTGTCGACGTAGGCCGGCTGGGTCGTGGCGAAGTACAACCGCTGCGGCGTCGATGCGATGGGAATCCCGCGCAGAACTGCGCGGGCGGCCTCAACCGCCATCGACGTGGTGTCCTCGTCGTAGGAAGCCACCGAACGGGCGCCGGAGGGCTGCGCGCCGCCCAAAAAAGATCCGATTTCGCTTAGCCGCAGACGGTGGTTGGGAAGGTACGCCGCGCACGCCATCACACCGGTCATTGCGCTCCATGCTGAGATGACATACCACGAAATCTAATCTAATTCTGGTTAGACTTCAAGGATGGGATTCGGGGACGATGCGTGACGGCAACGAGTAGACATGGCCGAGGACCGAATCGTGGCGTCGGTACGATCGCTATCGGCAAGCACAACCGTGGGCTAGCGGTGGTTCGTCGTGCGGTGCTGATGGCGCAGGTGCTCGATGCACGGGTGGACCGGACGGACGGCCAAGGAACTATGTGGACGACCAAACTCAGACCATCTTCGGGTATCGCCGCGATCAGGAAAGACCTAATCGGGCGCAACCTGGGTCTTCAAGGCCGGCGAAGTGTCCAAAGACCGCTGAACGGCGGCGCTTCGTCGCCGGCGTGTAATCAGGCGGGTGTTACCGAGGACTGCTGGCTGCGTTCATCGGCGGAGAGCTTGGTGACCCCATCGAAAACGAGGGTGGCAACTTGACGTGCCAGGTCTTCAGGACTCAACGCGCCATCGGGCCGGTACCACTCGACGGCCCAGTTCAGAGCGCCGGAAATCAGCATCGTGGTGACCGACGGATCGATGTCGGCTCTGAGCTCACCGGAGGCCATGGCATCCTCGAGAAGGCCGCGTATGTACTCCAGATAGGACCGCTGATGGGTATCGGTCTGCTCCCGCACGCTGTCGGGGACTTGACCGAGGATGCGGACGAGTGCGGAGGTGTACATGGTGTTGCGGAGCACCGACAGCAGGTGGGCGATCAACGCGGTGGAGAGCCGGTCCAGCGCTGTGGCATCGGCGGCCAGCGCGTCGACGCTGAAGCGTGCCAGGTCATCGGTGCGTTTCCAGGCGACCAGCACCATCTCGACTACGAGATGCTCCCGCGACTTGAAGTAGTAATACATGCTGCCGGTCTGGATGCCCGAGGCTGCCGCCACATCGGCCAACCGTGTGCCGGCATAGCCCTTCTCCCGGAAAACGTTGGCGGCGGCGTCGAGGATTCGTTGGGCGCCTCCAGCCTTGGCGTGGGCGTCCTGGCTCATGTGGAGAACCTTCTCCTCCGCTACGGCGATGGCGGCCAGATTGTCGTCGATCGACCGGATCGCTCTCCGATGCACGTCAAGGCCATCGAGGAACAGAGAATCGAACTGCGCTTTGAGCTCGGCGGTCGACATGCCATCAGCGCGCGGCCTAAACCAATCGGGTACCGAGTTCATCGCTCCGAACAGGAGCATCCGCAGCGCGGAACTGTTGAGGTCGGTGCGGAATTGACCCGATGCCTGCGTGTTATCCACCAGGGAACGCCAGAACTCACCGTATTCGCGCTGTTCGTGAATCCGGCGCACCCGGATCTCTTCGGGGACTTGGCCGATGATCCTGATTGTCGCGGCGGTGTAGTCGCCGATTTCCAGAACCGTGTCGAGGTGTGCGGAGATCGCCTCACGCAGCCTGTCGAGATCAGTGGCGTCCTTGGGAAGGGCGGCGACGCGTCGTCTGACAAATCCGCTGGTGCGTTCCTGACCGACCCGCAGCACTTCTTCCACAAGTTCTTCGCGTGACGGAAAGTGGTAGTAAAGGCTTCCTGCCTGGGTATTAGCGGCCGCGGCGACATCGGACAACCGAGTACCGGCGTACCCCTTGTTACGGAAGGTGAGGGCGGCCGCATCCAGGATGCGTGCCCGAGTGGCAACGCCCTTCTTGCCGGTCCGAGCGGGTTTGTTAGCCATCAGCGAACCTCACGCTACAGTCCTTCCGAACACGGCCGTCACCACATTGTCGCCGATTCTATGCGAGTTTTGGCCGGTACACGGATCACATGCGGTGTGACCGCTACCGCATCGAGCGGCTTTTGTGTTCAAGCGTTGAACTCCCGGCACCAGCGGCAAAGGATTGACTGCTCCGTTGACTCTAATCTAAATTTGGTTAGGATCAACAGGCCCAGAAGGGTCCCAGTCGGAAGGATTCCTACGCCACATGAGCAAGCTGTTAGAGGGCGTCCGTGTAGTGGAGCTTGGGAGGCGGCCATGGTGATGCATCTGCCAAGCCGCGTGCCGGTCGCCGGGCTGCCCTCTCGGGTGACGATTTATGAGGTGGGACCTCGAGATGGCCTGCAAAACGAAAAGGGCGTCATCCCTACGGACGTCAAAGTGGCGTTCATAGAGCGGCTTGGAGCCGCTGGGCTGAAGACCATCGAGGCGGCGGGCTTCGTGCATCCGGGACGAGTACCCCAACTTGCCGACGCCGAAAGGGTGATCGAGGGCCTGGACCTCGATGCCGGCCAGCGCTATCCAGTGCTCGTGCCGACGATCAGTGGGCTGGACCGAGCGTTCAGTCGTGGCGTGCGCGATATCGCCGTGTTCGGCAGCGCCACCGAGACGTTCTCGCAGCGCAACCTCGGCCGCACCATCGACGAGTCATTGGCCATGTTCGCTCCGGTGGTGACGCGGGCGCGTGAGGCCGGGGTCAGCGTGCGCGGCTACGTCTCGATGTGCTGCGGAGATCCCTGGGAAGGAACCGTACCCATCGCCAAGGTCGTCGACGTTGCCATGCGGATGATGGATCTGGGCTGCGATCAGCTCGCACTCGGGGACACGATCGGGGTCGGCACGCCCGGCCACATCAAAGCGCTGATCGAGGCGGTATTGGCCGCGGGCATCGACGTCGGCTCGCTCGCTGTGCATTTTCACGACACCTACGGACAAGCGTTGGCCAACGTGCTTGCGGCGTTGCAGTCGGGAGTGAGCACCATCGACTCCTCGGCGGGCGGACTTGGTGGGTGCCCGTTCGCGGAAAGTTCGGCCGGCAACCTGGCTACCGAGGATCTGGTGTGGATGTTGGAGGGCCTGGGCATCGACACCGGCGTCAACCTCGACGAGTTGGTGTCGATCAGCGTGTGGATGTCCGAACGACTCGGCAAGCCGTGTGTGTCACGCACCGTGCAGGCGCTGGCCGGGAGGTCTTCTCCACAGATACAAGAGGACCGCGAAACCGCAGCGGTCGCCCGATGAGCGGGCTCGACGTCGCGCTCGAGGAGCTGCGGCCTCGGGTGCGCGACTGGATCAGCGACAACGCACCGCCCGGGCTGACGGATGTGATCGACTGGCGTCTTCGGGCGGATCTGCCCGGTTCGGTGAGCAGTCTGCAGAGTGAATCAGAGCTTGCCAGCGCTCACGCCGACCCGCTGTTCAAGGAGTGGGAGCGGCGGTGTGCGTCGGCGCGGCTGATCTGCCCGGCATGGCCCACCGAATATGGCGGACGCGGCTGGGACGCCCCGCAGATGACGATCCTCGACGAAGAGTTCTACCGAGCCGGCGTGCCGCGTGTCGACCGCGTGCAGGGCGAGTCGATGGTCGGTCCGTCGATCATTCTGCACGGCACGGAGGAACAGAGGGCGTACTACCTGCCACGGATCATCTCCGGAGAGCACCGTTACTGCCAGGGATTCTCCGAGCCTGGATCGGGATCGGATTTGGCCTCAGTCCGGACGCGCGCCGTCATCGAGGATGATCATCTCCTGATCACCGGCCAGAAGGTGTGGACGTCGCGTTTCACCACGGCAAACATGATCTTCGTGTTGTGCCGCACCGACCCGGCCGCGCCCAAGCATCGGGGGCTGTCGTATGCGATCACGGAGTTCACACCGGGACACAACGGCATCGAGGTCCGTCCGATCCGGCAGATGACCGGCGCCGAGGAATTCGCCGAGATCTTCTTCGGCGACACCAAGGCCCCGCTGTCCGGGGTCATCGGAGGACTCGGAAAGGGCTGGCAGGTCGTGCAGTCCACGTTGGGGTTCGAGCGCGGCGGAGCTGGCCGCGCCACCACGATGGTGCTTCAGGGCCGCGAACGCGAACTCGAACAGCTAGTCGAATTTGCGCGACAACAAGGACTTCATCGAGACCCAGTGGTGCGTCGCGAGCTGGCCTGGGCGAAGACGCAGGTCACCATCATGCGCAGCAGCTGGGAACGCACAGTGGCCGAGGTCGCCGCTGGCTTGCAACCTGGACGGCAAATGTCGACGTGGAAACTGGGGTGGAGCGAATACCACCTGCGGCTGGCGGCACTTGCCCTGCGGATCGCGGGTCCGTCCGCGACGCTGCGTCCACCCGGTCCCGGCTACCCACTCGGGCCGTGGCAGGACGCATTCTTGGTCGCTCACTCCGGCACGATCTATGCCGGAACCAGTGAGGTGCAACGCAACATCATCGGGGAGCATGTGCTTGGTCTGCCCCGAGAACCCCGCGTGCTCGAAGGGAAGAGTTGATGGCCCCCGCTGCTTCGTCGTCAGCCGTTGACACCTTCCGTTTCCCCGTTGAACGCGGGCACATCTTGACCTTTGCGCGGTCGCTGGGCGACGAGAATCCGATCTACTTCGATGAGGGCGACGACAACACCCACCGACGTGGCGGGGTTGTTGCACCGCCGACGTTCGTGGCCAGCGCGGCGCAGTTCGACCCCGAGTGGCCTTACCGGCCCAGGCCTGGCATTGCGTGGAACGGCTCGGGCCGCGGGCCAGGCTTCGCCCCGCCTTCCTCTGGCGGCGGCACCAGCTTGCATGCTGAGCAGCACTACGAATTCCATGTCCCGCTGCGTCCCGGCGACGTCTTGACCGTCTCCAGGGAAGCCGGCAAGACGTGGGAGAAGGACAGTGCACGCGGGGGCGTGTTGAAGTTCTCAGAGGAGATCACGCGCTTCGTCAATCAGCGCGGTGAGCTTGCCGTGACGGCTCGGCGGGTGAGGGTGGTCACCGAGCGGGCAGTGACGCCATGAAGCTCGCCGAACTCACGATCGGCGACAGCCACGAGATACCCGTGGTGGAGGAACTGTCCCGAACCCAGCTGGTGATGTACGCAGGCGCTTCCGGTGATTACAACCCGCTGCACACCGACGAGGTGTACGCCACGACAGTGGCCGGTTACCCCAGCGTCATCGCCCACGGCCAGCTCACCATGGGACTGACCGCCAAAGTGATCACCGACTGGATCGACGACGGCGAGCTCAGCGGTTTCGGAGTGCGCTTCAAGCGCCAGGTCTGGCCCGGTGACACCCTGACTGCGACTGCCACCGTCAGCGCCGTAGAAGACCAGGAGGGGGCGCGCATGGTCGAGCTGGAGGTGTCGACGGTCAATCAGAACGGTGAACCGGTGATGACCGGCTACGCCCGGCTGCGAGAGCTCGCGTAGCAGATGGCGGAACAGTTGGCGCTAGTCGCCGGCGGCAGCGGGGGTATCGGTTCAGCAATCTGTCTGGCGCTGGCCCAGGACGGTTTCGACGTGGCGCTGACCTACCGGCACAACGCGGAGGCCGCCGAGCGCGCAGCGGACGCCGTGCGCGATGTCGGTGCCAAGGCGTGGATGCATCAGCTCGACCTCACCGACGCCGAGGCCACGGCGGCCCTAGTCCGCGCGCTGCCCAGACTGGACGCCGTCGTCTATGCCGCCGGACCACCGATCCCGATGGGTTACACGGCCCAACTCACCTCACAGCAGTTTTCCCATCAGCTCTTGGCGGACGCCGGCGCATGCTTCAACCTTCTGCAACCTGCGATCGAGCGGGTGCGGACCTGCCACGGTTCGATCGTCGCGCTGGTGACCACCGCCCTGCTGCGCTATGCCACCCGCGACCTACTGTCCGCAGCGCCCAAGGGCGCCGTCGAACAACTGGTGCGGGCCATCGCCGCCGAGGAGGCCAAGAACGGGGTGCGCGCCAACTGCGTGGGCGTCGGGGTAATCGCGACCGGGATGATGGACGATCTGATCGACAGCGGCGACTACCACGAACAGGCGCTCGAGGCGGCCCGGCGGGCGATTCCGATGCGACGGTTCGGCTCGGCGGAGGAGCTCGCCGACGTGGTGGCGTTTTTGGCCGGGCGCCGGTCGTCCTACGTCACTGGCCAGACCCTGCGGGTCGACGGCGGATACTCGGTCTGACTCAGAGGTCAGTCCACGGGTTCATCGACTCGGCGACCGCGTCCCACACCGACGCATGGCGACGTATGAAAATGTGCGCGGCCCGCGGTGCCGACGAGGTGATCTGCTACTTCGATCGCGGATCGACCTCCGCCGCAGGCGATTTCGCGAAATTAAGGTAGAAGCTCGGATCCGAGAGTCGACGGCCGCGTCGGGTCGCGGATCGACAACGTCGCCACCGAGTCTCACAAGAGATGTCAGCGCCACATCGTTTGCCACCGCCAAGGCCCTGGCTCAAGAGGGCGCTACAACCGGCGCCGGAACGCTGCCGCCAGTCGAGCGCGAGAACGTCGGGGCCGTCCAGAGCGAGGAGTATAGATGAACCCGCCGCGAGGTGAGGCGGGTTCAAGGTTTTCTGATAAGAATTAGGTACGATTTCGACAAGTGGACTACCGGGGGTCCGGCAAAAGCGGACGGGCGGAATGCCGTGGAGAGGGCAATCGCTCGAAGGTAATTCCCAGTCTCCATCCACGCCCCGCAGGCACTGGAAGGGGCAGTGGCTTGGGCTCGTCGACCACCTTCCACAGCGGTCCTCGGCTTCTGGCGACATGTCGGCGGTAGATGAGTCAATTCCGCAGTGGTGCAATGATTCTCAGCTATAACAATCTCCTCGAGCGACGTCAAGACCCTCGCGCAACCGCCGTGTCGCAACCGCCTCAGGCGGTAGCGGACCGCCATCCGCCGGTGGCAACCTCGACGGGTGGCCCTCGCACCGGTCTTGCGCGAGTGGAGCCGCGCGTGCGTGAAGTGCTTGACATCACAGCGGGAGCACGATACAAACAGCGTGGTTCTAATCCGATGCAGAATCTAAATGCGCACCGGCAAGACCAGCCCAGGTGTTGCGGCGCGATCGGACAAGCGACCGAGGCGTCCTACGTAAGGGAGTTCACCGGTATGCCGACCAGCGTCAGACGCAAAGAGAAGCGAAAGTGATCGCAACAGCCACAACAGAACGATTAGCGACGCCGGTCCGTGGAATCGGGGGTTTCTTCGCGATGTCGGCGGACGCCCTGGTAGCACTAGTCCGAAGGCGTTTCGCCTTTCAGGAGTTCATCGACCAGACCTGGTTCGTTGCTCGAGTGTCGACGTTGCCCGGATGCGTGATGACGCTCGCCTTCTGCGTACTCGCAGTCTTCATGTTCAACGTTCTGTTGGTGGAGATCGGAGCCGCCGATCTCAGCGGCGCGGGCGCGGCGCTCGCCTTGATCTCGCAGACTGGGCCGATTGCCACGACTCTGGTCCTCGGCGGTGCCGCAGCCACGGCCATGTGCGCCGACCTCGGTTCGCGAACCATCCGCGAAGAGATTGACGCCATGCGGGTATTGGGCATCGATCCAGTGCAGCGGTTGGTGGTGCCGAGAGTGGCGGCGATCGCGCTCAACGGAGTACTGCTGTACGCGTTGCTGTGTGTAGTCGGTCTGGTTACCGGATATCTGTTCTCCGTCTATTTCCAGGCAGTGAGCCCCGGCTCCTTTGCGGCCAGCTTGACGTTGCTGACCGGCCTTACCGACTTGATCATCGGAATCGTCAAGGCTTTGATCTTCGGTGTAACCGCCGGTCTGATTGCTTGTTACAAGGGTCTCAACGTGAAAGGCGGCGCGCAGGGGGTTGGCAACGCCGTCAACGAGACAGTGGTCTTCACCTTTATGGCCCTCTTCTTGCTCAGTACTATTTTGACTACCGTCGGCAATGCGGTGAAGCGATGAGCCAGCCAGCGAGCTCACGACTTCCGCGGCTAACCCGCAACGTGCGGTCCGGGATCGACGGATGGAATCGCATCGGGGAACAAACCGCGTTTTACGCCAAAATCCTCCGCAATATCGGTTTGGCTGTCACCACATACCGGACGGAGACGATGCGACAGGTCATCCAAATGGCCTTGGGCGTCGGCGCGATTGCTCTGATCGGGGGCTCCATCGCGGTGATCACCGTCATCGTTGCCAACGGCGGCGCCATCGTCAGCATCTTCGGCTACGACCAATTGAGCAACATCGGCATAGAGGGGCTGGTTGGGTTTTTCTCCGCTTATGCCAGCCCACGCCTACTCATTCCGTTCATATGTGTCGCGGGCATCATTTCCACGGTTGGTGCTGGGATTACCGCGCAACTCGGCGCGATGCGCATCAACGAAGAGATCGATGCGCTCGAAGTGATTGGGATCGACACCGTCGCTTATCTGGGTGCCACCCGAGTGATAGCCGGCATGATCGTCGTGATCCCATTGTATTGCACTGGGATGGTCGCAGCATTCATAGCTGGTTACGTTCTCACTGTCTTTGCTATGGGTCAGTCGGCCGGTGGCTACGACCACTACTTCCACACTTATCTGAGGCCGATGGATTCGGTCACGACATTTGTACAGGTGATTTTTCAAACAATTGTCGTCATGCTGATCCACGTCTACTACGGCTACAACGCCTCGGGCGGGCCGGCTGGCGTTGGTGAGGCGACCGGTCGTGCGGTGCGTTTGTCGTTGGCCGTGACGCTCGTTGTCGGCTTCATGACGGGACTGGCTCTGTTCGGCCGTTCCGGCGGATTTCACCTGTCGGGATAGCGGCGATGCCATCGAAACGGCGGAGCGCCGGCCTGCATCCCGGGTGGTGGACCCTGATCCTGGTGGTCTTCACCGTCGTCGCCTTCATAGTGACGATCAGTGCGTTCAACGAGAACCTGAGGTCGTACACCCCTGTAACCGTGACGTCAGAGCGTGCAGGTCTGGTGATGGAGCCATTCGCGAAGGTGAAATTTCGCGGCGTCCAGGTCGGCCGGGTTTCGTCGCTGGCGGTCCAGCCGAACAGTACCGCCAAACTGCAGCTGGAGATGTATTCGGACCAGCTCAAGTACATCCCGGCGAATGTCGACGCCGAGATCGCCGCACCCACCGCGTTTGGTGCCAAGTACGTGGAGCTGTCCACCCACGGCGACCCAAGTCCGACGCGGCTGGCTGCGGGGGCGGTGCTGCAATCGCGCAACGTGAGCATCGAAGTCAACACGGTATTCCAGAACCTGGTCGGGGTACTGAACCAAGTCGACGTTGCCAAGCTCAATGGAGTGCTTTCAGCGTTGGGTGAGGGCTTTCGCGGAAAGGGTGAGGCTCTCGGCCATGCCATAACCGATGCCAATCAAGTCCTCATGGCGATTAACCCTCGCAGCGAGACGATTCGGAGTGACTTCCGCGCGGTGAAGGGTTTCGCGGATGCCTATAGCGGCGCAGCGCCGGACCTAGTGAAGGTGCTGGACGCGCTTAACACGACGAGCACGACCATCACCGACAATTCAAAGCAACTTGATTCGCTGCTGCTGAACGTTGTCGGGCTATCCAACAGCGGTATTCAACTGCTCGGCCTGAATAAGGACAACCTGACCCACGCCATCAACGTGCTCGAGCCCACGACGCGCCTACTGATGAAATACAATCCCGAATTGACTTGCATGTTGGTCGGTGGGCAAAAGGCCCTCGATGACTTCGTCGATCAGGCTGGCGGTCACAACGGAAAGTCGCTAATCGTGGACGCCGCCCTACTGTTCGGCGACGACGCGTATCGATACCCGGATAATCTGCCGATCAACGGGATCAAGGGCGGCCCAGGTGGAACGCCCAGCTGTGGTTCGTTGCCGGACGTCACCCAGAACTGGCCGGTGCGGTACATGGTTACCAATTCCGGATATGGCACTGGAATCGACGTGAGGCCAAACCCGGGCATTGGCTTCCCGGGCTACGCCAATTACCTCCCCGCCACCCGCGGTACACCCGAACCACCGAGCATTCGCCACCCATCAGGCCCGGCGCCCGGTCCCGTCCCATACCCGGGAGCGCCACCCTACGGTGCGCCTAGGTACGCCCCAGACGGGACGCCGCTCTATCCAGGGCTGCCGCCGGCACCTCCGCCCGGGAGGCCACGGGAAGTCGGCCCGGCGCCGGCAGGGTCGGAGCCGTTCACCCCCGCGTACCCAGGGGCGCAACCGACTCCGCTGCCGACACCGGAACCGCCGCCACTCCCACTACCGCCACAAAATGCACCGCCACCTTCACTACTGCTACCGGCGGACACGGCACCGCCGCCTTCATTACTACCGGCGGAGACAGCACCGCCGCCTTCACAACTACCGGCGGACACTGCACCGCCACCTTGAGATTTTGGCGAACCGATACGAACCGATACGAAGCGTTACGAGCGCTGACGAAGCGATGACGAAAGGCAGACATGCGAGCAACCAGGAAAGGTACTCTCACGCGTCTCGCCATCTACATGACGGTGTGCTTGTCGGCAATGGCACTTCTCTTCATGGTGATAGCCCAGATTCGCTTCGAAAACTCGAACACCTACAACGCCGTATTTTCGAATGTCTCCGGGCTTAAGGGCGGAAACTTCGTACGCATCGCTGGCGCTGAGGTCGGCAAGGTCAAAAGCATCACCATCCAACCCGACGACACCGTTCGCGTCGAATTCTCAGCAGACAAGTCGGTCGTGCTGACCGAAGGCAACCGAGCGCTCATCCGCTACGACGACCTCATCGGCGGACGATATCTGGCGCTGGAGGAGGGCGCCGGGGGATCGAAGACGATCAATCCCGGCGGAACCATCCCATTGAGTCAGACCGAGCCGGCGCTGAGCCTAGACACGTTGATCGGCAGCTTGCGGCCGCTGTACCGTGCGCTGAACCCCGACCAGATCAATACGCTGACCAGTCAGCTGATCACCGCCTTCCAGGGTCAAGGTGCGACGATCGGATCATTTCTCAATCAGACCGCCACGCTGACCAGTACGTTGGCCGACCGGGATCAACTAATTGGTGACGTCATCAACAATTTGAACACCCTGCTCGGCTCGCTTGGCGGTCAAAGCGACCAATTCGCCAAGGCAGTTGACTCTCTATCTGAACTGGTGAGCGGACTCGAAGCCCGCAAACAGGACATCAGCAACGGGGTTGCGTATGCCAATGCCGCTGCCGGGTCGATCGCGGATCTATTGACTCAGGCCCGGCCGCCGCTCACGAAGGTCGTGCACGAGGCCGATCGGACCGCGGGACAAGTGATGGCCGATCACGAATTTGTTGACAACCTGCTCAACACCTTGCCCGACGCCTACCAAATGCTCGCAAGGCAGGGCCTTTACGGCGATTTCTTCAGCTTCTATTTGTGCGAGGTGGTGCTGAAACTGAATGGAAAAGGCGGACAGCCGGTGTACGTAAAGGTGGCCGGTCAGGACACGGGGAGGTGCGCGCCCCGATGAAACCCTTCGCGGATCGCAATCCCCTAAAGGTCGGCGCCATCGGCATCGTCGTGGCGGTCGGTCTGCTTTTCGTGGCCTTGAACGCCAACAGCTTGCCGTTCATAAACGGTGGCAAGGAGTACCAGGCGTATTTCGCCGAGGCGGGCGGCTTGGCATCGGGGAACCCCGTTCAGGTTCACGGTTTGAAGGTCGGTCAGGTGACCAGTGTCGCGTTGGACGGAACGCGCGTACTCGTCGAGTTCAAGGTCGACAGTGACGTCCGGCTCGGCGACCGCACCGAGGCGGCAGTCAACTTGCGGACGCTGCTCGGCAGCAAGCTGCTGGAGGTCACGCCACGCGGAGAGGGACAGCTGACTGGGCCAATACCGCTGGACCGGACGACCCCGGCCTACCAGCTGCCTGATGCGCTGGGCGATCTGTCGTCGACCATCGAAGGGTTGGACACCGACCAGTTGTCGAAGTCGCTGGCGGTGCTTGCCAACGAGTTCTCTGGTACGCCACCGGCTCTCAAGGTTGCGCTGAAGGGTGTCTCTCAGTTCTCCCAGACGCTGGATGAACGCGACCGTCAGCTGCGAGACCTGTTGAGCAACGCCAACAAGGCGACCAAGGTGCTGGCTGAGCGCAGCGACGAGGTGGTCAAGCTCATCACCAACACCAACGCGCTGCTTGTCCAACTGAGAAGCGAACGCGGCTCATTGGACCAGATCGCGAACAATCTCTCCGCGGCGGCACAGCAGCTGAAGGGATTCATCGGCGAGAACCGCCAAGCGCTAAAGCCCGCCTTGGACAAGCTAAACGGGGTACTAACCATCCTCGACAACCGCAAGGGACAAATACAGAAGGCGATCAAAGGGCTCAACGGTTATGCGGGTGGGTTGGGTGAGGCGGTGGCGTCGGGACCGTTCTTCAAGGCTTACATCGTCAACCTGCTGCCCGGGCAGTTCGTGCAACCGTTCATCGACGCGGCTTTCTCCGACCTCGGCGTGGATCCAAGCACCCGGTTGCCGTCGCAGAATTCCGATCCGCAGGTCGGCCAGCCGGGAACCCCGCCGCTGCCGGTGCCCTTTCCGCGGACTGGCCAGGGCGGCGAACCGCGGCTGACCATCCCGGACGCCATCACCGGCAATCCCGGCGATCCGGGGTGCGGTCCGCCTGGCTTGCCACTGCCCGGCCCCACCGGCTGCTATCCCTACCGTGAGCCGCCAGCGGCGCCACCGCCGGGCGGGCCACCACCCGGACCGCCCGCGGTGGGTCCGGGACCTGGAATCCCGTTGCCGTCGGATCCGGTCGCGCGACCGGCGCCGGGGGAGACGCCGTCGAACACACCGCCAGCGCCTCTTCCTCTGCCGCCCGGCCCCAATCAGCCAGCTGAAGGTGATGGACAGTGAATAGCCGTACGGTGAAAATCGGCCTCGCCTTGGGGCTGGTGCTCGTGTTGATCGGCGGCGTCGTCGCGGTAGTGCGGTCCGCAAGCGGTGTAGGCCACACGAACGTCGTCGGATATTTCGACAACAGCTATGGGATCTACGTCGGCGACGACGTGGTCATTCTCGGCGTACCCGTCGGCAAGATCGACAAGATCGAAGCGGAACCAGATCGCGTCAAGATCTCCTTCTGGTACGACAGCAAATACAAGGTGCCCGCAGACGCCAAGGCGATGACCCTGTCCCCGAGACTGGTGACGATTCGGGCCATCCAGCTGACGCCCGTGTACACGGACGGCCCGGTGATGCAGAACAACGCGGTGATCCCGCGGGAACACACTGCGGTCCCGGTGGAATGGGACGATCTCCGCGAACAGCTTGAGAAATTGACGCAGACACTGCAGCCGACCCAGCCGGGCGGCGTCAGCACGCTTGGGGCGTTCGTCAACACCGCGGCCGACAATCTGCGCGGCCAGGGTGCGACCATCCGTGACACCATCCTGAAACTGTCGCAGGCGATTTCGGCGCTCGGCGACCACAGCAGCGACCTGTTCGGCACGGTCAAGAACCTGTCAGTTCTGGTGTCGGCGCTGCACGACAGCAGCGACCTGCTACAACAACTGAACGGGAACTTGGCGGACGTCACGGGGCAGCTGGCCAACGACCCCGACGAGGTGGGGAACGCCGTCAAGGATCTGAACGGCCTGGTCGGCGACCTCACGAGTTTCGTGGCCGACAACCGTGAGTCGCTAGGGACCACCTCGGACAAACTCGCCTCGGTGTCCAATGCAGTCGTCGAGAGCCTCGATGACCTCAAGCAGACTCTGCACATCGCCCCGACGGCGTTCCAGAACTTCATCAACATCTACGAACCCGCGCAGGGAGCCCTCTCCGGTGCGTTGGCGTTCAACAACTTTGCCGATACGACCCAGTTCCTGTGCTCGTCGATACAGGCCGCATCACGCATGGGCGCCGAACAATCGGCGAAACTGTGCGCGCAGTATCTGGCGCCGATCATCAAGAACCGTCAATACAACTTCCCGCCGCTTGGGCTAAACCCGTTCGTCGGTGCCAGTGCGCGTCCCAACGAAATCACTTACAGCGAGGACTGGCTGCGGCCGGACTACATCCCGCCGCCGGCGGGCACGCCGACTGACGCGCCGTCCGGGACCCTGGCACCGCCCCCCAGCGGGCCGCTCCCGCAACCGAACGACATTTACACCTATTTTGGTGAGCCCGCCGATCCGAATCACGGGGACCCCCCGTTCGTGCCGGGCAGGCCAGAGAACCCAGTTCCAACCGATCCGGCCACCGGCCTGCCGGGACTGATGGTGCCACCTGAAGGTAGTGGAGGATGATGAGCCGCTCGGTGACCCGAACCAGGTACCTGCGCCGCGCTGGCGCGGCACTTCTGACCGTGTTGGCCGTGGTCACACTGTCCGGCTGCGCTGGCCTGCGTGATTTCCGGGGCGCGAACTCGCTGCCGCTGCCGGGCACCAAGGGCAGCGGGCCAGATTCCTACACCGTTCAGGCGCAGATGCCCGACGTCCAGAACCTGCAAGAGAACTCTCGGGTCCGAGTCGGCGATGTGGCCGTCGGCAATGTGACCAAGGTCGAACGCCAAGGGTGGCATGCGCTGGTCACCATGGTCCTGCCCGGCAGCGTCCACCTGCCGGGCAATGCGACTGCCACGCTCGGGCAGACCAGCCTGCTGGGTTCGTTGCACATCGAACTGGCGTCACCCAAAGACGTTCCGCCAGAAGGGACGCTTCGCGACGGGTCAGTGATCCCTCTGTCGTCTGCGGGCGCATATCCGTCCACCGAAAAGACGCTGAGTGCGGTTTCGCTGGTCCTCAACGGGGGCGGGGTGAGTCAGCTCCAGGACATTACCGACGCGTTTAGCACAGCCTTTTCGGGTCGAGGCGAGGAAGTGAAGAGCCTAATCCATCAACTCGACAAGTTCACCGCCTACCTCGACGACCAAAAAGACGACATCATCGCGGCGACCGACAGCCTGAATCATCTGGTTGGTCAATTCGCCGCTCAGAAGCCGGTCATCGACAAGGCGCTGAAAACCATTCCGAACGCACTGGCGGTGCTAAGCGATGAGCGCGAAAACCTCGCCGACGCGTTGGGTCAGGTGGGCAAATTCAGCGCGCTTGCGGCAGACTCGGTGAACCAGACCAAGGAAAACCTGGTCAAGGAACTGAAAGATCTCGGTCCAGTACTGCAATCACTCGCCGATGCCGGACCGGCATTGACCCGTTCGCTGGACTTCTACGCGACCTTCCCCTTCCCCAAGCCAACGCTCGCAAAATGGAACAGGGGCGACTATGGGAACTTGACCGGTGTCTTCGACTTGACGCTGAGCCGGCTTGACGCGGCTTTCCTCACCGGCACTGCTCTGGAGGGCGAGTTGACAGAGCTGGAGCTGCAGTGGGGCCGCACCATTGGCCAGCTTCCCAGTCCCTACACCGCGCGTAATCCGCTGGTCATTCCTTACCATTTCAACCAGGGGCCGTGACATGCGTCTGACTAGGCGGATCAAAATCCAGTTGGGGATTTTCGCGATCATCATTCTGGTTGGGTTATGGGCCGTATTTGGCTATTACTATCAACTACAGAGCAGATTCTTCGACGTTGGCGTGTACACGGTGAAGGTGGAGTTATCCCAGGCGAACACTCTGTATGAAGGAGGAAACGTCACCTATCGTGGCGTTGATGTCGGCCGGATAAACGATGTGCGGCTAACTGACACGGGCGCCGAGGCGGTACTTCAGCTAAATTCGGATACCAATATCCCCTCTGATCTCAACATCGAGGTCCACAGCGTCTCGGCGGTGGGCGAGCAGTACCTGTCGCTGCTGCCGCGCAACGGCAGCAGCGCACCGCTGAAGGACGGCGACGTGATTCCTGCCGACCGCACCACCTTTCCGCCGGACATCAACTCGCTGTTGGCCGCAGCCAACCGCGGCCTGGACGCGATTCCGCGCGACAACCTTCGAACCGTGGTCGATGAGGCCTATACAGCCGTCGGGGGCCTGGGCCCGGACCTGTCCCGGCTCGTGAGCGGCACTGCCACTCTGGCCAGCGATGCCCGCAAGAACCTCGACTCAATCGTCACCGTGATCGACCAGTCAAAGCCCCTCTTGGACAGCCAAGCCGATTCATCGGATTCGATTCAAGCATGGGCGGGCAACTTGGCGGTCGTCACGAAGCAGCTGCAGACCAACGACTCCGCCGTCAAGGGCATCCTGCAGAACGGTCCGCAGGCCCTGGCCGAGACGGGGGCGCTGTTGGATCGGTTACAGCCGACGCTGCCGATAATGCTGGCCAATCTGGTCAGCGTCGGCGAGGTTGCCGTTACCTACCGTGACAATCTTGAGGCACTCCTGGTGCTGCTGCCACAGGGTGCGGCCGCCATCCAGGGGATCCAGGTGCCCAACAAGAACACCGAACAGGACTACAAGGGCGCTTTCCTGGACTTCAATCTCAACCTCAACTATCCGCCACCCTGCACCACGGGGTTCTTTCCGATCCAGCAGCAGCGAGCCCCCAGTTTCCAGGACTACCCGGATCGTCCGAAGGGCAACGTGTACTGCCGGATACCGCAGGACTCGACTCTTACCGCCGTGCGTGGCGCGCGCAATCTTCCGTGTGAGACTCGGCCTGGCAGGCGTGCTGCCACGGTGAAGCAATGCGAAAGCGACGAGCCCTACATTCCGCTTAACGACGGCTTCAACTGGAAGGGCGATCCCAATGCGACATTGACGGGGCAAGGTGTCCCGCAGTTCGACCAGGGGGACCCCTTGCCGGATGGTTCACCTGCCCCGCCGCCGCCGCGCAATGAACAGGCGCCGTTGCCAATTGCGGCGGCTGAATATGACCCCAACACCGGCACCTACGTGGGACCGGACGGGAAGGTGTACACGCAATCGAACTTGGCCCGTGGTGCCGACACCAAACCAACATGGCAGGAGATGCTGTTCCCGGCGCCGGGGAATTGAGTCAGTATGCCGAGAAGGATTCGTCGGAAACCGGCATCACGCTGGCGCGCGTTCTTCAGAATTGCATAGCACGCGAACGTCAACTCGGAGGCGGCGCGAGACCGCTTGGCCGGCATCTTCCGGGAGTCCTATACCGGCTGATCCTTGACGTCATCGTTCCAGGGGCGCACAGCGGGAAATACTGACCTGCGGTCGCCGCCGTGCCCGCTGCCTCGGTAACGGCCTGTTCAAACAAGTCGTGGCCGTGCCTTGACCTTCGTCAACGAGACCGCCGTGATCGGCACCGATCTGCCCGCGGCTACGACTCCCAGCGTGCGGATCACCCCGGTCAAGGTCGGTAATCTGATCTCCGGGGCTCACCCAATGTAGTTCGGCGCCGGATCCGGGTCGGATTTGCTGCGAGCTCTAAAGGGTGACTCGCGATGGACCGTAATTCTGACAGATCGTGTACGGGGGCGTGAATTTGTCCACGCATCCTTCGCCCTTCACGACATATGTTGCGCCCGGCTTGTAGATGTAGTCGAGTATCGCCGGGTCTGGACCGTTATTAGACGCACACTGCCCGGCCGTGTCCTCTCCCTCTATGGAAAGACATACCTCCGAGAAATTAGGGTTGACTTCGCCGCACACTCCCGGTTCCATAGTCGCCCTCGCGTAGCTCACGCCAGAAGTCTGCACCACTTTTGGTGGTGTGAGGACGAAGGCACATTGACCTCCTTCGTCCGAAGGCGAAGCATTCGAGACGCTCGCGGGATAGGCGCCGGTCAGTGCGATTCCAAGAGATGCCGACAAAATGGCGAGCAATCGAATCATGCAAGCATCGTATCGCCATTATCGGTAGCGCAACGACCGGAATCTAAAATGGTTTGGAAAACTGCGTGACAGGCGGGCCAGAGATCTCGTGACAGACAAATGTCCAACCTGGGTATTACGGGATGGTTTTCACGGAAAGCGGTCGGACTCGAGCCTGTCGAATGCGAGTACGGGTATTGGCCAAGTCGATCGGGCGAAGTGTCTCGCGCCTGCGCCCTCTGGGCGGGAGCGCGGTCACCGTTGCCGCGTGGGTCGTCCCGTGCTCGTCTGCTGACGCTCACTGCACGTCATGCCGGCAGCGGGAAAGCCACCCCCGTAGCCATCTCGGACGTCAGCCACAGCTGCGCGGCAAGTTCCTTGTCCCGGGATCGTCTGCTGACGCGGCCGACGTCGGGATGGCCCTTGAGCTCCATCCACCCACCGGGACCAAAGCAAACACCACCGGGGGCGTCGGGGTCGGTAGCGGCCCGCAGCGTCGGTAGCGCTCCCATCGCGGCGCTTTGGAACTGCCCCACCCTGCGCATCATCGCCTGGCGTGCGCCGGGCAGATCATTGCGCACCAGCTCGGTGCGTGCGCCACCCGGATGCGCGGCCAGCGCCCTCATCGGGGCCTGGGCCTTGTCGAGGCGGCGCTGGAGTTCGATGGTGAACGACACGAGCGCGAGCTTGGACTGCGCGTAGGCCGCGAACGGCCGGTAGCGTCGCGAGAGAGCGAGGTCATCGAGGTGCAGACGCCCCACACGGTGGGCGAGGCTGGTGAGCGATACCACGCGCGCGGCGGGGGCGGCCAATAGCCGGTCCATCAGTAGTCCGGTGAGGGCGAAGTGACCGAGATAGTTGGTCGCCAGCTGTAGCTCCACGCCCTGGGGGCTCAATGCGTACGGCGGCCATGCCGCCCCCGCGTTGTTGATCAAGAGGTCTAGCCGATCGGTGCGATGCAGGATGTCCGCCGCTGCAGCGCGTACCGAGTCAACGTCAGAGGTGTCGATGCGGACGAGATCCAATCGAGCCGCGGGGTGGCGGGTACGGATGGTTTGGGCTGCGACCGCGGCCCTGCCGTCGTTGCGACATGCGAGCACGACGTGGGCTCCTGCTGTCGCGAGTGCCACGGCCGTTTCCAGGCCGACACCCGAATTCGCCCCCGTGACAACCGAAGTCATGCCGGCGAGGTTTGGAATGTCGGTCTCGGTCCATGGCGTGCCCGGCCGTCGGGAAGGGGCGCGTATCGCCATGGTTACGCGTCGATGCCGATGCGACGGGCGTTGATGAGGCGGTCGCGCAGGACGGTTTGCCGCTCTTCGTGGGTGATGCGCGCGGTGTCCGCCGGCAGGTGGTCGAAGAGTTCGTTGAGTTTGACCTTCTTCAAGGTTGGCTCGGGCACTGTCTCGGTCCAGTTGTAGCGACCGCCCACCAGGCCCTGCACGTGGCCGTACGTGTCGAGCCAGTTGGGCACGCCGGGATCGGTGTGGCTGATGACTGCGCGGAATTTGCCGTCGCTGTCGAGGACGGCCTCGCTGCCGTTGATCGAGATCTGTCGGCCCCGGCGGTCGTAGTGCTCCCAGAAATTGCTCATGAGGACGAAGAGCCAGTACTGCGCCTCGGGCGGCTCGACCTCCATGATGATCGCCTCGTCGGGCTCGCATTCGAAGGTGCCGCGCGCATAGACCTGGTTTCGGAACGCGACCTCGCGGCCGGAGTCCATGCTCAGCAGGTTGGCTGGGAATGCGACGGTGTCGGCTGGGGCTTCGTAGTGCATGTTGATGCCGCGCTGGAGGAAGTCGGGCTGGCTGCGCAGGAAGTCGATCAATCGGCGGTAGGCGTCCTCGTAGTCGGCAGCGACCGGAGCGGGCGGGGGATAGGTGGCGCCGATTCGCTCGATGTAGTACGCGCCGGGCTGCTCGGTGGCGAGGTCGTAGAACCACTCTCGGATGTAGATGTGGCCCTTGCCCTCGGGCAGCGGCACCCAGTTGCCCGGATGCTCGTCGCGGCTGAGGATGACTTCAAAGGACCCGTCTTCGGAGACCTCCAGGTCGGTCTTGCCGCCGTAGATGTGGCGATAGCCGCCGACAGGTGAGCACAGGTTCATGTTGGCGAGGTCGCCCTCCCACACCTCGATGTCGAGGAGGCGGTGGGTGCCGCGGTTGCCCCACACGCGATACGTGTACTCGCCGGAGAGCATCGTCCAGTGGTAGCGGCCATCGGGGTTGGGGTAGCCCCAGTTCAGCCAGGGGGTCAGGAAGCTAGTGAGGTTGGGGTAAGCCGGGTTGTGAAATTCGACTTCGGCGGTCAGGCCCGCGGCGAACAACCGGGTGAAGTAGCGCAGGGCCTCGCCGCGTAGCAGATCGCCGTCACGGTTGAACGGCTCCTTCTCAAAACGGGGGTCTCCGAACACCACATGCGAGCCAACGTGACCAAAGGTCGCCGTCAGATCTTCTAATAAGATTTCGAATCTGTGATTGGTACGTGCCACCATATCTCCACTGTTCGCGTAGTTGTAAGTTTGCATAAATCTACGCTGATTTTGATTCTTAGGCGGTCGATTATCGGTAGTTTCACTCTCTAAGTACCGGTGGGGGTCACTGCTGTCGGGTTGCTAGCCACCATTGCTCGTGGGCCGTCGTGAGGGCACTGAGCAGGTACGCGGGTAGGAGTGACTTATTCCGGCCCTCAGCCAGCTCACGAACCTGCGTGTAGAGCCCTTGCAAGCCTTGCAGGCCAGCGATCACGGTGAAATACCGGATTGCCTCCGGAGTGACGAGCGATTCGTCGAGTCCGGACTTGGCTGCGTAAAGGCGCCGCAGTCGAGAAGGATCCTTGGTGATGGTGTGCGGCGGCTGCATGGACTCAACCCACGTACACCAGCCCAACTCCTCGCGAGGATCGCCGATCCGCGCCATCTCCCAGTCGACGGCCAACAGTTGTCCCTGTTCGTCGACCATGATGTTGCTCGGCTGAAGCTCGCCGTGCACCAAGCAGAACGGAGCGGGCTCTGGACGGTTGTCCTCAAGCCAGCCGGCGATATACCGGAACAGCGGGTTGCGGTCGAGCTGTTGCTGCTCGGACCTGCGCCATTCCTCGATCCGTCCGTCAACGTAGTCGTCCCAGCTGGCGGGCCGTTCGATCGCCTCCGGTAGTACCGAGAGGTCGGTGCGATTGATGTGTGCGGCGAGTTCGGCGAACGCATCGATCGGATCGGAAACCAACTCACTTTCGCCGCCGCGGATCTCCGCGAGGAAGGAGCGTCCCTGGACCTCCTCGAGAATGATCGTCTTGCTGCCGAGGGCGGAGCCGTCCTCGTCGTAGTGCAGCGCACGAGGCATCGGCACGTCGGTCTTCTCGGTGAGTGCTTGCAGGAGTGCCCACTCCCTTGCCCGGTCGCTCTCGATCGTCACATTGGCGTCGAGCGGGTCCGCCCGCATGATCAGATTGCGGGTCGATCCGTCGCAGTGTGCGGTGAACCGCGCCATGTGCCGGCTGTATCCACCGGCGATGACCTCGTAGTTGTCCACCTTGACGGTGGCAGATTGTGGCATTCGGCTGGAGAGAAAGCGCTCGAGTCGCCGGCAGATCTCGTTTGGTTCATTCATGACCGGCCCGCCAACTCGAAGGACCCGCGGATGTGCAACTCGCGGTGCAGCCGCTGTTCGAGCAGGTGTTCCACCCGCTGTCGTACTGTCTCGCCGGCCGTCCGGCAGTTCTCGAGCAGTCGCGAGAGAACCTCACCGGCCGCGTCGTACCGCCGCTGCACGTCGTCAAAGTGCAGGCTGCTCGAATCCAACTCTCTCAGGACTGCGAGGGCCTCGGCGACCAGCTGCGCTCCGGGTCGGCCGTTGTCCACGTAGTCGTCCGCCTCTGCGAGTACGACGGCGACCTCTTCGTGCATCCAGGCAACTTCGTGGCCGCAACGGCTGGCCACGTTCGCCAGGATGGAGTCGATCATCGCCAGGACGGTCTTCGTCGGGACGTCGGTGATCGATGCTCCCACCGACGTTTCCAGGTGTTCGCGAACCAACTGAACCAGCTGTTCGCAGGATGGATGATTGATCATTGACGTTGATCCGCGGTCTGTGCGCGTAGGAACTTTCGGGCCTGGATGCCGGGGAACCATTCGATGGCTTCGCCGTATTCGATGGAGCCGTCGTCGAGGGTCCACTCGCATAGTGACCAGTACTGCAGGTAGCGCGCCCAGGGCACCCATTTCAGGACGTTCTTGCAGCGGCCTTCGGCGTGCACCGTGCGGCCCAGCTCGTCGGTGCCTTCGATGACCAGGCGCCAGGGCACACCGTCGGGGCGTCGTTCGACGACCTTGCGGGTGCCGGTGACCACGTTGGCGACCTTGTCGTCTTTTTGCAGCCAGCCGGTGATTGCCGGTTCGGTGGTCCCGACGATTGGGTCGGTGTCTTGGGGGTCGGTGCCCATGTTGTACATCTGGAACGCGAAGCCCTTGCCGTCGTTGAACCAGGGGAAGTCGCCTCGGGGGTTGTCCTTGTAGAGCCGTGGTCCCCAGGAGTGGTCGCGGTTTGATCCGCAATCAACGGCGATGTCCTCGCCGTTGATGCGGACCGTTCCCGTCACGCGGCCGGCCTGCTCGTAGTGGTGGGGTCCCCATTCCTCGGAGCCGTCAGGGAAACCGGCGTTGGCGACCTCCATCGTCGCGTCGAACCGCAGATCGAACTGACAGCCGTCGCGGTCGTACTGCATGGTGAACGCCTTCTGCGGCGTGAGGCAGTGCACGGTCAGCCCGTTGGGCGTGGTGTAGTCGAACATCTCGGTGTTGGTCGAGGGGTTCAGCGGCGCGAATTCATGCCAATCGTGGTAGAGGCAGTCATACATTTCCTCTCCCGAGGGGTCCCACAACGCGACCCCGGTCATCGAGAAGTTCATGTTGGGGCGGTGATTCATATAGACGAATCCGCTGAGATCTCGCTCGGCCACATAGAACGGAAACCAGGCACTTTCGTTCCAGAACGGGCTGTCGGTCATCGTGGTGGTGTGGAAGTAATCGTCCTCGGGGCGAACGACATCGACCATTAGCTTTTCTCCTCGGGTTCTGTGTCGTGTGGCGAGCCGTCTGGTATCGCCAGGGTCAGTCGACGGATCGCGTTTCCCAAGCGACGTTGAGGTGCTGGGCCAGTGCCGACTCGGCTTGAGCGGCCCGCAGCTCCGCAGCGACGACCCGTTCGTGCAGTTCGATGAGCAACTCGGTCGTGACCGGAGCGTCGGCGGGTGGGGGATCGGGTTCGGTGGCATCACTGGGCGAAACACCGTGCAGGACAAGGTCAACCATGGCTTGACTCAGCTGGGACGGTGTTGCGTTGACTGCATTGGTTGACAGAATCGGGTCGAAGAGTGCGAGTCCGGCCACCATGCCCAAGACCAGGATGTTGGTGGTGCTGGGGTCCACGTGAAGGCCGCGCCGCGCGCCTTCGAGCTCCAGCTGAGGGACGAGTTGCTGCAGAATTGCGGCGATCTCAGCCGGCCAGGAGGCACCGGTTTCCGAGGGATCGGTCGGGTTCGGGAGCAGTTGGTGTCCCTGCACCAGCGCCATCGCGAGCTCGCGATGCTCGCGCAACAACCGATACAGCGGATCGATGAACCCCTGGACCAGATCTCGCAGCGGCGCCGGTTCATCGACCTGGGTCTCCCAGGTCTTCAAGTACGACGAGATCACCTCGCCAAACGGCACCAACACCGCGGCGCGAAAAAGGCCGGCTTTCGATCCATAACGTCGATAGAGCAGCGGCTCGTGCGCACCAGCCAGTGCGGCGATTTCTCGGGTCGTGCTGCCGGCGTAGCCCTTCACCGCGAACAGGTGCCGCGCCGCGTCACAGACGACTCGATCGACTTCCTCGGGGGATCGACGGACCTTGCTTTGCGCACTCGTGCCGTTACGAACTGCCGCCGGCGCGGGTTGGTGATGTGACACCTTCAGCCTTCCGTTCTGCGCAAGGTCGCCTGAACCCCGAAGGTAGCATGCGCTACAAGCAGATGCCTAGAAGGTAGTTTTGGCTATCTACCCCAACACCGCGTGCCAGCCAACCTGGCCTAGGCCGCGCCTGTTCTTCTAACTGTGTTTCGAACTCTACTTCCGTTCTCTACACCGCATCTCCACTGTTTACGTCGCCAGAATAATTCAGAATCTGCGCCGATTTTGGCCCCTGGAGGAGCGTTGGCCGGTAGCTTTCAACCCCGAAGCCCGGACGATCGAGGAGTTGTCATGTCAGAGCAGACGGTGCAGGGGATGCCCATCGCCGACTTCGACGCCGAGCACCGCATTGCTGCGGCGGTGGCCGAGGCCGGGTCAGACGACTTCGGCGACCCCGGATTCATCGACAACGTGCGCGCCTATCTCCACGCCATTGCGACCGAGGCGGATATCAGCCCGGCCGGTGGGCTGGGTTTGCAGCACCTCGTGCACGGACTGCTGGTCAACCGGCTCCGCTACCACGCCGACCTCGTCGCCCACCCCGAGATCGCGTTGGAGGACGTCAGCGACCCGATCGTCGTGGCGGGACTCTTCCGAACCGGGACTACCAAGCTGCAGCGGATGCTCTCGACCGACCCTGGTGTCCAGGAGCTCACGTTCTGGCGTCTGCTCAACGTGGCGCCGCTGCCCGGTGCTGTGCCTGGGGAGCCCGATCCTCGCATCGCCGTTGCCCGCAACTACGTCGATGCGCTGGCGTCCCAGTCGCCGGAGTTCATGGCAGCCCACGCGTGGATCGCCGACGAGCCCGACGAGGACTCGCTCTTGCTGTGGCTTACGTTCGACCACCTGGCAGGCGGGAGCGTCGGCTACATCCCCTCCTTCGTCAAGCGGGTGCAGGCTCGAGATCAGCGCCTGAGCTACGAGTACCTCGCCGGCATCCTGCGCTACATGCAATGGCAAGACGGGGGGCGGCTCGGCCGGCCCTGGGTGCTCAAGTCCCCGACGCACGTCGGCAGCCTCGAACCCATCCTCAGTGCATTTCCCAACGCGACCATCGCGTTCTGTCACCGCGAGCCGACGGTCGTCGTCCCATCGTTCGTCCGCCTCTTCGAGATTTTCTGGGGCCTCTTCGGCAACTCGGTGGACCCTCGCAAGGTCGGCCCCGTGATGCTGGACCTGTGGTCACAGGAGATGGTCAAGGGTCTCGAGCAGCGCCGTCGCCTTGGTGACGACCCGCGCATCGTGGACGTCTACTACGACGACATCGTTGCCAACCCACTCGACGTCATCCGCTGCGTCTACGACCAGCACGGCCGCATTCTCACGCCCGAAGCCGAGAAGTCCTTCGTCGGCTGGGAGCAGGACAACCCGCAGCACAAGTTCGGCAAGCATCAGTACACGCTCGAATCCTGCGGACTCACCGAGGAGCAGGTGCGTGCAGCCTTCGCTCCCTATGTGGAGCAGTTCCCTCTCCTCCAAGCGAAAGGACTTGTCTGATGAACGATCTGGAGGCCCGTGTCGAGCGGCTCGAGACGGAGCGTGACCTGACCCGGCTGGTCTACGACTATTGCCACGGCATCGACCGGCACGACCTCGAGCGCTTCCTTTCCGTGTGGGACGAGGACGCGACCTGGGACACCGGCGGTCCGTTCGGCAGCTACACCGGCCTGGTCGACATCGAGCGGGGCCTCAAGGAGTCGATGTGGCCGGTCTTCTCGGCGCTGCACCACTGGACCGTCAACCTGGTGCTCGACGTGAAAGCGGAAGCGGACGTAGCGACCGGCATGTCCAACCTGACCTTCCAGGGCAGCGCCCCCGACGGCACCGCGATCGTCGTGGCGGCCACGTATCACGACGAATTCTCCCGCCGGTCGGGCCGGTGGCGCATTAGTCGCCGCACCATCGAGATCCACCACTTCGCGCCGCTGCCGGGAGTTGCGTTCAGCCCCATGCCGGGCGGATGAGCGGGCCGCGGCTGATCCTTGTCGCGCGCACGGCGTGGCTGCCCTCGTGTACTACAAATTCTGGTTGAAATTTGGTCAAAGTGTCGCGCCACCGGAGCTCCACTGGATGGGCGATGTCCAGATAGAACTGCGTAAATCCGGCACGCGTCGCCCATATTGCGGCAATCTGCTCGTTACCAGTATTCGTTATCCAGTTAGAATCTTGGAACGCGACAGGTTGGATTGAACGTGGGTGCTGGTCACCGGCGTGCTCAGACACAGAAGTGAGCTCGAGATGAAACGACTGGTTTTCGAACCCGAACACGAGCAGGTGCGGGAGACCGCCCGCCAATTCGTCGAGCACGAGGTGGCGCCGCACGCGGAGAAGTGGGCACGCGACCGCATCGTCGACCGCTCCGCCTTTGTCGCGGCGGGCAAGTACGGGTTGATCGGCTTCAACATGCCTGAGAAATACGGTGGTGGCGGGTCCGACGACTTCCGGTTCAACGCGGTGATCGTCGAGGAGCTGGCGAAATTCGGATCGGCGGCACCGTCGCTGAGCTTGCAAAACGACATCGTCGGGCCGTACTTCTCGTCGCTGGGCACTGAGGAACAACAGGCCCGCTGGCTACCCGGCTACATCGCCGGCGAGCTCATCGGCGCGATCGCGATGAGCGAGCCCGGGGCCGGCAGCGACCTCGCCGGTATTCGCACCTCCGCGGTGCGCGACGGCGACGACTGGATCCTGAACGGCTCCAAGACATTCATCTCCGCCGGATACAACTCCGATCTGGTGATCGTGGTGACCCGCACCGATCCCAACGCAGGCCACAAAGGTTTCTCGCTACTGGTGGTCGAGCGCGGGATGGACGGCTTCACTCGAGGGCGCAAGCTGGACAAGATGGGTATGCACGCGCAGGACACAGCTGAGCTGCACTTCGACAGCGTGCGGGTTCCAGGTACCAACCTGCTGGGTCAAGTGAATCGCGGCTTCTACCACCTGATGCACAACCTGCCCTCGGAACGGCTGTCGATCGCGATTGCCGCGGTCGCCGGCGCCCGCGAAACCTGGCGCGAGACACTGCGATATGCCAAGGACCGCAAAGCCTTCGGGCAACCCATCGGTAGCTTCCAGCACAATCGCTTCGTGCTTGCCGAACTCGACACGGAGCTCGAGATCGCCGAGCAGTACATAGACCGCTGCCTGCTCGCGGTGGTCGCGAAGGAACTCACCGCCGTCGAAGCCGCGAAAGCCAAGTGGTGGTGCACCGAGCTGGCGAAGAAGGTCGTCGACGCCTGCGTGCAACTGCACGGCGGCTATGGCTACATGAACGAATACAAGGTGGCCAGGGACTATGTGGACGCCCGGGTTCAGACCATCTTCGGGGGGACCACCGAGATCATGAAGGACATCATCGGCCGCGACCTGGGCCTGTAGTCCAGCCCGTCAGGAGTGGCGGACGATTTCTTCTCTAAATAGGGCACTCTTAAGCGTTAAATAGGGTACTTTTTCGGCATGGCGCCCATGCGATTCGGATCCTTCGTCGCCCCATTCCACCCGGCTGGCGTCAACCCGACCGCCGCTCTCGAGGACGACCTCGGGCTGGTGGAGCACCTCGACCGCCTGGGCTACGACGAGGTTTGGGTGGGGGAGCACCACTCGGCCGGCACCGAGATCATCTCCTCTCCGGAGATATTCCTCGCGGCGGCGCTGTCGCGGACCCATCGCATCACCCTGGCGACCGGAGTCATCAGCGCGAGCTATCACAACCCGCTCTGGGTCGCCGAGCGGGCGATTCAGCTCGACCACATGTCACGCGGGCGTTTCGTGCTGGGTCTCGGACCCGGAGCGTTGCCCAGCGACGCGGCGATGATCGGCCTCGACATGAAGGACACCCGCAACCTGCTCGAGGATGCCGTCGAGGTCATCACGCAGCTGATCCGCAGCGACGAGCCCGTCACCTTCGCCAACGCCCGATGGGACCTGCGTGAGGCGAGGACGCACCTGGCTCCTTATTCCGAGGGTGGCCCCGAGATTGTGATCGCGGCAGTGGCCTCACCGTCGGGCCCGCGCCTCGCCGGGCGCTACGGGCACGGCCTGCTGTCGCTTGGGCTCTCCACTGAGGCGGGGTTCGACGCCCTGGGCGAGCACTGGGGTGTGATGGAGGAGCGCGCGGAGCATTACGGGGCGACCGTCGATCGCGGTGCCTGGCGTCTGGTGGGGCAGATGCATCTCGCCGAGACCCGCGAGCAGGCGGTCCGCGAGGTCGCGTACGGCATTGAGACTTTCAACGACTACAACCAGAACACGGCGGGGTTTGCGGTCAAGGGCGTCGGCGACTCCCTCGGCTCGGTGGAGGAGCTGGCCGAGGCGGTCAACGAGTCGGGTCTCGGTGTCATCGGTACCCCCGACGACGCCATCGCTCTCATCGAACGGGTGTGGGAGCAGTCCCGTGGTGGCTTCGGCTGCTACCTCTTGATGGCCCATAGCTGGGCGTCGCCGGCCGACACCCTGCACAGCCACGAACTCTTCGCCCGCCACGTGATGCCGCACTTCCAGGGCCAGGGCACCGCGACGATGGCGTCCCGCGCGCGGGCACGAACGGCACGGGCCGCCTTCGTACAGGACAGCTTCGCCGGTGTGGAGATGGTCATGAAGAAGTACCAGGACGAGCTCAACGCGAAGCCCGGGAACTGATCAACCCCCGCGCGGATTCCACCCCGCGCCTGAAGATTCCGAGGAGAAAACGATGAACAGGCTCGATGGCAAGGTCGCCTTCATTTCCGGCGTGGCCCGCGGCCAGGGTCGGTCGCACGCCGTACGCATGGCCGAGGAGGGAGCGGACGTCATCGGCTTCGACGTCTGCGAGGACCTCGACTCGTGCGCGTACCCCCTGGCCACCGAAGAGGACCTGGCCGAGACCGTCGAGCTCGTCGAGAAGGCGGGCGGGCGCATCGTCGCGCGCAAGGCCGACGTGCGGGCGCGCTCGCAGGTCGAAGGCGTGCTCGCGGAGGGTCTCGCGGAACTCGGCCGAGTCGACTTCGTGGTGGCCAACGCCGGCATCATGCCGATCATCGGCGCCGCGGCGCGCACCGGGCAAGCGTGGGACGACGGCATCGGCGTCATGCTGACCGGCGTCTTCAACACCGTCGACGCCGCGATTCCGAGCCTGATCGAGCAGGGTGACGGGGGCGCGATCATCATCACCAGCTCCTCGGCCGGGCTCCGCGGCTTCAACATGTTCATCACCCCTGGTGGCATGTCCTACGTCGCCGCCAAGCACGGCGTGGTGGGCCTCATGCGCGCCTGGGCCAACCAGCTCGGGCCCCACAATGTCCGCGTCAACACGGTGCACCCGACGGGAACCGCCACGCCGATGGTCATGAACGAGGCGTTCGGCACCTTCACCACGACGGAAGCTCCTGGCGTCGCCGAGGCCATGTCCAACGCCCTGCCGGTAGAGATGATCCAGCCGGTGGACATCAGCAACGCCGTGGTGTTCCTGTGCTCGAACGAGGGTCGCTACGTCACCGGTGTCGCACTGCCGGTCGATGCAGGTGCCACGAACAAGTGAGGATCAGTCGGTCGCGATGCGGACAACTCGCGAATCCGCTCGACGGTACGGGGGCGAATCTGCAGTAAGGTCACCGTGTCCGACGCTGCTGCGAGGTGATTCTTGCCCGACCCGACCAACTCCGCCCCTTGGTCCGGTGCCTCGGCACCGGAACGACTGGGGAAAGACAGCGGCAGCAAGAGAGCGGGATTGCTCGCCTCCAAGATCGAGACTGACATCATTGCGATGGGCTGGCCCGTGGGCCACCAGCTCGGCAGCGAGGTCGAGCTCATGGAACGCTACGGCGTGAGTCGGTCGATCTTCCGCGAGGCCATCCGGCTGCTCGAGCACCGCATGATCGTGGAGAGTCGACGCGGCCGCGGCGGCGGATTGTTCGTGGCCGAGCCCGATCCCGCCGTCATCGCGGACGCAGTGTCGTTGTTTCTGCGGTATCGCAGAGTCAGCGTGCGCGATCTGTTCGAGGTGCGGCAGGCCCTCGAGCTGACCTCGGTGCGTCTCGCCGCGTCGCGGGCGAAGGACGACGACGTGGCGCGCCTTCGGGCGCTGGCGGCTCTCCCAACCGAACCAACCCCGCAGCAGATCGCGGACCGGGGGGCGGAGTTCCACAACGTGGTGGCCGAGCTCTCGGGTAACGCGGCGATTCACCTGTTCGTCCAGGTGGTGACGGAATTGACCGAGGCGATGCTTGATCATGAGCCGGCCAGCCACATCCCGTCCAGCGTCGAGCATGCGCACCACGGGATCGTTGAAGCGATCGCGAACCTGGACCCGAGGACCGCGCAGCGAAGGATGCTCCGTCACTTCGAGGCGATGACCGAGGTCGGATTTCCCGATGCGGGAGAGTCGGACTAGCGCTCCAGGTGCACCGGGAGCCGGAGCGGGCCGCGGGTGAATCCCGAGCGGTATGGGATCGGCTCGGGGGCCGCGAGGTCGAAGCGCCGCAGCCGGGACACCGCACGGACCGCGAGTCGGATCTCGCGGCGAGCGAGGTCCTTACCGAGGCAAGCGTGTATACCGGCCCCAAAGGCCAAGTGGCGCTTGGCGTTCGCCCGAGACAAGTCAATGTTCGTGGGCTCGGGGAATGTCTTGGGGTCGCGGTTCGCGCTGGTCCAGTTGACGTTCACGCGGTCGCCCTTGGTCATCGGGCAACCGCCGAGCTCGAGATCCTCGGTCACCGTCCTTCCGGCGAGAGTCACCGGTGAGGTGTAGCGGAGCAATTCCTCAACGGCTTGGACCAGACCGTCGTCGTCGAGGGTGGCGATCCGCTTGCGCAGGTCTGGGTCGCGGGCCAACTCATGGAAGATACTGCCGAGGGCGGACTGGGTAGTGTCGATGCCCGCGACGACCATGAGGTACATCATCTGAATGCGTTCCGGTTCCGTCATCCGGACCTCGTCGTCCGCGTCATCGAGACCGGCGTGCGCGATGGTGCCGATCAAGTCGTCACGCCGGCCCTCGGCTCGTGCCGTCTCCAGCAGACCGGAGCACCATCCGAGGATCTGCGGGACCACCTCGAGCGCGCGCTCGGGTTGGGTTTGCATGGCGTCCACTAGCTCAAAGACGTGGCCCAGATCCTTCGGGTCCTGGTTCAGGAAGAGTTCGAAGAACGCCCGCGGAGGGAGCACGGTCGCGAAGCTACCGATCAGGTCACAAGGATCCTGGATGAGGCAATCGGCCAGGATTTCGTCGACGATGCGGGCGACGTCCTGCTCCACCCCGTTCACGGCGTTCGGCGTGAAGAATGGGTTGAGCTTCAGCCGCAGCCGCTTATGCAGCGGAGGGTCGTTCTCGAGCGGAATGAGCCGGAGCATGTCCAGGTCGTACTGGACCGGCGTGGCACCCTGTTGCGACGAGAACCGGTTGTGGTCCAGCGCGGCCGCGTTGACTTCGGGAAATCCGGTGACCAGCCAGAACCCGGTGTCCCGCTCCGACCAATGACCGGTGCTCCACGCGACGGGGCAACGTTCCCGAATGTCGGCCGACACCTCGTGGTATTCGTTGGCCAGGCTGGGGTCGAGCGGCTCGAAGTGCACGGTGGGCGCGTTCTGGCCGGTCATTTCGGTCCTTTCAGTCATGAGGTCCTCCGCTTGTTTCGCTCGATCGCGTGTCCGAGTGCCTCGAAATCCCAGGTGCGCTCGGTGATCCCACGCTCGACGAGCTTGAACTTCTGGACTCGGCCCATCACGTTCGTGGGGAGCTCGTCGACGATCTCCACGTAGCGGGGCACGGCGTAGTACGGAAGGTTGCGCTTGAAGAACTCGAAGAGCTCGGCCGGCTTCAGTTCGGCGCCGCCGGCGGGAACCAGGCATGCCTTGATCTCGTCCTCGCTCAGCTCGGACGGCACCGCGTGTACCGCGACGGCACCGATCTCCGGATGCGCCAGGATGGCGCGCTCGAGTTCGACGGACGCCACGTTCTCCCCTCGACGGCGCAGTGCGTCCTTCTTGCGGTCGACGAAGGTGAGGTAGCCGTCGGCGTCCAGCCGACCGCAATCGCCGGTGTGGTGCCAGAGATTCCGCCAGGCCTCCGCCGTGGCATCGGGCTTGCGCCAATATCCACCGAACATCCCGTTGGTTCCCCTGGGACGCACCGTGATCTCGCCGACCTCGCCGATGGGGACGTCCTCGTCGTCGTCATCGACCAAACGGACGTCGAAGTAGGGGGTCACTCGTCCGGCCGTGCCGGGCCGGCGCTCGTCGGACAGGGCGCTGATCGCCGGAATGAGCGCCTCGGTCTGCCCGTAGATCTCTGCAGTCACCCGCGTGCCGAAACGCCCTTCGAACTCGAGCTGCTTGTCGGCCGTCATCGGCAGCCACATGGCCAGCCGCAGCCGATTGTCCGAATCGGATGGATGAGGTGGTTGGGCCAGCAGGGCCAGGGCCATCGCGCCAGCCCCGTAGAGGACGGTCGCGCCGGTCTCGCGGACCCGGGCCATGTAGCGGCTCGCGCTGAACTCGGGTTCGAGCACCAGCGAGGCACCGGCGTTCAACGCGGTTGTGACACCGTAGATCTGCCCGCTGGTGTGGAAGAGCTGGTAGGCGGTGAAGAGGACGTCACTGTGCTCGATCCACTCGGCGGTGATGAGCTCGCGGGCAATCGTCAGGTAGTACCCGTTGCTCATCATGCAGCCCTTGGGCATGCCCGTAGTTCCGGACGTGTACATGATCGAGCAGAGGTCGCCCGGGGCGAGCTCCGGATAGGTCGGCGACGGCCCTGGTCGGTCGATCGAGGAGTAGCCGAGCAGGTCGACGCCGGGAATTCCGCTGTCGGAGCCGACCGGAAGCTCGCCCACGACGACGATCTGCCGCAGCCCCGGCAGGCGCTGCGCCAGTGGGCGAACCTGCTCCAGGCCGAGCGCGTCCGTGACGATCGTGGCGGCCTCGGAGTCCGCGAGCTGGTAGCGCAGGAACTCGCCACGCAGGAACGGGTTCAGCGGAACTTGTAGCACTCCGAGCCGGGCACAGGCCAGGAACAGCGTGGCGAATTCGATGCGGTTCGGCAGGACAAAGGCGATCTGCTGGCCCTTCGCCACACCGAGTCGCTGCAGTCCTCCGGCGACACGGTCGGAGGCATCGGCCATCTCCCCGTAGGTAACGCAGTCCCCACCGCACTGCAGAAAAGGCTTGTCGGGCTGTACCGACGCCCAGTGCAGAAAGCGGTCTCGGACAGTCTCACGATTACCGGCGTTCTTCACGACCACCCTCCAGCTCTGAGCTCGAATCGAATGCCGGTGACCACATCATTCAGCAGGATCCGGTCCGTGTCGCGGTGGTCGGTGACGGCGCCGTGGCGTCCGGCGGTCTCGGCGAGCGCTGCGGCGTCGGCGCAGCCGAGAGTGGTGAGCCAGGATCCCGGGCCGGCCTGTGCGAGGTACTCGGCGGCGGGACCGGTGCCCGCGGGCTCGGCGACGATAAGCGCCGCGCTGCCCGGATGGCGGAACGTCCACTTCGCGGCGCGGATGCCGAGCAGATCGTCGTCGTAGAACTCCGGCTCGCCGAGGCCGACGACCTCGGCGAGCTGACGCACCGATTCGTCGAGGTCGAGCATGAGGTTGGTCCGCCCGCTGACTCGGAGCGTCGGTTCGTCGGCGCGGGGCAACTCGACTGAATCCCGAACGGATCTCGGGAAGACGTCGATCGGGATGTACTCCACGAAGAGGCCGCCGTCGACACCCTCGACCCGCTCCCGTCCGGACCAGCCGATCCAGGCTCGGCGGTACGGCAGATGTGCGCACTCGTGTTCGACGTGCACCGCGATACCGCGCGTCAGCAAGCCGTCCACGGCCTCCTCGAAGTTGTGTACGGCCAGGACAGTGCCGTGGATGCGCTGCCGCCGGCCGAGTCCCTGGATCGACTGCATCGGCTGGAACGGCGCCCACGCACAGCCATCGGCCGGACCGATGGGGTGCGTGGGCAGCGTCACCAACTGAAAGCGGGTCGGGGCAGCGGCCTGATCGGCCCGTCCGCGCAGAAAGACCGAGTCGAAGTCGTGCTCGGGGATGTGGGACACACCCGTGGACTTCAGTTCGGGGAAGAGTTCGACGAGCCGGCGTCCTGCGACGTCCAGGTCGGGGACGACCCAGTCCGCCGCGTTCAGCAGGTCGACTACTGGGCGGCTCATGACGGGTTCAGCCCCAGTTTGCGGGCGATGAGCTGACGCTGCATCTGCGATGTACCCGCAGTGATGGTGGCGCCGCGGGCCGCGCGGAAGTGTCGCTGCATGGGAAACTCCATCGTGTAGCCGTAACCGCCGAGAACCTGCATCCCCTTGTTCGCCACGTCAGCGAACACCTCCGAGCCAAAGAGCTTGGACATCGAGATGTCGAGGAGTCCGTCGCCGTCGCGCCCGTAACTCCAGGCCGCGTGCAGCATCAGATAACGCGCGGCCTCCACAGAGGTGTGCATGTCGGCGAGCATGTGTGCCATCGCTTGGAAGTCGCCGATCGGCCGCCCGAATTGCTTGCGTTCCTTGGCATATGAGATGGCGTAGTCAACGACCGCCCGCGCGTTGCCCACGTACGCGGCCGAGGTCGACAACCGCTCCAGACGCAGCCCGGACAGCAGCACGTCCCATCCGCCGTTGACGTCGCCGACGATCTGGTGTGCCGGGATACGTACGTCGGTCAACAGGAGCGACGTGGTGGGGTAGAGGTGTCGTCCGATCGTTTCGACTGGTCGGATCTCCAAGCCCGGGGCCGTGTTCGGCACGAGAAAGCAGGTGATGCCGCGCTGATGCGGGGCATCCGGGTCGGTGCGGGCGTAGAGACAGATCGTGGTATCTCGGACGCCGGCACCGCTGGCGTAGATCTTCTCGCCATTGAGCACGAAGTGGTCGCCGTCGCGAACCGCCCGGGTTCGCAGCTTCCCGACGTCCGATCCGGCTTCCGGTTCGGTCATCGCGACGCTGAACCGCCGTTCGCCGGTGAGAAGCGGTGGCAGCCAACGTTGGACGAGCTCGGGCGAGCCGTTGTGCAGAATGTTGAGGCCCATGAACAAGGGCGTCCCGTACACCCCGATCATGTCGTAGCCCCAGTAACCGAGAGTCTCGGCGACGAGGACGAAGTCCATCACCGAGCCGCCCTGACCGCCGTACTCCTCGGGGAAGGGAAGTCCGAGCAGCCCCGCTTCCGCCCACGTGTCCCAGAGCTCGTAGGGGTATTCCTGAGCTGCGTCGAGCCGGGCGATGTACTCCTCGGGGGCGTGCTTGCTCATCAGGCTGCGCACGGTGTCGACGAGCGCAGTCTGTTCGTCGGTGAGGGAGAAGTCGATCACGCCGGTCCTCCTGTCGCGATGAAATGGGCCCAGCGCGGCGGCCGTTTCTCGACGAATGCCGCTGCGGCCTCGGCGGCGTCGGGCGTCCGAGCGAGCCGCAGGCTGAACTGTTGCTCAACCGCGTAACCGGCTTCGGTGTCGAGCTGTTCGGCCAACCTGATCGACTGCTTCGTCAGACGAAGTGCGGTGGGGCTCTTGTCTGCGATGCACTGCGCGAGATCGGTTGCGGCCGTGTCGATATCCTCGACGAGCCACGTCAGCAGGCCTCGCTCGCACGCCTGCTGCGCGTCGAGCCAACCGCCGGTGAACGCCATCCAGCGGACGGTTCCGGCGTCGAGGTGCTGCCGCAGATGACGGGTTCCACCGCATCGGCCGACGTCGATCTCGGGGATCGCGAATCGGCAGTTGTGGCTCCCGATCCGAATGTCGGACTGCGCGATGATCGCGCACGCACCGCCGACGGCTGCCCCGTCGACCACGGCGATGACCGGGACCGGGTGCGTGCCGATGTCGGCAAGCACCCGCCGGGTGAGTTCCTGCCTGTGCTCGTCTTGTTCGGGTGTCATCGGAAGCTGCTTGACGTCGGCGCCCGCACTGAAGATGCCGCTCACCCCGGACCGGATGACGAGCACGCTTGCACGTCGCATGCCTGCCGTCTCGTAGAGGGCCTCGCCCAGTTCGAGCCAGGTCTGTGTACGCATGGCGTTGACCGGCGGGCGGTGCAGCGAGATCGTCGCGATGCGGTCGTGGATGACTGCGGAGACGTCGTCGCCCTGAAAGATCGTGGTGTTCACAGCGACGTGTCCCCGCGCAGCAGTTGCTGTGCAATTTGGCGGCGCAGGATCTCGCTGGTGCCGTCCGCGACCTCGAGGGTCCGAATCATCTGATGCGCCTTGGCCAATCCGACCTCGTTCGTGAATCCCATGGCGCCGTGCGCCTGCATCGCGGAATCGATCACCCGCAAGGCGTTGTCGGTGGCGAGCACCTTCGCCATCGCCAGCTCCTTGCGCGCCGGCCGACCGGCGTCGAGCAGACGGGCCACATTGAGTGCCATGAGCCGAGCGGACTGGATGCCGATCGCCGCGTCCGCCAACCGGAAGCTGATCGCTTGGTGCTGGGCGATCTCGCGTCCGAAGGCCTTACGAACCTTGGTGTACTCCAATGCTTTGTCCAGCGCCCATCGTGCGATCCCGACGGCTTTGCCGCAGTTGTACACCCGGCCGAAACTCACGCCTTCCATCGCGATCGTGAAACCTTGCCCGGGCTCACCGAGCACCTGATCGTCGGGAACGAACATGTCGTCGAAGTGCAGGATCGTCTCGTCGGAGCCAAGGTTGCCGAACATCGGCGACACCCCGGCGACGCTGAAGCCCGCCGTGGTGGTGTCGACCAGGAACGCACCGACACCGCCTTTGCGCTGGGCGAACGTTTCTGGCTCCGTCACGGCCACCACGACTGCCACGTCGGCGCCCGCGCCGTTGGATATCCATTGCTTGGAGCCGGTGATCGACCAGCCGCCGTCGACGCGCGTCGCCCTGGTACGGATGTTCCAGGCGTCGCTGCCTGCGTCGGGCTCGGACATCGCGAAGCACATCGTCTGCTCCCCGGCGACGAGGCCCTGCAGTACTTTTTCCCGGGCGGCTGGGGTGGCGTGCCGGAGCAACGGGCTTGCGCCCTTGGACCAGTGCGCCATCGCGACGTAGCCCAGCCACCGTTTGGGTCCGCAATGGGAGAACAGCCGCTCCCAGGCCACCAGCATGCCTTCGTATCCGATGCCGGATCCGCCGACATCAGGGGGCAGCGCCATCGTGTAGTAGCCGGCCGCGGCCGACCGGGTTCGCACCTGTTTGAGTAGGGCGAGGGTGTCGGCGGAATGGTGACCGTTCGTGTCGTAGACCCGACGGGGATCGTCCAGCCACTCGTTGTCGTCGTGAAGTCGATCGACCTCGTGCACGAGGAAGTCCTCCAGGCCGCCGAGGATGTCGTCGAAACCGGTCACTTGACGAAGAACCCCCCGTCGACCCGCAGGTCCATGCCAGTGACGAAACGGGCTTCATCGGAGACCAGCCAGGCGACCGCGGCCGCGGCGTCCTCCGGCTCGACGAAACCAGCGTTGGGCAGCAGCACCCACTCGTTGAACGTTTCCTTCGCGTCCTCGATCGTCGGGTTCTCGAGGTCGGGACGGATCGCCTTCCAAAAGTCTTCGTACTGCACCATCGGGGTGTTCACGGTCGACGGCAACAGGGCATTCACCCGAACGTTGCTCTGCCCGAGCTCCTGCGCGAGAGTCTTCATCAGCCCGATGACGCCGTGCTTGGCCGCCACGTAGTTGGAGTAGGTCGGGTAGCCCTTGAGGCCGGCAACAGAGCTCGTCAGCACGATGGCACCGCCCCGCCCGCCGGAGAGGATGTGGGGGATGGCGACCTTGGTCGTCTGCCACACCCCGGTCAGGTTGATGTCGAGCGTGGTGTTCCACTCCTCAGCCGAGAATTCCCAGGAGAAGCGGGGTTGCGCCATGATCCCGGCATTCGCGACAACGATGTCGAGCCGGCCGAAGTCAGCGACGGATTCGTCGATCGCGGACTGAAGACCGTCGAGATCGCGCACGTCGACCTGCTTGGCGATGATCCGCCGGTCCAGGTGCTCGACTGCCTTCACCGTCTCGTCGAGATCGGCCTGGGTGGCGCCGGATCGCGGAACGGTCGCGATGTCGGCGAGGTTGTCCACGATGACGATGTCCGCGCCGTCTAGCGCAAGCCGGATCGCATGCGCCCTGCCCTGTCCGCGGGCACCGCCGGTGATGAATGCGACCTTGCCGTGCAGCCCGCCCATGGTCAGTCCGTCCTTCCGAGCTGGCGCTCGCCGTCGAGTTGGCCCAGTCTCACAAAATAGTGCCCTATTATCAAGGGGTGTTGGGCAACTCCGCGAAACGGCTCACCATCTGCCGTGGCTGCTTCGCTACGGCGGACGTTCGATCACGGATCGACCAGCTCGGGCCCGAGGAGGTCGGCGTATCGGTCACGAGCCGCGGCGATGCGCGGCGGTAGCCACGTCGACGGAAATGGCCCGTCGGTTGGAGTGTGGTCGCGCAACACCTGGCGGGCCACCGTCACCTTGTGGACCTCTGTGGGCCCGTCGGCGAGTCCCATCACAGCGGCTTCCTCGATCATCGGCATCAGCGGCATTTCGTTGGTGATGCCGAGCGCGCCGTGGATGTGCATCGCCCTCCACGCGACGTCGTGTAACACCTGCTCGCACAGCACCTTGCAGGCCGCGACTTCGCGGCGGGCTCCAGCGGTGGTGTTCTGGTCGATGAGCCACGCGGTGTGCAGCACGAGGAGCCGGAACTGCTGGATCTGAATCCAGGAGTCGGCGATTGCCGTCTGCACTAGCTGCTTTTCGGCCAGCGGGGTGCCATTCGTTCTCCGGCTCAGCACACGCTCGCACATCATGTCCATGGCCTGTATGCAGCGTGCGATCGTGCGCATCGCGTGGTGGATGCGCCCGCCGCCGAGGCGCGTCTGGGCGATCGCGAACGCCTGGCCTGGTCCGCCGAGGACGCTGTCGCCGGGAAGCCGGACGTTCTCGTACCGGATCCAGCCGTGGATGCCGGAGTTCATCGGGGTCCCGCTGTGGCCGACGTTGCGCAGGATGTTCACGCCCGGTGTGTCCGTCGGGACGAGGAACATCGACATGCCCTGGTAACTGGGGACGTCTGGGTCAGTCACCGCCATGACGATGAGGAACGCGGAGGTCTTGGCGTTGGAGGAGAAGAACTTCTCACCGTTGAGCACCCAGCCATCGCCGTCGCGTACCCCGAGGGTGACAAACTGCGTGGGGTCCGATCCGCCGTGGGGCTCGGTCATCGAGAAGCACGAAAAGATCTCGCCGTCCAGCAGCGGTTGCAGGTAGGCGGCCTTCTGGGCCTCGGTGCCGTAATGAGCGAGGATCTCGGCGTTGCCGGTATCGGGGGCCATCGTCCCGAAGATCACCGGCGCCCACTCCGAGCGGCCGAGGATCTCGTTGAGTAGGGCGAGCTTGAGCTGGCCGAAGCCGCTGCCGCCGAGCTCGGGACCCAGGTGCGCAGCCCATAATCCCTCGTCGCGGACCCGCTGCTTGAGCGGGTCGATGACCGACCGCACGCGGGGGGTCGGAATCTCGAAACGGCGGCCGGGCAGGACCAGATCGAGCGGCTCGACATCTTCCCGGACGAAGCGGTCGGCCCAGTCGAGCTTGGCCTGAAACTCGGAGTCGGTAGTGAAGTCCCAACTCATGCGACGCTGTCCCGGCTCTCGAGCAGCGCGCGCGCCCGGGCGATGAGCTCAGGGGCCAGCGCCTCGTATTGGGGCGCGGTGCCGTCCTGCTTGCGCCGGCCGTGCTTCGCCAGCAGCGCCACGGTGGCCGCCTGTTTGTAGCATGTCAACGCCCGGAACCAGATGAGTTCCCGCGCCTCGATCGGGTGCCCGCCGGCATCGACGTAGGCGGCGATCAGCTCATCAGGTGACGGCATGCCAGCGACCGGACCGACGGCGCTCGGGTGGGTGGGGTCGGTGATCCAGAGCAACCAGGACAAGTCGAGCCGCGGGTCGCTGCGCGACCAGATCTCCCAGTCGATGACGGCCACGATGTCCGGACCGGAGCACAGCATGTTGCCCAGCCGGAAGTCGCCGTGACAGACCGCGGCAGGCACGGGTTCGGGCATGCTCGCGACCAGCAACGGAAGGATCGCGCCATGCCCGGCCTGGTACCTGGGCTCCACCGAGGCAAATGCCCGCGCCCACTTGTCCAGTTCGTCGCGCAGGCTCATCGGGGCCTCGCTATCGAGGCTCATCGCGGCGGCGTTCAGACCGTGCAGGACCGCGAGCAAGCGAGCCGCCGCAAGCGAGCGGGCCCGCACGATGTCGGCTGAGGGGCGGGTGGATTCCAGGCCCGGTTCGACCGCCTCACCGTCGACGAAACGCATGACGACCGCTGGTGGCAACGCGGGCGGGTCGCCGGGCGAGACGAGCACAACGCCTGGCACCGGCACCCGGCCTTCCCGCCCGAGGGCCTCGAGCAGCCGGGCCTGACGCGTGACGTCGCGGTTGCGGACCGGTTCGAGCCCCGGGGGAGCGACCTTGACGACGAGGTGCTCGCCGACGCCGCCTCCGCTGACCCTGGCAAGGCAGGTGATGCCCGAGTTGCCGCCGCCGGGGGCGGCCGGAAGCTGGCTCAGCTCGTCCAGGCGTACGCCGAGCCCGGCAAGACCGGTCGCCAGGCGGTCGCGCAGTTCGTCGTGATCGAGCGGTGTGGCAACGGGCCGCTGCGAGATCACGCCGACATCCCGCCGTCGACGGCGAATACCTGCCCTGTGACGTAGGCAGACGCGCCACCGGCGAGCCAGAGTACGGCGCCGTCGATGTCGGCCGGTTCGCCGACGCGGCCGAGAGGGAGGCGCCTCGACATCCCGGCGATCTGATCGTCCGACCAGCTGGCCATGATGTCGGTGCGGAACGGTCCGGGCATGATGCAGTTGACCCGCACGGCGGGCGCGAAGGACTTGGCGAAGGCGCGGGTGATGGTGTTGAGGCCCGACTTTGCGGCCGCGTACGGCAGGTACGACGGCTCGGCCAGCACCGAACCCACCGTCGAGATGTTGATGATCGAGCCGCTGCCAGCGTCCGCCATCCGTGTGCCGATCAGCGTCGAGAGGCGGAACGGCCCAAGGAGATTCACCCCGAGCACCGAGTTCCACAACTCCTCGGTGATGTCGAGCAGAGATTCGTACAGCGGGGACTTCCCCGCGTTGTTCACCAGGACGTCAACCCGCCCGAAGCGCTCGTAGACCGCGTCCACCAGGCAGTCGAGCTCATCCCAGTGCGACACGTGGCAAGCGTGGGCCATCGTCCGGACCCCGGTCAGTTCCGTGATCTCGCGGGCCGCGACATCACAGGCGTCCTGGTTGCGACTGACGATGACGAGATCGGCGCCGGCCGCGGCCAGCGCTCCGGCGATCGAGCGGCCCAGACCCCGGCTGCTGCCGGTGACGAGGGCGACCTTTCCGGTCAGGTCGAATGCGGATGTCAAGGCTGCGGTCGTCGTCATCAGTCGGTTCCTCGCCTGGTGGTGCACTGGTTCTGCTGCAGTGGCTCTGTGTCTTCGGAGGCGATTCGCACCAGAAGGTCCGCGAGCTCGGCGGGCCGGCTCAGAAAGGGTGAGTGGGACGCCCAGAACGGATGCGCGTTGTCCAGACCGAGGCGGGCGAGGAGCGCTTCCGTCGACGCGAGAATCCCCGAGCGGTCCGCCGTGCACGTGATGTAGCTGCGCGGAAACTCGGCGGTCCAGAAGTTGGGCAGGTTGACCGGTGTTAGGAACGGGGCCAGCGATTGGGGGCGAAGGCGGTGATAGGCCCAACGGGCCGTTTCGACGTCGCAATCGTGGAAGAAGAGCTCGGTAGCGGCGGCGAGATCCTTTGGCCAGAAGGCGGATTCGCTGAACTCCAAGCCGGCAAGCTCGGCGGCGAACGGGAGAGCCTCGATCAGCGGCTTGCCCTCGATGGGAACGGCCCCGGCGAGGTAGACCAGCCTGCCGACCCGGTCGGGGACGAGGTCGGCCGCGCCGGTGGACACCGCGCCACCCATCGAGTGCCCCACCAGGACATCGCCCGGCTCGACGACCTCGGCGACTGTCTCTCGGTACGCATCAAAACCCGCTGTCTCCCAATGACGTTCACCATGTCCGGGCAAGTCTGGCGCCACTGCTTCGTGCCCGCGCGCGGTGAGCTCCGGGATGAGACGTTCCCAGCACCATGCGCCGTGGAACCCGCCGTGCACCAGGACGAATCTCATGCCGCCCCCTCGTCGCTGACCCAGCGCATCAGGCGCTGTAGTGGGTAGAAGCCGTCGTGGGGGAGCCCTTGGCCCACCGTTGCCAGGCCGAATGCGGCGCCGAGGGAGACCACGCGCTGAACTCCGACGCACGCCAACTGATCCCGCAACTCCGCCTTCCTGGCTGGCGGGTGCACCCCGACCGTCTGGGTCGCGACGGTCGCGAACCGGGTGGCCTCGGCCAGGCTCTTCACCGGGATTACGTTGACGGTCTTCGCAATTGGGTGAAAGTCGACGGGCTCCGCGGACCTGATTACAAGGCCGCGCCCGTCGTAGCCGCCCCAGATGCCATGTTCGCCGGTGTAGCGCAGGCCTTCGACGGCGTCGCGGATATCGGCCGGAGTGCGCCAGATTTGCCCGTCGGTCCAGTCTCGGTCGGCGCCGAGCGCATCGGCGAGCAGTTGGCAGTATAGGTCGACCTGTTCCGGGTCGCCCTCGACGAACTGGTGACGGCTGGCCGCGCACGCCTCCTGGTTGAGCAGAGCGGCATCGACGGCGCCTAGGTCAGCCGCTCGGCGCAGCGTGTCATCGTCGGCGAAGATCTCCTGGCCAAGCATGGAGATCGACACTTTCGGATCGAACCCGACCAGCTCGAAGCCGGGTCCGACGTAGCGCAGCGCATGTCTGATGGTGTCCTCACCACCCCACGCGACGAGCTTGTCGAAGTACTGCGGCCGATACAGCACGCTCTCGACATCCGCGTCGCCACCGCGCCAGTAGGCGGCCGAAAACGACCGCACGGTCGGGTGATTCGGATCGATGTCGGCCATCGTCCGCAAGATCGCCGTCGCTGTGCACAGGTCGTTCGAAGGTAGCTTCAGCAGATTGACCCCCTTGGTGAGGGCACCCCGGATGATGGTGATTGCCGCTGCCGCCGCGCCATTGCCCGCCATGACGTGCACCAGGCGGGGTGGGAAGGCGCGCACGCTGCAGCGAGGCACCCCGGGCCGATGCACCGGCACCCATCCGTCGATGAGCCCGGCGCCGAGTTCGCGCTCCACCTGGTAGCCCAGCGCTTCTGGCTCGAACATCGTGCCCAGGGAGCGGTACTGGTTCTCCACCAGTCGCCGGCTGTGCGGGCTGATCGATGTCATTTCGTCGACGGCCTCGCGCAGGTACGGGTTGGTGTCCAGGTCGAGGTGCTTCGCGGTTTCGCCGAGGAAGTCGAGCACCTCGGTGAGGGGGATGTCAAAGGCGGGTCCGGGTTGTGAACGTGGCCAGATCAACTCGTCGAGGTCAAGGCGCGGCGTCATGAACGATGCACCCACCCGAGTCGTGTATTCGACTTCCGCGTCGTGGACAACACGGCCTCGGACGACGTGCGGGATCTTGATCGTGGTGCTCACTGGTCCGCCTCGGCGACGATTCCGCGCACGTAGGTGTCGATCGTGCCGGTGCAGGTGACTTTGTCGTCGCCGCCGGGAAGATCTTTGTACCGCACGATGTCGCGACCCAGTGAAGGACTCGGCCTTCCACAACCGCAGGGATCGAGACGCAGCGTGCCGTGGTCTCCGGAAACCATTGCTCCCCAATGGCCGTCGAGGGATAGGTCGAAGAAGCCCAGCCTTCCGGTGAGCTCGCCCTGCCTCGGCTTCACGCGGCTCTCGCCATTCTTGTCGAGGATGAGCGGTATCACCCACGGCGGGTAGTGATAGCGACCACTGGCGCATTCCGGCAGAAACGTGGTCAGTTCGGTCATCCCGTAGAGCGAGATGTATCGCGAGGGATCGAGCTGGAGGATGCCGGCGACTTGATCCTGATAGTCCTCAGGCAGTGTGGTGCCCTTGAGACCTCCGCCGATCTGGAAGAGCGAGTCCGGGTGAACCCCGGCGTCGAGACCTGCCGCCCGCGCGGCCTGCGCGAGCGCAAGTTGGGCACCCCAGGTGCCGACGAATACCGACCGCTCGGCCCGGTGTCGGTATACCGCCTCGCCCAGCCGGGCCATCACCTCGGCCATGCTGGACTGTTTCTCGGGGGTATCGGCACGGGCCGTGGCGATCTCGCTCGGGGAAGCTGTTCCGTCGGCGATCGCCTTGTTGAGGCGGCTGAGCCGGTTGACCTCGGCAACCCGCAGAGGCTCATCCGACAGGTAGTACGTGGCGTCCGCCCGGCCGAACCCTTCGACGATCTTGCCGAACGTGTCGACCATCCGGTGTGAACCGGCCGACGGGAACAGGGCGAAGACCGCGTGGTTCCCGTCGGGTTTCGCGCCCGCCTTCCACCGCCAGACGGCATGGAAATCGGCTAGGTCGAGTTGTCGGTCCCGTTCGCTGACCTGCACCATCGAGCATCGCCCCGAAGTGCCGCTGGAGACGTAAACGAGGTGACCGTGGTCCCGCAGCCGAGCGAGCCAGTCGTCGATGTCCTCGACTCCGGTCATATCGATGTCGGCCGCTCCTGATGACATCGACAAGGCATCGAGCCACGCGGCGAGGGCGTTCCATTTGCCTTGCGCCAGAAAGGATTCAGGATAGCTCTTGTAGGTGGCATCAGAGAACAGCAGCGGGATGATGTCGTCGAGCCTGCGAACTTCGCCCACGCCGGTGTCGGCGGCGCGGCGCTCGAGCACCGCCATCTGTTGGCGAACTTCACGCAGCCGAGCGTCAGCGGCCTCGATTTGGAGGGCATGCAGGTCCGGCAAGCGATAGTCGTAGGGGTCCTCCGCGTCGAGATAGGCGATCAGTTGGTCCAATGCAGACGACATCGGCCGCTCCTTCAGTTCCTCGTAACCCACGGACCGAACTGCTCGATCCAAAATAGTGCCCTCTTTGAGACAACCTCCCGTAGCCCGCGGCTCTAGTCAAGGGGCCGCTCCCTTCGGCGGCGCCGTCGGCCGTCCCGGATACCGTGTCTGATTTAGTTTAGAAATGTTGACAGGTCCTGCTGTGCATATGCGTGAACTGCGCGACGTTGTGGGCCGACAAAATAGCGCAGCACCCGATGCGGCCGGTGAACTCTGCGGTTGGCGCAGCCGGATGTAGGAGGCGGACACGGATCCCCTTTGACGGTGCGCAGCCCAATATCGACGCAAACGATAGTAATCGGACCTAAATTAGATTAGGTTATTAGGTTCATGGGCTCGACGCCCGCGGTCAACACGAGCCGATGAGGGGCCTCAATGATCAAGCTGTTGCAAGGCGTCCGGGTCGTGGAGTGTGCCGTGCTCCCGACCGGTGATACGACCGGACGCCTGCTTGGAGATCTCGGTGCCGACGTGATCAAGATTGAACAGCCCGGGGTGGGGGATTACCTGCGTGAGCTGGGCGGCAGGTTGGGCGGCCAGCCGCATCAGAGCCCGTTTCACTTGATGTGCAACCGGAACAAACGAAGCCTCACGTTGAACCTGCGGTCCGAGGAGGGACGCTCGATCTTCTGGGAGCTTCTCGCCACCGCGGACATCTTCATTGACGGGTTTGCCAACGACGCCTGCGACAAACTCGGTGTCGGCTACGACGAGCAGGTGAAGGTCAATCCAGACATCGTCTACTGCCAGTCGAATGGCTTCGGGGTCAAGGGTCCGTACGGTCCGATCCCGGTGCACGGCTACATGATGGGTGGCGTTGCCGGTGCGCTGCCGCTGGGGGAGGACGAGGACGGCCTGGTCCGACAGGTTCAACCAGCGGCTGACTCGTATTTCGCCGGCCAGCTAGACGGACCCACCGTCGGCGCCGTATGGGCGGTGGTATCCGCACTCGCCGGCTTGCAGTACAGGAACTCGTCGGGCAACGGTGTCTACATCGATAACTCCGGGTCAGATTCGATCGCCGCGACTCAGTGGATCGACAACACCATCAACTGGAACACAGGTCGAATCGAGAAGGCGCGCAACAACGCACCGCCGTCTCAAACGGATCCACGAAAGCGTCCGAAGTACACGTTCTACAAGACGAAGGACGAGAAGTACGTCATGCTCGCCGCGATCGAGCACAAGTTCTGGGACAACTTCTGCCGCGCTATCGACCGGGACGACCTGCGCGACGTAAAGGACACCTCCGTGCTCGTCGACTTTCAGGTGCAGGACGACGGTCGTACCGACCTGATCGATGTGCTGAAGGAAGTCTTCCTCAATCGCACACAGGCCGAATGGGTCCGGGCTGCAGTGGAATTCGACATTCCGTTGAGCCCGGCCAACCAGCGGGGCGATCTCGTCGACGACCCGCACATGCGGGCGCGCGACATCATCGACGAGTCGGTGCACCCGGTCGCGGGTCCGTTCACCACCATCGGGTGGCCGGCTGTGATCCGCGACCAGCACTACGAGACCCACCAGCACGCGCCTGCGCTCGGTGAGCACACGGCTGAGCTCCTTGCCGAACTTGGTCACAGCGCGGAAGAACTGGCGAAATTGCAGGAGCGGGGCGTCGTCTAGCAACGGCCCGCATGCCCGTAGGCAGCGATCTCGCATGCGACCTCGGCGAACTGTTGTGGCGTCTCCCGAGTTGGTAGAAAGCGTCTCGCGCGAAGCAATCCGCATCTTGAATGATGCTTGTTTTCTACGGCGATTCTGACCCTGATCCGGAGCTCGGTTCCGGGCTTGTCGACCATGGAACATCAAGCCATACGGGGATGTAGGAGCTATCTTATCGTCAAGGCCATCCTTGACTTCTTTCGTCGTGAACATCAGAATCAGAATTGATTTAGATACAAACGCGGTCACTTCACTGAGATGTCACAGCAGGCCGAACGTCAGCTCACTGGACCCAGCTCTGGCCGCCGGATTCAGCCCTCGGACGAACGCACTTCGGGAGTCGTGCCCGGTCGGCTGTACGCCGGACTGCGTCCGCGCCGACGTGGCGAAGCACCGAAGAAGTAACGCCGGGACGTGGGTCCCCAACTCCAAGGATGGTGTCATGATCGAGCTTTTGCGGAATGTGCGCGTGTTGGAATGCACGGTGCTGCCGACCGGCGACCAGGCGGGGCGCTTTCTCGGTGACCTGGGGGCCCAGAGCATCAAGGTGGAACAGCCGGGTATCGGCGACTACATCCGTGACCTCGGCGACATGATGGCCCCCCGGCACAGCACTACCCACATGTTGATCAATCGGCATAAGCGGAGCATCACGCTGAACCTGCGTCACGACGCCGGCCGCGAGGTGTTCTACAAGATTCTGCCCACCATCGACATTTTCGTGGACGGCTTCGCCGGCGACGCGTGCGAACGCCTCGGCGTCGGCTACGAGGCCCAACGGAAAGTCAAGCCCGACATCATCTACTGCCAGACCAACGGTTTCGGCACCCGCGGTCCCTACGGTCAGATCCCCGTTCACGGCTACATGATGGGCGCCACCGCGGGGTCGACGCAGCTGAGGGTGCGCGAGGACGGGCTGGTCCAGGAGGTCGTCGAGCCAAGGGAGTTGAACTTTCCCGGGTACGTCGACGGCCCGCTGTTGGGAGGCCTGTTCGGCGCCTTCACCGCGATCGCTGCATTGAACTACCGCAACGAGACGGGCAAGGGCTGCTACATCGACTCTTCGGGTACCGACGCCACTCTTGCCGCGCAATCGCTCGATGCTTCGGTCCTGTGGAACCGTGCCCGCACGGAGCGCGGGATCAATCTGCCGCCCACCGTGGGCCAGGACCCGGCCGAGCGTCCCAAGTACGCGTTCTACGTCACCAAGGACGACAAGTTCGTCCTGCTCGCCGCCATCGAGCACAAGTTCTGGGACAACTTCTGCGACGTGATCGAGCGGCCCGACTTGCGGGAGATGAAGTACCTCGACTCTCCGGTGGACTTCCGCAACCAGGGCGGTGACAAGAATCTCGCGCACATTCTGCGACCGATCATGGCCTCGCGGACTCTGGCCGAGTGGATGGATATCGCGACCAAATACGACATTCCGCTGAGCCCGGCGAACAGCGTGGAGGACACCTTGCGGGATCCGCACTTGCGGGCGCGGGAGATCATCCACGAATCGGTCCACCCGGTGGCAGGCCCGTTCACCACCGTCGGCTGGCCGGCGCCGGTCGACGGCCAGTCCTTCGATGTCGAGCGCCACGCCCCGACCCTCGGCGAGCACACCGATGAGATCCTCGCCGAAGTCGGCTACTCCGCCAACGACATTCAGGCACTGCGCGAGCAGGGCATCGTGTGAAGTTCGACGGCATCCTGCCCGCTCCGTCGTGGGACCAGGTGGGGACGACCGCACGGCGGATGGAGGAGCTGGGCTTCGACGGCCTGCTCACCGCGGAACTGACACAGGACCCCTTCCTCCCCCTGGTGCTGGCCGCGGCAGCGACAGAGCGGTTGGATCTCGGGACCTCCATCGCGGTGGCTTTCCCGCGCAGCCCCATGCACCTGGCCCAGGTCGGACGAGACCTTCAGGCGAACTCCGGTGGCCGCTTCATCCTCGGGCTCGGCTCGCAAGTCAAGGCACACGTTGAACGCCGATACAGCGCCTCGTTCGAACGCCCGGCGGCGCGGATGCGCGAGCTGGTGCTCGCCATCCGCGCGATCTGGGACTCTTGGGAGCACGGCACACCGCTGAAGTTCGAGGGCGAGTTCTACCGCCACACGTTGATGACGCCGTTCTTCGACCCGGGCCCGAGCGGCCACGGGCCGGCGCGGCTCTTCGTCGCGGCCGTCGGACCGCGGATGACCGAAGTCGCCGGAGAGGTCGCCGACGGCATGTTCGTGCACGGCTTCAGCACCGAGCGCAACCTGCGCGAGCGAACCCTGCCCGCATTGGAACGCGGCCTGCGCAAGTCCGGTCGCAACAGGGTCGACGTCGAGCTGTCGTATCCGCTGTTCGTGATCACCGGGCAGGACGAGGCCGAATTCGAGACGGCCGATGCGGCGGTACGCGAGCAGATCGCCTTCTACGCCGCGACGCCGGCCTATCGACCGGTCCTCGACCTACACGGATGGGGCGCAATCCAACCGGAGATGCAGGCCATGGCCAAGGATGGTCGCTGGAAGGAAATGGGTGCACGACTGCCCGCCGAACTTGTCGATGCCTTCGCGGTGCGGGGCGCGATCGACGAGCTGCCCTCGATCATCTCGGAGCGCTACGGAGACATCATCGACCGGGTCTCGCTCTACGCGCCCTACCGTCCCGAGCCCGAGCGTTGGGCCGGACTTGTCGCCGCGTGCAAGGAGATCGCCGATGTCAAGCACTGAACTCGGCGCCGAGCCGGCCGACGCGACGACCGAGCCCGCGGTATTGACTGAGCATCCTGCCGACGGGGTCACTGTGCTGCGACTCAACCGCCCGGAGCGCCTCAACGCCATCAACAGCGAGCTCATCGACGCGCTGCTCGACGCCCTCGATGCCGTCCGTCGCGACCGGCACTGTCGCGCTGTGCTGCTCACCGGGGCAGGTCGCGGATTCTGTGCCGGAGCTGACCTCGAGGGATACGGCACGCCGCGGGGGTGGGAGGACCCCCGTGAACTGCGGCTGAACTACGCCGTCCAGCAACACCTGGCCGCTGCGGTGACCGCATTGATCGACCTGCCGGTACCGGTCATCGCCGCGGTCAACGGGCCTGCCGCCGGTGGCGGGATGGCGCTGGCGGTCGCCGCGGACATGCGCATCGTCAGCACGCGCGCAAGCTTCGTCGTGGCCTTCGTCAAGGTCGGTCTGTCGGGTTGTGACCTGGGGTTGTCCTGGCTGTTGCCGCGCACCGTCGGCACCGGACGCGCCTTTGAGCTGATGCTGACGGGCCGGAAGGTCGATGCCGACGAGGCGGTCGCGATCGGGCTGGCCAACCGCGTGGTGGCAGAGGACAAGCTGCTCGACGAAGCGCTGGAGACCGCCGCGCTGATAGCGGCGAACAGCCCCTGGGGGGTGCGGATGACCAAGGAGGTCATGTGGGCCCAACTCGAGGTGGGAAGCCTGCGGGCCGGGATGGAGCTCGAGAACCGGACTCAGGTGCTCAGCACGTACACCGGCGACGTCAGCGAGGCGATGCTGGCGTTCCAGGAACGACGGCCGCCGAAATGGACGTGAGGCGCACTTTGTCTCGCCCGAGGTAGTCAGTTCACAGATTCATCGAGTCAGCCACCACGTCCTGGTGGTAGCCGATGCCGCCCAACAATGCCTCGGAGGCCGCGGCTCGCTTCAGATACAGGTGCGCGTCGTGTTCCCAGGTGTATCCGATGCCGCCGTGGATCTGGACCATCGCGCCGGCTGCCCGGGAGAACACTTCCGAACAGTGCGCGTAGGCCAGCGAAGACGCGAGGGCCGCATCGGTGTCGTCGGCGACCGCGGCCATCGCGTAATAGGCAGCGGAGCGCGCCGATTCAACGTCTACCAGCATGTCGGCACACCGGTGTTTGATCGCCTGGAAACTGCCGATGGGCCGGTCGAATTGAGTCCGCATCCGCGCATAGTCGACCGAGGTATCCAGGCAGTGAGCGGCCCCGCCGAGCTGCTCAGCGGCCAGGCACACCAGTGCGTGCTCTAGGGTGCGGCGCAATGTCGCGGCGCCGTCATCGCCGGTGCTGCCCAGGAGCTGCGCCGGTGTGTCGTCGAACTGCAATTCGGCCAGCTTGCGGGTCTGATCCAGGGTCGGCAGCGGCGTACGCCGCAGGCCCTGCGCGGCGGACGCATCCACTGTGAACAGGGACACCGTCGCGGTGTCGGGCCGCCGTGCTGAGACGACGAGCAGCTGGGCGGAGTGACCGTCGACGACAAGGGTTTTCGTCCCGCGCAGCCGGTAGTGCGGGCCGTCGGCAATGGCCTCGGTGGCGACGTCGTATGGAGCCCATGAGTGGGTTCGCTCGGCGAAGGCGAGAGCGGCGCGCACGTCACCGGAGGCGATGCCGGGCAGCAGGGACTCGCGTTGCTCGTCGGTGCCCCCCATCAGGATTGCGTTGGCGCCCAGGGCAATCGATGACAGGATCGGCGCGCATAGCAACGCGCGGCCGAGTTCCTCCATCACCAGGCAAAGTTCGACCAAGGAGAAGCCGGCGCCGCCGAACCGCTCGGGGATGGCCAGCGACTGGATCCCCAGCTCGCTGCCGAGCTGATCCCACACCGCGGGGTCGAAACCGTCCTCGGTCTCCATCAACCGTCGCACCTCGGCGATCGGCGATTTGGACTCGCAGAACTTGCGCACCAGCTGCTGCAGTTGGTGCTGCTCATCAGTGAGCGCGAACGTCAAGGGTGTTCTCCCGTCCTCAAAGCTCAACCTAATTTAGCACAGACTATCCTGCTCATTGAGGGGCTGTGACCGTTGACTAACTACCAAAATCTGTGTAGAAAAAGCTGTCAACAGGATGATCAACCGGATCGAGCAAGTCATGAGAGGTGGTTTGGTGCCGGGGCAAGACAACGTGGACATCGTGCGCAGGTTTACCGACGGTTTGCGTAGCGGGGATATCGGCGTCTGCGGCACATTGCTCGACGACGCCAACGTGTTTTCCGAGGCCGCCAGCCTGCCGTTCGGCGGTGACTACGTCGGCGTCGACGGGTTCCGCCAATTGCTGCGCTCGGTGGGCCGCGACTTCCTGGTAGATCTGGAGCCACCGGAGATCGCCGGGATTGACGATTGGGTCGCGGTCGTGGTCCACGGCACGTTCGCATCGCGGCGCACTGGACGCAGCATGCCCGTCCAGTGTGTCGACATCTACCGTCTGCGCGAGGGCAAGATCGTGCGCGTCGACGTGCACTACAAGGATCCCAGCGCGCTGGCCGAGCTGTGCCGCGATCGCGACGACCACAACCTCACCCCAGCCGGGGCTGACTCGTCCCTGCCCACCACTTCAACGATCGAGGTGAGCTCACATGAGTGATGAACCATCCACACCCCGTAGTAGCGGTTGCACTGCGCTGCAAGCGCTGGGACACGAGTACGACCACTACGATCCCGCCTTCGCGCTCGACCCGCACGCCGATTATGCGACGTTGCGCGCGAAATGCCCTGTGGCGCATACGGACAACTACGGCGGCTTCTACGTGATGACGAAGTTCGATGACATCTCGACGGTGCTGCACGACGCGAAGACCTTCTCGTCGTGGCCGGCCGACACCCCGCCGACTCCGGGCCATACCCGAGCGCTCATCCCACTCGAAGTCGATGCACCCGAGCATCGTCGCTACCGCACGATCGTCGACCCGCTGTTCCGGCCGAAAGCCATTGAGTACATAGCCGATTCGGTCCGCGCCCATGCAGTCCAGCTGGTTGACGGGATGCTGGAAAAGCGCGAGTTCGACTTCATGGCCGAGTTCGCCCAGCCTTTCCCCAGCGCGGTGTTCCTGCGCTTGGTCGGATTGGAGTCCAGCGTCGAGCAGCGTGACCAGCTGTGCCACTGGGCCAGCACCATCCTGCACACCACCACCAACGGAGCCGAACACGGCGACGTCGAGGCCCAGACGGCCGCGAGGCTGGGTGCGGGAAAAGAGCTGAACAATTTCCTGCGTGGGCTCCTCGATGACCGGCTGGAGCATCCCGGCGACGACATCATCTCGTATCTGATCACTGCCGAAATGCCCGGCCAGCGCAAATTGGACTATCGCGAGATCCTGAATTTCGCGTATGTGCTCGTCCTCGCTGGACTGGACACGGTGACCACCGCCATCGGCTTCAGCATCCTGCACCTAGCCCGTCGGCCCGATCTTCAGGACCGCCTTGCTGCAGATCCCTCATTGATCCCCGCGGCTATCGAGGAACTTCTGCGCTACGAGCCGATCGTGCACGCCAGTCGCACCGTCACCGAGGCCACCGTGATCAACGGCGTTGAACTGCAACCCGGGGACCGGGTCGTGGTGCCACTGGCATCAGCGCACCGTGACGAAGGTGCGTATCCCAACGCCGACGAGATACAGATCGACAGGGCACCGCGGCAGTCGATGGTCTTCGGTGCCGGTAGCCATCGCTGTCTCGGATCCCACGTTGCGCGCCTAGAACTGGCGATCGCGTTCGAGGAGATCTTCCGGCGGATTCCGCGCTTCTCGGTGCCGGAGAATGCCGAACTCGCCGCCTATGGCGGTCAGACCCGAAGCCTGTCAGTGCTTCCGTTCAGGACCTGGCGTGACTGAGTCATTGGAGCTGGCGCCCCCCCGGGCGCACGTCGCGAAGCTTTTCCTCGAGCCTCCGTCGGTCGCCATCGTTGGGGTGTCCACCAGCAGCGGTCAGGCATACAAGGCCGGTGGGCGGGCAGTACTCGAGCATCTACGGATCTACGGCTACGCCGGCGAAGTGACGGTGATCCATCCCACCGCCACTGAAGTCGACGGGCGCTCGGCGGTGCCGTCGTTGAGCGCGATGGCTTCTGTGCCCGAGGTGGTGGTCATCGCGGTGCCCGCGGCCGCGGTGCTGGGCGTATTGGAGGAGTGTGCCGCCGTCGGGGCGCGTCAGGCGCTGATCCTCACGGCCGGATTCGCCGACATGGGTGAGACCGGGCACGCGCTGGAGCGCACGTTGCTCGACTATGCCAAGCAGAACGGCATCAACGTCGTTGGGCCTAACAGCACCGGGCTGGTCAACGTCCGCACCGGCCTCGCCATGAGCATGACCTCGGTGCTCACCGAGGGCGTGCCGATCACTGCCGGTGGGATCGCGGTGATCGCGCAAAGCGGCGCGATCGGCAGCACCGTCGTGGAACGGGCGCGCGATGCCGGGGTCGGTATCTCTCACATCGTCAGCACCGGCAATCAGCGCGACATGGACATCCCCGATTTCATCTCCTACTTTGCGGGGCTGCCCGAGGTCCACACCGTCGCGCTGTACATGGAATCGATTCGTGACGGAGGGCGCTTCGCCGCCGCAGTCGAGGAGCTGCACACCGCGAACAAGCGGCTGATCACCTATCTTGGTGGCCGCACGGCCGCGGGCGAACAGGCGGCGGCCAGTCACACGGGCAAGATCATCGGCCGGGGCGCGCTCGAGCTGGCGCTGTTACGCGCGCTTGACGTGACCGTCGTCGACGATCCCGACGACTTGTGGGTGCTGGGTGCGATGACAGCGCCCGCACAGCAGCAATTCCCGCGGCGCTGGGGCATGGTGGCCTACTCGGGCGGCATGGCGGTGCTGGCCACCGAACAGTTGGCCAGTGCCGGGGTAGTGTTTCCGCCGCTCGGGACCGCGACGACTCAACGACTCAAGGAGCAGTTGCCGAGCTTCGCATCCATTCCCAATCCGCTCGATGTCGGTCCGGGGTCGATGCCCGTGCACTTCGGCGGCTACCTCGCGGCAGTGGCCGAGGATCCGGCCGTCCAGGCGGTGTGCGTGCCGCTGCCGATGGGTGCCCGGGGATGGAATGCGCAAAGCGTCGCCGACATCCTGGCGGTGCGCCGTGACACCGGGAAACCCTTTGTTGTGCTCTGGTACGGGGGCCGCGCCGTCGATCCCTACATCAAGGAGCTACGCGAGGGTGGGGTATTGGTTGCCCAAAGCCCGTCGGACCTAGGTCGACTGGTTCGGGCGCTGCTGGGGTCCCAACGGGTGCTGGACACGGCACCGGCCGCCCATGGCGAGTCGGCGGCGGGTGCGGCCACGATCGGTGGCGCTCAAGCACTGCAATTGCTGGCTGACCACGGCCTGGACGTTGCGCCGATGACAGTGTGCGACAGCGCACACGCCGTGACTGCCGCTGAGGCGCTTGGTTACCCCGTGGTCGTGAAGTCTGCCGACGAGGACATCACGCACCGCACCGAGTTGGGCCTCGTGGCGGTCAACCTGTCTGACGCCGGCCAAGTGGGGCATGCGGTGGCACGAATGGCCGCTAGCTGTGAGGCCCCGAACCCCAGCTGGCTCGTGCAAAAGATGGTGACCGGGGGAGTGGAGCTGATCCTGACCGTGCGCATGGCCGACGACCTCGGCGTGTTCGGCACCGTAGGGATTGGCGGCGCGGCTGTGGAGATACACCGTGACGTCGAGCATGTTCCGCTGCCGTGCGATCCCGACACCCTGCACAAGGCGCTGACCCGGCTGCGACTAGCCGAATTGCTTTTCGGTTTCCGTGGCAGCGACCCGGTAGATCAATCATGGATTGGTGAAACGCTGAATCGGATGGGTCATCTGCTCACCGAACAGAAGCTGGCAGAGATCGAGATAAACCCCGCAATCGTCGACAAGAACGGCGGCACAGTCGTTGACGCACTGTGCATCCGAGCAGCGGTGCCAGCTCTTGTCCAACAATCAAATTCTTAGTAGATTTAGATAACAAAGAGCGGTATCGCAGCGAACGCGACGCGCTGCGATGCGCATGCCAAAGCCCGTCAACAATTGGAGGATCACGTGACCGCCATCGACCCACCCCCCGTGCTCGACGTCGACCAGCACTACTACGAGCCTCTGGACGCATTCACCCGTCACCGTCCCAAGGAATGGCGCGAGCGCACGGTGCAGACCGCCGTCATCGAGGGCCGCACCCGCCAGATCATCGGCGGGGTCATCAACAACACCGTCACCAACCCGACCTTCGACCCCATCGTCAAGCCGGGCGCGATGGCCGACTACTTCCGCGGCAATCCGCAGAAGCGGTCGCTGCTGGACATCCTGTCCGAGCGCGAGCCGATCCCCGATCACTACCGCAACCGCGACGCGCGGATCGCCAAGATGGACGAGCAGGGTCTACAAGCGGTGTGGATGCTGCCCTCGGTGGGCATGGGTTACGAGGAGGCCATGCAATTCGACCCCGAGGCGGCGGGGCAGGCGTTCAAGGCGTTCAACCGGTGGCTGCTCGATGACTGGGGTTACAACTACAAGAACCGCATCTTCAGCTCGCCGTACCTGGCGTTCGGAGATATCAACCTGGCGCTAGGCGAAGTCGAGCACGGGCTGGCCAACGATGCCCGGATCTTCGTGGTGCGGGCCCAGGCCACCTACACCGACGGAGCCTGGCGTTCGCCGGGTGACCCACTGTTCGATCCGATCTGGGCGCGGCTTGAGGAGGCCGGCGTGACGGTGGTCGTGCATGTCGGTGAGGTTGGCGGCTCCGGCTTGGACAAGTACACCGACTACCACGGCAACATCATCGGCGACATCGCCTCACCGCTGCAGATCGCGGTCGGGCATGAGCGGGCCATCGCCAACTACCTGGCGGCGCTCACCTGCGACAGGCTGTTCGAGCGCTTCCCGGATCTGCGCATCGCGTCGGTGGAGAACGGGGCGGAGTTCCTGCCGTTGTTGATCTCGGGGCTCAACCGGGCGGGCTTCCAGCGTCCCGGGTATTTCGCGTCCGACCCCGTCGAGCAGTTCCGTCAGCACGTGTGGGTGTCGCCGTTCTGGGAGGACGACCTCGTCGAGGTGGTCGGTCACCTCGGGGCCGATCAGGTCCTGTTCGGCTCGGACTACCCCCATCCAGAGGGCCTGGCTGAGCCCCGGCAGTACGAGAAGGTGGCCACCGAACTCAACGATCCGGTCGCGGAGCGCAAAGTGATGTGGGACAACGCAGTAAAACTGACGAAGCTGGTCTAGCGCCGTGGACCCCGCAGGCAAGGTCATCGTCGTCACCGGCGGTGCTGCCGGTATGGGCGCGGCGATGTGCAGGCGGTTCGCCGCCGCGGGCGCGTCGGTCGTCGTCTCCGATGTTGACGCGTCGGGCACGGCGAGCGTTGCCGACGAGGTCGGCGGCCTCGGCATCGTCGCCGACGTTTCCGACGAATCCCAGGTGATCGGCCTGGTCGAGAAGACGCTGGATGCACTCGGCGGGATCGACGTCTTCGTGTCTAATGCCGGTGTGCTGTGGGGGGAACCGCACGACGGGGTGACGCCGCTGCACGAGCGGGGCAACCCTTGGGCGTCCAACGCCGCATGGCAGCGCGTGTGGGACGTCAACGTGATGCCGCAGGTCTATGCGGCCCGCGCTGTGTTGCCGCACATGCTTGAGCGGGGATCGGGGTATCTGATCCAGAATGCATCGGCGGCGGGGCTGCTGACCGCACTGGGGAACGCCCCGTACGCGACGAGTAAGCACGCCGTGCTGGGGCTGACAGAATGGTTGTCGATTCACTACGGCAGCAACGGAATTCGGGTGTCATGCATCGTTGCCGAAGGCGTGCGGACGGACATGCTCCGAGGCGCGCAGGGTGAATGGTTCGCGGTGGCGGGCGCGATCGAGGCCGACGAAGCAGCCGAATGCGTCGTCGACGGGATGAGTAAAGAGCAGTTCCTGATCCTCACTCATCCGTTGGTAGAGAAGTACTTCCGCGGCAAGGCCGCCGACTATGACGAATGGATCGCGAAGATGCGCAGGTTGCACGCCAAGACACCGGGACTGACGTCATGAGCAGCTATGGTCGCGACGAGATCTACATCGGCGGCAAATGGCGGCACTCGGCCGGCGGGACTATCGAGGTCAATTCGGCCATCACCGGCGAGGTGCTCGGCTGGATCCCGGACGGTACGGTCGACGACGTCAACGACGCGGTCGCGGCTGCGCGCGAAGCGTTTCCGGCGTGGTCGCAGACACCGATCGACATTCGGCTCGATGTCCTGGCCCAACTGGCGAAAAAGCTCGACGAACGGTCCGACGAACTCACCCGACTGATCAGCGCGGAGGTCGGTACCCCGCTGCGGGTCTCGGGCCCGGTGCAGGTGCAACAGCCAAGCCGGGTGCTCGACAGTTACCGCGAGTTGATGGACGACTTCCCGCTGGAAGAGCAGATCGGCCAATCGCTGGTATTGCGGGAACCCATTGGCGTCGTCGGGGCGATCACGGCATGGAATTTTCCGTTACAGCAGGTGATCGGCAAGGTAGGCGCAGCACTGGTGGCCGGCTGCACGGTTATCGTCAAGCCCTCTGAGGTGGCACCGCTGAGCGCGTTCATCGTTGCGGACATCATCCATGAAATCGGTTTGCCACCAGGTGTTTTCAATCTGATCTCAGGACTCGGACAGGTCGTTGGTGAGCGATTGGTCGCCCATCCTGACGTCGACATGATCACCTTTACCGGCTCGACAGCGGCCGGTCGCCGGATCGGGGAGGTAGCCGCAAAGACCGTGAAGCGGGTGGCCCTGGAGTTGGGCGGCAAGTCGGCCAACGTGATCCTCGATGACGCTGATCTCGCGCGTGCCGTCAAGGTGGGGGTGGCGAACTGCTTCACCAACACCGGTCAGGTGTGTACCGCTTGGACAAGGATGTTGGTTCCCCGCGGTCGGCTTGCCGAGGTGGAGGATCTGGTGCGTGCGCGGCTGGCCACGTACACGCTGGGGGACCCACTCGACCCGGCCACCACGATGGGTCCGCTTGCCTCTGCTGCGCAGCGCGACAAAGTCCGCGACTACATCCGGACCGGAATCGACGAGGGCGCCGAGCTGATCTACGGCGGCGCGGAACAGCCGACCGACGTGCCGGGTGGCTACTTCGTCACGCCGGCAGCGTTCTCAAATGTGAACCGGGATATGCGCATTGCGCGCGAGGAGATCTTCGGCCCGGTACTGGTGATTCTGCCGTATGACACCGAGGACGAGGCGATCGACATCGCGAATGACAGCGAGTACGGCCTTGCCGGCGCTGTCTGGTCGGGCGACCGCGACCGCGCGCTGCACGTGGCGAAACGCCTGCGCACCGGTGCGGTCGACATCAACGGCTCGTTCTTCAACGTGCTCGCGCCGTTCGGTGGCTACAAGCAGTCCGGCAACGGGCGCGAGCTGGGCCACCATGGCCTTGCTGAATTTTACGAACTCAAGGCCGTGCAGCAAGCGCCGGCCGACTCGTGACCGGGAAGGCAACTGCTGGTGGACTTCGCCGCTGACACCGATCTTGACCTCATTCGCGAAGGCATCCGCGCGATCTGCACAAAGTTCGACGACGACTACTGGGCCGGGTGCGATCAACGCCACGAGTTCCCGTGGGACTTCTACCGGGCGCTCGCCGATGGTGGCTGGATCGGCATCGCGATACCCGAGGCCTACGGCGGCAGTGGCCGCGGGCTGCTGGAAGCGTCAGTCATCCTGCAGGAGGTTGCCGCGTCGGGCGCGGCGATGAACGGCTGCAGCGCCATCCACTTGTCGATCTTCGGAATGCATCCGCTCGTCCTGCACGGTTCGGAGGACATCAAGCAGAGGTATCTTCCTAGCGTCGCTTCCGGGGACCTGCATGTGGCGTTCGGAGTGACCGAGCCCGACGCAGGCACCGAAACACTGGCGATCAAAACCCGCGCTGTCCGAGACGGCGACTCGTATGTCATTCGGGGACAAAAGGTCTGGACCTCCAAGGCCCAGGATGCCGACCGGGTGCTGTTGCTGGCACGAACAACGCCAGCCGAGGAATGCAAGCGTCGTACCGACGGGCTCACCCTGTTCATGGTGGATCTGCACGATCCCGCTGTGACCATCACTCCGATCGCCAAGGCCGGCCGCAACGCGGTGTCCTCGTGTGAGACGGTCTACGACGATGTCGTGGTATCGGTCGCTGACCGGGTCGGCGAGCAGGACAAGGGGTTCTACTACCTTCTTGATGGGCTCAACGCCGAACGGGTATTGATCGCGTCGGAGGCAATCGGTACCGGCCAGGCGGCGCTGAGACGCGCAGTCGGTTACGCCAACGAACGCGTGGTGTATGGCCGGCCTATCGGCCAGAATCAGGGTGTCGCGTTTCCACTGGCGGAGGCCCACGCCCGGCTCGAGGCCGCCGAACTGATCACGCGGCGGGCCGGCTGGATGATCGACCGCGGGCTGGCCAGCGGTCCAGACGCGAACATGGCCAAGTACTTGGCGGCCGACGCAGGCTTCCAGGCCGCCGACACGGCCATGCAGACACATGGTGGATTCGGTTATGCCGAGGAGTATCACATCGCACGGTACTGGCGCGAAGCGCGGCTGATGAAGATCGCGCCGATTCCACAGGAGATGATCTTGGCCTATATCAGCCAGCACGTGCTCGGCCTGCCCAAAAGCTATTAGCCCCAGTATTATTCAGGAAGGATGCCGACAGGTGACCAAGAGCGGTGAGACTTTCGACTACATCGTCGTCGGTGGGGGGTCGTCGGGATCGGTGGTCGCGGCCCGACTGGCCGAGGGCGGCGCCGACGTGCTGCTGTTGGAAGCCGGTGGCAGCGATCGGCGCATCGATGTGCGGATTCCGGCCGCGGTCGGTATCGCGTATCAGAAAGTGAACTGGAAATACCCGGCCGAGCCGGACCCGAGCCGCACCGGTGGTCCCGAGGCGTGGATGGCCGGAAAGGTGATGGGCGGGGGCGGTTCGATCAACTCATGCGTGTTCGTCCGCGGCAACCGGGCCGACTACGACGGTTGGGCCAAGCAGGGTTGTGCCGGTTGGGATTACGATTCGGTGTTGCCTTCATTTAAGCGAATGGAGACCTGGGAAGGCGGCGCCGACGAGTTCCGCGGCAATTCCGGTCCCATATCGGTGAACGTGCAGACCAACCGCGGCCAGGCCAACATGGCGTATCTGGACGCCTGCGTGCAGGCGGGCTACCAGCGCAACCCCGACTACAACGGCGCCTATCAGGACGGCGTCGCACTCGCCCAGGTGAACCATCGCCGCGGCACCCGCTCTCAAGCGTCGCGCGAGTACCTGCGCCGCGTCGCACCCAAGGGCAAGGTAACCGTGCGCACGGAAAGCCATGTCCATCGAATCCTGCTCGAAGGCCTGACAGCGGTTGGTGTCGTCTATCGCCACGACGGCGCTGTGACGCAGGTGCGGGCACGCGAGGAGGTCGTGCTCAGTGCGGGCTCCATCGGGTCGCCGCGCCTGCTGCAGCTATCCGGGATCGGTTCACATGCAGCACTTTCCGATGCCAATGTCGAAACCACGCTCGATCTACCCGGGGTCGGGCAGAACCTGCAGGAACATCCGTACCTGATGCAGCGGTGGCGGGCAACGATCCCCACCATCAACAAGATGCGAGTGGAAACCGCGGCGAAGGGACTGGTCGATTATCTGCGCAACGGCAGCGGCCTGCTGGCCTTGACGATGGTGCAGGTCCAATGCATGGCGCGCACCGAGCCTGGCCTGGAGGCACCCAATCTGCAGTTGCAGTTCGTTCCGTTCGCCATCACCCGTGGAGTCGACGAGAACGGCATGTTCAACGTGCAGCCAGCCAGGGAACAGGGGTTCCTTGCTTCGTCGACCTTCCTGCAGCCACGCGCTCGTGGCTCGATCACGCTGCGGGACTCGTCGCCGGAATCGATGCCTCGCATCGCGCACCAGTTCTTCAGCGATCCCGACGACCTACGCGACTGCGTGCGCGGCCTGCGGGAAGTGCAGCGCGTGATGGTGCAACCGGCGATGACTGCCATCACCGATGGACAGCTGGCGCCGGAGGCCGAATGCCGCACCGCCGCCGACTGGGAACAGTACGTACGCCAGACGGTGGTGCCGTCCTATCATCCCGTGGGCACCTGCAAGATGGGGATCGACGACCTTGCCGTGGTCGATCCCGAACTGCGGGTGCATGGCATCCAGAACCTGCGAGTCGCGGACGCCAGTGTCATGCCACGAATCACTCGAGGCAACACCAACGCCCCGTCGATGATGATCGGTGAACGCGCTGCCGAGTTGATCCTCGGTGCGCGGCGAGTGCCCGAACGGAGCATGTGATGGCCGACGACGATTCCGAGCCCGGTCTGACCCTGGGCGCGTGGCTCACCGCCGAGGCCCGACTTGACCCCGGTCGGCCGTTCGTCCAATGCGACAGCGATTGGGTGAGTCTCGGCGAACTGGACGCGCGATCCGACCGCGTCGCTGCGGCGCTGCACGCGGCAGGCGTGGAAAAGGGTGACCGGGTCGCGATCAATCTGCCCAACCGCCTCGAGTACATCGTGCTGATCTACGCCGTTGCCAAGGCAGGGGCCATCCAGGTGCCACTCAACACCTACCTGCGTGGCGATTTCCTTCGCCATCAGCTAGTCCAGACCACCCCCAAGCTCTACATCGGAGACAGTGCGGCGCTGGACCTGCTGATGCCGATCCTTCCCACTCTGACCGAGCGGCCGCGGTTGGTTCTGGTGGGGGAGCCCGAGGAGCGCCCAACACTGCAGCCCGACCTCTTGTACACCCAGTTGGAATACGCCCCTGCGGGTTTCACAAAGCCCGACATCGAACCCAGTGATGTATGCACGATCATCTACACCTCGGGTACGACCGGTCCGTCGAAGGGTTGCACCATCACCCACGGCTACTACTGCAATCTCATCAACGTGTTCATCGAATACGGCTGGTATGAGAAGGGCGACATCATCTTCGGGGCCAATCCGCTGTTTCATTTCAGCGGCCAGACGTGGCTAGTCGCAGCGGCGTTGGCCGTTCGCGGATCAGCCATCGTGGAACCCGCCTTCCACGCGACTACGTACATGGCACGTATTCGCGAGACCGGCGCAACGACCGCGATGGGCATGGGCGCGATGGGGATGGTGATCATGGCGCAGCCGCCCAGCGACGACGACCGCAACCACAAACTGCGCCACATCACGTTCATGCCCTCGACAGCCGAGTTCATCGAGCAATTTGAAAAGCGCTTCGGCATCGCCCCATTCGCCGAAGTGTTCGGCCAGTCGGAATGCTGGCCGGTGCTGCTGGGCGATCCGCGCGACAAACGTCACCCCGGGAGTATGGGGAAGCTGACCAGTGGCCTGCAGGTGAAGATCGTCGATGACCACGATCGTGAGGTCGCGGCAGGTGAACCCGGTGAGATCGTCGTGCGGCCCGACGAACCGTTCCGCCTCTTCTCCGGGTACTGGAACGACGACCCTGCGACAGTGCGCACGTTCCGAAATCTCTGGCACCACACCGGTGACTGCGGTCGCGTCGACGAGGAGGGGTACTTCTGGTTCGCCGACAGAAAGAAGGACTCGTTGCGCCGCCGCGGCGAGAACGTGTCCTCGATCGAACTCGAGTCCGCGATCTGTGCGCATCCCTCGATCGCACAGGCGGCAGTGCACGCCGTTCCGTCCGACCTCAGTGAGGACGACGTCAAAGCGTGTTTGGTGTTGGTGGAGGGAAAGGAGATCGAACCGCGGGAGCTGTTCGAATTCTTCCGAAAGTCGATGCCGTACTACGCGATTCCGCGCTACTTCGAGGTTTTCGAATCATTGCCGGCCAACGTCAACGGTCGCGTGCAAAAGTTCAAGCTGCGCGAACGTGGTATCACCGCGACCACTCTCGACTTCGACAAACTCGGTCTCGTGGTAGCGCGCTCCGACCGCCGCAGGCGTTGAAGTCTCACAGGCATCCAAGATGGCCGAACTGCAACGTGCTCGACGTGCCCAGCCGAGCATTCCTCCTTCCCCGCGGTGTGACCGCACGAGCCGTGCTGGCTTCAGCCATGCCCACTAACCTGAGCGAGCAGTTCCGGTTGTCGTTGCATCACTCGCTTACGACCGGCCGCGTCGTGATCACGGCGACGGGCCTAGGCCCGCACACGATCAACGCGATATCAGCCATCGCGCAGGCTCACCCCGACGCCTCGTCCCAGCTGATCATCGCCGCATACGAAGCGTTCGGTCGTGAGCACGTAGCGGTGCACGACGAGCCACGAAACCACGCGACGAAATCGAGTTCGGGCATCGTCCGCGCTGGCGCAACCAACGCGCCTCGCGATCGCATCGTTGCCACCATGCGTCCAGGCGGGTAACCGCATCGGAACGCGCTGACCTGATTCTCTTCAGCCCGGCGTTGGCGCACGACGGTCGGCCGCGACCGGTGCGCCCGACTGTGCCGCAACATGGGCACGGAGATCGAAAGCGGGGTCTCCGGCCTGTTCGGGCGTGAGGCCATCTCTCAGTGCGAGCAGCCTGCGCCCCGCCATGTGGTCACCGGGCCGGTTGAGCGACTCGACGCTTTCAAGCACACCGTCGTGGAATGTGAAGATCGAAAAGCGGCCGCCGTCAACGTCTCCGCGGAGCACGGTGTCATTCGATTCCGTGCCGAGCCCGGCGATCTGCAGCTTCAGATCGGCCTGATCGCTCCAGAACCAGGGCACACTGTCATAGGGTTCGGGGCGTCCGACGAGCCGGGCGGCCAGAGAACGCGGCTGCGCAGTGGCGTTATGCACCGACTCCAACCGCACCCGGCGGCCGCCGGCAAATGGATTGGGACACGACGTGCAGTCGCCGACCGCAGAAATCTGCTCGTCGTCGGTGGCAAGGTACTCGTTCACGACGATCCCGTTATCGACCTCAAGGCCAGCGTCCTCGGCGATGCCCGTGTTCGGTATTGCGCCGACGCCGACGAGAACCAGGTCGGCCGGGAACTCGCGGCCATCGGTCGTGGTTACCGAACTGACCCGGCCTGACGTGCCGGTCACGGCGGCCACGCTGGTGCCGAGTTCGACATGAAGCCCGCGGGAACGGTGTGCGTCGAGGATGTAGCCCGCCATTTCCGCAGATAGCACCCGCCCCATCAACTGGTCGGAGATCTCGACCACGGTGGCCTGGAGACCGAGTTTGGCCGCCGTCGCGGCCACCTCCAGTCCGATGAAGCCGCCGCCTAGCACGATGACGTGACGAGCGCTTCCCATGCGGTTGCGGATGTCGTCGGCTTCGGCGAGGGTGCGCAGACCAACGACCCCGTCGAGCTCGGCTCCGGGCAGCGGCAGCGTGCGGTTGCGGGCACCCAGCGCGAGCACCAGATGGTCGTAGTCGAGCAACGCGCCGCCATCGAGCCCGACCCGGCCTTCGATGCGATCGATGTGGCGCACCGATTCGCCGAGGAGTAACTCGATGTCGTGCTGTTCGTAGAAGCTGCTCGGGTGTAGCCACAGGGTGTCGCGCGCGGCCGCGCCGGTGAGGTGAGCCTTGGACAGCGGCGGTCGCTGATAGGGCGGGTGTGGTTCGTCGCCGACCAGCACGATCCGACCCGCGAAACCCAGCTCCCGCAGACTTGCGGCAGTGCGGGACCCCGCCTGCCCCGCACCGGCAATGATGACCGTAGAAGTCGACATCAGTACTGCGTCGGAGGTACTCGCACCACGAGCCCGTCCAGCTCGGGTCCCGCGGTGATTTGGCAGCTCAGCCGGGAATTCGATTCGCGCGGCGATGCCGTGTAGTCGAGCATTTCCTCTTCGTCCGCGCTGGGCGGGTCAAGGTGGCTGACGTCATCGTCGTCGACATAGACGTGACAGGTTGCACACGCCAGGGTGCCGCCGCATTCGGCAACGATCTCGGGAATGTCGTTGGCCGTGGCCGCTTGCATCACCGAGGTCCCCTCGGCGACCTCGACGATGGTTACCTCGCCGCCTGGCCGCAGGTAGGTCACTTTCACCACGGGCTCGCTCCCTCCTCTCCTGCTTTTGGCTAGTCTAAACCGAAACCGATTTTTGTCCATCGGATTCTCTGCGCGCCGCAGCGGTTGCAGTGATGCGTGCTCGGCACCAAATAGCTTGTCCTGCGTCAATACCGCAACAAGTGTGATGTGCTTGACATCTATGGGGAGGCGAGATACAAACGGCATAGTTCTAATCCGACGCAGAATTAGATCCGCCGCGGGGCACGCCCGGGCAGTGCGGCGGATCCGGCCGAGCGCTAGTGCGCTCGGCGAGTTGAGTCCAGACAGGAGCCGCATCATGAATGATCACGACGTCGTCGCGTCGGCCTCGGTGGATAGTTCGCCGACCGTTGATTTCAATCCCTTGGACCCGGAGTTGGCCGATGACTACTGGCCGCGGGTGAATGGGCTTCGGGAGAAGTGCCCCGTCGCGCGAAGCACAGCACACTGGAGCGCCGAGAACTCAGGATTCTGGGTGATCAACACCTACAAAGAAGTCATGGACGCAGCCGTCGACTGGAACGGCTACAGCAGCGCCGAGGGGGCAACGCCCGTTCAGTTCGACCTCGATATCCTGCGCATGGTTCCGCTGGAAACCGACCCACCGCTGCATCGCGGTGTGCGCAAGGCCTTGAACCCGTTCTTCGCGCCGGAGGCGCTGACCGCGGCCGAGCCGAGTATTCGGACGACGGTCGACGGCCTGATCGACACGTGCGTCGAGCACAGCCCGGTGGACTTCGTTGGCGCCTTCACCTCTCAGCTGCCACCGATCGTGTTCTTCGAGACCTTCCTCGATCAGAAGGCGTCGGACATCGGCTGGGTCCTCGAGGTTCTTGACGTGTTGATGACGCAACCCGAGAAGGCGCTGGAAGCAGCGCCCAAGCTGTTCATGTTCTGTGCCGAGCTACTGGGCAAGCGCCGCACCGAAGGTCGTACGGACGATCTCGCAGGCGTAATCGCACACCTGGGCACCGGCACGTTCGATGACGGACTCGAGCTAGACGACCGGACCAGGATGGAGACGCTCAACATGACCATCATGGCCGGCATGGAGACAACCATGGGCGGATTGGCGAGCGTCGCCCGCATTCTGGCCACGGACAACACTCTGCGGGAGAGCTTGCGCGACGCGCCGGAAAAGGTGGTCGATCGCCACATAGAGGAGTTCCTGCGCTTCGAGTCGCCGGTTCCCACCGCTGGCCGCACGCTGACCGCCGACACGGAGCTACGGGGTTGCCCGATGAAAGCGGGTGACCGGATTCTCCTCAATTGGGCTGCGGCCAACCGTGATCCGGAGAAATTCGCCGATCCCGACACCTTGAATTTCGAGCGGCCCAACGCTTCGGCGCACCTGGCATTCGGCGCAGGTGTTCATCGCTGCCTGGGCAACCACCTGGCCCGCCGTGAGATAAAGGCCGCGGTTCGTGCCATCAGTGAGTTGGCGGTCTTCCATCTAGAACCCGGCCATGAGGTCAAGTATCGGCCATCCTTCGCCAGGGGGCCGGTGGCCCTCCCGATCCGTGTGGAGCGCTGATATGGGAACCCTTGACGGACGCGTGGCGATCATCACCGGCGGTGGGCGCGGGATTGGTGGTGCCGTGGTGAAACTCTTTGCCGCCGAGGGGGCCACCGTGGTCGTCAACGACATCGGTGCCTCGCTCAGCGGGCTGGAAGCAGACGAAAGTCCAGCCGCCGCACTTGTTTCCGAGATCGAGGCAGCGGGTGGTACCGCGGTGACCGACGGTTCCGACATCTCGGATCACAACGCCGCCAAAGACCTCATCGACTGGACCATCGAGCGGTTCGGCAAACTCGACATCCTCGTCAACGTGGCTGGCATCCTGCGCGATCGGATGATCTTCAACATGTCCGAGGAAGAGTGGGACGCCGTCATCCGGGTTCATCTCAAGGGGCACTTCAACACGATCAAACCGGCGGCGGCGCATTGGCGAAAGATCGGCGACCCGGACGCGCAGAACCGGATCATCAACTACACCTCGCGGGCCGGCCTGCACGGAGCCCCGGGCCAGCCGAACTACTCGGCGGCGAAGATGGGGATCGTCGGGCTGACCTACTCGTGTGCGGTGGCACTGAAGAAATACGGAGTGACCACCAACGCCATCTCGCCTGCAGCGGCCACGCGGATGACGGCCACCTTCAAGGACGCCGACGCGTACAGTTCGGGGGCTGACGAGCTGTCGCCCGACAGCATCGCACCGATCGCCGCCTACCTCGCCTCTGAACAGTCCGGTTGGTGCAACGGGCACGTCATCCATGCGCGTGGGTATGAGCTGTCGCTGTACAGCGATCCACAGCCGCTGGTCACTACGACCTCTGACGGGCCATGGGACCTCGGAAGGTTGGCCAAAGAAGTCGAAACTCAGTTCCGGCCCATCACCGACGCCGCACCGCCGAACCCCTTTGCCTGATGTCGATCAGGGGCAAGGCCTACATCGCCGGGGCTTACGAACATCCGGGGCGCAAGCTTCCTGACACGTCCATCCCGCAGATCCACGCCGAGGTCGCTCTCGGCGCGCTGGCCGACGCGGGACTCGGGCTTGGCGACGTAGACGGCTATTTCTGCGGCGGGGACGCGCCGGGCCTTGGCGGCCTGGCCATGGCCGACTATCTCGGGCTGACCCTGCGTCATATGGACAGCACGGATATGGGCGGGTCGGTCTACATGTCACACGTCGGGCACGCTGCGGCCGCAGTCGCCGCAGGCAAGTGCCGGGTCGCGCTGATCACTCTGGGCGGCCGCCCACGCACGACGTCACTGCGGGCGCCCGGACAGTTGATGGGCGAACCCCCGGAAAAGGCCTTCGAGCCGATCTTCGGCGCCAACGTCAGCGCGCTGTATGCCCTTGCCGCCCAGCGGCACATGTACGAATACGGCACCACCAGTGAGCAATTGGCCGAGATCAAGGTCGCTGCTTCGGTACACGCCCAACACAACCCGAACGCCATGCTCCCTGACGTCGTGACGGTCGACGATGTGGTCAACTCCCCGATGGTCTCTTCCCCGCTGCACCGGCTGGACTGTTGCGTGGTCACCGACGGCGGCGGTGCGCTCGTCATCGTCGCTGAAGAAGTCGCCAAGGAGCTGGACCGGCACTGCGTCAAGGTGCTGGGCCATGGGGAAGCCGTGGAACACACCAGGGGCGGTTGGCAAGACATCACCGTGACCGGCGGCGTGCGTTCGGGTGCGGATGCTTACGCCGAGTCCGGTGTAAGTCCTGCCGACATCGATTACGTCGGTCTATACGACTCGTTCACCATCACGGTCTTGCTGGCCCTGGAAGATCTGGGCTTCTGTGCGAAAGGTGAGGGTGGCAAGTTCGTGTTGGACGGTGCTCTGCAAGCCCCGCATGGTCGGTTGCCCTTCAATACCGACGGTGGCTCACTGTGTAACAACCACCCAGCCAACCGTGGCGGGATGACCAAGATGATCGAGGCCGTGCGACAACTTCGCGGCGAAGCGCATCCGGCAGTGCAGGTTCCCGACTGCACCCTGGCACTGGCGCACGGCACCGGCGGCTGGCTCTCCACGAGGATGGGTAATGCCACCGTCATTCTCGGGCGGGAGGACGCGTGAGCACCCCACAGTTGCCCGCACCGACTCCCGAGATCGCTCCGGAAACGGCGGCGTTCTGGGCGGCAACCCTCACCGGCACCCTGCTGTTGCAACGCTGCGGTGGTTGCGAGCAGGCGTGTTACTACCCGCGCTACGTGTGCCCGCAATGCCACTCCACCAACCTGATCGACTTCGAGGCATCGGGGCGGGGCACCATATACAGCTACACCGTCACCAGTCGCGGGATTCTGGAGTATGCGAACGCAGGCGCGTACGTCCTGGCAATGATCGAGCTCGACGAAGGCCCGAAGATGGTGTCCAACATTATCGATTGCGATCCAGCCGGGCTCGCCATCGGGCAGCGAGTCGAGGTGGTGTTCTCCGACACCGGTGGTGGCGGCGCGCTGCCGCGATTCCGGCCGACGGTGTCGGAGTCGTAATGGGCACCTGCACTTTTCGAGTCGAACCGGGTCATGTCATGGTGTTTGCCCGCGCCGTCGGCGACGAAGAAATGGGCGACGGCGTACCGGCACCGGGAACGGTGATTCCGGTTACCTTCCCGAGTACCGCAGCGCAATTCGACCCGACACACATGCTCGGCCTGCGGGCGTCCGGGGCACTGGCTGACACCACATCACGCATCGGTGGCAGCGTCTTGCACGCGGAGCAGGAGTTTGAGTACTTCGCACACGTGCGCGTGGGTGACCACCTGACCGTCACCGAGTACGAGAACGCGACCTGGCGCAAGCACAGCCGCCGTGCGGGCGACCTGCTATTCCGGGAGATCCTCAAGGATTACCGCGACGCCGCGGACGAACTCGTACTTCGATCACGAATGGTGTTGGTGGAGACCGAGTTCGCTGTCCGCGAGGTTGAACAGTGAGCGGTGGGGCCGCGTCTGTGGGCGAGGATCTGGTCGTCGGAGCCACCCGCCAACGCACGGTCATCGCTGAGGTAACTCGCACCCAGATCGTGCAATATGCCGGCGCCTCCGGCGACTACAGCCCGCTCCACACCGACGAGCCATACGCGGTACGCGCCGGCTATCGCGGTGTGATGGCTCACGGGATGCTAGCCATGGCTGCCACCGAACTAGTCCTCGCCGAGTGGATAGGCCGCGAGCGGCTGGTTCGCTATGGGGTCCGCTTCGTAAACCCGGTCTGGCCCGGTGATTCATTGCACGCGGTCGCGACGGTGCGGGAGCTGCGTGATGCGCCGGACGCCCGCTTCGCCGAGATCGACATCGTCACCACCAACGAGCACGGCGTCACCGTGCTGTCGGGCAGCGCCAGCGCCCGCATCTGACTCATCGGAGGCCACTGTGACTAAACATCCCAACGCCCTGGTCGTGCGCCGGCTAATGGCTGCGTTGTCGAACCAGGACCGCAATGAAATCGAAGCAGTCCTCGATGAGAACTGCGTGTGGCGGGTGCCTGGTCACAACGTGCTGTCCGGCGATTACGAGGGTCGCCGCGCGATCTTGACCCTCTTCGGCAAGATGAAGCGAATCTTCACCGGCCCAGCCCAATTCGACGTCATCGACATCACCGCCAGCGCTGACTATGCCGCCGCCTATCAGTACGGCATCGTTCAGGTAGGCGAAAACTCGGTTCGGCTTCGGGAGTGCCTGGTGTATCGGATTGCGGGCGGTCGGGTGATCGAGGTTGACGAATTCCAGTTCGACGGAACTGCTTTCGACGAGGCGTTCTCCGAGGACGCCGTTGCGGCGGCAACGGCAAGGCCGTAATGAGTCGCGCCGCCGCTCGCACCGTCGACCCTGTCACAGCCATGACGCTGGTCGACGACGGTGCACATATCGTCGCCGCGCCCGGCTGCGGTGCGCCGACAACGATGCTCCAGACAGTCGACAAGGAAGCCCCCGGGCGGGAGTGGACGTTGAGCTCAGGGTTGCTCCTGGGCGACTACCCCTTCCTCGGGTCCGTCACCAGTGGGGCACTGCAGTACCGGACATGGCACGTCACAGCACCGGTCAAGGGACTGGTCGCCGACGGCGTCGTCACCTTCGTGCCGGTTCGAGCCTCGAGGATCGCGGCGCTGCTCGCAACGTGGGGCGTGGACGTCGCGCTGGTACGGGTCACCCCGGCGGACCGGCACGGCTTCCACTCACTGGGGCCTTCCGCTGGATACGGACTCGATGCGCTCCGATTGGCGCGCGTGCGTATCGGTGAGGTCGATCCAGACCTGCCGTGGACGTTCGGCAACACCATGGTCCACGAATCGATCTTCGATGCCCTTGTCGACACCGCCGACCCTACGCCCCAGTATGTTTCGGCCAAGCCCAGCGCCGTCAGCGATCGCATCGCAGAACATGTGGTGAACCTGTTGCCGAGCAATCCGACGCTGCAGATTGGCATCGGTGCTATTCCTGAGGCGGTGGTGGCGTCACTGGCCGAGGCGGATCTCGGGCGCGTCCGGTTCATGGGGATGGCCACCGATGAGATGGTGGACTTGTTCGATCAGGGAATCATCCAGGCTAGCGGTGATCAGCCCGCGATCATGTCCCCGGAACTGATGGGCACTGAGCGACTGATGCGATTCGCCGACCGTAACCCTGCGGTGGCTGTGTACCCTTCTTCGATCGCCCACGATGCCGTTGGTCTGGGGCGGACAGAGCGATTCGTGTCGGTCAACACCGCGATCGAGGTGGATATTCTCGGTCAGGTGAACAGTGAGACGATCCGTGGGCGCCAGATATCGGGCATCGGCGGCAGCCTCGACTTCATTGACGCAGCCACCCGCTCGCCCGGCGGTATGCGCGTGATCGCCCTGCCATCAACGACACCCGACGGGTCCCGGTCACGCATCGTCGCCGCTGTCGGCACCGTGACCATCCCCCGATCGATGGTCGACATCGTGGTGACCGAGTACGGAGTTGCTCGCCTCGATGGTCGAAGCTTGGCTGAGCGACGACAGGCACTGATTGCCATCGCCCATCCCGACCACCGGCAGGCGTTGGCATCTAACGAAGAGGCAATGTTGTGACCGTCCACCGTCGCCGAGGCAAATATCTCGAAGAACTCATCGTCGGCGACGTCTACGAGCACCGACCCGGCCGCACCGTGACTGAGGCCGACAACGTGCTGTTCACCACCCTGACCATGAACACCCAAAGCCTGCACTTGGATGCGGCGTTCTCGCAAACCCAGGAGTTCGGCCAACGCTTGGTCAACAGCTTGTTCACCATGTCGACCGTGGTGGGCCTCAGCGTCGCCGACCTCACCGAAGGAACCACTGTCGCCAATCTTGGCTTCTCCGAGATCCGCTTTCCCACACCGGTTTTCACCGGGGACACCCTGACGGCCGAGACCGAGATCGTCGACAAACGGTTGTCCACCTCACGACCGGGCCAGGGAGTGGTGACGTTCGAGCACCGTGGCCGCAACCAGCGGGGAGAAGCTGTCTGTACTGCGCGGCGGGCCGCTTTGGTGCTCTGCGCCAGCCAAGCCAGCCAGTGATGTCGATAGCAGAGGAGTTGAAAGTGGCTACAACACAAGCAGATCCCCGGTCCGGAGAGGGCGATCTCGCCGGCGACGGCGCAGTCATCGAGGTTCGCTGCCCCGCTGACGGGCGGGTGGTGGGGTGTGTCCCCGATCTGGGTCCCGCCGCTGTAGCTGCCGCTGCCGCACAACTCCGGGCGGCCCAGCCAGCGTGGGAGGCGCTCGGCCCGAACGGACGGGCGATCCACATGCGTAATTTCCTGGACTGGATCCTGGACAACGAATCCCGTCTGGTCGGCATCATGCAGGAAGAGACCGGCAAGTCATGGGGTGACGCCTCGCTTGAGATTTCCATGGCGGTGGACCTGATCAACTACTACAGCGGGCATGCCGCCGAATTCCTCGCCGACCGCAAGATCGCTGGCTGGGGAGCTGGCGGCTTGACCAAGAAACTGCGTGTTTTTGCCCGCCCGTATCAGCTCGTGGGGATGCTCACTCCGTGGAACGGCCCGCTGGGCGGTCCGATGCTCGATGGTGTGGCAGCGTTGATGGCAGGCGCAGCAGTGCTTTTCAAGCCATCGGAGTTCACCCCATTGACGTGGGGGGAGGCCACCAGAGGCTGGCTGGAGGACATCGGGGCACCCCCCGTCCTGGCCAACGTGACCGGCGGCCCACAGACCGGCGCGGCTGTCGTCGAGGAAGTCGACATGGTCATGTTCACAGGCTCGACGCACACGGGACGCAAGATTGCCGCCCGTGCGGGTGAGCGACTGATTCCCTGCAGTCTTGAACTGGGCGGCAAGGATCCGATGATCGTGTTGTCCGATGCCGACATCGATCGCGCCTCGAGCGCCGCAGCGTGGGGCGCCATGTGGAATTCGGGCCAGATCTGTATCTCGGTAGAGCGCGTCTACGTGGAAGCCCCGGTGTTCGACGAGTTCGTCGCAAAGGTCACCGGCAAGGTGCAGAGCCTTCGTCAAGGCATGGACCAGGACGGCAGTTTCAGCACTGACGTCGGGGCCATGTGTACGCCGGCTCAACTGGACATCGTCGAAGAACACGTCAACGACGCGGTGGCTAAGGGCGCGCGGGTGCTCACCGGCGGAAAGCGCGGCCGAGACGGTCAGTTCTTCGAACCGACCGTCCTCGTCGACGTGGATCACAGCATGCAGTGCATGCGCGACGAAACCTTCGGTCCCACCCTGCCGATCATGAAGGTGGCCGACGAAGCCGAAGCGGTGAGGCTGGCCAACGATTCGCGTTACGGGTTGAGTGCCAGCGTGTGGACGCGCGACTCACGACGCTGCGACCGGATCACACGCCAGCTCGAGGCCGGTGCGGTCAACCAGAACAACGTCATGATGAGCACCTTTCAACTGACCATTCCGATGAGTGGTTGGAAGGAATCGGGTGTGGGCAGCCGCTCCGGCGGTGCCGCCGGCATCCTCAAGTTCTGCCGACAACAGTCTGTGGTCTCCGAGCGGGTCCATCTCAGTGCGGAGCCGCACTGGTACCCGTATGCACCTCGCAAGAGCAAGATCCAGGCCAAGCTGGTGCGCCTGCTCGGTGCCCACGACTGGCGGCGCCGACTGGGGCGTTGACCGCTGGAGTGTCGTCGCGTGGCCCACATGACGCGTGGCCACCCGTCCCGCTGAGTACACCACCGGTTTCTACGACTGATTTGTCCTCTAGGTGGTTGTTCTGTGACGAAAAGCACCTGTATAGGACGACCAAAGTCGTCAATTAGCGTGTTGTCCTCTACCGTCAATAAATGTAAAATCTAACTGAAATTAGGCACCTGAGGCCGTCGGTCGGGCCCAGGCAACCGGAGGAGAAGGCGTGCCATGTCGATGATTGAGCCGCACTGCCCGGTCGATGAAGCGCGGTTGAAGCGGGCTCTGGGTGTTGCCAATTTGCCCACGCTGACGATGGTGCTATTTCAGCTGACTGGCGATCAGCGTTGGCTCGACGATCCCTTTCGCCCGGTGCGCTCCTCGGGCTTGGGTCCCAATGACGCGGGTGGCTTTCCGCCCGGGATCGCCGAAGAGATTCGCGCGTCCGCCGCGTCGGCAATCATGGCCTGGTCCATCGGCCGGGCCGCGGCCGTGTCGATACCGAATCCCGAACTGCTGCGCCGGATGTTGAGTATCTGCATGGCCGAGGAGATTCCGGACGAATATGAACGGGTCATGCGTGACGAGATGGGGTTGGTCCCAACAGTGCCGCCGAAACCGCTACACCCCAAGGACTTCCGGGTCGCGATCATCGGTGCGGGAATCTCGGGAATCATTGCCGCGGTCCGGTTGCGCGAGCTGGGAATCCCGTTCGTCATCCTCGAACGCGAGCAGGAGGTCGGCGGCGTCTGGCTCACCAACACCTACCCCGGCGCAGGCGTCGATACGCCCAGCTACTTGTACTCGTTCTCCTTCTTCCCGCGACATTGGTCGACCCACTTTGCCAAGCGCAACGAGATGGCGGCGTACATCGCAGACGCTGTCGATCACTTCGATCTGCGGCGCCATATCATTTTCGGCACCGAAGTCGCCAGGGCGGTGTACGACGAAGCAACGCAAACATGGGAGCTCACATCCCGTGACAGTGACGGCTCGGAGCGTGCTGTTTCCGCCAACCTCCTCATCAGCGCCGTCGGGCTCTTCAACAAACCGAAGACCCCCGACATCCCGGGCATGGAGCGCTTCACCGGACCAATGTTCCACACGGCGAACTGGCCGGAGAACTTGGACGTCACCGGGAAGCGTGTCGCGGTGATCGGCACGGGTGCCAGCGCGATGCAGGTGGTGCCGGCGATTGCCGACAAGGTCTCACAGGTAACCGTGTTCCAACGCTCTCCCCAGTGGGTCGGACCGTGCGCAGAATACTTCGCACCCGTACCCGAGGATGTGCACTACCTGATGGACCACGTGCCGTACTACCAGGCCTGGTATCGCTTCCGGCTCGCGTGGGTCTTCAACGATCGAGTTCATCCGTCATTGCAAATCGACCCGCAATGGGAGCATTCGGGCCGCTCACTCAACGCCGTCAACGATGGCCATCGCCGCTACTTCACCCGCTATCTCGAGGGCCAGCTCGCAGACAGGCCGGAGCTGATCGAGAAGTGCCTACCGCAATACCCGCCGTTCGGAAAGCGCATGCTGCTCGACAACGGCTGGTTCGCTGCGCTCAAGCGTGACAACGTCGAACTGCTTACCGAAGGTGTCGACAGCATTACCAATCGCGGTGTCGTCAGCCAGAGCGGTGATGAGGTGGAGACCGATGTCGTGGTGTTCTCCACCGGTTTTGAAACGACCCGCTACCTACAGCCGATCGAGTTCGTCGGGCGAGGCGGCAAGCGGCTGCGCGACATCTGGGGCGACGACGACGCGACCGCGTACCTAGGCATCACGGTGCCGGGTTTTCCGAACCTGTTCCTGATGTATGGCCCCAATACGAACTCCGGTGCAGGCGGCTCATACTTCTTCATCGGAGAATCGCAGGGCCGCTACATCATTGATGTCATCACGAAGATGATCGAACGTGGCATCGGCGCAGTGGAATGCCGAACTGAGGCGCACGACGGTTGGGTGAACGAGGTCGACGAAGCGCATTCGAAGATGGTGTGGAGCCATCCGGGGATGACGACCTACTACCGAAACAAGCGAGGACGGGTTGTCAACAATTCGCCGTACCGCGTCGTCGACTACTGGTTGAAGACCCACGATGCGGAGTTGGCAGACTTCGTCACCGAACCGGCGCTGGGCGACGTGGGGGTGCGAGGATGAGCGGCACCCGCGCCGCCCAAGGCGACATCGCCAAATCGGACCCAGAGCTGACTCAACGCTTCATGAATATCGTGCGACCGCTTGCCAAGCGATGGCATCGCTCCGAGGCGCGGGGCCTGGAATCGATTCCGCCCGGTGGAGCGTTGGTGGTGTCGAACCATTCCGGGGGCGTGATCGCAATGGACATGCCGGTCTTCGCCGTCGACTTCTACGAACGGTTCGGCTATGACCGGCCGGTGTATACCCTTACCGCCGACATCTTGTTCCGCACCCCGGCCGCCGATCTGGTTAGACATCCCAGGTTCGTAAGGTGTCAAGCGGCTTTGGCGGGTTGGCGGTGTGCCCAGGCGGTGTGTTCGTCGTAGGTGCTGTGGTGGCGGA
>NZ_JACHGP010000002.1 GCF_014202335.1 Mycobacterium sp. AZCC_0083 | reverse complement strand
CGGAGCTTGATGGCAGAAGTGTCACCACCAAGACCGCCCAAACTGTTACCGGTGTCCTGATACAGAACTGTCACCGATGTCCTGCGAGATGACAACAGGCCGGTCAGGAGATCGGTGTACACTCGAACATGTGTTCGAAGAGTTGGTGATCGTCGACCCAGACGCGGATGAGTCTGCCCTGGTGGAGCGTATCGCGGAGCTGGAGTGGCTGAAGTCGGCCGCGGCGGCGGCGCAGGCGCGGGTCACCGCCGCTCTGGATGTGGCCCGGCGTTCGGCGGAGGCCGCGAAAGGAGTACCTGCCGCCAAGCGTGGGCGTGGGTTGGGCTCGGAGGTGGCGTTGGCGCGGCGGGATTCCCCGAACCGCGGCGGCCGGCATCTGGGGTTCGCCAGAGCATTGGTGCACGAGATGCCGCACACTCTGGCCGCTCTGGAGGCCGGGGCGCTCTCGGAGTGGCGGGCCACGCTGATCGTGCGGGAGTCGGCCTGCCTGGACGTCGAGGACCGCCGCACGTTGGACGCCGAACTCTGCTCAGACCTCACCGAGTTGGACGGACTGGGTGATGCCCGGATCACGGCCGATGCCAAGAAGATCGCCTACCGGTTGGATCCGCACGCCGTCGTGGACCGGGCGGTGCGGGCCGAGTCCGAACGCACCGTCACGATTCGCCCGGCGCCGGACGCCATGGCCCATGTGACCGCCCTGCTGCCGATGACCCAAGGGGTGGCGGTCTACGCGGCCTTGCACCGGGCCGGCGACACCTGCGGTGACGGGCGCGGGAAGGGCCAGGTGATGGCCGACACCTTGGTGGAGCGGGTGACCGGGCGGGCTGCGGAGGTGCCGGTGCCGGTGGCGGTGAATCTGGTGATCACCGATGAGAGCCTGTTCGCCGGTGATAGTGAACCGGCCCGGGTCGCGGGGTTCGGGCCGGTGCCCGCCGCGGTCGGGCGACGCTTGATCGCGGCCTCGGTGGGCGATCGGCGGTCGCGGGCCACGCTGCGCCGACTGTACAAGCATCCCCGCAGTGGGGCGTTGGTGGCGATGGAATCGCGGGCCCGGTTGTTTCCGAAGGGCCTGTCGCGGTTCATCGACCTGCGTGACGACACGTGTCGCACCCCGTACTGCGATGCCCCGATCCGCCATCACGACCACGCCAGCGCCCACCATCGTAGTGGGGCCACCAGCGGGGTGAATGGGTTGGGGGTGTGCGAGGCGTGCAATTACGCCAAGGAAGCACCCGGCTGGCAAGTCACCACCGGCCAGGATGAAACCGGTTGCCATCACGCGGAATTCACCACGCCTACCGGTGCTCACTATCACTCCAAGGCGCCGCCACTACCCGGGGCCCGACGCATCGACATCAGTTCGATCGAAGTCAACATGGGCATCCTCATCGCCAAACACGCCGCCTAAGCGTTGACGCGGTAGCGCCGCTCGGGCCGGCCTGCGCCGTACTGCAGACGGAGTTGAAGGGCACCGGTGCTCAGGTAATGCTCGAGATAGCGGCGGGCACTGACCCGCGAGATCCCCACCAGCTCCGCACATTCGGCGGCGGAGACCTCGCCGGCGGAGCGGACCGCGTCGAGCACCAGTTCGCCCGTCTCGGCGCCAAGGCCCTTGGGCAGCGCTTCGCCGCCGCGCGCGGGTATGGCGCCGCCGAACAGCGAATCGATAAGGGACTGGTCGACGCCGGAGGCAGATCGCAGTGCGTCGTCACGCGCGGCGAACGCCTCGAGCTTCGCCTTGAACTGGTCGAACTCGAACGGCTTTATCAGGTAGTCGGCCGCACCGCCGTCGAGGGCGCCGGAGACGGTATCGAGTTCCCGAGCGGCGGTGATCATGATGACCCCGACGCGGTCGCCGCGGGAACGCAAGCGCTGCAACACTTCCAGGCCAGTCATGTCGGGCAGGTACACGTCGAGCAAGATCAGGTCGGGGCTCGATCCGGCAGCCTGCTCCAGAGCTTCGCTGCCGGTGCGGGCGACGCCGGCGGCGCGGAACCCGTCGATTCGCTCGACGAACCGGCGGTGGATCTCCGCGACCATGAAGTCGTCGTCGACCACGAGCACGTCACGCATCGCTCGAACCCCCCGTGCTCGGGACGGAGCGGGACAAGGGCAGCCGCACCTCGAAGACGGCGCCGCCCTCCGGTCCATCCAATACCTCGACCGCCCCGCCCAGCTGCGCGCTGACCAGCCGGACCAGGGCCAGTCCGATTCCCCGGCCGCCGGGGACGTCGAGCTTGGACGTGACACCACGGGCGAAGATCGTCTCGCGCAGGTGTTCTGGCACGCCAGGACCCGAGTCGGCGACCGAGATGGTCAGCGCGCCGGCGTCGTCGACCGCGACGACGACGACCCTGCGATCGGTCCCCTCCGACACGTCGACCGCGTTGTCGATGAGGTTGCCGAGCACCGTGATCACGTCGGTGGCCAGTGCGGGGTCAAGGGCCGCGAGGTGGCTACGCTCGTCGAGCACCAGTGCGACGCCGCTTTCGGCGGCAAGGGAGGTCTTCGCGATCAGCAGCGCGGCGACCGCCGGGTCGGCGACGTGTCGGGTCACCGCATCGCTGATCTCGGCGCGGCGGCGGGTCAGCGTTCCGACCAGATCGCGCACCGAGTCGTACTCGCCGAGTTGGACCAGACCCGAGATGGTGTGCAGCTGGTTGGCGAACTCATGCGTCTGCGCGCGCAAGGTGTCGGTGACACTCTTGTGCGACGACAGCTGCCCCTGCATCGAGGCCAGTTCGGTACTGTCCCGCATCGTGGTGACAGTACCGATGCGCTCTCCACCGGTACTGGCGGCCCGGCGGTTCAACGCGAGAACCCTTGTGCGGGTGACGATCACCACGTCACGACTGTCCTCTCCGGATGCCAGGAACTCTTCGACGGCGGGGTCCAGCCCCACCGAGTCGACCCGACGCCCGACGGCGTCACCGGTCACGTCGAGCAGATCCTGCGCGCTGTCGTTGAGCAGCGTGATGACACCGTCGGTGTTCACCGCCACCACGCCCTCACGGATGCTGTGCAGCAACGCTTCCCGGTGATCGGCCAGCCCGGCGATCTCCGCGACCTCAAGGCCCCTGGTGTGCCGTTTGATGCGCCGGGACAACAGCCACGACGCCAGCACGCCGAGCGCGGCGCCGAGCCCGAGATACACCAGCAGGCGTTCGCCTGCGCCGCTGAGCAGTTGCCACGTCGACGGATACGGCTCGCTGACCGAGACGACGGCGAGCACCGCGCCGTCGATGGCCAGGATCGGCACCTGGCCGACCAGTGAGTGCGCGCCGTCCACGTCGAGATCCCCCGACCAGGCTCGGCCCTTCACCACCTGGCTGCGACCGAAGTCGGTCCGGTCGCCGGCGCGGGACGGATCCGACGACACCCGGACCCGGCCGTCGGGGGCGAGGATCTCGACCAGGCCTGCACCTGACAGCGCGACTGCCCGGTCCACGTCGGGCGCCAGCACCAAAGCGGCGAACGGATCTGCGTAGCGTTCGCGGACGATCGGCGTCGAGGAGAGGTTCTCGGCGACCGCGATCATCCGCTGGCCGCGAACCTCGCGAAACTCCTGATTGGACTGCGCCACGGAGACCGCGGCGACCGCACCCAGCACCACGAACACCACCAGCAGCTGGAAGACCAGGAACTGGCCCGCCAGGCTGCGGGCGGCGATCCGCGGGGTGGAGAACCTGGTGCGCCTCGGCGTTCGGCTCCGTGTACTCAACGACCAGAACTTCCTTTGCGTCCGAAAGAGTGACCTGAGTCACCTATGGGAACAGTATCGATGAGCATCACACAGTGGCGAATGGAGACGATGGTGTCGAGACTTCCACGTTGGGCGACGACGGCGGGGGCGGTACTGGCGGCGGTCCTGTTGGCCGTCACCACCCTGACCGCCTGCGGCGTGACGCGCGGCGAAGATCCGTCCGGTCTGCACCGGCTGCGGATGATGGTGCCCAACAGTCCCGGTGGCGGCTATGACCTGACCGCGCGCACGGCGGTGAAGATCATGCAGGACCAGAAGATCACCGGCCGTGTCGAGGTGTTCAACGTGCTCGGCGCCGGTGGCACTGTCGCGATGGCCCGACTGATGAACGAAAAGGGCAACGGCGACCTCATGATGACGATGGGGCTCGGCGTCGTCGGCGCCACCTACACCAACGGGTCGCACATCAAGGCGTCCGACGCGACGGCGCTGGCCAAGTTGATCGAGGACCCCGGCGCCGTATTCGTGCCCGCCGATTCGCCGTTCAAGACGATTCAGGACTTCGTTGCGGCGTGGAAAGCGGATCCGAGCAAGGTGACGATCGGCGGCGGTTCGTCGCCCGGCGGGCCCGACCACTTGTTCCCGATGGAACTGGCCAAAGCGGTCGGCGTCGACCCGAAGTCGGTCAACTTCGTCACCTACGACGGCGGTGGCGACCTGCTCACCGCACTCCTTGGCAAGAAGATCACGGCAGGCACGTCGAGTCCTGGTGAACTCATCGACCAGATCGAAGCCGGTCAACTCCGAGTGCTCGCCGTGTCCAGTGCCGAGCGGGTCGAGGGCATCGACGCGCCCACCCTGAAGGAGTCCGGTATCGATGTCACGTTTGCCAACTGGCGCGGAGTCCTTGCGCCACCAGAGATTTCCGATGAGGCCAAGCAGGCGATGGTGAAGGTACTTGAGGAGTTGCATGACACGCAGCAATGGAAGGACGCGCTGGTGAAGAACGGCTGGACCGACGCGTTCATGACCGGTGCACCGTTCGAACAGTTTCTGAAGGATCAGGACAACCGGGTCAGCTCGACCCTGACCGAACTGGGGTTGGTATGACCACCACGAAGGAGCCTCAGGAGAACGAGGTCGCCAAGAGGGTCGACAAGGCGCAGTACCTGGTGGTCGCCGTGCTCGTTGCGGTCGGCGCATTCTTGATCTACAACGCACTCACCCTGGAAACCGGTTTCGCCAAGGTGGATCCCGTTGGGCCGAGACTCTTCCCGATGGTCGTCGGCATCGCCGCAGTGCTGTTGGGCGTAGTCCTCGCGATCGCCATCCCGCGCGGATCCGTTGGTGAGGCTGACGCCGGCGAGGACATCGATCCGGAGTCTCCTGGAGACTGGCGCACCGTCGGCATGCTGGTTGGGCTGTTCGTCGCGATGATTCTGCTGGTGAACCCGTTGGGTTGGGTGGTCATGGGCACGATCTTCTTCGGCGGCGCCGCAACGATTCTCGGCAGCAAGCACTACGTCCGCAACTTCGTGATCGGGCTGGCGCTTTCCCTCGCCAGCTTCTACGCGTTCTACTCAGGGCTCGGAATCCCGCTGCCCGCAGGCATCTTGGACGGGATTCTTTGATGGAGAACATCGACTGGCTGATCCAGGGGTTCGAGCAGGCCGCCACCCCGATGAACCTGCTGTACGCCGTGATCGGCGTGCTGCTGGGTACCGCGGTGGGCGTGCTGCCCGGCATCGGACCTGCCATGACGGTGGCGCTACTGCTGCCGATCACCTACAACGTCAGCCCCAGCGCGGCGTTCATCATGTTCGCAGGCATCTTCTACGGCGGTATGTACGGCGGGTCGACGACGTCGATCCTGTTGAACACGCCGGGGGAGTCGTCGTCGGTGATCACCGCGATCGAGGGCAACAAGATGGCCAAGGCCGGCCGAGCCGCCCAGGCGCTGGCCACCGCGGCCATCGGCTCCTTCGTCGCGGGCACCATCGGTACGGCGCTGCTGGTGCTGTTCGCCCCCGCGGTGTCACGCTTCGCCGTCACGCTCGGCGCCCCGTCCTATCTGGCGATCATGTTGTTCGCGCTGGTGGCGGTCACGGCCGTGCTTGGCTCGTCGAAGTTGCGCGGTGCCATCTCGCTGGTGCTCGGACTCGCGATCGGCATCGTGGGCATCGACTTCCTGACCGGCCAGCCGCGCGCCACGTTCGGCATCCCGCAGCTGTCCGACGGCATCGACATCGTGGTGATCGCCGTAGCGATCTTCGCTCTTGGCGAGGCGCTTTGGGTGGCTGCGCATCTGCGGCGGCGCCCGGCGCAGGTCATCCCCGTCGGGCGACCGTGGATGGGCAAGGACGACTGGAAGCGATCGTGGAAGCCCTGGTTGCGGGGTACCGCGTACGGGTTCCCGTTCGGCGCGCTGCCCGCAGGTGGCGCCGAACTGCCCACGTTCCTGAGCTATATCACCGAGAAGAAGCTCTCCAAGCACCCCGAGGAGTTCGGCAAGGGCGCCATCGAGGGCGTGGCAGGGCCGGAGGCCGCCAACAACGCTTCTGCGGCGGGAACACTGGTGCCGATGCTGTCGCTGGGATTGCCCACCAACGCGACGGCCGCGGTGATGCTCACCGCGTTCGTGTCCTACGGAATCCAGCCAGGCCCAACATTGTTCGACAAGGAACCGCTGCTGATCTGGACGCTGATCGCGAGCCTGTTCATCGGCAACTTCCTGCTGCTGGTGCTCAACCTGCCGCTGGCCCCGCTGTGGGCCAAGCTGTTGCGCACCCCGCGGCCGTACCTGTACGCAGGCATCCTGTTCTTCGCCACCCTTGGGGCGTTCGCGGTGAACGTCCAGCCGCTCGACCTTGCGCTGCTGTTGGTGTTCGGTCTGCTCGGCCTGATGATGCGCCGGTTCGGACTTCCGGTGCTGCCGTTGATCATCGGCGTCATCCTCGGGCCGCGGATCGAACGGCAGCTGCGGCAGAGCCTGCAACTCGGTGCAGGCGACTGGGGCAGCCTGTTCACCGAGCCCGTCGCGATCGTCACCTATGTGCTCATGGCAGTGCTGCTGATCGCGCCGCTGGTGCTCAAGTTGATGCACCGCGACGAGGAGACGCTGCTCATCGTCGAGGATGACAAGGACCAGAGAGAGAAGGCCCAAGCGTGATCGTCGTCGGGTACACCACGGACAGGTTCGGCCAGGCGGCGCTGGATCACGGCATCGCGGAGGCCAGGCTGCGCGACACCCATCTGGTGGTGATCAACTCCACGTCGGGCGAGTCCTACTCCGACCCCGACTTCGCGCAGCCTGCCCAGGTACGTGACGTCCAGGCAACACTCACCGCATCCGGGGTGCCCTTCGAGTTCGCGCAGCCGGTCGGCGTCGACGCCGCCGCGGAGCTGCTGTCCGCGATGGACCGCCCCGAGGCCGAGTTGCTGGTGATCGGGATCAAACACCGCAGTCCGGTCGGAAAGCTCCTGCTGGGCAGTACTTCTCAGCAATTGCTACTGGAGTGCCCCAAGCCGGTGCTGGCGGTCAAACCCGACGAGGACTGACGTCGTCGGTCAGGTCCAACCGGATCGCGCCTTCGACCGCCGACACCGGGTAGCTGCGCACCAACATGTCGCCGCCGACCTCGCACCCCGTGCTGGTGTCGAACGCGTGGCCGTGCAACGGGCAGACCACCACGTGCTCGTCGATGAGCCCGTCGGCCAGCGGACCGCCGCGGTGCGGGCACACCGCATCGATGGCCCGCAGGGAGCCGTCCCGCAGCCGGAACACCGCGACCTGCTCACCGCCGACGGCATACGTCCTGCCCTCGCCACGAGGGATCTCGTCGAGCCGGCCGACGTCGACCTCGCTCATCGCACTGGCACCCGGGGGAGCGGCAGCAGCGGTAGCGACGTCCGGAACTGCCCCTCGGTGACGGGTTCCCTGCCGTCCAGCCACGGATCGCGGTAGGCGGCAACCGACTTGGCCATGTTCGCGTCGAGTCGATCGGCGATACCCTCGGCGTCGTCGAGCACGACTGCCCGGATCTTCTCGATGCCGAGGCGGGGCACCCACTTGTAGGTGCGTTCGAGCCAGTTGGCGTCCTCGCGGTAGTACTGCAGGAACCGTCCGGTCAGCGTCATCACCTCGTCGGCGCTGTCGACGGTGGCCAGCAGATCACCCTTGCGGATGTGCGCCCCTGCCGCGCCACCGACGTAGATCTCCCAGCGCCCGCCGTCGACCGCGACCACACCGAGGTCCTTGCACAGCGCCTCGGCGCAGTTGCGGGGGCACCCGGTGACCGCGAGCTTCATCTTCGCCGGGCTGGCCAGGCCCTGATAGCGCTCTTCGATGGCGATGCCAAGGGCAGTCGAGTCGCCAACGCCGTAGCGGCAGAAGTCGCTGCCCACACAGGTTTTCACGGTGCGGAAGCTCTTGCCGTAGGCATAGCCCGACGGCATGCCGAGGTCGCCCCACACCGCGGGGAGGTCCTCCTTGCGCACGCCGAGCAGGTCGATGCGCTGTCCGCCGGTCAGCTTGATCATCGGGATGGCGTACTTGTCCGCTACGTCGGCGATCCGGCGCAACTGCCAGGACGAGGTGACGCCACCCTTCATCTGGGGCACCACCGAGAAGGTGCCGTCGCGCTGGATGTTGGCGTGCACGCGGTCGTTGATGTACCTGGCGTCGCGTTCGTCGACGAACTCGTCGGCCCACATGGTCTCTAGCAGCGACGCGAGCGCCATCTTGGAGTTGGCATCCTCGGCGCCGTCGGGCGCCAGCGCGGCGAACACCGACGAGACCGAATGCAGTGCGAGCTCCCGGATGTGGCGCATCAGCGTCGGCTTGTCGTAGGGCACCCCAGGCACGTACCAGGACGCGGACCGATCCTCGGTGACGGCACCGCCCGCGGCCCATTCGACGATCTGGCCGACCAGCTCCTTGCATGACCCGCAGCCCTTGCCCGCCTTGGTCTTTGCCATCACCCCGGCGACCGACGTGGTGCCAGAACGCACGCAGCCGACCAATGCCGCCTTGTCCACTCCGTTGCAGTTGCAGACCTGCGCGTCGTCGGCCAACTCGGCGACGCCCACCGCGACGTCCGGCGTGCCGATGTCGAACATCAGCGAGACCCGCTCCTCGGGCAGCGGCAGTCCGCTGTCGAAGGCCTGGGTCAGGAACGACACCTTGCTCACGTCGCCGACCAACGTGGCGCCGACGAGCTTGCCGTCGCGGATCACGATCGTCTTGTAGACGCCGTGCCGGGGCTCGGAGTACTGGACGAACTCGTCGTCGTCGAGTTCGGGTGCCTTGATCCCCATCGAGGCGACGTCGACGCCCGCCACCTTGAGCTTCGTGGCGACCCGCGAGCCGTGGTACGCCGAGCTCGGGTCGGTGCCTGTGAGGTGATCGGCGAGCACTTTGGCCTGCTCCCACAGCGGTGCGACGAGGCCGTACACCTGGCCGCGGTGCTGCGCACACTCGCCGACGACGTAGATGTCGTCATCGTCGACGGAGCGCATGTGATCGTCGGTGACGATGGCGCGCTCGACGGTCAGGCCCGCCCGTTGTGCCAGACCGACGTTGGGTCGGATGCCCGCCGCGATCACCAGCATGTCGCAATCGAGGTGTTCCCCGTCGGAGAACGCAATACCGCTGAGCCGGCCGTCGGATGTCATGACCTCGGTGGTGCGCTTGCCGGTGTGGACGCCGATGCCGAGGCCCTCCACCGATCGCCGCAGGATCGCGCCTGCCAGGTCGTCGAGTTGGGCGTTCATCAGCGTCGGGCCCGCGTGCACCACGTCGACCGTCAGGCCCCGGTTCTGCAGTCCGCGCGCCGCCTCCAGGCCGAGCAGTCCACCACCGATGACGACCGCCTTCCTGCGGGTGGCCGCCTCGGCGATCATGGACGCGGTGTCGTCGAGGGTGCGGAAGCCGAAGACACCGTCGGCGAGGGTCTTGTCGTCGGCCCACAGCCCGGTCATCGGAGGGAAGAACGACCGGCTTCCGGTGGCCAGGATCAGCTTGTCGTACCGCATGCTGGTGCCGTCGTCGGCGTGTACGAAGCGGGCGAACGCGTCGATCCGCACCACCCGGACCCCGGACCTGAGGTCAATGCGGTTGTCGGCGTACCAGTCCAGCGCATTCAGGTAGATCTCGGCCGGATCATCGCTCCCGGCAAGCACATTCGACAACAGGATGCGGTTGTAGTTGCCGTACGGCTCGTCACCGAACACCGTGATGTCGAACATGTCGGCACCGCCGCGGCCAAGCACTTCCTCGATCGCGCGGATGCCTGCCATGCCGTTGCCGACGACCACCAGCCGGGGCATCAGATCTCCACCAGGCCGAGGTCGACCACGACCGTGCCCGCGCAACCGCTCGGCGCGGCGATGAACAGTTCCAGCACCGTGTCACCCAGCAGGTCCTCCACCACGCGCAGTGCCACGTGGGTCGCCCCCTTGGCGGCGATCGGGAAGTAGCGCATCGGCTTGCCGTTCTTGAACAACACCACGCTAACCATCTCGTCGGTCGAGTTGCCGCCGCGGAAGTACACGGGCTGGGTCACCGAACCGGCGGGCACGACGTAACTCAGTGATTCGTCGAGCAGCGCCGGCTTGTCGAGGCCGTTACCTTCGAACTCGAAGGCGCCTTGCAGGAATCGTGGAGTGCTGCCGTCGCTCATGCTCCATGACTAGGCGGCTCGTGTTTCCGGGACGTTTCCTGCGTGAGGCGGGCGTGAATACCGTTGCGCACCCGGGCCCCCGAGCTGTGTGTGAGCGGGTGTTGACACAACGGCTACCGAGGCGCAACGGATCCAACACCCACGGCCCGTAAACCTTGTGCAGACCGCATTTCTGCTGGAAGGGCCACAATGTCGATACTGGCGCGCGACCGCAATATTGAGCACTGGGACGCCGAAGACGTTGCCGCGTGGGATTCGGGCGGCGCGAAGGTCGCCAAGCGCAACCTGATCTGGTCGATCGTCGCCGAGCACGTCGGATTCTCGATCTGGTCGATCTGGTCGGTGATGGTGCTGTTCATGCCGCAGAACGTCTACGGCATCGATGCGGCTGGCAAGTTCTACCTCGTCGCGGTGCCGACCCTGATCGGTGCCTTCATGCGCATTCCGTACACGGTGGCACCCGCCAAGTTCGGCGGGCGCAACTGGACCATCGTCAGCGCGCTGCTGCTGCTGATCCCGACGGCCCTGACGCTGTGGGCGATGCTGACGCCTGGCACCTCCTACACGACCTTCATGGTAGTGGCGGCGTTCGCCGGCCTTGGCGGAGGCAACTTCGCTTCGTCGATGACCAACATCAACGCCTTCTACCCGCAGCGACTGAAGGGCTGGGCACTCGGACTGAACGCAGGCGGCGGGAACATCGGCGTGCCGGTCATCCAGCTCATCGGGCTGCTGGTGATCGCGACGGTCGGAAACACCGCCCCTGAACTGGTGTGCGCGGTCTACCTGGTGCTGATCGCGCTGGCCGCGGTCGGCGCCGCGCTGTTCATGGACAACCTTCGCAACCAAACGTCCAACCTTGGTGCGCTCGCGGAAGCGTTGCGCTACAAGCACTCCTGGGTGATGAGCTTCCTCTACATCGGCACGTTCGGATCGTTCATCGGGTTCTCGTTCGCGTTCGGCCAGGTGCTGCAGATCAACTTCCTTGCCGGTGGCGACAACGCGGCCCAGGCTGCGCTGCACGCCGCGCAGATCTCCTTCCTCGGACCGCTGCTTGGCTCCATCTCCCGGCCGTTCGGCGGCAAGCTCGCCGACCGCGTCGGTGGCGGCAAGATCACGCTGTACACCTTCGTCGCGATGATCTTCGCCGCGGGGATCCTGGTGGTCAGTGGAATGCTGGACGACGCCATGAAGGGTGCGCCCACCGGCGGCCAAATGACTGGCTACGTCGTCGGATTCATCGTGTTGTTCGTGCTATCCGGGATCGGCAACGGCTCGACATACAAGATGATCCCGTCGATCTTCGAGGCCAAGGCGCAGGACAAGGACGGCTTGAGTGCGGCCGACAAGGCGGCGTGGTCGCGTCGGATGTCCGGCGCGCTGATCGGGTTCGCCGGTGCGGTGGGTGCGCTGGGCGGGGTGTTCATCAACGTCGCGCTGCGGATGTCGTACACCGGGGCGGCGAAGTCGGCGACCAGTGCCTTCTGGGTGTTCCTCGCCTTCTACGTGATCTGCGCGATCGTGACCTGGGTCGTCTTCCTGCGCATGCAGTCGGTGCGCGCGGTCACGGGTGAGCACGTGGGCAGGACGCCCGAACCCGTCGGGGCCGGCTGACAGAGGGCATCAGGTGACGACCCAGACGACTCGGACTGCATGTTCGTACTGCGGGGTCGGCTGCGGGATCTCGGTCGAGACCCGTGCCGACCCCGTTACCGGTCTGCCGGTGATCGCCCGCGTGTCGGGAGACCGGTTGCACTCCAGCAACTTCGGACGGTTGTGCACAAAGGGCGCCACGCACGCCGAGCTGATGCGGGCCGACGAGGGCAGGCTGGTGACTGCGCTGGTGCGACCCTCGCGCGATGGGGCGCTTGCCCCCGTCGACGTCGACGACGCGGTGGCCGATGCGGGCCGCCGCCTGCGGGCCATCCTCGACGAGCACGGCCCCGATGCCGTCGCGCTCTACGTGTCGGGTCAGATGTCGATCGAGTCGCAGTATCTGGCCAACAAGCTGGCCAAGGGCTTCATCCGTACCATGCACATCGAGTCCAATTCGCGGCTGTGCATGGCAAGCGCAGGAACGGGTTACAAGCAGTCGCTCGGCGCCGACGGCCCACCGGGCTCCTACACCGACTTCGACCACGCCGACCTGTTCTTCGTGATCGGCTCCAACATGGCCGACTGTCACCCGATCCTGTTCCTGCGCATGGCCGACCGGCTCAAGGCGGGGGCCAAGCTGATCGTGGTCGATCCCCGCCGCACCACCACCGCCGACAAGGCCGACTTGTACCTCCCGATCAAACCAGGTACCGATCTGGCGCTGCTCAACGGGATCCTGCACCTACTCGTCGAGGGCGGTGACATCGACGCAGGCTTCATCGCCGAGCACACCGAGGGCTGGGACGCGATGCCCGCCTTCCTTGCCGACTACCCGCCGGACGTCGTCGCGGCGATCACCGGTCTGGCCGAGGCCGACATCCGCACCGCGGCGACGATGATCGCCGAAGCGGGGGAATGGATGTCGTGCTGGACCATGGGCCTGAACCAGAGCACACACGGCACGTGGAACACCAACGCGATCTGCAACCTGCACCTGGCCACCGGGGCGATCTGCCGGACGGGCAGCGGACCGATGTCGCTGACGGGGCAACCCAACGCCATGGGCGGACGCGAAATGGGGTACATGGGACCGGGTCTGCCCGGACAGCGTGCCGTCACGTCCGCCGAGGACCGATCATTCGTCGAGGAGCAGTGGGGCCTGCCCGACGGCACGATCCGCACCGACGTGGGACCCGGGACCATCGAGATGTTCGGCCGGCTCGGCACGGGGGACATCAAGGCGTGCTGGATCATCTGCACCAATCCCGTTGCCACGGTGGCCAACCGCAGCACGGTGATCGAGGGTCTCGAGACGGCGCAGCTGGTCATCACCCAGGACGCGTACCAGGACACCGCGACCAACCGCTACGCCGACATCGTGCTGCCTGCCACCCTGTGGGCGGAGGCGGACGCCGTGATGGTCAACTCCGAGCGCAACTTGACGCTGCTGGCGCAGTCGATACCGCCGGTCGGCCAGGCCAGGCCGGACTGGGAACTGATCTGCCAGGTCGCCGAGCACATGGGCTTCGGCGCCGACTTCGCCTTCAAGTCCAGCGAGGAGATCTTCGACGAGATCCGCCAGTTCTCCAATCTCCGAACGGGTTACGACCTGCGCGGCGCCAGCTACGATCGGCTCCGCGAAACGCCCCTTCAGTGGCCGGTGGCGCCGGGTGGCGCGCCCGACCGCAACCCGATCCGTTACATCAACGACGGCGTCAGCCAGACCGCCTACGTCGACGCGGCTGGCCGTCGGCCGCGGCTGGCGTTTCCCACGCCGTCGCGGCGGGCGGTGTTCCACCCACGCCCGCACATGGACGCCCGCGAGCTTCCCGACGACGACTTCCCCGTCGTGCTGAACACGGGGCGGCTGCAGCACCAATGGCACACCATGACCAAGACCGGCAGGGTGGACAAACTGAACAAGCTCGACAACGGGCCGTTCGTCGAGATCCACCCCGATGACGCAGCCACGTTCGGCGTCACCGACGGTGGTCGCGTCGAGCTGACCTCACGGCGTGGCAGGGCGGTGCTGCCCGCCGTCGTCACCGACCGGGTGCGGCCCGGAAACTGCTTCGTGCCGTTCCACTGGAACGACGAGCACGGCGAAGACCTGACCATCAACGCACTGACCAGTGACGCCGTCGATCCGGTGTCGCTGCAACCCGAGTTCAAGGTCTGCGCGGTCCGGTTGACGGCCGTCGCATCCGAGTTGCCGGACTCCGCGCCCGCCCTCGAAGACGACGAGAAGCTCTATCTCGCAGGGTTCTTCACCGGACTCGAGAGCGGCATGCCCGGTGTTCCGGTGCTGCCGCCGTCGGCGCCGCTGCGCACGTCGGTCCGGCTGTGGGTGGACGGACTGCTCGCCGGGCGATACTCACGCGCGGTCGTCCAGGAGACGCCTGGTGACGGTCCGCTGGTGCTGTGGGCCTCGCAGACCGGTAACGCCGAGGGCTTCGCGTCCCAGGTTGCGATCCGCCTCAACGGATCCCGGCTGATGGCGATGGACGAGGCAACGCTCGACGATCTCACCGCGCGGCGCGACGTCGTGATCGTCACCAGCACCTTCGGCGACGGCGGCCCACCCGACAATGGTGCCGACTTCTGGGACCGGCTCGGCGCGCCGGATGCGCCAACGCTGGACGGCGTGCGCTACGCGGTGTTGGGCATCGGCGACCGGTCCTACGACGAGTTCTGCGGGCATGCCAAGTCGCTGGACCGCAGGCTCGCCGACCTCGGCGCGACCAAACTGGTCGACCGCACCGAATGCGAGGCGTACGAAGACGAACCGTTGACGAAGTGGGCGGACCGGATCGTCGACCTCATCGATGGAGCGGACACGGTAGCTGCCGGTTCGGCGCCGACCGTGGCCAAGCCCTTCACCCGGGCCAACCCGTTGCGGGCGCCGTTGTGCCGCAACGTCCTGCTGACGCCGCGCACCGCGGCCAAGGAGGTGCGGCAGTTCGGCTTCGACGTCTCCGAGCACGACGTCACCTATGACGTCGGCGACGCGCTCGGCGTGTTCGTGGCGAACGCGCCCGCCGTCGTCGACGCCTGGCTGGCTGCCACCGGACTCTCGGGTACCGAGCCCGTTGCGGTCGACGGCGCCGAGGTCGCGCTGCGTGACGCGCTGATGTCGTCCTACGACATCTGCCGGGTCACACCAAACCTGTTGACGTTCATCGCCGAACGGTGCGCCGACGAGTCGGCAGGACGGATCCTCAAGGCGCCGAAGGCGGCTCGCGATGCTTGGCTGGTCGGGCGCAATGGGGTGGACGTCGTCGAGGAGTTCGCGGTGCCGGCGAGCGCAGAGGAATGGCAGGAAGCGCTGGTGCGCCTCACCCCGCGGTCGTACTCGATATCGTCCAGCCCGCTGGTCAGCCCGCACGAGGTGCAACTCACGGTGTCGGTGCTGCGCTACCGCAGCGTCCGCGGCGGCGACAGGGGCGGAGTGTCGTCGACGTTCCTTGCCGACCGGGCGTCGCACGCCGAGGTGTTCCTGCAGCCGTCGCCGCACTTCCGGCCACCCGAGGACGGCGCGACGCCGATGATCATGGTCGGCCCTGGCACAGGGATCGCCCCGTTCCGTGGCTTCCTGCAGGAGCGCAGGGCGCTTGGCCACCCCGGCCGCAACTGGCTCTTCTTCGGTGACCAGCACCGTGCCGAGAACTTCTACTACCGAGACGATCTCGAGGACATGGTCCGCGACGGCCTGCTGAACCGCCTCGATCTGGCGTTCTCCAGGGACCAGCCCGATCGGGTGTACGTGCAGCACAAGCTCGGCGACTACGGCACCGACGTGTGGCGCTGGCTGGAGGACGGCGCGCACTTCTACGTGTGCGGCGACGCCAGCCGGATGGCCAAGGACGTGGACGCCGCGCTCACCGCGATCATCCGCACCCACGGTGGGATGTCCGACGAGGCCGCCCACGACTACAAGCGTGAACTGGTCGCCACGAAACGCTATGTGCGCGACGTGTACTGAGGTGTAGCTTCGCGGCATGGCCACCCCTACCGTCAACGTCACGCTGCCCGGTCGCCTTGGCGATCCCACGCTGGAACTTCAATCGGATCCCAGGACGGATCCGCGCCTGGTCGCCGCGTTCACACCGCTCGGGCTCGGCGGGGCAGCCGTGACACTGCCCGTCGACAGGAATTCGCCGCTCCCGGAACTGCTGGCCGTCGCCGCGGCGACCGAGCAGGGCTTCGACACCGTGTTCAGCGTTCTGCTGGCCGACGTCAAGACCCCCGAGGACGTCGAGACCCGGACGGAGACCATCACCGGCGTCGACGGCAACGACATCACGCTGTACGTCGACCGACCCGTGGGTGCCACGGGTCCATTGCCTGGGCTGCTGCACCTGCATGGCGGCGGAATGGCGATCCTGCAGACGTCCATCGCGACGAGCTGGCGCGGGGCGCTGGCCGCCGCGGGGTGCGTCGTCGTCGGCGTGGAGTTCCGCAATGCGGGTGGTGCACTCGGCCCGCACCCGTTCCCTGCAGGCCTGAACGACTGCTCCAGCGCGTTGGACTGGATGCACGCCGGGCGCGATGAGCTCGGGCTCGCATCGATCGTCGTCACCGGCGAGTCCGGCGGGGGCAACCTCTCGCTGGCGACGGCGCTGAAGGCCAAGCGCGAGGGCCGGCTGGACCGGATCGACGGCGTGTACGCGCAGGTGCCCTACATCTTCGGCGGGTACGACACCCCGGATCCCGCGCTGCCGTCGCTGATCGAGAACGACGGCTACATCCTGAGCTCGTCCGCGCTGACCCTGATGGCTGCGCTATACGACCCGGCGGGGGAGCACACCACCAACCCGCTGGCATGGCCCTACTACGCCGACGTCAACGATCTCGAGGGCCTGCCGCCGCACGTGATCACCACCGATGAACTGGACCCGCTGCGCGACGAGGGGCTGGCCTACCTGCGGGTGTTGCAGCGGGCCGGCGTCGAAGCCACCGGACACACCTACAGCGGGGTGGGCCATGCGTGTGAGTTGCTCGGCGCGGCGGCCATTCCCGAGCTGTTCGAGAGGGCCCTGCGCGACGTGGTGGATTTCGCCCGCCGCGTGAGTTGAAATTGTGTCCGAGGGGGGACTTGAACCCCCACGCCCGTTAATAGGGCACTAGCACCTCAAGCTAGCGCGTCTGCCATTCCGCCACTCGGACCAGTTCGAAGGCAGCTTAGGTTATCGGATGCCGGGGCCCGGACCCAAACCAGCAGTTTCCGGCAGTGTATTAAGTGTGACTGTGACTAGTGGTGTGGACGAGGTGGTCGAGTTCGTCAGCCAGTTGATCCGGTTCGACACCACCAACACGGGCGAACTGGAGACCACCAAGGGTGAGGCCGAATGTGCCCGCTGGGTGGCCGAGCGACTCGAAGAGGTCGGCTACCAGACCGAGTACGTCGAATCGGGCGCTCCCGGCCGGGGAAACGTCTTCGCCAGGCTGTCTGGCTCCGAACCCGAACGGGGTGCGCTGATGATTCACGGGCACCTCGACGTGGTGCCCGCCGAGGCTGCCGACTGGAGCGTGCATCCCTTTTCCGGTGCGGTGGAGGACGGCTACGTCTGGGGCCGCGGCGCGGTCGACATGAAGGACATGGTCGGCATGATGGTCGCGGTGGCACGGCACCTCAAACGCGAAGGCCTGGTGCCGCCCCGCGATCTGGTGTTCGCCTTCGTCGCCGACGAGGAAGCCGGCGGCAAGTACGGCTGCCAGTGGCTGGTGGACAACCGCCCCGACCTGTTCGACGGCGTCACCGAGGCCGTCGGCGAGGTGGGCGGGTTCTCGCTGACCGTGCCGCGCCGCGACGGTGGCGAGCGGCGCCTCTACCTCGTCGAGACCGCCGAAAAGGGCATGAGCTGGATGCGTCTCACCGCCCGTGGTCGTGCCGGGCACGGCTCGTTCGTGCACGCCGAGAACGCCGTCACGATGCTCGCGGAGGCGGTGGCACGCCTTGGCAATTACGAGTTCCCGTTGGTCATGACCGACCCCGTCGCGCAATTCCTGACCGCCGTCGGCGAGGAAACCGGGTATGAATTCGACCCGGATTCGGCCGACCTGGACGGCGTGATCGCCAAGCTCGGACCGATCGGCCGCATCGTCGGCGCCACGATCCGGGATTCGGCCAACCCGACGATGCTCAAGGCCGGCTACAAGGCCAACGTCATCCCGGCCACGGCCGAGGCGGTGGTGGACTGCCGGGTGCTGCCCGGACGTCAGGCGGCGTTCGAGGCGACGGTCGACGAGCTGATCGGCCCGAACGTCAGCAGGGAGTGGATCACTCAGTTGCCCTCCTACGAGACCACCTTCGACGGGGATCTGGTGGACGCCATGAACGCGGCCTTGTTGACCGCCGATCCCGACGCACGCATCGTGCCCTACATGCTGTCCGGTGGCACCGACGCGAAACACTTTGCGCGCCTGGGTATTCGCTGTTTCGGCTTCAGCCCGCTGCGGCTGCCGCCCGAGTTGGACTTCGCGGCGCTGTTCCACGGCGTCGACGAGCGGGTACCCGTTGAGGCACTCGAATTCGGCACCCGGGTGCTCGAACACTTCCTGTTGCACTGCTGACCCGAAAACGAAGATCACGAGAGGATCCACACATGAGCACTCCGTACGACGATCTGCCCAAGCTGCCCTCTTTCACCTTGACCTCCGAGTCGGTCACCGACGGCCAACCGCTATCCAACGACCAGGTCAGCGGAATCATGGGCGCCGGTGGCTCCGACGTCTCGCCGCAGCTGAGCTGGTCGGGGTTCCCCGAGACGACGCGCAGCTTCGCGGTGACGATGTACGACCCGGATGCACCGACGGGGTCGGGGTTCTGGCACTGGGCGGTGGCCAACCTGCCCGCAACGGTGACGGAGCTGCCCGCCGGCGTTGGTGACGGCAGCAGCAGCGGATTTCCCGGCGATGCGATCACGCTGGCCAACGACGCCAGCCTGAAGCGCTTCATCGGCGCCGCCCCGCCTGCCGGACACGGCCCGCACCGCTACTTCATCGCAGTGCATGCGGTCGACGTGGAGAAGCTGGATCTCCCCGAAGACGCCACGCCTGCGTATCTGGGCTTCAACCTCTTCGGCCACGCGATCGCCCGCGCCGTCATCCACGGCACGTACGAGCAGCCCTAACGCACAGCAGAACCGACGGCGTCGGCGAGCGAGGCGAAGCCGCCGTCGTGCAGTCGGCGGGCCAGGCCGTCGTGGATGTCCTTGGCCCAAGAGCCGCCCGCGTAGATGAAGCCGGTGTACCCCTGCACCAGCGACGCGCCCGAGGTGATCCGATCCCACGCGTCGTCGGCCGTCTCGATGCCGCCGACGCTGATCAGCACCAGGCGGTCGCCGACCCGTTGGTAGAGCCTGCGCAGCACCTCGGCAGAGCGCCGCGCGACGGGGGCGCCCGAGATGCCGCCGGGGCCAAGTGTGTCGACTCCTGGGGTCAGCAGGCCCTCGCGCGACACCGTCGTATTGGTGGCCACGATGCCCGCGAGTCCCAGTTCGACGGCAAGGTCGGCGATCGAGTCGACGTCGTCGTCGCTCAGATCCGGCGCGATCTTCACCAGCACCGGCGTCTGCGTCTGCGCCTTGACCGCAGCCAGGATGGGTCGCAGCGACTCCACCGCCTGCAGGTCACGCAGGCCGGGCGTATTCGGTGAACTGACGTTGACCACCAGAAACGCCGCCAGCGGGCCGACCAGTCGTGCGCTCTCGGCGTAATCGGCGACGGCGTCCTCCGCTGGCGTCGCCTTGGTCTTGCCGATGTTCACGCCGATCGGCACGTCGGAGCTGTGCCGCGTCAGCCGCAGCGCGAGTTCGCCAGCGCCGTGGTTGTTGAAGCCCATCCGGTTGAGCAGTGCGCGGTCGTCGGCCAGCCGGAACATCCGCGGCCGCGGGTTGCCCGGCTGCGCTCGCGCGGTCACGGTGCCGACCTCGGCGTATCCGAAACCCAAGGCGCCCCACGTGTTCAGGCCGGTGCCGTCCTTGTCGAACCCCGCAGCCAAGCCGACCGGGCCGGGGAAGCGCACGCCGAACACCGTGCTCTCCAGCACCGGGTCCGTCGGGCCCATCCACCGGGTCAGGCCGCGCCGCAGCGGGCGAGGTGCCGTTGCGGTGCGAAGGCCCGCGAAGACCCAGGTGTGGATCCGTTCGGGTGGAACAAGGAAGAACACCCGGCGCAGCCCGCGGTAGATCACGCGGTGCCTGGCGGGTCGGTGGCCCGCCGGTCCGCGGCGGACTTCTTGCGACGCAACAGAACTCGACGGCTACCGTCGGTGTACAGGCGCACTCGGGTCAGCTCCCAACCGCGGTACTCGGCCTCGATCGACAGGCGCGTCGATGCGGACAACCGCGTCACGTCCGGGGGAAGTCGCAGCGGTGCCCACTCGTACTCGTCGGACAGGTCCGATTCCCAGCCCGCGGGCATCCGGCCACGCTGAGCCGACGTCATGGGACCGCCCGGGGGATCACCTGCACGCCCCCATCTGAACCCGACACCACGTACAGCGTGCCGGCGTCGTCGTCGAAGGCCAGGGAGTTCGGTTGCTGCACGGTTCGATAACGCACCTTCTCTACGGGTATTCCGGTGGCCAGATCGTAACCAACGACGCTGTTCGTCGCCGTCTCCGACACCCAGGCCAACCTGTTCGAACCGGTCAGCCCGTACGGCGCGCCCGGCACCGGGTAGCGCTGCCGCAGCATCAATGGGTCCGCGCCGAACACCAGCAACTCGTCGCCACGCGTATCCGCGACCAGTACCCGCCCCGCGGAATCGGCCGCGATGGTTGTCGCGCCGTCACCCGCCCGCAACGAATGTTCGGCGTGCGTTCCCGACGCGTCGACGGTGGTGACCGACGTCTGGCCACGATCCAGCACCACGACCGTGTCACCCTGTGCGGCAAGGGCATCCACGCGGGCGAAGATCGCCAGCTTGGCGCCAACCGCGGTGTCCGAACTCAACGTGTACACCGCGCCGTCGGCGCTGCCCAGCACGACCTTGCCGTCGTCACGATGGGCGATTGCGGTGAACTCGGTGTCCTCCGCGCCGTCGACGTCGAGTCGGGTCACCGTGCCTCCGGTGACGTCGACGCGGAAGTAGCCGCCCCTGGTCGAGACGAAGGCGGTGCCGTGGCCGTCGCCGGTCAGCGCCGTCGCGGCCGCGGGCAGGGGCACCGTCCGCGCCGGCAGCGACGGCGGCGTACCAGGAACCAAGGTCAGCACGGACCGCCCCGCAGGATCACTACCGAGAACGACCAGCGTGTGGCTCGCACGGTCGAACGTGCTCGCCAGGCCCGGGCCGTTCAACGGGTGCACCTCGCCTGCCGGTGGGGCGGTGACCGGTGGCGAGTCGGCCGCATTGGCGGGCGCGATCGTCGGCGGCGGAGCGTCGGCCGTCTTCGTCGAGCATCCCGCTAGTGCAACCGCCATCACGGAGATCGCGACACTGTGAACTAGGCGACTTGCGAGTTTGCGATGCGGCGGCAAAGGGTAGCTTTCGGATATGCGAAGTGGATGTGCGTCGATGGGCAAGTGTAGGCAAGCCCCCGTTTACGGATTCGTCAACTCCCGCTCCCCGGGCGGTCGTACCAGAGGTAGGGTTCGGACATGACCATGACGGCGAACACTGAGGTAGCCGGCGACGCCTTCACCATCGAAGACATCTCAACTGGCATGTACGCGAGCGGTTTTGGCCGCGTCGGCGATGGTCGCCCGTTTTCCTTTCGCATCGAGCGGCAGCTCCTGATGGTCGAGATCTACCGTCCGCGGCTCGCGGGGCCCGTTCCGCAGGCCGATGAGGTGATGGCCGTGGCCAGCCACAGCGTGGCAAACGTCGACGTCAGCGACGAGCGCAGTCTGGCCGCCGCCGTGCGGGACGCCGTCGCCGACGCACAACAGGTACCTCGTTCAGCGCACTGACAGGGGCCGCACGGTACGGTCTTCGGCGTGACTGACGTGTCTTGGCTGCAGGTGGTCGTGCTGTCGGTAGTCCAAGGCCTCACCGAATTCCTCCCGGTCAGCTCGTCCGGTCACCTCGCGATCGTGTCCCAGATGTTCTTCCACGACGACGCAGGCGCATCGTTCACCGCCGTCATTCAAATCGGCACCGAGATTGCGGTGTTGATCTACTTCGCTCGCGACATCGTGCGGATCGTGAAGGCATGGTTCGGCGGACTGTTCGACAAGGCGCGGCGAACGCCCGATTACTGGCTCGGCTGGTGGGTGATCCTCGGTTCGGTCCCGATCGGGGCGGCCGGGCTGCTCTTCAAGCACTACATCCGCGGCGACGTCCGCAACCTGTGGATCATCGCGACTGCGCTGGTCGTCTTCTCCGCCGTCATCGCCGCTGCCGAGTACTTCGGCAAGCAGACCCGCACCATCGAGCAGTTCACCTGGCGCGACAGCCTCGTCATCGGCTCGGTCCAGTGTCTGGCGCTGATCCCTGGGGTGTCCCGGTCGGGCGCAACGATCAGCGCGGGACTCTTCATGGCGCAAAAGCGTGAGGCTGCGGCGCGGTTCGGCTTCCTGCTGGCCATCCCCGCCGTGCTCGCGTCCGGCCTGTTCTCGCTTCCCGATGCCTTCCACCCCGAAGGCGCAGGCATGAGCGCGACGGGGCTGCAGTTGTTGGTCGGCACCGTCATTGCCTTCGTGATCGGTTACGCCGCCATCGCATGGTTCCTGAAGTTCCTGGTGAGCCACAGCATGTACTGGTTCGTCGGCTACCGGCTGATCGTCGGCGTCATCGTGCTGATCCTGCTCGCCACGGGCACGATTGCCGCGCAATGACGGTCATCCTGCTGCGACACGGGCGCTCCACGTCCAACACCGCCCACACCCTGGCCGGCCGATCCGATGGCATCGATCTCGATGACAAGGGGCGCGAGCAGGCCAACGGGGTCGTCGAGCGCATCGGTTCGTTGCCGGTCAAGGCGATCGTGCGGTCACCACTGCTGCGCTGCGAACGCACCGTCGAGCCGCTGGCCGCCGCGCTCGGCCTGGAGCCGGTGATCGAGGAGCGGCTGTCCGAGGTGGACTACGGCCAGTGGACCGGCCGCAAGATCGAGGAGCTGTTCAAGGAGCCGCTGTGGGCGGTGGTTCAGCAGCAGCCAAGCGCAGCGGTGTTCCCGGACGGCGAGGGCCTTGCCCGAGTGCAGGCCCGCGCGGTGGAGGCGGTGCGCGAGCACGATCGGCGGCTTGCCGCCGAACACGAGAGCGACGTGCTGTGGGTGGCCTGCACGCACGGTGACGTGATCAAGGCCGTGCTGGCCGACGCGCTCGGCACGCACCTCGATAGCTTTCAGCGGATCACCGTCGACCCCGCCGCGATGAGCGTGATTCGCTACACGACGCTTCGGCCCTTCGTCATGCACGTCAATCACACCGGCCCCGCACTGACCGCTGCGCTGCTCGCGAAACCGGAGCCGAGTTCCGATGCCAGCTCCGATGCCGTCGTTGGTGGTTCCACCGACTGATTCACCCACACGACGATTACGACAGCTGGGCTCATGCCGGTATTTTGAAAGGTGCCATGGCACGCTCGATTCACGTCTTCCGCTCACCCGACCGCTTCGTGGCCGGGACTGTCGGGCAGCCAGGAAACCGGACGTTCTACCTGCAGGCCGTGCACGACAAGCGCGTCGTGTCGGTGATGCTGGAGAAACAGCAGGTCGCCGTCCTCGCCGAGCGCATCGCAGCGCTGCTGCTTGAGATCAACCGCCGATTCGGCACCCCGATCCCGCCCGAGGGCGACGTCGGCGATCTGAGCCCGCTGATCATGCCGGTCGACGCCGAGTTCCGGGTGGGCACCATGGGCCTTGGCTGGGATTCCGAGGCCGAAACGGTCGTCGTCGAGCTGCTTGCGGTGTCCGAGACCGAGTTCGACGCGTCCGTCGTGCTCGACGACGCCGAGGACGGCCCCGACGCCGTGCGTGTCTTCCTGTCGCCGGAATCGGCGCGCGAATTTGCGACGCGGTCCAGCCGCGTCATCTCCGCAGGGCGCCCACCGTGCCCGCTGTGCGACGAGCCGCTCGATCCCGATGGCCACATCTGCGTGCGCACCAACGGTTACCTGCGCGGCGCCCTAGGTGGGGCCGACGATGACCCAGAAACCTGACGACGGGGGAGTCGACGGGGAGGTGTTGCGGTGCGGCGATCTGACCGTCCTTGGCCGCATCCGCTCGGCGAGCAACGCCACCTTCCTGTGCGAGGCCCGGCTGGCGGACCGGGAGCTGCACTGCGTCTACAAGCCCGTCGCCGGCGAGGCGCCGCTGTGGGACTTTCCCGAAGGCACGCTGGCCGGGCGCGAGCGGGCCGCGTACCTGGTGTCCGCCGCGCTCGGGTGGAACATCGTGCCCTACACCATCATTCGTGACGGCCCCGCAGGGCCCGGCATGTTGCAGCGGTGGGTGGATCAGCCGGGAGACGCGCTCGACGACGACGAACCCGGAGCGGGGCCCGACCTGATCGACCTGCTGCCGGTCGGCCACGTTCCCTCCGGGTACCTGCCGATCGTGCGGGCCTACGACTACGCGGGTGACGAGGTCATCCTCGTGCACGCCGACGACGCCAGGTTGCGCAGGATGGCCGTCTTCGACGTGCTGATCAACAACGCCGACCGCAAGGGCGGGCACGTCCTCTCCGCCGTCGACGGCAGCGTGTACGGCGTCGACCACGGCGTCAGCCTGCACGCCGACGACAAGCTGCGCACCGTGCTGTGGGGATGGGCGGGCAAGCCCGTGGACGACGAGACGCTCGGGCAGGTGGCCGGTCTGCGCGACGCGCTGCTGAACGGGCTGGCCGACGCGCTGAGCGGGCACATCACCGAACGCGAGATCACCGCGCTCTACGCCAGAGCCGTTGGACTGCTTGATGATCCGGTGATGCCCAGCCCCGACCGGCACCGCCCGATCCCGTGGCCGGCGTTCTAAGCCGTTCGGCGTCGAGGGAAGGGGCACTCCCAGTGGACGGGCGTGTTCTACGCTCGTCGTCATGACCGAACACGATCGGGCCGCCGCCCGCCGCGAGATCACCGATGCCCTCCTGAAGGCGCTCGACCGCAGGCACGAGGTGCTCGACGTGATCGTCGAGGCCGACGACAAGGCCGCCGCCGTCGAGGCGATCTCGACGCTGCTCGAGACGTCACGCCTTGGCGGAGAAGCCGTGATGGCGATGTCGTTCACCCAACTCACCAAGGACTCGCGCCGCAAGATCGCCAACGAGCTCGAGGACCTGAACAAGCAGCTCAGCTTCACTCTCGGCGATCGCCCGGCCAGCTCGGGGGAGAGCCTCGTGCTTCGGCTCTTCTCTGGCGAGGCCGACCGTGACATCTTCGGCGCCCGCACCAGCGACGTCGGCGCCAAGGGCGACGGCTCGGGTGCACCCGCGGGCAACATCGACGACGAGATCAGCGCCGCGCTAGGGCGAGTGTCCGCCGAGGAGGCGGTGTGGTTCGTCGCGGAGGAGGGCAGCGACAAGGTCGGCATGGTCTTCGGTGAGCTCCTCGGCGGCGAGGTCAACGTCCGGATTTGGATTCACCCGGACCACCGCCACCGCGGTTTCGGCACGGCAGCGCTGCGCCGGAGCCGATCGGAGATTGCGGCGTACTTCCCCGCCGTCCCGATGGTCGTCCGCGCGCCCGGTGCCGAGCCCAAGTGACCGAGCCCGCGTGACCGACGCGGCGCTTGCCGCGCAGGTGGCTAGTGAAGCCGGTGAGTTGCTGCTGGCGGTGCGCGAGGAGATCGGTTACTCCGACCCGTACGACCTCGGCGACGAGGGTGATCGCCGCGCCAACACGCTGATTCTGGATCGCCTCAAGGAGGAGCGCCCCGACGACGCGGTGTTGTCCGAGGAGGCCGCCGACGACCTGTCCCGGGTGCGCGCCGACCGCGTGTGGATCGTCGACCCCGTAGACGGCACCAGGGAGTTCTCGTTGCGCGGCCACAGCGATTGGGCCGTGCACATCGCCCTGTGGCAGCGCAGCGGCGGCGCCGACGGCGCCATCACCGATGCCGCGGTCGGCCTGCCTGCCGTCGGCGAGGTGTACCGCACTGACACCGTCGAGCCACCCCCGCCGCGCACGCCGGGCCCGATCCGGATCGCGACGAGCACCAGCCGTCCCCCGACGGTGCTGTGGTACCTGCGCGACATGCTCGACATCGAGCTGATCGGCATCGGATCGGCCGGTGCCAAGGCGATGGCCGTCGTCCGCGGCGACGTCGATGCCTATGTGCACGCGGGCGGACAGTGGGAATGGGACTCCGCCGCGCCGTCGGCCGTGGTGCAGGCGGCCGGGCTGCATGCGTCGCGGCTGGACGGATCGCCGTTGCTTTACAACCGGCGTGATCCGTACCTTCCCGACTTCGTCATGTGCCGTTCGGAGCTGTCCAAGACACTTCTCGACGCGATCCGGTCGCTGTTCTAACCAGACCCCGGGAATGTAATCGGCGTCACCGTTGTCGCATCACTCGATGACGCACCATTTGGAGGACGTTCTGATCGCACACCCTAGAGTCGACGCCATGCAATCGTGGCCGGCGCCGAGCGTCCCGGAGCTTCCCGGGCAGGGCCCTCAATTGCGCCTCTACGACAGCGCCGACCGCCAAGTCCGTCCCGTGTCGGCAGGCCAGACGGCCACCATGTACGTCTGTGGCATCACGCCGTACGACGCCACTCACCTCGGTCACGCGGCCACCTACCTGTCCTTCGACCTGATCTATCGGTTGTGGCTGGACTCGGGGCACGGCGTGCACTACGTGCAGAACGTCACCGACGTCGACGACCCGCTGTTCGAGCGGGCCAACCGGGACGGGGTGGATTGGCGCGAGCTCGGCGACCGGCAGACCCAACTCTTCCGCGAGGACATGACGGCGCTGCGGGTGCTGCCGCCGCACGACTACGTCGCGGCCACCGAGGCCATCGCCGAGGTGGTGGAACTGGTCGAGAAGCTATTGGCCTCCGGTGCCGCCTACGTCGTCGACGACGCCGAGTACCCGGATGTGTACTTTCGCGCCGATGCCACGCCGCAGTTCGGCTACGAGTCGGGCTACGACCGCGACACCATGCTGCGGTTGTTCAGCGAGCGGGGCGGCGACCCGGACCGCGCGGGCAAGGGTGATGAGCTGGACGCGCTGCTGTGGCGCGCCGAGCGGCCCGGCGAGCCCAGCTGGCCGTCGCCATTCGGCCAAGGCCGTCCCGGCTGGCACGTCGAATGCTCCGCGATCGCACTCAGCCGCATCGGCACCGATCTGGACATCCAGGGCGGCGGTAGCGATCTGATCTTCCCGCATCACGAGTTCTCCGCAGCGCACGCCGAATCCGTAACGGGGGAGCGACGATTCGCCCGCCACTACGTGCATTCGGGCATGATCGGCTGGGACGGCCACAAGATGAGCAAGAGCCGCGGCAACCTGGTGCTGGTGTCCCGGCTGCGCGCCGACGGCGTCGAGCCAGCAGCCATCCGGCTCGGCCTGCTGGCCGGGCACTACCGTTCCGACCGGTACTGGAGCGACGCCGTGCTCGCCGAGGCGCAGACCCGGCTGGCGCGCTGGCGGGCTGCGACGACGCTGCCCGCAGGGCCCGACGCCGCCGATGTGATCGCGCGCGTGCGCCAGTACCTTGCCGACGACCTCGACACGCCGAAAGCAATTGCTGCACTGGATGGTTGGAGCACCGACGCGCTCGATTACGGCGGACACGATACCGACGCGCCACGGGCCGTCGCGGCCGCCGTCGACGCATTGCTGGGCATCGCGCTGTAAGCCCAGATCGGCCCGCCGCTGCGTCGGCTGGAGTACGTTTTCGGGCTATGGGTTCTGTGAACGGAAAAGTCGTGCTGATCACCGGAGGCGCGAACGGCATCGGCGCTGAAGTGGCCCGCCGCCTGCACGGCAAGGGCGCCAAGCTGGTGCTGACCGACCTCGATGAAGGCCTGCTCACGGAGGTAGCATCGAGTCTCGGTGGGGGACTCGGCGAGGCCACCACGTTGAAGTGGCCGCGCTCGGCCGCTCGATGAGCGCACGCACCGAGGCGCTGGAAAAGCGTTGATGAGACAGATCGTCGCCGTCGTCGCACTCGTCGTCGGACTGGTCGGGTGCACCAAGACCGAGACGCCGGAGGTGATCAGCTCCGCGCCGCCGCCCAGCCCGGCTGCCGTCACACCCGAGCAGGCGCGCGCCATCGCCAAGGAGGCGTACGTCTACGGCTTCCCGATGGTGGACGACTACCGCGTCATGTACTCCTACTTCGTCAACAAGGAGGATCCGGAATACAAGGGCGGCTGGAACGAGATCCACAACACCTCAAGGGTTTACACGCCCGAGGACACCGCCATCCAGACGCCGAACTCCGACACCCCGTACTCGACGGTCGGCGCCGACCTGCGGGCTGAACCCCTGGTGCTGACCGTCCCGCCCATCGAGCAGGACCGCTACTACTCACTGCAGTTCATCGACGCCTACACCTACGACTTCGACTACGTCGGCAGCCGGACCACCGGCAATGGCGGCGGCAAATACCTACTGGCAGGCCCGAACTGGAAGGGCGCGACGCCCGAGGGCGTCGACAAGGTGATCCGCAGCGATACCGATCTCGCGCTGGTGCTGTACCGCACCCAACTGCTCGGGCCCTCCGACCTGGACAGCGTCAAGAAGATCCAGAACGGCTATCAGGTCACGCCGCTGTCGGTGTACCTGAACCAGCCGGCACCCCCACCAGCCCCGCCCATCGACTTCGTCCCACCGCTGACGCCCGACCAGCAGAAGACGTCGCCGCAGTTCTTCGAGATCATGAACTTCGCGTTGCGATTCGCGCCGGTACTGCCCGCTGAAAAGGCCATGCGGGACCGGTTCGGCACCATCGGGATCGGGCCGGATGGCTCGTTCCACGCCGACGAGCTCACCCCGGAGATGCGGTCGGCGATCGAAGGTGGCATGGCCGACGCCTGGGCGGAGTTCGACGCGCTCAAGAAGGACAAGATCGACACCGGCCAGGTCGGTTCGGCCGACTTGTTCGGCACCGCACAGTATCTGGCGGGCAACTACCTGTACCGGATGGCAGGCGCGGTGCTGGGGATCTACGGCAACAGCAAGGACGAGGCCATCTATCCCGGGGCGTCGTCCGACTCGACTGGGCAACCGCTGACCGGTGCCGACAGGTACACCTACCACTTCGCGTCGGGTCAGCTGCCGCCGGTCAACGCCTTCTGGTCGCTGACCATGTACGAGCTGCCGCAGAGCCTGCTGGTCGCCAACCCGATGAACCGGTATCTGATCAACTCGCCGATGCTGTCCAGTCTGATCAAGGATCCCGACGGAGGAATCACCCTCTACATCCAGAACGAGTCGCCCGGCGCGGACAAGGAGGCCAACTGGCTACCCGCGCCCAAGGGGCCGTTCCAGGTGATCCTGCGGCTGTACTGGCCGAAACCCGATGCGCTGAGCGGTACCTGGAAGGCCCCGCAACCGGTCAGGACCTGACCGCTGCCCGCCGCTCGACGAGTTCGGTGGCCAAGACCACCAGATCGGGTTGGGAGAACTGGATGTAGTGGTCGCTGCCGGTCGCGATCATCTGGGGCGTATCCGGTGCGAGTGCGACGACGTCATGCTGAGCCTGCTCGTAGAGCCGGTTGGTCTCGTCGGCGGGCAGCCCGGGGAAGGACCTCAGCCCGGCGAACGGTTCCGTCTTCGTCAGCACGACCACCGGCACGTTCGGAAATGCCGGCCCGGCAAGCACTTCGGCGACGCTGGCGTCGAGGTCGACGCGTTCGGAGTCGGGGCCGCGCATCGACGCCACCGGCATCTGGTCGGCGGGAGGATTCAGGCCCTGATCGCGGTAGACGGGCCAGCGGGCGCCGAAGAGGACGGGAATGGACGCACTGAAAGCGTCGACGAAGACGACGCCGCGGACCTGGTCCGCGTGGGTCTGGGCATAGGCCCGCGCGATCAGCCCGCCGAGTGAGTGCCCGACCACGACGTAGGGAGCAGGGACCGCGGCGGCGGTCAGCACGTCGTGGAGTTCGGCGACCAGGTCCCGTGCGGTCCTTGGCTGGGCCACCGGTGTGCTCCGGTCGGTCAGCGGGGTGCCATCGACGTAGCGCAACGTGCCGGGCCGGTCGTAGGCGCATACCCGGTGCGCGGCGGACAGCGCGGGGAACACCGGAGGGCCGGTGGCGGACCCGATCAGGCCGAGCACGTCGGATTCGGTCCAGACGTCCGACGAATCGTGGTAACCGGAGATCAGCACGACGGTGGGTTCGCCCGCCTCGGCAGTGCCGTGGCACGTCAGGTAGACGCTGCGCCCGCCGATGTCGACCGAGCGGGCGAAGTCAGCGGAGTCGCCGGCATCCGATGCGCAGGCCGCAACGACGGCCAGCACGGCCAACAGTGCCGCGCAAGAGCGCAGCAGCGCCATCGCTCGGCTCAGCTCCTGAACCCGGGACCGCGGCGGCGCAGGTAACGCTCGAACTCCGCGGCCAGCGCGTCACCGTCGATCTTGCCGAGCGCCTCGGTCATGTCGACCTCGGCGTCGCCGCGCTCCTCGAGCGACTGCACGTACTCGGCGATCTCCTCGTCCTCACCGGTCATCTCGGTGACCGCCAGCTCCCACTCCTCGGCCTCCGTCGGCAGGTTGGCGAGCGGCACCTCGATGTCGAGCACGTCCTCGACGCGCCGGAGCAGTGCGACGGTGGCCTTCGGGTTCGGCGGCTGCGACACGTAGTGCGGAACCGCGGCCCAGAACGTCACCGCGGGGATTCCGGCAGCCACGCAGGCGTCCTGGAACACCCCGGCGATGCCCGTCGGCCCTTCGTAGCGGGTTTCCTCAAGGCCGAAGAACTTGGCCGACTCGGGGGAGTAGGCGGCGCCGGAGACCGGAACGGGCCGGGTGTGCGGCGTGTCGGCCAGCAGTGCCCCGAGGATCACCACGGTGTCCACGTTCAGCTTGTCGGCGATCGCCAGCAGCTCCGCGCAGAACGTCCTCCACCGCATGTTGGGCTCGACGCCGTGCATCAACACGATGTCGCGCTCGCTGCCAGGCGGGCGGCAGTGCGATATGCGCATCGACGGCCACACCAGCTCACGGGTGACGCCGTCGATCTGACGGATCACGGGGCGGTTCACCTGATAGTCGTAATAGGCCTCGTCATCGATCTCCACGAGCGTCTCGGCCTCCCAGATGGCGTCGAGGTGCTCGAGCGCGTCACTGGCGGCGTCACCGGCGTCGTTCCAGCCCTCGAAGGCCGCCACGATGATCGTGTCGTGCAGTTTGGGCAGGTCTGTCACCAGGCCAGCGTAAGCCCTGCGTGGCACACGCGAGCGTCATCTCCACGCGGGTTGGGTTCCGCGGTCACTTGGTGGTGGGCGATGGCGCAATGGGTACCCAGCTGCACGATGCCGACCTCACCCTCGACGACAACCGGCGCTGACGCGGTTGAGACGAAACACGTTCGGCTGCAATCTCGTTAACCTTGGTAACTATGACATTGCCGACAAGATCCCCGAGCTGGTGCTCAAGGGCGCCGCGGTCGCCATGCGGGTCGGGTCGAGCTGGGCGTCCAGATGTCGGGTGACGACGTAGACTTTTCTGGTCGAGAGGCGTTGCAACGGTTAGTTGGGGGGGCCAGTCCCCTTCCGGTATCCGCCACGCTCGGCAGAGTTAAGGACGCCTTCCGTTATGGAAGGACGCACGTGGACGCCCCGGAGCCAAAGATCTTTGAGCCGAACATCCGCCCCGACTGCACCGATGAACTGACGGCTGTTCTCGGTCAGCGGATCATGGTGATCGACGGCGCGATGGGCACGGCGATCCAGCGGGATCGGCCGGACGAGGCCGGTTACCGCGGCGAACGGTTCATGGAATGGCCGACCGCCCTCCAGGGCAACAACGACCTGCTCAATCTGACGCAGCCGCAGATCATCGAGGGAATCCACAGGGAGTACCTCGAGGCGGGCGCCGACATCCTCGAGACCAACACGTTCAACGCCAACTCGGTCTCGCTCGCCGACTACGACTTGGCGGAGCTGGGCTACGAGCTGAACTACGCAGGCGCTGCCCTGGCCCGCACGGTCTGCGACGAGTTCAGCACCCCGGAGAAGCCCCGCTACGTGGCCGGCGCCATCGGGCCGACGACGCGGACTGCGTCGATCTCGCCGGAAGTCAACGACCCCGGAGCCCGCAACGTCTCCTACGACCAGCTGGTCGCCGCCTACCTCGAAGCTGCCAACGGCCTGGTCGACGGTGGTTCCGACCTCCTCATCATCGAGACGATCTTCGACTCGCTGAACGCCAAGGCGGCGGTGTTCGCCCTCGAGACGCTGTTCGAGGACCGCGGACGCCGCTGGCCGGTGATCATATCGGGCACCATCACCGATGCTTCAGGGCGGACGTTGTCCGGGCAGGTCACCGAAGCATTCTGGAACGCGATCAGGCACGCGAAGCCGATCGCGGTCGGCCTCAACTGCGCCCTTGGCGCGCCGGAGATGAGGCCCTACATCGCCGAGATGGCGCGGATCGCGGACACCTACGTCTCCTGCTACCCGAACGCCGGCCTGCCCAACGCCTTCGGCGAGTACGACGAGTCCCCGGAGGCTCAGGCCGGTTACATCGCCGAGTTCGCCGAGGCCGGCCTGGTGAACCTGGTCGGTGGTTGCTGCGGAACGACGCCGGAGCACATCGCCGAGATCGCCAAGGTCGTCGAGGGCGTGCCGCAGCGCGAGCTACCGGCGATCGCGGTGGCCACCCGGCTCTCGGGCCTGGAGCCGCTCAACATCACCGACGACTCCCTGTTCGTGAACATCGGTGAGCGCACCAACATCACCGGCTCCGCCCGGTTCCGCAACCTGATCAAGGCCGACGACTACGACACCGCGCTGTCGGTCGCCCTGCAGCAGGTCGAGGTCGGTGCGCAGGTCATCGACATCAACATGGACGAGGGCATGATCGACGGCATCGCCGCGATGGACCGGTTCACCAAGCTGATCGCGTCCGAGCCGGACATCAGCCGCGTCCCGGTGATGATCGACTCCTCCAAGTGGGACGTCATCGAGGCGGGCCTGAAGAACGTGCAGGGCAAGCCGATCGTCAACTCGATCTCCATGAAGGAGGGCGAGGAGAAGTTCATCCGCGAGGCACGGCTGTGCCGCAAGTACGGCGCCGCCGTCGTCGTGATGGCCTTCGACGAGCAGGGTCAGGCCGACAACCTGGAGCGCCGCAAGGAGATCTGCGGGCGCGCCTACCGGATCCTGACCGAAGAGGTCGGCTTCCCGGCCGAGGACATCATCTTCGACCCGAACTGCTTTGCGCTGGCGACCGGTATCGAGGAGCACGCGACGTACGGGATCGACTTCATCGAGGCCTGCGCCTGGATCAAGGAGAACCTGCCAGGGGTGCACATCTCCGGCGGTATCTCGAACGTGTCGTTCTCGTTCCGGGGCAACAACCCCGTCCGCGAGGCGATCCACGCGGTGTTCCTGTTCCACGCCATCAAGGCCGGCCTGGACATGGGCATCGTCAACGCGGGTGCACTGGTGCCCTACGACTCGATCGACCCCGAATTGCGGGACCGGATCGAGGACGTCGTCCTGAACCGTTGCGAGGACGCGGCCGAGAGGCTTTTGGAGATCGCCGAGCGGTTCAACAGCTCGGAAGGACCCGGTGACGCAAAGGTTGCGGAGTGGCGATCTCTCCCGGTCCGCGAGCGGATCACACACGCGCTGGTCAAGGGCATCGACGCCGACGTCGATGCGGACACCGAGGAGTTGCGGGCCGAGATCGAGGGTGCAGGTGGTCGTCCGATCGAGGTGATCGAGGGCCCGCTGATGGACGGCATGAACGTCGTCGGTGACCTCTTCGGCGCGGGCAAGATGTTCCTTCCCCAGGTCGTGAAGTCGGCTCGGGTGATGAAGAAGGCCGTTGCGTATCTGCTGCCGTTCATCGAGGCGGAGAAGGAAGAGTCTGGCGCTGCAGCTGGGAAAGAGACCAACGGCACGATCATCATGGCGACGGTGAAGGGCGACGTCCACGACATCGGCAAGAACATCGTCGGGGTCGTCTTGCAGTGCAACAACTACGAAGTGATCGACCTCGGGGTGATGGTGCCTGCCCAGAAGATCCTGGACGCGGCGAAGGAGCACGACGCCGACATCATCGGGCTGTCCGGCCTGATCACCCCGTCCCTGGACGAGATGGTCAACTTCGCCGTCGAGATGGAGCGTCAGGGGCTGGAGATCCCGCTGCTGATCGGTGGCGCGACCACCTCGCGCGCTCATACGGCAGTGAAGGTGTCGCCGCGTCGTACCGGTCCGGTGGTCTGGGTGAAGGATGCTTCCCGCTCGGTGCCGGTCGCTGCTGCACTCCTCGACGACAAGCAGCGGCCAGCCCTGCTGGAGGCCACCGAAAAGGACTACGCCGCCCTGCGCGAACGGCACGCCCAGAAGAGCGAGCGGCCGATGCTGACGCTGGAGAAGGCCCGCGCGAACCGGACGCCGATCGAGTGGGACGGCTACACACCGCCGGTGCCCGCGCAAGGTGCGGGAGTACGAGAATTTCTTGACTACGACTTTGCAGAGCTGCGCGAGTACATCGACTGGCAGCCGTTCTTCAACGCCTGGGAGATGAAGGGCCGCTTCCCCGACATCCTCAACAATCCGGTCTCGGGCGAGACTGCCCGCAAGCTGTACGACGACGCCCAGGAGATGCTCGACACGCTGATCAAGGAGAAGTGGCTGACTGCCAACGGCGTGATCGGGTTCTTCCCGGCGAACGCGGTCGGCGACGACGTCGAGGTCTACACCGACGAGACCCGTACCGCGGTGCTGACCAAGCTGCACAACCTGCGCCAGCAGGGCGAGCACCGGGCCGGCATCCCGAACCGGTCGCTCGGCGACTTCATCGCCCCCAAAGAAACGGGCCTCCGGGACTACGTCGGCGCCTTCGCCGTCACCACCGGGCTCGGCAGCCACGACAAGATCGTCGAGTACAAGGCAGCCAACGACGACTACAGCGCGATCCTGCTGGAATCGCTTGCCGACCGGCTGGCAGAGGCATTCGCCGAACGGATGCACCAACGGGTCCGCAAGGAGTTCTGGGGATTCCAACCCGACGAGCAGCTCGACAACGAGGCTCTCATCGGGGAGAAGTACGTGGGAATCCGCCCTGCCCCCGGTTACCCGGCCTGCCCGGAGCACACCGAGAAGACGACGATCTGGGAGTTGATGGACGTCCAAGAGCGGACCGGCATCGAGCTGACCGAGTCGATGGCGATGTGGCCCGGTGCCGCCGTCAGCGGCTGGTACTTCTCGCACCCGCAGTCGCAGTACTTCGTGGTCGGCCGGGTGTCCCAGGACCAGGTCGCCGACTACGCGAAGCGCAAGGGCTGGACCCTGAAGGAAGCCGAACGCTGGCTCGGCCCCAATCTCGCCTACAACCCGGAGGACTGAGCCGAGACGAAGAGCTCGGCGTTTCGCGCCGCCCACTGCGCCACGGACTGGGCCGGCGTCCCGGTCAGTTCGGTCACCAGTGAATTGGCCTGCTGCGGCGCGCTGACACCTTCGGCAAGCAGGTCGAGATACCAGGCCGCCTGCCCGCCCATCCTGGCTTGAAGCGCGGCCTCCGCATCGCCCCGGCTGCACACCTCGAAGGTGACGTCGACCCCGATGCCGACGCCGATCTGGACGGCGATCTGCGCGCGGGTCAGCGCCTGTGGGCCGGTGAGTTCGTAGGACTGGCCGTAGTGCGACGGGTCGGGCTCGACCAACAGCGCGGCGGCCACCCTGGCGATGTCGTCCATCGAGATCGGCGCCGCAACCACGTCCGGGTACGGCTCGCGGACCGTGTGGGTGGCCTTGATGGCCTCCGACCACATGGCGAAGTTCTCCAAGAACTCGCCTGGTCCGAGCTGGGTGTTGACCACGCCGGACGCGGTGATCGCGTCGGAGTGCTCCTGCCAGTGCGCGCTCCCTGAAAGCGCGACGACGTACTCCACGCCTGCCGTCTTGACCAGCTCTAGCGTGGCATCCAACGTCTGCGGCAACGGCGCCAGATACATCCGCTCCACGCCGGCCAGCGCCGCCCTCAGTGACTCCGGATCGCCGAGGTAACCGATCACGGGTGTCACGGTGTCGGGCAGGTTGGCCTTCGCGGGATTCCTGGTCAGAGCGCGGATGTCGTTGGCGCCCAGGTCGATGAGGTGATCGACCACGCGGCGGCCGATGTTCCCGGTGGCGCCGGTCACGAGAATCGTCATGATTTCACGCTAGCGCGGGCCCATGACAGAATTGGGGCGTGCAAGCGGTGCTCTGGGACATGGACGGCACGCTTGTCGACTCCGAAAAGCTCTGGGACGTATCGATGAACGCGCTCTGCGCGCGTCTCGGCGGCGTATTGAGCCCTGAGGCGCGCGAGGCGACGGTGGGCGGTTCGTCGGAGAGCGTCATGAGGGCCGTCTACGCCGAACTCGGTCTTGAGCCGGAGCCTGCGGCGATGGCCGAATCCGCCGACTGGCTGCACGACTACACCGGTGAGCTGTTCGAGACGGGGCTGCCGTGGCTGCCAGGCGCCCAGGAGCTTCTCGAGAAGCTCGTCGCGGCGGGCGTACCGCTGGCTCTGGTCACCAACACCCGGCGCGACCTCACCGAGCGTGCGCTGAACAGCATTGGCCGCCACTATTTCTCGGCGACCGTGTGTGGGGACGAGGTGGTGCATGCCAAGCCCGCGCCCGACCCGTACCTGCGCGCGGCAGAGTTGCTGGGCTTCGACGCGTCGCAGTGTCTTGCGATCGAGGACTCCGTGACGGGCACCGCTGCGGCCGAGGCGGCCGGGGCCCCGGTTCTGGTGGTACCCAACGACGTCGACGTGCCGGGAGGTCCGTACCGCAGGCACGTGAGTTCGCTGAGCGAACTCGACGTCGACGATCTGCGGGGCATCTTCGCGAGCCTCTCCGGCGAGCGCGACGAACAGCTGGCCTGACCCGGAAAACCACGGCCGGGATACGGCCCTACCGCTCCTTCGACTGTGCAATCGTAGGTGTGACACACGTCACGCAGCGCTGCGGAAGGAAGCCTCATGGCCGGTCAGGGTCCACCCGTCGACGACTCCTCGTCGGTAATCAGTGACGAGGACTTCTCGTCAGGCCGCACCGCCATCCGCATCGCCTCGGTTGCCGCACTCGGCGGCCTGCTGTTCGGGTATGACAGCGCGGTCATCAACGGGGCGGTTTCGTCGATTCAGGAAGAATTCGGCATCGGCAACGCCTCGCTCGGTTTCGCGGTGGCCTCGGCGCTGCTTGGCGCGGCCGCAGGCGCCATGACCGCCGGCCGGATCGCCGACCGCATCGGCCGTATCTCGGTCATGAAGATCGCCGCGGTGTTCTTTCTCATCAGTGCCATCGGGACGGGTTTGGCACCGAATGTGTGGTTGGTCGTCATCTTCCGGGTCGTCGGCGGTATCGGCGTCGGTATCGCGTCGGTGATCGCGCCTGCCTACATCGCCGAGACGTCACCACCACGCATCCGCGGCCGACTGGGCTCCTTGCAGCAGTTGGCGATCGTGTCCGGCATCTTCCTTTCGCTGGCCATCGACTACGTGTTGGCGCAGATCGCAGGCGGCGCAGGCGAGGAGCTGTGGCTTGGCATGGAGGCCTGGCGCTGGATGTTCCTGGTGATGGCGGTGCCCGCGCTGGTGTACGGCGGGTTGGCGTTCACCATTCCGGAGTCGCCGCGCTATCTGGTTGCCAGCCACAAGATTCCGGAAGCCCGCAGGGTGCTGAACATGCTGCTCGGCGAGAAGAACCTCGAGATCACTATCACCAGGATCCGGGAGACGCTGGAGCGCGAGGACAAGCCGTCCTGGCATGACCTCCGCAAGCCGACGGGTGGCCTGTACGGCATCGTCTGGGTGGGCGTGGGCCTGTCGGTCTTCCAGCAGTTCGTCGGTATCAACGTGATCTTCTACTACTCCAACGTCCTCTGGGAGGCCGTCGGATTCGACGAGAGCCAGTCGTTCGTCATCACGGTGATCACTTCGGTGGTCAACATCCTCACCACGCTGATCGCGATCGCACTGATCGACAAGGTGGGCCGTAAGCCGCTGCTGCTGGTCGGCTCGACCGGCATGGCGGTGTCGTTGGCGACGATGGCGGTCATCTTCGGTACCGCGGCGGTCGGCGCGGACGGCAAACCGTTCCTCGAGGGCGCCGCAGGACCGATCGCACTCGTCGCCGCCAACGTGTTCGTCGTCGCGTTCGGCATGTCGTGGGGTCCGGTGGTGTGGGTCCTGCTCGGCGAGATGTTCCCGAACCGGATCCGGGCGGCCGCGCTCGGCCTGGCGGCCGCTGGTCAGTGGGCGGCGAACTGGGCGATCACCGTGTCGTTCCCGCAACTGCGCAATCACCTGGGCCTGGCCTACGGGTTCTACGCGTTGTGCGCTGTCCTGTCGTTCGTGTTCGTCTGGCAGTGGGTGCGCGAAACCAAGGGCGTATCGCTTGAGGACATGCACGCCGAGATCCTGCACGACGAACTGCCAAAGGCCAGCACCTAGTCGCTGTGGCGAAACCGCCGTGACTTCGATGCACGGCACGTGGAACAATCGCCTGCCGTGAAGACCTTCGACGCCCTGTTCGCCGAACTGACCGAGCGGGCCCGCACCCGCCCGGAGGGAAGCGGCACCGTCGCCGCCCTCGATGGCGGGGTGCACGGGCTTGGCAAGAAGATCCTCGAAGAGGCCGGCGAGGTATGGCTGGCGGCCGAACACGAGGGCGATGAGGCGCTGGCCGACGAGATCAGCCAGTTGCTGTACTGGACTCAGGTGCTGATGATCTCGCGCGGGCTTTCACTCGACGACGTGTACGCGAAGCTATGAACGATTCTCTTCGCGCAAGCGGCTCATCGACGAACGGCATGCTGCGGGTCGCCGTCCCGAACAAGGGTGCACTGAGCGAATCGGCCGCCGAGATCCTGTCCGAGGCCGGCTACCGTCGCCGAAGCGACCCCAAGGACCTCACGGTCGTCGATCAGGCCAACAACGTCGAATTCTTCTTCCTGCGGCCCAAGGACATTGCGATCTACGTCGGTTCGGGGCAGCTCGACCTCGGGATCACCGGCCGCGATCTGGCGCAGGATTCCGATGCCCCGGTGACCGAACGGTTGGCGCTCGGGTTCGGCTCGGCGAGCTTCCGCTATGCCGCCCCGGCCGGGCAGAGCTGGACCGTCGAGGACCTGGCGGGCAAGCGGATCGCCACCGCGTATCCGCACCTGGTGCGAAAGGACCTGGCGACCCGCGGGATTGAGGCCAACGTCATCCGACTCGACGGGGCGGTGGAGATCTCCATCCAGCTGGGCGTCGCCGATGCCATCGCCGACGTGGTGGGTTCGGGGCGCACGCTGCGACTGCACGACCTGGTGGCGTTCGGTGACTCCCTGTGCGACTCGGAGGCGGTGCTCATCGAGCGGGCCGAGCCCGACCAGGATGGGGCGGCCGCGCGTGACCAACTCGTCGGACGCGTGCAAGGTGTCGTGTTCGGTCAGCAGTACCTGATGCTCGACTATGACTGTCCGCGAACGGTGCTCGACGCCGCGACCGAGGTCACCCCCGGACTCGAGTCGCCCACCATCGCCCCGCTAGCCGATCCGGCCTGGGTTGCGGTGCGGGCCCTGGTACCCCGCAGGGACGTCAACTCGATCATGGACGAGCTAGCGGCGATCGGCGCGAAGGCGATCCTGGCATCCGACATCAGGTTCTGTCGCTTCTGACCGGCTTGGGTGCTAACTTCCTGCCATGACGCAAGTGCTAGTCATCGTTCTCGCACTACTCATCGGTTTCGTGGCAGGTTTGCGGGCGCTGACCCCGCCTGCCGTGGTGGCGTGGGGCGCGATGCTGAACTGGCTTCCCGTCGACGGCACGTGGGCGGAGTGGGTCGGTCACCCGATCACGGTCACCGTCCTGACCATCCTGCTGGCGGTGGAGCTGGTCACCGATCAGCTGCCGTCCACGCCCAGCCGTACGGTGCCGCCGCAGTTCATCGCGCGGCTCGTCACTGGCGCATTCGCCGGCGCGGTGATCGGTGCCGGCTGGCATCACACCTTCAGCTCGACCGGCGCAGGCGTGGTCGGCGCGGTCCTCGGCACTCTGGCCGGTTACCGGGCGCGTAGCGGTCTCGTCGAACGCAACGGTGGACACGATCTGCCCGTCGCACTGACCGAGGACGCCGTCGCGGTGCTTGGTGGGTTCGCCGTCGTCGCCCTCGCCAGCATCATCTGACTTGCCCACCGTGACACGACAATTCGACGCCATCATCGTCGGTGCAGGCCAGGCAGGCCCGCCACTAGCCGGGCGGCTGACCGCGGCAGGACAGACCGTCGCCGTGATCGAGCGCAAGCTGGTCGGTGGCACCTGCGTCAACTACGGCTGCATTCCGACCAAGACACTGGTCGCCAGCGCGCACACGGCGCACGTCGCCCGCCGAGGAGCCGAGTACGGCATCAACATCGGGGGAGGCACCGGCGATGTCACCGTCGACATGGCAAAGGTCAAGGCGCGCAAGGACGCCATCATGCTCGACGACCGTCACGGCGTTGAGTCATGGCTCGAGGGAATGGACGGTTGCACTTTCATCCGTGGGCACGCCCGCTTCGAGGATCCGCACACCATCCGGGTCGACGACGAGGTGCTGACGGCCGACCGGATCTACCTCAACGTCGGTGGTCGCGCCGTCGTGCCGGACATTCCGGGCCTTGCCGACGTGGACTACCTGACCAACGTGGGCATCCTCGACCTCGACGTGCTGCCCGCGCATCTGGTGATCGTCGGCGGCAGCTACATCGCGCTGGAGTTCGCCCAGATGTACCGCCGGTTCGGCGCCAAGGTCAGTGTCGTCGAGAAGGGTCCGCGGCTGACCTCCCGCGAGGACGAGGACGTGTCGGCCGCGATCAAGGAGATCCTCGAGGCCGAGGGAATCGACATTCACGTCAACGCCACGTCGATGCGGATCGTCAAGCAGGACAACGGGTTCGACCTGTACCCCAGCGACGGAGCCGAACCCGTATCCGGCACGCATCTCCTCGTCGCGACGGGGCGCAGGCCCAACACCGACGACCTCGGCCTCGACGTCGCCGGGGTCGAGACCGACGCGCGGGGCTTCGTCACCGTCGACGACCAGTTGCAGACCAGCGTCGAACACATCTGGGCGATGGGGGACTGCAACGGCAAGGGTGCCTTCACGCACACGTCGTACAACGACTTCGAGATCGTGGCCGCCAACCTGCTCGACGACGATCCGCGCCGGGTCAGCGACCGGGTCACGACCTACGCGTTGTACACCGATCCGCCACTGGGCCGCGCGGGCATGACGGTCGACGAGGTCCGCAAGTCCGGCCGAAAGGCGTTGGTGGGCAAGCGCCCCATGACCCGCGTCGGTCGCGCGGTGGAGAAGGGCGAGACACAGGGGTTCATGAAGGTGGTGGTCGACGCCGACACCGAGGAGATCCTCGGCGCCGCGATCCTCGGCGTCGGCGGTGACGAGGTCATCCAGGACATCCTCGACGTGATGACCGCGAAACTGCCCTACACGGCGATCTCACGGACCATGCACATCCACCCGACCGTCAGCGAGTTGGTGCCGACGATGCTGCAAGAGATGAAGCCGCTGAAATAGGTTGCACCACAGCGCGTCCCGCGACCATCTGACGACTGACCACCGCAACCCGGTGTCCGAGATGCTCGCAGGTTGCGACGTCGGAGGGGTGCACCTGGTCGGGGTTGGCGTCCACGTCGGTCTGCGCGCCCGCACCCAGCCAGAACCCGAGCCGGTTCAGGTCGTTCTCGCTGCCCGCCGCGCTGTTCCAGCCCGCTCCCAAGCCGAGATTGACCCAGTGCATGTGGTGTTGGGCGGCGAACACCGCAAGTGACACCAGCGCGGACAACTTGTCGCCGCTCTTGGCTCCGGAGTTGGTGAAGCCGGCGGCCACCTTGTCCCGCCACGTCCCGTTCTGGCAGCGGCGCCCCGTCTGCTCGGCGAAGGACTGCCATCCGGCTGACACGTTGCCCATGTAGGTGGCGCTGCCGAAGATGATGCCGTCGGCCCGGTCGAGGACGTCCCAGTCGGCGTCGGTCATCGCGTCCACCGCGATCACGCTCACCTTGGCGCCGCCCGTCCCGGCGCCTGCCGCCACCGCAGCTGCGAGGGTGGACGTATGGCCGAAGCCGGAGTGATAGGCGACCGCCAGGACCGGTGTCGCGTGGGAGTGATTGCCGCTCATGTGTTTTCCTTCATCGGTCATAGGTGGGTGGGACACCGGCGATCTCGCGATAGCGTTCGGCCCAGTTGGGCAGCGGGTCGCCGGCGAGGTGGGCTTCCAGGCGGTCGAGGAAGGCCTGAGTACCGGGCCGGAAACCGGTGGCGTTGGGCACGCCGAGGCCGCGGTGGGTGAACCGCAGAAGAGTGCCCGCGTCGCCGTCCGGGTGAAGCTCGTAGCGGACCACGCCGGGCTCGACGATCTGCTGGTGCCATTCGTGTTCCAGCACGTGCGGCGGATCCCAGATCAGAATCCGGCCCGTCATCCGCTTCATGTCCGGCGGCAGTTGCGGGCCCGACGCCACCGTCTCGATGGCGCCGCCTTCGCGCGGCTCGATCGAGGACTTGCCCATCCAGCGGTCACGGTGACTGGGTTCGGTGAGCGCTGACCACACCGCTGCGGGCGGATACGGCAGTCGTCGTTCGAAGCGCAGCACCGCGCGGTCGCCCTCGATGCTGAGTTGCCCTTCGCGGCCGATCATTTCGTCTCCAGATGCGTCGATTGCAGGTGTTGCTCCAGCGCGTCGAGATGGCCTGCCCAGTAGCGGCGATACCGGGAGACCCATTCGTCCATCTCGGCGAGGCCGTCGGCCCGCAGCGCGTAGATGCGGCGCTGTGCGTCCGGCCGGACCTCGACGAGTCCGACCTCACGCAACACCCGCAGGTGCCGGGACACGGTGGGCTGAGTCAGGCCTGGCAGCGTGGAGACCAGTTCGCCTGCCGTGCGTTCGCCCTCGGTGAGCGCATCCAGCAGGGCGCGCCTGCTCGGTTCGGCCACGGCCTCGAAGACGTCCACTCCACTAATATTGCAGATCAGCTATATAGATGCAAGCAAATATAGCGTTTGAATCCCCCGTCGCTTCGCTCGCCCAGAAGATCAGACTTCTACTTGCGACCGGATCCATTCGAGGTTGGCCTGCATGTTCTGCTGCCATTCGGACAGCCGACGCGCAACGATCCTGGCCTCTTTGTCCGGTTGCGCGACGATCGCCGGCGTCAGACCGGACGGTCCGGGTCCCATCCGGCCCCACTGCCGAACCAGCGCGCCGTCGCTGGTCGGCTCCACCTCGAACCCCCAGGTCGCGCCGATGCCGTCGAGCCCGATGACGTTCCACACCCAGCGGCGCTGGTCTTCGACCTCGACGACCTCGCACACCGCCTCCCAGTCGCCGAACGCGTCGTGCTTGCTGCGGCCGCAGAAGCGTGCACCGACCTCGACGTGGTCGGAGCCATCGAGCCATTCGACTGTCTCCAGCTCCGTCGAGCAGCGCGCTGGCAGAGTGATGTCCGTGACGTGTTTCCACAGCGTGGCGACATCGCAGCGGACCCGCTGTGTCACTTCTATCGTTGGCTGATCGCGGTAGCGCACTGTTGCAGCATGCCAAGGATGCGAGTGGGTGCGACTGGAACGACACGAAAGTGAGGCAACCGTGAAGATCGGCGCCATGATCGAGCCGCGGGCGCCTGGCGCAGTGGAGTTCGCCGAGGCCGCAGAACGCATCGGTGTCGACTCGTTGTGGGTGCCCGAGGTGTGGGGCTACGACGCGCTGACCGGATTGGCGTACGTGGCGGCCAAGACGTCGACGATCAAGCTGGGAACGTTTGTGGTGCAGCTGGGTTCGCGCAGTCCCGCGATGCTGGCGACGTCCGCGCTGAGCCTGCAGGAGATGTCTGGCGGCAGATTCCTGTTGGGTGTCGGCACGTCGGGCCCGCGCGTGATGGAGGGCTGGCACGGTGTCCGGTTCCGCAAGCCCGTCGAGACGACCAGGGAGACGATCGAGATCATCCGGATCGTCAGCAGGGGGGACCGGCTCGAACACGACGGCGAGATCTATCCGCTGCCGCTGCCGGACAGCAGCGGCACCGCGCTGCGGCCGCTGGTGAATCCACGCCACGTGCCCGTCTACGTGGCGGCGATGGGGCCGCGCAACCTGCGACTCACCGGTGAGGCGGCCGACGGCTGGCTCGGCAACGCGTTCATCCCCGAGGCTGCAGAGGTGTTCTTCGGTCCGCTCCTCGAAGGCGCCGAGCGCGCAGGCCGCACGTTGGCCGATCTCGACCTCGTCGCGCCGGTCGCCGTCGAGATCCACGACGACGAGGCGTCCGCCGATGCCGCCGCGCGCAGGCACGCCGACGGGTACGCGTTCACCATCGGCGCGATGGGTTCGGGCGGCCGCAATTTCTACAACGACGCGTTCACCAGGCTGGGCTACGGCGACGACGTCGAGAAGGTCGCCTCGCTGTGGCAGGAAGGAAAACGCGACGAAGCCCGCCAAGCCGTGCCGATCGACCTCGGCAGGCTCACGAATCTCGTTGGCACACCGGACGGTATCGCCGAGCGGGTGGGTAAGTACCGCGACGCGGGGATCACGACGCTGCTGGCCAAGTTGGAGGGCGACTACCCGAGCCAGCTGGCGACGCTCGAGCGGCTGCTCGACATCACCGCCGCTGGACCAGCAGTGTCTGCGCCGACGTCCCGATGAAGCCGTCGCGGTCATAGATCTCGGCGGTGGTGACGCCGATGCCGTCCGGTCCGATGGATCCGCGGGAGCGTAGCCCGAAGTCGTTGCCGGACGGTGCCCGGTGCAGGTGCACCGCGGTGTCGGTGTTCATGAACACGAACTCGTCCGGATCCAACGCAGCGCCGACGCCGTTGGCGGTGTCGACCACCATCGTCAGCCGCTGCAGGTCGGTGAGCGGCTCATCGTCGACCAGGGAGACGAGCGGGCTGAGCCACGCCTCGTTGGACTCGCCGGAAGCGGTCACCTGGGTGCGCCAGCTGACCGTCTGCACGTAGCCCGGCGCGCCGAGCCAGTCATGCGCGTGCGGCTCCGCCGCGCCTTCGACCAGCGGGGGATGGCGGTCGGTGACGGCGTCGGCGGTGTCAGTGGTTGCCAACAACCACGCGCTCAACCGGGCCACCGCGCGGTCGGTGCCGTCGGGCCTGGTCGTGAGCATCTCGGCCGCCATCAGGGAAATGCGGGCGCCGGGCCGCTCCACCCAGGCCCGAACCTTCACGGGCGCAACGGGAATGGCGCCGAGGATGTCCAGGACCAAACGGCCTACCCGCTGCGAGGAGCCGCCGGCCAGCTCCTCGATCGCCTTGGTCAGCAACGCCAACGGCGGCGATCCGTGCTGGATCGTGGTGTCCCAGTTGCTGCCGGTGCCCTCGGCGGACGCGAACACCTGAAACTCGCCATCGGCGGGCAGCCGATGGTAGTAGGGGTCGATCACGCCGCCGGCTCCACGGGCTGTGGCCACCCCGGGTACGGCGGCGGCGTGCCACCGAAGACGGGGCAGTGCTCGTGGTGCGCGCACCAGTCGCACGACCGTGACGGCTTGGGCCGGAAGTCTCCCGTCACCCCTGCCGCCTGAATGGCCCGCCACATCGCCATCAACGTCTTCTCGAACCGCAGCAGCTCGTCCAGGTCGGGCGTGTAGTCCAGCACCTGACCGTCGGCCAGATACAGCAGCCGCAACCGGGCGGGCAACACCTCGCGGGACCGCAGCAGCGCCACCGCGTAGAACTTCATCTGGAACATCGCCTTGGCCTCGGCCAGTTCGCGCACTGCCGACGGCGCCCTGCCCGTCTTGTAGTCGACAACGCGCATTTCGCCTGTGGGCGCCACGTCGATCCGGTCGACAAACCCGCGAAGCAGCGTGCCGTCGGACAGCTCGACCTCGACCCGTTGCTCGCAGCTTTGCGGGTCGAACCGCCGCGGATCCTCCAGCCGGTAGTAACCGGAGAGCAGCTTGCGCGCCTCGTCGAGCAGTTCGGCCCGCAACTCCGGTGCGAACTCGGCGGCGAATTCGGGCCTCTCGGTGGCCACCCGCTCCCACGCAGGCTCGACGAGCGTCATCGCGGTCTCGGGTCCGCGGTCGGCGGCGGGCAGTGCGTACAGCTGTTCCAGTGCCGCGTGCACGACGGAGCCGCGCACCTGCGCCGTCGACGACGGCTCTGGCAACCGGTCGATGGCCCGGAACCGGTACAGCAGAGGGCACTGCTTGAAGTCGCTTGCCCGCGACGGCGACAACGCCGGGCGCCTGGCAGGCGCGGCCGGTTCGTCACTCATCGCACTGTCCCTTCCCGGGTCGCTTCGCTCCTGCCCTCCGAACCCAGCCTAGGAGCCTGCTCCGACAACCCGCGCACCCGCTCCGGCGCGTCGGCTGGCAGGCTGTCGTCCGTGCCAGTAACCGGTCCGTTCGTCGTGGGTGACCGCGTGCAGTTGACCGATGCCAAGGGCCGGCACTACACGATGGTGCTCCAGCCGGGCGCGGAGTTCCACACCCACCGAGGCGCGATCGCCGCCGACACCGTGATCGGACTGCCCGAGGGCAGCGTGGTGAAGTCGACCAACGGCGACCAGTTCCTGGTGCTGCGCCCGCTGCTCATCGACTACGTGTTGTCGATGCCACGCGGCGCCCAGGTGATCTACCCCAAGGACGCCGCGCAGATCGTGCACGAGGGCGACGTGTTCCCCGGTGCGCACGTCCTTGAGGCCGGCGCGGGCTCCGGTGCGCTGACGTGCTCGCTGCTTCGTGCGGTCGGTCCCGAGGGCACCGTGACGTCCTACGAGGTGCGCGACGACCACGCCCCGCATGCGGAGCGCAACGTCACCACGTTCTTCGGCGAGCATCCCGCCAACTGGAATCTGCGCATTGCCAACGTCGCCGACTATGACGGGCCGCAGGTGGATCGGGCGGTCCTTGACATGCTCGCGCCGTGGGAGGTGCTCGAGACCGTCGGCGCCGCGCTGGTCCCCGGCGGCGTGCTGATCATCTACGTCGCAACGGTCACGCAGTTGTCGCGGACCGTCGAGGCGCTGCGCGAGCAGCAGTGCTGGACCGAGCCGCGGTCGTGGGAGAGCCTGCAGCGCGGCTGGGACGTCGTCGGGTTGGCGGTGCGGCCGCAGCACTCCATGCGGGGCCACACCGCGTTCCTGATCAGTGTGCGCAAGCTGGCGCCAGGCGCGGTGACACCGACCCCGCTGCGGCGCAAGCGCCAAATACCCGGCGCTTAGTCGTCGGTGCTGCGGCGCAGACTTCAGTCGTCGGCGCTGCTCCGCAGACTTCAGTCGTCGGCGCTGCTCCGCAGACGGCGACGTACCGAGAGCAACTCCAACTCGGGCCGTTCTGCGACCAGTCGCTCGGCCGCATCGAGAACGTCGACGACGTGATTTCGGTCGGCGGCCACGACCCCAACCCCGAGGCCGGCCCTGCGGTGCAGATCCTGGTCGCCCGTCTCGGCGGCGGACACGTCGAACTTGCGCCGAAGTTCGGCGATCACGGGCCGGATCGCGGACCGCTTCTGCTTGAGCGATCGCACGTCACCGAGGAGCACGTCGAACTCCAGCCAGCCGATCCACACGGTGAATCAGCTCGACGGTTTGGGTGCGGTGGTGCCTGCCAGCGGCAGAAGTTGATCGGCGGTGCGCTGGGTCAACTGCCAGGCGTCGTGGAGCGGGGTGAATTCCATCGGATAGGTGAACGGCTTGACGGCCGGATCCGCGGTGCTGAGCGTGACGTTGGCCAACACGTTGCCGGGTTGGGCCGACCAGGCGAGGTCGGTCGCCGCAACGTTGAGCGGCACGAAGCCGTTGGCCTTGAGCGCTTCGCCGAAGTTGGTCAGTACGGGCTGGTCGTCGACCGTCGCGTACTGCACGAGGCCGACCTTCTGCTCAACCGGAATCGAAGTGTCGGCCAGGCGGTAGAGCACGCCGGTCAACGCATCCGGCGACGGCAGCGGGGCGGCCGACGGAGCGGCGGCGACCGTGGTCGGCTGGTGGCTCGGCGACTGCGCGGGTGGCGGGGTCTGCGCACACCCAGCAACCCCGAGCGCCGCCACGGTCGTGACGGCGCTCAGGATTACGGCTGGGGTGCTGCGCACCGGATGGGTTTAGCCCGCGGAGCTCAGCAGCGCCAAGGCGGACTGCTTGGAGATCTGATAGCCGCTGGGGCTCGGGCCTGCGACGAATGTCACTGGCTGCGAGTTGGTGCCGCCGGTGGCTGCCGTCGCGGTGACGTTCGCGGTCACGTTTACGCCGTCAGAGTCGATGTCGGCGATGACGAAGGTCAGCGGGAACTTGCCGTCTGCCGCGGCGTTTCGGTACGCGCGATCCGCGGCGATGCCTTCGATGCGGCCGATGCCACCCTCGATGTAGCTGGCCTTCGCTCCGGAGAACGAGCCGCCTGAGGCGAGGCCCTGAAGGGTTTGCAGCAGCTGGGGCTGCAGTTCCGGCGCAGGGGCCTGCGGGAACGGGATGTCCCACACGACCGGCTGGATCGCCGGAGCGGCCGGCGAGGCGCTCGCTGCAATGGAAGTCACACCACCCGCGGCTGCGGCTACCACAGCGGCTGCTGCCATGCCGGTAACGAGGGTTTTGAAGATCACGGCTGTCCTTTCAACGGGGCCAACTAAACACGAGGTTAACAGTGTTGCTGGTGTGTCGAATTCCTACACCGCACACAATGACTGAATCGCCGGTAGCGTTGAAGTTGTTACTGCACCAACTTCCGGTGCGGGAAGGGGCGCAACATGAGTGAGTCCGAACATTCGGGAGCCTACCGAGAAGATCGTGACACTCCAATGTCGAGCGATGACGCTGCCGAACTCGAGGAACTTCGCCGTGAGGCGGCGGCGCTGCGTGAACAGCTTGAGCAGGCAGTAGGTGCCAACAGCGGGCTGCGAACCGCCCGCGACGTGCACCAGCTCGAAGCCAGGATCGACTCGCTCGCGTCTCGCAACGCGAAGCTGATGGACACGCTGAAGGAGGCGCGCCAGCAGCTGCTCGCGCTCCGCGAGGAGGTCGACCGGCTCGGTCAGCCGCCCAGCGGTTACGGCGTGCTCCTCGGCACGCACGAGGACGACACGGTCGACGTGTTCACCTCTGGCCGAAAGATGCGCCTGACCTGCTCGCCGAACATCGAGGTCGGCGAACTCAAGCAGGGCCAGACCGTCCGCCTGAACGAAGCGCTGACCGTGGTCGAAGCCGGCAACTTCGAAGCCGTCGGCGAGATCAGCACGTTGCGCGAGATCCTCGCCGACGGTCATCGCGCGCTGGTCGTCGGGCACGCCGACGAGGAGCGCATCGTCTGGCTTGCCGAGCCCTTGGTCTTGGTCGAGGACACTCCGTCCCAGGTGGACGAAGGCGTCGACGACGACCTGCGGCCGCGCAAGCTGCGCCCAGGTGACTCGCTGCTGGTCGACACCAAGGCCGGGTACGCGTTCGAACGCATCCCCAAGGCCGAGGTCGAGGACCTGGTGCTCGAAGAGGTTCCCGACGTCAGCTACGAGGACATCGGCGGGCTGACGCGGCAGATCGAGCAGATCCGCGACGCCGTCGAACTGCCGTTCCTGCACAAGGACCTGTACCGCGAGTACTCGCTGCGGCCGCCGAAGGGTGTGCTGCTCTACGGTCCTCCCGGTTGCGGTAAGACATTGATCGCCAAGGCCGTGGCCAACTCACTGGCCAAGAAGATGGCCGAGGTTCGTGGCGAGGACGCCCGCGAGGCGAAGTCGTACTTCCTCAACATCAAGGGCCCGGAGCTGCTGAACAAGTTCGTCGGCGAGACGGAGCGCCACATCCGGCTGATCTTCCAGAGGGCGCGGGAGAAGGCCTCCGAGGGCACCCCCGTGATCGTGTTCTTCGACGAGATGGACTCGATCTTCCGTACCCGCGGGACTGGCGTCAGCTCCGACGTGGAGACCACCGTGGTCCCGCAGCTGCTTTCGGAGATCGACGGCGTCGAGGGCCTCGAGAACGTCATCGTCATCGGTGCCTCCAACCGCGAGGACATGATCGATCCGGCGATCCTGCGGCCCGGCCGCCTGGACGTCAAGATCAAGATCGAGCGACCGGATGCCGAGTCGGCACAGGACATCTTCAGCAAGTACCTCGTCGAGAACTTGCCCTTGCACTCCGATGATTTGGGCGAGTTCGGCGGTGACCGCGCGCTGACCATCAAGACGATGATCGAGAAGGTCGTCGACCGAATGTACGCCGAAATCGACGACAACCGGTTCCTGGAGGTCACCTACGCCAACGGTGACAAGGAAGTCATGTACTTCAAGGACTTCAACTCCGGTGCAATGATCCAGAACGTCGTCGACCGCGCGAAGAAGAACGCGATCAAGGCCGTCCTGGAAAGTGGTCAGCACGGTCTGCGCATCCAGCACCTGCTTGACTCGATCGTCGACGAATTCGCCGAGAACGAGGACCTGCCGAACACGACGAATCCCGATGACTGGGCTCGTATCTCGGGCAAGAAGGGCGAGCGGATCGTCTACATCCGCACGCTCGTCACCGGCAAGAGTTCGAGTGCCAGCCGGGCCATCGACACCGAGTCGAACCTGGGGCAGTACCTCTAAGCGGCTGCGACGGTGTCGCGGTTCGTGCGTGGGCGTGTGATGGCTTGATACGTGCTGTTCCACAGCCATTCGACGGGTCCGCGGGCGAAGCGCCGTAGCCACAGATGCGCGATCGTCATCGTCACAGCTGCGACGACGAGGTAGATCGCGACGGTGGCGGGCACCCGCTGTTCGGCGGGCACCATGGCGGCAAGGCCCAGGCCCCAGCCGTAGCACAGTGCCGAGGCGACCAGGTTCTGAAACACGTAGCACGACAACGCCATCCGGCCGACTTCCTTCAGTCGACGGCCGGATGCCGAGCTGGTGGCTGGGGCGGCGGGGGTAGAACTCGGCCACCACGGCAAGGATCGCCAGCGCGACGATCGGCGCGGCGCCGTACCGGGCGAGCAGCAGACCGCCGCCGCCTGCTCCGCTCACCTCGAGTGCGACGTCGATGGGCAACGCCACTCCGAAGCCGGCCAGCATCAGCCGCCGGCGCAGGCGCGTGCCCCGCTCCTCGAGCACACCGGCGTGAAAGAGCCCGGCTCCCACCAGGAACAGGGCGATCGACAACGGGAAGATGAACAAGGTCTCAAGACGGAACAGCAAGACGTGGTCCAGGCGGAAGAGCACCAGATCCCACCAAGAGCCGTCGGCATACGGATTGGGGTCGAGCGCCGCGGGAGAGCGGCGCCGCGGGGGAGCGTGAACAGCGTGACGGTGACCAGGGTCAGCAGCGTGACGTGCACCGCGGCCGCCCCGGCGATCACGCGCCGCTGCGTCCGCGGTGAGGTGACCAGCAGGTAGGACACGATCCAGCCCGTGATCGCGTAACCGACCAACACGTCGAACTCGGTCATCAGGACGAAGTGCACGATGCCGTCGAGCAGCAGCAGCATGGCGCGCCAGGGGTAGCTGCCCGGCCAGCGCTGTCCAGCACGGCGGGCCGAGCGCTGTTGCAGCGCAAGGCCTATGCCGAACATGACTGTGAGCAGCCCGAGGAACTTGCCCTGAGTCATCAACTGCAACCCGATCTCGACCCCTCGCCAACCCGAGTCGGGTGTGCCGTTGATGTACCCGATGAGCCCCTCGGGATGGGTGAAGATCCAGATGTTGGTGCCCAACGTGCCAAGGATCGCGATGCCGCGCAGCACGTCGAGCGACGCGAGTCGAGAGGAGCTCATGTTCGCCGACCGTACCAATACGATCGTATTGGTAGGGCTATCATGGGGTGATGGGCGAGTCGTATGAGCGCATGGCGGACGCGGTGTTGCGCGCTCTGGTCGCCGATGGTTTCGAGGGCGTCTCGGTGCGCAGAGTCGCTGCGCTGGCGGGAGTCTCGATCGGCGCAGTGCAACACCACTTCCCGACCAAGGACGCCATGCTCGCCGCGGCGATGGACCTCGCTGCCGACCGGTTCCGGGCCCGGCTCGCCGAGCGCATCGGCCCCGACATGCCAGCCGCCGAGCAGCTGGCCGAACTGGCTGCGGCACTGATCAGCGCCGACGACCGCGACATCAGCGTCACCTGGCTGCTACGGCTGGCGCGCGCGGCAGTCGACGAGCCCACGGCGGCACGGCACCGCGCCGACTGGCTGGCCATCGAGGACCTCTTGCGTCGCACCATCGCCGTCGCAGCACCTGATCTCGACGACCGCGCCGCGGCAGTCGAACTACTCGCGTTGCTCGACGGTCTCGCGTGCTCGGTGGCCGTCGAACCGGACCGGGTCAGCGGTGCCTACGCCGAGTCGATTGCGCGCACCCACGTCGCGCGGATGCTGGCGAGGCCCTAGGGCCTTCGAGTTTGGCGCATTAGCATGGGCACTGACTTTCGGTGATGGGACCGCCGTTTGTCCACAGTCCGGCTTTCATCCACAGGCGTGGATACGGCGGGTAGTCGCGGTCGGTGCGGGCCGGTAAATTCGAAAGCATGTTCGACCTTCTCGACGAGGCTTCCCGTACCTCCGGGGCCGCCGCGACCCTGGCGTGGGCACGGGTCGAGAACGCCGCCTGCGCACGCCGGCTGGCCGGGATGGTCGCCATGCTCGACGCCCTCCACGCCGCATCGGGATCGGCCAACCGGGACCAGTGGTTCCTGGACAACTGGGGTGCAGTCAGCGCCGAGATCGGTGCGACCCAACAACTCACGCCGGGATACGCCTCGCACCTGCTGTTGATCGGCACTGCACTGCGCGACCGGCTGCCCAAGATCGCCGCGCTGTTCGCCGACGGGCTGATCGGGTACCGCCTGGTCTCGACCATCGTGCACCGGACCGCACTGATCAAGGCTCCCGACGCGATGCGTGCCGTCGACGCGGCACTGGCCGTTCTGGTCCAGGGATGGGGGCCGATGTCGTTGGACCGGACCGACCAGGCCATCGACGCACTGATCGCCAAGCACGACCCGTACGCGGTGCGCCGCATGCAGGAGAGCGCCCGCGGTCGCGGCATCGACGTCTACCTCGACGACGCCTCCGGGCTGGCCACGCTATGGGGCACCCTGTTCGCCACCGACGCCGAGGCGCTCGACCAACGGCTGGACGCGCTGGCCTGCACGGTGTGCGACGACGATCCCCGCACGCGCGATCAACGCCGCTCCGACGCGATGGGGGCCCTGGCGCACGGGCAGGACCGCTTGGCCTGCCTGTGCGGCAATGAGCACTGCTTCGCGGGTGCAGCCGAGCCGAGCACGGTCGTCGTGTACGTCGTTGCGCACGCCGACTCCGTCACCTTGCCCCCGGCCGCCTCGCAGCCAGACCTGCCCCACGAGCCTTCCGGGCCACACCAGCCCGACCCGCCCGACCTGCCCGACGATGGTGTCACCCCAGCAGATCCGGCCACAGCACCTGACAACCCGCAGGCGGCTGCGGACGCGGCCGCGCAGCACGCTTCCCTGGACGGTGAGACACCGCCCATGTTCAGCAAGCCTCTGCGGGAGATGACGCTGGCCGAGGTCATCGCCGAGAGCAACGCCGACCCCGGCGAACCCCTGGCCACCCCGCCCGGTGTGATCATCGGCGGGCCGCTGCTGCCTGGACCCGTCGTGGCCCGCGCCGCCCTGCACGCCAAAGTCGTGCCGATCGTGCACCCGGGCAACGCCCCACCCGAACCCCGCTACACACCCTCCAGGGCGTTAGCCGACTTCGTCCGCTCGCGCGACCTGACGTGTCGCTTCCCGCACTGCAACGTGCCCGCGGACCGGTGCGACCTGGACCATACGATTCCGTATCCGCATGGGCCCACGTGCGCGTCGAACCTCAAGTGCCTGTGCAGGTTTCATCATTTGTTGAAAACCTTCTGGGGCGGGCCACGGGGTTGGCGTGACCGACAGCTACCCGACGGCGATGTCGTCTGGACCTCGCCATCGGGGCAGAGTGACACCACCCGGCCGGGCAGCCGATTGCTGTTCCCCAGCCTGTGTCTGCCCACCGCGCCAGTCACCGTCACCGACACCGATGCCCCCGTGGCGCACACCGCGGGGCTGACCATGCCGCGGCGCAAGACCACCCGCACCCAAGACCGCCGCCAACGGATCGACGACGAACGCCGACGCAACGAAGCCGAGAACGAAGCCGCGGCGCTCGACGCGATACCACCATTCTGAGCCGGCTAGGTGCTGACCCCGCGCTCCTCGAGGGTCAGGTAGGCGTCGCGGCCGGCCAGGCTCACCGCCACGTCGGCGATCAGCGGGTCGAAGAAGCGTTGCCGGTACAGCGGGTCGGTGCTGGTGCTGACCGTGAAGTAGAGGCCGGACAGCACGGCCACGATCAGCGACATGTGCACGATCGTCTGTGGCACCGGCACGTGAACGCCGAACCACGTTCCGGCGCAGGGTGGTTGGCCCACCGAACACACCTGCTCGGCCGACCACAGCACCGCGACGTCGTCGGGCACGGCGATCACGCCGAGCGCAAGGAAGAACGCAAACACGCCCGTGGTGAAGAACACCACCTGGATTGCTTGCGACACCACCATCACCGCGACGACGTTGAACTGCTCGCCCTTCGAAAGGGGAGTGCGGGCGGGTTCCTGGTCGACGCACCCGGCCAGTGGCGTACCGGCGAGCAGCGCTCGCGGATCGCTGCGCTCGGCCCGGTCCTCGCGCAGCGCGCGCACCTCGTCGCGGATGGTGGTCACGACGAAGAGCAGTGCGATCAATGCGAGGAATCCAATTACTTGCCACAGTCGTTGGCGCGTCATCCGCGCGGCCAACTGCCACAGCTCGCCGGTGAAGAAGACCACCACGGTCAACATCAGCAGGGGCAGCGCGCGGCTCATCATTGAACCCACCGCGCCGAGTTGTACCCACGCGAACCGGAACGCCCACAACGCGATCGAGCCGAAGCCGACGTAGGTCAGCCAGATCGCGAGCAGGGTGATGACCACGAAGATCGGCGCCTCCGCGGCCGCCGCGGCCGACCACCCGTCGACCGTCACCGGCGTCACCACCACGAAGATCGCCATCACCAGCAGGGCGGCGGTGCGGCGGCCCGCCTTGCCGAGTCGCGTTCCGCTGTGGTGCAGCACGTACAGCACGAAGGGCGCAACGGCCAGCACCGCGGCGATGACGCCCAAACGCACGGCGTACCCGTAGTCGGGGGCGTCACCGGTGATCTCCGCGAGCAGCATGGTCGCCGCGGTGAGCGCGCCGACGCCACTGACCACTGGTGCGGACCGGACGATCAGGTCGCGGGAGCGGACCCGTCGGGTCAGGACCAGCGGCAACCCACGACCGAGAAACCAGTCGTGGATCTGCTGCATGTCGGACACCGCTGACATTGTGGTGGACTTGAGCCGCTATGGCGAGGGGACGGACGTCGAGATGGGGCATATCGGCCCGCTCGGCATTCGTCGCGGCCAGTGTCGTGTTCGTCGTCCTCGCCGTCGCAGGCACCGGCCTTGCCGTCGTGCTCTACCGCACGATGCTGTCCGGAGTGGACAGCGCCGCAGCGGGCCGGATCAGTGACATCGCCGAGGCCGTCCAGACTGCGGGACCCGAAGGGGTCGAGCCCGAAATGCTGCAGACCGATCAGCGCATCGTCGCCATCCAGATCATCAAGGCCGACGGCAGCGTGGTGCGCCGGTCGTCGTCGGCGCCGGACTTCCCGCTGCTCCCGCTCGCAGGCGTCAGCGGCGGTCCGCACATCGGAATTCCGGAACAGACCTCGCCATTCGGCCGGATCAGGTTCAGCGCGCTCACCGTTGACCGCCCCGACGCCCCGTACACCATCCTGGTTGGCGAGGGCAGCGCGACGATCGCGTCAACGGTGCGCACCGTGGTTGCCGCGCTGGCATTGGCCGCACCCTTCGTCATCGCCGTATCCGGCGCTGCCACATACCTTTTGGTTCGGCGCTCGATGAGGTCGGTCGACGACATCCGGTCCCGCGTCGCCGACATCACCGCATCGGACCTCACCGAGCGGGTTCCAGTGCCCGACAGCCGCGACGAGATCGCGGCGCTCGCCGTGACCATGAACGAGATGCTGGCCAGGATCGAGGCGGGCCACGCCGCACGACAGCGCTTCGTCGGCGACGCATCACACGAACTGCGCAGCCCGTTGACCACGATCATCTCGGCACTCGAGGTCACGGTCACGCATCCCGAGCTACTCGGCGCGGACCTGGTCACCGGCACGCTGATCCCCGAGGCGCACCGGATGAAGGCGCTCATCGACGATCTGATGCTGCTCGCCCGTGCCGATGAGCGGGGGCTCACGGTGGCCACCGACGACGTCGACCTCGACGACGTCGCGTCCGCCGAGGTGGAACGACTGCGCCGCAAGACCTCGCTCGAGGTGCGCTCCGACATCACCCCGGCCCGCCTCACCGGGGACGCCGATGCGCTGTCCCGGGTGCTGCGCAACCTGCTCGACAACGCGGCGCGGCACGCGGGGTCGCGCGTCGAGGTCGACGTGCGCCCCGCGGGCGGCTTCGTCCGGGTCGGGGTTGCCGACGACGGGCCGGGCATCCCCGAGGTCGACCGTTCGCGGGTGTTCGACCGCTTCGTCAGGCTCGATCCAGACCGCTCGCGCGACGCGGGCGGTACCGGGCTGGGCCTTGCGATCGTGCGGGAGATCGTGGTGGCGCACGGCGGCACGGTGTCGATCGGCGATCGCGTCGGTGGCGGAACGGTGGTCAGGCTTCAGTTGCCGTTGGCGGCTGTTCCCGACTCGAGTCTGTAACCGATCCCTCGGACGGTCTGAATGGTGTTGGTGCCGAACGGAATGTCGATCTTGCGGCGCACGTAACCCACGTACACCTCGACCACGTTGTCGGCGCCCTCGTAGTGCGCGTCCCAGACGTTGTGCAGGATCTCGGTCTTGGTGACGACGGTGTCCTTGTTGCGCATCAGGTATTCGAGGAGGCCGTATTCGCGTGGGGTCAGCGTGATCGGCGTCGCGTCCCGTTCGACGATCCGGCGGCCGGGATCCAGTGACAACGAGCCCGCCGTCAGGAGCGGCGGGCGTTGCGGCGCTGGCCGGCGCACCAGGGCGCGCAGCCGGGCCACCAGCACGAGGAACGAGAACGGCTTGGTGAGGTAGTCGTCGGCGCCGAGATCAAAGGCATCGGTCTGGTCGTACTCGCCGTCCTTGGCGGTCAGCATGAGCACGGGGGTCCAGACGTCCCGGGCACGCATGCGGCGCAGGACCTCATAACCGCTCAGGCCGGGCAGCATGATGTCGAGCACGATCACGTCGAAGTCGTTCTCGACCGCCTGCGACAGCCCGTCGACACCGTTGGAAGACCCGACGACTGCGCAGCCCTCCGCGCGCAGACCGATGGCAAGGGTCGATGCGAGGAGGGGTTCGTCCTCGACTACCAGGACCTTCATGTCGGGACGATTCTTCCATCAAATCACTGCGGCAGCGTGCCCGCCCGGTAGCGGTCGCGCGCCAGCAGCGTCAGCTTGAGGTCGTCGATGAGCGGATCGAGGAACCGCCCGCGGTACTCGCCGTCGACGACGGCCCGTGCGCTGACGTACATGAACGTGAGCGCGGCGAGGAAGAGAGCGACCTGGATCAGTGCCTGCGGCACCGGGATCGTCATGCCGAGCAACGTCCCGTCGCTGGGGCCGTTGCGCGTCCACATCGCAAGGAGTTCCGGGCTGAGCACGATCAGACCGAGAACCAGGAAGATACCGGCGGTGACGATCGCGACCATCAGGATCTGCGTGATCTGCGACGCCGCAAGCACGAAGACGACGTTGAACCGCTCCAGCCGGGTCAGCGCGACCGATCCCGTCGCGGACTCCAGCGTCGACTCGACGCGTTTGAGCAGGCCGGAGACGACGAACGTGGCCGCGATCAGGATCAGGAACGCCAGCGCCAGCCACAGCCGTTCGCGGCTGATCGTCGACGCCATGGCCCAGACGGGGGCGTTGAAGAACACCAACACGGTCAGCAGCACCACCGGTAGCGCACCCACCAGCAGGTCGCCCACCGCCGCCAGCTGCGACAGCGTCAGCTTGGCGGCCCACCCGAGCACCGAGCCGACACCGGATGCCGTCGCCGCCAACACGATTGCGACGACCACGCCGGTGACGACGACGACCTCGAAGTCTCGCTGGATGACCGCGGACGCCACGTCGACGGCCACCGACACCGCTGCGCTGATCGTCTGCGCCCTGTTGGTCACCATCCTGGCGACGAACCATCCGGCGAGAACCGCCAGCGGTATCGCGAGGACGAGGATCACGAGCACCACCCACTCCTTGGCGGTGGGTTCGCCGTCGACGTCGATCCTCGCCGAGCCGGTCAGCAGGTAGATGGCCGTCGTGCAGAGCGCCACCGTCGCGAACCCCGCCAGTGCGGGCGCCGACCGGGGCCACACCGCCCGCAGCCGTGCGCGCTGCGTGACCACCGATGGCAGGCCGCGGTCGAGGAACCAGCGCTCGGCGGCGCGTCGCGCGGCTATTTCGGACGGGGTCATCGACGGTCCTCCACCAGGTTTCGCGGTCAATCGTGAAAGGCGCGCCGGTCGGGCGAGGCCGTCAGCTGAATGGCCGCGCGCCACAGCAGAAGTCCCGTTTGCACGCCGATCGCAATGGACATCATCGAGATCAGCGTGGCCGTGAACACCGCGGAGCTGTGCGTGCCGAGAAGCTGCGTGATGCCCATGAACCCCAATGACCCGGGAACCAGCAGCCAGAAACCGGGCACCACCAGCGACATCGTCGGCGGTGTGTTGGGGCGGTGGGATATCGCCAGCGCGAACAGGATTAGCGTCATGCCGCCGCCGAACCCGCTGGCGTAGCTGCCGAGCAGTTCATTGCCGACCCATTGGCCCCCGTAGGCGACGTAGAGCATCAGCACCATCCACGGCAGGAACTTCGCAGGGGGAGCGAAGTTCAGCCAAATGCCGAGTCCGTACACCAGCACCCCGAGGAACGGCGCCCACGGGCCGAGCCGGTTCAACTGGGTCGTGACGAGGCTGGCATCGGGGATGCCCGCGATCTGCGCCGCGATGAGGATGCCGAAGGCCAACTGGGCGATCTGCATGAAGCCCGCCACCAACCGGCTGGCCCCGGAAACCACGTGGTTGGTCGCCAGCTCGATGACCGCAAGCGTGATCGCGGCGCCAGGGAGGAAGGTGGCGAGCGGCGCCGCGAGCGCGCGCAGGCTGTCGGTCCCGACGTGCCATCGGCTCTCGAACCTGAACACGATGTACGCGACAAGGAACGCGCAGACGGTCGGGAGCATGTAGCCGATGGCCTCGTTGCGTCGGCCGATCACGCTCAGGACGCCGACGAGCAGGCCAAGGGCCGCGGCACCGTAGAGACTCCACGGTGTCGGTTGCAGGATCAGTGCAAGCCCGACGCTCTGCACCGCATAGCCGATGACCGTGATCCACACCGGAAATCGCTTGTCCACATTACGAATTCGGTCGATCTCTGCCATGCCATCCGCGGGGCTGACCGTTCCCGACGGTGCTCGTGCCACCAACTTGGCCAGCGGGAAGGACTGGTCGTAGCGCACGTTGAAATCGGGGTTGGCGATGTAGATGCCCTCGCCAGAGGCGCTGCCGACCTGCACGTAGTTGGGGAGCGCCAGGAACTCGTGGTCGAGGCCGTACGCGCGCGCCGTCTGTTCCATCACCCGGTGCACCATCGTGACCGGATAGTTCGCCGCGGACATGGCAGCACCGAGCGCGGCCACGAACTGGGGCGCGGCTACGTCGGGTTGCTCGGACGGCACGGTCGCAGGCTACTGCGGTGCGTCGCCTAGGCTGACCATATGCAACGGATCATCGGAACGGAGGTCGAGTACGGCATCTCCTCGCCGTCCGACCCGACCGCGAATCCGATCCTCACGTCGACCCAAGCCGTGCTGGCGTACGCGGCGGCCGCGGGGATCCAGCGCGCCAAGCGCACCAGGTGGGACTACGAGGTCGAGTCGCCGCTGCGTGACGCCCGCGGGTTCGATCTGAGCCGGGCGACGGGCCCGCCGCCGGTCGTCGACGCCGACGAGGTCGGTGCGGCCAACATGATCCTCACCAACGGGGCGCGGCTCTACGTCGACCACGCCCACCCGGAGTACTCCGCGCCCGAGGTCACCGACCCGATCGACGCCGTGATCTGGGACAAGGCAGGCGAACGCGTCATGGAGGCCGCGGCGCGCCACGTCGCGAGCGTGCCCGGTGCCGTCAAACTGCAGCTGTACAAGAACAACGTCGACGGCAAGGGCGCCTCGTACGGGACGCACGAGAACTACCTGATGTCGCGTCAGACCCCGTTCTCGTCGATCATCGCCGGCCTGACGCCGTTCCTGGTGTCGCGCCAGGTGATCACGGGGTCGGGGCGGGTCGGCATCGGCCCCGGGGGCGACGAGCCCGGATTCCAGCTGTCGCAGCGCGCGGACTACATCGAGGTCGAGGTCGGCCTGGAGACCACGCTGAAACGCGGCATCATCAACACCCGCGACGAGCCGCATGCCGACGCCGACAAGTACCGTCGACTGCACGTCATCATCGGCGACGCCAACCTCGCTGAGACGTCGACCTACCTCAAGGTGGGCACCACGGCCCTGGTGCTCGACCTCATCGAGGAGGGCTTCGACCTCGCGGATCTGGCATTGGCACGGCCGGTGCACGCCGTTCACGTGGTGAGCCGGGATCCGTCGCTTCGAGCGACGGTGGCGATGGCCGACGGACGTGAGCTGACTGCGCTTGCGCTGCAACGCATTTACCTCGACCGGGTGGCCAAGCTCGTCGACAGCCGTGACCCGGATCCTGCCGCCGCCAGGGTGGTCGAGACGTGGGCGGAAGTGCTCGACCTGCTCGAGCGCGACCCGATGGAGTGCGCCGAGATCCTCGACTGGCCTGCCAAGCTGCGATTGCTCGAGGGCTTCCGGCGTCGGGAGAACCTGAGTTGGTCGGCGCCACGCCTGCACCTGGTCGACCTGCAGTACTCCGACGTCCGGCTGGACAAGGGCCTCTACAACCGCCTGGTGGCGCGCGGCTCGATGAAGCGGCTCGTCACCGAACAACAGGTGCTGGATGCGGTCGACAACCCGCCGACCGACACGCGTGCGTACTTCCGCGGTGAATGCCTCCGGCGGTTCGGCGCGGACATCGCCGCGGCGAGTTGGGACTCGGTGATCTTCGACCTCGGCGGCGACTCGCTGGTGCGGATTCCCACGCTGGAACCGCTGCGGGGAAGCAAGGCCCACGTCGGTGCGTTGCTCGATTCGGTGCACAGCGCCGCGGAACTCGTGGAACAGCTGACGAACTGACGCTCCGGGGGCGAGCGAAGCGACGGGGGATCGCTCCCGGGGGCGAGCGAAGCGACGGGGGATGGCAGACGCCGATCCCAGGCAATTCGGCCCTCGAACGGTAGTGTGGAACCAACCGGCGGGCTGTTAGTCCACCGATGACGAGCAGGAGGCGGCGATGGCTCAGGAGCAGACTCACCGTGGCGGTGGTGGCGGCGACGACGACGATCCCACCGGCACCACTGCGGCTGGGCAGGAGCGTCGCGAGAAGCTCACGGAGGAGACCGACGATCTGCTCGACGAGATCGACGACGTACTCGAGGAGAATGCCGAGGACTTCGTGCGTGCATACGTCCAAAAGGGCGGACAGTGATCTGGCCGCATAGCGACAAGCTGGCCTTCAACCAATCGATTTCCCCGACGTCTGCGATGGATTCCTCGTCCTTCTCGGAGATGCTGCGCCGACAGGCGCCGCACCTGCTCCCGGCAGGTAGCACGGTCGGGTCCGATGGCGTGCCGCCGAGTCCGACGAATGCGCTGCCGCACGGCACCACGATCGTGGCGGTCAAGTTCCCCGGCGGCGTGCTGATCGCCGGTGACCGCCGGTCGACGCAGGGCAACATGATCGCCGGCCGCGACGTCCAGAAGGTCTACGTCACGGACGACTACACGGCCACCGGCATCGCAGGGACGGCCGCGATCGCCGTCGAGTTCGCCCGGCTGTACGCCGTCGAGCTCGAGCACTACGAAAAGCTCGAAGGCGTGCCACTGACGTTCGCAGGCAAGGTGAACCGGCTGGCCATCATGGTGCGCGGCAACCTCGGGGCGGCGCTGCAGGGTTTCATCGCATTGCCGCTGCTGGTGGGTTATGACCTCGATGATTCCGACTCGCAGGCCGCGGGACGGATCGTGTCGTTCGATGCCGCTGGCGGCTGGAACCTCGAGGTCGAGGGCTATCAGTCGGTCGGATCGGGTTCCATCTTCGCGAAGTCGTCGATCAAGAAGCTGTACAGCCGGGTGACCGACGCCGAGTCTGCGCTGCGGGTGGCCGTCGAAGCGCTCTACGACGCGGCGGACGACGACTCGGCCACAGGCGGTCCGGATCTGGTCCGCGGGATCTATCCGACGGCCGTGGTCATCGGTGCCGAGGGGGCTGAGGAGATCCCCGAACAGCGCATCGCCGCATTGGCCCGCGAGGTCATCGAAACTCGTTCGCGCGCTGATACGTCCGGTCCGCACGACGGGAAGGCCGAGCTGTGAGCTTCCCGTACTTCATCTCGCCCGAGCAGGCGATGCGCGAGCGTTCGGAGCTCGCACGCAAGGGCATCGCCAGGGGGCGCAGCGTCGTCGCCCTCGCATACGCCGACGGCGTGCTGTTCGTCGCAGAGAACCCATCGCGTTCACTGCAGAAGGTCAGCGAGATCTACGACCGGATCGGCTTCGCGGCCGTCGGCCGGTTCAACGAGTTCGACAACCTGCGCCGCGGCGGCATCCAGTACGCCGACACCCGCGGCTACGCCTACGACCGCCGCGACGTCAGCGGTCGCCAATTGGCCAACCAGTACGCGCAGGCTCTCGGCACGATCTTCACCGAGCAGGCCAAGCCCTACGAGGTCGAGTTGTGCGTGGCCGAGGTGGCCCACTTCGGCGAGGTCAAGTCGCCCGAGCTGTACCGCATCACGTATGACGGGTCGATCGCCGACGAGCCGCACTTCGTGGTGATGGGTGGCACCACCGAGCCGATCATCACTGCGCTCAACGACTCCTTCACGGAGAACGCCAGCCTGAGCGAGGCGGTGAAGATCGCCGTGGACGCGCTCCGGGTCGGCATCGCCAGCAATGGATCGGCGCCAGGTACCGAACTTCGGACGTTGGACACCTCGACGCTCGAGGTCGCCATCCTCGATGCCAGTAGGCCGCGGCGCGCCTTCCGGCGGATCCCGGCGTCCGCGCTGGAATCGCTTCTGCCGGTGGTGGAGTCGGAGTCCAAGCCGGAATCGGACGCCGGCTAGTACCGCGGGCGTCCGCGAATACCCGAAGTCGCGGTGTCCGAGGTGGGACCATCTTCCGATGGACCACGTCGACCCCGAGAGCGTCGCCTTCTCTGACGCGTCCCGCGGCCGCGGTTACCACCGAGGCGAAGTTGATGCGTTCGTCGACCGCGTCGAGGCATCGCTGCGAAATCCGACGGCACCGGGTGGGGTCACGCCAGCGGATCTTCGCGGTGTGGCGTTCTCAAAGCCGCCGATTGGACAGCTGGGTTACCACGAAGGCGAGGTCGATGCGTTTCTGGACCGGGTCAAGACGGAACTGAGCGGCCGCGTACCGGGCAAGGGCCCGGAGGAATCGTTCCGTTGTCTGCTCTATCGGTTTGCCAGCTCAGACCAGCAGACACCGGTCCTCGCGATCGACGTGGGCACGGATTCGATCCGGGTGACCGACCTGAACGGCGATGCGCTGATCGCCTCGGCTTTCCTCGCGGAGGTGACCGCAAAACCGGCACAGTACGGCGGGATTGCCGGTTTGGTCCTGGACGGACCCGGTTTGCAAGGTTTGACCATTCAGCCGCACCCGGCACCGGGTGAATGGCGTAAGCCGCCCAAGTCGAGGAAGCCCGCTTACCTTGCCCAAGAGGCGGACTGGCTCTTGCTCGCCGAGAAATTCGGTTTGGCGTCGGATCTGGTCGAAGAATGGGCGCCGCAGACCTTCCTCGAACACGTCGGCCGCTTTTCCGAGGAGATCGGGACGCGCGCCCCCACGACCTGGCGAACGCCTCTGATGCTTGGGGTGATCCTGGTCGTGCCCGGGTGCATTTACTGGATTCCCGTCGTCATCCTGATCGGCGTTCTCGCGCTGATCGTGGCGGCGGTGGCTTGGCGCTTGAAGTGGGAGATTTGACGTGCGGCTCAGGCAATCAGGGCGTTGACTCAGGCAATAAGAGCGTTGACTCAGCCAATCAGGGCATTGACGACGGCCTCCGGCTCGGTGCGGTCGCGGAACAACGTCCACAGCAGGTCCGCCAACTCGTCCGGGTTCAGGATCGACACCGATAGGTTCCCGAACCGATCGGGGTCCTCGACCAGCGCGCTATGGAGGTCGCCCCGGTCGATGAGCCCGCCGATGGTCACCGTGCCTGCGTAGACCCCGATCGGCGCCAATGCGGTATGCAAGGTCAGCGCGTAGTTGCGCAGTACCGCCGACGCCAGCGCCAGGCCGCCCAGCGGGGGCATCGGGACCACGCTGCTCAAACCGCCCGCGAACAACAGCCCGCCGTCGCCCCGTTCCCGCAGTTCGGGTAGGAGCAGCGAGGCGAAGTCCACTGCGGGCACCACGTCGTGCAGCGCGGTCTCGGCACCCGCGGCGTCGAGGTCGAGGATGTCGGCCAATGGAAGGCCTGCGGCAGGTCCGTAGTAACCGACGTCGATGCGGCCGAAGCGGTCACGGACCGCGTCGACCGCCGATCGCAGCGCACCGGGATCGGCGGCGTCGGCGACGAATGCCGCGGCCTCCACGCCCGCGTCGGCCAGCGATTTCAGGTAGTCGGCGTGCCGCGTTGAGCTGCGGGAGACCACTGCGACGGCATAGCCCTCGGAGCCGAACCGGTGAGCGACCGACATGCCGAGGCCGGGGCCGACGCCGATGACGAGGAGGACGGGACGAGGAGAAGTTGAGGTCATACTCAACTTAGTACCAGAACTTGAGGTTGAGCTCAACTTAGGTAGGATCGGGCCATGCCACAGGCCATGCGTGCCGACGCCGCGCGCAACCGCGATCGCCTGGTCGCGGCGGCTGCCGAGCTGTTCGGCGAGCGTGGCGTGGACGTGCCCCTCGACGAGGTCGCGCGCAGCGCCGGCGTCAGCATCGGCACGCTGTACAACCACTTCCCGAATCGCGGAGCGCTTCTCGACGCGGTGTTGCCGGAGCGGTTGGCGGAATTCGACCGGCTTGCGACAACGGCCCTGGCCGACCCCGACGCGTGGCGCGGCTTCACGGGGTTCCTCGACGGCATGTTCGTCATGCAGGCGCGCGACCGTGCATTCAACGACGCGATCTCGCGTAGCCCCGTCGGCGTGGTCGACGTGGCCGCCGAGTGCGGGCGTGCAGGGGGAGTGATGGACGCCGTGACGGAACGCGCCAGGCACGCAGGGGTGCTGCGGCGCGACTTCGGGCCCAACGACCTGGCCACGCTGGTCTGGGCGATGTCGAAGGTGATCTCGATGTCCGACGGCGACGACGCAGTGTGGCGCCGTCACCTCGGGTTCGTGCTGGACGGGCTGCGCACCACCTGACGGCGCGCCGCTTGGCTACTCCGGTTGCTCCGCTTCGTCGTCGTCCCTGCCGGTGACGATCTCCTTGACCTTCTCGACCGAGTGGGTGGCGATGTCGATCGAGCTCTGGACGATGCCGCTTACGCCGCCGCTGACGTCCCCCGTGATGATGTGACCAGCGCTTTCGACGATGTCCGCTGAGCGCTCGACGGCGTTCGTCGCGATGTCCCTTGCCGATTCGACGGCATCCTTCGGGTTGAAGCCCATGAGATTCCCCTTGTGTCGGTCCCTACGGCGACTCTATCCCCCAGAGATCATCCCGCGACCTGGATGTGCTCGCGGTCGCCGGTGATGACGGCCAGGATGGTGCGCCACGAATCGGAGTCTGGACGGTCGATGACGTCGGTGTGCGCCCGCGGTCCTGCCATCGGTCTGCCGTCGTCGTAATGACCGGTGGCCAAACGGATCACACCGGGCATCTCGTCGGGGTCGGCGCCGTGCGGTCCACCGGGCAGGCCTTGGACGAGTTCGATGACGTCGCCGGGCGCCGTCATGGAGAACCGCAGCACGTTCGGGTTGCGGTTGTGCCAATCACCGGGACCGTCGACGCCGACACCTGCGCCCGCGGCAGCGACGTAGAGCGTGCGGTCGGCGGTCATACCAAGCGCCTCGGCCGTGCCGAGGATGGAGCCGCCGTAGGAATGTCCGACGTACGTCACGGCCACCTGACGGCCGGTTGCGTCGACCGTGCGGTCGACGTCGACACTGAACTCCGCCAACCTCGGCGCCATCTCCAGCGCGAAGTGCGGATCGGCGGCCTCGGCGAGTGCGGCAACCACGTTGCCGCCGTGCGGGAACGGACCCCCGAGGTAGGTGATGGCCGCCACCTCGCCGTGGGTCGCCGCGACGAAGCGCCTCGCGGTGTCGGTGTTCGCGGCCGACCCCTCGACGGTGGTGTTCATGCCGGGTACCAGTACTGCGACGCTCCTTGCGGTTTCGAGGTCTCCGTTCAGTTCCACCAGCGTGGACCGGGCCGGATCGAACGCCAGGATCTGCCGATCGACGCGCTGTCCGCTGCCTGCCGGGTCGTCGACCTCGCGCAGCAGATCGAGGTAGAAGCCGATGCGACGCAAGGCGTCTGGACCGGTGCCGGTCTCGTCCCTGACGGCCTGTGCGATGTTCATGCGGTTGGCCGCGAACCGCATGTCCCACGGCACTCCGTTGGTGTTACCGACGATCGATGGCGCCTCCTCGATCAGACGGGTGCGCTGGGATGCCGTCATCGCCGCGATCTGGTCGGCAATCCGGTCACCGTCCATCGTCGGCCAGTCGGCCACCACGTCGGCCTCCATGGAAGCACCAGCGTCGATGTCCCGCGCGGCGTCGGCATCCGCCTCGCCCAACCGGTCCAGCGCCGCGCCGATCTCCTCGGCCAGGGCCGCCACGCCTACCGCCGCATGATCGGCTACGGGCGCTACGGAGCCATCGTCGGCGACGACGAACCCCAGATCGTTGGCGTCTGCCACCCTGGCCAGCAGCTCGGCCCGTGCCGCGGCGATGCGGTCGCAGCCGGCGCGGGCCGCCGCCGCGGCCGTGCCAAGCGTGCCCGCGACCGCGTCGGCCTCTTCGACCAGGCTGCGCATCCGCACCGATGCCGCGTCGGCCGTGCGCCCGCGCCAGTCCGGTGGCGATGAGGCCGTCGAGGCTTTGGCGCGCACCGTGTCTGCCGCGGCGTCCCACCCGGCAGCGAGCTCGCGCAAGGCCTCGGGACGCCACGCCAGCGCCTGTGCGATGGTCGGGCGGGTCACGGCGGGTCGATGCGCCCGGCGTTGCGGTGCTCCGCGCGCTCGAAGGCGTCGGCGGACAGGTGCGCCGCCATCGCCCATCCGCGCATGTTGGCAACGACGTCGTCGAGCCTCGCGGCGATGAGAACCGGTGCCGCGATGCCGCCGACTGCCGACCCACGCAGTTCGTCGGCATCTAGTGCGGGCCAACGCATCTCAGCCGCCGAGTCGGCCGCTGACATGACATGATCGGCGACCCCGCGTAGCTGGGTCAGATCAACCTCGAGAATTTCCCCCATGCCTCACGCTGACAGAGTCGCGGGCAGGCGCGCTGAATTCATCCACAGGCTTCGGGGGTCGCCAGCCGACGAACGCAAGCCACAGACCCATCACCGTCAGCAGCCCGAAGAAGATCCGCGCAGCGATCAGTAGCGCGGAGTTGGTCGTGGTCGCGTCCGCACCGGTCTGGATTGCCGAAGGAAATGCCATCAGCGTCAATCCGCGCAGGGCCACGAACCAACCGAACAACGAGATGAGGACGGCGGCGACACTCGACCAGTACTGGTGGAAGGCGATGACGAGGAGCCCGCAGACCAGCATCACGGCGCCGAGGATCCAGGGCAGCACCGCGTTGGCGAAGAGGTCGTTCACCAGGCCCGTCAGATCAGGCAAGCGGATCGCGACGATCACAGTGGCCAGCGCGACGAAAGGTCCTATCACGCGGGCGAATGCCCGCGTGCGCTGCAACGATTCTGGGGTGGGGTCGGGCATCTCGTCACTCTCCTATTAATAAACCGACGGACGGTCTATTGAATAAGGTAAGCTCGGCGACGAACGGATGTCAACGGCAGGAGGTATGAGACCTTGGCGCGTCAGGTCAAGCCCGATGAGTACGCCGCACGCCGCCGCGAGATTCTCGACGCCGCCATTGAGTTGTTGCGCGACAAGGGCTACGAGCGGATGACGATCGAGGACGTCCTGGTGAAGACGGGCATGTCCAAGGGCGCGCTGTATCACTACTTTCGGTCGAAGTACGCCCTGTTGGAGGGCGTCGTCGCAGCGATGGGCGACGGCGCCCTGCGAGAGCTGCGGGCCGTCGTCGAGGATCCGAAGCTCAGTGCGATCGACAAGCTGCACGCCTACTTCCGGACCGAACACGCGTGGAAGTCCGAGAACGTCACCACGGTGTCGACGGTCATGCGACTGCCCCGCGAGGACGATGCTCTGCTGCGGCAGAAGCTGTCGAAGGAGTCGATGCGGACCACCGCACCCCTGCTGGAAGCGATCATCCGGCAGGGCTGCGACGAGGGCGTCTTCGACACCGGCCATCCGCACGAGGCGTCGCTGATCATCACCGGAATGGGCATTCACCTGGCCGATGCATTCATCGATGCGATCGCGGCCGACGGCAACGTCGGCGCGGACATCAGCGGGCCGCACATCCGACGCGTGCTCGCCGCGTACGTCGACTCCTTCGAACGGATCCTGGGCGCACCGTCGGGCTCGTTGAACGTCAATTGAATTGGGCAGGTCACCGCGCTTGACCCAGAACGCCACCGCCGCCACCGCGGCCACCACGACGAACGCCAGCCCGAGGTCCCGGCGACAAACATTTGCGGAGTGCCTTGCGGGTGTCAATACGTGGGGACGAGGCAACCCGTAAGCTCGTTGACGTGCAGCGACGAATCATGGGCATCGAGACCGAATTCGGTGTGACGTGCACGTTCCATGGCCACCGGCGGTTGAGCCCGGACGAGGTCGCCCGCTACCTGTTCCGTCGGGTGGTGTCGTGGGGCCGCAGCTCCAACGTGTTCCTCCGCAACGGTGCGCGGCTCTACCTGGACGTCGGATCACACCCCGAGTACGCGACGGCCGAGTGCGACAGCCTCGTTCAGTTGGTCACCCACGACCGCGCAGGCGAGCGCGTTCTCGAGGACCTGCTGATCGACGCTGAGCAGAGGCTGGCCGACGAGGGCATCGGCGGCGACATCTACCTGTTCAAGAACAACACCGACTCGGCGGGCAACTCCTACGGCTGCCACGAGAACTACCTCATCGTGCGGGCCGGCGAGTTCTCCCGGATCTCCGACGTGCTGCTGCCGTTCCTGGTCACCCGCCAGTTGATCTGCGGCGCTGGCAAGGTGCTGCAGACGCCCAAGGCCGCGACGTTCTGCCTGAGTCAGCGGGCCGAACACATCTGGGAGGGCGTGTCGTCGGCGACGACGCGATCGCGTCCCATCATCAACACCCGCGACGAACCGCACGCCGACGCCGAGAAGTACCGGCGCCTGCACGTCATCGTCGGTGACTCGAACATGTGCGAGTCCAGCACGATGCTGAAGGTTGGCACCGCCGCACTGGTGCTGGAGATGATCGAAGCGGGTGTCCCGTTCCGCGACTTCTCACTGGACAACCCGATCCGCGCCATCCGCGAGGTCAGCCACGATCTGACCGGCCGCCGTCCCGTGCGGCTGGCTGGCGGGCGGCAGGCCAGCGCCCTCGACATTCAACGCGAGTACTACAGCCGGGCCGTCGAACATCTGCAGACCAGGGAGCCCAACGCGCAGATCGAGCAGGTCGTCGATCTGTGGGGCCGCCAGCTCGACGCCGTGGAGGCCCAGGACTTCGCCAAGGTCGACACCGAGATCGACTGGGTGATCAAGCGCAAGCTGTTCCAGCGCTACCAGGATCGCTACGACATGGAGTTGTCCGACCCCAAGATCGCCCAGCTCGATCTCGCATACCACGACATCAAGCGTGGCCGCGGTGTGTTCGACCTGCTTCAGCGCAAGGGGTTGGCCGCACGCATCACTACCGACGAGGAGATCGAGGCCGCGGTCAACGAGCCGCCGCAGACGACCCGCGCCAAGCTGCGTGGCGAGTTCATCAGTGCTGCGCAGGCGGCGGGCCGTGACTTCACCGTCGATTGGGTGCACCTCAAGCTCAACGACCAGGCTCAGCGAACGGTGTTGTGCAAGGACCCGTTCCGGTCGGTGGACGAAAGGGTCAAGCGGCTCATCGCGAGCATGTGAGCCGTCCGGTCATCCCGAATCGCGGATTACCAGCGTCGGGCTGAGCCGCTCCGATTCGGGACTTCCGCCACCGAGCACGTCGATGAGCAGATCGACGCCGCGCCTGCCCATCTCGTGCATGGGGGAGTGCACCGTGGTCAACGGCGTCGGCAGCTCGGCAGCGAGCGGGGTGTCGTTGTAACCGATCAGGGATATGTCGTCGGGTACCCGCAGGCCCCGGTCGCGGAGCACGCCGAGCGCCCCGATCGCGGCGAAGTCGTTGGTCGCGAAGATCGCATCCGGATACGGCTCGGTGGCCAGAAGCTTCTCGGCGCCTTCACGACCGCCTGCGGCGTCGAACGGGCCCCACGCGATGCGTTCTTCAGGCACGTGAAACCCCGCCTCGGCGAATGCGTCGACCGCGCCCTTGGTGCGCTCGATGGCGGTCGACGCGAAGGGCAGGCCGGCGAGTATGGCGAGGTCGCGCCTGCCCGTATCGAGCAGGCGGCGCCCGACGAGCTGCCCACCGAGTAAGTCGTCGCAGGTGACCGATACGTAGTTGGCGCTGCGGCGCGAAACCAGCACGAACGGAACGCCGCGGGCTGAGATGTCCGCGAGCAGTGGGTCGTCGTGGTGGGCATCGCCGAAGATGATCCCCTCGACGCGACGCTGCAGCATCATCTCCGTGCGGAGCGCCTTGTTGGCGGGGTCGTCGAGCGAGTTCGTGACGAACGTCGAGTACCCGTTCTCGGTCGCCGCCTCCTCGATCCCCTCGTAGATGGTCGCGAGCACGAAGTCCTGCAGTCGCGGCACCAGCACGCCGACCAGCCCGGACCTGGCAGTGCGCAGGCTGGCGGCGTGCGGATTGGGGCGATACGCCCTCGATGCCGCGTACTCCCTGATCCGCGCGACCGTCTGCGCCGACGCCCATCGCAGGGCCTCGGCGTCCCCGGCGTTCAACACGCGCGACACCGTCGACACGCTGACCCCGACTCCGTCGGCGATCATCCGCAACGTCACGGGGGCCAGGCGGCCCTCGGCTGCTGCGCCCGTGTCCGTCATCGCCCCTCCTCGAACTTCGGCGGGTCTGCTCTGACGCTCCCGTAGCGAAACCCTATCGGCGCGCGTCTGCCGAAACATCAACGTTCCGCAGATTTTACCCAATCGTTTGACCCAAAGGTTTGCGTCAAACGATTGGGAGATGTCTACTGACGTGAGAGCTGCACCACGTTCGCGGCCACTGCGAATCGAAATGACCCCTGCAGAACGGTTGAGCTGATGCCTCGCGTCGTTGTCCTCGCCACCGGCGGCACGATCTCGTCGCGGCGCACCAACGGTTCGGTCACGGCCGTCGATGACGCCGCCACCCTCGTGGCCGGCGTCGAGGTGCGCGACGACATTGCCGTCGAGCACCACGACGTGCTGCGGATCGGCTCCTATCGGATGTCGTTCGCCGATCAACGGACGCTCGCCGACGAGGTGACCCGCCAGCTGGATCGTGGTGACGTCGACGGCGTGGTGATCACCCACGGCACCGACACCATGGAAGAGACGGCGATCCTGCTCGACCTCATCCACGAGGATGCCAAACCCGTCGTGCTCACCGGCGCGCAGCGTGCAGCCGACATCGCCGACACCGACGGCCCGCGCAACCTGCGCGACGCGATCACGGTCGCCGCCGACCCAGCCGCCCGCGGGCACGGCACGATGGTGGTGTTCGGTGGTGCGATTCTCGCGGCTCGCGGGGTACGCAAGTCGCACACCGTCGAGCTCGCGGCGTTCACCAACCCGGCGGGCACCATCGGCGACGTCTTCACGGGATCGGCGCGCCTGCACGGTCTCCCAGTCCGGCCTACGGCGCTGGCTCTTCCCGATGCCCGATTCGACGCGGTCCGGATCGACGTCGTCGCCGCGTATCCCGGTGGCGACGACGCGCTGCTGCGGGCCGCCGTCGCGGCCGGGGCCCGTGGAATCGTGCTTGCCGCAATGGGAATCGGCAACGCATCGCCGGGAGTCGCCGAAGGCATCGCCGAAATCACCAGTGCCGGGGTGGTGGTCGCGCTGTCGACCCGCGTCGCGGCCGGACCGATTCTGCCGGTCTACGGCGACGGCGGCGGCGCCGATCTGGTGGCGGCGGGCGCGGTTCCGGTCACCCTGCCCGCATCGCAAGCCCGTATCGCGTTGGCGCTGCTGCTGTCATCGGACCGGCCGCCGGGCGACGTCGCCGCCGCCCTCGACGTGTACGCGTAACCCGCAATATCCGCTGTTCGGAACGAATCTCGAGAGGAATGATCCACGTGACCAAGGCAAACGGCAAGGAAATCTTCGTGGCCTTCGGCGTCGACGTCGACGCGGTTGGCGGCTGGCTGGGCTCCTACGGGGGCGAGGACTCGCCGGGTGACATCAGCCGCGGAGTGTTCGCAGGTGAGGTCGGAGTGCCACGGATCAACCGGCTCTTCGACCGCTATGGGCTGACCACCACGTGGTTCTGGCCTGGGCACTCCGTCGAGACGTTCCCCGAGCAGTTCGAACAGGTGGTCGCCGCGGGACACGAGATCGGTGTGCACGGCTACAGCCACGAGAATCCGATCGCGATGAGCCGCGAGCAGGAATCCGAGATCCTGGACCACTGCATCGATCTCATCTCGACGAAGACGGGTCGGCGGCCCACCGGATATGTCGCGCCGTGGTGGGAGTTCAGCAGGGTCACCAACGAGCTGCTGATCGAGCGGGGGATCAAGTACGACCACTCGCTGATGCACCGCGACTTCGAGCCCTACTACGTCCGGGTCGGCGACTCTTGGACACCGATCAACTACGACCAGCCGGCGGCCACCTGGATGAAGCCGCTGATCCGAGGCCAGGAAACCGATCTGGTGGAGATCCCGGCGAGCTGGTACCTCGACGACCTGCCGCCGATGATGTTCATCAAGACCAGCCCGAACAGCCACGGCTTCGTCAACCCGAGGCACATCGAGGAGATGTGGCGCGATCAGTTCGACTGGGTCTACCGCGAAAGCGATTACGCGGTATTCACGTTCACGATCCACCCGGACGTGTCGGGACGGCCACAGGTGCTGCTGATGCTCGAGCGTCTCATCGAGCACATCAACAAGCACGAGGGCGTCACCTGGACCACCTTCGACGCAATCGCCGACGACTTCCTGGCGCGCCGGCCGCGCACCCCGAAGGCGTAGGGGACTCGGTCATGACCACCTCACCAGATCCGCTCTCCGACACCGACGATTCCCCGTCGCTACGCTCGCCCCGAGAGACCCCGTCGCTCCGGCGAGTGAGCGTCCGCGAAACCCGGCGCGCCACCAGCATTGCGTTCTTCGCGTGGACCATCGCCGTGTACGACTTCATCCTCTTCGGCACCCTGCTGCCGCGGATCGGCGAAGCGTTCCACTGGAGCACCAGCCATGCCCTGCTCGTCTCCACGTTGGTCAGCGTCGGCACCGCGATCGTGGTGCTCGGCGTCGGTCCCATGGTCGACCGGCTGGGCCGCCGCAAGGGGATGATCATCTCGGTGGCGGGCACCGCGGCGTCATCGGCGGCCACTGCGGCAACGACCGGGGCGGCCTCCCTCATCGGGGTCCGCTCGATCAGCGGTCTCGGCCTTGCCGAGCAGTCCGTCAACGCCACCTATCTCAACGAGCTGTATGCCGTCACCGAGGACGAAAAGATCCGCCGCAACCGCGGTTTCGTGTACTCGATGGTGCAGACCGGCTGGCCGATCGGCGCGCTGCTTGCCGCCGCGTTCGTCGCCGTCGTCACCGCGATCTTCGGTGCCGACTCGTGGCGGCTGGCGTTCCTGCTGGCCACCATTCCTGCCGTGCTCGTTGCGCTGCTGTGCCGAACCCTGCGGGAGAGTCCGCAATTCGAGCTGCAGCAACGGGTCCGGGCGCTTCGCAAGAGCGGTGACGTCGCCGGTGCCGCCAGCCTGGCTGCCGCATACGACGTCGACAACCACACCGCGGCACCGTTCAAGCGGATCTTCCACGGCGTGCACCTGCGCAACACGATCGTGCTTTCGGTGGCGTGGTTGTTCAATTGGTTTGCGATCCAGACATTTTCGGTGCTCGGTACCACCGTGCTGGAGACCGGCAAGGGTATCGACGCGTCCAACACCCTGTTGATGGTGGTGGTGTCCAACCTGGTGGGTGCGATGGGATATCTGGCCCACGGCTGGGCCGGTGATCGGTTCGGCAGACGTAACACCATCGCGGTCGGCTGGCTGGCCTCCGGGGTGTTCTTCGCCGCGATGCTGCTCGGCCCCGCCAACCCGGCCTACGTCATCGTCACCTACATGATGGGCCTGTTCTTCCTGCTCGGTCCGTACGCCGCGATCATGTTCTTCCAGGCCGAGTGCTTCAGCGTCGACTGCCGGGCCACCGGCAGCTCGTTCATCGGCGCGATGAGCCAACCGGGTGCCATCATCGCCGGTTTCATCCTCACCGGGCTGACTGCGGCGTCGGTGGGTTACTCGACTGCCGCATTGCTGGTCGGGGCGGTCGGTGCCGTCGTCTCGGCCGTCGTGGTGATGTTCGCGCACACCGTGAGCTCCGAAGTTGCCCCGGCATGACCCCCGTCGCGATCGTCACCGGCGCGGCGTCCGGCATCGGCGCCGCCACGGCGGTTGCGTTGGCGCGCGCCGGCTACCGCGTCGGCATCGGCAGCTACTCCGGTGATCCGCACGACCCCGGCAAAACCCTTGCCGCCGTTGAAGAGAGCGGCGGTGAGGCGGTGGTGATCGAGGTGGACGTGCGCGACACCGCTTCGGTGGCGGCGTTCGTCGACGCGGCGGTGACGCGCTGGGGCCGGCTGGACACCGCGATCGCCAACGCGGGCATCCTGCGCGCGGCACCGTTCGCGGCGATGACCGACGAGCAGTGGGACGACGTACTGCAGGTCGATTTGCACGGGGTGATGCGCACCGCACGCGCGGCGGTGCCGCACCTCGGTTCAGGCGGCTCGATCGTCGCGGTGTCCTCGATCGCAGGCGGTGTGTACGGGTGGGGTGAGCACGCGCACTACGCCACCGCGAAGGCCGGCGTGATCGGCCTGGTGCGCAGTCTGGCCGTCGAGTTCGGGCCCTGCGGCATCCGCGCGAACGCGATCATCCCCGGCCTCATCGAGACCCCGCAGTCGCTGGATGAGGTGAACTCACTGGGCCCGGATGGTCTGCGGGCCGCCGGTGACTACATTCCGGCGGGACGAGTCGGGCGTCCGGAGGAAATCGCCTCGGTGGCAGCGTTTTTGGCCAGTGACGGCGCGTCCTACGTCAATGGCCAGGCGATCATCGTCGATGGCGCGTTGACCGTTGCGATGCGGGACTGACCGATGAGCATCCCGCAGAGCACCCTGCTCGCAGGCCGCACCGCGCTGGTCACCGGCGCGGCCAGCGGTATCGGCCGGACGATCGCCGTGCACTTCCTGGCCGCAGGTGCCCGGGTGGTTTTGGCCGACCGGGCCGAATCGGTCGTCGGCGCCGCAGCCGACATCGGTGCCGCGGCGGGACTGTTGTTCGACGCCACCGACGAGCAGCAGGTGGCCGACACCGTCGCCGAGGCCGCCGCGGTACTTGGTCGCATCGACGTCCTCGTCACCTCGCACGGCATCCTCACCCAATCGCGGCTGGTACAGATGCCGCTGGCGCAGTGGCGGGAGACGCTCGACGTCGACCTGGCCAGCGTGTTCCTGCTGAACCGCGCGGTGCTGCCGGGAATGCTGGCGGCAGGCGATGGGCGCATCATCAACGTCGCATCACAGCTCGGAATCAAGGGAGGGGCGTCACTGGCGCACTACGCAGCAGCCAAGGCCGGTGTCATCGCGATGTCCAAGTCGCTTGCGCTCGAGGTTTCTTCGCAGGGAGTGCTGGTCAACGCGATCGCCCCCGGGCCCATCGAAACGCCGCTGCTTGACGGGATCGAGGAGGACTGGAAGGTCGCGAAGCGCGCCGAGCTCCCGCTGGGGAGGTTCGGTACCGCCGACGAAGTCGCACCCACCGCCGTCCTGCTGGCATCCAAGCCAGGCGGCAACCTGTTCGTCGGGCAGGTCCTCGGGCCCAACTCCGGTGACGTGATGCCCTGATGTGCGGAGCGTGTGGCGCGGGTCCCGACGAGCCGATGGCAGCGCAGGTCGCCGGGCCGCGTCGTCGCGCCGCCATCGCTGCGGCCGCGACGCAACTAAGTCCCCGGCTGCGGATCCGGGTCGCCTCGCGAGCCTGGACCGTGGCCGAACGCACCGGACGCGTCACGGTCTGCCGCACCTTCGGAGAACTGCTCGACGTGCTTGCCCGGTCCGGGGTGCCGCGCGCGGTCGCCGAACCCGATCTGCTGGGCGCCGCTGCGGCGACCGCCCTCAACTCATGATCGGTAGCCGGTCCGTCGGTGTGTGCTCGTCGGTATGACCAGGTTGTTCGCGCCACGAGAGGCGTGCCCGTCCGTGCGCTGGGTGCAGGCCGCCACGCTGCACAGCGCAACGGCCACCACACAGATGTGCACGATTCGGTGGATGCGAGTGCCCTCCTGTTCGGGGGCAGATGCGTCGCACGCGGACGGTGGTTTCAGCTTGCCACGCTCGCCGGCCCACTCGGTGCGCATGTTTCGACCCCCTTGGCCCTACGCTGTTTCGGTGGGGATCTCCAAAGTCGAACGCTTGATGAACCTCGTCATTGCACTCCTGTCCACCCGCACCTTCATCACCGCCGAACGGATCCGCGCGACGGTCTACGGGTACGCCGACAGCCCCAGTGACGAGGCTTTCTCGCGGATGTTCGAACGCGACAAGAACGAGTTGCGCGATCTCGGCATCCCGCTCGAGACCGGTCGGGTGTCGTCGCTGGACCCAACCGAGGGCTACCGGATCAACCAGGAGTCCTACGCGCTGCCGCCGGTCGAGTTGACGGCCGACGAGGCCGCTGCGGTAGCGGTGGCCACCCAACTGTGGCAGTCCCCTGAGCTCGTCACCGCCACCCAGGGAGCGCTGCTCAAGCTGCGGGCGGCGGGTGTCGACGTCGACACTCCCGAGGCGGGCGCGACCATCTCGACGGCTGCGGCCATGCCAGGCCTTCGCGGCTCGGAGGAGGTGTTGGGAATTCTGTTGGCGGCCATCGACTCCGGGCAGGCCGTGCAGTTCCAGCACCGCCCGTCGCGCAGCGACCCGTTCATCACCAGGACCGTCGAGCCGTGGGGTGTGGTCACCCACCGCGGCCGGTGGTACCTCGTCGGCCATGACCGCGACCGCAACGCCACCCGCACCTTCAGGCTGTCGCGGATCGGTTCGGAGGTGGCCACGGTCGGTCCGCGCGACGCGGTGCGGCGCCCCGACGGCGTCGACCTCCGCGAGATCGTGCATGGGGCAGTGGCCGAGTGGCCGCCAAGCGCGCAGGCCAGGGTGTGGGTGGCCGAGGGTCGCGCCACCGCACTGCGGCGGCAGGCGGCGGTCACGGTGTCGCGCACGCTGGCAGGCCGGGCGGGCGACGAGATCGCCGTCGACATCGGCAGGCAGGACCGACTGGCCCGCGAAATCGCCGGGTACGGCGCCGACGCGCTGGTGCTCGACCCGCAGTCGTTGCGTGACGACGTGGTGTCCAGGCTCCGCGCACAGGCGGACGGAGCAAGCGCATGAGTAGCGTTTCCACGCGGTTGGTCCGGCTGCTCAACATGGTGCCATACTTCCAGGCCAACCCCAGGATCACGTTCGACGAGGCAGCCACCGACCTCGGCGTCAGCGTCAAGCAATTGCGCGAAGACCTCGAACAGCTGTGGCTGTGCGGACTTCCGGGATACAGCCCAGGCGACCTGATCGACTTCGAAATGTCCGGCAAGACAATCGAAGTGACCTTCTCGGCGGGCATGGACCACCCGCTGCGGCTGACGTCGCCCGAGGCGACGGGCATCTCGGTGGCGTTGCGGGCATTGCTCGACGTGCCGGGCATGGTCGATCCCGAAGCCGCAAGGAGTGCGATCGCCAAGATCGAGTCGGCCGCGGGAACGGCCAAGGAGGGCGCAGGGACGGCGGTCGACGAACCCGCGCCCGTGGAGAGCCACGCGGCCGCAGCGGTGCGGGCCGCGGTGCGCGACGGCCGGGCGCTGAGCATCGACTACTACTCCGCATCGCACGACACGCTGTCGACCAGGATCGTCGACCCGATCCGGGTGGTGTTGGTCGGCGACAACAGCTACCTCGAGGCGTGGTGCCGCTCGGCCGAGGCGGTGCGACTGTTCCGGTTCGACCGCATCGTCGACGCGCACGTGCTCGACGAACCGTCGACGCCCCCCGAGCCGGCCGTGCAGGCCGGACCGGACACCTCACTGTTCGACGCCGATCCGTCGCTTCCCTCGGCGACGCTCCTGATCGACCGGAGCGCGTCCTGGATGTTCGACTACTACCCGCTGCGCGTCGTGCGGGAACTGGCCGACGGCGCGTGCGAAGCGGCCATGACCTTCGCCTCCGACGAGTGGATGGCGCGTTTCGTGCTGGGCTTCGGCTCCGCGGTGCGGGTTCTTGAGCCGCAATCGCTGGCAGATCGGGTGCGTGACGTGGCCGTGGCGGCACTTGCGGCCTACGAGGGCAGCGCCGTCGAAGTCGACGGGTAGACTTCTCACTGACTTCTGGAGGTGACCGAATTGGGTGGTCTACAACCCTGGCATTGGTTGATCGTGATCGCCGTGTTCGTGCTGTTGTTCGGGGCCAAGAAGCTCCCGGACGCGGCGCGCTCATTGGGCAAGTCGATGCGCATCTTCAAGTCCGAGATCAAGGAGATGCAGGCCGACTCGAAGCCGGAAGAGGCGGCACCGGCCAAGCCGATCGCCTCGGAGCGAGTCGATACGGCACCCCCGGCGCCCGCGCCGGAGCAGTCCTCCGACAAGCACCCCGCCTGACACACGCCTCCACCGACCGCGGCACGCTGCCGCGTCGCTGAGTGGCGTCCACTGACGAGCCCGTGCAGACCCCCGGAATCTTCAAGAAGTTCGACCCGCGCCGTCGACGGTCGCGGGCCAATCCCGACGGCACGATGTCGCTGGTCGACCATCTGCAAGAGCTCCGCAATCGGCTGCTGATCGCGGTCGCCGCGATCGTCGTCACCACGACGCTCGGCTTCTTCTGGTACACGCACGGCGCATTTGGCTTTCCCAGCCTCGGCGACTGGCTGCGCGGTCCGTACTGCTCGTTGCCTGCCTCGGCGCGGGCCACAATCGCCCCTGACGGGGAATGCCGGCTGCTGGCCACGGCGCCTTTCGACCAGTTCATGCTGCGGCTCAAGGTCGCGCTCACCGCGGGCGTCGTGCTGGCCTGCCCGGTCTGGCTGCATCAGCTGTGGGCGTTCATCACCCCGGGCCTGTACAAGAAGGAACGCCGGTTCGCGTCGGTGTTCGTCGGCTTCGGGGCGATCTTGTTCATCGGCGGCACCGTGCTGGCCTACGTGGTGATGGCGAAGGCGTTGAGCTTCCTGCTGACGGTTGGCAGCGACGTCCAGATCACCGCGCTCTCGGGCGATCAGTACTTCGGTTTCCTGATCAACCTGCTGCTGGTGTTCGGTATCAGCTTCGAGTTCCCGCTGCTGATCATCATGCTGAATCTGGTCGGCATGCTCTCCTACGAGCGGCTGAAGGGCTGGCGGCGCGGGCTGATCTTCGGCCTCTTCGTGTTCGCCGCGCTGGCGACTCCCGGCTCGGACCCGTTCTCGATGCTGGCGCTGTCGCTCGCGCTGACACTGCTGCTGGAGCTGGCCATCCAGGTGGCGAGGTTCAACGACCGACGCAAGGCCCGCCGCGCCGCGCTAGACGTGCCGGACGACGAGGCCGCCCCGATCGGTGAGGCCGAGCCCGTCGATGCGCCGACCGCGGTACCCACTCCGTCTCGGCTGACGGTCGATGACCAAGCCACCTGACCTGACACCCGAGCTGAGCCGCTTCGCCGGAGAGCTACCGTTCGCCCTCGACGGATTCCAGCTGCGGGCGTGCACGGCACTCGAGGCCGGGCACGGTGTGTTGGTCTGCGCGCCGACGGGAGCGGGAAAGACGGTGGTCGGCGAGTTCGCCGTGCACCTGGCTCTTGCCGCAGGCCGAAAGTGCTTCTACACCACACCGATCAAGGCCTTGAGCAATCAGAAGCACACCGACCTGGTGCGCCGTTACGGTGCCGAGAGCGTCGGTCTGCTCACCGGTGACCAGTCGATCAACGGAGGCGCGCCCGTCGTGGTCATGACCACCGAGGTGTTGCGCAACATGCTGTACGCGAATTCATCTGCCTTGCAGGGGCTTTCACACGTGGTGATGGACGAGGTGCACTTTCTGGCCGACCGCATGCGCGGCGCGGTGTGGGAGGAGGTGATCCTGCACCTGTCCGAAGAGGTGCGGCTGGTCAGCCTTTCGGCGACGGTGAGCAACGCCGAGGAGTTCGGCGGCTGGATCCAGACCGTGCGGGGCGATACCACCGTCGTGGTCGACGAGCACCGGCCGGTGCCGCTGTGGCAGCACATGATGGTCGGCAACCGGCTGTTCGACCTGTTCGAGGGCGATCAGACGGTGGGCAGTCCCGTGCTGGTGGATGCCGAACTGCTGCGCCACATCTCACTGCGCAAGGAGGCCGACCGGCTGTCCGACTGGCAGCCGCGTGGGCGGGGTCGGCCCGGCCGTCGGGATCATGGGGGCGGCAGGCCGACGATGTACCGGCCGCCCGCCCGCCCCGAGGTGATCGGCACGTTGGACCGGGAGGGTCTGCTTCCCGCGATCACGTTCATCTTCTCGCGGGCCGGTTGCGACGCCGCGGTCAAGCAATGCCTGCGCTCGCCCCTGCGGCTGACCAACGACGAGGAACGGGCCCGCATCGCCGAGGTGATCGACCGGCGCTGCGCGGAGTTGCCGGAGGCCGACCTCGTCGTGCTTGGCTACTACGAATGGCGCGAGGGTCTGCTGCGCGGGTTGGCCGCCCACCACGCCGGGCTGCTGCCGGTGTTCCGGCACACCGTCGAGGAACTCTTCACCGCCGGTTTGGTGAAGGCGGTGTTCGCCACCGAGACACTGGCGTTGGGCATCAACATGCCCGCACGCACCGTCGTGTTGGAACGCCTGGTGAAGTACAACGGCGAAGAGCACGCGCCCCTGACGCCGGGGGAGTACACGCAGTTGACCGGCCGAGCGGGACGCCGGGGCATCGACGTCGAAGGCCACGCCGTCGTGCTATGGCAGCCCAATGACGCCTCGGTCGATCCCGCCGACGTCGCGGGTCTGGCTTCGACCCGGACGTTTCCGCTGCGCAGTTCGTTCGCACCGTCGTACAACATGACGATCAACCTGCTCCAGCACATGGGCCCGGAGCAGGCGCACCGACTCCTGGAGCGTTCCTTCGCCCAGTATCAAGCCGACAAGTCGGTGGTCAGCCTGGTCAAGGGGGTGGAGCGCGGCGAGCGAATGCTCGCCCAGATCGCCAAGGAGCTCGGCGGACCCGATGCGCCGATCCTGGAGTACGCGCGGCTGCGGGCGGCGATCTCCCTGCGAGAACGCTCACAGGCCCGGGCCTCGCGGGTGCAGCGCCGCAGGGCCACCAACGATGCGCTGACCGCGTTGCGCCGCGGCGACATCATCACGATCGGCCAAGGCAAGCGGGGTGGATTGGCCGTGGTGCTCGAGCCCGCCACCGACGACGACGAGCCGCGGCCCCTTGTCTTGACCGAACACCGTTGGGCGGGAAGGATTTCCTCGGCCGACTACACCGGGGGGTCGGCGAAGTTGGGAACCATGACGTTGCCCAAGCGCATCGAGCACCGCCAACCGCGGGTGCGCCGTGACCTCGCCTCGGCTCTGCTGTCGGCGGCGGCCGGCCTCGACGTGCCGTCGCGCAAGCGCAGCGGAGCCGCCGAGGATCCCGACATCGATCCCGAATTGCTCGTGATGCGGGAGAAGATGCGAAATCATCCCGGCCATCACGCATCCGACCGGGAGGCGCTGGTGCGGACGGCCGAGCGCTACCTGCGGATCGAACGCGACAACGAACAGATTCAGCAGAAGGTGGCAGCGGCCACCAACTCGCTTGCCCGGACCTTCGACCGAATCGTGCTGCTGCTCACCGAACGTCGCTTCATCGACGATCACGACGGCGATCTGACGGCAACCGACGACGGCAGGGTGCTCGCGCGGATCTACAGCGAGAGCGACCTGTTGGTGGCCGAATGCCTCCGGCATGGCGCGTGGGACGGTCTGCAGTCAGCCGAACTGGCGGCCGTGGTGTCGTCGGTGTTGTACGAGTCACGCGGCGACACAGCCGGTCCGGCACCGGGCGCCGACGTCGCGACGGCCGCAGTGCGCCGTGCGCTGGCCCAGACCCGCCGTTTGTGGACCGACATCAAGGCCGACGAACAGCGTCATCGCCTGCCGCCCAGTCGCGAACCCGATCCCGGGTTCGTCGCCGCCGTGTATCGCTGGGCGACCTCCGGCGACCTGACGTCCGCGCTGGCCGCGTCCGACGCGACGGGTACCGGAACCCCGTTGTCCGCCGGTGATTTCGTGCGGTGGTGCCGCCAGGTGCTCGACCTGCTCGACCAGGTCCGCATCGCCGCGCCGACATCGGCCCTACGGACGGCCGCGAAACGTGCCATCGGCGACATTCGGCGCGGCGTCGTGGCAGTTGACGCAGGGTAGAGTTTGGCCCAACGCTTCGGTTATAGCGAATGAGGACCAAGGAGAGACGATGAGCGGACCGCAGGGACCCGACCCGACGCAGCCGTGGGCGGGTCAGCAGCCGCAGGGTGACGAGCCCGCATGGCAGCAGCCTTCGGCTCCCGACCAGCCCACCACCGAGGCACCGGCCTGGGGTGCGCCGCCACCTGCGTACACGCCGCAGCAGTACCCGCAGTACCCGCAGCAGGATCAGGGAGCGCAGCAGCCGCCGACCTACACCCCGCCGCAGTACCCGCAGGGCGACCAGTACGGCCAGCCCACCGCGTACAGCCCGGCGTCGTACCAGCCGCCAGGTCAGTACGGCCAGCCGCCGCCTCAGTACGGCCAGCAGCCCGGTCAGCCCGGCCAGTACGGCCAGCAGCCGGGCCAATACGGCCAGCAGCCAGGTCAGTACGGCCAGCAGCCAGGCCAGTACGGCGGACAGTATGGCCAGCAGCCGGGCCAGGAGTTCTCGCCGTACGGCTCGTCGACCACCGACGCGAAATCCAAGAAGTCGGTTGGCCTCATCCTCGGGGTGGTCGGCGGGCTCGCCGTCGTCATCATCGCCGTCGTCGGGGTGCTCGGCTTCTGGAAGCCCGGCTTCTTCGTCACCACCAAACTCGACGTCGGTGCCGCCCAGACGGGTGTGTCGCAGATCCTGTCCGACGAGGCCAACGGTTACGGCGCGAAGAACGTCAAGGACGTCAAGTGCAACAACGGTTCCAGCCCGACGGTGAAGAAGGGTGACACCTTCGACTGTGAGGTCAGCATCGACGGCACCAAGCGTCAGGTCACCGTGACGTTCCAGGACGACAGCGGTACCTACGAGGTCGGCAGGCCGAAGTAGCTTCCTAAGGAAGCTTGTCGAGCGCCTTCTGTAGGCGCTCGATCGACGACGTCACGCCGTACTCACCCGCCAACTCGGCGACCCTGCGCGGTTCACGCGCTGTCAGCGGCAGCATGTCCGATCCGGTCGACAGCGTGACAGGTGCGTCGTGGGCCACCAGGACCACCGGCTCGGCCGCCGCGATGTAGTCGGTCGCCGCCAGCAATTTCTTGCGCTGCGCGCCGGGCAACCCGGACGACGTGTCGTCGGCCGCGGCCAGGATCGCCTCCAGCGAGCCGTAGCGGGCCAACAGCGTCGCCGCGGTCTTCTCACCGACGCCAGGAACGCCAGGCAGGCCGTCGGACGGGTCACCGCGCAACAGTGCGAGCTCGGCATACGCGGTCCCGGCACGGTCGATCGGCACGCCGTACTGCTCGGCCACCTCGGCAGGCCCGAAGAGCGTCGCCTTGGCCAGCCCGCGGCCGATGTAGAGGACCCGGACGGGCACGTGCTCGTCGCCGACGAGCTGCAAGAGGTCGCGGTCGCCGCTGACCACCACGACGGGATCGCGGCGTTCCTGGGTCGCCAGGGTGCCGAGAACGTCGTCGGCCTCGAAGCCGGGAGCGCCCGCGGTGGCGATGCCGAACGCGTCCAAAATGGCCATGATCATGTCGACCTGGGGGCTGAGGTCGTCGGGAACCACTTCGACGTCCGGTGCCGCACCGGTGCTCTCCTGCTCCACGCGGTGCGCCTTGTACGACGGGATCAGGTCGACCCGCCACTGCGGCCGCCAGTCCAGATCGAGGCACACCACCAGGCGCGTTGGACGGTGGCGTGTGATCAGCGTGGCCACGGCGTCCAGGAATCCGCGAAGGGCGTTGACCGGCCTGCCGTCGGGGGCGGTGATCGACGACGGAACGCCGAAGAACGAGCGGAACCACATGCTGGCCCCGTCGAGTAGCAGGACGGGACCGTCGGTGTGTTCGTGAATATCGCCCGGCATTCGAGTGACAGTAGCGTTAGGTATGAGCTTCACCATCGATCACATCGACCACGTCGTGTTGAACTCCCACGACGTCGAGGCCACCGCCGACTGGTACGTGCGGGTGCTGGGGATGAGACGCGAGGTGTTCGGCGGCGGCCGGATCGCCCTGGCGTTCGGCGAACAGAAGATCAACGTGCGGCCCACCGGTGCGCCGAACTGGGTGACGGGCGCGGTGGATGCGCCAGGCTCGCTCGACCTGTGCTTCATCGCCGACGTCGACCCCGACGCGATCGGGGCGCACCTGCGGGACTGCGGCGTCGAGATCACCGAGGGTCCGGTCCCGAAGACGGGTGCGCAGGGCCCGATGACGTCGCACTACTGCCGTGACCCCGACGGCAACCTGGTCGAGGTCGCCAGCTACTGGCGGGCCGATTAGCCTCGTCGGCATGAGTAGCCTCCGATTCGGCACCGACGTGTACGCGCAACGACTGAAGGCTGCTGCGGAGGCGACGGCGGCGGCAGGCCTGGCGGGCCTGGTCATCACGCCCGGTTACGACTTGCGCTATCTGCTCGGCTCGCGGGCCCAGACCTTCGAGCGGCTGACGGCGCTGGTGGTCTCCGCGTCCGGGGAGCCCACCATCGTGGTGCCGCGGATGGAACTGGCCGCGCTGAAGGAGTCGGCAGTACCCGAACTCGGTCTCTCCGTGCGTGATTGGGTCGACGGCGAGGATCCGTACCGGCTGGTGGCCGACGCGCTCGGCGGGGCATCGGGTCCGATCGCTACGGCCGTCACCGATTCGATGCCCGCACTTCATCTGCTGCCGTTGGCCGACGTGCTCGGCGTCGTGCCCGTGCTCGCCACCGACGTGCTGCGCCGGCTGCGAATGATCAAGGACGCGGCCGAGATCGACGCGCTGCGCAAGGCGGGGGCCGCAATCGACCGCGTGCACGCACGGGTGCCCGAGTTCCTGGTGCCGGGCCGGACCGAGGCCGACGTCGCCGCCGACATCGCCCGCGCCATCGTCGACGAAGGGCATTCGGAGGTGGCGTTCATCATCGTCGGGTCCGGCCCCAACGGCGCCGACCCGCACCACGAGTGCTCCGATCGGGTGCTGCAGGACGGCGACGTCGTCGTCGTCGACATCGGCGGACCATACGACCCCGGCTACAACTCGGACTCCACCAGGACCTACAGCATCGGTACGCCGGAGCCGGAAGTAGCGCGGCGCTATTCGGTACTGCAGGAGGCACAACGGGCGGCGGTCGCGGCAGTGCGGCCGGGAGTGACCGCCGAACAGGTGGACGCGGCGGCGCGCGACGTGCTGGCCGCCGCGGGGTTGGCCGAGGCGTTCGTGCACCGCACCGGGCACGGCATCGGCCTATCCGTGCACGAGGAGCCCTACATCGTGGCGGGCAATGACATTCCGCTGCAGGAGGGCATGGCGTTCAGCGTCGAACCGGGTATCTACTTTCCCGGCCAGTGGGGTGCCCGCATCGAGGACATCGTCGTCGTCACTGCTGACGGTGCGATGTCGGTGAACGAGCAGCCGCACGACCTCGTCGTCGTTTAGTCGGCGCCGCGGTCCAGCAGGTCTGACGATCCGAGGACCCGCTCGACCCGTACCTCGATCACCACGCGGCGCGGGTTGATCCGTGGCGTGCGATAGCGCTGGGCGTAACGCAGCTCGGCGTCGCGTACCGCCTCTGCGTCGGAGTTCACCGTCGCGCTGCCCTCCAGGGAGAGCCAGCGAGCGCCGTCGACCTGGCTCAGCACGGCGATGCCGCGCTCGCCGGCGTTCACCGCCTTCTGGGAACCACTGGAGGTGATCACCCTGGCGATGTGGGTCTTGGGATCGAACGTGAAACCGACCGCGACGACGTGCGGCGATGTGTCCGACCGTAGCGTGGTCAGCATGGCGAGATGGCGCTCGGTGAGGAACGCCATCGCGTCGTTCGTGAGCCTCGTGGTTGCCTTGGCCATCGAAGTCCAACCTAGCGCAGGACATAATCGCAGCCGTGAATGACACGGGCCTGGTGGCGATATTTGGCGGCCGTAGCGAAATCGGTGTCGAATTGGCGACGCGGTTGGCTCGGGGAGCCGTCGTGGTTCTTGCCGCGCGGGGTGCCGACCGGCTGACGGAGGAGGTCGCCGCCGTCACTTCGGCAGGGGCGGCAGCCGTGCACGTGCGCGAGTTCGACGCCGACGATCTGACGTCCCACGCCCCACTCGTCGCGTCGATCGTAGCCGAGCACGGCCCGATCGGCACCGCCGTGCTGGCCTTCGGCATCCTCGGCGACCAGGCCAGGGCCGAGTGCGATGCCGCGCACGCCGCCGCCATCGTGCACACCGACTTCACCGCGCAAGTCAGCCTGCTGACCGTGTTGGCGGCCACCATGCGGGCGGCCGACCGGGGCGCCATCGTGGTGTTCTCGTCGGTCGCGGGCGCCAGGGTGCGCCGCGCGAACTACGTGTACGGCTCGGCCAAGGCGGGGCTGGACGGGTTCGCCATGGGCCTGGCCGACGCGTTGCACGGTTCCGGGGTCCGGTTGTTGCTCGTCCGGCCGGGCTTCGTGATCGGCCGCATGACGGAGGGCATGTCGCCTGCGCCGCTGTCCAGCACGCCGCCTCAGGTGGCCGATGCGACCGCGCGCGCACTGGTCAAGGGCCGCGTCGAGGTGTGGGTGCCGGGGTCGCTCGCCTTGTTGGTGTTCGCATTCCGGTTGCTGCCGCGCGCGGTATGGCGACGGTTGCCGCGATGAGTGCTTGCGCGAAGAGCAGAGGATCAAGATGATCGTCGTGGTGGGCATCGGCGCCGACGGGATGGCCGGGTTGTCAGGCGCGTCCCTTGCCGAACTGTCAAGGGCGACGGTCATTTACGGTTCCAAGCGACAGCTCGACATGCTCGACGGAAGTGTCGGTGCGGCGCGTCGGGAATGGCCGCGGCCACTGCTGCCCGCACTGCGCACGCTGCTCGACCACGACGGTGACGTGCACGTGGTGGCCAGCGGCGATCCGCTGCTGCACGGCATCGGCAACAGCCTCATCCGGATCTACGGGCCCGATCGCGTCGCGGTGCTGCCGCACGTGTCCTCGGTGACGCTGGCCTGCTCGCGGGTCGGCTGGGCGGTACATGACACCGAGATCATCAGCCTGGTGACCGCCGAGCCGCATACTGCGGTCCGTCGCGGCGGTCAGGCCGTGGTGCTGTCCCGCGACGCCACCAGCCCGGGCGAACTGGCGAAGCTACTGGTCGACACCGGACGAGGCGACTCCGAGATGACCGTGCTCGAACAGCTCGGCGGGCCAAGGGAAATGCGCCGCTCGGCCACTGCGCGGGAGTGGGTGGCCCGGCCGCCTGGCGACGTCGACGCGCTGAACGTGATGGCCGTGCGCTATCTGCCCGACGAGCGACAGTTTGGGGTCTTGCCCGACGACGCGTTCGCCCACGACGGGCAGCTCACCAAGCAGGCGATGCGCGCGGTGACCCTGGCGGCGCTGGCACCGCACCCTGGCGAGCTGCTCTGGGACGTCGGCGCGGGCTCGGGCAGCGTCGCGATCGAGTGGTGCCGCAGCGGAATCGGTTGTCGGGCCATCGCGTTCGAACGCGACGAAGACCGGCGCGCGCGCATCGTGCAGAACGCGGTGGCGTTCGGTGTCGGCGTCATCGCGACCTTCGACGCTCCCGAGACGTTCGAGTTCGAACCACCACCTGCGGCGATCTTCGTCGGTGGCGGCGTCAGTCAGCCGGGACTGCTGGACGCCTGCTGGGAGCGGTTGCGACCCGGTGGGCGACTCGTCGTCAATGCGGTGACCGTGGAATCCGAAGCGGTGCTCGCTCAGTGGCATTCGCGGGCCGGCGGCGAACTGCGCAGGTTTCAGCACTACCGCGGCGAGGCCGTTGGCGGCTTCACCGGTTGGCGGCCCGCCATGCCGGTGACGCAGTGGTCGGTGACCAAGCAGTGACCGTCTACTTCATCGGTGCAGGGCCCGGCGCGGCCGATCTGATCACGGTGCGAGGGCAGCGTCTGCTGAGCCGCTGCCCGGTGTGCCTGTACGCCGGGTCGATCATGCCCGACAACCTGCTGGCCCTGTGCCCGCCCGACGCCAAGGTGATCGACACCGGGCCCCTGACCCTCGAGCAGATCGTCGCCGAGCTCGCCGACGCCCATTCCGGCGGGCTGGACGTGGCGCGGCTGCACTCCGGCGACCCGTCCATCTACAGCGCGCTTGCCGAGCAGTGCAGGCACCTCGACGAGCTCGGTGTGGACTACGAGATCGTGCCCGGCGTACCGGCTTTCGCCGCTGCGGCGGCCGCCCTTGGCCGCGAGTTGACGCTCCCCGGCGTGTCGCAGACCGTCACGCTGACGCGGGTGGCAACCCTGTCGACGGCGATGCCCGTCGGGGAGGACCTGGCGACGTTGTCTGCCCCGGGTGCCACGCTGGTGCTGCACCTGGCCGCCGCGCAGGTCGACACGATCGTCCCCGAGCTGATCGGTGGTGGCTACCGATCCGAAACCCCCTGTGCGGTAGTGGCATTCGCCAGCTGGCCGCAGGAGACGGTACTGAGGTGCACACTCGGCGATCTCGCCGAACGGATGCATGCCGCCGAGATCACCCGCACCGCGGTGATCATCGTCGGTGACGTGCTGGCCGCAGAGGGCTTCACCGACAGTTACCTGTACTCGGCAGACCGGCGCCGCGGAAGCCGACACTGAGCATGGTTCGACTGCTGCTGCTCGGCGGGACCGCCGAGGCGCGGGTACTGGCGTCGCGGTTGCATCCCGACGTCCAGATGATCAGTTCGTTGGCGGGCCGGGTGCCCGATCCCGCATTGCCGGTAGGCGAGGTGCGCATCGGCGGTTTCGGCGGTGTCGAGGGGCTGCAGCGTTGGTTGGCCGAGTCCGGAGTCGACGGGGTGGTCGACGCGACGCACCCGTTCGCCGCGACGATCAGTGCGAACGCCGCGACGGCGTGCCGGACGCTGGACCTGCCGCACCTGCTGTTGGCTCGCCCGGCCTGGCCGAACGGCACCGCGACCGTGGTGGATTCCGACACCGAAGCCGCGGAAGTGGTTGCCGGCAACGGCTATTCGCGCGTCTTCCTGACCACTGGACGCACCGGAGTCGGTGCCTTCGCCGGTGTCGATGCGTGGTTCCTGATCCGGGCGGTGACCCCGCCGGACGGTGACGCGCTGCCACTGCGGCACTACCTGCTGCTGTCACGCGGCCCGTACGACTACGACGACGAACTGGAGCTGCTGCGGGTGCACCGCATCGACGCGCTGGTGACGAAGAACAGCGGCGGTGACATGACGCGCGCAAAGGTGGACGCAGCCGACGCCCTTGGAGTGCCGGTGATCATGGTTGACCGCCCGCCGCTGCCAGACGGTGTGCGCGCGGTGTCGACGCTGGCCGAGGCCGAGGCGTGGGTCAGAGCGCTCTGACCAGATCCAGACTGCCGAGATCGCGAATGGCCTGGCAGCCGCGCTCCAGCATCACGCGCATCATGTCGTCGCCCCGCTCGGTGGTGCTCGCGAACGCGCAGCCCAACGTGGTGATCAGCGGGGCCTGGAGCATGCCGAGACGGTAGTCGCGCCAACAGGTTTCGCGGTCGTACCCGGTGATGCCGTAGCCGAGCAGTTCGTCGTGATAGGCATCCACCAGGGCGTGATCGACCGTGGACCGGACCTCGGAGAGCAGGCTCGTGGCGGTGAAGTAGGACAGGTCGCGGGCGGGCAGACCCGATCCCAGCGTCTGCCAGTCCACCACCGTGATGGCGGACCGGTCGGGAGCGAAGAGCACGTTGTCGAGGCGGTAGTCGCCGTGCATCAGCGCGAACCGGTCGGGTTCGGCCAGCAGCCACGGCGTCACCACGGACATGGACTCGGTCGCGGTGTCGCGATCCAGGGCCGTCATTCCATCGCCGAGTCGGTCCAGCGTGATCTGGTTGGCCATCACCGCGATGTCGCCGAAACCCTTGGCCGCATCCTCGTCCGGCGTCGACATGACCAGCCCTGGGAAGTTCGTCCACTTCGGGTCGCACCACGTGGGAGCGTGCAGACCCGCGAGTGCCCGCACGGCGAGTTCCACCTCGGCCGGGGTGCAGCCGCCGATCTGATCGCCCTGGACCGCTGGGGCCAGGTCGGCCAGCAGAAGCACGAAATCGCCGCCGTCATCCGAGATCTCGCAGTAATGGTGGTGGGGGATCGGCACCCGGACCACGTCGGCGATGTCGGTGTAGAAGGCGTGCTCGGAGCGGTAACCGAGGGCAACGCGTTCGCGGACCGCCTCGTCCTGCGAGGACAGCTTGATCGCAAACGAGGCGGCCAGGCCCGCAGCGTCGCTCGGGTAGGTGACCGTCAACCGGTAGGTGGCGCCGGTCTGGCCGGTCCCGATCGGGACGATGTCGACGGCCTTCACGTCGGTGTCGAGCACGGCTCCCAACCACTCGGCGGTGACATCGGCGGGGTGACGCGGTATCGGCATGGCGGGGGCCACGGGCGGACACACTACCTCCGCGGGTCAGGAACTGGGGACCTCGAGTCCGACTCGAACGACAGGTCGCCGATATCCGCCGATATCCCTGAGAGGCCAGGGAGCACCGCCCTACCCGTCAGCCGAGCCGGCTCGCTTCTTGGGCGAGCCGCACACGCGACGAGAATCCGAGTTTGGTGTAGACGTGGGTCAGGTGCGTCTGCACGGTGCGAGGAGAGACGAAGAGTCGTTCGCCGATCTCCTTGTTGGAGAGTCCCACGCTGACCAGCCGCACCACGTCACGCTCGGTCGGGGTCAACGAGCCCCAGCCGGTGGTCGGCCGTTTGCGCTCGCCGCGGCCACGCTGCGCGTAGGCGATTGCTTCCTCGGTCGACAGCGCCGCACCCTCCGTCGATGCGGCGTCAAAGTCACTGGCCTCCAATGCATCACGAACCGACGCCACCAACGATTCATATCCCGCTTGATACACCTTGAAGCGCACTTCACCGTTGCGTCGCAGGATGCCATCGGCCGCTGTGAGTAGGCGCACCGCGTGGCGGTGATCACCGTTGTCGGCGGCCAGCCGCGCAAGACATTCAAAGGTGTTGGAAAGACACACATAGGAGCCAACTGTGGTTGCCACGCCAAGCGCTTCGTGAGCGTCCCGCTCGGCCTGATCGGGATCGCCCTGGGCGATCGCGACGCGGGCGCGCGCCGTCAAGGCTCTCACACGGTGCCAGCCCATTGTCATTGCGACGGTGTCGTCGGCCCAAGCGCGCGCGGCCAGCAGGTCACCACAGCCCAGTAGGGCCTCGGACATCGGAATGATGGCTCTGGTCAAGACTTCGCGCAGCGGAACCCGGTACCGCCACGCCGCTTCGCTAGCTTCCCTGGCCTGTGCGGCGTCGCCGGCGGCAAGAGCGGCGCAGGCCCACCCCACATACGCGAGGTCCTCATACCCGACCACACCCGCCGCGGCGTGCAGCGCCGCACGGGCACACGCTCGCGCGGCGTCCGCCTCCCCCTGGAGTGCGAGAACCAGTCCATGCCCGAAGAGGCCTAGGGAGTACATGACGGCCACATGACCCTTGTCCGCCTCGGCCGTCACCGCACGCAGCTCGGCGCCGGCGTCGGCCAGGTCGCCCCGCATCATGAGTCCCATGCCGCGCCAGAAGCGGCAGCCGAGCGACGAATACCCGTCACCGTTCGCGTCGGCCACATCCCGGCCGTCTTCCCCCGCGGTGATCGCGATCGTCGGATCGCCCAGCAAAGTGCCGAGAACGCATTGGTAGACACGAACTTGGCACAGTCTCCACCAGCTGCTCGACGCGCGGAACAGCTCGATCGCCTCGGTGAAGTACGGCTGCGCCACGTCGGGGCTGTAGCTGGCGCACTGGCCGCAGGCCTGGAGGGCTCGGGCGATGAGGTCCGGGTCACCGAGTTCGCGGGCGATCGCCAGGGCCTGCTGCGCCTGATCCATATTGGCGGGTGCAGCTGTCCCCAACGCTAGTGCGCAGCGAGCGGCAAAGGCCTTCACCCAGGTCGCGGGGGTCACGGTGGTGTCGTGGGAGTCTTCGCCGTCGAGAACACCGTCGATCCATGTGAGGCCTTCCCGGAGGAGACCACGGTTCAGCCACAGCGGTTCCAGAGACGATACAATCGCCAGGGCCTGGTCGTTGTCGCCGATTTCCCGGCTCCAGACGTGCGCGGCGCGCAGGTTGTCGATCTCGAGGTCCGCCCGATCAATCAGCCCGTCCAGGCCGGCGCTCGTCGGCGTGTCGAGCAGCCTTGCGATCGCCAGGTAGTGATCCCGGTGTCGGCTGCGCACCACGTCGGCCTCGCCCGACTCGCCCAGCTTTTCGAGGGCGTACTGACGGACGGTCTCCCAAAGCCGGTACCGCGTTGGGTCAGAACGGTTTTCGGCCACGACCAGCGACTTGTCGACCAGCAGGGTGAGCTGATCGAGAACCTGATGGTGCGGCATCTCGTCATCGGCTGCGACCGCTTCGGCGGCATCGAGGTCGAACCCGCCCACGAACACCGCCAGCCGACGGAACAACGCGCGTTCGGGATCGGTCAATAGCGCATACGACCAGTCGACGGAGGCGCGCAATGTCTGCTGGCGGCGAAGCGCCGTCCGCACCCCACGAGTCAACAGTCGGAACCGGTCATGCAGGCCGTCCAAGATCTCCCGTACGGAAAGTGCACGGACACGCGCCGCGGCCAGTTCGATGGCCAGTGGCATGCCGTCGAGGCGCCTGCAAATTTCGGTGACCGTCGTCGAGTTCTCGTCGGTAATCGTGAAGTCGGCCCGCGCGTGACGCGCCCGGTGTGCGAACAGTTCTACCGCTTCGCCGTCTAGGGTCAGCGACGGAACCCGCCACGACAGCTCGCCGGCCACCCCGATCGGCTCGCGACTGGTCGCCAACATCGTCAATCCCGGGCACGTCGCCAACAACGCAGCGCTCAGGATGGCTGTCGCGTCGAGGAGGTGTTCGCAGTTGTCTAGCACGATCAGTCGGTGCCGGTCGCCGATAGCGCGTTGCAAGGTCTCCGTCGTCGTGCGGCCAGGCTGATCGGGCAGCCCTAGCGCGCGTGCTGCCGTCAGCGGAACCAGCTCTGGATCGGTAATCGGCGCCAGGTCGACAAACCAGACGCCGTCGCCGAAATCGGCGGCCACGTCGACCGCAACCCTCACCGCCAACCGTGTCTTCCCCACGCCACCGGCGCCGGTCAGCGTTACCAAGCGGCTGTCGCGCAGGATCTGTTGGAGCTCGACGATCTGGGTGGTGCGGCCCACAAAGCTCGTCAGCTGCACCGGGAGATGCTGTGACACACCCAGATCCGCGGTCCGTAGCGGCGGGAATTCATTGCGCAGATCCGGGTGGCACAACTGCATGACGTGTTCTGGTCGGGGCAGGTCGCGCACAACGTGGCTGCCCAGATCGGTCAGCCAGGCGTCGGAAGGAAGCCTGTCGATCACCAAATCGCTTGTGGTGGCGGACAGTACGGTCTGGCCACCGTGTGCCAGGCTCCGGAGTCGCCCGGTCCGGTTGATGGTCGGGCCGACGTAGTTGCTCTCGTCGCGCAACTGCACCTCCCCGGTGTGGAGGCCGATCCGCAGCCGGATCGGCACCAACGGCGCCCGCTGCAACGCCAGCGCGCATGCCACCGCGTCGGATGCCCAGGGGAACGCGACGACGAAGCTGTCGCCCTCACCCTGCTCGATGGGACGTACCCCGTGATAGATCGATACCAGTTCAGCCAGTGTGCGGTCCAGGTTGGCGATCGCCGCGGTCATCTCGTCGGGCGCGGTCTGCCACAGCCACGTGGAGCCTTCGACGTCGGCCAAAAGCAGCGTCACCGTTCCCGTCGGTACGAGCTCGCTCACACCCAGATCGCTCCAGTTCAGCGGACCAATTTCGCTCATGTTAGCCAACATGCGGCGGCCCTGTACGGCAGAACGTCGGCAGACGCGCGTAGGTGCGCCAGGAATTTACGACGTGCAGGCCTGCGCTTGTACGCGCTCTCGCCGATCCTCAAGCGGATCGCCTTACGGCGAACTCGATCTGTCCGCAGTCTCCGCGGGTCAGGAACTGGGGTAGTTGCGCGGCGTGAAGACGCGGTCGCCATGCCACTCGGTCTGGGACGACCCGACGATGAGCAGACAGCGCATGTCCACCTTGGCGGGGTCGAGATCGGCAAGTCGCACCACGTCGACCCGCTCGCCGGGGCCAGCCACGTCGCGGCCGATCACCACTGGTGTGCTTGCGTCGCGGTGCTCGAGCAGCAGGTCGCGCATGGCCCCGACCTGCCAGGTGCGGGTCTTCGACGCCGGGTTGTAGATGGCAAGCACCAGGTCGGCGGTCGCGGCCGCGGTGAGACGCGCGGCGATGACGTCCCACGGCTTGAGCCGGTCGGACAGCGAGATCACCGCGTAGTCGTGGCCAAGCGGCGCGCCGACCCGGCTGGCGACGGCCTGCGCTGCGGTCATCGCCGGGATGACCCGCACGTCGACGCCCGGCCATTGCTTGGCCTCCTCGAGCACCGCGGTCGCCATTGCGAAGACACCGGGATCGCCCGACGACACCACCGCGACCGCGTGGCCCTGCTCGGCGAGGCTGCATGCCAGCTTCGCGCGGGCAGGTTCGTCGGTGTTGTCGCTCGGGTGGCGGGTCTGGCCGGGCCTGATGCCGACCCTGTCGAGATACGGGCCGTAGCCGATGAGGTCGGTGGCGGTGGCGAGTTCGCGGCGCGACTGCGGCGTCATCCAGTCGACGTCACCGGGACCGAGCCCGACGACCGCAACGCTGCCCGATCGTTCCGGCGGGCTGGACATCCCAGGCAGCATCGCCAGCGAGAAGTAGGGCACCGACGCCGCGTCGACATCCGCCGCGGGAAACACCTTCTGCGCGGATGTGCTGGCCCGCTCCACGTACAGCGCCTCGTCCAACCGGCCGGCAGCGGAGAGTGCTTCCCGCACAGCGGGATACGAGCGGCCGAGCTTGAGCACCACCGCCGCGTCGGTGTCGGCAAGCCTGCGCCGCAGCTCGTCGGGTGGCAGCGTGCCAGGCAGGATCGTCAGCACCTCGTCGCCCTGCACCAGCGGCATGCCGGTGGCGGCCGAGGCCGCGCTCACCGACGTCACGCCTGGCACGATGACGGCGTCGAACCGCGACGTCAGCCGTGTGTGCATGTGCATGTAGGAGCTGTAGAACAGCGGGTCGCCCTCGGCGAGCAGGGCCACGCTGCGGCCTGCCTCGAGGTGGACGGCGATGCGGTCCGCGGCCTCGTGGTAGAAGTCCTCCATCGCCCCCGCGTAGCCGCCGGGGTGGTCGGTGGTCTCGGTGGTCACCGGGTAGACGAAGTGCTCCTCGACCTGGCCGGGCCGCAGGTAGGGCTCGGCGATGGTGCGCGCGATGCTGTGTCCGTGCCGGGCGCTGTGATAGGCCACCACTTCGGCCTCGCCGATCACGCGCGCGGCCTTGATCGTGACCAACTCCGGGTCACCCGGGCCGAGCCCGACACCCCAGAGCGTGCCGCGGGGTGACGTCATTCGCGCTCGCTAGCGATCGCGTTGACGGCGGCAGCGGCCATCGCGCTGCCTCCGCGCCTGCCCGTCACCACCAGGTAGGACATCCCGCGTGGCCGGTCGATCAGCTCCTGCTTGGACTGTGCCGACCCGACGAACCCGACCGGGCCGCCCAGCACGGCAGCCGGCACGGGCGCACCGTCATCGATGAGTTCCAGCAGCCGGAACAGCGCGGTCGGTGCGTTGCCGATCGCAAGGACCGCACCACCCAGCCGGTCGGCCCACAGGTCCACTCCTGCAGCCGAACGGGTGCTGCCCAGCCTGGCGGACAAATCGGCGGCGCCGGGATCGGCGACGAGTGACACCACCTCGTTGTCGGCGGGCAGCCGGGAGCGGGTGATGCCAGAGGCCACCATCGACGAATCGCACAGCACGGGCGCCCCCGCATTCAGCGCTGCGCGGGCCCTAGTGACGACGTCATCGGTGTAGGCCACGTGCTCGGTGACGTCGACCTGACCGCAGGTGTGGATCAGCCGGACCACGACCTGGGCGACGTCATCCGGAAAGCGCGCCAGATCCGCCTCGGCGCGGATCGTGGCGAACGACTGCCGATAGATCTCGGCGGCGTCGCGGATGTAGTCGAGCACCCGATCACCCTACGGGTGACGTGGCCGGTAACCGTCCGCGGTCGCCACCAGAATCTGGCCGACGGGCGGGCTGCCGCATGCCCGCTCGCAACCCACGAAGTGCCGGTGCACGTCGCTGGGTGTGCCGACGGCCGCGGCGGCATCCGCGTGGGTGTCGGCGACCGAGTGCGCGCACCCCGGGCTCCCCGTGCACGAGCTGACCGACAGCCATGGCGAATCCGCGTCGAACACCAGGCCCAGCGGTGCCAGCACGCGAAGCGCGACGTCGGCAACGCCCTCGTCGAGATCGCAAACCAGCACCGAACGCCATGGCGTGATCACCAGTGGCGCTTCGACGGCGGCGAGGAATTCGGCGGTACGGGCTTCGAGCACGCCGAGGGGCACCCCGGCGCCGAGGGCCACGCGATGGTCGTCCTGTTCGATCCAGCCGACCGGAGGCTGCAGCACCGGCGGCCACGTGGTCCCTGGTTCGGCGGATCTGTTCAGTCCGGCGAGCAGCGGCTCGACGTCCGCGAGTTCGGTGGTCCGCCAGGCAATTCCGCGGACGTCGACGAAGGCCTCGGCGACGGCGACGAGGGTGTCGACCACGTCCGCCGACGGCATCCGGACACCGGTGTCGGCGCCCGCCACCAGCAGCGCGGCCCGGTCGGCGTCGAGCAAGTGGGCGCCCACGTCGACGCCGGATCCGGACACGTCACCGCGGCCGTCGTCGACGCCGAACCAGAAGCGGCCAGGCAAGCGGGCCAGGGCGGGGCTGGCCTGGATCGCCGCGTCGAGGTCGCGCACCAGGCCGCGGACGTCGGCGTTGCCGCCGGATCGGCCGGTCAGCGGTGAGGCCACGATGTTGCGCACCCGTTCGTGACTGGGCGATGGCAACAGGCCCGCGGCAGCGACCGCGTCGGCCAAGGCCTCCGGATCGGTGATGCCGCGAATCTGGACGTTGCCGCGGGAGGTGAGTTCCATTGCCTGCGAGCCGAACCGCGTCGCGGCGACCGCGAGTGCCAGCAATTGCTCGGCGGCGATCATGCCGCCGGGCAACCGGATCCGGACCAGCGCCCCGTCGGCCGCCTGGTGCACCTGCAGTGCGCCAGGGCAGGCGTCGTCGTCGCGGACCCTCGTCATGTCAGCTTCGAGCATAGGTAGTGGCCGGACATTCGAGTAGTGGACTACTCGCGATTATGCGCCGCCGTCAAAATACATTCTCCCTATCAGGCCGGACGGAGGATCCGGCGGAAACAGGGGCAAGGAGAAGGCAATGACTGAAGTGGGGCTGGCGCCGCATGCGCCAACCAAGGACGTGAGCGGAACCGGCGCGGTGGTCGAGGGGTCCGCGCCGGTTCTGATCACCGAGCAGGGCGTGATGTTCGCGACCGCCGCGGTGTCGCTGACACCGCGCACCACCGGCACCCGGTGGTGGACGGCGATCGGGCGGCTCTTCACCACCGCTGAGGCCGCCAGCGGTTCCAACGATGAGCGGCGCACCCCACGGGTCTACCCGTCGCGGCGCTGCGGCTACCTGGAGGATGCCGCCATGCGCCGGGAGATGCACCGGCTGTGAATCGTTGGTCGGCGGCTTAGACCGCCAGCGGTACCACCACGTCCGAGTAGTGCGACGCGTCGCCGGCGATCACGCGGCTCGGCGTGCCGTACACGTCGACGGGGACGTCGCCTGCCAGCGTGATGCGACTCAGGCGACGGTACTGGTCGTCGTAGTCGGACACCGCGTAGTGCTGGGTGGCACGGTTGTCCCAGATCGCGAGGTCGCCTGGCTGCCAGGACCAGCGAATGGTGTTCTCCAGCTTGGTGACCCGGTTCTGCAGCAGCTGGAACAGTGCCGACGACTCGGTGCTGCCAAGGCCAACGAACCGCTTGATGAAATGGCCGAGCAGCAGCACCCGCTTACCCGTCTCCGGGTGCACGCGCACCACCGGATGCTCGGTCTCGTAGTACTCCGAGACGAACTCGTCGCGGTACTCCCGCTCGGCATCGGTCAGGGTCTCGGCCTTTGCGGAGTAATAGCTCTCGGCGTAGTCGTACTGATTCGTGTGCACCGCCCACAGATTCTCGGTCAGCGCGCGCAGGGGAGCGGGCAACTGATCGTAGGCCACCTCGGTCGACGCCCACGTGGTGGTACCGCCGTACTCCGGCAGTGTAACCGCCCGCAGCAGTGAGGCTTTCGGAATCCGATCGACGAACGTCACGTCGGTGTGCCAGCTGTTGGCCTTGTCGTACTGGGAATCGATGGGCAGCACCCGCTCGCCCCGCGACGTGACCGTCGGGTGTGCGGTGGTCGGCGTCCCGAGGCGTTTGGCGAACGCGAGCTGTCCGTCGTCGTCGAGATGGTCCTGCCCGCGGAAGAAGATCACCTTGTGGGTCAAGAGGGCGTCGTTGATCACCTTGACGGTCGCCTCGGGAACGTCACCGCCGAGTTGCACGCCGTCGATCCGGGCGCCGATGTTCGCGCCGAGTTTCACGATGTTGGGGAAGTTGGCCACCCGTCGATTTCCGCAGATTCCCCGCGTTGCGGCCAGTATTTGGCTGGCCGCGATTCGAACTAGCCCGGAAAGCCCGCGAATGTGAGCTGGGTCACCTTCTTCACGGGTGTGTTCCATCGCACACTAAAGCGCCGAATTCGAGGCGATCCGTCCTACGTTTTTGTTTGAACTTCCGTTCCGACCCATCAGCGTGGATGGGTGCTCGGAGGCACAGGAGGATTGAAATGTTCGGACTCATCGTGTTCTTTGCCGTCGTTGCCGTGCTCATCGCCGCCGCCGGCCAGCCGTACCCGCAGTCGTGGTACAGCCGCTGGGGCAACTCCGACCGCTGACTGACCAGCCGCACCGACGTCACAACCCGTGAGGTCGGTGCGGTACGAATGGTGCGTGCCCCAAGCCGTTCAGGACGCTGATCAGGACCCAAAGTCGTCGCCAACCGTTCTGTTGCTGTCGACGTCCGACACCGATCTGATCACGGCCCGCACCAGCGGCGCCCGCTATCGGTGGGCCAATCCGTCCCGGCTGCTGGTCGATGACCTGACCGAGCTGATGGGCGGCGTCGACGTCGTGGTGGTGCGCATCCTGGGCGGGTTCCGCGCATGGGAGGACGGCATCGACGCGGTTCTGGCCAGCGGTGTTCCCGCGGTCGTGGTCAGCGGCGAACAGGCGCCCGACGCCGAGCTCATGGACCGCTCCAACGTGCCCGCGGGCATCGCGCTGCAGACGCACGTCTACCTGGCCCAGGGCGGCATAGAAAACCTTGCCAACCTTCATTCCTTCCTGAGCGACACCGTGCTGATGACCGGCTTCGGGTTCGAGCCGCCGGTGACCCTTCCCAGCTGGGGCGTCCTCGAACGGGCGTCGACGAATGACGACGGCCCGACCATCGCAGTGCTCTTCTACCGCGCCCAGCAGTTGGCAGGCAACACCGCCTACGTCGAATCGCTGTGCCAGGCCATCGAATCGGCAGGCGGTCGCGCGCTGCCGCTGTACTGCGCGTCACTGCGCACCCCCGCCCCCGAACTGCTCGACACCCTCGCAGGCGCCGACGCGATGGTGGTGACGGTGCTGGCCGCAGGCGGCGCCGTACCCGCCACCGTCGGAGCCGGCGGTGACGACGACAGCTGGAACGTCGCCCACCTGGCGGCACTCGACGTCCCGATCCTGCAGGGCCTGTGTCTGACCACGTCCCGCGCCCAGTGGGACGGCAGCGACGAGGGTCTCAGCCCGCTCGACGTCGCGACCCAGGTCGCGGTCCCGGAGTTCGACGGCCGCATCATCACGGTCCCGTTCTCGTTCAAGGAGATCGACGCCGAAGGGCTGATCTCCTACGTCGGCGATCCCGAACGATGTGCCAGGGTGGCCGGACTCGCCGTTCGGCATGCCAGGCTCCGCACGATTCCCGCCGAGCAGAAGCGGGTGGCCGTCGTCTTCTCGGCGTACCCGACCAAGCACGCCCGCATCGGCAACGCCGTCGGCTTGGACACCCCGGCCAGCGCGGTGGCGCTGCTGCGGGCGATGCGCCACGCCGGCTACCTGATCGGCGACGTGCCGGGCGTCGACGCCCAGGACGGCGACGCCCTCATTCACGCATTGATCGAACGCGGCGGCCAGGACCCGGACTGGCTGACCGAGGGACAGTTGGTCGGAAACCCGATCCGGTTGCCCGCCAAGGTGTATCGCGAATGGTTCGCCACCCTGCCTGCCGCGCTGACCGATCAGATCGTCGAACACTGGGGGCCGCCGCCCGGCGAACTCTTCGTGGACCGCAGCGCCGATCCGGACGGCGAGATCGTCATCGCCGCCATGCAGGCAGGCAACACCGTGCTGCTGGTGCAGCCGCCACGCGGATTCGGTGCGAACCCGGTCGCGATCTATCACGATCCCGACCTGCCGCCCAGCCACCACTATCTGGCCGCGTATCACTGGCTCAACCGGTCGGCGGCCGAAGGCGGCTTCGGTGCCGACGCGGTGGTGCACCTCGGCAAGCACGGCAACCTCGAGTGGCTGCCAGGCAAGACGCTGGGCATGTCGGCGACGTGCGGCACCGACGCCGCGCTCGGTGACTTGCCGCTCATTTACCCGTTCCTGGTCAACGATCCCGGTGAGGGCACACAGGCCAAGCGCCGGGCACACGCCACGCTCATCGACCACCTCATCCCGCCGATGGCGCGCGCCGAAAGCTACGGCGACATCGCCCGGCTGGAGCAACTGCTCGACGAGCACGCCAACATCGCGACCCTCGATCCCGGCAAGCTGCCCGCCATCCGTCAGCAGATCTGGACGCTGATGCGCGCGGCGAAGATGGACCACGACCTCGGGCTCGAGGACCGGCCCGACGAGGACGTCTTCGACGAAATGCTGCTGCACGTCGACGGCTGGTTGTGCGAGATCAAGGACGTCCAGATCCGGGATGGCCTGCACATCCTCGGACAGGCACCCGCGGGCGAGCCGCAGGTGGACCTGGTGCTGGCGATCCTGCGTGCACGCCAGTTGTTCGGCGGCGACAGCTCGGTCCCCGGGCTGCGGCAGGCGCTGGGGCTTGCCGAGGACGGCACCGACATCCGAGGTGCCGTCGACGACGCCGAGGAGAAAGCGCGCGCGCTGGTGGCTGCGCTGCAACAGACCGGTTGGGATGCCGAGCAGGTCGATCGGCTGACCGACGACCCGAACGTCGCGACGGTGCTGCGATTCGCGGCCACCGAGGTTGTGCCCCGGCTCGCAGGCACCTCGGCGGAGATCGACCAGGTGCTGCGTGCCCTCGATGGAAGGTTCATCGCCGCGGGCCCGTCGGGATCGCCGCTGCGCGGGCTGGTCAACGTGCTGCCGACGGGCAGGAACTTCTACTCCGTCGATCCCAAGGCGGTGCCGTCGCGGCTGGCGTGGGACACCGGCGTGGCGATGGCCGATTCGCTGTTGGCCCGTTACCGCGATGACTACGGGCGCTGGCCGCAGTCGGTCGGCCTGTCGGTATGGGGCACCTCGGCGATGCGTACGTCCGGCGATGACATCGCCGAAGTCCTTGCGCTGCTTGGTGTTCGACCGGTGTGGGATGACGCGTCGCGCCGGGTCGTCGACCTCGAGGCGATGACGATGGCGGAGCTGGACCGGCCCCGCATCGACGTCACCGTCCGGATCTCTGGCTTCTTCCGCGACGCGTTCCCGCACGTCGTGACGATGCTCGACGACGCCGTCCGCCTCGTCGCCGACCTCGACGAACCCGACGAGGCCAACTACGTCCGAGCACACTCCAAGGCCGACCTCGCCGACCACGGCGACCAGCGTCGCGCGACGACCAGGATCTTCGGCTCGAGGCCAGGCACGTACGGCGCAGGCCTGCTGCAGCTGATCGACAGCAAGAACTGGCGCGACGACGCCGATCTGGCCGAGGTCTACACCGCGTGGGGCGGTTTCGCCTACGGGCGCGGTCTCGACGGGGTGTCGGCTGCCGACGACATGAACCGCCAGTACCGGCGGATTGCGGTGGCGGCGAAGAACACCGACACCCGCGAGCACGACATCGCCGACTCCGACGACTACTTCCAGTACCACGGCGGCATGGTGGCCACGGTCCGTGCGCTGACCGGGCAGGCGCCCGCCGCCTACATCGGCGACAACACCCGCCCCGACGCCGTCCGCACCCGCACCTTGTCGGAGGAGACCACCCGGGTGTTCCGGGCCCGCGTGGTCAACCCGCGCTGGATGACGGCGATGCGCAGGCACGGCTACAAGGGTGCGTTCGAGATGGCCGCCACCGTCGACTACCTGTTCGGCTACGACGCCACCGCAGGCGTGATGGCGGACTGGATGTACGAGCGGCTGGCGGGGGAGTACGTGCTCGACGACGAGAACCGCAAGTTCATGGCCGAATCCAACCCGTGGGCGCTGCACGGCATGGCGGAACGGTTGCTCGAGGCCGCAGGTCGCGGAATGTGGGCACAGCCTGAGGCGTCGACGCTCGACGGGCTGCGCAGGGTTCTGCTGGAGACCGAGGGTGACCTCGAGGGCTAGCGGCCCGGCACCGGTAAGTTTGGTGCCATGCCAGTGACCTTTGCCGACGTCGCCAAGTCGGAATACATCCTGCTAACCACGTTCACCAAGGACGGCAGACCCAAGCCGACGGCCATCTGGGCCGCACCGGATGGTGACCGCTTGGTCGTCATCACCCAGGAGACGTCGTGGAAGGTCAAGCGGATCCGCAACACGCCGCGCGTGACCATCGCCCCGTGTGATCGAACCGGAAATCTCAAGGGTGAGACGGTCGACGCCACCGCCGCCATCCTGGACAAGTCGGCCAACGCAGCGACCTACGACGCGATCGGCAAGAGATACGGGGTAGTCGGCAAGGTGTTCAACGTCTTCTCCAAGCTGCGCGGGGGAATGAAGAACAACGTGACCATCGAGTTGGCTGCGGTCTGAGGCGTGCCCGAGACATTCGCCGACGTCGCCAAGTCCAAGTACATCCTGCTGACCACCTTCACCAAGGACGGCAGGCCCAAGCCCACCGCCATCTGGGGTGTGCCCAACGACGGCAAACTGCTGATCAGCACCGACGCCGGGTCGTGGAAGACCAAGCGGATCAACAACACCCCGCGGGTCACCATCCAGAAGTGCGGCGTGCTCGGCAAGCCCAAGGGTGAGCCGGTCGAGGCCGTCGCCCGCAATCTGCCGAAGTCCGAGACCCGGCCGGTGTTCGACCTGGTGACCAGGCGTTACTGGTGGCACGCGTGGTGGTGGGTCCCGCAGGCGTTCGTGCGCGGCGGCGTCGACAAGATCCACGCCGCCATCGAAGTACGAGCGGCGGAGTCGACGCCTTAGGAACCCCTGGGTCCCATCGCGCGTTGATACTTCATGGCTATGCGGCTGTTCCTCGTCTACGCCCTCGTCGAGCTGGCGGTGGTGGTCGGACTGGCGTCCACGATCGGCTTCGGCTGGACCGTGCTCCTGCTGGTCGGCACCTTCGCGCTGGGTCTCGCGCTGGCCGGTTCGCAGGTCAAGCGCCAGATCCAGCGACTGCAGTCAGGTCTGGCCGCGCCCCGCGGCGCCCTGTCCGACGGTGTCCTGGTCGCGCTTGGCAGCATCCTGACGGTGGTGCCAGGGCTCGTCACGACCGCGCTTGGCGTCCTGCTGCTCCTGCCACCCACCCGCGCGCTGGCACGTCCGGCCGTCGCGACGTTGGCCGCCCGCGGGCTGTTCCGCGTCCCGTTGGTCGTGAACAACGTGGGCGTCGCGCCAAATCGGCCGGGCCGCGGCGACTACATCGACGGTGAGGTCGTGGACGTCGTCGACGGTGACGTCCACGATGCCACCGTCTGGGGCGAGCGAAGCGACGGGGAGCCTGACGCCGTCGAGTTGCGCTACCTGCCGCGGCGCACCGACTAACTTGACGCGGCTTCCCAACTCCACGCTCCTCGTCAACGGGCGCGTGCACAGCCCGGCAATGCCCGATGCCACCGCGATGGCCGTGAGCGACGGGATCGTGGCGTGGCTCGGCACCGACGACGTCGGGCGCGTGCAGTTCCCCGATGCCGACGTCATCGACCTGGACGGCGGCTTCGTCGCCCCCGCCTTCGTCGACAGCCACGTCCACCTCACCGCGACGGGACTGTCCGTCGTCGGCCTCGACCTGCACGCGGCCACCTCACTGGACGACCTGCTCCGGCGCGTCACCGAATACGCGCGCAGTCACCCTGACGGCCTCATCTGGGGGCACGGTTGGGACGAAACCGATTGGCCGACAAGCGCTCCGCCGACCACCAAGGAGCTGGACGCCGTCCTCGGGGGCAGGCCGGCGTACCTCGCGCGGGTCGACGTGCACTCCGCGGTCGCGTCCACGGGGCTGCGGCACCTGGTGCCGGGCCTTGCGGCAGCGTCCGGTTACGACCCGCAACGGCCGCTCACCGCCGACGCCCACCACCTGGTAAGGGCTGCGGCTCGGGAGCTGTTGACGCCCAACCAGTTACACCAGGCCCGCGTCGCCGCGCTGGACCTCGCGGCGCGTTCCGGCATCGTCGCAGTGCACGAATGTGCGGGACCGGAGATCGGTGGCATCGACGACTGGCATGCGCTGCGCACGCTCGACCACGGCGTCGAGATCGTCGGCTACTGGGGTGAGGCCGTGCGTACCGCAGCCGAGGCGCGAGCGCTGCACGCCGAGACCGGCGTCAACGGGTTGGCCGGTGACCTCTTCATCGACGGGGCGCTCGGATCGCGCACCGCGTGGCTGCAAGAGCCCTACGCCGACGCGCCGCACACCTGCGGCAACGCCTACCTGGACGCCGAGGCCGTCGAAGCACATCTGAGCGCGTGCACCGAGGCCGGAATCACGGCAGGGTTCCACGTCATCGGCGACGCCGCAGTCGCGGCGGTGGTCGACTCGCTGGACCGCGTCGCGGACCGGTTTGGCGGCCCCGCCGTCGCCCGGTGCGGCCACCGATTGGAGCATCTGGAGATGGTCACGCCAGAGCAGGCGGGCCGGCTCGGCGCGTTGGGCGTCGTGGCCAGCGTGCAACCGAACTTCGACGCGGCCTGGGGCGGGGAGCACGGCATGTATGCCCAGCGACTGGGTGCGGACCGAGCCAGAATGCTCAATCCGTTCGCCCTGTTAGCATCCCAAGGCGTGCCCATCGCCTTCGGCTCGGACAGTCCTGTGACCAGCATGAATCCATGGTCGACCGTGCGCGCCGCGATACGACATCAGACGCAGGGCAGCGCGATCTCGGCCCGCGCGGCGTTCGGGGCCGCCACCCGCGGCGCCTGGCGCGCAGGCGGGGTGCGCGACGGCGTCACGGGGACGCTGGCTCCTGGCGCGGCCGCGAGCTACGCGGTGTGGGACGTCCCAGGCGGACGCGAGGGACTAGAGGTCGCGGCGCCGGCCGACACCGTGCAGCGTTGGTCCACCGACCCGCGGTCGCGGGTGCCCGCACTGCCCCCGCTCGGCACCGACGATCCGCTGCCGACGTGCCGCCAGACGGTGCTCCGGGGTGTCACCATCCATGGCTGATCGGAAGCGCAGGCGCGATTGGTCCCGGCCCGGTGACGCCACCGAGATCCTTCCCGCGGTGCGCGACGACGTCGACGAGGACGTCACCGTCGACGAGGACGTCACCGTCGACGAGGACGTCACTGTCGAGGAGGGCAACGACACCGAAGAACGGGAAACGGGCGCTCCCGACGCCGACGAGACCCCCGCCGTGGCCACGCGATGGGCACGGATCGCCGCCCGGTTGCGCCAGGCATTGGAGCCGCGGGCGCTGCGCCTGGCCGCCGCCCTCGGCGCGGGTTTGCTGCTGTGCCTGAGCTTTCCGCCGTTCGGGTGGTGGTACCTGGCGTTCGCCGCGTTCGCGTTGCTGGCCTGGGTGTTGACCCACCCGGACACCACGCCCGCAGGCGGGTTCGGCTACGGATTTCTCTTCGGTCTGGCGTTCTACGTACCGCTGTTGCCCTGGATCAGCGGGTTGGTTGGCCCTATTCCGTGGCTGGCGCTGTCGACCATGGAGGCCCTGTTCCCCGGTCTGTTCGGCCTCTTGGCCATCGCCGTGCGGCGGCTGCCAGGTTGGCCACTGGCGTTCGCGGGTCTGTGGGCGCTGATGGAGTGGTTGAAGTCGACCGTGCCGTTCGGCGGATTCCCTTGGGGCGTGGTCGGATTCGGCCAGACCGACAGCCCGCTGCTGCCCATCGCGCACTTCGGCGGTGCGCCGCTGGTGTCGTTCGCCGTCGTGCTGATCGGTTTCTGCCTGGTGGCGATCGTGATGGAGGGCGTGCAGTGGTGGCGCCACACTCCTCACACCACCGCAGCGCGGCCCGCCGTGGTGGTGCCCGGCGTCTGCATCGTGGTCGTTCTGCTCACCGTGGCGCTGGCGGGCCCGCACGTGCGCCAGTCCGGACTAGGGGCCGGTGACGACCCTCCGGTCACGATCGCCGCGGTGCAGGGCAACGTGCCGCGACTGGGGCTGGAGTTCAACGCCCAGCGGCGCGCGGTGCTCGACAACCACGTTCGCGAGACGATGCAACTCGCCGAAGACGTGCGCGCGGGCCGGGCGCCGCAGCCCGCGGTCGTGATCTGGCCGGAGAACTCGTCGGACATCGACCCGATCAGGAATCGCGACGCGGCCGAGGTCATCTCGGCGGCCGCCGACGCGGTGCACGCGCCGATTTTGGTCGGCGCCGTTCTCGCCGCGCCCGGCTACACGCGCGACAACCCGGTGTCGACCAACTCGGTGATCGTGTGGGACGGGCAGAGCGGTCCCGGCGAGCGGCACGACAAGCAGATCGTGCAGCCGTTCGGCGAATATCTGCCGTTTCGCAGTTTCTTCGCTCACCTGTCGTCGTTCGCCGACAGGGCCGGCTACTTCGTGCCTGGCACCGGCAATGGAGTGGTCACCGCCGCTGGCATCCCGATCGGGGTCACCACGTGCTGGGAGGTGATCTTCGACCGCGCCGCCCGCGAGTCCGTCCTCAACGGCGCACAAATGCTCGCGGTACCGGCCAACAACGCCACGTTCACCGAGTCGATGAGCGCCCAGCAGCTCGCGTTCGCCCGGTTGCGTGCCGTCGAGCACGATCGCTACACGGTGGTGTCGGGCACGACCGGCATCAGCGCGGTGATCGCGCCGGACGGCCACGAGCTGGCCAGCACCGCCTTCTTCGAGCCTGCCTACCTGGATAGTCAGATCCGACTCAAGTCAGACCTCACGCCCGCAACCAAGTGGGGTCCGATCGTCCAAGCACTACTCGTTGCGATCGGTGTTGCGTCCCTGGCCGCGGCGATACTGCACAATGGGAGCTTCGTGCGTCGCCGCAAGAAGGCGACCGACGGCGAAGGGGCCAAATGATGATGGAGCGAGAAGCGCAGCGGGATCGCGCATGACCGTGGAGCGAGAAGCGCAGCGGGATCGCGCGTGACCGCTGGGGGCGACCGCCGGAGTCAGCGCACGTTGGTCATCATTCCGACCTACAACGAGCGGGAGAATCTGCCGCTCATCGTGGGCCGGGTGCACGCTGCGCGACCCGACGTCCACGTCCTCGTCGTCGACGACGGCAGCCCGGACGGCACGGGCGAACTGGCCAACGAGCTGTCGCTGGCCGACCCGGACCGCATCCACGTCATGCACCGCACCACCAAGGGCGGCCTCGGGGCCGCCTACCTGGCCGGGTTCGCCTGGGGCCTTGGCCGCGGCTACTCGGTGCTGGTGGAGATGGACGCCGACGGTTCACACGCCCCAGAAGAGCTGTACCGGCTGCTCGACGCCGTCGACGGGGGCGCCGACCTGGCGATCGGCTCGCGCTACGTCCCCGGTGGAACGGTGCGCAACTGGCCCCGCAGGCGCATGGTGCTTTCGCAGACCGCCAACGGGTACTCACGAGTCCTCCTCGGCGTCGACATCAAGGACATCACCGCGGGGTACCGCGCTTATCGGCGCGAGGTTCTCGAGAAGATCGACCTCGGCGCCGTCGACTCCAAGGGCTACTGCTTCCAGATCGACCTGACCTGGCGCGCCATCAGCGCGGGATTCGACGTCGTTGAAGTGCCCATCACGTTCACCGAGCGGGAGCTCGGTCAATCCAAGATGAGCGGGTCGAACATCCGCGAGGCGATCTTCAAGGTCGCCGAATGGGGTCTGCGCGGGCGCCTCGATCGCGCCCGCGGCGTCGTGCGCTAACTAACCGCGGCGGCGGGTCTTGATGATGTCGAGGCGCTCCTTGAGCAACTCGTCGAGCTCCTCGACCGAGCGGCGCTCCAGCAGCATGTCCCAGTGGGTGCGCGGCGGCTTGGCCTTCTTGGGCTCGGGCACGTCGCCATCGATGAGGGCGCCCTCCATGCCGTTGCGGCACGGCCAGGTGCCGGGGATCTCGGCGTCATCGGCGAACGGCACCTCGAAGATCTCGCCGTTGTCGGTGCGGTAGCGCGCGACCTGACGCGGCGCCAAGTCGTGGTTGCGGTCGGTCTCGTAGCTCACGGCTCCGAGGCGACTGCCCCTCAAGACACGATCAGCCATCGTCAACATCTCCTTGTCATGCGATTCGTCCGGGGAATCAACGCATTCGAATGACGCGAAGTTCCCGACTCAGCCACCCATGATACCGGGATCGGAGCTGCCAGCGGTTTAGAGTCGGGTTCCGTGGCGCCCGGAACCAAACGACGCAGTCGTGCGCAGCCATGCCGCTGGTGTGGCCGCGAGGTCGCCGACGCCGAATTGGGCAGGCGCAGGCAGTACTGCCGTCAGTCGTGTCGGCAACGCGCCTACGAGCAACGCGCCTTGGTGAAGGGCACGTCGTTGTCGCCCGACTCGGTGGTCCTGACCGCGGATGAAGCCTCTGAGCTGTCCGATCGCGTCTTCGAGGTCCGGTGCGCCGCCGAGGACCTCGCAACGGCCATCGATGAAGGAGCCGAGGGCTTCGAGCTGCGCGAACTGTGCGACGCGCTGATGCGCGCGGCCAAGGCGGCCGACGGCTGGCGCTGACGCCTGTCGTCGTCGCGATCTCGCTTGTATACACGGCTCACAGCTACGATGGCGACGAGCAGAAATGCGAGATCGCCAACCTCGAGATCGGAACGAAGTGACCCTGTCGTCAACCGAGTCAACCCCGGAACCGGCCCCGGCCGGCCGGGTGTGGCGGTTCGACGACTTCGCGTTGGACACCGCCCGTTACGAACTGCGTCGAGATGGCGACGTGATCAAGGTCGAACCGCAGGTGTTCGACGTCATGACCCATCTGGTCAGCAACCACGACCGGTTCGTCACCAAGGAAGAGTTGTTCGACACGGTGTGGGGCGGCCGGTTCGTCGGCGAGGCGGCACTGACGAGCCGGATCAAGGCGGTGCGGCACGCGCTCGGCGATGACGGCGAGTCGCAGCGCTACATCCGGACCGTGCGCGGCCGTGGCTATCAGTTCGTCGGCACCATCGCAGTAGACACGGCAGAGGCGACACCCGCGGTGCCTGAATCGGCGCCGCCGCCGCGCCAGCACATCGCGTTCTGCCGTGCGGCCGACGGTGTTCGGTTGGCGTATGCGGTCGCAGGGGAGGGCCCGCCCCTGGTCCGGGCGGCGAACTGGATGACCCACCTGGGTTACGACATCGAGAGCCCCGTCTGGCGGCACTGGGTTCGCGACCTCGCCGCCCGCCATACCTTCATCCGGTACGACGAACGCGGTTGTGGGCTATCCGATTGGGAAGCGGCCGATTTCACGTTCGACGACTGGGTGACGGATCTGGAGTCGGTGGTCGAAGCGCTCGGGCTGGAACGATTTCCGCTTCTCGGGGTTTCGCAGGGCAGCGCGGTGGCGGTGGCCTACGCGGCCAAACACCCCGAGCAGGTCACCAAGCTCATCCTGTGCTCGTCGTACGCACGGGGACGTGCCGTGCGTGCCATCGACGACGCGGAAAGGCGCGCGGCCGCACTGGATCTCGACCTCGCAAGGGTCGGATGGGGTCGCGATGATCCCGCATTCCGGCAGGTGTTCGCCGCGCAGTTCCTGCCCGACGGCTCCCGCGCTGACTGGGAGGCGTTCGACCACCTGCAGCGCCGCACCACTTCCCCGGAGAACGCGGTGCGCTTCCTCGAAGAGTTCGCCCGCATCGACGTACGCGACCTGGCGCAACAGGTGTCATGCCCGACGCTGATCATGCACTCCCGCGACGACCACCGGGTGCCGATGCGCTATGGCGAGGAATTGGCCGCCCTGATACCGGATTCGCGCATGGTGGCGCTTTCGAGCAACAATCACCTACTGACCGAGACAGAGCCCGCGTGGCAGGTGTTCTGCTCCGAGGTCGAGGCGTTCGTCGCTGACTGATCGCGGGGAACTGCGGCGCTCAGATCTCCATGCAATCTCCATGCTTTCTCCATGCACCGCCGCGCAGCGCGATCCATGCTGGTGACATGAGAAAACAGTTCCGCACCCTGCTCATCGGTGTCAGCGCGATGCTCGCGCTGGGCACCCTGACCGCCTGCTCGAGCGGCTCGTCCACGGAAGCGACGCCCTCGCAGGCGCCGTCCTCTGCGGCACCCGCGACGGCCGCGCCCTTCCCCACGTCGGCCAGGTACATGGCCGACATCGAGAAGGACGGAAAGAAGATGGCCATCGGAATCTCCGTCGACGGCAACGACATCACCGCCTATGCCTGCAACGGCGTCGACGATGAGGCGTGGTTCTTCGGCAATCAGACCAACGGCGCCATCGACATCAAGAACAAGTTCCGCGACACGCTCAACGCGTCGTTCACCGGCTCCGACGTCAAGGGCGACCTGACGATGAACGGCATCAGCTACGACTTCACCGCCGCTCCCGTGTCCTCGCCTGCAGGCATGTACACGGCGGCACTCAACGGCGTGCGCGCCTCCTGGATCGTGCGTCCCGACGGTTCGGTGACCGGTGTGCAGTTCAACGGCGGCATCACCGGCCGCGACTTCGAGCAGGCCGAACTGCAGCAGCTCAACAACCAGCAGTTCCAGAGTCAAGTCCGCAGCAAGCGGATCCTGCAGCAGGCCGACCAGTCGGTGAAGCTGGCGAACAACAAGCTGACCTCGAAGATCAACGGGACCGACGTCACCGGTGATCTGGTCACGGGCAACACGCGCTTCGCCTGACGCGAACCGCTCATCGAACGGCCCTGCTGGCATTGCCAGCAGGGCCGTTCCCTTTGTATCAGGCAGAGTGGAACCCTTCACGCCCCTCGCGCCGATGCGTAGGGTCGCTGCATCGTGACCACTCCCGTCCAGCCCGCCGCCGTGACCACGGTGGCTTCGCCGACGGCCAAAACGGGCCCGCGGCAGCGCAAGTGGGGCCTTATCCGGCTGTTGTCCCCGATTCTGCTGCTGGCGTTGTGGCAGTTGGGCAGCGCCATCGGGTTGATCTCTCAGGATGTACTGCCCGCCCCGTCGCTGATCCTCGAGGCCGGAATCGAACTGATCAAGAACGGCCAACTCGTCGATGCGCTGCGGGTATCGGGGATCCGGGTGGTGGAAGGCCTCATCCTCGGCGGGGTGATCGGCGTCGTGCTGGGCACCGCGGTGGGCCTGTCCCGATGGTTCGAGGCGACCGTCGACCCGCCGATGCAGATGGTCCGCGCACTTCCGCACCTCGGCCTGATCCCGTTGTTCATCCTGTGGTTCGGCATCGGTGAGCTGCCCAAGGTGCTGCTGGTGGCACTCGGCGTCAGCTTCCCGCTGTACCTCAACACATTCTCGGCGATCCGCCAGGTCGATCCCAAGCTCTTCGAAACCGCCCAGGTGCTCGGCTTCTCGTTCTGGCAGCGGTTCCGCACCATCATCGTGCCGAGCGCCGCACCGCAGGTGCTCGTCGGGTTTCGTCAGTCGTTGGCGATCGCCTGGCTGACCCTCATCGTCGCCGAGCAGATCAACGCCGACAAGGGAATCGGCTTCCTGATCAACAACGCCCGCGACTTCCTTCGCATCGACATCATCATCTTCGGCCTGATCGTCTATGCCCTGCTGGGCATCGGCACCGACGCAGGAGTGCGCGCCATGGAACGTCGAGCCCTGAGGTACCGCTCGTGACCGTTACGTCCGAACGGAGGACCGGCACCGCAGGCGAACTGCGCCACGTCGACAAGTGGTACGGAGGGCATCACGTCCTCGTCGACGTATCCCTGCAGATCGGCAAGGGTGAGATCGTCGCGCTGATCGGCCGCAGCGGTTCGGGCAAATCGACGGTGCTGCGGGTGTTGTCGGGCCTGTCCACCGACCACACCGGCGAACGCGTCGTTGCAGGGGCACCGGCGATGGCGTTCCAAGAGCCGCGCCTGTTCCCATGGCGCGACGTGCGAACCAACGTCGTCTATGGATTGACCCGCAGCAGGCTGTCGAAGGCGGAGACCGTGGCACGCGCCGACCGCGCGCTGGCCGACGTCGGTCTCGCCGACCGCGCTGGCGTCTGGCCGCTCACGCTGTCCGGCGGTCAGGCGCAACGGGTTTCGTTGGCAAGAGCGTTGGTCGCCGATCCAGAGCTGTTGCTGCTCGACGAGCCGTTCGGCGCCCTCGACGCGCTGACCCGGTTGAGCATGCGGGAACTGTTGCTCGATCTGTGGCGCGAACACGGATTCGGGGTGCTGCTCGTCACCCATGACGTCGACGAAGCGGTCGCACTCGCCGACCGGGTGGTGGTGCTCGACGAAGGCCGCGTGGTGCACACGCTGACCATCGACGATCCGCGCCGTTCGCCATCGGACCCGTCAGCGGAGACGGGCCGCTACCGCGCCGAACTGCTCGACAAGCTCGGCGTCCAGATTTAGACGGAATACCAAGACCGATGAGGACAGTCATGCCCCGAATGTGGCGAACCTTCGCCGCCGTAATCGCCGTGCTCGCCCTGCTGTTGACCGGATGTGTGTCACGGCAGGACAGTTCGGGCGCCCAGCAGGCCCCGGCCACGGTGCCGTTGAGCGAACTGTCGGATGTGACCCTGCAGGTCGGTGACCAGAAGGGCGGAACGGAAGCGCTGCTGCGCGCCGCAGGGGCATTGGACGATCTGCCCTACAAGGTGGTGTTCTCCACGTTCACCTCCGGACCACCCCAGGTCGAAGCCGCGACCGCGGGCAAGATCGACTTCGCGATCACCGGCAACACACCGCCGATCTTCGGCGCTGCGTCCAACGCGAAGGTGAAGGTCGTGGCGGCCTACAACGGCGGGGGCAACGGTGACCAGGTGCTGGTGCACGCCGATTCGCCGATCACGTCCATCGCCGAACTGCGAGGCAAGCGCATCGCGGTCGGCAAGGGCAGTTCCGCGCACGGCCACATCCTGGCCCAGCTGAAGAACGCGGGCCTCACACCCGCCGACGTCCAGTTGGTGTTCCTGCAGCCCGCCGATGCGCTGTCCGCCTTCACCAACGGCGAGGCCGACGCCTGGGCGATCTGGGATCCCTACACCGCGCAGGCCGCCAAGCAGCTGCCGGTGCGCAGCATCGGGCAGGCCAAGGACGTCACCAACGGCTACTGGTTCGGCATCGCGTCGGACCAGACGCTGGCCGACCCCAAGCGCAACACCGCATTGGGCGACTTGCTGATTCGCTTCGAGAAGGCCGCCGGGTGGGCCCAGGCACATCCGGCGGAATGGGCGAACAGCTATGCGGCCGCGGTCGGTCTTGACCTCAAGGTCGCCGAGGTGTCGCAGTCGCGCAGCCTGCGCCTGCCCACCGAACTCAACGACGAAGTGGTGGCCTCGGAACAGAAGATCGCCGACCTGTTCGCCGAATCCGGTCAGATCGCCGCCGCGCCGAAGTTCGCCGACTGGGTCGACCGCCGCTACAACGATGCCCTTCGGCCACTGCTGATCAGCACCAACTAGGAGTTCCCTTGCCTGCCAAATTTTTTTGGTTCCTGCCAACCAACGGTGACAGCCGCTCGATCGTCGGTGCGTCGCACGCGTCCTCGCATCACATCGTGCCCGACAACTACCGGGCCCCCACCCGCCGCTACCTCGCCGAGGTCGCCCGCGCCGCCGACCGGCTCGGTTACGAGGGCGTCCTGACGCCGACCGGAACCTGGTGCGAGGACGCATGGTTGACCGCAGCGGCGCTGCTGGCCGAGACCGAGCGGCTGAAGTTCCTCGTCGCGTTCCGGCCGGGACTCATCCCGCCGACGTTGGCTGCGCAGCAGACCGCGACGCTGCAACGGTTCTCGGAGGGCAGGGTGCTGCTCAACATCGTCAGCGGTGGCGACGATGTCGAGCAGCGTCGCTTCGGCGACTGGCTCGGACATGACGAACGCTATTCCCGCACAGCGGAATTCCTGAACGTGGTGACCTCGATCTGGCGCGAGGAGTCGGTGAACTTCAAGGGTGATTACTACGAGGTGGCCGACGCAAGGGTGTCGGCACCACCGGATCCGTTGCCCGCGATCTACTTCGGCGGATCGTCGGCCGCCGCGCTGCCCGTCGCGGCCGAGTACGTCGACGTGTATCTGACCTGGGGTGAGCCGCCGCAGGCCGCCGCGGCCAAGATCGACCAAGTGCGCAAGCTGGCCGAGGCACGCGGCCGCAAGGTGCGGTTCGGGATCCGGTTGCACACCATCAGCCGCGACACGTCGGCCGCCGCGTGGGCCGTCGCGAACGAGCTGGTAGGTGAGCTCACCGAAGACCAGGTGGCGAACGCGACTGCGCTGCACGCCAAATCGGAATCGGAGGGGCAGCGCCGGATGACGGCCCTGCACGGCGGCCGGCTCGACAAGCTGGAGATCTACCCCAACCTGTGGGCGGGCGTCGGCCTGGTGCGCGGGGGCGCGGGCACGGCGCTGGTCGGCAGCCATCAAGAGGTCGCCGACCTGATCTACGAGTACCACTCGGTGGGGTTCGACGAGTTCATCCTGTCGGGCTACCCGCACCTCGAGGAGGCGTACTGGTTCGCCGAGGGCGTGCTCCCGCTGCTCAAGCAGAAGGGCGTTGCTTGAAATGACCCGGGCCTAACCCCCCTCTTGCGCTTAGTCTCCTGGTGTGGACGACTGGTTCGAGCGCAGCCCCGTGGTGGGTTTCGCGCCGTGGATCATCTATTGGGTGGTGGCAGAGGGGCCGAGCACCTGGCTGTACGGCGCGCTGTGTGCGGTGCTGTCGGCGATCATCCTCGGAGTGTCGATGGGCTTCGGCGGCCCGCGGCTCCTGGAGATCGTGACCATCGTGTTCTTCGTCGCCGTGACGGCTGTGGCCATGATCTTCGGCGCCGCCGACCGGGACTGGATGGACACCTACTCCACGAGCCTGTCCAGCGGGGTGCTCGCGCTGATGGCGTTGGGGTCGCTGGCGTTCACCCCGTTCACCGAGCAGTACGCGCGGGTGTCACCGCCGCTGCAGGACTGGGAGAAGCCGGCGTTCCGGCAGACCAACCGCGTGCTGACGCTGATGTGGGCGTTGGTGTTCGCGCTGATCGCGGTGCTCGGCTTCGTGGCGGCCCAGGTCCCGGCGACCAGGGACTGGACCAACTGGGTGATCCCGATCGTGGTGCTCGTCGGCGCGGTCGGGATGACGCAGACCTATCCGGCGCGGGTGCGCGCACGCATCCAGCCGGCGGGATAGGAAGCGCGCTATTATCTGCGTATGAATGCAGATAAGCAGGCGTGCACGCGCCGGCTTGCCGACGAACAGGCCGACCTCGTCGTCGAGGTGTTCCGGATGCTTGCCGACACCACCCGCGTGCAGCTCCTCTGGTCGCTGGCCGATCGGGAAATGTCGGTCAACGACCTGGCAGGACGAGTCGGCAAGCCCGCGCCGTCGGTATCCCAGCACCTGGCCAAGCTGCGAATGGCGCACCTGGTGCGCACGCGGCGCGAGGGCACACAGGTGTTCTACCGGCTGGAGAACGAGCACGTCCGCCAGCTGGTCATCGACGCCGTGCAGAATGCCGAGCACGCCGCAGGAGGAGTGCCCGCCCATCATCTCGACGAGCGCGAGTTGCGCGTCATCCACGACGGGAGCGTCGGCTGATGGGCCTCGGTTTCGGGCACGGACACGGCCACCACCACGGACATCATGCGGGCGACGCCCTCGCCGACAGCGCCGCGGGGATCCGCGCGGTCAAGGTCAGCCTCGTCGTTCTCGGCAGCACTGCCGCCGCCCAGGTCGCCGTCCTGCTCGTGTCGGGTTCGGTGGCGCTGTTCGCCGACACCGTGCACAACTTCTCCGATGCGCTCACCGCGATACCGCTGTGGATCGCCTTCGCGATGAGCCGGCGAAGCGCCACCCGGCGATACACGTACGGGTTCGGCCGCGTCGAGGATCTGGCCGGGCTGTTCGTCCTCGTGGTCATCGCCATTTCAGCGGCGGTCGCCGCGATCCAGGGCGTGCACCGGCTGATCGACCCGGTGCCGCTGTCGCACCTCGGGTTGGTGGCCGCTGCAGGCGTCATCGGGTTCGTTGGCAACGAGGTCGTCGCGGTCTATCGCATCAGGGTCGGCAAGCGCATCGGATCGGCGGCGCTGCGCGCAGACGGAATGCACGCCCGCACGGACGGTCTGACGTCACTGGGCGTGGTCGCCGGCGCCATCGGCGTCGCGCTCGGCTTCCCGCTCGCCGATCCCATCGTCGGGCTGGTCATCGCGTGCGCGATCGCCTGCGTGCTGCTGGTTGCCGCACGCGACGTGTTCAGCAGGCTGCTCGACGGCGTCGACCCGGAGCTGGTTGCGACCGCACATCAGGTGCTGGCCGACCGGTTTGGCGTGCAGGCGGTTCGTCAGGTGAGGATGCGCTGGGTGGGCCACCGACTGGAGGCCGACGTGGAGTTGGACGTCGACCCTCGGTTGACCCTTTCCGCGGCTCACCAGCTCGCGCACGACGCCGAACACGAACTCGCTCATGCGATTCCGACGTTGTCTCATGCGATCGTGCACGCCTATCCGGGGCACGAACCGGCGCTCAGCAGCTGAGCCGCAGGCCGATCTCGGGTGGCGGTGTGGTCTTCTGCAGGCATCCGAACCCCTCGACGCCTGCTGGGGCTAGCTTGATCCCCGTCTGGTGGGCGTAGTCGACGCAGAACAGGCCGGCCGCGTCCGCCCTGCAGCGGTAGTCGCCGAACGCCAGGGACTCGCCAGCGGGCAGTTCCTCGCCCGTGCCCTCGGCGAACGGACCGGGATCACCATGTGGTGATCCGACGTCGACGCTGGTGCCGTAGAAGTCCACCCAGTTGTTCTTCCACGCCGTCGGGAAGTCCGGTGGGCGGGGCGGCGGATTCGTCAGCTTGACCAGGCACGCCAGTTCCCCGTCCTGGTACTTGTTCGTCACGCAGTTCGCCTCGGTACCCGCGGTGGTGAATGCCACCCCGTCCTCGAGTGGCGTCGACACGCCGTCGAGCGTCGCCGAGTGGTACTTGGCGGCGTCGGCGGGCTTTCCCGCTTCGACCCAGGCGATGACGTCGGCGATCGCCGTCCCTGCGGCCGGTGGCGTGCCCGGCGCGGACGTGCGTGACGTGGTGGGGGCCTTCGGCGTCGTCGAGACGGCGGTGGAGGACGACGGGGTGAGTGCTGATGAGGACGGCTGGCTGTCTGGGGCTGATGAACACCCTGCAAGCAGCGCAGCGACCGCCACGAGCACAGCAATCCGCATACCGGCCAGGTTAGCGGGCGTGCCGGGAACACGCTGTCAGGCGCGTCCGGCGCGGGAATTGTTCGCTAACGTCTGATGCATGCACGAACGCACCAAGCGCGTCACCGTCGACAGCGGGACCATCGAAGGTTTCACCCGCGACGGGGTGCATCGGTGGCGGTCCGTCCCGTTCGCCCGCCCACCGGTGGGCAAACTGCGCTTCCGCGCGCCCCAGCCGGTCCAGCCGTGGCCCGGAGTTCGCTACTGCCACGGATTCACCTACTGCGCGCCGCAACAGCGCAAGTACACCCTGCTTGGCGTTGGCAAGTACCAGCCCATGAGCGAGGACTGCCTGACGCTGAACGTGGTGGCGCCACAGGAGCCTTCTGACGGTCCGCTCCCGGTCATGGTCTTCATCCACGGCGGCGGCTACATCCTGGGTAGCTCGGCGACGCCCCTGTACGACGGGGCCGCGTTGGCGCGACGGGGCTGCGTGTACGTATCGATGAACTACCGGCTGGGCGCGCTGGGCTGCATGGACCTGTCGTCGCTGTCGATACCGGAGAATCCCATCGACGACAACCTGTTCCTGCGCGACATCGTGATGGCGTTGCGGTGGGTACGCGACAACGTCGCCGTGTTCGGCGGCGACCCGGACAACGTGACGGTCTTCGGCGAGAGTGCAGGTGCGCATGCCGTCGCCACCCTGTTGGCGGTTCCCGAGGCCAAAGGCCTCTTCGCGCAGGCGATTTCGGAGAGCCCGGCCAGCGGGATGTCGGGACCCCCCGAGGTCGCGGCGGCATTCGCAGGAGACCTCGCCGATGTTCTCGGGGTCGCGCGGCAGGACGCGGCAGCGGCGGTGATGGCGGCGCGGCCCGCGGAGTTGGGCATCGCGCTCGAGAAGGTGATGCGCGGGATGAAGGAGGTGCGCGGGGCCTTCGTCGTCGGGCCGACGTTCGGCACCGAATACCTGCCGCAGGATCCGGTTGTGGCCATGCGGGACGGCAATGCGCACCGGGTCCCGCTCATCGTGGGCACCAACGCCGACGAGGGCAGGCTCTTCACCCGCTTCCTGCAGCTCTTGCCCACGACCGAGCCGATGATCGACGCCCTGTTCGCCGGCACCGACATCGAGTCGAAAGCCCGGATCACCGAGGCGTATCCGGGCTATCCGAGCCCGAACGCGTGTGTCCGGCTCGGTGGTGACTTCGCCTTCGCAACGGCGGCCTGGCAGATCGCCGAAGCGCACGGCAGGCACGCGCCGACGTACGTCTACCGCTACGACTATGCGCCGCGCACGTTCCACTGGTCGGGGCTGGGCGCCACCCACGGCACCGAACTCTTCGCCGTGTTCGACGTGTACCGGACCCCGTTCGGATCGCTGCTCACCGCCGCCGCGGACCGGCGCTCTGCGCGCCGGGTGAGCAACGACGTGCAGCGGCGGTGGCGGGCCTTCAGCAGGACCGGGCTGCCTGGCGACGGATGGCCCGCCTACACCGAACGGGAGCGGACGGTCATGGTGTTCGACCGGGAGTCTCACCTGGAGTACGACCCACGTGCCGAGCGGCGCCGCGCATGGGAGGGCTTCTCGCTCGCCGGCAGCTGAGGCCACCGCCGCGATCTGGTGAACCGACTGCGTGGCATCGCCGGATGTGGTTGCGTGGGTGGGTGACTCACCCATTGGATCCGCTGTCGGCCGACGAAATCCGCACTGTTGCCGGGATTCTGCGGCGCGAGCACGGCGTCGACGTCGGCTGGCGGTTCGCCTCGATCGAGATGCTCGAGCCCAGCAAGGTGGAGTTGGCTGCCTACGAGGACGACGGCTCGGTGCCTGCCCGCCGGGCGACGGTGGTGTGCTTCGAGCGGGCCGCCAACGCCACCTACAAGAGCGTGGTCTCGGTGAGCGCGGACCGTGCCGAGTCCTTCGACCACGTCCCTGGCGTGCAGCCCAACTTCACCGTCGACGAATTCGTCGAGTGCGATCGGATGTTGCGCCAGCACCCGGACTTCCTCGCCGCGTTGGCGAACCGGGGCATCACCGACATCGACAACGTCTTCGTCGACACGTGGACGTACGGCGACGCCGTCGCACCGCCGGAGTACCGCGACCGCAGGCTGGGCTGGTCGGACACCTGGCTCAAGGACGGGCCCGGCATGAATCCGTACGCCCATCTCATCAGTGGACTGCACTGCGTCATCGACCTCAACACCATGGAGGTGTTGCGGATCGAGGACAGTGGCCCGTTCTCTGGGGGCGACGTCGAAACCCCAGAGGTGATGGGCGAGTACGTGCCCCGGCACATCCCCGAGCGGATCCGTGCGGCGTCGCGGCGCGAACCGCTCAAGCCGCTGCACGTCACCCAGCCCGACGGTCCCTCGTTCAGCCTGGACGGCAATCTGCTGACGTGGCAGAACTGGTCGCTGCGAATCGGTTTCAACTACCGCGAGGGAATGACCCTGCACACCGTTCGCTATCAGGACGGCGACCGTTTGCGCTCGGTGGCCCACCGGATGTCCTTCGCGGAGATGGTGGTGCCCTACCGCGACTCGTCGGCAGACCACTACCGGCGCACCGCGTTTGACATCGGCGAGTGGGGTCTTGGCTTCATGACCACGTCGCTCGAGCTGGGTTGCGACTGCCTCGGTGAGATCCGCTACCTCGACGCGGTCCTGCATGACAGCTCGGGCGAGCCGTACACCATCGCCAACGCCGTATGCATCCACGAAGAGGACAACGCGGTGCTATGGAAGCACGTCGACCACGAGACGGGTGCCGAGGTGCGCCGGCTGCGGCGGCTGACGGTGTCCTTCCACGTCACTGTCGCCAACTACGAGTACCTCGTCTACTGGCGGCTCTACCAGGACGGCAACATCGAGTGCGAGGTCAGGGCCACCGGCATCATGGTCACCACGCCGCTGGCCCCCGGACAGCCCAATCCGAACGGCACCCTCGTCGACGAACGCACGTATGCGCCCTTCCACCAACACTTTCTGGTGGCCCGGCTCGATCTCGACGTCGACGGTACCGACAACACCGCGTACATGACCGAGTCGTACGCCGAGCCCATGGGACCGGACAATCCCTACGGCCTCTCGCTGGTGGTGCGCAACGTCGCGCTGCGCACCGAGGCCGAGGGCCAGCAGGACGTCGACTTCGCCACCCAGCGGGCATGGAAGGTGGTCAACACCAACGTCACCAATGGGCTCGGCACCCACCCGTCCTACAAGCTGGTGCCCAGCGGCGCGATCCCGCCGATGTTCGACCCCCGGTCTCCCGTGCTGCAGCGCGCCAACGTCATCGGACACACCCTCTGGGTGACCCCGAACCATCCCGACGAGCGTTGGCCCGCAGGGGAGTTCGTCAACCAGTCGGCCGCCGACACCGGTCTTGGCGAGTGGACCAAGGCCGACCGCTCGATCGAGAACACCGATGTCGTGCTCTGGTACGTGTTCGGCATCCACCACATCACCCGGCCCGAGGACTGGCCGGTGATGCCCGTCGACGTCGTGTCGTTCTGGCTCAAGCCCTACGGGTTCTTCGATCGCAACCCGGCGCTCGACGTCCCTGGCGCGCACACGTCGACGACGAGCGCACACCGCTAGTTGACACCCGTCAATTCGTGACTAACGATGCTCGGGTGCCCACACTCGTCGAACGACCCGCCGATCTCACCGCCGAATGGCTGACCTCCGCGATCGGGGCCGGCACCGTCACCGAATTCGCGATCGAGCGCATCGGCACCGGGCAGATGAGCGAGTGCTACCGCGTCGCGCTGAGCTACTCCGCCGGTACGACGGGGCCGGCGTCGGCGGTGCTGAAGGTCGCCGCGGCCGATCCCAGCAGCAGGCAAACCGGCCTTACGTTGGGTCTCTACGAACGCGAGGTCCGGTTCTACACGGACATCGCACCGGGGCTAGAAGGACCGGTATCAGACTGTCATCATGCGGCCTACGACCCGGACACGGGCGCGTTCGACCTGTTGCTGAGTGACGCCACCCCTGCGGCCGTCGGCGACGAGATCCGTGGTGCCACAGTCGAACAGGCCACCCTCGCGCTGACCCAGCTGGGGAGAGTGCACGGCGCTCTGCTCGGCGACGCCTCGCTGGCCGGCGCGCAATGGATCAACCGGGAGTCGCCGATCAACCAGGGGTTGCTCTCCGCCCTGTACGGCGGCTTCGCCGAGCGCTATGCCGACCAGATCGCGCCGGCGCACCGGGTCGTCTGCGAGAGCCTGGTCGCGGCGTTCGACGCCTTCGTTGCCCAGGAGGCGGCGCCAGGGCGTCCGCAGGGCCTGATCCACGGCGACTACCGCCTAGACAACATGCTGTTCGGCGAGGCCGGTGCCGAGCGCCCGCTGACGGTGGTCGACTGGCAGACCGTCACGTGGGGTCCTGCGCAGACCGACGTCGCCTACTTCCTCGGTTGCGCCGTACCGGTGCAGCTGCGCCGTGACCACTACGACGACCTGTTGCGCGCCTACCACGACGCGCTCGGCGCCGGTTCGCCGCTGACCCTCGACGACGTCAGGGAGGGAGTGCGCAGGCAGAGCTTCTTCGGTGTCCTGATGGCGATCGTGTCGCCGATGCTGGTCGAGCGCACCGAGCGCGGCGACCTGATGTTCATGACGATGATCGAGCGGCACTGCCAACACGTCATCGACACCGACGCGATGGCCATCTTGCCATCACCGTCGACGCCGGAACCGTTGCAGCCCAACGCCGACGACGAATCCGCGCACCCACGGGGCGACGAACCGCTGTGGAGCGAGAGTTGGTACTTCGACTTCGCCGATCCCGATCAGAACGTCGGCGGCTGGATCCGGCTCGGGCTGATCCCCAATCAGGGCCACGCCTGGATCAACGCGCTGCTGTGCGGTCCCGACATGCCGACGGTCGCCGTGCTCGACTTCGAGGCCGACCTGCCCGAGGTGCACACCCACGTCACCGGCGACGACATCGACCTGATCCTCGACGCCGCCGAACCCCTGCGGACCTACCGGGTGGGCCTGCGCGGTCGGGGCCAGGCCTACGACGACCCGGCAGGGTTGTTGCGGGGCGAATCCGGCCGTCCCGTCGAGGTGACGATGAACCTGACGTGGACCACCGTTGGCACGCCGTATCAGTACCGCATCACGACGCGCTACGAAATCCCGTGCACCGTGAGCGGTACCGCAACCGTCAACGATCAGACGTTTACGTTCCAGCACGCGCCAGGCCAACGCGACCACTCGTGGGCGGCCAGGGACTGGTGGGGCATGGACTGGGTGTGGAGCGCGCTGCACCTCGACGACGGCACCCACGTGCACGCCGTCGACATGCGCATCCCAGGAGCGCCACGGTTCGGCATCGGCTACATGCAGAAGGCTGGTGACCCGCTCGTCGAACTGCAGAGCGTGACCACACGGGAAGAGTTCGGCGACAACGGCTTACCGACCGGGACCACGCTCGAACTGTCGCCCGGCGGGCTCGTTGCAGCCATCGACGTGCGGGGGCACGCGCCCGTGCTGCTCACCTCGCCGGACGGTCGCATCAGCCACTTCCCGAGGGCCTGGGCGACCGTCACCACCGCCGGCGGCCGCACCGGTGTCGGTTGGCTGGAGTGGAATCGAAACCAATCCACCTGACCGCCCCCTTTCCCGCGAGCGCGCGTGTTTGCGGCCGACACGCCGATGAATTGGCAACAACTGCGCGCGTTCGCGGCAAGCTGTGTGCATGATGCTGGCCAAGTCGATTGCGTTGTTCGTGCTGGCCGCGTTGCTCGAGATCGGCGGCGCATGGCTGGTGTGGCAGGGCATCCGCGAGCACCGCGGCTGGGTGTGGGTGGGTGCCGGGGTGCTCGCGCTCGGGGCGTACGGCTTCGTCGCTGCGTTCCAGCCCGATGCGCACTTCGGCCGGGTATTGGCCGCGTACGGCGGGATATTCATCGCCGGGTCGCTGCTGTGGGGGATGGTCGCCGACGGCTTCCGGCCCGACCGGTGGGACGTCTCCGGGGCCGTGGTGTGCCTGCTGGGCGTCGGCCTGATCATGTACGCGCCGCGCTGATCTCGCGGTGCCGTCTCAATCCAGGTGCGCGGCGTCATCGTCGAGATCGTCGCGTCGCAGGCCCATCGGCGTCGTGACGGGGATGTCGCCGCCGGCGATCACCGCCCGCGTGATGGGGGTCAGCGTGCGGAACAACTCCTCGAGTTCACCGTCGTCGAGTGCGTCGAAGGCGGCCAGCGCCAACCGGTCGGTGGTGTTCTCGATGTCCTGCTTGAGCGCGGCGCCCTCGGCGGTCAGCGCTCCGGTGTCGTCGAGGGTGCCGCGTGCTGCCAATCGGTCTGTGCACGAACGCCATTCGTCGTCGTCGTACTGGCGGCTGCGCACGAGGAAGTCACGTGGCACCCGGTTGGCGACGGAGTGAAGCACGTTGCAGTCGCGGCCGCTGATCCCCAGCGAGGCCAGCGTCGCAACGTGGGCGTCGCCGCGTTGTTCGCGCAAGAGGGTGGTGGCGTGCCACAACGTGGCCAACGGTTCGTCGGGCCACGGCAGGGCCACGTTGGCCGCGAACAGCGGGCGGCCGTCGAGCGCGGCGCTGCGGGCGGCCTTCGCCAACAGGTGAGCCGCGGTCTCGACGTCGGCATCGTCGGTGACGCCGCACCGGCGCAACGCCGCTACGGCGGACGCCTCGCGTGTCCGCAGCGCATCCGTGGGGGAGGCGAACTCCCACGCCGACGGCAGCGCCCGCCCGACGTGGGATGGCGAGAAGTTGTAGAAGACCGCGGTGACCACTTCGGCGGGCACCGGTCCGAGGGGGGCGGAGCGACCTGCGAAGTAGCCCATCCAGAAACCGCGGAATCCGAGGTGTTCGAATGCCGCAAGGGCCTCGGGAGCGAAGTAGGTGAGTGCGTGCACCGGTTCGAAGCGGTCGAACAGTCGGCGTGCGGTCAGCGGTTGCCTGGTCACTTCTGCAGTCAATCATCACGCTCCCGGCCGGATTGTTAGGGTCCGGGACATGAACGCGGCGGTGGTCCTGGCGGCCATGGTCGTCGCGGCGCTGACCGGATGCAGCGCCGACGGGGAACACGACGTGCCGTCCGTCTCGCGACAGGCATTGCAATCCGCCATCTCAGAACAACTCGCCAAGGTGGGCGACCCGCCGCAGTCGGTGACCTGCCAGGAGGATCTGATCGGTCAGGTCGGTCGGACCGCCCGGTGCGACGTGATGATGTCCGACGCGAACGGCTTCCAGCCCATCGTCACCGTCAGCCGCGTCGAAGGCACCACCGTCGACTACGAGATGACACCGGCGATCTCGCAGGAGCAACTGGAGAAGGACGTCGCCCGGCTCATCGGCCAGAACTCTGGTGACCATGTCGATTCGGTGGCGTGCGAGTCGGGGCTGGAGGGCAGGGTCGACGCGACAGCGCACTGCGACGTCGACGCCGGAGGCTCGAAGGCCCGCCGCACCGTGCGGGTCACGGAGGTGTCGGGGCTGATGATGGAGTTCAATCTGACGGCGGAGTGACGCTGCTCTTCGCCTCATCGATGATCGCGCGCATCGCCCTTTCGGCTCCTGCTTCGTCGCGCAGGCGGATTGCGCGCGCAACCTCGTCGTGCAGTGCGATGGCGACTGGGTTCGGCGTCTCCGGCATCAACCCGTGGTGGGTGCGGCCGGTCAGGATCTCGGCGACGACGCCGTTGAGCGCGCGGAACATCTCGTTGCCGCTGGCCTCCAGCAGTGTCTGGTGAAAGACCTTGTCTGCCAGCAGATAGGACTCGAGATCTCCTGAGCGGCCGTGCATCACCATGTCCGAGACTGCGGCCGCCATGATGCGGCAGTGATGCGGGTTGGCGCGTTGTGCGGCGAGGGCCGCGGCCGCGGGTTCGAAACCCCGCCGGAGTTCGGAGAGTGAGATCAGCTGGGCCGCCCGGTCGCTGGAACCGAGGCGCCAGCGAATCACCCTGGGGTCGAACACGTTCCACTGTTCGGCGGGCTGGATGGTGATGCCGACGCGGCGCCGGGAGGCGACAAGGCCCATGGATTCGAGCACGCGGATGGCTTCGCGGGCGACGCTGCGGGACACGCCGTGTTGGGCGCTGACGCCGTCCAGGTTGATCACGTGGCCGGGGGGAAGGTCGCCCGAGACGATCTGAGTGCCGAGCGCGGTCAGCACGCTGTCGTGCAGAGCACCGACGTTTGCTTGCTGGGCCACGGATACATCTTCTCATACACCGAGCGGACGTTATAAAAAACATATCTTTGTGCGTCAGTATTGCAATCGTCAGATCATTGATGCAGACTGTGTGACGGCAACCACAAGCGGGTAGATATGGCCGGAGAGGCGGAGTAGTGGCGTCACCAGTAGTAGTGATGGGTGTGTCCGGATCGGGCAAGTCGACGGTCGGGGCGGCGGTCGCACAGCGTCTGCGCGTGCCGTTCGCCGATGCCGACGACTTCCACCCCGCCGCCAACATCGCCAAGATGACCGCCGGGGAGCCGTTGAACGACGATGACCGGCGGCCCTGGCTGCAGACGATCGGCGAGTGGCTGGCGGAGCGATGCGGCAGCGGCGGGGTGATGAGCTGCTCGGCGCTCAAACGCAGCTACCGCGACCAACTTCGGCAGCACTGTCCGGATGTGGAGTTCCTTCATCTGGTCGGCACGCCGGAGGTCATCGGCCGCAGGCAGGCCAGCCGTCCGGGGCACTTCATGCCGCCGTCCCTGTTGAAGTCGCAGTTCGACACCCTCGAACCGCTCGAATCCGACGAACGCGGCGTGGACGTCGACGTCGACCAGGACATCGACGCCATCGTCGAAACCTACCTATCCCGCACCAATCAGGAGCACTAGATGATCTCGGGTATCACATTCCTCGCTGACGACGCACCGAAGCTCGCCGAACCGGTGGCCTCGGGCTGGCAGCTGATCCTGGCCTTCCTCGCGGGTATCGCGGTGATCGTCGTACTGATCACCATCGTCAAGTTGCATCCGTTCCTCGCGCTGCTCTTCGGTGCATTCACGGTCGGCATCGTCGCGGGGGAGAACCTGCAGACCGTATTGACTTCGTTCACAAAGGGTTTCGGTGACACTGCGGCCAGCGTCGGCATCCTCATTGCGCTTGGCGCCATGTTCGCCAAACTCTTGGCCGATTCCGGTGGTGCCGACGAGATCGTCGACACCATCGTCGGGCATGCGTCACCGCGAATGTTGCCATGGGCAATGGCCTTGGTCGGCGCGATCATCGGCCTGCCGATGTTCTTCGAGATCGGCCTCGTTCTTCTGATGCCCGTCATCTACTTGGTGTCACGGCGTTCGCAGCTATCCCTGATCACCGTCGGAATCCCCGCTCTGGCAGGCCTTTCCGCGATGCACGGATTCGTGCCACCGCACCCCGGCCCACTGACCGCGATCGGCCTGCTGCACGCGGACCTGGGCGTCACGCTGGCTCTGGGCGTCGCAGTGGCGATTCCCACCATCGTCCTCGCAGGCCCGCTGTTCGGGAAACTCGCGGGCCGCTGGGTCGTGGTGGACGCGCCCGACACCTTCGACGCGGACCGATTCGGCGACGACGAGGGGGCGCGGCAACGACCGTCGTTCGGAGTCACCCTGTTCAGTGTCTTGCTGCCCGTGGCGCTGATGCTCGGCAAGGCGCTGGCAGACATCTTCATCGACGACAAGAGTCAGTGGCTCCGACAGATCTTGGACACCCTCGGCACCCCGCTGATCGCATTGCTCCTCGCGGTGATCGTCGGCATGTTCACCCTGGGGCGCGGCGCAGGCATGACCCGCAACGAGCTGACCAAGTGCATCGAATCCGGTCTGCCGCCGGTAGCGGGCATCATCCTGATCGTCGCGGCCGGTGGTGGTTTCAAGCAGGTTCTGGTCGACAGCGGCATCGGCACCCTGCTCGCACGTTGGGCGGAAGGCGCGCACTTCTCGGTCATCCTGCTGGCGTGGATCCTCGCGGTCCTGATCCGGTTGGCCACGGGCTCGGCGACCGTCGCCACCATTACGGCCTCGTCGCTGATCCTCGGTCTGGTCGAGGGGCTGCCCAGCGGCCAGGTGTCGCTGGTCGTGCTCGCGGTCGGCGCCGGATCGCTGTTCTTCTCACACGTCAACGACGCTGGCTTCTGGTTGGTCAACCAGTACTTCCGGCTCAGCGTCGGTCAGACGATCAAGACGTGGTCGATCATGGAGACGGTGCTGTCGGTGAGCGGGCTGGTCGTGGTCCTGCTCCTGGACCTGGTGATCTGACGCGGCTCAGCCCTTGACGACCTGAGTGCCACCGGCCAGTTCGTCGTGCTTGCCCTGCTTGGTGGGGCTGCCGTTGATGGTCACGGCGATCACGATGATGGCGATGAAGGCGAGCAGGCCGCCGACGAACGGGATGATCGTCAGGACCGTGAACGCATTGCGGATCGCGGACTGGCTGACATCGGGTTTCGCGGCTCCGGCCGGTCCGTGCACGCTGAGGCCGAGGAGCTTCTTGCCGGGGGTCCAGCCTTGGGTCACTTCGAACGCGACGAAGTAGACGAAGGTGAGCAACCCGGTGAACAGTCCCGTCACCATGATGTTGGACTGAAGATCTAGCGCGAAGAGCACGATGGATCCGACGACCCCGACGATGATTCCGTCGATCAGGCGGGCGAGGAACCGGGCACCAAGGCCGCCCGGCTCGACGTGCGTCGGGTATGGGCCGGATTGTGGGTCGTAACCGCCAGCAGTCATACGGTCAATCTACTGGTGGACTTCAGCGCCGGCGGTGCTTCCGCGCCTCGGTTTTGGCCGTGTCTGCGAATTCCGCGCTACGTTCCCGGGCCAGGCGGGCAAGCTCGGGTCCACGGTCCCTGGCCACCTCAGCCAGATCGCCACTGCGTTCGCGGGCCACCTCGGCCAGCTCGGAGCCGTGCTCGCGGGCCAGTTTGGCGAGTTCAGGCCCGCGCTCGCGGGCGACGTCGGCGAGCTCCGAGCCGCGTTCGAGCGCCAGATGCGCGATCTCACGGCCCCGCTCGGCACCGAGCTGCAACCCGTGACCCAGCTTCTCGGCCAAGACGCCGTCGGTGAGCGCGTTACTGGAAGCCGCGCCCACCGGTAGTGCCGTCACCACGGCCTCGGTTACCGTGCGCGCGGCGCGGCGGCCCCGCCAGCCCAGTGACGGCTTGCCCTCCGTGTCCACCGAAGCGATGATCAGCCCACCGATCAGGCTGATGTCGGCGACGAAGGCCCGCCGCTGCTCGGCCTTGCGCGCTGGATCGCCCTCGGCCCAGAACCTGTTTCCACCAAGGCTTCCCGGCACGACACTGAGGGCCAGCGCCGCCGAGGCGAAACGCGGGAACCTACCGGTGGCGAGCAGCAGCCCTGCACCGATCTGAACGGCGCCGTTCACCCGCGCCACGGTTTCGGCGTTCCTCGGGACGTTCGGCCCGACCGGATCGGGCAGCTTGGCAAGACCTTCGAGCGTGGGCCGCGCTGCGTCGGCCGCAGGTTTGGGGCTGCGCAACGCCTCGACGCCGCGCCCGACGAAGGTCGCAGCCAGCATGGGACGGGCGATTCGTCTGATCAACATGCTGGCGGGATTCCCCGGCCGGCGGCGTCACAAACCTGGATCACCCATGACTGCCCCGAATGGCGGTCAGTAGTTGTTGCAGGTACCCGCAACCTGGAAGATCAGCCCGGTGTATTGCGCGAGTGCCGGCACGCCCTGCGCTTGCGCAACCATCGCCCGACGACCCTCCGGTGGCGATGCGACGAGCTGTTGCAGCCACGCATTCGCAATCGGGTTGGAAGTCACCTGGTTGGCCGCATCGGGATTCTCGGCGTTCAGCGCCGCCATTACCTGCGGATAGGTGCAAGTCGAATTGATGATCGGGCTCACATCCGGTACTGCGGAGGCGATCCCGGCACCTGTGGTCAGCGCAAACGCCAAACCACACGACCCAGCAACCAGTTTCGTCATCATTCGCATTCTCGTCTACCTTCCGATACCTCAGACCGACCCACCCTGAAGACATTCAGCGGAATGCGGAATGTCGTCGCTGATTCAACGCTACCAGTGATACCAACCCCGAAAGGAATATCAGCGGCTTAATTACACCAGCTAAGAGCATAATCGGCGGTGTCGCCGGCGGCGTTACAGCCGACCGTCAATCGGGTCGTCCAGCCAGCAGAACTTGGCTGAGTCGGGTGGTCGTGGCCACGCCGTCGTCGTAGCCGCCTGCACCGCCGAGGGAGTTCATCACCGCGAGCGTGTACCGCTGCCCGGGCCCCGCGAATCCGACCGAGTTCACCACCCAGCCGCCCTGCTCCAGCGACCAGCCGTCCTTGTTGCCCGGCGCCATTGCAGGCCCCGCACCCCACACCCCCCACTGCTGATTGGTCGCCACGTTCTGCAGCTCGTACACGATTGCTGCGGTCTCGGCTGGTTGGAGGTTGGTCAGCGTGTAGTTGATCAGCCGGTCGAGGTCATTGGCCGTCGACTTCTGGAATCCCCAATACGGGTAGATGCTGCTGAATCCGCGTTGCGGTTGCAGATCGGTCATGCCGTACCGGGGGAAGGCGGCGTTGAAGGCCTGGTGATCGGGTCCGCCGTAGCGGGCCCACAGTGTGTCGGTGGCATCGTCGTCGGACGAGTGCATCATCGCGGCCATCAGTTTTCGGTCGGAGTCGCTCAAGGTCACTATGCCCGCGCGTTGGCGGGTGAGCAGATCGACGACCATGGCCAACTTGATGGTCGACGCGGTCCAGACGAGCTCGCCTGCGTGCGAATTGCGATACATCGCACCCGTTTTGCGGTCGCGCAGGACGTATCCGACCGAACCGGGGCGGGTGGTTAGGTAGGCGTCTGCGGCGGCGACGCGGTTCTGCAGGTCGCAATCCGAGGCGGTCGGCCCGGGTGAGCAGTCCGCCGCCGCCGTCGGCATAGGTGCTGCGGCGGTCACCAGCAGGGCAGCCAGCGCGGCGGCGACGAAGGGGCGTCTCACCGCACCAGCTTCGCACTACGCTGGACTTCCCCAGACATCCGAGGAGGTTGCGTGACTCTCGTCGCGGGAATCGATTCGTCCACCCAGTCCTGCAAGGTGATGGTCTGCGACGCGGACACCGGCGAGACGGTGCGCGCGGGGTCGGAGCGACACCCCGGCGGCACCGAGGTCGACCCCGTGCAGTGGTGGTCGGCCCTGCAGTCCGCCGCCGCGGCCGCCGGTGGTCTCGACGACGTGGCTGCCATCTCCGTCGGCGCCCAGCAGCACGGCATGATCTGCCTCGATGCGTCGGGCACGGTGGTGCGGAACGCCCTGCTGTGGAACGACACGCGCTCGAGTGGGGCTGCCGCCGACCTGGTCGCCGAACTCGGCGGACCGGGGGAGTGGGCCAAGCGCGTCGGGGTGGTGCCCGTCGCGGCGATCACTGCAGCCAAGCTCCGCTGGCTGGCCGACACCGAGCCGAGGAACGCCGATGCCACGGCCGCGGTGTGCCTGCCGCACGACTGGCTCACCTGGCGACTGGCGCAGGCCACCGACATCGCCGACCTGCGCACCGACCGCAGCGACGCCAGCGGGACCGGGTACTTCGCCGCGGAGGGCGATGAGTACCACCCGGACCTGCTCATGCTCGCCATGCGCGGCCGCAACCCCCACCTGCCCGAGGTCCTCGGGCCGAACCAGGCAGGGGGACGGACCGCCGCAGGTGCACTCCTCGGCCCAGGCGCAGGGGACAACGCCGCCGCGGCGCTCGGCATCGGCGCAGGGCCGGGGGACTGCGTGGTGTCACTGGGCACCTCCGCTGTGGTGAGCGCGGTCGGCGACGCAGCGCCGCACGACGCCTCGGGCCTTGTCGCGGGATTCGCCGACGCGACGGGCAGGCAGCTACCGCTGGTCTGCACGCTCAACGGTGCTCCGGTGCTTGCCGCCGTCGCGACCATGCTCGGGGTGGACTTCGACGAACTCGACCGGCTCGCGCTGTCGGCGCCCGCAGGCGCAGAAGGGCTAGTGCTGGTGCCCTACTTCGATGGCGAACGCTCGCCCAACCTGCCCGATGCCGCCGGTGCGTTGCACGGTGTGACGACACGAAATCTGCTGCCCGCCAATGTCTCCCGAGCTGCGGTTGAGGGTCTGCTCAGCTCGATGGCCTACTGCATCGACCGGATCACCGAGCAGGGCGTGCACGTCGAACGCGTGATTCTGGTCGGTGGTGGCGCGCGCTCGGAGGCGGTCCGGCGGATCGCCCCGGTGATCCTTGGCATGCCGGTGCACGTCCCGACACCCGCGGAGTACGTCGCGCTTGGTGCGGCCCGGCAGGCGGCGTGGACGCTGTCCGGGGCCGACGCGCCGCCGTCGTGGTCGGTCGGCACGACGGTGACCTATACGGGAGAACCGACGCCCGAGGTGGTCGAGCGGTATCACAGCGTGCGGACGTTGACCGAGGGGCAGTGACCGTCGGGTAGGCGAAGTGTGACGAGTTATTAACGCGGAACGTGACGTATGTCATTGCGCGTTATTAGGGCACCCGCACTTTCTCTGTATCAGAAACTGACCCTGGGGGTGCCCCGTGGCAACCTCGATTTCGCATATGACCTGACGCTCGACGAAGCACGTCGCCGCAGTGCGGTGCTTGCCGCGGTCGGTGACGACTGGGACCCCGTCGCGGTCCTCGCCGAGGAGGAGCATGCGTACGACATGCTGTACGCCGACCTCGACGCCGAGCAGCAACGCATCTACGACGAACTGGTCGCAGCAGGTGTGCTGCCCGATCGATCGGCCAGCCATGTTGCCGATTGACCCGACCGCCGACCGCGCGCGGCGTGCCTGGCTGCAGTGCCCGAGTTGCCGGCCCGGCCGAGGCTGCGACGACTGCTCGAATGCGCGCAACTGCGATACGCACTGGCATTACCTGTTGAGCAACCAGGGCATGATCGTGCATCTTCAGTGCCCGGGCTGCGGCCACCTGTGGTCGACCGACACCCGCAAGCGTGACGAGCGGCGAACCGACGCCGCCTGATACGTCCAGCCTCACACGCCTGCGGCGGGACGCGGCCATCCCAGTCGCGGCAACGGACCCGGCGATGGGCGCAGCCGGTCGAGGACGGCGCGCAGCGGAGGCCACGTAGCGCGACCGATCCGGGTGACCGCGTATGCGGTGAGGACCACTGCTGGGTCCGACAGCGGGACCACCTTCACACCCAGGCCCGTGGGCCTGCCGACCGGCAGCAACCCCACCCCGTACCCGGCGAGGATTAGGTCCTCGACCAGTTCCAGACTGTCGATCTGGTGCGCGATGCGCGGGGCGAACCCGGCGAGCGCCCCCAGCGTGCGGACCGCGTCCTCATCGGCGGTGTTGCGCGAGTTCACGATCCAGCTGCGGTCGCAGTACGCGGACACGTCCGGGGGCCGGTCGGGCTCGTCGCTCGGAACGCCGAGGCCCCACGGGATCGACCACAACGGAACGGTTTCGAGGGACGGCCCCGGGCCCGCAGGCGCCAGGTTGTAGTCGTAGGTCAGGGCAAGGTCGAGGTCGTCGTCGGCGAGGAGCGCGAACGCCTCGACGGGCTCGTACTCGCTGATCACCACCGCCACCCCGGGATGGCGTTGGGCCAGGTCGGCGAGGATGGGCAGCAACGAGACCCGGATGCCCGTGGCGAACCCCCCGACCCGCAGCGTCCCCACGGGGTCGGCGTCGGGGTCCAGGTCGAGGCGTGCGGCGTCGACGGCGGCGAGAATCGTGACGGCGTGGTCGGCGAGGCGGCGGCCGGCAGGCGTCAACCGCACCCGGCGTCCCTCCGGCTCGATCAACGGCGTGCCGGTCTCCTTGGCCAGAGCCGCGATCTGCTGGGACACCGTCGACGTCGTCAGGTGGTACGCCTCGGCGACCGCCCGCATCGATCCCATCCGGGACAGCGCGAGGAGGAGTTGAAGGCGGCGAGTGTCCACCCGGGCATTATCCGCAATCGGTGAACGCATTGAGTGCGATCGATCAATCTCATGCGACGATGCGGGAATGACTGCGCGCCCGGCACACTTCACCCAGACCGCACCTGATCGGTTCCTTCCGACGTCGAACGCGCAAAGTCATTGGGGTGAGGACCATCTGAACGGCCCGGCGTTGGTCGCCCTGGTCGCCCGCGCGCTGGAGGAGGCCCACGGGCTGGACGACTTCATGCCCGCGCGCCTCACGGTCGACCTGTTCAAGGCCGCCCGCGGCGTCGAGACCACCGCCACGACGCGGCTGGTGCGCGACGGCAGGCGGGTGCGGAATTCCGAGTGCGAACTGATCCAGGACGGTGTCGTCGTGGTCAGGGCAGTGCTGGTCCAGTACCGGCGCTCGTCCGCGCCGCGGGGCGAAGAATGGTCGGCCAGCATGGATTTCACGCCGCCGCCCGAGAGCGATGGCTTGCGCCCCATGTCCATCGGCAGCGACGACGGCGGTTGGTCGCACGCGATCGCCGACCACCAGAACACCTCGCGCAAGCGGACCTTCAACCGCGCCATCGACGTCGTCTCGGGCGCGACGAACACGCCGTTCGTGAACGCGGCGATGGCCGCCGAGGGCACCAGCCTGGTCACCAATCTCGGCTCGGCGGGGGTGGGGTACATCAATGGCGACCTGACCGTGGCGCTGGCGCGGTTGCCACTGGGCGACTGGATCGGCGTTCAGGCCGATTCGCACTTGGTGGCCGACGGCGTCGGCGTTGGCACGGCCACACTGTTCGATCACGCCGGCCCGTTTGGCTCCGGCACGGTCACGGCCATCAGCAATCCCGCGGCGCAGATCGACTTCACCGACGATCCGTTTCCGTTGCGCGGACCAACGGCGTGAACTCGCATACCTAGACCGCCGCCGATGCTCCTGCGGTGGCGCGGAGACGAGCCATAGAATCTCATCAGGCTTCAAGATCAGACCCTGGGGACGCAATGGCCGCTGCCGATGAGAGCACCCAACGTGGTCACGCTCGCAGGCCGAGGCGGTGATGGGTTGATGGCCTATCGCCCGTTGTCGACGTTCGCCTCTGCGCAGTTGCTGGGACGCAGCCGAGAACGCGCGGCTTTGGATGGCTTGTTGGAGCAGGTTCGCGGCAGTCACAGTGGTGTGCTCGTGCTGCGGGGCGAGGCAGGAATCGGCAAGACGGCTCTTCTGGGCTACGTGGTGAGCGCGGCAACGGGGTTCACGGTGGCCCGGTGCGCCGGCGTCGAGTCGGAGATGGAGTTGCCGTTTGCGCAGTTGCACGAGTTGTGTGCACCGTTCATGGGCGGCCTCGACGCATTGCCCGAGCCGCAGCGGCATGCGCTGAGCGTCGCCCTCGGGCTTGAGACCGGCAAGAGCCCCGACAAGCTGCTGGTGGCACTGGCGACATTGGGTCTTCTGGCGGCGTCCTCCGAGCGTGGACCGATTCTGTGTGTCGTCGAGGATGCGCATTGGCTAGATCAAGCCTCGGCGCAGGTTGTCGGGTTCGTCGGGCGTCGGCTACTGGCCGAACCGGTCGGGTTGGTGTGCGCCGCGCGTGCTCCAGTGACGGCGCCGGATCATTTGATGGGCCTGCCGGAACTGCGCATCGAGGGGTTGGACGATCGGTCGTCGCGTGCCCTTCTGGGCTCCGTCAGCGCGGGACGGGTGGACGAGAGGGTTCGCGCCAGGATCGTCGATGAGACGCAGGGAAATCCGTTGGCGCTATTGGAACTTGGCGCGCGGATGGGTGCCGCGGGGTTCGCGGGGGGATTCGCGACCGTCGACGCGGTGAGTCTTTCCGACCGCATCGAAGACGAGTACCTGGTACGCCTGAGCACGTTGCCGGAGGACACCCAACAGCTGGTCTTGTTGGCCGCTGCCGATTCCGTCGGTGACACGGCGCTGATTCAACGCGCCGCCAAGAGACTTGGCCTGGGCGTCGATGCTGCGCGGGCCGCGATCGACACCGGCTTACTGACTGTCGGTGCGTCGATCCGATTCCGTCATCCCTTGTTGCGTTCGGCTGTGTATCGCACCGTAAGCATCGAGCGACGACGGCAGGCGCATGGGGCGTTGGCCGCGGAGACCGATGTGAACGTCGACCCCGACCGGCGAGCGTGGCACCGCGCCTATGCGGTATCAGCTCCCGATGAAGAAGTTGCCGCCGAACTGATTGGATCGGCCGACCGCGCACACGGGCGCGGAGGTGCTGCTGCTGCGGCGGCGTTCTGGGAACGCGCGGTCGCCGTCACCCCGGACGAGGCTGTTCGCGCGTCCCGAGCTCTCGTCGCCGCCCAGGCCAAGTACCAAGCAGGTGACTTCGACGCCACTCATCGATTGTTGGCCGAGGCTTCCGGCGGTCCGCTCACCGAACTCGAACAAGTGAAGGTCGACCTCATTCGAGCTCAAGTGGCCGTCGTGTACCGCGGTCGAGATGCGCCGGGGTTGCTGCTGAAGGCAGCTACCCGACTTGAGACGATCAATAGCGACCTTGCGCGTGAGACATACCTGCAAGCACTCATTGCCACGAGTTACGCCGGCCGGCTCGGCGATCCGGACGTCCGTCGCGTGATTGCCCGCGCTGCCCAAGCTCTCCCCTTGGATCCTGCGCCGACGCCCTCAATACAGCTGCTGGTGCATGGGTTCGCCACTTGGATGGCCGACGGCTATGTTGCCGCGGCACCGACCCTGAGAGAGGCCGTGCGCCAGTACTGCAACGAATCGCATGATCCAGGTCTCGTCGGATTCGGGTACAACGTCATGGCCATGCACTTGTGCGACGACGAGGCTTGGCATGCGCTAAGCACCGGCCAGGTGGAGCTCGCGCGCAAGACCGGAATGCTCAGCGCGCTTCCCTTCGCGCTCGATTCCCTGACCGAGTTCTATGTTCAGGCAGGCCAGCTTGCCAAGGCGGAAGCCGCGCAGATGGAAGCCGACCGCATCCATCCGGCAGTCACGGCCGCCCGTTCGCCCCGTACCGCTGTGCTTGCGGCGGCCTGGCGTGGAGACGCATCGGTGGTGCACGGATCCGTACCGGAGTTGACCGAAGGGGCATTGACAACGGGGGAGGGCTGGAAGCTGGCGTACGTGGAGTACGCGAAGGCGGTCTTGTACAACGGCATCGCCAACTACGCATCGGCGGCCGACGCCGCGGAAAATGCCAGTGCGGACATCGATTTCGTAGCAGGCTTTCCTTGGCGAGCGCTGTACGAACTGGCGGAAGGCGCCGCTCGAAGTGATCAACTCGAACGCGCCAACGCCGCGGTCAAGCGATTGACTGTGATCGCCTCGGCGAGCGGCAGCGAGGTTGCACGTGCGATGGCCGCGCGAAGTGGCGCGCTCACCGCTGAAGATGACACTGCCGATGCGCTCTATCGAGAAGCAATCGAGCGGTTCAGTCACACTCGGGTGACGATTCATCTGGCGCGTGCTCGCCTCGTATACGGCGAATGGTTGCGTCGCCAAAACCGGCGCGCTGACGCACGGATTCAGTTGAAATCCGCATACGAGGGGCTGGCTGCAATGGGTGCCTACGGGTTCGCGCAGCGCGCCCAGCGTGAGCTGCAAGCGACGGGCGAAAAGGTACGTCGGCGAAACAGCAGCCCCGGAGGGGCCGAACTCACGGCCCAGGAACAGCAGATAGCCCAACTCGCGCGAGAGCGGCGAACGAATTCCGAGATCGGTGCCCAGCTGTTCCTGAGCGCACGCACGGTGGAATGGCACCTTGGCAACATCTTCGCCAAGCTGAAGATCACCTCTCGCCGTGAACTCGACGCCGCGCTGGCCGGCCATCCGACACACGTCCAGGACGTCTGACCGGCCAACCCCGGGGCCACATTGCGCCCCATAGTGCCCGGGGGTTTCCCGGGCGCGAGCGCAGCGCGCCATTCATCATCATGAGCACATGGAACCCGTCGAGGGCCAATCACGAGCAGGTGAGAAAGCGATGCCGGCCATGTCGAATACCTACTCCAAGAGCGAAACTGCGCTGCTGATCATCGACCCGTACAACGACTTCCTCTCCGAAGGCGGGAAGCTGTGGCCCCGGGCGAAGGAGATCGCCGAACGGATCGGATTGCTCGACCACATGCGCGCCGTGCTCGCCGCTGCCCGCAGCCAGGGTTTCCGGGTCCTCATCGTGCCGCATCACCAAACCGCGCCCAATGACTACCGAACGTGGGATCATCTCTCGCCGACACAACACCGCGTCGTCGAGGGCCAGACGTTCGCAGCCGGAAGTTGGGGTGCGCAATGGCATCCGGATTTCGAGCCGCGCACGGCAGAACTGGTGATGAGCCAGCATTGGGCCTCGAGCGGCTTCGCGAATACCGACCTCGACATGGTCCTCAAGCAACACCGCATCCAGAAGATCGTCATCATCGGCATGAAGGCCAACACGTGCGTCGACACCACCGCGCGTTATGGCCAAGAACTCGGCTATCACGTCACCCTCATCCGCGATGCCATCGGCGCATTCAACTGGGACGAAATGGCCGCGACGTTCGACGTCAACGCACCTCAGTACGCCCACGCCATCCTCACCACCGACGAGTTCCTCACCATCCTCGGCAGCCAGACCTCGGCTGCCTGACAAACCCGTTTCGCCATTTGAAAGGATTCCAGATGACCACAATTCGCTCCGATCTGTTGCTAGCACGCTCTGCCTTCGAGGCCCGGATCAACGCTCCCGCAGACAAAGTCGACATCGGCAAGTGGTTGCTGGGCATCCCCGACGCCGAGTACCAACGGTGCGCCCCACCTGACCACATCGCCGCCGGCTACACCACCACCGACGACGGACGCCCGATGTCGATCAACGTCGAGAAGGTCGGCGACTCGCTGATCGTCGAGCACTACGTCGGTGAGATCGTCGACAAGCTGCACTGCAAAATGGTGTCGATCTCTGATGTCTTCACAGAAACCGGCGATCGCACCAACATCCAGGTGACCTGGGAACTGACCGCCGAGCCCGACGGCGACGGATTGAAGTTCACCAACGAAGTTGTCGTTCGACCCACCGCCGACTTCCTGGAGTTTCTCGACAAGGCCGGATTGACCCTGGAACGGGCCGCAGCCGCGCACACATCGGCCTCGGCGAAACACAATGCACTCGAGACTCCCCGCTTCGCAGCAAGTATCGAGCGGGCAGCACTTGCCAGCAGCGCTGCGTTGGCCGACGCATAGGGCGCGACGTTCCATGGATCTCAAACTCGAAGTCGTCGTACTTCCCGTTGCTGACGTCGACCGCGCCAAACAGTTCTATGTGACCTTGGGCTGGCGCCTGGACGCCGATGTCTCCACCGGGGACGATTTCAGGGTCATCCAGCTGACCCCGCCCGGCTCGCCGTGCTCGATCATCTTCGGCACCGGCGTCGCCGAGGCAGGCGCGGCGCCCGTCACCGGGCTGCATCTGATAGTCGCCGATATCGACGCCGCGCGAACGGAATTGGATAATGCCGGCGCGGACGTCAGTGAGGTCTTCCACGACGCGGGTGGTGTCTTCCACCATGCAGGCACCGACGGGAGAGTAGGCGGTCCGCAGCCTGACCGAGTCAGCTATGGCTCGTTCGCTACATTCGTCGACCCCGACGGCAATCGCTGGTGGCTACAAGAGATCACCACGCGACTTCCCGGAAGAATCGACGAGACCGCATCATTCAGCTCCGCCGACGATCTCGCCGCCGCGCTGCGTCGGGCAGCGGCCGCGCACGGCGAACACGAGACGCGGATCGGCCAGGAGGATCCGGACTGGCCGGCCTGGTACGCCCAATACATGGTGGCCGAATCAGCAGGCACTGAAATTCCCACCTGACGAGAGGGACGACATGCTTTCCCTGGACACGCTCGACGTTCGTATCGACAATCGAGTGCTATATGCCACTCTCAACGCGCCACCGCTCAACCTGATCGGCCCGGAGATGGTGAGTGACCTCATCACGTTGGTGGAGCACCTGGAATCGCATGACGACGTTTCGGTGGTCGTCTTCGGCAGCGCCAGCCCGGACTTCTTCAGCGCCCACGTTGACATGTATCGGGCGTCGGAATTGGGCAGCGTACTGGCTCGGCTGGAACCGGGCGCACAGTTGGGCGCCCTGTACCGTCGCATCAGCACCCTCGACCAGGTGTCGATCGCCGCGATTACCGGGCGGGTGCGCGGCGCAGGCAGCGAGTTCATCTTGGCGTGTGACATGCGGTTCGCAAGCGACCGCGCGGTCTTCGGTCAGCCCGAAATCGGTGTCGGCGCCGTCCCTGGCGCAGGTGCCCTGCAACATCTGACTCGACTCATGGGACGCGGGCGAGCGCTCGAGGCCCTTCTCGGGGCCGATGACTTCCCCGCCGAGCTCGCCGAACGCTATGGCTGGATCAATAGGGCACTACCGGAAGACGAACTGCCTGCGTTCATTTCGACGTTCGCGAGTCGCATCGCGCGGTTCCCGCGCGCGGGAATCGCCGACGCGAAACGACGCGTCAACGACATCGCGCTGCCAAGCCTTGACGCCCTGCACGAAGACAGTCAACTGTTCCTCGCGGGCCTCAGTCGCCCAGAGACTCAGGCCAGAAGCAAGCTGCTGTTCGAACGTGGCATGCAGACCGAGGGCTCCCTCGAAGACGGGTTCGGGCTCGCTCTCGCCGACCTCCCGGCCATTTGAGTGCACTCGGGAGACGGCTCTCACCCGCCACGCAGCGAGCCCGGGTAAAAATGCACTGTGAGTGACTACGTGATCCCTCCGCCCAAGGTCGCGTCGCTTCCGGTGAGCACCGGAGTCGGGCGCTTCCCCATCCGCCGGGTGTTCTGCGTCGGCCGCAACTACGCGGCCCACGCCCGCGAGATGGGCAAGGACCCCGACCGCGAGCCGCCGTTCTTCTTCATGAAACCCGCCGATGCCGTCGTCGACGCAGCCGGTGTGATTCCCTACCCCTCACTCACCTCGGAGTTTCATCACGAGATTGAGATGGTGGTGGCGGTGAAGGCCGGTGGCGTGAACGTCCCGGCGGCGGAAGCGCTAAGTCTCGTCTGGGGTTACGGCGTCGGCGTCGACCTCACCCGCCGCGACGTCCAGGACGACGCGAAGAAACTGAGCAGGCCGTGGGACTGGGCCAAGGGTTTCGACGCATCGGCGCCGTGCAGCCCCATCCACTCCGTGGAGGAGGTCGGGCACCCCGATGCCGGGGAGATCTGGCTGAAGGTGAACGGTGAGCTCAAGCAGCGCGGCGACTTGAAGGACCTGATCTGGTCCGTTCCGGACATGCTCAGCTACATCTCGCAGGCCGTCGCCCTCGCGCCCGGTGACCTCATCTTCAGCGGCACGCCCGCCGGCGTTGGTCCGATGCAACCCGGCGATGAGGTCAGCGGTGGCGTCGAGGGTGTCGACGAGTTCACGTTCACCATCGGTCCGCGTCCCTGAAGGGCGCCGGTCGTCGTCAGACCTTGCGGTTCTCCGACTTCAGCATCCAGGCGGCCTTCTCCAGCCCGTCGATGACGTTGTGCAGCAGGTCGGCGGTGGATGGGTCGGCGGCGTCGACGTCGTCGTGAACGGTGCGGATCGTGTCGACCGTGGCGTAGATCCTGGTGGTGACGAGGTCGACCACGTCGGTGGTGTTGAGCTCAGCCGGCGGGAAGGCCGGCAGCGTCGTGGTCGCCGTGACCGTGTCGGATCGCCCGTCGGGAATCGCGTTGAGGGCACGCATCCTTTCGGCAATCGTGTCGCTGGCTTCGCGTGCGGCGTCGACGATTTCGTCGAGTTGCAGATGCAGGTCCCGGAAGTTGGTGCCGATCAGATTCCAGTGCGCCTGCTTGCCCTGGAGGTGCAGTTCGATGAGATCGACCAGCACCCTTTGAAGGTTCTGCGGCAGGCTCGGTGGAGCATCGAACTCCCGCACCTGATCATCGAATCGCCGGAGTGATTTGGTCATCGGTGTCCACCACCGCCGCCGCCGCCGTGAAAGCCGCCGCCGCCGAATCCGCCGCCGCCGAATCCACCGTGATCGCCGTAGGCGCCGTAGCCGCCGATCAGAAACCCTTCGCCTCCGTAGGGGTCGTAGCTAACCGGAGGAGGGGAGTCGTCGAGCTGGACGTTGCCCGGTGACTGGCATTCGGTTCCGGAACCGGTCCCGCTGCAGGACTGCGCGATAGCGGGACCGGGATCGGCCGCAGCGATCGGCGCGGCCGCGATCGCCAGCGCGGCAGCTCCTGCCGCGAACAGCGGAGCGATGTAATTCAGTTTGGTACGCATGGTGCTTCTTCCGTTGACGTTCGGCTCAATTCCTGGGCACCTTCCAGGGTTGCCTTCAAACGGGCCGACGTCGTCCCCGCTGCCAGCACACTTGTCTTCCCGCCAGCGGGGGTCTACTGGTACCGGTCAGCCGTTGCCGGCGGCGACCGGTCGGATGCGTCGAAGCCAAAGGGCGTCGAGACCGAACTTGCCCGAGCCCTGAGCCGGGATCACGATGCAGAAGGCCGCGCCACCGATCACATGTCAACCTCATAGGGCACCTGCAACCGTTCGTGTTTCTCGAACGGTATGTACGGATAAATCACGTGGACGTGAACGGTTGCGGTGCCGTTCAATGCAGACATGACCACGAACCACGTACGCACCGGCGTCCTGATGGCGACCGGGTCGATGGTGTGCGTGCAGATCGGCCTTGCCCTGTCGATCGGGCTGATGGACCGGATCGGAGCCGAGGGCTCGGCGTGGTTGCGCCTGACATGGGCAGGCCTGATCCTGCTCGTCATCGTGCGTCCGCGGCCGTCGGCGTTCACCCGCTCCACGTTCATGGCCTGCGTGATGCTTGGCGTCGTCACGGCGGGCGTCACGATGCTGTTCATGGCCTCGGTCGACCGCATCCCGCTGGGCACCGCGGCCGCCCTTGAGTTCCTCGGTCCGCTCGGCGTTGCGGTGGCGAGGGGCAGCGGTGGGCACCGGTTCGTCTGGCCAGGCCTGGCCGGGGTCGGCGTGGTGTTGTTGACCGATCCGTGGGCCGGCACCGTCGATCCCATCGGTGTGCTCTACGCGCTGGCCGCGGCGGTGTGCTGGGCCGCCTACATCCTGCTCACCCAGCACGTCGGTGACGGAGTCGACGGCATCAACGGTCTTGCGGTGTCCATGCCGGTCGCCGGGGTGGTGGCGACGCTGGTGGCCGGGCCGGCGGTGCTCGCCAAGATGACGCCCGACATCCTGGTCATCGGCATCGGGCTGGCCATACTGCTGCCCGTCGTGCCGTTCGCACTGGAAATGATGTCGCTGCGCAGACTCACCACGGCGACGTTCGGCACCTTGATGGCGCTCGAGCCGGCGTTCGCCATGATCGTCGGTCTCGTCGTACTGCACCAGATCCCCGGCCCAGCAGGCACTTTCGGCATCTGTTTCGTGGTCGGTGCAGGCATCGGTGCCGCCCGCGCCGGTGCTCGCACGGCTCCGGTGCCCGCCGGGGTTGGTTCATGACAAGGAGGTTCACATGGAACGCGCGATCAACACCTCACCGGTTGTTCCCATGATCAACAGGGTGGCCATCGCTCTACTCGAGGCGCCGGTGCTTGGCAGGCTCGTCGGCCGCGGTCTGACGAAGATCCGCTACGTCGGCCGTCGGTCGGGTAAGACCGTGGAACTGATTGTCGGCTACCGACGCTCCGGTAACGACATCATCATCGGCGTCGCCACCCCCGACGCCAAGACGTGGTGGCACAACTTCCTCGGCGCTGGGGCGCCCATCGAGTTGCTCGGGATCGACGGCAGGGACCGCATCGCGCATGCCGTCGCCAACCGTGACGAGCGGGGCCGCGTCTTGGTCACCGTAAGACGGAGCTAGCTGTCGATTCGCTTGCGGCGGTACAGCGTTCCTACGGCGAGCAACAGCAGACTGATCAGCAGGATCGCCGTGGCCAACACATTGATCTGCGGTGGCACGGCAGCCTTCACGGCGGCATTCACGTACAGCGGATACGTCACTGTGGAGCCGCTGACGAAGTAGGTGATGATGAAGTCGTCGAGCGACAGCGCGAACGACAGCATCGCTGCGGCGACGATGCCGGGCACGATGAGCGGCAGCGTCACCTTGAAGAAGGTGCGCGTCGGGCTGGCGCCCAGATCCATCGAGGCGTCCTCCAGCGTCCAGTCGAAGCCACGGACACGCGCCCGCACCGTCATCGCGATGAAGCTGATCTCGAAGGCGATGTGCGCGATCAGAATGGTGGCGAAGCCCGTCGCCCAGCCGAGGTCGAGGAACAGGGTCAGCAGTGATGCGCCCATCACCACCTCGGGTGCGGTTAGCGGCAGCACCAGGAACGTCTCGACCGCCTTGTTGCCCCGGAATCGTTGGCGGACAAGCGCGATCGCGAGCAACGTACCCAGCACGACCGCCACCACGGTGGACAACGCCGCGACCTCGATGCTCATCTTGAGCGCCTGGGCCAGTGCCGGGTACTTGAGCGGATTGGCCCAGTTGTCCAGCGTGAAACCCTGCCAGGTGTAGTTGAACTTGCCCGCGGGCTTGTTGAACGAGAACAGTACGATCACGAAGATCGGCACGAAGATGTACAGCAGGACCAGGCCGGCCGTCGCCCGCAGCATGAAATCGCCTACCGTGCCCGTGCCCTTGAACGATCGTCTGGTCTTGGCGGCCGGGCTATCGATCACATCGACGATCGCGGTGCCTTCCTGCAGCGTCATACCAGGTCCTCCGTGCCGAGCGCACGCGTGTACGACAACACTCCGACGAGGATCATGGCCATCAGTAGGAAGCTGAGCGCCGCCGCGCCGGGGTAGTCCTTCACCACCAAGAACTGCTTCTGAATGACGTTGCCGATCATCGTGGTCTGCGTACTGCCCAGATAGTCGGCATTGATGAAATCACCCATTGCGGGGATGAATACCAGCAGGCTTCCTGCGAGCACACCCGGTATCGACAACGGCAGGATGATCCTCCGGAATGCCCGGAAACTCGTCGAATACAGGTCCTTCGAGGCCTCGAGCAGCCGCGGGTCGATCTTCTCCAGGCTCACATAGAGCGGCAGGATCATGAACGTCATCGAGTTGTAGATCAACCCGCCGATCACCGCCCAGCTGGTCGACAACAGCCGCCCGTCGGACGGCAGCAGCCCGACCGAACCGAGCGTGTGCACCACGAAGCCGTCGTCGGCCAGGATCGTCTTCCAGGCCAGTGTGCGGACCAGGAATGTCACGAAGAACGGCAGGATGACCAGACCGAGCAGCAGGTTCTTGTACCGCCCCGACTTGAAGGCGATCGCATAGGCGAGCGGGTAGGAGATCACCAGTGAGATCACGGTCGCGGTGAAGGCGTACGTCAGCGAACGCACGATCTGATCCTGGTATGCGGTCAACGCCTGCCCATAGTTGCTGAAGTCCCATGCAAACGTCAGCGTCGGAAGGTAGAACGAGCCACCCGACGTAGACAGCGACGTGCGGAACAACGACCAGAACGGGATGACGAAGAAGATCGCGAGATATGCCAGCGCGGGCAAGATCATCAGGTAGGGCGCGATCTTGCTGCGCTGGCGGTTGCTGCTAGCTGCCCCCGCCATCTAGCTACCGGTGACGCTGGCGTACGCGGTGTTGAACTGCTGGGTCTGCTCGTCGGTGAGCGACGCCCAGGTGTGCAGTTTTGCCTTGTCGGCGTCCGAGACATTGATCAGCGGGTTGGCGCCGAGCTTCGGATTGATCTTGTTGAGCTCGTCGGTCATGTCCGACAACACGGGCACGTACTGGGTGAAGGCGACCAGCTTGGCGTAGTTCACTCGGTCGTACACGTAGTCGATCCACGCCTCGGCGGCATGCTGATTCTGCGTCGTGTACGGGATCACCTGGGTGTCGATGAACCAGTCGCCACCGGACTCCGGGATGACGAACTGCAGGTCGGGATTGTCGGCCTGCAACTGGACGACGTCACCCGAGTATGCCTGCGCGACAACGATGTTGCCTGCCGCCAGGTCGTCGGCGTAGTCGTTGCCGGTGAAGCGCCGGATCTGGCCCTTGTCCTTCTGCTCCTTGACCAGGTCGACGGCCTTCTGAACACCGTCCATGGTGGGTTCGGAGACAGAGTTGCCCTGCGACTGCATGATCATGCCGAGGCCGTCCTGCATGTCGGAGAGCAGGCTGACCTTGCCCTTGAAGGCGGGATCCCACAGGTCGTCGATCTTGGTGATGGCACGCTTCGTGGCGGCCTTGTTGTAGGCCAACCCGACCATGCCGGTCATGTATGGCGCGGTGTACTTGCGACCGGGGTCCGCCGCGTCATTGAGCAGATCGGGCCGAAGGTTCTTCTTGTTCGGCACGCGGGCGTCGCTGATCTCGTTGAGCCAGCCAAGGCCCTTCAGTCGAAGCGCCATGAACTGCGTCGGCACCACCAGGTCCGCACCGATGTCCTGCTTGCGCGACAACGGATCCTTGTTCTTGGCGAACCACTCCTCGTTGTCGTTGAAGTCCTCCTTGTAGTCCACGGTCAGACCGGAGGCCTTCTGGAAGGCCGCGACGAACCCGTCGGCCATGTACAGCGGCCAGTTCGAGATGCGCAGATTGCCAGTCGCGGGTGAGCCGTTATCCGGCGGTGGGGCCGATGAGCTACTGGAACTCGTTGTGCTGTTGGATCCGCACGCGGCGAGCGCGAGAGCGGCTGCGGCAGCGGCACTTCCGCCAAGGAACCGCCGACGAGTGGTTCGGGCGATGGCGAACTGCGAGATGAGCCCTGGGTTGATCTGATTGGCCATGGCAGGGGGGTGCCTTTCTGATTTCCGTGCGCGGGGAGGGGATTCGACTCGCGTTATGGCGCGTCGAGTGCGTCCAGCATTTCCTCGAGATCCTCGGTGGTGGGGATGTCGGCGGCGGGCAGGACCAGTGACGCCTCCGTCGCCCAGCACACGTACACCTCGTCGCCGGGTCGCAGAAGTGGCAGCTGCTGCTCGGGGCCCACGTGTGCGACCACCGGTGAGCCGTCGGGCGCGGCCAGCGAGAGACGAACGACCGGGCCCTGGAACGTCAGATCGGTCACGGTGGCCCTCACCGACACGATGTCCCCGGTGGGGGCGTCGATCGAGACCCGCACGCGTTCGGGCCGCACCATCAAGGTGGCCTGGCCGCCCGGCTCGATCCGGGTGGTACCCGGGCGTGCCCGTAGCATCGTGCCGAGGACCGAGACCTCGGCGATGTCGCCGTCGAGCCGGTTCTGCGTGCCCGCCCAGAGGTTGGCCTGGCCGATGAAGTTGGCGACGAACACCGTTGACGGTGCGTCGTAGATGTCGGTCGGGGTGCCGATCTGCTCGACGTTGCCCGCGTTCATGACCGCGATGCGGTCGCTCATGGTCAGCGCTTCCTCCTGGTCGTGCGTCACGTAGACGAACGTGATGCCGACCTCGCGCTGGATCCGCTTGAGCTCGAACTGCATGGCGTGGCGCAGCTTGAGATCGAGTGCGCCGAGCGGCTCGTCGAGCAGCAAGGCGCTTGGGTAGTTGACCAGCGCTCGGGCCAGCGCGACGCGCTGCTGCTGGCCGCCGGACAACTGGGACGGCTTGCGCTTGGCGAAGTCGGTGAGACGGACGATGTCGAGGATCTCGTCGACGCGACGACGAACCTCCGCCTTGTCCTTCTTCATGCTGCGTGGGCCGTACGCGACGTTGTCCCACACCGACATGTGCGGGAACAGCGCGTAGTGCTGGAACACCGTGTTGACGTTGCGCTTGTGCGGCGCGACCCGCGACACGTCGACCCCTTCCAGGCGGATGGCACCCTCGGTCGGCGTCTCGAAGCCGGCGATCATTCTCAGGGTGGTGGTCTTGCCGCAGCCCGACGGTCCGAGCATCGAGAAGAACTCGCCCGACGCGATCGAGAAGTCTGCGTCGGCGACGGCGACGTAGTCCTCGAACCGTTTCGTGACGTGATCGATCTCGACGACCGGGCGACCCGTATCGCGGGTGGCCCCGTCCTCGGTCGTGTGGTCGGTGGCGGTGGTGTGTGTGCCGGTCAGGGCGAAACCTCCTTCGTCCCCCCGGGACGAGAAATGCTGCAGTTCGAGCTGAACAGTCGGCCGTGCAGCGGTGCGGCTGTGGGTAAACCATCGCCGATCAGCCGCACCTTCGCAAGCGAATCCGCAACGAATTTACATTCCAACGGTGGAATTCCTCGCTCGGTGCCTCGCGAATGCGCAGATTCCGCGCCGAGGCGCCGTCCGCGCGTAGCACGTCGGAGTGGTGGACGACACCGGTGTCGGCCGTCGTGATCGAATGATCACATGAACAAGGCCGTTGCATCGCCCCCTCCGCCAAGTGCACTGAACGCGCCACCGTTCAGTGGCCGCACCCCGAGCGGGGCAGGCGACTTCTCGGTCGAGACGCATGGCATCGCGCCCGTCCGCGAGAGCCAGCGCTACGGCTCGCCGCGACGGTTGTTCAGCGTCTGGTTCGCCCCTCAGGTCAACATGACCGGTGTCTTCACCGGCGCGCTCGCGATCACGTTGGGCCTGGGCTTCTGGCTGGGAATGCTCGCGATGGTGATCGGCACCGTGCTCGGTTCCCTCCTCGTCGGTTACCTGTCCACCTGGGGCCCCCGCACCGGAACCGCGCAGCTGCCCGCCTCACGAATGGCGTTCGGTGGGGCAGTGAAGCTGCCCGCCGCGCTGCAGTGGCTGTCGTCGATCGCGTGGGACGCGCTGGTCGGATTGTTCGGCGGCGAGGCCCTGGCCGTGCTGCTCGGCATCCCGTTCTGGGCAGCCGTGCTGATCGTGCTCGGGGTGCAGGGCGTGGTCGGCTTCTTCGGCTACGAGGTCATCCACCGGATGGAGGCCGTGCTGACCGTCGTCCTCTTCCTGACGTTCGTGGTCTTCGCGGTCAAGCTGGTCGGTGGACACGACGTGGTGACGCCGCCGACGGTGCACGGCGCCGACCTGGCCGGTGCCTTCGTACTCGAGGTGACGATCGCGCTCAGCCTGTCGGTGTCGTGGGCCAGCTACGCGTCGGACTTCAGCCGCTACCTCCCGGCCAGTTCATCGCGCGCGCGGGTGTTCGGCTACACGTTCGCCGGGATCGTGCTGGCGTACGTCTTCGTTCAGGCGATCGGCATCGCGGCAGGAGAGCTGGTGTCCGAGCAGACCGCGGAGGGCGTGCGGTCGGTGATGGGTGGCGGCGTCCTCGGCGGGCTGGCCCTGCTCGTCATCGCTCTCGCATCGGTCGGCTCGGGCGTGATGAACGACTACAGCGGGTCGCTCGCACTGCAGACGCTCGGCGTGCGGGTGCGCAGACCGCTGTCGTCGGTGGTGGTGACCGTGCTGGCGTTCGGCCTGATCCTCTGGCTGCACGGTGCCGACACCGCGGCCAGGTTCCAGAACGTGCTGCTGGTGGTCAGCTACTGGATTCCCGCGTTCGTCGCGGTGGTCGCCGTGGACTGGCGGATCCGCAGCCGCGGACGGGCCACCATCGATCCCGACGTCGAACAGACCGCCAGGCCCGACGCCGTGGCGGCGCTGGTGGCGTTCGTAGTCGCCTACGCCGCGGCCATCCCGTTCATGGACACCTCGATCTATCAGGGGCCGATCGCCGTCGCGTGGCACGGTGCCGACATCGCGTACTTCGTGAACTTCCTTGTCGCACTGGTGATCTACGGTGGCTACCGGTTCGTTCGGCTGCGGCGGTGAGCGGTCAGTCCCTGCCCTCGAACCGCGACAAGTAAGTCCAGGTCGGCCGGTACCCGCGCCGTTGGTACAGGCGGATCGCGTCGTCGTTGCCGGGTAGCACGCCGAGGATCAGGTCCCGCGCACCACGGGCACGAAGATGTGCCTCGAGCCGGTCGAGCAGCACCGAGCCCAGCCCACTGCCGCGATACTCCGGAAGCACGCTGAGCGACTCGATCTCGCCGATCCGCCGGCCCGTCTGCCAGGTGTCGGGGATCCAGCTGTCCTCGACCGCCATGACGTGGGCCAGACCGTAACCGATTGGCGCAGATCCGTCGAACGCCAGCAGCAGCAAGGTGTCCGGCTTCACGAGCAGCTCCTCGTACAACACCTTTCGGACCGCCCAGCTCTCGTCGTCGCCGACGAACGGCGCCAACTCCGGCATGGTCTCGGCGTGCCAGTGGTGCACGGCGACCCACAACGGCTCGACGAGATGGAGATCGGCTGCGGTGGCCACGCGGACTTCGGGGGCGGCGGTCATCATCCGACGGTAACGCGCGGTCGTTTGGTCCACCTGTGCGACGGGTACTGCCGACTGGCCACCAAGAAGTTGGCCACGCAAAGGAGCGCCGTATGGTTTCGACCACGCTCGGCAAGACGACGGGCGCGGTCCTGCTTGCCGCCGCGCTGGGAGGTCTGGCGAGTCGCCCCGCTCAGTCGGACTGGTACGAGAAACTGCGCAAGCCCGGCTTTCAGCCGCCCCGGCAGGCGTTTCCGATCGTGTGGCCACTGCTCTCCGCCGACGTCGCCGTCGTCTCGGCAGGCACGGTCGACCAACTCAACGATCGGGGCGAGCCGAGCCAGGCCAGGGCGTACTCGATCCTGCTGGCGCTGAATCTGGTCCTCAACGGCGGCTGGACGTGGCTGTTCTTCAACAGGCGCAAGCTCGGCGCCTCGGCCGTCGCTGCCGCCGCGTTGACCGTCAGCAGTGCCGATCTCACTCGGCGTGCGGTTCGGACGCGTGGCGCCGGTGCCGGGGTGCTCGGCTTGTATCCGCTGTGGTGCGCGTTCGCCACGCTGTTGTCCAGCCGGATCTGGTGGCTGAACCGGTCGGATCACTGAGGTGACCGGTGGCCAAGACATCGGAAGGGACCGAGAACGAGGAAGACCGACAGCGCGTCTGCGTCGACCGTCATGTTGGAGATCCTCGACGGCCTGCTGCTGATCTTCATCTTCGTGGAGTTGCAGTATGCGGTGCGCGCCTGTCTGCGGTCGCACGAGATCGTCGCCGAACCGTTCCTGATCGTCGGCATCCTGGCCGCCATCAAGGAGATCGTGGTGCTCTCGGTGGAGGCCGCGACCCTTCTGGAGAAGGGGCCCGAGTTCTCGCGCGCGGTGGTCGAGATCGGTGTGCTCGGTGCCGTGGTGCTCGTTCTTGCGTTGGCGGCGTTCGTGTTACGAGCGCGCCTCGGCGGTGCCGAGGCCTAGCGGGTTCACCGCAACGTCGCGAAGAACTTCCGCACGTCCTCGACGAACAGTTTCGGCTGTTCGAAGGCGGCGAAGTGCCCGCCGCGAGGCATCTTGGTCCAGTGCGTGATGTTGTAGTTTCCCTCGCACCACGCTCTCGGCGGCCGACTGATCTCCTTGGGGAAGGACGCGATCCCCGTCGGAAGCTCTACTCGGCCAATGGTTCTGAACGCTGCGAAGCTCTCCCAGTAGAGTCGTGCCGAGGATGCGCCGGACGCGGTCACCCAGTACATCGTTACGTCGTCGAGCATCTCGTCGCGGCTGAGCGCGTTCTCGGGATGGCCGTCGCAGTCGGTCCACGCCCAGAACTTCTCGACGATCCACGCCAGCTGCGCGACGGGGGAGTCGACAAGGCCGTAACCGACGGTCTGCGGTCGGGTGGACTGCAGCTTGGAGTAGCCGGTGCCCCAGCGCTGGTGATTGTCCGTCGCGGCCAGCGCCTCCTTCTCCTCGTCCGTGGGGTTCTCCGTGGCGCCTGCCGGCGGGCCGGCGATCGGCATGTTGAGGTGAATGCCTGCGCAGTGGCCGATGTTGCGACCGATCTCGGTGGTCACCGCGGAGCCCCAGTCCCCGCCCTGGGCGCCGTAGCGGTCATAGCCGAGGCGGACCATCAGCGTCTCCCACGCCCTGGCGATCCTGCCGGTGCTCCAGCCCGACTCGGTGGGCTTGCCAGAGAAGCCGTAGCCGGGCAGCGACGGGCACACCACGTGAAAGGCGTCCTCGGCGCGTCCGCCGTGGGCGGTGGGATTGGTCAGCGGCTCGATGACCTTGCCGAACTCGATGATCGACCCCGGCCAGCCGTGGGTGATGACGAGCGGGAAGGCGTCGGGGTGCGGGGAGCGCTGATGGATGAAGTGGATGTCAAGGCCGTCGATCTCGGTGGTGAACTGGTCGAACTGGTTGAGCGCGGTTTCGCGTGTGCGCCAGTCGTAGTCGGTCGCCCAATACTCGGCGAGGTCGCGGGTATACGCCAGCGGGATGCCCTGACTCCAGTCGAGCCCATCGTTGTCTATCTCCCGTCGCTTCGCTCGCCCCGCGTCCGCGGCCACCGTCTCGGCCTCGGGCCAGCGGGTGGCGGCCAGTCGCTGGCGCAGATCGTCGAGAACATCGTCGGGAACGTCGATGCGGAACGGATGGACGTCAGTCATGGTCGCCATTGTCGCCTGTCGAGTCGCGCACTCGGCCGGCGGCCAACACCTCGGTGCGGGAGCGCAGCCGCTGGGCGGTGTCGGCCAGAAAGTCCAGGATGACGGCCAGTTCGGTATCGGAGTAGCGCTCCCACGACTGGGTGCCCGTCCGTTGCCATGATGCGAACACGTCGTGGTCGATGAGTTCGGCGAGGTCGGCGTGGAGCAGGGCCCGGCGCCGGTCTAGCGGGTCGGGTTCGCGGCGCAGGAAGCCCTTGGCGACGAGGCGTTCGATCAGGTTGGTCACGGATGCTGCCGCGAGCCCGGTGTGACGGCCGAGTTCGCCTGCGCTCATCGGGCCGAGTCGGTCCAGCACGGTGAGGGCCTTGTAGTCGGTCGGATGCAGGCCCGCCTCGGCAGCCAACGCGGAGTGGAAGAGCACCGTCGCGTCGCCGTGTTCGCGACCAACTCGTCGCAATTGGGCGAGAAGCTCTGTACGCGAACGGTTTCCGTTCACGCCGCCACCACCAGAGCGACGAGCACCGCCACGCAAGTGACGACGTCGAGGGGGAGACGCTGCAGACTGCGGCGGGTCCACCGGACTGCGGCGGCACGCTCGATCACGGCCGGGTCCGCCTTCTCGAATGCCACCACCTTGGGGACGAGGTCGATCAGCGACCAGATCCGCACCACGGCGTGACTGGCCAACGCGATCAAAATCGGCGTCCTGACGTCCGGATGCCCCCAGGTGACGATCACGGCCGCGACGAGTACGACCTCGAACGCGCCGTGCACCGGAATCCAGAATCTCCGGCGTGAAACACCGCCGTGCTGGGCCTGAATGATCGCGGGACGTCCTGGCCAGACCGGGTCGAGGACGAGGCTCTCGTAGATGCCGCCCCCGAGAGATGCGCAGGCCAGCAGGACGACGGCGCTCAGCAGGATCAGGGCGGGCGTCGACATGGTCCATATTATTACGGTCAGCCGTAATGATCGCCAGTCGAGAAGACGACTGCGCGGGCAGCCACGCCACTGTCCGGTGCCCGAAAGTGATTCCCGCGGCGGCAGATTGACCGAGCGTCGACCGCCCGCTCTACGGAACCGGCCTGCTGGACTAGGCTGACCGCACGTCGGAGTGGCCGCCGCCGACACCGCAGCGTACATTCGTTCACTGAAGTCGGGGGTCGATGGCTCGCGCGGCCGCACCTCCGCGACGCCACGATCGACCCGAACGCCCTGAAAGGACCCAGCGCCATGTCGTTTTCGCTCGAGTTGTCCGAGGACGTCATCCAGGTTCGGGACTGGGTACACGAGTTCGCCAGGGACGTAGTCCGGCCCGCGGCGGCGGAGTGGGACGAGCGCGAGGAGACGCCGTGGCCGATCATCCAGGAGGCGGCGAAGGTCGGGTTGTACTCCATGGAGTTGTTCGCCACCCAGGTCGCCGAGCCGACCGGGCTGGGCATGCTGACGGTCTTCGAGGAGATGTTCTGGGGCGACGCCGGCATTGCCCTGTCCATCATGGGCACGGGTCTGGCGGCCGCGTCGCTGGCCGCCACCGGAACGCCCGAGCAAATGGGGGAGTGGCTGCCGCAGATGTTCGGCTCCATCGACGAGCCGCAACTCGCCTCGTTCTGTGCGTCGGAACCGGGTGCCGGATCGGACGTGTCGGCGATCATCACCCGCGCCCGGTACGACGAGGCGACCGACGAGTGGGTGATCAACGGGACCAAGACCTGGGCCACCAACGGCGGCATCGCCAACGTGCACATCGTCGTCGCCTCGGTGGATGCCGAGCTAGGTTCCCGCGGTCAGGCCACGTTCATCATCCCGCCAGGCACAAAGGGTTTCACCCAGGGGCAGAAGTTCAAGAAGCACGGCATCCGGGCGTCGCACACCGCCGAAGTGGTGCTCGACAACGTGCGGATCCCCGGTCGGCTGGTCATCGGCGGCAAGGAGAAGCTGGACGAGCGCCTCGCCCGCACCCGTGAAGGCAAGAGTTCTGCGGGGCAGGCGGCGATGAAGACCTTCGAGCGGACTCGCCCCTCCGTCGGCGCGATGGCGCTCGGCGTTGCGCGCGCCGCCTACGAGTACGCGCTGGACTATGCCCAGGAGCGCGAGCAGTTCGGGCGCAAGATCGGCGACTTCCAGGCGATCGCGTTCAAGCTGGTCGACATGAAGACCAGGATCGACGCCGCGCGCCTGCTGGTGTGGCGAGCGGGCTGGATGGCCCGCAACGACAAGCCGTTCATCAACGCCGAGGGCTCGATGGCGAAACTCGCGGCCAGCGAGACCGCGGTGTATGTCACCGACGAGGCCATCCAGATCCTCGGTGGCAACGGCTACACCCGCGACTACCCGGTCGAGCGGATGCACCGCGACGCCAAGATCTTCACGATCTTCGAGGGCACCAGCGAGATTCAGCGCCTGGTCATGGCCAGGGCCATCACCGGGCTGCCCCTGAAGTAGCCGGGAACAATCCCCGAGTCGCTGCGCTCCTGCCCGCCGACGCGCTACTTCGTCCCGAAGATGCGGTCGCCCGCATCACCCAGGCCGGGCACGATGTAGCCGTGCTCGTCCAGCCCCCGGTCGACGGCCGCGGTGTAGATCGGGACGTCGGGGTGCGCTTCGTGAAGCGCCGCAACGCCTTCGGGGCAGGCCAACAGGCAGACGAACTTGATCGACCTCGGGCCGAACTCCTTGAGCCGCTCCACCGCCGCGACGGCCGAATTGCCGGTGGCCAGCATCGGGTCCACCACCACGATGTCGCGCTCCTGCAGATCGCCTGGCATCTTGAAGTAGTACTCGACGGCCACCATCGTCTTCGGATCGCGGTACAGGCCGATGTGGCCGACCCGCGCGGCAGGCACCACGGTCAACAGGCCGTCGAGAATGCCCGTGCCCGCGCGCAGGATGGAGGCGAACACCAGCTTCTTGCCGTCGATCACCATGCCGGTGGTCCGTTCCAGAGGCGTCTCGACGTCGATCTCTTGAACGGGGATGTCGCGAAGCACCTCGTAGGCCATCAGCGCCGCCATCTCGTTGCACAGCTGCCTGAAGCTGTTGGTGGAGGCGTCCTTTCGGCGCATCAGCGTGAGCTTGTGTTGCACGAGTGGATGGTCGATCACGTAGACGTTGTCCATCGTCAGAACACCGTGCCGTCACTGACGATGGACAACGGAGGAAGACCGTCGCGCAGCCGCTGTGCCAGCATCCTGCCCGTCGCCCATGTGCCGCCCTCCAACACACAGGCCAACGGCATCCGCTGCGCGTCGACCCCGAGTTGGGACCGCACCAGCGGGGCGAGTTCGTCGAGCAACGCCACCGTCAGGGCCCGCCATTCGACCACCATCTCGTCGCCCGCCGTCCATTCACCGGCGGCCCACGCCGGGTCGTGCAGTCGCAGTACGCCGGTGTCGATCAGCAGACCGCCGTTGCGGTACTCAGGAAGGCCGGTCAGCGCGTCGAGGTCGTCGACGCGGACGCCGCCCCACTGAAACGGCTCGAGTAGGGAGTAGGTCAGCCACTGCGAGAGCTTGTGGAAGGGCATCCATCCTCGTGTCAGGCCTGGACCGGGCACGGCGGAGTGCCGCCAACAGTCACCTAGTGGTTGATCGCCAATGGCGTTGTCCGCCGGCCAGATTCCCGACAACGAGATCAGCAGCAGCGACAAGATGTCGTGCGCGTCAACCGATGTCCGATCGCCTGCGGTCAGCACGTCGAACAATCCACCTGGTCGGCCTTGCGCCCCGAATGCCTCAGGCGCAGCGGTCAGCGTCGCACCCAGACGGTGCAGCACGGCGACGCGACCGTCGAGGCCCACCAACGGATTCGAGGGGCGGACTTGGAACGCCTCGGCCAGCCGGTCGGCGTCGAGGCCGCATAGCGCAGCGGCGTCGGCGCGCAGGGGATCGGTTGTGTCACTGGAGAATAGCCCGCTGGTGAAGGCGTGCCAGCTGGCTACCCCAAGGCCCTCGGAGCGGGCGAAGCGCTGCCCCGTGACGGCCTCGTCGTACCCCCAGTCCGGACCGGCCCCTGCGTCGAGCAACACGCTCACCACGGCCAGGTCGACCATCGCACGGGCATCCAGTCCGTCGCCCAACTGGGCCACGCGGTCGATTCCGCCCGCCTCGAAATGGCGCCAGCGGCTGTGGAACGGCACGTTCAGGTCGGGGTATCGCGTGCGCGTGACGTCCGCGACCTCGGCGGCGGCCACGGTGAGGGCACCGTCGTCGACGGAGAACCACGCCGAGTCACCGCGTCGTGCGCGCGCAAGCAGGTGCCCGGCCCGCTCGCGAATGGCGGTCGTGCTGCGCAGTGCCGCGGCGGCCCCGTCGGCGCGGTCGGTGAGCAATTCGAACTCGGTGCGCGCAGACCCCACCGAACTCATCCGTCCAACCCTCGGCCCTTGGCCTTCTTCAGTTCGTCGGCGTCCGGGACCACGCCGGGAGTGAAGTACCCGGCGGCCATCTTGGCGTCGATCTCGACTCTGGCGTCGAGCGGGATGAGGTCGTCGGGGATGTTGACGCGTTCGCCGACCTCGATGCCCGAGGAGGTGATGGCGTCGTACTTCATGTTGCTCATCGAGACCAGCCGGTGGATCTTGCGGACGCCGAGCCAATGCAGCACGTCGGGCATGAGCTCCTGGAAGCGCATGTCCTGCACGCCGGCAACGCATTCCGTGCGGGCGAAGTACTGGTCGGCGGTGTCGCCGCCCTCCTGCCGCTTGCGCGCGTTGTAGACCAAGAACTTGGTCACCTCGCCCAGTGCGCGACCTTCCTTGCGCGAGTACGAGACCAAACCGACACCGCCGTGCTGTACGCCCTGGATGCACTCCTCGATCGCATGCGTCAGGTAGGGACGGCAGGTGCAGATGTCGGAGCCGAAGACGTCCGAGCCGTTGCACTCGTCGTGCACGCGGGCCGTCAGCTCCACCGATGGGTCGGCGAGATCACCCGGCTCGCCGAAGATGTAGACGGTCTGCCCGCCGATCGGGGGCAGGAACACCTCGAGATCTCCACGCGTCACCAACTCGGGGTACATGCCGCCGGTCTCCTCGAACAAGACCCGCCGCAGATCCGTCTCGCTGCAGCCGAATCGCTGCGCCACACCCGGCAGATACCAGACCGGCTCGACCGCAGCCTTGGTGACCAACGCGGCGCCGCTGGGCAGCAGCACGTGGCCGTCGGGTTGCAGCCGGCCCTTCTGCACGGCCTCGATCACCTCGGGCAGGATCACGTGGGCCTTGGTCACCGCGATGGTGGGCCGGATGTCGAAGCCGGCGGCCAGTTGGGCGCTGAAGACGTCGGCCACCATCGCACCCCATGGGTCGAGGCTGGTGATCTTGCCTGGCTCGCTCCACTGCGGGTATGGGCCGATGACGTCGGTCGGCGCGGTATTGGTGAGGTCGGCCCGGTGTTCACGGGACAGCGCGCCCGCAGCGACGGCCAGGGCGCGGTAGACGCTGTACGAGCCGCTGTGCGTGCCGATGACGTTCCGGTGCGCGCGTTTGATGGTCGTGCCGATCACCGGTCCACGTTCGGCGGCCGTCGGTGCGTCCCAATGGATCGGCAGCGAGCCGGAGCCGCCGCTGTGCGACGTCAGCCGGATGTGGCCGGCGGCGGACTTGGAGACCGTGGCAGGCGAGGGGACGGCAGCACCGGCATCGGTGGACATGGTCGCTCCTCGATCATCGGAGTTCGCCAGCATAGCGACTCGACGTGGCTGCTGCCGGTCCCGCGGAGTTAGACCCGCCTATCAAACCCCGCTGATCAGACACCGCTGATCAAACGACGACGAACCAGATGGCGATGTAGTGGCAGATCGCTGCGGCAGCGGTGAACGCGTGAAAGAACTCGTGATAGCCGAACGTTCGCGGCCACGGGTTGGGCCAGCGCACGCCGTAGAGAACGGCGCCGATGTTGTACAGCACCCCTCCACTGGCCAGCAGGACCACGGCGGCCATACCCGCGCCGGCGAGCAGTGTGCCCGCGAACCAGATCGCCGTGTAGCCGAGCAACAGGTAGAGGGGCACGCCTACCCATCGCGGCGCCGACGGCCACCACATCTTGAGTGCGACGCCTGCGGCCGCTCCGCCCCACACCATCACCAGAACCTGGGCCCCGGTCTGCGGCGGCATCGCCAGCATGCAAAAGGGAGTGAAGCTGCCCGCGATGAACACGAAGATCAGCGAGTGGTCGATCCGCTTCATCCACTTCAACGTGGTCGGGGACTGCCAATGCACGCGGTGGTAGAGAGCGCTGAAGCTGAACATCGCCACGATGGTGGCGGTGTAGATCGAGGCGGCCAATACGGCCTCGGACGACGAAAAGATCCACGCCGCGGACACGAGTGCCACCCCGGCCACGATTGCCGCAACCGCCGAGCAGAAGTGGATCCAGCCGCGCGCCTTCGGTCTGCCAAGGAAGTCGGTGACGGTATCGGCGAGCACCTGCGGTAGGTCGTCGTCGGCGCCGGTGTTCTGCGGCAGGTCGTCGTCGACGATGAATGCCGCCCGATCGCTGGGGCGAAGAGGTGTCTGGGGATCGGCGCGTCCGTGGGTCTTGGTACTCGTCGCCGATGTGCGATCGTTCAGGAGATCTCCGTTGTCGACGGGCAGGCCCATGTGCAGCGGCAGGCGATGGCGGGTGTTACGACGCAGGCTTAGCGTACAGGCGTCGCCCCGACGAACCCCGTTCTGCATTTCGGTCGCAGTGTCGCGGCGGTTTGCTGTCAGCCTGGCTGGGCGCCCCGACGACGCGCAAGATCCTTGATGTCCTCTGGCAACGCGTCGACGTCGATGAGCTGGGGTAGCAGCTCGGGTTCGCTCAAGATCGCGCGAAATACCACTGCGACCGTGACGTCGTGGTCGGGGCGATCGGATACGACGACCTGATCGCCGGCGCGCACGGTGCCAGGGCTGATCACCCGCAGATAGGCCCCGGGAATCGCCGCCTTGGTGAAGGTCTTGATCAGGTCCGGTATCTCCAGGAACGCCGCAAAGGTCCGGCACGGGGTCCGGGGTGAGGTGACCTCGAGCACCAGACCGTCCGACCCGACGTGCCACCGCTCGCCGATTCGCGCGCCCGTCACGTCGATCCCAGACGTGGTCAGGTTCTCGCCGAAGTTGCCGTTGTCCAGCGTGCGTCCGAACTTGGTCTGCCAGTCGTCGAGGTCTTCGCGTGCATACGCGTACACGGCCTGATCGTCTCCGCCGTGCAGTTTCTTGTTGCCGATCGCATCTGTGGTCAGCCCGCTGCCGAGTCCGACGCGCCTGGGGCCCGGGGGGCGTACGTCGACGGCGACGTCAGTCGGCTGCTTGTCGATGCCGGTGAGCACCGACTGCTTGTCCGGGTTCGGCCGCGGCCGGGCGAGATTGACCGTCAACACACTTGGCATGGTGACGAGCTTAATTCGAAGGGCGTGGGGGCGTCGGCCCGCCGAGGTCGTGGCTCTCAGCCCGGCCAGCACGAGCGAAGCGACTCGGGCGTCCAACTCGGCCACGACCAGGAGCCGACCGCAATGCCGCCGCTCATCCGAGCGACGATCCGCGGGCCGTCGCGCCGTGAGTTGTCGTAGACCGTTGCCGTGTCGGACGCAGTGGCGGCCGTGGCGACCTCCTCCGGCACGTCCTGACCGCCTGCGCGGCCCCTTCGACTGACGCGCTCGAGGGCGAGGTCCTCGGGGATCAAGAGGACGTGCACGACGACTGTGTAGTCGGCGGCACGCGCCGCATGGACGAGATCCAGTTTTGAAGGATGGGAGAAGACCGTCTCGGCGATGAACGACCGGCCCAATTCGATGAGCCGGGAACGGGTTTCGGAGGCGACACGCGCCGCGTCGTAGGCGTGTGAGAGAGGATCGTCGGGCCAGCGTTGCTTGGCGATCTCGTCGGCGTTGACGAACACGCTGCGGGGGAGCAGCGGAGCAAGTGTCAGCGCGACGAAGGTGGACTTTCCTGCCCCATTGGGTCCGACGACGAGGTCAGCGCGCTTCACCGATCAGCGTTCGCCCGCGATCACGGCGGAGGTGCCGTCGGGCCAGTACTCGACGATCTGACCTTCGTCGTTCATGGCGACCATCGTGATGCCGCGTGCGGCGAGGACGTCGCCGTACTTGATGCGCGCAAGGCTCTCCTCGATCGCTGCGGAGATCTCGGCGTTGAAGACGACGCCCTCCTCGACGCTCAGGTCGTTCGTCTCCAGGTCACCGGCGAGCGCCGATTCGACGCGACGCCGCGCCGCTGATTGTTGGCTCGACACCGCGCGCCCGACGCGTGCCCAGTGGTCGAGTTGTTGCTTGGCCGAGCGGCTCTGACGGGCGCCCTCGGTGGTGGCGCTCTCCATCAGGTCAGCGGCGACCCGAGTGACCCGGTCGGCTGCCTCGGACATGTCCCACCTCCACGGCTGTAGCAATGTGCAACACAGTGTAGCAATCTGCTACACATCCGTGGGGCTGCGTCGCGGTCGTTTGGTTCCGCCACCGGCCGCCGACTGGTGGTGGTCCTGGACTCTGGCGAGGTTACCGAGGATCTGGTGCGCGACATGGTGGAGGTGTTGACCTCATTTTGTGCGCGGTTGTATGGGCGTCGCTCGGCCCGTAACCGGGGCGATAAAGGCGGTGGGCTGCGCAGCGTGATGTCGGCCCGTCCGCGTTTGTCGGTGCCCTCGGTCACGATGTTGGTCATGGCCAGTGAGCGTCGGGCGTTGCGCCGGATCACCGATCCGGTAGTCGCGGCGGCGCCGGCGGGGGTGCGGATCAGGACTCGAGTTCACCTCAGCGAGGCTGAGGCCTCCGCACTGGCGGGGATCGGATCGTTTCTGGGATCGGTGTACCGGGCAGAACTCGCGGCCCGGGTGGGACTGGGTCGGTTGGGCCATGAGGAGCACGCTGCGTGGCGCGCCCGGCGCAAACAGGCGCTCACCACGGTGTCGTCGTCGCGGTGGGCGGGGGCGCTCACCCGGGCGGTCGAGGACCAGTACCAGCTGGGCATGCGTGCGCTGAGCGCCCACGTCACCGATCTCCGGCGCGCCGTGGAGGTGCTGAAGCTGCGGTGTGCGCTGCGCCCCGGTGAAGCCGTCCCCACCGGCACTGGCCGGTCTCGACGGTGTGGTTACCGGTCGGCGGGTGAGCGGTTCGCGAAGACCCGGCGCCTGGCGATACTGCGGGGGCGACTGGCCGTCGCGCAAAAGGCGTTGGATGCGGGCCGACCCTCGGTCACGATCGGCGGAAAACGATTGTGGCGCAACCGCACCCACCTCGACGAGGCGGGCATCACTGAACCCCAGTGGCGGGCACGCTGGGACGCGACGCGGATGTTCCTCACCGCTGACGGGGAGACCGGGAAGATCGGCGGCAACGAGACCATCCGCGTCGACGCGGCGGGCCGGTTGCGGATCAAAGTCCCGGCCTCATTGGTTGACCAGTACGGGACGCATATCAATGTTGCCGCACCGGTGAAATTCAGCCACCGCAGTACCGAGTGGGCGGTGCGAGTCACGGGCCGACGAGCGGTGCGCTACGACATCAGCTACGACTCTTCTCGTGGGCGTTGGTATCTGGACGCATCCTGGAAACAGGACCCCGTAGTGGCGCCGTCGATCGATGAGTTGCGCAGCGGTCCGGTGCTCGGTGTCGATCTGAACGCCGATCACCTCGCCGCCTGTGTGCTCGACGGATCGGGCAATCCGGCCGGGGACCCGATCACGATCGGAGTGGCCACCGCGGGTTTGGCGGCATCGCGGCGTGATGGCCGGGTCCGCGCGGCGATCACCGCCCTCCTCGACACTGCCCAGATCAATAACTGCTCAGCGGTGGTCATCGAGAACCTCGACTTCGCCGATGCCCGCGCCACCGGGCGCGACACGATGGGCCGTGGGAATCGTGGGAAACGGTTCCGCCGCACCGTGGCCGGCATCCCGACCGCAAATTTCCGCACCCGCCTGACCGCGATGGCCGTCCGCCGGGACATCGCGATCATCGGCGTAGATCCGGCCTACACCAGCAAATGGGGTGCCCAACACTGGGTCAAGCCCCTTCGACAACAGTCTTCCGAACCGGTGACCCGCCATCACGGCGCGGCGACCGCGATCGGCAGACGTGGCCTCGGATTGGCGATCAGGCGACGGCCGGCAGGACCCCGCAACGGACAGAGGACCGTTGCGGGCACACCACCGGCCAGGCCCGACCGTCGACCCGCCCCCACGTTGGAAGGCACGGCAGTTCCGGCCCACCGCCACCCACACGATGGGTCGCGGTGCACCGGAGAACACCCGCCGCCAGCGGCCAACACCGTTCGGGCCGCAACCGAGCAGAACTCACTCCTGCTCACACACAAGGAACGGTGCGTGCAAGTCCCGTAACCCCGGCCGGATGCCTTAGAGGGCGAGACGAAGTTCCGGCGATTCCAGGTCGAGCAGCGCTCGTTTGACGGAGAGCCCGCCGGCGTAGCCCGTGAGGGCGCCGTCGGCGGCAACCACGCGATGGCAGGGCACGATGATCAGAACCCGGTTGCGCGCCAACGCGCCACCGACCTTGCGGGCGTCGGACGAGGGACGGCCCATGCGCTGCGCGATCTCACCGTAAGTGATCGTCTCGCCGTAACCCGTTGCGGCGCTCAGGGTCTGCAGAACGATGGCGTCGAATGCGCTCATGCGCGACCAGTCGATCGGGACGGTGAAGTTCCGTCGGGCTCCGGCGAGGTACTCGTCGATCTGCCGACCGGCTTCGAATGCGTGGGCCCGACCGAAGCCAAGGTCCGTTGTCGGTGCGGTGGGGTCTGCGGTGAAGGCGACTCGGGTCAAGCCGAAGGCGCTCGCCTCGATGGTCAGGTTGCCGAGTCGGGTCGCGTGCGCGGTCCGGGCAATGGTCATGGTCGTCATGGTTGTTCGCTCCTTCTGTTGAGACTCTTGCCCTGTAGACGACGCCGGCCGCCGGAATGTGAGGTGACATCCGAAATCCAGGCGGCGTACTGCTGGGGCAGGCACACCGCGCACGGGCGGTAGCCGGCTGCCACGGCCGTCGGCTGGTCGGCGAAGAACACCCGATGCGCCACGTAACCGCCACGGGCGATGGCCCTCAGTGCGGAGGGGCAGTCGAGCCGGCCGTACAGCTTCCCGCGCCGGTACCCGCCCAATTGCCCCGGCGTCGAGCTCTCGTACCGTTCACCGTCCGAGCCGATCAGCGTGAACATCGCGTCGTACCTTCGTCATTGCGCCTACGTCATTGAGCCTCTGTGTCATTGAGCATCGTGCAGGACGAGGCCGAGGGTGTGGCGCTGCCCGGACCTGATCCGGCTGACCCCGTGCCGCACCGGTGATCTCGACCATCCCCGCTTCGTCGGGGCCGGGCGGTCGCGGGTGGTGAAGATCAGTCCGTGGCCCTGTTCGAGCACGGTCACCGTGCCCTTCGACTGTGCTCGGGCGCGTTGCTCGACGAGTAGGAACTCCCCGCCGGTGTGATCGACGCCGGGCCGGTCCAGCCCGAACACGACCTGCAGCGGGAAGACGAGGTCGCCGTAGAGGTCGCGGTGCAGCGCGTTCCAATCGCCAGCGGTGTAGCGCAGCAGAATTGGGGTCGGCCTGGTCTGTCCGGCCGCGTGGCAGGCGTCGAGCCAGTCCTCGAACTCGTCGGGCCAGGGCGCCGGGTCGCCCAGCCGATCGGCCCAGTCGCGCGCGACCGGAAGGAGCAGGCGATAGAACTCTGCTCGCATCCGCATGATCGATTCGGGCACCGGGTTGGCGAAGTAGCGATAGGTGCCTTGCCCGAACCGGTACTTGGCCATGTCGATCGTCGAACGGAACCGCTGTAGTTCATCCCACATGGAGGTGAACTCCGCACATTCGGCGGGGGTGAGGATCGGCCCGGTCTGCGCGCAGCCGAAGGCGTCGATCTCGTCGGTTAGCGCGGGCCAGTTCTGTGCGGAAATGCGTTCGGCCACAGGTGCCTTCATCGTTGTCGTCATGCTGCCTCCAGGGTCAGTAGGGTCTGCTTTGCGTCGACGCCGCCGACGTACTGGCCGATCGAGCCGTCCGTGCGGACCACCCGGTGGCACGGGATGACCAGCGGGAGGGGGTTGCGGGCGCAGGCGGTTCCGACGGCGCGCACGGCGCGAGGGCGACCGATCGCGGCCGCGACGGCCGCGTAGCTCTCGCGGTGCCCGTAGCCGATCTCGGAAAGGTGCTCGATCACCTCGCGGCGGAAGCCGTCGGTGAGCTGCAGGTCCAACGGCAGGTCGAAATGGGTGCGGCTCCCGGTGAAGTACTCGTCGATCTCGCGTGCCACGCCGTCCAGCCGGGCAGGTGCCCGCAGGATTCTCGGGCTGACCTTGTCGGCCAGTGACGCGAGTACCGCGTCGTGGCCTTCGCTGGCGTAGGCGACGCGCACCAGGCCGACGGGCGTCGCCGCGAGCAGCAGTGAGCCGAGCGGGGTGTCCAGAGTTCGGTACGCGACGTCCAGCAGATCCTCGTGCTCGGCATCGCGTTCGAGGCGGCTGTGCAACCGTGCCAGGGTGTCGGAGTCGTCCCCGCCCAATGCGTCGAAGACTCTTCCCGTCGCTTCGCTCGCCCCGGTGAGATTCTCGAGATTCATGATGGGTCGTCCTTTGGGTAGATCTTTCTCAACGCCTTGATGCCGTCCGCGGCGGCTCTGCGGGCGGCATCGGGGGAGTTGCCGAGTAGTTCTGCGATCTCGGCGTGCGGCATACCGGCGACATGGTGATAGGCCACCGCCTTGCGCTGTTTGTCGGGCAGCGATGCGAGCGCTGCCCAGAGGTCGGGGTCGTCGTCCGCGGGGTGGGCGGGCTCGGTGTGCCGTTCTGGAAGTGCCTCAGCGGGCACGGGTGCGCGCGAAATCGAGCGTCCGACGTCGATGGCGCGCCGATGGGCGATCGTGACCAACCACGCTTCGACGTTGGCACCCGAGTCGAGACTCGGATAGGCCCGCATGGCGGACAGAAACGTCTCCGACCAGGCATCGTCGGCATCGACCGGCCCGAGCACCGCGCGGCAGACGCGCAGCACGGTCGGGCCGTACTCGGCTACCACGTCCTCGAACGGTCGCACATTCACATCCTGTAGACGCACCTCGGCGGCAAAACGTGAGATCGACTCAACCAGGTCCGGCCGTCGGCGTATTGCGATTTCTTGCGCACTGATACTCGCCTACGTATATTCGCCTACGAGTAATTGGAAGCGAGGTGCCTGCCGTGGCACCCAAACGCAAGGTCGCGAACCTGCTGGCGCTGGCCGTGCTGGCCACCGTCATCCAGCGCCCGATGCACCGCTATGAGATGGCGTCGGTCATGCGTGCCCGCGGCAAGGACCGCGACATGGACATCAAGTGGGGCTCGCTCTACACCGTCGTGCAGAACCTCGAGAAGAACGGCTTCGTGGAACCGATCGAGGTCACCCGCCAGGGTGCCCGCCCAGAGCGCACGGTCTACCAGATCACCGAAGCCGGCCGCCGCGAGCTCGTCGAATGGACGAGCGAGCTGATCGCCGAGCCCGAGACCGAACACACGCGGTTCGTCGCGGGACTGTCCGTCATGATCGTGCTCGCGCCGGACGACGCGATCGCGTCGTTGCGCACGCGGCTTGCCCGGCTATCCGAACAGATCGACGCCCAGCGGGCCGTGGCGGCCGACGTCGGCGCCTACGTGCCGAGGCTCTTCCTCATCGAGGACGAATACCGCATCGCGATGGCCGTGGCAGAGGCCGACTGGACGCGATCCCTTGTCGACGACCTGTCCTCGGGCGCCTTCCCGATGCTCGACGTCTGGCGGAAATGGCACGAAAGCGGCGCCATTCCAACCGAACTCAGTGAGCTCGCGCAACGCGGCGCCGAGCACGAATAATGGGAGCAGAGCACATGTCCGCAGCGCACACCGCCCTCGTCATCGGCGGCGGCATCGCAGGCCCCGTGGCGGCGACCGCACTCACCATGGCAGGCATCGACACCACCGTGTACGAAGCCCGGCCGGCTGATCCCTCGGCCGCCAACGGGATCGGCGGATCACTTGCACTGGAGCCCAATGGGCTCGCCGCCCTGCGAATCATCGACGCCGACGACGACGTCCGCGCCGCGGCCATCCCGATCGCGCGGTCCTTCATGTCGATCGCGGGCAAGCCGGGTCGTGAGGTGCCGGGGCCGCAGGGTCTCCCGCCGCGGCAGCTGATCGATCGGGGGGTGTTGCACGGCATCCTCGGCGAGCGCGCGCAGCGTGCCGGGGTGCGAATTCAGCACGGCAAGAAGCTGATCGGCGTCGAGGAAGGCCCCGACGGCGTGACCGCCAACTTCGCCGACGGCAGCAGCGCCAGCGCAGACGTGCTGATCGGCGCCGATGGCGTGCACTCGGCGGTGCGCCGTCTCATCGACCCCGACGCCCCCGGTGCGCGCTACCTCAACCTGCTCGGGTTCGAGGGTCTGGTGGACGGCGACGCCGATGGAATCACCGGTGTCGTGCCGGGTTCGATGACCTTCGCCTTCGGCAAGCGCGCGTATTACCTGTACTGGATGCGGCCCGACGGGCGCATCGGGTGGGGCGTCAATCTGCCGTCACCGCAATACCTCAGCCTGCGCGAGGCCCGCGCCGTCCCCGCCGACGAGTGGCTGCACACCCTGCGCGCGACCTACGCCGGCGACACCCCAGGCGGCTGGTTGGCGGAACGGACCACCAGCGAAACCCTGCAGGCCGTCGGCGCGCTGCACATCATGCCGCCCGTACCGAACTGGTATCGCGATCGCATGGTGCTGGTCGGCGACGCGGTGCACGCGCCGTCCAACAGCACCGGGCAGGGTGCATCGCTGGCGATGGAGAGCGCGATCCAACTGGCTCGCTGTCTGCGTGACCTACCCGACCTGCCTTCGGCCTTCGTGACATACGAGCGACTGCGCCGTTCCCGGGTGGAGACGATCGCCGCCCGAGGAGCGCGCGTCAGCCACGCCAAGGCGCCGGGCCCGGTCGCCCAGCGCATGATGCGGGTGATGATCCCGTTGATGCTGAAGGCCATGAACATCGAGAAGACGATGGGCGAGGAGCAGCGCTACGTCATCGATTGGGACGCGCCCGCCGATGGCGTCGCGTTGACGCCGCGTTCTGTCTGAGACTGACGGGAGACGGGGGACTCGAGTGCGCGGGCGGTCTCGACGACGATGCGCGCCGACCTGACCAGCTGAGTGCGCTGCGTTGCCGATAGCGGTTCGGTGACGAGTACGAGCGCCTCGCGGATCTCGGCCGAGCCCTCGCGGGCCACCTGACGGCCCAGCGCGGTGATCACCACGCGCACACTGCGTCCGTCGCACGGGTCCGTCTCCCGCTTCATCAGGCCGCGCCGTTCGGCGCGATCGACCAACCCAGTGACGCTGGACTTGTCGAGGCCGAGGCGCTGAGCCAGATCCTGCATGCTCGGTCGGTGATTACGCAGCATGCCGAGCAGGCGGAGCTGTGTCAGCGACAAATCGTGCTTGGCCGCGGTACGCGCCAACATGCTCTGGACGACGAACGACAGCTGGGCGAGGGCGTTGACGAATTCATCGGAGCCTGCCGCGCGTGACGTTCCGGCGTCCGGCTTCCTGGTTCCCACCGAGCGATCTTACCTTGACTTAGTTTGTGGCACCAACCAATATGTTTGGTATCACCAACTAAATCTCTCCGTCGGTAGTGTCGAGTCGAGAGTCGGTGCAATGCCAAGGAGGTCGCGGATGTTCACGGCAGCGGTCCGGGTCCGGGTTGACGCGCCGTCATCGCACCGCACCCAGCCCGACTCGAAGGCCGACCTGCACCCGTTCCGTCGTCGTCTGTCGTCGGCGTTGCTGGTGGCTCTGATCCTGGTGGTATGCGCTCCGGTTTCGTTCGCACGGGCCGACGGCATCGGGTCGGACACCGACGTCCACGTCGCCCAAACGCTGGGCGGCCGAGAGTTGACGGTGACGATCCGCCGGGTGGGTCCGGTGCTTGGACCGCTGCACGTCGACGTGGTCACGCATCGGGGCGACGCCCCAGGTACGTTGCGGCTCTCCGCGACTGCGCCGGGCGCGACCACCAACTCTGGAGACGTCGTCCTCGGGGCGAGGCCGGGCATCTACTCGACGACGCTCAATGTCGATCGGCCCGGTCCGTGGGAGTTGTTGGTCGACGACGGCACCACGGTGGCCCGGATCCCGTTTCTGGTTCCGGCTCGGGTAACCCCGCCCTGGAAGAAGGCCAGCGACTACGGTTTCTTCGCCGCGGGGGCACTGCTGATCGTCTCGCTCGCGGTGACCCTGCGGTCGCGCCGAAGCTGGGTGGCATTGGTCCCTGCGACCGTAATGGTCATCGCATTGGCGGTCGCGGTCACCGGGGCCGTGTTGTCCGCGTACTCTCCGCCCCCGCCGCAGCCCGGTCACGACCTGGATCCCACGATCGAGAACATCCGTAATCCCTACGCCCGAATTGCGGCGAATTCAGTTACTCCGACCGACTATTCGCGACCACCGGTAAACCTGTCGGTGTCCACCACCAGCCACGGCGGCGCCACGACGCTGCAGTTGAGCATGATCGACTCCGCCACCGGGCGGCCCGTCGACGACTTGCTGATTCATCACGGCGCGCTGATCCATCTCATCGTGGTGTCACCGTCGGGCGGCATGTTCCACCTGCATCCGGTGCGCGTCGCCCCGGGCCAATACGAGGTGGGACTGAAGCAAGTCGAACGCGGCACCTACGCGATGGCCGCCGAAGTCGCCCGCCGCGGCGGAGGAATTCAGCTTCTGCGTGCCTCGGTCGTCGCCGGCGCCCCGCTCGCTTCTACGGCCCCGGCTCCCGCGGCACCGTCGCCAGGGCAGATCAATTCGACGGTGGCCCCGGCAGGCAGTCCCAGCACCATTCGTGCCCGATTCGGGGACTCTGCCGATGTGCAACCGTGGCTCGGCATGACCGGACACATGATGGTGGTCGGGCCGCTGTCCGATGCGCCCGATGTCGGCAAAGCGGCGGTGGCGGCGCCGATTTGGTCGCACGCGCATGCCATGGTCCCTGCCACCCCAGGGTCTGCCGGTGGGCAGCCCGACGAATCGGTGGCTCGCTACGGACCGGAGATCGACTTCACCTACACCTTTGCGCTCCCTGGCCGCTACAAGGTGTGGGTCCAAGCCGAACGCGACTACACGATCCTTACCGCATCAACCGAAGTCGAGGTCCCGCAGTCATGAGTCGTCCGCGTCTGTTCGTCACGGTCGTCATCGCCATCGCGGTGATCGGAGCGGGAGCCTGGCTCCTGTGGCCGACAGCCACGGATTCGACCACGTCGGCAGCAGCGGCAGGCCCCTACCTCGTCCGTCTCGGTGGGGATCCTCCCAAGGTTGGAGTCAACACCCTCGTCGTCGAGCTATCGGGGAACGGGGGCCAACCGCCGCCACCGGACTCGGTGACCTTCGAACCCGGCATGCCCCAAATGGGCCATGCAACAACACCTGTCGTGGCCACCGAGGACGGTGCCGGGCGCTATCGCGGGGACGTGGACCTGTCGATGGCGGGGCAGTGGGAGATCACCGTGCGGATCTCTGCGTCCGGTCAGGTTCACCAGGCAGTTCTGAACGTCACCACGAGCGGCTGATCATCAAGAAGGGGAGAGCGACATGACGACTGCGAACGAGGCCGAACGCCAGGAGGCGGGCCCGCCCGTGAAGGATGCCGAGGGACGGGTTCCGGCGTTGGTGATGCTGGCAGGCACACTGATCTCGTTGTCGGGGCTGGCGTGGGACATCGGCTGGCACACCGATGTTGGGCCGGACAGCTTCTTCACCCTGCCGCATCTGTTCGTCTACTCCGGGGGCGCGATCGCCGGGTTGATCAGCTTGGTCATGGTGCTTCGGGCAACCTCGGCGCAGCGCCGCGGCGTCGAGCCCGACCCGGCCGTCGGCGGTCGGGCGTTCAAGGTGCTCGGGATCTTTGCGGCCCCGATCGGCTACCTGATCGGCGGCATCGCGGCAGCCTCGTTCCTGTTGTACGGGCTGTGGGATGAGTGGTGGCATGGCCTTTACGGATTCGACGTCACCATCGCCTCACCGCCGCACCAGGGGTGGCTGAACTCGATCTGCATGACCATCATGGGCACCGTGATCGTATTCGCTGCGGCCCGCGAACATCGTTGGGGCCGTTATGGTTTGATGACCGCGCTGGCAGCCTTCGGATCGTACTTCACCATCACCAGCAGCGCGCTTGGCGATATCAACCTGGATTCCCAAATCAACTGGGATGGCATCGCCTGGGTGGTCATTCCGATCGCGTGCGTTCTGCTGGGGGCCCGGGTACTTCCGAGGGGAGGAGCGGTGGGAACGGGGTTGCTCAACCTCGTCGTCAATCTGGTGATTTGGAACTTCGCGAACTGGGCCGTCGTCTGGTACGCGGACGTTCAGCATCTGGCCCTTCGTGACTTCAGCGAGCTGGGCTTCCCCGTCGAGCGGCTCATTCTCCCGACCGCCGTATTCGTTTTCAGCGTCGTCGTCGAGCTGTTGTTGCGGTGGCGCGACGCCACCGTGTGGCTGCTCGGCCTGTACGGGAGTGTCGGTGCGGTAGCGATCATCTGGTGGGTCAACGTGCAGTTCAGCGGTGGCGGCGACGGACCTGACGCCAGCCGGTCGTCCCCGAGCTTGGTGCTCACGTGTATCGCGGCCGGTGTTCTCGGAGCCCTTATCGGCATGGCGATCTGGCGGCTCGGCTACGCGATGCGGCTTGCGAACACGCGGCGCACCGACACGTCCGACGCGGCGGTGGCGGCATGACCATCCTCGGCAAGCTGCGGGCGGTCGTCGCGGTCACGTGCGCCGCGCTCGCGCTCTCGATCGGCGTCGCACCGTCGGCTGCCGCCGATCCGCTGGACTACGTGGTACACACCGAGCACGTCCAAGTCGGGCCCTACCCGATGACCGTTGGCTTCACCGTCTGGCCGATTCGTGCCATGCAGTCGCTGGACTTCACCTTCGTGCCCGAGGGCGGCATCGCCGACAAGTCCGGGACGATCGCCAAGATCGCCCCAGACGGCAGATCCGACACCCACAGGTTGTCCCGACATCCCCGCAACCGGAGCATTTGGGGACTCGACGTGCGCTCCCTCGACGCCGCGGGGACGTGGACACTGCGGTTCGATATCGACGGGCCGCAGGGGGCGGGCACTGGCGAGTTGACCATCGACGTGCTCAAACAGCCAGGACCGCCGCTCCCGCTGAGCTGGGCGATCGGACTGATTCCGCTCGCAATGGCATTCGCGTTCTACGTCGCCGTGTGGGTGCGAACGGGGTCGCCGAACAAGCGGCGGTGACGTCCGAACGGATCGATGCCCGGCCACGTCTACGTCCGTGGCCGGGCATCGATCGGGTGGGTTGTGCTCAGCGTTCGGCGTCGTGTCCCTTGTCGTCCTTGTCATGCTCTGGGAACGGAATGGGCGCTATCAACCCCGGAACCACCGGGTACTCACCGGTGTAGCCGATGCGGGTCTGAGCCATCGCCATGACCTTCGTGCGCACCGCATACCAGCCGCCGATCAGCGCAGGCACCATGATGATGATCGCGACGAGATTCCAGTAATTCTCGTAGCACATCAGTATCGTGACCGCGGCGAGGAAGACGAGCGACGCGTAGCTGGTGTACGGAGTCCACGGCAGACGGAATGCGGGCCGCTCGAGGATGCCCTTCTTCTCCCACCGGTAGAGCTGGATCTGGCAGAGCACGATCATGCCCCAGGTCGAGATGATGCCCAGCGCGGACAGGTCAAGGGCGATGTTGAATGCTTCCGCCGGAACCACCAGATTCAGTGCGATGCCGGCCAGGGTAATGACGCCGGTCAGCGCAATTCCCCCAAACGGCACGCCGTTCTTGTTCATCTTTCCCGTGAACGCCGGGGCACTGCCGTTCATCGCCATCGACCGCAGCGTGCGGCCGGTTGAGTACAGACCGGCGTTTAGGCTCGACAGTGCTGCGGTGAACACGACCAGGTTCATGATCCCGCCGGCCGCCGGAACGCCGATCTTGGAGAAGAACGTGACGAACGGACTCTGGCCGGATTGATAGGTCGTGTAGGGGAGCAACAAGGCCAGCAGGATCAGCGAGCCGACGTAGAACACCGCAATTCGGACGATCACCGAGTTGATCGCGCGCGGCATGATCTTGGCCGGGTTCTCGGTTTCGCCCGCCGCGGTGCCGACGAGTTCGACTGCGGCGTAGGCGAAGATCACGCCTGAGGTCACGATGACCAGTGCGAACATTCCCTCGGGGAACAGTCCGCCGTTGTCGGTGAGCACACTGAATCCGGTCGATTGGCCCTCGATGTCGAAGCGGCCGGCCAGGAAGATGGTTCCGACCACTAGGAACGTCACCAGTGCGGCGACCTTGATGATCGACGCCCAGAATTCCATCTCGCCGAATAGCTTCACCGAGATCACGTTGAGCGCGAGCACCACGACCAGGGCGATGAGCGCGATCAGCCACTGCGGTATCACCTTGAACATGCCCCAGTAGTGCGTGTAGAGCGCGACGGCGGTGACGTCGACAATGGCGGTCATCGCCCAGTTGAAGAAGTACAACCAGCCAGTGACGAAAGCGGTCTTCTCGCCGAAGAATTCACGCGCGTAGGACACGAACGAACCCGATGACGGGCGGTGCAGGACGAGTTCACCCAGCGCGCGAAGGATGAAGAAGACGAAGACACCGCAGATCGCGTAGACGATGAAGAGCCCCGGTCCCGCGTTGTGTAATCGGCTGCCTGCGCCCATGAAGAGGCCCGTACCGATCGCACCGCCGATCGCGATCATCTGAATCTGGCGGGGCTTGAGCCCCTTGTGGTAGCCCTCGTCCTCATGGCTGAGGGCGGAGTTGTCGTACGCCGTGTTAGATACCGGAGGTGTGCTCATCGTGTTCCTCGGGAGTGTGGTGAAAACTGAAATTTTGCGGTCGCCGGTACACGGGTACGTGGCCAGGCTGTCAAACTTTTGATTGAACTAGACTTTTGAGAAAGTAGCCGGGGGCTTATTACGACGGAAGTGGGCGACGTAAACAATGCGTAAGATCTCCCGCGATCTCGATCCTCGGACCTCGGGTGGCCAACATCTCGGACGCGCCATCCGTGGGTTGCGGCGCGACCGTGGCCTGACGCTCGCCGCGCTCAGCGAGCAGAGCGGGCTGTCGGTCCCCTTCCTGTCTCAACTGGAGAACAACCGCGCCAAACCGTCTCTGCAGTCGTTGTCGGCGATTGCCACGGCGTTGGGGTGCAACATGAGCGACGTCATCAGCGCCGCCCAAGCCGACAGCGTCGTCGACGTAGGCCGGTCCTGCGGTGCAGCCGGCAATGCCGACCGGTCGCTCGGCAACCTCGGTGGACAGGTCCAGGTCACCGAGGTGACCCGTGACGCCGGAGCGGGGGAGGAATGGCAGGCCCACATCCACGAGGTCGTCCTATATGTGGTTCGGGGCGCCGTCGTCGTGACCATCTGGGCCGAGGACGGCGAGTGCACTCACAGCCTCGGGGTCGGCGACCGAATCCTGTGTGGCGGTGGCGTTGCCTACCGATGGAAGGCCGGCGTCGACGGCGCCGTGGTGATCGCCGTGCGCGTCGACGATCGCGCGGTGTTGTCCCGCGATTAACGGCCCGGCTGCGGCACATCGAGGGCGGCGAGCGCGCCGCGGATGTGGCTCTCCATCGCCGACTTGGCCAGTTCGGGTTCAGCGCTGGCGATCCCGCTGACGACCGCCTCCAGCGAGTGTTCTGCCCACCGCCGGACCGGCCACAACCGGGCCGCGACGTCCCAGCGCTCGCCGGACTGGGTGAGCGCCTGCCAAAGGTCGTAGAACAGTGTTTCGTAGATCTGATTGCCACTGGCTTCGGAGATACCGAAGTAGGTTGCGGCGGTGACGGATTCCCACGCCCCGGCCTCATCCAAGGCGCGCATCTGTGCCACCAGGATGCGCAGCGAGCGGATCTGTTCCGCGGAGGAGTGCCGGGCGGCCTCGGCTGCAGATTGCGTGGCGAGCAGCGATAGCGCCGCCCAGGCATCCTGTAGCCAGGGGTCTGGATAACTGACTGTCATGCTGTCAGACAAGTACATGGCAGTATCGTCTTACGCGGGCGCGCACTCCGCAACCGGAAGGGGCAAACTCGCGGGCGGGCGTCGCATGCATGTCGTGGACCTGCGGGTATAGTTTCGAGCCATGAGCTTGTCTGACAGCTGGACCGATAGACAGCCTCGCACCTCCCGGGTGGGTGCTGCCGAGGCCGTCCTCGCGGATCTTCGGACCTCGATCGAGGAGAAGGACCTGCAGGTCGGCGCCAAGCTGCCCTCTGAGGCGGCACTAGCCACCCGTTATGGGGTCAGCCGATCCGTCATCCGCGAAGCGCTGCGATCGACCAACGCCCTAGGGCTGACCGAGACGTTGACCGGCCGAGGCAGCTTCGTCGTTGGTGATCGTGTCCGGTCCGAACCCGTGTTCGGCCAATACACGGTGCAGGCACTGCGTGAGGCGCGACCACACATCGAGGTTCCGGCGGCCGGACTGGCAGCCTTGCGCCGAACCGACGAACAACTCGAGCGGTTGCGCGCACTCGTCAGCGGCATGGACGTGGTGAACGATCCGTCCGAATGGGTGCGTCTCGACGGTGAGTTCCATTTGTGCATCGCGCAATCGAGCGGCAATGTCGTGTTCGCCTCCGTCGTCGACGACATTCGGGAAGCCCTATCCGAACAGTCGAAGATGCTCAACACGGTGTCGCAGCGCAAGGAGGCGTCAGGTGTCGAGCATCGCGCCATCGTGGAGGCGATCGCCGAGGGATCGTCGGAACGAGCGTCGGCTGCGATGGCCGAGCATCTTCAGATCGTCGAGGATGCGGTGACGCGCCTGCTTCAGTGACGTGCAGTCGACGTCCGCTGGTTGCGTCAGGCCTGCTTGTCGAAGTACTTCTTGCCGTCGGCGACCGTGCGGCCGAATGCGAACTTCAACACCGGGCTCAGCGCCTTGAACGGCAGAGCGAACGCACGTTTCGGCTCGATCGCGATCGTCCACGTGAACAGCGTGCCGTCGCCTTCGGCCTCGACGCCGTAAGCCTCGACGAAATGCCGGAACAGGGGCACGCTCGACTCGAAGACGGCGAAGGAGTAACCGCGACCCTCCTCCCAACGGAAGAAGCGCTCGCGCATGCGGGGGGCGCCTCCGACCAGCACGACCTCGCGGGTGGTGTCGACGCCGAAGGGGCGGGGGGACAGCCAGTTCACCGCCTTGAGGGACGGGCCCCACGCCGCCAGCGATTCATCGGAGGCCAGGGACTCCCAGACCCGCTCCGGCGGCGCCGCGAAGTGCGACCGGTATCGGTACACGTGCGGAGCGGAGACGAGGACACTGGCATCGGAGGGCTCCAGCGGGTACCAACGCGTCATGTTTGCAGCATGCCAAACCCTCAGCCGATCCGGAACTCGGGTCAGCCGAGCGCGGACTTCGCCTTGGCGAGGTTGTCCGCGGCGAGCACAAGGCGGGTGTTGGTCGCGAGATATGCAGTCGTCAGGTTGACCCCCGCGTTGCCGAGTTTGCGGGCGACTTCCCCGAGCGCGCCGGGTTCGTCCTTGACGTCGAGGACGATCACTTCCTGCTCCGCGACGATCTTGATCCCGGCATGATCCAACGCCTCGAACGCGGGCATCGGATCGTCGACGAGAACATGCACCTCGGCTTGCCCGCCACCGCTGGTCAGCGCGCAGAGCCCGGCGATGTTGGCGCCCGCCGCACCGAGCAGATCCCCGATACGCGCGAGCTCACCGGGCTGGTCATCGAGATAGAGCGTCAGATCGATCGCCATGATGCGCTGCCTTCCGTGACCCACCAACGGTATCGGGATGGCGCCCGTTGTTCGGGCGATTCGCCGAGCCTGCAGTGCTAGGAAACGCTGGTGCGACGTGGCACCATCGCGCAGGTGACCACCCGACCCGACCCGCAGCGCCTGCGGGACCTCGCGCTACTGCGCCGCGTTCGCGACCGGATGGACCGGGAGTACGCGCAACCGCTGGACGTCGAGGCGCTCGCCCGCGGGGTGAACATGTCGGCCGGTCACCTGTCCCGCCAGTTCAAGCTCGCCTACGGAGAGTCGCCGTACTCGTATCTGATGACGCGGCGCATCGAGCGCGCGATGGCACTGCTGCGCCTCGGCGAGCTGTCCGTCACCGAGATCTGCTTCGCGGTCGGCTGCTCGTCGCTGGGCACTTTCAGCACCCGCTTCACCGAGCTGGTCGGCGTGCCGCCGAGCACGTACCGGAGCCAGGCGAAGGGCGAGACCGCGGGCATACCATCGTGCGTGGCCAAACAAGTCACCAGACCGATCAGGAATCGAGAAGCGTCGGTGTCCTAGGCGCCGTTAGCGTGATCGACATGGACATCAGCATCAACACAACCTTCCTCCCACACACCGATCCGGAGGAGTCCCTGGCGTTCTATCGCGACGCGCTGGGATTCGAGGTCCGCAAGGACGTCGGATATCAAGACATGCGCTGGATCACCGTCGGGCCCGCCGGCCGGCCCGACATGAACATCGTGTTGACGCCCCCGGCCGCCGACCCCGGCATCACCGACGACGAGCGCGCCGTCATCGCCGAGATGATGGCCAAGGGCACTTACGCCAGCATCATGCTTGCCACCCCCGACGTCGATGGTGTCTTCGAGAAGGTGCAGGCCAGCGGCGCCGAGGTCATGTCCGAGCCCACCGACCAGCCATGGGGATCCCGCGACTGCGCCTTCCGCGACCCGGCGGGCAACACGGTGCGCATCCAGGAGCTGAGCTGAGCCGCTCGTCGGCAATCGAAGAATCGCCCGAATGCTATCCAGACGACTTCCGCCCAGCGACCGACGTCGTGAACGGCTCTGTGGTGCAGATGCTTTCAGGCACATGACGGGTGCATGACCATGGCGGCGCAACGCCCGTTCGAAACCGAGTACCCGAAGGGATTCACGAAACCATGGCGAAGAGGACGGCCGCCGCGCCGCACGATGCCGACATCCACGACCTGATCCGCGTGCACGGCGGGCGCGAGAACAATCTCAAGGACATCAGCGTCGAACTTCCGAAGCGCAGGCTGACCGTGTTCACCGGCGTCTCGGGATCGGGCAAGAGCTCGTTGGTGTTCGACACCATAGCCGCCGAGTCGCAGCGCCTGATCAACGAGACCTACAGTGCGTTCGTGCAGGGCTTCATGCCGACGTTGGCCCGTCCGGACGTCGACGTACTCGAGGGCCTCACGACGGCGATCATCGTGGGGCAGGAGCGCATGGGTGCGGACCCGCGTTCCACCGTCGGCACCGCAACCGACACCGGCGCGATGTTGCGCATCCTCTTCAGCCGGCTCGGGAAGCCGCACATCGGTTCGCCGCAGGCGTTCTCGTTCAACGTCGCCTCGATCAGCGGTGCTGGTGCGGTGACGATGGAGCGCGCAGGTAGGACGGTGAAGGAGCGCCGCGACTTCAACATCGTCGGCGGTATGTGCCCGCGCTGCGAGGGCCGCGGCTCGGTCAACGACATCGACCTGGCGGCTTTGTACGACGACTCCAAGTCGCTCAATGAGGGTGCGCTGAGCATCCCCGGCTTCAGCATGGAGGGCTGGTATGGCCGAATCTTCAACGGCTGCGGCTTCTTCGACCCGGACAAGCCGATCCGCGACTTCACGAAGAAGGAACTGGACGCCCTTCTGCACAAGGAGGCGACCAAGCTCAAGATCGACGGCGTCAACCTCACCTACTTGGGGCTGATCCCACAGATCAAGAAGTCCTTCCTGGCCAAGGACGTCGAGGCGATGCAGCCGCACGTCCGCACCTTCGTGGAGCGGGCGGTGACCTTCACCACGTGCGCCGACTGCGACGGCACTCGACTGTCCGATACGGCCCGATCGTCGAAGATCAAGGGGCGCAGCATCGCCGACGTCAGCGCGATGCAGATCAGCGATCTGGTCGAATGGGTCAGCGGGGTCGACGACAAGACCGTTGCCCCGTTGCTCGCGTCGCTGCGACACACTCTCGATGCGTTCGTCGAGATCGGGCTGGGCTACCTGTCGCTCGAGCGCCCAGCGGGAACGCTATCGGGTGGTGAGGCGCAGCGCGTCAAGATGATTCGCCACCTCGGATCGGCGCTTACCGACGTCACGTATGTGTTCGACGAGCCCACGATCGGGCTGCATCCCCACGACATCGCGCGCATGAACGAACTTCTGTTGCAACTGCGCGACAAGGGCAACACCGTGCTGGTCGTCGAGCACAAGCCGGAGGTGATCGCGATCGCCGACCACGTCGTCGACCTCGGCCCCGGTGCCGGAACCGCTGGCGGCGAGGTGGTCTTCGAAGGCACCGTGGACGGGCTGCGCAAGAGTGACACGACCACCGGCCGTCATCTCGATGACCGTGCGGCACTCAAGGACGTGGTGCGGTCCTCGTCGGAGGCGTTGAAAGTGCGTGGGGCGCATACCCACAACCTGCAGGACGTCGACGTCGACATCCCGCTCGGCGTGCTGGTGGTGCTGACGGGGGTCGCAGGCTCGGGCAAGAGCTCGCTGATCGACGACTCGGTGGCAGGGCAGGACGCGGTTGTGACGGTAGATCAGGCGCCGATCCGCGGATCGCGGCGAAGCAACCCGGCGACGTACACCGGACTGCTCGACCCGATCCGTAAAGCGTTCGCGAAGGCCAACGACGTGAAACCCGCACTGTTCTCGTCCAACTCCGAGGGCGCTTGCCCGGCCTGCAACGGAGCGGGCGTCATCTTCACCGAGTTGGGTGTGATGGCCACCGTGGAGTCCACCTGCGAGGAGTGCGAGGGCAGACGGTTCCAGGCTTCGGTGCTCGAATACACCCTGGGTGGACGGAACATCGCCGAGGTCTTGGCGATGTCGGTGCTCGATGCGCTGGACTACTTCGGCGACGGTGAGGCCGCCACACCGGCCGCCCACAAGATCCTCGAACGACTCGCCGACGTGGGCCTCGCGTACCTGTCCCTCGGGCAACCGCTCACCACGCTGTCCGGCGGTGAGCGGCAACGGCTCAAGCTCGCCACCCAGTTGGGCAAGGGTGGCGCCGACAAGGCCGACGTGATCGTCCTCGACGAGCCGACCAGCGGCCTTCACCTCGCCGACGTCGACCAGCTGCTCGGTCTGCTCGACCGGCTCGTCGACTTGGGCAAGTCGGTGATCGTCATCGAGCATCACCAGGCGGTGATGGCGCACGCCGACTGGATCATCGATCTCGGCCCCGGCGCCGGCCATGACGGCGGACGCGTCGTCTTCGAGGGCACACCCGCCGACATCGTCGCCGACAAGTCGACCATCACCGGTGAACACCTCGCGGCGTACGTCGGCGCCTGACGGGGGCGCGGTGGCCGGCCACGTGTTCTTCGACTTCTTCGGCACGCTCGTCGACTACGACCCGTCCACACACCCGAGTTACAACGCGCCACTGGCATTCGCGCGGCGCGCTGGGGTCACGATCTCCGAGACTGCATCAGACGCCCACTGGCACGACGCCTGGGAACACCTCGAGACCCAAGCCGCGGGCACGGGTCGCGAGTACTCCATGCACCAAGTAGCACAACGGTATTGGCGTTCGATCGGCGCACCCACGCTGGCCAACGGCGCCATCGAGATCCTCATCGGCGAATACCTCGACACGTGGACCGAGAGCGTCTCACCGGCACAACATGCCCTTGAATGCGTCACCGATCTCGCATCCGACCACCGGCTGACAGTCGTCAGCAATACCCATGACCCGGCACTCGTCCCGCGTCTGGTCCGAGCGTTCGGCCTGGACACCACCATCGACCGTGTGATCAGCTCGGTGACCGTCGGCTGGCGCAAGCCCCATCCAAACATCTTCGCGACGGCTCTGCGCGAGTGCGGTGCGGCCGCCCAAGATTCGGTTTTCGTCGGCGACAACTGGGACGCCGACGTCGTAGGGCCGCGCGGCGTGGGCATGCCGTCTATCTACGTGGGCCCCTCGACGGCGCTGCGTCCGAGCACGAGTCTGGCGGCAGTACCGCAGATCGTCCGGTCGCTAACCGGCGGGGGCGATACTTGATACGACGGCCGAAGCACGATGAACCATGAGAGCAGGAGGAAGCCGTGACTGCACGAGTAGCGCTGACGACCGACATCGGTGAGGGACTTGGTCGCTGGAGCCTCGGTGACGACGACGCGCTGCTCGAGATCGTCACCAGCGCCAACATCGCCTGCGGATTCCACGGCGGTGACCCCGGCATCATGCGACGTACCTGCGCCTTGTCCGTCAAGAATGGTGTTGCCATCGGCGCCCAGGTCAGTTACCGCGATCTGCACGGCTTCGGTCGCCGGTACATCGCGATGCCCGGAGACGAGCTGCGCGACGACCTGCTCTACCAGATGGGGGCCTTGGAAGTGTTCGCCCGCCTGGCAGGCGGCAAGGTCGACTACGTCCGCGCTCACGGGGCGCTTTACAACGTCACGGCCAAGGACACCGAACACGCCAAGGCACTCGTCGACGCCACCGTGGAGTTCAATGCGAGACTGCCGCTCCTCTGCCAGGCCGGGACCGAGGCATGGCGGCTCGGTCAAGAGGCCGGCCTGCGCCTGATCCCCGAGGCATTCGTCGACCGCGCCTATACGCCTGAAGGTCTCCTGCAGCCTCGCACCGAGCCGAACGCTCTGCTGACCGACGCCGATGCGGCCGCGGCGCGGGCGGTGCAGATCGTCACCGAGGGCCGCATCACCGCTAACGACGGCAGCGAGATCGACGTCAAGGCCGAGGCGTTGCTGGTGCATTGCGACACGCCGGGCGCCGTCGACATCGCGCGCAAGACCCGCGCTGCACTCGAGGCGGCCGGGGTCGAACTCATCCCCATTCGGTGACCGCCGTGAGGGCGTACGAAGATTACGGCTTGCGGGGGCCCTTCGGCGGGGCATCCGAACCGCCGCGAGTGGCGAGCCGACTCAGGGTGGAGACGCCCGGCACGCTCGACACCGCGTTGTAGACGTCGTTGCCCGTCGCGACGAGTGCTTCCAGCTGGGGGAGCAGTGCGTCCATCGTCCGGATCAAGGGGTCCGCCAGTGCGAGGTAGCGTTCGGCGCGATCGATGGCCGTGTTCAAACGTTCGGTCGTCGTCGCCAGATTCTCGATCAGATCTGGGAGTTGACTGGCGAGCTGAATCGACGCGGGCGGTATGCGCAACGCTCCGCTGGCGACCGATTGCGCGGTCTCCGCCGCCGCCTGTGCGGCGGCAACGAGGTCTCTCGGGGTCGGAACCTTCTGGCTCATATCGACAACGATGCCGCAGAGTGAACCGGCTGTCTGTGCTTTGTCACAAACCTCGTGCGAGAGGGTGGTGCCCGTCAGCCCCATTCGTGGTTCATGGCACGGACATCGACCGTCGCCTCGACCGACTCCACTTGGGGTTGCCTGCCGCGAGAACCCGCAATCAGCACTAGCGCCAGTCCGGCCGTGACCGCGCCCGCGATGAAGATCGTCATGAAGGCATGCTCGGGCGGCATGCCCGTCGCGGCCACGGGTCGGCCGAGGAGGACGGCCACCGCTGCGGCGGCGATCGCACTGCCGACCGTGCGAGCGATCGCGTTTACCCCTGTGGCCACGCCCGTCTCGCCGCCGTCGACCTCGCTGACCACCAGCGCAGGCAAGGCGCCGTACGCGAGGCTGATGTAGCCGTTGGTGAAGATGCCGGCGACGATCACCTGCCACGGCTGCGAGTGCGCAAGGGCCAGCCACAGGAATCCGACGATGCCGGTCAGTGCTCCGCATACGAGGATTGGTCGGGCCCCGAACCGATCGATGAAACTGCCGCTGAGCGTCGCGGTGACGAACCCTGCCACTGCACCGGGCAGCAGGTACACCACGCTGGCGTGCAGAACCGTTGCGCTGAAACCATATCCGGCGGTAGCACGGTCGATCTGGACGAACTGCGTGAGGCCGAGGAAGCCGAAGTACAGACCCATGCCAACGAACACCGTCGCGAGATTGGTCAACAGCACCGGCCGGCGGGCCAGCATCGTGGTGGAGACCAACGGATGCGTCTGCCGGCGCTCCCACGCCCACCATGCGAGCAGAACGATCACGCCGAACACCGCGGATCCGATGGTGGCTGGCGCCGTCCAACCCCACGAATTGCCTTGAGTAATCGTCAGAAGCATCGCCGACAGACCAGCGGCCAGACCTGCTGCGCCCAACCAATCGATCGTCCCGTCGGCGCTTCCCGTCCGTGATGGGAGCGCCGCCAGCGCCACGAAGATCACGAAGATGACGAATACCGTCGTCAGCCAGAACACCCGGTGATAACCCGCAGCGCCGTCCATCAACAAGCCCGTGACGACGAGGCCTGCCCCGCCGCCGAAGCCCAACGTCCCGGACAACACCGCGAGTGCGCTGACGACTCGGCCTTCGGGGAGTTCGTCGCGAAGGAGTGCGACGCAGATCGGATACAGCGAGTACGAGACGCCTTGCAACACGCGCGCGAAGATCAGTATCGCCAGCGACGAAGTCGTGGCGGCGAGTAGTGACCCGGCGAGGACGACGACGAGCACACCGAGCAGGACGTGCTTCTTATTGTGCAGATCGGCGAGTCGCCCGATGAGCGGTGTCGTCGCCGCAGCCGCCAGGAGGTTCGCGGTCACCGTCCAGCTCACCGCCACCGACGAGGCATTCAGCTGGTGGGCGATGATGCCGAGAATCGGAACCACCGCGGTCTGGAGTACTGCCACGGTCAGCGCCACCAAACTCAGGGCGGCCACGAGTAGCCGGGGTCGTGCATACGGCCGGCCAACCTCGGTCAAGATCGAGCCCCCTTCCGTACATCTGCTTCGCATTGCTAATTATGTCGCCTATCGAAATGCTGCTCGAGGTCAGGTCCGCCCAATCGCCGAATCGAGTCGCGCGGGCCGGGCGCGCCCGGACATCCGTAATTCGCCTGAAATGCACCAGGTTTCGCCGGAGTCCTTGCGCCGCTGAACTTCTCGACATCGGCACGCGCAGCCATCTATGCTGGAATGACGCCGTTCCTCATCGGTTTGCGGCGGCTGATCACGGTGGCACTTCGGATCATTGGAGGAATCGATGGCGGAAGGAACCCGCGCTCTGGTGCTTGACTTCGTCGAGTGGGTGGCGGCCCGGCCAAGGACCTACACCGACGTAATGGAGGCGTGGCGTACGTCGTGTCCCAGGCTCACCATCTGGGAGGACTCGGTCGATCAAGGACTGGTTGCCCGCGCGCGCCAGAACGGCGTTGCAATGGTGACGGTAACCGCGTTGGGACGCGATCTGCTGACCCATGAGGGGCGCCTGTCGGCGACCAGCACTACGCCCGCCGAGAGGTAGCGATCGACAGGGCCGATGACGATACGGGGCGGAGGGCCGAGCAATGGGAGAAGCGCTGGAGGCGTGGTTGGAGAACCACGCCAGTCGTGAAGATGCGCATTCGCATCAGGGACTGCAGACGGCGAAACTCGTCACCACCTTCGCGGCGGCGATTGCCGCGACCTTCGTCGCGACGTCTCTCGCAGAGGGCCCAGAGCCATCAGGCTGGGACGAGGGTGCTGTGGTCGCAATGGCTTTATCAGTGGTTGGCGTGCTCGTAATCGTCTTCCGCGCTCGGAAGGCGCCCGACGTGAAGAGCATCCTTCACAACCCGCCAGTCGAAGGCCGGTCAGACGATCAAACTATTGCCGCGCTGCGCCGGGAGGTTCGGGATGCAGCCGAAGACAACAAGATTCAGACCGATCGCCTGCACTGGATCATGTTCGCTCAGGTCGTTGCGTCGATGGGCGCGTGCGTTCTCGCCGTCGTGTCGATTCATTCGTCGTACAGCCCATGAGATCAGTCGGCGCGACTGTTGTCGCCCAACCAGCGGGTGAGGGCGGCCTGTAAACCGGCCAGATCACTGGCGCCGTCCGCCGACGCCCACGCCACGAAGCAGTCGGGACGCACCAGCAAGCCGCATAGCCCGCTGCCGTCAGCGGTACCCCGGACCAGTTCCAGACGCCCGGCGTACGACTCGGCCAAGGCTGAAAGCCGTTCGTCCCCAGTGAGATCGACGAGCAAAGTCCGGCCCGTATGGGCATGGTCGGCGAGCCAGGTGCCGTCGTCCAGTCGGAGCTTGGGCGCCATCGCGCCGACCAGCGGATGACTGGTCTCGAGATCCCCGAAGTCGTAGCGCGGCCACAGGCCGGACGCCCGCTTCACGTAATGGGTTGCGCCGTCCCGTGTACCGAGGAAGTCGTTGAGCAGGCTTCTGAGCGCACTGCTGCCGGCGTCGCCGCGCATCACGGCCACCTGAGCACGCGTCCAGTCGAGAATCCAGGCGCCGACCGGGTGCCGTTCACTGGTGTAGGTGTCGAGCAGGCCCTGCGGCGCCCACCCCTGCACGGTGGCGGCGAGCTTCCAGCCCAGATTGACGGCATCGGCGAACCCCAGGTTCATGCCCTGCCCGCTGAACGGCGAGTGCACGTGGGCGGCGTCCCCGCACAGGAGCACGCGACCGCGCCGGTAGGTCGTCGCCTGCCGTGCGTTGTCGGTGAACCGCGCGGCGCTGGCGATCTCGGTGATGCGGACGTCGACGCCACTGACCCGTCGCACGCTGTCCTCCATCTCGGTCGCGGTGACCGGTGCGTCCCGGTCCGTGGGCGAGCCGTCGAACTCGATGGTGCGCAGTCGGCCCGGCTTGGGTCCGAAGACGTAGAGGCCGGTGGGGGTGTACTGCCAGCCCGACTTCAGCTGCTCGGCACCCTCCACGGTGAAAACCCCTTGGCGGCCGATGATCTCGGGGTCGGTGCCGGGGAAGTCGAAGCCCGCCAGGCGCCGGACCTGGCTGCGGCCGCCGTCGCACCCGACGAGCCACGCCGCGCGCACCTCGTCTCCCCCCGCGAGGTGAACGGTCACGCCGGAACCGTCCTCGTCGAACCCGCACAACTCGACGCCGCGACGCACTTCTACGCCGAGCTCCACTGCGCGCTGACCGAGGACCCGCTCCAACTCGACCTGCGGGATCTGGAGATACCAGCCGGCCTGGCCACGGTTGCGCAGCAGGGGATCGTCCCTGTCGACGGGGCCTGCGGGGACCTGAATCCCGCCGAAATGCCCGGCGAACGGCGCGTAGTGCCCCCTGGCGACGCCTGCGGTCTTCGGGGGTTCGGGAAACAGCCGCCGCACCACGTCCTCCACCGCGGGAAGCAGGCCGCGTCGATCGAGGGCCTCGATGGATGCGGTGTTGATCCCTTCCGCCTTGACGACGGTGTCGGGGTTCTCCCGCCGTTCGACGACGAGTACCCGGACTCCTGCCAGTTGAAGCTCGATCGCCAGCATCAGGCCTATCGGCCCGGCGCCTGCCACGAGCACGTCGTGGGTGTCGCCGATATCAGTACACATCGGAGTTCCTTGTCTTTCAGCGGGGTTGGTGGTCGCGGCCGGGCAGCAGTAGCGCGGGTACGAACGACAGGACGGTCAGCCCGAGGACCCACGCGAAGGTGATCTCGAACGCGTGGCAGCCCCACTCGACCGACCATGCCGCAGCGCACAGTGCCGAACCGGTGACGAAGATGGCTAGCGCCAGAAGCCATGCTCGTCGGCCGACGTCATCGGGAGTGGACATAGTCACGAACACCGTTCTATAACGGAACAGTGATCGAGTCAACTAGAACTATGATCGATTGGCGTCTAGACTGCGTGCATGACATCGCCCCCGGAGCGACGACGCGCAGCACGGCACCAGCAGTCACTGCCTGACGAGACCGGTGTTACTCGGCGCGGATCGTCGGCGGGGCGCAAGAAGCCCATCACCGTCGATGCGATCATCGATACCGCATCCGGCATCATCGAGCGCGACGGGTACGGCGCCCTGACGATGCGACGAGTGGCCGGTGTCTTGGAAACGGGTCCAGCATCGCTGTACGCCCACGTCGTCAACAAGGACGACCTCGACGAACTCCTCATTGGACGGCTCTGTGCCGAAATCGAACTCCCAGAACCAAACCCACGCACCTGGCGTGAGCAGATCATCAATGTCTGCACCCAGCTCCGTGATCAGTACCTGCGTTACCCCGGCATCTCCCTGGCGACACTCGGCACTGCCCCAACGAACCTGGAAACTCTGCGGATCAGCGACGGCATGCTCGGCATCGTGCTCGCGGGCGGCGTCGACCCACAGACCGCTGCGTGGGCGATCGACACGCTGTTCCTCTACGTCAACGCCTTCTGCCTCGAATCGTCGCTACGCGACAGGCGAGTCGACGCGGAAGGATTGGACATCGGTCGCGACGAAACGCTGCGCCGGTTCGCCGCGCTGCCCGACTCTTTCGCCCATACCAAGCGTCACGCGGCCGAGCTGACGTCCGGCAGCGCCCCGGATCGATTCGCGTTCACCCTCAACCTGATCCTGGGCGGTCTCGGTCGTCGCGACTAGGACCGGTCAGCACCTCGTCACCGTATCGCTCGCCGCACGGACCGCAGTTGCCATCGCGGGCGCCCGCGGACTGAGGGTCAGCTCGAACCCCTCCGGCATCAGCGTGAGCCGTTCGCTCACCCGGAGCTGGTAGGCCGGGTCGCCAACCACGTCGTAGCGGTGCAGCAACCGCGCCAGCACCAGCACGGCCTCGTGAAGCGCGAACTGACGACCGATGCAAGCGCGGTGACCGGTGCCGAACGGCCGGTAGGCGTGTGGGTTTCGGCCATCCGACCGTCCCGGCAGGAACCGGTCCGGGTCGAACTCCGCGGCGTCTTCGCCCCACGGCGCCGGATCGCGATGCACGAGGGGCAACAGCACGATCGCCCAATCCTCGGGCCGCATCTCCCACCGGTGACCGATGGTCGTCGTCTCCCGCGGTCCGCGTCCGAACCCCGGCGCGGTAGGCCACAGTCTGAGCGCCTCATCGAGGCAGCGCCGTATGTGTCGGAACCGCGCCACCTGGTCGTACTCGGGCTCCGCGTCACGGTCGGGCCCCAGAATCGCGTCGGTTTCCTCTTGCGCCCGCCGCAGCGCTTCCGGATTGCGCGCGAGGTAGTAGAGCGTGAACGACAGTGCACCACTGGTCGTTTCATGGCCCGCGACCAGAAAGGTGAGGATCTGGTAGCGGATGTTGAGATCGGACAGCGTCTCGCCAGTGTCCGGGTGCGCGTTGCTCAGCATGATTCCGAGCAAGTCGGCGTTCGTGTCCTCGCCGCTACGGCGCGCAGCGATGATGTCATCGAGGAAGCTCTCGACGTACGCCAGCTTCTTGGCGTTGCGCCGGCGCAGTAGGCCCAACAACAGCGAGGAACCGGGCATCGTCGATAGCGCGCCCGCCCGCTGCCCGGTCTTCAAGGCAGCGATCATCGCGTCCACGAACGGATGCCGACGGTCACTGTCAAAAGACCCAAACCCTTGACCGAGCGAGGTTCGCCCGAGCGTCTCCATCGTCAGTCGAGTCATGTCGGCCGATACGTCCACGGGGCCCTCGTGGCTGTCCCACTGGTCGAACAGTTCAGCGGCCACCTGCAGCATCACGGGGTGATAGCGCTGCATCGCTGCCTTGGTGAACGCCGGCATCAACAGGTCGTGCGCGAGCTGCCAATTGGGTTCGTGGTCGTGCGCCGTGAACAGGCCGTCACCGACATACTCCCGGAGACCGATCAAAGCTGGCGGCAAGCTCTTGTGAAAGCGCTTCTCGTCACACAGTTCCTCGGCGAGCTCGGCCTCGGTGATGAACACGAACTTTTGGTCGAACAGATCCAGCTCGAAGATCGGCCCGCGTCCCTCGGCTGCGGTCATGACGCTCGCGAGCGGTCTCCGCGGGTTGATGCCGAGCAGGTCGCCCACGACCGGCAGCCGCCGCGGTGGGTGAGGGAAGGTGTTGTTCGGCCAGTCGTTTCGCATCAGATCCCCCTATTGGATACTGGTTCAGTAATAGTTGCGCGCTACTGAACCCGTGTCAAGTAGTATCTGAAGATGCCGCGAACTCGACTTGCTCCCGAGCTGCGCCGCGACCAGCTGCTGGACCTCGGCGCCGAGCTGTTCGCCGAGGAGCCGTACGAGAGTGTCCACATCGAGCGAGTCGCGGAGATGGCAGGCGTCTCGCGAGGGCTGCTTTACCATTACTTCCCGACGAAGGCGGCATTCTTTGCCGCGCTCGTCGAGCGCTCGGTCGAACACCTGGTAACTGCCACCGCTCCCGACTCCGCGTTGCCGCCGCTAGAGCAGCTCCGACACGGCATCGACGCCTTCCTTTCCCATTGTCGCGCCAACTCTCACGCCGCCCGTGCGGTACACCGCAGCGCAGCGAGCGCCGACCCGGAAGTGATCGCGATCATCAAGCGCGACAATGACATCCAGGAGCGGCGGATCCTCGGCGCGCTGGAACAGGGTCGGACGCCTCACCCATTGGTGACCATCGCCGTGCGGTCATGGCTCCTGTTCCTGCGTACCGCGTGGCTCGAGTGGATCGACAGGCCTGACGTGCCGCTCGATGAGATACGCGAGATGTGTGTGGCCGCCCTCGTCGGCGCGCTTGACGGGCTGCCGAAGAACGCCCGGCCTGACCTGCTGGACAGCTTCACAGAGTTGCGTCCCACCCGGTAACGGGCAACTGCTGTTCGAGATGACGCCCAGTTCGACGGAGGCTGAGCTGCCTCCGACGGTGATACCGGTTTTGAATCACAGCATCCAAAAACAATGTTGGACGCGCATAGGTCGTCGACTTTAAGTTGACTCCTGTGAGCGGCGTCACGGCCATCGCTGATGGGGTAGACCGCTCACTTCCACCTGCTTGACGGGCATCACTGCCGAGTCAACGAGCCGAGAGGAGTGATCCGTTGTCGACCACTCTCGCCTTGCCGTCCAGCCTGGACTCGGCTGTGTCGAAGATATTCCGCAGAGTCGTTCCGCTGCTGATCATCATGCTGATCTGCAATCAGTTGAACAGGTCCAACATCGGCTACGCCCAGAAGTACCTCGAGGCCGATGTCGGAATCGGTGCCGCGGCGTACGGGTTCGGTGCGGGCGTCTTCTTCATCGCCTACGCCATCTTCGAACTCCCCAGCAACATGATGATGGAGAAGTTCGGGGTCAGGATATGGCTCACCCGCATCATGGTCAGCTGGGGCTTGATCTCTGCGGCAACGGCTTTCGTGCAGAACGCCGAGATGTTCTACGTCCTGCGATTCCTACTGGGCGCGGCCGAGGCCGGATTCTTCCCCGCCGTCATCTTCTACTTGGCCAAGTGGTTACCCAACTCTCACCGCGGGCGGGCCACGGCATTGTTCGTCGCCGGATCCTCCGTGGCCGCAGCGATTTCCGGCCCGATCTCCGGGCCGCTCCTGTCCCTCAACGGCGTGCTCGGAGTGCACGGCTGGCAGTGGATGTTCGGCCTCGAAGGCGCGTTGTCGGTCCTTGTCGGCATCATCGCCTATTTCATGCTGGACTCCCACATCGGCGACGCCACGTGGCTCACCCACGACGAGCGGACAGTCCTCAGCGCGACGATCGATCGCGAGGAAGAGGAGAAAGTCGCCACGTCCGGGATGGGCGACGGCCGTTCACGGTGGAAGATGCTCGTCGACCCGAAGCTGATCTTGTTCTGCTGGATCTACTTCGCGATTCAGCTCTCCATCTATGCCAACACCTTCTGGCTGCCATCGATCGTGCGACGCATCCAAGGCACCAATGACATCACCGTGGGCCTTCTGTCCTCGCTGCCCTGGATCTGCGCCGTGGTCGCCATGTATCTGTCCTCGCGACTCGGCGACCACAACCCCGCCCGCCGCCGATCGCTCCTGATCATCGCGCTGCTCACCGCCGCCGTCGGCACCTACCTCGCGGCGATCGCCAGCCCATGGCTGGCCCTGGCGTTCCTTTGCATCGCCGCCATGGGCTTCAAGAGCGCCAGCCCGCTGTTCTGGGCCTTCCCGCAATCCATGTTGCACCCGATGGTTCTCGCTCCGGCGGTTGCAATCATCAACTCGCTGGGCAACCTTGGTGGCTTCGTCGCGCCCTATGGCTTCGGCCTCATCAAGGAAGCCACCGGCCAAGTGACCTGGGGCCTCTACGGGTTGGCGATCGCTAGTGCTCTCGGCGCCATTCTTGCGTTGTTCATCCGCAAGTCCGGCAGTAGCGACGACACCTCGGAGACGGCGGTGGTGAACGCGGATAACACCGACGTCGGCGATCCCATCCAGGAACGCCTCACCCGCTGAGGTCGAGAGGCGGCCCGCCGGCCGTGATGAGATACCCAGGGGGAGTGGATGGCGCTGGGCCACGGTGCCGTCAACGAGGCCGTAGCGCTGTTCCTGGCGGCAGCCGAGACTGCCAGTGCCAATGGGTAATTCGCTCCAGAGGTGATGTGTCTACAGACCGGTCCAGTTCGGTGAGCGCTCGTGCGGGCCGCGGCTGCTTGAGCTGGAAGCGAACGTCGAGGGCCCTCGAGCAGCTATCGCGGCGCATTGCGCGGAGGCTTTGCATGCCGCCGGCGGTGATGAATTAGCGTTGGTCTCAGAGGATTTCGAACGGATGGGTGATCTGGAGGCGGCCACCGATGCCGCCGCTGATGCGTGCATTGTGTATCGCCGGAAGGACTTGCGTGGGTCTGCCCTTGCATGTTCGGTTCGAGCGCAGGCGCTTGCCGAGCGGTGCGGTGGCGCCAGGACTCCGGCCCTTGGCCCAGCCGTCGAGCGGCTGCCGTTGACCGACCGTGAGCGCGAGATCGTGATGCTGATCCGGAACGGACTGACCAACCGCGCCGTCGCACAACGCTTGTCGTTGTCGGTGCGCACCGTCGAAAACCACATCTACAAGGCGATGGCCAAGACGGGGACCACCCCGCCGCGACCAACTCGCGGGCCTAATGCCTGGTGCACCGAACGCTCTACCCCCCAGCTGAATTCGGGAGTCAAGAACATATTGCGGAAGCGATCCTGGGTAGTCTCTTGCGACGTCTTCTGTGCGTTGAGCGAAAACAAAACAGCATCGCGGCGAGGTGATCGCGAGGGTGGAGCGCGTGCTCGCGCGCGACCCGTTCGATGACGGCGCTTTCGTCGTATGATCGGCGTGTGCAGTGCAGTTCCGCGACGGCGTGATGTGACTTTCAAGGTCGGCGGCGACGACGTTTGACTCGGATGAATTCAAAGTCGGTACTTGCGGGGCCCGCCCAGGAAACATTCAACTGCCAATTTCAGGCCAGCCGGGTAGCATGCGCCTGCAGGTAAACCGAGATCAGGTAAACGTCAATTGTCTTGAGCGTCAATTCTCTTGGAGGACACCGTGACTACCAACCCGTTCGACGATGACAACGGCAGCTTCTACGTGCTGGTCAACGAGGAGGAGCAGCACAGCCTGTGGCCGACCTTTTCTGATGTTCCGGATGGATGGCGGGTGGTCTTCGGCGAAGCGGACCGGGCCGCGTGTCTGGACTACATCGACCAAGAGTGGACCGATATTCGGCCAAAGAGTCTGCGCGACAGGTTGTCTGAGAACGTGCGAGGCTGATCGCGTTACCGTCTCAATTCGAAGGTAAGGGATGGAGCTCGGCGATCACACACGACCAGTCACGCGCGGCCAGCTGGACATCTGGCTAGCGCAGGAGACGCGAAACTCGGGAACGGAGTGGCAGCTCGGCCTATTCGTAAGGATTGATGGTGCGGTCGAGCGCGATGCCCTCGAATGGGCGATCCGTCGAGTGGTGGGAGAAGCCGAACCAATCCGGTCCGCCTTCGTCGAGGTAGATGGCCACGTGTACCAACGGCCGGTCGATTATCCAGACGTCGAGCTGTCCATTTTCGACCTGAGCAATTCGGGCCAACCCATGCGGGAGGCTCGCGAGATGGCAACGTCGATTCAGAGCACGCCGATGCCATTCACCGGGCAATTGTTCAGATTCGCGTTGTTTCAGGTACGAGACGACGAAACCTATCTGTACGTCTGCTGCCACCACATCGTCATTGACGGATATGGTCTCGCGCTAGTTTGCCGGCGGATTGCATCGGTTTATTCTGCCCTTGTTTCTGGCGCTCCGATTCCGCCACCCATCTTCGGTTCGTTGCAGGATCTGCTTGACTGCGAACTGGATTACGAAGCATCCGAATCCCATGTAGAAGATCAGGCATATTGGACTGCGAATCTTCCGTCGGCGACCGGACACGACAGTCGTTTGCCCGAAGACGTGGGCGAAGGCGATCCGTATCGGTCTTCTGAGCCGGTGCCATTGGATCCCGCGATCCTTCTCCGGGTCGAGCAGCTGTGCCAGGCGTGGAACGTGCCCCGATCAACGGTGATCACCGCGGCCTGCGCGCTCGTCGTTCGCGGCTGGAGGGCGGAGGGCAGGGAGGTCGTGCTCGACTTCCCGGTCAGCAGGCGCGTAGTCCCGGAGTCGAAGACTCTTCCCGCGATGGTCGCCGGGGTCGTGCCGTTGGTGCTGCAACTCTCGCCAGAATCTGCGGTGTCCGACTTCTGTGCGCACGTCGACACGCGCATCCGTGAAGCGCTGCAGCATCAGCGCTATCCGGTGCAAGCTCTGGAGCGCAAGTCTCACCTCCGTGGCCCAGGTGAGGTGCCCGACAGGGTGGTGGTCGACTTCCTCCCGTCCGGATTCACGGTGCCCTTCGGTGGTGTAGCGGCGTCGGCGTCACTGATTTCCGGCCTCGGGCGTGGCTTCGGCATCGCTTTTGCCGGTGACGGTGACGAGCTGTTACTCAACACCTTTGGCGCTGGACAGCAGTTTGCGAACCTCGACGTCGCCGTTCTGGCGGGTCAGTTGGAGCGGGTGCTGGCGGCGATGACCGCTGATCCGGCACGGCAGTTGTCATCGTTGGATCTGCTTGGTCAGCCGGAGCGCGCCCGGTTGGAAGAGATCGGTAACTGGGCGGCTTTGACGCGTGGGGCGACGGCTCCGGTCTCGGTTCCGGCGATGTACGCCGCGCAGGTGGCTCGCACCCCGCAGGCGGTGGCGATCAGCGGCGAGGGTGGGTCGTTGACCTACCACGAACTCGACGAGGCCTCGAACCGGTTCGCGCATCGACTGGCCAACCGTGGCGTGGGCCCAGGGCAACGCGTGGCGGTGCTGTTGTCCCGTTCCGTCGAGGCCGTCGCGGCGATCGTGGCGGTGCTCAAGACGGGGGCGGCCTACCTGCCGATCGACCCGGCACTGCCGCAGGCCCGGATCGCGTTCATGCTCACCGACGCCGCACCGTTCGCCGCCATCACCACTGCCGATCTGGCCGACCGACTCGGCGGATTCGATGGGCCGGTCATCGATCTCGGTGATCCCGCTGCCCCTGCCGCAGACACCCAACCCGATATCGGGCTGGGGACCCCTGCCCCCGACGACGTCGCCTACGTGATCTACACCTCCGGCACGACCGGTACGCCCAAGGGCGTAGCGATTTCGCACCACAACCTGACGCAGTTGATCGCGTCGCAGGATGGCGGCTTGCCCGCGGCGTCCGAGCAGGCGTGGTCGCATTGGCATTCCTACGCCTTCGACTTCTCGGTATGGGAGATCTTCGCGGCGTTGTTGCGCGGTGGCCGACTGGTGGTGGTGCCCGAATCGGTGGCGCACGAGCCAGAAGGATTTCACGACTTCCTGGTTTCGCAACGGGTCACCGTTCTCACTCAAACTCCCTCTGCAATAGGGATGTTGGCAGCCGAAGGGCTGGAATCGACCGCGCTGGTGATGGGCGGTGAGGCCTGCCCCGCCGAGGTGGTGGACAAGTGGGCGCCCAGCGGACGCGAGGAGCAAGGTCGGCCAGCGCGGGTGATGATCAACGCCTACGGCCCGACCGAGACCACGATCTACGTGGCGATCAGCGCACCGCTGAGCGCCGGCTCCGGTGCGGCGCCGATCGGATCGCCGGTGCCCGGGTCGGCGCTATTCGTGTTGGACGGCTGGTTGCAGCCGGTGCCCGCCGGGGTCGTCGGTGAGTTGTACGTGGCCGGTGACGGACTGGGTGTTGGGTACTTGCACAGGACGGGGTTGACCGCATCGCGGTTCGTGGCTTGCCCGTTCGGTAAAGCCGGTCAACCTGGAAAGCGCATGTATCGCACCGGGGACCTGGTGTACTGGGGCGCCGACGGGCAGCTGCGCTACGTCGGGCGCGCCGACGAACAAGTCAAGATCCGCGGGTACCGCATCGAACTCGGCGAAGTGCAAACGGCTTTGGCCGCACTCGACGGGGTGCAGCAGGCGGCGGTGATCGCCCGCGAGGACCGTCCGGGGGACAAACGGCTGGTCGGCTATGTCACCGGCACCATCGATCCGGCGGAGGCTCGTGCGACGCTGGCGGCGCGGCTGCCGGGGTACATGGTTCCCGTCGCGGTGATGGTGCTGCCGGAGCTGCCGCTGACACCCAGCGGCAAACTCGACACCCGGGCGTTGCCTGCACCGGAGTACACCGCGGGGGAGTACCGGGCGCCGGGCAGCGCAGTCGAGGAGATCTTGGCAGGCATCTATGCCGAGGTGCTCGGTGTCGAACCGCCGCAGGTCGTCGGTGTCGACGACTCGTTCTTCGAACTGGGCGGCGACAGCATTCTCTCGATGCAGGTCGCGGCGCGGGCGCGGGCCGCTGGGCTGACGTGTCGGCCGCGCGACGTCTTCGTCGAGCAGACGGTGGCCCGGCTGGCGTTGGTGGTTGGCTCTGCAGACGGTGAAGCCGACGTCATCGACGAGGGTGTCGGGCCGGTACTGGCCACCCCGATCATCAAGTGGCTGGCCAACCTGGAAAGCACGAGCGGATGGACCGCCGAATTCAACCAGACCCTGATCGTGCAGGCGCCGGCGGAAGCCACCGAGGCCGACGTGGTGGTGGTGCTGCAGGCCTTGCTGGATCGACATGCGACGCTGCGGCTGCGCGTCGTCGACGAGGGCACGCAAGATTGGTCGCTGCAGGTACCCGATGTGGGATCGGTGCAGGCCCGCGACTGCCTGCACGTGCTGGACGAACTGTCCGATGCCGCAGTGGTAGAGGCACGGTCGCAGTTGAACCCAGCGGCCGGGGCGATGCTCAGCGCTCTGTGGGTGGCCACCAGCGGTCAACTCGTGCTGATCATTCACCACCTCGCGGTCGACGGCGTCTCCTGGCGAATCTTGTTGGAAGACATCAACATTTCCTGGAGTCAGCACCGTTCCGGGCAGGACGCAGCATTGCCGAGCTCCGGCACGTCGTTTCAACGCTGGGCGTCCCTGCTCGCTGAGCACGCACAACGCCGTGAAGTTCTGCAGCAGGCGGACGCCTGGAGACAGGTGGCGGCAGCACCGGCCCTGCTGCCCAGTGTGCGCCCCGAAACCGATACCTACCTCACGGCGGGGCGCCTGTCGCTGACGCTGGATGCCGAGAACACGCGCACGCTGCTCGCAGACGTGCCGACGGCGTTTCATGCTGGGATTCAAGACGTTCTGTTGATCGGGTTCGCCTTGGCGGTAGCGGAGTTCCTTGGCAATCCCGCAACACCGATAGGCATCGACGTCGAGGGACACGGCCGCCACGAAGAAATAGCCGCCGACGTGGACTTGTCCCGCACCGTGGGATGGTTCACCAGCAAGTACCCGGTGTCCCTGAAACTAGGCGGGTCGGGCGATCGTCTGTCCTGGGCGCAGGTGATCGCCGGTGAGGCGGCGCTGGGGGCGGCGATCAAGGACGTCAAGGAGCAACTTCGTGCACTGCCGCACCCCCTGACCTACGGACTGCTGCGCTACCTCAACGCCGAGGCCGGCCTGGACGGTGCCGACCCGACCATCGGATTCAACTACCTTGGACGCCTGGGCTTCCCGGCAATCCAAGGGGCCGAAGGTCTCTGGCGCTTCGGCCAAGATGGTCTGTCGTTGACCGGTGCAGCAGCGGCGCCCCTGCCACTGTTTCACACCGTGGAGCTCAACGCAGGCACCGTCGATACCGACGCCGGTCCGCAACTACAAGCCGATTGGACCTGGGCCACCTCCGCACTCGATCACACCGAGATCACCCGGTTGAGCCGACTGTGGTTCGACGCCCTGGCCGGCATCTGCGCGCACGTGCGTGCCGGTGGAGGCGGGCTGACCCCATCCGACATCGCACCGGCACGGCTGCGCCAACCGCAGATCGACGAGTTGGCGCGGCGATACCGGATCGCCGACATTCTGCCGCTGACGCCCCTGCAGCAGGGACTGCTCTTCCACACCCGCACCGCGCTGCCCGGCGATGACACGGCCGACATGTATGCGGTGCAACTCGACTTCACCGTGACCGGTGCCCTCGACCCGCAGCGGTTGCGCGACGCGGTGCATGCGGTGGTGACCCGGCATCCCCACTTGGCGGCGCAGTTCTGCCAAGACTTCGACGAGCCGGTGCAGATCATCCTGGCCGATCCCGTAATGGCCTGGCGGTACTTGGATTTCAGTGATCCCGGCGCCAAGGGTGATCTGGGCGAGGACGAGATTCAGCGGCTCTGCGCCGCCGAGCGCGCCGCCGTCTGCGATCTCGCGGACCAGCCGGCATTTCGCGCCGTACTGATCCGCATCGCCGAGGATCGGCACCGTTTCGTGCTGACCAATCACCACATCGTGCTCGACGGCTGGTCGATGCCGATCCTGCTGAACGAGATCTTCGCCGGGTATGGCGGGCATCGACTACCCCCGGCCGCGTCGTACCGGAAGTTCATCACCTGGCTGGCCGACCGAGACCTCGATGCCGCCCGCGAAGCCTGGCGCGACGTCCTCGCAGGCTTCGACACACCCGCACTGGTCGGTCCCCAGAATCGGCTGCAAGATCGGTTGGGGCTCGGGCGCAGAGGGTTTGCGTCGTTCCAGGTACCCGAACAGACCACGCAGGCACTTGGCGAACTGGCCCGCTCGTCTCACACCACCGTCAGCACCGTGCTGCAGGCCGCCTGGGCGGTGCTGCTGTCCTCGTTGACCGGCAAGCACGACGTTGCCTTCGGAACGGCGCGGTCCCGGTTGGGCCAACTCGAGGTGGCCGACGCGGAGACGATGGTCGGCCTGCTGATCAACACGGTGCCGGTGCGCGCCAACATCACCGCGGCGACCACTGCCACCGATCTGCTCGAGCAGCTGCAGACCGCCCACAACGACACACTCGAGCACCAGCACCTGGCGCTCAGCGAGATTCACCGCGCCACCGGCCACGAGATGTTGTTCGACACCCTCTTCGTGTACGAGAACTACCCGGTCGACACCAGCGTGCCATGGGGTCACCAGGAGTTGGGTATCGCCGAGTTCACCAACCGCGAATACAACCACTATCCGCTGACGGTGGAAGCCCTGCCCGGCCGCGAACTCAGCCTGCACCTCGAATACGACACCGACGTGTTCACCGAGGCCAGCATCGAGGGGCTGACCGAACGGTTGAGCCGGCTCCTGGTGGTGATGACCGCCGATCCGACGCGGAGGCTGTTGTCGATCAACCTGCTCGATGCCGGCGAGCAGGCTCAGTTGCAGCGTTGGTCTGGCGCCGGACAACTGGCGCCGATCGCGACGGCGCCGCAGCTGCTGGCCACGGCCGTTGCGGCCGACCCCGAGGCGGTGGCAATCGTCGACGGCGCCCGCAGCTGGTCGTACCGCGAACTCGACGAGTGGTCGACCCGGTTGGCGCGGTTGCTGATCGAGGCGGGAGTCGGTCCGGAGCGTGCCGTCGGCGTGGCCGTGGACCGATGCGCCGAACTGGCGGTGACATGGTGGGCGGTGATCAAGGCCGGCGGGATCTACGTTCCGGTGGATCGTACGCATCCCGTCGAACGGATCGCCACCGTGTTGGATTCGGTTGCGGCCGTGTGCGTGTTGACGTGCGATGCCGACACGGTTGCCGGCGCCGGGCCGCGCCAGGTGGTGCGCCTCGACGGTCTGGATCTGTCCGAATACAGCGCGGAGACAATCACCGACGGCGACCGACTTGCGGCGCTGGCCGTGGACAACACCGCCTATGTCATCTTCACGTCGGGGTCGACCGGCGAGCCAAAGGGTGTGGCAGTCAGCCATGCCGGTCTGCTGGGATTCGTAGCGGCGCAACGCAACATGTACGGATTGGGCGCAGCCGACCGGGTCCTGATGGTGGCCTCGCCGACGTTCGATGCGTCCCTGTTCGAGATGTTGATGGCGACGGGCTCGGGTGCCGCGTTGGTGGTGGCGCCCCGGGATGTGTATGCCGGTGAGTCGCTCACCGCACTGATGCAGCGGCACCGGGTCAGTGCGACACTGCTGACCCCGACGGTGGTGGCGTCACTGGATCGGGCACGCCTGGACGACCTGACGACGCTCATCACGGGCGGGGAGGCCTGCCCGGACGAGTTGGTGCACGCCTGGGCGCCGGGCCGTCGCATGTTCAACGCGTACGGCCCCAGCGAGGCCACCATCTGGGCAACCGGCGCGCCTCTGTCGCCCACTCGACGGGTCAACATCGGCACCCCGATTGCGGGCGTGCGGACGCTGGTGCTCGACGCGCAGTTGAACCCGTCGCCCATCGGTGTGGTGGGCGAGCTGTATCTGGCAGGGCCGGCCCTGGCCCACGGCTACCTGGGCCGCGTGAAGCTCACTGCCGAACGGTTCGTGGCCAATCCCCATGGCGCGCAATCGGCGCACGGCACGCGCATGTATCGCACCGGTGACCTGGCGCGGTGGAATCCGGACGGCACCCTTGACTATCTGGGTCGCGTCGACACGCAGATCAAGTTGCGCGGACAGCGGATCGAGCTCGGCGAGATCGAGAGCGCCCTGCTGGCCTGCCCACAGGTCAGCCAGGCGGCCGCCACCGTGCACCACGGCACCACCGGCTCCCAGCTGGTCGCCTACATCACCTTCGAGCACGCATCGACCGCCAACCGCGACACCGACCACGACGCGGAGATCGTCGGTGAGTGGCAGAGCATCTACGACGAGCTGTACGGCGCGGACGGCGAGGCGCCCGAGTTCGGGATGGACTTCCGGGGCTGGAACAGCAGCTACACCGGTGAGCCCATTCCGCTCGAGGAGATGGAGGAGTGGCGCTCGGCCACGGTCGATCGGATCATGGCCCTGCAGCCGCGCAGGGTGTTGGAGATCGGCGCAGGCTCCGGGCTGGTGTTGTCCCAGATCGCTCCGCAGTGTGAACGCTACGTCGCCACTGACGTCTCGGCGGCGGCCGTGGACAAGCTCGCACATGAGTTGCAGGAGTTGAAGATTCCTTGGCGCGACCGCGTCGAGCTGCTGACCCGCCCTGCTCACGACACCGAAGGGCTGCCGCGGGGATACTTCGACACCATCATCGTGAACTCGGTCGTCCAGTACTTCCCCAATGCGGCGTATCTGACCGAGGTCATCGACAACGCCGTGGATCTGCTCGCCCCCGGTGGAGCGCTGTTCATCGGCGACGTCCGTAATCACAGCCTGCAGAACGCGTTCCAGACCGCGATCGCGGTGGCCCGCACCGATTCCACCGCCACCATCGATGCCGCGGTGATCCGCCAGCGAGTCGAACACGCCGTCCTTGGTGAAGCCGAATTACTGCTGTCCCCAGAATTCTTCACCACGTGGGCCGCCCAACACGGGTCGGCGGTCGGACTCGACATTCGAGTCAAACGTGGATCTGCCGACAACGAACTGAACCGCTACCGCTACGACGTGGTCATCCACGAGGCGCCCGCCCTTGTGCACTCACTGGCCGAAACCCCCATCTGGCCATGGTCGGACGCAATCGATCTGCAAGACCGATTGGCCGTCCAGCGTCCCGATGCGGTCCGCATTACCGACATTCCGCGTGCCGGTGTGATGACAGACGTTCGACTCGAGAAGGCTCTGGGTTCCGGGTTGTCGATTCTCCCGTCGCTTCGCTCGCCCCATCCGCTGGCCGGCGCGCTGGCCGATGATCCCGAAACACACAACGCCACAACCGAACAGCTGCACCGCCTCGGTGAGGCTGCCGGATACCGTGTCGCCATCACCTGGGGTCGGGCGCCCGGCACCGTCGATGCTGTTTTCGTCACGCCTGACGACACGGTCCTGACCGACCTGTACCTACCCGTCGTACATCAGCACGTGCACGCCAACGAACCCCACAGCAGCACCAAGATCAGCGCGGTGCGTCAGCGATTGAGCACGTGGCTGCCTGATTACATGGTGCCGCCACACATCGTGGTACTCGACGAGATGCCCTTGACCTCCTCGGGCAAGCTGGACCGCAAGGCACTGCCCGCACCCGAGTACTCCGACGGCGACGGCTACCGTGCACCGGCGGGCGTGGTCGAAGAGATTCTGGCCGATATCTACGCCGACGTCCTTGGCGTGCAGCGGGTCGGAGTGGACGATTCGTTCTTCGACCTTGGCGGAGACTCGCTGTCCGCGATGCGACTGATCGGTGCCATCAATTCCAGCCTGGACGTCGACCTTTCGGTGCGCACCGTATTCGAGGCGCCCACGGTTGCCGAGTTGGCACCCTGCATCGGCGGCGATGCGGCCCAGCTGGAACCGCTGGTGGCGGGTCAGCGGCCCGCGGTGGTGCCATTGTCGTTCGCCCAGAATCGGTTGTGGTTCTTCGACAAACTGCAGGGACCCTCGGCAATCTACAACTTGGCGGTGGCGTTGCGGCTGCGTGGGCGGCTGGACGCCGATGCGCTGCACGCCGCGCTGGCCGACGTCGTGGCCCGCCACGAAAGCCTCCGCACCCTGTTCGCCGCCCCGGAGGGCACACCTGCGCAGATCGTCCTGCCGATCGAGCAGGTCGACATCGGCTGGGACACAATCGATGCCGGTGGATGGTCGGCCAACCGGCTGGATGACGGCGTGAGCGCGGCGGCCCGCTACACGTTCGATCTGACCACCCAGATCCCCTTCCATGCCACCCTCTTCCGGGTAGCCGACGACAATCACGTGCTGGTGGCGGTGGTGCATCACATCGCCGCCGACGGCTCGTCGATCGCGCCGTTGGTGCGTGATCTCGGCCTGGCCTATGCCAGCCGTTGTGCGGGACAGGCCCCCGGTTGGGCGCCGCTGCCGGTGCAGTACGTCGACTACACCCTGTGGCAGCGCGCGCAGTTCGGCGAGCTCGACGACCGTGACGGCCCGATCGCCGCGCAGCTGGACTATTGGGAAGAGGCCCTGGCCGGCTTGCCCGAACGGCTTCAGATTCCGACCGATCGGCCCTACCCGCCGGTGGCCGATCACCGCGGTGCCCGCGTGTCCGTGCAGTGGCCGGTGGAGCTACAGCAACAGGTCCGCCGCGTGGCACGCGAACACAACGCGACCAGCTTCATGGTGATCCAGGCCGCTTTTGCCGCTTTGCTCGCCAACATCACCGCGACTTCCAATGTCGCGGTTGGGTTTCCGATCGCTGGGCGTCGAGATGCAGCGCTGGACGACGTGGTCGGCTTCTTCGTCAACACCTTGGTGTTGCGTGTCGACTTGGGAGAACATCCAGACGGTGACCCGACTTTCGTCGAGCTGCTGGCCCAGGTGCGCCGGCGCAGCCTGGCCGCCTACGAGCATCAAGACGTGCCCTTCGAGTCACTGGTAGAACGCCTCAACCCGACCCGCAGCCTGACCCACCACCCGCTGGTTCAGGTGTTGTTGGGCTGGCAGAACTTCTCCTGGCAGACGAACGACGCCGCCGGGTTGGCGTTGGGCGACTTGCAGGTGACACCGTTGTCGGTGGATACCAAGACCGCCCGGATGGATCTGGCCTTCTCGCTGGGCGAGCGGTGGGGTGAGGGCGCAGAGCCCGCGGGACTCGACGTGATGGTGGAGTTCCGCACAGACGTGTTCGACGCGGAGAGTGTCGAGGCGCTCATCGGCCGGTTCGAGCGCGTGTTGTCGGCGCTCACCGCTGATCCGTCGCGGCGGCTGTCGTCGGCGGATCTGCTCGACGAGTTGGAACGTAGCCGGTTGGACCGCTGGGGTAACCGCGAGGTATTGAGCCGGCCTGCCGCCGTTGCGACGGTGCCGGAGTTGTTCGCCGCGCAGGTGGCCCGCACTCCGGAGGCGGTGGCGCTGGTGTGCGAGGCGCGGTCGTTGACCTACCGGGAACTCGACGAGGTGTCGAACCGGTTGGCTCACCTCTTGGTCAGCCGCGGCGCAGGACCGGGACAGGCTGTGGCGCTGATGCTTCCGCGGTCGGCCGAGGCCGTCGTGGCGATCCTGGCGGTGCTCAAGTCGGGCGCGGCCTATCTGCCGATCGACCCGGCGCTGCCGTCGGCGCGGATCGAGTTCATGCTCGCCGACACCGCGCCGGTCGCCGCGGTCACGACGAGTGATCAGGCGGACCGGTTCGCCGGGTACGGCGTCAACCTCATCGACCTCGATCTCAATGCCCCCGTCAACGAGACCCAGCCCACCACGGCACCACCCGGCCCGGCACCCGACGACGTGGCCCACATCATCTACACCTCCGGCACCACCGGGATGCCCAAGGGCGTGGCCGTCACCCAGTACAACGTCACCCAGTTGTTCCAGGGGTTGGAGATCGGCTTCGAACTGGGCCCAGATCTGGCACCGCAACAGGCGTGGACGCAATTCCACTCATATGCGTTCGACTTCTCGGTGTGGGAGATCTGGGGTGCGCTGCTGCACGGTGGGCGGCTGGTGGTGGTACCCGATGCGGTGGCACGCTCGACGGAGGACTTCCACGATCTGCTGGTTCGTGAGCGGGTCACGGTGTTGACCCAAACGCCTTCTGCGGCAGCGGTGTTGTCGACGGAGGGCTTGGAGTCGGTGGCGTTGGTGATCGGCGCCGAGGCGTGTCCGCCGGAGATGGTGGATCGGTGGGCGCCGGGTCGGGTGATGGTCAACGTCTACGGTCCGACCGAGACGACGATGTGGCTGTGCAAGAGCACACCGCTGAAGCCGGGGTCCGGTGCTCCGCCGATCGGTTCGCCGACGGCGGGGGCGGCATTCTTCGTGCTCGATGAATGGTTGCGGCCCGTGCCACCCGGGGTGGTCGGTGAACTGTATCTGACGGGTCGCGGTGTCGGCATCGGCTATTGGCGTCAAGGGGCGCTGACGGCGTCGCGATTCATGGCCTGCCCATTCGGGCAGCCGGGCACGCGGATGTATCGCACCGGGGACCTGGTGTCCTGGCGCCCCGATGGGCAGCTGGACTACTTCGGGCGTGCCGACGAGCAGGTCAAGGTCCGCGGCTACCGCATCGAATTGGGTGACGTGCGTTCGGCTTTGGCAGCGGTGGCCGGGGTGGAGCAGGCGGTGGTGATCGCCCGCGAGGACCGCCCCGGTGACAAACGGCTGGTTGGCTACATCACCGGTACCGCTGACCCAATCGCGGCGCGCAGTGCAGTGGCCAAGCATCTCCCTGCGTACATGGTGCCCGCTGCGGTGGTCGGGTTGCCGGTGCTGCCCGTCACGGTCAACGGCAAGTTGGACACTCGTGCGCTGCCTGCGCCGGATTACCAGGACGCTGCGCGTTACCGTGCCCCGGACGGTGCAATCGAGGAGACTCTGACCGCCATCTACGCGCAGGTGCTCGAAGTGGAACGGGTCGGGGTCGATGACTCGTTCTTCGACCTCGGTGGGGATTCACTGTCGACGATGCGCCTGATTGCGGCGATCAACGCCGCCCTCGGCGTCGACCTTCCGGTGCGGACGGTGTTCGAGGCGCCCACTGTTGCCCGGTTGGCGCCGCGGGTCGGCAAGGGCGCGTCGCCCCGGGAGCCGTTGCTGGCGGGGGAGCGGCCCGCGACCATTCCGTTGTCGTTCGCCCAGAACCGACTGTGGTTCGTCGACCAATTGCAAGGCCCGTCACCGGTTTACAACATGGCGGTGGCGCTGCGGCTGCGCGGGCCGCTCGATGCCGACGCGCTGCACGCGGCGCTTTCCGATGTGGTCGCCCGCCACGAAAGCCTGCGCACCGTCTTCACCTCGACGGACGGCGTTCCTGCGCAGGTGATCATTCCCACCGAACAGGTCGACGTCGGCTGGGAAACGGTCGATGCCGGTGAATGGCCCGAAGACCGGCTCGCCGACGCCGTCCGCGCGGCGGCACAGTACGCCTTCGATTTGTCCGCGGAAATCCCCTTGCGGGCCAGCCTCTTCCGGTCGAGCGACGACGAACACATGCTGGTGGCCGTGGTGCACCACATTGCCGCCGATGGATGGTCGCTGCGGCCCTTGGTTGCCGATCTGGGAATGGCGTATGCCAGCCGGTGTGCCGGGCACGCGCCCGGTTGGGCCCCGCTGGCGGTGCAGTACGTCGACTACACGCTGTGGCAGCGCGCGCAACTTGGCGAACTCGATGCTCCCGACAGCCCGATCGCCGCGCAGGCGGCCTATTGGGAAGACGCCCTGGCCGGCATACCGGAACATCTCGACCTGCCAACGGATCGGCCGTACCCGCGGGTGGCCGATCAGCGCGGCGCCACGGTCGAGGTGGATTGGCCCGCCGAGGTGCAGCAGCAGATCGCCAGGATGGCCCGTGAGCACAACGCGACCAGCTTCATGGTGATACAGGCCGCCCTAGCGGTGCTGTTGTCCAACCTGAGCGCCAGTTCCGATGTGGCCGTTGGCTTCCCGATCGCCGGTCGCCGCGATCCCGCGCTCGACGACCTCGTCGGCTTCTTCGTCAATACCCTCGTGCTGCGGGTCGACCTGACCGGAAACCCCACGGCCGCCGAGCTCCTGGCCCAGGTGCGGGCCCGCAGCCTGACCGCCTACGAGCACCAAGACGTGCCCTTCGAGGTCCTGGTGGAGCGGCTCAACCCCGCCCGCAGTCTCACCCACCACCCGCTGGTGCAGGTGATGCTGGGTTGGCAGAACCTGCCATGGCAAAACGATGACACCGCAGCCGGATTGGCCTTGGGCGAACTAGAGGTCACACCGCTGCCTGTCGACACCCAAGCGGCCAGAATGGATCTGGCGTTCTCCCTGTCCGAACGCCGGGACGTGACAGGCGAGCCCGCCGGTATCGGTGGCATCGTCGAATTCCGCACCGATGTGTTCGACGCGGCAAGCGTCGAGACGTTGGTGGAGCGGTTGCGCCGCGTGTTGATCGCGATGACCGCCGACCCCACGCGGGCGTTGTCGTCGGTGGATCTGCTTGCCGAACCGGAGCGCGTGCGTCTTCATGCCATTGGCAATCGCGAGGTGCTGACCCAACCGGCGGCACATCCGTCGATTCCGGAGCTGTTCGCCACTCACGTCGCCCGCACGCCGGGGGCGGTGGCGGTCAGTGGCAGTGGCCGGTCGATGACCTACTCAGAGTTGGATGCGGCGTCGAACCGGTTGGCGCACTTGCTGGCCGGCCACGGCGTCGGTCCGGGACAGTGTGTGGCGCTGCTGTTGTCTCGGTCGGCCGAGGCGATCACGGCGATTCTGGCGGTCCTCAAGACCGGGGCGGCGTACCTGCCGATCGACCCGGGGCTGCCGTCGGAGCGGATCGAGTTCGTGCTGTCGGACGCGGCACCGGTGGCGGCGCTCACCACCGGCGAGTTCGTACATCGGCTGGCTGGATTCGTCGGGGTAGTCGTGGACGTCGAGGGTCCCGCAGACCCGTCCGTCGGCACCGATCCGGATACGAGCATCACGGCAGCGGACCCCGACGACCTCGCGTACGTGATCTACACCTCCGGCACCACGGGTGTGCCCAAGGGCGTGGGATTGACTCATGCCAACGTGACTCAGCTGCTCGGGTCGCTGGACGCCGGTCTGCCTGCGGCCGGGGTGTGGAGCCACGGCCACTCGCTGGCGTTCGATGCGTCGGTGTGGGAGATCTTCGGGGCGCTGCTGAGGGGCGGCCGGGTGGCGGTGATCCCGGACGCGGTCGCGCGTTCGGCAAAGGACTTGCACGCGATATTGGTCGCCGAAGGGGTCACGGTGTTGACCGAGACCCCGTCCGCGGTGGCGGCGCTGTCGCCGCAGGGGCTGGAGTCGGTGACGCTGGTGGTGGTCGGAGAGGCCTGCCCGCCGGAGGTGGTGGACCGGTGGTCCTTCGGGCGGGTCATGGTCAATGCCTACGGGCCGACCGAGACCACGATGTGCGTGGCGATCAGCGCCCCGCTCGCGCCGGAAACCGGTGTGGTGCCCATCGGGTCGCCGGTGCCGGGGGCGGCGTTGTTCGTGCTGGACGGCCTGTTGCGGCCGGTGCCGCCAGGAGTGGTCGGCGAGTTGTACGTGGCGGGCGCCGGGCTGGGTGTTGGCTACCTGCGCCGGCCGCCGTTGACCGGATCCCGCTTCGTGGCATGCCCGTTCGGGGCGCCCGGGCAGCGCATGTACCGCACGGGGGACCTGGTGTGCTGGGGCGCCGATGGCCAGCTGCGGTACTTGGGCCGGGCCGACGGGCAGGTCAAGATCCGTGGTTACCGCATCGAACTTGGCGACGTCCAAGCCGCATTGAGCGCGCTCGACGGGGTCCGGCAGGCCGTCGCGATCGCGCGCGAGGACCGCCCCGGCGACAAACGACTGATCGGGTACGTGACCGGTGACGCCGATCCGGCCGACGTGCGCGCCGCACTCTCCGATCGACTCCCGGCCTACATGGTCCCCGCCGCGATCATGGTGCTCGACGCGCTGCCGCTGACCCCCAACGGAAAACTCGACACGCGCGCACTGCCCGCGCCCGAATACGCCGTCGGTGTCTACCGCGCGCCAGCCAGCCCAGTCGAGGAAATCCTGGCCGGGATCTACGCGCAAATCCTGGGCGTCGACCAAGTCGGTGCCGACGACTCCTTCTTCGAGCTCGGCGGGGACAGCATCACCGCGATGCGGCTCATTGCCGCCATCAACGCAAGCCTGCACGCCAACCTTGCGGTCCGGACTCTGTTCGAAGAACCCACGATCGCGGAGCTGGCGCCTCGCATCAGCGTGGGTGCGGGGTGGCTGGAGCCGCTGGTGGCGGGTGAACGCCCGGCGGTGATTCCGCTGTCGTTCGCCCAAACCCGACTGTGGTTCCTCGAGCAGTTGCAGGGTCCCTCGGCGGTCTACAACTTGGCGACGACGTTGCGGTTGTCCGGAGACCTCGACACCGACGCGCTGCGCGCCGCGATGGGCGACGTGGTCGCCCGGCACGAGAGCCTGCGGACTCTGTTCGTGGCACCCGACGGGATACCGCAACAGGTCGTAATCCCCGTCGACCGAGCAGAATTCGGCTGGCAAGTCACCGACGCCATCGACTGGCCGACGGCGCGGGGAACTCACGCCTTGGATGAAGCCATAGCCGCAGCGACGCGCTATGCCTTTGATCTATCCACCGAAATACCCATTCGGGCAATCCTCTTCCGGGTCGCCGAGGACGAACACGTGCTGGTCGCCGCGGTGCACCACATCGCCGCCGACGGCTGGTCGATCACGCCGCTGGCGCGCGATCTGAGCGTGGCGTACGTCGCTCGATGCGCCGGGCGAACGCCGGCATGGGCCGAACTGCCGGTGCAGTACGTCGACTACACGCTGTGGCAGCGCGCGCAATTCGGCGATCTGCAGGACAGTCACAGTCCCATCGCCGGGCAACTCGCCTACTGGGAGGATGCGCTGGCCGGGCTACCCGAGCGGCTGCAGCTGCCAACCGATCGCCCCTACCCGCAGATCGCCGACCAGCGCGGCGCCACCGTGGCGGTCGAGTGGCCGGCCGAGCTGCAGCAGCAGATCGCCAGGGTGGCCCGTGCCCACGACGCCACCAGTTTCATGGTGGTCCAAACTGCGCTGCTTACTCTCCTATCTAGGATCGCCGCCACTTCCGATGTGGCCGTTGGCTTTCCGATCGCCGGCCGGCGTGATCCCGCGCTCGACGACCTCGTCGGCTTCTTCGTCAACACGCTGGTGCTGCGGGTCGACCTTTCGAGTTATCCAGCCGGTGATCCTACTTTTATCGACCTGCTGGACCAGGTGCAGCAGCGCAGCCTGGCTGCCTACGAGAACCAGGACGTCTCCTTCGACGTGCTGGTGGAGCGGCTCAACCCCGCCCGCAGCCTGACCCATCACCCGCTGGTCCAGGTGATGCTGGCCTGGCAAAACCTTCCCGGACTCGGGGGTGGCCCCAAGAACGGCGCAGCAGGCCTGACCCTCGGCGACCTGCAGGTCACACCAATGCCGGTGGACACCAAGACCGCCCGGATGGACCTGACACTCTCACTCGGGGAACGCTGGACCGAGGACGGCGAACTCGCGGGGATCGGCGGGACCGTCGAATACCGCACCGACGTCTTCGACGCCGCCAGCATCGTCACGCTCATCGGACGGTTGCAGCGGCTACTCACGGCCATGACCGACGACCCCAGTCAGGCACTCTCGTCGGTGGATCTGCTTGACGATCAGGAGCGCGCGCGCCTCGATGAGATCGGCAACCGAGCGGCATTGACCCAGCCGGGAATGGACGCGTCGATTCCGGAACTGTTCACCGCTGCGGTCGAGCGCACCCCGGATGCGATGGCGCTCACCTGTGAGGGCCGGTCATGGACCTACCGGGAACTCGACGAGGCCGCCAACCAGATGGCACAGCTGCTGGCCGCTCGCGGCGCGGGTCCGGGACAGTCTGTGGCGCTCCTGTTTTCGCGGTCCGCCGAGGCGATCATGTCGATACTGGCGGTACTCAAGACGGGGGCTGCCTACCTGCCGATCGACCCGGCACTCCCGTCGGCACGGATCGGGTTCGTGCTCGGCGACGCCACCCCGATCGCGGTCATCACCAGCACGGATCTGGCGGGACGACTCGACGGCTTCGAGGTACCGGTGTTGGACGTGAACGATCTCGAGGTCGACACGCAGCCTGCCACGCCGCTGCCCTCGCCTCGCCCGGACGACATCGCCTACCTGATCTACACCTCGGGCACCACCGGTGTGCCGAAGGGTGTTGCGGTTACTCACCGCAACGTCACCCAGCTGCTGGCCTCGCCGCACCCGGTGGGATCAAAGGGCGGCGGCTTGCCGAGCACTGGCGTCTGGTCGCAATGGCATTCACTGTCGTTCGACGTGTCGGTGTGGGAGATCTTCGGCGCGTTGCTTCATGGCGGCCGGCTGGTCGTCGTGCCCGAATCCATAGCGCGTTCACCGGAAGACCTGCACGCTTTGATCGTCGCCGAACAGATCACCGTGTTGAGCCAGACCCCGTCTGCGGCGGGAGCACTCTCGCCCACCGGTTTGGATGGCATCACATTGGTCGTGGCCGGGGAGGCGTGCCCGGCCGAGCTGGTGGAGCGGTGGGCACTGCCCGGCCGGACGATGATCAACGCCTACGGGCCGACCGAGGCGACCGTCTATGCCGCGATCAGTGCACCACTCACGCCGGAGCCAGGGGTGGTGCCGATCGGGTCGCCGGTGCCGAAGGCCGCGATGTTCGTCCTCGACGGCTGGTTGCGGCCCGTCCCGGTCGGTGTGGTCGGGGAGTTGTACGTGGCAGGCGCCGGCGTGGCGTCGGGGTACGTGCGCCGGGGCGGGCTGACCGCGTCGCGGTTCGTGGCCTGCCCGTTCGGTGAACCCGGCGCGCGCATGTACCGAACCGGGGATCTGGTGCGGTGGCGCGCCGACGGGCAGCTGGACTACCTGGGTCGCGCCGACGAACAGGTCAAGATCCGCGGGTACCGCATCGAGCTCGGTGATGTGCGTGCGGCGCTGGCCGGGCTGCCCGGCGTGGATCAGGCGGTGGTTTTCGCCCGCGAGGACCGCCCTGGCGACAAGCGCCTCGTCGGCTACGTCACCGGGTCGGCCGATGCGGCCGGGATCCGCGCCGCACTGGCCGAGCGGCTGCCTGCCTACATGATTCCGGCCGCGGTGGTGACAGTCGCGGAGCTGCCCCTGACCCCCAACGGCAAACTCGACACCCGTGCTCTTCCTGCGCCCGAATACATCGCGGTCGGATACCGCGCACCGGACAACGCGGTTGAGGAAATCCTGGCAGACATCTACGCCGAGGTGCTCGGGCTTGAGTCGGCGGCTGTTGGTGTTAATGACTCCTTCTTCGACCTTGGTGGCGACAGCATTTCGTCGATGCAAGTGGTGACGCGGGCGCGCGCCGCCGGCCTGACATGCAGGACGCGCGACCTCTTCGTCGAGCAGACCGTCGCGCGGCTGGCCCGGGTGGCGGAGGTCGCCGACCGTGCCGCAGGCGTGGTCGACGAAGGCATCGGGCCGGTGCTGGCCACCCCGATCATCAAGTGGCTGGCCAGCCTGGAAAGCGCAGGCGGCCCGGTGGACCAGTTCAACCAGACGGTCCTGGTGCAGGCGCCGGTAGGGGTCAGCCAGGTCGACGTCGTGGTGGTGCTGCAGGCCTTGCTCGATCGGCATGCCACGCTGCGACTGCGCGTCGACCGCGATGGTGCTTCCGGCGAGTGGTCATTGCTGGTTCCCGACACCGGGACCGTGGACGCTCGTCAGTGCCTGCACACGGTCGACGCGTTCACCGACGAGGCGCTGGTGGCAGCGCGGTCGCGGCTGAACCCCGCCACTGGTGCGATGCTCAGCGCGCTGTGGGTTTCCAGCACCAGCGAGCTGTTCGTGATCGTTCACCACCTGGCCGTCGACGCGGTGTCCTGGCGAATCTTGTTGGAGGACTTGAACATCGCCTGGGCCCAGCACCGGGCCGGGCAGCCTGTGGCGTTGCCGACGGGTGGCACGTCGTTCCAGCGCTGGGCGGCGCTGCTCAACGACCACGCCCGGCACCTGGACGTCGTGGCTAGTGCGGACGCCTGGAAGCGGGTGACTCAGGTTTCCGGGACCGCCGCCTTGCTGCCCGCCGTGCAACCCGCCGTGGACACCTTCGCCACGGCTGGGCACCTGTCCGTGCAGCTGGACGCCGAGACGACCAGCATGCTGTTGGGCGCGGCCCCTTCAGCGTTTCATGCCGGGGTGCAGGACATCCTTTTGATCGGGTTCGCCTTGGCGGCTGCGGAATTCCTTGGCGACGGCAGTGGCATCGGCGGGGTACCGATCGCCATCGACGTCGAGGGTCATGGGCGTCACGAGGAGCTGGACGGCTCAGACAATCAGGTCGACCTGTCCCGCACCGTCGGCTGGTTCACCACCAAGTACCCGGTGTCCCTATCGCTGGGTGGGGTGTCCTGGCAGCAGGTGATCGCCGGTGACGCGGCATTGGGCGCCGCGCTCAAGGACGCCAAGGAGCAGCTTCGCGCGCTACCGGACACGCTGACCTACGGGTTGCTGCGCTACCTGAACGCCGACGTCGACCTCGATGCGTCCGACCCGCCGATCGGATTCAACTATCTCGGACGCCAGTTCGGTGGGGCCGGGCTCTCCGACGATCTCTGGCGGATCGGGGAGGGCTGGTCGACAACCGGTGCCGCTGCGGCCATCCCGATGTCGATTCCGATGCCGCTGATGCACACCCTCGAGCTCAACGCCGGCACCATCGACACCGCGACCGGACCTCGGCTGCACGCCAACTGGACATGGGCGCCGTCGTCGCTCGACCACGCGCAGGTCGCCCGGCTGAGCCAAATGTGGTTCGACGCGCTGGCTGGCATCTGCGCCCATGTGCGAGCCGGTGGGGGAGGACTGACGCCGTCGGACATCGCACCCGCCCGTCTGGACCAGCAGCAGATCGACGAGCTGCAACGGCACCACCGCGTCGCCGACGTGCTTCCCCTGACGCCGGTGCAGCAAGGGCTGCTCTTTCACGCCAACACCGCCAAGGGCTCCCCTTCGAACGACGACGACGACCTGTACGCGGGGCAACTGGACATCAGCGTGACCGGCCGGCTCGACGAGGACCGCTTACGCGCCGCCGTGCACGCGGTGGTCGCCCGGCATCCGAATCTGGCGGCCCGCTTCTACCAGCCCATCCCCCCGGTCGCTTCGCTCCTGCCCACCGAACGCTTCGGCGAACCGGTGCAAGTGATTCCCGCCGATCCCGCGCTGTGCTGGCAGTACGTCGAACTCGACGCCGATGGCGCCGAGGAAATCCAGCGGTTCTGCGCCGCTGAGCGTGCCGCGGTGTGCGACCTCGCCGGCCAGCCGGCCTTCAGGGCGGCCCTGATCCGCGTCGCAGCGGACCGATACCGGTTCGTGCTGACGAATCACCACATCGTGCTCGACGGGTGGTCGATGCCAATCCTGTTGGGGGAGATATTCGCCGGCTACTACGGGCATCGGCTACCTGCGGCGGCGCCCTATCGCAACTTCGTCACGTGGCTGGCCGGCCGCGACCGCGCAGCCGCCCGCGCGGCGTGGGGCGAGCTGTTCGACGGCTTCGACACACCCACGTTGGTCGGCCCGCAAGATGGGCTGGAGCACGGCAGGCGAAGCGTTGACACGTTCGGGCTGCCCGAGGAGATCACCAGGGCCGTCGGCGAATTGGCGCGCTCGTGCCACACCACCGTCAACACCGTGCTACAGGCAGCGTTCGCGCAGCTGTTGTGCTGGCTCACCGGCCAGCATGACGTCGCGTTCGGCACCACGGTCTCGGGTAGGCCTGCCGAAGTCGCCGGCGTGGAATCAATGGTCGGGCTGTTCATCAACACGGTGCCGGTGCGCGCGAACATCACCGCGACCACCACTACCGCGGATCTGCTGACTCAGCTGCAAAGTGCGTACAACGACACCCTCGACCATCAGCACATGCCGCTCAGTGAGATCCACCGAATCACCGGTCAGGACAGACTGTTCGACGCTCTCTTCGCCTACGAGAACTACCCGGTCGACACCGACGCGTTGTCAGGCGAGCACGACTTGACCATCACCGACATCGCCACGCGGGAATCCACCCACTACCCGTTGGCGGTGCAAGCGCAGCCCGGCCACGAACTGAGTCTTCGCGTCGAGTACGACACCGATGTATTCGACGCCGCCGACGTCTCGACGTTGATCGAGCGGTTGGAACGGGTGTTGACGGCCATGACCACGGACCCGGGACGGCCGCTGTCGTCGATGGATGCGCTGGATGCCGATGAGCACACCCAGCTGGATCGTTGGGGCGGCCGGGCGGTTCTGACCCAGCCGGCTGTAGGAACGACGGTGCCGGAGTTGTTCGCCGCGCAGGTGGCCCGCACTCCGGAGGCGGTGGCGCTGGTGTGCGGGGCACGGTCGTTGACGTACCGCGAACTCGACGAGGTGTCGAACCGGTTGGCTCACCTCTTGGTCAGCCGCGGCGCGGGACCGGGACAGGCTGTGGCGCTGATGCTTCCGCGGTCGGCCGAGGCCGTCGTGGCGATCCTGGCGGTGCTCAAGTCGGGTGCGGCCTACCTGCCGGTCGACCCCGCGCTGCCGTCGGCGCGCATCGAATTCATGCTCGCCGACACCGCGCCGGTCGCCGCGGTCACGACGAGTGATCAGGCGGACCGGTTCGCCGGGTACGGCGTCAACTTCATCGACCTCGATGACTTGGCCGACCCCGCTCTCGGCACGCAGCCCAGCACGGCGCTGCCCTTGCCCGCCCCCGAGGACTTGGCTCACATCATCTACACGTCCGGGACCACCGGGATGCCCAAGGGCGTGGCCGTCACGCACCGCAATGTCTGCCAACTGTTCGACTCGCTGGACATCGGTATCGAATTGAGCCCGGCCCTGGCGTCGCAACAAGTCTGGACGCAGTTCCATTCGTATGCGTTCGACTTCTCGGTGTGGGAGATCTGGGGTGCGCTGCTGCATGGTGGTCGGCTGGTCGTGGTGCCGGATGCGGTGGCCCGTTCGGCGGAGGACTTCCACGATCTGCTGGTTCGCGAGCGCGTCACGGTATTGACCCAAACGCCCTCTGCGGCAGCGGTGTTGTCGACGGAGGGCTTGGAGTCGGCCGCGTTGGTGATCGGCGCGGAGGCGTGTCCGCCGGAGATGGTGGATCGGTGGGCGCCCGGTCGGGTGATGGTCAACGTCTACGGTCCGACCGAGACGACGATGTGGCTGTGCAAGAGCACCCCGCTGAGCGCGGGATCCGGGGCGCCCCCGATCGGTTCGCCGACGGCGGGGGCGGCATTCTTCGTGCTCGACGAATGGCTACAGCCCGTGCGAGCTGGCGTGGTCGGCGAACTGTACCTGGCCGGTCGTGGTGTCGGAGTGGGCTATTGGCGTCGAGGGGCGCTGACCGGATCCCGATTCGTGGCCTGCCCATTCGGCGGCGTCGGTGGCCGGATGTACCGCACCGGGGACCTGGTGTCCTGGCGCCCCGATGGGCAGCTGGACTACTTCGGCCGCGTCGACGAGCAGGTCAAGGTCCGCGGCTACCGCATCGAACTCGGCGAAGTGCGCTCGGCGCTGTCCGCCCTGGACGGGGTGGAGCAGGCGGTGGTGATCGCCCGCGAGGACCGCGACCGCGGCAAGCGCCTGGTCGGCTACATCACCGGCACCGCCGACCCCGCTGCGACCCGTGCGCTGCTGGCCGATCGGCTGCCTGCCTACATGGTGCCCGCTGCGGTGGTCGGGTTGCCGGCGTTGCCGATGACCATCAACGGCAAGCTCGACACCCGCGCCCTGCCGGAACCCGAATACACCGCCGGTGTGTACCGCGCTCCTGGCAGCCTCACCGAGGAGATCCTGGCAGGCATCTACGCACAGGTCCTCGGCGTCGAGCGGGTCGGGGTCGATGACTCGTTCTTCGACCTGGGCGGGGATTCACTGTCGACGATGCGCCTGATTGCGGCGATCAACCCCGCCCTCGGCGTCGACCTTCCGGTGCGGACGGTCTTCGAGGCGCCAACGGTGGCGCAATTGGCACCGCGGATCGGTCAGAGCGACGGCCGGCTGCAGCCGCTGGTCGCGGTCGAGCGGCCCGCGGTGATTCCGTTGTCGTTTGCCCAGAACAGGTTGTGGTTCATCGACCAATTGCAAGGCCCGTCACCGGTTTACAACATGGCGGCGGCGTTGCGGTTGAGTGGCGGGCTGGATGTCGCGGCGTTGGGAGCGGCACTCGCCGATGTGGTGGCCCGACACGAGAGCCTGCGCACGCTGTTCACGGCACCAGACGGAACGCCACAGCAGGTCGTCGTCCCCGTCGAGCAGGCCGATCTCGGATGGGACGTCATCGATGCGAGTCGGTGGCCGCCAAGCCGGCTGCGCGAGGCCCTCGAGATCGCGGCACGCGGCACCTTCGATCTGGCCACCGACATCCCGGTGCGGGCTCACCTGTTCCGCGCTGCAGACGATGAGCACGTGTTGGTGGCCGTGGTGCACCACATCGCCGCCGACGGTTGGTCGTTGCGGCCGTTGGTCGATGACCTTGGCGTGGCGTACGCCAGTCGGTGTGCGGGCCAGGCTCCGGACTGGGTGCCCCTGCCGGTGCAGTACGTCGACTACACGCTGTGGCAGCGCGCGCAATTCGGCCGTCTCGATGACGGCGGCAGCCGTGTCGCCGCGCAGCTCGCCTACTGGGACGATGCCCTGGCCGGGCTGCCAGAGCGGGTCCAGCTTCCCACCGACCGGCCCTACCCGTTGATCCCCGACATGGCCGGCGCCACGGTGGCCGTGGATTGGCCGGCCGAGCTGCAGCAGCAGATCGCCCGGATGGCACGTGAGCACAACGCGACCAGCTTCATGGTGATTCAGGCCGCGCTGGTGGCGTTGCTATCGAAGATCAGTGCCAGTTCTGATGTGGCCGTTGGCTTTCCAATCGCAGGGCGGCGTGACCCTGCACTCGATGATCTGGTGGGCTTCTTCGTCAACACCTTGGTGTTGCGCGCCGACCTGGCCGACGATCCCAGTTTCACCGAGCTGCTGTCGCAGGTCCGGGCGCGCAGTTTGGAGGCGTTCGAGTACCAGGACGTGCCGTTCGAGGTGCTCGTGGAGCGACTCAACCCGACCCGGAGCCTGACTCACCACCCACTGGTGCAGGTGATGCTTTCCTGGCAGAACTTCGCGGGACAGCGTGATGCGGCCACTGGTTCGGGGTTGAAGGGCGTTGACGTCACGTCCATTCCGTTGGACACCCAGTCCGCCCGCATGGACCTGACGTTCTCCCTGGCCGAACGCTGGACCGGGGCGGGTGCGCCCGCCGGTATCGGCGGCGAGGTGGAGTTCCGCACCGACGTGTTCGACGCCGAAACCATCGAAACGCTTGTCGCGCGGCTGGAGCGGGTGTTGACGGCGATGGCTGCCGACTCCGAGCGGTCGTTGTCGTCGGTGAGTCTGCTCGACGAACCCGAACAGGCCCGGCTCGACGAACTGACCAACCGCGAGGTGTTGACCGATCCGGCAGGCTGGCCACTAGCGGACGCGGCCATTCCGGAGTTGTTCACTGCTCAGGTCGACCGCACCCCGGATGCATTGGCGCTCACCTGCGAGGGCCGGTCGCTGACGTACCGGGAATTGGACGAGGCGTCGAACCGATTGGCACATCTGTTGGCCGGCCGCGGGGCGCGGCCGGGACAGACTGTGGCGCTGCTGTTCTCACGGTCGGCCGAGGCGATTACGTCGATTCTGGCGGTCCTCAAGACCGGGGCGGCCTACCTGCCGATCGATCCAGCGTTGCCGTCGTCGCGGGTCGAGTTCATGCTCTCCGACGCCGCGCCGATCGCGGTCATCACCACGACCGAGCTGGCCGACCGGCTCAACGGATTCGACGTGACGGTCATCGACGTGCACGATCCCGTCGACCCCGCCGACGACACCCGGGCCGAGACCGACCTCTCGCCGCCGGCCCCCGATGACTTCGCCTACCTGATCTACACCTCGGGCACCACGGGGGTGCCCAAGGGCGTGGCCATCACGCACCGGAACGTCATCAGTCTGTTGGGAGCCCTTGGCGGCGAGTTGCCGCCGGCGGGGGTTTGGAGCCAGTGGCATTCGCTCGCGTTCGACGTCTCGGTGTGGGAGATCTTCGGGGCCCTGCTGCACGGCGGGCGGCTGGTGGTCGTGCCAGAATCGGTCGCGCGCTCGCCGGAGGACCTGCACGCTCTCCTGGTAGCCGAACATGTCAGCGTGCTGACCCAAACCCCGTCCGCGGCAATGATGTTGTCGCCGCACGGACTGGAGTCGACGGCGCTAGTGGTGGCCGGTGAGGCCTGCCCAACGGAGCTGGTGGACAGGTGGGCCTTCCGCGGACGCGAGGAGCATGATCAGCCTGCCCGCGTCATGCTCAACGCGTACGGCCCCACCGAAGCCACCATCTACGCGACGGTCAGCAGACCGTTGACCGCGGGATCCGGCGCGGTGCCGATCGGCATGCCAGTGCCGAGGGCGGCGTCGTTCGTCCTTGACGAGTGGTTGCGGCCGGTTCCGATCGGCGTGGTCGGTGAGTTGTACATGGCCGGTGCGGGAGTGGCGTCGGGTTACGTGCGTCGGGGTGGGCTGACGGCATCGCGGTTCGTGGCCTGTCCATTCGGCGCGCCAGGGGCGCGCATGTACCGCACCGGGGATCTGGTGCGTTGGGGCGCCGATGGACAGCTGCAATACCTCGGACGGGCCGACGAGCAGGTCAAGATCCGCGGCTACCGCATCGAACTCGGCGACGTCCAAACGGCTTTGGCCGGCCTCGACGGGGTCGAGCAGGCGGTGGTGATCGCCCGCGAGGACCGTCCGGGTGACAAGCGTCTGGTCGGTTACATCACCGGCACCGCCGACCCGGCCGACGCCCGCGCCGCCCTGTCCAAGCACGTTCCGGCGTACATGGTCCCGGCGGCGGTCGTGACGGTGGCGGCGCTGCCGTTGACCCCCAACGGCAAACTCGACAAGCGCGCTCTGCCCGCCCCGACGTACGGAGACGTCGACCACTATCGCGCTCCTGGCACTGCGATCGAGGAGGTGCTCGCCGGCATCTACGCCGAGGTGCTCGGGCTCGACCGCGTTGGCGTCGACGACCCGTTCTTCGAACTGGGCGGCGACAGCATCATGTCGATGCAAGTCGTGGCCCGGGCGCGTGCTGCAGGGCTGACGTGCCGTCCGCGCGACGTCTTCGTCGAGCAGACCGTGGCCCGGCTGGCTCTCGTGGTTGGCGCGACCGACGGTAAAGCCGATGAGATCGACGAGGGCGTCGGTCCGGTACTGGCCACGCCGATCATCAAGTGGCTGGCTGCGGTGAATGGACCTGTCGACCAGTTCAACCAGACGGTGGTGGTGCAGGCTCCGGCGGGCGTCACCGAAGGTGACGTGGCAGTGGTGTTGCAGGCCTTGCTGGATCGGCACGCGATGTTGCGCCTACGCACCGAAGAAGGAGATCGAATCGGACTGGCTGGCACGTGGTCCCTTCACGTGCCCGAGGCCGGGGCGGTGGATGCACGCCTGTGCCTCGACTCAGTCGACGAATTGTCCGAAGAAGCCGTGGTAGCGGCGCGGTCGCGGTTGAACCCGGCGGCCGGGGTGATGCTCAGCGCGTCGTGGGCTGCCGCGTCGGGCCAGCTGGTGCTGATCGTCCACCATCTCGCCGTCGACGGCGTCTCGTGGCGAATTCTGCTGGAGGACTTGAACATCGCCTGGGTCCAGCATCGGGCGGGGCAGCCGGTGGCGTTGCCGGCGGGTGGGACTTCCTTCCAGCGCTGGGCGGAACTCCTCGGTGAACATGCCCGCACCGCGGGGGTCGTTGCCCAGGCGGACGCCTGGCGACAGGTGGCGGCCACACCCGCTGCGCTGCCCGCGGTGCGGCCCGAGGTCGACACCTTTGCCAATGCCGGGCAGCTGTCGGTTTCGCTTGACGACGCCGACGTGGTCCGGACGCTGCTCCGAGAGGCGCCTGCGGCGTTCCACGCCGGCGTGCAGGACATCCTGTTGATCGGGTTCGCCTTGGCCGCTGCGGAATTCGTGGGCACCGGCCTTGGCAACGCACCGATCGCGATCGACGTCGAGGGCCACGGGCGTCACGAGGAAGTAGCCGCCCCAGACAAACGGGTCGACCTATCGCGCACCGTTGGCTGGTTCACCACCAAATACCCGGTATCCCTGGACCTGGGTGAGCTGTCCTGGGCGCAGGTGGTGGCCGGAGACGCGGCGCTGGGCGCGGTGCTCAAGGACGCCAAGGAACAGCTGCGCGCCTTGCCCGACGGCCTCTCCTACGGTCTGCTGCGCTATCTGAACGGCGACGTGGACCTCGAAGGCCAGGACCCGACGATCGGGTTCAACTATCTGGGCCGGCTCGGTGGGGGACCCGAGGCATCGGGCGAGTTGTGGCGGATCAGCCGGGACGGCATGTCGGTCACCGGCATCAGTACCGCGACGCCGACGCCACTGATGCACACCGTGGAGCTCAACGCAGGCACCGTCGACACCGACACCGGCCCGCAGCTGCACGCCAACTGGACGTGGGCGCCCTCGGCACTCGACCATGCACGAGTCAGCCGGTTGAGCGAGTTGTGGTTCGAGGCGCTGGCCGGGATCTGCACGCACGTCCGTAGCGGCGGGGGCGGCCTGACCCCTTCCGACGTGGCGCCTGCGCGCATGCGCCAAGAGCAGATCGACGCGCTGGAGCTGCGACACCGGATCGCCGACATCCTGCCGGTAACCCCGCTGCAACAGGGGCTGCTCTTCCACGCCCGCACCGCGCGGGCCAGCGCCGACATGTATGCGGTACAGCTGGATCTGACCGTGACCGGTGCGCTCGACCCCCACCGCCTGCGCGACGCGGTGCGCACCGTGGCGGGTCGGCATCCGAACCTGGCCGCCCGATTCTGCGACGAGTTCGACGAGCCGGTGCAGATCATTCCGGCCGAGCCCGAAATCGCGTGGAATTCCCACGATTTCAGCTCGAACGGCGATCTGAGCGAAGAAGGGATCCAACGGTTCTGCGCCGCCGAGCGCGTCGCCGTCGGCGACCTCGCACATCAGCCCGGGTTCCGGGTCGCGCTGATCCGCACCGCGGCGAATCGGCACCGGCTGGTGCTGACCAACCACCACATCGTGATGGACGGCTGGTCGTTGCCGATCCTGTTGCGCGCGATATTCGCCAGCTACTACGGACAGCGACTGCCCGCCGTCGCGCCGTACCGGAAGTTCATCAGCTGGCTGGCCGATCGCGACCTTGACGCGGCCCGCTCGGCCTGGGGTGCGGTGCTGGCCGGCTTCGACACCCCCACGCTGGTCGGCCCGGCGCAACGGTTCGAGTTGGGCGCCCGAGGGGTGAAATCCTTTGCGGTGTCGGCCGAAACCACGCAAGCCGTTGGTGAGCTGGCCCGCACGTGTCATACCACCGTGAACGTCGTGTTGCAGGCTGCCTACGCGCAACTGCTGATTCAGCTGACCGGTCAGCACGACGTCGCATTCGGCACCGCGGTCTCGGGCCGGCCAACCGACGTGGCCGGGTCGGATTCGATGGTGGGCCTGATGATCAACACCGTGCCGGTGCGCGCGAACGTCACCGCGACGACCAGCACCGCCGAACTGCTCGATCAACTGCAGGACGCGCACAACGAGACGCTCGAGCACCAGCACCTGGCGCTTGGTGAGATGCACCGAATCACCGGACAGGACAAGCTCTTCGACACCCTCTTCGCGTACGAGAACTACCCCGTGGGTGCCGCCGCGTTGGGCGGCAACCACGATGGTCAAGAGCTGGCCATCACCGACTTCAGCAGCCATGAGCAGAACCACTATCCGTTGACGGTGCAGGCGATGCCGGGCCGGGAACTGAGCCTTCGCGTCGAGTACGACACCGATGTCTTCGATGCTGCCGCCATCGAGGCGCTGGTCGCCGGGTTCGAGCGGGTACTGGTGGCGATGACCGCCGAACCCACGCGGCGGCTCTCGTCGGTCGACCTGCTCGATGCCGACGAGCACGCCCGGCTCGGCGAGATCGGTCATCGCGCGGTGCTGTCCGAACCGGCGGCCGCAGCCGTGTCGATTCCAGAATTGTTCGCCGCCCAGGTCGAGCGCGCGCCTGCCGCGATGGCGGTGACCTTCGGCGAGCTGTCGATGACCTATCGCGAACTCGACGACGCCGCGAACCGGCTGGCGCACCTGTTGGTCGCTCACGGCGTGAGCGCGGGGGAGTCTGTCGCACTGCTATTTTCGCGGTCGGCCGACGCGATCGTGTCGATTCTGGCGGTGCTGAAGGCCGGGGCGGCCTACCTGCCGATCGACCCGGCCGTGCCCGCGGACCGACTCGCCTTCATGCTGGCCGATGCCTCACCCGTCGTCGCAATCACCACCAGTGGTCTCGCCGAGCGGTTCGACGGACTGGGCGTAAAGGTGATTGCCGTAGACAACCCTGCGGACCCTGCGATCGACTCCAACCCGTGCACGTCGCTACCGGTGCCCGCCCCCGATGACGTCGCCTACGTCATCTACACCTCGGGCAGCACCGGCGTGCCCAAGGGGGTCGCCGTCGCGCATGGCAACGTGACCCGGCTGTTCGGTTCGCCGGCCACCGGCCTACCGCCGGCGCAGGTGTGGACACAGTGCCACTCCTATGCCTTCGACTTCTCGGTGTGGGAGATCTGGGGTGCACTGCTGCACGGCGGGCGCCTGGTGGTCGTGCCGGAGTCGGTCGCGGCCACACCGGACGAGTTCCACGCCATGCTGGTCCGCGAACGGATCGACGTGCTCACCCAGACGCCGTCTGCGGCCGGGATGCTGTCGCCCGAGGGCTTGGGGTCGGTGGCGTTGCTGGTGGGCGGTGAGGCCTGCCCGGCCGAGCTGGTCGACCGGTGGGCTTCCCCCGCACGCGAGGAGGAAGGTCCGCCCCGCCGGGTGATGATCAATGCGTACGGCCCGACCGAGACCACGGTGTACGCGGCGATGACTGCGTCCCTAAAGGCTGGGCACTCCGGGGCATCCAGATCGGTGCCGATCGGTTCGCCCGTGCCAGGAGCGGCACTGTTCGTGCTCGATGCCTGGTTGCGTCCCGTCCAACCCGGTGTGGTCGGCGAGCTATACGTCGCAGGGGCAGGCGTGAGCGTCGGGTATGTGCGGCGGACCGCGTTGACCGCGTCGCGGTACGTCGCCTGCCCGTTCGGCGGCTCGCCAGGCTCACGCATGTATCGCACCGGGGATCTGGTGCGTTGGGGTGCCGATGGGCAGCTGCAATATGTCGGACGCGCCGACGAGCAGGTCAAGATCCGCGGGTTCCGCGTCGAACCCGGCGAGGTCCAGGCCGCGCTGGCCGGCCTCGACGGCGTCGAGCAGGCGGTGGTGATCGCCCGTGAGGATGGCGCAGGTGGCAAGCGCCTGGTCGGGTACGTCACCGGTACGGCCGACCCCGCGGCGATGCGCGCCCAGCTGGCCGACCGGTTACCGGCACACATGGTCCCGGCGGCGGTGGTGGTGCTTTCGGCGCTACCCATGACGGTCAACGGCAAGCTCGACACCCGCGCGTTGCCCGCCCCGGAATTCCGGGCCGGTGAGTACCACGCTCCGAGCAATCCCACCGAGGACGTGCTGGCAGGCATCTACGGCCGGGTCCTCGACGTCGAACGGGTCGGCGTTGATGAGTCCTTCTTCGACCTCGGCGGGGACAGCATCTCGGCGATGCGCCTGATCGCGGCCGTCAACACCAGCCTGAACGCCGACCTCTCGGTGTCGACCGTCTTCGAGGCGCCCACCGTGCGAACGTTGAGCGAGCGGTTACTGACGAACACCGCGTCGGCGGGAGAGATAGTCCCCGTTCAGGTTCTGAAGGACGGCGCCGGTGTTCCGGTGTTCTGTCTGCATGCGGTGAGCGGGGTCAGTTGGCCCTATCAGGTTCTTGGTGGTTACCTCGACGGCCCGATCATCGGGATCCAGCAAGCCCCGGACGGCGACGATGGCGAGGCACCACGATCGATCCGCGACATGGCGGCCAACTATGCCGACAGGATTCAAGCTATTCATCCGGACGGCCCGTACCACCTGCTTGGCTGGTCGTTTGGCGGCGTCGTCGCGCATGAAGTCGCCTCGGAGCTCGAGCGGCGTGGTGGCGCCGCACGGCTCGTCCTGCTCGACGCCGAGCCCAGTCTCAGCAGCATGGCGAGCCACGCCGTGGACAGGAAGCAGCTGGACGAACTGGTTGGCGAGCCAGGCGGCGCTGAATTTGCTGGATACGGTCAGCTGCTGGATCAGATGGTGGACAATTTCAACACCAACATCGCGTTTTACCGCGACCACGAAGCCGGTGTCTTCAATGGTGATGTGATCATGTTCTCCGCTGAGCGGGACGAGAGCGACCGAAGTGATTCCCCGTCGCTTCGCTCGCCTCGAAGTGATTCCCCGTCGCTTCGCTCGCCTCGAAGTTCGTTCCTGCACCGAAGCTGGCGACCGCACGTGGCCGGCGACATCGTCGTGCACTCGATCGACAGCACCCATCAGGCAATGTTGACCACCGAAGCGCTGAGTTCGTACGGCCGGCAGCTCGGCCAGTTGCTCAGCGGTGAGACGATGTGAACTTGACTTGGCCGCGGAGACCGAACGGGGTGGTACGCGACGACCTCGCCGAGAGGTCGCCGGTCAACACCGTGTTCGGGCGTCTGGCACACGTCGTGCTGCGATGGCCGTGGTTGGTGATCGGCGCCTGGTTGATTCTGGTCGCGGTGCTGTCGGTGGCCGTCACGCCCTTGATGCAACTGGCGAGCGACCGCGATCAGGAGCTGCTGCCGGGTAACTCCGCGGTGATGGCGGCGACCCGCCAAATGACGGAAGCCTTCCACGAACCGGGGATCCAGAACATCGCCCTGGTGGTGCTCACCAACGACCACGGGCTGACCAGCGCCGACGAGGACGTCTACCGCACCTTGGTGGACAAGTTGGATCGCAACCTTCGCGATGTCGTGATGGTGCAGAACTTCATCTCCCAGCCGCCGCTGCGTGACGTGATGGAAAGCAAGGACCACCAGGCGTGGTTCATCCCGGTTGGCATTGCGGGCGAATTGGGTTCACCGACCTCGAATGAGGCCTACCAGCGCGTCGTGGCAACCGTCAATCAGACCGTCGCGGGCTCGGCGCTGACGGTGCACATGACGGGGCTTACCGCCACTGTCGCCGAACGCGAGGAGATCGGGCTGCGCGATCTGCGGGTGATCGAGACCGCGACCATCGTCATGGTGCTGCTGATTCTGATCGTGGTGTACCGCAACGTCTTCACCATCCTGCTGCCGTTGGCGACCATCGGCGTCTCGCAGGCCGCCGCGACGCAGGTGGTGGCCGCACTCGCGGAGATGGGCCTGGCCATCTCCCAACAGACGATCGTGTTCATGAGCGCGATGATGATCGGCGCCGGCGTCGACTACGCCGTCTTCTTGATCAGCCGATATCACGAATACCTAAGGCAAGGGCTGGATTCCGATCTTGCCGTCGCACGCGCGCTGTCATCGATCGGCAAGGTGATCGCTGCCTCCGCGGCGACCGTCGCGATCACCTTCCTCGGCATGAGCTTCACCTCCCTCAAGGTGTTCTCCACCACCGGGCCTGCGCTGGCCGTCTCGATTGCGGTGGCCTTCCTTGCTTCGATCACGCTGCTGCCCGCGATGCTGGTGCTCGGCGGCCGCCGTGGCTGGGCGAAGCCGAAAAGGGAGCTCACCAACAAGCTCTGGCGGCGGTCCGGAATTCACATCGTGCGGCGCCCCGGCAGGCACCTCGTCGCCAGCCTCGTCATCCTGGTCCCGCTGGCGGCTTGCGTGGCCCTGTTGCACACCAGCTACGACGCGCGGACCTCGTTGCCGTCATCGGCCGAAAGCAACGTCGGAATGGCTGTGATCGAGCATCATTTCCCGGCGAGTCTCACCGCTCCGCAGTACGTTTTCATCAACTCCCCGCACGACTTGCGGACGACCAAGGCGCTCGCGGATCTCGAGCAGATGGCACAACGGGTCAGTCAGTTACCCGACATCGACACGGTGCGGGGCGTCACCCGGCCCACCGGCGCGCCGCTGGAGCAGGCCACGCTCAGCTATCAGGCAGGCGAGATCGGCAACAAACTCGCCGACGCGACGTCGAAGATCACCGACAGCACCGACGCGCGGGCGGAGCTGACGGGGGGTGCCGACAAACTCGCCGACAGCCTCAGTACCGTGCGCAGCCAATTGACGAAGATGACCGGGATTCTCGACGGCCTGAACAAGACGATGTCCAGCGTGCGGGAGCAACTGCAGAGCTCCCAGGAGTTCCAGGATGCGCAGCGGGAGTTGGCCGACGCGCAGGCCGCAGGCGATCCTGGCGACCCTGGGGACCCGGGCACGCCGAGCCAGCCACCCCGGTCGGGCAGCCAGAATTTCCAGGACATGGTCGGCATGGCCACCGACGCACTCGAAGGGCTGAAGAACGATCCCGGGTGCGACACCGACCCGAACTGCGGCGAACAACGGGACCGGCTGCAAAACCTCGTCGATGGCTTGCACAAGATGCAACCCTCGCTCGACGCGGCCGCCAAAGCCATTCGCACGCTTGGCGCCAACAACCCCAATGGGTTGGGCTCGAGCATGGCAAGTCTTCAGCAGGGTGCCGATGCCCTTGCGGACGGCAGTCGAAAGATCGCCGATGGGCTTCGGGTCCTCGATGACCAAACCAAGCAGCTGGGCGAGGGACTGTCGCGGGCCTCGGCCTTCCTGTTGTCGATGAAGCTCAACGCGTCGGATCCTGGCGTGGCGGGCTTCTACATTTCGCCGGAGATCCTTGGCAACGACCAATTCAAGGATGTCGCCAAGGTCTTCATGTCACGAGACGGGCACTCGGCGCGATATCTGGTGCAATCCTCGCTGGACCCGTACGACACCAAGGCCATGGATCAGGTCAAGACGATCCTCGCCACGGCCCGCGGTGCACAGGCGAACACGTCGCTGGCCGATGCATCGATATCGATGTCGGGCATGACCCCGTACTACAGCGAACTGCGCGACTACTTCAACCATGATCTGCGGTTCATCGTGTTGATCACCGTCGCCGTGGTCTTCTTGATACTGGTACTGCTCCTACGGGCAGTGGTGGCGCCACTGTATCTCGTTGGCACGGTGATCCTTTCGTGCCTTGCGTCGCTGGGCATCGGGGTGATCGTGCTCCAGCTCATCGGTGGCCAACCCATGGCTGCGAGCACGCCGGGGATGGCGTTCATCGTGCTGGTCGCCGTCGGCGTCGACTACAACATGTTGTTGATCTCGCGGATTCGCGACGAATCCCCGAACGGAATCCGATCTGGTGTCATCCGCACGGTCCGCACGACGGGCAGCGTAATCACCACTGCGGGGATGATTTTCGCCGCACCCATGTTGGCCATGCTGTTCAGCAGCATCGGGTCGATGGTGCAAGGCGGCTTCATCATCGGCGTCGGTCTGTTGGTGGACACGTTCATAGTGCGCACCATCACCGTGCCCGCGCTGGCGGTGCTGGTGGGCAAGGCCAACTGGTGGCCGTCGGGCCGGACCGGCAAGCCCCGTTCATCGCAGCGCCGGTCGAAGTGGCTGACGTCGCTTCAGGCCGCCGCCCGCGCACGGTGGTCAAGGCGATCGGGTCAGGCATATCCCGTCGCTTCGCTCGCCCCGATTCCGGAGCCGCAGGGATAGCGAATCAGCCGGTGAGCTGACCTAGTCGTTGAGGTCTGGTTCTGAACGCTGGAATCGCTGCTGCTGGCGTGCTCCGTAAGCCGCCTGCTTGACGGCTTGATCGTCTTCCAATCCAGACCCCAAGGCGCCACCCAACGTTGCGACCGCAGCCACCAACCAGGCCAGCCGCAGATAGTCCGACGGGCCGACTCCGTGGCCGATATTGTGTTCGAGCAGCGTTGGCGGAAGCGTCCACCACGCGGTCAGCACGAGCAGCACGAACGACGTTAAGTGCAGGACTACCACCCCGATAGTCAAGGCGACGGCAGTTGAGGCGTTGTAGAGCGCGGCACGTTCCCGGTCAACGGAGGAATCCGGTCGTTCCCACAACTTGTGGTTGACGATCAGCCAGCCGACCATCGCCGCTGTCGCTAGAACCGTCACGACACTGAGACGCCATGGACCCATCGTGGCGGAGAGCTGCCAAATGGTGGGGTAGGCCAAACTGACCGCGCCAGTGGCGAACGTCGCCATCATGACACGCGACATTCCGGCCGCCAGTCTCCATGGGCGGTTGGCATAGACCATGCCAATGAGTAGGCGCAGCCGTGCGAACGCGGGTGGCGCGGTGTACCGCACACTCTGCCCGTCCTCGGTCCTCGTCAGCTTGCCGACAGCTGACGGCCGATCACTCTGGTCGTCGACTTCGGCGACGACCGACTTGACCATGTCGCCCACTCGTCGACTGATGAACAGTCCGCCGACGCACGCCAAGGAGACAACGCCGAAGCGGCGAGCGATGCTGATATCGGCGACCACTGGAAGTGTGCCGTCACGACGTGGCAGGTCGGTCAGGTACACCACGACGTCCTGAGGTTGACTTGCCGGATCGACTCCGTCCATGACCTCGGTCAGCGTCGCTTGTTCGTTGAGGTGATACGCCTCTTCCAGCACTGAGATCGTCCACTCCCGGCTCGATGACGAACTTCCGGCCATCGCCTCCGGCAGCGTCTGGGCGAGGTCTTGGGCCAAAGCCGCTGGGGCGCCCGGATCTGCGATCAGCAGAAGTGAAGAACTCACCTTGCCGGCACTACCCGACCTTGCATCGCATAAACGCTCGGTGTTCCGTGCAGGCGGGCATGGCGGTGACCCGCAACTCGTGCTGTCGGCGGTTTGAGCGTCTCCCTCCCGTGCGAGCTGTGGTGCATGACTACCGCAAACTTTAGTGATGCATCACTAATAATGACGCCGTCTGTTTCGGTCGCGTTGTCGGTTCGTCCCGCGCGGTAGGCCGGTTAGTTCGGAATCGGTGGCAGCGAGCTGTTGAGATTGAGGGTGACGTTGACGTGTTCCAACGCTGCGGTCAGCGGAGCCACCAGTTCGTCGGGAATCGAATCGAAGAACAGTCGCTGCACGAGCTCGACGTGCCCTGGCGCCGCTTGCTTGATGGCTTCGCGGCCTGTGGCGGTCAGCCATGCCTGGGTGGCCCGGCCGTCGTCGGGTGAGGGCTGGCGTTCGGTTAGACCCCGCGCGCACATACGCCGCAAATGATGCGATACGCGGCTACGCTCCCAGCCGATCTGGGCAGCCAGGTCGGCGACTCGCATCCGGGTGTGCGGAGCGTTGCTCAGCGCGACAAGGATGTCGTAGTCGGACAACGACAGGCCGCTGTCGAGCTGCAATTGGCGATTCATCTCGTAATTCATCCGAAGCTGTACGCGGATGTAGGCAAGCCAGGCACGCTGCTGTTCCGGCGTGAGCCACCGCGGCTGACCTCGCCGCTTCGACGGCTGAGTACCGGACATGGTGTGGCCTTCTCGCAGCGGCGGCGTCACAGGGGCAGTATGCGGTCGGTGACGCGGTGCCGACCGCATCTCCTGAGAATGCCAGATCACAGCTGATTTCGGTCGTTGGCGCGCGGCCTTTCTGCGTGTCTGCGCGGACGGCGATACCGCGCGGTACGTCAGTGGCGGCGGCCTGGGCCTGCGCGGCGCGGCACTCGGTTGACACATCACGTATTGCCGTTACGATAGGTGACATATCACGAATAAATGACGCGCCCCTCCAGGAACTCGGCACCTTCCGCCGTAGTCACTGGCACTGCAAACATGTGTGAAAGGACAAAATTTGCCATGACCATCGACTACGTCGGAGCTGTCCGCAACGCATACGAGGTTGCCGAACGCAAAGACCTCGAAGGCTGGATCGCGCTGTTCGCCCCCGACGGTGAATTCACGGACAATTCCGTGGGAGCAACCTACCGTGGTCATGACCTCGCCGAACCGGTCCGCAATTACGGAACCGCGTTCTCCAACATGCATCGCGAACTTGGCCGTATCTACACCGACGGCAATGTGGTTGTCGTCCAACTCGCCCTTCAGGGCACCCATGACGGACCGTTGCAACTGCCCTTCGGCGAGTTGCCCGCTACCGGGAAGCAGATGGACGCCCCATGCGCCGACGTTTTCGAACTCGACGAGAACGGCAAGATCATCAGGTTTGACTGCTACCCGGAAGGATCGATCATCTTCGCCCAACTCGGCGTGCTGACCAACCTCGAGGGAGCGCTCGCATGACCAAGCTGGCCGTCATCTACTACTCGGCTACCGGGCATGGCACGACCATGGCTCAACACATCGCCAACGCCGGCGAACGCGCCGGGGCGGAAGTCCGCGTACGCCACGTCGCCGAAACGCAGGACCCCACTTCCTTCGAGCACAATCCCGCCTGGACAGGCAACTACAACGCAACCAAGGACCTACCCGCCGCAAGTGGAGACGACATCCTTTGGGCTGACGCCGTCATCTTCGGATCTCCGACCCGATTCGGCTCTCCTGCAGCTCAATTCCGCGGTTTCATCGACTCGCTGGGCGGGCTTTGGGCGCAGGGCAAGCTCGCCGACAAGGTCTACGCCGGCTTCACCTCCTCGCAGACGCTCCACGGAGGTCAAGAAACAACTCTGCTTAGTCTCTACATTTCCCTGATGCACTTCGGCGGCATCATCGTCCCGCCTGGCTACACCGACCCGATCAAGTTCGCCGACGGCAACCCGTACGGTGTCAGCCACGTCACCGGACCCGACAACCTCACTCAGGTCGCCGAACCCACCACCGCAGCACTGACACACTTGGCTCACCGGGTGGTGTCCGTCGCCGCGCGCCTGGCCACATAGCGGAGCCCGCCTGGCCGGGCGAATCATCCAACGCGAGAGCGTGTCTCTTCGAGGAGGGGTAATAGTGACCGAGCGTATTGCAGAACTTCTTGATCGAAACCTTCAGGAGGTCTTCGGCGAAGGTGATGCGGCTCGTCGCCGCGCTGCCGTCGAAGAGTTCTATACCGACGATTGCGTGGTCCATGTTCAGGACGGCGTCTTTGTCGGACACGACGCCGTGGACAAGTTCGCCGGGGAACTCCGCGCGACCCATCCGCACTTCGTCTATACACCCTACGGCGAGCCTCAAGCGCTCCACGACGGTGGAATCCTTGCGTGGGGCTCCGGTCCGAAGGACGAGACGCCCGAGTACACCGGACTCGACGTCGTCGTCGTTCGTGAGAACAAGATCGATACGCTATACGTCTTCCTCAATCCGAAATTGTCTCGATAACAAGTCAAGTCAGGCGGTTTCGGCGGGTGCGAGTTTCTCGTAGAGAAGCCCCGCGAGGCCACGAATGGTGGTGATCTCCGTCGCCCTGACGCGCACTCCGGTCTCGGCCTCGATGCGGGTGATCAGTTCGAGGGCGCCCAACGAGTCGATGCCGCATTCGGGCAGCGGCCGGTCCGGATCGATGCTGCGACGCACGATGACGCTGACCTGATCGGAGATCATCCGCCGCAACCGCAAAGGCCATTCGTCGTGGGGCAGTTCGTCGAGTTCGGCGCGCAACTTGCTTGCGCCCACTGGGTTCTTGCTGGTGGCGCGGAATGCCTCGGCGAAGGGTGTGCGTTGGGCGAAGGCCGACAGCCACGGGGTGCCGGCGATCGGGGCGTAGCCGCCGTAGGCGCGGTCATGGCGCAACAGGACTTCGAATGCGTACGCGCCTTCGTCTGGAGCGATGGCAACCTCGGCGCTCGCCGCCATCGCGGTACCGCGCCCGATCTCGGCCCACGCGCCCCACGCGATGGTATTGGCGGGTAGGCCACGATCTCGACGCCACCTCGCGAAGGCGTCTAGCCAGCTGTTGGCCGCAGCGTAGGCGCCCTGCCCCGGCGAGCCGACCAGCGCGGCCGCCGAAGAGAAGGAGCAGAACCAATCCAACGGTTCGCCGACCGTAGCGCCATGCAGATTCCAGGCACCGTAAACCTTTGGTGCCCAGTCACGTTCGATCAGATCGTCGGTGACGTTGGGCAGCATGGCGTCCTCGATCACCCCGGCGGCATGCAGAACGCCGCGCACTGGCAGCCCGGTGGCGGTCGCCGTCGCGACCAACCGCGACGCGGTGTCGGGTTCTGCGATGTCGCCGCACTCGACGACGACGTCGGTGCCGCTCGCCCGGATGGCGTCGATCCTCTCGAGCAATTCCGCGGTTGGCTGGGTCCGCGAGGACAGCACAATGCGCCCGGCACCCGCGGAGGCCATGTGATCGGCCAAGAACAGGCCAAGGCCCCCAAGTCCGCCGGTGACGATGTACGCGCCGTCTCGCCGGAAGACCTCGACCTGAGCCGGCGGCACCGCCACTCGCACCCGGCCGGTGGTCGGGACGTCGAGTACCAGCTTGCCGGTGTGCTGCGCGCCGCTCATCGCCCGAATGGCCGTGATGGCCTCGGAGAGCGGGTAGTGGGTGCAGTCGGGCGGCGGCAGCGAACCGTCGGCGGTGAGTTGATACACCGTGGTCAACAGTCGCCGAAACCGGTCCGGGTGGCTGTGTGCCAGCAGCCCGAGGTCGACGGCGTAGAACGTGAGGTTGCGCCGGAAGGGGAAGAGCCCCATCCGGGTGTCGCCGTAGATGTCGCGTTTACCGATCTCGACGAATCGTCCACCGAACGCGAGTAATTCGAGGCTGGCGCGCTGAGCCGCGCCGGTGACGGAGTTGAGCACGACGTCCACGCCGTACCCGTGGGTGTCGTCTCGAACCTGATCGGCGAACTCCAGGCTTCGTGAGTCGTACACGTGCTCGATGCCCATGTTGCGCAAAAGGTCTCGACGTGCATCGCTGCCCGCGGTGGCGTAGATCTCGGCCCCCGCGGCGCGGGCGATGGCGATCGCCGCTTGGCCAACCCCGCCCGTCGCGGAGTGGATCAACACCTTGTCGCCGTCGGTGAGGTGGGCCAGGTCGTGCAGGCCGTAGTAGGCGGTGGCGTGCGCAGTGGTCGCCGCGGCCGCGTGGGCGTCGGAGAGGCCGGCAGGCAGCGTGACGGCCAGGCGCGCGTCGCAGGTCAGGAAGGTGCGCCAAGAGCCGTCGGCGCAGAGACCTGCCACGTGATCGCCCACCGCGTGGTCGGTCACGTCGGGTCCGACCGCGGTCACCACCCCGGCGAAGTCGGCGCCCAGTTCCGGTAGTCGTCCCTCGAAGGAGGGGTAACGGCCGAACGCCACCAACACGTCGGCGAAGTTGATGCTCGACGCCAGAACCGTGACCTCGATCTGGCCCGGCTCCGGCGGAACCCGTTCGGTGGCAACGAGTTCCAGCGACTCCAAATCGCCGGGTGTGCGCATCTGCAGACGCATTCCGTCGCGCTGCGGGTCGGCGTCGGCGGTGTGCCGCTCTTCGGGGCCAAGCGGCCTTGGATACAGCCGAGCGGTGTGCCAGTGGCCGTTTCGCCACGCGGTCTCGTCCTCGTCCGACCCGACGAGAAGTTGCCGTGCCAGCAGTCCGGCGACTCCTTCGGCGTCGTCGACGTCGACGTGGGTGGCGCCGAGAGGTGGATGCTCATTGCCGATCACCCTGATCAGGCCACGCAGCCCGGCCTGCTCCAAGTTGGGCCGCTCGCCTTCGAGCACCGCCTGTGCGCCGCGTGTCACCACGTACAGACGCGGTGGCTCCCCGGACGTCTCCACCAATTCGCTGGCGACATGCACCAGATGCTGCACGTACTCGCGGCCTTGCAGCGCGCTCTGCTCGTCTGCGGCGTCCCGAGGCCCGGTCACGACCACCACACCGGTCAATTCACCGCTGCGCAATTGGTTTCTGAGCGTCTCGACGTTCGAACTACCGGCGTGGTGGGGCCAGTCCATGCTGAGGCAATGCGCGCCATGGCTCTCCAGTGCCGCGCTCAGCTCGGTGACCACCACATCCTCAGTGGGACAGCCGATGAGCAGCCACGTTCCCGCGTCGGCCTTGGGCAGCTCGGGCAGCTGGCGCTGCTGCCATTCGATGGTCAACAAGCGTTCGGACAGCACCCGGTCCTTGCGTGCGTTCTCGGATGCGCCGGTCGAGAATCGCAGCCCCTGTACGACGAGCAGCACCGTGCCGTGCCGGTCGAGCACCTCGACGTCGGCTTCGATACCGGTGGAACCGGCGGTGACGCGAGTCAAGCAGAACCGGGCGTTGCGCGCCGAGTCGTAGGCGCGCAGGCGTCGGGCACCCGTCGGCACGGCCAGCGCGTCCCCGCCGATCGCTTGAACGTCCGGGTGAGCGGCGACCGACTGGAAACAGGCGTCCAGGAGCGCGGGGTGCACGCCGTACGCGGCCTGCTCCGCGCGGATCGGCCCGGTCGGCGCGACTTCGGCCAGCACGGTACCCAACCCGTCCGCACCCGTATGCACGGCAATCAGGCTCGTGAAGGCCGGACCATAGTGAATACCGTTCTGGCCAAGCCGATCCCGAACGACGCTGCCGTCGTGGCGGTCGGGGTGCGCGGCCAGCAGGCCCGACACGTCGTGCGTGGGCGGTCGTTCGTCGTCTGCAGCATGCAGAACGGCTGCGGCATGCCGCACCTGCTCGCCCTGCTGATTGGTCGCCACCACGAAGTCGAAGACGCCCGGCGTCTCGATCGATGCGACGACACCGACCGCGGTCTGCGCATCGAGGAGCAATGCCTGCTCGAAGCGGATGTCGCGGGCTTCGGCGGATTCGCCGAGCACCGTGCCAGCCGCGGCCAGAGCCATCTCACAATAGGCCGCCCCTGGGAACACGGCGACGTCGTGGATCTGGTGATCGCCCAGCCACGGTTGGGTGTCCGTCCCGACGGCGGACTGCCAGACGTGGCGCTCGGGCTCCTCTTGCAAGCGAACGTGTTGACCCAACAGGGGATGTACCGACACGGTGTGACCGCCGCGCGGTGCGCCTTCATCACCGTCGTTGCTGAACCACAGCCGCTGGTGGGTCCAGGTCGGCAGCGGTGCATCCACCAGCTGCCCATTCGGGTAGAGCACCGAAAAGTCGACCGCTGCGCCCGCGCAATGAAGTTGGCCGACGAATTCCTTCAGCCCGTGGGGGAGTTCTTGATCCCTGCGCATACCCGCCAGAATCGCCGGGTGCATGTCGATGCTTCTGGCGGTCTGTTCGATCGCGTGGGTGAGAAGGGGATGGGGCGCCAACTCGGCGAAGACTCGGTGGCCATCCTCCAGAGCGGCGCGCACCGCCGCGGCGAACCGCACCATGCGGCGCATGTTGGCCGCCCAGTAGCGGGCATCGCATACCGGTTGTTCCCGTGGGTCGTACGACGTCGCCGAGTAGAAGGGAATCTCCGGCGTCATCGGCTTGAGCTCGGCGAGTGACTCGGTGAGGTCGTTGACGATCGGGTCGACGTGAGGCGAATGGAATGCGACGTCGGTGGGAATCTCGCGGGCCATCACGTCACGCTGCTCCCAGTTCGCGACCAGTTCGCGAACCAGCGGCGCCGCGCCGGCAATCACCGTCGACTCCGGTGACGCGACTACCGCGACCACGACGTCGTTCTTGCCGCGGACCGCCAACTCCGAAAGGACTTGCTGGGCAGGAAGTTGCACCGACGCCGTGGCGCCGGCACCGGCGACCCGGGACATCAGTCCGGCGCGGCGGCACACCACGCGCAGCCCGTCATCCAGCGAGAGCGCGCCCGCGACGACGGCCGCCGCGGCCTCGCCGACCGAATGTCCGATGACCGCGCCAGGGCGCACACCGTATGCCTTCAGGATGGCGGCCAAGGCAACCTGCATGGTGAACAGCGTCGGCTGGATCCGGTCTTGGCCGGTCACAGTCTGGCCTGCCGACATCGCCTCGGTCACCGAGAATCCGCATTCGGATGAGATCACCCGCTCGGCCTTGGCGACGGTGGCGGCGAACACCGGTTCGTTCGCCAAAAGCTCAGCTCCCATCCCGGCCCACTGGGAACCCTGGCCGGAGAACACCCACACCGGTCCCTGATCGTCGTACCCGGTCGCCGACCCGTAAGGGGTGACGTTCTCGGCGACCTCGCGTAGCGCCGCAGTGAGTTCCGGCTTGTCGCGCGCGATGACGGCGGTGCGGACCGACCGGTGCGCGCGCCGACGGGCCAGTGTGTACGCCAGATCGGGCAGCCCCACGTCGTCGTGTGCGCCGAGCCATTCGGCGAGCCGGCCTGCGGTGCGACGCAGCTCGTCGGCCGAGCTGGACGACAGCGGAAACAGCAGTGGCGCAGCCTCATCCGGCTCGTCTTCGGCCGTGGATGTCGGCGCCTGCTCCAACACTGCATGGACATTGGTTCCAGAAAGCCCGTAGTTCGACACCGCCGCGCGGCGGGGCTGGCCGCCGTTGCTGGTCCACGGTGAAACCTCTTGCGGTACGAAGAGTTTGGTGTCGATGCGGGCCAGCGCGTCAGGCAACCGGTTGAAGTGTAGGTTCTGCGGCACCAATCCGTGTTGTAGCGCGAGGACGGCCTTCATGAGTCCGAGTGCCCCTGCGGCCGACTGGGTATGGCCGAAGTTGGTCTTCGACGACCCGAGCGCGCAGGGGCCATCGATGCCGTAGACCTCGGCCAGGCTCGCGTACTCGATGGGGTCACCGATGGGGGTGCCGGGGCCGTGAGCCTCCACCATGCCGACCGTGTTGGCGTCAACACCGGCCGCGGCCAGCGCCTTTCGGTACACGGCGCTTTGCGCCCGTTGCGATGGCGTCCCGATGTGCACGGTGTGGCCGTCCTGATTCGCCGCGGTGCCACGCACCACGGCCAGGATCCGATCGCCGTCGCGCAACGCATCGGGCAAGCGCTTGAGCAGGACCATGGCGACACCCTCGCCGGAGGTGAATCCGTCCGCCGCCGCGTCGAACGCACGACAGCGTCCCGTTGGTGACAGCATGCTCTGCGCCGACGCCGCAGCGTACTTGCGCGGTTCCAGCATCACGTACGCACCACCCGCCAGGGCGAGGTCGCTTTCGCCATCGTTGAGGCTGCGACACGCCATGTGCACGGCGAACAGACTCGACGAACAGGCGGTGTCGACCGTGACGGCGGGACCGTGTACACGCAGGGCATGGGCAATCCGCCCTGACGCCATGCTGAAACTGTTGCCCTGAAAGCCGTATGGCCCTTCCATGGTGGGGGATTGGGCGGCCACCAATTGATAGTCGACGTGAGTCAGTCCGACGAACACACCGGTCAGCGAGCCCGTCACCAATTCCGGTGTGAGACCGGCATGTTCGACGGCTTCCCAGGAAGTCTCAAGCAGCAGCCGATGCTGCGGATCGAGCGATGTCGCCTCGCGCTCGTTGATGCCGAAGAACTCAGCGTCGAAGCCGCTGACGTCGTCGAGGAAGGCGCCCCACTTGGAGACCGACCGGCCGTGCATGCCGGGCTCGGGATCGTAGAAGTCATCGGCGTCCCAGCGGTTGGCCGGAATCTCGGTGACCAGGTCATCGCCACGCAGCAACGCTTCCCAAAGTTGCTCTGGTGAATCGATGCCGCCTGGCAGTCGACACGCCATGCCGATGACGGCAACTGGGGTAACTGGTGCGACGCTCGTCGCGGACGAATGATCGGCCGACGCCGAAGACCAACTCACAACCTTGACCGCTCCCTGGCGTGGCACCGTGTCACGGCGACAACGATAGACCGCGGCGGCTGGGTCCAGACCCTGAGCACGTTGGGTTCTGAGACGCCGTTTTTCACAGCGCTTTGGCAGTGACTGCTCGCGGTAACCTGACGGACGTGATTGAGGCTTCCATCCCCGCCGTTCTGCGCGAGCGCGCCAGTTTGCAGCCGGACGACGTAGCGGTCACCTTCATCGATTACGACCGGAACTGGGAAGGCGACCCCGAGTCGCTGACGTGGTCGCAGCTGTATCAGCGATCGTCAAGCGTTGCCAAGGAGCTTGCTCTTCGCGGGTCCGTGGGTGACCGCGCCGCCATCTTGGCGCCGCAAGGGCTCGATTACGTGGTGGCGTTTCTCGGCGCGCTGCAGGCGGGTCGCATTGCGATTCCGCTTTCGGTACCGCTCGGTGGCGCCATCGATGAGCGTGTCGGTCTGGTCTTCCGCGACGCGTCACCCACCGCGGTGCTGACGACGTCCGCGGTCGCAGGCATCGTCGCCGAACACCTCGGGCCGGACTCGGGCGCGGCCCCGGTCGAGGTCGACCTGCTGAGCCGAGACTCTCGGTCCGGTCCTCACGCCGAGGTGGACGGCGGCAGTACGGCGTACTTGCAATACACGTCCGGCTCGACCCGGCAGCCGGCCGGCGTCATGATGTCGCACGACAACGTTCAGGCCAACTTCGACCAACTGATGGCCGGCTACTTCGCCGACTACGGCAAGGTTCCGCCGCCGGACACCACCATCGTGTCGTGGCTGCCCTTCTATCACGACATGGGCTTGCTGCTTGGCATATGTGCACCGGTCATCTTGGGGCTGCGCACCGTTCTCACCAGCCCGGTTGCCTTCCTGCAGCGGCCGGCGCGGTGGATGCAGTTGATGGCGAGCAATAGGCACGTCTACACGGCGGGTCCGAACTTCGGGTTCGAACTGGCGGCGCGCAAGACCTCGGACGAGGACATGACAGGCCTCGATCTTTCGGACGTGTTGATCATCGTCACCGGTAGTGAGCGCGTGCACCCGGCGACCCTGCGCCGCTTCACCCAGCGGTTCTCCCGTTTCAATCTGCGGGAGTCGGTGGTCCGACCGTCCTACGGACTTGCGGAGGCGACGGTGTACGTATCCACCCGGGCACCGGGTGAGCCGCCGAAAGTCGTTCACTTCGACGCCGAGAAACTATCCGATGGGCACGCGAAGCCGCTCGTGGGTGGGCGAGGTACCGCGCTGATCAGTTACGGCGAACCGGAAGCCCCGGTGGTGCGGATCGTGGATCCCGACACCAGCACCGAGTGTCCGGCGGGGACGACGGGCGAGATTTGGGTGCACGGCGGCAACGTCGCTGAAGGGTATTGGGGCAAACCGCAAGAGACTGACGACACCTTCCGGGGCGTGCTGGTCGGTCCGTCGGATGGCACGCCGGAAGGCCCTTGGCTGCGGACTGGAGATCTCGGCTTCATCTCCGACGGTGAGCTGTTCATCGTCGGACGCATCAAGGACCTTCTGATCGTTTACGGACGCAATCACGCCCCCGACGACATCGAGGCGACGATCCAGGAGATCACCGGAGGCCGTGTCGCGGCGATATCGGTCGCGGACGGTCAAACGGAGAAACTCGTCACCATCATCGAGCAGAAGAAGCGCGGCGCGTCGGACGACGAGGTGACGGAGAACCTGGTCGCCGTTCGGCGCGAAGTGGCGTCGGCGGTGTTCAACACGCACGGACTCAGCATCGCGGATCTGGTTCTGGTGCCTCCGGGTTCGATACCGATCACGACCAGCGGCAAGGTCAGACGGGCGTCGTGTGTCGAGCAGTACCGGCACGGTCAATTCGATCGTCTGGATTCGTGAACCCGTTGCACCACAGTCGAAGCCATCGCGACGCGGCTTGTTCGGCGACGGACGGGGCGCGGTAGGTTGTCGGCAATGTGGAGTTCGGTGGCGGTGCTGGCACTTCCGATCGCACTCGACCCGGTACGTCTCGGCGTCAATCTTCTGCTGATCTCCAGGCCACGCCCTGCGCAAAACCTGCTGGTGTATTGGATCGGTTGCGTGAGCGCGAGCTTCGTCTTGCTGTTGGTCCCGCTTCTGGTGCTGCACTTCACGCCGTTGTTCTCGTCCTTCGCGCACGATTTGGCCAATCCCGCCACCACTGCGAGTTCCACCGTCCGGCGCGTCGAAATCTTCCTGGGTGTACTGGTGCTGGCGATCGCGGCCCTGATGGCGGTGCGCTTCGTGACACGTCGGCGGGCCCGGGACGCCAAAACAACGACCGCGGTTGCGGATTCGGACGCGTCGTCGCCCATCTCGCGTTTGTTGAAGCGGGGCCAGGATGCGCCGGCGAAGGGCGCATCGGCCACGCAGCGACTGCTGAGGCGCGCCCACAGGGCGTGGGAGAGCGGCGCTTTGTGGGTTGCGTTCGTGATCGGCTTCTGGGCGGGGCCGAACCCTTCCCTTGTCATGTTCTCGCTCGCCACGATCCTGGCGTCGGGGGCCGTGATCGGCGCGCAGATCGGCGCCGCGGTCGTGTTCGTCGTCGTGAGCCTCGCGGTCGTCGAGATCGTGCTGATCAGCAATGTGCTCGCACCGACCAAAACCCAAGCGGCACTGCGGCTGGTACATGACTGGGTAGGTGGCTATCGCACACCGATCCTGGTAGCTATCCTGACGCTGGTGGGATTCGCGTTCGTGGCTCAGGGCACGGGCATCTTGTAATCGGTCCGCGCTGGTGTGCTGGGGCGTCATCGATCGCGTAGATACTCGTCCATCCGGGCGACCAGCGGTGCCCTATCTCGTACTGGGCTGCCGGGTCAGCGCCGTCGTCGAGGAGCTGGCTGGCGATCGCGAAACGTGTTGTCGTGTCGTAGTTCCCCAACGACCGGAGCAATAGGTCATTGATGATCAACGACGCGTCGGAGCTGTTGTACACGCTCATGAACTCGGCGTATGAGTGGTAGTTGACGACTTCGTACAGCGTCGGCACGGCTACTCCCTGGTTGTCGGCTTTGCGGACTGCTAGCCGGCGGTGACCCTCGTGGGTCCGAGGTGGACGGGCAAGTGTTTGATTCCGTGCAGCAGGGTGCTGTCGTTCAGTGTGGGTTCGCCGGCGAGGGCTAGTTGGGGGAAGCGTTCGAACAGTGCTCGCAGGCCGATGTGCAGTTCCATGCGAGCGAGCGGGGCACCGAGGCAGACGTGAATACCGGTGCTGAAGCTGATGTGGTCGCGGGCGTTGGCACGGGCAGTGTCGAATTCGTCGGGACGTTCGAAGACGGCGGGATCACGATTGGCGCCGCCGACGAGCAGGACGATGGCCGATCCCTTCTGCACGGTGTAGTCGTCGATGTGAATTGACTCGGTGGCCACCCGGGCAGCGATTTGGATGACCGAGTCGTAGCGCAGCACCTCCTCGACGGCGTTGGGCCAGCCCTCGGGACATGCCTGGAGCCGTGCCAGTTGATCGGGGTGACCCACGAGTGCCACGACTGCGTTACCGAATGCATGGGCCGTAGTGATGAACCCGGCACCCAGGAGCAGCCCCGCGAACATCCGGACTTCGTTGTCGGTGAGATCGCTGACGGCTGACAAGATGCTGTCGTCGGCGCCGCGCCGTCGGAGCCGCTCGATGTGCGCGGCGATGTAGTCTTCGAACTCGCGCAACGCTGCGATGGCGGTGCGGAAGTCGTGCCAAGAGACGGCCGTGTCGGCGAGCAGTTTGGTGCCGGGGTCGGCGAATGCGTAGAGGTGCGTTATCTCGTCGCGGGGTATGCCCAGCATCTCGGCGATGACTTCGATCGGGATTTGCGAAGCGTAGGTGGCGACCAAATCACACTGGGTGCGGTCACTCAGATCGTCGAGCAGGGTGCTGGAGATCTCCTCGATGCGGCGACGAAGCCCGTCGATCGCGCGGGGGGTGAATGCCCGCGAAACCAGGCGTCGCAACCGTGCATGCTCGGGTGGATCAGTGACGAGCAGGGACGGCGGTTCGGTGGCGTTGAGCACGCCGGGATTGGTTTTCGCCAGCATCCGCTGTACGACGTGAAATGGTGACCGGTCCTTCGGTTTGAGGGTCCGGAACCTGCCGTCGCGTAGCACGTCACGGACAATCTGCGCGTCAGCGGTGACCCACCCGTTGCCGACGACCGGGGACATCCGCCCCCGCTGGCGGACCTGCTCGACGAGGTCATACACGTTCTCGGGCTGGCTGCTGTCGATCATCAATTGGGCAAACGGATCACCCTGGCGAGCGAGCAGCTTCATCGTCGCGCGGGACAGTCCATAGCCCATCAGCCAGTGCGATCGGGTCTTGATGTCCGCAGCCACGTTCTTCGCCCCTGCCGATCGACTACTAGACGAGGCTAGTGGTGGATGAGCAGCGCTGCACCCACTTCTGGACGTTCGCAGAGACGACCGGTCGTGTAGGCGTGGGTCGCAGTGGGAAGTCGGGGAGGGGCAGTCACTGAGAAGAAACGGTCAGAAATGGGCGTGGCGCGTCGCACATCAGCGCCTTGAACGTGAGCGTGAACATAATGTGCGCAATCTGGCGGACCGCATTGCCGGGGGTGACGATAGACGCGACATCGCCCGAGAGAGAGGTGGTCGGCGTGACAGTTTCATCGCAGGTCGCGGAGCGGATCCGCAGGCCGCACTGGTCGTTGGCCCGGACGTGGCTGTTACAGCCAGGGGTCCCGGATGGCTGCGGCCTGTTCGAAGCCGCGGTCGCCGGCAGCGCCGATGCGGTCGTGTTCGACATCGAGGATGGGCTGCCCGATGCTCAGAAATCCGCAGGCCGCCAGTCGGTGGCCGAGTGGCTGTGCGGCGGTGGCCAGGGATGGGTGCGGATCAACAGTGCGAGCACGCCTGCCTGGACGGCTGATTTGAACGCCCTCTCCGGCGCGCCTGGACTCGCCGGCGTGATGCTGGCCAAGACCGAATCGGCCGACGAAGTCGCCGCAACCACCGCCCGGCTGCCTGCCAACACACCGTTGGTGGCGCTGGTCGAGTCAGCGGTGGGCATCGAATCGGCTGCTGATCTCGCAAAGGCCACGGGCTGTTCTCGAATTGCATTCGGGGTGGGGGACTTCCGCCGCGACACCGGGATGTGCGCCGATCCGATGGTGTTGGCGTATCCGCGCGCGAGGCTAGTGATCGCCAGTCGAGCTGCAGGACTCCCAGCACCCATCGACGGACCTACGATGCGTGACCAGGCGTCCGACCTGGCACGTGAGACCGAGGTGGCTAAAGCTGCCGGCATGACCGGCCGGCTGTGTCTGGATCTCGCCCATGCTGAGACGATCAACAGTCTGCTCAGCCCATCACCGCTGGAGATCGATGAGGCGCGTTGCACGCTCGCCCGCCTGGACACGCCCACCGGACCCTATGACGGCAGTGTTGGTCCCACCCGCGCCCGGGCCGAAGCCGTGCTCGACCTCGCCGAGAAACTCGGCCTCATCAGCTAGTACTTCGGTTGTGCTGCCCAAGTTGATCTGCACCCCAAGAATCCGCCAAGGCGTTGGCCGCAACCTTTATGCCAAGGGCCCACATGTGGACCATGCAAATGAAGGGGAAAGCCATGATCGCTACCCGCAACATGACGAAGATGGCTGGCGTGGCCCTGTTGTCGGGCGCCCTCGGGCTCGCTGCAGTGGGGATGGCAGGTACTGCCCAAGCCGACTCCGGGCCATTCCATTGGTGCCCAGGAGATCCCATGCAGTACCCACAACCCGCCCCGCGATCCGGCGGCCAAGCGGGGCCAGGAGTTTATTACAACTGGGACATGAACATCTGCCACACCTGGTACTGGGTCGCACACGAACAAGGCAACGTTCCGTACCAGGGGAGCCTGCCGAGCGGCGTTTGGGACGGAGATAATCCGCCTGCTCTCGAGCCCAATAGGTGCGACTTCTGCTGGTAGTGATTCAGCTCGTCGTGCCGAATGGATCGTGTTCTGCGATCAGCTTCTCCAGCCGTGCTTCATCGAGTCTGACGCGGATGGTGGCGGCCTCCTGTTGGTCTCGAATGACTTTGGCCAGCGTGAAAGAGCTGGAGACGACAAAGAGCGCAGTCATGGCGAGGAACGATCGTTGCCACAGATCCAGTGGTAGGAAGTAGATTCCGGCAACCAAGGCCAGGGAGCTCACGCCGAACGCGATGGCGGCCTGAACGAAGAAGGCGGGGCTACTCTTCGAGAGCGCATTGAGGGCATTCATGCCAAATACCTTGCCGTACTGCACCAGTCAGCGGATGGGTAGGACTACTCGATTTTATCGCTGATCGGCTCGTGGATGGCGTCACGACCATGGAGACGTCGGTGGCGGGGCACTCGTTGGCCGTGGCCAGAATTGAGGTGCATGGATACGTGTCAACGGGCGCGCAAACACAGACTTAGAATCGAACACCGTGTCGCCTGAACTGAGGGGTCGATGACGTGGAAGTTGTGCAATCCGGAATGAGCGGCGGCCATCGTGGGAATATCGCAGCCTGCGTCGCCCGAATGTCCCTGCGCCCCACAGTATTACGTCACTGTGACGTATAGACGGCGGGGGAGTGTAGGTCGTCCGAGAGCGGCACGATGGGTTTGATGGACCCGATGGTTTCGAAAGGGGTGGGTGGCATGCATGGCGAGAAGTCGCCAGGCGCAGGCGCACCATGTGGCGGCCACTCTCCTTGAGCCCGGCGCTGCGTCCGATGGCGAGTCGCCGGGAGGTCTTGGAAACAAAGTGCGCAAGAACGTGATTCGTCGATGGACGTCGATCGGACCGCCGTAGACAATTCGTCACTGTGACGAAATGGCCAGGGTCGACGCAGAGGCCGGGCAGGGGGTTCAGTGGCGCTCTGCGCTGTGTCGGTCGTCGCGACGGGTGTAACCGATGCGGCGTCTCACGGCGACGGGATCCTTGGCTGGCCGACTGGCGCCGCGACGCTTGCGGGGGTTTGCGCACATCCGCGCCATGAGCACGAGGGGTGACGATTGGGCTTCGATGCCTACGCGCCGAAGGTGCTATGGCGACTCTCGTCCAGGTCAGCCAAATGCCGATAAGCCACATTATGTCAGGTAAACCGGGCACCACTGTCTGGCGACGTTGTGAGTGAGACTTTGAAAACGGCGTTGGGACGCCAAACCTGTGAAATTGCTGTCAAGATAAACGCATGGCCATCCGCATCATTAGTGCCGCACTGATCGGCACCGCAGCACTACTACTTTCAGGCTGCGGTGCGGACGCCGCCTCAGCCTCACCGCCTGCGCCGACGTCGACGGTTTCTGGCGAGGATCAGATCCGCGACGTGATCGCCCGGGTCTCCGAAGCGCACGGCACATCGGATTTTGCCAAAATCGCCCCGTTGACCTGCGCGAAGTACCGCGATCAGGCCAGTGAGCCGATCCCGGCGCCCATGCAGTTCAAACTCGGCAAGATCGAAAACGTCCTGGTCAACGGCGATACCGCAACGGCCGACGTAACTCTCATCATCGACCTAGGCGGCCAATTCACCTACACCGCCGATCCCAGCCAGTTCACTCTGGTCAAGGAGGACGGCCAGTGGAAGGACTGCACACCGCTGGACGAGTAACGGCCTCCTTGACGATCGGCACACCCCGCTGGGCGTGGGTTCTCCCCTGCCGGATTTCAATTGGCTCGATGCCTCGCGACCGGAGGAATACGGCAGGATTGGATACGGCGAGTTACCGGTATGACATATCGAATCGCGTACCGCACCAAGCGGTTTGATTGTTGGTAATCGTCGTCCACCGCTACCGGGCATGCACAGCGCCTTCACGACCGATGGCGCGGGTGGTAACCGGGCGGAGTTCCAATCGCGGGATACCCGCGGAGTCGTCTGGATTGCAGGTGCAGAGCGGAATGCCGTATGCGATTGCACTCGCTGCAATAAGCGCCGACCTGCAGAAGTGGCATCGCTTCCCCGGCCCAGGACGTCGAGCGCGCGACGGTCAACGCCGCTGGTTCGGTCCGGAGTGCGGCCCCCTGGGACCATATGCAGGAATCGAATATGAAGGATTACCAGTACTCGTCGCCGAGAAACTTGTGACCAATTCCGCCAATTCCGCCAGTCGCGCTCATATCGCTCGTTGGCCTGGCAGGGCCCACCGCCATTCGTTGTGGACGTCCCAGCCGTCCACAACCTCCACCAATGCCATGACTCCAGTGGGATAAACGAGAGACACCAGCCAACGGCGTGAGCCGCCTTCGCTAACGGAAAATCCCGCGTTCAGAAATTGCTTGAGCCACTTGATCTTCAGCTGCTCACGCCGGAAATCGAACGCCACAACCGCCTCGCCAGCTTGAAGCCGAGATCTGAGATCTGAAATCCCCAAGGCCTTCTCGACCCACTTCGAGTACTCCTTGACTGTGCAGCGCAAATTGTCATCGGTGAGTTCGAGCGTGGCTCGCGTCGAGATCGGGTTGAGGCGGCTCTCTACCAAGAAAACCTCGGCGCGAGGTGGTGGAGACAGGGTCATGTCAGTGCCTTGTTTCGTCGTCGACCTTGAAGTCGAACTTGACGTTGCGGGGTCGGCCTTCAAGGACAGCATCGGACTGCACAGACTGAAGTATCTCGGCCGATAGGCTGAGTGCCGGTCGTTTCGTCGAGGGGGATTGATGAACTATCCGTACGGGCCCTACGGTCAGGGGTTTCCAGGGCAGCCTGGCTACCCGCAGCAGCAGCCTGGCTACCCGCCGCAAGGCGGCTACCCACCGCAAGGCGGCTACCCGGGCGGACAGCAGCCTTACCCACTGCCGCCCGCATCCAGGTCTCCGAGCGCAGCCACAGGCATCATCGCGGTTGTTCTCTCCGGACTCGGCGGCTTGGCGAATGTCGTCGGCGGCCTCCTCATGGCCTTCGGACTTACCGCGATGATCAGCGAATCGACTTACGACACCGGGTCCGGCGCTTGGACAGGGCTGATCGCCATCACGATGCTGAACATCGTCGCGGGCGTGCTGTTGTCGGTCGGAACGGTGATGTTGTTGCTTCGCAAGAGGACCAGCCAGTGGATCGTGGTCGCGGGGTGCGCCGTGTCGATCGTCAGCACTCTGATCAGCCTCTCGCTGGCCTCCACCATCGCGGAGTACCAGTATGGCGGCACAGGAGCTGACGTCGTGGGCCTGGTCTTTCCGATCGTGACGATCGTGCTGGCCTTGCTCCCGTCCACCGCTGCGTGGATCCGAGCGAAGGAGAATGGTGCTCCGTATCCGCACTGGCCGACGCGCTGAAGAGGCAGCGCGAAGCCGACTACGCCGTGTTGCGGTGTTGCGGTGTTGTGATTCCATCTGTCTTCGTTGATTCCGCTCGTCGGATTGCGACTGCACCGTTCGTCGGACTTGGTAGAGGGTGGAGCATTCGGTTCCGCTCGTCATCAAGGACGGACAGTCGCATCATGAGACTCAACGACATGGCACGCCAACTCATCGGTTCCGACCCAGCGACGCTGGTCACCATCAATCGGGATGGCAGCCCGCAAATCAGCGTGGTATGGGTGAGGGTGCGGACCACGGCCGACGGCGGTGACGAGCTCGTCAGCGCTCATCTGTTGGAGCATCAGAAGATTCGTAATATTCGGCGCGATCCCCGCGTGGCGGTGACCGTCGTATCCACCGACCGCAGCGGGCCGCAGACACCCTATCTGTCGATCAAGGGCACGGCCCGAGTCGAGGAGAGCGGTGCCCCCGAGCTGCTCGACGAGATCGCTACGTCGATATTCGGCCCCGGCACCGGTTTCCCGCCGCCTGATGCACCGCCCGGGTACCTGACTCACATCACGATCGGCACGGTTGGCGGCGTGGGGCCATGGGCGTCGTGAACCGCTGCATTCGTGAAGTGTCGGTCGCAGCATCACCCGAGCCGCCGAGTGCGCCACCGCGACAGATCCGTGTCCAGCACCGCAGGATCGCGTTCGGGAAACACCTCTCCGATGATCTCCAGGTGCCGGATGCGGTGCAGCTGAAATCCGCGGATGCCTTCGCGCAGCCGACACCATCCCACGAACAGCCACGCATCACCTCCGCGCAGCAGACCCATCGCCTCCACGTCACGGGTGGTAAGTGTCTCGCCGTCCTCGGAGATGTAGTCCAACCGTACGACCCGGCGCGCGGCGATCGCCTCGGGAATCAGCGAGACCGCCGCCTCGGACGGCGATTGGGAGTCGATGACGAACATCGAGGCCAACGCCTCATCGACCGGTGCGAGCTGATCCTCGCGGCTGATCGCGAGGACCTTCGCTCGCGCCCGACGCGCCGCCGCACCGTACGGCGAGGTCTCAAGCAAACCAAGCCCCGCGAGCACCGCCAGCGACTCCGGCAACGTGAGATTTAGCGGCGGCAGGGAGTGTTCCCGCAGGATCGAATACCCGCCCGACACCCCGTGGTCGGCATAGATCGGGACCCCCGCGAGCTGGAGGGACTGGATGTCACGCTCAATCGTGCGCTTCGACACCTCGAACTCCTCCGAGAGCCGAGCGGCTGACACCGGCCGGCGTGATCCCCGCAGCAGATCCACCAGCGCGTACAGCCGCTCGGCTCTCCTCATGGATTCGAGTCTCCCCCGGATCTCAGGTGAGGTGCGCGCGCGTCCCGGTCACCGACCACACCTCGCGGATCAGCCCATCGTCGGTGAAGTCGAAGACGTCGATCCCGCCCGCAGCATGGTCCCCGACCTGAACGTTCCACAGCATCCGCCCGTGCGCGCCGTCCACGGCCCGCGAGGCCTCGGAGAAGACCACCTCCGGATGCTGCTCGCGGTACCGATCCAGGAACCGAGCGAAACTCTCCGCGCCCAGCACGTCGTCGCCCGGGTTCGACCCGTCCGGATCGGAGATCAAGAAGTGAATCTGGAAATCCTCACTGCAGATCCGACGAGCGATCTCACCGTCGGTGTTCCACATCTCCAACCACAGCGCAAGTGCGGCATCCGCAACAGCCCAGCTTGTATTCATGACTTTCGTGTTCTCGTTCATGACATCAGCATCAGACAGTGCAGCGACAACGGTATGTCGGTGTTTGAGTGCCAAGTCGAGGGAGGAATGATGCCGGAAATGAGCCCCGTCGCCGAGTTCGATTTCGTCATCGTGGGAGCAGGCAGTGCGGGCTGCCTGCTCGCCAACCGGCTCAGCGCCAACCCTGATCACCGTGTGCTCTTGGTTGAGGCCGGCGGCAAGGACGACTGGTTCTGGATCAAGGTGCCGGTGGGCTACCTGTACACGATTGCCAATCCCCGCACCGACTGGTGCTTCACGACCGAGGCCGATCCAGGTCTGGCCGACCGCAGCATTCACTACGCGCGCGGCCGCGTCATCGGCGGCAGCTCGTCGATCAACGCCATGATCCACATGCGCGGACAAGCAAGCGATTACGACCTATGGGCGCAGGCCACCGGTGACGATCGCTGGCTTTGGGGTGGCCCGGACGGTGCCGGCGAGACGCTGTCGATCTTCAAGGAGTTGGAAGACTACTTCGGCGGAGCCGACGAGTGGCACGGCGCCGGTGGCGAGATCCCGGTCGAGCGGCCGCGGGTGCGCTGGAAGATCTTGGACGCCTGGCAGGCCGCCGCTGCCGAGGTGGGCATCGTCCCGATCGACGAGTTCAACCGAGGCGACAACGCCGGCAGTGCGTACTTTCACGTCAACCAACGGCGTGGCCGTCGCTGGTCGATGGCCGATGCCTTCCTGCATCCCGTCGTCCAACGACCAAATCTCACCGTCTACACCCACACCCAGGCCTTGAAGCTGCTGATGGACGACCAGGTTCACGAAGAGCAGCGTCGTGGTGCCTGGACCACAGCTCAGCGCCGCGCCACCGGTGTGCGGCTACTCAAAGACGGCCAGATCATCGACGTCCAGGCGCGCAGGGAAGTGATCCTGAGCGCCGGTGCGATTGGGTCGCCGCATCTCATGCAGGCCTCGGGTCTGGGCCCGGCCGGGCTCCTTGCCCAGCATCAGGTCCCGCTGGCCGTCGATCTGCCGGGCGTGGGTGAAAACCTCCAGGACCACCTGCAGCTGCGAACGGTCTACCGGGTGCGGGGCGCCCGCACCGTCAACACGCTGTACCGCAATTGGATCACCCGTGCAGGCATGGGACTTCAGTACCTGCTGCTGCGCTCAGGACCCATGACCATGCCGCCCTCCACGCTGGGCGCTTTCGCCAAGAGCGATCCCGCGTTGGCCAGTCCCGATTTGGAATGGCATGTACAGCCGCTGTCCTTGGCCAAGTTCGGCGAACCGCTACATCCTTTCGGAGCGATCACTCCGTCAGTCTGCAATCTGCGACCCAGCTCGCGGGGCAACGTGCGCATTGCCAGCGCAGATCCGCTGACCTACCCGAAGATCTCCTGTAACTACCTGTCCACTGACGCCGATCGTCAAGCCGCCGTGCGGGGCTTGAGGATGACCCGGCAGATCATGGCGGCGCCGTCCCTGGCCCGCTACCACCCAGAAGAATTGCTTCCCGGCCCGCAACTGGTGAGCGACGAAGACCTCGGGCAGGCGGCCCGTGAGCTCGGTACAACCATCTTTCACCCCGTGGGCACCTGCGCGATGGGAGCCATTGATACACAAGGTGTTCCGCGGTCGGCCACCACGGTGCTCGACACCGACTGTCGCGTGTACCGCGTCGCCGGCCTTCGAGTGGTCGACGCTTCGGCGATGCCCACCATCACTTCCGGGAACACCAATGCGCCGGTCATGCTGATCGCAGAACGCGCAGCGCGGGCGATCCTGGGATGAATCGGTCAAATCCGAAACGTGCCGATCCGGAATAAACCCGCACCCGGTGAACTTGGCTCAAGAGTCGCCCTCCCCCGACTCAGGAGCATCCATGACCCGTCCCGTCCGCGTCGCCGTGCAAATCCAGCCCGGCGGCACGCCCGACTACGCCACATGGCGCGACGCCGTGCTGGCCTCCGACGATCTCGGCGTCGACGTCATCTTCGGCTACGACCACTTCCACCGCCCAGCGATGAAGGAAATCGTCGACGGCAAGCCCGTCATGTTCGATGAGCAGCCCGACGTCGCCAACTTCGAGGGCTGGACCGCGCTCGCGTCATGGGGCGAGATCACTTCTCACGCCGAGATCGGGCTCCTCGTCACCGGCGTCGGCTACCGCAACGCGGACCTGCTCGCTGATATGGCGCGCACCGTCGACCACATCAGCGGTGGCCGGCTCATTCTGGGCCTCGGCGCGGGGTGGTACGAAAAGGACTACACCACTTACGGTTACGACTTCGGCACCTTCGGGTCCCGCTTCGATCTGTTCGACGAGAGCCTGATCCGCATCGAGAACCGACTCGCAGCACTGATTCCGCCGCCCGTGCGCAAGCTCCCGATCCTGATCGGCGGCACGGGGCCCAAGCGCTCGCTGCCCGCCGTTGCCCGGCACGCCGACATCTGGCACGCGTTCCAGGACCTCGACGCCTTCCGCAGGTCCAGCGACCGCGTCGATGAGCTGGCAGCGACGTTCGGCCGCAACGGCGCCGACATCGAACGCTCGACGCTCTGGGAGAACGCCGACAGTGCCGATGCCTTCCGCGAGGCAGGAGTCACTTTGTTCCAGACCGAACTCACCTCCGACGACGGTTACGACCTCGCGTCACTCAAGCAGGTGCTCACATGGCGGGATAACGGCTGACCACGATCAAGCTCGATGCAGGTCCGAGTCGCCACCCGCCATCTACAGCCCGGAGGGTACGACCTTGCCGTTGACCGTCACCTCGACCTGGCCCGTCTTCGCGTCGTAATCGATCTTGCCGTGTTCAAAGGTCGTAACGAGGAGATCGCCGACGGTGTTCTCGTCGCTGGTGGGCGCGCCCAGCGGACCCACTGAGCCGTTATCGCCGGTGACCGCAGGCACGCCCTCTGGGTCGCGCGGGACATTCCAGGCCTCCCGGATCTTGCCCCACGTGATGTATCCAGGCGTGCCCGCTTCGTCGTTCTTGGCAGTGATCACGCCGCCCTGGAACTGCTGGAACACCACACCGCTCTCCCGTGCCCCCGCATTGCGGTCACCCGTCAGTGGCTTGCCGAGAGCCTGCCGCTGATTCTCGGTTGCCGACGCGTACTTGGCTGCAATCGGACCGGTCAGCGTCACCTCGACGTCTCTCTCCCCGGTGAGCTTCACTTCGGTGGGCGGGGCTTGAGTCTCGGAGGTGGCGATCAACCCGACCTGCGGCGGCGCCGACGCATCGATGCTCTTGCCATTGCTGCAGCCCACGGTGATCAATGCGACGACGGCCAGGCCGACGACTGCCGTGTGGCGGTATGCGATCGTCTTCATGGGCTCACTCTTGCGTCTTCCTTCGGTGTGGGTCAAATTTTCGGCTGAACCGCTCGCCCGGCCGGAACTATGACCGAATCGCTCAAGCGACACGCAGTCGGCGGGCATCGGAGTGGTCGAACCTCGGCGCGCAAAAGCCTCTAGGAGCAGGGGTATTGCCCGTTGAGCACACAATTCGACGGTGGTGTGTAGAAGCCGGTCAGCACGCCTCTCAGACCACCTGTCGCCGAACCGCCCGGCGCAATGATGCGATTCCAATTCGCAGGGGTGAGAACATAGTGCGTGCCGTATTGCCCAAGGGTGCTACTCCACGTGTGCGAGACGGATTCACCAGCCGGCAAGTCGAATTCGAGCCGCCAATCCGTCATCGGCGCCGTGCTCGCGTTGACGATGGTGAAGTGGGCGATGAAACCGGTCTGCCACGTCGATGACACCGACAGTCTCGCCGCGGCGGCAGCCGCATGAGCCACCGGGGTGATCGCCAGTCCGGAGGTGACAACTATCAACAACGAAACAATTACATGCAGCGCGACCCTCCAGCGCGTCACACAACTGTCCAGTCCGACCACAGCAGCCAACACTAAAGCCACGCAGTCGATATCGGCCCTCGCATCGCGGGTTGGCTGCGGTTCCTTTGCTCAATTGAAACCGCCACGACATTTCGGCGTCGGGCGACGTGATCCACCTGCCTCCCCCATCGGCGCCGCTCGACGGTTCCACAGCGACCGCACGCGCAGGGAAGACGGCGGTATCGAATATGGCGAGTTACCAGTACGAACGAATTACACTGAAAACAAGCCCTATTCGTGCTTCGATAGCGCCGTTGCCCTGGTGGCAACTCCATGGGTTGACGGCGTCGCCCCCGATCAAGGAAGGATTGGTTCCAGCAATGCGGTCCTTGACGCAGACGGACTGAAGGACGGGTTATCCGCCGGTAGCATGGAGCGCGTTTCCCAACGTCTCCTGGCTCGCCCACGACGCCAACAGGGCCAGATTGTCAGCGGCCGGGCCTCCCGCAGGTGCGGTGTAGACATTCAACTGCAGGCCAGATTCGGTGGGTAGATCCATGGACTCGAAGTTCAAGTCGAGCCGCCCCACCACCGGATGGTTCACACGCTTGCTCCCGTATCCCTTTAGTCGCACGTCCTGAGATGCCCACTGCTGCCGGAATAGCTCACTGCACGTTGATAATTCACCCACTAAGGCGATGAGCTCCTCGTCGTGGGGATTACGGCCCACCTCCATGCGCAACATCGCGGCCGCGTTCCGCGCCACCTGGTCGTAGTCGACGAAGAACGGCTCGGCATCGGTGGGATTCAAGTACACGAATCGCGCCATGTTGGCAGGGCGTCGCGGGTCGGCCAGCACCGGCGAATACAGCGCGCGACCCAGTTGATTGATGGCGAGCACGTCGTGGCGCCCATTGCGGATCAACGCCGGTGCACCGGTAATGGCGTCGAGCACCTGCTGCAGCGCCGGACGCACCGTCGCGGGAGGTGTGCGGCGCCGTCGACCGACGGGCGCCGCGGACTGGCGTGCGAGATGCAACAGGTGATCGCGCTCCGCTTCGGTGAGTTGTAACGCCGTGGATAGCGCATCGAGCACGCCCTCCGAGGTGCCAGCCAGGCTGCCGCGCTCAATGCGTACGTAATACTCGACCGAAACCCCAGCGAGTAGTGCTACCTCCTCTCGACGTAGACCCTTGACCCGACGATTGCCACCGTAGGCGGCCAGGCCAGCCAGCTCCGGCGCGATGCGGGCGCGACGCGACCTCAGAAACTCTCGGATCTCGGTGCGCAGATCAAGTGTGGCGGCCATCCACTCACCGTAGGCCCGCGCCGCAAGAGAAGGGAGGTACCGCCAATACCCTGAAGCCTCAGCGTCCGACAGATCAGACGTCGGTCATGACCGGAGACTGCATGCCACGGTGAGGGAAATTGTGGAGCCCGGCATCGCGCCGATGTCGCCGCCAAAAGGATCACGCGGTCGTGGCGATCCCTCCGTCGACGGGGACGATGGTGCCCGTTAGGTAAGCCCCTGCGCGGCTGGCGAGGAACACGGCGACACCCGCCATGTCGTCGTCGCGGCCGATCCGGCGCAGCGGGGCCGACGCCGCGATCACCTCGCCGAACTCGTCGAGGGTCGCAGCCATCATCGTCGAAGGGAACGGTCCCGGCGCCACCGCGTTCACCGTGATGTGCTGTGGGCCCAGCTCCTTGGCGAGCACTCTGGTGAGTTGATGCAGCGCAGCCTTGCTGCTGGAGTACGAGTAGTTGGGCCGTTGGGGAATGTGTATGGCGGCGATGCTGCCGATGTTGATGATCCGCGCGGGATCGTCGGCGGTCCCAGCGTTACGAAGTGCGGGCAGCAGCGACTGCACCAGCCAAAACGGCGCCTTCAGGTTGAGGTCGATGACCGTGTCCCAGGCAGCGTCCGGGAACGTCGCCAATGGCTCGTCCCACATTGCACCCGCATTGTTGACGAGGATGTCGAGACTCCCAGAATCGGCCGTGACGAGGCGAGCGAGGCGCTCACACTCCTCGTGCCGGGACAGATCGGCGGGGACCGCCCAGACGTCGCCGAATTCGGAGAGCTGTTCCTGCGCCTGAGCGCACGCTTCTGCGCTGCGTGAGCTGATGACTACGCGGACGCCCGCCTGGAGAAGCCCGCGCGCGATCATCATCCCGATGCCCCTGGTACCACCGGTGACGAGGCCGTGCTTACCACTCAGATCGAAAAGTTCTGCATGCGTTGTAAATTGGCTGTTTACCACTGTCGCCTTTCTCGTTGGTCGGACAAGACCGTTAGTTCAGCCGGGCATCTCTCGTAGCAAGTTATGCGGTATTCCCGACGCCAAGGAGACCCCCGTAATACGGGTACTGTCAGAGTCCCCCTTGTCCGGTAGCCACTTGACGGAGAGCCTGCACCTCTCGGCCATGGTGCGGCGGGACCGCCGACTGCGTCCTGTGCGTCTCTATGCGAGAGCTGTGGCTTGCTAAGAGTTTCATCGCGAGGCTGGGTGTGCCCGGCAGGCGCGCGTAGATTTTAGTTGTGCTTAGTAAATCTGGTCGCTAGGTCTAAAGCCGGAGCCAGCAAGCACCTAAGCATCCGCAATCGCGCGGCTATCGGTCGTTGTCAGGAGGTCGGCATGACGGCTCTCAGTCCCCCACCCGTCCCCGAGGACGTTCTGCAGTTTGCCGAGCCGGCCGAGCAACCGATGTCGCGGTGGCGCAGGCTCGTACCCCGTTCGCGCCGCGGCAAGGTGGCCACCGCTGGCGGATTGGTCGTGTTACTCGTCGTGGGTCTGCTGGGCGCAACGTACGAGGCCTCGCCGGGAGGCGCTCTGTGGGGTGCCGAGAAGGCAGTCTTTCCCGAGCATTCACAGGACGTCGTCCTCGCCGCCGTCGTCAACGATCTGAAGCAGGCCCAGGACATTCTCGGCAGCGGACAGCAGCCCACACCCGATCAGCTGACCGACGCGCGCACCTCACTCAATGAGGCGAAACAGGACTTGGACTACCTGTCGGCATCACCTCAGCGGACCAGCCTGCAGAACCTGTATTTGCAACTGACACAAGAACTTCTGCAGTACACACCCGATTCGGCGCAACAACTGCCCGCGCTGCCCTCGCCACTTCCCGCACCGCCAGCCGCCGACCCGGGCGACCCCTCGCAGCCGCCGGATGTGGCCCTGACGAGCGCGACTGCGCCCAGCTGGGGATACCCAACCTCGGATGAGGCAGGGACCCCGGCGCCCGACGACTTCGCCGCGGCGCCGCCCGGTGTTCCGGATGCCCCCGCGGACGACTGGCCACAGCCCTACGCGCCTCCGCTGACACCGAACCTCGAAGACATGGGTTACTACGACCCGACGTGGGGGCAGCTCTACGGCTATGACCCAACCAACTGGTACAACTACGATCTCAGCGGCTACAACCAGTACGGCTACGACTTCCTAGGCTTCGACCGGTGGGGGTATGACCGATCGGGCTACGACCGGTGGGGCTACGACCACCGGGGCTACAACTGGGCTGGCTATAACTGGGCCGGCTATGACCGCAACGGCTGGGACCGCGACGGCCGTAACGACTTTGGCCAACGCCGTGACCAACCCGGTGATCCACGCGATCAGGACTGGTACAACGGCCACCACCCGTACGAGCAGTACTACCGGTGGAAGTTTCAGAACGACGACCCCGTGTACCACCGCACGCAGTGGAACCAGGCCCACGGATTCAACCCGAACCTCTACCAAAACTGGAACATGAACCGGGATTGGCACGATCCGCGCAATCGCGACTGGGCGCCGCTGTCCACCGCATCGACCGCCCAGTCAGTCAACCACGACAACACCCACCTCTCGGCCCCGGTGGTAAACCTGAACGCTTCACTGGCACAGTTCATCTCCAATGACAATGCGGCAAACTCGGGGCCCTCGGTGAAGGACCTCGCGGACAAATCCGCCCGCGACTTCACTAGGGAACTCGCTCCGCGCGTCACCATGCCCGCCGGATCGCAGCCACTGTCGGCACCTGGGCAGCGACCCGCCACGCAGACGACAGACCACCAAAGGCCTTTTACACCACCAGCTTTGACGGCACCCGCGCCCGCAACGCCGCCGTCAAAGGTGTCACCCGGATTTACCGCACCGAAACTTTCGCCGGTGCCCGTCTACACACCGCCGAAAGTCGACCAACTACAGGGAAAGCCTAAGCCCGCACCGGGCAACATGGCGCCAGGAAGTGGCCCCGATCCTTCGGCGCGACGCGGTGAGATCCCGCCGAAGGCTGATTCGCCGAATCCCGCCGTGCCGCCGCCAGCCGAACCGGCACCAGCGACTCGACCCTCCCCTTCGGTGCCTCGTGCGCCCGAGGACTCGACGCCTCGCCAGGACAATCCAGTTCCGCAGGTGACGAATCCTGAGCCGCAAGACCGCACGCCGAAACCGGCGCAGCAAGAGCCACCGCAGCAGCGGAGCGCGGACAAATCACCCGTGCAAGTCGCTCCGGCTCCCATAGCCCAGGCTCCCGCCCCCGCGATCGAGCCGCCCGCTCCCCAGGCTCCCGCTCCCGGGGCGGCGGCCCGGCAAGCGCCTGTCCACCAAGCACCTGCTCCGCGGGCGCCAGAGGTGGTGCGGGAGCAGCCAGCCCGACAGGCACCGCCAGCACACGAGGCACCGCCTCCTGCCCCGCGACCCGCGCCAGCCCCGCCTCCTGCTCCTGCGCAGCACTCTGCACCAGCGCCAAGAGCGCCCAACTGTCCAATTCCGCTGTGTGGATGAGCTTTCGACGCGGATTTGGCAGGTCGCCGAGTTGTCGGGCATCGGCACGCCGACACCGACCCGGGCTTGCGGTACAAGCGTGTCGTTTCTCCACAAACGAGACGTCGCTAACGCTCCGTGGCAGCGTGCCTACGTGCTTCGTTGACTAACGTGCAGCAATCGAATATGGGGTGCCACCAGTAAGTTTGATCGGCCATGCCTTGCTGCCCAATGATTTTCGACTGCGTCACTCCACGTTCGTGCGCAGTTCCCAGGGCTGCATGCCGAGGAGGCCAGCAAGGTACCCCTGCATGTCGACACCGGCAGGCAGCGGGCGCCACCATATGGTCACCTCGGCGATCTTGCCGTCAGCGTCCAGCAGGATGTAGTCCATCCCGTTGACAACGGTGTCTTCGATCTGCAGCCGGAAGTACGCGGCGTGGTGTGTCCCGCCGCTGAGGACTTCCTTGTAGGTGAGGTCGGCCGCCACCGTGCCGACGGTCCGTATGGCTTCGAGGACTGCCTCGCGGCCGCTGAGTGGCTCATCGCTGAGCGGGCCGTACATCACCACGTCCTCGGCGAGGATTCCGGAAAGAGCGTCTTTGTCTGCGCCGCCGTGCATGCAGTCGACGAAGAATTCCACGGTGTCGCGGTGCAGGGCGAAGGTGGTCATGGTTACTCCTAATATCGTTGTTTGCTTGGGCATTCAGATCACTGTGGTGCCGCCGTCGACAACCAACTCCATGCCATTGACATAGCTCGAGTCGTCCGAGGCGAGGAACAAGGCGGCCGAGGCGATCTCCTCGGGGCGGCCCGACTCTCGGCGCGGGATCACGGACTCGAACTGCGCCTTCTGCTCCTCGGTCATCACCTGTTCCAGGGCCGGCGTGGCGACCTGCCCAGGGGTCAGCACGTTCACCCGGATCTTCATGTCCCTCAACTCCGACACCCACACCCGTGCGTAGGCGGGCAGCACGGCCTTGCTTCCCGCGTACACACTCCAATTGGGATAGCCCCGCAGCGAAGCGTTTGACCCGGTCATGAAGATCGAGCCGCCATCGTTGAACAGCGGCAGCGCCTTCTGGACCGTGAACAGCGTCCCGCGCGCGTTCAACATGAAGGCGGCATCGAAGTCCTCCTCGGTGATCTCGCCGAGCCGGCCTTGTGCGCCCGTCCCGGCGCTTGCCCACAACACGTCGATCGAGCCCTTTCCTGTTTGACCGTGTCGAACAAACGGTCCAGATCGTCGAGGTCGGCCGAATCGCCCTGTACGCCGGTCACATTTCGGCCGATCAGCTTCACGGCTTCATCCACGGCTTGCTGCCGTCGGCCCGAGATGAAGACGTGAGCGCCTTCGTCAACGAACAACTTGGCACCGGCCAGTGCCATACCACTTGTCGCGCCGGTGATCACCGCGACTTTGTTATCTAGTTTTCCCACGATCACTCCCATTGAATTGATGGTTGATGTTTCCGATTCGCGTGCCGGATCCGGCGTCGAACTCAGCCGACGTTGACGCCAAGGGAGAAGTTGAAGTCCCCCACGCCATGGCGGGCCACGCCTCACTCCCCGTTCGTGCGTAATTCCCAGGGCGGTATGCCGATTGCCTCCGCGAGGTTGCGCTGCAGCGCAACGCCGGCCGGCAGCGTGCGGTAGAAGATGCTCACTTCGGCGATCTTGCCGTCGGCGTCGAGCAGGACGAAGAAGATGCCGTTGACCGCGGCGTCTCCGACTTGCAGCCGGAAGTGTGCGGCGTGGTGGGTCTCGCCGCTGAGGACCTCCATGTAGGTGTCGTCGGAGGACAGTTTGTTGACTTTCTTGATGGTCTGCACGGCGGCGTCGCGGCCGACGACTGGGTCATCGCCGAACGGGCCGTATAGCCGCACGTCCTCGGCGAGCAAACCGGTGAGGACGTCGTTGTCGACGCCGCCGTGGATGCAGTCGACGAAGGACTCCAAGGTGTCGCGGTGCGGGGCGAACGTGGTCATGGTTGCTCCTCGTAGTGTGGGGAATTCGGTTGGTGCGCCTAGGCCGTCAGTTGGCGGAGAAGTAGTGTCCGTTGTCCAAATCGGCGAACAGGCCGGGCTCAGCGGGTTCCCAGCCCAGGGCCTCGCGGGTAATGAGGCTGGACGCTGGGAGGTCCATCGTGACCAGATTCGTGAACATGCCGAAATATCCCGGCAGCATCAATGCATCCACGGGAACGCTCACCGCGGGCAGGCCCAGACGGCTTCCAATGGCCTCGGCGATCTCGCGGAACGGGACGCCCCCATCCTGAACCGCGTGCCAATATCTACCAGCCGGACCCTTCTCCAACGCCAGGCGGAACACGGTGGCGACATCGCGGATGTGTACGGCGTCCCATAGGTTTTCGCCGTCTCCGGGGTAGCCGGCGAAGCCCTTCTCCTTCGCGAGCGCGATCAGCCCGGGGAGGAAGCCAGCGTTATCGGTCGTGCCGTGCGCGACGAGCGGAAGCCGCACGATCGAAGACCGCACTCCCCGCTCGGCGAGGCCAATTACAGCCCGTTCCACGACGTTGCGAGCCCGCAGGGTGCCCTTGTGCTCCTCCCCGCTGGGGAGCGCCGGGTCTTCCTCGGTGGCCGGCCGGCCCAGGTTTCCAGGCGAGCCGACACTGCCCGCTGCGACCAGCGGCTTTCCGGTCCCTTCCAGTGCCTCGCCGTAGGCAAGCATGATCGGCAGCTCCGCGGCGGCCACGGCGTCCAGCCCGCCGGACGGAAGCAGATCTTGCCGGTGCGCGACGTGGATGACGCCGTCGGAGTCCGCGGCCGCCTCCCTGAGCCCGTCGAGATCCTCGAGGCTGCCGCGACGCACCGTCGCGCCCAGCGCGGACAGGGTCGCCGCGGCCGTGTCCGACCGGGCCAGACCGGTGACCTGGTGCCCGGCGGCGATGAGCTCGGGGATGATGTACGAACCGGCATGGCCGGTTCCGCCAGTGACGAAAACGTGCATGTGACTGTCCTTATGAGGGAATTGGGGGTGTGCTCAGCCGGAAACGGTGGCGCCGAGTGCGAAGTCGTAGTTCCCCACCCCGTTGCGAGCGAGGCCCATCACCACCAGGCCCGCGCCTTCCAGCCAGTGCGCCATGGTCAAGCCGCCGACGTCCAGCGGGCGCAGATTGAGGCTCTCGACGAACTCCGCGACGCCCGCCTTGGCGCGCGCGTCGTCGCCGCCGATGAAGACGTCGAGCGGCCGGCCCTGGGCCAGGGCGACACCGAAGATGGTGTTGGATGCCTTCACCACGCTGGCGCTGGCCGGCGCGACCTTGTCGACTTCCTGCGCGATCGAAGTGTCCTCGGGGATGGCCAGCCCGTCGGCCGCGGAATTGAAGGGGTTGCTGATGTCGACGATGACCTTGCCCGCCAGGGCATCTCCGTACTGGGCGATGACCGGAACGACATTGGCGTACAGCAGGGCCACGATGACGATGTCCCCGGCAGGGACGGCGCCGAACTCTCCTGTCGTGGCGCTGCCGCCGAGAGTTTTGGCAAGGTCGGCGGCCTTGGACTGATCGCGGCCGATGACCTCGACGGTGTTGCCGCCCGCTACGGCCAGCGTGCCGATGGCGCGGGCCATGTTCCCGGTGCCGATGATGCTGATGCTGCTCATGAGGTATCCCCGTCCTGGTTGACGATCTGAAAAGGTTGACTTCTCAACCATACGCAATTTCGGTGACGCGTCAACCAATGAGGGTTAGCATGGGGGCTGATGGAACCGAACTGGCTGAACGCTCGTGAAGACCGCGCCTGGCGGGCCTTCATCCACGCGCATGATCAGGTCGAGGCTCGCCTGAACCGACGCCTGCAGGAATCGGGTCTGTCCGGGGCGGACTACGAGGTTCTGGCGGTGCTCTCGGCTCTCGATGGAGACCGCATGCCGGCCCACGCCCTATGCATCGCACTGGGCTGGGAGAAGAGTCGTCTCTCCCACCAGGTGCGGCGTATGCAGAAGGACGGGCTGATCAGCCGCGAGCCCAACCCCGACGACGCCCGCAGCACCATGGTCTGTCTGCTGCCGGCTGGCCGCGCCTCCATCGAGAAGGCGGCGCCCAGGCACGTGGAGGACGTCCGCCGGAACTTCATTGACCTGTTCACCCCGGCTGAGCTCGACATGCTCGCCGCCCTCAACGAACGAGTCCTGCACCGCCTGGCCACGAACCACGACTCCCCCGCCGAAGGCGAGCCGTCATAACCTTCACTGGCCGTGAGCATTTCGCCCCACTCAGACTGCGGTACCAGTGGAATTCGTCAGCGCACATAGCCGGTATTGCTTGGTAGCGGAGGTCGATGTGGACGTATCATGTTGCCACATAACGAGATTCGTCTTAGCGTCCGGGACGGAAGCCGGTCCGGCGCAACAACCGAGCTCCCATGCTTCTGCTTCGCGTCACTATCGGCAGGGGCCACGGCGGAATCGAGTACGGAGGTTGACCTGTAAATCACTGCATGTTGCATCGGATGAATTACTGCTCGCGCTCGGGCCGGCCACCGCTCCTACGATCATTTCGCCTGTCTCCCAGGCCTTCCGCTCTCAAAACCTCTGAGCGAGTCGGGACCACTCAGTGGTTGTCCTCGGAAGGTGGAAAGTAGTAGCTGATGCGCGGCACTTCGCGGGTTTCGCTGGAGAAGTAGGGGGGTGCCGAGGGCCGGTGCGGCCTCCTTGTAGCAGTCGATGCGGATCTCGCCGGAGATCCAGTCGATTTCGTCCGCCGCGTCTTCGAGAACGGGGACGACCCAGTCGGCAAGCGTGCCGGTGACGAGGGCCTTGTTCGGCACCTTGTTGAGCGGGTAAGGGCCGAGCGGTTTCCAGCCGGGATTCCGGTCTTCGTTGCACATGGTCTGGTACCAGTACGACTGCCAGTACGGGGCTCATCCGAGTAATCGCTTCTTTCGGCTCTGCTCAAGTCTTGGCGATCAGCCTAGCGACGGCATTTGGTCGGCATCAAACAGTTTTGCAGGCCGCGCGAACGTCGACCTTTCGTTGACAAAGCTGCTCACGTCCACCCAGAACTCGCCGCTCGGGGCAGCCCGGCTGACAACCCGGGCCGCCGACTCACCGGTTCCACGCGAGGCCCTATGCCTCCCCGCAACCAGAAGGCCGTCGGGATGCCGAGGATGGCCGAGTAGCACGCGCCGCGTCCCGATCAAACAAGGATCTGCTCAGACGCGGTTCCGGGCGGGCGAGAATCGTTCCAGTTCGGCGGGCGGACCCTCCGGCGACGGCGGTGGCAGTTCGACTGGCACGCCGTCCATCACCCTGGTCACCGTCGAGTTGGCCCTGTCCCAGTTCAGGGTCCCGTGCTGAAAGTTCTGAACGATCCACTGAGGTTCCTGAATTTCCCCGCTGGTCGGCAGTCCGAGCGCGCCGTACTCGTAGCCAAGGGTGGCCCAGGCGTCGTAGATGCCGCCGGTTACCGGTTGCGCACCGCACGCGGGTGACCAGTAGATCGCCCCCCTGTCGAAGGTGACGTATCGGGCGTCACCGGACCCGGACGCCTCTGGCGACGTCGGCGCGCCGAGTGGACCGCTCATACCACCCATGGCCTGCCAGCGCGCGTAGATCGCTCCGCCTCGTAGTGAGTCGGCGAGATCCTGGGCGTTGCGTGGTTTGTTGAACCGAGCGGCGATGTGCCGTATCTGGTCGAGAGAGGCGTAGCCGAAGGAGCCAGGACAGGCGGTGTCGCCCACGTCGCGATGGCCGAAAATGGTTGCCAGGATGGGTGTATCGCCGCGTGGGTAACGTGTGTACGGACCGCCTGCCGATGTCAGCGCCACGGTGCCGAGCGGTGGGACGGTGTCCATTGCAAGTCGCCATCCGAGCAGTTGGCCCACCGCCTGAAGTTGCACTGTTGTCGGTGGGGCTTCGTCGAAGTTTCCGATCATGGCCACCGCCCAGGTGTTGGCGTTGAACCCGCCGGTGTGGCTGCCCTCGACGGGGCGGGTGATGCCGCCGAATCGTCCTTCGAACACCTGCCCGTACCGGTCGACCAGGGAGTTGTAGGCGATGTCGCCCCAGCCCAGGTCCGTCGTGTGATAGCTGTAGATGCCGCGGACGATGCCCGCCGAGTCGCCCGCCGCATACTCGTTGGGGGTTGCCGTGTGGTGCACTATCCCCGCCCGGATGCCGTTGTCGAACAACGGAGTCCCGCGTCTCATCGCTTCATCGGCACCCCACTGGGCGCGCGTGATGATGCTCGGCGCCGGCCCGAGCCCGCTAGCCGAGGTGGTGAACGGTTCGGCCGCTGTGGGAGCAGGGTCGATCGATGCAGCAACGTTGCTGAGGACTGCGCCAAGGGACGCAGCGGCGAGATACTTAAGGACGCCACGACGGGATGGGTTCAGCGCCGACCCGCACGCGCACCGATCCGACACCGCGACAACATAACTCGCAGTGCGGTGGGCGCCTTGCAGACCCGCCGGTCATTGGACACCATCCAGCAAGAAACGACCTTGCCAACTGCGGCTGGCTGGCCGAGTATGGCCGGCGAGACAACCGGAAACTCCTGACGGCCCATGCGAAAGTGCTGGTATGACAACCTTCGTCATCGATGCACAGTGGCCATTGACCTTGCCGTTGGCGGAGCGACCATTCCGGCCGACTCTCACGTTGCTGCACTCGCAGGCGCTCGCCCCCACTCCCCTTCGCCCTGGGTTCGAGTCCATTGCCCGTTACGGTGACCGCGATTCCGTAAGCGCTGAAGATCCTGCGGTCCTAGTGTGAAACCGTGGACTGGGAGTTTGACGCCGAGGTGTTCCAGTGGCGGGGCCCCGCACCGTACTACTTCGTCGCCACACCGGCGCACGTTGATGACTTCTTGCGCGCCCACCACGGCGAGTTGACATACGGCTGGGGAGTCATCCCAGCGCAGGTGCGCATCGGCAACACCGAAGTCACGACATCACTGATCCCCAAAGCACCGACCCCTGATCACCTTCTAAATAGTGACCCTCATAGATGCGAATGCGGTCAAGGTCTAATTGACGGATAGGCAGCCGGTGGATCCTCGACGGTCGTGACACCTTCTGGTGATGGACCGTCACCGCAGGCTGGCGTGCGGTTCCGGCGGAGCGCCTAAGGTATCGCGGTAGGAAACCGGGACGCTGCCGTCCAAATCGGTGACGCCCAGATGTGCGCCCAGTTCCGCGCCGATCAGCGTGCGCCCGGAAAGCGTCATCAGCTCGGGTGACCTGTCGGCCGGACCGGATTTCACCCGTCCCTGCGGGTCGTTCGACCTGCCGGTGTCAAAAGCGACTGCCAGCCACCACTTCGCCGTGCTCCGCGCCACCGGACTGCTGGAGCAGGTCGACCGGGGCCCCGCGCCGGTTCAACAGGTTGCGGCGCGAGGAGTTCGACGCGCGTTTTCCCGGCCTGCTCGCGCTGGTGCTGGCCGAGCCACGGGCCTGACGTGTCGCACAAAATGACGACCAACACAAACAGCACTTCACGCTGCCCATCAGAAGTCCGCACAAACGACGCATCCGCCAGTACTGCCCTCGTCATCTGTTCCGGACACTCAGTGCCTTGGCAACTGCCGATAGATTCAGGCGCTGCGTCGGGCTCACTGGCCCAAAGGTTTTCGCGTTGATGTCGGCGAGTGCAGGTCTGTTGCTGTTGCTCCATCAGATGAATCAATCAGTGCCCGAACGAATGTGACGTTTAGGTGGTGTCCATCGCCGAGCGGGGCCAACAGTGCCGCCCCCCAGCATGCTGGAGATACTGTCAAGACCTGTGGATGAGCGTTTCAGGCGGCCTCCTCGGTGGTTGGCGGGTCGTCGAGTTTCCCGGGTAGCAGTTCGCCGAACTGCTGGCGGATGTCGAACAGGCCGCCGTGCAACAGCAGTAACGGGGTGCCGCTCGAGTCGTGTACCTCGTAGTGCGTCCACACGCCACCTGGCTGTGCATGTCCGATCAGTCGTGTTTGGCCTCGTAGCGCAGCAGGACCGTGCCGCCCGGGAAGGTGCGGTTCTCCAACAGTCGCAGCGAGATCCACGACGGCAGTGTCGGGAAGAACGGTGTGCCGCCGCCCACGGCGGTGGGCGTAACCACGATCCGGTACTCATCCACCAGTCCGGCCTGCACGATCGGTGCGGCCAGCGTCGCGCCGGCCACCTCCAGCCTGCCGTCGGTTTCGGCTTTCAGCTTCGTTACCACCTCGACTGGGTCGCCGCGTTCCAGGCGGGAGTTCCAGTCGACGGACTCCAGGGTGCGCGAGAACACGACCTTGGGCATGTCGCGCCAGATGTGGGCGAAGTCGACGATCAGTGGGGTGGCGTCCGGGGTCTTGTCGGCGGTCGGCCAGTACGCGGACATCAGTTCGTAGAGCCGCCGCCCGTAGAACGATAGGGCGGTCTCCCGTTCGAAGTCGTTCCAGTACTGGTGCAGTTCTTCGCTCGGATCGGAAAAGTCGATGTTGCCTTGCGCGTCGGCGATGTACCCGTCCACCGACACGTTGAAGCCATAGATGAGTTTGCCCATGCAGATCAGACTGCACCGGAGGGCAAAACTCATCGCGACGGCACACGAGATGCTGTCAAATCCTTGTGGACGGGCGACCAGGTGCGGCGCGTTCATAGCGCGCCAGCGTGCCTCGAGGTAGGGCTGTTCAATACCGAATTCGAGCGGTCCAGCCCGCCCCCTCGACACGCGGCCGAAACAAGCCATGGCTACGTTTGAATCAGGAACGCGTCGAGAGGAGCCGGTCATGAGCACGCCATTACGTGCCACCTACCGCACGATGGCGGAGGGCACCGCGGAAGACTATGGCCTCATCGTTCGCGCTGAGGAGGCAAATAACGCTGGACTGGTGCCCCGCGTCCTCGAACTGGTGGAAGCTCTCGCTGATGGGCAGCAGGCATATCCGGTCAGTCGGCTGGAGCACTCACTGCAGTCGGCAACTCGGGCCTTCGACGACCAACGATCGGTCGAGTACGTCGTCGCGGCACTCCTGCATGACATCGGTGACACGTACGCGCCACATGCGCATGGAGCGTTTGCGGCAGCAGTCATCGCGCCTTACGTGTCGGAACGAGTGGCCTGGATCGTCAAGGTTCACCCCGAATTCCAGCAGTACTACTACGCACCTCACATGGGTGGCGTGCGGGACGCCCGTGAAAAGTATCGCGGCCACCAGTGGTTCGACGATTGCGTGGAGTTCTGCGAGAAGTACGACCAGAACTGTTTCGATACGCAATTCGAGCACCGTCCGCTTGAGTTCTTCCGCCCCATGGTCGAGCAGATCTTCGCCCGCGAACCGTGGACCGTCACGCACTGACCGGAAAGTGATCATCAATCCCGACAGAACGTGCCATCGGGGAACGTCGGCGCGGGCCGGTAATCGCCGCTCCCCCACCGGGGGACGGACGAGCACCACGCAACGACGGACTGTCCATGCCAAGGTACTGGTGTGACAACATTCGTCATCGATGCCCGGGTGGCCATCGACCTCGCCGCTAACGGTGCGACCATTCCATCGGAGCATAGCCTGGCGGCTCCCACGCTGCTGCGCTCGCAGGCGCTCGCCCTCGTGTACGAATCGGTGCACCGCGGCGAGATCGATGAACGGACCGGCCGGAAGGTTCTCGACGATATCCGTGGACTGCGGATCCGGCTCCTCGGTGACCGATCACTGCAGGACCACGCATGGCGAATAGCCGCCGAGCTGAACTGGCCGGACACGTACCAGGCCGAGTACATCGCACTGACCCAGCTGCAGGCGGACGCGCTGGCGACCGCGGACAGGAAACTCGCCGCCGCGGCGCGCGCATTCGTCGAAACTGTGTCCCCCGCAGACATCCTGCGGCCGTAGAGTCGGTTCGAGTTGGGTCGCGAAATGGATTGGTACCCCGGGACACTTGGCGCCTGCGCATCCAACAGATTTTGAGACAACTAAACCGAGGGCAACCGTTCACGCACTCGCGTGGCGATATCCTCCTGCCCCGGCGCAGACTGAGCTGGCACCGGGCTGGCCGCTAGAGTCGCCCTCCCCTGCCGGCGACCGTTCGATACGCCCGGGCGGGAATACGGCGGCGTTCTGAAATGCCGGATGCGGTATGGAATCGTGTGGCGACGTCAGCGCGCCCGGGGTCGCTGGTAACGGTGACCGTGCTCATCGCGCTGCTCTGGGAAGATTGGCTCGGTTGAGGTCGTTGACCTCACTGAGGTGTTGGTGCATGGCGTGTCCTGCCGCCTCGGCGTCGGCCGCCGCGATCGCGTCGAGGATCAGCCGGTGGCCACGGTAGGACACTTCGCGTGCGTGTTGGGTGGCATGTGACAACAGGCGCGTTGTCGTCGTCCAGGAGGTGGCCATGGTATTGATGGCGCTCATCAACGGGTTCTGCGCCGTGTGAGCCACCAGGGTGTGGAACTCGACATCGCGACTTAGGGAATCCTTGGGAGACATTGCGTGACAGCTGAAATCCAACGAGTCTGTCAGGGCGATCAAATTCGCTCGTGTCGCTCGTTGGGCGGCGTACTCGGCGATCCGCGGCTCGATCGTGTCACGCAGCTCGGCGATGTCGCGTAGCTGATGTTGTTCATCGGACAGTGCCGTATACAACGCGGTGACATGGGTTGGCCGCGGCGCCACGATGGTTCCCCGACCCGGGCGGCGCTCGATGAGATGTTTGGCCTCTAGTTCGTGCATCGCCTCGCGCAGGGAGGTCCGCGACACTCCCATGCTGTCGGCCAGATCCCGCTCGGAGGGCAGTCGGTCTCCGGGTTCGATTTCTCCAGTGGCGATTAGGCGTTCGATGCGGGCGGCGATCTCGGCCGACACGCTACGGGTCAGAACGGGCCGGGTGAACTTCGCCGACATCGTTACGGGTGGCATCGAGCGCTCCTAGCTGTGCAGTCAGTGGTCCTCGAGTGCGCACGAGCGCGGTCCGTGCCGCTGCCCTCCAGGCCGGCCCTTGCGGCGGGGCGCAGACGCCGTCGTTGGTTGATCACACTTGGATGAATGGTCCGACCGGAACAGAAATTAGCAGGAGTGGGTCGAGATGTGCAAGGTATTCGGGCCGGATCAGAGATTGAACTCTGCGAAGTATTCTTTGCAACAACAGGTTTCACTCATTGACGTCTGATCTGGCAGACGAATTTGAGGCGATGCTGCCGACCGCACGAGCGGAATTGTTTACTTGGCCGCAACATTCGGTGACCTGCTCGGCACATCCGTGCGGTTATCTTGGGCTTGTTCGGAGGCGGGGAGCATCGCTTCGATTCTGTCGAAGACTCCTCCCACACTCCCCGGTTGCTGATCCATCTGGATCGGCGCAGACGAGGAGAGAATCACATGAACTCACTAACGAATGAAATTCAGCTGCCGTTTGGCCTCATGCATCAAATGTGGGCTGTCCGTGGGCAATCGGATGCTTCTTTGTTGCGGCAAACTGCCGAGGACATCGTGCTTGCCGACGAGTTGGGGTATGACTCGGTGTGGATCGCCGAACATCACTACGTCCGCGACGGAGAGTTCTATTCGAGGCTCCCGGACTCTGAGGTGTTCATTGCATCTTTGATCGCGCGAACCAAGCGGATTCGGCTGGCCACTGGGATCAAGCTCATGGTGCTGGACCGCGCTGAGCGCATTGCCGAGAAGCTGATGCTGCTGCATCTCCTGTCGGACGGCCGCGTCATCTACGGTTTGGGTCAGGGCGGCCCCGAAGAGCTTGGGATTCGGAGCCTTTCCGTTGAGGAGAAGCGTCAACAGTTCCGCGCGGGACTCGAAGAACTCGCGGGGTATTTGCGTGGCACTCAGGTGGACGGACGACTGCAGCTGACCCCGACGGTTCCACTGGCGCCGGAACAGTATTTGTGGGCTGCTGTCCGTGATAGCGAGTCGATCGCTCACGCAGCTCGAGAGGGCGCCAATATCATTGTGGGCGAAGCAGAAATCGCCATACGCCAAGCGCCGATCATCGAGCAGTACCGCCGCGCCGGGGGCACTGGGGAGGCTCGGGGCGCACGGTTGGTGTGCATCGCCGAGACCATCGAAGAAGCCATGGCCGACGTGCGCGAGCCAGCAGAACGACTGCACGCGCAGTTCGCAAAGTTGAAGTACATGCAGGAAGCAGCTGCGTTGGGGCTGTACGACGGCGATCTCGATGGGGCCAACGCCGAGCAAATCCTACGGAACCTCGAGTACGCCGTGGGCACCCCGGAAAAGGTGACCGCCGAACTGCGCGATTACATCGAGACAACGGGGGTCTGTGCCCTCAACATCATGGTGCACGCGCCAGGTCTGTCTCAGACAGCCGCCCAGCGATCCCTGCGCATGTTCATGGCCGAGGTAGCCCCGAGTTTGCTTCCCGCACTGGAGAAGAACGCCCCGTAATCATGGCGTGAGGAGACACGCCCCGTCTCCGAACCTGTGAATGACCCCGAGCCGGCGCCGTCTCACCCATCGACTGACCACTGCTCCGATAGGAATGTGACCTTGATTGATCGACGACAATTCCTGCACCGTTCCGGGCTCGGCCTCCTGGGTGCGGGAGCGGTGGCGGTCGGCGGATCCTCCCTGCTGGCCGCGTGCAGTTCCGCATCGCAAAACAACGCCGGCTCGCTCACAGCGTTGACGCTGCAAGCCGCATGGATCGCCGATGCCGAATTCTCGGGCTACTTCATCGCTGACACCAAAGGCTATTACCGCCAGCACCAGATCAACATCACGATCACCCCCGGTGGCCCCAACGTGACGCCCGAGCAGGTTATCGCCGCTGGCCGTGCGCAGGTGGGCCTGAGCAGCGCTGACACCATCACCGCGGCGAAGAACAACGGTGCGCCGCTGGTGATCATCGGCACCCAGTACCAAAAGAACCCGCTGGGCATTCTGTCCCTGAAGAAGAGCAACATCAACACCCCGAAGGATCTGGTCGGCAAAACCCTCGGGGTGCCGCCCGGCTCGACGGATCAGATCACCGCGTTTCTCACCGTCAACCACATCGACCCCAAGAGCGTCAACACCGTCAGTTACGGCTCTGATCCGACCCCGGTCGCCAACGGCTCTGTCGACGCGGCGGTCGCCTTCGTCACTACAGATCCCTTTCTGCTGCAGGAGAAAGGATTTGAAACCAGCACGTTCCTGCTGGCCGATTACAACTACAACATCTACAACGACTGTGTCTTCGTCACCCAAGACACCCTGAAGAACCAGCGCCCTAACTTGGTCAACTTCCTGCGGGCCTCGATCCTGGGCTGGCAAGACAACCTCGCCGATCCCCACTATGTGGTCCCGCTGATCACCGACAACTACGGCAAGTCGCTGGGGCTGAGTGCAGACAGTCAGAAGTTCCAGAACCTTGCCCAGATCCCCCTCATGCAGAGCCCGGCCACCCACGCCCACGGACTGTTCTGGATGGATGACGCCGGCATCCAAGTCAACATGGACACCCTGACCGCCGGCCACTTCTCGCCCGACAAATCGATCTTCGACGTGTCGGTTCTCCAGGAGGTTTACAACGGTGCCAACCGCCTCTGAACGCCCCCACACCAAGGGGATCACCTTCACGGAGGTCACGCGCCGCTTCACCGTACCCGCAGGCGAAGACGTCCTGGCGGTCGACGATTTCACCTTCGACGTTCCCCTCGGCGGCTTCGTCGCGCTACTCGGGCCCTCCGGCTGCGGAAAATCCACCCTGCTGCGCATGGTCGCCGACCTCGACCACCCCACCTCCGGAACGATCCTGGTCGACGGCGAGTCGCCGCGCCAAGCCCGCCTGGACCGCCACGTCGGCGTGGCGTTCCAGGACTCCGCCCTGTTGCCGTGGCGTTCGGTGGTGGACAACATCGGCTTACCGCTGGAGATCGCCCGCCAGCGCGACCGCTCCCACGTGACCGATCTGGTCAAGCTGGTCGGGCTCAGCGGGTTTGAGAAAGCCAAGCCGGCCCAACTGTCCGGGGGCATGCGTCAGCGGGTCGCGATCGCCCGCGCGCTGGCCAGCTCCCCGTCGGTGTTGCTGCTCGACGAACCGTTCGGCGCTCTCGACGAAATCACTCGCGGACGCCTCAATGGCGAGTTGCTGCGGATCTGGTCAGAACTGCGCCCCACCACACTGCTGGTTACTCACTCGATCTCCGAGGCGGTGTTCCTGGCCGACACCATTGTAGTGCTGTCACCCCGACCCGGCCGGGTGACCAAGGTGATCGACGTCGATTTGCCGCGACCCCGACCGGCCGACGTGTTGCGCTCGCCGGCGTTTCATCACCTCTGCGACATCGCCCTCTCCAGTCTGTCGGCGAGCGAGCACCCCCTGACCGAGGTGAGCTCATCATGAGTGTTGCCCTACAGCAGAAGCCGGTGGCCGCACAGAAGGCACCGGCATCACGGCTGCCGAGTCCACGGACGCGTGAAACCCTGCTAATACTGGTGACCGGTGCGGCGTTGCTGGGCCTGTGGCAGCTGTCAGCCCACTACCAGGTGGCGGGAGCGGGCACGCTCCCCAGCCCGTGGGGTGTGCTGAACCAACTCGTGGCCGACGGCGACATGTACGTTGCCAACATCACCGCGACCCTGTCCGAAGCGGTTCCTGGCTTCGTGCTCGGCTCCCTGACGGCCGTCATCGTCGGTGTCCTCTTCGCCGAATTTAGTTGGCTTGAAAGACTTTTCAGCGGGTCGTGTGTTGCGCTGCTGTGTGCTCCGATGATCGCCCTTGCCCCCATCTTCTACGTCATCTTCACGCCCTACATGGAGAAGATGTTGCTGGCAACCATCGCTGCGTTCTTCCCCGTGCTCGTCGCGACGATGGCTGGCCTGAAATCCGCCGACCCGATGATGATGGATGTCGTGCGTTCATGCGGCGGCCGGACACTGACCGTCATTGCGAAGGTCAAGATCCGCAGCGCCGTCCCCAGCATCGCCTCCGGTGTTCAGATCGCGTTCCCGTCTGCGATACTCGGCGCCATCCTGGGTGAATTCGCCGGCGGCGAAGACGGTTTGGGTGTCTTCATGATGAACTCACTGGCCCAATTCAATCCAGAGCGAACGTGGGGCGCCGGTATCGTCGCCACGATTCTCGGAACCGTGGGATTTGCGCTGTTCGGTGTCATTCAGCGCCGCCTTGCCGCCGGGCAAGCGATCGCATTGAGCAGTGCGCCGCTGTTCAACGACGCCACCGGGCTTGCACGCCGGACCACTCGGCTATTGCTGTGGATGGCGTCAGTGGCCATCCTGATCGGCGGCTGGTGGGCAAGTCTGAAACTCCTCGGCGTGAACAGCTACTTCGGCAAAACACCCGCCGATGTCTTCCGCTTCCTCGTCTTCGACGACGGCAAGGACGGTCAGGCGCGTGCCGAACTGTGGCATGCCCTCGGTCAAACACTGCCCGCCGCAGTGATCGGTGCAGCATTCGGCCTAGCGGTGGCCTACATTGCGGCCGTCGGGTTTCTGCGCAGCCGCACGTTGGCCCGCCTGATCATGCCGCTGGCGATGGTGTTGCAATCGGTTCCCCTGCAGGCGATGACGCCGTTAATCGTGGTGATCCTGGGCCGCGGCATGTTCGCCTCGGTCGTCGTCGCCGTGCTGGTGTGCTTCTTTCCCTCCGTGGTACTGATCACCTTCGGCCTGCGGGATGTGCCACGGTCTGCAGTTGATGTATTTCACAGCATGAACGCCAACGAACTCACCCAAATCGCGAAATTACGGACCCCGGCCGCATTGCCCAAGATCTTCGGTGCGGCGCGGATCGGGCTGCCTGGCGCGTTGATGGGCGTGCTGGTCGCCGAATACCTGGCGACCGGCCAGGGCGTCGGCTTCATGCTGTCCTATTCGGCTGCACAGTCGAAATACACCGGCCTATGGGCCGCCACGGTGATCATCACAGTCATCTCAGTGGCGATGTATACCGGCGTGGCGCGCGCAGAACGGTGGGCCGAGCGCAGATACGGAGGTCACCGATGAGTGGGCCACCCTGGCTGCGCCCGGTGAATCTGGCCCAGGCGTGCGCTGCGATGCGGCAGGGCTACACACCGGTCGGTGGCGGGGTGGCGCTAGCCTCAGCATCGTTTCCCGTCACCATCGGCTCACACGCGTTGGACTTGTCCGGCCTCGGGGTGAACCGTCGGGAGGGTTCCGTCTGTGGGGCGCAGCTCACGTTGGAGGATGCGCTGCAGGACAACGTATTTCGCCAGCAGTGGCCGGCTTTGTGGGAAGCGATCACCGCGACCGGCACACCCGAGGTACGGCGACTCGCCACTTTCGGAGGGACCGTTGGGGCAGCGCTACCGACCAGCGATCTGCTTACCGCACTGTGTGCACACGACGCCGAGCTGGAATGCGCAGACCCCACCGGGTCCCGCCGCCGGATGTCACTACTGGCCTATCTGGCGGATCCACCGGTAGCCCTGGTCCTTGGAATCGACCTTGGCCCTCCCCGCCGGGGGTGCTTCCGCCGATTCGCCGGGCGCGCCGGATTTGCTCCCGCGGTCGCGTCGGTCGCCGCGGTCGGCCATGAGGACGGGATACACCTGTGGGCCGGTGCGGTCGCGGCGATCCCGCTGCGTCTGGGTCACGCTGATCTTCCAGACGAGTCGGCACTACGTCACGACGAGCAGTACTCCGCATGGTTTCGACGGCGCATCCTGGCCAGCCTCCGCGACGAGGCACTAGCGGCACTTCCGGCACCACAAGCACTCACCAACTAACCGAGGAGGTTCCATGTCCACCGCCCCTATCTTGCGACATGTCGACGAGCTCAACGCCTTCCAACTGCGTGACGGCGCAACGAACAAGATGATCGCCCTACTGCTGCCCGGACAAGACGGATCCAAGGCATCGATCAACATGGAGATCTTCGAGGTGGGCGGCAGCCAGAACCCCAACAGTCACTGCGACTCGGCTGAAGTGTTCTACTTCCTGCGCGGCACCGGCATCGCCCACTGCGACGAACACACCGTCGAGGTGCGCGCCGGCGATTTCTTGATCCTGCCGGCCGGCTCGGTGCATTCGATCGTCAACACCGGTGACGAGAAGATGTACGCCCTGGCCACACTGTTGGCTGACGACGGAAGCCACGACGGCTCAACGCGTCCCGCGTTGGCGCTCGACGCCGAGGACGTGAGAGTGATCAGCGGCACGGCCGTCGAGCGAGCTCTATGAGCATGACGTCGGCCGCCACCGTTGAGCACCGCCTCGCGGCGGCGGGAATGATGCTGCCCGAAGTTGCGCCACCAGTCTCCAACTACATCCCCGGCTGCCGTTTCCATGATCTGGTGTTCTGCGCGGGCGTGACATCGGAGGGTGCCACTGGAACCGTCGGCGTCGATGCCACCGTCGAGGATGCGCGCGGCGCGGCACGAGTGGCCGCCCTACGGGCGCTGGCCTACCTGCAGCAGCAGATCGGATCACTCGATCAGGTGCACGGCGTCATGAGACTGACCGGATACGTATCCTGCGGACCCGGCGTCACCGACACACCGCACGTCATTGACGCGGCCTCCGACGTCCTCACCACCGCATTCGGCGAGCGCGGACGCCACGCCCGTTCTGCAGTCGGTGTGAGCAGCCTCCCGGGCGGCGCTCTCGTCGAGGTCGAACTGATCGTCGCGCTGGAAAGCGTTGCCGGCGATGAGCGCTGATGCCGTCCCAGCGACACAGTCGGTGCAGCTGACCGTCAACGGACAGCCCCATACCGTCGAGGTCCGTTACGTCGACGATATGTTGGTCGATTTTCTGCGCGACGAGCTCGGGCTCGTCGACGTCAAGATCGGCTGCCGTGAAGGCGCCTGCGGTGCGTGCGCGGTGCTGGTCGACGGCGTTGCGGTCACTAGTTGTCTGGTCTATCTTGCGCGTGCGGACGGAACCGAAATCGCCACCGCGTCACATCTGCTTGAACAGCCACTGGGCGAACGCATCGGCGCCGCATTCGTCGAGAATCGCGCCATGCAATGCGGCTACTGCACACCCGGAATGGTGGTGTGCGCCTACGGCTATCTGGCCGTACTGCCCTCCGCCGACACGTCGGATCGGGCCGCGCTTGCCGACGCCTTCCGCGGCCACCTGTGCCGATGCACCGGGTACACCCGAATACTTGACGCAGTATCTGAAGTTGCGCAGAACAGCCACCGTGATGCCACGGATTGACGCCTGGCCCAAGGTCAAGGGCCAAGCACACTTTGTGGCCGACGCGGTGCCGCGCCCCTGCTTGTTCGGTGCCTTGCTCGTCACCACGTCCGCGCACTGCCAGGTGTCCGTCGACAAGCAATTCCTCGCAGCCCAACCCGGCATCATTGCTGTCGTCGACCACACCGATGTCACCGAAACACGGTTTTCGACCAACCCGCACGGGGGCCCAGCCGACACCCACATCTTCACCAGCACCGGGCAGCATCCCGGTGACATCGTGGGAGCCATCGCGGCGGCCGACCGCGGAGCCCTCAAACGGGCCCTTTCCCTCAATGGGGCCATCGTCGAACAACCACTGCCCGCTGCGCTGAGCCTCGGCGACGGTCTGCAGGCACAGCTCATCGCCAACGAGCAGTACCCCTTCAACGTGATCAGCGACCAGCGGATTGGGGATCCCCTCGCAAAGGTAACCGCCGCGCTCGACACCGCCCCGATGCACCACGAATCATTCGTCAGCTTCGACGCGGCCCCACACGGGTTCATGGAACCGATCGCCGCCGCCGCCCGATGGGCCCAGGACCGTTGGGAGGTCTGGTCGCCAACCCAGTGCCCGGCCCTGGTCCGCGCCCGCTTGGATCACCTGTTCGCCACCCGCTGCCAGCTGATGCCGGTGTACCTCGGCGGCGGCTTCGGCGGCAAGGAAGAGATCAGCATCGAACCGGCCGCCATCGTGCTCTCGCGGGCTTGCGGCGGCCAGACAGTGCTCATCGAAACCACTCGCCAGCAGATGACCACCGCCTACCGCGCCCGCCACGGCGGCTACATCCGCCTAAACACCGGCTTCGATGACGCCGGTGCGTTCCTCGCCCGCGACATCGACGTCGTCCTCGAAGCCGGCCCCTACAACGGACATAGCTCCGATGTGGCAAGTAACGCCGCCGACACCGCCGCCCGCCTGTACAGTGCCCCAGTCGTTGCTGCCCGGCACCGAGCGATCACGACGAATCGTATGCCAGGCGGCGGCTTTCGCGGGTACGGAGGCATCCAAGCCGCCTACGCCGTGGAAACCCACATCGACGAGATCGCGGAATCACTAGGGCTCGATCCCGTCACCATGCGACTACGCAATGTGCCCCGAGACGGAGACCGTGATCCCGTGAACGGTGCACTCATGCACGGAATGCGCGGAGCGGAATGCCTGCAGTTGCTCCAGGAACGGTGGTTGCAGTCGGGCCCGGCCGCGGCCCGACGCTCTCTGGCGGAAGGGCGATTCAAGACCGGCCGCGGCGTGGCGATGGTGATGGCCGGCAGCGCCGCAGCCGGAACCGGACATCCCGACCGCGCCGAGGTCGCATGCCAGCTCAACCCCGAAACCGGCACGGTCACGATCCAAACCAGCGTCGCCGAAGCCGGCCAAGGAACCTACCCCCTACTCGCGCTGACAGTCTCGCGGGAATTGGCATTGGATCAGTCACGCATCGCCATCGAAAGCGACGCCTCGGAACAAGGTCCCCATGACCCCGGCATGTTCGGCAGCCGCGGCGCCAACGTCACCGGCTCGGCCGCCATGATCGCTGCAATACTGCTGCGGGTCGCGATGATCAAAGAAGCCGCGCTGCTCCTTGCGGTAGACCCCGAGCAGGTCGAGATCGTGCCGGACTGGACCGCGCTTCGCGTTCGCGACGGTCAAGACACCGTGAAGATATCGGAGCTGCCGCCGCTGCGCGTCGTCGGCGCACACGAGACATCCGATCCTGGCCTGGCCTACGGTGTCCAGTGCGCCGACGTCACCGTCGACACACACACCGGAGCAGTCACCGTCGACCGGATCATCGCTATTCACGACATCGGTGTCGTCCAGGATTACGACGGGGCTAAGGCACAAATCGAAGGGGCCGCTGTCCAAGGAATTGGCGCAGCACTAAGCGAACGCGCCACCTTCCGCGGGGACGGATCTGTCGTCGAACGCGGATTCCTCACCCACCTCATCCCTACCTGCGTGGCCATTCCACCCGTGGACGTTGCGTTTCTCGACGCGCCCCCGATGGCCGGTGCGACCGGAGCCAAGGGCCTCGGGGAAGCCGCCATCATCGGAATCCCCGCAGCCATCGGCAACGCTATCGGCGCGGCGATCGGAAGACGACCCCGTGCCCTACCGATCACCCCTGAACGGCTAAGCCGTGCCATCGAAGCCAGCAGCACTCAGCACCATCGAGCCCCCGATCGGCTAGCTGCCCCGCACGTTACCGCCACCGAATCCCGCATCAGCACAACACGCTAGAGGACCGCCCATATGACGAGCACCAAACACGAACTCCACAACGAACTTCGTTGATTCGGCACACTTTCGGTCAGTGCTGGGTAGCTACTGCTCAGGCATCACCGTCGTGACCGCCCACACCGATGATCAGCTGATCGGTATGGCATGCCAGTCTTCAGCGTCTCCCCCGACCCGCCGCTCGAGTACACGATCGGAACTGTCGGGGCGCCGCAGCCGGGAATTACGGTGCGTCGGCGTGCATTCCGTCGATTCTCTGCCGGAGGTACGACGAGAAGTACCCGCGGTACCTGAGCTGCAGGTCGCGTCGCCGCCAGTCGTGCCCGTCGACGATCCGTCGGCAGGAAGCGGTGTTGCAGTGGCAGGGCATTTGTCCGTCGTAGTCGTCGAACAGCCCATAGTCCGTCGTGAGTTCTTCGCCGGCGGTCACGTCGCGCATCGCGACGAGGACGATGTTGCCAGCGAAGCCGACGTTGGGTTCGCAGGAGTGGTTGATGAAAAGCATCACCGGTTCGTACTCCTCCGGCGATACCGCCACGAGGTGCAGCCCGTCCGCGATTTGAATCTCCGAATTCGGTAGCGGGTCCGGCAATTCGAGCAGTTGCTTCGTAGTCACGATGTGGCCGCCCTTGACGGCAACGAGCTCACCAGCGCTGATTTGTTCGGTGGCGAAGAGTCCACGCCCCGCTATGCGGCTGCTGATGCCCTTGCGCGCTTTCGGGCTGATCCACGAAGAAACCACGTCCCCACGTTAACCCGCACCGCGCTGCCAGCACTGTTTACGTGCGACCGGCAAGCACCTGTTCGCGCAGGATGTCAGCGTGCCCGCAGTGGTGAGCCAGCTCGCGCAGGACTTGCAAATAGACCCAATGCAAGGTGCGTGGCCCGGCCCGATGACCGGTCACGACGTCATTCAGCGACATGTCGGCGACCGCCGCGCGAGCCGTCGCGCAGGCGTCACGGTGAGCCGCGATGACCGAGGCAACGGTGTCGTCGTCGCCGAGCCGAAAGGACTCGTCCACGCTCTGCACCAGTCCGAGTTCCCGACGGGAAGCGCCGCCGACGCACTCCTCAAACCACACCCGCTGCATCCACGTGACGTGCTTGAGCAGCCCGAGCAACGTCGTGGCGGACGGGACGAGCCTGCGGCGGGCCTGCTCCTCGGTGAGGCCGTCAAGGGTTAGCTCGACGGCGCTCCGGTACTCCTCGACGAACGCATCGAGCTGTGTGCGTTCATCGTCAAGCGGCACATCGAACGAACCCACCACAATCTCCCATCACGCCGCAGGCCTCCGCGCCACCGCGGCTCGAGGGGCGACAGCCCGGTAAACCTTCACGCCGTATCGTACTGCGCTGCAGGGCTTTCTAATCCGCGGCTTATCTCACCGGGCGACCTCGCAGCGGGCTCTAACCGAATAGCCCTGAGTACGCGTTGAGCGCCGGTTGCCCACCGAGATGGGCGTACAGGACGTTGGAGTCCTTGGCGAGGGTGCCATCGCGCACCATGTCGATGAGGCCCGCCATCGATTTTCCCTCGTAGACGGGGTCGATGATCATGGCTTCGAGGCTGCCCGAGAGTCTGATCGCATCGAGGGTGGACTGCACCGGAATCCCGTACAGATCGCCCGCCCATCCTTCGAGGACGATGATCTCGTCGTCGCGCAGGTCGCGTCCCAAACCGATCAGCTGGGCGGTGTGGCGGGCGATCCGCGCGACCTGGGCCCGTGTTTTGTCGATCGTCGCCGACGCGTCGATGCCGAGCACGGTGCGCGGTCGGTCCTGGCCCGCGAATCCGGCGATCATCCCGGCGTGGGTGGATCCCGTCACGGTGCACACCACGATCGTGTCGAAGAACAGGCCGAGTTCGGCCTCTTGCTGCTGCACTTCGTAGGCCCAGTTCGCGAATCCCAAACCGCCGAGCGGATGTTCGGAGGCACCGGCGGGGATCGGGTACGGTTTGCCGCCTGCGTCACGCACCTCGCGCAGTGCGTCCTCCCACGAGGAGCGGATCCCGATGTCGAATCCCGCGGGGTCCAACCGAACGTCGGCGCCCATGATGCGGGACAGCAGGATGTTGCCCACCTTGTCGTTCACCGCGTCCGGCCAGTCGACCCACTTCTCCTGGACCAAGCGGGCCTTGAGGCCCAGCTTGGCCGCCACGGCCGCGACCTGGCGGGTGTGGTTGCTCTGATACCCGCCGATCGAGACCAATGTGTCGGCCCCCTGAGCCAGGACGTCCGGAACGATGTACTCCAACTTGCGGGTCTTGTTTCCCCCGTACGCCAGCCCGGAATTGCAATCCTCCCGCTTGGCCCACAGACGTGCGCCGCCCAGATGCGCGGTCAGGCGTTCGAGCGGGTGGATCGGGCTCGGCCCGAACGTCAGCGGGTAGCGGTCGAAATCCTCAATGGGCATCCGTGATACTCCTCTGGCGTCTGTACGTCGATGCAATACGCAATATATCGCAGCTCAGTGCTTCTGACCATCGACCTCCCGGTGCTGTTCACGGCGCTACGTCCGGTGATCGTCACTTGACAGTCCGGACCACAGTGAGCGCAAGATATTGCATGCCCGTGCCACGGAAGGCCGCAGCACCCAAGCGACAGCTCCTGCGCGACGACGCCTTCACCGCAATCCGGACGGCGATCGTCGACGGCACCCTCGAGCCAGAGGAACGACTCGTGGACGCGGAACTCAGCGAATGGCTCGGTGTGAGCCGAACGCCGATTCGCGAGGCGCTCGCCAGGCTAGACGCGGCGGGTCTGGTGCAGACCCGGCCGGGTCGCTACACGATCGTCAGCCCGCTGGACGCGCAGAGCATGCGCGATGCCCAGGCAGTCGCCGCGGCAATGCACGAACTTGCCGTGCGCGAGGCGGTGCCCATGATGGGGCCCGAACACCTCGCGGCAATGCGGGATGCCAATGAACGGTTCGCTTCTGCGCTCCGCGCCAACGACGTCGCCATGGCCATCGAGTCCGACGACGAGTTTCACGGCGTGGCCGTCGACGTCTGCGCCAACAAGGCCGTCCGGTCGGTGCTCGATCAGTACACGCCTCTGCTCAGGCGCATGGAGCGCGCACGGTTCTCGTCGTTGAGCGGCCGTTCGTCGGTCGCGCAGCATGCGAAGATCATCGATCTCGCCGAGCACGGCGATGCGGATGCCGCCGCCCGTGAAGCCCGTCTCAATTGGCTTACGCTGCAGTGGTACTCGGCCTCGCAAAACGTTGTGGCATCACCCTAGACCACGGTGGCCTAGCGTTGTGAATAACCCACATGAACGGAGTCGTTCAATGACAGAGGACGCAGCGGAGCGAAGAACCTTCCCCGACATCAGTTCGCGCGCGTGGGAGCATCCCGCGGACCGGACTGCGCTGACAGCGCTACGCAGGCTCAAGGGATTCGATCAGATCCTCAAGGTGCTGTCGGGCATGCTGCGGGAACGCCAGCATCGGCTGCTGTACCTGGCGAGTTCTGCACGCGTGGGGTCGCGCCAGTTCGCTGATCTCGACGCGTTGCTCGACGAGTGTGTTTCGGTGCTCGATGCGCCGGTCAAGCCAGAGTTGTTCGTCGTGCAGTCGCCGATCGTCAACGCGTATGCGATCGGGATGGAGCAGCCGTTTATCGTGCTCACCTCCGGCATGTATGACTTGATGAGCGTCGACGAGATGCGCTTCGTCATCGGCCACGAACTCGGCCACGCCCTCAGCGGCCACGCCGTGTATCGGACCATGCTGATGCACCTCATGCGGCTGGCGTCGACGTTCGGCTTCGTTCCTGTCGGTGGCTGGGCGTTGCGGGCCATCGTCGCCGCACTCATGGAGTGGCAGCGAAAGTCGGAGCTGTCCGGCGACCGCGCAGGCTTGTTGTGCGGGCAGGACTTCGATGCCGCCATCCGGGTGCAACTGAAGCTCGCCGGCGGCGGCCGACTCGACAAGATGGACTCGCAGGCCTTCCTCGCGCAGGCCGCCGAATACGACCGCAGCGGCGACATGCGCGACGGAGTGCTCAAGCTGCTCAATCTCGAGCTCGAGACCCATCCGTTCTCCGTGCTGCGGGCTGCCGCACTGACGAAATGGGTCGATACCGGCGGCTACGGCGCCATCCTCGCCGGGGAATACCCCGTCCGGTCGGATGACGAAAAGCATTCCTGGACTGGCGATGTCGCCGCCGCCGCACGCGAGTACCGCGATGGTTTCGACCAATCCGATGATCCGCTGATTCGCGGTCTGCGGGATGGGGTTTCGGGTGTCGTCGACGGAGTGGGCCGAGCCGCGACGAATGCCGCAGACTCGTTGGGGCGCAAGATCTCGGAGTGGCGCGGTAACAGCAGTCCCGAAGACTGACCCCCCAGCTCCCTATTTGGCAGGTGTTCTACGTGGCTTGGGCGGCGAGACGAGACCGTCGGCAGTTCGCCGTGCCGAGTCGATCACCTCACCCTGGGTAGTGGCGTCGGACATGGCGCGTGAGATCGAGATTGTCCCCACCATCAGCGCGACAATGCTCCATGCCCGGCGCCGCCGATCGGGTCGTGGGCCGTCAAGCAGGTCTTCGATCTGACTGGCCAGCGCAGCGATCTTGCGCTCGTAGGCCTCTCGCGTGGCGGTCCCCGCCCGCGCTACGTCTGCGTTCAGGGCGGGCATTACGCAACCGCCACCTGGGTCCGTCACGTGGGCAGCACTGATGTAGTCGTCGAGAAACTCGTTGAGCTTCACTCGACGTTCGGCTTTGGTGCCCGACTCGGTCTCGGAGAGGAACGGCTCGCCGACCGCAGCATCGACGATCGCCTCGAGCATCGCCTCCTTGTTCGCGAAGTTGGAGTAGAACGCGCCGGAGGTCACGTCCGCCGCTGCGGCGAGTCCGTCCACCCCTATTCCGTTGAAGCCGTCAACCTTCATCGCACGCATTCCGGCGCGTACGAGGGCGGCGCGTGCCTTGGCCTTCTGATCGGGTGGATATCTCATGTCATCCCCGCTGCACATTTCTCAGGATCGGAGTACGCATGCCCATATAGCATAGATATCGCTATCGTATACCAATCCTGTGCACCGGCTGCGAATCTCGGCAATCGCGCCGACCGTACAATCGGCTGCTGATTGGCTGGGAACAGCTTGGGAAGGGAGTCGGAAATCGGGACACGTGGGCGTCCGCAAGACTGACGCAGTAGCCACTGAACTGCGGGGGCACTACTCGCTCCCGGGTGACTCGAAGATGTGAAACATGCTGTTCAAAAGCCACTTTCGTGCGATTCTACTTTGCGGATGTGCCGCGCCAGGCACTTCCCTGGATGCCTCGCCCTGACGGGCGCCGTGCTGATACTGACTCGCGCGCAAGTTTTTATTGCGCCCGCCGGACGACCTTGACCCCGCCCCATCTATCAAATACGTTCGTTACATCACGGTCGTGATTCCATAGAAGTGTTCCGTCGGTAGCAGTCAACTGCCCGGCCGAACGCCGTCGCTACGACGACATCGAAGTCGTCGTACTCAGATCAACGCGGGCGAACCAGGAACTGGCCCAACGAGTTCCGCGTCGACCGGTCAGTGAATACAGGAGCATTGTCAAATGGATTCAAGCACTAAAAGTTTCGCTGACTTCGAATCGTCTTCCGGGCGCACGCCGGAGTTCGATTTCATCGTCTGCGGGTCGGGTTCGTCGGGATCTGTGGTCGCGGGCCGGCTTGCGGAGCACCCCGAGGTCCGCGTGCTGTTGTTGGAGGCCGGCGGAGATGACGAGATACCGCAGGTACGGACAGCTGGTCAATGGCCACTGAACCTGGGGACGGAGCGGGACTGGAACTTCCACGCCGCTCCCGACAACGCCGTGAATGGCCGTGCGGTGCCAATGTCGATGGGGAAGGTCCTTGGCGGCGGGTCAAGCATCAACACGATGATCTGGGCTTGGGGGCACCGCAGCGACTGGGACTACTTTGCCGCTGAGTCCGGCGACCCAGCGTGGGGTTATGACTCGATCCTCGACGTCTACCGCCGCATCGAGGACTGGCACGGCACCCCCGACCCCCGCTACCGGGGAACCGGTGGGCCAGTATTCGTCCAGACGGCGCCCGATCCTCACCCGATCGCCTACGCCGTGGTTGACGGCGCAAAATCATTGGGAATACCCACCTTTGACAGCCACAACGGCGAGATGATGGAGGGTCCCGGCGGTGCGGCGATCATCGACCTGCGCATACGCGACGGCTTCCGCCAGTCCGCCTACCGCTCATATGTCCATCCGCACCGCACGCAGCCCAATCTGACCGTGTTCCCAAATGCGTTGGTCATCAGGCTGGTGATGAACGACTCCACGGTTACCGGTGTGGAGTTCATCCATGGCGGCAAGGTCTACCGAGCAGGAGCAGCCAACGAGGTGGTGCTTTCCCTTGGCGCATTCAACACGCCCAAACTCCTCATGCAATCCGGCATCGGCGACAACGCCCACCTTCAACGTCACGGCATACCAGTCGTTCAGCATCTACCGGGCGTGGGCCAAAACTTCCAGGACCACGTCGGATTCGACTGCCTCTGGGAATGCAAAGAGCCGATCACACCACGCAACAACGGCGTGGAAGCCACTTACTTCTGGCGAAGCGATCCGGGGCTGGACTCCCCTGATCTGCAGACGTGCCAGGCCCAGTTTCCCAAGTCGTCCAGCGCTGAGAACACCAAGCGGTTCGACCCGCCCGAAGCGAGCTGGAATCTGTTCCCCGGTCTCGTGCAGGCCAAGAGCCGCGGGGAGATTCTATTGACCGGACCGAGCCCTCACGACGCGCTCGACATCCGCGCAAGGTTCCTGTCTCATCCGGATGACCTCAAAGCGGCGGTCGCTGCGGTTGAACTGGCAAGGGAAGTCGGCAACTCGGCTGAGTTGAACCCTTTCACCAAGCGCGAAGTGATGCCCGGCCCGCTCAAAGGTGCTGAGTTGGAACGGTTCATCCGCGATGCGGCGTCAACCTACTGGCACCAAAGTGGCACCGCCAAGATGGGCAACGACGCGATGGCCGTCGTCGACGGCAATCTCAAAGTGCACGGAGTCAACCGGCTGCGGGTTGCCGACGCGTCCATCATGCCGCGGATCACTACGGGAAACACACAGGCCCCGTGCGTCGTCATCGGCGAACGCGCCGCTGACATCCTGCGCGCCGACCACAACCTGCCCGTGGCGCCGAGCCTCGCAGGCGGTGAGCGTGGATAGCGCGTTCGCGCCAGTGGGCGTGCACGGTCAGACTGCCTGCGGTGCCACCCAGAACGTGCGCAGGTTGGTGAACTCCCGGACCCCCGCAGCGCCAAGTTCACGACCGTAGCCGCTGCGCTTGATGCCGCCGAAAGGCACTCGGGGATCGGAAGATACGAACGAGTTGACGAAGAGCGCACCCGATCGGATACGGCGGCCCACCGCCAGGGCATGGTCGGTGTCGCGACTCCAGACGCTGGCCGCCAACCCGTACTCGGTGTCGTTGGCGATCGCGACGGCCTCGTCGTCGTCGCTCACGATGATCAACGCCGCCACGGGACCGAAGGTCTCCTCCGCCACCACCGGCATGGCTGCCGTCACGTCAGTCAAGACGGTGGGCGCGAAGAAGTGTTCGTGGCCGGATTCATCTGGGTCGCAGTCGGTGTGGTGATTCTCGAGGTCGTCACGCATGGCTTCACCCGCAAGCCCCCGGTCATGTAGTTCAAGGACGCCGACACGGCTCAGATCGACTGAGCGGCGAGAGGTTCAGCTGGGCTCGTCGATCTGTTCGCGGAGGATGTCCCCGTGACCGGCGTGCCTGGCGAACTCTTGGATCATGAGGAGCAGGGTCCAGCGCATGCTGACCACTCCCTGGCGGGGATTGTCCTTGGTGTCGTCGAGGTCGAAGCGGGATGCGATCTCGCGTGATCGTTGGCTCGCGCGCTCGAACTCGGCGATGACGTCTAGTAGCGACTCGTCGTCGGTGACGGCGAAGGTGCCCTCGTCGCGGCGGGAGTAGCCATCGCATTCGGATTCGTCGAGTCCCGCCCAGAACCGTTGGAACCAAATCCGTTCCGCGCCCGCGGCATGCTTGATCAACGAGATCGGCGTCGTCAGCGACGCGACGAGTCGTCGGCGGGCGTCGGCATCGGAGAGGCCGCGGACGGTCTCGATGAGCGCTTCGCGGTTGAGGTCGAGCATGGCCTCGATGACCTCTCGCTCGGTTCCGTTGGTAATCATGGGCTTTCGCTTCTTTCTGTGGTGTGGTTGATGGCTGTGCGGTGTTCGATCTCGGGGCAGGACGAAACGTCCGGCGTCAGGGAACGACCGGGAAGAATGAGGCATTGGATCCGCTGGCCGCGCGGATAGCGCACGGACCGTGAACGGCGGGCCGGCGTCAACACCGCGGCCCAGACCTGTCGGGAATCGGCCCCAAGTGTATCGCAGGGTGTCAATCCGGCTGCACGTGGGCGCCGTGGATGAATCCCGCCGCCCGGAAGCGTCTAAGAGGAGGACAGCCCATCCCCCATGTCTTCGAGTACGGCGCTCAGAAGGAGAAAAATCATGAGCTTGGACAACATTTCACACCTCGGTAGCGAGGGGCTCGACGAATTGGTCCCGTCGCGCTACGCGCTGCAGGTCGGCGACATCGAGGTGCTGGTGATCAGCGACGGGGTGCTACCCATCACGGCGCCGACGATGGCCACCAACGCCGATTCGACCGACCTGGCGGCCTGGCTCAAGGACATGTTCCTGCCGCCGGACGTGCTCGACTGGCCCTTGAACGTGGCCGTGGCGCGTAGCGGCGACCAGACCGTACTCATCGATTCTGGTCTGGGGCTGGAGTTCCCGGGCTTCCCGCGGGCCGGGCAGTTGGCCATGCGCCTGGAGGCGGCGGGCATTGCTCCATCATCCGTGACCGACGTGGTGCTCACCCATTTGCACATGGACCACGTCGGCGGGCTGCTCACCGACGGTCTGAGGGACCGGTTGCGTCCGGACCTGCGGGTCCACCTGGCAGCCGCCGAAGCCGAGTTCTGGCAGTCGCCCGATTTCTCTCGCACCGTCATGCCGGCGCCGATACCGGAAGTGCTTCGCTCGACGGCCTCGCGGTTCTTGAGCGAGTACGACAGCCTGCTGCGGCCGTTCGATACCGAGTACGAGGTGGCGCCCGGCGTACTCGTCTCTCGCACCGGCGGTCATACCCCCGGACACAGCATCGTCCGCCTGGCGTCAGGCGGCGACCGGCTGACGTTCGCCGGCGACGCCGTGTTCCAGGTCGGGTTCGATAATCCAGAGTGGTACAACGGATTCGAACACGACCCGGAGGAGGCGGCCCGTGTCCGCGTGCGCCTCTTGCAAGAGCTAGCCGCGACGGGCGAGGCTCTGGTGGCCACCCACCTGCCGTTCCCGTCCCTCTGCCGGGTAGCCGCCGCCGGCGATACCTTCCGGTGCGTACCCGCCGTCTGGGATTACTAGACGAACCTCGCGGTCGAAACCCTCTACCCCGCCGCCATGCTCGCCTGTCCGTAGATGCGGTCGCGGCGGCGGGGGAATGGGCTCGCCGAGTCGCACGTGCACGAGCTGGCGCGTGAACGCGAACCCTCGCCGCTCGAGCATCGATGCCGCAGCGGCGTTCTGGCCCGAGCCATCGCCGTCGGTATCCCACGAGCCTCGCCGTGGAACAGTCGCACCGTGTCGTCGTCGACGAATCCCATCTTTCGATAGAGCGCGGCGCCGGTGTCCATCGCGTCGAGCAGCGATGTCCGGCCGCCTCGCGCATCGATCAGTGCCAGCAGCCTGGCCATGATCGCGTGCCCGATCCCGCGTCGCTGAATGTCCTGCAGTACACCGACGAGGCCGATGTAGGCGAACGTGCCGTAGTCGATCGCGCCGCCCAACCCGACGGGCTCGCCGTCATCGAGCGCTAGCAGCCACGTCGTCGGATCGAGCGAGCGGTAGCGGCGTAGACGCCCTAGGCTCGCCGTCGACGGCCCGTCTACTGCCACTGGTGGCCACGCGCCGTCAACATTCGTTGACGTGAGCACCACCGCCACCACAGTGAGGGGTGCCGGAGCAGGGTGGGCAGGATCGCGAGCGGATCGAAGTATGTGACGCGTTCGATCGCTTTGCCCTCATGGAGCACTACCCGGTTAACGTTGCGCCATTCGATGACGTCGCCTCGGACACGAGTGTGGAGGCGGAACTCGATGAACACCAGGTTCCCGTCTCCGCACCACTGGTCGACTTCACCGCGCAAGTCTGGAAGGCAGCACAAGAAACGGCGGAATTCGGCTTGTGCCGCCTGGATCCCGATCATGGGAGCAGCCAGCGGCTGCGTGAGGACGACTTCTGGGGCCAGGAGTTCCGGCAGTCGTTGCGGTGACGGGTTGTTCCAGAAGTCCACGAATTTGGCGACGAACTCTGCGGGGTCGGACGGTGCGTTCACGCCGTCAACGATGGGCGTTGACGCGCTGCCATTCCGAGGCGTCGCACTGCCAACAGCTGCCAGAAGACGGCGATGAGCTTGGTGCTGAGTTGAGGAGAGACGGACTCAGCGTTCGACGGCGCACGCCGAACTCGACTGGTCTTCGCAGAGTGTCTAACCGCCGCCGGTGTTGATGTTCGACGACAGCGTGATGAAGGACCCGTTCTTCCACACGCCCCAACGCCCACCCCACATCGAGGTCCACACGACGGGTTCGCCATCCCAGAAGTCGGCCGTCTTCGGCGGTGCATTGGGAGGCGGTACTTCGCCCAAGGCGGGCGCCGGCGGCGGAGGCGGCTCAGCGATCGCCGGAGCGGCGCCAAGGACGGCCGCAGTGAGCCCGCCCGCGACTGCCAGGGCAGACAGCGTGGTCTTGATCAAGGTCATGAGTATGACTCCAGCGTTGAGACGGCATCCGACTACTTAGTAGACATAACCATGTTACGTGATGGGCGTGCGTTCCGGACGCGCAGTGCCGTACTCCCCCATGTCGACCGTTCCGATGACCTCAATGCGTCAGATGTGAACATTGAGGGGTGACCCGTCGTGGAAGGCAATACCGAATGCCGTAGGCCTGTGCGGCAAGAAGAGGGATTGCAATCGAGCTGTTGGCCGACGACCCGCTCGGCAGCACGCGCGAGGGGACCGATGCCGGCTACGGGCCATACGAGCGCGCCTTCGAAGACATTTCCGCCGATCCCCGCCAGCTCCTCGTCGTCGCTGTCGACGAGGAGGAGATCGTGGGGACGCTGCAGCTGACCGTGATACCCGGGTTGTCCCGGCGCGGTGCACGCCGGGCGCAGATCGAAGGCGTCCGTGTCTCGCGGCGTTATCGCAGCCGCGGTCTCGGTGCGGCAATGATCCAGTGGGCAATCGCCGAATCGGCGGCCCGCCAATGCGCCCTCGTGCAGCTGACCTCCGACAAGTCCCGGGTCGACGCCCACCGCTTCTACGAACGGTTGGGGTTCGCCGCTACCCACGAGGGCTTCAAGATGAGCCTTTGAACGGTCAGGCCACAATTGCCGGACGGCGCTGACCCGCGCCGGTGGCCTGTTCGATGCCGTGCGCGACGGCCAGTGCGCGCAGGTCATCGCGTGGTGGGGCGACCACTTGAACGCCGATCGGCAGTCCATTGCGGGAGAATCCGACCGGTACCGCGGTCGCCGGACATTCGGTGACCGACACGAAGTACGCGGCCCTCATCCACGTCAGGTAGTTCTCCATCGGCACGCCGGCGATGCTGTCCGGGTACTCGAGGTCGGCGTCGAACGGCAGCGCCTGGCATGCCGGTAGCACCAGGGCGTCGTAATCGCCGAAGAACGCAAGGGCACGGTTGTAGATGGCGCCGCGCAACGCGTCGGCGCGGGCCACGTCGGACCCGGTCAACGCGCGCCCGTGCGCGACATTGAATTGAATTGCCTGCTTGACCAACTCCGGCGATTGGTCGACCAGTTGGCCGAAGACCTGTGCGTAGTTGAGTGCCCGGAGCGTGGTGAAGGCCTCGTCTGCGCCGGTGAAGTCCAGGCTGGCGCGGGTCACCGTGGCGCCGAGGTTGGTGAGCGTCGCGATCTGTGCCTCGACCATAGCCGCTACTTCGGGATCGACGACGACCGTGCCGCCCAGGTCGGGCGATACCGCGATCCGCAGGCCGTCGAGCCGGTTGGAAAACGCAGGAGCGAAGGTCGATCCAGGTTCGGGCAACGACACCACCGGTCGCGGATCGGGGCCAGCCTGAACCGACATGAGCAGTGCGGTGTCGGCCACCGTCCGCCCCATCGGCCCCTGAACCGGGACTGTGAACCACGGGTCCTGGGTCGGCCAGGTGGGAACCCGACCTGGTGAGGGCCGGTGGCCAACGACGTTGCAGAACGACGCGGGATTGCGCAGCGAGCCGCCCATGTCGCTGCCGTCGGCCAGCGACACCATCCCGCAGGCCAGCGCCGCGGCGGAGCCGCCGCTGGAGCCACCCGCCGACCGGTCGAGCGCATACGGATTGCGGGTCAGGCCAAAGACCGCGTTGAACGTGTGGGACCCGGCCCCGAACTCTGGAGTGTTCGTCTTGCCGACGATCACCGCACCCGCTGCTCGCATCCTGGCCACTATCAATTCGTCCGCGTCAGGAACGAAGTCGGCCAGCGCGGGTGAACCGTAGGTGGTGCGCATCCCAGCGGTTGCATGCAGGTCCTTCACCCCAAGGGTGAGGCCGTGCAACGGTCCCAGCAGCCGCCCGGCGGCGAACGCCTCGTCGGCGGCGTTCGCGGCCTGCTCGGCAGCCTCGACGTCGAGCGTGACGATGGCGTTCACCTGGCCGTTCGTCTCCTCGATCCGGGCAAGTGACGCCGCGAGCAGCTCCCGCGCCGACAGTTCGCCGCGTTGGATCAACGCCGATTGCTCGGTTGCAGACAGATCGCACAGGCTGGTCATGGTCGCATCGTATCCGGGCGTGTGCCGGGTCTCGTCGTGTTCGGAATCTGCTGCGCGCGAAGGGCCGTCAGTCCGCAGCCGTGTCGGTGGCCCGGCCGAGATGCCGGGGAAAGAACCGGGTGTCGATCCGGCCATCCGTTGGCACCGCGTGATGCCCGCCAGGGAACGCGAGCAGCACCTTGTCCGCCGAAGTGAAGGCGTCGAACAACTCGAAGCCGAATTCGCGTGGAATCTCCTTGTCGTCCAACGGCAGCAGGTACTCGATCGGGATGGTTATGCGTTTCGCTGCCTCGAGCAGCGCGTCGTGTGCGGACGCCCAACCGAAGACCGCGGCGGTGATCCGCGGCTCGCTCGCTGTCAGCGGTATCCCGATCGCACTGGCCAGCGACATGCCGGAGTAGCCGATCGGCGCGTGTGCGCCGATCTCGGGCAGGGTGAGCAAGGCGTCGATGGTCGCCCGCCATTCCGGGACGGCGCGTTCGGCTACGGATGCGCTGTAGTCGGCGAGGATCCGGCCGAACTCGCTACTGCCTGCCTCCCTGGCCTGGCGGAAGTCGGCGATCAAGCGTTGGTCCTGCGCGTTTCGCGGCCGGTCGCCGTGTCCAGGTGCGTCGATGGTGGCGACGTGGAATCCGTGTGTGGTCACCGAGGATTGGGCTCGCGCTACGTGTGGCGGGGCTTTCTTGTCCATGCCGCCGGGGTGACCCGCCAGGATCAGGGGTGCGCCGTTGGCGCCGCATTCCGGTGACCACAGCACACCCGTGACGTCGTCCAGGGTGAAGGTGCGTTCGATGACGCCGTTCGATGACGCCGTTCGATGATGTCGTGGAGGTGAAGTACATGGTGTTGCCTTTCGGGATGGCCTTGTTCAGGCGCTCCCGGCGACACCTACGTCAATCGCCCGACCGTGAACACGAGTGGGAGCACCCACATGGTTACTGCCTTCATGGGTCTCACCTCCTCGCGTGATGTCACGGTCTCGCGCACGCTATCAATGTGGGCCGAATGCCGTCCAACCAATTTCCGGCGATCAGCTGAGATGCAGCGTGACTCCGGCGTCATCGAAGACGTCCAGCACCGCATCGAAGAACGTGCGCTGCCCGCGCTGGTCGTCCTTCAGATGGCGCCGCGACACATCGCTGTGCTGCCATTCGAACTCGTAGGGCCGATCCTCTGGGGTGCCGAATCCGCCCCGAAGGCAGTCGGCCAAGGCGTCGAGATTCTTTCCGAAGTACCCTCCTGGACCGTTGACGGAGCGCCCGATTTCTCGATAGAAGTCCTTGACCGACTTGATCTTTCGTCCGTCGATGCGGAAGGTGACAGGTTCGTCTGAGCCCGTCATCATTGCCTTCCCGCGTCAGGTATCAGACAGAAGGAGTCATAGTGGTCGGCGGTGTAGAAGTACTGGCGCGGTTTGGTCAACGGCGCTCCACCGGTGATGATGCGCTTCGTCGACCGGTTTTTGGCACCCGGGGTGACCACGGTGTACTCGTGGTAGTAGCCCCTGGTCTGGTCGGGCAGGTGACCCTCGCGGTTACCAAACACCACACCGTCGTTGCGAGGAAAGGGAAATGGGCCACCCGCGTGAATGACTCGCACGGTGTCGACCGCTTCCGGCGGCAGGGTGGTCAGTGAGCACGTCGGCGTGCCAGCCACCGGTGCTGCAGGGTCGGATGAATCGGCTGTGGTCGTCCGCAACAGAGCCCATCCGGCGGCGAGGACGATGAGGGCAACGACTACGACGAGCGCGTACCTGCTTCGTCCCATCGATGCTCCTCGCTAGCGGGCTGCTGTCGACTACATCATCGCAGGCCTATGCCGATCGCCCGTCTGCCACGACCTGGTGCGGGAACCGCAATCCAAGTCGCTCCCGCAACGTCGACGCTCGGTGGTCGCGATGGAACAGCCCTCGTTCCCGCAGGATCGGGACGACGAGGGTGGCGAAGTTCTCCAGGTCGACGGGAGTCTCGGCTGGCATGATGGTGAATCCGTCGGCCGTACCCGCTCGGTACCACGACTCGAGGTCGTCAGCGACTTGTTCGGCTGAACCCACGAGCAGTCGATGCCCCGAGCCTCCGGCCCCACTGATGATGAGTTCCCTTGGAGTGCGCGGACTCTCCGCGATCTGAGCTCTCGTCGACCCACTGAACCCCGCCGAAAAGACCTCCGCAGGGATCGCATCGGGAAGGTCCGACAGAGCGATCGGATCGTCCGGTCCGAACGCGCCTTCTGGAAGGCCGAGGTTCGCCAGCAACTCGGTGGTCAGGCGCGCGATCGGCAGCGTCGCATAGAGATGCTCTGCGCGCGCACGGGCCTCGGCCTCCGCCGCGGAGACCAGCACCACGACGCCCAGTGACACCTTGACGCCGTCCGGTTGCCGGCCGGCGGCAGCGGCCCGTTGCCGAATGTCGATGCGGAAGGCCGCCGCTTTCGCCTTGGTCTGAGCGACGGTGAACACGACGTCCGCGAAGTCCCCGGCCAGCCTGAGACCGCCCTCGGAACCGCCGGCCTGGACCAGCACCGGACGTCCCTGCGGGCCGGGTGCTACTGGAAGCGGACCGGCGACGGAGAAGAACTCTCCCTCGTGATTGATGGCGTGCACCTTCGAGGCGTCCGCGTAACGGCCGGATTCCTTGTCCGCGACGAGCCATCCCGGTTCCCAGCTGTCCCACAATCGCGTGACCACGTCGAGGAACTCCCAGGCCCGCCGGTACCGGGTCTCCTTGTCAGGGTGCTCGGGCAGGCCGAAATTCGCTGCGGCGGCGGAGGTCCCGGTGGTCACGATGTTTACTGCGGCGCGGCCCTTGGTGACGTGATCGAGTGTCTGAAATCGTCGGGCCAGGTTGTACGGCGAGTTGTACGTCGTCGAACTGGTGATCACCACTGCGATGTTGTCCGTCTTCGCCGCCAGATGGCCGAGCAGCATTAGCGGATCCAATCCAGTCCCCGGTGCTTCCCCGATCGCGTTACCCAACGCCGGCCCGTCCCCCAGGAACACCGCGTCGATCGCGGCCTCGTCGGCGATCCTCGCGAGTCTGGTGAAGTGGTCGATGTCGACGTAGGCGAGCGGATCGGCGTGCGGCAGCCGCCAGGCGTGGCGGAAGTGTCCCGGCGTCATGAGGGAGACGATCAGGTGAAGGCCGCTCATCGGTTCGATGGCCGCCAGCCGAGACGCGGGGCCAAGTCACGCGCACTGTCCTCGAGTAGCCGGAGGTGTTCGTCGTGGTCGGGTACCCCGGGCACGAAGCTGACGAGCAGGTCGGTGACATTCCGCAGTGCGGGGTCGGCGGTGAGTTTGTCGGCCAGCCTTGCGCTGGGTCCGACCAAGGCGTGATCGGTGGCCAGGTACTGCTCGACGGTGTCGGTGCGCCTGGGGTCGCCATGGGTGCTCCAGCTCTGCCAGCGCCGCACCCCCGGCGTAACGAGCCGGACCGCTTCAGCGTGATCCGGGTGGGGGTACACCGCCCGCGAGACCTGCACTCGCGGTGACGTCAACGCATCCGTCCAGGCGCCGCGGTAAGTGGAGATCGATTCGGCCTGTCGGATCTGCGCCTTCTCGACAGTGCCTCCCTGCCACGCGGTTGCCCGCGAGAGTTGCAGCCCGTCACCGGCTCTCGCCACCCGCTCGGCGGCCTGGCGGGACTGGGCCGGGTCGGCAGAGATCGCTTGCCAGAGACGGCGGCGAACCCCGGCGCCCGGTGGATGCAGCACCTCCCCCACGCCGTTGAGTGGGCGGCCGTCGAGAACGTGGTGCAGCCGGTCGACGGAGTCGTCGAAGATCCGGTGCCTATCCTTCAGATCCCTCCCGAACGCCTCCCACGCGCCGGGGAACGGACCCGAGCCCACGCCCAACTCCAGGCGTCCGCCGCTGATCTCGTCGACCGTCGCCGCATCCTCGGCGACCTTGAGCGGATCCTCGAGCGGCAGCACCAGAACGCCGGTGCCCAACCGGATCCTCGTTGTGTGCTGAGCAATTGACGCCAACACCACCAGCGGAGCGGACACGTGTTCGTTGCCCTGGCGGAAATGGCGATGGATCACCCAACCGGAGTCGTACCCGAGAGCCTCCGCAGCGACGAACAGGTCGACGGCTTCGCGGTACGCCTGAGCGGGCGGCAAGTCCCGATCCAGATGAAGCAGGAAGCCCAGCCTGAACGGGCGCCCGTCCTCGACGCCCGCGCCGATCCGATCAGTGGCGACGCTGGTCATGTCAGAGGTTCAGCCCGGTTCCGTGCACACCGTGCTCGTCGATCAGTGCCAGCTCCTCGTCGGTGAACGGCGGGAACTCGAGCGCCTTTACGTTGTGATCGAGCTGCCATGTCGAGCTCGCGCCCACCAGCGCGGACGTGACTCTGGGATTTCGCAACACCCACTGGAGAGCGAGCTGGGCCAGTGACTGCCCCCGCGATTCGGCGACCTTGTTGAGCTCGGACGTCCGCTGCCGGTAGGTGTCGGTGATGGCGTCGGGCTTGAGGAAGGTGCTGTTGACGGCGCGGGCATCGTCCGGGATGGAGTCCAGGTACTTGTTGGTCAACAAGCCCTGCGCGAGCGGCGAATACACGACGAGCCCGAAGCCATCTTCGGCTGCCAGCTCGGCTAGACCGTTCTGATCGATGCTTCGATCGAAGATCGAGTAGCGCGGCTGGTGCACTAGCAGCGGGACGCCGGCATCGGCCAGGAGCACGGCGGCAGCGTGTGCTCGATCTGGCTGGTAGTTCGAGATGCCGACGTAGAGCGCCTTGCCCTGCTCGACGGCCGAGACCAGCGCACCGACGGTCTCCTCGAGCGGCGTCGAGAGGTCAGGTTTGTGGCTGTAGAAGATGTCGACGTACTCGGTGCCGAGGTCCCGCAGACTGTGCTCGAGCGATGTCAACAACGACTTGCGGGATCCGCCCGTGAGGTAGGGGCTGGGCCCGATGGGACCGCCGGCCTTGGTGGACAGGATGATCTCGTCGCGGTAGGGCGCCAAATCCTTCGAGAACACCCGCCCGAAGTTCTGCTGCGCGGCACGATGCGGTGGGCCGTAACGGTCTGCATTGTCGAAGTGGGTGATACCGAGATCGAAAGCGTGCAAGATGATCTCGCGCTGCGTGTCGAACGGATAGTCGGTGCCGAACTTCTGCCACAATCCGAACGAGAAGGCAGGCAGGTCCAGACCCGACCTTCCAGACCGCCGATATGGAATGTTTTCGTATCGACCGTCGGCCGCGGCGTAGGTGGTCTCGACGGTTCCAAAGGACATGATGGTGTGGCGCCTTTCCGTATGTGTGCGAGTGGTTAGCGGCCGCGGCGCAGCGCAGCGGGCTGCAGCGACGGGGTGTCGCGGCCGGTGTCGCGATCATGGAATTGAGTTCCTGGATCGACGATCTCGTCGATGCGATCGAGGATCTCGTCGGTCAACTGCACGGTCGACGCCTTGAGATAGCCCTCGAGATGTTCCTGTGTGCGCGGTCCGATGATCACGCTGCTGATCGCTGGGTGATTGAGCGCGAACGCGATCGACAAATCGACGAGGGTCAATCCGTTGTCGTCGGCGAGTGCGGCCAGCGCGTCCGCCGCAGCCAGCTTTCGCTGATTTCGCTCGGCGGTGACGTCGAAACGACCCGGAATCAGCTCCGCGCGTGCTGATTCCGGCTGGGTGGCACCGAGCCGATACTTGCCTGACAACCACCCGGCCGCCAGCGGGCCATAGGACAGGACTCCCACACCGTATTGCCGAACGACTGGGAAGACCTCACGCTCGGCGCCCCGAACGAGCAGCGAATACGGCAGTTGTTCGGTGTGCGGGGCGATCAGGCCGTACTTCTCGGCGAGCCAGTGGGCCTCGACCTGGAGGTACGCCGGGAACACCGACGTTCCGTAGTACCGGATCTTGCCTTGGCGGATCAGATCGTTGAGCGTCTGCAGCGTTTCGAGCAGGCTGGTGTGAGGATCGGGTCGATGCGCTTGATAGAGGTCGAGGGCATCGGTGTCGAGCCGACGCAAGCTGTCCTCGACCGCCCGGGTGATCCATCGCCGCGAGTTCCCCGCCGAACGTCGGTCCGTCCCGATCTGACCATGGAACTTGGTCGCCAAGAAGACCTCGTCGCGACGTCTCTTGATGGCCTTGGCGATGATCTCCTCGGAGACGCCTTGGGCGTAAACGTCCGCGGTGTCGACGGAGGTGATGCCGGCATCGAGGGCAGCGCCGATGATCCGCACGCTCTCGGCCTCGTCCTGCCAACGCCCGAAGTTCATGGTGCCCAGCGTCAGTGGAGTGACCCGCACTCCCGTGCGACCGAGCACGCGGTCGGTTTCGATCGTCATCAAAGTCCCTTCTGGAGATGTGTTGGTGCCCCGAAGCTCTCAGAAGAGGCCGGTGGTGGGCGGTTCTTCGCCGGTGAGGTGATAGGCGCCGGCGACGGCGAGTTTCCATTGGCGTGGATTGTGGTTGGCCGCAGTCCTGGCGTTGCGCCAGTGACGGTCGAAGCCAAGATCGCGGTCAGTGATCGACCCGCCCCCGACGTCGAAGAGCAGTTCGGCTGCACGCAGAGCCGACTCGATGGCAGTCACTCCTGCCTGTGCGACGATCACCGCGGACTCGGCACCGACTCGGCGCGCCTCATCGCCACGGAGGCTTCGTTGGTCCTGCAGCGCGTCGGCGGCAAGCAGCACAACGGCTCTCGCGGTCTGGGCGCGAGCCGCGATCTCGCCGACGGTCTCGCGGATGTAGGGGTCCTCGACGCTGCGCGAGGCGGAGCTGTGCTTGATCGGACGCCCCTTCTCTCGGGCGAAGCGCACCGCGTCGTCCAGTGCCCGCGCGGCGATCCCCGCCTGTACCGCCGCGAGATACAGCTGCGCGAAGGAGCCGCGGAACGGGTTGTCTGGCGTGGACTCCCCCGCGATCGTCACCTCGTGCTCGTGGACCCGCACTTCGGTGAGTTCGGTGGAGCCGCTTTGGGTGAGACGCTGCCCGACGGCATCGAAGTCGTCGATCCGCTCCACGCCTGCACGTTCGACGGGCACGGTGAAGTGCACGATGGCGCCGTCGTCGGTGGTGGCTTGCGTCGAGAAGTAGGACGCGTACAGGCCGCCGGTCGAGTAGTACTTGCGGCCGTTGACCACATACCCGCCGTCGACGCGGCGGGCCGTGGTGGACACGCCGCCGCTGGCACCACCGTTGCGCTCGTTGACGGTTCCCGCGAACAATGCACGGTTGCGCAGTCGTTCCAGGTTGACTGTTCGCAAGGGCACATCCGCCCATCCTGCGATCTGGTGAGCCACCAGGAATGTGGGACGAAGTGCCTGAGCGACATTCGAGTCCGCGCGGGCGATTGCGATGACCAGATCGACGACGTCGCGAACGCTGCCGCCCGCGCCACCCTCGTTCCGCGCGATGCCAGTCAGACCGATACCGTGGGCCGCCAGCTCGTGAACGTCATCGTAGGCGTAGTCGCGGGTGTCCTCCCGCGATCGTGCGGTGGCGCCGATTCGTTCCAGCGCTGGACGGATTGCCGCTCGGATGTCACCGACGGTGAGCTCGACTTCTGGCACATCTCCCGTCGCTTCGCTCGCCTCTATGTCCGGCGAGGTCTGCACCACGGTCACGCGTGGACCCTTTCTGGGCCGGGGACTGCGAGTTCGGTACGCAATGTGCCGCGTCGACCTCGTGACGCCTGCGGCGCGAGATCGCGTATGGCACTGAGGATTTCGGATGCACCGCCATCCACGGCGAGGACGATCCCATCGACACCGTGCGCGGCGCTCCACCCGTCGAGACCCGGAACCGCTCGGGTGTCGTTGACGCGGGTCAGCAGTGCGACCTCGTCGCGACGGCGGCCCGCGAACTGGAGTGCTGCCGCCAGTTCCGCAGCGGCGTTGTCGATCTCGCCGTGGGCGACGATCACGGCATCGGCGATGGTGGCGACTCGCGACCACCCGGCCTTGGCCGGTTCGGTCGCGATCAGAACGGGACGGCCTTGCACCGACGACGGTCCGTCCAGTGGTCCGGCGACGCGATAGAAGCGGCCATCGAAGTCGATGGGGCGGATCAAGGCATCGTCGGCGACGAGCGCCTTCTCCTGGTCCCCGAGGAGGGCGGCCGACGGGAACGACTCCCACAGCTGGGTGAGGATGCGCGCGTACTCGATCCATCGATCGGCCGGGTCGGTCGCGTCGCGGTCGGGCGCTGCGGCGTCACTCACCTCGTCACCGACGCCCGCGAGCAGGATGACACCCGCTCGGCCGCCAGTCGCACGATCGAGCGACAGAATGCGGCGCGCCAGGTTGTAGGGCGCGTTGAGGGTTGTCGGAGCGTCGATCACCCACCCGATGTCGGCGTACTTGCCTGCTAAGTAGGCGGCGACCACGGAGGGATCGATCGTCTGGCGCTCGCCGACATGATCGACGAGTCGGATGGCGGTGACGCCCACGTCCTGGGCAACGGCGACGATCGCATCGGCATCGGCAAGGGAAACGTGCGACGGCGCATCCCCGACCGCGATTTCGACGACGACCTTCGCGGCGTCTCCACTCATTTGGCGCTCACGAGGGAAGACTCATCCACTGCCCGTGCCTCGGGCAGGCCGATGCCGAGGTGATCGCGCAGTGTGGTGCCGTCGTAGTCCGTTCTGAACAGACCCCTCCGGCGTAGCTCCGGGACGAGGTGATCGGCGAAGTCGTCGAAGCCCGACGGTAAGACGTCCGGCATGACGTTGAACCCGTCGGCCGCACCGAATCGGAACCACCGCTCGATGTCGTCGGCAACCTGTTCCGGCGTGCCGACGACGATGCGATGTCCCCCGCCGCCGGACAGCTTCTTCAGAAGTTGACGAAGTGTCGGCCGCTCGCGGTCGATGATGTCGCGAACCACCCGATTGAAGGTCTGTGACCCTCCGGCTTCGGCGGGGTCACGCAGCAGATCGGCCGGGATCGGCTCGTCGTCGGCCAGACCGTCGAGGGAGAAGCCGAGTTGCCCGGACAGCCGGTCGCGCGCGTACGCGTCGGGAAGCAGATCGTCGAGGAGTTCGCGTCGTTGCCTCGCTTCGGCCTCGGTGCTGCCGAGCACCGTCGACAATCCGGGCAATACCACGATCTCATCCGGGTTGCGGCCGAAGTCAGCTGCGCCGCTGCGTAGTTCGCTGCGGAATGCCCGCGCCTTCTCGATGTCCTGGTCGGCGGAGAAGATGACCTCCCCCAGCCGTGCCGCGAGTCGTTTGCCGTCGTTCGACCCGCCCGCTTGAACGATGACCGGACGACCCTGCGGGGAACGGAGTTCGGTGCGCCGTTCCCACGTCGCAACCACCTGCGCGACGAAGCTGGCCGCGCGGCGGTACCGCAATCCGTGGTCGGGTTCGTCAGTGCGTCCGAAGTTGCGGGCTGCGACCGGTCCTGCGGTCGTGACCACGTTCCAGCCGAATCGTCCACCGCTGACATAGTCGAGATCGCCGAGGCGACGGGCGATCTCGACTGGATCGTTGTAGGACGACGAGAGGGTGCCGATCAAACCGATGCGTTCGGTCTGTGCAGCTATGCGCGCCAGCACCGTGGTGGGCTCGAGGTTGTTGCCGGTCCGATGACGGATGCTGGGGTCGAGTGACGGCCCGTCGGCGAGGAACACCGCGTCGAGCTTCGCCGCCTCGGCCTTCCTCGCGATCGCGGTGTAGTGCTCGACGCCGTAGCTCGCCAGAGCGTCGGTGCCGGGATATCGCCACGATCCACCGAAGACCCCGGCATTGAGAATGTTTACGTTGAGATGCAGTCGACCGGTCACGATGCTGCCTCCTCCTTGTCTCGCCCGGCGTAGTAACCGGACACCGGACGGTTTCCATTGACGAGGAAGTCGCCAATCACCCTGGGTTTGTATATGACTGGGTTATGGGACGCCAACGTCCTGGCGTTCCGCCAGTGCCGGTCGAGGCGCACGCCGGCGCGCACCGTCGACGACCCTGCCGCGTCGAACGCCGCCGTGGCGGCATCGAGGACTGCCTCGATGAGGGCGACCTGCGCGGTCGAAGTCTCGACGTAGGCGTCCGCAAAGGACTCCTCGTCTCCCGCTGAGTGTGCCGCTTGCAATCGGTGTGCGGCCCGGTCGAGCAACGTCTCGGCGGTCAGCCTGCGCGCGTGAAGCCTTCCGACGACGGCTAGGACGTCTGGGTCGGCCGTGGCGCTTTGGGAGAGCGCGTGCCGCGACGTGCGGGTGCGGGCACGGACGATGTCGACGGTTTCGGCGACGATGCTGCGTGCGATACCCGTCAGGTTCGCCAAGTGCACGATCTGCACGAACGAGTCGAGACCGCGCAGGGAGTCGACGTCTCGGCCCACGTCGCCGTGCGGCTCGACGGGTACATCGGTGAGAATGGTTGTTCCACTGCCAGTTTGACGCTGCCCAATCCCATCCCAGTCGTCGACGTGGTTGACGCCGTCATGTCGCGCCGGGATCACCACGAACCGACGGCGTCCCTCGTCGTCGAGCGCCGAGGCGCGGATGTAATCGGCGAATCGCGAACCGGTCGAATAGAACTTGGTTCCCGAAACGACTCGGCGTCCCTGGCCGTCGGTTCGCACGCGGGTGGTGATGGGACCCCAGTCGTCGTTCGATTCGAGTCCTGCGACGACGGAGGAAGGTTCGGATTGCGTGTTGCCAAACACTGCTCCGGCGGCAATCTTGTCCGACCAGTGTCGCCGGGCCTTAGGATCGTGCTCCCGTCGGAGGATCTCGGTGGTGGTGAAGTGCCCCCGCCAGATCTGGGGAATGTTGGAATCGGCCTGTCCCGCCTCGGCCAAGAGCGCAAACAGCGTCGGAAGGTCGACATCGAAGCCGCCGAATTCGCGTGCCAGGCGCAGACGCCCGAAACCCGCGTCCGCGAGGTCCTGCACCAGTGCGTAGGGGTGTTCGTGCGTCCCATCCCGCTCGCTGGCCCCCTTGGCCAATTCGCCGAGTACCGAACGGATTCGGACGATCGCGTCGTCGAGCGTGGTGGGCTGTGACGATGTCATGAAGCTCCTACGGCGAGATCGTGGCCGGCGATCGCGTCGAGCAGTGCGACGGTGTATGGCTCACGGGGGCTGGAGAACACGTCGTCGGTCGGTCCCTGCTCGACGATGTGGCCTCGCCGCATGACCGCCACCTGGTCGGAGATCGCAGACACCACGGCGAGATCGTGGGAGATGAACACGTACGTGAGCCCGCGGTCGGCCTGGAGACGCTGCAGTAGCTCCAGGATCTGGGCGGCGACCGACACGTCGAGAGCCGAGGTCGGCTCGTCGAGGACCACGATCTCGGGCTCCACCACGAGCGCGCGCGCAATGGCCACCCTTTGCCGCTGCCCGCCGGAAAGCTCCCGTGGATGCCGCCAGGCGAAATCAGCGGGTAGCGCGGCCGCCTCGAGCGCGGCCGCGACGCGGTCGGCATTCTCTCGCCGGCGTCGCCGTCCCGATCCGGGCAGCAGTGACGTCGGCTGGAACGACCTCAGGGGTTCCTCCACGACGTCGAAGACATCGAATCGGGGATCGAACGACGAGTAGGGATTCTGGTAGACGACCTGGATGTGCCGACGCAGCGGCCGGTAGGCGCGACCGCTCAACTCGGTGATGTCGGTGCCGAGCACGTCGACGCGACCCGAGGTCGCCGGGGTCACACCGGTGATCACACGTGCCGTGGTCGACTTTCCGCTACCGGACTCCCCGACCAGGGAGAAGGTCTGGCCGCGCCGTACCCGGAACGAGATCCCGTCCACTGCGGGTATGCCGCCGTAGATCTTGCTCAGGTCGGTCACCTCGATGGCGATCTCGGGATCATTGGCCGTGCGCCCGACGGTCGGTTCGGACCGAATCACCCTTTTCGGCACCGACTTTCGTGGCACGCTGTCCAGCAAGTGCCGCGTGTAGACGTGCTGCGGATCGGCGATGACGTCGGCCGTGGGCCCGAACTCGACGATCTGGCCCTGTCGCATCACACCGATCAGGTCGGAGCGGTCGGCGGCGACGCCGAGGTCGTGGGTGATCAGGACGATGCTCGTGGACGACAACGTGCGCAAGTCGTCGATGAGGTCGAGCACCTGCTTCTGCACCGTGGCGTCCAGTCCCGACGTCGGCTCGTCGGCGACGATCAGATCCGGGTTGCCCGCCACCGCTGCCGCGATCAGGATCCGCTGACGCATCCCGCCCGACAATTCGTGAGGGTACTGCCGGTACAGACGCTCCACGTCGGTGAATCCGACCAGTTCGCAGAGTTCGTGCACCCGTTCACGACGCCCGTCGAAATCGAGATCGGTGTGCAGGCGAAGCACGTCCTCGACCTGATGTCCCACTCGCCGGACCGGATCGAGGGAGATCGTCGGGTCCTGGGGTATCAGAGCCAGTGAGCCACCACGGATTTCGCGCCATGCCTTGGACCCGAGTTTGGTCAGGTCCTGACCGCCGAAGGCGATCCGCCCTGCGAGCACTTCACCGTTGTCGGGCAGCAGCCCGAGAATCGCGTGACCGGTCGTGGTCTTCCCGGAACCGGACTCACCGACGAGCGCCAGCACCTGGCCAGGGCCGAGGTCGAAACTGACGTCGTGCACGACGGGCTGCACGCCGCTGCCAAGTCGATATCCCACCGTCAGATCCCGAACGGACAACACGGGTGGCAGCGTCATCGTGCGCTCCGCTTCGACAGATGACGGGAGATGTTGTTGGTGGCCAGCACCGCCGCGATGATCGCCAGCGCGGGGAACAGGGTGAGCCAACCGCGGGTGGCGATGTACTTGCGCCCGTCGGCGACCAGCAGTCCCCATTCGGGTTCCGGCGGTTGGGCGCCGAGTCCGAGGAAGCTCAGGGACGCGATCCAGATGATCGCGATCCCCAGCTGCACCGCGATCAGCGAGACCGTGGTTGCCAGCGAGTTGGGGATCACATGCCGCCGCAGGATGGTGAACGTCGTCGCCCCGCTGGTGATTGCGGCCTCGACATAGTTGCTCGCCCGCACCCGCAGCACTTCGGATCGGATCAGTCGGGCGAACGTGGCCGACGTCGTCAGGCCCACTGCGATGGCCGCAGGCACCAGACCCGCATGGCCCGTCCTGGCCGTGTACAGCACGACGATGGTGATCGCCAGGAGGAATCCCGGGATGGAGAGCAGGACGTCGATGAGCCGCATCAGCACGGTGTCACCGAACCCGCCGAACCAGCCGGCGATTGCACCAAGCACCGACCCGATGACCACCGCTACTCCCACCGCGATACTCGCTCCGAGCAGCGACGCACGCGCGCCATATACGATGCGCGCGTATAGGTCTCGGCCGAGAAGGTCGGTTCCGAACCAGTGCTCGGCCGACGGCGGGCGAAGCTTGAGACTGTTGTCGATGGCGATCGGGTCGTAGTGCGTGAACGCGCCGGGGATCAGCGCCCAGAGCAGCGCGAGGGTGAAGACGGTCACCGACATCACCAGCACCCAGTGCGAGCGCAGCCAGCGCGCAACCTTACGCAATGACGGTGGTGTTCGCGTTGCCGCGTCGGTGGTCTTCTCGCGGGGTTCCTGATCGGCAGCCGTCTGCTCGGCGACGATGATGCTCATGGCATCGACATCTCGACCGGCAGGCGGCGTGCCACCCGAAGGTTTGGTAGCGCCGCGAGCTCGCGGTCGGCGTCGCTCGCGGTCGCATTCGTGCGGACTCGGCGAGCCATGACCCGCTGTGCCTCCTTCCCATCCACCAGAACCCGGCGATCGATGAACGGGTACGCGATGTCAACGAAGAAGTTCACGGTCACGTAGGCCAGGGCCGCTACCAGCACGACGCCCTGCAGCACCGGCAGGTCCTGTGTGCTGACCGCTCCGACCGTGAGCTGACCGATGCCCGGTCGGGCGAAGACCGACTCGGTCACGACGGCGCCGGCGATCAACTCGCCACACGCCAGCCCCAACAGGGTGAGCACGGGCATCGATGAGTTGCGCAGAACCCCGCGCCGGAAGATGTACGCCTCCCCCGCGCCACGGGCGTGGAGCACGTGGGCGAAGGGTTGCCCTCGCACGGAGCGAATCGATGTGGTGAACACCTGTGCCAGTGGTGCGGCGATCAGGATGCCCAGGGTGATCGCCGGCGCAAGGAGCGCCACGAAGGAGCCGTCATCGGATGCGGGTATCACCCGAAAGCCGAACGAGAAGAACTGCAGCAGCAGGATTCCCACGACGAACGTGGGGATGGAGCCGAACAGGGCCGGAAATGACCCGACCACGTCACGCACCGTCTTCCATGGCGCGTAGTTGGCGACGATCCCGATGAGTACGGAGAACACCACACCGAACACCAGCGCCAATCCGGTGAGTGCGAGGGTGCTCGGCAAAGCGGCGCCGACCAACTCGGTGACGGCTCGGCCGTCGGTCAGCGAGTACCCCAGGTCTCCTCGTAGGGCGGCGGTCAGTGCCGTGCCGTACTGCTCCCACAGCGGCCGATCGAGTCCGTAGTACGCGATCAAGACCTGGGCCTGCTCAGGTGATATCTGTGCTTCCGGGTTTTGGATTCTGTTGTGCACCGCGTCGCCGGGCAACGCGCTCAACAAGAGGAACGAGACAGTGTATGCAGCCCACAGGACGAGAAGCGCCTGCCCGAGCCGCTTGAGGATGTACCTACGCACTCCGACCGCCACCTATCCGTTGATCCAGGTGTCGTAGAACCACGACCGCCCTGTCGATTCAGTGGCGAATCCTTGGACGTTCGATGCCAGCCCGAACACCTGGGTCTCGTCGTAGAGCGGGATCGAGTACCCCTCGGAGAAGACGTAGTCCTCGATCGCCTGGATTGCGGCTTTGCGCTTCGCTGGGTCGAACTCGCTGGACTGCGCCGCGAGCAGGTCGTCTAGCTTCGTGTCCGGCGGCTGCTTCTCGAGAACATTCTGGCGGTCGCTCCCGTAAGAGGTCCGAAGAACGCTCGGCTCCGCGGTAGAGGTCTGCCCCTGGGTGAACAACCAGTCCTTTGCCGTCTGCTCCTGGGACTCGTACTCGGTCAGCGAGGGACTGGTGAGCGTGATCTCGACGCCCGCCTCGCGCCACTGCGACTGCAGTACCTCGAGAACTGATTGCGACACTTGGTAGTACGGCGCCACTCGCTGATGAATGCTGAGCCGCTTGCCATCCTTGACGCGGATACCATCGGGCCCGGGCCGCCAACCTGCTACGTCCAGTATCGACTTCGCCTTTTCGAGGTCGTACGTCAGATAACTGCTGGACTCCCCGCGAAGCGGCGTGCCCTTCACCAATGCACCGGTCGGGATCGGATAGTTCGGCGAGAGCACCGCCTTGTTGATCGCCTGGCGATCGGTTGCGGCCTGCAGGGCCAGCCGAACCTGCTTGTCTTGCAACGGTGAATCCGGATTGTCCAACCGCACGGTGAGATCGTTGGTCTCGCCTTGCACCGGGATGGCCACCAGGGTCCCCCCGCCTGAGGTCACCGTCTCCTCGTCATACGGGGCGACGTTCCTGGCGATCTGCGTCTCCCCCGACTGCAGCGCGCCCACGCGGGTACCTGCCTCTGGCACCGTCTTGAACACGATGCGCTCGAGATACGCCTTGCCCGAATGCTTGGACCCCGTCGGCGGCCAGTTGTAATCGTCGCGCCGCTTGAGGGTGACGCCCGTGGTGCCGGTGACGGATTCCACGACGAACGGTCCAGTGCCCACCCAGTTGCGCAGATCGCCCTGGCCGTTGAGATCCCTCGCGAGCGTGGTCTTGCCCAGTATCGAGCTGGCCCGATAGTTGGACAGGATCTGGATGAAGCCGACGTTTGGTTTCGAGAGCCGGACTTCCACGGTGTGGTCGTCCACGACGTCGGTGCCTGCGTAGTCGGTCCAGAACGGATCCTGAGTGATGCCCAGAGCCTTGTCCCCGAAACCGTGCTGGTCGAAGTTGAGCTTGACCACTTCGGCGTTGAGCGGGCTGCCGTCGCTGAACGTGACGCCGGGCTTCAACTTGAAGGTGTAGGCGAGATGGTCGTCACTGATCTGGTACGACTCCGCGAGCCACGGCTTGTACTCGCCGGTCTCCGGATCCTGCCAGATCAATCGTTCTGCCAAATTGTTGGCGACCTGACTGTTCGACCAGATCGAGTTCGTCGATGCCCAGGCCTGGTACTCGACCGGGTCGTAGAAGGTTAGTGTTCCTCCGGAGACGGGTTCCCCGACGGGTTGTTTGGTGGAGGAGCCCCCGCCGCAGGCCGCGACCATGGTGGCCGCCATGGCCACCGCCGCCGAGGACAGCACGAGACGTCGGAAACGTTTGGGGAACACTGAGGTTCGTCCTTTCCAGCAAAGAACCACAGACCGGTCGACGGTGCTGTGCGGCCAGCACGACGGCGACAGGACACGTCGAGAATCCACACCGGTCGCGCAGATACTCGAAGCAGTCAATCAGCCGGTAGATGGTGCGTCACCGGTTCAGTTCACACTGATCGCAAGCACATCAACAACATTCGGCCGCAGTAGAGTCATTCATGGTCGGGACTCGTGTGCCGCAGGTTCGCGGAGTCCGAAACAGCTTGCCGTCCGCCGTATCCGGCGCTACACGTAGATGGGACATCGAGAAGTGACTGCCTTGGAGGCCACCGCGACGACGCCTGCGGAGGCGGTCACCGCCGCCGACGGTGAACCGTTCATCGCCACGGCCAAGGCGCACGCCGACTCCGTACTGCGCCCCGCCGCGCTCGAGACGGACCGGCGCGGGGTCACCCTAGAGGAAGTATCCGAGCTCGCCGGACTCGGGCTGCTCAACCACACTGCTCCGGCAGAGTTCGGCGGGGCCGCTATCGGGCGCGCTGGCGACCGCAGACTTCACGAGATCATCGCCGGCTCCTGCTTCAACACCTGGTTGGTATGGGCACAACACGCACCGATGGTCGGCCGCCTCGCTCTGGAACACCAAAAGGGTGCCGAACTGTCTGTCTTGTCCCGCGACGTATTGGCCGGACGAGTCCTGCTTGGCGCGGCGATCAGCGACGTCCGACGGTTCCCGCACTCCTTCATCTCGGCCACCCGCACTGGTGACGGTTGGCGATTCTCCGGCACCATCTCCTGGGTCAGCGGATGGGGCCTCAACACAGTGCTGGTGGTCGCCGCCGTCGAGGCTGCGACACAGACCGTGGTCACCGCCTTCGTCCCGATCGGCGATCGGGTCAGAGCGGCCCATCTCGAACTCGGGGCAGTCGGAGGCAGCCGCACCGAACGGGTGACCCTCGACGACGTCTACGTCCCGGGGTTCGACGTCATCCTCATCCAGTCGCTAACCGATTGGCGCAAAGAGGATCTCGGCACGGCCGGCGATGCCCGGCCGCAGTACTTCGGCCTGGCAGCTACCGTCCTCGACGAACTCGAGGCAGGAGATCCTGGCGCCCGGCGCGTAGCCGCGGTCTGGGGGCCGCGCATCGACGAACTGCGTGCCGATGCCTACGGCCTTGCCGACGAGGCGAAGGCCGGCGCGGACGAGCGGCATCGCATCTCGGAGCGGGTGGCCACCAAGGTCGCGGTCGGTGAGGCGCTCTCCACCGTCACTCGCGCACTCGTCGTGGCGAGGTCGGGGCGCGGCATCTCCCTCGATGACACCGCGCAGCTGCACGCGCGCTCAGCGCTGTTCCTGCTCGTCCAGGGACAGAGCTCGGATGTGCGAGACGCCCAGCTCGCCAACCTCGCTCGTTGACCAGGCGAGCCCATCCGTCCCCGTATCGAACAGGAAGACCGATGAGTACCGAATTCCTCTGGTACATACCGAACCAGGTCGAGCCCGGCCATCGCGGTGACACGACTGTCGAAGGACACAACAGCCTGGAGACATTGGTGAGCCATGCGACGGCGCTAGAAGACAACGGATGGGCGGGAGCCCTGATCGGTGCAGGATGGGGCCGACCGGACACCTTCACGGTGGCTGCCGCGCTCGCCGCGCGCACCAGGACATTCGAACCGCTCATCGCGATCCGCCCTGGCTACTGGCGACCTGCCAACTTCGCCGCCGCGGCGGCCACCCTCGACCACCTCAGCGGCGGACGGGTCCGCGTGAACATCGTCTCCGGCAAGGATGATCTGGCCGCCTACGGCGATTCCGATGGTGACCAGTCCGATCGATACGCGAGAACCCGCGAGTTCCTTCAACTCGTTCGCAAACTCTGGACCGAGGAGAACGTGACCTACCGCGGCGAGCACTTCCACGTCGAGAACTCAACAGTGCTGCCCCGCATCGACATCCGCGGCGACCGGCGTCACCCCAAGCTCTACTTCGGCGGCGCGTCGGACGCGGCCGAACGGGTGTCGGCCGCAGAGGCCGACGTCCAACTGTTCTGGGGCGAGACCCTCGACGGCGTCGGAGGGCGGATCGAACGGCTGAAGAAACTCAGCGACGAAGTGGGCCGCGAGCACGCGCCCCTGGAGTTCGGCCTGCGCATCACCACGTTCGTACGCGACACCACCGACCAGGCCTGGGCCGATGCCGAGGCCAAGGTCGCCGAGATGGCTGCCACACAAAAGGATAGCCGATTCGGCGAACACGGAGCGCTACCGCAGAACCCGCACCGACGGACCGCCGTCGGTCAGCGACGCTTGCTCGACCTCGCGGCGCGAGGCGAGGTCCTCGACGACAACCTGTACACGAAGCCGGGCCAGTTCGGCGGTGGCGGCGCTGGCACGACCTGGCTCGTCGGATCCCCCGACGACGTCGCGAAGTCGCTGCGCAAATACCAGGATCTGGGGGTCACCCACTTCGTGCTGTCCGACACTCCCTACATTCGGGAGATCGAACGGCAGGGCAGCCAGCTGTTGCCCCTGCTGCGCGAATGACCGCCGAGACCCAGTCTCCCACTGCTGCTCTCACCGCACCTGTCGTCACCGCCAAACACCGGCGGCTCCTGATCGCCGTGTTCGCGATCAGCAGCTCCATGGGCTACATCGCAATGATCCAGATCATCCCGGTCATCCTCATCCCGATGGCGACCGATCTCGGCACCTCCCGTACCGCCATCGCCGCCGCGTCGACCGTCTCCACACTGACCGGCGCACTAGCTGCCTTCCCGGCCGGGCGTGTCCTCGATCGGTACGGCGGACGCGCGGTGATGACCTCCGGCGCGGCGATCGGCGCGATCGCCGTCGCGCTGTGGGCACAGGCGAACTCACTGCCGACGGTTTACCTCAGTTTCGTGCTCATCGGCTTCTCCATCACGATGTGCACATACGAGGCCGCGTTCGCCGTCCTGGTGTTCGCGACCGATCCCGGTCATCGTGATCGAGCGATCATCACCGTCGCGATGATCGCCGGCCTGGTCACGTACCTCGTCTATCCGGTCCTCGGTTGGATGAACGGCGAGTTCGGTTGGCGGACAACCTTGCTCATCCTCGCGGTAGCGTTCGGTGCGACGGCGGTGCCGGGTCATCTGTGGATCATCCCGTCCGGGGCCGTCCACCGTAGGCAGGTCGCGCATAGGAGCGGCGTGCCTATCGGGACCGCCCTGCGCCGAAGTCGGTTCTGGCTGCTGCTGATTGCGTTCGTCGGGCAGGCGGGCTCGGTGTCGGCATTCCTGCTCCTCGCTGTCGCCTATCTCGTGGACGTCGGTCACTCGATAGCGGCCGCCACGGCAATGCTGGTCGCCATCGGGGTCATGCAAATCCTGTCGCGGCTCGTGCTGACCACGTTCGCCCGACGGATCCGCCTCGTGCCTGCCACATCAGTCGCCTTCGCGATCCAGGCATTGGGACTCCTGCTTCTGCCACTCGCCGGACTGTCCATCCCGCTGTGCGTGCTGTGCGTCGCCGCCGTCGGCGTCGGCCAAGGCATCGGTGTGATCGCGCGTCCGTCGATCCTGGCGGACAGTTTCGGAGTAGCACACTTCGCCAGCGTGCTCGCCGCGATCACGGTGCCGATGGCCATCGCCCGCGCCGGGATGCCCCTGCTCGGCGCATGGCTCGGCGATTGGCGCTTCCTGATGATCTGCGGCGCACTCGCGCTGATCGGCGCACTCGCACTGCTCCCGTTGGTGCGCGTGCCGCCAGTGGAGGCCGCTGCGTTTTAGAACAGGTCCGGCGTCGTCGGTGGCACGTCGTCGAGAAATGCACTAACCATTGGCACCAAGACGTTCGACTCCCCCAAGAGACCGACGTGCGACATCGCAGGCAGAACCACCAAGCGCGCGACAGGAACCTTCTGCAGCACTCCCGTTGCCGCGGCCTCCTCGTCGCCTCCACCCCGCAGCGTGAACATGGCCAGCGCATGTTCGGGTTTCACGCCGTCGGCGTCACCGATGATGACCATCGTCGGTGCGGAGATCGAACGCATCTCCTCGTCGCTGATGTGCTGGTCGTTGACGTTGAGCTCCTTCATCTTTTCGAGGTAGGCGTCGAATGCCTTGGCGTCCGGGGTGTGTGCCATGAACGCCGTCTCGACGGGCGTGCCGCCGAAGGCTTCGGCGCCGAGACCCCCGATGGCCTCGAACACCGCCGGATACCAGCCGTCCTTGCGGAAGGTGGCCGACATCGAGACCAACTTGCCCACCAGTGATGGGTGGCGGATCGCCAGTTGCAGAGCGACCCCGCCGCCCTGCGAGTAGCCCATCACGTCCGCGCGCTCCACCTCCAAGGCGCGGAGCAGCGCTGCGGCATCGTCGGCGAACTGCTCGTACGACATGGCCCGCGAGGTATCCGGGGTGCGGCCGTGCCCCTGTTGGTCGAACACGATCACGGCGCGCTGTGGCGCGAAGGCGTCTGCCCACGCCTTCATCGAGTCGGTGCCCATGAACGCGCCGGGGATCAGCAGCAACGGCGGCGTCGACGTGCCGAGTGCCCCGTGAACCTCGTGGTAGAGGTTCAATCCGTTGATCGGCAGGTACCCACCACCCGAGGGTGTCGTTCCCATGACCTCTTCTCCCTTCCACTGAGTTGGACCGCCAAGTCAGGAGAAACTCATCGTTATGGCAGAAGCTGCGATGAACCCGGTTGCGCACGGCGAGCACTACAGATCATTCGAGTTCGGCGACCTCGTGATCGTCTCGCTACGGGATGGGTATGTCGACATGCCGCCCTCCAGACTTCGCAATGACTCCGGCGAGCCTCTCGATCCGCTGCCCGATGCGGTTCCGCTCGTCGGCGGCAATCTGCGACTCTCCGTCAACGCCTTCCTCGTGATCGACGGCGCGCGAAGCCTTCTCGTCGACACCGGTGCGTCGAACAGCTGGCACCCGACGATGGGCTCGCTGCTCGACGGTTTACACGAAGCCGGAATCGGCCGCGAGACGATAACCGACGTCGCCATCACCCACACCCACGAGGACCACGTCAACGGCCTCATCGCGCCCGACGGTTCCGACGCGTTCCCCAGACTTGAGCAGATCTTCGTCGGCGCGGGCGACGTCTCGACGTTTACCGGCTCCTTGGCGCGCTTTCGGGACCGCGTCGTCGCGCTCCACGACCAACGTGCCGTGAGCGAACGCATCGTGGCACTGCCCTTCGCCGGGCACACCCCCGGTCACACCGTGTACGACGTAACCAGTAGCGTCGGACATCTGCTCGTCTGGGGCGACACCGTTCACGTTCCGACACTTCAATTCACCCAACCGCACGTGACATGGGAATTCGACGGTGACCAGCCGAAGGCGCGCGCGGCGCGAAAGACTCTCCTGGAGAGGCTGACTGGTCCCGGATACTTCGTTGCCGGAGCTCATCTGGATTCGCCGGGCATCGGATACGTGACGCGCAGTGGTGAAGGTTACGACCTCCATTACGTGACGTGACCTGCGAGAGCGCAACAAAGCATATTGCTCACGTGGCATAGATTCGTGCCCATGGCGCAAGGCGACGATGATCTGGATGGGTTGGTGCGCAGACGCATCCGTGCCCTGCGGGTAGCGCGCGGCTTGCGCTGGATCGACTCGTCGATCTTGCACTGGCGCTCGACACCTCGCTCGATCAGTGGGTCGAGACGAACGCCGATGACGTGATCTCCAATCCGATGATCGACGGAACCCACGGGTTGATGTCGACGATTTCTGAAGACTGGCCCGCTGTGGTTTCCGGATTCGCCTGAGCGGCACACCCGGCGTGCGGTCCGGTGCATAGGCGATGATGGCGGCCATGGGTCACCTAGAGGTCGCGCATGTCGACTACTACCTGCCGGATGGGCGGCTGCTACTGGCCGACGCCAGCTTCAGGGTCGAGCAAGGCTCGGTCGTGGCCTTGGTCGGGCCGAACGGGGCCGGGAAATCCACGCTGATGCGCCTGATCGCCGGGGAGCTGCAGCCCGACGAGGGCACGATCACCACCAGCGGCGGCCTCGGCGTCATGCCGCAGTTCATCGGGTCGGTCCGTGACGACCGGACGGTCCGCGACCTACTCGTGGCGGTCGCCCGGCCGGCCGTCACCACGGCGGCGAGGGCGGTCGACGCGGCCGAGCTGGCGATGATGGAACGCGACGACGAGGCCGCGCAGATGACATACGCGCAGGCGCTGAGCGACTGGGGCGACGCAGGCGGATACGAGGCGGAGACCCTCTGGGACGTGTGCACGATGGCCGCCCTCGGCGTGCCCTACGACAAGTGCCAGTGGCGGGATGTGCGGACCCTGTCGGGCGGCGAGCAGAAGCGCCTGGTTCTCGAGGCGCTGCTGCGCGGCCCCGACGAGGTGTTGCTGCTCGACGAGCCGGACAACTACCTGGACGTGCCGGGTAAACGCTGGCTGGAGGAACAGCTGAAGATTACCGCCAAGACGGTGCTGTTCGTCTCGCACGACCGGGAGCTGCTATCGGTGGCCGCCGACATGATCGCCAGTGTCGAGCCCGCACCCAGCGGTTCGGACGTGTGGATGCACGGCGGCGGGTTCGCGTCCTTCCACGAGGCACGCGAGCGGCGGTTCGAGCGATTCGAGGAGCTACGCCGCCGCTGGGACGAGAAGCACGCTCAGCTAAAGAAGCTCGTCCTGGACATGCGCGGGTACGCGGGGCGCAGCGACGCGATGGCATCCCGGTACGCGGCGGCCCAGACCCGGCTGCGGATGTTCGAGGAGGCCGGGCCGCCGCCGGAGCCGCCCCGCAAGCAGGACATCAAAATGCGGCTGCGCGGCGGCCGTACCGGGCTGCGGGCCATCACCTGTCAGGACCTGGGGCTGACCGGGCTGATGGACCCGTTCAGCCTGGAGGTCTTCTACGGCGAGCGGGTCGCGGTGCTCGGCTCCAACGGCTCGGGAAAATCCCATTTCCTGCGTCTGCTGGCGGGCCAGGACGTCCCCCACACCGGCTCCTGGAAGCTCGGCGCGCGGGTTGTCCCCGGGTTCTTCGCCCAGACGCACGCCCACCCCGAGCTGGAGAAACGGACCTTGGTCGACACTCTGTGGGAGGCGCACGCCAGGGACCGCGGTGCGGCGATGAGTGCGCTGCGCCGCTACGAGCTGGAACGCCAGGGCGACCAGCCGTTCGGCAAGCTCTCGGGCGGCCAGCAGGCCCGCTTCCAGATCCTGCTCTTGGAGCTGGAAGGCGCGACCGCGTTGCTGCTCGACGAGCCCACCGACAATCTTGACCTGGAATCCGCCGAGGCCCTGCAGGAAGGCCTGGAGTTCTACGAGGGCACGGTGCTGGCGGTCACCCACGACCGTTGGTTTGCCCGCACCTTCGATCGCTTCCTCGTCTTCGGCACCGACGGCAGCGTCCGCGAGACCACCGGACCCGTCTGGGACGAGGCCCGCGTCAAGCGCGCCCGCTAAAGCATCTCTGCGCGTGCCCTTGCGACCACGATGATGATTGCCTTGGCCGCCTTTCTGGAGCGATTGCCGGCATGGCAATCGCTCGACTAATACCTTGCGTTGTAGGCGAGGTTTAGTGCGTCGTGCGCACGAAGCTCATAGGTTGATCAGCAGGCGTACTGGCTTGATGCACAAACGCTTTCCAGGCAGAGAAGGGAACAGCCCGTGGGTACGGATCCTTGCCTTCACCATCGAAGGCGCCGAATACGTGCTGGCCGTCCTCGAAGACAGTCCCGGCCGGCAATCACTTGCCCATGCGGATCGAGGTGGACGAGCGCGCTTACGTGTACGAGACGCATGGGCAGACTGAAGTGCCTGCCTAGCAGAGGATTTCGCCACAGGATCGTCCCTGGCGCGACCGTGCGCGAGGCACGGCCGCGCCGGGAGACATTCGAATCAGGATTCAGCGAGTGTCGCGTACAGCGACCGCTTTGCCTCGGTGACAGCCGCCAGGAGCTTGGTCCGAGCTTCCTCGAGCTTCTCCTTCTGCTCGTCGGTCCCGGACCACGCGATCGTGCGGGCCAGTCCAGCGAGCTCGAAGAACTCCTTACGCAGCTTGAAAACGCCTGCGAACTTCGAGGCCTGTGCCAAGAAGGCGTGCGCGGTCTCGGTGTTGATGCCCCTCCATGCCAGGAGATTCTCGCCGAACTCCGTCAGGGTCGCTTCGCCGTCCTCGACGGTGGCGAGGCCACGACCCGCGAGTAGGCCGATGCCGATCTCGGCGGCACCTTCTGGCGGGGTGAACGCCCCGTCGGTTGCCTCGGTTGCCCGCCTGGTGATTTCGGCGGCATCGGCAGGACCGTCGAGCAATAACGCAGCCGTGGCTGCGGCTGCAAACTTGCCCCTCCCGCCAAATCCCGGGCCGAAGCCACCGCCGAAACCGCCACCGAACCCCGGCCCGCCACCGAATCCTGGACCGCCGAAGCCGCCACCGAACCCGGGACCGCCGAAGCCGCCGCTGAACGGCCCGAAACCCGCTCCCCCGAACCCAAATCCGCCGGGGAATGCACCGTGGAACATGTCTGTCTCCCTATCGTGAGGTGTCTCGATCATTCGATACGACGCTGTATCGCATCAATATCACGATATATCGACTTCTGATGAGATGGTCTATCTAATCTGAACTCTCAGGGAAGATTCAGGTGCGCTCGGCGGGGCACCGATGGTGGTGCCGCGCGGCCGCCACCACCCGTGAGGCAGCATCAGTGGAGCAACGGCACTGTCCACCGCTACGAATGGGGGCACTTCGAGTTGGACCTGCAATGCCCCCGCTGTGGCATTCCGGACAACGATCCCTACATGGTCACCGACGACCTCTGGGCGAGTTCGGGAAGCCGAGCTAGAACTGCAGTTGGGAGCGTTACTCGGATGGTACGGGGCCAAGTTGCTCGCCGTCGACGCCTCCAACGGCGAGGTGGCCCAGACGATCTCCGACTACCTGAAGGCCCGGGAGGGTGCCGGTCAGCTCATCTTCGAGACGGGCCGCCCGCGACGCGCTTCGGTGAGTACTCGCGGCGCGAACACAGGTAGTCCACTACGCGTTCGCCTCTACGCAAACCCTCCTACCGTGAGTTCGTGTCGGTCCGAGCTCACGAACAAGAGGGTGATCCCATGCCGTACTTTCCTGCCTCACAACGATATGCGCTCCCGTGGCGGGCGATCGAGATGCGTCGCCAACGGGAGATGTTCGCGCACGCGGCGGAGGCGCCGTCGGCCGGCCCCTTGGACCGTCGCATCGACGACCGGCCGCCGGCTTCCCGCCTCAGCCGACCCATAGCAGATCAGAGCAGTTTCGGAGCCCAAGGCGGCGACCCCAGACGCGGCGTCGACATGGACTTGAGCACATGCGTGAATCGCTACGGCCCCGCGCCGGCGGCGATCGCGGCACTGCGATCCATTTCCCCCGCCGAGGTACTGCTCCACCCCTACGACGCCGCGGAGCGCCTCGTCGACCTGTACCGCTGGGCGACCGGCGTACGGAACGGCGCGTATGTCGCAGGACGCGGAGCCAGCGAGTTCATCTGGGCCATGGGGCGCGACGTCGACCCCGCCGAGGTTCACGTGCCGCTGCCTGCTTACACGGATTACCTCAAGGCCTTTCCCGGCCGCGGGTTCAGTCTGGCCGGTGAGCAGTTTCCCTCGGTGGAGCAGGTCGACGCGGCGCTCGACAAGGGTGGGCTGGTCATCATCTCCAACCCGCACAATCCAACCGGCACCGTCCTCGAGCCGAAGGATCTGGTGGCTGCGGCGGACGCCCACCCCGACGCGACGCTCGTCGTCGACGAGTCCTACGTCAACTTCATGGCAGATCCGATCGAATGGTCGGTCCTTGGTTGCGATGTTTCCAATCTCGTCGTGCTGCGATCGACGTCGAAGTTCTACGGCATCGCGGCGATGCGGGCGGGCATTGCCTGGTGCGCCGATCACGAACGGCTCAAGAGGCTCTTCGGCGAGCAGGAGAACTGGGGTCTGTCGGGTGTCGACGTGCATGCTGCGTGTGCGGCGGTACGGGACTTTCACTGGACGGTGCACTCGCGGTCGTGGATGCATGCCGACAACGCCTGGCTGGCCGAGATGCTCTCCGATGTCGAGGGTCTCGAGCCACGGTGCAACACGAACGTCCACTTCCAGTACGCGTTCTGTGCCCGCTCCGACGACGTCGCGACGGTGTTTCAGCGTCACGGCATCGGAGTGCGCGTACTCAGTGCTGCCCACGGCGTCCAGCCCGACGCCTTACGGATCGTCGCGCCCCGCGTTGACGAGCGTGACCGTTTCACGGCGGCCATCGCTGACGTTCGCGAGGAACTTGGAAGCGCAGTGGAGTCATTGCAGCTCACGCGGATCAGCGACCGCCGAGCCGCGGCCCAAACGTCGTCGAGCCGACGACTGCGCCCAGCGGCCTTCTAGCTGAAACCTTTCGGTTTCGCGAACGGGAGCCAGCCCTATCCGAGAAGGTGCTCGGTATGGCCTCGCTACAGAATCAACGCGTCCTCATCCGTGTTTTCGCCGCACTGCGATTCGCTACCGGTGGAAGCGCATGGCTCGCCCCCACCAAGACCGCGCGAATCATGGGATTGGGTTCTGATCACCAACAGCCCCTTACCGCCCAACTGTTCGGATCCCGCGAGCTGACGCTTGCCGCGGCAATCATGGATACGTCCCCGCAATTGCGCACCCGCGCACTTCAGCTGGGGCTTCTCGTCGACGGCCTCGACGTCCTCGCGGCGGTCGGCGGCGTTCGCCGCCACACACTTTCAGTGCCCGGCGCAACCTTCGCCGGCGGCGGCGCGGCACTGTTTGCCGTGCTGGGCGTGATGGCGCTCTCCGGCGAAAAACGCCCAGCCCGGTTACGGCACCCGGTTGAGAATCTTCTTGGCCACGTCGCTGGTGGCGGTCAGTAGCCGCTCGGGGGCGACTTTGGTGCTGAGGTTGGCGAATTCTTCTTCGCACGCGATCAGCGCGCCGGTGAGCGTCGTCGCGGTGAGGCCGACCCGCCATCCGTGCGATCGGCTTGATGCGGGCGAAGTCCAGCTTTCCCTCCGGAGTTAGTACGGAATCATCGATGTGGATCCGCTCCACGGCGCACCGGCGGTAGAGCTAGCCTGCGCCGAGACGGTCAAGGGTTCCCACGACCCGATGGTCACCGCCGCGCACAACGATTACCTCGCCGATGCCATGGCGCCGCTGCAGGGCCTGTCTCGCCGCTTCTGGCTCACCCACGTCCTCGACGCGCATGCTGAAATCGGCCGAGGTGCGGCATTGCACGCCACGATTCTCACCGCGATTCTCGACCGGGATCGCTACGCCGCACGGGCCGCATACGTTGCGCTCAACGACTACCTAGTGGCCTTCGCGGTTGGCGCGCTGCACCAACGCCGTGCCTGATCGGGCGCTCTGCTACAAGGGATTCGGCGGTCCGGCGAGACTTGCAACCTCATCGGCAGACTTGTCGAGTCGAGCCGCGAGATTCTCCCGTGCCGCCGCGATCGATCCGGACACCAACAAGCTCGCGAACGTCTTGTGCTCGGCAAGCTCTGCTGCAACCTCTTCCATCGTCGTTGCCTGGGTGATGACCAACCGAAGCTTCGCCATCAGCTCTGCATGCGCTGCGGAGAGGTGTTGCGAGCCAAGTAGCGAGACCAACGCACAGTGACAACGCATATCAGCTTCCACATATCCCGCGACACCGTTGTTGGCGACGGCCTTCTCGAGATCCTCTACTGCCTCGGTGATGCGTGCGATTTGCTCCGGCGTGGCGGTGGCGGCAGCATCCACGGAACCAAGTTCGAGGAATCGACGGGCGCGGTAGATGTCGTGTACAGCCTCGGCGCTGAGCATTGTCACCTGGAGAACGCGCGTCGCGGGATGGCGGGTCAGCAGCCCCTCCAACATCAACGTGTTGAGAGCCTGACGGATCGTAGACCGCGAGGTGCCGAGTTCGTCGGCCACCGCGACTTCGGTGACGGCGGTGCCGGGACGCACGGTTCCGCTCAGGATGCGATCGCGCAGGACCGCGGCGCACTTATCGGCAACGGTTTCACGTTCGATTCGTGTCATCTGTTCGGCTCGCTTTCTGCACTCATTGAGGCTGAGACTACTGCTGGCCAGGTCTTCGGGCCGGTAGCGGCGCGTGTCCGTCGGCGCCATCAAGCAGCCGATCGGGCCGGAACGCAGTGAGTAGGGCCTGGGGCGTCTCTGCGGCGATCTCCTCTGCGACGAGATTGCCCAGCAACGGAGCGAGAGTGATCCCGCTGTGGGTAGCGATGACATACAGCCAGGGCACGGATGGCAGCGGCCCGGCAACGGCGCGACCGTCAGCCGGAAGGGCCCGTTGGCCGACATGCAGCTCCGTGATGGAGGCGCTCCCCGTGTGGTCGAGTACGCCCGCGAGGCGGTCCAGAAGCTCCTCGGCCACTGGGGAATCGGTTGTTGGTACGGCGTGTGGATCGGCCGTGACGTCGAGGTCGAGCGCTTGGAGCATCAGTCTTCCCCCGCCAGCGGGACGTACATTGAGCTGCGAGGTTGTCACGAGCCGCGACAGCCATACGGGAAGAGGATTGGTGACGGCGAGGTATCCGGCCACCGCGTCGCCGGCGCGTTCGAATCTCGCCATGGGCATGGTGACGCCGAACCGGGTCAGCAGCGTTTCGGTCCAGCGCCCGACGCAGCTCACGACCTGATCGCATCCGATGGCCGACCCGTCGGTGAGCCGCACCGTACGGCGATCGCTCTCGACGTCAATCGTTTTGACCTCTGTCTGGCTGATCACCTGCACACCCAAACCAGCGGCCATATTGAGCAAATGAGCGAGGTATAGCTGGGGATGGCAGTACGCCTCGCGCGGGTAGAACGCGATCGGGTCGGCGTCAGCCGGGACGATCAAGTCCGGCGCGAGTTGCCGAGCCCGGTCAGAGGTGATCATCTCGACGTCGTACCCGTAGTCGCGCAGCCGGTTCAGCCGACGATCAAGCTCCTCGCGATGGGCCGAGTCGGTCGCGAACTCGACATGGCCACCGGTTCCGAACCATCGGCCATCCGTCCTCCGTGCGAGGCGGTGATGTGCCTCCAGGCCCGCCAGGTTGAGCTCGTAGTAGTCGCGCGGTTCCTTCGCATTCGCGTTGACCCATCCGTAGCTCGTAGCCGAGGTGCCTGCACCTGGCGTGTGCTGCTCGACGACAGTGACACGGGCACCTCGCCGGGCTAGTTCGGTTGCGACGGACAGCCCGATGACGCCAGCCCCGATTACGACGATCCGCATGGGCAGCAGCCCCTTCTCTGATGACATTCGGCTCAAAGTACTTTGCTCAGAAACGCTTTGGTTCGCGGATGCTGCGGATTGGTGAGAACCTGGGCAGGTTCGCCACTTTCGACGACGACACCGTCGTCGATGAACACGGCGTGGTCGGCAACTTCACGCGCGAAGCCGATCTCATGGGTGACGACGACCATCGTCATGCCCGATCGGGCGAGGTCCTTCATCACGTCGAGCACCTCCCCTACTAGCTCGGGGTCAAGTGCGGAAGTTGGTTCATCGAAGAGCATCAGCTTCGGTTGCATGGCAAGGGCACGAGCGATGGCCACCCGTTGCTGCTGTCCACCTGACAAGGAGCTGGGATATGACGACGCCTTGTCCCCGAGCCCAACTCGATCGAGCAACTCCAAAGCGCGCTTCTGGACTATGGTGCGCTTCTCTTTTCGGACGCCGACAGGCGCTTCCATGACATTCTCCAAGGCGGTCATGTGACCGAAGAGATTGAAACGCTGGAACACCATCCCTAGGTCAGCTCGCTGTCGCTCGATGGCCGAGGGACGAAGTTCGTGTAGCCGTTCGTTGCGCTCGCTGTAACCAACGAGAGAACCGTCTACGTATAGCCTTCCGGCACTCAAGGGTTCGAGGTGGTTGATCAATCTCAGGAACGTAGACTTTCCCGATCCGGACGGTCCGAGCAGTGTCATCACCTCGCCACGTTGCACCTCGAGATCGATACCCTTCAGTACTGCGATATGGCCAAAGCTCTTGTGAACGTTGACGGCCTTGACCATCGGAACGGAGGCCAGGGGTTGCGCGGCGCCATTCGCGGTCGACTTGCAGGTGTCTCCACTCGCGATGGTCATCGCGCCTCCGCCGGCTGCTGAATTGCATTTCGAGCAGCGATATTTCGGCGAGATGGGCCGCGGTCGCTGCGGCTGAAATGCCGTTCGAGATAGTGCTGCCCAATGGTTAGTACAGAGGTCATCAGCAGGTACCACAGCGAGGCCGTGAGCAGTAGCGGGATGGTTTTGAAATTCTGCGAATAGACGAGTTGTGCCGAGTAGAGGAGTTCTGGAAACGCCAGCACGCTGACCAGTGAGGTGGTCTTGAGCATGGAGATCACCTGGTTCCCGGTCGGCGGAATGATGACGCGCATGGCCTGAGGGACGACGATCCGCCTCAGAGTTCGAAGATGTGACATGCCAAGAGCCTGGGCCGCTTCCGTTTGGCCGCGGTCGACCGAGAGAATCCCTCCGCGCACGATCTCCGCCATGTAGGCACCCTCGTTCAAGCCCAGGCCCAAGATCGCGGCGATGAAGGGTGTGATCAGACTGTTGGTCTCTGCCGACAACAACGTTGGCCCGAATGGGACGCCCAGCCCGAGACGCGGATACAGCGCCGAGGCGTAGCCCCAGAACAGCAGTTGCACGAATACTGGAGTGCCACGAAAGAACCAGATATAGGCCGATGCGAAACTCGCCACGGCCGGGTTGCTCGACAGACGCATGACGGCGAGCAGACCGCCGAGCGCGATGCCGATCACCATGGCGATGACGGTCAGCTCGACGGTCTTGACCAGTCCGGACAGGATTTGTCCGGAAACGATATAATGCCCGACGACGTCCCAGCCGAAGTTCTTGTTGGTCAGAAGTGTGTTCACCAGCATCGCGGCCAGCACTGCGGCGACGGCGTAGGTGATCCAGCGGCCGGGGTGGCGCAGCTTCACAACTGGTTCGACCGAGCGGAGCGCCGCGGTTGTCGCTGTCATGACACCGCGCCGTTGATCTGCGGCCGATCGATCGCGATGCTCTCCAGGTTCCACTTCTTGAGAATCGCCGTATAGGTGCCGTTCTTGAACAAGACATCGAGGGCTTCATGCACCGGGTCGACCAGCTTGCTGCCCTTCGGAAATGCCGCTCCGCCAGGGTTTGGGTTTCGAATCAGCGGCCCAACCGTTTCGAATATCTCAGCCTGCTGTGCCACCACGTCCAGCAATGGAGGGGCGTCTGACATGACGCCGTCAATGCGGCCGCTCTGTAATGCCAGCTGGGCCTGCGGTCCGGTCTGATAGACCTCCGCGATCGGAGCCGGTTTGCCATCGCTCGCGCACTTTGGCGCCTGGGCGGGAAGGAAAGTCGTCTGCTGCAGTGAGCCGCGAATCACCCCGATGTGCGCACCGCACGTCTGGTCGGCCTTGAGCTGCTTCGGGTTTCCCTTCTTCACCAGGACGAGCGTGCCGTTCCAGTAATACGTGACGAAGTCGACCGTGTTCTGTCGCTCCTTGTTGTCGCCGATGGAGGACATGGCCATGTCGACCTTGTTCGCGGCCAAGGACGGGATGATGGCGTCGAATGACGTGTTGGCGAACTCCACCCGAACGCCGAGCACGTCGCCAATCGCCTTGGCCAAGTCCGGTTCAAGCCCAACCACCACGCCGTCTTGGACTGACTCGAACGGCGGATAGGTGGCATCCGAAGCCACGTGGATCACGCCTGCGCTCTGGATGTCTGCGGGCACCTTCGCTGCGAGAGCCGGGTCCTTCGCGACCGACGGGATTACCCCGCCCGGTGGGCTTGAAGTCTGACTAGAGGAGGAATCTGAGCCGCACCCCGCCAAGGCGGTGCATATTGAGAGTGCGCCTGCGGCGATGAGGACCGCCCCACTTGGTTTCATGTCTCTCTCCCTGTTCTCGTGCCCTTGTACTCGTGGAGGCTGATGCTCGATGTAATGGTTAGCCGGCTGACGGGTTGCTCGGGGTTTCGCCAATGATGAACCGCCGCACGGTGTCCCGGTCGAAGTCGTTGATGCGCGCAGCACGCAGCCCAGACACGTCGGCGGGCGACGCTTGCCCCAGCAGGTCGGCCACGATGAGCTCGCCGACGACGGGCGCCAACGCGAACCCATGTCCGGAGAAACCGGTGGCCAACAGCAGTCCTGGCCACCCTGGGACGGGACCAAGGAAGGGAATCGCGTCGATGCTTTCCGCCTCGATGCCAAACCACGTTCTCGCGATCTCATACTGGGCGACTTCGGGCAAGACGCCGCAGGCGTCCGCCCAGTTGCCGCTAATCCGTTCTGAGAGAAGTTGCGCCCGTTCGTTGTCGGCGTCGGTGATGTCCGCGGCCCAACCGCCGCCGATCAGAAACGCCCCATCGGCCAACTGCTTCAATGACAGCGCCCGGCGCACGGCCCCAAGCACTGGCCGCAGGCGCCCGGGTGGAGCGGGATTGCTGCGTAGCATCTGGAGTGCCAGCGGGCGAACCGGCAACCGCAGTCCTGCCGTCTCCGCGAGCGCCGCGCTTCCGACCGACGCTGCCAAGACCACAGTGCCAGCGTGGAGCGTGTCGGTCGCAGTGCGCACGCCCCGGACTCGGTCGCCCTCGACGAGCAGCTCGAGCGCCGTCACCCGGGTGCGGTATTGCGCCCCCAGACGCTGTGCCGCTCTCGCAAGGGCCTGCGTGGTGAGGACTGCGTCGGCTTGACCGTCATTCGACGCAAAGCTCCCCGCTACCACGTCGGGATGCACACCGGGGACCATTTCGGCGATTTCTTGTCTGGTCAACAGCGTGACGTCGGCCAGGCCTTGCGCCTGCTGGTAATCGACGTAGGCCTTGACTTCCACGGCCTGCTCGTCGCTTTCCGCGACCTGCAGGGTTCCGCCCCGGCGGTACTGCAGATCGGCGTCTAGTTCGTCGGCCAGGTTCGCCCACCGATTGATCGCTGCGATCGCCAATGGCGTTTCGGCGGGATCCCGCCCCTGGCTCCGGACTCCACCGGCGCTCGCCCACGATGCTCCGGGCTGCGAAACCAGGTCCCGTCGTTCCAGAACCACGGTGCTCAGGCCGGCGCGCGCAGCGTGGTACGCGATCGCACTACCGATCACTCCGCCCCCGACGATGAGCACGTCGGCGGAGGTCCGTATGTCGTCCACCTACTGTCTCCTTGTACGGTTGTAGCCGTGTAGGTCTGTCTGACAGCAGAGACTATGCCGTGATCCGGGTCATAGGTCAAGGGCTGGGCGCTAGGCCCCGGAGTTGCGCCGTTTGATCGCCTTTGCCGGGGATACCCTGTCCCGCATGAGCAGTGAACGAGTGCCCGGTGGTGTGGTGCACGAGCTGCCCGCCGACCTGCGCAATGCGCTGATCGCCGACGGCGCGGTGCTCGCTGCGTGGAAGGACATCACGCCCTTGGCGCGCAACGAGTTCATCTGTTGGGTCGAGGACGCCAAGCAGGAGACAACCAGGCAGCGTCGCGTTCGCCGGACGCGGGAGGAACTCGAGGAAGGCAAGCGCAGGCCCTGTTGTTGGCCGGGATGCAAGCACCGCGAGACCTCCGGCACCTAAGCGTCCATGATGGATGTCGTGGACGTGACGCGCGTGGATCGCTGGTTGTGGGCGGTGCGGCTGACGAAGACTCGCCCGGATGCTGCTGCGGCGTGCCGAGGTGGACACGTGCGGGTCAACGATCGACCGGCGAAGCCGTCGACGACGGTGGTTCCGGGCGACGAGGTACGCGCACGGGTGGGTGAGACGACGCGGATCGTCGAGGTGGTTCGAACGATCGAGAAGCGGGTCGGCGCGGCCGACGCGGTGACCTGCTACCTGGACCGAACGCCCAAACCTCCACCGACCGTCGCCATCCCGGTGGCGGCTCGCGATCGCGGCGCCGGGCGCCCGACCAAGCGGGACCGTCGGACTCTGGACAAGTGGCGCGCGAGTCAGGGCTAGTACCGAAAAGCCCTGTCAACCAAGCAATACGACCACCACTCGCTTCACGCTACGCGCGAGCGCGTCCTGCGCAACGGCTGCCGCGACGACGTGCGCCAAGGCCAGACCGTCCAAGCACGCGATGAGGTCGGCCGCACACTCCCCCGCGTCGGACACGTGCATCTGTACGACGCGCCGCTCGAGAAGCGCCCGCACATGATCTGTCGCAGGGGATCAGACGGTACTTCGACCGCTCTGTGTCGGCGCCGGCAAGCGCTAATCGACCCTCGGTGTTGACGGTCAGGCGTAGCCGACCCACCCGCGAAACGTGAAGGCCGAGAAGAACTCGGTGACATTGGTGAAGCCGGCCTCTTCGAGAATCGCACGGTCTTGCTCGGGTGTCAGGACCGGAACCTCCGCTGCGATCGAGGTGCGCGCCTTCTCCGCGTCGGCGGGATCGACACCCGACGCGACGAGGTTCGCGACGTGACGCCGCATCCACAGCTGCCGCTCGGCGTCGTCGCGCTGCGGAAAGCTCAGGTGCATAACGACGAACGGCGCGCCGGGCGCTAGCCTTCGCCGCACCTCGGCCGCGGTGCGGCGCCGCTCGTCGTGCTCGACGAAGTGCAGCGTCAACAGGCTCGTTGCCGCGTCGAACGGTCCTGCCGGCGCGTCGTCGATGTACCCCTGGTGCATCCGTACCCGTGATGCATCTGGCCCGAGCGTGCGCACCGCGAGATCCAGCATGGCGGCCGCCGGATCGACGGCGTCGAATGTCCAGCCCGGATGGGCCTGGGCGAACGCCTGCGTCTCGAGGCCCCCGCCAGCGCCCAGCACCAGGACAGTGGCGTCCTGCGGTGCGTGTTCGTCCATGAGGACCGCGGCCATGCGGTGAATCTCCCGGTACACGGGTACGAACCGTGCCGCTCGGTCGGCATAGGCATCGGCGACGGCTGGGTCATCAAATGCGTGCAGAGACTTGGGCATTACGCCATAATCGTGGCGACGATGCAAATGTGGCAAGGAGAATTGCCGAACAGGCAAAAGCTCGGGCGATCGACGCAGCCGTTCAGGATCGGACGTCGTTGGTCGCGCGGTGCTGCTCACCGTCGTGCCAGTTGGCCAGAAGCCTCAGCGAGGTTTCGTCGGCCGATCCCGGTTCGGTGGTGTACACGATGAGCACCTGATCAGGGTCACCGGACGGATTGAGCGCCTGGTAGTCGACGGTGAGATCGCCCACGATCGGGTGGTGATACCCCTTGCGTCCCGTCGTGCGGCGTTCCACGTTGTGCTTCGACCACCACGAACGGAACTCGACCGAGCGGATGGACAACTCGCCGACCAATGCCGAGAGCTTCTCGTCGTCGGGATACCGTCCGGCATCCAGGCGCAACATCGCCACGGTGTCCGCGGCCACCTCGTCCCAGTCCGTGTACAGCTCACGCGCATGCGGATCGAAGAACACGAATCGTGCCTGATTGCGCAGTGGTGCAGGCAGTTCCCGGAACTCGGTGATCAGGGCCCCGGCCAACCGGTTGTGCGCCAACACGTCCAGACGCCTGCCGAGCACGAACGCGGGCGACGACACCTGGTCGAAGAGCTCGAGCAGCCGTAGCGTCGCACGGTCCACCGATTGTGGCCGGGCCCGCCGCTTCCGTTGTGCAGGTTCTGGCTTGGCCAGAAGGTGCAGATGCTGGCGCTCGGCGTCGTTGAGTTGCAGCGCGGCGGCCAGCGCGTCGAGCACATCGGCCGACGCACTGCGGCTGCGGCCCTGCTCCAACCGTGTGTAGTAGTCGACGCTGACGCCTGCGAGCCTGGCGAGTTCCTCTCGCCGCAGGCCCGGAACACGCCGCCGCGCGGCAGGCCCGTCCAGCCCGACGTCCTGTGGGGTGAGCCCGGCGCGCCGCACGCTGAGGAATTCGGCCAGCTCCGAAGACTTTCGGTCGCTCATATCCAGCAGTCTGCCGCGCAGCGAGCCCCGTTGTCGGCGCTTATGGTGGCCCAACTTGTCCCCCGATACTTCGGGCCAGCCTGACCTCGCAAAACCGCCTCTCGGAGCTGTTGTCTCGGATGTACGCATCCACACTCTCGAAGGGAACGAACCCCATGTCCACAATCATCAGCGCGACTCCCCTGGCCGGACGCGTCGCCATCGTCACCGGGGCATCCAGCGGGATCGGTGAGGCCACCGCCTTCCGGCTGGCGACTCTCGGTGCCACCGTCGCCGTCGCGGCCCGCCGTGCCGACAACCTCGAGGCGCTGGCGGAACGCATCACCGCGGCAGGTGCCACGGCGCTCGCCCTGCCCCTCGACGTCACCGACCGGTCGGCAGTCAACGCGGCCGCGAAAGAGGTCAACGACCGATTCGGCCCAGTCGACTTGGTCTTCAACAATGCTGGTGTTCAACTGATCTCACCGATCGAGGACGTCCGGTTCGACGACTGGCAACAGCAGATCGACCTCAACATCACCGGCGTGATGAACGTGATCGGCGCGTTCGTCCCGCAGCTCATCGACTCGGCTGCCGACGGCAAGCCCGCCGACCTGATCACCACTTCCTCCATCGCGGCGACCCGCGTACTGGAGAAGTTCTCCGTGTACTCCGGGACGAAGGCCTACATCAGCCAGCTCACCAGGCTGCTGCGCGTCGAACTCGGCCGAAAGATGGTGCGCGTCGCGACCATCGAACCGGGGATGGTGGATACCGAACTGCCGCTGCACGTCACCGATCCCGATGCCACCCGACTGATGGCGGACCTGATCAACGACATCGACGTGCTCACCGCAGCCGACGTCGCCGAGACCGTCGCCTTCATCGCATCGGTGCCGCGCCACGTCAACCTCACCGAGATCACCATTCTGCCCACCCAGCAAGCCGTTTGACGAAGGAGAGCACCACGATGAACAAGAACCCGAAGGCAGTCCTGATCACCGGCGCCAGCAGTGGAATAGGCGAGGCCGCCGCACTGCGGCTCGCCGAAGACGGCCACCGCCTGTTCCTCGGCGCCCGGCGCACCGAGCGACTCGACGCCCTCGTCGCGCGAATCCGTGCCGCCGGTGGGATCGCGGAGTTTCGCCGCCTGGACGTCACCGACGCCGCCGACGCCCAACGTTTCGTCGCCGACGCCGTCAACGCCTACGGCCGGGTGGACGTCATGATCAACAACGCAGGCGTCATGCCGCTATCCGCCCTTGTCGAAGACAAGGTCGACGAATGGAACCGGATGATCGACGTGAACATCCGCGGTGTGCTCCACGGCATCAGTGCCGCCCTGCCCGTGATGCGGACCCAGGGCGGAGGCCACATCGTCAACCTGGCGTCCATCGGCGCTCACGAGGTGGAACCGACCGCGGCCGTCTACTGCGCCACCAAGTTCGCGGTCTGGGCGATCTCGGAGGGGCTGCGCAAGGAACAAGCCAGCGGCATCAGGGTCAGCGTGATCTCCCCCGGAGTCACCGAATCCGAACTGGCCGAGACGATCTCGGATGATCAGGCCCGCGATGTGATGCGGGGGTACCGGGCGCTTGCCATTCCCGCCTCGGCGATCGCTGACGCGATTGCGTTCGTCATCGGACAACCCCCAGAGGTGGACGTGAACGAGATCATCGTTCGCCCGGCGGCCAGCACGCACTGATCAGCCGTGACTTCAAAGGGTCAGGTTGATCTGCTCTACCCGAGCAAGTTTCGCGTTCGCCGCGCCGATGCTCGCGTCGATCTCTGCCTTGATCGACGGGGTGCGGTCTTTCCGGGATCGTTGCGGCTTCCCACGTTTCGACGCTGTCCGCGAAACCGTGCAGCAAAACAATCGGTGTCCCGCCACCGGCGACGGAAAGGACCCGGGTGCTCACTCCGTCGTAACGTGCCCGGGTTTCGGTGATCATGCGATCAGGCCCGCTCGTTGGAGCTACCTAGCAGGCCCTTCGCGACATGTGTCACCTGGACCTCGTTGCTACCGGCGTAGATCATCAGCGACTTGGCGTCGCGCGCGAGCTGTTCGACGCGGTACTCGGCCATGTAACCGTTGCCACCGAAGAGTTGCACGGCCTCCATCGCGACATCGGTAGCAGCCTCGGAACTGTAGAGCTTGATCGCCGACGCCTCCGCAAGACTGAGCTCTTTGCCTGCCGTACCCATCTCGATCGCGCGGAACACCATGTTCTGCACGTTGATTCGCGCGATCTCCATCTTCGCGAGCTTCAGCTGAATCAGCTGGAAGTCACCGATCGGCTTGCCCCATAAGATGCGCGACTTCGCGTAGTCGATCGAAAGCCGTTGGCATTCCTCGATGATGCCGAGCGACATCGCGCCGACCCCGACGCGTTCGAACGTGAAGTTCGCCCTGGCGCTCGCCCGGCCGTCGCCACCCTTGTTCTCTTCGGTCTCGCCCAGCAGGCGGTCCTTGGCGACGCGCACGTTGTCGAAGGTCAGCTCACCAGTCGGCGACGAACGCATGCCCATCTTCTTGAACGGCTTGGACTGCGTCAGCCCCTCCATACCGCTGTCGAGCACGAACGTCAGGACCGGCTGGCTGCGCCTGTCGAGACGGCTGCCGTCGTCGAGCTTCGCGTACACGACGATGGTGTCGGCGTAGGGCCCGTTGGTGATGAATGTCTTGTGGCCCTTGAGGATGTAGTCGTCACCATCCCGTTTCACGGTCGTCTTCATGCCGCCGAACGCATCCGAACCCGCCTCCGGTTCGGTGATCGCCCACGCGCCGACCTTGTCGAATGTCAGCAGATCCAGCGCCCAGCGTTCCTTCTGCGCAGTCGTACCACGGCTCATGATGGTGGTCGCCGCCATGCCGACGCTGACGCCGGCAGCGGTCGACACGCCCATCGAGACCTTGCAGATCTCGCCGAACGCGATCAAAGCCATCGACATCTGTTGATCGCCACCCCCGCCGGAGCGCTTCTTCTTGACCGGCAACTCTTCGCCGGCAGCCAAAGCTGCGGCCTTCAGCTTCTCGCGTTCGATCGTCTTCTTGAACGTCTCACGCGCCATCGCGTCGAGTCCGAAGGCGGCGAACATCTTTCGGATGATCTCGTACGGCGGGAGATCACCATGCTCGAGCTCGTCGACGTGCGGGCGGAGCTCCTTGTCGATGAATCCCTTGATGCTGTCGCGGATCATCAGGTCGGTTTCGGACCACTCGATCATGGCGTACTCCTTTGTACGGATGGGTAGTTCAGTTGGGTAGGCGGTCGGCGATGTCGTCGATCAACCACGGGCCTTCTGTTTCGATGGTCTTCACGTCGTGCCAGCCGGCGAGCGTCGAGATCGCACCGCCTTGCACCGCGAACACCTGACCGGTCAGCAGACACTTCTCCGTCGCCAAGTACGCGACTACCGGGGAAATGTTGGCGGGGTTGAAGTAGTCGAACTCGCCCTCCCCGACTTCGGCACCGATGATCGCGCCCATCCCGGGAGTCGCGAGCGTGAGGCGGGTGCGTGCGATCGGGGCGATGGCGTTGACCCGGACCCCGTAACGCTCGAGTTCGTCCGCGGCAACCAGGGTCAGCGCTGCGATCCCGGCCTTGGCCGCACCGTAGTTGGTCTGACCTGCCTGCGGCACGGTGACACCTGACGCCGACGCGGTGTTGATGACCGCCGCATTCGGCTGATTCCCGGCCTTCGACTGCGCCTTCCAGTACACGGCGGCGTGATGCAGCACCGCGGCGTGTCCCTTGAGATGCACCGCGAGTACCGAATCCCACTGCGACTCTTCCATCGAGGCGATGAAGTTGTCGCGCAGGATGCCGGCGTTGTTCACGACGACGTCCAGCTGACCGAATTCACCGATCGCCTGGTCGACGAGTGCCTTCGCACCCGCCCAGGTGGCGACGTTGTCGGTGTTGGCGACGGCCTTGCCGCCCGCGGCGACGATCTCGTCCGCTACTTCCTGAGCGGGCCCGACGTCGGTTCCTTCGCCCGAGTTGCTGCCGCCGAGGTCGTTGACCACGACCGAGGCACCTTCGCGTGCGAACAAGAGCGCGTGCTCGCGGCCGATGCCGCGGCCGGCACCGGTAATGACGGCAACCCGCCCATCCAATACACCCATCGAAGTACTCCTAGTCTGCTATCTCGGCAAGACCGTCGGTGAGGACGAAGTCATCGCCGCGTACGGTCTCGAGTGCGTAGGTAGTGATGCCGTTTTCGGAACTGGCCTTCCAGATGCGAGTCTCGATGTCGTCGCCCGGGATCACCATCTTCGAGAACCGGACCGCGAATCGCTTGAGCCGGTTCACATCCGAGTCACCCACCTCGGTGAGCACTGCCCACGACGTGAAGGCCATAGTGCATAGTCCATGCCCGATGATGCCGGGCAGGCCAGCGTCCTTGGCGACTTCCTCGTCCAGGTGGATCGGCATCGGATCGCCGGCCGCCGGTGCGTACCGGAACGTCTGATCCTCGTCGAAGTGCTGCACGACTTTGGCGACCGGAGCGCTGTCCCGCACGGCGGGATCGACCTTGTGGCTCGGGCTCAGCACGCCGATCTTCTTGCCCGCATTGAAGCCTCGCACGAACGTGGTCACGTACTGCTCATTGACGAGCTCGCCGTCCTCGGTACGGCATTCGAGCAGGATGGTTGCCCGGGTGCCGTTCTCGAGGCCTTCGTAGCCAGTCATCTTGCCGCGGGAGACCAGCTTGTCGCCCGGCTTGGTTGCGCGATGGAAGTGGAAATCCTGCTCCCCATGAACAACTCGCGGGATCAGTTCCACCGGCATTACGTCGACGGCGGGCATGAGCAGCGACTCGAAGACCGGAACGATGTTGAACACCGGTGACGCGACATCGCCGTTTAGATGCGCCGCGATCGGATCGTTGGTGGCCTTGGCATACTCGACGAGCCGTTCCCGGGTCACCTCGAATGAGTCCTCGTCCGACCAGACATCCAGTCCGGCGTCGTCGAACTCGAGCACCTCGGTCATGACGCTGCTGCAGCGAGAGATTCGAGCTGCTCGATCGTCTTGGCGAGCTGCTTGAGGCCGTCCTTCTCGACAGCCTTGCCGAGTGCGCCCTTGATCAGTGCGCCTTCGAAATCACCTTCGACGGAGAATTTCGAACCCGTACCCTCGGGCTCGATGGTGAACGCGAAAGTCGTCTTCACACCGGCCATGCCGGCGCCCGCGAGGACGAGCTTGGTCGGCGCCTCGACCGTTTCGACGGTCCACTCGATCTTGTTCGCCATTCCGAGCATCATGATCTTGGCGGTGAGATGCGCACCCTCGGCGACCACGGCGGGCGGCTCTTCGATCCAGCGCTCGTGGACGGTGAACCACTTGTCCCAGGCCTGCGGGTCCGCGATGACGGACCACACAGCGTCGGGGGCAGCGGTCAGTTCCTTGCTGGCTTCGATGTGTCCCATGATGATCTCCTCGTTGAGTGTTGTTGTGGTGGTGGGCGTTACGGATTAGCGCTCTGCGCGCTGGTACGCCGTTACGACGGTAGCGCCGCCGAGTCCGATGTTGTGCTGCAAGGCAGCGGTGACGTTGTCCACCTGACGCTTGTCGGCGGTGCCGCGCAGCTGCCAGGTGAGCTCGGCGCACTGCGCCAAACCCGTTGCGCCCAAAGGGTGTCCCTTGGAGATCAAGCCGCCGGACGGGTTGACGACCCAACGGCCGCCATACGTGGTGTCGCCGGCATCGATCAACTTTCCTGCGTCACCTTCCGGGCAGAGGCCGAGCGCTTCGTAGGTCAACAGTTCGTTGGCCGAGAAGCAGTCGTGCAGCTCGATGACCTGGAAGTCCTCCGGTCCGAGGTCGGACTGCTCGTAGACCGAGCGGGCCGCCTGCACGTTCATGTCGTAGCCGACGAGATTCTTCGCGGTGCCGTTGAAGCTGGACTCGAAGTCGGTGGTCAGCGCCTGGCCGACGATCTCGACCGCCTGGCCTGCGAGTCCATGCTTCTCGACGAATGCTTCCGAGGCCAGGATCGCCGCGCCGGAACCATCCGAGGTCGGCGAGCACTGCAACCGGGTGAGGCTCGACGGCGGGTAGATCATCTTGGCGTCGTTGATCTGGTCGAGCGTGTACTCGGTTTGGAACTGCGCGTAGGGGTTGTTGACCGAGTGCTTGTGGTTCTTGAAGCCGATCTTGGCAAAGTGCTCGGCGGTGGTGCCGTAGGTGTCCATGTGCTCCTTGCCGGCCGCGCCGAACAGCCACGAAGCGGGCGGGAACACGACCTCGGAGATCTCGGCCATCTTGTCGAAGTGAACCGCCATCGGTTGCTCGCGGTCGTCGTACATCGAGCCGAGCGAGCCGGGGTTCATCTTTTCGAAGCCGAGCGCCAACGCGCAGTCGACCAGACCGCCCTTGATGGCTCGGGCCGCGAGATACAACGCCGTCGATCCGGTCGAACAGTTGTTGTTGACGTTGACCACCGGAATGCCGGTCATGCCCAGTTCGTAGACGGCACGCTGGCCCGAGGTCGACTCGCCGTAGACGTACCCGACGTAGGCTTCCTGGATTTCGCGATAGTCGATGCCGGCATCCGCGAGTGCCTTCGTGCCGGATTCGCGGGCCATGTCCGGGTAGTCCCAGTCCTTCGAACCGGGCTTCTCGAACTTCGTCGTTCCGACGCCGATGACATAGACCTTGTTCGCCATTGAACTCTCCCTGGGTGGCTGCCTTGATGGCTGACACAAAGATACGCGCCTGAATGTATCTTTACAATGGTGCCGCCTGTCACACCCAAGATGTGATGGCGGATTGAGGTGGAGTCAGGAAGTCTGCAGCGCTTGCGCGCCCATGGCGAGCAAGCTTGCCGAAGCGCGGTCCCATTGACGCTTGGCACGGGTCGCGTCCGGCTCCACGAAATTCGAGATCAGGATCCCGCGGATCACGTCCATCGCGGTGAAGAAGAAGGACCGCAGCTCTCCACCGGCTTCGGCGCCGGGAAAAACCTGAGCAATACCGGCCACGAGGTTGGCCGTAGCGACCGGCTCGAATTTCGCCATCTCCCGCGCGAGGGTCGGATCCGTGCGCCCTGCCACCCAAAGCTCGACGGTCGCAACGAATATCGGACCCTGGTGCAGATCCCATATCAGGTTGAGAGCAGCCGCTATTGGGTTGTCGCTCGTCGTGACGGTGCCCATCTCCCGGATCGCCGCCTCGGCTCGCTTCGCGGCCAGGTGACGAATGGCAGCGATCACCAGGTCTGTCTTCGACGGGAAGTGATGGACCTGCGCTCCCCTGGTGACGCCGGCCTTCTCCGCAACACGCGGGGTGGTGGTTCCGGCATAGCCGTACTCGACGAGGCACTCGATCGTCGCGTCGAGCAACCGCACACGCATCTCGGCGCTCCGCTGCTCCTGCGTGCGCCTGGCCTTCTTGGCGGTGCTCGTCGTCGTCATGATGGAAATCCCGTCGTTCGGGCGTGCAACTGGCCGGAGGTAAACGCCCACTCTACAGTTTCATGCACAGATGCATGTATCTTAAGTGAGATCGCTCAGCTTTACCTGATCACAATCGGCGCAAATGTCATCACGACGACGGGCATCGGACGGCAACGAACGTCCGCCCTAGCGCGGAAGTCGCCGATCTGCCACGCAGCCCACGTGGCTAGGGCGTCGGAAGAACCGGTGCGCCAGGAGGAACGGGCGCGCCCGGGTCGGCCGGCGGGGGCGCCTCGGAACCGGGCGGGGGCGGGCCGTTCAACGGGTAGTACCCGGGCGGCAGAGCTGGCCCGCCCGCGTAATTCTTGGTTACCGGAGGCCCGTTGGACGCCGGGTCGGTCAATGACACGAATCCGGGAGGCAACTGCGGCGCCGGGCCAGCTCCTGGCGGCGGTGGCGCCCCTTCGAGCGGCTGGTCGGGCGCTCCGCCGATGAATGATTGCGGGTCCTGAGCCTGGTGCCAAAGATCCCTGAGATTCGCGAGCGGGCCGTTTCCTGCGTTGTTACCTCCGCCGTACACGGGGTTGGCGATCTCCGGCACCATGGGCGGCCCGGCGGGTGGCGGCGCGGGCGCTGCCTCAGGGCCAACCCCCGCAGGTTCCACCACGGGCTGGCCGGGCGCCGGGGGCGTCGCGCCAGGAGCCGCAGGCACCGGCGTCGGGTAGGGCACCGGATCCGCTGCGGCCTGTGCTGCCATGGCCAGTGCACCGCCGGCGACCATCGCGCCCGCGATCGCGAACCTGACGGCCTTGGTCTGCTGTCGTTCGGTCATGAATCCTGGCTGTCCTCTCTGGTGGCGCTCACACACACTCCTTTGCAAGAGGCGCGCAAGAGCGCCGGACCCGACCTCGGAGGCAAGGCTAGCGCCTTCACCGATCGGCGTCACCTCGTTCGCGCACCCCGGCCACGAGGGACTGTTCCTGGAATAGGGTCCTGACGTGGACGGATACCTGACCTACGACGCCATGGGACTGGCCGAGCTGGTCCGGTCCGGCGAGGTCAAGCCCGCGGAACTCCTCGAGGCGGCGCGCACGCGGGCGGACGAGGTCAATCCGCGGATCAACGCGATCGTGGTGGACGTCGAACCCACGGCCGCGGCCGAGGGTGCGCCGTTCTCCGGCGTGCCGTTCCTCGTCAAGGATCTTCTTCAACACCTCGCGGGCTATCCCACCAGCGGTGGCTCCCGATCGCTTTCGGCGGTCCCGGCGACCGAAACCGCCACCGTCGTGCAGCGTTGGCTCGACGCGGGGCTGGTCATCTTCGGCAAGACCAACACACCCGAGTTCGGCGCAAACGCCGTCACCGAGCCCGAACTCTTCGGCCCGGCGCTCAACCCGTGGAACACCGACCACACCCCCGGTGGCTCATCCGGAGGCTCGGCCGCCGCGGTGGCCGCCGGCATCGTGCCCTGCGCCGGCGCCAGCGACGGCGGCGGCTCGGTTCGGATCCCGGCATCGGCCTGCGGGCTGTTCGGCCTCAAGGCTTCCCGCGGCCTGGTTCCCGCTGGGCCTGCGCACGGTGAGTACCTCGGCGGTTCCGCGACCGACGGGGTCATCTCGCGTTCGGTGCGCGACAGCGCGGCGATGCTCGACGTGATGGTTGGCCCGACGCCGAACTCGCCCTACCTCGCCGCCCGGTCCCCCGACGCTTACCTCGACGAGGTCGGGCGTGCCCCTGGTCGCCTGCGCATCGGCGCCTGCACCACCAGTTCGATCAACCCGAAACCTCACCAGGAGGCCGTCGCTGCGGTCACCGAGGCGGCCGATCTGCTCACCGACCTCGGACACGACGTCGTGCAGATCGCACGGGCCCCGTACGACGACGGGGTCGTCGCCAGGGAGTTCCTCACCACCTACTTCGCCTATGCCGCCTACACCGTCGACGAGGCCAAGGCCAACAGCGGTGCCGACGACTCGGCATTCGAGCTGAACACCCGGCTCATGGCGGCCATGGGTCGCTCGACCAATCCCGTCGATCTCACCCGCGCACTTGAACGGCGCCACGAACACGTGCGGCGGCTGGCGGACTTCCATCAGCAGTACGACCTGCTGCTCACCCCGACCACCGCGACCCCACCGCCCTGCGTCGGGGCGTTCGCCGTCTCACCGGCGTTGCGGATCGCCGCACGGGGGCTGCTCGCCGCCCGCGTCGCCGGGCAGTTGCGGCGCTTGACGCCGGTTCTCGACCAGATGATCGGCGACTACCTCGGATGGGTGCCGTACACGCAGTTGGCGAACCTCACCGGCCGACCCGCCATGACCGTTCCGCTGCACTGGACCGCCGACGGCCTGCCGATCGGCGTCCAGTTCGTCGGCCGGCTCGGGGCGGAAGGACAGCTGATCCGCCTGGCCTGGCAGCTCGAGCGGGCCCGCCCGTGGGCCGACCGTCGACCGGAGATTTAAGGCTCGGCCCGCGGCCGAAACCACCTCGCGCAAGCTTTCACCGCGCCTACCATCGAGCAGTCCTAATCTAAGGACCCATTGACCTATGCCCATTTCACAAGGGGGCTGATCGCATGACGCGGACACGGAGCGACTCGATCGGGGCAGGCGGCCTCAACTGGGACAGCTTGCCGCTGAAACTGTTCGCAGGCGGCAACGCAAAGTTCTGGAATCCAGCGGACATCGACTTTTCCCGCGACCGAGCCGACTGGCAGTCGCTGACCGAGCTCGAACGCGACTGGGCCACCCGACTGTGCGCCCAATTCATCGCAGGCGAGGAAGCGGTCACGCAGGACATCCAGCCGTTCATGGCCGCGATGCGGGCGGAAGGCCGGCTGGGCGACGAGATGTATCTGACCCAGTTCGCGTTCGAGGAAGCCAAACACACCCAGGTGTTCCGGCTCTGGCTTGACGCCGTCGGAATGACCGACGACTTGAACGGCTACCTCGATGACCTTCCCGCCTACCGCACGATGTTCTACGAGGAACTTCCCAATTCTCTCAATGCTCTTGCTACCGACCCGTCTCCGGCCGCCCAAGTTCGAGCATCGGCCACCTACAACCACGTCATCGAGGGAATGATGGCGCTGACGGGTTACTACGCGTGGCACAAGATATGCGTGAACCGCGGCATCCTTCCCGGCATGCAGGAGTTGGTGCGGCGCATCGGTGACGACGAGCGGCGCCACATGGCGTGGGGCACCTTCACCTGCCGTCGACACGTCGCCGCCGACGATGTCAATTGGACCGTGTTCGAGACCCGGATGAACGAACTCATGCCATTGGCGCTGCAGAACACGGAGGAGGGCTTCGCCCTCTACGACGAGGTCCCCTTCGGATTGGAGAAGGAAGAGTTCGTGCAGTACGCCAGCGAAAAGGGGCTGCGACGATTCGGCACGATCAGCAGCGCGCGTGGACGGCCACTCGCCGAGATCGACGTCGACTACACGCCACTGCAACTCGAAGACGCATTCGCCGACGAAGACGCAGAGGCGCTGGCCTCTGCCTGAGAGACCTAGCCCGCTGGGGTGATGAGCTCGTCGACCACCCAACGGGCGACGCCGACCGGGTAGGGGTTGGCAGCTGGTCGTTGGATAGTGAGCGGTAGTGATTGGTACCGCGCGGGAGTGAGTGGTGCTGTCGTGGAGCGGTGGGTCGGTGGTGGCTGCCAGGATGCGGGTGTGGGTGAGCGTGTGCCGTTGCGTCGGGTCGGTGCGCCGGTGGTGGCTGGGCCGCCGTCGGGCGGATCCGGACCCGGATACAGCTGACCGAGGCTGAAGCGGCGGCGTTGGGTGCGGTCGGGTCGTTCCTGGGTGGGGTGTATGGGGGCGAGTTGGCTGGGCGGGTACGGGCAGGGCATTTGGATCGCTCATCGCAGGCGGGGTGGCGGGCCGGGCGCAAGCAGGTGGTGACCGGGGTGTCGTCGTCGCGGTGGGCGGGAAACGGTTGTGGCGCAACCGCCATCACCTCGATCAGACGGGAATGACCGAGGTGCAGTGGCGGGCCCGGTGGGATGCCGCGCGGATGTTCCTGACCGCCGACGGGGGGTGCCCAGCACTGGGCGACACCCTTGCAGCAGCAGACTTCCGATCCGGTCACTCGGCATCACGCCGCGGCGGCCGCGATCGGCAGGCGTGGTCTCGGGATGGCGATCAGGCGACGGCCGGCAGGACCCCGTAACGGACAGAGGACCGTTTCGGGCACGCCACCGGCCAGGCCCGATCACCCACCGGGCCACGTGGGTAGGCACGGCAGTCCCGGCCCACCGGCACGCACACGATGTGGGCCGGCCCACCGGAGAACCCCCGCCACCCGCGGCCAACACCGTTCGGGCCGCAACCGAGCAAGACTCACTCCTGCTCAGGCAAGAGGAACGGTTCGACAGGCCGAGGACGACGTCGTTGAAGCCGCCGTCGATGGCCCGGCCGATCTCCTCACGCATGACGTCGGGGCGGTCGTAGGAGACCGATAGGTGGATCGACCTCGTGATGATGCGGCGTCGCGACCGATCTCGGCGCAGTAGCGGTCGAGCAGGACGCTGCGACTGATCGCGTCTCTATGTCGTGGCCGGGGATGTTCCACAGAACGGCGTGTTCGGCTACAACTCGAAGTAGAGCGGCCGAGCGCCCGCCGACCAGGATGGGTGGATGGGGCCGCTCGACCGGTTTGGGGCTTCCGAACGCACCGGTGAGCTGGACGTGGGTTCCGGTGAAGTCGAACGGCTCGGTCTCGGTCCACAACCGTCGGCTCACCGTGAGCGCCGCGGCGAGGCTCTCCACGGAGTGCGAGAAGTCGTGGAATGGCGGACGGTGTGCCTCGTACTCGCGTCGCGCCATGAGGAGGCTGGGACGGGAGCCGGCGCCGATGCCGAAGTCGAGCCGCCCTCCGGAGACGACGTCCACAGTCGTGGCGATCGTCGCGAGCATCGCGGGCGGGCGAAACCGGTTGCTCGTCACGAGCAGTCCGATCCCGACTACGACGCGCGTCGCATGGGTGCAGCTCGTCATCTCGCGGCTGCGCCCGTAGCCGTTTGGCAGAATATTTTCTATAGTCGTCATTACTGCCACTGTTATGCGCGCAGCAAACATCGGATAGTCGAATGCATGGCAGATGCATTGACTCTGGTGCTGCTGATCTCGATGATCCTGGCACCCTTTGGACTGCTGGCGGCGCTCGCCAGCCGGTGTGTTCCCAAGACGCCGACTCTCCGGGTACCTGGGCAGGTTTCGGCGAATCACAACTACACCGGGCAGCCCATCCGCTGACCAGTCATCCGGCGATTTCACTGGTAGCTCAACAGGTGTCACCGAGCCGATCGGTTTGCAAGGATCCCTCGCATGGATGCCGACCGGGTGGAAAGCCTCGAGCAAGCCGAACGCCGATTGCAGGCCGCGCAGTTGGCCTCTGACGTCACCGCGCTCGGCGAGCTCCTCGACGAAGACGCGATCTTCACTGGACCGGACGGCAACCTCTACACCCGTGAGGACGACCTACGCGTTCACGGCACCGGGCACCAGGTGATGACCCGGGTCGACGAAGAGGAACTCCGCATCTCGACATTCGGCGATGACGTCGGAGTGACGTTCTTCCTCGGAACGCTGGAAGGCACCGTGGGCGGAGACCCCATCAAGGCGCGGATGCGCTACACGCGGACCTGGAAACACGACAACACACGGTGGCGCATCATCGCGGCCCACGCGTCCTTCCTCACCGAAGAGGCCCAATCCGGGTAACCGTCCGCCGTTTCTTTCGGTGCCTCCGTGAACGTTGTAGTGCAGGATGATGCGCGTGGCAGAGCCAGTCGCCTTCGTGAGCACCACCGGGCCCCGCTTGGCGGGCATCATCGATGTCCCTCAAGGCGAGGTGCGCGGATGGGGCGTGTTCGCCCACGGATTCACCCTCGGCAAGGACTGCCCGGCCGCGAGCCGGATCTGCAAGCAACTCGCCAGCGAGGGCATCGGCATGCTCCGCTTCGACAACCTCGGGCTCGGTGGCTCCGAGGGCGACTGGGGTGACGGATCGTTCTCCCACAAGGTCGCCGACACCGTGCGCGCGGTGGAGTTCATGAACGAGTCGGGCCGGGAGGTGCGACTCCTCGTCGGACACTCCTTCGGGGGCGCGGCCGCGATCGCCGCCGCGCACGAGTGTCCGACCGTGGTGGCGTTGGCGAGCATCGGGGCACCGTACGAACCCGCCCACGTCGAGCTGAACTACGACGCTCTCGTCCATCGGATCGAGGCCGACGGTGAGGCGCCGTTCCTCATCGGCGGCAAGGCGTTCACCCTGAAGCGCCACTTCATCGAGGACGTCCGCACCGCCGATCTGCGGGAGCGGATCAGGACCCTGCGCCGCGCACTGCTCGTCATGCATTCACCGACCGACAACACCGTCGGCATCGCCAACGCGAGTGAAATCTTCCGTACGGCCAGGCATCCCCGCAGCTTCGTCTCCCTCGAAGGTGCCGACCACCTCCTCACCGGGAAGAATCAGGCTGCGCGGGCGGCTCGCATCATCAGTGCGTGGGCCGACCCGTACCTCTGACTCGGGCCGCTCCCCTACCCGGCAAACGCGTACCGACGACTTCCGCTGATCATGGGGATTTCGTGGGTGAATGCACACGACTGTCGATAGATTTTGTCCAACCCTGCCCCCGACCATCGAAGCAGCATGCCAACAGACGTCGACAACGCCCCGTTACTGCTTCTGTCGATCCGCGCCGAGGACGAAGCGGCTGACGACGAGTATCGGGCGATGATGCGCTTCGCCGGGCTCGACGAGAGTGGACTGCACCGGATTCGCCTGACTGACAGGCCTTTAGGGGCGATCGATCTCGCCGAGTGGTCCGGCATGATCCTGGGCGGCGGGCCGTACAACGTCAGCGATGCCCCCGATTCCAAGTCGGCGACGCAACGACGCGTCGAAGCCGAACTCCTGCCTCTGATCCGTCGTGTCGTCGACCGCGACTTTCCCTTTCTCGGATGCTGTTATGGCGTCGGCACGCTCGGTTCGGTCATTGGCGCCACCATCGACCGCACCTACAGCGAGCCGGTTGGTGCCGTCACGGTCACACTCACGCCGCCCGGTTGCGACGACTCGATCTTTGCGGACCTGCCCGAAGTCTTCGACGCGTTTGGCGGGCACAAGGAGGCAGCTACTTCGCTGCCCTCCCACGTCGTCTGTCTCGCGTCCTCCGCCGACTGTCCGGTGCAGGCCTTCCGGGTGGGAAGCAACGTGTATGCCACACAGTTCCACCCCGAACTCGATGCCGACGGCATGTGTACGCGAATCGACGTCTACAAGAACCATGGCTACTTCGCTCCCGAAACGGCTGAGTCGCTGAAATTAGCTGCACGACAACGGAACATCGGACACCCTCCAGGGATCTTGCGCAGGTTCGCCGAGCGGTACGCGCGGTGATGATGAATGCGACCATGAATCATCGCCTGCCAGTACCGTGGGAGCATGGGTGTTCTCGGCAAGATCCAACGATGGCAGTACCGCGGCGGCCGTGCAGGATGGTCGGCGCGCATCGCAAATCGCTTGGGCTCCACCATCTTTGCGGCTGGCATCGGGCCCAGTTCGGCTGCCACCCTCGAACTGCGCGGCCACAAGTCCGGGCGGACGATCACGTTCCCGGTAGTCGTCGCGGACTATCAGGGTGAGCGATACCTAGTGGCCATGCTTGGCCAGACGTCGAATTGGGTGCGAAACCTGCGCAACGGTGACGGCCGCGCGGTGTTGGCGCGACGGCAGCGCGAAGACGTGCACCTCGTGGAGGATCACTCCGACAAGCGTGCGGCGGTCTTGCGCCGCTACCTCGAGCTGGCGCCAGGAGCGCGCCCGTTCTTTCCGATCGATCAGCATGCGCCGATCGAGGACTTCGAGCGCATCGTCGATCAGTACCCGGTGTTTCGAGTGGCCTGATCGGACGCTGCCGTTATCTCCCGTGAGCGTTGAAGAACTGCCACGATGCCTCGGAGGCATCGAATGTGTGGCTGGCCGCGCCGACTTCCTGCACCGGCAGGATTGGCGGAGCGCCTGGCCAGGTATGACCCCCGCCGTCGATGCGCATGAACTCCACGGCACTACCCGCCGCGCACGGTGAGTACGTCAAGCCCGTCGTCGCGGTGCCGTCACCGTTGCCGGGAAGCACGTCTTGTGAAGGCGTGCCAGGACATCGGTCGATCTGTTGCCAGCGCTGCACCATCGCAGGCGCTGCCACGACGTCACTGGCTCCCCCGCGTCCCGTCATGCCGCCTCCGTCATACGGGACGATCGGATCCGCGGTGCCGTGTGTTGCGAGGACCGACACCGGCCGTGACGGACTGCATCCCACGTTCGTGCCGAGCGTCCCCGCCACGGGGGCGATTGCGGCGAACAGGTCAGCACGATCACACGCGAGGCGGTTCGCCATGAATGCTCCCGCCGACAGGCCCGTCGCGAACACGCGGCCAGGGTCGATTCCGTACTCCGCGACCAGCGTGCCCACCAAGGCCGCGATGAATCCGACGTCGTCGACACCCTGCCTGTCCGGCATCGACGCGCCACGGCCGTCGGCCCAACTGAAGTCGATGCCGTCGGGGTGAACCGTGACGAACCCGTGTGCGTCGGCGACCGCGTCGTAATGCGTCAGCGCGGCCTGATCCCGCCCGGTCGCGCCGGCGGCATGCAAGTTCACGACGAGAGCCGACGGATGCTCGACCCCAGCTGGAACGTGCAATTCGTATGTCCGGACCAGTCCCCCGAAGTCGATCTGGGCCGACCGGAATGGGCTGGCCGACGCCACCGCCGCGCCAGGCAGGAGACACGCGACAAGGCAGATCAGGGTCGCCGCCATCGGGACGATACGTGCTTGGGCGAGGCGCATCCGCGCACGGTAGAGACCTCGAGCGAATTCCACGGGAACGGGAGGTGTCATGCTCACATCGTGCCCGACAGGCCCAGACGGGAACCCTGGCTCGACGAAACCCATCAACCGCCGGTACTACCCGCACGGGTGGGCGTGACGTTCTTCTCAGGCGCCTAGCTCTTCGGCGGCGATGCCGAAGATCTCGACCGCCAACCCGACCGCGACGAAGTGACCGGCTCCCTCGACCGCATGCGATACGGCTCCTGGCATCCGGTTTGCCACCGTCTTGTTGATGGAATCGGGCACCAACCGATCGTCCAATCCCTGCCACATCTGGGCCCGACGCTCGATCGTCGTCGCCTCGAATGCCCGACGGCGATAAAGAAGTTCGCTATCCCGGATCAGACCTTCGGAACCGCGGGCGAAGCACTCGGCGGACGTCGCGCAGAACGCGGCTTCGACACCGGGCTGACCCGCGATCTGCCGGTCGTACTCGTTGAGGACCTAGGTCCGCCGTGGTTGTGCAGGACTAGCGGCCCCTTCGGGTCTCCGACTTCGACGTAGGTGAGATTGCGACCATCCGGTGTCCGAACCGACTGCGTCGCACCGGCGGGCGGTAACGCGTTGCCATCCATCGTGTCGTGAAGCGTAGCGCCGGCGTTGGCCAATCTGTGGATTGTGCAAGGAAAGCCCATTGCGCGGACGAATCGCTTCTCCGCCCTGTGGCCGCCCTCACATCATGGTCGGCACCTACAGGCAACGGGAGGCTCAAGACCATGCAGTCGGAACAACGAGTACCAGACGAAGCACCTCGCGCAAGGTCGGTGGCCGGCAACGTGATCCGCGGATCGCTCGGCAATCTGATCGAGTGGTACGACTGGTATGTTTACGCGGCGTTCAGCATCTACTTCGCGAGCGTCTTCTTTCCCTCGTCGAATTCCACGGCGCAGTTGCTGAACACGGCGGGGATCTTCGCCGTCGGGTTCCTGATCCGGCCGCTCGGCGGCTGGTTGCTCGGTTGGTATGCCGACCGAGCCGGACGCCGGGCGGCATTGACCCTCTCGGTGACGATGATGGGTATCGGGTCACTCGGCATCGCCGTCCTGCCCGGGTATGCGCAGATCGGCGCGCTGGCGCCGATCCTGCTGGTGGCTGCCCGGCTGTTGCAGGGCTTGTCGCTGGGTGGCGAGTACGGAACGTCGGCGACGTACCTGAGCGAAGTCGCTACGCCACATCGACGCGGCTTCTACTCGTCATTTCAGTACGTGACGCTGACGAGCGGCCAACTGCTCGCACTGGGTGTTCAGATCATCCTGCAGCAGGTGCTCACCCCGGAGCAGATGCACGACTGGGGCTGGCGGATCGCGTTCGTCATCGGAGCGGTGGCCGCCGTGACCGTCATGTGGCTGCGGCGCACGATGGACGAGTCGGAGAACTACAAGCTGGCCGTCGAGTCCAACTCCGAACGCGGCAGCTTGCGGATCTTGCTCAGCTATCCGCGAGAGTGCCTGACCGTGGTGGGTCTCACCCTCGGCGGCACCATCGCGTTCTACACGTTCACCACGTACATGCAGAAGTTCATGATCAACACGACCGGTCTGCCGAAGGAGCAGGTCACGTGGATCAACTTCGTCGCGCTGGTCATCTTCGTCGGGCTCCAGCCGCTCATCGGCGCGTTCTCGGACAAGATCGGTCGCCGACCGGTTCTCATCGCGTTCGGGGTCGGCGCGACGCTGTGCACCGTCCCGCTGCTGACCGCTGTGTCGCACGCCGGGTCCGCGCTCTCGGCATTCGGCCTGATGCTGATCGGCCTGGTCATCGTGTCGGGTTACACGTCGATCAACGCCGTGGTGAAGGCGGAACTCTTCCCCGCCCGTATCCGGGCACTCGGCGTCGGGCTGCCGTATGCGCTGACCGTCGCGCTCTTCGGCGGCACCACCGAGTACGTGGCGCTCGCGCTGAAGAACAACGGCCACGAGAACTGGTTCTTCTTCTACGTGGCAGGCGCTGCGCTGATCTCGCTGTTGGTGTACGTGTTCATGGGCGAATCCTCGCGTAGCTCGCATCTGGAGCGCGAGACGCGGGAACTCGACGTCGACGAGCGAGACCAGGCCAAAGTCGATGATGTTCTGGCCGAACCTGCTTAGCATCAGCGCCATGCGCGTGCTGCTTGTCGAGGATGACGAGGGGGTCGCGTCGGCGCTGGCCGAACTTCTCGGCCACGCCGGCGCGTCTGTCATCCGAACCGCCCGCGGGTCCGACGCCCTCCATCGGGTCAAGGGCTGCGACCTGGTGCTCCTGGATCTGGGGTTGCCCGACATGGACGGCCTGGACGTGCTACGCACGCTTCGGCGTGCCTCGGCAGTGCCGGTGATCATCATGACGGCCAGGGACAGCGACGGCGCGGTAGTGCTCGGACTTCGCGCCGGGGCTGACGACTACTTGGTCAAGCCGGTTCGAAAAGCAGTGCTGCTGGCGCGCATTGACGCCGTCATGCGACGTCTGCGCCGTGCCGGGGGCGACGCCGCAACCCCGTCCGGCCCGGTGGTCGCCGGACCCGTCACCATCGACCGCGAGTGCCGGGTGGTCACGCTGGCCGATGTCCCTCAAGCACTGACCAAGACCGAGTTCCAGATCCTCGCCACCCTCGCAGCGCGCCAGGGCGAGGCGGTCAGCCGCGAGGAACTCATGCTCGAGGTGTGGGGCACCGCGGTGATCGGCCGGTCCCGGTCGTTGGACTTCTTCATCGGACAGATCAGGGCCAAGCTCGCCGGGCTTCCGCTTCACACCGTGCGCGGGTTCGGTTTTCGGCTGGACACCTGACGTGGGCCTTCGAGTTCGCGTCGTACTCGTCGTTCTATCGCTTCTCGCGATCGCGGCACTCGCAGTCCCCTTGGCGCTCAGTCTTGCGGACCGCAGAACTGCGGCACTCACCGCGGAGCGCGGTCGCCAACTCGCTGCGCTCGCCGATTCGGCTGCCATGACAGACGTCCCCTTGCAACGACTGATCGACCGCTACTTCGAGGTGTACGACGAAGGCGTCGTCGTCGTCGACGCCGACGGTCGAACCCTGGCCGCACGGGGACTCGGCGACTCGGACCGAGCCGTCACCACCGCGGCCAACCGTGCCCTCGCCGACGCTCCTGCGACGCCGTGGACCCGAATCCTGCCCTGGGATCGGCGCACTGAGCTGGTTGCCGCGGGTGTCCGACGCGACGGGGAGCTGGTTGGCGCCGTCGTGATGGCGGTCGATACCTCGGCTGCCGCCCGCGGCGTCGCCATCGGCTGGATGTGGGTGGCGGCGGGGTGTCTGGCCCTGGTGGGACTGGCCGCGCTGATCGGTCGTGCGCTCACCAGGTGGGTACTACGCCCGCTCGACGGGCTGGAGCGCGCCGTCGCCGAGATGACAGAAGGGGTTTCGGGGCCGCCCGCAGACGTGGCTGGGCCGCCGGAACTACGCCATTTCACCTCCGCCTTCAACACGATGGCACAGGTGGTGCGTGCATCCCTGGACCGGCAGCGGCGGCTCGTGGCCGACGCCTCGCACCAACTGCGCAATCCACTGGCCGCAGTGCGGTTGCGCGCGGACAGCCTCGACGACTTCGTGAGCGGGGCGGGGCGGTCGACATACGGGTCGATGACCGCGGAGCTTGACCGTCTGGAGAATCTGCTGCAGCAGCTGCTTCGCCTGGCCCGCGCTGAGGAGGTCAGCAACAGCCGCAGAGTGGGTTTGACCGCCACCGCGGACTCGACGGTCCTCGACGACGTGATCACCGAACGCGTGGCGTTCTGGAAACCCGTCGCCGACGGCCAGCACCAGCGACTCCTCCACCGCGCGGGCCATCCCGGGCTGACGGTGCAGCTCGCCCGACACGATGCAGAGCAGCTGCTCGACGTCGCAGTGGACAACGCGCTGAGGTACGCCGGGCCGGACACCACGGTCACCGTGTCCACCGCGCAGACCGGCGACGTCGTCGAACTGATCGTCAGTGACGACGGCCCTGGCTTGCCCGACGAGGACTTGTCACGGGCCGCTGCACGATTCTGGCGGGGACGAGACGATGGCGCAGGAACCGGCCTCGGGCTCGCGATCGCCGGTGAGATCGCCGCCGGTCATGGCGGGTCGATATCGGTGGAGCGGGCCCCAGAAAGTGGCCTCCTGGTGCGCTTCCGCATGCCGGAGGCGGGTGCGTCGACGTGACTCTTCCGGGATCCGAAATGAGCCGTCGTGCATTCCTTCTCGCGACGACGGCGGTGGTGGCCGCAGGTTGCGTCCGAGGTGCACCCCGCGCACACGTGGGTCTAGCCGCGGGTGAACAAGGCGGGTTGTATCTGGCGTTCGCCGAAATCTTGGCAACGCGTATTCGGGCTCGCCATCCAGACTTTGGCGTCGACGCGGTCCCGACCGAGGGTACCGTCGACAACCTCGCCCGGTTGCGTTCGTCGGAGGTCTCGTTGGGCCTGGCGCTCGCCGACGTCGCCGAGCGGGATCGGGCTACTGGGCCCGGCGAAACCGCACCCCTGGCGATAGCGCGGGTGTATGAGAACTATCTGCAAGTGATCGTGCGCGACTCCGCTTCCGTGCGCCGGCTGGCAGACCTTCAGGGACTGCGGGTCTCCATCGGCCCGGCCGGATCGGGCGCCGCGGCGACAAGCGAGGTGCTGTTCGAGGCGGCCGGTCTCGGCGGTCGGGTCGACATGCGGCGATATCGACTACACGATGGCCTAGGCCGGCTCGCGGACGGCAGCATCGAGGCACTGGTTTGGTCGGGCGGCGTTCCGACTCCAGCCATCTCCGATCTGGACGCCTCACTGCCCGTCCGGATGCTCGACATCGGCGAGCTGGCGGCTCCCATGGCCGACCTCTCCGGCTACCCCTATCTCGCCCGCGGAATGCCTGCCGGCGAGTACGTGCCACCCGGCCTCCGTTCCATCGGAGTGCCGAACCTGCTGCTGTGCCGTCACGACATCGCCGACGACGTGGTCGCTGCCGTGGTGGACGTACTCGCAACCGATGCACCGCAACTCGTACCCCCATTCGTCCGCGGGTTGCAGTACCTCGACCCACCGTCGATGATCCAAACCGGCCTGGTGCCCTTGCACCCGGGGGCCATCCGCCAGTACCGAAAGCTGCACGGATGAGCGTAAATCTGGTGCTGCCCTATCCGGATACGGGCAACCGAGTCGGCCAGAACGTCTTCGTCATCGTGTTCTTCATTGGTGTGCTCAGCGGCCCCGTGATTGGGCTGTACGCGTGGTCGCAGACGTCCGAATGCTGGCCGGTCCTGGTGTGGTTCGGGGGGCTGGGATCCGGGTGCGCCGCCATCTTCGTCCAGGCGATCGTCAACATGATCGTCACGGCGAGTAGACGCGCCCGTGGGGACGGGTGGCTGCACTTGTCGAGCACGGGTTTCGACGTCCACCCGCGAACGGGCCGCCTACGCCAGTATCAATGGTGCGAGATCGACGAGTTCATGCGCGTCGAGTCTCTTGATGGCGAAGGCGGTTTCGTCATCTACGTCGGCTTCCGCCTTGCACCGCAACGACGTCGCACGCCCCAGGGCAGGATCCGATCCGCGGTGGATCCACGCGACCGCCACGGGACGAAATCGGACGGCATCCTCGACGGGGCATGGGACCGCCCGGTCGAGGATGCGGTCGATTTGATGAACGCCTGGCTGGCGGATTGCAGGGCGAATCATCATGCGTGAAGCTGCTTGTGGCGCAAGGCAATTCGGTACTATGCGGTGGTTGCCGTCGTTTGCCCTCCATCACCCTTCGCCGAGCTGCTCCCGCATGGCTTCGAACGTCGGTTGCCGATCCCGCTCGATGTGCGCATATGCCACCGACTCGGCCACCCGATCGTTGCCCGACGCGATCGCGTCCCGCAGTAGCACATGGTCGTGGAACGCCTCCTCAGCCGGCAGACCGCTGGTCAGGTAGAACAACCAAGTGATCCGCCCCGAGATGGTTTGCATCAACCGCACCATCAGGTCGTTAGTCGAGGTCTCGACCACCGCTTCGTGAAATGCCGTGCTGCTCCTGGCGATTGCGTACGCGTCGCCATCCTCGACCATCCGCTGGGCCTCCTTGAGCGCAACGTTCAACGCGTCCATCGACCCGCCGCGCGAGACCTGCCGCGCCGCGTAGCGGGCCGCGCCCACCTCGAGGGACAGTCGCGCGTCGAACAGGTCGTCGATGGCCTTCGCGTCCCAGCGGGCCACCACGGCCCCCCGACGGGGATAGGAATGCACGAACCCGTCGCGCTCCAGCAGCGGCACCGCCTCACGCAACGGCACCCGCGAGACGTCCAGCTCCTCCCCGATGCGTTTCTCGGGAAGCCGGCTGCCCTGCCGGTACTGGCCGAGGATGATCCGCTCCCTGACCGTGGAGTAAATGTGCCGGGACAGCGACAGCCGCGATTCGGCTGCGCCGGTAACGACGGTGTGCGACATGTTCTCACTTTCCCAGGATGGACGGCAGAACCGTTGGGCCGCGCGCCCTTAGGCTCAACCATCTCACTTGGCGATACCGAGCAATGAGAAGTTCAACTCGTTGGCACCGATGTTCTGACTCTCCGGCACGCTGGTGAGCCACTTCTGCGCCACCACCCAGTCTCGGTTGTAGGACAGGTTCAGGAAGCACCCGGTCTGTCCGTACAGGTCGCCGGCCTTGACGAAGGTGGCCAAGTCGCCGGTGCCGAGCGCCTGGTTCAGTAGGCCGTTGACCTCCGGCGACTGGCAACCGAAGTAGTTGATCCCGCCGGACGCATCCCAGAAGACGTGTCCCCACATGTACGGATCGCCGCCATCCGGGCCGTTGTTGCCGTCGATGAATGCGTCCGGCCCGCTCGGCGGGTCGTTGATCCAGCCGAACACGGTCGAGGTGTCGTAGCCCTGAGCCGACGCGTTGAGCCCAACGGTCTGCAGGTTCGCCACCACGATGTTGGCCATCGACTGGGCGTTGACGTTGCCGTTGGCATACCCGATCACCAACGTCTTGTTCGCGTTGGCGGGCAATGCACCGACATACGACTTGAACGCGCCCGCGTCGTAGGAGATCGCTTGCTTGTCGACGACTCCTGGGATGTCACCGGGGATCATCCCCTTGGCGTACATGGTGGTGGCCACCTCAGATCGCTTGCCCAGCACTTGATTCACCAGCGTCGTCTGGTCGATCGACTTCAGGAATGCGACTCTGGCGTCGGCATTCTTGAAGAACTCGTGGCTCGGATTCACCGTCACCAACGCGCCCTGCAGCGTCGGCAGGAAGTAGTTCGATGCGTTGGCCGCGTTCTCGTACTTGCCAAGGCTCGAGGATGGCAGCGCGGCTGCAATCACGTCGACGGTGCCGTTGTCGAACGCCAGCTCGAGCGCGGACTCGTCGGTGTAGACCGGGAGCTCGACCTTCTTGAACGGCGACTTGGGTCCCCAATACCCGTCGTACTGGGTCAGTTCGTACTTGACCCCGGTCTGCGCAGTGGTCAGCGTGTACGGACCGGTGCCCAGATCATGTGAGGACAGATAGGTCTGGGCATCATCGGAACCGGCGTTGGCCTTCAACCCATCTGGCGATTCCATCTTCGGACCGAACGGCGACGCAAGGTAACTCAAGAAGGCGGTGTTCGGCTGCTTGAGCGTGATGACCGCGGTGTAGTCGTCGGGCGTCGCGACGCTCTTGACCACGTCGACCATGTATGCCGCACCGCCTTTCACCGCGATCCGGCGCTTGAACGCGACATCGACGGCAGCAGCGGTGAACGGCGTGCCGTCGTGGAAGGTCACCCCCTTGCGTAGATGAAAGGTGTACACGTCGTGGGTGGGGTTGGCCTCCCACGATTCGGCAAGGCGTGGCGCGATCTCGACCTTGTCGGTGTTGTTCTTGTATTGGACCAACCCCTCGTAGGCGTTGATCATGATCGCTGTGCCGTTGTTGGCGTAATAGATGTCGGGATCGGGTGGCTGCCCGATGTCGCCGAGCAGGCCGACGGTCAGGACGCCGTCGGTCGGTGGACCGGATGACTCACCGCCGCCGCCGGATTGGCTGGGGGTGCCGGAACTACAGGCGCCAAGGCCAAGGGACAGTGTCAGAGTGGCGCAGACGGCGAGGCCGCGCAACAGTCGGATGTGCATGGCAGACTCCCTTTTTCGGTGGACGGGTAGCGGAAAACAAGGTCGGGTTGCGGCGCGTCATTCGGCGGTCACCCGTGGATCGGCGAGCGCCTGCAGCAGGTCGACGACGAGATTGGACACGACGTAGATGGCCCCCAGCACCAGCGTGACTCCGGCGATCGCCGGGAAGTCGGAGACCGGGATCGAGGCGGCCAGGTAGTTGCCGATACCGGGCCAGGAGAAGACCTGTTCCACGACGACGACGCCGGCGAACATGAATCCGAGCTGCAGCCCGGACATCGAAAGGGCGGGCCCGATGGCATTGCGCAGGACGTGGTGGGCGACCACCTGCGGCTCGGTCAGCCCCTTGGACCGGGCCGTTCGCACGTAGTCGACGTCCAGCACGTCCAGCAGAGACGACCGCAGGACCCTGCCCATTGCGACCGCAGGCGCAATGGACAGCACCACCGCGGGAAGCACCAGATGTCGTAGCGCATCGACGAACGCATCAGCCTGGCCGTGCACCAGGGTGTCGACTGCCTGCATGCCAAACGGCCCTGGATCCTCGAAGTTTCCGACGCCACGGGCCGGTAGCCAACCGAGTTGGCCGAAGAAGACGATGATGCCGACCAACGCCAGCAGGAACGGCGGAGCCGTCGCCAGCAGCAGCAGTACGCCCCGCCCGATGCCCGCGCCCGGCCACCGCAGCGCGCCGGACATCGCGTACAGCGCCGCCAGCACCAGCGCGACGCCGAACGCCGCGACGACCAGTTCGACGGTGGCCGGCAGGTACGTGAAGAGGTCGGACGTCACCGGCTGCCGGGTGCGCAGCGACCGGCCGAGATCCCCGGTGAACAGCTCTGCGAGGAAGTGGAGGTACCGCGTGAAGAACGGGTCGTTGAGGCCGAGCCGCTGACGCTCCGCCGCGACCATTGCGTTCGAGGCGTTGGCCCCGACGTATGCGCGGGCCGGGTCGCCGGGTGAGACGTATTGCAACACGAAGATCACCAGCGACAAGGTCAACAGGATGACCACGGCGGCCGCGAGTCGGCGGGTCAGAAAGCCCAGCATGGGCTACCTCCGGACCCGGATGAGGTTGCGGATGGCGTCGCCACCGACGTTGGCGAGCAGGCTCAGCAGCAGCACCGCGACGCCCGGGATGCCGGGCACCCACCACTGACTGAGCAACTGGCTCAAGGCGCGGGCGGTGTCGGCGCCGAGCTCGGGCGCAGGCGCCCGCTGACCGAGGCCCAGGAATGACAGCGCGGCGAGTAGCAGCACGACGTTGCCGATGTCCAGACTGGCGCTGACCACCGCCGTTGGCACCACCCCGGGCAGTAGGTGGCGGGTGACGATCCGCGATCGACCGACCCCGGACAGCCGGGCAGCCTCGACGTGCGGACGGGCGGCGAGCGCCTTGGTCTCGCCGCGCACGATGCGGGCGTAGTACGGCCACCACACCAGTGACACGCCGATCAGGGTGTTGACCAGACCGGACCCCAAGGCGGCGACGATGGCGATCGCAACCAGTGCACCGGGTAGCGCGAGAAACAGATCGGTGAGGCGCATCAGGAGAATCGAGTCGACCCAGCCGCCGGTCGCGCCCGCGATCAACCCGATGGTGCCCCCGATGAGGAGGCCGATCGCCACTACCACCAGCGCGCTCAGCCAACTCGCCTGGATGCCGATCAACGTGCGGGACAACAAGTCTCGACCGATTCCGTCAGTGCCGAGCAGGTGTCCATGACTCAGTGGGGGCAGGTTGATGGGGCCGACCGGCTGGATCGGGTCGTACGGGGCGAGCTGCCGCGCGAACACGGAGACCAACGTCACCAGGGCAAGCAACCCGACCACGACCCATGCCGTCGGCCGGGTTAAGCGCGCCCCGCCGAGCGACACCGGCCGCAGCCTCCCGCGGGGCACCAGGATTGAGGTCACGACACCGCTCCCCCGACGATCTCGGGCACCGCGGCGAGCAGGGTGCGGGTGTAGGGATCGCGGGGTTCGGCGATCACCTGCTCCGCAGGACCCAGCTCGACGACACGGCCGGCTTGCATGACGGCGATGCGATCACCCATCAGCCGGGCGACCGCCAGGTCGTGGGTGACGAACAGCACCGTCATCCCGATCCGCGCCCGCAGATCGCGGATCAGCGCCAACACGCTCTTGGCCAGCGATGCGTCCAGGGCGCTGGTGGGTTCGTCGCACAGCAGCACCGCAGGCGGGATCATAGTGGCGCGGGCCAGCACGACGCGCTGTCGCTGCCCGCCGGACAGCTCACCCGGATGGGCCTTGGCAACCTCCGGCGGCAAGTCGACAGCAGCCAGTGCCGCCGTCACGCGCTCCCTGACCTCGGCCCGTGACAGCTTGAGCGGACGTAATCGCTCGCCCAGTGTTTCGCCGACGGTCATCCAGGGGGTGAGCGACGAGCCGGCGTCCTGAAACACCATCTGCGGCCCGCCGGTGCCTGCGAGCGTGACGGAGCCCGACGTCGGCTTCTCGAGTCCGGCGATGATCCGCAGCAGAGTCGACTTGCCGGAACCGCTTTCCCCGACGATCGCCAACGCCTCGCCCGGCGCGATGTCCAGGTCGACCCCATCGACGGCGTTGATCTCCCGGGAGCGGCCGCGTCCCCACCGAGCGCCCCGGCGCACGAGGAACGTGCGGCGCAGATCGCTGATCGACACTGCCGGCTCGGAGCCGTGGGTGTCCCCGCCGAACCGCTCGTCGCGGGGCATCGTCAGGCTCAGCCGGGATGCCAGCAGCGAGCGGGTGTAGTCGTGCTGCGGGTTGCGCACCACGTCGGACGCCTGGCCGATCTCGACCAGCTCGCCGTGGTGCAAGACGGCCAGCCGGTCGGCGATCTTGTCGGCGACGCCGAGGTCGTGGGTGATCAGCAGCACCGAGCAGCCGAACTCGTCGCGCAGCTCGCGCAGCAGTTCCAGCAGCTGTGCTTGCACCGTCACGTCGAGTGCCGTCGTCGGTTCGTCGGCGACGATCAGACCCGGACGGTTCGATTCCCCGTCGCTTCGCTCGCCCCGGGCGCCGACCGCGATCGCCGCCATCACCCGCTGACGCAGCCCGCCGGAGAGTTCATGCGGGTACACCCGAAGGCGCAGCTGTGCGTCGCGGACCCCGACGGTTTCGAGCAGGCGGACCGATTCGGTCTCGGCGTGGGTGACCTCGCCAATCTGCCTGCCGATTCGCATCGTCGGGTTCAGCGACGTCATCGGGTCCTGGAAGATCGCACCGAGCACCTCGGTCCGCACCCGACGGAGCTCGGCCGCGCTTGCGCGGACCATGTCCACACCGGTGACGGTGACCTGGCCATCGGCCTGCGGGTGTGAGGTGTCGGGAAGCAACCCGAGCAAGCTCAACGCGAGCACGCTCTTACCGGAACCGGATTCCCCGACCAGTCCGAGGATTTCGCCGGGCCAGATCTGGAGGTCGATGTGCTCGAGGACCTGGCTCCGAATGCCGTTGCGCACCAACGATAGCGAGAAGTCGGTGAGCGCGGCCACCGGTTCGGTCACGACGTCACCTCCGCAACCGGAGGGAACAGCACGCGCGACTCCACGACGGCCTGGTGGATCTCGCGCGGCGTCGTAAGCCAGACGCCGTCGCCGCCGACGACACGCTCGAGCGCTCTTCTGACGGCGCGCAATCGGAACGGCGCCCCGGTGATGAACGAGTGCAGCACGATGCTCATCACGAGCGGGCGCTGTGTCGCGGAGAGTTCGGCGAACTCGTCGACGATCATGTCGGCGAATTCGTGGGCGGACGCCTGCCTGCCGATCATCGTCGACGAGTCGTTGATCTCCGCGTTGTACGGAATCGAGAGCAGCGGACCGGATTCCGTGGTCAGCCACACGGGCTGGTCGTCCAGTCGCAGGTCGAGCAGGTAGCGGTAGCCGGTCTCGCCCAACAGGTTCAGGGTGGCCGGGGTGTGGCTGAGCCATGGGCTGGACCAGCCGCCTGGGGCGGTCCCCTCGTGTGCGCGGATGCGGTCGGCGACGTGTGTCAGGTAGGCCCGCTCGGCATCGGGGGTCATCTCCGACAACGAGTCGGAGTTGGAGCGGCCGTGCCCGACGATCTCGGCGCCGGCCTGGCGGGCCGCTTCCAGGACGGCAGGGGCCTCGTCGTAGACGTCGGTGTTCAGCAAGACGGTCGGTGGAATTCCAAGGCCACGAAGCGCTTCGAAGATCCGGAAGGCCCCGACCCGGTTTCCGTAGTCGCGCCAGGCCGTGTTCACCAGGTCCGGGGCGGGCACGTCGGGCAGCACGACCTCGGCGCGACCATCGTCGAACCGGTAGGACTCGACTCCGACGCATACGACGACGGCGAGTCGGGCTCCGTTGGGCCACCTGCCGGTCGGGCGGGCAGGCAGTGGGGTGTAAGGGTATCCGGCGGGGCCCGTCACGAGGCCAACCAGCGGTTGAAGCCGACATCCGTTGCCGCCGCACGGCGCACGATGTGCTGGTAGGCGGGGAAGAGGTGGTCGGCGCTGCTGCGGGCGGCCTGGATCGCTGGCAACTTCGCGGCGAACAGCTCACGGGCCTCGTCGAGCAACGCCGGCTCGTCGACGGTGGTGACGTGCCCGTGTTCGGAGACCACGCGGCCCGCCACCATGGTCAATACGACGTCGCGGCCGTCCTCGCAATGCACCAGTTGCTCCCTCAAGTCGTTGAGTGGTGTGAACGCGATGGCGTGCATGTCGACCAGTGCTAGGTCGGCCAGCATGCCGGGCGCGATCGCCCCGAGGTCGTCGGCGCGCCGGGTTGCGCGTGCACCGCCGCGCCAGAGTGCTTCGAGAACCTCAGCGGCAGTAGGCCATTCATCGTTGTCGAGTCCCGAGACGTTGTGGATGAGGCCCGCGGTCTTGGCGACCGTCCAGACGTTGATGGTGTCGTCGCAGATCGCTTCGTCGGTGCCCAGTGCGATCGGGACGTCGTGATCCAGCATCGCGCGCCATGGCAGCACACCACTGCCGAGCCGCAGGTTGCTGACCGGGTTGTGGACGACCGTCGAACCGGCGTCGGCGATCGCGACGAGGTCGGCTTCGTCCACCCACACCGCGTGAATCACGTTGGTGTGTGGTTTGAGTAGTCCGGCGGCGCCGGTGTAGCCGACCAGGGACCGGCCACCGAACCGCGGCTGCTCGGTCATCAGAGTGCGCTGGACCTTTGTCTCCAGCATGTGCGCGTACAACGGCAGGCCGTGGCGCTCGGCCAGGTCGTCGAGCGCGGCGAAGTAGTCCAGACTGACGCGTTGCGGCGCGGAGATCGAGACGGCCGCCCGGATCCGGTCGTCCGCGGCGCCGTGCCAGGTGCCGATCAGATGGTCGTACGCTTCCAGCAGCCGGGCGGCGGGGGCAGGCGCCGGCTCGTGGAAGGCAGCGACGTCGACTTCGGTTGTGAACGGCAGCTTCTCGGCCTCGGTCAGCTCCGGCTGGTCCAACGCGAGGTACGCGCGAATCCCGCTGTCGCGGTAGGCCGACGCCACCGCGTCGATGATCTCCGGATCGGGGAACGGCATCAGGAAGGCGTCGTCCTGCACGCAGGTGATACCCCGTTGCAGCATCTCGATGGCACCGAGCATGGTCCGCAGGTAGGCCTCACGAGGGCTGGGCGCCAGGGCCGGGTCGGAGGGCGACTCGAACAGCATGAACAGCTCGAGCGGCAGGCTCCGCACCGAGCCCTTGAGGTGGTTGGCCGGCGAATGGAAGTGCGCGTTGATCAGCCCGGGCACCAACAGATGTCGACCGCCGCCGTCGACGATCCGGGCTCCCGGTGAGGCGGGCAGGCCGTCGCCGACGGCGCTGATCCGATCGCCCTCGACCAGAACGTCGGTGGGACCGGTCATTGCGTTGGGGGCTGCGGCGTCGTAGACGAGCACCTGACGGAACAGGACGGTCATGGGAACTCCAGTTCAACGGGTCCGAAGGTGCTGGCGCGCGAAGTGTTGAGTCCCATCGCCACCAGTCCGGCCGCAATGCCGACGCCCGCGGCGATGCCGTCGATGACGGGGACGCCCAACCTGTCGGACAGCGGGTCGATGAGGTCGGCCAGACCGGCGCAGCCGAGGACGACGGCTTCGGCACGGTGGGCCCCGCGCGCGGCTTCGTCGAACGCGTCGAGCAGGTGGGTCGAGCCGGCGACCAAGTCCGCGACCGCCACGTCGACCGCGGTCACGGTGCAGCGGTGCTCGAGCCCCAGCGCGCGGACGACGCGGTCACTGTGGGCAATGGTGCGCGCAGGCAGTGTGATGACGACGAACCGATGCGCCACCAGGCAGGCGGTCTGCAGTGCCGCCTCGGTCATCCCGACGACGGGGCAGGTGGCGACCTCGCGGGCTGCGGGCACCCCGGTATCGCCGAAACAGGCGATGACGAACGCGTCCGTGTCGGCTTGGTGCGCACGGACCTGCTCGATCACTCCGACCGCCGCGATCGCCTCCTCGGCATGGCTTTCGACGCTCGGCACCCCGGTCGCGGGGTGAACCCCGGTGACGCTCACCCCGGCGCCCGCAACCGCTTGGGCTGCCTTGGTGATGGTGGCCGTCAGCTCGGCGGACGTGTTTGGGTTGATCACGGTGATCCGCGTCATCGCACCGCCCCCGTCACGCCGGCGAGCAACCCGTCGACGCCGGGGCCGCCGACTGCGATGCGGGCGGCCCGCGAACCGGCGTCCGCCGCGGCGTACGCGTCCCCGGTGCGCAGATGTTCGGCCGCGAACGCTCCGCAGAACGCGTCGCCGGCGCCGGTGCTGTCCACCGGTTCGACGACATCCGTTGGCACTACGGTGGGTTCGGGGCGCTGCCGCGTCGCGACCAGGCATCCGGCCGCAGCGAGCTTGATCACCACCGCTCGAGGGCCTAGCTGTAGGAAGGTCGTGGCAGCCACGTGCAGATCGGACGTGCCCGCAAGCGCGGTGGCTTCGATCTCGCTGGGCAGGAAGACGTCACAGCTTCGGACGGCGTCTCGTAGAGCGGTTTCGTTTCCGGCGATGTAGTCCTCCTGCGGATCGAAGTAGATTGTCGCCGTTGTGCGGTCGCGCAGCCATGCCGCCAGCTCGAGCTGTGCGTGCAGCGCCATCGCCGACACCAGTACGCCGGGCGCGGCCAGCACGGCGTCGGACACGTCGGCGGGATGCACCGAAAGCGATTCGAAGTGCGCTTCGCCCAGGATCAGATCCCACGCGCGCCCGCCGGTGTCGTCGTAGCGGACGACATTGCGAATCGTGGGCAGATCGCGTCGCGGCAGCGTCGCGGGATCCGTCCCGGTCGAGCGGATTGCGGCGAGCAGGGCCGGGGTCGCATCGGTGCCCAGCGGGGCGAGGACCGTGGGATTGCCACCGGCCAGCTTGGCGGCGAGTGCGGCGAAAAGCGCGTCCCCGCCGACGGATTCGACCCGAGCGCCCGTGGGAGACACGGCCTCGTCGACGGTGAGGTTGCCGATGCAAACCAGGCTGGGTGCAGTGTCAGGCATCGGCTGCCGCCGCGGCGTAGCAGTTGAGGCCAAGGCGGTAACCGACCAGCTGGGCGGGAAGCACGGAGAGCAGAGGCGACAGCGACTCGGGAACCGGCGGCAGCGTGATGACCTGACCCGTGAGGTGATCGAACGCGCGCTCTCCGTCGGTGGTGACGACGTAGAGGCGGCCACCCCAGCGCAGCGCATCCGTGCCGGTATCGACGGCACGCGGCACCGATGGACCCGACGGGGCGATCAGGACGAGCGGCTCGCCGGCCTTCTGCGAGTTGTAGTGGTGGTATTCCTCGGTCTGGATGTCGATCGCATGCAGCGTCGTGCACTCCTTGACCTTGGCCGCGCCCACGATCGCGGATGCCAGACTGGGCCCGGCGCCTGAGAACAGCACCGTCTGCACCCCGGCCTCGACCTCATATCCGGCGATGTCGGCGATCAGCGGGTCGATCCTGCCGAGCGCCTGCGTCATGACATCGGGGAGCTCGTCGAAGGTAGTGCGCAGCGGTGCGGCGTCCGTCGGCACGCGCCGCTCGCCCACCCGGATGGCCAATTCCAGCAGCAATGCCAGCGCGGCGGTGGACGACTGCGTGGGCCAGCCGACCCGGGTTGCCTCGATCTTCAGCGACGTGTCGGCCTCGGACTGCAGGGTTGAATCGGCCGTGTTGGTCAGCGCAACGGTATACGATCCGCGATTTTGAGCCATCAGTAGAGCTTCGACGGTGCGGGTCGTCTCCCCCGAGCTGGACAACGCGACGACGGCTGTACCCGCGTCGACGAGATGCGCATGGTAGTACGCGAACTCCAAGCTCTGCATGGGTTCACAGGGCACCCCGAGCATGCACTCGAGAGCCTGCCGCGCGGCGATCATAACGGCGAGTGAGTCTCCGCAGCCGACCAGCACCACTCGCCGGACGCCGGCGGCGAGCCGGTCGGCGATGACGTCGAGGGTTACGGCGTTGAGCTGCAGTGTTGCTTGTATCGCCGCTGGCTGGCCAAACAGTTCCGGTCCGGTCGCCTCGACGCGAAAGCGGAGCTTCGGGTCGAGTGGGTCATTGCTCGGAAGGGCGAGGATGTGGGCGCGCTCGGCGTCGGAGACCCGTTGGACGACGGCCTGCTGACGGGCATCGAGCGGGCTGGTACCCGGGTCGAGGAGGGGGCTCGCGGGAGCACTCATCGTGGGACGACTTCGCTTTCGTTCCGCAGCCAGGGCGAGCGGTACCCTGCGCTGGCATCGAGGAAAACGGTATACCGGTTCTGTTTCTGTCGTATGACGTTTCGTGGCGTTGCGGTTTCGGAGGTATCGCCGGCAGGGTGTTCAGAGCTTCCAGGAAGTCGGCAGGAATCGCGTGTCCGAGGGCTCGAGGTCCGCCCAGGGCGAATCGATGGTGCGTGAATCTGTGAATCGTGCAAGGAAATTCGGTGTCGGGGGCCAAGCCCATTCCTTGCCTGCCGAGGCGGCCCCATCATGGTCAAACGATCGACACGACGGGGTGTCGAAGGCGAGGATCTCGCCGATCTGAAGGGGGTGTCGTGATGGTCACCTTGATAGTCATTCTGGGGGTCTTTGGATCGGCCATGCTCGCGATCGCGGTGACCAAGTCCCGCGATGGTGACGACGACGAGACCTGGGATGCCGGGAAGGAATCGGGCGAGAGCCGCCGCCGAAGCTGCGGTGGTGGTGGCTGCGGCGGTTGCGGCGGGGGCTGCGGCGGTTGTGGTGGCTGCGGTGGTTGCGGGGGCTGACGACATGTCGTCGCTACTGCGCAGGCGCGAGGACCGCCTCGACCGAGTGGGCACCGCGGTGGCCGACCTCGAGCTACCCCCCGCCGTGTTCAAAACCTGTCCGTGGCAACCACGGTCACTCATCGAGACCGGTTTGCGCCAATGGCTGCGATGCTGCGGGCCGGCGCTGCGCGACGGCAGGGCGATCGGGATGCCGTCGCGGGCGGTTGACGAGGCGTGGCATGGTCTGATCCTCTGCACCGCAAGGTATTCGGAATTCTGCACGACGGCCTACGGCAAGTTTCTGCATCACAATCCGGTTGACGGTGCACCCGCAGGGCTCCTTGAGGTCACCGGTCCCATGGATGAGCAACTTCGCAGGACGGTGATCGCATGGTCACTGGTCGCCAAGCCGGGCGAGCAGTGCGTGCTGTGGGATGTCGACGAACGGGTCGGTGTGGACCACCCCTGGGGACTGCCTCCGTCGCGAGTCGCCGAGATTCAGGCGGCCGTCCGCCGAGTGCGTAACGAGATGCCGCTTGACCACGATTAACCGTGCAAATAGCCCGTTGGGCTAGGCTGTGGTCATCGGACGAGGCGCTTGGGAGTTGTTGATGGTGGTCGTGAAGCGAGGGATCGTCCTCTTCGGATGTGCTGTGGCAGTGGCCGCTGGATCATTGGTCGTGGCCTCCCCGGCCGGGGCCTGCCCCTATGGCACCACTGAGTCCCGATTCGAAGGCGTGTGTGTCGCAGGCGGACCTGGAAACATCGCCGTCAGCCCATCAGGCCCGTCGGGCAACAACATCGTGCAAAATCCCGGCCAAGTTGCCACGGTCAATGGGATTCCCTGCACACCCGAGCACTATGGCACCTGCTTGGCCCTCGGCCAGCAGGGCTGACGCCTCTCCGCCCCAGCTCACAGCGGTTCGGAACTACCTCAAGATTGACGTGTAGTAGACGCTGGCCGGTACCGAAGCGCCGTCCACCGAGAATGGTGCAGGCGACAGTCCATTGACCACCAGCAGATGCTGAATCGTGGCGCCGACTGAGGCCCAACCACGGGCGTCGAGGTAGCTCACGACGTCGCTGCGGTCTTCGTGGTACCAGAGATCCGACAGGTCGACGTCGAGACCGTGATCGCGCCAGCGCTGCGCAAAGTCCTGCATGCTCTGCTCCGCCTTGGCCGGGTCGACGTCTGGAGTGTTCCCGAAGACTTCGGTTGCCAGGCGGCTGCCCGGTGCGCTGAGCGCAGTGATCTCGTCGAACAAGCGGTCCTGGGCATCGGCGGGCAGGAAGGCGAGTAGACCTTCGGCAATCCAGGCGGTCGACTCGGCGGTGTTGAACCCGGCCTTGTGGAGTGCGGCGGGCCAGTCGCTTCGAAGATCGATGGGAACGAACCTCAGATCGGTGGTGGGCAACGCGCCCAGTCCCGTGAGCGTCTTGGCCTTGAATTCGATGACCTCTGGTTGGTCGATCTCGAAGATCGTCGTTCCGTCCGCCCAGTGCAGTCGGTAGCCGCGGGCGTCCAGACCCGATGCCAGGATGACGCCCTGACGGACTCCGGCCCGCGCCGCGTCGTGGAAGAAGTCGTCGAAGTACCGGGTCCGAGCCGACATCATGTCGGTCATCATCTGAAGTCCGAAGCCGGCGCCGCCGTCGACTTCGGCAGGGTCGAGTTCACCGCTGGCCAGTTTGGTGAAGAAGTCGACCCCGACGGCACGGACCAGCGGTTCGGCGAACGGATCGTCGATCAGCGGGTCGTCGAGCTTGGTCGCGATCGCCCTGGCCGCGGCGACCATGGTGGCGGTGGCTCCCACGCTCGTAGCGAGGTCCCATGTGTCGTCGTCCGTCCGCGCCATGTCAAAGTCCTTCCGTCCGCATCATTTGCTTAGCCTGTTTAACCAGCTGATGCCGACAGTACACCTTGATTCTGGAAGCCCTTGTTACGTAGCGAGTTCACCTGCCAATGGGAGATTTAGGGGCTGACCGTCGGGCTGTGCCCGACTACTGACCGCGGCGTCTTGGGGGTGGGCGAGTTCTGTGCGAATCCGGTACAGGTCCCGAGATGTCCAGCGACGCATGGAACGCCGTTCACCGTCGGCACGGGGCCGCCGGAGACCACCGTCGGCGCGCCGTTGTAGGCCGACTCGTCATCCGCGCTCGCGGTCGGTGCGACGGCGATCAGGACCGCGCAACCAGTGGCCACGAACAGCAGCACCGGTCGCACGCGGCCCGCCCGTGTCATCGCACTCGCACGCTCAAGCACGTCACGCAGCCCTCGAGCTTCTCGTACTCCGAGATGTCCACGGTCTCAAGCCGATAGCCCCGCTCGGCGAACAACTCGGCCGTGCGGGGAGCCGCTGAACTCATGAGCAGCAGATCGTCGTCGAGGATGACCACGTGGGCTCCCGGTTCCTCGGGCACGCCGAGGAACGACGGGAACGTGCCCGGGTCGTCGACGACGGGCTCGTACCCGATGACGGTGCCGTCGGGAAGTGCGGTGATCGCGCTCTTCAGATGCAGCGCCTTGGTCAGCGGCACGGCCGTGACGGTGTACCCGCGAGGCGCGAGGATCCGGGCAAGCAAGTCGATCGCCGCCGCGTTGGTGGTGCCGCTGAGCCCGACGTAAACCTGCGAACCCACCTTGAGCACGTCGCCGCCATCCAGCGTGCCCTCGGTGATGGCTGCACTCTCCAGCCCCAAGTCGTCGATCGCTCGTTGAACGGCAACGATTTCCGGGTTGCGCGTCGGTTGGCGCGGATTGGTGATGACCGCGAGGTCGCCGAACATCACCACGGCGTCTTCGACGAACACGCAGTCCGGCATCGCGTCGTCACCGTCGATCGCGATGGTGGGCCATCCACTGCGCTCGAGTGCCGCAACGTAGTCATCCCACTGACGCTTGGCCAGTTCGAGATCCAGAGTCTGGCGCTCGAGGAATGTCACGATGCCGTCGGCCAGTGTCTCTGCAGGCCGGCGGACCAACGCGTACGGGCGGTCAGGCATTGCGGTTCACCGTCTCCTCATCCAATCGGGCCTCATCCAATCGGGCCGCGGGGGTCCCGCGAACGTCCCGTCATCGTCCACGCGGTACAGCGGTGCGTCAATTACGAAGAAACGCCTCGAGCTGATCGCAGACGCCCACCCAACCGTTCGCGAAGCTGTCCAGTTCCTCCGGGGGTATGAGGGAATGCTCGATGGACATGAGCGTCTGATCGTCGCCGAACGGTTCGAAGGCGACGTTGACGACGCTGACCACCGTCGGGTCCGCCCAGTCCGAGTTGGTCCACGTGAAGCGCAGTAGGTGTGGGCGGTCGATGGCGAGGAACTGTCCGGTGATCAGAACGCTGGTACCGGAATGGTCGACGTCGAAGCGCACGGTTCCCCCGATCCGGGGTTCGACCGTGATGGCGACACATCGGTCCGGACGCGGACACATCCAGTCCGCCAACGATTCTGGATCGAGCCATTGGTCGAACACCACGCCTGGGGTCGCGGGCATGACCCGCTGCACGCGTGCCACAGGAGCGTCGGTCATCACGACAATCCCCCGTCGCTTCGCTCGCCCACGATCACTTCCCGTCCCGGCGCGCACGCGACTTGCGGCGCAACCGCGCCTCCAGTGCATCCGCACGCGTCGACCAGAAGTCGGTCTGCTCGCCGATCCACCGCTGGGCCATCGCCAGACCGTCCGGCTGCAGGGAAAGCCAGTGCTCGCGGCCGCGCACCTCGCGCCGCACCAGGCCAGCCGATTCCAGGACGCCGATGTGGCGCGATACGCCGGCGAACGTCATCGGTAGCGGAGCGGCCAAGTCGGTGATGCGGGCGTCGCCGTTGCGCAGTGTCTCCAGCACCCAGCGGCGAGTGGGATCGGCGAGCGCGGAGTACGCCCGATCCAGCACCTGATCTTCAAGCATTCTGTTGACTATAGCGGGTTGTCCGTGGTGAGCTGAACGCGAAGTCATTCAACTGAAATATATAACGTCAGAGCGCGGCCGTTGGCACCAAGTCACCAGAACCGTTGCAGCAGAAGCGGAAGGGAAACGCATGAAGACACCGCCGATCGTGTCGGAGCAGGACTGGCAGGTTGCCTACCAGGAGATGCTCGTCAAGGAGAAGGAGCTGACCCGCGCGCGTGACGCGATGGCCGCGTTGCGAAGGCGCATGCCGTGGACACCGGTCGAGAAGCAGTACCGGTTCGAGGGGCCCGGCGGCCCGGCCAGCCTGGTCGATCTCTTCGACGGACGCCGTCAGCTGATCGTCTACCGCGCCTTCGTCGATCCGGGCGTGCACGGGTGGCCAGAGCACGGCTGCGTCGGCTGCTCGTTGATGGCCGACCACATCCCCAACCTCGCCCATCTGAACGCCAGGGACACCTCGTTCGTGTACGCCTCGCGTGGGTCGCAGGCCGACATCGCACGAATCAAGGCACGGATGGGTTGGACCCATCCCTGGTACACGATGATTCCCAACTCCGACGGTGCCTTCGACGTGGATTTCGGCGTGGACGAATGGCACGGCCACAACGCGTTCATCCGGGACGGAGACCGGGTATTCCGCACCTATTTCAGCGACGGTCGGGGCGACGAGGTGTTCGTCAACACATGGAACTTCCTCGACATGACCGCGCTCGGGCGCCAGGAGACGTGGGAGGACTCGCCTGAGGGCTATCCGCAAACCAAGCCCTACGAATGGTGGAGCTGGCATGACACCTACCGCGAGACTCAACCGTCGCGGTGGTTCGATGAACCCGATCCCGACGACCCCAATGACCAACGGCCGCCGCGCATGCCGGAGGAGTGATCGCCGTGTCGGTCGATGATGCGCGCCTGTCCGCGGGTCTGTATCAGGAGACGAAGGAGCGGATGGTCGGATTGGTGGCGGGACTGGACGACGCAGGGTTGAAGGCGGCCGTTGCGGCCTGCCCTGGCTGGTCGGTCCGCGACGTGGTGGCGCATGTGGTGGCCGTCGCCGAGGACTGGGTGGGCGGGCGTCTGGTGGGGCCGCCGACCGACGAGGAGACGGCAGCTCAGATCGCCCGGTTCGGTGATCATGACCTGGCCGAGCTGCTTGCTGCCTGGACCGACGCCGCCGCAGCGTTGGACCACATGGCCGAGTCCGCCGGGGTGAAACCTCCGCTGGGCGACATCACCAGCCACGAGCACGACGTCCGTGCTGCCATCGGCCGGCCAGGGGCGCGGGACTCCGCGGCGGTATGGAAGTCCTCCGACCAGCTACTGGCCAACCTTCGCACGCCGGTTCCGCTGCTCGTCACGGTGGAGGACGGCCAGTACCTGAGCGGACGAGGCGATCGCGCCGAATTACGGCTCCGCACTACGCGATTCGAAGGTCTGCGATGGCGAACGGGCCGCCGCAGCCGTGCCCAGCTCGCCGCGATGGACTGGTCGGCTGACCCAACGCCGGTTCTCGATCACCTGTTCCTGTTCGGCCCGGCCGACGCGGACCTCGACGAATGACCACCAAAACCGTTGGAGGACAGCCATGAAGGACGAACCAATGCCCACTGCCGTCGACCGCGCCGCCTTCGAAGCCGAGATCGAGACGCTCCGTACTCGGGAGAAGGCACACATCCGTGAAGGTGACGCGATCGCCGCGGCCCGGCGACGGCTGCCCATGGTCGAGGTCGACGCCACCCTCGAGCTGATCGGGCCCGATGGGTCGCTCACCCTGCTCGACGCGTTCGAGGGGCGCAAGCAACTCGTCGCGTACTACTTCATGTGGCACCCCGGCCATCCCGCGCCCGAGCAATGCGAGGGCTGCACGTGGGTGACCACTCAGGTCCAGGAACTGTCCTACCTTCACTCCCGCGACATCACCTACGCGGTCTTCGCCCAGGGGTCCTACGAGGAAGGCATCCGCTACCGCGAGTTCATGGACTGGGACATGCCGTGGTACTCGGCACTCCCCTCCCTCGACACGCTCCTGGTCGGCCGCCACGTCGGCTTGATGCACCTCGTCTGCTACCTGCGCGAGGGTGACCGCGTGTTCGAGACGTACTGGACCACCCGCCGCGGTGTCGAGGCGATGGACTACAGCTACGCGCTCATGGACCTCACGGTCTTCGGGCGCCAGGAGACGTGGGAGGACTCGCCGGACGGCTGGCCGCAAGGGTGGCAGGTCGATGGCTCCAACACCCGGATGAACGGGCGTCCCATCCCCCAGTGGTCGCGGCTCGAGGCAGGACGCTCCGACGACCTCACCGTAGGGCCCTGATCGTCAGAGCACGCTCTGTTGGGCGATCCAGCGTTCCCCGGCCTTGGCGGCTCGTACCAGCGCGCAGTACTCCCCGATGTAGTCGGCGACGGCGCCCACCCCGGGCAGCATGCCAACGACTCGATAGAAGCCCTTCGGATGTGGCCGCTTGGCGAGCTCGTCGGTGATCGCGCGCATCAGACCCGCGAGGCGCCACAGACCCTGGGCCACACCGGCCGGCGTCCGGGGAAGCTCGCTGGAATCAGAGGGCAGCGCCTCTGTTGACCCACCTAGAACGAGGTCGCGTCCCGACAAGACCGCAGCCAGTAGTCGGACCTGTTGCCGGTGATCGAAGATGCCGTGTTCGCGTGCCACCGCGCACAACACGATCGCCTGGTTGGCGTACCCGAAGAGATCCTGAATGGGCAGCCGGTCGGCCACCGCTCCCAAGACTCCGGGGAAGGCGACGATCACCGTGTTCAACGCCCCGACCCGGTGTATCCACCACTCGATGCGATCGTCCATGGGCATGCCTTGCCACGCCAGCGTTCCTGGAACCTTGGCCGTGTTCAGCGCCCACGCGAATGCGTCCTCGACCCTTCCCAGTGCACTCCCGGCGGGACCGCCCAAGTGGTGGGTGCGCTCCCTCAGGCCCAGGGGATCGGCCTCCGCCAGCACGTCGAGGAGTGGGTCGATGACCTGCGCTGCGCGCAACAAGACAGCGGCGACGTCGTCGTCGGTGATCGTGGCGGTGGGCAGCGGAATGAGATTCACGGCTTCCATCCTGCGCGACTCAGCGCAGCCGGGAGTCCTCGAGGTAGGCGACGATGGCGTTGGTAAGCCCCCGCCGCGCCTTGTCGAGGTCGGCGTAGGTGCCGAGCTGGCGTTCCGAGGTGATGCCGCGCATGGCACCAGGAATGAGCTCTGCGACCTCTGCGACGCGATCGGGGTCGACCTCCAGGTCTGCGAATGCGTTCTGGCACGTCGCGAGCCAGCCTCGCCCCCACGACGAGAGTTCGGCCGCGGTGCGCGGGTAGAGCGCTTCGAGTTCGGCGTGGTCGCGTGGCAAGGCCGCACGCAGGTTCTCGATGGCTCGGGAGTCCGTGGACGTCAGCCCGTCGTAGAGCGTGTCGATGATGTCGGCGACGCGCTGGCGCAGCGGCGCCGAGGTGTCGGTGAACGTGAGCATGGTGTCGGCTCGTCGCTCGGCGGTGTGTTGGAGCACTGCGGCCCAGAGTCCGTCGTTGTCGCCGAACTGGTACTTCACCGCACCCCAGGTGGCGCCGATGTCACGGGCGATCTTGTTGGCCGATACCGCACCGGGATCGCCGGAGGCCAACGCCTTGACCGCGGCCTTCAGCATGTTCTCGCGGGTGGCATGGCCGCGCCGGTTGGGGCGGCGTTCGGACACGCCCGCGTCGGTCATGGTTCGGATGGTAGTGGCACTTCTGTATGCGTAGCAGCTGTGATACTTTCACAGTACCTGCTGTGATTCAGCCGTCACGGCAGGGTGATCGACCTGTCCAATGCCGTCCAGAAGAGGACACCGAGATGGCGAAACCGCCGCTATCGATGAAGCCGACGGGGTGGTTCCAGGTCGCATGGTCCGCCGAGATCGGCGTCGGTGACGTCCACCGAATGACCTATTTCGGCCAGGAGATGGTGGCGTGGCGGGCGCAGTCCGGCCGGCTGACCGCCATGGACGCCTACTGCGAGCACCTTGGCGCACACTTGGGTTTTGGCGGTCACGTCGAAGGCGACGTCATCGAGTGCCCCTTCCACGGCTGGCAGTGGAATCACGACGGGCGCAACGTCTGCATTCCGTACGAGGACCGGCCCAACCGGGGCCGTCGCATCCGTACCCATCACGTGGTCGAGCGCAACGAATCGATCTACATCTGGCACGACGCCGAGGGCCGCGACCCCTACTTCGAGGTACCCGACGTGTTCGCCGGATTCGGCGACGGAAGCAGCGTGGCCGACTACTACCCGATGGCCACCCTGCACCGGGAGCAACTGGAACTGCATCCGCAGTACGTGCTCGAAAACGGTGTCGACTTCGCCCATTTCAAGTTCGTGCACGCCACCCCCATCGTGCCGGTGTTCACCAGACACGACTTCGATCGGCCGGTGTCCTACGTCGACTTCACCATCACCTTCGAAGGCGATGAATACCAATCGATCACCGACGTCAAGAGTGGGGTCGAAGCGATCAACGGCGGACTCGGCGTCGCCGTGACCAAGAGTTGGGGCATGGTCGACAACCGGACCATCACGGCGGTGACTCCCGTCGACGACAGCACGTCCGACGTCCGCTTCAGCGTCTACATCGGCCGCACCGCCAGCTCCGATCCGGCGAAGGCAGAGAAGAGGGCGCAAGCGTTCGCGGATGAGATCATTCGCCAGTTCACCCAGGACGTTCACATCTGGCAACACCAGCGCTATTCCGACCCGCCGGCACTGTCGAGTAGCGAGTTCGCCGGCTTCACCGCCATCCGCAACTGGGCCAAGCAGTTCTACCCCGACGGCCGCGGCGGCAGCGCAGCGGAGTTGCGGGCCACCGCCGTCTCCTGATCGCACACCAACTCACACCGACCGAAGGGCTGGACGTCGAATGACCGCATCCACCAGAGCGCCAATCCGGGTATTCCAGGTAGCCACCGGGAACGTCGGATCCGAAATGATCAAACGAATCGGCACCCAAACGGACCTCGAACTCATCGGATTGCATTGCTACACACCGGAAAAGGTCGGACGCGACGCAGGCGAGATCGCCGGTCTTGCACCCATCGGGGTCACCGCCACCGGCTCGGTGGACGACATCATCGCCGCCAAACCCGACGTATTGACGTTCCACGGTGTCTTTCCGGATGAGGACCTCTACGTGAAGGTCCTCGAAGCCGGTATCGACGTCGTCACGACCGCGGACTGGATCACCGGCTGGCACCGCGACACCAACCACCCGCACCCTTCCGGAAAACCGGTGTCGCAACTGCTGGCCGAGGCCTGCAAGAAGGGCGCATCGACCTTCTACGGCACCGGAATGAACCCGGGCCTGAACCAGATTCTCGGCGTGGTGTGCTCCGCCGACGTCGCCGAGATCGAGAACGTCATCACCATCGAGTCCGTCGACGTCTCGTGCCACCACAGCAAGGAAACCTGGATCGAGGTCGGCTACGGCCTGCCGGTGGACGATCCGTCGATTCCGTCGAAGTTGGAGAAGTACACCCGCGTCTTCGCCGACAGCGTGCTGATGATGGCCGACTGCTTCGGCCTGCAACTCGACGAGGTCAAGTTCAGCTACGAGCTAGGCGCGTGCACCAAGGACGTCGACCTGGGCTGGTACCAGATGCCGAAGGGGTCACTCGGCGGCAACTACATCAAGTATCAGGGAATGGTGGACGGCGCTCCCAAGGTCGAGACGCACCTGGAGTGGCAGATGACCCCGCACACCGATCCGCATTGGGACATCAAGGGCTGCTACATCACTCAGATCAAGGGCGATCCGTGCATCTACAACAAGCACATGGTCTTCCCGAAGCCGGGTGTCGATCTGTCCAACCCCGACAACTTCGCCTCGATCGGCATGACCGTGACCGGGCTGCCCGCCCTCAACGCGATCCGTTCCGTGGTCGATGCCCCACCTGGACTGCTGACCAGTGCGGACCTCCCCCTTCGCGGGTTCGCCGGACGGTTCAAGGCATAGGCCTGGCCGGAACAGCCGGGGTGCCCGCTATCCCCCTGTCGTGCAACGGGTTTGTCCCGGACCTGGGACCGTCGGTGGTTCGGTCGTCCACCATGATCGTCGTTGCGGCTTCGCGCGCAGGAACCGGAGATAGACTCGGCGGGTCAGCGGTACCGGGCTCAACGAGGAGCGTAAATCCATGACCACCATCGAAGCGGCGCCACAAGCCGGCACACCCTTCGAGCAAGACGTCGCCGCCACCCAGCAATACTTCGACAGCCCGCGCTTCGAGGGGATCATCCGCCTCTACACGGCCCGCCAGGTCGTCGAGCAGCGCGGCACGATCGCAGCGGACTACATCGTGGCGCGCGAGGCTGCGGCGGCCTTCTTCGACCGCCTCCGCGAGCTCTTCGGCCAGCACAAGAGCATCACGACCTTCGGCCCGTACTCACCGGGGCAGGCCGTGACCATGAAGCGCAACGGCATCGAGGGAATCTACCTGGGTGGTTGGGCGACGTCGGCGAAGGGCTCGATCAGCGAAGATCCTGGCCCCGACCTCGCCAGCTACCCGTTGAGCCAGGTGCCGGACGAAGCCGCCGGTCTGGTGCGTGCCCTTCTGACCGCGGACCGCAATCAGCAGTACCTGCGCCTGCGGATGACCGATGCGCAACGCGCAACGACACCGGAGGTCGACTTCCGGCCGTTCATCATCGCCGACGCCGATACCGGCCACGGCGGCGATCCGCACGTCCGCAACCTCATCCGTCGCTTCGTCGAATCCGGCGTGCCCGGGTACCACATCGAGGACCAACGTCCGGGTACGAAGAAGTGTGGTCACCAGGGTGGCAAGGTGCTCGTGCCGTCGGATGAGCAGATCAAGCGCCTCAACACTGCGCGGTTCCAGCTGGACATCATGCGGGTGCCCGGGATCATCGTGGCCCGCACCGATGCCGAGGCGGCCAACCTCATCGACAGTCGCGCCGACGAGCGGGATCAGCCGTTCCTGCTCGGCGCCACCAACCTCAAGATTCCGTCGTACAAGTCGTGCTTCCTTGCGATGGTGCGCAGCTTCTACGAGGCGGGCGTCACGGATCTCAATGGCCACCTCCTCTACGCACTATCCGAGGGTGAGTACGCCGCCGCCACTGCATGGCTGGAGCGACAGGGCATTCTGGGAGTGATCGCCGAGGCCGCCGCCGGCCGGAAGCAGGACGGGAGCCAGCCGGTCGACACGCTCTTCGACGACGTCGAGTCTCGGTTCGTCGAAGCGTGGCAGGACGACGCCGGGCTGCAGACCTACGGCGAGGCCGTGGCGGAGCTGCTGGAGTTCCGCGGGCGGGAAGGCGAGCCGCTCGAGATGAGCGCCGCGGATTGGCGGCGGTTCGCCGAGCGTGCATCGCTGTACGAGGCGCGGGAGAAGGCGAAGCAACTGGGCGTCGACGCCGGCTGGGACTGCGAGCGGGTGAAGACGCCGGAGGGTTACTACCAGATCCGCGGCGGCATCCCGTATGCGATCGCGAAGTCCCTTGCCGCGGCGCCGTTCGCCGACATCCTCTGGATGGAGACGAAGACTGCTGACCTCGACGACGCACGCCAATTCGCCCGCGCGATTCACAGCGTGTATCCCGAGAAGATGCTGGCCTACAACCTCTCCCCCTCGTTCAACTGGGACACCACCGGCATGAGCGACGACGAGATGCGGGCCTTCCCAGAGGAACTCGCGAAGATGGGTTTCGTCTTCAACTTCATGACCTATGGCGGACACCAGATCGACGGTGTCGCCGCCGAGGAGTTCGCGACCGCACTCAAACAGGACGGCATGCTGTCGCTCGCCCGGCTGCAGCGCAAGATGCGCCTGGTCGAGTCGCCGTACCGCACACCGCAAACCCTGGTGGGTGGACCGCGCAGTGATGCCGCGCTGGCCGCCTCATCCGGGCGTACCGCCACCACCAAGTCCATGGGCGCGGGTTCCACGCAGCATCAGCACCTCGTTCAGACCGAGGTGCCCAAGAAGCTGCTGGAGGACTGGCTGGCCCTGTGGAGTGAGCACTACCAGCTCGGTGAGAAGCTCCGTGTCCAGCTGCGGCCGCTGCGCGCGGGCGGCGAGGTGCTCGAGCTCGGCATCTACGGCGAACGTGACGACGGCGAGGAGAAGCTCGCGAACGTGCTCGTCGACCCGATCAAGGACCGGAACGGCCGCAGCATCCTGACCGTGCGCGATCAGAACACCTTCGCCGAGAAGCTGCGCCAGAAGCGCCTGATGACCCTGGTCCACCTGTGGCTGGTGCACCGCTTCAAGGCCGAGGCGGTCTACTACGTCACGCCGACGGAGGACAACATCTATCAGACCGAGAAGATGAAGTCCCACGGCATCTTCCGCGACGTGCAGAAGGACGTCGGGGAGATCATCGTCGCCGAGGTGAACCAGCCGCGGATCGACGAGTTGCTGGCGCCCGACGGCGCGGCGCTGCAGCGGTTGATCCGCAAGGAGGACTAGAGCGCCGCTTGACGATGCGGATCGTCTGCGGGTAGCCAAGAGTCGTCGTCCATCGCCAACGGACCGACGTCGCCGGCGAGTGCCTCGATCACGGCGAGCACCGTCGCACGTTCTTCGCCACGACGCGAGACCAGCGACCACGTCCAATACGGCGCGGGGTGGGCCACCGGACGTGCCACCAGGTCCGCGGGCACGGGCGTCGTCTGCCCCTTCGGCGAGTTCAGCACGGGCCGGCGCAACCGGCGGACGTGCTCGAAAAACGTTGGGCCAGTGATACCGCCGTCGTCGATGTGCACCAGGCCTGCGCCGCTGTCACGGACGAACTGCTCGCCGAAGCGGTTCCACGACGACCAGCTCGCCGTGTCCGCATCGATCAGCACCAACGTGTCCTTCGCCTCGACCGCGGAGGTGTCGGAGCCGGTGCACACGGCGTACAGACGGTCGGCCCCGATGAGCCTCGCGTCGAGGGCGTGCGCGGCCAGGTCGATGGTCTGAGCCCAGCAGATCGCGACGTCGAGACTGCGCTCGGCGACCCGCGCTGCCTGCGCGTGTGAGGGCATCACCCATGTGTCCATGCGTAGCTGCGCAATTCCCGCCGTTCGTTCCGCCAAGTCGGCGGGCCGCCAATTGACGTAGCCCAACCGGACGGGTTCGGAATCGGAAAGGCCGGCCGCAGACCTGCGCAACGTGTCGGCCTGGTCGAGCAGCGAGCGGGCGCTCGGCAGCAGTGCCGCCCCGGCGACGGTCAAGGCGACGGATCGACGGTCGCGGTCGAACAGGCGCACCTTCAAGTCACGCTCGAGGGCCTTGATCTGTTGGGAGAGCGACGGGCCTGCGATGTGTAGGCGGTCAGCGGCACGGCCGAAGTTCAGCTCCTCGGCGACGACGACGAAATAGCGCAGCTGGCGCAGTTCCACGGGCCAATCGTAGTGCGGTGGAAGTCTGCGCCTACCAGTAGGAAGCAAACCGGTTGTGGCCTACGGGCAGTGGCCGGCCCGACGATGCGTTCAAGAAGGTGCAATGAACACCGAGCTGCACCAACGAAGCGAGGCATCACATGAGTTCAGTCCAGAAGGTAGCCGTCATCACCGGAGCGTCCCAAGGAATCGGCGCCGAACTGGTGACCGCCTATCGCAAGCTTGGCTACGCGGTCGTCGCCAACTCGCGCTCGATCGGCGAGTCGGACGACCCGGACGTGCTGACCGTCGCCGGTGACTTGGCCGAGCCGGGCGTCGGCGCCCGCATCGTGGAGGCGGCTGTGGCACGGTTCGGCCGGATCGACACGTTGATCAACAACGCCGGAATCTTCATCGCCAAACCGTTCACCGAGTACACCGACGAGGACTTCGACAGCGTTACCGGAGTGAATCTGCGTGGCTTCTTCGAGGTTTCGCGCGGTGCCATCGCCGCGATGCTCGACGGGGAACGCGGCGGCCACGTGGTGAACATCTCCACCAGCCTCGTCGATCACGCCAACTCTCAAGTGCCGTCGGCGTTGGCGTCCCTGACGAAGGGCGGTCTGAACGCGGTGACCAAGTCGCTGGCGATCGAGTACGCCGGTCGCGACATCCGGGTCAACACCGTCGCATTGGGCATCATCCGCACGCCGATGCACCCGGAATCGACTCACGATGCCCTCGCCGCGATGCACCCGCTCGGCCGGATGGGTGACGTCGAGGACGTCGTGGATGCCGTCGTCTACCTGGAGAACGCCCCATTCGTGACCGGCGAGATCCTGCACGTCGACGGTGGCCAGAGCGCTGGGCATTGATCATGCGAGAGCCCGAGAGCATTCTGCGTGGCGTGCTCGACCAGTGGAAGGCCGCCGTCGACGCGCACGAACCGCAGCGAGCGGCGGCCCTGTTCACCGAGGACGCGATCTTCCAAGGCCTGCATCCGTACAGCGTGGGGCGCCAAGGCGTCGCCGACTACTACGGCGCCCAGCCGATCGGGTTGGCAGCCGAGTATCGGATTCTTGAAACCAGGCAGCTGGCCGACGATCTGATGCTCGGCTATCTGAGGGTTGCCTTCTCGTTCGTCGACCGGCCCACGCTGAACGTTCACCTCGGCGTTCTGGTGAAGCGCGAGGACGACGACTGGTTCATCACGCACTACCAGGTGTCATGAGTACATCGACAACTGAACGCACCCGCTGCACGGCGGAGGCCCTTGCCGAGTGGGTGGTGAAGTCCGATCAGACGGATCTGGGCGTTTCTGCGCCAATGTTGCTGCGGCGCAACATTCTCGACAGCCTTGGTTGCGCAATCGCCGCGCTCGACGGCGAGACCGTGCAGGTCGTGCGTGACACCATCGCAACGGGCGGAGGGGGTGCGACGCTCATCGGAGGCGGTCGAACGAGCGTCGATCAGGCCACGCTGTTCAACTCGGTTGCGGTGCGATACGTCGATCTGCTCGACACCTACCTGACCCCTGGCGGGCTGTGTCACCCCGCGGACAACTTCGGCGCGATCCTGGCCGTTGCGGAAAGCGCAGGTGCCACCGGCGACGAGTTCGTTCTGGCGCTGGCGGTGGCCTACGAGGTGCAGTGCCGGTTCTCGGCGGCCGTCCCCGTGATGGCGCGTGGCCTCAATCATGCACTGCAGCTGGCGATGTCGGTCGCCGCTGGGGCCGCCAAACTGCTGGACCTGTCGGCGGAGCAAACGACCAACGCCATCGCCATCGCGGCGGCGGACAACGTGTCATTGGCGGCGATCCACTCCGAGCCGGTGTCGAATTGGAAGGGCATCTCCCCCGGCATCACCGCCCAGCGTGCGGTGTCCACTACCGCATTGGCGAAACGCGGAATCACCGGGCCGCTTGGGCTCTTCGAAGGACCCAATGGACTCGAGCAGCTGTTCGGGCAACGCATCGACCTCCGCCTCGGCGACCCCGCGTTGGACGTCGTCAAGCACACCCATCTGAAGAAGTACTGCGCGCTCATCCATGGCCAAGCGCCCATCGAAACCGTCCTGGCCCTTGCGAAGGAGCACTGGATCGATCACGAGGACGTCGAGTCGGTCGACGCCGAGGTGTTTCAGACCGCCTACGACATCGCCGGTGGTGGAAGCTTCGGCGACAAGGATTCGCCATCGACCAAGGAGCAGGCGGACTACAACTTGAAGTACCTGCTGGCCGCGGCCTTGATCGACGGCCAGGTCGGGCCAAAGCAGCTCCTGACCGAGCGGATCGGACGCGTCGACGTGCAACGGTTACTGCGTCGCGTCGACGTGCGGCCCAACGCCACGTTCACCGCAAGCTATCCGCAGTCGACACCCGTCCGCATCGGCGTGACGCTGCGAGGTGGCCAGCGCTTCTCACGCGAGCAGCACGACTTCGAGGGAGCACCCGGTCGGCCCTTGACGTGGGATCGGACCGTCGAGAAATTCCATTGGCTGACCGAGCAATACGCCGAAGTAGCATTACGCGACGAGATCGTGGATCGCGTCGAACACCTTGGCGCCAAACCGGTTTCGGAGTTGACCCGACTTCTGGGGGGCGTCAGCCCCGTGCCGCGGCTGCCCAAGACGCGCCGTCCCGTCTGAAGGTGACCCACCGCCCGTTCGGGGCTACGGCGATCACATGGCTGAGCCCGGCCTCCTCGAATGCGGCGACGAAGTCATCGAGGCCTTCGCTGAAGTGAGCCCAGCTGTCGACGTGGGCCGGGATGACCGACTTCGCACCGAGTAACTCGGCAGCCGCGGCGGCCCGCTGGCCCGTGAACGTCAGTGGGCGCCCGTGCTCCTTCGTCGGCACACGCGCCGCACCGGCGAAGATCACCGCGATGTCGACTTCATCGACGCGCTCGGCGATGGCCTTGACTGCGCCGATCGATGCGTTGTCGCCACTGAGATAGACGGTCGGAATCTCAGGGCCGGACAGCACGAAACCGGTTACCTCGCAGTTGACGTGGCCCGTTTCGTTGCGCTGCCCGTCGGCGGGGCCGTGCACCGCCGGAACCGCCTGCACCGTAAGGGATTCTGCGCCGTCACGGCCAGGCAGATCGATGGCCTGCCACGGTTCGAGACCCTTGGCGTTTGGTCCCAACCGGTCCGCGGCACGTGGATGTGTGAGGACGAGCGGCGCCGCTAGCGCCACCCGACGGCCGTCCGCGTCGAGATTGTCGGGGTGCTCGTCGTGACTGATCAATACGACATCGATGTCGCCCAGCGCTGCCGACGGGACGGCCGGGCTCGCGGTCTTCGTCAGGTATCCCTTTTGTCCAGGCGGTTCGAAGGTCGGGTCGATGACCACCCGGAGCCCGGCAATGTCGATCACGGTGGTCGGCCCACCCAGCACGCTGATGGCCAATCCACGCCGTCGATCGTCTACCAGATCGTCCATGCTGCTCACCTCACTGTTGCTCACATCATTCACCGTCGGTGAGTTTGGCGATGCCGGCGCGTCGAAGATTCTAGAGTCGTTGGGTGGCGCAGACGAGTCCGGCCGGTGACGAGGTCCAGCTGGCCGCTGGCCACGTCGGGGATACCGTGGCGCACCTCGAACGCCGCATCTACGCACGCTTCGGCGAGCGAGGGTTGACCAAGGCGGCACGCGACCTCGGTCACCTGGTCGATCTGGTCCACAGCGAGGCCGCCGAGTCTCGGATGCGACTTCGGCGTGCGACGTTGACTGCCCGCGCAGCGAGCGTCGCGATCGTTGCGGGCGCGTTGATCCTGCTGGTCTTCAGCCTGCGCTCGGCCGTCACCGACGGGCTCGCCAAGACCGTGGACTGGGTGCCCCTGACCGAGAGCGCCATCAACGACATCGTGTTCGCCGCGATTGCGGTGGTGTTCCTCTGGTTCTTGCCCGAGCGCATGGAGCGCCGCGCGTTGCTTCGGCTGCTCCATCGGTTGCGCTCGCTGGCCCATGTCATCGACATGCACCAGCTCTCCAAGGATCCGGAGCAGGTCAGCCCGAACTACACGCCGACCGAGCAGAGCGTCGCGCACGGTCTGGACGCCGAGCAGCTGCGCCATTACCTCGGCTACTGCTCGGAGATGCTGAGCCTCACGGCCAAGACCGCAGCGCTGAGTGCCGAGCACAGCACCGATGGCGTCGTGCTCGAAACCATCTCCGGCATCGAGACCCTGACGACCGAGCTGTCCAGCAAGATCTGGCAGAAGATCTCGCTGCTGCCCTGATTCAGGTTTGTCGGGTCGGCGCGTAAACCTCGATCACGCCGTTGTTTTCGCGTACCTGAATCCGCGGCAGCGGCGCAGGGGCGATCGGCAGCTGATGTGTGACCGTCTCCCCGGCGAGGGAGAACGACGTCGAGTGGCAGGGGCAGCGCAGCCGGTTGTCAGGAGCATCCAGCCACAGCCGGCAGCCCTGGTGGGTGCAGATCCCGGATACCGCCTCGAGCTGGCCGTCGACCCGATGGATGAAGCCGGTGACGGAGCCCAGGTCGAAGGCCAGCGTTGCGCCGTCGGGGACGTCGACGCTCGACCCGACCGGAGCCCAGACGCCGGTGTTCGGCTCCATCACGCCCTGCGCCGACGGTGCCGGTGCGGGTGTCTCGTCGTCCCGCAGCAGGGTGCGATCCACCACCAGCCCGGCCGCCGCCGACGCGGCGGCGATCGAGGTGCCGATGACGACCTGCCTTCGGGTGCCAACGGGGCCGCTCCTGGCAGGACGATCGACCCCTCGTGCGTCATCCTCTGCTTGAGCCAGCCGACGATGGAGGTCGGCGACGAACTCCTCGCGCGGTGCGTCACTGCCCAACCGCGCTGCGCGCAGTTCGATGGCGGTCTTCATCTGCTGGGCTTCGACATCGTCCGGGCGTGCGCGTTCCGTCGGCTGCCCCCGTAACAGGCCTTCGACGAAGCGGCGCACGTTTCGGTCGCTCACGTCGTCTCCTCGTCACTCGATTGCGCCGCCATCCGTAGCGCGCGGTGTTGCAACACCTTCGCATTCGCGACGCTCACACCCATCTGAGTGGCCGCCTCGCGTACCGAAAATGCCTGCAGGAAACGCAGTTCCAAAATCCGTCGATAGTTCTGCGGCAAGCTCGCCAACAATCTGCCGACGCGGTCGGGCGCATTGCTCGCGACGGCTTCGGGCTCAGATGCCTCTGGCACGTCCTCCTCGATCGACGTCACCTCCCTGCCCATCCGATCCGCCCAGTACGACGCGAGAACCGTGCGCGCCGTCATCCGAAGATACTTCCGAACCTCGGGCACGCTGGCCGAAACCCGCAGCGGCCGAAGCGCCGTCGTGAACACTTCGGCGGTCAGGTCCTCGGCGTCGGGCCGATTGCCCACCTTCCCGTACATCAGTCGGTACACCCAGGTCACATTGTCGGAGTACACCGCTTCCCAGTCCGGATACGCCGCACCCGTCACCGACCGCAGACCTCCCTCCGAGCGCGAGGTACGCGTGTCCACGGGTCGAGGACGGCGCACTTCATTCTCGCTCGGCATCACCCACCCCCGTCCCGGAATCGCTCTGAGGGTTCGATCAGGACACCGCCGCGGGCGCCTTGGCCCGGCTCATACGGGCGTCGAGGGAGTACGCGCCCGCTCCGACGATGAACAGAAGGACGCTGCCGCACAGCATCGCGATCTCGACGCGGGACTCGTGGAGGAAGTCCCATATGCCGCCTTCCTTCGGGTACAGCGCAGCCTCACCCCACAGGAGGGGCAGTTTGGTGATCGACAGTGCGCCGATCATGTCGACGATCATCGGCACCGCCGCCAGTCTGGTGAGCAGCCCGACCAGAATCAGCACGCCACAGCCGATCTCGAAGGCTCCGTCCAAATAGGCGAAGAAGGTTGGTGAGGGAATGCCGACCTTGTCGAACCGGCCGGGACCCAGCTGATCTGGCCGGAGGAACTTGAGAATTCCCTCGGAGGCGAAGATCAACCCCACGTAGAAGCGGATCAGGATCACCGCCCCAGATGCCCTGGTGGTGGTCAATTGGTGCAGGGATATCTCCCGCTGGATCATCGCGTGCCTTTCTCGCGCCGATAGTGCCGCCACGGGCGGCTCACTTTCTAGATACGGAGTGGGGTTACACCGGCTGGGCTGAGTACGATCAGGCCAGGTAGTGGTGCCTAGGCGTACCGAGGGGGGCCATGGAGCGCAGCCACGAATTCACCATCAACGTGCCCGGCGAGGGCACCTATGTCATCAAGCTGCTCGAGGGCGTAGAGGTCCAGCAGCAGGGCGGCGTGATCATCGGCCGCTGGCCCGCCTTCGACCTGGATGCGGAGAGTGACAACGAGGCCGGGGTCTACCAGGAGCTGCTTGGCGGTCTGCAGAAGCAGATCAGCGGTGGCCCCGACTCGCCGGCGTATGGACCCTTCGCGGCCTACGTTCTCGAGCACGGCAGGCGGCTGTCCGACGAGGAGGTCGCCGCCCAAGAGTTGGCGCGCGTGCGCGCGGTCACCAGCCGCTGGCACGTCACCGACGACGAGCAGTACTCCGTCCGGCTCTGGCAGGACGCCGAGCTGCAGCGCCACGGAGACACGGTCACCTTGAGTGCCTTCGGGCTGGAAGGCAGCGGCCAGCAGGTTGGCCAGGCCCTGCAGGTGCTGAACGGAGCCGTCAACGAGGTCTGCGGCACGCACGACGCGCCAGGCCCGCGCTTCGACGAACTCACCAGCTGGGTGAGGTCGACGGGAGAGCCGGTGTCAGCCGACGTCCTGGCGCAGGAGGCAAGGGACAAACGGGCCTACGAGGTTGCGCGCGAGACGCTGACCGCGATTGCTCCCGACGACATCGCCGCTGAGAGCTCGACCGGCGTCCCGTTGCTCGTTGATTTCTGGGCCGAGTGGTGCGGGCCGTGCCGCCAGGTGACCCCGGTGCTGGCGGCACTGTCCAAGGAGTGGGCCGGGCGCATCGTCGTGCGCAAGATCGACGTCGACCAGTTCGACGGCATCTGGGAACGATTCAACTTCAAGGGCATCCCAGCCATGGTCTTGTTCAAGGACGGCCAGGAGATCCACCGCGTGATCGGGTTCGGCGGGAAGAAGCACTTGGTGTCCGAGCTCGAGCCCCATCTCGCTTAGGCCGCGCCTCACCTAAAGCGTGTCGGCCGCGAGGCGGGCAAGTGTGCGCCGACCGATCCGACTCATGACCGGGTTGCTGTCGACGTAGTACCAAACCAGGCCCATCGCCTGCTGAAAGGCCCACGCCCTCCCCCGTTCCCACTCCAGATCGTCACAACCGAGGCGAGCGCGCAGCAGCCTGCGCGGACCGGCCTCGAGCACGTGCCACGCACATACCAGATCCAATGCTGGATCGGCAGGCGCCAACCCGCCGACGTCGAGCACTCCGGCGAGGTGGCTACCCGACACCAGCAGATTGCCGGGCAACAGGTCGCCGTGGCTCATCACGTCTGGGCTGCCGCCGCGTGGCAGTTCCCGCAGCGACTCCCACATCCGTTGCAGGACAGCCACGTCCAGCAGGGCGCGGCTGCGGTCGAGGCACGTCCGTATCCAATCGTCGTGCGTCTGCAGATCGCCACCTCGGCCACGCCCGGTGAAAGTCCGACCGTGGGTGTCGATGGTCCGAACGGCGGAGATGAACTCGGCCAAATCGCTTGCGAACGTGGTCGATTCGCAGGGGTCCTGCTCCGTGGCCACGGTGCCAGGGAGTCATGTCTGCACCGCCCATGGCAGCGGGTACCCCTCTCCGGGCTCGCCAAGCACGACCGGTTCTGGTGTGGGGAATCGTGTCCGGCCTGCCAGCTGACGGGCGGCTTCCGCCTCGGCGAGCAGCTGGTTCCGCACGACGTCCGCCCCTTCCTCGGCCTCGAGGGGAAATCGAGCCGCAAACCGCTCCCCGATCCTGAAGATGGCGTTGACCGTCCCGTGACTGCTGACAGCGCTAATCGGCAGTGCCCGCCACTGCGGAAACTGCTCGTCGACGAGCGCGCGCACGGTCATTCCCCCGTCGCTTCGCTCGCCCGAGGTGGCCGCCGAGACGGTCAACTGGCCGGCATGCATGTCCACTGCTGCAGCTTGACTCAACCCGATCGGTCCCTGCAACCGAATTCCGATCGTTCTACCCATCGACTCGTACCAGCGTTGTTCCAGTCGATTCCGAGGACTTCAGCAGCCGCATTGCTTCAATGAAGGGTACTGTGTGCACGCGTTGGAATTCGTGTCGATACCAGCGCGTAATTCGGCGAATGTGCAGTATCCTCAGCATGTTTCGGCCATGAGGCGCAAAGTGTTTGGACTCACATATCGTCCCACCGTATGTCCCAAAACACGTGAACTGCCGACGACCACGGTTCGTCTGCCTAGGTATGACAGATACAACGATTTCCACAACGATTGACTCGCAGGCATTGAACCGAACCGGCGCACCAAGCATCGCCGGCACCGGGGTGGCGTTTACGCCGTACCGATACAACCAGGACGAAGTCACGCGCGAGCTCACCAAGGTCGGTGGGCCGGAGTTCATGCGCTTCGCCCGAACGAGCGGGGTAGATCACCGCAACCTGGCACTGCCCGTCTCGCGCTACCCCAAGATGAGCGGTTTCACCGAAGCCAACGCCGCCTACATCGAGGTCGCCTCCGAGCTGGGTCGGCAGGCAGTGTTGTCGGCGCTCGACTCGGCGAACATCGCGCCCGACGAGGTCGACGTCATCGTGATGGTGTCGAGCACCGGAATTGCGGTGCCGACCATCGATGCGCGCATCGCGTCGAGCATCGGCCTGCGGCCCGACGTAAAGCGGGTGCCGTTGTTCGGGCTTGGCTGTGTTGCGGGTGCGGCAGGGATGGCCCGCGTGCACGATTACCTGCGTGGCTTCCCTGGTCACGTGGCGGTGTTGCTGTCGGTTGAATTGTGTTCTCTCACACTTCAGCACGACGACACGTCGATCCCCGCGCTGATCGGCGTGTGCCTGTTCGGCGACGGTGCGGCTTCGGTGGTCGTCACCGGGGCTGACCGGGTGCCGAACAGCCCAACGACGAAGTCGGGCCCGAAGGTGCTCGACACTCGCAGTCGGCTCATCCCTGAAACCGTCGACGTCATGGGGTGGAATGTCACCTCCAATGGATTCCAGCTCGTAATGTCCAAAGACGTGCCGAAGATGGCGGATTCCTACCTCGGCGAGGAGGTCGACCGGTTCCTCGCCGACCACGGTCTGTCGACCGCGGACATCTCGACGTGGGTGTGCCATCCCGGTGGCCCCAAGGTCATCGAATCCATCACCAATGCGATCGACCTGCCGCCGGGCGCCCTTGACCAGAGCTGGAACTCCATGCGCGATCACGGCAACATGTCGTCGGTATCGGTGCTGGACGTCCTTCGACGGACCATCGCCGAGCCACCGCCAGAAGGTTCACTGGGAGTGATGCTGGCGATGGGGCCGGGCTTCGGCTTCGAACTGCTCCTTCTGAGCTGGTAGGGGCGCCGCCGTGTACTACCTTCTGATCCTTGTCGTCGGCCTCGAAAGGCTGCTGGAGCTCGTCGTCTCCCGACGAAACGCTGCATGGTCAATTGCACACGGAGGCAAGGAGTTCGGTCGCGGTCACTATCCGGTGATGGTGGCGATGCACGTCCTCCTTCTCATCGGATGCGTCGTCGAGGTCGCGACGATGCACCGGCCGTTCATTCCGTGGCTCGGCTGGCCGATGTTGGCAGTCGTGGTGGCCAGCACCGTCATGCGCTGGTGGTGCGCGACGGTGTTGGGCAAACACTGGAATCCACGCGTAATCGTCATCCCTGACGCGCCGCTGGTGCGACGCGGACCGTACCGATGGCTGCATCACCCCAACTACACGGCGGTCGTCGCCGAAGTAGTGGCGCTGCCGCTGGTGCATTCGGCGTGGCTGACCGCGATCACGTTCACCATTGCCAACGCGCTCGTACTGAACGTGCGGATCAGAACGGAAAACAGGGCTTTGGGCTACGCGTAAGGCGGGACGGCGCGGATGCGGTGTATGGGCACGCCCATACACCGCATCCCCATCTCAGCCACCGACCACCCCACTGACGATTCGCAGCATCTCCACAGGAATGACACGTATACAGAATCTGTAGGTGGTATCCAGGGAGGCTGAATGGCATACGCGAGTGCCGCGGCGCGGGTCGCATCCGAGCTACGGTCAGAGATCATGCAGGGCGACATCACGCCGGGCTCGCGACTGTCTCAGCAGAGCACCGCCGAGCGGTTCGGCGTCAGCCGCATTCCCGTACGCGATGCCCTTCAGATCCTCGTCGGAGAAGGACTCGTACATCCGGTGTCGAACGCGACGGCCGTGGTGACCGGGATGTCCATCGCAGAGTTGCAGGAACTCTACGAAATGCGTGAGGCCATCGAACCGCTTGCGACCCAGATCGCCGTTCCGAATGTCGGCCGTGCAGAACACATCACGATGCGCAAGCAGCTCCAGATCATGGAGGAACACGCCGATACCCGCACCTGGCTGGCCGCCAACGGTGCCTTTCACGCCGCGGTGTACGAACGTGCGGGCCGTCCGCGGATGATCGAACTCGTCGAACGGTTGCGCCGGCTCACCGACCGCTACATGTACGTCCACATCGAGGTAATCGGTCAGACCGAGCATCTGGTCTCAGAGCATCTGGCCATCCTTGCCGCGGTCGAGAACGGCGATTCCGCGTTGGCCGCCACGCTCACTCGCGAGCACCTGGCGTCGGCGCACGACTTCATCCTCAGGTATCTGATGGACGGCCAGGACAGCGCCGGCACCGATCACTTCGCGTTGAAAGCCTCGCTGACGTCGTGACCGTGAACGGCGGCGATGGCCGGCGCGCGAACGACAACCCCGTCGATCGCGCACTGGTCAGCGAAGCCTTGAATCGGCTGCAGCCGTTGCACCGAGAGATGATTCGACAGGCCCAGCACCTGGGCTGGACGACTTACCGCATCGCCGCCGATCTGCACATCGCCGAACCGGTGGTGAAGTCCCAGCTGCACTCCGCGCTGCACACCTTGCGGCAGTTCCTGGCCGAGCCACCGAACGGTGAGCCTTACTCCTCGTCGTCGATGACGTGAACGGCCGCCTCTTCGGCGGACGCGGCGCTCCCGTCGATGCCGACGTCGGTCGCCAGCAGGTCCGATTCGTCGTCCACGTTCACGCCCTCGTCGGGCGCGACCAGCCGGCCCGCGCGGTCGTCGCCGACCTCGTCCTCCCCGGAGAAGGCCTCGGAGACGTCGGCGCCGGAATCTTCATCGTCGAGCTGCATCGCCGGGTCGGGTTCCTCCTCGGAGAGAAGCTCGTCCAGGGTCTCGTCGTCGCGGGGTTCCTTCCACTTCTCCGGCGGCGAGTAGCCCTCGTCCAGGATGTCGTCGACGCCACGGTCGATGAGGGTGTCCTCCTGGGAAAGCTGATCGTCGTCATCGGTGCTGTACAGACCTGCCGATTCTTCTGGGTTCTCTGGGCTGCTCATAGTTCACCTCGCATGGGCCCAACGATGTCACACCTACGATGCACTCATGACTGAAGACTTCGCCGTCACCGATGTTCCCTTCACCCACGACCCCTGGGTAGCCGCACGGCACCGCTACGACGGGATGCCCTACCGCCGCGTGGGAACCTCCGGGCTGCTGCTGCCCGCGATCTCGCTGGGCCTTTGGTACAACTTCGGCGACAACCGGCCGTTCGACACTCAACGCGAAGTGCTCCGCTACGCCTTCGACCGCGGCATTACACATTTCGACCTCGCGAACAACTACGGACCGCCGTACGGCTCAGCCGAGGAGAACTTCGGCCGCATGATGCGACGCGACTTCAAGCCGTACCGCAACGAGTTGCTCATCTCCACCAAGGCCGGGTGGGACATGTGGCCAGGCCCCTACGGTCAACTCGGCGGCCGGACGTATCTGTTGTCCAGCCTGGATGAGTCACTCGACCGGCTGGGACTCGACTACGTCGACATCTTCTATTCGCACCGCATCGACGTGAACACGCCACTCGAGGAGACGATCGGTGCTCTCGACACCGCGGTGCGGGCCGGTAAGACCCGCTACGTCGGCATCTCGTCCTACTCGGCCGCCAAGACCGCCGAAGCGGCGGCGATCGCGCGGAAACTCGGCACCCCGCTGGTCATCCACCAGCCGTCGTACTCGTTGCTCAACCGGTGGGTCGAGGGTGATCTCGTCACCGAACTGAACAACGCCGGCATGGGGGCCATCGCCTTCACCGCGCTCGCCCAGGGTCTGCTGACGAACCGCTATCTCGACAAGCCTGCGGCTGACATCGCCCGCGCCACGGAGCGCCCGACCTTCGACGACGACCTGGTCACCGGCGAGGTCAACGAGCGCCTGCGGGGACTCGCCGGAATCGCCGAGCGGCGCGGTCAGTCGCTGGCGCAACTCGCGCTGGCCTGGGTGCTCCGCGACGCGACGGTCGCATCCACTCTGGTCGGTGCGTCCAGCGTCGCGCAGCTCGAGGAGAACCTCGGCGCGCTCGACAATCTGGACTTCGCCGCCGAAGAACTCGCCGAAATCGACCGATACGCTTCGGAATCCGGCATCGACCTGTGGCGGGAGAGCTCTGATCTGTGACGTCACCAGGCTCGCCGTCGACCGGCTCCTGCTTGACTGCGACGGCGTCCTCGTCGACTCACACGGCGCCGCTGCCGTCGCCTGGAATCTGTGGGCCAAGCGCTGGGCCCCTGGCTTCGACTTCCACCGCGACATCGAGCACGGACGACGGATCAGGGACGTGGTCGCCGAATTGATCGGCAACCCAGCCGATGTCGCCGCCGCGGCCGTCGAACTGAAGCGGATCGAGATGGATCACGCAGTCGACGTGGAGGCCATCCCCGGCGCACGTGAACTCCTCGACTCCAGCCCCGAGGGAAGCTGGGCAGTCGTCACCTCCGGCAATCGCGGCATCGCCAAGGCCCGTATGGCGTTGGCCGGACTACCGCCGGCATCCGTACTCATCACGGGTGACGACGTGCAGAACGGCAAGCCGTTCCCCGATCCGTACGTCCTTGCCGCCGAGCGCGTTCAGGCACTCCCCCGATGCTGTGCGGTGTTCGACCTCAGCGGTGTTCGCTTCGACGGACACGAACTACGGATCGACGCCAGCACGATCCTCGACGGGTAGCCATCAGAGCGGCGTCAGCGCCTCTGCCGCGGCGATGGTGACCGGACGGTCGGGGTCGGGCACGCCGAGCAACGTCCCCTCCTGCTCGACGGCGGTGGCGCCGAAGCGCAGGGCGTTGGCCAACGCATCGGCGGGCGGCGCACCGGCATCCAGGGCGGCCAGCCAACCGGCGAGGAACGCGTCGCCCGCTCCGACGGTGTTCACGACACGGCGCGCGGCGGCGTGGCCATGCAGTGGCCGGGGCAGGTCGGCATCGACGAGCAGGGCGCCGTTGTGGCCAAGGCTGATCAGCACGGTGCGCACCCCGCGCGCGAGCAGCACCTGTGCCGCGTCGGCCACGTCGCCGAGCGTGGTCAACCCGCGGCCGGCGAGCTCGGAGAGTTCCTCGGCGTTGGGCTTCACCATGTGCGGCAGTCGATCGCCGTGCTGCGAAATCACCCGCATCAGAGCGGGTCCTGACGAATCGACGGCGACGAGCCGGCCCGCGGCCCTGGTGTCGGCAACGGCGTCGGCGAGCCGCTGCGGCATGAAACCTCCTGGGAGACTGCCCGCCCACAGCACCCACTCGCCAACGTCGCTGCCCGCCAAGGCCGTTGCGCACACCGCATCGACCTCGGAATCCGACAACAATGGGCCCGGCTCGTTCACCTTGGTGCTGCGCCCGTCGGTCTCGACGAGTGAGATGTTGCTGCGCACCGCGCCTGCGATCGGCACGTCGACGTGCGCGAGGCCGAGATCGTCCAGCAGCGAGGCGATCTCGCGCCCGGCGCCGCCCCCGATCGGAATGACGGCGCGTACGTCGACTCCGGCGCCGTGCAGCGCGATGGCGACGTTGACGCCCTTGCCGCTCGGCTCCACCATCGTGTCATTGGCCCTGTTGACGTGGCCAAGCGCGATCTGGGGCAGATGAAGTGTCCGGTCCAGGCTTGGGTTCGGCGTCACTGTGGTGATCATCGGGGGTTCATTCCGCCACCTCGACGGTGACGTCCGCCGCCAGTAGCCGCTCGCGTTGCTCGACGGTGATGGCGTCGTCGGTGACGAGGACGTCGACGTCCTGCAGGGTGGCGTGCCTGGCGTGACTCTCGCGGTCGAACTTGCTCGTGTCGACGAGGAACACGCGTTGCCGAGCGGCGGCGAGCATCTCCTGCTTGACCCGCGCCTCCTCGACGTCCGGCGTGGTGAGGCCGCGGCTGAACGACAGTGCATTGGTGCCGAGGAACGCCACGTCGACGTTGATTCCGGCGAGTGCGCTGACGGTGAGGGGTCCGACGGCAGCCATCGTCTCCGGTCGTACCCGGCCGCCGAGGCTGACGGCGGCGATGCCGCGCTGCAGCAGTGTGGCCAGTACCGGCACGGCGTTGGTGTAGACGACGAGCTCGTGGGTGGTCGGCAACAACTCGGCCAGCCTGGACGTCGTGCTGCCTGCGTCGAGCAGGACCGTGCCGCCGTCGGGCACGAAGCGCAGTGCGTGCCGGGCGATGGCGAGCTTCTGCTCGGCTTGGTCGGTCCGCGAGGCGACGTTTGGTTCGTCCTGCCTGCGCTGACAGGGAACGGCGCCGCCGTGCACGCGCCGCAGAAGTTGACGGGCTTCGAGCTGAGCCAGGTCCTTGCGGACGCTCTCCGCGCTGACGCCGAAAAGGTCTGCCAGTCGGGCGCTTTCGACGCGCTGCTCGGTGCGCAGCAGTCGAAGCACCTCGGCCTGCCGCTCGTCGACGAACCACGTCCGATCCCGGTCACCCGTCGTCATCGAGCGGCCAAGTAATCGTCGGGGCCGATCGCACCGGTGGCGCGCGCTGCGAGTACCGCCGCGCCGAGTGCGCCCGCCTCTTCGACGGCCGAGACCTCCAGATGGTCGAACCGGGCCGCCTTCGCCCGCATCACTTCGGCGCTGTGCCGCCATCCGCCGGTGACGATGACGCGCGTGGCCGGACCGACCACGTCGTCCATCGCGCGGTGCAGCGCGAGCGCTTGGTCGGCGGCGGCGGCGACCACCGACCTCCAGACCGCGCCTGGCCCGTCCGACGCGTACTCGGCGTCGGCGTCGAGTACGGTCAGCCCGTCGGGGCCAACGCCGAGTTTCTCGAGCGCACGCTTCTGCGCCAATCCACCCTCGGTGCCGCCGAGCAGGCTCCAGTAGCCCGGCCGGATGCTTGGGTCGGTCGTGATGCCCACTGCGGCCAGCCGCGCGACGTCGGCACGGTTGGGCACATGGGGCACGGTGCGCACCAACGCCTCCGCGGTGCCAGAAGAATCCAATTCGTCGCCGGACCCGACCGCGCGGGCGCCGAGTGCCGAGGCTTGGTGGTCGTGGCCGGCGAGCACGAGCACCGCCCCGCGCAGCAGCGGACTGACCGTCTCGGACGTCACCGTGCCGACCGGCGTGCCCGCCTGAACCAGCGGCGGCATGAGTTCGCGGCGAGCGCCGGACCAGGCCAGCGCGTCGTCCCACCAATCGCATGTCGCCACGTCGAGCCAGCCGGTGCGACCGGCAAGGGACAGTTCGATCGCGATCTCACCACCGAGACCGCGCACCACCCAGCCACCCACGTCGAAGCGCAACGTGGCGGCGCGGCTGGCCGGCTCGTGATCCAGCAGCCAGCGGTGCTTGGTGAGCGCGAACTGGCCGCGCAGCGGCTTGCCCGCGACGCCGCCGAATGCCTCGGCGCCCAACGCGCTTGCGAGGTCGGCGACCTCGGCGCCGTCGCGGTCGTCATGCCAGGCGATCACCGGCGTCAGCGGCCGCTCGTTGGTGTCGGTGAGCACGCCGGACTCCCCCATGCTGGTGATGCCGACCGCGCGCACGGGCACCCCGGCCGCTTCGGCGGCCGCGCTCAATGCGTCGAAGGCACTGCGCAGCAAGGCATCCGCGTCGATCTCGGTGCCCCGCGGGGTGACGTTCCACGTGGTGGTGGCGCGTCCGGTGCCGAGCTCTTCGCCGTCCTCGGCGTACACCACGGCCTTGCTCGACGTCGTTCCGACGTCGAGCCCAGCGAAGGCGGCCACTGGCCCTCCTGCCCATTTTTCGACGTTATTGCTTGCATTGGGGTTTCGTGGATATGGTTGCGTATTGTTGGAAACGCGTCAACCCCGCATCGAGCGAGCAGGAGCGTCATGTCGCTGGTCACGACCGCCGAACTGATCCACGAGGCGCGCCTGCGCGGTGGCGGCGTAGCGGCGTTCAACGTCATCACGATCGAGCACGCGGAGGGCATCATCGAAGGCAGTCGGCGGTCCGGCCGCCCGGTGATCCTGCAGGTGAGCGAGAACACCGTGAAGTTCCACGGCGGTCAGATCCGTCCGCTGGCGGCCGCGCTGAACGCCCTTGCGTCCGAAGCCGACACCCCGGTAGGCCTGCATCTCGACCACGCCGAGAGCGCGGACCTGTGGCATGGGGCCGCCCGCGCCGGCTACTCCTCCGTAATGGTCGACTGCGGGTCACTACCCCACGACCAGAACGTCACCATCACCGCCGACATCACCAAACTGCTTCACCAGCAAGGCCTCTCGGTCGAGGCCGAACTCGGCTACGTCGGCGGCAAGGACACCCAGGTGACCAGCGCGCATGCGCCGGGTGTCCGCACCGATCCGCAACAGGCCGCCGCATTCGTCGCCGCGACCGGCGTCGACGCGCTCGCCGTCGCCGTCGGCAGCTCGCACGCCATGACGACGCAGACGGCCGAGCTCGACCTCGATCTCGTTGCCGCGCTGCGCGACGCGGTGCCGGTGCCGCTGGTGCTGCACGGTTCCTCCGGCGTGCCCGACGACGCGATGCGGGCCGCCGTCCGGGCGGGCATCGTGAAGGTCAATGTCGGCACCGCGCTCAACGTCGCCTATACCGGTGCGCTGCGCGACGCGCTCGCCGCCACATCCAAGGTCGACCCGCGGGCGCCGCTGGAGGCCGCCCGCGTCGCGGTTGCCGACACCGTCGCCAGGCTGCTCGACGTCATCGCCACCTAGCCGCTCGGCGGGAGAGGGTCGGCGGGTGAGGGCTAGCAGTTCGACTTGTACGCCGCTGCGCCGCCCTCGCCGTCCAGGTTGTCCTTCGTGATGATGGTGAATCCGGTCTGCACGTCCTTGGTGTTCTTGCCTCCGTCGAGCGCAGTCACGGCTTCGTCGATGCCGAATTTGCCGATGAGACTGGGCTCTTGGGCGACGAGCGCCTGGACGGTGCCCTCCTTTAGCGCCTGGATCTGATTCGGCCCTGCGTCGAAGCCGACGATCTTCACCTGGCCGCTCTTGCCTGCCTGCTTGACCCCGGTGGCCGCGCCCTCGGCGGCGAACAGGTTGGCAGCAAAGACACCGACGAGGTCGGGGTCCTTCTGCAGCTGGGCGCCGATGAGCTGGGCCGCGGTGGCCGGGTCGTCGTGGCTGTACTGCACGCCGACATAGGTGAACTTGGAGTCGGCCTTGACGGCGTCCTCGAAGCCCTTGGTGCGGGCATCGGTCGTCGAGATGCCGGGATCGACTCCCATCACCATGACCTTGCCGCCCTCGGGATGCAGCTTCTTGATGGCATCGAACGCCGCCGCGCCGCCACCCACGTTGTCGCTGGCGATCGCGGACACCGCGAAGGACGGGTTATTGGTGGTGGTGTCGACGAGCACCACCTTGATCCCGGCCGCGGCCGCCTGCTCGAGGGGCTGCTGCATGGCCTGCACGTCGGTCGGTGCGACCAGCAATGCGTCGGGCCTGCTGGCGACGATCGAGTCGACGATGGGCTTCTGCAACGTCGGGTCGAACTTCTGCGGGCCCTGGGTGTTGACCGTGACGCCGAGCTTGGCCGCTTCGTCCTGCGCGCCGCACTGCATCGTGATGTAGAACTGATCGCCGGCCACGCCCTGCAGGAACTGAATGTTGTAGTTCTTGCTCGCCTTCGCCGGAGCCGCAACGGTGGTGGCCGCTGCTTCCGAAGTGGCAGGGGCCCCGCTCGACGACTCACCGGCGCCGCTCGACGTCGGCTTCGACGACGTACACGCCGGGAGTGTGAGCACTACCGCTCCCAATGCTCCCGCGACGAGCATTCCGCGCTTACGGTTCACTGGCGTTCCTTTCATTGGGAGCCTCTTCGTTTGAAGAGGTTTCTTGTCCGCGCACTGCGCATGGCCGCGGCGCGCCTGGTTTGGTCGACGTAGACGGCGGCGATGAGCACCGAGCCGACCGCGACGCCCTGCCAGAACGGCTGGACGCCGATGATGACGAACCCGGACTGCAACACGGCCGGGATGAACAGGCCGACGACGGTGCCGAAGATCGTCCCGTAGCCGCCGAAGATGGACGTGCCACCGATCACTACCGCGGCGATGACGTTGAGGTTCGTCAACGACTGCCCGGCGATCGTCGTGGTCCCGTACTGCGCGAGCGAGAGCAGCGCGCCGACGCCTGCCAGGGTTCCGGCCAGCGCGTACACGAACACCAGGTGTCGCGTCACCTTGATGCCGGTGCGCCTTGCGGCCTCCTCGTTGGAACCGATGGCATACGTGTAGAGGCCGAACTTGGTCTTGTGCAGCAGGATTCCGCCGATGATGAGGACGATGAGCGCTACGAAGGGCAGGCCAGGAATGCCCAAGATCTTCGTGTATGCGCTGAAGTCGGTCAGTTCGGCTGGCACCGAACGGATGTCGATGCCGCCGGTGACCACCTGCGCCAGACCCAACGCGATCGAGAGAGTGCCGAGGGTGACGATCAACGCGGGAACCTTGGCCCTGGCCACCAGGAAGCCGTTGAACGTGCCCCACGCCATGCCGCTGATGACTGCGGCGACCAACCCGACGGCGGCCACGCCCAGTCCACTGCCGCCCATCGCCGCCATCGCCTTGGCTGCGACCACGGACGAGAACACCAGCACCGAACCCACCGACAGATCGATGCCCGAGGTGATGATGACGAACGTCATCCCGACGCCGAGCACCGCCCACACCGCGACGTTCTGCGAGATCAGCGAGAAGTTGCCTGCGGACAGGAAGCGATCGCCCGCGATGACGGTGAAGAACAGGCAGATGACGACGAGGACTCCGAGGATCCATACCGCCTGCAGCCCGAGCGCTCTCTTGAGCAGCGACTGCGTCTGGTTGACCTCGTCGCCGCCGCCGCCGCTGACGACGGCCGGTTCGTTGGCTGCGTTGCTCATACCTCGACTCCCGCTCGCTCCGGTCCTCGCTCGTTCCTCGCTGCGATCCTCACTCGCGCTCGTCTTCGGGGTACTCACGCGGCGCCCTCCCTCGTGTCGAGTGCGCCGGTCATGGCGCCCACTAGTTGCTCCACGGACGTGTCGGTTCCTCGATAGGTGGCGACGCGCCTACCGAGGCGCAGCACCTGGATGCGGTCGCACACCTCGAGCACGTGCGGCATCGAGTGGCTGATGAGGACGACCGCAATGCCCTTGTCCCGCACGCGCTTTATCGACTCGAGCACGTTCTTGGTCTGCACAACGCCGAGGGCGGCCGTCGGCTCGTCGAGGATGACGACCTTGTCTGCCCAGGCGATGGCCCGCGCGATCGCGATGCCTTGCCGCTGCCCGCCCGACATCGACCCGACGGGCGAGGTCAGCGATCGCACCGTCGCGCCCAGTTGGTTGAAGGACGCGGCCGCCTGGCGGCGCATCTCCTTGTCGTCCATGAAGCCGAGCTTGCCGAGGATCCCCTTGCGCGCAATCTCCCTGCCGAGGAAGACGTTTTGGACCGGATCGAGATGCGGCGCAAGCGCCAGATCCTGGTACACGACCTCGATGCCGAGGTCGTTGGCCTGCCGGGGGCTGGTCAGCCGCACGGGTTCGCCCTCGAAGCAGATTTCGCCCTCGTCCAGTTCGAGGCTGCCCGACAGTGCCTTGATGAGTGTCGACTTGCCGGCGCCATTGTCGCCGATCAGCCCGACGACCTCACCTGCGCTGACGTCGAAGTCGGCGCTGTCGAGTGCGCGGACGTGGCCGAAGCTGCGCGAAATGCCCCGCGCCTCAAGCAATGCGGTCATGCGGTTGTCCTTCCCTTCGGTGGCCAGGTGGTGCCCGGCCGGCAGACGAGCAGTCGGGCGTCGCCGTCGACGTGCCAATCACCGGAGCCGGCGGGGACGACGAGCGTCTGACCCCTCCTCACGTGGAGTGCCCGGCTGCGCGAACCCGTCAGCGCACCGGTTCCTGACAGCACCACCGCGATGGCGAACCCGGCGGGTACGTCGACGCCCGACGTCAGCAGCTCCATGCGGAAGAACGGCGCGGCCTCCTCGGGCAGCACCTCGACGAGGCCTGCAACGTGAGCGGCCGTGTGCCGGGTCAGCGCGGCGACGTCTTGGAGTGCGGAGGTGTCCGCGACCGACAGCGCTAGGTCCCTTGGCAGGCCGAGGAAGATCTCGTCGTCGGACGCCGTGGTGTTGGTGCGTTCCAACAAGATTGACTGATCGGTGGGCTCCTGGGCCTCGACCAGCAGAATGCCAGCACCGATCGCGTGCGGTGTGCCGCCAGGCACCAGCACGCCGTCGCCCGGTCGCACGGGGATCCGGTGCATGAGCGCCAGCATCGCCTCGGCGTCCTGTGCGTCGACGAGCGCCGACATGCGGTCGGAGTCGACGTCCTCGCGCCAGCCGACCCACACGGCGGCATCGTCGTCTGCCTCGAGGACGAACCACGCCTCGGTCTTGCCGTAGGCGCAGCCAAGGTGCGTCGATGCGAATGAGCGGGTGGGATGTACGTGCACTGGGAGACGCTGCCCGGCGTCGAGCAGCTTCACCAGCACACCCGTGTCACCCGGCTCGCCGTCGTCGCGGCCGAGCCAGTCGCACGGATCGGCGAGGACCGCATCCCGTAGCAGTGTGCCGTCTTCGAGTCGTGCGGGTCCGAGGCTTGGCTCGCCGTAGCGGGCGACGGTGGCGCCCACCCACTCCTCGGGTGAGCGGTCACCGACCGGCGGCAGGCCGCGCCAGGCGGCCAGCGCGGGCCCGCCCGCGTACCAGTGCGGTACGACGTTGGGCGGCAGGACTTGTGGTTGCACGATCACCTCTCCGTATTGGTCCGATGGATCTGGTTCAGGCGACGATGACGACCTTGTGCGCGGTCGGGTCGGCGCGCAAGGCGTCTAGCGCTTTTCCGTAGTCGTCGAGCCCGAATCGGTGGGTGATGATGCCGTCGGTGCGAACCCTGCCGCCGCGGAGCGCGTCGATGGCCGCACCGAATGACGTCATCTCGGCGAAGGATCCCTTGATCGTGATCTCGCGCCGGAACACGTCGAACGGGTGGAACCGAACGAGGTCGCTTTCCCTGGTGACTCCGTAGATCAGTACGGTGCCGCCGCGGCGGGTCAGGGGCACGCAGATGTCGCCGACGGTCGGCGAGCCGGTCGCTTCCACGACCGCGTCGTAGCCGTCACCGTGTGGCGAGACCGCAAGCAGCGCAGCGATGTTGGCGTCCGGCTCGTCCCGCGAGATCTGTACCACCTGGTCCACGCCCAATCGGGATGCGGTGTCGAGTTTGAACTGGCTCGGGCCTGCGACGGTTACCGAGGACGCGCCACCTGACGCGATGAGTTGGGCCAGCAGTAGCCCGGTCGGTCCTGCGCCGAGCACCAATGCGCTGCCGCCTGGACGCATCTGCAGCGTCTCCAGGCCGTGCATCGCGCACGACGTCGGCTCACTGAACACCGCGGTGTCAGCGGGCAACCCCTCCGTCGAGAACACCAACTTGTGATCGGCGACGGTGTATTCGGCGAAGAACCCCTGGAAATTGCTGCCGTACCCCAACATGCCCGCGCACTGTCCGAGCCGGCCCGCCAGGCAGTAGGCGCACTGGCCGCAGTACACGTTCGGATTCACCGTGACCTGCTCGCCGAGCTGGAATCTGTCCACGCCGTCGCCGAGCTGATCGACAACGCCGACCAGCTCGTGGCCGGGTATCAGTGGGAACACCGCGCCGAAGTCACCCTCGTGGATGTGCAGGTCCGTTCCGCAGACGCCGACCTGGCCGACCTTGATGCGCACCTGTCCCGGCGCGGCCTCGGGCGTGGGGACGTCGGTCACCGACCACGTCTTGGGGGCGTCGTAGTGCACGGCCTTCATGTGCCCGGTTCGTCCTCTTCGTCGAGTCCTGGGTTCCTCGAGTGCGCTGTGTTACCTGGGTCACTCTGGACCGGGACAGTACGCCACCTCCGCCCGTATGTCACCGGTGTCAGAAAATTCGACACAAAATCTGACATCGGTGACATACTGGCCGCCGACCGAGGCGAGGAGGAATCGTCGATGGCCACGATGCGCGAAGTCGCACTGCGGGCGGGCGTGAGCGCCAAGACGGTTTCGCGCGTCGTCAACAACGACCGCTACGTCTCCGCGGACGTCCGCGAACGCGTCGAGCGAGCCATCGACGAACTGCAGTACGTGCCCAACATGCTCGCCGTGACGTTCCGTACCGGCCGCGACGCCGCGATCGGTGTTGCAGTGCCCGGCGTCGCAGATCCGTTCTTCGCCAGCATTATTGACGCCGTCGAGCGCGAGGCCAGCCAGCGTGGGGTCGCGGTCATCGTGACGAGTGTCGGCTGGGAGCCGTCGCACGAACAACGGTCCATCGAGGCGGTTCTGCACCGGCGGGTGGCAGGCATGATCATCTGCCCCGTCGGCCCCGACATGTCCTTCCTGCGAACGTGGCAGGCGCGCACGCCGTTGGTGTTCGTCGACCGCGTGCCCGGTCGATTGGCTGCCGACGCCGTCGTGCAGGACGACGTCGGTGGCGGACGCGAGGCGACCAGGCACCTGATCTCGCACGGACACCAGCGCATCGCGTTCGCCGGCGACCAGGCCGTGACCGGAATGCTGCGCCTGCAGGGCTGCCAGCAGGCGCTGGCCGACGCGGGTCTCCCGCAGCGCAGCGATCTCGTGCACCTCGGTGCCGTGGACATCCCGACGGTGACTGCGGCGCTGCGCCGCATGCTCGATGCCCCCGATCCGCCGACCGCGGTGTTCTCGTCGAACGCCCGCTGCACCGTGTCGCTGGTATCGGCACTGCAGACGTTGCGCCGCAAGGACATTGGTGTCGTCGGTTTCGGTGACTTCCCGACGGCCGCCGCACTCAACCCCGCGGTGACGGTGATCCATCAGGACGGTGACGCGATGGGACGCTTCGCCGCAGGCCAACTCTTCACCCGGCTCGACCAGCCAAATAGGCGGCTGCGGCGGCGCACCGTCCTGCCGGTTTCGCTGGTGACGCGCACGTCGTGTGCGATGCCTGGCGAGAAGGTGCGCGCCGGACACGGCGAGGTCGTCGACGGCGTCGGCGCATGACCGCGCGGCCGGTGGTGCTGCTGTCTGGCGCGCCGGCATCTGGCAAGAGCACGCTTGCGCACCTGGTTGCACGCGAGCTGCACGCGGCCGTGATCGACCAGGACGTCGCGACAGGTCCACTCGTCGAGGTCGTGCAAGGGCTGGTGGGCGTCGATGACCTCGACGATCCGCGGCTGGCCGGGCTGACCCGAGATGCGCGCTACCGGGTGGTGCTCGGGCTCGCCGTCGACAACCTCGCGGCGGGCATGCCGGTGGTGCTGGTCGCCCCGTTCACCGCCGAGCGCGCCGAGCCGGCCGCCTGGGCGGAGACACACGACCTGCTGGTGGCCGCGGGCGGTGTGCCCATGCTGGTGTGGCTGCGCCTCGAACCCGCCGAGATGTTGCGGAGGCTTCGCGAACGCGCGTCAGACCGGGACGCCGCGAAACTCGCCGACGAGGCTGCGTACCTCTCCGGAGCGGCGGCGACGGCATGCCAGGCGCCCGTCGTGCCTCATCTCGCTCTCGATGCCACCCTGCACCCCGCTGAACTGGCCCACGCCGTCCTCGACGCGCTGCCCCGGTAGGTCTTGCCATCGATGGCACAATCCGACAGACTGATTGATGCCATCGATGGCACAACGTTGGAACGTGGGAGTGGGTGTGGTGGACAAGAGCATCTTGCGCGACGTCGCGGTGGCGGCCGGGGTGAGCCTGCGCACCGCATCGCGCGTGCTCAACGAGGACCCCAAGGTTGCGGTCGTCACCCGCGCCCGCGTGCAGCAGGTGATGCGCGACCTGAAGTACACCCCCGACTCGATGGCGCGCTCATTGCGCGCAGGCACCGACACCGCCGTGGCCATGGTCGTCGAGTCGATCGCCGACCCGTTCTTCTCCGCGATGGTGGAAGCCGTCGAGCGGGCCCCCTCGAACAGCGGCAAGTCGGTACTCGTCGCCTCCACGCACGGGGACGCCGCCCGCGAGCGCGACGTCGTCGAGCAGATGCTCTCGCGCCGGGTCTCGGGCATGCTGTTGGCCCCCACTGCAGGCGACCACTCGTGGCTGCGCACCGACACACCGCTGGTACTCGTCGATCGCGCTGCGCCAGGACTCGACGCCGACGTCGTCGGGATCGACGACGAGGCCGCAACGGCGGATGCCGTCAACCACCTCGTCGCGCACGGTCACCGGCGGATCGCATACGTCAGCGACCATCCCGTGGTGCCGACGTCGCGCGCTCGACTGGCCGGATACCGGCGCGCCATGGCCGCACACGGGCTCGACCCGGACCCGCGGCTCGTGCACGCCGAGTGCCCCGACCCGTCCTCTGCGGCGGAGGCGACACGAAACCTGTTGGGTGCCAACGTTCCCCCGACGGCGCTGCTGAGCGCGGCGACCCGCTGCTCACTCGGCGTGGTGCCGACGTTGCATGCCCTCGGCCGAACCGACGTCGCGCTGGTCTGCTTCGGCGACTTCGCCATGGCCGACCTCCTGCAACCCGGCGTTACCGTCGTCGACCATTCGGCTGAAGCCGTCGGCGCCGCGGCCGCCACCCGGCTCGCCGAGCGGATCGCCCACCCCGACCTGCCCGTGTCGACACTCCACGTGCCCGTGCGACTGATCCCGCGCGGCTCCGGGGAGCTGCGGCCATGATCACGCGCGACGCGGTCGCGGGTGTCGACTTGGGCACCACGATGTCGAAGGCCTTGTTGCGCACGCCAGATGGCGAGCAGCTGGCATTGGTCGAGGCTCGAACACCGTGGACGACGACGCCGGACGGCGGCACCGAACTCGACGCCGAGTGCTTCGTCGAACTCACCGTCGAACTGCTGCACCGCGCCTACGAACATGCCAGCGCCGTTGCGCCACTTCGGGTATCGGCGATCGCCGTGGCGGGGCTTGCCGAAAGCGGTGTGCTGCTCGACGGTTCCGGTAGTCCGCGGACACCCGTGGTTGCGTGGTTCGACCGCCGCGGTGCTCGCCAGATCGAGTCGATGGCCGTGCGCGACGGGCACTTCGGATCCGCGTTCGTGCGAAGGACGGGGCTTCCGTTGGACTGCCAGGCCAGCGTCGCGAAACTGTTGTGGTTCGTCGACGACGGCATCGAACTGACATCCGCGCACCGCTGGCTCAGCGTGCCCGAGTACGTCGTGCACCGGCTCGGCGGCGAGCTCGTGTACGAGCCGTCGCTGGCCTCCCGAACCGGCCTGCTCGACCAAGCGACCGGCGCACCGTGGACCGAAGGTGCGGCACACCTCGGACTGCCGCCGACACTGCTGCCCGCCCGTCAGCCGTACGGCGAAGGCGTTGGCATGCTGGCGCACAACGGATTACCCGCAGGCCTGCAGAATGCCGCGCTCGTGGTCGGCGGGCACGACCATGCCGTTGCGGCCATCGGTGTCGGTGCGACGGGCCCCGACGAACTGTTCAACTCCACGGGAACCGCCGACGTCGTCGTGCGCTCGTTGCCCGGTGTTCTCACCGACGAGCAGCGCGAACACCTGGTCGGAAACGGTGTCTCGGTCGGCATGCACGTACTACCGGGCACCAGCGCGCTCATCGGCGGGGTCCGCGGCGGTCTGTTGCTGCGCCGGGTGCTCGCGCTGCTGGGCAGGACCACCGCGGCCGAACGAGACATACTCGACCTCGCCGCGTTGGCGGTCGGGGCGCTGCCTGCCGGCCTCGAAGTGTCAGGGGCAGGCCCGACGGGCGACGACGTGGTTTTGCGGGTGCGCGACGGCGCCGATCCAGCCACCATCTGGGCGGCGGCAACCCGCTACACCGCGCGCGAGACCAAGTCCCTGCTCGATCTGATGGAAGCCATCGTTGGCCCTCACTCACGGGCGGTTGCCAGCGGGGGGTGGACCCGAATGGCGAGTGTGCGGGCCGCGAAGTCCGCGGTGATCGACCACCTGACGTTCTCCGAATCAACCGAGCCCGGCGTCGCCGGTGCTGCCATGTTGGCCCAACGGGCCATCGTCCCAAGCCCCGTCTAGAAGGAGCGAAATGTCCACCCAGTCCACCACCCAACCGGTCCGCACACTTGCCGACATCGCGGCGAACGGCGTGTTCTCGATCATCGCGATGGACCAGCGAAACACGTTGCGCCGCATGTTCAGTGCCGTCGGCATCGAGGCCACCGACCAGGACTTGGTGACGTCGAAGACCGACGTCGCCCGCATCCTCACCCCGTTGGCGAGCGGCATCCTGTTCGACCCGACCTACGGTGTCCCCGCGGTCACCGGCACCGGGGCGCTCGCCGAGTCCTGCGGTCTGCTGGTGGCCTCCGAGCCCGCCGAGCGCGGCAAGTTCGGCGTGGAACCGATCACGCGGCGCGACCCGGCGCTGGACTCTCAGTGGGTGCTGTCGCAGGGCGGTGACGCGAACAAGTTCTTCGCCCAGTTGCGCGCCGACCGTCCCGCCCCCGCGGCCGGCGAGCCAGATCTCGTCGAGCAATGCCTGCAGGCCGTGCGCGACGTCGTCGAGGACTGCAAACGGGTCGGCATTCCGTCGGTGATCGAGAACCTGGTGTACCCACTCGATGACGAAGACCTCTCGGGCAAGCGCCGCGAGGACGCCGTCATCGAGGCGGCCCGCGCGCTGAACGAGATCGACTGCGACCTACTGAAGCTCGAGTACCCCGGCTCCCCCGAGGGGTGCCGCCGGCTGGCCGAGGTGCTCGACCGGCCGTGGGCGGTGCTGTCGGCGGGCGTCCCGTTCGACGACTTCACCAAGGTGCTGCAGATCGCCTTCGACGAGGGCGGCGCCTCGGGATTCATCGCGGGCCGGTCGGTGTGGCGCGAGTCGCTGCAACTCGCGGGTTCCGAACGTGAACGATTCCTGGTCGACGTCGCCCGCCCGCGCCTCGAGCGGCTCATCGCGGTGGCCGCCGATCGTGCCCGTCCGTGGACGGAGTTCGCGGGACGTTGATCGCAGCGCTCAGCGCCGGTGGTCTCGCACGGCCGCCGCGCCCGACTCGTCCCCGACCCCCTGCAGTCCCTCGATCACCCCGTCGATGTCGGCGTCCGGGCGGTTCTGGCTGAGCTTGAACTTCGCCTCGATGCTGCTGATGGCGATCTCCACACCAACGATCGCTCGCAGCTGCCCGAGGAAGAACTTCTCCGGTGCGTCGTCGACCGACCACGGCGTCGGCTTGCCCGCCTCGTGCAGATCGGTGAGACGCCGCACCAGGTTGGCGAGCCAGTCCACGTCGTCGTGGATGGACAGCGCGCCGCTGACGTGGGCCGTCATGTAGTTCCAGGTCGGCACCACGCGGCCGTGCTCGGACTTCGATGGATACCAGGACGGGCTGATGTAACTGTCGGGCCCACGGACGATGACGAGGGCGTCACCGAGAACCGGCTGCTTCCAGTGATCGTTGTTGCGGGCGAAGTGCCCGAGCAGGGTGCGCCGCGCGCGGTCGTAGACGAACGGCAGCATCGTGGCCCGCAGCCCGTCCGGGGTGGCGGTGATCAGATCGGCTGCGCCGTTACGGGTGAGCAGCTCGTCGACGGTTGCCTCGTCGGCGGCGAAGTGGGACGGGACGTACATGTGGAGATCCTTGTCGCGGTCGTCCTTGTTGTGGGCAGCGTGTACCGCCAGTATCCCGTAGCCGTGTGGTTCGAGGGCCCCGAGATCTGTGGTTGAGTTCGAGTACGGCAACGAAGCGCCGCTACCAGAGGATTCGAAGCGATGAGCGAGCTCGGTATCGGCGTCATCGGTCTTGGCGGCTTCGGACTGTTCGCGCTGCAGCAATTCGTGCAGGTTCCCGGGGTACGGCTGGCCGGCATGGCAGGCACGGCACGGCCTGCCGCCGTGGCCGCAGCACAGCGCTACGGGCTCGAGGACGTCGTCGACGTCGATCGTCTGCTCGGACTGCCTGCAGTCGATCTGGTCTACATCGCCACGCCACCGTTTCTGCACTACGAGCAGTCGAAGCTCGCACTGTCGGCCGGCAAGCACGTCATCTGCGAGAAGCCGCTTGCCCTCACCGTCGGGCAAGCCGACGAGCTGGTCGGCCTCGCGAAGCGGCAGGACCTATTGCTCGTCGCGAACCTGATGCAGCGCTACAACCCGTTGTTCGACATCGTCGGTGAGGTCATCGATCGCGGGCCGCTTGGCGAACTGCTGCACGGCTACTTCGAGAACTACGCCTCCGACGAGAATCTTCCGCCGGAGCACTGGTTCTGGGATCGCGAGAAGAGCGGCGGAATCTTCGTCGAGCACGGCGTGCACTTCTTCGACATGCTGACGGGCTGGTTGGGCGCCGGTGACGTCGTCTCCGCGCAGGCCAGTCGTAGGTCGGACGGCTGCGAGGACCAGGTGCAATGCACGGTGCGCTCCCCCGGCGGCGCGCATTTCAACTTCTACCACGGCTTTCACCAGCCGGCGCGGCTGGATCGCCAGGAGCTTCGGCTCGTCTTCGAACGTGGCGACTTGGTATTGCACGGCTGGGTGCCGACGAGCGTCCGCATTCACGCGGTGGCCAACGAGTCGCAGACGCGCGAGCTGAGCGACCTGTTTCCCGGTGCGCGGATCGACGTGCTGACGACCTACGGCCCGCGCGATCGCGAGTTCTATTCGCACGGACACCAGCACGACGCCTATCAGCAGTTCGACCTGCACTGGGAAGGCCCGCAGAAGATGCCGTTGTACTGCGACCTGCTGCGTCGCATGATGGCCGATCAGGCGGCGTGGATTGGCGACCGCGGACACCGGCGAAAGGTCGACGAGCACAACGGCCGCGACTCGGTCGCGATGGCCTGCGCGGCCGATGCGCTGGCGCGCGTCAGCCCTTGAGTAGCGGCTGGACTTCGGAGCCGATGAACGCTGCGAAAGACTCGAAGTCGGTTTCGGCGGTGGGTTGCAGCACAACGGTGTCTGCGCCTGCCGACACCCATCGTCGGGCGGTGCGTGCGATGTCGGCGGCGGTGCCGAACGCGGCGACGTCCTGACCCGGGTCGTAATCCCAGTGCTTCAGTTCTCGGAGAGCATCCGCGTGGGCGTCGGGCCCCGTCGTGCACACGACATAGACGGTGACCGAGTGCGGGCCAGGTGCGGCGCGTCGAGCCAGCCCGGAGTTGATGTGTCCCAGCGATTCTCGCAGTGCGTCGGGTGAGGAACCGCTCGAGATGATGGTTCCGGTGGCCAGCTCGCCGCTCAGTTCCAGGGTCCGCGGCCCGCTCGCCGCGGCGAGCAACTCCGTGTTCGACGTCGGTGGCCACTCGAGGCAGACGTCGGTCAGCGATACGTATCTGCCAGCGTAGGTGACGGTTTCGCCGCGCAGAAGTGCACTCAGACAGACGAGATACTCGCGCAGGTAGGTCATCGGTGAGGCAACCTTCACGCCGATCTGGCGCATCCAGTCCTGGACCCCGTGACCGACGCCGATGCGGACCCGGCCGGGAAAGGCGCGTTCCAGGGTGGCGATCTCCATCGCGGTGAGCGCGACATTGCGCATCGGGGCGGGCAACACACCGATGCCGACGGACATCCGATCGCTGTTGGCAAGGGCGATCGCGGCCGTGGAGATCCCGCCGGTCGCGAAACAGTCCTCCCACAGCCACATCTCGTCGAGTCCTGCGGCATCGGCGGCACGTGCGGCAGCGCCGAGTTTCTCGGGCGCGTACTGAGGTCGGAACACACAACCGACCCGGGGACCCGGCACGCTCATCGGCCGGGAAGGCGCTCGACGATTTCCTGCAGGGTCCAGGTGTTGCCGTCAGGGTCACTGAACGAGGCGAACGAGGCGTAACTGCCGCGCTTGGGGTCCGGACCTGGTGCTCGACCGTCGGTTCCCGCGCGGTGGAACACGCCGCCGACGTCGTGGAAGACCTCGCTGATGTCGGCGCCAAGGCCGGCGAGCTCGGCCCTGGCCGCCTCGATGTCGGTGACGACGAGATGCAATCCGTCGACGGAACCCGGTGCGGCCGTGCTGACTCCGGTGCCGAAGATGATCGAGCACGGCGACCCGGGAGGGGTCAGCTGAATCACCCGGAAGTCATCACCGGTGGCGAAGTCGGCATCCAGACGCCACCCCAGCGCCACGTAGAAATCCTTCGCTCGGTCCACGTCGGACACCGGCAGCACGATGACCTCGAGTTTGAGCTCCACGGCCTCGACGCTACGCGATCGCGTAGCCGCAGTGCGAGTGGCTGCAAACCTCGTTCGGAAGCCCTGCTAGCTGGCTAGACTGCGAACCCGCATCCCGCATTCCGCGGACGCAACAGTGGGAGCGCTGATGACCGACGTGGACTACTGCGTGATAGGTGCTGGGTTCGCCGGGCTCACTGCCGCACTGAGATTGAAACAAGCGGGCTACTCCGTGGTGCTGCTGGAGGCCCGCGATCGGGTGGGCGGTCGCACGTTCACCGAAGAGCGGGACGACGGGTCGTGGATCGATCGCGGTGGAGCCTGGATCGGGCCAGGCCAAGATGCCATCTACGGGTTGATGAAGGAGTTCGAGGTCCCGAGCTACAAGCAGTACGTCGACGGCGACGCCATGATGTACGTCGGCGGCAAGAAGTATCGCTACAAGGGCACGATTCCGTTGACGATGAACCCGTGGGTGGTCGCCAACCTCGGTGCGGTTTTCTTCGGGCTGGGCCGCATGTGCAAGTCCATTCCGCTGGACGCCCCGTGGGCGGCGCCGAAGGCGCACAAATGGGATCAGATCACCGTCGCGCAGTGGCTGGACAGGCACACCTTGTCCACGCCAGCTCACCAGCTCCTCGAGGCGGCCATCGCAGGCACCTACACCTCGGCCGCCTCGGAGGTGTCGATGCTGTTCGTGCTCCACCAGATGGCGTCGGCGGGCGGACCGAGCTTCGTGCTCGGCGTCAAGGACGCCGCAGAGGATGCCAGGCCCGTCGGCGGCATGGGCGCCATCTACCGGCCGATCGCCGCCGAACTCGGCGACGCGCTCCACCTGTCGCAACCCGTCCGAAGCATCTCCCAGAATGGCGATGGGGTCACCGTGCGCTCAGACGATTCCGAGGTGCGCGCACGCCGAGCCATCGTCGCCGTGCCCTTGGCGATCGCCGGCCAGATCACCTACGAGCCGATGCTGCCCATGGATCGATCGTTTCTGCACCAGCGCATGCCATTGGGCGCCGTCTTCAAGATCGCGCTGGTGTACGACGAGCCGTTCTGGCGTTCCGACGGCCTGTCCGGCCAGTCGTTCGCGCCAGGGTCGCCTGCGAATCTCACCATCGACTCCTGTACGGACACCGGGCGCCCCGGCGTTCTCACCATCATCACCGAGGGGCCCGTCGCGCGGCGGGTCGCGCGGCTCGGCGCATACGCGCGCAGAGCCGTGGTGCTCGACGCCGTCGCTCAGAGATTCGGCGACAAGGCACGCTCCCCCGTCGACTACGTCGAGCAGGACTGGAGCGCCGAACGCTACTCCGGGGGCGGCATGATCAGCCACGCCCCACCCGGTGTACTCACCGAGTTCGGCCCCGCACTGCGTGAACCATGCGGTCGCATCCACTGGGCCGGGACCGAAAGCTCGGCTGTCATGAGCGGTTTCATCGACGGAGCCATCCGCTCGGGCGAGCGCGCCGCAACCGAAGTGATGGCATCCGAAAGGGCAGGCGCCGCCGGCGGGTAGTCTCACCCACCGCCGGCTGACGGATGAGGCGGCATCGCACACCGAAGTGATCGGACGGAAACACCCGCGGTTGCGCGCGCGAAATCGGTTCGGTCCCCAGCAGGTCGATGCTGTCGGCCGTCCAGCCGGGGCCCTTGAGCAATACCCGATCGAATCGGACCTGCCTGTGCTTGTCCTTGCTGTCCAAGCGCATGAGGTTGATGGACGTGTCTTCGGTGAAGCCGTCATCGTGTGGCCGCAGAGCCGGCCAGACATCGCAATAGGGCGGGCCGATCCGTTCGTTCTCGGTGTCGCGCATGTTGAAATCGCCGAGGACGACAGCGTCGTCGGCGCCGCCCAGTGCACGCAAGACTCTGCCAAGCTGCCGGGCGCGCAATCCCGCTGAGGCCTTACCGCTTTCGAGATGAATCCCGCAGATCACCACTGCGCCACCGTTGATCGTGAACTCCGCTGTGAGAAATCCGCGTGCCAGGCGGGTCGGTAGCCGGGTGTAGGTGGCACGGTTGATCGGGAGCCGCGACAACATCAGCATCCCGTAGTTGCCGAGTTCGGCGCTGGTGACCGCGGCACGACGATAGCAGTCCCGGATCCACGGTTGGGCCAGGAAGACGTCCAGCGCGACCGGGGTCACCTCTTGAAACACCATGACGTCAGGCATGTCTCGGGCCAGCAGCTCTGCGATGGCGAGATAGCGATCGTCGGCGAAGTACTCGTCGAACCAGACGTTGAACGTCGACACGGTCAGCTCATCGCGATCGACGGCACCTGCGGCGTCGACGTCCGTCCACCGATTCGTCGCCGCGTCGAACGTCCCCACGGGAACGCGGTGGTGACGATGCCTCACGCCCGCACTCGGATATCGAAGTGCGCGAAGTGGTATGCGACGGCCATCGAGGCCAGTATGGCCCACGAGGGACGCCGTCAACGCGTCGTCTCGTGTGCATTGACTCGACGTCTTCGCCGACTATCATCGCCGGGCCATGGCCGTTAGTCGGGAGATGTGATGACCACGACAAATCAAAGCGCGACGACGAATCAAAGCGCGACCAGCGAGAACACGACCGCAATCAAGCTGCCAGCTGGCCCACCCATCCCCCGAGCCGTCCAAGGCGTGCTGGCGGTGGCCAACCGCACCGCGGCTCTCGAGGTCGTGCGCCGCCGTTACGGGTCCACCTTCTCGATTCACCTGCCCATCTTCGGGCGCATGGTCGTCCTCAGCGATCCGGACGACATTCGTCAACTCTTCAGGGCCGGCCCCGACGCCGTGGACACGACCGAGGCCAACCTCGGACGTGTCATGGGACCGAATTCGTTGTTCGCGTTGACCGGCGACCGGCATCGCGCACAACGCAAGTTGATGACGCCACCGTTTCACGGACGCCGGCTGACTGCCTTCGAGGCGATCGTCGAGCGCGAAGCGGTCGACGAGTTCGCGACGTGGCCGCAGGGCCGAACCTTCGCGACGATGCCCTCGATGATGCGCATCACCCTCAACGTCATCCTGCGGGCGGTGTTCGGGGCCGAGGGCCAGGAGTTGGAGCGTCTTCGGCAAATGCTGCCACCCGCAATCCAACTAGGCTCGATGCTTGCCTTGGTCCCCGTGCCGCAATGGGATTGGGGCCGCTGGAGTCCTTGGGGCCGGTTCCATCTGTACCGCCGGGAGTACGACGCGATCGTCGACAGGCTGATCGACAAAGCCCAGTCCGATCCGAATCTCGATGCCCGCGAGGACGTACTGTCGTTGTTGCTGCAGAGCCGCTACGAGGACGGTTCGCCGATGACGCGCGCCGAGATCGCGGACGAGTTGATGACCCTGCTTGCGGCGGGCCACGAGACGACCGCCACCACGCTGGCCTGGGCCGTCGAGCGGCTGCAGCGACACCCCGAGCTGCTCGACCGCCTGAACGCGGACCTCGACAACGGATCCGAAGAACTCCTGCACGCCACGATCCTCGAGGTCCAGCGCACCCGCCCGGTCGTCGACCAGACGTTCCGGCAGGTCAAGGCCCCAACCCTGCAGATCGGCCCGTGGACGTTCCCGCAGGGCCAGACGATCGTCGCCAGCATCGGGCTGCTGCACGCCGACGAAACCGTCTTCCCCGACGCCCGTCGCTTCGATCCCGACCGTTTCATCTCCCGGCCGCCCGACCCCGCCGAATGGATCCCGTACGGCGGCGGAGTCCGCCGCTGCATCGGCGCCGCGTTCGCGACCATGGAGATGCGGGTCGTGCTACGAACTCTGTTGCGCGACTACGTCATCAGTCCGACGAGCACCCGCGACGAACGCTGCCAATCCCGTGGAGTGGCCATCGCACCGGGACGTGGGGCACTCGTGCGCGTTCAGCCGCGGCGGGGATCGCCCCAGGTCACTGCGCGATGACCCTGCCCAGGTAGGGAGCCATGTTGTTGGTGCGTACGGGTGAGACCGCCACGGCCGGATTGGTGGCCTCCAACATCTGCCCATTTCCCACGAACAGGGCGACGCTGTCGCTCCCCTCGGGGCCGAAGAAGATCAGATCGCCGGGCAGGGCCTGCGACGGCAGGACCTTCTGCAGTGCGGCGTACTGCTGACCCGAGGAACGCGGCAGCTTGATACCGACGCCTGCGAAGGCGTACAGCACCAGACCGGAAGCGTCGAATCCGACGACGGTGGGGGCCGGGGCCGCCCCGGCGAGGGCGGGGGCCGGGGTCAAGGCACCGAGCGCGGGGGCCGGAGCCAAGCCGATTTGGGGAGTCTGCGTCAAACCACCGACGGCAGGCGCCGGGGCCATGCCGGTGATGCTGGTGTCAGCGACGTCGGCGGCGGGTTTGGCGCCAAGGGTGGGTCCCGACGCATTGCCGCCTCCATAGGTGTACGGCACGCCGCGCTGCGCGAGCGCACGTGAAATCACGTACTGGATGGCCTGTTGCCGACTGACAGGCGCGGTGTAGGGGTCAGCGGTCGCCAGACCGGGCGTCGCCATCAACAAGGCCACGCTGATCGCCAACGCGTAGATGCGTCTCATTTCGAATTCCACCTCTCCGGCATCAACGCGATGTCTTCACGTTTCGGCCGACATTCCATGACTCCCTACCGGGACGTCCCACCCGTGTGGCCAAAACTGCACCGCCCGTAGGCTATCCGCAATTCTTGCCGCAGAGCCGTCACCAGGCCGCTACGGCGCATTCGTTACGCCTTCGTGTAGCAATTGATCCCCTGTAGATGCGGGCCCGAGATCAACCCCCGTCGCTTCGCTCGCCCCGAGACCTTCCGGCGAGGCCGCCGCTATTGTTCATGGCGTGCTCGATCCCCTCTGGTCCGCCGCTACCCGGCATCCGTTTCTCGACGCAGTACGCGACGGCACGATTGCAGACGCGGCGTTCGATCGGTGGTTGGCGCAAGACGCCTTGTTCGTCGCCGACCTGCTTTCCTTCCAGGCCCGCCTGCTGGGACGCGCGCCGCGGCAGGCGCAGGCGGTCCTCGCCGGCGGGTGTGTCGCGCTCGTTGCCGAACTGGACTGGTTCGAGGTGATGGCCGCGCCGCGAGGGATCGACCTGGGAGCGGACGCGCTGCCGGCGACGCTGGCCTACCGCGCGCTGCTGCAGCGACTCGACGCCGCGCCCTTCGACGCCGCCGTGACGGCACTCTGGGTGCTGGAGCGGGTGTACCTGCTCGGCTGGGCCTCCGCCGCGTCGAGTACGTCCCCGTTCGGAGAGTTCGTTGAGCACTGGACTGACCCGGCCTTCGCGGGCTACGTCGACGGGCTCGGCGAGCTGGCCACCCTCGAGGGGCATGACGACCTGGTGGCCGACGTGCTGACGCACGAGGTGGCGTTCTGGGACATGGCCCTGGCATGACTGCGGATGTGACCCTGTCGGCACGATTGTGGGCCGATAACGCCGACCTGGCGGAAAAGGCGCTCGCCGATCCCTTCGTATCGCGCCTCGGGGATGGATCGCTGTCGCGCGAGATCTTCGCGGGTTACGTCGCGCAGGACGCCTTCTTCCTCGAATCCTTCGCCCGCGCATACGCTCTCGCCCTGGCACGCAGTTCCGACACGGCCACATTGCTCGCGCTGGCTGATCTGCTTGCCGGGGTTCGTGAGGAGCTCGGATTGCACGCCTCGTATGCCGCCCGCTGGGGTATCGGCATGGCAGGCGTCGAGCCGTCATCGGCGACCCTGGCATACACCGACTTCCTGCTCGCGACCGCAGCCACCGGCACGTTGGGCATGGTGTTCGCCGCGATGACTCCCTGCATGCGGCTCTATGCATGGCTTGGCGCGGCGCTGGACGCCGACGCGGCGGGACCCTATGGCGAGTGGGTCAGTGCCTACGCCGACCCTGGCTTCGAGGCGTTGGCGTGCCGCCTCGAACAGCTGCTCGACGAACAGGGCGATGACGGCGCCCCGGTGGCCGCGGTCTACCGGCGGGCGATGGGGCTCGAGGTGGCCTTCTTCGCCGCGGCGTTTCACGGCTCGGCCTGAGCCGATCAATCCTTGGGGTTGTCGGCGTCACCTCGACCGTCCCTCGCCGCCCTGCGCTTGATCTCGGCCTGGGTTACTGCCAACGCAATCAGCACCGGGACAACGTATTTGGCCACGTCGGCGATCGAGCCCACCCAGGCGGGCATGGTGATGTCCGGTAGGTCAGGCAACGGTATGGACGGGATCGGCAGATCGGGAAAGCCGATGTCCGGCAACCGCAGGTCGGGCAGCCAAGCCAATACTGCATCGATGATCTCCCCCGCCACGGTCTTGGCGAACACGGTGACGCCGACGATCGTCAGCAGCACGCCACCGACGGCCCCGGCGACATGCCGGTACGCATAGCGGCGCGGATGCCGAGCGGTCACCCCTGTCCACCAAACCCGCAGTCGCTTCACTACTCCATTATTAGATTGATTAGTCGATTAATCAATGGGAGCGACTGCTCGTACCGCCGTGAGGCGCTCGAAACCTAGCTCGCCGCTGCCAGCGCGGCGTCGTAGTTGGGCTCGGTGGCGATCTCGGGCACCAGTTCGGCGTATGCGACGTTTCCGTCCGCGCCGATCACCACGACCGCCCGGCCAAGCAATCCGGCCATCGGACCGTCGGTGATGGTGATGCCGTAGTCCGCGCCGAAGCTGTCGCGGAATGCCGACGCCGTGGTGACGTTCTCGATGCCCTCGGCGCCGCAGAATCGCTTCTGGGCGAACGGCAGGTCGTTGGACACGCAGAGCACCGAGAGGCCGCTTGCCGCAGCGCGCTCGTTGAAGGTCCGCACGCTCAACGCGCACACCGGCGTGTCCACCGAGGGAAAGATGTTCAGCAGCACGGGCTTATCCCGGAACTGGTCGCTGCTGACGGCGCCGAGATCGGTGCCAGTCAGGGTGAAGCCGGGGGCCGGGGCCCCGACGGCGGGCAGCTCACCGACCGTGTTGATGGGATTTCCGCGCAACGTTATCTGTGCCATGCACACAGTCTGTCAAGGCCGCAAGAGCGCCGCGCGCGAGGGTGCCTCAGGGGCGGGAAGCGTATTCCACTTCGTGGAAGGGCCAGTCACTGGCCAGCCAGTCCCGGACCGCGGTGTAGAGGACGGAGTCCAGCTCGGCGTGATCCGCGCGTACCCAGGAACGAACCGCGGCATCGCCTGGGTCGCCGGGCTGAGGCGGATAGACGTACACGCAGCCGATCACCTCTCGACCGTCTGGCCGGCCCGGCGGGAGGACGGTGTAGGTGAATCCGGTGCGCGCCGCGAAGTCGACGGCATGCTGCTCGAGGTCGACCAGGTTCTCAGACTCCGTCATGTCGTGCGGCCAGGGCCGCCCGCCGAAGCCCGGGGTGGCCCGAATGTGCTCCATGCTCGCCGACCACGCGGCAAGGTCGGCGGAGTTGTGCTCTGGCTCAAGCGGAACCAGCCGGAAGCCGGGTCCAACGAGCTCGAGTGGCACGACGAAGTCAGCGGGCACGAATGGCCGTTCGGTCACGATCGCGAGCGTACCCGGCCCGTCATCTGCGTCGACGTCGTCATGGACCGGCATCCACCCAGATCGACAGGCCCACCGTCGCCGCGGAGACAATCGCCAGCAAGCCAGTGTCGAGGATGCGCACCTCAGATGCGTCTGAAGTCAGCAGGCGCATTTCTCGCGCGATCAAGAACAGCGGGAACGTGACGCTGACTGCGATGAGACCTCCGCCCAGAATGTAGGCCCACACGAACGTGACACCGTGCTTCCTGGACTCGATCACCATGAAGATCGCCGCAGCGAGGAAGAAGAACAGAATGTCGACGGTGATCGATCGGGAAGCGGGTGTCACTCGAGTCTCGGCGAAGAAGGAGCCAAGCCCCTGAGGCACACCCGGGGTGCCGTTGAAATACGCAACGTTCTGGCTCCACGTGGCGATCAGCGCGGCGACGGAGATCGCGGCGTACACGGCGCAGAGCACTTTGCGCGACGTGGGCATGGTTGCTGCAGCAGTAGGTGTTTCCATGAGCCGACGCTAGCTGGACCATCAGCGCTGCAACGGGTTTCGCCACACATCATCGACACCGACCCGATCGGCCGAAGCGTGACGTCGAACTGCACTTTGAACGGTTCGCCGATCCTCCAGTGCTCGACGGCAGTGAGTTCGACGTCACCGTCGCGTCGTCGGGAGCGTCGGTGCGGGTCGGCGCCGACGAGACTCTCCTTGGGGCGTTGCGGCGTGAAGGGGTCACCACCCCCTACTCGTGCCAACAGGGATTCTGCGGAACGTGCCGCACCCGGGTGCTGGACGGAGAGGTCGACCACCGCGACACGCTCCTGACGATTCCGGAACGCGACGGCGGCATGATGCTGGTCTGCATCTCCAGAGCGGCGCCGGGTGCGCGATTGACGCTCGATTTGTAGGCGCGGATCGCGGTTCCGGTTCTGACTCCGCCGCGACTACCTGCGCATTCGTGCCTCTTCTGCGGATCGAGCCCAGCTCACAGTTTCAGGGTCCCGCAGGTGTGGGTAGTCCAGACCGCATGGCACTCAAAACGAACACTCTGAAGATCTCCCTGAAGTCGGTTCTGCTCGCTGGTGCCGCGGTCTCCGCCATCGCGGTGGCGCCGCCCGCCTCGGCCGATCCCCCGCCGGGCTGCGTCAACGCCGACGGCACCGTCTGCGCGACCGTTCCTGGTGCTGGCGCGACGGCCGGACCTGAGGGCGCAGGCGCGACTGTCCCTGGTGCTGGTGCGGAGGCCGGACCCGAGGGTGCGAACGCCGCAGTCCCGGGTGCCGAGGCGGTTGCCGGGCCTGAGGGTGCCGGCGCGACCGTCCCGGGTGCCGGCGCGACGGCCGGACCCGAGGGTGCCGGCGCGACTGTCCCCGGTGCTGGCGCGACGGCCGGGCCTGAGGGTGCCGGCGCGACCGTCCCCGGTGCTGGCGCGACGGCCGGGCCCGAGGGTACCGGTGCCTACGTTCCCGGTGCTGGCGCGGAGGCCGGACCCGGTGGCGCGAGCGCCAGCGTTCCCGGTGCAGGCGCCACGGCCGGACCCGGCGGCGCCAGCGCTTGCATCCCCAATGTGGGTTGCCTCTCCGCTGGATAACGTCCCCGCACGATGCTCAATGCAGGCCGTCCAGGACCTTGGCGAAGGCGACGGGGACGTTGACATAGGTCACCTCGCCGCTGCCTGACTTGAGTTCACCCGCAAGGACTTTGAGCGCCGGGCCGCCGTTTTGGGTGATCTCGCTGGCCGCCACCGCACGGAACTGCGGACCGGCGAAGGCGGGGTCGACATCAGCGGGGCAGATGGGCTCGAGTACGTCACACCACGGCGCGGGCAGCACCCAATCGTTGGCGCCACCAGGCGATCCTGTCCGTGTCGGTGATCGCGTACTGCTTGACGAGTTCCGGGTCCGGTGCCGGTGGCATCGGTGCCACCGGCAGGTAACCGCCGACGGGTATCAACGAGCGTGTGCCGGCGACCAGGTCGCCGGACAACAGGGACGTGGCGCCGAACCCGCAGGCGTACCGCAGTTCCGGCAGCGCCCCGGCTAGCGCGAGTCCCGCGGACAACCCGATGCTCGACTTCCCCGTCGAGGTGACGGCGCACGGCAGCCCGCACGCCTCGGCGATCACCAGCGCACGGCGCACGCCGCCAAGCGGTCCGCACCGAAGGACCGCGATGTCCGCGACGCCGACGAGCGACGCCCGGGGCGCATCGTCGGGGCGGATGGGCACGGTGGTGGCGACGGGAACGTCGACTCGGCCGCGGACGGCGGCCAGTTCCTCGGCGGAGCGACACGGCTGCTCGACGTACTCGAGTCCGCCTGCGGCTTTGTCGAGCGCCGCGATCGCCGACACGGCGGTGTCGACGTCCCAGATTCCGTTGGCACAACAGCGAATAACGCCGTCTGCGCCAAGTGCTTCGCGCACCGCCTCCAGCCGGGCGACGTCGTCGGCGAGCGAACCCGCGCCATCCCCGACGGTGACCTCGGCGCTGCGGCAGCCGGCGTTCGCGACGATTTGGTGTGCCCGCCGGGGATCGACCGCAGGCACCGTGACGGCGATCGGGACGCGGCCGCGCACGGGGTCGGGCCACCCCACCGTGCCCGACTCGATCGCCGTGGTCAGCCATCGCGCGGCGACGCGGTCGTCGTCGCCGTCGTGTGGACTGAATTCACCCCAGCCCTGCGGGCCCTCGATCAACATGCCTTCGCGCAGGCCGACCCCATCGACCTCGGGCATGGCGAAGACCGGTGCGACGTCGAAGTCGATCATCGTTTGCATCACACGAACTGCTGGCCACCGTCGATGTCGTACGTCGCTCCGGTGAGAGCCGTGTTGCTCATCAGGTGGACCGCGAGCGCGGCGACGTCGGCAGGTCCGACGACGCGGCCGATCGGAAGCGTTGCCCTGAGTTCGTCGCGGCGTTCCTCGAGTCGATCTCCGAGCAGCGTTGCCGACAATGGGGTGTCGACGAAACCGGCGGCGATGAGGTTGACGCGAACCGGTGCCAGCTCGAGCGCGAGCGCGGCCGTGAACGGAGGCAGCGCAGCAGTGGCTGCCGAGACGATGCCAAGGCCGTGGTCGATGCGCCGTCCGCCGGTGCCGCCCATCAGGACCAGCGAGCCGCCGGGCCTCATCTTGCCGACGACGTTGCGCGCGACCGCGAGCCCCAGCACCACGTGCCCGCTGAGCGCCTCTTGCACCTGGGCCGCGTCCATCTCGAGAAGGGGCCCGTACTGCGGGCCGCCCGCCGTGATCAACACGTGGTCGATCGGCGTCGTCAGCGACTGAAAGAAGGCCTCAAGGGCGGCCGGGTCATTGGCGTCGAAGGCCGCGGTCCGTTGCGCGCCGACGTCGAGCGCCGCTTGTTCGAGCCGGTCGGCATTGCGGCCGGTGAGAATCACCTCGGCGCCTTCGGCCCGTGCGCGTCGCGCGGTCTCGAGCCCGATTCCCGCGGAGCCGCCGATCAAGACGACGGTCTGGCCAGCCAGTTCCGGGTCGCGCTGGGTGGCAACGGGACTCGTTTCACTGGTCATGATTCCTCCGGCGTCCTCGGCGACAGGTCATCGTAGATCGGCCGCGTCGGGGCTACTCCGGCCAGGCCGAGTTCTTGATCACGTCGACGAAGTCGATCCGATGGAAGCCTGGCACGAAGTGTTCCAGCACGTCGGCGTTGACGGTGCCGAACGTGGTCTCGGGTCGGTCCGAGAAACCGTCGGTGAATGCCTGCAGGATCTCGTTCTTGAAGTTCGGCCTCGGATGCACCGCTGTGATCGCGTCGATCTCTGCTGCGTTGATGGCGTCCAGCCGGATGCCGAGAACGTCGGTCTCGACGCCTGCAGTGGTGGCCGCGATCACCGGATCCATCTTGTACGGCACCTCCGGCGTGGTGTGCAGGGCGATCGCCGTCCACACCACGTCGGCCTCCGCTGCCGAGAATCCGTGCGAGGTCAGAAAGCCCCGCGCGGTGTCCGCACCGTCCAACTCGAACCGCTGCTCGGTTCCCCGGTACGGCGCCACCAGGCCCGTATCGTGGAACAGTGCCGCGACGTACTGCAGCTCGGGGTCTGGGGCGATGCCCAACCGCCGCGACTGCAGCGAGCCGAACAGGAACACCCGCCGCGAATGATGAAAGATCAGCTCGTTGGTCGTGTCGCGGATTAGCTGGGTGGCCTCCTGTGCCAATGCGCTGTCAGGGATGCGAACCCCCGCAATGATTTCAGTCATGTCGGTTCCTCTCTCTTCGATGCGTGACGCCGGGTCAGCGCCGTTGATTCGACTATCGCCCTGCAGTAGTCGCTGCGGCCGTGCACGAAGCGCCAGGAAAGGCACACATGTGGACACGCTCGAACGAATGACGTGGTTCTGATGGCAGCTGAGCCACACCTCGTCGTGGTCATGGTGTACGACGGCATCCAGATGCTCGACGTCACGGGACCGGTCGACGCCTTCACCTCGGCCAACGCCCTCGGGGCCCGCTACCGCGTGGTGCACGCGTCGGTCACCGGCAGCGACGTCATCGCCAGTTCTGGTGCCCGCCTTGGTGTCGACACCGCCGCACATCTGGTGTCCGACCGCATCGGCACCCTGCTCGTTCCCGGTGCGCCGGACTGGCAGGCGAGCATCACCAACGCAGAGCTCGTCGCCGCCATTCGCCAACTGGCGCAACACAGCCAGCGCACCGTCTCGATCTGCGCGGGCGCCTTTCCCCTTGCCGCCACAGGACTGCTCGACGGCCGGCGGGCGGCCACCCACTGGAAGCTCGCGCGTCAACTCGCGGCACGATTCCCCGAGGTGAGCGTCGACGCCGCGGCGATCTTCGTCACCGACGGCGCCTACACCACCTCCGCAGGCGTCACCGCGGGAATCGACCTCACCCTGTCGCTGATCGAACAAGACCACGGACCGACGCTGGCGCGCGACGTCGCGAGAGACCTGGTGGTCTTCATGGCCCGGCCCGGCGACCAATCGCAATTCAGCGTCCGCTTGGAAGCCCTGCCCACCAACAACTCCGTCGTACGCGACGTCATGAACACCATCACCGCCGACCCGCGGCCCAACCACACTCTTGGCTCGCTCGCCGCAAGTGCGGGGGTCAGTGCCCGCCACCTTTCGCGGCTCTTTCTCACCGAAACCGGCCACACCCCACAGCATTTCGTCGACCGCACCCGGCTCGAAGCCGCCTGCGCGATCCTCACCAGCGGCCCGGAATCCCTCGAGCACGTCGCCGAACGAACCGGCGTGGGTTCGAGCGAATCTCTTCGGCGGCTGTTTCAACGCGAACTTGGCTTGACTCCCGGCGCCTATCGCAAGCGGTTCAAGACCACCGTCCGCTGACGGCCTACCAGCGTCCCCATCCGCCCTTGGGCCCGTCCCCCGGCGTCGAGGAGTTCCGGTCAGGAGTGCGAGGCGGAGGTGGCGTCGCGCTCAACGGTGCCCGGGTGACCGGGGTGCGGGTCACCCCGATCTCGGGCATGTCCGATCGGGATGGCGCGGATCGACGGGGCGGCGTGTACCCGCGGGTCGGTGCCACGGTGATCTGGTCGGCCGACGGCGCCGGTGGCGGTGGCGGTGGAAGCGGCGGCGGCGCAATCGCGGTGGACAGAACGGGCGCCTGGCTCGAGGGTGCTGGCCCGGCAGTGGTGGGGTTGCTCGGCGACACGGGCGTCGACTCCTCGACGCCTGCGCCTAAACCTCGGGTGAAGAGGATGACGCCGGTCAACACCAGCGCGGCCGCCGCCACTGCGGCGGCTGCGGCCAGCACGCGTTTCGAGCGGTACCACGGGCCGATGGTGGACACCTTGAAGTCCCACGCGCCGCTGTTGGCCAGCGTGGACTCCCACGACCTGGTCGGTGGAACGCCTTGGCGCCCGTTGCGCGGCGCGAGGATGCCGCTCCACTTTGTGTCCTGGGGCTCGGGATCTTCGGGGTCGGGGTCGTCCGGGTCGTACTCCACGGGATATTGCGGATGGTCGCGGGGTGGTGCGTCGAGCTCTGGCGTGGTCAGTGGCTCGGTCGCGTCGACCTGCGCACGACCGAACCAGCCGTCGTCGTCGGCGAGGTCGCTCACCTCGTAATCGAAGTCAAGTTCCCCGAGAATCCTGCGCTCGGTCACACTCCGATGTTAACGCCACTAGCGTGGCGGCCCTTGGCGATCGCTCAGCGGATCTTCTCGCCGTACACGCGCTCGACCGCCAACGTCATCAGCACCCTGCGGTCGGACACCATCACCGACCGGTACTCGTCCCAGTCCGGATGCTCCCCCGCCGCCGCCCGGTAGTAGTCGACGAGTGCCTCGACCTCGGGACCGTGCGGGTCGGTGCCGGGACCGGTGAGGGTGACCGACCCCTCGGCGGTCGCCCACGCCCAGCCGTCGGCACTCGTGACCTCGAGCGCGGCGCGGGGGTCGCGTCGAAGGTTGGCGGTCTTGGCCCGACCGTCGGTCATCGAGACCTGGACGACATCGGCCTGCCGGTCGTAGAACGGTGTCACCGGCGACAGCTGTGGGAGGCCATTCGCCTTGATGGTGGCGAGGACGCCGATTCGGGATTCGGACAGCAGGAGACGAGGATCGAAAGGCGCACTCATGTCTGGCGCAACACGAGGTCCCTGGTGCGCATTCCCGAGCGTCGCAGCCCGGATGGAACGATGGGTCCGGTGATCGAACTGCCCGCCGCAGTGCGTGCGATGGCGGCTCGTGGACCGGAGTGGGCGACGTGGGTCGATGGCCTGCCCAAGCTGGTCCGCAGCCAACTCGACGATTGGAACCTGACACCGGACGGCGACCCGACCCACGGCTACTGCTCGATCGTCTTGCCCGCGCGCACGGCGGACGGCACCCAGGTGATGCTCAAGGTCGCCTTCCCCGACGACGAGTCAGAGCACGAGCATCTAGCGCTTCGGCGCTGGGCCGGCGACGGTGCCGTCCGGCTGCTGAGCGCCGATCCGCACCGTCGCGCCATGCTCCTCGAGCGGTTGTCCTCGCGAAACCTCAACGAGCTCTGGGACATCGAGGCGTGCGAGATCGTCGCGTCGCTCTACCGGCGCATCCACGTCCCCGCGCTGCCTCAGCTGCGCACGCTCACCGGCTTCGTCGAGCAATGGACCGGCGAGCTCTCCGAACTACCACGCAGTGCCCCGGTCCCCCGCAGGCTGGTCGAGCAGGCGATCACGCTGGGCCGCGACTTCATCGCCGATCCGGCCAGCACCGGCACGCTCATCCACGCCGATCTGCATTACGGGAACGTGCTTGCGGCCGATCGCGAACCGTGGTTGGTGATCGACCCCAAGCCGGTCAACGGCGACCCGCACTACGAGATCGCCCCGATGCTCTGGAATCGCTGGGACGAGCTCGACGGCGACACCCGCGGCGGTGTCCGCCGCCGGTTCCATGCGTTGGTCGACGCGGCAAGCCTCGACGATGACCGCGCTCGGGCCTGGGTGGTCGTCCGGATGGTGCACAACGCCATGTGGGAGCTGACCGATGGCGGCGAGCCCGACCGGGACTGGCTCACCACGTGCGTGGCGATCGCCAAGGCCGTGCAGGACTGAGGTCGCCGGTCGGGTGCGGATTCACACCTCGCGTGGCAGCTGCGCGGCGATCAGCGGCGCGATCTTGTCCGCCATGTAGGCGTGCCCCGCGTCGGTGGGATGCACGCCGTCCGCGCCGATCAGATCAGGCCTGCCGACGAACCATCGCTCGGCTATCGGATCGATCCACGTTGCCCCGATCGCTCTGGCCTGGCCGTACAACACGTCACGAACCTGAAGAACGTCCGGGGGGACGTCCGCGGTCGGCCACGGCGGGCCGATGACGAGGAGCCGCGCCGACGGTGCGACCGCACGCGCGAAGAGGAAGCAGTCGAACGCCGAGCCGGCGAGCACCGCGGGATCGACGCCCTTGTCGTTGCGCGATCCGAAGAACAGCACCAGCGCGTCATCGGGGCGGACGACCGCGGGGGTCAAGTCGCGGAACACGCTTCCGCGATTGCCGCGGACGCCGTACCCCGCTCCGCCCTCGGCGGCGACGTCAGGGGTTATTCGAAAACCCTGCCGCGCGAGGGTTTGCCAGGAGCGGACGGTCCAAGCGTTGGGTCCTTGCCCACCCTGATCGCTGCCGGTGGTGTACGAGTCGCCGATCACGGCAACGCGGCTCAGCGGCGTATCCCGGCTCGCCAGCGCCACGGATGCCGTAGGTGCGCCGACGCCACCGACCAGAAGGGCGCACGCGACAACCAACATGGCCAGACGACCCATTGCTACCTCCACTGCCGACGGCCACCGTCAGCTTATTATCCGGATGGCCGAACGTGACCGCGACGCGGTGGTGACTCGCCGCACACAGGTGCGGCCCAACACCATTCACGAAGTGGCTCGCCCAATTAGCTCGCGCGACGATACGTCGATCGCCTGTGCGTTGCCTGTGTCGTGCTCCAGGTTGCTCCGGGCTACGGACGACCGTCGACGCGCTGCGCCATGGTTTTACGCGGCGGGCCTGTCCTGGCGCATGCTGGACGAATTCCAAAGCGGGTGCGTAATGTCCCACAGGAATTGGAACCTGCTCTTGCATCAAATCCCCACGATCTGAACCGCGTCCTGGTGTGCCTTGTCGACTCGCTTACATCATTATTCGCTGCGGCCTTTTCGGTAAGCGAGTCATCTATCGCATCCTCGGGTAGCTCGTGGTGGTTTGCTCAATCAATGGTTGCGATCGCGTCAACCTCGATCAGATAGCCCGGGGACATCGTCGCTATCCCGACGACTACGTTTGCTGGCTTGTGGTCTCCGAACAGCGCTGTCTGGGCCTCTTCGATGATCGGCACGTGTTCGTCGCGGTTGTAATCTACGACGTAGATCGTGATCTTGCAGACTTGCTCAGGCCGGGCACCGGCAGCAGCGAGCGCGCGGCCGAGATTGCCAAACTCCAGCCGCGCCTGAGCCGCAAAATCACCATGGCCAACGAGCTTGCCGTGAATGTCTTCGGGCTGCTGGCCCGAGACGAATACCAACTTGCTTCCCGTCGCGACGACGACCTGGGTATAGATTTCTGGAGTCGGCAGATCCTTGGGATTGATGCATTCGAGCGTCATCGATTTAGTGTCCTGCCAGTGATTGAATTCCAAAAGCTAATTATTCGGGCGGCCGAACGTGGCCGCGACGCGGTGATGACTCGCCGCACACGGGTGCGGCCCAACACCATTCAGGAATTGCCCAATCAGCTCGCGCGCGACGATACGTCGATCGCCTGCACGTTGCCAGTGTCGTGCTCCAGGTTGGCTCGGGATTCGAGCGAGGCTTCCCTGACGTCGACCATTCTGCGCATCCACCGTCGGGCCGGCTCCTCGACCACGTGGTACAGCACTGCCGCACCGAGCATCGCGAGCGCAATGAGGCCCGCGACCGTGAACTTGCCAGCGGTGCCGGTCAGCGCTAGCTCGAACTGTTGCGCCGCCCAGATCCAGGTGGTGTGCACCAACTCGTGCACCATGTACAGGCTGAACGAGATCTGCCCCAGATACACCGCGACCCGGGTGGACAGCAAGGCAGGAAGGGTGCCCGCGCCGATGGCCGTGCAGACCACCAGGGGCAGGAACAGAACGTCGACGAGCCCGCTGCCGTCACGCACCGTGGGCAGCGGATGGGCAGACAGCAGGTAGAGGGCACCGACGATGGCGCCGATCAGAAGCACCGACAGGTAGCCGGCGCCTGCGCGGGTTCGATCGCTCGGGCGCAATTTGCGTACCGCGGCACAGGCCAGCGCGCCCGCGATGAACTGCATCACGATGCGGGGAAGCCAACTCCACGGTGTGTAGAGCGCACCCGAGGCCAGCAACAACACCACCGGGGGCAACGACGCGGCGAAGGCCAGCCACAACAGGCTCCTGGCCCGCGTCGCCCGTGCGACGCGGAAGATCACCAGAATCAGCACGCCGAACATCAGGTAGGCCAGCCACTCCGCGCTGATCGACCAGGCAGGACCATCCCAGCTGGACCCGTCGAAGAAGGGCTGGAACCACAGCTGGACGAGGACGAGCTGGCGAATGTAGCTGGTCGCGTTCAGCGTGCCGACGTTCTCGGACGGGATGTGGCCGACGTTCAGCGTGAAGATGATCCAGAGCGCGGCGAGATGCAGGGTGACCAAGTACACCGGCCACACCCGGGCAAGCCGCAGCCACAGGAAGCGCAGGGTCGCGCGCGTGGACCACGACTTGCCCATCTTGTCGATGTAGTTCCAGGTCAGGACGAAGCCACTGAGAATGAAGAACAGATCTACGCCCTGGGCTCCGCAGTCGAGGATTGGGGCGAGGGCCGAGGCGAAATCGGGGGCCGCCTCCCACAGAAGCGGACGGAAGTGGAACAGCACGACCCACAGCGCAGCGACGATGCGCAGGCCTGTCAGGGCCCTGATCTCTCCGCTGCGCACAACACTCTCTTCGTATGGACTCTTGCGGTTTCGTTCGCGCCACTGCGTTCGCCGACCGGGCGTTCCGCTCAGCGGTCCGACATCCGGCAGCCATCGCAGGGTAGCAAGCTGATCGCGCCGACCGCGCGTTCGCAACGCTGTGTGGTTCCTGTCGGATCCGAGGATCGGGTTTTCGACGTGCGACGACGCGGTACCTAGTCGTCGCCCTTTTTCTTCTTGCCGTTGCCCCGCTTCTCCGGTTTCTGCGGGGGCTGCTCGTCAATCGACGTGGCCGTCGTCGAAGGGGCAGCACTGGATGTGGGAGTAGGCGTGGTGGTAGTGCTGGTGCTGACCGGTTGGGGCGCCCGCTGCGATGACGAATCCAGTGCCACCGCGAGTGCGGTGATGGTGAGAACGATCAATGCCGCGGCGGCCACCAGCATCGTTCGAGTCCGCCGGGAGAACCGATGGCGTGGTGAGATGGGCACGAAGTAGGAGGCCGACGGTGCAAGGTTGATGGCCGACGGTCCGAGCGGATCGGCGAGCACCTTGGTCGCCGGCCGGAATTCACCGGTCAGGGCCGCGCGCATATGCATGGCGTCGCGGAACCGCTGCCGGGGGTCACGTGCCATCGCCCCGTCCACCGCGGTCGCAAGGGACGCCTCGACGTCCGGTCGCGTCGCGGCCAACGGTGGCGGCGGGGTATCCATGATTGCGCGGGCCAGGGCTGCAGGGTTGTCTTGTGGAAACGCCCGGTGCCCGGTGAGAGCCTCGTAGCCCATCACGCCGACGGCATACAGATCGTCGTTGACCGACCCTGCTGCGCCCGCCACCCGTTCCGGGCTCAAGTAGGCCATCGTGCCGACGATCTGACCGGTAGCGGTCTGCGCGGTCCCCGCGGTCTTCGCGATGCCGAAATCGGCGACCTTCATCGTGTCGCCGGTCGCCGAGGCCAGGATGTTTGCGGGTTTGAGATCGCGGTGCAGCACTCCGGCCGCGTGGGCCGCTGTGAGTGCGCTCAACACGTCGTGGAGCACCGCACGCACCCGCGCGGCGTCTAGCGGGCCCCTCGCCATTTGATCGGCGAGGGTGTGGCCGGGAAGGCGCTCCATCACGATGAAGGGCCGTCCGTCATGCTCGCCGTAATCGTGGACCGCGACGATGTTGGGATGGCTGAGAGCGGCCGCTGAGCGGGCCTCGTGCTCGAAGCGCCGCCGTACGTCGGGCTGAGCGTTGAGTGCCGAGTAGAGCAGCTTGATCGCGACCGCACGATTCAGCCGGGTGTCCCAGCCGTCGCAGACCTCCGCCATCCCACCCCGACCGAGGATGCCACGAAGCTCGTAGCGGCCGGCAAGCAGTTCGCGGCCATTCATAGCCATACGGTAGCCCCGCTGCGATGTCGGCAAACGTCGCTGGACAAGGCGATGGATCTCCATGCAACCTCCACGCTTTCTCCATGTAAAGCGACGTCCTGGCGACCATGCTCGTCTCATGGCAAAGAACAGAATTCGCGGTCCGCTGGTGACCCTTGCCGCAGTCGCGGCACTGGGCGGCGGACTGTGGTGGATGAACGTCTCCCAAGAGACCGCAGAACCACCGGCCAAGTCCGTCGCGCAGTCGACCACGACGGCCGCGCCCGCGCCGCCGCCGCCCGCGCCGCCGCCGGTGGCCTTCCCGGCGAAGGCCAACTATGTCGGCAAGATCCCGACGGCGTCAGGCGTGATCACCCTGGAGATCACGGTCAACGGTCCGAAGGCCGTCGCCTACGCCTGCGACGGCAACACATTCGAGGTATGGCTGCGGGGCAGCGCGACCAACGGGGTCCTCTCGCTGGCGAGCAAGGACAAGAAGAGCCGCCTCGCAGGCCGTCCCCAGGGCAACACGGTCGTCGGGAACCTGTCGATCGATGAGAAGAACTGGGACTTCACCACCGCGCAGGTGGCGCCGCCGGCCGGTCTCTACGTCTACGAATTCGACGGCCCGCGGAGCAGCTGGATCGTGGATGCCAACGGCGGGGTCACCGGAGTCCAGCGCCGGGCCGACGGCTCGACGGCGCCGGCACCCGTCCTGTCCACCGACGGCACCGCCGTTCTGGATGGTCGGACGATAACCGCGACGCGGGTGGAAGATGGCGAAGATGTCAAGTGACACACGCACCAACTCGACCGGCGGCCTCGCCGCGCTGACCGCCGTCCTGATCGGCGCGGCGGTCGCCGTCGGCCTCGGGGTGTTCGGCAAGGTGCACGACCCGCAGTACTTCGCGATCAACGTGGCGGGATTCTCCAGCGGTCTGGCTGTCAAGACGTGGTTGGCGACGGTGGCGGTCACCCTGGCGCTGTTTCAGTTCGGGTCGGCCTTCGCGATGTACGGACTTCTCCGCCGCGGCCGCGTGCCGTCGTGGGTTAGCACCGCACACGTCTGGTCCGGTCGGTTGGCCGTTCTGGCCAGCGTCCCCGTGGCGGTGCATTGCCTGTATGCGCTCGGCTTCGAGTCCACGGACACGAGGGTGCTCTTCCACTCGCTGTTCGGGTGCTTCTTCTACGGCGTGTTCGTGACGAAGATGCTGCTGCTCACCCGGAAGGGGATCGCCCCGTGGGTGATTCCGATCGTGGGCGGCATGACCTTCTTCGGCGTGGTGTTCATTTGGCTGACGTCGGCGTTGTGGTTCTTCGAGACCAGTGGAGTCCATTTTTAGAGCCGATCATCAGGTAGGTGGTCCACAATCGCACTACAGCCCCAGCCCTGGTACGGCCCAGCCCCAAGAAAGAGCAGCCATGAATCTCGACGAGATCAAACAGCCCCGCCGAAACGTCATCGCCGGAGCGGGTCTCGGCCTTGCCGCGACCGCACTCGCCGCCTGCAGCACCTACGGCAAGAAACCGGAGGCCACGGCCGCCACCTCGGCGCCGGCCGAAACGTCGGGAGCGCCGGGAGCGCCGACACCCGCTGCGGTGTTGACGAAGACCGCCGACGTCCCGGTCGGCTCAGGTGTGATCGTGGACGGCACCGTGGTGACGCAGCCGACCGCCGGGGTGTTCAAGGGATTCTCCACCGTGTGTCCGCACAAGGGGTGCGACGTGTCGAAGATCGAGAACGGCACCATCGACTGCCCGTGCCACGGCAGCAAGTTCAGCCTCGAAGGCGCCGTCGTCCAGGGCCCGGCAAAGGAGCCGCTGCAAGCGAAAGCCGTTTCCGTGCAGGGCGATTCCATCGTCGCGGGCTAACCTTCCCAGCGACTGCGGCGCGGTTGCAGACGCCGAGCGACCGCAAACGCGCCGAAAACGCGTTGGTCGCGGGGGTGGCCGGGTGGGAGAATCGGCGGCGATGACGACACGCTGGCAGGACGCCGACGCACCGCGCGGTGACGACTACGACGCGCGCTGGCGCTCACTCGCAGCCACCGGGCAGAACGTGCACGGCGAGGCGGACCTCGTCGAAACCCTGCTCCGGGAATCGGGTGGCACGCGCGTCCTCGACGCCGGATGTGGCACCGGCCGGGTGACGATCGAGTTGGCGCAGCGCGGATTCTCCGTCGTCGGCGTGGACGTCGACCCCGACATGTTGTCGGCGGCCCGCACGAAGCGGCCCGAACTCACTTGGGTGGAAGCCGATCTCACCGACCTCGCGAAGACCGTCGACGCGGAGTTCGACGTGGCCTTGCTGGCAGGCAATGTGCTGATCTTCGTTCGACCGGGAACCGAGGGTGACGTGATGGGTGCCGTCGGCGAGCGGGTGGCACCGGGCGGACTCCTGGTGTCCGGGTTCTCGATCCGCCCGAATCGCTTGTCGCTCAGCCACTATGATGAGCTCGCCGAGCGAGCCGGCCTGCAGCCCGTGGCCCGCTGGGCCACGTGGAGCCGCGATCCGTTCACCGGAGGCGACTACGCCGTTTCGGTCCATCGGACGCCGGGACCATGACCCTCCCGACGACCCTCCCGACGCCCGATCCGACACTTCCCCACCTCAGCGACGTGGTGCCCGCGGTGCTCACCGCGATGGGGGCGGCAGGATTCGAGAGCCGAATCAGCCTGCCCGCCAACATCGCCGGCGCCTGTGTTCTCTTGATCGACGGCTTGGGTGCGGAATTACTCGACGCGCACACCGAGGACGCGCCCGTGCTGGCCGGGCTGCGCGGTCAGACGTTGAGCGTCGGGTTCCCGTCCACCACCGCAGCGGGACTGGCCGCCGTCGGCACCGGCCACCGATCCGGCGAGCACGGCATGGTCGGGTACACATTCCGACTTCCCGGTCCCGGAGTCATCAACGCCCTGAGCTGGCGCCCGCACCCATGGGGCGACGACCTTCGCGACACCGTCGAGCCCGAACGGGTGCAGCCCATGCCCACGACGTTCGAGCGGGCTGCGTCGTCGGGGGTCGCGGTGAGCGTGGTCTCCGGCGCGAAGTTCACCGACTCCGGGCTGACCCGCGCCGTGCTGCGCGGCGGTCGTTACGTCGGGGTGCACGCGATCGGTGATCTGGCCGCGTGTGTGCGCACGGCCGTCGCCGACGGCGGGTTCTGCTACGGCTACCACGCGGACCTCGACCTGGTCGGACACCTGTACGGTCCGGGTTCGGAGGCATGGCGCATGCAGTTGCGGCAGGTCGACCGGCTGGTCCAGTCGGTGGTCGAGGGGCTGCCACCCGGCGGCCTGCTCGCGGTGGTGGCCGACCACGGCATGGTGACGACGGGACCGTCGGACGCGGTCGACATCGACGCCGACCCGCTGCTGCTGGAAGGCGTGCAGGCGATCGGCGGGGAGGCCCGGGCACGCCACGTCTACGTCGAGGACGGGGCCGACCACGACGTGCTCGCCGCGTGGCGCGCGACGCTGGCAGACCGGGCCTGGGTGGTGTCCCGCGACGAGGCGATCGCGGCCGGATGGTTCGGTCCGCGGGTCAGCGACGACGTTCGGCCCCGCATCGGCGACGTGGTCGCCGCCGCCCGCGGGTCGGCCTCGATGGTGCGCAGGACGGTGGAGCCGCTGGAGTCGTCACTCATCGGGCACCACGGGTCGCTCACCACCGCCGAACAGCGCGTGCCGCTGCTGCTCGCGTACGGCTGAGACAGCGCTCGATTAGCCTCACGTCCGTGATCGTGCTTCTGCCACCGTCGGAGACCAAGCGCGCCGGAGGCGACGGATCGCCGCTGCGCCTCGATGCGCTGGGTTCCCCCGAACTCGGACCGCTGCGCGCGGAGCTCGTCGACGAATTGGTCGCGCTGTCCGCCGACCGCCCGGCCAGTAGGAAGGCGCTCGGCATCTCTGCGTCGCTGGACGGCGAGATCGACCGCAACGCCGCGATTCGCAGCGCACCGACGATGCCCGCGATCCATCGCTACACCGGCGTGCTGTACGACGCGCTCGACGTCGAATCCCTGCGTGGCGCAACGGCTTCCCGCGCACGCGCACGGCTGGCCGTCGGGTCGGCTCTGTTCGGGTTGCTGCGCGCGGACGACGAAGTGCCCGCCTACCGGTTCTCTGCGACCTCCAAGCTGCCTGGTCGGCCGACGCTGGCCGCTCGTTGGCGGCCGGTGCTCGAACCGGTGCTGGCCGGGTTGGCCGACGAGGAGATGATCGTCGATCTGCGTTCCGGTTCGTACGCCGCGCTGGGACGGGTGCCCGGCGCCGTGGACGTCGACGTCGTATCCGAGCACCCCGACGGACACCGGACGGTGGTCAGTCACTTCAACAAGGCCCACAAGGGCAAGCTGGCGCGGGCGCTGGTCAGTTCGCGGTCAGAACCCACCGACGCCGCAGGGGTGGCGGCCATCGCGCGCCGGGCCGGGCTGCGGGTGGAACGCCACGGCAACGAGCTGACAGTTGTCCTGTCTGCCTAGAGTTCGGGTCGCGAACGCGCGCAAACTGCTGGCAATTTACGGCGTGTCGCCCCGCAGACACGCGCGCTCGCGGGGATCAAACGAGGAACGGCGCGGTCAACACGTCACCACGGTTGAGCTGATCGCGCTTCAAGGACTTGAACAACACTCCGATGTTGTCGCCGGGGCCCGCCTCCGTCAGCGTCTTGCGAAACGACTCGATGCCGTCGACCGAGACCGCCATGGTGTCGTTCACCCGCACCTCGTCACCGACCCGTAGCTGCCCTGATTCCACGCGACCCGTCACGACCGTGCCCCGGCCGCGGATGGTGAACACGTCCTCGATCGTCATGCGGAACATCACAACGTGCCGAACAGCTCGATCGAGTTGCCATCGGGATCGGCGATGAACATCCAGCCCATTCCGGGAACGGGAGCGAACTCGGTGGGCCGCTCGACGATCTCGTAACCCGCGGCCTCGATCTTCGCGGCCGCGTCCCGCAGGTTCTTGATCCCGATCGTGAAGTACCGCAGCCCGGCCTGCGCCCGGCCGCCGCCGGGAGCGGCAGGCTGAGCAGGCGGCGTGTCGTACGTGACGAGTTTGACCACGCTGCCACCAAGTACGTACCGCCGCTGCGAGCCATCGGCGAACGCGATCTCACCCTGCGGCTCGAGCCCGAGGAAGCCCTCGTAGAACTCGACCATCGCCTCCAGGTTCGTGGTCACCAGCCCGATCTCGACGGCGGGGCTCAACAGATCCAGGTTCATCGTCACCTCAGGGTCGGGGTTGGGTTGCGGCGGCCGCAGCCTCGGACACTGGGTGCTGCGAGGCTGGTCACAATATTCTTTACCTCACTGCACGGCGCTGAGACGGGAGATCCGACCTTGTCGACATTCTGGCGTTACCTCCGCGTGCAGGCCTTCGTCTTGCTCTGCGGCATCGTCGGGCCGATCTTCCTCGTCGTTTACTTTGCCGCCCAACCTGATCCGACGCTGAAGTGGATGTACTGGATCGGTCTGTTCATCACGGCCATCGACGTGTTGATCGCGCTGGCGCTGACCAACGCGGCCAACCGTCCCCCTGCAAAGCGCAAGCCGTCCGATTAGGCCGTCGGCGGGCCGGGGTTTCGCCACTGCCTGCCCGTCTGACACACTATTGAGCGAGGGGAGTATTCCTTCGTCGCGGAGTCGTCATCACGTTGTCCATGATTGGGCAGCCGGTTCCGTGGGCCGCATCCTGCGGCGGCAGAGACCTCGGCCGTATCTCTACGTCCGGAGGCTCTTTACATGCAGGTAACCCAGATCGAATGGATCATCACCCTCGGGGTGACGATTGCCGTTCTGCTGTTCGACGTCGTCGTGATCGGGCGTCGACCACACGAACCATCCAAGCGCGAGCTCATAACCGCGCTATCGATCTACATCGGCCTCGCGGTCGCGTTCGGGATCTGGGTGTACCTCTTCCACGGCCCGCAATTCGGGGTGGAGTTCTTCGCAGGCTGGCTCACCGAATACAGCCTGTCCGTCGACAACCTGTTCATCTTCCTGATCATCATGGGCAGCTTCAGCGTGCCCAAGAAGTTCCAACAACAGGCGCTGCTGGTCGGCATCATCCTTGCGCTGATCTTCCGCGGCATCTTCATCGCGCTCGGCGCCGTGGCGATCGACCAGTTCTCCTGGGTCTTCTACATCTTCGGCGCGTTCCTGGTCTACACCGCGATCACACTGGCCCGCGACACCGAACACGACGACGACGCCGACAACTTCGTCGTCAAGTTCGCCCGCAATCACTTGAGCCTCACCGACAAGTGGGACGGCCTCAAGCTGTGGATCAAGGCCGACGGCAAGCGCCTGATGACGCCGATGTTCCTCGTCATCGTCGCGCTCGGCACCACCGACCTGCTCTTCGCGCTGGATTCCATCCCCGCGATCTACGGCCTGACCCAGGAGCCCTACCTGGTGTTCACCGCGAACGTGTTCGCGTTGATGGGCCTGCGGCAGCTGTACTTCCTGCTTGGCGACATGCTCAAGCGTCTGGTCTACCTCTCGCAGGGGCTGGCCTTCATCCTGTTGTTCATCGGCGTGAAGCTGGTGCTGCACGCGCTGCACGAGAACGAGGTGCCGTTCATCAACGGTGGCGAGCCCGTGCACGTGCCCGAGATTCCCACCCTGCTCAGCCTTGGGGTCATCATCGTGACGCTGCTCATCACCACCGTGGCCAGCCTGTACAAGACTCGGGTGCACGACAAGAAGGGTGCCCCGGACGCTCTTGAATCGGACACTGTCGCCGTGCCGCCGGAAGAGCGGTCCGAATCGAACTGACGGCCGAGCGCCCTCGGAATGAAGCCCGCGACTCAATGTGTTGAACGTGCACGTCATCCATTGATGGAGGTGCGCGTCATGGTCGCTTCGTTGGGCTACCACTCAGGTGAACTCGCCGTGCAGCGCCTGGCCGGTGTCACCGGCCAGGCGGCGCGGTTGGCAGGGATGGTCGGGGCGGGTCAACTGAGCGGCGGGCTGGCGCAGTTCCTGGCCGGTCGCACGTTCGCCGCGTTGAGCGCCCGCGACCGCGACGGCATCCCGTGGGTATCCCCATTGATCGGCGACCCGAGATTCCTCGAGGCGGTCGGACCGACGACGCTGCGCGTCCACCACTGGTTCCCGCGGGCTGACCCACTGCATGACGTGGCGCCGGGTCAACCGGTCGGACTGGTCGTGATGGAGTTCGCGAAGCGCCGACGGGCCCGGATCAACGGCACCCTTCTTGCGCGGGACGGTGATGTGCTGACCGTCGAGGTAGAACAGGCGTACGGCAACTGCCCGGAATACATCCAGAGTCGACAGACGGTGCCCACCACATCGCTCGACGACAGTCCGGCGCGGGTGGGCACGACGCTGGACGGAGCCGACATCGCGTTGATCCGCAGCGCGGACACCTTCTTTCTCGGCACCATGCATCCGACCCACGGCAGTGACGCCTCGCACCGCGGTGGGACTCCCGGATTCGTCCGCGTCGAGGACGACGGCACGTTGTGGTGGCCGGACTATCCGGGCAACAACATGTTCAACAGCCTCGGTAATCTCGCCGAGAACGCCGAGGCGGCACTACTTTTCGTCGACTTCATCACTGGCACCGCGCTGCATCTAACCGGGCGGGCGGTGGTTGCGTGGACAGACCACTCGATTCCCGGCGACGACGGGGGAACCGGCCGCCGGGTCCGGTTCACGCCGAACCGAATCGTCGCGCGGGCGGTGCCGGTGCATTCAACCGACGTCGAGGCCTATCGTGACAACCCGCCCCTCACTACGCCGGAGACGTGATTCATGAACCAACCTCGTCCGCCGTTCCCCCCGTTCGACATGGACAGCGCGATCATCAAGTGTCAGGCGGCTGAGGACGCCTGGAACACCAGGGATCCGCACCGGGTCAGCCTTGCGTATACCGAGGACTCGGTCTGGCGCAATCGCGACCAGTTCATCGCGGGGCGCGCTGAGATCGTCGAGTTCCTCACCGCGAAGTGGAAGCGAGAGCTCGACTACGTTCTGCGCAAGAGCCTGTGGGGATTTCGCGAGAACCGCATGGCGGTGCGGTTTCAGTACGAGTGGCACGACGCTGCCGGCCAGTGGTATCGCAGCTACGGCAACGAGTTGTGGGAGTTCGACGAGAACGGCCTGATGCGCCGTCGTGAGGCGAGCATCAACGACACGTTCATCACCGAGGCCGACCGGCGCTACTTCGGCCCGAGGCCGGACGACGAGCGCGGCCAGGGACACGACATCCAGCTGCAGTGACCGCAGGCAGGCGGGCCCGAGTTGCCTGAGTCCCCGACAGCCCGGAAGATCCGTGTCGATGGATCAGAACTCAGCGGTCGAACTCTCGAGGCTCGATGCGATCGGACAGGGCGCGCTCGCCGCGAGCGGTGACGTCACGGCCGTGGAACTCCTCGACGCGGCGATCGTCCGCCTCGAGGCCGGGCGCGCACTCAACGCCGTCATCACCGACCTGTTCGACCGCGGTCGGGCGCAGGCCACCGCCCTCGACGAGTCCGGGGCTCTGCGCGGCGGTGGCGCAGGACCGCTGGCGGGGGTGCCGTTCCTGCTCAAGGATCTCGGTGCGTCGCTCGCGGGGACGCCGGAGGCGATGGGATCACGCGCATTGCGTACCCATGTGGCGTCCGAAACGGCCTGGATCGTCGATCGGTATCTGAGCGCGGGGCTCGTGGTGTTCGGCAAGACCAACACCCCTGAGTGGGGTAATCACTGCACGACCGAACCCTCGCTGTTCGGGCCGACGGTGAACCCGTGGTCACCGGTGATCACGCCAGGTGGCTCGAGCGGCGGTTCGGCAGCGGCGGTGGCGGCAGGCGTCGTACCCGCCGCGTCGGGCGGCGACGGCACCGGTTCGATCCGCGTGCCCGCATCGTGCTGTGGGCTGGTCGGTCTCAAGCCACGGCGCGGTCGCTCCTCCTTCGCGCCCGGCGCGGGTCAAGGGATGGAAGGACTCGTCAACGGGCACGCCCTGACGCGCACCGTTCGCGACAGTGCCGCGCTCCTCGACGCCGTCACCGGATCCGCACAAGGTGACCCCTACACGGCGCCGCTCCCCCAACGCCCGTACCTAGACGCCATCACCGAAGCGCCTGTGGCGCAGCGCATTCTGATGGCGACCGGTTCGCCGTTCCCGGGCACGCCCACTGACGGCGAGGTCAGCGCCGCCGTCGAAGCCGTCTCGGGGGTACTGGCCGGACTCGGGCATCACGTCGACGCAGGCGCACCGAACATCGATCCCGATGAGGTTGCCGATGCGATCGCCGTCCTGCACACCGTCAGCAACGCCGAACTACACGCCTTCGCCACCGAGCACCTCGGCCGCGAGCCCCGCGAGGACGAGTTCGAGCCGAGCACCTGGGTGATGATCCGCGAGGGCTTCAAGACCACCGGCCTTGCGTATGCCGCAGCGATCGGTGCGGCGCACGCCCAGACCCGGCGGTTCGCCGCGGGGATGGCGGGCCACGACGTGCTCCTGGTGCCGACCCTGCTCACACCGCCACCGCCCTACGCGCTGCTGGATCAGCCGCGCGGCACCACCCGCAAGTTCTTCGACGTGGAATTCGCCACGACCGGCTGGACCACGCTCGCGAATGTCACCGGCTGGGCAGCGATCTCGTTGCCGTTGGGCGTCAGTTCGACGGGGCTGCCGATCGGGGTTCAGTTGATGGCGCCCGACGAGACGATCCTGCTGCAACTCGCCCGTCAGCTCGAGGTGGCCACACCGTGGATCGACAGGGTGCCGCCGCACTGGGTCGGCACCTAGGCGCCGAGTAGATCGAGGAACAGCGTCGCGGTGAGCAGGTCGCCGCCGCCGCCCATCGACAGCCCCAGTGCTTCGGCTTCCTCGCACAGCGACTCCAGTCTGTGCCTGCCCTCGGCGGTGCCGCACCCGCCTGCCCGCAGGATGTCCCTGGCACGACGGTGCACCAGACGCTGAGCGGCCGGCCCGCCGCGCCTGGCGACGCACGTGTCGTCCAGTTTGGCCATGATCGCGATCAGTGCGTTGAGTGCTGAGGTGTCGGGTGTGTCGTAGCGGCGCCTACTCGCCCTCAATGCGGGCAACCCGATCCGGATGACGTGCGGGAAGCCGCCTCTCGCCTCGCCGACCGGCCCCCGCACATCGTGCTGCGGCCGGGGCGGAGACAACGGGTCGGGGATGCGGGCCACCAGTGCCGCGAAACTCGCGGCGGAATCGGCGCCTGCGGTGACGGCGGCGCCTGCGGACAGCAGGCCCAGCGTCCAGAGCGCGCCGCGGTGGGTGTTGACGCCGCCGGTGATCTCACGCACTCGGCGTTCGCCTTCCCGCCCGATCTCGCCGAGCTTGGCGCGGAGTTCGGGTCCGAGCGGTAGCGACCGCGCGGCTTCGGCGCACTGCCACAACGGTTCTCGCAAGGCTTCGGCGGACGCGACGAGCAGCGCCACGCTGGTGCCCCTGCCGTCCATCCGGCCGGGATTGGGGGTGAGCCGGGCGTGGATGCCAAGCGCGCAGACGGCCGCATCGGCGATGTGCGTCGCCGCGCTCGGTCGCCGGAATGCGTTCGGCGGAGCGGTGGTCATGGACCTAGACGTTGCCTTCCGGGCCGCCCCGTGTCATTGCCGCTGGCGAGACCTCGCACTACCGGCTACCCGGTAGACGGTCTATTCGGGGTGGACCGGAATTCGCGCGACGACCAAGGTCCCGCCACTGGCAGGGCTGGTGACGTCGAGGGAGCCCGATACCGCCTCGACCCTGTCCTTGAGACCGATCAGGCCCGTACCCCCACCTGGGGCGGCGCCGCCGATTCCGTCGTCGGCGACCTCCAGCTTGAGGTCATCGCCGTCGAATCCGGCCCGAACGGTGACCTCGGATGCCTCGGCATGTTTGGCGGTGTTGGTCAGCGCCTCGGCGATCACGTAATAGGCGGCCGCTTCCGTGGATTCGGGTAGCCGCCGGTCGACGTCGACGTCCAATCGCACAGGAACCACCGAACGCCGGGCGAGGGTCTTGATCGCCGGTCCCAGCCCGCCCTTGGACAGGATCGCCGGGTGGATGCCGCGGGACAGTTCCTGCAGCTCGGTATACAGATCGGCCATGCCGTTGACCAGGTTGTCGAGTTGTCGCCGGACGGTGTGCTGCTCCTCGGGGACCGACGCCTCGAGTGCCCGCAAACCAAGGCCGAGCGACACGATGCGTTGCTGCGCGCCGTCGTGCAGGTTGCGTTCGATCTCCCGGCGGGCCTGATCGGCCGCGGCGACGACGCGGGCCCTTGACGCCTTCAATTCGGCGCGGGTTTCGGCGTTGGCGATCGCAGTGCCCACCAGATCGGCGAAATCGCATATCCGCGCTTCGGTTCCGTCCGGTATCGGCTCGGTGCGCACCGAGCCGATGATCAGTGCGCCTCTGGTGGTCGTCCCGACGGTGACGGGCGCCCCGACTCCCGAGCGCAACCCGAGCGCTCGAATGCGCGATGCGATGGTCCCCTCGACGGCCGCGTGGTCGTCGATCCGTGCGGCAACCCCGGTTCGGCGAATCCGGATCGCAACGCTGTCGCCGTCGAGTGGAAGTCGTTCTCCCGCTTGGAATTTCTTTCGTTCCGGGGAATCGTGGGCGGCCAGCACGGTGCAGTGTTCATCCGACTCGAACTCGAGCAAGGTGACGTGATCGACGTCGAGACCGCGTGCCAGTTCGGTGACCGCGACAGGATAGACGTCGGTCGGGTCGGCTCCCCGCGCGACGAGCGTTGCCACCCGGCGCAGCGCGGCCTGTTGTGTGGCCAGCGCGTCGGCCTCGCGGCGGCGCTGCTCGGATTCGGCGGCGCGCAATCGGGCCTGACCGGCCAGCACGTTGGCCAGCAACGCCAAGGGCAGGAACACGGACAGCGCAGGCGCCAGGCTGTCGCCACCCTCGAGGTGGAAGTACAGGTAGACCAGCGCGCTGACCACCGACGTCGAAATCGCCAGCCCGAAGCTCCAGCCTGCGGAGACGACCAGCACACCGAGCAGGAAGATGGCACCGAATGCGTTCTCGGGCGCGATCTTCTTGAGCAGCAACACCAGGACGGTCTCGCCAGCGATGAAGGCCACCGCGACGACGATGCCCCAGCCCAGCGGCCGGGCGGTCGGCCGCAACACCAGCGCCAGAAGCCGGCTCCGCAGCGGCAGCAGCCCCTGGTCGGCGACGGTTCGGGGGGACTCACTCATCGCACCGGATGGTAGTGGGTCCGCGGTCGCCTGGTTTCCTGCTAGCGGTAATGCCAGCGTGCGGTCGGTCTGCCAAACTCGTTCAATGTGGTGCTCTGGACGCTTACCGTGCGTTGTCTGATCGTCGATGACAGCGCAAACTTTCGCGACGCGGCGAGCAACATGCTCGAGCGCGCGGGGTTCTGCGTCGTCGGGGCGGCCTCGAACAGCGTGGACGCGCTGACCCTCTACCGGGAGCTGCGGCCCGACGTCACTCTGGTGGACGTCGACCTCGGCGCCGAGAGTGGCTTCGATCTGGCCGTGGCGCTGCAGGCCGCGGATTCGCCTGCGCCGTCGGTCATCCTCATCTCGACGCACTCGGAGCAGGACTTCGCCGACATGATCGCCGCGAGTCCCGCGCTTGGCTTCCTGCCCAAGTTCGCCCTATCCCCTGGAGCCATCCTGGACTTGCTCGCAGAGAAGGTCGGACGCGACCTCTAGAGCGAGTCGAGGTACATGATCACCGCACGCACGCGGCGGTGATCGTCGCCCGTCTCTGGCAGGTTCAGTTTCGTCAGGATGCTCCGCACGTGCTTCTCGACGGTGCCCTCGGTGACCCAGATGCGCCGTCCGATACCGGCATTCGACAGGCCCTCCGCCATCAACGTCAACACTTCCCGCTCGCGCGTACTGAGCACGGCGAGCGGATCGTCCCGCCTGCGCGCCGAGACGAGTTCGGCCACCAGTGCGGGGTCGACGACGGACGCGCCGTTGGCGATCCGGCCCACGGTGTCGACGAAGTCCGCGACGTCGGTGACTCGGCTCTTCAACAGGTAACCGATCGAACGGCCACCTGCAAGCAGTTCCATCGCGTGGTCGACGTCCACGTGAGCCGACAGCACCAGGATGGCGATCTCCGGCCACTCCCGCCTGATCGCCTTGGCCGCGTCGAGTCCCTCGGTGCCGTGCGTCGGTGGCATCCGGATGTCGACCACGGCCAGCTCGGGTTGAAGCTCTCGCACGGCGTCGAGTAGCTCGGTGGCGTCGCCGGCCTGGCCGACGACGTCGAAACCCGATCGTCCCAGCAGGCTGGCCAGCCCCTCCCGGAGCAGGACATCGTCATCGGCGACGACCACACGCACGGCATTCATCCCGATGATTCTTGCATCTGGTGCCCAGGACCGGCGGCAAGACTGCTGCGGTCTCGCCACACGGCGGCGGCGAGGTTGCCGAAGTCGTCGTGGCGAGCGAAGCGACGGGAAGTGTGGTCGTGCCAAGCCGATCGGGCCGGCAAACGCCGCGTGCGACACTTTCGGGCATGATCCCCATCGCCCGCCCCAAGCTGGAAGGCAACGTTGCCGTCGGGGACGATCGGCAACTTGGGTTCGCCGAGTTCGGCGATCCGCAGGGCCGTGCCGTGTTCTGGCTGCACGGAACCCCTGGCGCTCGCAGGCAGATTCCCACCGAAGCACGTGTCTACGCGGAGCAGAACCACATCCGGCTGATCGGCGTCGACCGGCCTGGCATCGGCTCGTCCACACCGTTCCAGTACCCCAACGTGCTGGCCTTCGCCGACGATCTGCGCACGATCGCCGACGTTCTCGGCATCGACCAGATGGCCGTCATCGGGCTCTCCGGTGGCGGGCCCTACACGCTGGCCTGTGCCGCGGCGATGCCCGATCGCATCGTCCTTGCCGGCGTGCTCGGTGGCGTCGCCCCTTCGGTCGGACCCGACGCGATCGGCGGCGGTGTGATGGCGCTCGCTTCGACGGTGGCCCCGGTGATCTCGTTCGCAGGCCTCCCCCTGCGGCTGGCGGCGGCCGGGGTGATCCAACTGCTGCGGCCAGTGGCCCCAGCCGCGCTGCAGCTGTACGCCAGGCTTTCTCCCGAGGCCGACCGGCAGCTGCTGGTGCGGCCCGAGTTCAGCGCGATGTTCCTCGATGACCTACTCAACGGCAGCCGCAAACAATTGTCCGCCCCGTTCGCCGACGTCATCGTCTTCGCGAGGGACTGGGGTTTCCGGCTCGACGAGGTCAAGGTGCCGGTGCACTGGTGGCACGGCGACAAGGACCACATCGTGCCGTTCGAGCACGGCCAACACGTCGTCTCCCGGCTGCCCGACGCCGCGCTGTACCACCTGCCCGGCGAGAGCCATCTGGCCGGCCTCGGCCGCGCCGAGGAGATCCTCGGCAACATGATGGATCTGTGGAACGAACTCGACGCGAGGTGACGACGTGACGGTGCCATGGCCGCCCGCGCCAGCCAAGCGGCCGATCTCGACCGCCGACATGACGATCTCCATCATCTCCCTGGTGCTGACGCTGCTACTCGGCGGATCCGCGGCCGTGATGGGGTTCTTCCTGCTGGCGTTCCTCGACTACTGCCCGCCCGAGACCTGCAGCGCCGACGGGGCGGTCACCGCCGTCGGAATCTCGCTGATCGTCGCGGTCGTCGTCGGGCTCGTCGGACTAGTGGTGACGATCATCCAACTGGTGCGGCGCAGCCCCGCCTGGCCGTTCGCCGTCGGCACGCTGCTGCTGTGCGGGGTGATCTGTGCGTTCGGCTTCGCCGGTTACTTCGCGGCCGTCGGCGCAGGGCGGGCTTGACGGGCTTTCGTCAGCGGATCCTGGCGTTCGTCGGGTCGTAGATCGCCTTGAGCGACACGGTGATCGGGTAGAGCGTGCCGCCGACATTGACCTGATAGTCGCCTTCGCGGACCCACTGTGCGTCGACCAGCGCCTGGTCGGCCGACCTCACGTAGGCCAGGCCGACGCACGCCCCCGTCGACTCGCCCCACGCCGCCGAGGTCACCTGGCCGGCGACCACACCGTCGCGCAGCACCAGCTCACCACCCCACAGCATCGGTTCCGGTGACCCGACCGAGAACCCGACCACTCGTCGCCGTGGCCCCTCAGCCTTGGCCTTCTCCACCGCGGCGCGGCCGAGGAAGTCGACGTCGGACTTGAGCTTGCACGCGAACAGCAATCCGGCCTCGACGGGATTGTCGTTGGGGGTGAGCTCGCGGCCGAATGCCCGGTACCCCTTCTCCAGTCGCAACGACTCGATCGCGTAGTAGCCTCCGCGCGCGACACCGAACCGAGCTCCCGCAGCGATCAGGTCGTCGTAGACGCCGACCGCGAACTCGGCAGGGACGTAGAGCTCCCAGCCGAGCTCACCGACGTAGGTGATGCGGGTCGCGCGAACTTGTGCGTAGCCCAACGCGATTGGCTTGCTGGTTCCGAACGGAAAGGCGTCGTCGCTGAGGTCGGTGTCGGTGAGCGTGGCCAGCAGATCACGCGACCGGGGTCCCATCACGCCGAACACCGCGAGCGATGACGTGACGTCGACGAGTTGAGCGTGGTTGCCCCTAGGCAGATTCCTGCGGATGTGGTCCTTGTCGCGCTCGGTGGTGGCCGCGCTGCTGACGATCAGGTACTCGTCGTCGGCGGTGCGCGTCACGGTGACGTCGGACTCGTAGGTACCGCGCTCGTTGAGCATTCCGCTGTAGACCGTCGTGCCGACCTCGACCGCCATGTCCGCGGTGCACAACCACTGCAGCGCCGATTCTGCGTCAGGACCGACCAAGACGAACTTCGAGAACGACGTCTGGTCGAATACCGCGACCGCGGTGCGGGTGGCGATCTGCTCCGCCGCCGACCACGGCAGCCAGTTCTGCTTGCCCCAGGAGTATTCGATCGTCGGCTCCCGGTCGGGCGGGGCGAAGAAGTTGGCCCGCTCCCACCCCATCCGGCTGCCGAAGTTCGCATTGGCAGCGACCAGCAGGTGGTGTACCGGTGAACGGCGGAACGGTCGTGCGGTGGCCATTTCCCGGTTGGGCCATGGCACTTCGTAGTGCAATCCGAGGATTTCGGCGACCCGGTCGTGCAGCCACCGGTTGTTGCCGTTGAACGGTGCGAATCGCCGGATGTCCACACTCGTGAGGTCGGAGGTCGGTGAGCCGTTCACGATCCACTCGGCCAGCGCCCGTCCCGCACCGCCCGCCGACGCGATGCCCACCGAGTTGAACCCGGCAGCCACGAAGAAGTTGGCGCACCCGGGTGCCTCACCGAGGATGAACTGGTTGTCAGGGGTGAAGCTCTCCGGCCCGTTGTAGAACTTCTTGATCCCGGTCTCCTCCAACGCCGGGATCCGCAACAGGGCGTTGTCCATCAGGATCTGGAAGTGATCCCAATCCTCTTCCAGCAGCTGGAATTCGAACGGGTACGGAATCTGGTCGGGGCTCACCCACGGCTTGGCCTCCGGCTCGAACCCGCCGATGACAAGCCCGCCGACCTCTTCCTTGAAGTAGGTGTAGCCATCCGGGTCGCGCAGGATCGGCATGTCGGTGTGCACGCCGTCGATCGACTCGGTGACGACGTAGAAGTGCTCGGCGGAGTGCAATGGAACGTTCATGCCCGCCATCGCCCCCACCTGCTTGCCCCACTGGCCTGCACAGTTGACGACGATCTCGGCATCGATCTTGCCGTTGTCGGCGCGCACGCCGGTGACCGCTCTGCCGTCCGTCAGCACGTCGAGCACGTGCGAGTGTTCGACGATCTTGGCGCCGCGCATCCGCGCCCCCTTGGCGAGGGCCTGGGTCAGATCGGTCGGGTTGGCCTTGCCGTCGGCGGGCAGCCAGATCGCTCCGACCAGGTCGTCGACCCGCATCACCGGGTAGTGCTCGAGAGCCTGTGCCGGCGTGAGCAGTTCGCAGTCGAGGTCGAACGCCGCGGCGTTGGCGGCGGTGCGGCGCAGCTGGATCATCCGGTCTTCGGTACGCGCGACCGTCACACCACCGCACTGCTTGTACCCCGCGGTGAGGCCGGTTTCCTCCTCCAGCGCGGTGTAGAGCTCCGTCGAATACTGCACCAGCCGGGTGCCGCTCTCTGACGCCCGCAGCTGACCGACCAGACCTGCTGCGTGCCAGGTGGTTCCGGACGACAACTGGCCCTGCTCGAGCAGCACGACGTCGGTGTATCCGAGCTTGGTCAGGTGGTAGGCGACGCTGGTCCCGATGACACCGCCGCCGATGATGACGACCTGCGCGCGTGCGGGAAGAGAACCAGTTGACATGCGTATCCTTCGCTAGTCCGATGCCTGCACGTCGTTGAGCAACCCGTTGAAGTCGGGACCCCTGAATTCGGCCACGGCACCCTCGTACCGCTCCATGCCCCATTCCCAGAAGTCGAAGTCCAATGGGCTCGAGCCGTTCTGGATGCAGCCCCACAATGCCCAGCCGTACATCCCGACGATGCCCTGGAGCCGGGCGCGGGCGATCTTGTGCCGCAGTCGGCGTCCGTAGTAAGCGGTGACCAGTTCTTCTCGCTGCTCGGCGGACAACTGACATTCGCACGACGTGTTGCCCAGTTCGAAGCAGGGGTCGTTGTTCCCGGAGTATTCGTAGTCGATCAGCCACATGGTGTCGCCGTCCTCGACGAAGTTGGCCGCCAACAGGTCGTTGTTGCAGGGAACGGTCGTCTGGTCGGTGGCCGCCAGCACCTGCCGCACGCTGTCGAACTGGTCGGCGAAGTCCAGGTAGTCGGCGGGTATCCGGAAACCGTTGTTCTGCACCACTTCCAGGTACCCTGGCTGCTTGACGAACATGTCGAAGGTGCCGCGGAACCGTGGCCCCGAATGCAGCGTGCGCATCGCCGCGGCCGCCTTGGTCAAGATCTCCGGTCGCTGAAAGTCCTTGTTGGACAACGTCGTCCCGTTGAGATATCCCAGGAGCAGAATGCCGAGGTCGGGGCGGTAGTCGATGACGGGTGCGCCGACTCCGGCCTCTGCGGCGGCGCGCGAGTTGTAATGCTCCTGGTCGCGGTCGATGCCGAGCAGTCCCGTGGTGTTGCCGGAACACCGTGCCACATAGGTCGCGTTCGGGGTGATGACCTTGACGTTGCGGTTGGTCAACCCGCCGGACAGATCCTCGAGCCTGCGCTCCTGGCCCGCCAGCACGGGAAACTCGTCGAGGGCCGCGTTGAGCTGGTCGTCGGTGAGTGAGAACGACACTCCAGCTCAATCCGCGTCGCTGCTCAGCGCGCGGCGCAGCAGGTGCATCGCGACGGTCGTCGAGCGTTCCCGGACGTCCGATCGGTTGCCGGGCATGCGCAGGGTCCGGGTGAGCGTCCGGCCGTCGGCGAGCATGACGCTGAAGCAGACCGTTCCGACCGGCTTCTCCGTCGTTCCGCCGCCTGGACCGGCGATCCCGGTGGTCGCTATCGCGGTGTCCGCGCCAAACCGCTTCAGTGCGCCCGCGGCCATGGCCTCCGCGACGGGTTCCGACACCGCCCCGTGCGCCTCGAGCAGTGCCGGGTCGACACCGAGGAGCTCGACCTTGGCCTGGTTCGAGTACGAGACGACGCCACCGGCGACGTAGTCGGACGAACCGGGCCGGTCCGTCAGACGCGCCGCGATCATGCCTGCCGTGCACGACTCTGCCGTGGCGATGGTGCGCCCGGCCAACAGTCCGGCGATCTGGTCGTCGACGAAGGCGCCGTCGGTGGAGAACAACTCACGGCCGTGGCGTTCGCGCAGCAGGCCGACCAGATCCGCATAGACGTCGGCGGCGTCGGGTTCGTACCGGGTGACGATCTCGAGTTCGCCCCTGCGCAGGCACGTCGTGATCTCGAGCCGTTGGAAACCGCTGATGGACTGCTCGCCCTCCCGCAGCGTCTCCGCAAGCCCCGACTCTGGCAGGCCGAACATTCGGACGGTCTCCTGTCGGTACACCGTCCGGCCCGCGATGGCCTGCTGGACGGCCGCGGTCTGCACCGCCGTTTCCCACATCGGCTGCAGCTCGCGCGGCGGGCCTGGCAGCACGACGACCGTCGGCGTGCCAGGCACTCCTGCCGTCTGCGTGCCCGGCACGACGACACCCGGAGCGGTGCCGACCGGGGTGAGTATCTCGGCGCCCACCGGAACCATGGCCTGTTTGCGATTCGCCGCGAGCACGGCCTCGAAGTCAACGCCTGCGCGGCCCTGCACCATCGACTTGAGGATGTCGGAGATCGTCTGCTCGAGCTCGGCGTCCAACGCCACCTCGCGGCCGCAGAAGCGGGCGACCGTGGCGACGGTCATGTCGTCGGCGGTGGGGCCGAGCCCGCCGCTGGTGAGGATCAGGTCGACGCCCTCCGCCGCCAGGAACCGCAGCTGCGCCTCGATGTCGTGCGGGCGGTCACCGCAGATCGTGATGTGGGCGAGTTCGACGCCGAGTTCGAGTAGTCGGTCGGCCAGCCACGGTCCGTTGCGGTCCTGGACCCGTCCGGTCAAAACCTCGGTTCCCGTGACGACGATGCCCGCGCGTGCGCTCACGGGTAAGACACTACGACGCCGACGACCCGGCGGCGCGCAGGCCGTGGTCGGTCTCCGTTCAACGGCTGGCAACGTCGGCACGCTAGGTTCGGCGGCCGTGACGAGCACCATCTTGGCGCTGCCCCAGCTGTGGGACCCGATGTACTGGTTGGGTGCAGGCGGCCCGTTCGCGGCCGCGGTGCTCCCCGGCGTAATGCTCATCGTGTTCATCGAGACCGGGCTGTTGTTCCCCTTCCTGCCCGGCGACACGTTGTTGTTCACCGCCGGACTGATTGCCGCGCAACCGAACGCGCCGGTGGACGTGTGGACGCTCGCCCCGTGCGCGGCGTTGGCCGCGGTGGCCGGCGGACAGCTCGGCTACCTGATCGGGTGGCGGCTGGGGCCCGCGCTGTTCAAGAAGGAGGACGCGCGCTTCTTCAAGAAGCACTACCTGGCCTCGTCGCACCAGTTCTTCGAGAGGCACGGTCGCAAGACCATCGTGATCGGGCACTTCATGGGCGTGGTGCGGACGTTCGCGCCGGTGATCGCCGGAGCATCGGGGATGCGGTATCCCGTCTTCCTCGCCTACGACGTCATCGGCGCGATCGGCTGGGGCGTCGGCCTCACCGTGGTGGGGTACCACCTGGGTGGTGTGCCGTTCGTCGGCGCGCACCTCGAGCTGATGGTCCTGGCCATCGCGATTCTGTCGATCCTGCCCGTCACCGCATCGGTCGTGCGGGCAATGCTCGTGCGCCGGGGCACGGAGCGCGCGGGCTAGGCACGAGAAGCATGTCGCGACGGTAGTCTCGCCTCCCACGATGGGAGTCTCGATAGCTGTCATGACCGCATGCAGTGGCTTCCTGCTCGCGGTGCTGTGGATGGACTTGATGTTCGACGTCCAAGTGCTCGCCCACCGGCACGCGGTGGAACTGCCAGAGGCGACGATGGCGTCCGTCGCCGGCTACTACCACCGGGTCACGACGACGTCGCGTCCGATGAGTCACCTCGTTGCGGGCGTGATGGCGATTTTGTTGATCACCCTTGGACTGCGGGTGGCGGGCGGACAGGACCCGCTGTGGCTGGTCGTGGTCTCGGTCCCGCTGGCCGTCGTGCCGATCCTGCTCGCACTGTTGCGGACGGTGCCGAACGCCGTCCGCCTCGGCCGTCGCGCCGGATCTCTCGACGAGCAGACGCGGTGGGCGCGCGCCATCTGCGTGGACCACCTGTTCTGCATCGGCTGCCTGGTGCTGTTCGTCGGCTTCCGGCTGGGTTACGCAGCTATGCCAGCCATTTCTTGACGGTGTTCAGGTCGCGTGAGTACTGCTCGAGCCCGTCCTCGCCGAACCGCGACCCGCCGCTGATCGCGTCGCCACCGCGCCAGATCACTCGCACCCGGGACTTTCCGCGCAGGTAGATGTCGACGCGTTCGACCTCGCGGCGCTGCCAGCCCGATTCCTCGGTGGCCTTGGCGAGCGCGGCGCGCTCGTCTGATGCGGTCATTGATCTCTCCTCGCCGGGACGTCTGCAGCTGCCATCCTTCCCGGCATCGACCGCGCGGGCGTCGGCAACCCCGACTTTCAGGAACCGTTCAGCCACCGCCCGTACCTTCGCTCGGGTGTTGATGCGCCCGATCTCCGCGGCCCGTGCCTACGGTCCGGCCGTTCTGACCGTTGCCCTCGTCGTGTACGCAGCCGCCTATCTGCGCTGGCCGAACCTGGCAGGACAGGTCGACCTTCTCGTCTACCGTTTCGGTGCCGACCAGGTGCTGGCCGGTCACGATCTCTACGCGACGGGTCTGACCGGGAACCCGCGCACCCTGCTGTTCGACTACAGCCCGTTCGCCGCGTTGTTCTTCCTGCCGTTCGCGCTCGTCACCCCGTTGACGGCGCAGATCCTTGGGTTGGCGGCGAACGCCGCGCTGGTGGCGTACGTGGTGTTGCGACTGCTCCGCGGCCTCGGAATGACGCCCACGACGGGTCTGTGGGGAGTCGGTGCCTTGCTGGTAGGCCTGGTCGCGTGGCTCGAACCCGTCAGATTGTCGCTGCAACTCGGGCAGGTCAACCTGCTGATTCTGGCCGTCGTGGTGGCCGACCTGCTCGGACCCGAGCGGCGCAAGTGGGCCGGTGTGGGAATCGGGCTCGTCGCAGGCATCAAGCTGACCCCTGCGCTGTTCATCGTCTACCTGCTGCTGATCGGTAGGCGGCGTGCCGCGCTGGTGGCGTCCGCGACGTTCGCCGCCACCGTCGCGGTGGGGTTCGCGGTGCTCCCCAGGGACTCCGGCTACTTCTGGTTGCGGCGGGGATTCGACGACATCGTGCGGATCTCGAGTGATCCCGTCGCGAACACGAGCCTGCGTGGCCTGTTCGTGCGTCTGCACTGGCCGGTCGGGGCGGCGACGGTGGTCGCGGTGGTCCTCGGCGCGGCTGCGTTGGCGATCGCGACGCTGGCGTGGCGACGGGGGCACCGCGTGCTCGGCGTTGCGGTCGTCGGCATGGCCTCGAACGCCGTGTCGCCGTTCAGTTGGAGTCATCACTGGGTGTGGGTGGCGCCGTTGGCGGTTCACCTGGGCCACCGTGCGCTGGTCGTCGGCAGCAGGTGGTCGCTCGTCGGGTTGGGCCTGTTGTGGGTGACGTTCGCCGGCTGGTTCATCTCGGTCGCTGGTGACACGCCCGAGATGGGGCTGCTGTCGATCCGCCCCGGCGGCGCGTGGGACGTCTGGTTGCCCGCGGCCTACCTGGTGGCGTTCCTGACATCGTTGGTCGCGACGGTGTGGTGGTTGCGCCGCGAGAGCCCCGAGGACCCCGAGGATTACGCGACGGGCACCGAAACGGCTGGCGTGTTGTACCCCGTGACGCGCACCCAGTTCGCGGTGACGAGCGGGCTGGGCACCACGGCCTCGAGGTCGACGGTCTCACCGGGGAACACGGTGACGTAGTTGTCGGAGTACTCGATCGGCAGGATCTCGTCCCCGTCGCGGGTCGAGGTGACCTCCGCCCGCTCGAAGAAGGCGACCTGGGTCGTGGCGTTGCGCAGCCGGATGTCGACGACGTTCTGCCCGGCACCATTGGTGGTTCGCTTCGCGGACACGTCAAGCGGCACGCGGGCCATGTAGTTGAGCGCGGTCATATCCGCCCAGGTGTCCTGGTTCGCCTGAAAGGCGAAGTCGTCGTTGGGATCTCCGACGTCGTCGTTGCGTTGCGACTGCCAGTAGACGTTCTCGGAGATGACGTTGCCACCGCTGCCGAGCAGCTCGGCACGGACGAAGAACACCGGCGAGTCGCGGGCTTCCCTTGGCAGTGTCATGGCAGGCGTCGCACCTCCGGAGGGCACGGTCAGCGTGGGGCTGGTCTCGTCGTCGCGCATCCGGCCCTGCAGGTCGTAGACGCGGACGCGGACGCGCAGATCGGTTGCGTCGCTCGGAGTCTGGTTCACCACGGATACCGAAGCCTGGCTGTGGTCGCCGGTGGCGTAGGAGTCGAATACCGCCGACAGCGGGCGAAGCCCCTTCTTGGCCCCGTAGTACGCGCCGCCGGGCCGCAGGTAGTAGTCGAAGATGTTGCCGAAGAACGACGGCCAGTGATTGTTCAGCATCCAGTAGATCGTCATCTTGTGACCTGCCCAGCCGAGCGCGGCGAACGACTCGAACTGTGCGCGCGTCGACTCGTAGTGTGCCAGCTGCGCTTTGCGGGTGAACTCCTCTGCGCCCGAGGATGATCCGTAGCGGCGGTTGATCACCCGCTGGATGCTGGCCAGTACGGCGTTGCCGTCGTTGGATCCGGCGTGGAAGTACCAGGCGTCGTTGATCGGCCACAGCTTGTCGGGAGGGATGAACTTGGTCAGGCTCGCGAACGGCGGGATGTGCTCGTTGTCGCCCTGTTCGGCCGACGCGCCGCGCGCGGCCCGATATCGGCCGCTGAACCAGTAGCTCGGCGGCCGCCAGGTGTATGGGCCCGCCATCTGAATGCCGTCCCACAACCGTTCGCCTGCGGAGTTGGTGGTGTAGGAGGACACGGTGTCGACGATCGCGTTCTGCCAGTGCAGTTCTCGCAGGATGTCGTGGTACTTGTCAAGTACGTCGGCTGGCGGCCTGCCGTCGCTGGCGTTCGCCCAGACGAATGCCGAGGCATGCGAGCGCAGCATCGAGACCTGCGAGCGCATACTGGCCTGCGCGACGCCGAGGTCCTCGTCGTTCCACTGGGGCCACTTCTCCCACTGGTTGCAGCACATCCAGCCGACCATGAGCGGGATGCCGAGCTCGTCGGCGTGCTCGACGAACCGCTCCGCCGGGATCTTCGACTCCAGCCGCAGCATGTTGAGTCCGAGATCGCGGGCGTAGGCCAGGATCGCGTCGTCGCGGTCGGGGTCGTAGCGGTACAGCAGGTCGGGCGTGTACGTCGCGCCGCGGACCAGGAAGTCGCGGCCGTTCACCTGCAGATAGAAGCTCCCGCCCGAACCCAGTTCGGGGAACCGGTCGTCGTCGTCGCGGCCCTGCGTGATGGTTCGCACACCGAAGCGCTGGGACTTCGCGTCGGTCGCCTTGCCGTGTTGCAGGAACTCCAGTCGCAGGTCATAGAGGTCCGGCTTGCCCATGGTGTACGGCCACCACAGGTCGGGATGGTTGAGCACCAGCGCCCCGAAATCGGTTGGCGTGAAACCCACCTCGCGTTGCTCGCCCGGCGCGAGGGTGACCGGCTGATCGACCCGCACGTCCGGCTTTCCCGGCCTGCTGATCGTCGCGCGCAGCACGCCGCGGACGCGGTCCGCGGAGAAGTTGCGCAGGTTGCTGTGGATGGTCAGGCGCGCGGTGTCGGTGCTCGGCAGTGGTAGCTCGGAGTTCACTGCCGTGTCGCCGATGGCTACCACGCCCGAGGTGCGCAGGTAGACCGGCTTCCAGATCCCGGCGTTGCGATCGGGCACGAACGAGTTGCCGTTCGACGGATTCTTGTTCGGCCCTTGGTATCCGAGGTAGTTCCAGTTGATCCAGTCGAACCAGCTGTCGGCCAGCTCCACGCCGTTGACGTCCTGCATTGCCCGCTCGGGGATGACCTTCACGGCAAGCGTGTTGGTCCGCCCTGGTTCGATCCACGGGGTCACGTCGAGTTCGTGGTCGACGTACATGCCGACGACCTTGTCGGCGCCTGAGACCAGATGACCGTTGAGCCAGATCTCGGCCCGGTAGTTGATGCCAGGGAAGCTCAACTGGTAGGTGCTGTGGCCCGCCGGTGCGGTGAACGTGGTCCGGTACCACCAGTCCTGTTGGTAGAGGTCCTGTGGCACCTCGTTGAGCAGGTTCGTGCCGTAGTACAGGTTCGGGTACGTGCCGTCGTCCTGCAGCGTCTGCAGCACGGTGGCGGGCATGCGACGCACGTCGTGCCAGCCCGAGCCCTTGAACTCCGGACGGGAGACGTCGGGACCGGCAGCGGCGACGTCCCGCGTCGACGCGAGCCGCCAGCCCGAGGACAACTCGACGAGGCCCGCTGGCGCTTCGGGGCGGACGAGACGCGGGAAGTCACCGGATGCAATCAGGAATAGGAGAAGCGAGACGACCATGCCCAGAACGGCGGTGCGGCGCAGTTCGGGCGCGATGGTGCCACTCCCTCCGGATGGTTGCGGACGCGAGGAGCAGTCGGACCCCTGCGATTGACTTCGAATGACCGTCGAGGGACATTCTGCCTGTCCTCGTGGAAGTCGGCTGTGCCGGTCAGCGACCGCCGGTGATACCGCTGATCACGCGGTCGCACACCTCGTACATCTGTTCCAGCGCCTCGCCTGCGTCGGGCGCCCTCGACACGTACAACGCTGCCTCGTCGAGCGCGCCGAGCAGCACGTGCGCGGTGGGGCGAAGGGGTTGGTCGGGGATCGCCCCGTCGGCCATGGCCTGCGCCAGCATCGCCTCGATCACCCCGAGGCCGTACTTCATGCCGACCGCGCGCCAGCGCTCCCAGCCGAGCACGGCAGGCGCATCGATCAGCGCGATGCGCTGCACGCTCGGAGCCGAGCACTCCTCGAGGAACAGTCGTGCACCGATGCGCATCGCGGCCAGCTGGTCGGCGGGTTCGGCCGCCACGATCTGTCTGCTGATGCGGGTCACCAGGTCGCGTTCGACGTCTTCATACACCTCGGCGAACAACCCCGCCTTATCGCCGAACTGGTGATAGAGCGCGCCGCGCGTGACCCCCGCTGCGTCGACGATGGCCTGGGTCGCCACCGCCGCGTAACCGTCCGTGGCGAACAGGTGCCTGCCCGCTTCGAGCAGCCGCGCCCTGGTGGCGGCGGTGCGTTGCGCCTGGGTCCGGCGCTCCGCCGGTTCGTCCTTCAACGCCATCCGTTGACTTTCATACAGTCTGCACGTAACTTTCATACCGAGTGTTCGTAAGTTCTCATCAGGAGGGTAACCGACATGCCGCAGGCCAAGCTGCAACAAGCCACGATCGAGTACCGCGAGTTGGGTCCCGCCGACTCCGCCCATCCCCCGATCCTGTTCGTGCACGGCATCCTCGTCGACCACAAGCTGTGGCTCAAGGTCGCCGAAGAGCTGGCGCACAACGGGTTTCGCTGCATCCTTCCCGACTGGCCACTCGGATCGCATACCGTGCCGGTGGACCAAGGTGTGGAGCTGACGCCGGCGAGCGTTGCCGAGATGGTCAACGAGTTCATCGGCCTGCTGGACCTGCACGACGTCACGTTGGTCGGCAACGACACTGGCGGCGGGCTGTGTCAGCTTCTCATCGACGCCCACCCGGACAGGGTCGGTCGGCTGGTGCTGACCAACTGCGACGCCTTCGACAAGTTCCCGCCGTTCCCGTTCAACGTCGTCTTCGCGACGATGCGGGGACCCAGGTCGATCCGCTTGTTGTCCAAGCTGATGAAGGTGACCGCGTTGCGGCATTCGCCCCTCGGCTACGGGCTGCTGCTACGACCAGAGGACGGTGCGCTGACCGCGTCGTGGGTGGCACCCATGAGCACCGACCGGCGGATCGCGCAGAACCTCGCCACGTTGTTGCGTGGCGTCGCCGCAACGGATCTGGTGGACGTCGCCACCCGGCTTCCGCGGTTCACCAAGCCCGTGACGATCGTGTGGGGCATGGCGGACCGCAGCTTCACCCCTGCGCTCGGGCGCAGGCTCGCGGCGCTGTTCCCGAACGCCTCGATGGTCGAGGTCCCAGGTGCCCGCACGTTCGTCGCGCTCGACGCACCGCGGGCGGTGGTCGACGCGATCGAGACCGTGGGAGCGCGTGCTTAGAAGAGCCGCTTAAAAGAGGACCTTGTGGGGGACGTCGGTGATCAGACCGCCGTCCACGACGAACTCGGCGCCGGTGGCGAACGACGACTCGTCGCTGGCGAGGAACACCACGAACGTGGCCACTTCGTCGGACTGACCGGGCCTTCCGAGAGGGCTGGTGACCAGGTCGTCGGGGAAGTGCTTGGTCATCGGCGTGCGGATGAAGCCCGGGTGCAACGAGTTGACCCGGATGTTGAACTTGCCCAAGTCCAGCGCCGCGGACTTCGACAGGCCGCGGACAGCCCACTTCGTTGCCACGTACGGATGCACCATCGGCGCGCCGCGGAGCCCCTCGATCGACGAGACGTTGATGATCGATCCGCCGCCTGCGGTCTTCATCGCCTCGACGGAGGCCTGCATGCCGAGGAACGTTCCCGTCAGGTTGACGTCAATGACCTTCTGCCACTTGACCATGTCGAACTTGCCGATCTGGCCAAGCGCCACGATGCCCGCGTTGTTCACCAGCACGTTGAGCTTGCCGAACTCCCCGACCGCAGTCGCGACGGCCGCATCCCACTGGTCGGCGTCGGTGACGTCGAGGTGGACGTAGCGCGCGGCCGCTCCGAGTTCGTCGGCCAGTGCCTTACCGTCCTCATCGAGGATGTCGCTGATGACCACTTTTGCGCCTTCGGCGACCAGCATCCGCGCGTGAGCAGCGCCCATCCCCCGCGCCCCGCCGCTGATCAGTGCAACTTTTTCGTCCACTCGTCCCATGACGAGTCAGGCTACATTACGTAGATCGACAAATTAGAACCTGTTCCAATTTTGAGGCTGAGCACGCATACTCCGATGACATCCGTCGGAGGAGAAACAGCATGGCGATCCGTGTCGCGCTCATCGGCACCGGGAACTGCGGCAGCCTCGCACTGAGGCAGCTCGTCAACGACGCACGCTTCGACCTGACCGGGGTCTGGGTGTCGTCGGAGACCAAGGTCGGCAAGGACGCGGGTGAGCTCGCAGGCCTGGACACCGCGACGGGCATAACCGCCACGAACGACCTCGACGCGGTGCTGGCCGCCGAGCCCGACTGCGTCGTGTACTGCGCCATGGGCGATACCCGCCTTGCCGAGGCGATGGCCGACATCCGTCGCATCCTTGCTCTCGGCATCAACGTGGTCGGCTCGGCGCCCGGCGTGTTGCAATACCCGTGGCAGGTGGTTCCCGACAAGTACATCGGTCGGGTCGAAGACGCTGCGCGCGAAGGTGATTCGACGATCTTCATCACCGGCGTCGACCCTGGGTTCGCGACCGACCTGCTCCCGTTTGCCCTGGCCGGTACCTGCCAGAGCATCCAGCAGGTGCGCACCATGGAGATCGCCGACTACGCCTCCTACGACGGCGTGACGGTGATGTTCGACGTGATGGGCTTCGGGAATGCCATTGGAGACTTCCCGATCCTGTTTCAGCCGGGCGTCCTGAGCATCGCCTGGGGTACGGCGATTCGGCAGCTCGCGGCGGGTCTCGGCATCGAGGTCGACGAGATCAGGGATTCGGTCGAACAGGAGCCTGCGCCGGAGGACTTCGACGTCGCCGCCGGGCACATCGCCAAGGGAACCGTTGCGGCGCTTCGCTTTCAGATCGAGGGCATGGTCGCAGGCAAGCCCGTCATCGTCGTCGAGCACGTTACCCGACTCCGCGACGACCTGCGCCCCGACTGGGCCCAGCCCGCGCAGCCGGGTGGGTCCTACCGCATAGAGATCACCGGCGAGCCCTCGTATGTCGTCGACGTCTGCCCCACCAGCCGCAACGGTGATCACAACTACGCCGCCATCCTTGCCGCTGCGGGCCGGATCGTGAACGCGATTCCCGACGTCGTGGCTGCCGCGCCTGGTATCCGGACCACGCTGGACCTGCCGCTGGTCACCGGCAAGGGCCTATACGTGCCTCAATGAGCTGACTGGGTCCCCAGCACCGCACGCGCGACGTCGGTCCATTCCAGCCTGACGCGGGTGCCGTGGTCCGACGGCTCGATCGACGCCCTATCGGACAGCGCCTCCATCAATGGGATGCCGCGACCCCGGGTGCGGATGGTCGGCACGACGGGCGGCCGCCAGGACCCGCGGTCCGACACCAGGACGGTGATCGTGGATTCGGCAGCGTCGTGCCACGCCAGTACGTCCATGCTGCCCGTGCCCGGGCGCTCGAGGTAGGCGAATTCGGCGCAGTTGGCGAGTGCTTCGTTGATCGCGAGGACGAGGTCGCTCGTACGGATCGGATCCAGGGCGAAGAATTCCCGCAGCCATGCGGCGAACTCGTCGCGGGTCTGGGAAGCGGTCTGCGCGGTCGCCGATATGCCGACGCGCTCGAAGCGCTCAGCGTTGGCGACGTTCGCGGATTGCATCGTATCGATCATGACAGCTCGTGCTTACCCCGTCGGAGCACGGGCTAAGCGTGTCTAACCGCGAAGTGACGCAATCGCTTCCTCGAGCGTGGCGAACAGCGGGACGATGTCGGCGATTCCGACCAGTTTCAGCGGCCGACTGGTGGCTGGCCCCTCCGCGACGACGCACAGGCGGGTGGTCTCACCCGCCTCTTCGTGGGCCGCGACCAGCACACCCATGCCCGCGGACGCGAGGAACTCGACCTCGGTCAGGTCCACGACGAGGCTCGCGGGCGTCTTGTCGAGGGCGGCGCGCAGCGCTTCCTCGAGTTGCGGCGCGGTCAGCATGTCGATCACACCGGATGCGGCCACGATGGCCACCTCGTCGACCGAGCTTTCGCTCACCACGCAGGTCGAACCCGACGGAGTGGCGTCGTCTGCCGTCGCTTCGCGTTGTTCGTCCAATGCCCAACTTCCCTGTTTGGCCACGTCCGCTGGATGCGAGGCGGCACCGCTTTCATGCTCGCGAGGCTCCGAGCTGAACCTGGCAAGAACGAAACTGCCTAGCGCAAACCTATCCGATGGGATCACCTGATGTCGCAATCGGGACACTGCGGGTACCCCGCGGCGGCAGTCGCCGAATGATGCTGAAATGGAGTTCCGAGGCGGGGCCGGGACCGGTGCGCCGCGACCGCAGGAGCGAGATGGACCCCGAGACGCCCTTCGCGCGCCAGCTGGCGGAGATCGCGTCGGATCGGGAGGGGGCCCGGGTCGGCGCATTCTTCGATCTCGACGGCACGCTGGTGTCCGGTTTCACCGCGACCGCGCACGCGGGGCACCGCATCCGGCGTCGCCAGGCGAAGATCGGCGAGGTTCTTGGCGTGATCGAAGCCTCGGTGCGGTACCGGTTGGGGCGGATGGAGTTCGAGCGGCTCAGCGTGAAGGCGGCCAGCTATCTTCGCGGCGAAACGCTGGAGGAGCTGGACGAACTCGGTGAGGTGTTGTTCCGCAGGCACATCGAGTCGCGGGTGTTCTCCGCGATGCGCGACGTCGTCGCCGCCCATCAGGAACGTGGCCACACCGTGGTGCTGAGCTCGTCGGCCCTGACCATCCACGCCGAACCGGTGGCCCGCTACCTGGGCATCGCCGACGTGCTGTGCAACCACTTCGAGGTCGACGGCAACGGGCGGCTGACCGGCGGAATCGTCGAACCGATCATCTGGGGTCCTGGCAAGACCGACGCCGTGCGGCGATTCGGTGCCAACCACGACGTCGACCTGCACCGCAGCTACTTCTACGGCGACGGCGACGAGGAAATCTCATCCATGCGGGCGGTCGGTCGGCCCCGGCCGGTGAACCCGCGATCGGGGCTGGCCGCCGAAGCGGCGCGAAACGGCTGGCCGGTGCTGCTGGCCACTGGCTCGGACCGGCGACGGATGCCTGCGTGGTCACTGCGGAAGCGCCCGTAATCCGTCATCAGGGATGTTCGGCCGCACTCACCCGTTCATCCATATCAGGCGATGTGGATCATCCGCCTGAACCTGCCGACGAAGACCGGCGGATACGGGCCGATGCCCGCCTTCGTCAACCATTCAGCGGCCAGTCCCGAGTACCGCAACCAGTGGCGTGCGTGGCCTTCGTCGTCGACCTGCAACAGCAGCAGCACTTCGCGAGGGTCGTCGAACGCGCTGAAGATCACAACCCTGCGGATCCCCGCGGTGCGGAGATCTTCGACGGTATCGTGAACGTGAGCAACGAGATTCGGCACGTCGTCGACGACGGTCACCAACGACACCATCACCTCGGGCGCGGCGGGGCCCGTTTCGCCGGTGACGGTGAATCGCTCAACCACCTCGCCCGCGAACACCGCCGGGATGTCCTCGACACCTACGGCGTCGAACCACTCGAAGAAGACCCGCGAGCGCAGCAGTTCGAGCACCGGTTCGCGGGCGTGGATGGCGATCAGCACCAGTACCCGTCCGGGCTCCGTAGTGGAGGCGTACACCAGCACGTGGTGCGCCCCGACGCCTGCCAGCGCATCCTTCCTGCGCTCCAGCAGCGGCCACACCCGCTCCGGGTCCGGCACGCGGTAGTCCGACGCGAGGACCAGCGAATGGGTCAGCCAGTGCGTCAACGGTCCTCGCCTTCGCCGTCACGATCGAGGGCTGTCGATCGTGATTGCGAAACGCTATTGCGGTTCTGGCGCGGTGTCGAGCACCGACGCGTATGTCATCGAGGCCGAAGGAGGACTAAACTAGAACACGTTTCAGTTCGCGACGGCCCCATCACGAGGAGCAGGCATGCACACCCCACTCTGCGACCAGCTCGGCATCGACTTGCCGATCTTTGCCTTCACGCACTGCCGCGACGTGGTGGTCGCCGTCAGCAAGGCAGGGGGCTTCGGCGTCCTCGGGGCCGTCGGCTTCACCCCCGAGCAGCTCGAGATCGAGCTCAACTGGATCGACGAGCACATCGGCGACCACACCTATGGCGTCGACATCGTCATCCCCAACAAGTACGAGGGCATGGACTCGAACCTGTCGGCCGACGAACTGGGCAAGATGCTGGCGGACATGGTGCCTCAGGAGCATCTCGACTTCGCCCGCAAGATCCTGACCGATCACGGCGTACCGCTGTCCGAGGAGGACAACGAGAGCACGATGCGACTGCTCGGTTGGACCGAGGCGACCGCCACCCCGCAGGTCGAGGTGGCGCTCAAGCATCCGAAGATGACGCTGATCGCCAACGCGCTGGGCACCCCGCCCGTCGACATGATCGAGCACATCCACGCCGAGGGCAGGAAGGTCGCTGCGCTGTGCGGCTCCCCTTCACAGGCCCGCAAGCATGCGGATGCGGGCGTGGACATCGTCATCGCCCAAGGCGGCGAAGCAGGCGGGCACTCCGGTGAGGTCGGTTCGATCGTGTTGTGGCCGCAGGTGGTCAAAGAGGTCGCCCCCGTCCCGGTGCTCGCAGCCGGTGGCATCGGCAGCGGTCAGCAGATCGCCGCCGCGCTGGCGCTCGGCGCCGCGGGCGCGTGGACGGGCTCGCAGTGGCTCATGGTCGAGGAGGCCGAGAACACGCCCGTTCAGCAGGCCGCCTACGTGAAGGCGAGTAGCCGTGACACGGTGCGGAGCCGTTCGTTCACCGGCAAGCCGGCGCGGATGCTGCGCAACGACTGGACCGATGCATGGGAGAACCCGGACAACCCGAAGCCGCTCGGCATGCCGCTGCAGTTCATGGTGTCCGGTCTTGCGGTCGCCGCAACGCACAAGTACCCGAACGAGACCGTCGACGTCGCCTTCAACCCGGTCGGTCAGGTCGTCGGGCAGTTCAGCAAGGTGGAGAAGACGTCGGCCGTCATCGAGCGGTGGGTTCAGGAGTACCTGGAAGCCACCAACACGCTCAACCAGCTCAACGAGGCCGCTGCCGTCTGACAGCACTCCCCGACCGACCGCGAATCCCGCTGACTCAGGGTCAGCGGGATTCGTGCATTTCGGGGCCGTCGCAGGCTATGTATGATGCTCTACATAACTCTCCCCAGCGGAAGGGAACGACGAGGTGGTCACCCACCGCGACCGGATGGTCGCCTCGGCAGCACTGTTGATCCGTGAGCGTGGCGCCCACTCGACGGCGATCTCCGACGTCCTCGAACACAGCGGCGCGCCTCGGGGTTCGGCCTATCACTACTTCCCTGGCGGGCGCACGCAGCTGCTATGCGAAGCCGTCGATTTCGCCAGCGACCACACGGCGGCCAGGATCTCCTCTGCCGCAACGGGTCTCGACGTGTTGGATGCCGTGGTGTTCTGGTTCCGCAAGCAGTTGACCAAGACCGACTACCGCGCTGGCTGCCCGGTGGTGGCCGTCGCCGTTGAGGCAGGCGACCCGGCCAAGGACGAGAACGCCGAGGTGCTCGAGCGCGCGGGCGCGGCGTTCACCCGCTGGACCGACCTGATCGCGCACCGGCTCGCCGACGACGGTGTCACCCCCGACCGTGCGCGGGAGCTGGCGATGTTCATGACGTCGGCGATCGAAGGCGCCATCGTGATGGCCCGCGCCACCCGCGCCGTCGAACCACTCGATGCGACCCACCGTCAGTTGCGCACGCTTCTGCAGGCCGAGACACCCAAAGAGGATTCGAAATGACCAACGGAGACGTCGCCGCCGAAGCGGCACCGCTTGAATGGCAATCGACGGCCTGCATCCTGTGCGAGTGCAACTGCGGTGTCATCGTGCAGGTCGAGGACCGCAAGTTGGTCAAGATCCGTGGTGACAAGGACCATCCCGCGTCGCAGGGCTACACGTGCAACAAGGCCCTGCGGCTCAACCACTATCAGAACAACGCCAACCGGCTGACCTCTCCGCTGCGCAGGCGTACCGACGGCAGCTACGAGGAAATCGACTGGGACACCGCGATATCTGAGATCGCCGAGGGCTTCGCCAAGGTCCGCGACGAGCACGGCGGCAACAAGATCTTCTACTACGGGGGTGGCGGTCAGGGCAATCACCTCGGTGGCGCGTACAGCGGTGCCTTCCTCAAGGCGATCGGGTCGCGGTACCGGTCGAATGCCTTGGCGCAGGAGAAGACCGGCGAGAACTGGGTCGATCAGCACCTGTACGGCGGTCACACCCGTGGAGAGTTCGAGTACGCCGAGGTCTCGGTCTTCATCGGCAAGAACCCGTGGATGTCGCAGAGCTTTCCGCGCGCCCGCACGGTTCTCAACGAGATCGCCAAGGATCCGGCGCGCTCGATGATCGTCATTGACCCGGTGATCACCGATACCGCCAAACTGGCCGACTTCCACCTGCGCGTGCGTCCTGGCACCGACGCCTGGTGCCTCGCCGCGCTGGCCGCAGTGCTGGTGCAGGAGAGGCTCTGCAACGAGGAATTCCTTGCCGAGCACGTCAACGGCTCCGACGCCGTCCGTACGGTGCTCGCCGACGTGCCGGTCTCCGACTATGCGCAACGCTGCGGGGTCGACGAGGACCTGCTGCGTGCGGCGGCCCGCAGGATCGCGGCTGCGGCCAGCGTGTCCGTCTTCGAGGACCTCGGCATCCAGCAGGCGCCCAACAGCACGCTGTCCTCCTACCTGAACAAGCTGCTCTGGATCCTCACCGGAAACTTCGCCAAACGTGGTGGCCAGCACCTGCATTCGTCGTTCGCGCCGCTCTTCGGCGTGCCCGGTGTCGGTCGTACGCCGGTGACCGGGGCACCGATCATTGCCGGCCTGGTGCCGAGCAACGTGGTGCCTCAGGAGATCCTGACCGACCACCCCGACCGGTTCCGCGCGATGATCGTGGAGAGCAGCAACCCCGCGCACTCGCTCGCCGACTCGGCCTTGGTGCACCAGGCGCTCGAGTCGCTGGAGTTCCTCGTCGTCATCGACGTGGCCATGACCGAGACGGCCCGGCTCGCCCACTACGTTCTGCCGGCGGCCAGCCAGTTCGAGAAGCCCGAGGCGACGTTCTTCAATCTGGAGTTCCCGCACAACACCTTTCATCTCCGCCATCCGGTACTCGAGCCGCTGCCGGGCACGCTCGCAGAACCGGAGATCTGGGCGCGGCTGGTGCGCGCCCTCGGCGTCGTCGACGACGAGGAACTGAAACCACTTCGCCGCGCGGCCGAGCAGGGTCTGGACGCCTACGCGGAGGCATTCCTCGGTGCGGTCAGCGCCAATCCGGCTCTGGGACGGGTGTTGCCGTTCGTCCTGTACGAGACGTTGGGGCCGACGCTGCCCGACGGACTGGCCGGCGCGGCAGCGCTGTGGGGGCTGGCGCAAAAGACCGCGATGAGCTATCCGGACGCGGTACGTCGGGCCGGCCACGCAGACGGTAACGCGCTCTTCGAGGCGATCCTGTCGAGCCGGTCGGGCGTCACGTTCACCGAGCACGAGTACTCCGACGACTTCGCCCTGATCACCCACGCGGACCGCAAGTTCGCGCTCGAGATGCCGGAGATGCTCGACGAGATCCGCGCGTTGCGGACCGCCCGCACCGCGCACACCAGCGCGGAGTTCCCGATGGTGTTGTCGGCAGGGGAACGTCGCGCCTACACGGCCAACGACATCCTGCGCGATCCGACCTGGCGCAAGAAGGACACCGACGGAGCGTTGCGAATCAGTGCCGAGGACGCGGGTGCCATCGGCCTGGTCGACGGCGGCCGCGCGCGGGTGACGACGGCCGCGGGCACCGCGGTAGCGACCGTCGAGGTCAACGACGCCATGCTGCCCGGACACGTATCGCTGCCCAACGGGTACGGCCTCGATCACACCGATGCCGACGGTCGGTCAAGCACTCCCGGGGTGGCGCCGAACGCGTTGACGTCGACGGACTGGCGCGACGCCTACGCGGGCACGCCATGGCACAAGCACGTGCCCGCACGCATCGAGGCCGTCGCGCTTTAGTGCCTCCGGTCGCCTAGCAGATCTCGGCAGGATTTGCAGAATCCATCCACAGGCCGACATTTCATCCACAGCTCGTAATCCCTTGTGTCACTTAGGCTTCAGGCGTCACATTCTTGGCCTGCTTGTCGGTCGTTCGAACTAGTGTTCGGGTATGGGTTTGAGTGCGGTCCCCGACTACGAGGACCACGGAGACCACCTTCGGGTGCTCGATGCCCTCGATGCCGCGGTCGACGCACTCACCTGCCTAGACGTGAGCGCACTGAGCCACCAGCAGCTGTTGGACGTGCTGGACCGCACCGAAACCGCCGTCCGCCGGCTGCCCGTGTCGGGGCATCCGGTGATCAACCGACTCAAGGCCGAAGCCAACCCCATCACCCTGGGCGTCACCACCATCACCAATCTGCTGGCCGACCGGTTGCGGATCAGCCGCACCGAAGCCGGCCGGCGCATCGACTGCGCCACCGACCTCGGTCCGCGGATGTCGTTGCTCGGTGAGCCGCTGGAGCCGCTGTTGCCGCGCACCGCGGCCGCGCAAGCCCGCGGCCATATCGGCGCCGAACACATCACGATCATCCGCGGGTTCTTCAGCCACCTGCCCGATGCGGTCCCCCGCGCCGAGCGCGACAAGGCCGAAGCCTCCCTGGCCCGCGTCGGGAGCACCCTCACACCCGAAGAACTCCGCCAAGCCGCCACACTGCTGCTGGCCTACCTGCACCCCGACGGCGACTTCACCGACGCCGACCGCGCCCGCAAACGCGGCATCACCGTCGGCCCGCAAGGCCCCGACGGCACGAGCCGCATCAGCGGCTACCTGGATCCGCAGGCCCGGGCCATCTGGGATGCCGTGATGACCGGCTGGGCAGCCCCCGGCAAGTGCAACCCCGACGACGACACCCCCGTCATCGACGGCGACCCCGACCAAGCCACCATCGACAAAGATCACCGCACCCCAGCCCAACGCCGCCACGACGCCCTGGCCGCGATGGGCCAAGCCCTGCTGGCCTCCGGTCAACTCGGCACCCACCACGGCCTACCCACCACCATCGTGATCACCACCAGCCTCCACGATTTGGAAGCCGGCACCGGGCACGCCATCACCGCCAGCGGCGTCCTGCTGCCCATGGCCGAGGTGATCCAGATGGCTGCCCACGCACACCCGTATCTCGCGGTGTTCGACAAGGGCACCGACATCCCGCTCAACCTGTTCCGCGCCAAGCGCACCGCCTCCCCCGGACAGTGGCTGATGCTGGCGGCCAAACACCGCGGCTGCACCTACCCCGGCTGCACCGTCACCGCCGACCGCAGCCAAGCCCACCACGCCACCCTGGACTGGGGTGCCGGCGGACTAACCAACATCAACGACCTCACCCTGGCCTGTGGACCGCACAACCGGATCATCAACACCAACGGCTGGGAAACCCGACAACTCCCCGACGGCCGCACCCAATGGATCCGACCACCACACCTGCCCACCAACCGACCAACCACCAACGACTACCACCACCCCGAACGCATGCTCACCGACCCCGACGACGACGAGGACCCGGAGTGTCCCGACTAGCCGACCAGGCGCGAGAACTGGTGACCCGATATCTCAGTCCGGGGCACTGGCATTGACGGCTGCAAGCAGTCCGGAGAGCTCGGCCGAGCGACTGGGATCGCGAAGGGCTGCGGCCGCGTACGCACGAGATGCGGGACCCGACTGAGCGGCGAGTGTCGGACTGTCGGCGTTGACGAGTTCCGCGAGTGCCGCGGCCACTTCCGCCGGCGTCTGCGGAGCGGGACCGGACGTGCCGACCCAGGCGTAGAGGTCCTCGGACAGGCTTGGTCGAGGGTCGCCGCCGTCCGGTATGCGATCACCCCACACCCGTTCAAGCTCCGTCATCACCGGGCCGGGCTGGAAGCACGAAACCGTTACGCCATAAGGCGCAGCTTCGACGGCGGCACTGCAGAACAACGTCTCCAGCGCCGCCTTGGCGGCCAGGTAGTAGCCCATGCCCATCACGGGGAGGCCAGCCACGAAGCACGACGAGACAAGTACCAGGTGACCATGGTTCTGCCGGCGCATGATCGGCAGGGCTTCCTGCACGAGGGCCATGGTGCCCCACACGTTTGTCTCGAAGCTGGTCCTCGCGACGTCGAGTGACACCTGTTCGACGCCACCGATCACGCCATAGCCGGCGTTGTTGATGACGGCATCGAGGCGTCCTTCGGTATCGACGATTTCCGCCAGTAACGGCCCCATGGTGGATCGTTCGAGCAGGTCCAGCGTACGAACTTCGATGCGGCCGGGCTCGGCGTCTCGGGTGAGGTCGTCGGCAGTGGCCCGGTCGCGCATCGTCGCGTACACCGTGTGCCCATCGGCCGCCAGGCGCCGTGCCGTCGCATAGCCGATGCCTTGTCGGGACGAGGTCCCGGTGATCAGTACAACTCGAGGCCGCATGATGTCGAATCCCCATACGTCGTAGAGGCGTTCACCTGGCTCAGTATGAAGAACAGCAGGACTGATCGCTCCGACGGACACGCGGGTTTAGGACAGCAGCCGGTCGGCGGCCCGTCGCAGCACGGCGACCCGATCCCGCGGCCCGTGGTCTGCGGCGATGAAGTGGTTGCCGATCAACAACGAAAATGCCAGCAGGGCAATCGCTTCCACGTCGTCGACGTCGGTGTGCAGTTCGGCGATGAGCGTGCGGAGATAATCCATTCTCCGGTTGTCGACGCGGCGCAGTCGTTCGGCGACGCCCGCATCCCGGCGCGCCCAGTCCCGGACGGCGAGGTCGATCGGCAGCAGTTCGTTGGAGAACGTCAGCATGCCTGCCTTGGTGACCTTGGTGCGCGCGTCGCCACCTTCCCGTTCGACGGTGTCGAGCACCTCGTCGGTGCTCCTGAGCTCCCATGCGTCGAGGACGGCATCGAGCAGCGCCTGCCTGCCATCGAACTGGTGGTAGAAGCCGCCGCGGGTCACCCCGAGTTTCTGCGCGAGCACGTCGACCCGCACGGCGTCTGGTCCCCCTTCGGCCAGTGCCGCCAACCCGGCGTCGACCCAAGCATCGCGGGTGGTCCGCGTCGGTGCCGGCATCGATTCTCCCGAGGTTGTCCATTGACAGTACGAGGCCATGATACATACAGTGATGTATGGTTCCGACAGCGAAGCTTCCCGTCAGTGAACACACCCGTATGCCATGGCGAATCCACGCCATGACGACCGACTTTCGCGTCGAGGACGTCTGGGCGCTGCCGACGGTCGGCGGTCCGGACGACTTCCCGCGGCTGGTCGCGTTGATGGAGTCATTCGACCCTGCCCAGGCGTCGCCCGTCGTCGCCGCGTTGTTTGCGCTCAGGTGGCGCCTTGGCGCCTTGTTCGGCCTCGACCGCGGCGAGACGGGATTGGGCGCCCGTGTGCCGTCGCTACGCGATCGCCTCCCTGCCGACCTCCCCGCTGGCGTCGACACGAACCTGCCCGCCGAGTCGCCTTTCCGCCCCGTCTATGTCACCGATGACGAGGCGGCCCTGGAAATCGCGAACGAGACCATGCACGGGGTGCTGCACCTGAGTTGGGTGCCGGACGGTGACGGTGGCTACCGCGGTCAGATGGCGGTGCTCGTCAAGCCGAACGGATTGCTCGGCCGTGCGTACATGGCGGCGATAGCGCCATTCCGCTACGCGCTGGTCTACCCGCTGATGCTGCGCACCATCGGGCGACTGTGGCGGACAGCAGCCCGACAGATCCCGGTGCCGGACGACGTTCGGGAACTCGGCACCCTGCCCCGGATCGACTACGCCGACGCATTCCTCGTCGATATCAGCGCCCACCCGGACTGGACGGCCGAACGATGGGCCAAGGCAATACTGGAGGAGGCTCCGGCTGCGACGCGAGCTCAGCTGTTGTCCGGCTGGTTGGCGCTCGGGCTGAAGTCGGCCGAGCCAGGCCCGTCGATCCTGGATTGGGCGGTGCGAAGCAGCGCGCCGGACGCGGTGCTACTCGGCAGGGATTCGCGGATCGGGATGCCCGCGGAGTTGCTGTTCACGCTCCGTCCGGAAGGGCTGCTGTTCGGAACCCTCGTTCAGCACCGCACTCCCGCGACTCGAGCGGTGTGGGCAGCGGTCCTCCGCACGCATGTGCGTACGGTTCTGGGACTCCTGGAGCGGGCGGCGTCCTCCGACACTACGGAGTGGGCGGGAGCGGGCTAGCCGGGGGCGGCGGGAGCAATGCAGGGGCCGGTCCCGGTGCGGGAGCCGGCGGCGGAGGCGCGAGCGCGGGATCGACCGGAGAGATCGGCACGTTCGGGCCAGGAGCCTGGTCCGGAATCGGCGTGTCCATGCCGCGCTGCGCGATCCCCATCACCAGCGCTTCCTTACCGCTGATCTCGTGGTTCTGTACGGCCTGCCACAGATCCTTGAGGTAACTGACGTTCGGCGAGTCGCTGTCCTGAGGATCCATCGTCGAACCCGGCGGAAGGGCATCGGGGCTGGCGAGATGCGGAACGCCATCGGGAGGTGTGGGAAGCGCTGGCGCGGGGCCGGGTGCGGGGGCATCGCCTGCCGCTTGCACCGTGGTCGACTCGACCGGAGGTGGTGGCGGCGGTGCAGGTACCAGCGGGTCGGCCGATGCGGCTGCCGCCGCGATGAGAGCGACGGCCGCGCCAGACGCGCAGCAGGTGAAAGCGGACAGAACGGCCCGTGTGCCAAGACTCATCGCGTTGCCTCTCGGTGTTACGCCAGGGACTCATGGTACCCAAGGGTTCTTTCCGTTTTCATTGGAATTCCGTTACAAAACGCGGACGGGAACACGTTCTACTTGGGAGTTTGAGCAACCTGCCGCGGACCTGCGATCACTGGTGTAGCAATGGCTTACGCCACTAGATCACGTCGTCGAAGGAGTGAATGGATGCCGTCACCGAACCTCCCCCCAGGGTTCGACTTCACCGACCCGGACATCTACGCCGAACGATTGCCCATCGCCGAGCTGGCCGAAATGCGCAAGGTCGCGCCAATTTGGTGGAACGAGCAGCCGGAAGGAATCGGTGGCTTCGGCGACGGCGGGTACTGGGTCGTCACGAAGCACAAGGACGTCAAGGAGGTGTCGCGCCGCAGTGACGTGTTCTCCAGCCAGGAGAAGACCGCGCTGCCGCGATACGCCGAGGGTGCGTCGCGCGACCAGATCGACGCCAGTCGGGGCATCGTGCTGCTGAACATGGACGCGCCGCACCACACCCACCTGCGCAAGATCATCTCGCGTGCCTTCACGCCCCGGGCCATCGAACTGCTGCGCGCCGACCTTGCTGAGCGCGCACGCGACATCGCTGCCAAGGCGGCGGCCGAAGGCTCCGGAGACTTCGTCGAACAGGTGTCGTGCGAACTCCCGCTGCAGGCCATCGCGGGCCTGATGGGCGTGCCGCAGGACGAGCGCAAGAAGCTGTTCGACTGGTCCAACCAGCTTGTCGGCGACCAGGATCCGGAGTTCGCCTCCAACGACGGCATGACCGCCTCAGCCGAACTGATGATGTACGGCATGCAGCTGGCGGCCGAGCGGGCCGATAGCCCGGCCGAGGATCTCGTCACCAAGCTGATTCAGGCCGACGTCGAGGGCCATAAGCTCTCCGATGACGAGTTCGGCTTCTTCGTCATCATCTTGGCGGTGGCGGGTAACGAGACGACGAGAAACTCGATCACCCAAGGCATGATGGCCTTTACCGACCACCCCGATCAGTGGGAGCTCTTCAAGAAGGAACGGCCTGCGACGGCCGCAGACGAGATCGTCCGCTGGGCCACTCCGGTGACGTCGTTCCAGCGCACCGCGCTTGAGGACACCGAGCTCGGCGGCGTGTCGATCAAGAAGGGTCAGCGGGTGGTGATGTTCTACCGCTCGGCGAACTTCGACGAGGAAGTCTTCGACAACCCGTACGAGTTCGACATCCTTCGTGATCCCAACCCGCACGTTGGGTTCGGCGGAACGGGCGCCCACTACTGCATCGGTGCCAATCTGGCCAGGATGACCATCGACCTGATGTTCAACGCGATCGCCGACGCCATGCCGGACCTCACCTCGCTGGCCAAGCCCGAGCGGTTGCGGTCCGGCTGGCTCAACGGCATCAAACACTGGCAGGTCGACTACTCCGGAGAGTCGGCCGGGAAGCAGCCTGTGGCGCATTAGGTTTCGGCGCTGACGGGTAGTCGATTATCGAACGCCAGTAGTCCTCAGGGATCTCCCGGTTGGACCGCAGCACAATGGCCAGGCCGGTTGCCATCGCGATGCCGAGCAGACCCAGCCACAGACCGGCCAGTGCGATGACGATCCACATCGCGTTGGTCAATGCCTGCCACGGGGACACGATGGCGAGCGCCGGTGCGAAGAAGAACCCCATGCCGACGTACCAGGCGGAGCCCGCGCGGTCGGACTTCATCACGAAACGCAGCCACCGCGGGATTCCCTGGTCACTGAGCGCCTGCTGACGGGACTTCATCGTCGCCTCCTCGTCGTTGGCCGGCCGTTGCCGGACACCAATCACGCTCCCGCCTGCGGGTAAGCGAAGCAATTACCTGCCAGGTAGTGGATCGCTGCATCGGAACGGGCCAGACTGGGCCGATGACCAGTAGCCCCATTGCTCCTCACGTCCGCACCGTCGGCGTGCAGCACCCCCCGTTCGGGTCGTTGATGAAGCAGTGGCGGCAGCGACGGCGGCTCAGCCAACTCGATCTTTCGATCGAGGCCGACGTGTCATCGCGTCACGTCAGCTTCATCGAGACCGGGCGGTCCGTGCCGAGTCGCGCCATGGTGCTGCGGCTCGCCGAGGTGCTGGAAGTGCCACCGCGCGAACAGAATCAGCTCCTGTTGGCCGCGGGACTCGCGCCCGTTTACGCTGAGCGCTCGCTGGCCGACCCCGACATGTCTGCCGTCCGTGACGGCATCGATCAGGTACTCAAGGCCTACGAGCCCTATCCCTGCCTGGTGGTGGATCGGGCCTGGAACCTGGTGGCCGCCAACGCCGGCGCCGGATTGATGCTCCAGGGCGTCGACCCCAAACTGCTCGACCCGCCCAACGCATTGCGCATCTCCCTGCACCCCGACGGCCTGGCGCCACGCATCCGCAACCTCGGGCAGTGGCGTCACCACGTCATCAGCCGACTGCGCCGCGAGGTCGTGGTCAGCGGGTCCGCCGAACTGTCGGCGCTGCTCGCCGAGATCGACGCATACCCGGGCGGGTTCGACGACACCACCGACCTCGGCGGCGTCGCGGTGCCGCTGGAGATCGACGGTCCCGGAGGCGGAGTCCTGAGGTTCCTGAGCACCGTGACCACCTTCGGCACTGCGCTCGACCTCACTGCCGCCGAGCTCAGCATCGAGGCGTTCCTGCCTGCTGACGAGTCGACCGCCGAGGCGCTGCGCTAAAGCATTCTTCCAGACCACTGGTAAGACCACTTGACCTCTGACCAATGGGATGCCATGGTGGGCGCATGGCGCTACAACCCGTAAACCGTCGATCGGTACCCGAGGACGTCTTCGAACAGATCGTCGCCGAGGTACTCAGCGGCGACATGGCGCCCGGCGCCGCGTTGCCCAGTGAACGGCGTCTGGCCGAGGTGCTCGGCGTGTCGCGCCCCGCGGTGCGGGAGGCGATCAAGCGGCTCACCGAGGCAGGGTTGGTCGAGGTGCGCCAGGGCGACGCCACCACGGTGCGCGACTTCCGCCGACATGCCGGTCTCGACCTGCTCCCCCGCCTGCTGATCCGGGCGGGCGAGGTCGACGTATCGGTGGTGCGCAGCATCCTCGAAACGCGAATGCACAACGGGCCCAAGATCGCCGAACTCGCCGCCCAGCGGCGCAGCCCCGACCTGGCCGACCTGCTCGACGCCACGATCGGCGCGCTCGACGCCGAGGACGACCCCGTCGAGCGCCAACGGCACGCGCTGACGTTCTGGGATCACGTCGTCGACGGAGCCGATTCGATCGCATTCCGCCTGATGTACAACACGCTGCGGGCCACCTACGAGCCTGCCCTGCCTGCATTGGCCACGATGATGGCCGCCGAGGTCGGCCGCCCCAATGCATACCGCGACATCGCGAAGGCGATCCGAGACGGCGACCCGGTCGCAGCCGAAGCAGCTGCGCGGGCCCTGTTGGAACCCGCCACCGTCGCACTGCTCAGTGTGATCGACACCTTGGAGGACGTTTCGTGAACCCCGTCGCCACTGCAGACCGCCGTCCCGAACGCCGTGGTTTCTCGCTGGCCGACGCTTCCAGGGAATTCTGGAAACACCCCTCGCCGTGGATGATCGGCGCCACGTTGCTGGTCGCTCTGACGCTACGGATGATCGTCGGCGACTGGCAGTACACCGACGCGGTCGTTCCCGTGGCGATGCTTGCGGTGTTCCCGTTCTTCGAATGGATCGTGCACGTGTTCGTCCTGCACTGGCGGCCACGGCGCATCGGGCCAGTGACCATCGACTCCCTACTGGCCCGCAAACACCGCGAGCATCACGTCGACCCGCGCGAGGTGCCGCTCATCTTCATCCCGTGGCCCGCACTGCTGTGGGTGCTGCCGGTGGCGGTCGCCATTGCGGTGCTGGCCTTTCCGCGGGCCGGTCTCGGGCTGACCTATCTGGTGTTCGTCTCGGTGATCGGTTTGTGGTACGAGTGGTGCCACTACCTGATCCATAGCGACTACAAGCCGAAAACCGGTGCGTACAGGGCGATTTGGAAGAATCACCGGCAACATCACTTCAAGAACGAGCACTACTGGTTCACCGTGACGAGCTCCGGCACTGCCGACCGAGTGTTGCGCACCTACCCCGACGCCGCGACCGTCGCGACGTCACCGACGGCGAAGAACCTCCACGCGGCTACGCCTGCACGATGATGGGGTCACCGATGTTGACGGTGTCGTAGTACCACGCGGCGTTGTCAGGGCTCAGGTTGATGCAGCCGTGGCTGACATTCGCGTTGCCCTGCGATCCCGTCGACCACGGCGCCCCGTGCACGTAGACGCCGCCCCAGGTGACCCGAACCGCGTCGTACACGGTGAGCTTGTACCCCTCGGGGTCGCTCAGCGGAATGCCGATGGTGCGCGAGTCCATGATGACCGGGGACTGCTTCTCCAGCGCGGTGAACGAGCCGATGGGCGTTGGGTGCTTCGGTTTGCCCATCGATGCGGGCATCGTGCGCACCACCTGGTCGTCGATGCTCACGGTGAACGTGTGCGCGTCGATGTCGGCCACGCCCACCACCGCGGCGTTCGTCCCGAACGTCGTCTTGAATCCGAGTGCCGTGACCGAGATCGTCGAGTGCGCAGGCCAATACCCGGTCGGTGTCCACCGTACGGAGTCTCCTGCGAGCCAGCTGAACGTGCCCGCAGGCGTCTTCGGCGAGGAGATGTCGATGGCACGCTCTGCCGCAGCGCGGTCGGCGACCGGCATGGTGAACGTGATGGTGATCGGCATCGCCACCCCCACGACGTCGCCTGCGGCAGGCGCAACGCTCGCGACGGTGGCCTGAATCGGCACCGCCGCCCCGCTGGTTGCCACCGCTCCCGGCAACAAGGCCGTCGACACCCCGACCATCACCGTCAGCACGTACCGCAGCGCACTACTCAAGATTTCACCCTTCGATTCCCGACACCCTGACTACATGCTAGTTCGCTCAGCGTCGGCTACGCGTTAGCCGACGGCCTGCGCGCCAAGGCCAACAACAGATATCCGAGCATGAGGAATCCGAGCCCGAGAATGCTCGTGTTGACCACCACCGCACCGATTCCCACGCTGTGCGGGTCGAGGAAGTAGTAGGGCGCGCGACGGCCCGCCTGGTTGAGGACGATCAGGGCGAGGGCGGCGTAGGCGGCCGGATAGGCGAGCCACGCGAAGGGCTGCCACCAACGGACCGCGAACTCTCCCCTGCCGATCAGGACCCAATCGGTGACGGCGAGCACCGGCATGACGACGTGCAGAAGGACATTGGCCGGCGTGTAGCCCATGCTGTGCCCGGTCAGGAACAGATTCCAGATCACGCCTGCCACCACCACGTAGAGCACGACGGCGCCGCGCAACCCGGTGCGGGCATCGGCGCGCGGTGACACCAGAGTCCACGCGTAGTACGCCGCAGCCAGCACGTTGGCCTGATAGGTGAAGGTCACCAGACGCCACAGCACGCCGGACCGTGACGACAGTTCGACGGAGACGAGCGCAAGCAGTACGACCAGTACGAGCGTCACACGGAGTGCGACGCGAAGGTTAGCGTTCTGAATGGCCAAGCGTCCCAATGGAACGGGCGCCGATCCGTTACGGAACCGGCGGCGGCACGACCTCCGCCGGGGGTGCGCCGTCGACCGGAGGGTTGTCGTTCCCCGGCGTCAGCCGGTCCTTGATGCGCGTCCAGATGCCGGGCTTCTTCGTCGGCACGGCCGGATCGATCGTCGGCACGGCGTCCAGCGGCGGGGCCAATGCATCCGGCGGCGGCGCCATGGCCGGATCCACCGCAGGCAGGTCGGCAGGCGGGGCCTCTGGGCTGGCTGGATCGGCGATCGGTGCCTCGTCGATGGCCGGCGCCTCGGCCGGGACGTAGGTCTCCGGCGGGGCAGCGTCGACGACCGGCGCCTCCGGCGGCGCGACCGGTTCCACGGCCTGCGGTGGCGGAATCGACACCGGCGGCGGCATGGCGGGCGGGATGGGCTTCACGGCCGCAGGGGTCTGTGGCTCGTTCACGGCGGCGGGCACCGGGTCAGCCGATCGGGCGTCGCGGTGCGGCGCGAACTCGAGACTGACTGCGATCGACACCGAGACGACGAAGGTCACGACCCCGGCGACCAGCATCGTGACGGCGCCGGTGTGGCCCAACGCCGCAGAGCGTCCTTCGGAGGGTTCCACGGAACGGTGCCGGCCCGTCGAGCCGCTCCGGTCGTAGGCGGACTCGTGGGCGTATTCGTCACCAAAGTCGCGACCGAAATCGCTGTCGTAGTCGACCCGCGGCAGCTCGATGGTCTGCGCCGAGGCCAGCGCCGCGCCTCTGGCGAGGGCGAGTTCGGCCTCCGCGGGTGCGAAGACGGGCACCGAGAGCGCGTCCTCGAGCTTGTGCAGGATCGACTCGAAACCGCCTGCCGAGCCGACCACCACCAGTGCCTCGGGCTGCCAGTCCGCCTTGGTGAACACCGTGCTCAACCAGCTGATCAAGCTCTCGTCGGAGTCGATGGAGTGGTTGAACGCGGTCTGGACCGCACCGTCGGACGTGTTGACGACGAGGCTGATCACGGCGTCCGGTTCGATGACGCAGACCGCGGTGGTCTGGTAGCCGATGACGGCCGCCATCCCGCGGGCCAGCGCCTCGGTCGCCTCCGGCAGCCGGATCGCAACGACGTTGTCGAAACCCGAGTCCGACAGTGACTGCATCAGCGCCGATGCCTGCGCATCTGCGTCCTCGCTCCACGTGACCCCGATGGAATTCAGACGCAGGCCGCGGTTGGCGGCGAGCGCTTCGGTACGGAGAACGGCTGCGGTGGCCTGCTCGGAGGACTGGATCGAGCTTTGGTACACGTCGAACGCATCGCGGTCCATGGTGGCGCCGTCGGCGTCCTGACCCTCGACGAGAACAAGGCCAACGGACGTCGGAGTCATAGACAACCCGAGCACCGCGTCCACATGTATCCCTTCAGACCACGAGATGGCCCCAGCCAGCTGGTGGCGCGAACACCGGAACGAATCCAGGCGGCGCCAGCGCGGTGTGGTGAGGATCCACCTTTCGGGGTGACACTACCCGGCGATCGGCCGGAGGGCCCGTCCGCCCGCGGCAACCGGCCCTTGGCCGAGTTGTGACCTGTCGTAAACCGAATCCGGCCTGCAGTGGGGTGATGATGTGACCATTGAGCAGGGTGATGAGGTCGGGGCGAAGGAGCACCACGATGGCAACAGCACTCGCAGTGGATTTCGGGGACTTCGAGTTCAGCCAGCAGGAGGCGCACGGCGTGGTGTCCGTGCACAACCTCGGATTCGGCGACTCGACGGCGGCGTGCTCTTGCGGCTGGGCGGGTCGCCGGCGCCGCTTGAAGGCAGCCGCCACACAGGATGCCTGGGCGCACTGCCTACTCGACAGGTGCTCGGTGTCGTCGCCGCTCGTGGTGGTGTGGTGACTCAGCTCTGTCCGGCGAAGATCTGAGCGAGTAGGTCGGGCTCCACGTTGCCGCCCGACAGGATCGTCACCGTCGGCCCGGGCGGTGTCCGAGCCGTTCGGTAACCCGCAAGTGCCACCGCGCCGCTGGGCTCGCTGACGAGGTGAGCTCGTAGCGCGATCTCGCGCACCGCTTCGCGAATGTCGTTCTCCGACACGGTGATCACGTCGTCGAGGACCCGTTGCAGGTGCGCGAACGTGAGCTCGGAGGGCTGCGAGCGCAGGCCGTCGGCGATGGTGCGGTTGCGGTCCTCGATCGACCAGTCCACTCGGTGTCCTGCGGCCAGCCCCTGCGCCGTGTCGGCCGCGAGCTCGGGCTCGACGCCGATGACGCGTGCACCGGGACACAGCGCCTTGATTGCCGTCCCGATGCCCGACGCAAGGCCACCACCGCTGAGGGGAATCAGCACCGCTGCCACGTCGGGTAGGTCCTCGGCGATTTCAAGGCCGATGGTGCCCTGCCCAGCGATGACGTCCGGGTGGTCGAACGGCGGCACCAGCACGCCACCGGTCCGTGCCACCACCTCGTCGGCCACCTTCTCGCGCTGTCCGGCAGCGCACAACACCACCTCGGCGCCGTGGCTGCGGGTCGCCGCGACCTTCACACCAGGCGTTTCCTCGGGCATGACGATCGTTGCCGCGATGCCGAAGGCGGCGGCCGCGTAGGCGACGGCCTGGGCGTGGTTGCCGCTCGAATAGGCGACCACTCCCCTTGCGCGGCTGGCTTCGTCGAGCCTGCCGATCGCGTTGAAGGCGCCACGGACCTTGAACGCTCCGATCGCCTGCAGGCTCTCGGGTTTGATCCACAGTGGTCGCGCGGGATCGCCCCACGGTGCGGAGAGCAGCGGGGTGCGTATGACGGAGCCCCGAATCCGGTCAGCCGCAGCGCGGATGTCATCGATCGTGACCAGTTGCATGGCTCGAGTCTGTCAGCCCGCGATTCAACGACGACGCGCGGTGAAGCCGCTCTTCGACGTCCACACGGCCAGGCCGAGGAACGCCAGCCAGGCGGCCCAGCACAGGGCGCGCTGCCAGCCGGTGAGACGGCGCTCGGCGGTTTGCTCGGGCTGCTGGGAGCCGCGTGGCGATGCATAGGGTGAGCTACGTGAGCGAACCGTTTTCGATGCCGATCGTGCCGCGCTATGCCGAGATCGACCAGCAGGGCGTGGTCTTCAACGGCCACTACCTCACCTGGTTCGACGAGGCGTGCGGAGCGTTCCTCGACCACGTAGGCGTGACGTATCCCGTGTTGGTCACCCAAGGGCTCGACGTCCAGGTGGTGCATGCCGAGCTCGACTACGTCGCGCCGGTGCGCTGGCGGGACACGGCCGGCGTCGGCGTGACGTGCGTGGCAATCGGGACGACGAGCTTCGCCCTTGCCTTCGAAGTGGTCCGACTCGACGAGTTCGGTGAACGGGCGATCGCGGTGCGCGGCCGCAACGTCTACGTCGTGCTCTCGACGCAGGATTGGACCAAGCAGGTGATACCCGAGCACTTGCGCGTGGCGCTCACTTCCGTTGTGGGTCAAGGCCTTGCCGATTGACGGTACTGTCGGCTCATGAGCCACCAGCACGACCGCGGGCCGCAACGCGAACTCCCACCAGGCATGGCCGAGCAACTCGACCTTGCCTACGCGGGATTGGCGTCCTTCGGGCACCGGCCGTTCCTCACCGAAGTCGAGCAGCTCGATTCGTGGCAGCCCGACGTGGCCATCGTCGGTGCGCCGTTCGACATCGCGACCACGAATCGTCCCGGTGCACGCTTCGGGCCCCGCGCGATCCGGGCCACCGCATACGAACCCGGCACGTATCACATGGATTTGGGACTGGAGATCTTCGACTGGCTCGAGGTGGTCGACTTCGGCGACGCCTACTGTCCGCATGGTCAGACCGAGGTGTCGCACGCCAACATCAAGGAACGGGTGCATGCGGTGGCGTCGCGCGGCATCGTGCCCGTCGTGCTCGGTGGTGACCACTCGATCACGTGGCCGTCGGCGACCGCGGTGGCCGACGTCCACGGCTACGGCAATGTCGGCATCGTGCATTTCGACGCCCACGCCGATACGGCCGACATAATCGAGGGCAACCTAGCCAGCCACGGCACGCCGATGCGTCGCCTCATCGAGTCGGGCGCGGTACCAGGCACCCACTTCGTCCAGGTCGGCCTACGCGGGTACTGGCCGCCGCAGGACACCTTCGAGTGGATGCAGGAACAGGGCATGGTGTGGCACACCATGCAGGAGATCTGGGAGCGCGGCTTCAAGGCCGTGATGGTCGACGCCGTCGGAGAGGCGCTGGCCAAGGCGGACAAGCTGTATCTGTCGGTCGACATCGACGTCCTCGACCCTGCGCACGCTCCTGGCACGGGCACGCCGGAACCCGGTGGCATCACCAGCGTCGACCTGCTCCGCATGGTGCGCCAACTCTGCTACGAGCACGACGTCGCAGGCGTCGACGTCGTGGAGGTGGCTCCGGCCTACGATCACGCCGAGCTGACCGTGAACGCTGCGCACCGCGTCGTGTTCGAGGCTCTCGCCGGCATGGCGGCCCGAAGGCGTGACGCCGCGGGCGCCAAGATGGGCCCGCCAGGCCGTCCCCCGGTGTGATCCTCTGCAGCACAATGGAGGCATGACCGGCGTTCTGTACTTCGACGGGGTCTGCGGGATGTGCACGCGGGCCAGGAACCTATTGGTGCGGTTGGACCGGACCGGCGCCTTGGACACCCGGCCCTTTCGGCAGGAGGGCACTGCGCAGCTGCTTGGGCTCACCGAATCGACGATGGCCGAGTCTTCTTGGTGGCTGGACTCGTCGGGAGCGGTGTACGGCGGCGCAGAAGCGATCAATGCGGCACTGTCCGTGGCGCTGGGCACCACGCTGCCACTGCGCTTCTATCGACTACCCGGCATCCGGGGTCTACAAGAAGTGACCTACCGCTGGGTGGCCACGCACCGGTATCGCTTCCCCGGCGCGACGCCGTACTGCGAATCGCACCCGGTCGCCTGCTGACTCGGTCAGCTCTTGTGCAGGGTCACCTGGCAGACCTCGGAGTAGCCGTCCCGGAACAGATCGGCGCAGCCCGCCAAGTACTTGATGTACCTCTCGTAGACCTCTTCGGACTGAACTTCGATGGCTTCTTCCTTGCGCGCCTCGAGGGCCGCGGCCCAGATCGCCAGAGTGCGGGCGTAGTGCAACCGCAGCGTCTGCACCTGGGTGACGTCGAAGCCGACCTTGACCCCGTTCTTCTCGAGGTCGGCGATGTATGGCAGCTCACCACCGGGGAAGATCTCGTCCATGATGAACTTGAAGAACTTGATCTTCGTCATCGTCAGCGGCAACCCGCGGCCTTCCATCTCCGCGCGGCTGGGCTTGACGATGGTGTGGAGCATCATCCGGCCGTCGGCGGGCAGCACCGAGTAGGCCATCTTGAAGAAGCCGTCCCAACGGTCCTTGCCGAAGTGCTCGAATGCGCCGATCGACACGATCCGGTCGACGGGTTCGTGGAACTGCTCCCAGCCCTCCAGCAGCACTCGCCTGCTGCGGGGACTGTCGGACTTGGCAAGCAGTTCCGTGGCATGGGCCTGTTGGTTCTTGCTCAGCGTGAGGCCGATGACGTTGACGTCGTATTTCTCAAGCGCCCGGTTGAGCGTCGCGCCCCAGCCGCAGCCGACGTCGAGCAACGTCATGCCCGGCTCCAGCCCGAGCTTGCCGAGCGACAGGTCGATCTTGGCGAGCTGCGCCTCTTCGAGCGTCATGTCGTCGCGCTCGAAGTACGCGCAGCTGTAGGTCTGGGTGCGGTCCAGGAACAGCCGGAAGAAGTCATCAGACAGGTCGTAGTGCGCCTGCACGTCTTCGAAGTGCGGCTTCAGGCCTTTGGTATCGCTCTTTGTATCTGGCAAGTCACAGCCTTCGGCGTCTGGAATGAATTTCGTCTGAAGCTCCGCGCTGTCTGGAGAGCCTCGCCCGATGCACTTCTCGGCAACTTACGCACACTACCTGAGTCGCGAAGCCCTCAGCGAATCGGTCGCCGCAAGGTTTGCCGGTGTCACCAACTCGTAATTCCCGTGCTGACCTGGCCGGAGCACCGGTTCCTTTGCGAAGTTGCTGAGCACGCTGTGAATCGTCTGAACAAATGTTTGCTGAGGTCATCGGGTGACTCGGTGTGAGATCAACCACGGACTGGCCGCACGACGATCGTGTAGTCGATGTCGTTCCCGTCCTGGACACACCGGTGGGTACCCGTCTCGACGAACCCGAGTCGCCGCGCCAACGACAGGCTGCGGACGTTCCACGACTGGATGAGCGCCCTGACGGGCTTGGCGGGCAGCTCTTGGCCGACGTCGTCGAGCACGGCCTGCAGAAATGCGTTCCCGCGGCCGGCTCCGACGAAGGCAGGTGCCATCCCGACGCCGAGGTCGACGACGTCGTCGTCGGACTCGACACCGGGTACGAGTGCCTCGCTACCGACGCAGTAGAAGCCGACGATCGTGCCGTCGTCCGCGGCGACGACGGCCCGGTAGCTCTCAGCCGCCGTCACGTCGGCCCCTGTCACGTGGTTGCCGTCACTCTGGTCGTAAATCGACCACCTGCCGGAGTAGCGCCACTCCGCGACGGCCTGATCGTCGGTGGGCGTCCACGGGCGCACGGCGAGTCGGTCGGGCCAGTTGGTCACGTCAGGTCCTCTCTCCCCTGGGCGAGCGAAGCGACGGGGGATCTGTGAGTGCCCGTCTGCGTCGAACCGACCACACTGCCGCACCGAGCAGCAGAACGGCCAGCACCACCAGCCACGGCCACGCGCCGGCCCGGTGAACCCAGCCGGCCAGCGCGCCCTGCAGTCGGCCTGCCGCGGCGATCACGGGGTCTCCTGGGTCGGCACCGGCGAAGAGTCGCAGTTCGAACCAGCCGTAATACGCGACGTAGGCGCCCACGACGACGAGCAGGGCACCGCTGATTCGGTTGACGTAGGGCACGATCCGGCCCAGCCGCACCACCAGACTGGAACCGGCCAGCGCGGCGGCGACGGCGAGCGTGCCGACGACGAGCGTCAGGCCTGCCGTGTACGCCATGAGCGCGGGCAGGCCGCCGCCCGCCGAACCGACGCCGATCCCCGTGATCGCGAGAAACGGCCCGACCGTGCAGGACAAGGATGCGAGCGCATAGCTCACGCCGTACCCGAACATCGACCCGAGCGCGGCCGTGGGTCCCCAGCGGCCGCCCCGCGCCAACGGATCTCGGATCGGGACCTTCACCTCGTGGCCGGTCAGCTGCCAAACGCCCAGTGCGGCAAGCGCAATGCCTATCGCCACGGTCGCGTAGGGCATGTAGCGCTGAGCGGTGTTGGCGACGGACACCGCGAGCAACCCGAACGTTCCGAACACCGCGACGAACCCGAGAGCCATCGCCGCGGTGGCGGCTACCGCCCGGCCAAGCGCAGACATTCCCCCGGTTTCGGCGCCGCGCACCACCAGGGTCAGGTAGGCGGGCAGCATGGCGAACCCGCACGGGTTGAGCGCCGCCACCAATCCGGCCCCGAAGGCAAGGCCGAGACCGTCGGGTCCCACGTGGTTGCCGACCTACCGGGTCAGCGCCGCTACCCGGTCCGCCAACTCGTCTTGCGGCATGGCGGAGGTCGGGTTGTTCACGAACGTCGAGCTGCCGTCGGGGCGGTAGAACACGTAGGCCGGTTGCCACGGCACGTTGTAGCGCGCCCAGATGGAGCCGTCGGCGTCGTTGAGATTGGTGAAACCGAGGTGATATTTGTCGACGAAGTTCTGCATGGCCCCGGTGTCCGAGCGCGCGGCGACCCCGACGAACGTCACGCCGGGGTTGGCGGCGGCCACTGCGCTGACCGAGGGCGCCTCGGCGTTGCAGAACGGGCACCACGGCGTCCAGAACCACAGGACGGCGGGTTTGCCGGCGAGGCTGGAACCATTGAATGGCTGGCCCGCAAGGGTGGTCCCAGTGAACTGTTGGCGGTCGTCGGCAAGGGCGGTCGGCGGACCTCCAAGGACCAGGGCGGCGAATCCGGCAACCATCGCCAGGACCAACCACCCGCGCAGTCGAAACTTCGCAGCGGACACGGCGTCATCTCCTTCGCACCGGGTAACCATCCATGACACGAATGAACGTGCCGTCGGGTTCAACGGGCGGTCAGTTCTCCCGCGGCAGGAGTTCCGCGGCGAACCGATCGATGAAACCGTCGATGCCGTCCTGACCCACCGGGCGGATGACGAACTTGGTCAAACCGGCGGCCAGATAGTCGTCGATTCTGCGGTGCAACTGCGACCAACCGTCGGCGACCAGTTCCTCCGGATCGACGTCCGGCCTGCGCCTGCGTACGGCGCTGATCAACTCGGCGGGCAGGCCACCCTCGCTCACGGCGAGGTTGATCCCGAAGTGATCGGGTTCGACCACGCGACCGGCCTCGGCGGCGGCCTCCTCGATCTGTACGCGGCCGCGTCGCGCCTCGGCAGGAGTGAGGAAGCTGCCCAGCCACCCGTCGGCAAGCCGACCGATGCGCCGGAATGCCGCGGGCGCTGACCCACCCAGCCAGATGTCCAGCGGCTTGGCAGGCCGCGGCGCGACGGCCACCGACGTCACGTTGAAGAAGTCCCCCGAGAACGAGGCATCCGATTCGAGGCTGGAACGCAGCAGCCGCAACGACTCGTCGAACACCGCGGCGCGCTGGCCGTCGGGTACGGCGAACAGCTCCCGCTCGGCCGGTATGGCGGAGCGCAGGCCGAACACGGGAAGCACGCGCCGCGGTGCCAGGGCGGCCAGCGAGGCCAATTGCTTGGCCACCAGCACCGGGTGGCGTCCCGGCAACACCACCACCGACGTGCCGACCTTGAGCTCGCGCGTGCGGGAAAGGGCGTACGCCATTCCGATGAATGGATCGACCGCCTCCGAGTACACCAGCTCGGAGAACCACAGCGAATCGATGCCGAGCGCCTCGAGGCGGTCGACGACGTCGGCGAGCTCGGCGGGTCCGGTGTCTCCACCAAGACCGACGCCGAAACGGATCTTCATCGGCGGGGTTCGGCTGGCATCCGGGTTCGCTCTTTGCAGGCCACTGACTTCCGCGCGTTCGCGCTCGCTGCAGTCGGTCACCCCTGCCAGTTAACGCCATATCCCCTCTGGTGGCACTGCCGCACCGTTAATGTGACCGACGAGTCCACATCACCGCACCCACGACGGGATCAGATGACGGCGAATCTCCAATGGTGTGCGGTCGTGGCCGTGTCGGCGCTACTCATCGCGGGTTGCACTAGCGAGCCGACGTCGTCCTCGTCCAGCACCACCGCAACCACGACGACCGCCGCCGAGAAGGCCATCGACCCGGCACTCGCCGGGCAACTCGACGCCGCGATCAACAGCGTGATGAAGACCGTCAACGTGCCGGGCGTGATCGTCGGACTGTGGGGACCCGACGGCCAGTACGTCCGCGCATTCGGGGTCGCCGACAAGGCCACCGGCGCGCCGATGAAGCCCGACTTCTATCACCGGATCGGCAGTGTCACAAAGACCTTCACGATCACCGGGGTGCTGCAGCTCGTCGACGCGGGGAAGGTGAAGCTCGACGACCCGATCGCCAAGTACGTCGACGGCGTGCCGAAGGGTGACCGGATCACCCTGCGCGAGCTGGCCAGGATGCAGAGCGGTCTGCACAACTACAGTGCCACCGAGGGTTTCGCGAAGGCGCTGTTCGGTGATCCGAAACGCGCGTTCACGCCGCGGGAATTGCTCGACTACGCCTTCGCCGAGCCCAACGACTTCGAGCCCGGCCAGAGCTTCGAGTACTGCAACACCAACACGATTCTGCTGGGCTTGACGGTGGAGAAGGTCAGCGGGCAGACGCTGCCCGACTATGTCCGCGACCACATTCTGACGCCGTTGAGGTTGAGCCACACCAGCTTTCCGACCGACAACGCGTTTCCGGAACCGCACGCGCAGGGATACGCCCTCGGCACCGATGACAAGGAGGTCACCGCCACCGACTGGAATCCGAGTTGGGGGTGGGCCGCCGGGGCGATGATCTCGACGTTGGACGACATGCGCATCTGGGCGGACGCCCTCGCTTCGGGGACGCTGCTGACGCCGGAGACGCAGCGGCTACGGCTGGAGACGGTCAACGCGCCGCCGCTGCCGCCCCAGGTCGGTTACGGGTTGGGCATCTTCGACCTGGCCGGCTGGGTTGGGCACAACGGCAGCCTGCCCGGCTACCAGACGGTGGTGGTGCGCCTCGCGGAGGAGCGGATGACGCTGGTGATCGCGAGCAACACCGACATCCCAGCGGGCGGCGGCGAACCCAGCACGGCACTCGCGAATGCGATCACCAAGATCGTCAGCCCCGACCACGTGTACACGCTCAGTCCCGAGGTCCAGGCGCCACCGACGACCACCAAGCCGCGCTGAACACCCCGAAGGTCCACCCGCGACGATGAAAGAAGGCCGAGTGACCCATCGAACGAACCTCGTCAGGGCGGGAGTCATTGCCGCCGCTGCAGCATCGTTCTGCGCGCTGGCGCCGCTGCCCATGGCCAATGCCGACAACCCCGACCTGGTTGGCACGTGGACCGGGCACCGCGAGCGCATCGCGAGCACCGAGGGCTACCGCAACGGTGAGGCGACGCTGACCGTCACCGAGCAGACGGGCTGGACGTTCAAGGGCGCCCTCAGCCGGACGACGCCGGCGGGCGACGTCTCGGACCCGCTGGTTGGGGCGTTCACCCCGGACGGCACGGTCATCTCCGGCGCCGACGACGAGGGGACGTACACGTTCACGCTCGTCGACCCGGTCACCCTCGACTACTGCTACGCCGAGCATGGCGCGGGCTACCGCACCACCTGTGCGCGACTGCAGAAGCAGCTCTAGACATGGAAGCATCCGTGACGGTCACGATGGCGGCACCGGCGCAGCAGATCTGGGATCTGGTCGCCGACGTCCGCAACACCGGCAAGTTCTCCCCCGAGGTCATGGAGGCCGAATGGCTCGATGGCGCAACGGGACCCGCTCTCGGCGCGAAGTTCCGCGGCCACGTCAAGCGCAACGAGATCGGCCCGGTGTACTGGACGATCTGCCGGGTGACGGCGTGCGAGCCCGGCAGCGAGTTCGGCTTCGAGGTGCTGCTCGGTGAGCGGCCGGTGAACAACTGGCACTACCGGTTCGCTCCGGTGGACGGCGGCACCGACGTCACCGAGTCGTTCCGGATGACCGAGGGGTTGTTCACCACCGTGTTCGGGCTGTTCGGTGGTCAGCTCCGGGTACGACGCAACATCCGCGACATGCGCAAGACGCTGGAGCGGATCAAGGTCGTCGTGGAGACCTGAGCCAACCAGGAACGGTCAGTTGAAGCCGACGCCGAAGATCGGGATCCAAAGGCCGAACAGCCAGATCCCCCACTGCCGCGGACCGTCATTCCACACGGGGTTCACGTTGTAGCCCCAGTAGTTGATGTCGTGCGGAAGCGGACCACCGTTCCATTGCAGCGGTGGCGGAGGACCCCAGCCCCACGGCGGCGGGCCGTCGTTGTCGTTCCACCATTCGTGCCGGTTGTTGAGCCACCACGGACCCCTGTCATCGCCGCGGAAATCGGGGCCATGGAAATCGGGTCCGCGGAAATCGCCGCCGCGGAAGTCCGGTCCGCGGAAATCGGGTCCGCGGAAATCGCCGGGGCCGTGGTTCGGCCCCCCGCCGTTATCGCACAACGGCGGACAGAAGTCACCGTCGCCGTGTCCCGGTTTCAACGGAATCGGCGCGGCCGGTGTCGCGGTCGCCACTGCTGCAGCCATACCCGCCGAGCCGAAGCCGAGCCCGCCAACGATCATGGCGGTCGCCATGATCTTGCTGACCTTGATTGGCTTCATCGTGTCACTCCTACCCGGTGACGATTGACGTTGGTGGATACCCCACCTGCTTGGACGTCCAAACGGTCACCTTCGTTCCGGCACCCCTAATGTGACCCCTACATCCCGTATCGGTGTCGACAGGGCGCGTGTTACCGGCAGTTCGAAATCGACACGCTAGCGTCGACTCAATGGTTGACGACGGCCGATCGGTGTCACCCTTCGCCACTCGTGGCGTCCTCGGCATCGCGGGTGTGGTCGCCCTCTTGCATTGCATCGCAATGACATTCGGGCCTAGCTACTGGTTCGACGAGGTCTACATGCTGGCCATCGGCCGGTATCACCTGGACTGGGGTTCGGCCGATCAACCGCCTCTGGCTCCCGCAGTCGCCGCGCTCGCGGACGTGATCGCTCCTGGCTCGGTCATCGTGTTGAGGTTGCCGGCGGTCCTTGCGACGGCAGGTGCGGTGGTCGTGGCGGGACTGATCGCACGCGAACTCGGATGTGACGGCCGCGCACAGGTTTTCACCGCCGCGGCCCAGGCCACCGGCCTGTGGGTGAACTTGGTGGGGCACTGGTTGACGCCATACACGCTGGAACCACTGCAATGGATGTTGCTGGTGTGGTTGCTGATTCGATGGCAGCGGGTGCGTGACGATCGTTTGCTCCTCATGCTCGGCGTGGTGATCGGGATCGCCGCGATGACGAAGTTTCAGGTGATGCTGCTGTGCCTGGTGTTGCTCGTCGCGGTTTCGATCCGTGGGCCGCGCGAGCTGCTTCGCCGGCCGCTGTTCTGGGCGGGGGCGGTATTCGCGGCACTCATCGCCGCGCCGACCCTGATCTGGCAGCACCTGCACGGGTGGCCGCAACTGCGCATGACACCCGTAGTCGCCGGTGAGGCCGAGGCCCTGTACGGCGGCCGCCCTGGCATTTCCGTGCAGCTGTTGGTGTTCGCCGGCCTCGCCGGTCTGGTGCTCGGGTCGTACGGACTCTTCCGATTGCTGCGGGCCGACGAGATGCGGCCCTACCGGTATCTCGGGATGACGTTCGTGGTGCTGTACGTGGTGTTCGTCGCCACCGCGGGCCGCCCGTACTACCTCGCCGGGTTGTACGCACCGCTGGTGGCTGCGGGCGCGCTCGGCCTGCAGCGCCGCCGCGAGGCGGGCCGTGCGCCGCGCCGCTGGCTGGTCTGGTCGGGGTGGCTGACCGCAACGGCCGTCGCGGTCGGCCTTCTGGTCACGTCGGTGTCGATCGCCCGCTCCGACGTCGCGGAGAACATCGCGCGTCGCACCGCAGACGTCTACCACGGCCTGCCCGCCGCGCAGCGGGACCGAACCGTCATCATCGGCGAGTCCTACATCACGGCCGCGTTCATCGACGGTTACTCGCAGCGCTACGCCTTGCCGCAGGCGTACAGCCCGAACCGCAGCTACGGGTACTTCCCGCCGCCGCCGGCCGACCACGACGTCGTGCTCTACGTCGGAACTGACCCTGGTGCACTGCACGGGTACTTCTCCGATGCCCGCCAGGTCGCCGACATCGGCGATGACATGCACGCGTATTTGCTGATTGGACAACGGCAGTCGTGGGAATCGATCTGGCCGCAGGTCCGCACGTTGACGGTGTCCTGAATCCACCACGGCGCCCCGCGGGGTTTGGTAGAACAGGTTCTAGTTTTACCGCATCCGAGCCGAGGAGACACTCAATGGCGCAGTGGTCACGCGAGGAGATCCAGGAGACGTTTCAGCGTCATCAGGACCTCGTGGTCGAGATCGGACAGTCCTGGGACTGGGCCAGGTACGGCGAGCTGTTCACCGAGGACGCGACGTACACCGAACACCTCTACGGCAAGATGGCGGGCCGCAAGAAGATCAGCGAGTGGATCTCGTCGACGATGAACACCTTCCCCGGCAGCGAGATGCCGTTCTACCCGGTGACGTGGCATTCGATCGACGTCGAGAAGGGCTGGGTGTTCAGCGAGATCATGAACCGCATGAAGGATCCCGGCGACGGCAGCATTCACGAGGCGCCGTGCATCACCATCCTGCGGTACGGCGGCGGCGGGCAGTGGAGCAATGAAGAGGACGCCTACAACCCGATGAACTTCATGCCGATGGTTCAGGAGTACATCCAGAGGTGCCACGAGCTCGGCACCATCTCCGATGACGCCAGGGTGTTCGCCAAGAACATGAATTGGGAACTGGCTTAACGGAAGACGAACCGCAACGTTCGCCGCGGTTGGGGTGCTCACCGACGGGGTATTACTCGTCGGTGAAGCGTGACACCGATGACACGCTGACTCGGCGGCCAGCGGGTGTCGACGACGCCACGGTCCAGGCGGTCGGGCAGATGTCGGAGGCCCTCGAGTACGTCGAACGCGCCCGTGGGCACCTGTACTCGTTCCACCAACTGATCGGGCACGCCGATTTCGTGCTCGGCGAAGCGTGCGACAAGTTGCGGGCCGCCGGGCATGGCGCCACGGCCGACCGGCTGGAGACCGAACTCGTCGGTCGCAACGTTCTGCACGGCCGCTGGACGTTCCAGGTCGTGGAGGAGTTCGACGACGGCTACTGGACCGAGTTCCGCGACCACGAGTGCCGGGTCCGCGACGAGCTCCAGGGGGGCGAGCGGCACGTGTTCGAAGCGGAAATGAAGGAGGAGCGCCGAAGTCACGGCCGCATCGGGCACGAGAGTCGGCCCTGAGGCCATTGCGGCGGGCAGGAGCGCAGCGACCGGGGAGTGATTAGGCTCGGCCACATCACGTTTCTCGACGATGAGGTGATGCGGCGTGGGTATTTTGACACGGGTCAACGGCGCCGTGCCCCCCGACGTTCCGCTGTCCGAGATCAACCTCGGCGAATGGGAGTTCTGGGCGCAGGACGACGATCTGCGCGAAGGAGCCTTCGCCACCCTGCGCCGCGAGGAGCCGATCTCGTGGCAGCCGTCGTTCGTCCTCGAGGCTGAACCGGGCGAGGGCCATTGGGCGCTCACCCGCCACGAGGACGTCTTCCACGCCAGCAGGCACCCCGAGATCTTCAGTTCCAGCCTTGGCATCACCATCGGTGATCAGACGCCCGAATTGGCGGAGTACTTCGGTTCGATGATCGCGATGGACGATCCACGCCACACCCGGCTTCGCAACATCGTGCGCAGCGCCTTCACTCCGCGGGTACTTGCGCGCATCGAGGACTCGGTGCGGGACCGCGCCAGGCGCCTGGTCACCGCGATGGTGGACGACCATCCCGATGGCAGAGCCGAATTGGTCACCGAACTGGCAGGTCCCCTTCCGCTGCAGATCATCTGCGACATGATGGGCATCCCCGAGGACGACCACCAGCAGGTCTTCCATTGGACCAACGTGATCCTCGGTTTCGGTGACCCCGACATCAGCACCGACTTCGACGAATTCGTCGGGGTTGCCATGGACATCGGCGCCTACGCCAAGGCATTGGCCGACGACCGAAGGGCCAACCCCGGCGATGACCTCACCACGAGCCTGGTGCAGGCCGAACTCGACGGCGAGCGACTCACGTCGGGCGAGGTCGCGTCGTTCTTCATCCTTCTGGTGGTGGCGGGCAACGAGACCACCCGCAACGCGATCAGCCACGGCGTGCTGGCGCTGAGCCGCTACCCCGAACAGCGCGACGACTGGTGGAACAACAACGACGAGGTGGCACCGACGGCCGTCGAGGAGATCGTCCGCTGGGCATCACCGGTGGCCTACATGCGCCGCACCGTCACCCGTGACACCGAGCTGAGCGGGGTGACCATGCGCGCCGGCGACAAGGTCACGCTGTGGTACGGCTCGGCGAACCGCGACGAGACGAAGTTCGCCGACCCGTGGACCTTCGACGTGCGCCGCCAGCCCAACCCCCACCTCGGCTTTGGCGGCGGCGGTGCGCACTTCTGCCTCGGGGCGAACCTGGCCCGCCGCGAGATCACGGTGATCTTCGAGGAGTTGCACCGGCGGATACCCGACATCGGCGCGACCGAGGAACCCGACTGCCTGCAGTCGGCGTTCATCCACGGCATCAAGCGGCTGCCGGTCGCGTGGACGCCTTCGTTCGAGAAGGAATAGCGCCTTAGAAGGAGCAGCGGCCGGTGTCCCCGTGTCGGATGGGGTCTGCTGCTGGGAGGGGGCTGGCCCCGGTCGGAGACAGGGCGTCAAGCATCAGCACGACGTAGCGGCGCCAGCCGTCGCCGGAGTCCATGCACGCCAGGAGCGAGGCGAGCATTCCCATGATCACGTGGATGTCGTCCGGAACGAGATCGGCACGGATGACGCCGGCCTGTTGCCCGCGGTGGATGAGCAGGGTCACCGAGTCGAGGAATGGAGCGTTGAACTCCGTGGTGAGGGCGCCGGAGTTGTGCGCGGCGGCGAAGGTGTTGCGCTCGCGGGCCACCATCGACACGGTCGCCTCCATCAGCGTGGCCAGACCGCGTTTGGGGTCGTCGCCGCCGAGCGCCTGCTCGATGGCGGGTGAGAGTTGCTCGGCGATGCTCTGATCGAGTGCCGCCCTGAGGAGTTCCTCCTTGTTGGGAAAACGGCGGTACAGCGTCGCGATGCCCACGTCGGCCCGGCGCGCGATGTCGTCGAGCGTGGCGTCGGGACCGATCTCGGCGTAGACCTCCCGCGCCGCCCGCACGATCCTCTCGGAGTTTCGCGCGGCGTCGGCGCGAAGCCGGCGCGTGCCATCGGTGAGCATGACCACAGATTAGCAACCGATAGTTGACTATCGCTACACCGTAGGGTTGGCTTTGAATCACAACCGATAGTCGCGTATCGGTTACGCCAGTACCCGCCTTGCTCAGCGATTTAGGAGACGTTGCACATGACGGAAACCCTCGGACTCATCGGCAGCGGAATGATCGGCAGTTCGCTGGCCCGCCTCGCCGTGGATGCCGGCCTTGACGTCGTCGTGAGCAACTCCCGCGGGCCCGAGACGCTAGGAGCCCTCGTCGCCGAGCTCGGTTTGCAGGCCCGTGCGGGCACACCGGCCGAAGCCGCAGAAGCAGGTGATCTGGTCGTGGCGACGATCCCGCTCAACGCCTACCGCCAGCTCTCCCCAGTCGAGTTGGCGGGCAAGACCGTGATCGACACGATGAACTACTACCCGCAGCGCGATGGCCGCATCGCCGAGCTGGACGCCGGCGAGCTGACCAGCAGCGCCCTGATCCAGCGGCACCTTTCCGAGTCTCGAGTTGTGAAGGCGTTCAACAACATCGACTTCCGTCGACTGTTCACCCTTGCACTGCCCTACGGTGCACCCAACCGCAGCGCCCTGCCGATTGCCGGAGACGACGCCGCAGCCAAGGCCGAGGTGTCCGATCTTCTGGACATCCTCGGCTATGACGCGACTGACATCGGCACCCTCGCCGACAGCTGGCGCAGTGAACCCGGCACCCCGGTCTACTGCCTGCCTTACTTCCCCGGGTTGGCGCCCAAGGATGTCCGTCCGTACGAGGCGTTTCGCTGGTTCTTCGAAACGCCAGGAGTCCCGGTATCCGTGGGCCGCGTCAAGGACCTGACCGATGGCACCGTCCGCGGCCCGGCAGGCGGTCAGCTCCCCGAGATGGCAGCCTCGCTCACGGGACTCGACGCCAGGCCATCTGATTCCCCCGTCGCTTCGCTCGCCCCAGCACCGTCGCGGGTCGCGTCTTAGACGGCTCCCACTTGCCGCGCATCGCAGAGATCGGCGAGTTCGGCGCGGGTCGGGCCGTCGGGGACATCGGGGCGCCAACCGGCGGCGAAGACCTCCTTGGCCCTTGGCCCTTGGCCCTTAGCCCTTGGCCCTTGGCCCTTGGCTCGACGGCGTCCAGGCTCGCCGGTAGCGCATCCATGCGGGAGTACGGTTCGACCGCGGTGCGCAGCACTGCGTCGGCCAATCCCATGGCCGCTGCGACGATGAGGTCGGACGGCAGGCAGCGCGTGGTGTCGACGTCGCCGCCGGACCACCGGCGCAGCCGATCGGCATCGTTTCGGACGTGATCGTCGAACCACGGCCTGATGTTCTCGGTGCACCATTGATCGAACTGCATTGTGGCGGAATCGATGTCGGTGCAGACGGCACTGGACTGGGCGGTGGCGGGTGACGACGAGCCGATCGCGATGGCAGACCGGAGCGCGCCTAGTTGACCTTGTGCGCGCGCTCGGCACGCACGGCGTCGTCATCCGTCGCTTCGTGAGCATGCTTCTCGGCAGACTTGGTGCGTGGGTCCAGCGAGTCGGCCCGTTCGCGCTGGGCATCCAGCTCCTCACGCGAGGAGTCGAGGTGCTCGCGGTGCCCCGTGGCACGGTCCTGCAGGCGGGCGGCCTCGGCGGCCTTGACCTCGGCTTCCGCCTGAGCGGCGCGCGCCTTTGCCTCTGTCTCGGTGGCGATGGCCTCGCGCTTGTCCAGCCGTTCGCTCTGTTCCTGTACGTCTTCTCGGATGCGATTGGCCTGCACCCGGTGGTGGCGATGGCTGGCAGATCGCGCGACGAAGGCGAGCACGACGAGGATCAGAACTGCGACGATGGCGATGATGACCCAGGTGGTGGTGGTCACGACGGGCTCCTTCGGATCGGGTGGCACGTCAGCGGTATTGACGTGCACGCTTATTCGGCGGATGCCCGTATTCGCCGATGCCCAAACCGGAGCGACCTACTTGACGGTCAGCGTGCCCTTCATGTTCGAGTGGTACTTGCAGTAGAACGGGTACTCGCCTGGTTGCGTCGGCGCCGTGAAGGTCTTCTGCCCATTGGCGTCGACCTCGGTGTCGAACTGCCCGGCGGTCTTCGACGTGACCGAATGCTCGACCCCATCACCGTTGGTGATGGCGACCTGCGCTCCGGGTGACACGGTGACCGGCTCACCGAAGGCCATCCCGGAGATGGTGATGGTCGGTCCGCTGGCCGCATTGGCCGCGCTACTGGTCGCCGGTGCGGTGCTGGTCGCTCCGTAGCCGGTGGTGCCCGAACTGCCGCATCCTGCGACTACGAGGGCGATCACGCCCAGCGCGGCCACGGTTCCATGGAGTTTCGTCATCGCGTTCCCCGTTCATTGGTGGACTGCGATGGACACGTTGGCCGATGCGATTCGGTTCAACGAATCCCATGATGGGTCTCAGAAGTAGCCGTTGGCGGGCGGCCACGTCCCGTTGACGACGTAGTTGCCGGTCGCATGGGCCTTGTACGCCAGCGGGCTGTGGCTGGCCACCGTTCGGGCGTTGCGCCAGTGCCGGTCGAGGTTCAGCGCCCGCGCGGTCGCCGACGCTCCCCCGGTGTCGAACAACCGCTGCGCGGCCGACAGCGTCAGTCGTTCGGCGACCAACTGAGCCTTGGCGATCCGCACGGCCAGATAGGCGAGTGCTTCCGCGTCGTCCTGCCTGCCCGTGTCGACCAGATCGTCGACACCGTCGGCCGCCGCCAGCACGAGGGCCTCGGCCGACGACGCGTCCGCGGCGATCTCACCGACGGCCTCCAGCACGAACGGATCTCCCGCCGCCGTGGTGGCCAGCGAATGTGCCGCGGGCCGGGCCCGATCGCGAACATGGGCCACCGCGTCGTCGGCGACGGCGAGCCCGATTCCCGCCGCGACGGCGGCAAGGTAGAGCTGCAGGAACCCGGTGCCGTGTCCGAGGTGCGCGCCGTCGGAGACGGTGATCGCCTCTTGCGGATGCACCGCGACGTTGGTGAACCGCGTGCCGCCACTCGCGGTCATGCGCTGCCCGAAACCGTCCCAGTCGTCGAACAGTTCGACGCCGTCACGGTCCGTCGGCACGATCGCCTGCAGGTCGCGTCCCTGCGCGTCGACCGCCGAAACGGCGATGACGTCGGCGAACAGCGTGCCTGTGGAGTAGAACTTGTATCCGTTGAGTCGCAGCACGCCTTCTGCGTCGGTGAGCACCGTGGTGTCGGCGCTCGACGGAGCATTTCCGTTGGCGTCGGTGATCGCGTTGCCGAACACCACCCCCGACGCGACGTGCGGAAACCATTGCCGCCGTTCGTGTTCGGCAGCGCGATTGCTCAGCAGCCGCTCGGAGAAGCCGAAGTGCGCGCGCAGGGCCTGTGCGACGTTGGAGCTGCCCCTCGCGATCTGGACGACAAGGCCAAGTACGTCGCGGGCGCTGCCGCCGGGACCGCCGTAGCGGGTGGGCACCCGAAGGCCGAGCAGTCCGGCGTGCCGAAGTCGTCGCACCGCGTCGTGTGGGAGCTCGCGCGCCCGTTCGGCGGCGGCGTCGGCGCTGCGCAGGTCCGCGACGATGTCGGGAAGCCGGGACAACCGCTCTGACGTCGACCCGCCGAGCGGAGCATCGGGATAGCCCGCGCGCGGCGCGACGGGCGCCGTTGACGCACTCACGACTGCGCCAGGTAGCGCTGCCGCTCCCAGTCACTGACGTGTTGGCCGTACTCGATCCATTCGCTTCTGGCGATCGCCGCGAAGTCCAGAACGGAGTCGGCACCGAGGATTTCGGTGATGGTGTCGTCGCGGGTCGCCAACTCCAGGGCCACGCCAAGCGATTCGGGCAGCGGATTGCCCGTGCCGTACAAGTCGCCATCACCGTGCTCGGGTGGCCGAAGCCCGCCCTCCACGCCTGCGATCACCGCCGCCAGCGCCGACGCGACCAGCCAGTACGGGTTGGCATCCGAACCGCCGGTGCGCAGTTCGATGCGGTTGGCCTCTGGCGTCGTCTCGACCAAGGACCGGATCGCCGCGCTGCGGTTGTCGCGACTCCACGTCACGGTGGCCGGTGCGAAGGAGTCCCTGACGAACCGCCGATAGGCATTCACGGAGTGAGCGCCGAACAGGGTGATCGACGGCAAGTACTCGAGCAGGCCGGCGATCGCATGGAGCGCGACCTGGTTCTCGGCGCCGTCCTCCGGCGCGAAGGCGGGCACTCCGTCGCGCCACAGCGAGATGTGCACGTGCGCCGAACTTCCCGATTGATCGGAGAACGGCTTCGGCATGAAGCTGGCGAGCTTGCCGTGCCTGCGGGCGACCTCCTTGGCCGCGTACTTGAGCCTGGCGCTGTCGTCGGCCGCCTCGAGCGCATCGGTGTAGATCAGATTCGTCTCGACCTGGCCTGGCCCATACTCGGTCTGGATGCCCTCCAACCTGACGAACGGACTCAGGGTCTCGTACAGGTCGGCGAGCAGCGGATCCAGCGCGTTGGCGTTCTCCAGCGAGTACGCGTGGATGTCGTTCTGGAACGGGGACCCGTCGGGTTCGAGCAAATAGAATTCGAGTTCGACGCCGACCTTCGCGGTGAAGCCCAGTGCCGCAAGGCGATCGAGCACCCGTCGCAGCACCGCCCGTGGGTCCAGTAGCGACGGGCCGCGGTCGTGTCGGACGATGTCGGAGACGACATGGCCAACGCCGGGACGCCACGGCAGGGCCCGGAACGTCGACAGATCCGGCACGGCGAACACGTCGGGATAGCCACCGTCCCAGTTGGTCAGCCGCAGCGCGTCGATCACCGTCGCATCGCTGTTCCAGCCAAGCGAGGCCTCACAGAACGCGAACCCGCTACCTCGCGCCCGATCGAGGAAGGCAGTGGCGGGAATTCGCTTGCCTTGGGCGTGACCGAACGGGTCGCTCCACGCCACCTCGATCTCGTGCAGCGAGCCGTCCTCGAGGCGGCGAAGCAACTCGAGTTCCGGCTCAGAGCCGACGGTTGGCGCGCTGACGGTCTGCGTCATGATCGTTCGTCGACGGTGGCACGCACGCGGGAGCCGATCAGGACCCCGACGGCCAGAGCACCGACCAGCACCCCGACGATGACCCACGCGAGCACGCTGGATCCACCGACCAGATCCTTGAGGTTGGTCAGGATCAGCACCAGCGCACCGAGTAATCCGACGAGGCCGAGCACCGGAGCGACGCGGACCCGCCACACCGAGTGGCCGCGCTCATCACGGGCGAAGAACACCAGCACCGCAACGCTGGTGGCGATCATCAGCACGACCACCCCGACCGTGGTGGCGCCTGCGAACCAGGTATAGAACTGCGCCGCAGGGTCGAGGTTGAACAGGACGGCCAGCAGAATGCCCGCCGCGACGATGCCCGAGATCCACAACGACGCCCGGTGCGGTGAGCCGTGCAAGGCATGCGGCTGGCTCAGCGATGCGGGCAGCACGTCACGCTGCGACAGCGCGAACACGTAGCGCGATGCGACGTTGTGGAATGCCAGGATGCAGGCGAACAGGCTGGTGAAGTACAGCACGGTGATGACGTCGGCGCCGACGAGCCCGATGTAGCGCTGCGCCGAGTCGCCAAGGAACGTCGCGCCGGAATCGGTCGCGTGCTGCACCGCCGCCTCGTCACCCCATCCGGAGATCAGCGCCCAACTGGTGATCGCGTAGAAGACGCCGATCAGGATCAGCGCGAGATAGGTGGCGCGCGGAATGGTGCGCTCCGGCGTGCGGGCCTCGTCGCGGAAGATCGCGGTCGCCTCGAACCCGACGTAGCTGATGATGGCGAACAACAGTCCGATGCCGAGAGATCCTGAGAAGATCGCGGTCGGGTTCACGATGCCGGTGGACAGACCGTGATCGCCGCCGCGGACCACGATGACCAGGTCGAGCACCAGCACGATGGCGATCTCCGCGGTCAGCAGCACGCCAAGGACTCGGCTCGACACCGTGATGTTCCGGTAGCCGAGGTAGGTGGTCACCGCGAATGCCAGCGCCGCAAAGAGCCACCACGGCAGGGCCGGTCCTTCGAACAGTTCGACGACCGCGGCGCCCGCAGGACCGAGCAGGCCGTAGACGCCTGCCTCCAACGCCACGTAACTCACCAGCGCGACGAACGCGATGCCGATGCCCGCAGGCGTGCCAAGGGACTTGCGGACATACGAGAAGAAGGCGCCCGCCTCCTCGACGTACGGGGTCATCGCGGTGAAGCCGACGGCGAAGAACAGCAGCACGACGGTGGACGCGATGAAGGTGGCAGGGAAGCCTGCACCGTTGCCCGACGCGATACCCAGCGGCACCACGCCACCGATCACACCGAGCGGGGCCGCTGCGGCCACCACCATGAAGACGATGGAGGCGACGCCGAGGTTGCCACGCAGGTGGCGCTCGGGTTCGGTGTTTTCACCGCCCAAAGACTCTGGTGCAGAAACTGTTTCGGACATGGTTGACCGCCCTTCGTGGGTGCCGACTGTCGACTGCCCGCACCATAGGAGCGATCGACGCCACGGCACCACGTCTGGAGTCACGGTGAGTTATACGGCGTCACAATTGGACACAATCCCATTTCCCGTCGCTTCGCTCGCCTCGGCGCGGGTTTCACCCGGTCCCCTGCTAGGCGAGGGTTGCAATCGGCCACGACGTCAGTAGCCTCGGGCCGATGGGGATGGTGAGTGCGATCCGGGCGGTGGATACACTGGGGCTGCGGCCGTTGCGGGTCGGGGCGACGCCCGTTCCGCACGCGGAGATCCTCGACCACACCCGGTCGACGCTTGCCGAACACGGTATCGACCTCCAGATCGAGATCTTCGAGACCTTCGATGAGCCCAATGATCTGTTGGTCGCGAAACACTTGCACGCCAACTTCTTTCAGTACCTGCCGTTCCTGGACGACTTCAACCGTCGCACCGGTAACCGATTGACACCCGTGGTGCCGGTACACATCGAACCGTTCGGGCTGTACTCGGCGTGGTTCGCCGATCTCGACGCGCTGCCCGACTACGCCGAGGTGGTCCTGCCATCCGATCCGGTCAACGTCGACAGGTCACTGGTGATGCTTCACGACCTCGGCCTGATCGACTGCGCACCAGGCCAACGCGAACTGGCCACGGTCGCCGCGATCCACGCCAACCCGCGCCATCTGGTGTTCAAGGAGCTGACCAGTTGGCTGCTCGGCGACGTCCGCGAGGACTTCGACGCGGTCTTCCTGTTCGGTAATCAGGCCATGGAGTGGGGCGTCGACGTCGGCAGCGCGCTGTGTCGAGACCAGGGCAATCCGGCGTATGCGGAGTACCTCGTCGCCCGTCCCGACAACTGCGACGACCCGGACGTCCTCGCGCTTGCCGACGCATTGCAATGCGACGCAACGCGTCACTTCATCACCACGACCTACGACGGGCAGGTCGTGCCCGCCTTCTGACATCGGTATTCCTCAGGGCGACCGAAAACCTCGACGCCGCCAGGGCTGGTATATGACATTCGACGGATGTACCAAGCGGCGCCGCGGCCTGCGCCCGCCGAGGAGCTGTTGCGGGTGGTGCTCGTCATCGACCTGCCCGCCAACGCCGCCGACCTGGCCGTCCGTACCGCCGAGCTGGCCGACGAGTACGCCCGCGTCATCGCGATGTCGATTCCTGGTGTGCGGCCGCACTCGGCGGTCGTCGAAGGCAGGCGGGCGCCGGCGGTGCCATCACGCGAAGGCCTTCTGATCGACCACGTCAGGCGGCACGTGCTCATCGACGGGGTGCCGGTGCGGCTGGCCTACCGGGAGTTCGAGCTGCTGCGCTATCTGGCCAGGCGCCCCGGCTCAGTCGTGTCGCGCGACGAGCTGGTGCGCGAGGTGTGGCACGACGCGCCCCGTGCCGCCACAGGCGTCTCGGTGCGGACGGTGGACACTCACGTTCGCCGGCTTCGCGTCAAACTCGGTCGCTACCAAGGGGTTCTGACGAGTGTGCGGGGTCACGGGTACCGCTTCGAGCCGCGCCCCGACGTTCGCGTCGTCGGGCCTGTGACGCGTCCGGCGTGACGATCTACAGCGTGGCGGTGAGCGGGCCGGACGTCTGGCAGATGGACTTCGGCGGGTTGCCGGTCGACGCACATCCTCGGCCCGTCGCGGTGTAAGTGGCACCGGCCCGGTACGGCGCGTAGTACACCTGGGCGGTTTGCACGCCCTCCCTGAAGTCGCACTGCTCGGCGGACTGGCTGCCGGCCATCTGCACGCACGCCACCGACAACGTGGGCTCGGCGGCGACCGCGCATCCGGCCGGAGCGACCGTGGCAGTCACCATGTCGCGGCCCGATACCTGCACGACGCGTGGCGGCGACAGCGTGAACGAACATGGCGGAGCACCCGTCTCGGCGTGAGCCGGCACGACGGCGGGTATCCACGCCACGCCCAGTACCGAGACGGCGCAGGCAATCAGGACGCGTCGAACCATCCCCGGATGGTATGTCACCGCAGGACCCGTTCGTCGACGATGAACAGGACCAGCGTGACGGCAAGGATGGTCGCCGCCAGCCAGATCGCGTGCGCGCCCCACGCGCGGCTGGCGACCGCGCCGATCAACGCTCCCCCGGAGAAGGCGAGGATGACCGTGCCGTAGATGCCGCATGCGCGACGTGACGCGGCCTGTTTCTCGACGAAGCCGTCGTACCCGGCTTCGACGAACCGCATCATGTTCCCCGTGGTGGCCACGGGTAGGTAGGCCAGATCGCCGATGTTGCGGAACAGGCCCATCTGAACCGCCGCGAGGAACGCAATCGGCACCGTGACGTAGCTGTGCGCCACCGTCAACGGGACGAAGCCGATGATCACCAAGGCGATCACCTGTACGGCCATGGTCCAGCGCAGCGGGTGCGTCACGACTCGGTCGACCCGGCCGGACTTGATGTGCGACGCCAGCCCAACGCCGATGATGAACGCCAGAATGGGCCACACGTGGGCCATCGCCGCCGACAGTTTGCGTTCGGAGAGGTCGATGGCGAAGAAGATGACGTTTCCGGTCTGGACGTTGGCGAACACTCCGCCGCGGACGTAGAAGGTGTGCGCGTCCATGAACCCGTTGGTCACCGTGAGCAGCAGTGCAAACCACAGCGTCCTTGCCCGTTCGGTGTCGCCGGGGCCGATTAGCGCATCGCCCATCCGGACAACCTAACGGCGTCGTTCCGTTACAGCGCCCCCAATGCGCTGAGCATGCCTGCGGCCGACCTTGGCCACGGGAACTCCTCGGCGCGGCGGCGCGCGTCGTTCCTGCGTAGGCGTTCCGGCCTGCCGATGATCGTCGTGACGGCGTGAGCGATGGCCATCGGGTCGTTGTCGGCTGCGGCACCGCTGTCGCTGGTGAGGATCTCGGCGAGTGCCGACGTGTTCGACACGACGGCAGGTGTGCCGCAGGCCAACGCCTCCAGCGCCGCCAGCCCGAAGGTCTCGTGCGGTCCTGGCGCAAGGGCGACGTCGGCGGACGCCAGGATGGCCGCCACGGTGTCGCGGCACCCGACGTATCCGGTGAAGTCGACGGGGAGACGCGCCGCCTGTCGCTCCAGGCGAGCCCGAAGGGGCCCCTCGCCCACGACGACCAGGCGCGCGTCCACCCCTGAATCACGAAGCGCGGCAACGGTATCGATGCTGCGATGGGCATGCTTCTCGACCGACAGCCTGCCGCAGTGCACCAACAGGGTCTGCGCCGGGTGTGCCCATTGCGCTCGCACCTGCTCGCAGCGGTGTCGCGGATGGAACTGCTCGAGGTCGACGCCCAGTGGGACGGTGACCGCGTTGCCTGCGTCGATGCGGTCGAACTCCTCGCGGGCGAACGCCGTGGTGCACACGACCGCGTCGTAGTTGGCGGCGGTTCTGCGGTTCGCGACGTCGGCTGCGGCACGGGCCAGGCGGCGCGGAAGCAGTTGTCCCAGCAGACGATCGAGTCGCTCGTGGGAAATCATCACGGTGGCCACGTCGCGCTGGCGGCCCCACGGTCCCAGCGATCGCAGGGTCAGCCGGTCGGATACCTCCAGCGCGTCGGGCTCGAGTCGTTCGAGCAGCGCGGTTATCCGTCCCGGTAGCACGGCCCGGTATCCACCGGTGAACGGAATCCTTCTGGCGGGCAGCGAGATTCGCCTGACTCCGGATGGCAGGCGCTGACTCTCGGCCTTGGCGCCTGGCACCAAGAGGTAAACCTCGTGTCCGGCGGCGCAGTACTCCGCCCCGAGGCGGTCCACCGCGGTCCGCAGTCCTCCGGAACGCGGGCCGTAGAAGTTCGCAACCTGAACTACCCGCATACCTGCATCAGAGTCGGGGCGCACGACCGGTCACGAACGGTGGGTGAACGGTCACCTGAACGAGTGGTGAATACCGGCCACCGCCGGTACCGGGTGGCCGGGTCAGCCGACGTACTTGGTGAACCAGTCCTGTACCCGCTGCCAGGCGTCGGCGGCGGCAGTTGGGGCGTAGCGCTCCCCGGTGTCGTTGAAGAAGGCGTGGTCGGCGTCGGGCTCGACGACCAGCTCGTTGACCAGCCCGGCCTTGTCGAGTGCCTGCTGCGCGGCGTCCTTGGTGCCGGTGACACGGGCGTCCTTGGCTCCGTAGAACCCGAGCACGGCGACGTCCTTCGAGCCGCTGAAGTCGGCGCCGTCCGGCAGGGGGCCGTAGAACGGGACGGCGGCCGCCAGTTGCGGTTCACCAGAGGCGAGCAGCTGCCACACCAGGCCGCCGCCCATGCAGAACCCGACGGCCGCGACCTTCACGCCTGGCGCGCGGCGTTGCAACTCCGCGACCCCGGACTTCAGGTTGGCGACGAACTCGTCCGGCGGGATCTTGCTGAGCTCCGCGGTGGCCTGCGCCGGATCGGTGAACGTGGCGGTGCCACCCTTGGCAGACAGCAGGTCGATCGCCAGGCTCGAGTAGCCGATGCCTGCGAACCGGCCTGCGACCGAACGCACCCAGTCGTTGAGCCCCTTGTTCTCGTGGATGACGAGCACCGCACCCTTCGGGCTCTGCGCAGCAGCCCACGCGCCCTGCAGTTCGCCCTGCGGACCGGCCCAGGTGATGGCCTCGGTGGGCACCGTGTTCTCCGAGCCGGGAGGCGGCCCGATCTCGGTGGTGGCGGCGCCGGTGGAGGTGACGGGTGCGTCGGCGGTGGGTTTCTTGTCATTCCCGCACGCCGCGATCAGTGCGGTCGCCGCAGTGGCTCCGACGCCGATCAACGCCAGCCGGCGCAAGGCTTCCCGTCTGGACAGCAACCCGTCCACGTGATCGGTGGCGATTTCCTCGGCAATATAGCGCTGCAGCGGGGTCACGGAAGCGAGTATGCCCTCGTCTGCTGAACTGCATCTGGCGATGGCCTTGACAGGAAATACTGACCGCATGGCGACGCCACCCGACCCAACAGCCCTCGCGGGTCGCGTCGCCGTCGTGGCCGGAGCCACTCGCGGTGCAGGCCGTGGAATCGCCGCAGCGCTTGGCGAAGCGGGGGCGACGGTCATCTGCACTGGTCGCAGCAGCGCGTCGGGCACCCTGAGGTCGGACTACGACCGGCCGGAGACCATCGAGGAGACCGCCGAGCTCGTCACGGCCCTCGGTGGGGTTGGCGTCGCCATCGCCGTCGACCATCTCGATCCCGCGCAGGTGCGGGATCTGGCCGAGCGGCTGCGCGGGGAGTACGGCTGCATCGACATCCTGGTGAACGACATCTGGGGTGCCGAAGTCCTCAAGGGCCCGCCGTCGACGTGGAACAAGCCGATGTGGGAACTCGATCTCGACGCCGGTCTGCGGACGGTTCGACTCGGGGTGGAAACCCACCTGATCACGTCGCACTGCCTGCTGCCGCTGCTCGTCACGCGGCCGGGCGGTCTGCTGGTCGAGGTGACTGACGGAACGGCCGAGTTCAACGCCCAGAACTACCGGGTGTCGGTGTTCTACGACCTGGCGAAGGTGGCGGTGAACCGGATCGCCTTCAGCCAGGGCCACGACCTTGCCCCGTTCGGGGCGACGGCCGTTGCGGTCACGCCCGGCTGGCTGCGCTCGGAGATGATGCTCGACAACTACGCGGTCACCGAGTCCAACTGGCAGAGCGCGATGGAGCCGAGGCCCGACGGCTTCCCCACCGCGCCGGGCGCCTTCACGCAATCGGAGACTCCGCGCTTCGTCGGTCGCGGCGTTGCCGCCATCGCGGCGGATCCCGACCGGGCCCGCTGGAATCAGCTCTCGGCTAGTTCGGCACAGCTCGCCCACGAGTATGGCTTCACCGACGTCGACGGTCGTCAACCCGACGCATGGGCCGAGTAGTAGACATTTTTCAGAATGTGTTCACGATTTCGTTGACACTGCCGTCGGCGCCCTGTTCCATGATCTGAGTGACCTACGAAACGATCATTCGCAACGGCCGCTGGTTCGACGGCACTGGCGCCGCGTCGGCGGTGCGCAACCTCGGCATCCGCGATGGCCACGTGGTTGCGGTCTCCGCCGACCAGCTCGACGACACCGGTTGCCCGCACGTCATCGACGCCACCGGCAAGTGGGTACTGCCCGGCATGCTCGACATCCACACCCACTACGACGTGGAGGTGCTCGACGGCCCTGCGCTGACCGAGTCGTTGCGGCACGGCGTGACCACGGTGATGCTCGGCTCTTGCTCGCTGTCGACCATCCACGTCGACGGCGTGAATGCCGGCGACCTGTTCGGTCGTGTCGAGGCGATCCCCCGCGAGCACGTCATCGACGCGGTGGACCGCCACAAGACCTGGACCACCTGCGACGAGTACGTCGACGCACTCGAGGCGCGCCCGCTCGGCCCGAACCTTGCGGCGTTCATCGGGCACTCTGACATGCGCACGGCCGTCATGGGTTTGGCGCGGGCGACCACCAAGTCGGTGTCGCCGTCGAAGGGCGAACAGGCCGAGATGGAGCGGATGCTCGCCGAGGCGCTGAGAGCCGGATTCGTCGGAATGTCCTCCCAGCAGCTGCTGTTCGACAAGCTCGACGGCGACACCTGCCGGTCGCGCACGCTGCCATCGACCTACGCCAAGCCCCGCGAGCTGCGCCGGCTGAAGTCCATGCTGCGCAGGGCGGGGCGTGTGCTGCAGTCGGGGCCCGACATCCAGAACCCGCTGAACGTCGGCTCGCAGGTGGCGCAGTCCCTGGGTATCTTCCGCAATCCGCTCAAGACCAGCCTGCTTTCGGCGGCCGACGTCAAGGCCAATCCGTACGCGATCCTGCTGATGGGTCCGGTGGCGAGGTTCGTCAACCGGCTCGGCGGCAACTTCCGCTGGCAACACCTGCCGGTGCCGTTCGAGGTCTACGCCGATGGCATCGACCTGGTGATCTTCGAGGAGTTCGGGGCGGGTGCGGCGGCGCTGCACCTGCGTGACGAAGTCGAGCGCAACGAGCTGATGCGCGACGAGTCGTATCGCCGTGAGTTCCGCAAGCAATACGAGAGCAAGTTCGGGGTCCGGGTCTGGCACCGAGACTTCTTCGACGCCGACATCGTGGCCTGCCCCGACGAGTCGGTGATCGGCAAGTCGTTCGGGCAGGTCGGGCGGGAGCGCGGCGGCGTGCATCCAGTCGACGCGTTCCTCGACCTTGTGCTCCAACACGGCAAGTCCCTGCGCTGGCGCACCACGATCTCCAACCACAGGCCCGAGGTGCTCAAGAAGCTGGCGCGCGAACCCAGCGTTCAGATGGGCTTCTCCGATGCCGGTGCGCACCTGCGGAACATGGCGTTCTACAACATGGGGCTGCGCCTGCTTCGGCACGTGCACGACGCCGAACAGGCGGGTCGGGAGTTCATGACGATCGAACAGGCCGTGCACCGGCTGACCGGTGAGCTGGCCGACTGGTATCGGCTGGACGCCGGGCACCTGCGGATCGGTGACCGCGCGGACGTTGCGATCGTCGACCCTGCCCACCTCGACGCGTCGCTGGATGCCTACGCCGAGCAGGCGGTCGAGCAGTACGGCGACCTGCCGCGGATGGTGAACCGCAACGACGCCGCCGTCACCGCCGTGCTCGTTGGCGGCCGCACCGTGTTCGCCGACGGCGAGGCCACGGATCTGGTTGGACGGCAGCGCACGGGGCGTTTCCTGCGGGCGTCGCACAAGTCCCCCGCACTCCCCACCGAGAAGGGTGAATTGACAAGTGTCGGTTGAGGATACGGTTCGCGGCCTCTGGAAGGCGCTATCCGCAAGAGACTGGGACTCGCTGAAGACGTTCGTTTCCGACGACTGCATCTACCTCGACATGCCGGTCGGGCCCACTGCGGCCGCGCGCGGTCCCGAGGACATCGTCAAGCGGCTGAAGATCGGGATCGAACCGTTGGCGTCCTACGAGAACTTCACGGGGCTGCTGCTGACCGACGGCAGAAATGTCATGTACGAGCATCACGAGGAATGGCATTGGAAGACCGGCGAATCCGCGGTTCTCCAGTTCGTCTCGGTGCACCGCGTCGAGAACGACAAGGTGACCCTCTGGAAGGACTACTGGGACATGGGGGCATTGGTCAACCACGCGCCCCCGACGTGGATGGCGGACTTCGCGAATGCCGACATGTCCTGGATCTTCGACGCGACCGGGTTGATCTGATACGGTCGCAGCGGTTTTCGGGGCAGCGGGGAATCCACTACAGCGTGATCTTGCAGCTCTGGCCGATGTCCAGGGTGCGCAGCATCCGGCCCATCCCGAGCCACATGGCACACGACAACGCGAGATCGGTGAGCAGCTCCGGGCTGAACTGTTCGTTGCAGCGGTCCCAGAAGTCCTCGTCGTCACGAAGGCCGGTGTGGTCGGCGGCGAACCGCTGTGCGAACTCGGCGGCGACGCGTTCCTGCGGGCTGTAGCCGGGCCAGGTCTGCCACACGGCCGCATGGTCGTAGAGGTCTTCGTCGACGCCTGCCGCGATGCCCTCAGCGTCACGGGTGTTCTGGCACACCACGCACTCGTTGTCGAGCGCGATCACCATGCGCGCCAGCTCCCTGACCCGCATCGGCAATCTGTTCTTGTTGTAGACCGCATGGGTGAATCCGGCCATGGCGACACCGATGTCGGGTGATTTGACGATCCATCCGGCGGCGTCGTCTTCGGCGAAATCTCCAATTCGGCTCATGAGCGCATCGTACGCCGGAAACGACAAATCTGGAACACGTTCTAGTTTTGCATCAGCCGGGCACCCCGACCAGGGCACGGTCGTCGTCCCAACCGCGTTGCACCAGCATCCTGTGGCCGATGCGCTCGAGGGCGGCCTCGACCTGCTCGCGGTCGGGACGTCCCTCGAACGCCGGCGAGCAGGCCAGCTTGTCGACGATCTTGGCGGCGATCGCCGCCGACGCCCCGTCGACCTCCTTGACGCCGGCCTGGGTCAGCCACAGCCGGCCGTCCTCCCCGCCGGACCGCAGCACATAACCGCGGTGCACCAGATTGTCGAACGTCGGCGCCAACAGCTCGAACGGCACTCGGAGACGCTTGCCGATGTCGGTCATGGTGGCCGTACCGAACACCTGGTTCTGCCGGTAGATCTGGATCAGTGCCCACAGGTTGATGATGTCGAGATTGCATCCTGGCTGTCCGACGAGGCTGCGCAACCGAACTTCCGGGGAGTCGCGGAACATCCGTCCAACCGCAACCTCGAGGATCTGGTCGGGGGTCTCGGTGCTTGGCATGCCGAAGGCCTCGCCGAGATCGGTCGCCGAAGCCGCGTCCATCTCCAACAGCGGCACCTCCTTGAGGAACAGTGCGACGACGAAGCCGATCACGGCGATGGGGACGGCGCACAGGAACACCATGCCCAGCGAGTCCGCGTAGGCGTCGACGATGGGCGCAGCCATCGCCGGCGACAACTCGTGCAACGCCTGCGGCGATTCCGCGGCCCTGGCGGGCGCGCCGCTCGCCAGCAATGCCGGACCGAGACGGCCGGCAAGGAAGTTGGTGAACAGCGAGCCGAAGATGGCTGCGCCGAAGGCACTTCCGATCGTCCGGAAGAACGTCACGCCCGAGGTGGCCACGCCAAGATCGGCGAAGCTCGTGGTGTTCTGCACGGTCAGCACCAGCACCTGCATGCACATGCCGATGCCGGTCCCCAGCACGAACAGGAACACCGACTGCTGCCAGGTGGGAGTGGCCGCGTCCATCCGCGACAGCAGCAGGAAGCCGACCGCCATGACCGCGGTACCGACCACGGGAAACATCTTGTAGCGCCCCGTGCGGCCGACGATCGTGCCGCTTCCCATCGAGGTCATGAGCAGGCCCGCCACCATCGGCAGGGTGCGCAAGCCGGATTCCGTCGCCGACACACCGTCGACGAACTGCATGAAGGTGGGCAGGAACGTCAGCGCGCCGAGCATGGCGAAGCCGACGATGAACGCGAGGATGCAGCAGACCGTGAACACCGGGTTGGCGAACAGCCGCATGGGCAGAATCGGCTCGGCGGTCCGGGTCTCCACCCAGACGAACATGGCAAGTGCCGCAGCGGATCCCACGAAGAGGGAGATGATCATCGGTGAACCCCACGCGTACTCACCGCCACCCCAACTGGTTGCCAGCGTCAGGCCGGACGCGCCAAGGCCGACGAGCACGATGCCCATGTAGTCGATGACCGGTTTGGTGCTCCTGGCCATTGCGGGGATGGCGATGACGCTGACGGCCAGCACGACGAGCGCGACGGGCACGTTGATCCAGAACGCCCAGCGCCAGGTCAGGTGGTCGGTGAAGAAGCCGCCAAGCAGAGGTCCGATCACGGTGGTCACGCCGAACACCGCGCCGAGCGCGCCTTGGTACCGGCCGCGTTCGCGCAAGGGGATCACCTCGCCGATCACCGCCATCGCGGTCACCATGATGGCGCCGCCGCCGATGCCCTGCAGTGCCCGCGCTGCGACCAACATCGTCATGGAGCCCGCGAGGCCACACAGCACCGATCCGGCAAGGAAGAACAGCACCGAGGCCTGGAACACGACCTTGCGGCCGAACATGTCGCCGAGCTTGCCGACGACCGCGGTGACGATCGTCGAGGCGAGTAGATAGCTAGTCACGACCCACGACTGATGCCCCGCGCCACCGAGATCGGCTACCACCGTCGGGAGTGCGGTGGCCACGATGGTCTGGTCGAGTGCCGCAAGCAGCATCCCGAGCAGCACCGCGACGAAGATCAGATTGCGCCGACGCGGAGTGATCAGCGCGCTCGCGGACTCGGGATCAGCGATGGCCTGCGTCGTCGAGTCCCTGCTACCCGTCCCTGTACTGCTCATACCCACCTCTCGTCACAGCCGGGCGTACCCAAACGCCACAGACCATATCGTTAGATAGGCTATAAATATTACGAGGTGGCGGACGTGGTGCTCGTCACCCTCGACTTGACGCAGGCGCCTTAGTGCGGTGGCCGCGCCACGCATTGCGCGGAGTACAGCTCCACACCCAGCTTGTCCATGAGTTCCAGCTGGGTCTCGAGGTAGTCGACGTGCAGCTCCTCGTCGGCGATGATCGTCTCGAAGAGGTTCGCGGAGGTGCTGTCCTGCTTCTCGCGGCAGAAGATGATCGCGGGCTTGAGCCGCGTGATCACCTCTCGTTCAATCTCGAGGTCCGCCTCGAATTGTTCGCGCAGTGTTTGACCGACGCGCAACGGGAATAGTCTTTGGTAGTTCGGCAGGCCGTCCAGAATGAGAATTCGGTCGGTGAGCGCCTCAGCGTGACGCATTTCGTCGAACGATTCGGCGCGAGTGTGGGCCGCCAACTCGGTAAAGCCCCAATTGTCTTGCATCTTCGAATGCAGAAAGTATTGGTTGATGGCCGTGAGTTCGCTCGTCAATTGCTCGTTGAGCAGCTTGAGAACGTCGGGATCGCCTTGCATCTTCGCTCCTATAACACTGCGCGGGCTGGTCGAGTGTCCTGGCTGTGGAACGACTTCAATCTAGTCCACGCGGACAACGAGAGCGACCGAATCACAGCGCTTTCCGGCGTGTCCGAGACCCGAAAAGGGCACGTCGAAGGGTAGCCAAACCTGCTTCTGGCCGGGGAGGATGGACTGCCTCCCCTAAGTAAGGATAGACTGCGCTAACCACGTAGGCAGCGCTGCTGGTTCCCTCCTCAGCGCACGCGAATTCAAGGCGGAATCCAGATGGGCGAGCACGAGGTGCATTCGCTCATTCTGGCTGCCGACTTCGCCGTCGGCGACGTCGAATCGATGTGGTCTTCGATCTCGGCGCGCCAAGACCATCTGGCGGGCATGGCTGCGCACCACGTTGTGGTCTACAAATCCATTTGGGAACCCGGCCGCGTATTGGTGACCATCGGCATCCGTCATCCGAATTCGGTCCGTGACGTATTGCGCTCGCCGGCCATCTTCGAATTGTTCGACGTCTCCGGCGTCGACGACATTCCGGCGATATTCGCCGGTGAGGTCGTCGAGAAGATCGACCTGCCCGAAACGTCACCGGACGACGCGGTCGCCCACGTCATCGTCGGGGTGATCACCCTCGTCCAGGACGTCGCGACGCTGATGGACAAGGTGCACGGGGCCGCCGATCGGCTCGCCCACGCCGGAGTCCGCAAGATCTGGGTATACCAGGCGTTCGACGATGAGCAGGAGGTGATGATCCTGCAGGAGATCGAGGACGAGGTCAGGGCCAGGCGCTGGATCGATCACCCGGATGCCGGGGCTGAGTGGATGTCGCTCGGAGGCGACGAGCGCGGTGACCCGAGCGCCGGCGCCCATCCGACGGTGTTCGTCGGGACGCTCGCGCACTTGATGACCGTCGACGAGCGGGTGAACTGATGTTCGTCTGCCTGTGCACCGGGGTCACCAGTCAGGTGGTGACCGATCTCGTTGCGAACGGCGCCGCTACGTCCAAGCAGATCGCCGACGCGTGTGGTGCCGGTGCCGATTGCGGCCGATGCCGGCGAACCGTGCGGGCCATCATCGCGGCGTCCACGAAGCAGGACTGCCCGGTACACGCGGCCCGCTGAGCCGCCCTAGTCGGCGCGGCGGTCGGCGAACTCGGCGAGGGCGTCGGCGTTGGCCGCGCCGCCCATCAACTTGGCGAACTGTGCGTATTCGCGCTCCAACCCGGCGGCGATCCCGGCGCGCATCGGCTCCACGATCGTCTGCTTCACGGCCATCAGGCTTGAAATCGGCCGGGAGGCAAGCACTTCGGCGTGCCGCCGAGCCTCGGTCAGCAGATCGTCGGGTTCGCAGACCTTCCATGCCAGTCCCATGCGAAGCGCCTCTTCGGCGTCCACCCACTCCGACGACATCAGGATCCAGGCTGCGTTCTGCCTGCCGATGAGTTGTGGCAGGAGGTAGGACGAGGCCGCCTCCGGCGCGACGCCAAGACTCGTGAACGGACACTTCAGCCTCGCGGTCGAGGACATGAACACCAGGTCGGCGTACCCGAGGACGGTAGCGCCGATGCCGACGGCGAGTCCGTTCAGCGCCACGATGAGCGGCTTGCGCAACGTGGTCAGAGCCTCGATCATGCCGGGGAACCCATACTCCCCCGACTGGAAGTCCGAGTTGGTGATCCGCGCCTGCATCTCGTTGAGATCGTTGCCCGCGCTGAACGCCCGTCCGGTACCGGTCAGCATCACCACCGCGGTCGCGGGATCCTCGTCGGCGGCACGCAGCGCGATCGTTGTTGCGTCGTAGAGGGCCTCGTTGAACGCGTTGAGCGACTCGGGCCGGTTGAGGGTGAGGGTGCGAACCCCGTTCGCATCGTCGATCTGTACGAGCACGGCTTGCAGCGTATGTGTCAGCCGTTGGAGTACACGCGCGTGGGTGCGACGAACACCACGGTGCGGCCCTGTTCTGCCATCACCCTGTCGTACTCGGACCAGTCGTCGTGCGTGCCGCCGGCGGCGGTGAACACGTCGCGCAGCAGCAGACGCAGCGCATCGGGGTCAGTCAGCCACGGTTGCGGGTCGTGCGGGCCGAGGAGTTCGGTGTTGCCCTCCACCGTCGCCCACTGCCAGCCGTTGCGGAACGTCACCGCGATCTGCGGGCGTGCCCGCAGATTGGTCAGCTTCACCTTGCCGTAGGTGACGAACGCCAACGTGGGTTCACCGGTCGAAGGGTGTGCCAGCACACCGGCGTTCACCAGGGAGGCCTGCACGGTGCCGTCGGCGCGCACGGTCGACACGATGCACAGGCCGCTCTCCTGCGATGCGAGCGCAGCTGCTTCCTGCAGTGTGGTCATTCGACGTCCTCTCCAGGAAATGGCGACCGGAACACGTAGCGGCTGGTCGGTACGGTGTCCACGTTCTCGTTGGCCCCGAACGCCGACGTGCTGGCCACCATCTTGGTCATCCGGTCATTCAGGTCGGCGTCGTCGGCAGCACCGAAGAACGCGTGCAGGCTCTTGGTGGCCTCGATGGGGAACAACTCCTCGACGATCGCGGATAATTCCGGTGCGCCCGGCGTCAGCACCCTGACCACGGTGTTCTGGGTGTAGCCGAACGTCGACTGCGTGGTGATCGCAACGGGTGTGTGATCGATGTGCCAACGGGCGAACCAGGTTTCGGGGTTGAGCTCCGCGGGGCGGCGAAGAAGTGCCACGTTGGCGAATCCTTCGGTGCGTGCCCCTGGCGCGGTGGCAGGCGCCTGCAGGGGAACGGACTCGGTGACCAGGTATGCGGCCACCTCGTCGCACTCCATCTCGAGCAGTGCGAGTGCGGCGCGGACCTGATCGCCGTAGTACTGCTGCGTCCACAGGGTGACGAGCGCGACCACCGGCGGATCCAGCGTGGCGATCGTCATCATCGAGTCACGCACGGCGCCGTCACGCACGTTCAGGTTCAGCCCGGGTAGGCCCAGCTGCTGCAGGTCCTCGGCGACCGTGGTGCGCATCCTCTCGCACCACGCATCGTCGGGAACTTCGCGCCGCATGGTGATGATCAGCTTCTCCACGGCACGAACGTACCGCCGCCAGCCTTCGCGGCTGCGCCGACCCAACAGGTCACAATGGACCGGTGATCAAGGGCCTGGCTCTGCGGCCGACGATGCCCGACATGGGTGGCGTCGTCCGCAGCTTGCTCGGGGTACTGCTCGTGGCGGGCGCAGGGCTGCATTGGGGCGGTGCGAGCGCGGCTGGGGCCGCTGGTGGTGCGGCCGCGATAGCGGGCGCCACGGCCTTGCAGGACAGTCCGCGCGGCCGGGTGCCGCTGGTGCTCGGTGTGTCGGCGGTGATGGGCATTGCGGTGCTGCTGGCGTCGACCTTCTCGTCGTATGGCCTCGCGTTCACGGCGGTCGTTGCGCTGTGGTGCTTCGCGGCGGGGACGGCGTGGGCCGTGAGCGCCAACGCCGGGGTGATCGCCGCGGCGGGTAGTGCACTGTTGGTGACGCTGCCGCCTACCGAGCCGACGTGGGCGAGCGTCGGCACTGCCACCGGGCTCGCGGTCGTCGGTGGTCTGGTTCAGGCCGCGCTCGTGGCCATCTGGCCGCGACGCCGCTGGCGGGTCCAGCGCGACGGACTGGCCCGCGCCTACCGCGCGCTGGCAGCCGATGCGCGCAGCCTTGCCGAGGATCCGAGCGGGCACGTCGACCCGGAACCCCTGCTCTGGCTGCGTGAGGCGTTCACGCTGACCGATGCGCAAGCCCGGCGTCGCCCGTTGGCCTACCGCGCGTGGTACGGCCTGCCCGAACGGATCTCGGTCACCGTGATGGCGATCGCAGGGAAGTCGAAGGGTGACGACGTCAGCTCGCGGGTGTTGACCGCCGCGTCGGACGTGCTGGCGGCGGTCGCCGAACCGGATCGGTCCCAGCGCGAGACGGCCGGGTATGCGATGGGGCGCTTCGATGTCGTGGCAGGCGCCGCCGAAGGTCCGGAAGCCGCCCTCGTACAGAGACTTTCGGAGCAGCTGCGCGACGCCGTGCAACTCCGTTTCGGGGACGCTTCACCCGAAGCCGCCGACCTCGCGCAGCTTCGGCGCCCGCGTCTGCCCGGCCGCGTGCGATCGATCATCGCGGCGGTCCGTGGCCAGCTGTCGTGGAGCTCCCCCGTGCTGCGGCACGCGGTCCGGCTGGCGTCCGCAACCGCCATCGGCGTCGCAGTCGCGCGGTTCGCCGATGTGCCGCACGGTTATTGGATCCCGCTCACCGTCGTGATGGTGCTGCGTCCCGAGACCGCCCATACCTACACCCGGTGCGTCGGCCGGGTCGCGGGAAACGTGCTCGGCATCGTGGTGGCCTCGGCGGTGATCCTGCTGCTGCACCCGACCGGGTACGTCGCGGCGACGCTCGCCGTGGTGTTCCTCGGCGTGGCGTACGCGGTGTCCGGCTTCGGGTACCTCGCGCTGAGCGTGGCGCTGGCGGCTGCCATCGTGTTCCTCGTCGACATCGGGGGCACCGCAGGGGCGGCCGATGTGGGCGACAGGTTGCTGGCCACGCTGATCGGCGGAGCGCTCGCGGTGCTCGCACACGTCGCCGTGCCCGACGACGCCATGGTCCGGCTGCGACAACGCGCCGGCGAGCTGCTCAAGACCGAAACCGATTACGCCGCAACGGTGATCAAGGCCTTCGTGCACCGGCTGGACGACCCCGCCGAGGCGCTGTCCTCGGCGTGGGAACGCGCCTTCCGGGCCCGTGCGGCGTTCGAGGCTGCGGCGGGAGCCAGCTGGTCCCAGGACCGTCCCTTTCGTCGTTGGCTGCGGTCCTACCGCACCGCGCTCAACGCGGTGACCACCGCCTGCGCGGCGCTCGAGGCGAGCTTGCCCGCTCAACCGTCGGCGACGTTGAGCCGGGACTTCACCGCCGCGGTCGACTCCTACGTGGAGGCGTTGTGCGGTGACCCGGCCACCCCGGGTTCGCCGTGGCGGGTGGACGTAGTCCGCCTTGCCGAGGCTGCGCAGCGGGTCCGCGCCGAACTGGCAGGCAACGACGACGCCACGACGCGCGTGCTCGTCGCCGAGATCGGGGCCATCACAACCCAACTCGGCAACATCTCGGCGGACGCCGAACGCTCGTCAGCGTCGAGCTGACCGACTCAGCCGCGAGCCCACCGCGGTTGAATGAAGACGCCTTCGGCCTGCACGGTGACGCCCTCGTCGTCGGCGAGGTGACCGACGGCGAACGTCTTGACCCCCTCGGTCCGATCGATTCTGGCCTCGGCGCGCAAGGACCCGAGCCGGGTGGTGCGCAGGTAGCGCAGCGTGATGGTGCCGGTGAGCCGCGGGCGCTCGGCGCTACTGGCCGCCTCGCCGAGGACGTGGTCGAGGATGAGCGCGGCGACGCCTCCGTGCACGTGGCCGGGAGGCCCTTCGTAGGCCGCACCGAGGTGGAACTCGGTGAACACGGTCCCGGTGGAGTCCTTGTGGATGACCAGTGGCGGCGCTGTGGGATTGCGCATGCCGATGACGGCGTTGCCCCAGGGCATCTGATCGCCGTCCGCGCCGAACCGGACACCGAAGGCTCCGTCGAGCTGGGAGGTGCGCAGGCGCGCCGTCGCCGCATCGATCGCTGCCTTCGCCTCCGCCACCACGTCGGCGTCGACCTCGGTACGGATGGTGGCGTCGACCAGCTCACGGACCGATTGGGTGAGGGGTTCGTAGGTCGCGCGCAACCGAGCGACCTCCTCGGTCGTCAGGTTCTCCACGGGGAAGTCCAGCACCTTTGAACTAGAACACGTTCTAGCGTCGGTGTCGAATCACTGTTCAGCCGACGAGCGCGTCGAGTGCCTCCCTGGCCTCGGGATCGGCCCGCCCGAGTTCGAGTTCCATCAGCGCACACTCGGCCGTCGCGGCCACCCACAACCGCGCCGACTGACGCGGATGCCGCCGCCCCATCGCCTCGAAGTCGGCCGCAACGGTCTCCACGTTTCGCCGATTGCGCTCCAGCACCTCGTCGGCGATCGACCGGTGCCCCCTGGCTTCGAGGAGCAGGGCCTTGACGCCGCGGTAACGCAGACAGCCGTCGAGATAGGTTCTGGCGGCTACCGCCAGCCGTTGTTGCCCCGGTGCCATGTCCCCGACGGCCGAGAAGAACTCGTCGGCAAGCGCATCGTGGAACCGTCGGTGCAATGCCACCAAATAGCCGGTGCGGTCCGGGAAGTGGTGGAAGAACGTGCCCTTCGAGACACCGGCACCGGCGACCACGGCATTCACGCTGAGCCCTTCGAGGCCGAGCTGCTCGGCGAGTTCCAGCCCCGTCTCGATCAGCTTCTGGCGTGTCCGCGCAGCTGCCGCCGTGCGCTTGTTGCCGGTGAGTTCGTGGACTTCGGTCACGAAGAGATTCTCCTCTTGCCGTTGCGATCGCTCGGGCTTAGTGTAACTCAACGACCGACCGCCCGGTCAATGAAAGGATCTCGACGATGCCAACCACGACTTTGTCTGTCTCTGGGTCCAACCCCGAATCACACGCCACGATCTCCTACACCGACGACGGCTCGGGTCCGCCGGTCCTGCTGCTGCACGCGGCACTGCACGACCGCACCGACTACGCCTCGGTGCATGACGCGCTCGGTCGGGGACGCCGCGTGATCGCGCTCGACTGGCCCGGCCACGGCGAGTCCCCCGTGCTCGACGAACCCCTCGGTGCCGTCCAGTTCGGCGATCTGGCAGTCGAATTCGTCGATCGGCTCGACCTACGCAACGTCGTCGTGGTCGGGAACTCCGTAGGCGGCTACGCGGCATGCCGCCTCGCCCTGGAGCGGCCTGACCGCATCGCAGGAGTGGTCCTGGTCAATACCGGCGGCTTCACTGCCCACACCGCGTTCATCCGAGCATTCTGTGCGGTCATGGGCAAGCCCGCGGTGATCCGCGCCGTCGCCCCGCTGTCGGTTCCGGCCTACATGCACGCCAGAACACCGGCCGAGCGGGCGATGGTGCGCCGCGTGGTCGCCAGGGCACGCACCGCGGACGGGTCGCGGACGGCGGCCGCGCTGTGGCGCAGTTTCACCGACCCCGGACACGATCTCCGGCAACGTGCCGACGCCATCACCGCTCCGGTGCTGATCACCTGGGGTACAAAGGATCTCACCGCTCCGGTCAAATGGGGCGAGGCGGTTCACTCCGCGATTCCCGGTTCGACGTTCGTCGGGCTTGGCACCGGTCACGTGGTCTTTGCGGGAGAACCCAACGCCTGGCTGGACGCGGTGCTGCCGTTCGTCGAATCGGCCCACCGCGCACGGTGTGACGTCGAGACTCAAACCTGAGGAGCGCGTCCGCAACGTGTCGCATGACCGTGCGGGGTGGCTATTGGTTCGGCCGGAGGGCAGGGTGTCGGCCGCCACAACTGAGGGCGTCGGGTAGCGAAAGTCACAGCCCTCCACCAGAACTGATTCCCGGTTCCGCTGCGTGTACCAAGAGTGGTCGATATTCCAACAGTGTTTCGCTCCATATGGGCGGGACTCGATCCAGACGGTTTCTTCCGCCGCCAGACGGGCCGACGCGGCCCGTTCACCGTCGTCTTTCCACGCCTCGGCCCGGTGCACTTCTTCGCTTCCGCGGACGCGGCGCGTGATCTGCTCACCGCACCCGCCGAGATACTGGAGGCGCCGACTCCGAATCCGATCGAGCCGATCGTCGGTAAGAACTCGGTCATCCTCATTTCCGGCGACGATCACCGGTCCAAAAGACGGATGCTGATGGGTGCACTGCACGGTCAGCGCATGCGCGCCCGGGCGGAGATGATGGCGCGGGCGGCATCCAACGAATCGGCGGCGTGGCGTCCAGGACGGCGGATACCCATCGCTACGGCGGCACGTTCGATCACGCTGCGAATCATCGTGCTCGCCATGTTCGGCGTCGAGAACGCCGAGGGATACCAGGAGGTCGCCGACGTCGCAACGGCGTTGATGCACGCGAACACGGCGCCGCTGATGCTCTTGCCGTGGTTGCGCAAGGAATTTGCGGGATTGGGCCCGTGGGCGCGGCTCATCCGATTGCGGGACCGCTTCGACACACTGCTGAGCCGACAAGTCCGGACCAGCAGACCCGATGCCGCTGATCCGAGCGTGCTCGGCGTGCTGCTCGCCGAAAAGAACGCCGCGGCAATGGATCCCGACGACTTTCATCAGCAACTGCGCACGCTCGTCGTCGCCGGCCACGACACCACAGCGGGCGCGCTGATGTGGGCGCTCTATCACATTCACCGCGAGCCTACGATCCGCGATCGCGCCGTCGCCGAGCTGAACGGCGTGTCGAGCGCGGCGGCGCTGCCCGCACTCCCCTACCTGTCTGCCGTGGTGTCCGAGGCGCTGCGCATGCATCCGGCCGTGCCCATCGTGATGCGACGGCTCACCGCACCTCTGACCGTCGGTGGCCTTGCCTGGGCGCCCGGTGACATCGTCGGCATCGCTGTGCCCGCAGTGCATTTCGATCCGACGATTTGGGAGGACCCCAATCGGTTCAATCCCGATCGATTCCTCGCCAAGGCGCCGACGCCCTTTGAGTACCTACCCTTCGGCGGCGGGTTTCGGCGCTGTCCGGGTGCGGCGTTCGCGGCCTACGAGCTAGCGATCTCGGTAGGCACCTTGATGAACTCGGTGGAGCTGAGGATGTCGAAGCGTGAACGCCGTCGCAGGCCGCCCCGATCAGTGCCACGAGGGATCGCGGTGGTACCGCGACGGGAGGTGCGGCTTGACGTCATCCGTCGGCGGTGAGCCGGCGCCCGGCTGATGCGAAGCCCAGCCAGGTGTGCCGATTGCCCGCCCAGCACCAGCCGACCTTCGGCGCGTTCCGGTTGTCCGCGCCGTCGCGCCCGGTGCCGTTGCTGATCCAGATCGCCGGGGTCCTGGCATCCAGCGCGCCGCTCGGCTTGGGCTTGCGGGATCCGATGGTCATGAAGCAGCGCCCGCGCTGCAGGGTATCCGGGCGCTGCAGCAGCCAGTGCAGGCCCTCGGTGAGGGTCAGCGGCGTCCGGCTCGCGGCCGCGATGGCCGGATCGGCCTCGTCAGGACTCCAGTTGGCCATCGCATCACCGCGGTCGATTCCGTCGACGAGGTAGACGGGCGAATCCGGCAGCTCGACGGTCGGAACGAACTCGTCGACGTCGGGCATGTCGACGACCAGGAAACCCTGCTTCCCGGACAGGTTCAGTAGCGGTATGAGCACGGACGCCGCCACCACATCGGGGTGGATCGCCAGCAATGAACCCTTTCCTGCCGCGGCTTCGGCGACGCCGCGCAACCGCTTCTCGGGCCATCCGGCGAGCCGGTGTACACCGAGTTCGAGGAGGCGTTCGGCCTGTTCAGGCAGGGTCGGGAGGGGCTCCATCACGGACATCGCTGCGGTCATCACCAGGCCGCAACGAAGCACGCCGGCCGGAAAGTTCCTACGATCGTCGACAATCGGCAGAATTCAATCGGCAGATTCTGACAGAGGCGGGGTGTGCGTGAGAGCGGCCAGACTGCACGGCGACGGCGCGCGACCCGACCTGCCCGTGTCGCTGGTCGACGTCGCCGCGCACCGGATGCGCGCCGCGATCCTCAGCGGATCGCTCAAGCCGGGCGACAAGATCGTCGAAGAACAGCTGTGCGCCGACCTCGGCATCAGCAGGGCGCCGCTGCGGGAGGCGTTGCGGCTACTCGCTCAGCAGGGACTCGTCGAGCACCTCCCCCGCCGCGGTTCGCGGGTCACCGAATGGTCGACGACGGACATCCTGCAACTCTTCGCACTGCGCCACGTCCTGGAACGGCACGCCATCGAGATGGCCCTTCCACTGGCCGAACCCGCGGTGGCGCTCCTGCCGGTCCGCGCGGCGCTCGATCGAATGCGTTGCGCGGTCGATGAACTGGAACGTGACGATGCGCATCGGGTGTTCCACGCCGCCGTCGTCGAACTCGCAGACAACCGTCAGCTCGACATCGCACTCGAACCCATCCTGCTCAAGCTCCAACTCCCCATGGCGATGAACCTCAGGGAGGAGGCCCGCCACCACCGGGCCGACGACGGCATCGTCAGGCATCAGGCGATCCTGTCCGCGTTGGAGTCCAACGACGCGCAAACCGTGATCACGGCGCTGGAGGACCACGGTCATCTGCACTACCTGGACCTGGAATCGGGACGCCAGCAAAATCGCTAACACGATCGATACACGGCCGTACTGAAACCGCCATGATTCTGTCGACAATCGACAGACATGGCCTATGAAACGCATGGACCGTCCATCGGACCGTCGGTGGCCGAGATTCTCGACTCCCACGCCGCGGGCACCGGTTCGCCGACCAAGACCGCGCTTCGGGTAGCCGACGCCATCGCCGCGCGTGGCGACGACGGGACCTGGCTGTCGACGGTGCCGCGTGACGAATTGCTCGCCGCCGCAGCCGCGATCGAGAATCGTCCTGGCGCGCGGACACTGCCGCTCTACGGCGTGCCGTTCGGGGTGAAGGACAGCATCGACGTCGAGGGCGTGCCAACGACGCTGTCGTGTCCGGACTACGCCTACGTACCGTCGGCCACCGCACCTGCGGTGCAGCGGTTGCTCGACGCGGGCGCCCTCTACGTCGGCAAGACCAACCTCGATCAGTTCGCCACCGGGCTGAACGGCACCAGGACGCCGCACACCGTGCCGCGCAGCGTCTACGGCGGCGAGATGATCTCGGGCGGATCGAGTTCGGGATCGGCGCTGGCCGTGGCGCTCGGCCAGGTGCCGTTCGCCGTGGCCACCGACACCGCGGGCTCGGGTCGTGTGCCCGCCGCACTGAACGGGGTCGTCGGGTTCAAGCCGTCGCGTGGGCTGATCAGCACCGTGGGCCTGGTGCCGGCGTGCAAGTCCTTGGACTGCATCAGCGTGATGGCCGGCTGCATCGACGACGTCGACCGCGTCTTCGACGTGATGGCAGGCCGCGACGACGGCGATGCGTGGTCGCGCGACGGCGGTCTGCGGTATGCGGGCGCACCCATCCGGGTCGGGCTGCCGCCGGTGAGCGAACTCGAGTTCTTCGGCGATGCCGCGCTTCGCGAGGCGCACCTCGGATTCCGGGAGCACCTCGCCCGCCAAGTGACCATCGTCGACGTCTCCCTCGAACCCTTCCTGGCCGCGGGCGCGCTGCTCTACCAGGGCCCGTGGGTCGCCGAACGGCTCGTCGAATTCGGCGACTTCCTCAACGAGCGGCCGGAGTCGATCCACCCCGTGGTCCGCGACATCCTCCGCAGTGGCGAGAAGTACACGGCCGTGGACGCTTTCGCGGCGCTGCAACGCCTGCAGGAACTCAAGGCGGAGGTTGGCCACCTGTGGCAGCGCATGGACGTGTTCGTGGTGCCGACCATCGGCACCACCTTCACCGTCGACGAAGTCCTCGCCAGGCCCATCGACTGCAACACGGTGCTCGGTCACTACACCCATTTCGGAAACCTGCTCGACCTCTTGGGTGTCGCCGTTCCGCTCGGTGTCGCGGCAGACGGCCGGCCGTTCAGCGCGATGCTGCTCGGCGCGGCGCTCTCCGACGACACCGTCCTTCAACTGGCGGCACAGATCCTCGACGAGCCGCGCACGGTGCGCCGCCCCGCCACCGCCCCTGTCCTGCGTTCCGTTCCCACGACCTCCGAGGAGCCCGTATGAGCCCATCCATCGACGTGCCCGCCGAACCGTCCGCCTTCACGCTGGCGGCGGGCAAGACCGCGCTGATCGTCATCGACATGCAGCGAGACTTCCTGCTGCCAGGCGGTTTCGGCGAGAGTCTTGGCAACGACGTCGACCAACTCCTCAAGGTGGTACCGCCGCTGGCGGCGCTGATCGCTGCGGCCCGCGATGCCGGTGTGATGGTGATCCACACCCGGGAAGGGCATCGCCCCGACCTGTCCGACTGCCCGCCTGCCAAGCTCAAACGCGGCGCGCCGTCGAAGCGCATCGGCGACCCAGGCAAGTACGGCCGGATCCTGATCCGCGGCGAGTACGGCCACGACATCGTCGACGAGCTGACACCGATCGACGGCGAGCTGGTGATCGACAAGCCCGGCAAGGGCGCGTTCTACGCCACCGAACTCCAGGACGAACTGGTCGGCGCCGGCATCACCCAACTGCTGATCACCGGCGTCACCACCGAGGTGTGCGTGCACACCACCACCAGGGAGGCCAACGACCGGGGCTACGAGTGTCTCGTCGTATCCGATTGCGTCGGTTCGTATTTCCCGGAATTCCAGCGCGTAGGGCTGGAGATGATCAAGGCACAGGGCGGCATCTTCGGATGGGTCGCCGACAGCGCGGCCGTGATTCCGGCGCTTCACCAACTCACCACCACTCCCCTTTCCCAGGTCTGAGAGGACGACATCATGTCGGCTGAAGTCACCAATCCCCCCGCCGATCCGCCGATATCCAAGCCGCAGTTGTCCATTCCATGGTGGACGCGCGGAGACACGAACGCGTTCTTCGGTCTCGGGTTCAACATTCTGGTCAACGTCCTCACGCTGACAGGCCTGATGATCGGCGTGGTCAGGGTACCGGCCAGCGACGTGCTCGGTACCGTGCTGCCCGCGCTCGGCGTCGCCCTGATCCTAGGCAACCTGTACTACACGTTCCTGGCGCGCCGGCTGGCACGGCGCGAAAACCGCACGGACGTCACGGCATTGCCGTACGGCCCGAGCGTGCCGCACATGTTCATCGTGGTGTTCGTGGTCATGCTGCCGGTGTATCTCGCCACCAAGGATCCCATGCAGGCGTGGCAGGCCGGCCTTGCGTGGGCGTTCATGATCGGCATCATCGTGATGATCGGCGCCTTCGTGGGACCGTATATTCGCAAGCTCACGCCGCGGGCCGCGATGCTCGGCACGCTGGCAGGCATCTCGATCACCTTCATCTCGATGCGGCCCGCCGCGCAGATGTGGGAAGCGGCCTGGATCGGGCTGCCGGTGCTGGCGATCATCCTGATCGGCTTCTTCACCGACGTGAAGCTTCCGTTCGGCATTCCGGTGGGACTCGCCGCGCTGCTGGTCGGCACGGCGATCGGCTGGATCGGCGGCTACATGTCCGCACCCGACGTCGGTCAGGCTTTCTCCGACATCGCACTGGGCGTCCCCGACCTCCGGGTGGACATGTTGTTCGCCGGGTTGTCACACCTCGCACCCCTCCTCGGCACCGCTATACCGTTGGGCGTCTACAACTTCACCGAGGCGATGAGCAACGTGGAGAGCGCGGCCGCTGCCGGGGACAACTACAACCTGCGCAGCGTGCTGCTCGCTGACGGCGCCGGCGCCTGCATCGGGTCGGCGTTCGGGTCTCCCTTCCCGCCCGCGGTGTACATCGGCCACCCCGGCTGGAAGGACGCAGGAGGTCGGGCCGGCTACTCGCTGGCCAGCGGCGTGGTCATCGGATTGTTCTGCTTCGTCGGCCTCTTCGGCGTGCTCGATGCGCTATTGCCGGTGCCTGCGATCGTGCCGATCCTGTTGTACATCGGCTTGCTGATTGGGGCGCAAGCGTTCCAGGCGGTGCCGCGACTGCACGCGGTCGCGGTGGTGGCGGCCCTGCTGCCGAACCTCGCGCAATGGGCCAGCGGACTGATCGACAACGCGTTGAACGCCGCGGGCACGTCGGCATCGAAGGTCGGTCTCGAGGCGCTCAACGGAGCAGGCGTGGTGTACGACGGGCTGCTGACCCTCGGTGAGGGTGCGGTGCTGGTCGGCCTGATCCTCGGCACCATGGTCACGTTCATCCTCGAGAAGAAGTTCCTCTACGCGGCGATCGCCTCTGCGGTCGGCGCCGTCCTGTCGTTCATCGGGCTGATCCACGCGCCACAGGTGGCGTGGGCGGCCAGCCCCCAGGTGGCGCTTGGCTATCTCTTCTTCGGAATCGTCTGCGCCGCATACTCATTCTTGCCCGGCGCCAAGGATCCGGTGACGTTCGACGAGGCAGACCTGGTCGCTGGCCATTAGCCCTAGCGCGAACGTCTGCCTTACGGACCCCTAGCCCTCGGGTGCTATCAATTCCCGGGGGCCAGTCGGTAGCCGCCAATGGAAGGCCAACGCCGCAAGCCGCAGCAGCGTCGCCAGCGTGCTACCGACCGCGACGGCCACCCACTGCGGCCCGAAGTAGTCAATGGCAACGTAGGTCGCCGCGCCCAACATTGCTGGGATCGCGTACAGATCGTCCGGACCCATCACCAGGGGCACCTCGCGAGCGAGCACGTCACGTAGCATCCCGCCGACTATGGCCGAGAGCATGCCGATCAGGCCCGCTGCGAACCAACTGGCACCCGCGTCGACGGCGATGGCCGCGCCGGAGGCGGCGAAGAACCCCATCCCGATGGCGTCGAGCACCAGTACGGCGCGCTTCATCTGGATGACGATTCGAGCGAACGGAGTGGCGACGGCGACGGCGATCAGCGCCACCGTGATGTTCGGCCAGTCCTCGATCGACTGCGGGGGCGTGATGTCGAGCAGCACATCGCGCAGCACGCCACCGCCCACGCCCGTGAGTACGCCCAACATGGCAATCCCGAACAGGTCGAAGCCCTTACGGACCCCGACGACCGCACCCGAGGCTGCGAACACCGCAATGCCGGCATAGTTCAGAATCATCTGCAGCACGCCTGCACGTTAGGTGCCCGACGTCCACTCTGCCCCTCATTCGGCCGACGTCACTTCGAGACGAACGGCACCTCGGTGGCGGGTGCGAGCACGACGTACATCCGTCGCCACGGATCGTCGCCCTGCAACTGCCACTGATGGCCCGTGCCCACGGTGTCCTCGGCGAGCAGGATGTCGCCGGGGTGCAGGGTGAACTCCTCGCCGTCGCGGGTGGAGAACAGCAGCGTTCCGCTCAGCGTCACCACCAGTTGCCGGACCGGCGCCGTGTGCCAGGCCAAGGCACCGCCGCCCGCAGTCTCCTCGACGGTCACGTGCGCCGCGGCCATCGTGGGTGACACCAGGTCGGCGTTGCGCCCCGAACTCAGGTCCAGGCAGCCGATCTCGACGTGCGATGCGCCGTCCTGGCCCGTCCACAACCGAACGCAACGAATCATTGGCCAACTCCCTCCCCTACCCTCGGCTGGTGTCCATTCCGACGGTAGTCGTCACGATCTGCCTGGCAGGGCACCTGAGCAATTCGCCAACCCCGGTCGAGTGAGCCTCCTACCCTCGTGACATGTCCGTCGCCACAGTGGTCGTCACGATCTGCCTGGCAGCAATGTTCTTGTTCGCAGGCTCGATCAAGCTGTTGGGCGTCCAACAGTCGTTGGCGATCCGCGACCATCTGGACATCTCACCAACGCAGTGGCGGGGCATCGGCCTGCTGGAGTTGGCCGGCGTCGCCGGTGCACTGGCCGGACTGGCATGGCGGCCCATCGGCCTGGCCGCGGCCATCGGGCTGACGCTGCTTGCGATCGGAGCCGTCGTCAGCCACGTCCGCGCCTCGGACTCGGTCGCCGAGACGACACCCGCGGTGATCGGCATCGGGCTCGCGGTCGCGACCGCCGTCTTGCAGAGCACCTGAGCGCGACAGCGAGGCGGGCGTCACACCAGGTCAGACGGGTGCCATAGCTAACCCATACTTTCGTGGTCAACTGTCTACGAAATCCCTTACGCTGTGTCCATGGCCGCACGCACGCACAGCTCGGATCCCCGCGCCGAGCGGGTCCGCACCCTGTTGCGGGACGCTGCGTTCGCGCTGGTGCACGAAAGGCCCGTCGACGAGATCACCGTCGGTGACCTGGTCGCGCGTGCCGGGGTCAGCAGGCAAGTCTTCTATCAGCACTTCTCCGACCGCGACGACGCGGTCGCGACGGCATTCACCGTGGCGTTCGCACGGGCTACCGCCGACATCGAAGGCGACGCCAGGGCGCGCATCACGCGGCTCTTCGACTTCGCCGAAGAACACCGCGCCATGTACCGCAACGTCGTGCCGAGCGCGGTGACCCAGCCGGTGGTCGCGGCCTTCCGCGCCGAACTCCTGCCCGCCTGCGAAGAGATCGCCAATCAGGGCATGACGGTCGTCGGCGCGATCGCCGACATCCCGCCGGAATCGGTCAGCCGCTTCCTCGTCGGCGGATTCCAGGAAGTGCTGCGGTCCTGGATGGAAGACGCCCCGTTGGCCAATGAACAGGCAACCGATCTACGCCGCAGGGTGGCCGCGGCCCTCGACACCGTCGATGCACTGCTTGGACTCTCGGCCGACGCCGGCCGCTAACCAATCCCGCACTGAACACACCCGAAACTCACCCTAGAAACGAAAGGCTCCACCGTGGGCAAGCACCACTCCCTCAAAGACGCGTCGAACCGCCGCATCTCGCGGACCGACCTGCGCAACATGGTCCTGGCGATGGCGGCACTGACCGTCTTCGTCATCGCCATGATCGCCAGCTACTCCGGCGCATTCGCCAAGCCGACGTTGCATCACATGAACGTCGCCGTGGCAGGGCCGCAGCAGATCGTCGACGCGATCCGCGGGCAGGACACGCTCTCCGTGACCCAGGTCGACGACGGCGCGGGTGCGCGCGAGCAGGTCTACGACCGCAAGACCGACGCCGCCTTCGTCGTCGAACCGACCGGGGGCCTCAAGGTCTACATCGCGGGCGGCGGCGGGCGCAGTGTCGCCAACGCCGCGGAAGCAGTCGGACGCGGCATCGCGGCCAAGGCGGGCCTGACGCCCGCCGTAGAAGACGTCGCCCCCACGTCACCGGCCGACCCACAGGGCACCGTCGAGTTCTACGCCGTGATCTTCCTGTCCATCGGCGCAACCGTGGGCGCCGCGCTGTTCGGCCGCATGATGGGCAGCGTGCGGCGGGCATCGACCTTGGCGCTGCGCACCCTGAGCCTGGCCGCGTACTCGGCGCTGCTGGCCGGCGGCGTCACCATCTACGTCGACGGCGTGCTCGGGGCGCTCACCAGCCACACCTGGCAGATCTTCGGCGCGCTGTGGCTGTATGCGATGGCCGTGAGTGGTGCGGTGACCGGCGTCGCCGCCGCTTTCGGCACCATCGCATCGATGGGTGTGACGATGTTTCTGGTGATCGTCGGCAACGCCGCGGCAGCCGGCCCGGTCGGCAAGCCGCTGCTGTCCGGCTTCTACACCACGCTCAATGCGATCGTGCCGCAGGGATCGGGCGTCGCGTTGCTGCGCAGCGTCGAGTACTTCGGTGGAAATGGTGCTCTCACACCGATTGTCACGCTGGCGATTTGGGGTGCGGCCGGCTGTGCACTCGCGATGATCGCAGTTCTCGCCCAGAAGGCCTGGACTAGTTATCGTGCCAGTCATGACCGCTACCGCGTCCGCAGGTCTGGACGAGACCGAGCAGTACTACGACCTGGGCTCCTATCACCGGCCGATTGAGACGCCGTCGCCGCAGGCGCAGGTGTGGTTCGACCGCGGGATGGTCTGGGCGTACGCCTTCAACCACGAGGAGTCCCTCCGCTGTTTCGAGCGGGCGCTGGCACTCGACCCGGACCTCGCCATCGCGCGCTGGGGCGTGGCCTACGCGATCGGCCCGAACTACAACAAGGCATGGGATGCCTTCGACCCCGTCGACCTGGCCGCCTCGCTGGCGAGGGCCCGGATGGAACTCGGGCTGGCCGCCAACGGGCGCGCGTCGGTCCTCGAACGCGGCCTGATCGACGCATTGTCGCTCCGCTTCCCCACCGATGACGCCACGGACGCCGACCGGCTGAACGCCGGTCACGCCGACTACGCCGACGCCATGGTGGTACTGGCCAAGGCCCATCCCGACGACGTCGACGTCAAGGCGCTGGCCGCCGACGCGGTCGTCAACGTGACGGCATGGGCACTGTGGGACATCACCACGGGTGAGCCGGCGCCGGGGTCGCGGGTGGTCGAGGCCAAGCGCATCCTCGACGACGCACTGGCCACGCCGGCGGGTCGCGAGCACCCGATGATCCTGCATCTGTATCTGCACACCATGGAGATGTCGGCCACCCCGCAGGATGCGCTGCCTGCTGCGGATCTGCTGCGAAACCTGGTGCCCGATGCGGGCCATCTGGTGCACATGCCCAGCCACATCGACGTGTTGTGCGGTGACTACCGCAGCTCGGTGGTGTCGAATCTGGCTGCGGCGCAAGTCGATCAGCGCTTCGTCGACCGTGAGGGGCCGCTGAACTTCTACTCGCTGTACCGCGCGCACAACCTCCACTTCGTGGTCTACTCCGCGATGTTCGAGGGTCAGTCGCAGGTGGCGCTGCAGGCGGCCGACGACCTCGCCGGACAGCTGACCCCTGCCCTGCTGGCCATCGAATCCCCGCCCATGGCGGACTGGCTGGAAGCGTTCGTGCCGTTGCGGATTCACGTGCTGGTGCGGTTCGGCCGGTGGGACGAGCTGATCGCCGAACCGCTGCCCGACGACGTCGAGCTGTACTGCACCACGGCCGCCACCATCCACTACGGCCGTGGCGTGGCACATGCCGTCAAGGGGCAACTCGCCGAGGCGCACGCCGAACTCGAGGCCTTCGCCACGGCCTACGCACGCATTCCGGACACGCGGTATCTGTTCAACAACACGGCGCGCGACATCCTGGCGATCGCCGCGCAAATGCTCGACGGTGAGATCGCTTACCGGGAAGGCCGATTCGACGATGCCTTCGCCACGCTGCGCCAGGCGATCGAACTCGACGATTCGTTGCCTTACGACGAACCGTGGGGGTGGATGCAGCCGACCCGGCACGCCTACGGCGCGCTGCTACTCGAACAGGGGCACGTCGAAGAGGCCGCCGCGGTGTACGCCGCGGACCTCGGCCTTGACCCCACGTTGAGCCGGCCGTGCCAACATCCTGGCAACGTGTGGAGCCTGCACGGCTACCACGAATGTCTGAAACGGTTGGGCCGCAACGACGAAGCGGCGATCATCGGGCAACAACTCGAGCTCGCGAGGGCTCGCGCGGACGTGCCGATCCAGGCGTCGTGCGCGTGCCGGCTGGGGGCGGCCGATGACGGCTGCTGCGGTTGATCGTGGGCGCTATGCGGGCGCTTCGTGAATCTCGATGGGATTGCCGTCGGGATCGAGGATCTGGATCTGCTTACCGCCGGGGCCGACTTCGACGTCGTTTCGAAACGTAGTGCCAATGCCGCGCAGGCGGCCGACCAACGCCTCGAGGTCGTCGACGTAGAGCACGATCCGGTTCCAGCCGCCAGGCTCCTGGCGACGGCCGTCCGGCATCGGTCGCGAGCCCGAACTCTGCGGCCCGCTCAGCAGGAGGTGCAGAGGCCCACACGATACCGTCGCGACCGGCCCGGCGCGCTGGACGAGCCCGAACCCGAGCTGGGTGGTGTAGAACTCGATCGCTTGGTCAAGATCCGTGATCTGGTAGCGGACGACGGCGTCGGCACCGGTCGGCTGCCACATGGGGTGCTTGGACATCCCCACACGCTACGAGCTCGCCCGGCGAGAGTCACTGCATTCCTGCAGGATGTCCACCTCACCCAAAGCCGACCCGCTCCAGCCAGAAGTCGACCAGGCCGGCGTCGCCGGTGACTTCGACGTCGGTGACCTGCACTCGCCGGTAGAGCACCAGCAATAGGTCGATGACCGGGCCGCAGAGCTCGGCGGCCGCGGGGTCGTCGCCGCGTCGCCAGCTGATCGCGTTGCCGGTCAGGTCGAGCACCCAGCGGTCGCCGGTGTCGGTTGCGCGCAGGCCGATGAGCCGGCCCGGCCCGAGCAGTTCACGCATCCACGGGTGTACGTCGAAGTGGAACGGCAGGCTGCCCAATTCGAGCCATTCCTCGACGCCGTCGCACGCGACGGCGGCGTCGAGGTCGAAGGGAATCCCCATCGCGAGCGCGGCGTCGGCGCGATGGATCGCGGTCTCGTTGGCGAACCGGCGCGCATAGAACGCCGCGCCGCCACCCGGCACCGGGCACCACATCTGGGCGGCAGGTCCCGCACCGTGCAGCGTGGCGGACAGGGCCGCGGCCGCCTCGCGCAGGGCCACGGCGATCTGCGCGGCGTCGTCGTGGGTGGCGTCGGACAGGTCGCGCAGCGCCTCTTGCGGCGGTGGTTCGGCCGCGCGGGTGGCGACGATCTCGGTGGCCCAGCGCAGGCCCCCGTCGACGTGGCGGCACAGCTGCGACACGTTCCAGCCAGGGCAGGACGGGACCGGTACCGTCACGTCGGCGCCGTCGAGATGACCGGCCAACAACGCTGCCTGCGTGGTGATCTCGGCCCGGTGGCGGTCGAAGTCCAGAGCCGTCATGCGGCGGGCACCTCGCCAAGCCAGACGTGGAAGGTGTCGAGCCTGCTCACCACCGCCACGGTGTCCCCCTCCTCGATCAGCCGGTCCAGGTACAGCTGCGGAGTGGGACCGCTGCCCACACCACGTCCTCGGTCAGGCAGGACACCATCTGCGCCAGGTCACCGGACCGGATCCCTTCGGTGTACCGCCGCACCATCGCCTTCTGCGAACTCACGCCACCACCTCCTCGATTGGATCACCCACCGAGTAGGACTCGCCGCGCGTGTCGGAATCATCGGGGTCCTGCGGCCTCTATCGTCTGTGATCGTGAAGGAGGCGTGGAGTCAGGTCTGGGCGTGGGTGCGCAGCGCTCCCCTGACGTATGCCTGGTTGGTGGTGCTGATGGTCACCACGCTCCTGCAGCACGCGCTGCCCTTGCGGCGACTTCACTCGCTGCTGCAGAAGGAATCCACCAACCTGCACCACCTGACGACGGACCCGATTCGGGTGCTGCTCGAGAGCCTGCTGTGGATCGACGGTCGCTACTGGTGGCCGTATCTGGTGGTGTTCACGGTGTTCCTGGCGCCGGCCGAGCGGTGGCTGGGCCATCTCCGCTGGCTGGCCGTTGGCCTGATTTGCCACATCTGCGCAACGTATCTCAGCGAGGGCTACCTGTACTGGACGATTCAGGAAGCCGAGGCCTCGCCGCGGCTGATCGACGCGCGCGACATCGGCGTGAGCTACTTCGTCGTCGGCATCGTCGGGGTGCTGGTGTACCGCATCGCGCCGCCGTGGCGCTGGGTCTATCTCGCTGCGGCGATCCTGGTCTTCGCCACGTCGTTGGCGGTAAAGCGCGACTTCACCCAACTCGGCCACTTCAGCGCGCTGCTTCTCGGACTGGCCTGCTACCCCTTGACGCGCCGCCGTCGCGCCGAGGTCGCTGCGTAGACTCCGCGCTGTGGCGATCAACGACGAGGACCTCAGGCATCTCCGTCGCTGCGTGGAACTCGCGCGGTCGGCACTGGATGCGGGCGACGAACCGTTCGGCTCTTTGCTGGTCGACGCCGACGGCGACGTCAGATTCGAGGACCGCAATCGGGTCAAGGACGGTGACGCCACCCGGCATCCCGAGGTCGAGATCGCGCGCTGGGCCACGTCGAATCTCACTCCCGCCGAACGGGTTAGCGCCACGGTCTACACCTCGGGCGAGCATTGCCCGATGTGCTCCGCCGCTCACGCCTGGGTGGGACTGGGCCGCATCGTGTACGCAACGTCGACGAAACAGCTGACCGGCTGGCGGTCCGAATGGGGAACCGCGCCGTCACCCGTTGCCCCGCTACCGATTACGGCGGTTGCGCCTGGCATCGAGGTGGACGGGCCCGCGCCAGAACTCGCCGAGGCGATGAAGGCGCTCTACGAAGCGAAGTTCCGGCCGTGAGCCCGGCGTGGGTCCAGCACGCCATCTGGTGGCAGGTCTACCCGTTGGGCTTCGTCGGCGCCTTCCCCGCCGACCCGGCACCCGTTGCCGATGAGCACCGGTTGGACCGCGTCACCGACTGGTTCGATCACGCCGTCGTACTCGGCGCCTCGGGTGTCGCGCTTGGCCCGCTGTTCGCCTCGTCGACGCACGGCTACGACACCACCGACCACTACCTGATCGATCCGCGACTCGGTGACGATGCCGACTTCGAACGGCTGGTCTCCGAGGCCCGCAGTCGCGGCCTTCGCGTCCTGCTCGACGGGGTGTTCAACCACGTCGGCGCCGAGTTCCCCCGCTACCAGGAGGCACTCGCCGGTGGTGACACTGCGTGGTTCCGTAAGCGCGGCAAGGGTTTCCAGACATTCGAGGGGCACGACGGTCTCATCACGTTGAACCACGACAACCCCGATGTCGTCGACTACGTCGTCGACGTGATGTCGCATTGGCTGCGGCGCGGCGCCGACGGCTGGCGGCTGGACGCCGCGTACGCGGTGCCGGACCAGTTCTGGGCGAAGGTGCTGCCGCGTGTCCGCGAGTCGTTCCCCGACGCCTGGTTCGTCGGCGAGGTGATCCACGGCGACTATCCGGCCATCGTCGCTGCCTCGACGTTCGACTCCGTCACGCAGTACGAGCTGTGGAAGGCCACGTGGAGCAGCCTCAACGACGGCAACTTCCACGAGCTCGACCATGCGCTGCGCAGGCACGACGAGTTCCTTGACGCGTTTGCGCCGATGACGTTCGTCGGCAACCACGACGTGACCCGCGTCGCCAGCAAGCTCGACGACACCCGGCACGTCGACCACGCCCTCGTCTTGCTGCTGACCACCGGCGGCGTGCCAAGCGTGTACGCAGGTGACGAGTGGGCCTACCGCGGCGTCAAGGAGGAGCGGTTCGGCGGGGATGACGCCGTGCGGCCCGAGTTCGCTCCGCGTCCAGACGACGCCGAACCCCTTGGCCAGGACGTGTTCCGGCTGCACCAGCATCTGATCGGGTTGCGGCGACGCAATCCGTGGCTGCACGAGGCGCGCACGTCAGCGTTGCACCTGACCAACCGGCAGTACGTGTACCGGACCCAGGCCGGTGAGGACGCGCTAGTGGTTGCGCTCAATGTCGACGACGCGCCGCTACAGATGTCGTTGTCGGAGTTCGGAATCGGCAGCGGGCGCATCGTCGCGGGCTCGGGCGCGCCGGTCGAGGCGGCGGTGGACCGGGTGGACGTCGCCCCACACGGATGGGCGATCATCGCCGTCTAGTTCGGTGTTGGTGGTGGTTGGGGTTGGAATGGTTGGTACCACCACCATTGGGCGCGTTCGCCGGTCGGTCCCCGACAGGGTTTGACCGCGGGCGGGGGCCTAGTCGGGGGTCGGGCCAGCGATCCGGCCTTCATCGGTTTGCCTTCTTGGTCGGTGACGACGAGGTGCTGGGCGGGGCCGGTGATGGTCATGACACCCCGATGATGGGCCCGGTGGTGATACGGACAGGCCAAGACGAGGTTGTCCAACTCGGTGAGCCCGCCGTCCTCCCAATGCCGGAGGTGATGAGCGTGCAGACCGCGGGTCGCCCCGCACCCGGGCACCACACAGCAGCGGTCGCGGTGCTCGAGAACACGGCGCAGCCTTCGGTTGACGGTGCGGGTCGCCCGTCCGGAGCCGATGACCCGGCCGTCGCGTTCGAACCAGACTTCGCAGGTGGCATCACAGGTCAGGTAGCGGCGGTCGTCATCGGATAACAGCGGGCCTAGATGCAGTGCGGCCACGCGGCTCTGGAGGTCGACGTGCACGACCACGGTGGTGTGCTGTGCGTGCGGTCGGCGGGCGACGTCGCCGTCCCACCCGGTTTCGATCAGGCTCATGAACGCATCGGCGGTGTTGGGTTTCGGCGGTGCCTGCGCCGCGACACCGTCTGCGTCTGGGTCTGCGTCGGTGTGGTCGCGTTTCCAGTCGGTGATCAGCGCGTCGCGATGCGAGTCGAGCGCGGCGTCGAACGTTGCGGCCTCGTCGTGCGGCAGGGTGATCCGCCAGGTGGCGGACTGCTCGTCGGCGGTCTTGCTGATCGACCGCCGGGGTTCCGGCCGCGGCTCGGGCTCGGGTCGCGGTTCCAGCTTGATCGCGCTGCACAGCTGGTTGACCGTCGAGTAGGCGGCCATTTCCGCGTAGTGCGCGTCGGATCCGTCGGCGGCGCGTTCGGCGATGACACCGACCTGATCCAGGGAGAATCGGCCCTCCCGCATGCCCTTCGCGCAGCGCGGGAATTCCTGGATCCGCTGCGCGACGGTGGCGATGATTTCGGCGTTGCGGGGTGACACACCGGTCATCCATGCCACCAACGAAGGCACCGAGCGGGCGCCGGTGGCGCCCCACAGCTCGTCGTGGTCGATCTCGGCCACGATGTCCACGATCCGGCCGTCGATCGCGTTGCGCTGGCCGGTCAACTCCGCCACCTTGTCCAACAACACATCGAGACGCTCAGCCGGGCTCACCTCAGGAGCGAAAGAGGCTGCCGGCGAAGACATACCACCATCAAACCAAAGGGGTCCGACAAACCAGGGGGTCCGCTCCTCATGTCCCGACGCGTTGTCCAACACCAGGTGCACGTCCAGATCGGGGTACTTCGGCGTCGTCACTAGCTCGGCCCGAGCAGTTCGACGGTCATGGGATCGGGCTCGCCGCCGTAGTGCCGTTCCAGCACGTCGAGGAAGTCGCGGTCGTCATCCGTCACGTTGGCGAACAGCGTCATCGACGACCTCAGCTTGAGAGCGTCCACGTGGCCCATCACCTGCTCGATCCGGCCGTCGACTGCCGCCACCAATCGCGCGCATTCCCGCAGCCGGGGTCCCAGCGTTGGGTGGTCGAGGTAGGCGACCGCCTCGTCGCGCGATCCGATGCCGTAGTGCACGGCGGTGGGGCTGCGCCCAAGGTCTCGCAGCTGCGGGAAGACGAACCACATCCAATGGCTGCGTTTCGCGCCGGCACGGAGTTCGGCGAGGACGGTGTCATGAACACGGTCCTGTGCGTCGACGAACCGCCGCAGATCGAACGGGTCTGCGCCATTGGGTGACAACGATTTCTCCACAGGCATGTCGTGAGCAAGTCTTGCGAGCTAATGTTCGAAATTCAATGACGACAATTACCGAGCCGGAAACGACGACGGAGCCGGAACCGGCGCCCAAACCCCGAAGTCTGCGGCGCCGTGTGCTGTCGCGGATCAGCATCCAGTCCAAGCTGCTGGTGATGCTGCTACTGACCAGCGTCCTGTCGGCCGCGGTCGTCGGCCTCATCGGCTATCAATCCGGGCAGAGTTCACTGCGGGCATCGGCGTTCGACCGGTTGACCGAGATCCGCCAGTCTCAGAGCCGCCAACTGCAGGCGCAGATTGCCGACTTGCAAGATTCGCTCGTCATCTATTCGCGCGGATCGACGGCCACCGAGGCCATCCAGGCGTACACGGCCGGCTTCGACCAACTGAACAACGCCACCATCACCCCCGTCCAGCAGCAGGCGATCCAGAAGTACTACGCCGACGTCTTCGCGAAGGCGGAAGACGCCCAGACGGGCGAGGACGTTGACGTCGAGGCCTTGTTGCCGACCTCGAATGCGCAGAAGTATCTGCAGGCCAACTACACGACGCCGTTCACGGATTGGGACCTCGCGGTCAAGTTCGATGACGCGCACGACGGCAGCGCCTGGTCGGCGGCCAACGCCCAGTTCAACGACTTCTTCCGTCAGATCGTGACCCGCTTCGAGTTCGAGGACGCGCTGCTGTTGGATACCAGAGGCAATGTCGTCTACAGCGCGTACAAGGGCGTCGACCTCGGCACCAACATCCTCACGGGGCCGTACCACGGCGGCGATCTGACCGACGCCTACAACAAGGCCCTCGCGTCCAACGCCGTCGACTATGTCGCCACCACCGACTTCAGTGACTACCAACCCGCCACCGAGCCGACCGCCTGGATGGTGTCACCGGTTGGCGCGCAGGGGCACGTCGACGGTGTGCTCGCACTGCAGTTCCCGATCTCGAAGATCAACCGGCTGATGACGATGGACAAGCGGTGGGAAGAGTCGGGGATGGGCAAGACCGGCGAGACGTTCATCGTCGGCCCCGACGATCTGATGCGTTCGGATTCCCGCCTCTTTCTGGAGAATCCCGACGGATTCAAGCGCGACGTCGTCGACGCAGGCACCCCGCCCGACGTGGCTCAAGAATCGATCCGGCAGCACGGGACCACTCTCATGCAGCCGGTCGCGACGGAAGCCACGCGATTGGCGCAACGCGGACAGCGCGGCACCCTGGTCGCCCAGGACTACCTGGGCCACGAGACGCTGCAGGCCTACGCGCCGGTCGACGTGCCTGGCCTGCACTGGGCGCTCGTCGCCAAGATCGACACATCCGAGGCCTTTGCGCCGGTGGCGACGTTCACGCGCACACTGGTGCTCTCGACGACGGTGATCATCTTCGTGGTCTGCATAGCGGCGATGTTGCTGGCCCGTCTGTTCGTGCGGCCAATCCGCCGGCTCGAGGCGGGTGCCCAGCGCATCAGCTCGGGCGAGTACGGCGTGTCGCTGCCGGTGCAGTCTCGTGACGAATTCGGGGATCTCACCGTTGCTTTCAACGAGATGAGCAGAAACCTGGCAATCAAGGAGGAGCTTCTCACCGAACAGCGGAGGGAAAACGACCGCTTGATGCTGTCACTGATGCCCGAACCGGTGGTGCAGCGGTACCGGGAGGGTGAGGAGACAATCGCCCAGGACCACCAGAACGTGACGGTGATCTTCGCCGACATCGTCGGCATGGACGAGCTGGTCTCGACGTTGACCTCGGACGAGCAGCTCGCCATCGTCAACAAATTGGTCCGACAGTTCGATGCTGCTGCGGAAAGCCTTGGCATTGAACGGATCCGCACCCTTCATAACGGCTATCTCGCCAGCTGCGGACTCAGTGTGCCGCGAATCGACAACGTCCGCCGCACGGTGGATTTCGCGATTGAGATGCAGCGCATCGTCGACCGCTACAACAGCGAGTCCGACAACGACCTGGAGTTGCGCGCGGGAATCGACACGGGCACGGTGACGAGCGGCCTGGTCGGCAGGGCCAGCCTGGCCTATGACATGTGGGGCGGCGCGGTTGACATCGCCAACCAGGTCCAAAGCGGATCTCCGCGACCGGGCGTATACGTCACGTCCCGCGTCTACGACGTGATGCGGGATTCTCGCCATTTCACTCCCGCCGGCGAAGTCGGCGCAGGAGACGACACGGAGCCGATATTCCGGTTGGACCAGCCATGACCGGCCAGCTCGACGCGCCGTGGTTCCTGTGGGCGGTCGGCATTGCGCTGGGATTCCCACTCGCGCTCGTAGTTCTCACCGAGCTGCACAACGCATTGCTACGCAGGCACAGCGCGCTGGCCCGGCCCGTGCACCTACTGCGAAACTACATCCTGCCGCTCGGCATTCTGCTTCTGCTTCTGGTGAAGGCGACCCAGGTCTCGGCGGAAGCCACACCGGTACGCATCGTCTCGACCGTCTTCGGCTTCGTGGTGTTGGTCCTGCTGCTGTCCGGCCTCAATGCGACCCTGTTCCAGAGCGCGCCGGAAGGCAGCTGGCGCAAGCGGATTCCGTCGATCTTCCTCGACGTGGCCAGGTTCGCAATCATCGCCATCGGTGTAGGGCTGATGTTCTCCTTCATCTGGGGAGCCGACGTCGGCCGACTGTTCACCGCACTCGGCGTCACCTCGATCGTGCTGGGCCTGGCGCTGCAGAACTCCGTTGGCCAGATCATTTCTGGCCTGCTCCTGCTCTTCGAGCAGCCATTCCAGCTGGGCGACTGGATCGAAGCTCCGACCGCGCGGGGACGCGTCATCGAAGTCAACTGGCGCGCAACGCATATCGACACCGGCAGCGGCATGTTGATCATGCCGAACTCGGTGCTGGCCCTGGCGTCATTCACCAACTTCAGCAGGCCGCCGGGTACGCACAGCCTGTCCGTAAGCACGGCGTTCTCGGTCGACGACCCGCCCGACGATGTCATTGCGATGCTGAACCGGGTTGCTGCGACGCTGCCGCAGCTCCGACCAGACGCGGCCCCGTCCAGCAACCGCACGGGCGCGCTGCAGTACAGCACGGGGATACCGGTGCGCACGCCCGCCGATGACTTCGCCGCCAAATCGCTGTTCCTGCGGTGGGTCTGGTATGCATCGCGCAGGGCCGGGCTGCACCTCGACGAGGCAGAAGACGAGTTCGCCACCCCTGAGCGCCTTGAGGCGTCGCTGCGGATCATCGCGCCGACGCTGCGGTTGACCGCCGCCGATCAACAGGCACTGCTCCCCCGTGCGACGCTCACCCGATATGGCACCGAGGAGTACCTCCAGTTCGCGGGTCAGGTGCCCAAGCGCATGACCTTCTTGGTCAATGGACGGGTCCGGCTCGTTGCCAGCGGAGACGACGGCGCGATCATCCCAGTGCGTATCCTCGAGGAGGGTGACTTTCTCGGGCAGACCGCGCTCACCCGCGAAGCCGTCACCGCGTCGGCGTATGCGCTCGAGGAGGTGACCGTTTTGCAGATCGAACGTGAATACATCGAGGAGCTGGTCGAGCGAAAGCCGTTGCTGCTGCAGGACATCGGCCGGGCCATCGAAGAGCGGCGGAAGAGCCTCAGGCGGGCATTGGCCGCAGCGGGCGATTAGGCGCGTGATGAAGCGACGTCTGCCCCGGCCCAGTGAGCTGGCGCCACTGCTCCAGTTCCGCAAGCCGCGCCTCAACGCGACGGCCAGGCGCCTGGCCGACGCGCTGACCATCGAGGACCTGCGACGGATCGCCAAGCGACGCACGCCGAAGGCGGCCTTCGACTACACCGACGGTGCCGCCGAGGTGGACACCGGTTGGCAGGTGCTCGGCGACCGCGTGGAGCAGCCGTTCGGCATCGCACCGACGGGGTTCACCCGGCTGATGAACACCGAGGGCGAGATCGCCGGCGCGCGCTGCGGCCCGCGCCGGCATCCCGTTTGAGTTGTCGACGCTCGGCACCACCGCCATCGAGGACGTCCGCGCGGCGAACCCGCACGGCCGCAATTGGTTTCAGCTCTACATGTGGAAGGACCGGGAGCGGTCGATGGCGCTGGTGGAGCGCGCCGCCGCGGCAGGCTTCGACACGCTGCTGGTGACCGTGCGCACCGTGCTCGACGCCATCCCGCGCCCCGGGTGGTGGTTCAACCTGCTGACCACCGAGCCCTTGCGTTCGCGTCGCTGGACCGCTGGCCAGGCACCGTCGCGGAGTACCTCGACACTATGTTCGATCCGACGGTCACGTTCGAGGATCTGACCTGGATCAAGTCGCAGTGGCCGAACCGTTTGGTGGTCAAGGGAATTCAGACTGTCGATGACGCGCGGACGGTGGCCGACCTCGGTGTCGACGGTCTGGTGCTGTCCAACCACGGGGGCGGGCAACTCGATCGCGCACCGGTGCCGTTCCATCTGTTGCCTGCGGTGGCCAGGGAGGTCGGCGGGTCGTGCGAGGTTTTGCTGGACACCGGCATCATGTCGGGCGCCGACATCGTCGCCGCCATCGCACTCGGCGCCCGGTTCACGATGGTCGGGCGCGCCTACCTCTATGGGCTGATGGCCGGTGGCGAGGCCGGTGTCGACCGCGCCAATGAGATCCTGTCGGCGCAGGTCAGCCGCACGATGCGGCTGCTAGGGGTGACGAGTCTTGACGAGTTGACGCCATGTCACGTCACGCAGTTGCACCGGTTCGCGCGCGGCCAGTCGTAGCTCGCGCCGAACCTCGGAAATCACTCTATTCACACTGGTCACACGCCAAATCAGCTCCCGACGTCTCGACGCCGAGTCCTGATCGTTAGCCAACTGCGACATCACATCTCGGCGTTGAGAGCCGAAGCGAACCACATGCACGTGATTCACTTGCGCTCGCAAAGCAACGGCGATTGCTTGACAGGACATGAAGAAAGGCGGTCGGTTGCCGTTATGAAGTTCGTCAGAAAGATTCGTGGAACGTGGTTGCGCAGGCTGGCGGTGGGTGCCATCACCGCGGCGATGCTGCCCACGCTGATCGGCTTCGCCGGGGGTTCGGCAACAGCTGGAGCATTCTCCAGGCCTGGTCTCCCGGTGGAATACCTGGATGTGTTCTCGCAGTCGATGAACCGCAACATCCGGGTGCAGTTCCAGGGCGGCGGCACGCATGCCGTCTACCTCCTGGACGGTCTGCGCGCGCAGGATGACTACAGCGGCTGGGACATCAACACCCCGGCGTTCGAGTGGTACTACAACTCGGGCCTTTCGGTCGTGATGCCCGTTGGCGGACAGTCGAGTTTCTACACCGATTGGTACCGGCCTTCGCAGGGCAACGGCCAGGATTACACCTACAAGTGGGAGACGTTCCTGACCCAGGAACTGCCGGCATCGCTGGAAGCCAACCAGGGCGTGTCGCAGAACGGCAACGCCGTCGTCGGTCTCTCGATGGCTGGCGGCACCGCGCTGACCTACGCGATCTACCACCCACAGCAGTGGATTTACGCGGCGTCGCTGTCGGGCTTCCTGAACCCGTCCGAGGGCTGGTGGCCGATGCTGATCGGCCTGGCCATGAACGACGCGGGCGGCTACAACGCCGAAAGCATGTGGGGCCCGTCGGGTGACCCGGCATGGAAGCGCAACGACCCGATGATCAACGTCGGCCAACTGGTCGCCAACAACACCAGGGTCTGGATCTACTGCGGCACAGGCACTCCGTCGGATCTGGACTCGGGTACCGACGGTGGCAACCTGATGTCGGCACAGTTCCTCGAAGGGTTCACGCTGCGCACCAACCTGTCGTTCCGGGACAACTACATCGCCGCGGGTGGCACCAACGGCGTGTTCAACTTCCCGGCGACCGGTACGCACAGCTGGGGCTACTGGGGTCAGCAGGTGCAGCAGATGCTGCCCGACATCCAGCGCACGCTGGGCGCTCAGGCCAGCGCTTAGCGGAGCGGCCTGACGCACGTCGCAAGACCAGGGAGCCTGTCGTTACCCCCCCGAACGGCAGGCTCCCTTCTTGTGTGAAAGCTCTTCGTAGGACGCTCTTCATCGGACACGAAAGGCCGTGGAGTCGATTGTCATGCAATCGGCTCCACGGCCTCGTTGTCTGCGCACCCTCTAGATCGGCGCTACCCGCCGACCGCGCCTTAGTTGAACAGGATGAACGGCAGCGGCGACGAGAACGGACCGTAGACGCTCGGCGACGAGACCGTAGGCGGCTTCACGACGATCGCGGTGTGCCCCTGCTTGTCAGTGATCGTGGCCCGACCCGAGTCGGTGGTGGTGCTGGGGTTCACGGCCGAGGCGATGGGCGCCGCCGCGATGGCCGCTGCGGCGATCCCCGTCATGACACCCGCTGCGATGTGACGAACCTTCATTGATTGCTCCTGTCTTCGTTGACTCGCTTACGCATTCCAAAGTAGCTACGCCACGGTCTATTTCGGTGTCTGGCGGCCGACTTCATGCCGAACGCAAATCTATGGGTTCGGCATGCGAACCGTGTCCGCCCCTCCCCCGTGCTCACGGCGTCGATAGCGTCGGTTTTGTGCACGGATGAAAACCGAACACGGACAAAGGAGTTCGCTCATGAAGCATCTCGTCATCGCCACGATCGCAGCCGGCTCGATGCTGTTCCTCGGGCAGGGTGTAGCCGGTGCCGCGGTACCTGCACCGATCGGAATCCGCTCGGCCAGTGACACTGTCGCAGATCTCGAGGCCAAGGGGCACCACGTCCAGATCAACGGGCCGACGAGCAGTCCGCTGTCGCTCTGCAAGGCCACGGGTGTTCACGGGCTCAACGACTCGAACCTCGATTCCTCGGGCAACCGGATCGACGAGGATCAGTTCAGCACCATCTACGTCGACGTGGTCTGCCCGAACCCGTAACTCATTGCGCGGCAGGCAGCGCAATCCGGAACTCGGTGGCGCCTCCGCCCGAGCATGCCGTCACCGTGCCGCCGTGCGCCTCGGTGATGGATGCGACGATGGCAAGCCCCAGCCCGGTGCTGTTCGAGTCGTCGGAGCGGTTCCCGTCGCCCCCATGGCCCTTGACGAACCGGTCGAACAAGTCGGGAATCAACTTGGCGTCGATGCCGGGACCGTCGTCGACGACGGTGAGCTGCACCTGCCGACCGCTGACACCGGTCACCACCCGTATTGCGGTGGTGACGGTGACACTGGCGCAGAGGGCGGCACGGTGGACATCCGCCAGCTCGGGTCGGTCGAGATGGACAGCGCGCTCGACGGGCCACCGGTCCGTGACATCCAGTCCATCGACGCCCGCTCGGGTGTCATGCCGTGGAGCTCCTGGCAGAGCGCTGGCTCCGATGATCAACGCCTCCATCGTGATTCCGCCTCCGTGCTGAACGGGTTGGCGATCTACCAGCGTCGAACGGCGCACCACCTCCGCCCGCATCTGGAGAAGCTCGCGCATGCGCAGCGGCCGGAAACGCTGTTCATCACCTGCACCGATTCCCGCATCGTGCCGAACGTCATCACCAGTAGCGGACCCGGCGACCTCTTCACGGTGCGCAACGTGGGAAACCTGGTGCCCGCTCACCAACACGACGCATCGACGGAGGCGGCGATCGCCTTCGCGGTGGAGAAGCTCGCCGTCTCGTCGATCGTCGTGTGCGGGCACTCCAGCGCTGTGGCGCGATGAACGTGCTGCTCGGCGGAAATCCGTCGCGTAGCAGGGGTGAGGAGTCCTTGGCGGCGTGGTTGGAGAACGGTCACCCCGCATTGGCCTTCGACGATGGCCGCCACCCCGTCGCGCGAGCCGCAGCGAGCGCAGGTTTTGGCCCCGCCGATCAGTTGAGCATGGTGAACGTGGCGCTCCAGGTCGAGACCCTCACCAGTCACCCGCTGGTTGAGAATCCCCATCTACGAGGAGAACTCGACGTGTTCGGCGTGTTCTACGACATCCCCAGCGCGACGGTCCTGCGGATACGGCCGACGACCATTGACTCCATGGAACTGGTCAGCCCTGAACCGTCGGGCGGATGGTGATGTTGCCGATCTCCACGTCGTGCGGCTGTTCGACGGCGAAGGCCACGGCCCTGGCCACCGCCTCCGGTGGTAGGCCGAAATCGTCCATGTTGCTGCGGATCTGGGCGCGCATCACGGGGTCGTCGATCGAACCGTCGAGTTCGGTCCTGACGAACCCCGGTGATATCGACGTCGTGCGGATGACGCCGTCGGTCGATTCCTGCCGAACACCCTCCATGATGGTGCGCACCGCGTTCTTCGTCGCGGCGTAGACCGCCATGTTCTCCACGACCCTCAAGCCGGCCGTGGAGACGATCGTGACGAGGTGACCCCGGCCCTGGCGCCGGAGCACGGGCATCGCCGCGGCGATGCCGTACAGGACACCGCGCACGTTGACGTCGATCATGGCCGACCAGCCGTCGACGTCGCCGTCCGCGATGGGCCCGATCTTGCTGATGCCGGCGTTGCTCACCAGCACGTCGAGGTGGCCGAACTCGTCGACGGCGCGTCCGACCAGGGCGTCCAGATCCTCGCGGCGGGTCACGTCGGTGCTGATGGTGACCACCGTGGCGCCGTCGGCGCGCAGTTCGGCGGCGATCTGGTCCAGCCGGTCGGTGCGGCGCGCGCCGAGCACTAGCGAGGCGCCCCGTGCGGCGAGTAGACGCGCCGTCGCCTCCCCGATACCGCTACTGGCGCCAGTGACGGCGATGACGGTGCCTGGTGTGATGGCCATGGCCACGAGGCTATTCCTCCCCTAGCGCGATGGCGCACGGCGGACGCCCAGCCGGGACACATATGATCGAGCCGATGAGTGAATCCGGTAGGGGGGCACCGCGTTTGCCCGAAACGACGCCAGTTGCATCACCAACTACATCAGCAGAGACGACAGCAACGACACCCCCGACCAAGAAGGCTCGCTCCAACGGCCCCATCCTGCGGGGGATCCTGCTCGATGTCGCGCCCGCGCTGATCGCCTACTACGGACTACGCGCGCTCGGTGCGTCGGAGTACGTCGCGCTGCTGTCGGCGACCGTGCTCGCCGGGGTGAAGGTCAGCTACGACGCGATCCGGGCCCGTCGGCTGGATCCGTTCGCCGGGTACCTGATGCTGAACTTCGGTCTGAGCCTGGCCGTGGGGATCGCCACGTCCAACGCCAGGATGCTTATGGCAGGTGACACCCTCGTCGGCGGCATCGGTGCGTTGGTCTTCCTCGGCTCTTGCGTGATCGGTAAGCCGCTGACGCAGATGGTCTCCGAGCGGGTGCAGCGCGACGACGATCCGCCCGAACCCGGTGAGGAGGCCTTCGTCCACCGGGTGCACGTTCTGCTGTCAGCGATGTGGGGCATCGGCCTGCTCCTTGGCATGTTGATCAGCCTTGCGATCATCTTCTCGCTGTCCATCGACGTCGCGAAGGGTGTGAACACCGTGGTGTCGCTGTCCCTGATCGCCGTGCTGATGGCCGCGACGTTCTGGATCGGGCACCGAGCACGCAACAAGTGGGAACAAAGGAGTGCCGCCCAGGGTTGAGCCCACCAGGTTCAACTTTGGAGGATTGATGTCAGAAAACACGACAACGTCGAGTGTTGTGCCAGTTCTTTTCGTTAGCGAGCCGATCGTCCTGCCGGGAATGGTGGTGCCGATCGAGCTCGACGACGCTGCCCGTGCCGCCGTTGATGCTGCTCAGGCGAGCGAAACCGGCAAGCTGCTGATCGCCCCGAGGCTCGACGACCGCTACCCCACCTACGGCGTGATCGCGTCGATCGTGCAGGTCGGACGCGTCCCCGGTGGTGGCGCCGCTGCCGTCGTGCGCGGTGAGAAGCGCGCCCACATCGGGTCGGGGACCACAGGTCCGGGTGCGGCGCTCTGGGTGGAGGTGACTGAAGTCGAAGAAGGCGCGGTCGACGAGGACACCAAGGCACTCGCTGCCGACTACAAGAAGCTGCTGTTGGCGATGCTGCAGCGCCGTGAGGCCTGGCAGATCGTCGACGTGGTCAACAAGATCACCGACCCGTCTGCGCTGGCCGACACCGCGGGCTACGCGTCGTACCTGTCCGACGTGGAGAAGCGTGAGCTGCTGGAGACCGAAGATGTGGGTCGTCGGCTCCAAATGCTGATCGACCTGACCGGTGACCACCTGGCCGAGGTCGAGGTCAACGACAAGATCGCCGACGACGTGCGCTCCGGCATGGAGAAGACGCAGAAGGAGTTCCTGCTGCGTCAGCAATTGGCCGCGATCCGCAAGGAGCTCGGTGAATCTGCGGACGACGGTGCTGGATCTTCCGATGACTACCGATCCAGAGTCGAGGCGGCCGACCTTCCCGAGAAGGTCCGCGAGGCCGCGATGCGCGAGGTCGGCAAGCTGGAACGCTCCAGCGAGCAGAGCCCTGAGGGCGGCTGGATCCGCACTTGGCTGGACACGGTGCTAGACCTGCCGTGGAACGTCACGACCGAGGACTCGACCGATTTGAAGTCGGCGCGCGAGATTCTCGATGCCGACCACCACGGGCTTGAGGACGTCAAGGACCGCATCGTCGAGTACCTGGCCGTGCGGGCCCGGCGTTCGCAGCGAGGGCTGCAGGTCGTGGGCGGTCGTGGCTCCGGTGCCGTGATGGTGTTGGCCGGACCTCCCGGTGTCGGCAAGACGTCACTGGGTGAATCCGTGGCACGGGCGTTGGGCCGCAAGTTCGTTCGCGTCGCCCTTGGTGGCGTGCGCGACGAGGCCGAGATCCGCGGCCACCGGCGCACGTACGTGGGCGCGCTGCCGGGCCGACTGGTCCGGGCGATCGGCGAGGCGGGGTCGATGAACCCGGTCGTGCTGCTCGACGAGATCGACAAGGTGGGCTCCGACTACCGCGGCGATCCCAGTGCGGCGTTGCTCGAGGTCTTGGACCCTGCGCAGAATCACACGTTCCGCGACCACTACCTCGACTTGGATCTCGACCTGTCCGACGTGGTGTTCCTTGCCACTGCCAACGTGATCGAAAACATCCCGTCGGCGCTGCTGGACCGGATGGAACTGGTTCAGATCGACGGCTACACCGAGGACGACAAGGTCGCCATCGCTCGCGACTTCCTGCTGCCAAGGCAGCGGGATCGGGCGGCGCTGACCACCGACGAGGTCACGGTCACCGACGACGCGCTGCACAAGATCGCCGCGGATTACACCCGCGAGCCGGGTGTGCGGCAGTTCGAGCGACTGCTGGCGAAGGCGTTGCGGAAGGCGACGACGAAGCTCGCTGCCAATGCCGAGCCGTTGACCATCGATGAGCCGGATCTGGTTGCCTACCTTGGCCGTCCGCGGTTCACCCCGGAGTCCGAGGAACGCACTGCGGTGCCTGGCGTGGCGACCGGTCTTGCCGTCACCGGCCTCGGTGGCGACGTGCTCTTCATCGAGGTGAATGCCAACGACGGCGAGCCGGGTCTCAAGCTGACCGGTCAGCTGGGTGACGTGATGAAGGAGTCGGCGCAGATCGCGCTGTCCTACGTGCGTGCTCACGCCGAGCAACTCGGCGTCGACCCCAAGGCGCTGGACCGCCAGATCCACGTGCACGTGCCCGCGGGCGCGGTGCCCAAGGATGGTCCTTCGGCAGGCGTCACGATGGTCACCGCGCTGGTGTCCATGGCGACCGGACGGCAGGTTCGCGCGGACGTCGGCATGACTGGTGAGGTCACGCTGAACGGTCGGGTGCTGCCCATCGGTGGGGTGAAGCAGAAGCTGCTCGCCGCGCAACGGGCTGGGCTGAAGACGGTGTTCGTCCCGCAGCGCAACGAGGCCGACCTCGACGACGTGCCGGCCGAGGTGCTCGCCGCGCTGGACGTCAAGCCGATGACCGACGTGGCGGATATCGTCGCGCTGGCGCTGGAGCCCGTCACCGAGGCGGGCGCGAGCCAGGCCGCCTGATAATTCAATAGCGCGAGCAGACGCAAAGTGCCCTCATTTCGAGGTTTTCAGGGCACTTTGCGTCTGCTCGCGCATAGAAGGGAGAGTCATGCCGCGACGCGGAGAGCCGTTGCACAAGCTCGGATTCCTGACGATCGGCCGCTTCGACGCGCAGAATCCGGGACCCGGCATCGAGGAGACCCTCGAGGTGGTCGAGCGCGCCGAGTCGCTTGGCTACGACAGCGTCTGGTTGCGCTGCAGGCACCTGCAACCCGGCATCTCGTCGCCGGTGGCCATCATGGCGGCGGCCAGCCAGCGCACGTCGCGCATCGAACTCGGCACCGCGGTCATCCCGCTTGGTCTCGAGAACCCGTTCCGGTTGGCCGAAGACCTGGCCACCGTGGACATCCTGTCCGGCGGCAGGGTCAATCCCGGTGTCTCCGTTGGCACGCCGATGCTCTACGACCATTATCGCGAAGCGCTGTATCCGAACACCCACGACGTCGAGGACTTCTCCAAGGACCGGGTGCTGCGACTGCTGTACGGTCTGCGCGGCGATCCGGTCAGCGACTTCGAGGGCACCGTCGGCATCGAGCAGTTCACCAACCGCATCGAACCCCACTCTCCCGGGCTGGCCGACCGGGTCTGGTATGGCGGTGGCATGTCGTCGGCGATCTGGGCAGGCGAACAGGGCATCAACTACCTGACCAGCTCCGTGGTCAGCATCGATGGCACGCAGTCGCGTGACTTCGCCACCATCCAGGGCGAGAACATCGACGCCTACCGCACGGCCATCGCAGCGCATCATCCGCAGCGCGAAACCACCCGGGTGTCACAGGGTTTGGTGGTCATCCCGACCGATTCCGCTACCGACGACCAGATCCGCAGGTACCGCGAGTACGCGGCGAGCCGGTTCGAGCGCACCAAGACGCCGCAGGGCCCGCGCGGCATGTTGTTCTCCCCCGACTACGTCGGCACGTCCGACGAACTCGCCGATCAGCTGTTCGACCACGCAGGCTTCCAGCGAGCGAGCGAAGTGGCCTTCGCGCTGCCGTTCACCTTCGCCGAGGACGACTACCGGCAGATCATCACCGATCTCGCCGAGGCGCTCGGGCCTAGACTCGGATGGACGCCGAATCAGGGGTAGGTGACTAGTGGACATCAAGGCCGCCAAGCGACGGATCGTGCACACCGTGCATCGTCTCGTGGTCAACCCGATCGGCAGGAAGCTGCCGGTGACCATCGGCCGCAAATCCGGTGAGCCCCGCCGCACTGCCGTCGGCGGGCGCGTCGTCGACAACCAGTTCTGGATGGTCTCCGAGCACGGCGGCCACTCGCACTACGTCCTCAACATCGAGGCCAACCCACGAGTACGGGTGAGGATCGGCGGCCGATGGCGCACCGGCACCGCGCACCTGCTGCCCGACGACGACGCCGTTGCACGGCTGAGCCAGCTGCCAACCATGAACAGCGCGGTGGTGAAGCTGATGGGAAGTGACCTTCTCACCGTCCGGGTGGACCTGGACTGACGTGGCTTACGACGAGGATCTCGCCAACCGCATCAGGGAGCTGACCAGCACCGAGGGCGGCGTCGAGGAGAAGCGCATGTTCGGCGGTCTGGCGTTCCTCATCAACGGCAACATGTCCGTCGCGGCGAGCGGACGAGGCGGCCTCATGGTGCGCGTTCCGCCCGACGAGACCGAAGCCCTGCTCAGCCGCGAGCACGTCGAACCGATGGTGATGGCAGGCCGCGAGACCCGGGGGTGGCTTCGGGTGGCCGACGACGGCGTGCGGACCAAGCGCCAACTGCAGTCTTGGGTGACCCGTGGCCTCGACTACGCCAAGAGTCTGCCGCCCAAGTGATTCGCTAGCGACTCCTCCGCGAGTACGCTCGGTTGACATGACATCGTCGTCAACATTCGTCATCGCTGGTGGAGGCCTGGCTGGCGCAAAGGCCGCAGAGGCGCTGCGCGACAACGACTTCGAAGGCACCGTGGTGCTCTTCGGAGCAGAGGACCACCTCCCCTACGAACGTCCGCCGCTGTCCAAGGAGTACCTGGCGGGCAAGAAGGCCCTCGCGGACTTCACCGTCGACCCGGCGGACTGGTACCGCGAGCACGACGTCGACCTGCGATTGGGCACCACGGTCACCACCATCGACCGTGGATCGCACACGGTCGGATTCGCCGACGGCGTCGAGCACTACGACAAGCTGCTGCTGGCCACCGGGTCGAGTTCACGCAGGCCGCCGATCCCCGGGGCCGACGCGGAGGGAGTCCACTACCTGCGCACGGTCGACGATGCCGCTGCACTTCTGTCGACGCTGACCGACGGCGCGCGGCTCGCGGTCGTCGGAGCGGGTTGGATCGGCCTGGAGGTCGCCGCGAGCGCCCGCGCGCACGGCGTCACGGTGACGGTCGTGGAGACCGCGGAGTTGCCGCTGCTCGGAGCCCTTGGGCGCGAGGCGGCGGAGGTGTTCGCGCAGTTGCACCGCGAACACGGCGTGGACCTGCGGCTGAAGACATCGGTCGAGGCGATCACCACCGACGGTGGCAGGGCGACGGGGCTGCGACTTGGTGATGGATCCACGGTCGATGCCGATGCGGTACTCGTCGCGGTCGGTGCGAGCCCCAACGTCGACCTGGCCGAGCAGGCGGGCCTTCAGATGGCGGGCAGCGGTGTCCTCGTCGACGCGTCGTTGAAGAGCAGTGACGACGACGTCTACGCCGTTGGCGACATTGCGGCGGCCGCCCACCCGCTGTTCGGTACCCGCATCCGCACCGAGCACTGGGCCAACGCGCTCAAGCAGCCCGCCGTCGCGGTGGCGGGCATGCTCGGCAGTCCGGGTAGCTACGACGAGCTGCCCTACTTCTTCACCGATCAGTACGACCTCGGCATGGAGTACGTCGGCCACGCCCCGGACTACGAGCGCGTCGTGTTCCGCGGCGACGTCACGAAACGCGAGTTCGTCGCGTTCTGGCTGGACGGCGAGAGCCGCGTGCTTGCCGGGATGAACGTCAACGTCTGGGACGTGCTCGATGACGTGAAATCGCTCATCCGGGCTCGCACGCCGGTGGATCCGGGCCGGCTGGCCGATCCGCAGCAGCCGCTCGGCACCCTACTGAGTTAGCCCGCCCCGACGACCTCCCTCTGCGGCTCGACGTCGGCCTCCTCGAGCGGTTCGATGTCCTCACCGCGCAACACGCTGCTCATACGCGCGGAGTCGAGCTGGCCCTCCCACCGGGCAACCACCATCGTCGCGACGCAGTTTCCGAGCAGGTTCACCGACACCCGCATCGAATCCATGATCCGGTCCGCACCGAGTAGCAGGGCGACGGCGGCCACGGGGATGGCGCCATGTCCGATGGCGGCTACCGTCGCCGAAAGGGCAAGGAACGACGAACCGGGCACGCCTGCCATGCCCTTCGAGGTCAGCATCAGCACCAGGACGGCCGTGATCTGTTCCCCAAGGCTGAGGTCGACGCCGAGCGCCTGGGCCAGGAACAGCACGCAGATCGACAGGTAGAGCGTGGCGCCGTCCAGGTTGAACGAGTAGCCGGTAGGCACCACCAAACCCGTTGTGGTGCGCGAACATCCGGCATACATCAACTTGTCCATGATGCGCGGCAGGACGACCTCGGTGGACGCGGTGCCGAGTGCGAGGAAGAACTCGTCCTTGATGTAGACGAGGAAGCGCCAGAGGTTCACCCCAGCGAAGAACCACGCGATCGCCGCAAGGACGAGGATGAACAGCGCCGCCCCCAGATAACAGGCCCCGATCAGCTTCGCGTAGCTGCCCAGTGACGCGATCCCGTACTGGCCGATGATGTAGGCCATCGCGCCGAACGCGGCAAGCGGTGCCAGCTTCATGATCCAGCCGATGATGGTGAAGAACAGGCTGCTGAAATGCTCGATCAACTCGAACACCACCGGCGGCCCGTGCTCGCCGAACTTGGCAAGCGCCAAGCCGAACAGCACCGCGAAGAAGAGCACCTGCAGCAGCTGGTTCTCGGCAAAGGCGGAGATGATCGACGTCGGAATGATGTTGAGCAGGAACTCCACCGTATGGGGCAGTTCCCCAGTTCCCGTCTTCTTGGCGACCGCATCGGCTCCGCTGGCCAGTGTCTGCGCGTCGATGTTGAACCCCGCACCGGGCTTCACGACGTTGCCGATCAGCAGCCCGAACAGCAGGGCGAACGTGGTGACGACCTCGAAGTAGATCAGGGCCTTGACGCCGATCCGGCCGACCGACTTGAGGTCGCCGACGTGGGCGATACCGATGACGACGGTGCAGAAGATGATCGGCGCGATCAGCATCTTGATGAGCTTGATGAAGCCGTCGGCAAGGGGCTTGAGATCGGCGCCGAACGCCGGCCACAGCCACCCGACCAGGATGCCCGCGACGATGGCGACCAGGAGTTGGGCGAATAGCGATCTGTACCAACGGGGCTTGCGTGTGTCCGTCATCGACAACACGTACCGCGGTCACGTGTCGTCGTTGTGTGGAGCGCGTAACCACCGCGCTACGCGCTAGTGGTCGGGCGCGGTCGCTCGTGGTCGGGCACGGTCAGAGCAGGGCGGCAGTACCGTCGGCCTCCACCCGCACCTTGGCGCCCGCGATGTCCTCGCGGATGCTGGCCTCGGCTTCTCCTGCGTCGGTGATCATCGCCAGCGCGCGGGTGTCCTCGGGGGTGCGGACCGCGAGGAACGCCTTCTCCGGTGCGCCATCCCTGGTGAAGGGGGTGGTCCAGGTCTCGACGGTGCCGACGCCAGACCATTCCACCTCCGCGACTCGGGTGGGTTCGGCGTCGACGGTGGGTTGCACGTCCTCCCAACGGAAGTCGCCTGCGGGCGGTTGGGTTCCGTAGACGCCGAAGCTGTGCTTGGTGAGGTAGCCGCCGTTGGCGCTGATGAAGCCGACGGCGCCTGGAGCCGACACCAGTCGCTCCGCCATGGTGGCGATGGAGTGCGATACATAGTTGTTCCACGGCCCGCCGGCGAACGTGAGGCCGCCGGTGACCGTGAGTGGGCGCTGGGGGTCGTCCAGGGGTAGTCCGAGTTCGTTCGCCGCGACCTGGACCGCCGATGGGAAGCACGAGTAGAGGTCGACCAGGTCGACGTCGTCGATGCTCGTTCCCGCCAGTTCGAGTGCCCGCCTGCCCGCGATCCGGATGGCAGCCGAGGTGTTGAACTCGGCACGCTCGCCGATCAGGTAGGTGTCGTGCGCGTCGGTGCCTGCGTAGGGGAACACCCACCGGTCGGTGGGGATCTGGAGGTGCGTCGCCTTCTCCGCTGACGTCAGCATAAGTGCGGCGCCCTGATCGACCATGTTGTTCGAGTTCATCAGCTTGGTGTACGGCCAGCTGATCATCCGATTGCTGGGCCCGGGCTGCCAGATCTCCCTCGCGGACAAGGGATTCCGGTTCCAGGCGTGCGGATTGTCTTGGGCCACTGCGCTGAACCGGGCCCAGAGCTCGCCGATGCGACGGCGGTGCGCGTCCGACGTCTCCCCCGCGGCGATCCTCAACGCCTGCTCGAACAGCGGGTAGACGTACGCGGGCCGGTCCAGGTGGATCTTGATCTCGACGGGCCCTGCCATCTCGAACTTGTCGTTGGCGCCCTTCGGTTCTGGCACCGATTCGTCCTGTTTGGGCCAGTCCAGCGTGCCACCCGCAGCACGTACCCTCGTGCGGGTGCGCCACGCCTCGGCGCCTGCGATCAGCACGGTGTCGACGCGGCCACCAGCAATGTCGAGGCTGGCCTGGTTGACCAGCGACTGGGGTACGTTGCCGCCGACGCTGCTGTACCAGCTATCCGCATGCGATGCCCGGATGCGCTCCGCGACGAGCAGACCGGGATTCCGATACCGCCACGACAGCAGGTTGACGATGCGCACCGAGTCGACGGCCTCCAGAACGCGAGGATCCGCTGCGGCGCGGGCGGCCCGCTCGATCAGATCGATGGGCGTGACCGATGGATCGTCGTCGTGCTGGTTGACCTGGCCGTAGCCGACGAGGACGGGCGTTCTGGGGTCGATGGGCACCGATGAAACCTTTCGAAGGGGCTAAGCCGGGCCGACCCGGTAGATGGACTTCAGGGTCTGGTAGGCCGCAAGCCCCTCGGGTCCCAGCTCGCGGCCGATGCCACTGGCCTTCACCCCGCCGAACGGTGCCTGCAGGTCTAGGGCGTAGTCGTTGACGCCGATGGACCCGGTGCGTACTGCGCGGGCGACGTCGGTGGCACGGTCGGCATCCGTCGACCAAACAGTGCCGCCAAGACCGAACTCGCTGTCGTTGGCGATGTCGATCGCCTGGCGCTCGGTGTCGTAGGCGATGACGGCAAGCACCGGTCCGAAGATCTCCTCCTGCGCGATGCGGGCCGAGTTGTCCACGTCGGCGAACACCGTTGGCGAGACGAACCAGCCCCTGGGTTGATCGGCCGGAACGGAGCCGCCGGCCACGACTTTGGCACCTTCGGACTTGCCGATCTCGATGTAGTCCAGCACGCGCTCACGCTGGCGGGCACTGACCAGCGGACCGACGTCGGTGGACTTCTCCAATGGGTCGCCGACGGTGAGCCCGTCGGCCAGCGCGGCCACCGCGTCGACCACATCGGCGTAGCGCGACCGCGGCGCCAGGATCCGCGAGCTCAGATGGCAGGTCTGTCCGTTGTTGACGAACGACGCCGAGCGCAGCCCCTTCATGGTTGCGTCGAGGTCGGCGTCGTCGAGGATGATTGCCGCCGACTTTCCACCAAGCTCCAGCGTGACCGGACGAACCAACCGCGCGCACATCTCGCCGATGACCCGGCCCGCCGCAGTCGAACCGGTGAACGCCACCTTGTCGACGCCGGGATGTTGCACCAGGTGCGCGCCCGCGACGGGGCCGCCCGCGATGATGTTGAGCACTCCAGGAGGCAAGCCGGCGTCGTGGGCCGCCTCGCCGAAGATCAAGGCGTCCAACGCGGTTTCGGGCGCCGCCTTCAGCACCATGGTGCAGCCGGCGGCGAGCGCGGGGGCGATCTTCATCGCCGCCAACGCCTGCGGGTAGTTCCAGGGGGTGATCGCGCCGACGACGCCGACGGGTTCGCGCCGCACGATCGTGTGCCCGATCATGGACGGTCGAATCTCTTCCTCGGCGGCGTCACCGATCAGGCCCGCGTAGTACCGCAGTAGTGCCGCAGGAAAGATTCCGTTCGCACCCCGCGACAGCCGGATCGGCATGCCGTTCTCGCGCGTGCACAGCTCGTTCGTGTCCGTGGCGCGGGCCTGCAGTGCGTCGGCGAACCGGAGCAGCACCTCGGCGCGTTCCGCCGCGGGCGTCGCCGACCATCCGGGAAGGGCGACGCGAGCGGCGGCGACCGCGTCGTCGACTTCGGATTCCGTTGCAGCCGAACCGTTGCCGAGCGGTTCACCCGTTGCGGCCTCGATCACGGCCTGAGTTTCGACCGCTTTGCGGAAGTGCCCGTCGACGAACACCCTTGCGCCTGCGTCGATCGCAGTCGTCATGTGGAGCTCCTGGTTTCCTCGTCGGGATTGGTCCAGCTGAACAGCACGCCCTCGGTGATCAAGCGCTCGGTTTGCTCGGTATCCAAACCCAGCAGCGTCCTGGCGATCTCGCGGGTGTGCTCCCCCGGCATCGGTGCGGGCCGCATCGCCGCGTCGGGGATGTGCAGGAAGGGCGCGGCATGCGTCTCGGCGGTCAGCGGCGCCTCGAGCAAAGGGTGGATCATCTCGGTGTAGAGCCGGCGGAACGCCACCTGGGGATCGGCCAGCACGTCCACGGCCCGGTTCATCGGCCCCGCGGGTACGCCCGCGTCCTGCATCGCTTCGACGACGTCGCCCTTGTCGCGGCCAGCCGTCCAAGCCGACACCGAATCGGCGAACTCCGTTGTACTGCCTGATAGTTCGGCGACCCCGATGGCCTTGGCCACGGCGATGCGGTCTTCTTCGGAGCGGACCGATATCACGCACCACTCGTCGTCACCCGCACACGGGCACACGGCGTGAATCGCCGCGTCGTCGACGACGGCAAGACCGGCCGCGCGGGCGGCCTCGGCCACGTAGGTCGTGGCGAGTTGGTTGACGGCGGCCTCCGCCTGTGAGATGTGGACGTGAGCGCCGGCATCGGTGGTGAGCTGGTTGATCAGGGCAGCCAGCGCAGCGACGGCGGTGATCCTCCCGACGACGTGGTCGGGGAAGATCGTGGTGGCATCATAGAAATTGGGGTCGGCGGGATCGTCCGAGGTCCAGAGTCGGCTGACGCCGGTCATCGCCCGCACCAGCGGGCCGTAACCCATCCGGCCACTCCACGGTCCCGTCGCGCCGTATGCGCTGCTCTCGGCAAGCACGATCCGCGGATTCAACTTGCGCAGCTCGTCGTAGGAGAAACCCAGGGCGGCAAGTGTTCCCGGCTTGAAGTTCGCGAACACCGCGTGCGTGTCCGCGACTAGGCGGCGGAAGACCGCGGCCCCTTCGGGGTGGCGCAGGTCAAGGCCGAGGCCGGATTCGTTACGATGGGTCAACGCCCAGGATCGGCTCAGCAGTTGACCCGGCGGCGTCTGTCGCAGCCCGTCCGGATACGCCGCACTCTCGACCTTGATGACCTCGGCTCCGAGGTCGGCGAACAACCTCCCGAGCTCACCTCCCGCGACGATGATGCCGAGGTCGAGGATCCGCAAGCCCTCGAACGGCCTATCTGTGACCTGGCCGATGGGACTGCCCGTCCCGGGGCGGGCGGCGGTCCACGCCGGCTCGTCGGCACCGACCGCAGGAGCGGGCCGGACGATCCCTGCGCGACCACCGTCGACCACGAACGGGCCGGTCGGCACGGTCATCGGGGTTCCGTCCGCGAGATCGGTCTCGGTGAGCGCGCCCACAGACTGGAAGTGGTCGGACGCGAACGTGTCGGCTGGTGTGAGCACGGCGGCGATCGGGACGCTCCGTCGCTGCCCCTCGGCGACAAGCGATTCCATCGTCTGCGGGCCGAACAGATCGGCGATGGCGGCGTTGAGCTCGTCGGCCGCGGCGTAGCGGGCCCCGAGGATCTCGAACTTCGGATCGGAGAACTCCTCCGGCTCCCCGAGCCACGCCCGCATACCGCGCCACTGTCTCGGCGACAGCACACAGATCCGGACGAATCCGTCGACGCAGGCGAACGTCGGATAGAGCTGTTGGTTGCGGGGTCTGCCACGCCATAGTTCGTGGGACGCCTTCAGCCCGACCGCTGCCTGCCCCTCGGAGCCGAACGGCGGATCTAGGCTCTGCAGGACGCCCTCGAGGCGCGAGAAGTCGATGTAATCGCCGGTCCCGCAACGCAATCGGTTGTAGTGGGCGACCAGCGTCGCCCATGCCGCCTGCACTGCAGCCGTGGCCGACGCGATGCCGTACGGCGGCAGGACCGGCCTGCCGGTGGTCGGCCCCGACCTGGACAGTCCCGTCGACATCGCGTACAGCACGGAATCGGTGGCCTGCCATGCCGCGTGCGGGCCCGACGCGCCGAAGTCGGTCACCTGTAGCGCCACCAGATGATCGAAGCGATCGGCGAGTTCGACAGCCGAGGTGCCGAACGCGTCGGCGCCACCGGGAGTGCCGCCGTCGATCAGGATGTCGGCACCCGAGACCAGCTCGGTGAAGCGCTCGCGGTCACCGGCGTCGGCAGGATCGAGCACCGCAGCGCGCTTGTTGGCGTTGTTCAAGGTGAACGGGACGCTGGACCCGGACACGGTGGGCTGTGCCGCGCGCGAGGGTGCACCTCCTGGCGGCTCGACCTTGAGCACGTCGGCGCCAAGGTCGGCGAGCAGGCGACCAACGCCATCGGACTCGGCGCCTCCGATGTCGAGGACCCGCACCGACGCCAAAAGCTGACACCCGTCAAACATGCGAATCAGTATCGTTCAGCGAGCACCGGCGCCGACTGGCGGGTCCAACGTAGACTTGGGCGGTTATGTCTGACCTCAGCGCCGTGGCTGCGCCACCCCACCCGCTGATCGGTCAGCTCTCTGCCCTGCATCACTTCCGCATCTACGTCGACATCGGCGTCGTCGTGGTGGTGCTGGCGCTGACGAACCTCATCGCCCACTTCACCACCCCGTGGGCCAACGTCGCAACGGTGCCTGCCGCGGCCATCGGGCTGCTCCTGCTGGTCCGTTCCCGCGGTCTTGACTGGTCGGAGCTCGGGCTGGGACGTGAGCACTGGAAGTCCGGCATGGGATACGCGCTCGGCGCGGTCGCACTGGTAGCCACGGTGATCGCCGTTGGCGCCTTGCTGCCATGGACGCGACCGATGTTCATGAACGACCATTACGCCACGATGTCCGGTGCCCTGATCGCGTCGATGGTCATCATCCCGCTGCAGACGGTGATTCCCGAGGAACTCGCCTTCCGGGGGGTTCTGCACGGAACGCTTAATCGAGCCTGGGGTTTCCGCGGTGTCGCCGCGGCCGGTTCCCTGTTGTTCGGCTTCTGGCACATCGCCACGTCCCTCGGACTGACGAGCAGCAACGTCGGGTTCAGCAAGTTGTTCGGCCTCGGCATTGTCGGCATGGTCGCCGGCGTCGTGCTCGCGGTCGTCGCGACCGGTGCGGCCGGTTTCGTGTTCACGTGGCTGCGCAGGCGCAGCGGCAGCCTCATCGCGCCGATCGCCCTGCACTGGTCGTTGAACGGACTCGGGGCGCTGGCCGCGGCCCTGGTCTGGCACCTCTCGACTTAGCGCACTCGCCGCCTGGCGCGGAAGTCCCGATTCTTCAGCTTGTTCCCGCACGTCGCCATATCGCACCAGGTGCCGCCATGATTGCGCGAACGGTCATAGAACGCCCACTGGCAGTCGTCGTTCGCGCACGCCAACAGATGAGCCCACGTCCCGTCACGCTGCGCGTCGGAGACGATGAGCAACAGCCCAACCAGACGGGCCCGCAGCGAATCCCCCACAGGCGCCAGTCGCACCGCGCCGTCCTCGCCCACTGCCGCACGCACGGGTTCGTCCTCGACCAACTGGTGAAGTGGCGACACCAGTGTCGGGTCGGGAGCCTGGCCGTCGGTGTTCTGAATCACCAAGGCGCGCAAGCCTTCTCGCACTCCGATCAGGGTCGAGAGATCGTCGTCGGTCGGCGTGCCGCCCGGGGTCAGCAGTCCGTTCGTCGCCATCCATGGCGCGGCGTCCCCTGCGGCCGCCAGCCGGTCGAGGCCGGACTCCATGTCCAGCGTGTTGATCAGGCTCTGCACGCGCCGCAGCGGGTCGGGTGCCGGCTTCTTTTCTTCGTCGTCGAGCCACTTCGCCGGTATCGATGACATGTGGTCAGTCTAGACCGTTCGTGACCGGTATTAAAGATTGACTAGTCATGGTGACCGGTATAGCGTCGATACTAGTCACGAAAGAAGAGGTTGAGATGTCGCCACGACAGCAGGATTGGCTCGACGTTCTCGCGACGCTGCCCGCCGCGGGCCTCGGCTCACGGCAGACCGGCGCGCCACACCGGGGGCGAGCGAAGCGACGGGGAGATGCACACCGGGGGCGAGCGAAGCGACGGGGAGATGCAACGTGGTCGGCCCGTCTACGGGCTTGGCTGTACGCGGGCCGATACGACCACCAGATCGAAGACGGCGTCAAGGCTCTGCCTGGCAGCCCACTTGCGCTGCACGGTGCACGGCTGACCTCGGCCCGCGAACGAAACGACCTGGCGTGCACTCTCCGAGTCGCCGTGCACCAGGCCGAGGCCGGCGGCCGCTTCACCGCGCACGTGCCGGTTCAGGCCGACGCCGTGCGGCTCTGTGCGGAGGTCATCAGCGCAGTCTGCAACCGACTCGAAGACCCGTTCCCGGTCCGCGCCCGCGGCGTGGCCCGACTCCGGATCCTTCTGTCCGACGGGCGCGGTCCGCTGTACCGGACCGGCCGCGGGACGCTCGGCGCGGCGCTGCGTGGCGCGCTCGCGGCGCTTTAGTCGACGGTCAGGACGGCAGCCCCCGCGATCCGACCGCCGGCCAGATCGGCAAGCGCCCGATCAGCGCGCGACATCGGATACCGCGGAGTGGTCACTGCGATGTGATGGCGGCCCGCGAAGTCGAGGAATTCTCTGGCGTCGGCCCGGGTGTTGGAGCTGACCGACCGAACCTGGCGCTCCTGAAACAGATGTCGCTGATAGTTCAGCTCGGGGATGTCGCTGAGATGGATGCCTGCGATCGCAAGAGTTCCGCCGCGGTCCAGCGCTTCGAGGGCGGGCAGCACCAGCTCGCCCACCGGGGCGAAGAGGATCGCCGCGTCGAGCTTCACCGGCGGTGGGTCGTCGGCGCCCTGGGCCGACGCCGCGCCGAGCGCCATGGCCAGTTCCCTGGCAGGCACACCGCGCGTCATCACGTGCACCTCGGCGCCCTGGGCCAGCGCGACCTGAGCGGTGATGTGCGCACTGCCGCCGAATCCGTAGATCCCCAACCGGCCGCCTTCGGGTAGCTCGGCCCGAGTCAGGGACCGATAGCCGATGATGCCAGCGCACAGCAGTGGTGCGAGCTCCTCGTCGGTGTAGCCGTCGGGCAGTCGATGTGCGAAAGCCGCAGGCACGGTAGCGAACTCGGCATAACCGCCGTCGGCGTCCCAGCCCGTGTAGCGGGACTGCGGACAGAGGTTCTCGCGGCCCCGAAGGCAATACGCGCATTGCCCGCAGGTGTGCCGCAACCAGGCAATGCCCACCCGGTCGCCGACCGCGAAATCGGCCCCGGCAGCCGAGCCCGCCGCCACCACCTCGCCGACGACCTCGTGGCCTGGGATGACTCCGGCCCGATGCACCGGCAGGTCACCCTCGGTGACGTGCAGGTCGGTGCGGCAGACACCGCACGCCGCGACCGCGACGAGCAGTTCGTCGGGTGCGGGTACCGGCACCGGCACGTCGACGCGTTCCAGCGGGCCAGTGCTCATGGGACCGGGGTGGCGCACGCGCCATGCCGACATCGTCACGATGAGCCTGACGCGTTGGTGGTTACTTCGACTTGGAGCTGCGCCGCACCAGCCCGACGATCCAGAGCAGGATCACCGCGCCCAGCAGCGAAGTGAAGAACGTGAACCACCAGCGTCCCGCGATGACGTCGACGCCCAGCTTCTCGAGCAGGAAGCCGCCGATGAAGCCGCCGATGATCCCGACGACGATGTTCAGCAGGATTCCCTGCCCGTCACCCTTGACGATCTTGCCGGCGAGCCAGCCTGCGATCCCTCCGATGACGACGTAGGCGAACCAGCCCACCGCCGTTGGCGGGGCGAAGGCCAGATATTCGGTAGCCGCAATCATGTCCATGACGAACCCCTGCCTGTCGCCGGGTGATTCAGCGCAGCCGCTGGATCACCCTCCGGTATACCCGCACGTGGTAACGATTCGGCAGCCGAAACGTGCACGATCGTCCTAATACCGGCCCGAGATCAGCCCGGCGGCATCATCTCCGGCGGCGCGTTGGTCACCGGCACTGGCACACCGATGCCCGGCCGTGGTGCCGGCGCGTTGGGATCCGGCGGCGGCGCGTTCGGGTCCGGTGGCGGCGCGTTCGGGTCCGGTGGCGGCGGCTCGGGAGGCGGCGGCGGCGTGAACGGCCGGATGGACTGCGCCAGCGTGGTGGCAGCGGTCTTGTCGACCGGGTTGGTGGCCGAGCCGAGCCACACCACGAACCAGCGCTCTGGGGTCCGCTGGCTGCGGGGCGAGCCCGGCGGCGGCGTCGACCCGACTACGCCCGCCCAGATCTGGCCGTTGGGCTTGGTGGTGTCGGTGAACTTCACCTCGTAGTACGACGCGGCGCCCGGCATGCCCGCGGCATCCAGCGGAGCCGTCGCCTGCCCGATGCGGGTCCCGGCGAAGGGCATGAAGAACTCGCCCATGTCGGAGGCCAGCCGCTGGGCCGCCTTGGTGTTGTCGTCCTCGGCGCCTGCGAACAGCTTGAGGTCCAACCGTCCGAGCAACACGCTGGTGTCGCTGGGTGGCTGTTCGGTACCCGCGGCAGGGATCTTCGTCAGCAACGCCTGGCCGTAGGACAGCTGGGTGGCGTCCGAGACCTTCCAGCCGGCGGGTACGACGTAGCTGAAGCCACCCGCCGTGTTGTCGACGCGGCCGGGCTCCGGCGGCGGAGGCGCGGGCGCACCGGGGTCCGGCGGCGGCGCATTCGGATCCAGCGGTGACGGTGGCGGCGCATTCGGATCAGCAGGCGGCGGAGGCGCTGTCGCCGGCGGGGCTGGCGGTGGCGGCACCGGATCCGCGGTGGCCGGGATGCCGGGCAGAACGAGGGTCACCGCGGTCGCGGCCGTCACCGTCGCGATCGCCAACTTCCTCGCCGTGCTCCAGCTGTGTCGGGGGGAGTCCGGCTTTTGCATGGGACGAAAATACCGTGTTACCGCCGTGACGCAAGTGTGAGTTGCTCTTAGAGTGTCTGTCTTGGAAATTGCTGTGCAAAGAAAAGGCGTGCCAACGGCATTCGAGCTTGATTGCTGGCACGACAAGGCCCGGGCGGTGCCTGTGGGCTAACCCGCATTCAACGTCCGAGCGGTCTGCTCGCTTGATCGCGACGACCGCTGGCTCCGTTACGGCCCAGGGTGAACCGTGATCTCCTGAGACTTCACCGCGAAGTAGACGCGCTCCCCCGGTGCCAGCCTCAGGTCGGTTGCGGACTCTACCGTGATGTCGGCGGCGAGCCCCGGGGCCCCGTCGGGTTGCTCGTCGGCGCGCACGCGGATCGCGGGTCCCCTGGTGTCCAACTCGGCCACCACGACCTCGACCGTGTTGCGCGGACTGCCATGCGGCTTGTCCCGATGAACCGCGACGGCCGACGGCGCGAAGATGGCCACCGCGGCGTCGCCGGTGCCAACGTCGTCGCCGACGGTGCCGTGCCACGTCGTCCCCCAGCTGGTGGCCAGGCTCCCGTCGGGGAGGATTCGCCCCGCCACCAGGTTCACCCCAGCGAAGCGGGCGCCGAAGAAGCTGCGCGGCTTCGCAAGGACCTCCGCGGCCGTGCCCGACTCGACCATCCTGCCGGCCTCCAACACCACGACGCGGTCGGCCAGCGTGACGACGTCGAGCAGATCGTGGGTCACCAGCACCGCGGAGCGCCCGTCGCGCGCCAGCACGCGGCGCAACACCTTCCGTATCGCCGACGCCACCGCCACGTCGAGTCCGGTCAATGGTTCGTCGAGGAGCAGGACGTCGGGGTCGGCGGCCAACGCGCGGGCGAGTGCGACGCGTTGAGCCTGCCCGCCGGAGAGTTGTCGCGGCATCTTCCCGGCAAGATTCCCGGCGTCCACCTCTTCGAGCCAGCGGTGGGCCGCGGCGCGGGATTCCTTGCGCGCGAGGCGCTTTCCGCTACGCGGGCCGAACGCGACGTTGGTGGCCACGTCCAGGTGCGGAAACAGCAGAGGATCTTGCAGCAGCAGCCCGACGTGCCTGGCGTGGGTGGCCACCTGGACCCCGGCCGCCGTGTCGGTCAGCACGCGATCGCCGACGCGCACGGTGCCCGTATCGGGCCGCACCAGGCCGGCGAGCACGTGCAGCAGCGTCGACTTTCCCGCCCCGTTGGGTCCGAGTACGGCCAACACCTCACCTGCCGCGACGCCGAACTCGACGTCGAGACGGCGGACCTCGACGACCGCTCGCACCTGCACGCCGGTCACGGCGCGTCACCACCCACCGGCACCACCCGGCTTGAGCGCGCGACTACCGACGCCGATCACGACCACCGCAGCGACGACGACGAGCAGCAGCGAAAGGGCCACCGCTGCGTCGGCATCACTCTCGCGTTGCAGGTAGATCTCCAGCGGGAGCGTTCGGGTGACGCCCTCGCGCGAACCCGCGAACGTCAGCGTGGCGCCGAACTCCCCCAACGATCGGGCGAAGGCAAGCACGGCGCCCGACGCCAGCCCGGGTGCCAGCAGCGGCAACGACACCCGCCACCACACCGTCGTCGGCCGGGCGCCCAACGTCGCGGCCACCACGTCGTAGTCGGCGCCTGCCGTGCGGGCGGCCCCCTCGATCGCGATGACAAGGAACGGCAGTGACACGAACGTCTGAGCTAGCACCACCGCCGTCGTCGTGAACGCGATCTGGATGCCTGCCGCATCGAGGTAGCGGCCGAGCAGTCCGAGTCGGCCGAACGCATAGAGCAAGGCGATGCCGCCGACGACCGGCGGCAGCACCAGCGGCAGCAGGATCAGCGGCCGGGTCCAGCGCACCCACCGGGAGTCGTTGCGGGCCAACACCAATGCCATCGGCACGCCAAGGACGATGCACATTACGGTGCTGATCGCTGCCGTCTTCATGCTGAGCTCGAGTGCGGTGACCGACGATCGGCTGCTGATCAGAGTCCAGAACTGCGACCAGTCGACCTTGCCGGCTACCGCGACGAGGGGCAGGACGACGAAGATCGCCCCGACCGCTGCGGGGAGGTAGAGCCAGCGGGGCAACCCGGCCGAATGCGTCAAGGCTTGGCGAACCCCGCCTGCGACAGGATCTTCTGCCCCGCCTCCCCGGTGACCAGGTCGACGAACTCATGGGCAGCAGCAGCGTCCGCCGCGGTCTTCAGCACGCCGATCGGATACGTGTTCACCGCCGCGGCGGCCTCAGGGAAGTCGACCTTGGCCACCTTGTCGCCTGCGCCAAGCGCATCGGTGACGTAGACCAGCCCGGCGTCGGCCTGGCCGGTGGTCACCTTGTTCAGCACGTCGGTCACCGACGACTCCTCGCTGACCGGGTTGAGCGTCACCTTGGTGGACTGCTCGACCTTCTCGGTCGCCGAACCGCACGGCACCTGGGGCGCGCACACCACCACCGTGAGTCCGGGCTTGTTGAGGTCGGCGAACGAGGTCACCTTCTTGGGGTTGCCCGGTGCGACGACGATGGCCAGCGTGTTCGACGCGAAGTCGACCGGGTCGCCTGCGAGCAGCCCAGCCGTCGCGGCCTTGTCCATGTTCTTGGTGTCCGCGCTGGCGAAGACGTCGCCCTTGGCGCCCTGGGTCAACTGCGTGACCAGGTCGGAGGACCCTGCGAAGGTGAAGTCGACCGTCCAGCCGGGATTGTCGGTCTTGAACTGCTCGCCAATGTCGGTGAACGTCTGCTTCAGTGACGCCGCGGCGTACACCGTGAGCGTGCCGCCCGCAGGGGTGCTCGTGGAGGACGAGCTAGGGGTAGCGGAATCAGATCCACAGCCGGTCAGCATGACCAGCAGGGCAGCCGAGATGGCACCGATGATCGATTGGCTTCGCTTCACGATGCAAACCCTAGGTGACCTAAGGTGACGCGTCTGCGTGTTGTGCGCGTGGCGAGTTTCGCCAGCTAGCTACCGTCCAGTAACATGTCTCCCGACTCGCTGGGTTCAGCGTCGAACACGAGGAGGTCTTGGTGATGGATGTGCTGCTCACCGGCGGCGATACCGAACTCGGTCGCGCCATCGCAGAGGGTTTCCGTGACGCGGGCCATCGCGTGGTGATCGCCGGCTCCCGCCGAGACGACCTCGAGGTCGCAGCCAAGGAGTTGGACGTCGACGCGATCGTCTTCGACAACACCGACGCCGCCAGCCTGGAGGACGCCCGCGCGGCGTTCCCGCGCCACATCGACACCATCGTGAACGTGCCTGCGCCGCACTGGAACTCTGGTGACCCGCGCACCTACACCTTGGCCGAACGCGCTGCGTCCTGGCGCGTTGCCCTCGATGCCACGGTGCTGTCCGCGGTGCTCACCGTGCAGATCCTCGGCGACCACCTACGCTCTGGCGGCTCGATCATCAACGTCGTCGCCGACAACCCTGCCGAGGGCAGCCCGGAATCGGCGATCAAGGCCGCGTTGTCCAGCTGGACCGCCGGGCAGGCCACTCACTTCGGCATTCGGGGCGTCACGATGAACACCGTGGCCTCGGGCCGGGGTGCCGAGCCCGGTTACGACGGCATCCCCACCACGCCGCCGTCGGTGGCCGCCGAGATCACCCGGCTGGCCCTGTTCCTCACCACTCCTGCGGCGCGGCACATCACCGGCCAGACGCTGCACGTGAGCCACGGAGCGCTCGCCAACTTCGGCTGACGCGGTATTCCCGGGTTCGCGCGCAGCGAAACGGGGTTCCGGTTCCGTTTAACCGTGGCTAGGGTCGCTTCTGTGACGATTCGACTCGGACTACAGATCCCGAACTTCTCCTACGGCACCGGCGTCAACGAACTCTTCCCCACGGTGATCGCGCAGGCGCAGGAAGCCGAAGCGGCCGGCTTCGACTCCGTCTTCGTGATGGACCACTTCTATCAACTCCCCGGTCTTGGCACGCCGGACCAGCCGATGCTCGAGGCCTACACCGCCCTCGGCGCGCTGGCAGCCGTGACCGAACGCGTCCAGCTGGGCACCCTGGTCACCGGCAACAGCTACCGCAATCCCACCCTGCTGGCCAAGGCGATCACCACTCTGGACGTCATCAGCCAGGGCCGCGCCGTCCTCGGCATCGGCACCGGCTGGTTCGAGCTCGAGCACGATTCACTCGGCTATGACTTCGGGACGTTCACCGACCGGTTCAACAAGCTCGACGAGTCGCTCCAGATCATCCTGCCGATGCTCGAGGGTGAACGCCCGACGTTCACCGGCAAGTACTACCGCACGCAGGAGGCGATGGCCGAGCCGCGCTTCCGCGACCACATTCCGCTGATGATCGGTGGCAGCGGCGAGAAGAAGACGATTCCGTTGGCGGCCAAGCACTTCGACCACCTCAACATCATCGCCGGGTTCGACGAGCTGCCCCGCAAGGTGCAGGTGGTCAAGGAGGCGTGCGAAAAGATCGGGCGCGATCCGTCGACGCTGGAAACCAGCGCGCTCGTCATCGCGATCATCGACGAGAACGTCACGGCGGACGTGATCCCCGACGACTTCAAGCAGCAAGCGGTCTTCGGCAGCCCCGAACAGGTTGCAGACCAGATCAAGACGAAGGTCTTCGACGCTGGCGTGGACGGCGTCATCATCAGCCCGGTGACGAGCCTGAACGGTTACCAGCCGGGAGGCGCCACGGCGGTCGCAGAGAAGCTGAAGCCGCTGATCACCGGGTGAACACTGGGTGTGGTGGTTGATCTCACCGCGCTGCCTGGAAGCGTGCCGACTAACCTAGCGGTTGTACTGAGTAGGTATTCGCACGCGAGGAGCAGCAATGAGCCACCCCGGAGCTACGGCAACGGATCGGCATAAAGTCGTCATCATCGGTTCGGGGTTCGGCGGTCTCAACGCCGCCCAGAAGCTCAAGAAGACCGATGTCGACATCAAGCTGATCGCCCGCACTACCCATCACCTGTTCCAGCCCCTGCTGTACCAGGTGGCCACCGGCATCATCTCTGAAGGGGAGATCGCTCCGCCCACCCGGTTGATCCTGCGCAAGCAGGAAAACGCCCAGGTGCTGCTCGGCGACGTGACACACATCGATCTCGAGCACAAGTCGATCGACTCGGTGTTGCTCGGGCACACCTACCGGACGCCCTACGACAGCCTCATCATCGCGGCGGGCGCGGGCCAGTCGTACTTCGGCAACGACCACTTCGCCGAGTTCGCGCCCGGCATGAAGTCGATCGATGATGCGCTGGAGCTTCGCGGCCGCATCCTTGGCGCCTTCGAGCAGGCCGAGCGGTCCAGCGACCCGGAGCGCCGCAAGAAGCTGTTGACCTTCGTCGTCGTCGGCGCAGGGCCGACCGGTGTCGAGATGGCTGGCCAGATCCAGGAATTGGCCGACCAGACCCTCAAGGGCAGCTTCCGGCTCATCGACCCGACCGAGGCGCACGTCATCCTGCTCGACGCCGCGCCGGCCGTGCTCCCGCCGATGGGCAAGAAGCTGGGCCTCAAGGCTCAAGCACGGCTGGAGAAGATGGGCGTCGAGATCCAGCTGAACGCCATGGTCACCGACGTGGACCGCAACGGCATCACGGTCAAGGACGCCGACGGCACCATCCGGCGCATCGAATCGGCCTGCAAGGTGTGGTCGGCAGGCGTCTCGGCCAGCCCCCTTGGTCGCGATCTGGCCGACCAGTCCGAGACCGAGATCGATCGGGCCGGCCGGGTAAAGGTGAACCCAGATCTGTCCATCCCAGGCCACCCCAACGTGTTCGTCGTCGGCGACATGGCGTTCGTCGAGGGCGTGCCCGGCATGGCGCAGGGCGCCATCCAGGGCGGCAAGTACGTCGCCAAGATCATCCAGAACGAGGTCGCCGCACGCGAGCACGGCACCACGCCTAAGCCCCGTGAGCCGTTCAAGTACTTCGACAAGGGCTCGATGGCGACGGTGTCCAAGTTCAACGCGGTGGCACAGGTCGGCAAGCTCGAGTTCGGCGGCTTCCTCGCCTGGCTCGCGTGGCTGGGCCTGCACCTGATCTACCTGGTCGGGTTCAAGACCAAGGTCGCCACGTTGTTGTCGTGGGCGGTGACGTTCCTGAGCCGCAGCCGCGGCCAGCTGACGATCACCGAGCAGCAGGCCTATGCGCGAACTCGGATCGAGCAACTCGAGGACATCGCGGCTTCGGTGAAGGAAACCGAGAGAGCAGCCTCTTAGCATTCGGCGCTGGGGGTCCCCCCGCTTGCGGGGGAGAGCGAAGCGACCCGGGAATCAGCCCCGCAGGCGCTCGCCCTGCCAGGTGGCCAGGCAGCCACCGGCAGCCAGCTCCAGCAGAGTGCCCTCGGCGGCGAATGCCGTTTCGGGATAACGCAGTTCGCTGACACATGCCAGCGGGGTGCCGAGTTCGTCGGCGGTCACCGAGCCGACGCCGAGTTCCACGCGGTGCCGCAACAGCGGTGCGTCATCGACGTCGGCGTGCATCGAACCCGACCAGAACCCTTGCCGTTCACGTGATCTGCCGACCTGGACTCGCTCGCGAAGGCGCGCCCGGCCATCTCCGGTCAGCGTCAGCCGGATCGTGCTGAAATGACGTGCCGCACCGGCGACGATGGTGGGCTGCGGGTCGAGATCGAGGTCGCCTGCCACCTCCAGATCCCAACTGGCACGTGACTCCATGGTGGCCATGCCCGGCATCGCCATGGTCGCCGCCGCACTGCGCACCCGCAGCCGCGCACCGGGTTCGACGACCAGCCGTACCCTGATGGTGTCCCCGCCTAGCGGGGTTGCCGCCGCCGACACCAGGTGCACGGTGTCGACGTCGGTGCGACGGGCAGCCACGCCGCCCATGCATTCGATGCTCGGCGTGCGGTCGGGGCGCGCAACGATCAGAACGTCGGAAAGCATTGTCGCCGCGGTCCTTATACCGACACGCGTAGCTGCTGGTGCACCCAGTCGAGGACGAGCGTCGCGGCGGGATCCTCAGTCAGTGAGATGAGCACGAACGGGCGATCGTTGCGCACCTTGGCGGCGTCCCGGCGCATCACCTCGAGGTCGGCGCCGACCATCGGGGCCAGGTCGGTCTTGTTGATTACCAGCAGATCCGAGAAGGTCACGCCTGGGCCGCCCTTGCGTGGCACCTTGTCGCCGCCGGCCACGTCGACGACGAAGATCTGCGCGTCCACCAGACCCGACGAGAAGGTGGCGGTGAGGTTGTCGCCACCGGACTCGACGAGGATGAGGTCGAGCGCCTCGTTGCCCGCGATCAGATCGTCGATCGCATCCAGGTTGGCGGTGATGTCGTCACGGATGGCAGTGTGCGGGCACCCACCGGTCTGCACCGCGGCGATGCGTTCGTCGGGAAGCACCGCGTGCCTGCGAAGGAAGTCGGCGTCCTCGGTGGTGTAGATGTCGTTGGTCAGCACTGCGAGCGACAACTCGTCGCGCAGCTGCCGGCACAGCGCGGCGACCAGCGCGGTCTTGCCCGAGCCGACCGGTCCGCCGATGCCGATGCGCAGCGGCTCCCCTGCGTGCCGGGCCCGCCGGGGGCGTTCGGTATGGCCGTGGGGTTCACCGTCGAGCAGATGTGGTGGCATCGTGCACCTTTCAGGAGACGAAGAGTGGTCGGTCGCGTTCGACGTGACGCTGGGCCAGCACGTCGAGCAGTGGATCCGACAGGTCGGCGAGCTCCTTGGCAGCCACGGCTGCGGTCTGGTCGCACAGTGACGACAATTCGAAGGTCAGCGCCGCGACGTCCCCCGGGTCGAGCGCAAGGAGTCGTTGTGCCGCGGTCGCCGACCCGGTCATCGTGGTGTAGACGATTGAGAGTGCCGTCTGCTCGGGCACCAGACCGCTGGCGATGCCGACCGCGCCCGCGGCAACGCCGAGATGGGGTTTCATGCCGACGGCGGCCCAGTCCCGCTCCGGCCACACCCGCTTGGCCAGTCGGGCCAGGCCCCGCCCCTGCGCCCGGGATGCGCGGCGGGCCGCGGGAGCCGGTGTGCGCGCATCGGTTTCACGGTCGGCGTCCGCCACGCTCAGGGTGCCCGCATGGACGGCCGCCGCCACCGATGCGGTGACGAGACCGTGCGTCCGGATGCGGCGCCGCAGGAAGGCCCGAAGCGTTATGAGGTCGACGACCAGACCACTCGTCACGGCTTCCTCCACCCCGCCGGAGTGGACGTGACCGCCCGTCGGCAGCCGGGAGTCGGACAGGGCCAACAGTGTGGAAAGCTCTGCCAGGCTGGACATCAGAACAGGAAATATCTCTGCGCCATCGGCAGTTCGGTGGCTGGCTGCTCCTCCCACACCTCGCCATCGATCCGAACGGTGAACGTGTCGGGATCGACTTCGACGTGGGGCATCGCGTCGTTCAGCACCATCTCAGCCTTCCCGACCTTGCGGACGTTGCGGACGCCGACCAGACGGCGCTTCACCGCGATCCGGTCGCCCAGCCGGTCCTCGATGGCCTGCGGCGCGACGAAGTGCACCGAGTTGGCCGCGGCTGCTGCGGGGGCTGCGCCGAACATCGGTCGGGGCAGCACCGGCTGCGGGGTGGGGATGGATGCGTTGGCATCACCCATCGCGGCCCACGCGATCATGCCGCCCTTGATCACCGCGTGCGGGCGAACGCCGAAGAACGATGGGTGCCACAGCACGAGGTCGGCCAGCTTGCCGGTCTCAATGGATCCGACCTCGTGGTCGAAACCATGCGCGATCGCCGGGTTGATCGTGTACTTCGCGACGTAGCGGCGCACCCGGTTGTTGTCGGCGGGACCGTCGCCAGGCAGCGCTCCACGACGCTTCTTCATCATGTGCGCGGTCTGCCACGTCCGCATGACCACCTCACCGATGCGGCCCATCGCCTGCGCGTCGCTGCCGATCATCGAGATGGCTCCGATGTCGTGCAACAGATCCTCGGCGGCGATCGTCGACGGCCGGATCCGACTCTCGGCGAAGGCTAGGTCCTCAGGGATGCTGGGGTTGAGATGGTGGCACACCATGAGCATGTCGAGGTGTTCGTCGAGGGTGTTGACCGTATGCGGACGGGTCGGGTTGGTCGAGCTCGGCAGCACGTTGGGTTGCGAGACGACGGTGACGATGTCCGGAGCGTGTCCGCCGCCGGCCCCCTCAGTGTGATAAGCGTGGATGCCACGGCCGGCGATTGCGGACACGGTGTCCTCGACGAAACCGAGCTCGTTGAGGGTGTCCGAGTGCAGCGCGACCTGGACTCCGTATTCGTCTGCCACCCGCAGGCACGCGTCGATCGCAGCGGGGGTAGAACCCCAGTCCTCATGAAGCTTGAAACCCGAAGCGCCGGAGCGTAATTGCTCGCGCATCGAGTCGAGTCTGACCGTGTTGCCCTTGGCCAGCAACGCGATGTTCAAGGGCCAGTGGTCGAGCGCCTCCAACATCCGGGCCAAATGCCAGGCGCCTGGCGTGACCGTGGTGGCCTTGCTGCCCTCCGCTGGTCCGGTGCCACCGCCGATGATCGTGGTGATACCACCGCCGAGCGCTTCTTCCATGATCTGCGGGCAGATCAGATGCACGTGACAGTCGATGGCGCCCGCGGTGACGATCAGCCCGTTGCCTGCGATCACTTCTGTGGCCGGTCCGACGACGAGGTCGGTGCTCACGCCCGGCATGATGTCGGGGTTGCCTGCTTTTCCGATGCCGGTGATGCGCCCGCCACGGATTGCGATGTCCGCCTTGATGATTCCCCAGTGATCCACGATCGTGGCACCGGTGATCACGGTGTCCGGGGAGCCCTCGGCGCGGATGGTCTTGCCTTGTCCCATCGACTCGCGCAGCACCTTGCCGCCGCCAAACACCGCCTCGTCGCCTGCGCGCCCGGGACCGCCGCTGAGGTCGTCGGTGATCTCGATGAACAGGTCGGTGTCGGCGAGCCGGATCCGGTCGCCGGTCGTCGGGCCGTACAGCTGTGCGTAGCGGGCTCTCGACAGTTCGGTCACCGCGGATCCAGCTTTCCTGGCGGATCGAGCGTGAGGCCGTGCACCTCGCGGTAGCCGCCCAGCGGCACGAGCACGACGCGCTGGCCGATACCTGGCTCGAACCGAACGGCGGTACCTGCGGGGATGTCGAACCGGTGCCCGTGGGCGGCTTCCCGATCGAACGCCAACGCCGCGTTGGCCTGAGGGAGATGCACATGGCTGCCGACTTGTATCGGCCGGTCACCCGTGTTCACGACATCCAGTTCCAGGCGCTCGGCGCCTTCGTTGAGGATGATGTCTCCTTCGCCGTAAACGATCTCTCCTGGAATCATGCCTGCCTCACGGGATCGGATTGTGGACGGTGACGAGCTTGGTGCCGTCCGGGAAGGTGGCCTCGACTTGGACGTCGTGGAGCATTTCCGGCACGCCCTCCATCACATCGTCGCGACTGAGCACCTCGCGTCCGCTGACCATCAGCTCGGCAACCGTGCGGCCGTCGCGGGCGCCCTCGAGGATGTGGTCGGTAATCAGCGCGACCGTCTCGGGGTGGTTGAGACGAAGGCCGCGCGCTTGACGGCGACGGGAGAGTTCGGCAGCGTACGAGATGAGCAGGCGGTCCTGCTCGTGTGGACTCAAGCGCATAGTGCGCGATCCTGCCACGGTCAGCTGCAGTCAGCAGCGCACGCGTTAGCTCACTGGCGCGGGGCCTCGGTGATGTTTTGCAACCGCACCTGGCCGCGGGCCACCACGCGGTCGTCCTCGTTGGTGATGGTGATCAGCCAGAGTTGCTGTCGCCTGCCCCGGTGGATCGGGATCGACACCGCGGTGACGGTGCCCGACGAGATGGCCCGTAGGAAGTCGGTGTTGTTGTTCACGCCGACGACGGTGCCGCCGGCGCCCTCGGCATTGAGCCAGGTGTGCGCTGACGTGCTGGCAAGGCTCTCGATGATCGAGCAGTACACGCCGCCGTGCACGATGCCCCACGGCTGCAGCAGATCGTCCTTGAGGGTCAACTGCGCCCGGCCGCCGTCCGGCGTCAGCTCGAGGATCTTCAGTCCGAGTACGTCATCGAAGCCGGCAGTCACGGAATTCGTCACGGCTCCTTGTCTACACGGGCCGCGTGCGACGAAAAGCGGTCGGGCCCCGTACACGATGTGTACGGGGCCCGACCTCGAGTGGACCGGGGGTCTCAGCAGCCCTCTGGACTCCGCGGCGGTCCGGTGGTTTCTCCGGTGATTCGTTGAAGCGTGTGGTGCGTTCCTGCCCATGACAATAGGCAAGGCTGCCCTAATTTAGCAAGACCTTACTTGCAACGGTTCTCGTCGATCCGCGAACTGGCGCACCGAATCCCACCAACGCGTCGAGCACGGCCTGCCCCCGCCGCATGCTGGTCAGTTCGCTCGACCCGGCCAGCAGGGGCACCTGGGTGGCTGCGGAGACCACCGCGGCGCCAACGGCATGCCACATCGCGGCGACCGACATCGCGCCGTCGCACACCTCGAACAGCTTGTCGAACAACGGTTCAAGCGCACGGTGGCTGCGGTGGGCAACCCATGTGGTCAACGCCGCCTCGTTGGGCAGTGCCACCATGCGGTCGCGCACCGGATGGCGCTGGCGCAGCCCCGCGCGACCGCCGAAGTACGGGTCCTCCGGCAGCACCCGCAGCGTCGGGTCGACGACGCCGACCCAGTCGATCGCGCCCTCGGAGTCGACGTGCACCCAGAGGTTCTCGAGGCCGGTGTCCCACGCCCGTCCCTCGAGCACCAGAAGCGGTATCACCCGGCCGATGACCACGTGTGACAACGTCGCCGCCAACTGCTGTGCGACGGCGGTGCGACTCTCGGTCTCCGCGGCCGCCGCGGCGAACATGTTCCGCAGTCGTTCGGTGCCAAGCACATCGGACAACGGCCACCAACGACGACGCGTCAGGTCGCTCATCACGGCCACGCCGTAGACGCGCGGACACTCCGGGTACAGCTCGCGCAGTCTGCGGCTGGACTCGTGCAAGGGCAGCGTCCGGCTGATCGCCATTCGGGCGATCAGTGGGTCGTCGACCGCGACGGTCATGTGCACCTCCATAAGTTAGGTTAGCCTTACTATAGGCAGCGTAACTGGCACGGAAACACCTTGTGACTGGCCTCACAACGACCGGCGAAAGGGGTGTTTAGCGGCGTCGCCGTCGCTACTACCGACGCGTGGACGCGGTCGTTGGATACGACACACGGTAGTAAGCCCGTAGTACCCTGAATTCAGTGCGCAGGAGAGTGAACGGAACATGGCGAAGATGACGCGACTCGGGGAACTCGAACGCGAGGTTATGGACCACCTATGGTCATCGCGTGAGCCCCAAACCGTGCGGCAGGTGCACGAGGCACTTTCTGCACGGCGCGATTTGGCCTACACGACGATCATGACGGTCCTGCAGCGGCTCGCGAAGAAGAATCTGGTGGTTCAGCACCGCGACGACCGGGCGCATCGGTATGCCCCGACCCACGGCCGCGACGTGCTGGTCGCCGGGCTCATGGTGGACGCGCTCGACCAGGCCTCGGACTCCGGGAGCCGCGAGTCGGCACTGGTGCACTTCGTCGAGCGGGTGGGGGCCGACGAGGCCGCCGCCCTTCGACGCGCACTGGCAGAACTAGAAGACAAGCACCGAACCGGGACGCCCACTGGCGATCCGGGCACCGGCTGAGGGAGACTAGCGGTGTGACCGCGCTGGCCTTCACCATCGTCGCGCTGGTCCTCGTCGGACCTGTGCCGGAGCTGCTGGCCAGAGCGTCGTGGCCGCTGCGCGCACCACGTGCTGCCGTCGTGCTCTGGCAGTCGATCGCGGTCGCTGCCGTGCTCTCCGCGTTCAGCGCGGGACTCGCGATTGCCAGCAGGCTCTTCGTCGTTGGCCCCGACGGGCGCCCATCCGCGACCGTCACCAGTGAGATCGCAGTCCTCGGCTGGCCGCTGTGGATCGTCTACGTCGTCGTCTTCGCGCTGACACTGGTGGTCGGCTGCCGCCTGCTCGTCGCAGTCGTCCAGGTCGCCATCGCCACCCGGCGCAGGCGCGCCCATCACCGAATGCTCGTCGACCTGCTCGGCAGCTCGCGCGACACCGCACCCGAGGTCTGTACGCGGGCCAGCGGCCTGCGCATCCTGGACGTGACGCAACCGCTGGCCTACTGCCTGCCAGGGGTCCGCAGCCGCGTCGTCGTCAGCCAGGGCACCCTCACGGAGCTGTCCGACGGCGAGATCGCCGCCATCCTGAGCCACGAGCAAGCGCACCTGCGGGCTCGTCACGACCTCGTTCTTGAGATGTTCACCGCGGTGCACGCCGCATTCCCCCGCTTCGTCCGCAGCGCCAGCGCGCTTGGCGCCGTGCGGTTGCTGATCGAACTACTCGCCGACGACGCCGCGGTACGGGCCGCAGGACCTACTTCCCTGGCCCGTGCCCTCGTCGCGTGCGCGTCGGGGCGCACCCCGTCCGGCGCGCTGGCCGCCGGCGGTCCCACCACCGTCATCCGTGTGCGCCGACTCGCTGGTAGACCCAACAGCGTGCCGCTGGCCATCACCGCATACCTTGCCGCCGCCGCGGTCGTCATCGTGCCGACCATCGCATTCGCGGTGCCGTGGCTCACCGAGTTGCAGAGGCTCTTCGCCGCATAGCGTCAACCTCTCCCCGCTCGACAACCAAACAACGAAAGGCTGCCTGTGAGCTCGTCTGAAACCTCCGCCACCGCCCAGATCGGGGTCACCGGCCTGGCCGTGATGGGCTCCAACCTCGCCCGCAACTTCGCCCACCACGGCTATACCGTCGCGCTGCACAACCGGTCGGTGGCCAAGACCGATGCGCTGCTGAAGGAGCACGGCTCGGAGGGCAATTTCGTGCGCAGCGAGACGATCCCCGAATTCCTTGCCGCACTTGAGAAGCCGCGCCGAGTAATCATCATGGTCAAGGCGGGCGACCCGACCGACGCGGTCATCAACGAACTGGCCGACGCGATGGAGCCCGGCGACATCATCATCGACGGCGGCAACGCGCTCTACACCGACACCATCCGCCGCGAGAAGGCGATCCGCGAGCGTGGACTGCACTTCGTCGGCGCAGGCATCTCCGGCGGCGAGGAGGGCGCCCTGAACGGGCCGTCGATCATGCCGGGCGGGCCCGCCGAGTCCTACAAGTCACTCGGCCCGCTGCTCGAGGAGATCTCCGCACACGTCGACGGCGTGCCGTGCTGCACCCACATCGGACCCGACGGCGCAGGGCACTTCGTGAAGATGGTGCACAACGGCATCGAGTACTCCGACATGCAGCTCATCGGCGAGGCCTACCAACTGCTGCGCGACGGGCTCGGCAAGACTGCTCCCGAGATCGCCGACGTGTTCGCCGAGTGGAACAAGGGCGACCTGGACAGCTACCTGATCGAGATCACCGCCGAAGTTCTGCGCCAGACCGACGCCAAGACCGGTAAGCCGCTGGTCGACGTCATCCTCGACGAGGCCGAGCAGAAGGGCACCGGCCGCTGGACGGTGAAGTCGGCTCTCGACCTCGGCGTCCCGGTCACCGGCATCGCCGAGGCGGTGTTCGCCCGCGCACTGTCGGGCTCGGTCACCCAACGCAAGGCCACGACCGGCTTGGCCTCGGGCGACCTCGGCGGAAATCCAAGCGACGCAGCGCAGTTCACCGAGGACGTCCGCCAGGCGCTCTACGCGTCCAAGATCATCGCCTATGCGCAGGGCTTCAACCAGATCCAGGCAGGCAGCATCGAATACGACTGGGGCATCACGCCCGGCGACATGGCCACGATCTGGCGCGGCGGCTGCATCATCCGGGCCAAGTTCCTCAACCGGATCAAGGAGGCGTTCGACGAGAACGCCGACCTGCCCAGCCTCATCGTGGCTCCCTACTTCCGCAGCGCCATCGAGTCGGCGATCGACAGCTGGCGCCGGGTCGTCGTGACCGCCACGCAGTTGGGCATCCCCATCCCCGGCTTCTCGTCGGCGCTGTCGTACTACGACGGGCTGCGCACCGAACGACTGCCCGCCGCGCTCACGCAGGGGCTGCGGGACTTCTTCGGCGCGCACACCTACGGCCGCACCGACGCGGACCCGGCCGCACGCTTCCACACCCTGTGGAGTGGTGACCGCACCGAGGTCGAGGCCTGACGCCGCGAACTAGACTCGAGGTCGATGAGATTTCTTGAAGGGCAGCGACCTCCCTACGACCTCACCTACAACGACGTCTTCATCGTCCCTGGACGATCGGACGTGACGTCGCGATTCGACGTGGATCTGTCGACCGTGGACGGGTCGGGCACCACCATTCCCGTGGTGGTCGCCAACATGACGGCGGTGGCCGGCAGGCGGATGGCCGAGACGGTGGCGCGACGGGGCGGCATCGTCGTTCTGCCCCAAGACCTTCCGATCGCCGCCGTGAAGCAGACCGTCGACTTCGTCAAGAGTCGCGACCTGGTCGTCGACACCCCGGTGGTCCTGTCGCCCGATGACTCGGTGTCCGATGCCATGGCGCTGATCCACAAGCGGGCGCATGGCGCAGCCGTGGTCGTCGACGGCGATCGCCCGGTCGGCCTGGTCACCGAGGCGGCACTCGTGGGTGTGGACCGGTTCGCCAGGGTGCGCGACGTGGCCCTCTTCGACTTCGTCACCGCCCCCGTCGGGACCGAACCCCGCGAGGTGTTCGACCTGCTCGAACACGCACCCATCGACGTTGCGGTGATGACCGGACCTGCCGGCGGCCTTGCCGGTGTCCTCACCCGCACCGGCGCGGTCAGGGCCGGGATCTACGCACCCGCCGTCGACGCCTTGGGCAGGCTGCGGATCGCCGCCGCCGTCGGCATCAACGGCGACGTCGCCGCCAAGGCACGCGCGCTGGCCGAGGTCGGCGTCGATCTGCTCGTCATCGACACCGCACACGGCCACCAGCTGAAGATGCTCGACGCCATCAAGTCGGTGTCGTCGCTCGACCTGGGTCTGCCCGTGGCCGCAGGCAACGTGGTGTCGGCCGAGGGCACCCGCGACCTGATCAGCGCGGGTGCCTCGATCGTCAAGGTCGGCGTTGGCCCCGGCGCGATGTGCACCACCAGGATGATGACGGGAGTCGGCAGGCCGCAGTTCTCTGCAGTCGTCGAATGCGCTTCCGCGGCAAGGCAACTCGGAGGACATGTCTGGGCCGACGGCGGGGTGCGGCACCCGCGTGACGTGGCACTGGCGCTGGCCGCTGGCGCGTCGAACGTGATGATCGGATCCTGGTTCGCAGGCACCTACGAGTCCCCGGGCGACCTCATGTCCGACCGCGAGGAGCGGCTGTACAAGGAGAGCTACGGGATGGCGTCCAAACGAGCCGTCGCCGCGAGGACGGCAGGCGACCGCTTGTTCGACCGGGCCCGCAGGGCGCTGTTCGAGGAGGGCATCTCGACGTCCCGGATGGGTCTCGACCCGACCCGCGGCGGCGTCGAGGACCTGCTGGACCACATCACCTCCGGCGTCCGCAGCACCTGCACCTACGTCGGCGCGGCAACCCTTCCCGAACTGCACGAGAAGGTCGTCCTCGGCGTGCAGTCGGCAGCCGGATTCGCCGAGGGACATCCGCTGCCGACCGGTTGGTGACCCAACACACCGGTCGCCACCCGCTAACATGGATGCCTCACCACCCCGGCTGAAGGAAAGGGATCACGTGCCGCAGGCACCCGTGGAGGCCCCCACGTCTGACCGGGCCGTCGGGTCCGAGCCAACCGCCCGCGAACCCGGCATGGAACCTCAGGACGCCGAACCCTCCAGTAGTCAGCCGGGCACGAGACCCGGCGAAATCTCCGCGAGGCTGCGATGAGCTTCGGCCTGACCATGCTCGCCCTGCTCGGCTTCGTCGTGCTCACCGCAGGTACCGCCCTGTTCGTGGCCGCCGAGTTCTCGCTGACGGCACTGGAACGAAGCACCGTCGACGCCAATGCGCGCAGCGGCAAGCGTCGCGACAAGCTAGTGCAGCGGGCGCACCGAACACTGTCGTTTCAACTGTCGGGAGCCCAGGTCGGCATCTCGATCACCACGCTGATCACCGGTTATCTCGCCGAGCCGCTGCTCGCGCACCTGCTGGAACCCGCTTTTCACGCGCTGGCGCTGCCAGAGAGCGTTGCCGAAGGCTTTGCACTTGCCCTTGCGCTGTTGATCGCCACCTCGGTGTCGATGGTGTTCGGCGAACTGGTGGCCCAATACCTCGCCATCGCAAAGCCACTGGCCACCGCACGCGTCGTGGCAGGTCCGCAACTGCTGTTCTCGACGGCCACCACCCCGTTGATCAAGTTGACCAACGGCACCGCGAACTGGATCCTGCGCCGTGTGGGCATCGAGCCTGCCGAGGAGCTGCGGTCGGCGCGGTCGCCGCAGGAACTGGTGTCGCTGGTGCGCAACTCCGCCCGCCAGGGTTCGCTCGACCTCTCGACCGCCACGCTGGTGGACCGCTCGTTGAGGTTCGGCACCCGTACCGCCGAGGAGCTGATGACGCCCCGCTCGACGATCGAGGCACTCCAGACCGACGACACCGTCGCCGACCTGGTGGCCAAGGCAATGGAGACCGGCTACTCCCGCTTCCCGATCGTCGACGGCGATCTCGACGAGACCGTCGGAATCGTGCACGTCAAGCAGGTCTTCGAAGTGCCTCCCGCCGAGCGGTCGAACACCAAGCTGGCCACGATTGCACTGCCCGTTCCCACGGTGCCGTCAACCCTCGACGGCGATGCCGTGATGACGCAGATCCGGGCGAACGGTCTGCAGACCGCGTTGGTGGTCGACGAGTACGGCGGCACCGCGGGCATGGTCACCGTCGAGGACCTGATCGAGGAGATCGTCGGTGACGTCCGCGACGAGCACGACGACGCGACCCCCGACGTCGTCGAGATGCGCAATGGCTGGCAGGTCTCTGGACTGCTGCGCATCGACGAGGTCGACACCGAAACCCCGTTCCGGGCCCCCGAGGGCGAGTACGAAACGATCGGTGGTCTGGTGCTCCAGGAGCTCGGCCACATTCCGGTCGAGGGCGAGTCGGTGAAGTTGACCGAGTTCGACCCCGACGCCGCGGTCGACCACCCGGTGCGCTGGCTGGCGAGCGTCGAGCGAATGGACGGTCGCCGCATCGACCTGATCAAGCTGGTCAGGCTCGGCCACGACGAGGAGCCCGCCGATGGGTGACCTTCTTGGCGTTCTGCTGACGGTGTTGCTGCTGGCCGCCAACGCCTTCTTCGTCGCCGCCGAGTTCGCGCTCATCTCCGCGCGCCGCGACCGGCTCGAAGCCCTCGCCGAACAAGGCAAGCGCAGCGCCGTCACGGTCATGCGGGCAGGCCAGAACCTGTCGCTGATGCTGGCGGGTGCGCAGCTCGGCATCACGGTGTGCTCGATCCTGCTCGGCCGTGTCGGAGAACCCGCGGTCGCCCATCTGCTCGAAACGCCGTTCGACCTGCTGGGTGTGCCGGACGCGGTGCTGCACACGGTGTCGTTCCTTGTCGCGATCACGGTCGTCGTGGTGCTGCACGTGCTGCTCGGTGAGATGGTGCCGAAGAACATCGCCATCGCCGGGCCCGAATCGGCTGCGATGCTGCTGGTCCCGCCGTACCTGGTCTGGATTCGGATCGCGCGCCCGTTCATCGCCTTCTACGACTGGTGCGCAAAGCTGACGCTGCGCCTGTTCGGGGTGGAAGCCAAGAACGAGCTCGAGAACACGGTGTCGATGATCGAGTTGTCCGAGATGATCGCCGAGTCGGTGTCCGAGGGGTTACTGGACCCCGAGGAGCACAGCCGGCTGTCGCGGGCGCTGCAGATCCGCACGCGCATCGTGGCCGATGTTGCGGTGCCGGTCAACGAGATTCACGCGGTTCCCGCCGCCGCCGATGGCTCGGGGCCGACTGTCGCAGCGATCAAACAGGCACTCGCCGAGACCGGCTACTCCCGCTTCCCCGTCGTCGATCTCGCCGGCCGATTCACCGGCTACGTTCACATCAAGGACGTGCTGTCACTGGTCGACGATCCCGATGCGGTCGTCGATGCATCCATGGTGCGGCCGCTGCCGCAAGTGCTCGCGACGTTGCCACTGCCCGACGCGTTGTCACGGCTGCGACGCGACAACAGCCATCTCGCACTGGTCACCGGCGAACGGTCGCGCGAGGGCCACGAGACCGCCAGCCCCGACCAGGTGACCGCGATGGTGACGCTGGAAGACCTCGTCGAGGATCTGGTGGGGACCGTTCGCGACGGAACCCACCGTGTCTGAGCTCGTACTCGACTCAGTCCAGCTCAAGGCCGTGCTCGACGAATCCGTGTGGACCGAGCGCGAACGTCGGCACGCCGAACGAGTGGACCGCTTCGTCGAGCCGCACCTGCGCAGGGCCAGACGTGGCGAAGCTCACCCGGTGTGGGATTTCCTGTTCAGCTACTACAGCCTCAAGCCCCGCCAGCTGCGCCGTTGGCACCCGGGATACGGCGTGGTGCTGGACGGTGCGTCGGCCTGCCGCTTCCGCGAACGCAGCGGCTACGGCACGCTCGGATCGGCCGTCACCGTCACTCACGAGCATCTGCTGGCCCGCATCGAGACTGTCGAGTTCATCGCCGAGCTACTGCACGCCACCGCCCGTCGGCCAGCCCGGTTGAATTGCTTCGGCCTGCACGAGTGGGCGATGGTCTACCGGACCGCAGACATCAGGCACGAGGTTCCACTGCGGCTGGGCGCCGCGGCCACCGACGCAGTGGTCGATTCGATGCCGTTGCGTTGCAGCCACTTCGACGCCTACCGGTTCTTCACCGAGCCTGCTGCGCCGCGCAACGCCGAGAAGCTGAGCAGGCAGTCGCAAGTCGCCACCGAACAGCCGGGGTGCGTTCACGCGAACATGGATCTCTACAAGTTCTGTGGGAAACTGGGCCCGCTGGTGGAGTCTGGCTTGCTCATGGACTGCCTCGACCTCGCCGCCGATGCCCGCGAGCTGGACATGCGTGCGAGCCCGTACGACCTCACCGGATATGGTTTCGAGCCGATTGCCATCGAGACTTCAGCGGGTCGTGCCGAATACGTCCGCGCCCAGCAGGACGTCGCCGACCGTGCGGCGCCCCTGCGGGCGGCGCTCGCAGACCGGTGTGACCTGCTGCTCAGCACGGTGAACCGCGAATCGGGTTCGGTGCGGGGAACTTAGCTGGGGTTACCCACGGGTAAGATGGATCGACGCTTTAGGGAGGAAATACCAATGTCTGAGCCCACCCCGCTTCGCCCGCCCGCGACTGATCGCGTGACCGTCGGCAATCTGCGGGTCGCCAAGGTGCTGCACGACTTCGTGACCAACGAGGCCCTGCCGGGCACCGGGCTGGATCCAGAGAGCTTCTGGGCGGGCGTGGACAAGGTGGTCACCGACCTTGCGCCGAAGAACCAGGAACTGCTTGCCCGTCGCGACGAGCTGCAGGCGCAGATCGACAAGTGGCACCGCCAGCGCGTCATCGGACCATTCGATCCCGCGGAGTACCAGGCGTTCCTCACCGAGATCGGCTACCTGCAGCCAGAGCCCGCCGACTTCACCATCACCACCTCCGGCGTCGACGCCGAGATCACCACCACCGCCGGACCGCAGCTGGTGGTGCCCATCCTGAACGCGCGGTTCGCGCTCAACGCGTCCAACGCCAGGTGGGGATCGCTGTACGACGCGTTGTACGGCACCGACGTCATTCCCGAGGCGGACGGCGCCGAGAAGGGCACGAGCTACAACCGGGTGCGCGGCGACAAGGTGATCGCCTACGCCCGCGGGTTCCTCGACGACGCCGTGCCGCTGGCGTCGGGTACGTGGGACCAGGCGACTGGACTCAAAATCGACGACGGTCAGCTCCTGATCGATCTCGGCGACGAACTATCGGTCGGCCTCGCCCAGCCCGAGAAGTTCGTCGGCTACACCGGCGAGCTCGGCTCTCCGAAGTGGTCCGTGTTGTTGAAGAACCACGGCCTGCACATCGAGATCCTCGTCGACCCCGACTCCCCCGTCGGCGCCACCGACGCCGCTGGCATCAAGGACGTCGTGCTCGAGTCGGCGATCACCACGATCATGGACTTCGAGGACTCGATCGCCGCCGTCGACGCCGACGACAAGGTGCTCGGCTACCGCAACTGGCTCGGCCTGAACCGCGGCGACCTGACCGAAGAGGTCAGCAAGGGCGACAAGACGTTCACCCGCGTCCTCAACCAGGACCGCACCTACACCGCCCCGGACGGTGGCGAGATCACCCTGCCGGGACGCAGCCTGCTGTTCGTGCGCAACGTCGGTCACCTGATGACGAACGACGCGATCACCACAGGCGCCGACGGCGAAGAAGGCACAGAGGTGCCAGAGGGCATCCAGGACGCGCTGTTCACCGGGCTCATCGCGATGCACGGCTTGAAGGCGAATGAGGACAACGGGCCTCTGGTCAACAGCCGCACCGGGTCGGTTTACATCGTGAAGCCGAAGATGCACGGCCCCGACGAGGTCGCGTTCACGTGCGAGCTGTTCGGCCGCGTCGAGGACGTGCTTGGCCTTCCGCAGGCCACGCTCAAGGTCGGCATCATGGACGAGGAGCGGCGCACCACCCTGAACCTGAAGGCCTCCATCAAGGCGGCCGCCGACCGGGTCGTGTTCATCAACACCGGCTTCCTGGACCGCACCGGCGACGAGATCCACACCTCCATGGAGGCTGGGCCGATGATCCGCAAGGGGGCGATGAAGAGCCAGCCGTGGATCAAGGCCTACGAGGATGCCAACGTCGACACCGGGCTGGCCGCAGGCCTTTCCGGGCGCGCCCAGATCGGCAAGGGCATGTGGGCCATGACCGACCTGATGGCCGACATGGTCGAGCAGAAGATCGGTCAGCCCAAGGCGGGCGCAACCACCGCATGGGTGCCCTCCCCGACCGCAGCGACGCTGCACGCGATGCATTACCACCAGGTCGACGTCTTCGAGGTGCAGAACGAGCTCAAGGGCAAGAAGCGGACGACCATCGACGAGCTGCTGACCATCCCGTTGGCCAGCGAACTGGCGTGGGCGCCCGAGGAGATCCGCGAAGAGGTCGACAACAACTGCCAGTCGATCCTCGGCTACGTCGTGCGCTGGATCGACGCGGGCGTCGGCTGTTCCAAGGTGCCCGATATCCACAACGTCGCGCTGATGGAGGACCGCGCCACGCTGCGCATCTCCAGCCAGCTGCTGGCGAACTGGTTGCGCCACGGCGTCATCACTACCGATGACGTCAAGGCCAGCCTGCGCCGGATGGCCGCCGTGGTCGACGAGCAGAACGCCAACGATCCGAGCTATCTGCCGATGGCGCCCGATCCCGAGGCCAGCATCGCGTTCGAGGCTGCACAGGAGCTGATTCTGTCGGGTGCGCAGCAGCCCAACGGCTACACCGAACCGATCCTGCACCGGCGCCGCCGCGAGTTCAAAGCCCGACATTCCGGCCTGTGACTAGACTTCGGCCGAGCCGGATGACGAGCCGTAGCGGCCGAGCCGGATGACGAGTCCCTCCGGAGCCGCCGAATGATCAGCCAAGGCAAGGAGCGCAGGGGTTGCCCACTGTTGGTCGCATAGTGAGCGGAAGCATGCATTACCGCGCGAAAGTGAGTGCGCCAGCGCGGTGCGGCGTGTTTGTCGGTGGTGTCTGCCAGAATGTTGTCAGCACACTTCCGATCCGCCCATCGCGACCTCATCACGTTGCGGCGCCGCGGTCGGCAGATGCGGTCTCGGACCGTCGTTCAGGCATCGGCCGGCAGGACCCCGCTGCGGACAGTGGACCGCAGCGGGCACACCGCCGGCCAGGCTTGGACGCCACCGTTGACCACATAGCAGCACGGCAGTTCCGGTCCACCGGTCGCACACGATGCGCACCGGTCCACCGGAAAACACCCGCCAGCCGCGGCCAAGACCGTTCGGGCCGCACCCGAGCAGAATTCACTCCTGCTCGCAAACCAGGAACGGTTAGGAATGGGTAGGCACAGCGTTCCCGACCCCGACGAAGCACCCGACGACCCTCGGGCTCCGCACGATGACGGTGCGCAGGGCTTCTCCTACGATCAGCCGAGCTACGAACAGGGCTACGAGGCCGGTCCCGGATATGGCGAACCGGGTTCTGCCGAACCCCCTTATGCCAATCGTGATTTCGCGGGCGACGAGCACGACGACCAAACTGGTTATGAGCAAGCCGACTTCGACGACTCCGATTACGAGGACGATTACGACGAAGCCGGCTACGAAGAACCGGCGCCCCGCCAACCCGGGTACGAGCCGAACTTCTGGGAGCGCGACGAGCCGGACTACCGCTACGAGGAGCCCGAGGCCCCGACACACTCCTTCGCCGCGAATCCCCCGCCACCATCGCGGCCGCCTGTCACGGGACGTGCCCACGGCGGTGACTGGGAGGGCGGCGAGTGGACGGGCAGCCACCGGGCGGTCGATCCCAAGAGGCGCGGCGTCAGCATCGGCGTCATCGCGGCCCTCGTCGCCGTGGTGGTTGTCGTCGGCGGGGTCATCGGGTGGCGCTTCCTCGGTGACGCGCTGTCCAATCGGTCGCACGCAGGGGCCGCACGCTGCGTAGAGGGCGAAGTCGCCGTCGCCGTTGTCGCCGACCCCAGCATCGCCGACCCACTGCGTGCCCTCGCGGACAAGTACAACCAGACCGCGGCCCCCGTCGGGGACCGATGCGTGAAAGTTGGCGTGCGGCCTGCAGATTCCGACGCGGTGGTGAACGGTTTCGTCGGGGCGTGGCCCGGCGAACTCGGCGAGCGCCCGGCGTTGTGGATTCCTGGCAGCTCGGTGTCGGAGGCGCGGCTCGAAGCCGCCACCGGTGAACAGACGGTCAGCGACAGTCGTTCCCTTGTCACCTCGCCGGTCGTGCTTGCCGTGCGCCCGCAGCTGAAGGATGCGCTGGCACAACAGAACTGGTCGACCCTGCCTGCCCTGCAGACCAACCCGACGTCGATGGACGGACTGAACCTGTCCGGCTGGGGCTCGTTGCGGCTGGCGCTGCCGCTGACCGAGGACAGCGACGCCGGTTACCTGGCCGCCGAGGCCGTCGCCACCACGTCGGCCCCGCCAGGAGCACCGGCCACCGCAGGCACCCCCGCCGTCAGCACGCTGATGGCAGGCCAACCCAAGCTCGCCGACTCCAAGGCATCCACCGCGTTGGACGCCCTGCTGCAGGCCGGCGACCCGGCCACGACGCCGGTGCACGCAGTGGTCACCACCGAACAGCTGCTCTACCAACGTGGCGGGTCGATGCCCGACGCGAAGGGTCGGCTGACCTCTTGGCTTCCGCCGGGCCCCACCGCCATCGCCGACTATCCGACCGTATTGCTCGCCGGCAGTTGGCTTTCCCAGGAACAGGTGAGCGCCGCCAGCGAGTTCGCCAGGTATCTGCGCGGCGCCGAACCCATGACCGAATTGGCCAAGGCCGGCTTCCGTACCGACGGCGGCACGCCCCCGAAGAACGACGTCGTCGACCTCGGTTCGCTTCCTGCGCCGATGTCCGTGGGTGACAACTCCATGCGGGCAACGCTGGCGAACGCGGTATCGGGCCCCCCGTCGGCAGGCCCGAACACGCCATCGGGGACGGGCCCGGTATCGGTGATGCTCGACCAGACGCTGAACCTCGGCCCGGTGGTGACGGCGTTGAAGGCCAGGGTGGCTGCCTTGCCGCCCAACGCGGTGGTCGGACTGACGGCATTCAATGGAGCCGAAGGGTCCACCCTGGTTCCGCTCGGTCCGCTCGGCGACCCGGTCCAGGGACAGCCGCGCAGTGCCGCGCTGATCGCCGGATTCGACGGCTTGGCATCGACGACAAGCGGCCGCGTGTCATTCACCACCCTGCGCAACGTCTACACCGATGCGGTCACCAACTTCCGTGCCGGGCAACCGAATTCGGTTCTGATCATCACCTCGGGCCCGCACACCGACCAATCGCTGAACGGCACCGGTCTGCAGGACACGATCCGCGCCGCGTTCGACCCCGCCAAGAAGGTGGCCATCAACGTCATCAACGTTGGCGACGACCCGGATCGGGCGACCTGGCAGGCCATCACGGAGATCACCGGCGGCCAGTATCAGAGCGTGCCAGCCTCGGACTCCCCCGAGATGGTCTCGAACATCAACGACCTGTTGGACTAGGACCTGTTGGACTAGCGGCGGCCCGCCCGGCCCGGAGTCAGGCGAAGGCCTCCACCGGTGGGCAGGAGCACACCAGGTTGCGGTCGCCGTACGCGGCGTCGATCCGTCGCACGGGCGGCCACACCTTGGGCCGGAACGCCTTGCCAAGCGGGTATGCCGCCTGTTCGCGGCTGTAGGGGTGATCCCAATCGGCCACCAGCAGGCATTCGGCGGTGTGCGGGGCGTTGCGCAGCGGGTTGTCCTCCGCGGGCAACGAGCCCGATCCGACCTGGTCGATCTCGGCGCGGATGGAGATCATCGCCTCGCAAAACGCGTCCACCTCGGTCAGGCTCTCGCTCTCCGTCGGCTCCACCATGAGCGTGCCCGCCACGGGGAAACTCATCGTGGGAGCGTGGAAACCGTAGTCCGCCAACCGCTTCGCCACGTCATCGACGGTGACGCCGGTGTTCTTGGTGATCCCCCGCAGGTCCAGGATGCACTCGTGGGCCACCATGCCGTTCTCACCCGTGTAGAGCACCGGGTAGTACTCGTCGAGGCGGCGGGCGATGTAGTTGGCCGACGCGATCGCGGTGAGCGTCGCGGCGCGCAACCCGGGCGCCCCCATCATCCGGATGTAGGCCCACGTGATCGGCAGGATCGACGCCGACCCGTACGGGGCGGCCGACACGGTGTAGGTGTCGGTGAGCTCATCGGCAAGCGGGTGCCCCGGCAGGTACGGCGCAAGGTGTGAGCGCACCGCGACCGGACCGACGCCTGGGCCGCCACCGCCGTGCGGAATGCAGAACGTCTTGTGCAGATTCAGGTGGCTGACGTCGCCGCCGAACCGGCCGGGACGGGCCAGGCCAACCAACGCGTTCAGGTTGGCGCCGTCGACGTACACCTGGCCGCCGACGTCGTGCACCGCAGCGCAGATCTCCGCGATGTCGTGCTCGAAGACGCCGTGCGTGGACGGATAGGTGATCATCAGTGCCGCCACTCGTTCGGCGTGCTCAGACACCTTGGCACGCAAGTCATCAAGATCGACGTCGCCGTTGTCGCGGCACGCCACTACCACGACGCGCATGCATGCCAGCGCCGCCGACGCCGCGTTGGTCCCGTGTGCACTTGACGGAATCAGGCAGACGTCGCGTCCACTGTCACCACGGCTCTCGTGGTACGCGTGGATCGCCAGCAGGCCCGCGTACTCGCCCTGTGAGCCCGCGTTGGGCTGCAGGGAGACCGCGTCGTATCCGGTGAGCTGGGTGAGCCACGTCTCGAGCTCCGCGATCAGCTTGCGAAGGCCGGGTGTGTCCGAGGCAGGCGCGAAGGGATGCTGGCGGGCGAACTCGGGCCAGCTGATCGACTCCATCTCGGCTGCCGCGTTGAGCTTCATCGTGCACGACCCGAGCGGAATCATGCTGCGGTCCAGTGCAATGTCCTTGTCGGCGAGCGACCGCAGATAGCGCATCATCTCGGTCTCGGTGCGGTACCGGGTGAACGCGGGGTGAGTCAGGAACCGTGATGTGCGCGTGGCGATTTCAGGGCCAGGCCAGTGATGCCCGCCGCGGGTCGCCCCGAACGCCTCGAGTACCTCCTCGACGTGCTCGGCGGTGGTGGCCTCGTCGCACGACACCGAAACGTGGTCATCGTCGACGAGCCACACGTTGATGTCACGCGCCTTCGCCGCTGCACGAATCTCCTTGGCGCGACCTGGAACCCGGGCCAGCACAGTGTCGAAGAACGCGTCGTGCACCACCTCGACGCTTGCGGCGTCGAGGCCGGTCGCCACGCCGAGTGCGTGGCCGTGCACGCGGTGCGCGATCGCGGTGAGGCCGTCGGCACCGTGGTAGCTCGCGTACATCGCGGCCATCACGGCCAACAGCACCTGCGCGGTACAGATGTTGCTGGTCGCCTTGTCCCTGCGGATGTGCTGTTCGCGGGTCTGCAGCGAGAGTCGATACGCCACTGATCCGTCGGAGTCCACCGATACTCCGACCAATCGGCCGGGCAATTGCCTCGCATGCTTGGTGTGCACCGCCAGATAGCCGGCGTGCGGACCACCGAACCCCATTGGCACGCCGAAGCGTTGGGTGCTTCCGAACGCGACGTCGGCGTTGATCTGGCCGGGCGGGGCGATCAGCGTGACCGCCAGCAGGTCGGCACCGACCGCCACCAGCGCGCCGCGCTCGTGTGCCTGGGTGACAAGGGCGGTCCAGTCGGTGACGACGCCACTGGCGCCGGGTGACTGGACGATCACGCCGAAGAAGTCGCCATCGGGCAGGCCATCGCGCAGGTCGGCGGTGACGATCTCGATGCCGAGTGGCGCAGCGCGGGTGGCGAGCACGGCCGCGGTCTGGGCGTAGACGTCGGTGTCCACCGCGAGGCGGTTGACGGAGTTCTTCACCGCACGGTGCATCAGCGTCATGGCCTCGGCCGCGGCGGTCGCCTCGTCGAGCATCGAGGCGTTCGCCACCTCGAGGCCGGTCAGATCCTCGACCATGGTCTGGAAGTTCAGCAGTACCTCCAACCGGCCCTGGCTGATCTCGGGTTGGTACGGGGTGTACGCGGTGTACCACGCCGGGTTCTCGAGGATGTTGCGGCGCAACACCGCTGGCGTCAGCGTGTCGAAGTAACCCTGCCCGATCATCGACACCGCGACCGTATTGGCGTCTGCCATCGCACGCAGTTCGGCCAGCGCCTGCTCCTCGGTCGCCGGTGGGGGCAGCCGATCGAGCCCCGGCGCCAGCCCGTCGACGGTCACCGTGTCGAGAATCCCAGCGGGGAGCGCCTTCTCGGCGAGTTCGGCAAGTGACTCCACCCCGATGACCTTGAGCATGGTCGTGACGGCGTCGGCGTCAGGGCCGATGTGCCTATCGGCGAAGCTGAATTGGTGGTGACCTGATGTGGAACCGGACACGGGCGACCTCTCGGGCTCGGAGCGCAGCAAGGCTGCCGTCCTCCCCCTCTGTCGTCGACCCGAACCGGGCGCCTGAGAGATTCAGCGACCCGGCGGACGGCGCGGGTGCCTTTCCCCATGGGCGGGTGAGCCGTTCTGACCTACGACGGCGCACCGCTTTCCAGAGGCATCGGGGTCCCTCGCGGTCCTGGGTGCCTGAGAGGTTGACGGAGAGGTATTGCTCCTTCGGCGTCCGTGGCTGGCGGCCACGGAACTCTCCCGCGGGGGGACGATGCGGTTCCCGAGTCTACCGGAGGGCAGTCCACGCACGCGCGGCTCCATCGAAGCGACCCGGGAGAACTATCCCGTGGATAGTCAGCCGATCTTGCGGTCGCGGTGCTTGCGGCGCGAAGCCAGCTCATCCTCGGGCGTTGCGATGGATTCGCCGCCGTCGGCACGCTCACCGGGGAAGTCTGCGATGGCGCCGGTCAGTTCCCGCATCGCGCCGGACACCGCGATGCCGAACACGCCCTGGCCGCCCTGCAACAGGTCGACGACCTCTTCGGCGGACGTGCACTCGTAGACGGTGGTGCCGTCGGAGAACAGGGTGATGTTGGCCAGGTCCTTCACTCCGCGCTGGCGCAGGTGATCGACCGCGACCCGGATGTTGTGCAGCGAGATGCCGGTGTCGAGAAGTCTTTTCACGATCTTCAGGACCAGGATGTCCTTGAAGGAGTAGAGCCGTTGGCTGCCCGAGCCCGCCGCGCCGCGGATGGACGGGACCACGAGTGAGGTCCTCGCCCAGTAGTCCAGCTGGCGGTAGGTAATGCCTGCGATCTGGCATGCGCTCGGCCCGCGATAGCCCACGAGTTCGTCGGGGACGGAGTCATCGGGAAACAGACCACCCTGAACGGGTTCGCTGGCCGGGGTCGGTGCCGCCTCCTTCGGAGAGCCACCGGAAGACAGATCCAACTGCTCTTGACGTGGCGTGTCGCCCACAGTCCATCCCTTCGCCGAGTCGAACTCGCTTCGTGCTACGCAGTCTGAACTGCGAGGCAACGCGTTTGCTCCAAGCTCGAATGTGTCGAGCATACGCTTCCCGCCGAGCCGTGACTGCCCGTCGTGATTCAAAGTATGGCTGCCCCATTCGCGGAACCGTGAAACCCGCTCCGCGTGTCGAGCGACACAGGTCAGTTGAGACGCATCCGTGACAAATCGGAACCTCGCCGACCAACCGCTATGAGCCGCTCACGTCGCCTTGAAGTCATCGGGCGAGACGCTGTCCAAGAACTCCTTGAACTTCTCCACCTCGTCCTCGCGCACGGCGCCACCGGAGGCTTCCTCGTCGCCCTCGTCGGGGATGAGCAGGCCGGCCTCCGCGAGCACCGCTTCCTCGACGTAGATCGGCACACCGACCCGAAGGGCGATCGCCACCGAGTCCGACGGGCGCGCCGACACCTTGATGTCGCGGTCGAAGATCAGGTCGGCGTAGAAGGTGCCCTCCTGCAAATCGACGATCCTGACCTCCTTGAGCGAATGGCCAAGCGCGGCAATCAGATCTCGGATCAGATCGTGGGTCAGTGGCCGCGAGGGCTCGACACCCTGCTGCTCGAGCGCGATCGCCGTCGCCTCGGGCTGACCTATCCAGATGGGCAGGTACCGGTCACCGTTGGACTCACGCAAGAGCAGGACCGGTTGGTTCTGCGGCTGTTCCACGCGAATGCCGACCACACGAACCTCGCCCATCTGTGTCTGCCTTCCGCACTTCAAACCGTCGATGCGAGTCTAGTCCTCAGCGATCCAATACGTCGCGCACGGCCGACTTGATCAACGACGTGTGCAACGTGATTGCCAGTGCAGCCACCTCGCGAGCCAGGTCGTCGGCGCGGTCACGCGCGCCCGCCTTCACGACCGGGCCCGCGATCTGCGCGATCAAGTCGGACTGACGGTCCGCAGCGGACCTGAAGGCGCGCAGGTGACGCGGCTCGATGCCGTACTCGGCGAGTGCCCGCGCGCACTGGGCGGTGACCACCGAGTGCTCGTCGAAGAACCCGGCAGGGCCTGGCTTGACGATGCCTGCCCGGATCAGTGCGGTGAGCATCTCGTCGTCGACGCCAGAGCGGGCCAGCAGATCCTCGCGACTCAGCCGGACCTGCGGGGGCCCAACGGCAGCGGTGTCATGGACGCCTTCGGCGGAACCATCCGACACCTGCACCAGGCGCGGCACCCCGTACGCCGACCCCGTCTTGGGCAGCTCGCCGTCGGGCTGTGCGTCCAGTTGGGACTTGATCACCTTCAGCGGCAGATATTGATCGCGCTGGGCAGTGAGGACGAACCTCAGGCGAGCACAGTCGTACGCGGTGAAGCGCCGGTAACCCGACGGCGTGCGCTCGGGTGTGACCAGCCCTTCGGCCTCCAAGAACCGGATCTTGGAGATGGTGACGTCCGGGAAGTCCGGTCGCAACAGGTCGAGGACGGCGCCGATCGACATCCCGGCCAGCGCTGGGGTGTCGGGCTGGGTCATTTGCTCTTCGCGCGAGCGCTCATCGCCGTCATTTTGAACCCACTAACTGCCCGAGCCGCCGTCGTCTGTCTTTGGCCCGGTCAGGAACACCAGGCGGAACTTGCCGATCTGTACCTCGTCGCCGTTGGCAAGCACCGCCGAGTCGACCGGTTCACGGTTGACGTAGGTGCCGTTGAGGCTGCCGACGTCGACCACCTGGAATTCGCTGCTCTCCAGGCGGAACTCGGCGTGGCGGCGACTCACGGTGACGTCGTCGAGGAAGATGTCGCTGTCGGGATGTCGCCCGGCCGACGTAGTGGCCTGGTCGAGCAGGAAACGCGAGCCCGCATTGGGGCCGCGCTTGACGACGAGCAACGCCGATCCCGTGGGCAGTCCCTCTACCCCCGAGACCCCGCTCTCGCTTCCCGCCGTTGCCGGAGCGTCCAGCTCGTTGAGGAAATCCGCGCGGAAGACCGATGTGGTCTCCACCGTGACTTCGTCAGACGTCTGGTCAGCTCCCGAACTGGTGTCGTTATCCGTCACCCGCTGCTCCTAACTGGCTGCTGTGGCGATGTCTGGCGTGACCGGCCCGCCTCGTGGCAGTCCGTCATGCGTCTGTGACGACCGTACCGCGCGGTACCTGCCGATGTGTCCACCACCGCCCGTTTTCTCATTCGTCGAGGGTCGCCCGGTAGCCTTCGGCGTCGAGCAGAGAGGCCAGGGCGTCGTCCAGACTCGCCGCGTCGACCTGCAGGTCGACGAGCCAGCCTGCCCCGTACGGCTCCGCGTTGATCTGCTCTGGCGCGTCGACGAGATCCTCGTTCACTGCAACGACTTTCGCCGTCAGCGGTGCGTACAGCTCGGACGTCGACTTGGTCGATTCCACGTTTCCGAACTCACTGCCGGCCTCGACCTCGGTGCCGACCGCGGGCAGGTCGGTGTACACCACGTCACCCAGCGCTGACTGCGCGTAGTCCGTGATGCCGACTCGGACGGTGTCGTCACCCGTGCGACGAACCCATTCGTGGTCCGAGGTGTAGTAAAGGTCGGGCGGAATCTCGCTCACGGCGCTCCTTGGTTCTTGGGCTCATCGCGGGTCGGCTCACTTGACGGGCTGAGCGTATTGGCGGGGTTTCGGTTGCCGCAAGGCGGTCACGTCGACGGTGGCAGATTGTTGCACAGTCATTGTGCCGCCGACCCGCTCGATGCTGTCCATCGCCCCACCGGGGATGTTCATCGCGGCGGCCAGCGTGGGTGGATCGCCAATCGCCAGAACCGAATACGGCGGGCTCAGCGGGGTTCCGTCAACGTTGAGCGCACCGGCCGAACCGATCACCCAGGTGTCGACGCCGACACGCACCGCTGGCTGCCCTCCTGCGGATCTGATCTCCATGGCCTCTGCGCCCGCGGCACGCAGCTCGTTGATCACGTCGAGCATCGTCTCCGGCGACACGCCGGGGGCGGTGTCGCCGATCGTCAGCGTGACCCCCGGCCCCGTCGCGCCCACGGTGCCGATCAGGATCGACAGCGCGCCCAGCCTCGCCCTGGCGTTCTCGACCGCCGCCTGATCGTTGCTGCCGGAGGACTGCAGCGCAGTCAGGGTGCGCTGGAGATCGGCGACCTCGGTGTTGAGGGCCGCTTCGCGCTGTTGCAGCGAATCGAGCAGCACCAGTAGGTCGGCGGGCCTGGCGGTCTCCAGCGAGTCGCCGGACTCGGTCTGGCGGACCTGCGTGACGATCGCGACGCCGAGCACCATGCACAGCAGCACCGCGAGCCCGCCGAACACGATCTGGGACCGGCCGCGGCGGAACACGCCGGCCATACCGCTGGGCAGCAGCTCGCCGATCGGCTGGGCCGGTTCGTCGGGGCCCCGCTCGTGCCGGCCGTGATGTTCCGGCTCGGTCGCGTGCGAGTGCGGGTGGTCGCTCATCACGCCCCGAACAGCCTGCGCCGCAGAGCGGCGGCATTGCCGAAGATCCGGATGCCGAGCACGACGATGATTGCGGTGGACAGTTGTGTGCCCACACCCAGCTGGTCGCCGACGAACACGATGATCGCCGCGACCAACACGTTGAACACGAACGACACCACGAAGACCTTCGAGTCGAAGATCCGCTCCAGGTAGGCCCGAAGCCCGCCGAACACCGCGTCGAGCGCGGCCACCACCGCGATCGGCAGATACGGCTGGATCACCTCGGGCACGCTGGGATGGAATACCAGCCCCAGCACGATTCCGACGACGAGTGCGGCGATTCCGATCACGTGGGTCCGATCATGTCTGCTCTCCGGTCGTGCATTTCAGGGGTCAGCGTCCGATCTGCTTGGCGAAGTTGACGTCTCGTACCGAGCCGGCAGGGACGGCGAGGCCGTCGCCTTCGCTGACGTTGACCCCGACCCCGTAGGAGGCCTCAAGGAGCCGAAGCCGCTGTAGCGCCGGACTGTTGTCGAACGTGTCGTGCATTCCGTGGGGTGGCCCGATTCCGAGCACGACGTAGGGGCTGCTGATCGGTTGATTGTCGACGAGAATCCCGCCACCGGCCTGCCGGATCGTCACGTTGGGCCCGATCCGCACTCCGCCGACGGCGATGGCCTCCGCGCCGCTGACCCACAGTGAGTTGACCACCAACTGCAGGTCCCGGTCGAGAATGACCTGGCGACTGCCCGGCACCCGCTCCTTGGACACGTCGGTCAGGTCGCGGGCAGTCGGGGGTTCGGTCACGGTCACCGTGAGTCCGGGTCCCTGCACGCGCGTCGCTGCCGCGGCGGCCTCCGCGACGTCGAGGCTGCCAAGCAGTTGCCTGCCCTGTTCGTCACCTTCGAGACGGGTGCGCCGTTCGGTCTCGACCTCGGAGGCCAGGTCGTTGCGTCGGGACGTGGAGCCGGCGGTAACGGCCTCGGCCGACCGCACCCCGTCGGCCAACACCAACTGAGTCTCGTGGGTCGCTGGGGCGACCGACTGCGCTTGTGCTGCCGCCGCGGCGAAGACGGCGGCGACCGCCACGCCGGCGAGCAGCTGCCAACTGAGGTCCGACCACCGGCTGCGGGTGTTGCCTGACTTGCGGCGCGCCGCGGCAGCGGCATAGCCGGGATCGAGGTGCTCGGAGAGCAACGAACGCAGCAGCGACGGCACCGGGATCAGCGTCGGCGCATCCGCCTCGTGCGCGTTGCGGCCGGCTTCGGCGCCGTACCCGCCGAGCGCGCGTTCGTCGTCAGCCACTGGATCTACTTCCCGGGTCACTTCGCTCCTGCCCTCCGCCACGCACCCGGGGCATCTGGCGCACCACCAGCACGACCTGGACCAGGTAGAGCACGGCCGACCACAGATACATGGCCATGCCCCAGATCAGGAAGGCCCAGCCAATGGCCAGGATGATGCGGCTCCACAGCGCATCCCACTGGCCCAACAGGATCAGGGGCAGCCCCGACATCAACGCGAACGTCGCCGCCTTGCCGATGTAGGTCACCGGCAGCGCCGTCAGGCCGCGGCTGCGCAGCACGGGAAGCGTCGCGGCCAGCACGACGTCACGTCCGATCAGCGTGAGCACGATCCACCACGGCACGATGCCGTCGATCGCCATCGCGACGGGGACGACCAGCATGTAGATGCGGTCGACCGCGGGATCGAGCAGCGCTCCCAGGCGCGACGACTGATTGTCCACCAGACGGGCGATCTTGCCGTCCGCCCAGTCGGAGAAGCCGCTGAACATCAGCACGGCGACGGCCCAGGCGTCGGCGTGTATGCCGAGCAGGAGGTAGAGGAACACCGGCACCAGGACCAGCCGCAACACGCTCAGCGCATTCGGAATGGTCAGGATCCGGTCGCCGGGCTCCCCTGGCGTCGGGTGCACGTCCCGGATCCTGCCCTCGGGCCTGGGCTCCATGGCGTAAACCTAGCGGAAAACACCTGGCAGGCTCAGCGCGGACATGGTGTCGTCGGCCAGTGGATTGTCGTGAATCATGTAGGTCCACGTCGAGGTCGGACGCGCCAGCTTGGACAGGTCCAGGCCCTGCTCGTCTTCGACCACGTTGGCGGTCTCGAACGTCTGCTGCGCCGCCTCGATGGCGTCGGCCGCCAGCGAGCCGAACGCGTCCACCGCCATCCGGTGGAATTCGTCGAGCGGGTTCTGCCTGCCAAGCGCGCGTAGGTGGATGCTCTCCCTGATGTCGGACAGGTAGGCCTGGTGGTCGGCCCAGCCGCGGTCCAGGTGATACAGCATGATCAGCCGGCAGATCTTCTCCAGCCGCTCCTCGCCGATCTCCTCGACCAGCACTTCGTAGCGCTCGGGCGAACGCGCGGCCAGCTCCTCGCGCGCCGTCGCAGTGCGGAGCAGCTTCTCGCGACGATCCGAGATGATCGCGCGCTGCTGGGCGACCAGCTGGTTGTAGCGCCAGGTGTTGGCGTGCACGTCGAGCAGCTTGCCCTCGGCGATACGCTGCGCGTGTTCGAGCAGTTGGGCAGCTTTGTCGTTGGTGATCCGGCCGTCTTCGTCGGTGTGCGTCGGCAGCTTCTGCGGCTCGAGGTGAGCGGCGACGACGTCGTCCTCCCAGCTGGAGAAGAACACCGACGAGCCGGGATCGCCCTGTCGTCCTGCGCGGCCGCGCAGCTGGTTGTCCAGGCGCTCGGTGAAATGCCTGCCGGTGCCGATGACGTGCAGGCCACCAAGCTCGGCGACCTCGTCATGGTCGGTCTCGTCGGAGCCGCCGAGCCGGATGTCGGTACCGCGGCCTGCCATCTGGGTGGACACGGTGACCTTGCCGAGGGTGCCCGCCTCGGCGATCACCGCGGCTTCCTCGGCGTCGTTCTTGGCGTTGAGCACGACCGCGGGCACGCCGGCCTTGACGAGGCGCTCGTGCAGTTCCTCGGATTCGGCGACGTCGCGGGTGCCGACCAACACGGGCTGGTTGGTCTCGTGCACCGACTTGATGTGTTCGATGACGGCGTCGTTCTTCGCGGCGACGGTGATGTACACCCGGTCGGCCTCGTCCTCGCGCACGTTCGGGGTGTTCGGCGGGATCGGCGAGACGCCCAGCTTGTAGAACTGGCGCAGCTGCTCGCCCGCGGCCAGCGCGGTGCCGGTCATGCCGCACACGGTGGGATACCGGTTGATCAGCGCTTGGACCGTGATGGTGTCGAGCACCTCACCGGTCTCGGTGGTCTCGATGCCTTCCTTGGCCTCGACGGCGGCCTGCAGACCGTCGGGCCAGCGCTGCAGTTGCGCGATCCGGCCTCGCGACGAGTTGATCAGCTGCACCGCGTCGTCGCGGACGATGTAGTGCACGTCGCGCTGCAACAGCACGTGGGCGTGCAGGGCGACGTTGACCTCGGTCAGCGTGGTGCTGACGTTCTCCTCGGAGTACAGATCGATGCCACCGAGGGCGGCCTCGAGCTTGCGGGCGCCCGCCTCGGTGAGGTGCACGTTGCGACGATCGGGGTCGGTGTCAAAGTAGATTTCGGCGGACTTGTCCGCGAAAAGCTCGCCGACCAGCCGGATGACCTCGACCCGTGGCTGCTCGCGGTGCGTCGTGCCCGCGAGCACCAGCGGCACCAGCGCCTCGTCGACGAGCACCGAGTCGGCCTCGTCGATCAGTGCGACGTCCGGATCCGGCGACACCAGGTCTTCGACGTCGGTGACCAGCTGGTCGCGCAGCACGTCGAAGCCGATCTCGTTGACCGAGGCGTAGGTGACGTCGCAGGCGTAGGCGTCACGGCGCTCGTCGGGCGTGGACTCGGCGGTGATCCAGCCGACGGACAGGTCCATGGCCTCGAGCAGCGGCCCCATCCATTCGGCGTCGCGTCGGGCCAGGTAGTCGTTGACGGAGATGACGTGCACGCTGCGGCCCGCCAATGCGTAGCCCGCCGCGGCGATCGCGCCCGCCAGGGTCTTGCCCTCGCCGGTCGCCATCTCGACCACGTCGCCCGCAAGCATCCGCAGCGCGCCGAGCAGCTGAACGTCGAACGGTCGCAGCGTGGTTGCACGTTCGGACGCCTCGCGGGCGATCGCCAGGAATTGCGGGATGTCGGACGACTCGGCCAGCTCGCCGAGGTTGAGCAGCTTGGCGGCCTTGCGCAGCTGCTCGTCGTCGAGGCCTGCGGCCTTCTCTTCGAAGTCGGAGGCGGCGCGGACGTGCCCCATCGACTGGGCTTGATCCTTGTCGGTGCTGGCGCCGAGCAGCTTCCAGAACCGGTTGCTCAGCCGGTTCGGGGCGCTGTTCTTGGACTTGGGAGCGGTCTTGGGCACGTGTTCAAGGTACGCGGCCGGGAACACCCGCCGAGAGTGTGATCGGCACCCAATCGCATTCGACCCGGGATCAGCCAGGTCGGCGCTGCGGTAGCTTCGCCGCAGAGCGGTGTCGTCGGACGCCTGCGGAGGAGTTTCGTCGGATGGATTCTCCAGAGTTCAAACCATCGGTCGACTGGAGCAATGAACTCGTCAACTCGACGCTGTGGGTGCTCGAGACATTCCTGATCGCCGCGCTCTGCGTGGTCGTGGTGCTCGTCCTGCTGCACCGGTTCACCGGGTGGGGGCGCCAGTTCTGGCGCATCACCGGTGATTACTTCGTCGGGCGCGCGAGCTGGCCGGTGTGGTTGGTGCTGGCGGCTCTGCTGGCTTCGGCGGTCGTGTCGGTGCGGGTCAGCGTTCTCATCAGCTACTACGCCAACGATCTCTTCTCGGCGTTGCAGGTCGCCTTCGAGGGCAGCGGCTCGTCGGAGACTTCCCTGAAACAAACTGGCGTCCATGGGTTTTGGACGTCGATGGGAATCTTCGCGATCCTTGCGACGGTGGCCGCCGCCCGGTTCCTGCTCGACCTCTACCTCACCCAACGATTCATCATCGACTGGCGAGTGTGGTTGACCCGCAGGCTGACCGGCGACTGGCTGGACGGGCACGCGTACTACCGGGGCCAACTCGCCAAGGAACCGATCGACAATCCCGATCAGCGCATCCAACAGGACATCGACATCGTCACCACCGTGACGGGCGAGCCGAACGTGCCGTCGCACGGCTCGGGCAGCACCCTGCTGTTCGGCGCCGTCGAGTCGGTGTTGAGCGTCGCCGCGTTCGGCGTGATCCTGTGGCACCTGTCCGGACCGCTGACGGTCCTTGACGTCACGTTGCCGAAGGCGCTGTTCTGGATCGTGATCGGCTACGTGCTGGCCGCGACGATCATCGCGTTCTGGATCGGTCGGCCGCTGATCCGGTTGAGCTACCTGAATGAGTTGCGCAACGCCAGCTTTCGCTACGCGATGATCAGGATGAAGGACAGCGCGAGCGCCATCGGTCTCTATCGGGGCGAGAACGTCGAACGCGGCCTGCTGGACCACAGACTCACCTCCGTCATCACCAACTACCGGATGTGGCTGAACCGCATGGTGATGTTCCTCGGCTGGAATCTGGCCGCGAGTCAGACGATCAATCCATTGCCGTACATCGTTCAGGCGCAGCGACTCTTCGCGAGTGAGATCTCGTTCGGGGACGTGATGCAGTCGGCGACCGCGTTCCACGCGATTCACGACGCCTTGTCGTTCTTCCGCAATGCGTACGACTCGTTCGCAAGTTACCGGGCGGCGCTCATCCGCCTCGACGGGTTGATCGACGCCAACGACCGTGCCAGAGCGATGCCCCGCGTGACGACCCAGGACGCGGACGTGGTGGCTGCCGAGGACGTCGACGTGCGAACACCCGACGGAAAGAGACTGATCCGCGCACTGTCCCTGCGGCTGGAGCCCGGTGACGGCCTGCTGATCAAGGGCCCGTCGGGCAGCGGGAAGACCGTTCTGCTGCAGAGTGTCGCGGGCTTGTGGCCGTACACGTCCGGAGTCGTCAGCTACCCGATCGCCGCGCGGGAGACGATGTTCGTCGCGCAGCTGCCCTACCTCCCAATGGGCGATCTGAGGGCGGTGACGTCCTACCCATCTCCGGAGGGGGCCGTCGACGACGAGCTGGTTCAGGGCGCCCTTCTCAAGGTGGCGCTGCCGCATCTGATCATCCGGATCAACGAGGTGAAGGACTGGGCCAAGGTGCTCTCGGTCGGCGAACAGCAACGCATCGCCTTCGCGCGCATCCTGCTGAACAAGCCCAAGGCCGTGTTCCTCGACGAATCCACCTCCGCCATGGACGAGGGTCTGGAGTTGATGCTCTACCGCCTCATTCGCGACGAGCTGCCCGACACGATCGTGGTGAGCGTGAGCCACCGCGACACCGTCGACCAGCATCACGACCGGCAGCTCGAACTGCTCGGCGATGGCGACTGGCGACTCGATCGGCTCGCCGCCGCTCGTTGACGCCTCGGGAAGCCCGGCGGCAGGCAGTGGGGGTACCTTGCCGGGATGGATATGTTCACCCCTTCGCTGGACTGGGGCGGCGAGTGGCTCGTGTCACTGATCTGGATCGCCAAGGCGTGGGCCATCGCCGCGGTCGCCACGGTCGCGATCCTGGCCCTCATCTTCCGCTACACCACGTGGGGCAGGCAGTTCTGGCGCATCACCGGCGCGTACTTCACCGACCGTTCCAGCCTGAAGATCTGGCTGTGGTTGGCATCGATGCTGCTGTTGGTGATCATCGGCGTCCGCATCGACGTGCTCATGAGCTACTACGGCAACGACCTGATGACCAGCTTCCAGGTGATCGCTACGGGCATCGGCGGCAACGACGAAGCCGTGAAGAACTCCGGCAAGGCCGGCTTCTGGCTGGCGATGATCGTCTTCTGCGTACTGGCCTCCATCTACGTGGCGCGCGTCATGCTGGACCTGTTCGTGGCGCAGAGGTTCATGTTGGCGTGGCGGGCCTGGCTGACAGATCGGCTCACCGGGGACTGGCTCGACGGCAAGGCCTATTACCGATCCCGCTTCATCGACGACACGATCGACAACCCAGACCAGCGAATCCAGACCGACATCGACATCTTCACCGCAGGCGTGGGGCCATCTCCCAACACGCCGAACCAAACTGCGGGCTCCACACTGCTGTTCGGGTCGATCTCCGCGGTTACCTCCATCTTTTCCTTCGTGCCGATCCTGTGGGGCCTGTCGGGCACGCTGACGATCTTCGGGATGGACATTCCGCGGGCGATGTTCTGGATCGGGCTGGGTTACGTCGTCTTGGCGTCGATCATCGCGTTCTGGATCGGCAGACCGATCATCTGGTTCAGCTTCGACAACGAGAAGTTCAACGCGGCCTTCCGCTACGCCCTGGTGCGACTGCGCGACGCGTCCGAGGCGGTCGCCTTCTACCGCGGGGAGATCGCCGAGCGCGCCGGATTGCGGGGACGCTTCGGCGCTGTGGTCGACAACTACAAGCGCTACGTCAACCGAATGGTCGGCTTCTACGGCTGGAACCTGTCTCTCAGTCAGATCATCGTGCCGTTGCCCTACCTGCTGCAGTTTCCGCGGTTCTTCGCGGGCCAGATCAAACTCGGTGACATGTCCCAGACCGCGTCGGCCTTCAACAACATCCAGGACGGGCTTTCCTTCTTCCGAAACGCCTACGACCAGTTCGCCGGGTACCGGGCCGCGATCATCCGCCTTGACGGCCTTGTCGTCGCCAACCAGGAGGGCAGGGCGCTGCCGCAGCTGACGACCACGCCATGCAAGGACGGCACGGTCGAACTCGACGACGTCGAGGTCCGCACACCGGACGGCAAGCAGCTGATCAAGCCGCTCGACATGCGCCTGGAGATCGGCGACACATTGGTGGTCACCGGCCCGTCGGGCAGCGGGAAGACCACGCTGTTGCGCAGCCTTGCCGAGCTGTGGCCGTTCACGTCGGGGACGCTGACCCGGCCGTGCGGCCCCAACGAGACGATGTTCCTGTCGCAGCTGCCCTACGTGCCGCTGGGTGATCTGCGCGCCGTGGTGACGTACCCGGGCGAGGAAGGCACGATCGACGACCAGGCTCTGCGGGACATGCTGGAGAAGGTGGCGCTCCCGCATCTCGTCGTCCGGCTCGACGAGGTCCTTGACTGGGCCAAGGTGCTCTCCCCCGGCGAGCAGCAGCGAATCGCGTTCGCCCGCATCCTGCTGACCAAGCCCAAGGCGGTATTCCTCGACGAGGCCACGTCGGCGCTCGACGAGGGCCTGGAGTTCATGCTCTATCAGCTGGTGCGCGCTGAGCTTCCCGACACGATCCTGGTCAGCGTCAGCCACCGCACGACCGTCGAGCAGCATCACACCCACGAGCTGGAGTTGCTCGGCGACGGCGAATGGCGGCTGGGCCGCGTGGCGGGCGACTCCGTCCCGGTGTGACGCCTCTAGGGGCGAGCGAAGCGACGGGGTATGTCATCCCGATCACAACGGATGGGTCGCGGTAGCTTCCCGGCATGGAGATGTTCACCCCGTCGCTTGACTGGGGCGCCGAGATCGTCGATTCGCTGGTCTGGATAGCCAAGGCGTGGGTCATCAGCGCGCTGTGCACGCTGGTGGTGCTGACGTTGATCGCACGATTCACCACCTGGGGCAGGCAGTTCTGGCGCATCACCGGCGACTACTTCAAGGGTCGCCAAAGTGTTTCTGCGTGGGCCTTCGTCGCGGTGCTGCTGCTGTCGGTGATGATCGACGTGCGCCTGTCCGTCTTGTTCAGCTACCAGAGCAACGACCAGTTCTCCGCAATGCAGGCCGCGGTCAGCGACGAGGGGGTGGCGAAAGACTCGGCGATCGACGGCTTTTGGGTCGCCATGCTGATCTACCTCGCCCTTGCGGTCTCCGACATCGTCCGCACGCTGCTGGATCTCTACCTGATGCAGCGGTTCATCATCCGGTGGCGGGTCTGGCTCACCCACCGGGTCACGGGCGACTGGCTTGACGGTGATGCCTACTACCGGGGCCGGTTCCTGGCCGGTTTCGGCGACGAGCCGATCGACAATCCGGACCAACGCATTCAGCAGGACATCGACATCTTCACCACCGGTACCGGTCCCGAGACGAATACGCCGACGGTCGGGACGTCGCAGACACTCGTATTCGGTGCGATCACGTCGATCCTCTCGGTGGTTTCGTTCACTCCGATTCTTTGGAGTCTGGCCGGCCCGCTGACGGTCTTCGGGGTCACCGTGCCGAAGGCGCTGTTCTGGCTGGCACTCGTCTACGTGTTCTTCACAACCGTCATCGCGTTCTGGATCGGCCGCCCGCTGATCCGGCTGTCGTTCCGCAACGAGCTCACCAACGCCGCGTTTCGCTACGCGTTGGTGCGGCTGCGCGATGCGGGTGAGGCCGTGGGGTTCTACCGCGGCGAACGTGCCGAAGGTGGCCGGTTGATGACGAGGTTCGCGGCGATCATCACCAACTACCGGGCCTTCGTACGACGGGGTGTGTTGTTCCAGGGCTGGAACAGATCGGTGCACCAGATCGTCAGTCCGCTGCCGACGGTCGTGCAGATTCCCCGGGTGTTCGCCGGCGAGATTCAGCTCGGCGACATGACCCAGTCGTCGAGTGCGTTCCTTTCGGTGCACGACTCGCTGTCGTTCTTCCGTGCCGTCTACGATTCGTTCGCCGGGTATCGGGCGGCCATCATCCGCCTCGACGGGCTGCTCACCGCCAACGAAAGGGCAAGGGCGCTACCGTCGTTGACCGCCCTCCCGAGCACCGACGGGTCGGTGGAGCTCGACGACGTCGAGGTCCGCACGCCTGAAGGGGTGCAGCTGGTCGATCCGCTCGACGTGCGCCTCGATCCCGGCGACTCGCTGGTGATCACCGGTGAGTCGGGCACCGGCAAGACCACGCTGCTGCGCAGCCTGGCGCAACTGTGGCCGTTCACGTCGGGCACGTTGCGCAGCCCCGAGGGCGCCACCATGTTCCTGTCCCAGATGCCGTACGCGCCGTTGGGCGACCTGCGTTCGGTCGTCTCGTATCCGGGCGAGGGAGGCGATTTCGGCGACGCAGCCGTTCACGCCGCACTGGACACCGTCGCGCTTGGCCATCTGGGGAGCCGCCTCGACGAGGTCGCGGACTGGGCCAAGGTGCTCTCCCCCGGCGAGCAGCAACGAATCGCGTTCGCCCGGGTGCTGCTGGTCAAGCCCAGCGGGGTGTTCCTCGACGAGTCGACGTCGGCGCTCGACGAAGGCCAGGAGTTCGCGTTGTACCGGTCGCTGCGAACGCAGTTGCCGGACTGCATCGTGGTCAGCGTCAGCCACCGCGGCACCGTGGAGCAGCATCACCGCCGTCGCCTCGAACTGCTTGGCGGTGGTGGTTGGCGGCTCGGCCCGGTCGCCGAGGCACCGTTGCCCGTATAGGTTTTGGGTCCGGTGGGCAGGAGCGAAGCGACCCGGGGAATGTTACCGCTACCGTGCGGCGTGCGCGCCCGCCCGGCGTCCGAAGAACGATCCTTCGCCCAGCTGGGTCCCGCTGGCGTAACCCTTGCCGTCCTGAGCGATGTTGGACGCGCAAGCGCCCGCCGCGTACAGCCCGGGAATCACCGAATCGTCCGCGCGGCGGACCTGGCCGTCGACCGTGGTGGCCAGTCCGCCGACGGTGAAGCCCGAGTACATCGCGTGTCCAAGCGAGAGGTCGAACGCCGCCCACGGCCCGGTGTCTTGTGCCGCAAGGAATTCCGGCTGCTTGTGGAAGTCGGGATCCTCGCCTCGTGCAGCGTGCTCGTTGTAGCGGTCGAGGGTGGCGACCAGCTTGCCCTTCGGAATGCCGAGTGCGGCTTCCATCTCGTCGACGGTCTCCCAACCGTCGATGAACTTGATGAGCGGGAACATCGGTCGCTCCATGTGCGATTCGTCGACGATCAGGTACGCCGCGCTGTCCGGTTGATCCATCACGAAACCCGATGTGCGGGAATGGTAGGAGTCCTCGGTGACGAACCGCTCACCGAGTTTGTTGACGATGATGCCGGTGAGCAGGATGGCCGGCGGATACACCGGGGCGGTGATGAAGATCTGGTCCATGTGCTTGGTCGCTCCGCCCGCGGATTCGCCGAGCCGGATGCCAAGCCCGTCGTCGTAGCTGTTGCCAAGCACGAACGGCTTCTCGGCCAGCTTCGGTGTCAGTTCGGCAACCATGTCGGGGTTCATCACGAAGCCGCCCGCGGCGATCACGACCGCCTTCGCGCGGATCGCGCCGGATTCGTTGAAGTGCTTCCAGCCGACCCCGACGACCGCGCCGTCGTCGACGACCAGAGCGGAAGCACCCGTCTCGTAGCGGATCTGAACGCCGAGATCTGCGGCCCGCTTGACCAGCAGGTCGACCACCATGCCCGCACCGCCGGTGTCGCCGGGGACCGGCACCTTGTGCCCGCGCGGTGCCGGTTTGGCTTCGTCCTTGTACGGCCACACCTTTTCGTTGCCGGTGAACATCAGGCCCTCGGTGTTGGGCTGAATGACCGCCTTCTCGGGGTAGTAGCTGCGCTCGAACTGAAAGCCCAAGTCCTCCAACCAGTTGAAGTGCTCGACGCTGCCGTCCGCGTAAGCGCGGATCTTGTCGAGCTCGGGCTCGCGGGACACCGCGACGAGGTACTTGTACATCTCGTCGGCGCTGTCCTCGTGCCCGGTGGCCTGCTGCACGGCGGTCCCGCCGCCGAGGTAGAAGTGCCCACCTGCCATCGACGTCGTTCCGCCGGCTGCAGCTGCGCGTTCGAGGACCAAGACCCGTGCACCAGCGGCGGCGGCGCTGACCGCGGCGCAACCACCCGCGATGCCGAATCCGACCACCACGACGTCCACGTCGTCGGACCAGTCCGCCACGTCCGCGGCGTCGATGGTTTCCGGAAGCTGGGTCGTCACTGTTGCTCCTGTTTGACGTAGTCGAAGAAGGCTTGGATCTCGGGTGGGACGTAGGCGATCTCGAGGTAGGGCACGCCGGCGTCGGGCGCGGACACGTAGGCGAACTGCATGCCGCCGGGCATGGTGCCCCGGGTCAGCACCGGTGCGCCGTTCCGCTCGGCGTCCTCGCACATGGCGTCGAGGGCGTCGGGGCTGGGAGCCGTCACGCTGACGTGGTGCAATCCTGAACCGGATCGTTCGAGGAACTCCGAGTAGAGGCTGGTGCCGGAGACGGGCTGGATGATCTCGAGTTGGGTGTCGCCGGCATAGGACAGCGAGATGTGCACGACGAAGTCGGCAGGCGCACCGCGATGAGTGCACGAGTCGGGGGCGAAGTGGATGTCGGACATCCTGATCCACTTCTTGGCGCCGAGAAGCGAGGTGAGGGCGGCTTCGGTGACATCGAGGTCGCGCGTCACCCACGCAATCTGGACAGGTGTCTGGGCGGGCATCGGTTCGAGGATATCTCCGGGATCCCCACCTGGCTAGAACGTGTTCTAGTTTTGCGCCGCGAATGTGGTGAGCAACAACTCGATCTGCCCGTCGAACACCGCGGCGGGGTCGGTCAGGGTGTCCGCGCCGTACTGGCCGAACACCTCGAGGCTGATCGCACCGACCAGTGCGGCCCACAGCAGGAAGCACTTGAGCACGGTGGCGTCGTCGCCGGTGAATGCGAACTCGGCTCGGACGGCGTCGAAGTCGGTCGACATCGGCTGGCGCGCTTGAATGTTCGGCACGGGGATGTCGCCAGCGGCGATGCCAGAGGCAACGGCGGCGAACAGGGCTCCGACCACCCTGGTGCCCGGCCCGACCGTCCGCTCCGCGGGAGCGTGATAGCCGGGCACCGGGCTGCCGTACAACAGGGCCCAGCATGCCGGCTGATCGATCGCCCATTGGCGTGCGGCCCGCGCGCTGGCGAGCGCCTGTTCGGCCCAGGATCCCGACGCCGAGCGGTGCGCGCGGTCGACTGCGTCGGCGAGTTCGGTGTAGGCATCGATCAGCAGGAGGGTCAGAAGGTCGTCACGGCTTGCGACGTATCGGTAGACCGCCGAGGACACCATGCCCAGCTCACGGGCGATGGCGCGCACCGAAAGTCCGGCCGCGCCCTCGGTGACGAGGTGGCGCCTGCCGATCGCGATGATGTCGCGTTCGATCCGCTCACGCGATTCCTGCCGCTTGCCCATCGCCCGAGTGTGACACAGAACGAGATCACTGCTCTTGATTTCTCCGCAGGGTCGTGTCACGCTAATAACGAGAGCACTGCTCTCTAATATCAGACTTCCCGAAGGAGACCGCAATGACGACGCGATACGACGAACCGAACCTCGCCGCAAGGACCTTCAACGAGGTCTTCCGCTGGCTTGCCGAAGCCGGCATCGGCATCGCGGGCACCAGGGCGCTTCGGGTACGCGGCCGCAAGACCGGCAAGCGCAGAGGCGTGGTGATCAACCTGCTCACCGTCGACGGGCGCGACTATCTGGTGTCGCCGCGCGGCAATACGCAGTGGGCGCGCAACGCCCGCGCAGCGGGCGAGGTGGAGATGGGTCCCCGCTGGCGTGGCCGCGAGGTCCGCATCACCGAGCTCGCTGACGACGCCAAGCCCGAACTGCTGAGGCGTTACGTGAAGCGGTGGTACTGGGAGGTCAAGGGTCACGTCGGCGGTCTGACTCCGGAGTCGACGGATGCCGAACTCCGTGCCGCCGCGCCGTCGATCCCGGTATTCGAGCTGTCCCGCTAACCCGATCCGCCGTCACGACCCGTCGAGAAGCATGCGCACGATGGTCTGGGCAGTCTCCTGAGACATGTTGCCGGACAGTTGAAGCGACTGCCCCTCGATGGGTTGGTCGATCGCGGGAGCCGCGAGCACCATGCCGTCACGCACGAACGCCAGCTGCTTTCCGATGTTAGCCGCGGTGTAGCCGCCGAACGCCGCGCCGGATCCTGGATCCATCGCGAGCTGAACGCTGTAGAACTCGCTCATCGGCAGCTTGACCGCCTTGGCGCCGGTCAGGTTGAGCTCCAACGCAACCGGGCCCATGTCGTAGCGGGCCGCGCGGTCGAGGTCGCAGGCCTGCTGGGGTTGGTCGGGTGGAGGCGGCGGTGGCAGCTGACACTCCTCGGGCGTGCTGACCAGCGCCTGGAACACCGGCCGGACCGCCAACGGCTTCATCACGATCACGGGCGTCGTCGAGGTCGGTGTGGCGGAGCGCGACGGCGGCGCGCCAGAGTCCTTGGCCAAGAAGGGCATCACCACTGCGCCGAGGGTGGTGCCCACCATGGCGAGGATGCCGAGTGACCCCAACACGGCGATCAAGATCCGTCGACGAGACCACCCACCCCTTGAACCAGGCATGCTTGCTCTCTGCCCGGCGCTACGCCGGCCTAGGCCGGTGCGTTGGGCGGGACTGGAGGTTGGGGGACGGCGTTGGGCGCAATGCCCGAAGAGGCCGTGAAGACCTCCTCGCGGATCTGCTGATCGGCTGCCTGCCAGGAGACGGCCGCAGGGTAGGTACCCCACGTGCTGTTGAACATGCCGACGATGACGGCGCGTCCGTCATCGGTGGGCACATAGACCGGGCCACCCGAATCACCCTTCTGGCTGACCACGCCATTGGCCATCGTGAACCATCCATTATTGACGGCGTCTACGGTGCCACAGCTTTCGCCGGTGATCACACCGAAGTGGCATACCCGCTGACCGGGCTGCGGCAATACCGTTGGATCGGCGACGAGGACCCGCCCGCCGGGAAGGACGTTGTTCACCACGACCTCGGGCGCCAGCGCAATCGTCTCCCAGTCGGCGATCAGGTGATCGGTCGCGACGGTGGCTCCGTCGGGGGTGTTGTCCCGGAATATTGCTTGGTGGCCGATGACATTTCCGTTCTTGTCCCCCACCGACCCGCTGCCACGACAGTGGCCCGCCGTGTAGGCCGTGCGCGTCGCCATGTCGACGAAGCCCACCGTGCACTGGTTGGTGTCTTGGCGGACCTCCATGCCGGGAAAGACCACGACGCCGGGGTCGGCGTTGGCGGTCAACGGCGCGAAGACAGGCGCACACAGCCCGGCTGCGATCGGGGCGGCCACCACAGCGAGCACGCGCAAACGCCACCGCCGCATGGGTTCTCCGATCCGTGAAGGTAGATGGGCACACCAGCCTACCCGTAAGCAAATGCGGCCCGGGCCGAAAAGGCCCGGGCCGCATCTTGCTTGCGCTACGGAATCGTGAGCACCTGACCGGGGTGGATCAGGTCGGGGTTGGAGATGCCACTGGCATTGGCGATCTCCTGGTACCGGTTGCCGTTACCGTAGAACCGTTCGGAGATGGCCCACAACGTGTCACCTGACACCACCGTGTACGTCTGCACTGCAGGTGGTGGTGGCGGCGGAGGAGGAGGCGGCGGCGGTGCTGGTGCCTCCTCGACTACCGGTGCCTCGGCCGCAGCGAGCTCGACCTCGGGCTCGGCAGCGACGGGCGGCGCCGGCGGCGCGTCGTCGGTGTGGGTCTCGGATGACCACGCCGGTCCGTCGAAACCGTAGAGGACCAGGTTGCGGTCGTCCTGCAGAACCAGCCGGACGTCCTTGGCGCCCTTGGTGTCGCTGTGCCACACCGGCTTGTCCGCCGTGTACAGCACGAAGTTCCCGTCTTCCTGCACCTCGGCGCGGACCACGCTCTGGCCATTCGTTTCGGTCGACCAGACCGACTGGTCACCTGCGTAGAGCACGAAGTTGCCGTCGTCCTGCAGGATCGCCTTGTACGCCCCGTTGGCCGACGTCAACGACTGCCCAACCTCGAGCTTCTCACCCTTTTGGAGTCTGTCTCCCACGATGTCTCCCCTTCTCCTCATTTGACGGCTGAGAGCTTACTAAGCCTCCCTGGGTTCGTGGGCGGGTTCGACTGCGCACGAGCAAAACGGTTGGCGAACAGTCGGTTGCGGATGACTAGGAGTCGAAGCCGAGGCCGAGCGCATCCAGCGTTCGCAGCAAAGCATTGCGTCGCCCCTCGGTGTGGTCGGCGCGATCCAGTGACCAGCGGGTGGCCTGGATTCCTACGCTGGCCAACGGCTCGGGCGGAAACGGCAGCGGGCGCTTGCGGACCATCTCGAGCTCGGTACGCGGTGTGTCCTTCCCTCCGAGCAAGTCGAGGCACACGTCGGCGGCGAACCGTGCCGCGCCGACGCCGAGTCCGGTGAACCCGTTGACGTAGGCGACCCTGCCGTCGCGGGCCAGTCCCCAATGCGCACAGAACCGGGTGTTGGTGTCGATGGCGCCTGCCCACCGGTGGCTGAACCTGACGTCGTCGAGTTGCGGAAAGGTGATGAAGAAGTGCTCGGCAAGCCGGCGGTACGTCTCGGGCCGGTCCTCGTAGGAGGCGTCGACCTTGCGACCGTAGTGATAGATGGCGTCATAGCCGCCCCACACGATGCGGTTGTCCTCGGTGCGCCGGTAGTAGTGAAACTGGTTGGCGGAGTCGCCGATTCCCTGTCTGCTCTGCCAACCGATGCGCTCCATCTGGGCGTCGGTGAGCGGTTCGGTGGCCAGCACGTAGTCGTAGACGGGCACGGTATGAAACCTGTTGCGGCGCAACAGCGAGGTGAAGACATTGGTGGCCAGCACGACCTGACGCGCCGTCACGATGGCACCCCCGGTATCGACGCGCAGTGCGGCACCGCCGGAGTCGAGCGTGACGGCGTTGGTGTGCTCGTAGATCCGTACGCCGGCTTCGGCGCATGCGCGGGAGAGTTCGAGCGCCAGCTTGGCAGGGTGCACGATCGCACACGTGTCGGGTTCGAACAGCCCGGCCAGGTAGGTCGGCGAGTGGACCTCGCTCTGCACGTCCGCACGGCCGAGGAAGCTGCCCTCCCCCTTGTCCGCGGCTTCCTGGAGCCATTCCACCTGATGGGGTTCCGTCGCGACGGCGAGCATTCCGGTGCGCTGCCACTCCACGTCGAGGCCGAGCCGCGCGATCTCGTCTTGCATGCCGTCGAGATTCTCGATGCCCATCTCGGTGAGCCGGTCGATCTCGTTGGGCCAGCGCGTCTTTCCGTTCGCCAGGCCGTGAGTGAGGCTGGCCTCGACGAAACCGCCGTTGCGACCCGAGGCGGCCCACCCGATGCGATCGGCCTCGATGAGCACGATGCGTTGGTCCGGATTGCGCTGCGCGGCATGTAGTGCGGTCCACAGCCCGGTGTAGCCGCCGCCGACGACGAGCAGATCGCAGGTGGTCGAGCTCGACAGTCGCGGATACTCCGGACGCGCGATGTCGAGCCACATCGAACCGAAGCTGCTTGCGGCAAGCGACCGTTCAACGATCGCAGGATCCACATGGCCGTCGAACACCGTTTCCACACTGCGGGCAATCACACCGCGGAGACTACCCGCGGACAAGATGGCATCGACCAGCGAGACCGCCACGAATTAGCTTGCGGTCCAGGTGACGATGGACTCGTGCTGTTTCTCCTCACCGGCGCGAGCGGCGCGGGCAAGTCCTCGGTCAGGCAGGCGATCGAGGCCGATCTCGCACCGACCGTCGAATGCGTCGAGCTCAGACAGTTCGGCCCGGTTCCTGCGGTTCCTGACCTGGCCTGGCGGCAACGGATGGCCGAGTGCGCCGTCGCCAGGGCCGTGCGACTCGACGCCGAAGGCCGCGATCTGCTGCTGGCTGGCGACCCGGTGGCACCTGGGGAGGTCCTCGCGGCGCCGTCGGCACCGGGCGTAGACATCGCGGTGTGCCTGCTCGACGTCGACGAGGCCACCCAGCAGCGCCGGTTGCGGGGCCGGGGCGATCCCGAGGAGCTGCTGTGGCGCCATGCCGCGTTCGCGCAGTGGATGCGCAGGCACGCCGAAGATCCCGCCCACATGCCCGAGGTGCTCGTCAACGATGGTTGGCAGGAGATGGACTGGTCGAGGCTGTCGCGGTTGTCCTGGAAGGTCACGGTGATCGACGGGTCCAGGCTGAGCGTCACCGAAGTCGGCGAACGGGTGCGGCACTGGATCGATGCGGTCAGGGCCGGGTCGGCGCCGGTGTTCCGCCGGTCCGGCGAATGAACTACTGGGCGGTGGTCATCGGCGCAGGAATGTCGGGCTGCACGCTCTGCGGCGGTGCCCATCCTGGCCGGCCGAACGTATAGCCGATCATGTCGCGCCAGCGGCGGGCATGCCGGACGTCGCGGGCGATCGCGACGTACTCGTGGGTCTGCAGCGTCCAGACGTTGTAGGTGTCGATCTGCTTGGTCAGCCCGTAGTGCGGCCGGGACGTCTCCGCGGTGAAGCTGCCGAACAGCCGATCCCACAGGATCAGGATTCCGCCGTAGTTCTTGTCGAGGTACTGCTGGTCCATGCCGTGGTGCACCCGATGATGCGATGGCGTGTTGAACAAGAATTCGATTGGGCGCCAGAGCTTTCCGATGCGCTCGGTGTGAATCCAGAACTGGTAGACGAGATTGATGGAGAAGCTGAGGAAGACCATCCACGGCGGCACGCCGAACAGCGGCAACAGCGCCCGCAGGAAGACGTCACCGCTGATGTTCCACTTCTGCCGCAGCGCGGTGGCGAAGTTGAAGTACTGGCTGGAATGGTGGGCCTGATGGGTCGCCCAGAAGATGCGGACCCGGTGGGCCATCCGGTGATAGAGGTAGTAGAGCAGGTCGACGCCGAGGATGGCGATGACCCAGGTGTACCACTGGCCGGCTGGCAGATGCCACGGCGCGACGTAGACGTACAAGGCCACGTAACCCAGCAGCGCGATGCCGTTGAGCAGGCCACTGGTGCCGATCGACACAATGCCCATCCAGATGCTCGCCCACGCATCTGGCTTGAGGTAGGCACCCGCGGGCGCCTGCTCGGCCTCGGTGTGCTGAAGTTTGCGCGCCGACGCCCACTCGATGATCAGCAGCACCAGGAAGAACGGCACCGCGTACATCACCGGGTCGTGCATCAGCGGTGGCAGCACGTCCGAGAGAAACCTCGAGAACGCATTCGACCAGTCCACGTCGACACCTCCGAGGGCAGCGTAACGCCCCCGCTCAGCGGAAACTGAGCACGTCGTCACCCCACGCCGCCCGCAAGGCCCGGTCCGGGTCGTCCACCACGGTGTCCTGCTTGTCGATCACCAGGGTGGCCCGGTCATCTCGCCGATACGGCCGCCAGGCCGGTTCGCCAGCAAGTCCGGTCGGTTTGCCGGACACCGCGAAGTTCCGCCACCTGGCCCGCATCCGCTCCGAGACCGCTGTTCCCGTCTTCAGTCCGCCGAGCTTGAACGTCGGATCCTTCGGTCCGGCCACCAGGTTGCCCCACACGTAGGGCAATTCGGTGGCGTGTGCCGCGCCGAGGCGCAGCAGTCGCAGCATCGGCGTGGCCCAGTCGAACCGGTAGACGTAGACCGGGGCGACGGCGGCATGCCCCTCTGCCATCCAGATCGACGGCATCCGGAAGCCGAGGTCACGGGCCACTCCCATGCCCGGTGTCTTGCCGCGGCCGCGATAGGTGGCGCCCAGCTCCTCCTCGGTGGGCAGTTGGAGGCCCGGTTGTTCGGAGGCGATCTCGGCGAACATCGCCTTGATCGCCTGGGGTGTGATCGGCAGCAGCGGTGACTTCATGAACCGGAAGAGCGCCGCCTCGTGCTTGTTCGTGCCGATGAGCAAGGGCACGGCGTGCGTGCGGCCGGCACGCGCCACCACCACGGGGTAATCGGGTACCACGTCGCCGTCGACGAACGGAGCGAAGGCCAGCGTGCCTGGGGTGCGCAGGGGCACCTCGTCGAAGACCTGCTTGGACGCGGCAAGCACCGCGGCGGTCGGCGCGGCGGCCAGTCCGGCGGCGTCGTCGACGCCCAGCGCAGCGAGGAACTGCTCGGCGACCACGCGTGAGCGGGCGGCGTCGTAGATCGACGTCGCGGGTGAGCTCTGTGCGATGGCGGCCGAGAACAGCCCCGCCGCAGCAGGACTGGCCAGCAGCGTGGTGACCATGCCCGCACCCGCCGACTCGCCGAAGAGGGTGACCCGCCCGGGATCGCCACCGAAGGCGGCTACGTTGTCGCGGACCCAGTTCAGTGCGAACAGCACGTCGCGCAGACCCAGGTTGGTCTCGAACGTCGACGTCGGCGTCGAAAACGGCGAAAGATCGAGGAAGCCAAGCGCACCCAGCCGATAGTTCACGGTGATGACCACGACGTCGCCGCTCGAGGCGAGCGCCCGCCCATGGTACAGCGGCTGCGCCGACGACCCGAGGATGTAGGCACCGCCGTGCACCCACACCATCACGGGCTTGGCGTCGCCGGGTGAGGTATCCGACGACACCCACACGTTCAGTGTCAGGCAATCGTCGCCCTGCGGAGCACCGAGATCGATCGGGATCCGCGGATCAGTCGGTTGCGGGCACACCGGCCCGACGCGGGTGGCGTCGGCGGGTTCGGTCCATCGTTCCGGTGGTTGCGGCGCGCGCCAGCGCAGCTCGCCAACGGGTGGCGTGGCGTAGCGAATCCCCTTCCACACCTTGACCGTTCCGTCGTCGATGCCGCGCACCGGCCCGTGCACGGTGTCGACGATTTCGATGACGGGATGCCCGCCAAGCTGCCCGGTGCTCTGTTCGGCCGTCACTTGTTCGCGTTGCCAAGGGCCGCCACTCGGTCGTTCTCCGAGAAGCCCTGCACCTTGGCACCGGCAGGGGCGGATCGCTTGCGCGCCACGAAGGCACCCGCCGAGGCCATCGCATTCACCACTCCGCCGCCGGTGGTGTCCCAGGTCATCGACTTCTCGGCCTGCACGCCGAGCGCGGTGCCGATCTGCACGGCGTCCATGTTGGCACCGAGGAACAGGAAGTCCCAGGCGTAGTCGCTCTCCTGCCTGCGGATGGCGGCGCCGACGGCGTCGTGAGTCCATTCGCGGCTCGAGTTCTCGTGTCCGTCGGTGAGCACGACCACGATCACGGTGCCAGGCCGCTCGTCTTCTGCCAGCGCGGCCAGGTCCGCACCCACGTCGGTGATCAACCGGCCAAGCGCGTCGTAGAGGGCCGTCCCTCCCCTGGGTTGCAGTTCCAGCCGCGGGACGTCGCCGATCGGCCGGTTGGCGTAGACCACGTCGTACTCAGTGTCGAACTGCGCCAGCGTCACTCGCGCGTCACCCGGTTCGGCGCGTTGGGTGTCGATGAATGCGTTGAACCCGCCCTCGGTATCGGACTTCACGGTTTCCATCGATCCAGAACGGTCGAGCAGAACGGCGATGAGCGTGCGTCGAGGATCCGTCACGTAGTGCTCCTTCAATCGATCCGGCAGGCGTTGAGCGCCTTTTGACACCAGGCTACGCGCGGCCCCGGCAACCCCTCTGAGCTGTGCTTTTCACGGATCGGGCACGGCGGTCGACTAGTTTCGAACCGTGCGAAAGTGGGCGTTGCTGAGCGCAGCCATCACCATCGAGGTGGCGGCAACGCTGTCTCTTCGGGCGTCACGAGACCATTGGGGCTGGCTGGTCGTGGTCGTCGCCGGATACGTCGGCGCGTTCGTGCTGCTGACCCTCGTGCTTCGCGCAGGCATTCCGATCGGGGTGACCTACGGCATCTGGGGTGCGCTCGGCACCGCAGGCACCACCGTGCTGGCCGCGGTGATCTTCGGCGACCCGTTCACCTGGGCCATCGTGATGGGCATCGTGTTGATCATCGCGGGGGTGCTGCTGATCGAGATCGGGTCGCAGCGGGCCGCCGCTAACAAGACGACACCGTGATGTGGTCGGCGCTGGCCGGCGCGATCCTCGTCGAGGTCATCGCGACCCTGTCCCTGCGTGCGTCGGACGGCTTCCGCAAGCGAGGCTGGATGATCCCGGTCGTTCTCGGCTATCTGGCGTCCTTCTATCTGCTGTGGATATCGCTGTCGCTGGGGATGCCCGTCGGCGTCGCCTACGGCGTCTGGACGGCGTGCGGCGTCGCGCTGGTCGCCATCATCGCCCGGTTCCTGTTCTCCGAACCGCTGACCTGGCTGATGGGGGCAGGCATCGCACTCATCGTCGCCGGCGTGCTGACGATCGAGATGAGCGGTGCGGTGCACTGAGCACGCCGGCCAGCGACATCGCCGCGAGACCGGCGACGGGGACGATGAGCAGTCCGGCGCGCACGCTGGTGGCGTCGGCGACGACCCCAACGATGATCGGGGACATCAGGAATCCGGCCCGGCACAACCACGTCACGATCGTCAGCCCCGTACCCGGCCGCAGCCCTCGCACCCGATCGGCCCCATGCATGGCCGCCGGGATCAGGGTGGCGCTGCCGAAGCCGGCGGCGGCGAATCCGGCAATGGTCGCGGGCACACTCGGGAACGCCAGCGCAGCACTCATGCCAACGGCCGCGATCAGCCCGCCAACGCGGGCCACGACACGTTCGCCGAACCCGTCCACCAGGCGGTCACCGAAGAACCGCCCGAGGAACTGAAAGCTGACCAGCGCGATGTAGCCGAATGCGGCGATCGCGGCCGGGGTGCCCAGGCTGTCCCTCAGATAAACCGTCGCCCAAGAACTTCCGGCGTCCTCGATGGCCGCGCCCGCGATCGCGATGCCCACCAGCGCGGCCAGTGGGGCGTAGACGCCCAGTCCGGTCTTCGTGCGGTCGGCCCTCCCCGCAGCGGGGTGGCCGTCGTGGTCGGGGCCGCGAAGCAGAAACGGGTACGCGATCACGGCGACTGCGCCGAAGACGAGACCGGAGAACGCCAGGTGCACGCCGCGTGGGACGTGCAGCGCGATGGCGGCCGCTCCCATCAGCCCGCCGCTGATCGCGCCAACCGACCAGACCGCGTGCAGGGAGTTGATGATCGACCGGCCGTAGATGCGTTGCACTCGCAGACCGTGCGCGTTCTGCGCGACATCGGTGACGGAGTCTGCCGCTCCCCCGACGAACAGCGCGGCGGCGAACAGCGCCGGTGACGGGGCGATCGCGGCGCCGAAGACGAACGACGCGATGCCAAGCGTGGCGATCACGGCGACGCGGGATGAGTTGAATCGGCGGATCAATGCGCCCGCGGTGAGCCCGGAGACCAGTGCGCCCGCGGAGAACGCGGCGACCGACGCTCCGTACGCCGCGTTTGAGAGCCCCAGGTCGGCCTTGATCTCGGGGAATCGCGGCAACATGTTGGCGAAGATCGCCCCGTTGGTGAGAAACAGCGCGGCGGTGGCCACCCTGGCTCGACGGTCTCTCGTGGCGGCGGGAACGTCGTCGAGCCGTCCGAGCGCCATGGGCACCGACGTTACCGGTCGCTAGGGAACGGGCGTCAGCAGCCGCTCGCTGGTCTCCCACAGATCGAGCGCCTTGTCGCGGTCGTACGAATCGACCGACGAGCGGATCGGCCGCGTGCCTTCGAAGTACGAGCCGGTGACACCGTCGTAGCGGGGGTCGCCTACCAGCGCTGCCAGACGTTGCCCCGACGACCGCGTGCTGTTGACGTTGGGCAGAACGCGCAGCGCGGGAAACAGGTATCGCCAGGCCAACCGTCCCATCGGCGAATAGTCGCGCGCCAGACCAGAACCCGGCATCAGCCCCGGGTCGAACGCGTTGACGGTAATGCCCCGCTGCCCCTGACCGAGCCGGCGGTCGAGTTCGTAGGCGAACAGGACGTTGCACAGCTTCGAGGTGGTGTACCTGCGGCGGCCGTCGATGGTGTCGCCCGGGGGGTGGGCCAACTCCGCGGCACTGCTGTAGTGCGGGGACGGCATACCGGTGTGCTTGGCGGGGTCGTGGGTACCGCTGCTCACGACGACGATCCGCGCCGGGTCGGCCAGCTCGTCGAGGAGGCTCTGTACCAGCGCGAAGTGACCGAGGTGGTTGACGCCGAACGTCATCTCGACGCCCTCGGCCGTCAGCTCCGTGCCGGACACCACCTGCACTCCGGCGTTGCACACGACGGCATGCAACGGCGCGAGACCGGCGTCGCGGAATGTGTCGACGAAGGCGCGCACCGATTGCAGCGACGCCAGGTCGACCTCGATCACCGTGCACCGCTCGGGTGCACCGAGTCGCGCCACCGCCTCCGCGCCGCGTGTCGGACTGCGCACCGCGAGTACGACATGCCACGACCCATCCCCAACCAACTGTGTCGTATCCAGCAGTGCCCGTGCGCATTCCAGGCCAAGGCCGGCGCTTGCACCGGTGATGATCGCAGTTCTGGTGGTCATTTCTCCTCCAAGAGAATCGGAATCAAGGCTGCCATCGTCTGGTGCAGCCGCCGGTACATGCGCGCGACGTCAGTCGCGTCGGGTTCGAGATGTTCGGCAAGAAAGATGCCGTCGGACATCGCGGTGGCGACGGCGGCGAGTTCGGCAACGACGCGCTGGGCCTTCGCGGGTGGCACATCGTCCGGTATTAGTAGCGCGATCGCCTGGTGAAACCCCGCGATGGCCCGGTCACGGACCCGGCGGATGACCGGGGCGACCGCGGGGTCGTCTCTGCGCTCCAACGACAGCAGAAGAAACAGTCGCAGGAACAAGGGGTGTTGCTCCTGCTGTGCAGTCACGGCTGCGAGCTGGCGTTCGACGTCGGCCTCGACGGGAATCGCCGCGAAGTATCGCTCGGCGCCGCGCTCCATGACCGCGGCGAGCACACCTTCCTTCGAGCCGAAGTGCCAATAGATGGAACTCGGAGGCAACCCGCACGCCTTCCTGACGTCACTGATCGACGTCGCCGCGAAGCCCTTGGTGGCCATCAGACGCTCGGTCGCGTCGAGGATGAGCTCGCGCGACTGCTCACCCTGCTCCTGCTTCTTGGTCAACGGAACCGTCACGAGTCTTCCTTCTGTAAGGATCGTTACAGACGCAACAGTACACGCTCGCCCCGGAACCTTCCCCCGACGCTTCGCTCGCCCCGGTGAGAATTCACGAACTTCGTCCCAGTGCGTTCACGCTCGACGAACCGGTGGCACGCTGAGGCGATGTCGATTCACACCGCGCCAGCCACCGATCAGGTTCTTGGCCTCTTTCCGCCAGGATCCCGGCTGGACGACGACGGAACCCTGATGGTCGGCGGCTGCCGGCTCGACGACGTGGCGGAGAAGTTCGGCACCCCCGCGATCGTGGTGTCCGAGGACGCATTGCGTCAGAGGGCACGCGACTACCTGACCGCGTTCCGCAGTCGCTGGCCGCGGGCGGACGTGGCGTTCGCGTCGAAGTCGTTCCCCTGCACGGCGGTTCAGCGTGTGATGGTGTCCGAGGGCCTGCACCTCGACGTCGCGGGCGGTGGCGAGATCCTCAGCGCGCTGAAGGCCGGCGCCGACCCAGCCCGCCTCGTGCTGCACGGCAACGCCAAGACCGACGAGGAACTCGAGTTGGCCATGTCACGCGGCGTCGGGCTGATCGTGGTTGACAACTTCGACGACATCGACCGGCTCGAGCGCATCGTGCCCGCGGGTACCCGGCAACCCTGTCTGGTGCGGGTGATCCCCGGCGTCGAGGCCGCCACGCACGCGTCCCAGGCGACGGGCCACGCAGGCTCCAAGTTCGGGCTGATGCCCGACGACGCCCGCGACGCGATCGGGCGGGTCGAGCGCAGCGCCAAGCTGCGGCTCGACGGCGTGCATACCCACGTCGGTTCGCAGTTGCTCAACGTCGAACAGTTGGCCGCCGCGGTCGAGCCGATCGCCAAGCTCGGCACGTTCGAGGTCTACGACCTCGGCGGTGGCCTCGGCGTCGGCTACACCTACGACGAGCACCCGCCAAGTCTCGATGCGTACGCCGACGCAATGGTCGCGCAGGCCCGCGCGCTGCTTCCCAGTGGAAGCCGCATCATCGTCGAACCGGGCCGCAGCATGGTCGCCAACAGCGCCTGCACCATCTACCGCGTCACGACGATCAAGCGCGGACTCGTCACCCACGTCGCTGTGGACGGCGGGATGGGCGACAACCTCGAAGTGTCGCTGACGGGGCAACGATTCGAGGCGACGCTCGTCGACCGGGTCGGCGGCGGGGAGACGGTGACCGTCGTCGGCAGGCACTGCGAGTCGGGCGATCAACTGGTCGACGGCGTCGCCCTGCGAGACCCCGCGGTGGGTGACCTGCTGGCCGTCCCCGTCACCGGCGCGTACTGCTACACAATGTCCAACCAATACAACGGCGCACGCCGGGTGCCGGTCGTGTTCGCAAGAGACGGAGCCGCCCGACTCGTCGTACGCCGCGACACGTGGGACGACCTACTGGCCCGCGACGTGGACTGACGCGCGACACCCACGCACACCCGAGCCGCAACCGGCAAGATCATCACCCATGACCGCTCCGTCGTTGGTCCACCTCGCCCACCGCTACGGTGTGGCCACCCACTACGTCGACTGGATGGGCGGCAATCGGTCGGTGCCCGAATCGACCCTGGTGTCCGTGCTGGACGCGCTGGGAGTAGTGGCCGACACCGAAGAGGCAAGGGCGGCAGCACATCTCGCCCACGGCCGGGCGCACTGGGAGCGCACGCTGTCGCCGACCATCGTGGCTCGCGCCGATCGTGCGTCGTCGTTCTGGGTACACGTCTCCCACGGCGACCCCGTCGGCGTGTGGATTCGGTTGGAGGACGGCACCGTTCGCGCCGGCCTGCGGCAGCTGCAGAACGACAGTCCGCCCTACGACCTCGATGGTCGCCTGATCGGTGAGGCCACGTTCGAACTCCCCGCCGGGCTGCCGTTGGGGTACCACAGACTGCACGTGCAGGCGGGGACGGAGCATGCCGATACCGCACTGATCGTCTGCCCCGGCGCGGCCGCACTGCCGCCGCGGCTCGGGGCAGGCCGATCATGGGGCCTGGCCACCCAGCTCTACAGCGTGCGATCCGAACAGTCCTGGGGCATCGGCGACCTGACCGATCTCGCCGATCTGTCGGTGTGGTCGGCCGGTCACGGTGCGGGCTTCATCCTGGTGAACCCGCTGCACGCCGCTGCGCCGAAGGCCCCGATGGAACCTTCCCCGTATCTGCCGACATCGCGCCGATTCGTCAATCCGCTGTACCTGCGGGTCGAGGCGATCCCCGAGTTCGCATACGCCCGCAACCGCGGCGGGTTGCGCAAGGCGCAAGCCGTCGTCCAGGCAAAGGCAAAGGCGTCCAAACTGATCGACCGGGATTCCACGTGGAAGGTCAAGCGTGCGGCGCTGAAGAACGTCTACCGGGTGCCACGCTCGGCGGGCCGCGAGCTGGCCTACGCCGCCTACCGCAAGCGCGAAGGGCAGAGCCTCGACGACTTCGCCACCTGGTGTGCGCTCGCCGAGAAGCACGGCAACGACTGGCACCAATGGCCCGAGGAACTGCACCACCCCGCGGGCGAGGCCGTCGCCGCGTTCGCCGCCAAGCACGCGGACGCCGTCGACTTCCACCGGTGGTTGCAGTGGCAGTCCGACGACCAGCTGACCAACGCTCAGGCCACCGCGCTGCAGGCGGGCATGGCGCTGGGTGTCATGCACGATCTTGCGGTCGGGGTGGACCCGAACGGAGCCGACGCATGGGCGCTGCAGGACGTGCTGGCCCTCGGGGTCAACGTCGGTGCGCCACCCGACGAGTTCAACCAGCTCGGCCAGGACTGGTCGCAACCGCCGTGGCGGCCCGATCAGCTGGTCGAGGCGGGCTACGAGCCGTTCCGCGCCGTGGTCAACGCGATGCTGCGGCACGCAGGTGGTGTCCGCGTCGATCACATCATCGGGCTCTTCCGGTTGTGGTGGATCCCGAACGGGGCGGCTCCGACCGACGGCACCTACGTCCGCTACGACCACGAGGCGATGATCGGCATCCTGGTCTTGGAGGCACACCGTGCCGGGGCGGTCGTCGTCGGCGAGGACCTGGGCACGGTCGAGCCGTGGGCCCGCGACTACATGCGCGAACGTGGACTGCTCGGCACGTCGATCCTGTGGTTCGAGCTGGACCGCGACGGTGACGGCGGGCCGCTGCGCGCCGAGCGGTGGCGGGAGTACTGCCTGTCCTCGGTCACCACGCACGACCTGCCGCCCACCGCGGGCTATCTAGCCGGTGAGCACGTCCGGCTGCGCGAGGAGCTCAACCTGCTCACCACGCCCGCCGCGGAGGAACTCGCCGCCGACGAGGCCGAGCAGGCCGCCTGGCTGGCCGAACTGCGTCGCGTCGGCCTGCTGCACGACGGCCAGGAGCCCAGCACCGAGGAGATCGTCCTTGCGCTCTACGAATACCTCGGGCGGACGCCGTCGCGCCTGCTCGCACTGGCCTTGCCGGACGCCGTCGGCGACGTCCGCACCCAGAATCAGCCAGGCACCGTCGACGAATATCCGAACTGGCGAGTGCCGCTGGCGGGCCCCGACGGCGCGCCGATGCTCCTAGAAGAGGTGTTCACCGACCCTCGTGCGGCCGCGCTCACCGAGGCGCTGCGCGCCCAGGTAACACTGAGCGTGGAGTGACCGAAGTTCACTCAAGAGGCTCGATTGCGATAACCTCGGAACGCACCGCGACACTCGGAGGTCACGTGAAGAAGCTTGTTGTGCTGGGAGCCGGCACGTTCGCAGTCGTTGGAGCGGCCCTGCTCACCCCTGCGGTCGCTGATGCCGACCCGGGCAGCGCGTCGGCCCTCAACGTCGTCGGCGAGCCGTACGGCAGAGCCGTCAGCATCCTGAAGAGCCAGGGCGTCAAGCCGTCGTTCGGCGGCTCGGTGGGCAGCGACCTGCCCCAGGCGGCGTGCATCGTGGACTCGCAGAAGATCACGAATCAGGGCCGGATGATCCTGAATCTGAACTGCACCCAGAAGGCCGCAGACGACGCAACGGCCAGCCAGCCCGCCGCAAGGACTGCTCCCGGCGGAGGGGCTGCACCAGCGCCGGGTGCCGGTCAGGGTACGTACGGTGGCCCCATCGGGGTGCCCGTCCCCGTCAGCTGACCCGGGCCTAGTTTTTCGGGGCGCGCTCGCTCTTTGACCGCGCACCCGCGGTCTACTATTCCGGCATGCCGTTGGCCCCAAGACCGTTCGACGCAGGAACGATCTTCGCGGGGTACACCATCGTGCGGCGACTGGGCTCGGGCGGTATGGGCGAGGTCTACCTGACACAACACCCGCGACTCCCCCGCCAGGACGCCCTGAAGGTGCTCCGGCCCGAGGTGTCGGCCGACGGCGAGTACCGCGAGCGATTCCACCGGGAGGCGGACATCGCGGCCACGTTGTGGCACCCCCACATCGTGGGCGTACACGACCGCGGAGAGTTCAATCGCCAACTCTGGATCTCGATGGACTACGTGGACGGCACGGACGCCGGCCGGCTACAGCACGACGGGTACCCCGAAGGCATGCCCGCGGCCGAGGTCGCCGAGATCGTCGCCGCGGTAGCGGACGCCCTTGACTATGCCCACCAACGCAACCTGCTGCACCGCGACGTCAAACCCGCCAACATCCTCGTCGCCAAGGACGACCAGCGCATCCTGCTCGCCGACTTCGGAATCGCCCGCTGGGTCGACGACCCGAGCGGTTTGACCGCGACGAACATGACCGTCGGCACGGTGTCCTACGCGGCTCCCGAGCAGCTGATGGGCGGGCAGCTCGACGGTCGCGCCGACCAGTACGCGCTGGCTGCTACTGCGTATCACCTCTTGACCGGCTCACCGCCGTTCCACCACACGAACCCGGCCGTCGTGATCAGCCAGCACCTCAATGCGACGCCACCCATGATCGGCGACCGCCGCCCGGAACTCGCCGCGCTCGACCCCGTGCTGGCCAAGGCACTGGCGAAGGACCCGGACGACCGCTTCGAACGCTGCGCCGACTTCGCCCGTGCGCTCGCACACCAGGTCGGCACCGACCAGCCCGACGCAACCCGGCTGTCTCGGGTCGCCGCCACTCCCAAGGCCACCCGATCGCTGGTCCGGCCCAGCGTGATCATCCCTGCCGTCCTGGCGATTCTGTTGGTCGTCGCGATCGGCTTCGCGATGTTGGAGCTCAACCGCGCCGACGACGAGAAGGCCGCGCCTCCGGCAGGCACCGCGTCCGCGACGTCCCGGGTGACGCCATTGCCTCCGCCCCCTGAGCCTCCGCCATCGCCGTCGGCGTCTCCCCCGTCGACGACGACACCAACCACGACGACCGCTGCGGCACCCGTCGCGGTGATCGGCGCCGACTGCTCGCCGCTCGGCAGCACCGGCACGACCGCCAACGGAGCAACCGCCTACTGCTCGACGCTGCAGAACACCAACGCGACCATCTGGTCGCTGACCCAGGGCACCGTGGCCAGCCCCACGGTCACCACCGAGCCGACCGACCAACCACTGCCCATCGAAGAGGAGTCGCCGGTGCGGGTGTGCATGCAGCAGACCGGCCAGACGCGTCGGCAGTGCCGCGAGGACATCCGGCGCAGCAACGGGCTGCCGTGACGGACCCGCCCAAGTTCGCCGTGATCACTCCCGTCGCGGCGGGCGTGACCGCCGACCCGACGTGGATGACGACCTTCGCCCGCCACGTCGAGGCGTGCGGGTTCGAGTCGATCGTCGCCGTCGAGCACACGGTGCTGATGACGCAGTACAGCAGTGTCTACCCATACGACGAGTCGGGCCGGGTGGAGATCCCCGCGGATTGCCCAGTGCCGGATCCCCTTGACCTGCTGGCGTTCCTGGCCGCAAGCACGACGACGCTGGGGCTGGCGACGGGCGTGCTGGTGCTGCCCAATCATCATCCGGTGGTGCTGGCCAAGCGCGTCGCCACACTCGATTCGTTGTCGGCTGGCCGGGTCCGCCTTGCGGTCGGCATGGGGTGGTTGCGGGAGGAGATCGAGGCGTGCGGCGCCCCCTTCGACAGCCGTGGCCGCCGCGCCGACGAGCAGATCGAGGTGCTGCGACTGCTGTGGGAGGGTCGGCCCGATGGCGCCGACTTCTCTGGTGAATTCTTCCAATTCGCCCATGCTGCTTGTCATCCCACCCCTGTCAGACGCATACCGATACACCTCGGTGGGCACACCCGCGCAGCGGCACGGCGGGCGGGACGCCTTGGTGACGGCCTTCAACCGCTGGGCGTCGGGGGTGCCAAGCTGACTGAACTGGTCGCGGTGATGCGCGAGGAGGCCGAACGCGAGGGCCGCGATCCCGATTCGTTGGAGCTGAGCCTCGGACACATGGTCGCCAAGATCGACGGTGAGCGCGCGGGCAAGCTTGCGGAGTTGGGCGCCGACCGCGTGGTACTGGCGATGCCGCCGACCTCCGACATCGACGAGGCCTGCGATGTGGTGTCGGAGTGCGCACGGCGGCTAGCGTTGAGTTCCGGAGGGCAGGAGCGCAGCGACCGGGGAATGCAACGATGACTCTGTCCGTCGCGGACCGGCTGGCGGTTGCCGATCTGGTGCATCTGTACGCGGCCGCCGTCGACGACCGCCGCTTCGACGACGTCGTCGAATTGTTCACCGAGACAGCCGAACTGCACCTTCCCGATCCACCGCGCTCGCTGGACCCGATTCGGGTGCTGCACGGCCGCGACGGCGTTCGCGCCGCGATGAAGGCGCTGGTGGTCGAACGCACCGAGCACGCGATCGTCGGCGAGGTGTATGCCGACGGACCGGAGCCGGGCTACGCGCTTGGCAGGATCACGGCCGTCGCCCACCACTGGACGCGTCGCGCCGGCCAGGTCACCGATCTCGTCTGGCACGTCCGTTATGACGACGAGTACATGCGGACGAAGTTGGGGTGGCGCATCCATGGCCGCGCGCTGACCATCAACGCGATCGAGACGCGACCCGTCAGGCGCCTGCGAGATGCTCCTCAAGTCGATCGAGCAGTGGCCGCTGACCCGTCAGCAGCTTCAACCGAGCCTCTGGCATGGAAAGCCATGCGACCCGGTCGATCTCGGGGAACTCCCTGATCTTTCCTGATCCCCTCGGCCATTCCAGTTCGAAGGTATTGCTCTTGCTGTGGGTGAGGTCCAGATCGCCGCGGACGGCGAAGGCGGTGACGATCTTGCCGCCGGGCTGCTTGACCGGGGCGAACTCCATGCGCGGCCCGGCGGGGACGTCGAAGCCGATCTCCTCGCGGAACTCGCGCTGGGCGGCAGTCCACGGGTCTTCGTCATCGGCGTACTCGCCCTTCGGGATCGACCACGCGCCCTCGTCCTTGCGCGCCCAGAACGGCCCGCCGGGATGGCCGATCAGCACTTCGGCGACATCGTCGATGACCCGGTACAGCAGGAGACCTGCGCTGCGTTTCGGCATCCGCTCAGACTAGGCGCGGGGCCTGGCCGTGATCAGCAGGGTGTCTCCGCCCACGGTGACGCCTGCGGTGCCGATGTGCGCGGCGAGCCGGTCCCGCAACTCGCCGGCCTTCTCGGCGGGCAGCACCAGGTGGTTGGAGTAGGTGAAGACGAGGTCGAGCCATTCGTCGCGGGCGTAGTGCGCCTCGCGTCGGTAGGTGTGCTGGCGGGCGGTGAAGCCTGCGTTCTCGAGCACGTCGTCGACACGGGCGATGTCGAGCCCCTCCGCGGTGGGAGTCGCAGTGACCAGTGGTGAGCCGGGCTCCATGAAGTCGCGGTAGATCGGCGCGAAGTCGCTGCGCGACGGCGCGACCGGAAACATCCGATTCCACGCCAGCGCCAGGTGACCACGGTCGGTCAGCAGCTGCCGAACCTTGGGCAGCGCCACGTCGGGATCGACCCAGTGGAACGATTGGGCGAACATGACGAGGTCGAACCTCTGCTCGGCGGCGTCCCACTCCTCGAACTTCGCGATCTGGGTGCGAATCCCCTTCTCGGCGGCGAGTTCGGCCATCCTCGGATCGGGTTCCAGCGCAAGCACGTCGACGCCGCGATTGGCCAGCTGCCCGGAGGCGATTCCGGTGCCCGCCCCGACGTCGAGCGCATTGTCGACGCCCGCAGCTACCAGATCGTCGATCAGCCGGGCCGGGTATTCCGGGCGGTGCCGGTCGTAGGCACGTGCCGCGGCACCGAAGGAGTCGGCCCGTTCGCGCTGGTGATGGAGTCCCCGGGATGAGGTCATGGACGCACCCTCCTCGAGCTCAACTGGACGCGTACTGAATCATCGGCTCGGAGAACACTTCTCCTTCGGGCGTGATGATGGTCAATGCCCCCGACCTGATTTCATACCGGGTTCCGTCGGTCTGATTCACCACGTCGAAGCCGCCCGCCGAGGGTACGGCGTGGTCGAGTTCAATCTGCGCTCCATCTCTCAGGCGGACACCGCGGTAGTAGTACCCGTCCGTGCCGTAGCGGCAAACCACCAGCGCAGACGCCGCGGTGAGGCCGAGCGCGACAGGACGCTGACCTGGGGCGCATCGCGCACCTGGGTAGGCCATGAAGCCGAGGTCGTCGGTGCCGGGCAGGCTGATCGGCGGGGGTGTGGTCGCGGTGGTTTCCGTGGTCTCGGGTTCAGCGGTCTCGGAGTGCGTGCTGGTGATCGGCACGCGGGTCATGGTGGCCGAGGCTGGCGTCGCGTCCGTCGTGCGGTTACCGCCGAACGCGAGCCACAGCCCGGCGACTGCCGCCACCGCCAACACGGCCACCGCGGCGGCGATACCGACTACGGCTCCGCGTCCGAGATGGCGACGGGGAGAAGTGGTTTGGGGCGGACTGGGTGCCGCCGTGACACTCATCGCCGAGGCCGACGCAGCCCGTGCCAGCTCACCGGCCGACGGGCAGCGATTGGCCGGGTCCTTGGTCATGCCCCACAGGATCACGGCGTCGAAGGAGGGATGGAGGCCTGGGTGTGTGACGCTCGGCCGGGGTGGCGGCGCCAGCAGGTGCGCGCTCATCAGACTGGGCAGATCCCCCGTCGGGTACGGCGGTTGCCCGGTGAGGCATTCGAAGAGCACACACGTCAGCGAGTAGACGTCGGCTGGTGGGCCCACAGTGCCGCCGGAGAACCGTTCCGGAGCCATGTACGCGCACGACCCGATCGCCGAACCCGCGCTCGTCAGGCCGGAATCCCCGCCCCAATGGGCGATGCCGAAATCCACCAGGTAGACGAAGTCGCCGGGGGTCAGCAGCAGGTTCTCCGGCTTGACGTCGCGGTGCGTCAGCCCGCTGGCGTGCGCGGCGTCGAGCGCTGCGGCGACCTGAGTGATGATCGCAGCTGCCCGCGCTGGATGCATTGGGCCGCTCCGTGCCAGCACCGCCTTGAGGCTGGCTCCCTCAACCAGTCGCATGTCGATGAACAGCACACCGTCGATCTCGCCGAAGTCGTGCACGGGGACGATGTGCGGCTCGTGCAGCCTTGCCGCCGTGCGAGATTCGCGCCGGAACCGCTCCTGAAAGCTGGGGTCGACGGCCAACTCGGGTCGCAGCAGCTTGAGCGCGACCATACGGTCCTTGACCGTGTCGTAGGCCTGGTAGACCTCACCCATCCCGCCCGCCCCGAGCAGCGACCGAAGCTCGTAGGGGCCGAACTTCTCACCGACGCGTGGACCGGTCATCCGGCAACCGGATCGGGCATCGGACGAGCGTAGCAAGACTCGCTGGGCGGCGCGTTTGGCGATGGCGAAGCCGATGTCGACTTCGATTGGGCTGATGCGCCGGCTGATCAGGCCGGTAGTGGCGACAGATTCAGTCGATGCCCTGCAGCGCCTGTTGACCGAACGAATTCATCTCCATCGAGCCGTCCGGCAGCACCAGTTCCCCGCGCTCGAGGCGCGACCGCAGATAGGCGAACGTCTGGGCGGTCTGCGCGAACAGGTGCTCCCCCGCCCGCAACGCCGGTCTGGACGTGCCGTCGCCGGCGACGAACTGCGGCAACGGCTTCACCTCGGTGTGGTAATCGACGTTGAAGAACAGCGGGAACGAGTAGCGCTCCTCCTTCACCTTGCGGACGCGGTGACTGGTGGCGACGTAGGCCCCGTTGGTCCACAGCTCGAGCAGGTCGCCAATGTTCACCACGAACGCGTCGGGCACGGGCGGGACGTCGACCCACACGCCGGCACCGTTGAGCACCTCGAGTCCGGGAGCGGTCGGCTTGAGCAGGGTGAAGCACTCGTAGTCTGTGTGCGCCCCGATGCCCAGCACGTCCTCGGCGTCGGGGTTGTACGGGTAGTGCACCAGGCGCAGCTGACTCGGTGTCTTGGTGGCGTGCTGGGTGAAGGTGTCGGGATCTTCGCCGAGCGCCACCGCGAAGGCCCAGAGCAACTGATTGCCCAGGTCCAGCACGGCTTGGTAGTAGGCGGTCACCGACTCGGCGAAACCGTCGACTTCGGGCCACACGTTGGGACCAAGCATCGGATTGCCCGCGACGTGGTCGGGATCATCAGCGGGTAGGTCGAGCGCCGTGTCGAAGGCCTCCTTCAGGTCGGGCATGCCGGTCTCGACACCTTCCTCCCCTACCGGCACGTACCCGCGATGGCAGGTCGAGAGCCCGATGTAGCTGCGCATCTTCTCCTCGACCGGTAGCGCGAAGAACGTCTTCGTAGCCGCCAGCATGCGGTCGAACAATGCCTCGTCAATGCCGGTGCCGCTGATGTAGAGGAAGCCGATCTCGCGCGCGGCCTTCCCGATATCGGCGGCGACTCGCTCGCGTTCGGCGCGGTCCGGCGACCGCAGCCCGGTGATGTCCACGATCGGAATCGAGGTGAAAGGGGTTGTGCCTGTCACAGTTCCACGTCTCCTTCGCTCTGCACTACAGTCCACCGCGCGCCGTTGACGCGGATTTCACCATCAGAAAGGTTGGGCGCCAACGCTTCCCACTCAACGCTGCCGACGGCGGCCAGCGTGACGGCGGTCGCGGATGCCCAGGCGAACACGGCACCCACCCGAAGCAGCAGCGCGTCGCCCGCGTCGGCTGATTGCAGCGTCAATGCCCACCGCGGGGAGGACGGTCCGTCATCGCGTACCCAGTGCTCGACGTAGTCGGCGTGCACCCCCGTCTCCACCAGGGTGTCGCCGTCCCAGTGCATCGCGCCCGCGTCGGGAAACGGCCCGGGCGGTTCCAGATCGACCATCCGATGCCACTCGAAGACGTCGTCACGCTGGTGCAGGCGGCCGCCGAACCCGCGTGAGTCGACGTAGGCGGTGTCGCCCTGTAGCCAACGGACGTCGCCGCCGGTCACGTGTGAGCCGTCCTCCTGGATTAACAGAGTGCGCCGCCACAGACCGGCACACCGGGACAACTGCACGGCGATCACGAGGATTCCTCCCAGCGGGACTTCAGGGTTTGCAACCCGTCGGCGGTCGGTGTGCCGAACGCGCGCACGCGTGCGATGCCACCGTCCGGATAGGCCTGCAACCGCACCGCGGTGATGTCCGTGGCGTGCACGGCGAACACCTGCCTGGCGTCGGCGACAAGGCGGGTCCTCGGCAATACGGGTACGTCGAATGCGACCAGGGCCCAGCCGTGTTCGCCGTCGGGCAGGCACTTGCTACCCACCACCGACACCTCGAGGGTGGCGTTGAACACGAAGTAGGAGGTGTCGATCTCGATCCGGCGCAGTTCGGAGGCCGCGGCGAAGGAGATCATCACCGCGTCGTAGCTGTCAGGGCCGACATCACGCCGCCGCCGGGTCTCCCAGCCGTCGCCCATGTTTCGGGGTCGGTCCGGTGCGATCAGTGCTGATGCCTTCGAGTAGAAGTTGTCGCTGGACCACTCCACCCGGCCACCCCGCTCGACACCCGACACCTCGACCGTGACGTCGGCCCACGCATCGGGATCGGGCACGACGTCCCCGTACACGCGCAGCCGTGCCACACCCCCATCCGACTCAAGTGCCAGCCGTACGTGGGTGTAAAGGCGCTGATCGTCGACTTCGAGAAGATTGTGCGAATCGGGTTTCAGCGCAGTCGATTCGACGACGGTGCGCCACTGAGTCCCCGCATCGGTGGGATCGTCGAGCAGGTCGAGCCTGCACGCGTCGATCCGGCAGCCGGTGGGATGGTTGCCGGTGAAGGAGCGGGTGTCGACGTCGACGGCGCGCAGCCTGCCTGGTGACCCGAGCCGAACGATTGCCCAATCCCCTTCTGGCCCGGCGTGCCTGCGCGTCTCCCAGCCGTCCACGACCTCACCCCGATGGTCATAGGTTCCCGGCACGAACGCGGGTTCGGCGGGGTCGACGAGTCGCTCCTTGAAACCGAACGACTCGTCGCTCGCCGCCAACACACTTCCGCCAAGAATCCGGGATGCCAGATCCACGCCGCTCACGAGGTCAGCCCCAGCGCGGTCGAGATCGGCCAGTGCGTGCCGAGCGGCATGTCCACGAGCGTGGTGATGCCGCCTGCCGCGGCGGCAGCCGTCGCGCTGGTGAATCCCTCCCAGTCGGTGCCTGGCGCGTTGACGTGGACGTGGGTGTCGACGAAGCCCGGCAGCAGCACCGCAGACGGCGGCACTAGCACCTCCTCGTACGCGGCGAGATCCGCGTCGAGGGGTTCGACCGCGGCGATGGCCCCGTCGACGACACCGACTGCCGCAGAACGTATCCGGCCGCCCACCAGGGCCCGTTCGGTACGCAGCACGACATCCATCAAGACGGCACGTCCATTACGGGGCGTCCTCGCGCGGCACCTGGCCGAACCTGTCGTGGAACTGCTGGGTGAGTTCGGGCCACACGTGCGGGTCGTGGCCGGGGATCAGGGGGTAGCCCTTGTCGGCCGCGAGCCGCTTCAGCTTGCGGATCGGTTCCACGGTCTCCTCGGGCGTCACCCCGATGTAGCCCCCGATCGGCAACTCGTGCTCGATGTTCTCGGTCAGGTCGGCGGCGTCGAACGCGAAGACGAACCCGTCGCCGCCCACCGACTCGTCCAGTTCGACCACGAAGCTCTGGTGACCGGGGGTGTGTCCGTAGGTCGGTACCGCGGTGATGCCAGGTGCGATCTCGGCCTCGCCGTCCGCCAGCTGCCAGTCGATGTTCGGATCGTCGAAATCGATCCGGGCAATGGCATGACGTTCCGGTTCGGGATGATTCGAGAGCCCATAGTCGACTTCACGGCGTTGCGCATGGACCGGCACCTTGCCTGCGAACAGCTTCAGGCCGCCTGCGTGATCGTGGTGCAAGTGGCTGACCGCGACCGCATGGATGTCGTCGATGTCGACGCCGATGTCGTGCAACGACTCCTCGATCGGCTCGCCGGGCCCCGGCAGCACCGGGATGTACTCCACGCTCGGGAAGAAGCGCCGATACAGTGCGGGGTCACGTACCAGGGCCGTGTTGAACCCCGTGTCGAGCAGGACCCAGCCACCGTCGGTCTGGAGCAGCACCCCTGGCACCGGTTCCCGCATCCGCAGCTCGGCCGGCGCGCCGTACACCGACACCGACTTCGGCAGCTCCTCCCACCCGAGGGTCAGCAGGATGATCCGGCGAACCTTGCCCTTTCTGACCAGGTTCACCCGTCACCCGACCGACAGATCGGCGATCCGCAGCGAGTTCGGGTTCGACACCGCGTGCGCCTTCTCAACGCCCTTGAGCCAGGGCTGAGCGACCACGAAGTCGTCGATGTCGGCGACGTTGAGCCAACACCCGGTCGCTTGTGCCTCCGTACCGGCATCCCCGTACGGCTGCGGCACGCCGGTCGGCAGCCCCGCTGCCAGCGATGCGGATAGCCGCGGCGACGAGCAGCTCAGGTAGTTGATGCCGCCGTCGGCGTCCCACGCGATGTGGCCCCACGTGTACGGCGAGGGGGCATCCGGCCACACCAGGCCGGCGTAGAGCTCCGGTGCTGCCGAGGCGTTCCCGATCCAGCCGTAGATCTCCGACGTCGGGTACCCCTGCACTTTCGCGGTGAGCCCCGCTGCGGCGAGCTGAGTTTGGACGAGATTGCCGATCAACTGAGCGTCGGGGTTGCTGGTGTCGAAGCCGATGGTCACCGATTTCTGATCGGCGGGCAGCCCGGCGGCGATCTTGGTCAGCGCCGACGGATCATGTGTCAGAGTCTGCTTCCCGTACGCCGCATCGAGCGTGTAAGGCGGATACATCTGTGCGCCGACCTTGCCGCGGCCGAAGTACGTCTGCTTGACCAGCTGGTCGACGTCGACGGCCTGCATGATCGCCGTACGGGTGGCCTGGTCCTTCATGAGGCCCTTGGTCGGGTTGGTGTAGAGGAAGGCTGCCATCATCGTGGGCAACGAGTAGTGCGAATACTTGTCGTTGTTCAGGTACTGCTCGACCGCAGATGACGGCAGGTCATGCAGGATCGCGGCGAGCTGACCGTTGTTGAACTGCAATTGCATCGCGGACGCGTCGGTGATGACGGGCATCTCGACCTTCTCGAAATACGGCTTCGGACCCCAGTACTCGGGGAACACCGCCATCGCGTAGCGCGATCCGACCTGCGCGTCCGTCAGCGTGTACGGGCCGGTGCCGAGATCGTGAGTGGTGAGGTAGTTCTGGGCGAAATCCGAGCCGGCATTCTTCTGCAGCCCGGTCGGGCTCATCATGCGCGGGCCATACGGTGACGCGAGGTAATCCAGGAACTCCGAATTGGGAGACTTCAGGGTGATCGTGACACCGTAATCCCCTTGAGTGGTCACCGAATCGATGTCCTTGACCATGTATGCAGGCCCGCCGTTGACGGCCAGCCGACGGTCGAAGGACGCCTTGACCGCGTCCGACTTGAACGGTGTTCCGTCATGGAACTTCACGCCCTCGCGCAACTTGAGCGTGAACACCTTGTTGTCGGGCGAAACGGTCCACTCGGTGGCCAGCAGTGGCTCGAACTCGGCCTTGTCCTGGCCCCCCTTGAACTGCAGCAGACCTTCGTAGGTGTTTGTGGTCAGCAGCAGACCCTGCCCGGCGTAGTACACGTCGGGGTCTGGCGGTTGGCCCGGGTCCTGCAGGAATGACAGGTGCAGCACCTTGTCCGTCGGCGCCGCATTCGGCGTGCCACCACCGGAATCCGAACTACTACAGGCTGACAACGTCAGCATCGCGACGGCTCCGGCGACGGCCACGGACTTGAGGCCGGTTTTGAATCGGTTCTTCATCGTGCTGCTCCTTCGAGGACGGGACCGGCGGTCCGCTCCAGTTGTTCGAACGCGGCGAGGATCTCCTCGGTGGTGCGCATGGCGCCGGTCTGCAGGTACTCCATGGCGGCGAGCGCTGCGTCGTGGAGGTACTGCGACGAGCCGCCGACACAGTCGGTCACCACGCGGACGTAGAAGTCGCGCTGGTGTGCGTCGGCGAAGGTGTAGTGCACGCACACGTCGGTCAGGCCGCCGACCAGGATCAGCGTCGACGCCCGCAGCCCCCGCAGGACGATCTCGAAATCCGTTCCGATGAAACCCGAGTAGCGCCGCTTGACGATATGAAACTCGTCGGGCAGCGGCCGTAGCGACGGCTCCAGATCGGTGCCGGGCTGGCCTTCGACGCAATGCACGCCCTCGGTGCCGTCCAGTTCACGGCCGAAGTCCACTCCACTGGAGCGGTGCACCTCTTGGAAGAAGACAACGGGCACCCCGGCGGAGCGTGCCGCGGCGAGCAGCCTTTCCGCCCGCTGGACGCGTTCGGCGTGACCGGACATCACGGGAATTCCCGCTTCCTCGGCCGACATTGCGCCGCCTTCCTGCATGTCGACGACGACGAGTACGGGATTGCCCACGATGAGTGGCTGTGTCGGCACCTAACCTCCTGTGACTGCGATTCGGGGATCTGCCGCTGCCTGCAGGAGATCGACTGCGGTATTGATGGCGACGTAGAGCACGCCAAGCATCAGCGTGACGCCTGCAATGGCGGGAAAGTCGGCGACAGGAATGCTCTGTGCGATGTACTGACCGATGCCCGGCCAGCCGAACACCTGCTCGACGACCAGCACACCGGAGAACATCAGGCCCACCTGCAGACCCGTCATCGACATTGCGCTGCCCACGCAGTTGCGCAACACGTGGCCAACCATGATTCGGCCTTCGGAAAGACCCTTGGCCCTCGCGGTTCTGGCGTAGTCGCTGTCCGCATCGGTCAACAGGCTCGATCGCAGCACGCGGCCGATCGCGACCGCGGGGCCGAGTGCGATCACGATGGCGGGCAGGATCAGGTGGTGCAGCGCGTCGGTGACGACGTCGATCCGCCCGGCAAGCAACCCGTCGACCGTCAGCAACCCGGTTGGCCCGCTGGGCGGGTTGGGCACGCTGATTCGGCCGTTGGCCGGGACCCAGCCCAATTTTTGGTAGAACACGATCAGCCCGACGATTCCGAGGAGGAACATCGGTGCCGCTGCGCCCGTGAACAGCACGGCGCGCAGCACCTCCGACCCGCGCCACTTCAGCGTCATGCCGAAGGCCAGCAATGCCGCGAGGATCAGCGCTATCGCGATGCCGTACAACGCCAATTCCAGTGTCGCCGGGAAGAAGTCGCTCAGATCGCTGCTCACCGGATGGCGGGTGCGGAACGAGGAGCCGAGGTCGCCCTGCACGGCGGAGGTCAGGTAGCGCCAGAACTGATTGAAAATCGGCTGATCCAGTCCGAGCGCATGCCGACGGGCCGCGACGGCATCCGCCGACGCGTTTGCACCGAGTTGAGCCTTCACCGGATCCATCGGCGAAATGTGCTGCAGCACGAACATCACCGCCGTCAAGGCGACGAGGATCGCTGCCGTGGCCCCCAGTCGGGACAGGATGAAATTTCTCATGTCCGACCTCCTAACTCGTCTTCATCAGGTTGCGTAGGCCGTCGCCCGCGATGTTGGCGATCAGAGCGAGCACGAGCACGGCAAGACCGGGCATCACGGGGACCCACCACTGCTGAAGGAAGTACGTCAGGTTGCGGGCGCTGTCGGCGCCGAGTTCGGGTGCAGGCGCTGATTGACCGAGGCCGAGGAATGACAGCGCGGCCAACGTCAGGATCAGAGTGCCGATGTCGAGGCTGGCGGCGATCAGTGCGTTGGGCACGGCGCCAGGCAGAAGATGGCGTGTCGCGAGCCGAATCCTGCCGACTCCAGCCAGTTTCGCCGCCTCGATGTGCGGGCGCGCGGCCAGCCGCGCCACCTCACCGCGTACCAGCCGCGCGTAGAACGGCCACCAGACGATCGACACTGCGACAAGCGTGTGGACGAAGCCAGGGCCGAGTGCGGCGACCACCGCGATCGCCAGCACGGGTGCCGGTAGCGACAGGAACCCGTCGGTGATCCGCATCAGCATCGAGTCGACCCATCCGCCCGTCGCGCCTGCGATGAGTCCGACGAGCCCTCCGAGGATCAGCCCGATGGCCACGACCGCCAGTGCCGCGAACCAACTCGACTGCACCCCGTAGAGCAGACGGGACAGGATGTCGCGCCCGACACTGTCGCTGCCGAGCAGGAATCCGTCCTTGCCGGGTGCCTGCAGTGGCATGCCAACCGGTACCAGCGGATCGTGTGGCGAGATCAACGGGATCGCGACCGCGACGACGGTGACCAGGGGCACCAGGCCGACGGCCGCCCAGTTGACCAGAGACGACGGTGATTTCAGCAGCGAGAGCCGGTCTTGGCCGCGCATCCACGTGCCACCGGTGACCGCTATCGCCATGTCAGCTCGCCTTCCTTTCGATGCAGGCCACCTGGTGCGGGCTCCCTGGGATGCCCTCCAGCCGGACGTCGAGTTGCGCGTCATTGCAGGTGTCGACCGCGATCGGGCATCGGGGATGGAACGCGCAACCGGTAGGAGGCGACAGCGGGCTGGCGGGTTCGCCTGCCAACACCCGTGATTCGCGGCCGATATCGGGTATCGAGTCGACGAGTGCCTGCGTGTACGGGTGGGTGGGCCGGTTGATGACGTCGTCGGCGGGACCGATTTCGACGATCCGGCCCAGGTACATCACTGCGATCCGGTCGGCGACCACGCGGGCTACGGACAGGTCGTGGGTGACGAAGAGGACCGACATGTCCAGCGTGCGGCGGAGATCGCCGATCAGGTTGAGCACCGATGCGGCGAGCGACACGTCGAGTGCGCTGGTGGGCTCGTCGCACAGCAACACCGACGGTGGCACTACGGTCGCGCGGGCCAACGAGACTCGTTGCCGCTGACCGCCGGAGAGTTGGCCTGCGCGCGACTTTGCGATCTCGAGCGGCAAGCCGACGCGGTCGAGCACCTCGGCGACCGCGTCGTTGCGCTGTGCGCGTGACATCTTGGTGCTCCGCAACCGCTCGGAGATCAGCTCGCCCACCGACAGCCACGGGGTCAACGACGCGCCTGCGTCCTGGAACACCATCTGAGGTCGATGCCCGCCCGCGAGTTCGACATCGCCGGAGGCAAGTTCGACATCGCCCGAGGTCTGCTTCTCAAGACCGGCGATGACACGCAATAGCGTCGATTTGCCCGAGCCGCTCTCCCCGACCAATGCCACCGATTCGCCGTGCCCGACGGTGAGTGAAATGCCACGCAGGGCATGCAGTTTCCCACCGTTGTCGCCGGAGCGGTCGAGGATCCGTCGTTTGACGATGAAGGTCTTGGTGATGTCGCGAGCCACGACCGACGGTGGGACGGTGTCGTCGGGCCCTGACCCGTCGAAGGTCTCCGAGGCGTTGGTGGCTGCACTACCCAGAGCGTCGACGACGTCGTCGAACGGCAAAATGCATGCGCTGACCCGGCCGTCGGCCACGGCCACCGGGTTCGGCGGGACGGTGGAGCAGGCGGAGGTCTCGAGGACGCATCTCGGGGCGAATGCGCAACCGGGTAGCGGGGTCACCGCGCTTGGCACCGAGCCTGCCAGCGCGGCCAGTCGCTGATCCCTCGCGGTGTCGAGGGTGAGGCGGGAGCGCAGCAGCCCGTGGGTGTAGGGGTGGGCCGGCCGCTCGAGCACGTCGCGGGTCGGTCCGATCTCGGCGATGCGGCCCGCGTAGAGCACCGCGATGCGGTCGGAGATCTGCGCTGCGACACCGAGATCGTGTGTGATGAACACGATGCCGCACCCGATCTCGTCGCGCAGGCTCTGCAGCAGGCGCAGCACTTGCGCCTGAACGGTCACGTCGAGTGCGGTGGTCGGTTCGTCGGCGACGATCAGTTCGGGGTCACCCGCGATCGCGATCGCGATCATGACGCGCTGGCGCAGACCGCCGGACAGTTCGTGCGGGAAGGCCCGCATCCGCCGCTTCGGCTCGGGGATTCCGACCGCGGTCAGCAGACGCAGCGCTTCTTCGTCGCTGCCTGCCGCTTCGGCTACCTGCTTGCCGATGCGCATCGTGGGGTTCAGCGAGGTCATCGGATCCTGGAAGACCGCGCCAAGATCCAGTCGGCGCACCTTGCGGAGGGCCTTGGGCGATCCCTCGATCATGTCGGCGCCGGCGACGCTCACCGTTCCTGCCGTCCGCGCATGGTCGGACAGCAGCCCGAGCATGGTGAAGCCGAGAACGCTCTTGCCAGAACCGGATTCTCCGACCAGGCCGAGGATCTCACCGGGCGCGATGGTCAGTGACACACCACGAAGGGCGTGCACGTTGCGGCCGTTGCGGCGGAACGTGACGTGCAGGTCGCCGACGCTGGCGACGGGGTCCGCCACCGTGGGCACGGCTGCAGACCTGTGCGCATCGACCTCAGAAGTCGCAATCCCCATTCAGCCCTCCTCTACTTCTCGGACGTCGCTAGATGACGTCTGGAGGTGGCGCGCCTGCGGACCACTCGCCTGTCACTTGACAGTTTTCACACTCCCCGGTGGTTATGGGTATCGCTGGCGTAACCAAAATCGTGCACAGGTAACCGATACGTATCGTGGGTTTCTATCGTGTGACAGATAAGGGAGGAACTCCACTTCGGGGCCGGTGTGGGCAACTATGGGTCGATGACCGTCACTCGTGCGGGCCGGCCTCGCCTGAGGTCACAACGACGGCCCGGCACCACCGCACGCGACGAGATCCTCGACGCCGCCGGTGAGCTGTTCACGACGACCGGCTACACCGGCACGTCGACGAGGACCATCGCTGAAGCCGTCGGCATCAGGCAGGCATCGCTCTACCACTACTTCAGCACGAAGGACGACATCCTCTGCGCCCTGCTTAGCCAAACCGTCACTCCGACTTTGTCATTCATACCGAGCCTGGCGGCCGCAGACCCGCCGCTGAGCGCGGCAGGACATCTTCACGCCTTGGCCGCGTTCGATGGGCACCAATTGCTCAACGGCCGCTGGAACCTTGGTGCGCTCTACCTGCAGCCCGAGCTGCGCGGGGCACGGCTGGAGCCGTTCTGGTCCGATCGCGAACAGCTCCGCCTGCACTACCTCGCACTGAGCCGGGCCATCGTCACCGAGACCGGGGTCGACGAGGTCGCCGCCGAGCTACCTTTCCGGCTCGTCGAGTCGCTGGTCAACATGTGGGCCGATCGCCGCGACGACGACAGGACGGGGCTGCCGATGCACGTCGCGGACGCCTGCATGCGGGTGCTCGGCCTGCCCGACGCCCGCACCCCCGCGCTACGCGAGCGCAGCGCCGCTGAGCTAGTGCGTCACGCCTCGACGGCTTGATACGAGGGTTCAGCTCAAGGGGTCACCAGCAGCGAGCCGAACCGCAACGCCAGCCAGGGCTTGCGGCCACCTGCGCGCAGTCTCCCGCGAAAGATCTGCGGCCACTGCGTGATTCGGCCATAACCCAGCAACAGGAACGTGACGGGGTCAGCGGTGATGACGCAGTCGGCTCGCTCGCCCGCGGCGGTCACGGTGGCCGCGCCGTCGGCGACGGCGAGGCGGAAACGACGGCCACCGCGCATTCGGAGTTCGTAGCTCACCCGCGTACCCACCGCACGCGACGGTCGCAGGTACTCGGGCGCGATGTTCAGCACGCCGGGAATCACCAAGTGTGCGTCGCCATCGGTGATGGTCCAGGGCACGCCTGCAGACCGCGCGACGTCGAGCCCGTGCACGACCTGCTCCCCAAGTAGCAGGGAGGTCATCGTCGACGGGGCGATCACCATGCCGTTCGGCGTCGCGATGACGGCCGCCAGATCAGCGGACGAGGCGACCGCGACGTAGGCAAGTGCGGCGTCCTCCAACATGTCGGCCAGGCGATTCGGATCCCGCTCCGGAATCTCTTCGAGATGGCGGGCGTTCACCTTAGCGCCCAGCTTCCACGGTGACTCCATCGGCGGATTGGCATGCGTCATATAGCCGTTGGCGTACCGGGTGAGCGACTGGGTGAAATCCCGAATGCCGCCGACCATGTGTGCGGCGATCTCGGCGGCGGTCCAATCGACCCGAGAGGTCGGGACGTTCGGATCCTCGAGGCCTCGCCAGAGTTGTGTGGTGCGCCCGACGGCGTCGCGAAAGGCGTCCAGGCATTGATCGTGGTCGCGTCGTGCGCTCTCGGCAGGTCCCGCGGTATCGACGGCGGCAGATGTCATGAGCGCGCTCCCCTGGTACTCGCCTGTGTAGATAGAGCTACTATTTCACATTTTGTTACTATGTCAATAGGGTGAGCGGGTCGCCAACGAGACATTTCCCGTCGCTTCGCTCGCCCCGGAGGAGTACGAGATGCGTGAACCGGAACCCGAGCAGCCGGCATCGCTGCGTGCCGTGCAGGTCGCCCAGACCCGCGCCGCGCTGCTCGCCGCCGGGCGCCGCCTCTTCGGCGAGAACGGCTTCCGATCCACCTCCGTCGAGGATCTCGCTCGCGAAGCGCGGGTAACCACGGGCGCCCTCTATCACCACTTCCCCACCAAGACAGCCCTTTTCGAGGCGGTCTTCACGCAGGCGCACATCGACCTGTTGATGGCGGCGACCACGGCCGCGCAGAGCACGGCAGACGACGGTCCCGCGAAGAAACGCGATGACCTCGCCCGCGGCGTCGACGCCTTCCTCGACGGAATCCTGCAACCCGACATTCAGCGAATCCTGGTCCTGGACGGCCCAGCGGTGCTCGGGCTCGCCCGGTTCACCGAACTCGACGAGCAGTACGCCCACGCCGCGATCATGCATGCCCTGGTGTCCGTCGCCGAAGCCGGCGCAACCCAGATAGACGATCCGGACACCACCACCAGCCTGCTCCTCGGGGCGCTCACCCGCGGCGCCATGCTGATCGCGAATTCCGCGGACCCGGTCGAGACGCGCCACGCGGTGGCGCGGTCGATGCGATCGCTGCTGAACGCATTCACCGCTCCCGACTGACCAACCCACGTCCGACGAAGAGGATGCTGGTGTCATGACGCGTCCTGGACCGCCGCGCCGCTGGGATCCCCTCCGCCCGCTGGACGTGCTGGCCGCGTTCTGGTCGACGGCGGCCGTGGTGAACTCCGGCGCAGCGGCCGCCTATCGCACGCTCTTCCTCACCCTGCGCCGACTGATCGTCGGCAGGCGGCTTGCCGTCAGGTTGGCCGACGGCGACCTGGTCCTGACGATCACCGAGTTCGACTCGCGGCTCGACTTGCGCGGCCTCGCGGTCGGTCAGCTCAACGACGTCCGCCTCGAAGCCAGGGACCTGCGCTGGAACGGCCACCACTTCGACATGGCCAGCGCGATGCTGCAGAACGTGCACGTCCGCGCGTCCGTGCCCCCGGTTCTGGTAGCCGCGCCGGTCGAGCTCACCCTTGAACTGCCGGCGCCGGTGCTCGACGAGCTGTTCCGGTGGGCCGCGCCGCGGCTATCGGGCGAGATCGGACCCGACGGCATCGCCCGGATCAGCCTGGCCCGTCGCAAGGGCAGCGGTCACGTCGAGGTCGAAACGCACATCGACGGGTCGACGCTGTGGATCACACCACGCGCGATCGTGCGGCGCCGCAGGTGGGCGCTGCCGCAGAACACTCCCGGCTACCGCGTCCAGCTGCCCGAGTTGCCCCGTGGGCTCCAGCTCACCGACGTCGATCTGGCCCCCGGCGTCGTGAAACTCACGGGGACGTTGCCGCAATGGCACATGGACGTGCCCCGCGCCCGGTTGGAGGACCTCATCGGTCAGCTCAGCGTCGTCGGGCGTCCGCTCAGCCCGATCTGGCCAACACGCGGGTGACACGCGGTGCCGCGCACGCCGCACCCTGCGGGCATCCCGACGCGGCGCGATTAAAGTCTCGGTCGTGGGTGATGGTGAATTCTGGGGCGGCTACTCCCGCTACGTCGCAATCGGCGACAGCCAGACCGAGGGCCTGTGGGACGGTGACGACACCAACGGGGTGTACGGCTTCGCCGATCGGCTGGCGGTCATGCTTGACACGCTGCAGCCCGGTGTCGCCTACGCCAACCTCGCGGTGCGGAGCAGACGCATCCGCGACGTCCTCGACGACCAGCTGCCCGCGGCGCTGGCCATGGAGCCGGACCTGATCACCACCTGCATCGGCATGAACGACGTCACCCGGCCCGGGCGTTCGTTCGACCGCGCGCTGGCCGACCTGGACTACCTGCACGACAGGCTCGCCGAATCGGGCGCGACCATCGTCACGACGACGTTCCCCGACCTGGCCCGCATCCTCCCGGTGGGAAGACTCATCGCAGGCCGGGTGGTCGAGATCAACCACGTGATCCGGACCGCGGCCGCCCGGCACGCCTTCCGGCTCGTCGACCTCTACGGCGCCCCGTCGATGACCGACCCCGACACCTGGAGCACCGACCGCGTGCACGGATCACCAAGGGGGCACGCATTGTTCGCCGCCGCGGCCGCCGAGGCACTCGGCCTTCCAGGGAGCAATCACGACTGGGCTCACGCGCGACCCGACGTGGTGCTTCCGGGTTTCCGGTCGCGCTTCTACTCGCAGGCCTTGTGGGCGCAAAACCTATTGATGCCGTGGATGTGGCGCCATTTCAGGGGGCTCTCCGGCGGTACCGGTCGAGTCCCTAAACGGCCCGTCCTTGACGGCCTGCAGGGTCTCGAGAGCGTACGTGGCTGGTCGGTCGGCTCAGAAGCCGAATAGCCCGGGCGGTATCGGCGATTCCCCGTTGCCGATCGCGGTGACCGCGCCCGGACAGAACGCCGTGATGGCCAGCCCGGTGAACATGGTGGCCGGGCCGAGTGACATGCCCGCGACGTTGGCGACCTGGGCTGCGGCGTCCGCCGCGGTCTGTCCTGGCTGCGCGAGCATCGGGCATACCGATTGACCAAGCGCGACGGCGTCGGCAGGGTTGGTGGCGCCGAGTCCGGCACTGCTCAATGAATCGATGAACGCATCGTCGGACGGGTCGGCCTGTGCCTGCGCCGCCAACGGCACGGCCATGGCAAACGCGCCGACCACTAGGGCGGCGAGGCGTGTGGTCTTCGTCGTTCTACGGGCCATTGGTAGAGCGTACGGCCGAATCCTGCGATCGGCCGAATCCTGGGAGCCCAATTACGGTCCTTGCCACACCGACGCGATCTGCCCACCGATGTCGATGATCTTGGCCTTTCGCGACCCCGGGCTGTCGATCTCGCGCGACACGTGAGCAGAGATGAAGCGCTTGATCTCCGCGTCGACCCCGCCGACGATGCGCAACAGTTCGGCCCGTAGCGATGTCGACGTGACGTGGATCGCGATGTCCGACGGCCGCGGTTTGTGTACGTCGAGGATGAGCAGCAACGGTTCGGCAGCCACCGCCGTCGCCCCAAGTGCGATCTCTCCGAACACCATGAACCGGGGCTTGTCGATGCGCAGGTCGATGACCATGTCGATCTCGAGCGGGATGCGGATCGAGAAGGTGATCTGCTCACCGACATGGCGGGTGACCGTCGGTGTCTGGATCTTCACCCTGGCGGTGACCTTGGCGATCCCGCCAGGCCCCTGACCCATCGGGCCCATCTCGAACTCGTCGCCGGCGATGGTCGCGATCGCGTCGCCGACGCGTTGTTCGGTGACGGCGATCTCGAAGAATTGGCGGCCGAATTCCTCGTAGGTCATCGTTTTGTACTCAGACAGGGTTTCGTGCTCAGACATGGTGGGGTAACCGTCTCACGTCCGTACCACCGGACATTGCAACGCCGCCGAAATCAGTCGCGCTGAGATCCTGGCCCGAACAATCGCATCCTGACCGTCGCGAGCGTTTTGGGCCGCATCTCGGCGATGACCACCTGGCGCTGTCCGCTCGATTCGATCCGTACCGCCACCGTGTTGCCTGCGGCGATCAGCTTGTGTGGGCGGCCACCCGCCAACCGGCTCACCAGGTCGGACGTGGCGATCCGCTCGTCGTCGCCGAGCGTGATGTGCACCTGATCGGACATTCGACGCCGGACGGCCACCTCGTCGCCCGCGCAGGCGTCGTCGAGGAATCCGGACAGGTGGCGCTTGCCGCGCGCCCCGACTCCCCTGAACCCCGACAGAAAGCCCAGCGTTCCCCCGACACCCTGGTTGACCAGCAGCCCGCGGGACAACGACAAGCCAGCCGGCACTGCGGCCAGGCCACCCTTGGCGAATTGCATCACCATCGCGGGCAGCTCCCAGTGTGCTTGCAGCCGGGCAATTCTCAGCTCGCCGTCGACTTCTTCGACGTCGTACCGCAGGTAGGCAGGAATCCTCATCACCAGCGAATCCGCCATCGCCGCCTCGAGCTCGACATCGCGCACGACCGTGCGCCCGACCACGAAGTCGCCGTCGCGGTGGATCGTGATGTCGCGAGGTGCGATGAACGTGTCGTAGAAGCGTTCGATCTCGTCGCGGCCATGGTGCGGCGCGGAACCGACCGGATCGTCGACCCGCCCACCAGGAGTGAAGAGGTCGACCCAGGCGCGCCGGTCGTGTGTGCGCAGGGCCGCGGGCGATCTCTCGACGGTGGCCAACAACTCGGCGCGGGTGGGTGCCGTGCCTGCGGGCTGATGATCGGGCATGACCTCATCGTCTACCAGAGGCCCGCCCCGGTGGGCACCGTGGCGAACATTGCCGACGACGCGCACACTGGTGGAAGACCGCGAGCCCGCGTCACGATCCATCTTCAAGGAGGCGGCGATGAGCCAGAACGGACCGTTCGGCATCGACCCCGAGGATTTCGACCGCGTGTTCCGGGAGGCCGGCGACGGCCTCCGCGACGCACTCGACCGCCTCGGCAAGGGCGCAGGCTGGGCCACCCTGCTGGATCAGATCACGCGACAGTCGCGGCCCAAGTCGGAACCCGAGACCGCCGGTGAGACGGGTGACGGCGTCTGGGCGATCTACAGCGTGGACGCCGAGGGCGGTGCTCACATCGAAGAGGTCTACCCCAGCGAACTCGACGCGTTGCGCGCCAACAAGACCAACACCGACCCCACCCGCAAGGTGCGGTTCCTGCCCTACGGCATCGCGGTGAGCGTGCTCGACTCACCCGAGTAGCCGGCCGAGAAACCGCTCGCCGGCCACGTCCCACCCATTAGGCTTCGCCACAACGCCGAGGGAGGGCTCACCGACATGATTCGCAAACTCTTGGTAGCTACGGCCGGCATCGCTGCGGCCGCCGCCGTCGGCGTGGCGCCGTCGGCCGTCGCCGATCCGGACAACCACTATCCCGATCATCCGGGCCGCTACTCGACCGATGTACCCGGCATGAACTACGACGCCTCACTGAGCGCGCCGTGCGACAACTATCAGCTGTTCACCTTCGGCCGTGGCCCCGGCGGCGAGGCCTTGGCCTGCCATTGGATTCCGAATCAGTGGCCGCCGATCTACACCGGATTCTGGGTGTCGTCCTACCCCCTCTTCGGCCAGCAGGACATCGGCGCCCCGTGCCCCGGCCCGAAGTCGGCGGCACAGGCGCCCGACGGCCGCCCGATGGTGTGCCTCGGAGCGCAGGGTTGGCAGCCGGGCACGCTGACGGGGGCCGGCTTCTTCCCCGGCTGAGCACACGCCAATTGACCACGAATCCGCCGACCATACAGTTAGCGATGGGATGTATGGTCATCGATTGTGAGCGTTGTCATGAGTGACGTGTCCTTCAACTTGTCCGATGTGTTCGGCACCGTCGCGCGGGCGATTCCCGACCAGACGTTCCTGACCTGGCGCGACCGGCACCTTAGCTACGCCGACGTCGACGCCCGAGTGGACGGGTTCGCGCACTACCTGGCGTCGGTCGGACTCGGCTGCCACACCGAGCGCGACTCGCTCGCAGGGCATGAATCGGGTCAGGATCACCTCGCCATCTACCTGCGCAACGGCAACGAGTACCTCGAGGCGATGATCGGCAGCTACCGCACGCGGGTGGCCCCGTTCAACGCCAGCTACCGCTACGTCGCGGAAGAGCTGGTCTACCTGCTCACCGACTCGAAGGCCCGGGCACTGGTCTATCCGGCGGAGTTCGCATCGCGGGTGGCCGCGATCCGCGACCGGCTGCCCGCCCTCGAAGTACTGATTCAGGTCGCTGACGGATCCGGTAACGAGTTGCTGCCCGGCGCAGTCGACTACGAGACGATCCTCGCCACCCCTGCCCCGCCGGACGGCATGCCGTCGACGTCGGGCGACGATCTCTACGTCCTGTACACCGGCGGCACCACGGGGATGCCCAAGGGCGTGCTGTGGCGCCAGCACGACATCTTCGTATCGTCGATGGGAGGACGGCCATTCGGCAGCGACCAAGCCATGGCCTCCTACGTCGAACTCGCCGACAAGGCCCGCGCGTCGGCAGGGGCGTTCGCAATCATGGTGATCCCGCCGTTCATGCACGGTGCCGCCCAGTGGGCCGCCTACAACACCGTGACGATGGGCGGGCGCCTGGTCATTCCCGACGACGTGGAGCGCATGCGCCCCGCAGCGGTACTGCGACTTGCCGAGCGCGAGCGGGTGATGGGCATCCCGGTGGTCGGTGATGCGATCGCCCGACCGCTGCTCGACGAGATCGAGACGGGTGACTACGACCTGTCCGGGTTGGTGACCATCACCAACGGTGGCGCCCCGCTGTCGCCGACGGTGCGGGAACGCATCCTCACCGCACTTCCGCACGTGATGTTGCTCGACGCGGTCGGCGCATCCGAGTCCGGCGCCCAGATGAGCACCTACAGCACCGCAGGCACCGAAACGCAGGCCGCGACATTCACCCCGCAGTCCGATACCGCCGTGATCTCCGCAGACCTGGACCGGGTGCTCTCGCCCGGCGAGGGTCAGGGCTGGTTGGCCCGCCGCGACCTCATCCCCCTCGGGTATCTCGGCGACGAGGCGAAGTCCGCGCGTACGTTCCCCACGATCGACGGGGTGCGGTGGTCGGTGCCAGGCGACAGGGCCAATGTTCTCGACGACGGCCGCATCCAATTGCTTGGCCGCGACTCGGTGACGATCAACTCCGGAGGCGAGAAGATCTTCGCCGAGGAGGTCGAACGCGCCATCGCCGCCCACCCGGATGTCTACGACGTGGTGGTCGTCGGCAGGCCATCCGAGCGTTGGGGCAGTGAGGTCGTGGCGATCGTGCAACTTGCCGAGGGCGGATCCGCCACCGACGAGGAACTCGCCGACGTGTGCCAGAAGTCCATCGCACGCTACAAGATTCCCAAGGCGTTCATCCGCACGGCAAAGGTGCAGCGGTCCCCCGCGGGGAAGGCCGATTACCGCTGGGCCAAGGAGATCGCGGTCGGCCCAGAAGCGTGACGGCTCAGGCGAAGTGCCTGCGGATGCCCGCCAGCATCTCGACGTGCGCGGCGACGGCCTGACGTACCGTCGTCGCCGCCAGCGGACGAGGGGCCCGGATCACCAGGCGCTCCGTGACGCGGGTGCCGTTGCCCTCCTCCTCGAACGACACGACGCCGTCGAGTTCGACACGAGGAAACTGCCGCGCCTCGGTCAGCACGTCGCCGTGCAGTGGCACGTCCAGACGCGCCGTATAGGCGATGCCCAACGCGAGTGGCCCTAGCGGAATGCGGTCGCGGACGCGGTAGGTCTGGGTGTAGCCGTCCGCCGTCTGCGTCCGCGCGGTGGACTGCACCGAGACCACCAGCGGGTGGACCACCTTGATGTTGTCGAGGTCGACGTAGAACGCCCTGACTTCATCGGGCGGGGCGGGGACGACGTCGGTGATGGTGCGCTCCGCACTGGCGATCCACCAACTGGTTCCGCGGTTCACCAGCCGAATGTAGCGGTAGTTTGACGGCATGCCGGACGGGAAGGCCGATGCCGGCCTCGACACGCAGTTCTCGCACGTGGTCATCGCGGTCAGCGACATGGACCGTGCGCTCGCCTTCTACCGCGACGTGCTCGGCATGGACGTCGTCTTCGACCAGGAACTCGCGGGTGAGCCGTTCTCTGGCCGCGCGATCGGTGGCCTCGTCGGCGGTACCAGCATCGAGTTGCTGCGCCTGCCAGGGCAACGCGCCGACGATTCGCCGGCAGCGTACAAACCCGTTGGTCTGCAGGTGATTTCGTTCTCCGTACCGGACCTCGATCATGCTCACGCGACGATCAGGGACGCGGTGGGCGACCGTGCGCAGAACCCCTTCGAAGTCGAGGGTGTACGGATGTTCTTCGTCACCGATCCCGACGGCACGGTGATCGAGTTCGTGCAGTTCCCCGACGGCGCGCGCAACCCAGCCGAACTGCACAGGGGCATTCCCGGTGGTGACGCGTGAGCACCGGCTTCTCCCACCCGCAGTCGCTGGCGGGACGCACCGCGATCGTGACGGGTGCCGCTCAGGGTGTCGGCAAGGGCATTTCGCGGGCGTTGCTCGGTCGGGGCGCGACGGTGCTTCTGGTCGACGTCAAGGACGAGAAGCTGGCGGCCACGTCGGCCGAGTTCACCGAAGCGGGCTTCACCTTCGAATCCCTTCGGGCCGACCTGCGGGATCCGTTGAGCCCGCGCAGGATCGTCGACGCCGCGCTGACGGCGTTCGGCCGGATCGACGCCCTGATCAACAACGCGGTCGCCACCAATGAGCCGAAACGGTTCGTCGACATCACCCTCGACGACTACGAGCTGGTGTTCGACACCGCCCCGCGCGCCACGTTCTTCCTCATGCAAGCCGTGCATCCGACGATGTCTGCCGCAGGCGGTGGCGTGATCGTCAACCTCGGATCCGGTTCTGGCACGGGTGGGCAAGCGCGCTTCGGTGCCTATGCCGCCGCCAAGGAAGCGGTGCGCGGCATGTCGAAGGCCGCCGCGCTCGAGTGGGGACGCGACAACATCAGGGTCAACGTGGTGTGCCCGTTCGCCGACTCGGAAGGCATCCAGTTCTGGCGGGAGATCGCACCGAAGGACTTCGAGCAGGCACTGAAATCGGTGCCGCTGCGGCGGGTCGGCAGGACCGCCGAAGACATCGGGTCCGTCGTGGCGTTCCTCGTCAGTGACGAAGCCGAATACCTCACCGGCCAGACCATCCACGTCGACGGCGGCATGGGCGTGTACCGCTGACGCCAGTCCACTGCTGCTCTCCTGCTGCTGGCTCAGCCATCTCGAATTCGACTGGGAGACACGCTCGGCATCCTCCAGCCCTGTGGTGAGACTGACCGCGGCCTTGTTGTCACTGTGATGGGGCAACGACTTTCAGTTATTGAAGTGCCAACGCCGTGTCGTTTGGTCGTGTCGATACGGAAGGCATTGCCGTTGAGCACTTTTCGCGATCAGGGATTCATTTGCCGAATCGTGCTCGAAAAACGTTGGTATCAAACAGAATATGGGCGTTGTGTGACGTCGACTCGTTCCCGACATCGCATCACCCGCTTCCCGGGGTTCAATTGAACCGGCGCAGGGCCTTTCGCCGATCGAGGGGCAACACCGATACCAGTGTCCGCATCCCCTTTTCAGGACATGCAGGCGCGCAATCACTTAGATGAGCTTCGTGAAATCTCCGCGGACCGACTTAACCGATTCAGAAGACGTGCCAATACGTCCACGAGGTGCGGTTTGAGCAACGGCCCGTGAACTGCATAGATCTCCGATTCACGAGGTATGTGGGGCTTCGCGGTACTCATCCAGAAACCGTGCATGAACAGGCGTTTCAACACATTTCACAGTTCGCCTCGTGAAAGCGGCTCTGGCGCAGCAACGCTGCGCGAACTGCCACTACCTTCTACTCGAGAACGTCACTCGCTCAACGTTTCTTGTTGACTAGTCCATGGGTTTCACGAAACGTGATCGCCGCCACAAATTTTGGCGACGAGCAAATCCCGTTGCTAGTGTCCGACCGCATGATCGGAATAGCGACCGCAACGCTGATGACACTCGTCAACCAGGTCTCGGGCACGCCGTACGTAACGGGTGGCGACTCGCCACACGGGACGGACTGCTCCGGCCTCGCGTCCTGGGTGGCCAATGCGGCCACTGGTAGGCCCGTGTACGGCGACAGGTTCCATACGGGCAACGAGGAATCAGCCCTGCTTGCTCGAGGCTTCAAGTACGGCACCGCCCCCGGTGCGCTGGTGATCGGCTGGAACGGCGGCCACACGGCAGTGACGCTGCCCGACGGCACCCCGGTGTCAAGCGGCGAAAGCGGCGGCGGTGTCAGGGTCGGCGGTGGTGGCGCCTTCCAACGTCAGTTCACCCATCACATGTACCTCCCGGTGCCGCCCGAGGGGATCGACGAGCTTCCTGCCGACGCTCCCATCGACCCCTTCGCACCGCCGCCCCCGCCAATCGACCCGTTCGCACCGCCTCCGCCGCCGGCGGACGTCGTGAACGTGGGATTCGTGGAGCCTGCGCCCGAGGCCGCTCCTGGAGCCCCCGAGCCTGGCCTGGTGCTCCCCCCGGCAGCCCCGGAGGACATCCCAGCCCCCGCACCCGAGCTCCTGCCCGTCCCGGCGCCGGACGCCCCCACCGACGTGATCTGACCGTCCCAACCGTTCGACGGCGCTGAGCGCCGTACAAGCACGAACCCGATGCCGTGTGCACTCTGTGCACACGGCATCAATGCGTTGCGGCGGGGTGTGAGCCCCCTCACATACTTCGACTCACCGGGATTGCAAATCGGGCTGCCCCGCCGCAGGTGGCGCAATACCCGGATTCGCGAGGATTCGGGCAGGTCCACTCGGAGCGGCATCCGGCGCATTGCCAGACCGGGCGTCCCCACGTGAACGCGGCCGCCAGATGGGGTCAGACGACGGCCTTAGCGTGATTGAAGCCCATTCGGACAGCCCATTCGACAGGCGATCTAGCAGTCCGTTCAGACCGTCGTCGACGAGGAGTGACGTGACTCAAATGGAGCCGACGCCCATCCGCCGTCCGCGCGCCGATCAAGCTCGGCTGGTCGCCGACGTATTGCGTCATCAGATCCACGCCGGCGGCTATCCCGACGGACTGCCCACGGAAGGCGAGCTCGCTTCCGAGTTCTTCGTGTCGCGCAACACGGTCCGCGAAGCTCTCGCCGCCCTGAAGACCGAGGGCCTCATCGGCCGCGGACCCAAGGTCGGCACGCACGTCGCCATCCGCAAGTACGACCACGACCTCGACGCGCTCGTCGGACTGAAGGCGACTTTCAAGGGATATGGCGAGATCCGCAACGTCGTGCGCGCCGCCATGCCGGTTGCCGCTCCCCCTGCGGTCGCCAACCGACTGCAGCTCGACCCCGGCGATGACGTCATCTTCGTCGAGCGACTCCGGTTCCTCGGTGACCTGCCGGTGAGCCTCGACATGACCTACCTGGCACCCGACATCGGCGCTGCCGTCCTGGAGAGTTCGTTGGAGACCAACGACATCTTCGCGCTCATCGAAGAGGCGACGGGCCACCGCCTCGGCACCGCTGCCCTTGCCGTCGAGGCAGTGGCGGCGGACGCGCACACGGCGGCCCTCCTGCAGGCTCCCGACGGCGCCGCGGTGCTGTTGCTGGAACGACTTACACACCTCGACGACGGAAGACCCGTCGATCTCGAGTACATCCGGATGCGCGGCGACCGAATCACGCTGCGCGGCAACCTGCTTAGGGGAACTTCATGACGCTGGTCAACCAACGGGTCGACGTACCGGTCACCATCGACGAGTCGTTGTGCATCGAGGGCTGCACGCTGTGCGTGGAGATCTGCCCACTGGACTCGCTGGCGATCAATCCGGAGAACGGCAAGGCCTTCATGCACGTCGACGAGTGTTGGTACTGCGGGCCGTGCGCAGCGCGCTGCCCCACGGGCGCCGTCACCGTCAACATGCCCTATCTCCTGCGCTGAAGGACCACTCGTGAAACGCATCCTCGCCACCCTCGTTGCCGCTGCCACCGTCGGCTCGCTCGCCTCTTGCTCACTCGACTCCACGTCTCGGTCCGCCGACACCGTCAACGTCGTCATCGGCTACCAGTCCAAGACCATCAACACCGTCACTGCCGGAACTCTGTTGAAGGCCAAGGGTTTCCTGGAGAAGCGGCTGGCCGACATCACCAAGCGCACCAACACCACGTACTCGGTGCAGTGGCAGGACTACGACACCGGCGCTCCGATCACCGCGCAGATGGTCGCCGAGAAGATCGACATCGGGTCGATGGGTGACTACCCATTGCTGATCAACGGCTCCAAGACCCAAGGTAACGAGCGCGCCCGTACCGAGCTGGTTTCGGTCACCGGATACAGCCCGACCGGTGCGCTCAACATGGTCGTCGTTCCGCCGAACTCGACGGCCCGTACCGTTTCCGACCTCAAGGGCGAGAAGGTCTCCGCGAGCGTGGGGTCCGCAGGGCACGGCACCCTCGTCCGAGCGCTCGACAACGCAGGCATCGACCCGGCCACCGGTGTCGAGGTGCTCAACCAACAGCCGCAGGTTGGTGCATCAGCGCTGGAATCCGGTCAGGCGCAGGCACTCTCGCAGTTCGTCGCGTGGCCGGGCCTCCTCGTCTTCCAGAACAAGGCCAAGCTGCTCTACGACGGCGCGGAAGGCAACTACCCCACCTTCCACGGCGTCGTAGCCCGCCGCGACTACGCCAACCAGCACCCCGAGGTCCTCGACGCCTTCCTGCAGGCACAACTCGACGCCACGGAATTCCTCAACGGCAACCCGCTGGAGTCGGCGAAGATCGTCGCCGACGGCAGCGGTCTTCCCCAAGAGGTCGTCTACCTCTACAACGGCCCAGGCGGCACGTCCTTCGACACCACCCTCAAGCCGTCCCTCGTCGACGCGCTCAAAGGCGATGTGCCCTACCTGAAGTCGATCGGAGACTTCGCCGACCTCGACATCAACGGCTTCGTCTCCGACGTGCCCCTTCGCAAGGCGTTCACCGACCGGGGCCAGAACTACGACGCTGCACTGAGGTCCACCGTGAACCCGTCGTCGCTACGCGGCCAGGACCCCGTCTGCAACGTCCCGCTGACGGACCCCAAGCTGGCAGGCGAGCTCTGGATCGACGGCCAGGACACCACCCAGCCCGCCGCCAACCCCGGTTGCCTGCTGCGGGCCGTCCGCGACGCAGTTGCCAAGGGCCAGAAGGTGCGTGGCGCCTACATCCCAGACACCGAGTTCGGCACCCGATGGTTCGCCGACAAGTCGATCTGGGTCCACTCACCAGTGCAGGGCGGCCAGACCTATCTGCCGTTCGGAACTCCGGCCGGTGCCGAGCGCTACACCGGGTCGCATCCCGGCTCGGCGGTCGTGGACTACCAGCAGGCCCTTGCGGGTGCGGTGTGACGACCCAGCCCGCGGTCCTCGCCGCCGAACCCATGGTCGCCGCGCGGCCCGTGGCACCGGCCGTCACACCGGCACCACGCCGCAGGCCCTGGCTCGCCTGGCTGGTGCGGATTGCGTCGGTGGTTGCCGCGATCGGGCTGTGGCAGGTGTTGACCGCCAACCACGTTCGGTTCTGGCTGCGGTTCGACACCCTGCCGACGGTGACCGAGATCGTCACGGCCTTCGGCCACCGGTTTGGCGCAGAAGACTACTGGCTCGACCTCGGACAGTCGCTGATCCGCATCCTCACCGGATTCGGCATCGCCGCCGTGGCCGGGGTGCTCACCGGAATCCTGCTCGGCCGCTCGGACGCGTTCGCCAACGTCTTCGGCCCGCTCACCGAATTGGCAAGGCCCATCCCGGCGATCGCCATCGTGCCCGTGGCGATCCTGCTCTTCCCCACCGACGAGGCGGGCATCGTGTTCATCACGTTCCTGGCCGCCTACTTCCCCATCATGGTCAGCACCCGGCATGCGGTGCGGGCGCTGCCGACCATCTGGGAGGACTCGGTGCGCACGCTCGGCGGCAGCCGGTGGGACGTGCTGGTGCGGGTCGTGCTTCCCGGGATCCTGCCAGGAGTGTTCGGTGGCCTGTCGGTCGGCATCGGCGTTGCCTGGATCTGCGTCATCTCCGCAGAGATGATCTCGGGCCGGCTTGGAGTCGGCTACCGGACGTGGCAGGCATACACCGTGCTGGCCTACCCCGAGGTGTTCGTCGGCATCATCACCATCGGCGTGCTCGGCTTCGCCACCTCCGCCGCCGTCGAGCTGATCGGGCGCCGGGTCACCCGCTGGCTGCCACGCGGCGAGGAGAAGACACGATGAGCGCCACCGGCATGACCCTGGAACTGCACGACCTGGTCCTCAGCTACGGCGGACCACCGGTGGTCGACGGGCTCGACCTATCGGTGCGCCCCGGCGAGATCCTGGTGCTCACAGGACCGTCGGGATGCGGAAAGTCGACCGTGCTGCGCGCCCTGGCCGGCCTGCTGCGACCCGACTCCGGCCGCATCGTGGCCGACGGCGAACCGGTGGTCACCACGTCGCGTGACCGCGCCATGGTGTTCCAGGACAACGCGCTATTACCGTGGCGCACCGTCCGATCCAACGTCGAACTCGCGCTGAAGCTGGCCGGCCGGCCCCGGGCGGGGCGTCGCACCGACGCGCTGCGCTGGATCGCCGACGTCGGCCTCACCGGGTTCGAGGACTACCTCCCGAAGAGCCTGTCCGGCGGAATGCGCCAGCGCGTGCAGCTGGCCCGCGGGCTTGCCGGAGCACCCCGCGCGGTGATGATGGACGAACCATTCGGCGCACTGGACACCCAGACCCGCACCAGCATGCAGCGACTGCTCATCCAGACCTGGCGCGCGCACCCGACCACGGTCGTGTTCGTCACCCACGACGTCGACGAGGCACTGCTCATCGGCGACCGCATCGCCGTACTCGGTCGCGCAGGCCAGCCGCTGCGGGCCTTGCTCGACGTGCCGTCCCCGCGTGAACCGAACGTCGCCCGCGCCGCGCTGCGCGCTGAAATCATTTCCGCCCTCGATCATTCGGAGCTCGTCAGTTGATGCAAATACCCGACCTCGATGACGCAGTCCGCCTCGACTGCGACGTTCTGGTGATCGGCGGCGGCACCGCAGGGACGATGGCCGCACTGACCGCGGCCGAGAACGGCGCCCAGGTACTGCTGCTGGAGAAGGCCCACGTCCGGCACTCCGGCGCGCTCGCCATGGGCATGGACGGCGTGAACAACGCCGTCATTCCCGGCAAGGCCGAGCCCGAGGACTACGTCGCCGAGATCACCCGCGCCAACGACGGAATCGTCAACCAGCGCACCATCTATCAGACCGCAACTCGCGGTTTCGCCATGGTGCAGCGGCTGGAGCGCTACGGCGTGAAGTTCGAGAAGGACGAGCACGGCGAGTATGCCGTGCGTCGCGTGCACCGTTCCGGCTCCTACGTGCTGCCCATGCCCGAGGGCAAGGACGTCAAGAAGGCGCTCTACCGGGTGCTGCGCCAGAAGTCCATGCGGGAGAAGATCCGCATCGAGAACCGGTTCGTCCCAGTGCGTGTGCTCACGGAGAACCTGGGCCGCGAGCGAAGCGACGGGAAATCAACGCGCAGAGCGGTAGGGGCTGCCGCGCTCAACAGCCGCACCGGCGAGTTCGTCGTCGTCGGCGCCAAGGCCGTCATCCTGGCCACAGGCCCGTGCGGCCGCCTCGGACTGCCCGCGTCGGGCTATCTGTATGGCACGTACGAGAACCCGACCAACGCCGGTGACGGCTACTCGATGGCCTATCACGCAGGCGCGGAGTTGTCGGGCATCGAATGCTTCCAGATCAACCCGTTGATCAAGGACTACAACGGCCCCGCGTGCGCGTACGTGGCCAATCCGTTCGGCGGCTACCAGGTCAACGCGGCCGGGGAACGGTTCGTCGACTCCGATTACTGGTCGGGCCAGATGATGTCGGAGGTGAAGCGGGAGATCGAGTCAGCCCGCGGCCCCATCTACCTCAAGGTCAGCCACCTGCCCGACGAGACGCTGAGCACGCTCGAAGGCATCCTGCACACCACCGAGCGACCGACCCGCGGCACGTTTCACGCCAACCGCGGTCACGACTACCGCACCCATGACATCGAGATGCACATCTCCGAAATCGGGTTGTGCGGTGGTCATTCCGCCTCCGGTGTGTGGGTCGACGAACACGCCCGCACCACCGTTACCGGCCTGTACGCGGCGGGCGACCTCGCCTGCGTTCCGCACAACTACATGATCGGTGCCTTCGTCTATGGAGAACTGGCAGGCGCCCACGCGGCGTCAACATTCGTTGACGACCGCGCGCCGGACGTCCTGCCTGCCGACCAGATCGCCGCCGCGCACGAACTGATCTACCGCCCGTTGCGGCACCCCGATGGCCCACCCCAGACGCAGGTCGAATACAAGCTGCGCCGGTTCGTCAACGACTACGTCGCCCCGCCGAAGACCGCCGCGAAGCTGTCCATCGCCGTGCAGACCTTCGACCGCATGCGCGAGGAGATCGCCGGCATCGGCGCCTCGACGCCGCACGAACTCCTGCGTGCCGTCGAGGTGTCGTTCATCCGCGACTGCGCCGAGATGGCAGCGCGGTCGTCGCTGACCCGCACGGAATCCCGCTGGGGGCTCTACCACGACCGTTCCGACCTCCCCGAACGCGACGACGAGAACTGGCGCTACCACCTCAACCTCCGCAAGAGCGACGACGGAGCGATGCAGTTCCTCAAACGACCCGTCGCGCCGTACTTCGTGCCCGTCCCCGGTCTCGACGACTTGCCAAGTGGGGAAACCGAACCCATCCACGTCCACCAGCCACCGCTCGTCGGCGGTCAGGCACCCGCATCAGAGGTGTCCCGGGTCCGCGACGGCGCCGCAGCGCAGCCACCGTCGCCGCGCATCGCTGCGGTACTCGCCCTGGAATCCCCTACCGTCGAGGATCTTTCGGAGTTCCTGACCGATCCGGACGCCGGTGTACGGCGCACCGCCGTCGACGTCCTCACCGAGCATCTGCCTGACGAGTACGGCCCAGCACTGCTGGCAGCGCTCGGCGACGGCGATCCAGGCGTTCGCGCCGCGGCGGCCGACGGGGTGCGCGAACTCGTCGAGGTGCTCCCCGACCCGGCCGCCGCCCGAACGTTCCTGACCGCCGCCGACCCGGTGGTGCGTGCGGCCGCCGTCTATCTGCTCAGTTCACGCAAGGTCGGCGACGCGGCGCACTTCCGCAGAAGCCTGGACGATCCGGACCATCGGGTCCGTATCGAGGCCGTGCGGGCGCTGGTGTCCGTCGACGATGCGGAAGGCGTGAGCGCCGCTCAGCACGACGACGACCGCGGCGTCCGCATCGCCGTTGCCAACGCCCTCGGCACCCTCGGCGAGGGTGCACCGACCATCCGCATCCTGATCGCCGACAGGGATCCGCTGGTGCGCGCCGCCGCACTGGCCGCGCTCGGTGCCGGCGGTGTCGTCGACGCGGACCTGACCACCGTGGAGCGGGCGTTGGCGGAGTCGGCGTGGCAGGTTCGCCAGGGCGCCGTCCGTGCCCTCGCCGGTGTCGGGACCACCGCGGCTGTCGCGCCGCTGACCCGCGCGCTCAACGATCCGCACCTCGACGTGCGCAAGGCGGCGGTTCTCAGCCTGACCCGGTGGGCGCCCTCCGACGACGCGGCGAGGGACGCGCTGAACTCGGCGCTCGACGACGGCGACGCCGACGTGCGGGCCTACGCGCGCCACGCGCTGGCAGCGCCGTCAGTGGATCGCTAGCGCTTGCGCCATCGCGACCCCGCGAAGGCGATGCCAACGCCCACCAGTGCGGTGATCGGACCGATCACCGACCAGGTGGTGGTGTTGCTCATAGGGCTACCGCCCAACACGCCGAAACCCTGCAATCCCCACAGCAGGCCGAACAACGTGACGATCACGCCCAACACCACGATGGCTATCCGCATCACTCGAGAGTAACCGCGCGTGTCGAACAGCTCCCTGAGGGAGCCGCGCGGCTTAGGCTGATGCCCTTGACTCGGGCAGTCCGTGAGAGGAGACGCGTGATCGGTTCTCCCGTTTGCCGACCATCCGCTTGGTCGTCCAAATAAGTTGCTGTGAGCACCAAATCTGCTGTACCACCGTGGTATTCAGCTTGTCCAATGGAGGACCATCATGGCGAAATCGCCGCGGGTAGTGCGCGACATCCTGCCCATTCCGGATGTCCCGCACGTTGGGCTGACCACCTACGATGCGAAGGACCCCGACACCAGCTATCCGCCGATCAGGGACGTGCGTCCGCCCGACGGTGCACCCAACGTGCTGGTCATCCTGATCGACGACGTGGGCTTCGGCGCCAGCAGCGCGTTCGGCGGACCCTGTGAGACGCCCAACTTCGAAAAGCTGGCATCGGGCGGGTTGAAGTACAACCGGTTCCACACCACGGCGTTGTGCTCGCCGACGCGCCAAGCCCTGTTGACCGGTCGCAACCACCATTCGGTGGGTATGGGCAACATCACCGAAACCGCGACCGCGGCGCCCGGGTACACCTCGGTGCTCCCCAATACCAAGGCGCCGCTGCCACTGACCCTCAAGCTCAATGGCTACTCCACCGCGCAGTTCGGCAAGTGCCATGAGATTCCGGTGTGGCAAACCAGCCCGGCAGGACCGTTCACCGCATGGCCGACCGGAGGCGGCGGATTCGAGTACTTCTACGGCTTCATCGGCGGGGAAAACAACCAGTGGGATCCGGCCCTCTACGAGGGCACCACCCCGATCGAGCCGCCGAAGACGGCGGCCGAGGGCTACCACCTGACCGAGGATCTGACCGACAAGGCGATCAACTGGGCGCGCCAGCAGAAGGCATTGCTGCCCGACAAACCCTTCTTCATGTACTTCGCGCCCGGCGCCACCCATGCGCCGCACCAGGTGCCGCCGGAGTGGATCGACAAGTACAAGGGCAAGTTCGCCCACGGCTGGGACCGGCAGCGCGAGATCACGTTCGAACGCCAGAAGGAACTGGGCGTCATCGCACCGGACGCCGTGCTCACCCCGCGCCACGAGGAGATCCCGGCGTGGGATGACATGGATCCGGCCCTCAAGCCCGTGCTCGAGCGCGAGATGGAGGTCTACGCCGCGTTCTTGGAGCACACCGACCACCACGTCGGCCGGCTGCTCGATGCCCTGGGGCCGGTGTTGGACGACACCCTCGTCTACCTGATCGTCGGCGACAATGGCGCTTCAGCGGAGGGCACCCTGCAGGGTGCGTTCAACGAGATGGCCAACTTCAACGGGATGGCCGACATCGAGACCCCCGAGTTCATGATCTCCAAACTCGGCGAGTTCGGCGGAGAGGGTTCCTACGGCCACTACGCGGTCGGTTGGGCGTGGGCGATGGATTCGCCGTATCAGTGGACCAAGCAGGTGGCGTCGCACTGGGGCGGCACGCGTAACGGCACGATCGTGCACTGGCCCAAGGGAATCAATGACAAGGGTGGTCACCGCAACCAATTCACGCACGTCATCGACCTCGCACCCACCGTGCTGGAGGCAGCGGGCATTCCGGCGCCGACGATGGTCAACGGCGTCCTGCAGAGCCCCCACGAGGGGACCAGCATGCTGTACAGCTTCAACGACGCCGATGCACCCGAGCGGCACCAGACCCAGTACTTCGAGATGTTCTGCAACCGAGGCATCTACCACAAGGGGTGGAGCGCGGTGACCAAGCATCGCACGCCATGGGCAATGGGCGGCCAGGCGATGCCCGCCTTCGACGACGACGTCTGGGAGCTCTACGACGGCAACAGCGACTGGACCCAGTCGAGGGATCTGTCGAAGGAGAATCCGGAGAAACTGCATGAACTACAGCGCCTTTGGCTGATCGAGGCGGTCAAGTACAACGTGCTTCCGCTCGACGACCGCCAGATCGAGCGCATCAACCCCGCCACCGCTGGGCGACCGTCGCTGATCAAGGGCAACAGCCAATTGCTGTTTCCTGGCATGGGTCGGCTGTCGGAGAACAGCGTCGTCGACATCAAGAACAAGTCGTTCGCGGTCACCTCCGAGGTGCAGGCGCCTGCAGATGGCCTCGAGGGCGTGATCATCGCCCAGGGCGGTCGGTTCGGCGGGTGGAGCCTGTACGCCAAGGATGGTCACGCCAAGTTCTATTACAACGTGCTGGGCATCAAGTCGTTCGAGATCGACGCAACCGAACCAGTCCCGGCAGGCACAACCCAGGTACGCATGGAGTTCGACTATGACGGCGGCGGAATGGGCAAGGGCGGCAACGTCACCCTCTACTACGACGGTAGGGAAGTCGGCAAGGGTCGGGTCGATCAGACCCAGGGCTTCATCTTCTCGGCCGACGAGACGACGGACGTCGGCTATGAGTCCGGCACCACCGTCAGCCCGGACTACACCGCACACTCCAGCAGGTTCAGCGGCAAGATCGACTGGGTACGGATCGACCTCGGCGAGGACGCCAAGGACGCCGACCACTACATCGACCCCGACGAACGCTTCCGGGTAGCGATGGCGCGGCAGTAGACATTACGGGTTGAAGACGTGGTCGGTCCATGACAGCGGGGCGCCGGTGTACTTGGCGTGACGGACGTCGCCGGAACGGGCGTGACCCTCGAACAGCTCCACCCGGGCGGCCCGCCCGCACAGTTCGCCGAGGGCGGCGCTGCTCGCCGTGTAGGTGACTTCCTGATAGGTGACCGGGGCCAATCACCTTGTCGCCATAGCTGACACACGTTCCCTCACCCAAGAACAAGGCACCGTAGTCACGCATCTGCTCCAGCGCCTCGCGAGGCTCGGAGTCGTCGAGGCCGACCGCGTCCGGTTCACCCTCACCCCCGAATTCACCGATCCCGATGCGAAGCTGGACCGGCTCGCTGACGTCGGCCTCGACGCGGCGATAGTCTCGCTGGTCCCCGCGCTGTTCTGCTACCACGCCGAGCCCGGCAGATCCGCGCACCTTGCAGCCCTCGTCAACGAAGCCCTGGCGCAGTTCTGCACAGGCGAACCGCAGCTGCGGTGGATGGCACACGTTCCGCTACAGGACCTGTCGGCTATCACCGACACAATCGAGCGCGCGAAGGCCGCCGGAGCCGTTGCCATCGAGGTCGGCACCTTGATGGCGGGAAAACCACTGGACCACAGCGACTTCGATCCGTTGTGGGCCACCGCGTCGCGCCTTGGGTTGCCGGTGATGCTGCACCCGGCATACAACGCGCCGCACCCCGGCCTTGCGGACTGGTACCTGCAGAACGCGATCGGCAACCTCCTGGAGACCACTATCGCCGCCGAAAGGCTGGTGTGCGCCGGTCCCCCTTCCCGCTTCCCGTCGTTGCGGATCATCTTGTTGCACGGCGGAGGGTTCGTGCCGTGGCAGATCGGGCGGCTACGCCATGCGCGAGGCGTCCGGCCGGAGTGCCAGGACATCCCCGGTGACCCGGAGAAGTGGCTGGAGAACTTCGTCTTCGACACCCTCGCGCACGATCCCGAAGTTCTGGAAATGCTCGTCAAACGGGTAGGTCCCGCGAACCTCGTGATGGGCACGGATGCCCCGTTCGACATGGCGTCAGCTCACCCGATGCGTGATCTGCTGAGCGTCGTCGACGAAGGCACCGCTCGCCAAATCATGGACGAAACTCCAGCGCGTCTCTTCGGGTTGAACTCCGCGCGCTGATCTGGAAAGCACCATGACCACTAGCATTCGCCGTATGCATTTGACGGGGGCCTTCTTTGCGAACGCGGCGAGCGAGACGAATGGGATGCTCGAGGTTTCCGGCGGCTGTTGGTCCAGCACCACGGTTCCACCGGGATCTACGGGGTTCCTGACTCAGCTGGTGCTGTTGGCGGACGTCGGCGATGACAGCGTCGGTCAGGAGTACGTGGTCTGCGTCGACGCCAATGGCCCGACCGGAAGCCGGTGGACTGCTGCGCTGTCGACGCCCTTCGTGGTGACTGAGTTCCTGGTGTTCATGATTACTCCGCAGATCATGCTTCCCATCGAACCCGCAGGGGGTCGCCACGTCTACAACGTGCGCATTCAGGGTCAGCACAACCAGATCGACCTGCCGCTGCAGGTGAACGTCGCGAGCGGTTAGAGCGTCCGCGGCGACCACCGCCGACCGGTCGACGAAGCCCCTGTGAGGCGTCCCCATCTGGTATTACTAAGGTGACCTAACGCCCCTAGGGAGGAGTTCCGCCGAGGTGCCCGCTGCCGTTGCAGACGGGCGCAAACCCCGGATGACGACATGGTGAGCGCCCCGACCATCGAACCCGTCCCCCCAACCGAGCAGGCCCGGCGACGTGGCCCGGCGAAGTGGATCCGCCGGTTGGCGGCCACCATCGTCATCTTCTGGATCGCGATCATCGCAATCCTGAACGTGACCGTGCCGCAGCTCGAAGTCGTCGGCCAGATGCGGTCGGTCTCGATGAGCCCCGACGAAGCCCCATCGGTGATCGCGATGAAGCGCGTTGGCCAGGTCTTCGAGGAGTTCAAGTCCGACAGTTCGGCCATGATCGTGCTGGAGGGCGAACAGCGCCTCGGCGCCGATGCGCACCGCTTCTACAACGACATGGTCGCCAAGCTCGAGGCCGACACCAAGTACGTCGAGCACGTTCAGGATTTCTGGGGCGATCCGCTGACCGAAGCCGGAGCCCAGAGCACCGACGGTAAAGCCACATACGTGCAGGTGTATCTCGCAGGCAATCAGGGTGAAGCCCTGGCCAACGAGTCGGTCGCGGCCGTGCAAAAACTCGTCGCCGGGCTTACTCCCCCACCGGGGGTCAAGGTCTACGTCACCGGGGGGTCGGCGCTGGCCGCCGACCAGCAGATGGCAGGCGACCGAAGCGTCAAGATCATCGAGTTCGCCACGTTCGGCGTCATCATCCTGATGCTGCTTCTGGTGTATCGGTCGATCACCACCGTCCTCATCGTGCTCGTCATGGTGTTCCTCACGCTGTCGGCGTCCCGCGGCGCGGTGGCGTTCCTTGGCTACCACGACCTCATAGGGCTGTCGACCTTCGCGACGAATCTTCTTGTCACCCTGGCGATAGCCGCATCGACCGACTATGCGATCTTCCTCATCGGGCGCTACCAGGAGGCCCGCACCGTAGGCGAAGATCGGGAGTCGGCCTACTACACGATGTTCCACGGCACCGCGCACGTGGTACTGGCCTCTGGCATGACGATCGCCGGTGCGACCTTCTGCCTTTCGTTCACCCGGCTGCCCTACTTCCAATCGCTGGGTGTCCCCCTCGCGGTCGGAATGTCCGTGGCAGTGTTCGTGGCGCTCACACTGGGCCCCTCGGTGATCACGGTCGCCAGCCGCTTCGGACTGCTGGAACCCAAGCGCGCCATGCGAATTCGCGGTTGGCGACGGTTGGGCGCCGCCATCGTCCGGTGGCCGGCCCCGATCCTGCTCGCGACGGTCGCGCTCTCGCTGGTCGGCCTGCTCACCCTGCCGGGCTACCAGCCCAACTACAACGACCGCAACTACATCCCCCCCGATCTGCCCGCCAACGCGGGATTCGCCGCCGCCGAGCGGCACTTCTCCGTCGCCAGGATGAATCCCGAACTGCTGCTCATCGAAGGTGACCGCGATCTGCGCAACGCGGCGGACTTCCTGGTGATCGACAAGATCGCCAAGGCCGTCTTTGATGTACCCGGCATCGGAAGCGTTCAGGCGATCACCCGCCCTAGCGGCAAACCCATCAAGTTCAGCACGATTCCGGCCCAGCTCAGCAACAGTGGCGTCAATCAGACGATGAACCGCAAGTACATGCAGGACACCATGGACAACATGCTGGTGCAGGCCGCCGACATGCAGACCACCATCGACACGATGAGCAGGATGATCGAGTTGATGGAAGAGATGAGCTCGGTGACCCACGAGATGGTCGGCAAGACCACCGACATGGCCGTCGACATCGCCGAATTACGAGACCGGATAGCCGATTTCGATGACTTCTTCCGCCCCATTCGCAACTATCTCTACTGGGAACCGCACTGCTACGACATCCCGGTCTGCACATCCATGCGCTCGATCTTCGACACGCTCGACGGTGTCGACACCATGACCTCTGACTTCCAGGAGCTGCTCCCGGACCTGCAACGCCTCGACCTGATAATGCCGCAGATGGCGGCTTTGATGAAGCCGAACATCGAGACTATGAAGTCGATGCAAATGATGATGCTGAAGATGCACTCCAGTCAGGCGGGCATGCAGGACCAGTCGGAGGCGAGGGACGAGAACTCCACCGCGATGGGTGATGCGTTCAACGACTCCATGAACGACGACACCTTCTATCTGCCGCCGGAGATCTTCAAGAACGAAGAGTTCAAACGCGGTATGGACAGCTTCATCTCGCCGAACGGCCACGCCGTGCGGTTCATCATCTCCCATGAAGGCGATCCGCTGACCGCCGACGGCATCGATCGCATCGACGCCATCAAGGAGGCGGCGAAGGAAGCCATCAAGGGCACGCCCCTCGAAGGATCGAAGATCTACGTCGGCGGAACTGCCTCGGTGTTCAAGGACATGCAGGAGGGCAACAGTTACGACCTGTTGATCGCTGGAATCGCCGCGCTGACACTGATCTTCATCATCATGCTGCTCATCACGCGCAGCATCGTCGCGGCCGCCGTCATCGTCGGCACCGTGGTGCTGTCACTCGGCGCGTCGTTCGGCCTGTCGGTTCTGGTCTGGCAGCACATACTTGGCATCGAACTGCACTTCATGGTGATGGCGATGGCGGTCATCATCCTGTTGGCCGTGGGCGCGGACTACAACCTGCTGTTGGTGGCGCGCCTCAAGGAAGAGCTGCACGCCGGGATCAACACCGGAATCATCCGCGCCATGGGCGGCAGCGGGTCCGTCGTGACCGCCGCCGGCCTGGTGTTCGCGTTCACCATGATGTCGATGGTCGTCAGCGAGTTGATCGTGGTGGCCCAGATCGGTTCGACGATCGGGCTGGGCCTCCTCTTCGACACCTTGGTGGTCCGGGCGTTCATGACGCCGTCGATCGCCGCACTGATGGGTCGTTGGTTCTGGTGGCCGCAGGTGGTCAGGCCCCGGCCCAAACCCGCGAAGTGGCCCAAACAACCCGCGCAGGCGACAGTCGAACAGTAAATTTCCCGTCGCTTCGCTCGCGCCGGCCACATCACCCGTCGCTTCGCTCGCCCAGGCCAGCCGTTCGGGTTACCGCCCGAACCCGGCGTCACGCAATGCCTGCGCCATCGACCCCGTGGATTGATTCGACTCTCGAGCGCCAGACTTCTTGTCGCGACTGGGGTTTGGCCGCTTGCCCGTGCTCTGATTGGCGCCGCCCTTGCCCTGATTGGCGTCGCCGCGGGGCGCGGGAGCTCCGCGGTCGGGGCGCTTGCCCCGGCTCTTCCCGTCGCTTCGCTCGCCCCGGTGACCGCCCTGCGGGGTGTCGTTGAGGCGCAGAGTTAGTGCGATCCGCTGGCGATCCAGATCGACCTCGATGACCTTCACCCGAACCACCTGCCCGGACCGCACCACCTCGTGCGGATCGGAGACGAAGCGATCGGACATCGCGGAGACGTGCACCAGCCCGTCCTGATGGACGCCGACGTCGACAAAAGCCCCGAAGGCCGCGACGTTCGTCACCACGCCTTCCAGGACCATGCCCGCCTTCAGGTCGGCCACCTTCTCCACACCGGCAGCGAACGTCGCCGTGGAGAACGCGGGCCGTGGATCGCGTCCCGGCTTCTCCAGTTCGGCGAGGATGTCGGTCACCGTGGGAATGCCGAACCGGTCGTCGGCGAAGTCTGCGGGGCGCAGTGACCGCAACGACCGTTCGTTGCCGATGAGTTCGGCGAGGGTGACGCCCGAGCGGTCGAGGATCCGCCGGACCACCGGGTAGGCCTCGGGGTGGACGCCGGATGCGTCGAGGGGGTCGTCGCCGCCGGTGATCCGCAGGAAGCCGGCGCATTGTTCGAATGCCTTGGGGCCCAGGCGAGGAACGTCCAGCAGTGCCTTGCGCTTGCGGAACGGTCCGGTCTGCTCGCGGTGGGCAACGACGGCCTCGGCCAGGGTTTCCGTGATGCCCGAGACGCGGGCAAGGAGCGGAACCGACGCGGTGTTCAGGTCCACGCCAACGGCGTTCACCGCGTCCTCGACGACGGCATCCAGACTGCGCGCGAGGGTGCCCGGCGTGACGTCGTGCTGGTACTGCCCGACGCCGATCGACTTCGGCTCGATCTTCACCAGCTCCGCGAGCGGATCCTGGAGCCGACGTGCAATCGACACCGCCCCGCGCAGTGTGACGTCGAGACTGGGCAGCTCGTGCGCCGCATACGCAGATGCCGAATACACCGAGGCGCCAGCCTCGCTCACCATGGCCTTCACGGGGGCGGTCGCGCCGGAGCTGCGGATGTCGGCGATCAGTTCGGCTGCCAGTGCATCGGTTTCGCGGGACGCCGTCCCGTTGCCGATGGCGATGAGGTCGACCCCGTGGCGCGCGACGAGCGCTCCCAGCGTTGCCTTCGCGGCATCCCATTGCTTCTGCGGCTGGTGCGGGAAGATCGCACAGGTATCGACCACCTTGCCGGTGCCGTCCACGACCGCCACCTTGACGCCCGTCCGGAAGCCGGGGTCGAGGCCGAGCGTCGTGCGCGTACCGGCCGGTGCCGCGAGCAGCAGATCCTTGAGGTTCTTGGCGAACACCGCCACGGCGTCCAATTCGGCGCGTTGCCGCAGCCGCATGCGGGCGTCGACCGCAGCCGAGATCATCAGCTTGACGCGCCACGCCAACTTGACGGTGGTCGCCAGCCACGGTGTCGCCGCGGCCGTGGAGGTCATGTCGATCCCGAGCGTCTTGGCGACCATGGCGTGGTACACCGCCTCGTCGCCACCGTCGAGGTTGAGTGCGAGCACCTGCTCCTTCTCGCCGCGCATGACGGCAAGCACCCGGTGTGATGGGATCCTCTCCAACGACTCGGAAAACTCGAAGTAGTCACGGAACTTCTGTCCTGCAGCGCTTTTGGAGATCTCCTCCGATGATGGTGCCGTCCGCAGCGCGCCGTCGGCCCAAAACTTGGCGCGGACCGCGCCGACGAGCTCGGCGTCCTCGGCGGCACGCTCGATGAGAATGTGTCGAGCCCCGTCGAGTGCGCTGGCAGCGTCGGCGACGTCGGCCCCGAGGAACCCGGCAGCCAACTCTTCGGGGGCGAGCGTCGGATCGCTCAGAATCTGATCGGCGAGCGGTTCGAGACCAGCTTCGCGTGCGATCTGCGCCTTGGTTCGCCGCTTCGGCTTGTAGGGCAGGTAGATGTCCTCGACCCGGGACTTGGTGTCAGCCGACAGGAGTGCTGCCTTGAGTTCGGCGGTGAGCTTTCCCTGCTCCTCGATGGAGGCCAGTACGGCGGTGCGCCGGTCGTCGAGTTCTCGCAGGTATCCGAGGCGCTCCTCGAGGGTGCGGAGCTGGCCGTCGTCGAGGCTGCCGGTGACCTCTTTGCGGTACCGCGCGATGAACGGCACGGTCGAGCCCTCGTCGAGCAGCCGCACCGCGGCGGCCACCTGGGCCTCGCGTACGGCGAGTTCCTCAGCGAGACGGGTGTTTACGGGTTTGACGGTCAGGCTCGGAGTCACCCGATGACCCTACCGAACGCCCCTGACATACCCGCGCAGCCACCACCGCGGCGAGGAAGAATCCGAGAGTGATCCACCCTTCCGAACCGGCCAGCCCGTTCTTCGCCAGCCAGACCAGCGCGACGCCGGCGACGCATATCAGCGCACCTGCGGCGGTCGAACGGGCACCGGTGGCACCGACGGACGCGTCCCACCATGGCAGCCTGCGGTGTTCGAGCGGTGAGAGCAGCCGGAACGCGGCCGCCATGACGATCGCGAACGCCAGAGCGCGTAGAGCAAGCAGGCTCCAGAACCCCGGTGCGTGCACGTCGTACGCGTCGAGACCGACGGCGTGCAGGGTGAACGCGGCGACGGCGATGGCGGGGATGTGCCACAGATAGAGCGTCATCGCTCCCCCGTTGCCGACGGAGACGACGCGCCAGACCCGCGGGCGGGCGGCCCACCGCTGGATGGCGCCCGCGGCGGCGACGAACACACACGACACCCAGATGGAGTGCAGTGCCAGCAACAGCGTCGGCGGTGAGGTGTTGGACATCCGCTCCACGCCGGTCACGACCAGGGACACTTCATACAGCCCGGTCATCGCGAGGGCCAACTGCGCGGCGAACGCGGCCGCGGCCGTGACGAGTGCCGCACGCGGTCCGATCAGCCGCCGCGCATAGGCGACGCCGATAGTCGCGGGGATCAGCCAGACGAACAGGAAGTTGGCCCCACCCGCCGTCGGCGAGTCGAGCGCGACCCGAAGGCCGTCGAACCCAGCCGAGATCGCCAGAAGGGACACGATCACGACCGCGACCGCACGCCCCGAACTCAGCCTGGTCAGCGCCGGTACGAACGCGAGCACCACCAGGTAGACGCCGAGGAACCACAGAAGCGCGACGCTTTCGCGGCCAAGTCCCTCCGCGGACTCCGCTCCGAGGACCATCCGGGTCACGAGCAGACCGGCCGTCCATGCCGCGAGGTACCAGAACACGGGCCTGCACAGTCGTTGCGCCCTGGTGAACAGCCAGGTGCCCCACGGCGTGCCCGTCTTCCAGCCGTACGCGGCAGCGGCGCCGCCTGCGAGGAAGAACAGCGGCATGACCTGGGCGACCCACGTGAGGGGGGCGATCGCGGGCAGCTCGCCGATCAGGTTGCCGATGTGCAGTCCGTTGGTGTCGATGGTGGCGAGCAGCAGTGCGCAGTGCCCGAACATGACGACCACCAGCGCTGCGAGCCGGGCGACGTCGACGGCGCGATCGCGACCGGATGCGGTGGGGGCGCCGACCTCGTGTGCGTCGGTCCCGACCTTGGTTTGCGGCATGTACACAGCATGCCCGGGTTGCGGCTGCTGTGGATGAGTAGGACTACGCGCTTCTAGAACCTCTGCTCATCCAATATCGAGATGCCGCGCATCGAAATCTCGTGTTTGACCGCTGTGGGACGACGACCCACGATGACGGGCATGAGCACGACAACGGTCGGCATCGCACAATGGCACCCCACCTGCGGCGAACCTCGGCGAAACCTCGATACGGCACTTATCCACATCGAATCGCTGGCCGCTCGGGGCTGCAACCTCGTAGTGCTCCCCGAACTCTGGGCCTCCGGTTACGACGCGACGTCGCTGGCCGCGGACGCCGCCGCCGCGGCCGAGCCACTTGATGGCGAACGCGGACGCCATCTCGCAGCGGCAGCCGTGGAACACGATGTTTGGCTCTTCGCGGGTTCGGTACCCGAGGTCGATCACGACGGGCGACTCTTCAACACCGCCGTCGTCTACGCACCGGATGGCAGCCTTCGGGCGCGACATCGCAAGGTGCACTTGTATACCCCGCTGGGTGAGGACGGCGTGTTCACGGCGGGCTCGGAACCAACCGTTGTCGACGTCGACGGAATCGGGACCGTCGGGCTCAGCGTGTGTTTTGACGGCGATCACCCCGCGTATGCGCGGGCACTGCACGACCTGGGTGCGCGTGTGGTGATCTCGATCTCCGCCTATGAGGCCGCGACGGAATCATGGTGGGACATCCTGTACCCCGCGAATGCGCTCGCGAATGGTCAATGGTGGTTGATGGCCAATCAGTGCGGCGGCACAGGGCCGAATGCACTGCTCGGAGGTAGCCGGATCATCGCCCCCGATGGCGCCGTGATCGCCGAGGCGCCGCGGTGGGACGGGGATGGAGACCAGACCCATCTCCTCGTCGCAACGCTGGACCTCGGCACCGCCGTCGCAGCGGCCGAGCAGGAGGCCGGGGCGCTATGGGCAGAATCGGAACCGTGAAGGCCGTGACGGTGCGCACCGACGATGCGACGTCACTGCACGTCGGCGTCGTGGGTGATGGTTCAGATGTCTTGGTGTTGTCCGGCGGACCAGGGTGCGTGAACTACCTCGAGAACGACGCATTGGCGCCCCATGGGACGCGTGCCTGGTTTCCCGAGCCGCGCGGCGTTGGCCGCTCTGGCGGTGGCCCCCATGACCTCGCTCAAGCGGTCGCCGACCTCGAGACGATCAGGAGCGAGGTCGGCGCGGATTCCTGGACCGTGGTTGGCCACTCCTTCGGTGCGGACCTGGCCGTCCGTTATGCCTTGGACCACCCGGAACGCGTGCGCGCGGTGGTCGGGCTTGCCGGTCACGGGATGCACGAGGATCGGACTTGGTCCGACGTCTACTCATCGCGCCAGCACACCGAAGACGAGTTCGTCATCGAGTGGGAGCCGGCAGTGCACGAGTCGCTGAAGGCCTCCTTCGACGAGTGGATTCACGAGCCCGAGTTGTTCCGGCGACTGGCCGACTCGGCCGTGCCGATGACCTTCGTCGCCGCAGCCGAGGACATCCGCCCCGACTGGCCTCTTCGTCAGCTCGCCGCGTTGGTCCCGCGCGGGGTGTTCCTGGAGATCACCGGCGTCCCACACAATTTCTGGAGCACGCACCCTGCGATCTGGACGGAGGTCGTCTCCGACCTTTGCGCGGCGGTCGTCGGCTCGACCGGCTAGTTCTGCTGCACCACCTGCGCCGCAAGAATCCTCCAAGGCGTTCGCCACACAGTGTGTGAGACAGGCACCTTCTGGGTGCCCCCGCCGACGAGGAGCCACCAGTGTTGTCCACCGTTCTGTCCTGCTACCTACTTGGTTGGGTGATGACCACGATCGGGTTGGCCCTCGTGGTCGGCAAGCTGAACGATCGGGTCGCACCTCAGGCGCATCCGCTGCCCCTCGCCGTCGTGGCAGGTGCCGCCTGGCCGCTGGTTCTCTTGGGCGCCGCGCAGTTCGCGATCGTCGCGATCGTTCTGAACGCCATTCGCCGACGCACTGATGTTCCGCGCCCAGCCACGACCGCGGAGTTCGACGTGCTGCTCGCTGCGCCCGTCTAACCGTTTACCAGCGGCTGATCGTTCCAGCCGGAAGCACCTACGACGTCCAAGAACGTCACCGCCGGCGTCGCTGGGTACATCAGCTGATGCATATGGCCGGGAAAGGTCATCGGGTGTCCCTTCGCCGGGTTGGCCTCCACCTGCCGGGCAATGACTTCGGTCAGCGCGTAGCCGAGGTCGTGACGTGGCCACGACTCGTGGACGCGATCGGCGAATCCCGGTGCGAGCATGTCGCGATCGGTGCCGACGATGTCCGTCCCGATCCCCATGTGGGTGATGGCATGCACGGCACCGAACCTGTGCGCTATGCCAACACTGGTGTGCAGCGCAATCGCCTGCCAGACGGTCGTGACCCGGTCTTCCTGCACTCCTCGGTCACGCAAGAAGCGTGCCGCGGCGTCGGCGCCGTCGACTTCGAACCGCTGATCGCCGTTCGCGTGGTCGGTGGCGCCGAGGTCGTGCAGCACGCAGCTGAGGAACACCAGTTCGTCGTCGTAGTCGACGCCGCTCCGCAATCCCTTGACCGCGGCGAGCTCACGAGCGAACAGGTAACTTCGCACGCTGTGATTGGCGACGAAGGCCGGTGAGACGTCGAACACGAACTCTTTTGCGGCGCTGGCGATGTCGGAGTCTGGGAGGTCCATACCGCAACACTGCCGGACCGCAGCCTGCGGATACCAGTGGCTAGATGGCCGAACATAGTTAAGATATGGCCACGATGATCATTTCCGTGCTGGCGCTCGACCAGGTCATGGGTTTCGAACTGATGATTCCCGGCCAGGTCTTCGGCATGGCCAACATGGCGGCAACTGAAGCCGGAGCCCCCGTCGGCGACCCTGCGGTCCCTCCGTACGAGGTCCGGGTGTGCGGACAGCGCCCGTCGATCAGCACCACCGCGGACTGGGGCATGGCCGAGATTCGCACGTCCTACGGATTGGACGCGCTAGTGGACGCGGATCTGGTGGTGGTGCCGGGAACCCATCAATTCATGGAAGAACCTGACCCGCAAGTGATTTCTGCGTTGCGGGCCGCCGCCGACAACGGCGCACGGGTCGCGTCGATGTGCGTCGGGGCCTTCACTCTGGCCGCAGTCGGTCTGCTCGACGGCAGGCGCGCGACAACCCATTGGCAGTTCGCCGACGAGTTGGCACGGCGCTATCCCGCCGTCGACGTCGACCCCACCGTGCTGTTCGTCGACGAGGGCCCCGTGCTGACGGCGGCGGGAGTGGCATCGGGTTTGGACTTGTGCCTGCATCTGATCCGCCAGCACGCAGGCCCCGACCTGGCGGCCCGAACCGCGCGACGGATCGTGGTGCCCGCGTGGCGCGATGGTGGTCAGGCGCAGTACATCGAGCACGCGGGGCCCGCCGACGCAGGCCATCCGCTGCAGCCGACGATCACCTGGATGGAGGAGAACGCGGTCGATGCGCTCGACCTGCGGGCCATCGCCAACCACGCAGCGGTCAGCGTGCGAACGCTCAACCGCCAATTCCGCGAGCACTTCGGCACCACCCCGTTGGGATTGCTCGCCAGGATGCGCATCGACCGAGCCCGCCGGCTTCTGGAGTCCACCGGGCTCACCATGGACCGCGTCGCCGAGCAGTCCGGGTTCGGCTCCTACGCGTCGCTGCGCTATCACTTCCACCGCACGGTCGGGGTATCGCCCCAGAAGTACCGGCAGAGTTACGAATACCGGCAGACCTACACCGCCGCGCACTAAGTCCAATGCCGTGGCGATGGCCAGATTTCGCCAATCCGTGGCGATCTGACTACTGGCGCGTCGGCCCGATGCGCGCCGAGGATGTCGGCAATGAGTGCTGAGGCCGAGGGCCGTTCTGTCGGGCTCGTGCCCGGTTGGTCAGAACGGTGGTGGGTCGTCGTCGATGGCGCGTTGGTTGCGTTGGCGTTCGGCGTGGAGTCGCTGGGCGCTTTGTTGGGCGCGGGTGTTCTTGCGGGTGGGCATGGTCAGGCCGCGTTCGGGTGAGCCGGTGGCCGCTTCTGGTGCGAGGGTGCCCGGCGGTAGCGGTGTGGTGGTGTCCCAGTGTGGGAAGTGCAGTCTGCTGCCCGGTGGTCGGGTGTAGCGGTGTCCGGTGGGGCTGATCCACACGATGGTCCCGTCGGACAGTTGGTGGTCGGTCCAGCCGGTCGGGCCGATCCAGAAAGTCTTGAGTAGGTGGTGTTTTCGGCATAGGGCTTTGATGTTGCCGGGATGGGTCAGCCCGCCGGGACCGTGGGGTGTGGTGTGGTCGAGGTCGCAGCGTTCGGCGGGCCGGTCGCAGCCGGGGAAGCGGCAGGTTTGATCTCGATTGCGTACGAACCGCGCCAATGCGGCTGAGGGGCGGTAGCGCGGCTCGGCGCACAGTTCGGCCGGGTGGACGACGGGGCGTATGGGGGCGCCGAGGCGGATGAGTTCGGCGAGTAGTGGGGTGGGTACGATCGCGCCGCCGGCGATCACCGCCAATCCCGAAGCGGTGCTGCGGTGTTCGGGCTGTGGCTGGTGGTCTGATGGTTCGGGTTCGGGTTCGGGCTGCGGCTGAGGGTCCGACAGTTCGGGGTCGGGGTCGGGTTCGCGCTCCAGTTCTAGGTTGGGGTCGGGTGCTGGCTGCGCTGCGATCCCGCGTTGCGCCCCGGGCGGTGGTTGGTCGGGCATCGGCCCTGGGGCCGGCGGTGGTGGTCCCACGTCGGGATCATTGGGCCCTGGGTCGGGTGGTGGCGGGGGTGGTGCAGTGTCGGGGTGGTGGTCGGTGAGGATGTGGATGACGATGGCCTCGGCGCGGGCGTCGGGTCCGGCGGCGGTGCAGTCGGGGCGTGCGCAGGTGCAGGGCAGGTGGGTGCCGCGGGCGCTGAGCACACCGAGGGCTGCCGAGCGGCGTTCACCGGAGCTGCGGGGGTCGTGCGGGCAGACGGTGGCGGCGAGTTGAGCGACACAACGCGCCACCAGGTCGGCGTCGGTGACGGTCAACCGCCCCCAGATGGTGGTGGTGCCGGTGGTGTCGTCGCGGTCCCCGAACTTCACGTCGCAGCTTTTGGCGGCGGTCTGGAAGCGGCGGACGGCGGCGGGGTCGTGGACGAGGATGGCGGCATCGATGGCGTTTTCGAGTTTGGTCACCGACATCGGGCCGAAGGAGGCGGCGATGGCGGCCAGGTCGGCGTCGACGCGGGCCAGGATGTCGGGGTCGTCGATCAGTTGGGTGCGCCAGCTGATGGTGTGGGCCAGCGGGGCGGCCAGGGTGCCCTCGGCGACCAGTTTGGCGATCTGGGGCAGCCGATGACGCAGGGCCAGCCCTTGATGCATGTGGGTGGACGCCGTCCGCTGACTGATCCCGCTGGCTGCGGCGATCTCGGCGGCCGCGCTGTCCCAGCCATCGCAGGCCCACATCTCCCGCCCCATGGCTTGCTCGGCGGCGCAGCGTCGGGTGGTGAGTTCGGCGATGGCGGCCATCCGGTGAAAGGCCACGGTGGCCTGGGCACGGGTCCAGCCGGTGACGGCATCAACCAGCGCCGCATCATCGACATGCGGCAGGTCATCGCTCTGGGCTAATTCCTCGAACACGCTTCAATCATGCTGAGGAACCCAGACATTCATGCCCGCAGACTCAGACATCCAACCGACCCGCAACCTCGAGCTGTGGATGAATCGGTGACTGTGCACAACTCTGCACAACACCGACGTCGACGGCCCGAGTTGTCAGTGCCGCATGCTAAGACTCGGCGCGCTAGGCCGAGCCAACCAGCTTCGTCGCCGCGGCCTCGATGTCGTCCTCCGAGAGCAGCACTTTCAGCGCGGCGTCGCCGAGGGCGATGAAGCTGTCAGAGCTCGCGACCCGATCGAGGCGTCCGGCGAATCCGTGTTCGAGCAGGACGCCGAGAATGCCCTCTCCGACTCCGCCGGTCTTCCGCGTCTCGTCGACGATCAGCACCGTGCCGGTGGCATTCGCCTCCCGGATGATGTCGCCAACCGGCATCGGCGCAAGCCAGCGCAGATCGACGGTGCGGCTACTGATGCCGATGCGGTCGAGCTTCCGCGCCACGCGCAGGCTCATCCTCAACCCGTTGCCGTATGTGAGCAGGGTCAGATCGGTCCCGTGACCGTAGGTGCGGGCCCGGCCGATCGGCGCGTGGGGTTCGGCGCTGAGGTCGGGATAGCACGCCAACCAGCCGTCGTCACCATCCTCGTAGAGGTCCCGTGTGTGGTACAGCGCGATGGGTTCGAGGAAGATGCAGACGACGCCGGCCGCCGACGCGGCCTCGACGCAGCTGTGCATCATGGCCGCGGCATCGTCGGGGCGCGCGGGCGAGGCGATCACGACGCCGGGAATGTCGCGCAGCGCCGCGATCGAGTTGTCGTTGTGGAAGTGCCCGCCGAAACCCTTCTGATAGGCGTATCCCGCGATCCGCACCACCATCGGGTTGCGGTACTGCCGATTGGCGAAGAACTGCAGGGTCGCGCCCTCGCCGCGGATCTGGTCGGCGGCGTTGTGCACGTAGGCGAGGTACTGAATCTCTGGAATCGGAAGCAGCCCAGACACTCCGGCACCCAGCGCCAAGCCGAGGATCGCTTGTTCGTCGAGTAGCGTATCGAAGACTCGCGCGGAACCGGCCTTGGATTGCAGACCACGAGTCACTCCGTACACGCCGCCCTTTCGGCCAACGTCTTCTCCGAAGAGCAGCGCTTCGGGATGGCGCGCCAGCACGTCCTGCAGCGCGCGGTTGATGGCCAGCGCCACGGTCAGGGGTGGTTCGTCACCACCACCGTCGACGTCCATCGCTGCGAGCGGGCGTTTCGAGGCCGCCACCGCGTCCTCCATACTCGCCCGCAGTGGCTCCATCACCGCATGGGCGCTGTCGAGTTGAGCCAGATCGGCGACTTCCGAAGCCATCTCGAGGACCTGAGATCGTTTGGCCTCGTAGTGTTCCACCACTTGGGCTGGCGTCAACACGCCTTGCCCGATGAGCGCCTTGGCTGTGCATAGCAAGGGATCCCGGTCGTAGTCGGCGGCGATCTCCTTCGGCTGCCGGTAGGCGGCTTCGTAGTCGGATCCCGCGTGGGCCATCAGTCGGACCGTGCGCAGATGCAGGAACGCTGGTTTGCGGTGAGTCCGCACCCACTCCGCAGCGGCTGCGGTGGTGCCGAAGGTGTCGGCCAGGTCGGAGCCGCTGGCGCTGAAGTACTCCAGGCCATCGCGATTCGCGTACGTCCTGGCGACCCACCCTTGGGGGGTCTTCACGCTGATGCCGATCCCGTTGTCCTCGCAGACGAACAGCAGCGGGATCGGCAGACCCTGATAGGCGCCGTGCATCGCGGTGTTGATCGCGCCGGCCGCGGTGGAGTGGTTGACCGACGCGTCGCCGAAGCTGCAGACCGCGAGAGCGTCACTGGGCCAGGGGCATTCGACCCCCAACTTCTTGGCACGTGCGATCGAGAAGGCGACGCCGACCGCCCGCGGCAGGTGCGAAGCAATGGTCGAGGTTTGCGGGATGATGTTCAGGTCGTGTCGACCAAACACCTTGTGCCGCCCGCCCGACATCGGTTCCTCCGTCGCCGCGACGAGGCCCAGCAGCACATCGCGCAGCGGATCGCTGCCATCCACTTGAGCGGCGCGGGCCAGGAAGAACCCGCCGGAGCGGTAGTGCAGCAACGCCGGATCCGTCGGGCGAAGTGCCGCGGCTACGGCGGCATTGCCCTCGTGACCCGACGAGCCGATGGTGTAGAAACCCCGTCCGTGCGAACGCAGCCAGCGCGCCGCAAGGTCGAGGTGGCGGCTGCCCAGTTGCGCGTCGAACAGGTCGAGCCAGGCCTGCGGACTCAGCACGCCGCCGGATGTCGGCGAGGCGCCGTCATCGGGCAACGCCGAGATCGTGTCGGTGAAGTAGTCGTCAATCGGCTCAGCCACTATGCATCCCAACCGTCGGCCGTCACCGGAACGCCGCTGCGCCGGTGAGCGCCTGACCGATCATCAGCGTGTGCATCTCGCTGGTGCCTTCATAGGTCAGCACGGACTCCAGGTTGTTGGCATGTCGCATGACCGGATACTCCGACGTGATGCCGCTGGCACCCAAGATGGTGCGGGCGGTGCGGGCAATGGTCAACGCTTCGCGCACGTTGTTGAGCTTGCCGAGGCTGACCTGCGGGCCGGCCAGACCCATCGCATCCTTGCGCCGACCAAGGTGCAGCGCCAGCAGGTAGCCCTTGGCGTACTCGAGCGTCATGTCGGCGAGTTTCTGTTGTGTGAGCTGGAATCCGTCGATGGCGCGGCCGAACTGCTTGCGCGCACCCGCGTAGCTCAGCGCCGATTCGAGGCAGTCCCTGGCCGCGCCGATGGCGCCGAATACGATCCCGAACCGGGCCTCGTTGAGACAGCTCAACGGCGCGCGCAGGCCGCTGGCTCCTGGCAGTCGTGCACTGTCGGGCAGGCGGACGTCCTCAAGCACTAGCTCACTGGTCACCGACGCGCGCAGTGACATCTTGGACTTGATGGTGTGCGCGGTGAAGCCAGGGGTGTCGGTCGGCACCGCGAATCCTCGGATGCCGTCATCGGTGCGGGCCCACACGACGGCGATGTCGGCGACCGATCCGTTGGTGATCCACATCTTGGCGCCGTTGATGATCCAGTCGGTACCGGATCGGGCAGCGCGGGTACGCATTCCGGCTGGATCGGACCCGAAGTCGGGTTCGGTGAGCCCAAAGCAGCCGATCCTGCGGCCGGCCGCCATCTCTGGCAACCACTGCGTCTTGAGTTCTTCGCTGCCGAAGGCGTGCAGGGCGAACATGGCCAGTGAGCCCTGCACACTGACCAGCGACCGAATCCCGGAATCGCCTGCCTCCAGCTCGAGGCAGGCCAGACCGTAGGCGACTGCGGACGTGCCCGAGCAGCCGTAACCCACCAGGTGCATTCCGAGCAATCCGAGCTCACCGAGTTCGAGGGCCAGATCCCGCACCGGCAGTTCGCCATCCTCATACCAGGTGGCGATGTCGGGGGCGATGCGTGCCTTGACGAGTTCGCGTACGGCTTCGCGAATCTGGCGCTCTTCGTCGTCGAGCAACGCGTCGACGCCGATCAGTGCGTCGGGGGTGACGGGTGGCGTCAGGGACTGGGAGGGTGTCACTCTTCTCCTACCTGGTGGATGGGGTGGCGGCTCAGCAGCAGCCCGGGCCGTGCGCGGCTACGAGGGCAGGTTGATCGCGCCCATGGGCGTCGACCGGACCGTGCCAGCTCACCGCTCGGCTGGGCGGCGGGGTCTGTTCGCTGCGGGTGCGCACCAGTGGCACACCGTCGACGAGTACCGCGGCGATCCCCGGAAGGTCGCCGAGCGCAAAGCATTCCAGGCCGTCAGTCGCCATCGAGCCGGTGATGGGACCGAGCACGACCAGATCTGCGGGCATGCCCTCGGCGACTATGCCGGTGTGCAGGCCGTGGGCCTTGGCGGTCTGGCCGGTTGCCGCGGCGACGGCGACAAGGGGGTCGACACCGCACACCGACGACAGGTAACAGACGTTGCGGAGCATCCCGCGCGGGATGACACCGGTTCCGCCAGGGGTGTCGGTGCCGAGGGTGAGGCGCCCCAGTTGACCACGGGAGGTGAGTTCGTCGACGACGAGTTTGGTGGCGCGGTAGTTGTTCGAGCTGCACACCTCGAGCTTCGCCGACGGCAGCTCGGCCACGATCGCGACGATGTCCTCGTCGGGCGCCGGTATGGGGCCACCGGAGATGTGGCCGACGATATCGGGTTTGACGGCGGTCACGACGTCCGCTCCGGCCACCCGGCTGCTGCCCGATCGGGACACCCCGCCGGAATGCATCTTCACGGTCATTCCGCGTTCGTGCGCCCAACCGACGTATCGCTGAGCCTCACCGTCGCCCAACCGGTTCCAGTCATAGAAGATGAACTTCACCTGGTCGATGCCCTCGCGCTGCGCGCGGTCGAAGTGCTCTTCGGTCATGCCGGGGACCAGAAGTATCGTGCCTGCGTTGACCTTGACCCCAGAAGGCCGCATCCGCCCCGTCGTGTGCTTGGACGTGATCGCGATGCTCAGTACGAGCTCGGGGGTCAATGCATCGAAGGCCAGGCCGGGAATGTGCAGTTCACCGGCGGACACCATCGACGTGGTGCCGCCGTGCAGATAGTTGTGAATCCAGCCGATGGAATTCTGTGCTGGCGTCCATTCACCGAAGGTGGGGTGCACGTGACCGTCGACCAGACCGGGTATCACGGTCAGCCCGCCCGCCGAGAGTACGAGATCCGGTGCGGGGTGGCTGATTCCGATGCCGGAGATGACACCATCCTCGATGAGGATCGTGGTGTCGCGCAGCGGCGCGACGGCGCTGTCACCGTGCACCAGCACGCCGATGTCCTCAACCAACAGCGTGGTCACTGGCGACTCCTTAGGAACATTTTTGGATACACTATCCGATCTTTCCCCTCGGCGGTAGAGCGGTGACGGACGAGCCACGACGCGCCGAATACGACGACGAGGACGACGAGTGCGCCCGCCATGTTCATCGCGAGCCGGATGCCGCCCTCGTACCACGGAAACAGTCCGGGGTACTCGCCGATGACCAGCAGTACTGGTGGACCGGTGACCGCCCACCACGTGTAGTTCACCGGCCGCAAGGCCATCGCCAGGAAGAACAAGATCATCGTGACTGCAATGACCACCTGGGCCGGTGGCTGCGCGCCGAGTACCACTGCCGCGATGACAGCCCCCACCGTATTACCCGAAAGCCGTTGTGCCATGCGGACACCGGTCTGCGTCCGCCTGGGCTGGATGGTCAGCAACACACTGGTGATCAACCAGTGCCCACCCACCAGGTCATCGGGCAGCAGGCCAGCGATCACGACGGCCCCACCGACCGCCACACCCACACGGATGGCGTGACCGCCCATCCCGCTGGATGCGGTGGGCGGCGACTCTCCGTCGACGGGATCGTCGTAGCGAAAGACCTGCGCGCACGCCCACCATCCCAGCCAGGCCGCCGTGACCGCCAGCGCGCCCGCCGCGTACGGCCACGACGCCCACGGCGACGTAGCCACCGTGGCGCCGGCATCTACCGCGATCAGCACCACCGCCAACCCCGCTGTCGCACCCACTCTTTCGACGAGAGCCCCGAAGACGGCAGCGGCGACGATGGTCATTCCGAGGGCCACGGGGCTGCCGGTGGTCAGCGCCACCGCGACTGTCGCCACGACCAACGTCAGCCCGCGGACGGCGACGGTCACCAGCGCGCTGCGCAACTGCTGGGGAAGCGTGGGCACCGCGGTCAGAACGAATCCCAACGCGACCGACGAACCCAACTCGGCGTGCCCAAGGGCACGGGACACCACCAGGATCGTGCACAGCGCGACCGCCAGCCAGGCCGCCATCCCCCACCGGGCCCGGCCGACCGGCCGGAGCAGATCGGCCAATCGTTGCCGGGTCGCAGATGAGCGCACTATTCGGACGACTCGGCGGCATCGAGAACCGCCTGCACGATCCCCTGGTATCCGGTGCAGCGACAGATGTTGCCGGACAATGCTTCTCGAACCACTTCTTCGGTGAGCGGCTTGTCGGTATCGGTGTCACGCAACAGCTCCACCGCCGTGATCAGGAAGCCCGGGGTGCAGAACCCGCACTGCAACCCGTTGTTGTCGGAGAGGGCCCGGCGCAGCCTGGGTGCCTCCTCGAACTGATCCAGTCCCTCGACCGTGTCGACCCGCATCCCGTCGACCTGAGCCGCCAGCGCCAGGCAGGCTCGCGCGCTTCGCCCGTCGAGGAACACCGAGCATGCTCCGCAGACACCGTGTTCACATCCCAAATGCGTACCGGTGAGACCGAGTTCGTCGCGCAGGAAGTCCGCCAGCGTCAAGCGCGGGGGCACGGAACGACGAAATTCGCGGCCATTGACCGTGACGGCCACGACGACTGAGTCCGGGGTTTCAGCGGGCGTCATACGCGCCCTCGTCGTCCTGGGTGATGCGTCGCTCAGCCGTGGTCAATGCCTCGGCGAGGGCGGTCGCACAGAGCCGCCGTGCGTAATCGGCGTCCTCGGCCGACGGATCCGTAAGGGCGGCCCAGTCGTTGGCGAGGCCGTGCCACAGGTCTCGCGAAGGTTCAGCGCCGACGACCCGATCGCCGAGGAACAGCAGAGGCCGATCGGCAGCAGAGAGCACTCCAGCCCGCACCGAGGCGACGCGGCCGTCCGGCCGCAGTGTCAGCGTGCACCCAGCGCCGGCCAGCCCGTAATCGCCGTGCTGATGCGCGTATTCGACGAATCCCCAGCCCTGATGCGGCCGGGTGGCCGGGATCGACGCCCAGGTGATCATCTCGTGGTGTTCGAGCGCACTGGTGTAGAAGGACACGAACATGTCATCGGCGGATACCTCCCTGCGCCCGCTCTCCGCCGATTCGACGTGGAAGGTGGCGCCGAGCACCAATGTGGCCAGCGGCATTTCGGCGGCCGGGTCGGCGTGGGCCACCGAACCGCCGATGGTGCCGCGGTTGCGGATCCCGATGTGGCCGATGTAGCGGGCCGCATCGGCCAGCAGCGGCGCGCGGGCACCGATCACGGGATCCACCTCGACCGTGCGGTGCGTGACCAGTGCACCGAGGATGAGATGGTCGGTGTCGTCGAAGATCCGGTTCAGCTCCAGCAGTCCCCCGATGTCGATCACCACCGACGGCCTGGCCAGTCGAAGGTTCATCAGTGTCAGCAAGGACTGCCCACCGGCCAGGATCTTCGCATCGGGGTGTTCGGCCAGCAGATCGAGTGCCTCCGCGACCGAGCGCGGTCGGAGGTATCGGAATTCTGCGGGTTTCACGACGCCACCGCGTCCAATGCCCGGCACAGGTCGCCGGTGGCGATCGGCGTGCTGTCGACGTGAAACGTCCCGCCGATCGCGTCGTCGACCGCGCTTGCTACGGCCGCGTATACCGCGATCGTGCCGCTCTCCCCCGCGCCGCGCACGCCGATCGGGTTGGACGGGGTATCGACGTACAGGTGTTCCACCCGCACCCGAGGAACGTCGGTGCTCAGGGGCAGGTGGTAGGCGGCTAAGGTGGTGGACTGTGGCTCACCGCCCTTGGAGTAACTCCAGTGTTCGAATAGCGCACCACCAAGGCCCTGCGCGACCCCGCCGATGATCTGCCCCTCCACGATGCTCGGATTGATCTCGCGACCACCCTCGTGAGAAACGGCGTAGCGCAACACCTTCACCACTCCGGTGCGGCGGTGTACGCCGAGGATGACCGCGTGCACTCCCATGGTCCACGTCACCGTGGACACCCGGAAGACAGTGCTGACGTCGAGCGCGCCGCCTCCTTCGTCCTGGCCGCCGACCCGTTGTGCGGCGGCCAACGCATTCCAGCCGATGACGTTGTCGCCCGCATGGAATGCCCCGTCGGCATAGCGCACTTCCCCCGCACCGAGCAACGTGCGTGCTCGCACGGCCGCGAGTTCGATCAACTCGAGAGCCCCCTGGTGGACCGCCGAACCGGCCAGTATCGCCGAGCGGCTGGCGAACGTCCCAATGCCGTCGGGCAGCTGCTCGGTGTCCGATGCCACGTAGTGCACGCGCTCGAAGGGTACCGCCAACGCGTCGGCGGCGACCTGCGCGAAGGTCGTCTCGTGGCCCTGTCCCGCCGACGCCGCGCCTGCCATCACCTCGAAGTGCCCGTTCGGCAGCAGTCGCAGACGGGCGGTCTCGTGCGGACCGCGGCCCGTCGCCTCCAGATAGGACGACAACCCGTATCCGACTCGATGATCGGGATGGGTTGCCGCGCAACGTTCTGTCTCGCTGCGCGGCAGCGACGTCAGCACCGAGTCGAGACACGCCCGGTAGTCGCCACCGTCATAGACGATCGGCACCCCGTCGCGGTACGGGATGGGTTGCGGATACGGCAGATCGGCTGCCGTCAACAGATTGCGGCGGCGGATCTGCTCGGTGGAGATGCCCAGCTGACATGCCGCGGCGTCCAGACTGCGCTCAAGCGCAAATGTCGCCTCCGGCCGGCCTGCGCCGCGGTACTGGGCCACCAGAGTCTTGTTCGTCAGCGCTGCCCTGCCCTTGACGTGCACGGCAGGCACGCGGTACGGCCCGAGCAGGTGAATCGCGGTGTTCGCGACGATACCTGCGACCCAAAGGCTTCCGGCGCCGATGTCGACGATGAAGTCGTCGTCCCATGCCAGGATGCGGCCGTCGTCGTCGACGGCGAGCCTGGTTCGGTGTACCTGGTCGCGGCCCTGGGCGCTGGCCACCAGGTGTTCCTGACGGTCCTCGACCCAGATCAGCTTGAGGCCGGTGTGTCGAGCCAGCACGGGAAGCACGATCTCTTCGGCGTAGACGTTGGCCTTGGTCCCGAACCCACCGCCGACATCGGGCACCGAGACCTTGATGTCCTCGCGCGGCCAGCCCGTCACCGCGCAGATCGCGTTGCGGACCATGTGCGGAACCTGCGTGGAGGTCAGTACGTCGACCCGGTGGCGACGCACATCGAATTCCGCTGCGACACCGCGACACTCCAAGGGCACCGCACCGTGTCGGTTCATCCGGTAGGTGTTCTCGACGACGCAGTGCGCGCCGGCGAATGCCTTGTCGGGATCGCCGAAGGCGAACTCGATCCGGGCCGCCTCGTTGCCGTCCAAGTGGTCGAAGAGCACGGGGGCCGCGGGATCGAGTGCGGCCAGCGGTTCAGTGACCGGCGGCAGCGGCTCGTATTCCACGTCGACTGCCTCCAGCGCGTCCTCGGCGCGGTAGCGGTCTTCGGCGATCAGCACCACGATGGCGTGCCCGACGTAGTACACCCGGTCGGTGGCCAGGATCGGTAGTCGCTGTTTGGCGAGAACACACGACGTCGCAGCGCCGAAGGCCGGGTCCGGCGTCGTCAGCTCCGGGATGGGCGTGTCGGCCAGGCCCAGATCCTTCGCGACGAAGACACCCAGCACGCCTGGCATCTGCTCGGCACGCGACGTGTCGATGCTCGTGATGCGTGCGTGCGCCTGGGTCGACCGCACGAACGCGACGTGGTGGGCGCCCGCTGCGTGATCGGCAAGGAAGCGACCCCGCCCGCCCAGCATGCGTTCGTCTTCACGACGCCGCACCGAGCTGCCAACGTAGCCCGGTCCAGTCGTCTGTGGTGTCAATGGATTCGCCTCTCCCATTGCCACAGGGCGATGGAGATCGCGAACGAGATGGTGATGAGCAACATGATGGTGGCGACCATCGACGGGTAGTCACCGTGGCTGTAGGACTGCAACACGACCCGCCCGAGCCCGCGTCGCGTTGCGAAGAACTCCGATAGCACGACACCGACGACGGCAAGGCTGACGGCAAGGCGGATTCCCGTGAGCAGCGGCCGCCGGATGGCGGGAAAGATGATGTGCACCAACATCTGCCAGGGGTTGGCCCGCACCGACTTCCCCAGTTTCCAGTACACCCGTGGGATCTCCCTGACTCCGGTGGAGACGTTGATCAGCACCGGGAACAGCGCGAACAGCACGCCCATGACGACTTTCGATCCGGTCAGGCTGAAGATGGGCAACAGCACCGGATACAGGACGATCTTCGGGATGCCGTTGAGGACGATGATCAGCGGCTCGAAGATCAGCCGCAATCGCTGCGAAAGCCCCAGTAGCAGGCCCGTGCCACCGCCGATTGCCGTGCCGATGACGAAGGCCAGCAAGACCGACTGAGCGGTGATGCGAACGTCGAACAGATAGGTCGGATCCGAGAGATTCCGGGACAGGACAAGCAGCGTCTCTACGGGTGACGGAATGACGAACGTCAAGCCGGACAGGACTTCCCACCCGACGACGACGATCAGCGCCAAGAGTGCAGACCCGACGAACTGGTTGCCAAGAACCGAGCGGATCCAGTCGGAGCGGGGCCGCGCTTCGGCGGCCTCGGTGAGTGTCGCGGTCACAGGTTCCTCCCACGAAGAAGCATCCGCTCGACGATGGCGAGGAGCACCGTGAGAATGAGGGACAACGCCAGCACCATGACGATGTAGGCGAACATCTGGTTGTTGTCGAACACCTCGTAGAGGTAGCGGATCCGGTAGCCAAGACCAGCCTGGGCGGTGGTGAACTCCATGGCGATGGCGCCGATGAGCGCATAGACGACCGCAAGGCGAAGCCCCGCCACGATGAACGGCCCGGCCGCAGGAATCGCGATCGCGAACAATGCTTGCCGGGGTGAGGCCTTCAGTGAGCGAGCCAGTTTCATGTAGACGGGTGGCATCGCATTCAGACCGACGGCGGTGTTCAGCGCCATCGGGATCGCCGCCATGATCGTGGCCAGGATGATGACCGACATGGCGTTGATCCCGACCAGGACGATCATCACCGGATAGAAGAGCACCAGCGGGACGGCGTAGAAGGACACCAGGTATGGCTCGAAGGTCCGACCGATCAACGGTGCCTTCCAGAACACCAGACCTGCGGCGAAACCTAGCAGGCTGCCGAGGACGATCGCGATCGCCACTTCGAATCCGGTGCGGCCTGCGTCCTCCCAGAACTGTGCTTGGGTGAGAAGTGTTGCGAGCGTCGGGAATATGGTCGATGGCGCGGGCAGCACGCTCTCCTTCCACAGTCCGGTGCGCACGCCGACTTCGCAGAACGCGGTGAACAGGGCGATGAGCCCGACGGTGGACGACACGCTGAGCACGAGGTTGCCCATCCGCCGCGGTCGCCGCTCGGTCGTCTTGGGCTCGCGTTCCGGTTCAGGCATGGTCTCGGTAGGCAGATCGTCGGCGGCCACGTAGGAGGTCGTCACGTGGTGACCTTCTCGTGGGCCTCCTGTTGTTTGAATCCACGCATGGACTCGGCTTGCAACGAACCCCAGATCCGGTTGTGCAGTTCGTTGAACCGCGGCGTCGACACCACGCTCGCGTCGCGGTCGTCGGGCAGATCGATGTCGATGACGTCGATGATCGTCCCTGGTCGGTACGACATCACCCAAACCTGCTGTGACAGCAGGATCGCCTCGGAGATGTCGTGTGTCACGAACACGATGGTCTGATGAGTCCTTGCCCAGATCTGGCGCACCTCGGCACCGAGGAACAGCCGGGTCTGTTGGTCCAGCGCAGCGAACGGCTCGTCCATCAGCACCACTTCGGGCTGCACGGCCAATGTCCGCGCCAAGGCAACCCGCTGGCGCATGCCACCGGAAAGTTGTGAGGGATAGGACTTTTCGAAGCCGCTGAGGCCGACGAGATCGATCGCCTCCTTCGCACGCAGGCGTCGGGCATCCTTGGCGGTGCCGATGATCTGCATCGCGAAGGCGACGTTCTCCTCGACGGTCCGCCATGGCAACGTCGAGTCCTCTTGAAAGACCACGCCGATCTTCGGGTCCGGTCCGGTGACCGGCCGGCCCCCGACACTGACCGTGCCGCTCGACGCCTTCTGTAGGCCCGAAATGACGGCCAGCAGGGTCGATTTACCACAACCGCTGGGGCCGACGATGGAGACGAAGCTGGTGTGCGGTACGCGTTGGGTGATGTCCTTGACCGCCGTCACCTTCCCTGCCGGCACGTCGAAGACAACGGACACGTTCTCGATCTGGATACCTTGGGGTTCCACCAATGTCCTTCTTCCGTCGGTCGTTTCGGCGTGGTTTACGACTGCGCGATCAGATGGTCGCGCGTGCCTCATCGGGTAGGTACTGCTGATCGAGGACCTTCGCCCAGTCGACGGCCGCGGTGATCTGACCGGCGGCCACCATCAGGTTGGAGAGGTTCTTGAGACCGGCCGGGTCGACGTGCAAGGAGTAACCCTTGGCCAGGTCCGGGCTGTTCTTGAAGGCGGCCTTCATCACCTCGGGAGTCACGCCGACCAGCGGGGCCAACTCGGTGGCGGCTTCGTCGGGATTCGCCACCACCCACTGGTTGAGTCGGTCGGCCACCTTGAAGAACGACCGCAGGTTGTCCGGATTCGCCTCGGCGTATTGGGTGTTGACCGCCACCAAGTCAGCTGGCAGGTCGCCGAGCACGTCGCGTGAGTTCACCAGGATCTGCGCGTTGTCGGAGGCCTGCCTGGCGGCGATGAATGGCTGCATCGCCCATCCGGCGGTGATCTGGTTGGCCTTGGCAGCGGTCCAGTTGTCACCCATCGCGCCGACGGCCTGCGCCTTCACGCCGGGCAGCTTGCCCTCGAGCCCCTTGACCAGCAGTTCGGTCGACGATCCGGCGGAGCTGAAGCCCAACGTCGCACCATCGACGGTGCGTCCCGGTGGACAGATCCAGGAGAAGTCGTTCACCTGGAACCAGGGAGCAATCACCTTCAAGTTCGAATTCGGTTGCTGCGCGGCCAGAATCACCGACGTGTTGCCCGCGATCGCCAGGTCGGCGTCGCCGCTGGTGACCACCCGCAGTGTATTGCCGCCACCGCCGCCGGAGTACAGGTCAACCTTGAGGCCGGCCTCCTCGAACCACTTCTTGTTGATGCCGGCCTGCAAGATCGCCATGAACGGCAGGCTGTCGACACCGGTTGCGGAGATGCTGAGCGTGTCCGTTCCGCCGCTCCCACCGCCCGACTGTGGACCCGACGATTCGTCCGCACAGGCGGTGCCGCCGGCGATGACTGCGACGACCGTGAACACGGCCGCCATGCACTTCGAGATACGCGACATTCCAGACCTCCGGCGAGAAACTGAATATTGGATCCAACAATAAGAGCGGGTGTGATCTACGTCAACACGTGGGGCGAGTTCCTGCGCCGCCGACGCGAGCTGCCCGACAGCCCGGCCAGCTCGAGCCCTACCGCGATGCCCAGCATGGCGGCTGCGGCGATCAGCGGCGAGCCGGAGATGTTCGCCGCACGCGGCGGGTCCGGCGCGTGGCCCTCGTTCTCGGCCGGGCCATCCCGCGTCGCCGGCGACATGCGCGGCACACCGTCGGCTGGCACGAGTGCTCGGTTCAGCGCAGGCGGAGCGCCCGGCACCGAGCTGCCCGGGGCGGGAAACCCTGGCGCCTCCCCCTCGGTCGCGGCGTCACCGCCGGTCATGGCCGGGCCCCGTCGACGATCTCGGCGAAGGTGCGGATGGTGGCTTCCCTGCTCTGGCCGGGGCGGACGAACGGCACGATCGACACCTGGTCGACGCCAAGCGACTCCACTTCCTTGAGCCGTTGGGCGCACTCGTCACGGGTACCCGCCAGGGCGAACAGGTCGACCAGTTCGTCGGGCACCAGATCGGCGTGCGCCGCCTTGGTGTCCATGTGCTCGTAGTAGTCGTAGCTGTCGCGGATGCGGTCGATGACCTTCTCCAACGCGGGATCCACCCTTGCGGGCAACGGCCGGATGGCAACCCGGGACACATGGGCCCGGACCAAGTCGCGGGCCTCGGTGCGATCGTCCCCGATGGCCGTCGGCGTCCACAGCACGATGTGTAGGTCGTCGAGGGTGCGCCCGCTTGCCTTGGCGCCCACTTCGATCGTGGCCAGCGCCGCCTCGATGAAGTGCGGTGCCGTACCGACCAAGACGATCACCCCGTCGGCAATACGGCCCGACATTCGCAGGATCTTCGGCGCTGAGGCAGCAATGTAGATGGGGATGTTCAGCGGACCTGTCAGGTAGTTGAGGTGGTAGTCGGCGCCGCTGCTGGCTTCGACCACCTTCTCGCCGCGGAACAGCGTGCGCAGATCAGTCACCGACCGTTCGAGTTCTGCGAGCCGTTGCGGTTTGAGACCCATTGTGCGCAAAGAGGAATCGCCGGTACCGATGCCGAGTGCGACGCGCCCCTGCGTGAACTCCGCCAAGGTGGCCCACGTCGATGCGAGCAGTGACGGATGACGGGTGACGGCATTGGTCACGCCGGTACCGAAGACGATCTTCTCGGTACCCACGGCGGCCGCGCCCATCACGGTCGACGATTCACGCCAGATGTTCTGCGAGTCGCCGAACCAGACGTTGTCGTATTCCAGCGTCTCGCACAGCCTGACGTACTCGCACATCTTCCCAACGGGCTCGGTGGGGAAGAGTCCGACTCCCTTGCTCAGCATGATCGTGATCCTTACCGCACTTGTTGGATAGAATATCCAATTGTAGGGTCAGTTCCTCAACCACACCAGTCGAAACGAAGGAAAACCGTGCAACTCGTCAACGACTTCGTTGTCGACGCCCCGCTGGAGACCGCGTGGTCGGTGCTCACCGACGTGCCCCAGGTCGTCGAATGCATCCCTGGTGCGCAACTCGAGAGCGCCAGTGGCGACGACTATTACGCCAGCGTGACGGTCAAGGTCGGACCCGTCGGGTTGACGCTGACCGGGACTGCGACCATCGTCAGCCGCGACAACGCCGCGCATCGGATGGTGGTCCGCGGGACGGGTCGCGATCGCAAGGGCAACGGGTCGGTGGAGGCCACGATCACCGTGGTGGCTCAGGACCGCGGCGGGCACACGGCGGTCACCCTGACCACCGATCTCGAACTCGGCGGCCGCATCGCGCAGTTCGGAAGCGGCGTCATCTCTCAGGTGAGCAACCGGATCCTGGGGCAGTTCGCCAACCGGTTGAACGCGCGGATCGCCGCACCCGAAGGTGCCACCGACTCTCCCGTGCGGCCTGCCGCGGCAAGGGGCATTGCTCGCGTAGCCGCCACCGACCAGCGGGTCGCGCTGGCGCTCACGGCGCTGGCCGGCGTCCTGCTCGGGCTGGCGATCGGACGAACGGCCGAGCGCCTAGTCTGAGTCACACCTCTACGGCCGCAACCAAATCGAGCTCCACGCAGGCGCCACCGGGGAGCGAGGCGACACCGATGGCAGTGCGGGCGTGCGCACCGCATCGTTCGCCGAACACCTCGAGCAGCAGACGGGAGGCGCCGTCGATGACAGCGGGATGGGCACCGAAATCACCCGTCGCGCGCACATATCCACGCAGGTGCACCAGCGCAGTGACGTTGTCCACGCCGACCGCCGCGTCAATCGCTCCGATCAGGTTGAGCGCCGCCAGCCGGGCCTGATCCCGAGCTTCTTCAACCGACACGTCGGCGCCGACCACACCGGACAATGCGGCGCGGTCCGGTCGGCGAGCCGTCGCACCCGAAACCCATAACTGGTTCCCGCACAAGCGACTTGGAAAGTAGGCGCCCTTCGGTGTGGCAGCCTCCGGAACGATGAGCTGCAGACCAACCAACCGCGAGCTCGGCGTTACGACGTCGATTCGGCCTGCTCCTGCATCAGCGCCTCGGTGAGGTTGTCGATGGCGTGCGCGCGGTGCTCGTGATTCAAGGCCACCGCCCGTTCGACGTCGCGTTTGGCCATCGCATCGGTCAGCAGAATGTGCTCGGTATTGACCTTGGTCAAATCCATCAGGTGCGCGTACAGCGGGCGATATGCGTCAGCGGTGTTGTAGAGCTGCGTGACAATGCGTTTCGTGCGCGCCATCCGGCTGGCCTCGAACGACAGGAAGTGGAACCGCCGGTTGGCAACGCCGACGGCGACGAGGTCCTCGGCCGCCGCGGCGGTGTCCATCTCGGCCATCTGCTCGCGCATCTGCTCGACGATCTCGTCGGTGACGTTGGGCATGCCGTCGCGAATCAGGACCTCTTCCAAGATCGCGCGCAAGCGGAAGACCTCCTGCAACTCCTCCAGGCTCAGCTTGGCCACCCGGTAGCCGCTGTGCGGCACGTAGGTGACGTGCTCCTCGGCCTCGAGCGTCTTCAGCGCCTCCCGGATCGGGATCCGGGATACCCCGTACATCTCGACCAGGTTGTCCTGCACGATCCAGCTGCCTGGCGGGAATCTGCCGCTGCTGATGTCGCGACGGACGGCCTCGGCGACGGCCTGGTGGGCCGTCTTGGGACGCACGAAGTCCGAGGGCTGTCCGGTGCCTGGCTCGGCGGCCCTGACACGTTGCGGGCGCTGCGTAGTTCGCGGTGACATCGGCCCTCGCTTTCGCTGATATTGGATATTCTATGCGATCACGGTTCATCAACGCTAACGGCACGCGGGCCCCGGAACGCGAGCGAAGCGGGCTCGTCAGTCCTCCGGCAGCGGGCGGTGCTCGATGAGGTCGCGCACCGCGCCGGTGCCGAGCCGCTCCCGGAATGCGGCAACGGTGTAGCCGATGACCGTCGCATCGGTGCGCGCCCGCACGGTCGCGGCGCGCGGCATGTGGAACAGCGGGCCGATCTCGCCGAAGTAGTCACCCACCATGGCGACCTTGAGCAATTCCTCACCACCGCCGGGTAATTCGCGGATCATCTCGATGTCACCCTCGGACACGACGTAGATCAGATCGCCCATCGTGCCCTGCTCGAACAGCGTCTCGCCAGCCAGCAGCCGCACCGTCTCGGGGGGCCGGTCCATCGTCGCGAATTCGGGTACCATCTCGACGATGCGATCGGCCAGCGGCAGAATCCGACTGTCGTGCGTGGCGACCACGACCATCCGATCACCGGAGGCGAGCTCGCGGATCAACCGCAGCACCTCCTCGACCTGAATGAAGTCCAGGTGCGCGGTTGGCTCGTCGGCCAACACCAGCGGCGGATCGAGTGCGATCGCCCGCGCCACCGCAACACGCTGCTGCTGTCCCCCACTCAGATCACCGGGCCGGTGGTCGAGCCGATCCTGCAGGCCGACGCGCGTCAGCAGTTCCTCGGCGCGCTCGCGTGCCGCCCGCCGGGGCGTGCCCGCCGCGTGCAGTGGGACCAGCACGTTCTCCAGCGCCGTGAGGCTGGGCACCAGGTTGAAGGCCTGAAAGACGATGCCCACCGTCTCGCGACGGTATTGCGCCAGCCCGCGTGCGTCGAGAGCAGTGAGCTCGACGTCGCCGAACTTGATGGCCCCGGAGTTGGGGCGGAGGATACCGCCGAGGCAGGACAGCAACGTCGTCTTCCCGCAGCCGCTGGGGCCCAACAGGATCACCAGCGACCCTGCGGCCACGTCGAGGTTGAAATTGCAGATGGGTCGGACGGCGTGCCCGCCGCTGGAGTATTCGACGACGAGGTCCTGGATGCTGAGATCGCCCACTACGGACCCCCGAATGCCAGCGCGGGATCGACGGATACCGCGCGATGCAGGCCACTCGCACTGGCGACCAGGCCGATGATGATGGCGACGAGCGGCAGCGCGACGTAGGCCCCGGTCGGCACGATGACCTGCATCGGGAACAACGGTCCGAGCGCCATCGACATCAAGGCACCGACCAGTGCCGCTAGCAGTGCCACCACGATGGCCTGCATGGCCAACCCGGCGGCGACGTTGCGGGTCGGCACGCCAATTGCCTTGAACACCGCGAAGTCTCGTAGCCGCTCGAGCGCGGAGAGGTAGATCACCGATCCGACGACCAACGCCGCGACCACCCACAGCAGAATCGCGACGATCGTGATCGAGTTGACCGCCACCTTCAGCGGTCGGAGGAGATCGGCGATGGCGCCTGCACGGTCGATGGCCGCATAGCCGTCGGGAAGCTGCGTGATCGTGCCGCGGACACCGATCGACGCGACCAGTTGTTGACCGCCGTAGACGAGTTGCTGTGCACCTGCTGTGGTGAGGAAGACGTTGGGCAGGTTGGCCAGTGCGGTGGAGTTGTCGACGATGCCGACGATGCGCAGCTTGCGCGACGCGATCTCGATCTCGTCGCCGACGTGGCGTCCGAGCGTGCTGGAGACCGCGACCTCGTCCGGTGTTGTCGGGGCCCGACCCTCCGAGGTGACGGGCATTCCAGGGCCGCTCTCGGGGGCGCCGAACAAGTCGGCGTTGCGCGTCGAATCACCCTGCGTGACCGTACCGCCCGCATATGTCAGCGGAGCCGCTGCGAGCACGCCGGGTGTCGCTGCGATCCGCTCGAGGTCCACTGGCGCGAACGGCGTCGCTCCGACGAACGGGCCGGACGCTCCTGCCTTGACCACGAACACGTCGACGCCGAGCGCGTCAACGGTCTTTTCGGCCTCCACACTGAAGCCGTTCGCGAGCCCTGTGAGGACCAACGTCATGGCGAAGATGATGGCAGTGCTGAGGACGGCGATGACGAAGCGGCGTCTTCGCCACTGCATGTCGCGTAGGGCCGCCATCAGCATGTCGGCGACGTTACCGACGACGAGTCGAACGCGTGCCGAGATTGGCTAGGTCTCGTCCTGGCAGATCGCTGGGACCCGCTCGGCGCGCGATCGACGTCACGCTGTGCCAGCATTGGACCGTGAGGCCAATGCGCATCGCTGGCTTGATCGGCGTGACAACCGCGGCAATCTGGGCGATGCAGAGCGCCCCGATACCTTCCGCACGCGCGGAGGGCTGCTCCGACGCCGAGGTGGTATTCGCCCGCGGCACCACGGAATTGCCCGGTGTTGGCCCGACCGGAGAGGCGTTCGTCGACTCGCTGCGCTCGAAGGTCGGCGCGAAGTCGGTCGGGGTGTACGCCGTCGACTACCCAGCCACCACCGACTTCCCCACTGCGGTGCAAGGCATTACGGACGCCCGCGCCCATGTCCTTGCCACCGCGGCGAGCTGCCCTCACACCAAGATGGTGCTCGGCGGATTCTCCCAAGGGGCAGCGGTGATGGGGTTCGTCACCGCGAACGTGGTGCCGGACGGTGTTTCAGTCACGGACGTGCCCGCGCCGATGCCGCCCGACGTGGCCAACCACGTTGCAGCGGTTGCCCTCTTCGGGAAACCGTCGACACGATTCATGCACGCGATCAACGACCCGTCGGTCACCGTCGGGCCCGAGTACCTGGCGAAGACCGTCGACCTGTGCGTCGACAACGACCTGGTCTGCGATTCCCACGGGACGAGCTTCTCCGCACACAACGAGTACGTGGAAGCCGGCTTGGTCGACCAGGGAGCGGGTTTCGTCGCGAATCAACTTCAGGCCAGTTGGGCCGCGGACGTGCCGGTTCCTGAAGCGCCGTCCGCCGGCGCGCCGACGCCGTCGCCGCACTTGCCAGCCGCGCCGTTGACACCGCCAGGACCCACCATTGCAGTCGCACCGCCTCCGGCCGTCTTGCCGCTGACCTGATTCCTCGACACATCCACCCCCGTACGGTGTTTCGCATCAGCGGGTGCGATGAGCCGCGTCGCCCTTGACGGCGAGGATCACCCTTACTCCACGACGCGCTGCGCGAAGATTGCCACGCTGCGTCGAATGTGAAAGTAAGGTGCTGTTCGTGGGTAGAGGCGTGTTAGCCAAAGGCCGCGGACGCTGGTTGGCGCTCGTGGCCTCGGTCGTCGTGTCCGCAGGCATGTTCTATGCCCAAGATTCGGAGTCTCGGTGCTGCGACGCGACCCCCGCAGCCGCCCCGACGAGCCAGGGATCTGCGCCTGCCACCGCACCAACCGTCGCCAGCCCCACGGAGGCGGACTTGTTGGCGGCAAGCGCACCCGCCGCGGCTGCTGCTGCGCCGAACTTCCAGTTTCCGTTGCCGCCTGGTATCGCGCCGGAGAACGGGTTGCAGGTCCACACCATCCGGGCCGCCCGCGCCATCAGCGTGATGTTTCCCGAGATCACCACCATCGGCGGGTACCGGCAGGATGCCCTGAAATGGCACCCCAACGGTTTGGCAATCGACGTGATGATCCCGAACTATCACAGCGACGAGGGGATCGAGCTCGGCAATCAGATCGCCGGATTGGCGCTGGCGAACGCGAAACGCTGGGGCGTGCTCCACGTGATCTGGAGACAGGGCTACTACCCCGGCATCGGCGCGCCGAGCTGGACCGCGGATTACGGCAACGAGACGGCCAATCACTTCGACCACGTTCACATCGCCACCGACGGCGGCGGCTACCCGACGGGGACCGAGACCTACTACATCTAATCCTTCGAGGGCTGCGGTGAGCGCTGCGCGCGACGGTTACCGGGTAGCCGGTCCACGAACCTGCCGAGTCGGAGGACGGTGTTGTCGAGCGGGTCGACGATCTCGGTGAGCCGCTGCAGCGTGGGCAGGATCGCGACCAGTTCGTCGATGCCGACGGCAAGCTTCTCGGCGTGGGTGTCGATGCCCTGCGCCGCGGTACTCAGGCCCGAGATCTCGTCGGCGATCTCGCGCGCGTTCTGGTCGATTCCTGCCGCGCTGGCACCGAGCTCGGACAGACTGCCTGCGATGACCTCGGCGGACCGTCTGAGCTCGGCGACGTCGTCGAGCAAGGACCCCGCCCTGTCGATCAGCGTCGCCAACGCGACCACCCGCAGTGCCGTTTGCTGCACCGAGGCGCTGGTCCACGTGAAGACCCTGCGGAACCCGGGGATGGCGTCGAGGTCTACCTGCGGCGGTGAGTAGCCGATCAACTGCATGCCGTTGATTGTGCGCTATGTCACTCCACGTAGGTGTGACTGGCAACGTTTCCCGACGATGGTGCAGGTACGGAGTTCGGCGGGCTTTCGACGGGCGACGGCTTTCTCTTACCTTGCCATCACTGCAGTTCAGGCTTGACGGCATAGTCAATATTGGATGCGCGGACCGAGCCTTCCGCGGTGAGATCTGGCGAACCGCCAGCGAACCACGCATCGTGCGCCGTAGGCTCCACGCCAGCGCACCATCACCCGGGGGAATCCTTGATTTCGCAGCCATCTCTGACGCCTGGCTGGTATCCAGACCCGACCGGCACCGCGCGGCGGGCGTACTGGAACGGTCGAGAATGGGGATCGCCGCCACCCAAATCGTCATTCAAGAAACGGGTGTTCATCATCGTCGGCAGCATTGTCGGCGGACTAGTCGTGTTGGGATTCCTTGGCAACATTGGCTCCGGCGGCGACACTGCCACACCAGCGGCATCGATCCTAACGAAGACGGTGACGGTCACAGCCCCGCCGCCGATATCGACGGTGACGGTCGTGGCGGCTCCCCCGGCCCCCCGCTTCGAACCGCCGGTTCCCACGTCGTATCCGCCGATCGAAGCGCCGCCTCCTCTGCCACCGGTTGGACTCCTAATGCCTCCGATCCCGTCGAGCGCGTACTACGGGAGTTGCGCAGCGGCGCGTGCCGCAGGCGCGGCGCCGCTACACGTCGGTAAACCCGGCTATCGCCCAGGCCTGGACCCGGACGGCGACGGCGTCGCCTGCGGATGACGAGTGTCCGAGCTGCTCAGGCACCAAGCCGGAACGGCGGGTACTCGTTACCCTACGGAGTCGCCAGCAGTGAGTACTGCGCCGCCGCGCGCTGTCGCGCGTCCGCCTCGTCGGCGCCATACACGCCGGCAACATAACGGTCGTACAGCACGTAGCACTCGAACTTGAATCCCGGTGCATCCGTTGACGCGTCGGGCTTCACCGCGAAGCACTTCGAGTCGGAGAGACCCCGGACACCGTCGACGGGATGGCCGATGTCTTCATCCGTCGCGATCTCCTTGTCCATCAACGTGATCGCTGCCTCGTGATCCCGCGCGCGGAGCAGGCTCGAGCCACCTAAATTCGGGTCGATCCACACGGCCGCCTGGTCTACCCCGGCATTCTCGTACGCCCGGTCCTTCATCTCGCTCTCGTTCTGGACTTGTCGGGCGCCATTCGGTCCATAGCTGGCGACCGTGGTCGACAGCGTCGGTTCAGTCCCAGGGGTGAGGTCGACCAACCGGCCGAGAAGGCCCTCTGGATCCTTGGGGAGCTTCGCGATCCGATCGACCGGGGTCGGCTCAAAGTGGTCGAGCATCGGAACTTCCAGATCGAACGTCTTCTCCACCATTCCCGTCAACGTATCCAGATTCGGAGTCGGATTGGCCACTAGCAGGTGAATGACGAAGACGTCATGCGCGAGGGTGGACGCCATGGACGGGCTGTTCGGACGCCAGTGCCCGTGGGCCGCAGGATACTTCGTTACCGGAACCGGAACATTGTCCCGGCTGACTGCGAAGTCCACCGCATCCATCTCCACCGCGGCGTTCTTGGCCGCCGCCGCATCCGGGAATCGCGCCACCATGATCAACACCGTCTTCGGATCTTGATCTGGCGCTTCTGAACTCGACGGGTCCAACTCAGTGTTGCTCGCCATGAGCAAGTGTCCAGCGAGCATCCCGTACTTGGCGAGGACCGGGGCGACGACTGCCTCACCGGTCGCCGAGATGTTCGATGCGACATCGGCCGGAGTGGTCAGCGGGTTGAGAGCGGTCAGTTTGACCAAAGCGGGATCGACGTCCAACGGATCGGCCACCGCCTCCGCCATCCGGATCGCCTCCGCCATCCGGCCTTCGTCCTCGGAGGCCACCTGCCCCAGCCTGCGGGGCATGGTCAGGTACTTCCCGGTGTCCAGCGTCGACAGATCAACCACTGGCGGTTTGGGTTTCGACGACGTCGCGGGAGGCGACGCCGTTCCGCCGCTGTGGCCACACCCCGCCAGCAGCGCCGTCGAGATTCCCGCCATCACGACGATCCGCGGTATAGCACCTAACATTGCTCGCTCCCCCTGCTCGAATTGCCGCTGGTGCCGCCCGGCCTCACAGCGGAGCATCCTTGAACCAGTGGTCGTACACGTCCTGTCCGCTGGTGCCGTCGTTTCCGTTGGCGATGACAGAACAGAAGGTTCGCGCCGGGCTGTCGAAGGAGATGGCTATGGCGCCGGCGCCGTTGTGGGTTCCGTAGATGATCTGACCCGCCCCTCCACCACGCGACCACTGTTCGGTTTGTGGGGCGGTGAGTGTGTCGGCGACACCTGCGAGCGTCTGGGGAGTGTGGTCGCTATTGCAGATGACGATGTAGTTGGCGATGTACTTGGACTGCGCACCCGTTGCGGGACTGCAGGCGAGTCGTGCGATGGGCACTGCCGTTTCAACCCCGTCAATGGGCTCGAACCGAATGTCGACGGGCTCACACGTGGCCCCTTGATAGGCAGTGCCGGACGGCGAGTCCGGCATCAGACCCGGTAGGGCCTTGGCCACGAACTCGTAGGCCTGCCATGGACCGGCGGGAGGTTCGGTGGGCGGCGTCGGCGTCGCGCTCGAGGTGGCTGCCACGGGAGTGTCATGCGGCTGCCCGCCCCGCAGCAACAGGCTTGCGGCCACCACCAGCCCGACGACCACGGCCAGAGCGGCCGCGCCGACGATCATGCCGCGCTTCCTTCCCGGTGAACGCGGTGCGTGCCCGGTGGCCGCAGGTGACAACGCACCTGAGGTGGGAATCCTGGTGTCGGCCAGATCCGCGGGCGTCATCGACCCGGCGTAGGCCGTCGCGGCCTGTGCTGGAGCAATAATCGAATTGGGCCGAGTGACAGCGGTATTCGAGGAGTCCGGGTACGACGGGTAATCCGCGGCGAACATCGTCGCCGCGCTCGACGCGTCGCCGCTTCCTGACCGCAGCAACGCGGCCTGAGCCGCCGCTGCGAGCTCGCGGCACGACCGATACCGGTGCTCCGGATCTTTGGCCATCGCCCGCGCGATTACGTCGTCCATCTCCGTCGGCAACGACGGATTCTCCAAAGTGATCTGAGGCGGTGGGTCGGTCAAATGTGCGTGCATCACGGCGATTTGCGAATCCCGAGGGAACGGAAACGAACCTGTCAGCATCACGTACAACGTGCAGCCCAGCGAATAGATGTCGCTGCGCGCGTCCAGCTCCCGCCCGGCGATCTGCTCGGGCGATGCGAACGGCAGTGTCGCCGGGACCGAGCCTGCGTTCGTCAACGCCGACGTCTCTTCCAGCGCGCGGGCAATGCCGAAATCCGTGACCAGGACGTGGTCGCCTTCATCGGGGTCCTCGGCGACCAGGATGTTCGCCGGTTTGACGTCCCGGTGCAACAGTCCACGCCGGTGGGCGCTGTCGAGACCCTTCGCCGCTTCAGTGAGAATGAAAACCGCCCGGCCGGGAGTGAGCACGGACGGACCTCGCTTGATCAGCTGGTGAACATCCACTCCATCGACGTACTGCATGGCGATCCACAGTTGATCGCCCTCGACGCCCCGGTCATACACCGAGACCACGTTGGGGTGGTCTACCCGCGCCGCCAGCTCTGCCTCGCGTTCGAACCGCGCCCGGAACTCGGGGTCGGAACCCAAGTGCTCACCCAGAACCTTCAAAGCAACCCGCCGGGGCAGGCGCGGATGTCGTGCCGCATACACAGTGCCCATGCCGCCCACACCCAGCCGGCGCTCGATGCGATAGCCGGCGAACACAGAACCCGGACTCATACCCATGATGGCCCCAACACATCGACCGCAGATGCCTTCTGCGGCCAACTTCGATACTGCAGCGGCTCAGCTGAATTCGACTGCATTGCTCACCTGCAAGTCGCTTTGATACCCGATCTCGATGACCGCCACGACCTGACTGAGCCCTGCGGAGATCTCATAGGGTGGACCGATGCACATCGAGGACTCGCCGTAGATCCAGATCCCGTCGACTGCGCCGAGGATGTCGTTCGTCTTCGGGTCCACGAAGCCCACGGTGAACGGTGTGTCATCGGGGACGCCGGTGACGAGGAACCTCGCGTGGACGACGTCGCCAGGCTGGACGCCAGTCAGATGGTTGAGGTCGTTCTCATCGCGCAGTGACCCGCACTCGTGAGGATCACCGTTCTCGAGCCCAGCCTTGTTCCAGCCGGCCGATTTCGCAGTGGCTCCATCAGGCAGGTGCTTGATCTTGTCGAGGTAGGGCGAAACATATTTCGAGTCGCCGCCGTCGCGGGCGATCTTGATGACGTCGGCGGCGAGCACACTCGGCCTGACCAGATACGAAGCCGCCGGTTCGTCCTCCTGTCCCTTACGGAACTGAGTGTTGACGGCAATCAATTCGCCGGCGGAGTTGATCGAGGCACCCCCGGAGTTGCCGTGCGCGATCCGCTCGGTCGTGTCGATCCAGAACCGTTCGGTGTTGGTGCCGTAGTCGCGTTTGAAGGCAGAGACATCACCACTGGTGACGGTCAGCGGACCGACGACGTGTTCGTCGCCGGTGAGAGCCGGGTATCCGAGCGCCGTGATGCGGTCGCCGGTCTGCAACGCGTCGCTGTTCCCGATCGGCACCGGTTCGGGCAGTGCCAGTTTGCCGGAGTCCAGGGGTGAGCCGTCGGCATTCGCATCGATCTTGATCACCGACAAATCGAGGTAACCATCGGAAACCACTGGAGTGGCACGGTATTTGGCTACAGCGGGGGTGTTGTCATCCTTGGCGAATGCCACCTGGAGGAAGGACGGATCATGATCTTCCACGCCGCCGCCCGTGAGCCCCTTCGCAGTTGGCTTGGCCACGTGCGCATTGGTCAGGATCAGTCCTTTGGAGTCGATGACCGTCCCCGAACCCGTCCACTCAGGGAGGCCGCTGGCGTCGAATGCGATGATCTGCACGCTGGCCCGCTTCGCCCGCGCCAGGTTGGCAGCGCTGAGCGTGTTGTCGTGCGTGCTTCCGCCGGTCAACAACACCGTCGCGGTGACCCCGCCAGCGACCACCGCCACCGCCGCGGCGGCTGCTCCCCAACGCGCGACCGTTCTGCGCCGACGCTTGCCGACGATCGCCTTCTGCGCCGATGCGACGTCGGCCACCGGCACCAGCGTGAGCTGATATCCGGCGTCCGGGTGGCCGAGTTGCACCACCGCCTGCTCGGTGAACTTCTTCTCCTTGACACGTTCGCCGTCGATGAACGACCCGGAGTTGGAGTGGTCGACGAACCACCAGCCGTCGGATCGTCGCCCGATGTTCGCGTGGTGGCGGGACACGGCGGCGTCGTCGGCGACGACGTCCGATCGTGCGTCGCGGCCGATCCGTACGGGTTTATCCGCATCGAAACGCTTGTCGCCGTCTCGCGTGCGAATCAGTAACCCGTCGACGGATTGATCCGCCTGGGATTCACCGTGGCCGTAGATGTGGGTGCGCTGCTGATCGGAGAGCATGACCGTGTGCTGATCGGCGAATACCGCCGTGCCTTCGTCATCGGGCGGTCCGTCGGCCGAGATCTGCGGTAGGGCGATGGTGATGTACGCGCCGACGCCATCTCTCACGGCCCCGAATCGCACCGTCGTCGTCGCGCCGAGCGACATGTGCGTGACGCGCTGATCGTTGATCCACGTGCCCCCGGTACTGCCGATGTCGACGAGATCCCAACCCGTCGCCGTCGGTCGCAGCTCACCGTGACGGCGGGAAATGCTCGGGCTGTCCAGCACGATGTCGCTGTCGCGGCTACGTCCGATCCGCACTACCCGCTGCTCGTCAAACGACGTCGGTCTGCCGCCTGCCGAACTAAATTCGAGTCTGTACACGTGAATTCCCGCCCTCGGATGTCAAAGCCGGAGCGCGCCATGGTCGCCGTCGCAGTCGTGCAACGGTGTAGACCCCCCGGTCTGGCGCAACTCCGTCAAGGACACGTGGACGACCGCCGCGGCAGTTCACTTCACAGGTAGAATGTGATGTACATCACATCGATCGCCTTCAGGCGCGATCGGGATCGTTGCGATCCCGACGTACGCCGATGCGCCGGGTCCTATCGTGACCACCATGCGCGCCTTGATCTTCGCCGTCGCGGCCCTGGTCGCCCTCGCCCCGGTGGCCAATGCCACCCCCGAGGACGACCAGTACCTCGCCATCCTCAAGGCACGCAACTTCGGCGGAGATCCCGACAAGCTCATCGGTTATGCGCACGACGCCTGTGACAACTACGGAACACCCGAACTCTTCGTCGCCCAGGTCGACCACATGCAAGCCATCGGCTACACCGAGACCCAGACGAAGATCATCATCGGCTTGGGAATGCAGGCCTACTGTCCGGACAAGCTGCCCAAGGTCCCTGCCCCCGGAGCCCCGGCCCCAGCTCCACTTCCAGTCCCGGCCTCGGCGCCGGCAGCCTGATGGACTTCGGCTGCCTCGCAACGGGTCCCCGTCGTACTGCTAAAGGGGAGATGCGGGCGCAATGCTCTGCTCGAAGCTGAACACATTGGTGGGGTCGTACTTCGCCTTGACCGCGCGCAGGCGGTCGACGCCTGCTCCCCAGTAGGCGGTCTCCCAGTCCGTTATGCCGGCATTCGGCACATTGGCGTAGGCGCCAGTCACGTAGGGCGCCATCGCCTGATGGAAGTCGGCAACCCACGCCTGGCACTTCGCAGTCAGTGGATCGGCCGTGGCCGGTGTCCCGCCACGAACGCCCCAGCCCGCACCTGGTTCGGCGTAGAAGATTGCGTTGCGGTGGGCGAACGCCGAGCCGCCGGAGGGTTCACTGTCCGTGACGGCTCCGCCGAAGGCATTGGTGAAGTAGTTGCTCTCCGGCGTGGGCGCCTTCGACATGTACTCGCACACGAGCCCGATCGCTCTCGCGGGGAACGGGTCGGAGACGAACTGCGAGAAGAACTTCCAGTTCGCCGCCTCCTCGGCGGGCGATATCTGAAATCCCGTGTAGGTGTCGGACCAGCTCGCGCTCGTCGTCGAGACAGCGGGACTGCCAACGGACAGAATTGGCGCGAGCAGCTCTGTTGCCTCTTCCTCCGACCCAGATGCGAGCACGCCGATCAGCGTGATCTTGTCGCGCAGAATCTCGAGCTGGCTGGTGAGCCGGTTGTCGACATGGGGGGCCGTGCGCTGCCAGGCGTCGAACACCTCGGGTAGGTCGTCGAGCCTCGGCCACGTCGCAGTCACGTAGATCGTCTGCGTCAATGGGTGGATCTTGTACGTCAGTGAAGTGACGATGCCGAAATTTCCGTTGCCAGCGCCGCGAAGTGCCCAGAGCAGGTCTGCGTTGTTCTCCTCGTCGACGGTGATCGCCTCCGCCCCATCGACATTCGACGCCACCACCACCTCTGCCGCGATCAGGTTGTCCGATGCCATGCCAAAGTTGCGGGTAAGGAGTCCGAAGCCGCCTCCGAGGGTGGCGCCGACCAGGCCGACGGTTCCTTCGGTGCCGGTCGGCGCCGCGAAGCCGGCCTTGCCGAGTTCGGTTACGGCTTCCAGCTGATTGAGCCCGGCGCCGACGGTCGCCGTGTGGGACGCCGTTTTGACCGTTGCCGACTTCAATTCACTAACGTCGATCACGATCCCGTCGTCGACATTGGACCAGCCCTCGAGGTTGTGACGGCCGCTCCGCACCCGGACTGCGACATCGTTCCGCCGCGCCCAGGCCAGCGCGTTGACGACGTCCTGCGCCTGCTGGGCGAACACGATCACCCTCGGATCGTGGGTGAAGAGCAGGTTGTAACCCGCGTTGGCGACCGGGTAATCGGCGTCGCCCGCACGGACGATCCGCCCGGTCAGCTCGGCCGGTCGCGCCGTGGTTGACGTCATGTGATCACTTCGGCCACGGCAGGGGCAGCCTCGCCCGGTTCGTGGTCGAGCACCTCGCGGTTGAAGATCATCATGTACGCGAAGTAGAGGGCCCCCACCACCAAGAGGCCGCCCACCATCACGATTGGGGCGAACGAGCTGGCCGGTGCCAGGATGAAGACCAGCGCACAGACCGACCAGATCAGCGCCGCGACGGCCACTGGCGTCTCGAAGCGACCAAGACTGAAGCCACCTTCCTTGTGGTCGAGACGTTTTCGCACCGCCAGGTAGAGCACGACGATCGCGCCATAAGTGACCGCCGGGAACACCGTGCCGGACGTGATCAGATCCAGCAGTGCGTCGCCGGGCAGTGCGGCTAGCACCGCGATCCCGATGACGACCGGCAGGATGGTGGCCGGGATGGGGGTCTGCGTGCGGCTGTCCACCCGTCTCATCAGTCGATGGGCGGGAAAGCGGCCATCGCGCGCCATCGCAAAGATCATGCGTGAGCAGCTGGCCAACACCACCAACCCACCCCCGAAGAAGGCAATCGCGATGACGACGAGAAACAGGCGTTCCGCGACCGGGCCAAGTTGGTCCCGCATGATCGCCGCGACGGGTGACTCGGCGGCCGTGACTGCGGGGATGTCCTTGATCGCGACGGTCAGCGCGATCAGGAACAACAGGCCCAGAACACCGGCCGCGGCAACCGATCCCACGATCGCGCGCGGGACGGTGCGAAACGGGTCCTTGGCCTCCTCTGCCATGTTCGCCGCGGAGTCGAAGCCCACGAGCGTCCCGAGGCCGACGATCATGGCGATCATCAACCCGCCGCCCAGCGCGTAGTAGCCCGAGTGCCCCTCGGCTACTCCACGCGACACGAGGTTGCCGGCGGAGCCGGTGCCCGTGACCGCCACGGCCACCAACAGCGCGACCGCCAGCACCGCGACGATCGACACCTCGATGGCGACCGCCACCGAGTTGATCATCGCGACGATCTTCGTCGAGGCGATCGCCAGCACGGCCTCGATCACCATCATCACCACGGTGATGATCCGTGCGGTGTCTTCGCTCGGCGCCATGTTGAACAACGGCATCAGGCACTGGCTCGCCATCGCGCTGTTGATCGCCATGAACCCGGTGATCAGGTAGCAGAAGGTGAGCCAGCCGAAGAACCACCCGATCTTCGGGTTGGCCAGTCGAGAGCCCCACTGATACGACGAGCCCGACAACGCGATGCGGGCCGCGAATTGCGCGATCACCAGCGCAATCAACATCTGGCCGATGAACGCGATGATCCAGGTCCAGATGCCCACCGGTCCGGAACCGCGCAGTAATTCGTCGTAAGTGCTGAAGACGCCGACCGCCACCGAGATGAACGCGAACGAAATCGCGAATACCTGAAATGAACCGAGAGTTCGCTTCAGTTCCGGCTCGTAGCCGCAGTCCCGACACTCGTCGTCCGCGATGGCGGGGTCCGCCACATTCTCCGTCGTCATGAGATGGCCGACCTTCCGTGGCGGGTGATGCACGGAACACTAGGTCGCCGGAGCCGAGTTTGCTGCGTAATTGACGTTTGCGTGAAAACTGCTCGCGGCACCGGTCTCTCCGTGCCGATGTCGCGACGATTCCGGCCAAGCGCCTGGCACGGACCGTTGCCGCCGTGCTTCAGGACGCCACCGGTGACTTCGACCTGCGTGTCCGCGACGTCGTCTCCATGGGCCGAGCGCGATACATGCGAATGTTTCAGGGCGACAATGCGTCTGACATCGACGCCGTCACCCGGCCGCGCTCAGACGGACTTCGGTAGGCGTGTGCCGGTGGCCAGTTCGGCGTATTGCCGCATCAGCCGGAGGGCGGCAGTAATCGTCGCCATCCTCGCCGTATTGGGCATCGATCCTCTGGTCGGGGTGTTCGGCTCCATGGCAGGTATCGCCACGGTCGGCATGGTCGTGCTCATGCTCACCACGTCGATCGCCGTTCTGGTCTTCTTCCTGCGCAACCGGGACCGCGCGACGGGTCGGCTCTGGACGACGCGGGTCGCACCGACGCTGGCCGTGCTCGGCTTGCTGGGCAGCTTGTGGCTGGTGCTGTCGAACTTCACCTTGGTCACCGGCGGCAGCGCCACACTAAGCACCATCCTGGCCGCGATTCCATTCGTGGGCCTGGTCGTGGGCTATCTGGTTTGGCGGCCAACGCAATCGCTGTCGTCCGTCGCTGCGGACTGAGCGACACCCACCCCTCAGAGTGCCCGTAGCCCTACCAGGGTCCGGGTTATCAGGTCACGACGTTCGTCGATTGACATCGAGTCACCGAGGGGCGCGCGCACCCGCAGATAACCCTGTGTCACCAGGTCGTCGACCAGGAACCGCGTCGCACCGAGCGGCAAGGACAGGCGAGCGGCGAGCTCTGCGACCGAGGTGCTATGCGCACACCAGGTCAGGATCTGGCCCCGCACATCATTTCTCGGCCAGCGCGGCGGGTTCGCAGTATTGTTCACCGCTTCGATCGGAGCCTCGAGTGCCAGGTCGATGCCAGAGTCGATACGGCCCGCAGTCAGGGTGTATGGCCGGACCAAGCTCGGCTCCGCCGCGGTTTCCGGTTCCGTGAACCAGTCGCTGATCGGTGCGTCCGTGCCCTCCGACTGCTGGTGCGCGGCGGTGTGCTTCTCCCTGACATGTGGCGAACTACGCGACAACTTGTAATTCTCCAAGAACCACAACGTCTGGTCGGCGTGCACCGATGCGCGCACCTCGTTGGAGACGACCTCGAGGACCGTGCGGTCGGTGTCGATGACGAATGTGGTCCGTCTGACCGGCAACAGCCGGGCCAGCAGTCCACGGCGTCGAGTGTGCCGGCTATGCCGGGCCGCCTCACGCGCCACGACGGATTTGCGCAGCTTGGCGAACCTGCCTCGGCGCACCCCGAACAGCTCCGACACCACGCCGTCCGCGTCGGAGAGCAGCGGATAGTCGAACGAACGCTGTTGGGCGAAGTGCGCCTGCCTGTCGACGGTGTCGGTGCTGATGCCAACCCGCTGGGCGCCAGCCCTGGCGAACTCGTTGCTCAAGTCCCGAAAATGACAAGCCTGCGCTGTACAGATCGGTGAGGACGCCAACGGGAAGAAGAACAGCACGACCGGTCCGTCGGCAAGGAGCGCGGACAGTGTCCGAGCCCGACCGGTGTGATCACACAGAGTGAAGTTAGGCGCCTTGTCGCCCGCCATCATCGGCAAAGAGTAACGCGGGGAAGCCCTGCGCGACCCGCTGCTCGGAAATTCGGTCACCGCAGTGATTGCTCCCAGAAAAGTGTCCCCCCTCGGGTGGCTGGCTGCCCTTAACACCTGAAAGCGACCCAACCGGGCAGCAGCACAGATCAGAGAGGAAACGAAAAATGCCGTTCGTCAATGTGAAGGTCATCGAGGGTGTGTTCTCGGCGGCCCAGAAGCAGGACATCGTCCGCAAGGTCACTGACGCCATGGTCGAGGTCGAGGGTGAGAACATGCGCCCGGTGACCTGGGTAGTGGTCGAGGAGGTCGCCAGCGGGGACTGGGGTATCGGCGGCAATCCGATGCACACCGCCGACGTCAAGGCACTCGCCGCAGGCCAACCCATCGCCTAACCAATGGCACCCCCGGCGGACGGCCTCAGAAGCCGTCCGCCGGGATCCGAAAGACGTTGCGGGCACCCGTCTTCTGTGACGTAGCGATCAGAAATCGCCCTGTGCCCGTTTCCCATCAACTCAAGTACACGAGGAGTAGAACCATGTCCAAATACGAGAACCCGATCCCGATGTCGGTGCTGGCGCGCCGACTGGCGGGCGCTGCACTCGCCGCGACGCTGATCCCTGGAGCACTCGTCACCGGCGCCCTGCTGGTTCCGGCAATAGCCAGCGCCGCAGTCGATTCCGACGGCGACGGCCTGACCGACGACTTCGAACTGCGCGGCCTCACCGACCCGCAGAACCCCGACTCCGACCGCGACTCTCTCAACGACGGAGACGAGCTGCACAAGTACTACACCGGGCCGGTCAATCAGGACTCCGATAGCGACGGTGTTAGTGACGGCGACGAGGTCTTGCGTTATCACACCGACCCGAACTACAACCCCGGTCAGGATCCCGACAGCGACGGGCTGGAAACCCCCGAGGAGCTCGACAACCACCTCGACCCCCAGAACCCCGACTCCGATCGCGACGGACTCCTCGACGGTGAGGAGATGCGGACCTATCACACCGGACCGCTGAACCAGGACTCCGACAACGACGACATCAGCGACGGTGACGAGGTCAAGCGCTACCACACCAATCCATTGGTGCCCAACGCCAAACCGGCTGCGCCACCGTCGCAGTCGCCAGCACCACAGGCCAAGGACACCGACGGTGATGGCCTGTCCGACGACGACGAGAAGAAGGTCTATCGCACCAACCCGAACAGCAGGGACACCGATCACGACGGGCGCGACGACGGCACCGAAGTCAAGAACAAGACCAATCCCCGCATCCCGCTTCTGTAGCCACCATGTGCGGGTGTTGTGACGTCACCGATTCCGTCCGTTGCGCCATGCGGGCGGAATCGGCGACGTCACCGCGGTCCGACGGCATTCAACTCGCGACGTAGACCGTATTGGTCGAGTACCCGCCGGTCAGCGGGTTGGGGAACCGGACGACGGACGCCTCGGACCGGTCGAAGGCCTCGGCGAGGATCGCCTCGAAGTCAGGGTCGGGCGGGTCATCGGACCACAGTGCGAAAACTCCGCCGGGAAGCAGGTGCCCGACGAGCTTTCTCAGTCCCGCGGGCGTGTAGAACGCGGCGTGGCTCGGGTGCAGGACGTGTCGCGGCGTGTGGTCGATATCGAGGAGGATGGCGTCGAAGCGGCGGCCCGGCTCCTCCGGATCGAAGCCGATAGTGCTGTCGGCCATTTCGAAGAAGTCACCTCGTTGCAGGCGAACTCGCGGATCTGACGCCAGTTCGGCGGTGTCGGGGAGCAACGCACGCTGATGCCAGCCGATGACCTCCTCGAGTGCTTCCAGCACGACGAGGGAATGAACGCGAGGATCGTCGAGCGCCGTCTGCGCGGTATAGCCGAGTCCCAGTCCCCCGACGACGACATCGAGGTCGGCATCGACCGCCCGGGCCAGGCCGAGACGCGCGAGCGCTACCTCGGCCACGGTGAACAGGCTCGACATCAGGAACTCGTCGCCGAGCTTGACCTCGTACACCTCGACGTTCAGGGTCGGCTCGATCCGCCTGCGCAGGCTGATGATCCCCATTCGAGTCTCGGACCAGTCCAGTTCCTCGAATCGTGCACTCACGACGCACCACCGACCCGCCCGTAATCTCGCTCGCCGAGAGCAGCTCGGCGGGTGAATCCTACAGACAGCCAGAGGATGGGCACTGCGCTCGAGGTGTCGTGGTCTGCGCGGACTGCAGTCGCGGGTCTGGCGGACCAGCATTGACTTCTCGTGTCACCGGTCCGTCAGCTGTACATACCCCTAAGACGTAGTAAAAGGCGCTGGCCGCAACCCTCACTAGCCCTGTACGTACATTCACCGTACAATGAAGCGATCAATAGCCGGAGCAGAGATGACTGAGGAAAGAAGGAGGTGTCGCTGTGGCAGTCAAAACGAAGCGCATCGAGCTTCGCGCGGAGCAAGCGACCTTGGACCGCATCCAGCGCGCCGCCAACCTCGTCCATGAGCAGACGTCGGAGTTCGTGCGCAAAGCTGCGACGCAACGGGCCGAAGACATCCTGCGTCAGGAGCTGGTAACGGCAATGGAGCCCGAACAGTTCGACAAACTGATGTCCTCGCTCGATGCTGCTGACGACGCGCCGCGGCTGGCGGCAGCCGCACGCAAACCAGCGGCCTTCACAAGGCGTTGAACAATGTTCGAGTCCGCGCGACTCACGGACGCCCACAGGCTGGAAGGGTTCGACTGCGGTAAGGAGTCGCTGAATACCTGGCTCATCGCCCATGCCCGTCGCGCGGACAGCAGCGGGATCGCGCACGTCTACGTGTGGACCCAGCTCGGCGAACAGAAGGTCAGCGCCTATTTCGCCATCTGCCCCACCGAAGTAGTACGCAACGACGACGGCGTCTCGGGCTCCATGGCCGGCGGCTATTCCCGCATACCCGGATACTTGATTGCCCGCCTGGCGATCGACACGTCGCTGCGGGGTCAGGGATATGGCGAGCAGCTGCTCCTCGACGCACTAGGCAAAGCCGTCGCCGCATCGGAAATCGGCGGTGGCCGACTCGTCGTCGTTGATGCCATAGACGACGAAGCGCAATCCTTCTACGAGCACTACCACTTCGTCCCCGTCAGGAACCGCGAGCGTCGTCTGGTCATGAAGGTGTCCACAGCGGCGAAAGCGCTCGGCGAACGCTGGCGGTACTAAACCCATTCCGCCGAAGAGTGTGCCGCACAAAGGAGTTGACCGTTAGCGGTGTCGAGAGTTTCCCTGGCGAGTTGGACACGCTGCGTGCCGAGAATGTGCGTTTGCGTCGTCTTTTTCAGTTGAGTGAGGAACAGGCACGCGCAGCCGCCAGTGACCAGGCGACGCTGACGGGGGCGCCGGCCTCACCGGTGACAATGGGCTCCCAGCATCGCGTCCCCCGCCCATGAAAAAACTCGCTCGGCTTCGCCGGCGAGTTTCTTTTTTCATATGTCGGGCTGACAGGATTTGAACCTGCGACCACTTGACCCCCAGGGAGCTCGAATGTGTGAACTGCCATTCCGCTCTGTCGCATAAGTAACGGTCAGAGCGTTTTGCATGTCTCCTCTCTGTCGCCTCGTCTAGCGCGTCTGAGCGTGTCTTGAACCATCCCGGGTTTCATGCACCCTCGGAGTTCTGTGAGCCAGCCGTTTGGCTGGCATCCATTTGATCGTAGTAATCGGCTTCTGCTTCGGCCGGTGGGATGCGTCCGAGGCGGTGCATGAGGCGCTGCTGGTTGTACCAGGCGACGTAGTCGGCGGTGATGAGTTCGACGTCGGGGAGCTTGCGCAGCGGGCCGCGGCGGAACGGGGAATCGGCACGAATGCATTCGTTCTTGTAGAGCCCGATGGTCGGCTCGGCGAGCGCGTTGTCGTACGCTTGACCGGCTAATCGGGGGTCGATGGACCCGCATTTCGGGCGGAATGGTTCATCGTCGGGATGGTGGTTTGGTGATTCTGCGGAGTTGTTCTTCGTGGCGTTTGACGCCTTCGGCGAGGGCTTCGACGGCGGTGCGCAGGTGTGCGACTTCGGTGGCGAGGCCGGTCAGGGTTCGGGCGTCGGTTTGTCGGGTGCGGTGTTCGTCGACGATGGCGCGCAGTTGTGGGTCGCGGTAGAGCGTTGCTCGGCTGATCTGGGCCTGTTGGGCGACGGTGGTGAAGGTGATTGGCTGGCCGGAGGTGGTGAGCTCGGCGCAGACACGTTCGACCCTGATGAGGGCGCTTTCGGCGGTCATGCGGGCGCCGATTGGGCGATGAGGGTGTCGAGTCTGGCGATGAGCTTGCGATGCCGGTCTGCCTCATCGATCCACCCGCGTTGTTCTGCGTCTGTGGCCAGGTCTTGGGCGTCGAGGCGTTGGGCGGCAAGGATTCCGAGGTGAGTGGCGTCGGTGTGAAAGCTCGGGCAGTGTTCGCAGATGTTGGCATACGGGCATGAGCCTTGTGCGGGGGCGCGCAGGCAATAGCCGC
>NZ_JACHGP010000001.1:47803-733549 GCF_014202335.1 Mycobacterium sp. AZCC_0083 | reverse complement strand
TGAATTCGGGGACGACCCGAATCGCTACACCACAGCCAAGTGTCGCAAGAACTACGCCGGAACCTCACCATTGACCGTCGCGTCGGGCCGCAAACGCGCCGTGTTGGCCCGCTACGTCCGCAACCGCCGCCTCTACGACGCCGTCGATCAATGGGCCTTCTGCGCACTGCAATCCAGTCCGGGCGCGCGCGCCTTCTACGACCAACACCGCGCCGCCGGCGACCTGCATCATCAAGCATTGCGCGCCCTGGGCAACCGCCTCGTCGGGATCCTGCATGGATGCCTCCGCCACCACAGCACCTACGACGAACACACCGCCTGGGCACACCGCCAACCCGCCAAAGCCGCTTGACACCTTACGAACCTGGGATGTCTAACCGCGCGGGTAACCGCGACGCACCGTCCGGTCGAGGATGCCCAGCGTGGCGCGCAGCGCGCCCTCGGAGATCACGGGGAAGATCCCGGCGTCGCGCCAGTGCTGATCGATGTTCGACCAGTCGTAGAACGACGTCACGACGGTGGCCTCGCCTGCCGGGCCGTCGGGCTCGAGGCGGTAGCCGTAGACGTGCCCGATGTTTGGGCGGATCTGGCCGAGGACGGTCCAGGCGATCAGCTTGTCCAACTCGTACTCGGCGATCTGCACGGTGACGTCGTACCTGCCGAGCGGAAAGTCGTTGAGCGCCTCGCGATCCATGTGCACCACGAAGCTGTCGCCCGCCGCCGTCACGGGCTCGCCGTCGGCGCCCTGGAGCATGCCGGTGGCGTCGATCGCGACGTGTCCCTGGGGGTCACACAAGACGGCGAAGACATCGGCTGCGGGGGCGGCAATGGTGCGCTGGACTTCGAAGCGGTCGGTCATGCCTCGATGGTGTCAGGCCAGTGGTGGCGACCGTCGAACTATGCGTCGATGGTGCTGAGCTGACCGAGCTCGCGCTTGGCGCCGCGTTCCACGAACAGCGGCACGAACTCCCGCAGCGGCCGTTCGTCGAACCGCGCGTGAATGGCGTGCACGACTTCGGCCACCCGCTCCGGCGTTAATGGTGTCGGAGGGTGTCCCAGTCGTGCTCTTCCCCCAGCTTGGCGATCGCCCAGCTGGTTCGCTCCTTCAGCAGCAGCGTGACGATCACACCGATCGCCACGGCGACGAGGAGTGCGATCCAGGAGAACCGGGAGAGCCATTTCTCAGCGGCCAGGCCGAGGTAGTAGACGACGGCGGTGGTGCCTCCCGCCCAGAAGAACGCGCCAGATGCGTTGGCGGCCAAGAAGTGTGGGTAACGCATCTTCAGCGCACCGGCGAGCGGGCCCGCGAAGATGCGCAGCAGTGCGATGAAGCGGCCGAAGAACACCGCCCACACGCCCCATCGGGAGAACAGTTGCTTTGCCAGTGCAACGTGCCCAGGGCCGAAGTGCTTCGGGAACCGCTTGCCAAGGCGCTCGAAGAGCCCCATGCCGAACCGGCGACCGATGCTGTACCCGATCGTGTCGCCGACGATGGCGCCGGTGATCGCCGCCGCGGCGACGCCCACCGGGTTGATGTCGAGGGTGTGGCGCGAGGCCAGCAACGCCGCACTGACGAGTGCGATCTCGCCAGGCAGCGGGATGCCCAGGCTCTCCAAGCCGATGATGAAGCCGACGACGAGGTACACCGCGAACGGCGGGATGGTCTGCAGCAAGGCGTCGACGTCCACGGGCCAAGGATGCCTCGTGCGCCTACGACTCGGCCCGCCATCCGTTGGAATGGCGGGCCGAATGCGAGTTTCTTCGTACCTACTTGAAAGCATCCTTGACCTTCTCGCCGGCGTCCTTCAGGTTGGCCTTCACCTGATCGACCTTGCCCTCGTTCTCGGTGTCCTTGTCACCGGTGGCGCTGCCAGCCGCTTCCTTGGCCTGACCGCCGAGGTCCTCGATCTTGTTCTTGGCCTTGTCCAAAGCACTCATGTGAGCTCCCTCGCTCTCGTGTCCGGGCTGGTGTCCGAACGTGGCATCGGGTTCCTCGGCGCACGGGTCGCGAAACTCATTGCCGTTCTCGTCACAGAATGATTATTCGCAGGTGGCCCGGGTAGCCGGCGTCGAGCAGCAGGTATCGCCCCGCCAGGCGTCGAGACCCTCCCTGACCGCGATGACGGCGATCACCATCGCAGCGACGGGATCGGCCCACGACCAGCCGAACACGCCGTTGAGCACGAGTCCGACCAGCAGGACGGCCGACAGATAGGTGCACAGCAGGGTTTGCTTGGAGTCGGCGACCGCCGAGAGCGAGCCCAGTTCGCGGCCGGCTCGCCGCTGCCCCCACGACAACACCGGCATGACGGCCAGGCTGACGGCCGCCAGGGTGATCCCGACGATGGAGTGCTGAGCCTCGCCGCCGTCGAGCAGCGACCGGATCGCGTCGATGGACACGTAGAGGGCCAAGCCGAAGAACGAGAAGGCAATGATCCGCAGCGCGGTCTTCTCGCGGGCTTCGGGGTCCTTCCCGGCGAATTGCCAGGCGACTGCGGCCGCCGACGACACCTCGATCACCGAGTCGAGGCCGAATCCGATCAGGGCCGTCGACGAGACCCGTGTGCCTTCGGTGAGGGCGACGATCGCCTCGATGACGTTGTAGGTGATCGTCGCTGCGACGAACAGGCGGATGCGGCGCGAAAGAAGTTGGCGCCGTTCATCGGTGAGCGCAGGCCCCAGCCCGGGCATGCCGAGGTCGGACGACATCAGCAGCTGCATCCGTGTTCTGCGCAGCACTCGGGGTCGACGGCGAGGACGAGGCCGAGCAGGTCATCGAGGGCGTGCGCAATGCGCGGGTCGGACAGCTCGTACCGCGCACGTCTGCCCTCGGTGACCGCGACCACGAGGCCGCAGCCGCGCAGACACGCCAGGTGGTTCGACACGATCTGCCGCGAGACGCCAATCTGCTCGGCAAGGTCGGACGGATAGGCCCCGGAGCGACGCAGGTTCAACAGGATCTGCGTGCGCGTGGTGTCCGAGAGCGCATAACCGAAACGGGCGAGCGCATCTTGATGAACCAGGGTCGCCATGGACCAAACAGTACATCAAAATCTGTACTATTTGGACGAATGGCGAGGTGGGCCGCCATACCGCGGTCCCGACGGAGGGGCGTACCTCGCGGTGGTTGGACCGGTGTCCAAGCGTCGAAGTTGCGCTTGTTCGTGAGCGACGACGGCCTGCGCATATTGCATGTTCATGGGGATGCTCCTGGTCTGTCGTCGCGGGTGCGTTCACAGGTAGGAGCGACGAGCGACGCCTAGTCCGACACTTTTTCCGGGACCGGTTCGACGGGCAGCGGTTGCTCGACCGCCTTGGGTCGTCGTCGGCGAATGGCTTCTGCAGCCAGGGCGACGACCGCCAGCTGAGCAGCCCCCAGGAGCAGCACCGGCCAGGCTGCACCTGCGGCGATGGCTAGCGATATCGGATGCGGCACGGGACGCAACCGGCGCACGGTCAGTGCCATCCCGACGGTGGTCAGGCACCATCCCGCCAGATAGCCGTAGAGCAAGGCGGCGATCACGAAGGCTCCTTCTGGGTTGGCTCGGTTCGGGCGCATACGCCCCGTTCACCAGTTAGGAGCGACGAGCCACCCCAATTCGCACACTTTTTACGGATCTTCCCGCGAGGCGGCCCAATTTCCAAGGATCCTCCAAGAGGCTTACAGAAACCTTGCCGTCACCGGTCGACGCTCCGGCCGGACGAAGGGAACGAGCCATGAAGCGACTATTCGTCGGGCTGGCCACGGCCGTGTTCCTGTTGGGCGCCGTCCCGGGGGTGGTGAGCCCCGGCACCGCCCATGCCATCCCCGGTGGTCCCGCGCCGCTGAACGCCTGGCCCGGCTGTCCGGAAGACAGCCCATCCGGTCCGTGTCGTTGGTGCCCAGGGGATCCGCCGGTGCAGACCGGCAACATCCGTGTGTACCCAGTCGTTTGGGACGAGAGCATCTGCCACACCTACTGGTACGTCTACTCCGGCCAGGGCAATGTCGCGCACAACATTTGGGACGGAGAGCTGCCGCCTCCGCCGCCTCCACCTCCACCGCCGGGCATCAGTTTCCCGTGCCAGCCGTGGTGTCTGTGATCCCAACTCACCTGATGACGCGCGTCAGTTGGTGATGTAGCGCGGCCGCAGAGGTGAAGGTGATGGTGGCCATGCCCAGATCGGCTGCTGCGGCGGTGTTCTCGGCACGGTCGTCGATGAAGAGCACTTGTTCGGGCGCGGCGCCCATGGTGCTAAGCGCATCGGTGAATGCGCCCGGCTCGGGTTTGTTTCGCCGCAGCCGGCAGCTGTAGAAGCGGTGGTCGAAGTGGCGGGCCCAATGGGTGTCCTCGATGGCGTCGGCCTGTGGTTCGGGGGCGTTGCTGAGCAGTGCCAAGCGGATGTGGTTGTGGCGGGCGAAGTTCAGCGTTGTGCGCAGGCTGTCGGGGTTCAAGTGAGACCACCCATCGATATCGACGGTGGTGAGTCGTTCGACCACGGATCGTTGCCGGGTGAGGTCGCGGTCGAGAACCCCCGACCAGTACCGCTCGGGGGTCTGGCCCCGGTCGTAGTCGGGCCGGTAGCGCCAGTACCGTTCGCGAAACTCGTCGCGATTCAGGTCGGCGATTGCGGCGAGTTCGGTGAACGCCGCGTCGGGTGGGGCGGTGCTGAGAACTTCGCCGTAGTCGAGCAGCAGCCAGTCGATCATGGTGTGCGCCTGCCTTTCAGGCCGGGTGCGAACCACGCGCCGAGCGCCACGAGCCCGGTCAACACCGGTAGCAGACCCAGCGCGGTCGGGAGGGAGGTCAGCGCAGCGACGTGTCCGAGCCCGGGGACGGCTCGGGTCGCACCGAGCGAGCCCGACAGGTAGACCGAGGCCCAGTTGGCGGCGGTGCCTTCACACAGCATGTTGGCGAAGGCGATCGTCGCCAGGGCGAGCATCCCGACCGACCACCGCGACCGGCCATCTCCTGATTCCGTTTCGGCGGTGGGGGTTTCGGTGTCCGAGCCATCTCGATGGTCGGGGAGCAGGCGCGTGCTGAGCAGGCCGGCGATGAGCAGGGCAACCGATCCCAGGACGAGCAGTTGGGGTGTCAATGCGAGCCCGCCGCCGACGGCCAGGGCGCCGATCCCGGCGCCGGTGAACGCGCCGATGCTCCAGCCGCCGTGCAAACCGGACATCAGGGGTCGGCCGCTTCGTCGTTCGATGTCGATGGCCTGGGTGTTCATCGCCACGTCCAGGGTGCCCTGGAACACGCCCCACAGGACCAGTGCACCGAACAGTGCGGGCAGGCTGCCGGTGATGCCGACGAGCGGGCCTGCTGCGCAGTACCCGCACAACGCAACCTGGATGATGCGTCGACTCCCGAAGCGCGGCAACAACGTTGCGGCCAGGCACAATGCGGCTATCGATCCCACCGGGGCGCCGACCAGCGCGAGACCCAAGGAGCCGTCGTTCAGGCCGAGCGACTGCTTGACGTGTGGAATGTGCGCCGTCCACGATGCGAACAACAGACCGTGGACCACGAAGACGACCGTGATGGCGATCCGCGTCGCTGCGGCGCCGGGGGAGGGGACTCGCGTCGCGTCGGGCCGACTCCCCAGGTCGCTCACCGGGCTAGACACGATGCACGATCGTCCCCGCCGCCTCGAGCGACGCGATGGCCTCGGCGGGAGCGGTGTCGTCGGTGACGACGACGTCCACCCTGGTTGCCTCGCACACCACGGCCATGGCCGAGTGGGCGAACTTCGATCCGTCGAGCACCAGGATGGTGCGACGAGCGCAGCCGATCAGGGCCTGTTTCACCGCGGCGTCGCCGAGGTCGTGCGTGGTCACCTGGCCTTCCGGTGAGATCCCGCAACACGCCAGGACGATCGTGTCCAAGCGCAGCGCCGCGATGGTCGCCAGCGTGGCGGGCCCGACGACCGACAGTTCTCCCGGCCGGACTTCACCGCCGGGCATCAGCAGCCGCACCGAGGGCGAGTCGGCGAAGGCCATTGCCGCATGCAAGGACACCGGCAGCACCGTCAACCGCCGGCCCCGCAGTGCCCGTGCCGTCTCGAGTACGGTCGTGCCGCCGTCGAGGCCGACCGCCTCGCCATCGGCGATCAGCTCGGCCGCCGCGGCGCCGATCCGCTGCTTGGCCGCCGCGGCGGACATCTCGCGCATCGCGAACGGCAACTCCTCACCACGCATCAGCAGGCTGACCGCGCCACCCCGGACCCGGCGGGCCACACCCTGCTGCACCAGCGCGTCCAGGTCGCGGCGGATCGTCATCTCCGCGGTACCGAACTCGGCGGCCGCCTCCGCCACGTCGACTCGGCCCCGCTGCCGGAGCTGGTCGATCAGCCACATACCGCGTTCGGAAGCATCCACGTAACTAACGTACATCAGAAATGTTCATACGCACACCATGAACGTGCGTACTGCCTGTGGTAGGTCACCGACGGGTCACGTCATCGACATGGATTAGGTTGACCCACACGGGCTTTGGGCTCAAAGGATGAGTGGGCCGTAGAGTTTTGGAGCTGTTCAGCAGCTGTCGAGTCGGGATGGCCCCGTTAGCGCGCAGAATCTACGCCGGTTTGCCGCCGTCGAATAGCACTCGATCCTCGGCGTTGGGCGGGGCCAATCCTGCTGCCGCCGGGCAGCGCCGGACCCGGGACACAATGGGATAGATCAGTGAGGTGAGCGTGACCGATTCACTCGGCAGGTCAGGCGACGGCCTGTTTGCAGGAACCGCATGGCATTACGCGCGATATCGACCGGGTTATCCGCAGGCGTTCTTCGATGACCTTGTCCGGCAGTTCGGCCTCGACGGCACCAGGCGTCTGCTCGACCTAGGTTGCGGTACAGGCCAGCTGACACTCCCTCTCGCAGGACACGTCGCTGAAGCCGTCGGCGTGGACCCCGAGCCCGAGATGCTCGCCGAAGCCGCCGGGCGGGCCCAGGCATCCAACATTGCGAATGTGACCTGGACACAAGGCAGCTCGACAGAACTCCCAGGCGATCTCGGGCGCTTCCGGCTGGTCACCATGGGTCGCTCGTTTCATTGGATGGACCGCGCACGAGTCCTGGCAGTCCTCGATGACATGGTCGATGACGTCGGCGGCATCGTGCTCGCCAACGACAGCTGCTTGGTGCGGCCGATCACGGCAGGGCAGCACGCCATCGAGGAGCTTCAACCTCACTTCCTACCTGCGGACGTCATGCCCCCGGACCCGCTGCTTGGACGCATGAACGCACCCGTCGACCACGGGTCGCACGAGGAGATCCTGGCGGTCTCACCCTTCCGGCACGTGCATCGACGGATTTACGAATCCGCACGTCCGTGGACGGTCGAACAGGTCATCGGTTACCTCTACTCGACGTCGCTGCCACTTCGCCGGCTCCTCGGCGATCGGCGCGGCGCGTTCGAACAAGCCATCACCGATGCATTGCTCGCGATCGACCCGAATGGACGGTTCATCGAACCAGTCACTCTCGAAGTGCTGACGGCCACCAAACGGTAGGGCCCGTCTCCACTCGCGTTCAACCCGAGGTGAGTTCTCCCCGAATGTTCTCGAAGAGGCTGTTCGTCTGGTCGGATCGATGGTCGAAGGTGTCGCGACACTCGCCGAGGACATCGATGCTCACGTGAGCGATGGGCGGGTCGTTGGGCTTGGGTGGCGGTATCACCCACACGACCACGTCCTGCCCGTCGCGCTTGAACGTGGTTCCATGCGAGTGAAAATCCGGATCGGTCTGCCAGCCGTGTTGCCGCAACCGATCGAGCACCACATTGGGGGACACCTCGCGAGACCGGTCGGCCCCAGGGATCCACAGCCCCAGATTGGCATGAGCCTGGAACGGCGCTTCGCCTTGGTCGTTGCACGAACTGTAGCCAAAGGTCGCGTCGGCCACCTCGCCACCGAGATCGGAGACCACCTGCTTGGATACGTCGATGACCTGACGGCGGGCTTCCTGCGGGGAAATCGGGTTCAGCACGATGTCACTGCACCCCACCAGGGCGAGCAGTGCCACGAGCACCGCGGTGATTCGGGCGTATACGAGCCTCAATGTTCATTGCTCCTGTCCTTTGGTCTTCATGGCTAGCCACCCTGTCCGGTGTGGTAGTGGTCGTTGTTGGAGCTGTGCATCAACTCCGGATCGACGACCAGCGGCGCAGGCAATCCCGGTACCGGGAAGGGCAATCCGGGAGTCTGCACGCGGTGGTCAGCGGTCATGCCGTCATGTTCGAGTGCGTCCCCGTGCCCGGAAACGATGTCGGCGACACTGAACAACGACTCGGATCCCTTCTTGAAGTACGAGGTGTGCTCATCGATCGGGTTGGGACTGAATTCCGCTGCCTCGGCGTGGAATCGGGTGGAACCGAACCCATCCATGGCAGGGTCGGTGCCGAGTCCAACGCCCGGCACGTTGAGGTGGGGGCTTCCGAGATTCGTGACGATGTCGGTCGACGCCGAGCCGACGTACAGATGACCGTTGGGCGGCAGGTGAAAATCGGCGGCCGATTTCGCCAGATCCGTTCCCGGGCACCCGACGAGGACGACGTCGTCTGCGTGCATCCCGTAGCCGGCCGCGGCGTCGGCGACCGTCGTCGAGCCGTATGAATGACCGATCACCGTCGTATGCGAGGGGCCGGCGTCGTGCGTGGCGGCGAGTCCGTTGACGTCGGGAGCCAGGAGTTGTGCACCGTTGCGCGCCATGTTCGGCTCGGCGACCGCTAGATCGTTCGGGGCGTCGTAGCCCATCCACTGGACGACGGCCGTCGGGTTGTTCCAATCCGCCTTGTTCGCCTCGTTGTAGACGTTCACCGCGCTCCCGTCGGACAACGTCCCTGCCGCCACCGACGTCGTCAGGCCGGACACCATCACGGTCGTGTTCGGGGACTTGTCGGTGTTGCCGATCGCGATCGCGGCGGCCCCCTTGCCGCCGAACGCCTCGGGGTCGTACTTCATCAGCAGGATGTCGGGCGTCTTGTTGCCTGCGTCCTTGGCATCCCTGGCGTCCTGCGTCAACGCGGCCTCAACCTTGAGGGCATTGTCGTAGCGATCCATCATCGGTCCGGCCATGCCGTACTTCTCGGGGTGAGCCAGGACCTCCTCCTTGGTCACCCCGCGGGACTTGGCTATCTCGGCGGGCCGATTCAGATCCTGTTGCAGGACAGCGTTGTTCGCGATGCTGCGGTCGGCGATGGGAATGCCGTTGAGATTGCCCAACTTGTCGGGCCAAGCAGCCAGGAGCCGCTTCCGCTCAGTGGGGTCGAGCGAGTTCCACCACTTGTTGACGTCGTTGGCGTCCTTGCCGACCGGGATCTCCGAACCGTCGTCGTAGCCCGGCGATTCTGGAAGATCGCCTGGCCCGACGTTCTGCGGCGCGCCGTCGAGGCCACCGACGGCCGTGCGCAGGTTTTGACTCAGTTGTCGGTCGGTGGTGTCGAAACTGGCCAGCAGCGCCTTGACGTTCACCGAATTCGTCGCGGCGAGCTGCTGGACCTTCATCGCATTGGACCCGCTGATCTTCGCGAACTGATCTATCGGGCTTCCGGGGCGCACGGACACGGTCCCGTCCGGTCCGACCTGCCAACCCTGTCCAGTCAACCCAGTGACGGTGTGCAGCAGGTTGGTTCGGGTCAGCGCGAGTGCGCTGCCGCCCTGCTGCAGGACGGACTGGGTACGGCCAAGAGCGTCGTGGATCTCCTGCAACTTCAGCAGCGTGGGTTGCGCCTTCGCGATGGCCGCATCGGAGGCTGGACCCTCCCACTTGTCGCGCAGCCCGTCGATCGTGGCACGTTGGGTGTCGATTTGCGACGACAGACTCGACGCCGTCTGGCCCAGGGCGGTGGCTGTTTGGGTGAGCCCCTCGGGCTTCGAGGCCTCCACCTGAGGGATCGTGACCGTCAAGACGCCGTCCCGGCAAGCGCGCTAGCCGTGGTGGTCATGGGGCGAATTTGCGCAGACGGCGCCCGAGCTCCTCATCCGTCCGGTGATAGTGATCGGCCGCCGCCGAGAGTTTCGTGGAGTGATCGGTGAGTTCCCCGTGAACTGCGCTGGCCGCGGTGTCAAGGATCGATCCGGCGAACTGGCACGCCGCCCCGCTGAGCAACCCCGGCATGCCAGCACCTCCGGTGGCCATCGACTGTCCATTCGTCATGCTGGATACGAACGTGCTCACCTCAGCTTGGCTCTTGGCCGCTGTGCGTAGGTGTGTCGGGTCGACTCGCAACGTTCCCTCCACTCCCATGGAGGGATTCTAGTTCCGCCAGCAATGGTGCGGATGCACTTTTTGCGGTGATGCCACTTGACGTTGCGGCGGTGCCCTCCTGCGCGGGATGACCGCCGCCAAGCCACCGTTCGACCCGGCTGTCAGACCAAGTCCGCGAAGACCCGAAAACCCACCGTTGAGGACGCACAGTCCTCGGCGATGGCCGCGACGGCCAAGCGAGCCGGCCTCGAGGTGGTCGACGCCGATCCCATCGCGATGCTTCGCCGCGAGGCCACCGACGGCAAGCAGGTCAAGGCCGCAGCCCAAGCCCAGCGCATCGAGGCCAACGTTGACGACGCCATCACCAAAGGCAAGATCACCCCCGCGCGCCGCAAGCACTGGGTCGACCTCCTGGCCGCCGATCCGGCCATGGCGGACGTCCTGGCGACCTTGCCCGACAACACCATGCCAGTCCAACCGATCGGTCACGGTGTCGACATTGAGAGCGGCACACCCCAGGGCGCCCAGTGGTTTCACTGACTTGGCAGCGCGGCGCGCGCTGGACTCCGACACAGCAGGCGTTGGCGCCACCCGCGTCTACACCGACAAGCTGTCGGGAACGTCTACACGGCCTGGCTGCGCTGCTGGACTCTGAGAGGCAAGGTGACGCCATCGTCGTTGTTGGCATCGACCGTCTGGGCCGCAACGCCGCTGAGGTTATGACCACCATCCGCGACCTTGGTGAGCGCGGGATCGTGCTCCGGTCGCTTCGTGAAGGCATCGACACGTCGCACGCTTCGGGCCGCATGGTGGCGGGCGTTCTCGCCAGCCTCGCCGAGCTTGAGTTGGAACTGGGCAAGGAACGCCGCACGGCAGCGCGGGATGCACGGCGGGCACGCGGGCAGTCCATTGGTCGCCCGAAGGCGCTTGACCAGTCGAAGGTGGCTCTGGCGCAACGAATGCACGCCAGCGGTGAGTCCGCCAGCACCATCGCCGCAACCCTCGGAGTCAGCCGTGCGACCGTCTATCGGGTGTTGTCAGAGCAGGACGATTGATCGCTTGCGTCACCCAACGGCGATACGTCCCGCTGGGACAACACTTGCCCAGCGGGACATGTCAATCCACTCAGCTACTGCGGGACGGGGCTTCCTGCAGCTTGGCCATCACCTGGTCCATGTTGAAGCTGGCCGACTTTTGGCGCTGTGGGAACTCGATAAATGACTGCAGGGCATCGGCGACGTAAGCCTGCGCCGGGGTGAATACCCAGATGCGGTCGATCATCCAGTCGAAGTAGGTGTTGGAGGTGATGTCGGCGCGTTCGTAGGGGTCGGTGCGCAGATTGAATAGCTTCGGGGCGCGGAGTTCTACGTAAGGTTCGAGCCAGATCGCCAGCGTTCCTGCTTGGCGTTGCTCCATGAAGACGATCTTCCAATTGTCGTAACGCAGTCCGGTCAGATCGCCGTCGTCGGAGACGTAGAAGAAGTGCTGGCGCGGAGCTTCCTCGGTCTCGCCGGTGATGTACGGCAACTGGTTGTGCCCGTCGAGGTGCACCTTGAAGGTTGTCCCGTTCAGATCAGTTCCCTTGAGTAGTTTCTCGGCGATGTCGGGTTCCCCCGCCGCCGCCAGCAACGTGACGAACCAATCGTTGTGGCTGACGATCCCGTTCAGAACGGTGCCCGCCGGGATATGTCCTGGCCAACGCACCATGGCCGGAACCCGGTACGCGCCTTCCCAGTTCGAGTTCTTCTCGTTGCGGAAGGGCGTCATGCCCGCGTCGGGCCAACTGTTCATGTGCGGGCCGTTGTCCGTCGAGTACATGACGATCGTATTGTCGGCGATGCCCAGCTCGTCAAGGGTGTCCAGCAGGTCTCCGACGATGTCGTCGTGATCGAGCATCGTGTCGTGGTACTCGGACTGCCACCGTCCGGAGCGCCCGATGCTCTCCGGCTTGGGGTGGGTCCGGAAGTGCATGTGAGTGGAGTTAAACCAGACGAAGAACGGTGTCTCAGCGTCGTGCTGGCGCTTGATGAAGTCGACTGCGGCGTCGCGGAACTCCTCGTCGCAGGTCTCCATCCGCTTCTTCGTCAGCGGGCCGGTGTCCTCGATCCGCTGGGTGCCGTCGCCGTTCGCGTAGGTGTGCAGGACGCCTCGGGGACCGAACTTCTTGCGGAACTCCGGGTCCTTCGGGTAGTCGACGTTCTCCGGCTCTTCCTCGGCGTTGAGGTGATACAGGTTCCCGAAGAACTCGTCGAAGCCGTGCGCGGTGGGCAGGAACTCGTCACGGTCACCGAGGTGGTTCTTGCCGAACTGCCCGGTGGCGTAGCCCTGCGTCTTGAGCGCGGTCGCGATGGTCGGGTCTTCGGCCTGCAAGCCGAGCGTCGCGCCGGGCAGACCGACCTTCGTCAGGCCGGTGCGATACGGGTTCTGCCCGGTGATGAACGCCGCTCGACCGGCGGTACAGCTCTGTTCGCCGTAGTAGTCGGTGAACCGCACGCCCTCGGCGGCGATCCGGTCGATGTTCTTGGTGCGGTAACCCATTACCCCGTCGCTGTAGCAGCTGAGGTTGCTCTGCCCGATGTCATCGCCCCAGATGATCAGAATGTTCGGCTTGTCACTCACGGCTCACACGCTCCTCGTCAGGACGCCCTCTGCTGGTCGCCTGCAGCGAGGCTAGACCGCTTCACTTCCGGACCGCGTTGGAAGCCGGGGATGGGGGCGTGTGGTTGCGCTCGGGCGGCGCTTCATACGCACCGACGACAGCGACGGCACCCGTCGGAGAGCGCCTTAACTTTGGACTCGATGGATCCCAGCTCCTGCTGCAGTAATCTGACTGCCTCGCTCAGATGCGTGAGGCCCTCGGCCAGTAGCGTCGTGGTCGGGTTCTCGGTCGTCCTCGCCACTTCGCGAAATTTGTTGCCTGCGGATACGGCCCAACTCGCTGCGTTGCGCATGCGCGGCGACTGTAGCTCCAGGCACCGACACGATCGAGCGATCTCGCCCCGGCCCATCGCAGGCTGCTGGTTGGTCCGCGCGCCGACGCACTGAGGTTCCCCTATCCGCGTTGAGCGGGTGCTAGCTTTCGTCGGTGTCCGATATGTCGAGCCGCCAGAAGCCATCCCGTGGGGCCGCCGCGATGCGCGATTTGGAATTGCTCGTTCGGCCGCTCGGCAATCCCGCCTGGCATTCAAGCATTCACGCCCGCCCAGCGGATTGACGCGGAGCTGTACGCCACCGAGGTCGGCGCAATCGTCGAACTACTCAACTAATTGGCCGAGGTCCCCAGTCTGGTTCGATCCGCCGTGGCGGCCGGCGTCGCCCAAGAATTACTTGCTCTACGGTCCCTTGTGGGACACCTGGAAGGCGGCGACGTCGTATTGGCTCACGGAATGAGCGTTGCGGCTGTTCTGTGGCTGAGTTCCGGCATAGTGCTGCTCCGCATTGGCGAAGCCGCCGGAGCTGAAGCCCGCCGGCGCCGAGGGCTGGTCTTCCGCGGACTGGTTCGGTTGTCCGGTAGCGCCGGGGCTGTGTGGGTTGTCGGCGAGTGCAACGCCGGCCGGTGACAGCGCGACGAACGCGGTGATCAAGGCTGGCAGGATGATGGTCCGTTTCATGGCATTACTCCGATCTTGCATGGGCTACTTGTGACACGCTGGATCACCCCCAATCGGTTCACTCCGGAGAGCACATTTTGTGATTGGCGTCACAACACATGCTCTTTGCTGGGTCGCGCACCCAGAGGGCGTTGCAGGCGTTACGCAGAGAGCAATGACTGCCATGCAGGCCAAAAAGGTTCGGCCCGCCACCGGGAGAGCCGGTGACGGGCCGAAGGGTCGGATTTGAGATCCAACCCTAGGGTCGCGTTTGAATCGCGACCTTCTGATAAGACGCGGCGCTAGGGAGACTGGTTCTCCGGCGAGCAGCTCCGTATCGGCCTGGCACGCGTAGCAGCCTGCGTAAATCTTCTCCAGCGCGTCCGCCGCCAGCGAGCATCTCCGCGGCCAGGTTTCTGATCCTCATTCGGGCAACCTATCGATCATGTCGGGCCAGACACTCCAAACATGGTTCTCGCGAACGCCGGTGATCAGTTCCCACTCCTGCCGGAGGTTGTTGGCGAACTGGGCCAGGTCGGCGAGGGTGTCGATGCTGTACGCGGCGACGTCGGACAGCCCAGCATGCTCTTCGAGGCCTTTGATGCGGACCTCGTAGTCGATCTCGCCGGGCTCCCATGCCCAGCGGATTAGCCATCCGACGACGGAACCAGCGACGCTGGTGACCATCACGTGGTGGACGCCTTCGTCGCCGTTGAGGTCGACGTCCTCGATTCCGGGGACGGAGTGGCGGAAGATGCCTCTTTTGCCGAGCCAGCGACCCTGGAGACCGGTGACCAACTCCACGGTGTCGGTGCTCATTTCGCCACCCACCCGTCGGCCGTAGCTGCCGCCGCGAGTAGTGCCTGACCCAGCTGGCGCGCCTGCGCGCTGGACAGGTTGAGCCGCTCGCATTGGTAACCGCGCTCATCCATCTCATCCACATAGACGTCGTGGCCGTCGTTCCCCCGGACAGATCCGTTGGGTAGCTGGAGTGCCCAGGCGCCCGTCACAATGGCGCCGATTTCGTGGCGTTTGCCGTAGATGATGCGCTCCTCATCGCCCCAGTCATCGACAGTCGTAGCACCGGCTGGTGGTGCGATGTCGGGGTACGGGTTGATCTGAGCAGTGGTTGTCATGCGTGCAATGTCCTCCGGGGATGTGACATCGGGGCACCGGTCGGTTGTGTGCCAGCCGTACCGGCCGCAGTGGTCGCAGCGGACAAGGTCGTGCGGGGTGTTTGGAGCAGTGGTGGCGGTCATGGCTAGCCTCTCGAATCACGATCGCGACTCGAGCTCTCTACAACCATTTGGCACGTATCTGGCATGTGCCCTGCGCTGAGGCTTTGAAACTGCCTCTGACCTGCGGTAATGTTGGTGCGCGATACTGGGATTGAACCAGTGACCTCTTCCGTGTCAGGGAAGCGCTCTCCCGCTGAGCTAATCGCGCCGGGTCATTCTTGGAGGTGGAGACGGGAATCGAACCCGTGTGCACGGCTTTGCAGGCCGTTGCCTCACCACTCGGCCACTCCACCGTCGGGGTTGATGCCATTGCACCTTCGAGCGGACGACGGGATTCGAACCCGCGACCCCAACCTTGGCAAGGTTGTGCGCTACCAACTGCGCCACGTCCGCGTGCTACGGGCGAGATCGTCGCCCGTTGCGAAGCACGACATTAGTCCACTCAAGCGAGGCGAGACAAATCACCCTGGCACCATTGCGGGATCAGAACACCTGATACGCCTCGCGGGCGATCGTGAAGCCGTGTCACGTCTGGGTTTCGCGGCAGGTGACGTCGGACTCCGCGCTGTCGCACTGCATCGACCCGAGCGACACCGACTGGCCATACTGCAGTGGCTTGCCACCGCCGAGAGTGGTGTCGCCTGCGCAGACGAACGCCGCCTCCTCGCCGCCCGACAGCGAAATGGCCCGGCCGTAATCGAACTCACGGTCGGCGGGCAGGGGCGGGGGAGTCCAGTCGCGCTCGGAGGTGTCGCACCGCGTAGGCGAATCGATGATGCAGCCGACGTTGCCGCTCGGCGAGGTGAACCCGACGAGGTCGGTCGCCGCGTCGGGTTCATTCGTCGATGGCGACCCACGCCGTCGCAATGTCGACTCGTTCCGGACGTCGGGATTCCCGGCCAAAGCGACGTCCGTGTTAATCTCTGATGTCCACTGATCACGGATCGGTGCGTCTCCCAGGTCTCGTAGCTCAGTGGGAGAGCGTCCGCCTCACACGCGGAAGGTCGCTGGTTCGATACCAGCCGGGACCACCACAAAGCGCCGGTTCAAACGCATGAATTGCCCGTCATCTGGCTCATTGGCGAGAAACGATCCGGCCAATATCCGGCCAAACTGCGGATCCGTTCCGAAGGATGATTACCGAAGGTCCCGACGCGTGTCGTCGAGCGCGTCGAGCGCCAGAGGCGACGCGATCAGCGAGGTGATGGAATGCCTTGCCGCCCATGCCGGATACACCTCATACACAACCCGGTGACGGGCGAAGCTTCTGCTGACGCTGCCCTCTGCGAAACCAGTGTTTGAAAGTGTTACGCAATCATCGGGTCGATCGCCGACCGGGGCACCAGCACCTGCAGCGCCCCGGCTAAGTCGGGCAACAACACGCCCTGGTCGAAGAAGAAGATCACCCCGTCGTTGACCACCGCGAAATTCTGATAGTTGGCGGGGTTGTACAGCGCGGCTGTCGCGAATGGCAACGGCGGTGGTGGTGGTGGCGGCGTGGTAGTCGGGGTGGTGGTCGGCGTGGCCGCGACCGGCTGTCCCGGTTGTGCGGGCGGCGGGGGAGGCGCGACCGGTGACGGCGGTGCCAGCTGCTGCTGCAGTTCCGCCTGGACGATCGGCGCGACGGTCTTCAGCGGATCGTCCACCCGCCATAGCGGGGTACTTTCTTTGTCGTCCGGTGCGGCCGTGTAGGTGATCGCCTTGCGATAGCTCTGGTCCCAGTTGAACGACTTGTACGTCGTCTGCGGATGCGCGCCGCCGACGTTCTGGTTCACCGTGAACACCACGGCCTGCGTGCCCCGCGGGGGAATCGACGAGGTGTATTCCGTCGGTTTGATGCTCAACTCATACGGTGTGTCGCGGGGCGCCCCAGACTTGGCCACGTTGAGGAACCCGTCGCGCGTCTGGGAGATGTAGTCGGCGATCGACTTCTCGTCGGGGTAGTCCAGCGGGATGCTGATGTCGACGCTGTACGCGGGGTCGGAGAGTTGGATCTCGCACGTGCTGCCGGTACTGCCGCCCTTGAGGTCAGCGCAGTAATCCTTGGGCGCCGCCACCGCCACGCCAGAGGAACCGTAGATGGCGGCAATCGTGGCGAACACCGCCACGCTGAAAGAGCGCATGGGTAATACCTCCTAGCAAACGCGGCACCGCGCCGCGAACCAAGATTAACGTGCCGCGCGCCAGTAAAAGAGGCCGGGCGGAGTTACCGCTGCGGGAGCGACGACGGACATCAAATACCAGGACCATCGCCACGGTGAACGCGCCTGCCGCGACGGCCTAACCGCCTCACGCGCGGAAGGTCGCTGGTTCGATACCAGCCGGGACCACCACAAAGCCCCAGTTCGAAAGCCGCTCAGGGTCGGCGATGGGCTGGTCGAGAAGCCGCGGCTAGTGCCTCACATGGGCCAAATTGGCTCAAACTTTTCAGATGTGTCTCAGCGGACGTCAGGCGAGCGCGTCGAGCGCCGAGGCGATGTCGTCGCCGTAGATGTGCGCGTCAGGGTGCTCGAGGCCCGTCGTCTTCGGCAGCCGGACATTGCGCTGAGATTGGTCTGTCGTGTCTCGGGCGACCTGGTTGGGTGGCCGCTGTCGTGTCAGCCGGATGGGAACTCGATGCTGGACATGGCGAAGATCTTCCAGCCTTCGGCGGTGCGGGTGAATGCGTAGAAGGCGGATACTTCCTCGATGAGCGATCCGTCCGGTCGTAGGCGTTCACAGTTTCTGAGCAGAACGTGGGCCTTGGTGGCCGACACCGCGACGACGTCGATTTCCAGCCCTGCACTGGTGGCCCAGTCATTCTCGCGTTTCAGTGCGGTTGGGCTGTAAGGAAATTCGTCCAGAGTTTCGCTGCGTCCGTCCATCAGAAATGTGCAGGGCCACTGCAGGTGGCGGCGGATGGCGTCCTCGTCGGCTTCCATGAACGCATCGAGGTAACTCTGGTATGCCGCCAGCACCTCTCGACGACTCGCCATAAGCAGCTCCCGCCCGACAGGTTTCCGGCACTTCGGCATCGTTTCCGTGAACGGCCGCTATGCGGTGACGAAGTCGAGCAGGTCCTGGTTTACCTGGTCCTTGTGCGTGGTGGTCATGGCGTGTGGTGCTCCGGGGTAGATCTTGAGAATGGCGTCGGGTACGAGGGCCGCGGCCAGGGTGGCGTTGCCCACCGGGGCAATCTGGTCGTCGTCTCCGTGCAGGATCAGGGTGGGGACGTCGATCTTGTTTAAGTCGTTGGTGACGTCGGTTTCGGCGAACGCGGCGATACCCAGGTAGGAGGCCGGGAATCCGGTCAACATGGTCTGCAGCCAGCACGCGTCGAGCTGGGCTTGGGGGATCTTGACATCAGGACGATTGGCACCGAAGTGCAACGTGACCATGTCGCGGAAGTATTCGGTGCGGTCGGCCAGGACTGCGGCGCGCATGTCGTCGAAGAACTCGGTGGGGACACCAGCGGGGTGTGCCGGGGTTTGCATGACCACGGGGACGGTCGCACCGATGAAGACGGCCTTGGCGATTCGTCGACTGCCGTGGCGGCCGATGTAGCGGGCGATGACGCCCCCGCCCGTGGAGTGGCCGACCAGGATGGCGTTGGTCAGATCTAGGGCTTCCATCAGTTCGGCGAGGTCCTCGACGTAGGTGTCGACGTCGTTGCCGTCCCACGGTTGACTGGAGCGCCCGTGGCCACGGCGGTCGTGTGCCACGCAGCGGTATCCGTGGTTGGCGAAGAAGAACATCTGGTCTTCGAAGGTGTCGGAGTTCAATGAGTAGGCGTGGTTGAAGACGATTGGCTGCCCATTGCCCCAATCCTTGACATAGATGTCGGTGCCGTCCTTGGTGGTGAACATGCTCATGTGGGGATTCTCCTGTGTGGTCGGACGTGAAAGCCGTTGAGGAAGAGTGGTTTGCGAGGTGCTCAAACGCCGATGGGTGGGCGTCGGTCGCCCAGGCCGCCTTTGCGCTCGAGCAGAGCTCCGAGCCGCAGGATGGTGGCCTCGTTGAACCATTTCGAGACGAGTTGGATGCCGATGGGCAGTTGTTCGGAGCTCAACGCGTAGGGGACCGACAGTGCGGGCAGCCCGGTCAGGTTGAACGGTGAGGTGGCGTCCATGACGTGGGTCCACGAGACGGTGACTCCGTTTACGAAGAGTTCGAGCGCACCGTGTGGTGTGGCACTGACCGGGGTGACCGGGCACAGCAGCACGTCGTAGTCCTGGAAGTAGCCGGCGAAGGCTGACCGCAGAGCTTCCGTCTTCGCGCGTGCCTCCAACATTTGGGTGAAGGTCGGGTCCGCCATTGCCAGAATGGCAGCTCCGGTCGGGAACAGTTCGCCTTCGCGACCAGCCGCTAATTCCTTGATGTACGGCGCTAATTCGCCGTAGACGAACGTTTGCAATGTGTTGAGGCCGTCGGCCTCCTTGAGAAACGGCACGGCGACTTGTTCGACGTTGCAGCCAAGTTCGGCCAGGTGCGCGGCAGCGTCGGTGACGGCAGCGGTGATCTCGGGATCCACCGGGGCGAACGCATCGTCGGATACCCATCCGACGCGGATGGTCTGACCCGCGATTCGTGTGGCGGCTGAGTCGATGTCCTTGCCGTGGATGGCATAGCCGTCGATGCCGTCTGGCCCGCTGAGGATGTCGTAGCCCAACGCGACGTCGCGCACAGTGCGGGCCATCGGCCCGACGTGCCACCACGCTGAGGTCACCCTTGGGAAGTGCCCGGTGTAGGGGATGCGGCCGTGGGAAGCCTTCAGGGCGGCGATGCCAGTGAACGCCGCCGGCCCGCGTACGGAGATCGCGACGTCGCTGCCGATGCCGATCGGGGACATGCCGGCCGCGATCGCTGCGGACTCCCCGCCCGAGGATCCGCCAGGGGTCCGGTCAAGGTTCCACGGGTTGTTGGTGCGGCCGGTGACGAGGTTGTCGGTTTCGGTCCAGCCGGAGAATTCGGGCAGGTTGGTCTTGGCGATGGGGATGCCGCCAGCCGCCTTGAATCGGGCCACAGTGGTCGCGTCGGCGTCGGGGATGAAGCCGGCGAACAGTTTGGTGCCGCGCTGGGTGGCGATGCCGGCGGTGTCGAGGGAGTCCTTGATACTGAACGGAACTCCGTGCAGGGGACCGAGTTCCGTGCCCCCGGCGACGGCCTTGTCCGCGGCGTCGGCGCCGCGTAACGCGTCCTCGGCAAGCAGGGTCACGATGGCGTTGATCTTCGGATTGACCTCGGCGATGCGGTCCAGGTGGGCTTGGACGACTTCGCGGGAGGTGACCTGCTTGCTGGCGATCAGCGCTGCCAGGGTGGTCGCATCCTGATAGTGCAGCGGTCCTGAATCCTGGTGGGCGACCGAATTGGTGGTCAAGGTAGTGGTCATGATGGTCCTAACGAGTGGGAGGAGGCTCGACCCGTGTCCGGGGCGCAGCGGTGTTCGAAGGGTTAGAAACCCTTGGTGGCCAACCAGTTCAGGGCGACGTCGGCGACGTCCTTCCAGCCGGCGTCGATGGTCAGGGAGTGGCCTTTGTCCTCGAAGACGTGGAACTCGGTGTCGGCGGCGCTCTTGGCGTACTTGCCGAACACTTCTTTGGTGACTTTGAGCGGGACGACGTGATCCTCGGTGCCCGAGGTCAGTAGCAGCGGTCCCCGGTCGGCCAGGTGGGTGTCGACCTTGGCTGGTGAGTTCGGGAAGAAGTTCGCGCTGGCATCCTGGAACAACGGGCGCCCGGCACCGGGAATGGTCCACCGGTCGTGCAGCGCATCGGATTCCTCTTCGGACAACGTGTTGCCGAACGCGTAGTGGAATTGCTTGGCCGTTAGCGACACGGTCTTGTGCAGGTTGCCCGGGTTTCCGAGTACTGGGAACGCCGACTTGAGCTGCGCATACGGCAGGGCCTTGACACCCTTGATGGGTGCTGGGTCGATGGCGACGGCTGCGGCGACGACGCCGGTGGCGAGCAATTCCTGGGCGATCAGACCGCCAAACGAATGGCCGATGGCAACGGGTTTGACCTCAGGTCTCCCGATGATCTGGGTGTAGTGATCGACCATCTCGGCGATGCCCATGTCGTTGAGCCCATCGGGGTTCTTCCGCGTCTCGGCGACGGTCGGTGAGTCACCGGGCCAACCCGGTGCTGACACGGAGTATCCGCAACTCTCGAAGAGTTCCAGCCACGGCTGCCAGGCGCTGGAGTGGATCCACAGTCCGTGGATGAAGATGACGGGGTTTGTCTTGGTCGGTGAGGTCATGTCGGGCTCCTTGGGTCAATGCGGTGATGGGTTGAATCCGATAGTGGGACTGTCTAGCTCGCTGTCATCTGCGATTCAGAGGGAAGTCAGAAAGGCGACGAGGACGTCGTTGACCTCCAAAGGGCGTTCCTGCTGTATCCAGTGACCCGCGTCGGGCAACACGTGCACACCACGCAGTCCTGGCAACGAGGTCGGAAACTTTTCCATCGCAGCAGGATTCGCGGCGATGAGATCGTTCTCTCCCGAGACGTACATCGACGGCGCGGTGATCGTGGTCCCGACGAACGGACTCAGAATCGCCGGTTGGGCGTTGATGTTGCGGTACCAACTCAGCCCACCGTGGAAGCCGGACCGGGCCAGTTCGGCCGCGTAGAACTTGACGTCCTCCTCGGTCAACCACGGAGGTAGCACCTCGGGCACGACGAGCTGCTGCATGAAGTCTTGGCCCATCGGGAAGTGTCCGTCCCAGCCGCGCTCGAAGACACCGTCGGTCACGACGTTCCCGCTGATGCTGTACAGGAAACCGCGCACGGTGCGGTCGATGTCGGCTTCCAAATTGGCCTCGGCGACACCGGGTTCCTGAAAGAAGAGGCGGTAGTACTCCCGACCCGGCCCAGCTGCTTTCCGCATCAAATCGGTCATGGTCATTCCACTCGGCATCGCGATGGGCGCGGTGTAGGGCACGCTCATCCCGACGACGCCCCGGAAGACATCGGGTCGCATGAGCGCGCTGTACCAGGCGATGGGGGCGCCCCAGTCGTGACCGACGACGACGGCCTGCTCCTCGTCGAGGGCAGCGACCAGTGCGACGACGTCGCCCACCATGTGGCTCAAGGTGTATGCATCGGTGGACGCCGGTGCGGTGGTCTCGCCGTAGCCACGCATGTCCATCGCGACAGCGCGGAAGCCGGCCGCCGCGACGGCGGGCAACTGGTGGCGCCAGGAGTACCAGGACTCGGGGAAGCCGTGACAGAACACGACCAGCGGACCCTCGCCCACCGATACGGTGTGGATTGATATGCCGTTGGCGTCAACGTGGTTGTGGTCAAACGAATTGACATCCATCGGGGTGGCCTGACTCCGCAGGAGAAATCCGGTGCGGCTAGCGGGACGAAGCGCGCGTGTAGAGGCACAGGCTTGGGGCCTGCCGGGTGGCGCGTTCTTGAAGGGTGAAGCGGATGCCGGTGATGTCTGGAGCTGCCGCAACAATGAGCCGAAAAGCGTTCGAAAATCAGTCTGTTCGAACCGTAGCCCCGGAACACGCCGTTCCCCAGGGAAAACGGCGCTTCTCATCTCCGAGGAACCGGATCTCATCAATTTGAGTGAGGAATTGTGCATTGCGCGGACCCGGGCGCGCCGTCGAAGACGGTTCAGGACACTTCGGCGACGGCCAATGCCAGTTGCACGCGGGACTTCACGCCCAACTTGAGGAATGCCGATCGCAGATGGGTGGCGATGGTGTTGGGGGACAGCACCAGGATCTCGGCGGCCGACTTGTTGGTATGGCCCTCGGCTATCAAGCGAGCGACCCGTTGCTCGCCGCTGGTCAGGGATTCCCACCCGACAGCGGGACGGGGATCGGCCGCTTTCCAGCGCCTGCGCCGCACCCCGGCTGCCTGCATCATGTGCTGCACTTTGACGGCGTCGCCGGTTGCGCCGACCGCGTTGTAGCCATCCCAGGCGCGGTCGAGGTGCTCGACGCCTTCGGCGGTGCGGCCGGCAGCAAGGAGCGCTTGACCGAAGATCATGGTGATCTGGGCGCGCAGGACCGGTCGCGGGCTGCGCCGGCATAGAGACGCTGCTTCGGCCAGCGCGTCGATGTCACCGGTGGTCAGGCCGGTGGCACACGCGGCGATCGCAATGTTCGACGCGGTCGGGTTGTGCTCGCACAACGTGGACGCGATGCCGGTGATCTCACGGGCGAAATCTCGTTCACCGGCCTGGTTGGCGATATCCACGGCTGACATCAGCCAACCCGGCTGCCACACCCATCGGTGGCGAACGGTATGCGCGCGCTCGACCAGCGAGTGCACCGCCTCTAGCGCAGCGGCGATGTCGTCCTCGGCTTGGTTGAGCCAGGTCAGGACCACCAGCAGGGTGTGCTGCTGGCCGTCGTCGTTGGCGTCGTGCGCGGCCGCTTTCCGCAGCTGTTCGCGGGCGTCGGCGTAGTCGCCGCGGAGTTGAGCGGTGCGGCACAAGAACATTCGGGCTTCGTTGTGGAAGGTGTAGTGGTTGAGTTCATCTTCGAGGCGGATGAGCGATCGTGCGTGGGTGTCGGATTCCTCGAGCATTGCCAGGCTGTACGCCTGCCACATCAACCCGAACGTCGTCTCGGGCAGGTAGGAGGAGTGTCCTTCGTCGTCGGATTGGTGCTGGGCTTCCCGAAGCAGCGCCGCGCTGTCGTCGAAGCGGTCCAGCAGTTGCAGGGAGACCACTTCGTCGTGCAGGAATCGCCGGCCCGCCAAGGGCCGGGTCCGACGGAAGAAGCCCAATGCTGCGGCGTTGCGGCCGTCGTTGCGGGCGATTTCTCCCAACGCTTGCAGGGCCGTGGCTTGGGCGGCGGCGCTGTGGCTGCGCTCACCGGCGGCCCACGCTTCGTCGGCGTCGGCGATAGCCGCGGCCATGTCGACGTCGCGGCAATGCGATAAGGCCCGCAGTGCTAGCAGGTGAGCGCGGGTGCCCGCCGTCAAGTCGCGCAGCGCACTGGCGGTGCCAACCCGCATTTGCATGTGGTCCAGTTCGCCCCGGGACCACATTGCCTGAGCGACGTCGATCTGGATCTGAGCGAAGGTCTCTTCATCCAAGGTGGTGGAGGCGAGCAGGGTGTCGGCGACCGCCATCGCTTCACCGCCGCGTCCAGCAATGTTGAAGGCGCGCAAGGCCTCCAGGCCCGTGGCACTCCAGATCGCGTCGGACGGTGTCAATAGGGCGAATGCACGTTGGGATAGCTCTGCTGCGGTGTCAGGGGTGACCTCATCGCTGACCTTGGCGGCTTGCCGGAGCAGATCGACGGCTTCCAGGTCCCCGACGATCGCACAGCGCAGCACATGCGGGGCAGCGGCCACCGCGCCCTGACCGCTTACCAGCATCTGTTGGGCGGCGGCGCGGTGCATGGACTGGCGCAGGGAGGCCGGGATGTCGGCGTACACGGCCTGGCGGAGCAGATCGTGCCGGAACGCCAATCGGCCGCCTTCGTCGTCGAGCACGCCCGCCCGCACCGCCGGTTCCACCCAGGGAAGCGCGACGTCAGTCGACGGGCTACCCAACAACACAGCTGCATCGGCTACGGCGAACGTCCGTCCCAGGACAGCACCGACGCGCACCAGTTGCACACTCTGCACCGGCAAGGCCTCCACCCGCGTGCGCACTCCCATGACCAGCGCGGCAGGAAGTTCGTCGCCGGCCACTCCAGTCCGGGACTTGACCGGTCGCTCGGTGGGCTGCTGTGCTGCAAGGCCTTCCAGCAGGGCTACGGCGAGGAATGGCAATCCATCGGCGCCGCCCAAGAGCGCGATGACGTCGTCGTCGACGGGTTCGCCGAGATGGTCCTGTGCGATCTGCGCGATCGCTGCGGCACTCAGTGGTGTCAAGGCGATGGTGTCGACCGTGACGTCGCGACTGGCTGCCTGGATGAGGTCCTCAGCGGCTCGGGCCCCAGGCCGCGTGGTGATCATCCAGACGATCGGCGAACCGCCGAGTCGCCCGGGAAGAACCCGCAACGCCAACGCCGTTGAGGCGTCCGCCCACTGGAAGTCATCGATGCACACCAGCACCGGTCCGGTCGTGGCGCGGGTCTCGAGGTCGTCAACGAGTCGGTCGATCTGCCACAGTTGCTGACGCTCCATCGGCGCCAGAGACATGAATGCCTGCTGCGACAACAACGGTTCGCGGCCTGATCGCAACGCCAGCAGCAACGGCGCCATTGAGGCGATCTGATCGGACTCTTCCGCCTTGCCGACACCGATGCCGTAACCGCGCTGCGCAGCGCGGTTGCAGATCTCGGACATGAGGGCCGACTTTCCGATGCCAGCTCCACCCACGACGACTAGCAGAGCGCCCTGACCCGAGGCCACCGTGCGATCCAGCACCGTTATGGCGCGTTTCACCTCGGCAGTGCGTCCGCGCAACGCCGGCAGGTTCATGTGGCCTCAAGACGCGAGATCGGTCCAACTGACTGATGCCAGTAGATCCCGACGTGGTCTGAGTTTGATTGTCCTCTGGTTGCCGAGGCCTTCGAAGTCGTGCCGAGATTCATCCGACCGATATCCAACGAGCCTTCTAGAACCGGCGCTCCAGGAGGTCCAATTCGAGGCTTCTGCACCGCCCTGTCGAGCGCAAACAGTTGTAAGCGTCGCGACTCGGCGAGGGCTCGTCGTTATTGCGGGTAGCCCATACTCCAGCCGCGGTAGGTCCAGCTGCGCCCCACATTTGGGCTGGGCAGAACCTGGATGTTGTGCCCGTCGCCGTACCCTCGTGCGAGTCCTTGGACGCCGCCGGAGATATACGTCCCGTCTCCACGGGCAATGTCAATGTGGGGGCCGTCGGATCCCTTGCTGAAGACAAGTCCTCCCCGCGGGGGATTCATGTCAGTGTGGATCTGACCTTGTCGAAGGAGCGTTTGGTACATGGTTTCGGATGCGCCGTCCCAGCCGTACTTCGCTTGCGGTACGCCGTAGGCATAGGCCACGAAAGCCTCACATCCGTACGGACCGAACTGGTCTGAGCCGAGCACGCTTTCGGCCTTGGCGATGGCGGAGTCCGCTCCGGGAATCGTCGATGGGGGCTCAGCCGGGGCGCTGGGCGCGAATAGGAGTGCCGCGGCTAACGGAGTGCCTGAAAGATACAGACAGATTCGGGCGTTCAACTCGAGTTGGCTCCGGTTCTCGACGTGCATGTTGGCTTCGTGGATGGCGGCGTGCTTCGACCCGCTGGTGCGATCGGGCGCCGGCGGTCTGCCGAATCCTGCCTCCAGGCACTTCGATGCATTGTGCAGGTGTTGTTCAGCTACTGATCGTGCGGTACTTCGGTGTGCCGGGCAACCGGAGCCGCAACTCACAGACGTTCACGGCCGCCCGAGGGAGTTCGTCCCAGCTCGACCGGTTAGCAGATGGGTGTGATGAACACGATTAGATCCGTCGCTAGAGTTGCGGAATCGTTGGGTAGAGAGTCAGTCATCCTCACGTCGACTCTTCCTCACCTGGAGTCACGACCATCGGCACGTGCAGATGCCGCAGGATTCTGGCGGCCGTGGAACCGATGAAGAGACGGCGGGGTGGTGCCAACCGGCTGGAGCCGAGCATCAGGAGATCGCCGTCCTCCCAGTCGAGCCCTTCCACGGCCTCCTCAACCGTGGCACCGTCGGCGACGACGGCCGCGACGTCAGAACCCTCGGGAAGTGCTGCCTTCGCGGATTCGAGTGTGGCGTAGGCGTGTTCGCGTGCTGCCGCGACACCGGCCTCACCGTGCTTGTCGAGCGCGACGAGCGACACCAGCCGTAGCGGCGCGCCAGTCGCTTTGCTCGCTCGCACCGCGGTGTCGAGCAAGCGAGCCGCGCCGGGGCGGTCACCGATGGCGCACGTGACGGTCCGGATGCGTTCCACATCGGAGTTCCGGGTGCCGCGCGGCGCCACCGCGACGGGCACCGGGGCGAAGTGCAGCAGATCGTCGACGAGCGAGCCCAGCGACAGGCTTCCGATCAACCCGCCTCCCGACCCGCCCACCACGATAGCCTCGGCCTCGAGCCGTACCGCTTCCTCGCTGAGCGCACCTGCGACCGAATCCTCGACCAGCACTCCGCCGCGAGCCGTGACGTCGTCGGGCACCAGCTGCAGCGCCTCATCGAGCCACTCCGAACTCTGCTCGGCGAGCATCTCGTGGAACTTGTCGGACGTGACACGGGGGGTGGTCACGTCGTCGGGAGCCAGGACCAGTCGCAGTTCAAGCTCGGCTCCGAGGGTGCGGGCGAGCTGAACGCCGAGTGAAACCGCGTCCGCGCCACCGGGTGTCGCGAGATAGCCGACGACCAGTTTCACTTGGACTCACCCGCCTTGCCGTGCTCGACGTGGGGGATCGGCGTGCCTTCTTCGGCGAGCGTCTCCTCCTCGATCTTCATCGTGAGCGGCTTGCGCAACCCGCGGGTGACGTAGACCAGCAGGATCAGCCCGACGACGAACCAGATCGCGCCGTAGAGCAGGGCGTCGAAGTGCAGGTTGATCCACAGCACCGCCGTCATGCACATGCCGATGATCGGCAGCACGATGTTGGTGAGGATCTGGCGAGGTGTGTTCCGCTGCTTCAACCGGACGGCGTAGTAGAGCAGCACGGTCAGGTTGACGACCGTGAACGCAATGAGGGCGCCGAAGTTGATCATCGCCGAGACGAATTCGAGCGTGAACTTGAACGCGAGCAGCGACACCGCGCCGACGATGAGCACGGCGTGCAGCGGTGTCAGGAATCTCGGGTGGATGTAGGACAGGAAGCGCGGGATGCGCCCCGTGCCATTGCGGGCCATCACGTAGATCATGCGAGAGACGCTCGCGTGCGAGGACAGGCTGGATGCGAACATGGCGGCCAGGGCGGCCGACACGAACAGGATCTTGAAGAACTCGCCGCCCACCTTCAGCGCGAGCTCGGGCAGCGTGTCGTCGGTGACCTCGAAGCCGTCGAGCGTGGGGAAGGCAGCCTGGGCGAACCATGCCCCGAGGAAGAAGATCGCGCCGCCGATCAGCAACGCGAAGACGATGGCCCTCGGCACCGTGCTCGGCGTCTTGGCCTCCTCGCTGTACATCGTGATCGCGTCGAACCCGATGAACGAGAAGCACACCACGGTGGCACCCGCGATGACGGCGCTCATGTCGACGCCTGCGTGATACAGCGGTTCGAGCGTCAAAATCGTGCCCTGGCCCAGGCCGTTCCGTATCGAGTTGTACGTGAGCACGATGAACACGCCGATGAGGACGATCTGAAACACGACGAGGACGCCGTTGATGTTGGACGTACCCTTGATGCTCCAGGCGTTGAGCGCGGTGACGATCGCGACGTAGACGATCACGAAGATCCACGACGGAGCGTCGGGGAAGAACGACTCGAAGTAGATCCGGCCGATCACGGCGTTGACCATCGGCAGCAGCAGGTAGTCGAGCAACGACGACCATCCGACGAGGAAGCCGACGTTGGGGTGGATCACCTCGGAGGCGTAGGTGTAGGCCGATCCCGCCGAGGGAAAGACGCGCGTCATTCGGCCGTAGCTGATGGCAGTGAACACCATGGCGATCAGGGCGACGATGTAGGCGAGCGGGACGACTGCATCCGTCTCGTCCGACACGATTCCGAACGTGTCGAACACGGTCATCGGGGTCATGTAGCCGAGGCCGAGGCCGACGATCGCCCACAGTCCGAGTGAACGTCCGAGATGCGGTGTGCTGGATGTTGAAGCCTGTTGCACGCGAGCGCCTTTCAGCCGACGGTTCGTTCGAGCCACGCGGTGGGCCACGGGGGTCGTCGTGACCCGGACGATCACGCTATCCCTCAGAAGACGACCGGCGCAGCGTATTAGCGAGCGCGCTTTGACGGGATCCGTCGTTCTGCGAATGGACGCAGACGTCCGATTTGGACCGCAATGGTGTCGTCCCAGCTTTCATTCTGGGCCTTGATGGCACCGTCACAGCTGGTTGTTCAGGGGTGCGCGTTCGCACGCCGGGTTTGGTAGACGTGTGGTGTGGGAAATCGATTGCTGCACTACCGGGGCGGATGCCCCGTCAGACGGGGGCGTTCAGCGAGCAGCGCGCCGACGATGGGAATCAACCAGCGAAGGATCTGTGATGGCTGACGACAAGAGTGGACCGGCAGAAGGCATCAGCGGCGCAGTGGAAGGCGTCAAGGGCAAGGCCAAGGAGATCATCGGCGCGGTTACCGGCCGTGATGACATCCGTCGCGAAGGCGAAGCCCAGCAAGACAAGGCCGACGCCCAACGTGAGGCCGCGAAGAAGGAAGCCGAGGCGGAGGCCGCGCGCGGTGCAGCCAAGGTGAGCGAGGCTCGCGAGAAGGCCGAGCAGCAATAGCAGACGTCGATCGAGAGGTCCGGCCCGCAGGGGCCGGGCCGCGCCGTCTCTTGGTCCCGACGGCGATTTACGACGTCGCGCTGCGGGTACACGGCCGCAGCAGGACTCACGTCCTGGATCCGCAGGAGGATGGATGACTGACACCAAGCTGAGCGTCGAAGATGGGACCGGCGCATTCGAACGGCTGGTGGCTACGCTCGACTACCCGATGTTCGTGGTGTGCACTCGCGCCGACGGTACGGATGCCCCGCCGGCAGGGTGTCTGGTCGGTTTCGCCAGTCAGACCAGCATCCATCCGCCACTGTTCCTCGTCGGACTATCCCGGCGCAACCACACCTACCGAATCGCCGAGAACGCAACGCATCTGGCCGTTCACATCGTGTCGCGGCAAGATCACCGCTTGGCCGAACTGTTCGGCGGGCAGACCGGTGACCGGATCGACAAGTTCAAGCACTGCGACTGGAGCCCCGGTCCGGCCGGCATGCTCATCCTCGTTGCCGCGGCGGCGTGGTTCGTCGGACGCATCGTCGACCGTTTCGACGTCGGAGATCACGTCGGACATCTGCTGGAGCCGGTGAGTGGATCGTCACCCGACGGCTTCGAGGACTGGTTGTCGTTCTCTGACGTGTCCGACTTGACGCCCGGGCACGAGGCCTAAGCCTCGATCCACCGATGGACCTTGGTGACCGTTGTGGGGTGGGGTAATCGTGATTGTCCGGATTTGCACGTGTGGTAACTGCTGGTCGGTCCAGCTTTTCTGTGTGCTCCGGTTGGGCCTCGTTGGCGGGATGGTCAGGCGGTCGCGGTCGATGGTGGGCTGTATCCGATGGTGTTGTGCCACAGCGTGAGCCAGTGATGTGACCATGGCCAGTGGGTAGGCAGGTGCAGGATCGGTCGGTGCTGTGGGCGCGACAGTTGAGTTCGCGTCATGCCTGGTCATGCTTTCCGGCCGTGCATACGGATCACAGGGTCGTCTTCATCCGCTCTGCATCCGCCGCGCCGTTCAGACTGCGTGCTCTGAAACCCTAAGATGGGTCCAATTCATCCAGTTTCACCAGCACAAACGCCTCGGTACCGGTTTCGCCTCAGCCTGAAAAGGGGCCATATTCGACAGGCAATCGGGCTTATCGGGAAGGCTCGAACTGAGGTTTATAAGGCCAAACTTTCAGACGTGGCTTCAGCGGACGTCGTCGAGCGCGTCCAGCGTCGAGGCGATGTCGACGAGTTCGTAGTCGTAGAGGTTGGCGTAGACGTGCGCGGTCACGGTGATCGACGCGTGGCCCATCGTCTTCTGCAGCAGCCGAAGATCCGCACCGGCCCGGCGCCAACTGGTCGCACCAAGCGCACCACCAGTGGCGAGCCCTGGCGTGCGAGTTGTCTGAACGTGACGCCTTCGCCGTTCGTGCAATGGGTAGGGGTACACCGAGGGCGCGTACCTAGGAACGGAGTTTGCTCATGATGCGCAAGATCTTCGCGACGAGCTTTCTGGCTGGCACGATCGCCATCGCCGCCGCATTACTGGCACTCGGCGGGCCGAATCCCGGCGAATCAGGCCCGTCGATGTCGAATTCGATCACTCCAACGACATCAACGACATCTGCGAGCAATGCCCCTACTTATCCGGGGCATGGTAACTACGGCTACTGATTGACAGGGCACGACGCTGGTCGGTGGCCGAGGGTCCCGTCGCAGGGAGGCTGACCGGCATCAACCCTGTCGAACGCAATGCCGTCGTGCTGGACTTGGTGGCCGAGCGCTTCGGTCCAAAGGCCACGATGCCGTTTGCCTTCACCCAGCAGGACTGGACCGTGGAGCGGTAGCTCCCGCGGCCTCGATGATCAGCCATTCGCGGCCAGGCGCGCCGACCAGTTCGATCATCCCGCTCGCAAACCGTGCGGCCGGATCCGCTGGGCCGCTACGGAACTCGGCAGTGTCGCGTCTCGCCGACCACGTAGTCCGAACACATTTGGAACGTGTTCGCCTGGAGTCATGTGGAATTGTGACGCAGGCTGGCAGCTACCTCACCTGCAAATCCGGACAATCACGATTACCCCACCCGACAACAGTCACCAAGGTCCATCGGTCGATCGAGGCTGAGACAGCGCTGCGCACAGCCTGCTAGCCGCTGAATAGCGACTCACGGATCAGATTCGGCGAGCGACGTGGTTCCGGGATCTCAGTCCAGATCGGCGAGGGTCTTGCGGGCGGCTTCCAATTCGGCCTCGAGAGCGGCGACCTTGGCGGCCTGCTGGGAGCGCGCCTCTTCGATCACCTCGTCGATCGGGGTAGAGAGGTCCTGGTGCAGTTCCTTGGCCGCGCGGGACACGGCGGCGGCCGCGACCGCGAGATCACGAGCCAGGTACGTGGTGCCCTGCTTGAGCTCGGCGCGCCATTCGCCGTCGGCGGTGCCGATGACGGTGAGGGTCAACTCGAGAGTCTTGGTCTTCTTGCCGGCCGCCCTCTTGGCAGGAGCCTTCTTCGGCGTCTCCGCGGCGGAAACTTCAGCGGCGGGTACGCGGGTACTCGCGGGTGTTGCGCTCTCGACAGGAGAACCCAAGACATCGGGAGTGTCGAAGTCGGTGGACAGCGTTTCGGGTGCCAGAGTGTCTACAATCATGGTTGCGGCGTACTCCTTCTGAACATCGCCCGCAGTGCGCGGGCTGGCGGTAGGAGTCCATTAGAACATATGTTCGACAGCCGGGCTACCTGACACTCTCGAATGTGTGGTCAGCCGTCGGCGTCGGCTTCGACATCCGCAGCTATCGTGTTGATTATGTTGGTACGACAAAGGATTGGGACAGTCACGACGGCATTGACAGCACGAATTCCGTGTAGCCGAATCTCTGCCCGTTGATTTGCAACTCGATGCCGTGCGCACCCGGGTAGTAACGGCGAGTGGTGATCGGCTTGATGGCGTGTCGACGCGATAGGGCGACATGTTCATGGGGCGCCAAGGTTTTCGTCGTCAGCTTGAACATCTTCGGCGAGGTGGAGCCATTGGCCTTCCGATGGTGGATCACGTAGTCGATGGCCAAGACGGCAGGATGATCGCCGAGGTTGGTGATGTCGCCGGTGAAGGTGATCGTTCCGCCAAAGTTGATCGTCGCGTCCTCTAGCACCGGGCCGCGCACGTCCAACTGATCGGCGGTGAACCCGAGCAGCCGAAGGGCCGCCGGGTCGCCGGCCTTGACCAAGGTGCGCATGGCGTGGCGGATCATCCACGGAGTCTGGTCGTCGGGGGTCGCTGCCCACGCGGTCGCGGTGGCCACCGCCGTTTCCGGCTGCAGCCGGGACACGTCGTTGAGGTGGTTGGCCACCGACCGGCGCACGGTCTCCGATTCGTCTCGGTAGAGCGCGTCCAGAATGCGCCGGGTGCGACCTGGAGCGAGGATGAGCGGACGAACTTGCTTGGCCCACGGAAGTTTTGGCCGAGTTCCCTCGCTGGCCAGTCGCCGCACGGCGCTGTCGTCGTGGGCACTCCAGGTCTCGGCGATGGCTAGAGCCCGCTCGAAGTCGGCGTTGAGGAAGGTGCGGACCGCGAACTCGCTCGTCAATCGTGGAGTGAGAGCCGCCAACAGATCTAGTCCGTCGTCGAAGTCGCCTGCATCTCCGCTAGCGGTAGCGGCGATGGCGATGGCCTCCGTGAGCGGCCAGATCATCCACCCGGTGAGGTGGACGTCACTGAGCGCGCGCCGAACGGTCGACGCCAACTCGGCGTAGCCGGGGCCGTCGTGCAGAATCGCCGTGCACACCACTCCAACCCGTTGAGTCAATGTCTGCGAGGAGAACTCGCCGACGGCCGAGTGAACTGCCGTCCACCGGGTCCGGGGCGAGCTAGCCGCGTCGAGAATCTGGGCGAGGCCGAGCACGGCGTCGGCGCTCAGCAGCTCGTCGGCAGTCGGCATGGTCGGATCTCCACAAAGGTAGCGGCGGCGGCGCAACCGTCTGTGCGGTCATGCCGGTGATGTCCTGAATTGCGTCAAGTATGTCCTCAGGGAACGACGGGAACGCCGTCGCTTCCGCTGCGAACCAACTCCTCACGAAGCTAGCGCTGATGAGAACGTCGTCTCCAGGACGTTCTGGCACGTACTTCGTGCGCTCACGGCTTCAACTCCCACATCATCGAAACCGGCACCTAGTCCTGCCTTCTGCGCACCAGCAAACCGGAGCCGCAAAAGCTGCGTAGGACCTCCTATCAGAGATAGCTCACGGCCCCGGGTAGCCGCCGACCGATTAGCGTTCGAGTGTGAACACCACATCGTAGAGACCGGGGTGCGCCTCACCGAGTGCTGAGTTGCGATCGAGGAACCCGGCATCGCGTAAACGCTTGATCACCAACAACGCCGAGTCAATGCCATCGCTTTGCGCATAGTTGACCACCCGGGTGCCGTCGTGGCTTCGATGCACACTTGCCGAGACCCACCCAGGTGTCGCGCTCGCAAATTCCGAAGCTTCAGTGAGCAAGTCGATCAGCGCTTGCTGGCCGCCCTCTGGCACAGTGAAAGTGTTGATCTGAGTGACGATTCCGGTGGCCGCCCGAATGATTGGCATAAACACCCTTCCGATGAGGGTGTGTATGCGACCGGGGCCGGACGAGCCAAGCTTCGTGCGCGCCAAGCCGCCGGTGCACACACACCAGTTGCTTGTCGCGGGTCCGCCGCAGCGGTACGGAGCTTCCTCACAGAAGAGAGCGGGCTTACCAGTGCCGCTCCAGGTCCTTTTCGACGTCTAGATTCTACAGGTGTCGCTCGTTGTGGGACATGCGTGGCATGCCGCGGAGCAGGGCTCACCACGCGTACCCGAAAGGCCCAGGTGTGGCAGCTCGGTGGATGCCCGCCTACTGATCGACGACGCAAGCCCACGGGCAACCAACTACAACATCGCCGCCGCGGCGGCGCAACCGTCTGGCGGTCATGCCGGTGATGTCCTGAATTGCGTCAAGTATGTCCTCACAGGAAACGACGGCCACGCCGGCGTTACTGCTGCGAAACAACTCCTCACAAAACTAGCGCTGGTGAGAACGTCGTCTCCAGAACGTTCTGGCACGAATATGCGGCATTTGCCAGGAAGGTAGTTCGATGGATTCCCGTTCAGCTCTCACGGTGAGTATCGGCATTCTCGGTGGCCTCGCCGTGGCGTTCACCGCAGACGTCGTCACCGTGCCAATTTGGGTGGTATTCCTCGCATGGGGGTCATTCGTCTTCGTCGGTGGCGGCGTGTCCGGCTGGGTGCGCTCGGTGTGCTCGAACATCGTCGGGGTGGTCATCGCCACGGCGAGCTTGTTCGCAGCGCATTTGCTGGGCGGCAGTCTTCTGGCCACCGCGGTCGCCGTCGGTGTCGGCAGCGCACTGATGGTGCAGGCATCGTGGGTTCCGCTGCTGTCCACCACGCCCGCGGTGGTGGTCGGTTTCGCCTCGACGGTGTCCACGGTGGCCGGCCGAGGCCATGACGTCACCGTCACCACGATCTCTCACCCCGGACTGGTCGCGGCGTGCGCGTGCGTCGTCGGCGCAACCTTCGGCATCGCCGCGGAGTACCTGGCCGGGGCCATGACCAGCAAGGCGGCTCAGAACACCGCCATCAACTCAGCGGAAGGCAGTCCGGCGTAATGAAACTGCAGCACTATCTCGGCGGCCTCGAAGGTCTGCCGGAACCACTGAGCCTCGAGAAGCGCGTCTTCGTCGAAGAGTGGGAGAAGCGCATCTTCGGCATCCACGTCGCGATGATGGGGCTGAGCAATCACCTGTCGTCGGCTCTTCCTGCCTACCCGATCGAGAACGTGCCGACCGCCTTCCACGACGAATGGACGTGGGCGAGCCTGCGTACCGGCGCCGAGGCGATGAATCCGTTCGACTACTTCAAGTTTCGCTACTACGAGAAATGGCTCGGCGGAATCACGTCGTTCTTCGTCGAGCAGGGCTACGTCACCGAAGAGGAACTGGCGGCGGCCATGGCATCCGGCGCGGTTGCGGCCGAGTCGAATGCCGCGAGCGCCGAGGTCGACGACCAGATCGAGCAGTACCTACGCAAGGGGGACAGCCCGCGACGCGATGTCGCCCACCCGCGATTCGCTCCTGGTGATCGGGTGCGCGTCACCGACGTGCCCGCCGCCGCGCACACCCGGTTGCCCGGGTACCTGCGCAGTCACGTCGGCACCGTGGAGCGGGTCTTCGACGGGGACTACGCGTATTTCACCCACACCGGCGACGGCATCGGTGACCCGATGCCGATCTACATCGTCGAGTTCTCGCCGACCGAACTATGGGGCGCGCGCGCCGAAGACAGTCCCAACTCCGTCTACGCCGAGCTGTTCGAGGCGTACCTGCAACCCATCGAGGAGAACCAGTGAGTGATCAGTTTGTCTACCCGTCGGACCGGGAAGCGTCGAGTGCCGCCAAGGTCGCGGCGCTGGAAGCGCTTCTCGTCGAGAAGGGCATCATCACCGGGCAAACCGTCGACAAGGTGCTCGCCTACTTCGAGTCCGAGATGACCCCGCTGAACGGCAAGAAGATCGTCGTCAAGGCTTGGAACGACCCGGAATTCGCCGCACGCATCGTCGTCGACACACCGGCCGCGGTCGCCGAACTGGACCTGCCCGAGGGCATGGCCGGGGCCGAGGGGGAGCACCTACAGGCCGTCGCCAACGCGCCTGGCGTGCACAACCTGGTCATCTGTACGTTGTGCTCGTGCTTCCCGTGGCCCGTCCTGGGCCTTCCCCCATATTGGTACAAGGATCCGGTGTTCCGCGCCCGGGCGGCGCGTGAGCCCCGAAAGGTGCTGGGCGAGATCGGCGTTGAGCTGCCGGACGACACCGAGATCAAGGTGTGGGACAGCAGCGGGCACTCGCGGTGGTTCGTCATCCCCGAACGTCCGGCCGGCACTGAGGATTTCACCGACGAGATGCTGATGGACCTGGTGACCACCGAATCGATGATGGGCGTCGCGCTGGCTGGGCCCGCATCATGATGCTGCACGAGACCTGCACCACCGATCGGGCCGCGCCGCAGTTCGATCACGAGTGGCAGCGACGGGCATTCGGCTTGGCGCTGGCGCTTTCGGAGTTCGGCCACTACGACTGGAGCGACTTCCAGCAGAGTCTGATCACGACCATCGGTGACTGGGAGAACACCGCACCATCCGAGCGCGATCAATGGGAGTACTACGACCACTGGGTCAGCGCCCTGGAGAAGGTCGTCGACGATCACGAAGTCCTCGACGCGCCCCCGTTGGACGACGGTGGGCACGCCGTACACCCCGAAGACGACCACGACCACTGAGTAGGAGCCCATCATGACGACTGCGTCACTACCCGCATCGGGACCGAGAGTTCAGGTTTCACCGGAGGCGATCTCACGGGGCCGGCTCATCGTGATGCTGTCCACCACCGTCTTCGTCGCCCTGCTGGCGTACTACTTCGTCGGCGTCGACGAGGGCATGACGTCGGTGTTCGGGAAGACGATGGTGGTCCACGAATGGGTCCACGATGCGCGCCATCTCCTCGGATTCCCCTGCCACTGAGCGACAGGAGCACACTCGTGGAATTTCGCATCGTCCTTCGGGGCGCGCTGGCCGGTGTGATCGCCGGCATCATCGGCTTCGTCTTCGCCAGGATCTTCGCCGAGCCGGTCATCAACCAGGCCATCGACTACGAGTCCGGCCGCGACGAGATCCTCGGCAAGCTCAAGGAGGCGGCTGGGGGCATGCCAGGGATGGACGGCCCAGAGATCTTCTCCCGCACCATCCAGTCCACCGTGGGCATCGCCACCGGCGTGCTCGCGTTCTCCGCGGCCATGGGTGCCATGGTCGCGGTGGCCTACGTCGCGCTGCACGGACGCGTGCACGTCCGTCCACGGAATCTGGTCTGGATGATCGCCGGGTTCGGGTTCCTCGGCGTGTACCTGCTGCCGTTCTTCAAGTACCCGGCGAATCCACCGGCGATCGGTCACGACTTCACGATCGTCACTCGCGGGCACCTGTACCTGACGATGGTGGCGGGGTCACTGATCCTGCTGGGCCTCGCGGTGTACCTGTTCCGAATCCTTGTGCGCCGCTTCAACACCGGCATCTCGGTAGCGCTGAGCACGGCCGCATTCGCGGCGGTGTTCGGAGCGTTGATCTCAGTGCTGCCCTCGTTGGGTGACCTGCCGGCCAACGTCGAGCAGACCAGCCAGTTCGGTTTCGCCCGCGCAGCCACCGAAACCCCGCAACCGATCACCAACATCCTGCCCACACCGCTGACCATCGACGGCCAGACCGCCGCTCCTGGTCAGATCGTCTACCCCGGGTTCGACCCCGACGTGTTGTGGAAGTTCCGCTGGTACTCGATCCTCAACCAACTCCTGGTCTGGGGCGGCATCGGCCTGATCTTCGGGTGGTTGCTGGAGCGCTTCGTCGGCACCCCGAGCACGGCCGCACCGCAGGCCATCCCACAGCTCGTCTAGCCCGAACACGCAACGCGTCCGACCGGGACGGACACGTATCGCGTAGATCCGGACATTGCCGCGCACCGCGTGCCCGCGGCACCTCACGCTAAACAAATGATCTCCACGCCCGGTAGACGCCGCATTGCGATGCTGGTGTTCGACGGCGTCCGCACCCTCGACGTCACCGGACCACTGGAAGTGTTCGACGTCGCGAGGACGCAGGGCTGCGACTACTCCGTCGACCTCTACTCGACCGCAGACACCAACTCCGTACGGTGCAGCTCGGGGCTGACCCTCGACGCAACTCCCGCCTCAGCACTCGTGGGGGAGGTCGACACCCTGCTGGTGCCGGGCGGTGAGTGCCTGGTTGCCGACGGTGTTGATCGCCACCTGGAGCGGGCGGTCCGCCTTCACGCCGAAGGTGCTCGTCGGGTCGCCGCCGTCTGCGCCGGGTCATTCGCCTTGGCCGCAGCGGGTCTACTCGACGGTCAACGCGCCACCACCCATTGGCGGTATCTGGAAGCGTTCGCTGCGCGCCACCCGTCGACCGTCCTCGACCGTGACTCGGTGTTCGTCCGCGACGGGACCGTCTGGACGTCCGCGGGGGGCGCGGCCGGGATCGATCTCGCGCTGGCCCTCGTCAGCGACGATTACGGAGCCGACGTCGCCCAGGAGATCGCGAAGGACATGGTCGTGCTGAGCAGGCGGATGGAAGGACATCCGCAGATCTCCGTCGCCGCCAGGACGCCGCGCCCCAGACATCCCGAACTCGAGCGCCTGCTGGCTACGGTCAACGCCGAACCGGCTGGGCATTACGAGCTGGAACGCGTTGCGGCCCAAGTCGGCATCAGCCCTAGGCACCTGTCCAGACTGTTCAAGGCGCAGGTCGGCGTGACGCTGCGGCAGTACGTCCACGACGTTCGGTTGGAGAACGCCGTCGGCTTGGTCCTGGCGGGGGAGTCCTTCCATGCGGCGGCGCAGCGCAGCGGCCTGCGTTACGGTGCCAGGGTGCGCGACTGTCTGGCGACCGCCCGTGTCCAGATCTAGTCGAGCTAGCTAGAACCAAGTTCGATTCCGGTGGTGCGGAAGCGAATTCGATACGTGCCGGGGGAGACGCCAAGATTGCGGCGAAAGGTGCGTCGCATGGTGTCCGGGGTCCCGAACCCGGCTCGTCGCGCAACGACTTCCTGGCTTTGGTCGCCCGTTGCGAGGAGAACCTTGGCGGCCTCCAGGCGGGCTTGCTCGACGAACCTTGCCGGTGTCATCCCGACTTGATCCCGAAACATGCGTACCAGGTGCCGCTCGCTGACCGCTGCACGCGCTGCCATGACCACGATGGAGTGGTCGCCGCCGGGATTGGAGATGACGGAGTCCACGATCTCGCGGAGACCGCCCGTCGCCGGGAGTGCCGATTCAGCCCAGACGCTGAACTGCGCTTGCCCGCCGGGGCGTTGCAGGAAGACGACCAGCCAGCGCGCCACGCGACGTGCCACGCTCGGGCCGTAGTCACTCTCGACGAGCGCAAGCGCCAGATCGACGCCGGCGCTGATGCCCGCGCCGGTGATGTATCGACCGTCCCGCACGAACAGTGAGTCCGGGTCGACCATCACCTTCGGATAAGTGCGAGCCAGTGTCTGACAATGAGCCCAATGCGTGGTTGCACGCCGACCGTCCAGTAGTCCGAGGGTCGCGAGGACGAACGCCCCGGTGCATACGGAAGCCACCTTGCGCGCTCGCGGCGCGAGTTCGCGCACCATCTGCAGCGCCTCCGCTACGGCATCGGGTGTCTGCTCTTCTGGAATGTCGTGTTCGCCCGGGGTGAAGGTGAAGTCGGCAGGAACACCACCTGGCACGAGCAGAGTGTCGATCGAGTTGGGCACCTCGGCGAGGGACATGTCCACGTTGAGTTTCGTGAAACTCGTCGTCGCAACGGCTTCACCGGTCGGTGAGGCCAGCAGCACCTCGTACTGGGCGCCGAAGTCGTTGGCGCGGGCGAAGACCTCCAGCGGCGCTGCCACGTCCAGCAACGTCACTTTGTTGTAGAGCGCGAAGACGATCGTCCTGGGTGCGCTCGGGTGAGGTCTGGAATCGTCAGCCATCTGGCATCCAAGTTAGCTGGTTGTTGTCGAAGCGTTAAGGGTGCTGGCAACCCGACGCTCAAGCCCCGGACGACTCATTGCGCGTGGGTCGCCAGGTAGTCGGCGACGGGGATCCGCGACGTCGCGGCGTAACCGATGGGGAGCAGCACGTCACCGACGGTCGTGTGGTAGTAGACGTCCCAACGGTGGTAGCCCGCGAACGCTGCGGGATCGGCGGCGAGGACGGCTGCGTAGTCGTTGACCGCCTGCACGTATTCGTTGGCGTGGTTGTACCGGTAGATGGCGTGATCGCGGTCGTCTGCAAAGCCATTCGCGGCCAGGTAGCGGCCTGCCGCCATGATGCTGTCGTGGGGTGAGGTGATGTCGCCGCCCGCCCCGTAACCGGCGAACGTCGATGGCATGAACTGCATCGGACCCTGCGCGCCGGCGGTGCTGACCCCATCGATGCTGCCGAAGTGCGTCTCGATCAAGTTGATCGCGGCAAGGTAATTCCAGCCGACACCGGACGCCGCCTCGGACTCGCGGTACTCACCGAGCAGCTCCTCGGCAGGAACGGGTGCCTTGATGCGCCATGCCGGGAGCGTGTCCTTGACCTGAGCCATCGCGGTGAGCTGTCTGCGGGCGTCGACGTTGAGGTCGTAAGCCTGGAGCAGCGACGCTGGGATGCGCGGCCGTGTGAGCCCATCCCATTCGGGGTGGCGCCCGATCGCGCGGTAGGCCGCCTGCTGTCGGCGCGCGGCCGCTGACAGCACCGCCTCCGGCGTCGATGGGTCACGCAGAGCTTGTTCGTCGGCGACGAGATCGTCGGCCAGCTGCACCGGGTCTACTGCCAGCCGCGGTTGCGCGCCCGTGGGGGCATTTCCCGCGGTGGGAACCGTCGGCTCGTCCATCATGGTCGCGTCCACCCGCCCGTTGGCGGCCACCGTCACTGGAGTGGAGCCGGCGGGCGTCGAAGCTGGCGGTGTGGACGCCGAACAACCAACGGCGACGCACAACACCGTGACGAGCGCGACCGGGGCGCGACACCGTTGCGGAACGGCGACGACACGGTCACGGCGCACTGGTTTCACTTCCGTCGGCTGTTTCGGAGCGCGACCCTCGTAGAGGAAGGCGGGCTCGTCACCGAAGCCTATGGGCATCGGTTCGCTCGTGACGTACAGATGGCATCAGGAGAGTCTCCGTTTGGAAACGGTGCGGTGCGGCGTGGTGCGGATCGCCATTGGGCTGCTGATAATTAACGCGATCGTCGAACCGTGACAGCGGTGCGGCGAGCTTTCCTGTTTCACCACTTGGAATGTCTGACCACGAACGAAGGAGTCGACGACGATGGCGATCTTTGATCGATTGAGCATCGGAGTAGTTGTTGCCGGCGCAGGCTTGTTCGGGGTCGCCCTCGGGCTGAGCGCGAACGCTGCAGCCGCTGCATGGACAACCGGCGGCTACGAATGCATTTCGTCGTCGGCTGGCACGGTTGGTGCTCCGGCAGCGGCGCCATGCGCCGCTCCGCTCGCCGACATGTCCGGGGTCCCGCTGGCATTGCCAGGGCCGGTGCCGGTGGTGCCGTTGGCGCCGCCGCCGATCGTGCCGCCGCTCGGTGTGCCGCCGATCGTCCCGCCGCTCGGTGTGCCGCCGATCGTCCCGCCGCTCGGCGCTCCCATCGCTCCCATCGCTGCGGCAGCTGGGCCGTTGGCCGCTGGTGCTCCGATCGTCGACATGGCAGGTGGCTTCGGGGGCAAGGGTGATCCGATCGATCCGCCCGCGCCCGGCGCCCCTGCAGACGGTCAGCCGCTTCTGCCCGGTCCTGCGGTTCGAGGCCCGAGCTAAGGCTCGTTCCTCCTCCGATGTCGAGGTAGCGCCGGACGTCACGTCGTGGTGCCTGAAGAGTCGGCCGTCGACACACGGTGGCACTCAAGATTGGTTGCTCGTCGAAGGTTTGGGGCTCTCGTCGGCGGTCTGGCCGCCGAGCTCGGTCCGCGAGTGTGCTTGAGCCGCAGCGATCTTCCGCGGCGTCACCCTGGACGCGTCGAGTTTCATCCGCCACTTCAAGCCGGTCGGTTTGCGCTCCCGAACGACACGTACATGGGCTCGGTCGACAAGGCGATCGCGGCCTGCTGGCACCCGACGGTCGGGCTGTGTGTGCCCGCGGCTGGGCCGGATACACGCAAACGCGACCAACCAGGCGCAGCGGTCCGCCGAACGCGCAACCACGGCGACGATCCGGCCGATTTTTCGCCGTACGTGCGCGTTCGGCGTGGGGACGAAAGAACTAACCGCTCGTCATCGAGGTGTCGGGACGCTCAAGCCCGACACCGTGCGAGGAACCTCAATGTTGTTCTCCTGCACGATCACTGGATCGCCGACATTGACGGTGTTGAAGTACCATTCCGCGTCCTCGGGACTGAGGCTGATGCAGCCGTGACTCACGTTCTCGAACCCGAGTGAATTGATGGCCCATGGAGCGGAATGCACGAAGAGGCCACGGTTGGTGATGCGGACGGCGTAGTCGACCGTCAGCAGGTAACCGTCGGGAGCATCGGTGGGGATGCCGACGCTGCTCGAATCCATGGTCACGTCGCGGTCCTTCGACAGCACGGTGTAGGAGGCGACCGGCGTCGGGTACTCCGGCCTACCCATCGAGGCTGGGAACACGCCCGGTTCTCCCCAGTGGGGTCGGTGGTGCGGTGCCGGTAGTGCAGACGGCGGTCCCGAGTCGACGCCGTCGATGGTCACGGTGAACGTGTGCTCCGAGATGTTGGCGACACCGACCACGGCAGGACCGGTTTGCAGGCTGGTGGACATACCACCCACCGACAGCGCCACCGTGCTGTGCGCAGGCCAGTATCGGTCGGGAACCCACTGCACGACGGCGTCGCCGAGCCACTCGTACTTGCCGGTCATCGGCGGCGTGGTTTCAACGTCGATGGCGCGCTCGGCCAAGCTCTTGTCGGCGACGGGCGCGCTGAACGTCACCACCACCGGGTGCGCCACACCCACTACCTCGCTCGGCATGGGTAGCACGGACGCGATGATGGGCCGAAGGGATTGGTTGGCCGCTGCCATGCTGGCGCTGGCCGGCCCAGCAGCCACGAGACCGCTGACCCCAATGGTGACAAGAACACACCGCGCAACCTGACGCATGGATCCCAATCCCTAGATAATTACACCGATGTCAATTGGAATCGTAGAGGTTGGATGGCGTTTCGATATCCCAGTGCGCCTTAGCAATTCGATCAAGGTTCCGTCACGCTTCGGCCACGACGAACGAGTCCGAAACGTGACCTCTGACATCTCGTCGTCAACAGGCGGCAAACTGCGGAGTTCTAGCGGGTCGGGCCTGCGCCCGATCGTCAAGGCGGAGCCACACGGTTGCCGTATCTGCCACCGTGACGCCGATGAGGGTCAGGTCCTGCAACCGCTCGTCGGTCACCTGCGACGTTGCGTCCTGCACCAGAACCGTTCGATAGTCGCGTTTTCGGGTCACCACTGATAGGGCAGGAACTTCCCGTTGAAGGTGACGACGATCCGATCACCCTGTGGGTCTTCGTGTCTCGCGAAGTCCACGTTGAAGTTGATCGCGCTCATGATTCCGTCACCGAATTCTTCGTGGATCAATTCCTTGAGGGCTTGCCCGTACACGTCGAGCGCTTCGTGGAAGCGATAGACGGTAGGGTCCGTGGCCAGGTCGACGTCGGCGATCCGGTAGGGCTGGCGCTGAAGTGCACGGGTGACGTCGGCGTCGAGATTGAGGATCTCGGCGACGGCTTGCGCGGTCGCTTGTGGCACCGGGTGCTTGCCGAGCAGGGCCGCAACCGTCCACACCAGAGGTTTGTCGATGTGGTCGGCCAGCTCCCGCCAGGTCAGCCCCTTCTCCAGACGCGCGTCGTTGAGGATCTGACCGGCTTCTTCTTTGTCGATCGTGGACATACCTACGACCGTAACGCCCCAGCAGGGTGGGCGACAGGGAGCTGTCTTCGGGATCTGAAATGCGCCGATAGCTCGAACCTATCGACCGACCAATATCGTTCGCCCATCCCATCGGCCCGAACTAGCATCGACCCGTGGAGGACATCGTTGTAGAAGAAGGCGTTCGAGTCAGCCGACTGTTGGACGCCCAGGTCAAGGCTTCGCAGTTGTTCGACGAGGTCGAGGCGCGGGGACTGGTGCGCGCCGGGATCAGCGAACGCACCCTGTCGGACGAGATCCGTGACATCGCGAAGGACATGTTCGGCGTCACGCGGCACTGGCACAAGCGCATCGTGCGCGCGGGTGAGAACACCCTGGAAACAGCCCGCGACAGCCCGCCCGACCGCGTCATCGCCGACGACGACGTACTGTTCCTCGATTTGGGGCCGATCTTCGAAGAGTGGGAAGCCGACTTCGGGCGAACCTTCGTGCTCGGCGACGATCCGCGCAAGCTCGCGCTACGTGATGCCCTTCCCGAGGTGTGGAACGCGGGACGCGACTACTTCCGCAGCCAATCGGACATCACTGGCGAGGAACTGTTCGACCACGTCGTCACCTTGAGCGACAAACAGGGGTGGGTCTTCGGTGGCGTGATCGCCGGGCACCTCGTCGGAGAGTTCCCGCACGAGAAGATCCGCGGCGAGGAGATCGACTCCTACATCGCACCGGGATCGAAGCACCCGATGCGCCGAAAAGACCGTTCTGGCAGGGAATGTCATTGGATCCTCGAGGTCCACCTCGTCGACGAGGATCGCCGCTACGGCGGGTTCCATGAGGAACTGCTCGACATCGGCTGACCGGCCGACCGACCTGGAATCAGTCGTTCAGCTGGATGACGATGGCATAGCCGTCGTGATCGCCGGTGGTTTGGGTGGCGCTGTCCACCGAATTGCTCAAGGGCACGATGCCGACCAACGTTGCGCCGTCGGCCACGAGCTGACTGGCGAGTTCGTCGCGGGCCGCGTTGTACGAGGTCACGATATGCGCCGGCACGATGCCGTTGACCAGACCGAATTGTTCGCGGCTGACCGCGACGGTCCAGACGAATCCCGACGCGGTCTGCACGGGGTCGGGTCCGAACGCACGGGCGTGGTCGTCGGGGAGCAGAAAGAAGTTGTCGGAGTAGGCGTCCAGGCTGCCGGTGGGCTGTTGACCGTATGTGACGTCGTCGATGGTGCCTTGAAAGCCGGTGGAGTGTATTGGCAGGGCCGGGAATCCGGCCTGAGTCATACGTGCATTGAACTTGGCGGTGGCCTCAGCGGCGGTGCTCGACGTCGGGTCGACGATGATGACGTTGATCGGCTCCAAGACCGACTTGCCGTCGATCCGTTGCCCGCCGTAGTCCGAGATCTGTCCGTTGGACTCCAGCAGCCAAGTGCCGATGTCCCCGTACGGAGTTTGGACCACGTCGTCGGGGCTGGGGACTCCAGGAGTAGTGGATACCGGATTCGTGCCGATCACCGGATCGTTGGTGAATCCGGTGGGAGTGCCCACCACCGGCATCCCGAGTGTCAATTCGATGCGACGGACCAGCTCGAACGCCAGCAAGTGCAACGGATCCGTCGGGGGCACAGCCGGATTCGGAGCGATGAGCGTATTCACCACGGAGAACACTTGCGACAGCACGCCGATGATGACGTTGCCCGGCAGTGGCGGTGCGACCGGTGTGGCGGCCGCTGGTAGCACGGCCACCACCGCCGGAGTCGGCGCCAATGCCACGCGCGATGTCGCTGCCGCGGTCGTCGCGGTTGCCGACCCGGCACCCGACACGAACGATCGGGCTGCAGGTCCCGGGGATTCCGGGTCGACCGTGGGGTGCACCTCCGCGAGCGCGGCCACCTTCGCACGCTGCACGGTGGGGGCCAGCCCGTTCCCCGACGACGGGGTGGCACTCGTCGAAGCGATGACCTCGGGTGACGAGCTGGTGGATGCACTCGTAGATCCCGGTGTCGGGGAAACCGGTGTGCTGTCTTGGTCGGCCGAGGCGGCCGGCGACGTGTTGGTTGATTCTGCCGCGGCCGTCGGCTTGGTCCGGTGGCTTGTCGAGGACGAGATGTGAGTGGTGGGTTTCGTCTGCGACGGTCTGGTCGATGCCGCGGAAGGGGATTCGCCCGGCTCCTGCGTCGAGGTCGACGGGCCGCTCGACGTGCTCTCGGTTGACGTGCTTGGCCCTCGGCTGGCTTCGGAGCCCGTGCCGCTGCTCGATGAAGAGGAGCCGCTTGGACTGTCCGAACCGGTGCTTTCAGCGTGAGCGACACCCGACCCGCTGGCCAGAGCCGCACCGACGCCAAGGGTGACCGCGCCAACGCCGAGCCAGCCATGAGCGACGCGAGGTTCCGGCTTGGCGCGGTGGCGCCCCTTCGCCCGTCGGGAGTTACTGGCCTTCGCCGTCTTCGCCCGGTGCCCACCAGCCACGCCAACCCCCCGTTGAACTTGATCTGCTCGTAGGTATATCAGCGTTCCAGCAAAGTTCCAAGGCATCGGCTAGCAACTCTGACCCGGCGCTTCGGCGGCGGGTGGTGTCTCGTCACGAATCGGCGGTCGGTGGGTACGGCAGGTTGCTGCTCGCGTGCTCGTCGACGCGGACACCGGCACCGAGGTAGGGGAAGGCGCGCTGCGGACACGCAGGCCGGTCACAGATCCTGCACCCCGCGCCGATGGGCACGGTGGCATCCGCAGTGGTGAAGTCGATTCCGGCGGAGTAGATCAGCTTGTCGGCGTGGGCCAGATCGCAGCCAAGACCGATCGCGAAGCTCTTCTGCGGCCCCAGGTACCGATCGGACGGCGAATCAGCGGTTCTGGCGATCCAGAAGTAGGACCGCCCGTCCGGCATCTGAGCGACCTGGGTGAGGAATCGTCCCGGTTGCGCGAAGGCATGGTGCACGACCCAGAGCGGACAGTTCCCGCCGACCCGGGAGAAGTGAAATGCGGTGGCGGACTGCCGTTTCGAGATGTTCCCTGCACTGTCGGTGCGGACGAAGATGAACGGGATTCCCCGACGGTCCGGTCGCTGCAGGGTCGACAGCCGATGACAGATGGTCTCGAATCCGACCTCGAACCGGCGGGCCAACTTGTCGATGTCGTAGCGCTGCGCCTCGGCGGCGGCCAGGAACTGCCGGTAGGGCAACAGGAACGCGCCTGCGAAGTAGTTCGCCAGGCCGATCCTGGCGACCTCGCGGGCCTCCGGGGTCAGCTGGTCGTCGGTCGCCAGGATCGCCGTGATCAGCTCGGAATGCGTCAACAGCGCCAGCTGCGTGGCCAGTTGGAAGGCCCGTTGCCCTGGCTGCAGCCAGCGCGCCAGGTGAAGCCGTTTGGTGCCAGGGTCGTACGCGCGTTTGGCGTTGGGGCTCAGCACGTCTCCGTCGTCGATCAGCACGGTGATGCCAAGCTGATCGGCCAGTAATGCGGTCAACTGCGTGTCGAGCCCACCGACCGTCATGCCATGCCGTTCGAACAGATCCTCCGCGGCCTCGTCGAGTTCGCCGATGTAGTTCTTGCGGTCGTAGAAGAAGTCGCGCACCTCTTCGAACGGCATCGGTCCCTGACCGATGCCGGGCGCGTCGAAGTCCGCCCGCCCGCGATAGGCCTCGAGTTCGGTGGTGGCGTCGTGCAACCGCCGGTTCAGGGCGACGAGGGTCTGCCCGACACCTGGCATGCGGGCGACGAGCTCCTCGATCTGAGTGTCGGTGGCGGGACTGTCGGCCAGCGTCTCCCGCAGATCGGCGACGAGGCGGGCGTCGGAGTCCGGCGCGAAGTAGTGCGTCGGCAGGTCGAACCGATCGGACAGGGCCAACAGGACCGGCACGGTGATCGGGCGCTGATCGTTCTCCAGCTGGTTGACGTAGCTCGTCGACAGGTCGACCGCCTTGGCCAGTGCGACCTGCGTCAGGCCGTGCTCTTCACGTAAGCGCCTCAGTCGGGCGCCCGCGAACGTCTTCGCCATCGCCCCACGGTAGCGCAAGGTCCTTACACAAGATCCGCAAACCTGGACCACGAAGGACACAAAATTACGCCTTTACAGGGGGTTTTCCGAGGGTTTCGACTCTGCGTACCGTGCGGACATGCTTGAAAATGACGTTCGCACCCGACGCAGCGCCGACGACTTCTCCCGCACTGAGCACCTGGCCTGGAAGATCGCCGAGGTCGCCGCCGACCCGGTCGACGTGCCCGCCGAGGTCGAGGCGATGGTGGTCAACCGGATCATCGACAACGCCGCGGTGTCTGCCGCGTCGGTGACCCGCCGCCCGGTCACCGTCGCTCGCGCTCAGGCGCAGGCGAATCACAACAAGAACGGCGCCACCGTGTTCGGCGTCGACGGGACGTACTCACCGGAGTGGGCCGCCTGGGCCAACGGTGTTGCCGTCCGCGAACTCGACTTCCACGACACCTTCCTGGCCGCGGAGTACTCGCACCCCGGCGACAACATCCCCGCGCTCGTCGCGGTCGCACAACAGCTTGGCGTCCGTGGCGCGGACCTGGTCCGCGGCATCGCCACCGCCTACGAGGTCCAGATGGATCTGGTCCGTGGAATCTGCCTGCACGAGCACAAGATCGACCACGTCGCACACCTCGGGCCGTCGGTCGCCGCGGGTCTAGGCACCATGCTCCGGCTCGATCCGGAGACGATCTACGCCGCGATCGGTCAGGCACTGCACCTGACGACCGCAACCCGGCAGGCACGCAAGGGCCAGATCTCCAGCTGGAAGGCGTTCGCACCGGCCCACGCAGGCAAGGTCGCCATCGAGGCCGTCGATCGCGCGATGCGAGGGGAGGGCTCGCCGTCGCCCATCTGGGAGGGCGAGGACGGCGTGATCTCCTGGCTGCTGTCCGGGCCCGATCACACCTATACGGTGCCGCTGCCGGCTGCCGGAGAACCCAAGCGCGCCATCCTGGACAGCTACACCAAGGAGCACTCCGCGGAGTATCAGAGCCAGGCCCCGATCGATCTGGCGCGCCGGATGCGTGACCGCATCGGCGATCTGGAGCAGATCGCCACCATCACACTGCACACCAGCCATCACACGCACGTCGTGATCGGCACTGGCAGCAACGATCCGCAGAAGTTCGATCCGGACGCCTCCCGCGAAACGTTGGACCACTCGGTGATGTTCGTCTTCGCCGTCGCACTGCAGGACGGAAGTTGGCACCACGAACGGTCCTACGCTCCCGAACGCGCGCACCGGCCGGACACCGTCGAGCTGTGGCGCAAGATCCGCACCGTCGAGGACCCGGAATGGACCCGGCGCTACCACTCGAGCGACCCGGCCGAGAAGGCGTTCGGCGCAAGGGCCGAGGTGACGCTCAAGAACGGCGAGGTGATCACCGACGAGCTCGCCGTCGCCGACGCACACCCACTCGGCGCCCGCCCGTTCGAGCGCGAACAGTACGTCGCCAAGTTCACCGAACTCGCCGACGGTGTCGTCGACTCGGCTGAGCAGCAACGCTTCCTGTCGGTGGTCGACAATCTGGCGGAACTGAAACCTGGTGCGCTGCGGTCTCTCAACGTCCTTGTCGACCCCCGGGTGCTCGACAAGGCACCGACGATCCCCTCGGGAATCTTCCGATGAGCGGGCTGATCGGAGCGGTCAGCTCCGCCGCCGAGAAGAGGCGAAGCTTCCGGTTCGCGCTGGAATCGGGTCGGTTGCAACGCTTTCCTGGCGCCTTCTCGCCGTTGGTGGCCAAGCTCATCGGCGACATCGGCTTCGACGGCGTCTATGTGTCGGGGGCGGTGCTGTCCGCGGATCTTGGGCTGCCCGACATCGGTCTAACGACGCTGACCGAGGTGTCCGGGCGAGGCGCACAGATCGCCTCGGTCACCGACCTGCCAACTCTGATCGACGCCGACACCGGCTTCGGCGAACCGATGAGCGCGGCCCGCACCGTCTCCGTCATGGAGGACGCCGGACTGGGCGGGCTTCACCTCGAGGACCAGGTCAACCCCAAGCGGTGCGGCCATCTCGACGGCAAGGCCGTGGTACCGACCTCCGAGATGGTGAAACGTCTGCGCGCCGCGGTTGCCGCCCGGCGTGACCCGAACTTCGTCATCTGCGCCCGCACCGATGCCGCAGGCATCGAGGGGTTGCCTGCCGCCATCGAGCGGGCCCGGGCCTATGCCGATGCCGGAGCCGACCTGATCTTCACCGAGGCGCTCACCGAACCCAAGGAGTTCGAACAGTTCCGCGCGGCGGTCGACGTGCCACTGCTGGCGAACATGACAGAGTTCGGCAAGTCGCAGTTGCTGACCGCAAGGCAGCTCTCGGACATCGGCTACAACGTGGTCATCTACCCGGTCACCACGCTGCGGTTGGCGATGTTCGCCGTCGAAGCGAGCCTGCGTGAAATCGAGTCCACCGGAACGCAATCCGGGCTCCTCGATCAGATGCAGCACCGCAGCAGGCTGTACGAGCTGCTGCGCTACAACGACTACAACCAGTTCGACTCCGACATCTACAACTTCGCGCTGCAAGGAGTGACATCGTGACCGCAGCGACCGAGACGCCGCGCATCTACAAGGGATTGGCCGGCGTCGTCGTCGACACCACGGCGATCTCCAAGGTGGTGCCCGAGACGAATTCTCTGACCTACCGCGGTTATCCGGTGCAGGACCTGGCTGCACGATGCAGCTTCGAGCAGGTCGCCTACCTGCTGTGGCACGGCGAGCTGCCCACCGACGGCCAACTGCAGCTGTTCTCGCAGCGGGAGCGCTCCAGCCGCGGGCTCAACCGGTCCATGCATTCACTGCTGGCCAAACTGCCGGACAACTGTCATCCGATGGACGTGGTACGCACCGCGATCAGCTATCTCGGTGCCGAGGATCCGGAGGAGGACAACGGTTCACCGGATGCGAACTACACCAAGTCGCTGCGGATGTACGCGGCCCTGCCGACGATCGTGGCCGCCGACATGCGCCGCCGTCGGGGACTGGAACCGATTCCGCCGCACGCCCAGCTGGGCTATGCGGAGAACTTCCTCAACATGTGCTTCGGCGAGGTGCCCGAACCGGTGATCGTCGAGGCCTTCGAACAGTCGATGGTCCTCTACGCCGAACACAGCTTCAACGCCTCCACCTTCGCGGCTCGCGTGGTGACCTCCACGCAGTCCGACATCTACAGCGCGGTCACGGCGGCGATCGGTGCTCTCAAGGGCTCGCTGCACGGCGGCGCCAACGAAGCGGTCATGCACGACATGATCGAGATCGGCAATGCGGACCGGGCCGCGGATTGGTTGCATGGCAAGGCTTCTCGAAACGAGAAGATCATGGGCTTCGGCCACCGCGTCTACAAGAACGGTGATTCCCGGGTCCCGACGATGAAGGCGGCACTGGCACGCGTCGCTGCCGCCAAGGACGGCCAACGCTGGCTCGACATCTACCAGGTGCTGGAGAGCGGGATGGCGGCCACCACCGGCATCAAACCCAACCTCGACTTCCCGACCGGCCCCGCCTATCACCTGATGGGATTCGACATCCCGAGCTTCACCCCGATCTTCGTGATGAGCCGAATCACCGGATGGACCGCCCACATCATGGAGCAGGCCGCATCCAACGCCTTGATCCGGCCACTGAGCGACTACTCGGGCCAACCGCAGCGCGCACTGGCTTAAGCCGGTCCGGTTACGCCAGCACGCCGATCGGGTGCATTGCGTCGCCGACCGGGCTGAGGCGGCTCGAATCGATCGACTGAAGGATCTCCCCGCTGCGCACCGCGATGTTCGACAGCAGCGACGAGGTCAACCCGTGGCTGTGCTCGGTGTTGCCCTGGATGTACAGCCCGCCAGAGGTCGGCTTCGACGTGGCGACGCGGTAGTCGCGGGACACCACGGGATGGCCGCCCTCATCCAGCACGACGTCATCGGAAAGATCGCCGAGAATCCCGCGAAGCGGAGTGGGTAGGAAGCCGGTGGCGTAGATCACTGCGTCGCAGTCGATCTCGTTGATCGCGCCGGTGGGATGGTGCAGGATCTGCGCCTGCACTCCGTCGGCATCTTCGACTGTTCCGAGCACACTGGAGGCGCCGCGCAGGAACAGTCGCCTGTTGTCCGCCACGCGTTCGGCGTACTCCCTGGCGTAGAGATCTTCGATCAAGTCGAGGTCCACCGCTGAATAGTTGGTGCTCCGGTGGTAGTTGATGAGTTGCCGACGCACGCCGGGGTCGGCCTGATAGAAGTCGTCGACGGCGTCGGGATCGAACACGCGATTGGCGAACGGGCTGTCGTCGGACGGGCTGTAGCCGTACTTCGCGAAGACTCCATGCACCTCGATGGACGGCGACATGTCGTGCAGGTACGCCACCACCTCGGCAGCGCTCTGTCCCGCCCCGACGACGACGAAACGGTCGTGCCGACGGGTCGGCAGTCGCTTCAAGTCGTGCAGGAACTCGTGATTGTGGATCTGTCGGGCCGAGCGGGTGACGCCCGGCGGCAGTTGGGGAGAGAGCCCGCCGGCGATGACCACGTTGCGGGCGCGCAACCGACCGGCGCGGGTGCCGGTGATCTCGACATCGAACGCGCCGCCGACTTCGCGGATCGACGTCACGCGAGATCCGTAGCGCACGTTCGCATCGACGTTGGCGGCGGCCCATGACAGATAGTCGTGGAACTCCAGCCGTGTCGGAAAGAACGTCTTGTAGTTGATGAACTCGGCGAGCCTGCCGCGTTCGGTGAGGTAGCTCAGGAAGCTGAACGCACTGCGTGGATTCCGCGGTGTGGCGAGGTCCTTCAGGAACGAAACCTGCATCGTCGCGCCGGGGATCAACATTCCGGTGTGCCAGCCGAACTCGGGTTTGACCTCGACGAACTCGGCGAAGACCGGCGTGGTGACCGCCGGGTTGTCGTTGTGCTCCTTGACGGCGATCGCCAGCGCAAGGTTGGAGGGGCCGAAGCCCACTCCGACGAAGTCGAGCACACCGTCTTCGCCGTTGGCGTTGTCGCTGTTGGAATCGCTGCCGTCCGGCATCACGCACCTGCCATCTGGTCGACGGCGCCGGGCACGGGCTCGGAGGGATCCGACCCGAGCGCCACGATCCGGTTGGCGGAGTCCACGTGCACCACCTTGGCCAGATGCGTGGCGCGTTCGGATTCGTCGACCTGCAAGTACGACATGATGATCACCAGGTTTCCGGGCGAAATGAGATGTGCCGCAGCACCGTTGATGCCGATCACGCCCGATCCTGGGGCGCCGTTGATGGCGTAGGTGACCAATCGGGCGCCGGTGGTGATGTCGACGACGTGCACTTGCTCACCTTCGGTGATGTCGGCCGCCACCATCAGTTCCGTATCGATGGTGATCGATCCGACATAGTGCAGGTCGGCTTGGGTCACCGTCGCTCGGTGAACCTTGCCTCCGAGCAGTGTCCGCTGCATCCTCGCCTCTCTTGCCACGTCAGAAGTGGCCCCGGTACCTGTGAGGTTTCCTGTGAGCCTTCTCGGAGTTGTAAGCGAAGGCTAACCTATTTTGGCGTACGCGCAAGACCTTGGTGCGGCGTAGGCGCGCTATTGGCTTCATTTCGAATTGGTTGGCACGCAGCACTTCCCGCTAGCGAGTTGCGCATCGACCCGTTCATGGGCCACCCGGGGGAGTTCCCAAGTTATGCAAGCCTAAGCTAATGTACAGCCAACACGGATGACCAATGAAGGGAGTTTGCGCGTGAAGCAATACCGGAGGTGGCGCCATGCCGCCGCGGCTCTCGCCGCCGTCGTCCTGGCGGTCTGCCCGCTGGTGGCGTGTAGCTCGACGTCGGAAAGCGCAACGCCGGCAGCACAACCGGAGACGGTAACGATCAGCCACAAGTTCGGCGAGACCAAGGTGCCGGCAAATCCGAGCCGAGTGGTCACCGTCGGCTGGAACGATCAGGACTTCGTGCTCCCGTTGGGGGTCGTTCCGGTCAGCACACGGGAATTCGCCAGTCAGTACAACGAATTGCCCTGGGTCAAGGCCGCCACCGACGGCAAGGGCGTGACCACCTGGGGTGGAGTGGATTCGATCGACTTCGAGGCCATCGCCGCCCAGAAGCCCGATCTGATCTTCGCGATCTACGAGACGATCGACAAGGAGACCTACGATCGGCTGTCTCAGATTGCACCAACGGTGATCCAGTCGTCGGATTACGCCGACGAGGAGACGCCATGGAACGTGCAGATGCTCACCACGGGCAAGGCGCTGGGCAAGGAGGCCGAGGCCAAGGCACTTGTCGAGAAGGTTCAGGGCAAGATCGACGAGGCGCGCAAGGCCAATCCGGAGTTCGACGGCAAGACCGCGGTGGTCGACTTCGGTCCCGCGGAAGGCGGGCACTACCTGCTCGGCGAGAACGACCCCCGCCGATCGTTGTTCACCGCACTGGGCTTCAAGACCCAGGACGTGGTCGGCGACGTCAGCGAGGAGAAGCGCGCCTTGCTCGATAGGGACCTGCTGTTCATCGACGGCGCCACCAAGGAGCAGATGCTGGCTTCCCCGGCGTTCGCCCGCCTCGGGGTGGTGCGCGACAACCGCACGCTCTACACCAACAACGAATCGAACCTCAACAACGCCTTGTTCTATAGCGGACCCGACTCGCTGCTGTACGCGCTCGACCTGCTGACCCCGCAATTGGCCAACGCGCTCAACGGCCGGCCGGTCGCCGACCTGGCGAATGCCTGACGCCGAACACCCGATAGTCGAGACCCGCCGGTGCGAGCCGGCGGGTCTTCGGCGTCCGTAGGTGTTCACCGATCTAGTTCGGCGGCAATGAGTGGACCGAGCTGCTCCAGCGTGTCCGAATCCATCAGCTCGGAGTGGCGGCACTGGAGCGTGACCACCCGCAGCTGACCGCCGACGTGCTCCCTCCACCCAACGGATGCGACGCCCACCAGATCCATCTCCAGCATCGCGGCATCGACGAAGAAGACGTCGCCGTCGTAGCGGCCGTAGTCCGCGGCTGCGGTCAATCGCTCGGCGGCCACGTAGTTTTCGATGACCAGAGCGATCTGATCATCGTCGAGAATGGCGATCGCATCACCGCTCGCGCGCACCAACGCCACCGCCTCCGCCTCCGTCATCCTGGCCTCGGGGTCGACGGGGAAGCCCATCTCGCGAAGCAAACCGGCCAGCACGGCCGCGGGGTCGAACGCCTCGTCCTCGACGACATCGGTGCGCGCATCCAGCATTCCGACGTGACTGACCTTACGGCCACGCCTGGTGAGTTCTTCGGCGATCAGCAGGGCCAACGATCCACCGAACGACCATCCGAGCAGCCGGATCGGGCCGGTAGGTGCGATCTCGGTCACGGTGTCGGCGTAGCCGGATGCGAGTTCGCCGATGGTGTCGGGCAACTCGCCACCGGTGAACAGTGCCGACTGCAATCCGTACAGCGGAATATCTCGTGGCAGGTGTCGTTTCAGCCCGGCGAACTGCCAGCTCAGCCCACTGGCGGGATGCACGCAGAAGAGCGGGGGCTGGGATCCGGACGGCCGCAGCGGCAGTACCGGGGCGAGGCTGCCGGCCGTGCCGTCGGTGCCGGCGCTCAACCGGCTGGCGACGTCAGCCACGGTCGGTGCCACCATCAGGTCGGCCACGGGCACGTCGATCCCGAACTCGCGCCGGATCGTCGCCGCCAAACGCACCAACAGCAGTGAATGCCCGCCGAGGGTGAAGAAGTCGGCATCGATGCTCGTGACGCCAACCCCAAGGACTTCGGAGAACAGCTCGCAGAGTCGCTGCTGCTGCGCGGTCACGGGGGAAAGTCCTGCGCCTGCGTCGATCTGCGGGTCGGGAAGGGCGTTCCTGTCGAGCTTTCCGCTGGGGGTTAGTGGGAAGCTCGCCAACTCGACGAACGCCGAAGGCACCATGTGGATGGGGAGCGCCGACGTCGCGTGCTCGCGCAGCGACACTGCGGTGGCCCCGCGGGCGAGCGGAGCGACGGGGGATGGAGATGGGTCGCCGGCCGACAGGTAGTACGCCAGCAGCCGGTCATTGCGCACGACCACCCGAGCCGACGACACAGACGGATGTGTCGTCAACACCGTCTGGATCTCGCCGGGCTCGATGCGGACACCGCGTAACTTGATCTGATCGTCGGTGCGTCCCAAGTACTCCAGTTGGCCGCCACGCCAACGCACCACGTCGCCGGTGCGGTACATGCGCTCGCCGGTGCCGAACGGGTTGGCGACGAAGCTTTGTGCGGTGAGGTCGTAGCGGTGCAGATAGCCGTCGGCCAGCTGCACGCCGGCCAGGTACAGCTCACCGTGTGCGCCCGCGGGGACCGGGTTCAGGTAGCCGTCGAGCACGTAGGCGCGCACGTTCCAGCCGGGCACGCCGAGCGCAACGGGGCCGCCGTCAGCCGTCCAGCCAAGGACGTCCACCGACGCCTCGGTGGGCCCGTACAGGTTGTGCAGGGGAACCTTCAGCGCGGTGGCGAACTGACCGGCGAGTTCGGTGGACAGCGCCTCACCGCCGACGGTCACCCTGGTCAGGGACGTGCACTGCGCCGCACGCGGGTCCTCGAGGAACAGCTCGAGCATCGACGGTACGAAGTCCACCGCGGTCACCCGTTGCGACACAATGGTTTCCGCGAGATAGCCAGGGTCGCGGTGGCCGCCGGGGCGGGCCACCACCAACGTCGCCCCGACGCTCAGCGGCCAGAACACCTCCCACACCGAGGTGTCGAAGCTGATCGGAGTCTTCACCAGCATCCGATCGTCGACCGTCAGCGGATAGGCGTGCTGCAGCCAGGCGATCCGGTTCACGATGCCTGCCTGAGGAACGGCAACGCCCTTCGGCCGTCCTGTTGAACCCGACGTGTACAGCACGTAGGCCCACGCGGCCGGATCGATGGTCCGGTGCGCCCAACGATCCCGTACATCGCGTTCCGCCTGCACTACCGCTGCGTCGTCGAGCACCGCGGCGGGCTGCGCGTCATCGATCATGTACGCCAAGCGGTCTGGCGGATAGTCGGGGTCGAGGGGCAGGAACGCTGCTCCCGACTTCGCCACGGCCACCAACGCGACGATCAGCTCCACCGATCGTGGCAACGACACCCCGACGACGGCACCAGGTCGAGTGCCTTCGTCGACGAGCCTTGCCGCCAACCGATCCGACCACGTGTCGAGGTCGGCATAGGACAATTCGCGGTCGTCGAATACGACGGCCGTCGCGTCCGGTGTCCGCCGTGCCTGACGCGATAGCGACGAAGCCAGATCGTTGGAGTCGATGAGGTGGTCGGTGTCGTTGCGGGCCGCGATCAGGTCGTTGCGTTCGTCGGGGCCGAGAACGTCGATGGCACCAACGGGAATCGCAGCGTCGGCGGTCACTTGGCGCAGGATCGTCGCCAGCCGCTCCGCCAATGTCCGCACCGAGGACTCGTCGAACAGGTCGCCGCTGAACTCGGCCATGATCGTTGCAGAGCCATCGGCACGTTCGTCGATCAGCGTGAACCCGAGGTCGAACATGGCCGCCGACACCGGGGGTTCGCTCCACTGCGTTGGGAGACCGAACATCTCGCTGTCCTCGGCGTCGCGCAGGTGGTACCCGACGAAGACGTTGAACAACGGGTTGCGGCCGGCGACGCGTGGCGGGTTCAGATCCTCGACCAGCCGCTCGAACGGCAATTCCTGATGGGCGAACGCCGCAAGGTCGGCCGTCCGGACCCGGGCCAGAAGTTCGTCGAAGGACGGGTTCCCTGACAGGTCGGCCCGCAGGACCACCGTGTTGACGAAGAAACCGACCACTTCGTGCAGGGCCGTTTCGTCGCGGCCCGCAACGGGCGTGCCCACCACGATGTCGTCGCCTGCGCCCAATCGGTGCAACAACACCGCGACGGCTCCGTGCAGTGCCATCAGCATGCTGACCTGTCGCTCCGCGGCCAGAACACGCAGTGCAGTAGCCGTTTCCGCAGCCAGCTCGACCTCCAGCGTGCCGCCCGCTCCGCTCGGCCGTGCCGGCCTTGGTCGGTCGGTGGGGAGCGTCAGCTCGTCGGGGGCATCGGCCAGCGCCCCGCGCCAGAACTGCAGCTGTTGCTCACCGATGCGTGCCAGGAGGTCGCGTTGCCACAGCGTGTAGTCCGCGTATTGCACCGGCAGGGCAGGCAATTCCGCGCCGTTGCCCGTCACCCGCGACCGGTAGGCACTGTTCAGATCGTCGACGAACGGGGTGTCTGACCATTCGTCGGTCGCGATGTGGTGCAGGAGTAGCAGGACCGTGTGGTCGTCGGCCGCCGTCCTGAACACGGTCACCCGCAACGGAATCTCGATGCTCAGGTCGAAGTGGTACTCGGCGGCGGCTGCGACGTGGGTGGCAAGGTCGGCGTCGGCGCAGTCGACGACGTGCGTCGGGGCCGTGGTCCCGACCGGAAGGATCTCCTGGAACAGCAGGCCGTCGTGTTCGGCGAATACGGTGCGTAGCGTCTCGTGCTTCGCGATGACGTCGGTGACGGCGTTGCCGAGCGCGACGAGGTCCAGCGCACCGCGGACCCTGAAGGCCAGCGGATAGTTGTATGCCACACCGGTTTCGCCGATCCGATCCAGAATCAGCAGGCGTTCCTGCGCGGGTGACGCTGGAATGCGGTCCCGCCGGGGGACTGCGACGAGTTCGGGCCTCAAGGCTCTCGCCGGTTCCGACTCCATGCGCTCCGCGAGACCGGCGACGGTACGGGCGTTGAAGACGTCACCGAGCGACAGTTCGGCGCCAAGCGTTGCGCGCACCCGGCTGATCAAGCGGATGGTGAGCAGGGAGTGCCCACCGAGGTCGAAGAAGTCGTCGTCAATGCCTGCGCTCTCCATGCCGAGCACCTCGGCGAAGACCTCGCAGAGCGTCTCCTCGGTCGGTGTCCTCGGGGCCCGGCTGGTGCGCTGCTGGCTCGACGGCGCGACGTCCGGTAGTGCGCGGACGTTCAGCTTGCCGTTGTCGGTCAGTGGCAGCTCGTCGAGGACCGCGATCGCCGTCGGCACCATGTAGGCGGGTAGCACGCCCTTGAGGTGGGATCGGAGTTCGCCGACGAACTCCGGCGGGAGCGCATTCGACGGCCCCACGGGCACGACGTAGCCCACCAGCCGTTGCGAGCCCGAGGAATTCGGATCAGGGCGGGCGATCACGGCGGCCTGGGCGACGAGCGGATGCGCGGCCACTGCGCTTTCTACGTCGCCGAGTTCGACGCGGTAGCCGCGAATCTTGACCTGATCGTCGGTGCGGCCGAGGAAGTCGAGATTGCCGTCCCCGCGGCGAATCACCAAGTCGCCCGTGCGATACATCCGGCTGCCAGGCTCGAAGGGGTTCGCGACGAAGCGCCCCGCACTCAGAGCCGGTTGGCCGAGGTACCCGCGCGCCAGCCCAGCGCCGGAGATGTACAGCTCGCCCGCGATGCCGTCCGGCACCGGCCGCAACCAGCCGTCGAGAATGTGGTCGCGGGTGTTCCAGATCGGCTGGCCGACCGTTGGGGTGCCGCTGTCGTCGGTTCCGCCGCCGAGCGTGTTGATGGTGTACTCGGTGGGGCCGTAGAGGTTGTAACCGTAACTGGTATCGCTGTCGCGCAGTCGATTCCACACCGCCGAGGACACCGCCTCACCGCCGAGCAGCACCAGCACCGGCGGGTGACCGCCTTGGTCGTCGCCGTCCAGCAGGCCCTCCTCGAAGAGCAACTGCGCATACGTCGGGGTGACGTTGATGACGTCGATCTGGTGCTCGTGGCAGTACGCCACCAGCGCGGTGGCGTCCCTGCGGAGTTCCTCGTCACAGATGTGGACCTCGTGGCCTTCGATGAGCCACAGCAGTTCTTCCCAAGACATGTCGAAGGAGAACGACACGGTGTGTGCGATCCGCAGCCTGCGGCCGCCTGCCTTGGCGATGGCAGGCGCGAAGATCGCCTCACGGTGGTTGAGGTGCATGTTGGTCAGGCCCCGGTGCGGGGTCACCACGCCCTTGGGCTTTCCCGTCGACCCGGACGTGTAGATCACGTACGCGGGGTCGTCGAGGCCTGGCGTGTAGCCGTCCCATCCCGATGACGCCGACTGGCACGCGCTCAGCACGTCGGAATCGTCGAGGACGATCATCTGGCACGAGTCGGGCGCCACGCCGGCGATGCGCGCCGCCGTCGCCTTCGTCGTCAGTACGCACACGGGTGCGGCGTCGTCGAGCATGACGGCCAACCGGTCGTCGGGATAGTCCAGTTCCAATGGCAGGTACGCGGCACCCGCACGCAGCACGGCGAACAGCGCCTCCACGGCGTCGATCGACCGCGGAATGGCCAGGGCCACTGTAGATTCCGGCCCAATGCCACGGTCGCGCAGCACCCAGGCGAGCCTGTTCATCCGGTCGTCCAACTGGTCATAGTCGATGCTCTCGCCACCGCACACCAGCGCCGTCAGCGTCGCCGATCTAGCGGCTCCCGCACGCTCGGCCAGGAGGTCCATGACGGTGGCGTCCGGCAGGTCGTGTTGCGTGGAGTCGGCCCTGGCGAGCAGCGCCTGGCGTTCGTCGGGGAGGACCACTGGGACCGCGGCCAATGTGTCGCCGTCACCGCTGAGATGCAGCAGCACCTGCTGCAACCGGTCCAGGAGTCGTTGCGCACGTGCGCGATCCACCACGTCGGGCCGGTACTCCAGCTTGACCCACAGCCGCCGCCCTGGTGATGCGACCCAGGTCAGCGGGTAGTGCGATGCGTCGATCGAATCGTGCCCGACGATGCCGTGAACGGTCTCCATGTCGGTGAACGTGTCATCGTCGAGGAAGTTCTGTAGCACGTAGAGGCTGTCGAACAATGGACCGCCACCCGAGAGGGCACCGTTGTCCCCGTTGGTCTTCCGATCCCGATCGGTCACGGCGCGCTGGATGTCGCCGAGGCCAAGGTACTCGTGGTCCATCAGGTGCAGGCGGTCGGACTGAACCGCGCGCATGGCATCGGCGACGGAGCGGCCCGCCCGCAGCCGAACACGGGTCGGCACGGTGTTGAGGAACAGTCCGATGACCGAGTCGATGCCCTCCAGATCGGTCGGGCGCCCCGCGACCGTCGACCCGAAGACCACGTCGTCGCTGCCGGTTTCGTACGCCAGCACCAAGGCCAGACCGGTGCTGATCAATGCGTTGAGCGTGACGCCGCTTCGCCGTGCGCTCTGGGTGAGCTGCGCGGTCTGTTCATCGGTGAGGGTGAAGTCCAGTCGCAACGCGAGCGTGGGTTCGGTGCCCACCGCGTCGGGCACCAGCAGCGTCGGTGCCGCGAGATCGGCGAGGGCCACCGCCCATTGCTGCGCTGACGCGCTGCGATCCCGACCCGCCAGCCAGCGCAGGTAATCGGTGAAGTCCGCGGACGGCTCTGGCAGGTTCGCCCCCGTGCCGTGCGTGGCTGCCGTGTACTCGGCGAACAGTTCGCGCAGCAGATGTTCGCGTGACCAGCCGTCGAGCAGCAGGAAGTGGTAGCTGAAGATCAGCCGGTCGTGTCGACCCGTGCGGATGACGGTCATTCGGGCCAACGGCGGCGCGGTCAGATCGAAGGTGCGTAGCCGATCGTCCGCGGTGATCGCGGCGACCCGGTCCGCAACGCCTTCCGGCTCGAGCCCGGTCAAATCGACCAGCTCGGGCCTGCACACCGGATCGGTGGCGATGGCGGCCACCGGTTGTGGAAGGTCGTCGCCCCAGAAGCCGGACCGCAGCACCGGGTTTCGCCTCATCACCGCGGAGTAGGCGGCCTGCAGCGCCTCGACGTCGATCGGGTCGGCGAAGTCGAAGACGTTCTGCACGATGTACACCGCGGCCGTCGCGTAGCGGGCCTGGAAGTACACGCCCTCCTGCAGCGGCGACAGCGGCCAGATGGCCTGCACTGGGTACGACGCCTCCGCGGTGAGCTCGTCGATCTGCTGCTGGGACAGCTCGACGAGCGGCACGTCCGACGGGGTCAGGGCGGTCACCGGAGAATGGGTGCCGGTCCGTCTACCGAGCTCACCGAGCTCGCGCAGCGCCGTCACCCAATGCTCACCGAGCTCCGCCACCGCATCGGCGTTCAACTCGCCATCGGCGTAGGTGAGCGTGGCGCGCAGGCGTGGACCGTCGACCGTCTCGTCGCAGATCGCGTTGATCTCCAACAGGTATGGGGTGCCCAGGTCGGGGTCGGGCCCGGTCCGCAGCGCGTCGACCTCGGGTGCCGAATCCCAGTCGCCAGTACCGTCGGCAGCCCATCGGCCAAGGTAGTTGAACAGCAACTGTGGTTTGGGCAGGCGCCCGAGAGCGGCGGCGGTACGCGGATTGCAGTAACGCAGCTGACCGAAGCCGAGTCCACCGTGGGGTGCGGCGCGCAGCCGCTCCTTGACGTCCTTGAGGACGGCGACGTAATGGCCGGCCGTCTCACCGGCAGTCAGCCGAACCGGGGCGATCGCGGTGAACCATCCGACGCTGCGGGACAGGTCGAGATCGTCGCCCCACCCGTCGCGGCCATGGCGCTCCAGATCGAGGACCAGTGGTGCGTCGGGTGCGCCGCCGCGTGCCACGCGCCAGCGACCGACGGCCACGTGCAGCGCCGTCACCAGGGTTTCGGTGACGTCGGCGTTGGCCATCGCAGGCACGGTGGTGAGCAGCGGCACCGTCTCCGCCGTGGTGAGCCGCACCTCGTGGTCGCGGGTGGACCCGACGGTGAGGGTCGCCAAGTTGGTCGCCGGATCGAGTTCACCGCCGGGCGCCAGCGTCGACGTCCAGTGCTCGAACTCCGTCAATCGCGCTGCATGCTGGGCGTTCTCGTTGACGGTGCGCGCGTAGGCGCGGATCGACGTGGGCGCCGGCGCGAGCGCGACCTTCTGGCCGGCCCGTAGCTGCTGGCACGCTTCGCCCAGATCCTCGATGAGGATGCGCCACGAGACCCCGTCGATGGCCAGGTGGTGCACCACGAGGAGAAGTCGGCCCTGGCGTACTGCGCCGAGGTCGAACCACACCGCCTGCACGACGGTGCCGGCATCGGGGTTCAATCGGTCCGCGGCAGCGTCGGACTGCGCGCCGATGGCGTCGCGCAGCTCGTCGCCGTCCATGTGTGCGGCATCGACCCTGGACAGCGAGAACGTGCTCGTCGCAGTGGTTTCCAGCGACCACAGTATGGGCACCGGGCGGCTCAATCGGATTCGTAGAGCATCGTGTCGAGCGATCACGGCGTTGATCGCGGCGTCGAGTTGCTCGTGTGTCACACCGACCGGGGTGCGCAGCAACTCCGCTTGGTTGAATCGGGCTACGGTTCCGCCGAGTTCGGCGAGGCGCTGCACGATCGGGGTCAGCATGACTTCGCCGATGTCCGGTCCGGAATCGTCCGTGACGACCGCCGCCGGAGTGCCTTCCCCTGCGGCCTCGGCGAGTGCGGCCGGGGTGCGATTGACGAACACCTGCTGCGGGGTGATCCGCAGCCCGAGCCGTCGGGCGCGGTTGACTAGTTGGATGGCGACGATGCTGTCGCCGCCCATCGTGAAGAAGTCGTCGTCGACACCGACTGCCGCGCCGAGGATCTCGGTGCACAGGGCGGCCAGCGTTTCCGCCGTGCTCGTCGTGGTGGGTGCCACGGATGCGGTGCTGGGTGCTGGCCTCTCCGCCGGTTCGGGTAGGGCGTCGCGGTCCAACTTCCCGTTGACCGTCAGTGGCAGCGCGTCGAGCACGACGAGTGTCGACGGCACCATGTAGTCGGGCAGGCGCTGCGCCAGATCTGCACGCACCTTCGCGACGTCGACGGCTTCGCGTCCGACCAGGTAGCCGATCAACCGGGTGCGTCCGGTGTCGTCTTGCCGCACGGCGGCTGCTGCGTTCGCGATCTCGGGCAGGGCGGCCATCGCCGACTCCACCTCACCGAGCTCGATGCGGTAGCCGCGCACCTTGACCTGTTGGTCGGATCGCCCGACGTAGACCAGCTCGCCGGACTCGGTCCACATGGCGGTGTCACCACTGCGGTACAGGCGCTCACCTGCGGTGTCGAAAGGGTTGGCCACGAACCGGCCTGCCGTCAGGCCGGGGCGGCCGACGTAGCCGCGGGCGAGTTGTCCACCAGCGATGTACATCTCGCCGACCACACCGATGGGAACGGGTTGCAAGGTGTTGTCCAGCAGATGGATTCGGAGTCCAGGGAGCGGTTCGCCGATCGCACTCGGACCGCTGGCGCTCGTCTCGGCGTCGGCTGCGTCGAGCGGTCGGTGGGATACGTGCACGCAGGTCTCGGTGATGCCGTACATGTTGACCAGCCGAGGCGACTCGGCGTCGTGGCGCTGATACCAGGCGGAGAGCCGGCTGACGTCGAGTGCCTCGCCGCCGAAGATCACGTAGCGCAGAGCGAGCTCGGGCCGTTCGCGCCGGTCCGCCTCGATCAGCGGGTAGAACGCCGACGGCGTCTGATTCAGCACCGTCACTCGTTCCGACGACAGCAGGGCGACGAATCGGTCCGGGTCGCGGGCCACCACTTGCTCGACGACCACCAGCCGCCCGCCGTGCAGCAACGGTCCCCACAGTTCCCACACGGAGAAGTCGAACGCTGCGGAGTGGAACATCGTCCACACGTCGTCCGGCCCGAACGTGAATGGTGCTGCTGCGCCGTCCGACGTCGCCTGGAACAGTGCTGCGACGTCACGGTGCGTGACGGCCACGCCCTTGGGCAGACCGGTGGAGCCGGAGGTGTAGATGACGTAGGCGGCGTGGTCGGGTGAGAGGTCGATCGGGGGGAGCGAGCTGTCGACGACGCGGTGCGCCGCGTCCTGGAGGATCACGGGCGGGCGCGCCGACCCCGGCAGGCGGTCTACCCGGTCGGTGAGGAGGCACACGGGAGCGGAATCGTCGAGGATGTGCTGCAGACGCGCTGCCGGTGAGTCGATGTCCAGTGGGACGTACGTGCCGCCGGCTCGGATCACGGCAAGCAGTCCGACGATCAGATCAATCGACCGCGGTAGCGCCACCGCCACCCGCGACTCGGGACGGACACCGAGATCGATCAGCGTCGCCGCCACCGCAGTGGTGCGGAAGTCGAGCTCCGCGTAGGTGATTTGGTCTTGACCGCACGTCACCGCCACCGCGTCGGGCGATCTGCGTGCTGCCGCGGTGAACGCGTCCGCGAGTGTCCGGTCCGGGCCTGGCCGGGACTCGCTGCCTGCGACGAGTTGGCGTTCGGCCTCGGTGCGCAGGTCGATTCCGCCGACCGGCGCGTCGGGTTGCTCCACGAACGCCGCGAGGATGCGCTCGACCCGCTCGGCGAAACGGTCGGCCTGCGGTGCCGTGACCGCACCGGCGTCGTACTTGATCTCGACGGTCAGCTGATCGTCGAGATAGGCGACGAACGACACCGGATAGTGGGGTGAATCCGTCCCGGTGAAGCCACGGAACTGCAGTGCCCGCGGGTGATTTGGTGCGTCGGTGGCCACGGTCGGGAAGTTCTCGACGACGACCATGGTGTCGAAGAAGTCGCGAACGCCGGCCAGCCGGGCCAGGTCGGCCAGACCCAGCTGCTGCGCGTCGAGCAGGGCGCTCTGCTGTTCCTGCAACTGCGCCATGGCTTCCGCGACCGAGGTGTCGTGCTCCCACGACATCGGCACGGGGATGGTGTTGATCAGCAGCCCGACAATGGATTCGGTGCCCGACAGCTCGCCGCCGCGACCGGAGACCGTCGACCCGAAGACGACCCGCTGCCGGTCGAGCAGTCGGCCGAGAAGCAGACCCCACGCGCCGTGCAGAACGGTGCTGAGCGTGACGCCGCGGTCGCGGGCCACCTGCGTCAGCGCGCTGGTCAGCTCGGGGGAGAGCCGCCGGACGGCGCTGCGATGCTCACCGACAACGTGCTCGTCGGGGAACAGGGTGGTCGGCTCGACGCCGTCGAGGGCCGTTGCCCATGCCTCGCGGGCCGCTTGTCGATCGCCACCGGTCACGGCCTCGACGTGGTCGTGCAAGGAAGACACCGCAACCGTCGCCGCCATGCTTCCGTCGCCTCCTCCGACGCTGGCGTTGTAGTGCTCGACGACGTCGCCGAAGATCACGGGATAGGACCAGCCGTCCGCGACGATGTGGTGCATGGTCTGGATCAGTCGATGCTCGCCGGCGCTCAACCTCACCAGGGTGTAGCGGACCAGCGGTGCGTCGGCCAGGTCGAAGGGCCGCGACAGTTGTTCGGCCGCAACGTCGTCAAGCTCGTGAAGGTCGGCGTCTCTGGTCTGGAATTCGATGCTGACGTCGGACCAGATCACCTGTGCGAGGCGGCCGTCCTGGATCTCGCGGAAGCTGGCCCGCAGCGCCTGATGCCTGCCGACTACGGCGGAGACGCTGGCGCGCAGGGCATCCGGGTCGACAGGGCCGGACAGCTCGGCGACCTGCTGGACCTGGTAGGTGTCGACGCCGTCGCCGTAGGCGCTGTGGAAGTACATGCCCTCCTGAAGCGGCAACAGCGGGAGCACGTCGTCGATGGCGCCCGTCTGTTGCCACTCGTCCACGTCGGCCTGAGTCACCTCGATGAGCGGGAAGTCCGATGGCGTGTGCCCGGCCAGATCAACGCAGCGGGTCAATGCGGTCAGGGCTTCCGACCACAGCGTGGCAAGGCGATCGACGTCGGCGTCGTCCAGTAAGCCGCCGGGCCAGGCCAGCGTCATGGTCAGCACGGTGCCGTCGGGTCGGTCCTCGGCGAGTGCGGTGATCTCCAGGGCCACAGCGGGGTTCGAGGGATCGACGCCTTCGCGTAAGGCACCGATCTCCGCGACCGCTTCCCAGTCCCGGCCGCTGCCGCCGGCGAACCGCCCGAGATAGTTGAACAGGATCTGTGGTGGGACCCCGCGGACTGGTTCCGATCGGTCCAAGTATCGGAGCACGCCGTACCCGAGACCTCGGTTCGGAACCGCGAGCAGCTGTTCCTTGACCGACTTCGCCGATTCCGCCAAAGGCGCCCCGGCGGAGAGCACGTCGGGCCACGTCAGTGGGCCGGGATCGATCCGGACGGGGTAGATCGCGGTGAACCAACCGACCGTGCGGGATAGGTCGAGCTGCTGAACATCCCCCCGTCGCTTCGCTCGCCCCAGGTCACGCACCAACTCGGCCTCGCGCCCGTGGCCTTCGAGGTTCAGCACGGTGGCCGTGCCGTCGTCCTGTCCGCGATCCGCGCGCCACCTGGCCAGTGCCAAGGACAGCGCGGTGAGAAGGACGTCGTTCACGCCGCCGTTCATGGCCGACGGCACCGATGACAGCAGGGCCGAGCTGATCTCGACTGGCAACGAGACAGTGTGACTGCGCACGGTGTTCGCGGTATCGATCGCAGGATCCAGGGGCCGCCTGCCGAGGTCGGGGTCGGCGGTGGCAAGCACCTCGTTCCAGTGCTCGGCTTCGTTGTCGAACCGTGCGGCGGCGATCGTGTCGGACCACGTCCGGAAGGACGTCGGGACGGCGTCGAGTGCGACCGGCTTGCTCTCGGCCACGTCGGCCCAGGCCTTGGCGAGATCCTCGCCGATGATGCGCCAGGAGACGCCGTCGATGGCCAGATGGTGAATGACGAGCAGCAGTTGGCCGGACGCATACCAGACTGCGCGAACCATGACGCCGTCTTCCGGTGCGAGCTCAGCCGCCGCAGCGGCAGTCGCTTCGGCGACGTCGGCTGAGGTCAGCGCACCGGGTCTCCTGCGGATCAGCTGATCCGGGTAGCTGTCCGGCTCCGGCACGGTAAGGGTCCAGCCGGCTTCGCCGGCGTCGAGTCGTGCCCGCAGCATGCCGTGCGCGTCGACCACCGACCGGAGGACGAGTTCCATTTGCTCGCCGGTGATTCCGGTGGGGGTGGCCAGCACCATCGACTGGTAGAAGTTGTCCAGCGGGGTGACCGACTGTTCGGTCTCGGCGAGCATCGGCGTCGCGGCGATGACCCCAACGCCGGTGTCGGGTTCGACGTCGCGATGCTGGGTGTCGGCCCGGGTGACGGCTGCCAGCGCGGCCACGGTGCGGCGGCGGAAGACGTCGCGCGGCGTGATGCGCAGGCCCGCCTTTCGGGCACGGCCGCAGACGGCGATCGACGAGATGCTGTCACCGCCGAGTGCGAAGAAGTCGTCATCAACGCTGAGGCCGCCGGCCTCGATGCCCAGCACTGCCGAAACCACCTCGAGCAGCGTCGACTCCACGGCTGTGCGCGGCGCGCGGGTCGTACCACGGGTGGCGGCGACCGGTTCGGGCAGTGCAGCGACGTCCAGCTTGCCGTTGATCGTCAACGGCAGCGCATCGACCACGCCGTAGCGGGCAGGCACCATGTAGGAGGGCAACGTGTCGGCCAGGTGGTCGCGCAGTCCAGCGATGAACTGCGCTTCGTCGGACAGCGGGGTTGCTGGAACCACGTAGGCGGCAAGCGTCTTCACCGGCGATGTTCCGGTGCCGGATCGCACGACGACGGCGCAGCGTGCCACGCCGTCTGCGGCCTCCAGGACGGACTCGACCTCACCGAGTTCGATGCGGTAGCCGCGGATCTTGACCTGATCGTCGGCCCGGCCGAGGTAGTCGAGGATGCCCGGCTCGGCGCCGCCGGGGCGCCGCCGGACCAGGTCGCCGGTGCGGTACATGCGGCCGCCGGGTACGTACGGGTCCGCGATCATCGCGTTCGCGGTCAGGCCGGGCCTGCGGTGGTAGCCCCGTGCCAGTCCTGCTCCGGCGATGTACAGCTCACCGGTCGCCCCATCGGGGACCGGGCGTAGCGCAGCGTCGAGGATGTAGCCGCGGGTGTTCCAGATGGGTTGTCCGACAGTCGGAGTCACGCTGTCGTCGGTGCCGCCGCCGAGGGTGTTGATGGTGTATTCGGTGGGGCCGTAGAGGTTGTAGCCGGCCGTGGCCGGGTTGTCGCGCAGCGCGGACCAGACGCCGTCACCGACGGCTTCGCCGCCGAGCAACACGAGTGCGGGCGTATGACTCTCTCCCAAGAGGCCGGCGTCGAGCAGGTGATGTGCATAGGTCGGCGTGACGTTGATGACGTCGACCCGGTGCCGATGGCAGTAGGCGACCAAGGCAGGGGCGTCGCGGCGCAGTTCCTCGTCGCAGACGTGCACCTGATGGCCCTCGACGAGCCAGAACAGCTCTTCCCATGACATGTCGAACGAGAACGACACGGTGTGGGCAACCGTGATCTGCTGGTCGCTGCCCGCCGCGTGCGCGCGCGCCACGCTGGGCTCGAAGATGGCCTCACGATGGTTGAAGTACATGTTGGTCAGGCCGGCGTATCCGGTCAGCACACCCTTCGGGCGTCCCGTCGAGCCCGAGGTGTAGATCAGGTAGGCCGGGTGCTGTAGGCGTTGCGCCCCGGTGGCGAAGTCGCCGAGTTCGGAGGCCGTCAGCGGATCGGCGGGCGTCGCGGCCAACGTCGAGACGGTGCCGGGGTCGTCGACGGCGATCGCGGTGGCACCGTGCCCGCGGGCGCAGTCGGCCAGTTCGGTTCGTTCAGACGTGGTGAGCAGCAACACCGGTCGGGCGTCGTCGACGATGGTGCGCAGCCGGTCGATCGGCAGGTCCAGCTCAAGCGGCAGGTAGGCCGCACCGGCCCGCAACACCGCGAACAGCGCCACCACCATGTCGATGGAGCGCGGAAGGGCGAGGGCCACGAACGTTTCCGGTGCCGCACCGTGCGCGCGCAGGTAGCGCGCCAGCTGGGACACCCGGTCATCGAACTGGCGATAGGAGAGCTGTTGCGCACCGAACACCACGGCGACGTCGTCGGGGTTGAGCTCGGCCTGTCGGGACAGGAGTTCGGCGATGGTGACGGGTTCGAAGGGCCGCTCGGTGGAGGACCACCGACGCTCCAGTTCGGTGCGCCTCCGCTGGCTGACCAGATCGGTGGCGCCAACCGCGATGTCGGGAGAAGCGGCGATCGCCTCGAACACCGCGAGCAGCTGATCGACCATCTCGCGGGCGCGTTGGTCGTCGACAGCGCGGTGTTCCAGTTTGACGGTCAGGTCCCGGCCGGGTGTCAGAACCCAGGTGAGCGGGAAGTGCGTGGTGTCGTGGTAGTCGACGCCGACGATGCCGTGGGCCGTCTCCAGGTCGGTGAAGGTGTCGTCGTCGAGGAAGTTCTGCAGGACAAGCAGCGTGTCGAAGAGGGCACGGCCGGAATCGCCTGCGGCGCGTTGGATCTGGCCGAGGCCGAGGTGGTCGTGGCGCATCATCGACATGCGTTGGTCGTTGACGGCCCGCATCGCCTCCGACGCCGTACGCGTGGGGGACAGGTCCAATCGTACGGGCACGGTGTTCAGGAACAGCCCGATGGTCTCGTCGATGCCGACGAGCTCGCCCGGCCGTCCGGCCACGGTGATTCCGATGACGACGTCGCTGGCGCCCGCGTAATAACCGGTCACCGTCGAGACCGCGGCGGTGATGACGGCGTTCAGCGTGACGCCCAGTTCCGTGGCGCGCGAGCGCAACTGATCCGTCAGATGCTCGGGCACCCGAACCACGATGCGGCCCGGTTCGGTGTCCGCGGCAGCGTCGGGCTGCCCCGGTTCCACGCCGGTGGCCAGCGTCGGCACGGTCAGCCCGGCCAGCAGCGCGCCCCAAGCGCCGGATGCCTCGCCGTCGCCGACGGACCGCAACCACTCCAGGTACTGCAACACCAGGTCGCCATGCGGTTCGACGTCACCCCGTTGACCGCCAGAGTTGTACAGCGCGAACAACTCCCGAAGGACGAGCTCGCGGGACCACCCGTCGAACAACAGGAAGTGGTAGGTGAACAGCATCCGGTCGCGCCCGTCGGGCAGCCGGATGACGGTGAGCCGCAGCAGGGGCGGGGTCGCGACGTCGAACGGCGCGGTGCGGTCGTGGTCGGCGGTGCGCTGCGCGGCCTCCGCCGCATCGTGCACGGCGCTGAGGTCGACGACGGTGATGTCCGACGGGGGATCGGCGATCACGACCTGAACCATCGCGGTGGCGTCGGATGCCGGTTGCGCCTCGGCGTGCTCGACGGTGCGGAAGCCGACCCGCAACTGCGGGTGACGACGCAGCAGTGCCGTGTAGGCCTGCTGCATGGCATCGACGTCGACGCGGCGGTCGAAGTCGAACGCGTTCTGCGCGATGTAGGTCGACGCTGCTCCGGCCCCGGCGTCGCCGAGGGCGCTCTGGTAGTAGACGCCCTGCTGCAGAGGCGACATTGCCCAGATGTCCTCTACGGCGCCAGATGCCATGATGCCGTCGATGGTCTCGGCTGACAGTCGCACGGTGCCGAAGCGCGGGATCGCCTGCCTCGGTCTATCCGCAACCGGGGCCTCACCGAGAAGCGCGGCAAGGCCGATGGCGGTGCGACGGCGGAACACGTCTTCGGTGGAGACGTGGTAACCGGCTCTTGCCAGCCTGCTGGTGACCCGGATGGCGGCGATGCTGTCGCCGCCGAGCGCGAAGAAGTCTTCGTCGGCGCCGACCGTGTCGCGGCCGAGTACGCCCGCGACCACGTCGACGATCGCGCGTTGCACGTCGTCGGCGGGGGCGAGCAATTCAGCCGGACGGGAATCTACCCGTCCGACACGCGCCGTCAGTGCCCCGGTGTCACGTTTACCGTTGGGCAGCAATGGAATCGCGTCGATCACCTGGATGGACATCGGCACCAGATGGCGGGGCAGCTCGTCGGCGAGGCCGGTGAGCAACACGTCGGCGGGGCGCGCGCCCGCAACGAGTACCACGAAGGCGGCGAGCGTCGCACCGGTGCCCGCCACGGCCGCATCCAGTACGTCAGTGTGCCGGGTCAGAGCGGCCTCGACCTCGCCTGGTTCGACGCGGTGGCCGTTGACCTTCAGCTGTCCGTCGGTGCGGCCCGCGAAGACGATCCGCCCGTCGGGGAGCCGGGCGCCGAGATCGCCGGTGCGATACATCCGCCCGCCGTCGGGTGCGGCCACGAATCGGGTGGCGGTCTGGTCGGGGCGGTGCAGGTACCCGCGCGCCAATTGCACGCCGCTGGCGTAGATCTCGCCGATCACCCCGGTCGGCAGTTCCCGCAGTGCCGAGTCGAGGACCCGGATCCCGGTGCCGGGGACCGGCGCACCGAGGGTGATGCCGTCGCCGTTCTGTTCGCCTGCGATGACGTCGCCCGCAACCTCGGATGAGCCGTAGGAGTTGACGATCGCGGCCTCGGGGGTCACGGAGCGCAGCGCAGCCACGTGGGCGGGTTCGAGCGGCTCTCCACTGACGATCCACCGTGCCACTGCGTGCACCTCGGCGGCGTGCTCGTCGGCCAGCGCCGATGCCAGCGACGGGACCGCGACCAATTGGCGAACGCCGTTGGCGGCGATCAGTTCGGCGAGCCGCCGTCCGTCACGGGCCGCGGTGTCGTCGGCCAGGACGGTGCACGCCCCGCTCGCAATGCCTGCGAGCAACTCGGTGGTGCCGTCGATGAACGACAAGGAGCTCTTGGCCAGCCGGGTCGCTGCCGGCCACTGGGCGATCGCCCACGACAGCCTGTTCGCAAGAGCGCCGTGGGTGCCAACGACGGCCTTGGGTTCCCCGGTGGAACCGGACGTGTAGAGCACCGAGACCGCATCGAGCGGACCGACTTCGACCGGTTGGAATGGTCCGGTCGCGCCGGCCACGAGGTTGGTGTCGATCGTTGCGGTACCGACCGGAATGGCGCCGTCGACGGCTGCGCGCCCACTGTCGTCGACGAGCACGGCGCGGGGGCTGGCGTGCGCGAGCATGAACTCGATGCGTGCCCGCGGGTAGGTCGGGTCGACGGGCAGATAGGCCGCCCCTGCCGAGATGATCGCCCACATCGCGGCGACCGCGTCGGCCGACCGGGAGAGAGCCAGCGCCACGACGTCGCCGCGGCGCACCCCGGCCTCGACGAGCTGACGTGCCAGTGAGCCCGCGCGAGAGTCGAGTTCGCCAAACGTCAACGTGTCCTTGGCTGTCACGACGGCGGGCTCGTCGCGGTGGCCTGCGATGGCATCGGCGATCAGTGCCGTGACCGTGGTGACTTCGGCGCCGGTGACGGGCCCGGCCGGGTGGCCGAGTTCGACGTCACCGAATGCGATCGCCGGGTCGGACGTGATGGCGGTCAGCAGATCGGCGAACGCCTGGGCCGCGGCGTCGGCGAATGCGTCGGACACCTGCCCGCGATCGTTGGTGACGGTGACCGTGACCGTGTCGTGAACGGCGACCATTACCGTCAGCGGGTAGTGCGGTGCTTCGATGACGCCGATCTCGCCGAGTGTCAGATCTCCTGCGGAATGCGATGTGGCGCCCAGGTTTTCGATGACGACCAGGGAGTCGAACAGTTCACCGACGCCGGCGATCTGGTGAGCCTCGGTCAGTGGCAGGTGGTGGTGCTCGACGACTTCGGCCTCCACGCCGGCAAGCCGGGTGGCCACGTCCAGCGTCGTGTCGGTCGGCGACCACTGGACCCGCACGGGCACGGTGTTGACCAGCAGGCCCACCATGCGGTCGATGCCGTCGAGACCGCCGCCGCGTCCCGAGACCACGGTGCCGAACACGACGTCACCCTCGCCGGTGAGGCGGCCCACGGTGACACCCCATGCGGTGTGCAGGAGGGTGCCGATGGTCACCGCGGCGCGTCCCGCGGCGGCCGCGACGATCGCCCGCGATGGCAGCGCGATGCTGCGGCTGCCGAAACCGGTCGACGACGCCGAGAGGGAAAGTCCTCTTGTCCCGTCGGCCGATGCGATTCGGGTTGGCCCGGACATCCCGTCGAGCACGCCCGTCCATGCGGCCCGGTCGGCGTCGCCGTCGCGTTCGCCGAGCCAGTCGACGAACCGGGTGAATTGCGGTGCAGGACCGTCGAAGTCGGCCCCGGTATAGGCGGTCAGTAGATCGTCGAGCACGATCGGCACCGACCATCCGTCGGCGACGATGTGATGCACCGTCTGGACCATGGTGTGCACGTCGTCGCTGCGGCGTATCAGGGTGTAGCGGGTCAAGGGCGGGGCGGCGAGGTCGAACCGGCGGCTGCGATCCCATTCCGCGCGCTGTGCGACGACAGTCGCGGAGTCTGCCTCGGCACGTGCGTCGACGACCTCGAAGTCGGGTGCCACGGGCGTGGCGTGAATGGCGACGGGCGTGCCGTCCGACAGCGTGGTGAACGCCGCCGACAGGGTCCGGTGACGGTTGACGACGGCTTCGGTGGCGTGTTGGAAGCGGTCGGTGTCCAGCGGCCCGGTGATGTCGACGATCTGCTGGACCACGTAGGGGTCGTGGCGGCGGCTGAACGTGGAGTGGAAGTAGATGCCCTGTTGCGTCGGGGTCAGCGGCAACACGTCGGCAAGCCCCGGATAGGCGTTCTCGAGTTCCGTGACGTCGTTGGCGTCGAGGGCGACTCGAGGAAAGTCCGAGACGCTGTGCCCGCGGACGTCGGCACTGGTGGCGATCACGGTGAGGAGCTCGGTCCAGCGCTGCGCGATGCGGGCGACCTCGGCTTCGGCGATGGCAGCCGTCGGCCAGCTGAACGTGGCCCGCAGCACGGTGCCGCGCCCCGTCGCCACCGCTTCGGCGTTGACCTCGACCAGCCGGGGCAACGGCATCGCAGGATCGCGGTCCTCCATCACGGCGAGGTGGTCGTCGGCGAAGGCCCACGGGCGTTCGGCGGTATCGAACCGGCCGAGGTAGTTGAACAACACCTGCGGTGTCGCGGCAAGGCTGTCCTGGTGGCCGCACCCTTCTCCCGTCGCTTCGCTCGCCCCGCGCAAATACCGCAACGCGCCGTAGCTGAGCCCATGAGACGGCACGGATCGCAGCTGGTCCTTGATCGACCGCACCGCTGCGCCCAGCGACACCCCGTCCGATAGCGCTGCGTTCCAGTCGAATTCGTCGTCATGCAGCGCGACGGGGTACAGCGTGGTGAACCAGCCGACGGTGGCCGACAGGTCGATGTCACCGACTTGATGGCCCTCGCGCCCGTGGCCCTCCATCTCGAGGAGCAGGGGACCGGTGGCGTCAGCGCGCCACTCGCGAAGCGCCAGGTACAGCGCCGCGACCATGGCGTCGTTCACGTGACCGTGGATGCGGTCTGGTACCTGGGTGAGCACCGCATCGGTGACGGAGGCGGGCAACTCGACGGTCAGCCGGGCTTCCGTGGCGACGGTGTCGCGGGTGTCGTCCAGCGGACGATCGCCCCATGGCGTCTCCGACGTCGCGCAGACCTGCTGCCAGTAGTCGAGGTCGTCGTCGAACGCGCCTGCGGCCGTGGCATCGGTCAGCCGTTGCGCCCATGATCGCCATGACGTTTCGACTGCGGGCAGGATGGGCGGCTGACCCGTGGCGATCAACCGATGGGCGGCCGCGAGGTCATCCGCAAGGATGCGCAGCGAAATGCTGTCGACCACGATGTGGTGCGCAACCACGAGCAGCCGCCCTTGACCTGCGGTGGACCGAAGCCAGCCGAATGCGACCATGATCCCCGCGGAGGGATCGAGGGTCGCGACAAGGCGATTCCGCATGTCCTCGATGCCGGTGTCGAGAACGCCTATCAGGAACTGGATTTCGGGGGAGGTCGCCGGGATGTTCAGCTCCCGGGCGTGACCGTCCGTCGTCGCCCAGAGTGCATGGTGGCGGACCAGTGTCGCGCCGACGGCGGCGCGCAGCGTGTCCTCGTCGAGGTTCTCCGGAGTGATCAGCGACATGGCCTGGTAGAACCCGTTGAGCACGGAGCCCGGCCCTGCCACGTCATCGAGCCAGCGCAGGATCGGCGTCGCCGCAGCGGCTCCGGTCGGCTCGATGGCGTCGCCGACGAGTGCATCGACGGCCGCCGACGCCACCAACAGCGGCGCGAGTGCCTCGACGGTGCGGTGGGCGAACATGTCTCGGGGTCGCAGTGCGAACCCGTTGGCGCGGACCCGGCTGACCACCCGGATCGCGACGATGCTGTCGCCGCCGAGGCTGAAGAAGTCCTCGTCAACCCCGATCTCGTCGAGGTCGAGCGCGTCGGCGAAGGCTTCGCACAGCACCGTTTCACGCGGCGTACGTGGTGGATTCACCGTGCGCGAACCCGCGACGTCGGGTGCGGGCAGAGCACGGCGGTCGACCTTGCCGTTGGCCGTCACCGGCACCCGGTCAAGACCGACGAACAGCGTCGGCACCATGTAGTCGGGCAACCTAGTGCGGCTCCATGCGGCGATCTCGCCGTGCAGCGCCGCATCGTTGGGCACGCCGTCGACGGTGACGAGATAGCCGACCAGCTGCTCGGCGCCGCCGTGCTGGTGCACGGTCACGACGGCCTGACGCACCGCGGGATGATCGGCGAGTTGCGACTCGATCTCCTCCAGTTCGATGCGCCTGCCGCGAATCTTGACCTGGTTGTCGGCGCGGCCCAGGAATTCCAGGGAGCCGTCGGGCGTCCAACGGGCGAGATCGCCGGTGCGGTACATCCGAGACCCGGTGTCGTCGAACGGGTTCGCCACGAATCTCGATGCGGTCAGCGATGGCGCGTTGACGTATCCGCGGCCCAGCAGGAAGCCCGCGGCGTACAGTTCACCGCCGACGCCTGGCGGTACCGGGCGCATGTCGTCGTCGAGGACGTAGAGCTGTGTGTGCGGGTTGGGCTTGCCGATCGAGGTGGCGATCCGCTCGGCGGTGTCTCGGTAGATCACATGGGAGACACCGATGGTGGCTTCGGCGGGGCCGTAACCGTGATACAGCGTCGTCGAGAGCTGCTGGCGGAACCGCGTGAAAAGTCCTGGGGTGAGGACCTCGCCGCCACACCAGACGTGGCGAAGAGACTGCAGCGAGCTGGCCGCACCGTCAACAAGACTGAGGCGGTCCAGTTCGAGCAGCGTGTCGAGCATCGACGACACCAGGTAGACGAACGTGACGCGCTGGGTGCGGATCAGATCGAGCAGGTACTCGGGATCCTTCTCGCCGTCGGGTTCGGCGACCACGACGCGCCCGCCGCTGATCAGCGGCAGCAGGATCTCGTTGACCGAGATGTCGAATGACAACGGCGCCTTGAACAGTGCTGCGTCATCGTCACCGAAGTGCAGGATGTGGTCACGCTGCCACAGCAGCCGCTCGGCGATGGCGTCGTGGCGGATCATCGCGCCCTTCGGCTTGCCCGTCGAGCCGGAGGTGAAGATGACGTAGGCGAGCTGTGAGGGCTGGACCGATACCGTCGGCGGCTGGGTCGGTTGCCCGTCGTGGTGCCAGTCGTCGAGGTCGACCACCAGAGTCGGGACGTCCCAGTGGGATTCGTCGTTCGCGGCGACGAAGGCGGCGGAGGCGCCCGCGTCGGCCAGCACCTGACTGCGGCGGTGCTGCGGCCACGTGGGGTCCAGCGGCACGAACGCGGCCCCGGCGACCATGGCGGCCAGGGCGCACACCACCATCTCGGCCGAGCGGGGCACGCCGACCGCGACCATGCTCTCGGGACGGAACTGGTTGTCGTGCAGTGCGTTCGCCAGCTGGGCGACGCGCTCGGCCAACTGTCGGTAGGTCAGTCGACGGTCGCCGTGCACCACCGCAACTGCATCGGGAGTGGCCGCACACTGCGCGGCGAACAGCGCAGGCACGGTGGACGTCCACTCGGGTGTCGAGTGGTTGTTCCACTGGTCCAACAGCTCCGCGATGTCCAGCGAATGCGTGGTCACGTCCGGGCAACCTCTCCGTGGGTGTTCAGTTGTGGGTGCTCCACGCCCGCCACAGCCGCGCATAGCGGCCGTCGAGCGCGATGAGCTCTTCGTGGGTGCCGCGCTCGACGATGCGTCCGTCGTCCATCACGGCGACTTGGTCGGCGGTGGCGGCTTGAGTCAGTCGGTGGGCGACGATCAGCGTGGTACGGCCCTTGGTCGCAGCCGTCGCCGCGTCTTCCAGTTCGGCGGCGTGCGCGCTGCCCGCCTCCGCGGTGGCCTCGTCGAGCACCACCACCTTGGGGTCGGCCAACACCAGGCGGGCCATGGCGATGTGCTGGGCCTGCGCGGCGGTCAGCTGGAGTCCCTGTTCACCGACGAACGTGTCGAGTCCGTCGGCGAGCGTCTCGACCCAACTCGCGGCACCGACCGTGCGCAGCGCCGTCCAGATCTCGTCGCTCGTCGCGTCCGGCGCGATGAGGCGCAGGTCGTCGACGAGCGGACCGGAGAAGACGTGCACTTCCTGGGTGATGGTGGCCACCCAGTGACGAAGCTGCCCGCGATCGATGTCACCGACGGGGACCCCGCCGATGGAGGTCTGCCCGCGGGTGGGGGCGAGCAGCCCTGCGACGACGGCGGCCAGGGTGGTCTTGCCCGCTCCTGTGGTGCCGACGAGCGCGCACCTGGTGCCCGCGGGGATGGTCAGCGAAACATCGTGCAGGACTTCGGGCCCGGAGCGATAGGCGAACGAGACGGCGTCGACTTCCACGTCGGATCCGGCAGGGATTGACCGGGGCGTTGTCGCGTCCTGGGGGTGGGCAGGCGTCTGCAGGTCGACGACCCCGACGAGACGGGCCAGGCACGCCGCGCCCGCCTGGATCTCGTCGAAGTTGTACATCATCATGCCGATCGGGTTGAACAGGCGGTGGAACATCAACGCCGCCGCCGTGGTTTGCCCAACGGTGACGGTGCCGGTGCGCACCAGCAGGAACCCGACCACCAAAGTGGCCGTGAGCCCGATGAATTCGGCTCGATTGACTCGCCCGACGAGGCGGGTGAACAACGTGAAGACCCCGACGGAGATGTCACGGGCGCGGGCGGACTCGCGATCGATGTCGGTGAGCCGCCGCTCGTGGATCTCGTACGCGGCGATCGTCCGCGCTCCCTGGACCGACTCCACCGTGGCCTGTGCGCGGGCGGCCAGCGCCACCCGCTGCTCGGCGTACCTCGGCGCCGACCGCGGCAGATACCACCGCAAGGCGACGGCATACGCCGGGATGGACAGTGCGCCAGCAAGTCCCAGCCGCCAGTCGATGCTGGCCATGCCTGCCACCGTCACGATGCCGAGGAAGAACGCGTTCAGCATGTCCGGCAGCACCTGGGACACCGCCTTGGCGACGGCGCCGACGTCGGCCCCGACGCGGGACAGCAGATCGCCGCGACCGGTCTCCTCGATCATCGTGGCAGGCAGGTTGAGCGCGCGGTCGAGCACCTCTTCGCGCAGATCGGCCACCGTGTATTCGCCAAGCCGGGTGATCAGGTAAGTGGACAGCCCGGTGCCAAGTCCGCCGATGAGGGCGGCCACCGCGATCACCACCGACACCCCGACGAGGCTTGCGACGGCGTCCCCGTCGCTGACCCGGTCGACGAGGGTGCCCAACAGATAGATCGGCACGGTCGCCACGGCCGCGGCCGCCAGGCCGACGAGCATCGCGGCGGCGGTCGCGCGGCGTCGGCGGCGCAGGTCGTTGGTGAGCCAGGACCAGGTCCGTGCGGTGGTGGCGACCGGCAGCACCGGTGGCGTGAAGGATTCGCTGATGGTCATGTCACTCTGTTCTTCGCTCGCTCATCACCGGGCGACTGCCGAGCGGTATCCGCTGTGCCCATCGGCCAATTCGCTGTGTGAGCCCTGCGCCTCGATCCGCCCGCTGCTGACGAGTACCACCCGATCGGCGGCGGCGAGTAGCGCGGGACTGCTGGTGAGCACGATCGTCGTCCGCTTGCCGTTGCCCCGCAGCCGGCGGATGCCGTCGGCGATGGCCTGTTCGGTGACGGCGTCGACGGAGGTGGTCGGGTCGTGCAGGACGAGTACGTCGGGGTCGGCGGCGAGCGCCCTGGCCAGGGTCCAGCGTTGCCGTTGCCCGCCCGAGAGGCTGGCGCCGCGCTCGACGACTGGGTGCTCCAGCCCGTCGGGGTGTAGCTCGACGACGTCGGTGGCGCAGGACGCTTGCAGTGCGACTCGTATCGCCGCGGGATCGGCGGTCCCCGACACGGAGAGGTTGGACTCGAGGGTGCCGCTGAACAGATCGCCGTTGTGGTGCTCGACCAGTAGACAGGACCGCCGTTGGCCCAGCGGGATCTGTCCGATCCTGCGGCCACCGACGCGTACGGTGCCTGCGTCCGTAGACCTGACGTACCCCGACAGCAGATCGATGAACGCCCCGGCGTCACGCGCATCGGGGGTCAGCACGGCGACGAATTCGCCTGGCTCGACGTCCAGAGCCAATCCGTGCAGGCTCGCGTGCACGGCGTCGCGGACCGTCAGACCCCTCGGGTCGACGTCAGCGGGCGCGGGCAGCGCGGCTTCGAATCGGTGGCGGGCGGGCGAATCCAGCACCTTCGCAACCCGGTTGGCCGAGCCACGGGATTCGGCAACCTCGCTGGGGGCAACGGCCAGCAGCGCGAACGGCTCGGCGAGAAACTGCGCCAACCCGATCACGGTGATCAACTGACCGATCGACAGATCGCCGCGAAGCGCGAAGTACGTCGCCGCGACCGCAACCGCCATCGCGGCCAGTGCACCGGCAGCCGCGGCCGCGCCGGCGTGCACGCTCTGGATCCGGGCCGCCCGCAGTGCAGCGGTCAGCGATCGGCGGCTCGCGACGCGGTAGCGGGCGGAGGCATTGCGCTGCGCGCCGATGCCCTGCAGTGGGCGGTGTCCGCTGATCAGATCGGTGGCCAGCGCGGTGGCCCTGCCGATTTCGGCCTGCTGGTGTTCGACCCGGTCGGCGATGATGGGAGCGGTCAGCTGCAGCCCGGCGACCACGATCGGCACGCCGATCAGCACCATCAGGCCAAGCGGCAGATCGATGCTCAGCAGGAGCGCCCCGCACGCGATGGTCGCGACGATCGCTCCGGCGATGCGGGCCAGATAGTCGATCAGGTAGCCGGTTTCCTCGGCGTCGCCCGACGAGATCGACAGGAGTTCGCCGACCTTGTAGTCGGTGTGGATCCCCATGGGATCGAGAATCTTGGCGCTGAGTTCGACGCGCAGCAGATGCGATTCGCGGGCGATGGCGAACATCAGCAGTCTGGCGCCGAAGCGGTACACCAGCGTGAGCACTCCGAACAGCGCGGCGAGCACCGCGATCCACTCGACGATGGCGCTGACGCTGCCGGTTGCGACAGCCTTGTCGACGATGATGCCGATCAGTACGGGGACCGCCACCTCGCAGAGTTGGTGCACCGAGATCAACGCGGTTCCCGGAATCAACCAGCGCAGGTTTCGCGTCAACGTACGGCGCAGTACCGATGCGCCGGTCCAGTGAATCGAGTTGTCTGCCTGGGCCTCAGAGCTCACTTGTTCGAGGTAGCGTCGGCGGCAGCGCCGCTCATGTGTTCCCTGAGCGAGCGGGGACGCATGTCGGTCCAGTTCTCGTCCACATAGCGCAATGCGCTGTCGCGATCGGTGCCGTCGGGCCCGCCGAACTGCACCGTCCAGCCTGCCGGGACGCCGGTGAACGTCGGCCAGAGCGAGTACTGCTCCTCGTCGTTGACGAGCACCAGAAAACGGCCGTCCTGATCGTCAAACGGATTGTTGGACAAAGCGCTCCTCCCATACCTTCAACCGTCATCGTGTTCGTGCGGACGCCTGGACGTGTGGACATCTGGACCGTCGTGGGGCGTCGTGCGCGGCGTGGGCTTGGTACCCACCGCGGTTAGCAGGCATGCTATCAAAGGTTAGGCTAACCATTGTTGGGTAGCCATTCGGAATCGGAGGTCTTCGTGCGGGTCGTCATGCTCGGGTATCAGACGTGGGGACATCGCACGCTTGCGGCGTTGCTGAAATCTCGCCACGAAGTATGCATGGTCACCACGCATCCGGCGAGTGACCATGAGTACGAATCGATTTGGGCCGATTCAGTCGAAGACCTGGCACGCACCGAGGGCATCGAGGTGTTCCTGGCCAAGCGTCCAACACCGGAGTTGATCGAACGGGTGGCCGCCGTGGCGCCCGATGTGATGGTGGCCAACAACTGGCGCACCCGGTTGCCGGAGGACCTGTTCACCATCCCGACTCACGGCACTTTGAACCTGCACGATTCTTTGCTGCCCAAGTTCACCGGGTTCTCGCCGGTGATCTGGTCGCTGATCAGTGGCGCCAGCCAGACCGGGCTGACCGCGCACATGATGGACGCCGAACTGGACACCGGCGACGTGCTGGTGCAGCGCGCCGTCGACATCACGGCGACCAGTACCGGTACCAGCCTGGTGCTGGCCACCCTCGACCTCGTTCCCGAGGTGCTCACCGAGGCGTTGGATCAGTTGGAGTTCGGCACCGCGGTCGCAGTACCGCAGGACCTCAGTCAGCGCACCTTCTTCCACAAGCGCTCGGACCGCGACAGCGTGGTGGACTGGGCGTGGCCCGCGGCCGGCATCGAACGCTTCGTGCGCGCGCTGTCCGATCCATATCCGAACGCCTACACCTACTTTCGCGGCCAACGGCTGCGGCTGATCGCATCGCACGTGTCGCGGTGCAATTACGGTGGGACGCCAGGACGTGTCTTCATCGAAGAGGATGGCGGCATGGTGATCGTGGCCGGGGCCGACGCCTTCCGGGGACAGTCGCCAGGACTGGTGCTCGACGTGGTCCGCACCGACGACGGCATCGACCACGACGCGCTGGCCTTCTTCGGGCACGGTGGCGGATACCTGGGCGCCCTTTGATTGTTAGAGGTAGGCGTGCGCATCGACGACCCGGCTGACGGTGCCGAGCGCCTCGCGCAGGGTGCTCAGGTCGGTGGAGCCGAGGGCCAGTCGGATCGCGTGCGGCACGTGCGCAGAGGCGGCGAACGGTTCGGCGGTGGATACCGAGACGTGTTCGGCCATCAGTGCAGACGCGATCTGGTCGGCACGGACCCTCTCGGGTAGGGGAAGCCAGAGGAAGTACGACGACGGATGGCCGACGTGCGGAAAGTCCGCTAACACGTCACGGGCGATGGCCTGCCTCGTTCGCGCGTCGTTGCGCTTCTCGGTCTCCAACCGGGTGACGGTGCCGTCGTCGAGCCACCGGCACGCGATCGCCGTCATCACCGCAGGCGTGTTCCACGTGGTGGCGCGGATGGTGCGCTCGATGGCAGGCACCAACGTGGTTGGGGCCACGATGAATCCGAAGCGCAACCCGGTCGCCACGCTCTTGGACAGGCCGGAGACGTAGACGGTCGTCTCCGGTGCGAGCGTCACCAGCGGAGGCGGTGGCTTCTCGGCAAGGAAGGCGTACGCGGCGTCCTCGATGATGAGAAGTCCATGTTTGCGCGCGATTCCAACCAATCGCTCGCGGTGGCTCTCCGTCGTGACCCATCCCAGTGGGTTGTGCAACGTCGGCATCGCATACAGGGCACGCATCCGCCGCGTCGCACAAAGGTGTTCTAGCGCATCGAGATCGGGCTCGTCTCCTGCCGAGGGAAGTGCTGCGAGTTCCAGGCGGAGCGTTTGGGCGAGCACCTTGAATCCCGGGTAGGTCAAGGCGTCGACGGCGACGACGTCTCCTGGTTGCAGCGTCGCCATCGCGGTGGCGGCCAAGCCGTGCTGGGCTCCGCTGACGAGCAGTATCTGATCGGACCCGGCACGTACCCCGCGTTGCCTGAGATGGCGAGCTACTGCGGCTCGTTCGTGCCTGCGCCCGGCATGTGGCTGGTAGCGGAGCAGGGCTTCGAGGTCACCTGCCGACGCGAGCTCGCGCAGCGCCTGACGCAGCATGTCGGCCTGACCGGGCAGCGACGGATAGTTGAAGGTCAGATCTACCACGTCGGCGGCAGCCACCTGCTGGTCGATACCGTGGGCAGGGGATACCGCCGTCTCGCGAACGAAGGTGCCGCGGCCGCGTTCCCCACTGATCAGCCCCATGGCTTCGAGCTCGGCATAGACCCTCGACGCGGTCACCAGGGCGAGACCTTCACGCGCAGCGAGCTGCCTGTGCGTCGGCAACCGCGTGCCCGACGGCAGCCGTCCGGCGCGGATGTCGGACGCCAACGCATCCACGACACCCTTGTAGCGGGAGGCAACCATGCGCCAATTGTATGCATGACAATTCTTTGATTGTCACAGGAGCGGCAATCTACGATGTGGATTCACCGACCGTGAAGGACGATCCCATGCACATCGCCATCCTGACCTTCGAGGGCTACAACGAACTCGACTCGCTGATCGCCCTCGGCGTTCTCAACCGGGTACAGAAGTCGGACTGGCGTGTGTCGATCGCGACCCCAACGCCGAAAGTCCGCTCCATGAACGGCGTGGTCATCGAGTCCATGGCCACCCTCGAGGAGGCCAGCGCCGCGGACGCGGTGATCGTCGGCAGCGGCCGGATGACCCGCGAGGTCGTTGCCGACCCGGAGCTGATGGCGCGGTTGCAACTCGATCCGTCCCGGCAGTTGTTGGGCGCCCAGTGTTCTGGAACGTTGGTGCTTGCCAAGCTCGGACTCCTCGACGGCGTACCCGCGTGCACCGATGTGACCACCAAGCCGTGGGTCCAAGCGGCAGGCGTCGAGGTGGTCAACCAACCGCTGTTCGCCAAGGGCAACGTCGCCACCGCTGGCGGCTGCCTGGCGTCGCACTATCTCGCGGCCTGGATGATCGCCCGCCTGGAGGGTGTCGAAGCGGCCGAGAGCGCGCTCGACTACGTGGCTCCGGTGGGGGAGAAGGAAGACTACGTCGCGCGCGCGATGCGCAACATCTCCCCGTACCTACACGCGGACCTCGCCACGGCCTGACTGTCGAGTTCAGGTCCGCGCGCGGACGTGCGGCGACGCGCGCGGTACCACCAACGGCGTCCCGGTCTGCGGATCGTCGATGATCTGGCACTTCAGGCCGTAGACGGCCTCGACCAGCTCCTCGGTGATCACTGACTTCGGATCGCCTTGCGCGACAATGCTTCCGGACTTCATCGCAATGATCTGGTCGGCGTAGCGGCAGGCGTGGTTGAGGTCGTGCAGCACCGCGACCACGGTGCGGTCCTGTTCGCGGTTGAGCATGGCGAACAGGTCGAGCAGTTCCACCTGATGGGCGATGTCGAGGTAGGTCGTCGGCTCGTCGAGCAGCACCAGCGGAGTCTGCTGGGCGAGCACCATGGCCACCCAGACCCGTTGGCGCTGACCGCCGGACAGCTCGTCGACCAGCCGGCCGGACAGTTCGCTCACCCCGGTGCAGCGCATGGCCCCGGCGACGGCCTCGTCGTCGCTGCGGGACCACTGGCGCAACACCTTCTGATGCGGGAACCGGCCACGCGACACCAGATCGGCCACGGTGATGCCTTCGGGCGCGATCGACGTCTGGGGGAGCAGCCCCAGCCGGCGAGCCACCTCCTTGGTGTGCAGGCTGCCGATGTCGTGCCCATCGAGGATGACTTGTCCCCCAGACGGTTTCAGGAGTCGGGCGAAGCCGCGCAGCAGCGTGGACTTGCCGCACGCGTTCGGTCCGACGATGGCGGTGATGCGGCCGTCGAGCACCTCGACCGACAGGTTGGCGATGACGGCGGTGTCCCCGTAGCCGATGGAGAGGTGATCGGCGCTGAGGCGTGAGTCGCGTTGTCCTGTCACGGGATGACCACTTTCTGCTGACGTCATCGTTGGCGCGCCTGTGAGATGAGCAGGTAGATCAGGTAGGCGCCGCCAAGCGAAACGGTGACCGTGCCGACGGGGAGCTCGCTGCCACTGAACACCTGCTGCGCGATGACGTCGCTGACCAGCAGCAGCACCGCTCCCATCACCGCCGACGGCACCAGGCCGACACCGGGGCTGGCAGTGAGCCGCCTGGCGATCTGCGGCGCCGCCAGCGCGACGAAGGAGATCGGTCCTGCCGCACCGCAGGCAAGGGCCACCAGACCGACGCCGACGACGAGATAGGCCAGCCGGGCGCGGTCGGGCCGAACGCCCAATGCGCCTGCGGCGTCGTCACCCATCTGCAGCACGGGCAGCTGCGGTCCCATGGCGACCAGAATGGCGGCCATGACGACCAGGCAGACCGTCATGGGCAGCACCTGCGACCAGCTCTGCCCACTGAGGGTGCCCTGTTGCCACACCGATGCGGTGACGGCGGTGTGGAAGTCGATCTTGATGATGATCCACTGGTTCACCGAGTTCACCACCGCGCTGACCGCGATGCCGACGACGATGAGCCGAAAGCCCGCCAGCCCGTTGCGGTAGGACAGTGCGTAGACGAGGACCGCGGTGACAAGGCCGCCGATCAGCGCGCCCGTGGCCACTGCGTAGTAACCGCCGCCGATCCCGGCGATGACGATCAGCGCTCCGGTGTAGGCACCCGAGGTGACGCCGATGATGTCTGGGCTGCCAAGCGCATTGCGGGTCAGCGCCTGGAAGATGGCGCCCGAGATGCCGAGGGCGGCGCCGATCAGCAGCGCCATCAGCATGCGGGGCATCCGCCATTCCAGGACGACCACCCGGTCGAACGAGGTGTTGCTTCCGGTCAGGACGCCGAGTACGTCGGCCGGTGCGACGGTGTACTTGCCGAGGCCGACCGCGACGACCGCGATGACGAAGGCGCCGACCAAGAGCGCCGCGACGACGATGATCGCGCGCCAGGACGCTCGAGCCGACGCGTTGCCGATCCGGATCACGCACTGGCGTCGGCCGAATGTCACTCCGGCCGTGTCGTTCTGGGTGATCGTCACGAGCGGTCTGCCCCCCGCTTGCGGATCAACCAGATCAGCACCGGCGCGCCGAGGAACGCGGTGACGATGCCGGCAGGCAGCTCGGCGGGTCGGATGATGACTCGTCCCACGATGTCGGCCGCCAACAGCAGAGCCGGTGCGACGGCGGTGGCGTACGCGAGGATCCAGCGCCAGTCCGGGCCGGTGAATCTCCGCACCGCATGCGGCACCATCAGGCCGACGAAGCCGATCGGGCCCGCGCCAGCGGTCGCCGCGCCCGCAAGCAGGGTGACGGCGATAAGGCTGAGGATCTGGGTGCGGGCGACGTTGCCGCCCATGCTCTTTGCCAGGTCATCGCCAAGGGCAGTGACGTTGAGCGAGCGGCCGACGACCAGGCACAGCACCGCGCCGACGGCGATGAACGGCGCGATCGCGGCGGCCACCTCGAGTGGGCGAGCGTCGAGCGCGCCCGCGTCCCAGAACCGCATGTTGTTGAAGGCCTGCGGGTTGCGGAGCCGGACCGCGTAGCCGACGCCATCCATCACCGCGCCGATCGCCACGCCTGCGAGCAACACGCGGACCGGGGTGACGGTGCCTCGGCCGGTCATGCCGACCAGGTAGACCAGCAGCATCGCGAACAGCGCGCCCGCGAAGGCGAACCAGATGTAGGTCCAGATGCCAGTCATGCCGAGGAAGGCGACCGCGGAGACGACGAACAACGCTGCGCCGGAATTGATCCCGAGGATCTCGGAGTCGGCGAGTGGATTGCGGCCAACGGCCTGGATCAACGTCCCCGACAGGCCGAGGGCCAGCCCGACGAGCAGGGCGAGCACGGTTCGCGGGATCCGCAGGTCGTGCACGATCCACTGATCCCCGACGTCGTGGTAGTCGGTGACGGCCTGCCACACCGTCGGCAGCGAGACGTTCTCGGTGCCGATGGCAAGGCTGGCGACGCACGTCAGGGCCAACAGCGCCACGGCGCCGAGCAGCCCGACGACCCGGCTGCGTTGTGTGAGTTGCGCGGGCGGCTCCACCGGAGATGAAGTCGGCGAAGGGGCCGATGGTGTAGGGGCGGTCATGGTCGTCTAGAGGCCGGCTCGTTCGAGCGCCTCGTCGAACTCCTCGTCGGCGACTCTCTCGCCCTTGCCGTCGGCGAGGGCGCGTTCCCAGACCGCGACGACGTCGTCCTGGACGAGGGCGAACTTGGCGTCCCAGGTCTCGGAATCGAACCGCCAGTAACCGGTGACGTCGAGTTGTTCGACCGTCCACCCGTTGCCGCGGAAGTACTTTCGCACGGCGCGGGATTCGGCGGCCTCCGCGGCGAACCAGCAGTAGCCGCGGCCCTCGGGCAGCGTCAGCTCGCGGACCAGACGAGCGAGCCGGCTTGGGGCGTGGCCGTTTCCAGTGCCGACGCTCGAGACGACGGTGACGTCCGGATGCGTCGGCAGGTACTCCAGATCCTCGGGGTCGGCGGCCTCGACGACGACGGTGACGGGCACACCGCCTGGCAATTCGGAGATGATGCGGGCCGCGGCGGGCAGCCCGGACAGATCGGTGACCAGCAGCTGCCAATCGCTCGCCGGCTCTGGCCGATACCAGGACCTGGCGTGGTCGAGCCCGACCCGGTCGCCTGGACCGGTGGAGCTGGCCCACGCGGTTCCAGGCCCGCGGGCGTGCAGGATGACGTCGAGGTCGATCCGGTCACCGTCATGGGTTCGAACGGTGTAGTTGCGACCCTCGGATCCCGACTCGGGGTCGACGTAACGGCCGCCGTCGGCGCCGGTCACGGTCGGCGGCCCGGTGCGTTCGCCGTCGGGGCCGACGATGGGGAAGTAGACACCGACTGCGGAGTCGCCGCCCGGCTTGACCTCGAGCAATTCGGGGTCGTCGACCTTCAGCGTGATACGCCGTAGGCGGGGGGTCAGCTGAATCGTCTCGATGACGGTCGCATACGAGAAGCTCATCGAACGTTAGGCTACCCTAAGCAACTTCGTGTCGGCCGGCGGGCATAGTTTTCTGGTCAAAGGTCGAGGCGTACGTCGCCCCCGGGAGAGGACCATCAACATGAGCCAGCGCGATGAGTGAACGCATCCGCGAGTTCGCGAACGACGGTTACACGTTCCCGGTGAGGGACGAGGGGCCGATCGGCGGTGAGATCGTGGTTCTCCTGCACGGGTTTCCGCAGACCTCGAAGTCGTGGGACGCGGTGACGCCGGGTCTGCACGAGGCCGGCTACCGCACCTTGGTCTTCGACCAGCGCGGATACACCCCGACTGCCCGTCCGCGGGGTCGCTTCGCGTACCGGATCAGCGCACTCGTCGGCGACGTCGCCGCACTCGTTGCCGCCGTGGGGTCGCCTGTGCATCTGGTCGGTCACGACTGGGGCGCCATCGTCGCGTGGGCGACTGCTGCAGGGCGCCCCGAACTCCTGAGGACTCTCACCGCGGTGTCCGTGCCTCACTCGAGGGCGTATTTGCGGTCCCTGCTCAGCAGCACTCAGGCGCTGAAGTCGTACTACATGGCCATGTTCCAGATTCCGTGGCTGGCCGACACCGTGCTGCGCCGCTTCCCGAAGCAAACCGACCGATTGCTCGCCAACAGCGGAATGGATGCCGAAGCCCTGCGCCAGGTGCACACCGACGTCATCGAAAGCGGTGCGTTGACCCCGGCCATCAACTGGTATCGGGCGATGCCCTTCAGTTCCACGAGGTACCTCCAAAGGGTCTCGGTACCAACCACATACGTGTGGAGCACCGATGACATCGCACTCGGCCGCCGGTGTGCAGAGCTATGCGAGCGCTACGTCACCGGCCCCTACCGGTTCGAGGTCGTCGACGGCTCGCACTGGATCCCCGAGGACCATCCAGACCTCGTACGGGACCTGATCGTGGATCGCATCAAGGCAGGCTAAGCAACTACGTCAGTGCGCCAACCGGTTCGGCGGCAACGTCACTCGGTGCGGTCGCGGCGTAGTTGGTCGGCGAGGTTGCTCAGCGCCTCGATCGCCACACCGACTGCGTTCTCGACCTCCATGGTTCGGGAGACGTGTTCGCCGCTCGACCCGTCGGACGCAGCGAGCCCTGGGATGACGAAGTGCCGAAAGCGCCGCCGTACTTCGTCTTCGGATCGGTCGATCTCCTCCGCCGCGAGGTAGGACTGTTCCACCAGGAAGTCGACCATCTCGCCAATCTCGAGATCAGTGCGTACCTGCCCACTGCGCTGGCCCTCGTCCAGCACGGGGCCGATCGATTCCACGGCAACCTGATGCACGCGGGGGTCGTGTACCGACTCGGAGTGCTGAGCGATCAGTGCAGCGATCGACGGGTCGGACGGCAATTCGCGGGCCGTGTACACCAACGCTGCCTCCAGCTTGGCGAAGACACCGGTCTTGGTTGCCATCACCGCTTCGACCGCCGTCATGTGTCGACGTGCCCGCAGCAACGCGACCTGCAACAGCATCTCCGAGACACTGCCGAGTTGGCGGAACGCGGTCGCCCGTGAGACACCCGCGATCTTGGCGACCACTTCCATCTGCACCGCATTGTGACCGCGTGACGTGATCTCGGCGTCTGCTGCCTTGATCAACCGGTCCTTGACGGTGTCATCATCACCGGAGGTCATGTCGGCGGCCCCATGTTGCCGACATTACGTGATGACACCGGCGATCTTCAGCTCGATGAGGCGGTCGTCGTCGACGCCGAGTTCGCGTAGCACCTCGTCGGTGTGCTCGGCGAACTGCGGGGCCCGCTCCAGTGCCGACGGATCGTCGTCGAACTTGACAGGACTGGCCACCAGTTGCTGCGAATTGCCCTCGGCATCAACGATGTTGGCGATCCGGCCATTGGCGGTCAACGCTTCGTCGTGCGCGATCTCCCAAGCATCCTGCACCGGCGCCCACTGTCCGGTGCCGCGGCTCAACACCGTCTTGCACTCGGCGAACGTCAACTTGGCGATGGCGTCGTGGACGATGCCGTACGCAATGTCGGCGTGCTCGGCCATCGCGGCGAGTGATTCGAACCGAGGGTCCTCGGCGTACTGATCGAGTCCCATCAACCGGCAGAACTCCGGCCAGTACCGGGTGGGCTGCAACATCGACAGTTGGACGAACCTGCCGTCGGCGGTGCGGTACGCACCGGTCAGCGGATTGCCGGGGGCTTGGGTTCGGCGCTCCACCTTGGGCAGTGGCCCGCCCATCAGCATCGCCATGTTGACACTGAACTGGGTGGTCCAGGCGCCCACGGCGAGCAGCGAAACGTCGAGCACCGACGGTTCCCCTGTGACGTGCCGCCCGTAGAGTGCCGCCGCCACGCCGCCTGCGATGGTCATGCCGCCGATGTTGTCCCCATATGCGCCAGCGGGCATGAACGCCGATTGTGTGGCATCGGGCGGGTTGAGTCCGTCGGCGCTGCCACCGCGCGCCCAGAACGCCGTTGCGTCGTACGCGCCCGCGTCGCGGTCGGAACCGTTCATGCCGAAGCCGCTGCCCGCCACGTAGATGATGTCGGGGTTGACGCGGCGAACGTCGTCGACGTCGATACTCAGCTTCGCCCGTGCCGATGGCAGATAGTTGGTGAGGAACACGTCGCTTCGGTGGACCAGCTCGTCGAACAGCGGCCGTCCCTCCGCGTTGTCGAGTGCCAGTCCCACGCTGCGCTTTCCGCGGTTGGGGGCTTCCATGATCGGTGCGAAGGAGGACCCCGGCTTGGAGGCAGCCGCACCAAGGACCTTGACCAAGCCGCGCTGCGCGTCGCCAGTGACGGGATGCTCGATCTTGACGACCTCCGCACCCCAGTCGGCGAGCACGGCACCTGCCGACGGTACGAAGGTGAACTGCGCCACCTCGAGCACGCGAACTCCGTTGAGCGGCTTGCGCATCAGACCTCCCAGACCTGCTTGCTCGTCGACACACTGCCTCCAGTTCAGTACATGATGTCGCGGACTTTGGTTTTCTCGTATCCCTTGAGCAGCGCAGCGCTGGCAATCTCCATGTGCCTGCGCCAGTGGGCCTCGGCCTCAGCGCCCTTGCCATCTGACACCAGATCGGCGAGGTGGCGGTAGGATCGAATCAGCTTGGTGTACTGCGCCTTCGGCGCCCCATTCTGGTCTCGCAGGATTGCCGCGGAGGTGTGCTTCACGGCGATCTCGTGCAGCATCCCGGCGATCAACGCCAGGGTGGCATTGCCCGACAACTCGACCATGCGACGGTGCAGGTTGGCGGAGGCTTGTGCCAGCCTGCCGGCTTCCCAGGCTTGGGGGATCTCTTCTACGAGTTGGCGCAGCTCCGCGTGCGCTCCCTCGCTGCCTTCATCGGCCAACAACCGGGCAGCATGCGGCTCGATGGCGATGCGCGCCGTCATCACGTCGCCGAGTGTCGTGCCCGAGATGGCCAGAACCAGTGCGGCCGGTCGGGCTACCACTTCCGGGCCGGGCACCCGTACCTTCGCACCGGTCCGCGAACCGCGTCGCACCTCGACGAGACGGTCGGACTCCAGCACGCGCACCGCTTCTCGCAGGGTTGGTCTGCTGACCTGGAAGTGGGCCATCAGGTCGGGCTCGTACGGCAGGAAGTCGCCGTCCTTCAACTGCCCGTCGACGACCATGCGCCGCAACGTCTGCGCTACCAGCTCCGCGGTCTTGGGGGACCGGACTGCGCCAGAAGTTGGCTCCGGCGCGACCATCGGCGCGAGGGATTCCTGGCGGGCCACTACGACCTCCTGGGTCGGTCAGATGTACTACTCAGTAAACCATGTTGGGATAGTTTCGTTCTGAGGTTCACCAAGTCAATCCTGATGGGACATCAGCTTGATTGCCGCCGCGTCGTACCGTGCGCGTTGTCGGCGTCCGACCAGAAAACTCGGTGGCGACGTGAACGCGAGGTCGGGCAATCGCTTGCGCGCGGATAGCATTTCGCGTGCCTGCGCGGTATCCCCACACACGGCGATCGACCACAGCATGTCGTCGGTGACGTGATCGGCGATGCTCTCCGGTCGGCCGCTGCGGAACGCTGCGCGAATCGCCGCGACCTCGTCCTGCCAGCCGTGCAGCTCGACCAGCGAGTCGTAGGTCCGCACGGTCAGATAGAAGGCGATCTGCAACTTCGCGTCTCGAACGGCGCGCTGTGGGTCGTCGTCGTCGATCGCGGTGATCAGCCAGCCCCAGCGCCGCAGGTCGGCGACATCGCGTCCACTCGATTCGGCGCCGTGACGCAGTGCGGGCTCCACCAGTTCGGCCCACCAGCGATCGGTGAACAACCCATGTCCCAGAACGCCGTTGGCGACGCGACCCGCCGTTTGCGTCATGACCTTGTTGAATGCCCCGATCAGAATCGGCACGTCGAGTCGGCCGAGCACGGGAGCACGGATGTCCGCGTCGATCTTGTAGTACTCGCCGTGATACTGGATGGACTCGCCGTTTTCGGCGGTCAGGTACGCCCTGATCACCTCGATCAGTTCGCCCATCCGGGGTGCGGGATGGGCCGCTTCGACGCCGAACCAGTCCCGGTTCATCCGCGACGTGCCCGCCCCGAGGCCCAGGAAGACCCTGCCCGCAGACGCCCGGGACAGGTGACGCACCGCGGCGGCGTGGACGAATGGCGAGCGGGCGAACGCGTAGGCGATGCCAGGGCCGAACACCGCCGTCGACGTGTTGTGTGCCATCTCGGTCGCGGTCACGTAGGCGTTCAGATCGGCGAATTCGCCGGCGCAGAACGCACTTGCGCCTGCCGCTTCGGCCTGCGCCGCGAGCGCCTGGCCCGGCCATGGGAGTCCCCAGTCCATGATCCCTCACCGTCTGCTGAACGACATCGTTCACCTAGTAATACACGTCACTGTACCCGGGCGGTGCCATGGGACAAAGCGGAAGCCGTTCCAAATTTTCGACAAAGATGTCAAAAATGGGTAAGGTGAGGGCAAGACGCATGTGGCGAAAGGACGTCTCCGTGACGACGATGAAGGCATTGCCGAGCATGGTGCCCACCGGCTGGTTCCAGGTGGCGTGGAGCGCTGACGTTGCCATCGGCGACGTGCAGCCCATGCACTACTTCGGGCGGGATCTCGTCCTGTTCCGGGAGTTGGACGGTCGGGTCAAGGTGCTCGATGCGCACTGTCAACATCTCGGAGCCAGCCTCGCTCACGGCGGCTGCGTAGTGGAGGACGGCATCCAGTGCCCGTTTCATGGCTGGGTGTGGAACGGCGATGGCCGCAACGTCCGCATTCCCTACGAGAACCGTCCCAACAGGGGCCGTCGCGTGCGCTCGTATCCAGTGGCCGAGCTCAATGACTCCATCTACATCTGGCACGACGCCGATGCGCGACCGCCTCTGTGGGCCGCACCCGAAGCGTTCGAGGTCCTCGGTCCCCACGTGCGGGAAACGACGTTCCACCCCTTCGACCCCGAATGCCGGACGCGGTTCGAGAAGGTCAAGGTGCACCCTCAGGTGATCGCGGAGAATGCCGTGGATCCGCATCACTTCCGCTTCGTGCACCGGACCCCCATCAGCCCGGTGGTATTGCGCGAGCGGACCGACGACTCGACGTGGGTAGCCAAGGTTGGTTTCGGCAAGCGGTGGACCGACGGGGAGGACCGTGAGGGCGACACGATGAACACCATCGAGATCTACTGGTCGGGAATCGGCGTGGCCTTCAACGGCGAGCACATGCGTGACGGCATCCGCGTCATCTCCATCTGTGCGACGCCGGTCGATGACACCAGGTCCGACATCTTCGCCGGCTACTGGATCAGTGCTGAGGAGTCGGGCGCACCTGGCGACTTTCAGGCCAGGCTGGAATCGGCCAAACTGGCACTGCCGGACGACATCCGGATCTGGGAACATCAGCAGTACCTCGATCCGCCTGCGCTCGCGACGTCGGAAGCGGCGGGATTCCGCGCGCTGCGGCGGTGGGCAAGCAGCTTCTATCCAGAGCATTCGGCAGGCGAGCCAGTACCGCATGGCGTCTGAGGGCCTGCCCCCGCAAGCCGCGCGCAAGTCCGACCGCACCCGTGAGTCGATTCTGGATGCCGCGCGGATCGTGTTCGCGCGCAAGGGCTTCTCGGGGGTAACGATCCGGGACATCACCGACATGGCGGACGTCAACAGGGCAGGCTTCTACTACTACTTCTCGGACAAGACCGAGCTGTTCATCGAGCTCGGCACGGCGACCTACCGCCAGGTGCTCGAGGTCGTGCAGGAGTTCGGCGACCTCGGGATTCCACCCTCCCGTGAGGAGGTCGAGGGTTGGGTCGACCGGTACTTCGACTACCTCGACCGCAATGGGGCCTTCGTGATCCGATCTACGGAGGACATGCCTGCCGACCGAAAGTTCCGCGCGGCGGTGGCGCGGTCACATCGTCGTACGGCAGCAGCACTTGGGGAGGCCATCGCCAAGATGGCTCCTACGTGGGTCGACGTCGATCCGTCCGCTACCGGTCTGGTCGTGATGGCGATGCTCGAGCGATCGTGGCTGATGGTCCGCCACAACGAGATTGCCGCGATGTCTCGCGCGGCCGTGGCTACTGCTGCCGCCGAGATGCTGTGGCGATCGCTGAACGCTGGATCCTGATGGCGCCAACGGCCGTCGCGGTTACAGGATCGTGGACGTCGGCCCCACGGACGCGCAGATCGAGCCCTGTGTGGTGTACACCGAGCCACAGCCGGTGCCGTTGGTGATGTAGGTGGTCCCTGGCTTGTAGGGCACGAATACTTCCGCCTTCTCGGGAACGGCTCTGAAGGCGCACTGCGGCGGCGCGCTTCCTTGCGCTTCGATGCAGATGGTCAGTGAGTTGGGGCTGATGTGTCCCGTACACGGAAACGGCTTCAGCGAGGCAGTCACCATCGCAACGCCCGACACCGAGACCACCTGCGGCGCTGACATCGTGTACACGCAGGAGGGTGAGTCCCCGCCGTCGGACGGAGGACTGGCGGTGGCGATCGACGCGTGGGCGACACCGGCCAGTGTGAGCGCGAAGCTACTGACGACTGCGGCGAGGCACTGGTTCATGGTCCGGATCCTACAAGTGTGTACACGGCGTCAGAACACGAATCGGAGTCACGGTCCAGCCGGATCGGCGATCGACGGCGCCGCGCAGCAGCCGACGCGTGGTCGGTGCCGGTGTTCTTTCGGCGTTGGCGAAGATCCTCCGGCGAACAGGGAATCAACGCAAAGAAACGGCGCGAATCGGCAGGCAGGCGTCCATATGCCGCTAGCGAGCAACGAGGTGATATCCGCGGCGGGAGTGTCCGAAATGGCGCGTTGAGGCGCGGGCCCCGACTGCCGGATATCGGTAGCTATCTAATCCGATAAATGGATAGATGATTCACTATTTACAACGCGCCTGCCGCTGACACATTCTCCGTCGGAACAAAGGAGTCGGCTCGTCTTAATCGGACGTCGGCCGGGCTCGGAGCTTCCGGGCTCGACTTGGTCACCGACCGCGAAGGGGGCAAGGGCCGGAAGCTGGGCGGTCCGAGGGATCGGCGACCGCTCAGCGCACAGGTAGCCAACGCACCTGTCGGACGAACGTGACCCCGCGGGATATAGAACGTGATCAGCGGGGCGCACGGCCGGTAAAAGGGGTATGTCCCGAGACTTGGCTTGCGGCGACGCGGGTCGCTGTCGGCCGGATGCGCGAGCTCGTATCGGGCCGCTCAGGGGGTGGCCTGCGGGACGGGTCTGTAGTGCTTCGTGGCACGCGGATGCGCGTCGGGTGGCGAGTTTTGGCGCAGGTGTGAAACCGTGGCAATGGCCTTCATTTGATGACGAAACGCTGACTGGAAAAGGATCCTGTCCGCTTTCGGGACCCATTTACGGAGAACCATCTCCGTGGAGAAATGCAATCTTCTGGCCCGATTGATTGCGCCGTGAAGAGTGTTCACATTTGTCCGATAAATTCATCTCCATGTCCGCACAAATGTAATTCGCGGCAAATGGAAATACTTGCTGACATTGACGTGACGCCGTCTAATCTACGAGGCCCTGGCAAACTACAGCAACCGACTTTGGGTCTGCCTCGCGTTGTTCAACACGGCGGGATGAGACGATAGCCAGCTGCGCCGCACGGGGATGGCTCGTCGATGTCGATCGCATTTGATATTCGCACAGGCCTGCGCGGAGGGCGAAGTCGCTGGTGGGGCGCTCGCGGACCGATCTCTCGGAGATCGTGTGCGCGTCGCATTTGAGCCGACTCATGAGACGCTTGGCCTCGATCGTCACATAGGTGTCTAGCAAATCTCACTTGTTCTACTAGGTGGACTTGGATGCCCCCTTGTGTGAATCCTTCGAATGTTGCTCATGTCGAAAATCGTGGTGTACGGTTCGACGGCAGTGCTTGTGTTACTGGTCACAAGTTCGCGCAAGAGTGATCAGCGTTTAGCGGCGAAGGGATTCAGCACTCCATGCCAATCCGGATGACGCGTGAAGGGGGCGGTAGTGGTTAGTCTGCAATCCGCCGGCAAGCCCGTTCGCGCCCTCGGGGACTTCTTCGCGATGTCACTAGACACTTTCGTTCAGATGTTCAGGCCGCCGTGGGCATGGCGAGAGTTCATCCTGCAGACGTGGTTCGTGGCGCGGGTCGCCTTGCTGCCGACCATCCTTCTGTCGATCCCCTTCACCGTCCTGACCACCTTCACCATCAATGTGTTGCTCGTCGAGATCGGAGCGGCGGACTTCTCCGGAACGGGCGCTGCGCTCGGCACGGTCACCCAAACCGGCCCGATCGTGACGGTGCTGGTGATCGCTGGCGCCGGCGCCACCGCGATGTGTGCCGATCTGGGCTCACGGACCATCCGCGAGGAACTGGACGCGTTACGGGTGCTTGGCATCAACCCGGTCCAGGCACTCGTGGTGCCTCGGGTCCTGGCCGCCACGCTGGTGTCCCTTCTGCTCGCTTCCCTGGTGTGTCTCGTCGGCATCGCAGGCGGCTTCGTCTTCTCGGTGTTCTTCCAGAACGTCACCCCTGGCGCATTCGCCGCGGGGTTGACGCTCTTGGTGAAGGGGCCCGCCGTCATCACGGCGCTGATAAAGGCGGCGCTCTTCGGCCTCGCCGCCAGCCTGATTGCCTGCTACAAGGGCATTTCCGTCGGCGGGGGACCGCAGGGGGTCGGCAACGCCGTCAACGAAACGGTCGTGTACACGTTCATGGCCTTGTTCGTGATCAATGTGATCGCCACCGCGGTCGCCGTGAAGGCGGGAGCGACGTGAGCCTCGCGAGCAATCAGTTTCCGCGCCTGCGAAGCACTTTCATCGGCTGGGTTGACGGCTGGAATCGGATCGGCAGTCAGACTCAGTTCTACGCCCAGACCATCAAGGGCATCGCCGACGCCTTGTTTCGATACCAGAGCGAAGTCATCAGGCTCATTGCTCAGATGAGTCTTGGTGTTGGCGCACTGGCGATCATCGGCGGCACCATCGTCATCGTCGGGTTCCTGACGTTGTCCGCGGGCTCGCTGATCGCGGTGCAGGCCTACAACCAGCTCGACCAAATCGGCGTCGCGGCACTGGCAGGCTTCACGTCGGCCTTCCTCAACGTCCGCCTCGTCGGACCTCTGGTGGCAGGCATCGGCCTTGCCGCGACCATCGGAGCCGGCGCCACGGCGCAGCTTGGCGCCATGCGCATCAGCGAGGAGATCGACGCCCTGGAGGTGATGGGGATCCGCTCGGTTGCCTACCTGGCTTCCACCCGGGTGCTGGCAGGCGTGATCGTCGTCATTCCTCTCTACTGCGTCGCCGTGATCATGGCGTTCGTCGCCACGCGCACTGGCACCACCCTGGTCTACGGGCAGTCCACCGGCGTCTACGACCATTACTTCAACACGTTTCTGAATCCGATGGACCTCATCTACTCCTTCCTGCAGGCCGTCTCGATGGCAATCGTGGTGATGCTCGTCCATACCTACTACGGGTTCAACGCCTCCGGCGGGCCTGCCGGAGTCGGCGAGGCGGTGGGGCGGGCCGTACGTACCTCATTGATCGCCTCCGTGTTCGTGACTTTGTTCGTCTCACTGGCCATCTACGGCCAGTCCGGCGGACTCAACCTCTCGGGATAGCGCGTGGAATCGAGAAGAGGCAAGGGACTGGCTCCCGGATGGTGGACGCTGATCCTGTTGGCGGTCATCGCCGGCCTCGTCGGCAGCACCGGAATGATGTTCGTCGGCGCCTTCAAGCAATACGACACGGTGACGCTGACGTCCGACAGAGCGGGCCTGGTGATGGAGCCGGGCGCCAAGGTCAAGATGCGTGGAGTTCAGGTCGGTCGGGTTGGTGAAATCAACGGCGGCACCGGTCAGGTGAGCCTTCAACTGCAGATCGATCCCGATGTACTCCAACAGATCCCGGCGAACGTGGGGGCCGAGATCCGAGCCACCACCGCGTTCGGCGCCAAGTACGTCAACCTCCTCTACCCGAGCGATCCAAGCTCCCAGCACCTCGCTCCTGGCGCCGTGGTTCAGTCCTCCAACGTCAGCACCGAGGTCAACACCGTCTTCCAGAACCTGCGCGACGTGCTGCAGAAGATCGACCCCGCCAAGCTGAACTCCGTGCTCTCCGCGCTTGGCGAGGGCTTGCGTGGCCAGGGAGACCAGATCGGTCAGGGAATCTCGGACGGCAACGAGGTGCTGATGGCACTGAATCCGCGGTCCGAAACCGTGCGCCGAGACTGGCAGTCCCTCAAGGGTTTCAGTGATACCTATAGTGCTGCCGCGAAGAACATCGTGACGGTTCTGGATGCGGCGAGTACCACAAGCACGGCGATCACCGACAACGCGAAGAACCTCGACTCCCTGCTCGTCAGCGTGATCGGTCTGTCCCACAGTGGAATCGACCTGCTGGGGCCGAGCAAGGACAACCTGGTCAAGGCCTCCAACGTCCTCGTACCGACGACGGACTTGCTGATGAAGTACAACCCGGAGTTGACCTGCCTGATCCTCGGCGGCAAGGAGACCATCGACACCGGCTTCCTGGACGTGACCGGAGGTACCAACGGCAAGGGTGTGATTCTCGACGTCGCGCTGTTGGGCGGTGACGATCCGTACAAGTACCCGGACAATCTGCCGATCGTCGGCGCCAAGGGCGGCCCCGGCGGCAAGCCAGGGTGTGGTGCGCTACCCGACGTCACGAAGAACTGGCCGGTGCGGTACATGGTGACCAACACCGGTTGGGGTACCGGCAACGACATGCGGGTGAACCCAGGCATCGGTTTCCCGGGCTACGCCAATTACTTCCCGGCCACCCGTGGCGTTCCGGAGCCACCGAGCGTCCGTAATGGGAACGGACCTGCACCAGGGCCCATCCCGTACCCCGGCGCGCCCGCGTATGGCGCACTGCAATATGCCCCCGACGGCACACCGCTGTACCCGGGTCTGCCACCGGCACCGCCTCCTGGTAGTGCGCCCGATCCGGCGAGCCCCGTGGCGGGAGTCGAGCCCTTCACCCCGCCGTTCCCCGGGCAGGTCCAACCGACGCCGCTGCCGAGCCCCTCGGCGGCGCCGCCGCCGCCACCCCTTGTAGTGGGACCACCTGCGGCGGAAGGGGTCCCACCGCCAGGCGGAACGCCATTGCCTGCAGAGGCGCCTTGACCGTCGAACCATCCATGACCAACAGCCACGAGGAGTCGCAGCCGTGAAGGACAATTTGGGAGGGGCCCTGTGGCGCCTCGCCATCTTCGTGACGGCCTGTCTACTCGCGATGTTCGCGATGTTCGCGATCTTCGCTCAGCTGCGATTCCAGGCGGAGCGGACCTTCAGTGCCGAGTTCACCAATGTGTCCAGTCTGAAGGTCGACGACTTCGTCCGCATCGCTGGCGTTGAGGTGGGCAAGGTCAAGGAGATCCATCTCAAACCCGACACCACCGCCGTCGTCAAGTTCTCGGCCGACGACACCGTGGTCTTGACCGAGGGCACTCGCGCGGTCATCCGCTACGCGGACCTGATCGGCGGTCGTTATCTCGGACTCGAAGAGGGAGTCGGCGAAACCAAGACGCTCCCTGCCGGCGCCACGATCCCGATCACGCGCACGTCGCCTGCGCTTGACTTGGACGCGCTGATCGGCGGCTTCCGGCCACTGTTCCGTGCGCTGGACCCCGACCAGGTCAATGCCCTTTCCAGTCAGCTGATCCAGGCACTCCAGGGGCAGGGCGCGACCATCAACTCGTTTCTCAACCAGACCGGGGCTCTGACAAGCACTCTCGCGGACCGCGACGAGCTCATCGGGCAAGTGATCGTGAACCTCAACACCGTGCTCGGTTCGCTCGGTGATGACAACAAACAGTTCGGCAAGGCGGTGACCTCCCTTTCCGAACTTGTCGGCGGCCTTGCGGGACGAAAGCAGGACATCAGCAATGCGGTCGCGTACGCCAACTCTGCCGCAGGCGGCGTGGCCGACCTGTTGGCTCAGGCGCGGCCGCCGCTGAAGAAGGTGGTCGCCGAGACCGACCGCACGGCAGGCAACGTGCTGTCCGACAAGGGGTTCCTCGACAACTTGCTCGCCACGCTGCCGGACGCCTACCAGGTGCTCAACCGGCAGGGCATCTACGGCGACTTCTTCAGCTTCTACCTGTGCGACGTCGTGTTGAAGCTCAACGGCAAGGGAGGCCAGCCGGTGTACGTCAAGCTCGCAGGCCAGGACTCGGGCAGGTGCACACCACGATGATCTCGTTTCAGGAGCGCAACCCATTCATCATCGGCGCCATAGGAGTTGGGCTGACCGTTGCCGTGGCTGTTGGCGCGCTCAACTACGACAAACTGCCGTTCTTCAACGACGGCAAGGATTATTCCGCTTACTTCAGCGAGGCCAGTGGACTTGCCGCGGGTGCACCCGTCCAGGTATCGGGTTTCCAGGTGGGCAAGGTCACCGGCGTCGAACTCGACGGCGCGCGGGTGTTGGTCACCTTCGACGTCGCGAAGGACGTCCGGGTCGGGGACCGGACCGAGGCCTCTGTCAAGACGAAGACGTTGCTGGGTTCGAAGTACCTCGAGGTCGTGCCGCGCGGTGACGGCGAGCAGTCCGGCGCCATCCCCGTGGAGCGGACCAAGCCCGCGTATCAGCTCGCGGACGCCCTCGGTGACCTGACGGCCACGATCAGTGGCCTCAACACCGACCAGGTCTCCAGCTCGCTGCAGACGCTGGCAGAAACGTTCGCCGACACCCCGCCCGCGTTGCGAGTCGCCGTCGAGGGGGTCGCGCGGTTCTCCGAGACCATCGACAAGCGCGATGCCGAGCTGCGCAAGCTCCTGGAAAACGCCAACAAGGCCACCGGCGTGCTGAGCGAGCGAAGCGACCAAGTGGTCAGCCTGATCCGCGACACCAATGCGCTGCTGGCCCAACTGGAGACGCAGGGCGCGGCGCTGGATCAGATCTCCGGCAACATCGCCGCCGTGACCCAGCAGATCAAGGGTTTCATCGCCGAGAACCGCGAACCGCTCAAGCCCGCGCTGGACAAGCTCAACGGAGTCTTGGCCCTTATCAACAATCGCAAGGCCGAGGTCCAGAAAGCTCTGAAGGGCCTGAACAAGTACGCGCTTGGGCTCGGTGAGTCCGTCGGTTCCGGTCCGTTCTTCAAGGCCTACGTGACCAATCTGCTGCCTGGGCAGTTCGTCCAGCCGTTCATCGACGCGGCGTTCTCCGACCTCGGTCTCGATCCCAATGTGCTCCTGCCGTCGGAACGCAACGACCCACAGGTCGGTCAGCCGGGCACACCCGCACTACCGATCCCGTATCCGCGGACCGGACAGGGCGGCGACCCTCGGATGACCATCCCTGACGCGATCACCGGTAAGCCGGGCGATCAGGGGTGCGGTCCGCCTGGCTTGCCATTGCCCGGCCCCACCGGTTGCTACCCCTACCGCCAACCGCTACCCGCGCCGCCGCCCGGCGGCCCCCCGCCAGGCCCGCCGCCGCTGGCACCGACGCCTGGTCTGCAAAACGTCCAGACCCCCTACGGTCCGATCGAAGTGCCTGCGCCAGGACAGGATCCACCCGTGACCCAACAATTGGGCCCGCCGCCACCGCTGTCCGACCCGCCGGTCGTCGGGCCTGCCGCCCCTGGCCCGGCGGGGGCCAACAACCCCGCGCCGATCGGCCCTGTCCAGCCAGCTGAAGGGACGCCGTGATGAAGAATTCGCGAATCGCGCGGATTGCCCTGGCGGCGGTTCTTGCAGTCGTGCTGATCGCCGGCGTCATCGTCGTGAACGGCGCGTCGGGCACTGTTGGCAAGACCAAGATCGTGGGGTACTTCGCGAACAGCAATGGTCTGTTCCCAGGTGACAACGTGTGGGTGCTCGGCGTGCCGGTCGGCAAGGTCGAGACGATCGAACCGCAACCCGACCGCGCGAAGATCACCTTCTACGTGGAAGGCAAATACCAGATACCGGCCGACGCCAAGGCGGTCATCCTGTCGCCCTCGCTGGTCAGCTCGCGCGCCATCCAGCTCACACCCGCCTACACCGGCGGTCCGGAGATGAAGAACGACACGGTGATTCCGCAGGAACGCACTGCGGTCCCGGTGGAGTTCGACGACCTCCGCGTACAACTCAAGCGACTGGCCGAGACATTGCAGCCGACCACACCCGGTGGGGTAAGCACATTGGGCGCATTCGTCCACACCGCGGCCGACAATCTCCGCGGGCAAGGCGTGAGCATCCGCGACACGATCATCAAACTGTCGCAGGCGTTCTCGGCCCTTGGCGACCACAGCAAAGACCTGTTCAGCACGATCAAGAACATTTCCATCCTGGTCTCGGCCTTGGAGAGCAGTCGGGAGTTGATGCGAGAGCTCAACGGCAACCTCGCCTCGGTGACGGGGGCGCTATCGAACGGCCCGAATGAGGTCGGCAACGCCATCACATCGATCAACGACGTCGTCGGCGACGTGCAGAGCTTCGTTGCCGACAACAAGGAGTCATTGGGCACGACATCAGACGAGCTGACCAAGATCACGACGACGCTGAACGAGAGCATCCCAGATCTCAAGCAGCTGCTTCACGTGGCGCCCAACGCGTTCCAGAACTTCCTGAACATCTATCAGCCGGCGCAGGGTGCGTTGACCGGCGCGCTGGCGGTCAACCAATTTGCCAATCCGGTCGAATTCATCTGCGGCGCAATTCAGGCCGCATCGCGACTGGGAGCTGAGCAGTCCTCGAAGCTATGCGTGCAGTACCTAGCGCCGATCGTCAAGAACCGGCAGTACAACTACCTGCCGCTCGGCGAGAACCTGTTCGTCGGCGCACAGGCCCGGCCCAACGAAATCACCTACAGCGAAGACTGGATGCGCCCGGACTACATTCCGCCGCCGGCGGGCTCACCTCCAGGACCCGGAGGGACGCTTCCGCCTGCGGGTGCTCCGTTCACCGAATTCCAAGAGCCCGCAGGCAATCCGCCTCCTGACCCGCCGTACGTGCCGAGCACGCCCCCACCACCCGGCGGTCCGGTCGACCAGCTTGCGCCTGCGGCGCCGGTGTCGACCGACCCGTCCGCCGGCCTGCCTGGCCTGATGGTGCCGCCCGGAGGAGGGGCATGATGTCGGACCGACTGCGGCGGGTGGTTCGTGCGATCGTGTCGAGCGGCCTCACCGCGTTGCTGGTGGTGGGCGCGTCTGGCTGCGGCGACTGGCAGGGCGCCAACTCGCTGCCGTTGCCAGGGACGCAGGGCAAGGGGTCGGGTTCCTACACCATCCAGGCGCAGCTGCCGGACGTCGACAACATCGAGCGCAACTCCCGGGTTCGCGTCGGCGACGTCACGGTCGGAAACGTGACGAAGATCGAGAGGCAGGGCTGGCACGCGCTTCTGACGATGTCGATCAACGGCGACGTGGTTCTGCCGGCGAACACGACCGCTGCCGTCGGGCAGACCAGCCTTCTCGGCTCGCTGCACGTGGAGTTGAACCCGCCAAAGGGCGCGCCGGAGGGCAGGCTGAAGGACGGTGCGCTGATCCCGTTGAATGATGGGTCGTTCTATCCCAGTACGGAGCAGACGCTGGCGTCTGTATCGCTGGTGCTCAGCGGCGGCGGGCTCGGCAACATCCAAGACATCACCCAGGCACTGAGCACCGCGTTCCGCGGCAGGGAAGACGATCTGCGCAGCCTGATCACTCAGCTGGACAAGTTCGTCAGCTACCTCAATGACCAGACCGGTGACATCATCGCCGCCTCGGACAGCTTGAACAATCTGGTCGGCCAGATCGCCGAGCAGAAGCCCGTGGTGGACAAGGCTTTGAAGACGATTCCCGACGCACTGGCTGTTCTCAACGACCAGCGCAACAACCTGGCCGATGCCCTCGATCAGCTAGGGAAATTCAGTGCGTTGGCTGCTGACTCGGTAAATCAGTCGAAGGACGCGCTGGTCAAGAACCTTCAGAATGTCGGCCCGGTGTTGCAGTCGTTGGCCGACTCCGGCATAGCGCTGACCCGCGCACTGGACTTTTACTCGACGTTCCCGTTCCCGAAGCCGACGCTGACGAAGTGGCTCCGCGGAGACACGGCCAACCTCGTCGCCGTCATCGACCTGACGCTGAGCCGGCTGGACGCCGGGTTGCTGACAGGCACGCGTTTCGAGGGCGAACTGACCGAGCTGGAACTGCAGTGGGGCCGCACCATCGGCCAGATGCCGAGCCCCTACACGGCCCGCAACCCGCTAACCGTGCCCTACCACTTCGACCAGGGACCCTGATATGCATCTGAGCAGGCGAATCTGGATCCAGCTTGCGATCTTCGTCGTCGTCGCGCTGAGCGCGATGCTGGTGATGGCCTTCGGCTACGTGAAGCTTCCGAAGCTGCTCGGCGTGGGGATGTACGACGTCACGTTGCAGCTGCCCGAGGCCGGTGGACTCTACGAGCGTGCCAACGTGACCTATCGCGGCACCGAGGTCGGACAGGTGAAGTCCGTCAAGCTCGTCAACGGCAACGTCGACGCGGTGTTGGCGCTCAAGTCGGGGATCGACATTCCGTCGAATCTGGAGGCGGAGGTGCACAGCCAGAGTGCGGTCGGTGAGCAGTACGTAGCGCTGCTGCCGCGAGACGGTACGTCACCGCCGCTGAAGCAGGATGACGTGATCACCCGTGACCGCAGCACGGTGCCGCCTGACATCAACGAACTGCTGAACGCAACCAACCGAGGCCTCGAGGCCATCCCCGGTGATGATCTCAAGACGACCATCGACGAGAGCTATACGGCGTTCGGCGGTCTGGGGCCCGAGATCTCGCGCTTCATCAAGGGCTCGACCCAGCTGGGCATCGACGCGAAGGCGAACCTGAACGAACTGACCAACGTGGTCGACAACGTGGGTCCCATCCTCGACACCCAGACCGACACATCGGATTCGGTGCAGACGTGGGCGTCGCACCTCGCCACGATCACCACATCGCTCAAGGACAACGACGGGGCCGTGCGCGGTGTGTTGCAGAATGCGGCCCCGGCCGCCGAAGAGGTCAGTGCCCTCTTCGAAAAGCTGCAGCCGACGCTGCCCATCGTGCTTGCAAACTTGGTGAACGTGGGACAAATGGCGGTGACCTACCAGAACGACATCGAGCAACTCCTGGTGCTGCTGCCCTCCGGCACCGAGATGATCCAGGGTGTCGGTATCGCCAACCGGAACACCAAACCGGACTACAAGGGTGCCTACCTCAGCTTCAACCTCAACGTCAACGTGCCGCCGACATGCAGCACCGGTTTCCTGCCTGCCTCGCAGAAACGGGCAGGCGCCCTGATCGATTATCCCGACACACCAGATGGTGACATGTACTGCCGGGTGCCCCAGGACTCGACGCTGAATGTCCGCGGCGCACGCAACATTCCGTGCGAGACCAAGCCGGGCAAGCGGGCACCGACCGCGGCGATGTGCGAGAGCGACGAGAACTACGTGCCGCTCAACGACGGCTTCAACTGGAAGGGTGACCCGAACGCGACACTTTCGGGGCAGGCGGTCCCGCAGCCGCGTACCGGTACGCCTGCAGCCGCGGCCGAAGCCGCAGGAGTCCCTCCGCCAGCGGCACCTTCACCACCGGGAATCGCGGCGGCGGAGTACGACCCTGCCACCGGCAAGTACATTGGGCCGGACGGCAAGGTCCATACCCAATCGAACCTCGCAAGGGACGCCTCGAAGGATCAGACATGGCAGTCGATGCTGCTTCCGCCACCCGGGAGTTGAGTTCGCCGGGCGGCGATTTGGACGAGGTCCAAACTGCAGCAGACGAATCCGTACCAACCGATGCACACGACGTCGCCGATTATGACGAGGCGGTTGGTGAAACGGACGTTGGGGATGCGGCTGCCGACGGCATCCAGCCGGCACGCCATTTACCGACTCCGTTGGTGCTCGCGTTCGTCGCCGGGATGGTCAGCGTCGTGGCGCTGGGTGCCCTCACGGGTTGGCTCGGCTATCGGGCGCATCGATCCCAGCAGGTGAAGGCCGAGCGTGAACTGTATCTGCGGATCGCCGACGGGGCCGCCGTGGACATCACGAGCATCGACTACCGGCACGCCGACGCCGACATCAAGCGGATCCTGGACTCCGCCACGGGACAGCTCCACGACGAGTTCGCCAAGGGGGCAAAACCCTTCGTGGACATCGTCACCAAGGAGAAGTCGAGCTCGCAGGGCACTGTCATGGCGGCGGGGCTGGAATCGGTCGCGCCAGGCGAGGCACAAGCCATCGTTGCGGTGTCGGTGACGACGTCCGTCGCCGACAAACCTGCAGGACCACCGCGGTCCTGGCGAATGCGTCTCACCGTGCAGAAGTCGGGTGACGATTTCAAGATCTCCAGTGTCAGGTTCGTGACGTGAGCACCCCGGACGGAACGGCGGGGGAGGCCGACGGCCCGGCGGAAACCGTTGAACGTGGCATTGATTGGCGGCGCGTGCTGGTGTACGGACTGCTGCCGGGCCTGACCCTGATCCTCGCGATGACCGCAGGTTTCATGAAGTGGCAGGACTCGTCGGTGCGGACCTCCGAGTTCGTCGCAGCCGAATCAGTACAGGCTGCAAGGGATTCCACTGTTGCGCTACTGACCTACAAGCCAGACACCGTCGAACACGACCTGACCGCGGCCCGCGATAGGACCACCGGCGCGTTCCGTGATTCCTACACCGACCTGATCGAGAGGGTCGTCATACCCGGCGCCAGGCAGCAGCAGATCTCCGCTACGGTGACGATCCCGGCGGCTACGTCGGTGTCGGCGGAGCCGAACCATGCGGTGGTGCTGGTGTTCGTCAACCAGGCCGTAACGGTGGGCAAGGAAAGACCCACGAGTAGCCAGTCCAGCATGAAGGTGACCATGGACCGGGTCGGCGACCGTTGGCTGGTCTCAGGATTCGACGCCGTCTGAACTCAACGGCGCGCGGCGAACTACGCAGTGGCGGTGTCCCATTCGCTGATCAGTTGGTCGACGGTGGCCAGCCTGCCGAGCACGGCAATGGTGTTGTTGAGCACTTGTTCGGCGTACTCGGCAGGAGTGCCGCCGACGGCGTCGCGGGGAACGACGAGCTCGAAGCCGGCCTGGGTGGTGTGCCCTGCGGTATGGGTGATGGCCAGGTTCAGCGATACCCCGGCGAGGACGACGGTACTCACGCCGAAGCCCTTGAGTACCGGCAGCAACTCCGAATCCAGGGTGGGGAACAGCCCGTGATGGCGCGGCAGCACGATGTCGCCCGGCCCGAGCAGCTGGGGAACGACGGCAGTCGCGGCGACCCCCGGCGCCCAGTGGGCGGTGGCCGGTCCCAAAGCGCGCCACAGCCGTGCCGTTCCCGTCGGTCGGCCACCGAGGCTTCCCTCGTAGGTGGCGTGCACCACCCGCGCGCCGAACTTGCGCGCGGCATCGAGCAGTCGACGCACATTGCCCACCAGATCGGCACTGTCGGTGGCCAACGCGGGCAACACCGATTCCGGCCCGAGGACGCCGTTCTGGCATTCCACGCAGACAATGGCCGTTGTGTCGGGGTTCCAGGGAGTCTGTGCCATCCTCGTATAGTAGGTCAATTTTTGACATAGATGCCGAAAATATTGGGTATTCGGCTATGACGTAACGAAATTGGCCTCAGGGCACTAACCAGGCCATGGGTTACACCATGCAGATCCGCCAGCCAATCGGCAGACGGTCGACCCGGCCGACTGGCTACGAAACAGGTACCCGCCGTCGGCTTGGCAGCTCACCCCAGCTTCAACGGCAGCCGCTCCAACGCGAAGGTTTGTGCGGGGAAGATGATGTGCGGCTCGTCACCGGCAGCCACCGAGAACTCGGGGATGCGCTTCAGCCACTCGTCGAGGACGAGGGTGAGCTCCATGCGGGCCAGGTGCGACCCTAGGCAGCGGTGCGGCCCACCGCCGAAGCCCCAGTGCCGGTGCACCTTTCCGTCCATGACCACGTCGTTGGTGGAGATCTCGTCGCTGTCGTCACGGTTGATCGCGGCGATGCAGAGTCGCACCTGCGTGTCGGCGGGCAGGGTGATGTCCCCGATCGTGACCTCCGCGGTGGTGACCCGGGGCAGCATCGGGGCGGGCGGCTCCAACCGGACGATCTCCTCGACGAACACGCTCATCTGGTCGGGATCCTCGCGCAGCGTGGTGCGCAGCTCCGGATTGCGGGCGAGTTCCAAGAGCGCCGAGGTCATCGCCGCTGTGACCGTGTCCAGCCCGGCCAGCACGAACAGAAAGCTCAGCCCCATCACCTCGGCGTCGTCGAGGGCATCGTCTCCGGTGAGCACCTGGGACAGGATGTCCGGTCCTGGGTTGGCCCGTCGTTCGTTGACGGCTTCGGTGAGGTAGGTGAGCAATTCCATTGCGGGAGTGAGGTCGACGCCCTCCAGCGACGGTGATTCCGCAAGCGCGATCACCGAGTCCTTCCACGCGACGAGCCGGTCGCGATCCTCAAGCGGCAGCCCGAACAGCGTCAGGAAGACCTGTGAGGGATAGGGAATCGCGATGTCGGCCACGACCTCGCACTCGCCCCGCTCGGCGATCTCGTCGACGATGTCGATCGCCTGTTTCTGAAGCGACGGCAACATCTCCTTCAAGGTGTGCGGGCTGAAGAAGGGCTGCAGGATCTTGCGGAACCGGGTGTGCTCGGGTGGATCGAACGAGATGGGCACCAGCGGGATGGGGGCGCCAAGCACGTCGAAGGCCTTCTTCGACGAGAACAACTCGGGATTGCGCAGCGCGGCGAGTACGTCCTCGCGGTGGGATAGGTAGTACCAGCCGTCGATGAACACCACCCGGCCGGCATCGCGAACGGTCTTCCACCCGACGCCACGGTCCGCCGCCATCGGCAGGCTCGCGAAGGAGAGTTTGGGTGCACCAAGGGTTTCCACGTGTTCTCCTAGGGTTAGAACGCCGACCTGTGTAGGCCGCCGTCGACTTCGATCCAGCCACCGGTGAGGTATCCGGCAGGTTCTGAGCACAGATAGGTGATCAGCGAGGCGATTTCGTTCGGCTGTCCCATGCGTGCCGCTGGTACGTGCGCCTCGGTCAACATGAACTCGCTGCGCTCCTTCTCGGAGCCGGTGCCGAGATGGTTGCGCAGGTAGTCCAGGGCGTTCTGCGTTTCGATCCATCCGGGAGCGACGGTGTTGACGGTGATGCCGTAGCGGGCGTACTCGTCGGAGACGGTCTTGAGCAGACCGATCGTCGACGGACGGCTGGTATTGGCCACTGCGTGGTGGATGTTGCCTGCCGGCTCCTTGGCGGTGGCCGACCCGATGTGCACGAAGCGGCCCCAGCCCGCCTCCTTCATCGCAGGCAGCACCGCCTGCAGAAGCAGGATCTGGCTCATCGTGTGCAGTTCGAAGGACTCGCGGTAGACGTTCACGTCGGTGATGTCGGCGAAGTCCCCTGGCCGCTGGTACTTGGCCTGGCCGATGACGATGAGCGGTGGTCCGTGCTCGGCGGCCACCTGGCGCACGGCGTCGTTTAGCTGCTCGGGGTCGCTGACGTCTGCGGTGGCGCCGATCGCCGTGCCACCCTCGCCGCGGATCGTCTCGACGGCGGCGTCGACGCCGGTCTTGGTCCGGGCCAGCACGCACACCCGGGCTCCCTCACCGGCAAGCTGTTTGGCGACCTCGAAGCCGATACCCTTGCTGCCGCCGACGATCAGGGCCGACCGGTCCGCTATTCCGTATTGCATCGGGTGCGGTCGCTAGCGCTTGACGTCCATCCCGGCGTCCACCTTCAACAAGCTTCCGGTGAACGTGCGGCCTGCGTCGCTGATCAGGAACAGGATCGCATTGCTGACATCGCGTGGCTCGATCATCGGGAAGTCCGGCAGCGCGGTCGACATCGCGTTGACCAGATGCGGGTTCTCCTCGATCACCTTGAACAGCGCAGGGTTCTCGGTGATCATCGGTGTCGCGCAATTGGTCGGCGCCACGGCGTTGACACGAATGCGGTCGTTGGCGAGCATGAGTGCGTACGCGCGCACCAGGCCGGTGATCGCGAGTTTCGACGTCAGGTAGGCATCGGTGCCGCCGCGGCCATCGGTGAGATCAAGGAGCGCGATCATGGAGCTGGTCGCGATCAGGTTGCCGCCCTTGCCGCGCTCCTTGATGTGTGGAATCGCGACCTGGAAGGTGTTCCACACCCCGATGAGCATGATGTCGAGCCCGAGGCGCAGAGCTTCGGAGGCGTCCCGCTCGTCAGCGTTGGTCAAGACCACACCGGCATTGGCGATGACGGTGTCGATGTGGCCGAACTTCTTGACACCCGCGTCGAAAGCCTGCTGCAGGGCCGCTTTGTCGCGGACGTCAGCCTTGCTGAAAAGCATTTCCTGCCCGGTCTTCTCGACGTGGCGAGCGGTCTCCTCGAGATCCTCGAAAGTACCCAGCTTGTAGGGCACGATCTCGAGGTCTTCACAGATGTCGACTCCGACGATGTTGGCACCTTGCTCGGCGCACATCACGGCGTGCGAGCGGCCCTGCCCGCGGGCGGCGCCGGTGATGAAGACGACCCGGTCGTCGAGTGAACCCATTCGTATTCCTCCAGTAGCTCGCTATCGGCCGCGCTGAGAAGGGCGGCGCGGGCACGCGGCAGTGACGTGTGCCACCCCGTGGATGCTACGCCGCGAGTTTGGAATCATACAACTATTTGGCTAATTTGATGGAGACAAGCCGGTCGACGCTATGGAAGGGATTCCCACATGTCCGATAGCCCCAATGGCGGTCCGCGCCCACCCGACGGCGATTGGCTGGGCACGCCCTTCCTGACGTTCAAACGCGAAGGCGCCTTCGCGATCTGCACCCTGGACCGTCCGAAGGCGCGCAACGCCATGACGCCCGCGATGTACTTCGGCATCCGGTACGCCATCAGCCGGGTCAACGCCGATCCCGATCTCGCGGGTCTGCTCATCACCGGCACGGGTGACGTCTTTGCCCCCGGTGGTGACCTCGGCCAGGCCGCAGAGGACAACTGGATGGACTTCGCCTCGACGATGGGCATGGACGTCACGCCGTTCGACATCCTGCGGCAGTCGCCGAAGCCGGTGGTCTCGGCGGTGAACGGCCTGTGTCAGGGTGGCGGCCTGCAGATCGCGATGTGCAGCGATCTCGCCGTGGTCAGCGACCGGGCGACGTTCCGCGTGCCCGAGTTGTTCCGCGGCATCGCCGACACGTACTACAGCCAGGTGCTGGCACGCATGATCGGACCGGTCCGCACCAAGGATCTGATGTTCACCGGCCGGACTCTGAACGCCGAGGAGGCCGTCGAGTGGGGCATGGTAGCCAGGGTGGTTCCGCACGACGACCTGATCGAAACAGCCAAAGAGCTTCTCGCGCAGTGCTGCCGGACAGCTCCTGGGGCGCGCGGCGTGATCAAGTCCAGCCTGGATGGCTACCTGGGATTGTTCGACCGGATCGGCATGCAGACGAGCCTGTTCGGACCCGAGGCACGCGAAGGGTTCCGGGCGTTCAAGCAGAAGAACTCCCCGGACTGGGTGCACCCCGAGCTTCAGGTCGAGGGCCGGCTGTAGCGCCGTCCATGGGCGGGCTGCGGAGCATTTGCTGGCGTCGCCTAGCTATGTTTGGGCGAGGGAAAGTAGACCTCCTGGGCGGCGGTGCACACCAAATCCCCGTTGCGGTTGTAGACCGTGCCCGTCGCCAACGCACGACCTGCGACCCCGGTGGGTGAGGCCTGCTCGTAGAAGAGCCAATTCGAGAAGTCGGCGGGCCGGTGGAACCACACCGTGTGATCGAGTAGCGCCGAGATGTCGTACTGCGACTTTCGCATCGGTCCGAGCGTGGCCTCCACCGGCGTGAGGGCGGTCTGAAGGGTCAGCACGCAGCTGTTCACGACGGGGTCGGCCGGAATGGCGCCCCTGGCCCGCAGCCAGATCCGGCTCAGCGGCCCCGCAGGCTCTTCTGAGTCCATGGCGATGCGCGGGGGCGGATCGACGTACCGGACGTCGAACGGGCGTTTGTCGAGCCACCAGCCGTCGAACTCCGCGGCGTAGGGGGCGAGTTGTTCTTCGATCGGAATCAACGATTCGGGTGCTGGCGCGTCGGGCATCGGGCGCTGGTAGGCGGTCGAGTCGACGGCGGCGGCGAACGAGGAGAGGCCCTCCATCAGTACCTCGCCGTCCTGGGTGGCCGCGACCCGACGGGACGTGAACGTGCCGCCGTCGTGTAGTCGGGTGACCTCGAACCGGACCGGCCTGCGTGCGTCGCCACGGCGCAGGAAGTAGACGTGCAAACTATGCGGGCGACGCCCCTGCGCGGTCCGACTGGCCGCCATCAACGCCTGCGCGGCGAGCTGGCCACCGACGATGTGGTGGTTGGGCGGATCGGGCTGGGTGCCCTCGAAGGTGTCGGGTCCCAGCACTGTCAGCTCGAACAACCTCAAGACGTCTGCGAGCGTCACCAGCATTCGACCCAATCTTGGTGTCTTGAACCGAAGTTCGTGTTCGGAAGCACGTTCGGGCCCCGCTTGGTGATCGGACCGACGGCCTGGCTGCCGGTAGCAGCCAGGCCGTCAAACTCGAGTGGTCCGATTACTTCGGGGTGAAGCGCTGCGCGCCGTCGAGGCGCATGACTTCACCGTTGACGTAGCCGTTGGTGAGCAGGAACGCTGCCGCATCGGCGTATTCGTCGGGGGTGCCCAGTCGCTTCGGGAACGGAATGTTGGCGGCGAACTTGGCGATCGCCTCTTCGCCGACCGACTCCATGATCGGCGTCTTCATGGTGCCCGGCGCGATGGTGTTCACCCGAATGCCCACCGAACTGAGGTCGCGGGCAGCCGCGATGGTCAACCCGATGACGCCGGCTTTCGCCGCGGCATAGGCCGTCTGCCCGATCTGGCCCTCGTAGCCGGCCACCGAGGCGGTCATCACGATGGCGCCCCGTTCCCCCCCGTCGCGCGGTTCCGCAGTCGCCACCGACGCCGCCACCAGGCGGGTCAGGTTGTACGTGCCGTTGAGGTACAGGTCGATGGTCTTCTTGAAGCCGCCCATGTCGGCCGGGCTGCCGTCGCGCTGCACGATCCGTTGTGCCACACCGAAACCGCCGTGTGCGACGACGGCGTAGCGCAACTGGCCGAGCTGGCTGGCCTGCTCGATGGCGCTAAGGACGCTGTCGTCACTCGTCACGTCGGTGCTGACGAACAGCGCCCGGCTGCCGAGCTCGTCGGCCAGCGCCTTGCCCTTGTCCGCCGCGAGATCGGCGATCACCACGCCCAGTCCGTCGGCATGCAGCCGACGCACCGTTGCCTCGCCAAGACCGCCTGCGCCGCCGCTGACAATCGCCGACGCGCCTTCGAATTGTTGTACCGTCACCGGTTCTCCTTCATCTCTTGTTTTCGACTTGGGTCAGATCGCCCGTCACCAGATCCCATGGATCCTCCGCAGCCAGGGCGAGGCGGCCCAGTCGGCGCGCGAAGTGGCTGGTGGTGCCGTAGTCGGAAACCCAGCTCTGGGCGCGCAGCGTGAACAACCACAGCGGATGCTCGCCGGTCACGCCGATCGCCCCGTGCAGTTGATGGGCAATGGTCGCAACTGGGCCGACGGCACGGCCGACCGTGATCTTGGCGACGGTGACGGCGTAGTCGGTGTGTGGTGAGTCGAAGCCGTGTTCGGCGGCCAGGGCGACCGCCAGTTCGACGGCGGCGCGGGCTCTTTCGATCTCGCCGGCCATTCCGGCCAGCGACTGCTGCACGGACTGGAACGCGCTGAGCGGGCGGCCGAACTGGACTCTCTGGCGGGTGTGCTCCACCGATAGCACCGCGGCAGCGTCAAGGGCGCCAACGATCTGTACGCAGCGTGCCCACGCGCCGCGGATCTGGAGTTCGGCAGCCAACGACGGGTTCACGGCGTGTAGCTGGTCGGCAGGCACGTCGAAGGCGATCGCATCGCGCGGTTCTCCGGCCAGGTTGTGGCCTTCGAGCAGCGTGCTCGACGACGCGTCGAGCACGCCGACTCGCAGGCCGCCGTTACCCTGAACCGCGAGCACCGTGGTGCACGCCCGTGCCCACGGAACGGCATGCGCAGTGCCACTGATTTGCGCGCCACCGGTCTCGGCGTCGGCGATGGCGACGGTAAGCGGCCCATCGGGTAGCTCGATGCCGGCTTGGCGCCCGAGCCAGCCTGCGAGGGCATCGGTTTCGGCCAAGGGCGCCGCCGCCGCGTGCCGGGCCAGCCCGTAGAGCACGACCGCGAGTTCGGACGGGCCTGCGTCCATGTCGGGGGTACTCGTCAATCGGGCCAGCCCGGTATCTTCGAGGTTGCGCCAGAGGTCGGCGTCGAACCGGTCGGGCACGCCGCGGCGTCCAAGGCTGGCTTCGTAAGAGCGTCGCCCGAGGTCATCGACGAGCTGGCGAAGGTCGGCGTCGTCATCCTGAATGCCCTTTGTGGCGAAGACTCCTCCGGCGAGTGCGGTCATCTCAACCCCATCCCACGTGCGACCACACCGCGAAGCACCTCGTTGGTGCCGCCGCGCAGGGTGAACATGGGCTTGTGCAGCCACGCAGTCGTCAGCATCGTCTCCAGTTCCGGATTCGGCGGCAATCCCTCCAGCAGATCGGCGATCAACTCGACGGACTCGGTCTCGAACGTGGTGCCGAGGTCCTTGACCAGCGCAGCTGGGTTCGCCGCGGCGCCGCCGTCGGTGAGTGTGCGCGCCACGGACAGCGACAGCTGCCGCAGCGAGATGAGCTGCGCCAGTAGGTGACCGACATCGGCGGCGGTGCGATCGTCTACCGTTGGCCCGGTTCCGAGTGCGCGGATCGCCGCGAGCAGCAGTGGGCCGGTGGACAGAATTCGTTCGGGCCCGCTGCGTTCGAACGACAACTCGGATGTCACCTGGTGCCAGCCGTTGCCGACCTCGCCGAGCACGTCGGCGTCGGGCACGAAGACCTGGTCGAGGATCACCTCATTGAAGTGGTGGGCACCCGACATCAGGAGGATCGGTTCGACGCGAACACCGTCGGCGTCGCAGGGCACGAGGAACTGGCTGAACCCGTCGTGTCGGTGCTGGGGATCCTGGGGGCTGGTGCGAGCCAGCACGACCACTTGATGCGCGTGGTGTGCTCCGCTGGTCCACACCTTGGTGCCGGAAAGCTGCCAGCCGCCGTCGGTGCGGACGGCTTTGGTCTGCACGGCGGCGAGATCGGATCCGGCACCGTGTTCGCTCATGCCGATCGACGAATAGAGCTTGCCCGCAACGATTTGCGGTAGCAACCGTTCGCGCTGTGCCTCGGTGCCATACGTCAGCAGGCTTGGCGCCACCTGTCGGTCGGCGGTCCAGTGCGCGGCCACCGGCGCGCCCGCGGCAATCAGTTCCTCGGTCACGACGTAACGGTGCAGGTGGCCCAGTTGGTGACCGCCGTATCGTTTGGGGATCGTCAGCCCGAGGAATCCAGCGGCACCAAGACGCGCCGAGAATCCTTCGTCCCACTGACCGAGCCACGCATCGACGGCGGGTGTCCAGCCGAATTCGGCGAGGTCGGACCGCAGGAAATCGCGGACGGCGAAGCGCAGTTTGACCAACTCCGGCTCACTGGCGCTCAACGCGTCGAACGAATTCACTGCACGACCCCCGGGACGGTGGGCAATGGTGCCGACGGAAGGTAGAAGTTGGGCGTCAGGTCCTCTTCGCGGACGGCCAACCGGTACTCCGACAGGTCGTCGTCGGTCCACCCTTCTTCGCGGAGGATCCCCTCGTCGGTGTAGAAGTGACCGGTACACGACGCCGCGGGCCTGGTGATCAGCGCGTGCACCGCGTCGGCCATGATCTGCGGACTGCGCGCCTGTGCGCGTATGGCCGCTTCGCCCATCGCGACCATCATTCCGGTGCTGGCGACGGTGGTGGCCGGCCACAGCGAGTTCACCGCGATCGGAATCGAGGCGAACTCGTCGGCCCAGCCCAGTGTGAGCAGGCTTTCGGCGTACTTTCCGATGGTGTGCCCGACGTGGGCGCCAACCCATCGGGGGTCGAGGCTCAGCGGGGGCGAGACGTTGACCACGTGCGCGTTGCTCGACCGGCGCAGATGCGGCAGGGCGGCCTGTACCACCGCGAACGGCCCCTCGACGTTGACCTCAAGCAGCTTGCGCAGGTTCTTCGGAGGCAATTGCGAGGTCGGCCTCAGGTCCAGTGCCCCGGCGTTGTTGATGACGACGTCGATGCCGTCGAACGCCTCGGCGACCGCTCCGATTGCCGAGGCGACCGCGGCGGCGTCGCGAACGTCGCAGGCCACCGGCAGCGCCCGCCCACCAGCGCGTTCCACGGCGGTCGCGGTCTCGGCCAGCGTGCCCGCGATCTTGGGGTTGGGTGTCTCGGTCTTGGCGAGTAGCCCCACGGCCGCGCCGTCGGCGGCGGCCCTGATGGCGATGGCGGCACCGATGCCGCGACTGGCGCCGGTGACCACGACGACGCGATCCTTCAGGGTTCTGCTCACGCTTCGTTGACCCTTCCGCCGTCGCTCGGCCGTACGCTGGAATGCTATAACTATATAGCTCATTAGTTGAGCGGCGTACCCGCCCATGACCAAAGCGAGGCTCCATGACTCAGGTCATCTCGATCGGCACCTACCTGCCGCCGTGGACCGTCCGTGATCGCCGGGTCAAGGGACCTGATGAGGACGCGCTGACGATGGCGGTCGCAGCAGGCCGAGCCGCGGACCCCGATGCGACTGCTCAACGCGTTGTCTTGGTGTCACGCGACTTCCCGCTGCTGGAAGGCGGCAACGGCGCGGTACTGCTCGCAGGGCTGTCGCTGCCCGCCGACGTCGCGGTCAGTGAGGTGCTTGGTGGGGCGCCCGCAGTGCTCGACCAGATTCTCGGTGCAACGGACGGAACCCTGGTGCTGGCCGCTGATGACTCGGTAACGGCGGCAGCGGCGGGTGCGGTGTTGGTCGGCGCCACGGGCACCAGCCTGGAAGCGGTGGCCCGGCAGACCCGCAGTCTGCCGACCACCGTGCGCGGCGAGGACGGCGTCCGGCACAACTACGGCGACCCGAGGTTGCAGCGTGAGATCGGCGTCAAGTCGACCGTCGCACGACTGGGGCTGACGAACACGCAATCCGTCGCTGCGGTCGTCGGGGTGAAGGCCAAGGAACTCGGCGGCGACCTCGAAACGTCGGCCGCGCTGGAGGATCCGAGCTCGTCGGCATCCGGTGTGATCCGGGCGCTGGCCGCACTGGTCGAGCGGAGCGCGACGAGTGGACTGCTGCTGGCCATCGAACAATCAAGCGTGACGGCAGCCGAGGTGACGGTATCGGAGCCGACCACGATCAGCCGCGACGAACCCGTATCGCGCGAACTGCCCAAGTTCCGCACCGCCGACGGCAACGGCATCCCGATCTCGTTGCCTGCCTATGCTCGCGCCTTCGAGCCGAAATTGCGTTGGGAGGCTGCGGTATTCGATGAGCGGCCAGGGATCGACACCGCGCCGCAGTTCCCGCCGCGTGCCCGGGTCGACGACGAGGGCAGCCTCGTCACCGATTATCGGTTGGAGCCGTTGCCGCGCACCGGAACCGTCTACACCCAGACCACCATTCAGATCCCGGTGCCGGACCTGCCCAGTCCGTACTCGATCGCCGTCGTTCAGCTCGACGGCAGCCCCGTGCGGGTGCTGATGAAGGTCACCGGCGTACCTGCGGGCGAGGCCATCATCGGGCAGGCCGGCTCGGTGGTGCTGCGCAAGGTCGCCGACCGCGCTGGCATCCCCGATTACGGATACGCGTTCTACCCCGCCACGGCGGAAGGAGCCCAAGCATGAGGAAGGTCGCCATGGTGGGGGCGGGGATGACCCCGTTCGCCGAGCACTTCGACCTCGGCATCAAGGACCTGATCCCGATGGCCTACGCCGAGTGCGTTGCGAACGTGGACAAGGGCATCAAAAAAGCGGACATCCAGGCCGCCTGGTTCGGCGAGCTGTCCACCACCGACGGGTTCCCGTCGGGCATCCTTGCCGACACCCTCGATCTCACCGACATCCCGGTCACTCGCATCGAAAATGCCTGCGCCACCGGCAATGACGCCATTCGCAACGGCACCATGGCCATCGCCTCCGGGTTCTACGACGTGGTGCTCGTGGTGGGCGCCGACAAGGTGCGCGAGACCGCGTCGAGCAGCACCTTCTGGGACTGGGCGGCGATGACGCGCGACAACGCCTGGGACTACCCGTTGGGTCTGGTCGCGCCTGCCAACTTCGCGCTGCACGTCAACCGCTACCTGCACGAGTCGCCCGCCACGAAGGAGCACATGGCGATGGTGGCGGTGAAGAATCACTTCCACGCGTTGACGAACCCGAAAGCTCAACTGCGCTACGAGATCACCGTCGAGCAGGCGCTAGCCGCCCCGATGGTGGTCGACCCGTTCGGGCTGTACGACTGCACCCCGCAGAGCGACGGTGCCGCCGCGGTCATCCTGGTTTCCGAGGACGTCGTCGACCGCTACACCGATCGTCCGGTCTGGGTACGTGGCGTCGGGCTTGGCATGGATCGGGTGATGCACCAACACAAGACCGACATGACGACGTTCCCGCCGACCGTGAAGGCGGCCAGGGCCGCGATGTCCATGGCAGGCGTAACGCCCCGGGACATCGACGTAGCCGAAGTGCACGACTGCTTCACGGGTGTCGAGCTGATCAGCTACGAGGACCTCGGCTTCGCCGAGCGCTTCGAGGCGTACAAGCTGGTCGAGGGCCGCGAGCACTACGTCGGTGGGTCGATCCCCATCAACCCGAGCGGGGGATTGAAGGCAAAGGGTCATCCGCCGGGTGCGACCGGTGTGGCGCAATGCTACGAATTGTTCAACCAACTTCGCGGCGAAGCCGAGAATCAGGTCGACGGGGCGCGGGTCGCCCTGGCGCACAACATCGGTGGCCCGACCGCGGTGTCCGCGGTGACGATCCTCTCGAGCGACAAGAACTGACAGGAGTTCCACCATGACCGCATCAGAGACACAATCTCCCCCCGTCGCTTCGCTCGCCCCCGACACCCTGCCCGGCTACGAGCAGTTCGCCCCGTGGCTGTTGGTCGAGAAGCGCGGCAACGTCCACGTCGTGAGCATCAACCGCCCCGAGGCCCTCAACGCCGTCACCGAGGAAGTGCACCACGCGTTCGCCACCATCTGGCGGGTACTCGACGCCGACGCCGATGTGCGCGCGGTCGTGACCACCGGTGTGGGCAAGGCGTTCTCGGCCGGCGGCGACATGGTGATGTTCGGGCGCCTGATCGAGGACGAGGTGGCTCGCACGTTCCAGATCCACGAAGCCCGCACAGTGTTCCTCGAGGTGATCAACTTCCCGAAACCGCTGGTGTCCGCTGTCAACGGCCCGGCCGTCGGCCTCGGCTGCTCGATTGCACTGCTTTCCGACCTCCTCGTGATGGGGGAGAACAGTTACCTGGCCGACCCGCACGTCGCCGTCGGCCTGACCGCGGGTGACGGTGGCGCGGCGATGCTGCCGTTGTTGATCGGCATGATGAAGGCCAAGGAGTACATCCTGCTCGGCGATCGGATCACCGCGCCGATCGCCGAGAAGCTGAACCTGGTCACCAAGGTGGTCAGCGACGATAGTGTGCTCGACGAGGCGCTTGCGCTTGGCGAGCGACTGGCCGCACTGCCGCCACAGGCCCTGCGTTCGTCGAAGGTGGCGCTCAACATGCACCTGGCCCGCGCCGCGCAGGGTGTGCTGGAGTATGCCCTAGCCGAGGAGTTGACATCGTTCTCCACCCCGGAGTTCAAGGAGCGGGTCGCGGCCTTCCGGTCACGCTCCAAGAAGTGACATCGCCGGTTGGTTGGACAATCAGCGGTAGGCCGTCACCCGCGCGATGATCGCGAGCTTGCCATCGTCGCCGATCGCCTGCGCGTCGCCGACCGCGGTGCGTCGCCCAATCCGCAACGAACTGCCGACGTAGCGGGAGTCGCGGCCCGCGATGAACGGACGCAAGAAGTTCACCTTGAGCGATGCGGTCTGGAACAGATCGCCGAGATTGGCGCGGTTGATCGCTGCCGACGCGACGAGTTCGAGACCCGCGGCGGCCACCCCGCCGTGCACGATGCCGAGTTCATTGAACAAGTTCGGGTCCGCCCGCTGCGCGAGTACCACTTCGGCGTCAGAGCCCGTGCGGTGCTCCACGGCCATCACGTCGGCCAGGCTGGTCTGCACCGTTCGATGGAGGGTTTCGGGAGGCCGCGCGATCAGATCGCCGGTTGCCGGAATGAAGAAGGAACGCACCGTGCCGCCGCCGAGGACCGTCTCACCGCAGCTGAGGGTGCAGAGCCCCAGTGAGCTGGCTCCGACGGGGCCCAGCGGCCTGCCGTCGGCCTGCACGGGTCCAGAGTTCGCGTCGAAGGTTCGAGGGCTCAGCTCGACCGACAACTCGCTCGACACCGTCCATTGATCGGGTCGACGTCGATAGTGATTGACCATGCCTCCCGCCGCGTCGACCAGGATGGCCAACGGTCCGACAGCCGGTGCGCCGGTGAACGGATTGCGCAACCCCACCATGGGCATCGACATCGTGACGGTGGCGTCGGAGACGTCCGCGGCCAGGTACGTGATCTGGAATCGCTCTTGGACCGCGTCGGTTGTCTCGGTGTCATGCTCCAGGTCGCGGTCTACCCGAGTCATTCGAGAAGGTCGACGACCGTGGCCAATTCGGCGCCGGTTAGGACGTACTCCTCTGCCTTCTGTAGATGCCGCTTCCAGAGCTCGCCTGCCTTCTCGACATCGCCTGCCTTGATCATCTCCAGCACCATCCGGTGGGTCTTGGCCGAGCGGCGGGCGGCTTGCTCGGCGCGCGCGCCCTTGGTTGGCTGCAGCGAGCGGTTGGCCTTCTCGATGATGTGGTGCATCATGTCGCTGACGATCTGCAGCGTGTCGTTGCCCGACAACCGCGCGATCGCGGCGTGAAAGTCGGTCAGCTGATCGACGGCTTCGCCGCCGGGATTCAGTTGCGACTCGCGTTCGACGATCTGCTCGAGTTCGGCAATCGCCTTGGGGTCGCGTGACTTGGCCAACTGCTCGACCATCGGAACTTCCAGGGTCACCCGGGCGTCGTAGACGTCCTTCACCGTGACGCCCTCGTACTCGAGGATCAAACCGGCGTAGCGGGCCAGCGTCTCGCGCCGCGGGCGCGTCACGCGGGCTCCACCACGCACCCCGCGCTGGACCTGGATCAGGGACTCGGACTCGAGCACGCGGAACGCTTCGCGCAGCGTCGGCCGCGACACCCCGAAGCGCTCCATCAGCTCTGACTCCGGTGGCAGCATCGTGCCTTCGGTGATCTCACCCCGGATGAACATCCGGCGCAGCACCGTGGCCACCCGATCGGCCATCTTCGGTTCCCGAAGACTCGTGACCTCCATTGCAACCTCCACCGGTAAGTGCAAATGCACAAAACAACTAATTATTTAGCAGGTTAACCGAATCTCCGACCCGAGTCGGGGATTGGCGGCCTCCCAGTGATCAACGTCATCGCTAAAAGCCCATCGCGCGGCCCATGAGGTCCTTCATGATTTCGGTGGTGCCGGCATACAGGCGCTGCACCCGCGAATCACGCCACAGCCTGGCCACTTCGTACTCGTTGATGTAGCCGTAGCCGCCGTACATCTGCAGGCAGCGGTCGATGATCTCCCATTGAACCTCCGAGGTCCACCACTTCAGGCCTGCGGCGTCCTGATCGCTCAGCGTGCCGTCGTTGACCGAGAGCACGCACTGATCGAGATATGTCTGGGCGGCATCGAGTTTGGTCTGCATCTCGGCCAGGAAGTGCCGGTTCACCTGGAACTTCCCGATCGGCTGACCGAACGCGGTGCGCTCCAGCGCATAGGCCTTCGTGAGATCCAGCGCGCGGCGGGCGGCGGGTAGCGCGTAGCAGGCAACGCCGACCCGCTCGCTTGGCAGGTTGGAGACCAGATGGTAGAAGCCGCGGTTGAGCTCGCCGACCAGGTTCTCCTTGGGCACCTTGACGTCCTCGAAGAACAACTCGGCGGTGTCGGCGGAGTGTTGGCCGATCTTGTCGAGCTTGCGGCCGCGGGTGAACCCCTCCATGCCGTCCTCGATCATCAGCAGGCTGATGCCCTTGTGCCTGGCCGACGGGTCGGTCTTCACCGCGGTCAACACCAGCTTGGACAACAGCCCGTTGCTGATGAAGGTCTTCTGGCCGTTGACCACCCAGTGGTCACCCTCGTCACGGGCCGTGGTCTTGATGCCCGCCAGGTCGGATCCGGCCGCGGGTTCGGACATCGCCATCGAGCCGATGTACTCACCGGAGATGAACTTGGGCAGCCAGCGTTCCTTCTGTTCCTCGGTGGTGAGCTGATGCATGTACGGCATCAGGATGTCGTTCTGAACGCCAAGGCCGATGCCGACCGACCCGGTCAGGAACATCTCCTCGGAGATGATCTGGTTGAACCGGAAGTCCTTGACGCCAAGGCCGCCGTACTTCTCGTCGAACTCCCAGCCGATCAGGCCGTGCTCGCCCGCAGCCAGCCAAGCCTCGCGGCTCACCTTGCCGTCGCGTTCCCACTTCTCCACATTCGGCACGCACTCGCGCTCGAAGAACTCCCGGGCAGTGGCCCGGAAGTCATCGTGGATCTCGTCGAAGATGTTGCGGCGCATGTACTTCCCTCTACTCGGCCCAGGAGACGATGGCGGGCAGCGCGCGGCCAGGGGCGTAGTCGTCGAACAGGCGGTCCGCTAGCAGTGCCTCGAGTTGCTGGTAGGAGCCGCACAGCGAGTCGATCTGGAAGCCGCGGGTTACGTACCGGTGCAGGTTGTGTTCGATGGTCAACCCGATCGCTCCACACACCTGGAGAGCCGCGTCGGATATCGCTCGATGCGCTCGTCCGGCCGCAGCCTTGGCAGTCAGCGCGGAGAGCTCCCCGCCAAATCGCCACGTCTCGCCGAGTAGTGCACGCGCGCCTTCCAGGACCGCCGATGCGTCGGCAAGTAAGTGCCGTGGCGACTGGAACGAGCCTATGGGTGAGCCGAATTGGATGCGGACGCTGACGTGTTCGACGGCGATCCGCAGCGCTTCGTCCGCCAGTGCGACGAGCTCGGTGGCCAGCGCCCGGTGCGCCGCGGCTATTGCGCGACGCCACTCGGTCGGGGCGTCGATCAGGTCGCCGACCATCGGTCCGCTGACCTGTGTCCAATATGCGGACGGGTCGAAGGTATCCAACCTCTCGCCCTCAAGACGGTCGGCATCGATGACTCCAATCGAGACCGTGCCGCTTGGACTCGATACCGGGACGACGAGTCGCCCGGCGCTTGGCAGCGGTCCGAGCAGGATTCCGGTGATGCGTTCGACATCTGAACTGGGCGCATGGCCATGGGAAAGTCCAGGCAAGACGATGCCGTCGACCGGGCCGTCGAGCAGCGGGGCCAGCTCGGCCAGCATCACCTTGTCGAGGGAATCGGAATTGACCAGGGAGCGGCCTTGCGCGCGAAACAGCAACTCGCAAGCCTGAATTGGGTACTCGGCTTCGATGTCAGACCATCCGAGTTCGGCCAGTGGTCGTCCGACCCCGATGTGTGTGTCGGTTCCCTTGCCTGCCAGCTCGTCGAACAGCCGGAAGACGGCCTCCTCGATCATCGGCCAGGATTCATCCACTGCGGGGGCGTTCATCTCTTTTCCTTGGGCAGTCCGAGCAGATGATCGGCGATGATGCCGCGCTGCACCTCGGCGGAGCCGCCCATGATCGTCGCGGCGCGGGTGTACCACCACTTCGCTCGCGCGGCGTTGAGTTCCTTACCGGAGTCGGATGTCGCCGCAGGGGCGACTCCGGTCAGCATCCACTCACGACGGACGTCGAGGATCAAGTCGTTGATGTCCTTCTCGGCTCTGGCGAACAGCAGCTTGTCGACGCTGCTCTCCGGACCGACCATGCGACCCTCGGCCAGCGCCCGCACCGTGGTGGCACCGCGGGCCTGCGCGGACACGACCGCCACGTAGATCCGTGCGAAGCGCTCGCGGTTGGCAGCGGACGCCCCGTGCACTGCCATCTCGGCGCGCAATCTGCCGAGCTCGGTCAGCGCAGTGGTGAGTACGGCGTAGCCGTACATGCCGCGCTCGTACTGCATCAGGTACATGACCACGGCCCAACCGCCGTCGAGGTCGCCGATCAGCCGGTCGCGTGGCACCCGGACGTCATCGAAGAACACCTCGGCAAGTTCGCGGCGCCCGCTTGCCAGCGTGATCGGACGGACGGTGACTCCGGGGGTATCGGCGTCGACCAGGAATGTGCTCAGGCCGCGGTGCCTGCTCTCGGGAGTCCCGGTGCGTGCCAGCAGCAGAAATCGGGTCGCGGTCGGACCCTGACTGGTCCAGATCTTCTGCCCGTTGACCACGAAGCCACCGGTGCCGTCGTCCGTGGCTCGGCACCGCAGGCCAGCCAGGTCGCTGCCTGACTCCGGCTCGGAGAAGCACTGTCCCCACCACTCGGTGCCGCGCAGGTAGTTCGGCAGATACTCGGCGGCCAGGTCCGGGGCGTACTGATAGAGCGCAGGCCCGATTACTTCGAGCGTCCAGTGCTGTTCCGGGACGGGCAGCATCGCCGCGGCCAGCTCCTCGAAGTAGACCGCGCGGTGGATCTCGCTGCCTCCGAACCCGCCTGCCGCCTCGGGCCAGCCGTACCGATTCCAGCCTGCCTCGTGCACGCGCGCCAGGATCGTGGCGTGGTATGCGAGTTCGTCTTCGGCGTTGTCGAAGGCCGCCGTGCGCCATTCGTCGGCCCAGTCCAGCTCGCTCAGCCAGCGGCGGAAGTCCTCGCGGTACGCCGCGACCTGCGATACATACTCGTCGTGGCGTCGGCCGGCTAAGGCGCTGTCGACAGGGGCGGACAATCCGTTCCCCCTTCATGGGTGCCTGGATCCGGCCGCTCGACCGAATCAGCTAAACAGTTATCTATAAGAAGGTACACTAGCTCACACCGCCACTCCCATGAGAGGGATCGCCAATGACGGCTTCACCCATCGCCGCCGCCACCGTCAACTTCAACCCGGAGACCAGGCTCTTCGTCGACGGCCGGCTGCGGGACTCGTCGACCGGAAACACAGTCGACAACATCAATCCGGCCAACGAAGAACTGCTCGGAGTGGCCACCGACGCCAGCGCCGAGGACATGGACGAGGCGATCGCCGCCGCTCGAAGGGCGTTCGACACCACCGACTGGTCGACCAATCACGACTTCCGCCAGCACTGCCTCGAGCAGCTGCACGACGCCCTGCAGGACGAGAAGGAGGACATGCGCGCCGAGCTGATCGCCGAGGTCGGCGCGACGGTCGGGATGACCTACATCGCGCAGCTGGAGTGGCCGCTGGCGGACGCCATCCGTTACCCCGCGGGGCTGATCTCGACCTTCCAGTGGGAGCGCATGCTCGACCAGGACGCCAAGCTGGGCGTGCCCTACAACCGCGTCGTGGTCAAGGAGGCGATGGGTGTCGTCGCGGCCATCACGCCATGGAACTTCCCGTTCGAGATCATCAGCAACAAGATGGGCCAGATCCTGGCCACTGGCAACACGATGGTGCTCAAACCGGCCATCGAGACGCCATGGAGCGCGCTGCGCTGGGGCAGGATCATCGCCGAGAAGACCGATATCCCAGCCGGTGTGGTCAACATCGTGCCAACGTCGAACAACGACATCGCCCAGGTGCTCGTCACCGACCCGCGGATCGACATGGTGTCCTTCACCGGATCGACGGCCGTGGGCCAGCTGATCCAGCGACTGTCCGGCGACACCATGAAGCGCAACATGCTCGAGCTCGGCGGCAAGTCGGCGTACCTCATCCTGGACGACGCCGACATGGACATGGCGCTGCCTGGCTGCCTCGGTGCACTGATGCACTCCGGTCAGGGTTGTGCGTTGGCCACCCGGATGCTGGTGCCGCGCTCGCATTACGACCAGGCCGTCGAGGTTGCCACCGCGACCTTCGGCGCCCTCAGCGTCGGTGACCCGGCCGATCCGAACACCTTCTGCGGCCCGCTGGTGTCGGCGAAACAGCGTGAGCGGGTGTTGAACTACATCGAGATCGCGAAGGCCGACGGCGGCCGGATCACCGCGGGCGGCGGCGTCCCCGAGGGTCTGGACCGCGGGTACTTCGTCGCACCGACCGTCGTTGCGGACGTCGCACCGAACCACACGATCTTCCAGGAGGAGGTCTTCGGGCCGGTGCTGTCGATAACGCCGTACGACGGGGGTGATGACGGTGCCGTCGAGTTGGCCAACAACTCGATCTACGGCCTGGCGGGCGGTATCCACGGGTCGACCGAACGCGCCATGGCCGTCGCCCGCCGCATCCGGACCGGATCGCTGATGATCAACAGTGGCATGTACTACGGCGCGGATGCTCCGTTCGGTGGCTACAAGATGAGCGGCATCGGTAGACAGAACGGCATCGAGGGGTTCGAGCAACATCTGCAGACCAAGACGATTGGCTACCCCCTGTGAGCGACATCCTCAGTGGAATCCGCGTGGTCGAGCTCGCGGCGTGGACGTTCGTTCCCGCGGCAGGTGCGGTGCTCGCCGACTGGGGCGCCGACGTGATCAAGGTCGAGCACCCCGAAACCGGTGACCCGCAACGCGGGCTGATCAGCTCCGGGATCGTCACCGGCGCAGGGGGAGTGAACCACTTCGTCGAGCAGCCCAACCGCGGCAAGCGCAGCATCGGGCTGGACACCTCCACACCAGAGGGCCTCGAGCTGCTAATGAAGCTGATCGAGACCGCCGACGTGTTCGTCACCAATCTGCTGCCGGACTCCCGGCAGCGGATGGGGATCGACGTCGAGCAGGTCCGCGCGCGCAACCCCAAGATCATCTACGCCCGCGGTCACGGCTACGGCACCAAGGGCGACCTCGCGTCCCAGGGCGGGTTCGACCTCGCGGCGTACTGGGCGAGGGGCGGGATCGGCGATGCGTACTCCGACGGTAACGGGTCGTATCCGCCCATCCAGCGGCCCGCGTTCGGCGACTCCTACGGTGGTCTGGCGATCGCGGGTGGAATCGCCGCGGCGCTGGTGAAGCGTGAGCGCACCGGTGAGCCTTCGGTCGTCGACGTGTCGCTGCTCAACGCCGCGATCTGGCAGTTGGGCCCAGACATCGTCGGTTCCGGTGTCACCGGTCAGGACATCCCGAAGTTCAATCTGGACGAGATGCCGAACCCGGTCGCCAGCATCTACAAGACCCGGGACAATCGGTTCATCGCATTCGTGCTGCTGCAGGCCGACCGGTTCTGGTCGGACTTCTGCACCCGGCTCGGCAGGCCCGAGCTGATCGCCGATGAGCGATTCGCCAGCGCAGCAGTGCGATTCGGGAACCGCAAGGAGTGCATCGCCGAGTTGCGCGGTGCCTTCGAATCCGAGGACCTCCCGCACTGGGAGAAGGCGTTCGCCGGCTTCGACGGGGTGTGGGACGTCATGCACACCGCCCACGAGGTGCACAGTGACCCGCAGGCGATCGCCAACGGATACCTGCCAAGGGTCACCGACGCCAAGGACAACGAGTTCGCGCTGGCCGCAAGCCCGGTGCAGTTCGACGAAACGCCGTTGGAGCTGACATGCGCCCCCGAACACGGTGCAGACACCGACGCCCTGCTCGCCGAGCTCGGCTTCAACGAGGAAGAAATCATCGACTTCAAGATCAACTCGGTCGTGCTGTAGTGGGTTCGGAGAACCTCGCACGGCGCTTCCTGCACGTCAATCTCAACTGCGCGTCGCTCGACGCCACCGAACGGGTCTACGGCGAGGTGCTTGGGCTGTCCGTGCGGATGCGTACCGACCCCAAGATCGCGACCGACGGCACGATTCTGGGTCTCGACGGTGAAACCTTCTGTGAGACGGCGTTTCTCTATGATGCCCGGGGTGGGCGGGGCGGCTGTGCGCTGGAGGCCATCGAGTACACCACCCCTGCGCTCAGCCGCGACCCGAGTACGGACCCCGTGCGGCCCGGCATCCGGTCGACCCTGTTGACAGTCGCGGATCTGGATGCCGCCGTGACGATGTTGCGCGACGGCGGTGTCACGGTGAGTGCGGCCGTTGATGGACTGATCTCCGGCACCAAGGCAGTTCTCGTAGTCGACCCAGACGGTGCGGTCATCGAGATCACCCAAGTCCCAAGCGAAAAGCCGGGGGCGCTGTTCTCTGGAATCCGCATCGCCGCAATCGATGCGGTGAAGACGGGCGAGTTTCTCACTGCGATTGGCTTCACCGAAGTCGAAGCACCGGCGCTGGCCAAGATCGCCGCTGAGCAACTCGCCCCCGGCGGGTCGCCCGATCCGGTGGAATGTGTGGTGTCACGTTACACACTCGCCGAGGACGCCCATCAGTTCAGCGTGTCCGTCGTGTCACACCCCGACACCCGCAGAGGTGATCCGGTGCCATGGGGTGGGAACCGCCAAGGCCTGTACCGCTGCGCGCTACGGGTGGAGAACGTCCACGATGCGCTGGCGCAGGTGCCCGATTCGGTTGAGCGCATGGGTGATCCGGTGTGGTGCCCATTGCCGGGGACGAAGATCGAGGGCTTGCACATAGCGTTTCTGCGCTCACCCGACGGCGTGGTGTTCGAGTTCGTCGAGCGGCCGCTGAGCTTCTTCACGCGATAGGAGATTGACTGGTGGACCTCCAGATGGCGGGCAAGGGTTACGTCATCGTCGGCGGTACGGCGGGAATGGGGCTGGCGGCAGCGCAGGTGTTGGCCCGCGAAGGTGCGTCGGTCGTTCTCGTCGGTCGTGATGAGGCCAGAGCCAAGGGCGCGACGGCGCAGCTCGTCGAAGCGGGGGCGGCCGCGGCGCACGGCCTGGTCTTCGACGCCAGCAAGCCCGGTCAGGCAGTCGCGGCGGTCGACGAGGCCGCCCGGGTTCTTGGCAGGCTCGACGGTATCGCCGTGACCATGGGCACCGCGGGGATGATGCCGATCGACTCCGACGACGACGCCTGGGACGCCGCGTTTCACGACGTGCTGCTGGCGACGACGCGCAGCGTGCAGGCCGCACTACCGCACCTGGCAGTGAACGGTGGTGCGATCGTCACCACCTCCGCCTACTCGTCGCGGGCACCGCACGAGCCGCGGCTGCCCTACGCCAGCCTCAAGGCGGCCGTCGCCACGTTCACCCGTGGCATCGCGCGCACCCACGGCAAGTCCGGCATCCGGGCCAACAGTGTCGCGCCGGGAGCCGTGGAAACCGATGCGCTGCATGCCATCCGCGGGTACGTCGCCGAGTCCAAGGGCTATCCGTACGAGGAGGCGCTTGAGCGGGCGCTGGTCGAGGACTTCGGCTTCGACGCCGCACTCGGGCGCCCAGGGCAGCCGGAGGAGATCGGTGCGCTGATCGCCTTTCTGCTCTCGGATGTCGGCGCGTTCGTCACCGGGCAGACGATCTTCGCCGATGGCGGGGCGCCGTAGCGGGATGAGGTCAGGCCGTGGGCAGCGGTCCGGCCAAGCCCCGCGGGGAGGTGCCGTACAGCCAGCTAACGGCCTGACCGAGCTCCGAAAAGGACAAGGAAACACCGTCTTTGGCGTGGTAGGCGCCAGAGGATTCGGTGAAGCCGTCGATGCGGGTGAGCTTGTCGCCGTCGATGCGCAGGATCTGACCGGTCAGCCACGATGACTGCGCGGATTGCAGCCAGGCCACCACGGCGGAACTGCGGGCGGGATCCAGGGCGGGATCGTCGGCGCGGCCGCCGAACACCTCGGCGGTCATCCGCGACATCGCCAGCGGCGAGATCGCGTTGGCCGCAACGCCGTAACGCTGTGCCTCCATTGCGGTGACGACGGTCAAGTTGGCAATCGCGGCCTTGGCCGCGCCGTAGGCACTCTGCCCGACGTTGCCCCACAGGCCCGCGCCGGACACCGTGTTCACGATGTGCGCGTCGATCGGGTTGCCCGCCTTGAATTGTGCTCGCCAATACTCGCAGGCATGTCGCGTGACGGCGAACGTGCCCTTCAGGTGCACAGCGATCACGGCATCCCAGTCGGCCTCGGTCGAGGCAGCCACCATCGAGTCGCGCAGGATGCCTGCGTTGTTCACCACGCCCGTCAGGGAGCCGAAGGTTTCGACGGCAGTGGAGATCATGTCGGCCACGTCATCCCACGCCGACGCCGAACCGGTGTGCGCGACGGCCTTGCCCCCTGCCGCCTCGATCTCAGCGACGACGTCGGCCGCCGGACCCGATCCGTCGCCACTGGAGCCGTCCCTATCGACGCCGAGATCATTCACGATGACGGCCGCGCCCTGCCTGGCCAGCTCGAGGCAATGGCCGCGACCGATGCCGCGTCCGCCTCCGGTGACCAGCACGACCTTGCCGGTCAAGGGGTTGTCAGGCATCGCTCGTCATCTCCTTCATTTCGAGAACAATTCGGTGATCAGGCGCAGGCGCTGCGACCAGTCGGCACCGCGCAGGTCGGCGTGACCGGACTCGGTGACGATCACGTCGACGTCGTGAGCAGGGGTGGACGCCGGGCGGCTCAGCTGCTCCACCAGGGGGGAGCGGCCGTTCGTCGTCGACGGCACGGCGATGATGGACAGCCCGCCGCGGTTCATCGCGCCCGCGGCACAGTAGTCGGGGTGCCCGCCGATTCCGCCGACCACCTTGTCGCCGACGCCCTCGACGTTGACCTGACCGTAGGGGTCGATCTCGATGGCGGTGTTTACCGCGATGAACGGTGCGCCACGCGAGAGTCGGGTGAGATCGTGGGTGTATTCGATACCGCGCAGGATGGGCCTGCCTTCCGCCCAGTCGTACAGCACGTCGCTGCCCATCAGATACGTCGCGGACGGCGTAGCCGCCAACAAGCTGCGCCGGTCGAGGTCGACGACGGCGTCGGTGAGCAGTCCCGTGTCGAGCTGCAGCGGCATCGTCGCGCGATTCAGTAGCGCGGTACCCAACTGGCCAGGCCCGTACTGCAGCCTTGCGCCGTCCGGAACGAACTGGAGTACGGCGTCCGCGAGTGCGTCGTGCACCGCTTCTGGCGCCTTGGACGGTAGCCGCACCGGACCGTCGATGCTGTGACCGACCACCGTGACTCGAGCCGAATCCAGCGGGGGCAGGGCGCAGGCCATCGGTGCCGTGCCGTCCACGATCGCCAGCACCGGCACTCCGGCACGTACGAGTTCACTCTGCCAGGACACTTCGGTGGCGAAATGGAGTTGGCCGTCGCGTTCGACGAGCCGGGTGATCAGCAGGTCGGGCCGCAGCACCCCGGCAAGCAACGCTCCGATGGCCGAGAGTCTGGCAGGTACGAAACGCGCTGTCGGCGTGCGGAGTACATCACGAACGCCCCAGCCGGGCATCAAGGCGGCCACTTCACCGAACGCGTCGACTTGGAGGCCGTCCACCGGCACGGGCAGCCAGCCGAGCACCAACCGCACCGAGCCCACCTCGCGTGCCACCGCGCTGAGGGTCGCGCCGACCGGCGTGCCGTCATCGAGGCAGTTCAACGCGCCGACACCGTCTCCAAGCGCCACCGTCAGGCCTGGGCGCAGCACGGCGCGCAACGCGCTGGTCAAGTCCACGGCGGTCAAATACTCTGTCACCGAGGCTCTTTGGGGAGCCCCAGCACCCTCTCACCGAGAATGTTGCGCTGAATCTCGCTGGTGCCACCGAGGATGGTCTGCGCACGCCCGACCAGCATGTGGTGGACGAGCTCGTCGTCCGCCGGATCGATGCACGCGTCGGTGCCAAGCACTTCGGTGGCCATGTCGCCCAGGTCGCGGTCGGTCTCCGAGGTCATCAGCTTGAGCACCGAGAAGGCCGGCGACGTGAGGTCGCCCGAGTCGATGGCGCGCTGCCAAGTGAATCGAAGCAGCCACATCCGGGCCCACAATCTGGTCAACGACCGCGACAGCACCGGATCCAGCAGATCGTGCCCGCGGGCGGCCTCGACCATCCGCTCGTGCAGCCGGAACATCGCCACGGCCTGGGTGCCCAATGTCAGGCGTTCGCGACCCAGCGTGACCATCGCCACGGCCCAGCCCTGCCCGGCCTCGCCGACCAGCGCGTCGTCGCCCAGTTCGGCGCCGTCGAAGAAGACCTCGTTGAACTTGCTCTCCCCGTCCATCTGAACCAACGGGCGCACCGTCACACCCGGAGTGGCCATCGGGACGACGAACATCGAGAGATCGCGGTGTTTGTCCGGGCCGGTTCGGGCCAGTAGCAGACCGTAGTCGGCTGAAGCCGCCGCCGAACTCCACACCTTCTGCCCCTCGATTCGCCAACCGGTGTCGGTGCGCGCGGCGCGGGTGCGCACGCTGGCCAGATCGGACCCCGCGCCGGGTTCGGAGAACAGCTGCGTCCAGACGTCGTCGCCGAGCCGGATCGGGTCGAGGAAGCGATCCTTCTGGTTCTGGCTGCCGAACTTGATCAGCACCGGGCCCACCAGATCCGCGCCGGTGATGTTCAGCTGACGGGGTACGCCTGCGCGCGCACACTCCTCGGCGAAGACGGCCTGGTATGCGACAGTCGCTGCGGCGCCGCCGAACTCGAGCGGCCAGTGCAGGCAGGTGTAGCCGTGATCGGCGAGGTAACGGTGCCACGCGCGGCCCGGTTCGACGTCGTCCGCGGTGGGCGTCGGCCCGTAGTTGCGCAGGCCGGCCGGCTTGGGTGCCTGGTGCAGGAACGCACGGATCTCCGCGCGCAGTGCGTCGATGTCCTCGACGACGTCAGGAAAGGCCGACACCAGTACTCCTTGGCGCAGGACGGGTCGGATTCATTTCCCGTCGAGATAGTGGTTGTATTCGTCGCGGATCGACTCCATCGCGTTGAGTCGTCGGGCCAGCAGGGTGATCTCCGCGTCGATGTGCGCGGGGTCGCCCGTGCTGGCGCGGACCGCCTCGAGCCTGGCCCGGGTGCGACCGATCTCCTGGACGAGTCGCTCGCGTGCCTCGTCCTTGGTGAGGAGATCTTGGTCGGTCCAGTCCGACTGCGGAAGCTGCTCGATCCGCTCCACGTCGTCGCCCGTCACGCCGCCCGCGGAAAGTTGTAGAACTCGCGGGCATTGAGCTCGACGATGCGGTGCACCTCGTCGTCGGGCACCTTCTGCAACGCCTGCGCCGCACGGTCCCGGCTCTGCGGCCAGAACGAGTCCGAATGCGGGTAGTCGCACTCCCAGGTGATCTTGTCGACGCCGATCATGTGCCGCATCTCCACGCCGAAGTCATCCTCGATGAAGCAGCCATGGATGTGCTTCTTGAACAGGTAACTCGGCGGGTGATCCTGGTTGATGTTGTTGTAGAAGCGGTGCTTGCGCCACACGCTGTCGCAACGCTCCAGGATGTAGGGGATCCAGCCGATGCCGCCCTCGGACAGGCCGATCTTCAGCTTCGGGTGGCGGTACAGGGTGTTGGAGAACAACCAGTCCGCCATCGCCGTCATCGACATGGTGCCCATCAACGTGATGAACACCGCGAACGGGGCGTCCGGAGCGATCGGCGGCGGGAAGCCACCGGAACCGAAGTGCTGCGCGAGCACCATGTCGGTCTCCTCCATCGCCGAGAGGAGCGGATCCCAGTGATCGGAGTGCACCGAGGGCAGTCCCAGCTTGTCCGGCAGGTCGGGGAACGTCACGCACTTGGCGCCCCTGGCGGCAACGCGGTGGATCTCCTTGACGCTTGCCTCGACGTCCCAGAACGGAAGCATCGCGACGGGAACGAAGCGATCGGGCGCCGTTGCAGCCCACTCGTCGAGGTGGAAGTCGTTCCACGCCGCCGAGCACAACTTGGCCAGTTCCTTGTCCTCGCCTTCGAAGAACACCGCGCCTGCGAACCGCGGGAACGACGGGAAGCAGGTCATGGCCTGCACGCCGTCGATGTCCATGTCGGCCACCCGTGCCTTGGGGTCGTAGCAGCCGGGGATCATGTCGTCGTAGCGCACTGGTTCGATGCCGTACTCCTCGGGCTTCTTGCCCGCGACGGCGTTGAGGCCGATGTACGGATAGATCCGGCCCTCGTACTCCCAGACCTGGCACATCGCTCCGGTGTCGGGGCGCGCCCACTCGATGATCTTCGGGCCGGCCTCGAGGTACTTGCTGGGCAGCCGGTCGCTCCACACCTTCGGATGTTCGATCAGGTGATCGTCGACGGAGATCAATTCCATCCATGGCTGCAACGGCACGGGTGCCTCCTCGTGGGACCGGATTTGATGGAGCGGAAAGAGAAAAACATTTAGTTATTTAGCTGTGAGTCTAGTCACCGGCATGGAGCACGGGCAAGCGGACGGTGTCGACTCGTGTCAGTCGGGTGTCACACGAGCTTGGCCAGCGCGGACAACCGGTCCCAGTGCTGTGCAGGCGCCCCGAACACCACCTCGTCCGTCCTTGCCCGCCGGACGTAGAGATGGGCGGAGTCCTCCCAGGTAAAACCGATACCGCCATGTATCTGGACGTTGGCGTGCACGGCGTTGCGCAGCGCCTCCGAGCACACCGCCTTGGCCATGCTCGCGCGCCAGCCCGCCTCGCCCGCCGCCCTGCCATCACCCGAACCGTCGGCGGCCTGCAGAGCTGCTTGGGATGCCGACCGCGCCCACTCGAGGTCGACGAGCATGTCGGCGCACTTGTGCTTGATGGCCTGGAAGCTGCCGATCGGCCGACCGAATTGCTCGCGCGTCCTTGCGTAATCCGTGGCGATCTCGAGCACTCGTTCGCAGGCGCCGACCTGTTCGGCCGACAGCACCGCCAGCGTCATGTCGACGTTGCGTTCGATGACGCCGTCGACGGGCTCATCCCCGGAGATTCGTACCGCGGGAGCGGAGTTCAGCGTGATGGTGGCCATGGGTCTGGTTCCGTCGAGCACGCGTTCGGCTCGGGTGACGACGCCATCGACGGTCGGGTCGAGGAGGAAGATTGCGGGTTCGCCGTCTTCTGCGGCGGCGACCACGACGAGGTCATCGGCGGCGGTCCCGCCCATGACATGGCGCACGGTGCCGTCGATGCGCCAGCCGTCGCTAGTGTCCTTGGCGCGCAACGTGACCGCGGACCGACTCCATAACCCGCCGTCCCCGGTGAGGGCCGCAGCGGCGGTCCGCCGACCCTCGGCGAGCCCGGCGAGGCGCTTGTCGGCGTCGGGGTCGCGTTCGGTCAGGTCGACCAGTAGGCCGGTGGCGAGCACGGTGGAACTGACGAATGGCACGGGGGCCAGTGCGCGGCCCAGTTCGTGGGCGACCACGCCCAGCGCCGCAGCGCCGTAGCCCGCGCCACCCAGGTGTTCTGGCAGCGCGATGGCGGCCACCCCGACCTGGTTGCACAGCACGTCCCAGAGTGCCGTGTCGAAGCCGGAGTTGGCGTCCGGCACGTCATCGTCGCTCTCGCCGTAGGCGACGGCGCGGACCCGCTCCTCGGGCGCCAACCGTTCGCAGGCGGAGCGCACGGACTGCGCAAGTTCTTCGCGTTCGTCGTCTGCCAACGCCGTCATCGGGTGCCTCCTGCGATCTGTCGGGCCAGTTCGGACTTCGCGACCTTGCCCAGTCCCGTCAGCGGAAACTCGTCGACGACGACCAACCGCTCTGGCCACTTCTGCTTCATCAGCCCGCGTTCGTCGAGGAACGTGCACAGCTCGTCGAGGGTGACGTCGCGGTGCCGTGGTGAGCGCCGCACCACCGCGCACACCAGCTCACCGCGCAGCTCGTCGGGCTGGCCGAGTACGGCGATCTCGTCGACGAGGGGGTGGGCCAGCAGTTCGCTCTCGATCTCGTCGGGCGCGACGTTCTCGCCCTTGCGGATGATCAGGTCCTTGGTGCGACCGGTTACCACGATGCGCCCGTCGGGACGCAGGTAACCCCGGTCGCCGCTGCGGAACCACCCGTCCGAGGTCAGCGCGCCGTCCCATTGCTCGGACTCGACGTACCCCGGAGTCAGGTTGCCGCCGCGCAGCTCGATCTCACCGTTGGCGGCGATCCGTACCTCTGAGCCAGGGATCGGCAGGCCCGCACTGTTGGCCAGCTGCTCGTCGCTGTCTTCGGCTTGGCTGACGCAGATCATCGGTGCTTCGGTCATCCCGTAGGCGTGCACGACGGGGATCCGTAGGTGCTCGCGCACCTGTCGGTGCACCTCGGGCGGACAGGCTGCGCCTCCGCCGATCAGCATCCGCATCGATGGCATCAGCAATTCGGTTGTCGGCGCGGCCATCTGGGCGCTCAGGAGCATCTGATAGAAGGCGGTGCTGGCGCCGGTCACCGTCACGCGATGCTCGGCAAGCAGCCGGGGCAGGTCGTCGGCGGAGACCTTGGGCACCAGCAACACCGGAAAGTCGCCGAGCAATGCGGTGGCGAGATAGACGATGCCGCCGACGTGGGCGATGGGGAAGGCGATGGTGCCGACTTCGGCTGGATGGCTGCCCACCCCGAGATGGTCGACGTATCCGCGGGAGGCGCTGAGCAAGGTGGCGTCGGTGTGGCGCACGCCCTTCGGTCGGCCGGTGGTGCCCGATGTGAAGTAGACCCAGCGTGGGTCCGCCGCGGAGTGTGGGCCGCCGAACTCGGGTGACGTTGCGGCGGTTGCGGTCTGGAGTCGGCCGACCAGGTCGGCGGGCACCGAGATGGTGGTCAGGCCCGGCGCGGCGTTGGCGGCCGTCGACTCGTCGACCAACAGGACGTCGGCGCGGGCGACGTCGACTGCTGCGCATACCTCGCGGAGTCGGTAGAGGTGCAGCACCGGAGCCTGGATGACGGGCATCCGGGACAGGGCCAACATCACCACCGCGGCGTTGACGTGCGAGGGCAACTGCCAGGCGACAGTCATGCCGGGCCGCACACCGGCATCCCGCAGCCATCCCACGGCAGCCGAGGTCAGATCGGCGACCTCGGCCACCGTCCACGTCACACCGGCGACGTCACGCAATAGGGGATGATCCGGTCTGCTGGCGGCGCACTCGTCCAGCAGCCCGGCGATGGTGCCAGCCGTCACCGCGTTTCTCCCGTACGTCAGCTCGTCCGTGGGCCGGGCGTGAACCTGACCCGAAGTTCCCGCACGGCGTACACCTCGCCAGCGTCCTCGAATAGCTTGTGTTCCTCCGCCAATTCGAAGTCGGGCAGCCGCTTGAGGATCTGCGTGATCATGACGTCGAACATCATCTTGGCGTAGTGGGACCCGAGGCAGCGGTGCATGCCGACCCCGAAGGCCATCTGCTTCTTGGCATTCGCGCGGGAGAGGTCCAGTTTGTCGGGGTCCTCGAACATTGCCGGGTCACGGTTGGCCGCCGCCCACATGAGAATCGCCCGGTCACCCTGGCATAGCGGCTGGCCGTGGAATTCAGCGTCCCGCGAGACGGTGCGCGCGAGGCCGAGTGTCGGTGTGTACAGCCGGAGTAGCTCGTCGGTGCCCTTCTTGATCAGGCTCGGATCGTCGATGAACTGCTGGCGCAGTTTGCGATCCTCACACAGCCGCCGCAGCACGTTGCCGGTGAAGCCGCTGGTGGTGTCCATGCCGCCGAGCATCATCAGCACCGTGTACATGGTGATCTGGCCGTCGTCGAGCGGTTGGTCGTTCAGCGTGCCGCGCAGGATGTCGCTGAACAGGTCGTCGCCAAGCCCCTCGGCGCGCCGCTGCTCCATGTGCTTGACGATCTCGCCGAACATCTCCATGCCGGCCATCCCGGCCTTCTCCGGATCGTGGGCGCGGTCGTGCACGGTGCTGTGCACCCAATTCACCCAGTCCAGGTGTCGCGACTCGTCGAAGTTCAACAGCCGCAGGATCAGCCGAGCCGGAAGGGGGGTGGTGAGCTCGCCGACGAGATCGCATTCGCCGCGCTCGATGAACGCATCGATCGCCTCGTTGGTCATCTCGATGGCGCCCTCGCGGAACCGTTCCGCCGACCCCGGCGAGAACCGCTTGAGCGTGACCTCGCGCAGCTCCTGCGTCTCCGGCGGGTCCGATTCGATGGGCAAGATCGGAAGCGGCAACTCGCTGGCGGGCACGCCGACGGACGGGTAGGAGTTGAACAGCGCGTCGTCGCGGGCGGCGTCGAAGACCGAGGCGTAGTCGGTCAGCGCCCAGAAGCCCTCGTAGTGGTCGGAATGTGCGACGGGGCAACCCGATTCGCGCATGTTGCGAAATGTCCCGTACGGGTCATCGCGGAACTCGGGTGAGTGGTGGTCGAGGTCCACCTCGGCGCGACGCTGGGTTTCGGCCTGAGTGTCGGTCATTGACTTGCTCCCGTCGTTTGGAGTCATCGGCTGAGGATGGCGACCGCGGCGGTCCCCGGCGCCCCGTACAGCTGGGCGAGCGCGACCCGTGGATCGTCGGGCACCTGACGGTCCCCTGCGGTGCCGCGCAATTGCTGCACCAGCTCGTAGATCTGGCGCAGGCCGGACGCGCCGACCGGCTCTCCGTTGGCGAGCAGGCCGCCGTCGGTGTTGATGGGCAGCCGGCCGCCGATCTTGGTGGCACCGTCGGCGAGCAGCGCCTCCTGCTCGCCGTCCTTGCACAGGCCGGTCTCGGCCATGTGGATGATCTCCGAGCCTGCGTCGGTGTCCTGCAGTTGCGCGACGTCGACGTCATCGGGGCCGATGCCGGCCAGCTCGTAGGCGGCCCTGGCGGCCTCGGCGGTGGTGCCGGGCACGATGGGCAGCTCGATCGAAGTGCGCAAGAGCTCGTAGGCGCCTTCGCGGCGGCTGCGCAGTGCCGTCGAACGCAGGTAGATCGGAGTATTGGTGTACTGCTTGGCCTTATCTGCGCGGCAGACCACCACGGCGGCGGCGCCCTCGTTCGGATTGCAGTACATGTACTGGCGAAGTGGAGCGTTGACGACGGGGGAGCTCAGGATCGCCTCGATGCTCATCGGCTTGCGTCGCCACGCGTGCGGCGCCAAGGCGCCGTTCTCCATGTTCTTCGCGGCGACGCGTGCCAGCGTCTCCTCGGTGATGCCGTGGTCGTGCATGTAGCGCATGATCTTGGTGCCGAAGTAGTGGGTGGTCAGGAACATGCCCTGATCGCCGTACCACGGGGGCAACCCCGACACCGATGGGTCGGCGCCGAACGCGCCGCGCGGGTGCTTGTCCAGCCCGACGCCGACCGCGATGTCGGCCTCGCCGAGTTGGACGTCGCGGGCAGCCAGGGTCAGCAGCGAGTTGCCGGTGGCGCAGCCGCTGAGCGTTGCCCGTGCGGGGACACCGGTCATGCCGGCGAGCCCTGTCACCGCCTCGGGGTTGGACACCTCGAGACTGCCTGCGTACAGGCTGCCCACCGCCGACCAGTCCACCCCGGCATCGCGCAGCGCCCTGCTGATCGCCACGGCGCCCATCTCCAGCGCCGATCGGTCTTCGTACCGCCCGAAGGGATGAAGTCCGACGCCGATGATGGCGATCTCGGGCATGCTGCTCATTGAATTCCTTCCGGCAGGCGTCACTGTCGTGCCCGCCGGCGGCAGGAGTGCGCGTTGACTTTGATGCCACTAAGCATATAACTATATAGCTGATTCTGGAGCGGAGTCTAGAATCGGCGTACCTGCTAGTGAGAGCTGAGGCGTTGAGCATTTCGTTGTTGTTGGAGATGGCGGTTTCGGGGGACCCGGAGCGGATCGCGCTGGTCGACGGCGCCAATCGGTTGACCATCGGAGAACTCAGCGCACTCGCCGACGGCGGAGGGGGCGTGATCGCCGCCTCAGGCGCCGAACACGTCGTCTACGTCGGCTCGGGCGGCCTTCTGCAGCCGTTGCTGATCTTCGCCTCAGCGCGCGCCGCGCGCCCGTACACCCCGATCAATTACCGCTTGAGCGCCGACGGTGTCCAGGAGCTCATAGGACGACTGCCTGATCCGCTGGTGATCGTCGACGAGCGCTACCGCGACATGGTCGGCGATGCAGGCGCGCGGATACTGACTTCCGAGGACTTCCTGGCCGCGGCGCGCACCGCAGAACCCGCCGCGGCGTTCGCCGATCCCGATGACGTGGCGATCGTTCTGTTCACGTCGGGTACCACGTCGAAGCCGAAGGCCGTCGAGCTGTCGCACGCCAACCTGACGAGTTACATCACGGGGACCGTCGAATTCGGTTCGGCTGCTGCCACGGACGCGGCTCTGATCTGCGTGCCGCCGTATCACATCGCCGGCGTCAACGCGGCGATGTCGAATCTCTATGCGGGCCGGAAGATGGTGTATCTGGCCAACTTCGACGCCCGCGAATGGGTGCGACTCGTCGCCGAGGAACGAGTGACGACTGCGACCGTCGTGCCCACCATGTTGGATCGCATCATCACGGTGCTGGAGCAGCAGCCGATTGAACTGCCGACGCTGCGCAACCTGGCATACGGCGGGTCGAAGGTCGCACTTCCGTTGGTGCGCAAGGCACTCGACCTTCTGCCCAACGTCGGATTCGTGAACGCCTACGGCTTGACCGAGACCAGTTCCACCATCGCGGTGCTGACTCCCGACGACCACCGTGAGGCGCACGGCAACGTCGACGATGTCGTCGCCAAGCGGCTCGGCTCGGTCGGTCAGCCGGTGCCCGGCATCGAGGTGCAGATCCGCGACGAGGTCGGCACGGTTCTTGACGCCAACGGGACCGGTGAGCTCTTCGTGCGGGGCGAGCAGGTGTCCGGCAAGTACACCGGCATCGGCTCGGTGCTCGACGCCGAGGGCTGGTTTCCCACCAAGGACATCGCGACGCTCGACGGCGGCGGCTATCTGTTCATCACCGGCCGCTCGGACGACACCATCATCCGCGGCGGCGAGAACATCGCGCCTGCAGAGCTCGAGGACGTCCTCGTCGAGCACCCGCACGTGCACGAGGTTGCCGTCGTCGGTGTCCATGACGACCAGTGGGGTCAGTCCATCGTCGCCGTGGTCGTGCCGGCTGCGGGTGCCGATCCGGACCCGGACGAACTGCGTGAGTACGTTCGGACGGCCCTGCGCGGATCCCGCACCCCCGACCGGGTCGTCTTCCGCGACGAGCTGCCGACCAACGCCACGGGAAAGCTCCTGCGCCGCGAGATCATCGCGAGTCTCAGCGACGCGAACGTCGACAAGTAAGGGGAAGCAACATGATCAAGAACGGAACCCGCCTACAGAGCCAGGTGTGTGACACCCAGGTGATCGTCGTCAAGGCCGCCGACAGCCTCGACGATCTGCGCTGCGGAGGCCAGCCGATGATTCCCCTGGACGCCGGACGACCCGCCGACGCCGCGCTCGACCCGGCCTTCGCCGACGGCAACACGATGGGCAAGCGCTACGTCGACGGTAGCGATGCCGAGGTACTGGTGACCAAGGCCGGAGCCGGAACGCTCAGTGTCGGCACGACGGTTCTGGTGCTCAAGGAGGCCAAGCCGCTGCCCGCCAGCGACTGACCTAGGCGCCCGCGGCGCACGTCAATTCGTCGGTCGTCGATCGGGCCGGGGTGCCAATGACGCGGTGAGCAGACGGCGAAGGATGCCTTCGTCGCCCCCGTCTTCGGGATTTGCCGGTTCGGTCATGAGGCTGAAGTTGATTCGGGTGATCCAGCGGGCGAGAGTTTGAGGGGAGAGGTCGGCCCGGACTTCGCCGTCGGCTGCGGCGCTCGCCAACCGATCGCCGACCGCGTCGGCCAGTCGTGTGCGCCAGATGTCGGAGGCCTCGGCGACTTGGTAGGTATGCGCCGCTTCGTCGTTGGTGATCAGCAACCTCGTTGCCTGCGAGCTGCGGGCGGCCGCGTTGCCGACCATGCAGGCGTTGACGAGTCGATCCAGGAAGGGCTCATCTGTGTGCCAGCACGGTTCGGCCACGGCCAGGACCGCGTCCAGCGCTCTGACGAAAACCGCGGCGAGTACGGCGTCGCGGTTGGTGAAGTAGTAGTAGACGGTCGACCGATGCACGCCCGCCTTGGCCGCAATGTCGCTCATCCGGGTGCGCGACGGCCCGCGTTCCGCGTAGCACGCCTCGGCCGCTACGAGCAGTCGCTCCCGCGCTTCGTCCTCTCCCAGTGGCACGTCGGCGCCCCATCGCCGCTTATGACCTGAGCCTGGGTCCGTCGTCATGACAGCAACCCTAACGGCGCCCGTTGACCAACCAGACATAGGAATCTACTTTGTAGGAAATCCGACAGGTCACGAATAATGTCGGAACGTGAGAGAGGGCGATGATGCCGACTTCTGCGGGTGCCACCTTGGCGGCCGGACCCCTTCCGCCTTCGAACGCCGCCTGGTTGGTCGAGGTCGGCGGGTGGATCGCCTTCGTTGGTGTGGCGGCGTTTCTGCTCTACCGGTGGCGCAAGAACGGTCGGCCCGATACCGCGGCGCTGTTATTCATCGGTTGCTTCACCATGTGGTGGCAGGAGTTCTACGCCGACTGGGGCGCTTATCTCTACTACAACCCCGACCTCGCACTACTGCCCTGGGGCCAGACTCCGTACACGACCCCGAACAAACCGGTATATGTGTTGGCCGGGTATGGGTGGTTCTACGCAGGCGGATTCGCGGCAGTACTGGCCCTCTTCCGGTGGTTCCGCCGCCGCTACTCCTCGGTGCACTACGTCGCCGCCCTGGTGATCACCGTGTTCGTCCCGTTCATGTTGTGGAACTTCATCACCGGTGACGGCGTGTCCTATGTGACGAACTGGTTCCAGTATCTGGAATCGATTGGGCCGACCATCCACACTGACAAGGGCGGCCTGCAGCTGATCTATCAGGGTGTGCCGCTGAGCATCTTCGCTGTTGCCGTCGTCGCGAGCCTCGATCGACGCGATGCCACAGGGCGCACCTGGTTCGAGCGGATGCTGGGCGTGCGATCCGTCATCACCGACTGGCGGGAGCGGGCACACCAGATCGTCGCGTGGATCATCGGGATGAACGTCCTGTACGCGGTGTTCCTGACATTGCCGCTGGTGGTCGCGCGCATCCTGTTCTTCCCCGACAATCCCTGGATTCCCAACCCTTGACACCCGAACAGACGATTGTCGGCTGGATCCGCGAGCACCTGGTGCGCGGGTGGTCTCGATCACCCGACAGGCGTTTAGCCTGGGCTATCCGGGTCCGCGATGGCCGCCCACCACAAAGGCCAGCCATTCCCCGTACGGTGAACGCGCGTTAGTCCTGTTCTGATGCGCTGGTCCCGTCCGGATCGAGGAGTGCCTGAAGCTCGCGGCGGACGATCTTGCCAGTGCTGCCGCGCGGCAATTCGTCGAGCACCGTGATCGTCCGCGGCACTTTGAAATTGGCGAGGTTCTCCCCGATGTGTGCCTTGAGCGCGTCCGGTGTGGCGGTGGCACCGGCGTCGAGTACGACGAACGAGGAGAAGTCCTTACGGCGCGAACGGCTTTGAGTCAGGCGTTGGCGAACTCGGGCGGTTTCACGGCAGCCGGGTCGGGGTTGGCGAGCGGCAGTCCCATGAACCGGCGGGCGTTGTCGCCCATGAAGTCGTAGGTGCGGCGCACGTCCATGCCCTCGGCGTACTTCCAGTAGCCGTTCGGGGTTGCGAGACCCTCGGGATGCGGCCAGTCCGAGCCGAACATCACCTTGTCCCATCCGACGGTCTCGACGACGTCGGCAACCGAGCCCTCCCAGAACGGGCTGACCCAGATGTTGCGTCGGAACACCTCGTGCGGATGCTCGGGGAAGTTCTGCGGCATCTTCTTGTAGGTCATCTCCAGATCGTCGAACAGCGGTTTGATCCAGGCGCTTCCGTTCTCGACGCTGGCGATGCGCAGCTTCGGGAACCGGGTCAGGGTGCCGTGGCAGATCAGGCTGGTCAACATGTCGGCGATCTCGCGGTGGCCCAACGCCGTCCACTTGAACGCCGACATCTCGAACGCGCTACTGGTATTCGCCGGTTCCCATTTCTCGATGTACTCCTGCAGCGGTGGCTGGCTGGCGTGCAGCACGATCGGCAGTCCGGCGTCTTCGACGTCCTTCCAGAAGGGATCGAACTCCGGCAGCGCCGGCGAGCGCCAGCCCTTGAAGCCGCATACCGGGGCCGGCTTGATCAGCGCGACCTTGGCGCCGTTGGCCAGGATGTACTCGAGTTCGCGGCGACCCTCGTCGACGATGCCGAGGTTGATGACGGGCGTGCTGAAGATCCGGTTGGCGTGACTGAAGCCCCAATGCTCGAGCATCCACTGATTCAGCGAGTGGATGATGGCCGCGGTCAGTTCCGGATCCTCGGCCGAGGAGTGCTCCACCAGGTTGGCCAGCGTCGGGTAGTTCAGGCACGCATCGACGCCTTGCCCGTTGAGTTCGGCGATGCGGTCCTCGGGGTTGCGTGCACCTGGCGGCGTGTCGATGCCACGGCCGGACATCTCCCTCATCGTCAGACCCTCGGGGTTCTGGCCGGAGTAGAACTTCTCGTGGGCGCCGGGAGCGGCGACCCTTTCGAACGTCGGGTTGGGCATGTAGTCGGTGATCTTGTTCAGGATCGCGATCCGGGTGTGCCTGCCGATCTGGACGAACTGCACGGCCTTCTCGTACTGCTCGGGGAGGTACTTGAGCAACGCGTCGGGAGTCTCGTACATGTGCTGGTCGGCGTCGAAGATCGGTGCGTCTGTGAACTGGGTCATCGGTGTGCCTCTCGCTGCTCTACATCGGGCTTGGAGATGAGCTTGGCGCAACTTGACAATTGTGTCAAGTCTGGACCATCACGTGCATGAAAAGCACGATGAAATGAGGTGATTGCACTTGACAGTACTGTCATATACAGTCGCCGCATGACGGTGACCTCGGGCGCTCCTGCCGGTGAACAACTGGACGGCACCCGCGGCGAGCGCACTCGGTCGGCGATCCTGGATGCCAGCCGCCGGCTGTTCCTGGAGCGTGGGTACGGCGGTATGCCGATCAACGCGATCACCGAGGCCTGCGGCATTTCGCGGGCCGGCTTCTACACGTACTTCAAGGACAAGCGGGAGATCTTCAACGTCCTCGGCGAGACGGCTTACCACGACGTCCTCGCGGTGATCGCCAGGTGGGCCGAGGCCGATGAACCGTTCGGGCCTGCCGACGTCCGGGCCTGGGTCGGCAAGTACTTCGATTACATGGATCAGCACGGGGCGTTCGTCTTGGCCTCCGCTCAGTCGGCCCCCGACGACGACACCTTCCGGATGTCCCGCAACCGTATGGTGTCCCGTGCGGCGTGGAAGTTGGGTCAAGCCATCGCAGGCGACGGCCCGCACTCACCTGACGTCATCGGCGTCGCGGTGATGGGCTTGCTCGACCGGGCCTGGTACACGGTGCACGGCCAGACGGTCGCCGTCGAGCGTGACGAGATGATCGCGGTGGTCGCCGAGATGATCGTGGCGATGACGCGCCGCTGACCGAGGGTCGGCCGGCGCTACTCGGCGGGGCGGAACGCAAAGGTAAGCACCGGGTCGCCCTCGGCGGGCTGCAGCGTGGTGGTGGTCGACACCAATGGCTGGCCGATGTGCAGTTCGCTAGCGGCGCCGACGATCAGCGTCTCCACCAGCACGCCCTCGGCCAATTCGACGAAGCCAACCACGTACGGCTGGAACACTTTCGGGTCCCGATTGCCCTTGTACGGAAGCGGCGGCGGGAACTCCTGGGTGGTGTAGGTGTACAGCGTGCCCTCGGTGGACAACTCGATCGCTTCGATGTCCTCCTGGATTTCCGGGGCGCCGTCGAAGAGCTCGGGTCGCTCGGCGGGGAACTTCACCACGCCCGACGAGCGCCTGCGCGAACCGAACAGCACTGCGCGGTCGCCGTCGACGCGGAACAGTCCCTCGGTGATCAGTGCGGTCATCTCAGACCACCTCGATGACCATCGCGGCACCCATGCCGCCGCCCGCGCACATGGACAGCACGCCGATGCCGCCACCTCGTCTGCGCAACTCGTAGATCGCCGAGGTGACCATCCGGGCACCGGTTGCGGCGATCGGGTGGCCAAGGCTGATGCCCGAGCCGTAGACGTTGACGATCTCCTCGTCGAGTCCGAGTTCGCGGGCACACGCCACGGCCTGGGCGGCGAACGCCTCATTGATCTCGAACAGTGCGACGTCCTCGAGTTTCCGGCCCGCCAGCTCCAGCGCCTTGGGGATGGCCTTGATCGGTCCGCTGCCGGTGCGGGTCGGATCCAACCCCACCTGCGTCCACGACAGCACGTTGGCCAGTACGTTTTGCCGGGTATCGGGAGACGCCAGTGCGACGACCGCCGCCGCATCGTTGATGCCCGACGAGTTCCCCGCAGTCACCGAGAAGCCCTCGATCTCGGGATGCAGCACCTTCAGTCCGGCCAGCGACTCCATCGAACTGCCGCGCCGCGGATGCTCGTCCTCGGCGAACGTGATCGTGGTTCCGTCGGCCTGAGGGACCTGGATCGGGATGATCTCGTCGGTGAACGATCCGGCGTCGATGGCCGTGATCGCGCGCTGATGGCTACGCAGCGCCCACTCGTCCTGGTCCTCGCGGGTGATGCCGTACTGGAGGTTGCAGTTGTGCGCGACGGTGATCGACATGTCCATCGCGGGCGCTTCCGCCGTCGGCGGATGCGACTCGGGGAACCACTGCACGTAGTCCTCTGGCGACTTGCCCGTGGTGAAGGGCTTGCGCTTCTGCATGATCGGTCCGGTGGAGATGGACTCCATGCCGCCCGCCAGGATGGCGCGGCTCATGCCCGCCGCGATCTGCCCGGCGCCCACCGCGATGGCGGACAGGCTCGATGCGCATTGCCGGTTGACGGCGAGCCCGGGGATGTCGGTCAGGCCGAGATCCACCGCGATGTAACGGGCGCTGTCGCCACCGCCCTGCATGCTCTCGGCCAAGACGAGGTCGTCGAAGTCGGCGGCATCCAGTCCGGAGCGTTCGATGACGGCCGACACCACGGCCTTGGCGAGTTCGACCGCGGGCACGTTGGCCAGGGTGCCGCGACGCGCGGTGCCGATCGGTGTGCGAGCAGCGGCCACGATCGCTGCGCGGGACGTGGCTCGGGGCGAGCGAAGCGACGGGGAATGTGGAGTGGTGGCCATGTGTCTCCCTGACGTCGAAGGGCGGGTTGCCCGGTGAGCGGGGCTAGTCTATACCGTTAAATAGATATCGGATTTTCGGGGCAGGTGGCGACAGGAGCGGTCAGTGCAAGTGATCGGGTCGATCGATGACGCGGTATCGATGATCGGTGCGGAACTCGGGGTCAGCGGCTGGCTGGACGTCGACCAGAGTCGGATCGACGAATTCGCCGACGTCACGAACGATCACCAGTGGATCCACGTCGACGTCGAGCGCGCCAAGGCCGAAAGCCCCTACGGCGCAACGATTGCGCACGGATTCCTGACCCTGTCGCTGATCCCCGGGCTGAGCAAGGACAACTATCGCGTCGAGAACGCCAAGATGGGCATCAACTACGGCTTGAACAAGGTGCGCTTCCTGGCCGCGGTCACGGCGGGCAGCCGGATCCGGGTCCGCTCCCACCTCGCCGACGCCACCAAGGTCAGTGACGACACGGTGAACCTGACCGTGCGGCACACCGTGGAGATCGACGGCGTCGAGAAACCGGCTGCCGTCGCCGAATTGATCGCGCGGTTCGTCTTCTGATGGCTAACCTCACCAAGATGACCGGCGGACCGTTCGAGGGCAAGGCCATTCTCACCGGGGCAGGCAAGTCGCAGGTCGGCCGGCGGCTCGGCCGGACGGGTCTGGACCTGACGCTCGAGGCGGTGCTGCGGGCGATCGAGGACGCCGGCTTGAGCGTCGACGACGTCGACGGCATCGCCAGCTACCCGGGACCCGGTGTGCCCGACGCCGGATTCTCCGGAGCGACCATCCAGGAGGTCCGCAACGCACTGGGGCTGCGCTCGCGTTGGTACGTCTCGGCGATGGAGACCGCAGGCCAGATCGGCCCCGCGATCGAGGCGTGCATGGCGGTCAGCCTTGGCCTGGCCAACCACGTCGTGGTCTACCGGTCGGTGTGGGAGTCCACCGCCGCGCAACAGGCTGGCGGCGGCCGCGCGTCGGTGCTGTTCGGCGGCGGCAACCTGCCCCCGCACCTGGAATGGATGGCGCCGTTCGGGGCGCTGTCTGCGGCGAACTGGCTGGCGATGCCCGCCCAGCGCTACATGCACGACTTCGGGCTGACCCGCGAGCACCTCGGCCTCATCGCGATCAACGCCCGCACCAACGCCGGGCTCAACCCCGACGCGGTCTACCGCGAGCCGATGACGATGGACGACTACCTCGGCGCCAGGATGATCTCCGAACCGCTGTGCCTCTACGACTGTGACGTGCCCTGTGACGGCGCCACCGCGGTGATCGTGTCGCGTCGCGACGCCGCTAACGGCCTGCCGCGGCACCCGCTGACGGTGGAGTCCGTCGGGCCGGGGATGTTCGAACGTGCCACCTGGGACCAGCGCGCGGACATCACCACGATGGCGGCCCACGATTCCGCTGCCACGCTGTGGCAGAACACCAACATGACCCCCGCCGACGTCGACATGGCCCAGCTCTACGACGGCTTCTCCTTCCTGACCGTGATGTGGCTTGAGGCGATGGGCTTCTGCGACCACGGCAAGGTCGGCGAGTTTCTCGGCGACGGCTCCCGTATCGCACTGGACGGCTCGCTGCCGATCAACACCAGTGGCGGTCAACTCTCCGGCGGGCGGCTGCACGGCATGGGGTTTCTGCACGAGGCATGCGTGCAGATGTGGGGCGAAGGTGGTGAACGGCAGGCCCCGAAGACTCCCGAGGTCGTGGCCGTCGCGGTCGGCGGTGGTCCGGTGGCCGGGTCGATGTTGTTGAGCAGTCGGTAACGCTCGATGCCGGCCACCGGTTTCTCCCGTCGCTTCGCTCGCCCCGACGATCTGACGCTCGGCGACATCGTGACCGACAACGCGGTGCGCTTCGGTGACGTGGTCGCCTATCGGCACGGCGACCGCACCGTCACCCACGCGCAGTTGCGGGACCGGGCTGTGCGGCTGGTGTCGGCGATGGCGGACGTCGGCGTGCGACGCCAGGACCGCATCGCGGTGTTGAGCCGCAACGGCATCGAGTTCGGCGAGCTGATCGCTGCGACACAGCTCAGCGGAATCATCATGGCCACCATCAACTTTCGGCTCTCGCCGCCGGAGATCGCCGATGTACTACGCCGCGTCGAGCCGAGGATCTTGTTCGTCTCCGACGAGTTCGTTCCGGTGCTCGCCGACATCGCGAGGCAACTGCCATCGCCGCCGGTGCTGGTGGCGATCGCTGGCGAGGCGCCGCCAGGTCATCCCCCCGTCGCTTCGCTCGCCCCGGGCATGACCGGCTACGAGCGGTTCGTCGAAGGCGGTCGAAGTGGCGAGCCCGAATTCGTCGCTGTTCCCGACGACATCGCGTGTCTGCTCTTCACCAGCGGCACCACCGGTGCCGCCAAGTGCTGCATCCTCGGGCAGCGCGAGATGCGCGACGTCGCATTCACGATGAGCAACGAAATGCAATGCGGCAGTGCCGATCGCGGGCTGATCAACATGCCGATGTTCCACGTGGGTGCGCTCGCGATCATCGGCGGTCTGCACGCCAGGGGTGGGACCGTGGTCCTGCAGCAGCAGTTCGACGCGGCCGATGCGGTGGCGCTGATCGCCGCCCGGCGGATCACTCTGTTGCACCTGGCGCCGGTCATGCTCAAGGCGTTGCTCGACCAGGTTGATGACGAATCCTCTGTGAAATCCGTTCAGACCGTGGTCTACTCGGCTGCGCCGATGACCGCGGCCATCCTGCGGCGGGCCATCGCCGCACTGCCAGATGCGGGCTTCCTCAACCTCTACGGCCAGACCGAGGTGATCGTGTCGGGACTGCCACGCGAACTGCACGACCTCGTCAGCCCGGACGCCGAGGAACGGTTGCGCTCGGTCGGTTTCCCGTTCCCCGGCATACGCATTCGCGTCGTCGGCGAGGACGGACGCGACGTGCCCGCGGGGGAGGCCGGCGAAATCGTCGTACGGGCCGGCTCGACGTTCCGTGGCTACTTGGACGATCAGGCGGCTACCCAGGCGACGCTGCGCGACGGCTGGTGTCACACCGGGGACGTGGGCCGAATCGACGAGCGTGGGCTGCTGTTCCTGGTCGACCGCAAGAGGGACGTGATCATCAGCGGCGGGGAGAACGTGTACTCACCCGAGGTGGAGGACGCGATCTGCGCGCTCGACGGGGTGGTCGCCTGCGCGGTGGTCGGGATACCCGACGAGAAGTGGGGAGAGGCGGTCTGCGCGGTGGTCGTGCCATGCGATGGTGCCCCGCCGACGTTGGAGGCGCTGCAGGAGGGCGTCCGAAAGAGGCTGGCTCGCTACAAGGTGCCGCGCCGACTGGTGCTGGTCACCGAATTGCCCATGCTGCCCAGCGGCAAAGTGGACAAGAAGCGGTTGCGCGCCGACCTGAAGGCCGATGCCGGCTGAGTTACAGCGCGGGCTGGCCGTACACCGCGACCACCACGGAACGGGACAAGCTGTTCTCGGACCAGACCCCGATGGCGGTGTTCGCGCAGTCCTGCATGGTGGCCTTGGACGGTGGGTCGTACCACCACTGAGCCAGGATCTCGATGCCGCTGATCGCCAGCGCCGGGTTGATCGCCACGGTCTCGGCCACCTTGCCGTTGAAGCCTGCCGCGTTGGCACGGTCCTGCGGGCTGGATCCGTCGGAACCGATGTCACCGTTGACGTCTGGGTTGTTCAGCACATCGTCCGTGTGGCGTTGCGCGGCGGCCACCAGTCGGCCGTCCAGCTTTGCCTCGGTGGGGCAGCCGTTCTGCTTCTGGGCGGTGTAGATGTTGACGAACACGCTCTCGTTCAGCCGCTTGTTGTCGGCGAGCGCGGACGGCGCGGTGGTCGCGGTGATCATCGCCGACAACAGCGCTAGCGTCAGTGCGCAACGTCGGGCCGCGTGCGTGAACGTCATGGTCGATGAGACTACGCGCAAATAGATAAATGAATTACGCTTTCAGCTGCCGGAGCAGTGACCGGCGCAACAGGTTCGCCATGAGTTCCGCGGCGCGCTCGTCGCTGTCGGGTGCAGTGGCCGCGGTGGGTTCCGTCATCCGGCCCAACACCGCCAGGAACACCGCGCCCGCCACCTGATCGTCAAGGCCTGCGGGCAGTTCGACGGTGTCCAACAACGCACCGACCGCGCGGTGGATTGCACCGATGCCGTGCTCCACGGCGGCGTCGGACAGCTGCTCGGCCACTGTGCCGTCCAACCACGCCCGAATGACACCCCGGTAGGTGCGGTGAAACCGGACGTATCCCAGCATCCAGTCGATCAACGAGCCCGCGGCCGTCCGTGGCAGGGCTGCGGCGTGCTCCTCGATCTCGGCCGTCGCCTGGCGTGTCAGTTCGGCGAGGATCTCGACCTTGGTGCTGAAGTACCGGTACAGGGTTGCGCGGCTGAGGTCGGCGGCTGCCGCGATGTCCTCCATGCCGACGGCGTAGTAGCCGCGTTCGGCGAACAACGCCGAGCTCACCGAGAGCACGTCCTGGCCAATCGGCGACAGAGGCGGGTCGATGACGGCGGGTGTCGATTCTGTCCGATCGGCGACCACCAACGGCGTGGTCACCGACTCGCGGACGTCGTGCGGTCCGACGACGCGCAGCACGGCCGCCGGCGTCTCGGGGAACAGCATCAGCTGCAGGGCCACGGTCAACGACGCCGACACGACCTCCCGAGCGGGCAGAGGGAACATCGTCCGGTGCCGATAGAGATTCACCATGTGCGGGATTCGTCCAAGCACCGCAGCGGCGTCGTCGACGTCCAGGCCCTGCACTCGGGCTCCCCGCAGCCGCTGGGTCACCACGTGATGAAAGTCCTCCGCCACGGTGCCGGTATCGATGACTGCCAACTCGTTCCCGATGCCGGGATACTCCGCGAACGTTGCGGCGTGAGTGTCGTAGATGGTGGCCCACTCCACCAGCCAACGGTGCAACGCACCGACCCCGTCAATCGTCGGGCCGAGCTCACCGAGCTGTTCGCCGTGAACGAGCACGTCGCGCTCGGCCACTGCGCTCAGCTCGCGAAAGATGTCGTCCTTGCCCGCGAAGTATTGGTAGACCGTGGCGCGGGACGCATTCGCCGCCTTGGCGATGGTGTCGAGTGAGGTGCCGTGGAACCCGTTGGCCAGGAAGACCTCCGCTGCGCATGCGAGTATCCGGTCGCGGGTGTGCAGGCCGCGGCGCCCGACACCGACGTTGGCGGCAGGGGCGTACCCCGGTCGGCGCATCTTGTCCGGAGTTGGCGCCATCCAAGAAGTATCCGGGTGCGCCGACGCAGAGGTCACTGGGACGGCGGTCCTGGCAGGTTGCGCTTGGCCTTGCCGGGATAGCCGAAGAACTTCTCGAAGTTGGCGTCATTGATGGGCTGCGCGCTGTTGCGCGTGGCCGCTGACCGCAGCGCCGCTAGCCGGGTCTCTGCCTTCTCGAGTTCGTCGGAGGGGCCGTTCTGCCGTTGGCGATCGATTTGGGCCGCGGCCGCGGCGATCTCCAATCGCAGCCGTTCGCCCGCTTCGCCGAACGTCAGCAGGTCGTGGTCGTCCTCGTCGACCTTCTCCCGCGCGGTGCCGGCGGTGGGCTGGTCAAGAGAGTTCATTTCAGGCCTCTCGGGCTATGGACGGGTGTGGCGTACGTCATATAGTCTGTGAGACGAACCGTCAGAAAACAAGACGATGAGTCAGAAACCACCATAGTCAGAGACGAGGGAGCCCCATGCCGCTTCAGGATCACCACCAGATCGTTTCGGTCGACGACCATCTCGTCGAGCACCCGCGGGTGTGGCAGGACCGGTTGCCGCAGAAGTACCTCGAGCAGGGTCCGCGGATCGTCGAGGAAAACGGCATGCATCTGTGGCATTACGACGGGCAGGTGTTCCCGACCATCGGACTCAACGCGGTGGCGGGCAAGCCGCCGGAGGAGTGGGGCATGGACCCCGTCCGTTACGAGGACATGATTCCCGGCTGCTACGACCCTGTTGCCCGGGTCGCCGACATGGACCTCGACGGCGTGCAGTCGGCGCTGTGCTTTCCATCGTTCCCCGGGTTCGGTGGCGGCACGTTCCAGCGTGCCGACGACAAGGATCTGGCGCTGCTGTGCACCAAGGCCTGGAACGACTTCTACATCGACGAGTGGTGCGCTGTTGCTCCCGAGCGCTACGTGCCACTGGCGATCCTGCCGACCTGGGACATCGACGCCTGCGTGGCCGAAGCAGAGCGCGTCGCCGCCAAGGGCGCCCGAACGATCTCGTTCCCGGATAGCCCGGTGCCGCTTGGTCTGCCGTCGTTCCACTCCGATCACTGGGACGGCCTGTGGCAGGTCTGCTCGGACGCCAAGATGCCCGTGTCGCTGCACTTCGGCTCCGGCTCCTTCGTGCCCGGCTTCTCGTTCTCCACGATCAAGCCGGTCCCGGGTCAGATGGCGGTGCCGGACGCGCCCTTTGCGGTCGCGACGGCGCTGTTCTCGACCAACTTGATGTGGTCCACGGTCGACCTGCTGTTCTCCGGCAAGCTGCAGCAGTTCCCCGAGCTTCAGATCTCGCTTGCCGAGGGTGGCATCGGCTGGGTGCCCTACATCCTGGAACGCAGTGACTACGTGTGGGAGCGGCACCGCTACTACCAGAAGATCGACTTCGATACCCGACCCTCTGAGCTGTTCCGCAAGCACTTCTGGGGTTGCTTCATCGACGACATGCATGGGTTGAAGAATCGCCACGAGATCGGGATCGATCGGATCATGCTCGAGATCGACTTCCCGCACAGCGACTCCAACTGGCCGAACTCGCGCAAGCGCGCCGCAGAGGTGCTGGCCGACGTACCCGACGACGAGTGCTCGCTGATCGTCGAGGAGAACGCCCGCCGGATGTTGAACTTCCCGCGGGTGCTCGCGGGTGATCGCCGGCTGGCCTCGGTCTAGCAGAGCCAGGGGGATAACGGATGGACACCAGGGTCATCGTGCGTCGCATCGCGCAAGCCATCGTCGTCCTTTGCGCGGTCGGCAGCGCGTTGGTGGCCTCCCGGCAGAATTGGCCGGATGCGGCGTTGATCGGACTATTCGGCGCGTGGGCATTGGTGACGGCCCGCAAGATGACGTGGAAGCTGCGCCAGGATCCTGATGGCGCCTCCACCGTCGGGGTCAGCTAGCTCCCAACTACTCGGTGTGGCCGGCCTTCGCCTCGTCCTCGCGGGTCAGCCCGGCGGCCCCGATCAGTTCTTCGTGAAGCTCGAACCACACAGTGTGGTACGAGTCGATGATGGGCCGCGTCAGCCAGGTGGTGTCCCCGGCGTGCACCTTCTCCAGCGCCGCCGACAGCTTGGCGGGGTAAGCATCCAGTCGCGGCAGCTGCAGGGTGGCCGACGCCAGGATGGGCAGGACTGCCTGGTGGACGCCGTCGAGGCGCCGCAGCACCGCGGCGTCATAATCGGCGTCGCCGTGATCGTTGGGCTCGCCGTGCCTGAGCTGCCACTGCGAGATCAGCGACTTGAACTCGCGGTTGACCCCGCGAAACTCGTCGTACGCCTTGGCGAAGGCCTCGGCGTCGAGCCCGCGGCGCTCGTCGGCGAGCAGCTCGGTCAGACGGGCCCGCCCGTCCGGGGACAGCCGAAGGGTCGTGCCTTCCATTAGCAGGCCCGCCTCGGTGAGCTCCTTGACCGCCGAATCGACGGCGGCCTCGTCGTCGTCGAGCGTCGCGGCGATGTCGCCGTGCCGCACCCGGCCCTTGAGTCGCACGGCCTGTAGCAGCGTCAGTTCATCCAACGTCGGACCTCTCGGTGAGTCGGAATGCAGTCAGCATGGCCATCAGGGGAGTCTCGCAGACGTCGCCGAGTACCCGGCGCGCGATCGCGGCCAGCTCCGCCAGGTCCGGGGTGTCCCGTTCCGACCACGCCGTCAGTTCCAGTACACCGTCGAAGACCTCGCCCGCGCCGCCGTCGACCGTGATCGACCTGCCGTCGAGGGCGGCGGCGACTCCGGCGCCGCAGCCCACCACCGCGGGCCTGCCGATCTCGCGGCTAACCACCGCGGCGTGGGAGGTGGCGCCGCCGACCTCGGTCACGATGGCCCGGGCCGCGAGCATCCCGGCGACGTCGTCGGGGCTGGTCGAGATGCGGACCAGGATCACGTCCTGGTCCTCGTCGGCTGCGTCGAGTGCGGCGTCGACGTCGGTGTACGCCGTGCCCGACGTGACACCTGGACTGGCTGGCAGGCCCGTGGCCAAAAGGGTTGCAGCGAGCCGGGTCTCGGGCTGCAACGAGGGAGACAGCAAGGCGCGTACGTGTTCGGGAGTGACGCGCCGCAGCGCTTCGGCGTCGTCGATGAGGCCGCAGGCGCGGAACTTCAGCGCGAGGCGGACGGCCGCCTGGGGGGAGCGCTTGGCGACGCGGGTCTGCAACAGCCAGAGCCGGCCCTCCTCGACGGTGAACTCGATGTCCTGCACATCACGGCCAAGGCGTTCGAGCTCCTTGGCCGAGGCCATCAGCTCGTTGAACACCCGAGGCTGTTCTGTCCGCAACGCGTCCAGAGGTAGGCAGTCGAAGGTGCCCGACACCACGTCCTCGCCCTGGGCGCCGGGCAACCATTCGCCCAGCGGCTCGTCGGCGCCGGTGGCCGGATTCCGGCTGAAAAGCACCCCGGTGCCCGAGTCGCGGTGCAGGTTTCCGAACACCATCGCCTGCACCACCACCGCCGTGCCGCCGGTGCCGTCGAGCCCGTGGTGGGCGCGGTAGGCCGCCGCCCGCGGGCTGTTCCACGAGGCGAACACCGCTTCGATCGCGCCGCGAAGCTGGACGAGGGGGTCGTCGGGCACGTCGGCGGACGAATCGTCCCCGAGAACGATCCGCTGGTACATCGCGCGGAACCGGGAACGCGTATCGACGGCGAACTCCGGTGAGGCGTGCGACCCCAGCGCCTGTTGAACGGCATCGTCGATGCCGAGGTCGAGCACGGTGTCGAGCATGCCCGGCATCGACTGCGCCGCCCCTGAGCGCACACTCAGCAGCAGCGGCCGCGGGCCGTGGCCGAAGGTGCGCGACGTCTCGCTCTCAAGCCACCGAAGTTTCTCGAGCACGTCCGGCCACACGCGATCCAGGACGCGCTCGTCGCCGGCTAGCACCATCGCGCACACATCGGTGATGAGGCAAAAGGCCGGCGGAACGGGCAGCCCAAGCGAGCGCATGAAGTTGATGCCAAAGCCCTTGTTGCCCAGCGCTTCGCGGGGCAGCCGCGAACTCCCGTCGAGCGGTATCACGGAGTCTCGGCCGAGGTCTGGCCGGGCGCGGTCATGGGTGACTCGTGTCATGAATCTCAAGCATGCCAGATACATCGAAATAGTTAATCCTTTAGTCTTATGATGTCGGTGGACGAAACCGAGTACTGCGCGGCGACTGGAGGAGGTCATATGAAGGTTCGTCTGGAGCAAGCGAAGTGCGTTGGCCACGCCCAGTGCTACGCCGTCGACCCAGACTTGTTCCCGATCGACGACTCGGGCTATTCGATCCTCGAAGCGCACGACGTGCGACCGGGAGACGAGCAGGCCACCCGTGACGGGGTCGCCGCCTGCCCCGAACTCGCCTTGATCCTCGAAGAGGGGTGACGGGGCGCTTGCCAATCACACGCGCCAGCAGTCACACTGCAACGTAACTAACTAGGTATACTTTGTGAGGGTGTGATGCAGGCAGTCGATTGGCGTCCCCGGCTCGAGTCGCTACTCGCTGACTTCCGTCGTGGACAGGACGACACCGCCCGGTCGGGTCACAGACCAGATCGAATCGAGGTGGCCCGCGCCTGGCACGCCCAGCTGGTCGACCACCGTCTGGCCGCACCGGGATGGCCGCACGCGGTCGGTGGCCTGGAGTTGCCGCTGGCGGACCAGCTGGACTACTACCGGATGACCACCGATGCGGGCGTGCCGCCACACCCGTGCCCGCTGTCGTTCATCCTCGCCCCCACCCTGATCGCGCACGGCACCCAGCGGCAGAAGGATCGCTTCCTCGGTCCGCTGCTGCGTGCGGACGAGTTCTGGTGTCAAGGGTTTTCCGAGCCGGGTGCGGGCAGCGACCTGTCGTCGCTGTCGACCCGCGCGGTACTCGACGGTGACGTGTACCGGGTGACGGGTCAGAAGGTGTGGACCACGATGGCCGACCGGGCCGATTGGATGTTCGCGCTGGTGCGCACCGGTCCGCCCGGTCGCTCGACCGACGGCATCACGTATCTGCTGATCCCGATGAAGAGTCCGGGCGTCACCGTGCGGCCGCTGCGCGACATCAGCGGGGCGGCGCACTTCGCCGAGGTGTTCCTCGACGACGTGGAGGTGCCCGTCGAGAACCGGGTCGGCGACGAGGGCGGCGGCTGGTCGATCATGCGCACCTCGCTCGGCCACGAGCGGGCCACCGCCTTCCTCGCCGACGAATTCAAGTACCGCCGCACGGCCGACCGGGTGATCGACCTGGTGGTGTCACGCGGGCTTGCCGACGATCCGCTGGTCCGTCAGGACGTCGCGCGCCTCGAGTCCGGGGTGCGCACCATCGCCGCCAACAGTGCGCGCGCACTGGCCACGGTCCTGCGTGGCGAGGATCCCGGTGGCGTCGCATCGGTGAACCGGCTGGTGAAATCCGAGTTCGAGCAACACATGCATGCGCTGGCGCTTCGTGCAGTCGGCCCGTATGCCGCGCTTGGCAGCCGGGCGCCCGACGCCGTCGACAACGGACGGTGGACGTTCGGCTATCTGATGAGCCGGGCGACCACGATCGGCGCCGGGACCGCCGAGATCCAACGCAACACCATCGCCGAGGGCGTGCTCGGGCTGCCGTCGCACCGGGGGGAAGGCGCCCGCGCGGCAGCTGGCGTTCCAGGTGCACCGCTCGCGGTGCCCGAGGATGACGAGCGCGAACTGCGCGAGGTGCTAGCGGGCGCACTGCGGGCCAAGGTGGACATGGCGGCACTGCTCGACAGGAAGCGGCCGATCGGCGCCTCCGAACGTGACGTATGGTCGGCGCTCGTCGAGTTCGGTCTGCCGGGCCTTGCCGTCGATGAATCCCTCGGCGGCGGCGGTGCCAGGCCCAGGTTGCTCTACGCCGCCATCGAAGAAGCTGCGAAGGCTCTGGCGCCCGCGCCGCTCGTCGCGACCGTGACCGCGCTCGACGTCGCCGTGCAGTGTGGCGCAAAGGCTTTGGTCCAGCGGATCACGGCGGGCGCGCCGGCGTCGTTCGCCGTGCCTCTCGGCGACGGCGGCTGGGTCACCAGCGGGCCGGAGCTGCCCGTGTGGGACGGCGCTGCGCTGGATGGCGTGGTCCCGGTCGTGGCGGGTGCGCCGACCGCCGAGGTGCTGATCGTGTTGGCGCGGACCGCGGACGGCGCTGGGGCGAGCGAAGCGGCGGGGGATCATGTGGTCGTGGTAGCCGTGGACGCCGACGCCGACGCCGACGGCGTCACGGTGGCGGCCCATCAGCCCTTCGACCTGACCGCCACCATCGGCTCGGTGACGTTGACCGGCGCCGCGGGGGAGGTGCTGGCCGACGGCACCGACGTGCGCCGCTTGCTCCGCGACGCCCGCCGCCGAGCAGCGCTCGCAGTGGCGGCGGACTCGGTCGGGGTGGGATCGCGCGCCTTGGCGATGGCCGTCGACTGGGCGGGGGAAAGACACCAATTCGGCCGAGCCATAGGCAGTTTCCAAGCGGTGTCGCACCGGTGCGCGGACATGTTGGTCGCATTGGAGGGCGCCCGTAGCCAGGTGCTCGCGGCTGCCGACGTCGACCCCGACGAGTCCGACGTCCTGGTGGACCTCGCCACGGCCGCGGCGCTCGACGCAGGCGTCGCCGTCGCCGAGGGGGCACTGCAGATCCACGGCGGCATCGGGTTCACCTGGGAACACCCGGTCCATCTGCTGCTGCGTCGCGCTCAGGCCAACGCGGTCCTGGTGGGCCGTACCGACGCGCTGCGGGACAGGGCTGCCGGGGAGCTCCTGCAGCGAGCCGGAGTCTGACGAGTCACGCCGAAAGGGAAGACGACAACGTGGAATACGGCATGGGACCCGAGCTGGAGAGCTTCCGCGCCGAGGTGCGCGCCTTCATCGCCGAGCACGCGCCGGCCATACCTCCGCGGGCCGGCGTGCGCAGTGCGGAGAACGAGGCGGAACTCAAGGCGATGCAGGACTGGACGGCGCGCTTGTTCGAGGCAGGCTACGCCGGCGCGGACTGGCCCGCGGAGTTCGGCGGCCGTGCCGACCGCTCCGCTGAGCACGCCATCGTGGTTGGCGAGGAACTGGCCCGCGCCGCGGCACCCGGCGTGCCGAGCGGCAACGCCCTCGCCTCGCATGCGCTGATCCACTACGGCACCGACGAACAGCGCCGCAGGCACCTGCCGGAGATCCGGGCCGGCAGGCAACTGTGGTGTCAGCTGTTCAGCGAGCCGGGTGCTGGCAGCGATCTGGCGTCGCTTCGCACCAGGGCCGTCCTCGACGGCGACGCCTATACGGTCAGCGGACAGAAGGTGTGGACCACCGACGGGCACTGGGCCGACTACGGATATCTGTTGGCGCGCACCGACTCCGACGCCCCGAAGCACAAGGGCATCAGCGCGTTCATCCTCGACATGTCCAGCCCGGGTATCACCGTCCGCCCGCTGCGCGAGCTCACCGGAACCTCGGACTTCAACGAGGTGTTCTTCGATGCCGTCGAGGTTCCCGCCTCGGCGATGATCGGGGCGCCAGGGCAGGGCTGGGCGATCGCGAATGCCACCCTTGGACACGAACGCACCAGCGTGGGTGCGGCGGTGGTCAAGCTGAAGTTGGCCATAGAAGGTCTTGTCGGGCTCGCTTCTCGCGTCACCGTCAACGGCCGACCCGCCATCGAGAGCGATCGCGTCCGTGACCGGATCGGGCAGTTCACCGCCGAAGTCGAGGCCCTGTCCGCGCTGACCTACGCCAACCTCACGCGCTGGCTGCGCGGCACCGAACGCATGCACGACGGCGCGATGGCCAAGCTGATGTTCAGCGAACTGAATCTCGAGATGGCACGCTACGCCGTCGAACTCGGTGGGGAGGCGGGAGTGCTGGTGGAAGGGGACGTGGATGCCATCGATGGCGGCCGCTGGCAGGACGAGTGGCTCTACGCGCGTGCCTACACCATCGCAGGGGGAAGCTCGGAGATCATGCGCAACCTGATCGCCGAACGCGGACTGGCCCTTCCGCGTGACCGGCGCTGAGAGTCAGATCGTGACCAGCGCCGCACGGTGTTCGGCGACGGTGCCGTCGAAGGCCTCGTCGACCTTGATCCGGCGCAGGAACAGATGCAGGTCGTGTTCCCACGTGAAACCGATGCCGCCGTGTACCTGCAGGGCGTTACCCGCCACCTGGGCAGCGGCCGACTTCACATACGCCGCCGCTGCCGATGCCGCCCGCGATCGTGCGGCGTCCGGCGCGGTGTCGAGCGCGAGCGCCGCGGCCCACAGCGAGGCTCGGCCTGCTTCCACGCCAACAGCCATGTCTGCGCAGTGATGTTTGACGGCCTGGAACGAGCCGATGGGCGCGCCGAACTGTTCGCGCTGCCCGGCGTAGGAGACCGTCATGTCGAGCAACCGCGCCGCCGCTCCAAGGGCGTCAGCCGCACGGTGCACGGCAAGTGCGTCGCGCAGCTGGTCCAGCGTGCCCGAGGGCAACTCCGTCCATTCGTCGACCGTCGTGTCGAGGTCCAGCCGGGCCCACGATCGGGTCAGGTCGAGGGTCGCCATGGCTGACGTTTTCGGTGCGGAAAGGACCACCAGATACTCCTCGTCGCCGAACTGTCCGGCCAGCGCAAGGGAGTCCATGTCGGCGGCCATCGGCACGGGCCGGCTGACGCCGGTAAGTCGCAGCGCCGCACCATCGGTGCGGGCCTTCGGACCAAGCGTGAGTCCCACTAGAGCGCCATCGGCGGCGGGCAGGCCGACCCTGTCCAGAAGCCAGGCGGCGACGTTCAGATCCGCAACCGGCAGCGAGCTCGCCGCGTACCCGTGCGCTTCGGTCACGACGGCGAGATCCACGTGGGTGCCGCCCATCTCGGGGGTCAGCAACGTCAGTAGGCCGGATTCATCCGCATGCGCCCTTGCCGCGGGGTCAACGGTGACGGCCGCCGCGTCCAGCGCCGCGCGGATCCTGGCGACGGGTTCGTTCTTGGTGAACCAGGCCCGCTCCGCCGCAGCGAGTTGGTCTTGTTCGTCGGTCAAGCCGAAGTCCATCGCGAGCCCCTTTCACAAAGTTGACCTAGTAAACCATGTCGACTACGTTCGGAGGAACGGTGATCCGCCGCAGAACTCGATTCGGAAAGTGACGATGACGAGCATCCACGAGGCGCTGGGCCGGCTTTGGGACGCCAACGACCACGACCGAATGATCCTGTTCGACGGACGCTGGGCGTCCTGGGGCACGGTCCGCTCGCTCATCGAGCGGATCGATCGGGAACTGACGGCGGCCGGGTGTGAGACGGGTGGCCGAGTCGCCGTCGTGCTCTCCAATCGCATGGAGTCCATCGCCGCGCTGATCGCGATCTTCCGGGGCGGACGCACGCTGGTGACCATCAGTCCGCTGCAGCCAACGGACAGGCTCAGCGCGGATCTTGCTGCATCCGCGGTGTCGTTCGTCCTTGCGCCACCCGCGTTGTGGTTCGAAGAGGTCTTCATCGACACCGTCGCCGAGCTCGGTGCGACCGGCTGGAGCCTCGATGGCGCCGAACTCGCCGTCCGGGCCAGGGGCACGAAGGAAGTGGTGGGCGGCGATCCGGCAGTCGCCATCGAGATGCTGACGTCGGGCACGACCGGTGCGCCCAAGCGCATTCCCTTGACCCGTGCGCAATTGGAGGCCTCCCTCGCGTCGGCGCTGCGGCACAACGACCGTCCCGAAGCCAGAACCAAACCCCCGTTGACGGGAACCGTCGGCCTGGTGACGCTGCCCATCGTGCACATCGGTGGGCTGTGGGGGTTACTGCAGTCGCTGGTCGCGGCTCGCCCGATTGCGATGCTCGATCGTTTCACCGTGCCGGGCTGGCATGCCGTAGTCAAGGAGTTTCGACCTGCCGTCGCCGGACTGCCGCCCGCGGCGATGCGGTCGGTGCTCGACTCCGACATCCCGCGGGAGGATCTGGCGAGCATCCGTGCCATCAACGCCGGCACCAGCCCCGTCGACCCCGAACTGGTCGACGCGTTCTTCGAGCGGTACGGCATCCCGATCCTCGTCGTCTACGGGGCGACCGAGTTCTCCGGCGCGGTTGCCGGCTGGACCGTCAAGGACTTTCACGCACAATGGGCCGACAAGAAGGGCAGTGTCGGACGCGCCTTCCCTGGGGTGCAACTGCAGATCGTCGACGAGGGCGGCGCGACGCTCGGCGTGAACGAGCCCGGCAGGCTGCAAGTCGCCTCGCCGCAGGCCGGCGGAGCCGGAGGCTGGATCACCACCAGTGATCTCGCGCACCTCGACGCGGACGGGTTCCTGTACATCGATGGCCGCGCCGACGACGTGATCGTGCGCGGCGGCTTCAAGGTATCCCCGGAGACCGTGGTGCGGGCGCTGCGTGCGCACCCATCGGTCGCCGATGCCGCCGTCGCGCCCGTTCCGGACGAGCGGCTGGGCCAGATTCCAGTTGCCGCAGTCGAATTGCGTCCCGGCGCAGCCGCCGATGGCGAGGGACTGCGCCAACACTGCCGAGCCACGTTGACCCCCTACGAAGTGCCCGCCCGCATCTTCGTCGTCGACGCGCTGCCCCGCGGCGCGGCACTCAAGGTCGACCGCCGCAGGCTGCTCACCATGCTGGACGAGCTCGGCGCCATGCAGGAGCAACCCACGTGAAGGGGGATTCTCGTGCAGCGCACCACCGGTGAGTTCACTGCGCTACTGAAATTTGAAGATGCCAAGGAAGGCGCATTGGCCTTGGCGGAGACACGGCAACCGACACGGAAGGTACGTTGAAAATGGAGAAGCGTTCGGGCCGCGTTGAAGGAAAAGTGGTTCTGGTCACGGGCGGAGCACGCGGTCAAGGCCGCAGCCACGCCATCAAGTTGGCCGAGGAGGGTGCCGACGTCATCCTCTTCGACATCTGTCACGACATCGAGACCAACGAGTACCCGCTGGCGACACCGCGCGACCTCGAGGAAGCCGGCCTCGAGGTGGAGAAGGCCGGCCGCAAGGCCTACACCGCCCAGGTCGACGTGCGCGATCGTGCCGCCGTGACTCGCGAACTCGCCAATGCCGTAGCCGAATTCGGCAAGCTCGACGTCGTCATCGCCAATGCGGGCATCTGCCCGCTGGGGACAGGACTGCCGATTCAAGCGTTCGTCGATGCCTTCGACGTCGACTTCATCGGCGTGGTCAACACGGTGCACGCCGCGCTGCCGTACTTGAGATCCGGTGCATCGATCATCACCACGGGGTCGGTTGGCGGTCTGATCGCCGGTCTGCTTCCGCCGGGTGAGGGCGGGCCGCAGGGCCCGGGCGGAGCCGGCTACAACTACGCCAAGCAACTGGTGGACTCCTACACCCTCCGGCTCGCGGCGCAGCTTGCGCCACAATCCATCCGCGCCAACGTCGTTCACCCGACCAACGTCAACACCGACATGCTCAATAGCGAACCGATGTACCGGCAGTTCCGGCCGGACCTCGAGTCGCCCACCCGCGACGACGCACTGCTGGCGTTCCCCGTCATGCAGGCAATGCCCACGCCGTACGTCGAGCCCTCGGACATCTCCAATGCGGTGTGCTTCCTGGCCTCCGACGAGTCTCGCTTCGTGACGGGCCTGCAGTTCAAGGTCGACGCGGGCGCGATGCTGAAGTTCTAGGAGGGCAGATGACCACCACCGAGAAGTCGGGTGCGGGGGCGAGCGGAGCGACGGGGAATGACCCGGAGTCGGCCGCGGAAGAGGGCCGGATCACCGACGAGGACATCGAACGCGCGAAGGCGCAGATCGGGATCCCCGTCGTCCAGCGCGACGAGGCGTGGCACAAGCTGCCTTCAGGTGATGCCTTCACGCAGTTCGCCTTCGGCTGCGGTGACGACAATCCGCTGTTCCACGATGCGACGTACGGGCCTGGCACGCGCTGGCACGGGCAGATCGCATCCCCGACCTTCCCGATCGCGACGGGCCTGGACCAGACCCCGAAGTTCACCGATCCGGAGCGAAAGAAGTTGTTCCGCGGCCTGTTTCGCGGGACGGGCAAGTACTACTCGGGCGTGAAGTGGACGTGGTACCGACCGATCTATGCCGGCCGCCCCGTGTTGGCGGAGAACTACACGCTGGACGTCGTGGTCAAGGACAGCGAGTTCTCCGGCGGCCGTTCAGTCAAGGAGACCTTCCGGTACCTGTACGTCGACCTCGACGGCAATCCGATCGCCACCCGCGACGAGTCCTACATCAACGCCGAGCGCCAGGGTTCCAAGAAGTCCGGCAAGCTCAAGGACATCCAGCGCAAGCACTGGACCCCCGAGGAGATCGCTCAGGTCGAGGCCGAGTACGAGTCGGAGCTGCGCCGTGGCGCCGACCCGCAGTGGTGGGAGGACGTCGCAGTAGGTGACGAACTGCCCGGAATCATCAAGGGCCCGTTGACCGTCGTCGACATCATCTCGATGCACATGGGGTGGGGCTGGGGTGGCTACGGGGTTGGTCCGCTGAAGTTCGCGCATCAACTGCGCAAGCGGATGCCCGCGTTCTACCAGCCCGATGAGTACGGCGTGCCGGACGTCGTACAGCGACTGCATTGGGACTCCGGGCGTGCGCAGGCGCTTGGCATCCCGGCGCCCTACGACTACGGCCAGATGCGTGCGGCGTGGGTGAGCCATCTACTCACCAACTGGATCGGCGACGACGGTTGGCTCGCCGAGATGGACCTCCAGATGCGTGGGTTCAACTACCACGGGGACGTGCACCGCTGTACCGGCAAGGTCACCGCCAAGGGAGACGGCCCCGACGACGTCCTGTCGCTCGACGTCTCGGCTACCAGCCAGCGGGACGAAACCACCACGCGTGGCACGGCCAAAGTATTGCTCCCGTCGAAGGCGACGGGCGCCGTGGTACTGCCGATTCCGGATGGCGATCTGAGAAGACGTGGGGCGCAAGTCGTCTCGCGCAATTCGGGCAAGGTCGGCGAAGAGATGCGACGACTGCATGGAGAGTGAGACAGACAAATGAAACGACTGGTCCTAGAGGCTGATCACGAGGCGTTCCGCGAGACGGTTCGGCAGTTCATCGAGCAGGAGCTGGCACCCAACGCCGAGCGTTGGGAGAGCGACCGGCTGGTGGACCGATCGGCGTGGGTCGCGGCGGGCAAGCACGGCCTGATCGGGTTCAACATGCCCGAGGAGTACGGCGGCGGTGGCGTCGACGACTTCCGGTTCAACGCCGTAATCGACGAGGAGATCGCCCGCTACGGCGGCCCCGCACCGGCACTGAGCCTGCAGAACGACGTCGTTGGTCCGTACTTCTCAGGGCTGTCCAACGACGAACAGAAGGCGCGCTGGCTTCCGGGCATCGTCAGCGGCGAGTTGATCGTCGCCGTTGCGATGACCGAGCCCGGCGCGGGTAGCGACCTGGCAGGCATTCGCAGCTCAGCCGTCCGTGATGGTGACGACTGGATCATCAACGGCGCCAAGACGTTCATCTCGTCCGGCATCAACTGCGATCTGGTCGTGGTGGTATGCCGCACCGACCCCGACGCCGGGCACAAGGGGTTCACCCTGTTCGTGGTCGAGGCTGGCATGGACGGTTTCACCCGCGGCCGCAAGCTCGACAAGATGGGTTTGCACTACCAGGACACCGCGGAGCTCAACTTCGAGAACGTCCGAGTGCCGTCGGGCAACCTGTTGGGCAAGGAGGGGCGTGGCTTCTATCACCTGATGGCCAACCTCCCGTCGGAGCGGTTGTCCATCGCCATCTCGGCCATCGCGGGTGCCCGCGAAACCTGGCGGCAGACACTGCAGTATGCCAAGGACCGCAAGGCCTTCGGCCAGTCGATCGGCAGCTTCCAGCACAACCGATTCCTGTTGGCCGAGATGGACACCGAGCTCGAGATCGGCGAGCAGTACATCGACCGGTGCCTGCAGGCCGTGGTCGACGGTGAGCTGACGGCAGTCGAAGCGTCGAAGGCCAAGTGGTGGTGCACCGAGCTGGCGAAGAAGGTGATTGACGGCTGCGTGCAGCTACACGGCGGCTACGGGTACATGACGGAATACCGGGTGGCGCGCGACTACATGGACAACCGCATCATGACCATCTTCGGCGGCACTACCGAGATCATGAAGGACATCATCGGCCGTGATCTAGGCCTATGACCATCAAGCGGGTCCGCGTGGACGGCCTTGACATCGAGTACGTCGACACGGGGACAGGACCAACTGTCCTGTTCGTGCACGGCGTGTACGTCACCGGGGCGGTGTGGAACGACGTCGTGACCGAGCTGGGCGATGGCTTCCGCCATGTCGTGCCCACCTGGCCGCTGGGTGCACACAGCACGCCGTCCGAGGGCGCCGACCTCGGTGCCGAAGCGGCGGCCCGGCGCATCGTGCACTTCATGGAAGCGCTCGATCTGACCGACGTCACCGTGGTGGCCAACGACACCGGCGGCGGCCTGGTCCTGGCATCGCTGGGGGATCCGTCACTCGACACGTCACGAATTGGTCGTATGGTGCTGACCAATTGCGATAGCTACGAACACTTTCCGCCGGGCGCCTTTGCGCAGATCGTGAAGTTGTGCCGGTTCAGCCCCGCACTGGGCTTGGGAGTCGTACGGCTGTTGGCCACCGGGCCGGGGCAGGCGTTCTTTCTCAAGGCCGTGTCGAAGCATCCTCCGACTCCGAACCGGCAACGCGAGATCTTCGGCGCCTTCGCCTCTAGCGGGGCTGCCCGTCGCGATGCCGTCACGGTGACGGCGTCACTGGATCCGGCGCTGACGCTTCGCGCTACGCCGGCGATCGAGGCATTCGACCGACCCGTCACCCTGGCGTGGGGAACCGAGGACGAGCTGTTCCCCCTCGATCACGCCCTACGCCTGCGTCATGCGTTCCCTCGCGCCACGTTGATCGAGATTCCGGATTGCTCCGCCTTCGTGATGCTCGATGCGCCGCAGAAGCTTGCCGAAGCGATCCGCAACGTCTGACCAGGAGGCCCCTATGACCACTCTTCCGGAGCAGACCGCCGAGACGTTCGGCGTGCTCACCGACGACGCGTTCGCGAGGTCGCGGCTGCGGTTGGGGGTGCCACGCCCACAACAGAACAAGCCGCACAACTACGAAGTGGCCTGGGACGGCGTTCGACACTTCGCATACGGCTACGGCGACGACAACCCGTTGTACTGCGACCCCGACTACGCGGCGGGAACGCGCTGGGGCCGGCTGGTGGCACCCCCGACCTTCCTGTACACGATGGGCGAGGACGCCGCACCCAAGCCGGACCCGGAGACCAAGGCGTTACTCAGGGGAGATCCCTTCGCCGGGCTCGGCTCGTACCAAGCGGTGATGGAGTTCGAATGGTGGCGACCACTGCAACTCGGTGACCGCTGCCGCGTGCTTCAGGCGCAGGTCGGTGTCGAGGAGAAGACCTCGCGCTTCGGCGGCCGCACCGCACACGTCACCCAGGACTACCTGTACTTCAACGGCGATGGTCAGCTGCACGCCGTTCAGCGCGGCACTTGGATCAATGCCGAGCGCCACACCTCGAAGAAGCGGGCCAAGGAGCAGTTGGAGCAGCAGCCGTACACCCCCGAACAGCTGGCGGAGATCGATGCGGCGTACGCGGCCGAGGCGCACCGTGGATCGACGCCGCGCAATTTCGAGGACGTCCAGATCGGCGAGGAACTGCCGCAGCGGGTGAAGGGCCCGCTCACCACGACCGACGTGGTGGTGTGGCACCTCGGATGGGGAATGCAGCTCACGCCCCCTGGGACTTTCGGGATCGCCGCCCGAATACGTCGCAAGGCGCCGGGGCTCTACCCGCCGAACGAACTCAACGTTCCCGACACGGTGCAGCGCCTGCACTGGGAGCCTGCGCGTGCGCAGGAGCTGGGCCTGCCCAACAGCTATGACTACGGCGGGATGCGCGAAACCTGGCTCTGCCACCTACTGACGGACTGGATCGGCGACGACGGCTGGCTGTGGAAGCTGCGCTGCGAACATCGCAAGTTCAACTACCACGGCGACGTGACCTGGGTCCGAGGCGAAGTCGTGGACAAGCGAGTGACCGATGTAGGCAACGAGGTTCACGTCGCGGTCCGATGTGAGAACCAGCGGGACGAGGTGACGACATCAGGAATCGCGGTGGTCCAGCTGCCGAGCCGTGATACGGAGATCACGCTTCCGGAGCCACCCGCCGCGACCGTCGACGGGATGCTTGCTCACGAACTCGAGCGCTACGGCGTGGGTGGTTAGGACGTGGAACTGGGTCTGGCAGGCGCTGCCGTCTGCGTAAAAGGTGGAAGCAAGGGGATGGGACGCGCGGCCGCCGAGTGCTTCGCCGCTGACGGCGCGGTGGCGGTCATGGCACGTGGACGCGGGGCGCTCGACGAGACTGTGGCGCGGCTGACCGAACTCGGCAGTCCCGACGCCGTCGGGCTCTCGGTGGATGTGGGCCATGCCACCAGCATCATCAACGGCTTCGCAGAACTGGGCGAACGATGGGGCGAGCTCAACTCGCTGGTGTGCGCCGTCGGGCCGGAAGTCTCACAGCTGCCATGGGACCAGGTGTCGGACGAACAGTTCGTCGATGCCTTCGTCATCGGCGCGCTGAGCGCCGTACGGTCGGCGCGCAGTCAGGGTTTCGGCTTGATCGAATACGCGGCCGCCAAGGCGGCGTTGACCAGCATTACGAAGAACCTTTCGCTGGAGCTTGCGGCGGAGGGAATCCTGGCCAACACGGTTTCGCCCGGCACCTATCTCGGAGTTCTTCGGCGTGCGTGCCGATCTCGGCCGCGCGGGCATTCCGTCCGACATCGGACCGGTGATTTGCTTCCTGGCCTCCGAACGCAACGCGTACACCACCGGAGCCAACGTCAACGTGGACGGTGGGTCAAACTTCTACGCGTGATCGAGCTACGAACTGTGGCAGTGTACTGTCACAAATCATGGCAGGCGGCATGAAACTGGTGATCGGCGCGAGTGGCTTCCTCGGTTCGCATGTCACGCGACAACTGGTCGAACGCGGTGAACACGTGCGAGTCCTGTTGCGCCGCACCAGTTCGACGGTGGCCATCGACGACCTCGACGTCGAGCGTCACTTCGGCGACGTCTTCGACGACGCGGCCCTGCGCGAGGCGATGGCGGGCTGCGACGACGTGTACTACTGCGTCGTCGACACCAGAGCGTGGCTGCGGGACCCGGCTCCGCTGTTCCGCACCAACGTCGAAGGGCTGCGCCACGTCCTCGACGCCGCGGTGGACGCAGACCTGCACCGCTTCGTCTTCACCAGCACCATCGGCACCATCGCGCTCAGCGAGGACGGCCGTCCGGTCACCGAGGACGAGCCGTTCAACTGGATGGCCAAGGGCGGGGGCTATATCCGGTCGCGTGTCGAAGCCGAGCACCTCGTGCTTCGGTACGCGCGGGAACGAGGCTTGCCTGCGGTCGCGCTATGTGTCTCAAACACGTACGGGCCCGGCGACTTCCAGCCGACGCCGCACGGCTCACTGGTGGCTGCTGCGGCGAAGGGCAAGATGCCGGTGTACGTCGAGGACATGTCCATGGAAGTGGTCGGCATCGAAGACGCGGCCCGTGCGCTAATCATGGCCGCCGAGAGGGGCCGCGTCGGGGAGCGATACATCATCTCCGAGCGCTTCATCAGCGCCCGCGAGCTGTACGGCACCGCGGCGAAGGCCGGGGGCGCCAAGCCCCCGCGCGTCGGAATTCCGCTGAAGGTCATGTACGCGCTCGGCTTCTGCGGAGACGTCGCTGCAAAGGTGCTCCGGCGCGACATGCTGATGTCCATCCTTTCGGTGCGGCTGATGCACATCATGTCCCGGATGGATCACGGCAAGGCCGAGCGTGAACTCGGTTGGCATCCAGAGCCGATCGACGAGTCCATACGCCGAGCCGTCGCGTTCTACCGAGGGGGTTGACCGTTCAGGCCACCGGCGGGGTCAGTTGCTGATCGCCGGGGCCGCTCTCGCGAACGTGTCATCGGTGAGCTGGGCGACCAGGAAGGCGGCGATGTCGGCGCGCGACATCGCCGAGCCGACCTCGTCGCGGCCGAGAAAACCGGCGCGCACACTCCCTTTCGGCTTCCCGTTGTTCGGGCTGGTGATCCTGGCGATGGTCCAGTTCAATGTCGAGTCGCTGACAGCCTTCGTCATGCCGACGATTTCGGCGAGTGCGTTGGGGAACAAGAGCCCAGCCACCACCGGCAGGATCTTCGCCTTCAGGGTCGGCGCGTCTCGCTGGTCGGGCACCGAGGGCGTCGCCAGCCCGAGGTAGCGACAGACGTGCTCGACCTCCATCGCGGCGATGATGTTCCTGGTGCCGTCCGTAACGGGCGTGCCCTTGGCGCCGCGGCTCAGCGAGGGGCCGAGCGCGCTTATCACCGCATCCGCCCAGTGGACCGCGCGCCGAACGCGCTGGGCGTCGGACAATTCTCCGGTGACGACAGTCAGGCGCGGATCGACGTCCTGCAGCTTGCCGGGATTTCGGACGTACACGGTGATGTCGTGGCCTCCGTCGAGCAGCTTGGCGACGACGAAGCGGCCGATCTGACCTGTCGCACCGAAGACGGTGACCCTCACCGAGCAGGCCGGGGCGCGAGGCACGCGGGCACGAAGGCACGTATCAGGCCTGCGTCGCCGCCGTCCTCGGGCCTGCCCGGTTCGGCGGCAAGGCTGAACGCGATGCGGGTTACCCAGTGCGCCATGGTCTCGGCGGTGACGTCGTCGCGGACTTCTCCGGCCGCCATGGCCGCTTCGATGCGTTGGCCGAGTGCCTTGGCGAGGTTGTCGCTCCACACGTCGGACGCCTCGGCCGCGCGAAAGGTTCGGCCAAGCTCGTCGGCGCCGATGAGCAGCGCCATGGCGGGAGAGCTCCGCGCCGCCTCAAGTCCAATCACCACAGCGTTGACCAGCTGCTCCAGGAACGGTTCCGCTGTGTGCCAACAGGGTTCGGAGGCGTCGAGCACTCCGCTGATCGCGCGCACAAACGACGCCGCGAGCAACGCGTCCTTGGTGGGGAAGTAGTCGTACACCGTTCGGCGATGCACGCCTGCCCGGTTTGCGATGTCGCTCATCCGGGTTCGAGTGGGGCCGCGCTCCAGGTAGCAGGCTTCGGCTGCGTCCAGCAGCCGCTCGCGCGCCTGCTCTTCGCCGACGGGTGCATCGGCCCCCCACGACGCGGCCCGAGTGGAACTCGCCCCCGCTGCCATGCCTGCCATCTCCGCAACCTCTAACTCTTCTGCGCGACCCTTGACTGAGGCCACGTTACTGCCTAGCGTGTGGTCTTGACCACAAAAATATCAGAATGTGGTGTGCCGTTGGTCGGCGGCAGCCGACCTCCGTTCCGGGAGGGAGTGACCGTGCACTTCTATTGAATGCGCTGCTAGCTGGGATTTCCGGGACCCGGTAGCCCCTTTTGGGTATGTTCCTAACGTTGATTACCTAGTAACCTATGTTGCTGTGATCCGGGTCTCGATTTTGAGGCCATGCGATTGATCCCGTAACCGGGGTCAGTCGCGATGTTGAGTCGATGTCATCAAGCAGCGCCGGCGTTGTTCGCCGGCGCAGTCCTGGCCACGAGGACGGATGTGGGTAGATGCAGAAACCGATGACCGGCGTGCGCGTCCTCGAGGTCGCACAGTTCACCTTCGTGCCCTCGGCAGGCGCCGTGCTCGCCGACTGGGGCGCCGACGTCATCAAGATCGAGAACCCGGTGACCGGAGATGCGCAACGGGGACTGGTCACGGTCGCGGGCCACTCCGCCACGGCGCCGGGAGTCTCGTTCTCGCCCACGATGGAGGCGCCCAACCGCGGCAAGCGCAGCGTCGGACTGTCGCTGGCGCTGAACCAGACTCGGCCGGTGTTCGAGGAACTCGTCAGGCGTAGCGACGTCTTCCTGACCAATCATCTGCCCCAGGCGCGAGCCAAGCTCCGCATCGACCTCGACGAGATCCGACGCATCAACCCGTCGATCATCTACGTTGCGGGCAGTGGCTTCGGAAGCGAAGGGCCCGACCGCGACACCGGCGCGCACGACGCGACGGCGTTCTGGGCGCGCGCAGGCAACGCCGACGGCGTCACGCCGACCGACGCGGAGATGCCCACTGGGATGCCCGCAGGCGGGTTCGGCGACAACATCGGCGGCATCACCATTGCCGGTGCGGTGGCAGCCGCACTCTATGGCAGGCAGGCGACCGGCCAGACCTCGGTCGTCGACGTGTCGCTGCTCGCGGTGGGGGCATGGGCCAACCAGTTCAGCGTCAACCTTGCGATGCTCTACGGCTGTCCGCTACCCAAGATCGACCACCGCACGCAAGCCCCTGGCAACCCGCTCACCGGGGCCTACCGTTGCTCCGACGGCCGCTTCATCCAGCTGTCGATGCTGCAGCCGACCCGCTACTGGTCTCCGCTGTGCAGGCTCTTCGGTCTTGGCGAGGCGGCGGACGAGGAACGGTTCGCGACACTGGAGTCACTGGCCGCCAACGCCGATGAGGCCACCGCGCTGCTCGTCGACGCGATCGGTTCACGGACCTTCGACCACTGCACGCGGCTGCTGAGCCTGCAGAGCGGGCAATGGGCTCCGGTACAGGACGCCTGGGAGGTGGCCAACGACGAGTCGCTGATCGCCAACGGACGCATCGCCGACGTCGAGGACGCCCACGGCCACAAGCAGCGGCTGGTGGCCAACCCGGTGAAGTTCGACGAGGCCGCCGCCCATCTGAGCCGGGCTCCCTTGTTCGCCGAGCACACCGATGAAGTGTTGCGGGAGTTGGGCATCGACGATCACGAGCTGATCGAGCTGAAGATCGAAGGGGCCATCACCTGAGTGCCGACGCCGGCCAGACCGATCACTGGGGCCACCTGGGATTGATGCCACAGCGTGGCGGAACGTCTTTCACAGATCTCGTCGAGCAGGCGCGCCGGGTCCAGGATTGCTTCGCGGGAGCCGGATTGCCCTCCGACGTGGCGGCCGGCGTGCTCCAACGGCTTTCGGACATCGCCGACGTGCTGGCAGCCCACCAGGTCGATCCACTCGATGCACCGTCGGGCGAGCGCACGTCACCTTGACCCGATTTCACCTGGGAGGCAACGGTGCTGCGATGGGTGGGGCGCACGCTGTGTTGTTCAACGAGATCCTCGGCCGCTCAGCGCGAGCGGCGTACGCCCACTGTCCCGGACGGCGTACATCCACGTCAACTACCGCAGCGTGACGCCGATCGGCCGACGGCTCGAACTCGACGCCACCCTGGATCGTGTGGAGGGCCGCAAGCGCTTCGTCTCGGGTCGGCTGCGCGACGGAACGGCGACGGTCGCCGATGCCGAGGGCCTGTTCGTCGAGCTGTTCCCGGGTCAGCCCTAGGCCGCGCCACGTCTAACGGTGGCTCGAATGACGTTGCCCAGCAGGGGTCTCATCGCCAATCGCCGCTATCACCGCCTCGCTTCCCAGCCAGCCCACGTGCCGAGCATGAACGGACCAGTTTCACCGTTGCGCTTGAAGTAGCCTTGCGGGTCGAAGACCTTGGTCTCGGGATAGCGCCAGTGTTGGGCGGTCTCAGTGGCGATGCCGGTGGCTCGGACGATGCCGAACGAAAGGCCGTAAGCCACGTAGACGACGCTCATCAGAGCCCAGGCGATGACGAACGCCCCGATGTAGGGCCGCTTGGCGAAGACCTTGGTGCGCCGGGCGATGATCTCCGACCAGGTGCGTCCCGTGTCGTCGACCCACATCAGCGGTGCGGCGGTCGACAGCATGATGCCGAACAACACGGCCTCCCAGATCAGCGGGAACTGTTGGGGCGTACCGGCGAAGATCGAGCCGAAGGGAATGACCTGGGTGTAGGTGTAGAAGCCCATCCGGACGAACAGCGCTTCCATGACGCCGTCCCACACGATGCAGATGACGAGTGACAGCACGAGTATCGCGAGCCGCGGACGACGGACGAGCCAGGACCCGACATACACTCGGGCGGCGGTCCTTCGGTAGACCGCGAGGGTAAACCAGGCCGGAATCAGGAAGAAGTAGCCGTAGCCGATGATGACCGCCCACGGTTCGACCGTCGGGGCGAGGTTGAACCAGAACCAGTCGACATCGAAATGGAACATCCGCGGGTCGTAAGCGGCGTACGGTGCCCAATTCATGATCGGGTCCAGCCACGTCAGACTGGTCGTCACGGCGATCATCAACAACGTCGGCGTCGGCTTCCCGCGGCGGCGCGACCGGACGATCGCCGTCCCCCACACCGCGAAGAACATGATGAGCGAACCGATCTCGAAATACACGTACCAGTCGGAGATACCGAGAAACTCGGTGCGTGGCGGGACGAAGGATGGCTCGAGGCGGCCCACCCGGGTGCCTTGGACGGAGCGACTCGAGTTCAGGGCCGCGAAGATGACGGCTACTACGCCAACGATGATCGCGCCCCACGCGAGTGGGGTCAGGTGTCCGAAACGCTCGTGGCTGTCTGATTCCGTGGGTCGGTCGACCGTCCTGGTGGAAGTCATTTGGCGAAGAGGTCGCCGAGGGATGCCTGGACGTCGCCAATCTCGCCGTGCGCGCCCATGCCGGCGTAGGCGAGTTCGGGACCCTTGCCGTCGTTGGGCCGCCAGGGGTTGCCCTCTGCGGCGGCATGAGCTTTGAAGCCAGCCTCGGGAAAGTTGTACCAACGCCGGGTGTTGTGTTCGACCATCTGGGCGACCTCGTCGTCGGGTACGTCGGCGAAGACTTCTTCGGCGCGGGCGCGACTCTTTGGCCAGAACGAGTCCGAGTGCGGGTAGTCGCACTCCCAGGTGATGTTGCCGACGCCGATGTCGTAGCGGTTCTTCACCCCTGCCTCATCCTCGATGAAGCAGCCAGAGATGTTGCGCTTGAACAACTCCGAGGGAGCGATCGTCGGGTGAATGTTCTGGTAGAACTTGTGCTTTCGCCACACGTAGTCGGCCCGCTCGATGAGGTACGGCATCCAGCCGACGCCGCCCTCGGAGAACGCCACCTTCAAGTTCGGGTGGCGGTGGAACACCGGCGAGAACAGCAGATCGGTGCATGCCGCCATCGACGTGGTCCCCATCAGGGTGATCATCACCGCGAACGGAGCTTCCGGAGCGATCTGCGGGGGGAAGCCGCCCGAACCGAAGTGCATCACCGCAACCTGGTTCGTCTCCTCCATCGCCGAGAACGCCGGATCCCAATGGTCAGTGTGGTAGCTCGGCAGTCCAAGGTTGATCGGGTTGTCCGGCAAGCCAATCGCGCGACAGCCCTTGGCGGCGACGCGTTCGATCTCCGCGACCATCAGCGTCGGATCCCACAGTGGCACCATCGCCATCGGGATGAACCGCGCCGGATCGGTGGCGCACCACTCGTCGAGCGAGAAGTCATTCCACGCCTGCACGCCCAACAGCGATAACTCCTTGTCCTCACCCTCGAGGAAGATGGTGCCGCAGAACCGGGGGAACGACGGGAAGCACAGCATCGCCTCGACGCCGTCGATGTCCATGTCCGCGATGCGGGCCTTGGGGTCGTAGCAACCCGGGATCATGTCGTCGTAGCGGACTGGTTCCAGTCCGTACTCCTCGGGCTTCTTGCCTGCCACGGCGTTGAGTCCGATGTACGGGTAGGGACGGTCTTCATAGAGCCAGGACTGCATGGGCGCCAAGCCGTCGCCGCGCGGGATCTCGACGATGCGAGGCCCCTTCTCGACGAATTTCGCCGGCAACCGGTCGGTCCAGACCTTGGGGTGCTCGATCAGGTGATCGTCCACTGACAACAGCTTCATGTACGGCTGCAGCGGCATGGCATCTGCTCCTTAGTGACCGTTGTCACGATATGAGTCCGTCAAGCGTTAGTCAAGTGGGCACTTGACTAACGGAATGATCTGCGAATAAGGTGACCGCAGTCACAATGGGAGGCGGTCGCCGATGGAACTCGATCTTTCGAGCATGATGACGGATCCAGCGTTAGCGAATGACCCATGGCCGGTCTATGCCGGGCTGAGAGACTTCGCCCCCGCCGTGGCGGCACCGTTTAGTCGGTCGCGCAGTGGCACTGTCGTAGTTCTTTCGCGTTACGAGGACGTCCACAAAGCGCTCAGGTCGCCAGAGTTGTTCGAGGCCAACGGCGCCAACGAGATGGGGCAACAACGGCCCTGCATCCCCTTGGACGTCGATCCTCCCAACCACGCCAAGTATCGCAAGCTGCTCGACCCATTGTTCTCGCCGCGGGCCGTGCGGGCGATGGCTGAAGAGACTCGGGCGATCGCCAAGGAAATGCTGGCCGGGGTCGTCGAAGATGGTCACGCCGATTTCCACGCCGCCTTCACGGTGCCGTTCCCGTGCCGGGTGTTCCTCGACGTCGTGGGATTTCCCAGCGAGGACCTCGACAAGTTCCTCGTCTGGAAGGACGCCTTCGTGCACGGCGAGGACGTCGCGGGCAGTGACGACCTGACCGTGCTGCGGGCACTCTGGAAGAAGACGGCCACCGAGGTGTACACCTACTTCGACATTCTCCTCGACCGCCGAATCGCCGAGCCCGCAGACGATCTCGCGACGCGACTGGTCCAGTCCGAGATCGAGGGCGAACCGCTGACCCGCAACGAGATGCTGGACATCCTCTTCCTCCAGATGGCCGCAGGACTGGATACCGTTACGGCCACGTTGGACTGCGTCATCACGCGTCTCGCCAAGGATGCCGACCTCCAAGCGGCGGCGCGAAGCGAGCCGGAGAAGATGCGGCAGATCGTCGAGGAGCTCCTGCGGATCGAGACGCCGGTGTCGCTGGTGTTGCGCTACGCCACCCAGGACATGGTGATGCACGACGTCGAGATCGCCAAGGGTGACATGGTGCTGTTGATGCTGGGCTCGGCGAACAACGACGACCGCGAATTCGACGATCCGCTGACGCTCGACGTCGAGCGCAACAACACCCGTCACCTTGCGTTCGGCGGCGGTGTGCATCGCTGCCTGGGTTCGCATCTTGCCCGCCAAGAGCTATCGATCGCGCTCGAAGAGATCTTCGCGACGCTCGGGCCGTTCAGCGTGCCCGAGGGCGAAGACGTCGACTTCGTCCCCGGAATCCGCACCGCGCACAGTCTTCCGCTGGAATGGACGGCGTCGGTCACGACGTAGCGTTACTTGACTACGAGCCCAGCGTCGACCGAATGGGTGATGCCGGTGATGTAGCGGCCTGACGTGCCGCACAGGTAGACCATGGCTTCGGTGATGTCGCTGGCTTCGACGACCGGGACGTTTGGCAGCAAGTTCTGCATGGTTTCGCCGAACTCGGGGTTCTCCATTGCATATTGCATGAACTGCTCGTTGACGACCATCGGAGTCATCACTCCCGTCGGATGCACGGAGTTCACCCGAATGTTCTTCTCCGCCAGACTGTTCGCGTAATACCGCATCAGTCCGACGACGCCGTGCTTGGCTGCGGCATACCCGGCACCGCCGTGGCTCATGGTGCTGAACCGGATACCGCCGGCCTTGAGCCCCGCCGAAGAGCTGGTGATGACGATCGCGCCGCCCTCGGCGTTGTCCAACAGCGTCGGGAGAGCAGCCTCGATGGTGAAGTAGACGCCGTTGAGCATCACGTTGACGGCATCGAGATAGGCCGTCATCTCGTGCGAGGCATCACCGAGGATCGGCATGATACCCGCGTTGGCCAGCACGAAGTCAAGCCGGCCGAATTCGGCCACACCGTTGGCGACAACGGTTTTGAGCCGGTCGAAGTCACGGACGTCGGCCTGCTCGGCGACACAGCGACGCCCGGTCTTCTCGATCAAATTGATGGTCTCGTCGAGGTCCTCGCGGGTCGCCATCGGATAGGTCACGCTGTCGATCTGCTCACACAGGTCGACGACGATGATGTCCGCGCCCTCTTCGGCGAATCGCACTGCATGCGAACGGCCCTGGCCACGCGCGGCACCGGTGATGAAGACGACCTTGCCGTCAAGTCCATTGCCCATGTTCGTATCTCGCTTTCAGCTACGGAATCGTGCGACGAGGCGGGTGGCGCTGGCGTCTTCGTTGATCTCGCGCAGCACCAGATAGTTGACGCCGTGCCAGGCGCGACGGTTGTAGACGCCCAACGAGATCCGGGTTCCGGGACCGCCCGTCGCAGACGGAACGGCCTTGACCTTCTCAAGGCCCTTCATCACTCCGAGCGGGGTGAGCGTCTGGGCGAAGCCGATACCGCGCGCCATGGCGTCGGCGCAGTCGAACGCCAATGTGGGGATGCAATTCTCCTGACGGTATCCCCACCGTTTCTCGAAGCGTTCTTGCATGGCCTGCCCGACCAGGTTCTCCTCGTCGTACTGGTCGACACCGATCCAGCCCTGTAGGCCCTTCATCCACTGCGGCACGACGTAGCAGTTGATGAATGCCGTGCACATGTACCGGGGAGGGCTGTAGTCGGTGGCAGTGAAAGCGGAGTTCATCTCGATGCCGGGCAGGCCGAAGCCGAAGTACGCCACCGCATCCGGGTTGCGCGTCTGTAGCCGCGACACGGTCTTCGTCAGGTCGCGATCGGTCTGACCGACGCCTTCGCTGTGCACGATCTCCAAACCTTCACGCCGACAGGCGTCGGTGAAGAACTCGGCATACTCGTACCCGGGCGCGGCGCGCTCGAAGACCACCGCGACGGTCTTCAGGCCACGGTCCGCGATCGCCTCGGCGATCAGATAGCCCTCCTCGGGCAGCGATCCGTTCCCGAATCCGAACATGTACTCGCTGTACTGGCGGTCCGTGCCACTCCAGGTGATCGTCGAGACCTTCCTTGGCGAGGTAGCCATGTGTTCTTTCACCGCAAGTGAATTGTCACTGATCATCGGTCCGATGATGCCGACGCAGCCCTCGTCGACGAGTTCCTGCCAAGCAGTGGTGACGTCGTGGGCGTCGCCGCGCGGCAGACCCTCCACGTCGCGGATGACCAGCCGAACGGGACGGTCCAGGGTGCCGATCTCCAGTGCCTCGTCGAAGGCCAATCGGGTGGCATCGAGGAAGGCCTGTTTGACGTCCTCGATCGGGAAGTCAAGACATATACCGACTTTTACAGACGGTGACCCCGCCGGAATGTCGCCGTTGATGTCGCGCCCGGTCATGTTCGATTTCCTTGCTTCATGCCTTGCACACCCTGCGGAGTGACCACGAGGTCCAGTGCACTGTGCACTCCTGGCGTCGCGGTACACACGGCTTTGATCGCGTTGACCGCCCGAGCCGCGGTCGCATCCCCACCGGGAAGCTCCCCGCCGTCCAATTCGAGCTTCACCGAGACACTGGGGGTGCCGTCGATGTCGATGTGGGTGAAACGGCGTCCGTTCGACCCTGCGGGACGCACTGGTGACCACGAGTCGCCCGGCTCGTCGGGCATGGTGTACACCCACGACATCCGCAGGCGTGGCTCGCCGCCCACGATGCCGTCGAAACGCAGCCGCACCGCGGCGACCGTGCCTTTCGGGATGGCACCTGCTTCGAACTCGTAGTCTTGGTCGGCCAGTGCAATATCCTGGTGGGCACTGATCGAGTCCAGCTCCCAGCCGTAGCCGTCGGCGAGCATCTGAAGGGCGCCCTCGAAGTGCACTGTCCAGACGTCTGCGGGAAGGTCGGTGGTCGAGCCTCCGGGTGCGCTGCCGAAGCCGAGCGCCGCGAACGACAGCGGATCCGAGTAGGTGCCCTGCAATACGCGCTCGGCCACCCGAACCGTGCGCGGACCCTGGGACAGGGATCCGACGTACACCGGTAATGCGTCGGTGGTGAAGCCCGGCGCGATACCCGTCGCGAAAAAGGCAGATTCTCCTGCAGCGCAGGCCTTCTGCAACTTGGCGAGTATTTCGGGTGACAGAGACTCGGGATACACCAACCGGATGAAGGTCGTGGTGAGGACGTTCTTGCCAGATTCCAACAGCCGGCACATCTCGTCGATGACATCGTCGACCTCGCGGCCGAACTCGGTGGCCATGTAGGTGACACAGTCAGCGTCGAGGGCGCAGAACTCGTCGAAGCTCCCGATGGCCCGCACCCCGACCGGGTCGACTCCTACGACTTCCCCGGAGTCCCGCCCGACCTTCGCAGGGGTGTGTACCAGGTGGCCGACCAACTCGACGTCGGGTCGCTCCAAGAGCTGGCGCAGGACGAGCGAGCCGGTGTGCCCCGTGCCGTAGTGAGCGACCCGGTAGCGGCTCATGCCGGTGTCCCACTCGTTGCGCGTGCGCCGACGGCCTGTCGTGTCACGACGCCCGGGCCCGCGATGGGATCGTAGATACCTGGCTCGGCCGCGACGACGAACGGAATCGCATTCACCGCCGCCATTGCGGTGAGCGGAATCGCCGAGTTGAGGTCCTGCTCGCCGTCCTGCGGGTCGAAGCACAGCTGCATGCGTATGTTGGGCCGTCCGGCGACGCGGTACACGACGGCGCTCGCGGCCTCGGCGACTGGCCGTGGCCACGACTCGGGCCAGGGCGTGCTGGATACCGTCGCGAAGTACTGCACCGAGACGACTGCCTGACCGTCGACCTTGCCTGCGAGCTGCCAACGGTGAGCGCAGATCGTCCCCGCGGCGAGCACCCCGACGTTCGTGTTCAGATCGGTCGGAGCCTTCAAGGTCTCCCAGTCGAGGTCGATGGCATCGAGTTCGTACCCGAGGATTTCGGCGATGTAGCGAACGACGGTCTCCCAATCGTGACGCACCTTGCCAGAGGCGATGCGGGCCGGAACGTGGCCGTCCGGCTTACCGAAGCCCATCGACTCGTGCAGCACGTCCCAGATTGGATAGACCTCGTCGAGGCCTAGGGCGTACTCGTCCATTCGGTAGCTGTCGACCCGTCCCGCTCCCGCGAGCATGGCGGTGGGAATGTTCAGGCTGGCGACGCCGGGTTCGCTGCCGGTGGCATAGAAGCTTGATTGCCCTTCTCGACACGCGGTTTCGATGGCGTCGCGCCACTGATGCGGCGCCGACGGGGAGTAGACCATCGGGATGGTGGAGATGGTGACGACGTTGATGCCGGCGCGCAGCAGCCGCGCCATGTCCTCGATCGCCCGCTCTTCGCGGCGCACGGCCGTGCCGCAGTAGCAGAAGCAATCCGGCTTGGCTGCGATGATCGCGTCGGCGTCGTCGGTGGTGAGCAGTCCGACGTCGGGGAGGCCGCACAGCGAGCCCGCGTCCACGCTCACTTTCTCCGGCGTCGTCACCAATACCCCGGCCAGCTCGAGGTCGGGATCATTGATGATGCCCCGCAACGCCTCCCGACCAGTTAGGCCGGTCCCACCATGTGCAACCCGGTAGGTCATTGAAACGTTGCCCTACGTTGCAAGTGACGGCTTGCGGTCCTCGATGGAGGAGGTCGCGGGCGTCAACGTGGGGGTGAGGAACAGGCGATCGGCCCTCTTGGCCCACCACCAGGTCACCGCCACGCAACCAATCAATAAGCCCCACATGATGATTGCACCGATGACGCCGTTGGATTGCGGGGCGCCCGATTCGGGCTGGATCGCAATCTCGCCCGGGTAGGGAGCCAGAACTCCGGACTGGGTCAACATTCCGGTGTATTTGGTGACGGCGTGTGGCAGGTAGGTGGCTGCATACACGACGTTGCACAGCACGATGTAGGCCACGGCCTGCAGGCCCAAGCGAGCAGCCGGTGACGTCGTCTTCGACTTCGCCCAGACATCGATCACCGAATCACCCTCGGGCGTCGTGTTGCCGATCATGACTGTCGCGAAGACGATGAACGCCGCCATGGCCAGCGGGATGTACGACGGCAGCAGACCCATGTCATTGCTGATGGCGAGACCGGGCACCACGCGGGAGAACGTCCAGAGATGCAAGTACTGCGCCTGGAGACCTTCGATCGAGAGGTCCCAGACGATCCCTACCGCCAGGCCGCACGACATCAGCGTGTTCACCCGATTGGTGTCGAACCGCTTGACGATCAGCTTCGCGATTCCCACGGCGATGAGCGCGGGCAGCAGGAAGTACATGATGTAGCCCGGAGGCGCGATGACCGGCAGTTGACCCTGCGTCATGCCGATCGGCCCGATCGCCGGGAGTCGGTGGAAGTCGGGGTGGAACTGCGCGTACATGGCGTTGTCGAACGGCGCCTCGATCCACGACATCGCGAAGATGCCGAGCACGAACCACAGACCGGGAAGAATACGTCTGCGCTTGTAGCTCAGGTACGTAAACGTGCCAAGCATGGAGAAGAAGACCACCCAGCACAGGGTTTCGAATACGACGACGCCCCAGAACATGATGACGCTCCCATCAGAGGCAGATTCAGCGGTGATCCGCAGCCTATGACGGGCGTCACAACGATGTCAAGTAAGCGCTTAACTAACTCGATGAGCCTTGCAGGCCGTAGACGACGAAGTTGGTCAACTCGTCGACGATCACCGCCTTGGTCGGTGGCTGATCCCCTTCGCCGTACGACTCCGGCAACAGCACGACATTGGTGATCGCCGAGATGATTCCCATTCGCAGGACGAGTCCAGGGTTGGTAGCCGCCAAGCCCCGATTGCCAAGGAACTCGGCCATCGGTGGAGCCATGTCCGTCAACAACGCGGCGAATCGGGCCCCGATCGCGGGAGTATCGAAATCCGAAGGACGTTCTACCAGAACATTGAGAATCGCCCGTGCTAGACCGTGATGGCTGTCGATCAGATCTACGATTCTGGCCACGAAAGTGTGCACGACCTCCTGGTGGGGTTGTGCCCGGAACGCATCGTCGCGCTGCCAGTCGTCTCGGAACGTCTGGAGAACCTCGAATAGGGGATTGACCACGGACGCGAGCAGCAATTCTGACTTCGACTTGAAGTACCGAAAGATGAGGTTCTCTGAAACGCCCGCGTGTTGGGCGATGTCCTTGGTCGTCGTTCCCCGATAGCCCTTGTCGCCGAAGAGTTGTTGTGCGGAATCCAACAGGTGCTGTTGCGCCGTTCCGCGCTTGACGCGCACCTTCGCCGCGGGTTGCTCGCTCACTCGCTTACCGCCCCGCTGGCGAACAGATCCGCAACGTCGGAATCGCCATATCCGAGTTCGCCGAGTACCTCCCGCGAATGCTCGCCACGGGCCGGGCCGCCACGTCGCACCTCTGGCAACTCGTCGTCGAACTGAACCGGTGTGGCCGCCAGCCGCAGGTCCGGCCGGTCGGGGTGAGGCATCAGATACCCGTTTTCGATGGCGGCCGCATCGGCGAGAAGGTCTGTCGGAGTGGAGAAGAACGAGAAGATGCAATCGTGGGCCCGCAGCTTCTCGGTCAGGGTGCCGCGGTCTAAGGAGCCGATCAGCAGGCTGATGCGTTCCACCAGTTGCGGCCATACCGCCTTACGTGATTCGGCGTCGACGCCGTGCTCGTCGAAACCATCGATTCCCAGCGCCGCACACAAGGGCAGCCAGCTACGACCTTCGTCGATCATCATTAGTGCCACCCAGTACCCGTCCGTCGTACGGTACTGCCGAATCGGCGGTTGCAGCGGCGTCGGCATCTGCTCGCCCGTCGACGAGGCATGGGCAAGATCTGTTGCCAGCGGCCACGCCGCGCTGGCCAGCAATGACGAGTCGACGACGATGCCCTTCCCGGTCCGCAGCACGTGGACGAGACCTGCGCAGATTCCGCCTGCCAAGAACATTCCGGTGGGGAAGTCGCCGAGGGCCGGACGTTGCTGGACTGGTCGAGACGCATCGGCCGCGGTGAGCACGTGCGCGACGCCGCCCCGAGCCCAATGCGACACCCCGTCGTAGCCACCGGCTTCTGCGTCCTCGCCCCGCTGGCCCTGCCCGTGACCCTTGGCGTAGACGAGCTTGGGATTGATGCCCATCAGGTCGCCAGGCTCGGTGTGCAACTTGCGTCGCACCCGCCGCAACTGGTTGGTGACGTAGACCTTTGCCCAACGCACCAACTGCTCGAAGACCTCACGCCCGCACTCGGTTTCGACGTCAAGGCAGATTCCACGTTTGTTGCGGTGGCAGAACTCGAAGAGATGGTCGTAGCCGTCTCGGCTGGCCGCCATGCCGCGGCCGATGATGGTCCGCATCGGGTCACCAGTCGGTCGTTCGATTTTGATGACATCGGCTCCGAAGTCCGCCAGCGCGGCTGCGGCCGAAGGCACGAACCCATGCTCGGAAAAGTCCAGAACCCTGATGCCGTCGAGGGGTTTCGTCACTCGACGATCGTAGAGTCCGATATCGCCGGGCCCGTGCGCATCGGCGACATCGGACTGGTCAGCTCGAGACCATCGATGCCGGTGGCGCGAATCCCATGTTCGCCAACGCCGTCGCCACGCCGCTGCCGATGGGTCCATGGTCGTCGAACAGCGTCGCGACGCCCGTGGCGACTCCGGCATGGCCGTAGTGCGTCATCGACGCCAGTCCGATGTAGACGCCCTCCGGCAGGCGACTGAGCGTGATCGTGTAGTCGGCATTGATGAACTGCAGTCCCTCCGTGCCCCAATGGGAAAGTGAGCTGGTGACGTCTCCCGCCATGACGGCCCGGGTGAATGGAGACAGAGGCTCGTCATCGACGAGGAGCTTCGTCTCTCGCACCCACGCGAACTTCTGCCCGTCGTGGCGCCACTCCGTGACGCCAACCCCCGGACTGCCCGCGACGGGATCGCGACCGAACGAATGAAGCAACATCGGGAGGCCATCGGCCACCACCGCTGGTTCAGCGGGGATCGCGGGCATCGTGACGGGCGTCGTCCACACCTTGTCCACGGCGTGCTCGCTGCGCCGGAGGAACAATGCGCTGGCCCGTGCCACCATGACGTCGTTCTGAGTCATGACCGCGTCGACGAGTCGTAGGCGGCGGCCGTCCCGCACGACCGAAGAATGCACCCGCAGGGGTTGGAGTGCCACCGGCCTGAGCAGGTCGACCGTCAGTCGGGCGGGTTGCAGGTCGACGTCGTCGACTTCTTTCTCGACCGCACGCCCGAGCAGTCCGCCTATGTAGTTGCCGCTGAGTGACGGACCCCACGGCCCTCTCGCCAAAGGGGTTGGCATGTAACCTTTGCCGTCGGTGACGAAGAAACTGGTAGAGGTCACGTGATCCTCACTCTCGCAGTCGGCATCGCTCGAGGAGTACCTGTGCCAGGCGTTCCGGGTGGCTGAACATCACGTCGTGGCAGGCGTCGATGGGGATGATGTCCTCGACACCGCCGAGTGCAGCGATGCTGGCTTGCTGCGACTTGTTCGACAGGGCTCGGTCGCGAGTGGTGAGTATCCATGTGCGCGGCACGTCGTCGGGAAGTGCGCTGCGGTCCACCGGTTCTCCGGGGATTCTCGCCGATTCGGCATAGAGCTTCGACATGGTCAGGCGGCGCTGCTCCTTCGTCATGCCGTTGCAGAACGCATACTGCGCGGCGGCCCGCGGAACCTTGAAGGCTCTGCCGCCCCTGGCGGCGAAGCGCGCGAAGACCGCCAAGGGGCCGCCCAAGGTGTCCACGATCGCCTGTCCCTGCCGCGGGACGAAAGCGGCGACGAGGATCATCTCCCGAACCCGCGCGGAGCCGAGCTTGGCGACGACGCCCGGCACCGTCACGCCGGCCATCGAGTGACCAACGATCACGATGTCGCCAAGACCCGCGGCTGCGATATCGGTGACGATTGAATCGACCCACTCTCCGATGGTGGCGGTCTTGAGATCTCCCGCTGTGCGCCCGCGACCGGGCAAGTCGACCGCCAGCGTGCGCAATGCCGGTTCCTGGCGCTGCAATTCGGCGACGACGAGGTCCCAGCAGTCGCCGGCATGTTCACCGCCGTGGACGAGGACGAGGTCGGGTAGCTGCATCGGACCTGCTCAGTGGTGGATCAGTTGCGACGCCAGCACGTCGATGTCGGTGCGGAAGTCGGTGAAGCTCCTGCTGGCCGGTTCGATGGTGACCCAGGTGACGCCCGCATTGGCGTAGGCGTCCAACCGCGGTTGCACGGCCGCGCTGAATGCGGCGCAGTCGCCGCTGGCAAGCAGTCCGGCTTCGAACGGGACGAACGCGACGTCGGCAGGCGCGCGGCCCAACTCCGCGCGTCGCTTGTTGACCGTTCCGATCCAGTCGCCAAGCGTGTCGATGTCCTCGAGCGGGCGGGCGCGGGTAATCGTGGCCATCTCGCCCGACGCGGCCATCGGCATCCAGCCGTCGGCCACCTCGACGACGCGGCGTTGCGCGGCCGCGCCGTTGCCGCCGATCCAGATCGGGGGACCGCCATCGGTCAGGGGCGGTGGCAGCGCGACGTGCCCGCTGACCCCGAACGCAGGCCCGTCGTGGTCGGCGCCAGCCCAGGTCGCCTTCCACGCAGTGATCGCCTCGTCGAGTAGCGCTCCGCGTCGGTCGAAATCGGCGCCGAGCGCCTCGAATTCGGACTTCAGATAGCCGGCGCCGGTGCCCAGCGTGAACCGTCCGCCGGACAGGAGGTCGAAGCTCGCGGCCGCCTTCGCGGTCAGATACGGACTGCGGTAACCCGACACCAGGATGTAGGTGATCAGCCGGATGCGGGTGGTGGCGGCCGCGGCGAAGCTCAGCGACACGAACGGGTCGAAGGCGTGGTGCCCGCCGTTGGCGAGCCACTCCTTGTCGGGATAGGGGTGTTCGGACATCGAGAAGGCGTCGAAGCCGGCATCTTCGACCAGCCGTGCGATGTCGGCGATACTGGCACCCTCGCACCACCGGTTCCAGTGCTTGACGGCCCGCATCGGGAACATCAGGTTGTAGCGCACTTTTCTCCATTCGCTGAAACTAGCTAACTGTATAACTATCTCAACAGTGAGCGTGCGATGATCTCGCGCTGGACTTCGGTGGCGCCTTCGCCGAGCCGCTTGACCCGCAGGTCGCGGAACCAGCGTTCCAGTGGCAGTTCGGTGGAGATGCCCAGCGCGCCGTGAATCTGGATGCAACGGTCGATGACCCGGTAGGCGGCTTCGGTGCCGTACATCTTGGCCACTGATGCGTCGACCCGGACGCTGCGGCCCAGATCGGCATTCCAAGCGGCCTGATACATCAGCAGTCGCGCGGCCCGCAGGTCCACCTCGCTGTCCACCAGCATCCACTGGATGCCCTGCTTGTCGGCCAGCCTGCCGCCGAACACGTCGCGGTCCCTGGCCCACTGGCACGTCATGTCGAGTGCGCTCTGCGCGATGCCGATCGGCCCGGCGGCGTAGACGATGCGACCGTGCACGAGGAAGTCGCTGGCCAGCGAGAAGCCCTGTCCCTCAGCGCCGATCAATTGTGTCGCCGGGATCCGCACGTTGTCGAAGTGCAGCTCGTAGGGCGCGAAGGATGCCATCACCGGGATGCGACTGAACGTGACGCCAGGCGTGTCCTTCTCCAGAATGAAAGCCGAAATGCCCTGACGGCCCTCGCCGGTGCGGGCGTAGATCACGCCCCAGTCGGCGTGCGGCGCGTGCGAGATCCACATCTTGGAGCCGTTGAGCACGTAATCCGGATTGGCACCGCCGCCGTCTCTGACGGCCTTGAGTTTGATCGCCCGCGCCGGATCCGACCCGCCAGAGGCCTCGGTGATCGCGGTGTACGCCTTGGACATCGTGCCCTCGACGATGGGCCTGGCGTACTTCTCGAATTGCTCGGGCGATGCCTTGAACATGATGTTGGGCGGGTTGCCGCCGAATGCGCCGAGGGCCGGAAAGAAGGCCCCCATCCGGCATTTCGCGGCCTCCTCGGCGACGACCACCTGGCCGAGCACGCAAAGCCCCGCGCCTCCGTGCTCCGCGGGCGTCTGCAGCGACCACAGCCCGAGCTCCCTAGCCTTGTCCTGCAACTCGACGAGCTGCTCGCGAGGCAACCCGACCGTGTCGTGGTCCAGTGTCTCCTCGACCGGATGCACGTGCGCATCCATGAAGCGCCGCACGGTGTCTCGCAGCAGCACTAGTTCTTCCGGCAGCTCCCAGGCGCCGGTCTGCGGCTCGCTCACACGGATTGCGCGGCAGCCGCCCGCAGGTCCCGTGCGCTCTGCAGCTGCGGCTCGTGATTCGCCTCGTACTGCTCGACCCATTCGTGCGGCAACTTGCCCCATGCCTCGCCGATCCGCAGCCGTTGCGCCGTGCTGAACACCTCGGCCGCAACCACGTCGCCGACGAAGATGGTGTTCTCGTCATTGTCGAGGGAACCGGTGATCCGGCACTCCACGTAGCTGTGCGCGTCGAGCAAGATCGGCGCGCCCGTAAGCCCGGGCCTGGTACGCAGCTTCGCCATCTTGTCCCCGTCGCGGCCAGAGGAGCCGCCAAGGGTCATCATGATGTCCATCGACGCGTCGATCTCGTCCGGTCCCGCGGACAGCATGTGCATGACGAAGACGCCCGAGTTGACCAGCATGTCGTGCGTCCTGTTGTACTTGGTCAGGCTGACGGTGGCACGGGGGAGCTCGGGCACGATGCTGGCCGAGCCTGCCGAAAGCGACATCAGGCCGTTCGCGAAGCCGCCGTCGATCGTGGTGACCGCCACGGGGAATGGGCGCAGACCGGCCAGTACCTTGTCCGCGGCTGCTAAGTCGATGGTCATGGTGTCTCCCTTGATTCGTGTCTAGCCGAGGGTGAACGGGTCGCGGGTGGCGCCGGAGAGCTCCACCCACACCGCCTTGGTCTCGGTGAAGTCCTTGACGGCGTCGATGCCGTTCTCCCGGCCGATGCCGCTGTAACCTATGCCGCCAAATGGAACGTGAGGCGCGACAACGCGGTACGCGTTGACCCACACCGTGCCGGCCCGCAGTTTGGCGGCCACCCGGTGTGCGCGGTGGACGTCCTTGGTCCACACGCCTGCGGCCAACCCGAATTCGGTGTCGTTGGCGGCGTTGATGGCCTCGTTCTCGTCGGCGAACGTCATCACCGCGAGGACGGGGCCGAAGACCTCTTCGGCGACGGCACGCATGGAGGGGTCGACTCCGGTCAGCACGGTCGGCTTGACGAAGAAGCCACCGAGCTCGTTGGCTGGCTCGCCGCCGTACGCAATCGTCGCGCCTTGTTCGCGGGCAGAGGCGAAGTGCGACAGCACCTTTTCGTACTGCGGCTGATTGGACACCGGACCCATCTCGGTTTCCGGATCCTTCGGGTCCCCGAGTTTGATGGTGGCCGCGCGTGCCACGATGCGCTCGACCAGCGCGTCGGCGACGCTCTCGTGGACGAGCAGCCGCGATCCCGCGAGGCAGGTCTGGCCGGTCGCCGCGAACACCCCTGCGATCACGCCGTTGGCTGCGGCGTCGAGGTCGGCGTCGGGGAAGACGACTTGCGCCGACTTGCCGCCGAGCTCGAGGGTGAACCGGGTCATGTTCACGATCGCGGCCTTGCCGACGTGAATGCCGGTCGCCGTCGATCCGGTGAACGCGATCTTGTCGACGTCGGGATGCGATGCCAGCGCGGCGCCGGTCTCCGGGCCCCAGCCGGTGACGACATTGATCACGCCAGGCGGAAAACCCGCCTCGGCGAACAGCTTCGCGAACGCGAGCGTCGACGTCGGGGTGTGGTCGCTGGGCTTCACGACGAACGTGCAACCGGCGGCCAGGCCCGCGGCGAGCTTCCACGTCAGCAGGAGCAGCGGTGAGTTCCACGGCGTGATCGCGCCGACCACGCCGACGGGCTCGTGCCGGGTGTAGACGAAGAAGTTCGGCTTGTCGACGGGGACGACCTCACCCTGCAGCTTGTCGGCGAGGCCTGCGTAGTAGAAGTAGTAGTCTGGCAGCGCCCGCATCTGGCCGACCATCTCGCGAACCAGCTTGCCGCCGTCGCGCACCTCCAGGTCGGCCAACTGCTCCGCCTCGCGCGCAATGAGCTCGCCGAGTCGCCAGAGCAGCTTGCCGCGTGCGGTCGCCGTGAGCTCGCCCCACGGGCCGTTCAGCGCGGCGCGGGCGGCGGCCACGGCGCGATCCACGTCGGCGGCACCACCGTCGGGCACGCGCGCCCACGGCAGCCCGGTGAACGGATCCACGCTGTCGTAGGTGGCTCCCGATGCGGCGGCCGCCGTCTCGCCGCCGATCAGCAGGTCGAACTCCACCAGCTTCTCGGTTGCAGTGTCAGTCATGCGTTCTCCTCATCGAGTTCGCGGACGCTTCTTGTTGTTCAGCGAGTCCTGGGTGGCCCCGGCGTTGCCGATGTGGGTGTACGACATGCCGTGCCGGGCGGCGAGGCTGGGGGTGAGATCACGAGCCTCCCACATCGCCCGCACCGTGCCCTGGATGCCCTGCGGCCTTCTCGTGGCGATCTCGGCGGCCAACTCGGATGCGCGCGTGCGCAGTTGGTCGTCGGGCACGACTTCGGTCACGATCCCGACCCGCAACGCGGTCTGCGCCGACATCCGTTCCTCGCTGCCCAGCAGCGCCCAGCGCATCACTTCGCCGTAGGGCACCCCAAGCGCCAGCATCCCCATCGGCTCGAGCGCCGACACGATGCCTGCGTTGGCGTGGGGGTCAAAGAACGTGGCCGTCTCGCTGCAGATCGCGAAATCGCATTCGTTGACGAAGTACATTGCGCCACCGGCGACGATGCCGTGCAGTGCTGCGATCACCGGCTTCCACACCTTGTGTCCCCTGGGGCCGAGGACGGCACCAGGGTCCTCCTGGTTGAAGACCGGTTGGTGCGTCCACCAGGTTCCCTCGGTGACGTCGATGCCCGTGCAGAAGGCCCGCTCACCGTTGGCGCACAGCACCGCGACCCGGATGTCGTCGTCGTCGCGCACTCGGGCCCAGGCGGCGGTGAGGTCAACGGCCATCTGCTTGGTGAAGCTGTTCAACCTCTCGGGTCGGTTCAGCGCCACGGTGGCGACGTGATCGGTCACGTGGAATTCGATGGTGGCTAGGTCTATCTGCTCGGTCACGCGCGCTCCTCGGTCGATCCGGTCGATACCGGCATCTTCGCATCCGCGTCGCCCACCTGGTTTACCTGGTTAGCTATCTCGCGCTTCAGAATCTTGCCAGCCGGGCCCAGCGGGAACTCGCGCCAGAACACGAACCTCCGGGGCTGCTTGTAGCCGGCCAATTCGGCGCGGCACAACGCGGCCAGTTCAATGGCCAGAGCCTCCTGGTCATGGACATCGGACTTGGGAATCACCACCGCGACCGGCGTCTCGCCCCACTCCTGGTCGGGTGCACCGACGACCGCCACCATGTCCACGCTGGGGTTCTGGGCGATCACCCTCTCGATCTCGGCGGGGTAGACGTTGAACCCGCCGGAGATGATGAGGTCGGTCCTGCGGCCGGTGATGTGTAGGTAGTTGTCCGCGTCGAGGTAACCCAGATCGCCGGTGCGCAGCCCGTCGGGACGGAACGTCTCCGCGGTCTGCTCGGGAAGGTTCCAATAGCCGACCGCATTCGCGGGGCTGACGATGACGATCTCGCCGACGTCTCCGGGAGGCAATTCGGTGCCGTCCGCTCCTTCATGATTTGAGATGACCCGGATCGCGCACATCGGCGTCTCGTGACCGCACGACGTGGCGATCGACGTCCTGCCATCGACGATGTCGCGGTGGTCCTGCGGGGTGAGAATGGTGGCCTGCCCGCCGCATTCGGTGAGCCCGTAGCGCTGCTGCAGGTCGCAGCCGAGCAGGTCCATGGCCTTTCGCGCCAGACCCGGCGGGACGGGTGCCGAACCGTAGGAGATCCGCCGAAGGCTCGACATGTCCCGCGGCGGGCCGTCTTCCAAGATCGCCAGCGTCCGATGCAGCATCGTGGGGATGAACGTCGTGAACGTGATGGCGCTGCGTTCGATCTCGTCGATCACCGCCTGCGGATCGAAGCGCTGGTGGATCACCATGGTCTGGCCCAGATAGAGCCACGACACCGTTCGCACCATGCCGCCCGCCGTGAAGAACGGAGTGGTCGCCAGCATGACGTCCGACCGATTGGCTTCGGTCACCAGGTTGGTGTCCGCCGCCTGATATAGCAGCCCGCGGTGGGTGTGCATCACGCCCTTGGCGCGGCCTGTGGTGCCGCTGGTGTAGAGGATGACGGCGACGTCGTCAGGGTCGATGTCGATTTGCGGCTGCACGAGATCAGCCGCCGCCAATGCGGATTCGTAGTCCGGCCCGATGGTCAAAACCAGTGCCAGATCACTCAGTTCGTCGAGGAACTTGTCGCGGTGGTCGGCGTGGACGATCACCGCGCGTGCGGCACAGTCGTCGCGAACGTGGGCCACCTCGTCGGGGGCCAGCCGGATGTTCACCGGGACGGCGATCAGGCCGGCCTTGGCCAGTCCGAACGAGATCTCGGGCCACTCGATGCAATTGCGGGCGATCACCATCACCCGGTCCCCGGGTGCCAGGCCCTGGCCCGCCATGAAACCAGCCAGTCGCCGGGCCCGCTCGTCGACCTGCGACCAGGTCAGCGACCGGCCGGCATCGACGAGCGCCCGCTTGTCCGGGTAGCGGCGTGCGTTGTTGGTGGCGATGTCTCCGATGAGCGTCATACGAGAAAGGCCAGCGTCTCGACCGGACCGCCAGCGTCGATCAGATGCACGATCTTGCGAACCAGCTGCGGACCCTCGGGGGAGCGCCGGATCGTGTGGATCACCCGGCCGGCCCAGAAGCGTTGGCGAATACGGTATTCGAACAATGCGAAGTTGGACTCGACCGTGACGGTATCGGAGTCCTCGTCGACCACCTCGCTGTTGGAGATGACGCGTCGCATGACCGACGGCGGGGTCTGGGAGTGGCGATTTCCGGTGTTGAGCTGAGCGACGCGGCTCTTGATGCGCCTGCGATTGTCGTTGATGTAGGCAAGCGTCGTCCGCGGGTCGTCGTCGGGGTGCATGGGGACGCGGTACAGGACGGAGTCGTCGTCATCGGCCCACAGGGCCTCCCACTCCGAGTAGCGGCCCTCGTCGGCCAGCCGCGCCTCGAGGAAGAGGAACGACAGCAGCTCGGCGTCCGGGAGTGGGCGCAGCGCAGGGCGGGCGGTGGGTGTCGGCTGTTCTGACGCAGTGTTGACGGTCATGCTCCCGCACCCCCGCCGACGACGGACGCCCATTGCGAGTAGAACCCTCGCTGCGGCGTCTCGGCGCTCTTGTCCCGGTTGATGATTCCGCTGTCGTTGGTGACATCGGTTTCGCTGCCGCGGGCCAGCATCAGCCATTCCGGGAGCTCGGCGGCGAGGCCGGCTTGGTTGCGCATGCCGATCTCGCCGTCGTCGGCGATCAGGAATCCGGCAGGGCCCATCGCGCCCTCGGAGCGGCGCAGGGTGCGTTCGTTGAGCGCGTCCTGACCGGGGATCAGCACGGCGGTGGTGTAGGCGATGGTGCGGTCGGGGGCCTGCGGCTCGACGAACATGACGTTCATCTCGGCCAGGAAGAGGTTGGGCCAGATCAGTGTGTGGGGCGGACCTACCACCAATGCGTCGTGCGCCTGCTCGGGTCCGTAGGCGCTCTCCAACTCGTCGATGTAGCCGACGAGCTTCGTACGCGGGATCCGGCCGTACCAGACGAATTCCTCGTCCAGTTTGCGGTATTCGTCGGCGTAGTCGATCTCCGAATGGCCGTTGCCGAGGTCGCGGACCAGCACGTCCACCTTGGTCGGGACATGTGACACCTTCGCGGGCTTGATTGCGTCGTACACCGAGGCGTGGGTGAACAGGGCGTGGTAGCCGTCGACGTTGTTCTCCACCACCATTTTCCAGTTGGCGTGGTGCAGGTGCTTCATCCAGTTGGCGCGCAGGTCGATCGCGCGGGTGGGGGACAGGTTGAGCAGGCGGTCGATGGCGCCCGTGGCCTTGCCGAGGTGATCGAGCAGCGAGATGCCATCGGCCGCGAGCGAGGCGAATACGAAGCCGCCGTAGCTGTCCACTCGGGGCGCCTGGGCCAGACCCAGGTCGGCGCGCACCTGATTGAATGCCTCGCCGTAACCTTCCCGCATCGGAACACCTTGCAGCGCGCCGGTGTTGTTGAAGGTCCAGCCGTGATACGGGCACCGGAACGAGTTGGCGTTGCCCTTCTCGGCGTTGCACAGCTTGTTGGCTCGGTGGGTGCAGCGGTTGAGTACCACGCGAACCACGCCGTCCTTGCCGCGTACCACCACGACGGGGTCGTGGCCGATCACCCGCGTCAGGTAGTCGCCCGGTTCGCTGACCTCGCTCTCGTGCGCGACGTAGACCCAGCCCGTCTTGAAGATGCTGTCCAGCTCGCGGCGGAAGATCTCGGCCGAGGTGTAGACGGACCCGTGCACCCGATCGCTCCTGACGACGCTGCTGACGTCGAATTCGTCGACGGCGGGCACTGATTCGAGTGTCGTCACTCGTCCTCCAGGGTGTCGATGGCTGGGATCGCGACGTCGCCGAGGCGTCGGAAGCCGATGCGTATGTGTGTGCCGATAGCAGGCGCGAGGTCCGCGGGCTGTGCGGTCGTCATCACCAGGCGGTGTCCGCTGGCGAGTTCGACGTCGACGATGGGGTAAGGCGCCTTGGCGTGCACCAGCCCGGGCTCGAGCCGGTGCATGAGTGTTACCGCGTGTACGGTGCCGCGGGGTTCGACTGTGCGCCAGTCGTGTTCGGCACCACCACAGTTGTCGCAAACTTCCTGGTCGAGTTCGAGCGGCTGTCCGCAGGCTGCGCAGAACGGCAGCGCGAGTTCGTTGCGAGCCGAGGCCCGGTACAGCGGAGTCAACGGGTCGTGCTCGGCCGCGGGTGCCAGGGCCGGGTCCAGCAGCCAGTCTTCGAGTGCCGTGGTGGTCATGCCGCCCGCTCCAGGATCAGCGCCGCGTGGTGGTCCAGCCGGCCTCCGATGCCGCCCACGAGAGCGACGGTGGCGTCGGGTACCTGACGTTGCCCGCCGGTGCCGCGCAGTTGGATCACGGCCTCGGCCAGGGGCGTCATGCCCTGCAGGTAGAAACCGGACAGTTGGCCACCGCCGGTGTTGGTCGGCAGCGCGCCACCCGGCCCGATGTGTCCATCGCGTACGAACGTGCCCGCGGGAACGTCACCGGTGAGTCGGTATTCGTCGAGCAGCACCAGGGTCACGATCGAGAACGGGTCGTAGAGCTCAGCGACGTCGAGCTCCGAGCGCGTCATACGGGCCTGTTCGAGTGCGTCGTCCACTGCGCGACCGCCGCCCCCGAACCATGATTCGGCGCCCGCGCGTCGGCGCCGCACGGGATGATCCCGGCCGATGCCCCGGATCCGAACTCGGCTGCTGCCAACCGAAGTCCGGCCGGTGAGGATGATGGCGACCGCCCCGTTCACCGGTCGTGCGCAGTCGAGAAGTCGCAGTGGTTCGGCGATCATCGGGCTGGCGTCGTAGCCTGCGTCGTCGAGTGGGTCGCGGTTGACGGCATCGGGATTGCCACGTGCCCAGCGCCGTGCGGCGGTGGCGACCGAGCGCAACGCATCGGTGTCGGTGCCGGTGACGTGCAGCCACCGCTGAGCCAACAGTGCGTACGTCGGCACCGACCCGAGCAGGCCCGACGCCCGCTCCAGCCCGCGCACCCCGACGTTGCCGCCGCTCTGCGCGTACGTCGAACCGGCGCCGCGACCCGCCACCAGTGGCGCGTCGGCGAACACGCACAGCACGGTCGTCGCCTCGCCCGTAGCAATGGCGTGGCGCGCGCGCTGAATCATCGCGATCGTCGTGGCGCCCTTGATCTCGACATGCTCCAGAAGGTGCAGATGGGAGAAGCCGCCCTGCGCGGCGAAGCCGACACCCAACCGGTCGGGCCGAATCCCCTGCGAGGAGCCGACCAGGAGCCCGTCGACGTCGGCACGCCCGATTCCGGCATCGGCGAGCGCGACGGTGCTGGCCTCGGCGGCAAGTGTTAGGGGTGTCGAGCCGGGCCGCAACGACATCGCGGTCATACCCAGTCCGACCAGGTCGACGTCGGGTGCGCTCACCGTTGCTCCCGTGGTCGACGTTCGCCGCGATAGTTGCCTACCCGGAGCCAATCCTCGCGGTCCTCGGGCGTGGCCTGCGTGAAGCTCGCCAGCTCGAGCGGGCACAGGAAGACCTGTTCGCCGCGCTCGAGGTCCTCGACGAGTAGGCGGGGGCCGTTGCCGCCGACGTCCAACGACAACCGCACGGCCGCGAACTCGTTGACGAGTTCGGCGAGCACGCGGCGTCCTGCCGGAGTGTTCACTCGCTCAGTTCTACCGCATACGACTGTCAGAATCAATGGATGAACGACCAAGCGCCACCGGCGTCTGACTGGTCGTCATGTGGCAGATGCTGGTTATCTACGTGCACACATGGAGCATATGCGACGATGCTGGAACGTGATGGCGCTATATGACAGTATTGTCAGAAGTAACACTTGAGGAGGTGAGATGAGCCAAGCGCAACCGGTCACTGCGGCCGCAGGGGCCGTGGAAGCCGTCGTGGACACCGAGCACTACCGCAGCATCTGGATGTATCTGAAGGAGCTGGAGTTTCGGCAGGGCTTCGTCGAGCTCGCGGTCAACGGCGCGCCCGTGCGCACGCGGTATGCGGAAGCCGGCGACTCGAACAAACCGCACGCCGTCCTGCTGCATGGCACGGGCGGTCATTGGGAGACGTTCGCGCCCAACCTTGCAGTCCTGTCCGAGCACTTCCACTGTGTGGCCATCGACATGGTCGGCAACGGTTTCTCCGACAAGCCGGACTACGACTACGAGATCGCGGTCTACGTCGAACACGTGCTTGGCGTGATGGACCACTTCGGCATGCAGTCCGCCAACTTCGTCGCAATGTCGCTCGGCGCATTCGTAGCGTCGGCGATGTCAGTCGGCCATCCCGATCGGGTAGACAAAGTCATTCTGATGTCGCCGGCGGGCCGGGAGTCCTCGGCGTCGAACATGGCGCGCATCCGCGCGGAACGCACCAAGGCGGTCAACGATCCGACGTGGCAGTCGTTGCATGCGGTGTTCGCCCACCTGATCGCCGACGAGACCAATCGGCTGCCCGACCTGATCGGGTTGCGCCAGGCCATCTACCGCCGCGACGACACCCGCAGCACCATCGACAGGCTGCTCATCCTGCAGGACGAGAAGGTACGCAGGAGCAACCTGATTCCCGACGACAAATGGCGCGGCATCACGGCGCCCGTGATGATCGTGGCCTCCGGCAAGGATCACGGCGTATACCAAGACACCGCACGCACCCTCGCCGACCTGATCCCGAACTCGGAGGTGTTCGAGATGCCGTCGGTGCGGCACTGGCCGCACTTCGAGGATCCCGAGTCGTTCAACGCTGCTGCCGTCGAATTCCTCAAGCGATGACCAAACCCGCCGATGCAGAGCTCGCCGAGATTGCACGGCGGCTGTACGAGGCCGAGCAGACGCGCACGCCCATCCGGCAGCTGTCGCTGGACTACCCCGACATGACCGTCGAGGACGCCTACGCGGTCCAGCGGGCGCTCGTCGCACTGAAGGTCGCCGACGGCCGGGAGGTCAAGGGCCGCAAGATCGGTCTGACGTCGAAGGTGATGCAGCGGTCCGTGTCGATCGACGAACCCGACTACGGCGCGCTCTTCGACGACATGTTCGTCGAGGACGGCGGCCGCGTCCCGCTCGGCCGCTTCATCCGGCCACGCGTTGAGGTCGAGCTGGCGTTCGTGCTTGGGGAGGCGCTGCGGGGACCGAGCGTCACGTTGTTCGACGTGTTGCGGGCCACCGAGTTCGTCACCCCCGCGCTCGAGATCCTCGACGCCAGGGTCCAGATGTCGGATCCCGAGACCGGTCATCTGCGCACGATCGTCGACACCATCGCCGACAACGCCGCCGACGCAGGTCTCGTGCTTGGCGGCCGGGTGGTGCGGCCGCTGGACGTCGACCTGCGCTGGGTGGCGGCGCTCCTGCTGCGCAACGGCACCATCGAGGAGTCCGGGGTGGCCGCCGCCGTGCTCAACCACCCCGGAAACGGCGTCGCATGGTTGGCCAATCGGCTTGCTCCGCACGGTGTTTCGCTGGAGCGTGGCGAAGTCATCCTGTCCGGGTCGTTCACCAAACCGGTGTTCGCGGAGCCGGGGGACACCTTCGTCGCCGACTATGGACCGCTGGGCACGGTGTCGGTCGCGTTCGATGGGCCGCTGTCATGACGAACCGGTGGGCGGAGCGCATCGGGGCCGGGGCGCGGTTCGGCATGTGGGTGGCCTCGGGCAGCGGCTACGTCACCGAGATCTGCGCGGGGTCCGGAATCGACTGGGTGCTACTGGATCAGGAGCATGCGCCCAACGATCTGCGCACCACGCTCGAGCAGTTGCAGGTGCTTGCCGGATACCCCGACGTCGACGTGTTGGTGCGTCCACCGATCGCCGACCCGGTATTGATCAAACGGCTGCTCGACATCGGCGTGCAGAACCTCATCGTCCCGATGATCGACTGCCCCCGTGAAGCCTCAGCGGCAGTGGCGGCCACCCGCTACCCGCCGGAGGGCATCCGCGGCGTCGGCAGCGCGTTGGCCCGCGCATCACGATGGAACCGGATTTCTGACTATCTCGTCACCGCAGACGCGTCGGTGTCGTTGACCGTTCAGGTGGAGACCGTCGGCGGACTGGCGCACCTTGGCGACATCGCCGACGTCGACGGGGTGGATGCGGTGTTCATCGGGCCCGCCGATCTGGCGGCGTCGATGGGCAGGCTCGGCCAGCCGGAACATCCAGACGTGGTGAGCGCCATCGAGAATGGGTTGGTGACGATCGTGGAGCACGGGAAGAGTGCCGGAGTGAATGCGTTCAACGAGTCGGTGGCACGCCGCTATGTGCAGGCTGGTGCCAGCTTCGTGCTCGTCGGGGCGGACGTCGCACTGCTGGCGCGCGGCGCAGAAGACCTCGCCGCCAGGTACCGCGGGTCGGAGACGTAATGGACCTCGACTTCACACCCGACCAGCTCGAGTTCCGCGACCAGGTCCGCACGTGGCTCGACGAGAACAAGCCGAGCGAACCGCGCCCCCGCGACGATGCAGGCATCCGCGAGTACGACCTGGCCTGGCAGCGCACTCAGGCCGACGGTGGCTGGGCAGGCATCGCCTGGCCGACCGAGTACGGCGGCAAGGGTCTGACCCTGCTGCAGCAGCTGATCTGGTACGAGGAGTACGCGGCGCGCGGGTTCCCCGGCATCGACGCCTGCTTCGTCGGCAACGCCCACGCCGGACCCACCCTGATGACTCGGGCCAACGCCGAACAGAAGTCCTTTCACCTGCCGAAGATCCTTCGCGGCGAGGTGATCTGGTGCCAGGGTTTCTCCGAGCCCGACGCCGGATCGGACCTGGCCGCGTTGCGCACCAAGGCGGTGATCGATGGTGAGCACCTGGTGGTATCGGGGCAGAAACTGTGGACCAGTTTCGCCACCGTCGCCGATTACCAGGAACTGCTGGTGCGCACGGACAACACCGGCAGTAGGCACACCGGCATCACCTGGGTGATCTGCGATATGAGCACACCGGGTATCGACGTCCGTCCGATCGAGACCATCGAGGGTGGCTCGGAGTTCTGCGAGGTGTTCTACGACGACGTGCGCATCCCGCTGACCAACGTGGTCGGCGACGTCGGCGAAGGATGGTCGGTCGCGATGGCCACCTTGTCGTTCGAGCGTGGCACTGCCTTCACCGCCAACCAGGTGCGGTTGGCCAAGACCATCGAGGACCTCATCGACTATGCCCGCGACCACGTCGGCCCCGACGGGCGTCGGCCTGCGATCGCGGACGACGAGATCGCACGGCGGCTGGCCCGCGGACGCGCTTCGGTGGCGTCGCTGCGGGCACTCACCTACACCAACATCTGCGAGGCCATGAAGACCGAGACCCCCGGCCCGCGCGGTTCGATCGTCAAGTTGATGTACGCCGAATTGGCCAAGGAGATCGGCAAGTTGGCGATGGACATCGTGGGGTCGGGATCGGTCCGGCATTCATCGCGCTGGGACAGCGACGGCTGGGCTGGCTATTACTACTACAGCTTCTCCCAGTCCATCGGCGGCGGCACGTCGGAGATCCAGCGCAACATCGTCGGCGAACGCGTGCTGGGGTTGCCCAGATGAGCACGGTGAGGAGATGGTCGTGAACCTACTACCGGGAGCTGAGCAGCTCGAAATCATCACAGCGGCAGGAGAATTCCTCGCCGAAAGGATGCCCGTCGAACGCATCCGAACCGGCCGTGACGCGGAGACGCTGGTATCGGATCGACTCTGGCGTGAAGGCGCCGAGATGGGCCTGCTCACCCTTGGCCTCGACGAAGTCTCCGGCGGGTCGGGCCGGCCGTTCGACGACGAGGTGCTGCTGTTCGTCGAACTCGGCAAGCGATTGGTGCCGGGCCCATTCCTGGCGTGCACGCTGGCCGCTCGGGTGGCCGCCGGCTGCGGGGACGTCGCATTGGCCGAGCGGATCGGCGCCGGACGCACCCTGGTTGCGCTCGCGGTGCTTCGCGGCGACGGCGACGCCCGGCCCGTGAAGGGCACCTTCGACGTGTTCGAACCCTCCGGCGCCTCCCACGCGCTGGTGGTGGCCCGACACGGCGCCGCGCTGGTCGACATCGAAACCCTCGGCTCGCTGACGTCCGTGCATGCATCCGACCCAGGCACCCGGATGGCTTCTGCCACCGTCGAATCCGCCGAACCGCTGCACTGGCTGCCCGTCGAGGACGAATGGATCTGGGGACGCGCGTCTGTGCTTGCGGCCGCCTACCTCACCGGCCTTGCCGCGGCCGCGGCAGCGCTGGCCACCGAACACGCCAAGACCCGTGAACAGTTCGGCAAGCCGATCGGTGTGCACCAGGCCATCAAGCACACCTGCGTCGACATGGAGATCGCGGCCGAGGCCGCCCAGGCGCAGACGTTGTTCGCCGCCATCACGCTGGCGAGCGGACGTTCCGACGCGTTGATGCAAGTGCTTTCGGCGGCGACGGTGGCTGGCTCGGCCGCGGTAGACAACGCCGCAGCAGGCATTCAGGTATTCGGTGGCATGGGTTACACGTTCGAGAACGACATGCACCTGTACCTCAAGCGCGCCCACGTGTTTCGGCACCTGTTCGGTGAGCCCACCGATGTACTCGCCGAACTGCTTGCCCAGGACCGCGCCCAGTGAGCGGCGCCGTCGCGATCGCAGGCGTCGCCTTATCGGATGTCGGCCGTGTTGATGATAAGGGCCCCTACGAGCTGATCGCCCAGGCCAGCCGCCGCGCCCTCGCCGATGCCGGGCTGACGCCAGGCGATGTCGACGGGCTGGCATCCACCGGTCAGGGCACCCTGCCACCGGTCGACGTCGGTGAGTACCTCGGGCTGCGGCCCCGCTGGATCGACTCCACCGCGGTCGGTGGCGCGTCGTGGGAGGTGATGGCCGCGCACGCGGCCGACGCGATCACCGCGGGACACGCCGACGTGGTGCTGCTGACGTATGGTTCGACGGCTCGCTCCGACCTCCGAAAGGGTTTGCGGGGGGCGAACATCAACTGGGGCGCCAGAGGACCGCTGCAGTGGGAGGCGCCCTACGGCCACACCCTGGTCTCCAAGTACGCCATGGCTGCGCGGCGTCACATGCATACCTACGGCACCACCATCGAGCAGCTCGCAGAGGTCGCAGTGTCCGCGCGTTTCAACGCGGCCGACAACCCCGAGGCGTACTACCGCGATCCCATCACCATCGACGACGTGCTGGACGGCCCGATGATCGCCGACCCGTTCACCAAGCTGCACTGCTGCATTCGCAGTGACGGCGGGGCGGCCGCCGTGCTCGTCAGCGCGGAGCGCGCGAAGGACCTAAAGAGCAAGCCGGTCTGGGTGCTCGGCTCGGGCGAGACCACGTCGCACATGCTCACCTCCCAGTGGGACGACCTCACCGTCGGCCCGGCGTCGGTCAGTGGGCCGCTTGCCTTTTCCCGCGCCGGCGTCGGCCCGTCCGATGTCGACGTCGCCGAGATCTACGACGCGTTCACCTACATGCTGCTGCTGACCCTCGAGGATCTCGGCTTCTGCCCGAAGGGGGAGGGTGGCCGGTTCGTCGAGAAGGGTTCGTTGCGGTTGGGCGGCGAGCTTCCCACGAATACCGACGGTGGGGGGTTGTCAGCCTGTCATCCGGGCCAACGCGGCTTGTTCCTGTTGGTGGAGGCGGCGCGCCAGCTGCGCGGCGAATGCGGCGCGCGACAGGTTCCCGACGCGAAGATCGCTTGCGTCAGCGGCACTGGCGGCTGGTTCTGCTCCAGCGGCACGGTGATTCTCGGCGCCGAGGAGCCGTAGAGCGTGCGTGCACCGCTGAACTCCGACGTCGAAGACAGCCGGTCGATGCTGGACCTTGCGGCCGCCATCCACGGCGACATGGAGGCCTACGTCGAGCCAGGTGCGCGGATCACCTTCGCCGAATGGATCGGCCGGGCCAGGAGCGTTGCCGTGCAATTCGCCGACCTCGGCGTCCGCAAGGGCGACGTCGTGACGCTCTGGTTGCCGTCGGGCATCGACTACGCGACGTGCTATGCCGCGGCGGCGATGATCGGCGCGATCACCACCGGCCTCAATCCGCGCCTGGGCCGCCGCGAGATCGAATCGATTCTGCAGCAGGCGGATCCCGCGTTGATCGTCACTGATGAGCAGCTCGGTGCGTTGCCGCCGGCCACTGCCCGCGTGCTACGACGGACGGCGCTGTTGAGCGACAGCTCGGGATCGGAGCTACCCCCGGTGGAGCTGACCCGGCGAGACCCGGTTGCGCTGATCTTCACCAGCGGGACCACCGGGATACCGAAGGGGGCGGTGTTCGACGCCGACCGGCTGGCGGCTGGTGCCGCGGCGGCGGGTGTCATGAGCGCGCCGTACGACCGGCGGCTCACGTCGACCCCATTCGCACACGCCGGGTACATGTTCAAGCTCTGGGATCAACTGGTGTGGGGCAGCGCGCTGGTGGTGCCTCCGACGCCATGGTCGGCGCAGGGCATGTTCGACGTGCTGCGCGCCGAACGGGTCACCGTGGCGGGTGCAGTGCCGACCCAATGGGCCAAGTTGCTCGACGTCGAAGGGGTCAGTCCAGAGGCCCTGCCGCACTTGCGGATCGGAGTCGCGGCTACCGCGCCGGCGCCGCCCGAGCTGGTGCGCAGGGTCGCCGAGCGGATCGGTGTCCCGTTGGTGGTGCGATACGCGATGACCGAGTGTCCGACCATTTCCGGTACCGAACCCACCGACGCCGCCGACGTTCAGTTCCGCACCGTCGGGCGGCCTGCCACGGGAATGGAAGTGCGCGTCGGATCCGACGGGGACATCGAGGTTTCGGGGCCGTGCGTGATGCGCGGTTACTGGCGCAACGCGGAACTCACCGCAGAGGTGCTGCGAGACGGCTGGTTGCGGACCGGTGACATCGGCGAGCTCGGCGACGACGGCAACCTCACCCTGGTGGGCCGGCGCGGCGACATGTACATCCGCGGCGGCTACAACGTGCATCCCGGCGAGGTGGAGCGCACGCTGGCCGGACATCCCGGCGTGAAGCAGGCCGCCGTGGTCGGCCGTTCCGCACCGGTGATCGGCGAGATCGGGGTCGCGTTCGTGGTGCCGGCCGCCGGCGCCGCTCCGCCGACGTTGGCCGAGCTACGCATTCACGTGGCCGGTGAACTCGCCGACTACAAGGTGCCCGACGAACTACTCATCGTCGACGAGCTACCGCTGACTGCGATGCTCAAGCCGGACCGGATCGCTCTCCGCGAGCTGATCGCCCTGCACGACAGGGATATTCAGCGCCGGCCCACCCGCGAGCGCGCGTGTTAGAGGGCGACACGCCGCGATGAAACCCGAGTTTGCGCACGCTCGCCGGCAATCAGAGCCAAGGGATGGCTGATTGGGTCTTCACGGCGGCGGATTCATGGCTGGTCTGGCCGGAGTGCTATGAACAGTCCCTCTGCCTCGGCGCACAGGGTATCGCCGTGGGTGAGCTCAGCGCGCAGCATTCGTTTGCGCCCGTGCTCACTGACGAACCAACCACGGACCGTGAGGTCTTCGCCGATGGGAGTGATCGAGCGATAATCGGTGTGCAAGTATGCCGTTCGCGACGGATCGCGGTCTCCGGAGTTGGCGAGCTGGCCGAGAACCTCGTCGAAGAGCAGGGGTATGGCGCCGCCATGTGCGGCGCCACCGCCGCCCAGGAAGTAGCGACCGAACCTTACGCAGCCGCGCACGCTGTCGTGATCGCCATCGGTGACCATGACGCTCGGTGCCATGGTCTGGCCGTGGCCGGGTAGGTCGAGGCGCCGCGACCAGAGCTGTCGGGCTTCCGTCACGGCGATGCCGTCCAGCCGTCCCGTCCATGCGCGCAGATCGTCCATCAACTCGACTGTCGTTGCGGTGTCGGGGGCCGCGGCGGCGATGCTGTCGAGGAAGTCCCGCAGGGCGGCGATCATGTCGCCGTATTCGGAACCGCCACCCGGGTTGTGAAGGTTAGGACCGTGCCAGGCCCGCAATTGCGAAAGTCCCCCACGGGTCGTGGGTTCGTCGGTCATTCGTCTTCCCGCATCGTCATTCGCTAATACTAATACATTGACATTAATCTTTGATCTTGAGATGCTGGCGTGGCGCGCGTCACAGCACGTCGTGATGAGATCTACGACCACACGGTAGGAGTGGGAATGCCGGAAGCCGATGCGGGGTCTGACGGTCCACTGGCCGGCCTAGTAGTCGTCGATCTGTCGACGACGCTGCCCGGGGCGCAGGCCACGCAGTTCTTCGCGGATTGCGGCGCCGAGGTGATCATGGTCGAACCTCCCGACGGTAGTCCGCTCCGCGACCTCGCCGGCTGGCCTGCCCTGCTGCGGGGCAAGCGCAGCGTGACGCTCGACCTACACGACGACGCAGACCTCGACCGATTACGTGCACTCTTGCGAAGCGCCGACGTCATGGTGAACACCATGCGGCCGACCACCGCGGAACGCATCGGCCTCACCCACGACGCGCTGTCGAAGGCCTACCCGCAACTGGTGGTGGCAACGATCACGGGATGGGGTTCAACCGGTCCGTTCCGCGACTACAAGGGGTGGGAAGCCCTGGTGATGGCCAAGACCGGCGTCATGCACGAGAAGCGGGGCCTCGCGGCGCGACCGGGGCCTGCCTACATCACGTTCGCCTATGCGTCCTGGGGCGCGGCGCACGCCGCCGTCCAGGGCGTGCTCGCCGCGCTGCTCGAGCGCGACACCAGCGGACTCGGCCAGGTGGTCGAGACCAATCTGGTGACCGGCATGGGTTCGATGGATCCGTACAACTGGTTCTACGAGATGGTGCTCGAACGGTATCCAGGCGCCTTCGAGCCGATGGATGCCGCCTACGACGACCAAGGCCGACCGCAGGCCTACCTCATCTACGCGCTGCTGGTGTGTCCGACCAGGGACGGCCGCTGGCTGCAGTTCGCGCAGGTGTCGCCGAAGTTGATCGGGGCCTGGCTCACTGAGTTGGATCTGCTCGGGGAGCTTGCCAATCCAAAGTGGCAGGGCTTCCCCATGCTGCCGACACCTGAACTCCGCACCGAGTGGTGGGACATGATGATCGAGCGGGTCGGCGCTCGCACACTCGGCGAGTGGCAGCAGGCCATGGAGGAAAACCTCGACCTCAGCGGTGAACTCTTCCGCAGCCCCGCGGATTCGCTGGACCATCCGCAGACCGCACACGAGGGCCGTGCCACCACCGTCGTCGACCCCGAGCTCGGGCGGGTACGCCAGCCGTCGACTCTCATCCACGCCGATGGCAAGCCGTTGACCGAGCTGCGGCCTGCCCCGCGCCTCGGCGAACACAACGAGGTCCCGTCCCTCGTCGACCGGGTCGATGCCGTGACGGAGCCCGGCGGAGCGCCGCCCGACGACCCGCCGTTGAAGGGGGTGACGGTACTGGAGTTCGGCAGTATGTTCGCCGGCCCCTACGGCGCGACGTTGCTGACCGACATGGGCGCCCGGGTGATCAAGATCGAACCGCTGGAGGGCGACAACATCCGCAATCTGGTGGCATTCCCGGAGGCTGGCGGCGCAAAGGTGTTGCAGGGCAAGGAAAGCGTCGCGATCGACTTCACCAAGCCCGACGGGCTGGAGTTGGTGTACGAACTGGCGAAGCGATCCGACATCGTGCTGCAGTGCTTCCGCGGGAAGGCAGCCGAACGGTCGAGGATCGACGAGGCCTCACTCAGGGCGGTCAACCCGGAACTGGCCTTCGTGACGACTTCGGGGTACGGCGTCGACGGACCATTCGCGCATCGCGCTGCCTATGCGCCGTCGATCGGTGCGGCGTCCGGCATTGCGCTCATCGACAGCCACGATGCGGGTGGTCCGGCCGTCGACCTCGACGACCTGCACCGCAGGGCGGTCAAGCTGCACGCGGGTGGGGCCGTCCCCGCCGTGCAGTCCGACGGCATCGCGGCGCACGGAGTGGGGTCGGCGCTGCTGGTTGCGCTGTACGCCAAGCGTCATGGCAGAGCCCTGAACAACGTCGTCACCACGATGCTCGGCACCGTGCAGCAGGCGATGATTTCCTACAACGCGGCCTACGCGTCGAGGCCGGCGAACATGGCTGCTGACGACGAGTTCTTTGGAATGACCGCGCTCTACCGGATGTACCGCGCCGCCGATGGATACGTCTTCCTCGCGGCACCGCTTCCCCATGAATGGCCCGCGTTGACCAAGGCCATGTCACCGTACGTCGACCTTCACGCCGACGAGCGCTTCGCCGATGTCGGCTCTCGCGCTTCGCACGACGACGAGCTGATCGCAGTACTGACAACGGTATTCGCCACCAAAGCCAAGTTGGAGTGGGAACAAGAACTGTCCGCCCAGGACGTCGGCTGCGTGGAGGTCGTGGAGGCCAACTCCGAGCTCGTATTGCAGACTGATCCGTACTTCGAGGCGGGGTACGCCGTCGAGGCCGTCAGCCCGATCTTCGAGGAACACCGCAGGCTCGCGCCGCTGTGTCGATTCTCCCGATCACGGTCGAAGGCCGACGCGGGCTGCACCGTCGGCCAGCACACCGACGCGGTGTTGCGCGAGGTCGGACTGGATGACGTGGCCATCGCTGAGCTGCGGGCCAAGAAGATCGTCGGCGGCAGTTAGTCGGAGCGCGTAGCTGAGTCGTCGTGTTCGGCAAGCAGTGCACGGGTCTCGTACGACACCGGCGCGGTAAGCATGCCCACCCAGGTGTCCACGTAGTTGTGCAACTGCGCCTCGCTGAGCCCGTGCCCGGAACGAGCCGCGGCGGCCAGCACGTTGACCAGGCTGATGTAGAGCTGAAACGTGCGTCCCCGTCGGACTCGTTCGGGCAGGTCCTGCAGCGCGGCGTCGACCAGTGCCTCCAGCTTCTCCTGCGTCCAGTCGTCATCGACGTGGTCCGGCCAATATTCGCTGCGGGCCAACGGATCCTCGGCAAGCCGGGCCAGGAATGGCGCGAACATCTCACCCGCGGCGATGCTGTTGGCCAACGGACGGACGAGCAGCCAGACGACGGCGCGGGGGTCTGCTTCCTTGCCCTCATCGCGCATGCTCACGAGCATCTCCCGGCGGTCAGCCCCCAGCGACGCCTGGCGGTAGGAGATCAGGGCGCGAATCAGTCCGTCGCGAGAGCCGAAGTGGTAACGGATCACCGACGTATTCGACTGCCCGGCCGCCTGCTGGATCTCACGCAGCGTCACCGCCTCGATGCCCCGGGTGGCGAACAATCGCTCGGCAACCTCCATCAGCATCACCCTGGTCGATTCGCCCGAGGCGTTTCGCCGGCGCGCACCCGCGGCCAATTCAGAACCCACTCCCGTCGCTGCGCTCGCCCCAGTGCTCGTCATGGTTCTCCTCCTGGTCCGCCTCAGTCTTACCGAGAGGTCGATGCCAGGAAAATAATAATGTTAATGCATTAGATATGGTGGACTTCGCCGGAATCAGCTGGCATCATTCGATTGAGCAATCGGACGCGTGGAGGACCTATGAGCATGATCTGGACGAACTCGGGCGATTCCCACTTCCTCGAGCCCGAGGATCTGTGGCAGTCGCGGTTGCCCAAGGCGTTGGCCGACCTGACCCCCAAGTCCGAGAAGGACCCGGACGGCGAGTACGAGACGGTCTCCGTCGACGGGCAGATCTTCCGCCGCAAGCTGCCGTCATCGGCTTTGGTGGCCTTTGCCGAGTTGAGTTCGAAGCCGCAGGGCGTTCGTGATGCGAAGGCCCGGCTCGCGGACCTCGACAAGGAAGGTGTTTGGGGCGAGGTGATCTTCCCGTCACTTGGTATGTGGGCGTCCACGTTCCGCACGCCGGAGCTGCTCAAGGCATGCATGCGGGCGAGTAACGAGTGGGCGATCGAAGAGATTACCGCGGTCTCGCCTCGGTACGTCGTGACGGCGCAGGTGTCCACGCTCGTGGTGGACGACGCCGTTGAGGAGTTGCAGTGGGCGGCAGGCAAGGGCTTCAAGGCGGTGTTCCTGCCGACGACGCCTCACCCGAGTGCGCCTGATTGGCATCGCAACGACTGGGAGCCCTTCTGGGCGGCAGCTGAGGAGGCCGGGATCGTGTTGGCCTTTCACATCGGCACCGATCCGGTCGACATCACCGCCAGCAACAGCGCGACCGGTGGCGCAGGTCAGGTGTACCGCGGCCCGGGCGGCGCGATCATGAATTACGCCGAGACGACGTTCTCGGGTCAGCGCGCGGCGATGAAGATGGTCGCGTCCGGTGCGTTGGACCGCCATCCCAACCTGAAGGTGCTCATCTCCGAGGGTGGTGCCACGTGGGTGCCGTTCCTGGGCGACCGGCTGCTCGAGGGGTACCGCCAGCACCACCTCGCGGTGCGGCCCAAGCTCAGCCGCAGCCCGAAAGAGATTCTCTTCGAACAGGTTTACGCGTCGTTCCAGCACGACGAAACAGCCGTCGCCGCGTTCGAGCACATGGGCTACGAGAACGTGATGTTTGGCAGTGACTATCCGCACATGGAGGGCACGTTCGGCCACACCCAGGACACGCTGAAGGGTCTGTTCGATGGCATCAGCGACGAGACTCGGCTGCGCATCACCCAGGGCACGTTCTACGAGTTGTTCCCCGACGTGCCGCCCATCCCGGCCGACAAGTTCTGAGCGCGTGACCACTTCATCGGCAACGAACGGTCTGCGCGACGTCGCGATCGTCGGCATCGGCTCCACGCCCTACTACAAGCGCGGCGGCTCGCTACCCAAGTCCATCACCGAGTTGGCCGGCGAATCGATCCTGGCCGCGTGCGCGGATGCCGGGTTGAACGTCGCCGACATCGACGGCTTCGCCTATTACTCCGGCGCCAGCGCGGGTTACACCGAGAAGATGGACACCGCAGACTTCATGGAAACCCTTGGGATTCCGGAAGTTCGGTTCACCGCCGCCCTGACCTCCGGTGGCGGCGGCTCTGCGGGTGCGATCGGGCTGGCGCGGGCGGCCATCGTGGCGGGCGATGCCTCGGTGGTGGTGACCGTGATGGCGTTGCAGCAGTCCAAGCAGAGGCTCGGTTCGGTGTTCTCGGCGCTGGAGCCCGATCCGATCAACTCGTTCCTGCAACCGTCGGGACTGTTCGGTCCCGGCCAGCTGATGTCGGTGCTGGCGCGGCGGCACATGTACCTCTACGGCACGCGCCGCGAGGCCTTCGCCGAGATTGCGCTCTCCACGCGGGCCAACGCGGCGAATCGCCCGAAGGCGATGCACCCCGAACCCCTCACGCTCGAGGACTACTTCAACGCGCGGATGATCGCAGAACCCTTGTGTCTCTACGACTTCTGCCAGGAGACTGACGGCGCCGTCGCGGTGATCACCACGAGCATGGACCGTGCAAGGGACTTGAAGCAGCTGCCCGTGCCGGTGGTTGCCGCCGCCCACGGCGGAGTCAAGGACTGGGGTCGGGCGTTCGCCTGGATGGGGATGCCCGACGAGTACTTCGCCTCCTCCGGCAACAAACCGATCGCCAATCGGCTCTACGAGCAGGCAGGCATCGGCGCTGCCGACATCGACGTCGCCCTGCTGTATGACCACTTCACCCCGATGGTGCTCATGCAGTTGGAGGACTATGGGTTCTGCGACAAGGGCGAGGGCGGCGCGTTCGTGGAGAGCGGCGCCATCCGGTATGACGGCGGCTCGATTCCGGTCAACACCCACGGCGGCCAGCTGTCGGAGGCCTACATCATCGGCATGACCCACGTCATGGAAGGAGTCGAGCAGATGCGCGGCACCGCCATCAACCAGGTCCCCGACGCCGAACTCGCCCTCGTCACGGGTGGGCCTGCGAGCCTGCCGGTCAGCGGGCTGATCTTGGGGAAGGCCGCATGAGTACCGCTGCACTCGCTCTGGCGACGGCCATTCCCGGCGAGCACGTCCGGATCGCCGTCAACAAGGACACCGAGCCGTTCTGGCAGGCGGCCAAGGAACGACGGCTGGTCGCGCCTCAGTGCGCCGACTGCGGGACCTTTCGGCTGCCTCCGACCCCATTCTGTCCGAATTGCCAATCGAAACAGGTGAATTGGGTCGAACTGAGCGGCAAGGCCATCGTTTACAGCTTCGCAGTCGTGCACGGCTTTCCTGGCATGCCCGACCTGCTCTTGGTGCCGGCCGTGCTGGACCTGCCCGACGCGCCCGGCGCCCGGTTGGTGTCCAACGTCGTCGACGTCGCGCCGACTGACGTCACGATCGGAATGTCGTTGCGCGTGGCCTTTTCGCCCATCACCGACGGCTGGCTGCTCCCCGTGTTCCGGGCCGATGGTCAGGTCAAGGAGTAACACCGATGTCCGATGACAGTGCCCTTCACGAGAAGCCGCTTGAGTTCCTGGCCAGCATTGCCAACACCGGCGGTTCGTGTGACGGCCAGGCGATCCTGCCGGAGAACGGACATTTCCGCTGCACGTGCTCCTGCAGCGACTGGGACATCGAGGTAGACGATCCGCAGGAAGGCCTGCGGCTGGCCAGGATTCACACCGGCAGCATTGCCGACTGAGTAAAGGAGTCGCACCCGTGGGAAAACTTGATGGCAAGGTCGCCTTCATCACCGGAGCGGGCCGCGGTCAGGGTCGCGCCCATGCGGTCCGGCTAGCCGCCGACGGCGCGGACATCATCGGGCTGGACATCTGCGCTGACGTCGACTCGATCGACTATCCGCAGTCCCGCCCGGAGGATCTCGATGAGACCGCAAGGCTCGTCGAGAAGGAGGGCCGCCGCATCGTCGCCCGACAGGCCGACGTGCGGGACGCCGACGCCGTGGAGCAGGTGGTGGCGGACGGACTGGAGGAGTTCGGCCGTCTGGACATCGTGATCGCCAATGCCGGTGTCGTACGACTGAGCCCAGGTGGCGACCGGCGGCAGACGTTCCGCAACATCGTCGACGTCAACCTCTTCGGCGTGTGGAACACCGTGGAGGCCGCCTTGCCCTCCCTGATTGACGGCGGCCGCGGCGGGTCGATCGTCATTACGTCGTCGAGTGCCGGGCTCAAGGGCACCGGCACCGACCGAGCGGGCGGGCAGGCGTACACGGCGTCCAAGCGCGGCCTGGTCGGCCTGATGCAGGTGTGGGCCAACGAATACGCCCAGTATTCGATCCGCGTCAACACCATCCATCCGACCGGCGTCGCGACCGGGATGGTGATGAACGAGACGATGGCGGCACTGTTCGAAGCAGGCGACACCGCCGTCAGTGCCATGCAGAACGCGCTGCCGATCCCTGTCCTCGCGCCCGAGGACATCGCCAACGCGGTGGCCTTCCTGGTGTCCGAGGAGGCGAAGTTCATCACCGGTACGGCGTGGCCGCTGGACGCCGGCTTCGCGGTCCGGTGACGCATGCCCCGCTATTGCGTTAACCATTTCACATAGTTAACCTAGTGCGATCAGTCGCCGTCGACCGAATCGTCCACGCCGTGGCCACACGCGCGGTCTTCGAGTTCGCCTCGGTCGCGGCCAGTTCGGAAGGACGTCATGAGCGAAAGCCAGGCAGGCGCAACGTGTCCCGTCAAGTCCATCGAGATGAACACGCCAAGGTCCCCGGCCCTCTCGCACTTCAAACTCCTCGATGGGTGCAAGGACGAGGTGGGGCCGGTCTTCCGCAACACCGAGGTCGGCATGGACTACTGGGTGTTCACCGAAAACTCCGTGATCCTCGACGGCCTGCAGCACCCCGAGCTGTGGTCCAGCAGCGTCATCGTGCCAACCGACCCGGAACCGCCCTACAAGTGGATTCCGGTCATGATCGACCCGCCCGACCACGCCAAGTGGCGCCACGTACTGGCCGAATACTTCTCGCCGGGCCGGGTGAAGGGTATGCACGACGCTCAGCAGAAGCTGGCAGGTGAGCTCATCGACAAGCTTGTCGATGACGGGGAATGCGACTTCGTGACCTCGATCTCCAGAGTCTTCCCCTCGACGGTGTTCCTCGTGATCATGGGCCTACCCGTCGACGAACTCGAGAAGTTCATGGCGTGGGCGGATCAGATCCTGCACCAGGACGGGGTCGGCGATGAGGTCAACGCTGCCCGCATGGAGGGCATGATGCAGGTGATGGGTTACTTCTCGGGACTCATCCAGGAGCGTCGCGACAACCGCGACCCCGACGCCGACGACATCGTCAGCAAGGCGATCGACTGGGCCATCGACGGCGAGCCCATCACCGACATCGACCTACTCAACTGCCTGCTGCTGCTCTTCATGGCCGGGCTCGACACGGTGACCAACCAGCTGTCCTACGCGCTGTTGCACTTGGCCACCCACCCCGACGACCGCGCCAGGATCGTTGCCGAGCCCGAACTCATCCCCAAGGCCGTGGAGGAGTTGCTTCGCGCCTACCCGATCGTGCAGACCGCCCGAAAGGCCACCCAGGACATGGACTTCCATGGGTGCCCGATCAAGGCGGGCGACATGGCGTCGTTCTCGTTGGCGTTCGCGGGCCGCGACGAGGCGGCGTATCCGGACGCCCGCAAGGTCGACCTCGACCGCGGCGTCACGCGTCATCTGTCGTTTGGAGGCGGCCCGCACCGTTGCCTCGGCTCGCATCTCGCCCGTCAGGAGATGGCGGTGATCCTCGAGGAGTGGCACAAGCGCATCCCGGACTACGAGGTGTCGGGGGAGGCCGTCGAGCACGGTGGTCAGATATTCGGCCTGGACTCGCTGAACCTGACCTGGCGCTGACGTGAACGTGCCGCGCACCCAGGACCGCATGTGGCACGACGTCGGGCTTCCGGCCGAGACGATCGAACTCCGTGGGGAAGTCCGGCTCGCGGTGGAGGAGACGGTCGCGCCGTATGCCGCCGAGATAGGCCAGCGTGAGGAGACTGCAGACAGCTTTCCGTGGCAGGCCTTTCGCGGGCTCGCCGGCGCGGGTGTCTTCGAGATTCCGTTCGGCGCGGAGTTCGGGCGTGGTTTGGACTACCCGTTGCTCGGCACGTGCACGGCGACCGAGGAGATCGCCTATCACAGCAGCAGCATGGCGGGCGTCTACGACGGGCAATGCATTCTGGTGCCCAAGGCGTTGTCGTTCGGCTCGAAGGAGTTGCAGGCGTGCCTCATTCCGGGACTCGTGACGGGTGAGCTCGTCTTCGCGTTCGCCACCACCGAACCCGACGCCAGCAGCGACCTGTCCGTCGAGGCCATGCAGACCGTGGCCGACGAGACTCCCGACGGCTTCGTAGTGACCGGTCGGAAGCGCTGGATCACCAATAGCCCGGTCGCTGACTGGGCGGCCGTCCTGTGTCGAAGTGGGCGCGGAATGACGATGCTTGCCATCGATCTGAAACACAGCCCCGGTGTCAGGATTGGCACGCCCGACCTGAAAATGGGCCACCGCGGCCAGCTGACCGCGGACATCGTCTTCGACCAGGTCGTCGTTCCGCGCACCAACGTGCTTGGCGAGCCAGGCAGCGGGTTGTCCGTCGCACTGGCGACCCTGACCTATGGTCGCATCGGCATCGCCGCTGCCGGGGTGGGTGTCGCACAGGCAGCGCTCGATCTCGCGGTCGAGCGGATGCGTACGCGCCACGTATTCGGCAAACCCCTTGGTGCGATGCAGCACTGGCAGTACCGGCTGGCCGAACGGGCCACCGAGCTCGAGTGCGCACGGAACCTCTACCAAAAGGCGGCACTTCGGGTCGACGGCGGCGACCGCCACGCGGAACCCGAGGCGTCGATGGCCAAGACCTTCGCCACCAGGCTGGCTGCCGACATGGCCCGCGACGCGATCCAGGTGTTCGGTGGGTATGGCTTCGCCCGTCAGGTCTCCGAAACGGGCGAGACATTCCGGTTGGAGGAGCTCTACCGGGACGCCAAGATCTTGGAGATCTTCGAGGGCGCAAACGAAGTGCTGCAGTGGGTGATCGCGCGGCAGTTGATCGGGCGAGACGTGACGGGTTGAGTCTCCACGAACCACCGGAGAACCACATGACCAATACCATCGGATTCCTCGGTGCCGGACAGCTCGGTGAACCGATGGTCGAGCGGTTGCTCGGTGCGGGCCATGACGTGCTGATACTTGCTCGGCGCGATGACACCCGCGCCCGACTGACCGCGAAGGGCGCCGTACCGGCCGCATCGGTGGCCGACCTCGCGCGCGGCAGTGACGTGCTCATTTCTTGCCTGTTCTCCGACGCCCAACTTCGCGAAACCGGCCTCGGGCCTGACGGTTTCATCGCCAACGCGAAGCCGGGTTCGGTGTTCGTCTCGCACACCACTGGAAACTTGTCGACCCTCGAGGCGTTACGTGACAGTTCGCCGTCCGCGCCGGTCGTTCTCGACGCCCCGGTCAGCGGCACGGCGGACGACATCGCCGCGGGCGCGCTGACCGTGCTGATCGGAGGACCGAGTGACGCCGTCGCTGCCGTGACACCGCTCCTGGCCGCGTACGCCGGCCCGGTGGTGCCGACCGGTCCGCTCGGTAGTGCGTTGGCGATCAAGCTGATCAACAACTTGCTGTTCGCTGCAAATGCCCAACTCCTGGCGACGGCAACGCAACTCGGCGAGCAACTGGGCGTCGAGCCGGACGTGCTGCTGTCCGCGCTGCAGGTGTGCAGCGCCGGTAGCCAGGTGGCGGCACATGCCCATCGCATTGGCGGGATGGACGAGTTCGCAGAGCGGGCCGGGCCGTTCCTGCGCAAGGACATCGCCGCCTGCCGCGAGGCCGCCGCAGAGGCCGGCGTGGAGCTCGGACTGTTGGGCACCGCCGTGCAGGAGGGGCCGCTGGCCCTCGGCGATGCCGACTCGGCGACCGGAGGGACATCACGATGACGGGTCGACTCGAGGGCAAGGTCGCGTTCATCACCGGGGCTGCCCGGGGACAAGGCCGTGCACACGCGGTGCGGATGGCAGAGGACGGGGCCGACGTCATCGCCGTCGACCTGGCAGGCCCGTTGCCCGAATCAGTGCGCTACCCGTCCGCCACTCCCGATGACCTCGCGGAGACCGTGGAGCTCGTGAAGGCCAAGGGTAGTCGAATCATGGCCACCGCCGCGGACATCCGCGACCTGGAGGCGCTGCGAAGCGCCGTCGACGAGGGCATCGAGGCGTTCGGCCGACTGGACGTCATCGTGGCCAACGCCGGAATCTGCATCCCCGCACCGTGGAACGAAATCACCCCGGAGTCGTTCCGCGACATCATCGACGTCAACGTGACGGGCACGTGGAACACGGTGATGGCAGGCGCGCAACGGATCATCGACGGAGGCCGCGGCGGGTCGATCATCCTCATCAGCTCTTACGCGGGGGTGAAGGTGCAGCCGTTCATGGTGCACTACACCGCGAGCAAGCACGCGGTGACGGGGATGGCCAGGGCCTTCGCCGCCGAACTGGGCAAGCACGACATCAGGGTCAACAGCGTGCATCCGGGGCCGGTCAACACCCCGATGGGTGGTGGCGACATGATCGCCGCGTTGTTCGCCGCGACCGAGACCAACCCCACACTCAACAACATGGGCACTCCGTTCCTGCCGCAATGGGCTTGCGAGCCGGAAGACGTTGCGGCCGCGGTGTGTTGGCTGGCATCGGACGAGTCGCGCTTCGTTACCGCTACCCGACTGTCGGTCGACCAGGGCATGGCGCAGTACTAGCCCTCTTCGCGTAGGCCGGATAAAATCATAAAACTAGTTAAACATTGAGCGGATTCGATCTAGAATTCGGCCATGGATCTGAAACTCCAACGCATTGCCGCGTGGGGCGGAATCGTCATGCTCGCCCTGTTCTTCGTCTTCTTCATGCTCATCGCCAAGCTGATCCCGCCGCTTTCACCGACCGCGAGCGCCAAAGACATCACGGACTTCCTCATCGCCAACAAGCTGCGGGTCAGGGTGGGCCTGGCATTCAGCCTGCTCGCCGCCTGCGTCGCGTTGCCGTTCCTGGCCACGATCTGTCTGAGGGTGCGTCGGGTCGAGGGTAAATGGGGCGTCCTGTCGGTCACCCAAATCTTCGCCGGAGTGATCTTCGTGCCGGGCTTCCTCTTTCCGATGATGGTGTTGTCGGCAGCGGCGTTTCGTCCCGAACAACGCGATCCCGAGATCACTCAGGCGCTCAACGACGTGTTCTGGTTGATGTTCGTCGGGATCGTCGGAACTCTGGTGGTGCAGGCCCTGGTGCTCACCACGGCGTCCTTCGTCGACCGGACGGAACCTGCGACCTTCCCGCGATGGTTCGGCTACCTCAACGCCTGGTACGCGCTGCTGGCGCTGCCCGGCGGGGCGGTGATGATCTTCAACGAAGGCCCGCTGGCCTGGAACGGCGTCTTCGCCTTCTGGGTTCCGTTGGTGGCGTTCTCCGTCTGGATGGTCGCGGTGACAGCGGTCATGCTCCGCTCGATCGGTGCGGAGCAGGCGGCCGAGCGACCATTGGTCACCGCGGCGTCGTGACTCTCGGCACTCCGACTGCCACCGCGGCGCCGACGCGGCGGGTTCCCGGCGAGAACGGAACATGGGTCTTCCTGTTCGGCGACATGCTGGTATTCGGTGCGTTCTTCGCCACCTTCATGGTCGAGCGCGCCAAGGCACCCGAAGTCTTCGACGTGGCGCGCAGAACGCTGCATCTCGGGGTCGGGCTCACCAATACCCTGGTGCTGCTGACGAGTTCGTTGTGCGTGGTCGTCGCGCTGGGAGCGTTGCGGTCGGGGGCGCGCCACATCGCACGCACGGCCGTTGTGGGCGCGATGGTCTGCGGCGGAGTCTTCATCGCGCTCAAGGTGTTCGAGTATTACTCGCTGGTGACTGCTGGGCACGGCGCGGGTGCCAACCGCTTCTACCTGTACTACTTCATCCTCACCGGCGTGCACCTGTTCCACGTCTGCGTCGGGATGGCGGTGCTGACGTTCCTGCTCACCCAGACCCGGCGGCGCGAGCTCACTGAGACCCGGATGGCCGTGGTCGAGGGTGGGGCCTGCTTCTGGCATCTCGTCGACCTGTTGTGGATCGTGCTGTTCCCGTTGCTGTACCTGGTGGCTTGATGTCGGGTCCATCGGCTCTCACCTTCGTACGTGGCCGCGCGGGAGTGTCGTGGCTGGTGTTGATCGTGGCGACGCTGATCGCCTACGCGCTGGGCGTCGACCACGGCACCGGATCGGTGATGGTGGTCGTGGTGCTCGCGATCGCCGCGATCAAGGTCCGGCTCGTCGGGCTCGACTTCATGGAACTGCGCTGTGCCCCAATGCCGTTGCGGGTCGCGTTCGAGGGCTACTGCCTTGGATTGTGGGCGCTGCTGTCCGGGTTGTACCTGTTTGGCTGACCGTTAGTGCGACAGGACGCCGAAGGCTCGCGGAATGAGCTCGAGTGCGCTGTAGACGCCGGGAGCTGCGGCGCACACGGCCGGTATCGAGTTGACGACACGAGCGGCGGTCGCCTGCGCACCCGATAGGACGCCATCGATGTGCAGGTCGACCCGGATGGTCGGGTTGCCCTCGATGGTGACCCGGGTGAGTCGGCCCGTGGCGGAGCCGTGGGGAATCCGCGGCTCCCAGTCGTCCGGAGGATCGTCGGGCAGCGACCAGATGAAGGAGAAGCTCATTCGCGGTTCGCCCGCGACAACTCCCTCGAAACGCATTCGCACGCTGGCGATGGTGCTTTCAGCGATGGTGCCCGCGGGGAAGGTGTAGTCGCGGTCGGCCACCGCGATGTCGCGGAGTTCGTTGATACCGTCGAGCGTCCAGCCGAGGGCGTCGGCCACGAGCGCGAGTGGTGTAGACATGTGCGGAATCATCGCCCCAGGTTGGTACGCCTGAGCGTCTTGTTCGGGCGTGAGCCCGAAGCCAAAATGCGCGAAAAACGATTGTCCGCGAAATGCCCCAGACGGTAGCCGTTCCTCGACGCGGATCATCGTCGGCTCCGCGGTCAGGCTCACGAGATGAACCGGCAGGACATCGGTGGCGAACCCCGGGGCTATTCCCGTGCTCAGAAATGTACTACTGCCTTCGTTGCATGCAGAGCGCAATTTCAGCTGCAACGTCTCGTCGAGCGAATGCGGGAAACCTAATTGAGGGTCGGCTGCGACCACGTCCTTGCCGGTTGCAAGGATGGCGCAGATCTGGTCGATCACGTCGCTAGGATCACGACCAGACCCGGTCGGCATATACGTCACGCAGTCGCAATCGAGGGCGAGAAACTCTGCGATGTCGGCGGTGGCCACAACCCCGACTGGAGCAATGCCCACTATCTCGCCTGAGTCGCGGCCCACCTTGTCAGGGCTGTGAACCAGATGGCCGGTCAAGCTCAGCTGCGGTGATCGTAGGATCTGCCCAAGCACCATGGCACCGGTGTGACCGGTGCCCACGTGACTCACTCGAAGCTGTTGTGTCATCGCGTTACTCCCAGAACTGCTGCCACTCCCGGCTGTCGAATGGCAGCACCCGCATTTCGGCGACCACGCCGTTGGCCATTTGATAGGACGTCGCGCACAGCATGTCCAGTGCTCGGCCTTTTCGCTGGGCAGTCGCGCGTTCTACTACGACGACGTACTTCTCGCCACCGACGATCTCCTGCACTTCGGTCGTGAGAGATCCGTCGGTGAGCTCCTGATTCCGCATCGCATGCTCCAGAAGTCCTGTTGCGCCGCGAAATACGCCCGCCCGCTGGGTGTCACCGAGTTCGATCCAGACGGACTGATCGTTGAATGGCCTCATGATGGCCTGTAGATCGCCGCTGATGTAAGCGTCATACAGATCCTGGATCAACTTCAGGTTCGCTGCCGCATCCATGCGTGCCCCCTCCGGCATGTCTGCCGAGCATAGGCACATAGCGCGGACTGCACCCCGCATTTCGGCAAACGTCAGTGCGAGCGGACGCCGAAGTCGATGTCCTGGATGCCGGCGAACGGCGTGAAGCCGTCCTTGCCCAGCCATGACGGGCCGGCCACGTGCCCGGGGTCCGGGCGCGCCCAGTCGACCCATGACCCCCAGTCCTCGCGGCGCAGCTTCTGCTGCAACGTCTGCGGGTGTTCGTCGGCGGCCTTGGCGTAGCGCTGCGCGAATCGCTTCATCTCGGCCAACACCCAGACGTCCTCCTCGGAACGCCACTTGCCGTCACCGGCGTACTCGATGAATTGAAAGGAGGGGAAGTCGATGGGCGGCCCGCCGGGCTCCGGGTTGTCGGCGCGGTTGAACACCTTGTAGGCGACCCGCGTCCCGTCGACGACGTACCAGATGAGCGGGCTGTAGACCTGCGGTGCCGCACCCATCGTCCCCTCGAGGAACTTGGTGATTTCGTCGGGACCGGTGAAGGTTCCGTAGAAGTGGTCGTGGTACGTCGCGTCGTCGGTGAATAGGTTGGCCCAGGCGTGCCAGTCTTCGAGCACGGGACCAGTCATGAAGTAGCGCCGAAACTCCCGCTCGACCTCGGCAGTGTCTGACATGGCGGTCACCCACCCAGCCGCAGGCCGGTATTGCGCGTGCCGAACACGTCAGTTGCCATGATGGCGCCGAGTTTGCTTGCATCCCAGCGCTGTTGGCCGTTGGAGACCGACGCCACCGGATGCCAGCCCTTGAGTAGTTGGAGATTCTCACCCATCGCCCGGATCACCTGACCGCTGACGTGACCGGCTTCCGGGCTGGCCAACCAGGCCACCACCGGCGAACCAAGCGACGGATCCTTGGGATCGAACTCGTCCTCGGCGCGCTCGTCGGGCTCGATCGGAGCCTGCGCGCCGGCCATGGTGGCGGACATCCGGGTGCGGCCACCCGGGCTGATCGCGTTCACGGTGGCGCCGATCGACGCCAACTCCAGGCTCAGGGTCTGGGTCAGCCCTACGATCGCAGCCTTGGCGGCGCTGTAGTTGGTCTGACCGAAGTGACCGTGCAGGCCAGCGCCGGAAGTGGTGTTGATGATGCGGCCGTAGACCTTTCCGCCGGAGTCCTTCGATTCCGCCCGCCACTTGCGGGCGACGGCCCGGCTGGTCAGCCAGCTGCCGCGGACGTGCACCCGCATCACCAGGTCGAAGTCGTCGACGGTCATGTTCCAGATCGCCTTGTCGCGCACGATGCCCGCGTTGTTGACCACGATGTCGAGGCGGCCGAGTTGGGAGTAGGCGCGTTCGACGGCCAGGTCGACCTGCTCCTCGTCGCCGACGTCGCTGAAGTCCGAAACCGCGGTGCCGCCGCGACTTTCGATGATCGACACCACCTCGTCGGCCACCTTGCCCGAGCCCTCCCCGGACAGGCTGGTGCCAAGGTCGTTGATGATCACGGTGGCACCGTGCTTGGCCAGCTCGAGCGCGTGGCCGCGGCCGATGCCGTGCCCGGCTCCGGTCACCAGGGCGACCTTGCCGTCGAGTAGTCCGGTCATGGGCTCTCCTCGCTAGTGGTGAAGACCGTCAGGTACGGGCTGTCCGCGTCGTTTTCGTCGACTGGCCGGAACGTCGCGGTGACCACCATGCCGACTCGCAAGCGCTCCGGCTCGGCGCCCTCGATGGTGGTCATCAGCCGCGGGCCTTCGGCCAGCTCGACGATCGCCGCGACGTAGGGCAACCGCTGTTTGAACGGCTCGAGGTCGTTCACATATACGGTCGAATACGTGTACAGCGTCCCCGTTCCGCTGGCCAGCACCGGGTGGACGTCCTCACTCCAGCAGTGCGGACAGAACGGTCGCGGATAGTGGTGCACGCGGCCGCATCCCGCGCACTCGGCGATCAGCAATCGACCCCGTCCGGCGGCCTCCCAGTACGGAGCGCTGGTGGAGTCGATGGTCGGAATGTCTGCCCGAGCCACTCTCACCACCCGGTGAACTCGGTCGGGCGCTTCTCCATGAAGGCTTGCACGCCCTCCTTGGAGTCGTGCGCATAGGACTGGAGCTCCTGCGCCATCGCCTCCGCAATGAACGCACCGGACCGGTCGGTGTCGGGGGAGTCGTTGAGCAGTCGCTTGGTGAAGGCGATCGCGCTCGTTGGTGCCCCCGCGAGCCGCCCTGCGAAGTCGGCCACCGTGGAATCCAACTCGACGGTACTCACCACCCGGTTCACCAGGCCAAGCGTCAATGCCTCAGCGGCCGAGAGCCTTTCGCCGAAGAACGCCATCTCCTTGGCCTTCTGCATGCCGATGCGGCGGGGCAGCAGATAGCAACCGCCGCCGTCGACGACAAGCCCGCGCTTGACGAACGACTCGGCGAAGTAGGCGTCTTCGGTGGCGATCACCAGATCGGAGGCGTAGACGAGGTGAGCGCCCAATCCCGTAGCCGCGCCGTGGACCGCGGCGATCACCGGCTTGTTGCAGTCCAGCACGCAGGCGACGAGCTTCTGTGCGCCGTTCATGATGCGCTTGATCGGCTCCAGCACGCGCTTTTCGCCCTTCGCGCGTCGCTCGGCCAGCGAGCCCACGTCGGCGCCGGAGCAGAAGTGTTTGCCGTTGGCGCGCAGCACCACCACGCGCACCTTCTCGTCGGCGTCGGCATCGGCCAGTAGCGAGATGAGCGCGTTGCGGTCTTCTGGGCGTACCGCGTTGGCGGCTTCGGGCCGGTTCAGGGTGATGGTCATGACACCGTCCGTCAGATCCGACAACACGGTTTCTTGCTCGCTCATGGTGTGTACGTCGCCTTCAGGTGTTTGATGCCGTTGACGAAGTTCGATCTCAGCATCACCGGCTCGCCCGCCGCGGTGATGTCCGGGTAACGGGCGTACAGCATCCTGAACGCCACGTTCAATTCGAGCCGGGCCAGGTGGGCGCCCAGACAGAAGTGCGGGCCCGGGCCGCCGAAGGCGATGTGGTTGTTGGGTTTACGCGCGATGTCGAAGCGCTCGGGCTCGTCGAAGACCGCGGGGTCGCGGTTGGCGGCGGGGTACCAGACGACGACCTTCTCGCCCGCGTTGAAGGTGTGGGTGACTTGGCCCTGCGCGTCGGTGAGCGTCACGCCGTCGCGGGTGACGGTGCGGCGCATGTGAATCACCGGGCTCGAGTAGCGCAGGATCTCCTCGATCGCGGCCGGTGCCAGTTCGTCGTAATCCGCCAGCAGTCGGTCGCGCTGCTCGGGGTGCGCGCTGAGGATCAGGAGGCCGTGCGTGAGCGCGTTGCGGGTGGTTTCGTTGCCCGCGCCGATCAACAGGATGAAGAACTTCGCCAGCTCCTGCGGGGTCAGGTTCTCCTCGTCGGAGGTGACCAGCTTGCTGATCACGTCGTTGCGTGGGTGGGCGATGCGGTCCTCGGCGATTCCCTTGAGCAGATCGATGAGCTGCTCGCTGGTGTCGGTGACCGCGGCCTCGATGCCCGCGACGCTCTGGTCGGGCACGTACTCGGGGTCCGAGGCGCCAAGCACGACGTTGGTTGCCCGCAGGATGAACTGCTCGTGCTCGCGCGGAACGCCGAGCATGTTGTCGATGATGCGCAGCGGCAGCAGGGTGGCGAACGCGGAGACGAAGTCGCATTCACCCGAACGCGGCATCTCGTCGAGGATCTCGGCGGTGGTCTCCTCGGCAAGCCCGCGCAGCTCGGCGAGCATGCGGGGGGTGAAGCCGCGCGAGACGATCTTGCGTAGCCGCATGTGCTCGGGATCGTCCATGTCGATGATGGAGCCGCGGTATTCGCGCATGTCGGCGGTCTGGTCGAAGATCTGGGTGCCCTGGCCGGAACTGAAGTCTGCGGGCCTGCGGCTGATGTCGGCGACGTCGCGGTGCGAACCGATCGCCCAGAATCCTCGGACCCGTGGCGACCCCGGCCGGTTGGTTCGGACGAACGCTGGTCCGCCTGCGTTGCGGAGACGCCGGTACAGCTCGGTCCGGTCGTTGGGGCGCTCCTGCCACCACTGCAAGTCGATCAGCGGTGCGAACTGGCGTTCGTCGATGTCGGTCGCGCTCACAACATCCGATTCTGGCACTCATGTCACTTTTAGGCAACGGTGGGGTACCGGCAGCGACTGTTCAATGTGCCGAACTCGCAGCCTTGAACCCGGCAGCTATCTAACATTAGTGTCACTAGTGCGAGACGGGTGGACCAACGGATCGAGGAGAGCACATGACATTGCGGGTGGGCATCATCGGAGTGGGCTGGGGTGCACACGTTCAGGTGCCCGGGTTCCGGGCCGCCAAGGGGTTCGAGCCCGTCGCGCTTTGCGCGCGTACCCCCGAGCGGCTGGAACGGACGGCCGCCAAGCTGGGCATCGAGGAGACGTCCACCGATTGGGGGTCGTTCGTCACCCGCGACGACCTCGACGTCATCTCGGTCGCGACACCCACTGTGCTGCACCGCGACATGACCTTGGCAGCTCTTGCCACGGGCAAGCCGGTGCTGTGTGAGAAGCCGCTCGCCGGCGACCTCGATGCGGCGCGCGAGATGGTGCGCGCTGCCGCCGAGGCCAATGTGCCGACCGCCTGCTGCTTCGAGAACCGGTGGAACCCCGACTGGCTGGCCGTCGCCGACAAGGTGCGATCGGGATTCCTTGGCAACCAGTACCTTGCCCGCGTCAGCCGCAGCGCGTCCTACTGGCATCCGAGCCGTGCGCCGCAGGCGCGGTGGATGTACGACCGCGAGCAGGGTGGCGGATACCTGGCGGGGATGTTGGTGCACGATCTGGACTTCCTGTGCAGCGTGCTCGGCCGCCCGGCATCGGTGTGCGCCGAGGTGCGGACCAGCGACCCGATCCGTGAGCTACCCGACGGCGAGACCTTGCACGTCACCGCCGACGACACGGCAGCGCTGCTGATGCGCATGGAGTCCGGGCTGACCGCCATCCTGAGCGTCTCGGTGATGGGTGCCCATGCCGATCACTACCGCCTTGAACTCTTCGGGTCGGACGGCACGATCATCGGCGACGGCGACCTGCGTTCCGCGGCATACAGTCTCGGCGCGGCGACCGATGACGGACTGGCGCCACTGACGGTGGACGAACGCGAGCCCGCTCACCCCGAGCAGTTGCCAGGAGGCCTTGCCGGCCATGCCAGCCGGGCGATGGCGCTGATGCTGCAGGACTGGCTGCCCGCGTTCGACGGCGCACCGAGCGCCGCGGCCACCTTCGAGGACGGACTTCTCTCGCTGGCGGTGATCGACGCCGCGCGCCGCTCCGCCGAAGGGGGCGGCTGGGAGCCCGTACGGACCTAGCTCGACCCTTCGGCAGGCGGATAGATCAGCACGCCGCGGATGTTGGCGCCCGCGTGCATGTCGGCATAGCCGTCGTTGACCTTCTCCAGCGGGTAGGTGCGGGTGACCATCGAGTCGAGATCCACCTGCCCCGCGCTGTACAACTCGAGGATCTTCGGAATGTCGGCGCGTGGGTTGCCCGAGCCGTACAAGGTGCCGATGATCTGCTTCTCGGTCAGGGTGAGATCCATCAGATTCACCCGGATGTCGCGCTCGAGCATCGGATGGATGTTGGTGATCACGACCTTCCCGCGCTTGGCCGTCATGGCCAGCGCCTGGCCGACCAGCTGCCCGTCGCCGACCCCCATCGCGCAGATGAACCTGTCCGCGCCACGATCCCAGGTTGCCTCGGCGACAACGGCTTTGGCCTCTACCCAATCGGCGGCCGTGTGCGTCGCGCCCATCTTCACGGCCTCTTCGCGCTTGTACTCCGACGGATCGATCACCGTGATCGTGCGGGCACCCGCCAGCCGGGCACCCTGTACTGCCGCGGCGCCGATTCCACCGACGCCGGCGACCACGACCGTATCGCCCGGCCGCACGTCCGCGGCGTAGACCGAAGAGCCCCAGCCGGTGATGAAACCGCAGCCGAGCAGGCAGGCGAGGTCGAGCCGGTAGTGCTCCGGGATCTTCACGCAACTCGCCTCGTGTACCACGGTGTGGTGCGAGAACGACCCGACCCCGCAGGCCAGGGCGAGGTCGTCGTCACCGAGATGGTGCCGTGCGGTGCCGTCATGAATCTGCATGCCCGAGTAGATCTTTGCGCCGAGGTCGCACAGGCTCTGATGGCCTGTCGAGCACGACGGGCACCGGCCGCACGACGGGATGAAGCTGAACACCACGTGGTCGCCGGGCACCAGCCATGACACGTGCTCGCCGACGGCCTTCACCACGCCCGCACCTTCGTGCCCGCCGATGCAGGGCAGTCGGATCGGCATGTCACCGGTGACGAGGTGGTCGTCGGAGTGGCACATGCCCGAGGCGTGCAATTCGACGAGCACCTCGGTCGCCTTCGGCGGATCGAGCTCGATGGTCTCGATCGACCACGGTGTGTTGCGTTCGAACAGGACCGCTGCCTGCGTCTGCATTTGATCCCTTCCGGTTCAGCGAATGATGGACTGGTATTCGACGAACCCCGCGATGCCCTCCGGGCCGCCCTCCCGGCCGATGCCCGACTGCTTGAAACCGCCGAACGGGCTGCCGAAGTCGAGCACGGCGGTCGAGTTCACCGCCACCGACCCGACCTGCAGTTGGGCCGCCACCGCCGCGGCACGTTCCTCGTCGGCCGACCACACCGCGCCGACGAGCCCGTAGCGCGAGTCGTTGGCGATGGACACCGCCTCCGCGGCGTCGTCAGGGCCCGCGTCGTCATAGGCGATGAGGACGGCGACCGGACCGAAGACCTCTTCGCGGGCGATCTCCATGTCGTTGGTCGCCTCGACGAGGGCCGGGCTGACGAACCACCCTGGGCGGTCGGGTCGCTCGCCGCCGGTCAGCACGGTGGCGCCCTCGTCGCGGGCCCGCAGGAGGAATCCCTCGACCCTGTCGCGCGCGGCCTCGTTGATCAGTGGGCCGATGTCGGTGGCCCGGTCGGCAGGATCTCCGACGGTCAGCGCCGTCACCGCGGCCGTCAGGGCGGCGACGAATTCGCCGTATCGGCTGCGCGGCAGCAGGATGCGCGTGAGCGCGGCACACAATTGGCCGTTGTTGCCCATCACGCCGCCGACCAGTCCGGGCACCGTCGTGTCGATCAGTGCGTCGGGGAGCACGATGGCCGGTGACTTGCCGCCAAGTTCGGTGCTGCAGCGGCGGATGCGAGATCCACACGACGCGGCGATCCTGGTACCCACGGCCGTCGATCCGGTGAAGCTGATCTTGTCGACGTCCGGGTGTTCGGTCAGCACCTCGCCGGTAGCGGCACCTCCGTTGACGACGTTGACCACTCCGTCGGGAATTCCGGCCTCTTCGATCGCTTCCATCAGCACGCCGAATTCGAGCGGTGCATCGGGCGCCGGCTTGAGCACCACCGTGCAGCCCGCGGCCAGCGCGGGACCGAGCTTCAACGCGGCGATGAAAAGCGGCGTGTTCCACGGCACGATCGCCCCCACCACGCCGACGGGGACCTGTCGCACAACCACGGTGCCGCCCGTCGCCGACGGACGAAGAACGGTGAAGGGATGGTCGGGGGTGATTGCCGCGTAGGCGCGCAGCACCCCGGCCGCGGTGATGACCTGACCGAAGGTGCTCCACGATCGCGGCGAGCCGATTTCGGCGGTCGTCAGGTCGGCCAGTTCGCCCTTGCGCGCGCTCAGTGCGTCGGCCAGTCGGCCCAATGCGGCGCCGCGATCGGCGGGGGAGGTCTGCGTCCAGGCGTGCAACGCACCGCGGGCAGCCGCGACGGCGGCGTCGACCTCGTCACGGCCTGCGACGGCGACGGTGCCCAGCACCTCGCCGGTGGTCGGCGACGTCACGTCCAGTGTCTCGGCGCGCGCGCCGGTCACCCATTTGCCCGCGACGTAGCTTGCCGCCAACTCGACCATAGAGACCGATTCTGGCATTGATGTCATCTTTCGACAAGCGGCTCATTCGTGGTGAAGCGCAGATTCAGTTTCGGATCCGGATATTTTCTGACACTATTGGTCACTATGAGTGCATCGCCCGACAGCGACGCCGACCTGAGCGTGGGACAGCCGTGGGAGGTGGTGGTCGAGCGCGGCAAGATCGCCGAGTTCGCCGACGCCATGTTGTCCGACGATCCCGCCTACCGCGGTCCCGACGCGATCGTCCCGCCGACGTTCTTGACCAGCGCTGCCCGATGGGCACCGCCGGGCGTCCGGGTGAACGTGGGCTTCGACCGTAAGCGCCTGCTGCACGGCGAGCAGGAGTTCGTCTTCCACGGTGAATTGCCTGCCGCGGGCGAGGTCGTCACGGCGCGGGAGCGGATCGTTGACCGGTTCGCCAAGCCCGGCAAGCGTGGCGGGACGATGCGCTTTGCCACCGTGGTCACCGAATACCGGGACGCGGCAGGCACGTTGGTGGCGGAAGCCAAGGCCACGTTCATCGAGACGGCACCGAGATGACGGCGATGAGCGCAAGCGAAGATCATCGAACCCCGCTAAGCACGGGTGTCCAGGCGACACCGCGAGAGTTCGGGCCGCTGACCCGCCAGATGTTCGTCCGCTACGCCGGAGCGTCCGGCGACCTGAACCCCATGCACTACGACGACGAACTGGCGCGATCGGCCGGCTACCCGTCGGTGTTCGCCCAGGGCATGTTCTCGGCGGCCCTTCTGGCCGGGTTCGCCGCGGATTGGCTGGGTGCACGCAACGTGCGCCGTTTCGGGGTCCGCTTCCGCGAGCAGGTCTGGCCCGGTGACGTGCTGACGTGCTCGGGCACGATCACCACGGTGTCAGCGGAGCCGGACGCCGACCGGGTGAGCGTCGAGTTGACCGCGACGGGCCCCTCGGGTGGTGTCGCGATCAGCGGCACCGCCGAGTTCCTCATCCCGCGAAACGCCCCGCTGCGCGACACCGGCAGCCCGGATGGGCCATAGGCTGGAACGACCATGTCCGACGCCTCGATCATCCGCCGGGCCAGTTACGGCCCCTCCAGCCCCGCCATCGGCGCACGCGGCGCCACGACGCGCAGCCGGATCACCGAGGTCTCGCTGGAGCTGTTCGGGCGGCTGGGGTACTTCGACACGTCGGTCGACGCGATCGCCAAGGCCGCAGGCGTGTCGCGCGCCACGCTCTACCAGTACTTCAAGGGCAAGGACGAGATCTTCCTGGAACTGCTCAACGAGTGCGGCAGCGCGTTGTTCCGGGTGGCTCGACGCATCGGCCCCCTCGGCCCGGACGAGGTGGGCTTCGACAACCTGAACTGGTGGTTGGGCGAGTGGAGCTGGGTGTTCGAGAAGTACTCCACGATGTTCGTGCAGTGGACGGCGATCGCGTCGTCGGACACCAAGGTCCGTCCTGAAATCGCCCGGTTCGTGAGCAGCTACAACCACCGTGTCGCCGAGCGGCTCGCGGCCTCTGGCCTCAAGGGCATGGACCCCGAAGTCGCGGCCATGACGATGACCGCGCTGGTGCACCGCATCAACCTGTTCGTACATACCGACCGCGCCTACGGCCGCAGCGCCAAGGACGCGGTCGACACGCTGTCGGTCTTCCTTCAGCTGGCGCTGTTCCCCGAGACCCCGCCGTCGGTGCTGAGTTCGCTGCGTCTGCACGCCAGCGCCGACCCTGCTGCCGACGTCGATGCGGTCGAAGTGCCCGCGGTCCCGGAGATCGCGGGGCTGTCCATCGGCGAGCGAACCGCCGCGTTGAGCAACCGTGCCGTCAGCACCGTGACTGCTCTGGCCGATGCCGGCGCGACCCAGTTCCGCGCACGCGGATACCGCAGCACGAGTGTCGACGACATCGTCTTGACCGCCGACGTTGCACGCGGCACGTTCTACAAGTACTTCAGCGACAAGCAGGACCTGCTCGCCGCCGTCGCCGCCGAGATCTACGGAGCCGGAATGGCATTCGCGGATCGGATTGCACACGTGGATCCGGTGGCCGACGAGTCGACCCTGCGGCACTGGTTGGCCACCTACGTTGAGTTCTATGACCGGTATTCGGGATGCATCGAGGCGTGGGTCGAGGGCACCACCGACGACCCGACCATCGTGGGCATCGGCGAGAACGGCCAGGTCATGATGGACATCGGCGCGGCAAGGATGCTCATCCGCGGACCGTGCCCGTATCCGTTCGACCCGGTGGTCTCGGCGCTGATCCTGCGCGCTCTCGTCACCCGGGTGCCGCAGGCCGCCCTCGAGATGCCCGAGCCGATCGTCGACGATCAGGTCATCGAGTTGTTGATGACCTGTATCAGGCGCGGGTTCTTCGGTCTGTCGTGACGCCGGCCGCGATGAGGCCCTCCGTCGCATCCGCCGAATAACCCAACTCGCGCAAGATTTTTCGACTGTGCTCGCCCAGGGCGGGCACGTCACCGAACAGCGGGTCGACGCCGGCCAGGCCGGCAGGCGGTGGCAGCGCGCCGACGGGACCGCCGGGGGTCGCAACCTCGTGCCACCGGTTGCGGCCGACGAGCACGGGATGCTGCCACAGCTGCGCGACGTCGTTCATCCGCGCGTGCGCCACACCTGCGCCCTGCAGGCGCGTCTCGAGTTCCTCGGCGCTCAACCGCGCGACCGCGGCAGTGATGATCGACTCCAGTTCGTCACGATGCGCCACCCGGTCCGGGTTGGCGGCGAACCGCGGGTCGGCGACGAGATCCGGTCTATCCAAGACGATCTCGCACAGCCGCTGCCATTCGGGCGGGTTCTGCACCGCGAGCAACACCGTGCCCCCGTCCCCGGCGATGAACGGGCCGTACGGGGCGATCGTCGGATGGCGTGCCCCCGTGCGAGCCGGCGGCGTTCCGCCGTAGTGGCCGTAATAGAGCGGCTGGGACATCCATTCGACCAGGGCGTCGAACAACGACACCGACACCGGGTGCACCGCGCCGGTCGTGGCGCGTGTGTAGAGGGCGGTGAGGATGCCGGAGTAGGTGAACATGCCTGCTGCCACGTCGGCGATCGATACGCCGGTGCGCGCCACCTCGGTTGGTGAGCCCGTCACCGACAGCAACCCGGCCTCGGCTTGCACCAACAGGTCGTAGGCCTTGCGGTCACGCCACGGGCCGTCCTGGCCGTAGCCGCTGATCGTGGCGGTGATGGTCTGCGGGTGATCGCGGGCCACCGCGTCGGCGTCCAGGCCCATCCGTGCCGCGGCTCCCGGCGCAAGGTTCTGCACCAGCACGTCGGCACTGTCCAGCAGGCGGTGCAGGATGCGTTGGCCATCAGGATGTTTGAGATCGAGGGTCAACGACTCCTTGCCGCGGTTGAGCCAGACGAAGTAGCTCGACTCGCCATGTACCGCACGGTCATAACCCCGCGCGAAGTCACCGCCCTGCGGCCGCTCGATCTTCACCACCCGCGCGCCGAGATCCGCGAGCTGCCGCGTCGCGTACGGCGCCGCGACCGCCTGCTCGAGGCTCACCACGGTGATGCCCGATAGCGGCGCGGAGATGCTCACGTTCGCTACTCCCGTCGTCACGACATCGATGTCAGATGGACGCTAGCGGTAAATCCAAAATGCCTGTGCTAGCGGTGTGCGAGGTGAATCTAATATGCACATTCTGTCAGATTCGCGTTAGGCTGACCATGTGGGAGATGTCTCCCCGCCGGTATCGGCGGGTCCCTTGGCTGGGGTCAAGGTCGTCGAACTAGCCGGGATGGGTCCAGGCCCGCATGCCGCGATGCTGCTCGCCGACCTTGGCGCGGAGGTGATGCGGGTACAGCGGCCGGGACAAGCGGGCTCGGGCGCACAACTGCGCGGCCGCCGGATCTTCGTCGCCGACCTCAAGGACGCTGGCGACCTCGACCAGGTGCGCCGACTGATCGATCAGGCGGACGTTCTCCTCGAGGGATTCCGGCCAGGGGTCACCGAACGACTGGGCCTTGGACCCGACGAATGTCAGGGCCGCAACCCAGGATTGGTCTACACCCGCATCACGGGTTGGGGGCAGACCGGCCCCCGCGCCCGGCAGGCCGGCCACGACATCAACTACATCGGCCTCACCGGGTTGCTGCATGCGATGGGTCCCGCGGACCGCCCGCCAGCGCCCCCGCTCAACCTGCTCGGCGACTACGGCGGCGGCTCGCTGTTCGCGGTCGTCGGCGTGTTGGCCGCTTTGGTCGAACGGCAGGCATCCGGTCGCGGCCAGGTGATCGACGCCGCCATCGTCAACGGCGCCCCGGTTCTTGGCCACGTGTTGTGGGCGATGCGCGCCGATGGCCGGTGGTCAGACGAGCGGAGCGCCAACGTCTTCGACGGTTCGGCGCCGTTCTACTCCACCTACGAGTGCGCGGACGGCGGTTACGTCGCCGTGGGCGCCCTGGAGCCCGAGTTCTTCGCCGAGATGCTGCGACTGCTGGGGATCGATCCGACCACGCTGAGCGCACAACGAGACCGCTCCGGTTGGCCGGTGATGCGCGACGTGCTGACGGACCGGTTCCGGCAGCACCCGCGCGACCATTGGGCGCAGGTGTTCGAGGGCAGCGACGCGTGCGTCACCCCGGTGCTCTCCGCGGCGGAGGCGATGGACGACCCACACATGCAGCGCCGCAACGTGTTCGTCGACGTCGACGGGGTACGCCAGCCTGCACCTGCGCCGCTGTTCTCGCGGACGCCTACTCCGCCACCGGTGCCTGCGCGCAGCGAAAGTCACGCCGACGTAGCGACCGCCATCCCCGTGATCCATTCGGGCACCGGCTCGTAGACCAGTGGAGTGACTGGCCGTCCGCCGCCCGCGGCGCCCGCGGCGAGCCAGGTCCGAACTTCGTTGGCGCCTGCGCCCGCCCTTGCGTGCGCGGAGTCCACTAGGCCAATCAGCGCCTCGATGTCCCAGGCCGACATGGCATCCAGCACCTCGGTGTCCCAATCGGGCCGAATCTTGGTGCGCGCCTCGGCCATGCCCTCGGAGATGATCTGCGCCCGATCCTCGTCGCTGAGGTCATAGGTGTCGATCTCAAGGCTCGGCGGTGAATGGGACAGCCCTCCGGTGCCGATCACCAATACCCGCTGATCGATGCCGTCGAGGAACCGGCCGACCTCCGCGCCGAAGTCGGCAACGCGGCGACCGACGGGGAGGGGAGCGGTCGCGCAGTTGACGGGTAGTGGGATGACGGGCTTGTCCGCCAATTCACCGACGAGATCCCGAACGGGTTGGGCGAACGCATGATCCAGCTCGATGTCGCGGCACGCGGCGACGTCGAATCCGGCAGACAGCAGGTGTTCGCACAGCCTGCGGGCGAGTGCGGATGGCACGTCGAGAGACCCTGCCGGGTGGCCGCCCTCGGCCAGGATCGACGCAGTCAACGCGACCCCGAAGGCGGGCACCACGTGGCGAAACGCCCGGCGATGGTCTCCGCCGAACACGAGCACCACGTCTGGATCGAACTGCTTGACGCGCTCGGCTGCGGCGGTCAGTGCCGAGCGAAACTGGTGCCCGAAGGCATGCGCGACATCGCGCTCCTTGCCTGGGCTGTGGCTTGCGCAGACAACCAGTCTCTCCGACGTCATGTGCGTACCTCCGATAGAAGTGACACTAATGTTAGATGAGTCGGGGTTCTATCGGGAGCCCGGCGTGTCACACGCTGAAGACGATGCCCTGCGTCGACGCCACGATGATGCCGAGAATCACTATGAACGCGACGCACCCTGCGATCAGTCGGATGGTCTCCTTCGCCAACGCTTCGTTGGTCTGCGGGGGAAGGAAGAACTCTGCGGGCATGTCCTTCATGTCAGGCTCCTCAACGGTCATGGGATGTAGGAGCTGTCGGCACCGGTGGCCCAGCGCAAGACCGCCAGCGGCAGGACGAGGAATACGGCAAAGCTGACCTGGAAGACGACGAACCAGGCACCCAATCGCATGAGCTCGAAGCGCCACCGCGGAATGGTGACCTCGTAGTTGAGGTAGTCGTCGAACTCTTGCTGCTTGGTCCGCCGTACCTGCTTGGTGACCACGGCGACCGCGCCGGCGCCTGCGACGTCGCTGGACGGACGCAGCGGCACCTTCGGCACGGTGAAGCGGTCCAGTCGGCAGAACCGCTCGAAGTGGTTGAGCCCTCGGATCGGCGGCTTGCCAGCCCAGTAGGCGATCAGATTGGGCCACGTGCACATGATGCCGATGGTCCAGAGCAGCGTGATGCGGCCGCCGTTGCTCCACTCGAGCACTGGGCCGATGCCCGGATCGTAGGTCCACCAGCCCATCGCCGTAGCGGTGCCCTCGACGACGAAGTCCCAGACGTAGTTGATCGGAATGGCAAGCACGATCATCGATTTGAGCATGCTCCAGCCGAACTTCGATGACACCCATTGACTCAGCCACAACACCAGGAGGGCGTGCACACCCCAGTACACCGCGTAGGCGAATGGCATGAACAGCGGATCGTTCGGCGTCTTGAGCGGTAGCCATTCGAGCAGATGGTGTTCGGCGAACGCAGGACTGTAGAACAGCATCTGCCCCCAGTCGCCTACGGTCTCCATCCAGTACACCGCGAGGCTGTTGAACAGGAACAAGAAGCCCCACGTCAGGCGCCGCCGCCGGATCACGTCGGCGATCGCCAGAACGATGAAGACGCTGCCGGCGATCGGTACGACCCAGTTGAAGAACCACACCCCAGAGGGATCAAGGGTCGCCGGTGGTGCCAGATCCGAAGCGGTTAACAGCATCGTTGCCTCTCAATGCGTTAATCAGTTCACTACTTACTTGTGTAACCTAGTTGACCATAAATCGATTGTCACCAGAATCTGAGATCAGGTCATCGCCGTCGTGAATCCGCTCCTCCGTCGTACTGCAGCCAACCTCATCGCCGCGGGCGAACTGGTGGCGGCGGTGTTGCCGAAACTACCGGGAACCGAAGCGTCGGCCGCTGACGAAGTGACGGCTGAATGGTTGACGCACCACGTGGCACGTTCGGCATCTGGCGCAGTGGCGCAGCGGGTTTCGCTGCTCGATGGCACCACCGGCACGACAGACCGCAGGCGCTTGGCCGTCGAATGGAACGAGGCGGGACGGGCGGAAGGGCTTCCGAAGCATCTCTTCGTCAAGAGCACTCCGCTGTCGGCCAAGAATCGCACGATGGTGGCGACGCTGGGGATGGCCGTCAACGAAGCCCGCTTCTACAACCAGGTAGCGGCCGATCTCGAAGGAGTCGCTCCGCACGCCTGGTATGCCCATTCCGGGGTAGGGGCGCGGTTCCTGATCGTGCTCGACGACATCGTCTCCGCAGGCGGACGGCCCTACGCAATGGCCGACGACTGCGACATCGCCCACGCGCAAGGGCTCATCGACGCGTTCGCCACTTTGCACGCGCGATTCTGGGAGAGCCCGCGGCTGACTCGGGAACTGTCCTGGATCCGAACCTGGAGCACCCGACCGGGATATGGCCTGCTGAAGCGCTTCTACGCCCGCGGCCGCCTTGGCGCATTGCAGCGGGACCGCCCCGAGGTGACTCCCGCGGTGCGCGAGGTAGCCGCGGCGCTCGATCGCCATACACAGGCGTACTACCGCGAGTTCGAGTCGGGGCCACTGACTCTGCTGCACGGCGACTCGCATCTAGGCAACACTTTCGCGTGGCCCGACGGTCGATCGGGCCTGCTGGACTGGCAGGTGGTCTGGCGGGGACCTGGGCTGCGGGAAGTGTCGTACTGGATGACGACTGGCCTGGAACCCGAAGTGCGCCGTGACCACGAGCGGGACCTGATTGCTCGCTACCTGGAGGGTTTGCGTGCCGGTGGGGTGCAGGACGTGCCGCGCCGCGACGCAGCTTTCGACCGGTACCGGCTCTTCGCCGCCGAAGCGTGGGATGCGACGGCCATGACGGTCAACTGGCAGGGACTGCAGGCGCAGGAGAACACCGACGCGGCATTTCGCAGGGCCTGCGCGGCCGTCGACGATCTTGAGACGGCTGCGTTGATGAACCGGTCGTGCCGCTAGGCGGCGGAGGCATTCCGACGCTGGCCGTTGACTATGTGACAGTGAACTGCCATCTTTGGTAGGTCGTTGCGAAAGGAGGCCTTGCAGTGACGGATCTCAAGAGCCCCGACGAGATCGGTCGTGTGGAGCCGACGGCCGAACCGGCACCGATCAAGTCGATTCGGCCGGTGTTGTTCTGGTCGGGCGTCGGCGCAGCGTGCATCGCGGTCGCCGCCTACGTCTACACCTCGTGGATCGTGTCGGGAAACGCGAGTCCGGTGGATCCGGGTCCCGATCCGATCCCGGGCGGCACCCGGTTGGCCATGACTGCCTTCCAGATCGCCTGCCCGATACTGGCTTTGATCGCGATCGTCTACGTCGTCCGCAAGAGCTTGCGCGAGCGTCAACTGTGCGTCGAAGCCGCCGTCGTGATCGGGTCGGCGATCGCGTGGTGGCACGACCCCCTGATCAACTGGTTCCAGCCAGTGTTGTTCTACAACGCGGGCCTGGTCAACTTCGGCAACTGGATGGAGAACGTCCCCGGCTCGCTCAGCCCCGGTAGTCGGCTGATGGTCGAGCCGGTGTTGATGATCGGAATGATCTACGTCTGGATGCCGCTCGCCATGGGCAAGGTGGCCAAGTGGGGGATGAGTCGGGCGCGGGGCCATTGGTCAACGCTGGGACCCGTCCGCACGTTCTGCTGTGGCTGGCTCGCGGTGTACGCCATCGAGTTTCCGCTGGAGATCTTCGCGGTGCACCACGGTCTTGTCGCCTATCCCGCATCGATTCCCGGCGTCACGCTGTGGGCTGGTCAGACCGTGCAGATACCGCTCTACGGACCCATTCTCTGGTCCCTGGTCCTCAGCTCCAGCGGAGCGCTGATGTTCTTCCGCAACGGCAAGGGTCAGATCCGGGTGGAGGCGGGCGTGGAGACGCTGCGCTGGGCCGGACCGCGGGTCAAGGGACTGCTACGCGTGCTGGCGGTCACCGGCTTCCTGCACGTGGTGGCGATCGGCGTGTACGACCTTCCGGTGAACCTCGCCGGCCTCTACGCGGGGCCGACCGACACCTACCCGACATACCTGCGCACGCAGTACTGCGGACCGGATACCCCGCGGGCCTGTCCCGACGGCACCCGCTTCGACGACCAGTAGTTACTTCAGTACTGCTGGCAGCGCCGCGAACTCCTGGCGGATCAGGTCGTCGAGGGCCCGGCCCGGCGTCGCCAACCACCGATTGAGTGCGCGTTCGATGAGCAGCATGCCGACGGATGCCAGCAATCGGCACTCGTCGTCGGGTGTCGGCAGATGTCGCCGCTCGGCAATCACCTTGGCTACGGTCTCGGCGTTGGCCGCGTGATTCCTGCGTTCGCGGCCCAGTAACACTAGCGACGATGCGACCGCTTCGTGGTACTGGGCGATCCTCTTGCGAATACGCTTGAGCCCTGGGGCGAGCAGCGCGAATGAGTTGGCCATCGCCTCGAAGTCGGACAGCCCCTCGGGCTGGGCGAGGTATACCCCGTTGACCGCGTCGATGAAGTCGTACTCCCCGAAGAAGAGCACCGACTCCTTGGTGGGAAAGTACCGGAAGAACGTCCGCGGAGACACTCCCGCGCTCTCGGCGATCTGATCCGTCGTGGTCTCGTCGTAGCCGTTGGCGCTGAACAGATCCAGGGCCGCCTCGAGAAGCGCGTTCCGTGTGCGATCCGCGTGTGCGTCACGTGGTGAACGGTCGCCCCGTGCCATCCGTACCTCCTCGACCGTCTCGGTGTCCAGACCCTACAACGACGGCTGACGTCGGCTCATCGTTGACACCGGTTGTCGTGCCGACGATACTTTGCCACATATGGCAGTCCACTGCCATAGTGTGTCTGGATTTGCGCGCCGCCGTGGCGCACGCAGAGAGGATCGTCACCACATGACCGAACTCGGCGTGACTGGAATCGTGAACATCAACGACCTGCCCTTCGCCAACGACCGTTCGCGCGCATGGCGTGAACTACGCGAAGGGGGCGAAGCGGTCACCTCGGGTGAGGAGGTCGTGCTCACCAGCGCCGCGGCTGTGGAGTTCGCCGCAAAGAGGCCACAGATCTTCTCGTCGGCGAAGGCGTTCGACGTGTTGGGCAGCCCCGTCCCACTCGTACCGATCGCGATCGACCCGCCGGACCACACCCGTTTCCGTCGCATGTTGGACCCGTTCTTCAGCCCCAAGAAGATGGCTGAGCGCGAACCTGAACTGCGTCGGCAGGCAGGGGAGTTGATCGATGCGATCGTGGCCAAGGGCGAATGCGAAGCGATGGCGGATCTCGCCACGCCGTTTCCCTCGCAGGTCTTCCTGACACTGTTCGGATTGCCGATGGCGGACCGGGACAGATTGGTGCACTGGAAGGACGCGATCCTGCAGTTCACCGACCCCGGCAGCGGCGAGCCGACGCCCGAAGTGCTGACCTACGCGCTGGAACTCTTCACCTACCTCAACGAGCACATCGCCGAGCGGCGCACGGACACGTCCGGCACCGACATGTTGACCCAGTTGATCCACGACACCGAAGACGGTGGCATGAACGACACCGAGATTCTCGGCCTGTGCTTCATGTTCGTGCTCGCAGGCCTCGACACGGTCACCTCGGCCGTTGGCTTCTCGTTGGCCAAGCTCGCTGCGGATGATGAACTCCGGCAACGGATCAGCAGCGACTTCGCCCTCATTCCGGGATTCATCGAGGACTTGCTCCGCGTCGACGGTCCCGTTCCGTTCGCCCCACGAGTCACCACCGAAGAGGTGGAGGTGGGCGGCCGGGTGCTGCCGAAGGACACCAGAGTGATGCTGAGCTACGGCAGCGCCGACCGCGATCCGCAACGGTACGAGGACGCCGACGAGGTGCATCCGGACAGCAAGGTGGTGCACTTCGCATTCGGGCGTGGGCCACACCGCTGCCTGGGTTCCCACCTCGCGCGCTTGGAACTGCGCCTCATCCTCGAGGAATGGCACACCCGCATTCCCGACTACACGCTGGCCGGCGACGCCGAACCGCAGGTGCCCTGGCCCACCGGAACCATGGCACTGAAGTCGGTGCCGCTGAACATCAAGCCCGCGTAGCTGATTCGGCTCATCCGATCCAATGGTCTTCGCGCAAGCGCTCATCCGACTTTGGGGATGATCGCCTCGGCTACCCACTGCATGTGGGCGAGGCCGTTCATCCAACGCAGCGAAGGGAACTCGAATGGCTCGGACCGATGACGACACCTGGGACATAAACGAGAGCGTCGGCGCTACGGCACTCGGTGTTGCCGGCGGCCGGGCGGCGGCAACACCGATAGCGCCGACCCGCTGATCAGCGATCCGTATGCGCAGTTGTTCCTCGAAGCGGCCGGCGACGGCATCTGGAAGATCTATGTCGATGGTGAACTGCCAGCGACTGGACGCCCGCGGGTGGCGGCTGGCCTGGCCCGACGGGAGCGTCGTCTATGAGGTCGACCAACCCAAGGTTCTGGGGTTCAAGACCGAGACGCTGGAATCCCATGACGTCGCCCCCATCGCCAACCATGTCAGTATCGGGATCGATCTGCGGCAGGACTGGCCGAAGGCATTGGTGGAGGCGGGTTTCGATCCGACGGTTCCGACCGCGTGGTCGGCCGAAGGGCTGCTGCCGTATCTGACGGCCGATGCTCAGGACCTGCTCTTCGACCGCATCCAATCGCTGAGTGCGCACGGGAGCCGGGTGGCAGTTGAGGCGTTTACCAATGACTTCTTCAGCGCCGAAGGCTTCGCCCGCCGCGAAGAACAGATGGAGCAATACCGGGCGGCAGCGGTCGAGTTGGGTGGCAAGGACATCACGGGGTCCGGCAACCTCCTCTACGAGGAGGAACGGACCGCGGTTCCTGACTGGCTGCGGGCGCACGACTGGAACGTCACCGCGATCAGCGCCGAGGACCTGCTGGCAGCCAACAACCGCCTGATTCCCGCGTCCCTCGATGAGGCAGTCCCCGACAGTATGTTCGTCGAAGGCCGGCTCCCGTAAGCCCGAAGGTGCGGCGCCCGACTACGGGTTGTTACCCGTCCTCGATGACCGTCGCGGCGATATAACGGTCGACGTCGGTCTCCGGCGGGTAGGCGGGCCCGTTGCGGTGTTGCGGGCTGACCACGATGTCGACGAGGCCGTCGGCCATACCGGCGAGTTGGTCGGGGGAGCCGTCGATGGCCAGGCTGTGTTGCACGGAGACTAGGCCGTGCAAGCCCGTCCACAGGGTGTGCGTTGCCTGGTAGAGCGGCAGTGACAACGGGAAACCCGCGTCGGCGCAGGCGGCCAGCGCTCGACGCAACCTGGCGGACACTTGCCGCGCGGGGTGCAGTCCCATCCGCTCGCGCTCCACGGTGGGTTGGCGGATTTCGTACATGAGCCGGTAGTGACCCGGGTTGTCCATGGCGAAGCGGCAGTAGGCGTGTACCTGGGCACGTAGCCGCTCGCGGGGGCCTTCCCGAGCGACTGCGGTATCCGCGGCACCCATCTGATCGGCCAACTGTCGGTACTTGTCGGCCAACGCTGCCCACACCAGCTCAGTTTTGTCGGCGAAGTGGAGGTAGATGCTCGCAGGGGTGACGCCGACTTCGGTGGCCACCGCTCGCATCGTGAGCTTTTCGTCGCTGCCCCAGTCGTCGAGCAGCCGGTTCACCGCGGTCAGGACCTCTTCGCGCAGTTGGTCGCCCTGGCCGCGGCGGCTCCGGCGCCGCGCCGGTTGCTGCTCCGTACGGTCGGCCACGCCCACCACCTTAGGGTGGGCGGGCCGCCCCGCAACGGCGTTCGTCACCAGGTCACGAGCATCTTCTTGACGCCGTAGTTGGTCCCGTAGGTGTCCATCTCGACCTCGTCCAACGGTGTGGCCAGCTTCAGGCCCGGGAAGCGCGCAAAGAGTTGCGGAAGAATCGTCTTCAACTCGGCCCTGGCGATGTTCTGGCCGAGGCACTGGTGCACGCCGTAACCGAAGGCCAGGTGCCGGGTCATCTTCCGGTCGAAGTCCGGCTCGTCGGGGTTGTCGAACACCCGGGGGTCGCGGTTGGCCGCAGGCATCGCCACCACCACCAGATCCCCCTTGGCGATCGCCTGGCCGCCGATCTCGAGGTCCTCCTTGGCGGTGCGGCCCAGGCCGAATTGAACGATGGTCAGGTAACGCAACAGTTCCTCGACGGCGGCACCGATCTTCTCGGGGTGCTCCACGAGGTCCTGCCGTTGGGCGGGATGGGTGAGCAGGGTCAGCGCCGAAAGGCCGATCATGGCCATGGTGGTGTCGTGTCCTGCGAACAGCAGCAGCACGCCGATGCCGATGAGGTCTTCGTCGGACAGAATCGACCCGTCCTCTTGGCTCTTGCGGATCAGCTCGGCGAGTAGCCCTTCGGAACCAGGGTCGGCGCGCTTGATGGCGACCAGCTTGGTGATGTACTCCACCAGCCAGTGCGCACCGGTGTCGCGCTCGGCGCGGCGCTTACTGGTGTCCATCATCACTTCGGTGGCGTGATGGAACTTGTCCCGATCGACGTACGGCACGCCCAGGAGTTCGCAGATCACCAGGCTGGGGATCGGTAGGGCGAGTTGATTGATGAGGTCGACCGGTTCGCCGCCGGCACCCTGCGCCTCGATGGCGTCCAGATGTTCGGTGACGATCGTGTCGATGTAGGGCTGCAGGTTGGCCTGGACCGACTTGGGCGTGAACTTGCCTGACAGCAGACGCCGGTACGCGCCGTGGTCGGGAGCGTCCATGGAGTTGAACGTCGGGGGCAGTGCCTCGGCGGAATCGTTGCCGTTGGGGTCGACGTCGTCCTCCTCTGCCACGTCGTGCCGTGGCCGCTGCGAGCTCAGTCGTGGGTCGGAGAAGACTTGGCTGCCCTCCTCGAAGCGGGTGACCAGCCAGCCGATGCGGCCACTGGGGAACCGGATACGAGTGATGGGTTGCTCATCTTGCAACTGGTGGTAGGCCAACGGCGGGTCGAGAAGTTGTTCCCGCTCGATGGGCATTTCGCGAATGGTGGTTGTCATCGGTTGTGCTCCTTACCTTCTGGATTGGTTTGCGTGTCGCGTCCGCCGATGGCGGCCTCGACGCCTCGGTTGACCTGGGTGCCGTTGCCCCAGCCGACGTAGTAGTGCAGTTGCAGGACGGCCTCGCGGAGTTCGCCCGGTGACAGCTCGTCGTTCTGCAGCGCTCCCCGGGCCTGGATTTCGATCAGATCGGCGCGACCCAGTGCGGCGGTGGCTCCGATGACCAGTAACCGGCGGTCGCGGATCGAGAGGCCCGGCCGACTCCAGATCTCCCCGAAGAGGTGGTCAATCGTGTCTTCCAGCATCGGATTTGAGACTTCGGGCATCGTTTCGGAGAATCCTGGTCCGTAGACCGCGTCCATGGTCTTGAGACCGAGTTCGGTGGTTTCACTCATCAGAGTTCCTTCCGCGGGACGGCCAATGTCTCGGCGCCGTTCGCACGGGCAGCGTCGACCAAGGGAATGAGGATGTCGCTTCGTGCCGCCAGCTCCTGCGCTGCGGCGAGGTCCTTGTCCATCAGGCGCCGCACCTGCGGCACCATCGCCTCGATGTCTTCTTCCGCCGAGAGTCGGTTGCGCAGCCAGGAGAACAGGGTGGCGCCATCGGGATCGGCGTCCTCGACGGCGGTGATCAGTTTTCGAGGGTCGACGCCGGCGGACTCGACGAGCGTGGCCGCCTCGTAGACGGCACGCCAGGTGCCGTAGGTGATGACGTTGCGGGCGATCTTGGTCGCCATGCCTGCGCCCAATGGCCCGCAATGCACCACGTCCTTGGCGAAGCCCGACAGTACCGGCATGGCGTCGGCGACCGTGGCGTCGTCGCCGCCGAGCATGGCGACGAGCCCGTGGGGCACCGCCTGTGTGACGCCGCAATCCAAGAGCGGCACATCCTTTTCCGCACACTTCTGAGCCAGTTCGTACACCACCGGAACCGCAACAGTGCACAGCAGAACCACGATGAGACCTGGATGTGCAGCCGAGAGCACGCCGTCGTCGGCGCAGAGGACCTGGCGAGCTTGATCGGCGTCGACGACGGCGACCAGGACTACGTCGCTGTCGCGGGCCACCTGAGCCGGTGACGCCGCGGGTGCGGGCACACCGGGCAGTCCGTCTGCGGCATCGGGCCGGATGTCGTACACCACCGGGGTTTTGCCGCTGCGGGCCAGGCTGACTGCGGCGCCGCCGCCAATCATGCCCAGCCCGATGACGCCGGCTCGCGGCGCGGTTCGGGTGGATTCCGCTGCAGCGGATTCTATTTGGGTGCTCATGCGGTTACTCCTTCGTTGAGGATGGACGTCAGTTCGGCCTGTTCTGCCACCAGTGATCGGGCAGTACGCAGGGGGCGCATCATGTTGATGCCGACGGCGGCACGCGTGCGGCCGCCCTTGCCATAGATGGCGACGAGTTTGCGGTCGGCGAGGCTGCCGTCGGTGACGGTGAACGACTCAGCGCCGCGCGGCAGACCGTAGATCTGGATCTTCAGGTCGTACTGGTCCGACCAGATGTAGGGCACCGGGACGAACGGAGCCGGATTGGATCCCGCCAGGATGTTGCGCGCGACGGCCATGCCCTGTTCGGCGGCGTTGGTCCGGTGTTCGACGCGAATGCGTTCACCGATCCCGACGTGATTCCAGGACGCGACGTCGCCCGCGGCCCATACGCCCGGTGCTGCTCGGCAGTACTCGTCGCAGACCACACCGTTGCCGGTCGGGATACCGCTTGCGGCAAGCCATTCGATGTTCGGGATCGAGCCTATCGAGACAAGTACGACGTCGGCGTCCAGAGTCGTGCCGTCCGCCAGCTGGACACCGGTGGCCCGCCCGTCTTCAGTCGCGATGCCGATCACCTTGACTCCGGCGTGAACGCGGACGCCATGATCGGCGTGCACTCCGATGAGGAGTTGGCCCAGTTCATGCCCCAGCACATCAGACAGCGGAGCGTCGACGTCGGAGACGAGGGTGACCGTTGCCCCCGCGGCGCGGGCGACCGAGGCTACCTCGGCACCTAGGAACCCCGCGCCGACGATCACGAGTCGCGGACCTCCGGCCAGTTCCGAACGCAGTCGTCGGGCGTCGTCGAGGGTGCGCAGTACGTGCACACCAGCCACGCCGTCTGTGCCGGGCAGGCGTCGCGGGCGAACCCCGGTGGCGATGACCAGGTCGCGGTAATCGACCTCGGATCCGTCGGACAACGCGACAGTGCGAGTCGCGATGTCCACTGCCTCGGCGCGCACGCCGAGCCGCAGATCAAGCTCGAGTGCGCCGAGTCTGTCCGGGTCACGCAGCCGAACCTGGTCCTCGGACCACGTGCCGGCCAGAACCTCCTTCGACAGCGGCGGCCGATCGTAGGGCAGCTGGTTCTCGTCACCGATGAGCGCGATCTGCTCGGTGAAGCCGTCGCGACGCAAGGTCTCAGCAACCGAAAGTCCAGCCGCCGACGCGCCGACGACCACCACGCCCGGTGGAGTCATCACTCCTGCACCGCGATCGCGGCCGCCGGGCACACTGCAGCCGCCTCGCGCACAGCGTCGTACTGGTCTTCGGACGGATCGGCGCAGAGCAGAACGACGATGCCGTCGTCTTCCCGCTGGTCAAACACGTCCGGCGCGGCCAATACGCACTGACCCGCTGCGCAGCACTTCAATTCATCAATGGTGATGTGCATCGCCACCCTGCCTCTCTCGCTTAAGTGAACTAAGTTTAGTTATAGCCTCAGGGTATACCTCGAAGCGCGTTTCAGACACCCACCGCGAGGTGATTCAGCACACAATCGATAAATGGGCTAATGACTTGTGTGCTTCTTGAGTGACGTGTTTTCGGGATCGCTCGCGCGTCGCCTGCTTGGCCAGGGAGCCGCGCAGCGTCGCGATTTCCAGCGCCGGTAGCGACGTCGGTCCCGAACAGATGGTCAGCGCGCACACGTTGGCCACCGTGCACGAAGTACCCGAGACCGCGGATTGGTTCTTCGCCGAGTTCTGCCGGCGGTAGTCACCTGATGAGAAGGTGGCCGCGGCAATGGCCCGCGCGCTTGCCAGCCAGGATCGCGTCGTCATCGAACTGCGCCCCAAAGGTGGAACAGTTTCGACGGCGTACGGATGCGCGCACACTGAGCGCACGCCCTCGCGCCCGCCTGTATCGCCTAGTGTCCGAGGAGTTCACGTGTCGTGACGGGCACGTCGGAGGAGCAGCACCACGAGTGCCGCGGTGCGACCCGAATCATCCGGGACGAGTGACGCCGTTTAAGTTGCGATGGAACGTTGCATACGCCTCGTCCAGGGGTGCGGCCCCATCGTGAAGCTCCGTTTGATTGCCGGATTCCGCTCCGACAAAGGGGATCACCCCACTTTGGGGATGATCTCCTCGGCTACCCACTGCATGTGGTCGAGGTAGGCGTTGAAGTCGACGACCGGTGGCGGGTTGACCCAGGTGTCGGTGACGCCGTGCTCGACGAGCATGTTGCAGTTGTCGACGACTTGCTGAGCGCTCTGGCCGAACTGCGCGTTCGGGTCGTCGATGATGGCGTGCTCCTGACCGATGGACAACACCGCCAGGCTGTAGAACACCGAGAAGGGACGGTCGTCGAATCCGGGCTGCGAGCGTAGGTAGTCCAGCTTCGCGGGCAGTTCCGCCGGTTTGGTGAGCCACGGCGCCCAGCCGTCGCCGAACCGCGCCGCCCGGCGCAGCGCAGCGTCGGCGTCGCCACCGATCCACACCGATGGGTGGGGTGAGGAGATCGGCTTTGGGCCGAACGCGATGTCGTCGAACTTGACGAATTGGCCGTCGTAGCTCGGCGAATCGCTGTGCCAGAGCTCAAACATCGCCTCCAGGTACTCGTCGGTCATCCGGCCGCGCTTGTCGAAGGGGACGCCAATCGCGTCGAACTCGTCCTTGAGCCAGCCGACGCCGACCGTGACTTGCGCGCGACCGTTACTGAACCAGTCGAGGGTACTAATTTGCTTGGCGGCGATGATCGGGTTGTGCAGCGGAAGGATCGTCACCATCGACCCGATGGTGATCGTCGACGTGGCACCGGCGATGAAGGCCTGCGCGGTGGTGGCGTCGAAATAGTGGTTCCCGGACAGTTCGACATGAGATGTCGGCGTGAAGAAGTGCTCGGGCAGAAAGACCATCGAGTAGCCCAGCTGTTCGGCCCGTTGCGCCACGCCGGCGATGTCCCGCCCGCCCAGATCGTGCTCCCACGACTGGGTGACTGCGGCGACGTGCATGCAGTTTGGCAGGTAAACGGCGAATCGCATTGCGAGCCTTCCGGTTTCGGTTTGAAGATCACCATTTGGCGCGGGCCATCAGAGCCGCGCGGGGCCATGTGACCCAGAACACTATGACAGCGTACTGTCACAGTCAACCGCTAGCCGAAAGGATCGGTCAACGCGTGACGAGCGCCAGCCAGCCGTGTCAGACTTCCCGTCAAGAGTGGCAGTTCACTGTCACCAGCGGTTCAGGAGGAATATGACCGACCACGGTGTTCCCGCCGACCTGACGGACCCGATTCGGGGGAGCAGCGACCCGGACCGCATGTGGACGCTGACCAACGTCGGCGAGGCCACTCCTGACATCCTGTCGCCGCTGTGCTGGTCGCTCTGGGGTGCGGGTGTCGAATATGCCTCTCGCGCGGGCATCTACGACTTCGGCGTCCTGCCCCGTTCCGCGCTGATCGTTCCCGACGACCCGAACCGGTGGGCGACGGCCTGCTTCTACGGCAGGCAGGCGATGAACGTCGACCGCGCCCGTGAGCTAGCCGGACTGTTGCCGGGTATGACCGGTGACGACTTCGAACGCGACCTGCTGGGTTCGGTCCGTGCCGATGCCACCCCCACCAAGAGCGATCCCACCCGACTGCCGTTCGTCGCGGTCAAGGCGCCGCTCACCGCGCTACGACAGCGCCGGGCGCCGCAGCGTACCCACGACGAGCAGATGCAGTGGTGGCGAGCCGAGGTGCTGCCTGGCAATCCTGTCGACGGCACGGCCTTGCTGGCCGATTCCGCCCACCGCTTCAGCTCGGTCATGCGGGTACACGTGCGCAGCAGGATGATCCTGAATGGCGTTCGCGCCCAGGTCGAGTCGATCACGGGCCGGCTTGGCCGCGCGGATCTGGTGCCGACGTTGCTCGCCGGGTACGGCGGCGTCATCGAGACCAGGCTCGCCGACGACGTGTGGTCGGTGGGGCAGGGTCAACTCTCGGTCACGGCGTTCGTCGAGCGGCACGGATTCCACGGTCCCAACGAGGGCAATGTCATCGGACATTCGTGGCGGGAGGACCCCGAGGCAGTGGTCCGCATCGCCGCGGTCCACGCGGGTAGGTCAGAGGCCGAACGTCCGCGGGCGCGGGCGCAGCGTGCGGTGACCGAGAGGGAACGGGCGGAAACCGAACTACTCGCCGGCGTGCCCGCGCTGCGGCGGCAGCTGGTCCGGAGGCTATTGCAATTCACCGGATTCCAGGTGCGGTCGGTGGAACTCACCAAGGCCGCCTTCCTCACCGCGGTGGACGGAACCAGGGCCGCCGCAGGCGCCCTCGGCCGGGAGCTGGTCGCGGCAGGCAAGCTGGAATCCCCCGACGACACCTTCTACCTGACCACTGAAGAGCTGCTCGGACCGTTGCCGCGCAACGCGCGCGCGCTCGTCGACTTCCGCAGGCAACGGCGCGAAGAGTATCGGGCCGTGGAGCTTCCGGTCATCTTCACCGGGATGCCGGAGCCCATTGCGGTCGACGACTCCGAGCGTGCGGGCGACGGTGTGGTGCGTGGCACACCCGCCGGGCCCGGCGTGGTCGAGGGCATCGTGCGCGTCGTACTCGACGCCGATTCGGACGACGTGCTCTCCGACGGCGAAGTACTGGTGTGCAGGTTCGTCGACCCTGGGTGGACCGCGCTGGTCTCGCTTGCGGGCGCACTGGTCACCGACATCGGCAGCCCGGCCAGCCACGGCGCGATCGTGGCCCGCGAACTCGGCATCACCTGCGTCGTCGGCACGGGGAACGGCACGAAGGCATTGCGCACCGGGGACGTGGTGCGGGTCGACGGCTCCACCGGCGAGATCGCCGTACTGGCCCGGTCGACCGGATAGGAAGGAAACCCAATGAGCAGCGTGATCCAGCAGTTGTCGTCCGGGCTGAACCCGGAGAGCGAGCGCACCGTGCGGGCATGCCCCGACATCCCCGCATGGACCGAGAACCTGCTGTTCACTCCCTACGACCCAGTCAACGACATCGGGATGTGGTTGCACCTGGGCACCGTCGCCGACATGTGGGAGCTATGGGAAGACCGCGTGGTCATCGCGCTTCCCGAGGATCAGGGCGTGCTCACCATGTGGGCTTATCACCGCACCGTCCCCGACCGCCAGCCCGCAGGAGCGAATCTCGAGTTCCATTGTGAGCAGCCGTTTCAGAAGTGGCGCATCACCTTTGACGGCTTCTGCCTGCGTTCGTCCTACGAGCAGATGCGCACCGGACTGCTCGCCGACGGGGCCAAGAGCCACGTCCGTCTGGACCTCGAGGTCGAGTGTCTGACCCCGGTGTGGGACGCCGCGACCGCCGGAGCTGGCATGGCCGAACAGAGTTGGGCCCGCGAGCACTACGAGCAACTCATCCGGGTGGCCGGTCAAATGACCGTCGACGGCGTGACGACGGAATTCAACGGCGGTGGCTGGCGCGACCATTCGCGCGGACCGCGGGGTGCGGACACCCTGAAGGACTGGGGTGGCCACGTCATCACCGGCGGCGTGTTGCCGAGTGGTCGGGCCTTCGGCATGTGCCGGTACTGGGCCCGCGACGGCCGCACCACGCTCGAGGGTGCCTACGTGGTCGAGGACGGCACATTGCGCCAGGTCGACATCGTGGCGGCGCCGCCAGCCGCGGTGTTGGCCCGCGCCGGCGAGACGTATTCATTCGCGCTCGACGGCGGCCACACGATGGACGGCACGGTTCGCTCGTCGATGTGGGTATCCATGGCCGACGGTCTGCCCTACGGCGTCATGGACCCGGTACGGGCGTACACCATCAGTTGGGCAGAGGTGCAGTGGGACGGCGAGACCGGCCACGCCTACATCGAACGGTCCGCGTTCACGGCTGCCGATGCGCGTTGACTGTGACAGTCGACTGTCATAATGTGCTGAGGTAGCCCGAGTCGGGTGAGCCCTGTCAGAAAGGCGTGGCCATGGCCGAGAATCGATTCATCGTGCTCAGCAATCCCATTGCGGGCGAGGACGACAGGTTCAACAAGTGGTACGACGAGGTGCACGTGCCGGAGGTGCTCGACGTGCCCGGCGTGGTGGCGGCGCAGCGATACGACCTCAGCGAGTTGAAGGTCCCCGACGACGAGGATCTGCCCGCGCAGTTGCCACCAGCGACTCATCGCTACCTGGTGATCTACGAGGTCGAAGGGGAGCCCGACGCCGTGATGGCGCAGTTCCTCGAGCGGGTGATGTCCGGGAAGCTGTCGCTTGGCGAGACGCTCGACCTGACCACCGTGTCGATGACCGCCTGGAAGCCCAGCGGCGAGCGCCGACTGGCCGACTGAGGTGCCCGAACTCCGTACCGTGATGCTGGCGCAGCGCGCCTGCAGGCGGTTCGACCCGCACGGCAAGGTGCTCGACGCCGACATCGAGCAGATGTTGCAGAGCGCGGTGCACGCGCCGAGTGCCGAGAACACCCAGCCATGGTCGTTCGTTGTGGTCCGCGACGAGGAGAGTCGCAAGCTGTTGGCCGACTGGTGGACCGAGACCTGGAATGCCGGCGGTGGCGACTTCATCAAGAGCAGCCTGGACGACCAGGCCCTGATCAACGACCTCGAATTCGGCTTCAACCGTGGCGGATTCGCTGCCGCACCGGTCGTCGTCGTGGTCTGCGCCGATACCGAACGGGTCATGGAGATGTATGTGGCGGCGTCGATCTATCCGGCCGTGCAGAACCTGCTGCTCGCCGCGGCCGACCTCGGATACGGAACCTGCCTGACTACCGGGCTGACCACGTTCGGCGTCGACCGCGTCCGGGAGCGACTCGAACTGCCAGACACGCTGCTGCCGATGGCAGCGGTGTACCTCGGCCCGCCGGCGAAGAAGCTCTCGCCACCCCGTCGTCGACCCGCCACCGAGGTCACCTACCGCGAGAAATTCGGCGCCGCATGGTAATTCGAGCGATCCGACCCATCCCGACAAGTGAGGCCGTCACATGCCATTGGCAATAACCGAAGACCACCGCGCCCTGGCCGACGTCGCCAAATCGATGGTGGCGGGCCGCGGCGGCGCGGCAAACGCCCGGCGCATCCTGCTGGAGTCCGACGAGCGAGGGCGGTGGTGGGAGAACGACGGCCTGTGGAAGGAAATCGTCTCCACCGGGTGGTTGGGTCTGCATGTCGGTGAGCAGTTCGGCGGTCAGGGTTACGGCCTGCCCGAGCTCACCATCGTGGCGGAGCAGCTCGGACGTGCCGCGGTCGGCGGTCCGTTCCTTCCCACGGTGGCGGTGTCCGCCGTGATCGCCGAGGTCGGCACCGATGAGCAGCGGGCGCGGTGGCTCCCACGGCTCGTCTCGGGTGATGCCGCTGCGGGCATCGGAACGGAAAGCGATGCCCGGCTGACCGATTCGACGGTCAGCAGCCCAGCCGTGGCGACCCTTGGCGAACTGAGCGCCGATCTGTTCCTGCTTCCGGTCGGCGACGATCTGGTGCTCGTCGAGGCAGGCGACTTCGTCTGTGCGACCCGCACCGAATCCGTCGACCAGCTGATGCGCCCGGTCACCGTCCTCGAGCTGTCGGACGCACCCGTTGCCGAGGTATTCGCCGGGGCAGCCACCGTCGCCGCTCGGCTGGTGCGACTACTGGCCGCAGCTGAGGCGGTCGGCGGGCTCAGCGCCTGCACCGAGATGGCCACGGCGTACGCCGTGGCCCGCGAGCAGTTCGGCAGGCCGATCGGCTCCTTCCAGTCGATCAAACATCACTGCGCGAATATGCTCGTCGACACCGAGCTCGCCGTCGCCGCGACGTGGGACGCCGCGCGCGCCGTCGGTGCGGAGGCCGACCTGGCGGTCGCGATGGCCGCGGGGCACGCTCTTACGGCCTATCAGCGGGTGGCGTTGCAGAACGTGCAGGTGCACGGCGGCATCGGCTACACATGGGAGCACGACGCCCACCTCTACATCAGGCGAGCCACGGTGCTACAGGCCTTCGCCGGTGGCCAGGATGCGCTGCGGGACCACGTCATCGAGCTGCAGATCGGTGGGGTGCGTCGGGGCCAAACGGTCGACCTGCCCGAAGAAGCCGAGCAGTACCGGCAGGCCGCACTGGATTTCCGCGCCGAACTCGAGGTGGCCGATGCCGACGGGCGCCAGAAGCTTTGGGCGCACAGCGGTTACCTGCAGCCGCACTGGCCCACGCCCTACGGCCGGGCCGCGGACAGCGTCGAACAGTTGATCATCGAGGAGACCCTGCGCGGTCTGGACAAGCCCAGCCTCGGCCTCGGTGAATGGGTCGTTCCCACCCTGCTGCAACACGGCAGCGCCGAACAGATCGAGCGCCTGCTCTGGCCCAGCCTCGAGGGTGAGCTGCGGTGGTGCCAGCTGTTCAGTGAGCCCGGTGCCGGGTCGGACGCAGCCGCGGTCGCCACGAAGGCCAAGCGTGTGGATGGCGGCTGGGTGCTGACCGGCCAGAAGGTGTGGACCAGTGACGCGGTCAATTGCCAGCGCGGTTTGGCCACCGTGCGCACCGATCCGAGTGTGGCCAAGCATAGAGGCATCACCGCGATGATCGTCGATCTGGCAGATCCAGCCGTGCAGGTTCGCCCGCTCACCGAGATCACCGGCGAGACGCTGTTCAACGAAGTGTTCTTCAACGATGTATTCGTGCCCGACCACGACGTAGTGGGCGCGGTGAATGCCGGCTGGACCGTGGCGATGGCCGCGTTCGGCAACGAACGGGTGTCCATCGGCGGTGGTTCGGTGACCATGACCGCCGACGTTCTGATCGATCTGCTGGCCCGCCACCGACCCGGTGACACCGGTCTGGCACGCGAGGTTGGTGCGCTGCTCATCGAGGCCTACACGTTGGCCACCCTCAACCTGCGCCAGGCGGCGCGGGCAGTGTTCGATGCCGGAGCGGGTATCGAAGGAAACATCGCCAAGCTGTTCGGCGCCGAGCACGCCCAGCGCGTTGCAGAGCTGGGACTGCGTATCGCGGGCCGGGCCATCCTGGTCGGCGGGGAACCCGACGTCGTGCACGACCATCTGTTCAGTAGGTGCCTGACCATCGCAGGCGGCACATCGGAGATCGTCAGAAACCTGATCGCCGAACGCATCCTGCGACTCCCGCGCGACCCGGCGCCGAAGTAGATCGGAGAGACGACATGACCTGTGCCGTCGTTGGAATCGGACGCACGACCTACAGCCGCAATTCTGGCCGCACCACCCGCGGGATGGCGGTGGCCGCCTGTCGGGAGGCCATCGCAGATGCTGGGCTCACCACTGCCGACGTGGACGGAATCTGTACGTTCATGGCCAACGACTCCGAGCAACCGATCTTCGTGGGGTGGGCGCTCGGCATCGAGGAATTGGCCTGGGCCAACGCGATGTACGGCGGCGGGAACCTGGTGGCCGACCAGATCGCCACCGCCGCGGCGGTGATCGAGGCGGGTCTGTGCAAGGCGGTGCTGGTGTACCGCTCGCTCAACGGTCGCTCGGGCTATCGCTTCGGGCACATCGAGGGCCCGATGCAGGTACCACACCACGACCAGTTCGACACCGCGTCGGGCTTCATGGTCCCACCGCAGTGGTTCGCCATGTGGGCTCGGCGTCATCAACACGAATATGGCTCCACCTCAGAGGATCTCGGGCAGATCGCCATCACGCAGCGCACCCACGCCGGGCCGAACGAGCATGCGCTGCGGCGTGAGCCGCTCACGATGGACGAATATCTCGCCGCCCGCTGGATCAACGAACCGTTCCGCGTGCTGGACTGCACGTCGGAGGTTGACGGCGCGGTGGCCGTCCTGATCACCGGCGAGGACATCGCCCGCAACTGCAAACAGGACCCGATGTGGTTGGTCGGCTCGTCGAACTCTCAGGGCGGGGCAGGTTGGACCGAGTGGAGTGATCCCACCGAGATGTACTCGCAGACAGCCGGTCCCAAGATCTGGGAGAGGACCGGGCTTAGCCCGGCCGACATGGACCTGGCCTGCATGTACGACTGCTTCACCTACACCGTGATGGCCACCATGGAGGGCTTCGGCTTCTGCGAGAAGGGCGAGGTGGGCAAGTACTTCTCGACCGGACGCGCAACCTACGGTGGCGACGTCGTGGTGAATCCGCACGGCGGCCTGCTCTCCGAGGGCTACATCCACGGCCTCAACCACCATTACGAAGCCGCGCTACAACTGCGGCACGCGGCAGGCGTGCGCCAGGTCGACAACGCGCAACTGGCGCTGGTTACCGCCGGCGGCGGTCCGTTCGGCGGCGCCAACGTCTACAGCAGGGAGAAGCCATGACCACCAATTCCGCACTCCTTCCGCCGATCCCGGTCCCGGATCCCGACACCGCGCCGTACTGGGAAGGCCTCAAGAACGGCAAGCTGATGCTGTGCCGATGCGATGACACCGGGAAGTGGATCCATCCACCGCTTGAGCGCAGCCGGTACACCGGCGGGCCGGTGCACTTCGAGGAGGTGAGTGGTGACGGCACGATCTTCAGCTATATCGTGGTCCGCCAAGGGTTGGTGCCGGGGCGGATGCCGCCCTACGTCGTCGGACTCATCGAACTGGCCGAGCAGCCTGGCCTGCGGATCAACGCCGTCGTCGACGTGAACCCCGCGGACGTCCGGATCGGCCAGAAGGTAGAACTCCGCATCGTCGACCTCGGCGAAAGCGGTTACCGCATACCTGAATTCGTCACCAAATAGCCGCCCCTCTCCGCGAGCGCGCGTGTCTGCGGGCGACACGCCGCGCTGCAACCCGAGTTTGCGCGCGCTCGCCGGGATCACGTCAGCGCAGGAGCGCGCCGGTGCCGAGGTCGGAGTAGGCCTCGGCGAACCGGCCGAGCACCGTCTCGACGATCTCGACGGAGTACATCTGATCGGGCGTGATCGCCCACATGCAGAAGCCCCACGCCGGGCTCCGCCGGTAGGTGGTCCACATCTGCTCGCGATCGGGCACGGCGACGCCGGCATCGCGCAGTCGGCGGCGGTAGTTGTCGAGCAGTTCACGTTCGTGGGCGCGCCGAAGGTCGGGTGGCAACGCTCCGATCAACGCGTAGCCGACGTCGTGCGCCCACGATCCCCGCCGAACCAGTTGCCAGTCGAGCACACCCATCCGGCCATCGGGCAGCGCGTACGTATTACGCGGGTGCGGATCGCCGTGCAGCAGGGTCATTGGAGCTGCGGCCATGTGCTCCTGCAGCTTCCAGAAAGCCGCCTCCATCGAGCCCGCGTCCTCGCCCGTAGCCTCGAGCAACGCCTTCTTGTACGGTAGCTCGAGGAACATCCGAATGATACTGAACCCGTTGGCGCGCAGGAACTCCGCGAACTTCCCAGTGATCGGGTGGTTTAGCCAGGACAGGTCGCCGTTGTCGCGCAATCGCGGGCTGTCCCAGAACGGGGCGTGCACCTGGCTCAGCGTCGCCAGCAGGTCGTCGACCTGTTGGACGGAGAGCCCCGCGACGGCGTCGGGTACCTGCGCGCCACGCAGGGTGATGTCCTCGGCCACGATGAGGAACTGCGAGGGGCCGTCGAGGTGCTCGGCGAAGTACGTCGTCATGGTCTCGACGTCCAGATCGGCACGGAGGTCCCGGTAGAACCGTGTCTCGTCGTCGAGTAGCACCGTGCCGCCACCGCCTTCCGACAGCGAGACGTCGACGGCCTCGGGTAGATCGTGCACGGTGCCGAGCTGCGTCTTGACGAACAGGCGGTGGGGCAGGGTGGTGTCCGCATCCGCATAGTCGACGTCCAGATGCAGATGCGACGTGGTGCCCTGCCACGTCTTGTTCAAGGTCACGCCGGTCACGGTGACCGCCGGGTCGTACCGACGAAGCAGCGTGGTGAGAATCTCCGGGGTGAGGTCGTCGGCCGACCGCAGCGTGACCGGTAGGGCAATGGGCATGGCCGAGACTCCATCGTCGTCGAGAGGAACTGTGTGACAGTCGACTGTCACATTAGCAGTGTCAGCCATGGGTGAGTTCTGATTCGGGATCCCGAAGCGAAGAAGTACATCGGGTGACGCGACGGTCAGAATTGATCCTGTCCTGCGACCATTGACAGGAAATGCCGCAACCGTTTCTGTGGGGCGGCGTGAACGTGTGGTTCCCCTTCGCCGACGCCACGGGCGTGATCGTCGGCGCAACGGTCCTCTTCGTGCTGGCGCCGCGATTGCACGGCTGGCGCTGGCTGTGGTTGTTGGTGACGCCGACGATCGGCTACGGCGCCGTCCTCGGCGGGGTGTGTTCCCCGGTCACCCTTGGCCTGCACTCGGAGTGGACGACGGCTGGGCGTTGGCTCGGTGGAGCCGCCACGATCGCACTGCGCTGCATCGTCGCATACGCGTGTTCCCACATCACGGCGAAGGACTCCACGGTCGAACTGCTGGGCACCTCGGGCATCGCGCCGTCCGGCCGACGGATCCCAGCCTGAGCCCTGGCTCCGAGAAGGGTTCAGGCAGTGACCGATTGGACGGGGCGGAACAGCGGTAGCCAGACCCGGCTGTCCTCCTCGCCCGACAGCGCGGTCCAGTCCTCGAAGAACACCTCGACGGCCATTCCGACCTGGACGTCGTCCACCGCCACGCCCACTACGTTCGTGATGAGCCGGACGTCGGGCTCATCGTCCAACTCGACGATGGCCACCACGTACGGCGGCTCGAAACCTGGAATCCAGGTCTGCCGGTTGACCGTGTAGGCCGCTACGGTGGCCTTGCCGGACACCGGCTCCGCCGCGACGTCCATGCTGCGACACCGCCAGCACGCCGGGCCTGGCGGGTGGAAGAAGTGCCCGCAACCGTGGCAGCGGGTGATCAGCAGCTCGCCGCGTTCGCCGCCGGTCCAGAAGGCGTGCGACTCGGCGGTGGGGCTGGGCGTCAACCGCATCTGCGGTCGCTGATAGTCGATGTCAGCCATCATGATTCGTCCTGCCACTCGCAACCTGTCAATTCGGCCGACATGTCCCAGAGCCTCCTCGCGCTTTCCGGATCGACTGCCTTGTCCTTCAGTTTCGTGGGCTTCGGCTTGCCCCATTGGTGCATCAGGCCGCGAGGGGAGAGGTACGTGCCATTCGGCAGCGTCGTCGTGATCGCCTGAATGGTGGAGCGGGCACCGTCCTCCGGACTCTGAGCGATGTGGGGCGAGAGCACTCGGCCCGCCCATTGCACCGCGCCCGAACCGTCGCGGGTGATCGCAGTGTTCGTCATTCCTGGATCGGAGGCGTACGCGGTCTTTCCGCGGGCGACCAACTGGCGCACCATCAACAGGTTCGCGAGCTTGGACTCTCCGTATGCAGCCCACGGGTTGTACTTGCGCCTGCGATAGTTGAGGTCGTCGTAGTGGATGGTCGCGGTGTTGTAGTTGGTGCTGGCCACCGACACCACGCGATCGCGGATCCGGTCGCCGAGCAGACATGTCAGGGCGAAGTGACCCAGGTGATTGGTGCCGATGTGCGCCTCGAACCCGTCGGCAGTGCGGGTGAGCGGCAGACCGAGCACGCCAGCGTTGTTGACCAGTACGTCCACCGAGTCCACGGTGTCGGCGAACTTCCGCACGCTGGTGAGATCGGCCAGGTCCAGCTCGCGCACCTCGACGTCACCCGACATCGCCGCGGCGGCTGCGCGGCCCTTGCTCAACGTCCGGCAGGCGATCACGACCTGGTGACCGGCCGCGGCCATCGCACTCGCGGTCGCCTGTCCGACGCCACTGTTGCCGCCCGTGACGATGATTCGCACGCTTCGTGGCCTCCTTTGCGTCGATGTTCACTTAAACCGTAAACTATTTATCGCTTTGTTGAAACGGGGGTGGGTCGGAGAGGCCGGACCAGCGGGGACCAGCCACCGGTCACCGCGAGCAATGGTCACCTGGCCATGTGGCCATTCGATGGCCTCGTCATGCTTCACACTGTTGTCATGGCGGCGGTCAGCGGGCAGTACCCCGAGGTGGGTCAAGGGGCGCTGCCGGTGAAAGACGTCGGCCGATTGTTGTTGCGCTGCGGCGACCGGCCCGGGCTGGTGGCGGCCGTCAGTGCGTTCCTGGCCGATGCCGGGGCAAACATCGTGTCCCTGGATCAACATTCGACCGAACAGTCCGGCGGAACGTTCGTGCAGCGCACGATCTTTCATCTGCCCGGACTGACCGCCGCGCGTGACGCCCTGGAACGTGACTTCGGTGACCGGGTGGCCGCGCCGTTCGAGATGGACTTCCGGCTCACGGAGGCGGCCAAACCCAAACGGGTCGCGATCATGGCGTCCAAGGACGATCACTGCCTCCTCGACCTGCTCTGGCGGAACCGTCGCGGTGAACTGGACATGTCGGTGGTGATGGTGATCTCCAACCACCCCGACCTGGCCGATCAAGTCCGGCCGTTCGGCGTGCCGTTTCTGCACGTGCCCGCCACCAAGGACATTCGGGCACAAGCGGAACAGCGTCAACTCGACCTAATGCGCCACAACGTCGACCTGGTGGTGCTGGCCCGCTACATGCAGATCATCACGCCTCAGTTCCTGGCCGACGTCGGTTGCCCCCTGATCAACATCCATCACTCGTTCCTGCCGTCGTTCATCGGCGCGTCGCCCTACCGGAGGGCCAAGGAGCGCGGCGTCAAACTCGTCGGGGCGACCGCCCACTACGTCACTGAAGAACTCGACGACGGGCCGATCATCGAACAGGACGTCGTGCGGGTGGACCACCGGCACGGCGTCGGTGACCTGGTCCGTCTCGGCGCCGACGTCGAGCGAGCCGTGCTGTCACGCGCCGTCCTGTGGCATTGCGAGGACCGCATCATCAGATATGGCAACCAAACCATCGTTTTCTGAACGGGGTCACGACCTCGACGTCGCTGACCTGGGGCGGCGATGCACCGGCGGACACGACGCGCGGACGCGCGCGGCGGAATTGCGCGCGATCTGACGTTGGGCCTTATTCTCTCGCTGTGCCTGAGATAGATCGTCGCAACTTGTTGTTCATGTCGGGGGTTGGCCTGCTTGCTGCTGCGCTCCCAGTGCCACTGGCCGGGGCAGCACCGGCAAGCCCGGGTTCCCCGCCCACGGCGCCGCCGCTGGTCGGCGCGACTCAGACGTACCTGTTCCACGACGAGTTCGACGGCCCGGCCGGCTCGGCCCCCGATTACTCGAAGTGGAATGTGGCGAAGGCGCGGGAGACCATCAGGAATCCCGTCTTCTGGGACAAGCCCGAGAACATGGGGCAGTACCGCGACGATCGCCAGCACGTATTCCTGGATGGCAACTCCAACCTGGTCATCCGCGCGACGAGGAACCCCGACGGCAAGTACGTCAGCGGGAAGCTGGTTGGCAACTTCTGGGGTGGCATCAACACCACCTGGGAGGCGCGCATCAAGTTCGATTGCCTGACCCTCGGATGCTGGCCCGCCTGGTGGTTGTCGAACGACCACCCCGAGGTCGGCGGCGAAATCGACATGGCCGAGTGGTACGGAAACGCCAACTGGCCCTCGGGAACCACCGTGCACGCCAAATCGGACGGCACCTCGTTCGCCACCCAACCGTTCCCCGTGGACAGCGCGTGGCACACGTGGCGAGTCACGTGGAATGACGCAGGAATGTACTTCTGGATGGACTACGTCGACGGTGCGCAGCCGTACTTCGAGGTTCCTGCCAACTCCCTCGACGGGTGGCCGTTCAATTTCCCCGACTACAAAGTGTTCCCCGTGCTGAATCTGGCGGTCGCCGGTTCCGGCGGAGGAGATCCCACAGGCGGTACCTATCCAGCGAACATGCTCGTCGACTACGTCCGCGTCTGGTGAATCATCGCGTCGCGGCCACTGAAGGGGCCGGCTGAGCCAGGCCGAGGTGGTCGCGCAGCGTGGTGCCCTCGTAGTCGGCCCTGAACACGCCGCGCTCCTGCAGCAGGGGCACGACCTGGTCGACGAACGGGTCGAGCCCGCCGGGGGTGACGTGCGGGACCAGGATGAATCCGTCGCTGGCATCGGCCTGGACGAGGTGATTGATCGTCTCGGCGACCGTGCTCGGTGAGCCGATGAAGTTCTGGCGGCCGGTGACCTCGACGATCAGCTCGCGGGTGGTCAGGTTCTCGGCCTCGGCCTTGGTCCGCCACTCGTTGGCGGTCGCGATGGGGTCGCGGTGCATGCGCACGCTGGCCCGGCCACGCGAGATGGTGTTCTCCCCGACGATCGGATCGACGGATGGCAGTGGCCCGTCCGCGTCGTGATCGGACAGGTCGCGGTTCCAGAGCTGCTCGAGGAACTTGATCGCCGTCGCCGGTGAAACCTGCGCCAGGCGGACGTCGTGGGCGATGTCGGCCGCCTCGGCGTCGGTGTCGCCGAGCACGAACGTCGCGGCAGGCAGGATGAGCAGCTGGTCGGGACGACGCCCATGCGCGGCGAGGCGACCCTTGACATCGGCGTAGAAGGCCTGGCCGTCGGCGAGGGTTCCGTGCCTTGAGAAGATCGCGTCGGCAGCGGACGCGGCGAATTCGCGGCCATGGTCGGAGTCGCCCGCCTGGAAGATCACCGGCCTGCCCTGGGGGCTGCGCGGGACGTTGAACCGGCCGCTGATGTCGAAGTGCGCGCCTCTGTAGGTGAACGCGCCTGCGGCGGGATCGGACAGGAACACACCGCTGTCCTTGTCGGCGACGATCTCGTCACCGCGCCAGGAATCGAACAGGGTGTGTGTGGCCTCGAGGAAGTGTTCGGCGCGCTCGTAGCGCTCGTTCTCGGCCAGGAACCCACCGCGGCGGAAGTTCTCGCCGGTGAACGCATCCCACGACGTGACGACGTTCCATGCGGCACGGCCCTCGGAGAGATGGTCGAGCGAGGCGAATTGCCTGGCTACTTCGTAGGGTTCGTTGAACGTCGAGTTGATGGTGCCGGTCAGCCCGAGCCGGTCGGTGACGGCGGCGAGCGCGGCCAGAATCGTGAAGGTGTCCGGCCGTCCGACCACGTCGAGGTCGTAGATCTCGCCGCCCTGCTCACGCAGGCGCAGGCCCTCGGCGAGGAACATGAAGTCGAACTTGCCGCGTTCGGCGGTCTCGGCGAAGTGGACGAACGAACTGAAGTCGATGTGGCTGCCCGAGGCGGGATCGCTCCACACGGTGGTGTTGTTGACGCCGGGAAAGTGCGCGGCGAGGTGAATCTGTTTGACTGGCTTGCTCATTCGTGTTCCTAGACGTTCGAGTAGCGGTTGGCGGGACGCGGCAGATCGAGTGCGCCGCGCAGCGTGGCGGCGTGGTAGGCGTCGTGAAACGCCCCGCGCCTTTGCAACTCGGGGACAAGGCCGTCGGTGATCTGCAGCAGGTCGTGGGGCAGCGTGGCGGGGCGGAGCCGGAATCCCGCAGCGCCCGCCGTGTGCCACTCCTGCAAGACGTCGGCCAGCCCTTGCGGCGTTCCGACGAAAACCTCGGCGTCGCTGATGTATCCGCGCCCGAGTACGGCGTCGAGGCGCTCCCGTCGCGCCGTGGCGCCGGCGACGGTGTCATCGAGGAACACCACCAGATCGGCGAACACCTTTGCCGGTGCGAGGTCGTCGGCCCGATGGGCTGAGATGACGTCGACGATGGTCGCGGTTTCGGAGGCACTGTGGGGAGTGACGAAGCCGATGTCGGCGCTCGACGCGATCAGGCGGTAGGCGACGTCGATGTGGCCCAGTGCGGCGACGATGGGCTGCCCCTGTGGGGGCCGCGGCGTGATGGACGGCCCCTTGACGGAGAACTTGGAGCCTTCGAAGTCGATGTAGTGCAGCTTGGTTCGGTCGATGAATCGCCCGGTGGCCACGTCGCGGATCTCGGCGTCGTCCTCCCAGCTGTCCCAGAGCCGACGGATGACCTCCACGTAGTCGGCGGCCTCGGTGAAGAGTTCGTCGGCGAAGTCCTTGGGCTCGTCGGGGACTGTCCTGCGGCCGAAGTGGGCCGCCGCATCGCGACTTCCCGACACCTGCACCCGGATGCCGGCCCGGCCGGAACTGACGTAGTCGAGTGTGGCGATCGCCTTCGACAGGTGGAAGGGCTCGGTGTGCGTGGTGATCGCCGTCGGGATGAGGCCGATGTGGCTGGTGCGGGGTGCGACGCGGGAGGCGATCAGCACGGCGTCCAGCCGGCCGCGGACCCGGTCGGTCCGTTCATCCGCACGCTGCGGATTGTCGAACTGCAGCGTGAGCCCGTCTTCGATGGTGACGAAGTCCAGCAGTCCACGCTCGGCTTCGGTGACCAGGCTGGTCCAGTACCGAGGGGTCAGGAGGTCGGCGGGGCGGGCGTCGGGCTCACGCCAGGAAGCCGGGTGCCACCCGGTCCCGTCGAGCGCGACGGCCAGATGGAGCCGTTCCGGTGCAATGGCCACAGACGAATCTCACTTTCCTATGCGTTGACAACGTCAACGCTGCGCTGCGTTGCGGCCATTCCTGGCTCGCGACATCCCGTGACCAGTGTGGGGCTGGGGCCTGTGCGTTCAAGGGATGCACGCACGGTGATTCAGTCGACGCTGGCTTCCGATGCGGCGGCGATGACCCCGTCGAGGACGTCACGGGTGTTCGCCAGACCGCGGATCTCGCGGTCCAGTCGATTCCGCTCCGCGGTGAGTTCGGTGACCAGACGCGGCGTGGCGTCGGGGGAGGGGCCGCCGTCGCTGTCCCGCATGCACGGCAGGAGGGAGCCGATCGTTCTGCTTGGCAATCCGGCGGCGAACAGCTCCTGAATGTGGATCACCCGATCGACCGCCCGCTCGGCGTACTCGCGCTGCCCGCCTGGCGTCCGGTCGGATGCCAACAGACCCTGCTGCTCGTAGTAGCGCAACGACCGTTCGCTCACCCCGGTCCGTCGCGCCAGCTCACCAATCCGCATACGCCCGTTATACCTTCGCGGCTTGACCCTGACACTGATGTCAGCTCATACCGTGCGGCCATGACCACACCGGGATTGACCCCATCGCATCCTCGTCCGCCCTTCGACTACAGCCCCATCAACGATCGCCCACCGATCACGTGGCCCGGCGGTGCCAGAGTCGCGGTGTACGTCGGCCTGAACGTCGAGCACTTCCTCCTCGATCAGCCGTCGACGAGCATCTGGCCGGGCACCGCCGAGCTGACACCCGACGCGCTCAACTACGGCTGGCGCGACTACGGAGCCCGCGTTGGGATCTGGCGCACGATCGAAAGCCTCGCCCGGCACGGCATCCGTCCCAGCGTCCTGCTCAACACGGCAGTCATCGACAACCACCCGCAGATCGTGGCCGCAGGGCTGGAACGGGACTGGGCGTGGCTCGCACACGGCCGCACGAACTCGACACTTCACACCGGGCTGGCCGTCGACGAGGAACGCCAACTGCTGGCCGAGATCGTCGACGCCATCGTCGACGCCACCGGCCACGCGCCATGCGGCTGGATGGGCCCTGGTCTCACCGAAACGCACCGCACGCCAGAACTGCTGGCGCAGCTCGGATTCCAGTACGTGCTCGACTGGACCAACGACGACCAGCCCTATCCGCTCACCGTCCCCGGCATGATCAGCGTGCCCTACTCGGTGGAACTCAACGACCTGCTGATCTTCGCCAAGGGCATCACCGGCCCGGAGTTCGTCCAGATGGTCATGGATCAGTACGAGCAGCTACACGCCGACTCGGCGACCAGCGGCCGCGTGATGGCGCTGGCGTTGCACCCCTTCGTGATCGGTCAACCGTTCCGGCACAAGTACCTCGATCAGGCGCTCGGCTGGCTCGCCGCCCAACCCGACGTGTGGCTGACGACCAGCGACGACATCGCCGCGCACTTTCGCGAGCAACGCAGCAGTTGAGAGGATACAGTTTGACAGACTAGGTATATTACACGCGCGGCTCGATGTGTTACGGGTGCGGCAATACACACTGTGCCCATGAAGTGGCCGTGATCGAGGGAGACGTTTTAAGTGAGCGGTACGTCGAGCGACACGCGCCAGGCGCCCTCGAAGTTCGCCCACCTCATCCGGATCCTTGCCCTGCCGATCATCCTTGGCTGGCTGGCCCTGACCGTCATCACCAACGTCGTCGTACCGCCCCTTGAGACGGTCGGCGAGGCGCACACGGTGTCGATGAACGCCCAGGACGCGCCGTCGGCGGTATCGATGCGGGAGATCGGCAGCACCTTTCGGGAGTTCAAGTCCGACAGCGGCGCCATGGTCATCCTGGAGGGCGAGCAACCCCTCGGTGCCGATGCTCATCACTTCTATGACGAGCTGATCAAGAAGTTCGAAGCCGACACGGCCCACGTGGAGCACGTCGCGGACTTCTGGGGCGATCCGCTGACCGCATCGGGCGCGCAGAGCAATGACGGCAAGTCCGCCTACGTCCAGGTCTACCTGCACGGCAATATGGGTGAAACGCTGGCCAACGAGTCCGTGACGGCGTTGCGCGACATCGTCGACAAGACTCCCGCGCCGCCGGGGGTGAAGGCGTACGTGACCGGCGGCGCGCCACTCATCGCGGATCAGCGCGACGCGGGAGATACGAGCATTGCGATCGTCACGGCGATCACGCTCGTGGTGATCCTTGCGATGCTGCTGCTCGTCTACCGGTCCATCACCACCGTGATCCTGATCTTGCTGATGGTGTTCGTCGAACTGGGTGCCGCGCGCGGGATCGTCGCGTTCCTCAGCTACTACGACATCATCGGGCTCTCGACGTTCGCGACGAGCCTGCTCACCCTGATGGTCATCGCCGCGGGCACCGACTACGCCATCTTCCTGATCGGTCGCTACCAGGAGGCCCGAGGTGCGGGCGACGACCGGGAAGCGGCGTACTACACCATGTTCCACGGGACCGCGCACGTCGTGCTTGGGTCCGGTCTCACCATCGCGGGCGCAATGCTGTGCCTGAGCTTCACGCGGCTGCCGTACTTCCAAACGCTGGGAGTGCCGTGTGCCGTCGGCACGTTCGTCGCCGTCATGGCGGCACTGACCCTGGGTCCCGCGGTGGTCACGTTGGGTAGCCGCTTCGGCCGCTTCGAACCCAAGCGCAAGATCCGGTCCAGGGGTTGGCGCCGGATCGGTACCGTGGTCGTGCGGTGGCCGGGTCCGATTCTCGTCGCGACGATCGCCCTGGCGCTGGTCGGGTTGCTCGCCCTTCCCAGCTACAAGACGAGCTACGACGCCCGCAAGTACCTGCCCCAGGACATCCCGGCCAACGTCGGCTACGACGTGGCCGACAGGCACTTCAACGCAGCCAGGATGAATCCGGAGCTGCTGATGATCTCCAGCGATCACGACCTCCGGACGTCGGCCGACTTCTTGGTGATCGACAAGATCGCGAAGGCCATCTTCCGCGTGCCCGGCATCTCGCGGGTCCAGACGATCACCCGGCCCGACGGCAAGCCGATCAAGCACACCACGATCCCGTTCCAGGTCGGCATGCAGAGCACCAATCAGACGATGAATCGCAAGTACAACCAAGACACCATGGCCAACATGCTGGTGCAGGCCAACGACATGCAAACGACCATCGACACGATGACGAAGATGGTCAGCGTGATGGGCCAGATGGCCGACGTCACCCACGAAATGGTGGGCAAGATCACGACCATGACGGTCGACATCGCCGAATTGCGGGACAACATCTCCAATTTCGACGACTTCCTCCGTCCGCTGCGGAACTACCTGTACTGGGAACCGCACTGCTACGACATCCCGGTGTGCTGGTCGATCCGTTCGATCTTCGACACACTCGACGGAATCGACCCGCTCACCACCGACATCCAGGAGCTGGTGCCCGACCTGGTGCAACTCGACACGCTGATGCCGCAAATGGTCACGCTGCTGCGCCCGCAGATCGAGACCCAGAAGCACATGAAGCAGATCATGCTGACGATGTATGCCACCCAAAAGGGCATGCAGGACCAGCAGAACGCGATGTCGGAGAACTCGACCGCGATGGGCGATGCGTTCGACAACTCGTTGAACGACGACACGTTCTACGTGCCGCCGGAGATCTTCAACAATGCCGACTTCAAGCGGGGTATGAAGAACTTCATCTCGCCGGACGGCAAGTCGGTGCGCTTCATCATCAGCCACGAGGGTGATCCGGCGACCGCCGAGGGCATCTCGCACATCGACGCCATCAAGCAGGCTGCCAAGGAAGCCATCAAGGGCACCCCGCTCGAGGGGTCCAGCATCTACCTGGCCGGGACGGCCGCCACCTACAAGGACATGCGCGACGGGTCGTTCTATGACCTGCTGATCGCCGGAATATCAGCGGTGACACTGATTTTCATCATCATGCTGATCATCACCCGAAGTGTGGTGGCGGCGGCGGTGATCGTCGGCACGGTGCTGCTGTCGCTCGGTGCATCGTTCGGTTTGTCGGTGCTCCTCTGGCAGCACATCCTCGGCCTCGAACTCCACTGGATGGTGCTGGCGATGTCGGTGATCCTGCTATTGGCCGTGGGTTCTGACTACAACCTGCTATTGGTGTCCCGGTTCAAGGAGGAACTGCACGGGGGGCTGAAGACCGGCATCATTCGCTCGATGGCGGGCACCGGATCGGTGGTGACGTCGGCGGGGCTCGTCTTCGCAGCCACGATGGCGACGTTCGCGTTCAGCGATCTGATCGTCATGGCCCAGGTGGGCACCACGATCGCGCTCGGGCTCTTGTTCGACACCTTGATCGTTCGGTCGTTCATGACCCCCGCGATCGCCGGGCTGATGGGCAAGTGGTTCTGGTGGCCACAGATCATCATTCCCAGGACGGCCTGGCGTCCTGCGCGCCCGACCGACCCAGAACCCGCGACCGCACCGGTGCCGACGGGAGTCTGAGCGGCCTCGGACGTTTGACGGTCGCGCGACCGGGAAGTCTGTTCGCACTCGAGTGATTTTGCGAACGTAGCCGACTTCACGGAGAAGCGATGACGAACGACGTCGAGAAGCGGTGGCGGGACCCGCCAGCGTTGCGGGCTGCCATCGGGTATGTCGCGGTGATCGTCGTCCTGGCCGCGGGGGCGCTCACCGCGTTCGTGATCACGGACCCGGTAGCGGTGATCTGGTCATTCGGGCCGTCAGCCGTCTTGTTCGCAGGCGCCTTGGGTGCGTTCGCCAAGACCTATGCCGATTGGCGTGCCTACCGGACGTGGCCGATCTGGCACGGTGCTGGCTGGTTTCTGCTGACGCTCGCGCTGGCCGGCTTCGCGCTGCCCACGATGAGTGCGACGGCCTGACGGCTAACCTTGCCACCCTTGCGATTTCGGCACGCTGACTTGCGGTGAGCGCGACCCCGCGTGCACAAATCGCCTTAGGGGGAGGGGGTTGCGGAGAGCAGCATGCCTTGATGGATGTCGACACCGTTGATGCGCCATCCCTCGGCGGTGCGCGTGTACGCCATGTCCGCGCTCATGTAGACCGCGCGGGGGTCGTTACCGATGATGGAGGCGACCCACATCAGCCAGGTCCCCGTTGCCATGTCGACGTTGACGGTGATGACCGGATTGAGGAAGGCGTGCATCGAGAACTGCACCACCGCAGTGTGTTCGGGCAAGCCTGCGAGGATCGCGTCCAGCCCCTCGGTGGCGATGCCCATGTCGCTGCTGACCCAGCGGGCATCGGTGGTGAAGATCGATGGAATCGCGTCGAGGTCGACGGTCTTGCCGTTCCATCCCTTGTTGACGGCGGTGGCGTAGCGGGCGGTGACGTCCCTGATGGCTTCGACGTCCTCGAGTCGCTGAACCCGTTGGGCCAATGCCTGGGCCGCAGCGCAGGACACGCGACCCAGCGCGGAGGTCAGCGCCGCGGCGGGGTCCGTCGGGGCGGTGACGGCACGCCACCCGACGTAACCGTCGGGACGAACCAGGGTCGCGCCATCGGCCGTGATCCCGTACGCCATCTGAAATGCCAGTGGCTCAGTGGGTTTCACGTCGGAGCCGATGTGCGCAAATGCGATGTCGATGCCGAGTTCGGCGCAGGCTCGCGACGCCGCGTCCTGCCAGCGCTGGTCCTCGGACAGCAACACCCAGCCGCGTGCAAGCACGTCCAACGTCGAACCCTCGGTGCCGTCGATCAGCACCTTCAGGTGTGGCGCGCGCGTTCCCGGTTGGCCGGCCCACTGCTCGGGCCGCAACGCACGCGGCAGTTCTTGGCCCGCGTCGAGCACGGCGGCCGAGCGATACAGCTGCCCGAATTCCATGGCGTCGTCGTCGATGATCGGCACGTCGGCGACGGCGGTCTGCAGGCGCGCCTTGTAGTCGGCGCGGGCGAAGATCTGCTCGTGGCGCAGCCACGCGATCGGCCGCCGCTCGGCCTCGTAGGTGTCCAACAAGTCCGGTGTCGATCGGCCCGAAAGGACGGCTTCGAGCTTCCACGCCACGTTGTGGGCATCCTCGATGCCGGTGTTGGCGCCGTAGCCGCCGCGGTTGGGGGGCAGCTGGTGGGCAGCGTCGCCGGCGAGGAATATCCGTCCAACACGAAACTGGTCGGCTATCAGGGCGGCCAGTTCCCAACGCCCGGTGGTGCACAGGTCCACGTCGAGGTCGGGTCGGCCGACCGCCTGCCGAATCACCGCGCGTTGTTCGTCGTCGTTGCGGTCGACGTCGTCGCTGAGCATCAGGACCCAGCGGCCGTCCATGTAGGTGGTGAGGAACGCGGACAAGCCGGGCTGCTCGATCTCGAACTGGACGATCCCGTGCTCGAGGTACTCGTCCAGTGGAGCGCGGAACAGGATGCTGCGCTGGACGGCCAGCAGACCCTGTCCGCTGCGGCCGATGCCCAACGTCTGACGCATCGGGCTGTGCACGCCATCGGCGGCCACTACGTACTGTGCGTGCAGTCGCGATTCGCGTCCGTCGCGGTGCCGCAGGGTGGCGATGACGCCGCCATCGACTTCAGCGACGTCGATCAACTCGGTGTTGAGTCGGACTTCGGCACCGAGTTCGATGGCCTTGTCGCGCAGGATCGGTTCGAGCCGGTCCTGGGGGATGGCGGTGCCATTGTACGGCGAGTACTCGATCTCGGGAAGTTTCGCGCCGCCCGGCGACCACGGGTACTCCTCGAACCACTGTCCTGCAAGGCTTTCGACGCGCGCACGGCGCGGCCCGCCGCCGTCGTGCGGCGGGAGCTCGATCCCGATCCGCGAGAACAGTTCGATGGTCCGCGTCGTGTAGCCGATGGCCCTGGGGTGCGCCGAGCTGCCCTGGCGCTTCTCGACGAGCACGCATGGGACACCCCGCCACGCCAGGAACATTGCCGTGGATAGTCCAACGAGCCCGCCTCCGACCACGAGCACGGGCGTCGATTCAATAGCGCTGTCATCCATGGTGATTAGCCCCCTTCCATCGCCACGTGGGCGGAGCCCACCGAAGCATCCAGCGGCGGAACCCACCTGAGCGCCACCCCGTGTGGCACCGCTTCGAACCAGGAAAACACAACTCGATAAAAAAGACAAGTGACTAAAGATATTTAGTGACTCTGTTAAGATGGCCGAATGACCACGCCGACGATGGGGCGCCGCGAACGCAAGAACGCCCAAACGCGTCAGGCGATCGCCGATGCGGCGCGTCGACTGTTCCTCGAACGCGGCTACGACCAGGTCAGCGTCAAGGAGATCGCCGACGCGGTCGACGTCTCCGTGCCGACGCTGTTCAAGCACGTCCCCGACGGCAAGGAGGCGCTGATGTTCGACGACGGCGTCGAGCGCAGGGAGGGTCTGCTGGCCGCGGTTCGCGAGCGAGCCGCCGGGCAGTCGGTGATGGCCGCCCTGCGCGAATTCATGTCTGGCCGTGGCCCTTTCGAAGCGGACCCGACCCCTGAATTCCGCCGCATGGTCGAACTGATCACCAGCACGCCAGCGCTGCGCGAGTACCAGCGCAAACTCTGGATCCGCTGCGAGGACGATCTGGCGGCCGCAATCGCCGACGAGATCGATCGTGGCCAGGACGACATCGCCGCGCGCGCCGCCGCCCGCTACGTACTGGAGATCCCGCAGTTCATCGGCGACAACCCCGATCCCGGTGCTCTCGACGCCATCTTCGACCTACTCGAACACGGCTTGCCCACCAAGTCGTGACGCGAGCGGCGCTCCTGCTGCCCGCGCGGCGGGTACCGGGAGCTACACGGCCCGCAGATACCGCTTGCTGATCACGCGCTGAGCCAGTGAGGTGACGGGGCCTGCCAGGCGACTCCACCACGTTCCGTGTCTGGAGAACGCGGTCACCTCGGCGTACACCGCTTCACTTGCGGGGTCGTAGCGGACGGCGAACAGTTCCTCGCCGGTCTCCGGGTGGCCGGGCAAGGTGCCGTAGGCGAACCCGCGCCGGTCGGGTTCGTCGACGACGTAGACCACCCGGCATGGTGCCCGCAGCGGGCCAAGGCCGACGAGGACCTCCGATCCCACCGCGGCGACCTCCGTCGTCGCCTCGACCCGCACTCCGGCGCCACGCAACATGCCCCACCGCATCACCGCGGCGGCAGCCTCCTCGAAGCGCTGCCTGCCATGCCCGATCACAGCGGTGGCCTGCAAGTGGCCGTAATCCGGAGGGAGCGGGCCCGCCGTCGCACCGACCTCGGTGTAGGTCAGGGGCAGCGCCGCCAGCTCGTTCAGCTTCACAGGATCAGCCTGTCATCACGGGCGTACGGTCGTACACGTGAGCAACCAATCCGTGGCCGGGGAATCGGGAACCTTCGACATCGGCGGGGACCTGACCGTCAACCGGCTGGGCTTCGGCGCCATGCGATTGACCGGCAAGGGGGTGTGGGGGCCGCCCGCCGACCGCGACGAGTGCATCCGCGTGCTGCGCCGTGCCGTCGAACTCGGCGTCAACTTCATCGACACCGCCAACTCCTACGGCCCGTAACGTCTCCGAGGAGCTGATCCGCGAGGCGCTGCACCCCTACACCGACGTCGTCATCGCCACCAAGGCCGGTCTGCTGCGCACCGGGCCCGATGTGTGGCCGGTGCTGGGCTACCCGGCGTATCTCCGTCAGGAGTGCGAGATGAGCCTGCGCAGGCTCGGCGTGGAACGCATCGACCTGTTCCAGTTGCACCGCATCGACGACAAGTTCCCTGCCGAGGACCAGATCGGCGAGCTCGTCGCGCTGCAGCAGGAGGGCAAGATCCGCCACATCGGGCTGTCCGAGGTCAGCGTCGAGCAGCTTGCCGTCGCACAGAAGACGGCGACCATCGTCTCGGTGCAGAACATGTACAACCTCACCGTTCGTACGTCGGAGGCACTGCTGGACAAGGTCACCGAGGAGGGCATCGCGTTCATTCCGTGGTTCCCGCTCGCGGGCGGACCGTTGTCGGCCTCCGACGGCCCGTTGCAGCGCATCGCCGCCGACCACCACTCCAGCCCGTCGCAGCTGGCGCTGGCCTGGCTGCTCAAGCGTTCGCCGGTGATGCTGCCGATCCCAGGCACGTCGAAGGTGGCGCACCTCGAGGAGAACGTCGCGGCCGCAGGAATCGAGCTGTCCGATGCGGAGTTCGACACATTGAGCAGTGCCGGCTCGGCAAGCTGAGGACGTCGGCAATACGGTGACCGTGTGGTTACCGAACCGACAGAGGCGCACCCCGGCGGCGGATTCAACCCGCCGGATCCCACCAACCGCGGCGGGCCCGACTACGGGCGATTCGTCGAGGCCGTTCGCGCGCTCCAGGACCACGCCCGCTCGGCCGACGCACCCGACGACGTCATCGCCAGGGCAGCCGACGTGCTCGACGAACTGAATCGCCAGCTGGCGCCCTACGACGCCGACGAATGGCATTCCCCGTCGGGGCGGCGGATGGACCTGCCCAACAGGGGCAACATTCTGCAGGTGCCGGTCGACCTGGCCGTGACCGAGGACGGCCGGATCGGTGGCACCGCTCGGTTCCGGCGCTATCACCTCGGTCGCAACGGCGCAGTACACGGCGGCGCGCTGGCCCTGCTGTTCGACTCACTGCTCGGCTTCACCGCCGTCAAACTCGGCGCAAGCTTCTACCAGCGCACGGCCTACCTACACGTGAACTACCGCCAGATCGTCCCGGTCGAACGGGAACTGGGCATCGACGCGACCATCGACGGGACGGAGGGCCGCAAGATCTTCGTGTCGGGGCGACTGCTCGACGGCGACGCCGTGCTGTGCGAGGCCGAGGCACTGTTCGTGAAACTGAAGCCGGGGCAGCCATGAGCATTCGGAGGGCAGGAGCGGAGCGACCCGAGAAGGGGACTAGCCCTACCCGGCGCTGGGCGAGGTGGCGCGACACGTTGCGTGAGCGCAGGGCCGCCGACTTCACCTATCGCATCGTCGTCGGCGTGACCGGCCTTGCCGTGCTCGGCGTCGGAATCCTCGCGATCCCGTACCCGGGTCCCGGCTGGGCGATCGTCTTCGTCGGCCTGGCGATCCTGGCCACCGAATTCGAGTGGGCACGCCGGCTGCTCAAGTTCACCCGCGAGCGTTACGACCAGGTGATGGCCTGGTTCAAGCGCCAAGGGCTGTGGGTCCAGGCACTGGGCGTGCTGTTCACCGCCGCGGTGGTGGTGGCGACGCTGTGGCTGTTCGGCGCGCTCGCCTGGGCCGCGGGATTGTTGGGCTTCGAGCAGTCCTGGCTGAAGAGCCCCATCGGTCTGGGGTAGTCAGCACGCTCCCCGATAGCATGGTCGCGGTCAGATAACCCCCGCATACCCGCACCGAGGAGATCCACCGATGAATCCCGCCGCCAGCCCCGTCCTCGCAGGCCCGATCCGGGTCGCTGCCGGGACGACCGCAGGGGCGGCGGTTCGTGCTGCGGAGCTGCCGACAAGGGGGGCGCCGGACGCCATCGTCGTCGTGCGCGACGCCGAAGGCCTGCTGCATGACCTGTCCTGGGTACCCGACGCCGACGCCGAGGTGACGCCCGTCGCCGCCGACACCGACGACGGCCGCAGCGTCATCCGGCACTCGACCGCGCACGTACTCGCGCAGGCCGTACAGGGCATGTTCCCCGAGGCGAAGCTCGGCATCGGTCCGCCGATCACCGACGGCTTCTACTACGACTTCGACGTGCCGCGGGCATTCACGCCAGACGACCTCGAGGCGCTCGAGAAGCGCATGCGCCAGATCGTCAAGGAAGGACAGCTGTTCGACAGGCGCGTCTACGAGTCGAAGGACCAGGCCCGCGAGGAATTGGCCAACGAGCCGTTCAAGCTGGAGTTGATCGACGACAAGTCCGGCGACCCCGACGTGATGGAGGTCGGCGGCGCCGAGCTGACCGCCTACGACAACCTCAATCCCCGCACCCGCGAGCGGGTTTGGGGCGATCTGTGCCGTGGTCCGCACATCCCGACCACCAAGTACATCCCGGCGTTCAAGCTGACCCGCAGTTCGGCCGCGTACTGGCGGGGCGATCAGGACAACGCCAGCCTGCAGCGCATCTACGGCACCGCATGGGAGTCGCAGGAAGCGCTCGACCGCCACCTCGAGCTGATCGAGGAGGCGCAGCGGCGCGACCACCGCAAGCTGGGCACTGAACTCGACCTGTTCAGCTTCCCCGACGAGATCGGTTCTGGTCTGCCGGTTTTCCACCCCAAGGGCGGCATCATCCGGCGGGAGCTCGAGGACTACTCGCGCCGAAAGCACATCGAGGCCGGCTACGAGTTCGTCAACACCCCGCACATCACCAAGGCGCAGCTGTTCCACACCTCCGGGCACCTGGATTGGTACGCCGACGGGATGTTCCCGCCGATGCACATCGACGCCGAATTCAACGCGGACGGCACGGTGCGCAAACCGGGTCAGGACTACTACCTCAAGCCGATGAACTGCCCGATGCACTGCCTGATCTTCCGGGCCCGCGGGCGGTCCTATCGCGAACTTCCGTTGCGTGCCTTCGAGTTCGGTGCGGTGTACCGCTACGAGAAGTCCGGTGTGGTACACGGATTGACCCGGGTACGCGGGCTCACCATGGACGACGCGCACATCTTCTGCACCCGTGATCAGATGCGCGACGAACTCACCTCACTACTGAAGTTCGTCATCGGCCTGCTCGGCGACTACGGACTCGATGACTTCTACCTGGAACTGTCGACCAAGGACCCGAAGAAGTTCGTCGGCTCCGACGAGATCTGGGAAGAGGCCACCAACACCCTCGCCGAGGTCGCCGAAGCGTCCGGCCTGGAACTAGTGCCCGACCCGGGCGGCGCCGCGTTCTACGGACCGAAGATCTCGGTCCAGGCGCGCGATGCGCTCGGCCGCAGTTGGCAGATGTCGACCATCCAGCTGGACTTCAACTTTCCCGACCGGTTCGACCTCGAGTACACCGCGGCCGACGGCAGCCGTCAGCGGCCCGTGATGATCCACCGCGCGCTGTTCGGCTCGATCGAACGGTTCTTCGGCATCCTCACCGAGCACTACGCGGGCGCCTTCCCCGCCTGGCTGGCGCCGGTCCAGGTAGTGGGCATCCCGGTCGCGGACGGACATGTCGAGTACCTGGAAGGCGTTGCCGCGCAACTGAAGGCGCGGGGGATACGCGTCGAGGTCGACACCAGTGACGATCGGATGGCGAAGAAGATCGTCAACCAGACCAACCAGAAGGTGCCGTTCATGCTGCTCGCGGGTGACCGCGACGTGGAGGCCGGCGCGGTCAGCTTCCGGTTCGGCGACCGCACCCAGGTCAACGGCGTACCTCGCGACGTGGCCGTCGAGACCATCGCGGACTGGATCGCCCGGCGTGAGAACGCTGCTCCCACTGCCGAACTGCTCGAGGTCGGCGCGACGTGACATCGAACGACGGCCACGAGATCGTCGATCACGGCGTCGGCGAGCCCGACCACCTGCAACGGCTGTGGACGCCGCACCGGATGAACTACATCGCCGATGCGATCAAGACCGGATCGGCGAAGTCGTCCGAACCGTTCACCGACATCCCCAACATGACGGACGAGGACGGACTGGTGGTCGCGCGCGGCGAGCTCGTCTACGCGGTGCTGAACCTCTACCCGTACAACCCCGGGCACCTGATGGTGGTGCCCTACCGCAGGGTGGCCGAGCTCGAGGACCTCACCGTCGCGGAGAGCGCCGAGCTGATGGCCTTCACGCAGAAGTCGATTCGCGTGATGAAGAGTGTGTCCCGGCCGCACGGCTTCAACGTCGGGCTCAACCTCGGAACGGCCGCCGGTGGTTCGTTGGCCGAGCATCTTCACATGCACGTCGTGCCGCGCTGGGGCGGCGACGCGAACTTCATCACTATCATCGGTGGTTCCAAGATCATTCCGCAGTTGCTCCGCGACACCCGCGAGTTGCTGGCCACCGCGTGGGCGAGCCTGCCGTGAGCGACTACTACCTTCTCACCAGGGCCGCCTACGCGAAGCTCAGCAGACCGGTGGCGAGAGCCGCGCTGCGTACCGGGCTCACCCCGGACAGCATCACCATCATCGGCACTGCGGGAACGGTGATCTCGGCGCTGACGCTGTTCCCGATCGGGCAACTCTGGTGGGGCGCATTCTCGGTGGCCGTCTTCGTCCTTGCCGACATGCTCGACGGGGCGATGGCGCGCGAACGTGGTTTCGGCACCAGGTTCGGCGGGGTGTTGGACGCCACCTGTGACCGGATCGCCGACGGCGCGATCTTCTGCGGCCTGCTGTGGTGGGCGGCGTTCGGCACGCACTGCACCTCGCTGGTGGTGGCCACGATGATCTGTCTGGTCACCTCACAAGTGGTGTCCTACATCAAGGCCCGCGCCGAGGCCAACGGGCTCGATGGTGGCGGCGGGATCATCGAACGGCCCGAGCGGCTGCTCATCGTGTTGATCGGAGCGGGACTGTCGGGGGTTCCGTTCCTGCACGTGCCGTGGTTGGTGCACGTCGCGATGTGGCTGCTGGCGGTGACCAGCCTGGTGACACTGGGTCAGCGGGTGCACGCCGTGCGCACCTCGCCGGGCGCGATGGAGCCGCTGGAGACGGATTCGCCGCAGCCGCAGGCTGATTCGGCTCAGCCGGACGCCGATTCACAAGGCGAAGCGAGCGCACAGTGAGCACGCCGTCGGCGGGACTGCCGAGTGTGCGCGGGCTCACGATTCCGCTGAGCGGTCAGCTCGCCGATCTGGGCTACGGCGCGGGCTGGCGAGTGGTGCGCGCCATGCCGGAGTTCGCCGCCCGCAATGCCTTCGACGCCGGTGCGTGGTACGCATCCCGCGGCGGCGGCCCCGAACAACTGCGCAAGAACCTGGCCCGGGTGATCGGGGTGCCGCCCGCCGAGGTGCCTGGCAGCCTGATTCGCGCTTCGTTGGCCTCCTACGCCCGGTACTGGCGGGAGGCCTTCCGGTTGCCTTCGATGGATCACCAGGTGTTGGCGCGCCGACTGAACGATGCCGTGCAGGGCGGCGAGAACGTCGTCGCCGCACTGGAAGCCGGCCGCGGTGCGATTTTGGCGCTTCCGCACAGTGGCAACTGGGACATGTCAGGGGTGTGGCTCACCAACATCTACGGCAACTTCGCCACCGTCGCCGAACGGCTCAAGCCCGAATCGTTGTACAAGCGGTTCCTCGACTACCGCGAGAGCCTGGGGTTCGAGGTGCTTCCGCTGACCGGAGGGGAACGGCCGCCGTTCGAGATCCTGGCCGAGCGACTCCGGAGCAACGGGCTGGTCTGCCTGATGTCGGATCGCGACCTGACCCGGTCGGGTGTGCAGGTCGACTTCTTCGGTGAGCCCACCCGACTGCCCGCCGGGCCGGCCAAGTTGGCGCTGGCGACGGGTGCCGCGCTGCTTCCCACGCACCCCTGGTTCAAGCCCGACGTGACGGTGACCACCGTCCATCCGCCGTTGGACCTCTCGTCGGGTGACGTCAACGTGGTCACGCAGGCGCTGGCCGACCAGTTCGCCATCGACATCGCCGCCCATCCCGCCGACTGGCACATGCTGCAGCCGCAGTGGATTGCCGACCTGTCGGACGAACGCCGGGCGCGCTTGGCCGGTGAGGCGTCCTGATGCGCATCGGGATGGTCTGCCCGTACTCGTTCGACGTACCCGGCGGCGTTCAGGCGCACGTGCTGCAGCTGGCCGAGGTGATGGTCGGCTACGGACACGTGGTCAGCGTGCTCGCCCCATCGTCGCCGGACGCCTCGCTGCCCGATTACGTCGTCTCCGGAGGGAAGGCCCTCCCGATTCCGTACAACGGGTCGGTCGCACGGCTGCGGTTCGGCCCTGCCGCCCACCGCACGGTGAAGAAGTGGCTCGTCGACGGTGACTTCGACGTGCTGCACCTGCACGAGCCAAACGCACCAAGCCTGTCGATGCTTGCGTTGATGATCGCCGAGGGGCCGATCGTCGCGACGTTCCACACGTCGACCACGAAGTCGTTGACCCTCAGCGTCTTTCAGGGCATTCTGCGTCCCTGGCACGAGAAGATCGTCGGCCGCATCGCGGTATCGGATCTGGCCAGGCGCTGGCAGATGGAGGCACTGGGGTCCGACGCCGTCGAGATTCCCAACGGCGTGGACGTCGCCTCGTTCGAGACGGCGCCGAAGCTCGACGGGTACCCGCGACCCGGCAAGACCGTGCTGTTCCTTGGTCGCTTCGACGAACCACGCAAGGGCATGTCGGTTCTGCTCGGTGCGCTGCCCGCACTGGTCGACGCGCTGCCCGACGTCGAGGTGCTCGTCGTCGGGCGCGGCGACGAGGAGGAGCTGACGGAGGAAGCAGGCGCGCTGGCCGGGCACCTGCGCTTCCTCGGGCTTGTCGACGACGCCGCGAAGGCATCCGCGATGCGCAGCGCCGACGTGTACTGCGCGCCGAACACCGGCGGCGAGAGCTTCGGCATCGTGCTGGTCGAGGCGATGGCCGCGGGCACCGCCGTGGTGGCCAGCGACCTCGACGCGTTCCGCCGAGTGCTCGAGGACGGTGCCGCGGGCCTGTTGGTGCCCGTCGACGATTCGGCGGCGCTGGCTTCGGGGTTGATCGAATTGCTGTCCGACGACGCGGTCCGCGAGCGTTACGTCGAGGGCGCGGCGAAGGCAGTGCGCCGTTACGACTGGTCGGTGGTGGCCCGACAGATCCTGCGGGTCTACGAGACGGTGGCAGGGGCGGGCGCGAAGGTCCAGGTGGCATCGTGACGGCGTTGGGGGTCCCCCCGCTTGCGGGGGAGAGCGAAGCGACTGGGGGCGTGGGTTGATCAGTTGGCTCTTGGTGATCGCGCTGGTGCTTCTGGCCGTGGTGCTGCTGGTCGGCGGTGTCTGGGCCTTTCAGACCGCGAACCGGCTGGACCGCCTGCACGTCCGATACGACCTGTCGTGGCTTGCGCTCGACGGCCTGTTGGCGCGGCGCGCCGTGGTGGCGAGGGCCGTCGCGACCGACGCCTACGGCGGGTCAGCCGCTGGTGTGCGGTTGGCCGCACTGGCCGACGCCGCCGAGCGGGCGCCGCGGTCCGGGCGGGAGGCCGCCGAGAACGAGCTGTCCGGGGCGCTCGCGTTGGTGGATCCCGTTTCGTTGCCGGTGCCATTGGTGGCGGAGTTGGCCGATGCCGAGGCACGTGTGATGCTAGCCCGCCGGTTTCACAACGACGCCGTCCGCGACACCCTCTCGCTGCGTGAGCGGCCGATGGTGCGATGGCTTCACCTCGGTGGAACCGCGGCATTGCCAACGTATTTCGAGATCGCCGAGCGATCCTCGCGGCGCTCCGTCGGGCCGGTGAACCCGCGCACGTCGGCGCGTGTCGTGCTGCTCGACGAGCAGGGCAGCGTGCTGCTGTTCTGTGGCTCCGACCCGGCCAGCGAGGCAGGCGTTGCGCCACGCTGGTGGTTCACGGTGGGCGGCGCGGTGGAACCGGGGGAGGCGCTCCCCGACGCCGCGGTACGCGAGATCGAGGAGGAGACCGGGCTGATCGTCAGCCCCGCCGACCTGATCGGTCCGGTGTGGCGGCGCGAGGCGGTGTTCGAATTCAACGGCACGGTGATCCGCAGCGAGGAAATGTTCTTCATCCATCGCACAACGCGGTTCGAACCGTCGACCAGCGGCCACACCGCGCTCGAGCGTCGGTCCATCCACGGGCACCGTTGGTGTGACGAGGACACCATCGGTGAGCTGGCTGCCCGTGGTGAAACGGTCTACCCGCTGCAGTTGGCCGAACTGCTTGCGGAGGCCAACGTGACGGCCTCGGGCGGGCCGGTACGAGAGTTGCAGTCCATCCGATAATGGCTGGCAGAAATGCGGATCTAATCGATTTGGCCGTGCCACTAGACTGGTTCAGTACCTATTTGGAGGAGATAGCGTGGATACCGCACCTAACGGGTCGGTGACCCAGACCGGAACCGCCCGGGTCAAGCGCGGAATGGCCGAGATGCTCAAAGGCGGCGTCATCATGGACGTCGTCACGCCCGAACAGGCCCGGATCGCCGAGGCTGCGGGTGCGGTTGCGGTGATGGCGCTCGAGCGCGTGCCCGCCGACATTCGTGCCCAGGGCGGGGTGTCGCGGATGAGCGACCCGGACATGATCGAGGGCATCATCGCCGCGGTCACCATCCCGGTGATGGCCAAGGCGCGCATCGGTCACTTCGTGGAGGCGCAGATCCTGCAGAGCCTCGGGGTGGACTACGTCGACGAGTCCGAAGTGCTGACCCCTGCCGATTACGCCAACCACATCGACAAGTGGAAGTTCACCGTGCCGTTCGTGTGCGGGGCGACCAACCTGGGCGAGGCGTTGCGCCGGATCACCGAGGGTGCGGCGATGATCCGCTCCAAGGGCGAGGCGGGTACCGGGGACGTATCGAATGCGACCACGCACATGCGGGCCATCGGCGGGGAGATCCGTCGACTGTCGTCGCTGAGCGAGGACGAATTGTTCGTCGCGGCAAAGGAACTGCAGGCGCCGTACGACCTGGTGGTCGAGGTGGCGCGGGCGGGCAAGCTGCCGGTGACGATGTTCACCGCTGGTGGCATCGCCACTCCTGCGGATGCGGCGATGATGATGCAGCTGGGTGCCGAGGGTGTGTTCGTCGGTTCGGGCATCTTCAAGTCCGGCAACCCCGCCGAGCGCGGTGCGGCGATCGTGAAGGCCACCACCTTCTACGACGATCCCGACGTGCTGGCCAAGGTGTCGCGTGGGTTGGGCGAGGCCATGGTCGGCATCAACGTGGAGGACATCGCGCAGCCACACCGGCTCGCCGAACGCGGCTGGTAGGGGTGCGCCGCTCGCGCGATGCGCGGATGGCACAGTAGCCACATGTCGATCGAAAAGATCCTCGATCTCGAGCAGCTCGAGGTCAACATCTACCGCGGTGGTGTGTTCAGCCCCGAATCGGGCTTCTTGCAACGCACTTTCGGCGGTCATGTGGCCGGCCAGTCACTGGTGTCGGCCGTGCGTACGGTCGACCCGCACTACCAGGTGCACTCGCTGCACGGTTATTTCCTGCGGCCCGGCGATGCCAGGGCGCCCGCGGTCTATCTGGTCGAACGGCTCCGCGACGGAGGCTCGTTCGCTACCCGACGGGTGAGCGCCATCCAGCACGGCGAGACCATCTTCAGCATGTCGGCGTCGTTTCAGACCGACCAGAGTGGCATCGAGCACCAGGACCCCGTGCCCGCCGCGCCGCCGCCGGATGACCTGCCCGGTTTCCGGTCGGGTGGGGCGTTCGACGATGCCGGGTTCGCCCAGTTCGCGGAGTGGGACGTTCGCATCGTGCCGCGCGACCAGGTAGCCCTGCTGCCAGGCAAGGCCTCGCAGCAGCAGGTGTGGTTCCGCCACACCGATCCGCTGCCCGACGACCCGGTGCTGCACATCTGCGCCCTGGCCTACCTCAGCGACCTGACGCTGCTCGGTTCGGCACAGGTGAATCACCCCAAGGAGCGCAACCACCTGATGATCGCGTCGCTCGATCACGCGATGTGGTTCATGCGCCCGTTCCGCGCCGACGAGTGGCTGCTGTACGACCAGTCCTCGCCGTCGGCGTGTGGCGGGCGTGCGCTCACCCAGGGCAAGCTCTTCAACCAGTACGGCGAGATGGTCGCCGCGGTGATGCAGGAGGGGCTGACCCGCTACCAGCGTGACTTCATGCCCAACCGCGAGTGAGCGCGCGCGTCGGAGTCCTTGCGCTGCAAGGTGATACCCGAGAACATCTGGCGGCGCTGACCGAGGCAGGCGCCGAGGCCGTGACGGTGCGGCGCAGGACCGAGTTGGACGCCGTCGATGCGTTGGTGATTCCCGGTGGCGAGTCCACGGCGATGAGCCTTCTACTGCGGGAGTTCGAGCTGCTCGAGCCGTTGCGGGCGCGGCTGGCCGACGGCATGCCTGCGTACGGTTCTTGTGCGGGCATGATCCTGCTCGCCACCACGATCAACGATGCGGGCGTGCCAGGGCGAGAGGCCGTGCCGCTCGGTGCCATCGACATGACGGTGCGACGCAACGCCTTTGGGCGGCAGGTCGACTCGTTCGAGGGTGACATCGCCTTCCAAGGGCTGGACGAACCCATGCACGCCGTGTTCATCCGCGCGCCATGGGTCGAGCGCGTCGGCCCCGACGTCGAGATCCTCGCCGAAGCGGCGGGGCATCCCGTCGCCGTCCGGCAGGGCCGGATGCTCGCGACGTCGTTCCACCCGGAAATGACCGGCGACCGACGGGTCCATCGCCTGTTCGTCGCCTCCCTCTAAGCGATTTCGGCGCGCTAACCCGCGGTGAGCGCGGTGAGCGCGGATTTCCGCGCCCAAATCGCAAGTTAGGGGAGGTGGCGGCGGAGCCAGTCGACGACCATGGGCACGACCTCGGCGGCCTTGCTCACCGCGACGTGCCCGCTGTCGGGAAGTAGGTGCACCTCGGTGTCGCGTCGACCCTCGAACACCAGCGTGTCCGATCGAGGGATGAACACGTCGTCGGCGCCGTTGATCACCAGCATCGCCGAATTGGTCTGCTGGGCAAGAAGGTCCCGCCGTGACAGCTCGTCGAGCCCGGCACGGAGCTCCGTCGGGGTCGGGGAGTGGTCCCACCCCATCGCGTTGCCAAGGATGTCGTGCATCCCGAAGGGTAGTTTGGCGAGGTTCTCCTGATGGAATGAGTCGACCACGGGGCCACCGAGATCGACTGCGGCGTCCACGATTCCGGCCAATCCGGACATCGCGGCGAAGTTGCCGCCGAACGACGCGCCGAAGTGCGCGACCCGACCGTCGCCGATGCCGCGGGCGTAGTCGGCGATGCCGCGGACCACCTCGTCGGCGTGACCGTCCAGAGGGATTCTCGTTTCACCGGTGCCAGGGTGGTCGAAGGCGAGCACGCCAACGCCTGCGTTCAGCGTGAAGGTCTCGCACCACGGGTGCACGTCCATCTTCCAGGTGTCGACGCCGCCGCTGAGCAGCAGCACCGGCCGGCCGGCGAATTGGCCGTCGACCGAATAGAGGTGCAGCGGCACCTCGACGGTGCCCCCGCGACGGGGCACTTCGATGATGCGGCGCTCGAAGCGGACGGGGAAATCCCTTGCAGCCAGCTCGAATTCCTCGAGTTGCCGTTGCAATGCACGCTCCCTGGCCTGATCGGTCAGGCAGGGGAACTTCGCGCAGCCGTATACCAACGACGCATCCGATGATCGCCCCACTCGGCGTACCGCTGCGCCAGCGTCGACCATTCGAACACCCAGCCGCCGGGCTCGTCGGACCACATGTCGGTGACCGCCGCGCGGACTCGTTCGATGTCGTCGGTCGGTACGCCGAACTTGGCGAACTGCACTGCGCGGTCGTCGAACATCGTCTGTGCGTCGATGTCGATGTCGTAGGTGTACACCGGATCACCGCGCGATCAGGTCGAAGTAGTCCGCGATCCCAGCCGGATCGTCCAGCGCCGTGACGGCCCCGATGTAACCGTCTGGCCGGACGACGACGCGACCGCCGGACCGCAAGCCGTACCGCTTGGCGATGGCGCCACCCGGATCGACGATGGTCTCGTCGTGTCCGTCGACCGGGGCGCCGTCGGAGGTGATGAGGACCTGCACGTGTCCGGCCGGCCCCGCAGCGGGTGTCGGACCATCCGGCGCTGCGACGGTGAGCACGGTATGGCCAGCCGAGCAGACCCGGCCGAGTTCCTTGCGTAGTTCGGGGTCGTCGGGATGGGGCAGATGCTGGCCTGCGACGACGTCGGCATGCCGCGGCCGCCTGTCGAGCACCGCCGGGCTGCCCTGGTAGCCGATGCCGATCTCCTCGACGAGGGCGGCGAGCTTGTCGCCGACGGCGGGGATGCTGCCGAGAACCTTCATGATCGCGTTGCGAACCACGTGGGCACCGCCATGCAACGTGGCCGCGGTGGTCAGCTTGCTGGAGAAGGAGATCACCCGCTCGGCGACCGGGTAGCGCTCCACGTGATAGCTGTCGAGCAGGGCCTGGCCACCGTCACCGCTGATCGTCGCGGCCAGCTTCCAGACGAGATTGAACGCATCCTGCATGCCGGTGTTCATGCCCTGTCCGCCCGCGGGACTGTGAATGTGCGCGGCGTCGCCGACCAGGAAGACCCTGCCGTATCGGTAGGCAGGCACCTGCCCGTGATGAACCTCGAAGCAGGTCAGCCAGTGGCTCTTCGTGATGGTGATCCCGCCGACCCGCTGATCGAGGATCCGTTGCAGGTCATCCTGGGCCGGTTGAAGGTTGAGTGGCGTGCCCGGTGCGTCGTGGATCTCGGCCATGATCCTGGCGCGGCCGTCACGCATCGGCATGAACAGCACGGGGCCCTCTGGCGCGAACATCGTGTGCATCGAGTCAGGGGCGAGGTCGCTGTCGGCGTCGCAGTCGCCCAGAATGAAGCGCTCACCCTTGAACGAGCCCGCCAGGCGGGCGCCGACCAGGTGGCGCACCGTGCTGTGGCTGCCGTCGGCGCCGATCACCCATGGTGTTGCGATCGTCTCGGTGGCGCCGTCGGAATGGCGGACAGTCAGCTGGACGACGTTGTCGCCCTGCGTCAGGTCGGTGAGCTCGGTGCCCCGCTCGACGTAAACGCCGAGTGAGGTCAGCCGCTCGAACAACACCCGCTCGGTCTCGGTTTGGGGGGTGAGCAGCGACCACGGGAAGGCGCTGTCCACGCCGTCGAACTCGACGTGGAAGAGCTCCCTGCCATTGCTGAACATCTTCATCCCCATCGACTTCGCGCCCGTCGCGACGAGGTCGTCGACGATGCCCATCCGATCGAACATGTCGAGGCTGCGCGAGTGGATCGCGATGGCGCGGGACTCGGTGGTGGGCTCGGCCAGCTTGTCGATCACGCGAACGCGAATGCCGCGGCGCGCCAGTTCACAAGCGGCGACGAGGCCGACCGGACCGGCGCCGACGACGACGGCTTCGAGGGTGGTCGGGGTGTCGGTCATGTCGTGACTCCTAAATTTCACGTATTGTTGAAACTAGTCTCACGGTATGTTGAAATTACTGCCTACGCAAGAGGTGATTTTCGTGAGAGTCAATTCATGGTGAAGAAGTCGTCCACCCCAGGGCCGCGCGACGAACGGGGCGTCCTCGCCGCGCGCATCCTTGCCGCCGCACGCGAGGAGTTCGCCGAAAACGGTTGGGCGGGTACGACGATTCGCGCGATCGCCCGCACGGCCGACGTCGATCCCGCGCTCGTCTACCACTACTTCGGGTCGAAGGAGGCGCTGCTCGACGCCGCGACGGCCCCACCGGCCAGGTGGCTGGAGAACGTCGCGAAGACGTGGACGACGCCGGTCGGTGAACTGGGCACGGCATTGTTGCGCTTGATGCTCGGCGCCTGGGCCGACGAGGAGATCGGTCCCGTCCTGCGGTCGATCCTGCTGACGGCGGCACACGAACAGGCGACCCGCGAGAAGCTGCGCAAGATCGTCGAGGGAAGCCTGATCGGCCTCGCTCAGCTCGGCGTCGACGAACACGACCGACTGATGCGCAGCGGCCTGATCTCGTCGCAGATCATGGGCCTGGCGATGATGCGCTACGTATGGAAGATCGAGCCGGTCGCGTCGATGAGCGACAACGAGATCGTCGCGGCCGTCGCACCGAACCTGCAGCACTACGTCGAGGGGCAGATCAAACCGGCCGGGTAGCGCCCGAGGCGGTGTGGTTCGTCGGGAACCTCCACGTAGACTCGACGGTTGACCTTGCAGTCTGAGGAAAGCGAGTTGCACCTGCATGAGCGGCCATTCCAAGTGGGCGACTACCAAGCATCAAAAGGCCGTCAAAGACGCGCGCCGTGGCAAGGAGTTCGCCCGGCTCATCAAGAACATCGAGGTCGCGGCCCGCACCGGCGGCGGTGACCCCGGTGGCAACCCGACGCTGTACGACGCCATTCAGAAGGCCAAGAAGACGTCGGTGCCCAACGACAACATCGAGCGTGCCCGCAAGCGTGGCGCTGGCGAGGAGGCCGGCGGCGCCGACTGGCAGGCCATCACCTACGAGGGTTACGGCCCGAACGGGGTGGCGGTGCTCATCGAGTGCCTGACCGACAACCGCAACCGCGCGGCCAGCGAGGTTCGAATCGCGATGACGCGCAACGGCGGCAACATGGCCGACCCGGGTTCGGTGGCGTATCTGTTCGCCCGCAAGGGCGTCGTCACGCTTGAGAAGAACGGCCTGTCCGAGGACGACGTGCTGACGGCGGTGCTTGAGGCAGGCGCCGAGGACGTCAACGATCTTGGCGATAGCTTCGAGGTCATCGCCGAGCCGACCGATCTGGTCGCCGTGCGAACGGCATTGCAGGACGCCGGAATCGACTACGAATCCGCCGAGGCCAGCTTCCAGCCGTCCGTCACGGTGCCCGTCGATCTCGACGGCGCCCGCAAGGTGCTCAAGCTGCTCGACGCCCTCGAGGAAACCGACGACGTGCAGGACGTGTACTCCAACGTCGACATATCCGACGAGGTAGCCGCAGCCCTCGACGAGGACTGATCTCGCCCGCTGTTAGCGGTGTCCGCCAAACCCGCCGTGGCCATGATGATCGAGGATCACAACGCCGCCGAAGTACGGGTATTGCTGCTGGTAGGGCACGTAGGGCGGGGTAGCGGTCAGCTGGACGTTGCCCGGCGTCTGGCATTGCGTGCTCGAGCTGCTCAGGGTCGCGCAGTTCGGCGGTTGTGCCGTCTCCGCTAGCGCTATCGGGGCGAGGGCAAGCGAACCTGCCGCAGCGGCCACCAGCAGCGCTGGCGTGAGGATGTCTTTCGTGATGCTCATGGTGTAGCTCCTATATGGAAACTGGACGTTCAGTTTCCATTAGGTTTCAGCGCTGTCACGAGCAGAAAACTTCCCCGTTCAACGAGTGCGGTCGATCACACGGCGAGGCCGGACAACGCCGCGGCGACGATCGCTTCGGCGGCGGCAGCGTCGAGTGCGCCGCTTCCTGTGACCAGGCGATAGATCGCCGGTGCGAACACTATGTCGATCGCGATCTCTGGGTCGACGTCGGCGCGCAGCTCACCACGGGCGACGCCGCGATCCCAGATGGCCCTGCCCACGCGCCGCCGGGACTGAATGAACACGTCCCGCAACTCGGCGTGGACCAGCGGGTCGAACTGCGCTTCGCCGACCAGCTGCGCGAATATGCGTCCGGTCGGCGTGGTGTAGAAGTGCATCACGCCGCGAAGCACGACGCAGAAGTCTTCACGGGCCGATCCGGAGTCGGGATCGGGCGCCTCCGCCAACATCTCCGACAGGAACGCCTCGACGGCGACGGTGTACTTGTTCGGCCACCACTTGTAGATCGTCGCCTTGCTCGCGCCGCTGCGGGCGGCGATCAGTTCTGTGGTCATCGCCCGGAGTCCGACTTCCTGCATCAGCTCCGACGCCGCACGTAGGACGGCAGCCCTGGACTGCTCGCTGCGAGGCCGGCCGGGCCGGGTCTTTGCCGGGGCGAGCGAAGCGACGGGGGATGTCGACTGCGTGTCGGCGAGGTCTTCGGTCATTGGTCAACGGTGGACATCGATACTGAACGCATCGTTCAGTATCAGTTACCGGGGCCCGTCCCGCAGCGCGACTGGCGGCTCAGGAACGTTCCGATTTCCCTGGCGGTCTGCTCGGGCTGATCGAGCATGATCAGAACGTTCGCGTCATCGACGTACCGCAGCGACCCCTTCGTCAGCTCGGCCAGCCGCGTCGCGTGGTCGTCGGGCATGACCGGGTTGTGACTCCACAGCACGAGGACGTCGCCGTCGAATGCGGCCAACCGCTCGGTGCTGCGCACCAAATCGGGTTTGACGAACTTGGTGCGGCAGTACTTCACCAGATCGCGCCGGATCCGTTCGTCCTTGAGGCCTGCGTCGAACCACGCGTCGACGATGTGTTGTGGGACTGGCTTCTTCGCCATCATCCCGAACATCAACCATTGGCGACGCAACCAGCCGATGCGGAGCTGGCGCATCGCGAGCGACACCGTCAGCGGGCTGCGGCTGATCAGCCAGGAGACCTTGCCTGGGAAGCCGGGCGGAAAGTTGCCGAACGCCTCCGACGGGCAGATCACCATGCTGCCCACCCGCTTGTCGCGGCCGATGTCGGTGAGGAAGATCGCGCCACCCCAGTCGGTGATCACCAGCGTGACGTCGGTCAGGTCGAGTGCGTCCAGGAAGTCCGCGACGATGCCGACCATGCCGGGCATCGTCAGGTCGGCAGCCTCGCGCATCGGCACCCGATGCCCGCCCATCGGCAGCACCGGCAACAGGTAGCGATGGCCGGACGGCAGCAGTGGCAGGACCAGATCCCACTGGGTGTCGTTCATCAAGAGGCCGTGCAGCAGCACGACCGGCTGCCCGTCCGGGTCGCCCTCCTCGCGGTATTCGACGGTCCCCGCAGCGAGCTCTACCGACTTCACGTCGACCAACCTCCAATAGAACAGTAATTCTAGAACGTATGCTCTAGTCTGTCTTCAGGAGGCGACGTTGGCAAGGACTACCAGGGAATCGATCCTCACCGCCGCGGCGGAGCTGATGCGGCGCAAGGGCTATGGCGCGGTCGGGATGAAGGACGTCGTCGCGGCGTCCGGGGCGCCGATCGGCTCGCTCTACCATCACTTTCCCGGTGGCAAGGCGCAGATCGCGCGCGAGGCGTTGATCAACGCGGGCACGGCCTATGGACTACTCATCCCCACCCTGGTCGATCCCCACGACGATCTCGGCGAGGCCGTCGCGTCGGTGTTCGCACAGGCCGCCGTGGACATGGCCGAAACCGGCTTCGCCAACATGTGCCCGGTCGCCAGTGTCGCCGCCGAGGTCGCCGACACGATCGAGGAACTCCGCGACGCCACGGCATGCGTCTTCACCGGCTGGCTCGACGGCGGCACCGCGTACTTCGTTGCGCGAGGACTCTCGCACGACGAAGCGCGCGACCTGACCGTCGCGCTGGTCGGTGCGCTGGAGGGTGCCTTCGTCCTTACGCGGACGCTGCGCGACACCGAACCGCTACTGGCCGCGGGCCGCGTGCTCGCGCCGCGGTACCGGGGCGTCCAAATGCTGCCGCGTGTCGTGCCGGTAGAGGTCGGATCCGCCCGCTAGGCTCTCGAACAACTGTTCGGGAAGGAGTCAAAGTGCGGGTGATGGGCGTCGACCCTGGGCTGACGCGCTGCGGGCTGTCCGTCGTCGAGAGCAGCGGCGGCCGCAAGGTGGTCGCGCTCGACGTCGACGTGGTCCGCACCCCGTCCGACCAACCCCTACAGCTGCGGCTGCTGACCATCAGCGACGTCGTCGAGCACTGGCTGGACACCCACCAACCTGACGTGCTCGCGATCGAGCGGGTGTTCGCCAACCAGAACGCGAACACGGCGATGGGCACCGCGCAGGCGGGCGGGGTCATCGCCCTCGCCGCCGCAAGGCGCGACATCGACGTGCACTTTCACACACCCAGTGAGGTGAAGGCCGCCGTCACCGGCAACGGTCGCGCCGACAAGGCTCAGGTCACCGAGATGGTCACCAGAATCCTTGGGCTGCAGACCAAACCGACACCCGCCGACGCTGCCGACGCGCTCGCGCTTGCGATCTGCCACTGCTGGCGCGCACCCATGATCTCCAGGATGGCCGCGGCCGAGGCGATGGCCGCCGAGCAACGCAAGAAATACGAGGCCAAGATCAAGGCGGCCCCGGGTCGGATGTCGCGGAGCGCGACGTGATCGCATCGATTCGCGGCGAGGTGCTCGACATCGCGCTCGATCACGCCGTCATCGAGGCGGCCGGCGTTGGCTACAAGGTGTTGACCACCCCGACGACGTTGTCCACGCTGCGGCGCGGCACCGAAGCCCGGCTGATCACGGCGATGATCGTCCGCGAGGATTCGATGACGCTGTACGGCTTCGTCGACGGGGACTCGCGCGATCTGTTCACCACGTTGCTCGGCGTCTCCGGGGTGGGGCCCAAGATCGCGCTGGCCACATTGGCGGTCTACGACCCGCAGGCGCTGCGCCGGGCGCTCGCCGACGGCGACGTCACCGCACTGACCCGGGTGCCGGGCATCGGCAAGCGAGGTGCCGAGCGCTTGGTGCTCGAACTGCGTGACAAAATCGGCCCCGTGACACCCGGTGTGACGAACGCGGTGGGGCACGCCGTGCGCGTGCCCGTCGTGGAAGCGCTTGTCGGACTTGGGTTTGCGGCCAAGCAGGCCGAGGAGGCCACCGACAAGGTGCTCGCCGCGGACCCCGATTCCACTACGCAGAGCGCGCTGCGCTCAGCGCTGTCGATGCTGGGGAAGACGGCGTGAGCCGATTCGCCGACGACGACCGGGAGATCGACGACGACGCCGACCGGGAGGTGTCCGCCGCGCTGACGGTCGGCGAGGGCGACGTCGACGCGAGCCTGCGACCGCGCACGCTAGGTGAGTTCATCGGCCAGGCCAGGGTGCGCGAGCAGCTGCAACTGGTTCTGGAGGGCGCCAAGAACCGCGGCGGCACACCGGATCACATCCTGCTCGCGGGCCCGCCGGGTCTGGGCAAGACGTCGCTGGCCATGATCATCGCCGCCGAACTGGGGACCTCACTGCGCGTGACGTCCGGGCCAGCCCTGCTGCGTGCCGGCGACCTGGCCGCGATGCTCTCCAACCTCGTCGAGGGCGACGTGTTGTTCATCGACGAGATCCACCGCATCGCCAGGCCCGCCGAGGAGATGCTGTACCTCGCGATGGAGGACTTCCGCGTCGACGTCATCGTCGGAAAGGGCCCAGGGGCGACATCGATTCCGCTCGAGGTCGCGCCCTTCACGCTCGTCGGGGCCACCACTCGGTCCGGCGCACTGACCGGACCGCTGCGCGACCGGTTCGGCTTCACCGCCCACATGGACTTCTACGAACCTCCCGAGCTGGAGCGGGTGCTGTATCGCTCGGCAGGCATTCTCGGCATCGAACTCGGCTCGGATGCGGGCAGCGAGATCGCCAGGCGATCGCGGGGTACGCCCCGCATCGCCAACCGGCTGCTGCGCCGGGTCCGCGACTACGCCGAGGTCCGCGCCGACGGCATCATCACGCGCGACATCGCGAAGGCCGCGCTGGCCGTCTACGACGTCGACGAGCTGGGTCTGGACCGGCTGGATCGCGCCGTGCTCTCGGTGCTCACCCGCAGCTTCGGTGGCGGCCCGGTGGGGGTGTCCACGCTCGCGGTGGCCGTCGGCGAAGAGTCCACGACGGTCGAGGAGGTGTGCGAGCCTTTCCTGGTGCGGGCGGGCATGCTCGCACGCACCCCGCGTGGGCGGGTGGCCACCAGCCAGGCATGGACCCATCTGGGTTTGACACCGCCCAGCGGCGTCACCGGGCTTGGGCAATCGGGCATGTTCGAATGAGTTTGGGAGTGGATGCGTAATGGTCACCGCTGCATTGATATTCGCTGGATTGGCAGCGGTGCTGCATGTCTACATCTTCGTGTTGGAGTCGCTTCAGTGGACGGCGCCGCGGACGCGCGCCACGTTCGGGACCACGCTCGAGTCAGCGGAGGCCACCAAGGAGCTGGCATTCAACCAGGGGTTCTACAACCTCTTCCTGGCGATCGTGACCGGAGTGGGCATCGGGTTCACGATCTCGGGAGGCACTCCGGTCGGCGCGGCCTTGCTCCTCGCAGGTACCGGTTCGATGCTCGCGGCGGCGATCGTCCTTCTGGTGTCGTCGCCGGACAAGGCGCGCTCCGCGGTGGTCCAGGGCGCGTTTCCGTTGGTCGCCGTCATCTTGATCTTGCTCGGGTTGCTGGTGTAGCCCTCACCCAGTCGGCCCACGACGTACACCTGGTCACCGCCCGCGCGCTTGGCCTTGTACATGGCCCGGTCCGCGGATTCCACCAATCCCTGAACCAGGGCGCGCATCCCCGCTTCTGGCGGCCGCGACAGTGAGGCGGTGGCCACCCCGACGCTGGCCGTGATGTTCCACGACGTCGCGGCGATCTCGCGACGCAGACGTTCGGCCATTCCGACGGCGCTCTGCTCGGAGTCGACCACGGCGACGACGAACTCCTCGCCGCCGATGCGTGCAGTGATCGAGTTGCCCCGGCGCGTATGCCGGAGGATGCCCGCCACGGCGATCAACGTTTGATCGCCCGCGGCGTGCCCCGCGGTGTCGTTGACTCGCTTGAAGGCATCCAGGTCGACCATCACGACGGCGAGGACGGCCGAATCACCAACCGACTCCGCCGCCATCGCCGGCACCGATCGGTCGAACGCGCGCCGGTTGGGCAGGTCGGTCAGGGGATCGGTGTCGGACTTGAGCGCGTCGATGCCAAGGATGTGCACCAGCACCTGAGCGGAGAGTGGCACGGCAAGGACGCTCACGAACAGCACGACGAGTTTGCTCAGCGTCAGGGCGACGCCGACGTGTTCGCTGAGCTGAATCGCCAGGATCGTTGCCGTAACCGTCGCCGTGAGTAGCGTCAGGGCGAGAAACCGACTGGTGTGGAAGAACGCGACGTAGCCGGCGAACGCTACGAAGGCGGTGGCACCTTGGATGCCTTCGGCGGGGTTGGACTGGGCAAGGCACCACACCGCGATGCACGCGTTGGCGGTGATCGCGAACGTCACCGATTGAGCATGCGTCGGCCACCGCGTGAGCCACAGCACCGCCATGACCGCACAGCAGGTCGCTATCGACACTGCGACGACGCGAAACCGCACGTCGTCGGGTGCGGAGGGGCTCAACAGCGCGAGCAGCGGAGCTAGGCCGGTGGTGCCGACGGTGCAGGCGACCATGTAGCGCGTGAAGCGCCGCATATTGCGCGCAGCCAGGTACCCCGACAGCCAGTCGTAGTGGTCGGGCTGTCGCCACCACCGGCGTATCCAGTCCAATGCGTTGCACTCACTAGTAGTGGTCGTCGCCCCGCCCGCGGAGACGGCGCGGGCGCACGGCCTGAATTGGTCCAAGCTCCGTCGTGGAATCCCCCCGACGAACGCATGCTACCGACAAATTCGACATTTGCTGGCGAGTTGGGCGACTTTTGGTCGATGACGCTGTTTCCGGCCTGGCAGCGGCCTGTTGCCGGCCCTGGATTGGCGCCCGGGTCGGGTGGGTATGTCTGCAGGCGACTGAGGAGGAACAGATGAACGACATCGATACTCGCGACCGGGCCCGAGGCGGCCGACTGCGGATGCCGCGCAGCCGGGGTGCCGCAAGTGGCTTTCTGTTGATCGTGCTGGGCATATGGGGTGCGGCGGTGCCGTTCGTCGGCCCCTCGTTCGACTTCGCCTTCAGTCCGGGGCGGGACTGGTCGATGGCCCGAGGCTGGTTGGAAGTGTTGCCTGGCGCCGCGGCCGCGCTGGGTGGCGCTCTGTTGCTGTTATCGCGCAACCGTGCGACCGCGACGCTTGGCGGCTGGCTCAGCGTTGTTGCTGGGGCGTGGTTCGTCGTCGGCCGCGCGTTCGCAGGGCCGCTGGCGCTCGGGGACGTTGGCACGCCCGTCGCGTCCACCGACACCCAACGGGTTTGGCTGGAGCTGTCGTACTTCTACGGGCTCGGTGCGTTGGTCGTGTTCCTCGGTGCGTTCGCCTTGGGCCGGGTGTCCGTCCGCAGCGTGCGTGACGTCGCGTACGCGCGTCGACCGGTCGCGGTGGAACGGGAACCGGCAGAGGTAGTGGCCGACGACGAGACCTCGCGGTCAGCGGGCTGGCGCAACCGGGTCGGCCTGTTCGGCCGCCGCCCGACGGGCACCGCTCATTGACCGGTGTAGACCATTACGTGCTTGATCCGGGTGTAGTCCTCGAGCCCGTACATCGACAGGTCCTTGCCGTGCCCGGAGGACTTGAAGCCGCCGTGGGGCATCTCGGCGACCAGCGGGATGTGGGTGTTGATCCAGACGCAGCCGAAGTCGAGCGCGTTGGACATCCGGATGGCCGTCGAGACGTCCTTCGTCCATACCGATGACGCCAGGGCGAACTCCACCCCGTTGGCCTTCTCCAGTGCGTCGTCCTCGTCGGTGAACGGCTGCACGGTGATGACCGGCCCGAAGACCTCGGTCCGGGTGAGCCGGTCGTCCTGCCTCAGGCCGCCGATCACCGTCGGTTCGACGTAGAAACCCTTGTCGCCCTGGCGGTGTCCGCCGATCGCGACCTTCGCGTGGTCGGGCACGTCGTCGAAGAAGCTCAGCACGCGTTCCATCTGGTTGGCGTTGTTCACCGGCGGCACCCAGGCGTCCTCGTCGCCTGCGGGTCGGCCGTAGGTGGTCGTCGCCCCGGCGGCCTGCTCGGCGAGTGCGGCCGTGAGGTCCTCGACCACCGAGGCGTGCGCAAGCACCCGGGTCGCCGCCGTGCAGTCCTGCCCGGCGTTGAAGTAGCCCGCGGTGGCGATTCCCTCTGCGGCAGCGGCGATGTCGGCATCACCGAACACGATCACCGGCGCCTTGCCGCCGAGTTCGAGGTGTGTGCGCTTGAGGTGCCCGCCTGCGCTGACCGCGACGGCGCGGCCTGCCGCCACCGACCCGGTGATCGAGACCATCTCCGGTGTCGGGTGGGCGACGACGGCGGCTCCGGTCACCCGGTCGCCGGTGACGACGTTGAGCACGCCGGGCGGGAAGTGCTTGGCCGCGAGTTCGGCGAGCATCACGGTGGTCACCGGAGTGGTGTCACTGGGCTTGATCACCACGGTGTTGCCCGCGGCGACGGCGGGACCGAACTTCCAGATCGCCATCATCATCGGGTAGTTCCACGGGGCCACCTGGCCGATCACGCCGACCGGCTCACGCCGGATCCACGACGTGTGACCCTCCATGTACTCGCCAGCCGACTTGCCCTCCAAAACCCTTGCAGCGCCAGCGAAGAAGCGGATCTGGTCGAGCATCGGCGGAATCTCTTCGGCCATCGTGACGTGGTTGGGCTTGCCGGTGTTGCAGCCCTCGGCGGCCACCAGGTCCTCGGCGGCTTTTTCGACCTCGTCGGCGAAGCCCAGTAACGCCTTCTGCCGTTGTGACGGCGTGGTGCGCTTCCAGTCCTTGAACGCCGTCGCGGCAGCCGCGTAGGCGTTGTCGATGTCCTGTTCGTTGGAAATCGGTGCGGTGCCATAGGTTTCACCAGTGGACGGGTCGACGAGCGGCATCGTGGCGCCGCTCACCGAATCCACCAGCTCGCCGCCGATGAAGTTCTGAACGGTGGTCATGGCGATCAGAGACCGGCGAGGACCTGGGTGAGCACGTCGAGGCCTTCCCCGAGAAGCTCGTCGCTGATGGTCAGGGGTGGCAGGAAACGCAGCACGTTGCCATACGTCCCGCAGGACAACACGATGACCCCCGCGGCGTGGGCGCCCGCGCACAACGCCTTGGTGAGATCGGCATCGGGTTCGGTGGTGCCGGACTTCACCAGCTCGACGGCGATCATCGCGCCGCGACCGCGGACGTCGCCGATCCGGTCGTCGTCGGCCTGCATCTGGTGCAGTCGGGTCTTCATCAGGGTCTCGATCTCGGCCGCACGCGCGACCAGTCCGTCGGCCTCGATGGTGGCGATGGTGGCCAGTGCCGCCGCGCACGCGACCGGGTTGCCGCCGTAGGTGCCGCCAAGGCCGCTGACGTGTGGCGCGTCCATGATCTCGGCGCGGCCGGTGACCGCAGAAAGGGGCAGTCCGTCGGCGATGCCCTTGGCCGTGACGATCAGGTCGGGGTCGATGCCCTCGTGTTCGCAGGCGAACATGGCGCCGGTGCGTGCGAACCCGGTCTGTACCTCGTCGGCGATGAACACCACGTCGTTGTCGCGGCACCAGGTCAGCAGCGCGGGAAGGAAGCCCTCCGCGGGAACGATGAAGCCGCCCTCGCCCTGAATCGGCTCGATGATGACCGCGGCCAGGTTCGCGGCCCCGACCTGTTTGTCGATCACGCTGAGCGCCCGCTGGGCGGCCTTCTCGCCGTCGGTGGCCAACTCCTTTCCGAACTCCGCATCCCGAAACGGATAGGACAGGGGAGCGCGGTAGATCTCCGGCGCGAACGGACCGAAGCCGTGCTTGTAGGGCATCGACTTCGCGGTCAACGCCATGGTCAGGTTGGTGCGGCCGTGATAGGCGTGGTCGAAGGACACGACTGCCTGCTTGCGGGTGTAGGACCTGGCGATCTTGATCGCGTTCTCGACGGCCTCGGACCCCGAGTTGAACAGCGCCGAACGCGTCTCGCCCTTGATCGGAGTCAGCCGGTTGAGCTGCTCGCAGACGGCGACGTACTCCTCATAGGGCGTGATCATGAAACAGGTGTGGGTGAAGTCGGCCGCCTGCGCGGCGACCGCATCGACGACACGGGGCGAGGCGTTGCCGATCGTGGTGACGGCGATGCCCGAGCCCAAGTCGATGAACCGGTTGCCGTCGACGTCCTCGACGATGCCGCCACCGGCGCGCGCCGCGTAGATGGCCATGGTGGTTCCGATGCCGGTGGATACGGCCGCGGCCTTGCGTTGTATCAAGGCTGCCGACTTGGGGCCGGGGATGGGGGTGGCCAGGTAGCGGCTCTGTTCGAGGGTGCTCACGTCTGACTCCTGCGAGGGTGGCTGGGTGTGGCGAAGGGACGCCAAGGCGACGTCGAAGCGTCCTGCCAAAGCCTAGTCGGCGAATCCTCCGATGCGGCCTGAAAACGTCGGTTCGGGCGGCGGTCGGGCATGGAATGCGCACTCAGAGCGGGTGAATGGTGCGTATTCGGTGGTTCGAGGGTGTGGTGGCACAGGGTCCGCCGACACCGATCAGGCCGAGCGTTTAGTGGCGCTAACTGCCAGGACGGCGGACGGGGGCGGTCGGCTCCTGGCGCCAGTGGTGGCACACTGGATCACCAAGAGGCCGCCCGGTGACCCGTCCGTCCGGGGGCTGACAACCGTAAGACCGACACGAAAGACAGTTGCTGAGATGGACCTCGTCGTCTTCCTGCCCCTTCTCATCATCCTCGGCGCGTTCATGTTCTTTGCGTCGCGCCGCCAGAAGAAGGCCATGCAGGCCACCATCGACCTGCACGAGTCGCTGACCGTGGGGGATCGCATTCACACCACGTCGGGCCTCCAGGCCACCATCGCAGGCATCGGCGACGACACCGTCGACCTGGAGATCGCGCCGGGTGTGGTCACCACGTGGATGAAGTTGGCCGTCCGCGACCGCGTCAATGCCGACGACGACTTCGACGACGATGAGGACGACCTCGACGAAACGCCAGGGGCATCGTCGAGCCCGTCGGAGATCACCGAGAGTGGTGGCGTCATCGAATCGGACCGGCAGACCAAAGACTGACGTCTGAGGACTCAGCCCGACCACGTACCCTTTGCGGTGCCGTAGTACAGACCTGAGGAGATCCAACCAACGTGGCATCGTCTTCTGCGCCGGTGCACCCGTACCGTTACCTGACGCTCTTCCTTGTTCTACTGATCGGTGTTTATCTGCTGGTGTTCCTCACCGGCGACAAGCAGGCCAAGCCCAAGCTTGGCATCGATCTGCAGGGCGGGACACGCGTCACGCTGACCGCACGCACCCCCGACGGTTCGGCCCCAACCCGTGAAGCACTGGCACAGGCCCAGGAGATCATCAGTTCCCGCGTAGACGGGCTGGGTGTCTCCGGGTCGGAGGTCGTGGTCGATGGCCAGAATCTGGTCATCACGGTGCCAGGCAACGACGGCAACGAGGCCCGCAACCTTGGCCAGACCGCCCGGCTCTACATCCGACCGGTGATCCACTCGATGCCGGCCGCAGGCCAGCAGCCGCCCCCGGGGCAGGCCCCGCCGGGTGGCGCTCCTGGAGCTCCAGGGATACCTGGTGGTGTACCCGGACTGCCTGGTGCACCGGGGATTCCGGGTGGTGCACCTGGCATGCCGCCACTCATCGCCCCTGCGGAGCCCGAGGCTCCGATCACGGCGCCCAATCCGGGACAACCGCCCCGTCCGGCGCCGGGCGCCGAGGCACCCGCCGCGCCTGCTCCCCAGCCGCGGCCCTATCCAGAGGCGCCACCGGAGCCGACACCGTCACCGGAGCCGACACCGTCACCGGCGCCCGCACCAGGCCCTGCTCCTGGTCCCGCCCCGCAGAGCCCGGCACCGCCGCCTGGGCCCAAACCGAAGGCCGACCTGGCTCAGCGCATCACCGATGAGAAGGCGCTTCGACAGAGCACGGATCAGCAGATTCAGGTCCTTGCGTTGCAGTTCGAGGCCACTCGCTGCGGCGAGGAGGACGTGTTGGCAGGCAACGACGACCCCAACCTGCCTCTGGTGACCTGCTCGCAGGACCACAAAGAGGTCTATCTGCTCGACAAGTCGATCATCAGCGGTGAGGGCATCAAGAACGCGACCTCGGGACTCGACCAGCAGCGCGGCGAGTACGTCGTCGACGTGGAGTTCAAGAGCGACGCCTCCAGCGTTTGGGCGGACTTCACGGCCGCCAACGTCGGCACTCAGACCGCGTTCGTCCTCGACTCGCAGGTGGTCAGCGCTCCGGTGATCAACGAGGCGATCCCCGGCGGCCGGACTCAGATCACCGGCCAGTTCACCAACGATTCGGCCCGCGAACTTGCCAACGTGCTGAAGTACGGCTCGCTGCCGTTGTCCTTCGAGTCATCCGAGGCCGAAACCGTTTCCGCGACACTGGGATTGACGTCTCTGAAGGCCGGTCTGGTCGCGGGTGCCGTTGGCCTGGCGCTGGTGTTGCTGTACTCGCTGCTCTACTACCGGGTGCTCGGGCTGCTCACGGCTCTGTCGTTGGTCGCCTCGGGCGCGATGGTGTTCGCGATCCTGGTGCTGCTCGGTAGGTACATCGGCTACACCCTCGACCTGGCCGGCATCGCAGGTCTGATCATCGGCATCGGCACCACCGCCGACTCGTTCGTGGTGTTCTTCGAACGCATCAAGGACGAGATCCGAGAGGGCCGCTCGTTCCGCTCGGCCGTACCGCGAGGCTGGGCGCGTGCCCGCAAGACGATCCTGTCCGGTAACGCGGTCACTCTGCTGGCCTCGGTGGTGCTCTACGTGCTTGCCATCGGGCAGGTGAAGGGTTTCGCGTTCACCTTGGGCTTGACCACCATCCTCGACGTCGTCGTGGTGTTCCTGGTGACGTGGCCGCTGGTGTACCTGTCGTCCAAGTCGACGCTGTTGTCCAAGCCCGCATTCAACGGCCTCGGCGCAGTGCAGCAGATCGCCCGCGAACGCCGGGCCGCCGCAACGTCAGCGGGAGGGAGGTAGCGACATGGGCAAGCATGATTCCAAAGACGAGCTCGACGACGTCTCGGACGCGGTGGACGCAACTGAACTCGATACCCCGTCGACATCCGAGGAACTGGGCACATCCGACTCGGCGGCGCCGAAGCACGGCTTCTTCGTCCGGCTCTACACCGGCACCGGCGCCTTCGACGTCGTCGGCAAGCGCAAGCTGTGGTTCGGCATCAGCGGCGCGATCATCCTCATTGCGCTCGCCAGCATCCTCTTGCGTGGCTTCAGTTTCGGGATCGACTTCGAGGGCGGCACCAAGGTGTCCATGCCCGCGGCTGGCGCACAGGGCCAGGTGACGACCCAGCAGGTCGAGGACGTCTTCTCCAAGACGCTTGGCAGGGGACCCGAGACGGTGGTGCAGGTCGGCAACGGTGGCTCGGCCACCATTCAGATCCGTACCGAGAAGCTAAGCAATCCGGACAACGACAAGCTGCGGACGGCGTTGTTCGACGCGTTTCAGCCCAAGGGACCCGACGGTCAGCCCAGCAAGGATGAGGTCAGCAGCTCTGACGTGTCGGAGACCTGGGGCGGTCAGATCACCCAGAAGGCAATCATCGCGCTGGTCGTCTTCCTCGCTCTCGTGTCGGTCTACATCGCCATTCGCTACGAGCGATACATGGCGGTCGCCGCACTCGCCGCCCTGGTATTCGACGTCGTGACCACCGCGGGCGTCTACTCGCTGGTCGGTTTCGAAGTCACCCCGGCCACCGTGATCGGGCTGCTGACCATTCTCGGGTTCTCGCTCTACGACACCGTCATCGTGTTCGACAAGGTCGAGGAGAACGTGCACGGGTTCGAGCACACCACCCGAAGAACCTTCGCCGAACAGGCCAACCTCGCGATCAACCAGACCTTCATGCGGTCGATCAACACCAGCCTCATCTCGGTGCTGCCCATCCTCGCGCTGATCGTCATCGCGGTGTGGTTGCTCGGCGTCGGCACGCTGCAGGACCTCGCGCTGGTGCAGCTCGTCGGCGTCATCGTCGGCACCTACTCGTCCATCTTCTTCGCAACGCCACTGTTGGTGACATTGCGTGAACGGACCGAGCTGGTGCGGGCCCATACCCGCCGGGTGCAGAACCGGCGTCGCGGCGCTGCCGCGAAGACCGGCGGCGAGGTCGGCACCACCGACGCCGTCGAGCCAGAGACCGTTGGGGCATCCGTGGCTACCGCAGTGGTCGCGCCCGACAAGCCCGCACCCGGGGCTAAGCCGATCCGTCCCACTGGGAAGCCGTCGGGTAAGCGGAGTCTCAGGCGGTAGCCCGATGACTGCCGGGTCCCGGCGAGGCGTGCTGGCGGCCACGCTGTCGCTGATTTGCACGCTCGTCCTGTCCGGGTGTTCGGGGAGCTCCGCCGACCAGATCGACTATGCCGTCGACGGGACGCTGCTCACCTACAACACCAATACGGTGGAGGGTGCGGCGTCGGCAGGGCCGCAGGCGTTCGCGCGGGTGCTGACCGGCTTCAACTACCACGGTCCAGAGGGCCAGGTGATCGGTGACCGCGACTTCGGCACCGTCTCCGTCGTCGGCCGCACCCCGTTGGTGCTGGACTATCAGATCAGTGACAACGCGGTGTACTCGGACGGCAAGCCGATCACCTGCGACGACATGGTGCTGGCCTGGGCGGCGCAGTCGGGCCGATTCCCTGGTTTCGACGCGGCCAGTCAGGCCGGCTACGGCGACGTCGCGACGGTCGACTGTGCGTCAGGGCAGAAGAAGGCCAGGGTGACGTTCGCCCAGGACCGCGCGTTCGTCGACTTCGGTCAACTGTTCGCGGCGACGACGATGATGCCGTCGCACGTGATCGCCGACGAACTCGGCGTCGATACCACCACTGCGCTGCAGACGGGTGACGCTCCGACCATCGACCGCATCGCCACGTTGTGGAACACCACCTGGAACCTCACCCCCGACCTGGATCTCAAGAAGTTCCCGTCCTCGGGCCCGTACAAGCTGGACTCGGTCCAGGGCAACGGTGCCGTCGTACTCGTCGCGAACGACAAGTGGTGGGGCGCCAAGCCGGTCACCGGCAAGGTCGTCGTCTGGCCGCGCGGCGCCGACATCCAGGACCGTGTCAACCAGGGCACCTACGAAGTCGTCGACGTCGCAACCGGCTCGTCCGGCACGCTCAACGTGCCCGACGCATACGTCCGCACCGAGACCCCGTCGGCGGGTATCGAACAACTCATCTTCGCGCCTACGGGCCCGCTCGCCGATCCTGCGGCCCGCCGCGCCGTCGCGCTCTGCACGCCGCGCGACGTGATCGCCCGCAACGCCGAGGTGCCGATCGCCAACAGCCGGCTCAACCCCGCAGCGGAGGATTCGATCACCGCCGCCGAGAGTTCACCCGAATCCGATCAGTTCAACGTGGCCAACCCCGACGCGGCGCGGGCGGCGATCAATGGCCAGCCGCTGACCGTGCGCATCGGATATCAGAGCCCCAACGCGCGCCTGGCCGCCACGGTGGGAACCATCGCCAAGTCCTGCGCCGCGGCAGGCATCACGGTGCAGGACGCCGCAGCCGACTCCGTCGGCCCACAGACATTGCGCGACAACAAGATCGACGTCCTGGTGGCCAGCACCGGCGGGGCGGCGGGTAGCGGTTCCACCGGTTCGTCGTCGATGGACGCCCACGATCTGCACAGCGGTAACGGCAACAACCTCTCGGGTTACGCCAACGAGCAGGTGGACGGCGTGATCAATGCGCTGGCGGTGACGTCGGACCTCAAGGAGCTGGCGCGGTTGCTGGGGGAGAGCAGCCCCGTGCTGTGGAACGACATGCCGACGCTTCCGTTGTACCGCCAGCAGCGGACCTTGGTGACGTCGACCAAGATGTACGCCGTGAGCAGTAATCCGACGCGCTGGGGCGCAGGCTGGAACATGGACCGATGGGCGATGAAGTGACCGGCTCGCAACAGACCGACGTGGCGGCGGTGATCGCGTCGCTGACCCGCGAGGTCGCGGACTTCCCCGAGCCCGGCATCCAGTTCAAGGACCTCACCCCATTGCTGGCCGATGCGCACGGCCTGGCGACGGTGACCAGCGCACTGGCGGCCGTTGCCGCGGGCGCCGACCTGGTGGCAGGCATCGATGCGCGCGGCTTTCTGCTCGGCGCGGCCGTCGCGACCAAACTCGGTACCGGTGTGCTGGCGGTCCGCAAGGGCGGCAAGCTGCCGCCGCCCGTCCACTCCGAGTCCTACAGCCTGGAGTACGGCACCGCCACGCTTGAGGTGCCCGCCGACGGCATCGACCTTGCAGGCCGCAAGATTATGATCATCGACGACGTACTGGCCACCGGAGGCACGGTTGCCGCCACGGTACGGCTGCTCGGCAAGGCAGGCGCGGTCGTCACCGGCGCCGCCGTGGTGCTCGAGCTAAGCGCCCTAGGTGGCCGGGAAAAGCTTCAAGGGCTGCCTGTCACCAGTCTCTACGTGGTGTGAGGGATATCCTCGAGAAGAGATCGACCTGGCAGGAGGTGTGGTGATGGCTGATGACGCCCTGACGCAGACCCAACCGATGCCGGTCATCACGCCGGACGCGGTCCCCGCCGGGGCCTCGAAGAGCACCACCAGCGCGTCGCGACGGGTTCGGGCCCGGCTCGCGCGCCGCATGACCGCACAGCGCGGTGCGATGAACCCGGTGCTCGAACCGCTGGTGGCCGTGCACCGTGAGAACCACCCGAAGGCCGACCTTTCGATCCTGCAGCGCGCCTACGAGGTGGCCGAGCAACGGCATGCCGACCAGTTGCGCCAGTCCGGCGACCCCTACATCACCCATCCGCTCGCAGTGGCCAACATCCTGGCCGAGCTCGGGATGGACACCACCACGCTGATCGCCGCGCTGCTGCACGACACCGTCGAGGACACCGGCTACACGCTGGAGGCGTTGACCGCCGAGTTCGGCACCGAAGTGGGCCATCTGGTCGACGGTGTGACGAAGCTCGACAAGGTGACGCTTGGCAATGCGGCCGAGGGCGAGACCATTCGCAAGATGATCATCGCGATGGCGCGCGATCCGCGCGTGCTGGTGATCAAGGTCGCCGACCGGCTGCACAACATGCGCACGATGCGCTTCCTGCCGCCCGAGAAGCAGGCGCGCAAGGCCCGCGAGACGCTGGAAGTCATTGCGCCGCTTGCTCATCGGTTGGGTATGGCCACCGTCAAGTGGGAGCTCGAGGATCTGTCGTTCGCGATCCTGCACCCGAAGAAGTACGAAGAGATCGTGCGACTGGTGGCCGACCGGGCGCCGTCGCGCGACACGTACCTGGCCAAGGTGCGTGCCGAGATCAACGCCACCCTGTCCGCGTCGAAGATCAACGCGGAAGTGGAGAGCAGGCCCAAGCACTACTGGTCGATCTATCAGAAGATGATCGTGAAGGGCCGCGACTTCGACGACATCCACGACCTGGTCGGCGTCCGGATCCTGTGCGAGGAGATCCGCGACTGCTACGCGGCGGTCGGCGTCGTGCATTCACTGTGGCAACCCATGGCCGGCCGGTTCAAGGACTACATCGCCCAGCCGCGCTACGGGGTGTACCAGTCACTGCACACCACCGTCGTCGGTCCAGAGGGCAAGCCGCTCGAGGTTCAGATCCGCACCCGCGACATGCACCGCACTGCCGAGTACGGCATCGCGTCGCACTGGCGCTACAAGGAAGTCAAGGGCCGCAACGGAGTTCCGACCGGGCACGCCGCCGCCGAGATCGACGACATGGCGTGGATGCGCCAACTGCTCGACTGGCAGCGGGAGGCCGCCGACCCCGGCGAGTTCCTCGAGTCGCTGCGCTACGACCTCGCGGTGCAGGAGATCTTCGTGTTCACCCCGAAGGGCGACGTCGTCACGCTGCCCGCAGGATCGACGCCGGTCGACTTCGCCTACGCCGTGCACACCGAGGTCGGGCACCGCTGCATCGGCGCCAGGGTGAACGGCCGTCTGGTGGCGCTGGAGCGCAAGCTCGAGAACGGCGAAGGCGTCGAGGTGTTCACCTCGAAGGCGCCCAACGCGGGGCCGTCGCGCGACTGGCAGACCTTCGTGGTCTCGCCGCGCGCGAAGGCCAAGATCCGGCAGTGGTTCGCCAAGGAGCGGCGAGAGGAGGCGCTGGAGTCGGGCAAGGACTCCATCGCCCGCGAGGTGCGCCGGAGCGGACTTCCCTTGCAGCGCTTGATGAACGGCGAGTCGATGGGCGCACTGGCCCGGGAGCTTCGCTACGCCGACGTGTCCGCGTTGTACACCGCGGTGGGCGAGGGGCACGTCTCCGCGCGCCACGTCGTGCAGCGTCTACTGGCTCAACTCGGTGGCGACGAAGAGGCCGAGAACGAGATCGCCGAGCGGTCCACGCCTGCCACCATGCCGGTGCGTCAACGCACCAACGACGACGTCGGTGTCGCCGTGCCGGGAGCGCCAGGCGTGCTGACCAAACTGGCGAAGTGCTGCACCCCGGTGCCCGGCGACAACATCATGGGCTTCGTCACCCGCGGTGGCGGCGTGAGCGTGCACCGCACCGATTGCACCAATGCCACGTCGCTGCAACAACAGTCGGAACGCATCATCGAGGTCAAGTGGGCGCCGTCGCCGTCGTCGGTGTTCCTGGTGGCGATCCAGGTCGAGGCGCTCGATCGGCACCGGCTGCTATCGGACGTCACCCGCGTGCTGGCCGACGAGAAGGTCAACATCCTGTCGGCGTCGGTGACCACGTCCAACGACCGGGTGGCGATCAGCCGGTTCACCTTCGAGATGGGCGACCCCAAACACCTCGGACACGTGCTCAACGTGGTCCGCAACGTCGAGGGCGTGTACGACGTCTATCGCGTGACGTCGGCTGCCTGACGGCCCCTGGTGCTCATCGCACCGACCACCGCCGCGACGATGCATGCGACGGCCGCCGCGCCTGCGAACCAGGGGAACACCGCACTGAGTGGCCACCGGGTCGCCGCCCAGCCCGCCACGATGGTCGGGACTGCCATGGCCGTGTAGGCGAGCAGGTAGTACGCCGACATGGTCTCGCCGCGGCGGTCGGCGGGCACCACGTTCGCCAAGTGCCGAAGCGAGCCGCCGAAGCCGAGGCCGAACGTCGCACCCAGCAGCGCGGCGGCCGCGAGCACCAAGATCCAACTGTGCGTGGCCAGTACCGGAATCATCGCGAGCAGCACCAGCCCCATGCCGACGTCGCCGAGGATCGCGGCACGACGGGCGGGCACCCGGGTGGCGCACATCTGGGCCAGTGCGGCCGCGAACGCCGTCGTGCCGACGACGGCACCGCCGAACACCAGGTTGTGCACGTTCGTCTGCTGGGCGGCCAGCGACGGGTAGAGCGAGAGCAGCACGCCGAGCACCGACCAGGACGCCATGACGCCGAGTGCGGCGAACCAGAAGTCACCGCGGATCTCGCGCGGCACAGCGGGTTTGGCGATCCGGATGGGACCACGCGTGCGCGCGGAGTGCGGCTCGCGCATGGCGACCACGCCGATGCCGACGACGGCGCAGATCACCGCGACCACCGCATACGGCGTGCGCATGGGATGCGGTGCGTACTGGGCCAGCACTGCCGAGCCGAGGATGGCCACCGTCATTCCGATGTTGAAGCTGACGCCGCTGAGTTGGCCGGATCGCGCGCCGTGATCGGGACGCAGGTCGAGCAGCGCCGCCGCGCCAGCCACCACGATGGAACCGACGGCCGCGCCGTGGATGGTGCGCGCCACCAGCAGCAGGGCCATGTCGTCGGCGATGAGGAAGACGCCAAGGCCCACGATCATCGCCAGAAGGGCGGCCAGCAGGACCGGCTTGCGACCGACCACGTCGGAGATGCGGCCCGACACCAGCACGGCACCGAGGGCGGCTACGGCGTAGACGGCGAACACCACGGTGGTGGACAAGGGGGAGAGGTGCCAGACCTCTTCGTACATGCCGTACAGCGGCGCGGGCAGACCGGAGACGCCGAGCGCGACGCCGCTGAGCACCAAGAGCAGGGAGTAGGCTCCGCGCTGGGTCTGGCCGGTGGGTCGGTCGGCTGCGACCACCGCCACGATCCCCTCCAGCCAGGTATGTTTGATGAACGTCGAACCGAATTGACAGTACGCTCGGTTCGATGATCGTCAAACCCGCGGTGATGGAGGCCACAGAATGACCGCATCGCAGCTCGGTGAGCTCGCCGAGGCCCACGTCGGCAGCGTGCAACAGGTGCTCGCCGCACTCGCCGATCCGGTCCGCCTCGAGATGGTCCGCCGGCTGCACAACGCCGGTTCACCGATGCCGTGCGCCCGGCTCTACGACGTGATCAACAAGTCGACTGCGACGCACCACTTCAAGATCCTGCGCGAGGCCGGCCTGACCGAGCGACTGGTCGTCGACGGTCAAACCCACCAGCGACTGCGCAGCGATGAGGTCGACGCCGCCGTGCCGGGACTGTTGAATTCCGTTGTGGCGAAGGCGAACCGGGAAGTCGAGACTTAGGCCGTCGGGGCCCGCTCGGTTTCCGCGGACTCGAACGTCAGTGTCAGCGGCAGGGTTCCGCGATTGACCGCGTCGGCGAACTTGCGCGCGGAGTCCGCGGTGAACCCACCGGTGATCTGGATGCGGCCGTCAGGAATCGCCTCCTGGAGCACCGGTGCGCTGAGCACCCGCGTATCGAACGTGTATGCCACCTGGTTGCCGACGTTGGCGTCGGAGAACGTCGCAAGGGCTTGGGCGGCTTCGTGATTGAACGCGACGTCGACCGCGACATCCCCGTCCCGCTGCTCGTGTGTCGCATGTTCGACCTGTTGCCCGCTGATGATGGACTTGGCGAGCAGATACACCTCCTTGCGGTCCTCGGAGCACGTCACCAACGGCAGGTTGGGGTCGTCACGCCTCGCCAGTGCGTCCTCGTCGCCGCAGCGCGTCGCCTGAAACTGCAACGCCAGAACCTGAATCTGTTGATCGGTGCTCTGACGAAGCGCCTTCTCGTCGGCGATGCGCTGCGGATCGGGGCTCTTCGGCGGCGCCGCCGGGTCGGCCGTAGCAGTAGCCGCGGCAGGCATCACGTGCACGACCGGTCGCAGGTACAGCACGCCTGACGCTGCAGTACGGCGGACGGCGTCGACGTCGGTACCCGGCACCGTGATGACCACGTCTTTGCCGTCGACCTTCACGTCGGAGCCACGGATGCCGAGGTCATCGATGCGCGCTTGGACGATCTTCTGGGTCTGCGTCAGTGCGTCGGTCGACGGAGGTGAGCCGTCGGGCGACCGCGCCTCGAAGGTGACGCGGGTGTGTTCCCGAGGCGGCTGGTCCGCCAACATGCTTCTCGTTACGAACACTGCCACGACCAGGGCGACCACGCCAATGACGCCGGCGACCACTGCGTAGAGCGCGACGCGCGACTGCTTCCCGTCGCTCATCGCGAACCTGCGCCTAGCACATCACGACCCTAGAACGGCCGGCGGCGGATCGTGACTACTTCACCTGCACCGACGTGATGGTCACGTCGGTCGCGGGCTTGCCATCGTCGCTGCCGTCCTGAACCCCTGCGCCCGCGATCTGACCAACGGTGGCAAGGCCCGTCGCGTCGACCGTGCCGAACAGCGTGTACGTCGGCGGCAGCTGTGAGTCCTGGTACACCAGGTAGAACTGGCTGCCGTTGGTGCCAGGCCCGGTATTGGCCATCACCAGCGAGCCGCGCGGGTACAGCGCGGGCGCCGTCAGCGCGGGGTCGGTCAACTTGTACTGATTCGTGGGGTACTCGTTGGGGAATCGGTAGCCGGGCCCGCCGGTGCCGAGCCCCGTCGGGTCACCGCACTGCAATACGCCGAGCACCTGGGACGTGGTCAAGCGGTGGCATGGCGTGCCGTCGAAGTACCCCTGCTTGGCGAGGCTGATGAAGCTGTTGACGGTGCACGGCGACTTGGCGTTGTCGAGCTGCAAGCCGATCGGGCCGTCGTTGGTGACGATCGTCGCGGCGATCGTCGCAGGTGTGGTCGACGTCCGCCCCTGCTGCGGCAGCGTGTTCGGCTTGCTCGCCTTCTCCGTCGTGGCCGGGTACTGGCAGTTGGACCCCAGCGTGGCGGGCGGTTTGAACGTCGGCAGGGCACTGGCCGGCTGTGAAGAGCCCGTCGGGCCCGGGTAGTCCAGGTTGGGCCTGAACGGGACGCCGAGCCAGTTGGTCATCTGGATCGCGAAGGCGGCGAAGACGATGGTGGCCACCACCACGAGGATGGTCAGGATGGTCAGTACGTAGCTGATGATCAGCCCGGCGATCGCCAGCCCCCGCCCCTGCTCACCGGTCCGCTTGATCTGCGACATCGAGATGTGCCCGAACACGATGCCAAGGGGCGCGAACAGGAACGCACAGACCAGCGACGCGATGGCCATGCCGTTGGTGGGCCGTGGCTGCGGATACCCGTAGAAGCCGCCAGGCGGGCCGTACGGCGGTGGAGGCGGGTAAGGCGCGGGTGGGATGGTCACGGCCGGTGGCGGCCTTAGTCCAGCGCGATCGACTTGATCTGCACCGGCAGCTTCGGCTTGCCGTCTCCGCCGCCGCCATCGACTCCGCCGGCCGCGATCTTGTCCAGAGTGGCAAGGCCCGTCTGATCGATGGTGCCGAACACGGTGTAGTTCGGCGGCAGCTGCGAGTCCTGGTAGACCAGGAAGAACTGGCTGCCGTTGGTGCCAGGTCCGGCGTTGGCCATGGCCAGCGTGCCGCGCGGGTACAGCACCGGCTGTTGCAACGCCGGGTTGTCGGGCTGATACTGCGTGGTCGGGTACTCGTTGGCGAACTGGTAGCCGGGACCTCCGGTGCCTTGACCGGTCGGGTCACCGCACTGCAGGACCGCGAGCCCGCCCGTGGTCAGGCGGTGGCACGGGGTGTCGTTGAAGTAGCCCTGCTGCGCCAGGCTGGCGAAGCTGTTGACGGTGCACGGCGCCTTGGCGTTGTCCAACTGCAGGCCGATGTTGCCCTGGTTGGTGCTCATGCTCGCGCTGATCTGCGCAGGATCGGTCGGCACCTTGCCGGTGCGCGGAGGGTTGACCTTCTTGCTCGCGGCCTCGGCCGCCGGGTACTGGCAGTTCGCGCCGAGGTCGGCGGGCGCGGTGAACGGCGGGAGCTTCCCGTCCGCAGGGGGTGCGGGCAGCGCCGAGGTCGGAGACGTCGGGGTGTCCGCCGAGGCGGTGTTGCTGTGCGAATCCTTGTTGGTGACGATGACGGTCGCCACGATGGCACCGATCAGCAGGACTGCGCCGACCGCCGAGCCGATGATCGTCAAGAGGCGTCGTCTTTTGGCCTGGGCTGCCCTCCGCTCGAGCTGCCGCTCAAGTTTGCGCTTGGCCGTTGCCCGCCGCTGTTCGTTGGTCGGCACCGCCGCAGTCCTCCTCGTGTTCGAACCAGTCGCCGGGACGGCGACCACGCTCATAAGTCGGCACCGAGTGTGCCAGGCAATGCTGAGCGTAGGTGCCGCGACCCACGCGAACGCGAGGTGGGAAACTGGGCGACGTGTTGCTCACGGGGTTTCCTGCAGGGATGTTGCAGTGCAACTGCTACGTCCTCGCGCCACGGGCCGGGGCCGACGCCATCGTCGTCGATCCGGGCCAGCGTGCGTTCGGGCCGCTGCGCCGCATCCTCGACGAGAACCGGTTGACCCCCGCGGCTGTGCTCCTCACCCACGGCCACATCGATCACATGTGGTCGGCGCAGAAGGTGGCCGACACGTACGGCTGCCCGGTGTACGTGCACCCCGAGGACCGGCACATGCTGGTCGACCCGATCAAGGGTTTCGGTCCGCGGTTGGCGCAGGTGGCCTTCGGCGCCTTGTTCCAGGAACCCCGCCAACTCGTCGAACTGGACCGTGACGGCGACAAGATCGAACTCGGCGGCATCACGGTGGCGGTCGACCACACCCCTGGCCACACCAAGGGGTCGGTCGTCTTCCGCGTCACCGACGGCCCGACCGATATGGCGTTCAGCGGTGACACCCTGTTCAAGCAATCCATCGGCCGCACCGACCTGCCAGGGGGGAGCGGCCGCGACCTGCTCAACTCGATCGTGACAAAACTGCTGGTGCTCGACGACGACACCGTGGTACTACCTGGGCACGGTCCGAAGACCACCATCGGCGCTGAGCGTCGTACCAACCCATTCCTCGAAGGTTTGTCGTAAGTGACTGAGTTTCAGGCGCCAAAGGGCGTCCCCGATTACCTCCCGCCCGAGTCCGCGCAGTTCGTCGCGGTCCGCCACGGTCTGCTCGAGGCTGCGCGCCTAGCCGGCTACGGCTACGTCGAGCTGCCCGTCTTCGAGGACACGGCGTTGTTCGCGCGGGGCGTCGGCGAGTCCACCGACGTCGTCAGCAAGGAGATGTACACGTTCGCCGACCGCGGCGAGCGGTCCGTGACGCTGCGGCCGGAGGGCACCGCAGGGGTGATGCGCGCGGTCATCGAGCACGGCATCGACCGCGGGCCGCTGCCCGCCAAGCTGGCCTACTCCGGCCCGTTCTTCCGCTACGAGCGCCCGCAGGCGGGCCGCTACCGGCAGCTGCAGCAGGTGGGCATCGAGGCCATCGGGATCGACGACCCAGCGCTGGACGCCGAGGTCATCGCCGTCGCCGACGCCGGGTTCCGGTCGCTTGGGCTGGACGGCTTCCGGCTCGAGCTCACCTCGCTCGGCGACGACACGTGCCGCCCGCAGTATCGGGAACTGTTGCAGGACTTCCTGTTCAAGCTCGACCTCGACGAAGAAACCCGCAAGCGCGCCGAGATCAATCCGCTGCGGGTGCTCGACGACAAGCGACCCCACGTCCGCGAGATGACGGCCGACGCGCCGTTGATGCTCGATCACCTGTCCGACGTCGCCAAGCAGCACTTCGACACCGTGCAGGCGCATCTCGACCTGCTCGGCGTGCCGTACGTGATCAACCCGCGGATGGTCCGTGGGCTGGACTACTACACGAAGACGACGTTCGAGTTCGTGCACGACGGGCTTGGTGCCCAGTCGGGGATCGGCGGCGGCGGTCGTTACGACGGGCTGATGCGTCAGCTCGGTGGACAGGATCTGTCCGGCATCGGGTTCGGGCTCGGCGTCGACCGCACGATGCTGGCGCTGAAGGCCGAGGGCAAGACGGTCGGGGCGACGACCGCCGTCGACGTGTTCGCGGTGCCACTCGGCGATGCCGCCAAGCTGGAGCTGGTCAAGGTGGTCGCGGCGCTGCGCGCCAAGGGCGTGCGAGTGGACCTGGCCTACGGCGACCGCGGGCTCAAGGGCGCCATGCGTGCCGCCGACCGGTCTGGCGCGTCGGTGGCGCTGGTCGCCGGTGACCGTGACATCGAGGCGGGCACGGTCGGCGTCAAGGATCTGTCGACGGGTGAGCAGGTCGACGTCGCAGCGGATGCCGTCGTCGCCGAGGTGCTGTCCCGCTTGGCCTAGCCCCTCCCCGCGAGCGCGCGTGTTTGTTGCGCGACACGCCGCAATTCGTCGGCATTTTGCGCGCGTTCGGCGGCCGCTGACCTACCGTGTGCCACCGAACACCGCCATGGTCACCGTCGTCCTGAGCGAGCAGGGCAAAGTCATCACCGGTTGGCCCGACAACAGTTACGGGACGGCAGGAGAACGAATGGACAGCCGCTTCAGTTTTCTCGGCACCGCGCATGTGGAGCTCCTCAACGAGATCCTGGCTCGTCGAAGCCCACCTCTGCTCGAGCGGGTTCGGCAAGCCGACGTCATTTCACCCTCGGACGCCGAGGAAATCACGACGGTCATCAGTGACGAGGTGATCGACAACCTAGACGACGACTGGGAACCGACCGATTACGGACAGGCTGTCAGTGCGGTGCTCGCGCAGTTCAACGCTGCTCGCGTCAACGAGTGGCCCTGAGTGTCATCGTGATTCAGCCAAAGTGATGAGTCGATGATCGACTACAGGAGCCTTCCCGTGTTGGCCGGTGTCTATCTCGAGGACAGCTACGTTCTTGGCATTTCGGAGTCTTCGGAGCAGGTCGTCTTCTACTTGGACGCGGTCCTGACGCCGGAGCACCCCGCCTATCGCTCACACCGACCGGGCGAGCATTACTGCTACGCGCGCGGAAGTCTGCTCTTCCCCGATGTCACTCACGTCGTACGGGTCAACCGGAATGGCAGTCACTACACCGACGCTTCCGGCGACGAGGATCTCGGGAACATCGACGCCCTCACGGTGGACGGCGGTGCCTTTGTCGCGGAGGGCGATTGGGGTGCAGTTCGGATCTCCGGAGCACAACCGCGCTTCGAACTGAGTGAATGATCCGCGAGCCTTCACCGTCCTGGCCAGACCGGGCCGGCGCCAGCAGCTTGAGCTCTTCGCCGGACCACCTGCCGTTCTGGGGGCGTCATCATTTGTTGACGCGCGCTGCGTACCTACCGATCGAGTGCGGACGCAATACCCGTATGCCCGAAGTCGTCGCCCTTCCACAACAGCGGCTCCCGCGTGTCTAGTGCCAGCGCGTAAGACAGGCAATCGCCGAAGTTCAGTCGGGCAGGGTGACCGCTGCCCCTGCCGAAGTCCGCGTAGGCCCGACGGGCCAACCGCGCCTGCTGCTCGGTCACCGGCTCGATCGTGAACTCCGCCTCCGCAAGTAGCTCGTCAAGGCTTCTGCTGATGACAGGATCTCGTTGGTTGTCCAGAACAATCCCGCACTCGAGATAGCTCGCAGCCGACAGTCTTCGCGCGCTGGCATCCGCGATCGCGTGAGCGTAGATCGCCGCGTCGTCCTCGGCAGTAAGGATCGCGATCACGGCCGACGTATCGACGATCACGCCGGGAGCCCCCGGTCGTCGTAGAGCAGAGCGCCGTGATCTAGCGCCTTGGCGTCGGCGCTCATGCGGCTTGCGCTCTTGTGACCGATGGCCAGGAGCCGGGCGGCAAGTTCGTCGCTCTCCAACCTGGCCAGCCGCTCACGCACCGCCGTCGCCACCGCCTGAGCTTGGGATTCTCCGGTGATCGACGTGATTCGCTTGACCGCCTCGTGGACGGAGTCGTCCTTGATGTTCAGCGCCATTGGTACCTTTCTACCTGTCGAATGGTACCACCGCACAACCCGGCTACGCGGATTCAGCATCGACGGATCGCATCAAATCGCACGCGCCGACGAAGCTGGACCACTCAGCCTTGGTTGGGCGAACGCCGCAGTCGCCCAGCGCATCGGGGTTGACCACGAAGCCGGATGCAAGGGCCGCCGTCGGCCCATGTTGGGGGACACCATTCGTTCTTCTCGCATCGCCGCAGCGAGGCTGCGTACCGCAGCGCGAGTTCCGGCCCGCCGATCAGTGCGTCGAGCATCGGGCAGCCTCCCCAGTGCGAGTAATACAGCTGCCAGTCCTGGCCCTTGACGCGGACGAAGTTCGCCCGGTTCCCCATGTGTCCCCGATCTCCGATGACGCGGTCTCGGCTCTCGCGTCGATGCGGGGCGAGTGTCCGTCCGGCGTCCGACAGATTGAGTTGGCGCGGTTGCGGCCTGTGGATAACTTCCGGGGTGAGTCTCGGCGCCCGCGTAGGGTGATCGGCGTGGCGGCGACGTTCGATGAGATTGCGACCATTGCGGAGCTACTGACCCAATACGGTGCGTTGCGCACAGACGAGCTGGCGCGACACTTGCGGGATCGCGGCATGGATGATCCGGACTCCACCATTCGGTGGAACCTGCTCGAAATGGATTGTCCGGCACGACAGCTGGTCGACGACCGATGGGTGTGGCTGCCGGCGGTACTGGCCGGGCGGGTGTTCACTCATCGGGTCAGTGCGGTCGAATGTACCCATGACATGCTCAACCATTCGCCGGACCTGAGCCCGATCACTGCACTGTGCCAGCATGCGGACTACCAGAATCTCGCCGACGGGTCAGCGGCCAACATCGTGGTGGCAGGATACGACGATCAGTTGATTGAGGAGCGGGGCATTCCGCCCGAGGCGATCGACCCGGTCGCGGTGTTACTGCTGGCTCCAGGCACTCTGGCGAAGCTGACCGTCGCCGACGGCGACACGGTCGGCCTACGGCTGACCGCAGAGGGACTCGTCCTCGAACGGGTCGACGTCATCGCGGAGCACACGGCAGGTGCACGTCTGGCGGCGACTCTCGACGCGGACGAACCGACCTATGTCGATGCGGCGGTATGGACTGCGTGCGTTGCGGACGCCGCACTGTTCACCGACCCAATACTGCCGCTGAGCGAGATCGTAGACGACCACGGTCTGGCGCGGCGCGGTGATTCGATCGCGCCCAGCGGATTCGACTTCGGCCGTTGGCAATTCGAGCGAAGGTGTGAACTACTGGCCGAGCGGCACGGCATCGACGTCGACGACGCACTGGTGCTCACCACGCTGCTGGAGCTGTACGACCAGACCTGGCGGATCCTGGCGGAAGCGGACGACGCGGACGACGCCGACGCGGACGCGCCTGACGAGGCTGACGAAAGTCCCACATTGCAGCCTGCCGACCACTCTGACGACGTGACCGGAGAACTCGGCGCCCAGCTTGCCGACCCGCTGCTGGCGCAGCTGCTGGTGGCCGAGACCGTCGGCAGCGATCACGGTGGCGCAGCGGCGCTCGGCCTGCTCGCCGAGATGATGGAGCCCAAGGTGCCGCGCGCCGCACGGGTGGCATGGAGGTGGCTGCGTGCGGTGGCACTTGAGCGACTCGGCGATACCGAGGAGGCGGAGCGCGAACTGTTGGCGGCCGAGTCGATGGATCCCGACTGGCCGCTGCCCCTGATCGACCTGGCGCGCTTCGCTTCTGATCGTGGCGATGTCGAGCGCGGATTGGCATTGTTGCGCCGGGCAGGCGATCTGGACCACCCGCTGGTGGCGCTCTTGCAGGCGCATCGTGTCGGGCCGCGCAACGACCTCGGCCGCAACGAGCCGTGCTGGTGTGGGTCGGGCCGAAAGTACAAGAAATGCCATCTGGGCCGCGAGCAGTTGGCGCTTGCCCAGCGGGTGAACTGGTTGTACGAGAAAGCCGCTCATCACGTATATGCCGCCGGATGGCGAGAATTGTTGGCCGAGGTCGGTTATGAGCGATACCGACATACGCACGACCTTTTCGAGGCGGTGGACGCAGGAATGGCCGACGACCTCGTGATGGATGTCGTGCTGTTCGAGGGTGGCGCGTTCGCAGAGTTTCTCGAGGTGCGCGGGTCTCTGCTGCCCGACGACGAGCGGCTGTTGGCAGAGCAGTGGCTGCTGGTGGAACGGTCGCTGTTCGACGTGGAGGACGTCAAACCGGGTGTGAGCGTGACCGTGCGCGACGTTCGAAGTGGTGACACGCACGACGTGGTCTCGCGGACGGCCAGCCGCCATCTCAAGTCTGGTCAATTGATCTGCGCGCGCGTGGTGCCCGCCGGCGACGACAGTGTGCAGTTCTTTGGCGGCATAGAACCGATCGCGCTGCACGAGCGCGATTCGTTGATCGAGCTACTCGACGCCGAACCCGACCCGGTGGAGCTGATGGACGCGTTGAGTCGGCGGTTTGCGCCAGCCACGTTGACCAACACCGAAGGCGACCCGCTGGCGATCTGTCAGGCCACGGTACGTCTCGGCGATCCGGAACGAGTCGAGGCAGCATTGGACGAGGCCTACGACAGGGCTCATGACGATGAAACACCGCGGTGGCACGAACACGTCACTACCCATGGCATGCCCCGTATCCGGGCCGCGCTGGTGCGCGAGGGCGACACGCTGCGTGTCGAGACGAACAGCGCGGAGCGGATGGATCGCGTGCTGGCCACCTTGATAAGGGTCGACCCCGCGATGCGCGTCGTCGATGACTCCCGGCGCCCGATTCGTGACGCCCGGGAGGCCGCCGAACTGGCAGCGGAAATGGGACCGCCTGAGCGCGCGCTCGACCCCGAGGACCCCGCGGTGGCCGAGGCGCTCGGCGAGTTCATCCGCGAGTACGAAACCAAATGGCTCGATGAACAGATACCCGCGCTCGACGGTCATACGCCGCGACAGGCAGCTGACGATCCCACTCGGCGAGGCGATCTGATCAAGCTCCTCGACAGCTTCCCCGCCGACGATGGCACAGCCGGGCGCATGAGCCCTGAGCGGTTGCGCGTCGCGCTGGGCTTGGAGTAGTGGTGCTATGGCACGCATCGAAACACGAGTCGCACGGATTGCTGAGGCGTTGCTGGCCGAACGGCGATCCGTCCGTCCCATCGATGTGATCGTCGGTCTCGGCTGGCTCGCTCAGCCGAACGTCGATCGGTGGGTGCAGGGCCGTGTTCCTTCGATCGATCGTTGCATCGGTGTCGACTCCGACAAAGTCATCGCAGCCTTCGCAGCGTTGCAGCACTGGGCCGAGGACCGCGGCCTCGTGCCGTCAGAAGTCGACTACCAAGAGCTGCAGTTCACCGCCGACGGCGACGCTGAGGCCGAACAGGCCTACCGCACCCATTGGGGCTCAACGGACGTTGCCGAACCGATCGTCGAGCGCCCAACACGTCCGCGAGGGATCACCGTGATCTCTCCGCACAATGCATGGGAGTGCGCATCGTGTGGCGACACCGGCGATTTGCTTCTCAAGGACAAGGCAGGTGCAGTGTGTCTGGACTGCGCCGACCTCGGCCACCTCGAGTTTCTGCCGTCCGGCGACGCCGCGCTCACTCGGCGCGCCGCGAAAGGCAGCCGTCTATCGGCCGTTGTGGTGCGCTGGAGCACGCGACGCAATCGCTATGAGCGCCAAGGCATCCTGGCGGAGCCGGCCGCGATCGAACAGGCCGCACGAGAGTGCCTCTCCGACGCCGACGTGCGCGCTCGCCGCAGGACGCGCGAGCAGAGTCGGCGGGCCGATCAGGACGTGCGCTTTCGCGGTGAGTTCGCCGCAGCAATTCGTGAGCAGTTCCCGGGGTGCCCGGTCGACCGCGCAGAGGCAATCGCACTTCACGCCGCGGCGCGAGGCAGCGGGAGGGTAGGACGAAGCGCCGCAGGGCGAGCCCTGGACCGCGACGCCGTGCTCCTCGCCGTCGTCGCCTCCGTCCGCCATGTCGACACCGACTACGACGACCTGCTCATGTCGGGCGTTGACCGCGTATCGGCTCGAGCGCAAGTGAACAAGCGTGTCGGGGACGTCGTCGACGCATGGCGCGACGGTGTTGTGATGCTCGACGGGTAGCAGCTGCCGTTGGCGCCGCAACCTACCGCGCGCCGCCGAACACCGCCGCGGTCAGCACGTCCTCCAGGTTTCCGAGGCCACCGTTGAACGGATTGCCGCGCTTGAGGGTGAACGCACCGCCGGGCGTCACCGCGACCAGCATCGGGGAGCTCGAGGTGAGCTGTGTCCGGCGCTCGAACCGGACATGGTCCAGCGGAGCCACCACGACGCCGTCGGCATCGACGAATACCCGCTGGGCGCGGTCGAAGATCGCCGCTGGCCGGTAGCCACTGAGTGGTTTCGTCTTGGCGCCGCGGATCCGGCTCACGACGGCGAACGCCGCACCGGCGAACGCGATGCCGACCAGCAGGAAGATCAAGGCCACCCACCAGGGCACGGCCGCACCGTTGGTCGCCGACAGCGCCAACGTCACCGCGCCGAATCCGCCGGGCACCAATGCCAGCACGCCCAGCACGAACGCGACGGTCGCCAACGGCCCCGTGCCGCGGTCCACGACCACGATCAGCGGTCCCTGCTCGGTCACCGCCAGCCCGCCGACCTCGGCGAGGATGCGCGGCTCGGCGGGAGCGATCATGCCCGGAGTGTGCCATGACCGAGGCGGGTGGCAACATCGGCGGACGTGCGGGTGCTGGTGCAGCGCGTGTCGTCGGCGCGGGTGGTGGTCGACGGCGACGTCGTCGGTGAGATCAGGCCCGACGGGCAGGGACTGCTGGCGTTCGTCGGGGTCACGCACACCGACGATTCGGACATCGCCCGACGGATGGCCGACAAACTCTGGCGACTGCGAATCCTGGACGGCGAGGCCAGCGCCGCCGACATCGGTGCGCCCATTCTGGTGGTCAGCCAGTTCACTCTCTACGCAAACACCACCAAGGGCCGCAGGCCGACGTGGAACGCCGCCGCGCCAGGACCCGTCGCCGAACCGCTGGTCGACGAGTTCGCCGCGGCGCTCGGACGGCTCGGAGCCCAGGTGCAGACGGGTGTGTTCGGCGCCGACATGGCCGTTGAACTCGTCAACGACGGACCGGTGACGGTGCTCCTGGAGCTCTAGGTTCACTGCGAGCGCGCGCAAATGCTGGCGACACGCCGGGAAAAGACCAGCAGACACGCGCGCTCGCGGGAAACAGAGTGGAGAGGGGGTGAGGGGTGTGCGACGGGTGGTGCGCGATGTAACGGTCGGGTACCGTCCGGCGATGTGACTGGCATGCGAAAAGCGATAACCAAGGTCGGGGCGGCTTTCGGGACGGCGGCGCTGGTGGCGTCCGCGGGGTTGGCGCTCAGCCAGGCCACGTCGAACGCAGAGCCAGCTGGTCATCAGATCCGGTACACGGTCACGTCGACCGCCCCAACGGGACTCGATCTCTACTATCTGTACGCCCAACCTGCGGACAAGGCTGCGTACAACAAGGACCCGAATGCCTTCTTGAAGCGCGAAGAGGTGAACCTCGAGCCGGGCGTGCCATGGGTGTTCGAAACGACGCTCGCGGACCCGCAATGGGCGATCGTCACCGTGAGCGGCGCCGCCCACGCCATGACCGGGGCACCCAACCCGCACTGCGAGATCTACATCGACGGTCAGCTGGCAATCCAGCAGGACGGCGAGACGGGCGCGGCCTGCCAGCTGTCGCGCTGGTGATCCGCTAGGCGTCGAACACGTACACCCAGGCCTGCCTGACCGCAACGGCACCGCGACGCGGGTGTAGTCGTCCACCTCGTAGTGGTCGGCAGCGGCCAGTTCGGCCGTGCTGATGGTGAACACCGTGCCCTCGACCGCGGCGTCCTGGCGTTCCGTCGGCTTGAGGTTGGGATGACGGTCGCTGCCGCTGGTCGCGAACTCCGCCGGGCTCACCTTGCCCATCTCGACCGACGACGCCGCAAGCTCCCTGTTCAGTCTCGGCATCTGTCTTGGAATTCAGCATGCGCTCGATCCCTCGATCTCGGCTCAGCTGATCACCGACGGCCTGCGGATGCTGCTGATGCTTGCAGGCGCGACGTTCCAGACGGCGACGCCCGGCTCATCCTGACCAAGCGTGCTCCGCGACGCCGCTCAGAGCCTGCGGCAACGGGCCCAGGTGCAGGATGCCGAGGCGCTGAGTGGCGCGAGTGAGTGCGACGTAGAGTCCGGCCGCACCCCGTGGGCCGTCGGCGATGATCCGTTCCGGCTCCACCACCAGAACGGAGTCGAACTCCAGACCTTTGGTCTGCGAGGCAGGCACCGTGCCCGGCACCCCCGGTGGCCCGATCACGACGCTGGTGCCAACGCGCGTGGCTTCGGCCCTGACGAATTCCTCGATGGCGGTGGGTAGTTCGTCCTCGGTGACGCGCCTGGACCACGGCTGGACGCCACACGCGCGGACCGACTCCGGTGGGGCGACCCCCGGCGCGAACTCGGCGAGCAGCGCAGCGGCGACGGTCATGATCTCCGCCGGGGTGCGGTAGTTGACCGACAGCGACCGGTAGACCCAGCGGCCAGGTACGTACGGCTCCAGCATCACGTCCCACGACGTCGCTCCTGCCGCCGACCGACGTTGGGCGAGATCGCCCACCACCGTGAAGGATCGGCCCGGGCAGCGCCGCATGAGCGCCCGCCAGTCCATCTCGGATAGTTCCTGGGCCTCGTCGACCACGACGTGCCGGTAGGTCCAGTCCCGGTCCGCGGCAGCGCGTTCGGCGACGTCCCTGGTGTCGCGCTCGTCGAAGCGCTCTGCAAGGTCCTCCGCGTAGAGCATGTCCGTGGCGAGGAGGTGGTCCTCGTCGTCCATCAGATCCTCGCGGCTGACCATGAGGTCGAGCACGCCCGCGGCATACGCGGCCTCGGCCTTGTGTTCCCGCTCGGCCGCGGCATCCTCGGCCGCCTGCTCGGCCCTGTCACGGCCAAGAAGGTCGAACAGCTCATCGAGCAGTGGCACGTCCGACACCGTCCACGATTCGCCGTCGGCACGCCACAGCACCGGGTCGGCGCCCGCCGCGCGTAACCGTTCGCGAGACGTGTACAGCTCTGCCAGAACGGTTTCCGGCATCAGGATGGGCCAGAACTCATCGAGTGCCGCATTGAACGCACCGTGCTCGGCGAGCTCTTCGAGCAGGTCGGTCCGCAGTTGCTCCCACGCGTCGCGGTCAGCCCTAGTCAACCAACCCCGACCGATCCAGGCTATCGCCCGTTCGGTGAGTGCCCACGTGAGGACGTCGTAGAACACCGTCCGTGCCTCGTTGTGCGGCAGCCCGCTTGCGCGCGCCTCCTGGATGGCCCACTCCGTGGTCTCGGCATCGATGCGCACCGTGACGTCGGCCAGTTCGATCGACAGCGGCTGCTCGGGCGAACGTTGGCGATCGGCCACAGCCGCGGCGAGCACGTCCACGATTGCCCGTGAACCCTTGAGCCGCGCGGCATCCGGGGCGTCCTCCGCAGTGACGCGCAGCCAGGGCAGCAGGTCACCCGTGGTCATGAACACCACGTTGGTCTCGCCAAGTGATGGCAGAACCCGTCCGATGTGGTTGAGGAAAGCCGGGTTTGGCCCGACGACGAGAACACCGTTGCTCTCCATGCGCTCCCGCTGCGTGTAGAGCAGGTACGCGACGCGGTGCAACGCCACCACGGTCTTCCCGGTGCCAGGGCCGCCCTCGATCACCACAACCCCGGAGTGATCCAGCCGGATGATCTCGTCCTGTTCGGCCTGGATCGTCGCCACGATGTCGCGCATCCCGTCACCGCGCGGCGCATTGACCGCGGCGAGCAACGCGGCGTCTCCCCGAACGGCGCTGGGCGCATCCTCGTCGGGGCGGCCGAGGATCTCGTCGGTGAAGTCGACCACCCGACGCCCGAGGGTGTGGAACTGCCTGCGTCTGCGCATGTTCTCCGGACTGGCGGCGGTGGCGACGTAGAACGCGCGCGCGGCAGGTGCCCGCCAGTCGAGCAGCATCGGTTCGTAGGAATCCTCCTCGAACAGGCCGATGCGCCCGATGTAGGTGGGTTCACTCGTCAGCGTGTCCAACCGGCCGAAACAGAGCCCGTTGTCCGCCACGTTCAGCCGCGTGGCCGTCTTGGCCAGCGCACGCACCTCGGCGTCGCGCTGCAGCAGTGACTCGCCATTCTGGAGGTCGATGGGGCTCCGCAATGCCTCGCCGTACCTGCCCTTCACCCGCGCACGTTCGGCGTCGAGCTGCGCGTAGAGCCTGGCCACATAGCCTCGCTCGCCCTGCAATTCGTCTTCGTATCCTCGAGTCGACACGGGCATCACACTCCCTGGCCGACGGCGTCGAGCAGCAGCGTCGCGGCCACCGTCGCCCCATCGGTGCGGATCGTGGCGGCGACGGCGGTCGCCCGCGCGCGGATGGCGGGGGAGAGTGCCGTGCTCAGCGCTGCCGAGAGGGATTCCAACGTCGGAGTCGAACCATCGTGTGCCACACCGATTCCCAGCGCGGCCACCCGGCCTGCCCAGTATGGCTGATCCGCGATCTGCGGCACCACCACCTGAGGGGCGCCGGCTCGGGTGGCCGTCGTGGTGGTGCCCGCACCACCGTGGTGCACGACGGCAGCCACCTTCTCGAACAGTGCCTGATGGTTGACCTCGCCGACGACGAAGCAGTCGTCCCGGTCGTCGATCAGGGCCAGGTCGGCCCAGCCCCGGGAGACGACTACGCGGCGGCCCTGCGCTCGGATCGCCTCGATGGCTACCACTGCGGCGTCCTCGGGCGCGCGAACGCTGCCGAAGCTCACGTACACCGGCGGAGCACCCGCGTCGAGGAACGCCTCCAGGTCGGCCGGGAGTGGTCGTGCGTCGGGCAGGATCCACGCACCGGTCTGCACCACGTCGAGGTCCGGCGAACCGGGCCACGGGTCCAGCGTCGGGTCGGCCGCCAGCCACGGGTGGTCGGTGAAGACGTGGTCGCGGACGTTGTCGACCGGTGGCAGGCCGAGCGCTTCCCGATGAGTGTTGAGCGGTGCGCCGTACAACGCCTGCACCCGTTCGGCATCCACCTCCCACAGCACCCGGTTGTCGGTCACGCCCGGCGGGAACGGCTTGCCCGGCCGCGGCAGTGGTGTCTGATGCGGCGCCGGAAAACTACGCGCCTGGAACGCAGCCAGCACATAGGGAATGTCTCGCACCTCGGCCACCGTACGCACGCCCGCGGGCATCAGGCCTGTTGCGATCACCGCATCACATCCGTCGGAGGCCGCGGCGACCGTCTCGAACTGCGCGGCGACCAACTCCGCTGCCACCCGCGGCGCATCCGCCGGCGTCGACGGCCTTCTGTCGTGCACGCCGTGCACCAGTTCGCGGACCGATCTGCCCGCAGGCACCATCTCCACTCCCACCCGGGCTGCCAGATCGGAGAAGTCCGGCGGCGCACACAGCCGCACCTCCGCGCCGAGCTCCTTCAACGCCACCGCGAATCCCAACAACGGCTCGACGTCCCCGCGCGACCCCCACGTCGACAACAACACCCGCACTCGCTACCCCCATGTTCTGCCAGTTCTGGCTTAGGGCAGCGATTCTGCGGCATACCCCCGGCCTTGCCGCAAGCCCCCCTGTGCGCTATATATTGAAGTGGGAAGACGCGAGGGCGTCTTCCCTTTTCGTTGGGCGTTGGCCGCGTCGCATTGACATTGAATCGAACAACTGTTCGAATGATCGGGTGCGGTGGGATGGCCAGGGCGTCGGGGTCGACGACGGTGCGCTGCCCGGACTGCAGCGCATCGGGTTCGCCCGCACGGTGCGCACGCCGCAGTTCGACGGCATCACATTCCACGAGGTGCTGTGCAAGTCGGCGCTGAACAAGGTGCCCAACGCCGCCCATCTGCCCTTCCGGTTCACCGTCAACGGCTACCGCGGGTGCAGTCACGCCTGCCGGTACTGCTTCGCCAGGCCCACCCACGAGTATCTCGACTTCGACTTCGGTGCTGATTTCGACACTCAGATCGTGGTGAAGACCAACGTCGTCGAGGTGCTCCGCCGCGAGTTGGCCCGTCCGTCGTGGACGCACGAGACCGTCGCGCTCGGCACCAACACCGATCCCTATCAGCGAGCCGAGGGCAGGTATGCGCTGATGCCCGGAATCATTGGTGCACTTGCCGATTCGGGTACTCCGTTCTCGATCCTCACGAAGGGCACCCTGCTCCGCCGCGACCTGGCGCTGATCACCGATGCGGCGCGCCACGTCGACGTCAGCGTGGCGATCTCGCTTGCGGTCGCCGATCCCGAACTCCATCAAGAGGTCGAGCCGGGCGCCCCCGGCCCGCGGGCCAGGCTGGAGCTGATCCGGGCGGTGCACGGCGCGGGCCTGGACTGCCACGTCATGGTCGCCCCGGTGCTGCCGGCGCTGACGGACTCGCGCGAGCACCTCGACGGGCTACTCGGCCAGATCGCGGCCGCAGGCGCCACCAGCGTGACGGTGTTCGGCCTGCATCTGCGCGGCTCGACGCGCGGCTGGTTCATGGCGTGGCTGGCGGACGCGCATCCAGAGCTGGTCTCGACGTACCGCGAGTTGTACGGGCGCGGCGCCTATCTGCCCGCGAGTTACCGAGAGATGCTGCACCGACGGGCGGCCCCCTTGATCGCCAAGCACGGAATGAACCGCGACCAGCGGTCGTTCCGCGCGGCGGCCGTGCCGGTGCCTGCCGTGGCGGAGCCGCAACCGACGTTGTTCTGATCGGGCGGGCTGATCATTCTGCTATTCGACACGTGTCGAAGGCTTGTGCCCATCGGTACCAAGGCGTACCGTGACCGGTACTTGTTCGTACCGAGCTGGAGGTCCAGATATGGGGGAGGCCATTCATGGCTGAAAAGACGAACGACCCGGTGCGGCTCCCGCCAGCACCGCGGATCCCGAAGCTGCTGCAGGGCGTCGCATTCGTGGTGAACCGCGACAAGGCCGTCGCCGCCGTGGCCCGGCGCCACGGTTCGGAGTTCACGCTGAACCTGCCGATCTTCGGCCCGACCACGGTGATCAGTGATCCCGCGCTGGTGAAGGAACTCTTCACGGCCAACAACGACCTCATCGCCCGGGCGGGAACCCTTGGCGAGGTGCTCGGCCCCGGCTCGACGTTCAGCCTCGACGGCATACCGCACCGGCAGCGTCGCAAGCTTCTCGTCCCGCCGTTTCACGGCAAGCGCATGCAGGGCTACGAAGACATCGTCGAAGAAGAAGTGCGGCGCGAGATCGCCACCTGGCCCGAGGGCGAGGACTTCGCGACCATGCCGTCGATGATGCGGATCACGCTCAATGCCATCCTGCGGGCGGTGTTCGGCGCCGACGGTGCTGCGCTCGAAGAACTGCGGGAACTGCTGCCGCCGATGGTGTTGAAGGCATCGCGGCTTGCGGTGATGCCGCCGGCGGTGCGGCGCGACTACGGTCCGTGGAGTCCCTGGGCCCGGGTGGAGAAGCTTCGGCGCCGTTACGACGCGGTCATCGCCAGGCTCATCTCCGACGCCCGCAGGGATCCGGGGTTCGAAGACCGCAACGACGTCCTCGCCCTCATGCTGCAGGCGCGGTACGACGACGGATCGCCGATCTCCGATGACCACGTGGCCGACGAGTTGCTCACCTTGCTCGCGGCGGGGCACGAGACCACGGCCACCACGTTGGCGTGGACCGTCGAACGACTGCGCAGGCACCCACGGCTGCTCGCCCGTCTCCGCGACGAGGTCGACGCAGGAGGCTCCGACCTGCTCCAGGCCACCATCTTCGAGGTGCAGCGCACCCGTCCCGTGATCAACGGCACCGCGCGAATGACCAGGCAACGGATGAGGTTGGGGGAGTGGGTCATTCCCGAGCGCCACGTCGTGCTGGTGAGCATCTCGCTGGCCCATGCCGCCGAGCGGAGCTTCACCGACGCCGCGGCGTTCGACCCGGATCGCTTCGTCGGCAACCCGCCGGACACGCACGCCTGGATCCCGTTCGGCGGCGGCATCCGACGCTGCATCGGCGCCGCGTTCGCCAACATGGAGATGACCGTGACATTGCGAACACTGCTGCGGGAGTTCGAGTTCGGCACCACGTATGCCCCTGGTGAGGCCGCGCACTCCCGTGGCGTCGCGACCGCTCCCGCACGTGGTGGGCGGGCGGTGGTGTACCGACGCTCGCCGCACACACCGAGATTGGTGTCCGCCGATGCGGCGGAGGTGTCGGCGTGAGCGACGAACCCGTTGTGGCGGATGAGCGCTTGCGCGAAGACCTTGTTACCGTCGGCCGTGGAATCGAATTGTGTTACGACTCATTCGGTGACGCCGCGGCGCCACCCGTCGTGCTGATCGCCGGGCTGGGGCAGCAAAAGCACACCTGGCCAGAGGACATCGCCGTCAGGTTGGCCGAGCGCGGATACCGGGTGATCCGGTTCGACAATCGCGACGTGGGCCGTTCGACACACGCGAGCTTTCCCAAGCCGAATCCGCTGGCGATCCTGCGCGGCGGCAGCGACAGTCGGCAGTACCACCTCGGCGACATGGCCCGCGACACCGTCGGTCTGCTGGACGCGCTCGGTTATCAGGACGCCCACCTCGTCGGCATCTCGATGGGCGGAATGATCGCCCAGACCGTCGCCGCCCACCATCCGGGCCGGGTGCGCACGCTCACCTCGATCATGTCGACCACCGGTGCGCCACGCATCGGGCGGCCTGCTCCGTCGACGTGGTGGCGGATGGCGACCGCGAGGCCGCCGCGCAACCGGCTCGAGGCGGTCGACGGCGCGGTGCGGATGTTCAGCCACATCGGGTCGCACGGATTCCCGTTCGACGAGAGTTGGATACGCGAAAAGTCCGGCATCGCATGGGATCGCGATCCCACGTCCGACGGCGTGGCTCGGCAGTTGGCGGGCGTCTTCGCCTCGGGGGACCGCACCAACGAGCTGCGCCAGATCGACGTGCCGACCCTGGTGATTCACGGCGACCGGGATCGGATGGTCCACCCGACCGGTGGCGCCGCCACCGCGAGCGCCATCCCCGGTGCACGCCTTGAGACGATCGTCGGCATGGGACACGATTTGCCTGCCGGTGCGTGGGACCGGATCGTCGACCTGATCACCACCCATCTCGACGGTTCGTCCGTCTCAATTGCTCGGTCAGAGGAGACACGATGAGCAAGTCAGCCGCAAACGTCATCAGCGGGCGCACGGTGGTCATCACCGGCGCGGGGTCCGGTATCGGTCGGGCTCTGGCCCAACGCCTTTCGGCTCACGGCTGCCCGGTCGCCATTGCCGATGTCGATGAGAAGGGCCTGAAGGAGACCGAGGCGACCCTTGGTGGTTCGACGCTGACCAAGGTGCTCGACGTCCGGGACGCCGATGCGCAGAACGGCTTCGCCGAAGAGGTCAGGGACTGGGCGCCCCTGCCCCTTGGTGCGGTGTTCAACAATGCCGGCGTTGCCGTGTCCTCGAGCGTGCTGGACTCCGTGCCCGAGGACGACAACTGGCTGTGGGACATCAACTTCCACGGCGTCGTCAACGGCACCAGGGCATTCCTGCCGATCCTGACCGCCCAGGACTCCGGAGCCATCGTGAACACCTCCAGCGTGTTCGGGCTTGTCGGCATGCCCAACCAGAGTGCTTATTGTGCGGCGAAGTTCGCGGTCCGTGGTTTCACCGACTCGCTGCGCCAGGAGCTGCGCGGCACCGGGGTCAGGGCCATCAACGTGCACCCTGGCGGCATCAACACCAACATCGTGCGCAACGCCCGTTTCCGCAAGGATCCGGACGGCCTCGGCCGCAGCCAGGAACAGATGGTGAAGGAGTTCGCCGCCATCACCATGACAGAGCCGGCCAAGGCGGCCGAGATCATCCACCGCGGTGTGGAACAGGGCAAGGCGCGCATCCTGGTCGGACCCGATGCCTACCTGTTCGACGCGCTGGCCCGGCTGGCGCCCACGCGCTACTTCGACATCCTGAGCGTGTTCGAGTCGCGGTTGCGCGGGCGGGCCCGTGCCGACGCGCCGGCGCGGGTATAGGTCAGATCTTGAGATAGCCCTTGTCCGCAGGGATCTGGGCCGCGGTCACCAGCGATGACGCGTCGCCGGCCAGCCACACGACGATGTCGGAGATGAGGTCGGGGGCGGCAAGCGAGTCGGTCGGCAGTGCGCCGGGGGAGAACGAGTGGATGTAGTGCGGGTGATCCTGAAGGATCTTGTACATCGACACGTCGTTGCCCATCGGGGTGTCGGTGCCGTACGGGTGAACGGAGTTGACCCGGATCCCGAACTCGCCCAGTTCGACCGCCAGCGAGTTGGTCAACCCGACGACGCCGAACTTGCTGGCGCTGTAGTGCCCGCAGCCCGGCACGGCCTTGATGCCCGCCGCCGAACTGATGGTGATGATCGATCCGCCGTTGCCCGCCTTGATCATCTGCGGCACCGAGGCCTTGATGGTGTGCCACACGCCGGTCAGGTTGGTGTCGAGGGTTTCTTGCCACTGCTCGGCTGAGATCTCCCACAGCCGGCCCCAATTCAGCACTCCGGCGTTGGCGACCACGATGTCGAGGCGACCGAACTGCTCGATTGCGTCGGCGATCACCCGCTCCTGCCCTGCGGCGTCGCGCACGTCGACTTCCCTGGCGAGGATCTTGCGGCCCTCGCCTTCGACGAGGTTCACGGTCTCGGCGAGATCCTCCGACGTCGCGGGCTCGTAGCCGTTGTGCCTGGCGACCGGCCCGCAGGCATCGATGGCGACGACGTCCGCGCCGGCCCGAGCCAGACGTACGCAGTGCGAGCGGCCTTGCCCGCGAGCGGCTCCCGTCACGTAGGCGACGCGTCCGGCCAACGGGGTGTCGCTCATGCGGGTTGCTCCTTCGGTACCGGCACGGGCGCGATGCGCACCGTCCGCTGGGTGAACTCGTAGTCGGCGAGCGGGGACCGGCGGGCGAATCGCCGTGACGCGGTGATGGTCTGGGGCCGGTAGTAGACGACTTCTTGTTGCGAGTTGACGAAGTAACTGTTCTGACCGCGATTGCAATCGACGATGTATACCTGAATCGCCTTGCCACGACGCTGCATCTGATCGTTCCAACGGTTGAACGCGTCCTGGCTGACCTCGGCCACCTGGGCACCGCGTCTACGGGTCTCGTCGATGATCCGGACCGCATGCTCGGCCACCGTCTCGTCGTAGTCCATCCACGCGAAGCCGACGTAGCCGGTGGGTCCGACGATCTCCCAACGGTTCGGTAGACGCGGATGCGCAGTGCCGGCATAACTGCGCATCCCGTGCGCACGGTAGTACTCGGCGAGGTCGAAACCGTTGGCGCCAAGCACTGTTCCCCGTCGATAGGTCTCGGGATCGGTCCACAACTCGTAGCCGGTGGCGGCCACGATCAGATCGGCCTCGCGCTCGACGCCGTCCGTAGTGCGCACCCCGGTAGTGGTGATCCGCTCGATCGCGGTCGTGATCAACGCGGTGTTGGGACGGTTCAACGCCTTGAAGAAGGCACTGGAAATGACGGGGCGTTTGGCGAGAATCCCGATCCGGGGAACGAGCGCCCTTCGGTATGCGGGGTCGTCGACCGTCGCACGGAGCAGTCCGCGGTACAACAGGCGCGACCACTTGTCGTAGAGCGGTAGAACGCGGGCGAGAACCTTCGCAGGCAGCCGCGGCAGCAGATGCACGATGGGCACCACCATGAAGGCGTCCATCGACAACCGGCCGAGCACGTTGATGGCGGCGATGGAACCGGGAAGACGCAACAACTTCCGCGCCAACGGTGAGAATTCGAAGTCGATCTTCGGGAGCACCCAACCAGGGGTGCGTTGGTAGACGTCCACGCTCTTGGCCTGCACAGAGAGCGCCGCGGCGATCTGCACGCCGCTGGATCCGGTTCCGATCACGGCGATCCGCTTGCCGCGGGCGTCGTAGTCGTCGTCCCATGCGTTGGGCCGCAGAACGGTACCTTCGAACTCGTCGACGCCGTCGATGTCGATCTCGGCCTTGGCGTTGACGTAGCCACCGACCGAGCTGATCACGAACCGTGCGGTGATGTCGGGGCGCCCGCGGATCGTCAGCCGCCACACTCCAGCTGAGTCGTCCCACCGTTGTCGAATCACTTCGGAATTCGCCTGCAAGTGGTCGTAGAGCCCCAACTTCGACGCGGTGTCTTGAAAGTAGCGGTAGAGCTCTGGGCCCGGTGCGAACAGGCGACTCCACTCGGCGTTCGGACTGAATGACAGCTGATACCACAGCGACGGAATGTCCACGGCGAGACCGGGGTAGTGGTTGTCCCGCCACGTCCCGCCGAAGTCGTCGCCACGTTCGACGATCACGAAGTCCTCGATGCCCCTCCGCTGCAACAGATGTGCGGCGGCGATTCCACCTGGGCCGGCGCCGATGATCGCTACCTCGAAGTCGGGTCGGGTCATGTCGTCCTTCCGGTTAGTCCTGCGATCACGTGGTCGCCGACGAATCGCTTCACCGACCGTGGGCTGTCCAGGTTGACGCCGATGGGCGGCAGCAGTTCGAAGCTGAGCAGCATGCGCACGATCCATTCGCTCGCCCGCGCGGCATCGATGTCGGCGCCGACCTCGCCGGAGTGCTGGGCCGCCCGCACCAGCGGCTTCCACAGCTCGATGGCGCGGCGCATCAGGTCGTCGCCGGTGTTGCGCAATAGCAGCACCACGATGCCCTCGTTGATGCTGTCCGGTGCGAACGAGTCGGAGTTCTGCCGGTGGGCACAAATCAGAACCGCGGCGGCCGAGACCTTTTCGGCAAGTGTCTCGGCCTCGTCGATCTCGGTGGCCATCGCGTCGATGAAGGCAGAGGCGAGGTGATCGAGGGCGATCTTGATGGCGTGGTCGCGGCTGCCGAATGCGTTGTGCACCGTGCCCCGTGAGACCCCGGCGTTTTCGGCGACGGCGGTGAGGCTGAACCGGCGCGGACCCATCCGTCGCAAGGTGTCGGTGGTGGCGGCCAGCAGCGTGGGGGACACCGTCTTGGTCACGGGTCCCTGCTCTGGGCGCATTTGAACACATTAGCGATATGTGTTCAATGTGGTCAATGCCTCGAGCGGACCCGGAAACACACATGGACACCGCCAGAAGCGGTGTCCATGTGTGTCAGAAGGTCTGGCCCGGCCCGCGCGAGGCGGACCGGCTCATACCCTCGTGTTCAGGTGATTGATTAGGGGTGGTTGCCGACGACGTTGTTGCCCGCGGTGCCAACCGCCGAGACCACGCCGTTGCCCGCGGCGCCGGTCTGGCTGATCGCGTTGGTGCCTGCGACGCCGGTCTGGCTGATCGCGTTGGTGCCTGCGACGCCGGTCTGGGTGATGGCGTTGGTGCCCACGGTGCCCAGGTTGACCTGGGCGGTGCTCAGGAAGCCGCCGAGACCACCAAGGACGTTGCCGCCGAAGACGCCGAGATTGACGAGGCCGGGGGTGATCTTGTTGCCCGTGTTCGTCACGACGTTCTGGTCGGCCGAAGCCGCCCCCGCCGAGCCCAGTGCCAGTGCAGCGCCCATGGCAACGGTGCCGGTGGCCATGGCGGCTGCGGTGAAGTACCTACGTGTTCTGCTCATGATTTTCCCTTCAGCAAAGTATCTCCGACCATTTGCAAGTTACCACACGCAATGTGTCCGAGTCTCCAACGAAATGATTACGAAATGTTCAAACTTTCAAGTCGACTGCATAGATTTGCTCCAGCGTCAATGACGGGACGTCGGTGGGTGGATCGGTACATTGCTGAGGATTGACGCGCACGCCAGTAACGCGCTGCTTGCTCCGTGCGATATTCCATTTGAACTGCAGTTGAAGCGCCCGTCATGACACTGATTGTCATGTGTCGGCGGGTGTCAAAGGTCGCGCATCGTGGTTAGCGATGAGGCCTGCGGACTGTTATTCGACGGGTTCGCTATTTTTTCGTGAGCACCTCTAAGCAGGCGCTATGGCCGGTGTCCTCGTTGTCTTGGCGAGAGATTGCTGGAAGACCCCCACAGCAAACTCATCGTGAAGGTTGGGCGTGTCGGCTCGTCGCGTGCTGCAGCGAACGGACACGACGTGGTCGCGCCGAGATGGCAAGAGTGGCTGCGCTGAGGGCTGGAGCGTGCAGGACGTGCGAGAGTGCGTGACGCGGTCAATCCGCTGAATCGACGTCCCACCCGTGGTGAACGACGTCGTGCAGGTGATAGACGGCGATCGACGCGACGGTGAACTCACTGCCGTTGCTCCGCAATCCACGGCGCGACCACGCACCGTCGGGCACCGTCGCATAGGTGTTGGCGGCGGCTTCGGCGGCCTCCGCGAGTTCGGCGGCGACGGTGTCGGGCCGCTGGGAGGCGTAGGCGTCGGCCAGGGCCGTCTGGTCCTGGTCCCAGTTCGGGAAGTGGGGAGCGTCCTCGTCGAGCATGAGGTGCACCCGCTGATCGAAGATCCGGTGCACGTCGCGCACGTGGCATCCGTACTCCAGGACCGACCACACGCCGGGACGCGGCCGCTCGGTCACCCCGGGGCGCTCCAGTCGGGTCAGCCAGTTGACTGCGTCCTTGCGGATGCGTCCGGCGACGTCGGTGGGGTGCACGGCCGCAGCGTCGAAACCGCACTCCGGACACGGGCGGCCAAGGACCCAGGTCCAGTCCTTGTCGTCGGGCTCGACGTCGTCGCTTGCAGTCACTGCGCGGCGCTCAGCCGAGGTCGCGGGCGGAGAACGTGTCGCACTTGTTGGGATCGCCCGTCTGGTGCCCGGTGGTGAACCACTTCTGCCGTTCGGCCGACGAGCCGTGCGTCCACGTTTCGGGGTTGACCCGGCCCGTCGAGGACTTCTGGATGCGGTCGTCGCCGACCGAGGATGCGGCTGACAGCGCGTCGGCGATGTCCTTGTCCGTCAACGGTTCCAGGAACGGCACGCCGGTGCTCTCCTGCTTGGTGATCGCGGCGTAGTGCGCCCACACGCCTGCGTAGCAGTCGGCCTGCAGTTCGGTGCGCACGCCGTTGCCCTCGGAGCCGCCTGGCCCCTGCTGGGCCTTGCCAAGGACGCCGAGCAGGTCCTGCACGTGGTGGCCGAATTCGTGGGCGACGACGTACTCCTGCGCCAACGGCCCACCGCTGGAACCGAACTGGTCGGTGAGTACCTGGAAGAACGACGTGTCGAAGTAGGCGGTCTGGTCGACCGGGCAGTAGAACGGGCCGACGTCGGTCGTCGCCGGTCCGCACCCCGTGCTCACCGACTGGCTGAACAACCGCACCTTCGGGCGGGTGTAGCCCTTCAGCAGCTGGCTCCACACCCCGTCGACGGAGTTCCCGGTGGCCACGACGCGGCACTGCACGATCGTGTTGGCGTCCTTGCCGGTCTTGCACTGACTCAGATCGAAACCGGGCGCTTCGACGCTCTGGGAGTCGTATTCACTGGTGCCGCCTTGGGGGAGCACCGTGCTGGGGTCGACCCCGAGGAACAGCGCGACCACGACGATCAGCAGCCCACCGAGTCCGCCACCGATTGCGATGCCGCGGCCACCGCCACCTCCACCGCCCCCACCGCTGCTCGACGTGGTGCTCGTGTCGATCTGCATACCCTCGTTGAAGGTCATCACACCGCTCCGTCCGCGTCAGTCGGCATTCCGCCGCGAGGCTGGGCGCCAGCCGGGTTCAGCTTCCCACACTACGATTCGAACCGTGGCCGCCGTTGCCGAACTCTCGACCGTTGCGCACACCTCGAATGGGCGCCTGCGAGGTGCCACCGAGGGCGGCGTCAACGTATGGCGCGGCGTCGCCTATGCCGAACAGCCAGTCGGTGATCGGCGGTTCCTCGCGCCCGCCCCGCTGCAGTCCTGGCAGGGCATTCGCGACGCCGTCGAGCACGGCCCGTTGCCCCCGCAGGGCCGGTCCTTCGTCGGGGGAGGACGCGACGATCCGAAGATCCGTGACGAGGCGTGCCTGACCGTCACCGTGTGGTCGCCAGACCCGACCGGCTCGCTGCCCGTGATGGTGTGGATTCCAGGTGGCGCCTTCGTGTACGGCGCGGGTCAGTTGCAGCTCTACAACGGTTCTCGGCTGGCCCGCAACGGCAACGTCGTGGTGGTCAACGTGACCTACCGGCTCGGCGTGTTCGGCGGATTCGAGCTGTCCGATCTGGGCGACGGGTTCGACGACAACCTGTGCCTTCGCGACCAGCTGGCGGCGCTGGCCTGGGTGCGCGACAACATCTCCGCATTCGGCGGTGACCCGGACCAGGTCACCGTGTTCGGCGAATCAGCTGGTGCGACATCGGTGTTGGCGTTGCTGGCCAGCCCGGCGTCCGATGGCCTGTTCACGCGCGCGATCGCCCAGAGTCCGGCGCTGCCGCTGATCGCCGACCGCGAGACACGGGCCCGTCGGGCCCGCCGCTTCGTGCAGCGGCTCGGGGTGGGCGTAGACGAGATCAAGTCGCTGCCGCAACGCCCGCTTCGCCGCGCCGCTGGGCTGGTGCAGTCCGAGAGTGCGTCCGAGAGCCCGATGCTGGCCTACGGGCTGACGTACGGCGTCGACCTGCTGCCGCATCACCCGATCGAAGCTGCCCGCATTGGCGCGGTGTCGAGGGTTCCATTGATCGTCGGCACCAACAGCGACGAGGCGTCGATGTTCGCGTGGGTCAAGCCGCCGATGCTGCCGACGACGGTGGACAGCATCGACGCCTACTTCGACCGCATGGCACCAGAAGCCAGGGCGCGGGTGCTGGAGGCCTACCCGGACTATCCGCGGCGCCGCGCGCTGGTGGCCGTCGGATCCGACGCCATGTTCTGTGCTCCCGCATGGGCATTCGCCGATGCGTACAGCGCGCACGCCCCGACCTACGCCTATCGGTTCGACCATGCCGCGTGGAGCTTGCGGGTGCTCGGGCTCGGCGCGACACACGGCAGCGAGATCGTGCACGTCCAACACAGCTACTCGTCGTACCTTGGCCGCAAGCTGCACCCGCTGGGTCGCCGGGTGCAGCCATCGGTGGGCAGGCGCATGCAGCGCACCTGGTTGAACTTCTCCACCGGAGAGCTCGGTCCGGACTGGCCGCGCTACGACGCGCAGGACCGTCGCACCCGCGTCATTCGTTCGGCGCGCGACGACACCGTGGCCGATCCCGACGCCGTCAGGCGTTCGGCATGGTCGGGTCTGTACTGACCGGACCGCTGGTCGCGTAACGCGCGTCGGTGTAACGGCGCAGGTTGTGCAGGAAGCGCTGGAACAGCCACGCCATCACCGGCCGAGAGAAGGTCATGCCGAGCCGGCCTGCCACGCCGCTCGGTTTCATCGCCATCACCCAGGTCAGATGGCAGCCGTCGGCGGTTCGGCACCACCCGGTAGTCCTCGGCGAATGCGGACAGCGCGTTCGACGTGCTCTGGTTGAACCGGAAGGCCATGTGAGAGAACGGCTCCCATGCGATGAACTCTTCGTCACCGACGATGTTGCCGCGCATGCTCACCGTACGAGTGGTGCCGATGCTGCGCGGCTCGGGGCTGGTCCAGACCACCTTGGTGATCAATGTCGCCCAGTGTGGCCACGACTCGGCGTCGGCGAGCACCTCGAACAGCTGCTCGGGGGTGATGGCGAGATCGACTGTGCTGACGAACCGGAACGGCGCACTGGCGATGAAATCGAGGTCGACGTGTTCGCACTGGTAGGTCTTCGGATGGGACTCGGCCATGAGTAGACACTCTAGGGCTTGGTGTCTACTCAGTCATTTCTCGTCGCTTCGCTCGCCCCGTCAGTCACTAGCCCGGTCCGTCACTGGCCGCGGCGAGCAGCGGCACCAGGACGGCACTGATCGGTGTGGCCAGCCCGTGCTCGGCGGCCTTGCGGACGATCACGCCGTTGCGGATGTCCCACTCCATCGGCTTGCCGAGTTCGCGGTCGGTCAGTATCGACGTGGTGATGTCCTCGGGCAGCCCGCTGAACAGCCCGACGACGTCCTCGATCACGGCGTCCTCCAGCTTGGCGCCCTCGGCGCGGGCCACCGCGAGGCATTCGGCGAGGTACTCCTTGGCCAGTTGGGCCACGTCGTCGCGGCGGAACATCCCCGACTTCCGGCCGGTCAGCGCCATGAGGCCGGCGACGGCGTTGCTCAACAGTTTGTGCCAGGCGGCGGTGACGAAGTCGGGGCTGCATTCGACGGTGCACAACGGTCCGCGGAGTAGGTCGGCCAGCCGCTGCGGGGCCTCGCCCTCGGGCAGCACCAGGCGCACGCCCGTCCTGAGCCGGACCCACCCCTCGGGTTGTGTCTCGGCGGAGAACCACACCGCGGCGGGCACCACGGTCGACGACGGGCAGAAGCGCCCAACGCGCTCGACCTGCTCGACACCGTTCTGCAGTGCGCACACCACCGTGTTCTCATCGCACAGGCGCGCCAACCACGCGGCCGCGTCCTGGGTCTGGGTGTCCTTGACGGCCAGCATCACCACGCCGACGGGTCCGTCGATGGTGTCTGGGTCGGTGCGCACGGGTCCGGGCACCACGATCGGGTCCGCATCGTCGGGCCTGACTTCGATGGACTCGCGAGCAGTGCGCCCGCACACGATCACCTGATGACCCGCGCTGTGCACCAGCGCCGCGACGGTAGATCCGATGGCGCCAGGCCCGATGACCGCAATGCTGACAACTGGCACATGGTCTTCGCGCAGGCGCTCATCCACCAACGCCAGAGTACCGACGAAACGGCCCCCTCTACACTGTGTCAGTCCACGTCCGAGGCCATTTTCCAGGGAGTTTTCGTGTTGCGCAGTCATGCCGCCGGTTCGTTGCGGTCCACCGACGCCGGTCAGAAGGTGACGTTGGCCGGTTGGGTGGCCCGTCGGCGTGACCACGGCGGTGTCATCTTCATCGATCTCCGCGACGCGTCCGGCGTGGCGCAGGTGGTGTTCCGCGACGCGGGCGTGCTGGAGCAGGCACACCATCTCCGTGCCGAGTTCTGCGTCGCCGTGGAGGGTGTCGTCGAGACCCGGCCCGAGGGCAACGCCAACACCGAGATCGCCACCGGCGACATCGAGGTCAACGCAACGTCGCTGACGGTACTGGGCGAGAGTGCGCCGCTGCCGTTCCAGCTCGACGAGACCGCGGGTGAGGAAGCCAGGCTCAAGTACCGCTACCTCGATCTGCGCCGCGAAGGCCCAGGCAACGCAATCCGGTTGCGCTCCAAGGTGAACGCGGCGGCTCGCGGCGTATTGGCCAGCCACGACTTCCTCGAGATCGAGACGCCGACGCTGACCCGCTCGACTCCCGAGGGCGCCCGCGACTTCCTGGTGCCCGCGCGTCTGCAGCCGGGGTCGTTCTATGCACTGCCGCAGAGCCCGCAGCTGTTCAAGCAGCTGCTGATGGTCGCGGGCATGGAGCGGTACTACCAGATCGCACGGTGCTACCGCGACGAGGACTTCCGCGCCGACCGCCAGCCCGAGTTCACCCAGCTGGACATGGAGATGAGCTTCGTCGACGCCGACGACGTGATCGCCGTGTCGGAAGAGGTGCTCAAGGCGCTGTGGGCGCTGGTTGGATACGACTTGCCGACGCCGATCCCGCGGATCGACTACGCCGACGCGATGCGTCGGTTCGGTTCCGACAAACCCGATCTGCGGTTCGGCCTCGAGCTCGTCGAGTGCACGGAGTACTTCTCCGACACCACGTTTCGCGTCTTCCAGGCGCCGTACGTCGGTGCGGTGGTCATGTCGGGCGGTGCATCGCAGCCGCGGCGCACGCTGGACGGCTGGCAGGAGTTCGCCAAGCAGCGCGGCCACAAGGGGCTGGCCTACGTGCTCGTCGCCGAGGACGGCACGCTCGGCGGGCCGGTCGCCAAGAACCTCACCGACGCCGAACGCGACGGCCTGGCCGCCCACGTCGGCGCGAAGCCGGGGGACTGCATCTTCTTCTCGGCGGGTTCGGCGAAAGCGGGACGTGCCCTGCTCGGCGCCACCCGCATCGAGGTCGCCAAGCGACTGGACCTGATCGACCCGACGGCATGGGCGTTCACCTGGGTGGTGGACTGGCCACTGTTCGAGGGCACCGACGAGGCCACCGAGGCCGGCGACGTCGCGCTGGGCTCCGGCGCGTGGACCGCCGTGCACCACGCGTTCACCTCGCCCAAGCCGGAGTCGGAGGCGACGTTCGACACCGATCCCGGCAGTGCGCTGGCCAACGCCTATGACATCGTCTGCAACGGCAACGAGATCGGCGGCGGCTCGATCCGCATCCACCGCCGCGACGTCCAGGAGCGCGTCTTCGCGATGATGGGCATCGACCACGACGAAGCCCAGGACAAGTTCGGATTCCTGTTGGACGCGTTCACCTTCGGCGCACCGCCGCACGGTGGCATCGCCTTCGGCTGGGACCGCATCACCGCGTTGCTGGCCGGCGTCGACTCCATCCGCGAGGTCATCGCCTTCCCGAAGTCGGGCGGCGGCGTCGATCCATTGACCGATGCCCCTGCGCCAATCACCCCGCAGCAGCGCAAGGAATCCGGAATAGATGCCAAGCCCAAGGGATTGACTGAGGCATGACCGAGATCGACAAAGACAACCTGACTGAGATCGACAAAGACAAGCTGCTCGCCGACCCCGGGGCGCTACACGCGTTCAACGACGACATCGTCGCGAAGTTCCGGACCAACGGCGGCAAGGTGGCCGAGTTCGGTGACAACCTGCTGCTGCTGACGACGACGGGCGCGAAGTCAGGGCAGCCGCGGTTGTCGCCGCTGGCGTTCCTGGACCTTGACGGAAGGACGATCATCTTCGGCTCGTACGCCGGTGCGCCCAAGCATCCGGCCTGGGTCCACAACCTGCGGGCCTACCCGCAGGCCCGCGTCGAGGTCGGCGCCGACTCGTATGACGTGATCGCCCGGGAACTGCCGACGGCCGAACGCGACGAGGTCCTGCCCGCGGTGATCGCCATCGCACCCGTGTTCACCGAGTATCAGGCGAAGACCAGTCGGATCATCCCGCTGTTCGAGCTCACCCGCGCCTAACCCCTTGCGACTTGTGCACGCGCACCCGGGCTCGTCGCGGGTTTGTGTGCCCGAGTCGCTTAGAGGCGCTCGATGATGGTGGCGTTGGCCATGCCGCCGGCCTCACACATCGTCTGCAGGGCATACCGTCCGTCGCGCTGCTCGAGTGCGTTGACCATGGTCGTCATGATGCGGGCACCGCTGGCGCCCAACGGGTGACCGATCGCGATGGCACCGCCGTTGACGTTGGTCTTCTCCAGATCCGCGCCGGTGTCGCGAGCCCACGCCAGCACGACCGGCGCGAACGCCTCGTTGACCTCGAACAGGTCGATGTCGGCCAGCGTCAGGCCCGCACGTGCCAGCACCTTCTCCGTGGCGGGGATGACGCCGGTCAGCATGTACAGCGGATCGGAGCCCACTGCCGTCATGGTGTGGATGCGGGCCAACGGCTTCAGCCCGAGGCTGCGGGCCACCGCGCCGCTGGTGATCATCACCGCGGCGCTGCCGTCGGACAACGGCGACGAGTTGCCTGCCGTGATCTCCCAGTTGATCTGCGGGAAGCGGGCCGCGTACGCCTCTGTGTAGAAGGCGGGCCGCAGGCCGGCCAGTGTCTCGACCGTGGTTTCCGGGCGGATGATCTCGTCGGTCGACAAGCCCGCGATCGGAGACAGCTCGTTGTCGAAGAGCCCGTCCTTGGTCGCGCGGGCGGCCTTCTCGTGACTGCTGGCGGAGAACTCGTCGAGCTCGGTCCGCGACAGCCCCCACTTGGCGGCGATCAGTTCGGCGCTGATGCCCTGCGGGACGAGTCCCTCCGAGTAGCGCTCGGCGAACGCCTTGCCGAACGGGTCGCTGCCAGGCAACACCGAGGTGCCCATCGGCACCCGGCCCATGGACTCCACGCCTGCGGCGATCACGATGTCGTATGACCCGGCGAGCACGCCCTGGGCGGCGAATGAGATTGCCTGCTGGCTACTTCCGCACTGCCGGTCCACGGTGGTGCCTGGCACGGACTCGGGGAAGCCTGCGCCGAGCAGCGCGTTGCGGGCGATGTTGAGGGCCTGGTCGCCGACCTGGGTGACGGCGCCCGCGATGACGTCGTCGATCTTGACCGGATCGACCCCGGTGCGGGCGACGACCTCGCGCAGGCTGTGCGCGAGCAGATCGGCGGGCAGCACGTCGTGCAGCGCACCGCTGGCCTTGCCCTTGCCGATCGGGGTGCGTACGGCGCTCACGATGACGGCGTCGCGGTCCGAATATCCGGCCATTTGTTCCTCCTGGACTCGTCGCTGAGTACTGCTCTCTATACTTAGATGTAACACCTAGGTCTAGTAACAACAACCCAGCGAGGGAGTGACGTACATGACAGTCCTGCAGGGCGTACTCGCCGAACGCGACTCCTGGTCTGCCGTCGGTCATTGCCCGATCGAGCAGACGATGGCCGTAGTGGGGACCAAGTCGGCGATGCTGGTCATGCGGGAGGCGTACTACGGCACCACGCGGTTCGACGACTTCGCCCGCCGCGTCGGCATCACGAAGGCGGCCATGTCGGCCCGGCTGTCGGAACTGGTGGCCGCGGGCTTGCTCGCGAAGCAGCCCTACCGCGAGCCGGGCCAGCGCAGCCGCGACGAGTATGTGCTCACCGACGCCGGTACCGAGTTCATGCCCGTGGTCTGGGCCATGTTCGAGTGGGGCCGCAAGCACCTGGAGGACAGCAGGCTGCGGCTGAGTCATCTAGGCTGCGGCGCCGAGGCGACCGTCGAGATTCGTTGCGCGGAAGGTCATCTGGTGCCCGCCGACGAACTGGCCGTTCGCTACGAACGGGCCCCTCGGTAGCTCAGCCGCTAAAAGCGGTGGTCGTGGATCTGCGTGGAATCCGGCGGGCTCTCCGAGGTCAGATCGATGCCGTGGACATCCTTCACCCGTCCGCGGAACCACTCACTGAACTCGTCGTCGGATGACGTGATCCCCTGCATGGCGGCAGCTATGTCATCGGCCTCCAAGAAGACGACATCGACTGTCCCGCCAGGCGTCTCCTGCTGCCAGACCATGTGCCGGGACAAGCCGTGTTTCTTCCAGAGCGATTCGTATGCCTCCCGGCGGGGACCGTCCATCTCCTCCATCCAGTCCCGGTCCGCCTGCTCTTTGCCAGGAAGGACCGGAACCACGAATCCAATTGCAGCCATGATTACCCCCTAGGGTGGTGCCACGGGCTGAGCGTATGCCCGTCAGCAACGGTTCGGGACGCTATTTGCACTGCTCATCTGAATGGCAAATGTGCCATCGTGCTGCACGTACGGTTAAGCGCTCGCGAAGACCTTCGGGGGACGTCCTTCAGATCAGCTGCGCGCGGAACTTCTTCGCCTCCGACATCAGCTCCTCGACCCGCGAGCGCTCCGCCCGGTTCTCGAACACGCCGTCCTTCTTGAAGTACGTGCCGACGATCGCGCCGTCGGCGATGTCGAGTTGGGCGGCAACGTTCTCGGCGCGCACACCCGTGTTCACGAACACCGGCACCGCATCCGCGGCCGACTTCACCGTGCGCAGTGCGTCGGCGTCCGTCGGCGAGCCCGCGGTCGCCCCGGACACGCAGATCGCGTCGGGCAACGTCGCGAACACCGTGGTGCGGGTGATGGACGCGAGGTCACGCTCGGCCAGATAGGTGGCGGACTCGGGGACGATGTTGAAGAACAACTTCACGTCCGCACCGCCGACGCGGGCGCGATGCCGCGCCACCTCGCCGACGTTGGTGTTCCACAGGCCGAAGTCGCTGGCGTACACCCCGGTGAAGATCTCGCGGACGAACTTCGCGCCGGTGGCGACGGCAAGGTCGATCGACGCTCGACCGTCCCACAGCACGTTCACCCCGTAGGGCACCTGCAGTTCGGGCAGCAGTTCGCCGATGATCCTGGCCATCGTGATCGCGGTGATGGGTTCCGTCTTGGTCAGGTACGGCAGGCTGAACTCGTTGGAGATCATCACGCCGTCAACGCCGCCCGACTGCAGGGCATCCAGTTCCTCGCGAGCGCGCGCGACGACGGCGGCGATGCCTGCTGCGCCGTCGTATCCGGGGTCGCCGGGCAGGGCGGCCAGGTGAAGCATGGCGATGACGGGCTTGGTGGTTTTGAAGACCTCGTCGAGCCAAGTGGTGGTCACGGTGTGCCTTTCTCGGTAATGGTGTTTCGTAAGCCTTTTGGCGCGTCAGTCCATGTAGGCGCCGCCGTTGACGGCAAGGGCCTCACCGGTGATGAAGCGGGCGTCGGCGGAGAGCAGGAACGCGACGGAGCGCGCGACGTCCTCTGGTTGTTCGAGGCGACGCAACGGGGTGTCGTCGACCATCATGGCCCTGACGCCGTCGGTGGTGATGCCGCGCAGCTGCCCCTCCCACTCCAGTTCCCGTGACTGCATGGGGGTTTCGACGTATCCGGGGCACACGCAGTTGACGGTGATGCCGTGCTCGCCGAGCTCGTAGGCCATCGCCTGGGTGAGGCCGACGACGCCGAACTTCGACGCCACGTAGTCCGCAAGGAACGGCACGCGGCCCTGCTTGCCCGCCATCGACGCGGTGTTGACGATCGCGCCCGCCGTGCCGCTGCGCACCATGGCGCGGGCGGCGGCCTGCCCGCACACGAACACACCCTTGAGGTTGACGTCCATCGTCTGGTCGTAGTTCTCGATCGGCGCCTCGAGGAAGCGGTGCATGAACGAGATGCCCGCATTGCTCACCCAGGCGTCCAGGCCGATCCGGTCGGTCACGTCGTAGGCCACCGACGCGGCGTCGGCAGCCGAACTGACGTTCAGCTCGGCGGATTCGTGGCCGATCCCGTCGCCGGCCGGCAGCGCCGCTGCGACGGCCCGCGCGGCGTCGCCGTCGATGTCGGTGACGACGACCCGCCAGTCACGTTCGGCGAGGGTGGTGGCGATGGCGCGCCCGATTCCGGAGCCGGCACCGGTAACCACGACTGTCTTGGTCATCAACTTTTCCCGTCGCTTCGCTCGCCTTGGAAGTGCACTTCGTTCCTATCCATCGTGTTTCGCTTGGTCGGCGCCAACGAGGCGTTGGCCGGTCTTGGTGTCGAATGCGTGCACGGCGCCCGGTCTCGCCGACAGTGCGACCCGGGTGCCCTCCGTGATGCCCGAGAGCCGCGCCGCCTCCACGACGCAGGTGAGTTCGGTACCGCGGGCGTCGACGGTGACGATCGCCCGTGGCCCGAGAAGCTCGACCAGTGTGACCGTGGCGTCGGCATCGTCGGCCACGGTGGGCACCAGGTCGTCGGGGCGAACGCCGAGGGTCACGGGACCGCTGGCCCCGACCCGTCCCACGTTCAATACGAATCCACTTGGCAGGGTGAAGGTTTCGCCGGTCAGTTCGCCGGCGATCAGATTCATCTTGGGGCTGCCGACGAACGCGGCGACGAAGGTGTCGACGGGGGAGTTGAACACCTCGATCGGGGTACCGACCTGCGCGGCGCGTCCGTCCCGCATCACCACCATGCGGTCGGACAGGGTCATCGCCTCCTCCTGGTCGTGCGTCACGTAGAGGCAGGTGATGCCGAGGCGGCGCTGAATCTGCAGGAGTTCGGTGCGTGTCTCCACCCGTAGTTTCGCGTCGAGGTTGCTCAGTGGCTCGTCGAAGAGGAAGACCGACGGCTCGCGAATGATGGCCCTCCCGATGGCGACGCGTTGTTGCTGACCACCGCTGAGGGCCTTGGGCTTGCGGTCCAACAGCTTTGCCAGGCCGAGGGATTCGGCCACCTCGTCGGCCCGCTTGAGCGCGTTCGCGCGCGGTTCCTTGGCTGCGCGCAGGGGGAAGGCGATGTTCTCCCGCACCGAGAGGTGCGGATACAGCGCGTAGTTCTGGAAGACCATCGCCACGTCGCGGTCGCGCGGCTGCAGATGGGTCACGTCGCGGTCGGCGATCGTGATCGTGCCCGACGTGACCGATTCCAATCCTGCCAGCATGCGCAACGACGTCGACTTGCCGCAGCCGGACGGGCCGACGAGGACGGTGAACGATCCGTCGGGGAGCTCCAGATTCAGATCGCTGACGACGGACGTCGAGCGAAAGGACTTGTTCACGCCGGAGAATCGGACGATTGCCACGAGTAGTGAGTCACCTCTCTTCTAGAACTTCACCGCGCCGCCGCTGATGCCCTGCACCAGGCGGCGCTGAATGAAGAAGCTGGCGATGACGACGGGGACGACGGCGATCAGGATGGCTGCGCTCATCGAGCCGATCTGCACGCCACGGAAGGTGTTGAAGCCGGCGATGGCCACCGGAAGGATCGCGGCCTTGCCCGGGGCGAGGATCAAGCCGTAGAACAGGTCGTTCCAGGACAGGGTGAAGCCGAAGATCGCCGCCGCCCCCATGCCGGGGAACACCTGGGGGAGGACGACTAGCCGGAACGCCTGGAACCGGGTGAACCCGTCGACTTGAGCTTGCTCCTCGAGCGACTGCGGGACCGCCTCGAAGAAGCCGATCAGGAACCAGGTGACCACGGGCAGAACGAAACTCAGGTGCGCGAAGATCACCGGAACCAGGGTGTCGTTGAGCCGCAGGGCGTAGGCCATGGTGAGGAACGGGAACACCAGCACCGCGGGTGGAAGCACCTGCGCGGCCAGCATCCCGAATCGGGTGGCGGTGCCGCCCGCCCGGTAGCGGGCGATGGCGTAGGCGCCCATGCTGCCGACCACGACGCTGATGCCGACGCATGTGAGCGCGACGATCGCGCTGCGGCCCGCCGCGGCGAGGATTCCCGACGACAGCACGTTGCGCCACCCGTCCAGCGTCGGGGCGAACGACAGCAGGAATGGATCATTGAGTTGCTCGGGGGTTTTGATGCTGGCCAGCGCAATCCACACCACGGGGAACAGCACCGAGACGCCCGCCGCCCAGAGCAGCGCAACGCGGCAGGTGGTCAAAGTCCTCGAGTTCCTCATGACTGCTTGGCCTTGTCCATCCTGCGGAACGCCACGACGATGACCGTCAGCACCAGAAGCAGCACGATGAACGCCATCGACGAGGCCGATCCGAGGCGGAAGAACTGAATTCCGGTCTGGTACACGAAGTACTGCAAGGTCTGGGTCTCGGTTCCTGGCCCGCCGCGGGTGGTGGCGAACACGTACTCGAAGACCTTCATCGCGTCCAGACAGCGCAGCATGATCGCCACCACGAGCACAGGAGCCAGCAGCGGCAGGGTCACCCGCCGAAGGACGTACCACCCACGGGCGCCGTCGACTCTGGCCGCCTCCAACGGTTCCCGCGGGATCGACTCCAAGCCTGCAAGCAGGAGCAGCACCATGAACGGCGTCCACTGCCACACGTCGATGAGGGCCAGCGTTAACAGCGCCTTGCCTGGGCCGAAGAAGTCGTAGTCGACACCGACGGCTTGCAGCAGGTGCGGTATGGCGCCGATCTGGTCGTTGAGCAGGAACCGGAAGATCAACCCGACGGCGATCGGCGTGATGAACATCGGTGCCAGCAGCATCGAGCGGGTGAGATCCTTTGCCCAGCGCTGTTTTTGCAGTGCCAGTGCGATCGCAAGGCCGATCACCAACTCCAAACCCACCGCCAGGAAGACGAACGTCGCGGTGGTGCCGAACGCCTCCCAGAACGCACTGTCGTGCACCGTCGCGACGTAGTTGTCGGCACCGACCAACTTCGGTGTGCCGTGGCTGGTCAGCTTGTAGTCGGTGATGCTCAGGTAGAACGCGTAACCGAGGGAGAAACCGACCACCCCGACGAAAAGAGCGACTAGGGGGGTGACCATGCCGTGTTTGAATTTCACGGTGGTCATCGCTCCTTTCGTGGGGTGGTCGGCTTCATGAGGGCTAGCCCCGGGGGGACGGGCTAGCCTTGGATCTTCTCTGCGGCGGCCTGTGCGGCGGCCAGAGCATCATCGACGCTCTTGGTGCCCGCGACGGCCTCGTTGAGTTCGGTGCCGACGGCCTGGATCATCTCCTCCCCGCTGGGGCCCTGGCTCAGAGGTGACGCATTGCCCAGGATCTGCTCGACGGTCGTGTAGTAGTCGGCGCCGTACTTGCCGCCGAGCACCGCCGGATCCTTCAGCGTGCTCTGCCGGATTGCGGCGCCACCCTTCTCGGTGCGCTGAACGTCATGCACCTTCGACGTGAGCCACGAGGCGAACGCCCAGCCCGCGTCCGACGCACCGGAGTTGGCAGGGATGGACCAGCTCCACGAGCCGAGCACCGCCTTGTCGCCGGGGATCGCGGCCAGCTTGAACTTGCCGGCCGACGGTCCCGAGCCGGGATCGTTGAGGGCGGGCAGATTCCAGTTGTAGCTGATCATCGACGCGGCCTGATCGCCAGACACCGACCGGAACGCCTCGTCGAACGCCCAGTTCAGGCTGTTCGGCGGTGCCGCGGTCTTGTAGGTGTCGATGTAGGCGTTCAGTGCTTGCTTGGCCTGCGGGGTGTTGAGGCTGACCTTGCCGTTCTGGTCGTAGATGGAACCACCGGCGGCGAAGAGCCAGTTACCCCACTCCTCGAAGATCTTGTACCCGCGCTGCGGCTGCATCGCGATGCCCGCCCTGGCACCGGACTTCAGCGCCTTGGACGTGCTGACCAACTCGTCGAGGGTCTTGGGTACCTCGAGCTTGGCCTGCGCCAAATAGTCGGTGTTGTACAGGTATCCGAGTGCGTAGTTGTAGAACGGCACGCCGTAGCGCACCCCGTCGACCGTGGTGATGTCGGTCAGCGAGGGAAAGAAGTCCTTCGCGTCGTAGTCGGGGGTGCCGTCGATTCTGGCATCCAGCGGCTGAAGGAACTTCGCGTTGGCGAAGTCCACCATCCACGGGTTGTCGACGATGATCAGATCGTAAGTGGGGGACGATGATTGGAACGACGACACCAGCTTGTCGCGCATCTGGTCGTAGGTCAGCGTCTCGATGTCGACCTTGACGTTCGGGTAGTCCTTGTTGAACTCGGGCACCATCGACTTGACGATGTCGGTGTCGGGCACGTTCTCCATCAGGATGCGCACCGTTCCCGCGACGTCCTTCGGGACCTCGCCGGTGCCGGTCGCGTGCGTCGGCTCGGGGCCGCCGCTGCCCGCGCACGCGCTGATGAGCAACGTCAGTACGGCCAGGAGTGCGAGTACGGGTGCGGCGAGGAACGGCCGCCTCCGCCGAGGTGTCGTACTTGGCGTGGTTTGCGTCAACTTCATTGCGGCACTGTTCCCTTCACTTGGTGGTGGATTCCCGGGGCGAGCGAAGCGACGGGGGAAAATGATCATCGGGTTCTGCTCGCCATGGCGTGGGATATCGGCGCCGTCGCGGTCCCGAGGTCGCGCCACATCGGGTAGGCGTCGTCGTACGCGGCTCGTCGGGCCCGGTCTGGCACGACGGGTGGGTCGAGGCTGACGAACCGGGCGGCGTCCGACCAATCGTCGAGGGCGCCGACGCCGATCGCGGCGATGATTGCAGCTCCGAGTGATGCACCGGGATGGCCACGGACGGGCCGCAATTCGATGCCGAGGACGTCGGCGTGGATCTGCTTCCACAGTGTGGACTTCGATCCGCCGTTGGTGATCATCACGCGGTTGGGCCGAATGCCGATGTCGGTGAACACGTCGACGTGGTGGCGGAATCCGAAGGCAATCGCCTCGAGCACCGATCGGTAGAGGTCCGCGCGGGTGTGCCCGAGGTGCATTCCGGCGAACACACCGCGCAGGTCTGGGTCGTGGATCGGGCTCTTCTCGCCGAGGAAGTACGGCAGGCACAGCACTTCGGCAGGTTTGGATGCCGCGGCCTCGTCGTCGAGGACGGCGAGATCGTCCCCGCCGATCAACGCCTGAAACCAGCGGATGAGGCTACCGCTGGTGGCCATGCACCCGTTCGGCAGCCACTGCCCTGGCACCGGGTGCGCGTCGAGGTAGAGCCGCTCGTCGACGACCCTGGTGTCGCTCGCGACCAGGATATCGCCTGCGCCACCGAGTTTCACCAATGCGTCGCCCGGCTTGTTCACCCCCGCGGCGAAGGCGGACAGCACGTGGTCGGCACCGCCGACGATGAGAGCGGTGCCTGCCGGCAGGCCCGTCTGCTCGGCGGCCTCCCTGCTCAGCTCGCCGACCCGGGTGCCCGGTCGGTGCACCGGCCCGACGGTGGCGGCGTCGAGGCCTGCGGCGGTGAGGACGGCGTCCGCGACGTCCCCGTCGATGGTGAACAGCCCCGACTCCAAAGCCCAGTTCTGCTCGACGTGGACCTCCGCGCCCAGCGCTGTGAGCACCCAGTCGTAGGACCCGACGTAGTGCGCCGTCCGGTCGTAGACGTCCGGTTCGTGGGTGCGCAGCCACACCGTGGTCGGCGCCACCGACTGCTGGGTCAGCGCCGAACCCGTCATCGCCACGAGGTCGACGCCGTCGAGTGCCGCGGCCAGTTCCCCGACCTCCCGGTGTGCCCTCGCATCGTTCTGAAGGATGGCGCGGCGCAACGGCTTTCCCGAGGAGTCGACGGCAACGACGGCGGGCACCATTCCCGACACCGCAACGGCCGCGACGGAGTCACCGCTGATTCCGCTGGTGCTCAACACTTCCCGGATGGATTCGACGGCGCCGGCGTACCACTGGTCGGTGTCGGCCTCGGCGAAACCCGGGCTCGGCGAGTACAGGGTCGTCTCGCGCGACGCCTGGGCGACGATGCCGCTCTTGGTGTCGAACAGCACGGTCTTGGTGCCCGTGGTGCCGACGTCGATGCCGATCGTGTGGATAGTCACGACGAATCCGCCTGTACTGCAGCGGAGTCCGTGTCCACGTGGCCCGCGACGCAGATGACGTCGACCCCCACCTCGCGTGCGGCGACCAGCGCGGGATGTCCCGGGTCGCCGTCGGTGACGATGACGTCGACCTGGGACAGTGCGGCGATGCGCACGAACGTGACCCGGCCGAGCTTGCTGTTGTCGGCGGCCACGATCACGCGGTCCGCCCGCCTGCTCGCCGCCCGCTTCACGCCGCTCTCGGCCTGGTGGTAGTCCGAGATGCCGCGCTCATCGTCGATGCCTGCCACGCCCATCACATAGGTGTCGCAGTTGTAGCCGGCCAGGGTTTCCTCGGCGGCGGGGCCGATCAGGCTGAGCTCGCCTGGCCGCAGCTCGCCGCCGGTCAGAACGACCGTGGTGTCGGGCTGGTCGATCAACTCCAGTGCGGCCAACAGGCTCGGGGTGACCACGGTCAGGCCGAGGCGTCGCCCCTTCAGCGAGCGTGCCACCGCCAGCGCGGTGCTGCCGGAGTCGAGGATGAGAGTCTCGCTGGGGCCGATGAGGTCGGCCACCGCGTCGGCGATGTGGCGCTTCTCCTCGGCGGCGTCGGCCACCCGGGTCGCGAACGACGGTTCGCTGTCCTTGCCCTTCAGTGCGATCGCGCCGCCCACCACCCGCCGGACCACGCCGAGTGTCTCCAGTGCTTCCACGTCGCGGCGGATCGTCATCTCGGAGACGTCGAAATCGGCGGCGAGTTCGGCGTACCCGACCTCGCGTTCGCTGCGGACACGCTGCTCGATGTGGTCCCTGCGGGTCTTGGCGTCCACGCTCAGATCCACCTCATGTGTGGAAAATTCACAGAAAATGCTCCGCTTTGCTGGACATTCACCGATCGGCTCGCGTTGATCGTGTGAATTTACAACAGAATCGTGTGGAACGTCCACACTTGACGCAAATTTTCTGCCGGGCGGCGCGCATGCGTCGTCGTGTCGGGTGTGGTGGGATCAACGCCATGGGTATCAAGGTGGCGCTGGAGCATCGCACCAGCTACACGTTCGACCGTCTGGTGGAGGTGTTTCCCCACGTCGTGCGGCTGCGACCGGCGCCGCACTCACGTACCCCGATCGAGGCCTACTCGCTGACCGTCGAGCCGGCCGACCACTTCGTGAACTGGCAGCAGGACGCGTTCGGCAACTTCATGGCGCGGCTGGTGTTCCCGTCCCGCACCCGCAGCCTCACCATCAACGTCGGCCTGATCGCCGATCTCAAGGTGATCAACCCGTTCGACTTCTTCATCGAGGAGTACGCCGAAACCGTCCCCTTCGAATACCCCAAGGCGCTGGCCGAGGACCTCAAGCCCTACCTGCGCCCGGTCGACGAGGGCGAGGAGGGATCGGGCCCAGGCGAGCTGGCGCAGGCGTGGGTGAAGGACTTCTCGGTCGCCACCGGCACGCGCACCATCGACTTCCTTGTCGCGCTCAACCATGCGATCAACGGGGACGTCGGCTACAGCCTGCGCATGGAACCCGGCGTGCAGACCCCCGACTTCACACTGCGCACCGGCATCGGATCCTGCCGCGACTCGGCCTGGCTGCTGGTGTCGATCCTGCGCCAGATGGGTCTGGCGGCCCGCTTCGTGTCCGGCTATCTGGTACAGCTGACCTCCGACGTGAAGGCGCTCGACGGTCCCTCCGGTCCGGCCGCCGACTTCACCGATCTGCACGCCTGGGCCGAGGTCTACATCCCCGGCGCCGGCTGGATCGGGCTCGACGCGACGTCGGGGCTGTTCGCCGGCGAGGGGCACATTCCGCTTTCGGCAACCCCGCATCCGGCGTCCTCTGCTCCGATCACCGGTGCCACCGAGATGGCCGAGACCACGCTCGACTTCTCCAACGTCGTGACCCGCGTGCACGAGGATCCGCGGGTGACGCTGCCGTACACCGACGCGGCGTGGGACGCCATCTGTGCGCTCGGCGCGCGGGTCGACGACCGCCTTGCCGCAGGGGACGTCCGCCTCACCGTGGGCGGCGAGCCGACGTTCGTGTCCATCGACAACCAGGTCGACCCGGAGTGGACCACCGACGCCGACGGGCCGCACAAGCGGCAGAGGGCCTCGGCGCTCGCGGCCCGGCTCAAGGCGCAGTGGGCTCCGCAGGGGCTGGTGCAACGCAGCCAGGGCAAGTGGTACCCGGGAGAACCGTTGCCGCGCTGGCAGATCGGCCTGTACTGGCGTGCCGACGGTGCGCCGTTGTGGACCAACGAGGCGCTGCTTGCCGATCCGTGGGCGGAGTCGCAGACGATCGAGGTGGCACCCGACGCCGGACGGCACCTGTTCGACGCGATCGTCGCGGGCCTCGGGCTACCCGCCACCCAGGTGCGTCCTGCGTATGAGGACGCCCTGAGCCGGCTGGCCACGTCGGTGCGCCAACCGGCGGGCGAACCGGTCGCGTCGGGCGACGATCTGGCGGCCGACGCCACCGACGCAAGGGCCGGGCTGCTGGCCAAACTCGAGACGCCCGTCGCCGAGCCCGTCGCCTACGTGTTGCCGCTGCACCGGCGCGACGACGACTCCGGGTGGGCCAGCGCGGACTGGCGTCTGCGCCGCGGTCGGATCGTCCTTCTCGACGGTGACTCACCCGCCGGTCTGCGGTTGCCACTCGACTCGATCAGCTGGCATCCACCGCGTCCGTCGTTCGACGCCGACCCGACGAGGCGCCACGGCGCCCTGATCGAACCAAAGACCGAGCAGCCGGCCGCCGTGGTGGAGGAGGCCGACGGTGCGCCCGTCACCGCGATGGTGGCCGAGGTACGAGACGGCCTGCTGTACGTGTTCCTTCCACCGACAGAGGAACTCGAGCACTTCGTCGATCTCGTCACCAGGATCGAGGCGGCCGCCGCCAAGACGGACTGTCCTGTGGTCATCGAGGGCTACGGACCACCCGCGGACCCGCGCCTGGTGACGATGTCCGTCACGCCCGACCCCGGTGTCATCGAGGTCAACGTCGCGCCGACGGCGAGTTTCGCCGAGCAGCGCCAGCAGTTGGAGACCCTCTACGAGGAGGCGCGCCTGACCCGGCTGTCCACCGAGTCGTTCGACTTCGACGGCACCCACGGCGGGACCGGCGGCGGCAACCACATCACGCTCGGCGGCATCACTCCTGCCGAGTCCCCAATGCTGCGCAGGCCCGACCTTCTGGTGTCGATGCTCACCTACTGGCAGCGCCACCCCGCGCTGTCCTACCTGTTCGCCGGCCGCTTCATCGGCACCACGTCGCAAGCGCCCCGGGCCGACGAGGGCCGCTCGGACTCGCTCTACGAACTGGAGATCGCGTTCGCCGAGATCGCCAGGATCACGGACGGTGGCGACAACTCAGGTCATGGTCGCTCCGCAAGCTCCGCTCCGTGGGTGACCGACCGCGCGCTGCGCCACCTGCTCACCGACATCACCGGCAACACCCACCGCGCCGAGTTCTGCATCGACAAGCTGTACAGCCCCGACAGTCCGCGTGGCCGCCTCGGCATCCTGGAGTTGCGCGGCTTCGAGATGCCCCCGCACTTCCAGATGGCGATGGTGCAGTCGCTGCTGGTGCGGTCCTTGGTGTCGTGGTTCTGGGACGAGCCGCTGCGCGCGCCGCTGATCCGGCACGGCGCCAACCTGCACGGCCGATACCTGTTGCCGCACTTCCTGATTCACGACATCGCCGATGTCGCCGCCGACCTGAGAACGCACGGCGTTCACTTCGACACCAGCTGGCTTGACCCCTTCACCGAGTTCCGCTTCCCGCGCATCGGCACCGCGGTGTTCGACGGCGTCGAGATCGAGTTGCGCGGAGCCATCGAGCCGTGGAACGTGCTCGGCGAGGAGTCCACCGCAGGCGGCACCGCCCGCTACGTCGACTCGTCGGTGGAACGCGTCCAGGTCCGGCTCATCGGCGCTGACCGGCACCGCTATGTCGTCACTGCCAACGGCCACCCCATCCCGCTACTGGCCACCGACAACTCCGACGTTCAGGTCGGCGGGGTGCGTTACCGCGCCTGGCAGCCGCCGAGCGCACTGCACCCGACCATCACCGTCGACGGGCCACTGCGCTTCGAACTCATCGACGCAGGCACCGGAATGTCGCGCGGTGGCTGCACCTACCACGTGTCCCATCCCGGCGGCCGGTCCTATGACAACCCACCCGTCAACGCCGTGGAAGCCGAGTCCCGCCGCGGCAGACGCTTCGAAGCGACCGGATTCACACCGGGTCAGGTCGACATGTCCGACATCCGCGAGAAGCAGGCCCGCCAGAGCACCGATGTGGGCGCGCCGGGGATCTTGGATCTGCGCCGGGTGCGTACCGTTCTGCGTTGATGGTGCTTCGTGCGAGCGGCTCACCCGAGCCGACCCCTTCCGTGATCGACGGCGATGCCGTGCTGGCCGGATACCGTGCCGCGCGCGCCCAGAAGACCCTCTTCGACGTTCGCGACGGGGCGGGCACCGGCTACGACGAGCTCGTCGACGCGGCGGGCAACGTCCGGCCCGCCTGGCAGGAACTCGCCGAATGCGTGGGGGAGCGCGGTCGCGGCGGCCTGAACCGGCTGCGCTCGGTCGTCCGAGGACTCGTCGACAACGACGGCATTACGTTCGTGCAGGTCGACCCCCACGGCGATGCCATCACCAACGGCGACGGCACGGGGGTGCCGGGCCCGTGGCATCTCGACGCGTTGCCGCTGCTGATTTCGGCGTCGGACTGGGACGTCCTCGAGTCCGGTCTGGTGCAGCGCTCCCGATTGCTCGACGCCGTGCTCGCCGACCTCTACGGGCCACGCCGTTCGATCACCAGCGGCACGCTGCCCCCGGCACTGGTGTTCGGCCATCCCGGTTACGTGCGGGCCGCCCGTGGCATCGACGTGCCAGGGCGCCATCAGTTGTTCCTGCACGGCTGCGACGTCAGCCGCGCAGCGACGGGCGAGTTCCTGGTGAATGCCGACTGGACGCAGGCGCCGTCCGGCGCCGGCTATGCGATGGCCGACCGCCGCGTGGTGGCGCACGCCATTCCCGACCTCTATGAGCGGATCGGGCCGCGGCCAGCCTCGCCGTGGGCGCAGGCGCTGCGGCTGGCGCTGATCGACGCCGCACCCGAGTCCGCCGAGGAACCCGTCGTGGTGGTGCTCAGTCCGGGCATCCACTCCGAGACGGCATTCGACCAGGCGTACCTGGCGAGCGTGTTGGGCTTCCCGTTGGTGGAGAACGCCGACCTGGTGGTCCGCGACGGCAGGCTGTGGATGCGCTCGCTCGGCACGCTCAAGCGCGTCGACGTGGTGCTGCGTCGCGTCGACGCCGAATACGCCGACCCACTCGACCTGCGCCCCGACTCGCGGCTCGGCGTCGTCGGGCTGGTCGAAGTCTTGCGCCGTGGGGCGGTGACCGTGGTCAACACCCTCGGCAGCGGCATCCTGGAAAGCCCAGGGCTGCTTCGCTTCCTGCCCGAACTGGCCGAGTTACTGCTCGGTGAGAAGCCGCTGCTGAACACCGCGCCTGCGTACTGGGGCGGCATCGACCTGGAGCGGTCGCATCTGCTGGCCCACCTGTCGACGCTGCTGATCAAACCGGTGACCGGCGGTGAAACGATCATCGGGCCCGCACTATCGACGTCGCAGCGCAAGGATCTCGCCGCGCGGATCGGCGCAACGCCATGGCAGTGGGTGGGCCAGGAGTTGCCGCAATTCTCGTCGGCCCCAACGGACCTGAATCCTGGCGGGTTGTCGGCGGGCAGCGTCGGCATGCGGCTGTTCACCGTCGCGCAGCGGGGCGGGTTTGCCCCGATGATCGGTGGGCTCGGTTATCTGCTGGCCCCCGGCAACGCGGCTTACAAGCTGAACACCGTTGCGGCCAAGGACATCTGGGTGCGCACGCCGGCCCGGGTGACGGCCGAGCGGATTCCTTCGCCGTCCGTGGACCTGCCCGCGATGACACCGAGTCCGACGCGCGCGGTCAGCTCACCCCGCGTGCTGTCCGATCTCTTCTGGCTCGGTCGCTACGCCGAACGGGCGGAGAGCATGGCGCGGATGCTCACCGTGACCCGCGAGCGCTATCACGAATTCCGGTACCGCAGGGAACTCGCAGGCAGCGAATGCGTGCCGGTATTGCTGGCCGCGCTCGGCACGATCACCGGAACCAATACGGGAGCCGACGGCGACGACGCCGAGATGGTGGCCACCGCACCGACGACGCTCTGGTCGCTCACCGCCGACCGGCACCGCCCCGGCGGGCTGGCGCAGTCGGTCGAACGCCTCGGTCTGAGCGCGCGCGCGGTGCGCGACCAGATGTCCAACGACACCTGGATGGTGCTGGCCGCGGTGGAGCGCGCAGTCGTGCACCCGGGTGGGCCGCCCGAATCGCCCAGCGAGGGCGAGTCCTATCTGGCGACCGCGCACAGCCAGACGCTCGCCGGCATGCTGGCCCTGTCCGGGGTCGCTGCCGAGTCGATGGTGCAGGACGTCGGCTGGACCATGATGGACATCGGCAAGCGCATCGAGCGGGGCATTTGGCTGACGGCTCTACTGAGTGCCACGCTCACCACCGTGCGCAGTCCCGGTGCCGAGCAGACGATTACCGAGTCGACGCTGGTGGCCTGCGAGTCGTCGGTGATCTACCGCAGGCGCATGCTTGGCAAGGTCAGTGTGGCCGCGGTGGCGGACCTGGTGCTGTTCGACGGGGAGAACCCGCGGTCGCTGGCCTATCAGTTCGAGCGGTTGCGCACCGACCTCAAGGCGCTGCCCTCGTCGTCGGGGTCGACCAAGCCGGAACGGTTGATCGACGAGGTCGCCGCGCGGCTGCGCCGGCTGGACCCTGCTGACATGGAAGCCGTGACGCCAGAAGGCAAACGGGCCGAACTTGCCGAGCTCCTCGGTGGCATGCACGCCGATCTGCGCGAGTTGTCGGGCCTGATCACCGCGACCCATCTGTCACTGCCCGGCGGCATGCAGCCGCTGTGGGGACCCGATGAGCGGCGCGTGATGCCGTGAGTACCGGTGCTGGGGGTCCCCCCGCTTGCGGGGGAGAGCGAAGCGACCCGGGGAATGGTTTGAGCTCTGACGGACCGATGGCGGGCGGTGGCCGGAGCTACGAGGTGACGCACCGGACCGTGTACAAGTACTCCGACGACGTGACCAGCTCGTACGGCCGGGGCTTCCTCACTCCAAGGGACTTGCCACGGCAACGCTGCCTGTCGCACGAGTTGGTGCTCGACCCCGAGGCCGCGGACAGCTCGACGAGCCGTGACGTGTACGGCAACATCAGCTCGTACTTCCACGTCACCGAGCGGCACAGGACCCTGTCGGTCACCAGCCACTCGATCGTCGACGTGGACCCGCCCCCCGCCGAGCTGTACGGCAGCGGTTCGGCGAAGGCGCCGTGGGAGATCTCGCGTCCGGTCGGACCCGATGCGGCGCTGGCCGTCGAGTTCACCCTGGATCTGCAGCCGGCCGAGATCACCGACGAGGTACGCGCTTACGCCGCACCGAGTTTCGAACCGGGACGGCCCTTGATCGAGGTGCTGCGCAACCTGAACGCGCGGATCTACTCGGACTTCACCTACCGCTCGGGGTCGACGACGGTGTCCACTCAGGTCGGCGAAGTTCTGGCTGCCCGCGAGGGGGTATGCCAGGATTTCGCGCGGCTGGCGATAGCCTGCCTGCGCGCCAACGGTCTCGCCGCCAGTTACGTCTCCGGGTATCTCGCAACGGACCCGCCACCGGGAAAGGAACGCATGGTCGGCATCGACGCGACGCACGCCTGGGCATCGGTATGGACGCCGCAAAACCAGTGGCTTGGCCTCGATCCCACCAACGACCAGATGGTCGACGAGCGGTACATCGTGGTGGGTTTCGGCCGCGACTACGCCGACGTGCCGCCGCTGCGGGGAATCATCTACACCGACTCGGAGAAGAGTGTGATCGACGTGTCCGTGGACGTCGCGCCGTTCGAGGGCGGAGTCCTGCGTGCGTGACTTCACCTGTCCCAATTGCGGACAGCGGTTGGCATTCGAGAATTCCGTCTGCCTGTCGTGCGGCAGCGCGCTCGGTTTCTCGCTGAACGACATGGCGCTGTTGGTCATCGCCCCAGGGGAGGAGAGCGAGCACGCAGGCGCGGTCGACGAGCGCGAGTACCGGCTCTGCGCGAATCTTCATCTGGCCGAATGCAACTGGCTGGTCGAGAAGTATCCTGCGGGGCAGCTGTGCGCGTCGTGCGCACTGACCCGCACCCGCCCTGCAGACGGCGACGTCAAGGCCTTGGCGGCGTTCGCGGTCGCGGAGAAGGCCAAGCGGCGGCTGATCGTCGAACTGCACGAGCTGAAGCTGCCGATCGTCGGCCGCGACGAGGACGTCAACTACGGGCTCGCGTTCGACCTGCTGTCCAGCGAGACCGAGAAGGTCTTCACCGGGCACCACAACGGCGTCATCACCCTCGACCTCGCCGAGGGCGACGACGTGCACCGCGAGCAGTTGCGGATCGCGATGGCCGAGCCATATCGAACACTGTTGGGCCACTTCCGCCACGAGATCGGGCACTACTACTTCTATCGCCTGATCGGACCGTCGGCCGACAACGCCGTGCGCTTCACCGACCTGTTCGGTGATCCGAACACCGACTATCAGGCCGCGCTGGACAGGCACTACCGCAACGGCGCCCCGCCCGGATGGGCGAAGAACTTCGTGTCCTCCTACGCCAGCATGCATCCCGCGGAGGACTGGGCCGAGACGTTCGCGCACTACCTGCACATCCGCGACACCCTCGACACGTCGGCGGCGTTCGGGTTCGCCCCGTCGGGGGCCACCTTGGAGCGACGAACACTGGGCCCCAGCGGGTTCGACACGATCATCGAGATGTGGCTACCTCTGGCATGGGGGCTGAACATGGTGAACCGGTCGATGGGCAAGGAAGACATCTACCCGTTCTTGCTGCCCCCCGCGGTACTGAACAAGATGCGGTTCATCCACACCGTCATCGACGAGAAGCAGGCGTAGGCAAGTCTGCGCAGGACCGGCCCCACGCACGCGGGTGGCCTGCTGAACCAATCGGCGCCCGGAATCGTGATGAGGACGGGTGTTGTACTCCGAACGCCCTTGGAAGGTAGGCAAGGTGCTGTTCCGTATCGCGGTGCTGGCGATCGCGGGGCCCCGAAGGATCATCGCGATCGCCGCGCTCGTGATGGTGGCGGCCGCCATCTTCGGCATCCCCGTGGCCAAGAGCCTGTCCGCCAGCGGGTTCCAGGACCCGACCTCGGAATCGGCCATGGCGACGCAAGTGCTGGCCGACAAGTTCGGCCGAGGCGACATGCAGATGATCATCACGGTTGCCGCTCCAGACGGTGCGGCAAGCCCGGATGCCCTCGCCGTCGGCACCGACATCGCTCGACGGCTGAGCGAATCGCCGCACGCCAAGAACGTGACCTCGGCGTGGACCGCCCCCGCAGGCGCCACGGCCAACTTGGTCAGCAGGGACGGGAAGACCGGCCTGATCGTCGCCGACATCACCGGCGGCGAGAACGACGCCATGAAGTACGCGCATACGCTGTCCGATCAATTGGTGCCCGACGCACCGATCGAGCCCGGTGCGATAACGGTGCGGTCTGGCGGGGCCGCCATGGTCAATGCGGAGATCACCGCGCAGTCGCAGCGCGATCTGCTGCTGATGGAGGCCATCGCCATCCCGTTCAGCTTCCTGGTGTTGGTCTGGGTGTTCGGCGGGCTCATTGCCGCAGCGCTGCCGGTCGCGGTCGGCGCGATGGCGATTCTCGGGTCGATGTCGGTGCTGCGGTTCGTCGCCTTGGGCACTGACGTGTCGATCTTCGCGCTCAATCTGGCGACCGCGATGGGCCTTGCGCTCGCGATCGACTACACGCTGCTGATCATCAGCCGCTACCGCGATGAGCTCGGTGGCGGTGCCAAGCCGGACGACGCGCTGGTGCGCACCGTCATGACGGCAGGCCGCACCGTGCTGTTCTCCGCGACGACGGTCGCGCTGTCGATGGCGGCGATGATCGTGTTCCCGATGCACTTCCTGAAGTCCTTCGCCTACGCGGGCGTCGCCACGGTCGGGTTCGCCGCACTCGCCGCGTTGGTGGTCGCACCGGCGGCGATCGTGCTGCTTGGCGACAGGCTGGATTCCCTGGACGTGCGCCGACCGGTGCGGCGCCTGCTGAATCGGCCCGACCCCGTGCCTGCGCCCCTCGAGCAACAGTTCTGGTACCGGTGGACCAAGAGCGTCATGCGGCGGTCCGTCCCGATCGGAGTTGCCGTGGTCGCGCTCCTGGTCCTACTTGGCGCACCGTTCCTTGGGGTCAGGTGGGGATTTCCCGATGACCGCGTGCTGCCGAAGTCGGCGTCTGCGCACCAGGTTGGCGATCAACTCAGGAACGACTTCGCCGACGACTCCGCCACCGCGGTGACCGTCGTGATCCCCGACGCGAACGGTCTGGCACCGCGTGACGTGGACCGCTACGCGGCGGACCTGGCGAAGGTTCCCGATGTGTCGTCGGTGTCGGCGCCGACGGGCACGTTCGTCGGCGGTGCCCGGGTGGGACCCCCCTCGGCGCCGACCGGTGAGGCGCAGGGGAGTGCGTTCCTCACGATCTCCACCTCGGTGCCGCTGTTCACCGCCGCGTCGGAGACTCAGCTGGACCGGCTGCACGCAGTGCCAGGGGCCGCCGACAGACCGGTTGAACTGGCAGGGACCGCCCAGACCAACCGAGACAGTGTCGATGCGATCACGTCGCGGCTGCCGCTCGTGCTGGGCCTGATCGCAGTGATCACGTTCGTGCTGTTGTTCATGCTGACTGGGTCCGTGGTGCTACCGCTCAAGGCGCTGGTGCTCAACGTGCTGTCGCTGACGGCAGCATTCGGCGCACTCGTCTGGGTCTTTCAGGACGGCCATCTGGGGGCGCTCGGAACGACGTCCACCGGAACGCTGGTGGCGAACATGCCAGTGTTGTTGTTCTGCATTGCCTTCGGCCTGTCGATGGACTACGAGGTGTTCCTGATCTCCCGGATCCGCGAGTACTGGGTCAAGACGGAATCCGCCCGGTCGGAGGCCTCGGACGCTGCGCAGGCCCGCGCCGACAACGACGAGAGCGTCGCACTCGGGCTGGCCCACACGGGACGGGTGATCACTGCCGCCGCTCTCGTGATGTCGATCTCATTCGCGGCGTTGATCGCGGCCCAGGCACAGGTCATGCGATTGTTCGGGCTCGGCTTGACGCTAGCCGTGGTCGTCGATGCCACGCTGGTGCGAATGGTGCTGGTTCCGGCGTTCATGCACGTCCTGGGCAGGTGGGTCTGGTGGGCGCCAAAACCGTTGGTACGGCTGCACCAGCGCATCGGGATCGACGACGAACCCAGAACGGAACTCGACGACGCCCGTCTCGTCCTTACGGAGCCGGATCGAACCAACTGGCGCCCCGAATCGTGTTAATTAGATGGACAAGACAAGTGTCATCGCCGGTGTACATGGTGCACTGCCACCTCATCGCTACACCCAAGCCGAGATCACCCAGCAACTGATCGACCTGCCCGTGAACGCGCCGCACGAGGCCTTGATCCGGCACCTGCACAACAGCTCGAAGGTTGCCACACGTCACCTGGTACTCCCGCTGGAGGACTATCCGAAGTTGGCAGACTTCGGACAGGCCAACGACGTATTCATCGACAAGGCAACCGAGCTTGGGTGCGCCGCGTTGCTGGGGGCGCTCGACGAGGCAGGTTTGTACCCAGAGGACGTCGATCTGATCATGTCGACGACCGTCACCGGCGTCGCGGTGCCATCACTGGATGCGCGCATCGCCGCGCGGGTGGGCTTGCGCCCCGACGTACGTAGGGTGCCGATCTTCGGCCTCGGCTGCGTGGCAGGCGCCGCGGGAGTGGCGCGGATGAACGACTATCTGCGGGGAGCGCCGGATGACGTTGCCGCCCTGGTGGCGGTCGAATTGTGCTCCCTCACCCTGCAAACGGCGGATCCGTCCGGGGCCAACCTCGTCGCCGGTTCGCTCTTCGGCGACGGAGCGGCCGCCGTGGTGGCGGCAGGCGCGCGGCGCGCGGATACCATCGGCGCGAGTGGGCCGGACGTGCTCGCTTCGCGCAGCCACCTCTATCCCGACTCCCTGCGGACGATGGGTTGGGACATCGGTGCCTCCGGATTCCAGATCGTCCTCGGCCGCGAAGTGCCCGATGTCGTGGAACGCTACCTCGGCGATGACGTCACCGAATTCCTTGCCGCCCACGACCTGACCGTCGATGAGGTCGGCGCCTGGGTGAGTCACCCAGGCGGACCCAAGGTCATCGAGGCGATCACCGCGACACTCGGGCTGGCCGATGACGCCCTCGAGCTGACCTGGCGTTCGCTCAGCGAGGTGGGCAACCTCTCCTCGGCGTCAGTGCTGCACGTATTGCGCGACACGATCGCCAAGCACCCTCGCAGTGGAAGCCCCGGCGTGTTGATGGCAATGGGGCCGGGCTTCTGCTCCGAACTCGTCCTTCTGCGTTGGCACTGATCGCGTGATCGCCTATGTGATCCTGATCGGGTTGGTCGCCGCCGAACGCGTTGCCGAACTCGTGGTGTCCCAACGCAACCTCGCGACGAGCAAGGCCCGCGGCGGCTCCGAGTTCGGGGCAGGCCACTACCCGGTGATGGTCGTCCTGCACACCGCCCTGCTCGCCTCCTGTCTGGCCGAAGTCCTCGTCCTGCACCGTCCCTTCATCCCGATTCTCGGCTGGTCGATGCTCGCCGTCGCGGTAGCTGCGCAAGGCTTGCGGTGGTGGTGCATCACCACTTTGGGCTGGCAGTGGAACACCAGGGTGATCGTCGTTCCCGGCGCGGCGCGGGTCACCGGTGGCCCCTACCGCTATCTGTCGCACCCCAACTACGTGGCCGTCGCGCTGGAAGGCGTCGCCTTGCCGCTGGTGCACTCCGCCTGGATCACCGCGTTGGCGTTCACCGCGCTGAACGCGGCGCTCATGATGGCGCGGATCAAGGTCGAGAACGCCGCACTGGCAAGCCTGACGTGATCGACCTGATCGTTGCGGGGGGCGGGCCCGCCGGACTGGCCACTGCACTGCACGGGGTGCGGGCGGGTCTGGAAGTGGTCGTGATCGAGCCTCGCAGCGGCGCCATCGACAAGGCCTGCGGGGAAGGTCTGATGCCGCACACCGTCGCCCAGTTGGACCTTCTCGGCGTCCGGCCGCAGGGAAACCCGTTGGGCGGCATCACGTATCTCGACGGTCGGCGGTCGGTGAGCGCATCGTTCCGTTCCGGTGCCGGGCGGGGCGTGCGCAGGACCGCGTTGCACGCCGCACTCGCCGACGCCGCGAACGCGGCAGGGGTGCGCGTCATCCAGGGCGAAGTCGACGACGTGACCCAGGACGCGGAGTCGGTACACGCCGGTGGGCTGCAGGCCCGGTACCTCGCCGCGGCCGATGGACTGCATTCGCCGATCCGCCGGACGATGGGTCTCGAGGTTCCGTCCGGCGACACGCGGCGGTGGGGTATCCGCAGGCACGTGCATGTGGCGCCGTGGACCGATCACGTCGAAGTGCACTGGGGCCGCGAGTCCGAGGCCTACGTCACTCCCGTCGCCGATGACTGCGTTGGCATCGCCATCCTCACCTCCCGTCGGGGCGGGTTCGACAGTCACTTCGGTGATTTCGCCGCCCTCGCGGACCGGGTGAAGGGTTGTCCGCATGACCACGATCGGGCCGCCGGCCCGCTGCGGCAGAAGGTGCGTGCCAGGGCTGCGGGCAGGGTGCTGTTGGTCGGGGATGCCGCCGGCTACGTCGACGCGTTGACGGGTGAGGGTCTCGGGATCGCCTTCGGTGCAGCCGAATTGCTGGTGGGCTGCGTCGTCGGCGACCGGCCCGGCGACTACGACCGCCAGTGGCGTCGGATGTCCCGCCGCTACCGCCTGTTGACGGCGGGCCTGTTGCGGGCCAGCACGCACGCGTCGGTGCGCTCGAGGATCGTGCCAGCGGCCGCCGCGCTGCCCGCCGTCTTCGCCGGGCTCGTCAATCAGTTGGCCGAGTAGGCCAAAGGCCGTGTTGCTATTGACCTCTGACCAACGTTCTAGCACCATCCGCAGCATGACCCGAACTCTTGGCATCCGCTGCGGCGCCGCCGTCTTGATCGGCGCCGCAGCGCTGCAGCTCGCGGCGTGTGGCACCTCGACCATCAAGCCCGACGGCGCCGCGCAGTCCGTCGTCGACCTGGTATCGGAGAAGACCGATTTCAAGCCGACCGACGTGACGTGCCCGGACGGTATCGAGGCGAAGGTGGGTCAGGAGTTCGACTGCAAGTTCACCGGCCCGGACGGCAACTACTCCGCGCACATGAAGGTGCTCAAGGTCGAGGGCGAGCAGGTGTTGTTCGACATCAACACCAAGCGGGTCGGCTAGGCGTCAGGCCCCGGCGACGAGCTGGGGCTTGACGCGGTCTTAGCCTCGCCCGGACTGCACAAAGCCTCTTGAATCTTGGGGCGCGCCTACGTTGCCCAGGTGGTCATACCGTAGCTGCCACTTCGCCCATCACGCCCCAGTCACCCGCGCGTAACGCCCTTTGGGCCGGAGCACCGAGCATGGTCCCGGTCCGCACTGCCTTCTGCACCGCAGTGCGGTTCTCGGGATGGTGGCCGAGGATGACTGCTCCGATCACGCGGTCCTCGAACAGTACGAGTCGTCGATACGACGGGATCGCCGGACGGTCGACGACGATGACCTGATCGCGTGACGTTGCGTGGGTGCGGCCGATCGAAAATAGGTCAAAACCAACGTCTTTCAGGATCATCGCGGGCATCTGTGGGCTGACGACCGAGTTGCCGCCGAGCGCGTTGACGGCAGCAACTCGTGCCTGTTCGGCCGCGGTGGGCCATAGCCCCAACACACGGCCAGCGTGCTCTGCAACATCTCCGGCGGCGAACACGTCGGGAACGCGGGTCTGCATTCGGTCGTCGACCAGCACGCCATGGGCGGCCGGCACGCCCGCATCGCGGGCCAGATCGACGTTCGGACGGATACCGGTAGCGGCGAGGAAGACCTCGCACGGCAAGACGCGGCCGTCGGTCAGCACTGCGCCGGTCACCGCGGATGGGCCGCAGACATGGGCTGGTTCGGCCCCAGTTGATATCTCGATCCCAGCCTTTGCGAATTGATCGGCGACAAGCTCAGAGCACCGTGGGTCGACGTGGCGCCCTAGCAGGCGCGCGCCCCGTTCGAGCACCGTGACCCGTAAGCCGAGTCGGTGCAGCGCGACGGCGGCCTCCAGGCCCAGCAGTCCGCCCCCGGCTACCACGGCGCGGCGGCAGCCATGTTCTTGAACGTAAGCGCGGATGTTCATCGCGTCTTCTGCCTTGCGCAGGACGAAGCTGCCGGGACGGCTCAGTCCGTCGATCGGCGGAACGTCTGCGCTGGCGCCCATCGTGAGAATCAACCGGTCATAGCGCAGCGTCTCGCGTGTGCCGAGCAAGACTTGCTGTGAGCGCAGATCGATCCGGGTGGCCACTGTGTTCAGCCACGCCGTGACGCCGTGCTCGGCATTCCAGTGCTCGGGCAGCAGATGCAGGCCAACCATCGCCGAACGGCCGTGCACGAGCCGGGAGATCCCCATCCGGTTGTATAGCGAGTGTGGCTCCTGCCCAACGATATGGATCTCGCAGTCCGGGTGACCGCGGCGAATGAAATCGGCGGCGGTCACCCCCGCGATGCCGTTGCCGATCACCACGACACTGCCGATGGACCGGTCGTAGCGGGTTGGCCTTTCGCTGTGCTCGACGCCCGGTTCGGGGCTCATCGAAACGCGCACCACGCCGCTGTGGACCCTGGCCCGACACGCCATCCGCGTGGACCTGCCATGGCCCAGGCGCTGTAGCGTGTCGAGTTCGTCCTGCTCGGGAGGCGACAGGTTGGACATGCCGTCCAGGACTGCGACGGGGTCGGATCCACAGATGCCCATGCGGCAGCCCGCTTCGATCGGTTGCTCGTGTTTCTCGGCGATCTCCAGCAGGCTCGTGCCGGCGTCGGCGGTAACCAGATTGCCGTGCGGTTCGAAACGCACCTGCACTCCGGTTACGGAGCGAGGCGTTGCGCGCAGCGTGGGGGACCTCAGCAGGATCGGCTCGGATCGCACCCCCGTGGTGTAGGCGAACTGAAGCTCGCTCACCCTGGTGCGCGCGATCCACAGCAGCGTCAGTACGGCGATCGTGGCGGTGATCGGCCACCGCAACCAAAGCGCGTGCAGATCAGTGATCTGCTCGAGCGTGCTGACCAAAGCGGGGGCGGAGAACCAGTAGAAGATATTCAGCGCCGCCGCCGAGCATGTGATCGTGAGCGTGGGCGGGCTCAATGCCGACATGCCCTCCAGCGCGAAGAACACGCCCACGCTTACCAGGACGAAAAGGCTTAGCATCCCGTACTTTTGCGGTTGCGGGGTGTCCAGGCGAGCGGCCAGGACGAAGAAGCCGAGGACGAAGCCGGGCAGCGCCGCGGCGAAGAGTTTGCGTGGTGCACTCCAGCGGGGATCGGGGTCCGCCAGGTCGGCCTGGTATGCGGCGCGCGGCTTGAAGTCGTAGCAGTTCTTGGCGCAGCCGACGCACGTCGGGCAATGACTGTTGGGCACCGTGAGCAACGGGGTCTGCCCGTACGCGCGCTGCAACGGCAGCAGCGGACAGAAACTACTACACCAGCCGCTCTTCCCCTTGAAGACGGCACCGCCCGCGAAGGCCACCGCGACCACCGCACCGAGCACGACGCCCATCGCGGTCCCGTTGTCGTCCAGACCAGAGAACCTGGCCGCAACGATCCCGAAGAACAACAGCACCGCGATCGGGTAACTGCGGTTGCGCAGCCAGTCCGGCACGGTGCGGTCTCGGCCAAAGCCCAGCACGCGGGGAATTTGATTCGCGGCGGCCAGCGGACAGATGTTGCGCCACACTCCGGGCGCCACGAAGATCAGCAACGGGAACAGCGGAACGATCACGTGGAAGAAGGCGAACAGGCCCGCCGCGGGGCGAACGAACAGCATGGCGATCACCGCGAGGTAGCCCGCCATGCTTCCGACGCGGATCACTTGCCAGACGCGCAGCGGGATCTTGGTCGGCAGCTCGGTGTAGGTGGGGAACAACTGGCGCTCACCCGTGGAGTCGATGCCGAGCACCCGCTCGGCCACCGCGAGGACGGGCGACCGGCGCGCGGCGTCGGTCAACGGCGACACCGCAACCCTGCTGGGCTGCGCATGTATCACCACAACAGGACCTCCCCGCCCGCTGGGTCGGGCCGACGGGTGGTCGTGACTTCCTCGGCTTCGCCGACGCCGTCAGTTGCTCGAGGAAGCCCGTCATCGACTCCCTTGTCGTCGACGCGACGTCGGAAGGGGACGACCACGCGACTCGTCGATTCCTGGTTTCCGACGGGCGGTTCACTGTGAGTGCGACGAAACGACGCCCCCTCGTTGGTGGACATTTGTTCCCCCTGGCTGGTGATGTGGGTAAACCTGGTTACTGAAAATTCTCGATTGCGTGCCTACGTATGTCGCCAGTAGTCGACTACTGCAATTCCGCTGCGCGAACTACCTACGTCCTCAAGGGGGTCGTTGGTCGTTGCGGACCTGCACATGGCAGCGAGTCATCGAGCGCCTGACCAGTCGTTGCGGCGAGATGCCTCTTGGACGAGCTGTACCCGCGAGGTGAGTCCGAGTTTGGTGTAGACGTGGGTGGGATGGGTTTGCACGGTGCGCGGTGAGACGAGGAGCCGTTTCGCAATGTCCTTGTTGGCGAGACCGTCGGAAACGAGGCGGAGGACGTCGCGCTCCGCGGGGGTCAGCGATGCCCAGCCCGTTCGTGGGCGTTTGCGTTGTCCTTTGCCCCGCTGCGCGTAGGCAATCGCGTCCCGGGTGGACAGCGCGCAACCCTCGGCGAATGCTTCGTCGAAGTCATTGTTGCCCATTACATTACGCGCTGACTGCAGCGAGAGTTCATGGTCAGCGTCGTGGACCTTGAAGCGGACCGTGCCCATCCGTCGACGGATGCTCTCGGCGGCGCCGAATAGGCGCGCGCATCGCGGGTGGCTGCCGCGAGCGCCGGCGATGGCGGCCAGACACTCGAGTACGTCGGGAATCCCGAGATTCGCCGCGAGACTCGCGGCGAGAGCGAGCGCCTCGTGGGCATCGCGGTCGGCGAGGTCAGGCTCGTGCCCGGCCATCTCGACGCGGGCGCGGGTGGTCAACGACAGCACGCGATGCCACCCGGCTACGACCGAAACGGACTCGTCCGCCCAGTGACCAGCCGCCAGCAGATCGCCGCGTGCCAGGGCGACCTCAGCGAGCAGAAAGGCGTGCATGTGCTGGTGCGTCGGGACGGGAGTCAGTTCCTCCCATGCCGCGCGGCTGGCGGCATCGGCTCCGGCAACATCGCCCGCGGCCAGCGCCGCGACGGCCGCCACCCCGTTTGAGTTGCCACGCCACAGCGCACCGAGCTCGGCGACAGCCGGCATCGCCTCGGCGAGGCCGGCCTGGGCCCCGGCCAGGTCGCCCTGGTACACCGCCGCTTGCGCCTCGCAATGGACGCTGAGCACCCACCAGATCAAGTCGTGGTCTGCCTTCGTCCCGTCCATCGCCGCGCCGAATTGCGTTGTAGCTCCAGCGAAATCACCGGTGACTGTCTGCGCCCAGGCGGCCCACGTCCGGCACTGGCGCGCAACGAACCGGTCACCGATGGCGTCGGCGACGCCACCGCCTTCTTCGGCGGCCGCGCGTGTTGCGATCGGGTCCCCGGCCAGGAACCCCACGTTCGCCTGCCAGCCGAGGATCTGACTGAGTCGCCACCGGTCGCCCACCGCGCGGGCCAATTCAGCCACCTCGCCGAAGTACTGCTGAACCGGCTCGCCGTGATGGGCGGCGACAATGCCGCGGGCGGTGAGTGCGCGGGCGAGGAGCCCGCGATCGCCACACTCGCGGGCAATGGCCAGCGCTAGTTCGGCCTGGTCCGCGCGTTCGGTGCCCATCGCCCAGCTATGGAGCACGGCTCTATCGGCGAACGCGCGAGCCCGGACCGTGGACGCCACATCGCTGTGATGTTCGCCGTCGGTCAGGACGGCGTCAAACCAGGCCAGCCCCTCGCTAGCGCGACCGAAGGCAAGCCACAACTGCTGCAACGACGACGCCAGGATCAGCGCCACCTCGGTACTGGAGCTTTCGCGGCTCCAGGCGAAGGCGGCCCGAAGGTTGTCCATCTCTCGTAACGCTCGCATGAGGCCCGGCTTGTGGCCGCTCTGCGCCGGGGTGTCCACCAGAACCGCTAGGAGCGTGTAGAAGTCGCGATGGCGGTTGCGTACCTTCTCTGCTTCACCAGACTCGCCGAGCTTCTCGAATCCATACTGGCGCACCGTTTCCAGGAGCCGATACCTGGTATAGGTCTGGTGGTCGTCGGCTACCACCAACGATTTGTCGATCAGCATGGTCAGCAGGTCGAGGATGTGATCAGGCGGTGACAGTAGCGCGTGCGACCAGTCGACCGACGCCCGCAACGTTTGTTGACGGGGTGCCGCGGCGCGTGCGCCACCAGTCAGGAGAAGGAAGCGGTCGTCCAGGCCATCGAGGACCTCGGTCGGCGACAGGACGCGCACTCGCGCCGCAGCGAGTTCGATGGCCAGCGGCATGCCGTCAAGGCGCCGGCAGATCTCGGTGACAGTGGCCCTGTTCGTGTCAGTAAGGCTGAACGCGGGCCGCACCAGACGGGCTCGCTCGGTGAACAACTCGACCGCTTCGTCGATCAGTGACAACGAAGGCACTCGCCAGGTGACCTCGCCGGCGACGCCAATCGGCTCCCTGCTAGTCGCTAAGACCTTCATGTTCGGGCAGGCGCGCATGAGGGCGCTGACCAGCGCTGCGTTGCCATCGAGCAGGTGCTCGCAGTTGTCCAGCAGCAGGAGCATCTGTCGATCACCGACAAACCGCAGCACGGTTTCCATCCCAGCGCGACCACGCTGATCGGCTAATCCGAGCGCGCCAGCAACCGTGGCCGCTACGAGATGGGGGTGTGAGATGGACCCGAGATCGACATGACACGCTCCGTCTGCGAACCCGGTCGCCATCTTGCAGGCAACGTCCATCGCCAGACGCGTCTTGCCCGCACCGCCCGCTCCGCTCAGGGTTACCAACCGGCTCACGGCGATCAGCCGTCGCACGTCGTCGACTTCCGCCGCACGCGCGATGAAACTGGTCAGCGGCGCCGGAAGATGCGCAATATCAGCGGCTTCTTGCGTCTGGAACGGCTGAAACTGTCGGGCGGACAGGCTCCTAAGCAGCGGCAGCGGTTCCAGGCACAGGTCAACCTTCGGTGCGACCCGCGCGGCGCCAACGTCCGTCGGTGTCATGATCGTGCGTGAAACAAGGAGGTGAGATGGTGGGGCTTGTTCATCGAGTTCCTCGTTTGCTGCCCAGCAGACTTCGCCGTGCCGGGATACGGCTTGGTTCGATTCGAGAATCCGATGTCCGCCGGAGTGCGAACGTCGGCCACAGTGGGGGATGCTGTCGGTCGCCATTGGGTTTCAACACCGTTTCACGGCCTGACTGCAAAGTGCGCGACGGCGCATTACTTTGGCGGGTATGGCTTCTGCGGCGACCGTGGTGAACGGTACGGCCACGGGGAAATCCGCTCGTAGGGAAAGGATTTCCATTCGCCGGATGATGGTGGCCAGCGCCAGCGTCGCTTCGAGCATCGCGAAGTGGTCTCCGATGCACGATCGTGGACCGGCTCCGAATGGCAGATATTGCCAGCGGTCCCGTGTTCTCGAGTTTGCCGCCGTGAACCGGTCGGGGTCGAATACCGATGGGTTATCCCAGAGTTGAGGGTCGCGGTGCACCGCATAGACGCCGGCGATCAGCGTGGTGCCACGCGGGATTCGGTAGCCGCCGACGGCGAGGTCTCGCATCGCCATCCTGCCAACCGCGGCGGCCGGCGGGCACAGGCGCAGGGCTTCGTGCAGCACCTGAACCGTGTATGCCAATCGGGGAACGTCATCGGGGGTGAGGTCGCGGTCCCCGAGCTCGGCGACTTCGGCGGCGACGCGTCGCTGCAATTCGTGATGACGCCCCAACGCCCACAACGCGTAACCCAATGTCGTAGCGGTGGTGTCGTGGCCGGCCACCAGGAACACGATCAGCTCATTACGGATCTCGTCATCGGAGAGCCCACGACCTGTCGCCGGGTCGGTGGCCGCGATCAGGGCGTGTACGAGCGGTGCCTCAACGGTGGGATCGGCGCGGCACGCCTGCAGAATGTCGCCAGCGAGTTGGTGCAGGGCGGCGGCGGCGGCTCGGGCCCGTCGCCGCGCCGGTGTCGGTAACCACCGCGGGGTGCGCAAAGGCCGCAAGGCGCGGTCAGCGATATAGGTCAATGCGACCCGCACCGGTTCGGCGACCGCATCAGCGTGCTCATCGAGGTCCAGCCCCAACACCGAGCGGCCCAATGCCCGCAAGGTCAGCCGGCGACATTCGGCGTCGAGATCGATCTCGCCGTCATTGGACCAGCCTGCGGCGATGGTGTCGGCGGCCCGAAACATGTCGCCGCCGAACGCCTGAACGCGTTGCTTGGTGAAGACTGGCTGTAGTGCTCGTCGGCGCGGAAGCCACGGTTCGTGCGTAAGGTCGAACATGTTGCCGCCCAACAAATGGCGCATCTCTTCGTGGACGATCATCTTTTCGACGAACGCTTCGGTGCGGCCCAAGAAGTCGCGGATTCCTGCCGGCGAGGTGATCAGCACCACCGGCGTAACTAGCCGCTTCGGACCCAAACCGACACTAGTCACCGGGCCACCCGAATCCCGCAGTGCCTCCTGCCCGGTGTGAAGAACCCGCAATGCCCTCAGACGTTGCCAGTAAGGCAGCGGATTGCGTGGTGGCAGCGGCAAGGACGCCACGTCGACCGATTGGACGGCTGTGTCCGACATTGCGTTACCCAGGGAAGTCATAGTCGGTCCATCTCGCGCGACATCCGCGCCAGCCCGAAGTAGTCGGGTTCATGGCGCGGCCGGGGAAGACGCGGCTGTGTCAGCACGCTGAGGATGCGGCCAAGACCGGCCCGCCCGGTTATGTCCAGCCACCGGCGGTGAGTCGGTGTGGCTGACGTCGCTTCGGTGCTGAACGCAACTTCGTGCCGGGAAATGAGAACCGGGGTTGGCGTCGGTCGCCTGGCGGCGGCATTTCGCAGAACTGAGACGACGCCTGGCCTCCCCAGCGATGCCGGTGTTATGTAGGACATATCGGATCCTCCTGCTTGACTCGCGAGGCTTTCTGCCTGTCAACATGTCGAGCGCAGTCTCGAAAACGGACCGTCAATCCACCGTCAATCAACTGCACGCGCCTATTCGGGAGACGCTTTTGCAAATTGGTTGTTAGGCTTACTTCGCAAACAGGTCATTGGGGGGCGCGATGGCCGCCGACCAATCCGGCGTGTCGGTATCGGTTCGCGTGCTGGGCGAAATAGGCGTTGATGTTGGCGGTGTGGCGGTGGCCCTGCCGGATAGCATCCGGGCGGTGGCGCTGCTGGGGTGGCTGGCCATCCATACGGGGTCGCGAAGCCGTTCGGAGGTCGCCTCGGCACTGTGGCCCGATGTTCCCGATTCGACCGCCCGCAATAGCGTGCGCACGGCGTTGTGGGCGCTGCGGCGCGCTTTCGGCGACCACGCCGATGCGGTACTGGACACGTCGCGCAACCGGATCGGATTGCGGAGCGTTGAGGTGGATGTCGCGCGGTTCGACGAGCTCGTCACCGAAGACCGCCTAGATGAGGCGTTGGCCATGCCTTCGGGCGAGTTGCTGGCGGGGCTCGATGACGAGTGGGCGCTCCTAGCGCGGGATTCGCACCGCGACAGGATGATCGCACTGCTGCGGGATCGGTCCGACAAGGCGGCCGCGAACGGCGATCTTGCATTGGCGATCGAGCGGGCCCGGCAAGCCGCGGAGTTGAATCCGCTTTCCGAAACATGTGCGCGTCTCCTGATGCGCCACTACGAGGAGACTGGAGATCGCTCGCTGGCGCTTGCGGTGTACGCGCGTATCGTCGACCGGCTCCGACGCGAATTGAAGATCGCCCCCTCGGACGAAACCTGGCAGCTGGCCGAGAAGATCCGCAGCAGCCAGCAGCGCCAGCATCGAAAGATGCAGGCCTCCAAGGAGTTACGTCGGCCAGCACTGGCGTCGCTGGTTGGCCGTGACCGGGAGCTCCAATCGCTCGGACAGGCGTGGCGCTCAGCACGTTCCGGCAGCGGCGGGGTGGCGATCGTGCACGGCGAGGCCGGCATCGGAAAGACCCGCTTAGTGGCCGAGCTCACCGAACTGGCACGCCACACCGGTGGTCTCGTCGCGCTTGGCACCACGTCCTCGATCGGATGTCCGCCGTTCTGGCCGTGGGCAGAACTTGCGAGCGCGTTGCTGCGCGGCTTGGGTGGTGTTCCCGACGGGGAGCCGTTCACTGGGGCACTCGCTCCGCTGCTGCCGACGCTGATCCAACCCGCGGCACCTGGTCCGCCTGATCTCGAGCAGGCTCGGCTCACCGAAGGACTGTTGGATCTGCTCGCGTACGCGTCAGCATCGGCACCGGTGCTGGCGGTCCTGGAGGACATGCACGGCTGTGACGACGCCAGCGCAGTTGTACTCGCCCGCGCGTGCCGGCGGGTGCAGGACCTGCCGGTGCTGTTGGTGTGGACGCGGCGCAACCGGCCACTGCCAACCGGCCTGGCCGACGCCGAGCACTCCGCGCGTCACTGCGAGGCGCTGTTGGCCGATGTCGCACTGGGACCCCTTGCAGATCACGACATTGCCGACATCGCGCGCAACGCTGGGGTGGTCGATGACGACGCGATCGGCACCGTGGTGGCGTCGGCCGACGGCAACGCACTGCTGGCGGCCGAGGCGGCTCGCTCCATCGCGCGCGGAGATGCGGCCCTTGCCGAAGGGCTGCGCTTCACCGTGCAGACCGCGCGCAGGCATCTGTCGGCCTCCCCGCGTGCACTGTGTGAGGTGATGGCCGTGGCAGGGCGCGCGCTGAGCATCGAAGACGCCCGCCGTCGAGCTGGGCCGGAAGACGACGCCCAGTTCGACGCTGTATTCGAAGCCGCAAGCGACGCAGGACTGTTGCAGATCGTCAATGGAAAGATCGATTTCCGGCACGCGCTGGTGCGCGATGCCTACTACGCAGACCTGCCTCAGTTGCAACGGATCCGGCTGCACGCCGGCGCGGCTCGTGATCTCGACGAGAATGGCGAGCCGGAACTCGCCGGCGAGGCCGCCCGACATCTCCTGGCCGCCGGTGATCGCGACGGAGCGGCCGGGCTCTTGATGCACGCCGCAGACCACGCGATGTCGCTTGGGGCGCTCACTCGGGCCGAAGAGCTTCTGACCGAGGCGTCCGATCTGCAGCCCTCCAACATCGAGATCGTGGTGGAACTTGCGGGTGTGGCCGCGCACCGGGGTATGGCGGAACAGGCGCTCGAGCGGTTCGAACGCGCGGTGAACGCCCTCGACGCCGCCGACGATCGGCTCGGTGTGGCGACCGCGCACATCCGCTGGGCCGAGTGGAACACTGGCCCGCTCTGTCGCCCCCTCGTTGCCCGGCGGTCCATCATCACCGCGGTGGAAGTCATTGACAGCGCGGGTGTTTCGGCGCTGCGGTTGCGACTTCAGGCGCAGGCGTTCCTGGCATTGTGCGAAGCGATGGCCGGTGACCCCGATTCCTGCGAACAGCTTCTGGACAGCATCGACGCACAGTGCCAACGGCTGCCCACCGACCCAATCCGTGACATCCGCCGCCACATCGCCAGGACCCTCGCTCACATCCGGCAAGGCCGCTTCGAGGAGGTCGGCGACGCTGGGCGGGCGGCGGCCGCGATTGCCCGATCGATCGGACGTCTTGACCTGATGTACGGATCGCTGCTCAACGCGGCGGCGGGTCTGGCGTCCACCGGCGCCTACCGTGAGGCCCTTCAACTTCTCGACGAGATTGGAACCGTGCCCAGCGGAGGTACGCTGCCACTGGCCATCGAGACCGACGTGCAACTCTCGCGCGCCTGGCTGATGTCTCGCGTTGGTCGGCATGCGGAGGCGATTCGTGTGGCCAAATCCACTCAGCGATTGGCAGAGCAGATCGGCGGCCCAGAACTTGCCGCGACCAGCGACGCCGAAACGGGTCGGGTTCTGCTGCGTGCCGGCTACTACGACGAAGCCGCCGAGTTCTTGGAGCGGGCCTTGAACGTCGAAAGCGCCTCGATCGGAAGGCCGTTGGCGCGCCTACAGCGCGCAGAGGCGCTGACTCGTTCGGGCCGACTCACCGATGCCGGACAGGAACTTGCGGCCGCCGTCCTGGAGCCCGTCGGGCGCGCCGATTGGCCCGACACGCTTGTCGCGCGAATGGCATTGGTGCGTGGGCTGATTGCCGCAGCGCAGGGCGACCGAGCCGGGGCGCAGCGCTATTTGGAGCGCGCCGCCGCGGCCTGGCGCCGTCGCATCGCCACTGCTGACGCCACCGGATCGACCGCCGCGCTGGCCGACTTGGGGCGGCCGGTGATCGGTCAAGTCTCACCGGCTGAAGAGCTCGACACCGTGCTTGCGGACCTTGCCCAACTCAACACCGGGAGCAGCCATGCCAAGCTTTGACGATTCGACTCAGACCTCCGCCGCCCCGGAAGACGTCTGGATGCTGTTGTACGACCCTGTGCGGTTTCCGGAGTGGTGGACCGGCATCGCGTCCACAGTCCCGGATGCAGACGGCGACGACTACACGATGTTCGTCGACGGGTATCCCGAGTTCCCGATGCCGCAGGCTTTGGAGGCCCGGGCCCAGGATCGGCGTGTCATCATCTCGTGCATGGTCTCCGATCTGGTGTTTCAGTGGCATCTCGAACCCGCAGACGGTGGTGGCACAACGATCTCTGTTCATGTCGACATCCCCGAGGCTGAGGCGGCGCGCTTGGACATGCAGCGCGAGGTGATCGGATCTTCGCTGCGGAAGCTGGGCGAGCTGGCGACGCCGCAATGACTTGACTCGCCCCCGTTGCGTGCGGGGATGCCACGTTTATCTGTCGCATCAGCGGTAGAAGCCGCGGGGTCCGACAACTATTTTGACGGAGGACGGATGCCGCACCACCTGCAAGGTGACTCCGAGCAGGCCGATCGCGACGCATACCGGGCGCTCGCCTGCGCTGCCGACGTCGAGGCGTACCTTGCCCTTCCCGATATTCTCGAGTGCCTCGCGACGCTGGCCGGCGCTACCGGCAGTCACCGCGAAGCGGCAGGGCTGTTCGGCGCGGCGGACGCTCTGCGGCAACGCGTGGGCGCCGTCCGGTTCAAGATCTATGATGCCGAGCACGAATCCGCGGTCGCGTCATTTCGTAATGCATTGGGCGACGCGGACTTCGAGCGCGCGTGGGCCGAGGGTGCGGAACTGTCCACCGGCGAAGCGGTCGCCTACGCCGAGCGCGGTCGTGCTGAATGCAAACGATCGGCTAGCGGCTGGGCATCGCTGACGCCGACCGAGCTTCACGTAGTACGGTCTGCCGCCGATGGTGCCGAGCTGCGAAGCCGTCGTGACGCCCTCTGCCACCAAATCCCGTGCAACGGCGGCGAAGTCCTCGGCGACCTTATGACTGTTCGCGTACGACTTGGTTATGCCACGCTGGCCCGTACTCCCCGCCGCCCAGGATGTTCGCCAGCACGTAGCTGCCTCCGCGCGCCATCCACGGCCGGCCGAACAAACCGAGGTAGCCGGGCAGCTGCGGCGCACACGAGGCGCCGTACCCGTTGAGCAGGGTAGGCCCGGGGCCGGTCGAATCCCGGTGCGCGACCGGAAAGTAAGGCACCCGGGTTTCTTCGGCTGACACGGTGAATATTTCTGTGGTCTTAAGTGTGAGTTCCAGGGGTTCACGGCGTGTGCTCAGTGCCCAGTGTCGAATTCGATGGGCAGGGTGGTCGGGCCGCTCATCCCGCTGGGCGGCTTCCACGGGGCGGGGCCGGTGCGGTGAGCGTTCGGCATTCGGCGCGTGATGACGGTCAATGCTTCAGCGAGTTCCAGTCGGGCGACGTGGGCGCCGAGGCAGTAGTGCGCGCCGCCGCCGAAGGTCAGCATCGCTGGCGGGTCGTCGCGGGTGATGTCGAGGCGGTCGGGGTCGTCGTAGACGGCAGGATCGCGGTTGGCGGCACCGGTGTTGGCGATGACGAGCGTGCCGGCCGGGATGATGACCCCGCCGAGTTCGACGTCTTCGATCGCCGTGCGGAGGGCGCCAAAGACGACGGGGGAATGGCGCATGGTCTCCTCGACAGCTTGCGGCGCCAGTTCGGGATGCTGAGCTAGCAGCGCCCATTGGGCGGGATGCTCGCAGAGGACCTGAACGGCGGCGGCGAGTTGGTTGCGGGTGGTGTCGGTTCCGGCGGTGAGGAGGACGGCGGCGAGCATGAGGAGTTCGTCGTGGGTCAACCGGTCGCCGTTGTCTTCGGCGCGGACCGGCCCGGCGACTACGACCGCCAGTGGCGTCGGATGTCCCGCCGCTACCGCCTGTTGACGGCGGGCCTGTTGCGGGCCAGCACGCACGCGTCGGTGCGCTCGAGGATCGTGCCAGCGGCCGCCGCGCTGCCCGCCATCTTCGCCGGGCTCGTCAATCAGTTGGCCGAGTAGGCCAAAGGCCGTGTTGCTATTGACCTCTGGCAACCCTTCTAGCACCATCCGCAGCATGACCCGAACTCTTGGCATCCGCTGCGGCGCCGCCGTCTTGATCGGCGCCGCAGCGCTGCAACTCGCGGCGTGTGGCACCTCGACCATCAAGCCCGACGGCGCCGCGCAGTCCGTCGTCGACCTGGTCTCGGAGAAGACCGATTTCAAGCCGACCGACGTGACGTGCCCCGACGGTATCGAGGCGAAGGTGGGTCAGGAGTTCGACTGCAAGTTCACCGGCCCGGACGGCAACTACTCCGCGCACATGAAGGTGCTCAAGGTCGAAGGCGAGCAGGTGTTGTTCGACATCAACACCAAGCGCGTCGGCTAACCGCTCACTCGGCGAGTCCGAGGAAGGCCCTGCCCCGCGGACTCAGCCGGTAACCCACGTCGAGACTGATCGTCAGGCCGATTCCCTTGAGCTGGCGCACCCTGCGCTTGAACCGGGGCACGTCCAGACCGACCCGCGCCGCGAGATCGGGCGCGCGGACCGCTTCGTTCTCGCCGATCATCCGTAGGTAGTCACGGGTCCACGGTGTTCCGACGGCATCCCAGCGGTCCAATCGTGCGGTGATGGCGGCGATGTCGGCGTCGGTGAGCACGTCGTCGGCGGCGAGCCCGGGACGTTCGTCCGGCGCAAGGAAGGACACCGTGATCAGGTAGGTGTGCTTGGCCGGGCGACGGTCGAGCTCGGTCTGCGCGGCCTTGGCGCTCGAAAAACCGGCCGCGACCGCCTGCGCCGCGGTGACCCGGTAACCGCCGGGATGCTCGGTCACGGCGTCGATGCGCACGGTGCCCACCGGAGTGCGCTGCGTACCACCGGATTTGGCGCGCGGCGCATCCCAGCGGCGCAGTACCAACGTGATGTTGCCGTCGGCGATCCCCTCGGCGGTGGCGCGGTTCAAGAGCACGCGATCGATCGTAGGGATGTCGGTGTGGCGATGTCCGGAATCGGCCGATCGTTCCTAGGATCTGATGGGTGAACGATCGATACGGCTCCGACGTGCTGGCCCGCGACCCGCACGGCTCACGGCGACCCCGGTCCACCGAGCAGGTCGCCGAGATGGGTCTGGTGGTCGAGGACGCACAGACCGGTTACGTGGGTGCGATCGTCGCCGTCGAGTACGGGCGAATGCAACTCGAGGACCGCAACGGCCGCAGGAAGTCCTTCCCGATCGGCCCCGGCTACCTCATCGACGGCAAGCCGGTGATCATCAACCCGCCGCGGCGACAGGCGCCCGCCGCGCCGACCAGGACGGCGTCGGGTTCGGTGGCGGTGACCGGCGGGCGCGCCAAGGTGGCGCTGGCGAGCCGCATCTACGTCGAGGGACGCCACGACGCCGAACTCGTCGAACAGGTGTGGGGTCACGACCTTCGGGTGGAGGGTGTCGTGGTCGAGTACCTCGGCGGCATCGACGACCTCTCCGCCATCGTCGCGGAGTTCCAACCCGGGCCCGGTCGCCGGCTCGGCGTCCTCGTCGACCACCTGGTCGCCGGCTCGAAGGAGACCCGGATTGCCGACGCCGTGAAGCGCGGACCGGGTGGCGCCAACACCCTGGTCGTCGGCCACCCGTACATCGACGTCTGGCAGGCCGTCAAGCCGTCCCGGCTGGGGCTCCAGGCCTGGCCGGTGATACCGCGCGGAACGGATTGGAAGCACGGCATCTGTGCAGCACTCGGCTGGCCGCATGCCGAGCAGGCCGACATCGCCGAGGCGTGGAGGCGGATCCGCGGCAAGGTGCGTGACTGGAACGACCTGGAGCCTGCCCTCATCGGCCGGGTCGAGGAACTCATCGACTTCGTCACCCAACCCGCCGACTGATCCGTGGTAAGCCTGAGCTGTGTCTGATGGCCTTTTCGACATCGGCGGCGATTCGCCGCGCGCCGAGCTGAGTTACGGCGCGCCCGCCTCTGCACCCCTTGCGGTCCGGATGCGGCCCGCCGGTCTTGACGAAGTCGTCGGCCAGGACCACCTGCTGCGGCAGGGCTCACCGCTGCGTCGGATGGTCGAGGGATCCGGCGCCGCATCGGTCATCCTCTACGGCCCGCCCGGCACCGGTAAGACGACGCTCGCATCGCTGATCTCGCAGGCCACCGGCCGGCGATTCGAGGCACTTTCGGCGCTGTCGGCTGGAGTCAAGGAGGTGCGTGCCGTCATCGAGGTGGCTCGACGGGCGGCCGCGCATGGCGAGCAGACCGTGCTCTTCATCGACGAGGTGCACCGGTTCTCCAAGACCCAGCAGGACGCGCTGCTGGCCGCGGTGGAGAACCGCGTGGTGCTGCTGGTGGCGGCCACCACTGAGAATCCGTCCTTCTCCGTCGTGGCGCCGTTGTTGTCGCGGTCGCTGATCCTGCAGTTGCAGCCGCTGACCCCCGACGCGATCCAGGCGGTCGTCGAGCGCGCCATCGCCGATCCGCGCGGCCTTGGCGGCAAGACGGTCGTCGACCCCGAGGCCGTGGACCTGATCGTTCGACTGGCGGCTGGAGATGCCCGGCGCGCGCTGACCGCATTGGAGGTGGCGGCCGAGGCGACCGATCGGGTGACGGTCGAGACCGTCGAGGAGTCGCTGGACAAGGCGGCCGTGCGCTACGACCGCGACGGCGATCAGCACTACGACGTGATCAGCGCGTTCATCAAGTCGGTCCGCGGGTCCGACGTCGACGCCGCCCTGCACTACCTGGCCAGGATGCTGACGGCGGGGGAGGACCCCCGATTCATCGCGCGCCGGTTGATGATCCTGGCCAGCGAGGACATCGGGATGGCCGACCCGACCGCGTTGCCCACGGCCGTCGCCGCCGCGCAGACCGTGCAGCTGATCGGCCTTCCCGAGGCCCAGCTCACGCTGGCGCACGCCACGGTGCACCTGGCGTCGGCGCCCAAGTCGAACGCCGTGACGACGGCGCTGGGGGCCGCGATGGCGGATATCAAGGCAGGCAAGGCAGGTCTGGTGCCGCCGCACCTGCGCGACGGCCACTACTCCGGCGCCGAGAAGCTGGGCAATGCCGTCGGCTACAAGTACGCCCACGATCATCCCGATGGTGTTGTGCCCCAACAGTATCCGCCAGACGAGGTGGTGGGCGTCGACTACTATCGGCCCACCTCGCACGGTGCCGAACGCGATATCGCCACCCGGCTCGACAAGCTGCGCGCCATCATCCGCAAGAAGCGCTGAGCGTTCGACGAAATGACCCCTTGACACCCGCGTGCAGGTCTTCTACCTTGGTAATCAATCAATTGATTGATCAATGAGAAGGTTGACGATTGAGAAGTGATGAAGAGGCGGAGACGGGGCTGGACCGTGCCTTTCTGGCACTGGCCGACCCCGTCCGGCGGGCCATCGTGGCGAGGTTGTCACGCGGTCCGGCGACGGTCAACGAGTTGGCCGCACCGTTCGACATCACGAAACAAGCAGTGTCCAAGCACATTCAGGTGCTCGAACAGGCCGGCCTTGTCACCCGCAGTCGGGATGCCCAGCGCAGGCCGGTGCACCTGGACGCGGAGGCACTGGAGCGGCTGACGGCCTGGATCGATCGATACCGGTTGGATGCCGAACGCAACTACCGCCGGCTGGACGGGCTGTTGGCGGCGATGACCGAACACGACACCACCGAACACGAGAACAGGGGAACGAAACCATGACGAACGCACTCAACCTGGTGGCGCCGGTCGACACGCTGGCGATGGACTTCACCCGCGACTTCGACGCACCGGCGTCGGCACTGTTCCGCGCTCACGCCGATCCGGAGCTCGTCAAGCAGTGGCTGGGGCCGTCGCGCAACGAGATGACCATCGAGCGCTGGGACTTCCGCACCGGCGGTGGCTACCGGTATCTGCACCGCGGTCCGGACGGCGCCGAGTACTGGTTCAACGGCGTCTTCCACATCGTCCGCGACGACGAATTCGTCGTCCAGACCTTCGAATTCGAGCTCGCGAGGGACATGGTGAACATCGAGTTCATGTGGTTCGAGGATCTCGGTGACGGGCGGAGCCGGTTGCGGGGTCGGTCGATCTGCCCGAGCGTCGAGGCGCGTGACGCCCTGTTGTCCTCCCCGATGGAGAGCGGGATGACCGAGGGTTATGACCGACTCGACGCGCTGCTGGTCGACTAACGGCGCAACAATCCGCCGCGGCGGCGTCCCATCATCGCCGAGACCAGGCCAACGCCGACCGCGGCCACGAGGACCTGGACGAGCAGTTCGAGCCAGTCGATGCCGTTGGTAGCGGTGGGAATTCCCATCGCCCGTGCCAGTGCGGTGCCGACGAATGCGGCGACGATGCCGACCAAGATGGTGACCAGCATGGAGATGTTCTGCTTGCCGGGTGCCACCATTCGGCCGAGCACGCCGATCACGACGCCGATGAGAATCGCGGTGATGATGCCGGTGATTGTCATGTCTTTCCTCCAGGGGACGATTGCTGATTGAGCAATACCCCTGGCGCGCAATTACAAACGCCAGCGTCAATGGCGACGCCGACGGTACTGGTGCGAGCGAAGCGACGGGAGACTGTCAGGCCAGCTCGGGCACCCGCAGGTGGGCCAACACCAGCTCGAATTCACCGTCGGCGACCTCGGTGGCGCCCGCTGCGCGGATCGACTCGGCCTTGAGTGCCCTCGCCTGGTCCCTGTTGCGTTCCATGGCGGCGCGGCCGCTGAACGACACCGAGGACACCGCGCGTCCCGATCCGCGTTCGACCATCAGGCTGGCACTGCGGAATCCGTCCAGGTGCTCGACTTGAGGCAGCACAGTCGAGCGGAAGTACTCGATGCCAGCATCCATCTGGTCGGGAGGCAGGGCGAGCCAGGTGGCTCGCATGCAGGCGCCGGTGTCGGAGCTGCGCTGCCGGTGCAGAACGGCGATCTCCCACGCTTCGACCGTCGCGCGACCGCCGAACGCGTCTGCGGCCCGATCGCGAAGTGGCCCAATGTCCTGGGCGCTCGCGCGCTGGGCCTCGTCGGATTCCCACGCGCTGGTGGCAATGCACTCGCCGGACTGCCGGTCGACCACCAGAGACAGCCCGATGAAGCCGGCCATCTCCTGAAGCGCTGGCATCACGTCATCGCGGACACACGAGATTCCTGCGTCGATGGACGATGGCTGCGCAGCGATAGTGGTAGTTCGTGCGAACACGATCCACCTCCCTTGTCGGGTCGTGGCGGCGCCCCGGTAGCGCCACCGGTCCACCGACAACTGTCCTCCGTCGGATATGCCGAGGCAATGGTGTTGGCGGGCTCACTTGACGGCCGGCTCGTAGGCTCGGACTCATGCACACCGAGGTACTCGACGTCGACACCTCCCGACGGCGGACAGTCGATCTGACCGATGCCGTGCTGGCGTTCTGCGCAAGGCGCGGTCCCAACGCCGCAGGCCTGTGCAACGTGTTCGTCCCGCACGCGACCGCAGGCGTGGCCATCATCGAGACCGGCGCCGGGTCCGACGACGACCTGGTCGACACGCTGGAGCGCCTGCTGCCGCGCGATGACCGCTACCGGCACTCGCACGGCGCACCGGGGCACGGGGCCGATCACGTCCTGCCCGGCATCGTGTCGCCGTCGGTGACGGTACCGGTGCAGAGTGGCAAACCGCTGCTGGGGACCTGGCAGAGCGTCGTGCTGGTCGACCTCAACCGGGACAATCCCCGCCGCTCGGTCAGGTTGAGCTTCATCGACGGTTGAACGGCACCGGGTGAGCTTGCCGTGACCGATCCAATGTCGCCGCCGGAGCGGCTCCGGGTCGCAACCCGCGCCTGTCAACCGCCCGAATGCGGACCGGTACTGTAATGCGGTCGAGAAACTCCACCAATTAAGGACAACAGCACGTGCAGACACACGAGATCAGGAAGCGCTTCCTCGATCACTTCGTGAAGGCGGGACACACCGAAGTGCCAAGCGCATCGGTGATCCTCGACGACCCCAACTTGCTGTTCGTCAACGCCGGCATGGTGCAGTTCGTGCCCTACTTCCTTGGCCAGCAGACACCGCCGTGGAATCGCGCGACCAGTGTGCAGAAATGCATCCGCACGCCGGACATCGACGAGGTCGGCATCACCACTCGGCACAACACCTTCTTCCAGATGGCAGGCAACTTCTCGTTCGGCGACTACTTCAAGAAGGGCGCCATCGAGTTCGCGTGGACCCTGTTGACGAACCCGCAGGATCAGGGCGGCTACGGGTTCGAGCCCGAAAGACTGTGGGCCACCGTCTATCTCGATGACGATGAGGCCATCGCGCTGTGGCAGGAGATAGCCGGGCTGCCGTCCGTGCGCATCCAGCGCCGCGGCATGGCCGACAACTACTGGTCGATGGGCATCCCAGGCCCGTGCGGGCCGTCATCGGAGATCTACTACGACCGCGGACCGGAGTACGGAATCGAGGGCGGCCCCGAGGCCAACGAGGACCGCTACATCGAGATCTGGAACCTCGTCTTCATGCAGAACGAGCGCGGCGGGGGCACCAGCAAGGAGGACTTCGAGATCCTCGGGCCGTTGCCGCGCAAGAACATCGACACCGGCATGGGCGTCGAACGGGTGGCGTGTCTGCTGCAGGGCGTCGACAACGTCTACGAGACGGACCTGGTGCGGCCGGTCATCGACCTGGTCGCCGGAATCGCCCCGCGCGGGTACGGCGTCGGCAATCACGATGACGACGTGCGCTACCGGATCATCGCCGACCACAGCCGTACCGCGGCGATCATCATCGGCGACGGCGTCAGCCCCGGCAACGACGGCCGCGGCTACGTGCTGCGCCGCCTGCTGCGCCGGGTGATCCGGTCGGCCAAGCTGCTCGGCATCGACACCCCGATCGTGAGCGAGCTGATGGTCACGGTGCGCGACGCGATGGGACCGTCGTACCCAGAACTGGTGACGGACTTCGACCGGATCCAGCGCATCGCCGTGGCCGAGGAGACCGCCTTCAACCGCACGCTGGTGGCGGGTTCGCGGCTGTTCGAGGACGCCGCCAACTCGACGAAGTCGTCCGGCGCCACGGTGCTGTCGGGCACCGACGCGTTCACCCTGCACGACACCTACGGCTTCCCGATCGAGCTGACCCTGGAGATGGCGGCCGAGACCGGGTTGAGCGTCGACGAGGAGGGCTTCCGCGGCCTGATGGCCGAGCAGCGGCAGCGTGCCAAGGCCGACGCCGCAGCGCGCAAGCACGCCCACGCCGACCTCACCGCCTACCGCGAACTGGTCGACGCAGGTCCAACGGAGTTCACCGGATTCGACGAACTCTCTTCCGAGGCAAGGATTCTCGGCATCTTCGTCGACGGCAAGCGCGTTCCCGTCGTCGCGCACTCCGGTGGGATCGGCGGCTCCGCCACCGGTGGCGAGACGCTCACCGCCGATCGCGTCGAGCTGATCCTCGACCGCACTCCTCTGTACGCCGAGTCCGGCGGCCAGATCGCCGACATCGGATCGATCACCGGTACCGGCTCCGGCCAGGCCGCGAAGGCCGCCGTCACCGACGTACAGAAGATCTCCAAGACGCTGTTCGCGCACCGCATCACCGTCGAGTCGGGCGAGTTCGTCGAGGGCGACACCGTCGTCGCGGCCGTCGACCCGAAGTGGCGCCACGGCGCCACCCAGGGGCACTCCGGCACCCATATGGTGCACGCCGCGCTGCGACAGGTGTTGGGCCCCAACGCCGTTCAGGCCGGCTCCCTGAACCGGCCCGGCTATCTGCGGTTCGACTTCAACTGGCAGGGCGCGCTGAACGACGAGCAGCGCGACCAGATCGAGGTCGTCACCAACGAAGCCGTCGAGGCCGACTTCGCAGTGAACACCATTTACACCAAACTCGAGAAGGCCAAGGCTATGGGTGCGATGGCGCTCTTCGGCGAGGCCTACCCCGAGGACGTCCGACTGGTCGAGATCGGTGGCCCGTTCTCACTGGAACTCTGCGGTGGCACGCACGTGCACAACTCGGCGCAGATCGGACCCGTGACGATTCTCGGTGAGTCGTCGGTGGGCTCCGGGGTGCGCCGCGTCGAGGCCTACGTCGGACTCGACTCCTTTAAGTACCTGGCCAAGGAACGCGCGCTCATGGCCGGCCTCGCGTCGTCGCTGAAGGTGCCGTCGGACGAGGTGCCCGCCAGGGTCGCCAACCTCATCGAGCGGCTCAAGGTTGCCGAGAAGGAACTAGATCGTGCCCGGCTGGCGAACGCGCGGGCAGCCGCGGTGAACGCCGCTGCAGGCGCCGAACAAGTGGGTAAGGTCCGTCTGGTGGCACAGCGGATGGCCGGCGGGATGTCGGCGGCCGATCTGCGCAGCCTCGTCGGCGACATTCGCGGCAAGCTCGGATCCGACCCCGCTGTGGTGGCGCTGATCGCCGAGGGCGATGACGACTCGGTGCCGTTCGTGGTGGCGGCCACCCCAACCGCGCAAGATCTCGGTCTTTCCGCCAATGACTTGGTCAAGACGCTCGGTGCTGCCGTGAACGGCCGCGGCGGCGGCAAGGCCGACCTCGCGCAGGGGTCCGGCTCTGGCGCCTCCGGAATCGATGCGGCCCTCGCCGCGCTTCGTGCCGAGGTGGCACGGAGTCAGCGGAGCTGACTTAGTGGGAGAAACCGAAGACCGTCTGCCGGACCGGCCCGGGGGCAGCCTGCAGCCGCCGGATCCGGGACGCGGGCGACGGCTCGGCGTCGACGTGGGTACCGTCCGCATCGGTGTGGCCAGCAGCGATCCCGACGGAATCCTCGCCACCCCGGTGGAGACGGTTCGGCGCGACCGCACCGACAAGCACGTGAAGCGACTGGCCCGGCTCGTCACCGATATGGACGTGGTAGAGGTGGTGGTTGGACTGCCGCGCACCCTCGCCGAGCGGACCGGGCCGTCGGCCGTCGACGCGATCGCCGTCGCGGACGCGCTCGCGGCCCGCATCGCACCGATCCCAGTGCGGCTGGTCGACGAGCGTCTCACCACTGTGACCGCGCAGCGGGAGCTGCGGGAGGCCGGCATCAAAGCGAAGGGACAGAGGGCCATGATCGATCAGGCCGCCGCGGTCGGCATTCTGCAGACCTGGCTGGATCAGCGGCGGGCCGTTCTGGCCGACCGCACCGGAGCGGCCGATGCCTGACGACTGGGTCCGCGAGCGGACGGAGCCGGTGTCGGTCGGCAGGCCGCGTCGTGGCATGAGCCGCAGGGAACGCGCCCGTGCGACGCGCAACCGCCGCAAGCGTCGGACGGTCACCGGATTCGCGGTCGCCGCCCTCATCGTCGTCGTGATCGGCACGGTGTTCCTCGGTTCCCGGCTCTGGCACGGGCTGTTCGGCGCAGGGGACGACTACCAGGGCGGCGGCGTGAGCGACGTCGTGATCGAGGTCCACAACGGCGACTCCACGACCGCGATCGGCCAGACGCTGCTAGACCATCAGGTGATCGCGACCGTGCCGACCTTCGTGAAGGCCGCCGCGGGCAACGCCGCGATCTCGGCGATCCAGCCCGGGTTCTACAAGGTGCGCACCGAGATCCCAGCAGCGAATGCCGTTGCGAGACTTGCCGATGCGCAGAACCGGGTCGGTCGACTTGTGATCCCAGAAGGCCGTCAGCTCGACGACATCGCCGACGTCAAGACCAACGACGTCACGCAGGGTGTGTTCACGCTGATCTCCGAGGCCACCTGCGTGCAGCTCGATGACACCAAGCAGTGCGTCAAGGCCGACGATCTCAAGCAGGCCGCGGGTTCGGCGGAGCCGTCGGCGCTGGCCATCCCGGAATGGGCGCTCGGCCCGATCAAGACCCTCGGCAACGACCACCGCCGCATCGAGGGGCTGATCGCACCGGGCACGTGGAACGTGGACCCGTCGGCGTCGGCACAGGACATCCTGTCCACCCTGATCGCAGGTAGCAGTCGGCAGTACGAGCAGGAAGGACTGCTGGAGGCAGGCAAGGCCGCCAACCTGTCGCCGTACCAGATCCTTACGGTGGCGTCGCTGGTGCAGCGCGAGGCCAAACCCCAGGACTTCGCCAAGGTGGCCAGGGTCATCTACAACCGGCTCGCCGAACCCGAGCACAACCGCCTCGAGTTCGACTCGACGGTGAACTACCCGCTCGATCGTCAAGAGGTGGCCACCACCGACGGCGATCGCGCTCAAAACACGCCGTGGAACACCTATGTGCGCGAAGGGCTTCCGGCAACGCCGATCTGCTCGCCCGGGCAGCCCGCACTGGCCGCCGCGGAGAACCCCGAGCCTGGTGACTGGCTCTACTTCGTCACCGTGGACATGACGGGCACCACGCTGTTCACCCGCGACTACCAGCAGCACCTGGCGAACATCGAACTCGCCAGACACAACGGTGTCCTCGACAGCGCCCGGTAACGGCGCACGCCGGGCGGCGGTCCTGGGATCGCCGATCGTGCATTCGCGGTCGCCGCAGCTGCATCTCGCGGCCTACCGCGCGCTGGGTCTTACCGACTGGACCTACGACCGCATCGAGTGCACTGCCGACGAATTGCCTTCACTGGTCGGCGGTTTCGGCCCCGAATGGGTCGGGGTGTCGGTCACCATGCCCGGCAAGTTCGCCGCACTCGCGTTCGCCGACGAGCGCACCACCCGTGCCGAACTCGTCGGCTCGGCCAACACGCTCGTGCGCACCGATGCCGGCTGGCGCGCCGACAACACCGACGTCGACGGCGTTACGGGCGCGCTCGGTGCGAAGCTCGAAGGCAACCCATCCGACCTGGAGCGGGCCGCCGTGCTCGGCTCGGGCGGCACCGCGCCGGCAGCGCTCGTCGGGCTCGTGGAGCTCGGGGCGGCCGACGTGTCGATCGTCTCCCGCAATCGCGACAAGGCCGAGCCGCTGCTCGCCCTCGGCGCCCGGCTCGGCGTCGCCGTGCGGTGGGTCGCGCTGGGTACCCCGCTGGGCGACGTCGATGCCGTCGTCAACACGCTGCCTGCGAGCGTCGCCGCCGAGCACGCCGCGACGGTCGCGGGGGCGTGGCTGTTGCTCGACGCGATCTACGACCCATGGCCGACCCCGTTGGCGGAGGCGATCGCGGCCGCGGGCGGCTGGGTGGTCAGCGGACTGGACATGCTGCTGCATCAGGCCTTCGCCCAGGTGGAGCAGTTCACCGGGCGCCCAGCGCCGAAAGAGGCGATGAGCGCCGCCCTCGGCTGACGTTAGCCTTCGAAGATGGGGGCGGGGGTGGCGTGCGCCTGCGTGCTGGCCTGGTTCGCGGCGCTGACGGTGTACGACATCCGGCAGCGGCGACTACCCAATGCGCTGACATTGCCGGGCGCCGCGGTGGTGCTTGCCGTCTCGGTCGTCACCGGTCGCGGCGTGCCTGCGCTCATCGGCGCGCTCGCCCTTGCGCTGTTCTATCTCGGCGTGCATCTGGCGGCGCCTGCGGGCATGGGCGCGGGGGACGTCAAGCTGGCGATCGGCGTCGGCGCGCTCACGGGATCCTTCGGCGTCGACGCCTGGGTGCTGGCGGCGTTGGGCGCTCCGATGCTGACCGCGACTTGGGCGGTGGCCGTTGCGTTGCGCGGCAGGGATGCCACGGTGCCGCACGGTCCGTCGATGTGCGCTGCAGCTGCCGTCGCCGTGGCGCTCGTCGTTATCTAGGTTGCGGACCGCGTTACGTTCGTTCGGTGGTGATGATCGGTTCGCGGCAACGCAGCCAGCCCGCGCCGCCGTGGGCGATCTTCGACGACCTCTGCGACCCGAATCGCCAACCGAGCCGCCCATGGCTGCTGCTTCTCGACGAGGAGATCGCCCCGGCAGTGCTCGAATCCGATCGGTCCAGGCACGTGGTCTGGTCATCGCTGTGGCTCAAGCGGCCCGATGCGCGCCTGCACTTCGACCTGGTGCCAGCGGACCGCGGTACCGAGCTGCGCTGGACCCTCTACGTCGACGAGCCGGTGCCGGACGCGAGCCTCACCGGGCACATGCGCAAGCGGATCGGCGAACTCATCAACGCCAACCTCCGCTACACCTACGGCAGCTAGGCGGCTACGAGCCGTAATACAACGTGATGGTGCCGTCCTTGTTCACGCCGGTGCCCGGTGGTGGGTCTTGTCTCACGACGCGGTTGCGGTCCTTGTCCTGGCCCGGTACGTCGCCGCCGTTGAGCGGTGTTCCGAGGAAGCCCTGTCCCTGCAGAATGGGAACGACCTCGGTGTAGAACTTCGCCGTGAGGTCCGGCATGGCGAACTGATTGCCCTTGGAGACCTGCACCTGGATCGGGGCGTCCAGCGGCGTGTCCGCACCGGCGGGCGGCACGGTGGCCACGACCTGGCCCGAGGGCAACAAGCCGTCGACGGAGACTTGGATGACATTGGTGAACTTGGACGCGCTGAGGATCTGTTGGGCGACGTCGGCCGTCTGGTTGGCGACTGGCGGCACCGGCGCGGTCCCGGGTCCCGAGCCAACGAAGACGGTGATCTCGTTGGTGATCGCCGACGTGGAATCGGTAGGCGGACTGATGTCCACCACCTGGCCCTTGTCGTCGGGGCTCGACGCCTTCGACGCCTGCACGACCTTCTCGAAGCCGGCGTCCTCGAGCTTGCTCGCGCACTCCTGATAGGTCTGCTTCAGGCAGTCGGGGATCTTCACCTGTGTGATGCCCATCGAGACGTTGATCGTGACGACGTCGCCCGTGCGGGCCTCGGAGTTGGCGTCGGGTTCGGTGTTTATGGCCTCGCCTTGACCCACCGTGGAGTCGGGCTTCGTTTGGACGTTGACCTTGAAACCGGCGTTCTCCAGCGCGGTTCTGGCCGCGTCGAGCGATTGACCGTGCACGTCGGGCACACGTGCGTCGCGGGTACCGAACACGTTGAACCCGACCGTGACCACGATGGCCAGCACCGCGAGCATCGCGACGGCGATCACCCATCGGCGGATCGACCTGCTGCGTGCGGGAATCGGCTCGGTGGGCTGCAAGTGGTTGCCGCGTGCGGACGCCGTCGACAGCAGGTTTGAATGCTCGGCGTCGGTGAACAGCTTCGGGGCGTCTGGTGCCTCGCCGCTGTGCACGCGGATCAGATCGGTGCGCATCTCCGCCGCGCTCTGATAGCGGTTCTCGGGATTCTTGGCCAGCGCCTTGAGCACCACGGCATCCAACTCGGGGGAGATGTCGCCACGGCGCTGAGACGGGCGAACCGGGTCCTTGCGCACGTGCTGGTAGGCCACCGAGACTGGTGAGTCGCCGACGAAAGGTGGCTTGCCGGTGAGCATTTCGTAGAGCACGCAGCCCAGTGAGTACACGTCCGAGCGGGCGTCGACGTTGTCGCCGCTGGCCTGCTCGGGGGACAGGTACTGGGCGGTGCCGATCACGGCGGAGGTCTTGGTGAGCCTGTTGCCGGTGTCGGCAAGTGCGCGGGCGATGCCGAAGTCCATCACCTTCACCGCGCCGGTCTTGCTGATCATGATGTTGGCGGGTTTGACGTCGCGGTGGATGATGCCGTGCTGGTGGCTGAAGTTCAGCGCCTCACACGCATCGGCGATGACCTCGACGGCCTGCTGCGGCTCCATCGGGCCGTCGTTGCGCACGATGTCGCGCAGCGTCACGCCCTCGACGTACTCCATCACGATGTAGGGCAGCGGCCCCTCTGGCGTCTCGGCCTCGCCCGTGTCGTACACCGCGACGATCGACGAATGGTTGAGCGCTGCGGCGTTCTGGGCCTCCCGGCGGAAGCGCAAGTAGAAGCTGGGGTCGCGGGCGAGGTCGGCGCGCAGCACCTTGACCGCGACGTCGCGGTGCAGCCGGACGTCGCGGGCCAGGTGGACCTCCGACATGCCGCCGAACCCGAGGATGTCACCGAGTTCGTAGCGGTCGGACAGGTGCTGAGGAGTGGTCATCGCCATGTTTGTTCTAGGACCGAGGGTAACGGTGGTACCCCAGCTTCCCACGCCACGTCTACGCGAATCGGCCGCTGGCCTGCTCAGCATCTCCTGCCGCACGCTCCACGCGGTCGCGGTGAGCGGCCCACCAATCACGGTCATCGGAGGGCAGATTGCGCGCGTCGGCGTGCCACCCTGCAGTCGACGAGCTCCCGCACGATGTCGGCGTGGCCGGCATGCCGACTGGTCTCGGCGAACATGTGCACCAGGATGCGGTACAGCGTCACGGTGCGACGGCCCTCCGGCCACGATGCTCTGCCTTCAAGTCATCGGCATCCTGGTGAGACGCTACCGACCATGTCCACCCGCGCCGCCACCCTCGACGATCTCGACGCCATCGCCCAGATCTACCGCCACTACGTCGCCACCAGCATCGCCACGTTCGAAATGGACCCACCGGATGGCGTCGAGTGGCGCCGCCGGTTCGCCGCGATCACCGACGCAGGCCTACCGTTCCTAGTCGCCGAGCGCGACGGGGCAGTTGCCGGGTACGCGTACTGCGGGCCGTGGAAGTCCAGGCCGGCCTATCGCGCGACCGTCGAGGACTCCGTCTACGTCGCGCCGTCTGCCGTCGGGAAGGGGTGTGGCACCGAACTGGTGCGCGCCCTCCTCGACGCCTGCGTCGCCTTGGGAGTCAGGGAGGTGATCGCGGTGATCGCCGACACGGGTGACCCGGCGTCGGTGGAACTGCATCGCCGGTGCGGCTTCGTGGACGCCGGACGGCTGACCCGCGTGGGCTTCAAGCACGGCCGGTACGTCGACACGTTGCTGCTGCAGCGCACCCTGGCTTGAGACGATTACGTCCGGAATTCCCCGGCGTGGGAAGATGGGACGCGTGTTGCGATGGATAACTGCCGGTGAATCGCACGGCCGCGCCTTGGTGGCCGTGGTCGAAGGCATGGTTGCGGGCGTAAGCGTCACCACCGAGGACATCGCAGGCGAGCTGAAACGCCGTCGCCTCGGCTACGGCCGCGGCGCCAGGATGAAGTTCGAGGCCGACGAGGTCACCGTGCTGGCCGGGGTCAGGCACGGGATCACGCTGGGCGGCCCGATCGCCATCGAGATCGGCAACAGCGAGTGGCCGAAGTGGGAGACCGTGATGTCCGCCGATCCGGTGGATGCGGCCGACCTGGACGTGGCGCGCAACGCGCCGCTCACCCGCCCACGGCCCGGCCATGCCGACTACGCGGGCATGCTCAAGTACGGCTTCGACGACGCGCGTCCGGTGCTCGAGCGCGCCAGCGCCCGGGAGACCGCCGCAAGGGTCGCCGCAGGCACCGTCGCCCGGGCGTTCCTGCGGGAGGCACTCGGCGTCGAGGTGCTGTCGCACGTCATCTCCATCGGCGCGTCGAAGCCCTACGACGGCCCGCCCCCGCAGCCGGGCGACCGCGACGCCATCGACGACAGCCCCGTCCGCGCCTACGACAAGGACGCGCAAGAGGCCATGATCGCCGAGATCGAGGCCGCAAAGAAGGACGGCGACACGCTCGGCGGCATCGTCGAGGTGGTCGTCGAAGGACTGCCGATCGGGCTGGGCTCCTTCACCAGCGGCGAGAACAAGCTGGACAGCCAGCTCGCCGCCGCGGTGATGGGCATCCAGGCCATCAAGGGCGTCGAGATCGGGGACGGCTTCGAGACGGCGCGCCGTCGCGGGACCGTCGCCCACGACGAGATCTACCCCGGTCCGGGTGGCGTGATGCGATCCACCAACCGCGCCGGTGGCCTCGAGGGCGGCATGACCAACGGCCAGCCGCTTCGGGTTCGGGCCGCCATGAAGCCCATCTCGACGGTGCCGCGCGCCCTGGCGACCATCGACATGGCCACCGGCGACGAAGCCGTCGCCATTCACCAGCGTTCCGACGTGTGCGCGGTGCCCGCGGCGGGCGTGGTCGTCGAGACCATGGTCGCGTTGGTGGTGGCCCGCGCGGCGCTGGAGAAGTTCGGCGGTGACTCGCTAGCCGAGACCCGCGCGAATGTCGACAACTACCTGCGTGGCATCGCCGACCGGGGTCATTCCGGCGGGCAGGAGCGCAGCGACCGGGGGATCGATTCGGGAGAGCAGGCGTCGGGCTGATGGCGCCGAAGGCCGTCCTCGTGGGCATGCCCGGCTCGGGCAAGTCCACCATCGGGCGGCGTCTTGCCAAGGCGCTCGACGTGCCGCTGCTCGACACCGACGTCAAGATCGTCGAGACCACCGGCCGCACCATCGCCGAGATCTTCGTCGAGGGCGAGCCCGAGTTCCGCCGCATCGAGGCAGACGTGGTGCGCGCGGCGCTGGCCGAAACCGACGGGATCGTGTCGTTGGGTGGTGGCGCGGTGACCTCTGCCGAGGTGCGCGAGGCACTGGCCGGTCACACCGTGATCTACCTGGAAATCAGTGCCGCCGAGGGTATTCGGCGCACGTGCGGCGGTTCGGGGCGGCCCTTGTTGGCTGGCGCGGACGCGGCCGAGAAGTTCCGCACGCTGATGTCGGCGCGGGTTCCGCTGTACCGCGAGGTCGCCACGATGCGCATCAACACCAACCGGCGCAACCCCGGTGCGGTGGTACGCCACATCGTGCACCGGCTGCATTGCGCCACAACGGAACCCGAGCGTAGCCGACGGCGCCGTAGGTCGTCCTGGCGCAGGCTGCCGACCGTCCTCAATCCTGCCCCAACCACCGAGGCCCCGCCGAGTCCCGCGGCGCTGGCCCGCCGAGCGGAAGCGCGCAATGACTGAACCCGTGACCGTCAACGTCCTCGTCGAGCGGCCATACCCGGTGATCATCGGTCGTGGTCTGCTCGATGACCTGACCCGGACGCTCGACGGCCGTCACAAGGTGGCGATCCTGCATCAGCCGGTGCTGAACCAGACCGCCGAGTCGATTCGGGATCATCTGTCGGAGAAGGGCGTCGACGCGCATCGCATCGAGATTCCCGATGCCGAGGCAGGCAAGGAACTGCCGGTCGTCGGCTTCATCTGGGACGTGTTGGGCCGCATCGGAATCGGCCGCCGCGACGCCGTCGTGAGCCTTGGCGGGGGAGCTGCCACCGACGTCGCAGGCTTCGCCGCAGCGACCTGGTTGCGCGGCGTCGACATCGTGCACGTGCCGACCACGCTGCTGGCCATGGTCGACGCCGCAGTCGGCGGCAAGACCGGCATCAACACCGACGCGGGCAAGAACCTGGTCGGTGCTTTTCACCAGCCGCTCGCGGTGCTCGTCGACCTTGCCACGCTGGAGACGTTGCCGCGCAACGAGATCGTCGCGGGCATGGCCGAGATCGTGAAGGCAGGCTTCATCGCCGACCCCGTCATCCTCGATCTGATCGAGGCCGACCCCGAGGCCGCGCTCGACCCGGCAGGAACGGTGCTGCCCGAGTTGATCCGGCGGGCGGTCGCGGTCAAGGCGGAGGTCGTGGCCGCCGACGAGAAGGAATCCGCGCTGCGCGAGATCCTCAACTACGGCCACACCCTGGCGCATGCGATCGAGCGACGCGAGCGCTACCGGTGGCGCCACGGTGCCGCGGTCTCGGTGGGGTTGGTGTTCGCGGCCGAACTCGGCAGGCTCGCCGGGCGGCTCGACGACGCCACCGCCGACCGGCACCGGTCGATCCTGACCTCGCTTGGGCTGCCGGTGAGCTACGACGCCGACGCCCTGCCGCACTTGCTCGAGTACATGGCCGGTGACAAGAAGACCCGTGCCGGAGTGCTGCGTTTCGTCGTCCTCGACGGGCTGGCCAAGCCGGGCCGACTGGAGGGCCCTGACCCAGCGCTGGTGGCGGCGGCCTACTCGGAGATCGGAATTCGATGAGCGGGACGGTCAACGTCATCAACGGCCCGAACCTCGGCAGGCTCGGGCGCCGTGAGCCCGCGGTCTACGGCACCACCACACACGACGATCTGGTCGCCCGGATCGAGCGCGAGGCCGCCGAGCTGGGGCTGAAAGTCGTTGTCCGCCAAAGCGACAGTGAAGCCGAGTTGCTCGGCTGGATTCACGCTGCCGCCGACGCGGGCGAGCCGGTGGTGCTCAACGCGGGCGCGCTGACCCATACCTCGGTGGCGCTGCGCGATGCGTGCTCGGAACTCAGCGCACCGCTGATCGAGGTACACATCTCGAACGTGCACGCCCGCGAGGACTTCCGGCACCACTCATACCTGAGCGCCGTGGCGACGGGTGTGATCGTGGGGCTGGGCGTGCAGGGGTACCTGTTGGCGCTGCGCTATCTGGCCAGTAGCGGTTAGGACTACTTCTCGGCCTCGGTGTGCGCGGTCTCCGTGCCGACCGTTGCCGGCTCGCGGACGGCCTGGAATACGTCGGTGTCGGCGCGCTCGCTGTCGGCGGAGCCATGCCTCTGTACCGGCGGTGCGTTGCGGTCGACGAGGTAGCGGCCCAGCGCGACTCCCGTGATGGCCGCCAGGAACGTGATGAGCGCGGTGAACGCGGCGAACGTGCTGATCTCGTTGAGCAATCCCTCGGCGTAGAGGTTGTCGTAGAACAGCGAGATGAACCACGCCACGAAGCCGCTGACGATGCCGGCGAACAGGCCGCCGAGCAGCCAGGTCATGGCCAGGTCGCTGCGCCGGTCCGGGTCGGGATTGGCCTCGGCGTCTGCGCGACCGTCGATCAGCCCCCACACCAATGCCGCGATGATGAACAACACCACCAGGGTGATGCTGATCAAAAGGGCCCATGTTTCCCAGGCATTGATCATCGCGCCCTGCAGTAGCCGGACCACGACCATCAGCGCCGCGAACACCAGTCCGCGCAGCAACCACTTACTCATGAGGGCACAGCGTAGCGAGTAGCGTCAACACCTGTGACGATTTCACAGCGCCGGGACCGGCTGCGTCGCCGTTTGGTCGCAGCGGAGTTGGACGCCATGTTGGTAACGGACCTGGTCAACGTCCGTTATCTGTCCGGTTTCACCGGCTCGAACGCGGCGCTGCTGATCCTCGCCGAACACGAAACGCCGGTGCTGGCCACCGACGGGCGGTACCGAACGCAGGCCGCCCAGCAGTCGCCGGACGCCGAGATCGTCATCGAACGGGCCTGCGGGCCGCATCTGGCGGCGCGTGCGGCGGCCTGGAACGTGCGGCGGCTGGGCTTCGAGAGCCACGTGGTCACCGTCGACGATCACGCGATCCTGCAGAAGTCGGCGGGCGACACCACGCTGGTCCGGGCCGCGGGAACCATCGAGGCGCTGCGCGAGATCAAGGACGCCGGCGAGATCGCCTTGCTCAGGCTGGCCTGCGAGGCCGCCGACGCTGCGCTCGCCGACCTCGTCAACGGCGGCGGGCTGCGGCCGGGCCGCACCGAGAAGGAGGTCGGCAGGGAGCTCGAGTCGCGGATGCTCGACCACGGCGCCGACGGGGTGTCCTTCGAGACCATCGTCGCGGCGGGCACCAACTCGGCCATCCCGCACCACCGCCCGACGGACGCCGTGCTGGCCGCGGGTGACTTCGTCAAGATCGACTTCGGCGCGCTGGTCTGCGGCTATCACTCCGACATGACCAGGACGTTCGTGCTGGCGCCGGTGGCGCAGTGGCAGCTCGACCTGTACGAGCTGGTGGCGACCTCGCAGCGGGTCGGCCGGGAGGCATTGTCGCCCGGCGTGTCGCTCAAGGGCGTCGACGGTGCATCGCGCCAGGTCATCGCCGATGCCGGGTACGCCGAGAACTTCGGACACGGCCTCGGGCATGGCGTCGGATTGGAGATCCACGAAGCGCCGGGAATCAGTGCGTCCGCCGCCGGTACACTGCTTGCTGGCTCTGCGGTAACCGTGGAGCCTGGTGTCTATCTGCCCGGCCATGGCGGTGTCCGCATCGAGGACACGCTGGTCGTGGGCAGCGAGGAAGCACCCGCACCCGAATTGCTTACCCGGTTCCCCAAGGAACTGGCCATCCTTTAGGAGTAGTACCGACCGTGGCTTCGACCGCAGACTTCAAGAACGGGCTCGTCCTGCAAATCGACGGGCAGCTGTGGCAGATCACCGAGTTCCAGCACGTCAAGCCTGGCAAGGGTCCCGCGTTCGTGCGCACCAAGCTCAAGAACGTGCTGTCCGGCAAGGTCGTCGACAAGACGTACAACGCCGGTGTGAAGGTGGAGACCGCGACCGTCGACCGGCGCGACACCACCTACCTGTACCGCGACGGCAGCGACTTCGTGTTCATGGACTCCCAGGACTTCGAGCAACACCCGCTGCCGGAGTCCCTCGTCGGTGACGCGGCGAACTACCTGCTCGAGGGCATGCCGGTGCAGGTCGCCTTCAGCGAGGGTGCGCCGCTGTACCTGGAGTTGCCGGTGACGGTCGAATTGATCGTGTCCCACACCGACCCCGGCCTGCAGGGCGACCGGTCCAGCGCGGGCACCAAGCCCGCCACGATGGAGACCGGTGCGCAGATCAACGTCCCGCTTTTCATCAACACCGGTGACAAGCTGAAGGTCGACTCGCGTGACGGCAGTTACTTGGGTCGTGTTAATGCCTGACGGCTTCGGCCTCGGGACGGGAGCGCGGCTCCATGCCTGACCGTCGCGGGGACCGTGGCAGGCATCAGGCGCGCAAGCGCGCGGTCGACATACTGTTCGAGGCCGAGGCGCGCGGGCTGACCCCCGGCGAGGTCGCCGAGTCGCGCGGCCTGCTGGCGGAAGGCGACTCCGAGGTGTCGCCTCTGAATTCCTACACGGTGACGGTGGCCCGAGGGGTGACCGAACACACCGCGCACATCGACGACTTGATCTCCGCGCACCTTCACGGCTGGACGCTCGAGCGGCTGCCCGCCGTCGATCGCGCGATCCTGCGGGTGGCGGTCTGGGAACTGCTGCACGCCGACGACGTTCCCGAGCCGGTAGCCGTCGACGAGGCGGTCGAGCTGGCCAAGAGCCTGTCCACCGATGACTCACCGGGTTTCGTCAACGGCGTGCTCGGCCAGGTGATGCTGGTGACCCCGCAGATTCGTGCGGCCGCGGCCGCCGTCCGGGTGACGCCCGACGGTTCCTGACGGCCGCTGTACCGAATCCGATCGTTGGGGTAACTCCCGGGCGACGGGTCGGTCGTGGTGTCCGGCACGATCGGCGACAACAATGGCGCCAGTCTCAACGAAGGCACCGGCAACGCCGGCGCGCCCGGGACTCCCGCACTGACGGTCGGTAACCACGTCATGGGCGCGACGGCTGGCGGTTCGTGGTTCGATGAGAAGCGTGAGCCGTTGCGTCGTCGTCGCCTGAAATCGGACCCCTCCCATGGCTGCACCACAGGACTGGGCGCCCTACGAGACCCTCGAGGAAGCGGCGAGGGTCTACCTGCGTGATCCGGAATTGGCGCTGGACCAATTGCGCTCGCTCGTGGACTTCTCGGCGATCAAGTCGTTCATCATGTCTCGCGGTGAGACCGAGGAGTCCTGGGGTGAGGCGCTGTGGCAGGAGATCGTGCTCACCGACGGCAGGCGGCTGATCATGTGGCGCGCGGACGACGAGTCGACGTCCGCCGAGGGATATGAGCGCCGCACCCTTGACGCGTCGGTGCGGACCATCCTGCTGTCGACCATCACCGACCACATCCTGACCACGCAGTTCGACGTGCTCGACGACGGGACCCGACGGTTGTCCGAGGTGCGTTTGAGGATGTACACCCAACTCATCACGCGCAGCCACCAGAAGTCGGCCACCGACACCGATCTGTTCTGCGAGTCGTTCCGCTACACCAAGACCGTCGACAACGGCGGCCTGGCCCAAATGCAACGTCTGCTGCAGTTCGGCCGGGGGCTGTCGCGTTCCATGTGAGGGTCGGCTATTGACGCCTGGGCAAATTCATCGGAGGTTGCTCTCAGCCCTGCGGTCTTGGTTATCCTGCGCTTACCCTGGTGGTGAGCCTAGGCTGGCTAAGTGCGGTTTGCGTGGCCGCTGACCGGCCGCTCGGAGGAATTGCGAACGATCGACGCCGCAATATCGGCTTCGGACGTCTCCGGGATGCTCATTTGTGGAGCCGCGGGCGTGGGAAAGAGCCGCATCGCTCGCGAGGCACTCGAGTCCGCGGCGTCGCGAGGGTGCGAGATCCGTTGGGCGCTCGCCACGTCATCGGCGCAATCGTTACCGCTGGGCGCCTTCGCGTCGTGGGCCGGCTCCGAGGGTACGGACAATCTCCAACTGGTTCGCAGCGTGATCGAATCGCTGACGGCGACACCTTCGGGTGCTCCGGTGGTGGTCGGCGTCGACGACGTCCATCTGCTCGATGAACTGTCGACGTTCGTTCTGCAGCAGATAGTCCAGCGCGGCGCCGCGAAACTGATGTTGACGGTTCGCGACGGTGAGCCGATTTCTCCTGCGACACGCGATATTTGGAAGGGCGGCCAGTTCGAAAGGCTCGACCTGCAGCCGCTGTCGCAGGACGAGTCAACGACGCTGCTGTCGACGGCTCTGGATGGGTCCGTGGATCCGGACGCCGCCACTCGACTATGGAAACTGACCCGCGGGAACGTTCTCTACCTACGCAACATCGTCGAGCAGGAAGAGACGGACGGACGACTCGCGCAGGTGCACGGCTATTGGCGGTGGAGCGGTGAGCCGAGGGTATCGCCCGGTCTGGTCGAGTTGATCGAATCACGGATCGGCGCCCTACCGGCCCCGGTCGACGACGTGATCGATGCGCTCGCAGTGGGAGAGCCCATCGAGCTGGCGTCGCTGACCAGGATGGCCACTCCGGCGGCGATCGAGAATGCCGATGATCGTGGTCTCATCACGCTTGAGAGCGTCGACGGCCACGTCGAAGTGCGGGTGGCGCATCCGCTCTACGGTGAGGTGCGCAGGAAAGGCGCGGCACCTACCCGGTTGCGGCGGTTGCGCGGACTCGTCGCCACCGAGCTTGCAGCGAGCGACGGCCGCGACGACATGCGAATCGTGGTGCGGCGCGCGGCATTGGGTCTCGATTCCGACCTCGCACCGGATCCGGACCTGTTCCTGCGGGCCGCACAGGGCGCGGTGTGGCTTTCGGATCTTCCCCTTGCCGACCGACTCGGTGCCGCAGCAATCCGTGCCGGGGCGGGGGCCGAGGCGAACCTCGTTCGTGCACATGCGCTTTCGTGGATGAGTCGAGGCGAAGAGTCAGACTCGGTACTCGCGGATACTCCCGTGAGTGAATTCGCCGAGGCCGACCATGCCAGATTGGCGTTTCTGCGGGCCACCAACATGCTCTGGTCACTTGCCGATCCATCGGGTGCCAAACAGTTGGTCGACGACGTGCAGTACAGCCACGGGTGCATCGATGCCTTCCTCACCGTGTATTGGGCATCAATGGGCAAGCCCGAAGCGGCGGAGAATGCATCGAGAGATCTTGACCTCGAACAGCTTCCCCACCTCGTTGCCGCCGTGACCGCCTGGGGGATCGTCGTCGGATCGGGTGACGCCGGGCGCACCGGTCAGGCGGTGACGGCGGCTCAGGCCGGATATGCGGCGGCGAACCGCGCCTTCGACGCAGCACAAACGCGGTTCGTGATCGCAGACGCACATATCAGCGCCCTGTGGCTGTCTGGTCGGGTCACGGACGCCCAGAGCGCGGCGGAGCGATTGCGCCAACAGTCGGCGGATCTGCCAGGGCCCGCTCAGCTGTTCAACAGCGCGCTGGCTGGTCGCGCCGCCCTCGGTACCGGCGACCTGCAGGCCGCATGTTCCCTCCTCGAGCCGGTGGTGGACGCGCTGTCCGCTTCCGGTGAGACCAACGGATTCGGGTACCGATACCAGCTTGCCCGCACGATTGCCCTCGCCGTACGCGGATCGACCGCCGAGGCCGCGATCGCACTTGCCACGCTCCGTACGCAACGGCATCCGAGCTGGCGCTTCCTGGACTACGAGTGGGCACTCGCCGAGGCGTGGGTCACCGCCAGTCAAGGTGCGGTGAGCGCGGCGGTCACCATCATGTTGTCGGCAGCCGAAACTGCCCGAACCAACGGCCAATTCGCGGCCGAAGTGCTCTGCCTGCAGGCGGTTACGCAGTTCGGTGAGGGCTGTGCCGCGGGCCGACTGACGGATCTGGCAGCCATCGTGGAGGGTCCGCGCGTTGGTCTGGCCGCGCGATTTGCCGCGGCTCTGCATGACGGCGATGGAGCGGAACTCGAGGCGGTATCGCACGAGTTCGAGCGCATGGGCGATATCGTGGCCGCCCTAGATGCCGCGGCGCTCGCGGCGGTGGCGTATCGCCACGTCGGACGGCGCGGATCCGCGTTCGGGAGCACGGCGCGAGCAGAGACCCTGGCCCAACGATCCGGTGCGAGTACCCCTTCTCTGGTTGCGGCCGCCGAGGAGTTACCGCTGACGCCTCGTGAACGCGAGATCGTGAAGTTGATCGGCGCCGGGTTTTCCGGCCGCGCCGTTGCCCAGCGACTAGGTCTGTCGGTTCGCACCATCGAAGGCCATATCTACCGGGCGATGGGGAAGACGGGAACCACTACCCGTGACGAGCTCGCGGCGCTTCTACCTCCGCATGAGCCGACGTGAGTGCACCTGCTCTGCGGTGGTGACGATATTGAGTAGTGGTGTACTCAGTCGATGTGAGCGACACCGATGCACGCTGGTCGGGTGGTCGATGAACTCCTCGCACGCGAGCACGCCCTTCGGCGACTCCCGTTGGCATACTCGCTGGCGTTGAGACTGCGCGACGCAGGTGTCGCACTCGAGATGGTTGCCGAGTATCTCGGCGTTGAAGACGTCGCCCTGGAGGGCATCTTCCGCATCGCCGAGGCGAAGCTCCTCGCCGCGCAGGAGCGGGTGCGCGGCGAGTGCGAGGAGTCTCCTGATGGGGGTTCCGCGGTTGAATCCGGTGCGCTGGTCACCGAACGAGAGGGCTTGCGTAGTCCGGCAAGTCGATCGAATCGGGCATAGTGCAGTGCGGTAGCGCGGTGCCGTCATAGGCGATGGCTGGTTCGCCGAGCATACGGGGAACGACCTACGGCCACCCGCCGGCATCGCGTACCCCGGTTCTCGGGTAGCTGCGCAGATCTGATGGTCGTGGTCCGGCTACTGCCGGGTCATTGATTGACGCTGGATTGACGCTGCATTTCGGAAGATGTCCCCGACAGGACGACGTGAACCGATTGCGAACGGGCGCCATGAATGATTTGCCGTGGTCGTCAATTCCAATCTTCGAATATGAGTATCCCTCTACTCATATCGCTACGTACTTCTCGACCGACGATGTCAGACGCCACTGCAACGTGACGGGTCGACGTCGAGGCCTACCCGCATCGAACAGGTGGGAGGGGGTCCGGCGGTGGCCCTGGTAGTGACGGCAACGGCGGCATCGACTGTCGGTAGCCAAGTGGGGCGCGACGAGCGGCGGTACTTGGGTTCGATGCGGACTGTGAGCTGCTGCGTCGTTGTCGCGCAAGTGACTCGGAGCTGGCGCTGGACCAGCTCCGCTCGGTGGTGGACTTCGCGGCGATCACGTCGCTCATCATGTCCCGTGGGGAATCCGACGGGTCGGCAGGCGGCTGATCATGTGGCCCACGTGCAATGTCTGCTGCAGTTCGGCCGGGGGGCTGGCGCGTTCGATGTGAGTCGTTACCGAGCTGGAGTGCCTGCGTAGCCCGGCAATTCGATCGAATCAGCGGTCGTGAAGAACTTCTTCGCGGCGAGGCTGCGGAACGGCCAGCGCTGCATCCACTTCATCACCTGCGCGGTAATTGCGATGTCCGACTTGGACTTCGGCGCGTAGCCGTCGACCCCCGATGGGAGATCCTGGCACTTGTCGACGTAGGGCCGCATCAGTCGGTCATACCTGGCCAGCGCGCCGTCAAGGTGCTCGGAACTCAACGCGTCCGGCGCGGGGCCCAGTTCTCCGGCAAGGAGGTAGGTGCCCACCAACGCGAGGCTGGTGCCCATGCCGGACAGCGGTGACGCGCAGTAGCCAGCGTCGCCGCACAGGGTCACCCGACCCCGCGACCACGAGTCCATGTGAACCTGGGCGAAGGCGTCGAAGTAGAAGTCGTCGGCCTCAAGGGCGGCGGCCAACAGTGCGTCGGAATGCCAGCCGGCGCCGGCGAATCGGTCGACGAGCAGCTGTCGTTGTGCATCGAGATCGCGGCGGTCATAGGTCAATGGCTCGGACCGGAATGCCAACCCGGCCTTGGCGATTGCCGGATCGTGCGACGGGCGCAGCGACGCGTTCAGTCCGCCGGCTGCCTGGTACATCAGGTACCAGCCGTCCAGCCCGGCGGTGTCCGGTGCGGTGAACCACGCGTTGTAGCCGCCCAGTGGCTTGATGAACTGTTCCTCGGGGCCGAACATCAGACGCCGCACTGCCGAATGTGGTCCATCGGCACCCACGACGAGGTCCGCATGCACGGTCGTCCCGTCGGACAGGGTGGCCTCGACCCCGTCGTCGTTCTGGACGAGCTCCTCGATCCGGGAATCGAATCGATACTCGACGGTGTCCTTGGTGGCCTGATCGAGCACGTCGACCAGATCGCCGCGCAGGATCTCCAGCTTCGACACGACACCGTTGCCGTCGAACGCCTCGACGGGCATTTCCGCGCGGCGGCTGCCGTCGGCGCGGACCCATGCGATGCCGCGCTGCGGGAGGGAGCGGTCGACCATCTGATCAAACAGCCCCATGCGCTCGACGACTCCGCGTCCTGCACCGCGCAGGTCGACCGTCGATCATGGACATAGTGATCCTGACCGCGGTGGCGTCGTGCCTGAACTCCGCCCTGTACACCGCGTCCCGAATGCTGTTCTCGCTGGCGACGCGCCGGGACGCGCCCCAGGTGGTGCGCAAGGTCGCGCGCAACGGTGCCCCGTGGGTGGCCGTGCTCGCGTCGATGGTGGTTGGTTTCGTCGCCGTCATCGGCAATTACCTGTTGCCGGAGAAGATCTTCGGCTATCTCCTGGCGACCAGCGGCGCGGTCGCGTTGTTCGTCTACCTCGCCATCGCCTCGAGCCAGCTGGTTCTCGGCCGCAAGATGCGCGCAGAGGGGGAGCAGGCCCCAGTGAAGATGTGGCTGTTCCCGTACCTGACCACCGCCACCGTCGTCGGCATCGTCGTGATCCTCGTCCTGATGGCCTTCGATCCCGGACAGCAGTCGTCGATCCTGTTGTCGGCGATCTCGGCGGCGGTCATCGTCGGCGCAGGCGTGGCGATACACCGCCGCCGCAGTCGCGAACTGTCGCAGGCGCGAACCGGGTAACTCCTGCCCGCCGCACAACTCGTGCACATGGCGCACCCAGATCGCGGGCGTTGACTGATGTCATGGATCGCGAGACAGCTGACACCACAACCACTGTCGTCCTCGTGCTGGACGGCGACACCGATTCCGGGTACCGGATGGCACGCAAGCTGCTGGCCGACGGATGCAGGGTCGCGGTCATCGGTCGCCACCCCGGCGGCGTGGTCAGGGTGATGCACGGCTACCCCGCCGATCGGGTCTTGGCCATCGCGGCCGACATGACCGACCAACGCCAGTGGAACCGCGTGACCGAGCAGGTGCGGGACAGGTTCGGTCGCATCGACACCGTCATCCGCGTCGAGGACACTGCGCTACGTGCCGCAAGCGCCGAAACTGCTGTGAGATCGCGCAATCGGCCTTTGGGACGTTCTCCCCGCAGCCTCGGCGCGGGGGTGTGGGCTCAGAGCTCCAGCGCGTCGTAGGTGCGACGGACGAACCGGGGCTGGGCGGCCTGCAGCTTGGCCAGCGCCGTATTGCCAGCCACCGCAGCGGCGGCAGCGTCGGGGCTCAGATCCGGATGGTTCTGGATGAGGTACAGCATGATCAGGTCCGCCGACGGGTCGGCCTGCCACCACGTCCCGTAGGCGCCGGGCCAACTGAACGTGCCCAACCCGCCTGGCCCGAACAGCTGGCGTGACTGCGCCGGATCGGTGACCACCGACAAGTTCAGCCCGAAGCCGCGGCCACGCCAGAACGGCATGCCAAGGAACGGGAACTTCATCTGCTCGTCGGTCAACCGGTCGGTGCGCATCAAGCGGACCGACTCCTCCGACAACACGCGAACCCCGTCGACGGTGCCGTTCCCGAGCAGCATGCGGATGAAGGCGAGGTAGTCGTCGGCCGTCGACCAGAGCCCGGCGCCGCCCGCGCAGAACGTCGGCGGTACCACCGGCGCTGGGCCCATGACGTCGTCGCGCAACGTGTTCTGCTCGTCCAGCTTGTACATCGTCGCTGCCCGACGGCGCCCCTCGTGGCTGACCGAGAATCCGCTCGAGGTCATGCCGAGCGGCCCGAAGATGCGCTCGGTCAACACGTCGGCTAGCGGCTTGCCCTCGATCCGCGACACCGCGATGCCCAGCACGTCGGTGGCGTGGCTGTAGGTGAGGTGATCGCCGGGCTGATGGGCCAGTGGCAACCGGGCGAGCTCGGCCAGCCAGCGGTCCTGATCCTGTCGGAACATCAGCTTGCCGTAGGCCCGGCTCAGCGGCGGGCCGACCGAGAATGCGTACGCCAGGCCGCTGCGATGCGTCATCAGGTCGTCGAACGTGATCGGCCGTTGCAGCTGCACGGTCTTGTCCAGCGGCCCGGCCGGGTCGGCCATCACCCGCAGGTCGGCAATCTCGGGCAGATACGGCGCCACCGCATCGCCCAGTGCGAACTTGCCCTCCTCGGCCAGCGCCATCGCGGCGGCCACCGTCACGGGCTTGCTCATCGACGCAATCCGGAAGATGGTGTCGCGCTGCATCGGCGAGCTGGCGTTGACGTCGCGGTGGCCGAGTTCGCCGACCTGCAACACCTTGCCGCCCTGCCACACCAGGGTGACCGCACCTGCGAGCAGACCCGCGTCGATCACCTCGCGGATGGACGCCTGGTTGCCGTCGAGATTCACCTGGCAAGCGTACTCAGCGGCGTTCGGCCTGCAGCAGCCAGAACGTCGCGACGTCGTCGGGGGACAGTGACACGGTCTCCGAGCCCAGCGACGTGAACTCCCAGCCGGCGTCGCCGAGAGTGTCCCGCAGCGTCTGCTCGGACACCATCGGGCGGGGCCATTCCTGGCCCTGCGCGTTGGCGTCGGAGAACGCGCTGAGCAGCAGCCTGGCGCCGGGGCGGGTAGCCCGGTGCACGGCCGTCGCATAGCTGCGCTTCGCGTCGTCGTCCAGGCAGTGGTACATCCCGCTGTCGATGACGGTGTCGAAGGCGTCGGTGTAGCCGTCGAGCGTCGTGGCGTCGGCCACGGCAAACCGGACGTCGACGCCGGCGTCAACGGCGCGCTCCCTTGCGGTGACCAGGGCGGTCGGGGAGATGTCCAATCCGGTGACCGAGTGCCCCTGCTTGGCCAGGTAGATGGCGTTGTCGCCGAGCCCGCAGCCGATGTCGAGCACCTCGCCGCGGACCAGTCCCGCTGCTTGCCAGCCGATCACAGTCTCCTTGGGAGCCTTGGTATCCCACGGTGGAGTGGTGATCGCAGGCATGCCTGCGGCGGGGCTCTCCCCGCGGTAGAGGGCGTCGAAGTCGAACTCGGGAACGTTGGGGGAGGACGTCGGACCTGTCATTTCCGCCAGCGTAGCGCGCGGTGCTATGCTGCCCCGCAGTTCGACGTCCTTTAACGATCCGTCCAGAGAGGCGGAGAAGGAGGTCCAGGTCATCTTGGCTGCCCCCAGCCCCGACCGGGAATTGATGTCCGCCGCCGACGTAGGCCGGACCATCTCGCGCATCGCGCATCAGATCATCGAGAAGACCGCGTTGGACGGCCCCGAAGCGCCGCACGTGGTCCTGCTCGGCATCCCCACCCGCGGTGTCACGCTTGCCGCCCGGCTGGCACGCAACATCACCGACTTCGCCGGTGTGACGGTGCCTTCCGGCGCACTGGACATCACGCTCTACCGCGACGACCTGAACATCAAGCCGCCCCGACCGCTGGAGGACACGTCGATTCCCGACGGCGGTGTCGACGACGCGGTGGTGGTGCTCGTCGACGACGTCCTGTACTCCGGTCGCACCGTGCGCGCCGCACTCGACGCACTGCGTGACATCGGCCGGCCGCGGTCGGTGCAACTGGCCGCCCTCGTCGACCGCGGCCACCGCGAACTGCCGCTACGTGCGGACTACGTCGGCAAGAACGTACCGACCTCCCGCAGCGACAACATCAAGGTTCTGTTGACCGAGCATGACGGCCGCGATGGCGTGCTGATCGCGTCGTACGGCGGACCTCAGCGATGAGCGCTTGCGCGAAGAGCAGACAGGTGGAGCTATGAGCACCCGACATCTCCTCTCGGCAGCAGACCTGACCAGAGGCGAGGCGACCGCGATCTTGGACGACGCCGACCGGTTCCGCGAAGCCCTCGTCGGCCGCGAGGTCAAGAAACTCCCGACGCTGCGCGGCCGCACGGTGATCACGATGTTCTACGAGAACTCCACCCGCACCCGGGTGTCCTTCGAGGTCGCGGGCAAGTGGATGAGCGGCGACGTGATCAACGTCAGCGCGTCGAGTTCGTCGGTGTCCAAGGGGGAGTCGCTGCGGGACACCGCGCTGACCCTGCGAGCAGCCGGCGCCGACGCGCTGATCATCCGGCATCCGGCATCCGGTGCAGCACAACAACTTGCGGAGTGGACTGCGGAACCCAACGGGGGCGGACCCAGCGTGATCAACGCAGGCGATGGCACCCACGAGCATCCGACGCAGGCGCTTCTCGACGCGCTGACCATCCGGCAGCGGCTGGGCAGCATCGACGGCAAGCGGGTCGTCATCGTCGGCGACATCCTGCACAGCCGGGTGGCCCGCTCGAACGTCTTGCTGCTGTCCACACTCGGCGCGGAGGTGGTGCTGGTCGCCCCGCCGACGCTGCTCCCGGTCGGCGTGTCCAGCTGGCCGGTGACGGTGTCGCAGGACCTCGACGCCGAACTGCCCGCCGCCGACGCGGTGTTGATGTTGCGGGTGCAGGCCGAGCGGATGAACGGCGGCTTCTTCCCGTCCGCCCGGGAGTACTCGGTGCTCTACGGGCTCTCGCAGAAGCGTCTGGCGCAGTTGTCGGGCGACGCGGTGGTGCTGCATCCCGGGCCGATGTTGCGCGGCATGGAGATCTCGTCGTCGGTGGCCGACTCGTCGCAATCGGCAGTCCTGCAACAGGTTTCCAATGGTGTACACGTGCGGATGGCGGTGCTCTTCCACTTGCTGGTCGGTGCCGGACGGGAGGCGATCAGCGCATGATCATGATCCGCAACGTGCGGCTCTACGGTGAGGGCAAAGCCGTCGACGTCCTGGTCTCCGACGGTCAGATCGAAGCGATCGGACCCGGCCTGACCGTGCCCGACATGGCCGACGTCATCGACGCCACGGGGCAGGTGCTGCTGCCGGGGTTCGTCGACCTGCACACGCACCTGCGCGAACCTGGCCGGGAGTACGCCGAGGACATCGAAACTGGTTCGGCGGCAGCAGCACTGGGTGGATTCACCGCGGTGTTCGCGATGGCCAACACCAACCCGGTAGCCGACACCGCAGTGGTCACCGACCACGTCTGGTACCGCGGCCAGGAGGTCGGACTGGTCGACGTCCACCCGGTCGGCGCCGTCACCGTGGGTCTGGCGGGGACCCAGCTCACCGAGATGGGGCTGATGGCCGCCGGGGTCGGGCGGGTGAAGATGTTCTCCGACGACGGCATCTGCGTGCACGACCCGCTGGTGATGCGCCGCGCCCTCGAGTACGCCACCGGAATCGGCGTGCTGATCGCCCAGCACGCCGAGGAGCCGCGGCTGACCGTCGGCGCCGTCGCGCACGAGGGCCCCAACGCCGCGCGGCTCGGCCTGTCTGGCTGGCCGCGTGCAGCGGAAGAGTCGATCGTCGCCCGCGACGCATTGCTCGCCCGTGATGCGGGGGCGCGGGTGCACATCTGTCACGCGTCGACCGCGGGCACCGTCGAACTGGTGAAATGGGCCAAGGGACAAGGCATCTCGATCACCGCCGAGGTCACCCCGCACCACCTTCTGCTCGACGATTCGCGACTGGCCAGCTATGACGGCCGCAACCGGGTGACCCCGCCGCTGCGAGAGGCCGGCGACGCGCAGGCGCTGCGCCAAGCGCTGGCCGACGGCATCATCGATTGCGTCGCCACGGACCACGCCCCGCACGCCGAACACGAGAAGATGTGCGAGTTCGCCGCGGCCCGCCCAGGAATGCTTGGACTGCAGACGGCACTGTCGGTGGTCGTCGAGACCATGGTGCTGACCGGATTGTTGACCTGGCGCGACGTCGCGCGCGTGATGAGCGAGGCACCGGCCCGCATCGTCGGGCTGCCGGATCAGGGCCGCCCGTTGGAGGTCGGTGAGCCGGCCAACCTGACTGTGGTCGACCCCGACGCCTCGTGGACGGTCACCGGAGCTGAGCTCGCCAGCCGTTCGGACAACACGCCGTTCGAGTCCATGACGCTGCCCGCCACGGTGACGTTGACGATGTTGCGCGGCAAGATCACGGCGCGTGACGGCAAGAGTCCGGCGTGAACACTTCGACGCTCGTCGCATCGCTGATCATGGCGGCCCTGCTGGTGCTGCTGATTGCGTTCATGATCCGCCAGATGATGCGTGGCTGGTTGCATCGCGCTCAGCGGCAGGCCGAGCTGATCGGCGCGCTGCCGCCACTGCCCGACACCGTCGGACCCGCGATCATTCCGGCCACCAAGGGCCTCTACGTCGGCAGCACCATCGCGCCCAGCTGGCAGGACCGGATCGCGGTCGGCGACCTCGGCTTCCGGTGCAAGGCGACGCTCACCCGCTATCCGGAGGGAATCATGCTGCAGCGCAGCGGCGCTGGCCCCATCTGGATTCCCGACGACGCCATCACGGCGATCCGTACCGAACGCGGCATCGCAGGCAAGGCACTGACGCACGACGGCATCTTGGCGATCAGGTGGCGGCTGCCGTCGGGCACCGAGATAGACACCGGGTTCCGCGGCGACGATCGTCGCGACCTGGCCAACTGGGTAGAGGAGGACGCCGCATGAGCGGGAACAGGGCAGTGCTCGTCCTCGAGGACGGGCGGGTGTTCACCGGCACGCCGTTCGGCGCGATCGGACAGACCTTGGGCGAGGCGGTGTTCTCCACCGGGATGTCCGGCTATCAGGAGACATTGACCGATCCGAGTTATCACGGGCAGATCGTCATCGCGACCGCGCCGCAGATCGGAAACACCGGCTGGAATCACGAGGACGCCGAGAGCCGTGCGGACAAGATCTGGGTGGCCGGGTACGCGGTGCGGGATCCTTCGCCGCGCGCCTCGAACTGGCGAGCCACCGGCACGCTCGACGACGAACTGGTCCGCCAGGGCATCGTGGGCATCGCGGGCATCGACACCCGCGCCGTCGTCCGTCACCTGCGCACCGCTGGGTCGATGAAGGCCGGGGTGTTTAGTGGAGATGAAGCTGATGCGTCCGTCGACGAACTGCTCGACCGCGTCAACGACCAGCCGTCGATGCTCGGCGCCGACCTCGCGGGCGAGGTGAGTACCGACGACGTCTACATCGTGGAACCCGAAGGCATGCAACGGTTCACCGTGGCCGCCCTCGACCTCGGCATCAAGACCAACACACCGCGCAACTTCGCAAGGCGCGGCATCCGCAGCCACGTGCTGCCATCGTCGGTGACCTTCGACCAGATCGCCGACTTGAACCCGGACGGGGTGTTCCTGTCCAACGGGCCAGGCGACCCGGCGACCGCCGACCACGTCGTCGAGGTGACGCGCGAGGTGCTCGGAGCCGGAATCCCGTTGTTCGGCATCTGCTTCGGCAACCAGATCCTCGGCCGTGCGCTGGGACGGTCCACCTACAAGATGGTGTTCGGCCACCGCGGCATCAACATCCCGGTGATGGACCACGCCACCGGACGCGTCGCCGTCACCGCCCAGAACCACGGATTCGCCCTCGAGGGTGAGGCCGGCGAGGAGTTCGACACGGCCTTCGGCCCGGCAGTGGTGAGCCACACCTGCGCAAACGATGGCGTCGTCGAAGGCATCAAACTGGTTGACGGCCGGGCATTCTCGGTGCAGTACCACCCGGAGGCGGCGGCGGGACCGCACGACGCCAACTACCTGTTCGATCAATTCGTCGACCTCATGTCCGAGGTCAAGGCAGGGGAGGGCAGGCGCTGATGCCACGCCGCACAGACCTCAACCACGTGCTGGTCATCGGCTCCGGGCCGATCGTGATCGGGCAGGCCTGCGAGTTCGACTACTCCGGCACCCAGGCCTGCCGCGTGCTGCGTGCCGAGGGGTTGCAGGTCAGCCTCGTCAACTCGAACCCGGCGACCATCATGACGGACCCCGAGTACGCCGACAATACCTACGTCGAGCCCATCACCCCGGCGTTCGTCGAGAAGGTCATCGCCCAACAGGCCGAGCGCGGCAACAAGATCGACGCGCTGCTGGCCACACTCGGCGGCCAGACCGCACTCAACACGGCGGTCGCCCTCTATGAGAACGGCGCGCTGGAGCGCTACGGCGTCGAGCTCATCGGTGCGGACTTCGAGGCCATTCAGCGTGGCGAGGATCGGCAGCGGTTCAAGGACATCGTCGCCAAGGTCGGTGGCGAGTCGGCGAAGTCGCGTGTCTGCTTCACCATGGACGAGGTCCGCGAGACCGTCACCGAACTCGGCCTTCCCGTCGTCGTTCGGCCGTCGTTCACCATGGGTGGTCTCGGCTCTGGCATGGCGTACTCGGCCGAGGACGTCGAGCGGATGGCAGGCTACGGGCTGGCTTCGTCGCCGAGCGCGAACGTGCTGATCGAGGAATCGATCTACGGCTGGAAGGAATTCGAGCTCGAGCTGATGCGCGACAGCCACGACAACGTGGTGGTGGTGTGCTCGATCGAGAACTTCGACCCGATGGGTGTGCACACCGGTGACTCGGTCACCGTCGCACCCGCGATGACGCTGACCGACCGCGAGTACCAGGCCATGCGTGATCTGGGCATCGCGATCCTGCGCGAGGTCGGAGTCGACACCGGTGGCTGCAACATCCAGTTCGCCATCGATCCGGCCGACGGCCGCCTCGTCGTCATCGAGATGAACCCACGGGTCTCGCGGTCGAGCGCGCTGGCGTCCAAGGCCACCGGATTCCCGATCGCCAAGATCGCCGCCAAGCTGGCCATCGGCTACACGCTCGACGAGATCGTCAACGACATCACCAAGGAAACCCCGGCCTGCTTCGAGCCGACCTTGGACTACGTCGTGGTCAAGGCGCCGCGGTTCGCGTTCGAGAAGTTCCCAGGCGCCGACCCGACACTGACCACCACGATGAAGTCGGTCGGCGAAGCGATGTCGTTGGGCCGCAATTTCATCGAAGCACTCGGCAAGGTGATGCGCTCACTGGAAACCGACCGCGCGGGGTTCTGGACGCGCCCGGACCCCGACCTCACCCTCGACGACGTCCTCGAGGGGCTCAGGACGCCGGTCGATGGCCGCCTCTACGACATCGAACTCGCGTTGCGGCTAGGTGCCACGGTCGAGGAGGTCGCCGAGGCGTCCGGTGTCGACCCGTGGTTCGTCGAGCAGATCGCCTCGCTGGTCGCGCTGCGGGCCGAACTGCTCGGCGCGCCGGTGCTCGACGATCAGCTGCTCCGCCGGGCCAAGCACAGCGGCCTGTCCGACGGTCAGATCGCCGCTCTGCGACCGGAACTGGCCGGCGAGAACGGTGTCCGCACATTGCGCCAGCGTCTCGGCATCCACCCGGTGTACAAGACGGTGGACACCTGCGCGGCGGAGTTCGAGGCCAAGACGCCGTATCACTACAGCACCTACGAGCTGGACCCCGCAGCCGAGACCGAGGTCGCACCCCAGACCGAACGGCCCAAGGTGCTGATCCTGGGATCCGGGCCGAACCGGATCGGCCAGGGCATCGAGTTCGACTACAGCTGCGTGCACGCAGCAACGACGTTGAGCGACTCGGGTTTCGAGACCGTGATGGTTAACTGCAACCCCGAGACCGTGTCCACCGACTACGACACCGCCGATCGGCTGTACTTCGAACCACTGACCTTCGAGGACGTGCTGGAGGTCTACCGCGCCGAATCCGCCTCGGGTGCAGGAGGTCCCGGCGTTGTCGGAGTGATCGTGCAACTCGGTGGGCAGACGCCATTGGGCCTGGCTCAGCGGCTCGCAGATGCCGGCGTGCCCATCGTCGGCACCAGCCCCAAGGCCATCGACCTGGCCGAGGACCGCGGCGAGTTCGGCGAGGTGCTCAACCGCGCCGGACTGCCTGCGCCGCGCTTCGGCACGGCCACGAGTTTCGACCAGGCCCGTCGCATCGCCGCCGACATCGGCTACCCAGTCCTGGTCCGGCCCTCGTACGTGCTCGGTGGGCGAGGCATGGAAATCGTCTACGACGAGCAGACCCTGCACGGCTACATCACCCGCGCCACCCAGCTGTCGCCCGAGCATCCCGTCCTTGTCGACCGCTTCCTCGAGGACGCCATAGAGATCGACGTCGACGCCTTGTGCGACGGCACCGAGGTGTACATCGGCGGAGTGATGGAGCACATCGAGGAGGCCGGCATCCACTCCGGCGACTCGGCCTGCGCGCTTCCTCCCGTCACGCTCGGCCGCCAGGACATCGAGTCCGTGCGGCATGCCACCGAGGCGATCGCGCACGGCATCGGGGTGGTCGGCCTGCTCAACGTGCAGTACGCACTGAAGGACGACGTGCTCTACGTGCTGGAGGCCAACCCGCGCGCGAGCCGCACGGTCCCGTTCGTCTCAAAAGCTACGGCAGTGCCGCTCGCAAAGGCGTGTGCGCGAATCATGCTGGGTGCCACCATCGCCCAGCTGCGCGACGAGGGAATTCTGGTCAAGACCGGCGACGGTGCGAGCGTCGCGCCGAACGCCCCGATCGCGGTCAAGGAGGCGGTGCTGCCATTCAACCGGTTCCGCAAGGCCGATGGCTCGCAGGTCGACTCGCTGCTTGGACCCGAGATGAAGTCCACCGGCGAGGTGATGGGCATCGACCGCGACTTCGGCACCGCCTTCGCCAAGAGCCAGACCGCGGCCTACGGCTCGCTGCCCGCAGAGGGCACGGTCTTCGTCTCGGTGGCCAACCGCGACAAGCGCTCGCTGGTGTTCCCGGTCAAGCGGTTGGCCGATCTGGGCTTCCGGGTGCTGGCCACCGAGGGCACGGCGGAGATGCTTCGCCGCAACGGCATTCCGTGCGACGTGGTGCGCAAGCACTTCGAACAGCCAGGTGGCGGCCGTCCGCTGATGTCGGCGGTCGACGCCATCCGCGCAGGCGAGGTGGACATGGTGATCAACACGCCCTACGGAAACTCCGGGCCGCGCATCGATGGCTACGAGATCCGGTCGGCGGCGGTCTCGATGAACATTCCGTGCGTCACGACGGTCCAGGGTGCGTCGGCCGCTGTGCAGGGCATCGAGGCGGGCATCCGCGGCGACATCGGCGTGATGTCGCTGCAGGAGTTGCACTCCCGGCTGGGCGCACGCGAGGAGCAGTTGGGCGGAGGCGCGTCGGAGTGACGGCGTTCGGCACCAGACTGGCCGCAGCCATGGCGGAGCGGGGGCCGCTGTGCCTCGGAATCGACCCGCACCCCGAACTGCTGACCGCATGGGGGCTGTCGACGGACGCCGTTGGATTGAGCGCATTCTGCGACGTCTGCGTCGAGGCCTTCGCGGGGTTCGCGGTGGTCAAGCCGCAGGTGGCGTTCTTCGAGACTTATGGTGCGGCAGGCTTTTCCGTATTGGAGCGCACGATCTCCGAACTACGGGAATCCGGGGTAATGGTGCTTGCCGATGCCAAACGCGGCGACATCGGTTCCACGATGGCCGCCTACGCCGCCGCATGGGCCGGCGATTCCCCACTGGCGGCCGACGCGGTGACGGCGACCCCGTACCTCGGGTTCGGATCGCTGCAGCCCCTGTTCGATACCGCAGCCACGCACGATCGCGGAGTATTCGTCGTCGCGGCGACCTCCAACCCCGAGGGCGCGAGCGTTCAGCGCGCGCTGATCGGAGGCAAGACGGTTGCCCAGACCATCGTCGACGACGTCGCCTCGATGAACCGTGCCGCGTTGCCGGACAAGGGTTCCGTCGGCGTCGTCGTCGGCGCCACGCTGTCAGACGTGCCGGACCTCAGCGCACTCGGCGGACCGGTACTGGTGCCCGGGGTGGGTGCGCAGGGCGGCCGGCTGGACGCGCTGGCCGGCCTCGGGGGGGCACTGCCCGGCCAGCTGCTGCCTGCCGTTTCCCGTGAGCTACTGCGGGTCGGACCGGATGTCACCGCTCTGCGCGCCGCTGCCGAGCGGATGCGCGACACCGCCGCGTATCTGTCCGCTTAGACGCAGCGGCGGGCCACCGTTGCCGGTGACCCGCCGCGCTTTCTTCCCTTGGCTTACAGCGGAATCCACTGCCCGAGGAACCAGAAGCCCCAGGCGTTGTGGCCCCCGTCGAACACCGGGTTGACCTGCTGGCCGTACCAGTTGAACGGCTGGTGGTCGCCCCGCCCCTGATCGATGCCGCGGTGGTTCCAGTCGACAGGAGCCGGGCCGCCGCGATCGTCGCCCCGCCCCTGGTTGTCGTGCTGATCCTGTCCGCAAGGCGGCCTGTTCGGCGCGTTGCACTGCGGTCCGGGTTCTGCGGACGCCGTGCCGAGGCCGACGCCGAACAACCCGGCGAGTCCGACTCCGGCTGCCAGCGTCGACGCGTAGATGGCTCGCTTGATGGTCATCAGGGTCTCTCCACTTCTCGTCCGTGGGCGCGAGTTCGCCTCACCACCAAGACGTTAAGCGGCGGAAATGGGTTGGCACTGTGGTCCAAGTGGGCGTGGGCTGTGCATCCGATAACAGTACGAAAACCGTTTGCTCTCAGGATTATCGCGGCAGCCGCGAAGTCGCGAAGAACACCGCGAACGGCAGTGCCCGCTCGATCACGTCCGGAGACAACGAATGCGGCCGGTGATGTCGCCATCACCGGCCGCACGTCGTCGCAAGTTCGATGAGCCCCGCCGATGGTGCGCGTGTGGCGGAGAACTGACCAGTTCTCCGCCACACGCGCACATTCGACGTGACGACCCGCGGCTAGACCATCACAGCGGAATCCAGATTCCCAGGAACCAGAAGCCCCAGTTGTTGAAGTCGGGATTGAAGAGCGGCTGCACCCAGCTGCCGTTGTAGTTGAACGGCTGGTGGTCGTACCGACCCTGATCCAGCCCGCGCCAGGCGAGGTCCGGGGGTGGGGGACCCCAGTTCGGCCCACCAGGGCTGCCGGGTCCATTGCGCCAGTCACCCGGCCCACCCGGTCCACCACGCCCGTCGCCGGGTCCACCTGGGCCTCCTGGTCCGCCGGGCCCGTCGTTCGGGCCTCCGGGCCCGCCTGGAGGGCCACCGCGGCCGTCGCCAGGTCCACCTTGAGGCCCACCCTGAGGCCCGCCGGGTCCACCTGGGCCGCCCCGGTCCGGCGGGGGATCCTGCCTACCCGGTCCGCCTTGAGGTCCACCGGGACCGCCCGGCCCCTGGCAGGTACCGCCCTGAGGTCCGCACGGCGCCGGGCCCGGCTGTGCGGCCGCGAGGCCGACCCCGGCGGTCAGTGCGGAGACCCCCACGCCGATGGCGATCGCGGAGGCACAGGTCACGCGCTTGAGAAGCATGGCCACTTTCCTTTCGAGGCATTCGGGGACGCCGCTTGATCAACCCGACAGCCGCACGCTATGCAGGCGACCTGTGTCCCAGCTTTTCGCTGGGTATGAGTGAGCTACGTGACGGATGAAACTGAAGTGACGGAAGTGACACCGCGCTCGTGGCCGAACAGCGCTCCGACACGCCCGACACGCCGTGACCAGCGAAAATTTCTCAACCAGTGGGCCGATTGCGCGCCCCGGGGGCATCCCCGCGACCCTCGGCCGTGTGCCGAGATCGAGCCGATCCGGCCAAAACCGTTGATATGCAGGCACATCGATGGCCGACCGGGGACAAATCGTGCCAGATCGGGCCGGTGACGGCGTGGTCCCGCCCCGAAACGCGTGCTCTACACGCTGGAGTTTTGGCGGCCAAACAGGGGGGTGGGGTTAGCTTTCGTCAGCCAGCGTGGGTACGGTCGTCGTCGCTGGCTGGTTCTCCTACCAGTCAAGACAAGAAAATAACGGCCTCAAAGAGATGACCGAGAGACGGAGGAAACCGTGGCCCTTCCCCAGTTGACCGACGAGCAGCGAGCGGCAGCGTTGGAGAAGGCTGCTGCCGCACGTCGACTGCGAGCCGAGCTCAAAGATCGGCTCAAGCGCGGCGGCACCAACCTCAAGCAGGTCCTCAAGGACGCTGAGACCAACGAGGTCTTGGGCAAGATGAAGGTTTCCGCACTGCTGGAAGCGTTGCCCAAGGTGGGCAAGGTCAAGGCGCAGGAAATCATGACCGAGCTGGAGATCGCTCCGACCCGCCGCCTGCGCGGCCTCGGTGATCGTCAGCGCAAGGCCCTGCTGGAAAAGTTCGACTTCACGGCTGACTAGCGTCGGCGGGGACCGGACGGCGATTGCGATGAGTCGAATTGTCGTGCTGTCCGGTCCCTCGGCCGTCGGCAAGTCGACGGTCGTGCGTTGCCTGCGCGACCGCGTTCCCGACCTGCACTTCAGCGTCTCCGCCACCACCAGGGCGCCTCGTCCTGGTGAGGTGGACGGAGTCGACTACTCGTTCGTCTCTGCCGAACGATTCCAGCAGCTCATCGACGACGGTGAGCTGCTCGAATGGGCTGAGATTCACGGTGGCCTGCACCGATCCGGCACGCCGGCGGCACCCGTTCGTGAGGCCGCCCGCGCCGGATTCCCGGTGCTCATCGAGGTCGATCTCGCTGGCGCCAAGTCCGTGAAGGCTGCCATGCCGGAGGCCACCAGCGTCTTCCTCGCACCGCCCAGCTGGGATGTCTTGGAGGCCCGTTTGGTCGGCCGCGGGACCGAGAGTCCCGAGGTGATGGCCCGCCGGCTCGACACCGCGAGGGCCGAACTCAGAGCTCAACACACGTTCGACACGGTGGTCGTCAACAGCCAATTGGAGTCTGCGTGCGCAGAATTGGTATCCTTGCTGGTGGGCCGTTAATAGCTCAGCGCCAAATGGAGCGCCGATCGGCCCGACAGCTAGCTAGCCCTCAAGCGAAAACGCCAGGAGATTTCTTCGTGACAACCCCAGTCGAGAGCCCCGACTCCGACGCCGCCAACGCCTACGACACGCCGCTGGGCATCACCAATCCGCCCATCGACGAGCTGCTCGACCGCGCGTCGAGCAAGTACGCGCTGGTCATCTACGCGGCCAAGCGGGCGCGTCAGATCAACGATTACTACAACCAGCTCGGCGACGGCATCCTCGAGTACGTCGGCCCGCTGGTCGAGCCCGGCCTCCAGGAGAAGCCCCTGTCGATCGCGATGCGGGAAATCCACGCCGACCTGCTCGAGCACACCGAGGGCGAGCAGTAGCCAGGCCGCCGAGCACGTGAGTACGGACCGCAAGCGGATCGTTGTCGGCGTCGCCGGAGGCATCGCCGCCTACAAGGCGTGCTCGGTCGTCCGGCAGCTGACCGAGGCCGGCCACAGCGTCCGCGTGGTCCCCACCGAATCGGCTCTCAAGTTCGTCGGAGCAGCCACCTTCGAGGCGCTGTCGGGTCAGCCCGTCCGCACCGGGGTGTTCGAGGACGTCAACGAGGTCCCACACGTCCGGATCGGCCAGGACGCCGACCTCGTCGTCGTCGCACCGGCCACCGCCGACCTCCTTTCGCGCGCCGTCGCCGGCCGCGGCGACGACCTACTGACCGCCACGCTGCTGACCGCTCGATGTCCAGTGCTGTTCGCCCCGGCGATGCACACCGAGATGTGGTTCCACCCCGCCACCGTCGAGAACGTCGCCACGCTGCGCCGTCGCGGTGCCGTGGTGCTCGAGCCGGCGTCTGGCAGGCTCACCGGCGCCGACAGCGGTGCGGGCCGGCTTCCCGAGCCGGAGGAGATCACCACCCTCGCCAAGCTGCTTCTCGAGCGTTCCGACGCCCTGCCCCACGACCTGGCAGGCGTCAAGGTGCTCGTCACCGCTGGCGGTACTCGTGAGCCCATCGATCCGGTGCGCTTCATCGGCAACCGCAGCTCGGGCAAGCAGGGCTACGCAGTGGCACGCGTCGCCGCGCAGCGTGGTGCCGAGGTGACCTTGATCGCAGGCAACACGGCAGGCCTCGTCGACCCGGCAGGCGTCGACGTGGTTCGGATCGGGTCGGCGAGCCAACTGCAGGACGCGGTGTCCAAGCACGTTCCCGATGCCGACGTGTTGGTGATGGCCGCTGCGGTCGCCGACTTCCGCCCAACGCACGTTGCCACCAGCAAGATCAAGAAGTCCCCGGATTCCTCCCTCGACGCCCCTGCCATCGATCTCAGCCGGACCGACGACATCCTGGCCGGGACCGTGCGGGCCCGCACCGACGGACAGCTGCCCAACATGCGCGCGATCGTTGGATTCGCCGCGGAGACGGGCGATGCCAACGGCGACGTGCTCTTCCACGCCAGGGCGAAACTGCAGCGCAAGGGCTGTGATCTGCTGGTCGTCAACGCCGTCGGCGATGGCCGCGCGTTCGAAGTGGACAACAACGACGGGTGGCTTCTGGCGGCCGACGGCAACGAGGCGGCGCTGGAGCACGGGTCGAAGACATTGATGGCCAGTCGTATCGTTGACGCGATCGCGGCCTTCCTGCGCAGCCGGGAAGGGTGACGCGTCACACGTGACACTCTGCGCGTAAGGGTTGCGCGGGAGCGGCCCACAGGGTTTGCTGCTTCGGGACTTGCATATGATTCGCTTAACTAAGTTTTTTCGGAAGGGAATGACACCGTGAGCCAAGGTCGGCTGTTTACCAGTGAGTCGGTAACCGAGGGACACCCCGACAAGATCTGCGACGCCATCAGCGACTCGGTGCTCGACGCGCTGCTCGCGCAGGATCCCAAGTCCCGCGTCGCAGTCGAAACGCTGGTCACCACCGGCCAGGTGCACGTCGCAGGCGAGGTCACCACGTCCGCCTACGTCGACATTCCCACGATCGTGCGCGAGCGGATCCTCGAGATTGGCTACGACTCGTCGGAGAAGGGCTTCGACGGCGCAACCGCAGGCGTGAACGTCGCGATCGGCTCGCAGTCACCCGACATCGCCCAGGGTGTCGACACCGCCCACGAGACCCGTGTCGAGGGGGCCGCGGACCCGCTCGACCTCCAGGGTGCAGGCGATCAGGGCCTGATGTTCGGCTACGCGATCACGGACACGCCGGAACTGATGCCGCTGCCGATCGCGCTGGCGCACCGGTTGGCCCGCCGGCTGACCGAGGTCCGCAAGAACGGCGTCGTCGACTACCTGCGGCCGGACGGCAAGACCCAGGTCACCATCCAGTACGACGGCACGACGCCGGTGCGGCTGGACACCGTGGTGCTCTCCACGCAGCACGCCGACGGCATCGATCTGGTGAACACGCTCACGCCCGACATCCGCGAGAAGGTCGTCAACACGGTTCTTGCCGATCTCGGCCACGAGACACTGGACACCTCGGACTACCGGCTGCTCGTCAATCCGACCGGCAAGTTCGTGCTCGGCGGCCCGATGGGGGACGCCGGCCTGACCGGCCGCAAGATCATCGTCGACACCTACGGCGGCTGGGCCCGCCACGGCGGCGGCGCGTTCTCCGGCAAGGATCCGTCCAAGGTGGACCGGTCCGCCGCGTACGCGATGCGCTGGGTGGCCAAGAACGTCGTTGCAGCCGGCCTTGCCGAGCGCATCGAGGTTCAGGTCGCGTACGCGATCGGCAAGGCGGCGCCCGTCGGTCTGTTCGTCGAGACCTTCGGCACCGAGACCGTCGACCCGGCCCGCATCGAGAAGGCCATCACGTCGGTGTTCGACCTGCGGCCGGGCGCCATCGTTCGTGACCTGGACCTGCTGCGCCCGATCTACGCCCAGACTGCCGCCTACGGCCACTTCGGCCGCACCGACGTCGACCTGCCGTGGGAGCAACTCAACAAGGTCGACGACCTGAAGGCATCGGTCTAGAGCAAGGCTCAGATCCGGCGGTTCGCCAGCACCGGGAGCGAGCGGCGTACGGCGTCGACCACGTCGAGTTCGATGTCGACGATCAGTAGGTCGGGTTCGTCGCCAAGCGCTTCGAGTACGCGTCCGTCGGGCGCCGCGACGAGGCTGTGCCCGACTCCCCGTGGGGCCGATCCGTGGTAGTCAGCGGGCGGTGCCTGGTCGCACGCCGCGACGAAGGTCGTGGTGTCGAGCGCGCGGGCACGGGCGAGGAGTTCCCAGTGCTCGACCTTGCCGGGGCCCGCGCCCCACGACGCCGAGACGACGTTGAGTCGAGCATCGTTGTCGGCCATCGTCAGGAATAGTCCAGGGAACCGCACGTCGTAGCAGATCGCGAAACCGACTCGAACACCGGCGATTTCGAGGACCAGCGGGTCCTGGCCGGGTGACACGGTATCGGACTCGGCGAATCCGAATGCGTCGAACAGGTGGATCTTGTCGTAGTGCGCGTCGACTCCGCCGCCGGTCACCAACAGTGTGTTGCGGACGCGGCCGTCGTCGGCAGGAGTGAACATTCCCGCGGCGACGGTGATGCCTGCGCGCTCGGCGATCGCGCGGACCGCGGTTGCCCATGGCCCGTCGAGCGGTTGTGCGATCTCGGCCAAGGATGCACCGCCGAAGCACCGCATCATCGCTTCGGGGAACACCACGAGTCGGGCGCCGTCGGCGGCCGCGCGGGTGGTGTAGTCGTCGATCGTGGCAAGATTTTCGGCGACGTCGTCAGTGCTGGTCACCTGGGCGAGAGCTATTCGAATCGTCATCGTGATGTCTCCTTGTATCGCTTGGCGTGGTGGTTGAGGTATACAGAATGTATGCAGACGACTGGCGGTGGTCCCTCGTCAGGACGAGAGAAGGCCCCCTCGTCAGGACGAGAGAAGGCCCCCTCGTCAGGACGAGAGAAGGCCCCCTCGTCAGGACGAGAGAAGGCCTACGCCTTCATCGTGGATCAGGTTCTTACGTTGCCGACCACCACTGGTTCGTTCCTCAACGAGCAGGAACTCGCGGCGCAGATCGGGGTATCGCGCACCCCGGTGCGTGAGGCGCTGTTGCTGTTGCAGGCCGAGGGCCTTGTCGAGATGGTGCCGAAGCGCGGGGCGCGAGTGCCCGCGCTGTCCGGCCGCCAGATCGCCGAGTTGATGGACCTGCGTGGCGTGCTCGAGCGGCACGCGGCGCAGCGCGTGCTTGCCGCGGGCAACGCGCCGGTCGCCACGATGCGCACCATCCTCGCCGAGCAGGAAACCCTGATCGACTCGGCCGACGAGTCGTCTGCCAAGACGTTCATTGCTCTCGACGGACGTTTCCACCAGACCCTCGTCGACGCCGCGAACAGCGAATTGCTGGCCACGACGTACACCGGGTTGCGGGCCCGGCTGTCGCGCATCGGCCTCGCCGCGGTGTTCGCCTCGCCCAATCGGCAGCGTCCGGTGTGTGTCGAACACCAGGCCATCGTCGACGCGTTGGCGAGCGGCGACGTGGCCAAGGCGGAAGCCAAGATCGACGAACATCTCGACATTACTTTGCAGATCCTGTTGCGGGCGTGAGTGTTTCGGCCATCTCGATGTAGTGGGCGTCCTCGCTGTCGTCCGGGTTGCGGCCGAGGGCCAGGCCTCCGATGGTGACGGCCATGGCCACGCCGACGTAGCAGGCCAGCGGCACCCAGCTGTTGAACTGGCTCAGCAGCCAGGTGAAGATGAGCGGGGCCATCGCCCCACCGACCACACCCGCGATGGTGTAGGCGAGCGAGGAACCCGTCGACCGCAGGTGAATGTCGAACTGTTCGGTCACGAATGCGGCCTGCGGCCCGTACATGAAGGAGTGGAACACCAGGCCGACCGTGATGCCGACGACGACCATCAAGTACGACCCGTTGCTGACCGTCATGAAGAAGATCACCGTCCAGACGAGGCCGCCCACCGCGGCGATGCCATAGAGCAGGCGCCGGTTGATGCGGTCCGATATCGCCCCGGCAAGCGGGATTCCGATCAATTGGAACGCCGAGCCGATCAGGATCGCGACGAGCACCTGATTGCGTTGCAGGCCGAGGTGCATCGTGCCGTACGTGATGGTGAACACGGTGAACAGTGCGTACATGATGTCCGGACCGACGCGTGACATCACACCGGCGATGAGCGCGCGCTTCTGAGTGCGAAAGACCTTGGTGATCGGGGCATCTGGACGTTCACCCGATTCCTGCAAGGCCTTGAAGATCGGGGTGTCCTCGAGCGCGAGCCGGATCCACAACCCGAAGCCGACCAGAACCGCAGATGCCAGGAAGGCGATCCGCCAACCCCAGCTCTCGAACTGGGCTTCCGTCATCGACACGGTCAGCAGCGCAAGGACGCCGTTGGCCATCAGGTTGCCTGCCGGCGGACCGATCTGGGCGGCCGACGCCCAGAACCCGCGCTGGCGTGGGTTGCCGTATTCGCTGGACAGCAGGACGGCACCGCCCCACTCGCCGCCGACGGCGACGCCCTGGGCGAACCGCATGGTGACGAGGAGGATCGGCGCGACGATTCCGATCGACGCGTGGCTGGGGATCACGCCGATCGCGAAGGTCGTGAAACCGATCAACATCAGCGTGATGACAAGAAGTTTCTTGCGTCCCACGATGTCGCCGAGGCGACCGAACACGAACCCGCCGATTGGTCGTGCGACGTAGCCGACGGCGTACGTCGAGAACGCAAGGAGGGTTCCGGTGAGCGGATCCGAAGAGGGGAAGAAGACCTGCGGGAAGACCAGCGCCGCGGACGCCGAGTAGATCGCGAAGTCGTACCACTCGAGAGCTGTGCCGGTGAGGCTGGCCGCGAACGCCTTGACGAGTCCGGGTCGGTGCACGGGGGGACTAGTACCGTCCCCGGCTTCGTGGTTGGTCGTGGCGCTGTGATTGGACATGGCGCTCCCAGTGTCGTCGGCTGCTGATTGGACGGTTCGAGGTCGACAATCGAGGTGTGGTCTCGGTCGCTGTGTTCCCCACAGTGTGTTGTGCAGTATATATACTTTCTGTATACATGTTATATGCGCAAGCCCTGAGGGCAGATTTCTTGAAGTTCTTACTTTCTTGAAATTTTTTCAATCGTTACCCGCCCGGATCAGCGCTGTCCGCGGCGTCATAGGAGGTCACCGTGTCGCAACTCAGTTTCACCATGTCCGACGGCTCGATCGAGTCGGTAGAAGTGACCGCGCTGCTCAACGCCGGTTACGCCGGACGCGACCAGGCCGAAGTGGCATCGCACATCGCCGAGCTGGCAGCCCTTGGCGTGCCCGCTCCGACCACTACCCCCGCGCTCTACCCGATCGCGCCGTATCTGGCCCAGCAGACCGACCGCGTCGACGTCCAGCACGGCAAGACCTCCGGGGAGGCCGAGTGGGCGCTGATCATCACCGACGACGACGTGTTGATCACCGCCGCGTGCGACCACACCGATCGTGACCTCGAGGTGCACAGCGTGGCGTGGAGCAAGAACGCAGCACCCGACGTCCTCGGCACCAAGGCATGGCGGCTGTCGGACGTCGCCGACCGACTCGACGACATCGCTCTCGAGGCGTGGGTCGGCCACGGCGACACCGTCGAGCTGATCCAGCAAGGCACGCTCGGCGACCTCCTCGCACCCAAGTACTGGCTGGACGTGCTCGCCGAGCGTGGTGACGCGCGGCCAGGCACCGTTCTGATCTCGGGGACGATCTCAATGCTCAACGGCGTCAACCAGTTTGCGGACAGCTGGAAGGTGGCGATGACCGACCCCGCCACCAAGGACGTCATCAGCGTCGAGTACCGGACGGTGCCGATGGCAGAGCCGATCGGCTGAGCGCTACCGGCTGAAGGCGTAGTCCTCGATCGGGAACCGGCGGCTGCGCCAGTACGCCTCCATGGTGGTGGTGGGCCGCAGCGGCACGTCACCGTTCTTGTCGAAGTAGTAGCTGTTCGCCAGGCTGCAACTGTCCTGCCAGAAGATCTGCCGGTGCCGCTTGCGCATCATCTCGGCGAAGAAGCGGTCGTTGGCCTCCTGGGACACCTCGACCCTGGTGGCGCCCCGGTCCGCAGCCTGCTGCAGGCACCGGACGATGTGGTGGGTCTGCGTCTCGATCAGCGCGAAGTACGACGAGCCAACGTAGCCGTAGGGGCCCATCACCGTGAAGAAGTTCGGAAAGCGAGGAATGCTCACGCCCTCGTAGGCCTGCAGGCGTTGTTCTGACCAGAACTTGGCCAACGGCAGGCCGCCCGAGCCGGTGACCGGGAACGTCGGGATGCTGTCGACGTCCATCACCTTGAACCCGGTGGCGAGGATCAGCACGTCGACGTCACGGGTGGATCCGTCCTCGGTGGCCACCCCGGTTCCGGTGACCTTGTCGATGGGTTCGGTGACCAGTTCCACGTTGTCCCGGTTGTACGTCGACAGGTACGTGTTGTGAAAGCCAGGACGCTTGCAGCCGACGGCGTAACGCGGCGTGAGCTTTTCGCGCACTTCGGGGTCGTTCACCTGGCGACGCAGGTACGCCCGTCCCATCTTCTCCGCGCGGCGGGCCAACGGGAACACGGTGTAGTACTGGGCGGACAGTGTGAACGTCAGCTCCACGTAGGCTTGGCTGATCAGCCGTTGCAGCACCTTCCCGCCGGGGATCCGCATGGCCCAGCGCGCTGGCGCGGGAAGCGGGACGTCCAGCTTCGGCATGCACCATATCGGCGTGCGCTGAAACACCGTCAGGCGCTCGACGATTGGGGCGATCTCGGGAATCACCTGCACCGCCGACGCGCCGGTACCGATGATGGCGACGCGCTTTCCCGTCAGGTCCTGGGAATGATCCCACCGTGCGGTGTGCATGGTGATCCCCGCGAAGCTGTCGACGCCGTCGATGTCGGGCAGGTTCGGCACCGTCAGAACGCCACTGCAGTTGACCAGGAATCGCGCCGTCAGCGACTGGCCGTCGTCCAGATCGACGCGCCACCAACCGGATTCGTCGTCGAACACTGCCGCGGTGACCTTGGTGGAGAATCTGATCTTCTGACGCAGGCGGTACTTGTCGACCAAGCGGGCGGCGTAGGCCTTGAGCTCGCTGCCCTTGGCGTACGTGCGTGACCAGTCCGCGCTCTGCTCGAACGAGAACTGGTAGGAGAACGACGGGATGTCCACCGCGATACCGGGATAGGTGTTCCAGTACCACGTTCCGCCAGGCTCGTCGCCTGTTTCGATGATCAGATAGTCGCCGAGGCCCGTCCGGTCCAGCTGGATGGCCGAGCCGATGCCGGCGAACCCGGCGCCGACGATGATGGTGTTGAAGTCGGGCATCCCTCAGCCCTCCCGTCTGCGTCCGACGACCTGTACGCCGTGTTTGGGCCGCAGCGTCAGTGTCGCCTCGAGCTCGACCCGATGCCCTGGCGCCCGATCGAAGGTGAACCGCTGACTCATGATCGCCGCCATCAGCACCATCTCCATCAATGCGAAGGTCTGCCCGATGCAGATCCGCCGTCCGCCCCCGAATGGAAGATACGCCGACCGGGGGCGGTCCTTGCCGGCATCGCCAATGAAGCGCGTCGGGTCGAACGTTTCGGGGTCCGGCCACCAACGCTCGTCGTGGTGCACCGCGTGGACGGGGACGAGCACGGTGGTGCCCTGGCGGATGTGGTGCCCGTCGATGTCGTCGGGTTCGACGGCCTCGCGCCCGATCATCCACACGGCGGAGTAGTAGCGCTGCGACTCCTGCACGCAGGCCGTCGTCCAGGGCAGGTCGGCCAAGTCGGAGGCGGTGGGCCTGCGCCGCCCGAGCACGTCGTCGATTTCAGCGAGCATCTTTTCGCGCGCATCGGGGTTCTGAGCCAGCAGATACCAGAGCCACGACATCGCGTTCGCCGTGGTCTCGTGGCCGGCGAGCATGAAGGTCAGCGCCTCGTCGCGGATCCGTTTGCGCGGCCACGTTCCGTTGTCGGCCTGGAACAGCACGTTGAGGAGGTCGGCCGATTGGGTCGGATGCGCGACGCGGTCGTCGAGTACGTCGTTGACGGCGGCATCCAGCGTCAGCATGATCTTCTGCCCTTCCCGCAGTGGTGGCGGCAGGCTGATTCCCGAGTACACGCTCCAGGTCATCCCGTTGTAGACCGATCGCGGCAGAAGCCCGATGAGGCCGATTCTGGCCAGCCGCTCCGTGCGCCGCAGGCCACGGGTGGTGAGGTCCTTCATGCCGTGCACGATCGGGCCGAAGTCCTGGCTGAACAGAGCATTCGCGACCACTCGCAGCGTCGTTTCGACCATGGTCGCGTGCATGTCGAACACGACCTCGTCACCCCGGTCGGCGAGGTCGGCGGTCACGCGTTCGATCGGGTCGATCATCAGATCCACCAGTTCGTTGAGGTGGCGCCGCGCGAACGTGGGATTGAGGGTGGTCCGATGGGCGGCCCAAGAGTCGCTCTCGTCGGTCAGCAGGTTGATGCCGGCTGCCGCCCGGATGGGCTCGTATTCGTTGGACTTGACGTAGCGCAGCCGGGCGGTGTGTAGGACGTGATCGATGTAGTCGGGGTGGGTGATCGATACGAAACGTCTTCCACCGCACCGGAATCGGGTGATGTCGTGCGCGAGAGCCCGTTCGAGGAAACCGCCGCCGACGTCGAAGCCGATGGTGATCGCGTCACGGGTGGTGGTCCACGTGTTCAGTCGCGCCGCCGGTGCCGCCATGAATCGAGCGTATGAACGCATCAATGGTTGTGGAATGGGACTATGGGACACAGAGTTGGGAGTTTGGGACAGATTTTGGGACAACACAACTTTTGGGACAACAACGGTGATGGCATCGACGGCGTGGTCGCCTGACCTGCGGCATCCGATCTACACGACCCGGGTGCTGTGCGAGGTCGCCAACGAGCGCGGCGTCGCGACGTCCGACGTCCTCAAGGGCACCGGGATCGGGCCTGCCGACCTGGACGACCCAGAGGCGGTGGTGACCGCATCGGATGAGATCGTCGCGGTGCGCAGGCTTCTGGCCGCGCTGCCGGACCACGCCGGGCTCGGCATCGACGTGGGCAGCAGGTTCCGGTTGACCCATCTCGGCTTGTTCGGGTTCGCGGCGATGTCGTGCGCGACGTTTCGTGAACTCTTCGACGTTTCGATGCGCTATTTCTCGCTGACCATGCTGAACATCGACGTCAAGCTGTTCGAGGGAGCCGAAAGCTGCCTATTGGAGTTCGCGGTCGACCATCTGCCCGCCGATGTCCGCGGCTTCTTCCTGGAGCGGGACGTCACCAGCATTTCCATGACGGTCAGCGACTTCGCTCTTCCGGTCGTTGCGCGCTACGCCGATCAGGTGACCGCCGAGGCAACCTTCGACCAGGAGGCGGTCGCGCCGCTCCTGGAGCTGCTTCCGGTCGTGAGGCGAGAGTTTGGTCGTGCTCACAACCGGCTGCACTTTCCGCGCGCGATGTTCGACGAGCCACTGCCGCAAGCGGATCGCCACACGCTGCAGATGTGCATCGCGCAGTGTGACGTGCTGATGCAGCGCAACGAACAACGGCGCGGCATCGCCGCGGTGACGCGTACCAAGCTGTTTCGGGAATCGGGCCGCTTCCCGACACTTCCGGAGATGGCCGCCGAGCTGGACGTGCACCCGCGCACGCTGCGGCGACAGCTCGCGGAGGAGGGCACGTCATTTCGCGCACTGCTCAACGAGGCCCGCTCCACGCTGGCCCTCGACCTGTTGTGCAACGTCGGCCTGACGGTGGAACAGGTGTCGACGCGGCTGGGCTACACCGACACCTCGACGTTCTGTCACGCGTTCAAGCGGTGGCACGGGGTGCCTCCAAGCGCCTACCCGCGTTCCGGTTAGTGCTCAGGCCAGCGGCCGTCGGCCTTGGCGGCATCGATCTGGCGTTGTCCCGGCTCGCGCATTCGTCCTGCGACCACGAGTCGTTGCACCCGTTCGACATTGGACTTCGACCACGCGCTCTTGGGCTTGCGCGGACTGAACCGCTGGATGCGCGACACCTCATCGTGCCCACGTGCCAGGCTGTCGATCCAGCCGAAGCACAACGCGATCTCGACCGCCTCGGTGTAGGGCAGGGGCACGTCGCCTGCGCTCTTGTTGAACAGCCGCAACCACACCTCGGTCACCGTGTCGTGATTGACCTCTAACCACTGCTCCCACTCGGCCGGTGACCGTACGTCGAGGACGAACCGCTCAGTCACCCGGCGGGGTGCAGCGCTGCCCTCAGCGCAGCCAGCCCGCGGTTGGTGGCCTCGGCGGCCGCAGGAGAGGCGAGCGCAAGGCTGGCGTATCCGTGCACCATGGTGGGCTCGTTGCTCAGTTCCACGGGAACGCCTGCAGCGGACAGCATTTCGGCGTAACGGCCGCCGTCGTCGCGAAGCGGGTCGTGCTCGGCGGTACCGATGAACGCCGGCGGCAGGCCGGCGAGCGTGGCCGCGTTCGCGGGGGCGACGTCGACCGGCAACGACGCGGGATCGCTGGCGTCCACCCCCGGCAGGTACCACGTCAGGAAGGCGTCGATGACGTCACGGGTGAGGATCGGTGCGTCGGCGTTCTCGATGAAGGAGGGTGCCGATTGGTCACCCACCGCGGACGGATACCACAGCAGCTGGAACTCCAGCGGCGGACCGCCTGCGTCGCGCGCCCGCAGGGTCATTACGGCCGACAGGTTGCCACCGGCAGAGTCGCCAGCCACCGCGATGCGGGCAGGATCACCGCCGAGTTCGGCCGCGTGCACGCCGACCCACTGCAAGGCGGCCCAGGCGTCCTCGACGCCCGCCGGGAACGGATGTTCGGGGGCGAGCCGGTAGTCGACGGACACGACGATGGCCTCCGCGCCGATGGCGTGCGTTCGCGCCAAGAGATCGTGGGTGTCGAGATCGCCGATCGCCCAGCCGCCGCCGTGATAGAAGACCACGACCGGCAGGTCCTGATGAGCCTCGATGGGCGGCCAGTAGATGCGCACCGGAATGTCGGCCAATTCGCCATGCCCGACGGTGCGTTCCTCGATCCGCATGTCCGGCGACATCTCCGCCGGTGGCGTCATCGCACGCATTCTCTCGCGGGCCACCTCGACGCCGTCTTCGAGTGTGAACTCCAGCGGGACTGCGTCCAGCAACGCCTTGAGAATCGGGTCGATGTCTGGCCGCGTCGTCGAGGTATCAGTCATGGGCCTCACGTTAGCGCGGCCGGCTCAGTGCGGGACCTACTGGTCGGCGAGTCGCCGGTAAAGCTCGAACGAGGCGCGTTCCACCCAGTTGCACAGCAGCTTTCCGTCCTCGCGCACCGCCCACACGGCGGTACCCGTCATGGCGATGTTCTGCTGATCGGGCGCGGTGCCGAGGATGCCGTTGTTCCTTCCGGTCAACACCCAGCGCGACGTCACCCGGCTGCCATCGTCGTTCTGGAAGGACTCCGCGACCTCGAGGTGCAGGTCGTCGACCTTGGCAAGGAAACCGGCGATCCAGGCCTTGAAGTTGGCCCTGCCGGAGATCTCCTCGCCGCCGCTGACGATGAGGAAGTCGTCGACCACGAACCTGTCGACGGCCTCAGGGTCGTGCGCGTTCCACACCTCATCCCAGAACGCGTGCACGATGTCGACCGAATTCGTGTTGCTCATGGTGAGTGCAACGCGTCGCGCAACGCCGACAATCCACGGTCGGTGGCGTCGGTGGCTGCTGGCACGACCCCCGCATAGCCGAGGTAGCCGTGCACCAGGCTGGTGGCGTTGTGCACCTCGACGGGTACGCCTGCAGCTGCCAGCAGTTCGCCGTAGCGCTTGCCGTCGTCGCGCAGCGGGTCGTGGCCTGCGACGGCGATGTAGGCCTGCGGAAGTCCGTACAGGTTCTCGGCCCTTGCGGGCGCCAGCGTCGTTGGCGGGTTCTTCAGGTCGACGTGGCTTGCGTACCAGCGGGACAACCCGCCAACCGCGCCCGTGCCGAGCACCGGCGCGTTGGCGTTCTCGGTGAACGACGGCAGCGAGGGGTCCCACGTGGTCGCCGGGTACCACAGCAGCTGGAATCGGATCGGTGGCCCGCCCGCGTCGCGCGCCAGCAGCGCGACCACCGCAGTGAGGTTGCCGCCCGCGGAGTCGCCTGCGACGGCAAGGCGTTCAGGGTCGGCGCCGAGTTCTGCGGCGTTCTCGGCGACCCATTGCGTGGCTGCCCACACGTCGTCAACGGCGGCGGGGAACGGATGCTCGGGTGCCAGCCGGTAGTCCACCGACACCACGAGGGCGCCCGCGCCCACGGCGTGCAACCGTGCCGTCCCGTCGTAGGTGTCGAGGTCGCCGACGACCCATCCGCCGCCGTGGATGAACACCACGACCGGCGGCGGCGTCGCACCCGGCTCCGGTGGCCAGTACAGCCGGACCGGGATCGGGCCGGCCGGTCCGTCGATGGTGCGGTCCTCGACGCGCAGTTCGGGGTGCACGGGACGGCGCGGCAGGTCGCGGAAGCGTTGCCGGGACGCCTCGGGTCCTCCATCGGTTGTGAACTGGAACGGCACCGCTTCCAGTACCTTCTGCAGGATGGCGTCGAGGGGTGTTGAGCTGGGCTCGTCGGCGTCTGACATGGCCTCACCGTATCCGCGGCGCAGTACCCGACTGCTGTGGGTGGCCGCGGCCGTCGTTGGTGCCGGCTATGGGGTGTTCCTGATCGCCGCCGCCGCGCACCTGCCGTCGGGCGCCGAACTCACCGGCCAGTTCCCTGGCCAGCCCACGGTCAAGGCGGCGGCGGCCACGTTGCTCGCGATCGCCGCGCTGGGTCATTCGGTCCGGCGTGAACGGCGCTGGCTGGTCGCGGCACTGGTCTTCTCGGCCGCGGGGGACTTCCTGCTCGCGATGCCGTGGTGGGAGCCGTCATTCGTGCTCGGGCTTGGCGCGTTCCTGGTGGCCCACCTGTGCTTCCTCGCCGCACTGCTCCCGCTCGTCACCCGCAGCGCGCCGCGGCTGGCCGGCGCGGCGGTGCTCGTCGCAGTGTGTGTGGCGCTGCTGATCTGGTTCTGGCCACGGCTGATCGCCGAGGGGATGGCCGTGCCGGTGACGCTCTACATGGCGGTGCTGGCCACGATGGTCTGTGCCGCGCTGTTGGCACGGTTGCCGACGCCGTGGACGGCGCTGGGCGCGGTGTGCTTCGCGGTGTCCGACGGGATGATCGGGATCGGCAAGTTCGTGCTGCAATCCGAGGCGCTGGCGGTACCGATCTGGTGGGCGTACGCAACGTCACTGCTGTTGATCACCGCGGGGTTCTTCTTCGGCCGCACCCCTGAGGCGTCGGTCGGCCCTGCTAAACCGGCTTCGTGACCACCACCAAGCAGGCGGCCGAGCACGAGCCGATCGCGCGGGTGGTGCCGATGCTGCAGGTGCCCCACCTCGACCGTGACTTCGACTACCTCGTCCCCGCCGAGCATTCCGACGACGCGCAGCCCGGTGTGCGGGTGCGGGTCCGCTTCCACGGCAGGCTCGTCGACGCCTTCATCATCGAAAGACGTTCGGACACAGATCATGTCGGCAAGCTCGGCTGGCTGGACAAGGTGGTCTCCGCAGAGCAGGTGCTGACCCCCGACGTACGCCGCCTCGTCGACGCCGTGGCCGCGCGCTACGCGGGTACCCGTGCCGACGTGTTGCGACTGGCGGTGCCGCCGCGGCACGCCAACGTCGAGAAGCAGGCCGTCGCCGAACTGCCCGCACTGGTGCCGACCGCCGTCGACCCGGCGCCGTGGGCGTCGTACGGACGCGGTGAGCAGTTCCTCGGCGCGCTCGGTGAGGGACGTGCCGCACGCGCGGTGTGGCAGGCGCTGCCGGGGGAGTCGTGGGCCGATCGGCTGGCCGAGGCCGGGGCGGTCGTGGTGAACGCGGGCCGCGGCGCGCTCGTCATCGTGCCGGACCAGCGCGACGTCGACACCCTGCACGCCGCCGCGGTCCGGCACGTCGACGAAGCCAGGGTGGTGGCGCTGTCCGCAGGCCTCGGGCCCTCCGAGCGCTACCGCCGGTGGCTTGCCGCATTGCGCGGTCGCGCCCGTCTGGTGATCGGCACCAGGAGTGCGGTCTTCGCGCCGGTCGCCGACCTCGGTCTGGTGATGGTGTGGGACGACGGCGACGACACCCTTGCCGAGCCACGCGCCCCGTACCCGCACGCGCGCGAGGTGGCGATGCTGCGGGCGCACCAGGTGCGCTGCGCGGCGCTGATCGGCGGCTACGCCCGCACGGCAGAGGCGCAGGCGCTGGTGCGCACCAAGTGGGCTCACGACCTGGTCGCGACCCGGCCCGTGGTGCGGACCCGCACGCCGCGCGTCATCGCGATCGACGACAGTGCCTTCGCGCAGGAACGCGATGCGGCCTCCCACACCGCACGGTTGCCGACGATGTCGCTGGACGCCGCGCGCGCCGCCCTCAAGGCCGAGCGCCCAGTGCTCGTCCAGGTGCCACGACGGGGTTACGTGCCCGCGCTGGCGTGCGGTAAATGCAGGTCCATCGCTCGCTGCAGACACTGCACGGGGCCGATGTCACTGCCCGAACGCGACCACGCAGGGGCGGTCTGCCGGTGGTGCGGCAGGACCGACCCCGCCCTGCGCTGCGTCCGCTGCGGTTCCGATGCCGTCCGCGCCGTCGTCGTCGGAGCGCGCCGCACCGCAGAGGAGCTCGGCAGGGCGTTTCCCGGCACCACGGTCATCACATCGGGAGGGGACGCCGTCATCGGCACGGTGCCCGACGCGCCCGCTCTCGTCGTCGCGACGCCTGGCGCCGAACCGGTTGCCGAGGGTGGCTACGGGGCGGCGCTGCTGCTCGACGGCTGGGCGCTGCTCGGCAGGCAGGACCTGCGCGCGGCCGAGGACGCACTGCGTCGGTGGATGGCCGCCGCCGCCCTGGTGCGCCATCGCGGTGACGGCGGTGTCGTCGCCATCGTCGCCGAGACCTCCATCCCGACCGTGCAGGCACTCATCCGGTGGGATCCGGTGGCGCACGCCGAAACCGAACTCGACGCCAGGACCGAGGTCGGGCTACCTCCCGCGGTGCACATGGCCGCCGTCGACGGGCCGCCCGCTGCGACCGCCGCCCTGCTCGACACCGCCCGCCTCCCCGACGACGCGCAGGTGCTCGGGCCCGTGGAGCTGCCCCCGGGAGCGCGGCGCCCAGCCGGCGATGCGGCGACTACCGGCCCGGTGATGCGCATGCTGGTTCGGGTACCGCGCGACGGCGGCCTCGCCCTTGGGGCTGCGCTGCGCCGCGCGACCGGCGTGCTCAGCGCCCGCCACGATCAACAGCCCGTTCGTGTGCAGATCGACCCGTTGCACATAGGGTAGGTCGGACTCAGGGGCGCGCGGTGTCCACACCGAGCCGAGCGGGAGGTGGCATGCGGCGGCTGTTCGGCTGGTTGTTCCTTCTGGCGCTCATCGCGATTGGTCTGCTGTGGCCTCACGTGCTCAGCAGCGGAGGCGGCGCGGGCGCGGCCAACGATCCCGTCGTATTCAGTAACTACGATGCCGATTTCACGGTCGCGCAGGACGGCACGCTCGATGCGGTGGAGACCATCACCGCCGAGTTCCCGTCGGGGCGACACGGCATCTTCCGTTATTGGGACGTCGCCAATCAGAACAGCCCACGGGTGCGGCAGAAGCCCGAGATCACCTCGATCCTGCTCGACGGCGAGCCCGCCCCGTACCAGATGCTGTGGGAGGACGGGGAGCGGTTCAGGGTGGCCAAGATCGGCAGCCCTGACACGACGCTGCCGTGGGGCACCCACGTCTACGAGCTCCGCTACCGCATCCCGGGCGTCCTCGATCCCGGCAGCACCGGCGAGAACAGACGATTCGCGACCACGACCCGCGACCCGAACTCGACATCGGCGTTCTTCTGGAACGTCGTTGCGCCGTCGTGGAACAACGAGATTCAGCGGGTGCACATCCGGGCGACCTTGCCCGCCGACGTCACCGGCGCGCAGTGTGCGGTCGGGCGGGGCGACGGACGCGCCTGCACCGATCTGACCGTGCATGGCAACACCGTCGAGTTCTCCGCGGTGAGCCTGCCTCCCCGCACCCCTGTCACGTTGCGCGCAGGGGTCGACGTGCCCGTGCCGCCGCGGATCAGCCTGCCGTGGTCGTACACGTGGGACCGGATCCTCGGCCAGTCGGTGACGGGCGTCGCGTGGGTCCTCGGCCTGTCTGTGCTCGCAGGCGTCGGCGCCTACCTCTGGTACCGCACCACCGTCGAACCACCACCGGGTTTCCCCGTGCAGTACGCGCCGCCGCCCGGTCTCGGACCCGTCCAGACCGAGTACATCCGCACCGAGAGCGTGCCCAAGAACGGTCTGACCGCAACGCTGTTCTACCTCGGCGAGCGCGGCCTGGTCGACCTGAAGCAGGCAGGCGACGGGTGGCACGTCAAGAGCATCGCCGAACGCGCAGCGTGGGCCGACGTGGACCCGGTCACCGTGGCGGTCGGGCACGCGCTCAAGATCAACACACCCGGTGCCGAGTTCGACGCGGACAAGTCCGCGCACTCGGGGCTGAAACTCAGCGCGGCCAAGACCGACATGGCCGCGGCGGTGAAGAAGTGGGCCATCAAGGACGGCCTGCTGGTCCCGCGCAAGAAGGAACTGTGGGTCCGCACGGCGGGCATGGTCGCCGCGGTCCTCGCGGCGTGCGGCTTCTTCCGCTGGGGTTTCCCAGCCACGATGTGGGGCCTGCCGTTCGCAGTGTTCTTCGCCGTCACGGTGCGCGCGTGGGCGGACGGGGTCGGCACCCGCCGCACGGAGGCAGGCCGCCAGTTGTGGTCGCAGGCAGGCGGATTCCACCGGCTATTGGCCACCGACTCCGCCGAGACCCGGTTCGACTTCGGCGCCCGCAAGGATCTCTACAGCGCCTACGTGCCGTTCGCCGTTGCGGCGGGCAGTGCCGCGTTGTGGGCGAAGAAGTACAAGGACTCGACGGGTGCCGTTGCGCCGCAACCGGGCTGGTACCAGACATCGTCGTCCACCGGCTGGGGCATTGCCGGTGGCTCGGGCGGGCCGAGTTTCGACAGCTTCGAATCGGCGCTGTCGTCGTCGATCGGGGCATACACCGCATCGCTATCGTCATCCTCGTCGAGCTCCAGCGGCGGAAGCTCCAGCGGCGGAAGCTCCAGCGGTGGTGGCGGTGGCGGTGGCGGCGGAGGAGGAGGAGGCGGCTCGTGGTGAGATTCCTACTGATCTTGGTACTGGTCATACTGGTGCTGGTGTTGATCGGCTTCGTGCTGGGCTACAACAAGATTCGCTCCGCCGATGTGCGGGTGTCCGAGGCGCTGTCCGGCATCGACGTGGAGTTGACCCGTCGCGCGTCGCTGATCCCCAGCCTGGTGCACACCGTGCAGACCTTCGCGTCTCACGAGAAGGGCATCCTCGACCACGTCACCGACGCGCGCGCCGCGCTGACGTCGGCCACCGGCGGGAAGTCGGTGGCGCAGCGCAGTGCCGCCGAACGCGAGCTCGACACCGCGCTCGGCCAGGTGCTCGCGCTCGGGCAGAGCTACCCGCAGCTCAACTCGTCCAACAACTTCCTGAACCTGCAGGACAACCTCGCGGACACCGAGAACAAGCTGGCGTTCGCCCGCCAGTACTACAACGACGCGGTGGCCACCCTGAACCGGACCATCGTCACGATCCCCTGGACGTTCGTCGCGCCGCTGGCCGGGGTGTCGGAGCGCGAGTACTACCAGATTCCGGCGTGAGCTCCCGGAAAGCCATGCGCATCGTCTTCGCCGGCACCCCCGAGCCAGCCCTGCCGTCCCTGCGTCGATTCATCGACTCGCCACGCCACGACGTGGTCGCAGTACTGACCCGGCCCGACGCGGCAGCGGGCCGCCGGGGAAAGCCGCGGCCGTCACCCGTCGCCGAACTCGCTCTCGAACAAGGTATCCCGGTGCTGCGGCCAGAGCGCCCCAACGGCGAGGAGTTCGTCGCCGAGCTGGCCGATCTCGCGCCCGATTGCTGCGCGGTAGTGGCCTACGGCGCCCTTTTGCGCGATGGCTTGCTGGCAGTGCCGCGGATCGGCTGGGTCAACCTGCACTTCTCGCTTCTGCCCGCATGGCGGGGTGCCGCACCGGTGCAGGCCGCCATCGCCGCAGGCGACGCGGTGACGGGCGCGACGACGTTCCTGATCGAGCCCAGTCTTGACTCGGGGCCGGTGTTCGGCGTCGTCACCGAGACGATCCGCCCGACCGACACTGCAGGCGATCTCCTCGGACGGTTGTCGAACTCCGGTGCCGTGCTTCTGGAGTCGACGCTAGACGGCATCGCCGACGGGACGCTGACCGCCGTGCCACAACCACCGGACGGCATCACCGTCGCGCCCAAGATCACAGTGGAGGAGGCGCGAGTGCGCTGGAACCTGCCCGCTCACGTGGTGGATCGGCGCATCCGTGCCGTCACCCCGAACCCGGGCGCATGGACGATGATCGGCGACCTACGGGTCAAGGTCGGACCGGTCAGCGCGCTTGAAGAAGGCACGGCGGATCGAGATCCGTTGCCGCCAGGTGCAATCCGGGTCGAACGGGCGGGCGTGTTGATCGGCACCGCGTCGCAACCCGTGCGGCTCGGACTGATCCAGCCGCCCGGCAAGAAGGAAATGAACGCCGCCGACTGGGCCCGCGGCGCCCGACTGGACGAGAGCGCGCACGCCGAATGAACCGACCGCACCAGCGACGACCACCTCGCAAACCACTCGACCCCGCGCGCCGGGCCGCGTTCGACGTACTGCGCGCGGTGTCGGAGCGCGACGCCTACGCCAACCTGGCCCTGCCCGCGATCCTGAGCGAGCGCCAGATCGACAGCAGGGACGCCGCATTCGCCACCGAACTCACCTACGGCACCTGCCGCGCCATCGGTCTGCTCGACGCCGTGATCGCCAGCGCGGCGAACCGGCCAGCCGATCAGATCGACCCGGTGCTGCTCGACCTGCTCCGGCTCGGTGCCTACCAACTGCTGCGGATGCGCGTCGACGCCCATGCCGCGGTGGACACCACGGTCGAGCAGGCGGCCATCGAATTCGATACGGCGCGTGCCGGTTTCGTCAACGGGGTGCTCCGCAACATCTCCAAACGCGACGAGGAGTCGTGGGTCGCCGAGCTCGCGCCGCCGTCCGACACCGACCCGATCGGGCACATCGCCTTCGCCCACGCACACCCGCGATGGATCGCCCAGGCGTTCGCCGACGCGCTCGGTGCGGACGCGGCGCAGCTGGGTGCACTGCTGGCCAATGACGACGAACGCCCAGAGGTTCACCTTGCCGCGCGACCGGGGGTGCTGACCGCCGAGGAGCTGGCCCTTTCGGTGCACGGCACTGCCGGGCGCTACTCGCCATACGCGGTCTACCTGCACGGCGGCGATCCCGGTCAGCTCGACGCGGTCCGCGACGGGCAGGCGCTGGTGCAGGACGAGGGCAGCCAGCTGGTGGCAAGGGCGCTGACCCTTGCACCCGTCGACGGCGACACGGGGCGGTGGCTGGATCTGTGTTCTGGCCCCGGCGGCAAGACCGCGCTGCTGGCCGCGATCGGCGCCGCATCAGGGGCCAGGGTGACGGCCGTCGAACCGGCGCCGCACCGCGCCGACTTCGTCGAGCGGAACACCGCAGGACTCGACGTGGAGGTGCTGCGGGTCGACGGCCGCGATTCCGGGCTTGCCGCTGCCTCGTTCGACCGGGTGCTGGTAGACGCGCCGTGCACGGGTCTCGGCGCGCTGCGGCGCAGGCCTGAAGCGCGCTGGCGGCGGCAACCCAGCGACGTATCCGGTCTGGCGAAGTTGCAACGCGAGCTGTTGGCATCGGCGATCGCACTGACCCGGCCGGGTGGGGTCGTGTTGTACGCCACGTGTTCGCCGCACCTCGCCGAGACCGTCGGCGTGGTGGCCGACGCGCTCCGCCGCCACCCCGTGCGGGCGATCGACGCCCGGCCGCTGTTCGACCCGGTCGACGAGCTCGGGGACGGGCCCTACGTCCAGCTGTGGCCGCACAGGCATGGGACGGACGCGATGTTCGCCGCATGCCTGCAAGTAGTCTGACCGGCATGCCAGCACCCCTGATCGCGCCGTCGATCCTGGCCGCCGACTTCGCGCGGTTGGCCGACGAGACGGCGGCGGTGGCCGGCGCCGACTGGTTGCACGTCGACGTGATGGACAACCACTTCGTGCCGAACCTCACCCTCGGGCTCCCGGTGGTCGAGAGCCTGCTCAAGGTCACCGACATCCCGATGGACTGCCACTTGATGATCGACGACCCGGCCCGCTGGGCGCCGCCATACGCCGAGGCCGGCGCCTACAACGTGACATTCCACGCTGAGGCGACCGACGATCCCCGTGGTGTGGCTCGCGACATCCGTGCTGCCGGTGCCAAGGCGGGGTTATCCGTCAAGCCCGGTACGCCGATCGAGCCGTACCTGGAGATCCTGCGCGACTTCGACACGCTCCTGGTGATGTCGGTCGAGCCAGGATTCGGCGGGCAGAAGTTCATCCCCGAGGTGTTGTCCAAGGTTTCTGCCGTGCGCAGGCTCGTCGACGCGGGCGAGCTGACCATCGTGGTGGAGATCGACGGCGGCATCAACGCCGATACCATCGAAGCTGCTGCGGAGGCGGGCGTGGACTGCTTCGTTGCGGGTTCGGCCGTCTTCGGCGCCGCCGATCCGTCCGCTGCGGTCGAGTCGTTGCGCAGGCAGGCGGCCACGGCCTCCAACCACCTGACGTGGTGAACGCCGACGCCGCCATGCGGCTGGCCATCGACCTGTCCGGGCAGGTCAAGGGCACGACCTACCCCAATCCGCCGGTGGGTGCGGTGATCCTGGACAGCGACGGAGAGATCGCTGGCGTTGGCGCCACCGAGCCGCCCGGCGGGCCGCACGCTGAGGTGGTGGCGCTGCGGCGCGCGGGGGAGCGGGCAAGGGGTGGCACTGCCGTCGTCACGCTGGAACCGTGCAACCACCACGGGCGGACGCCGCCCTGCGTGGATGCCCTTGTCGCAGCGGGTGTTTCGGCCGTCTCGTATGCGGTCGCCGATCCCAACCCCGTCGCAGCAGGCGGGTCGGCGCGGCTGTCCGAGGCAGGCGTTCAGGTAACGGCCGGTGTGCTCGCCGACGACGTGGCTGGCGGTCCATTGCGCGAGTGGCTGCACAAGCAGCGCACCGGAAAGCCGCATCTCACGTGGAAGTTCGCCACCAGCGTGGACGGGCGCAGCGCAGCGGCCGACGGCAGCAGCCGGTGGATCACCAGCGAGGCGGCACGGCTGGACGTACACCGGCGCCGCGGCGCCGCCGATGCGATCGTCGTCGGTACTGGCACGATCTTCGTCGACGATCCGACGCTCACCGCGCGACTGCCCGATGGCAACGTCGCCGAACGACAGCCCTTGCGCGTCGTCGTCGGCGAGCGCGAAATATCCTCGGAAGCACGGGTTTTGAACGAGGATTCGCGGACGATGGTGATCCGTACCCGTGACCCGTTCGAGGTCGTCCGAGCGCTGTCGGACCGCATCGACGTGATCGTCGAGGGCGGACCCACGTTGGCAGGCGCATTTCTGCGGGCGGGGGTGATCGACCGCATCCTGGCCTACGTCGCCCCGATCCTGCTCGGCGGCCCGATCGCCGCGGTCGACGACGTCGGGGTTCTGAGCATCGCGCAGGCGCAACGGTGGCGCTTCGACGGTATGGACCGGGTCGGCCCTGACGTCCGACTGAGCCTGGTGCCGAACTAAGCGTTCGGCAACGGAGCGCAGCCCCGCGGAATTCCCGTCCTACATGAGAGCTGGAATTCCTTTGTCGCCCAATGTGACTCCCATCACTGCAGCTCGGCGTCCGTTGGTCGACTCGTTACCAGTTCGAAATACGCGGGGCGTGGCGCGCACCGATCTCGGCCGTTTTGCGCCAGTAGAATCAGAGATGAGTGCGGGTTACCAACCAGTGCCACCCACATCGCGTCTTCACCGCCGATAATCGCGCCACGGTAAGCCACGAGCAAAGGACGATGAGCATGACTGCATTGCAGGACTGGCTCAGTTTTCGCCCAGTCGATCAGAGCGCAATCAAGGAAATGGTGTTCTGGCCGCTGCGCGCGGTACTGAGCACCCCGGAGGCCGCCGAGAGCACCGAGCTCAAGGTGCTTCAGCCGGGCCTCGAGCGCTGCTGAGCGCTACCGCTCGGCTGAGACCGCCTCGGTCGCCGGGTCGGCGTCGTCGGCGTGTTCATTCCGACCGCTGATCAGCAGACCGAGCAACGCACCCACCACGCACACGATCGCAGTGATTCCGAAGATCTCGCCGTACTGTGCTGCAAACGCCTCGACGGATGCGGTCCTCGTACGCTCGATGCCGGCAAGCAGCTGTTCCGCCGGCGAGGCCGCCTTCGGTGCTGGTAGCGAGGCCATTTTCTCCACCAGGATCTGATTGAACCTGTAGAGCCCCCACGCCGTCAGCGCCGCGACCCCGACCAGCATGCCGGTCATCCGGGCGACCACCACCGCCGACGATGCGATGCCGTGCTGGGCCGCGGGGACCACCCGCAGCGCGGCCGAGGTCAGCGGTCCGATCACCAGGCCGAGCCCAAGGCCGGCCAACGCCAGGTCGGTGTCCATGGCGGGCAGTGTGAACAGCCCGAAGTCGTGGCGGGCGGCCAGCAGGTCCACCGGCCAGTGCGAGATCAGCCAGTAGCCGAACGCGGCAATCAGCAGACCGATGAAGGTGATGATCCGATCACCGACCTTGGTGGCCAGCCATCCTCCGAGCAGCGCGCCGATCGGCAGCGCCACCAGGAACCGCATCAGCAGAAACGCGGCCTCGTTCTGGCTCAGTGACAGCACGCCCTGACCGAACAGCTCCACGTTCACCAGAGTGACCATCAGCGCGGCCCCCGCGGCGAACGAGGCGCCAAGAGCGGCGAGGAACGGCCGGAAGTGCACGCCGGCAGGGTCGATCAGCTTGGTGCGCGCAAACCGCTCCCACGTGAAGAACGCCACGGCGGCCACCGCGGCTCCGGCCAGCAGCCACGCGCCTCCACTCGGCAACACCTGCTTGCCGTCGGGTGCCGGGTTGTAGAGACCGAAGACCACCAGGATGAGCGTGATCGCGAGCAGCACACCGCCGACGACGTCGATCTTCTCCGGAGGTCCGCCCTTCTCCTTCGAGGGCAGGCTGAAGTGGATCATCACCATCGCCAGTGCGGCCAGCGGCACGTTGATCCAGAACACGTCCCGCCACGAGTTCAACGCCCAGACCACCGCGATGCCATACAGCGGGCCAAGCACGCTGCCGAGTTCCTGTGCCGCGCCGATGCCACCGAGCACGGCGGCGCGGTTGCGCTGCGCCCACAGATCGGCGGTAAGGGCCAGGGTGACAGGCAGCAGAGCCCCGCTGGCCGTACCCTGCACGATGCGGCCTATCACCAGTACGGTCAGGTCAGTCGACAGTGCGGTGACGACGGAGCCGGCGGCGAAACCCGCCAAGCTGATCTGAATCAACAGCTTGCGGCCGAATCGGTCCGAGGCACGACCAAGCAAGGGCATCGCCGCGATGTAACCGACCAGATAGCCGGTGATGATCGGGGCCACCCGTTGGATCTGGTTGATCGGGATGCCGATACCGGCAGGCGGTTCCGCCATGATGTCGCGGATCACCGTCACCACGACGTAGGTGTCGAGGGCCCCGAGCAGTACCGCCAGGCCGCCTGCGGTGATCGCCAACCGGCGATTCGTGCGCGCAGGCGCGTTTGTTGCGTGTGCCATTACACCGCGGGCTTGGTGACGGTGACCGGCTTACCCCAGTCGGAAAGCGTCATCTGCACGCTGTTGCCGGGCGTCGGCTCGAGCTTCGCCTGGATCAGTTGGTGCTTGTCGTCCTCGGTCACCCAGGCCGTGCCTGCCACGGGGCCGGTGGCGCCGATCTGCGGGGCGATCTTGTTGACGGCGTCGGCGCTGACGGTGCCGGTGACCTTGACGGTCTCCACGCCGTTCACGGTTTCGCGCCCGTCGGTCTTGGGGTCGGAGAAGTTGGCGAGCACGTTGGCCAGGCCCTTGTCTGGACTGAGGATCGCCGATACGTCATAGATGTCGGCGGCCGGTCCGAAGTCCTGCCAGCTGTTCGCGGTGATCGCGCCGTAGAGGGTGCCGTCGGCGACGACGAAGCTCACGCCCTCCAACTTCTGGCCAAGGAACACGATGTCGGCCTTGCCTTGGGCGGCGACGGCCGGGACGTTGGTCAGATCGCCGGTCATCTGGGCGATCGGCAGTTGCTTGATCTCGCCGTTCACGGTCAGCTGCAGGTGAACGCTCTGCTCGGCCTTGGTCGTCGCTTGCGAGTCCTTCAACAGCGTGGCCGCGTCGGGCAGCGCGGCATCGGCCTTCTTGTCCGACGACGAGCATCCCGCGGTCAGGGCGACGGCGGCGAGGAGAGCAGTGAGCAGGGAAACGAGCACGGCAATGCGGGGGCGCGTCTGCATGACATGCATCGTAGTGGGTGAGTGCGAATGGACCTGCCGCCCGGCTGTCGGGTAGAAGTGGAATCGTGGCTTCTGAGCTGGACTTTCGCCCAGTGCCGGCAGGCACGGGTGATGGCGCTGCGCTGGTGGCGGCGATGATCGACGAGATGCGCGAGCTGTATTGGGACATCGGGGACGGTCTCGACCTCAACTCACCCGACATGCCGAAGGCCGGACCCGTCGAGCTCGGCCCGCCGGCAGGCACGTTCCTGGTCGGCTATCGCGACGGGGTCGCGCTGTGCGGTGGCGGTGTCAAGCGTCTGCCCGACGGCAGCTGCGAGATCAAGCGGATGTACGTGGTGCCCGCAGCCCGCGGGCAGGGGCTCGCCCGGGTGCTCCTGCACACGCTGGAGGACGCCGCCCGGGCTCTCGGTTATCAGGTAGCGCGACTGGACACCGGGCCACGCCAGCCGCACGCCAAAAGGTTGTACGAGTCCGAGGGCTACGTCGCGATCGACAACTTCAACGCCAACCCGGTGGCGACGTTCTTCGGGGAGAAGCGCCTCTAAGCTCCGGCGGGCAGGAGCGAAGCGACCCGGGGATTAACCTAAGTCCATGTTCACCGGCATCGTCGAAGAATTGGGTGAGGTCGTCGGCAAGGAGGACCTGACCGACGCCGCGCGGTTCGCCATCCGCGGTCCGCTGGTCACCACCGACGCAGGACACGGCGACTCCATATCCGTCAACGGGGTGTGTCTGACCGTCGTCGAGGTACTGCCCGACGGCGCGTTCACCGCCGACGTGATGGCCGAGACCCTCAACCGGTCGAGCCTGCGGGGCATCGACGTCGGCAGCCGGGTCAACCTCGAGCGCGCGGCCGCGATCAACAGCAGGCTCGGCGGCCACATCGTGCAGGGCCACGTCGACGGCACGGGCCACGTCGTCGCTCGCACGCCGTCCGAGCACTGGGAGGTGGTGCGGATCGCGCTGCCCGACGCACTGGCCCGCTACGTCGTGGAGAAGGGTTCGATCACCGTCGACGGGGTGTCGTTGACGGTGTCCGGGCTGGGGGACGACTGGTTCGAGGTGTCGTTGATCCCGACCACGCTGTCGCTGACCACGCTGGGCCGCGCCGCGGTGGGCACACCGGTCAATCTCGAGGTCGACGTCATCGCCAAGTACGTCGAGCGGCTGCTCCGTTACGCAGGCACGCCTTCCGAATGAGCTGAATCTGCGAATCCGGCGGGCTACTCGATGCCCGTTGAGCCACCATCGGCCCAGTTCAGGGGTATCGGGCCGAGCGGGCAATAACGGCAGCGTCGGTGTGGTTCATACTGAAGAGCATTGAACGATGGTCCCGGCAGGGACCGGCAAGGGTGGCACTGATGACGAGGCTCGATTCGGTCGAACGGGCGCTGGCCGACATTGCGGCGGGCAAGGCCGTCGTCGTCATCGACGACGAGGACCGCGAGAACGAAGGCGACCTGATCTTCGCGGCAGAGAAGGCGACTCCCGAACTCGTCGCGTTCATGGTCCGCTACACGTCCGGCTATCTCTGTGTGCCTCTCGACGGCGATGTCTGCGACAGGCTCGGACTGTTGCCGATGTACGCGGTCAACCAGGACAAGCACGGCACCGCCTACACGGTGACGGTGGACGCGAGGGTCGGTGTCGGAACCGGCATCTCGGCCTCTGACCGGGCGACCACGATGCGTCTGCTCGCCGACCCGACCGCCACGGCCGAGGAATTCACCAAGCCCGGTCACGTTGTGCCCTTGCGCGCCAAGGATGGTGGCGTTCTGCGCAGGCCAGGGCACACCGAGGCCGCAGTGGATCTGGCCCGGCTGGCCGGTCTCCAGCCCGCAGGCGCGATCTGCGAAATCGTCAGCCAGAAGGACGAAGGCGCGATGGCGCAGACCGACGAATTGCGGGTCTTCGCAGACGAACACGGCCTTGCCCTCATCTCCATCGCCGACCTCATCGAGTGGCGGCGCAAGCACGAGCGACACATCGAGCGCATCGCCGAGGCACGCATTCCGACTCGGCACGGCGAGTTCCGGGCGGTCGGCTACACGAGCATCTACGAGGACGTCGAGCACGTCGCCCTGGTCCGTGGCGACATCTCCGGTCCCGCGAGCGACGGCCACGACGTCCTGGTGCGCGTGCACTCCGAGTGCCTGACCGGTGACGTGTTCGGCTCGCGCCGCTGCGATTGCGGTCCCCAGTTGGACGCCGCGATGGAGATGATCGCGCGCGAAGGCCGTGGTGTGGTGCTCTACATGCGCGGACACGAGGGACGCGGCATCGGTCTGATGCACAAGCTGCAGGCGTATCAGTTGCAGGACGCAGGCGACGACACCGTCGACGCCAACCTCAAGCTGGGCCTGCCCGCGGATGCCCGTGACTACGGCATCGGCGCGCAGATCCTCGTCGACCTGGGCATCCGGTCCATGCGCCTGCTGACCAACAACCCCGCCAAGCGGGTCGGCTTGGACGGCTACGGCCTGCACATCATCGAGCGGGTGCCGCTGCCGGTGCGCGCGAACGCCGAGAACATCCGCTATCTGATGACCAAGCGCGACAAGATGGGCCACGACCTGACCGGTCTCGACGACTACGACGAGTCGGTACCGGCAGACGGCTACGACGACGCCGTCTACCTGCTCGGCGATCGCCTGCCTCCGGCCGCGTCCGATTCCGGCGGGACCCCGTGAGCGGCGGCGCCGGAGTACCGGAGCTGCCACGGGTCGACGCATCCGGTGTGAGCCTGGCCATCGTCGCAAGCACCTGGCACGAGCAGATCTGCAATGCGTTGCTTGACGGTTCGCTGCGCGTCGCGAAGGACAGTGGCATCTCCGAGCCCACCGTGGTGCGGGTGCTCGGCGCCATCGAGATCCCGGTCGTGGCACAGGCTTTGGCGAGGGACCACGACGCAGTGGTGGCGCTCGGCGTGGTGATTCGCGGACAGACACCGCATTTCGACTACGTCTGCGACGCGGTAACCCAGGGGTTGACCAGGGTGTCACTCGACTCCTCGAAACCCGTTGCCAACGGCGTGCTCACGACCAACGACGAGAAGCAGGCCCTCGACCGCGCCGGACTGCCAGGGTCGGCGGAGGACAAGGGCGCTCAGGCCGCCGCGGCAGCGCTGTCCACCGCGCTGACGCTGCGTGACCTGCGCGCCCGTTCGTGACCAGTCCGGACTCCGCCCCTGTGCCGGAAGGTCGCTCCGCAAGCTCCGCTCCGACCTGGGACCTTGAAGTGCGGCCACACCTTACGCCGTACTTCGCCTACGCCGCCGCGTTCGTGATCGCAGCCGCTCACATCGCGGTGGGTTTCCTGCTCAAGGTCGGCACGTCGGGGGTGATCTTCCAGACGTCCGATCAGGTTGCGATCGGGTTGCTCGGGGTGATCATCGGTTGCCTGGTTCTGTTGTTCGCCAGGCCCCGGCTACGCGTCGGCGCACCGGGCATAGCGGTGCGGAACCTGTTGGCCTACAAGCTGATTCCATGGTCAGAGGTCGTCGACGTGTCATTCCCGCTCGGCGCACGCTGGGCGCGGGTCGACCTGCCCGATGACGAGTACACGCCGGCGATGGCGATCCAGGCCGTTGACAAGGACCGGGCCGTGGTGGCGATGGATCGCGTGCGCGAACTAATCGTCCGCTACCGCCCAGACGTCAGCCCACGCTCAACGACATCGTGACTTCGTCGGCGTGGCCGGCGGCCTTGCCGTTGGCGGTGGTCACGCCGAATCCCAAGCGCTCGTACACCGCGCGCGCTGCGGCGTTGTCCTGGCTGACCCGCAACGTCACCATGCGGGCGTGCTGAGCGCGGGCCCAGTCCACGGCGGCAGTCAACAAGACCGCGGCCAGGTCGTGACCGCGGGCGGGCGGTGCCACCCACAGCGAGTACAGGTAGACGGACTCGACGCTCTCGCGCTGCGCGCCGACGAGTCCCACCAGGTGGTCGTCGATCGCCGCAACGAACTGCGCGTGAACACGCAACCGGCGCCGCCACTGAGCTGCGGTGAACGACATCTCCTGCCGGTACTGAGGGTCGTCTGTCCCGAGGGTGTCCGCGAGCGCCCGCAGCCGGAGGTTGGCGAACACCCGCCAATCCGACTCGTTGAGTTGGGCGACCCTGGGGGCACTCATGCGGCGTCGCACGGCTCCGTTCATCGAGTACGGTAGAATTCGCTGTCAGTGACCGATTTTCGCATGTCGACGACGCTGGCCTTGGCGCCCTCGTCGGCACATCGGATACACGAAATCGATACTCCGCTCGTCCCAGTGACGCAAGTCATTGCCTCACTGTGTTCGCAGCCCACCATCACCGTCCCGATGATCGCCGGCGCCGTGCCCGACGCCGACGGCATCTGGCGGTATCTCACCGAGACCGCCGAGTTCTTCGACGTCCCGATGCCGGACAGGGACGCGCTGCACGCCTCACTCGACCGATTCGCAGGCGCCGCCGCGGGACGGGATCGTGCGCTGATCGCGGCCACCGTGACGCTTTTGGAGATCGACGGCAGCCCCGACTTCGTCGTGACGGGCGCCGTGGTGGACCCGATCGGTTCGACCGCCGTGCGCATTGCCGGCTGCGACACCGGACCGCACGTGCCGCGTACGACCGATCCGCTGTGGCTGCGGATGGCGGCCCGCACGACGAGCCGCGCCGCGGTCGACCAGATCCAGCGGTGGTTGAACGACGGCGGTTACGCCGACGGCGTCCCGGCTGGGACGCTCGCTGGCGCTCCGCTGCTCGGTGCGCTGGTCTTCGACACCGCTGCCGGGCTGGTCGGCATCGACAACCCCGAGCCGACCTCCATCCTCGACCTACTCGATCACTGCGGCGTCACCACCGGCGTCCGCAGGGTCGACGCCCGCCCGGCCGGCGCCGACCGCGCATGGTGGATCTCGCCGGGCTTCCAGACGCATCCGGTCGCGAGCATCGCCGATACCGTCTTCGACGTGGACGTCGAGGTGCGCCCACCGTTCCTGGTGTCGCGATGAGTCGCCGATTCGACCCGAAGGTGTTTTCGGTCTTGACGATCGACGGGTACGACGTCACCGACGGCGCGTTCACCGCGCGCTACACGCTGCGCGGCACCGACCCCGCTGACGACGTGTCGTTCACCGAGGCGGTGAACTTCGGCACGGCACTCCAGAAGTCACCGGACGTCCGGCTGCTACGACTGCTCACGTTGACGTGCGTGCCGAGCTACTACAAGGCCGCCGCGCCGCCCAGGATCGAAATCGCCTTTCCGACGTCGGATTTCGAGAGGACCTACCTGCGCGACCTCATCGCCGGTGGACTGGGCGAGTTTGCCTACCGCAACGACCTGCCCGACGCGCTCACCCCCGACATCACCGGTCCTGAGGCCGCGCCGGCGTCCGGTGTCGGGGACGAGGAATGGGACGGCACGCGCGCCCCGCTAGTACCCGTCGGCGGCGGCAAGGACTCGGTGGTGACCATCGAGACCCTCAAACATCACGGCATGCGCCCGATGCTGTTCAGCGTCAACAAGTTCGATCCGATTGACCGGTGCATCGAGGTCAGCGGACTGGACAGCACGCACGTGACAAGGACCGTCGCTCGGCGGCTCATCGAAGCCAACGATGATGGTGCGTACAACGGCCACGTCCCCGTCACGGCGATCAACAGCGTCATCGGACTGATCGTCGCCGACGCCAACGGGCTTGGCCCCGTCGTGCTGTCCAACGAGCGGTCCTCCAACATCGGCAACGTCAGCTGGATGGGCCGCGACATCAACCACCAATGGTCGAAGAGCATCGCCTACGAGACGCTTCTGCGGAACACGCTGTCGCAGTACGGCATGAACCCGGACCGGTACTTCTCACTGCTGCGCGGCCTCTCCGAATCCCAGATCGCCGACCGGTTCCGCAACAGCCCCGAATACTTCCGGGTGTTCATCAGCTGCAACCGGCCGTTCGCGCTCGATGCCGGGCGTCGGGGTGCGACGTGGTGTGGGCACTGTCCCAAGTGCCTATTCGTCTTCGCGCTCATGGGGCCGCGCCTCGGGCGCGCCGAGGTGGAGGCCATCTTCGGCCACAACCTGTTCGCGGACAACGACAATCGACTGGGTTTCTCGGACATCGTCGGGTTGGGTGTGCACAAGCCCTTCGAGTGCGTCGGGGAGTACTACGAAGCCGCCGAGTCCCTGGTGTCGATCGTGGACGACGACGACTGGCGAGGCCTGCCGCTGGTGGAGGAGTTCCGAGCACGGCGCGCCGAACTGGAAGCCGTCGCCGCCACGGCCGACACGAGCCCCGACGTTCACTACGTGCCCGCGCAGTACGCGTCGACCCTGGATGACCGAGATGGCGCCGTCCCAAAGCGCTGAGCTGGCCGGTCATGTCGTCGGCATCTGGGGTTTCGGCCGAGAAGGCGTCTCGATGGCCAGGACCGCAGCGGCCGCAGGCGCGGCGCGCATCGAGGCCGTCGACGACGTGGGTCGGGGCCGCCTCGAGGTGCCTGCCGACATCGCGGGCGTCACGGTGTTTCGCGGTGCGGAACATCTGAATCGCCTGCGCGACTGCGACATCGTGTTCATCAGCCCTGGGGTGCCTTGGCGGCAGCCCGTCTTCGCCGAACTGCGGGCCACGGGCGCGCGCATCTCGAGTGCGGCCGACTGGTTCGTGTCGCGCCACGGCGCGCAGACCATCGGCGTCACGGGCACCAAGGGCAAGAGCACCACGGCGTCGTTCCTCAATCACCTGCTCGGCAGACTCGGCGTCAACGCGGTGGTGGCCGGAAACATCGGCACCCCGCTGTCGGACCTGTCACCGGAGCCCGACGCGATCGTGGTCGCGGAGTTGTCGAGCCAGCAGGCCGCGCTGCTGACCACCTCGCCAGCGGTGGCCGTCGTGACGAATCTCTATGAGGACCACCTGGATTGGCACGGCGGCACCGATTCCTACTACCTCGCCAAGGCCAACGTCTTCCGCAACGGAGCACGGACGTTGGTGTCCACTCCAGACGCAATCGCCGCCTTCCAACGCATCGGCGTCACCACGTTCCCGCCGTCACTGCGGCTCGTCGACCCTGAAACGGTCCGCCGACCTGCGGGCACGTCCCTGATGGCCTACGAACACAACGTCGTCAACGGCGCACTCGCCGTCCTCGCCGCCGAAGAGGTGCTTGGCCGACCGGTCACACCGAACGAGGCCGATGCCGCCTTCGAGACGTTCGTGGGTCTGCCACACCGGCTGCAGACCGTGCGGATCACGGGGCAGACCCGGTGGATCGACGACACGTTGGCGACGACGGGGGAGAGCGTGGTCGCCGCGCTCAAGTCGATGCGGCCCGACGACAACATCGCGCTGATCGTCGGCGGCATGGACCGGCACCTCAACTACGATCAGGTCGACGCGTACCTGTGCAGCGATGCCCGGCGGGTGACGCTCATCCAAGCGCCGACCAACGGCACGGTCATCGGCAGCGGATTCGCCAGAGAACGTCCGTCGGATACGCACGTGGTCGACGGTCTTGACGAGGCAGTCCGGGTGGCCGCGGCGCTGCCCGACGTCGACGTCGTCCTGCTGTCGCCAGGGGCGGCAAGCTACGACCTGTTCGTGAACTACGAGGCGAAGGGCGCTGCGTTCTGCGGCTTCATCGACGGCCTCGGGTGATCCGTCAGCGGCCGGTGTCGCCCATCACCAGACCCTCGCGGCGCGGGTCTGCGCCGCCCACCCACCCGGGGCTGGTCCGCACGATCGCTGACAGTCCGCTGGACTGGTCGGCGAGGTTGACGTCGTGTCCGAGTTTGCGTAGGCCCTGAACGAGCTGGTCGTGGTCACCGTTATCCGAGGTATCGATGTCGGGGTGTTCACCGCCGACGTTGGTCTTCGGCGAGTTCGCGGCCCCGAAGTCGACGGCCGACACTGCCTGCTGCGGATCGAGGCCCCAATCCAGGATCCCCACAACGGTTTTCACCACGAACTGGATGATCACCGAGCCGCCGGGCGAGCCAAGCACCGCGTACAGCGGGCCCCTCGCGCCGGCCTGGCCGGACTCGAACACCAGCGTCGGCGCCATCGAACTGCGGGGCCGCTTGCCCGGCTGGACCCGATTGGCCACCGGCACTCCGTCCGGACCCATTGGCTCGGCAGAGAAGTCGGTGAGCTGGTTGTTGAGGATGAATCCGTCCACCATGTGATACGACCCGAACGCCGACTCCACCGTGGTGGTCAGTGACGCCGCATTGCCCTGCGCGTCGACGACGCTGATCTGGCTGGTGCCGTGCTCGGGGATGGGCGGCGCAGGTGTGGTCGGCAATCCGAAGTCGCCGGGCTTCGCGGTGCCCATGGTGTGCTGCTCGGAGATCAGTGCGGCCCGGCCGGCCAGGTAGTCACTGTTCAGCAGCGAGTTGGGTGAACCGCCGGGCAGCGGAACGAAATCGGTGTCGGCGACGTACTTGTCGCGGTCGGCATACGCCAGCCGCTCGGCCTCCGAGATGAGGTGAACTCCCATCACGGACGGACGGCCGCCGTTGAGGTCGACATCGGCGGGTTTGTGGTCGCCCATGGCAAGGTGCTCGAGAATGCCAAGGGTCGAGGCCACCGCGATACCCCCGGACGACGGTGGCGGCATACCGCAGATCTCCTTGCCGCGGTAGGGAGTACACAACGGCTCGCGCTTCTTGACGGTGTAACCGGACAGGTCCTCGACGGTCATCAAGCTCGGCGTGCGCCCCCCGGACGCATCGGTTGCCGCGGCGACGATGGCGCGGGCGACATCTCCGGTGTACAAGGATTGCGGGTCGGATGCGATGACGCCCAACGTCTTCGAATAGGCGGGGTTGGTTATTCGGGTGCCTGCGGTCTTGGGGCCGCCGTCGGCGTTGAGGAAGTAGGCCGACGCGTTCGCGTCGACGCGCAGTTCAGGTGCGGAATCCGCGATCGCGGCCGCCAGCCTCGGGCTGACGTCGAATCCGTTGTCTGCCAGTGTGACGGCGGGGTCGAACAGCTCGCGCCAGTCCGTCTTGCCGTGCTCGGTGTGCACCTCCTTCAGGAGGGCGAGGATGCCGGGTACCCCGATGGAGCGACCCGATGCCCGCGCGTCGGGCTTGGGTTCGGTGCGGTCCGTGTCGGAGATCCACCGCAGATAGTTCTCGGTGGCCGCCGCGGGTGCCACCTCACGTCCGTCGTAGGCCTGCACGCTGCCGGACGAGGCGTCGTAGTACAGCAGGAACCCGCCACCCCCGATCCCCGACGACTGCGGCTCGACGAGGCCAAGCACCGCCTGCGCGGTGACGAGCGCGTCGGCTGCGGTGCCGCCCTTGCTCAGCACCAGGCAGGCCTCTTGGGTGGCCAGTGGATTGGCGGTGACGACCGCGAAGGTGCTCGTCCGCACAGCCGTCATGTCCTTGCGGTAGCCGGTGGCGACCTCGGGATTGGTGGAGATGTTCTGGGAGGTGGTCGCTGCCGTGGCAGGCGTCGTCGTCTTGGGGGCTGGTGTGCCGTTGGGGACGACGGAGCAAGGACCAGCCACAGTCGATGGTGGGCTTTCGTCGGCACCGCATCCGGCCAGTACCAGGACGACCCCCGCCAGCAGGGCCGTCGCCTTCGTCAGGGGCGGGATCCGCATCACTCGACGGTAGTTCATCGGCATGGTCCGCCGGGTGCAGTCGGCCAGCCGACTTGGGCGCCCGACCTCGGTGTCGAGCGCGCTCGTCGAATCGGGTCGGACCGCGGTACTAACCTGGGACCCGTGCCCGATCCAGCGACGTACCGACCGGCTCCGGGATCCATCCCCGTGCAGCCCGGCGTGTACCGGTTCAGGGATCCGCACGGCAGGGTCATCTACGTCGGCAAGGCCAAGAGCCTGCGCAGCAGGCTGAACTCCTACTTCGCCGACGTCTACGGGCTGGCTCCGCGCACGCGCCAGATGGTGACGACCGCGAGCAGCGTCGAGTGGACGGTGGTCAGCACCGAAGTCGAGGCGCTGCAGCTCGAGTACAACTGGATCAAGGAGTTCGACCCGCGGTTCAACATCCGCTACCGCGACGACAAGTCGTACCCGGTTCTTGCGGTGACGCTCAACGAGGAGTATCCCCGGCTCTTCGTCTATCGCGGGCCACGCCGCAAGGGGGTGCGCTACTTCGGTCCGTACTCGCATGCCTGGGCCATCCGCGAGACCCTCGACCTGCTGACCAGAGTCTTCCCGGCGCGGACCTGCTCAGCAGGGGTGTTCAAGCGGCACAACCAGATTGGCCGTCCCTGCCTGCTCGGCTACATCGACAAGTGCTCGGCCCCGTGCGTCGGCCGGGTCAGCGCCGAGGAGCACAGGGTGATCGTGGAGGACTTCTGCGACTTCCTGGCTGGCAAGACCGACCGGCTGGTCCGGGAGATGGAAAAGCAGATGAACGCCGCGGCCGAGGTGCTCGACTTCGAGCGGGCCGCCCGGTTGCGGGACAACATCGGTGCGCTCAAGCGCGCGCTGGAGAAGCAGACCGTGGTGTTCGGCGACGGCACCGACGCCGACGTGGTGGCGTTCGCCGACGACGACCTCGAAGCGGCCGTGCAGGTGTTCCACGTGCGCGGCGGACGGGTCCGCGGCCAGCGTGGCTGGGTCGTCGACAAGCCAGGTGAGCCAGGTGAATCCGGCCAGGAGCTGCTCGTCGAACAGTTCCTCACGCAGTTCTACGGCGACCAGGCCGAGCTCGGTGGAACGGGCGACGAGGCGACCAATCCGGTGCCGCGACAGGTGCTCGTCCCGGTGCTGCCGAGCAACGCGGAGGAGCTTGAGATCTGGCTGTCCGGCTTGCGTGGATCGCGGGTTCAGTTGCGGATACCGCATCGCGGCGACAAGCGGGCGCTCGGTGAGACGGTGCGCCGCAACGCCCAGGATGCGCTGGCTCAACACAAGCTCAAGCGTGCCGGTGACTTCAACGCGAGATCGGCTGCACTGCAGAGCATTCAGGAGTCCCTGGGTCTTTTGGCAGCGCCGCTGCGCATCGAGTGCGTCGACATCAGCCACGTCCAGGGTACCGACGTGGTGGCCTCTCTGGTGGTGTTCGAGGACGGGTTGCCCCGCAAGTCGGACTACCGGCACTACGCCATTCGCGAGGCCGCGGGCGGCGGCCGTTCCGACGACGTCGCGTCCATCGCCGAGGTGACGCGCAGGCGGTTCTTGCGGCACGTCGCCGACGCGGACCGCCCGCTCGTCGCCGAGGGCCGATCGCGCAAGTTCGCGTACCCGCCGAACCTGTTCGTGGTCGACGGCGGCGCCCCGCAGGTCAACGCCGCGGCGGCGGTGCTCGACGAACTCGGCGTGACCGACGTCGCGGTGATCGGGCTGGCCAAGCGGCTGGAGGAGGTGTGGGTACCATCGCAAAAAGGAGACGCACCCGATCCCATAATTCTGCCGCGCAACAGCGAAGGCCTCTACCTGTTGCAGCGGGTACGCGACGAAGCGCACCGATTCGCGATCACCTACCACCGCAGCAAGCGGTCGAAGCGGATGACGGCGTCGGCGCTCGACTCGGTGCGCGGTCTGGGGGAGCACCGTCGTAAGGCGCTGGTCACCCACTTCGGCTCGCTGGCCCGGCTGAAACAGGCCAGCGTCGAGGAGATCACCTCGGTGCCGGGGATCGGCGTGGCCACGGCGAAGGCAGTACTGGAGGCGCTGGGTGTGCCAGCCGAATCGGGCGCGCCCGAACCGATCATCGACCATGATCGGAGCACAGCATCGGGATGACGGGGTCGGGGATGACACACAGCGAGAAGCCGGAGGCGGATCGCGAATGACCGAGGAATTGCGGGACGGCGTAGAAGACCCAGTGGCGGATGACACCGCAGGAGGCATCGACGTCGTCCTGGTCACCGGGCTGTCCGGTGCGGGTCGCGGGACGGCCGCCAAGGTGCTCGAGGACATCGGCTGGTACGTCGCGGACAACTTACCGCCCGAGCTGATCGCCCGGATGGTCGAGCTGGGGTTGGCCGCTGGTTCCCGAATCACGCAGTTGGCCGTGGTGATGGACGTCCGATCGCGCGGATTCACCGGCGACCTGGAGTGGGTGCGCAACGAACTGGCCACCCGCGGGATCACGCCACGGGTGCTCTTCCTCGAGGCCTCCGACGAGATCTTGGTGCGCCGCTACGAGCAGAACCGGCGCAGCCATCCGCTGCAGGGCAATCAGACTCTCGCCGAAGGCATTAGCGCCGAACGGCAGCTGCTGGCGGCGGTGCGCGCGACCGCCGATCTGGTGATCGACACGTCGGCACTGTCGGTACCCGCGTTGCGGGCGAGCATCGAACGGGCCTTCGGTGGCGAGACCGTCGCGGACACCAGCGTCACCGTCGAGTCGTTCGGCTACAAGTACGGGCTGCCGATGGACGCCGACACCGTGATGGACGTACGGTTCCTGCCCAACCCGCACTGGGTCGACGAACTGCGGCTCCACACGGGCCAGCACCCCGCGGTGCGCGACTACGTCCTGGGCCAACCGGGCGCGCAGGAGTTCCTCGACACCTACCATCGGCTGCTGGACGTCGTCATCGACGGTTACCGCCGGGAGGGAAAGCGTTACATGACCGTCGCGATCGGCTGCACGGGCGGCAAGCATCGCAGTGTGGCCATGGCCGAGGCGCTGGCCGGGCTTCTCGAGGGTGGAGATCAGTTGACGGTGCGCGTGCTGCACCGGGATCTGGGGCGCGAATGAGCGCCCGCATCGTTGCGCTCGGCGGCGGCCACGGGCTGTACGCGACGCTGTCCGCTGCGCGGCGGCTCACCCCACACGTGACGGCCGTGGTGACGGTCTCCGACGACGGTGGCTCTTCTGGCCGGCTGCGCAACGAGCTCGACGTGGTCCCACCGGGCGATCTGCGAATGGCGTTGGCGGCGTTGGCCTCTGACAGTCCGCACGGTCAGATGTGGGGGACCATCATCCAGCACCGGTTCGGTGGCAGCGGGGCACTTGCCGGCCACCCGATCGGCAACCTGTTGCTCGCCGGACTCAACGAGGTACTCGCCGATCCCGTCGCAGCGCTCGACGAGTTGGGCCGGATCCTTGACCTCAAGGGCCGGGTGCTGCCGATGTGTCCGATCGCGCTTCAGATCGAGGCCGACGTCGGTGGTCTGGAATCCGATCCGCGCATGAGCCGCGTCATCCGCGGCCAGGTCGCACTCGCCACCACGGTGGGCAAGGTGCGGCGGGTGCGGCTGCTGCCGAGCAACCCGCCTGCCACGCGGCAGGCCATCGACGCGATCATGGCGGCCGATCTGGTGGTGCTCGGACCAGGGTCGTGGTTCACCAGTGTGATACCTCACGTCCTGGTTCCGCAGCTGGCGGAGGCGTTGCAGGCGACGCAGGCTCGGCGCGCACTGGTGCTGAATCTGGTGGGCGAGCCTGGCGAGACCGCAGGGTTCTCCGCCGAACGCCACATCCACGTCTTGGCCCAGCACGCACCCGGATTCACCGTGCACGACATCGTCGTCGATGCGGCGGGGGCGCCTGGCGAGCGCGAACGTGAACAGCTCAGGCGCACTGCGGCGATCCTCAATGCCGAAGTCGAGTTTGCTGACGTGTCTCGACCTGGTACACCATTACATGACCCGGCGAGATTGGCGGCTGCCTTGGAGCGCGTACGCCTACGTGGCAGCGCACCCGTGCCGCCGACGGTTCCCACCGCCGCCGTGAGGTCGGTCGACGAGAGGTGACGTTTTCGTGGCTATGACAGCCGAGGTCAAGGACGAGCTGAGCCGGTTGGTGATCAACTCGGTGAGTGCGCGTCGTGCTGAGGTGGCGTCCTTGCTGCGCTTCGCAGGCGGTCTGCACATCGTGGCGGGCCGCGTCGTGGTCGAGGCAGAGGTCGATCTCGGCATCATCGCGCGGCGGTTGCGCAAGGACATCCACGACCTCTACGGCTACAACGCCGTCGTGCACGTGTTGTCGGCAAGCGGCATCCGCAAGAGCACCCGGTACCTGGTGCGCGTCGCGCAGGACGGCGAGTCGCTCGCGCGGCAGACCGGGCTGCTCGATCTGCGCGGTCGCCCGGTGCGCGGATTGCCAGCGCAAGTGGTCGGCGGCAGCGTCGGCGATGCCGAAGCAGCTTGGCGGGGAGCGTTTTTGGCCCACGGCTCGTTGACCGAGCCCGGTCGATCGTCGGCGCTCGAGGTCAGTTGCCCTGGCCCGGAGGCGGCGCTCGCGCTCGTCGGCGCTGCGCGGCGGCTGGGTGTCAGCGCCAAGGCTCGCGAGGTGCGGGGGAGCGACCGTGTGGTGGTGCGCGACGGCGAGGCCATCGGCGCACTGCTGACCAGGATGGGCGCGCAGGACACCCGGTTGACGTGGGAAGAGCGGCGGATGCGCCGCGAGGTTCGGGCCACCGCCAACCGGCTGGCCAACTTCGACGACGCGAACCTGCGCCGTTCGGCGAGGGCGGCGGTGGCCGCGGCGGCCAGGGTTGAGCGCGCGCTGTTCATCCTCGGCGACACGGTGCCCGATCACCTCTCCGCGGCGGGCCGGCTGCGGGTCGAGCACCGGCAGGCATCCCTGGAGGAGTTGGGCCGCCTCGCCGAGCCACCGATGACGAAAGACGCCGTGGCAGGCCGTATTCGGCGTCTCCTGTCGATGGCTGACCGCAAGGCCAAGCAGGACGGGATCCCCGATACCGAGTCGGCGGTCACGCCGGACCTGCTCGAGGACGCCTAGTTCGTTCGTCAGGCCGCGACGGTGCTGTGAGCCTGTAGCGGATTGGCTGCCGGGTTGCTCGCCAGCGCGTCGAGCACCGTCGACCACACCTGTGGACTCAAGAAGATGTTCGCGTGGCCGAGGACCAGTCCCGGGTAGAGGTCCTGAAGCACGATGTTCGTGACGTTCGGACCGTTGAGGGCCTGCTGCGTGTAGGGGGTGACGACCTCGTCGTTGACGGACGCGATCGTGGTGTACAGGACACCTGGGCGGGTATCGCCGTTGCCATAGACCTCTTGCTGGAAGGGCGAACCCAGCGCCTGTTGGTAGAGGGCAGGCCCGAGCACATTGGCGATACCGGCGAACAACGACCCCAGGATCGGCAGCGACAGTAGCCCGCCAAGGCCATCGACGTCGGTACCGTGATTACTCGGAGAAATCCCGATGAGCTGCGACACCTTGTCCGCACCGCCCATGTTGTTGATGTAGTTGACGGCCAGGATCCCGCCGCCTTGAGAGTGCCCGACCAGGATGACCTTCGGGGCACCCGTTTCGTCGAGCACTCTCTGCACCTCGGCGGCGAGCTCCACGCTGGACTGGTCGTTGATGTCGCCGACGGCCTGGATCGGGAAGTTCGGGTTCCCCGTGGTGTTGCCGTAGTTGAACGTGTAGACCTTGTATCCCGCATTGGCCAGGACCGGTGCTCCGACGGACCAGTTGGTGCCCTGGGTGGCTAGGGTGCCGTTGAGCAGGATGATCGGTAGTGGATGTCCCGCGGTCACGCTGATGTCGTCGTCATTGGCACCGGCGGGCGGCTTGGTCGGATTGAAGAACGCCAGTCCATCGAGAATGCCGTAGTTGACGGTGAACTGGCCCGTGGTGGGTTCGAACATCGGCGCCCCGATGATCGACCGGCCGACGGCCGCCGCGACGTTGGCCACCGTGGTGGCCAGCATGTAGGGCACGCCTAGGAAGCTGTCGGGTCCGAAGGCTTGCGCCACGGCGGTTGCGGCGGTGTGCACGACCGACACCATGATCGTTCCGGCGTCCGCGACCAACCCGGTGAGCTGCTGGACGAGCTGTGGCGGATTGAACGAAATCGGATTGACCGGAGCAGGATCGGGCGGCGCGATGGCTGCTGCGACGGCGCTGGCAGGGTCGGGTTCGACCTGGGGCCTGAGGCTGCGCACGTTGGATTCGACGGTCGCGGTCGGCCGTGGCTCGGCGCTGGCTGGCGCGGCCACACTGGCCGGCTGGCTGGGCCGCCTCGAGTCGTGTGAGACGTTGGTAGGCAGGGTCTTTGCCGGCTCGGCGTCGACTCCGGGCGAATCGGTTGTGGCTGAGCCTTCTTCGGGGACCACGAGCGGTGGGGTCTCGGGTGTCGGCGGGGTCTCGGAGGCCGTGGTGCCGACCGGGGTGTTCTGCGGTGGGCTGATCGTGTCGGCGTGTGTCGTGTCAGTCGCCGTCGCGGCGGTAGTGGGTTCGGTGGTTGCCGTGGGCTTCGGGGTCTTGGTCTTCGGGGTCGTGATCGACGTGTCGCCGGTGCTAGGCGGATCGGATTCATCGGGCTTGGCTGGGTCAACTTTCGCCGGTTTCTCCACATCGGCGGGTGGCGCCGGGTGTGACGTCGCATTCGTTCCGGAGCTACCCGAGCCCGATTTCTGCGGGCCTGACTGTTGGGAAGTCGCACCCGTCGTACCGGACTCGCCACCAGAAGCGGACGGATCGTCGTCGGCACGGGCAACGCCACCGGCCATCGCGATGACGGTGTAGACGGCCAGCAAGAAGGCGGCGAGTGTGAGCCTCAGCCACACCTGCAACGCCGATGTGCGGCTCGCGAACGGGCACACGGGACTGTTGGACAATTGGGGCCTCCCACTTCAGCCGGACCATATCGGCTCGATCGGTCGAGGGGTCTGCGTTTTCGCCGATTTGGTGCGCCGACGCCGCAGTTATCCACAGTCGCGTTTTCATCCACAGGTTGGGCTTTGGTGCCTGTTGTTCGAACGTATGTGCGATTAGCGTGCAGGTGTGTCCGTTGATCGTCCGTTCCTCGCCGCCGAGGTGGCCCGCGCCCGAGTTGGCGCTGACCTCGACGTGATCGACGCGGCCTTGACTCGGCTGCGGGAGACGTCAACCGACATGGTGGGCAACGCCTTTCGCGTCGAGATGACCGACAGGCTGGAGACCCAGCTGCGGGTCACCGGCGGCTTGTCCTACCGGATGTTCGCCGAGCTGGCCGACCCACCCGACGGCGAGGACCGACCCGTCACACGTCCGGGGGTGAAACTGCGCGACGTGCTGGCCCGCCGGTTGCGCATCGTGCCCGCCGAAGTCGGGCGCCGGTTCAAGGTCGCGGCCCGCATCACTGCGCGCCGCTCCCTGACCGGGACACCGCTGCCACCAGAACTTCCGGCGCTCGCCGACGCGGTCGAGGCGGGCGCGGTGGGTGAGGGCCACATCAAGGAGGTGTGCGATGCGATCGACGCGCTGCCCGCCGCGGCCGCCCAGCACAAGGACCGCGCCGAACGCACCCTGGTGCGCCACGCCCGTAAGCAGGATGCGGCGTTCGTCGCGACGGTCGGGCGCCGCCTGGCCGACACCCTGAACCCGGACGGGCTGTTCGATGACCGTGACCGGATGAACCGCCGCTCGATGACGTTGGACCGGCAGGGCCCGGACGGGTTGAGTCGACTGTCGGGCTGGATCACCCCAGAAGGCCGGGCCTATGTCGAAGCAGTGCAGGCCGCGGTGCGGCCCGGCCACCACCTGCCCGGTGCCGAACAGACCGTGGTCGACGCGGTCACCGACACGCGCACCCGTCCGCAGCGCCTGCACGACGCGGTCGTGTGGGGCCTGCGCACGGCCACAGAATCGGGAAACCTGGGTGCTCATCGCGGCGTCCCGGTCACTGTCATCGCGACCGTGACGGTGGATCAGATGGAGCAGGCCGCCCGCGCGATGGCCGATCCGGACGTGCCGATGCCCGCGCCGGCGCGCACCGGTGGTGGGTCGTCGCTGCCCATGCGGGATCTGATCCGGATGGCCGGCAACGGCTTTCACTACCTGACGGTGTTCGATGGGCATTCCGAGCGGCCGATCTATCTGGGGCGCAGCACCCGCATCGCCACCGCCGACCAACGCATCGTCTGCCACGCCCGCGACAAGGGCTGCACCCGGCCTGACTGCACCGCGGGTGGTTATGACTGCGAAGTGCACCACACCCCGGACTGGTATCCCGACGGCGCCACCGACGCCGACACGCTGCACTTCGCCTGCCCGCCCGACCACAAACTCCTCAGCGACGGGCACGCCAGCACCACCGTCACCCCCGAGGGCCGACTCGCCTGGACCATCGGCGACGACCCACCCGAGATCAACCACATCCACCACGACCACGAACTTCTCGACGACGACGTTGGAGACGGCGAAGAGGCCTAGGTTGGGCACGTGGCGACCTTGCGAGTGGGCGTTGCGTACCCCGACCCGCCGTTCAACGGCGTCGGTGACGGCGGCCTCGACATCGACGTCATCCACGCGATCGCCGTGGCGATGGGGAGGACGGTCGAGCTCGTCGCCTACGACGGCTCCGACTTCAACGGCATCTTCGACGAACTCGCCGCAGGCCTATACGACTGCGTCATCGCCGGAACCACGGTGACGCCGGAGCGGCAGCACAAGGCCGCCTTCGCGCCGCCCTATCTGATCTCCGGCCAGTCGCTCGCCATCGATACCGAGCGATGGCCGAGAGTGAGGTCGATCGACGACCTGGCCGGGCTGACCATCGGTGTCCAGCAGGGCAACACCAGCCAACCCATCGCCGAACACCTGGTGGCCGAGGGCAAGGCAAAGGCGGTCCGGGTCTACGACTACGACAGCATCCGCACCGCGCTGACAGACCTGACCACCGGCGGCTGCGATGCATTCATGAAGCTGGCACCGGTGCTCACCGAACTCGTCACGCCCTTCGCCGGTGTCGAGGTGGTGCAACGGAATATCTCCAGGGAGGACATCGCGATCGCGGTGGCCCTCGATGACCACGCGACGCTGCAGCGAATCGCGGCCGCGCAAGCCGAACTCGAGGACGACGGCACGCTGCAGGGAATCCGGCGCAGGTGGCTCGGCAACCCCTACATCGACCAGAGCCTGGCCGCGCACTGACCGGCCGTCGCGCAGCGGTCGCCGCACCACTAGGCTGGTTGCGGGCAATTCTCAGTAGACCGGGTAGTTCGCAACAGAACAGGGAGTGACGATCGTGACGGTTCGGGTAGGCGTTAACGGCTTCGGCCGAATCGGGCGCAACTTCTTCAGGGCGCTGGACGCCCAGAAGGCGCTCGGCAACAACACCGACATCGAGATCGTGGCGGTCAACGACCTCACGGACAACGCCACGCTGGCGCACCTGCTGAAATTCGACTCGATCCTCGGCAGGCTGCCCTACGACGTCAGCCTGGAGGGCGACGACACCATCGTCGTCGGCTCCACCAAGATCAAGGCGCTCGAGGTCAAGGCCGGTCCGTCGGAATTGCCGTGGGGCGATCTGGGCGTCGACGTGGTCGTCGAGTCCACCGGCATCTTCACCAACGCCGCCAAGGCCAAGGGCCACCTGGACGCGGGCGCCAAGAAGGTCATCATCTCCGCGCCTGCCACCGATCCGGACATCACCATCGTCATCGGCGTCAACGACGACAAGTACGACGGCAGCCAGAACATCATCTCCAACGCGTCGTGCACCACGAACTGCCTCGGCCCGCTGGCCAAGGTCCTCAACGACGAGTTCGGCATCGTCAAGGGCCTGATGACGACCATCCACGCCTACACGCAGGACCAGAATCTGCAGGACGGCCCGCACAGCGACCTGCGCCGCGCTCGCGCGGCCGCGCTGAACATCGTGCCCACCTCGACCGGTGCCGCCAAGGCCATCGGCCTGGTGCTGCCCGAGCTCAAGGGCAAGCTGGACGGCTACGCGCTGCGGGTGCCGATCCCCACGGGATCGTGCACCGACCTGACCGTGGAGCTGGCCAAGTCCGGCACCGCCGACGAGATCAACGCCGCGTTCAAGGCGGCCGCCGAGGGCACGCTCAAGGGCATCCTCAAGTACTACGACGCGCCGATCGTGTCGAGCGACATCGTCACCGATCCGCACAGCTCGATCTTCGACTCCGGCCTGACCAAGGTGATCGACAACCAGGCCAAGGTCGTGTCGTGGTACGACAACGAGTGGGGCTACTCCAACCGCCTCGTCGATCTGGTCGCGCTGGTCGGTAAGTCGCTCTGACCGTGGCGGTTTCGACACTCGAGGACCTGCTCGCAGCTGGCGTCGAGGGTCGGGGAGTGCTGGTGCGCTCCGACCTCAACGTCCCACTGGACGAAGACGGCAACATCACCGATCCCGGCCGGATCATCGCCTCGGCACCCACGCTGAAGGCGCTGGCCGACGCCGGGGCCAAGGTCGTCGTCACCGCCCACCTCGGCAGGCCAAAGGGTGGGCCGGAGCCGAAGTACTCGCTGGCGCCCGTCGCGGCCGCCCTCGGCGAGCAAGTCGGCAGGCACGTCCAGCTGGCTGGTGACGTGGTCGGCACGGACGCGCTGGCCCGCGCCGAGGGACTCACCGACGGTGACGTGCTGCTGCTGGAGAACATCCGCTTCGACCCGCGGGAGACCAGCAAGGACGACGCCGAACGGCTGGCGCTGGCCAAACAACTGGTCGAGCTCGTCGGTGACGACGGTGCGTTCGTCTCGGACGGTTTCGGGGTGGTGCACCGCAAGCAGGCGTCGGTGTATGACGTCGCCACGCTGCTGCCGCACTACGCGGGCACCCTGGTGGCCACCGAAGTGAAGGTGCTCGAGCAGCTCACCAGCTCGACCAAGCGGCCCTACGCCGTGGTACTCGGCGGGTCCAAGGTGTCCGACAAGCTTGCGGTCATCGAGAACCTCGCCACCAAGGCCGACAGCATCGTCATCGGCGGCGGTATGTGCTACACCTTCCTTGCCGCGCAAGGACTTTCGGTGGGCACCTCGCTTTGTCAGCCGGAGATGATCGACACCTGCAAGAAGCTTCTCGAGGACTACGGCGATGTCATCCACCTACCGGTGGACATCGTCGTCACGGCGGAGTTCGCCGCGGACTCGCCGCCCGAGACCGTGGCGGCGGACAAGATTCCCGAGGACAAGATGGGCCTGGACGTCGGCCCGGAGTCGGTCAAGCGGTTCGCCGCGCTGCTCTCGAACGCGAAGACCGTGTTCTGGAACGGCCCCATGGGCGTATTCGAGTTCCCGGCGTTCGCGGCGGGCACCAAGGGTGTCGCCGAGGCGATCATCGGGGCGACCGCCAAGGGCGCCTTCAGCGTCGTCGGCGGTGGCGATTCCGCAGCTGCGGTGCGCCAGCTCGGACTGCCCGAGGACGGCTTCTCACACATTTCGACCGGCGGCGGGGCTTCGCTGGAATACCTTGAGGGCAAGACGCTGCCGGGCTTGGAAGTTCTCGAAGCCGTGCTCGAGCAGTCCTGATCGCCCCGCAGTCCAGAAGAACCGAGGAGACCCGTGTCCCGTAAGCCGCTGATCGCCGGCAACTGGAAGATGAACCTCAATCACTACGAGGCCATCGCCCTAGTGCAGAAGATCGCGTTCTCGTTGCCGGAGAAGTACTTCGCCAAGGTCGACGTCACCGTCATCCCGCCGTTCACCGATCTGCGCAGCGTGCAGACGCTGGTCGACGGCGACAAGCTCAAGCTCACCTATGGGGCGCAGGATCTGTCTCCGCACGACTCCGGCGCCTACACCGGCGACATCAGCGGTGCGTTCCTTGCCAAGCTCGGCTGCACGTTCGCGGTCGTCGGGCACTCCGAGCGCAGGACCTACCACGCCGAGGACGATGCGCTGGTGGCCGCCAAGGCCGCCGCGGCGTTCAAGCACGGCCTGACCCCGATCGTCTGCATCGGCGAGGGTCTGGAGATCCGCGAGGCAGGCAACCACGTCGCGCACTGCACCGATCAGCTCAGGGGCTCACTGGCCGGGCTGACCGCAGAACAGCTCACCACCATCGTCATCGCCTACGAGCCAGTGTGGGCGATCGGCACCGGCCGGGTCGCCAGCGCCGCCGACGCGCAGGAGGTGTGTGCAGCGATCCGCAAGGAACTCGCCGAGCTGTCCACTCCGGCCATTGCTGCAGGCGTACGGGTGCTCTACGGCGGATCGGTCAACGCCAAGAACGTCGGCGAGATCGTCGCGCAGGACGACGTCGATGGCGCCCTGGTCGGCGGGGCATCGCTGGACGGGGAGCAATTCGCGATCCTGTCCGCCATCGCCGCAGGCGGGCCGATTCCGTAAACCGGCGCGCCGCCCGGTATTCTGGCGCTCATGGTTTTCGCGCTGCAGATCACTCTGATCGTCACCAGTGTCTTGGTGGTGTTGCTGGTGTTGCTGCACCGTGCCAAGGGTGGCGGTCTGTCCACTCTGTTCGGCGGTGGCGTTCAGTCCAGCCTCTCGGGCTCGACCGTCGTCGAGAAGAACCTGGACAGGTTGACGTACTTCGTCACCGGTATCTGGGTCGTCTCGATCATCGGCGTCGCGCTGCAGATCAAGTACGGCGCCTAGCACCCGTCAGCCCCGCTCGCCTGGCCCAGCTCACGGTCAGGAATCACTCAGCAGCGCCCCTTAACATCGGCGCCGTGGCCGCGAACCTGCTGGGACTTCTGCGTGTCGGCGGCTTTTCCGCCGCACTTCTCTGTGTGAGTGCTGGCGTTGCCGCAGCGGATCCGCTGCCCGTCGCGGACGTGACCCAATCCGCGGACACCGACGATGGCTGGCACCTGAGTGCTGCGCTCACCAGAATGACCATCAACTCCGTGCCGAACATGGCCGCCACTGCCTTCACCAGGGAGGGGTTCGTCACGGGAAAGGCCGCCGCGACCATCGACGGCAACGGTGCGGTCGCGGTGAACTCGGGCACCCTCGTCTTCGGCCTGCAGCTGGGCTGTCAGATCGACCTCAGTGAGGGTGGGAGCGTCGGGGGAAACGCAGACATCGGGATCAACCCCGGCCTCGGGGCTGGTGACGCACTGAGCGACATCGGCCCCTACGCGGACCTTGGCGGCAACGTGTCGATCAACCTCCTTCCAGGGACGATCACGAACGTAGGTCTCGGCAAGAAGGCGCTCAAGGGCCGAACCGGCGAGATCGTCGTCCACGATGCGCACGTCAAGGTCGATGCCTGTGGTGGCGCGGTGTCGGTCCGGTTCTTCGCCACGGCGATGATCGACACCGACAGGTCCGATGACAGTGTCAACGCCTACGGGGACATCCTCTCGCTGTGAGCCCGTCCCGGATATCCGCTCGAAGGGCTGTCTTCGCGGCCGTGTTGGTCGCGGGGTGGGTCGCCGTGCTGCCGACAGGCGTCGCCGCCGCCGATTGCACCGTCGCCGGTGACTTCGGGGCAGGCGCCGGTTGTCCGCCTCCCGGCGACTCGTCGGGTTCGGGCAGCAGCGACAGCTGGCCCCCGACGGCCGTGGACTGGCCGCCGCCACAGAACTCGATCTCGGGCTCCGACGACGGCGGCAGCGGGGGCGCCACGGCCACGCCGATCGTCATGCCAGACGGGCAGAAGGCTCCGCCTGCGGTGCATTCCGAGTCGACGAGCACGTCCACCCCGGCCAAACCGATCGTCCCCGTGGGTGCGCCGTCCATCGGAACGGCCCCCACCACGATCGTGGCACCGGCTCCGTGAGCGGAACCTCACCATGCGCGGTATTCCAGGGGCGTCGATACTGGACACATGGCCGATGCTTCCGACACCGTGCTCGAACCCATCGGCTCAGTGCGCCGTACGCAAGTGGGTCGTGAAGCAACCGAGCCGATGCGGGAGGACATTCGGCTGCTGGGCACCATCCTCGGCGACACCGTCCGCGAGCAGAACGGCGACGCCGTGTTCGATCTCATCGAGCGCGCCAGGGTCGAGTCGTTCCGGGTTCGCCGCTCGGAGATCGATCGTGCCGAACTCGCTGGCCTATTCGACGGCATCGACGTGCATCAGGCCATCCCGGTCATCCGCGCCTTCACCCACTTCGCCCTGCTGGCCAACGTCGCCGAGGACATCCACCGGGAACGCCGCCGCGCCGTGCACGTCGCAGCGGGGGAGCCGCCACAGAACAGCAGCCTGGCCTCGACGTACCTGAAGCTGGAATCGGCCGACCTCGACTCCGCAACCGTCGCCGACGCGCTGACCGGCGCGCTGGTGTCGCCGGTGATCACCGCGCACCCCACCGAGACGCGGCGGCGCACCGTCTTCGACACCCAGCACCGCATCACCGAGTTGATGCGCCTGCGCCTGCGCGCGCACGGGCACAGCCACACCGACGACGGCCGCAGCATCGAACTCGAACTACGCCGCCACATCCTGGTGTTGTGGCAGACCGCGCTGATCCGGTTGTCCCGGTTGAAGATTCAAGACGAGATCGAAACCGGCCTTCGCTACTACCCTGCGGCCTTCTTCGAGGTCATCCCGCGGGTGAACGCCGAGGTCCGCGCGGCTCTACAGGCGCGCTGGCCGGATGCGCAGCTGCTCGAGGAACCGATCCTGCGGCCAGGCTCCTGGATCGGCGGCGACCGCGACGGCAACCCGAACGTCACCGCCGACGTGGTCCGGCTGGCCACCGGCAGCGCCGCCTACATGGCACTCGCCCACTACTTCGTCGAGCTCACCGCACTCGAGGAGGAACTCTCGATGTCGGTGCGGCTGGTGCAGATCAGCGACGAACTGGCCGCCCTTGCCGACACGTGCGCCGAGCCGGCCCGCGCGGACGAGCCGTACCGGCGGGCATTGCGCGTCGTGCACGGCCGCCTCACGGCCACCGCCGCCGAGATCCTCGACAGGCAACCCGAGCGGCTGCTCGACCTGGGCATGCCGCGATACGAGACGCCTGGCGAGCTGCTGGCCGACCTCGACGTGGTGGACGCCTCACTTCGGGCGAACGGCAGCGAAGTGCTTGCCGACGACCGGCTGGCCCGGTTGCGGGAAGCCGTGCGCGTCTTCGGTTTTCACCTGTCCGGTCTGGATCTACGGCAGAACTCCGACGTGCACGAGGAGGTCGTCGCCGAGCTGCTGGCCTGGGCCGGAGTGCATCCCGACTACCTGTCCCTGCCCGAGTCCGAGCGCGTCGAGGTGCTCGTCGCCGAGCTGGCCACGCGCAGGCCGCTTGTCGGCCCGGGAGCCGAACTGTCGGAGCTCGCCCGCAAGGAACTCGACATCGTGACGGCAGGCGCCCGCGCGGTGAAGGTGTTCGGGCCCAACGCGGTACCCAACTACATCATCTCCATGTGTCAGTCGGTGTCGGACATGCTCGAGGCGGCGATCCTGCTGAAGGAAGCCGGCCTGCTGGACGCATCTGGAGAGCATCCGTACAGCCCCGTCGGGATCGTGCCGCTCTTCGAGACCATCGACGACCTGCAGCGCGGCTCGGCGATTCTCGAGGCGGTACTGGACCTTCCGCTGTACCGCGCGTTGGTGCACGCTCGCGGTGAACACCAGGAGGTCATGCTCGGCTACTCGGACTCCAACAAGGACGGCGGTTACCTCGCGGCGAACTGGGCGCTCTACCGGGCCGAGCTGGATCTGGTGGAGTCGGCCCGCAAGACGGGAATCCGGTTGCGGCTCTTCCACGGTCGCGGCGGCACCGTCGGTCGCGGCGGTGGGCCAAGCTACGACGCCATCCTCGCGCAGCCGCCAGGAGCGGTGAAGGGGTCGCTGCGCATCACCGAGCAGGGTGAGGTGATCGCCGCCAAGTACGCCGAGCCGCGGACGGCACACCGCAACCTGGAGACGCTGCTCGCCGCGACGCTGGAGTCGACACTGTTGGACGTCGAGGGCCTTGGCGACGAGGCAGGCCCCGCCTACGAGGTGCTCGACGACCTGGCCGCAAGGGCACAGAAGGCGTACGGCGAACTGGTGCACGACACACCGGGTTTCGTCGAGTACTTCAAGGAATCCACCCCGGTGAGCGAGATCGGCGCGCTGAACATCGGCAGCCGCCCCGCCTCCCGCAAACCCACCACGTCGATCGCCGACCTGCGGGCCATCCCGTGGGTGCTGGCCTGGAGCCAGTCCCGCGTCATGCTGCCAGGGTGGTACGGCACCGGGACGGCGTTCGAGGACTGGATCGCGGCAGGCCCCGAAACCCCCGAGGCGCGGCTCAAGGTGCTTCAGGACCTCTACCAGCGGTGGCCGTTCTTCCGGACCGTGCTGTCCAACATGGCGCAGGTACTTGCCAAGGCCGACATGGGTCTGGCCGCGCGGTACGCGGAGCTGGTCGACGACGAAGCACTGCGGCACAGGGTGTTCGACAAGATCGTCGACGAGTACCAACGGACGCTACGGATGCACAAGCTGATCACCGGTCACGACGACCTGCTTGCCGACAACCCGGCGCTGGCCCGCTCGGTGTTCAACCGGTTCCCGTACCTCGAACCGCTGAACCACCTTCAGGTCGAGCTACTGCGGCGCTATCGCTCCGGTGACACCGAGGAACTCGTCCAGCGCGGCATCCTGCTGACCATGAGCGGGCTGGCCACCGCACTGCGCAATAGCGGCTAGGCCAGCATCCGACTCAAGTCGGCGACAGCGGCGTGCATGGCTGCCGCGGACGCGGGACTGCCGGTATGCCCGGCGTCGTCGATGAGCGCCAACTGCGCGGCCGGCCACGCCTTGGCGAGCTCCCACGCCGTTTGCGGTGGGCATCCTATGTCATTTCGCCCGTGGACCAGCCGTCCCGGGACGCCACTGATCCGGCCGACGTCGGCCAGCAGCTGACCGTCGCTCAACCAGGCCTGGTTCCCGAAGTAGTGGGCGCACAGTCGCACGAAGGCAATGCGGTCGAGACCCGTTCGGCTGCTGTAACTTCCGGGCGAGCCGGACGATTCGTGGGCGATCAGCGCGTCCTCCCACGTGCACCAGTCGTAGGCAGCCCGCTCGCGCACCCGCGGATCGGGGCTGCTGATGAGGCTGCCGTACGCGGCGATCAGCTCCGCGCTCGAGTCGCCGATGTCGCCCGCGCCCGCCCGAAAGGCATCCCACGCTTCGGGGAAGAGCCGTCCGGCGCCACGATAGAGCCAGTCGATCTCGTCGGGAGTCGTCGTGGTGACCGCCACCAGGAGCAGGCCGGAGACCCGGTGGGGGTGCCGTTGGGCGTAGGCGAGCGCGAGCGTCGACCCCCATGACCCGCCGTACACCAGCCAGCGTTCGACGCCCACCTGAACCCGGAGCCGCTCGATGTCGTCGACCAGGTGCCAGGTGGTGTTCGCGTCCAGCGCGACGTCGGGATCGGCCACGTTCGGCAGGCTCTCACCGCAACCGCGCTGATCGAACAGGACGAGCCGGAAGAGCTTCTGATCGAACAGCTTTCGGGTGCCGCGCGGACCACCTGCGCCGGGGCCGCCGTGGAGCAGTACCACTGGTATGCCGTCGGGATTGCCGTGAAGCTCCCAGTGGATGCGCTGGCCATCACCGACGTCGAGCAAAGTCCCTCACTTCAATAGATCGACGACCATGTCAGTCGGCATGACGACGTCCATCGCGATGCCGCGCGTGCGCACCTCCGCAGGCTCTGACCCCCACGCCTCGACGATCCGCGCGAACAACCCGTTGCGCGCAATCTCCGAATCATGCTGGAGCAGAGCATCTTCGATCACCGCAGCTACGTCGTCAAGGGCCGCCCGCTCGCCTCGCATCCCAGATGCGGCGACCGCGGCCATCGCATCAGGGTGCACGAACGCGTCCGACCCGTCGACCGTGTCGAACGCGGCGACCAGCCGCTCGAAGGCATCGCCGTCGGCGCAGCCAGGCCCGGCCCACGACGCCAGCCCCATCCGGTGCCCGAGCCGCCGGGTGAGCCCGAACAGGTCGACCGAGCCGCGTTCGCCAAGCTCGGCCTCGGTGGCGTCGAGTGCGTGCTCGAGATTGGCCAGGTATGACGACACGTCGTCGCGGCGGAACAACGACCCGGGTAGCGTGCGCCTGCCCGCGAATAGCTCGTCGGGCAGCTTGCGCCGCAACATCAGATAGTCGGCGACGCCCTTGCTCGCCGCTTCTTCCAGCAGCGCGTAGAACGACTCGACACCGGTCGGGGAGAACGTGAACAGGTAGTGGGTGCCGCCGCTGCGCAGCACGAACGAATCGCCACACGCGGTGCGTGCCGTGGCAACGGCGGCGACGGCGTCGTCGACGGGAACGTCCCAAGGCAATCCGACGCCGTCGGCAGTGGGAAGGACGTCCAGTGGTGACCGCACTCGGTCGGGAACCCTTACAGCCCGGTGGTCTTGCGTATCGCGTTGACCGCGCCGCGTACGGCATTCTCCGTCGCCGCCCACGGCGCGACCACCGATTCGCCGACACCCACGATGCGTTCGACGCGCTCCACGATCGCCTCGAGGCGGTCGACCATGCTGAACAGCCGTGGCGCCAATTCGTCGATGCGGGTGATGGTTTCGTTGAAGCGGTCCATCGTGGTGTCCAGGCCGACGGTCGTCTTGTCGAGGACGGTCAGCGTGTCGCCGAGGTCGGTGAGGATGGTCTCCACCATCTCGACCGTGACGTCGGCGTTCAGCGCAGCCTGGGTCAACGTCCTGATTCGCTGCCGTCCGGTGGCCGGCCGGGTGCGTCCACCAGTGCCGACGCCTTTGTCTGCCATGGACGTCAGTATTACAGGTTCGCCGCGGCGGCTTCGTCGAGCAGCCACACCGTGGCATCGCGTCCGATGGCGCCCGCCGCGGGCACGTCGACCGCTGCGGCGCCGCCTACTGCGGCAGCCACCGCGTCGGCCTTCTCCGCGCCCGCGACCACCAGCCACACCTCGCGTGAGCGCTGAACAGCGGGCAGCGTCAACGTGATGCGGCGCGGCGGCGGCTTGGGGGAGTCGGTCACTCCCACCACCAAGCGGGTGGTCTCGCTGACGGCAGGGGTGTGCGGGAACAGTGAGTTCACGTGGCCCTCGCCACCCATTCCGAGAAGGTGCACGTCGAAATCCGGTGCTGGCGCCCCGTCTGCGGCGGTGGCGGCCAGGACCTGCTCGTAGAACAGGGCGGCGGCGTCGATGTCGTCGCCGAACTCTCCGTCGCTTGCGGGCATCGCGTGCACGTTGGCCGCGGGCACGTCGATGTGGTCCAGCAGCGCCTCGCGGGCCTGTTTGTCGTTGCGGTCGTCGTCGTCCGCAGGCACGTACCGGTCGTCACCCCAGAACAGATGCACCTTCGACCAGTCGATCGCAGCACCATGCGCGCCGACGTGCTTGAGCAGCTTGACGCCCGTTCCGCCGCCGGTCAGGACGACGTACGCGACGCCGCGTGCATCGATGGCGCCAGTGATGGCGCCAACCAGCCGGTCGCCCACGGCGGAGACCAGGGCGTCGGCGTCGGCGTACTTCTCGATGACGGTCTCAGACATACTCCACCTTGTCGATGCCCTGCAGTGCGGACAAGTAGATCTCGTCGGCGTCGAGCCTGCGCATGTCCTCCGCCAGGCACTCCCGAGTTTCCCTGCGCGCCAACGGAAGTAGGGCCGCGGGCTTGGCGGTACGAGTCAGGGTGGCGGTGCGGCCGTCCTGTGGCCTGCTGAGCGTGATCGTCTCGCTGGCGCGGACCAACTCGACCTTCAGCTCGCCGACGGCCCGTTTCACCGGACCGTCGATCCGGCCGGCCAGCCAGCCAGCCAAGACGTCCAGGGCAGGTTCGGTCTTGAGACCGGACACCAGAGCCGACTGAATCGGCTCGTGGGGCCCCTGATCCAACGCCGAGGTCAGCATCGCCCGCCAGTAGGTGATGCGGCTCCACGCCAGGTCGGTGTCGCCAGGGGTGTAGCCCTCCAACCTGCTCTTGATGCAGGCAAGCGGATCGGTCCCGTACGTCGCATCGGTGATCCGACGGATCGCCAACTGGCCCAACGGATCCTGAGCCGGCACCCGGGGGGCAACGTCAGGCCACCAGGCCACCACCGGCGTGTCCGGCAGCAGGAAGGGTGTCACGACGCTACTGGCCTGCGCGGCCAACGGTCCGTACAGCTTGAGCACCACGACCTCACCGGCGCCGGCGTCGTGGCCTACCCGAATCTGGGCATCCAGCTGGGCGTCTGCGGCATCGCGGTCCACGGCGAAGACCACGATCACCCGGCAGGGGTGCTCACGGCTGGCGGCGTTGGCCGCCTCGATGGACTCCTCGAGGATGGCCTCGCTGTCCGGCGCGATGACCAGGGTCAACACCCTGGCCATCGTGAACGCGCCACCTTCTTCGCGCAGCCCGTCGAGCTTCTTGTTGACCACGTTTGTCGTGGTGGCTTCCAGATCGACGATCATCAGTGTCCTCGGTTCTTCGCGCAAGCGCTCATCACGGCCGCTCGGTGTTCCGCGCAAGCGCTTGTCATGGCCGCCGCCATTCCCGGCCGGTCCGCTGCAACATCTCGAACGCCGAATCCGGCCCCCAGCCACCCGATTCGTACGGGTCGGGCTTGCCGTGCGCCGTCCAGTACTCGAGCGCGGGATCAAGGATCTCCCAGGACAATTCGACCTCCTGGTTCACGGGGAACAACGACGGCTCGCCGAGCAGGACGTCGAGAATCAAGCGTTCGTATGCTTCGGGGGAGTCCTCGGCGAACGCCGACCCGTAGGAGAAGTCCATGTTGACGTCGCGGACCTCCATGGCATGCCCCGGCACCTTCGAGCCGAACCGCAGCGTGATGCCCTCGTCGGGCTGCACCCGAATGACCAACGCGTTCTTGCCCAGTTCGTCGGTCATGGTGGCGTCGAACGGCAGATGCGGGGCGCGCTTGAAGACGAGAGCGATCTCGGTCACCCTGCGGCCCAGTCGCTTTCCGGTGCGGAGGTAGAACGGGACACCCGCCCAGCGCCTGGTGTCGACCTCCAACGTGATCGCGGCGAAGGTCTCGGTGGTGGAGGTCTTGGAGAAGCCCTCCTCCTCGAGGAGCCCGACCACCTTCTCGCCGCCCTGCCAACCGGCGGTGTACTGACCGCGGGAGGTGTTCTCGCCCAAGGGCTCCACCAGCTTCGTCGCCGAAAGCACCTTGATCTTCTCGGCCTGCAACTCCGAGGGCTTGAAGCTGACCGGCTCTTCCATCGCGGTGAGTGCCAGCAGCTGGGTCAGGTGGTTCTGGATGACGTCTCTGGCGGCGCCGACACCGTCGTAGTAACCTCCACGCCCGCCAAGCCCGATGTCCTCGGCCATCGTGATCTGGACGTGGTCGACGTAGTGGGCGTTCCAAATCGGATCGAACAGCTGGTTGGCGAAGCGCAGCGCAAGGATGTTCTGCACCGTCTCCTTGCCAAGGTAGTGGTCGATGCGGAACACCGACGTCTCGGGAAAGACGCTGTTGACCACTTTGTTGAGCGAGCGGGCACTGTCCAGATCGTGACCGAACGGCTTCTCGATCACGACGCGGCTCCACCGGTCGCCTTCGGGTCTGGCCAGCCCGGACTTGGACAGCTGCTCGCACACCGAGGGAAAGGCCTTCGGCGGAATCGACAGGTAGAAGGCGTGATTGCCACCGGTCCCGCGCTCGGCATCGAGCTTGGCCAGGGTTTCGGACAGCCGCTCGAAGGCCTTGTCGTCGTCGAATTCGCCTTGGGCGAAGCGGATGCCCTCACTCAGTCGGTCCCAGACCTCCTGACGGAAGGGCGTGCGCGCGTGTCCCTGCACTGCCTTGAGCACGACGTCGGCGAAGTCCTGGTCACTCCAGTCCCGACGGCCGAACCCGACCAGAGAGAACGTGGGCGGAAGAAGCCCGCGGTTGGCGAGGTCGTAGATCGCGGGCATCAGCTTCTTGGTGGCCAGATCGCCGGTCACTCCGAAGATCACCACCGCACACGGACCCGCGATGCGCGGTAACCGCTTGTCGCGCTTGTCCCGCAGCGGGTTGATCCAGTCGGAACCCGATGTCATTTGCCGGCTGCGTCGAGCTGACCCTGGGTTGCGTCGATCAGCTCCAGCCACGATTTCTCGAACTTCTCCACGCCCTCGTTCTCCAGCACCAGGAAGACGTCGGTCAGGTCGATGCCGATGGCCTCCAGCTTGTCGAAGACCTCCTGTGCCGCCTCCGACGTGCCCGAGATCGTGTCACCGGTGATGACGCCGTGATCGGCCACGGCATCCATGGTCTTCTCGGGCATCGTGTTGACGGTGTTCGGCGCCACCAGTTCGGTGACGTACAGCGTGTCGGAGTAGTCGGGGTTCTTCACGCCGGTCGACGCCCAGAGCGGGCGTTGCACGCGCGCCCCTTCGGCCTTGAGGACCTCATACTGGGCGCCGCCGACGAACACGTCCTCGTAGGCCTTGTACGCCAGTCGCGCGTTGGCCACGCCGGCCTGTCCGCGCAGCGCGAGTGCCTCGTCGCTGCCGATCGTCTCCAGCCTTGCGTCGATCTCGGTGTCGACGCGTGAGACGAAGAACGATGCGACGGAGTGGATCTTGCTCAGGTCGTGGCCGGCTTCCTTGGCCTTCTCCAGTCCGGCGAGATAGGCGTCCATGACGGCTTCGTGCCGCTCGACGGAGAAGATCAGCGTGACGTTGACCGAGATGCCCTCGGCGATGACGGCGGTGATCGCAGGCAGCCCGGCCTTGGTGGCCGGGATCTTGATCAGCACGTTGGGCCGGTCGACGATCTTCCACAACTCGATGGCTTGCAGGATGGTCTTGTCGGTGTCGTGGGCGAGACGCGGGTCCACCTCGATGGACACCCGGCCGTCGACGCCGCCCGACGCCTCGTAGACCTTGGCCAGGACGTCGCAGGCGTTGCGGACATCGTCGGTGGTGACCGTGCGGATGGTGGCGTCGACGTCGGCGCCGCGCTCGGCAAGCTCGGCCACCTGGGCGTCGTAGGCGGTGCCCTTCGACAGCGCAGCCTGGAAGATCGACGGGTTGGTGGTGACGCCGACGACGCTGTGGGTGTCGATCAGGTTCTGCAGGTTGCCGGTCTGCAGACGCTCACGCGAGAGGTCGTCGAGCCATACGGACACGCCTGCGGCACTCAGCGCCGCGAGGTTCGGGTTCTGAGTCATGGGGTGCTCCTTAGTACTTCGGTTTGATGTGTCAGTTGTCCATTGATCGTTCCGCGGCGGCCACCACGGCTTCCGGGGTGAATCCGAACTCACGGAACAACGTCTTGTCGTCGGCCGAAGCGCCGTAGTGCTCGATCGAGACGATCTCGCCGGTGTCACCGACGAGTTTGTGCCAGCTCTGCGCGATGCCGGCCTCCACCGCCACGCGCGCCGACACCTCGGGGGGCAGCACGCTGTCGCGGTACTCCTTGGGCTGGCTCTCGAACCATTCCACGCAGGGCATCGAGACGACGTAGGCGGTGATGTCCTTCTCCGCCAACTGCTTACGTGCCTCCACCGCCAACTGAAGCTCGGAGCCGGTGCCGATGATGATCACGTCGGCGTCGTCGGCGGGGTTACCGCCGCCAAGCACGTAGCCGCCCTTGGCCACGCCCTCGGAGTCGGTGCCCTCCAGAACTGGAATGCCCTGCCGGGTCAGGATGAAACCGACCGGCCCGCTACTCGCGCCTCGCGCCACGATGGTGCGCCACGCGTATGCCGTCTCGTTCGGATCGCCTGGCCGCACCACCGACAGGTTGGGGATCGCGCGCAACGCGGCGAGGTGCTCGACCGGCTGGTGGGTCGGCCCGTCTTCACCAAGACCGATTGAGTCGTGCGTCCAGACGTAGATGGTGTCGATGTCCATCAATGAGGCCAACCGCACCGCTGGCCGCATGTAGTCGGAGAACTGCAGGAAGGTGCCGCCGAAGGCGCGGGTCGGCCCGTGCAGGACGATGCCGGACAGGATCGAGCCCATCGCGTGTTCGCGGATGCCGAAGTGCAGCACCCGGCCGTACCAGTCCGCGGTGTAGTCCTTGGTCGAGATGGACGGCGGCCCGAACGAGTTCACCCCCTCGATGGTGGTGTTGTTGCTGCCCGCCAGATCTGCTGAGCCGCCCCATAGTTCGGGCAGCTTCGGCGCTACGTCGTTGAGCACCTTGCCGAATGCGGCGCGGGTGGCCAGCGGCTTGGAGCCGGGCTCCCAGTAGGTCAGGTCGGCGTCCCAACCCTCTGGCAGTTCCTGGGCCAACAGTCGATCCAGCAGCTTCTTTCGCTCGGGCTCGCGCTCGGCCCACGCGTCGAATCCCGGTTGCCACTTCTCGTGCGCCTCGCGGCCGCGGTCCACCAGCTTGCGGGTGTGCTCGATGACTTCGTCGCGCACCTCGAAGGTCTTGTCGGGATCGAAGCCGAGCACGCGCTTGGTGGCGGCCACTTCCTCTTCGCCGAGCGCGGACCCGTGCACCCCACCGGTGTTCATCTTGGTTGGTGCGGGGTAGCCGATGATCGTGCGCAGCGAGATGAACGACGGCTTGTCGGTAACGGCCTTCGCCGCCTCGATGGCCGCCTCGATGCCGACGACGTTCTCGCCGCCCTCGACCTCCTGCACGTGCCAGCCGTAGGCGCGGTATCTGTCGGGCACGTTCTCGGAGAGCGCGATGTTGGTGTCGTGCTCGATCGAGATCTGGTTGTGGTCGTAGAACACGATGAGGTTGCCGAGTTCCTGGGTGCCTGCCAGTGACGATGCCTCGCTGGTCACCCCTTCCTCCATGTCGCCGTCCGAGGCGATGACGTAGATGAAGTGGTCGAACGGGCTGGTGCCCGGTGCGGCGTCCGGATCGAAGAGGCCGCGCTCGTAGCGTGATGCCATCGCCATGCCGACCGCCGAGGCGAGGCCCTGGCCCAGCGGTCCCGTGGTGATCTCCACGCCTGGGGTGTGCCGGAACTCCGGATGCCCTGGCGTCTTGCTGCCCCACGTACGCAGCGCCTCGATGTCGGCGAGCTCAAGGCCGAATCCGCCAAGGTAGAGCTGGATGTAGAGGGTGAGGCTGGAGTGCCCGCAGGACAACACGAAGCGGTCCCTGCCCAACCAGTGCAGGTCGCTCGGGTCGTGGATCATCTGGCGCTGGAACAACGTGTACGCCAACGGCGCCAGGCTCATCGCCGTGCCAGGATGCCCATTGCCGACCTTCTGCACGGCGTCGGCGGCAAGCACCCGAACGGTGTCGACGGCGAGGGAGTCGACGTCGGTCCAATCGTCCGGATGGTTGGGGCGGGTGAGGGCGGAGATCTCTTCCACTGTGGTCACGTATTAACCCCTCGGGTCGGCAGGTTGGTCCATCAATACCCTAGTGCGGAACGCTATGGCGTTGCAGACCGCATTGGCCAAGTTGTCCGGGCGTTCACCCGAACCGACCCTGAGTTGTCGGATGCCCCGGAACGCGGTCTACCATCGTCTGTAGTAGAAGCTGCGCGCTGCCGCGAAACACCGAGGAGACAACTGCGTGAGCATTCGCGAGCGCCGTTTTTTTCACGAGGCGCCTGGCCGCACGGGCACCACGCTCTTGGCCTATATCGCGCTGACCAAGCCGCGGGTGATCGAGCTGTTGCTCGTCACTGCCATCCCGGCGATGCTGCTTGCCGATCGCGGCACCGTGAACCCCCTGCTGATTCTCAACACCCTGGTTGGCGGCCTGCTGGCCGCGGCGGGCGCCAACACCCTGAACTGCGTCGCCGACGCCGACATCGACAAGGTAATGAAGCGAACCGCGCGGCGCCCGTTGGCGCGCGAGTCCGTGCCAACCCGGCACGCGCTGATCTTCGGCCTGGTGCTGTCCGTTGGCTCGTTCGCCTGGCTGTGGTGGACCACCAACCTGCTGTCGGGCCTATTGGCCGTCGCGACGATCTTGTTCTACGTCTTCGTCTACACGCTGCTGCTGAAGCGCCGCACCTCGCAGAACGTGGTGTGGGGCGGCGCGGCAGGCTGCATGCCCGTGATGATCGCCTGGTCCGCGGTGACGGGGACCATCCAGTGGCCTGCGCTGGTGATGTTCGGGATCATCTTCTTCTGGACGCCACCGCACACCTGGGCGCTGGCGATGCGCTACAAGGACGACTACAAGGCCGCAGGCGTGCCGATGCTGCCGACGGTGGCCACCGAACGGCAGGTCACCAGGCAGATCCTGATCTACACCTGGCTGACCGTGCTGACCACCCTGGCGCTCGCGTTGGTCACCGGCTGGCTGTACGCGTCGGTCGCGCTGATCGCGGGCGCGTGGTTCCTGGTGATGGCCCACCAGCTGTACTCGGGGGTCAAGCGCGGTGAGCCCGTGAAGCCGCTGCGGCTGTTCCTTCAGTCGAACAACTACCTTGCCGTCGTGTTCTGCGCACTGGCTGTCGACTCCGCGCTGGCCCTGCCGACGGTGTTGGGGCACTAACACCCGCTAGCTCGTGTCCCAGCCTCCGCGCCGGCCGAGCTTGGTCTGGCCACGACGCTTCTTGTCCTCGATCCTGCGCTCCTTCGAGCCCCTGGTCGGCTTGGTCGGCCTGCGGATCGGGGGAGGTGCGGTCGCGGCGTCGCGAAGCAGGCGCGCCATCCGCTCGCGGGCGGCGGCGCGGTTCTGGAGCTGCGCGCGATGCTCACTCGCCGCCACCCTGAGCACGCCGTCCGAGAGACGCCCCTCGAGTCGGCGCAGCATTCGAGGGCGCAACCACTCCGGTACCGCAGGCGAACGGGCCACGTCGAACGACAGCTCGACCCGGCTGTCCGCCGTGTTCACCCCCTGCCCGCCGGGGCCGGAGGACCTGGAGAAGCGTTCGCTCAAGTCGGACGCGGGAATTACCATGGCCCGCGACACGATCAGGTCCTCGGCCACGTCGACAAGGTTAGAGCGGTGCCTGGCCTTACGGCACAAGGACCACCGAGCCGACCGTCTTGCGGCCCTCCAGGTCGCGGTGGGCGTCGGCGGCGTCCGACAGTGGGTACCGGTTGCTCACCGTGACGTCGATGGTGCCCTGCGAGATCGCGTCGAGCAGTTCACCCGCGCGCCAGCCGAACTCGTCGGCGGTGCGGGAGTGGTGCGCCAGGGTCGGCCGCGTCAGGAAGACCGAACCGGCAGCGTTGAGCCGCTGCGGATCGACCGGTGGCACCGGCCCGCTCGCCGCGCCGAACAGGGCGAGTGTGCCGCGCACCGCGAGGCTGGCCAGGCTGGCGTCGAACGTCGACGCGCCAACCCCGTCGTACACCGCCGCCACCCCTTGGCCCCCGGTGAGCTCCCGGATCCGAGCACCGAACTCGGCCGCGCCGCCTTCGCTCTCGCTGGGGTAGTCGAGCACCTCGATCGCGCCGGCCTTGCGAGACAACTCGCCCTTCTCCCGCGTCGACACCGTGGTGATCACCCGCACGGCCAGGCTGGTGGCCCATTGCGTCAGGATCAGGCCGACGCCGCCGGCCCCGGCGTGCAGCAGAACGGTATCGCCCTGCTGCACGGGGTAGGTGGACTTGATCAGGTAGTGGGCGGTCATGCCCTTCAGTAGCGACGAAGCGGCGACTTCTGCGGGCACGGCGTCGGGCACGTACGCCACGAAATCGGCTGGTGCCAAACAGAATTCGGCGTAGCCGCCGTCGGCCTGTGCAGTGACCACCCGGTCGCCGACGCTCAGGGCGGCGACGTCGTCACCGACCGCGGCGATGGTGCCGCACACCTCGGTGCCTACGACGAAGGGCGTCGGTCGCGGGTAGAGGCCGGCCCGGAAGTAGGTGTCGATGAAGTTGACGCCGATCGCCTCCGCCTTGATCAGCACCTGGCCGGGGCCGGGTGAGGGCTCCGGGCGTTCGACGTAATTCAGGACTTCTGGATCACCGGTTTCGGCGACTTCGATGACGTACATACGACCTATCATTCCAAGGTGAAACTCGCCAGGCCCAACGTTCGCCATCCGCACATCGTCTTCGCAGGTTGTCGCGCTCTCGTGGAGGGTGACGGCGACGATTCGGGGTTGGTGGAGGCGCTGCGGGCACGCGGCCTGCACGCCCGCTGGCTGTCCTGGGACGATCCCGACACCGAGCGCACCGACGTGGTGGTGTTGCGTGCCACGTGGGACTACATCGACCGGCTCGACGAATTCCTCGCATGGACGCGACGGGTGCCCAACCTGCTGAACGCGCCGGACGTGGTGGCCTGGAACACCGACAAGCGGTACCTGGCCGACCTGGCCGCGGCCGGGGTGCCGACGGTGCCGAGCCGGTTCTTCGCCCCTGGCGAGCGGCTGAGCCTGGACGGTGGGGAAGTCGTCGTGAAACCGGCGGTCGGTGCGGGATCGGTTGGCGCGCAACGGTTCACCGATCCAGATGCGGCGCGGGAGCACGCCGCGACGCTGCAGGATGCTGGGCGCACCGTGCTGGTGCAGCCCTACGACCCGCGGATCGCCGACGGCGAGACTGCGATGGTGTTCCTCGCGGGCGAGCAGTCCCACGCGTTTACCAAGGGGCCGATCCTGCCGCCGCCGGGGCACCGGCCCGAGTTCGACGATTCCGGCACGTACGCCGAGGAGTCGCTGCAGGCCGCCGAGCCCGACTTCGAGCTGTGGGACGTCGGCCACGCCGCGCTGGCGGCCGCAGGCGCCCACCTTGGCATCGCGCCGTCGGAGTTCCTCTACGCCCGCGTCGACGTCATCGGCGGACCTCGGGATCCGCGGCTGCTGGAACTGGAGCTGGTCGAGCCGTCGCTGGGCTGGCGGCAGATCGACGAGGTAGACCGCGCAAGGCAGCAGCGCGCATTCGCCCTTGGAGTCGAGTCAGCCCTCGACCGGCTTGGGCTCGGCCCGTTCTCGCATCGAGGCCCATAGCGCCGCGGTGGCTGCCGTGCACGCGGCCGCCCCCGCGACGTGCACGGCGACCAGCGCCGCGGGCACGCCCGTGAAGAACTGCACCGTCCCGACCATTCCCTGCGCGCACACCAACACCAGTAGCACCCACAGGCGCAGCACCACCGGCTTCGGCGCGCGCACCGCACCCAGGGCGAAGCCAAGGCCGACGATCAAGGCCAGGTAGGCCACCAACAGCGAGCTGTGCACATGCACCAGCGTGGTGATCTCGACCTGCAGTCGCGGCACCGGCTGTTCGACGCTCTTGTCGCCTGCGTGTGGCCCGGCGCCCGTCACGAGCGTGCCGCTGACGAGTTGCGCTGCCAGCACGACGGCCGTCAACGCGGTCAATTGCCGCAACGGTCTTGGCACCACGGGCGTCGACACGCCATCGTCGGGTTCACCGATCTTGACGTACAGCAGCACTGCCAGCCAGACCATCGTCATCGACGCGACGAGGTGGATCGCGACCGTCCACCACAGCAAGCCGGTCAGTACCGTGATCCCGCCCATGACGGCCTGCGCGACCGTCGAGGCAGGCATCAGCCACGCGTAGACCAGCACCTCGCGCCGGCGGCGGGCACGGGTCACCGTCAGCAGTGCAAGGGCCGCGGTGAGTACGACGAGGAAGGTGATCATCCGGTTGCCGAACTCGACAACCTGATGGACGACGGCGACTTCGGCGTGGGGGACCGGTGTGAAGCTGCCTGGGAAGCACTGTGGCCAGGTGGGACAGCCGAGGCCGGACGCGGTGACGCGGACGATGGCGCCGGTGACGGCGATACCGCCCTGGGTCAGCACGACCGTGGCGGCCACCAGCCGTTGCGTTCGCAGGCTCGGCATGGGCAGCACGTCCACCAGCCGCAGCAAGAACCGTCCGACGGGCACCGACCGATCGTAAAGGAACCTCAACTACAGAATGTAGTAGGGCTCGACTTCTGTCCGTCTTGCTCCTCACGTGCGCGGTGCCGAGTTGGACGGTTACATGAAGTCATGTCCGCACAGCTCGCCCTCCTCAGCATTCTCGGTACCTTGGCCATCGGCGCGATCAGCCCTGGGCCGAGCTTCGTCGTCGTGGTGCGCGCCGCCGCCGCGCTGTCGCGGCGCGACGGATTGGCATCGGCGCTGGGCATGGGACTCGGTGGGATGGTCTTCTCGGGCCTCGCGCTCGGCGGACTGCAGGCGCTGCTGATGCAGGTCGACTGGCTGTACATGGCGCTGAAGGTGGCTGGCGGCACTTATCTCGTCTACCTCGGCATCCGGCTCTGGCGCGGGGCACGAACGCCGCTTGCCGTCGCGGCCGACGACGGGCGGCCTGCGACCGGTGGATGGCGCCGATCCTTCGTAGTCGGGCTTGCGACTCAGCTCAGCAATCCGAAGACGGCGATCTGGTACGCGAGCATCTTCGCGGCGTTCCTTCCCGCCCAGATTCCCGTGTGGATGTTCTGGGCGTTGCCGCCGCTGACCTTCGCCGTCGAAATGGGTTGGTACACCATCGTTGCGGTGCTCTTCTCCTCGTCCCGGCCACGTGCGGTCTATCTGCGCGGGAAGCACTGGATCGATCGCGTGGCAGGCGGTGTGGTCACCGCATTGGGCGGCAGGCTGATCGTCGAGGCGCTGCGCGCGACGCCTGCGGCGGTGCTCAGGTGAAGCGGAACCAGCGCAGCGCGCAAAGGGCCGCGACCCCGCCCCACACCGCGAGCACCGCAATGCCGAACCAGTCCACGGACGGCATCATCGCCTGAGTCAATGCCTCGGTCAGGGCGCCGGAAGGAGTCAGCCTGGCCACCCATTTCACGCCGTGCGAGACCATGCCACCGCCGAGCGTCAGGGCGCCGAGGCCTGCGAAGACGAACCACAGCAGGTTGGCCACCGCCAGCACGATCTCGGCGCGCAGGGTGCCGCCCAACAGCAGCCCCAGTGCGGCGAATCCGGCCGTTCCGAGCGCGATGATCACCGCGCCCAACGCCAGCCCGGCGATCGCCGGCCGCCAGCCCAGCGCAAAGCCGATGGCGCCCAACAGAATCGACTGCAGGAACACCACGGTGACGACGGCAAGCGACTTGCCTGCGATGATTCCCCACACCGGAAGCGCGGTCGCACCCAATCGCTTCAGCGCGCCGTAACGCCGGTCGAAGGCCACCGCGATGGCCTGGCCGGTGAAGGCCGTCGAGATCACGGCGAGCGCCATGATCGCTGGGACGAAGCTGGCTGCCCGGTTGTCCCCGAACGAGCCGAGGGGCAGCAGTGTCAGTCCGATCAGCAGCGTGATCGGGATGAACATCGTCAGCAGCAGCTGTTCACCGTTGCGCAGCAACAGCTTCAGCTCGAGGCGGAACTGCGCGGCCAGCATCTTGGGCACCGTCGCGGGTCGCGGGTCGGGGGTGAAGGTGCCTGGTGCAAAGCGGTTGTGTAGCGAAGTCATAATCCTCGGTTCCTCGCGCAAGCGCTCGTCACGGTCGCAGCTCCCGTCCCGTGAGATCGAGGAAGACGTTCTCGAGGCTGCGCTGTTCGACGCGCATGTCGGTGGCCAGCACGTCGAGCCGCGCGCACCATGCGGTGACGGTGGCCAGTACCTGCGGGTCGACGTGGCCCTCGACCAGGTACTCGCCTGGCGTCGTCTCGACCGTCCGATAGTCCTCGGGCAGGGCCGAAATCAGCAGTGAGAGATCGAGTTTCGGGGGAGCGGAGAAGCGCAGCTGGTTCTCGGCGCCGCGCCCCATCAGCTCGGCGGGAGTCCCTGCGGCCACCGCGGCGCCGTGGTCGATGATCACCAACCGGTCCGCGAGCTGCTCGGCCTCGGACAGCTGGTGGGTGGTGAGGACCACCGTGACGCCGTCGCGGCGCAGTCCGTCGATCAACTCCCACACCACGATTCGCGCGTGCGCGTCCATGCCTGCGGTCGGCTCGTCGAGGAACACCAGCTCCGGCCTGCCCACCACGGCGCACGCCAGCGCGAGGCGTTGCTGCTGGCCGCCGGACAGCCGCCGATAGGTGGTGCGGGCGGACTCGGTAAGGCCGAGGGTGTCCATCAACCATGCGGGGTCGAGCGGGTTGGCCGAGTAGGCGGCGACCAGATCGAGCATCTCCCTGGCCCGCGCCGCCGGATAGCCGCCGCCACCCTGCAGCATCACGCCGATGCGTTCACGCAGCTGGGCGTTGTCGGCGATGGGATCGAGGCCGAGGACTTCGATGGTGCCGGAGTCGGGCCGGGTGAACCCCTCGCACATCTCGATGGTGGTTGTCTTGCCCGCGCCGTTCGGCCCGAGCAGCGCAAGCACCTCGGCCCGCTGCACGTCGAGATCGAGCCCGTCGACCGCCGTCGTCGACCCGAACCGCTTGCTCACCCCGCGTATGAGCACTGGGATTTCCGACGAGCGCTCGCGCGAGGAGCGGCTAACGGCAGAACGGGACGTCACGGGTACTCAGCGTAAGCGTCAGGTTTGGCGGCCGGTGTCGGCGGTGGTCGCGACTCTTCCCCGCTGGAGGGTTCCTGCGGTGGCCCGGTGCCGTTGACGTCGGGCAGTGGGCGCCAGGGCAGCCTGCGGTAGGTGATCGCGATCAGGATGGCCACGATGACGAGGCTCGCCAGCGTCGCGTCGAGGATCTGGAACAAGGCGAACCGGTCGCCGTTGGCCGTCGGCCCGAAAATACCCACCACCAGGCTGCTTGCGATGGCGGTACCGCGGAAACCCGGCCGCGTCGCCCAGGTCGCCAGCGGGATGATCGCCCACAGCAAGTACCAGGGCTGCACCACCGGGAACAGCAGCACGGTCGCACCCAGTGCGACGCCGAGGCCGCCGACCGGGTGCAGCCGGCCACGCAACACGGCCAGCAGCAGGTAGGAGACCAGAATTGCGATGAGGATCACACCGATGGCACGGGTCAGGCCAAGGATCGCGGTGGTGTGGTCGCCGAGTCCGAGCAGGATGCCCACCTGACCGGTGCCGAGGGCGAGCAGGGTCGGTGGCGACATCCACGACCGGACCACGTTCGCGGTGCCGAGGGTGAACAGCCAGCCGAAGCCAAGCCCGCTGGCCCAGCCGATCAGCACCGTCACCATGACCGCGATCGCCGTCACCAGCCCGCCCGCCCTCACGAAGGCCCGAAACGTTCCGCCCCACTTGCACGCCAGAGCCATCGCAACGAACCCCACTGCCAGCAGCGACGGCAGCTTCACCTGCGACGACATGGTGATCAGCGTGGTCCCTGCGACCAACATCACCAGCGGCATCCACGTCATCCAGTCGGCACGGTCCTGTGGCCAGTGCAGAGGACGCGGCAACAGGGGACCCGCGGGGTGGTTGTCGCGAGTACGGCTGATGGCGCGCAGGGCGAACTCGGTGCCCGCCAGCATCAGACCCAGCATCAGGGCTTCGTTGTGGATGCCCGCGACGAGATGCATGAGCAGCAGCGGGTTGCACGGTCCGAGCCACAGTGCGCTGACCTCGGCCACCCCGCACCGCCGCGCCAAACGCGGTGTGGCCCAGACGATCAGGCCCACGCCGAACAGCACCACGATCCGGTGGCACAGCACCGCGGCAACGATGTTCTCGCCCGTCAGCTCCGAGATGCCACGGCCCAGCCACAAGAACAGCGGCCCGTACGGCGCAGGCGTCTCGCGCCACATGTTCGGCACCGACAGCGTGAACACGTGGTCAAGGCCAAGCCCCGGCGCAGGCCCCACGCGATACGGGTCGAGCCCGAGCAACGAGATCTGACTCTGTGCGAGATAGGAGTAGACGTCCCTGCTGTACATCGGCGGCGCGATCAGCAGCGGCAGCGCCCACAGCAGCAGGGTGCGGTCCATCTGGCTGCGCGACATGCGGCGGCTGCCCAGCGCGAAGCGGCCAAGCATCAGCCACGCCAGCGCCATCATCACCGCGCCGGTGGTGGTCATGGTCAGCGAGACGGTCTGGATGCGGGACGGCAGGTTCAGCAGCCGCACCCCGAACGTGGGATCCTGGACGACGGGACGAGCGCCCGCACCGAGGGCCCCGATCGCCATCAATACGGTGCCCGTCGCGCCGAAGACGCGGGTGCGACGCAGCGCGGCCACCTCGCTCGCGACGAGCGGCGACCCTACGGTGGACTCATCGGCGTGCCAGCGGGCGACGGCCGAGCTGAGGGACCGTAGGCGGGCTGCCATCAGAGCAGCGTAACCGGCGGGGTTCTGGGGGCCTGCCTGGTAAGGGTTGCCTTGCTAGCCCCGCTTCGCTAATTCCGTCACAATGGTGTTGTGAAATTAAGTTTGGAGTCTTCGAGCGTGGCCGTTGCCGCGCCGACCTCCGACGGTCACACCAGGAAGGCGATCGTCCAGCTGTTGCTGGAGGGCCCCGTCACGGCGAGTCAGATCGGTGACCGGCTTGGCATTTCGGCGGCGGGCGTGCGTCGTCACCTCGATGCGCTCATCGATAATGGTGACGCCGAGTCCAACGCCGCGGCCAGCTGGCAGCACAACGGCAGGGGCAGGCCCGCCAAGCGGTACCGGCTCACGGCGGCTGGGCGCGGGAAGCTCGAGCACACCTACGACGACCTCGCGGTCGCGGCCATGCGTCAGCTGCGCGAGATCGGTGGCGACGAAGCGATCCAGACGTTCGCGCGCAGGCGCATCGACACGATCCTGGCCGGGGTGACCGACGCCTCCGACGGTGACGTCAAGGGTGCCGCCGACCGGGTTGCCACCGCCCTCACCGAGGCGGGCTACGCGACCACCACCACGCCGGTCACCGGACCGCTTGGCGGCGTGCAGATCTGTCAGCACCACTGCCCGGTTTCACACGTGGCAGAGGAGTTCCCGGAGCTGTGCGAGACCGAACGCGAAGCCTTCGCCGAGATCCTGGGCACCCACGTCCAGCGGCTGGCCACCATCGTCAACGGCGACTGTGCGTGCACCACCCACGTACCGCTCGGTCCCGAGAAGCCATCCACCATTCGGCGCTCAGCCCGCGCCGAAGCCACCACCACCCAGCAAGGAGTGTCGACATGACGACCACCCCGGATGCCCTTACCCAAGAGGAAGCCATTGCCTCCCTTGGCAATTACGGCTACGGCTGGTCCGACTCGGACGTCGCGGGCGCCAGCGCGCAGCGTGGTCTGAGTGAGGCCGTGGTGCGGGACATCTCGGCCAAGAAGAGCGAGCCCGAGTGGATGCTCGACGTCCGGCTCAAGGCGCTGCGCACCTTCGGCAAGAAGCCGATGCCGAACTGGGGCTCCGACCTCGAGGGCATCCACTTCGACAACATCAAGTACTTCGTGCGGTCGAGTGAGAAGCAGGCTGCCACGTGGGACGACCTGCCCGCCGACATCAAGAACACCTACGACCGGCTCGGCATCCCCGAGGCGGAGAAGCAGCGGCTGGTCTCCGGTGTCGCTGCCCAGTACGAGTCCGAGGTGGTCTACCACTCGATCCGTGAAGACCTCGAGGCGCTCGGCGTCATCTTCCTCGACACCGACAGCGCGCTGAAGCAGCATCCCGAGATCTTCAAGCAGTATTTCGGCACCGTGATTCCGGCAGGGGACAACAAGTTCTCCGCGCTCAACACCGCGGTGTGGTCGGGCGGATCGTTCATCTACGTGCCGAAGGGTGTGCACGTCGACATCCCGCTGCAGGCCTACTTCCGGATCAACACCGAGAACATGGGTCAGTTCGAGCGCACGCTGATCATCGTCGACGAGGACGCCTACGTGCACTACGTCGAGGGCTGTACCGCTCCGATCTACAAGAGCGACTCGCTGCACTCGGCCGTCGTCGAGATCATCGTGAAGCCCGGCGGCCGTTGCCGTTACACCACCATCCAGAACTGGTCGAACAACGTCTACAACCTGGTGACCAAGCGGGCCAGGGCCGAGGCGGGCGCCACCATGGAGTGGGTCGACGGCAACATCGGCTCGAAGGTGACCATGAAGTACCCGGCGGTGTGGATGACCGGCGAGCACGCCAAGGGTGAGGTGCTCTCCGTGGCGTTCGCCGGCGAGGGCCAGCACCAGGACACCGGCGCCAAGATGCTGCACCTCGCGCCGAACACGTCGAGCAACATCATCTCGAAGTCCGTCGCGCGTGGCGGCGGCCGGACGTCCTACCGCGGCCTCGTTCAGGTCAACAAGGGCGCGCACGGCTCCAAGTCGAGCGTGAAATGCGATGCGCTGCTGGTCGACTCGATCAGCCGCAGCGACACCTACCCGTATGTCGACATCCGCGAGGACGACGTCACGATGGGTCACGAGGCGACCGTGTCCAAGGTCAGTGCGGACCAGCTGTTCTACCTGATGAGCCGCGGCATGACCGAGGACGAGGCCATGGCGATGGTGGTGCGCGGCTTCGTGGAGCCGATCGCCAAGGAGCTCCCGATGGAGTACGCGCTCGAGCTGAACCGGCTCATCGAGCTTCAGATGGAAGGCGCAGTCGGATAGTGACCCAGAATTTGACTGAGGCTGCCGAAGGGATCATCAAGAACAAGGGCGAGATGTTCGCCTCGTTCGACGTCAACGCCTTCGAGGTGCCCGGCGGTCGTGACGAACTGTGGCGGTTCACCCCGCTCAAGCGACTGCGTGGCCTGCACGACGGGTCAGCGCCCGCGACCGGAAGTGCACTCATCGAGGTCGTCGAGCAGCCGGGCGTGACGGTGGAGACCGCCCGTCGGGGCGACGAGCGTCTCGGCCAGGCCGGCGTTCCCGCTGACCGCGTTGCAGCGCAGGCGTTCTCGTCGTTCAACCAGGCGACGATCGTCACCGTGGCACGGGACACCGAGGTGGCCGAGCCCATCGAGATCACCGTCACCGGTCCCGGCGCGGGTGCGACGGCGTACGGCCACCTGCAGATCCGCGTCGAGGAGCTGTCGAGGGCCACCGTGGTCGTCGACCTGCGAGGCAGCGGAACGTACGCCGACAACGTGGAGATCATCGTCGGCGACTCGGCGAATGTCGGTGTGATCTGGATTGCCGACTGGGCCGACGACATGGTGCACGTGAGTTCCCATCACGCACGATTGGGCAAGGACGCGGTTCTCGGACACGTCGCCGTCACGCTCGGCGGTGAGGTCGTCAGGACCTCGGCGACGGTGCGGTTCGCCGGCCCCGGCGGCGACGCGCAGCTGCTCGGTACCTACTTCGCCGACGACGGTCAGCACTTCGAGTCGCGGCTACTGGTCGATCACTCGCAGCCCAACTGCAAGTCCGACGTGCTGTACAAGGGTGCGCTGCAAGGTGATCCGGATTCCAAGCTGCCCGACGCCCATACCGTGTGGATCGGCGACGTGCTGATCCGTGCAGAGGCCACCGGCACCGACACCTACGAAGCGAACCGCAACCTGGTGCTCACCGACGGCGCCCGCGCCGATTCGGTGCCCAACCTCGAGATCGAGACAGGCGAGATCGTCGGCGCCGGGCACGCCAGTGCGACAGGACGTTTCGACGACGAGCAGCTGTTCTACCTGCGTGCCCGCGGCATCCCGGAAGAGCAGGCCCGTCGACTCGTCGTGCGCGGCTTCTTTGGCGAGATCATCGCCAAGATCGCCGTTCCCGCGGTGCGTGAGCGCCTCACCGACGCCATTGAACGAGAACTAGCCATCACCGAATCGAAGAGTAGCTGAACATGACCACACTGGAAGTCAAGGACCTGCACGTCTCGGTCGTCTCGCCCGAAGGCGGCGCCGACATCGAGATCCTCAAGGGCGTCAACCTCACCGTGAAGTCGGGGGAGACACACGCCGTCATGGGACCCAACGGGTCCGGTAAGTCGACGTTGTCATACGCGATCGCAGGCCATCCCAAGTACACCGTCACCTCGGGCTCGATCACGCTCGACGGGCAGGACGTCCTCGAGATGACCGTGGATGAGCGCGCCCGCGCCGGGCTGTTCCTGGCGATGCAGTACCCGATCGAGGTGCCCGGCGTCTCGATGTCGAACTTCCTGCGCACGGCAGCCACTGCGGTCCGCGGTGAAGCACCCAAGCTGCGGCACTGGATCAAAGAGGTCAAGTCCGCGATGAAGGACCTCGACATCGACCCGGCCTTCTCCGAACGCAGTGTCAACGAAGGATTCTCGGGCGGCGAGAAGAAGCGCCACGAGATCCTGCAGCTCGGCGTGCTCAAGCCGAAGATCGCGATCCTCGACGAGACCGATTCGGGTCTGGACGTCGATGCCCTGCGCATCGTCAGCGAGGGCGTCAACCGGTACGCCGAGACCGAGAACGGCGGCGTCCTGTTGATCACCCACTACACCCGCATCCTGCGCTACATCCAGCCGCAGTTCGTGCACGTGTTCGTCGACGGCCGGATCATCGAGTCCGGAGGCCCCGAGCTCGCCGATGAGCTCGAAGAGAACGGCTACGAGCGGTTCACGCAGGCCGCGGCCGCCGGGGCCTGACATGACCGCGGCACGAATTGCCGATCTCGGCCGCGAGCTCTCCAGCATCCGGGCGGACTTCCCGATCCTGGCGCGGGTGATGCGTGGTGGAAATCAGCTGGCCTACCTGGATTCCGGTGCCACCTCGCAACGTCCGCTGCAGGTGCTCGACGCCGAGCGGGACTTCCTCATCACCTCGAACGGGTCGGTGCACCGCGGCGCCCATCAGCTGATGGAGGAGTCCACCGACGCCTATGAGCAGGGTCGTGCGGACATCGCGGCCTTCGTCGGCGCCGACACCGACGAGCTGGTGTTCACCAAGAACGCCACCGAGTCGATCAACCTGGTGTCGTACACGTTGGGCGACAACCGTTTCGAGCGCGCGATCGGCCCGGGCGACGTCATCGTCACCACCGAGCTGGAACACCACGCCAATCTGATCCCGTGGCAGGAACTTGCCCGCCGTACCGGTGCCACGTTGCGCTGGTATGGCGTTACGGACGACGGCCGAATCGACCTGGACTCGCTGGAACTCGACGAGCGGGTGAAGCTCGTTGCGTTCAGCCACCATTCGAACGTGACGGGTGCGATCGCGCCGGTTGCCGAGTTGGTGTCGCGGGCCAAGGCGGTCGGTGCACTGACCGTCCTCGATGCGTGCCAGTCGGTGCCGCACCAACCGGTCGACTTCCATGCCCTCGACGTCGACTTCGCCGCATTCTCCGGGCACAAGATGCTTGGCCCCAACGGAATCGGCGTTCTCTACGGCCGTCGGGACCTGCTCCAAGCGTTGCCGCCGTTCATCACCGGCGGTTCGATGATCGAGACCGTTACCATGGCGGCCACCACGTATGCGCCGGCGCCGCAGCGCTTCGAGGCGGGCACGCCAATGACGTCGCAGGTGGTCGGATTGGCCGCCGCCGCAAGGTATCTCAGCGACATCGGGATGGATGTCGTCGAAGCCCACGAGAACGAACTGGTCGCTGCCGCACTGGCAGGGCTCGGCGCGATCGAGGGCATTCGGATCATCGGGCCCGCGTCACTCGAGCTGCGTGGTTCGCCGGTGAGCTTCGTGGTGGACGGGATTCACGCGCATGACGTCGGGCAGGTACTGGACGACGACGGCGTGGCGGTCCGCGTCGGGCACCACTGCGCGTGGCCGCTGCACCGCAGGTTCGGCATCGCCGCCACCGCACGCGCATCGTTCGCGGTCTACAACACGCTCGACGAGGTCGACCGGCTGGTGGCGGGAGTCAAGCGTGCCGTGGAGTTCTTTGCATGAGGCTCGAGCAGATGTACCAGGAAGTGATCCTCGATCACTACAAGCACCCGCATCACCGTGGGCTGCGGGAGCCTTTCGGCGCCGAGGTGCATCACGTCAACCCGACCTGCGGTGACGAAGTCACGGTGCGGGTGGCGCTGTCCGACGACGGGTCATCAGTCGCCGACATTTCGTACGACGGCCAGGGCTGCTCGATCAGTCAGGCCTCCACATCGGTGCTGACCGACCAGATCATCGGTCAGAACGTGCACGACGCGCTCGCGACCATCGCTGCGTTCTCCAACATGGTGTCGTCGCGGGGGACCGTCGAAGGTGACGAGGACGTCATCGGCGATGGGATTGCCTTCGCAGGCGTCGCGAAGTACCCGGCACGGGTGAAGTGCGCGCTGCTTGGCTGGATGGCATTCAAGGACGCATTGGCCCAAGCGAGCGCACAATCAGACTTGAAGGAGGAACAGGATGAGCGAGACAGCGCCTGAGGTTACGAGCGAAGCGACTGGGGGAGAACTCCCGGATGAGGTGTTTGCCGACCTCGAGGAGGCGATGCGCGACGTCGTCGACCCCGAACTGGGGATCAACGTCGTCGACCTGGGGTTGGTCTACGGGCTGAACCTGGAGCAGACCGATGCCGGAGCCATCGCACTGATCGACATGACGCTGACGTCGGCAGCCTGCCCGCTGACCGATGTCATCGAGGATCAGTCGCGTACCGCACTGGTGGGTGCCGGTCTGGTCACCGACATCAAGATCAACTGGGTGTGGAACCCGCCGTGGGGACCCGACAAGATCACCGACGACGGCCGCGAGCAACTGCGGGCGCTGGGCTTCACCGTCTAACTCGGGGCTCAAACCGCACAATTAGTCGATGGTGACCGTCCCGGCCTGGGTATGGCGTGGCGGTCGTACGACCAGGGGTGTGATGGTCGGTGCCGCCGCCGGGCTCTTCTTTGGCAGCTTGGCGATTCTCGACTCCGGGATCGTGCTGTCCGGTGTGATCGTGTTCATCCTCCTCGGTGTGGGCTGGGGGATCGTCATGGATCGCCGGATGACCCGATATTGGCCTGGGGCAAGGGATCTGACCGGCGAACAGCGGGTGAGCGTGGTCCGTGCTGCGCGCCGCGGCGAGAGAATCACCGATCCGCGACTCGCGGCTCCGGTCGCCGACTACCGCGACGGCATGCACGCGGCTGCCGACAACGCCCGCCCGTTTCGGTGGCTGATCTGGTTCGTCCTGACGGTGGCCGCGGCGATGGCGATATGGGACACCGTCTCCGGTTCGGCACGCGACGCCGTGGCCTCCTGCGTGTATCTCGCGTTGCTGGTCATCGAAGTCACCTGGTGGCCAACGCGCCAAGAGCAGCTGCTGACCAATTCGGATTGCGCCGCGAAACTGGCCGACCAAACCGAAACCTCTGACTAAAGTCAGAGACATGTCCGCGGAGATGGTCGCGCACGTTCGTCGGTTCAATCGGACCGTCACGCAGCGCATCGGTGTGCTCAACGAAGACTTCCTTGCCAGCGACCGGTCGCTCGGCGAGAACCGGCTGCTATGGGAGATCGGTGTCGACGGCGCCGACATCCGGGCGCTGCGATCGCGGCTTGACCTCGACTCCGGCTACGTCAGCCGGCTGTTGCGGTCGCTGCAGGCCGGCGGGCTGGTCCAGATCGAACAGAGCACCGCCGACGGACGCGTCCGCACGGCGCGACTAACCGATGCCGGACGACGCGAACGCGTCACGCTTGGCCGTCGCTCCGACGACGCTGCCGCCGCGATCCTGCGTCCGCTCAACGACGGTCAGCGGACGCGGCTGGTCACCGCCATGGCCGAAGTGGAGCGCCTGCTGACGGCCTCGACGGTCGAGGTTCGCCCTTGCGATCCCCGTGATCCCAACGCCAGGCACTGCCTGCAGACGTACTACTCCGAACTGACGCAGCGGTTCCCCGATGGCTACGACCCTGCGGTCAGCCCGGTGGCCGACGAGGAGATGACGCCACCGGCGGGGCTGTTGCTCGTCGCCCAGTTGCACGGCGAACCGGTCGGCTGCGGTGCGCTGATCTGGCTTCCTGACGACGTCGGACTGGTCAAACGGATGTGGGTGGACTCGAGCGTGCGCGGCCTCGGCCTCGGCAGGCGGTTGCTGACCGAACTCGAGCAATACGGCCGCGCCAACGGCGTCCGGTTGATGCGGCTGGAGACCAAGGACGTTCTGACCGAGGCGATCCAGATGTACCGCACGTCCGGCTACACCGAGGTCGCCGCGTTCAACGACGAGCCCTACGCCGATCATTGGTTCGAAAAGCCGTTGGACGTGTAACGCTCGACGCAAAGCGGGTAACTCTCATTCATCTGACGCTGGAGGAGCCATGGAGTTCGTCGCGACCCGGCGACAGTTGCGCGGCATCGCCGAGAGCATGATCGCCGGTCCGCAGTACCGTGCCGCAGGGACCATCCGTCTCGCCGTGCGACCGGACGGCTTCGTCGGCGTCGCACTTGCGCTCGCCGTGCACGGAACCGACCTCGTGTGGCAGAACGGGGGTGCACAGCTGGCAGGCAGTCCCGGCGAACTAGCCGCGGCCGCTGGCGTCGACTACGGGCCGCCCGAGGGCGTCTACGAGATCGTCGACCCGTTGGCCGCCGACGCCGTGCTCGACATCGACCCGAAAGCAGCCGAGCTGATTCATCGCAGCCTGTACGCCGGCGGGTACGCGCTGAAACAGGCTCTGCCGGAATCACATCCGGTGCTGTGGCCCGAACACTTCGACGTCGCGGTCACCGATGACGAGGTCAACTACGGGGTCTCCGCAGGCGATTCCCTCCACGACACGCCTTACGCCTACGTCGGGCCGTGGGCGGCCCGCACCGGGCCGTTCTGGAATGCGCCGTTCGGCGCGCTGCTGCCGCTGGACCCGGCCCACGACGTCGACCAACTCGCCGACGACGTCGTCGCCTTCTATCGGCAGGCCCGCGACCGGCTCACCGACGATGGGTGACATGGTCATCGGCGGGCAGTCCACGCAAGCGCGGCTCCAGCGTAGCGACCGGGGAATTGATGCGGCGGCGCAGGGCGTTGCCGTCGACGAAGCGCGGCTGATCGACGGCCTCCGTGCCGGCGACGAACGGGCCTTCGTCGTGCTCGTCGACCTGCACGCCCCGGCGATGCTGCGAGTGGCCAGGGGCTACGTGCCCAGCCGCGAGATCGCCGAGGAAGTAGTCCAGGAAGCGTGGATCGCGGTGCTCAAGGGGATCGCAGGATTCGAGGGCCGGTCGTCGCTGCGCACGTGGCTGTTCGCCGTCATGATCAACATCGCCAAGTCACGCGGGATCCGCGAACGCCGCGACGCCGACGCTGCGATCGCCGCGTTCACCGGCGGCACCGTCGACCCGGCCCGGTTTCGGAGCAGCGACGATCCGTGGCCTGGCCACTGGAAATCCGACGCCGTGCCCGCAGCCTTTCCGGAGATCCCAGAGGGATCGCTGCTGGACGGCGAACTCGTCGAGGTCGCGAAGCGCGGGCTCGACGGGCTGCCGGACCGGCAGCGGATCGTCGTGACGCTGCGCGACATGCTCGGATTCGACGCGGCCGAGGTGTGCGACCTGCTCGACATCAGCGGGGCCAATCAACGGGTGCTACTGCACCGCGGCCGCGCAGCCGTACGAGCCGTGCTCGAGGACTATCTGGGGGAGGTGTCCTGACCATGGACTGCAACGAACTCGTCGAGCTGGTCACCGCATATCTCGACGGCTCACTGGACCTGGACACCCGCGCCCGGTTCGACGCGCACCTGCTCGAATGCGACGGCTGCGAGAACTACCTGCAACAGTTCCGCGATACGGTGCGCGCAGTCGGCAGCATTCGCGACGACCAGCTGGACCCGGCGTTTCGCGATCGCCTGCTCGACGCGTTCAAGAACTTCGGCTGAGCCCAGTAATCGAACCAGCGGAATCGAACCCGCCGAGAGGACGTTGAACCAACCCATGGCCTACGACGAACGCGTGAGCGATCTGTTCCAGCCCTTGACGGTGCGGTCGTTGACGATCCGCAACCGGTTCGCGATGGCGCCCATGACCCGCGCGGCCTCGCCCGGCGGGATACCCGGCGCGGACGTGGCCGCGTACTACGCGCGTCGCGCCGCAGGCGGCGTCGGGCTGATCGTCACCGAAGGGGTCAGGCTCGCGGAGCCAGAAGCTGGCTATCCGGCCACCGTGCCCACGATGGCAGGCGACGAAGCGCTGGCCGGGTGGCGCGCGGTGACCAAGGCCGTGCACGGGCACGGCGGCGCGATCGCCGCCCAGCTGTGGCACCAGGGCGCCGAGCGTCGCGACTCCGACGGCGTCAGCGCCGTCAGCCCATCCGGGGTGAACAGCGCAGGCGAACCACGGGGACGGGCACTGCGCACCGACGAACTTGCCGGCGTGGCCGATTCGTACGCGAAGGCCGCCCGCAATGCGCGCGACGTCGGCTTCGACGCCGTCGAACTGCACGGCGCGCACGGGTATCTTCTCGACGAATTCCTCTGGGCGAACACGAATTTGCGCACCGACGGGTACGGCGGCGAAATGGCAGGACGCACTCGGTTCCCTGCCGAGGTGGTTGCCGCGGTGCGTGCCGCCGTCGGGCCGGACTTCCCGATCATCTTCCGGTTCTCGCAGTGGAAGCAGACCGACTACACCGCGTCGATCGCCGACGATCCCGCCGAACTGCAGGAACTGCTGGCACCGTTGGTGGACGCGGGCGTCGACGTCTTCCACCCGTCCACCCGCAGGCACTACAAGTCCGCCTTCCCCGACGCCGACTTGGACCTCACGCTGGCCGGGTGGACGAAGAAGGTCACGGGAGTCCCGGTGATCGCGGTCGGCTCGGTGGGCCTTGAGACCGAGTTCACGCCCGGTCGTCCAGGGGGGCCCATCCCGCCCGCGTCGGTCGACCAGGTGCTCGACCAATTCGGATCCGGCGAGTTCGACGTCATCGCGATCGGGCGGGCGTTGCTCGCCGACCCGACATGGGTGAACAGACTGCGCGATGATTCTCTCGATGGATTTCATGGGTTCGACGCCGAAACGGCCCTGGCCCAGTTGACTTGACCACATGCTGGGAACAAGCAGGTAAACCGCAATGTTAGGAGAGGTGTGAGTACGCAAGACATCACCGCCGAAAAGTTCAACGACACCGTCAACGACAACGAGATCGTGCTTGTCGATTTCTGGGCGTCCTGGTGCGGGCCGTGTCGCGCGTTCGCGCCGACCTTCGCCGCGTCGTCGGAGAAACACCCCGACGTCGTGCACGCCAAGGTGGACACCGAGGCCGAACAGGGTCTCGCCGCAGCGGCGGAGATCCAGGCGATCCCGACGCTGATGGCCTTCAAGAAGGGCCACATGGTCTTCCGCCACTCCGGCATGCTGCCTGCCGCGCAGCTGGAGGACGTGATCAGCAAGATCAAGGAGTTCGACATCGACGCCGCGATCGCCGAGGACGCCAAGGCCGAGCAGCACTAAAGGCTGGGGCGAGCGAAGCGACGGGACAGCAATAGGGGTAGTGCCGTGATGGCACGCGATAGCGTGCTTGCTCGTGAGCGAGCAAAACTCGAGCGATTCCCTGGTCCTCGTCGACCACCCCCGGCCGAACGTGGCGTTGGTCACGTTGAACCGCCCCCAGCGGATGAATTCGATGGCGTTCGACGTCATGGTTCCGCTCAAGAAGGTGCTCGAAGAGCTCACCTACGACAACGACACCCGTGTGGTCGTCCTCACGGGTGCCGGGCGCGGATTCTCGTCGGGGGCCGACCACAAGTCGGCAGGTTCGGTGCCACACATCGACGGCCTGACCAGGCCCACGTTCGCGTTGCGGTCGATGGAGGTGCTCGACGACGTCATCCTGGCGTTGCGCAAGATGCACCAGCCGGTCATCGCCGCGGTCAACGGAGCGGCCATCGGTGGTGGATTGTGCCTGGCCCTGGCCTGCGACATCCGGATCGCGGCGGCGGGTGCGTACTTCCGCGCGGCGGGCATCAACAACGGGCTGACCGCCAGCGAGCTCGGGCTGTCGTACCTGCTGCCGAAGGCGATCGGGACGTCGCGGGCCTTCGAGGCGATGCTGACCGGCCGCGACATCGACGCACAGGAGGCCGAGCGCATCGGTCTGGTGTCGCGCACGGTGCCGGACGACGAACTGCTCGATACCTGCTACCAGATGGCGGAGCGGATGGGCGCGTTCTCGCGGCCGGGTATCGAGTTGACCAAGCGCACGCTATGGAGTGGACTGGACGCCGGTAGCCTGGAGGCCCACATGCAGGCCGAGGGCCTGGGTCAGCTCTTCGTGCGCCTACTCACCGCCAATTTCGAGGAAGCGGTTGCTGCGCGCGCGGAGAAGCGGTCCCCGGTCTTCACCGACGAGCGCTTGCGCGAGGAGTCGACGGCCACCGACGACAAGTAACAGAACAGAGGGAGACGCAGCGTGATCACCGCAACGGACCTGGAGGTCCGCGCCGGCGCGCGCACGCTGCTGTCCATCGAGGGAGCCGCACTACGGATCCAGCCCGGTGACCGGATCGGCCTGGTGGGGCGCAACGGTGCCGGCAAGACCACCACCATGCGGATCCTGGCGGGCGAGGGTGAGCCCTACGCAGGCAGCATCGACCGGACCGGCGAGATCGGCTACCTGCCACAGGATTCCAGGGAGGGTGACCTCGACATGCTGGCCAGGGATCGGGTGCTCTCGGCGCGCGGGCTCGATACCCTGCTCTCCGACCTGGAGAAGCAGCAGGCGCTCATGGCCGAGGTGGCCGACGATGCCGCCCGCGACAAAGCAGTACGTCGTTACGGTGAGCTCGAGGAGCGGTTCTCGGCGCTCGGCGGGTACGCGGCCGAGAGCGAGGCAGGTCGGATCTGCGCGAGTCTCGGTCTGCCGGAACGGGTTCTGACCCAGCCGCTGCGGACGCTGTCAGGCGGGCAGCGACGCCGAGTCGAGCTCAGCCGCATCCTGTTCGCCGCCTCGGACACCGGTTCGGGCTCGGACACCACGCTGCTGCTCGACGAGCCGACCAACCACCTCGACGCGGACTCCATCGGCTGGCTGCGCAGCTTCCTGCAGAACCACACCGGTGGTCTGGTGGTCATCAGCCACAACGTGGAACTGCTTGCCGACGTGGTGAACCGGGTCTGGTTCCTCGACGCCGTGCGTGGCGAGGCCGACGTCTACAACATGGGCTGGCAGAAGTACCTCGATGCCCGCGCCACCGATGAACAGCGCCGACGACGCGAACGCGCCAATGCCGAGAAGAAGGCATCCGCGCTGCGCACCCAGGCGGCCAAGATGGGCGCCAAGGCCACCAAAGCCGTTGCCGCACAGAACATGCTGCGGCGCGCCGAGCGGATGATCTCTGAACTCGACGACGAACGGGTGGCCGACAAGGTCGCCAAGATCAGGTTTCCCACACCCGCGGTCTGCGGTCGCACCCCACTAGTGGGCAAGGGGCTCACCAAGACCTACGGTTCGCTGGAGATCTTCACCGGCGTCGACCTGGCCATCGACAAGGGTTCGCGCGTCGTCGTACTCGGGCTCAACGGTGCGGGCAAGACCACGCTGCTGCGCATCCTCGCTGGCGTCGAGAAGGCCGACGCAGGAGCGATCGAGCCAGGCCATGGGCTGAAGCTCGGCTACTTCGCGCAGGAACACGACACGATCGACGGAATGGCGTCGGTGTGGGAGAACATCCGGCACGCCGCGCCCGACACCGGGGAACAGGATCTGCGGAGCCTGCTGGGCGCCTTCATGTTCACCGGCCCACAGCTCGATCAGCCTGCGGGCACGCTGTCCGGTGGCGAGAAGACCCGGCTGGCGCTGGCCGGCCTGGTGGCGTCGACCGCGAACGTGCTGCTGCTCGACGAGCCCACCAACAACCTCGACCCCGCGTCACGTGAGCAGGTGCTCGATGCGCTGCGCAGCTACCACGGCGCAGTGGTGTTGGTCACACACGACCCCGGTGCCGCGGAGGCATTGGATCCGCAGCGCGTCGTGTTGCTTCCCGATGGCACAGAGGATTATTGGTCCGACGAATACCGCGATCTCATCGAATTGGCCTGACGCCGCACGATCCACGAATTCGCTTCACCCCGATTGAACCATTCGCAACCTGGGTAACAGACGGTTGTACGGGTCATGAAGTCGGAGACGCGGGAAAGTGGGGCGATGCTCGATGCAGGACGTGAACAACTCTCGGGACCAGCTGCTCACCGAGTTGCGCAACGCCTATGAACGAGGCGCCAGCATCAGGTCATTGGTCGAGGCGACGGGACGTTCGTACGGCTCGGTGCACAGCATGCTGCGCGAGTCCGGTACCACCATGCGAAGCCGCGGCGGGCCCAACCACCGCAACCCGCGCTAGCTCTGCTGGCGCACCGACGCCTCGACCAAGTCCAATACCGCACTGAGATTCTCGGGGTCGTCACCGGAGGCCAGCCGCGCCACCAAGCCGTCAAGGACGAGATCCAGATAGGTCTGCAGGACCCCGCCAGGAACGTCGTCGCGCAGTCGACCGGCCTGTTTCTGCTGACGGAGGCGCTCCGCGGTGGCGGCCGACAACTCCGCCGAGCGCTCCGACCAACCGCGGTGAAACGCCGGGTCGTTGCGCAGTTTGCGCGCGATCTCCAGCCGGGTGGCAAGCCAGTCGTGCTGATCGGGCGCGGCCAGCAGGTCCCGCATCACCTGGATCAGGCCTTCGCGCGACGCGACGTCGGCCATCCGCTCGTCGTCCTCGTGGGCCAGCTCGAAGAACAAGGTGTCCTTGTCCTTGAAGTGGTGAAAGATGGCGCCGCGCGACATCCCGATGGTGTGTTCGAGACGCCGCACGGTCGCCTTCTCATAGCCGTACTCCGCAAAGCATCGGCGTGCGCCGTCGAGAATCTGGCGACGGCGGGCAGCCAGATGATCCTCGGTGACCCTTGGCATGACCGGCTGCGCTACCCGGTCTTCAGCATGTTGCGCAGGACGTACTGCAGGATGCCGCCGTTGCGGTAGTAGTCGGCTTCACCTGGGGTGTCGATGCGCACCACCGCGTCGAACTCGGTCTTCGAGCCGTCTGCCTTGGTGGCCGTGACGTGCACCGTCTTCGGCGTCTTGCCCTCGTTGAGGCCCGTGATGCCAGAGATGTCGAACACCTCGGTGCCGTCCAGCTTCAGCGACGCCGCCGATTCACCAGCGGGGAACTGCAGCGGGATGACGCCCATGCCGATGAGGTTGGACCGGTGGATGCGCTCGAACGACTCGGTGATCACCGCGCGCACGCCGAGCAGGCTGGTGCCCTTGGCCGCCCAGTCGCGGGACGATCCCGAGCCGTACTCCTTGCCGCCCAGCACGACCAGCGGAATGTCCTGCGCCGCATAGTTTTGCGCCGCGTCGTAGATGAAGCTCTGCGGGCCGCCGTCCTGGGTGAAGTCGCGCGTGTAGCCACCGGAGACGTCGTCGAGCAACTGGTTCTTGAGGCGGATGTTGGCGAACGTGCCGCGGATCATCACCTCGTGGTTGCCACGCCTCGAGCCGTAGGAGTTGTAGTCCTTGCGGTCGACGCCATGCCCCTCCAGATACTCCGCGGCCGGCGTGCCAGCCTTGATGTTGCCCGCCGGTGAGATGTGATCGGTGGTGACCGAGTCTCCCAGCAGGGCCAGCACCCTGGCGCCTGCGATGTCGGTGACCGGTGTCGGCTCGGCGGGCATGCCGTCGAAGTACGGTGGCTTGCGGACATACGTGGACTTGGGATCCCAGTCGAATGTCTTGCCTGCTGGCGTCGGCAGGTTCTGCCAGCGTTCGTCGCCCTTGAACACGTCGGCGTAGTTGTCGGAGAACATCTTCTGGTTGATCGACGACGCGATGATGTCGGAGATTTCCTTCGCCGAGGGCCAGATGTCCTTCAGGAAGACGTCGTTGCCGTCGGTGTCCTGACCGAGTGGGTCGGTCTCGAAATCGAAGTCCATCGTGCCGGCCAGCGCGTAGGCGATGACCAGGGGCGGCGACGCGAGGTAGTTCATCTTGACGTCGGGGGAGATGCGGCCCTCGAAGTTCCGGTTGCCCGACAGCACCGCCGTCACGGACAAGTCGTTGTCGTTGATGGCCGCCGAGATCGCTTCGGGCAGCGGACCCGTGTTGCCGATGCACGTGGTGCAGCCGTAGCCGACCAGGAAGAAGCCCAGCTTCTCCAGATACGGCCAGACGTTGGCCTTGTTGTAGTAGTCGTTGACCACCTGGGAGCCGGGTGCCATGGAGGTCTTGACCCACGGCTTCGAGGTCAGGCCCTTCTCGACGGCCTTCTTGGCAAGCAGGGCGGCACCGAGCATCACCGACGGGTTCGAGGTGTTCGTGCACGACGTGATCGCCGCGACCACGACCGCGCCGTGATCGAGCACGAACTCGCCCTGCTCGTCGGTGCGGACCTTGATGGGCTTGGTCGGCCTGCCCTCGGCGCCATTGGCCGCCGACTGCACGTCGACGGCGTCGTCATCGGCGAACGACAGCGAAACCGAATCACTTGCGGGGAAGGACTCGTCGACGGCCTCGTCGAGCTTGCTGCACTCGACGGGCATGTTCTCTTCGACGTAGTTGTGGATGTCCTTGCGGAACGCCGACTTGGCGTCGCTGAGCTGGATCCGGTCCTGCGGACGCTTGGGCCCGGCGATCGACGGCACGACGTCGCCAAGGTCCAGTTCGAGGTACTCGGAATATGCAGCCTCGTGCGCCCCGCCTGCTCCAGAGTCGTGCCACATGCCCTGCGCCTTGGCGTAGGCCTCGACCAGCGCGAGTTGGGGCTCGTCGCGGCCAGTCAAGCGCAGGTACTCGATCGTGACGTCGTCGATCGGGAAAATCGCTGCGGTGGAACCGAATTCGGGGCTCATATTGCCAAGAGTGGCGCGGTTGGCCAGCGGTACTTCGGCGACGCCCTTGCCGTAGAACTCCACGAACTTGCCGACAACGCCGTGCTTGCGCAGCATCTCGGTCACGGTCAGCACCACGTCGGTGGCGGTGACGCCGGGCTGGATCTCGCCGCTCAGCTTGAAGCCGACGACGCGGGGGATGAGCATGGAAACCGGCTGGCCAAGCATCGCGGCCTCGGCTTCGATGCCGCCGACGCCCCAGCCGAGCACGCCGAGGCCGTTGACCATCGTGGTGTGGCTGTCGGTGCCCACACAGCTGTCGGGGTACGCGACACCGTCCCGGACCATCACCGTCCGCGCCAGGTATTCGATGTTCACCTGGTGCACGATGCCCGTGCCGGGTGGCACCACCTTGAAGTCATCGAAAGCGCCTTGGCCCCAACGCAGGAACTGGTAGCGCTCGCCGTTGCGCGAGTATTCGATGTCGACGTTGCGCTCGAAGGCGTCCGCACGGCCGAAGACGTCGACGATCACGGAGTGGTCGATGACCAGCTCCGCGGGCGCCAGCGGGTTGACCTTCTCCGCGTCACCGCCGAGGTCGCCGACAGCTTCGCGCATCGTGGCGAGGTCGACGATGCACGGCACGCCGGTGAAGTCCTGCATCACGACGCGTGCCGGGGTGAACTGGATTTCGATGCTCGGGTCGGCCTCGGGATCCCAGTTGGCGATCGCCTCGATGTGGTCCTTGGTGATGTTGGCGCCATCTTCGGTGCGGAGGAGGTTCTCGGCGAGCACCTTGAGGCTGTACGGGAGTTTCTCGGTACCGGCCACCGCGTCGAGGCGGTAGATCTCGTAGCTGTCGTCCCCGACCTTTAGTGTGTCGCGGGCTCCGAATGAATTCACGGAATCCTTGCTGCTCACATCAACTCCCGGTTTAGTTGTCGCCGTGACGGGCTGTGTCGCCGGCGGTCATGATTCTAACAGTACGCTTGTCCTGTAAACCACCCCCCGGGGCGGTTCCCAGTCTTGTCCTCATCCGTGCCTACTGCCAGTCGATCGGGAGTCGCGGTAGCGTGCCCCTGTGACCGGACCGCTCGTCATCCCCTTCCTGCCGGACTACATCCCGCCCGACGTGGACATGAACGCGGTCAACGCGGCCGTCGCCGCCGACGGGGTGAGCGCTCCTGGTGCCGACGTCGCCGCGCTCAAGCAGGTCGTGGCCGACGCGGCAGCCAAGGGCATCGACCTGAAGATCGTGGTGATCGCGACCAACCCGCCGATCGACACACCACTGCGCGATATCGCCACCGATGTCGGCAAGCTCCATCCCGATTCAACGGTGCTCGCGATCAGCCCGTTCTTCGCGGGCACTTACAGCAGGCAGTTCGACCGCGTCACTTTGGAGGCGGGCCAAGACGTCGCGAAGACCGGCAATCCGGTGCTGTCGTCGCAGAATTTCGTCGGTGAGTTGACCGCATCGCATTTCCCATGGACGCCATTCACGATCATTCTCGTGCTTGGGGTGGCGCTGGCCGCCGTGGGCACCCGCATGCTGCAGGTTCGTGCCAGGCGGTCGGCCGTCGTCGAGGTACCCGTCGAGGCACCAGCCGAGGCGCCCGTCACGTCTGCTGACTGAGCACAAAACGGGCGTGGTGAATTTCAAGATCACCATTCGATAACGCTCATTCCAATTACAATCTTGTAATTTGTTACTAACGTTTCTTTAGAGCTTCATGTGACGTACGGTGCAAAAGGTGCCTGCTGTTGCAGTTGTTGTTCAAGTGACTCCTGTGACTAAGCACCCGACGAACGTACCGGGACGTTCGCGTCGAGCCCGAGGAGACCACAAGCCAATGAGACGCCTTTCTCGCGCCTCTGCAACGCGGCTGCGCGGACGATTCGGAGCGGCTTCGATTGCGGTCGCCATAATGGCCGCGTCGGCATTCGGTCACTGCACGGGCACGGCCAACGCCGAACCCGCCAACCCCGAAGGAATCGCAACACTCGTCGCCGCCGTGGCCAACGCCAACCAGAAGCTGCAGGACCTCGGCGCGGCCATCCAGACCCAGCAGGAAAGCGTCAACAAGGCGATCGTCGACGTTCAGACCGCACGTGACGCCGCCGCGGCCGCCCAGCACGAGGTCGACGCAGGCCAGGCGGGTCTCGATGACGCCAACGCCGCGATCGCCGCTGCGCAGCAGAGGTTCGACGAGTTCGCGGCCTCGACCTACGTGAACGGACCGTCGGCGGCATACGTGACCGCAACCGATCCCGCAGACATCCTGAACACGGCGGCGACCGGACAAACGCTGTCGCTGAGCAGCCAGCAGGTCATCGCCAACCTGCAGCGCACCCGCACCGAGCAGGCGAATCGGGAGTCCGCTGCGCGGCTGGCCAAGCAGAAGGCCGACCAGGCCGTCATCGACGCGCAGACCAGCCAGGACACCGCCGTCACGGCGCTCACCGAGGCGCAGCAGACCTTCGGCGGCCAGCAGACCGAACTCGACAGGCTCACCGCCGAACGATCAGCGGCGCAGGCCAAGCTCGAGCAGGCCAGGCAACAGTGGTCGGCACCCGCAGGTGCCCCCGCACCGCGTGCCACTGTGCCTGCGACGCCCGCAGCAGCGGCGAGCGACCCGGCGGCCAACTGGGATCGTGCCCCGGCTGCAGCGGCGCCTGCCAATCCTGGCGCGAACAGCGAGTGGGACGTCACGCTGCCCGCGATCCCCAGTGCGTTCGTCGGCGGCGACCCGATCGCGATCATCAACACGATCCTCGGCATCGCATCGAGCTCAGCGCAGGCCACCGCCGACATGGGCCGCAGCTTCCTGCAGAAGCTCGGGATCCTGCCGACTCCAAGCGGTTTCACCAACGGTGCGATACCCCGCGTTTACGGCAGGGACGCCGCGGAGTACGTCATCAAGCGGGCAGGCTCGCAAATGGGCGTCCCGTACTCATGGGGTGGCGGCAACGCCGCGGGGCCGAGCAACGGCATCGACTCGGGTTCGGGCACAGTCGGTTTCGACTGCTCCGGCCTAATCCTCTACGCCTTCGCCGGGGTGGGCATCAAGCTGCCGCACTACTCAGGTGCCCAGTACGACATGGGCCAAAAGATCCCGTCCTCCCAGATGCGCAGGGGCGACGTCATCTTCTACGGCCCCGGCGGTAGTCAGCACGTGACGCTCTATCTCGGTGACGGGCAGATGCTCGAGGCCCCATACACCGGATCGACCGTCAAGATCTCGCCCGTACGCACCAGCGGTATGACGCCGTACGTCATCCGCTATATCGATTACTGATGGTGATTTCCTTGCCCCCAATGCCTTTTCGCTTTGCCGCGCTGCTCGCACCGTTGATGTGCGCGCTCGCTCTCATGGTCGGTGCCGCGGCGCCCGCCGTGGCCGACCCCGACGCCGGAGCCTGGGATCCGACGCTGCCGAAGATCGCCAGTTCCGGCGGGCCCGGCGACCCGGTGGCCGCCGCGAACGCGGCGTTCTCGGTGAGTCAACTCGCACTGCAGACCACGCAGAGCCTTGGCAGTCAGTTCCTGCAGAGCATCGGTCTCGCACCGTCGCCCTCCTCCGGCGCGAATCCCGGGGGCAGGGTCCGCGGCCCGCAGGCCATTGAATACGTGATCAGGCGTGGCGGGTCGCAGATGGGCGTCCCGTACTCCTGGGGCGGCGGTTCGCTCAACGGCCCCAGCGCCGGCGTCGACTACGACGCGGGCAAGATCGGCTACGACTGCTCGGGCTTCACCCGGTACGCGTTCGCCGGCGTCGGCGTGCAGATCCCGAAGTACTCGGGCGACCAGTACAACGCGGGAAGGCCGATCGCGCCGTCGCAGGCCAAACGCGGTGATCTGATCTTCTACGGCCCTGGCGGCAGCCAACACGTCACGATTTATCTCGGCGGCGGCAAGATGCTCGAAGCCTCCGGAAGTGCGGAGAAGGTGACCGTCAGTCCGGTGCGAATGGCGGGCATGTCGCCGCATCTGGTCCGCTTCATCGAGTCCTGATCGAGACCATCTCGGGACAGGGCACGTCGACGGATCCCGAAGTGCCTGGAATAGTTGACGGGGAGCGTCCGCCGAGTGGCTTTGGCGCCACCTGAAGATGGACCATGACCAGCGGTCTGAACTGCCCGTCGGAATTGAACATGTGGGAGGAAGCTGAATGACGTCACCGAGTGGGCCGCCGCAGGGCGCAGGAGGTTTCTCCGGTCAGGGCCCGACCCAGGGTTTCACGCCGGGTACCCAGCAGGGCCCGCCCAACGGAGGCCAACAGGCTGGCGGACTTCAGGCTGAGGTGCACACGCTGGAGCGCGCGATCTTCGAGGTCAAGCGCATCATCGTCGGCCAGGACCGGCTCGTCGAGCGGATGCTGGTCGGCCTGCTCGCGAAGGGCCACGTCCTGCTCGAGGGTGTGCCAGGCGTGGCCAAGACACTGGCGGTGGAGACGTTCGCCAAGGTCGTCGGCGGCACGTTCGCCCGCATTCAGTTCACCCCCGACCTGGTGCCCACCGACATCGTCGGTACCCGCATCTACCGCGCGGGCAAGGAGGAGTTCGACATCGAGGTCGGCCCCGTGATGGTCAACTTCCTGCTGGCCGACGAGATCAACCGCGCTCCCGCCAAGGTGCAGTCGGCCCTTCTCGAGGTGATGGCCGAGCGCAAGGTGTCGATCGGCGGCAAGACCTTCCCGCTGCCAAGCCCGTTCCTCGTCATGGCGACGCAGAACCCGATCGAGCAGGAAGGCGTCTACGCCCTGCCCGAGGCGCAGCGTGACCGCTTCCTGTTCAAGCTGAACATCGACTACCCGACGCCCGAGGAAGAGCGCGAGATCATCTACCGGATGGGTGTCACGCCACCCCAGCCGAAGCAGATCCTCAACCCCGGCGACCTGCTGAGACTGCAGGACGTCGCCTCGAACATCTTCGTGCACCACGCCCTGGTCGACTACGTCGTCCGCGTCGTCACGGCGACCCGCGAGCCCGACAAGTTCGGCATGCCCGATGCCAAGGCGTGGATCGCCTACGGCGCATCGCCGCGCGCCTCGCTTGGCATCATCGCGTCCTCGCGCGCGCTGGCGCTGATCCGTGGTCGCGACTACGTCATCCCGCAGGACGTCGTCGAGGTCATCCCCGACGTGCTGCGGCACCGTCTGGTGCTCACCTACGATGCGCTCGCCGACGAGATCTCCTCGGAGACCGTGATCAACCGGATCCTTCAGACGGTTGGGCTGCCTCAGGTGAACGCCATTCCGCAGCAAGGTCATTCGGTGGCACCCGCCATGCCCGCGGCGGCGGCGGCCAGCGGTCGGTGACTCCCTCTTCTGGGGGCGCGAAGGGCCGTGTAGACCTGCCGTCGCTGCAACGCGGCGAGATTCGCGATCCCGCACTGTCGGCGGCGCTGCGCAAGCTCGAGCTGACGGTGCGCCGCAAGCTCGACGGCGTCCTGCACGGTGATCATCAGGGTTTGATGCCGGGTCCGGGTTCGGAGCCGGGGGAGTCGCGCATCTACCAGCCCGGTGACGACGTGCGGCGGATGGACTGGTCGGTGACGGCGCGCACCACCCACCCGCACGTCCGACAGATGATCGCCGACCGCGAGCTTGAGACCTGGCTGGTGGTCGACGTGTCCGCGAGCCTGGACTTCGGCACCGCCGGGTGTGAGAAGCGTGACCTCGCCGTGGCGGCAGCCGCGTCCATCGCGTTCCTGAACAGCGGGGGCGGCAACCGACTCGGCGCGATCATCACCAACGGTGACGTCACCAGGCGGGTGCCCGCGCTGTCGGGCCGCCTGCACGAACAGGAGTTGTTGCGGGCCATCGCCACCACGCCCAAGGCGCCACTCGGGGTGCGCGGTGACCTCGGTGCCGCGATCGACGCGCTGCGCCGTCCCGAGCGGCGCCGCGGCATGGCGGTGATCATCAGTGACTTCCTCGGCCCGATCGACTGGATGCGGCCATTGCGCGCCATCGCGGGACGACACGAGGTGCTCGGCGTCGAGATCATCGACCCGCGCGACGTCGAGTTGCCCGACGTCGGCGAGGTCATCCTGCAGGACACCGAGTCCGGGGTCACCCGTGAGTTCACCATCGATGCACAGTTGCGCGCCGACTTCGCCAAGGCCGCGGAGGCCCACCGCGCCGAGGTGGCCCGCACGCTTCGCCGCTGCGGCGCGCCACTGATGACCCTGCGCACCGACCGGGACTGGATCGCGGACGTGGTCAGGTTCGTTGCCGCCAATCGCCGCCGCGGTGCTCTCACCGCTGGCCGCTAGACCCGAAATGACTAGCTGCACATGACATTGCCGTTGCTCGGCCCGATGACGCTTTCGGGCTTCGAACACGCCTGGTACTTCCTGTTCCTCTTGGTGGTCCTCGCCGTGGTCGGGCTCTACGTCGTCGTGCAGATGCGGCGCCAGAAGCGGATGCTGCGCTTCGCCAACATGGAGCTGTTGGAGAGCGTCGCGCCGAAGCGGTCGTCGCGCTGGCGGCACCTGCCCGCGATCCTGTTGGTGGTAGCGCTGACGTTCCTGACCGCCGCCATGGCCGGACCCACCCACGACGTCCGGATTCCGCGCAACCGCGCCGTGGTGATGCTGGTGATCGACGTGTCGCAGTCGATGCGGGCCACCGACGTGGCGCCAAGTCGCCTCGTCGCCGCGCAGGAGGCCGCCAAGCAGTTCGCCGACCAGCTCACTCCTGGCATCAACCTCGGCCTGATCGCCTATGCCGGTACCGCCACGGTGCTGACGTCGCCGAGCACCAACCGTGCGGCCACTAAGGCCGCGATCGACCAACTGCAACTCGCCGATCGCACCGCCACCGGTGAGGGCATCTTCACCGCGCTGCAGGCCATCGCGACCGTCGGTGCGGTGATGGGTGGCGGCGACGAACCCCCGCCCGCGCGCATCGTGCTGATGTCCGACGGCAAGGAGACGGTGCCGTCCAACCCGGAGAACCCGAAGGGCGCCTACACCGCCGCGCGCACCGCGAAGGATCAGGGCGTGCCGATCTCCACGGTCTCGTTCGGAACGCCGTATGGCACCGTCACGATCAACGACCAGCAACAGCCGGTGCCGGTCGACTCCGAGATGCTCAAGAAGATCGCCGAGCTGTCCGGCGGCAACGCCTACACGGCGTCCAGCCTCGAGCAGCTGAAGGAGGTCTTCACCACGCTCCAGCAGCAGATCGGCTACGAGACCACCAAGGGCGAGGCCAGCGCAGGCTGGCTGCGGATCGGCGCGCTGGTGCTTGCGTTCGCGGCGCTGGCGGCACTGCTGCTGAATCGCCGCCTGCCCGGCTGAGACGTGGCGGTCGATTTCGGGCTGACCGCGGCGGGACGATAGGTTTACCGGATGCCTGAGTTCGTTTCGCGCTCCGTTCTGGTCACCGGCGGCAACCGCGGTATCGGTCTGGCCATCGCGCAACGACTGGCCGCCGACGGTCACAAGGTGGCCGTCACCCACCGCGGGTCGGGCGCGCCCGAGGGCCTCTTCGGCGTCGAATGCGACGTCACCGACACCGCTGCCGTCGATCGCGCGTTCACGGAGGTCGAGGAGCACCAGGGCGCGGTGGAGGTGCTGGTGTCCAACGCCGGCATCTCCCAGGACGCGTTCCTGATCCGGATGACCGAGGAGCGCTTCGAAAACGTCATCAACGCCAACCTCACCGGGGCGTTCCGGGTGGCACAGCGCGCGTCGCGGAGCATGCAGCGCAAGCGGTTCGGCCGGATCATCTTCATCGGTTCGGTCTCAGGTATGTGGGGTATCGGCAACCAGGCGAACTACGCGGCCGCCAAGGCCGGTCTGATCGGCATGGCCCGCTCGATCTCCAGGGAGCTATCCAAGGCCGGGGTCACCGCGAACGTGGTGGCTCCTGGCTACATCGACACCGAGATGACCCGGGCGTTGGACGACCGCATTCAGGCAGGGGCGCTGGAGTTCATTCCTGCGAAGCGCGTCGGCACCGCCGAGGAGGTCGCAGGGGCGGTCAGCTTCCTCGCATCCGAGGACGCCAGCTACATCGCCGGTGCGGTGATCCCGGTCGACGGCGGCATGGGCATGGGCCACTAAAGGAGATAAGGACTTTCATGGCAGGGTTTCTCGAAGGCAAGCGCATCCTCGTCACGGGGATCATCACCGACGCGTCGATCGCATTCCACATCGCCAAGGTCGCGCAGGAGGCCGGGGCGGAGCTGGTTCTGACGGGGTTCGATCGGATGAAGCTGATTCAGCGCATCATTGGTCGTTTACCCAGTCCGGCTCCCTTATTGGAGCTGGACGTGCAGAACCAGGAGCACCTGGACAGCCTCGCCGACCGCGTCGCCGAGGTGATCGGTGAGGGCAACAAGCTCGACGGCGTTGTGCACTCGATCGGGTTCATGCCACAGACCGGAATGGGCATCAACCCGTTCTTCGACGCCCCCTACGAGGACGTCGCCAAGGGCATCCACATCTCGGCCTACTCGTATGCCTCATTGGCCAAGGCGACTCTGCCGGTGATGAACTCGGGCGGCTCCATCGTCGGCATGGACTTCGACCCGACCCGTGCGATGCCTGCCTACAACTGGATGACGGTGGCCAAGAGCGCGCTGGAGTCGGTGAACCGGTTCGTCGCCCGTGAGGCAGGTCCGTTCGGGGTGAGATCGAATCTGGTTGCCGCAGGCCCGATCCGGACGCTCGCGATGAGTGCCATCGTGGGCGGTGCGCTCGGTGCCGAGGCTGGCGATCAGATGCGGCTGCTCGAGGAGGGCTGGGATCAGCGTGCCCCGGTCGGCTGGAACATGAAGGACCCCACGCCGGTTGCGAAGACCGTCTGCGCTTTGCTGTCCGACTGGTTGCCAGCGACCACGGGGACGATCGTGTACGCCGACGGCGGCGCGCACACGCAGTTGCTCTAGCGATGGACCTCGATGCCGTCCTTCTGCTGTCCTTCGGTGGCCCAGAAGGCCCCGAGCAGGTTCGGCCGTTCCTGGAGAACGTCACCCGCGGTCGCAACATCCCACCGGCACGCCTCGACGAGGTCGCCGAGCACTACTTCCACTTCGGCGGGGTCTCGCCGATCAACGGGATCAACCGCGCGCTGATCGAGGAGATGCGCGCAGAATTCGATCGCCGTGGCGCCGACCTGCCGATCTACTTCGGCAACCGCAACTGGGATCCATACGTCGAACACACCGTTACCCAGATGCGGGACAACGGTATTCGACGAGCGGCGGTGTTCGCCACGTCGGCCTGGGGCGGATATTCGGGCTGCACGCAATACCTCGAGGACATCGCCCGCGGTAGGGCGGCGGCGGGAGAGGGCGCGCCCGAGCTGGTCAAGCTGCGGCATTACTTCGACCATCCGCTGTTCGTGGAGATGTTCGCCGACGGGATCGCGGCCGCGGCGGCGTCGCTGCCCGATGACCTGCGTGCCGGTGCCCGGCTGGTGTTCACCGCGCATTCGGTCCCGATCGCGGCCGACGAGCGCGAGGGGCCGAAGGTCTACAGCAGGCAGGTGGCCTACGCGACGCGGTTGGTCGCTACGGCCGCGGGGTACGACGAATACGATCAAGTGTGGCAGTCGCGTTCCGGTCCGCCGACCGTGCCCTGGCTGGAACCCGATGTCGGTGACCACCTTTCGGCGCTCGCCGAGGGGGGTACCAGGGCGGTGATCGTCTGCCCGATCGGCTTCGTCGCCGACCACATCGAAGTGGTGTGGGATCTCGACAACGAGCTGCGCACCCAAGCCGACGAAGCCGGGATCGCATTCGCACGGGCAACCACGCCGAACGCCGATCCGCGATTCGCGCGGCTGGCCGCCGAGCTGATCGACGAGCTGCGTCTCGGCAGTGAACCCGCACGACTGCCCGGGTCGGAATCCGTGCCCGAATGCGGCTGTAGCGTGGCAGACGCGCCGGACTGAAAAGCCGCGCAGCTACCTCGAAATGCCGTGATAGCGTCGATTTACACCGGCGCCGCGAGTCAGGGGGTAGTGCGGAGTGCAGCCAGGTTACGGGGATAGTGCCCCCTATGAAGAGCCTGCCGATCATGGCAGGCCCCTCCCGGATTACCTGCAACCGGGCTTCGACCCCCACCGTTTGGATCCGCCACCGAAGAGCAAGCTGCCGTGGATCATCGGGGCAGTTGTTCTGGTGCTGATCCTCGCGGCGCTCGCCGCGGTCCTCCTGGTGTGACTACCGGCGCCAGGCCGATTGCAGGATCGCGCTGACGGCGGCGATCCGCGCCGTGCGCACCACGCCGTTCAGCGGCCGAAGCGCCTCGTTGGCGATCTGCATCTCGGACGACGACTGCAGCCCGATCGGCATCAGCCCGGAACTCACGGTGATGATGGCGTCGACGTGGGCGGCGTTCTCCAGCACCCTAAGTGCCCGCTCAGGGGCGTGCTCGGGCAGTTTGTGCAACCGCCCCGCCTCGAGCACCTGCTCGACGAGTCCGCGTGGATCGGCGACGTCTGCACCCGTCGCTCCCGCGCGCAGCGTGGTGAGGGCGTCGGCGGCCGCACGCACCGCCGATCGGAGCTCGTACTCCGCAGCCCCGAGATCGACGTGCTCGCCGACCGGTACGTCTGACAGCGAGTACACGGTCCACGAAAGGCAGCTGATCTCCGGGTCGTAGTCGTGGTCCTCGTCAGCGTCTCCATAGCCGTCGTCGTAGGCGAACTCCGGGACCAGTCCCACCGCCTCCGAACCCGGTCGCGACACGATGATCGCCTCACCGGCCGTCAGGGCGTCGGCCTGGAACTGGGTGCCTGCAGCAAGGCCCCGCACGTCACCGGGCACCGGCAACGCCACCGAGATGGCGGGCTCCCCGGTGATGGGCCCCGCCGCGGTGCGCAGCGTCTGCAACAGTGACACCGCGCCCGCGTCGGTGAGATCGGGCCAAGGAAGCCCGGTACGCCCCGCCGCGACCGAGTCATAGGCGGTGACGGAATGCCTTGGTGCCCATTGTGACAACGCGTCCAGAACGTCGTCGGGCGCGGCGAGGCCGGCAAGCCAGGCGTTGCTCCACGCCGACAGCGAAACACTTGGGCTCCACATAATGCTCGCAGTGTAGTTGTTGCCGGCTCGGCAGGCTGCGCACGCGATAGGCTGCGCCCATGCCCGTTTGGTTGCTTTGGCTCGTCGCGGCGCTGGGCCTCGCTGGTGCCGAGGCGCTGACCGGTGATCTCTTCCTCCTGATGCTCAGCGGAGGCGCATTGGCCGCCGTCGTGTCGAGCCTGCTCGTCGACAACTACGTGCTCGACGGCGTCGTCTTCCTGGTGGTCGCACTCCTGCTGGTGGTGCTGGTGCGCCCCGCACTGCGCCGCCGGTTCACCGCAGGCACCGGCCTTCCCGAGCCGATGAAGGCCCTGGAAGGCAAGAGCGCACTGGTGCTCGATCGGGTGGGTCGTCACGAGGGCCAGGTGAAACTCGACGGCGAGGTATGGACGGCACGGCCGCTCAACGACGACGATGTCTTCGAACCGGGCGACCACGTCACCATCATGCGAATCGACGGCGCAACCGCGGTCGTCTTCAAGACCATTTGAGATTGGGGAGGATTCAGTCATGGAAGGTGCCGTTGCCGGGTTAGTCCTGGTGGCCGTGTTGGTGCTGTTCGCCATCGTCGTCGTTGCCAAGTCCGTCAAGGTGATACCGCAGGCCGAGGCCGCGGTGATCGAACGCCTTGGCCGCTACAGCAAGACCGTGTCGGGTCAGCTGACGCTGCTGTTGCCGTTCATCGACAAGATCCGCGCCAGGGTCGACCTGCGCGAGCGAGTCGTGTCATTTCCGCCGCAGCCGGTGATCACCGAGGACAACCTGACGGTCAACATCGACACCGTCGTGTACTTCCAGGTCACCAATCCGCAGGCCGCGGTGTACCAGATCAGCAACTACATCGTCGGTGTCGAGCAGCTCACCACCACCACGCTGCGCAACGTGGTCGGCGGTATGACGCTCGAGCAGGCACTGACGTCGCGCGACCAGATCAACGGCCAGCTCCGCGGCGTGCTCGACGAGGCCACCGGCCGGTGGGGACTGCGCGTCGCGCGGGTGGAACTCCGCAGCATCGACCCGCCGCCGTCGATCCAGGACTCGATGGAGAAGCAGATGCGCGCCGACCGCGAGAAGCGTGCCATGATCCTGACCGCCGAGGGCAACCGGGAGGCGTCGATCAAGCAGGCGGAGGGACAGAAGCAAGCTCAGATCCTCTCCGCGGAGGGCGCCAAGCAGGCGGCCATCCTGGCCGCCGAAGCCGACCGTCAGTCCCGCATGCTGCGTGCCCAGGGTGAACGTGCCGCGTCCTACCTGCAGGCGCAGGGCCAGGCCAAGGCCATCGAGAAGACGTTCGCCGCGATCAAGGCCGGACGCCCGACCCCCGAGATGCTGGCCTATCAGTACCTGCAGACGCTGCCCCTGATGGCCAAGGGCGAGGCGAACAAGGTCTGGCTGGTGCCGAGCGACTTCGGTGCCGCTCTTCAAGGCTTCGCCAAGATGCTGGGTGCGCCGGGAGAGGACGGCGTCTTCCGCTACACGCCGTCGCCCGTCGAGGAAGACCTGCCCAAGCCGGAGGACGATTCCACCGAGGTCGCCGAGTGGTTCAACACCAAGACCGACCCCGAGATCGCGCAGGCGGTTGCCCAGGCGGTGGCCGAGGCGCGGACTCCGGTTCAGGGGGTCATCGACCCGCCGCCGCAGTACGCGCCGCTGTCGCAGCAGGCCCAGCCGCCAACCCCTGATTACGGGCAGCCGCGGCACGGTCAATGAGTGCGCTGACGTCGAAGCGGACCTACGCGGCGCTCGCCGCCTTCCAGGCGGGCGACGCGGTGGCATGTGCGATACCCCTGCCGGCCATCTCCAAGTCCTTCGACGATCTTGGGGTGCCCGCGAACCTGCGCAGGATCGTCCCGCCGGTGAAGGTCGCGGCGGCCGTCGGACTGTTGTCGGTCGGCCGGTATCCCCGGCTGGCGCGACTGACCACGGCGATGCTGACGGTGTACTTCGGTCTCGCCGTCGGCGCCCACGTCCGCGCGAAGGACAAGCCCGTCAATGCCATTCCCGCGGCGGCGTTCCTCGCGACGTACGCGGCGATGACGCTCAAGGGGCCCTCGGTCAGGGCGTGACGGCCGGCTCGGCTTCGCTCGTAGGGGAGACCTGCGCGGACGTGTGCGCCCTGTGGTGGCGGCGGTGTGTGCGGATCTCGTAGACCATCCCTGCGACGCCGAGGCCGGCCGTGCACAACGAGACCAGGAACAGCAGGGGACTGATGTTTCCTGTGAGTGCATCACCGAGGATGACGACGGCGGCGGTGCCGGGCAGCAGGCCGACGAACGACGCCAGCGTGTAGGGCAGCACCCGCACCGCGGAGGCGCCTGCCGCGTAGTTGAGCACGGAGAACGGCACCGCAGGAATCATCCGCATCGACAGGATCGCAGGCCAGCCCCGTTCGCGGAGCCGCGCGTCGAGCACGTCGACCCGCGGGTGCTTGACCAGGTGGCTGAGTTGCCAACCCGCGGCGCGCACCAGGAGCAGGGCGATGACCGCGCTGATGGTGCTGGCGACCACACCGATGGCGACGCCGAGGAGCGGGCCGAACAGCAGCCCGGCGGCGAGCGTGAACGCGGTCCTCGGGAACGGGAACACGGTGACCACGATGTGGGCGCCGAGGAAGGCCAGCGGGAACCACGGACCGACCGAGGTGGCCCAGTCCCGGAGCTGCACCGCGGTGGGTAGCGGCACCCATACGGCCATTGCGACGAGAATCACAATCGCGGTTGCCAGCATCACGACTCGTCGGCGGGGAACTTGCGACGCCGTCGCGACGATCGCGGCGCATACTGCGCGCAACGTGTTGACGACGGGCTTCACGCCTGTCAACAGTACGTGGATGAGCTGGCCGGCTCTCGCCAGCATGGCGGCGAGTCGCCTGCCCGGCGGTCATGCGCGCGATCGCGATCATTTAGCCTGATGGCCGGGTGGTAAGTCACACGCGAGACAACAGGAGATGCCGGTGTCCGTACAGGAGTCCAGTGCCAGCCTCACCGAGGCGGAACGCGTGCGCTGGCGGTCCGCGGTCGCGGGCGTGCTGGCAAAGAGCACCAGGAAGGATCCTGCGGATCTCGGCGCCGAGCCAGACCGGCTCCTCGACTCGCCCACCTACGACGGCTTTCCGATTCGCCCGCTCTACACCGCGCTGGACGGCTTGCCGGAAGCGCCGTTGCCCGGTCAGTGGCCGTTCGTCCGTGGCGGTGATGCGCTGCGCGACGTGAAGGCGGGCTGGAAGGTGGCCGAGGAGTTCCCCGTCAACAGAGGGGGAGACGCGGCATCGGTCGCCGAGGGCAACGGGGCGGTCCTTGCCGCGCTGACCGAGGGCACCAGCGCGCTGGTGCTGCGGGTCGGTGCAGGCGCCATCGCCGCGACCGAACTCGACAGGTGGCTGGAAGGCGTCTTCCTCGAACTGGTGCCGGTGATCGTCGACGTACGGGCCGCGGGCGCCGAATTCGTCACGGCCGCCGAGGCGCTGCTCGCATTGGTCGTCGACCTCGACGACGAACGGCGCGCCAGGTTGTCGGTGGATCTGGGTGCCGACCCACTGACCGCAGCACTCAGCGCCCACGCGACGCCGTCGCTCGACGACGTCGTCGGCATCGCGGTCAAGGCGGTCGGGTACGGCGGCGGCGTGCGCGCCATCACCGTCGACGGTCCCGCCTTCCACGATCTGGGTGCCAGCGCGTCGTGGGAACTCGCGGGCGCCGTCGCTGCAGGCGTGAGCTACCTGCGGGTGCTCGGCGAGAACGGGGTGTCGGTCGCCGATGCGCTGCGTCAGGTGAGCTTCCGGTACGCCGCCGACGACGACCAATTCATGACGATCGCCAAGCTTCGCGCGGCGCGCCAGCTGTGGGCGCGGGTCGCCGAGGTGGTCGGCGAACCCACGGCAGGGGCCGCCACCGTGCACGCCGTGACGTCGGCTCCCATGATGGCCCAGCGGGACCCCTGGGTGAACATGCTGCGCACCACCCTCGCCGCGTTCGCTGCCGGCGTCGGGGGCGCGGACACCGTGGTGGTGCAGACGTTCGACAGTGCCATCCCCGGCGGATTGCCCAGCACCGCAGCCACTTTCGCGCGCCGGATGGCTCGCAACACCCAACTGTTGCTGCTCGAGGAATCACACGTCGGGCGCGTCCTTGACCCGGCAGGAGGGTCGTGGCACGTCGAGGACCTCACCCGTCACCTCGCCGAGCAGGCGTGGAAGCACTTCCAGGACGTCGAGTCCCGTGGCGGCTTCGTCGACGCACGCGACTACGTCGCCGCCGAGATCGGGCAGGTGCGTGACCGTCGAGCCGACGACATCGCCCACCGGCGCACCGCCGTCACCGGCGTCAACGAATATCCCAACCTCGCCGAGGCGCCCCTGCCCGCTCAGACGGACACCCCGGGGGTAGCGCGCTACGCGGCGGGGTTCGAGGCGTTGAGGGACCGATCCGACGCTCACCTCGCTGCGACGGGGGCCCGGCCGAGGGCCCTGCTGCTCCCTCTCGGACCGCTCGCCGAGCACAACATCCGCACCACGTTCGCCACGAACCTGCTGGCATCCGGTGGCATCGAAGCCGTCTCCGAGAGTGCCGGGGCCTTCGAGGTCGCGGTGATCTGCGGCACCGATGCGCGCTACGCAACCGAGGCATCGGCAGCGGTCGATGCCGCTCGGAAGGCGGGCGTGTCACACGTTCTGCTCGCCGGCCCGGAAAAGGCGGTGGCAGAAGCGGATTCGAAACCCGACGGCTATCTGACCGCAAAGATCGACGCGGTCGGCGCGCTGTCGGACCTGCTCACCAGATTGGGGGCCTGACGTGACTGCCACTGCGGGTATTGGACAGGGCATCGCAAGCTTCGCCGACGTTCCGCTGGACGGCGGGAATGGGTCGGAGCCGCCGGCCCCACCCGTTTCGCAAGCCGCCGTCACCGAGCACGTCGCCGCCGCAGCCGCCGCGCACGGCTACACCCCGGGTCAGCTGGACTGGGCGACTCCAGAGGGCATCGACGTCCGGCCCGTCTACGTCGGCGCCGACCGTGACGCGGTGGCCGCCGCGGGCTACCCGTTGGACAGCTTCCCCGGCGCACCACCGTTCGTGCGCGGGCCGTACCCGACGATGTACGTCAACCAGCCGTGGACCATTCGCCAGTACGCAGGCTTCTCCACCGCCGCGGAGTCCAACGCGTTCTACCGCCGCAACCTCGCCGCTGGCCAGAAGGGTCTTTCGGTGGCGTTCGACCTTGCCACCCACCGTGGCTACGACTCCGACCATCCGCGCGTGAGTGGCGACGTCGGGATGGCAGGGGTGGCAATCGATTCCATCCTCGACATGCGCCAGCTGTTCGACGGGATCGACCTGTCGGCGGTGTCGGTGTCGATGACCATGAATGGCGCCGTGCTGCCGATCCTCGCGCTGTACGTGGCCGCCGCCGAAGAGCAGGGGGTGCCCCCGGAGAAGCTCGCAGGGACCATCCAGAACGACATCCTCAAGGAGTTCATGGTCCGCAACACCTACATCTATCCGCCCAAGGCGTCGATGCGGATCATCTCCGACATCTTCGGCTACACAGCCACCTTGATGCCGAAGTACAACTCGATCTCGATTTCGGGCTATCACATCCAAGAGGCCGGTGCCACAGCGGATTTGGAGCTGGCGTACACTCTGGCTGACGGCGTCGAGTACATCAAGGCGGGGCTCGCCGCGGGCCTGGACATCGACAAGTTCGCGCCGCGGCTGTCGTTCTTCTGGGGCATCGGGATGAACTTCTTCATGGAGGTCGCCAAGCTGCGCGCGGGCAGGCTGCTCTGGAGCGAGCTCGTCGCCCAGTTCGATCCGAAGAGCGAGAAGTCGCTTTCGCTGCGCACCCACTCGCAGACCTCGGGCTGGTCGCTGACCGCCCAGGACCCGTTCAACAACGTCGCCCGCACCTGCATCGAGGCCATGGCCGCCACCCAGGGCCACACCCAGTCGCTGCACACCAACGCCCTCGACGAGGCGCTCGCCCTACCCACCGACTTCTCGGCCCGCATCGCCCGCAACACCCAGCTGCTGCTGCAGCAGGAATCCGGCACCACCCGGCCGATCGACCCGTGGGGCGGCTCGTATTACGTGGAGTGGCTGACCCATGCATTGGCGGAGCGCACACGCGCCCATTTCAAAGAGGTGGAGGAGCACGGCGGGATGGCGCAGGCCATCGATGACGGCGTCCCCAAGCTGCGGATCGAGGAGGCGGCGGCGCGCACGCAAGCCCGCATCGACTCTGGCGCGCAGACGGTGATCGGCATCAACAAGTACCAGGTCGACGAGGACCAGGAGATCGAGGTCCTCAAGGTTGAGAACAGCCGGGTGCGTGCCGAACAGATCGCCAAGCTCGAGCAGCTCCGTGCGGATCGGGACGAAGCGGCGACTCAGGCGGCGCTGGCCGAACTCACCAGGGCTGCAAGCGCTTCCGGGCCGGCGGGCGAGGACGGCCTCGGGAACAACCTGCTGGCGCTGGCCATCGACGCCGCCCGCGCCAAGGCCACGGTCGGCGAGATCTCCGATGCGCTGGAGAAGGTCTACGGTCGACACGAGGCCGAGATCCGCACCATCGCCGGCGTCTACCGGGATGAGGTGGGGAAGGTCAGCAACCTAGGTGCCGCAACCGAACTGGTGGAGAAATTTGCCGAGGCCGACGGCCGCAGGCCCCGCATCCTTGTCGCCAAGATGGGACAGGACGGCCACGACCGCGGCCAGAAGGTGATCGCAACGGCGTTCGCGGACATCGGCTTCGACGTCGACGTGGGTTCGCTGTTCTCCACACCCGACGAGGTCGCACGTCAGGCCGCCGACAACGACGTTCACGTCGTCGGGGTGTCATCCCTTGCGGCCGGCCACCTGACTTTGGTCCCCGCGCTGCGCGATGCACTCGCCGAGGCGGGCAGGCCCGACATCATGATCGTGGTCGGCGGCGTCATCCCGCCCGGTGACTTCGACGAGCTGTACGCCGCGGGCGCCACGGCGATCTTCCCGCCAGGCACGGTGATCGCCGACGCCGCGATCGGCCTTTTGAACAAGCTGGCCGAGCGTCTCGGCTACGACCTCGGCTAGATGGACTCCTCTCTGCGTGAGCTCGCGGCGGCTGTCCGCAACGGCGACCGCGCCGCGTTGCCGCGAGCCATCACGCTCGTCGAGTCGACGAGGGCCGACCACCGGGAACAGGCCCAGCAACTGCTGTTGGAGCTGATGCCGGACGCGGGCAGCGCTCTGCACGTGGGCATCACCGGGGTGCCCGGCGTCGGCAAGTCCACGACCATCGAAGCGCTCGGGATGTACCTGATCGACCAGGGCCACCGAGTCGCGGTGCTGGCCGTCGACCCGTCGTCCACCAGGACAGGCGGCTCGATCCTCGGCGACAAGACCAGGATGGCGCGGCTGGCGGTGCACCCCGATGCCTACATCCGGCCGTCGCCGACGTCGGGCACGCTCGGCGGCGTGGCCAGAGCCACTCGGGAGACCATCGTCTTGCTGGAGGCGGGTGGCTACGACGTCATCCTGGTGGAGACGGTGGGGGTGGGGCAGTCCGAGGTGACGGTTGCCAACATGGTGGACACGTTCGTCTTCCTGACGCTGGCGCGCACCGGCGACCAGCTTCAGGGGATCAAGAAGGGCGTGCTCGAGCTGGCCGACATCGTGGTGGTGAACAAGGCCGACGGTGCGCACGCCGTCGAGGCGAAGGCCGCCGCTCGCGAGTTGGCAGGTGCGATCCGCCTCATCTATCCCCGCGAAACACTGTGGCGTCCACCGGTTCTCACGATGAGCGCACTGCATGGTGACGGGCTCACCGAGCTGTGGGACACAGTACTCAAGCATCGCCAGGTGCTCACCGACGCCGGTGAGTTCGACGCGAAACGACGTACCCAGCAAGTCGATTGGACGTGGTCGATGGTGCGCGACACCGTGCTGGACCGCGTTCTCTCACACCCCGACGTACGCCGGATCCGGACCGACGTCGAGCGTCGGGTGCGGGATGGCGAACTGACGCCGGCGCTCGCTGCGCAGGAGATTCTCGGCGCCGCCGACTCGCACTGATTGGCCGAATTGCGGGCGCGGTCAAACCGAAGCGCCCACAATGGCAAACACGCGCCGGCTAATCGAAGGAAACTGCGATGTCACGACGAACCATCGTCATCGGATCGCAGTTGTTCACCGCTGCAACGGTATTCGCCGCGGCAGCAACCTTCGCCGTGTCGGCCCACGCGGATACACAGCCGCCCGTTTGCGAACAATACGGCTTCGCTGGCGATGTGCTGTTCAGGCAGGGTGACGGCTTCCATACGAGCTTCGCCTCCACTGGAACGCAGGCCTTTGGGCGTGCCATCGCGACGAACACTTCCCGCCCGACGATGAACGGAACCGTCGGTGGTGGCTTCACGGGCCCTCGCCACTTCGATCTGACCATCCGCTGGGACGACGGCACGGTCGGCCGATACATCGGCGACGTGGGCAACGACGCCACGGCATACGGCACCGCAAATGGCGCGTACTTCGACTCGGTACTTCCTCTGGCCTGCTTTCCCACCCAGCTTGGGAACCCCAACGTCGGCGCTTCGGAAATCGAAGTGCTGGTCAACGACGCCCGAACACATCCGGAGTCGTACCCACCCCGCGGTGACACCGCCGGCGCCGCCATGGCCCCGTGCGACGGCCCCTTCGAGAGCTCCCAGGCGTTGGCGGACACTGCGGCGGTGCACAATGACTTCCTGGCCAGCCAACCCGTCGAATGGGTGATGACCCGGCCCCACATGCACGCGTCGACGCCGGACGGGATGCAGATGTCCACGGATGCGGGTGCGCCGATCGACCAGGCCGGTTTCCATTCTCTTCGCGCGCAGATCGTCGCGATGGGTTACCCGACGGCCGCCGCGGTGGTCCAGGCCTGGATGCAGGATGATGGGCCGCTGGCTTGGGGGCATCGCAACATCATTCTGAACTGCGCTTTGAGCCAGGCAGGAGCGGCGTATCTGCAGGGCGGCCCCGGCGGCCACTACTGGACCGTGAACATGGGCAATCCCTAACCCCTGCGCTTGCTGGCTGGGATTTCTCGTCACCGTCGGCCGCGGTCACCTAACAGATCCATAACGGTTGGCAAGTTTGCCGCGGTTGCAGGTAAGTTGACTAGATTGTGACCCCTGCATCAGCTCGGGAGCGCAGCGTTGCGCTTCCGCACGGCGTCCACGGCGCCGCAGACGCCAGTTTCGGCTGCGCCGTGCGCGCCTTCTCGCAGATGTTTCCAGGACGCAGGTTCGGTGGTGGGGCACTGGCCGTCTACCTCGACGGCGTGCCCGTCGTCGACGTGTGGACGGGCTGGTCGGACCGCCGCGGCACCCGGCCATGGAACGCTGACACCGGAGCCATGGTGTTCTCCGCGACCAAGGGGATGGCGTCGACCGTCATCCACCGGCTCGTCGACCGTGGCCTGATCGAATACGACGTCCCGGTGGCCGAATACTGGCCGGCATTCGGGGCCAACGGGAAGTCGGCCGTCACCGTCCGCGACCTGATGCGGCACCGGGCAGGATTGTCGCACCTGAACCGGGCCAGCGGTGCCGACCTGATGGACCACCTCCTGATGGAGGAACGGCTCGCGGCCGCCCCGATGGGCTGGCTGAAGGGGCGACCGGCCTACCACGCGCTGACCTACGGCTGGCTGCTTGCGGGCCTGGCCCGCGCCGTCACCGGGCGCGGCATGGGGGAGCTGTTCCGCACCGAACTCGCCGAGCCGCTCGGCACCGACGGATTCCACCTCGGTCGGCCTCCAGTGGACGCGCCGACGCAGCCCGCTCGGATCATCGGGCCGCAGAGCAGGTTGCAGAACCCGATCTTCAACCTCGTCGCGCCTCGTCTGGCAGCTCTACCGTTCTCGAACGCCTTCGGCTCGATGTACTTCCCAGGGATGAAGGCCAGCGTGCAGGGTGACATCCCGCTGCTGGACACCGAACTCCCTGCGGCCAACGGGGTGGCCACCGCGCGGGCGCTGGCCCGCATGTACGGCGCCATCGCCAACGGCGGCACGATCGACGGCACGCAGTTCCTGTCAGCCGAACTCGTCGCCGGGCTCACCGGTAGACCCAGCCTGTACCCGGACGGCAACCTCGTCATGCCGCTGTCGTTCCACCTGGGATACCACGGTGTGCCGCTGCCGGGGGTCATGCCCGGATTCGGGCACGTTGGTCTTGGCGGCTCGCTCGGGTGGGCCGATCCGGCCACCGGCCTGGCGTTCGGGTTCGTGCACAATCGCCTGCTGACCCCGCTGGTGGTCAGCGATCAGGTGGGCTTCGTGGCGACCGCCGCACTGATTCGCCGGGGCGTCGCGCAGTCACGCAAGTACGGTTTCGCAGCCGTGACGGAAGCCGGTTCGCCGTTCGCCGAGCGAACCACTGCGACCGGTTAGCGCCACCGCCGTCCCGATGTCGCCACGTCGATAACTTCGGGCAGATCTGAACTTGGTGCAGACAACGTATGTTGTCCGCGTGAAGCGCTTGCCGCACAGCCGATTTCGTCGAATGGCCCGCTCGTGGGCGTACGCTGGTACCCGAAACATTGATGGTCTGGCTTACGAAGTTGCCAGAACGTCAATGTTGGGTGTCACCGTTATCCCGGCAACGATTGCACAGGCCCTCCTGGCTTCGGGAAGATGTCGAACTCGACGCGTCGCCACGATCGGCTCGAAGGTGTCGATTCTGACCTCGTTCACATTGACGCGCACGTCCATTTTCCTGCATAAATGGCGGTTATAGCGCGAAATTCGACCATGAGTACGATTCAATCGACAGTTTGCCCTGACACTAATGAGAAATCTTGAGTTCACCTAAGAAACATTTGCTAGATATATCACTGGCGAAATGATTACAGCCGCAGACTCTTGTCGCCAAAATTGACACCTGACGTTAATTTTTGGCGTTTGTGCAGCGTAACGCCCTGTTTTCGTTGGAGAAGACGAACTGGTAGCTGCAGGTGTAATCTTCCCGCCGAGCAATGTTGTAGGTGAGGAGACAGTTGATGATTTGCCCGAACTACCGCACTTCATGCCTGTGCGGCCGTTAGGCTCCGACTCATGTTTGCGACTGTCGACAGGAACTAGAGAGGGCGAGTTGCCGCAGCGCCGCGGCTTAGCCGATTTACATTTCTCGCACTTTTAGCCCGGTCGGGGCACCGAAGTACGTACGTGGAAGAGGTTGAATTACGTGGCAGACACACCGGTCTCCCCAGTCGCCGTGATCGGCATGGCGTGCCGCCTGCCGGGAGGCATCGACTCGCCGGCAGCCCTTTGGGAGTCGCTGTTACGGGGTGACGACACCGTCACGAAGGTGCCTCTGGATCGATGGGATGCCGAGGAGTACTACGACCCGGAACCCGGTGTGCCAGGCCGTTCAGTCTCCAAGTGGGGCGCGTTCATCGACGACATCGCCGGGTTCGACGCCGAGTTCTTCAGCATCAACGAGCGCGAAGCGACCGGGATCGATCCGCAGCACCGTTTGCTTCTCGAAACCGCTTGGGAGGCCGTCGAACATGCCGGCATCGACCCTGCGACGCTGATCGACTCTCTCGGTGGCGTGTTCATGGGATTGACCGGCTGCGATTACGAATTGCTTTCCGCGGACGCCGGTGTCATCGACGGCCCCTACGGGTTCACGGGCAACAACTTCAGCATGGCGTCAGGCCGAATCGCCTACCACCTCGGTCTGCATGGTCCGGCCTACACGGTCGACTCTGCGTGCTCGTCGAGCCTGCTCGCCGTGCACATGGCGTGCCGCAGCCTGCACGACGGCGAAAGCGACCTCGCCCTTGCCGGCGGTGTGTCGATCATGCTCGAACCCCGCAAGATGTCCTCGGGATCGGCTCAAGGCATGCTGTCGCCGACGGGACGTTGCCACGCGTTCGACGTGAACGCCGACGGATTCGTCTCTGGCGAGGCGTCTGTGGTGTTGCTGTTGAAGCGCCTCGAGGACGCTGAGGCCGACGGCGACCGCGTTCTCGCCATCATTCGCGGCACTGCAACCAACCAGGACGGCCACACGGTCAACATCGCCACGCCGTCCCGCGACGCACAGGAGGCGGCCTACCGGGCGGCCTTGGCGGCCGGCGGCATCGACCCCACGACGATCGGCATGGTCGAGGCGCACGGCACCGGCACGCCCGTCGGTGATCCGATCGAGTTCTCGAGCCTGGCCGCCGTGTACGGCACCGCTGGGCCCACTGCCCTCGGCTCGGCGAAGACCAACTTCGGGCACAGCCAGTCCGCATCCGGCGCAGTCGGCCTGATGAAGACCATCCTCGCGCTGCAACACGCGACCGTCCCGCAGAACCTGCACTTCACGGCGCTGCCAGAAGAGATGGCGCGCATCGAGACGAACCTCTTCGTGCCGGAAGAGGCGACGCCATGGCCGACCAACGGCCAGCACCCGCGTCGCGCGGCGGTGTCGTCGTACGGACTGTCGGGCACCAACGTGCACGCGATTCTCGAGCAGGGACCGGCCGAGCAGGCGCCGCGCACCATCGAGCAGTCCGACGCGGGCCAGCCGACGGGGCGGGCGCTGTTCCCGCTGTCGGCCACCTCGGTCGAGGAATTGCACGCCACGGCAGGACGCCTGGCCGACTGGGTGGAGAACCACGTCGAGTCCGAGGCCGAGTTGTCGGATCTGGCATACACGTTGGCACGCAGGCGTGCGCACCGGCCGGTGCGCACCGTGGCGCTGGCCGGCGACCGCACCGAGCTGGTCACCGCATTGCGGGAGCTCGCAGGCGGCGAGCTGCCGGTCGAGCCGGCGGTCGCCAAGGGTGACCACGGCCCGGTCTGGGTGTTCTCTGGGCAGGGCTCGCAGTGGGCCGCGATGGGTGCGGGTCTGCTGGCCGCCGAGCCGGTGTTCGCCAAGACGGTCGCGGAGATCGAACCGCTGATCGCAGCCGAGTCGGGATTCTCGGTCACCGAGGCGATGTCGTCTTCGGAGACGGTCACCGGCATCGATCGGGTGCAGCCCACAGTGTTCGCGGTTCAGGTCGCGCTGGCCGCCACGATGAAGGCCTACGGCGTTGCACCGGGAGCCGTCATCGGCCATTCGATGGGCGAGGCGGCGGCCGCCGTCGTTGCTGGCGCACTGTCGCTCGCCGACGGCGTCAAGGTGATCTCCCGTCGGTCCAAGTTGATGGTGAAGATCGCGGGTTCCGGCGCGATGGCGTCGGTGGAGTTGCCCGCGCAGCAGGTGCTTTCGGAGCTCGCCGCGCGTGGCGTCAATGACGTCGTGTTGTCCGTGGTCGCATCGCCGCAGTCGGCGGTCGTCGGCGGGGCCAAGGAATCGGTTCGCGCCCTGGTCGCGGAGTGGGAGGCGCGCGGGGTGATGGCGCGCGAGGTGGCGGTCGACGTCGCATCGCATTCGCCTCAGGTCGACCCGATTCTCGACGAGTTGGCCGAGGTGCTCTCCGACATCGAGCCGATGGAGCCGAAGGTCCCGTACTACTCGGCAACGCTCTACGATCCGCGTGATCCTGCCGATTTCGACGCCTACTACTGGGTGGACAACCTGCGGCACGCGGTCCGGTTCGGCGCAGCCGTGCAGGCGGCGCTCGAAGACGGATTCCGGGTGTTCGGCGAACTCGCGCCGCACCCGCTGCTCACCCACGCAGTCGACCAGAACGCCCGCAGCCTCGACATCCGGCTTGCGGCGCTGGCGAGCATGCGTCGCGAGCAGGAGCTGCCGAACGGTCTGCGCGGATTCGTCGCGGACGTGCACAGTGCGGGCGCCGCGATCGACTTCTCCGTGCTGTGGCCCGACGGGGCGCTGGTGGACGCGCCGCTGCCGACGTGGACGCATCCTCACCTGATCCTGACCCGCGACGGGCTGGAGCAGGGCGCCTCCACGCTTGCCGTGCATCCGCTGTTGGGTGCACACGTCCGGCTGCCCGAGGTGCCCGAACGTCACGTCTGGCAGTCCGACGTCGGCACGAACGCGCAGCCGTGGCTTGGCGATCACCAGGTGCATAGCGTGGCCGCGCTGCCGGGCGCCGCCTACTGCGAGATGGCGTTGGCCGCGGCCCGCGCGGTCATCGGCGAGGCATCCGAGGCTCGCGACATCGCCTTCGAGGCGATGCTCTTGCTGGAGGAGGACACCCCGGTTTCGGCCGTCGCGTCGATCACTCCTGCCGGTGTCGCCCAGTTCCAGGTGCAGACCTACCTCGAAGGTGAGGAAATTCGAAGGGCGACAGCGATACTCAGTGCGGTGGAAGGCGAGGACGAGCCTGCCGCGTACCAGATGGCGGACCTCCTGGCCGCCCATCCGGTGGAACTCGACGGCGCCGAGTTGCGGGACTGGTACGACGCACGGGGCATCCAGTACGGCCCCGCGTTCACCGGTCTGACGAGCGCGCACACCACCGAAGGACCTGGTGGATCCGTGCTGGCCCAGGTGGCACTGCCGGGTTCGATCCGATCCCAGCAAGGTGCCTACGGCGTGCATCCCGCGCTGCTCGACGCCTGCTTCCAGGCGGTCGGCGCGCACCCCGATCTGCACTCCGACGTCACTGGAACACTGATGCTGCCGTTGGGCGTGCGACGCCTGCGCGCGCACGCATCGACCCGCAACGCCCATTACTGCTACGTGCGGTTGACCAGCGCGAGCGCGGCGGCGGTCGAGGCCGACATCGAGGTGCTCGACGAGCACGGCGCGGTGCTGCTCTCGGTTACCGGCTTGCGCATGGGTACCGGCGTCTCCGAGTCGGGGCAGCGCGAACGCACGCTCAACGAGCGGCTGCTGACCATCGACTGGAAGCGACAGGACACTCCAGAGGCCGAAGCCGTCGAGGCGGGCTCTTGGCTCGTGGTGAGCACGTCGGACGGGTCCGACCAGTTCGCGGCCGAGTTGGCCGAAACGCTGAAGGTCAAGGACGCTCAGATCGCAACGATGGTCTGGCCGCAGCGCGCGGATCACTTGTCCAACGCCGAGCAACTGCGGTCGCAGCTCACCGCCTCCGCGTTCAGAGGCGTCGTGGTCGTCACGCCGCGTGACGCCACGTCGGACGCCGACGCCCCGCGCAAGGGTGGAGACCTGGTGCGCCACCTGGTGCGCATCGCACGCGAGCTGCCGGAGATCGTGGGCGAGCCGCCTCGACTGTTCCTGGTCACGCGGGACGCCCAGACGGTGCGTGCCGGTGACGTCGCCAACCTCGAGCAGGGCGGGCTACGCGGGCTGATGCGGGTGATCGGCATGGAGCATCCGGGATTGGCCGCCACCCAGATCGACGTCGACGACGCAACGGGTGCCGAGCTGGTTGTCACGCAGCTGCTTGCCGGTTCCGATGAGGACGAGACCGCCTGGCGCGATGGCGAGTGGTACACGGCTCGGCTCAACCTGAGCCCGCTGCAGCCCGACGAGCGGCGGTCCGTCGTCGTCGAGCCCGAGCACGACGGTATGCGTCTGCGGATCCGTCAGCCTGGCGACCTTCAGTCGGTCGAGCTCTCGGCCTACGACCGCGTGCCGCCTGGACCGGGTCAGATCGAGGTGTCGGTATCGGCGTCGAACCTGAACTTCGCCGACGTGCTGGTGGCCTTCGGCCGGTACCCGAGCTTCGAGGGCCGGTTGCCCGAGCTCGGTGCCGACTTCGCCGGTGAGGTCACAGCGGTTGGCGTCGGTGTCACCGAGCACCAGGTCGGTGACAAGGTCGCAGGGATCTCCGCCAACGGTGCGTGGTGCACGTTCGTCACCTGCGATGCAGCACTCGCGGTGAAGATCCCGGAAGGGGTGCCCGAGGAGCGGGCGGCGGCCGTGCCAAGCGCGCACGCCACCGCTTGGTACAGCCTGCACGACCTGGCAAGGATCGAAGCGGGCGACAAGGTGTTGATCCACTCCGCAACCGGTGGAGTTGGTCAGGCGGCCGTCGCCATCGCCAAGGCGGCGGGCGCCGAGATCTTCGCAACCGCGGGTAGTCCGGATCGCCGAGAACTGCTGCGCACCATGGGAATCAAGCACGTCTACGATTCCCGCAGCATTGAGTTCGCCGATGAGATCAAGAAGGATACGGACGGCTATGGGGTTGATGTCGTGCTCAACTCGTTGCCAGGTGCCGCCCAGCGGGCAGGTCTGGAACTGCTGAGCTTCGGCGGTCGGTTCGTGGAGATCGGCAAGCGAGACATCTACGGCGACACCAAGATGGGGCTGTTCCCGTTCCGCCGCAACCTCTCGTTCTACGCCGTGGACCTCGGGCTGCTGATGATCACCAACCCCGGCAAGCTGTCTCGTCTGCTCGAGACGATCTACGCGAAGATCGCGGACGGCACGTTGCCGCTGCCGGAGACCACGCACCACCCGCTCAGCGACGGTGCGACCGCCATTCGCGTGATGGGTGCCGCCGAGCACACCGGCAAGCTGGTGCTCGACGTCCCGCACACCGGCAAGCACAGGGTGGTCCAGCCGCCCGAACAGGTGCCGGCCTTCCGTTCCGATGGTGCGTACGTCATCACCGGCGGTCTGGGTGGCCTCGGGCTCTTCCTCGCAGACAAGATGGCGGCGGCAGGCGCGGGGCGGATCATCCTCAACGGTCGGTCCACACCGAAAGCCGATGTGCTGCAAGCGATCGAGCGCATCCGCGAACGCGGCACCGAGGTGGAGGTGTCACTCGGTGACATCGCCGAGAGCGGCACCGCGGAGCGCCTGGTTACGGACGCGACGGCCACGGGGCACCCGCTGCGCGGCGTGCTGCACGCCGCGGCGGTCGTCGAGGACGCCACGCTCGGCAACATCACCGACGAGCTCGTCGAACGGGACTGGGCGCCAAAGGTGTACGGCGCGTGGAATCTGCACGAGGCCACGAAGGATCAACCGCTGGACTGGTTCTGCTCGTTCTCGTCGGCTGCGGCCATGGTGGGTTCGCCGGGCCAGGGTGCCTACGCCGCGGCCAACAGCTGGCTGGATTCCTTCACGCACTGGCGCCGGGCGCAGGGCCTGCCTGCAAGCGCCGTCGCGTGGGGGGCGTGGGCCGAGATCGGCAAGGGCCAGGCCATGGCCGAGGACGGCTCGATGGCCATCGCGCCCGACGACGGTGCCCATGCCTTCGACGTCCTGGCGCGCTTCAACCGCGGCTACACCGGCTATGCACCAATCGCCGGGACGCCATGGTTGACGGCGTTCGCGCAGACCAGCAAGTTCGCCGAGGCATTCCAGTCGCTGGGCAGGGGCAGCTCGGGTACCAGTCAGTTCCTCGCCGAACTGAACGAGCTGCCGCGCGACGAGTGGCCTGCCCGGCTCCGGCGTCTGATCTCCGATCAGATCAGCCTGATCCTGCGCAGGTCCGTCGACCCGGACCGTCCTCTCTCGGAGTACGGGCTGGACTCGCTGGGCAATCTCGAACTCCGCACTCGCGTGGAGACGGAGACGGGGATACGCATTACCGCAACCGACATCACCACGATTCGTGGATTGGCGGATTCCCTCTGCGGAAAATTGGAGCCCGCGGAGGTGGCTGCATGAGGCCTCGGCCGGATTCCGATGTCGTCCTTGTCTTGAGTGTTGCGCGCGCAGTGAGGAGTGAACGGTGTTCGTAGGGGCGTTGGAGATTGTCAGGCTCGAAGAGTGGCAGCCTGGTACGGGTTCGGTGGTGTCGTGGCACGCGTCGCCGGCATCGAAGGCCAAGGCGATGGCTGCACCGGTGAGCACCGTGCCTGCCAGTTATATGCAGGCTCAGCACATTCGGGGCTTCCACGAGTTCGCCGAGCGCGGGCTGGAGTACTCGCGGCTGGTGGCCGTCTCCTGGGATGAGCCGGGCCAGTGCGATCAGCGTGCGATGAACTACGTCATCAACGCGCATCTGCGTCGCCACGACACCTATCGCAGCTGGTTCGAGTACCGCGACGATGCCCGCATCGTGCGGCGGACGATCCAGAATCCCAACGACATCAAGTTCGTCCCGACCAAGCGCGGTGAGATGGTGGCCGAGGACTTCCACCAGCTGATCCTCGACACCCCGGTCATGGCCGACTGGGATTGCTTCAGCTTCGGGATCATTCAGCACGAGGACCACTTCACCTTCTATGTGATCGTGGACCACGTGCATACCGATCCCATGCTGATGGCGTGCTTGTTCGTCGAGATCCATCAGACCTACGTCGCGTTGCTCGAAGGCGGTGCGCCCCCGCAGCTTCCGGAGCCCAGCGGGTATGACGACTACTGCGTTCGCCAGCATCAGTACACGTCGGCGCTGACTGCGGATTCTCCGCTGGTGCGCAATTGGATCGACTTCGCGAGTAGCAACGACGGGACCCTTCCCGAGTTCTCGCTGCCACTCGGCGATCCGAACACTCCGTGCGGCGGCGACCTCTTGGTCACCCAGTTGATGAATGCTGAGCAGACGGCGGCCTTCGAAAACGCCTGCATTGCCGCGGGTTCGCGGTTCGTCGGCGGGGTCTTCGCCGCCGCGGCCGTCGCGCAGTACCGGGTGACCGGGGTGGACACGTACTACGGCATGACGCCGAAGGACATGCGCACCAGTCCCGAGGAGTTCATGACGTGTGGCTGGTTCACCGGCATGATCCCGGTCGGTGTGCCCGTGACGGCGGGCTCGTTCGCGCAGACCGCGCGCGCGGCGCAGAAGTCGTTCGACGCCAACACCGACCTGGCGAAGGTCCCGTTCGACCGGGTGCTTGAGTTGGTGCCGTGGCTGCATAGGTCGCAGCGTGGTTTCCCCATGCTGGCCTATCTCGATGCCGGGCTGCCCCCGCTCTCCGCGGTGGTCGCCTCCCATCTCGACGGGGTGAACGCGCGGGCGTACAGCGACGGACTGAGCCCGGCGCACATCTGCATGTGGGTGGGGCGCGTCCACGACGAGACGTCGTTGACGGTCTCCTTCCCGGACAACCCGATCGCCAGGGAGTCGGTCACGCGCTACGTCGAGGCCATGAAGGAGGTCTACGCCGGAGTGGCCGAAGGCCGCGAGGTGGTCGTGACCTCCATGCGTGAGACGGCTTGATCTCGCCTCCTCCCAGACGGACGGGTGGATCGATGGCAGGCAGGGACGAACCACTGAGGTTCACTCTGGCGGTGCACGGCACCAGGGGTGACGTGGAACCCTGCGCTGCCGTCGGTCGTGAGCTACTGCGCCGCGGGCACGAGGTGCGGATGGCGGCACCGCCCAACCTGATCGACTTCGTCGAGTCTGCGGGCGTGCCGGGTGTGGTGGCCTACGGGCCCGATTCCCAGAAGCAGTTGGAGGCCGACTTCTTCCGCGAATTCTGGAAGATCCAGAACCCCGTCACGCTAGTGCGCAAGGGCATGGATTACATCACCGAGGGTTGGGCGGAGATGAGTGCGACGCTCGTCGCGCTCTCGGAGGACACCGACCTGATCTTGACGGGGACGACCTACCAGGAGGTGGTAGCGAACGTCGCCGAGTACCGGGGCGTCCCCTTGGCTGCGCTGCACTACTTCCCGGCCAGGGTGAACAGCAGCGCGGTCCCGATTCCGGCGCCGCCACCGTTGATCCGCTCGGTGTGGGCGTCCATCGAATGGCTGCACTGGCGGATGATGAAGGACGCCGAGGACGAACAGCGGCGCGAACTCGGTCTGCCTGCGGCGACGGTCCGGTGCGCGCGGCGAATCGTCGAGGGCGGCGCGCTCGAGATTCAGGCATACGACCGACTGTTCTTTCCCGGCCTGTCCGAGGAATGGGACGGGACGCGGCCGTTCGTCGGCGCCCTTACGATGGAATTGCCGACCCCGACCGACGACGATGTCGCTTCCTGGATCGCTCACGGCAAACCACCGATATACTTCGGATTCGGCAGCATGCCCGTCGAATCACCCGCGGAGGCGGTCGCCATGATCAGTGAGGTATGCGCGAAGCTGGGGGAGCGTGCGCTCGTCTCCTCCGGGGTCTGGGATCTCGACGACACCGCTTACGGTGACCACGTCAAGCTGGTCGGCGCGGTCAATCATGCGGCGGTGTTCCCCGCCTGCCGAGCAGTCGTGCACCACGGTGGCGCGGGCACCACGGCCGCCGGTATGCGCGCCGGTGTGCCGACGCTGGTCCTGTGGGTTGGAGCCGACCAGCCGGTGTGGGCAAACCAGGTGAAGCGGCTCGAAGTGGGCATCTCCCGGCGATTCTCGTCCACCACCCAGGACCGGCTACTCACCGACCTCCGTACGGTGCTGGCTCCTCGTTTCACCGCCCGCGCCCGCGATGTCGCGACCCAGCTGACCAAGCCAGGGACCAGTATCGAGACCACCGCCGATCTCCTCGAGGAGAAGGCCAGCGTCATGGCCGCGAAGTGACGTGATCGCCATGAGGATGCCTGGCGGCGAAAAACTCCGGAAACCGTTCAAGGGAGCGAGTTTTCCGGTACTCGGGCGCTTCATCGTCCGTCACCCGCTGATGGTCATCGCGGCGTGGGTCGCACTGGCGATTGCCCTCTTCCTGGCGATCCCGCCGCTACCGGTCGTGGCGGTGCTGAAGCCGCCTGCCTTCCTGCCGAGCGACTCTCCCGTGCTCGTCTCGAGCACCGAGATGAAGCAGGCCTTCAAGGAGCCCAGTTCGGACAACGTCGCGGTCGTCATCCTCAGCGACCCGGCTGGGCTGACCGCCGCCGATGACGCCACCTACAAGACGCTCGTGGACAAACTCCACGCGGACAAGTCGAGTGTGGTTGGTACGCAGGACTTCATCGCGATTCCCGAGCTGAAGCAAGCCCTCCAGAGCACTGACAACAAGGCCTGGCAGCTGCCGGTGAACATGGTCGGTGTGATGGGCACCGGCGACGGGCAGGTGGCGTATCGAAAAGTCGTCCAGATCGTCAAGGACACGACGGCGAACACGACCCTGACCGCCAACGTGGTCGGCCCGGCGGCGACGATGGACGATCTCACCTCGACTGGGGCGGAAGACCAGCACTTCATCGAGATCGCCACGGTGTTGATGGTGTTGACGATCCTCATGGTGGTGTACCGCAACGTGATCGCGATGCTGCTGCCGCTGGCCACGATCGGGCTCTCCCTCGTCGTGGCACAACAGGTGGTGGCAGGACTCGGCCTCTATGCAGGCCTGCCCGTCGGGCCTCAGACCCTCGTCTTGATGACGGGGTTGTTGATGGGCGCGGGAACCGATTACGCCGTGTTCCTGTTCAGCCGCTACCACGAATTGGTGCGGAACGGACGGACGACGGACGACGCGCTCGTCGAGGCACTCGCCTCGATCGGCGGAGTGATCACGGCATCGGCGGGAACGGTGGCCATTGCCTTCGCCGGGCTGGCCTTCACGACGCTTGGCATCTTCCAGACCATCGGCCTTTCCCTGAGCTTCACCATCGCGACCGGCTACTTCGCGGCGATTACGATGCTGCCCGCCCTGATCGTGCTGGCCGGGCGCAGGGGCTGGATCAAGCCGCGCAAGGACATGACGGGCCGGTTCTGGCGACGCTCCGGCGTGCACATCGCGCGCAGGCCAAGGGTTCACCTCGTGGCGAGCCTGGTGATCCTCATTGCGCTGGCAGCAACCGTGACACTGGCCAAGTACAACTACGACGACCGCAAGACGTTACCGGCCGATTCGCCGAGCAACCGCGGTTACACCGCCATGGATGCGCACTTCCCGGTGGCAGGCACTCTGCAGCAGTTCTTGATGGTCAAGTCTCCCAACGTCGACCTGCGCTCGCCACGGGCATTGGCCGATCTCGAGCAGCTGGCACACCGGGTCAGCGCACTTCCCGGCATCGATCTGGTGCGGGGCATCACCCGACCGACCGGCGACGTGCTCGAGCAGGCCAAGACCAGCTTCCAGGTTGGCGAGGTCGGTGACAAACTGCTCGACGGGTCGACGCAGATCCAGGCCGGGGACTCGGATCTGAACCGGTTGAGCGGGGGAGCCCACCAAATGGCCGACGTGCTCGGTGACGTCAAGAGCAAGGTCGTCGGTGCCATCCTCCCGGTCCGGAGCCTGGTGAGCTCACTTGCGGACATGCAGACCAAGATGGGTGGGAGCAAGTCGCTCGACGACGTCGACAACTCCTCCGGCCTGGTCGCCAACATGCGGGGACTCGGTAGAACGCTCAACGACAACATCTCCAAGATCGCCGGAATCTATGCGTGGGCGGATCCGCTCGTCAACGTGCTCAACAACAATCCGCTGTGCAATCTCGACCAGCGCTGCATGGCATCGCGCAACGACTTGAACATGGTCGTCACCGCCTACGAGGACGGAACGCTGACCAAACTGTCCGATCTCGGTCAGAAACTCGAGACCTCGACCGGGGCTCAGACGCTCGACGAAGTGGTTCCCGGGCTTGGCAAGGCCGTCGATGACGCGACCGCGGCGGCGCGCCAGCTCGGCGTTGCCGATCCGGCAGGCATCCAGCAGCAGCTCACCAGCGCGCAGGACGGGGTCACCCAGCTCGCGGATGCCAGTCGCCAGCTCGCCGACGGCGTCCAGACGCTCGTCGACAGGACGCGGGACATCGGCTCGGGCATGGACCAGGCGTCGGCATTCCTTCTGGCGATGAAGCGCGATGGCGCGGATCCGCCGATGTCGGGTTTCTACATTCCGCCCGAGATCCTCACCCAGGCCGAGTTCCAGAAGGCCGCGACACTTTTCATCTCCGCGGACGGCCACACCGCGCGCTACCTCGTGCAGACCGCGCTCGATCCGTTCAGCACGGCGGCGATGGATCAGGTGCAGGAGATCATCAAGACCGCCGAGACCGCATTGCCCAACACCACCCTGGCCAACGCCAAGGTTTCGATGGTGGGATTCTCGGTGGCGCAGAGGGACATTCGCGACTACTACAACGGCGACGTCCAGTGGATCATGATCGTCACGCTCATCGTCGTGTTCCTCATCTTGGTGTTGCTGCTGCGCTCGCTGGTGGCACCCATCTACCTGGTTGCCTCGGTGATCCTTTCGTACGTCTCCGCGGTGGGGATCGGGGTGTTGTTCTTTCAATTCGTTCTGGGGCAACAGCTTTCGTGGAACGTGCCTGGTATGGCGTTTTTGGTTCTCGTCGCGGTGGGTGCCGACTACAACCTGCTGCTGATCTCGCGGATCCGCGAGGAGGCGGTGGGTCGCGGCATCCGGTCTGGCGTCATCCGCACCGTCGGATCGACCGGTGGCGTCATCACCTCGGCGGGCCTCATCTTCGCGGCGTCCATGTTGGGCCTGATGGCCAGCAGCATCAGCAACATCGTGCAGACCGGCTTCATCATCGGCGTCGGACTATTGCTCGATACGTTCGTGGTGCGCACCATCACCGTGCCTGCGATGGCAGTCATTGTGGGCAATGCGAATTGGTGGCCGGCGGGCAGGAAGGCGGCGAAGCATCGGCGGGTGCGCTGGCAGTCGGTGCACGACGAGGGTCGAGTCACCGAGTTGGCCGCCGCCGAGTCGGTCGTTCAACAGACGGACGCAGAAGAGACGGACGCTGCCGAGTTGAACGGTGTCGTCGTCGAGGAGAAGCACGAGGTCGACGCCCCCGAGGTGGACGCGGCCGCCGCCGAGGTGGAGGTCGACGAAGACGAGGCGGACACGGCCGTCATCGAACAGAACGACGCCGTCGACATCGACGAGAAGGACACGGCGATCGATCCGCTCGGCGAGATCTGCGATGCCGATGCCTGCACGATCGTGGAGCCCGTGCGGACGCTACGGCACTATCCGCTGGTTGCGGAGAACTGTCAGGACGACTGGCTGCCAGTGCCCGCCGAAGCCAGCTCCTCGTCGAGCCGCGCGAACTGAGCCTTGCGGTACTGCTCGGCACACGCCGAGCGGCGGATCTTGCCGCTAGTGGTGATCGGGATCGAGCCGCGAGACACCAGCACCAGATCTGCCGCGGTCAGTCCGTGCGTCGTCGAGATCGCTGACGTCACATCGCGTTTGACGGACTGAAGCGTCTCAAGGATCTCTGCGTCGGTGTCGCCGCGCTTCTTGACCTCGATGATCGCGACCAGTTGCTCGGTGCGGTCGTCCTGGACCGAGATCGCGGCAACACGGCCGCCGGTGATCTCGGTGATGGTCGCCTCGATGTCGTCGGGATAGTGGTTGCGCCCCCGAACGATCAGCAGGTCCTTGATGCGTCCGACCACGTAGAGCTCGTCCTCGAAGATGAAACCGAGGTCACCCGTGCGCAGCCACGGTCCCGCCGGGGTGTCCGCGGACGGTGCCTCGATCACTCCGTTGAAGGTCTCCTCGGTCTGCTCGGGCTTGTCCCAGTAGCCAAGGCAGATGTTGTCGCCGTACAACCAGATCTCGCCGACCTTGCCTGCGGGGCACTCGCTGCGAGCCTCGGGATCGACGATCCGCACCTCGGACCGTAGTGGGACGCCGTAGCTGACCAACGGTGTGCCGTCGGTACTTTCGGTCGGTATGGCGTTACCCGCGGACAGTTCGTCGAGGTCGAAGCTGACGGCCTTCGGGACGTCCGGCGTGCGTGTAGCAACGTACAGCGTCGCCTCGGCGAGGCCGAAGCACGGCTTGATCACCTTGTCGGAGAGGCCGAACTTGCTGAACCGCTGAATGAATCGCTTGAGCGTGGCGTCATGGACCCGTTCGGCGCCGCTGATCCATCCGACCACGCGACTCAGGTCGAGTCCGGCCATGTCTTCGTCCGAGGTGCGGCCGGCGGCCAACTCGAAGGCGAAGTTCGGCCCTGCCGTCAACGCGTTGTTGGCGCCGGCAACCAACTGCATCCACCGGGCCGGACGGGCGAGGAAGGACAACGGTGTGGTTACCACCGTTTGCCATCCGCCGAGGATGGGGGCGCACACGCCGAGGATCAGGCCCATGTCGTGGTAGAAGGGCAGCCAGGAAACGGCAGTGGTACCTGGAGGGGAGACTTTGCCGTACTCGGGGAAGAAGTCCCGCATGATCTGTTCGAAGTTCGCCGCCAGGTTCCGGTTGGTCACCATGACGCCCGCAGGTGTCCTTGTCGATCCCGAGGTGTACTGCAGGTAGGCGGTTTCCGGTCGGGGCTCCTCGCGACGGATGGCCCGATTCCTGGTGTCCAGGTCCAGCCGGTCGACCTCGAGCAGGGTCGCCGCGTGGCGGCCGTCGGACGGCTGCACGTAGGGGGCCACGGTGTCGGCGATCGACGAGGTGGTGAACACGACGGTCGGTGCGGCATCACGCAATACCGCGGTGACGCGCTCATCGCTGGCTCCGACCATCGGGATCGACAGCGGCACGGCGATGAGGCCCGCCTCAAGCGATCCGAGGAACGCGACCAGATACTCGAGGCCCTGCGGGGCGACGATGACGGCGCGATCACCGGTCTTGGCGATCCCGCTGAGCTCGCGCGCGAGGTTGGTCGTGCGGCGGTAGAGCTGGGCCCACGTCAGGGTGGTCGATACGCCGTCCCAATCCGACTCGTAGTCGACGAACGTGAACGCCGTGTCATTCGGCTGCAAGCTTGCTCGCTCGCGGAGAATCTCGGGAATCGACGAGCCGGACATCGGCTGGCCCCTCTCAACAGCAGGAGTGCGGGAAACAGTAGCTAGAGCTTAGGGAATCAGAGCACGGGAGGCGGCTCCATGGCCAAACGGTGCAGGGCGCCGGGCGTGGGCCGAGCCGGGTATCGTCGTCGCAACGACGCCCGTGGTAGTGGAACAGCAAATCAACTGAGGTTCACCATGATTCGCCAAATCATATATATGTGCACTACGAACTGCTGGGCTCTATTCATCGTTCGTTGCCGGAGCGTCAATTAGCTCATTCAGGTACAGGTGGGCGATGCGTTCGTTCGCCCACACGGTGATCCAGGCCACACCGGCGAGGCGGACCGATATCGTCTCCGAGCGTGACCACGCATCTGGTGGACCTGGCGCGCGAGATCGCCGACGAGGTCCTGTTTCCCGCCGCACTCGACGTCGATTCCAGCGGCGAGATCCCGGACGGTCACTGGCGCGCACTGGCCGACGCCGGCCTTTACGGGATCGCGGCACCGCTCGAACTCGGCGGTCCCGGACTAGAATTCGCGGACCTCCTGGAGATCCTCGAGATCATGGCGGGTGGATGCCTGGCCACGGCGTTCACCTGGGTGCAGCATCACGGGGTGCTGGCGGCGCTGTCCGCGTCGCCGAACACGGCCCTGCGCGATGAACTGCTACCGGAGCTGATCGCAGGCCGGACCAGGGGTGGCGTGGCATTCGCCGGTGCCGTGCCCGTACCGCCCAGGATGCGCGCAGAACGGGTGGACGGCGGCTGGCGGTTGTCCGGTCACGCCCCGTTCGTCAGCGGCTGGGGTGTCGTCGACGTCCTGCAGGTCTCGGCGGGCGACGTCGACTCTGGCGACATCGTGGCGGGCATCATCACCGCCGAGCCCGCGGCGGGAATCACCGGCGTGTCCCACCAGTCGCTGTTCGTCGCCGACGCCACCGAGACCGTCTCCCTCGACGTCGACGGCCCGGTGATCCCCGATGAGCGCATCGTCAGCCGGGTCACCCGCGCCCAGTTCATGGCCGCCCAGAACTTCGGGTCGAGACTCAACGGCACGCTGCCGATCGGGCTGGTGCTGCGCTGCGCCGCGCTGGTCGAGGCGGGGGACCGGACCGACGAGGCGAAGGCATTGCGTGCCGACGCCGACGCGATCCGCGGGAGGCTGGACGCCGGACTCGGGGATTCGGCCCGACTGCTCGAAGCAAGAGCGGACGGCGCCGAGCTTGCCGTGCGGGCCGCGGCCACCCTGGTCGTCAGCGACGGCGGGTCGGCACTGCTGAGCGCATCGCCTGCTCAGCTGCTCGCCAGGTACGCGACGTTCACCCTCGTCGCGGCGAGTCGTCCGGAGCTGAAACAGTCTCTGGTACAGCGGTTTTCGCATCGGCGCTGGTGAGCTTCACCGCGACGATGACGCTGTCGGGCCAGATCTTCCTGGTGGTCGCACGGCGCAGCTTCTCACGCCAGGATGGATGGCGTGGACACGAAGTTGTCGATTGGCGAAGTGGCGCGGCGTTCGGGCGTGGCGGCCACGACGTTGCGGTACTACGAGGATTCGGGTCTGCTGCGCCCACCGACCAGGGTCGCAGGGCGCCGACGTTACGACCAATCGGTGATGACCAGGCTCGAGGTGATCGGTTGCTGCAAGACGGCAGGCTTCAGCCTCGACGAGATCCGGGTGCTGCTGACCGACGCCGATCCAGGACGTCCGGTGAGTTGGTCGCTGGCGAAGGCCAAGCTGGACGACATCGACACGCAGATGGCCACCTTGCGGCGGGCCAGGGAGATCATCGACTGGGCGATGAACTGCCCGTGTACCTCGGTCGACGCCTGTGACTGCGGCACTCAGGTGGTCAGCGGCTGGCCTTGCTGAACCACTTCGTCTTGATTCGCCACGAGTGCGCCGACGCCAGCGCGAAGCCGGCTCCGCACCCGCAGGCGAAGATCCACACGAAGGTGCCACCCTCGATCGCCTGCCACCCCGGCACGAACGCCGTGACGAGGCGGACCGTGCACGCGGCGACACCGCTGACCGAGGCGATGAGATAGATGTTGGCGACGCGCCGCGACCGCGGATCCCTTCGCAGCACCAACAGCGCACGCGCTCCGTAACCCAGCAGGTAGATCAGGGTGCCGCAGAGCAGCAGCCAATACATGTTGAGCCAGAAGTCGGTGGGCACCTCGAAGAAGTCCGTCCGGTAGATTCGCGCGCCGTTGCCCAACGTGAAGGTCGCGAACAGGATCGGGATGCACAGCGTGGCCGGAAGCTCGACGTACTGCTTGAACGTCTTCCGCATGACGTGGTCGTCCTGCAACCGGCCCATGGTGTTGTAGACCACTGCCGACGCGGCCACGATGTACAGGTCGTGGCCGATGTAGTCCTCGAGATTCCACTTGCCGGTCAGGGCGTGCAGCCAGTGCCCCAGGGTCTCGGAGGCCAGCGGTGACATGAGTAGCACCGTCACGCCCTGCAGTGCGATGTTGAGGGTGGCGGCAACCTCCCAGCGGCACGACCACGTGACACGCCGAATCCACAAACTCCATGCAATGCATGCCATGGTGATCGTGATCAGGACTGTTAGTGCCATCGGGGTCGCCTTCGAGCTGGAATGCCGTCAGCAAATAGTACTGCTAAAGCGGGGGTGCGTCGGGTCGCGGCGCCAGTTGCGACAACTTGGGCCGCCGAACCGTCTGGGTGTCGGTTTGGGTGTCGGTCGCGGTGGCGACGCTCAGCGGCGCCGTCTCGAGGTACGTCCAGACCTCTTCGCGGCTCATCAGGCCAAACCGAACCTGCAGGTCGGGATAGCTGAGGTGGAACCGGTCCGCAATGTGGCGCAGCTCCTCGGCGTTCGGATAGTCCGATTCCTTGATGCGCCGGTAGTACGTACTACTGGACGTGCCAAGAGCGTCGTAGATCGCCTTGGCGTCGACATCGCCGTCGAGCAGGTAATCGAGCAGGGCTTTGAGTTGCCTGCCGTTCTCATCAGTGCGCGGCACAGCTATCACCATAGACCCGGTTCCCGGGATTGGGCAGTAGCTATCGAAAAGAGGAATGTCGACCGATAATTGACACGGTCGTCACAGTTTTGGTAGAGGTCTCCCACTTTTGGGAATTTGCTGTAATCTCGGTCACATGAAGTCCGCAAACTTGCAGATCACCGATTACGACGTCGCTGGCAGTCGAAAGGACGGCGACATCGCAGTCCTTTCCGCGGAGATGTCGGAAGTCCTCACACAGGAACTCGACGGTGCGAGCCTGGCCCTCGGGGTGAGCGCCGACGACATCCTGCTCGCCGCGCTCGGCCGGGCGATCCAGCGAACCATCGGCGAGGGTGTGGCCGCCGTCGACCTGCTGGGTCATGGCCGCACCATGTATCCGGTGCAGTTGTCGTGCGTTGGTCCGCAGCGCGTCGACGCGACCGAGATGCTGGCCGGCGTCCATCACATGACGGCGGCGGCGTCGCTGCGACGGACCGTGCACGGCGTGCCGGACGATCCGCATGCGCAACCGCTGTCCGACATCCTCTTCGCCAACGAGACCTGCGAGCCCGAGCCCGCGGGACTCGGGCACCTGCTCGAGCTGTACGCACACCGTCGTGGCGAGGTTCTGGTGCTGGATTGGTGGTACGACGCTCCCAGTTTCGAGCGCCACACCATCCAGGAGCTCTCCGAGCAGCTGCCGTACGCGCTCGTCGAATTGACCTCGGAGGCCGCCGCGCCCGTCTTGGCCGGCACCGAGTTGGCGATGGCCCACTAGCCAAACAATTCGCTTCGCGAAACCCCTAGCCTCTAGGATCGAGGCCATAGGCACCGATCCGGCCATCACCGGGGAGCCTTCGGAAGAACGGCTGATGAAGCCCAGTAGAGCCGAACGGGTGGGCCCGTCAACGCCCGAATGAGCGGCGTGCCTTCCCGGGGCGAGCGAAGCGACGGGGACTAGATCTGGTGCGCAAGCGGGGTGGTACCGCGGCGTTCGCGCATACGCGCTGCGTCGTCCCCGTGCCTGACGTTCTGGCACAGGAGACGACCGCGCAGTGACTGCCTACCCCAAGCCGGCCGGCGGGGCCCCCAACTTCCCGCAGCTCGAGACCGAGGTGCTGGACTACTGGGACGCCGACGGCACATTCCGCGCCAGCATCGATCGGCGCGATGGCGCACCGGAGTACGTGTTCTACGACGGCCCGCCGTTCGCCAACGGGCTGCCGCATTACGGCCACCTACTCACCGGCTACGTCAAGGACATCGTGCCGCGGTACCAGACCATGCGGGGCTACAAGGTGGAGCGCCGGTTCGGCTGGGACACCCACGGTCTGCCCGCCGAACTCGAGGTGCAGCGTCAACTCGGTATCACAGAGAAGGCGCAGATCGAAGAGCTGGGGATCGACAAGTTCAACGAGGCATGTCGCGCGTCGGTGCTCAAGTACACGCAGGAGTGGCGGGCGTACGTAACCCGCCAGGCCCGCTGGGTCGACTTCGACAACGACTACAAGACGCTGGACCCCAGCTTCATGGAGTCCGTGTTGTGGGCGTTCAAGCAGCTGTGGGACAAGGGCCTTGCCTACGAGGGTTATCGCGTGCTGCCGTACTGCTGGAACGACGAGACCCCGCTGTCCAGCCACGAGCTGCGGATGGACGACGACGTCTACCAGAGCCGCCAGGATCCTGCGCTGACGGTGGGTTTCCTGGTCGTAGACGGCGAGCTGGCAGGCGCACGGCTGCTGATCTGGACGACGACCCCGTGGACTCTGCCATCGAACCAGGCGGTCGCAGTCAACCCCACGATGACCTACGTCGAGGTCGAAGCGGCCGACGGCAACCGCTATGTCCTCGCGGAAGCCCGCGTCGCGGCGTATGCCCGCGAGCTCGGCGAGGAACCGACGGTGTTGAGGACCTTCGCCGGAGAGCAACTCCTTGGCATCCGCTACTTGCCGCCCTTTCCGTACTTCATGGACTCGCCCAACGCCTTTCAGGTCCTTCCCGGCCCGTTCGTCACCAACGAGGACGGCACCGGCATCGTGCACATGTCGCCTGCCTACGGTGAGGACGACAAGGCGACCGCCGATGCGGCGGACATCGCAGCAGTCACGCCGGTCGACTCGAAGGGCCGCTTCGACTCGACGGTGCCGGACTACGCCGGACAGCACGTGTTCGACGCGAACCCACAGATCATCCGCGACCTGAAGAACGGCAGCGGCCCCGTTGCGGCCAACGGCGCCGTGCTGCTGCGTCACGAGACGTATGAACACTCCTACCCGCACTGCTGGCGGTGCCGGAACCCGTTGATCTACCGCGCGGTGTCGTCCTGGTTCATCAAGGTCACCGAGTTCCGGGATCGCATGGTGGAGCTCAATCAGGAGATCACCTGGTATCCCGAACACGTCAAGGACGGCCAGTTCGGCAAATGGCTGCAGGGTGCCCGCGACTGGTCGATCTCGCGAAATCGCTACTGGGGCAGTCCGATTCCGGTATGGAAATCCGACGACCCGGCCTATCCCCGAGTCGACGTGTACGGCAGCCTCGACGAACTCGAGCGCGACTTCGGCGCACGCCCGGCCGATCTTCACCGGCCCTACATCGACGAACTGACGCGGCCCAACCCCGATGATCCGACGGGGAAGTCGACGATGCGGCGCATCGAGGACGTCTTCGACGTGTGGTTCGACTCGGGCTCGATGCCGTATGCACAGGTGCACTACCCGTTCGAGAATCAGAAGTGGTTCGACGGCGTCAGCGGCGCCGGCGGCGAGGTAGGGGTCGACGCGCACAATCCCGCCGATTTCATCGTCGAGTACATCGGCCAGACCCGTGGCTGGTTCTATCTACTGCACGTGTTGGCCACGGCGCTGTTCGACCGGCCCGCCTTCAAAACCGTTGTATCGCACGGCATCGTGCTGGGCAGCGACGGGCAGAAGATGAGCAAGTCGCTGCGCAACTATCCCGACGTCACCGAGGTTTTCGACCGCGACGGCTCCGATGCGATGCGGTGGTTCCTGATGGCTTCGCCGATCCTGCGGGGCGGCAACCTCGTCGTCGCCGAGCAGGGGATCAGGGAGGGCGTCCGGCAGGTGCTTCTGCCGTTCTGGAACGCGTACACGTTCCTTGCGCTGTACGCGCCGGAGAAGGGCACATGGCGGACCGACTCGACGAACGTGCTCGATCGCTACATCCTGGCCAAGCTCGCGGTGCTGCGTGACGACCTCACCGAGGCGATGGACACGTGTGACATCTCCGGAGCCTGCGATCAGATTCGACAGTTCACCGAGGCGCTGACGAACTGGTATGTGCGACGGTCGCGTTCGCGATTCTGGGCCGAGGACCCCGATGCCATCGACACCCTGCACACCGTGTTGGAGGTCACCGGGCGACTGGCGGCTCCGCTGCTGCCCCTGATCTCCGAGGTGATCTGGCGCGGTATCACGGGGGAGCGCTCGGTGCACCTGACCGACTGGCCGGAACTCGGTCTGCTGCCCGCCGATCCCGATCTGGTGGCGGCCATGGACCAGGTCCGCGACGTGTGCTCGGCGGCATCGTCGCTGCGCAAGGCGAAGAACCTGCGGGTGCGGTTGCCGCTACCGAAATTGACTGTCGCAGTGGAGCACCCGGACAAGCTTCGGCCCTTCGTCGATCTGATCGCCGACGAGCTCAACGTCAAGGCCGTCGAGTTGACCGACGACATCGACGCCTACGGCCGCTTCGAGCTGACCGTCAACGCCAGGGTCGCAGGGCCGCGGATCGGCAAGGACGTCCAGGCCGCGATCAAGGCGGTCAAGGCCGGCGAGGGCGTGGTCAACCCCGACGGCACGCTGACCGCAGGTCCAACCACGCTGCTTCCCGAGGAGTACAGCTCCAAGCTGGTCGCTGCTGACCCGGCGTTCACGGTGGCGCTGCCGGGTGGAGCGGGTCTGGTGGTGCTCGACGGCACCGTCACCGAGGAACTCGAGGCCGAGGGCTGGGCCAAGGACCGGATCCGCGAACTGCAGGAGCTGCGCAAGTCCACCGGGCTTGACGTGTCCGACCGCATCAGCGTCGTGATCGACGTGCCCGCCGAGCGCGCTGGCTGGGCGGAAACCCACAGCGGCCTGATCGCGCGGGAGATCCTGGCCACCAGCTTCGAATTCGGCGAGCTGCCCGAGGGTTCAGACATCGGCGACGGTGTCAGGGCGTCGATCGCGAAGGCCTGAGCAGGTAGCGCGAAGCGTTGAACGGCGCAGGCGTCCCTATCTCTGCTGTGTGCTGATCGGTGACTGCGACCGCACCTGCAGCCGGGTGCGGTCTGCACGGAACAGGTCGACGGAGTACTCGATGGGGCGGCCGTGCTGGTCGTAACCGGTGCGCTCCAGTTTGAGCACGGGCGTGTCCGGCGGCTGACCGAGCAAGGTGCCCTCCGCGGCTGATATGGCGGCGATCCCGATGGACTCGTCGGCGACGCAGATCTGCAGCCCGAATTCCGACCACAACGTTCGGTACACCGACTTCAACTCGGTACGCAGCACCCACGAAAGCTCGGCACGCAGGTACATCAGTTCCAGCGACAGCGTCTCGCCGTCGGCATGGCGCAGCCGCAACAGTGACACCACGGGTTCAGACCCGGGCAGCGCGAGGGCCGCCTTGACCCGAGACGGCGGAGGTACCAGCCCAGTTTTGATGACGGTGGTGCCGTCGCGGAAGCCCTGCTCGTGCAGGATCTCCGGGATGCCCTTCACCGTGTTGAGGCTGCGCAGGATGCCGCGACTGCGGCACAGCGGCCGTGCCGCCTGTGGCGAGGCATCCCGCTGCGGCAGCTGCGTGAGGTAAGCGCCGCCCGCACGGCCCTTGACCCGACGGATCGTTCCGTCCAACTCGAGTAGATCCAGGGCCTTGCGAACAGTGGTGCGCGAGGTCTCCAACCGCTCGGCCAGTGCCCGCTCGTTGGGCAGCCTCGCCTCGCCGCGTTCGGCGAGTTCGTCGGCGAGTCGTCGGAGTGCCTCGTGCGCATTCTCGAGCAACAGCATGACCTGGCCTCCTTCCGCCGGCCCCCGTGGTGTCGCCCTCCACGGTAGGGCGGCACGTCGTGAGTCGCATGTTCGCGCGGGCAAGTTCACAGCGACACCGCGGCGAGAGTGCGCAGCAGCCGTTACACGTGCGTAACACCCGGTTCAACGAACCAGAAATGGTCTATCGGGATCGTTGTCCTCGTGAGCGAGAGTCGCACGCAGCGCATCCAGTTCGGCCTGCAAATGGCCGAGGTGGCGGGACAAATGTCGCGCCAGCACTTCGACACCCGAAGTCTGCGCGTCCAGACCAAGGCCGACGGGTCGCCCGTCACCGAGACCGATCGGGATATCGAGCAATATCTGCGCGCCGCGGTTTCGAACGAGTTCGGCGACGACGCCTTCGCCGGCGAGGAGTACCCCGACATCGACGGCGACAGCGGATACCGCTGGATCGTCGACCCCATTGACGGGACCAAGTCCTTCATCCGAGGAGTCCCGTTGTACGCGAACCTGATCGCGCTACAGGAAGGTGACGAGATCGTCTTCGGCATCATCAACATGCCAAGCGCCCGCGTCATCGTCCACGCCGAACGGGGCAAGGGCTGCTGGAAGAACGGTGCGCGGGTGGCGGTGTCCACCCGAGACGTCCTCGACGGCGCCTACGTGATGGCGACCTGGTTGGAGGACTGGGACCCAGAGGTCATCGGGGACCTCCACGCGCAGGGTGTGGTCCTGCGCACCTGGGGGGATGCGTTCGGGTACGCAATGGTGGCCTGTGGACTCGCCGACGCCGTCGTCGACTACACCGCACAGCCCTTCGACTTGGCACCGATGTCGGTGATCATCGAGGAGGCCGGTGGCAGGTTCTCCAGCCTCGACGGTCGCCGAGTATTCGACGGTCGCAATGGGATCGCCAGCAATGGGTTGGTCCACGACACGCTGTTGTCGTACGTGGCGCCCGGAATTCGCCATCGAGCTCAAGGAATTCGAAAATGAAAGATCACGTTCGGGCGCTCAGTCGCCGGTCCATTCTCACCTTCTTCGGGACGCTGTATGCCCTGGCGCTCCTGTTCGCCCTCTTCCCGCCGCTGTATCTGTGGGGCAGCGGAATCAGCTTCGAGATCTTGGGCATCCCGTTCGCGATCATGTACTGGATCATCGATGCCTTCGCCCTCGGACTGACTCTGACGGCGTTCTACATCGTCGAAGACATCCGCGGCGAACTCGATGACGACTCGCTGGAACCCGTCACCGAAAACCTTGGAGGCTGACGTGTTGATCATGCTCGGAATGCTGGCTGTGTTCTATGCGATCGTGATCGCGATTTTGTATGTGACCCAACAGAAGACGGTGCCCACCTTCGACGAATATGCCGTCGGAGGGCGCAGGTACGGCCCTTGGTATGTGGGGATGAGTTACGTGAACTCCTGGTGGCCGGGTGCGACGTTCATCGCGTTTCTCGGACTGGCAACCGGTTCCGGAGTCTTCGGACTATACGGCTTGGCCTACTCGACTCTCGGCGTGGCGATGATGTACTTCATGGCGACGCGCGCATGGCGTTGGGGCAAGAAGTACGACCTGCGCTCGCAACCGGACCTACTTGGTCGGCGGTTCGACTCTCCCGCGGTCAAGGTGGTCGCCAGCCTCATCGGCATCGTCTCCCTGTTTCCCTGGGTCGTGCTCGGAATGCAGGCGCTCGGGACGGTTTTCGAGCTCGCCAGTGCCGGCGCCTGGTCGGTTACCACGTGCTTGCTCATCGGCCTTGCCGTGATCATCGTGCGGCAGTACTGGACCGTGCGGATGGGCATGCGGGGTCTGATCATGACCGACGCGTTCCAGGGCACCGTCGCCTACGTGTTCTCGGCGATCGTGTGCATGGTGCTGCTGTCGGGTATCGCCGGAGGTCCGATCAGCTTCGGCGCGCTGAACGATGTCGCCCACCAGTACCTGGTGCTTCCTGGCGACGGTGACCACTACGGACCTCTTTACATCTTCGCTCTCATCTTCACCGGAGTCGTCGGATCGCTTTGTTGGCCAACGAGTTTCCAGCGCATCTACACCGCATCCAGCGTTCGGTCGGTCAAGGCTGGCACGTTGTGCACGGTGCTGATATCAGGTGTCTTCTACACGCTGCTGATGTTGGTGGGCATCGCGGCCACCGCGATGCCAGCCGTCGTAGCCGCCCCGCAGGCCGGCTGGTTCACCGTCATGAGCGAATACGGCGGCACCTGGCTGCTTGGGCTGGGCATCACCATCGTGTTCGCCGCCTCCATGGGACACATCGACGGCAGCGTTCAAGTCTGCGGCCTCCAGATCGCCAACGACCTGGTGAACACCGAGAAGCGGCCCCTGTCGGACAAGCAGCTGACGTTGGTCGCCAAGACCTCGATGATGGCCTTCATGGCGCTGGCAGGCATCGTCGCCTACGCCACGTTCAACATGAGCCGTCTGCAGCTGCTCGCGCAGATCTCCTACCAGGGCGTGGTGCAGCTGGCGGTGCCACTGTTCCTCGGCATCTTCTGGCGGGGCGGCAACAAGCAGGGGGCGGTGGCGGGCATGGTTTCCGGTTTCGTCGTCGCGATGGTGCTCACCTGGATCTACCCCGACGACATCCGCGCGCTGGGAAGCCTGACCGGCGGTATCGTCGGGATCGTGGTGAACCTCGCGGTCTATCTGGGCGCCGCGATGCTCGTCAAGACCGATGACGTCGAGAAGGCAAGGGTGGCAGAGATGTTCGAGGCGGCGAAGATCACCGTGCGCAACGCCGCGCCGATCCCGGATGATTCACTCGAACAGCAACTACACGTGCTGGCCGAAGAGTCGCGGGAGAACGTCACCGGACCCGCAGCGTCCGCGGTGCGCACGGATGCGCTCGATGGCTGACCCGGTTCACCACCCGCTGAGCGAGGCCGCGTTCCTCGCCGATTTCGCTGAGCTGTCGGCGATCGGAGCGACAGCCGCGGGCGGGGTGGACCGCGAGGCGGCCACCGCGGCCGACGGTCGAGCCCGCGAATGGCTCCGCGACTGGTTCGCCAAGCGCGGGCTGCGATGCCGGGTCGATGCGGTCGGCAACATGTACGGCTGCGCCGAAGCCATCGTCGGGGCCCCCTACGTGCTCGTCGGCTCTCATCTGGACAGCCAACCCACCTCCGGGCGCTTCGACGGCGCCTACGGCGTGCTCGCAGGTGCCTACGCCGTCGCCGCGGCGGCCGCGCAGCCACCCGACGGCGCACGGCTGAACGTGGCCGCCGTCAACTGGTTCAACGAGGAGGGCTCGCGTTTCTCCCCGAGCCTGATGGGCAGCGCCGTCTACGTCGGCAAGATGGCCACCGGCGCGGCACTGGACACCGTCGGCAAGGACGGCGCGACGGTACGGGATACATTGCGCGACATCGGCTTCCATGGCACCGATGTACCGCCGGAGGCGGGTTGCTATGCGGAGATCCACATCGAGCAGGGCCGAACCCTGAGCGACGAAGCGCTCGACATCGGTGTGGTGACCGGCAACTGGGCCGCCTACAAGTACTCGATTACCGTGCAGGGTGAACAAGCCCACACCGGCGCCACCCACATGCGCTATCGGCGGGACGCCCTGGTGGCTGCCAGCCAGGTGGTGTTGTCGGTCCGGGCAGTCGCCGACGAGTTCGGCCTCGACACGGTGCTGGGTTCGGTCGGGGCGATGCGCATCGAACCCAACTCTCCGGTGGTGGTGCCTGCAAGGGTCGGGCTCGCCGCCGACCTGCGGGCGCTGGACGCCGACACCCTGCACGCCGCGCATCGGTCGTTGCTGCGACGAATCGCCGAGATCGCCGAGACAGCCGAGACGACCGTCACGGTCGAATCGGCGACTCTGCGACCGTCGGCGAGTTATCACGACTCCGGTATCGCGCTGGCGGGTGCGGTTGCCGACGATCTCGGGCTGAGTTGGCGTGAAATGCCAACCATGGCCGGGCACGATTCCGTGAGCCTGCGCGAGGTCGTCCCCACGGTGATGCTGTTCGTTCCCAGCGTGGACGGCATTTCCCACAACGAACGCGAATTCACCACCGATGAGCAGATGCTCGCCGGGCTGCGCATGCTGACCGCAACGACCCGTCGGATGGTGACCGGGGTGCTCGAGGAGACCAGGGTCGCGTGATCGACGAGGTACTCGACCGCGGTGCCGAGACGGTGCGCAAGGGATATCGCAGCGGCGCACTGACGCCGGTGGATGTCCTGGAGCGCACTCTGGAGCGGATCGGGCACCGGAATCCGGTCATCAACGCAATGGCCCATGTGGACACCGACGGCGCCTACGCCGCGGCGCGGGCGTCGGCGCTGCGGTGGGCGGCCGGCGCGCCAGCGGGGCCGATGGACGGTCTTCCGGTGACCATCAAGGACAGCGTGCACGCCGTCGGGATGCCCTGGCGCCATGGCTGCGCCGCCAACCGCCACCTGGCCGATTCGACCGTCGACGCGCCGCCTGCCGCTCGCTTGAAGGATGCAGGTGCGGTCATCATCGGCAAGACCACGATGCCGGACTTCGGCATGATGGCTGCGGGGGTCAGCTCCCTGTACGGCGTCACCCGCAACCCATGGGATCCCTCGCGCAACACCGGCGGCTCGAGTGCAGGCGCCGGTGCCGCGCTCGCCGCAGGCATCGGGTTCTCGGCCGTCGGGTCCGATATCGCAGGCTCGGTGCGCCTGCCAGCCGGGCACTGTGGCCTGGTCGCGTTGAAGCCCACTCAGGGGCGTATCCCGCACATCGCACCGTCCACCATGCGGTCGGCTGGGCCGATGGGGCGCACCGTCGACGATGTGATGGACATGTACGACGCGCTGCGTCGGCCCGACGCCCGTGACGTGTGGAGTCTTCCGCCGGAGGACACGGACCCGACGTGGGACGAGTTGTCGCCCAACGGACTCCGGATCGGCGTGTTGACCGACCTCGGTCACGGGGTCGGCGCCGAGGATGCGGTGCTGCTGACCGTGGCGGATGCGGCCGCGGCGCTGCGAGACGGTGGCGCGACCGTGTCGGCGATGCCGCCGGTATTCCGCGACGACCCCTACGGCGCGCTCGACCGGCTGTTCCAGGTGCGAGCACTGACCGAGCTGCAAGCCATCTCGGTCGACCGCCGCGCGCTCGTGCACCGGGCGATCCGCGAGTGGTGTGCGCCCGCGGCCGGCTACAGTGCCACCGACCTCACCCGCGACGGCGAGGCGGTGGCTCGATCGGCTGAGCGGATGCGGGCGGCCTGCGCCGAGTTCGACTACGTGATCGCGCCCATCATCCCTGTCGTCGGGTTCGGGGCCGAAGAGTGCGGGCTCGATCCGTCACAACCCTTGGTGCACTGCGGCTTTACCGCATGGTTCAACCAGACCACCCAGCCTGCGGCAGCACTGTGCTTCGGCATGCGCGGTGGCCTGCCGGTTGGGATACAGGTGGTCGGCCAGCGATTCGCCGACCGCGACGTGCTGCGGTTGACCAAGTGGCTGGAACGTCACAGGCCGTTCCCGATGGTCTGGCCCGAGTTCGTGAACGTCGCGCACGCCGGAGGTAGTTGAATGGCGACCGTCACCCAGCCTGCTGTGGCCGCGACGTTGCAGGCCCTCGGTCTCTTCGTGGACAGTCCGATCACCGCCGAGGCTACCTCGGCCATGGCCAGCCCGAGTTGGTGGGGCGCAGACTCTGAGTGCCTCGATGTTCGCAGTATCGACGAATTGCGGCCAGTGCAAACGGTGTTCGTTAAGTCGATGATCGACCACGCAGAGGCCTACGTCGACTTTGCGCACGCATTCGCCGCAGCCAACGAGGCCGGTGAACTCGGCGTGGGACCACGCGTGCATGCGGCGGATGCGGTGGCAGGTGTGCTGGTGTTGGAGAACTTCGTCGATACTTCCTTGACGGCAACGTTGAACGTCTTCGATGACGATGCCCGGTTGGAGGAGCTCATCCGGCTCCGCCAGCGGGTGCACACGTTCGCGTCGATAACCCGCGTTGCCACCGTCTTCGACGACATCCGCGCGCTGTCGGCACTGGCCACCACGAAGGCGGTGAACCTCCCAAAGGACTTCGATTGGATGGTTCGGCTACTCGACCTGGCCGAAAAGCGGATCGTCGCAACCGGGTTCGACCGGGTGCCGTGCCACGGTGACGGCAACGTGTCGAACGTGCTGCTACCGACGGACGGCCGCATGTTGCTCGTCGACTGGGACGTGGCTGCGGTGATGGACCCGTTGCAGGACCTAGGCGTCCTGCTGGCAGAGGTGCGCCCCTTCGACTCGCCCGCTCGTGAGGTCTTCGAAATGGCATGGGGCAACTTCGATCAGGCGTTGTTCGACCGGGTCAGGGTCTATGGCATCGCCGATTGCGTGCGCTGGGGGCTGATCGGCGCCTATGCCGATGCGGCGCGGCCTGGCACCCTCGAGTACTCGAAGTTCTCCGACTGGCAGTTCCTGCGGGCGCGCGGCGGGCTCGGCGACGCCCACTTCCACGATCGGTTGAGAAATCTATGACCGCGACCGAAGCCGCGCCAGGTGCTACCGGTGCCAGGGCGGTCGGGACGGCCCGCAATCAGGCCGAGCATCGCGTGGAGTCCGTGTTGGGGATGATCGCGCCGTGGCATGGCAAACGAGTCGAGTACGAGCCGGTACTCGGGGGGTTGCAGAACAGCAACTGGCGCATCACCGTTGCCGGTGCAGACATGCGCTACTTCCTGAAGATCCCCGGCGAGGGCAGCGACGCGTTCATCGACCGCAAGCTCGCAAACGAGGCCGCCCGCCGAGCGGGGGAGCGCGGCGTCGGCGCGCAGTTGGTGTACTTCGATCCCGAGAGCGGGATCGAGGTCATCGAGTTCCTCGAGGGCTATCGTGCCTGCACCAACGGTGATTTCAAGGATCCCACCATCGCCCGCGAGATCGTGGACATCTACCGGGTATTGCACGAGGGTGACCTGCTCAGCGGGACCAAGACGATGTTCGACATGATCGAGGAGCATCTGGCTCAGGTCGGCGAACTGGGGGTGCGGCTGCCCGACGACTCCGAGCTCATCCTCGGCGAGTATCGCGTGGCGAAATCGGCGATGCTCGCTTCCGGACTGGATCTCGTTGCCTGCCACAATGATCCGATGCCGGGCAACTTCCTGGTAGCCGACGGTCAGCCGATGAGAATGGTCGACTACGAGTTCGCGTCGAACAATGAACGCGCCTATGAGCTCGCGCTGTTGACCACCGAGATGTTCTACGACGAGGAACAGATCCTGGATCTGGTGGAGAACTTCTACGGCAGGCTGGACTTCACGCTGTTGTCGCGGGTGCAAGTGTGCGGCGCGTTGGCGGACGTCAAGTGGGGACTGTGGGCGTGCGTGAACCAGCAGCTCAACTCCACTTGGGATTTCGACTATCACAAGTACGGCTATTGGAAGCTGATGCGGGCCCGGATGAAGATGTCCGACCCGCGGTGGCCGTTCTGGCTCAAGTCGCTGTAGGTCTCGGCCCGGTGACGCGGGCTGTTTGGCCGCCGAACGCGACCGTGTCACCATGGTGCAGCTGGCGCCCTCGACGGGTCTCGACCTCGCCGTTGACGCTGACCTGCCCGTCGGCGATGGCCATCTTGGCATCCGAGCCAGTGTCGATCAGATTGGCGAGTTGCAGGAATTGCCCGAGGCGGATCGACGCATCGCGGATCGGCACGTCGAGGGCGGGTTGCGGCATGCGCGTCAGGCTATCTGCCTAACATCGGCAGTCGTGGACCGCTGGGTGCTGCACTTCGACATGGATGCGTTCTTCGCGTCCGTCGAGCAGTTGACTCGCCCCACCCTGCAGGGGCGCCCGGTGCTTGTCGGCGGGCTCGGTGGCCGCGGCGTCGTGGCAGGCGCGAGTTACGAGGCGCGGGTGTTCGGCGCACGGTCGGCCATGCCGATGCACCAGGCCCGCCGGATGGTCGGCGCAGCCGCGGTGGTGATGCCGCCGCGCGGCGTGGTGTACGGAGTCGCCAGCGGCCGGGTGCTGGCCACCGTGCGGTCGCTGGTGCCGATCCTCGAGCAGCTGTCGTTCGACGAGGCGTTCGGTGAGCCCGTCGAACTGTCCGGCGCATCCGCCGACGACGTCGAGCGGTTCTGCGAAGAGCTGCGGGCGAAGGTGCGCACCGACACGGGCCTTGTCGCCTCTGTCGGAGCCGGCTCGGGAAAGCAGATCGCCAAGATCGCATCGGGACTGGCCAAACCGGACGGGATCCGGGTGGTCCGGCGCGACGAGGAGCCGATCCTGCTCGCGGCGCTACCGGTGCGGAAGCTGTGGGGGATCGGGCCGGTCGCCGAGGAGAAGCTGCATCGCCTCGGCATCGAGACCGTCGGCTCGTTCGCCGCGCTGACCGATGCCGAGGTCGCCGACATCCTCGGCGGCACCGTCGGGCCCGCACTGCACCAGCTGGCCAAGGGCATCGACGCCCGCCCCGTCGCGGAGCGCGCCGGGGCCAAGCAGATCAGCGCCGAGTCGACGTTCGCAGAAGACCTGACGACGTTGGATCAACTGCGCGAGGCCACCGGTCCCATCGGGGAGCACGCACATCGCCGCCTCGAGAACGACGGCCGCGGCGCCCGCACCGTCACCGTCAAGCTCAAGAAGTCCGACATGAGCACGCTCACCAGGTCCGCGACGCTGCCGTACGCCACCACCGATGCCTCGACACTGATCGGCACCGCCCGCAGGCTGCTACTCGACCCGATGGAAATCGGGCCGGTGCGGCTTCTCGGCGTTGGGTTCTCGGGGCTCTCGGACGTCCGGCAGGAATCGCTGTTCCCCGATCTGGAACAGGCGCTCGAGGCGTCCGACCTGCCTGCCCCTTCCGCGGCGCAGGCGCCCAGCGTCGAGCAGCCGCCTGCGGCGTGGCGGGTCGGCGACGACGTCACCCACACCGTCCACGGGCACGGCTGGGTGCAGGGCGCAGGCCATGGCGTGATGACGGTGCGGTTCGAGACCCGCAGCAGCGGCCCTGGGCCTGCGCACACCATGCCCCACGACACGCCGGACGTGCGCAGGGCCAACCCCGTCGACAGCCTGGACTGGCCCGACTACGTCGAGGCCCTCACCGCGGAGACCTACCAGAGCTCCCCGTAGAGCGCCGAGATGGTGAACCCGTGCTGCCCGTAGGTCGTACAGGTCACCGTGCCCCTTTGCCTGATGCCGCAGCTGGCTCCCCAGTTCTCCAGCCGGAATCCCTCTGGCAGGACGTCGACGTCGCGGGTGAACGACGGTGCATCCGATTGCCGGTACTCGGCAGGCCCCCAACTGTTCACGACGGTCTGATTGCTGCCCGCCGGCGCATCGCTAGGCGCGGCGTCGCAGCCGAGGGGCCCGCCGTTCGGGAGGATCCCGCAGAAGCGACCGCCGGTGTCTTGAAGTACACGTGGTAGAAATCGCCAGCCGCAGGCGAGGTGTACCGCCCAACTGCGATCGGGAGGTCGTGGAGTTCTTCGGCGTCACGGGGCGGGTCGGTTGTGGGGTCGGCTTGCGCGACCGGTGCCGTCACCAACGCGAATCCCACCGCACCAGCGATGCATGCGAACCTCTTGCCCCACATCGAACTCAGCCCCATTTCTCGAAGACATCGCCGACGGATGCGCCCCCGGCGAGCGTCGCCATCAGCAGTACCCGGGCCTGCGACGGTCGCAGCCGAGGAACCACCACTGCCCCGGCGTCCACCAGTGCGCGGCCCGGCCCGTAGCTGGCCCTGACGTGCCCACCGGGTACCCGGGTCGACAGCGCCACCACCACGCCGTCGTGGCAGTGCCGTCGCACGCCATCGACCACCGCAGGGCCTGCGTTCCCCGCGCCGACGGCCTCGAGCACCACACCGCGCGCACCGGCCGCCACGAAGGCGTCCAGCGCCACCGCGTCGCTGCCCGCGTAGGCGGCGACGATGTCCACCCGCGGTGCCGCAACGGCCGACAGGGGGCCGAGGAACACCCGCTCGGCCGATGCGTCGGAGAGCTCGGTGCCCGTGAAACCGTGCAGGTCGCGGCTTGCGGACTTGTGCATGCCCAGCGGTTGAAGCACCCGCCCGCCGAAGCTGACCAGCACGCCCTTGCCCCGGACCGCGGGGTTCGCCGCCAGCGCCACCGCGTCGCGCAGGTTCCTCGGCCCGTCGGGATCAGGGGCGTCGGCGCTGCGCATCGCCCCGGTCAGCACCACGGGTTCGTCGCCGCCGTAGGTGAGCGCCAACCACAGCGCGGTCTCCTCCATCGTGTCGGTGCCGTGCGCGATCACCACACCGTCGGCGCCAGACTCGATCGCCGACGCGGTGGCCGAACCGATCGCGTCCCAGTCGGCAGGAGTCAACTCGGAACTGTCGACGGAGAGCAGGTCGACGACGTCGAGATCGTCGGTTTCGAGGCCCGCGATCAGGTCGCTTCCGGTGCGGGTGGGCCGTGCGACACCGTCGTCGCCCGTGCTGGTGGCGATGGTGCCGCCGGTGGTGATGATGACGACGCGGCTCATGCGGCGATTGTTCACCATCGCCACTTTGGAATGATGTGGGAGTGACTGATGAATCAACGGGCTCGGCCGAGCCAGTGACCGCCGACGGGGAAACCCCACCGCGGTCCTCGCGGCGTCGCCTGCGCCTGCTGCTTTCGGTCGCCGCCGTGGTGCTCGCATTGGACGTCGTGACCAAGGTGCTTGCGGTAAGGCTGCTCACCCCTGGACAGCCGGTGCCGATCATCGGCGACACCGTGACCTGGACGTTGGTGCGCAACTCGGGCGCGGCGTTCTCGATGGCCACCGGCTACACCTGGGTGCTCACGCTGGTCGCCACCGGGGTGGTGATCGGCATCGCCTGGATGGGACGACGGCTGGTCTCGCCGTGGTGGGCGCTGGGGCTGGGGATGATCCTCGGTGGTGCGCTCGGCAATCTGGTGGACCGGTTCTTCCGCTCCCCGGGCCCGCTGCGCGGCCACGTCGTCGACTTCTTCTCCGTCGGCTGGTGGCCGGTGTTCAACGTCGCCGACCCCGCCGTGGTGGGCGGGGCGATCCTGTTGGTCGGGTTGTCCCTGTTCGGCTACGACTTCGATACCGATGGGCGGCGCAAGCCGGACGGCGCATCAGACGAAGCCGGCCAGCCCCGGCCTGCCGACGAGCCAGAACCGTCCTGATGACCACTCGCTCGATGCCGGTCCCCGAGGGGCTGGCGGGCATGCGTGTCGACGCAGGCCTTTCCCGGCTGCTCGGCTTGTCCCGCACCGCGGTGGCCACGATGGCCGAGTCCGGTGGTGTCGAGCTGGATGGCGTACCCGTAGGCAAGTCCGACCGCCTGGCCGCTGGAGCGTGGCTCGAGGTCAAACTGCCAGAAGACCCTGCGCCACTGGAGAATCGGCCGGTCGACATCGAGGGCATGACGGTCCTGTACTCCGACGCCGACATCGTGGCGGTGGACAAACCCGCAGGTGTCGCCGCGCACGCGTCGGTCGGGTGGACGGGCCCCACCGTGCTCGGCGGGCTGGCCGCCGCCGGTTACCGCATCACCACGTCCGGCGTGCACGAACGCCAGGGCATCGTGCACCGACTCGACGTCGGAACGTCGGGCGTGATGGTGGTGGCGATCTCCGAACGCGCATACACGGTGCTCAAGCGGGCCTTCAAGCAGCGCACCGTCGACAAGCGCTATCACGCGCTCGTCCAGGGCCACCCCGATCCGTCCAGCGGAACCATCGACGCGCCGATCGGTCGGCACAAGGGCAACGACTGGAAGTTCGCCGTCACCGAGGGCGGGCGGCACAGCATCACGCACTACGACACGGTGGAGGCGCACCAGGCCGCCAGCCTGCTCGACGTCCATCTGGAAACCGGTCGCACACACCAGATCCGGGTGCACTTCTCGGCACTACACCATCCGTGCTGCGGCGACCTGACCTACGGCGCCGATCCGACGTTGGCGAAACGGCTTGGGCTGGAACGGCAATGGCTGCATGCGCGGTCGCTGGCGTTTGCCCATCCTGCCGACGGGCGGCGCGTCGAGATCACCAGTCCGTACCCGGCGGACCTGCAGCATGCGCTCGACCTGTTGCGCCACCACGAATCGTGAGTGGCGACCCAGAACCGCGCACCCGCCGGTCGGGCATGTTGTTCGGCGCAGGCGCCTTCGTCTCGTGGGGCCTGTTTCCGTTGTTCTTCCCGCTGCTGCTGCCCGCCGGATCGTTCGAGGTACTCGCCCACCGCATCGTGTGGAGCGCGGCGAGTCTGTTCCTCGTCCTCGTCGCGGCGCGCCGCCTCGGTGATTTGCGGCGGCTCGGCGTGCGCGCCTGGTTCCAGCTGCTGGCGGCGTCCGTGCTGATCTCGATCAACTGGGGCGTCTACATCTGGGCCGTGACGCACGGTCACGTCGTCGACGCCGCGCTTGGCTACTTCATCAACCCGCTCGTCACGGTGGCGCTCGGCGTGCTGGTGTTCCGCGAGCGCATCGGGCGATGGCAGCTGTTTGCGCTATTGCTCGCTGTGGTCGCGGTGGTGATCCTCATCGTGGAGGTCGGGGCGCCGCCGTACGTCGCGGTCGGGCTTGCCGCGTCGTTTGCGCTGTACGGCCTGGTGAAGAAGGTGGTGGTGGCCGATCCCAGGGTGAGCGTTGCCGTCGAGACCTTCCTGGCGCTGCCGCTGGCGGGCGGATACCTGATCGTGCTCGCCGTGCTTGGCCAGGGGCACTTCCTGCACTACGGGACTGGGCACGCCCTGCTCGTGATGTTGGCAGGCCCCGTCACGGCGATACCGTTGCTGTTCTTCGCCGCCGCCGCGCAGCGGCTCCCGCTGATCACCACGGGCCTGCTGTTCTACCTCAACCCCGCCATGCAGATGGCCTTGGGAGTCCTGATCGGTCACGAGCCGATGCCCGTTGGCCGGTGGATCGGCTTCGCCCTCATCTGGGTGGCGCTGGTGGTGATGACGATCGACGCGTTGCGCAAGAAACCCGCGGATCCAGTTTCCTGCGATGTCGATCTGCCCGCACCTGAATCGTCATCACGATGAAAGCATCACTCGCGACGACAAGGACGACATCATGCGTTACTGCCTGCTCATGCATTACCAGGAAGGTTCCTCGATCGGTCTGACCGAGGAGGACATGGCGCCTGCGATGGCGGCGTTCGCGGCGTATGCCGACGACTTGTCGGCGGCCGGAGTCCTGATCACCACCGAGGTGCTCGACACCGTCGATGCCACCACGACGGTGACGGCGCGCAACGGCGCACCCGAGATCCAGGACGGTCCGTTTGCCGACACCAAGGAGAAGCTCGGCGGCATCTTCGTCATCGACGTGCCCAACCTCGACGACGCGCTGAAGTGGGCTCAGCGCAACCCGGCCAACGGCTGGGGATCGGTCGAGATCCGGCCGGTGGCAAGGACGTACGCCCCCGGACGCGGGTGGTACAACCCCTGAACGCTCAGCGATCGCGGGCGGCCTCGGCACTCGCCGGGGTCGTTCGCGAGTCGTACGGCCGGCTGTTGGCGCTGCTCGCCGCGCCAGGCCGCGACATCGCGGCCGCGGAGGACGCGTTGGCCGATGCCGTCGAGCGGGCGTTGACGCGCTGGCCCGACGACGGCGTCGCCGACAACCCGGAGGCCTGGCTGCTGGTCGTCGCGCGCAACCGGCTCCGCGACGTGTGGAAGTCGGCGGCCAGGCAGACCAGTCGGCCACTCGACGAAATAGATTGGGACAAGGACGAATTCGGCACATTCGACGAACCCATCGGGTCCGACATCCCCGACCGCAGGCTCGAGCTGATGCTGGTCTGCGCCCATCCGGCCATCGGGGCATCGGTCCGTACGCCGCTGATGCTGCAGGTGGTGCTCGGCGTGGATGCCGCGGCCATCGCTGCCGCCTTCGCGGTGGAGCCCGCGGCCATGGCGCAGCGCCTGGTGCGCGCGAAGAGGCGCATCCGGGACACCGGCATCCCCTTCGAGATGCCCGATCGCGAACAGCTCGCCGAGCGCCTGCCCGCGGTACTGGAAGCCGTGTACGGGGCGTACGCCATCGACTGGCAGTTGGTGCCGCAGGGCTCAGCGTCCACTGTCGCCGCCGGGGCGGCTCCGGCCATCGAATCGCTGTCAGCCGAGGCCGTCCACCTCGCCCTCGTGCTCGCCGACCTCCTGCCCGACGAGCCGGAGGTGCTAGGCCTCGCGGCGCTCACGTGCCTGTCGGAAGCCCGCAGGCCGGCCAGGCGTGCGGAGGACGGATGCTTCGTGCCGCTCGAGGACCAGGACGTCACCCGGTGGGACGCCGCCATGATCTCCCGCGGAGAGGCGCTGCTGGCGCGGGCGTACGCGCAGCACCGCCCCGGCCGATTCCAGTACGAAGCCGCCATCCAGTCCGCGCACTGCAGTCGCGTCACCCGCGGGCCGGTGGACGCCGAGACGCTGCGCACCCTGCACCGCGCGCTGGTGCGGACGGCGCCGTCCCTTGGCGCCGAGGTCGCCCTTGCCGCGCTGGACGGCGAGATCGACGGGCCTGCTGCGGGATTGCAAGCCTTGGACGCACTGACCGATTCGGCCATCGAACGGTTCCAGCCCGCGTGGGCGGTGCGGGCACACCTGCTGGCCAGGGCGGGACGCGTCGACGAGGCCGCGCGTGGCTATCGTCGCGCGATCGAGGCGACGTCGGACCCCGGCGTCGCCGAATACCTCGCACGATGTTTGCGACAGGTCTCGGGTTGACCCGCCCATAGCTATGTCATACGGTTTGCCAGGCGAGCACCATTCGGCTCGCTGGTGAGGTCGGGGACATGCCGCAACTCGATGCGAAGTCGCTACCGGTTGCCCGGCGGCGCCGTGGCCGCCCGACGGGCTCCGACTCGGCCGAGACCCGCAATCGCATCCTGAGGGCAGCACGTCAGGTGATCAGCGAACGCGGCTACCACGCGGCCACCTTCCAGGCGATCGCCGCCGCCGCCGACCTGAGCCGGCCCACCCTGCACTACTACTTCGATTCGCGCGAGCAGATCTACGCGATGCTGGTCGACCAGGCGGGTGATGCGATGGCCGAATGCATTGATGCAGCGAGGCGCAAGAACACGCTGATCGACCAGCTGACGACGCTGGTCTCGGGAATCCTCGAGGTCGATCGCCTTGACCGTTCCCGGCTCGCGTTCCTGGTCAGCGCGCGACTGGAGTCCACCCGCAACCCCATATTGCAGGTCGGCGCGAACGGCGCTCTGCTGAGCTTCCTCGAGTCACTGCTCGCAGACGCGAAGTCCCGGGGTGAGCTGGAGGCCGACACGTTGGTGACGCCGATCGCCGACATGCTGCATGCCGTGCTGTGGGGGGTCGGCCTGCACGCCGGTTTCATCCACACTCAGGCCGGACTTGGATCGATAACCAAGCAACTGTCCCGGTTGCTTTCGCACGGATTGCTGAACGGTACGAGCGAGCCGACGAATCGCAGCGACACGTTCCGCGACACGCCGAGCGCTGTCTGAGGGCCGCCATAGACTGACCCTCCTATGGCTGAGTCGTCTCCTCTTCGTGCAAGCGCTCCAGCGTCATCAGCTCCTCGCGCAGGCGCTCATCGCGGGTCGTTCGTGCACCTCCACAATCACACCGAATACTCCATGCTGGACGGGGCCGCGAAGGTCAAGCCGATGCTGGCCGAGGCTCAACGCCTTGAGATGCCCGCCATCGGGATGACCGACCACGGCAACATGTTCGGTGCCAGCGAGTTCTACAACGCGGCAACCGATGTGGGCATCAAACCGATCATCGGCGTCGAGGCCTACATCGCGCCTGCATCGCGGTTCGACACCAAGCGCGTCCTGTGGGGTGATCCCAGCCAGAAGTCCGACGACATCTCGGGTAGCGGGTCCTACACCCACCTGACCATGGTCGCCGAGAACGCGACCGGCCTGCGCAACCTGTTCAAGCTGTCGTCGCGGGCATCGTTCGAGGGCCAACTGGGCAAGTGGTCGCGGATGGACGCCGAGATCATCGCCGAACACCACGAGGGCATCATCGCCACCACGGGTTGCCCGTCGGGTGAGGTGCAGACCCGGCTGCGGCTCGGCCACGACCGCGAGGCGCTGGAGTCGGCGGCCACGTGGCGCGAGATCTTCGGGGCCGAGAACTACTTCCTGGAGCTGATGGACCACGGATTGTCCATCGAGCGCCGGGTGCGCGAGGGCCTTTTGGAGGTCGGCCGCAAGCTCGGCATCCCGGCGCTGGCGACCAACGACTGCCACTACGTGACGCGCGAGGCCTCCCACAACCACGAGGCACTGCTCTGCATACAGACCGGCAAGACGCTGTCGGACCCGAACCGGTTCAAGTTCGACGGCGACGGTTACTACCTGAAGTCGGCCACCGAGATGCGCGCGCTGTGGGACGCCGAGGTCCCAGAAGCGTGCGACTCGACGCTGCTGATCGCCGAGCGGGTGCAGTCCTACGCCGACGTCTGGGCGCCCAAGGACCGGATGCCGGTCTTCCCGGTGCCCGACGGCCACGATCAGGCGTGCTGGCTGCGCCACGAGGTCGCCGCCGGGCTAGCGCGCCGTTTCCCGTCAGGGGTGCCCCAGGAGTACGTGGATCGCGCCGAGTACGAGAGCACGGTCATCTGCGACAAGGGGTACCCGTCCTACTTCCTGATCGTCGCCGACCTGATCGAGTACGCGAGGTCGGTCGACATCAGGGTGGGGCCAGGCCGCGGGTCGGCGGCGGGGTCGCTGGTCGCGTACGCCATGGGCATCACGAACATCGACCCCATCAAGTACGGGCTGCTGTTCGAGCGGTTCCTCAACCCGGAACGCGCGTCGATGCCCGATATCGACATCGACTTCGACGACCGTCGTCGCGGCGAGATGCTGCGCTACGCGGCGAACAAGTGGGGCAGCGACCGGGTCGCGCAGGTCATCACCTTCGGCACCATCAAGACGAAGGCGGCACTGAAGGATTCGGCCCGCGTGCACTACGGGCAACCCGGTTTCGCCATCGCCGACCGCATCACGAAGGCGCTTCCGCCGCCGATCATGGCCAAGGACATCTCGGTGGCGGGTATCACCGATCCCAACCACGAGCGGTACAAGGAGGCCGCCGAGGTCCGCGCCCTGATCGACACCGATCCCGACGTGCGCACCATCTACGAGACCGCCCGCGGCCTGGAGGGTCTGGTCCGCAACGCAGGCGTGCACGCCTGCGCGGTGATCATGAGCTCCGAACCGCTCATCGAGTCGATTCCGCTGTGGAAGCGGCCGCAGGACGGTGCCGTCATCACCGGCTGGGATTATCCATCGTGTGAGGCCATCGGCCTGCTCAAGATGGACTTCCTCGGCCTGCGGAACCTGACGATCATCGGCGACGCCATCGAGAACATCAAGGCGAACCGGGGCATCGACCTCGACCTCGACGCGGTGCCGCTCGACGATCCCGCGACCTACGAACTGCTCGGCCGCGGTGACACGCTCGGCGTGTTCCAGCTGGACGGCGGGCCGATGCGCGATCTGCTGCGCCGCATGCAGCCGACCGAGTTCGAGGACGTCGTCGCCGTCATTGCGCTGTACCGGCCAGGTCCGATGGGCGTGAACGCCCACAACGACTACGCCGACCGCAAGAACAACCGGCAGGCGATCAAGCCCATCCACCCCGAGCTGGCCGAACCCCTCGAAGAGATCCTGGCCGAGACCCACGGTCTGATCGTCTATCAGGAACAGATCATGCGCATCGCGCAGAAGGTGGCGAGCTACTCACTGGCCCGAGCAGACATTCTGCGCAAGGCCATGGGCAAGAAGAAGCGTGAAGTGCTCGACAAGGAGTACGAGGGCTTCTCCGACGGGATGAAGGCCAACGGCTTCTCCGCCCCTGCCATCAAGGCGTTGTGGGACACCGTTCTTCCGTTCGCGGACTACGCGTTCAACAAGTCGCACGCCGCGGGCTACGGGCTGGTGTCGTACTGGACGGCCTATCTCAAGGCCAACTACCCGGGCGAGTACATGGCGGGCCTGCTCACCTCCGTCGGTGACGACAAGGACAAGGCGGCGGTGTACCTGGCGGACTGCCGCAGGCTGGGCATCACCGTGCTGCCGCCGGACGTCAACGAATCGGTGCTGAACTTCGCGACGGTTGGCGTCGACATCCGATTCGGGTTGGGGGCGGTGCGCAACGTCGGCACGAATGTCGTTGCCTCGCTGATCAGTACGCGCACCGACAAGGGCAAGTACACCGACTTCTCCGACTACCTGAACAAGGTCCACATCACCGCGTGCAACAAGAAGGTGACGGAGTCGCTGATCAAGGCGGGCGCATTCGACTCGCTTGGGCACCCCCGCAAGGGTCTCTTCCTGATCCACACCGACGCCGTCGACTCGGTTCTTGGCACCAAGAAGGCCGAGGCGATGGGTCAGTTCGACCTGTTCGGCGGCGCCGATACCGCTGCGGACGCGGTGTTCACCATCAAGGTGCCCGACGAGGAGTGGGAGGACAAGCACAAGCTCGCACTCGAGCGGGAGATGCTGGGCCTCTACGTGTCCGGGCATCCGCTCAACGGTGTCGCGCATCTGTTGAACGCCCAGGTGGACACCCAGATCCCCGGCATTCTCAACGGCGACGTGGCCAACGACACGCAGGTCCGGGTCGGCGGCATCCTCGCCTCCGTGAACCGGCGGGTGAACAAGAACGGGATGCCCTGGGCCTCAGCGCAATTGGAAGACCTCACCGGTGGCATCGAGGTGATGTTCTTCCCGCACACGTACACCACGTTCGGCGCGGACATCGCCGACGACGCCGTGGTGCTGGTGGCAGGCAAGGTGAACATCCGCGACGACCGGGTCTCCCTGATCGCCAACGAGCTCGTCGTGCCGGACTTCTCGAGCGCCCAGGTGGACCGGCCGCTCGCGGTCAGCCTGCCGACGCGCCAGTGCACCGTCGACAAGGTCAGCGCGCTCAAGGCCGTGCTGGCCAACCATCCCGGCACGTCGAAGGTGCATCTGCGGCTGATCAGCGGCGATCGGATCACCACGCTGGAACTGGATCAGGCGCTGCGCGTGACGACGTCCTCGGCGTTGATGGGGGACCTGAAGGCACTTCTCGGTCCCGGTTGCCTGGGTTAGAAAGCGGGCACTGACCGGATTAGACGTCGTCGCCTGGGACCCTGAGGCCGAATCGACGGTTGGCCAGGCTGGGGTTCTTGGCCCGGACCTCGTCCAGCCGCGCGTGGTCGATCCAGGCGGTCACGAAGCCTGGTGCCTCGCCGGCCCCTGCGACGATCTGCCCCATGGGATCGATGATCGCGCTGTGCCCGACACTGACAGGGCCGGTCTGCCCGCACGCCAGAACGTAGACCGTGTTCTCGATGGCGCGTGCGCGGAGCAGGGTCGTCCAGTGATCCTCCTTGGCCGGGCCTGCCACCCACGCGGCAGGCACGATCAGTACTTCGGCTCCGGCATCCACCAGAAAGCGCGCCATCTCAGGGAAACGCAGGTCGTAACAGGTCATCACACCGAAGCGCAGGCCGTCCCGGTCGAAGACGAGGGGCCGCGGTGCGTGCGGGACGATGCGGTCGGATTCGCGGTAGCCGAAGGCGTCGTAGAGGTGCACCTTGCGGTAGACGCCGATCGTGCGCCCTTGCTCGTCGACGGCGAGCACGGCGTTCGTGCACCGGTCGTCGCCACTGGGCCCCTCGGTCATGCCGGCGATGACCGCCACGCCAGCGTTCTTCGCGGCCTGAGCGATCGACTGGGCGAACGGCCCGTCCACCGGCTCGGCGGCGGGCCGGACGTCGCCGGTCGGATCCGGGTCGGAGTACATGGCGTTCTCGGGAAGCACGACGAGGGAAGTTCCCCGCTCGGCCGCGTCGGCGATCAAGCGCGTGGCCGTGGCGAGATTCTGTGCCTTGTCCTTCGTGGCGGCGAATTGGGCGACGGTGACATACATGGGAATTGGCTCCGTTCGGATTCTTGGCGGTTCAGGGTTTCGTGCTGACGAGCGCGCTCTCGGCCATCGCCCGGGTTTCTGTCAGTGCGGCGCCGAAGCCCGCCACCAGGGCGGTGTGGTCGGCGATCAGCACCACTGGGTCCGCACCGTGGACGAGTGCGAATTCCTTCTCGGCCTGCGCCCAGGCCGGCAGCACCCACGGCTTTCCTGCGCGGCGCGCGGCGTCGGCCACGGTCCGCAGGTCGGCGAAGTCGGCGTCGGTCCTGGAATAGGCGCCACGTGCCCTGCGCAGCGACAGATCGCTTGGGCCGACGAACACGCCGTCGACCGTGTCCAGCGCCAGGATTGCGTCGATCTCATCCAGGGCGCCAGCATCCTCGATCATTGGGTAGACCTGGGTTTTGGCGTCCTGTGCAGTCACCCAGGCGTCGTCGAAACCGCCGTAGCGCGCGGTCCACCCACCGGCAAAGCTGCGATCGCCGCGGGGCGGGAACTTGCCGTATGCACAAACGGCGACGGCATGAGCGAGGTTCTCCACGTGCGGGACGACGACCACGTCGGCGCCGAAGTCGAGCGCCTGTTGGATCGGGCCGCGCTCGGGTGCAAGGACTTTCGCGAGCACCCGCAAACCGATGGCCCGCAGGAACGGTACGAACCGCTCGAGGTCGGCGAGATCGAACGATCCGTGTTCGATGTCGAGTACCACTGCTCCGTATCCGAGATCGCGGACGATTTCTGCGGCCGCGGTGTTCGGTCCGGACAGCCACGCTGCCCAGCGGTGGGACGGGTCGTGCTGTTTCATGGCCACCTTGTCGTATACTTCGTGTATTCAAATATTGGGAGGCCAGGATGACGTCCAACGATCTGCAGGCCTCGGCCCGCGACCGTGCCTACGAGTGGACCCGCGACGCCATTCTGCGCGGTCACTTCCCCGAGGGTTCGTTCCTTGAGGAAAAGGCAGTGGTTGACCAGACCGGGGTGTCGAGGACTCCGGTGCGCGAGGCTCTGCACCGGCTGGCCGCCGAGCGGTTCGTGGAGCTGCTGCCCCGTCGAGGCGCCCAGGTGCACCGGACGACGGCCGCCGAACTGTTCGAGACCTACGAGATGCGGATTGTCTTGGAGGGACACGCGTTCCGGGTGCTGTGCGAGCAGACCCTCCCGATCCCCGACATGTCCGCACATCTGGAGCGGATGGAAGAACCCGAACGGCTTGCCCAGATCATGGCTGGCGACAGGGCCGTCATCGCCGAACATGCGTTGGAGGACTACGAGTTTCACTTCTCGTTCGTCCGAGCGACCGGAAACTCGGTGCTGATCGATCTGTACTCCAGCCTGCGTTCGCGCTACCAGCGGATCGGGGTCAATGCGGTCGCGCTTCGACCGTCGCGGATGTCGGTGATCGTTCCTCAGCACCGGGCGATCTTCGAAGCCCTGCTGCGGTACGACTCTCAGGGGGCGATCGATACGTTGCGCGAGCATCTGCGACCCGATGCCGCCGTTGTCTCGGGTCTGAATTGATCGCACCAGCCGGGCCGTCCTCATGCGCTCATCGCTCGCCAGGCGCGCCGGCGCTCGGCTTGGGCCGCCGGATCGGGGACCGGGGCTGCGGCTATCAGCCGCTTGGTGTAGTCCGAGCTTGGTGACCGCAGGACGTCGCCGGCTGGGCCGCTTTCCACCACGCGGCCGTGTTGCAACACGGTGACCTGATCTGCCAACAGCTCGATGACTGCCAGATCGTGACTGATGAACAAGCACGAGAAGCCAAGCCTCTCCTGCAGTTCGGAGAGCAATGCCAGCACGGTTGCCTGCACGGAGACGTCCAAGGCGGAGGTGGGTTCGTCGGCGATCAGGAACTCGGGGTCCAGCGCGAGTGCCCTTGCGATGCCGACCCGCTGCCGCTGGCCGCCCGACAGCTCGTGGGGGAAGCGATCGACCCAATTGGACGAGACCTTCACGCTATCCAGCAGCGCGCACACCCGGTCCCGGATCTCGGTGCGCGACCCGAACTTGTTGATCACCATGGGTGCCGCCACGGAGTCGCCGATCGACAGCCGCGGGTTGAGCGACGAGCCCGGATCCTGGAAGACCATCGAGTAGGTGCGACGCAGCCTACGCCTGTCGGCACGACTGGCCGTATACGGGTCGATCCCGCCGATCCGCATCATGCCCGCCGCGGGCCGCACCAGCCCGGCGATCGCCCGCCCGATCGTGGATTTCCCCGACCCCGATTCGCCAACAAGCCCATGCACACTGCCTCGCGAGATCGCCAGGTCGACAGCGTGCACTGCGTGAAAGGGCTTGCGGCCCAGCTCTCCCGGGTAGACGACATCGAGGCCGGACACCTCGACCAACAACTCGGAGTCGATGGCGGCGTGTTCCTGCTGGGCATCGGGCCGCGGCACTGAGGCCAGCAGGTGCGCGGTGTACTCGGCCTCCGGTGCGGCGAAGAGCTGTCGGACCGGCGCCGCTTCGACCACGGCTCCCGAGCGCATCACCACCACCCGGTCTGCGAGGTCGGCCACCACCCCCATGTCGTGGGTGATCAGCAGCACCGCGGCTCCGAGGTCTTTCTGCAGACGCCGGAGCAGGTCGAGGATCTCGGCCTGGACGGTGACGTCCAACGCGGTGGTCGGCTCATCGGCGATGATGACCTCTGGTGAACCGGACACCGCCATCGCGATCATGGCTCGCTGACGTTGACCTCCGGACAGCTGGTGGGGGTAGCTGTCGATCCGCCGCTCGGGTTCCGGAATCTCGACCAGACGCAGAAGCTCGAGAGTCCGCTCGCGGGCCTGCTTCTCGGTGACGTCCTCGTGGCTGCGGATCGCCTCGCCGATCTGTTGGCCGATGGTGTACACCGGGTTGAGGGCGGTCATCGGTTCTTGGAAGATCATCGCGATGCGCTTGCCGCGCAACGCCCGCAGCGGCTCGCCGTGAAGCTCGCTGATCTCTTCGCCGTTGAAGCGGATGCTGCCCTGAACGCGTGCGTTCGGCGCCAGCAGTTTGAGGACCGACATCGAGCTGACGGACTTTCCCGATCCCGATTCGCCGACCAGCGCGAGGACTTCGCCACGGCATACCGAGAAGCTCACGCCGCGCACTGCGGGCACGGTCTCACCGCCGACCTGAAAGTCGACGCTGAGGTCACTGACCTTCAGCACCACGTCGGCAGTCATCGGCCCAGGGTGCCTTGTTTGAGGGAACCCTTGCCGTCGGCGGTGTTCCGCTCGTACTCGGCCAGGTAGTCGCTGCAGAATGTGAGCACCCGTTCGATCCACACCTCGCCGATCTTCGGGTCGCCGAGCGAGACGTCACCGGTGCAGCCGCTCTCGCTGACTTCGGAGAAGTCCCATAGGACGGTGCCACGCACATCCTGACCGGGGATGGCCGCTTCGCCGTAGCTGACCGGAGTCCAGCCTGCGGCGGAGCGCAACTCGGTGTCGGTCGTCGGGGCCGCCTGGACCTGGTCGGGGAACATCGCCAGCATCGCGGAGTGCTCTGGTTCGGCGCCGTGTCCGTAGGCGGTGGCGGGGTCGGCGTACTGGTCGCGCATCAGGGCGTACCCCAGCGACCACGGGTACAGATGTCCGACCAGGATTCCGAGGTCCCGCCGGGCATCCATGGCGGCGCTGGTGACGGGTGCAACGTTCCCGCCGTTGTTGTCCAACAATACGATCCGCCGGAAGCCGGACTGCACCAGCGCCTCCAACAACTCGTAGGTGACGGCGCGCAGCGTCTGGGCGGACAACGACAGATTGCCAGGGTAGCCGCGGAACATCGGGGAGTGGCCGTAGTGAAGTGCGGGCGCGACCAGGCATCCGTTGCGGAGGGCCAGTTGATCGGCGACCCATTCGGCGACGATCGAGTCCTCGTGGACCGGCAGGTGCGGCCCGTGCTGTTCGACGGCACCGATCGGCAACAGCACCACCGGGTCGGTGGCGGCCACGTCTCGCACTTCCGTCCAAGACAGTTCGCCGAGCCGATGGGTCCTGAGGTGGCTGGTGGTCGCGGTGCTCACGGTGTCATCCTTTGCAGTTCGGGTGCGGGTCATCGGACATTCCCCCGTCGCTTTGCTAGCCCGGAGTAGAAATTCCCCCGTCGCTCCGCTCGCCCCGAGTAGAAATTCCCCCGTCGCTCCGCTCGCCCCGAGAGTGCTCCGCGCTTTCGCGGATCGAGCAGGTCGCGCAGTCCGTCGCCGAAGACGTTGAGTGCCAACACGACCGCGACGATCACGATCGACGGGTAGATCAACAGCGAGGGCTGCACCTCGAGGAAGTCTCGACCGGTGCCGACCATCGAGCCCAGCGACGGCAGTGGCGGCTGCGCACCGAGACCGAGGAAACTCAGGCCCGCCTCGAGCTGGATCGCAAAGCTCACCGACAGGCTCACCTGCACGATGATCGGAGCGGAGACATTCGGAAGGATGGTGCGCAGCAGGATGTTCGGGGTCGATGCGCCCATGATCTGGGCCGCTTCGACGTACTCGACGTGCCGCAGCGCCAGCACCTGGCTGTACACGATCCTGGTGAACCGCGGGATGTAGAGCACACCGATCACCAGGACGACGTTGACGAGCTCGTCGCCGAGTATTGCCACGGCGGCGATGGCGAGCACCACCGGCGGAAAGCTGAGCAGGATGTCGATGGCCCGCATGATCACCGTGCCAACGATGCGTCCGGCGTAGCCGGCGATCAGTCCGAGGGCAACGCCGATCACCGCCGCGATGATGACCGAGCTGATGGCCACCGACAGTGTGGTTCGCAGGGCGATCAGCAACCGGGAGAACACATCGCGGCCGAAGTCGTCGGTGCCGAGCAGACCGTCGGGACTCAGTGGCAGCCCGACCATGTCCCGGTAGTCGTACGGTGCGATGAGTGGCGCCAATAGCGCGACGAGGGTGGCCAGCACGAGGAAACCACCTGCGATCGCCGTGCGCCGATTGCGTAAGGCACGGCGCCAGATGTTCTTTGGGCGAACAGGCGGAGCCTGGACGGGCGTGTCGGTGAGGATGCCGTCGGTGAGGGTCATCTAGCTCTCCGTTGTCCGGGGGTCGAGTGTCCGCACGACCATGTCGCCGATCAGGTTGACCAGGATGACGACGGTGGCCGTGGCGAGCACGACCGCCTGGATGACCGGATAGTCGCGCTGCCCCACCGCGTTCATCAGCAGCGAACTGATGCCCGGCCAGCCGAAGATCGTCTCCACGAGGACGGTGCCGCCGATCAGTGTGGTCAGCTCGACGGTGGTGACCGCCACCACCGGCACCAGCGCCGTCCGCAGCGCGTGCCTCCTGACCACCATCTTCTCGGCGACGCCCTTGGCGCGGGCGGTGCGCACGTAGTCGGCGGACAGGGTCTCCAACATTGCCGCCCTTGTCATCCGGGTGATTACCGCGCAGGCGGCCCCTGCCAACGTGATCACCGGCAAGATCAGAATCTGTAAGTGCCCAAGGGGATCCGCCCACGGCGTGACGAACCGCCGCGGCGGCAGAATCGGGATCCAGAAGGTGAATACCAGCAGCAGCAATGTCCCGATCACGAAGACCGGCAGTGAGATGCCGAATATCGAACCCCCCACCAGAAGATGGTCCGCAGGTCGATCGGCGTGCGTAGCGGCAATCCGGCCGAGAAGCACACCGATCAGCACGGCGATCGCGAGTGCCAGCAAGACCAGCTCCAGCGAGTTCGCCAGCCGCGATGGCAGGTCCTGCATGACCGGGCGTCCTGAGATCAGCGAGGTGCCGAGGTCACCTTTGAGCAGCCTTCCCCAGAAGCCGAAGAACTGACCCATCAGCGGCTCGTTGAGGCGCATCGCCTGACGCGCGGCGGCCACCTGCTCCTCGGTGGCCGACTCCCCGAGCGAGGCCCTTGCGGGATCGCCCGGGATGAGGCGGATGAGGAAGAAGACGATGGTGCCGACGACGGCCAGCTGCACGGCGGCAAGCCCTAGCCGGCGAATCACGTACTGGCTCATTGGCTTCGCTCCAACCAGGTGCGCCGTAGGGCCGTCCCGGTCCAGGCTCCCTTTGGGGGATGCGCGTAGCCCTTGACGTAGGTGTGGAAGGCCTCTCCCTGCTCGCGGCGCACGGTGTAGGTGAACGGGACCAGGTCCAATGTTCGCCGCTCGATGTCGGCGTAGATCTCCATCCGCAAGGCCGGGTCGGCTGTCTTCTTGCCCTCGCTCAGCAACCGGTCGATCTCCGGGTCGGAGAACGAGAAGGTCTTCGCGAGAACGCCTGTGCTGCCGAGGAAGTCCGCTAGCGACGCCGGGTCGCCGAATTTCGGCGCCGTGCCCCAGGCATGGACCGGGAACTCCTTGTTGGTCACGCTCGCACGGAAGGTGAGCCACTCCTGCGGCACCAGATCGATGTCCAGCCCTGACGACCGCAGCGACGGCAACATCGCCTGGGCAGGCCGGAAGATGACCGAGTACGAGCTGGTGGTGACCATCGGGGCCCGCAGGCCCTCGACTCCCGCCTGACGAAGCAGAGAACGCGCTTGATCGGGATCGTAGGGCATCGCCCCGGCGAACTTGGTGGCGTACGGTGCGAAGTCCTGCGGCATCAGGGAACCGTTCATCGCAACGCCGTGACCAAGGAATGCGGTGTCCAGCACCGCATCCCGGTCGATCGACATCGCGACGGCCTTGCGGACCCGTACGTCGTCGAACGGCTTCTGCGCCAGATCGAAGCCGACGTAGCCGAACCCGAAGTTCTTGTCGGAGGCGAACTGCAGCTGTGGATTTCGCTGAATGACGTCCACATGCGTGGCCGGTACATAGTCGATCATGTCCACGGTCGCCGCACGCAGGGCGGTCACCCTGGCATAGTCGTCGCCCATCGGCTGGAAGACGATCCCGTTGAGATACGGCAGGTCCGGTTCGAAGTAGGAGTCGAACCTCTCGTACGTCGTCGCGACGCCGGGGATCCGCTCGACGAGGCGGAACGGGCCCGTACCCATCACGGTTGTCTTCGGGTTGGCGCCCGATTCGATCCAGCGCTTGCTGACGATCAGCGTCGGCGGCAGGGCGAGCGCGAACGGCAACGCCACATCGGGTTCGGCGAGGCGCATTTCGACGGTCCGCGGGTCCCTGGCGACCACCTCGACGATATCGGCGAGCAGGGGAGCCGACGAGGCGGCCGTTGCCTTGTCCTGCATGCGCCGGATGGAGAACACGACGTCGTCGGCGGTCAGCGGAGAGCCGTCGTGGAACGTCACACCTTGGCGCAGGCGCACGACATACGTTCGGGGGTCGGTGAACCCGTACTCCTCGGCGAGGTCCCCGATGATTTCACCGTTCGAGTCGAACTGCAGCAGGCTGTTGTAGGCGAGCTGGCGCAGGTAATCCGACGCCGCGCCAGTCGAGACGTGCGGATCGAAGTTTGCGGGGTCGGTCGACAAGCCGAAGTAAAGGATTCCACCGCGGCTCGGTGTCCCGGCCGCACCCGGCCGAACCTCGTTTGCCGAGTTGGGCAGTGCAGTTGGATTGCCGCATCCGCTGAGGATCGCCGACGAGACTGCAGCTCCTGCTACTGCGGCACTGGCGGTTATGAAGCTCCGCCTACTGAGAGCGCCCACCGGACCTCCCTGTGGTGACCGGGCGTTAGTCGAGGCCTCGGATCGTCGTTGAATCCTTGGCGTATGGATCATGTATACGTGACGCCCACATGGTTCGCAAGACGAATGAGGAATTTATTCATCCGCCTTCTTGAGATTCTCATTGGTCGGCGACTTGAGGTCCGGCCGTTAGTGCTTGTCGACCGTTCGGCTCGACTCGATACCCAATTCCCCTGGGATGTCCGGGATCTCGGCAGCGGTTAGAACGCGTACCGCAGGATCCGGGCCTTGCGGGCGCCGGACTTGGTCTTGCCCATCAGCTTGGTGGGCACCCGGATCCAGCGTGGGAAGAGATCGACCTCTGGCGCGTCGGTGAGGCTGGCCTCCTCGACGAGGACCATCCGTGGATTCCACGTCTCCGGGTGATGCGCGTCCTTGAAGCCGGCATAACCCCACTGGCTTCCGACGTCCTTGAACATCTTCTGCGGAAAGACCTTGATCGCCGCGCGGCTGAACCACCCGATCCCGCCGTAGTCGTTGAAGGCGAGCTCGCCGGATCCGAAGTGCTCGGTGATGCGCCGGAAGATGCCGGCGATCACCGGCTCGGTCAGGAAGGCGAACAGTCCGTCGGCGATCAGCATGGTCGGGCGGTCGGCGGGGATGGCGTCGGGCCAGTGCCCGTCGGTCAGTGACACCGGCACCGAATGCGACTGCGGGTTGGCAGGCAGGACCTCGTCGCGCAATGCGCTGATGCCAGGCAGGTCCACGTTGTACCAGTCGACCGACGGTGGGGGGCCGACGCGGTAGAGCCCGCTGTCGAGTCCGCCGCCCAGATCGACCATCACGGCATCTGGGTGCGCGGCGACGAAACGGCGCACCCGGTCGTCGAGCATCTTGGCCCGGAGGGCGGTCTGCAGGACCACGCTGTTCTGCACGCCCAGCCCCACGAAGTCGTAGTCGATCTTGCCGACCACTTCGCCGGCCAAGGTGTCGCCGAGGATGGGTCTCGGCGAACGGCTGTCCAGAGCCCGCGCGTACTCGGTGAGGAAAGCGGTCTGTTCGATGGGTGTGAGTGTCGACGTCGTGATGCCCATGACGGCAACATACTCCATTTTCTCCGCTGAACGTTTTGCCCAAAACGTTCACCGCCCTTGCGATTACGAGCGGCGAGAGGCCGTCCACGGCTGTTCGTTTCTGCTCCGCCGTTCAGCTTCGTCGGCGCGCTCCTTGGCCCACATGTCCTCGAACTCATCTCCAGGGTGCGCGTTGGGTAGGCGGTTCATCACTCGGCTGAGCCACTTGGGCGCCGAGGTCGGCTCCCACTGGGGCAGGGCCATGCTCAGCGCGTTCAGGGTCTTGAGGACGATGAAGACCCCGAACAACGCGGACGCGTCGGTCATGACGGCGCCGAACATGCCGAGCACGAGCGTGAGGTGCACGACGGCGATTCGACCGAGGCTGCGATTCGCGGTCTGCTCGATCTGCCAGAACGTCCACCGGCGAAGCCCTGGCAGGTCCACCGCGAATTCGATGGCGAGGACGACGAAAACGCCGATGCACCCGTTTCGGACCTGGTACCAGTCGACAGCTGCGAAGCCCCCTTGGCCATTTTTCATGTTGTTGTGGTCGAGCACGAACAGGATGACTCCGAGAAACACGCCGTGTGCCGCAGAGAAGGCCAGGCTCGTCACCAGGAATCCATTGACGAATGAGGTCTGCGAGCCGCGCGTGGGCGATTTCGGTGTCTGGTACTTGAAGTGTCCACGACGTGGGCTCGTGCGCTGATTGACGATGATCCGTGCCGCCACGAACAGGCACACGGCCACGTTCTCGAACCAGTAGACCACCAGCGTCGTGCCTGCTGACCATTCGCCGACGAACCAGCCGGCCGCAGGAATCGCGTTCACGGCCAGCAGCGTTAGCAGATGAACGGCTCGGGGCATCGCGTCATCGTCGCACGGCTAGCCCAAAACGTTCACGGCCCTTGCGATTACGAGCGCAATGGTGGTAACCGCGACGAGGCTCTGCACGGACATCATCACCTTGGCCCAGCGGGCCAGCGGCATGGTGTCGGTGGGGGAGAAGGCCATCGAGTTCGTCAGGCTGACATAGAAATAGTCGATGAACGTCGGGCGCCAGCCCGGCTTCACGAGCTTCGCGGTGTCCGGGTCCATCTGCGGGAACATGAAGTCCGGGTAGGGCGTGACGCCTGCCCGCCGCGCGAATGGGCCGCCACGGTCCAGTTCCCAGTACCAGATGCCGAACACGATGATGTTGGTGACGAAGATCGCCGCGCCGCTGCCCAGCAGAAGACTGGCGTCGTTGCTGACCTGGCCGGACAAGATGTGCGTGTCCAGCACGATCGCCGAGAGCGTGTTGTCGACGGTGATCGCCCCCAGCAGAATCCAACTCGCGTACTTCCCGAGCGTGGTCGACCGGGTCAGCCGGATCGGGTTCAGCCAGATCAGAACGGCTAGCAACAACAGTTCCATGGCGATCAGAGGCCACCGTGGAACGAGTATGTAACTGTGCGAGATCGCCAGTTGTAGGGCCATGGTGGTGACCAGTGCGACGAGCACGGGCAGGCGGCTCTCCGGGGCGCCGGGCCGCAGCCACGACGGCACGTGGTGTTCCGCCTCGTGGGCCAGCCGCTCCGCTCGCTTGAGGAACTCCTCGGTAGCGGGTTGTTCAGGCGTGTTGTCCATCAGCCAAGTGTGTGCGCGACGATTGATCTGTGGATGACGACACGACTGACAGTTTCCTGGGCAAGTCCCGCCACATCGGCGTCTGGATCGACGCCACTCCCGACGCGGTGTACGCGCTCGCATCGGATCCGGCTGAGCTGCCGCGCTGGGCGGCGGGTCTTGCCGATCCCTCGTTGTCCGACGCGGTCGTCGACTTTGCGCCGCAAAACGATCTCGGCGTGCTCGACCACGTGGTTCGGCTGCCGTCCGGTGAGGCGGTCTACAACCCGATGCGAGTGATCCCGGGTGGACCGGGGGAGACCGGCTGCGAAGTGGTGTTCACGCTGCGCCGCCGACCAGGGGTCACGGACGTGGAGTTCGAGGCCGACGCTGCAGCGGTGGCAGCGGACCTCGAGACGTTGCGGGGACTGCTCGAGGACTAATCGTCCGAGGACTGGAACACGCCAAGGCCCAGCCAGGCCACGGTGCCCGCGGCCGCGGCAGCGACGACGGCAGGGCCAGGGTTCATGGTGACGACGCCGACGACGAGCAGCACCAGAAGGCCCACACCGAGCGCGACCAGCTTGTACACCGGCCACGGGACACCGGCGATCCGCACTTCGGTGCCTGATGTCGCTAGCTTGACGCTGGGGGCCGTCATGGGATTAACGATAGCTCGTATCCAAGAGTTCGGGCAACCGAAACGCTGGATCAGGTCCGTCCCTGTGCCCCCCGGAAATAAACTGACCGGATGCCACTGACCGGAGAATACGAACCAAGCACGTCGGATTGGGCCCGCGAGAACGCGGAGACGTACATGAAATCGGGCGGGACCGACGGCACCGAGCTGAAGGGCAAACGCGTCATCCTGCTGACCACCGTCGGCGCCAAGACCGGAAAGATCCGCAAGACGCCACTCATGCGGGTGGAGAACGACGGCGAGTACGCCGTGGTGGCGTCGCTCGGCGGGGCGCCCAAGCACCCCGTCTGGTACTGGAACATCAAGAAGAACCCGCGGGTCGAGCTTCAGGACGGCGAGGTCACCAAGGACTACGAGGCCCGCGAAGTCGTCGGTGACGACAAGACGGTGTGGTGGGAGCGTGCGGTCGAGGCCTGGCCCGACTACGCCGACTACCAAAAGAAGACCGACCGGCAGATCCCGGTCTTCGTGCTGACCCCGGTCAGCTAAACCGGTTTCCGCCCGCTGCCCACGAGGTGGCACCATTGATCGGTGTCCGCTGAGTTGAGCCAGAGCCCCCGCACGTCATCGCCGCTGACCGCGGCCGACATCGATGCGGCCGCTGAGCGAATTTCCAGCGTCGTCGCGCTCAGCCCCCTGCAGCTCAGCGATCGGTTGTCGGCGGTCACCGGTGCCAGCGTCTACCTCAAGCGCGAAGACCTGCAGGCGGTACGCTCCTACAAGCTGCGCGGTGCCTACAACCTGCTGATGCAGCTGACGCCGGACGAGATCGCCGCAGGCGTGGTGTGCTCGTCGGCGGGCAATCACGCCCAGGGTTTCGCCCTGGCGTGCAGGTCGATGGGCATCCATGGTCGGGTCTACGTACCTGCCAAGACGCCGAAGCAGAAGCGTGACCGCATCCGCTACCACGGCGGCGAGTACATCGAGCTCATCGTCGGAGGCAGGACCTACGACGTCGCGGCCGCCGCGGCACTCGACGACGTCGCCCGCACCGGTGCCACCCTGGTACCGCCGTACGACGACGTGCGCACCATGGCGGGGCAGGGCACCATCGCCGTGGAAATCCTGGATCAACTCGACGTCGAACCCGACCTGGTGATCGTCCCGGTCGGCGGCGGCGGATGCATCAGCGGCATCACCACCTACCTCGCCGAACGCACCACCAGTACCGCGGTGCTCGGGGTGGAACCCGCTGGCGCGGCCGCGATGGTCGCCGCGCTGGCCAACGGTGAGCCGGTCACACTCGACCACGTCGATCAGTTCGTCGACGGCGCGGCGGTCGCAAAGGCGGGTGTGCTGCCCTACGCCGCCCTGGCCGCTGCCGGTGACATGGTGTCGATCACCACGGTCGACGAGGGCGCAGTGTGCTCGGCGATGCTCGACCTGTACCAGAACGAGGGCATCATCGCCGAGCCGGCGGGAGCGCTCTCGGTCGCCGCGCTCCTCGAGGCCGACGTCGCTCCGGGATCGACGGTGGTGTGCCTGATCTCGGGCGGCAACAACGACGTATCGCGCTACAACGAGGTGGTCGAGCGCTCGCTGGTGCACCTCGGGCTCAAGCACTACTTCCTGGTGGACTTCCCGCAGGAGCCCGGCGCCTTGCGCCGCTTCCTCGACGAGGTGCTCGGCCCGAACGACGACGTCACCCTCTTCGAGTACGTCAAGCGCAACAACCGGGAGACGGGTGAGGCACTCGTCGGCGTCGAACTCGGCTCGGCCGCCGACTTCGACGGCCTGATGGAGCGCATGCGGGCGTCCGACCTCCACGTCGAGGCGCTGGAACCGGGTTCACCGGCGTACCGCTACCTGACCTGATTTCATGGACGATCTCGAGGATTCCGAGACGCCCGATCTCGAACACCTGCGCCGCCAGTACGAGGAGGCGGCCGACGAGGGCGACACCGACGCCGAGTTCGCCCTCGGTGTGCTGTTCTCGCAGTGGATGGATCCGCCGGACCTGGATGCGGCGTACCGCTGGTACGAGCGTGCCGCCAATGCGGGGAACGTCGACGCGATGGTCAACCTCGGGCTCATCTGCGCGGAGCGAATGGATCCGCCCGATCTCGATGCGGGGCGCCGTTGGTATGAGCGCGCTGCCGAGGCTGGGCGCGGCGAAGCCATGCTCGGGCTCGGCTGGATTCACGAAGAGCTCGCCAGGCCACGGGAACTCGATGAGGCGTGCCAGTGGTACGAACGTGCCGCCGAGACGGGGAACGTCGACGCCATGCTCAGGCTCGCGTACCTGTACCAGGAGTTGATCAGCCCAGCCGATCCCGATGCCACCCGGCGCTGGTGGGAGCGTGCCGCCGATGCCGGCCACAGCGACGCCATGCACAACCTTGGAGTGCTGCACCACGCGTTCATGGATCCGCCGGATGACGAAGCGGCGCGGCATTGGTGGGAGCGTGCTGCCGAGGCGGGGGAGAGCAAGGCGATGAACAGCCTCGGTCTGCTCTACTCGCACTGGACCGATCCGCCGGACCTGGATGCGGCACGGCACTGGTACGAGCGTGCGGCCGAGGCCGGGAACTACAACGCCATGAACAACCTCGGATGGCTGCTCCACGAGCAGATGGACCCGCCGGATCTGGACACCGCACGGCGCTGGTACGAGCGCGCCGCCGACGGCGGCCACCGCCGGGCGAAGATCAACCTAGTGCGCTGGCGGATGGACGCGGCGCGCAGGCGTCTGCATCCGACATCGGATGGCGAGAGCGAGAACGGGTCGGAATGACCGGGGCTGCGGTCAGTCTGCGACGCGCAGGATCGCGAACGAATGCCCCACGAGGCGCGTGCCTTCCGAGCCGACGGCAGGCTCGTCGGAAGCCGACACCACCTCACCGGTGACGGGTACCGACACCGCTTCCGTGCCGAGATTGCAGGCGATGGCGAAAGACCCGCGCCGCAACACGATCCAGCGCTGATCCTCGTCGTAGTCCACGCCGAGGTGGTCCAGCCAGGGGTCGGCGAAGTCCGGTTCTTCGCGCCGAAGGGCGATCAGCCCGCGGTAGACGTCGTGTAGCCGCGCGTGCTCGCCTGCGCCGATCTCGTCCCACGCCAGCTTGGAGTGCTCGAAGGTCCGAGGGTCCTGCGGGTCGGGCACCTCGTCGGCGTCCCACCCGTGCTCGGCGAATTCGGCCTTGCGTCCCTCGGCGGTGGCTCGGGCGAGCTCCGGCTCGGGGTGGCTGCTGAAGAACTGAAACGGGCTCGACGCGCCCCATTCCTCGCCCATGAAGAGCATTGCGGTGTAAGGAGATCCGAGAACCAGCGCGGCCTTCACCGCGAGCTGTCCGAAGGTCAGGTTCTGCGACGGCCGGTCGCCGACGGCGCGGTTGCCCACCTGATCGTGGGTCAGGGTGTAGGCGAGCAGCCGGGTGGCGGGAATGGTGGCGGTGTCGAGTGGGCGGCCGTGCCGTCGACGGCGGAACGAGGAATAGTTGCCTGCGTGGAAGTACCCGTGCTTCAGCGTGGTCGCGAGTACCTCCAGCGAGCCGAAATCCGAGTAATACCCCTGACGCTCGCCGGAGACGGCGGTGTGGATGGCGTGGTGGATGTCGTCGTCCCACTGCGCGGTCATGCCCAATCCGCCGTGATCGCGCGGCGTGATCAGCCGCGGGTCGTTGCGGTCGCTCTCGGCGATCAATGACAGCGGCCTTCCCAACTCGTCCGCCAGAGAATCGGTTTCGCCCGACAGCTCCTCCAAGATGTGCACGGCCGTGGTGTCGACCAACGCGTGGGTGGCGTCGAGGCGCAGCCCGTCGGCGTGGAAGTCGCGCATCCAGCGCAGTGCGCATTCGATGATGTAGTTGCGCACCTCGTCGGAACCGGCGTCGGCGATGTTGATCGACTCGCCCCACGGGTTGCTGCCGGTGGACAGGTACGGCCCGAACCGGGGGAGGTAGTTTCCGGAAGGGCCGAGGTGGTTGAACACCACATCGATCAACACGCCGAGGCCGCGGTCGTGGCAGGCGTCCACGAAGCGCACCAGGCCGTCAGGGCCGCCGTAGGGCTCGTGCACGGCGTACCAGAGCACGCCGTCGTAACCCCAGCCGTGTGTGCCGCTGAACGCGTTGACGGGCATGAGCTCGACGAAGTCAACGCCGAGATCGGCAAGGTAGTCGAGCCTGTCGATCGCGGCATCGAACGTGCCTGCCGCGGTGAAGGTCCCGATGTGCAGCTCGTAGAGCACCGCACCTTCGATGGACCGGCCACGCCAGCCGGCGTCGGTCCACGTCGCCGTCGACGCGTCCCACAGCTGTGAGCGGTCGTGCACGCCGTCGGGCTGACGGGGGGAGCGGGGATCGGGGATCACCGTTTGGTCGTCATCCAGGACGAAGCCGTACCTCGCGTCCGGACGCACATCGACCACCGTGCGCCACCAGCCGTCGTCCGATCGCGTCATCGCGTGCAGTGTGCCGTCGACGTCGAGCCGCACCCGGTCGGGTCGCGGGGCCCAGACGGCGAATTCGTGGTCAGGGCGAGCGAAGCGACGGGGAAGGAGGTGATCAGGCACGTGTCTTCTCCAGCAAGGCCACCGGCAGGTCCGCGCACAGGTCGGCCAGCTCGACCCGCCCCGAGAACCGCAGTCCCGTGAGCCGGTCGGTCCAGTCGCCGGCAGGCAGCGCCAAAGACGTGTCGCGCCAGCCGGTGTCGGCCAGCCGGACCGTCCACCGGCTCACCGCCACCACGACGTCGTCCCCGCGCTGGAACGCAACCACGTGCTCGCGCGCCTCTCCGCTGGCCAGTACTGGCCGATGGCCACCCGAGGCGAACGTATCGGGCCGCTCGCGGCGCAACCGCAATGCCGTGGCGACGATCCGGATCTTGGGGTCGGTCATGGCGCGCAGCGCCTCGCGATGTGCGCCGAAGTCGATCGGCCTGCGGTTGTCGGGGTCGACGAGGCTGTCGTCCCACAGTTCGGTGCCCTGGTAGACGTCGGGCACCCCAGGGGCGATGAGCTGCACCAGCTTTTGACCCAGGGCGTCACTGTGCCCGTGAGCGTCGAGCCGGGCCACCAACGAGGTCAGCTCCGCGGCCACCGGCCCATCGATCACCTCGTCGAGCCAGGTATGCACGGCGGACTCGAAATCGTGGTCCGGATCGTTCCACGTGGTGTGGGCGGCGGCCTCGCGGATTGCCTTCTCGGTGTAGGCGTGCAGTCGGCCGCGAAGGTCATCGGTGACCGCACCGTCGACTGGCCAGACGCCGAACGCGTTCTGCCACAGAAACAGTGCCGTGGTGGTGTCGGGTGGCGGCGTCAGCCGCATCCACTTTCCAATGAGCTCGCCCCACAGCGACGGCACCTGCGACAACACGCCGACGCGGGCGCGGACGTCCTCGCCGCGCTTGGTGTCGTGGGTGGACAGCGCCGTCATCGTCGACGGCCACAACCGTGCCCGGACGTCGGCGCGGTCGTGGAACTCCGCGCCTCCGACGCCGAACCACTCGGGCTCGCCGCCCACCTCGTTGAGCGACACCAGCCGTGCATCGCGATAGAAGAGGCAGTCCTCCTTGGACTTTGCGGTGGCCGCGCCGCACAGCTGCTGCAGGCGTACCGCCGCCTCCTCGCCGACCGACACCGCGGCGGCCACGATGGCCAGTGGTTCGGCGAATCGTGGTGTCTCGACCGCGGTCTCGGCCAGCGCCACCGGCAGCACCGACGCCAACGACAGGTAGTCGGAGCGGTACACGCCGACGTGACTGATCAACGCGGCGACCGCCGCGGCGAGGTCCGGGTGATCAGTACCGGCGGCCGCGACGATCGCCCTGCACAGGCGGCCCAACTCGCTGTGCAGTGTGTTGGTCACGGCGTCGACCTTGAGCTCGTGGGCGAGCTCGGGCGTCTCGGCGTAAGCGGTGCCCCAGGAGTCGACGAGCTCGGTCAGCGCAGTCTTACCCGTGGGATCGACGAACAGGCCGCCGATCTCGCGCAGCGCGTCGTAGCCGGTGGTCCCGGCGACGGGCAACGTCGGCTCCAGCGGTTCGTCGACGGCGAGGATCTTCTCGATCACGATCCATGCGTCGGGCCCGGTGATCTCCCGCAGCCACTCCAGATAGCCGGCCGGATTCGACAGCCCGTCGGGGTGATCGATGCGGACGCCGTCGACCAGGTCCTCGGCGAACCAGCGCGCCACCTCGACGTGGGTGGCGTCGAACACGGCACGGTCTTCCTGGCGCAATGCGGCCAGCGAGGTGATGGAGAAGAACCGACGGTAGCCGCACACGTTGTGGCGCCAGCCGACCAGCCGGTAGTGCTGGCGGTCGTGCACGGCGGGGCCGCTACCCGCACCCGTGCCAGGGGCGATGGGCCACGCGCGGGAGCCGAGCCGCAGCACGTCACCGTTGACGGTGAGGGACTCGACGTCGTCGTCGGAACCGAGGACGGGCAACACGATTCGGCCATCGGCGTCGAGCGTCCAGTCGATGTCGAAGTACGAGGCGAACGACGATTCGCCGCCGTGGGTGAGCACGTCCCACCACCACGGGTTCTGCCGCGGGTCGTCGACGCCGACGTGGTTGGGCACGATGTCCACGACCAGGCCCATGCCACGCGCCCGCGCCGCGCGCGACAGCCGGGCCAGGCCGTCGGCACCGCCGAGCGCGGCCGACACCGTGGTGGGATCGACGACGTCGTAACCGTGCGTCGAACCCTCGGCGGCGGTCAGGATCGGCGACAGGTACAGGTGACCGACGCCGAGGTCGTCGAGGTAGTCCAGCACTTTCTCGGCGTCGGCGAAGGTGAACCGGTCGCCGCGCATCTGCAACCGGTACGTGGACACGACGGGGCGAGCCATGGGCATGCAGGCGCTCTCTAGGCCGACTTCTTGAGTACGAGCACCGAACGGGGCTGCACGGTGATCTTCTCGTCGGCGCTGATCACCAGGTCGGTGTCTCCAGCAGGGTTCGACGTGTCCAGCACAGCGGTCCATTCGTTGGCGTAATCGCCTGCGGGAGTGACGAAGTCGATCGTCTTGCCGTGGGCGTTGAAGCACAGCAGGAACGAGTCGTCGACCACCGGCTCACCGCGCGCATCCGGCTCGGGGATGGCCTTGCCGTTGAGGAACACCGCAACGCACTTGTCCAGCGCCCGGCCCCAGTCCTCCGGTGTCATCTCCTCGCCTGCCGGGGTCAGCCACGCGATGTCGCGGACTTGATCACCGGTGCGGATCGGCTTGCCCTCGAAGAAGCGGCGTCTCCGGAAGACGGGGTGTTTCTTGCGCAGGGCGACGGTCTTGCTAGTGAACTCGACCAGGTCGGCGTTCTTCTCGGCCAACGACCAGTCCATCCAGGACAGTTCGGAGTCCTGACAGTAGACGTTGTTGTTGCCGTCCTGGGTGCGGCCGATCTCGTCGCCGTGGCTGATCATCGGGGTGCCCTGCGACAGCATCAGGGTGGCCAAGACGTTGCGCATCTGGCGTGCGCGCAGGGAAAGGATCTCCGGATCGTCGGTCGGCCCCTCGATCCCGCAGTTCCACGACCGGTTGTGGCTCTCGCCGTCGCGGTTGTCCTCGCCGTTGGCGTCGTTGTGCTTCTCGTTGTAGGACACCAGGTCGTTCAGCGTGAAGCCGTCGTGGCACGTGACGAAGTTGATGCTGGCGCCCGGCCGACGGCCCGTCGCCTCGTAGAGGTCCGACGACCCGGTGAGACGGGACGCGAATTCACCTAGGGTTGCGGGTTCTCCCCGCCAGTAGTCGCGCACGGTGTCTCGGTACTTCCCGTTCCACTCGGTCCACAAACCGGGGAAGTTGCCGACCTGATATCCGCCCTCGCCGATGTCCCACGGTTCGGCGATCAGCTTCACCTGGCTGACCACCGGGTCCTGCTGCACCAGATCGAAGAACGCACTCAATCGGTCGACGTCGTGCAACTCACGGGCGAGCGTGGACGCCAGGTCGAAGCGGAACCCGTCGACGTGCATCTCGAGCACCCAGTACCGCAACGAGTCCATGATCAGCTGCAGTGTGTGCGGATGCCGGGCGTTGAGGCTGTTGCCGGTACCGGTGAAGTCCTTGTAGAGCTTCTCGTCTCCGTCGAGCAAGCGGTAGTAGGCGGCGTTGTCGATGCCGCGGAAGTTGATGGTGGGGCCCAGGTGGTTGCCCTCGGCGGTGTGGTTGTAGACCACGTCGAGGATCACCTCGATGCCCGCCTCGTGGAACGACCGCACCATGGTCTTGAACTCGGCGACGGCGCCACCGGCGCTCTGGTTGGCGGCGTATTGATAGTGCGGCGCGAAGAACCCGAACGTGTTGTAGCCCCAGTAGTTTCGCAGCCCCAGATCGAGCAGCCGGTGATCGTGCAGGAACTGATGCACCGGCATCAGCTCGATGGCCGTCACGCCGAGCGACTTGAGGTGCTCGATGATCACGGGATGCGACAGTCCGGCGTAGGTTCCGCGTTGCGCCTCGGGGATACCAGGATGGGTCTGGGTCAAGCCCTTGACGTGCGCCTCGTAGATCACCGTCTCGTGGTACGGCGTGTTGGGCGACCGGTCGGAGGCCCAGTTGAAGAACGGGTTGATGACGACGCTTGTCATGGTGTGCCCGAGCGAGTCCACCATCGGCGGGGTGCCGCCCGAGGCGAGGTCGTCGGCCTCCAGGTCGTAGGAGAACAGCGCCTGGGTGAACTCGAACGCGCCGTGGAAGGACTTGCCGTAGGGATCGAGCAGCAGCTTGCTCGGATCGCACCGGTGACCGGCAGAGGGGTCCCACGGCCCGTGGACCCGAAAACCGTAGCGCTGCCCTGGCGTGACGGTAGGCAGGTAGCTGTGCCACACGTAGCCGTCGACCTCGTCGAGGGGGATGCGTTCCTCGGTGCCGTCCTTGGCGATCAGGCACAACTCGACCTTCTCGGCTGCCTCGGAGAACAGCGAGAAGTTGGTGCCCGCACCGTCGTACGTGGCTCCGAGTGGATACGGGGTACCCGGCCAGACGGTCGTGACCATCTCACCACCAGCCGGTTGCGGCGGCGATCTGACGTCCAAGTTCGGCGGTCATGGTGCGCATGTAGGTGGTCGAGATGTGGTGAGAATCGTGGTACAGCAACACATTTCCCTCCACGGCGCGGCAGTAGTCCTCGCGGCACACCGCGTTGCTCATGTCGAGCGGTTTCAGCATCGGGAACTGCGCGACGAAGTCCAGGGTCGGATTGTGGTCGGACAGTACCTCAGAGCGCTTGATGCCGCAGGAGATGGCATCGCCGCCGCTGGCCAGGCAGTCGGACGGGAAGAAGGGCTTTCCGTTGCGCACCAGCCATGGCGTGTCCCGCATGGCCAGCACCGGAATTCCGGCGTCGGCGAACTCTCGCCAGATACCGATGTAGAAGCCGGGCATCACGTCGCCGTCCTTGATGTTCCACGGCCGGGTCGACGTGGTGAAGACGTAGTCGGGGTGGTCGGAGAGCAGCCGGGGCATCACCTTGCCGTTCCACTCGCGGCAGTTGGGATACGGGCGGTTGTCGCCCATCACCAGAGGGTTCTCCTCGGTGGTCAATGGGCACCCCATCTTCAGGTACGTGGTGACCTTGAAGTGATGCATCCTGCCGAGCAGATCGAGCGCGGTGATCCAGTGCTCGGCGTGCGAACCGCCTGCCAGCGCGATGGTGCGGGTTGCCGTCTTGTCGCCGTAGGTGCAGTTGATCACGTCGACGTCGTCGAAGTCGCCGATGCAGCCGTCGGTGGTGCTCTCCGGTAGGTCGTCCTTGGCCTCGAGCACCGTCGGGCGCATCGGCAGCTTCGGCACCTTGGCGTTGTTGATCAGGGCGCGTGCGCCGGGGTAGTCGCGCGACGAAAGACCGGCCAGCTCCTTGCCGTTGGCCCGCTGAATCGTCATGTGTTCCCGCCAGGTGAAGGACGTCGCGGTGAGCGCGACGCCCAGGAGTGTGACGATCGAACCAAGGACGATGGTGGGGCGTCGCAGCCGCACCCGCAGTGGGATGGTGGCGGCCCGCTTCGGGGCGGCGGGACGTGCGGCGGAGGCTGGGGCGAGCGAAGCGACGGGGGAAACAGAGGCCTTGTAGCGCAGTGGGTTCTCGACATAGCGGGTCGTGAGCCAGGCCAGTACGCCGGAGACGAGCAGGATGCCTGCGCCGTCGGCGAAGTTGGCCTCGGAGTGGCCGCTGTAGGCCAGCCAGAAGATGAGCAGCGGCCAGTGCCACAGGTACAGCGAATACGCCATCGCGCCGAGCGACACGAACGGTGCGGTGGCCAGCAGTCGGTTCGGTGCGGGCAACCGGCCGTCAAGACCTGTGAGGTGCGGGTCGGCTACCCGGTTGGCGCCGCTGAGGATGAACAGGATCGTCGCGCCGACGGGGACGAGCGCCCACGGCCCTGGGAACTCCTTGACGCCGTCGATGAGCGCACCGCAGGACAGGATCGCGGCGAGCGCCACGAAGGCCACCGACGTCCGCAACCACATCGGCCACTTCACGTACGGGACGAGCGCGCCGACCAGAGCGCCGAGCAGCAATTCCCAGCCGCGGGCGAAGCTGTTGTAGTACGCGGTGGCCTGATCGGCACCGTGGGCGATGATGGCGTACCAGAACGATGCGATCGTCAGCGCGCTCAGCAGCACGATCAGCGCGGGCCTGGTGTACCTGCCGAGACGGCGGCGAAACAGCACGGCGAAACCGAAGACCAGCACCAGGAACGCGATGTAGAACTGACCTTGCACCGACATCGACCAGATGTGCTGCAGCGGGCTGACGGCCTCACCGGCGCGCAGGTAATCCGATGCAGTGCTTGCCAATTCCCAGTTCTGGTAGTAGCCGAGACTGGCAAGGCTCTGGTCGGCGAACGTTTCCCAGCGGGTCTCGGGCTGCACGATGATCGTCAGCACCGCGGCGGCCGCGAGCACGACCACTAGGGCGGGCAGCAGCCGCCGGACCAGCCGCATCACCTCGGGCCAGGGGGCCAGCGACGCGGTCTGTGTCAGCGCCGCGCGCAACAGGCGTCCGCCGAAGAAGAAACCGGACAGGGCAAGGAAGACGTCGACGCCACCGGAGACGCGACCGAACCAGATGTGGAACATGGCGACGAGCGCGATCGCGACGCCACGGAGGCCGTCGAGATCGTGCCGGTAGAAACCCGACTTGCGGGTGCCCATGACGGCGCTAGGCGGTGGACCCGTACCGGCGGAGGACGCCGACCGGGGTGGGGCGAGGGTCATCATGGTCGACGGTCAATCTACCTAACGCGAGGACCGTCCGCGTTTTGCAATGAGCGGTTGCGCGAAGAGAGGATGAACCCGTGCCTGCGTTGACGCCCGCTGAGATCAGAGCGATCGACGCCGCCCACGTGTGGCATCCCTACAGCGCGATCGGCGCCGATGCCCTGCCGCCGGTGGTGGCCGTCGGTGCGCGCGGTGCCTGGCTGACGGTCATCGACCCAGCCCGTGACGGCGACCATCCCATCGAGGTCATCGATGCGATGAGTTCGTGGTGGACGGCAATCCACGGCCACGGCAACCCGACGCTGGACGCCGCGCTCACCGGACAGCTCGCCCGGATGAATCACGTCATGTTCGGCGGGCTCACCCACGAGCCCGCGGTGCGGCTGGCCCAGCTGCTGGTGCAGATCACCCCGGACGGCCTGGACACCGTGTTCTTCAGCGACTCCGGCTCGGTGTCGGTCGAGGTGGCCGTCAAGATGGCGCTGCAGTACCAGCGCAGCCGAGGCCGCGACGGCAAGCACCGGTTGATGACCTGGCGCGGGGGATACCACGGCGACACCTTCACCCCGATGAGCGTCTGCGACCCGGACGGCGGAATGCACTCCATCTGGACCGACGTTCTGGCCCACCAGGTGTTCGCGCCGCAGGTGCCGAGTGCCTACGACCCCGCCTACAGCGCGGCGTTCGAGCGCCAACTCGCCGAACGCGCCGACGAACTCGCGGCCGTCATCGTCGAGCCCGTGGTGCAAGGCGCGGGCGGCATGCGCTTCCACGATCCGCGCTATCTGTCGGACCTGCGCGCCGCCTGCACGCGGCACGGCGTACTGCTGATCTTCGACGAGATCGCCACCGGCTTCGGCCGCACCGGTGCGTTGTTCGCCGCCGACCACGCCGGGGTGAGTCCGGACATCATGTGCGTCGGCAAGGCGATGACGGGCGGTTACGTCACGCTGGCGGCAACGCTGTGCAGCGCCGAGGTCGCCAACACCATCAGCACCGGTGAATCGGGTGCGCTGATGCACGGACCCACCTTCATGGCCAACGCGTTGGCGTGTGCGGTGTCGGTGGCATCGATCGAACTGCTGCTCGGCCAGGACTGGCGGTCCACGGTCGGCACGATCGAGGCGGGCCTCACCGACGGACTGGCGCCTGCGCGCTCGATGCCCGGCGTGGCCGACGTCCGCGTGCTCGGCGGGATCGGGGTCATCGAGATGGAACGGCCCGTCGACATGGCCGTGGCGACGGCGACGGCGCTGCAGCACCGGGTGTGGCTGCGCCCGTTCCGCAACCTCGTCTACGCCATGCCGCCGTACGTGTGTACGCCCGACGAGGTCGGTCGGATCACCTCTGCGATGGTCGGCGTGGCGCGTGCACTAACCTGAACGGTGTTCAATTGCCGGCTCGCCGGCGTGTTCAATGCACTGAGGGGGCACCCGTGACACGCGTCGATCTTTCTCCGTTGGCCTGGCTCGGCGACGTCGAGCGCCAGCGCCGCGCCGCCGGTCTTCGGCGTTCCCTGCGGACCAGGCCCGCCGTCGCCGCCGAACTCGACCTGGCGTCCAACGACTATCTCGGCCTGTCCCAGCACCCCGCCGTCATCGAGGGCGGCGTCGACGCACTGCGCACCTGGGGCGCGGGGTCGACGGGGTCGCGCCTGGTCACCGGCAACACCGAACTGCACGAGAACTTCGAGTCGGCGCTTGCCGACTTCGTCGGCGCCGAGTCCGGCCTGGTCTTCTCCTCTGGCTACACCGCGAACCTCGGCGCCGTGGTGGCGTTGTCCGGCGCGGGCTCACTTCTGGTGTCGGACGCGCTGACGCACGCCTCGCTGGTCGACGCCTGCCGGTTGTCGCGGGCCCGCGTCGTCGTCACACCGCACCGCGACGTCGATGCCGTCGACGCCGCACTGAGCGCCCGTGACGAAGCCCGCGCGGTCGTCGTCACCGACTCGGTGTTCAGCGCCGACGGCGTGCTGGCTCCGCTGCGGGCGCTGCACGACGTGTGCCGACGGCACGGCGCGCTGCTCATCGTCGACGAGGCGCACGGCCTCGGGGTGCGGGGTGACGGCGGCCGCGGCCTGCTGCACGAGGTCGGCCTGGCCGGTGCGCCCGACGTGGTGATGGCGACGACGCTGTCGAAGGCCCTCGGCAGCCAGGGCGGCATGGTGCTCGGCCCGGCGGCGGTGCGCGATCACCTGATCGACGCGGCGCGCCCGTTCATCTTCGACACCGGCCTTGCGCCTGCTGCCGTCGGCGCGGCCCTGGCAGCACTCGGCGTACTGATCGCCGAACCAGAGCGGGCGGCCGAGGTGTTGCGGCACGCGGCGACGCTCGCGCGGGTGTGCGGTGTCGACGAGGTGCCCGACTCGGCAGTGGTCTCGGTGATCCTCGGCGCGCCGGAGGTGGCCCTGGCCGCGGCGACCGGTTGTCTCGATCGGGGTGTGCGGGTCGGGTGCTTCCGGCCGCCGAGTGTGCCCGTCGGGACGTCGCGGCTGCGGCTGACCGCCCGTGCCTCCCTCGACGACGACGACCTGGCATTGGCGGGACGGGTGCTGACCGAGGTCCTCGCGGTAGGCCGGAGCCGCCCCGGCGGCGACATCGAACCACGCCAGTGACGGTTCTCGTCGTCACCGGCACCGACACCGGCGTCGGAAAGACCGTCGCCACCGCCGCGCTGGCCTGCCATGCCCGGTTGGCAGGCCTCGACGTCGCGGTGTGCAAGCCGGTGCAGACCGGCGAGATTGACGGCGACGACGACCTCGCCGAGGTGGCGCGACTCGCTGGCGTGAGCGAGCTGGTGTCCGGGTGGCGCTACCCCGAGCCGCTGGCGCCACTGGCTGCCGCGGAGCGAGCGGGAATGGCGCTGCCGACGCGCGCCGAACTCGTCTCGCTCATCCGCGGGATGGATGCACCGGGCAGGCTCACCGTGGTCGAGGGCGCAGGCGGTCTGCTGGTGGAACTCGGCGCGGACGGGGCGACGTTGCGCGAACTCGCCGTGGATCTCGGTGCGGCCGTCCTCGTCGTCGTCGCGCCGGGCCTCGGCACGCTCAACCACACCGCGCTGACGGTGGAATCGCTTGCCACGCAGAATGTTCGGTGCGCCGGTGTGGTCATCGGCAGCTGGCCGACGGATCCTGGCGTCGCCGAGACCTCCAACCGGGAGGCGCTGGACCGGATTGCGAGCGTGCGGGCGGCGCTGCCAGCCGGAGCGGGTTCGCGCAGCGCGGCCGAGTTCGAGTCGATCAGCCGGTCCGCGTTCGACTCGCAGTGGGTCGCGACCCTGGTCGGGTGAGATGGTCCACTCCGTCGAGCTGGTCTTCGACCAGGACACCGAGGCGGCGATCCGACACGTCTGGGCCGACCTGGCGGATGTCGGAATCCGCAGTCAGGCGCCTGCCAGCAGGCCGCATACGACGCTGACCGTCGCCGAGCGCATCGATGCCGAGGTGGACGCCTCGTTGGCCGCGCTTTCGAGCCGGTTCCCGTTCCCGTGCCGGATCGGTGCGCCGTTGCTGTTCGGCCGGTCCATGGCGGTGCTCGCGCGGCTGGTGGTGCCGTCGGCGGAGCTGATGGACCTGCACGCCGAGGTGCACCGGCTGTGCCTGCCCCACCTGTTTCCGGGCCCGATGGCGAACGTCCTTCCCGATCGTTGGACCCCGCACGTGACGATGGCACGACGCGTCGATCCCGACCACGTGGGTCGGGCCCTTCGGATCGTTGGGGAGCCATTGCAGTTGGTCGGCAGTATCGTCGGGCTGCGCCGCTGGGATGGCAACGAAAAGCTGGAGTATCCGATCAGTTGATCTGTGCGGCAACGCTTTTCGGCACGCACATCCGCCAGCCGTCGATGACGAGCTCGCGCAGTTCGTCCAGGTCGATGGCATCCAGTCGCACGTGAATCCAGTTGTATCGCATGTCCGACGGGCGCGGGAGCATGAACTTGTCGGGCTCCGCGGCCACCATCGCCTCCCGTTCCTCCTTGGGGAAGCCGACGCCCATCACCGTCTCGTCGCGCGAGAACGCGACGAAGACGATCTGGCCAACGCGGAACTTGATCTGGTCGCGCACCACGACCTCGTAGGCCCGGGGCAGTGACGTGGTGATGCGCCGCACGTCGTCGACTGTGATCACCCTCGCGACGCTAGTCCAGGTCTCCGACAAACCTGCCGTCACTGAAACGCACCTCTTGCAGGCGCCTACTCGACGTTCTGCGAGGCGTTCACTTCGATGCTGGTGTGGGCCGCGATCCCGTCGACGAGGAGTTTCAGTCCGAAGGCGAACCGCGCGTTGGGGTTTGCCGTCAGCACCGACTGACCGTCGACCAGGGCACCTGCCGCGTCCCACTGCAGCCGGGACTGCTCGTCGGCGGTGAAGCCGAGCACGTAGTACAGCACCGTGCGGGCGGCGAGATCGGCGTGGGACGCGTCGATCCCGCCCTCGGTCGCGGCGTCGGTCAGCTCGGTCAGGATCTCGGTCATCCGCACGGACTTGCCTGCGGCGAAGCTCGCGGACACCAGCTCGGCGCCATCGGTCGATGACAGCAGGGCATCGCGCAAGGCCGTGCCGAGACCGACCACGCGTCGTGACCACGACGCGTCCTCGACGGCGGCCGACGCCGGCAAGAGGATCCGGTCGGCGACGGCGCCGAGCAGTTCCTGCTTGTCGGCGAAGTGCCAGTACAGCGCGCCTGGGCTGACGTTCAGCTCGCGGGCGAGCCTGCGCATGGTCAGATCGGCGATGCCGTAGTCGTCGAGGAGCTGGGTCGCCTTGGCGACCACGTCGTGTCGGTGCAGTTGCACACCTGTATCCTAAACACCGTTCAAGTTCTTATCGCGGGAGGAGTACCCAGTGACGCAGTCGACTGTCGATGACACCGGGATCACCGATGTGTTGGGTCAGGCGCGGGAACAGGTGCTCGAGCGTGGTGAAGGGCTCACCCAGGACCAGATCCTGCAGGTGCTGCAACTGCCCGACGACCAGCTCGATGAGCTGCTGGCGCTGGCCCACGAGGTGCGCATGAAGTGGTGCGGGCCCGAGGTCGAGGTCGAGGGCATCATCAGCCTGAAGACGGGCGGGTGCCCCGAGGACTGCCACTTCTGTTCACAGTCGGGTCTCTTCGCCTCACCGGTGCGCAGCGCATGGCTCGACATCCCGAGCCTGGTGGAGGCGGCCAAGCAGACCGCGAAGTCCGGCGCCACCGAGTTCTGCATCGTGGCTGCGGTGCGTGGCCCCGACGAGCGGCTGCTGGCGCAGGTGGCGGCGGGTATCGAGGCCATCCGCAACGAGGTCGACATCCAGATCGCCTGCTCGCTGGGCATGCTGACGCAAGAGCAGGTAGACCGGCTCGCCGGGATGGGTGTGCACCGCTACAACCACAATCTCGAGACGGCGCGTTCGTTCTTCACCAACGTGGTGACCACCCACACGTGGGAGGAGCGCTGGGAGACGCTGGCCATGGTCCGCGACGCGGGCATGGAGGTGTGCTGCGGCGGCATCCTTGGCATGGGCGAGACGCTGGAGCAGCGCGCCGAGTTCGCGGCCAACCTCGCCGAGCTGAACCCGCACGAGGTGCCGCTGAACTTCCTCAACCCGCGGCCGGGCACACCGTTCGGCGATCTCGAGGTGTTGCCCGCGGCCGAGGCGCTCAAGGCCGTCGCCGCCTTCCGGCTGGCGTTGCCCCGCACCATGCTTCGCTTCGCGGGCGGCCGGGAGATCACGCTCGGCGACCTCGGCGCCAAGCAGGGCATCCTCGGCGGCATCAACGCCGTCATCGTCGGCAATTACCTGACCACGCTGGGACGGCCAGCAGAGGCCGATCTCGAGCTGCTCGACGACCTGCAGATGCCGATCAAGGCGCTCAACGCGACGATCTAGTGATGGCGCCGAAGTTCAACGTCTACACCGGCGAACCCGACGGCGGTCCCGTTCCAGCGGCCGCCCAGCTCGGCCTCGAGCCGCCGCGGTACTGCGCGGAGTGTGGTCGGAGGATGATCGTTCAGGTCCGGCCCGACGGCTGGGAGGCGAAGTGCTCGCGGCACGGCGTGCAGGACTCGAAGGATCTCGAGGAGTATCGATGAGCGTGGTGGAGATGCCGCTCGACGAGGTCAGTCCGTCGCGGGTGTCGCGCCGCACCGCGGTCATCCGCGTGTTCATCGGACTGCTGGTAGCGGGTGTCGTCGTCGGTGCGGTGTGGGCCTGGCTGGCACCGCCGATCCAGGCCGTCGTCGCGTTGACCCGTAGCGGTGACCGGATCCGCGGCTACCTAGGTGATGAGTCCGATCACCTGTTCCTCGGTGCGTTCCTGATGGTGGCCATGCTCGGCGCGGTCGCGGTGGTGGCGGCCACGCTGGCGTGGCAGTGGCGGGCGCACCGTGGCCCAGGCATGGTCGGCGCGCTTGCGGTCGGTGGGATGGCTGCGGCTGGCGCGGCGACGGGTGTCGGCGCGGCGCTGGTGCGGTGGCGTTATGGCGTCATCGACCTCGCTGCCGCTCCGGTGACACCCGAGCACCGCGTGCACTACGTCATCGAGGCGCCCGCGGTGTTCTTCGGGCACACGCCGTTGGAGATCGCGATGACGATCCTGCTGCCCGCCGGGGTGGCAGCGCTCATCTTCGCGCTGTGCGCCCTCGCCACGAAGCGCGACGATCTGGGCGCCTGGCCGCCCATCGTGTCGTTGCGGGCCGTTGATCCGGCGCAGTTCGTCGATCCGACGCCGGTTATTGGTCCAGTGTCGACAGCGGCTGACGGTCCACCCGTCGACCCGTCAGCACCTTCGCGGTGATCAGACCCAACCGCAGCATGCCCGCGTAGGTCGAGGGGTTCAGCAGCGTCGGCCACTTGGTCCGAAGGCGGTGCTCGGAGAGCGGGCGGCCTGCAAAGCGATCCCGCAACCACCGCAACGTCATTGGGGCGGACAGCGGATGCAGCAGCAGGTGCTCGCTGAGCATGTCGCGGTGGTAGGTGACGTCCGCGCCGCCTGCCGAGTACGCGTCGACGAGGGCGTCGATGTCCTCGACCGAGATCAGCTGGTCGTGCACCGCCTGAACGATCAGCACCGGCGGGGTGGGCACCGCGGCGCCCAGCTTGATGTCTTCGAAGACGTGCCGAACTTCTGGGGTATCGAGGATCTGCTCGAGTGGCTGGTCGAGCATGTCGCCGATGTTCTTCCCGGCCATCCTGATGACCGCCTCGGCGGTAGTCATCTGGTGCAGCCGCTTCAGTAGGGCCTTGCCCTCTTCGGTGGCGTGCTCCTGGATGACGCGGTCGAGCTCGGGGTAGATGTCGGCCAGTGCGGCGACCACCAGGGCGGGCAGACCGGACATGAGGGTGCCGTTGAGTCGCCGGAAGGTGTGGCCGAGGTCGCCGACGGGGGAGCCGAGCACCGCGCCGACGATGTTGAGTTCCGGCGCGTAGGTGCCGCTCATCTCGGCGGCCCAGGCACTGGCCAGCCCACCGCCGGAGTAGCCCCAGAGCCCAATCGGCGCGCTCGGTGACAGTCCGAGGCGCTCGGAGCCCAGCGCGGCGCGCAGTCCGTCGAGCACGTGGTAGCCGGGTTCGTAGGGGGCGCCCCACATTCCGAGGCGACCCTCGTGGTCGGGCACGGAGACCGCCCAGCCCTCGGCGACGGCGGCCGCGATCAGCAGGAACTCGAACTGTGCGACGGCGCCGGGCGCCATCGCACGTCGCCGCAGCGCATAGGACGGGAAGCAGCGCGACGTCACGGCGTCGATCGCGCACTGATACGAGATCACGGGGCACACGGCCTCGGGGCCGCGCTCGGCAGGCACGATGACCGTGGTGGCCGCGGCTTCCGACAGGCCGTGCATGTCGGTGGTCCGATAGAGCAACTGGGTGGCCTTGATGCGTTGCGGGATCAACCCGAGAAAGGCGAGCTCGACGTCGCGGCTGCGCAGGACCGTGCCGGGACTGGCATGCTGAAAGCCGGCGGGCGGGTCGTAGAACGGATCATCGGCTGGTAGCTGCGGGCGGACTCCACGTTGGAAGTCTTCGTGTGGTGGCTGCCCGATCCATTCGGCGCCAGTTGCCGGAGCCGCGCTGCCCAAGTCCATCCGCGCAGTATTCCTTAAGGACGTATTAAGAAGCCAGCCGACTCACCCAGGCGGACGCAGGGCGGCGAACTCGTCGGTGACCCGGTACTGCGACTCGGTGAAGCGGTACTGCGCGGCGGGTCTGCCACCGGCCCGACCCGACTTGGCCGTCGTTCCGGTCGGGGTGATCACTCCGCGCCTGACCAGCACACGTTGCAGGTTGGTGGCGTCGACCTGGTAGCCGAGCGCGGCTCCGTACACGTCGCGGAGGGTGGAAAGCACGAATTCCCTTGGTGCCAGCGCGAATCCGATGTTCGTGTAGGACAGCTTGGCGACCAGGCGGGTATGGGCGTTGGTGATCATCGTCTTGTGGTCGAACGCCATGGGCGGCAGCGCGCTGACCGGATGCCAGCGGGTGTCCGATGGCAGTTCCGGGGTGGCGGGAGAGGGCACCAGGCCGAGGAATGTCGACGCGATGGTGCGGACGCCCGGCACCCGAGTGGGATCGGAGAACACCGCGAGCTGCTCGAGGTGAGTCAACTCACGCAGGTCGACCTTCTCGGCGAGTTGACGCCGGACTGAACTCACCATGTCCTCGTCGTGACGCAGCTGGCCGCCGGGCAGCGACCACGTGCCTCGCTGTGGATCCATCGCTCGTTCCCACAGCAGCACGCTGAGCTGCGGGTTTCGCGTCGCCAGGTGTCGAACCTGGAAGACGACGGCGAGCACTTCGTGGGCAGTGCTACCATTGGGCATGTTTTCGATCATAAGTCGAAAACCCCGTCAGGATCAAAGGAGATGGCCATGACGGTATTGGACCTCACCGCGGAGTCCCGGGGCGGCTGGACCGCTCAGATCACGAACGGCCCCGGCGGATACGGCGGCGTCATTGCCGACGAGGAGTGGGCCGACGAGGTCCGCAAGCTCGCCAAGCAGCACAATGCGACGTTGCTCGCGCACAACTACCAGCTGCCGGCCATCCAGGACATCGCCGATCACGTCGGTGACTCGCTCGCCCTCTCGCGGATAGCTGCCGAGGCGCCCGAGGAAACCATCGTGTTCTGCGGCGTGCACTTCATGGCCGAGACCGCCAAGATCCTGAGCCCCGAGAAGACGGTCCTGATCCCCGACCAGCGAGCGGGCTGCTCGCTGGCCGACTCGATCACCGCCGACGACTTGCGGGCGTGGAAGGACGAGTTCCCCGACGCCGTCGTCGTGTCCTACGTCAACACCACGGCAGCGGTGAAGGCACTCACCGACATCTGCTGCACGTCGTCCAACGCGGTCGAGGTCGTGGCCTCCATCCCCGAGGACCGCGAGGTGCTGTTCTGCCCCGACCAGTTCCTCGGTGCGCACGTCCGCCGGGTCACCGGGCGCAAGAACGTCCACGTGTGGGCCGGCGAATGCCACGTGCACGCCGGGATCAACGGCGACGAACTCGCCGACCAGGCCCGCGCACACCCCGACGCCGAGCTCTTCGTGCATCCCGAATGTGGTTGCGCCACTTCGGCTCTGTACCTGGCAGGCGAGGGCGCGGTTCCCGACGACCGGGTGAAGATTCTGTCGACGGGCGGCATGCTCGACGCCGCACGGCAGACCAAGGCGCGCGAAGTCCTGGTTGCCACCGAGATCGGCATGCTGCACCAGTTGCGCCGTGCCGCACCAGAAGTCGACTTCCGCGCCGTCAACGACCGGGCGTCGTGCAAGTTCATGAAGATGATCACGCCCGCCGCACTGCTGCGCTGCCTCGTCGAAGGCGCCGACGAAGTGCACGTCGACTTGGATGTTGCAGCAGCGGCTCGTCTTAGCGTGCAGCGGATGATCGAGATCGGCCAGCCCGGCGGCGCAGAATGATTCCGGCGCTGGGGGTCCCCCCGCTTGCGGGGGAGAGCGAAGCGACCCGGGGAATTACTTCGGCGGGCATCGCCTGCGGCCGGCACACGACGTGGCAACTGCGCGCCGACGTCGTCGTGATCGGCACGGGGGTCGCGGGTCTGGTCGCTGCGCTCGCCGCACACCGCAGGGGCCGGCGGGTCATCGTGCTGAGCAAGGCCTCGGAAAAGGAAGGGGCGACCACTACCTATTACGCGCAGGGCGGGATCGCGGTGGTCCTGCCGCGCACCGACGACAGCATCGAAGCGCACGTCGCCGACACCCTGGCCGCTGGCGCGGGGCTGTGCGACCCCGAGGCGGTGACGTCGGTCGTCGCCGACGGTTACGACGCGGTGGCCGAACTGGTCAGTGACGGAGCGCGTTTCGACGAATCGGCACCCGGCGAGTGGTCACTGACCCGCGAGGGCGGCCACTCCCGGCGCCGGATCATCCACGCCGGCGGCGACGCTACCGGGGCGGAGGTGCAGCGGGCGCTGGACCGCGCCGCAGCGACGCTGGACATCCGGCGCAATCACGTTGCGCTGCAGGTGCTGCACCGTGACGGGGCGGTGACCGGGGTGCTGGTGCGCAACGACGACGGACTCGGCATCGTGCACGCCCCATCGGTGATCCTGGCGACCGGCGGCCTCGGCCACCTGTACTCCGCGACCACCAACCCGGAGGGCTCCACCGGCGACGGCATCGCGCTGGCGCTGTGGGCAGGCGTCGCGGTGAGCGATGTCGAGTTCATCCAGTTCCACCCCACGATGCTCTTCAACGGGGAGGCAGGCGGAAGGCGTCCGCTGATCACCGAGGCGATCCGCGGCGAGGGCGCGACCCTCGTCGACGCGCACGGCGATTCGGTTACCGCGGGCGTTCACCCGATGGGTGACCTCGCGCCTCGCGACGTGGTGGCCGCGGCGATCGACGCACGGCTGACCCAAACCGGCGACCCCTGCGTCTATCTCGACGCGCGGGCCATCGCCGGCTTCACCAAGCGCTTTCCGACCGTGACCGCGGCCTGCCTGGCTGCGGGCATCGATCCGACCCGGCAACTGATTCCGGTCGTGCCCGGTGCGCATTACAGCTGCGGTGGCGTCGTCACCGACGTGCACGGGCGGACCGAGTTGTCCGGACTGTTCGCGGCAGGCGAGGTGGCGCGCACCGGCATGCATGGCGCCAACCGCCTGGCGTCCAACAGCCTGCTCGAAGGCCTCGTGGTGGGTCGCCGCGCGGGTGTGGCCGCAGCCGGGCACGCCGTGGCCGCGGGACCGTCGCACGGAGGTGAACCCGATCCCTGCGACCGGGTTGCGTTGGCCCGCAATGACTTACAACGCGCGATGAGTAGCCACGCATCGGTGGTGCGCGATGCCGACGGGCTCCGCAGCCTCGCCGACCTGCTAGCCGAAGCGCCCGTGCTGGCGCAGCGAAACCGCACGACGCTTGAGGACGCGGCACTGACGGCGACGGCGGGAGCGGTGGTCGCCGCCGCGCTGGAGCGCACCGAGTCCCGCGGCTGCCATCACCGGTCCGACTACCCGGACACCGATCCTGCGATGGCGGTCAGCACCGTCGCCCGTCCCGCGGTGGTGTGCGGCTGATGGCTCTTTCCGACGAGGTACTGATCGAGGCCAAGGGGACGATCGCACGCGCGCTCGACGAGGACCTGCGGTTCGGCCCCGACGTGACCACGCTGGCCACCGTGCCCGCCGACGCGACCACGACGGCGGCGATGGTCACCCGCGAGCCCGGTGTGGCCGCAGGGGTGGACGTGGCATTGCTGGTGCTCGACGAGGTCCTCGGCGCCGACGGCTACCGCGTCATCGGACGCGTCGAGGACGGTGCCCGCCTCGATGCCGGCGACGCCCTGTTGACGGTGGAAGCCGACACCCGCGGGCTATTTACGGCCGAGCGGACGATGCTCAACCTGGTGTGTCACCTGAGTGGCATCGCGACGGCCACCGCCGCGTGGGTCGCCGCAGTGGAGGGCACCAATGCCAAGATCCGCGACACCCGCAAGACGCTGCCCGGTCTGCGGGTGCTGCAGAAGTACGCGGTACGCGTGGGTGGCGGGGTGAATCACCGGATGGGTCTCGGTGATGCCGCGTTGATCAAGGACAACCACGTCGCCGCAGCGGGTGGAGTGCTCGAGGCGCTGCGCGCGGTGCGGGCCGCCGCGCCCGGCCTGCCCTGCGAGGTCGAGGTCGATTCGCTGGAGCAACTCGACGCGGTCCTTGGCGAGAACCTGGGCGAACGGCCGCTCATTCTGCTGGACAACTTTCCGGTGTGGCAGACCCAGATCGCGGTGCAGCGCCGCGATTCGCGGTCGCCGGACGCCTTGCTGGAATCCTCTGGTGGCCTGTCGCTGGACACCGCCGCCGAGTACGCGGGCACCGGTGTCGACTTCCTGGCCGTCGGTGCGCTGACCCACTCGGTGCGGGTGCTCGACGTCGGCCTGGACGTCTAGGGCGATTCTCGCGAGCGCGAGCAAACGATTTCCTCGTCCGCCACAGCAGGCGAGGTGGCAGGATCAGCCCATGTCTTCGAGCGATTCCTCTTCAAGCCGTCATGCCGGTGATTCGCGGGCGGCGAGCCTGCTGCCGATCGTGGCCGTGATCCTCGCTCTGGTCGCAGTCGGGCTTGCCGCGTGGGCCGCGTTCCGGCCCGCCAAGGAGCCAGCAGCGCCGACCTACACGGCGGCTCAGCAATCCGACGCCAAGGCGAAGATCTGCGCGGCAGCCGACGTGGTGCGCAGGGGTGTTTCGCTCAACACCAACCTGCCCATTCCTGGCGGCGAGGGTGACGTCACCGGGTCTCTCGCGGTGGCCGCCAACGCCAGGTTGTCGCTTTCGAACGGCGGGCAGTACCTCTTGGCCCGGTTGGATCCGGCGACCCCATCCGACCTGGCTGACCCGGTCCGCGAGTTCGCCAACGAGCTGCTGGACATCGGGGCCGGCTCGATCGTGGGCTTGCAGAATTCCGATCCGGCCCAGGCGGCACGTCTGAAGGCAGCCGACGCCGCCAACGTCAAGATCGCCGAAGCCTGCAAATAGCAACCTTAGTTTCGCGCGTTCAGCAGAGTGCGCGCGCCGACCTTGGCGGCGTCCAGCGCTGACCGATCGCCCGCGATGCGCGACAGGATCAGCGCCCCTTCGATGAGCGCGATCACCGCCTGTGCGGTCTGCCCGGCTTCGTCGTCGGACCAGCCGTCCCTGATCAGCCGGTCGGCGACGGCGGTGCACCAGCCTGCGAACGCCCCTGCCGCTGCGGCGCGCACCGGCGCGCTGGCGTGCACGGATTCGGTGGCGATGGGTTCGATCGGGCAGCCGTCACGGGGGTCGCCGTCCAGGCCGGCGATCAGGATGTCGATCCACGACGCGACGATGTCGGCGGCCGGACGTTCGGAGGCGAGGACCGAGCGCAGCAGTCGCGTGATGTCGCCGCCGGCACGGTCGACCACGGCCGCCGCGAGTTCGGCCTTGCCGTCCGGGAAGTGGTGGTAGAGCGAGCCTGCCTTGACGTCGGCGGACGCCAGGATCTGGTTGATGCCGGTCGCCGCGTAGCCCTGTCGGCGGAACAGGGTCGCCGCGCTCTCGATGAGCGCGACGCGGCTGCGATCGGGGCGGGGCACGTCTTGACAATACTAGAAAGATCACTCAACAATACTTGAACGCTCTCTAAAGAAGGGTCGCCACCATGCGGCAGTTGATGTTCGAAGCTCCCGGCGAGTACGCGTGGCGCGAGGTACCCGACCTGGAGATCTCGACGCCCAAGCAGGCGCTGGTCCGACCGGTGGCGGTGGCCTGCTGCGATCTCGACGTCGCGGTCTCGGAGGGGCTACTGCCGATGGCGCCCGGCCACGCCGTCGGGCACGAGGGGGTGGGCGAGGTGGTCGCCGTTGGCGACGACGTCACGTCGGTGAAGGTCGGGGACCGGGTCATCGTGCCGTTCCAGATCAACTGCGGAACATGCTCGGCCTGTCGGCGTGGCGTGACGGGCTCCTGCGCGTCGCTGCCGTTGATGGCGATGTACGGGATGGCGCCCATCGCCGGGCTCGACGGCGGCGGTTTCCTCGCCGATCTGGTGTCGGTGCCCTACGCCGACTCGATGCTGATCCCGCTTCCCGGCGGCGTCGACCCCGTGACGGTGGCTTCGCTGTCCGACAACATTCCCGACGGCTGGCGCACCGTCGGGCCGTACCAGTCGGAGCTGGCGGGCCTCGATCCCGGCGAGCGAAGGGTGTTGATCGTTGGGCGGCGTTCGATCGGCCTCTACGCTGCGGCATTCGCCTCGGCGATGGGTGCGCGCGTCGACTACGTCGACACCGATTCACAGCGCCTGGCCGCGGCCGAGAAACTCGGGGCGACCGTCCACGACCGACCGAAACCCGATCGGTCGTGGGAGCCGTACCCCGTCACGGTGCACACCTCGGCAGAGCCGGAGCTGCTGACCGCGACGCTGCGCGCCACCTGGCCCGATGGCGTCAGCACCGACACCGGCCTCTTCGTCCAACCGGTCGAGCTGCCGCTGCTCGCGATGTACACCAGGGGAGTGCGGTTCGTCACCGGCAGGGTGAACGCCCGCACCGTCATTCCCGGCATCCTCGAATCAATCAGCGCGGGTTGCGATCTCGCGCCTGCCGTGGACCGGGTGGTGCCGTGGGACGACGCGGCCGAGGTCTGGCCGACCATGACGAGCAAGACGGTGTTCACCCGCGACTAACACGTAGCGTGGTGCGGTGAACCCGATCAGCCACCTCATCGAACGCGTACTCGAGGCATCGCCGCCGATCACCCGCGACGTCGTCGTCCAGCGCGATCTTCGGGTACCGATGCCGGACGGGACAGTGCTGCTGGCCGACAGGTGGGCGCCGCGCGCCAGGGACGCGTCGTCGTCCACCACGTTGCCCACCGCCTTGTATCGATCGCCGTACGGCGCATCAGGGTGCAAGTCTCCAGCGGCGCGTTTCCGCGCTACGCGCGTAACCCCGGCACCGGCGAATCGCACGCAACGGCAACCGTTCTCCGCCCCGCCGATCAGACGGTCTACCACGACGCCTCGCGCCCGTCGGCGGTGATCCTGCCGACGCTGGCCTAGACCGTCGCGGCGCGACGCACCAGCGACAGGACCAACGCGGCCGTCCCGAACAGTCCGGAGAAGACGCGGTTGACCACCGTCTGCCGTCGCGGCGTGTGCATCCAGCGCAACAGTCGCACGGACAACCCGGTGTACAGCCCCATCACCACCATGTCGACGGCCACCATCGTCGCGCCGATCGCCAGATACTGCGGGAGCAGCGGCGCGGTCGGCACCACGAACTGCGGCAACACCGCCAGGAAGAACACCAGACCCTTCGGGTTGGTGGCGTTGACCAAGAATCCACGAGCGACCAACGCGGTGCGGCCACCGTTGGTCGAGGTGTCCATTTGCTCGCGAAGGTCCCTGGTCGCCGTCCGCCATTGCCGCACCGCGAGATACAGCAGGTATGCCACCCCGACCCACTTGATGACGTTGAACACGACGATCGAACCGGTGACGATGGCGCCCAATCCCACGGCGACGAGGGTCAGCTGCAGCATCAGCCCGATCTCGAGGCCGAGGATGCTCCAATAGCCGCGGCGCACGCCGTGGCTCAGGCCGGTCGCCATCGACTGGATCGCACCAGCACCAGGGGATAGGGCGATCAGAATCGCCGCTCCGACGAACGCCAGCCACACGGTCCACTCCACGTCATGAAGTGTCGCAGGCGGTGGCGCGTGCGCTCAACCGGATATGACTCAGCTCGATATGTCGGCGACGAACGTGCCCTGCCGCTTGGCGAGCATCTGCGGAATCCGGGGCAACGTGGGGTCGACGGTGCCTGCGGGCAGCACACGCGGATTCACCAGGTGGAGGTCCTTGCGGGCCACGTGGATGTCGGCCTCACCGGCGGCCAGCACGTTCTTGACCCAGTTGGTCTTGCCGTGCATCAGCCCGATCGCCACCAGGCCGTCCTTGCGGTAGGCGGTGACGATCGTCTCGAACTCCTTGCCCGACGTGCGGCCTCGGTGCTTGATCACGGCGAATCCTGGCGCCCGCTTCGACAGCGGGCGCAGCAGTGGGTTGACGTACTTGATCTGGAAACGCTCGAGCCACACCGGCATCAGCATGGGCGCGCCGGGCGCGTTGTTGGGGTGGTCTTCTCGTGACGTTGACGGTGACATGACGGCTCCCGTATTCGATTTGTGCTGCTCTGGGACAATAGCCCTGTGATTACCTCGTCGCCTGGTTCGGACGTCACCGCGGGGGCGGCTCCGAAGATGACCCGCATCGACCTGCGGGGCGAGGCGCTGTCCGCGGCGCGGCTGCGTGCGGTCCTGCCGCGTGGTGGCGTTGACGTCGACAGCGTCCTGCCGAAGGTCAAGCCGATCGTGGACGCCGTCGTCGAGCGCGGCGCCGTCGCGGCCCTCGAATACGGCGAATCGTTCGATCGGGTGCGCCCCGAAACCGTGCGGGTGCCCGTCGAACGCCTGGCCGAGGCGCTCGCCGACCTCGAGCCCGCAGTGCGGGTGGCCCTCGAAGTGGCGATCGAGCGCAGCCGCGCCGTGCACGCCGACCAACGGCGCACCGACACCACCACCACGCTGGCGCCCGGCGCCACGGTCACCGAACGCTGGGTGCCCGTCGAACGCGTGGGTCTCTACGTGCCCGGCGGCAACGCCGTCTACCCGTCGAGCGTCGTGATGAACGTCGTGCCCGCACAGACGGCAGGGGTGGAGTCGCTGGTGATCGCCAGCCCGCCGCAGGCCGACTTCGCTGGACTGCCGCACCCGACCATCCTGGCCGCGGCGGCGCTGTTGGGCGTCGACGAGGTGTGGGCCGTCGGCGGCGCGCAGGGTGTGGCGCTGCTGGCCTACGGCGGCACCGACACCGACGGAGCCGAGCTCGCTCCCGTCGACATGATCACCGGACCCGGCAACATCTACGTCACCGCCGCGAAGCGCATCTGCCGTTCCCAGGTGGGCATCGACGCCGAGGCGGGTCCCACCGAGATCGCGATCCTGGCCGACCACTCCGCCGATCCGGCGCACGTCGCCGCCGACCTGATCAGTCAGGCCGAGCATGACGAGATGGCCGCCAGCGTGCTCGTCACCACCAGTGAGCGCGTGGCCGACGCCACCGACGCCGAGGTCGCCAAGCAGCTGCTGACCACCGTGCATCGTGAGCGGGTGACTGCGGCGCTGACCGGACGCCAGTCGGCGATCGTGCTCGTCGACGACGTCGATGCCGGCGTCAGGACCGTCAACGCGTACGCCGCAGAACACCTCGAGATCCAGACGGTCGACGCGCCTGCCGTGGCGAATCGGATCCGTTCGGCCGGTGCGATCTTCGTCGGGGCCTGGTCCCCGGTCAGCCTCGGTGACTACTGCGCGGGCAGCAATCACGTGCTGCCCACCGCCGGGTGTGCCCGCCACTCCGGCGGGTTGTCGGTGCAGACGTTCCTGCGCGGCATCCACGTCGTGGACTACACCGAGGCGGCACTCAAGGACGTGTCCGGCTACGTGATCACCCTGGCGCAGGCGGAGAACCTGCCTGCGCACGGTGAAGCGGTCCGCCGTAGGTTCGAATCGTGACCGCTCGCAGGATCTCTCTGGAAGACCTGCCACTGCGGGACAACCTGCGCGGCAAGTCGCCCTACGGTGCACCCCAGCTCTCGGTTCCGGTGCGGCTCAACACGAACGAGAATCCGCACCCGCCGACCCAGGCGCTCATCGACGACGTCACCGCGTCGGTCCGCGACGCCGCATCCGATCTGCACCGCTACCCCGACCGCGACGCGGTGGCACTGCGGGCCGATCTCGCCGCCTACCTGAGCGTTCAGGTCGGCGTGCCGGTTGGCACCGAGAACGTCTGGGCGGCAAACGGTTCCAACGAGATCCTGCAGCAGTTGCTGCAGGCGTTCGGCGGCCCCGGCCGCACTGCCATCGGGTTCGTGCCGTCCTATTCGATGCACCCGATCATCTCCGACGGCACCCAGACCGAGTGGGTGGAAGGCAAGCGCGCAAGCGACTTCGGCCTCGACGTCGACGCCGCCGTGGCTGCGGTCGCCGAGCGCAGGCCCGACGTGGTGTTCGTCGCCAGCCCGAACAACCCGTCGGGGCAGAGCGTTTCGCTCGAGGAGCTGGGCGCGGTGCTCGACGTCGCGCCGGGCATCGTGATACTCGACGAGGCGTACGGCGAGTTCTCGTCACAACCCAGCGCGGTGCGGCTGCTCGCCGAGTACCCCGCCAAGCTCATCGTGACGAGGACCATGAGCAAGGCCTTCGCGTTCGCGGGCGGCCGGCTCGGGTACCTCGTCGCCGACCCCGCCGTCATCGACGCGATGCTGTTGGTGCGGTTGCCCTACCACCTCTCCTCGGTCACCCAGGCCGCGGCGCGGGCCGCCCTTCGCCATGCCGATGACACCCTCGGCAGCGTCGCCACGCTGATCGCCGAACGCAACCGGGTGTCGGAGGCGCTGGCGGGCATGGGGTTTCGCGTCATCCCCAGCGACGCCAACTTCATCCTGTTCGGCGAGTTCACCGACGCGCCCGCAACCTGGCAGCGCTACCTCGAAGCGGGTGTGCTGATCCGCGACGTCGGCGTGCCTCGGTACCTGCGCGCCACCACGGGCCTGGCCGACGAGAACGACGTCCTGCTCGATGCCAGCGCTCGCCTCGCCGCCACCGAACTCGCCACAGTCCCAAGTAGTGCAAGAGGAGCATCGTGACCCGCCGCGCCCGCGTCGAACGCAAGACCAAGGAATCCGACATCGTCGTCGAACTCGATCTGGACGGCACCGGCCAGGTCGACATCAGCACCGGCGTGCCGTTCTTCGACCACATGCTGACGGCGCTTGGCAGCCACGCGAGCTTCGACCTGACCGTGCACGCCAAGGGTGACGTCGAGATCGAGGCACACCACACCGTGGAGGACACCGCGATCGTGCTTGGCCAGGCGCTGGGTCAGGCGCTCGGCGACAAGAAGGGCATCCGCCGCTTCGGCGATGCGTTCATCCCCATGGACGAGACGTTGGCGCATGCCTCCGTCGACGTGTCGGGACGGCCCTACTGTGTGCATACCGGCGAGCCGGATCACATGCTGCACAGCACGATTGCGGGCAGCGCGGTGCCGTACCACACCGTGATCAACAGGCACGTCTTCGAGTCGCTTGCGATGAACGCGCGGATCGGGCTGCACGTGCGCACCCTGTACGGCCGCGACCCACACCACATCACCGAGGCCCAGTACAAGGCGGTCGCGCGCGCTCTGCGCCAGGCCGTCGAGCCCGATCCCCGGGTTACCGGGGTGCCGTCCACCAAAGGCACGCTGTGACAGTGAAGTCCGTGGTGGTCCTCGATTACGGGTCGGGCAACCTACGGTCGGCGCAGCGTGCGCTGGAACGGGTCGGGGCGACGGTCGAGGTCACCTCGGATCCCGCCGCGGCGGCGAACGCCGATGGTCTGGTGGTGCCAGGGGTTGGCGCCTACGAGGCGTGCATGAAGGGTCTGCGGGGTGTCGGCGGTGAGAAGATCGTCGCCGACCGGCTGGCGGCGGGAAGGCCCGTACTCGGCATCTGTGTAGGCATGCAGATCCTGTTCGCCCGCGGCGTCGAGTTCGGGGTGGAGACGCAGGGTTGCGCGCAGTGGCCCGGGTCCGTCGTGCGACTCGATGCGCCGGTGATTCCGCACATGGGTTGGAACGTCGTGGCCGCCGCACCGGGGAGTGCGCTGTTCAAGGGGCTGGACGCCGACACCCGGTTCTACTTCGTGCACTCCTACGCCGCGCAGCAGTGGGAGGGCGATCCCGACGCCCTGCTCACCTGGGCGACGCACCACGTACCGTTCCTGGCGGCCGTCGAGGACGGTGCGTTGTCCGCCACGCAGTTTCATCCGGAGAAGAGCGGTGACGCCGGCGCGGCGCTGCTGAGCAATTGGGTCGAGGGGCTCTAGTGACCAACGTTCCACTGATACTTCTGCCAGCCGTCGACGTCGTCGAAGGCAAGGCCGTACGCCTCGTACAGGGTGTGGCTGGCAGCGAAACCGACTACGGCTCAGCGTTGGACGCCGCATTGGGCTGGCAGACCGACGGCGCCGAGTGGATCCACCTGGTCGACCTCGACGCAGCCTTCGGTCGCGGGACCAACCTCGAATTGCTGGCCGAGGTGATCGGAAGGCTCGACGTCAGCGTCGAACTATCCGGCGGCATCCGTGACGACAACACCCTGTCGGCGGCGCTGGCCACCGGTTGCGCGCGGGTCAACCTGGGCACGGCCGCGCTGGAGAATCCACAGTGGTGTCGCCGCGTGATCGCCGAGCACGGCGAGAAGGTCGCCGTGGGACTCGACGTCAAGATCGTTGACGGTGAGCACCAGCTGCGCGGCCGCGGCTGGGAGACCGATGGTGGCGACCTGTGGCCCGTGCTGGACCGGCTCAACGGCGAAGGGTGTTCGCGCTACGTCGTCACCGACGTGACCAAGGACGGCACGTTGAACGGCCCCAATCTGGAGCTGCTCACGCGCGTCGCCGAACACACCGCTGCTCCCATCATCGCCTCGGGCGGAGTGTCCAGCATCGAGGACCTTCAGGCCATCGCCACCCTTGCTGGGCATGGCGTGGAGGGCGCGATCGTGGGCAAGGCCCTCTACGCCGGTCGGTTTACGCTGCCGCAGGCGCTTGCAGCGGTCAGTCGGTAGATCGCGATGGCGCTGGACGAATCCGACCTAGACGCGCTGGTCGCCACCGCCTCGGCGATCCTCGACGAGGCCGCCAAGCCGTTCATTACCGGACACCGCGCCGAGTCGGCGGTCGCCAAGAAGGGCAACGACTTCGCCACCGAGGTCGACCTGGCGATCGAGCGGCAGGTCGTCGCCGCGCTCGAAGAGGCCACCGGGATCGGCGTGCACGGTGAGGAATTCGGCGGCGCCCCGATCGACTCACATCTGGTGTGGGTGCTCGATCCGATCGACGGCACGTTCAACTACGCCGCGGGGCTGCCGACCGCGGCCATCCTGCTGGGTCTGCTGCGCGACGGCGAGCCGGTGGCAGGCCTGACCTGGCTGCCGTTCACCGATCAGCGATACACCGCGGCGATGGGAGGGCCGCTCTACGTCAACGGCGTGGAGCAGCCACCCCTGAAGGACGCCGAGCTCTGCGACTCCATCGTGGGCATCGGCACGTTCAACATCGACTCGCGCGGCGAGTTCCCCGGCCGCTACCGGCTCTCCACGCTGGAACGGTTGAGCCGCAAGTGTTCTCGTATGAGGATGCACGGTGCCACCGGCGTCGACATGGCCTATGCCGCAGGTGGAGTGCTCGGTGGCGCGATCAGCTTCGGTCACCACATCTGGGACCACGCGGCAGGCGTTGCACTGGTCAGGGCGGCAGGCGGCATCGTGACCGACCTCGCAGGCGAGCCGTGGACCCCGTCGTCACGCTCGGCGCTCGCGGGCGTGCCGAACGTGCACGCCGAGATCTTGGAGATCGTCACGGCGGTCGGAGCGCCGGAGGACTACCGGTGAACCACCACGAGGGTGTCGCAGTCCGCGTGATTCCCTGCCTGGACGTCGACGACGGCCGGGTGGTCAAGGGGGTCAACTTCGAGAATCTGCGTGACGCAGGCGATCCGGTCGAACTCGCCGCGGTCTACGACGCCGAGGGCGCCGACGAGCTGACGTTCCTCGACGTCACCGCATCGTCGTCGGGCCGGGCCACCATGCTCGACGTGGTGCGCCGCACCGCCGAACAGGTCTTCATCCCGCTCACCGTCGGTGGCGGCGTGCGGTCGATCGCCGACGTGGACACCCTGCTGCGGGCCGGTGCGGACAAGGTGTCGGTGAACACCGCCGCCATCGCCCGTCCGGAGCTGCTGGACGAGTTGTCGCGTCAGTTCGGCTCGCAGTGCATCGTGCTCTCCGTCGACGCCAGGACTGTTCCCGCGGGCTCGGCGCCGACGCCGTCGGGCTGGGAGGTCACCACCCACGGCGGCCGTCGCGGCACGGGCATCGACGCCGTCGAATGGGCAACCCGCGGAGCTGAATTGGGCGTCGGCGAGATCCTGCTGAACTCGATGGACGCCGACGGCACCAAGGCGGGATTCGACCTCGACATGCTGCGGGCGGTTCGCGCGGCGGTCACCGTCCCCGTCATCGCCAGCGGCGGTGCAGGCGTGGTGGGTCATTTCGCGCCAGCGGTCGAGGCGGGTGCCGATGCGGTGCTGGCCGCCAGCGTGTTCCACTTCGGCGAACTCACCATCGGCGAGGTCAAGGCGGCGATGGCCGCGGAAGGGATCGTGGTGCGGTGATGAGCGCTTCCGCGAAGAACGAACGATCGTGACTCTGGACCCAAGCATCGCGGCCAGGCTGAAGCGCGATCCGAACGGCTTGTTCGTCGCGGTGGCACAGGACCGCACCAGCGGTCAGGTGCTGATGGTGGCGTGGATGGACGACGAGGCGCTGGCCCGCACGCTGGAAACCCGCAAGGGCACCTACTTCTCGCGCTCCCGCAACCAGTACTGGGTCAAGGGCGAGACGTCGGGACACACGCAGCACGTGCACTCGGTACGTCTCGACTGCGACGGCGACACCGTGCTTCTCGAAGTGGACCAGGTGGGAGCCGCCTGCCACACCGGCGACCGCACCTGTTTCGACGCGGACCAGTTGCTCGCGCCAGAAAGCTAGTGTTGCGCACATCCGTGGCTAAATTCTGGTACCCGTACTGTCACAGTCCGGTCGATAGGTCTGCGACGTCGGAAATCTGGCGCTGAGCGCATCGGTCAGCACGTCGATCGTCGCGAGTTCGGTTTCCTTTGCCCGAATGATCCGGTGCAGACGCTTGATGCCGTATAGATCGGCCTTCTGCTCGCGCTTTGCCAGTGAAGCGCGGTGGTGGGCCAACTCGTCGTCGGCTCTTGCTCGCAGGTCATCGAGCATGCTCTGGTAGTACTCGGCCTGCTGCAGATCAGCATGAACGCCTTCGGAGTCCCAGTCGATCTCGTCTACGTGGCGGGGCGTCAGCATCCGCACACGTTAGGCAGCCGACATTGCGCCAAGGCTGCCCGGGATTCACCGGCTTGTCACGTTCAGTTCACTCGGTTGCAGACCGTGTTGTGAGCTGCAGGGCGGGCGGCGGCCCTGCAGCACTCGTGGCGGTGGTCGCCGTCCGACCAGCGGGCACCGTCGGTAGGACTAGACGTCGATGCGGGTCGCCTTGGCTCGCGCCGTCCACCGGCCCTCGTCGTAACCGACCTGAACGGGGTGGGCGAACGCCGCCGTGACGTTGTCGGTGGTGACGACTTCACGGGCAGGCCCGGAGGCGACGGTGCGACCCTCGGCAATGAGGAGCGCATGCGTCGTGGTGGTCGGGAGTTCCTCGAGGTGATGGGTGACCAGAATCGATGCCACGTCGGGGTGGGTGTCGTCGAGCGAGTCCATCGTCTCGAGCAACTGCTCGCGCGCTGCCACGTCCAGCCCGGTGGTCGGCTCGTCGAGCAGCAGCAGCCGCGGCTCCGAAACCAGTGCTCTGGCAATGAGACTGCGGCCGCGTTCGCCCTGCGACAGCGTCGGCCAGTGGGCGTCGGCCTTGTGCGGGAGTCCGACCGACTCGATCATCGCGTCGGCGCGGTCCAGCTCGCCCTGGCTGGGTGTCCAGCGCATCGGGATGTCGATCGTCGCGGTGATTCCGGTCAGTACGACCTCGCGCACCGTGAGCGAATACTGAAGCCGGTGGCGGGGATTCACGTGCCCGATGGAGTGGCGCAGGCGGGCCAGGTCGACGCGTCCCATCTGCTCGCCGAGCACCCTGACGGTGCCCGACGACGGAAAGGTCACGGCGGCACAGAAACCCAGCAGGGTGCTCTTGCCCGCCCCGTTGGGGCCGAGCAGCGCCCAGTGTTCGCCCGCGTTGACGGTCAGCGAGATGCCGTCGATGATTTGCTTACCGTCCCTGCGGAACGTCACGTCCGCCAGTTCCAGCACGGTGGTCACGATGCCTCCTACGCCGACTGACGTTGGCGCAGCACCTCCAACGCCTTGTCGGCGTGGGTGTCCATGCTGAACTCGCTGGCGATGACCTCGAGCACCGTGCGATCGGTGTCGATGACGAACGTGGTGCGCTTGACGGGCATCAGCTTGCCGAGCAGTCCACGCTTGACCCCGAACTGGGTCGCGACGACGCCCTCGGTGTCGGACAGCAGCGGATAGTCGAACTTTTGCATGTCGGCGAACTTGGCCTGCTTGGCGACGGCATCGGCGCTGATCCCGACGCGGCCGGTGCCGACGGCGGCGAACTCGCCGGCGAGGTCGCGGAAGTGGCAGGCCTCCTTGGTGCATCCGGGAGTCATGGCCGCCGGATAGAAGAACAGCACGATCGGTCCGTCTGCGAGAAGGCTCGTCAGGCTCCGCACGGTGCCTGTCTGGTCGGGCAGTTCGAACTCGGCTACCTGGTCGCCACGCTTCATTGGAGTCACGCTACGCCGGTAGCCAAAGAGCGGTCTGGGAGGATTGCCCCGTGCAAGTACGTTCCGCCGACCTCGCCATCACCACCTCGCGTGAGGACTTCCAGGCGCTGGCCGCCGAGCATCGCGTGGTGCCGGTGACTCGCAAGGTGCTCGCCGACAGCGAGACACCGCTGTCGGCCTACCGCAAGCTGGCCGCCAACCGACCCGGCACGTTCCTGCTGGAGTCCGCGGAGAACGGCCGGTCGTGGTCGCGATGGTCGTTCATCGGGGCGGGGGCGCCCTCGGCGCTGACGGTTCGGGACGGCGAGGCGGTCTGGTTGGGCGTCACGCCGCAGGACGCGCCAAGCGGCGGGGACCCGCTGCAGGCGCTGCGCGCCACGCTGGACCTGCTGGAGACCGCGGCGTTGCCCGGCCTGCCGCCGCTGTCCAGTGGTCTGGTCGGGTTCTTCGCCTACGACATGGTGCGGCGCCTGGAGCGGCTGCCCGAGCTGGCCCTCGACGACCTCCAACTGCCCGACATGCTGCTGCTGTTGGCCACCGACGTCGCTGCCGTCGACCATCACGAGGGCACCATCACGCTGATCGCCAACGCGGTGAACTGGAACGGCACCGACGAGCGGGTGGACTGGGCCTACGACGACGCCGTCGGCCGCCTCGACGTCATGACGGCCGCGCTCGGCGAACCGCTCGGATCCACGGTCGCCACCTTCGGCCGCCCCCAGCCGGTGCACCGGCAGCAGCGCACCGTCGAGGAGTACACCGCGATCGTCGACAAGCTGGTCGGCGACATCGAGGCGGGGGAGGCGTTCCAGGTGGTGCCTTCTCAGCGGTTTGAAATGACGACCCCCGCTGATCCACTTGATGTCTATCGGATGCTGCGGGTGACCAATCCCAGCCCCTACATGTATCTGCTCAACGTGCCGAATGCCGCTGGCGAACTTGACTTCTCGATCGTCGGGTCCAGCCCGGAGGCGTTGGTGACCGTGCAGGACGGCAAGGCCACCACGCATCCGATCGCCGGGACGCGCTGGCGCGGTGCAACCGAGGAGGAGGACGTGCTGCTCGAAAAGGAGCTGCTGTCCGACGACAAGGAACGCGCCGAGCATCTGATGCTGGTCGACCTCGGCCGCAACGACCTTGGCCGGGTCTGCGTGCCCGGCACGGTGCGGGTGGAGGACTACAGCCACATCGAGCGCTACAGCCACGTCATGCATCTGGTCTCGACGGTGACCGGGCACCTGGCCGAGGGCATGACGGCACTCGACGCCGTCACCGCCTGCTTCCCGGCGGGCACCCTTTCGGGGGCGCCGAAGGTGCGGGCGATGGAGCTCATCGAGGAAGTCGAGAAGACGCGGCGCGGCCTCTACGGCGGGGTACTCGGCTACCTCGACTTCGCAGGCAACGCCGACTTCGCGATCGCAATCCGCACCGCGCTGATGCGCAACGGCACGGCCTACGTGCAGGCCGGCGGCGGCGTAGTGGCCGACTCCAATGGCCCCTACGAGTACAACGAGGCCGCCAACAAGGCCCGCGCGGTGCTCAACGCCATCGCCGCCGCCGAAACGCTGAAGGGGCCATGACACGCATCGCCCAGCTGCTGCTGGTGCTCGCCGCGCTCGCGCTGTGGGTCGGTTCGCGGATGACGTGGGTCGTGGTGTCGTCCTCCGACGGCCTTGGTCAGCCGAAGACCGCGACGTTGTCGGGTGCGGCCTGGTCGACGGCGCTGGTGCCGCTGGCGCTGCTCGTGCTGGCCGCCGCCATCGCCGCGCTGGCGGTGCGCGGCTGGCCGCTGCGCCTGCTAGCGATGCTCGTCGCCGCTGCCAGCGCAGGCATGGGGTACCTGGGCATCGGGTTGTGGGTGATTCGCGACGTCGCGGTGCGTGCGGCCGACCTGGCGCAGGTGCCCGTCGTCGCGCTGGTCGGCACGCAGCGGCAGCACTGGGGCGCCGTGCTCACCCTGGTCGCCGCGGCGCTGACGTTGGCCGGTGCGGTGCTGCTGTTGCGGGCGGCCGCGGCGCCGAAATCGGACGCCGGGAAGTACGTCGCACCAGCGGCGAGGCGTGCTGCGGCGCAGCGGGACGAAAACGGCGACGGAATGTCGGAACGGATGATCTGGGATGCCCTCGACGAGGGCCGTGACCCGACGTCCACGGACAACGAGGGTCGGTGACAAGGGGTGCGGTGCACGCGACTACCCTTCGATGCAGACAATCCGGGATCGCCCGGACGCCCAGGTACGGCTCGGAAGGACATCCACGGCTCATGAGTTCGGCCACCGTCCTCGACTCCATCATCGAGGGAGTCCGTGCCGACGTCGCCGTCCGCGAGGCTGCCGTGAGCTTGGACGAGGTCAAGGCGAAGGCCAAGGACGCAGCCGCGCCGCTGGACGTACTTGCCGCGCTCAAGGAACCCGGCATCGGTGTCATCGCTGAGGTCAAGCGGGCCAGCCCTTCGCGGGGTGAGCTGGCGACGATCTCCGATCCGGCGAAGCTGGCCCGTGCCTACCAGGACGGCGGCGCCCGGGTGATCAGCGTGCTCACCGAACAGCGCCGCTTCAACGGATCGCTCGACGACCTCGACGCCGTCCGCGCCGCCGTGTCGATTCCGGTGCTGCGCAAGGACTTCATCGTCGGGCCCTACCAGATCCACGAGGCGCGGGCGCACGGCGCCGACATGCTGTTGCTCATCGTCGCCGCACTCGAGCAATCGGCTTTGGTGTCCATGATCGATCGCACCGAGTCGCTGGGTATGACCGCGCTCGTCGAGGTGCACACCGAGGAAGAGGCCGACCGCGCCCTGCAGGCCGGTGCGCGTGTGATCGGCGTCAACGCAAGGGATCTCAAGACTTTGAACGTGGATCGCGACTGCTTCGCACGGATTGCTCCCGGGCTGCCGTCCAACGTCATCCGGATTGCCGAGTCCGGTATCCGGGGCACCGCCGATCTGCTCGCCTACGCGGGTGCGGGTGCTGACGCCGTGCTCGTCGGTGAGGGCTTGGTCACCAGCGGCGATCCGCGCAGTGCCGTTGCCGACCTGGTCACCGCAGGCACGCATCCGTCCTGCCCGAAACCCTCCCGCTGAGATAGTGGCCGATCTCGCCGGTCCCGAGCTGCCGCGTTCCAGCGCAGCCGTCGCCGAACCCACTGCCCACGACCCGGACGCCAAGGGTTACTTCGGCGCCTACGGCGGACGACTGGTCCCCGAGGCGTTGATGGCGGTGATCGAAGAAGTCACCGCCGCCTACGAAAAGGCGCGGGCCGACCAGACCTTCCTCGATGAGCTGGACCGCCTGCAGCGGCACTACACCGGCAGGCCGTCGCCGCTCTACGAGGCCACCCGGCTCAGTGAGCATGCCGGGGGAGCGCGACTGTTCCTCAAGCGAGAAGACCTGAACCACACCGGTTCCCACAAGATCAACAACGTCCTCGGGCAGGCCTTGCTCGCTCAGCAGATGGGCAAGACTCGCATCATCGCCGAGACCGGTGCCGGTCAGCACGGGGTGGCGACGGCGACCGCCTGCGCGTTGCTCGGCATCGAGTGCGTGGTCTACATGGGTGCCGTCGACACCGCTCGGCAGGCGCTGAACGTGGCCAGGATGCGGCTGCTCGGCGCCGAGGTGGTGTCCGTCGAGTCCGGCTCGAAGACGCTCAAGGATGCCATCAACGAGACCTTCCGCGACTGGGTCGCCCACGCGGACGACACCTACTACTGCTTCGGTACCGCGGCAGGCCCGCATCCGTTCCCGGCCATGGTGCGTGACTTTCAACGCGTCATCGGCCTCGAGGCGCGGGTGCAGATTCAAGAGCAGGCGCATCGCCTGCCCGATGCGGTCACCGCCTGCGTCGGCGGGGGGTCGAACGCGATCGGCGTGTTCCATGCCTTCATCGACGACCCGGGTGTCCGGCTGATCGGCTACGAGGCCGCGGGCGACGGGGTGGAGACGGGCAGGCACGCCGCGACGTTCACCGGTGGTTCGCCAGGCGCCTTCCAGGGCTCGTTCTCCTACCTGCTGCAGGACGAGGACGGCCAGACCATCGAATCGCATTCGATCTCAGCGGGTTTGGACTATCCAGGTGTCGGGCCCGAGCATGCCTACCTGAAGGATATCGGTCGCGCCGATTATCGGCCGATCACCGACACCGAGGCGATGGACGCGTTGTCGCTGCTGTCTCGGACCGAGGGCATCATCCCGGCCATCGAGTCCGCGCACGCGGTGGCCGGCGCACTCAAGCTCGGTGTCGAGCTCGGCCCGGGATCGATCATCCTGGTGAACCTGTCGGGCCGCGGTGACAAGGACGTCGAGACGGCGGCGAAGTGGTTCGGCCTGTTCGACGGCGAGGGGACGCCAGAATGACGACCAGCCGGTTGGCCGGACTTTTCGAAACGTGCCGCGCAGAGAACCGTTCGGCGCTGATCGGCTACCTGCCAACGGGGTACCCGGACGTCCCGACGTCGATCTCGGCGATGACGGCCATGGTCGAATCCGGTTGCGACATCATCGAAGTCGGCATCGCCTATTCAGACCCCGGAATGGATGGGCCGACCATCGCGGCGGCAACGAACGTCGCACTGCAGGGTGGTGTGCGGGTCCGCGACGCGTTGACTGCGGTCGAGGCGATCAGCAATGCCGGTGGTCGTGCCGTGGTGATGACCTACTGGAACCCCGTCCTGCGGTGGGGTGTCGACGCGTTCGCGCGTGATCTGGCGGCTGCCGGCGGCCTCGGCCTGATCACCCCCGACCTGATCGTCGACGAGGCCGACGAGTGGATTCGGGTATCCGACGCCCACGGCCTGGATCGGATCTTCCTGGTTGCGCCGTCGTCCACCCCAGAGCGGCTTGCCACCACGGTGGCGGCATCGCGCGGGTTCGTCTACGCCGCGTCGACGATGGGCGTGACGGGTGCTCGCGATGCGGTGTCCGATGCCGCGCCCGAACTGGTTGCGCGGGTCAAGGCGGTCTCCGACATTCCCGTCGGAGTCGGGCTTGGGGTGCGTTCGCGTGCACAGGCCGCGCAGATCGGTGCCTACGCCGACGGAGTCATCGTCGGATCGGCGCTGGTGTCGGCGTTGAGTGAGGGCATCCCCGCCGTGCGGGCATTGACCGAAGAACTGGCCGACGGAGTGCGACAGAGGATTACAGCGTGACGACATCGGTACTCGCCTACATCCCGAGCCCGGCCCAGGGTGTGTGGCATCTCGGTCCGGTGCCGCTGCGGGCATATGCGCTCTGCATCATCGTCGGCATCGTCGCCGCACTGATCGTCGGCGACCGTCGTTGGGTCGCCCGTGGCGGTCAGGCCGGCGTCATCTACGACATCGCGCTGTGGGCCGTTCCGTTCGGCCTGATCGGCGGCCGGCTCTACCACGTCATGACCGACTGGCGGACGTACTTCGGCGACGACGGCGCGGGATTCGGCGCGGCCCTTCGGATCTGGGACGGCGGCCTCGGCATCTGGGGTGCGGTGGCACTCGGTGGCGTCGGCGCGTGGATCGGATGCCGTAGCCGCGGCATCCCGCTGCCCGCCTTCGGCGACGCGATCGCTCCCGGAATCGTGCTGGCGCAGGCGATCGGCCGCCTCGGCAACTACTTCAACCAGGAACTCTATGGGCGTGCGACGACGCTGCCGTGGGGTCTGGAGATCTACGAACGGCGCAACTCCGCCGGGGTCCTCGACTCGCTCAACGGCGTATCGACAGGGCAGCTCGTCGAAGTGGTCCACCCGACGTTCCTGTACGAATTGCTGTGGAACCTGCTGATTTTCGCGGTGCTGATCTACGTCGACCGGCGCTTCAAGATCGGCCACGGCCGGCTGTTCGCGCTGTACGTCGCGGGGTACTGCGTCGGCAGGTTCTGGGTCGAGTTGATGCGTAGCGACATGGCCACCCACATCGCCGGGATCCGGATCAACACGTTCACCTCGACGTTCGTGTTCATCGCGGCGGTCGTCTACATCATGGTGGCGCCAAAGGGTCGAGAAGATCCCGTGACGCTCAAGGGCAACGACATCGACGAGGAGTCGCTGCTCGACGAGATCGGCGAGGAGTTGGTCGCCGTCGCTGCCACCAGTGGCGTGGTCGCCGCGGCGACGGTGGCGGGTGCGGAGGACAAGCGCGAGGACGCGGTGCCGGAGTCGGCCGCCGGGGGTGACGCCGAGCCTGCCACCGTGGCGGCGGCGGTCGAGGACGTGGACGAGTCTGAGTCCGAGGACTCCGACGCGCTTGCGGAGGCGGATGAAGATCCCGAGGCCGACGATGCCGAAGACGAGGTCGACATCGAAGGTGCCGTGCCGATTGGCTCCGAGTCGGGGCCGATGTCCGAGCAGGCTGAGGAACTCGCCGCCGAGCAAGAGGACGAGCCCGAGGAAGGCGACGAATCGGAAGCAGCCGCTGCGGGAGAGGACGCCGAAGCGGAGTCGGTCGAGGCCGCTGAGGAAGCGATTGAGTCCGAAGGCAGCGAGCCCGACGAAGCCGAAGACGAAGACGAGCCCGACGAAGCCGAAAACGAGCCCGAGGCCGTCGAGGCTGAACCCGAACCCGACGCTGAGCCTGCCGAGTCCCCCGAGCTCGCTGAGGTGAAGTCCGACGCCGAGCCAGAGCCCGACGCCGTGACCGAGGCTGCCGACACCGAGGCCGCGCCCGTCGCCACCGAGCCTGAACCGGAAGAGGGTTCGGGTTCGGTCGAAGGTGACGAGGTGGTTGAGGCGCAGCAGGACGCGCCCGAGGTGCACGAGGCTGCGGTTGAGGGTGCAGAGCAGGCCGAGGCCGTGGCTGAAGAGGTCGCCGCCGAGGCTGAGCCCGCTGAAACCGAGCCCGCGGAGGTCTCTGAGGACACAGAGGCCGAGTCTGCCGCGGACGGAGAGTCTGCCGAGTTCACCGAAGCCAAGTCCGCCGGCGAGCCCGAGCCCGAGGAGGGGCTGGGCTCGGTCGAGGGTGACGAGGTCGTGGCTGCAGAACAGGACGCGCCCGAGGTGCACGAGGCTGCGGTTGAAGGTGCCGAGGAGGCCGAAGCCGTGGCTGCGGACGTTGCCGCCGAAAGCGAGTCTGCTGAGTCTGATCCAGAGCCAGCCGACGAACCCGATCCGGCGGTCGCCGAGTCGGAGCCTGCAGACGCCGCCGAGCCCGAGTCCGATGGATCTGACCCTGCCGACGCAGCTGAGCCCGAGGAGGGGTTGAGCTCGGTCGAGGGTGATGAGGTCGTGGCTGCTGAGCAGGACGCGCCTGAGGTGCACGAGGCTGCGGTTGAGGGTGCCGAGGCGGCCGAAGCCGTGGCTGAAGAGATCGCCGCTGAGCCCGAGCCCGCCGTTCAGCCCGTCGCTGAACCGCCGCGTGGACGATGGTGGAGACGTCGCGGCTGAGGCCGTCGGCAATTTCATTTATAGGTGTGATGGACGACCTGTTCATCGTGTCCCGATGAGACACCGTCGCCATGGCGATCACGTCGGGCCCCGCACAAGGGCGCTCATCCAGCTTGCAGCTGCGCCCGACGGCCGTTCAATGGCTGGCTGGCAGCGAAAACACGGATTGACCGTCGGACTAGAGCCCGGTGGCGGCCACTCCATACTCCGCCTGCGCTGCGGTGAATCCGGAATATACGAGCTGGTCGATGAGTCCGCCACGGGAGAAGCCTGAGACGTCGAGGTAATCCTTTGCGGCCTTCGCCGCCTGCTCATTCCAGTTAACGGTGATGTGGTCGACGGCGTATGTTGCATCTTCCGTTGAGAAGTCGCTGTATTCCAATTGGTCGATGAGCCCCTGACGGGAGAAGGCACTAACGTCGAGGTAGTCCTCTGCGGTGCGCACGGCGTTCTGTTGACTCACCGGACTGAGGGGTAGCTGACTCAGCGGGCTGAGAGATAGCCCGGGTTGGAACGTATCTGCCCGTGCTTCACCCACCGGGACAACGCTGATCGCCAGGAGCACGGTTGTGGCGAGCGCAATGACATGTTTCTTGTCCATGGTTCAGGAATGTAGCGCTTTGCTGGCAACAGTCGATGGGTTATCTGAAAGGTAGCTGTCAGCGGGAGGTAGTTGGCGATTCCGCCCCGACTACGCCCGCAGGTTCCAGCGACGTCCGGCGAGGTGACCCGGCGATCGTCAGGCCACCTGAGCCGCATCCGATGCGCAGCGTGACGATGCCGAGGCGGCAACGTCCGCGGGCCGCCGCCGCTGAACGTCGGCGCAATGCTCTGAACGCCTCGCCCTCGAAAGACTGCGCCCGTGGTCGGTGCACGCCCGGTACGATGAATCTCCACCCTTCTGACCAGCCGGAGGGTCTGGCATGCTGAATGGCATGACGGAACCGCAGTTCGGGGGCAGAGAAGACTGGACACCGTCTGCGCCCCCGCCACCCCAGCAGCCACCACCGGGATATGCGCCGCCCCCGTTCCCGCCGCAGTATCAACCGCAGTACCCGCCACCACCCGTGGGGGCGTACTACGACCCGTCGGCGCCGTACGGTCGCCATCCCCTCACGGGAGAGCCGCTGTCGGAGAAGTCCAAGGTGGTCGCGGGCCTGCTGCAGCTGCTCGGACTGTTCGGCCTGGTGGGCATCGGGCGCATCTACCTCGGCTACACCGGCCTCGGCGTCGCCCAGCTACTGGTCGGTCTCTTCACCTGCGGGATCGGTGCGATCATCTGGGGCATCATCGACGCCGTCATGATCCTCGGCGACAAGGTCCGGGATCCGCAGAACCGTCCGCTCCGCGATGGAACCTAGCGCCACCAGCAACGCCCGCGGTCCGTTGCTGGGCACACTCGGTACCGGCGCGGTGTTCGTCGGCGGGCTGGCCTACGTCGGCCTGAGCGATCCGCACCGGGCCGGATTCCTGTTCCCCGGATGTCCCTTCAAACTGCTGACCGGCTGGAATTGCCCGGCGTGCGGCGGTCTTCGGATGACGCACGACCTGCTCCACGGTGACATCGGAGCCGCAGTGGTCGACAACGTGTTCCTCACGATCGGACTCCCGCTGCTGGCGATCTGGCTTCTGCTGCGGTGGCGACGCGGCCTACGCCTGATGCCGATCCCCGCGACGGTGACGATCGGCGTGTTGGCGCTGGCCTGGACCGTCGTGCGCAACTGGCCGGGGTTCCCGCTGGTCCCGACGCTCATCGGCGGGTAGTGCCACAACTCCGCTGATACACTCGAACTTCGGGCCGGTGCAGTCCCAGGAAGAAAGTTTCCGGACTGCGGAGGTATACCAATGCTGTTCTCGGCATTGCCCGATGCGCAGGGTCTATACGACCCCGAGCGCGAGTCAGACTCGTGCGGCGTCGCCATGATCACCGACATCCAGGGCCGCCGTTCGCACGCCATCGTTGCCGACGGACTGACGGCGCTGGAGCACCTCGAACATCGCGGGGCAGCGGGCGCCGAACCCAATAGCGGTGACGGCGCTGGCATTCTGCTGCAGCTTCCCGTCGACCTGCTGCGCGAGGTCGTCGACTTCGACTTGCCTCAACCCTCGCCCGACGGCGAGAACACGTTCGCGGCCGGAATCTGTTTCTTTCCAAGCGATCCCGTTGCACGCGCCGTGGCCCGTGCGAGCGTCGAGGGCATCGCCGCCGAGGAGGGCCTCGAGGTGCTCGGCTGGCGTGAGGTGCCCATCGACCCCGACGGGGCCGAGATCGGGATGACCGCACTCGGCTGCATGCCTCACATGACCCAATTGTTCGTCGCCGCACCGGAACACAACGGTCACCGGCCGGCAGGCATCGACCTCGACCGCAGGGTGTACCCGCTGCGCAAGCGCGCCGAGGCAGCCCCAGAGGAATCGCAGGTGTACTTCCCGTCACTGTCCAGCCGGACCATGGCCTACAAGGGCATGCTGACGACGATGCAACTGCCGCGCTTCTTCCAGGACCTTCGCGACGAACGCTGCAAGAGCGCCATCGCGATCGTGCATAGTCGCTTCTCCACCAACACCTTTCCGTCATGGCCGCTGGCCCACCCGTTCCGCTTCGTCGCCCACAACGGCGAGATCAACACCGTCCGCGGCAACCGCAACCGGATGCACGCCCGCGAGGCGATGCTGGCCAGCACCCGCATCCCTGGCGACCTGAGCCGGCTGTCACCGGTCTGTCCGCCGGGGTCGTCGGACTCCACCGCCTTCGACCAGGTGCTCGAACTGTTGCACCTCGGCGGCCGGAGCCTTCCCCACGCAGTGCTGATGATGATCCCCGAGGCGTGGGAGAACAACGCCACGATGGACCCGGCGCGCCGCGCGTTCTGGCAGTTTCACGCCTCCCTGATGGAGCCATGGGACGGGCCTGCCTGCGTCACCTTCACCGACGGTACCGTCGTCGGAGCCGTCCTGGATCGCAACGGTTTACGGCCAGGACGCTGGTGGCGCACCATCGACGACCGGATCATCCTCGCCAGCGAGAGTGGCGTGCTGGACGTGCCATCGGCCGAGATCGTGGCGAAGGGTCGCCTCGAGCCGGGAAAGATGTTCCTCATCGACACTGCCGCGGGCCGGATCGTGACCGACGACGAGATCAAGGACGAGCTGGCCGAGGCCGAGCCCTACGACGAATGGCTGCATTCGGGCCTTCTGGATCTCAAGACGCTTCCCGACCGGGTTCGGGTGCAGCCCAACCACGACTCGGTGGTGCGCAGGCAGATTTCCTTCGGCTACACCGAGGAGGAGCTCCGCATCCTGCTCACCCCCATGGCCGCCTCGGGCGCGGAGCCGTTGGGCTCCATGGGAACCGACACCCCGACGGCCGTGCTCTCGCAACGGTCGCGACTGCTCTACGACTACTTCGTCGAGCTCTTCGCCCAGGTCACCAACCCACCCCTGGACGCGATCCGCGAGGCGGTCGTGACGTCGATGGCCCGGGTGATGGGGCCGGAGCACAACCTGCTCGAACCGTCCGCCGCGTCCTGTCGGCAGATCAAGTTGGCGTGGCCGGTGCTCGACAACGACGAACTGAACAAGATCGTCCACATCAACGACGACGGCGAACAGCCCGGGCTCAAGACCACGGTGCTACGCGCGCTCTACGACGTCGAACGGGGCGGCGAGGGCTTGGGCGAGGCATTGGACGATCTGCGTGTCCGGGCCTGCGAGGCGATCGCGAAAGGCGCACGGACGCTGGTCATCTCCGACCGCGACTCCGATCACACCAAGGCACCGATCCCGTCGCTGCTCGCGGTCTCGGCGGTGCACCACCACCTGGTCCGCACCAAGGAGCGCACCACCGTCGGGCTGGTGGTGGAGAGCGGTGACGCACGCGAGGTGCACCACATTGCGATGCTGATCGGCTTCGGAGCCGCCGCCGTGAACCCCTATCTGGCCTTCGAGTCCATCGAGGACCTGGTCAGGGAGGGCGAGCTGACCGGTATCGAGCCGTCCGCTGCCGTGCGCAACTACCTCAAGGCGCTCGGCAAGGGCGTGATGAAGGTCATGAGCAAGATGGGCATCTCGACCGTCGCCTCCTACACCGGCGCCCAGGCATTCGAGGCCATCGGGATCGACCGTGACGTCGTCGACGAGTACTTCGCAGGCACACCAACCCAACTTGGCGGTGTCGGCCTCGACGTGCTTGCAGAGGAGGTCAAGCTGCGGCACCGCAGGGCCTATCCGGAGAACCCGACCGAGCGCGTACACCGCAGGCTCGAGGTCGGCGGTGAGTACGCCTTCCGGCGGGAGGGCGAACTTCACCTGTTCACCCCGGAAGTGGTCTTCCTGCTGCAGCATTCGACGCGTACCGGCCGTCACGACGTCTTCGAGCAGTACTCCGACGAGGTGAACCGGCTGACCCGCGACGGCGGTGCGTTGCGGGGGCTCTTCGAATTGAAGACCGGTGTGCGCCCGCCCGTCTCGTTGGACGAGGTGGAATCGGTCGATGCCATCCTCACCCGGTTCAACACCGGCGCAATGAGTTACGGCTCGATCTCCGCCGAGGCGCACGAGACCATGGCGATCGCCATGAACGCGCTCGGCGGCCGCTCGAACTCGGGGGAGGGCGGCGAGGATGTCGACCGCCTCTACGACCCACGCAGGCGTAGTGCGGTCAAGCAGGTGGCGTCGGGACGGTTCGGCGTCACCAGCGACTACCTGGTCAACGCCACCGACATCCAGATCAAGATGGCCCAGGGCGCCAAGCCCGGCGAGGGTGGCCAGCTGCCCGGCTACAAGGTGTACCCGAACATCGCCAAGACGCGGCACTCCACCCCTGGGGTCGGGCTGATATCACCGCCGCCGCACCACGACATCTACTCGATCGAGGACTTGGCGCAGCTGATCCACGACCTCAAGAACGCCAACTCGGAGGCGCGGATCCACGTCAAGCTGGTCAGCTCCGTCGGAGTCGGGACCGTCGCGGCGGGCGTGTCCAAGGCGCACGCCGACGTGGTGCTGATCTCGGGTTACGACGGCGGAACCGGTGCGGCGCCTCTGACGTCCTTGAAGCACGCGGGCGCGCCGTGGGAGATCGGGCTCGCCGACACCCAGCAGACGTTGGTGCTCAACGGTCTTCGGGACCGGATCACGGTGCAGTGCGACGGCGGCATGCGCACGGCGCGCGACGTCGTCGTCGCGGCATTGCTCGGTGCCGAGGAGTACGGCTTCGCGACGGCGCCGCTGGTGGTGGCCGGCTGCATCATGATGCGGGTATGCCACCTCGACACCTGCCCGGTCGGTGTGGCGACTCAGAACCCCGAGCTGCGGGCGCGGTTCAACGGCAAGCCGGAGTTCGTCGAGAACTTCTTCCGGTTCATTGCCGAAGACGTCCGGAAGTATTTGGCGGAGTTGGGCTTCCGCAGCATCGATGAGGCCGTCGGGCGCGTCGACGTGCTCGACACCGCGCCAGGCGTCGCGCACTGGAAGAGCCGCGGGCTGGACCTGACGCCCATCTTCGCGATCCCCAGGGACGCGCACGGCGCGCCGCTCACCCAGCGGCGGAAGTTGCGCGACCAGGACCACGCCCTCGAGCACGCACTCGACCAGACCCTCATTGCGCTGGCCGAGGGAGCCCTCGAGGACGCCCGTCCGGTGCGGCTGGAACTGCCGGTACGCAACGTCAACCGCACCGTAGGAACTCTGCTGGGCGCCGAGGTCACGCGCAGGTACGGGGGTCAGGGCCTGCTCGACGACACCATCCACGTCACGCTGACGGGCTCCGCGGGCCAGTCGCTCGGCGCGTTCCTGCCGCCCGGCATCACGCTGGACCTCATCGGTGACGCCAATGACTATGTCGGCAAGGGACTCTCGGGAGGGCGGGTGATCGTCAGACCGGACGACGACGTGCTCTTCCTTCCGGAGGACAACGTGATCGCGGGCAACACCCTGGTCTTCGGGGCCACCTCCGGCGAGGTGTTCCTGCGGGGGCGGGTCGGCGAACGGTTCTGCGCCCGCAACTCCGGCGCGCTGGCCGTCGTCGAGGGCGTCGGCGACCACGCCTGTGAGTACATGACCGGCGGGCGGGTCGTCGTGCTCGGCAAGACGGGCCGCAACATGGCTGCGGGCATGTCGGGTGGCATCGCGTTCGTGCTCGGCCTCGACCCGGCCATGGTCAACACCGAGATGGTCGAACTGCAGCGGCTCGAACCGGAGGATCTGGTGTGGCTGCACGAGGTCGTCGCGAGGCACTCCAACCTTACCGGCAGCACGTTGGCCAGATCGTTGTTGTCCGACTGGCCAAGGCGCAGTGGGCAATTCACCAAGATCATGCCCACCGACTATCAGCGGGTACTGCAGGCCACCCGGATGGCGAAGGCCGAGGGGCGCGACGTGGACACCGCGATCATGGAGGCGAGCCGTGGCTGACCCGACCGGATTCTTGAAGGTCGCCAAGATCGAGGCGGCCAAGCGTCCCGTCGACGAACGCGTCGGCGATTGGCGCGAGGTCTACGAACGACAGGATCCCAACGAACGAGCCGGCGAGGTGTCACAGCAGGCACGCCGCTGCATGGACTGCGGAATCCCCTTCTGCCACTCCGGAACCGCAGGCTGTCCGCTGGGGAACCTCATCCCAGAGTGGAACGATCTGGTGCGGCGCGGGCGGTGGGACGCCGCGAGCGACCGGCTGCACGCCACCAACAACTTCCCCGAGTTCACCGGCCGGCTGTGTCCGGCGCCGTGCGAGGCGGCGTGCGTGCTGTCCATCGCCGACGAGCAGACCGGCGGCGCCGTCACGATCAAGCGAATCGAACAGGCGATCGTCGACCATGGCTGGATGTACGGCATCATCGAACCCCAGCCTGCCGCCATCTCCACGGGCAAGAGCGTCGCCGTGGTGGGCTCCGGGCCTGCGGGACTTGCCGCCGCTCAGCAGCTCACCCGCGCCGGCCACGACGTCACGGTCTACGAGCGCGACGATCGCCTCGGCGGCCTGATGCGCTACGGCATCCCCGAGTACAAGCTGGAGAAGTCCACCCTGAACCAGCGCCTTGCCCAGATGCGCGCCGAGGGCACGCGATTCGTCACCGACTGCGAGGTCGGCGTGGACCTGAGCATCGAGGCGCTACACGCACAGCACGACGCGGTGGTGCTCGCCGTCGGAGCGCTGCGTGCCCGCGACAACGACGTCGAAGGGCGCGACCTGGCAGGCGTGCACCTGGCGATGGACCACCTGGTGGCCGCCAACAAGGAGTGCGAGGGGGACGGCGCCTCCCCGCTATCGGCCAAGGACAAGCACGTCGTGATCATCGGCGGCGGGGACACGGGAGCCGATTGCCTCGGCACCGCGCACCGGCAGGGTGCGAAGTCGGTCACACAACTCGACTACAACGCGGAGCCTCCCGGGCAGCGCGACGAGACCCGCTCGCCGTGGCCGACGTGGCCGATGGTGCTGCGGACCTCACCCGCCCACGCCGAGGGTGGCGCGCGCCGCTACGAGGTCGCGGTTCAGCGGTTCCGCGGCGACGAGAAGGGCAACCTGCTGGCGATGGAGATCGCCGAAGTGAAGGTGGAGCGCGACGCACAGGGCCGTCGGTACATCACACCGGTCGGCGACACCATCGAAATCCCCTGCGAACTGGCACTTCTAGCGATCGGTTTCGAGGGCGTCGAGCACATGGCGCTGCTCGGCGGCCTCGGGCTGACCCTCAACGGAAGGGGAGCGTTGGCGTGCGGTTCCGACTGGCAGACCGACGCTCCTGGAGTGTTCGTCTGCGGTGACGCGCACAGGGGCGCTTCGTTGATCGTGTGGGCCATCGCGGAGGGTCGCAGCGCCGCCCACGCCGTCGACAGTTTCTTGATGGGTGACTCGGATCTGCCCGAGCCGGTGAAGCCGGGCGCCCTCCCACTGGCCGTCGTCTGAATCGTCGTCTGAATCGATTACGACTATGCTGAGTTGCCGTGACTAGACGCGGAAAGATCGTCTGTACCCTTGGCCCCGCCACCTCCACCGATGAAATGGTGAAGGCCCTGGTCGAGGCGGGCATGGACGTCGCGAGACTCAACTTCAGCCATGGCGACTACGCCGACCACGAATCCAATTACAAGCTGGTGCGTGCCGCATCGGACGTTACCGGCCGCGCCGTCGGCATCATGGCCGACCTCCAGGGCCCGAAGATCCGACTCGGCCGCTTCGCCGACGGCCCGACGGTCTGGGCGGCCGGCGAGACGGTGCGGATCACCGTCGAGGAGTGCGAGGGCACGCACGATCGCGTGTCGACGACGTACAAGCGGTTGGCCCAGGACGCCACTCCCGGCGACCGGGTGCTCGTCGACGACGGCAACATCGGGCTCGTCGTCGAGCACATCGACGGCAACGACGTCGTCTGCTCGGTCACCGAGGGCGGCAAGGTCAGCAACAACAAGGGCATGTCGCTGCCCGGCATGAACGTGTCGGCACCCGCCCTTTCGGAGAAGGACGTCGAGGACCTCGAGTTCGCGTTGCGCCTCGGCGTCGACCTGGTCGCCCTGTCGTTCGTGCGGTCGCCGGCCGACATGGAGTTGGTCCACGAGGTGATGGACCGGGTCGGCAGGCGGGTGCCCGTCATCGCCAAGCTGGAGAAGCCCGAGGCCATCGACAACCTCGAGGCCATCGTGCTGGCATTCGACGCCATCATGGTCGCCCGCGGTGACCTTGGCGTCGAACTGCCACTCGAGGAGGTCCCGCTGGTTCAGAAGCGGGTCATCCAGATGGCAAGGGAGAACGCCAAACCCGTCATCGTGGCCACCCAGATGCTCGAGTCGATGATCGAGAATTCGCGGCCCACCCGCGCCGAGGCATCCGACGTCGCCAATGCGGTGCTCGACGGCGCAGATGCGGTAATGCTCTCCGGCGAGACGTCGGTGGGCAAGTACCCGCTGGAGGCCGTCAGCACGATGGCCCGCATCATCACCGCCGTCGAGGACAACTCCACTTCGGCGCCGCCGCTGACCCACGTGCCGCGCACCAAGCGGGGCGTCATCTCCTACGCCGCCCGCGACATCGGTGAACGACTGGATGCCAAGGCGCTGGTGGCGTTCACGCAGTCCGGCGACACGCTGCGCCGGTTGGCCCGGCTGCACACCCCGCTGCCGTTGCTGGCGTTCACGCCGTTGCCCGAGGTCCGCAGCCAGCTCGCGCTGACCTGGGGTACCGAGACGTTCATCGTGCCGCACATCCAAACCACCGACGGGATGATCCGTCAGGTTGACGTGTCGCTGCTGGAGCTCGGCCGCTACAAGCGCGGTGACCTGGTGGTCATCGTCGCAGGCGCCCCTCCCGGCACAGTAGGCTCGACCAACATGATCCACGTGCACCGGATCGGCGAGGACGACCACTAGGAGAGCCCCTGTGTCTGCCGGCGATGAGCCGCTTGCGCGAAGAGCATCGAATGCAGACCTCAACGAGTTGCTGGCAGTACTCGACCTCCGCCGGGTCGACGACGACACGTTCACCGGCGGCCATCCGAGCAGGAACCCGCCAAGGACGTTCGGTGGCCAGATGATGGCGCAGGCGTTCGTCGCGGCAAGCCGGACACTGCGGCACGACCTGCCACCCAGCGCGCTGTCGATGCACTTCATCGCCGGCGGTGATCCGGCCAAGGACCTGGAGTTTCACGTCGTGCGGCTGCGCGACGAACGTCGGTTCGCCAACCGGCGCGTCGACGTGACGCAGGACGGCGTGTTGTTGGGCTCGGCGTTGGTCTCGCACTTGTCGGGTGGACGCGGTCTCGAGCACGACGTCGATGCCCCGAATGTCGCTGCCCCGCACGGCTTGCCGACGATCGACGAGCTGCTGCGTGGCTACGAGGAGACGGTGCCGCACTTCGTCAGCGCGCTGCGACCGATCGAATGGCGCTACACCAACGACCCGGCCTGGGTCATGCGGGACAAGGGGGAGCGGCTGCCCCACAACCGGGTGTGGCTGAAGGCCGACGGTCCGATGCCCGACGACCCGCTGATGCACACCGCGGCGTTGGTGTACTCGTCGGATACCACCGTGCTCGACTCGATCATCACCACGCACGGTCTGTCGTGGGGTTTCGACCGCATCTTTGCGGTCAGCATGAACCACTCGGTGTGGTTCCACCGGCCCATTCGGTTCGACGAGTGGGTGCTCTACTCGACGTCGTCGCCGGTCGCCGCCGACTCGCGGGGACTCGGCACCGGGCACTTCTTCGACGAATCCGGGCGCGTGCTGGCCACGGTGGTTCAGGAGGGAATCGTCAAGTACTTCCCTGGATCTGGATCCGGCACCTGACGCGCTAGGGCGTCGGCGTGACGGTGATGCTGAACTGGTTCTCCATGCGATCTTGGAGCTGGTTCACGCACCCCTCAACGGCTTTCGGGTCCGAGCCGGCGTGGGCAACGCAGTCCATGTAGTCGGTACCGCCGACTTCGGAGAACACGCCCATCCAGATCGGGATGAACGCGAGCGACACGATCACGGAGAGCGCGCCGAGGACGATTCCGGCGATGGCGACGCCCGTGTTGGTGGCCTGCCCGCGCTTCGCCCTGCCGTAGCCGACGATCCCGAGGATCGCCGCGAGCACGCCGAGTACGACGCCGCCGACCACCGTCCAGCAGAACACCAGGCCGATGATGGCGGTGACGAGTGCGAAGATGCCGAGGCCGTTCTTCGGCCCAACGGGCGGCGGTTGGTAGCCGCCGTAGTAGGGCTGTTGCGAGTACGGCTGTTGCGGCGGAGGAGGATATCCGCCGGGATACCCGGTCATGTCTGCCGAGAGTACTCGTCGGGGCGCAATGACAGGACCTGGCACGAAATGCCGTCGGGCAGGTGATGGGTCGCGACCACGACGGCACGGTCGGCAGGGAACAGCGCGCCTGGCGTGAGCAAGTCGGTCAGGATGCGCTCGCCGTCGGAGGCGTCGAGGTGTTCGGTCGGCTCGTCGAGCAGCACGATCGCGAACGACGAGACGAGTGCCCGCGCCAGCAGCAGCCGCCTGCGCTGACCTGCCGACACAGCCGCAGCGCCGCCTTGCAGGACGGTGGACAGCCCCTTGGGCAGGCCGTCCAGCCACGGCTGGAGGCCGACGCGCGCCAGTGCAGAGCTCAGCTCGGCGTCGGTGGCGTCACCGCGCGCAACCAGGAGGTTGTCGCGCACCGTGGTGTCGAAGAGGTGCGCGTCCTCGGCGAAGAAACCCGCTTCCCGATCGGAGGCTCCCCGATCGGAGGCGACCGCCATCAACAGCGTGGTCTTTCCGCAGCCGCTGGGACCGATCACGGCCAGCCGGTCACCCGGTCGGACCTCGACGGGCGATACCACCGGTCGTTGGCGTCGAGTCGGGTCGGGCTCGGTGATCTCGACAAGGCGGCGGATGGCGATGCGGGCGCGGGTCAGTTGGGTGGCCGCTGCGGGCAGCGCCGTGGTCGCCTCGAACGCCGACAGCGGAAGCAGCATCAGGATGGCCAGAGTGGTCGGGGCCACCAAGGGGGCCAACGAGATTCCCGCGATCAGCGCTCCGAGCACGCTCGCGCCGAGCGCAAGCGTCGGCACCGCGGCGGCGAACGCCGCGGGAGCCGCTGCCCGGTCGGCGGCGCCACCCCACACGTGCTGTTGCCGCGTGGACTCGGCGATTACGTCGTCGAGGCGGCCGCCCACCCGAAGTTCCGGCGCGTGCTCGAGGGCCAGCATCGCCGCGGTGTCTCGTGCCGAATGATGTTCGACCGCAGCCACTTCGGTTGCCTTGGCCGCGCGTGCAGCCAGCCACGGCGCGAAGACGGCCGCGAGAAGGAGGCATCCGGCGAGGACGGCGGCCGCGGCGGGGGAGATGACGGCGATGACCGCGGCGGCGGCCGACGACAACACTGCGGCGACGGCGATCGGCAGGACCGCGCGGACGAGCACGTCGGCCAGTTCGTCGACCGAGGAACCGACCCGTGACACCAGTTCTCCGCTGTGCAGGCGCGGCGCCGTCTCCGCGGGAGCGTCGACCAGCCTGCGGTACAACTGCGTGCGCGCGGCGCCGGCGGCGCGCAGTGCGGTGTCGTGCGACGCGAGCCGCTCGCAGTAGCCGAGCACGCCGCGCGAGATGCCGAGCGCGCGGACCGCCACCACGGCGACGGTCAGGTCGAGCACGGGCGGCATCTGCCATGCCCGCGTGATCAGCCACGCAGAAACCCCGGCCAGTGCGAGCGCGCTGCCGAGCGCGAGTGCCCCGAGCGTGACGGCCAGCGCGAGGCGCGTCCAGCGCGGGCGGAGCAGGGCGATGGCGGCGAGAAGCGGTGAATCGCTAGACAAGGACTTCACCCCCGACGTGCACCACGCGGTCACCGATGGCGGTCACCCTCTCGCGGTGGCCGACGAGCACCACGGTCGCTCCTGCTCGCGCCCGTTCGACGATGGCGCGCAGTACCCGATCCTCCAGCTCGGCGTCCAGGTGCGACGTCGGTTCATCGAGGAGCAGTACGGGAGCCCGCGAGCCGAGGACGCGCGCGATGCCGAGTCGTTGGCGCTGACCGAGGGACAGGCCTTCACCACCGCGGCCGATCACGGTGTCCAACCCGGAGGGGAGGGTTGCCAGCACGGCGTCGAAACCTGCTGTGCGGCAAGCATCGTCGAGATCGTCGATCGCACCGAACAGCTCGAGGTTCTCGCGCAGTGTGCCTGGCACCAGGGCCGGACGTTGGGTCAGCCACGCCACCTTCGCCCACCAGGCCCGCAGGTCGAGGTCCGCGACGTCCACTCCGGCGATCAGTACCCGCCCCGACGTCGGCCGGGTCAACCCGAGGATCACCTGAAGTGTGGTGCTCTTGCCCGCACCGTTTGGGCCGGTCAGCACGGTAATCGAACCGGGCTCGACGTCGGCGGTCAAACGATGCGGCGCAGCACCGTCGCGGCCGTCGACGGTGACTTCTTCGAGCCGGATCGACGAACCTGCTGTTTTACTTCCCGTCGCTTCGCTCGCCTCGGTGGCCACCGGCAACGTCCCGCCGATCGGACCGGGTGCGACGTCGAGCATTCCGAATGCCTTCTCCGCGGCCGTCTTCCCGTCCTGCGCCGCGTGGAACTCCGTACCGACGCGTCGCAGCGGCCAGAACACCTCGGGTGCCAGTAGCAGCGCGGTCAATGCGGTGGACAGTTCCACCTCGCCGAACACCAGTCGGAGCCCGACGCTGACCGCGACCAGGGCGACGCCGAGGGTGGCGAGTAGTTCCAGCACTAGTGCGGAGAGGAAGGTGATCCGTAGCGTCGCCATCGTGGAACGGCGATGTGCGGCAGCGAGTTCGGCAATCCGGTGTGCGGGTCCGTCGGCCCGCCCGAGCGCCCGCAGGGTCGGGATGCCTGCGATGAGGTCGAGCAGTCGGGACTGCAGCGTGGTCATCGCCGCCAGCGAGGCCGCCGACCGTTCGGCGGTGACCAGGCCGATCAGCACCATGAAGAGTGGGACCAGCGGCAGCGCGATCAACACGATCACCGCCGACCGCAGGTCGTAGCAGGCCATCACCACCACCGCGGCAGGAGTGAGGAGCCCGGCCAGGATCACCGCGGGCAGATAGCGGGTGAAGTACGGCCGCAGACCGTCGAGGCCACGGGTGGCAAGGACGGCGGCCTGGTCCCGAAACGCGGCGAGTTGGGGCGGGGGCAGTGCGCAGACAGTGGTCAGCACCCGCTCGTTGAACTCGGCGATCACGGCCGTCGCGCCCCGCTGGCTCAGCCGGGCCTGCAACCACTGGGCAGCCGCGCGAACGAGCCAGAGCGTCAACAGGATCCACAGCGCACCCGACCAGTGCGACACCGTGCGCGAAGCGGGGTCGGTGATGACGCCCGAGATCACGTGCGCCAGCAGCACGGCGGAGGCGATGGCGCATCCGGTGATCACCACGCCACAGCACACCGACGCGGCCAGATGCCGCCGCATCGCGCTCGAGGCGTGCAGCCGGTTCACGTCGGTCGCCGCGACAGCCCGATCGGGGCGGGAATCCGGTCCGCCGAGATGCGTTGCCGGAACACCCAATACGTCCACGCCTGATACATGATGACGAGCGGGGCGAAGATCAGCGCCGCCCAGCTCATGATCTTCAGCGTGTACGGCGTCGAGGACGCGTTCTGGACGGTGAGGCTCCAGTCCGGATTCAGCGTGGACGGAACCAGATTCGGGTACAGCACCGCGAACAGCAGGATCACCACGGCCGCGACCGTCCACGCCGTGCACGTGAACGCCCAGCCGTCGCCGCCCTTGCTCAACACCAGCATGACGGCCGTCAGCTGGGAGACGATCGCGAAGCCGAGGATCAGCCAGGTCCAGTCGTTGCCGTGAGCTAGTTGGGTCCACACCCCGAACGCTGCTACCGCCGCGGTCACCGGCAAGGCGAGCCTGGCGGCGAATCGGGTCGCGTCGTCACGCACGGCGCCTTCGGTCTTCAGCCGGGCGAACAATGCCCCGTGGAACGCGAAGAGGCCCGCGGTGGCCAATCCACCGAGCAGCGTGTACGGGTTGAACACGTCGGTGAAGGAGAGATGAATCTGCTTGTCTGCGTTGACCGGAAGGCCGCGCACCAGCGCGGCGAAGACGACGCCCCAGAGCACGGCGGGCACCCAGGAGCCGATGGCGATGCCGAGGTCGGCCCATTGCCGCCAGCGTGGGTCGTCGATCTTGCCGCGCCATTCGATCGCGCAGATGCGCATGATCATCGACACCAGGATCGCCAGCAACGGCAGGTACAACCCAGATAAGAGGGTGGCGTACATCCCTGGGAACGCCGCGAACATCGCACCGGCCGCCGTGATCAGCCATACCTCGTTGCCGTCCCACACCGGGCCGATCGTGTTGAGGGCGGCGCGCTGGTGCTGTTCGCGGTCACCCGTGGCGACGCGGCCGAAGGGCTTCATCAACATGCCGATGCCGAAGTCGAAGCCCTCGAGCACGAAGAAGCCGACGAACAGCCCCGCCAGGGCGATGAACCAGAAGTCGTGCAGTGCCATGGGACTGCTCCTCAGTACGCGAACGACATGGGCGCGATTTCGTCGTCGCCCGGCGGTTTCGGGGGTGCGGGTTCGGAGTCGTGTTCCAGTGGCCCCTCGACCACGTACCGGCGGAGCAGCCAGAACCAGACCACCGCCAGACCCGCATAGAGGGCGGTGAACGTGATCAGCGACGTCAACACCAGACCGGCCGAATGTCCTGACACACCCTGGTCGACGGTCAGTCGGATCATCTGATCCCCGGTCGGGTTTGGCACCACCACCCACGGCTGCCTGCCCATCTCGGTGAACACCCATCCGGCGCTGTTGGCCAGGAACGGCGTTGGTAGTACGAGGAGGGCGAACCAGGCGAACCAACGCTGGTCGGGGATACGGCCGCGCCGGGTAAGCCACAGTGCGACGACCGCGAACAAGCCTGGGACGGCGAGGAATCCGATCATCGCGCGGAATGCCCAGTAGGTGACGAAGAGGTTGGGTCGGTAGTCGCCGGGCCCGAACTTGGTCTGGTACTGCTCTTGAAGGTCCTTGACACCGTCGAGCTTGACCCCGTCGAACCTTCCCTCGGCCAGGAAGGGAAGCACGTAGGGCACTTCGATGAGGTGGGTGACGCTGTCGCAGTTGTTGTGCGTCCCGATGGTCAGGACCGAGAAGTCGGGATCGGTTTCGGTGTGGCACAGCGACTCCGCGCTGGCCATCTTCATCGGCTGCTGCTGGAACATCAGCTTGCCCTGGGCGTCGCCTGTGAGCCCGAGGCCGGCGGCAGCCGCCAATGCGACGAGGCAGCCCAAGATGGTCGCGGGACGGTACATCGTGCGTGCTTCATCGTCGCTTGTACCGGCACCGTCGCGGGCTCGCACCAGCCACCACGCGCAGACCCCTGCGACGAACGTGCCCGCGGTCAGGAAGGCTCCCGTCACCGCGTGCGAGAAGGCCGCCGTCGCAGTGTTGTTGGTGAACAACGCCACGATGCTAGTCAGTTCCGCGCGACCGGTTTCCGGGTTGTATCGGGCACCGACGGGGTGCTGCATCCACGAGTTCGCGGCGATGATGAAGAACGCCGACATGTTCACCGCGACGGCGACGACCCAGATGCACGCCAGGTGCACCAGCCGGGGCAGGCGCGTCCACCCGAAGATCCACAGCCCGAGGAACGTCGACTCGAAGAAGAACGCGACCAGACCCTCCATCGCGAGGGGAGCCCCGAAGACGTCGCCGACGAAACGCGAGTACTCGCTCCAGTTCATGCCGAACTGGAATTCCTGCACGATGCCGGTGGCCACGCCGAGGGCGAAGTTGATCAGGAAGAGCTTGCCGAAGAATCGGGTGAGCCGGTACCACGCGGGGTTGTCGGTGATCACCCACACGGTCTGCATGACGGCGATCAACGGTGCAAGGCCGATGGTCAGCGGGACGAATATGAAGTGGTAGACGGTGGTGATGCCGAACTGCCACCGTGACACGTCGAGCGGGTCCATGTGCACCATCTCCCGAGCTGCGGCTCTTGTCTACGACGAATTGTAGTAGACAACAACGCAAAGGGCCATGACCCTGGTCACGCCCTCATTCAGTTGGTGGATTCCTTCGCCTCGGTGGCCTCCTTGGCTTCCGAGGTGACCTCCGGCACGACGTCGGCGGCGGGCTTGGTCGCTACCTTCTTGGTGGTGGCACGGATGCCGAACGCGGCGACGACCTCCATCACGCCGATGACGATCAGCCAGATGCCGACCACCAGCGCGAGGGTGGCCATCGATTCGAACGGCGACGCCAGGACCACGACACCGGCGATGAGGCTGATGAGGCCGACGAAGATGTTCCAGAGGCGCCCGGGCAGCGTCGGGTCACTGATCGCTGAAACCGTCGTCGCCACGCCGCGGAAGACGAAGCCGACGGCGATCCAGATGGCCATCAGCAAAACCGCATCGTAGAGGTGCCGGAATGCCAGTACCGCGAGGATCAGTGCGGCGGCGCCGCTGATGAACAGCAGGACGCGACCGCCTGCGGTGACGTGCAGGCTGAATGCAAAGATCACCTGCTGGATACCCGTCACCAGCAGGTAGGCGCCGAAGAAGATGGCGGCGACGGCGATTGAGATGCCCGGCCACGCCACGACCGCAACGCCGAGTGCGACGGCCAGCACGCCGGAGACCAGAGCAGACTTCCACAGGTGCGGCAACAGGTTCGGTACAGCGGGAGTTGTCATGCGGAAAGTGTTCCACAGCGTTTACCCTGCGCGGGGGATTCACACGGCGCCGATCGGCGACCGGCGTTAAGTTTCACCTACCGCGGCGCCAACACCCCGCTAGTGTTCCGTTACCGGCCAACCACTGAGGCCCAATTCAGAAAGAAGAGGCAACTCGTGCCAGGTAAGAAGATGTGGCGCATGGCCGCGGTTTTTGCCGCGACGGGCGCACTGGTGATGTCGGGGTGTGCGAGCAACACCGAAGGTAACGGCCCGTCGACCACCGCGGCCGCACCGTCCGCGGCAAAGGTCGACGAGATTGCCAACACCGTGCCCGAGAACATCAAGTCCTCCGGCAAGCTGGTCGTCGGGACCAACCCGCCATACGCACCGAATGAGTTCAAGGATCCGAGCGGCAAGATCGTCGGCTTCGACGTCGACCTGATGAACGCCGTCGCGGCTACCCTGGGCCTCACCGCCGAGTACCGCGAATCCGATTTCGACAAGATCATCCCGGCGATCCAGGGCGGTACCTACAACGTCGGGATGTCGTCGTTCACCGACACCAAGGAGCGCGAGGCGTCCGTCGACTTCGTCACCTACTTCTCCGCGGGCAGCCTGTGGGCGAAGGGCAAGGGAGCCCAGGTCGATCCGGAGAACGCGTGCGGCAAGAAGGTCGCGGTCCAGTCGACCACGGTCCAAGAGACCGACGAATTGCCTGCGCGCAGCAAGAAGTGCACGGACGAGGGCAAGCCTGCGATCGAGATCATCAAGTTCGACCGCCAGGACGACGCCACCAGCGCCGTCGTGCTGGGCAAGGCGGATGCGATGTCGGCGGACTCCCCGGTGACGCTCTACGCGATCAAGCAGAGCAACGGCAAGCTCGAGACCGCCGGTGAGACCTTCGACTCGGCGCCATACGGCTGGCCAGTGGCCAAGGGTTCGCCGCTGGCGGCATCCCTGCAGAAGGCGCTCGAGCACCTGATCGAGACGGGCGACTACAAGACGATCGCGACGAACTGGGGCGTCGAGGCGGGGTTGATCGACAAGCCCGTCATCAACGGTGCGACCAGCTAACCGCTTATGACAGTTGACGCTTCGTCGCCATCCGCCATCGACGCGGTGCCGTTGCGGCACCCGTGGCGGTGGGTGGCGGCGATCGTCATCGTCGTCCTGGTGGTGTTGTTCCTCTACGGTGCAGCCACCAATGACGCGTACGGCTGGGCCACCTACCGCAAGTATCTGTTCGACGAACGGATTTCGGCGGGGGCCTGGTACACCATCCAGCTGACCGTGCTGTCGATGGTGCTGGCAGTGGCGCTGGGCGTATTGCTGGCAGTCATGCGGCTCTCGCCCAACCCGGTGTTCAAATCGGTTGCCTGGGTGTATCTCTGGATCTTCCGCGGTACTCCGGTGTACGTGCAGCTGGTGTTCTGGGGGTTGGTCCCCACGCTGTACAAGAACATCCAGCTCGGAGTCCCCTTCGGGCCGTCGCTGTTCCACCTGAACCTGCAGGATCTGTCGATCAACTTCACCCTGGCGTTCGTGGGCCTTGGCCTCAACGAGGCCGCATACATGGCGGAGATCATCCGTGCAGGCATCAGCTCGGTGCCCGAGGGTCAGTCCGAGGCGTCGACCGCGCTGGGCATGTCGTGGTCGATGACGATGCGTCGCACCGTGTTGCCACAGGCCATGCGCGTGATCATCCCGCCGACCGGCAACGAGTTCATCAGCATGCTGAAGACCACGTCGTTGGTGACGGCGGTGCCGTTCAGTCTCGAGTTGTACGGGCGGGCCCGCGACATCTCCGGCGTGATCTTCGAGCCCATACCGCTGCTCATGGTCGCCGCGACCTGGTATCTGGCCATCACCAGCGTCCTGATGGTCGGCCAGTTCTACTTGGAGCGGTACTTCTCCCGCGGCGCGTCGCGCAAGCTGACCACCAAGCAGCTCGAAGCGCTGGCGGCCGCGCAAACCATAGGTATAGGGGGGCACCCATGACGCCGATGGTGAAGGCCGAGAGCGTGTGCAAGAGCTTCGGTGCGCTGAAGGTGCTCAAGGGCGTGACCTTGGAGATCGACAAGGGCCAGGTGCTGGTCCTTGTCGGTCCGTCCGGGTCTGGCAAGTCGACGTTCCTGCGGTGCATCAACCATCTGGAGCAGGTGAATGCCGGTCGGCTCTACGTCGACGGTGACCTGATCGGCTACCGGGAGCGCGGCGACAAACTACACGAGATGCCGCCGCGCGAGGCCGCGAAGCAGCGCCGGAACATCGGGATGGTGTTTCAGCACTTCAACCTGTTCCCGCATCGCACCGCGCTCGACAACATCATCGAGGCCCCGATCCAGGTGAAGGGCGTCAAGAAGGCCGCAGCGATCGCCCGCGGCAAGGATCTGCTGGAACAGGTCGGCCTGTCGGAGAAGGCAACCGCCTATCCGGCCCAGTTGTCCGGTGGTCAGCAGCAGCGCGTGGCGATCGCGCGGGCACTGGCGATGGACCCCAAACTGATGCTGTTCGACGAACCGACGTCGGCACTCGACCCCGAGCTCGTCGGCGAGGTCCTCGCCGTGATGAAGAAGCTGGCGAGCGAAGGCATGACGATGGTGGTGGTCACCCACGAGATGGGCTTCGCCCGCGAGGTCGCCGACCAGATCGTCTTCATGGACGGCGGGGTGATCGTGGAGAGCGGCAAGCCACGCGAGGTGTTGAGCAATCCCCAGCACGAGCGGACGAAGGCATTCCTGTCCAAGGTGATGTAGAGCGGTGATGCCGGCGGCACGCGGACCGGACCCCGCAGCCCCACTGTGGCGGGCGGCGCAGGTGTTCCGGCTCCTGAGTTGCATCTACGCGCTGTATTTTCAGATCGCGATCAACGAGGACCTGGACCGGCCCGCGATCGGATGGGCGCTCTTCGCGGTGCTGATCGGCTGGAGCGTGGCGTGCGCGGCGGCGTACCTGCAGGGCTACGGCCGCAGGCCGGCATGGGTGATCGCCGAGCTCGTCGTGGTGGTGGTGCTGGTGCTGTCCACCGGGTTCGTCGCGTCCGATCAGTGGGTGGCGGCCAACCAATCGTGGCCGACCACGCTATGGGCCACCAACGCGACCATCTCCGCGGCGATCCTGCTCGGGCCGATCGTCGGCATGGTCGCCGGCGTCGTGGTGATGGCGGCCAGTGCGGCGTCGAAGGGTTACTTCAGCATCGACGTGGGCCGCAACGCCACCATAGTCATCGAGCTCGCGGTGGGCCTGGCGATCGGCATGGCTGCCCAGACGGCGCGACGCGCCCACGCCGAACTGGAGGACGCGGCTCGGCTCGCGGCATCGCTGGAGGAGCGCGAACGGTTGTCCCGCGAGGTTCACGACGGTGCGATTCAGGTACTCGCCCTGGTCGCGCGTCGCGGACGTGAAATCGGTGGAGCCACAGCGGAATTGGCTGAACTCGCGGGCGAACAGGAACGGGCGTTGCGGCGACTCGTCAGCGTGGGCAGCTCCGGTCTGCCTGCCGTGGCCTCGGCTTCGACCGACCTGGTGACGCTGCTTCGGGTCCGCGCGAGCGATCGGGTGTCGGTGAGCCTGCCCGCCACCCCGGTGCCGTTGGACACGGCGGTCGCCACCGAGGTGGACGCCGCGGTGGCCAACGCCTTGGACAACGTCGTCGCGCACGCCGGGCCGGACGCACGTGCCTTCGTCTTGCTCGAGGATCTGGGAGACTCGGTGGTGGTCAGCATCCGCGACGACGGGGTGGGAATCCCCGCTGGACGCCTCGACCAGGCGGTCGCCGAGGGACGCGTCGGTGTCGCGAAATCGATTGTGGGACGGATGAACTGGTTGGGTGGCAGCGCGCGGTTGAACACCGGGCCCGACACGGGAACGGAATGGGAGCTCATGGTCCCGAGACGGGGTGAGCGCAATGGCAGGCGCTAAGCGCGAGTACCGGGTGATGGTGGTCGACGACCATCCGATCTGGCGGGACGCGGTCGCCCGCGACTTGGCCGAGGACGGCTTCGACGTGGTCGCGACGGCCGACGGCGTCGCGTCCGCCCGCCGTCGCGCCGCGGTGGTGACACCCGACGTCGTGGTGATGGACATGCGCCTGTCGGACGGCACGGGTGCCCAGGCGACGGCGGAGGTGCTCGCGGTGTCCCCGTCGTCGAGGATCCTGGTGCTGTCGGCTTCCGACGAGCGAGACGACGTCCTCGAGGCGGTAAAGGCCGGCGCCACCGGCTATCTGGTGAAGAGCGCGTCGAAGGCCGAACTCGCTGCGGCCGTGAGCGCCACCGGCGAGGGCCGGGCGGTGTTCACTCCCGGCCTTGCCGGTCTGGTGCTGGGGGAGTACCGGCGGATGGCCTCGACGCCCGACGCGGGATCGGGGATGCCGACCCTCACCGAACGCGAGACCGAAGTCCTGCGACACGTGGCGAAGGGGCTGACCGCCAGGCAGATCGCGGAACGGCTGTCGTTGAGCCACCGCACCGTCGAGAACCACGTGCAGGCGACCTTCCGGAAGCTGCAGGTGGCCAACCGCGTCGAACTGGCCCGGTACGCCATCGAGCACGGCCTCGACCAGGAGTGATGTTCGAGTAGGACTACTCAAGACCAGCGCGATTCACGGTGCCACGATGGCGCCATGACCGAACCCGATCAGGCCGTCATCTCCAGGCTCTCGGCGGATTTCGCGACGATGGCGAGTTACCTGGCGCGCGCGTCGACCGATCTGCGTGGACTGGAGCGCATCATGGCCGAGCGGACGCCACAGCCCGTTGCGCCGGCGCCGTACTACTACCCGCAGGCGCAATACCCGCCTCAGTACCCGCAGTACGCCGCGCAGCCTGCGACGTACCAGCAGCCTGCTGCGCAGGCCGCGCCCGCCCCGGCCCACACTGCCCTGGCACAGCCCATCGGTCCGGTCCAGGCTCCTCGGCCGCAGCCCGCACCCCACTCAGACGGCTGGATCGGCAAGGTCCTCGCAGTGGCGGGTGTGGCCGTCACGCTCGTCGGCGTGGTCCTCCTCCTGGTCCTGGCTGCCCAGGCGGGAATCCTGCGTCCCGAGTTTCGTGTAGCCGCGGGTGCGGTTCTGGCCGGTGCGCTGGTCGGTGCCGGGTGGTGGCTCAACACCAGGCCGGGCGGCCGCGTCGGGGCGATCGCGCTAACCGCCACCGGTATCGCCGCCGCGTACATGGACGTCATCGCCGTCACCACCATCTACGGCTGGGTGACGGCGCCGGTGGGTCTCGTGTTGGCGGCCATCGTCGCGGGCGGTGGGTTGACGCTGGCGCGGCGCTGGGACTCCGAGCATCTGGGACTGTTGGTCCTGGTGCCACTGATCGGACTCGGGCCCGTGGTGACCGACGGGATCACCCTGCTCCTCGTCGGGTTCATGCTCGCGCTGTCCGCTGCGAGCCTGCCGGTGCAACTCGGCAAGGACTGGACCGGCCTGCACGCTGCCCGCGTGGCTGCGGCGACCCTGCCTCTGCTGGTCGCGCTCGCCGTGGTCCCGCGAGGCTCGGGCCATGCAGCTTGGGTCGCCGGTGCCTGCGGCATCGCCGTGGCGCTGGCCATCGTCAGTGCCTTGATCCTGTTGCCCCGCAGTAGTCGTCCGGTCGTGACCGCGCTGCTGGCGGCCGCGGGAACGCTGCCCGTGCTTGCGGTCTCGGCAGTCGCGGGCCGGGTGACGTCCGCATTGTCTGCGGGTGTCCTTGCCGCGGTTCTGCTCGCGATCGTGCTGGTGGGTGGTCGGTTGCCAAACGTGACGGGTGCCGTGCGTCAGATTTGGTCAGCCCTGTCCGCGGCCGCCGCGCTCATCGCGGTCGCAGTCGCGTTTGACGGCCCGGTGACCGCGCCGTTGCTGCTGGCGATGGCGGCGGTGGTTGCGGTGGCGGGGCGAAGCAGCACGGTCGCCCGCTGGTGCGCCATGGGCTTCGGCGTCGCTGGAGCATGCTATTACCTCGGCTACGCCCCGCCCGAGATGCTGACCAGTGCGACCTCGGTGACGACGCCGGTTGCCGTCTCGACACTGATCGCCAGTCTTCTGCTGGTGGCCTGCGCGGTGGCGATGACGTGGTCATGGATTGGCAAGGCCGACGACGTCATACGACTCGGGTGGACGGCTGTCGCGTTGATCGGCATGGATGCCATCACGATGTTCACGGTCACGGCTGGTGTGCTGTTCGGCGGCGAGGTCTACGGCTTCTTCGCCGGGCACGTGGCAGCCACGATCTGTTGGATCGGTCTGGCGGCGGGCGTGTTTCGTTATGCGGCAAAGCTGTCGCGGGAGGAGCGCTCGGTGCCGATCGGCGCGGGCATGGCGCTCGTGGCGGCGGCGATGGCGAAGCTGTTCCTGTTCGACCTCGGCACGTTGGACGGCATCTTCCGGGTCGTCGTCTTCATCGTGGTGGGTCTCGTGCTGCTTGGCATGGGAGCGGGTTACGCCCGACTGCTCGCCCAACAGGATCAGCAGGAGCAGCAGCCGGTGTGAGGGCACTCACCTGCGCGGATGCCATGCATCCCGGTGGTGGCGAGGTTGTACCCAGTGAACGAAAGGGAGCTCATCATGACTAGTGCAACTCGTCGAAACGACGCCGACATCACCGTATTCGAGGCCTCACCGCAGTTGGCAGGAAACCTGCAGCGCGTGCTGGTGGATCTGATCGAACTGCACCTGCAGGGCAAGCAGGCGCATTGGAACGTGGTGGGGACCAACTTCCGCGATCTGCACCTGCAGCTGGACGAGCTCGTCGACTTCGCGCGTGCCGGTAGTGACACCATCGCCGAGCGGCTGCGTGCTCTGGACGCCGTGCCGGACGGCCGGTCGGACACCGTGGCGGCCACCACCACGTTGCCGCAGTTCCCGGTCTACGAGGTCGGCACTGCCGAGGCGGTCGACCTGGCCACCGCGCGGGTGTACGCGGCGGTCGACACGATGCGTGCGGTGCACGACGACGTCGACGCCGAAGACCCCAGCACGGCCGACATCCTGCACCAGCTGATCGACGGTCTTGAGAAGCTCGCCTGGCTGATCAAATCAGAGAACCGCAAGGTCTAAAGCGTGCCGGAGGGCATGGGGGCAGGCACTGCCCGGCGCCCGGTCAGATACCAGGTGTGCATGACGCCCTTGCCCTTGACGTCTATCTCGCCTCGGTCTTCGAAGCTGAACTCGGGGTTGAGGCGTTGATAGACGTCATGGGGCACTTGGATGCGGCCCTCGACGTCCGTCGCCTCCATGCGTGATGCCACGTTGACCGCGTCACCCCAGACGTCGTAGAAGAACTTGCGGGCGCCGACCACGCCTGCGACCACCGGTCCAGCCGCGAGGCCGATCCGCAGTGGGACTTCACGGCCCTGCAGATCCTTGAGGCCGGCCACGGCGTCGGCCATGTCCAGTGCCAGGCCGGCCAGTGCCTGAAGGTGGTCGGGCCGCGACTCGGGTACGCCACTGACCACCATGTACGAGTCGCCGCTCGTCTTGACCTTCTCGAGGCCGTGGCGATCGACGAGCGCGTCGAGGTCGGTGTAGAGGGCATCGAGGAAGCGGACGAGTTCGGTCGGTGTGGTGTCGCTCGCCCGTTTTGTGTAGCCGGCGATGTCGGCGAACAGGATCGAGGCATCGTCGTACTTGTCGGCAATGATGTTGTGCGCCGGGTTCTTCAGGCGTTCGGCGATCGAGGCGGGAAGGATGTTGACCAGCAGCGTTTCCGAGCGCTGGTACTCGGTTTCCATTGCCTGCTCGGCCCTGGCAGTCTCGCGCAGTGCGTACCAGACCGTCGCGACCACGAGCAGCCATGCGGCCGCGGTGTTGACGATGAAGCCCATCTTGAATGCCCAGTCGGGCTGGGTGCCGGTGTTGTGCGGCACCCACATCTCGAGTGCGACCACCGTGACTGCTCCGAGCACGGCGAGGAGCGAGGCCAGCACGATGCGCTCGATGCCCAGTACCAGCAGCATGATCGCCGCAGCGACGGCGAAGTAGAAGTGCAGGCCGATCCCGCTGCCGATGTAAATAGAGGAGATCGTCATTCCCGTGTACGCCACCAGAAGGAACGCCACCGGTGGGAGTAGATCGCCGTATCGGTACAGCTGCGGGATGAGAAGGAAGACGACGGCGCTGCCGAGGTTCAGGTAACCGAGCCACAGCGCGTCGTTCGCGATGACGAACTGCTGGATGCCGAAGAACGCGCTCACGACCGCGGCGATCCGGGTCGTCACGGACAGCACGCGCATCTGTCGGGACGTGCCCTGCGCCTGGTGTTGGGTGCGGCCCGCGCCCCGGATCTCCAGTGCTACGGCCGGCACGCATGGGCCGCGTCGAGCCGACGGGATCACGCCCGTCGGCGCCGCTCCGTTGTCCGCGATTGTCACGCCTAGAGGGTAACTCCCGCAAGATCAGGTGCTTGCTGGCTAAATTTTCGACAATGTAAATAATTGTTTGCCGTGCGGGGGTCGAGCCCCCCGGCGCAGAGGGGATTGTTGGCTGTAGCTAATCTGGCACGGAGTGCCGCTATTTCACCATTTTCCAACGCACGATGCTTTGTCGCGGAACAATGCCTCTCAGCTGGCATTTTCATTGAAAAGAGATCTGCATGTGATGGGACGACGCTAATGCATACCCTTTCCCTGATTATTTGCCAAACGTGCCGATCCAAGCGAAGAAGTCAGGCCCCGACACCCTGAGCTGAGACTGTCTTAGGAACGGTTACTTGCAGTTCACGTCAATAGCCACGCATATTTGCTGTCGAGTGAGTAAATTAAGTCCACCGGTTGACGGTGATGTCGAAAACTTCGGTCTTGAACGAAAGAGGATCCCCCATGAACAAGTGCAGAGGCACTCTGTTTCGAGCGATCGCGACTCGGGCTGTCATAGCGGTAATCCCAGCGGCGATGGTGAGCGCGTACGCCAGCGGGATCTTCGTGGCGCCACCCAGGATGGCCGCCTACGAGTACGTCCAGGTGGCGGAAATCACCGACACGCCGAACACCATCGGCATGGCCGAGTCACCCCTCTACGGCATGTCGCAAGCTGACATCGATGCAACGCTGGACCAACTGCAGTCGATCGGCGTGCAGAACATTCGCGTGTTCGTGCCGTGGGGGCTGATCGAGCAGACGGACAACACCTATGACTTCTCTCTCCTCGACAAGGTCATGTCCGCTGCGGCCGCCCGAAACATGGGCGTCATGGCCGAGATCAACGGCACCCCGTCGTGGGCCGGGCCAAACCCAGGCAATCCAGGGTTCCCGCCCGGCAGTGACACGCCCAACGTCGCGGCGTTCACGGACTTTCTGAACAAACTCATGGCGCACCAAGTCGCCGTTCCTGGTGCCGTCCTCCCGGTGTCCTATGCCTCCATCGTCTCGGCGTACGAGATCTGGAACGAGCCCAACTCGTTCATGTTCTCCAACCCCATCAGTCCCGAGGACTACGCGACGCTGCTGAAGGCGGCGTACGCAGCGATCAATAACGTCGTTACAGGCGACCCGACTGCCACGGTCGTTGCCGGTGCCGTGGGCGCCACACAGACCTTCGGCGGGTTCACGATGGATCCGGTCACGTTCGTTACGCGGATGCTTGCCGCCCTCGGCACCAACCCGGAGCAATATTTCGATGCGTTGTCAGTGCACCCTTACGGCGATCAGATTCCGTTCTCCGGGACCTGCCCCAGCTGCGGCGCCTTCCTCACGCCGCGCGAACAGGTCGAAGCCATCATGAACCTGATTCCCGACAAGCAGGTCTGGCTCACTGAGTACGGCGTGTCCAGCACTGATGCCGCAAGCGCCGCGACCCAGGCCGCCTGGATCAAGGACCTCCTCGACACCTGGCAGGCTTACGCGGACCCGAACAGCCCCTTTTACAACCAACAGTTCGCGGAGCAGATAGGGCCGATCTTCCTTTACACCGGCCGGGACACCGCGGGCAGCACCGACCCCGGGGCCAACATGGGAATATGGACGTCGGTCGGTGGCGAGAAGGTCTACGTGGATAGCAACGGGGTCAGCCACACCGTCTCGGAGATGCTCAAGGACTGGATCGCCGCACATCCGATGCCGACCACCCCGGGCATCCCGGGCATCCCGATACTGAATCCGATCGCGGCGCTGGTCCAGGCGCTCGTATCGGGGGTGCAGGGCTTCGTGACAGCAGTCGTCACCGCCATCACGAACTTCCTCAGCGGGATCGCCGGGGTGCTGTCCGGCCCTGCCGCAGCCGCAGCCGCACCGTTGGCACTGCGGTCGGCGTCGGTCGTATCGGCGGAGACGGAGGGCCTGGCCGCCGAATCGGACGCAACCGCAGCGGACGGCAAGGGCGCCGACGCGACGGAGAAGACCGCGACGGTAGAAACTGCGACGGAGACAACCGCCACGGAAGTGACAGCAGCAGAGGAGACCGCCACGGCGGAAACTCCGGCCGAGTCCACCGAGACGGCTGCCCTGCCGGCTGTCACGGCGACGGAGACGGCGGTAGCGACGGCGACGGAGACGGCGGTGCCCGTCAAGGTCACCGAGCCCGTCACGGTCACCGAGCCCGTCAAGACTGAGCCCGTCAAGACCGAGCCAACGGGAACGACCGGCACCACCACGGAGACCGGTTCGACCGGAACCTCCACGGGTTCAACGACTCCCGAGTCGTCGACGGGCAGCAAGTCCGACGAATCCGACAAGCCAAGCGATTCGGACAAGTCCGGTGAATCCACCAAGTCCGGTTCCAGCAAGTCGGGCGAATCGACCAAGTCCGGCGCGTCCGAGGGGCAGTCGAAGTCGGGCAAGGACGGCAACGAGGGTTCCGGCAGCCGCACACGGGGCAAGGACGGCAGTGGCTCGGGTGAGGTCAAGGCCAAGCCGGTAGCCGTCACCGCGGGCGTTGGTGCGGCGGGCGCCGAAGGCGGCGAAGGCGCCTCCGATTCGGCAGGCGGTGCGGCCAGCTAGGCGAGCGATTTCGCCTGCGTCTCTACGAACCAGAGCCCTCAACGTGGAGTTGGGGGCCTCTGGTTCGTCGGCGCTTCTGGTGCCCTCGGTGAGATTCGAACTCACACTGCACGGGTTTTGAATCCGTTTCCTCTGCCAGTTGGGATACGAGGGCTCAGCTCGTGCGGTCTCCCACGATAGAGGATCGCTCGGCAGGCCCGTAAATGCCCCGAGGTCGCTGATCAGCGCCCGTCACGCGACAATGTGCACATGACCGAGTCAACGACGGACGTCGTCAAGCCGCGCCGTGTACTGATCGCCGAGGACGAGGCCCTCATTCGTCTCGACCTCGCCGAGATGCTTCGCGAGGAGGGCTACGACGTAGTCGGGGAGGCAGGCGACGGGCAGGAGGCCGTCGAGCTCGCCGAGAAGCTCATGCCGGATCTGGTGATCATGGACGTGAAGATGCCTCGCCGTGACGGCATCGACGCGGCCACGGAGATCGCAGGCAAGCGCATCGCCCCGATCGTGGTGCTGACTGCCTTCTCGCAGCGTGACCTCGTCGAGAGGGCAAGGGACGCCGGTGCAATGGCCTATCTGGTGAAGCCGTTCTCCATCACCGATCTGATCCCGGCCATCGAGCTTGCGTTGAGCCGCTTCAGCGAGATCGCAGCGCTGGAAGCAGAAGTCGCCACGCTCACCGATCGCCTCGAGACGCGCAAGCTCGTCGAGCGTGCAAAGGGTTTGCTCCAACAGAAGCAGGCGATGACCGAACCCGAGGCATTCAAGTGGATTCAGCGCGCCGCAATGGACCGCAGAACCACCATGAAGCGAGTTGCCGAGGTGGTGCTGGAAACATTGGACGTGCCCGGCGACGCGTAACAAATGCGTTTCCTGACCCGCCTTTTGACGGTCGGACACGGCGAATACGCAGGCCGCATTTCCCAACATCACGCACTACGGCCACGGGTTGGCTATGTTCTACCCGAAGCATCGGGGGACGGCCGACGTGCGCTGCACCCTCGGTGCCGATGACAACTCTGACTCGGAGGTAGAACGTGCGAGGTCGCGTGGCACGGAGTGCATTTGCTCTCGGTAGCGCGGGCTTGGTTGTGCTTGGCATTGCCGGCTGCAATCAGTCCAGCCCCGAAGAGAACAAGGCGCAAGCCAACTTGAAGATCGTCGAGCAAGTACAGATCGACGAGAACGGCGCCGAGGTGAAGGCGCCCGAAGGCGTGAAAGCCGCCGATCCCGCTGGGGACGGAAAGGCGACGTGCCCGCCGGTGTCGATCGCGATGGCGGGCGCCCTCACGGGTCCCGACGCCGCACTCGGCATCAACATCAAGAATGGCGTGCAGTTGGCCATCGACAAGCACAACGCCGCGAACCCAGGCTGCCAGGTACAGCTGAAGCCGTTCGACACCGAGGGCGACCCGCAGAAGGCCACCGCCATCGCCCCGCAGATCGTCGACGACCAATACACCATCGGTCTGGTCGGCCCGGCGTTCTCCGGTGAGACCAAGGCCACCGGCACGGTGTTCGACCAAGCCGGTTTGGTCGCGACCACTGCGTCGGCCACCAACGTCACGCTGAGCGAGAACGGGTGGAAGACGTTCTTCCGCGGATTGGCCAACGACGGCGTACAGGGCCCGTCGGTCGCCAACTACCTGAAGAACACGAAGGGCTTCAAAAAGATCTGCGTCGTGGATGACAGCACCGACTACGGCCTCGGCCTGTCCACCGCCGTGCGTGAGACGCTCGGGCCGGTGGCGGAATCGTCGTGCAACATCTCGGTGAAGAAGGGCGACAAGGACTTCTCGGCCGCGGTGACCCAGATCAAGGGCGCCAACCCGGACGCGGTGTTCTACGGCGGGTACTACTCGGAGGCCGCACCCCTGGTGCAGCAGCTGAGGGACGCGGGCGTGACGGCGACGTTCTCCAGCGCCGACGGCACCAAGGATCCGGAGTTCGTCAAGCAGGCAGGCGAGGCGTCCAAGGACGCCGTCCTTGCTTGCCCGTGCGGCCCGGCCACCGGAACGTTCGTGGACGAGTACACCAAGAAATTCGGCGTGGAGCCCAGCACGTACAGCACTGAGGGCTACGACCTGGGCACCATCCTGGTGAAGGGCATCGACGCAGGGAAGATCACCCGACCCGACCTGCTGGACTTCGTGCGCACCTATGACGGCCAGGGCGTCGCACGCAAGTACCAGTGGACGGACAAGGGCGAGCTGACCTCGACGCTGATCTGGATCTACAAGGTTCAGTAACCGTCCGAGACGAGGCGCGTCCGAGACCGAAGTGCTCTCGGGCGCGCCTCGTATCCGTAATCCACCAGGAGCCGCCCCCGGATGATCCAAGAGTGCGTCGAACAATTCGCCTGCCAGGCCGCCAACATCAACTTCAACGTCGATGGCCTGTTGAATGGGTTCTGGCAGTTGACCGTCGACGGGCTGTCGTGGGGTGCCATCTACGCGCTGGTCGCCGTCGGCTACACCCTGGTGTTCGGCGTGCTCCGGTTGATCAACTTCGCCCATTCCGAGATCTTCATGCTCGGCATGTTCGGCGCGTACTTCTGCCTGGACATGATCCTGGGGTTCTCGCCGAGCGGTAACGCCTACAACAAGGGCGTCGCACTCACCATTCTGTACCTCGCGATTGCCATGCTGTTCGCGATGCTGGTGTCGGGGACGGCGGCGGTGGGGCTCGAGTTCATCGCCTACCGCCCGCTGCGGCGCCGCAACGCGCGGTCGCTGACCTTCCTGATCACCGCCATCGGAATGTCCTTCGTGCTGCAGGAATTCGTGCACTTCATCCTGCCGCACATCATCAAGGGGTACGGCGGGTCCAACGCCCAGCAGCCGATCATCCTGGTACAACCCAAGACTCAGTTCACGATCTTCGGTGCATCGGTCTCCAACGTCACGCTGGTCGTGCTCGCCGCGGCGTTGGTACTCGCCCTGCTGACCGACATCGCGATCAACCGCACCAAGTTCGGCCGCGGCATCCGCGCCGTCGCGCAGGATTCGACCACCGCCACGCTCATGGGTGTGTCGCGTGAGCGCATCATCATCACCACCTTCCTGATCGGCGGTCTGCTGGCGGGCGCCGCGGCGCTGCTCTACACGCTGAAGGTGCCGCAAGGCCTCATCTACTCCGGCGGATTCCTGCTGGGCATCAAGGCCTTCTCGGCCGCGGTCCTCGGCGGCATCGGAAACCTGCGCGGTGCACTCCTCGGCGGTCTGTTGCTCGGCGTGATGGAGAACTACGGCCAGGCCGTGTTCGGCACCCAGTGGCGTGACGTCGTCGCCTTCGTCCTGCTCGTCCTCGTCCTGTTGATCCGGCCGACCGGCATCCTCGGCGAAAGCCTCGGAAAGGCGCGCGCATGAGTCACAAGGCTGCGCCCGAGAGCGGTTCGGTCACGTCCCTCGGTCAGCGACTGCTGGCCCCCGGCGACGGTCTGCGGCAGTGGTGGTCGGGCCTCAGCCGGCCGATGAAGTGGATCTTCGGTGTCATCGGCTTCACGCTGCTCGCGCTGTTGCCCTTGTACACACCGGGTTTCATCGACACCCCGGGCATCAGCTTCGGCGGCACCATGGCGGCGTTCGTGATGGTCGCGATCATCGCCATCGGGCTCAACGTGGTGGTCGGTCAAGCCGGCCTGCTCGACCTCGGCTACGTGGGCTTCTACGCAGTGGGTGCCTACACGGTTGCGCTGATCACCAGTCCCGACAGTCCATGGAACAAGATGGGTCCCACCGGGTTCTTCAGCAAGGACTGGGCCTGGCTGTCTTGTGTTCCACTGGCGATGGCGGTGACCGCGCTGGCGGGTCTGATCCTGGGCATCCCGACGCTGCGCCTGCGCGGTGACTACCTGGCCATCGTGACGCTCGGCTTCGGCGAGATCATCCGCCTGCTCGCCGACAACCTCTCCGACATCACCAACGGGTCGCGCGGTCTGAACGAGATCGCCTATCCGCGGCTGGGGGAGACCGAGAAGTTGCCCAACGGCGTGTTCTCCAGCGGCAACTCGATGGGTCACGCCAACTACGGCACCTGGTGGTTCTGGCTCGGCCTGCTGTTGATCGTCGGTCTCCTGCTGTTGGTCGGCAACCTGGAGCGCAGCCGGGTGGGCCGGGCCTGGGTGGCCATCCGGGAGGATGAGGACGCCGCGGAAGTCATGGGCGTCAACACCTTCCGGTTCAAGCTGTGGGCCTTCGTGATCGGTGCGGCGATCGGCGGCCTGTCCGGGGCGCTCTACGCCGGCCAGGTGCAGTACGTCGCGCCGACCAACTTCAACATCATCAACTCGATGCTGTTCCTGGTGGCCGTGGTGCTCGGCGGTCAGGGCAACAAGCTGGGCGTCATCTTCGGCGCGTTCATCATCGTCTACCTGCCCAACCGATTACTCGGTGTGCATCTGCTCGGCGTCAACCTCGGCGACCTAAAGTACCTGTTCTTCGGCCTGGCGCTGGTGGTGTTGATGATCTTCCGGCCACAGGGCCTGTTCCCGGTGCGCCAGCAATTGCTCGCATACGGCAAGTCCGCGCACAAACTGCTTGGCAGCGCGGATGATTCGAAGGCGGCGGCATGACCACGAGCGAGAAGCGAAGCGGGATCGCGCATGACTGAAGAGCCCGTGATCGACGAAGAACTCGCGGCACTGCACCGCGAGGTCCAGGTGGCAGAGGGCGAGCCGCTGCTGGAGACAAAGGATCTCACCGTCAAGTTCGGCGGACTCACCGCACTCGACGCGGTGACGTTCAGCATCAAGCGGGGCGAGATCCTCGGATTGATCGGACCCAACGGCGCGGGAAAGACCACCTGCTTCAACGCCATCACCGGCGTCTACCGGCCCACTTCGGGCACGGTGATGTTCGACGGCGCACCGCTCGGGAAGATCAAGCGGCACCAGATCACGCGGCTCGGCATCGCCAGGACGTTCCAGAACATTCGGCTGTGGGGCGAGATGACGGCGCTCGAGAATGTCGTGGTCGGCACCGACGCCAGGCACAAGACGTCCGTGCCAGGGGCACTGGTCCGCACCCCCCGGCACCGGCGTGAGGAGAAGTCGGCGGTCGAAAAGGCAGCCGCCCTGCTGCAATTCGTCGGCATCTCACAGCGTGCCGACGAAAAGGCCAAGAACCTGCCGTACGGCGACCAACGCAGACTGGAGATTGCCCGCGCACTGGCCACCGAGCCCAAGCTGTTGTGCCTCGACGAGCCCGCGGCGGGGTTCAATCCGAGCGAGAAGTCCGCACTCATCGAGCTGATCCGGGCGATTCGTGACGACGGCTACACGGTGCTGCTGATCGAACACGACATGCGCCTGGTCATGGGTGTCACCGACCGGATCGTCGTGCTCGAGTTCGGTCGCAAGATCGCCGACGGGCTGCCTGCCGAGATCCGCGACAACCCGGCGGTCATCGCCGCATATCTGGGGGTGCCCGATGACGAACTCGGCTGAGACGACGGATGCCGATCCGCGACCGGTCCTGCTCGAAGTCCGCGACGTCGTCGTGCACTACGGGCGCATTCAAGCGCTGCACGGTGTTTCGCTGATCGTGCGCGAAGGTGAGCTCGTCACCCTGCTCGGCTCCAACGGTGCGGGCAAGACCACGATGATGCGTGCCATCTCGGGTCTGCGACCACTCTCGTCGGGCTCGGTCTGGTTCGACGGCAAGGACGTCTCGAAGGTCAAGGCCCACCGCCGCGTCACCGACGGGCTGATCCAGGCGCCGGAGGGACGCGGCGTCTTCCCCGGCATGACCGTCACCGAGAACCTCGAAATGGGGTGTTACGGGCGGAAGTTTGCGAACCGGTCCGAACACCGCGAACGGCTGGACTGGATCCTGGAGACGTTTCCGCGGCTCGCGGAGCGGCGCACCCAGGTAGGGGGCACGCTGTCCGGCGGCGAGCAGCAGATGCTGGCGATCGGACGCTCGCTGATGGCGAGGCCGAAGGTGCTGCTGCTCGACGAGCCGTCGATGGGCCTTGCCCCCATGGTGATCTCGCAGATCTTCAAGATCATCTCCGAGATCAACTCGACGGGTACCACGGTGCTGCTCGTCGAGCAGAACGCCCAGCAGGCACTGAGTCGCTCGGATCGCGCCTACATCCTCGAGACCGGCCAGGTGACGCGCAGCGGGCCGGCGCGGGAGTTGTTGGCCGACGACGGCATTCGCGCCGCCTACCTCGGCGTGGCCTAGCCTCCTCCCGCGAGCGCGCGTGTCTGCTGCCCGACACGCCGCAAAACTCCAGCAGAACGTGCACGTTCGCGGACGGTGCATGGATCGCCCCGACGCCGAGCGCGCGCAAAATCAGGGCTCCCCGCGGCGTGTCGCCCGCAGACACGCGCGCTCGCGGAGGAAGGGGGGACCCACCTAGCGGGCGACGATGACCGACGACCCGTGGCCGAACAGGCCCTGGTTGGCCGTGACGCCCACCGTGGCGCCCTCGACCTGCCTGCCAATGGCCTGACCCTTCAACTGCCAGGTGAGCTCGCAGACCTGCGCGATCGCCTGGGCCGGGATCGCCTCGCCGAAGCACGCAAGGCCGCCGGAGGGGTTGACCGGGATCCGGCCGCCGATCGTCGTCGCGCCGCTGCGCAGCAGAGCCTCGGCCTCGCCCTTGGCGCACAGGCCCAGGTGCTCGTACCAGTCCAGCTCGAGGGCGGTGGACAGGTCGTAGACCTCGGCCAGGCTGACGTCGTCGGGTCCGATGCCCGCCTCCGCATAGGCGGCGTCGAGGATCTGATCCTTGAACACCCGCTCCGGTGCGGGCACCACGGCGGTGGAATCCGTTGCGATGTCCGGCAATTCGGGCAAGTGCTGAGGGTAGCGTGGGGTCACGGTGGACACGGCGCGCACCGAGGGCACGCCCTCGAGCGAGCCAAGGTGCTTCTCCGCGAAGGACTTGCTCGCCACCACCAACGCCGCGGCGCCGTCCGACGTGGCGCAGATGTCCAGCTGCCGCAGCGGATCGGAGACGACCGGACTGGCCAGCACGTCCTCGACCGCGGATTCCTTGCGGTAGCGGGCATTCGGATTCTGCAGACCGTGGCGGGAGTTCTTGACCTTCACCTGGGCGAAGTCCTCGGACGTGGCACCGTAGAGATCCATCCTGCGGCGGGCAAGCAGCGCGAAGTACACCGGGTTCATCGCGCCGATCAGGTGGAACCGCTGCCAGTCGGGATCGTTCTTGCGCTCGCCGCCAACGGGTGCGAACGCGCCCTTCGGGGTCGTGTCGGCGCCGATCACCAGAGCGACGTCGCAGAACCCGGCCAGGATGTGGGCGCGGGCGCTCTGCAACGCCTGCGAGCCACTGGCGCACGCCGCGTAGCTCGAGCTGACCGGGACGCCGTTCCAGCCCAACTTCTGCGCGAACGTCGACCCGGCGATGAAGCCGGGGTAGCCGTTGCGGATGGTGTCGGCGCCAGCCACCAGCTGGATCTGGCGCCAGTCCAATCCGGCCTCGGCCAGCGCGGCGCGGGCGGCGACGACGCCGTACTCAGTGAAGTCGCGGCCCCACTTGCCCCACGGGTGCATACCGGCACCAAGGATGTACAGCGGATCCGGGCTCATTCTGCGATCCTCCAGGCGTAGACGCTGCGGACGAATCCGTCCTCGTCGGTGTACAGCGGCATGGTGGTCAACTCCATCTCCATGCCGACCTTGAGGTCGGCGGCCAGGGTGCCCTCGACGACCTTGCCCAAGATGATCAGTCCTTCTTCGACGAGCTCCACCGCGGCGATGGCGAACGGCTCGAACGGGTCGGAAGCCGGGTATGGCGCGGGTGGGGGATACCGATTCTCGGTGTAGCTCCACACCCTTCCGCGGCGGGACAGCGGCACCTGCTCCAAGTCATCGCCGGTGCACGCCGGGTTGGGGCAGTTGTTGGCCCGCGGCGGGAAGACGTAGGTGCCGCACTGCGTGCACTTGCCCGCGATCAGGTGTGGAACTCCGGCGTCGTCGTGAGCGAACCATCCATCGATGGCGGGTAGCTGATTGGTGGCGTCGATTGCTGCTGGCACGGGGCTCAGACTACGCGATCAAAGCGCTCTAACTGAAACGTGTTGCAGTTTTATCGCGCGCCGGCGTCGAGCAGGATTCGCAGCAGATCGTCGGGGTTGTCGCGCATCAGGTTGTGCTTGCCGTCCAGTTCGTGCGTGGTCCACGTCGGGTCGTCGCGAACGCGTTCATAGGACGGGCGGAGGGGTGAATCACCCGGCCAACCCAGCGCATAGACGTAGTCGCGGCGCCGGAACGCGCTGAGGTCGCCGGATAGCGCGATCGGCTGCAGGAACGACGCGAGTGGATGGGCGCTCGCCCGCGCATCGAAGAACGGCAGCGGCGGCACGCCATAACCCGTGTGGTCGACGCCGATGTACCACTCCCGGTGCTCGTCGTTGACCAGGTCCCAGCAGGATTCGCCGTTTCTGGGCACCAGGGCGTCCAGGTAGACGAGCGCGTCCACCCGGTCGGGGATGCGGTCGGCGACAGCGGTGATGACCATGCCGCCGTAGCTGTGGCCGACGAGGACGAGATCGTCGGCGTCGGGCTCGATGGACAGGGCGGACAGGACGTCGGTCACGTGTGTTTCGAGGTTGACTCCCGCGTGCAGCAGATGGGCCCGCTCGGAAATCCCGGTCAGTGTGTACGCCAGGACGCGGTGGCCGGCTGCACGCAGTCCGGTGGCGAGGTCGTCGAAGCACCATGCGCCGTGGCAGGCGCCGGGAATGAGAACGTAGTTGGTCATGCGGTCGTCCTGTCTGCGTCGGTGTCGCTGCGGTACTTCGCGGTGACCTCGGCGAGGTCCTCCGGGCTCAGGGTGGCGCCCGACTGATGCATCTCCCGGTTGGCGGCGATGACGTCGGCAGTCGCTGCCCTTCGGTCGTTCTCGTACGCGCGCAGGCCGGCATCGGGATCGCGGTGAAGTTCGTTGGCCAGCACGCGCGCGTCGACGATCGCCTGCGAACCGCCATTGGCTCCGACGGGGTACATCGGATGAGCGGCGTCGCCGAGCAGCGTGACGTTGCCGCGGCCCCACCAGGGCAGCGGGTCCCGGTCGACCATCGGATACTCCAGAACGGTGGCCGTGCGTCCGACCATGTCTGCTGCGTCCAACCACTCGAGGTGCCAGCCAGCGAGATGGCGGTGCACGGTCTCGGGATCGACGGGCGCGTTCCAGCCGGCGTCGCCGGGTAACGGTCCCGGAGCCGATTCCGGCACCTGCACAACCCAATTGACGAGTCCGCCGCCGATCGGATAGGTGATCAGATCGACGCCGTCGGCGCCCTTGACGATCGCCATGGTGCGGCCGTCCAGGAAGGCAGGCATCTCGGCCGCGCCGCGGTACATCCGTATCCCGGACCACATCAGGGGGTCGGGTTCGGGATGTAGTCGGGAGCGTACGACGGAATGCAGACCGTCGGCGCCGACGAGTATCCGGGCGTCGACGTCACCTGCCGCGGTGTGTGCCGTGACGCGGCCGTCGAGTGCGTCGAAACCGGTGAGGCCCATGCCCGTCCGTACCGCATCGATTCCCAGCCGGTCGCGGACCGCGGACAGCAGCAGCATCTGCAGTTCACCGCGATGCACCGAGTACTGCGGCCAGCCGTATCCACCTGCGATGCCGCGCGGCTCGCTGAACAGCAACTGGCCGCCCTCGTCGAAGAACGAGATCTTCGCCGGCTCGGCCGCCAGCCGCGCAAGTTCATCGGACAGGCCCAGTTCGTGCAGCTCGCGGACCGCGTGCGGCAGCAGGTTGATGCCGACGCCGAGCGGCTTCAGCTGGTGCGCGCTCTCGATGACGGTCGATCGGACTCCCTTGGCGTCCAGGGTCAGCGCGGCGGTGAGTCCGCCGATGCCCGCACCGGCGATGAGGACTTCCGTTGATTTGGTCATGTCTCCAGGCTGGCGAATCCCAAGTCATAAGTCCAAGACAGAGTTATTACACAAACTATTGTGAATGGTTATGGAATTGAGGCAGCTCGAGTACTTCGTCGCGGTGGCCGAAGAGCGCAACTTCACCAGGGCCGCCGAGCGGGTCCACGTCGCCCAGCCCGCGGTCAGCGCACAGATCGCGCGCCTGGAACGCGAGGTGGGCCAACGGCTCCTGGACCGAAGTCGCCGCGAAACGCGTCTGACCGCCGCGGGTGACGCGATGCTGCCGCACGCAAGGGCGGCGCTGAGCGCCGTCGCGAACGCACGCCTCGCCATCGACGAGTTGGCACAGCTGGTCAGGGGGACCGTCACACTCGGCACCGTCACCTCGCACAACGTCGACATCCCGACCCTGCTGGCCGACTTCCACCGCGCACATCCCGCGGTGGAGATCACGTTGTCCACGGACAGTTCGGACGCGCTGATCGACGACGTTCAGTCGGGTGCCCTCGACGCGGCGATCGTGTCCGTCGGCTCCGACGAGGTGCCGTCGGGCCTGGCGGTCGAGGTGGTGACCGACGAGGCGATCGATGCCGCGGTATGCCTTGACGATCCATGGGCGAGCCGAACCTCGATCGGCCTGGCCCGCTTGGTGGAGCGTCAGTTGATCGCTCTGCCGATCGGCGCGGGCATTCGGGCGCAGTTCGAAAGGGCCTGCGCTACAGCAGGACTCAAGCCTCATGTCGCGTTCGAGGCCAGCACGCCGGTCGCACTCGCCGAGCTGGCCGAACACGGGCTCGGGGTCGCGATCCTGCCGCAGTCGGTGTCCCGCACGCATCCCGGACTGGCGGCCATCGCCATCACTCCAGAACTGCGCGGCCGATTGGTGTTCGCGTGGCGGTCGTCGGGTCCGATGAGTCCGGCCGCTCGCGTCCTCGTCGAGATGGCGAGACGCCTGCTGCGATGACCGTCAGCCGACCAGTTGCTGAACCGCCCACTGGTTGCCATCGGGATCGGCGAAGTACACGAACCTTCCCCATGGCAGGTCCTCGACCGGGCTGACGTCGATCCCGCGGGCCGACAGATCGGCGTGAGTCGCGCCGGCGTCGGCCACCACCACCTGCATGCCACGAACCGAACCAGGAGCGGCGTCGGTGAGACCCTCGCCGATCGCGATCGAGCACGCCGAACCGGGCGGAGTGAGCTGGACGAAGCGGAGTTCGGGATTGACCTGGTGATCGTGGTCGGCGTTGAAACCGGCCCTGACATAGAAGGCCTTGGCCCGGTCGACGTCGCTGACGGGAAGGGTGACCAGCTCGAGTTTCATGTCCACGGAGGTTCCTTTCGGTTGAATGCGGCGCGGCCGACGATAGCGGCCGAATAGGACAGGTCCGTTCCGCAGTGTCGGGCTGTCGGGGTCGGTGAATAGAGTGAGCCCCGTGAGCCCAGCCCCCGCCGCCGATACCAAGCCCACATCGAAGCCCACATTGATGCTGCTGGACGGCAATTCGCTGGCCTTCCGCGCGTTCTATGCGCTGCCCGCCGAGAACTTCAAGACCCAGGGTGGCCTGACCACCAACGCGGTGTACGGGTTCACGGCCATGCTGATCAACCTGCTTCGCGACGAGGGGCCGACCCACATCGCCGCCGCGTTCGACGTGTCGCGGGAGACGTTCCGCAAGGAGAAGTACCCCGAGTACAAGGCCGGCCGGTCGGCGACGCCGGACGAGTTCCGGGGCCAGATCGACATCACCAAGGAAGTGCTGGTCGCGCTCGGCATCACCGTGCTCGCCGAGGCGGGTTTCGAGGCCGACGACCTCATCGCGACGTTGGCCACCCAGGCCGAGAACGAGGGCTACCGGGTGCTGGTGGTCACCGGTGACCGCGACGCGCTTCAGCTCGTCAGCGATGACGTGACGGTGTTGTATCCGATCAAGGGCGTCAGCGAGCTCACCCGCTTCACGCCCGAGGCCGTGCAGAACAAGTACGGCCTCACCCCCACGCAGTACCCGGACTTCGCAGCGCTGCGTGGAGATCCCAGCGACAACCTGCCGGGAATTCCCGGCGTTGGGGAGAAGACGGCGACCAAGTGGATCTCCGAATACGGGTCGCTGCAATCGTTGGTCGACAACATCGACCAGGTCAAGGGCAAGGTCGGTGACGCGCTGCGCGCCCACGTCGCAGGCGTCGTGCTGAACCGCGAGCTCACCGAGCTGGTCAAGGACGTCCCGCTGGCCCAGACCCCGGACACCTTGCGCATGCAGCCGTGGGACCGGGACCAGATTCACCGGCTGTTCGACGACCTGGAGTTCCGGGTGCTTCGCGACCGGCTGTTCGAGACGCTGGGATCGTCCGATCCCGAAGTCGAGGAGGGCTTCGACGTGCGCGGCGGTGCCCTCGAGCCGGGCACGCTCGCGGCGTGGCTGACCGAGCACAGCCTCGGCAACCGGTTCGGATTGGCCGTGGTGGGCACCCACCTGGCATTCGACGCCGACGCCACCGCCATTGCGATCGTGTGCGCGGACGGCGAGGGCGTCTACCTCGACACGGCCACCCTGACTCCCGAGGATGAAGCCGCGCTGGCATCCTGGCTGGCCGATCCCGGTCCGCCGAAGGCCCTGCACGAAGCCAAGCTGGCGATGCACGACCTGGAGGGCCGCGGCTGGAATCTCGCAGGCGTCACCTCCGACACCGCGCTGGCGGCCTACCTGGTTCGCCCCGGGCAACGCAGCTTCGCCCTCGACGACTTGTCGGTGCGCTATCTGCGCCGCGAGCTCCGCGCGGACAACCCTGAGCAGCAACAGCTTTCGCTGCTCGATGACGAGGAAGGCGTCGACGACCAGGCGGTGCAGACGCTGATCCTGCGGGCGTCCGCGGTCGCCGACCTTGCCAACGCCCTCGACGAGGAACTGGCCCGCATCGACTCGTCCTCGCTGCTCGACCAGATGGAGCTGCCGGTCCAGCGCGCGCTCGCCGCCATGGAGTCCGCAGGCATCGCCGTCGACCTCGACCTGCTCGGCCAGCTGCAGAGCCAGTTCGCCGATCAGATTCGCGATGCCGCCGAGGCGGCCTACGCGGTGATCGGCAAGCAGATCAACCTGGGTTCGCCCAAGCAACTGCAGGTGGTGCTGTTCGACGAGCTCGAGATGCCGAAGACCAAGCGCACCAAGACCGGCTACACCACCGACGCCGATGCGCTGCAGTCCTTGTTCGACAAGACCGGCCACCCGTTCCTTCAGCACATGCTCGCGCACCGCGACGCCACCCGGCTCAAGGTCACCGTCGACGGGCTCCTGAATGCGGTCGGCTCGGACGGCCGGATTCACACCACGTTCAACCAGACCATCGCGGCGACCGGCAGGCTCTCCTCCACCGAGCCGAACCTGCAGAACATCCCGATCCGCACCGAGGCGGGCCGCCAGATCCGTGACGGGTTCGTGGTCGGTGCGGGCTACGCCGAACTGATGACCGCCGACTACAGCCAGATCGAAATGCGGATCATGGCGCATCTGTCGAAGGACGAGGGCCTCATCGAGGCGTTCAACACTGGTGAGGACCTGCACTCGTTCGTCGCGTCGAGAGCGTTCGGCGTGCCGATCGACGAAGTCACCCCCGAGCTGCGGCGCCGCGTCAAGGCGATGTCCTACGGGCTGGCGTACGGCCTGAGCGCATACGGCCTGGCGTCTCAGTTGAAGATCTCCACCGAGGAGGCCAAGGTGCAGATGGAGGCCTACTTCGCTCGATTCGGCGGGGTGCGCGACTATCTGCTCGAAGTCGTCGACCAAGCCCGCAAGGACGGCTATACCTCCACGGTGCTTGGAAGGCGGCGCTACCTTCCCGAACTGGACAGCAGCAACCGCAACGTCCGCGAGGCCGCCGAACGCGCCGCATTGAACGCCCCGATCCAGGGCAGTGCCGCCGACATCATCAAGGTGGCGATGATCAACGTCGACTCCGCGCTGAAGGACTCGGCGCTGAAGTCACGGATGCTGCTTCAGGTGCACGACGAGCTGTTGTTCGAGGTCGTCGAGGGGGAGCGGGAGGCGCTGGAGGCCCTTGTCCGGGACAAGATGGGCTCTGCCTACCCACTTGACGTCCCACTGGAGGTGTCGGTCGGGTACGGCCGCAGCTGGGACGCCGCAGCGCACTAGACGGCCTTCCCAAACCACTACACCGATAGTACTATCAGAATAGTGGTTTGACGGAGGTGATCCATGCGCCCTGTGAACGAGCGACGACGTGGCGAATTAGCTGATGCGGCAATCGAAGTCGCCGTGCGCGAAGGACTGCATGGCCTGTCGCACAGGGCGGTAGACGAGGCGGCAGGCGTGCCGCGAGGCACGACGTCGAACTACTTCCGGTCGCGCGATTCGCTCCTCGAAGCGACTCAGCGGCGCCTAATGGATCTGCACTTCGATCTAATGGAACAGTTCCGGGCCCGATCGGATGGCCTCGTCGACTCTGTCAGCGGCGTCCTCGAGCACGCGCTGACGCAATATCCGGGCCGGTACCTCGTGATGCTGGAACTGGCGCTGAAAAGCACGCGTGATCCGGACACGCGGCTGGCGTTCGTTGGGCTGACCGGTGACGCGATGGAGCGCACCTACCAGGCACATGACGTCGACCGGGACGTCTCAGCCAAGGACGTGCAGATGCTCATCGTCTTCTACAACGGCCTGTTGTTCACGTCGCTGGTGATGCCGGAGATCTTGGCGGATCGCAGCCCAGGCGAGCTGACCCGGGAAGCGCTCGAAAAGTTGTTGTCGATCAGTGGGGAGACGCCATGACATCAATCACCACGGATCCGGGTGCGCGCCTGCGCATCGTCGTGACTCGCTTCCACGCGACCTGCCTATTCGTGATCACGATCGCATCCACGGTGGCGTCCACGCTGGGCTGGAAGGGCCGCGGCCCGCTGGATGTGCTGCACAGTCAGCCCTACGGCTACGTAGGCCTTTTTCAGGCGTACTTCCTCATGTTTCTGTTGGCGTTGGTGTGCCTAATCGGTGCGACGCGCTGGCCGAGCCGACTATGGAACGGCGCGCTGCTCGTCGCCCATCTCGCGCCGTTGCTGATCATCGTCGTTGCCAATGACGTCTTCGTTTCGACCGGCAGCCAGCGAATGGCGTACATCGTTGGCTTGACGGTTCACCTTCCGCTGGTGCTGCTGGAAACCTTCGCGCTGTTGTGGAAGGCCCCGTTCCTGCGGGCCGCCCACTAGCTCCCTGGTGCGCGGTACCCGGCCAGCGACTGCAACGTCGGCGCGGCCGCGCGTGCCATGTGCACCCAGTACGCCTCCTCGTTCTGCAGCGCGAAGACCCGCTGGTCACCGAAGCCACGGTCGATTCGGTCCCGCACGTATGCCAGCTCGACCACCTGGGCGGCGAAGTTCTTGACGGCCTTGGCCTGGGACTTTCCCCCGACCCGGCTTGCCTCGCGGATCGCCGACTTCCGGTTGCGCAACGAGCCGAGCCAGGTCGCCTCGTTCGCGGTGACGAGGCTTGCCGCCACCATGCCTGGCAGTTTCTCGGCGACGATGCGCTGTTCGCGGCGGCGACTGTGCACGGCGAGAACGATCGCCAGGCCGAACACCGGCACCATCCAGAGCAGATAGACCAGGAAGTAGGCCTCGATGCTCATCAGCGACGAGCCGTTCCACAGCGCATGCATCAGCACCGCGCCCGCATAGCCGAGCAGGATGCAGCCGGCCTTGGCGACGGCGCTGCGCTGCTGCAGTGCGAAGTACACCCCGATGCCGGTCATCGTGGTGAACAGCGGATGCGCGAATGGCCCCATCACCAGCCTCAGCGCCGCCGTGCCCAGCGACTCCGCGAGCGTTCCGCTGTCGGAGATGTAGAAGATGTTCTCCAGCCAGGCGAAGCCCGCCGCCGTGATGCCCGCGTAGACCAGGCAGTCGGTCAGCGTATTGAGTTCGTTTCGGCGCCTGCCCGTCATCATGAGCAGCAGGAACAGGCCCTTGGCGGCCTCCTCGATCAGCGGCGCCCCCAACGCGATGGTTCCGTCGGTGCCGAACAGCGGCTCGAGGGCGACTTCCAAGGCCACCGACAGCACGACGGCCACCGACGCGCCCCAGAGGAATGAGAACAGCAGCAGCCGCGGGGGCTCCGGCTCCCATCGATCCAGCCACAGGTAGGCCAGCAGAACGATCGCCAAAGCCAGGGTTGCCAGGGTGAACGCGATCGTCGTGCCGACGGGATTGACCGCGGTGACGAGGATCACGATGAGCCCGACGACGGTTCCGAGCGCGATGATCACCCCGAGCGGCGCTCCGACTTTGCGGATCCGCCTCGGCAGCGGCGGAATGAACGGGCGCTGCCGAGGCGGTGTGGCGGGGTAGGACACCAACGTAGGGTAGCGATGGTCGTTTCGTCCCGGCGGCCGAACCTGACCCGGGTTTGTCCAGCGTGTGCACAGTCGAGTAGGCTGACCAGGTGCTCGTACGTGCTTGAACGCGAGTCACGCAAATACCACCTGTCCCTACGATTGAACCTGTCCGGAGCAACCCAACAACATGCCAAGTCCCTCCATCACCTCGCCGCAAGTAGCCATCAACGACATTGGCTCGGCCGAGGATTTCATGGCCGCCATCGACAAGACCATCAAGTACTTCAACGATGGCGACATCGTTGAAGGCACCATCGTCAAGGTTGACCGTGACGAAGTCTTGCTCGACATCGGTTACAAGACCGAAGGCGTCATTCCTTCCCGCGAACTTTCGATCAAGCATGACGTCGACCCCAGTGAGGTTGTGTCCGTCGGCGACGAGGTCGAAGCGTTGGTCCTCACCAAGGAGGACAAAGAAGGCCGTCTGATCCTGTCCAAGAAGCGTGCGCAGTACGAGCGCGCCTGGGGCACGATCGAGGAGCTCAAGGAGAAGGACGAGGCCGTCAAGGGCACCGTCATCGAGGTCGTCAAGGGCGGCCTGATCCTCGACATCGGTCTGCGCGGCTTCCTGCCCGCGTCGCTGGTGGAGATGCGCCGGGTCCGCGATCTTCAGCCGTACATCGGCAAGGAGATCGAGGCCAAGATCATCGAGCTCGACAAGAACCGCAACAACGTGGTGCTCTCGCGCCGCGCGTGGCTGGAGCAGACTCAGTCCGAGGTGCGCAGCGAGTTCCTCAACCAGCTGCAGAAGGGTGCCATCCGCAAGGGTGTCGTCTCCTCGATCGTCAACTTCGGCGCGTTCGTCGACCTTGGCGGCGTCGACGGCCTGGTGCACGTCTCCGAGCTGTCCTGGAAGCACATCGACCATCCGTCCGAGGTCGTCACCGTTGGCGACGAGGTCACCGTCGAGGTGCTCGACGTCGACATGGACCGCGAGCGGGTTTCGTTGTCGCTCAAGGCGACTCAGGAAGACCCGTGGCGCCACTTCGCCCGCACCCACGCCATCGGCCAGATCGTGCCAGGCAAGGTCACCAAGCTGGTTCCGTTCGGTGCGTTCGTCCGCGTCGAGGAGGGCATCGAGGGCCTGGTGCACATCTCGGAGCTGTCCGAGCGCCACGTCGAGGTCCCGGACCAGGTGGTCCAGGTCGGCGACGACGCGATGGTCAAGGTCATCGACATCGACCTGGAGCGTCGCCGGATCTCGCTGAGCCTCAAGCAGGCCAACGAGGACTACACCGAGGAGTTCGACCCGTCGAAGTACGGCATGGCCGACAGCTACGACGAGGCGGGCAACTACATCTTCCCCGAGGGCTTCGACGCCGACACCAACGAATGGTTGGAAGGCTTCGAGAAGCAGCGTGACGAGTGGGAGGCCCGGTACGCCGAGGCCGAGCGTCGTCACAAGATGCACACCGCCCAGATGGAGAAGTTCGCCGCGGCCGATGCGGAGGCAGCCAGCAGGCCTGCGACCGCCAACGGCTCGTCGTCGTCCTCCTCGTCCAGCTCGGGTGATTCCGGCGGCGGCACGCTTGCGAGCGATGCCCAGCTGGCCGCACTCCGGGAGAAGCTGGCCGGTAGCGCCTAAGAGACCACTCATTCGCCGAGTGATGAAGCCACGCAGCAGAATTTTGCTGCGTGGCTTCGCTCTTCTCTGAGACGGGCAAACCATGCTGAGAATCGGATTGAGCGGCGGTATAGGCGCCGGCAAGTCCACGGTGTCCACGGAGTTCTCCAAATGCGGCGGCATCGTCGTCGATGGGGACGTCATCGCCAGGGAGGTGGTCCAGCCCGGCACGGAAGGGCTGACCAAGCTCGTCGAGGCGTTCGGTGCGGAGATTCTGCTGCCCGACGGGGCGCTCAACCGGCCCGCCCTTGCGGCCATTGCGTTCCCCGACGACGAAAAGCGCGCGACGCTGAACGGCATCGTCCACCCGTTGGTGGGCAAGCGGCGCGCCGAGCTCATCGAAGCGGCGCCCGACGACGCGGTGATCATCGAGGACATCCCGCTTCTGGTGGAATCGCAGATGGCACCGATGTTTCCGCTGGTCGTGATCGTCGATGCGGACGTGGAGACCCGGGTGACGCGTCTCGTCGAGCAGCGGGGCATGCCCGAGCCCGATGCCCGCCATCGGATCGCCGCCCAGGCGACCGAGGAGCAGCGCCGCGCGGTGGCCGACGTCTGGCTGGACAACTCCGGCACCGCGGAGGACTTGGCCGAACGTGCCCGCACGCTGTGGCAAGAGCGGATCGTGCCGTTCGCGCAGAACGTCGCCGCCCGCGAACCGGCGCGGGTGACGCTGCAGCTGGTGCCGTCCGATCCGACGTGGCCGGACCAGGCACGCCGCATCGTGGCACGCCTCAACACCGCGTGTGGACATCGGGCGATGCGCATCGACCACATCGGGTCGACGGCGGTGCCCGGCCTTGACGCCAAGGACGTCATCGACGTACAGGTCACCGTGCCGTCGCTCGCGGTGGCCGACGAACTCGTCGACAGCCTGCTGGCGGCGGGCTATCCGCGGATCGACGCCATCACCGGCGACAGCCCGCATACCCCGGATCCGGCGCTGTGGCACAAGCGCTTTCACGCATCAGCCGATCCAGGACGACCGACGAATGTGCACGTTCGGGTCGACGGCTGGCCGAATCAACAGTTCGCGCTGCTGTTCCGTGACTGGCTGGTGGCCGAGCCCCGCGTGCGCGACGAGTACCTGGCCCTGAAGCGCGAGGTGGCCGCCGCCGGTCACCGGACCATGGGCGACTACGCCGAGGCCAAGGAGCCGTGGTTCGTCGACGCCTATCACCGCGCCTGGGTGTGGGCTGACGCCACCGAGTGGCGGGCCTAGGTCGCGGGCGGTGGGGCGGCAGGCGGCGGAGCGTCCACCGGTGCCGGTTCGTCGATCGGGGCCGTGTTTCCGGTCGGGAAGTTGGTCACGGTCCCGCAGCTGAGGACGCCGTACCCCGGGTCGTTGCGCTGTGGCGTCAGGCGCGGTGCGACGAACTGGTCGGCCTGCGCGATGATCTGATCGTTGACCAGGATCTCGCAGTGCAGACTGGCCGAGTACGGCCACTGGATGGACACCTGCATGCCCGCCTTCTGCGCCGCGGACACCACGCCCGTCGCCTCGAACACCCGGCCGGGTACCATCGTCGGGTTCGCGGTGTTCACCTGGTCATCGGCGAACGCGTAGTTCACGGTCGCACCGCGCGAGACACCGTCGACACGGGCCCGGTAGACCACGTTGTACGGCCCTGGCCCGAGATCCGGGACTTGCCCTTCGGTCCCCGGGGCAGGGGCATCGGACGACTGCTCGGTGGCGTCGGGTCCCGGCGGGACCCCGGGATCGGCCTGCGCAACGCCCGGGTTGAACTGTGCGCCGGACAGCAAGATTGCGGCTGCTGCGGCCGCAATCCACCCGGCCTTGGTGGAGCTCATGACAGCAGACATTACGCTCCTCGCCAGGTCAGAACCATATGGAGGTCGGCTAGCCACTTTCCCAGGTCGTAATCGTGGCGGGCCAGGCCCTCGATCGCGCTGGTCGCCGTGATGATGGCCCGTTCGGCGGTGTCCTGCGTGAGCAGACCGTGCTGCACTGCCGTCAGCAGTTCGTCGACGTCGGTCAGTTCGACACTCCGGCCAGTGTGCACGCGCAGGTCCAGGTAGTGGTCCTCGGCGTGCCAGGCGGTCGGCCCCGGTGAATAACTGCCGACGTCGAGGTAGACGTCCTGAGTCGGTTCGTGGCCTTCGTTGAAGTGAAACACGCTGGCCCGCAAGCCAATCGACGGCAGAAGCCACGACTCGAGGTAGTGGAACTGGGGGCGGCCCGGGGTTGGCCTTGCCATGTACAGGCCCCACGGCTCGACGGTGTAGACGTCCACCGCCCGCACGATCCCCTTGGGGTCGGTGTTGGTGCGGGCGGTGAGATCGAACTTCTCTCGCTTGGGCGGGTGGATGTGGCCAGCATAGGTCTCGGGGAATCGTTGGACGGCGGGCAGGAGCGGAGCGACTCGGGGAATCGCTGATGTCGGTGGGTCGTTCTAGGCTGGGATCATGGCGTTCGCTACCGAATACCCCGTCCTGGCGCACTCGGAGTACCGCGCCGTCGACGACATCGTGCGCGTTGGCGGCGAGTTCGAGGTGGTCAGCCCGCATCAGCCCGCCGGCGATCAGCCGGCTGCCATCGAGGAACTGGAACGTCGCATTGCCGCGGGGGAGCGCGACGTCGTACTCCTCGGTGCCACCGGCACTGGCAAGTCGGCCACCACGGCATGGCTGATCGAACGTCTGCAGCGGCCCACCCTGGTCATGGCGCCCAACAAGACGCTCGCCGCGCAGTTGGCCAACGAGCTGCGGGAGATGTTGCCCAACAACGCCGTTGAATACTTCGTGTCCTACTACGACTACTACCAACCCGAGGCGTACATCGCGCAGACGGACACCTACATCGAGAAGGACAGCTCGATCAACGACGACGTGGAGCGGCTGCGGCACTCCGCGACGTCGAGTCTGCTGTCGCGGCGCGACGTCGTCGTGGTGGCGTCGGTGTCCTGCATCTACGGCCTCGGCACGCCGCAGTCCTACCTGGACCGGTCGGTTGAGCTCAAGGTCGGCGACGAGGTGCCGCGAGACGGGCTGCTGAGGCTGCTGGTCGACGTGCAGTACAACCGCAACGACATGGCGTTCACCAGGGGTTCGTTCCGGGTGCGTGGTGACACGGTCGAGATCATCCCGTCCTACGAGGAGCTCGCGGTGCGCATCGAGTACTTCGGCGATGAGATCGAGGCGCTGTACTACATGCATCCGCTGACCGGTGACGTGGTGCGCAAGGTCGACTCGTTGCGGGTCTTCCCCGCCACGCACTACGTGGCCGGTCCCGAGCGTATGGCGCACGCGATCTCGTCGATCGAGCAGGAGCTGGAGGATCGACTGGCCGAGCTCGAGGGGCAGGGAAAGCTGCTGGAGGCGCAGCGTCTGCGGATGCGCACCAATTACGACGTCGAGATGATGAAGCAGGTCGGGTTCTGCTCCGGGATCGAGAACTACTCGCGGCACATCGACGGCAGAGCGGCTGGGACGGCCCCCGCCACGCTGCTGGACTACTTCCCCGAGGACTTCCTGCTCGTCATCGACGAGTCGCACGTGACGGTGCCGCAGATCGGCGGCATGTACGAGGGCGACATGTCGCGTAAGCGCAATCTGGTGGACTTCGGGTTCCGACTGCCGTCTGCCGTCGACAACCGGCCGCTGACCTGGGAGGAGTTCGCCGACCGAATCGGTCAGACCGTCTATCTGTCCGCCACGCCCGGCTCCTTCGAGCTGAGTCAGGCCAGCGGTGAGTTCGTCGAACAGGTGATCCGGCCGACCGGGCTGGTCGATCCGAAGGTGGTGGTCAAGCCCACCAAGGGCCAGATCGACGACCTGATCGGGGAGATCCGCAAGCGCACGGAGGTCGACGAGCGCGTTCTGGTGACCACCCTGACCAAGAAGATGGCCGAGGACCTCACCGACTACCTGCTGGAGACGGGCATCCGGGTGCGCTACCTGCACTCAGAGGTCGACACGTTGCGCCGGGTCGAGCTGCTGCGGCAGCTGCGGCTGGGTGAGTACGACGTGCTGGTCGGCATCAACCTGTTGCGCGAGGGTCTCGACCTGCCCGAGGTGTCGCTGGTGTCGATTCTCGACGCCGACAAGGAGGGCTTCCTGCGATCGTCTCGCAGCCTGATCCAGACCATCGGCCGTGCGGCACGCAACGTGTCCGGCGAGGTGCACATGTACGCCGACCGGATGACCGACTCGATGCGTCAAGCCATCGACGAGACCGACCGTCGTCGAGCCAAGCAGGTGGCCTACAACGAGGCGCACGGCGTCGATCCGCAGCCGCTGCGGAAGAAGATCGCCGACATCCTCGACAAGGTTTACAGCGAGGCCGACGACACCGAGGCGACCATCGAGGTCGGCGGTTCGGGTCGCAACGCCTCGCGGGGCAGGCGCGCGCAGGGGGAGCCGGGCCGGGCGATCAGCGGCGGGGTGTTCGAGGGCCGCGACACCAAGAGCATGCCGCGCGCCGAGCTTGCCGACCTGATCAAGGACCTGACCGCACAGATGATGACGGCGGCGCGGGACTTGCAGTTCGAGCTGGCGGCCCGATTCCGCGACGAGATCGCCGACCTCAAGAAGGAACTCCGCGGCATGGATGCCGCAGGGCTCAAGTAGTTCGAGTGGGCCGAACTTGACCTCAACCGCCGTTGAGCTCATACGGTGATGCGCGTGACTCAGACTGATGCGGTGCCGATCGCGGGGTGGCGGGACCTCCTCGGCCCGAAGTATCTGGGTGCCTGCACCGTGCTGGCGGGTGGCGTCGCGCTGTATGCCACCAACGAGTTCCTCACCATCAGTCTGCTGCCGAGTGCGGTCGCCGAGATCGGTGGCCAGCGGCTCTACGCCTGGGTGACCACGGTTTACCTGGTCGCCTCTGTGGTCGCGGCCACGACGGTGAGCGCGACGCTCGCCCGGCTGGGTCCGCGGTGGTCGTACCTCGCAAGCCTTGGTGTGTTCGGAGCGGGCAGCGTGCTGGCCACGTTCGCCCCGAACATGGAGTTGCTGTTGGTCGGCCGCACCGTGCAGGGTGCGGGCGGCGGTGTCCTCGCCGGGTTGGGCTATGCGGTGATCAACTCCGCTCTGCCGCAATCGTTGTGGACGAAGGCGTCGGCCCTCGTCTCGGCGATGTGGGGCGTCGGCACCATCGTCGGTCCCGCCGCGGGCGGCTTGTTCTCCCAATTCGGTTCGTGGCGTTGGGCATTCGGTGCTCTCGCCATTCTGACCGTGGCCATGGCGATCCTGGTGCCGTTCGCTCTGCCGGGACGCCAGCCCGGCGCCGAGCCGCCACCGCCAAGCCGAATCCCCGTCTGGTCATTGCTTCTGCTCGGCACCGCGGCGCTGGCGATCAGCGTGGCGGGCATCCTTCGCAATCTAGGTTTCACCGTGGCCCTGCTGGTCGCCGGCGTCGTCCTGGTACTGGCCTTCCTCGTGGTGGATCGCCGGACGTCGGCGTCGGTGTTGCCGCCTACCGCGTTTCGGCCAGGACCACTGAAGTGGATCTATGTGACCCTCGGGTTGCTGATGGCCGCCACGATGGCCGACATGTACGTGCCGCTGTTCGGCCAGCGCCTGGCACACCTGGTGCCGGTGGCGGCGGGATTCCTCGGAGCGGCCCTGGCGGTCGGGTGGACGCTGGGTGAGATCGCGAGTGCATCGGTGACCAAGCAGCGGGTGGTCGTCGCCATGGTCGTGGTGGCGCCCGTCGTGATGGCCTGCGGGCTCGGTTTGGCGGCGCTCTCTCAGATCGAGGACGCACCGATTGGCGTAGTCGCCGTATGGGCGTTGGCGTTGTCGACCACGGGAATTGGCATCGGGATGGCGTGGCCCCACCTGTCGGCGTGGGCGATGGGCTGCGTCGACGACCCCGCCGAGGGAGGCACGGCTGCCGCGGCGATCAACACCGTCCAGCTGATCTGTGGCGCCTTCGGTGCGGGGTTGGCCGGCGTGGTGTTCAACCTGAACGACCACGGCGACGCGGCGGCGGCGCGGTGGCTGTTCGCGATCTTCGCCGTGCTCGCGGTGCTCGGCACGTTCGCCTCCTACCGCGCCACCCGAGCCCAGGCGTGATCAGTCGGGATCTTCGTCGAGTTGACGGATCGAGGTGATGCCGTCGATCGCAGCAAGTACGGCGGGTGCATTGAGAATCGCCCTGCCCGACAAGGTGAGCAGCACACCCGACTGATCTGGCTCGGCGCCGAGCGGCTCGCCCGGCGGATCTGCGGCCAGCTCGGCGAGGATCCACTGCCGACGCTCGCACGCCTGCAGCAGCGCGGTCATCACGCCGCGCCCCTCGGCGTAGGTGACGTGCAATCGGACCGAACCGCTCAGCCTGGACGCCAGGCGTCGGGCGATCGGCATGAAGCCAAGGACGATGAGGAAGTGCATCGCGGTGACCGTGCACGCGAGCAGTACCAGTCCCGACCCGGCGGCCATGCCGATCGCCGCCGACTCCCAGACCGACGCCGCCGTCGTCAGGCCGTGCACCGAGCCGCGGCGGAAGATGATGATGCCTGCGCCGAGAAAGCCGATGCCCGTGACGATCTGGGCGGCGACGCGGGACGGGTCGACGATCACCAGGCCCGGCACCAAAACGTCGGCGAACCCGTACTTGCTGACCAACAGGATCAACGCCGAGGCCGTGCCGACGATGGTCTGGGTGCGCAGGCCTGCGCTCTTGCCCTGGATCTCGCGCTCGATCCCGATGAGCGCGGTCAGCCCGAAGGCGATGAACAACTCGATGATCTGCCGGGTGCCCTGACCCGGGCCGCCGAAGAACGCCGGATCGGCGAGCCACTGATGCATGGGTAAGAAGTTATCGCGAATATCGCGTCGTGCGATGACTGTTCGGCGTCCGGCGAGTCAACACATGGGAGAACAGTTTTCGAGAGGAGAGTCGCATGACCGCATTCCCGGACGTCGCCACCCGTGAGGACTGGCTGGTCGAACGCCGCAGACTGCTGGCCCGCGAGCGCGAGGTCACCCATCTGCGTGACGCCGTCAACGCCGAGCGCCGCAGGTTGCCGATGGTGAAGGTGAAGGACTACGTGTTCGACGGCCCCGACGGTGAGGTGCGGCTGCTCGACCTGTTCGAAGGCAGGCCGCAGCTCTACGTGCACCACTTCATGTGGATCGACGACGGCGACCGCGGGTGTCCCAGTTGCACCGCTGCCGCGGATCTGACGTTCACCGAAGGGGACCGGACGCTGCTCAACGCCAGGGGAGTCACGTTGGCGTGCGTGTCCCGCGCGCCATACGCCAGCATTGCCCGGTACCGCGACGAGCACGGCTGGACGTTTCCGTGGTACTCGTCGCGCGACGGCGACTTCACCTACGACTTCCACGCCACGCTCGATCCGGCCCGCGCCCCCGTCGAATACAACTACAAGGCACTCGACGAACTACGTGCCGACGGCTGGACCGACGACGACCTCAAGGGCGACATGCCCGGTGCCAGTGTCTTCCTGCGGCGCGACGACGAGGTGTTCCACACCTACTCGGCGTACTCCCGCGGGCTGGACCATTCCGCGGTCGGCTATCCGTTCCTGGACCTCACCCCGTACGGCAGGCAGGAGAGCTGGGAGGACTCCCCGGAAGGCTGGCCACGCGACGGCGTTGCCGCCGGAGTTCCGCTGCAGTAGCGATCACGTGGAGTGAAAACCTGGCCGGATGCGGGCCGCACTGGCAATGTCATGGGCAACGCGGGTGTGGCTGAATGGCTAGGCACCGGCCTGCAAAGCCGTTTACACGGGTTCGATTCCCGTCACTCGCTCCACTTTCGCCTCTGATTGGATCGTTAATCAGTCGATCTAATCAGCGGCGATTGACGCTCTGTGGACGTGCCGCTGAGTTTGTCGCGGTAAATGCGTTCGGCTGCAATCCCTTCGCCGGTCAGCGCGCCGGGCTGTTGGTCTAGCGACTGGTGGCCGGTGCTGACGCGGGCATACCCGAGGAGCTGGCCGACCGCGGTCGACGTGGTCGAGGTCATCGGCGGCCCGCAGCCCGCAGTTCGGCGAGGCTGCGATACCCGAAGTTTCGCAACTCCAGGAGTTCGGCGTCACTGGCCGCCTGCACGTCGCGGAGGCAGCGGTAGCCCCCGCGGACCAGCGCGCAGGCGGTGCGGAGGGTGAACTGCTCGAAGTCGGCTGGGATCGGGGGCAACTCTTGACCTTCACTCATGCATCCATCGTACGCCCGAGTTCATCGAATTCTGTTTTACTGCAACGGGTGTCGGCGGTTTGCCCGCACCGCGCTTCGTTCGCCCTTCGGTTGCAATTAGCCGGTCGGTCACGCTCACCACACGCCTCATGGGCTGGCATTCGGCGCACCACCTGGCGGGTTGTCCCGATGCCGGGCCGATGTCCGGTGCGAACGCCTGCCAGTAGGTGTCCATCGTGGCCAGCACCCTCGTCACGGGCTAAGACTGCAATCACTTGCACGAGAAGTCGTCGGACGGATTCGAGAATAACTCAGTGTCTTGTAAGCAAACTTATTATATTTGCCAGCGAACACACAAATTCTCGATTCCGAAGGGGGCTAAAAATGTCTAATCGCAGCATCTGTCGAGGTAAGGCGCAGAAACGAGGGGCACATTTCTTGGCGACGGCGGCGGCTGTCGGTGGGGCGGGGATGGTGCTGGCTGCGCCTGGCGCGGCGTTGCTGGCCAATCCGGGTGAGGTGCACGCCTCGCCGTTGGGGGGGTTATTTGGGTGTGCCGTCGGTGCCCCACCGGTCGGTGGCTGCAATGCAGAGCCCGAGAGCGCGCCGTTCGTGATCGGTCTTGGCCTCCAGAGTGCTTCGCTCGTACCGAGTTTCGGGTCCGCGTTCGATGCTGCGGATCCATTTCTTGATCTAGCCGGTGGCATTCCGATCCTCAACATCTTCATCGGCAACGGTGCTGACGGTACGGTCTTCAATCCCAACGGCAGCAACGGTGGGTTGCTGATTGGTAGCGGTGGCGCTGGTTACAGCCCCACTACGGCGGGGACCGCCGGCGGCAACGGCGGCAACGCGGGTTTCTTCATCGGACATGGCGGCAGTGGCGGCACCGGTGCCAATGGTGATGCCACCCATGCGGGCGGTGATGGTGGTAGCGGCGGCAACGGCGCGACGTTCATCGGCAACGGCGGAAGCGGCGGCAACGGCGGACTTGGTGGTGCGGGCAATCCGGGCCAGAACCCCACCACCGGTGACACCGCAGGAACCGATCCCACCACCGGCAACGGGATCAACGGCGCCGGCTTCCAAAACGGCGGCCAAGGAGCGCAGGGCACCAGTTCCGCGGTCCCCGGTGGTGTCGGCGGTAACGGCGGTCCCGGCGGCGGCAGCGCCGGTGACGGCGGACCCGGCTTCGCGGGAACGGACATCGACGGTGCCAGCAACGGGGGCGCCGGGGGCAATGCCCTTGCCGGAGGCGGCAACGGCGGCAACGGCGGTCAGGGCGGAGACGACCTGAGCGAGGTGCCCGCGGCCGACGGCTACGACGGCGGCCTAGGCGGCAACGGCGCTACCGGTGTGGGCGGTGACGGCGGTACGGCAGGCGGCAACGGCGGTGCAGGCGGCAACGGCGGCTTCCTCAGCGGCACCGGCGGCAACGGCGGAACTGGCGGCAAGGGCGGCACCGGCGGCACCGGCGCGGTCGGCGGCAATGGCGGCGGCGGCGGCGCGGGTGGCCAGGGCAGCGAGGATGGCGATGACTCCGATGGCGACGGCAGCAACGTCGACAACGGGGTCGGTGGTGCCGGCGGCAGCGGTGCGTTCGGTGGAACCGGCGGCCCTGGCGGCAGCGGCGGTAACGGTGGCGCAGCGGGTACGGGCGGCTCGGGAAGTGGCACGGTCGGTGCAGGCGGTAGTGGCGGTGACGCGGGCAAGGGTGGCACCGGCGGCACGGGCGGAACCGGAGGCATCAGCCCGACACCGGAGAAGAGCGGTGCCGACGGTGCCGGCGGCCAGGGTGGTACCGGCGGCACCGGCGGTAAGGGCGGCACCAGCGGTGCGGGCACGGCCGGCGATGCAGGCAAGAAAGGCGACGCCGGCGGCGGAGCGTCCGGCGCCAGCGGCGGCGGAGGCGGTACCGCAGGCAGCGGCGGCGCAGGCGGCGGCGCCCCCTAGCAGCTGCGAACGGAGGTCCCGGGAACGTCGACAACGACGCTCCCGGGACCTCTGCTTTCCGTCACGATTCAAAACTGGTGCCTGGGAACCTCTTTCATGGTCGACAATGCGCCGTACCGATCCCGCTCAGGTCAAGGGCGCGAACGCCTCGGCCAGCGCGCGATAGGAGTCGAGGCGCGCAGAGCCCTTGGCGAGGCCGAAGTCAGGAACGATGACCTCGTCCACCCCCTCGTCGCGCCACACCGCGGCGGCCTCGGCGATGCGCGCTGGTGGTCCGTACACCGTTGGCTGGGGCGAACTCTCGGCAATCGACTTCGCCTTCGACTCGGCCTCGGGCGAATCGGTGACGATGACGACGGCCTGCGTCGAACGCCACACCGTGGCAGGATCGCGCCCCTCCTTCTCGCATGCGGCATCGAGGAGGACCGACGTCTTGCCGAATTCGACAGGCGCCGACCAGTGATTCCACTGCTGCGCGTAGCGCGCCACCAGCCGCAGCATCCGTGGACCGGAGGCGCCGACCAACAGCGGCAGGGGGGACTGCACGGGCTTCGGCTCGCACACGGCGTCGGTCAGCTGGTAGTACTTCCCATCGAAGGTCGTCGTCGGCGCGCTGAGCAGCCCCGTGATCACCGCGAGCCCCTCGGCGAAGCGGTCGACCCGCTCCCGCGGCGGCCCGAGCTCCAAGCCGTACTGCTCGTGCTCGTTGATCTGCCAGCCCGCGCCGATTCCCAGAGTGAGCCGGCCCGCGCTGACGTGATCGACGGTGGACGCCCAGTTGGCCAGTACTGCGGGATGACGGTAGGTCATCGAAAGGACCAGGTTGGCCAGCCGGATCCGGGACGTGGCGCCGGCCAACGCGGCAAGTGCCGCGGTTCCCTCCAGCGCGTCGTGCGGACCGTCGCCGTTCGCCATGAAGTGGTCGGCGATGTAGGCGGTGTGCCAGAAGTCCTCGTCGGCGTACCGCGTCAATTCGAGGACATCGTTCCAGGGCTGGGCGTGAGAGGCCCATACGGAGAATCGCACGCCGCCAGTGTAGGGATGCACCCTGGCAGGAGACGAAAACACGTGGGCAGGGTGTTCTTTGCACGAGGGTTCCTGCACGAGGAGCCACCACGTTGCCTACCGTTGCAGGGTGACGACCGAACCCGGACCGATGCCCGTCAGATCCGTTGATCAGACGCGGTTGCGCGAATCCCTGACCCGGCGGTTGCATCGCCGATCGGTGGTCACCGGGCAGATCACCTTGCCCGCTGCGCCGGGCATGATCGACGAGTACGTGACCATGTGCGAGAACATCTTTGCGGACGTGGGCCGACGCTTCACCACCGAGCAGCTCGCTCATGTCAGGTCGGTGCTGGAAGGCCAGTTGGCCGAGGCGTACGCGGCCTCCCCGCGTTCGACCATCGTCCTCTCGTACAACGCTCCCATCGGCACCGTCCTCAACTACCACGTCAAAGCCGAATGGCTGAAGGTCGAGGGTGCCTACGAGAACTGGATCGGCTCGCGTCAGCCACCGCTGTTCGGAACCGAACCAGACGCCAGGGTGTGGGCGTTGGCGAACGAGGCAGCCGATCCCACGACGCATCGGGTGCTCGACATCGGCGGAGGAACCGGGCGCAATGCCCTGGCCCTTGCCCGGCGCGGCCACCCTGTCGACGTGGTGGAGCTGACACCGAAGTTCGCCGACATGATCCGCGCCGATGCCGAACGCGACGGGCTCGACGTGCGCGTGATCCAGCGTGACGTCTTCACCACCATCGACGATCTGCGCCGCGACTATCGGCTGATCCTGCTCTCCGAGGTGGTGTCCGACTTCCGGAACTCCGAGCAGCTCCGCGGCATCTTCGAACTCGCCACCCAGTGCCTGGCCGCAGGCGGTCGTTTGGTGTTCAACGCCTTCCTGGCGCGCCCCGGCTATCTACCCGATTCCGGGGCCCGTGAACTCGGACAGCAGTGCTACACGAGCATCTTCACACAAGATGAGCTGGCGGCTGCGGCAGCCGGATTGCCTCTACGCCTGATCGCCGACGATTCCGTCTACGAGTACGAGCACGCTCACCTGCCCCAGGGCGCGTGGCCGCCGACGAGCTGGTACGCCGACTGGGTCAGCGGCCTCGACGTCTTCGATCTGCCTCGTGAGGAATGCCCCGTCGACATGCGCTGGCTGGTGTACCAGAAACCGACCTGGTAGCCGACTACCCGCTTGGGCTTGGCGCTGCACTTGGCGGTGGCGGGCCGGCGGGCGGAGGACCAGCCAAACGCGGCGCAAGGAAGGTCCCGAGCTGACCGAGGAGGGCGCCGGGAGACGTGGTTGGCTGCTCACAACCCTGCGAGCAGTCGGTGAGCTGCCACGGTTGGCAATCCCTCGTGGTGAAGGTGGTGTCGGTCGGGTCGATCTGCACGACCTGCGGTTTCTTGGTCATCGCGTTGTCGACGACGCCATCGCCGTTGGACCGCTTCCAGGAGCAGACAGCATCCGTGACCGGTCCGGCCGAGGTGTAGGTGCCCGGTGCGATGTCGGTGCCCACCTTGAACGTGCCGTTGGCGTCGATCATGGTCTTCGCTGCGGGTCCAGGCGCGGGTCCGGGCGCGGGAGCCGGATCGGCGTGGGCGGCTCCGGCTGCCCAGAAGCCGGCGACGGTCAGCGCGGCAGCCACCGCCCTTGCCTTCGTTGCCTTCGTGGACCTCATGGCAGCCCAGTTTAGACGACCTAACCACCGGGTGCGAAAACGCTGCGGCATGATGCCCGGGTGACTTCCGGATCGCCGTCGCTGGCCGACGTCATCGCCACGTTGCACGTCGACCAGATCGACGACGACTGCTTCGTGGCCACCCAGCTGGACAACCCGGCGCACCACATCGTCGGCGGCCACCTCGCGGGTCAGGCCCTGATGGCGGCGAGCCGCACCGCGCCGGGGCGGACACCGCACAGCGTGCACGTGTACTACCTGCGGGCAGGCGACGCCCGGCGTCCCGTGGACTTCCACGTCGCTCGGGCCCGCGACGGCGGCACGCTGTCCACCCGACAGGTCACCGCCCGACAGGACGGCGAGGTGCTGCTCGAGGCGCTGGCGTCGTTCAGCACCCCCGTCGACGGCCTCGATCACCAGACGCCGATGGCCGATGTGCCCCAACCGGAGTCGTTGCCACCCGTGCAGGACCAACTCGCGGCATACGCCGACGAGCTTCACGGCCACTGGGTCCGGCCGCAGCCGTTCGAGCTGTGCTACGTCGACCCGCCGCCCCGGCTGGCCGTTGAGCTGCCCGAGCCGTCGCCGCGAATCCGGATGTGGTGGCGGCCAACCGAACCCGTGCCCGACGACGGGGCGTTGCACAGTTGTCTGCTGACTTATCTGACGGGCACCACGATGCTGGAGACGGCGATCGCCATGCGGCGGGCCACGCCGGTGACGACCTTCAACGCGCTGATCGACCATGCCCTGTGGTTTCACCGGCCGGTCGACCTGTCGGACTGGGTGCTCTCGGATCAGGTGTCGCCAAGCGGAGCCCACGGCCGCGGACTGGCGAGCGCCACCATGCACAACCGCGCGGGCCAGCTGGTCTGCATCGCCACCCAGGAGTTGTACTTCGGCCGCGCGCAGGCGGGCTAGGCGTCACCGCGTCGATCGGGTGACCTGGGCGAAGCTGAACTGCCAGCGCTCGACGATGTGGAAGCCGAGCCGCTGCGGCACCTGGTACGCGGGTGCTCGGCTCATCCGCGGACCAGGATCGAGGGGCTGCGCCGCCTCGTGGTCGGGCAGTGTCTTGTCGCGGTCGGAGACCGTCCACAGCACCGTGCAGCGCTGCACCTGATCTGCCACTGCCCAGATGGCAATGTGCGCGTCCCACAGTCGATTCCGGTCCGCGGCGCGCTTGCCCCGACCCGGATCGATCAGCTTCTCGTATGCTCCAGGCCGTGCCGCGGTCAGTGGCCGGACCGGGCCGGGCAACCAGGTCACGGTGTTGTCCAGAACGAGGCAGTCGCCCGGCGCCGCCCGTTCGGTGATCAGATCCGCGATCTGGCTGAAGTCCATGCCCTCCTTGGCATATGGGCCGCGCTGCTTGAACAGATAGTTGGGCGTGGCGGCCAGTGCCAGGACGGCGATCACCGCGGTGACCCGGTCCCTGCTTCGGAAGAGCGCAGTGATGCAGACCGCCAACAGCAGTGCTGCGGCAGGGGAGGTGTAACACAGATACCTCGGGTGGTAGATCGGCTCGGCGACGGCCGAATACACCACCAGCACCAGTGTCGGCAGCACCATCCACGCGGCACAGATCGCGGCGAGGCATCGGGTTCCGTTGTCCAGCAAGGTAAACCGACGCAGCGCGATGGTCGACACCAGCAGTACGCAGGCGGTAAGGGCGAACGCGGCGCTCAGGTCGAAGTACTGCTCGTAGACGATCTCCAGCAGCGTTCCCGGCGACAGCGCCGAAATCCAGCGGACCTGGGCGATCTGGGTGCGGCCGAACAGCGCGAACGGAGCCAACGCGACCATGGCCGCCGCACACCAGCCGGCCCACCAGTAGACCGTCGAGCGCCGCTGCGCAGTTCTCGCCACCGCAACGGCGTGAGGCAGCACGATCAGGATGACGAAGACGTTCAACACCGTCGAGCCGATCAACGCAAGCGCGTAGCCCGCCCATGTCCAGGTTCGGTCCCGCCGCGCGCTCGAGACCGCAAGAACGGTCAGCCAGACCGCGCACGCCGTCGCCAATGCGTAGGGGCGGGCCTCGATGCCGGCCCACGTCACCCTCGGCAGAATCGAGAACACGATGCCGGCAGCCACCGCGACGGTGCGACCGGAGAACTGGCGCCCCAACACCACGACGCCGGCCGCAGCCACGCCGACCGCAAGGCAGCTGGGCAGTCGCGTCCAGAACTCGGTGGCGGGGAAGACGGTGAACCACCCGTGCATGAACAGGTAGTACAGCCCGTGCACCGCGTCGACGTTGCCAAGCATGCGCCACAGCTCCGGTATCGAGCGCGTCCCTGCCGAGATCGTTGCCGCCTCGTCGAACCAGAGCGACGGTCGTGCCGCACCCGCCGCACTCACCACGATCGCGAAAACCGCCACCACGACGGGGTCGAACCCGCCTGCCGTCGCCCTGCGGGTCGGCTGAAGGCCTTCGAGGGTGTCCTGTCTCAGGGACAGTTCCACGGCTGCCTGTGTCGGGTCATCAGCCGACTGAACTGTCATCCCTCCGTTTGATACCGGTAAGAACGGTGTCCAGCAACTCGAGCGCTCGGCGGACGCGCTGGTCGATGACGTGCTGTGGCATCGCTACTCGTTCTCCGACAGCGGCTTTGCCGTCGAGGCGAGCGAAACCCTCTAGCCTCGAACGCGATCGCGAGGCGGGTAAACCGTTGGCATGACGCAGGTCACGTCGGCTGCGGCGGTGCGACCCCGTCGGCACCTGGCGACATGGGTAGGTTTCGTCACGACGTCGCGATGCTGGTGGGCCGCCGGGCTAGCATCATTGCCGGTAGAAGGCATGAGGCCGGTCAAACCGAGCGAACGCGTGTCGACGAATCGACCCCCCGTCCGGCGGGTGACACGTTAGTGTCTCGAATGGCGTTGCAAACGACTCTGGGAGGGCATGCATGAGCGGCTATCAGACCGTGGTGGTAGGCACGGACGGTTCGGATTCGTCGCTGCGCGCGGTCGACCGGGCCGGCGCGATCGCCGCCGGGTCGGGCGCCAAGGTGATCGTGGCGACGGCGTACTTCCCTCAGAGTGAGGACCAGCGCGCGGCCGACGTCCTCAAGGACGAGGGCTACAAGATGTCCGGCAATGCCCCGATCTACGCGATCCTTCGTGAGGCCAGGGATCGTGCCAAGGCTGCAGGCGCAGGCGACGTCGAGGAGAAGGCCATCGTCGGCGCTCCCGTCGATGCCCTGGTCGACTTGGCCAGCGAGGTCAATGCCGATCTGCTCGTGGTCGGAAACGTCGGCCTGAGCACGATTGCCGGCCGCCTGCTCGGCTCGGTGCCCGCAAACGTGGCGCGTCGCTCCAAGACCGACGTCCTGATCGTCCACACCTCCTGACGCAAGGGCGGGGCTACCAGCCGCGCTCGCTCCACTCGCGCAGATGCGGACGCTCGGCACCCAGCGTGGTGTCGTCGCCGTGGCCGGGATACACCACGGTTGAATCCGGGAAGACGTCGAACACCTTGGTGGTCACATCGCCCAACAACCGCTCGAAGTCGCCGTCCCTCCAGGTCTTGCCGACCCCGCCGGTGAACAGGCAGTCGCCGGTGAACAGGTGGACCGCGTCGCCCGCGGCAGCTCCGCTGAGAGCGAGAGCGACGGATCCCTCGGTATGCCCTTGCAGGTGAATGACGTCGAAGCTCAGCTCGCCGATCTCAATGGTGTCGCCGTTGGCGAGGATCCGATCCGGCTTGACCGGAAGGGGTTCGGCGTCGAGTCGGTGCGCGGCGGTCGGTGCACCGGTGGCCTTGACGACCCCGGCCAGCGCCTGCCAATGATCGGGGTGCTGGTGGCTGGTGACGATCAGCGACAGTTTGGGCGCGTTGCGCTCGATGAGGTCGAGCAGGGCGGCCGCGTCGTTGGCCGCGTCGATGAGTAGGGTCTCGCCGGTTTGGGAACAGGTGATCAGGTAGGCGTTGTTGTTCATCGGGCCTACGGATGTCTTCACGATCGACGCTCCTGGCAGCGTGCGGCGTGCGGCGCCGCCTGGTTCGAGGTGGCCTGTGTAGTCGTCGGCGACTGTAGTCATGTCAGCCACGGTATCGGGCTCGGCTCGGACTTGTCGGTGGGTGGACATAACATGGTCGACGGACGGCTTTCTGCGGGTCGGAGAGCGTATGGGACCGGGAAAGGGATCAGTTGGCAGACCGCCTGATCATCAAGGGTGCACGCGAGCACAATCTGAGGAGCATCGATCTTGATCTGCCGCGCGATGCGCTGATCGTCTTCACCGGCCTGTCCGGCTCGGGCAAGTCGTCGTTGGCATTCGACACCATCTTCGCCGAGGGGCAGCGCCGCTACGTGGAGTCGCTGTCGGCCTATGCCCGGCAGTTCCTCGGCCAGATGGACAAACCCGACGTCGACTTCATCGAGGGCCTTTCGCCCGCAGTGTCGATCGATCAGAAGTCCACCAACCGCAACCCCCGCTCCACCGTCGGCACCATCACCGAGGTCTACGACTACCTCCGTCTGCTCTACGCGCGGGCAGGCACCGCGCACTGCCCGGTCTGCGGCGAGCGCATCGCCAAGCAGACCCCGCAGCAGATCGTCGATCAGGTGCTCGCGATGGACGAGGGCATCCGTTTTCAGGTGCTCGCTCCGGTCGTGCGGACCCGCAAGGGCGAGTTCGCCGACCTCTTCGACAAGCTGAACTCGCAGGGCTACAGCAGGGTTCGGGTGGACGGTGTCGTCCATCCGCTCACCGACCCGCCGAAGCTGAAGAAGCAGGAGAAGCACGACATCGAGGTGGTCGTCGACCGCCTTACGGTGAAGGCCACCGCCAAGCAGCGCCTGACCGACTCGGTGGAGACGGCACTCGGCCTGGCCGACGGCATCGTCGTGCTCGAATTCGTCGACGAGGTCGCGGGTGCGGGACATCGTGAGCAGCGGTTCTCCGAGAAGCTCGCCTGCCCCAACGGCCACGCACTCGCGGTGGACGACCTCGAGCCGCGATCCTTCTCGTTCAACTCGCCCTACGGCGCGTGCCCCGAGTGCACCGGCCTCGGCATCCGCAAGGAGGTCGATCCCGAACTGGTCGTGCCCGACCCCGACCTGACGCTCGCCGAGGGCGCCATCGCGCCATGGGCGATGGGGCACACGGCCGAGTACTTCACCCGCATGCTGTCCGGCCTCGGCGAGGCGTTGGGCTTCGACGTCGACACACCGTGGCGCAAGCTCCCGATCAAGGCCCGCAAGTCGATCCTCGAGGGCTGCGACGAGCAGGTGCACGTCAAGTACAAGAACCGCTACGGCCGTACCCGGTCCTACTACGCGGACTTCGAGGGCGTGATGGCGTTCCTGCAGCGCCGAATGGAGCAGACCGAGTCCGAGCAGATGAAGGAACGCTACGACGGCTTCATGCGCGACGTGCCGTGCCCGGTCTGCCAGGGCACCCGGCTCAAGCCCGAGATCCTGGCCGTCACGCTGGCCGCAGGCAGATACGGCGACATGTCCATCGCGCAGGTCTGCGAGCTGTCCATCGCCGACTGCTCGGACTTCCTCAACGCGCTCACCCTGGGCCACCGCGAACAGGCGATCGCCGGTCAGGTGCTCAAGGAGGTGCAGTCCCGGCTCGGCTTCCTGCTCGACGTCGGGCTCGACTACCTGAGCCTGTCCAGGGCGGCAGGCACGCTGTCCGGCGGTGAGGCGCAACGCATTCGGCTCGCCACCCAGATCGGGTCGGGTCTCGTCGGCGTGTTGTACGTGCTCGACGAACCGTCGATCGGCCTGCATCAGCGCGACAACCGCAGGCTGATCGAGACCTTGGTCCGGCTCCGCGACCTGGGCAATACGCTCATCGTCGTCGAGCACGACCTCGACACCATCGCGCATGCCGATTGGGTGGTCGACATCGGCCCGGCCGCCGGTGAGCACGGCGGCCGCATCGTGCACAGCGGCACCTACGCCGATCTGCTCAACAATCCTGAATCCATCACCGGCGCCTACCTTTCCGGCAAGGAGAGCATCGAGGTCCCTGCGATCAGGCGGCCCGTCGACCGCAAGCGTCAGCTGACCGTCATCGGCGCCCGCGAGCACAATCTGCGCGAGATCGACGTGGCCTTCCCGCTGGGCGTCCTGACCGCCGTCACGGGCGTCTCGGGTTCGGGCAAGTCGACGCTGGTGAACGACATCCTGGCGTCCGTGCTGGCCAACAAGCTCAACGGCGCCCGCCAGGTGCCGGGCAGGCACACCAGGATCAACGGACTCGAGCAGGTGGACAAGTTGGTCCGCGTCGACCAGTCGCCGATCGGCCGCACCCCGCGCTCCAATCCGGCCACCTACACCGGGGTGTTCGACAAGATCCGGACGTTGTTCGCAGCCACCACCGAGGCCAAGGTGCGGGGCTATCAGCCGGGGCGGTTCTCGTTCAACGTCAAGGGCGGTCGCTGCGAAGCCTGTTCCGGCGACGGCACCATCAAGATCGAGATGAACTTCCTGCCCGACGTCTACGTGCCTTGCGAGGTGTGTCACGGCGCCCGGTACAACCGGGAGACCCTCGAAGTGCACTACAAGGGCAAGACCATCTCCGAGGTGCTCGACCTGTCGATCGAGGAGGCAGCCGAGTTCTTCGAGCCGATCACGTCGATCCACCGCTACCTCAAGACCCTTGTCGAGGTCGGCCTCGGCTACGTGCGGCTCGGCCAGCCGGCGCCCACGCTCTCCGGCGGCGAGGCGCAACGCGTCAAGCTGGCCTCGGAGTTGCAGAAGCGCTCGACCGGGCGCACCGTCTACATCCTCGACGAACCGACCACGGGACTGCACTTCGACGACATCCGCAAGCTGCTCAAGGTCATCAACGGCCTGGTGGACAAGGGCAACACGGTGATCGTCATCGAGCACAACCTCGACGTGATCAAGACGTCCGACTGGATCGTCGACATGGGTCCGGAGGGCGGCGGCGGTGGTGGCACGGTCGTCACGGCAGGCACGCCGGAAGACGTCGCCGACGACCCGAGCAGCTACACCGGGAAGTTCCTCGCCGAGATGCTCGGCGCGCCCGTACCGAAGCGGAAGCGGCGCAAGGTCAGCGCCTGATCTAGGCCTTCGACAGTGGTGACGGGAAGCGCGGGTTGATCCGCACGCCGCCCAGCCAGTCGGTCAGCTCGTCGGCCTTGCGCGCCAATGCCTTCGACGCCTTGGCGCCGACGTTCTCGAGCAGTTGCAGGACGACGCGCCCGTCGGCGTCCTGACGCCACCCGCCGACGACGCGCCCGTTGAACCATCCGGTCGGTCCGGCGTTGCCGTTGGTGTCGAACACTTGGCCGCGGTGCTCGCCGAGGTACCAGTCGCGGTCCTGCCAGCCCATCGTGGTGACGTCGAGGCAGGGGAGCAGCGCGCACCACGGCTCGACGTCGGGTTCGGGTTCGAGGTCGTCCGGCAGTGCGACGCCGGGCGTGCCGTGCAGATCCACCTCGACGGCGCCGACGTCGCGCAGTCCGTCCCTGGCCCAGGTCAGGGTGTTGCCGAACCACCATTTCACGTCGTTGACCGTGGCAGGCCCAAATGCATGCAGCCACGCCCGGATCACCAGCGCGCGAGCGGCTTCGGCCGCCGTCGGATCCCCGGCCGCACCCAGCCAGGCCGACGCCGAGGCCCACCGCGGGCGCGACGTGGTCCAGGTGCCATCGTTGGGGCCGCGGACGAGAAATCCTTCGACCGCGAGCACGGTCAGGACCCGTGGCGCGACGGGAGTGGCTCCGCCCCAACGCTTTCCGGGTGCGGGATCGTGGTCGCCCGCCAGCTCCGGAAGGGCTGTGCGCAGTTCTCGGGCGCTGGTGGGGCCGTGCTCGTGGACGTGGGCCAGGACGGCCTTCGACGCGCGGCCGAGCCACTCCTCACCGTCGTCGGCGATACCGGACTTCTGGACGTCGGCGATCAGGCGTTTGCGCTCGTTGGCGGCGACGCGGTCGCTGGCCGCGGCCTGCACCGCGGTGAGATCGCCTGCGGTCAGCACCCACAGCGTCCGCCGCATCGCGAGATGCTTGAGCACCGAGCGGTCCCGATAGAGCGCGGCTTCCAGATCACCGACCTCGAAGCCGGGCATTCGCGCCCAGAGCGACAGGTAGGGCGTTGTCGGGTCGGTGGCATGCAGGCCGACCAGCTGGGAGGCGACATCGGCGATGGACCCGGCGCCGGGCTCGGTGGTCAGCAGGTGGCGGCGCGCCAGTCTGGCCCGCCGCTCGTCGACGGTGAAGGAGCGCACTGCTCAGGTTTGGCCGGACTCGGGGTCGCGCATGGATGCGCGGATCTGTTCGAGACGTTCGGCGGCCGCGCGCTGGCGGGCGTCGTACTGCTCCTCGACGGTGCGGCCCTCCGGGGTCTCGGCGGCGAGTTCCGTGGCACCGATCGCGGTGCCGTAACGGGTCTCGATCTTCTCCCGCACGGAGTCGAACGTCGGTACACCGGCCGCGGTGTAGCCGGTATCGAGGGTTTGCGTGGGAGGCAGGGGCACTGGCACGGGCTCTGGGGCGGGCAGGGGAGCCACGGGCGCCGGATCGGGCGGCACTTCGTCGACGTCGACGACGTCGTCGCCCCCGACTACCTCGTCGGGCGCTCCGTCGTCGGGCGTTGAATCGGACACAGGCTCACCGTACCTCCGCTCAATAGTTGGGATCGGTAGCGATTCGGCCCGTCTGTACTCGTATCACGACGGCGCCATCGGGGCGACGCGTTGAAGCGAAGGAAATGTCAATGGGAACTTCACGGAATCGGGTTCTGGCTGCTGGGATCGGCCTCGTTGCCGCCGCCGCCGTACTGGTCGGCTGCTCCGACGACAAGGGCACCACCCCGGCGGCATCGAGCAAACCGGCCGCAAGTGGCGGCGGGACCTCACAGGTGAGCACGGGCGGCAACACCGAGGTCAAGGTGGAGGGCCAGGATCTGGCAGGCCTCGACGCCAGCACCGTGACCTGCGTCAAGCAGGCAGGCAAGATCAACGTCGCGAGCGGATCCGCCACCGGCGGACTCGGCGTCGTGATGACCGACGAGGCGACCCCCAAGGTCGAGTCGCTCGGTCTGACCGTTGACGGAAACGCGCTGGCGGTCTCGTCGATGGGTGGCATGAACACCGGATCCGCCGACGTCAAGGTCGACGGAAGCACCTACACCATCACGGGTGAGGCGGCTGGTGCCGACATGAAGAACCCGATGGCGGGGATGATCACGAAGAAGTTCGAGATCAAGGTGACTTGCAACTGACCGGTCTGACCCGGGGCGGGGGGGGGGGGGGGGGGGGGGGGGGCCCCCCCGGCGGGGGGGAGCCAGATTAGTATGAACCGGAGGGGGGAGCGGAGGGGGCGGGGGCGGGGCCCCCCGCGGCG
>NZ_JACHGP010000001.1:0-47793 GCF_014202335.1 Mycobacterium sp. AZCC_0083 | reverse complement strand
GGGGGCCCACAAGCACCCCCCGGGGGGGGGTTAAAAACACAACGTTGTCCTATATCTGTTTTCTTAAAACGGCCGCGCACGCCCGGGGGGGGGGGCCGGCCCCCCCCCCCCCCCCCGCCTGCGGCTATGTCCAGCGACTTATGATGCAGCCGTGTCGATCCCTGGCGAGCTGGAGCGTGCCCGCCACCTTGCCTTGGCCGCCGACGAGCCCGCGGCCAAGGACTTGCTGCTGTCGCTGATGCCGGAGATCGAGCAAGCCGACCGCGACGATTTGATGCTTGAAGTCCTGGCTCAGCTAGGCGAGCTGTACCTGGTCAGGACGGCGTACGACGGGGTGCGCGAAGGCGCGACGAGGATCCGCGAGTGCCTTTCGAACTACTCGTCGATCCTCGACGGGACCGCGGCACGGGAGATCGTCGCCAAGTCGACCATGTCCGACGCCGACGCGCGCCATCTGATCCGTCGATACTCCCGCCGCGCGCAGTTCCTCGAGATCGGTCTGGCCGCGGCTCTCGGGGATCACGAGCGCGCCGCGGCGGCGCTCGAGGTGCTCGACGGCATGACGTCGGACGACGCGGCGTTCGCCGATCTGCGCGACGAGTACGCGTACCTGTGCACGTACGCCCGGATCAATTGCGCCACGGCGCTCTGCGACGACGATCTTCACGTCCGCTCGGTACCGCTGTGGCAGAGGGTGATCGCCGACATCGACGGGCCGAGCAACGGCAGTGAATCGACCGACAACCTGCTCGTCCTCGGCGGCATCGGATACGCCAGATTCTGCATCGAGACCGGGGCGCTGGACGAAGCCGAGCCCTGGCTGCGCAGAGCGGGGGCCCGCGCCGAGGCCCGCAAGTGGCCACTGGCCATCGCCCGAACCCAGTTGGAGCGGGCCACGATCTGCTGGTCGAAGGGCGAACAGCTGGCCACCGAGGCATTGGTCCGCGAGGCCTACCCGGTGATCGCGGAGTATCTCCGCGCCAACGACGTATCCCGCTGCTGGTTGTACTTCGGTCTGTACCGGATGGCGGCAGGCGGTCTGCAGGTCGCCGACGAGTGTTGGGAGCACGCTGAACGGCACTGGCGCGAGCTCGGGAAGCCCCTGCACATTCACCGCATCCTGTTGCAGCGCAGCTGGATTGCGATCTTCCGCGGTCGCTACCAGGACGCGACCACAATGATCGAACAGGCCCGTGCGTGCCTCGACGAATCGCCGCGCAGCAGTTGGCTGGCGTACGCCAGACTGGACGACCACCTCGGCTCGGTATGGCGCGCCGATGCGCTGGCCGACCTCGGATTCGACGGGGCGGGCGACCCCGACGAGGACTGGCCTGCCGCCGAGGAGCGCTACCGCTCCGCGCAGGGCGTGATGCACGCCGAGCCGGGAAGTCCTGCGTACCTCACCGCGATGGACAAGCTGGCACGCGCTGCCGACCTGAAACTGCCCGCCGCGCTGGCAGTCGACTCGGTGCGCTACGCGATCACCGAACCCGGGGCAAGGGCGCAGTGGGCCGAGTGCGTTGCCGCGCCGTTACTGGCCGGGGCGTTCTCCGTCGTCTGGGAGTCGGAGAACCGCGAACTCACCAGTGAGCTGATCGAATACCACAGCGCCAGAGGCACGTTCAGTGCCGAGAGTGCGCAGGCGGAGGTGATCGAGTGGTCGCGCGTCGCGACGGCTGCCGCGCCGATCAGTGACATGGACGAGCTCGCGCAGGTCGCCGCTGGACCGCCGGTGCAGTCCGGCCCCTCACTGACCCGGCTCGGCCCGCTGCCGCCGATGCAGATGGATCCCACCGGTGGTCCCGTGCTGGAGCGCTACCGCAAGCTCGCTCTGGACCGGTACGGCCAGCACGTCACGACGGACGAAGTCGCCTGGTCGACGTGGCCCTGACCGATCGGGAGACCTTGGTCCTCCGGTTCGCCGACGTCGGCGTCGCTACCTATGCCAGCCTCCGGGTGGTCGGAAAGCCGGAACGAACCCTCACCTGGGTGATCGAGGAGCCCCTCCTGCTCGCGGCGCTCGAGGAACTCGCTGGCGCGCTACCGGAGCCGAACCCGGGGGAGACGGTTGCGGATGCACTGAACCGGGCACTCACCGTCGGCCCGTTCTCGATGCAGGCCAGCGAACTGACCCTGGCCTACCGGCTGGGGGTGCTTCTGGTGTCCGACGCTGGATGGCAGCTCCTGCTCGAGTACTTGTCGACGCCTCGGGGCGAGCGAAGCGACGGGGGAAGGCAGAGGCCCGTGTTGTTCGTCTCGCCAAGCGGGCGCCTGGCCCGCGTCCCATGGGGCTTGCTCGCATTGCCGACGGTGCGGCCGGCGGCCGAGGAGATGGTACTGGCCAGGACGGCTGCGATCACGACCGAAGGCAGGTCAGCCGCCCGAATCCCTTGGCCGACAGCCGATGCCGATTCGTTGACCGAGGGTTACCGGCTGATGGAACTGGTGGAGGTGTTGATGGCGGTGCCCGCCAACATCGTGCACTCGCCGCGCCCCCGCGTTCAGTGGAGCCAGCGCGTCGATCGACCTCCGCTGCTGGTGCTCGATCCTCGGGTGCCGGGGCAGAGGGCCGACTCGGCGCTTGGGTCGGTGCTTGGGCGGCCGTCGCCGGACGCGCCACTGGCCCGGCACTTCGCGGAGACCATCGCGCGCGGAGCCGTGCTGCCCGCCGTCGATGCGGCCGTCGAGCTGTTCCGGCGGACCGACACCGACTGGAACTGGCTGTCCGCCAAGCTGGCCTCTGGTCCGAGTCGGCTGTTGTTCGTGGGTCACGCCACCGCAGCCGAGTCGGGCAGCGCCGATCAGGCCGCACTGCACGTGGCCGACGAGCGTCCCCTGACCGCTGCGGCGGTGATGTCGCTGCAGTTGGCGATGCCTCCGCGGGTTGCGCTGCTGGCGTGCGCATCCGGTGGCGACTACCGCTTCGACGAGCCAACCGGACTGGTGGCGGCCGTCGTCCTCGGCGGGGCGCAACTCGTCACGGCAACGCTCTGGTCACTTCCCACGACGGCGGGATACCGGCAGTTCACGCACCTCACCGACGGCGATCCGATGGCCGACGTGGTGGTCGCAGTGGACGAGGCGCATCAGTCCGTGGACGCGGGATGCGAGGTCAACCGCTGGCAACGCGACCAGATGCGCCGGTGGCGAGCAGGGGATATCACCGCCAATCCCGTCTACTGGGCGGCTCTGGTGACGTTCACCGTCGACGGCGTCCGCTGATCCTTCAATTCGGCGGTACGCACACCGCGACGGCAGACTCGTCACCGCTGCGGTAATAGGCGTCGACGACGCTGCCCGGCGTCACCTCGGCCAGGGCGGACGCCGGAATCAGCGTGGTCTCGTGCGCAGGGAACTGCCCGCCCTCGGGCCGCAGGACCATCAGGTCGAGTTCGACCTCGCGGTAGTCCTCGCGTGCATCGCCGGTCGTCCGCATCGCCGTCACCACGCCGCGTGACCTGGTGCCGTGCCTGATCAAGTCGAGCTCGTTGCGCGTGGCCAGTCCCTTGCGGACCAGCATCTGGTCGAACTCCGACCGGACCGCCACGATGTCGTCGGCCAACGAAAGGCGCTCGCGGGCAGCAGGATCGAACGCCACGAGCAACACGACTCCTGGACGCAGATCCGGTTCGCCGTCACGCTGACGGAGCCTGCCGACGAACCGTTGTCCCGAGACGCTCTCCACGTCGACGGTGATCGGACCTGCCACGGTGCGGACGGTGCCGATCCCGACCGCCGGGTTCGCGCCTGGCGGAACGGCGGCAGACTCGTGCATGCGACGAGCCAGCGGGCAGGCCAGCGCCGCTCCGACGGCGGCGCAGGCGAGGAAGATGATGGCGATCAGGAGCGCGTCGGGCATGTACCACAGGGTGGGCCTTCCCTCCGGCTACCGAACCCAACTTTCTGCAGCCCCTATCCTGGGCAGATGAGCACGCAGCCGCAGGTGGTGACGACGGTCGCCGTCGCACAACCGCGCCGTGCGGTGATCGATGCGGCCTGGCGGGCGATCGGGCCTGGCGTCGAGGTGCTCAGCGGCTCGGACGGTGGCCCGTTGCGCCGTACCGTCAAGCGCATCCTCGACCCGCTGGTTCTCCGCCTGCGATCCAATCCTCAGTACTCGGCGCCAGTCCTCGCGCCCGATACCGCCGCGGCGGTGCGCGACCTGATCGTCGACAACGCCGCCCACCTGCGGGCCGCGGCCGCCTGGTTCGCCGTCCTCAAGACCGAGCGCCGCCGGTTGCGCATCACCACCGGGAACGCACAAGAGCTGTACTTCCCTGTGTGTTTCGAGCTGGCCGTGACCAAGGGCGCGCCGGAGCACGACCACGTTGGGGCGGCCGAGGCCGTCTTGCGCAGCATTCACCAGGAGCGGGACCGCACCGCGATCGAGCAACTGAACCGGTACGTCGACGGCGACGAGGTCATAGCCAAGCTGTCGCGCCAACTCGACCGCAGTTGGCGCGACGTGCGCCCTGGTGACACCATCGCCGGTCCGTTCCTGGCGGGTTTGTTCACCATCCTCGGCACCGCGAACGGTCACACCGCGGAGGCGGCGCGGCAACGCGTCTGGTCGGCGCTGATCGCCGACGCGACGCCCTACAACCTCGGCGCACGGGCGCGCCGCGAATTCGCCGATCTGCCATGGTCGATCGTCGAGGTGGGATTGAGTTCGATTGCCCCGCAACAACCTCCGCCGATGACCGCTGGTGGTAACGGCGACCGTCCGTTGGATCGCAGTGTGCTCGACCGCGTGCGGGCGACGCTGCGCCGCGCGTTGGACCGCGACGAACTGCCCGACCTCCCGCTGCTGTGCGCAGAGGAGGTCGACCGCGCCTGCGCACCGTGGGGACTGCTCGCCGAGGACAAGCAGGCCACATTGGTGGCAGGTATCGAGGTCGCCGTCGACCTCGCTCCGCTGCGCGAATCCGCAACGCCGCGTTACGACTTGGGCAGGCTGATCCAGGCCAGACTCCGCAAGGAGGCGTACGTACTGCACGCACGGAGGTATCTGGCCGAGGGCGGGCCGCTGCATCCGCGCCAGCGGCAGGTGATCGAGGATCTCGCCGCCTTCGCCCGCCCGTACACCAGCAGGTTGTGGGCCAGGCTGCACGGACGCGACGTCTGGCAGGAACCCTGTGACGACGTCGACGACGTGAGAGCCCTGCTGGAGGGGGTGGCCAGGTCGGTGAGCCTTGATCACCGGCAGCGGATCAAGGCCATGCTCGAAGTTGAGGCGGCGGCCCGATGAGATTCGTCGCGGACTCCGGTTTATGGAGCACGGGCCCGACGGTTGCCGCGACACCCGCCGTGGCCGTGCTCGAACTCAGCGGTGCAGTGCTGGCGTGGACGGTCGACGACCCGTCCGGTGCCGCCAGGATCACCTTCACCGATGTGCCTGCCGCCGAATGGCTCTGGCGGGTGGTCGGCGAAGCCGGTCACGTCGCCGTGCTCGCAGCGCTCGGCGACGGCGGGGCAGCCGGCGGTCGTGTCGTCGACGTCCCTGGCGTCGAACCGTCGCGGGACGCGCTGGCCCCACTGCGGCGGCTCGCCGTCGGGCACTGGCTGCGGCGGTGGTGGCCTGCGAGTTCACGCGATGGCATCGTCGCGCTCGACCCCTCGGTTCTGGACGGCGAGATCGCCCTGCTGAATGCCGCCGCACAGGATTTCTTCGCCGAGGACGTCTTCGATTCCGACGTGGCCGAGTTGTTGCGGTGGCACGGGGCGAGTCTGGTAGCGAGTGCCAACGGCGACGATCCGCGCGTTGCCGAACTCGTCAGTGCCTGCGGCGAACTCGCCGACGAACTCGGCGTCGCCGAATGGTCGGAACTGGTTGTGCCAATGGCTCAATCGCAACGGCGCCGCGACGACTATGCCTTGGCCGCCGGGCCTGAACCGGTTCGGTCGGGAGCGTCGACGATCGCCAGCGGAATCGGTTCGATCAACTGGACTGCCGTCCCCCCCGGGCTGTTCGACGCGGCCGACGGCACGGTCGACTGGGCGATCGAGATGGCCGGATCGGCGGCAGTGGCTGCGGTCCGGGTGGCCACCACGGCACCCGCCACGGGTGTCTCGATACGACTGCGGTCGGGTGCGCTCAGCGGCGCAGGCATCCTGGACGCCAACGGCCGTGCGACGCTGCCGTTGATCGGCGCCGAACAGCAGCCGGTGACCGAAACCCAGGCCTGGGACCATGATTGGCCGACCACCGCCGTGATCGTCGGCGCCGACGTCGACGACTCCGATGACGCCGCCAGCATCAGGGAGCGGATCCGGTCCTTTGCAAGGGGCAGGCTCGCGCTACCCGGCCCCGACGCGTTCCTTGCCGAGATCCTGGCCGCCGAATCCGACTACTGACGCCTACTTGCCCGCCGCCTGCAGCGTCGGTGCCGGAGGTGCAGGCAGTGGCAGCGGTTCCTGCGGCACCTGCGGCGTACCGATCTGCCCGGCCAGCCACGGCAGGGCAGCGGCGAATGCGCGAGCGGCGAACGGCCAGTCGTGCTTCCCGGTCTGGGGGATGACGCCGCATTCGATCCCGTTGGCCGCGCCAAGCCCGCACAGCGAGTTCGCCGCCTCGGTCTGGTCGTTGGTACGGCCTGCGGCATCGCTGCCGCCAAGCCCGTTGCCGCCGGCGTTGGCGGCGTTGACCGCCGTGGGAGGCGGTGCGGTTGAAGCGGTTCCGCTGATGTCGAACCATCCCGAGATCCCCGAGTAGGGCCCATGGCGGCTGATCACCGTGGCGGGGTCGTAGTCGGCGTATTGAGCCGCGTTGCCACCGAACAGCCGCTCGATGGTCTGCTGTTTGGTGCCCGAGTTGGGACCCATGTCGCCTGCGATGTCCTCGAACGTGCTGAACAGGTCGGGGTGCATCACGGTCAGGTCGACTGCGCAGGTTCCGCCCATCGACCAGCCGACGATGCCCCATTTGGCGGCGCTGCGGCTCACGCCGTAGGTCGTCTCCATGAACGGCACGACGTCCTTGGTGAGGTGGTCGGCCGCGTTGCCGCGGGTGCCGTCGACGCATTCGGTGTCGTTGTTGAACGCGCCGCCCGAGTCGACGAAGACGAGTACCGGTGCGTTTCCGTTGTGCGCGGCCGCGAAGTCGTCAACGGTTTTGATCGCGTTGCCTGCGCGCAGCCAGTCGGCAGGGGTGTTGAACTCGCCGCCGATCATCATCAGCGTTGGCAACGGCGGCGGCGGGTTGGTGGCGTACCAGGCCGGCGGCAGGTAGACCAGTTCGCCGCGGTGCTTGAAGCCAGAGGCGGCCGGGCTGATGGTGACCGGTACCAGGGTGCCCTTGGCCGGGATCTGGTGGGACGTCTGCATCGCCACCACCGTGGCCTGGTCCGTCTGGTCGGGCAGTGGGCCCGCCGTGAGCTGGTTCCACGCCGTCTGGACGGTGGGGAAGTAGCCCACCCACAGATTCAGGGCAAGGCCTGCACACAGGAGGCAGAGCGGCAGAGCAACCGCAGACACGCCGCGTCGCCACCACTTGGTACCGCGCCAACCGACCACCAGGATGACCGCCGCGACGCCCGTCACCGCGATCCAGATCCACAGCAAGTTGGGAGCTGGGTCGCCCGCGAGGCCCTCGGAGGAGATGTACCAGTACGCCGTTGCCGACAGTACGACGCCGATGCCAACGGCGACCGGCAGCCAGATCAGCCGCCAGCGTCGGTTGCGCCAACCGATGGCCGCCAGAAGCACCACCGCGGCGACCATTTGGATCGTCAACGGCAGCCAGCCGTGCATCAGCGACAGGTGTTGTTGGCGGTAGCCGGCAGCCGGATCTGCCAGCAGCGTCTCGGCGATCCTCGTCATCGAAGTCGTCACGGCCCCATGGTGAATGCCGTTCCTGGTGAAGGGCTGTGAACTAGCGCGGTTTCGCCAGAGGGAACGGCAGCGTCTCGCGGATGCTGCGTCCGGTGATCAACATGACCACCCGGTCCACGCCGACGCCGAGGCCGCCGGTGGGCGGCATCGCGTACTCCATCGCCTGCAGGAAGTCCTCGTCGAGTTCCATCGCCTCAGGGTCACCGCCCGCGGCGAGCAGCGACTGCTCCTGCAGCCGCCGTCGCTGTTCCACCGGGTCGGTCAGCTCGCTGTAGGCGGTGCCAAGCTCGACGCCCCAGGCGACCAGGTCCCATCGCTCGGCGACCCCTGGCTTGCTGCGATGCGGCCGGGTCAGCGGCGACACCGACGTGGGGAAGTCCTTGTAGAACGTCGGATTCTGGGTCTCGCCCTCGACGAGGCGTTCGTACAACTCGAGCACCACCGCGCCCGCATCCCAGTGGGTCAGGTACGGAATGCCCGCTCCGTCGCACAGCGAGCGCAGCCGGGCGAGGTCGGTCTCGGCGTCGATCTCCGTGCCGAGCGCCTCGGACACCGCGCCGTGCACGGTCTTCACCGGCCACTCACCGGAGATGTCGACGGCCTGCAACGAGCCCTCGGCGTCACGCGGTCGCATGACCACCTGGCTGCCGTTGGCCGCCTCCGCGGCGTTCTGGATCAGCTCGCGGCACCCGTCCACCCACACGTTGTAGTCGGCGTGCGCCTGGTAGGCCTCCAGCAGGGTGAACTCGGGGTTGTGGCTGAAGTCGACGCCCTCGTTGCGGAACGCCCTTCCGAGTTCGAAGACGCGTTCAACGCCGCCGACGCACAGTCGTTTCAGATAGAGCTCGGGGGCGATGCGCAGATAGAGGTCGAGGTCGTAGGCGTTGATGTGGGTCACGAACGGCCGGGCGTTGGCGCCGCCGTGGATCTGTTGCAGGATCGGCGTCTCGACCTCGAGAAAGCCCTTGCCGACCAAGGTTTCACGGATCGAATGCAAGATCCGGCTGCGTGCCGTGATGAGGTCGCGCGCCTCGGTGTTGATGGCGAGGTCGACGTAACGCGTCCGAACCCTGGCCTCGGGGTCGGTCAGGCCCTTCCACTTGTCTGGCAGGGGCCGCAGGCACTTGCCGATCATTCGCCAGCTGTCGACAAGGAGCGAACGGGTCCCGTTCTTGCTGTAGCCCATGGTGCCGGTCACCTCGAGGAGATCACCGAGATCGATGGCTCGGGTGAAATCGGCGATGGTGCCGTCGGCGAGCCGCGAATTGTCGAGGAGCAGTTGCACCTCGCCGGACCAGTCGCGAAGTTGGGTGAACAGCACCGCTCCGTAGTCCCGGATGCGCAGCACCCGGCCGGCCACCGACACGGTCACGTCGTCGCCGGCATCGAGCGCCTGCGTGATCGTGTGGCTGGGTGCCTTGCCGACGGGATAGGCGTCGACTCCGCTGTCCTGCAACGCCTTCAGCTTGGCCATCCTGACCCGAACCTGCTCGGGTAGCCGCGGCGGTCCAGCCTCTTCGAGCAGGTCGATGTCGAGTCCGCTGAGGTCGGGCGCACTGCCGTCCTCGTGCAGCAACCCGGATTGGACCAGTGTGTCGGGCGCTGCGATGTGATGTCCGGTGTGCTGCTTGGCGCGGCGGCTGAACGGCAGTACCAGGAAGCCCTCGGCGATCACCGAGGCGATGCCGACCCGTGGTACGAGGCGCGCGTCGTCGTAGCAGGCGAAGCGGGGCACCCACTCTGGCAGGTATTTCATGTTCGAGCGGTACAGCGTCTCCAACTGCCACCATCGGGAGAAGAACATCAGCAGGCCGCGCCACAGCCTGGCGATCGGGCCCGCTCCGAGCTGCGCACCTTCCTCGAATGCCGACCGGAACATCGCGAAGTTCAGCGAAATGCGGGTCACGCCAATGTCTTCGGCCTGCAGGCACAGTTCGCTGACCATCAGCTCGTTGGTGCCGTTGGGGGATTGGGGCGAGCGCCGCATCAGGTCGAGCGACGCCCCATTGGCGCCCCACGGCACCAGTGACAGCATCGCCACCACCTCACCAGAGTCAATTCCCCGGTCGCTGCGCTCCTGCGCGCCAGACCCCTGCACCGCCTCGACGAGCAGGCAGTCCCCGTCGGCAGGATCCCCGAGCCGGCCGAGTGCCATCGAGAACCCGCGCTCGGTCTCGGTGTCACGCCAGGCGTCGGCGTTCTTGACCACATGGCTCATCTCGTCGGCGGACAACTCGCGGTGCCGCCGGATGCGTACCGTCAGATCGGCCCGGCGCGCCCGCGTGACGGCCTGGCGGACCGGCTTCATGTCCGGGCCCGACAGCTTGAAGGTGTCCGGGTGCAGGATCGCCTCGTCGCCCAGTTCGAGGGCGTTCAGGCCGGCCTCGCGGAATGCTTGCGCGGCAGTCGAACTCGCGCCCATCACGCCGGGTGCCCAGCCGTAGGACTGGCACAGCTCGAGCCAGGCGTGGATCGCAGCAGGCCACGCCCGTGGATCGCCGATCGGGTCGCCGCTGGCCAGGCACACGCCGACCTCGACGCGATAGGTGATCGCGGCACGTCCGTTCGGCGCGAACACCACCGACTTGTCGCGGCGGGTGCCGAAGTAACCCAGCGAGTCGTTCTTGCCGTACAGCTCCAGCAGTCCGCGGATCGCCGACTCGTCCTCGCCGGTGAGCGCATTCTCGGCCCGCTGGGACTGGAACAGCACGATGGCGGCGACCATGAGGGCCACCGCGCCGAACAAGCCGAGTAGCGCATTGACGAAGACGTGCGGGTGTCCCGTGAACGAATCGGCGGCGGCGCCCGCGAATGCGCTCACCCGGTTGAGGGCGTAGAGCGGCCGGTCCGACCTGTCCAGCGTGCCGGGGAACAGCTCGAGGAGGCCCCACCCGATCAGGGTGCCGGTCGCCATGGCCACGACGAGGGTGGCGGCCGCCTTGAACAGCGCACCGCGCCGCACCTTCGCCCAGAACTCGGGTCGGGCGAGGATCAGGAGGCCGATGGCCGCGACGTGGAAGCCCGCCCCGATGATCTCGCCGATGTCCACCATGACGGTCTCGTCACCGGTCATCACATCGAGGACGTTCCAGCCGATGGCGGCCACCATGTAGAGGACCAGAATCCACCAGGCGATCCGTTTGCGGGCCGCGAGCGCGGCCGCGAGCAGCGCCAGCACGAACGCCCACGCGAAGCTGGTGTCCGGGAAGTTGAAGAGGTAGTCGTTGACGAACTCGCGCGGGATCCTGATGATCAGCCGGATCAGCGGGGACACGCTGGCGATCAGGGACAGCGTGGCGATGACACCGACGGCCCAGCCCGCCGCAACGGGGACCCACCAGAATGCGGAGCGCCGTTTCTTGTTCACCGCGGTCAGGGTCATAGGCCGCGAGGATATTCGGTCAACCCAGGAAATGGGTGAGACTGCCTACCAGACGGGGCCGGTGTATTTCTCGCCTGGACCGTGTCCCGGCTCTTCTGGCGCCACACTCGCCTCGCGGAAGGCCAGCTGGAGACTCTTCAAGCCGTCGCGTACCGGCCCGGCGTGCGGCCCAAGGAACTCGGCTGACGCAGTCACCAGCCCGGCGAGCGCGGTGATCAGGCGACGTGCCTCGTCGAGGTCGCGGTAGGGGCTGTCGTCGGGGTCCGGTGCCGACAAACCCAGTTTCTCGGCGGCGGCGCTCATCAGCATGACTGCCGAGCGCGTGATCACCTCGACGGCGGGGATCTCGGCCAGTTCGCGCGCTGCTGGCGGAGCTGGCGATTCGGCGGAGTTAGGAACCTCGGTCATGCCTGCTAGACTGGCACGTGCGACCGTCCTGGTGTATTCCAGGACACCCAAGTGGAGTCCCGCTCCCACCGTTGGCCACGTCTTCGACGCCGGTTTCAACGGTCCGGTCACAGGTGTCACACGACGCCTGTTCTGCGTCATGCGCAGGCGGTGAGAGCCGTGATCGGTCGGCATCGGGCCCTGCTATATGCAGGGCCTTTCCTGTTCCATGGAACAGGGGGCTGATGGTGTGGGCTCCGGCAACACTACATAGGAGGCCCCATCAGCACTGAGACACGCATCAACGAGCGCATCCGCGTACCCGAAGTCCGCCTCATCGGACCAGGTGGTGAGCAGGTAGGCATTGTGCGCATCGAAGATGCACTCCGCGTCGCCGCGGACGCCGATCTCGATCTCGTCGAAGTAGCCCCAGACGCCAAACCGCCGGTTTGCAAGATCATGGACTACGGCAAGTTCAAGTACGAGACGGCTCAGAAGGCGCGCGAGTCTCGCAAGAACCAGCAGCAGACCGTCGTCAAGGAACAGAAGCTCCGACCCAAGATCGACCCGCACGATTACGAGACGAAGAAGGGACACGTCGTCCGCTTCCTCGAGGCCGGGTCGAAGGTCAAGGTCACCATCATGTTCCGCGGACGCGAGCAGTCGCGGCCCGAATTGGGTTACCGACTGTTGCAGCGCCTCGGCGCCGACGTCGCCGACTACGGATTCGTCGAGACGTCCGCCAAGCAGGACGGCCGCAACATGACGATGGTGCTGGCACCGCACCGCGGCGCGAAGACCAAGGCCAGAGCTGCACACGATGCAGCTGCGCCACCGGCGCAACGCGCGGCACCGGCGCCGGCTCCCGCCGAGCCAGCGGCAGCGCCGCCGAGCGAAGCGCCACCGGCTCCATAACTGAACCTGATCCACCACAGAACTAGAGGACAGCATGCCCAAGGCCAAGACCCACAGCGGAGCGTCGAAGCGCTTCCGCGTCACCGGAACCGGCAAGATCGTGCGCCAGAAGGCCAACAAGCGCCACCTCCTGGAGCACAAGTCGAGCAAGCGCACCCGTCGCCTCGACGGCCGTACCACGGTGTCTGCCAACGACACCAGCCGCGTGAAGAAGATGCTCAACGGCTGAGCGCAGCACCCCTGACGACCGCACGAGAATAGGAACACCCCCATGGCACGCGTGAAGCGCGCACTCAACGCCCAAAAGAAGCGGCGTACAGTCCTCAAGGCCTCGAAGGGCTACCGCGGACAGCGGTCCCGGCTCTACCGCAAGGCCAAAGAGCAGCAACTGCATTCATTGACCTACGCCTACCGCGACCGGCGCGCCCGCAAGGGTGAGTTCCGCAAGCTGTGGATCTCGCGGATCAACGCCGCGGCCCGGGCCAATGACATCACCTACAACCGCCTGATCCAGGGCCTCAAGGCTGCTGGCATCGAGGTGGACCGCAAGAACCTGGCCGAGATCGCCGTCAGCGACCCGGCTGCGTTCACCGCGCTCGTCGAGGCCGCCAAGGCCGCGTTGCCGGAGGACGTCAACGCACCGTCCGGAGAGGCCGCCTGAGCCTCCCCCCGCTCACCGAGCGATCGACTCGCGTGGTGGCTGCGGCCAAGCTGCACCGCCACGTAAGCCGTACCCGCGCCGCACGTTTCCTCGCCGAGGGGCCGAATCTCGTCGAGGCAGCGTTGCGGCGCGGTCTCGTTGGTGAGGTATTCGCCACCGAGGAGGCTCGGCACAAGTTCGGCGAAATGCTCGACGGCGCGCCGGTCTCCGTGGTGACCGAGCGGGCCGCGAGGGCGTTGTCGGACACCGTGACACCGGTTGGGCTGGTTGCGGTGTGCTCGCTGCCGGAGACCAGCCTGTCCGACGTGCTGGCCGCCCGTCCACGCCTGGTGCTGGTCGCCGTCGCAGTCTCGGAACCCGGCAATGCGGGAACACTCATCCGGCTGGCCGACGCGATGGGTGCCGACGCCGTCGTCCTGGCCGGGCACGGTGTCGACCCCTACAACGGGAAGTGCCTGCGCGCCTCGGCAGGAAGCATCTTCTCGCTACCCGTGCTCGAAGTCACCGACACCGAAGAGCTGATCGCGGCGTTGCAGGGGATCGGCGTGCGGGTGCTCGCCACCACCGTCGACGGCGAGACGTCACTCGACAGCCCCGAACTGGAGTCCGGCCTGGCCCAGCCGACCGCGTGGCTGTTCGGGCCGGAAGCCCACGGCCTGGCATCCGAGGTCGCGGCGTTGGCGGACGTGCGGGTGCAGATCCCGATGCGCGGTGGTGCGGAGAGCCTGAACGTGGCTGCGGCCGCGGCGATCTGCCTGTACCAGAGTGCCAGGGCCCAAAGCTAGGCGAGGAGCCCCCGCGCGACGTGGGTGATCTGCACCTCGTTGCTACCCGCGTAGATCATCAGCGACTTGGCGTCGCGTGCCAGTTGCTCCACCCGGTACTCGGTCATGTAACCGTTGCCGCCGAAGAGCTGCACCGCCTCCATGGCTACGTCGGTGGCCGCTTGCGAGCAGTACCACTTCATCGCCGACGCCTCGGGCAGCGAGATCGGCGTGCCCGACTGGGTGGCCTCGATCACGCGAAACAGCATGTTGCGCACGTTCATTCGCGCCACCTCCATGCTCGCCAACTTCAGCTGGATGAGCTGGAACTGGCCGATCTCCTTACCCCACAACGTCCTGGTCTTCGCGTAGTCCACACACAACCGCAGGCATTCCTCGATGACGCCGAGCGACATGGCCACGACGCCGATCCGTTCTGAGGCGAAGTTGGACCGCGCGCTGTCCCGTCCGTCACCGGCCTTGTTGTCCTCGGTCTCGCCGAGCAACCGGTCGCGACCGAGCCGCACGTTGTCGAAGAACAGTTCGCCGGTGCGCGAGCTGTGAATCCCCATCTTGTGGAACGGCTTCGATTGCACGAAACCGTCCATGCCGCGATCGAGGACGAAGGTCAGCACCTTGCGATTGCGCTTCTCGACGGTCGGATCGCCCTCGTCCAGCTTGGCGTAGACGACGAGCACGTCGGCGTCGCTACCGTTGGTGATGAAGGTCTTCTGCCCGTTGAGGATGTATTCGTTGCCATCGCGCACGACGTAGGACTTCATGCCGCCGAAGGCATCCGAGCCGGAGTCCGGCTCGGTGATCGCCCATGCGCCGATCTTCTCGTAGGTGACCAGACCGGGCAGCCACCGCTCCTGCTGGGCGAGCGTTCCCCTCGAGGCGATGGTGGACACCGTCAGACCCAGGCTGACGCCCATGCCGGTCACGATGCCCATGCTGACCCGGCACAGTTCACTGACCACGACGAAGCCCATGCCGCCCGCGTCGCCTCCGCCACCGAACATTCCACCCGATGCCGGCTTCGCGGACGACTCGCCGGCGCGCATCTTGGCCAGGCGCTTCTCCAGTGAGTCCTTGGCCATCACGTCGATGCCGAACGTCGTGAACAGCTTGCGGATGATCGGGTAGGGCGCCATGTCGCCGCTCTCGAGGTCATCGAGGTGTGGCCGGATCTCCTTGTCTACGAACTGGCGAACGGCATCGCGCACGGCAAGGTCGATCTCAGACCACTCGAGCATGTATTCAGGCTGCCTTTCCGGGCTTTTGTCGACCGCGAGCAGGCCGCAGGCCGGTCAGGGAGAACGTGGTGTGGACGAGCGAGCCTGCCCGTTCCATCAGGGACTTGTGGCGCGGTACGTAGTGCATGGGCAGGTCCCAGCGCTCGCGCGGCGGGGCCATGAACGCAGGCGCCTCCACCAACGGTGCGTCGGCGGGGATCCGGCCCGAGGCCCGCTTGTAGGCGGCGACCGCGCGGGGATGGAGCCGGATCTCGTCGGGCACCACGACGAACGCCAGCTCGACGAACTTGCCGAACAGGCGTAGTAGCACCTCGTCGCTCGGCGTCCACCGCATGCCCGCCTTCTCCCGGACGGCCGGGTCGAACAGACCGGCGGCGATCCAGCGCTGCGCGCCGACGAGCGGTCGAAACATCTGGTCCCAGATGGGCGTCGGCATCAGGACGAACCACGGTTTGGGGATCCGGATCGAGAAGATGTCCAGCGTGGCCTTGTTGATCTCGAGCTCGTCGCGACACTTGGCCTCCCAGTACTCCTGGAAGTCCTCCCACGTCTCGGGGACCGGCCGCATGCTCATGCCGTACATCCGGTACCACTGCACGTGTTCGTCGAACAGCTGGTGCTTCTCGGCCTCGGTGAGGCCGCCGCAGAAGTACTCGGCGGTCTTGATGATCAGCATGAAGAACGTGGCGTGCGCCCAGTAGAAGGTGTCCGGGTTGAGGGCGTGGTAGCGCCGGCCGGCGCCGTCGACGCCCTTGATCGACTCGTGGTAACCCCGGATCTGCGCACCGGTGTCGGCGGCGCGGTTGCCGTCGTACACCACGCCCATGATCGGGAACACCGACCGCGCCACCCGCTGCAGCGGTTCGCGAAGCAGGATCGAGTGATCCTCGACGCCTGCGCCGAGCTCGGGATACATGTTCTGGATGGCGCCGATCCACACGCCCAGCATTCCGGTGCGCAGGTCGCCGAAGTACTTCCAGGTGAGGGAGTCGGGGCCAAGGGGATCGGCAGGGGCGCTTGCCCTCGCGGTGGTCTTCGATCTCGCGGTCATGGTGTCCTCGCTGACTTCCCAACCGGTGGTGTGCGGCCAACGATAATGTTGACAACACGCGTTGTCCATCATTTGCGGGCGCGTCGCGCTGCACCGTTACCGACCTGCGACGCACGCGAGAATACGTCGACGTCGACCGGTCAAGATCAGCCATGACCAGCGACTTCGGTGGATATCTCGCCGACCACTTAGGGTGGCGCTGTGGATGTCGAATCGTTCGAGCGACGATCCGGCGGTTCCGGTGGGCAGGAGCGAAGCGACCTTGGGTTCAAACCCGGCGGGCCGTTGGCGTGGCTGAAGACCACCAACCACAGCCCCGAGGTCATCGCCTTCATCAGGCGCGCCCGTCGCACGCTGCCAGGCGATCCGGACTTCGGGGATCCCTTGTCCGCTGCGGGCGAAGGTGGTCCGCAGGCCGCTGCACGTGCCGCAGACCGGCTGTTGGACCGTGATGCCGCATCGCGGGAGTTCAGCCTCGCCGGCCTGCAGGTGTGGCAGGCGCTGACCGAACGGGTCTCGGGACGGCCGGCCAACCCCGAGGTCACGCTGGTGTTCACCGACCTCGTCGGCTTCTCCGAGTGGTCACTCGGGGCAGGGGATGACGCCGCCCTGCGGCTGCTGCGTCGTGTTGCTCAGGTGATGGAGCCGCCGCTGCTCGCCACCGGCGGCCGCATCGTCAAGCGGATGGGGGACGGCGCGATGGCGGTGTTCTCCCGTCCCACCACCGCGGTAAAGGCCGTGCTCGCCGCGCTCGAGGCGGTGAAAACCGTTGAGATCGACGGCTATACGCCGCGGATGCGGGCTGGCATCCACACCGGCAGGCCGCAGCGGATGGGTTCGGACTGGCTCGGTGTGGACGTCAACGTCGCGGCCAGGGTGATGGACCAGGCAACCAAGGGCGGCCTCGTCGTTTCGGGGACCACGTTGGAGCGGATCCCCGACGAGGAGTTCGACGCTCTCGGCGTGACGGTGAAACGCATACGCAAGCAACTGTTCGCGCCGAAGATCGCCGGGGTTCCCGAGGATCTGGCCATGTACCACATGAGGATTCGCAGGGATTTGCCAGCTGACGGTAACGGGGATGGTGTTTCTGCCGGCGCATAGTGGATGGTGATGGTGTCGGCACTGTGGTCTGGACTGGCCCGAATGCGGGTGACCGTGTCGTACGCGGTGATCCTGATCGGTGTCACCACCACGCTCTCGGTGCTCGGACCCACCGCTGCGGATCGCGTGATCCGGCACGCCAGTACCAATTTGCACAACCTCAATCACGGTCACGTCGGAACGCTGCTCGATAGCGCATTCGTCGTCGAAGCCGGAGCGCCCTACCTGTGGTTGCCGGGGTTGGTCTGCCTGATGGGCGTTGCCGAACTCCTCTGGCGCAGTGGACGTCTGGTGGTGGGGTTCGCCGTCGGCCACGTCGGTGCGACATTGCTCGTCGCGGCAGGTCTCGCCGCGGCAGTGAAGCTGGCATGGCTGCCCGTCGCCATCACGCGCGCTGAGGACGTGGGCATGAGCTATGGGGCCACTGCCGTGCTTGGCACGCTGACCGGCGCAGTGCCGCGCCGCTGGCGCTCCACCTGGGTCGGTTGGTGGCTGGCGGTCGGCGCGGCCGTGGTCTGGCTGAGCAGCGACTTCACCGACGTGGGGCATGCCGTGGCGTTGGCACTTGGCATGGTCGTGGCGACGCGGTTCGGCAGACCAGCACCGTGGACTGGCACGCGGGCCGTTCTGCTGGTGATCGGTGCGAGTTTCGGCTTCATGGTCCTGGCCAGCACCATTTCGGCGATGCTGATTGCGGCGGTCTGTGGACTGGCGGGCGCGGTGCTCGGCGCGCTGCTGGGTTGGTGGCGCCAGCAGGTGCACCGATCACCTGCGGCGCCTCCCGTGATGGCGGCTCAACCTGCGTTGGGCGACTGCCCCGTCAGCGGCGCGTGAATTCGATCCCGGGGCGCTCCACCTCGTCTTCGTCGCATCTGCATGGTCCCACCCCATGCGCGTGGTTCAGGTGAACTCGTCCGCCGACGCCTCGATCCAGTCCGAAAGCCACGATTCCGGTGGGTCGTCGAGCAGTTCGCCGGGCATGAGCCATTCGTAGATCTCGGCGTAGGTCAGGGTGCGTTGGCCCTCGATGCGCCGGTTCAACATGGCCGGCGATAGCTCGTGGAAACCGTTGAGGCCCATCGACGCGACGATCTGCGCGGCGCTGGCGACGGTGGCGCGCTGGTAGTTGAACACCCGAATGGCCTTGTCCGGCACGTTGAGTGCGCGCGTCCGAGCCGGGTCCTGGGTGGCGACGCCGGTGGGGCAGTGGTTGGTGTTGCACTTGAGCGCCTGGATGCAGCCGACGGAGAACATCATGGCTCGCGCGGACATCGTGAAGTCGGCGCCCTGGCACACGCGGCTGACGATGTCGACGCCACTGGCGACCTTGCCGGACGCGCCGACGCGGATGCGGTCGCGCAGACCGGAGCCAACCAGGCTGTTGTGCACCAGCATCAGACCCTCGGTCAGCGGCATGCCGACGTGGTCCTCGAATTCCTGAGGCGCCGCACCCGTGCCGCCTTCACCGCCGTCGACGATGACGAAGTCTGGCGCGACGCCGACGGCCAGGATCGCCTTGCAGATCGACAGGAACTCCGTGCGCGCGCCGATGCACAGCTTGAACCCGATCGGCTTGCCGCCCGACAGCCTGCGCAGGGTGGCGATGAACTGGACGAACTCGGTCGGTGTGGAGAACGCGCTGTGCGCCGGTGGCGACACCACCGTCTTCCCGATCGGCACCCCGCGGGTGGCCGCGATCTCGGCGCTGACCTTGGCGCCGGGCAGCACGCCACCCAAGCCGGGCTTGGCGCCCTGGGACAGCTTGATCGAGATGGCCTTCACCGACGGCAACCGAGACTTCTCGGCGAACGCGACCGGATCGAAGCGGCCGTCGGCATCGCGGCAGCCGAAGTAGCCCGACCCGATCTCCCAGATCAGGTCCCCGCCCCCGCGCAGGTGATACGGGCTGATGCCGCCTTCGCCCGTGTCGTGAGCGAACCCGCCGCGTGCCGCCCCCGTGTTGAGCGCCTCGATGGCGTTGGCGGATAGCGCACCGAAGCTCATCGCCGACACGTTGAGCATCGCCATGTCGTAGGGCTGCGTGCAGTCCGGGCCGCCGAGGCGCACCTTCGGGTCGAGGTCCTCAGCGAAGCGCGCCCGGATGGAATGCCGCAGGAACTCGTAGCCGATCGCGCTGACGTCGCGCTCGGTGCCGAACGGCTCGTCACCCTTGGTGGCCTTCGCACGTTCGTAGACCAGGTCGCGGGTCTCCCTGTCGAATGGGGCCGCCTCTGTGTTGGACTCGATGAAGTACTGCCTGATCTCGGGCCGGACGAACTCCATCAGGAACCTGACGTGCCCGAGGATCGGGTAGAGCCGCAGGATGGTGTGCCGGGTCTGCAGCAGATCCCAGGTGCCCAGTGCCGCGAGGCCGAGCAGGATGGCGGCGGGCGCGGCCCACCAGCCGCTCCGCGCTACTGCGAGCACCGCGGTCCCCGCCCCGGCCAGCAAGATGATCGCGACGATGAGCGGTCGGATCATCACGGGGCAACGGTATCGCGTGTCGCGGCCCACATCTGGCCATCACCTATGATCGCCGGGTGTCTGATCAGCCCATCGACCTCTCCGAGGACGCACTAGCGAAGGCCGTCGGTGCGGCTCGCGGCGCCTTCGATCTGGCCGCCGACCTCGATGCGCTGGCCCGCGCCAAGACCGAGTACCTCGGCGAGCGGTCGCCGATCGCCTTGGCGCGTCAGGCACTCGGCTCGCTGCCCAAGGCCGACCGCGCGGACGCAGGGCGCCTCGTCAACGTCGCCCGCACCGATGCACAGCACGCCTACGACGAGCGTCTCGCGGCGCTGCGCGCCGAACGTGACGCGGCGGTCCTGGTGGCCGAGCGCATCGACGTCACGCTGCCATCGACGCGTCAGCCGATCGGTGCACGGCACCCGATCACGATCCTGGCCGAGCACGTCGCCGACACGTTCGTCGCGATGGGCTGGGAGCTCGCCGAGGGTCCCGAGGTCGAGACCGAGCAATTCAACTTCGACGCACTGAACTTCCCGCCCGACCACCCGGCGCGCAGCGAACAGGACACCTTCCACGTCGCGCCAGAGGGGTCGCGTCAGGTGCTGCGCACGCACACCTCGCCCGTGCAGATCCGCGCGTTACTCGAGCGCGAGCTGCCGGTGTACATCGTGTCGATCGGCCGGACGTTCCGCACCGACGAACTCGACTCCACGCACACCCCGGTGTTCCATCAGGTCGAGGGGCTCGCCGTGGACCGCGGCCTGACCATGGCTCATCTGAAGGGCACGCTGGATGCGTTGGCGCGGGCCGAGTTCGGGCCGCAGGGCCGCACCCGGTTCCGGCCGCACTTCTTCCCGTTCACCGAGCCCTCGGCAGAGGTCGACGTGTGGTTCGAGAACAAGAAGGGCGGGCCTGGCTGGGTGGAGTGGGGCGGCTGCGGCATGGTCAACCCGAACGTGTTGATCGCCTGCGGCATCGACCCCTCGACGTATTCGGGCTTCGCGTTCGGCATGGGCCTTGAGCGAACCCTGCAGTTCCGCAACGGCATTCCCGACATGCGCGACATGGTCGAGGGTGACGTGCGGTTCTCCCTGCCGTTCGGAGTCGGAGCCTGATGCGCGTTCCCTACAGCTGGCTCCGTGACGTCGTCCGAGCCGGTGCACCGGATTGGGATGTCTCGGTCGACGAACTCGAACGGGCGTTGATCGCCATCGGGCACGAGGTCGAGGAGATCATTCCGGTCGGCCCGGTAACCGGTCCGCTGACGGTCGGCAGGGTCGTACAGATCGAGGAGCTCACCGAGTTCAAGAAGCCGATCAGGGCCTGCAAGGTCGACGTCGGCGCGCGCAACGTCGACGGTGCGCCGCGCGACATCGTCTGCGGAGCAACCAACTTCAACGTGGGCGATCTCGTCGTGGTCGCGCTGCCCGGCACGGTGCTGCCCGGTGACTTCGCCATCGCCGCTCGCAAGACCTACGGCCATCTGTCGGACGGGATGATCTGCTCGTCCGCCGAGCTCAATCTGGGGGCCGACCAGTCCGGGATCATGGTGCTGCCGCCGGGCACTGCCGAACCGGGTACCGACGCGATCGAGTTGCTCGGTCTCGACGACGTGGTGTTCCACCTGGCGATCACCCCGGATCGCGGCTACTGCCTGTCGATCCGGGGAATGGCACGCGAGATTGCATGCGCCTACGACCTCGACTTCGTCGATCCCGCCGATGTCACGCCGCTGCCCGCCGACGGCGACGCCTGGCCGGTGACCGTCCAGCCGGGGACGGGTGTTCTGCGGTTCGGTCTGCGACCCGTGACCGGCATCGACCCGACTGCGGTGTCACCGTGGTGGATGCAGCGCAGGCTGCTGCTGAGCGGAATCCGTTCCATCTCGCCGGCGGTCGACGTCACCAACTACGTCATGCTCGAGATCGGGCATCCGTTGCACGCCCACGACCGCAGCCTCATCACCGGTGCCTTCGACGTGCGCTTCGCGAAGCCGGGGGAGAAGGTCATCACCCTCGACGACGTCGAGCGTCGGCTCGATCCCGGTGACGTGCTGATCGTCGACGACGTTGCGACGGCCGCCATCGGCGGCGTGATGGGCGCGGGCACCACCGAGGTTCGCGATAGCACCACCGACGTGTTGCTCGAGGCCGCCGTGTGGGACCCCGCGGCCGTGTCACGCACGCAACGTCGTCTGCGCTTGGTCAGCGAAGCGGGGCGGCGCTACGAGCGCACCGTCGACCCGGCGATCTCGGTTGCCGCACTTGACCGTTCGGCCGCGCTACTGGCCGACATCACCGGCGGAACCGTCGAGAACACCTTGACCGACTGGCGCGGCGACCCGCCGCGGGACGACTGGTCGCATTCGCCGGTGAGCATGCCCGTCGACCTGCCGGACCGCACCGCGGGCATCGACTACCCCGCAGGCACCACCGAACGTCGACTGACCCAGATCGGCGCCACGGTCACGACGTCCGACGACCAGGTCGCCGCAACCCCGCCGAGTTGGCGGCCCGACCTCAAGCAGCCTGCCGACCTGGTCGAGGAGGTGCTGCGCCTCGAGGGCCTCGACAAGATTCCCTCGGTGCTGCCGCTTGCGCCGCCAGGGCGAGGCCTCACCGCCGCGCAGGCGCGACGCCGCGCGATCGGGAAGTCGCTGGCGCTCAACGGGTTCGTCGAGATCCTGCCAACGCCGTTCCTGCCAGCCGGGGTGTTCGATCTGTGGGGTCTCGGCCCTGAAGATTCCAGGCGATCCACCATGTCTGTGCTCAATCCGTTGGAGGCCGATCGGCCACATCTGGCGACGACACTGCTACCGGGAATGCTGGAGGCGTTGGTGCGCAACGTCTCTCGCGGTGCAACCGACGTGGCGCTGTTCGGCATCGAGCAGATCGCTCAGGCGACCCCGCGGACGCGGTCACTGCAGCCGATCCCCGTCGACCGGCGTCCCACCGACGATGAGATCGCCACGATCGACGACTCCCTGCCGCGGCAACCGGTGCACGTCGCCGCGGTGCTGACGGGCATGCGCGAACCGGCAGGACCCTGGGGGCCGGGACGGCCGGTCGAGGCATCCGACGCGTTCGAGGCCGTCCGGATAGTCGGCCGGGCCTGCAACGTCGAGTTCACCCTGCGCGCCGCCCAGGAGTTGCCGTGGCATCCGGGTCGCTGCGCCGAGGTGCTGCTCGGTGATTCCGTGATCGGGCATGCAGGTCCGTTGCACCCTGCGGTGATCGAGCGGACCGGCCTGCCGAAGGGCACGTGTGCGGTGGAACTCGACCTCGACGCGGTGCCTCTCGTGGAACGACTGCCGCTACCCGCTGTGTCCCCGTTCCCCGCGGTATTCCAGGACGTCAGCCTGATCGTCGCCGACGACGTCGCTGCGCAGGCCGTCGTCGATGCGGTCCGCGACGGTGCGGGCGAACTGCTCGAGGACGTCCGGCTCTTCGACGTCTACGTGGGGCCGCAGATCGGCGATGGCCGCAAGTCGCTGACACTGGCGCTGCGGTTCAGGGCGCCCGACCGGACGCTCACCGAGGACGAGGCGAGCGCGGCCCGTGACGCCGCGGTGGCAGTGGCGGCTGAGCGGGTCGGGGCGACGCAGCGCAAATAGTGCGTCACTTCGCCCATGGGAAGAACTTGGACACCGCTGACGCGATGATCCGCTGATACCCCGAACCGATGGTGCGGGCCAAGACGTCGAGGGCCTTTGCCTCCCAGCCGACCACCACCCGAGCGCGTCCCTTGGCGACTGCGTTGAGGATCGTGTCGGCGGCCATTTCCGGCGTATGGATCGCCATGTGCTTGTCGAAGAACTCCGCAAAGCCCTGAGCACTCTGGCCCTCGGCGACAGTGGCATTGCGTGCGACGGCGGTCTTGATCCCGCCGGGGTGCACACAAGTCACCTTGACCGGGTGCTCGGCGACCAACATCTCCTGGCGTAGCGCCTCGGTGAAGCCCCGCACGGCGAACTTTGCGGCGTTGTAGGCACTTTGGCCGGGCACGGCGATCAGCCCGAACAAGCTGGAGACATTGACGATGTGCCCGTCCTCTGACGCGATCACGTGCGGCAGAAAGGCTTTGGTCCCATTGACGACGCCCCAGAAGTCGACGTCGATGACCCGTTCGATGTCCTTGAACTCGGACTTCTCCACGTCGCCGTTGTAGGCGATGCCTGCGTTGTTGTACACCTGATGGACCTCACCGAAGTGGGTGGCGACGGCGTCGGCGTAGGCCAGCACTGCCTCCCGCTCGGCGACGTTGAGCCGGTCGGATTTCACCGTCGCGCCCAGCGCTTCGGTTTGGCGGACGGTTTCGGCGAGTCCTTCGGTGTCGATGTCCGAGAGCGCGAGCCTTGCGCCCTTGGCCGCGAGACTGACGGCCAGGGCTCTGCCGATGCCGGATCCGGCTCCCGTGATGACAGCGACTTTGCCTTCGAATCGGTTCATTTCACTGCAACTTTCATATCGTTGGTGCGGACGTGGTTGTGGAGCTTCGCTCCGAGATCGGCGACGGCTTCGCGTGCCTCGGGAAGGACGCTGACCTGGAGGTGGAAGACGTGCCACAGGTTTTCGAACATTCGATGATCAACGGCGGGGGCTCCCGCGGCGGCAACGGCCTTGGCGATGTCGCTGGCATCACAGCGGATCGGATCGTCACCGGCGGTGTGAATCACGATCGGTGGAAGGCCGGTCATATCCCCATACACCGGAGAAATGCCCGGCGACATCGGATCGGCGGTCCCCGCATACTGCGGAGCCCACTCAGCGGTCATCGACGGGAGGATCAGCGGATCCCGCAATGTCGGTCGTAATTCGTCGATGTCGATCGCCAGGTTGGCCCACGGGCAGATCAAGCCCAGCGCCGCGGGCGCGGCGATTCCGCGATCCCGCAGCGCCATGGCGAGCGCCAGCGTCAGGCCGCCGCCCGCCGAATCACCGGCAATGACGGTGCTTTTCGGGTCGATCCCGTCTTCGAGCAATCGCGAGTACATCGCGACCATCTGTTCGAGGGCGACCGGATATCGAGCTTCCGGTGCCCGCGAGTAGTCGGGGATCAGAGCCGTCATGCCTGCCGCCGTAGCCAGGTGGGCGACAAGGCCGCAGTAGCCCTTGGCGCTGCCCAGCGCATAGGCGCCGCCGTGCAGGTAGATCAGGGTTCCGTTGGTTCCGCCCTCCGGGGGCAGTACCCGCTCGACCGGAACGCCGGCGATGGTGATGCGCGCGAAGCGGGTCCCCTTCGGGGGGCGGGCGGCACTCGTCAATGCGTCGAAGAGTGCGCGCTTGCCGTGGACCGAAATGCGGTGGGATGCGAACAGTGGTCGCGAGGCTCGCAGCCCGGCCCGGACGACTCTCTTGTTGATTCTCATGCCATCACCGTGTCCAGCGCGGCCGTCTCGAACTGGAGCAGGTTGTCGTCGACGGGGTCGTGGCGCAGCATCTTGGAGTCCTTGCCGTAGTCCATGAGCACCTTCCAGGGATTCTTGGAGCCCTGGCGCGGCATGGTGTTCTTGGCGCGCTGGACGTAGCCGGACTGCAGCTGGTCCAGCATGCCGATGTCCATAGCGGAGTCCTCGACGTCGAGCGGAGTTGCCACCGTGTGGCCGTTGTCGTCCATGTGCTTGAACAGTCGGCACAGGTATTCGCCGGCGATGTCGGACTTCAGGGTCCATGGCGCGTTCGTGTAGCCGAAGACCCAGGCAAGGTTGGGAATGTTCTCCACGAGCACGCCCTTGTAGGTCATCTGGTCGTGTAGCTTGCGGGGCTCACCGTCGACCGAAAGCTCCATCCCGCCAAGCATTTGGATGTCCAGCCCGGTCGCGGTGACGATGATGTCGGCCTCGAGTTCGCGACCGGACTTCAGCAGGATGCCGTTGGCGGTGAAGGTGTCGATCTGATCGGTCACGATCGACGCCTCACCGGAGGCCACCACCTTGAACAGGTTGGCGTCGGGTACTGCGCATAACCGCTCGTCCCACGGCATGTACTTCGGGGTGAAGTGGCTCATGTCGACCGAAGGGCCGACGTGGCGCCGCACTTGCCAGAGCAGGAATCGGCGCATCTGGCTGGGCCAGCGACGGCAGGCCAGATAGAGGTAGCGCTGGATGGCGATGTTGCGCTTGCGGGCGAACTCGTACACCACCTTGTCGGGGAGGAATCGACCAAGGAACCGGGAGATCTTGTCCAGGGCGGGGACCGAGAAGATGTAGGACGGGGAACGCTGCAGCATCGTGATGTGCTCGGCGTCGCCGGCCATCGTGGGGACCAGGGTGACTGCCGTTGCGCCGCTGCCGATCACGACGACCTTCTTGTCGGTGTAGTCCAGATCCTCTGGCCAGTGCTGGGGGTGGATGCACCGACCCTCGAACTGGTCTGCGCCGGGGAAGGTGGGGAGGTAGCCGGCGTCGTAGTTGTAGTAGCCGGTGCAGCTGATCAGGAAGCCGCAGGTGTAGGTACGGGTCTCGCCGGTCGCCTCGTGCAGGGCCGTCACCGTCCAGCGGCTCCCGGTGGTGGAGAAGTCGGCGGTGACGATCTTCAGGCCGTAGTGGATCTTCTCGTCGATGCCGTACTCCGCGGCGGTGTCGGCGATGTACTCGCGGATCGACGCGCCGTCGGCGAGCACCTTCAGGTCCTGCCACGGCCGGAACTTGTAGCCGAAGCTGTACATGTCGGAGTCCGAACGGATGCCGGGGTAGCGGAACAGGTCCCAGGTTCCGCCGAGGCGCTCGCGTCGCTCCAGCACCGCGATGGTCTTGTTGGGGTGCTCGGCGGTCACTTGGCAAGCCGTGCCGATGCCGGATAGGCCGGCGCCGATGATCAGGACGTCGAAGTGTTGTGCGTTCATGGCTTCCTCGCGCTTCTTGCCTGCTGGGTGTGCAGGACGCTGTAGAAACAGAATGGTCGAGGGCGCCGTCGCAGGTCTTGACGGTTTCCGACATGCTTTTGTCTTTTCCCGACAGGGGGTCGATCGGATGGCCAGCCTGATCCGTGCCACCAACCTCTGGGGGTACGGCGACCTGGTCAGGGAACTCGGCGCCGATCCAGAGCCGTTCCTGTCGCGGTTCGGCATTCCTGCCGGTATCGAGCACGAGGAGGACGCGTTCGTCCCCTTCGAGGCGACAGTTCGACTGCTCGAGGCCACTGCGGCCGAGCTGAATTGCCCGGATTTCGGGCTGCGCCTCTCGCACTGGCAGGGCCTGGACATCCTGGGTCCCATCGCCGTGATCGCGCGCAACGCGCAAACCTTGCTCGGTGGGCTGGAGTCGATCGCCCGCTATCTGTACGTTCATTCCCCCGCGTTGAAGCTCACCGTCGCGTCGCCCATCGCAGACACCGACGTCCGGTTCACCTTCGAGGTGGTCGAACCGGGCCTGCCCTCCGTGTTCCAGGCATACGAACTGAGCATGGCCAACGGCGTGCGGATGATCCGTCTCATGGGCGGGCCGGAGGCACGACCGCGCGCAATCTCGTTCATGCACGAGCAACTGGGTTCGGATGCCGCGTACCGCCAAGCGCTGGGCTGCCCCGTGCGTTTCGGACAGACGTGGTGCGGGTTCGACCTACCGCAGCACGTGGCGGGGAGACGTATCGCGAGCGCGGATCCGGAGACCCGGCGCATCGCCACCAAGTACCTGGAGTCCAACTATCTGCCGAGCACCGCGACGCTGTCCGAACGCGTGGCAGAGCTGGCCCGGCGGCTGCTGCCCACCGGGCAATGCAGCGTGGAAGCGATCGCAGACCAACTCGCCATGCATCCGCGCACGCTGCAACGAAGTTTGACCGCCGAAGGCGTGCGATGCCAGGACCTCATCGAACGTGAACGCCAGAATCACGCGGCGAGATACCTCGCCGATCCGCGGTTTCACCTCAGCCAGATCGCCGTCCTGCTCGGCTATACCGAACAGAGCACGTTCAACCGGTCGTGCCGCCGCTGGTTCGGGATGACCCCCCGGCAGTACCGAGCAGACCTCAAGGTCAGCGCTGCCTCGCGTACGCCCGGGAAATGAATTTGCACCTGCTTGCATAACCATGCAGAATCGCCGCATGACCTCAGTGGCGGTGGCCGGTGCCAGTGGATACGCGGGCGGCGAGATCTTGCGCCTGCTGCTCGGGCACCCCGCCTATGCCGACGGGCGCCTGACCATCGGCGCGCTGACCGCCGCGGCGAGTGCCGGTAGCGCGCTCACCGAGCACCACCCGCACCTCCTGCCGCTGGCCAATCGTGTGCTTGAGGCGACGGACGTCGAGGTGTTGACCGGTCACGACGTGGTGTTCCTTGCCCTGCCGCACGGCCACTCCGGGGCACTGGCCGAACAACTCGGGTCCGACACGCTGATCGTCGACTGCGGCGCGGACTTCCGGCTCACCGATCCCGCCGCCTGGGAGCGGTTCTACGGCTCCGCTCATGCAGGCAGCTGGCCCTACGGACTGCCGGAGTTGCCCGGCGGCCGGGAGGCGTTGCGCGGAACCAAGCGCGTCGCCGTGCCTGGCTGCTACCCAACGGCCGCCTTGCTTGCGCTGCTGCCTGCGGTGGCCGAGGATCTCGTCGAGCCCGCCGTCACCGTCGTCGCCGTGAGCGGCACGTCTGGCGCAGGACGAGCCGCCAAGGTCGACCTGCTCGGCTCCGAGGTGATCGGGTCGGCCCGCGCCTACAACATCGGCGGAGCGCACCGGCACACGCCCGAGATCGCCCAGGGCCTGCGCACGGTCACCGACGAGGACGTCACCGTGTCGTTCACGCCGGTGCTGATCCCCACGTCGCGCGGAATCCTTGCGACCTGCACCGCCAAGACCGCGGCGTCGCTGTCCGAGATCCGTGCCGCCTACGAGAAGTACTACGGCGGAGAACCATTCGTGTACTTGCTGCCGGAAGGGCAACTGCCGACGACGGGTGCGGTGATCGGCAGCAACGCCGCGCAGATCGCGGTCGCCGTCGATGCCGACGCCGGCGTACTGGTGGCGGTATGCGCCATCGACAACCTGGTAAAGGGCACCGGGGGCGCGGCGGTGCAGTCGATGAACCTTGCGCTGGGCTGGGCTGAAACGGAAGGACTTTCGATCGTGGGTGTGGCGCCATGACACAAGGAACCGAGACCGCGAAATTGGTGCGCACACAGGGCGTCACCGCCCCGGCGGGGTTCCGCGCGACCGGAATCGCCGCAGGCATCAAGGCATCCGGCAATCCGGACCTCGCCCTGGTGTTCAACGAAGGACCGGATTACGCCGCGGCCGCCGTGTTCACCCGCAACAAGGTCAAGGCCGCGCCGGTGTTGTGGACCCAGCAGGTGATGACCACCCGGCGGCTGCGCGCGGTCATCCTCAACTCCGGGGGAGCCAACGCCTGCACCGGGCCAGCCGGGTTCCAGGACACCCACCAGACCGCCGAGGCCCTTGCGGCCGCACTGTCGGACTGGGGTAGCGAGACCGGTGCGATCGAGGTCGCCGTCTGCTCGACGGGACTGATCGGCGACCGGCTGCCGATGGACAAGGTGCTGGCGGGCGTCAAGGACATCGTCCACGAGATGGCCGGCGGGCTGACCGGTGGAGTGGAGGCCGCGCAGGCCATCATGACCACCGATACGGTGCCCAAGCAGGTTTCGCTGCACCACGAAGGGAACTGGACCGTCGGCGGCATGGCGAAGGGCGCTGGCATGCTCGCCCCGTCGCTGGCCACGATGCTGTGCGTCATCACCACCGACGCGGTCGCCGACGCCGACGCGCTCGATCACGCTCTGCGCAACGCCACCGCTCGCACGTTCGACCGGCTCGACATCGACGGCAGCTGCTCCACCAACGACACCGTGCTTCTGTTGGCGTCGGGTGCCAGTGAGGTCGCACCGAGCCAGGACGAGCTGGACGCCGCCCTGCTCGCCGTGTGCAACGACCTGTGCGCGCAACTGCAGGCCGACGCCGAAGGGGTCACGAAGCGGATCGCGATCACCGTCACCGGCGCCGCCAGCGAGGACGACGCCGTCACCGCGGCACGCGTCATCGCCCGTGACAGCCTCGTCAAGACCGCTCTGTTCGGCTCGGATGCCAACTGGGGCCGGGTGCTGGCCGCGGTAGGCATGGCGCCCGTCGATCTGGATCCGGACCGGATCAGCGTGGCGTTCAACGGATCTCCTGTCTGCATCGACGGCGCAGGCGCACCCGGTGCGCGCGGTGTCGATCTGTCCGGCGACGAGATCGCCGTCGTCGTCGACCTCGGCGTCGGATCCGGCGAGGCCACGATTCGGACGACGGATCTTTCACACGCCTACGTCGAAGAGAACTCGGCGTACTCGTCGTGACCGATGAGCGCTTGCGCGAAGAGCATGTGACCGCAGCCCAGGTCCTCGCCGAGGCGCTGCCGTGGCTGAAGGCTCTGCACGGCAAGATCGTCGTCGTCAAGTACGGCGGTAACGCGATGACCGACGACGTGCTCAAGGCCGCGTTCGCCGCCGACATGGTGTTCCTGCGCAACTGCGGGATCCATCCCGTCGTCGTGCACGGCGGCGGACCACAGGTCAGCGCCATGCTCAAGAGGCTGGGCATCGCGGGCGATTTCAAGGGCGGATTCCGGGTGACCACACCCGAGGTCCTCGACGTCGCGAGGATGGTGCTGTTCGGCCAGGTGGGCAGGGAACTCGTCGGACTGATCAACGCGCACGGCCCGTACGCCGTCGGCATCACGGGCGAGGACGCGCACCTGTTCACCGCGGTCCGGCGCAGTGTCAACGTCGACGGTGTCGCGACCGACATCGGCCTGGTCGGCGACGTCGAGCGGGTGAACACCACCGCGGTCCTCGATCTCATTGCCGCGGGCCGTATTCCGGTGGTGTCGACGATCGCGCCCGACGTCGACGGGGTGGTGCACAACATCAACGCCGACACGGCGGCCGCGGCGCTGGCCGAAGCGCTGGCCGCGGAGAAGCTGTTGATGCTGACCGACGTCGAGGGTCTCTACACCAGCTGGCCGGACCGCGGTTCGCTGGTCAGTGAGATCGACGCCGCGACGCTCACCGAACTGCTGCCGACGCTCGAGTCGGGCATGGTGCCCAAGATCGAGGCCTGCCTGCGCGCGGTGGCGGGCGGTGTGCCGAGCGCACACGTCATCGACGGCCGCGTCGAACACTGCGTCCTCGTCGAGTTGTTCACCGATGACGGTTCCGGAACGAAGGTGGTGAAGTGATGTCCGGCGGGCAGGAGCGCAGCGACTCGGGGAATGGGTCAGCCAATACACAGGTGCTGCAAGAGCGTTGGCAGGCCGTGATGATGAACAACTACGGCACGCCTCCGGTCGCACTGGTCAGCGGTGATGGCGCAGTGGTGACCGACGCCGACGGCAAGTCCTACGTCGACCTGCTCGGCGGTATCGCGGTCAACGTCCTCGGCCACCGGCATCCCGCGGTGATCGAGGCCGTCACGCGCCAGCTGAACACACTGGGACACACGTCCAATCTGTACGCCACCGAGCCGGGCATCGCGCTCGCCGAAGCCCTTGTCGCCCACCTCGGCGTCGACGTGCCCGCGCGGGCGTTCTTCTGCAATTCGGGTACCGAAGCCAACGAGGTGGCCTTCAAGATCGGCCGCCTCAGCGGGCGCACCAAACTCGTTGCCGCAGAAGGTGCCTTCCACGGCCGCACCATGGGATCGCTCGCGCTGACGGGTCAGCCTGCCAAGCGGGCGCCGTTCGAGCCGCTGCCGGGCGACGTCACGTTCGTGCCCTACGGCGACGTCGAGGCACTCGCGCGCGTCGTCGACGCGGACACCGCAGCGGTGTTCCTCGAACCGATCATGGGGGAGGGCGGGGTCGTCACCCCGCCGCCGGGCTACCTGGTCGCCGCGCGTGAGATCACCGCAGCGCACGGCGCCCTCCTGGTCCTCGACGAGGTGCAGACCGGGGTCGGCCGGACCGGCACCTTCTACGCCCACCAGCGCGACGGGATCACACCCGACCTGGTAACGCTCGCAAAGGGTTTGGGTGGCGGGCTGCCGATCGGCGCCTGCCTGGCCATCGGTGACGCCGCGGGCCTGCTGACCCCCGGTCTGCACGGCAGCACGTTCGGCGGCAACCCGGTGTGCACCGCGGCGGCACTCGCGGTGCTGAAGACCCTGGCCGACGAGGACCTGATCAACCGCGCCGACGTGCTCGGCAAGACGCTGAGCCACGGCATCGAGGCCATCGGGCACCCGCTGGTCGACCACGTCCGCGGCGCGGGCCTGCTGCGTGGTGTGGTGCTGACCGCGCCCCACGGCAAGGCGGTCGAGACCGCCGCGCGGGATGCGGGGTTCCTCGTCAATGCCGCTGCACCCGACGTGATCCGGCTGGCCCCGCCGCTGGTCGTCACAGAGGCGCAGATCGACGCGTTCATCACCGCTCTGCCCGCGGTCCTCGACACCGCCACTGCGGCTTCGTCGGAGGCATCGTGACGCTGCGACACTTCCTGCGCGACGACGATCTCTCGCCCGACGAGCAGGCCGAGGTGCTGGCGCTGGCTGCGGAGCTGAAGCAGGCGCCGATGAGCAGGCGTCCGCTGGACGGTCCGCGCGGTGTCGCCGTCATCTTCGAGAAGAACTCCACCCGCACCCGGTTCTCGTTCGAGATGGGCATCGCGCAGCTCGGCGGTCATGCCGTGGTCGTCGACGGCCGCAGCACTCAACTCGGTCGCGAGGAGACGCTGGAGGACACCGGACGGGTGCTGTCGCGCTACGTCGACGCCATCGTGTGGCGGACGTTCGCGCAGGAACGGTTGAGCACCATGGCCTCTGGCTCCACGGTGCCGATCGTGAACGCGTTGTCCGACGAGTTCCACCCGTGCCAGGTATTGGCCGACCTGCAGACGCTGGTCGAGCGCAAGGGCAAGCTGGCGGGCCTGCGGATGACCTACTTCGGCGACGGCGCGAACAACATGGCGCACTCGCTGATGCTCGGCGGTGTGACCGCAGGCATCGACACCACCATCGCGGCCCCGGTCGGTTTCGAACCCGATCCGCGGTTCGTCGACGCGGCAAGGCGGCGGGCGAGCGAGACCGGAGCGACGGTGTCCGTCACCGCAGATCCGCGCGCCGCGGCCGACGGTGCCGACGTCGTGGTGACGGACACCTGGACGTCGATGGGCCAGGAGAACGACGGACTCGACAGGGTGCGCCCGTTCCGGCCCTTCCAGATCAACGGCAACCTGATGCGTCTTGCCGATCCCGACGCCGTGGTTCTGCACTGCCTGCCTGCACACCGCGGCTTCGAGATCGTCGACGACGTCATCGACGGACCGCAGAGCGCCGTGTGGGACGAGGCGGAGAACCGGTTGCACGCCCAGAAGGCACTGCTGGTGTGGCTGTTGGAGCGGTCGTGACGGCACCGACAAGGGCAGGACGACAGTCGCGCATCGTGGCGCTGCTGTCGTCGAACTCGGTGCGCAGCCAAAGCGAGCTGGCGACGATGCTGGCCGACGAGGGCATCGACGTCACCCAGGCCACGCTGTCACGCGACCTGGAGGAGCTCGGCGCAGTCAAGCTGCGCGGCGCCGACGGTGGCGTCGGCGTGTACGTGGTGCCCGAGGACGGCAGCCCCGTGCGCGGGGTTTCCGGTGGCACGGAACGGATGTCGCGCCTGCTGGGCGACCTCCTGGTGTCCACCGACGCCAGCGCCAACCTGGCGGTTCTGCGCACCCCGCCAGGGGCGGCGCACTACCTCGCCAGTGCCATCGACCGTTCCGCGCTGCCCTACGTGGTCGGCACGATAGCCGGTGATGACACCATCCTGGTGGTCGCCCGCGAACCCATGACAGGCGCCGAACTGGCCGCAAGGTTTGAGAACAAAGGAGATTGATTCATGTCCGAACGCGTCATCCTGGCGTATTCCGGCGGTCTGGACACCTCGGTCGCGATCAGCTGGATCGGCAAGGAGACCGGTCGCGAGGTCGTGGCCGTGGCCATCGACCTCGGACAGGGCGGTGAAGACATGGAGGTGGTCCGGCAGCGTGCGCTGGACTGCGGCGCGGTCGAGGCCGTCGTGGTCGACGCCCGCGACGAGTTCGCCGAGGGCTACTGCCTGCCGACGATCAAGTCGAACGCGCTCTACATGGACCGCTACCCGCTGGTGTCCGCGATCAGCAGGCCGCTGATCGTCAAGCACCTCGTCGAGGCGGCGCGCGAGCACGGTGGCGGCACGGTGGCCCACGGCTGCACGGGCAAGGGCAACGACCAGGTTCGCTTCGAGGTTGGGTTCGCCTCGCTGGCCCCCGACCTGGACGTGCTCGCACCGGTTCGCGACTACGCGTGGACCCGGGAGAAGGCGATTGCGTTCGCCGAGGAGAACGCCATCCCGATCAACGTGACGAAGCGGTCGCCGTTCTCGATCGATCAGAACGTGTGGGGCCGCGCGGTGGAAACCGGTTTCCTCGAACATCTTTGGAACGCCCCCACCAAGGACGTCTACGACTACACCGAGGATCCCACGGTCAATTGGAGCTCGCCCGACGAGGTCATCATCGGCTTCGAGAAGGGCGTGCCGGTATCAATAGATGGGCGCTCGACGTCCGTTTTGGAGGCGATCGTCGAACTGAACCGGCGCGCGGGTGCGCAGGGCGTCGGCAGGCTCGACGTGGTCGAAGACCGGTTGGTCGGCATCAAGAGCCGTGAGATCTACGAGGCGCCGGGCGCCATGGCGCTGATCACCGCGCACACCGAGCTCGAGCACGTCACGCTGGAACGCGAACTGGCCCGGTTCAAGCGGACCACCGACCAGCGGTGGGGTGAGCTCGTCTACGACGGGCTCTGGTACTCGCCGCTCAAGACGGCGCTCGAGACGTTCGTGGACCACACCCAGGAACACGTCACCGGTGAGATCCGGATGGTGCTGCACGGCGGCCACATTGCGGTCAATGGGCGCCGGAGCCCGGAATCTCTGTACGACTTCAACCTCGCCACCTACGACGAGGGCGATACCTACGATCAGTCCAGCGCGAAGGGCTTCGTGCACATTCACGGCCTGTCGAGCAAGATCGCCGCGAGGCGGGACCTGGCCGACACATGACTCTTCCCGCGAGCGCGCGTGTTTGCGGGCAACACGCCGCGTCTGAACCCGAGTTTGCGCGCGCTCGCGAAGGTGAGTCGACGTGAGCACCACCAACGAGGGGTCCCTCTGGGGTGGGCGGTTCGCCACCGGACCTTCGGAAGCGCTTGCCGCGCTGAGCAAGTCCACGCACTTCGACTGGGTGCTCGCCCCCTACGACGTCACGGCGTCCAAGGCGCACGCCCGGGTGCTACACCGGGCGGGTCTGCTGACCGACGAGCAGCGCGACGGGCTGCTTGCCGGCCTCGACAGCCTCGGTGAGGACGTCGCCGACGGCAGTTTCGGTCCGCTGCCGTCCGACGAGGACGTGCACGGCGCGCTGGAGCGTGGGCTGATCGATCGGGTCGGCGACGATCTCGGCGGCAGGCTGCGGGCAGGGCGGTCACGAAACGACCAGGTGGCGACGCTGTTCCGGATGTGGCTGCGCGACGCGATGCGGACCGTCGGCAACGGCGTGCTCGACGTGGTCGCTTCGCTGGCCATCCAGGCCGCATCGCATCCCACGGCGATCATGCCCGGCAAGACCCATCTGCAGTCGGCGCAGCCGGTCCTGCTGGCCCATCACCTGCTCGCCCACGCCCACCCGCTGCTGCGCGACGTGTCGCGGATCGTCGACTTCGACGCGCGAACCTCCGTGTCGCCGTATGGATCCGGCGCGTTGGCGGGTTCGTCACTGGGACTGGACCCCGACGCCATCGCCGAGGAGCTCGGCTTCGCCGCAGCGGCCGACAACTCCATCGACGCCACCGCGTCCCGCGACTTCGCCGCGGAGGGCGCGTTCGTGCTGGCGATGATCGCCGTCGACCTGTCGCGGCTCGCGGAGGATGTCATCCTCTGGAGCACCACCGAGTTCGGCTACGTCACGCTGCACGACTCGTGGTCGACCGGCAGTTCGATCATGCCGCAGAAGAAGAACCCCGACATCGCCGAACTGGCGCGCGGCAAGTCGGGTCGGCTGATCGGCAATCTCACCGGATTGCTGGCCACACTCAAGGCGCAGCCGCTGGCGTACAACCGGGACCTGCAGGAGGACAAGGAGCCGGTTTTCGACTCCGTCGGCCAACTGAACCTGCTGTTGCCCGCGATGGCAGGCCTGGTCGCCACGCTGCGCTTCGACACCGACCGGATGGCCGAGCTCGCGCCGTTGGGCTACACGCTGGCCACCGACGTCGCCGAATGGCTGGTGCGCCAAGGCATTCCGTTCCGGGTCGCCCACGAGGCGGCAGGTGCCGCCGTCAAGGCAGCGGAGGCAAGGGGAGTGGGCCTCGAGGAACTGGCCGACGACGAGCTGGCAGGAATCCACCCTGGTCTCACCGCGGAGGTCCGCGACGTGTTGACCATTTCGGGATCGGTGAATTCGCGCGACGCCCGTGGCGGCACGTCGCCCATTCAGGTGGCCAAGCAGCTCGGCGTCGTCCGCGATACCGCGGACCGACTGCGGATCGCCTTGCGGCCCTAGTCCTCCGCCAGGGACAGCCACTCCTCCTCGAGTGCTTCCTTGCGGGCCAGCAGCTCACTCAGCTCGGCGTTCAGCTCGGCCGCGCGCACGTGGTCGGCGGCCGCCTCGGCCATGGTGTGGTGCAGGGCCGCGACCCGTTGGTCGAGCTTGCCGAGCTGACTCTCGATGCGGGCCAACTCCTTTCCCGCACGGCGCTCACGTGCCGAGGCGGACTCGGCGCGTTCGGCGGGACGACCTGCTGACGGCGCCTCGGCGGCCGTCCGCTGCGCCAGGTATTGCTCGATGCCGCCTGGCAGCATGTCGCAGCGGCCGCCGCCGGGCAGCGCATAGGTCACGTCGGCGACCCGCTCCAGGAAGTAGCGGTCGTGCGTCACCAGGATCAGCGTGCCTGGCCACCCGTCCAGGTAGTCCTCGAGCACGTTGAGCGTGTCGATGTCGAGATCGTTGGTCGGTTCGTCGAGCAACAGCACGTTCGGCTCGTCGAGCAGCAGCCGCAGGAACTGGAACCGCCGCCGCTCGCCGCCGGAAAGGTCGCCGACGCGCGTGGTCAGCTTGTCGCCGGTGAACCCGAAGTCCTCGAGCAAGGTGGCCGTGCTGACCTCCTGGCCGCCGGCGAGTTCGGTGATCCGCTTGGCGCTCTCGACCGCGTCGAGCACACGCACGTTGCCGTCCAACTCCACCAGCGCCTGGCTGAGATAACCAATCCTGAGCGTCTTACCCCGTTTGACGGTGCCCGAGGTGGGCGTCAGCTCGCCGGTCAACAGCTTCAACACTGACGTCTTGCCGGTTCCGTTGACGCCGACCAGCCCGATCCGCACGCCCGGCCCGATGGACCAGTCCAGCTTGTCCAGGATCATCCGGTTGCCAAGTTCCAGGCTGACGCGATGCAGATCGAAGACGTCCTTGCCAAGTCGGGCCGTCGCGAACCGCTGCAGTGCCAGCGAGTCCCGCGGTTCCGGCTCGTTGGCGATCAGGTCGTTGGCCGCCTGGATGCGGAACTTCGGCTTCGAGGTGCGCGCGGGCGGGCCGCGTCGCAGCCAGGCCAGTTCCTTGCGCATCAGGTTGCGTCGGCGTGCCTCGGTGCCTGCGGCCTGCCGCGTCCGTTCGGCGCGGGCCAGCACGTAGGCCGCGTAGCCGCCCTCGTAGGCGTCGACCTCGCCGTCGTGCACCTCCCACATGCGCGTGCAGACGGCGTCCAGGAACCACCGGTCGTGGCTGACGACCACGAGCGCCTTGGATCGCAGCTGCGACAGGTGGCCCGCCAGCCACCCGATGACCTCGACGTCGAGGTGGTTGGTTGGTTCGTCAAGCACCAGGACGTCGTGGCCGGCCAGCAGCACCGCGGCCAGCGCCACCCGGCGCCGTTCCCCGCCGCTGAGGTCGGCGACCTCACTGTCAAGCCCGACGTCGGCGAGTAGGTGCTCGACCACAGCCCGGGTGTCGGGTTCTGCCGCCCAGATGTGGTCGGGGCGGCCTTCGACGATCACATCCCGGACGGTGGCGTCGGCGGCGAAGTCGTCCGCCTGGTGCAGGTAGCCGACTGACAAACCCGAGGTGTGGGTGACCCGGCCTGTGTCGGGCGGTCGGGTCGCGGTCAGCACCTGCAGCAGGGTCGTCTTTCCGTCGCCGTTGCGGCCGACGACGCCAATCGCATCGCCTTCGTCGACGCCGAGGCTTACGCCGTTGAGCAGGGTTCGGGTGCCGTAGCCGACGCTCGCGCGTTCGACGTTGATCAGGTTCGCCATCAGCCGCTGATCATAGGGCCGTCCGTGGAGACGACGGTCGGTGCAATCCCAGCGGGAGGTCAGGGTTGCTATGAAAGGATGACGGCGGATCGGGGGATTCGGGACGTCACAAAGGGGAGCCAATGGACCTGTCGGCGATCACCAAGCCGGTCGGGCGTTTGGTTGCAACCGCTCAGAACGGTCTGGAAGTACTCCGCTACGGCGGACTGGAGACCGGCGCGGTGCCGTCCCCGTTCCAGATCATCGAGGCCGTGCCGATGTACCGGCTGCGACGGTACTTCCCTCCTGACACCAGGCCCGGCGCCCCACCCGCTGGTCCACCCGTGCTGATGGTGCACCCGATGATGATGTCGGCCGACATGTGGGACGTCACCCGCGACGCCGGTGCCGTCGGGATCCTGCATGCGGCGGGGATCGATCCGTGGGTCATCGACTTCGGTTCGCCCGACCAGGTCGAGGGCGGTATGCAGCGCAACCTGGCCGATCACGTCGTCGCGCTGAGCGAGGCCATCGACACGGTCAAGACGGTCACCGATCGCGACGTACACCTCGCCGGTTACTCGCAGGGCGGCATGTTTGCCTACCAGACCGCGGCGTACCGGCATTCGAAGGACTTGGCGAGCATCATCGCTTTCGGCTCTCCGGTGGACACCCTTGCGGGCCTCCCGATGAACTTGCCCGCCGGTTTCAGCTCCGCGGCCGCCGACTTCATGGCCGACCACGTGTTCAGCCGCATCGACATCCCTGGCTGGATGGCCCGCACCGGGTTCCAGATGCTCGACCCGATCAAGACCGCACAGTCCCGCCTGGACTTCCTGCGCCAGCTGCACGACCGCGAGGCGTTGCTGCCACGGGAGCAGCAGCGGCGGTTCCTGTCCAACGACGGCTGGATCGCCTGGTCGGGCCCTGCGATCGCCGAACTGCTCAAGCAGTTCATCGCCCACAACCGGATGATGTCCGGCGGATTCAGCATTCGCGGTGACCTGGTCACGCTCAGCGACATCGACTGCCCCGTGTTGGCGGTGGTCGGCGAGGTCGACGACATCGGCCAGCCGGCATCGGTGCGCGGCATCAAGCGCGCCGCTCCGCAGGCGGATGTCTACGAATACCTCATCCGCGCTGGGCATTTCGGCCTCGTGGTGGGCTCGAGGGCGGCCAACGAGACGTGGCCGACGGTCGCGAATTGGGTGAAGTGGCTTTCTGGCGACGGCGAGATGCCCGAACACGTGGTCCCGATGGCGCTTCAGCCCGCCGAGCACAACGAGAGCGGCGTACCCCTTGCGTCGCGGGTGGCGCACGGTGCTGCCGCCGCGACCGAGATGACGTTCAGCCTGGCCCGCGCGGCGGCCGACGCGTTGGTGGCGGCCAACAAGTCGGCTCGCGCGCTGGTCGTCGAGACCGCGCGCACCCTGCCCAGGCTGGCGCGTCTCGGCCAGATCAACGATCACACCCGCATCTCGTTGGGCCGGATCCTGTCCGAGCAGGCCCGCGGGGCGCCGGACGGCGAGTTCCTGCTGTTCGACGGCCGGGTGCACACCTATGAGGCGGTCGATCGCCGCATCAACAACGTCGTCCGTGGCCTGATCGGGGTCGGCGTGCGCCAAGGCGCTCACGTCGGCGTCCTGATGGAGACGCGGCCGAGTGCCCTGGTCGCCATTGCGGCGCTCTCGCGTCTCGGCGCGGTGGCCGTCCTCATGCCGCCCGACGGAGATCTCTCCGAGGCCGCGCGCATCGGCGCGGTGTCCGACGTCATCGCCGACCCCGGCAATCTCGAGGCGGCAAGGCAACTGCCTCTGCGCGTACTGGCGCTCGGCGGCGGTGAGACGCGCGCGCTGAACCTGCCCGAGGACGCCGACGTCACCGACATGGAGCAGATCGACCCCGACGTGGTCGAGCTGCCGGGTTGGTACCGGCCCAATCCCGGATACGCCAAGGATCTGGCGTACATCGCCTTCGCCACCGTCAACGGTGAGCTCGTCGCCCGTCAGATCACCAACTTCCGGTGGGCGCTGTCCGCGTTCGGCACGGCCTCGGCGGCCAACCTCGGCCGCAGCGACACGGTCTACTGCCTCACCCCGCTGCATCACCAATCCGGCTTGCTGGTCAGCCTTGGCGGCGCCGTGGTCGGCGGCACCCGCATCGCGCTGTCGCGGGGCCTGCGTCCCGAGCGGTTCGTCCACGAACTGCGCCAGTACGGCGTCACCGTCGTGTCCTACACGTGGGCAATGCTGCGTGACGTCTTGGGGGAATTCCAACGCGATCCGTCCTTTGGCCCCAACGGCAACCACCCTGTCCGGTTGTTCATCGGTTCCGGCATGCCCACCGGGCTGTGGAAGCGCGTCGAGGAGGAGTTCGCGCCCGCGCACATCGTCGAGTTCTTCGCCACCACCGACGGGCAGGCCGTTCTGGCCAACGTGTCTGGGGCCAAGATCGGCAGCGAGGGGCGCCCACTGCCCGGCGGCGGCCACGTCGAGCTCGCCGCCTATGACGTCGACGACGACTTGATCCTGGAGGACGACCGCGGATTCGTGCGACTGGCGCAGGCAGGCGAGGTCGGCGTGCTGCTGGCCCATCCGCGCGGCCCGATCGATCCGACCGCGTCGGTCAAGCGGGGTGTGTTCGCGCCAGCGGACACCTGGGTGTCGACGGAGTACCTGTTCCGCAAGGACGATGACGGCGACTTCTGGCTCGTCGACAACCGCGGTTCGGTCATTCGCACCGCCCACGGACCCGTCTTCGCCGCGGCGGTGAACGACGCCGCGGGACGAGTCGGTGCCGTGGATCTGTCGGTCACCTACCGGGTCGAGGTCGACGGGTCGCTATTCGCGGTCACGGCGTTGACGCTCGCTCCCGGTGGCAGCGTGCCGACGGCCGACCTGAACGAGGCGCTGGCCGGGCTCGCCGTTGGTGTTGCGCCGGACTTCATCCACGTGGTGCCCGACATGAAGCTCAGCGCGTCCTACCGCCCGCTGCTCGGTCCGCTCGAGGCCGAGGGCATCCCGAAGCCGTCGCGTAACGCCTGGTACCTCGACGAGGATACGAACCGCTACAAACGGCTCACCGCGGCGGTGCGGGCCGAGCTGGTCGATGCGGCCGGTGATGACTGAGGCCGTGCCGCCGTCGCGGCACACTGTTAGGCTCCCGCTGGCGGCAGATCGCCGCACTGGGTCGGGCCAGGCTCCGCATGGAGGATCGATGACATCGCATACCAGCAGGTACACGGGCTGGCGGCGCGCGTTCACCGGAGCAGTGGCCAGTGGTGCGCTGGCCGCGGGACTGATGGCGGGGCTGGGGTCCGGCACCGCCAGCGCCGACGTGCTCGACGACATCGGCGCGCAGTACGACACCGGTGCCGGCGGCGGTCAGGTTTCTGAACTGATCCATGTCGCCCTCAAGATGCGCGCCCTTGGCTTCGTCCCGTCCAAGGGCAACATGGACGATCTCGTCGCCGCGATGGACAAACGCCCCAACCAGGTGCCGTTGATCGACGCGCTGACGAACACGATTGCCTTCCAGAAGCGGAACCAGGCCCGTGGCCAGCAGCAGCAGGCTCCGGTGAATATCGGCATCAACACGTACAACCCGACGGGCCCCGTCGGCCCCCAGAGCGGATTTGGAATCGGCGGTCCCGGCGGCGGCATCAACATCCCGCTGGGCCCGTAGGCGTCGTGCTCGACCAACGGTTGCTCGACATCTTGGTGTGCCCGCAGGACCGTGGCCCACTGCTGCTGACGGGTGACGTGCTCTACAACCCGAGGCTGCGCCGTGCCTACCGGATCGAGGCGGGAGTGCCCGTGCTGCTCGTCGACGAGGCCGTGACGATCGATGACGACGCGGAGCATCAGCGGCTGATCGAGCACGCTGAACCCTAGTCCAGTACGGGCAGGTCGCCGGTCAGATACCGCTGCAGGTTCGGCGCGATGGTCTCGGACACCTGCTGCACGGGAAGTGACTTGAACGGTTCCAGCTCCAGGATGTAGCGCGCCATCACGACGCCCACCAATTGGGACGCGACGAACTGAACCCGGATCCGGCCCGAGCCGGGTGGGTCATCGACGCGCGTCCCGACTTCGACGGCGACGACCTCCTGCAGGAACGAGCGGATCAGACTGACCTCGTTGCCGGCCAACAGCGATCGCAGCGTGGCAATCAAGCCGGAACCCATCTCGGAGTCCCACAACGGTAGCAGCAGCGACGGCAACTTCAGCCCGAGCTCGTCGACGGGAGTTTCACGCAATGGTCCGATCACCAGCATCGGGTCGATCGGAATGCGGACGGCGGCAACGAAGAGCTGCTGCTTGGTACCGAAGTAGTGATGCACCAGCGCGGCATCCACTTCCGCCGCGGACGCGATCGCGCGGATCGAGGTCTTGTCGATGCCGTTGCGGGCGAAGAGCTCTCGCGCACTGGCCAGTATCCGGTCGCGGGTGTCGGATGGCCCCGGTGGTCGCCCGGGACGCTTCTGGCTCACGGAGTCCTGCGCCGCAGCGTCGCCGCGGCCAGGCACAGTGCCACGACCGCGAAGCCGACGACGATCGCGATGTCGCGGGCTGCAGTGGCGGTCAGGTCGGTGTTGGCGCCGACCTGTCGCAGTGCTTCCAGCGCGTAGCTGGCGGGCATCGCATTGCTGATCCATTGCAGCCACTCGGGCAGCAAGTCGCGGGGCACGATGATGCCGCAGAGCAGCAACTGGGGCACGATCACCACCGGCATGAACTGAACTGCCTGAAACTCGGTGCGCGCGAACGCACTACACAACAGGCCGAGGCCGACGCCCAGAACGGCGTTGATGATCGCAATCGCGAAGACCAGCAACGGATTTCCCGCCGTCTCGAACCCGAGCAGCCAGAAGGCGACGACGCACGCGAGGGACGCCTGCGCGGCTGCCGCGATCGAGAACGCGGTGCCGTAGGCGGCCAGCAGATCCAGCCGGCGCAGGGGAGTGGTGAGGATCCGTTCCAGCGTTCCCGAGACGCGTTCGCGCTGCATGGTGATCGACGTGATCAGGAACATGATGATCAGCGGAAAGACGCCGAGCATGATCAGGCACGCGTTGTTGAACGGCGACGGCGTGCCCGGCCGGTGCGGTGCGTTCTGGAACATGAAGTACATCAAGGTGATGACGAGGCTCGGCACCACCAGGATCATCGCGACACTTCGGTGGTCCCCGGCGAGTTGCCGGAGTATCCGTCCGGTGGTCGCCAGGTAGGCCTGCGGGCTCAGCCGGCTGCGATCGTTCAGGCCGCGGTGCTGTGCCGAATGATGGCCAGAAACGCCTGCTCCAGTGACGTACATCCGGTGTCCTCCCGCAGTTTCGATGGTGTGGTGTGAGCGAGAAGGCGGCCTTCTCGTAGGAGCAAGAGGTCGGCGCAGTTGTCGGCCTCGTCCATGACGTGGCTGGAGACCAGCAGCGTCGTACCGCGACCTGCCAACTGATGAAATTGCTCCCACAGGTCGACCCGCAGAACGGGATCGAGGCCCACGGTCGGTTCGTCGAGCACCAGCAGGTCGGGGTTCGACACCAGTGCGCAGGCCAGCGACGCCCGGGTCCGTTGGCCTCCGGAGAGGTTGCCGCACATGGCCGTCCGATGGTCCGTCAGGCCGACCGTTGCGATGGCCTCGTCGGCTGACTTCGCATCCGAGCCGTAGAGCGAGGCGAAGTAGCGCACGTTGTCGATGACGCGCAGGTCGTCGTAGATGGTGGGGTCCTGGGTGACGTAGCCGACGCGGCGGCGGAGGTCGCCCGAGCCAGCGGGCCTGCCCAGCACCGTGACGACGCCGGAGGTGACGATCTGCGTGCCGACGATCGAGCGCATCAGCGTGCTCTTGCCGCACCCGGACGGGCCGAGCAACCCGGTGATGGTGCCGCGGGCGATCCGCACCGAGACGTCGTGCAGCGCCGTGCGCTTACCGCGAACCACGGTCAGATGCTCGATCGTGACGGCAGACCCGTCGTCGTGGATTAATTCATCGTGCGATGAAGTCATCATGTGATGAATAATGCTCTCGGCCCGCACCGGTGTCAATGGGTGCGAGCGGTAGCGGGCAAGATCGCTGCCATGAGTGCGGAATCGCTGGCCATCGATCCCGTCACGGCCGCCCTGCGGTTACTCGGAGGGCGTCTCGTGGGGCGCGGTGTGTCCGCGGTGATCGTCGAGGTGGAGGCCTACGGCGGCCCGCCCGATGGACCGTGGCCGGATGCCGCGGCGCACTCATTCCGCGGCCCGACGACCCGCAGCGCGATCATGTTCGGGCCTGCAGGACGGCTGTACACCTACCGCAGCCACGGCATCCACGTGTGCGCGAACATCGTGACCGGTCCCGACGGCGTGGCGTCGGCGGTGCTGTTGCGCGCGGCGGCCGTCGACGAGGGCATCGACGTCGCGGCCAGCCGCCGAGGCGCCTCGGTGTCCGCGGTGGCACTGGCCCGTGGTCCTGGCAACCTGTGTTCGGCGTTGGGAATCGCGATGAGCGACAACGGAATCGACCTGTTCGACCCCGCCAGCCCGGTCCGGCTGGAGCTCGCCTACGAGCATCCCGCCGCCGACGGCCCGAGGGTCGGGGTCAGTGTGGCCGCCGACCGGCCCTGGCGATTCTGGCTGGCGGGCAGGCTGGAGGTCTCGGCGTACCGGCGAAGTCCGCGCGCGCAGGCGCCCGGCGACAGCGACTGATCCTCAGACCGGCCTCGGCCACGTCGGAAGCCATCGCCTGACCTCTTCTCGATACCGCACGTACTCGTCGCCGAACTGCCGACTCAACGTCGGCTCCTCGTAGCCGTGGACGAACACTGCGACGGCGACGAACACGGCGGCCGCGTACCAGAGCAGGCCGAATCGGCCGAGCGCCAACGCCTGCCCCACGATCGTCGCCACCACCGCCAGGTACATCGGGTTCCTGACGTACCGGTAGAGGCCGCCGACCACCAGGTGCTCCGTCGGGGCGACGGGGGCCGGCGTGCCGAGGCCCTCGCGAACGAACCGACCGAACGCGTGCAGCAACACCGCTGTGCCGGTGACGATCAACATCGCCCCGACGACTCGTATCGGAACGCCGAATTCGCCCAGCTCGTGCGGTTGCCATCGGGTCAACCACCACGGGATGAGTCCTGCGACGACGCCGGGTGCGAGCCCGAAGAAGATGGCGCTACCTGCCGCCGCTGCCAGTACCTTCATCGCCCCTCCAATGATAAGTTGCGAAGGTTACCTGCGCAATTATATGCAGGTAACCTTCGCAAAGTCCAGGAGGTCGTCATGGCAGTCGACAGTGCCCGCACCGTCACGATGAGCGTGCTGCTCCGGCAGATGGCCCGTCTGATGACGGACGAACTGATCGAGCGGATGTCCGCCGCCGGGTTCGATCACCAATCAGCCACGCACCACCCGGTTTTCGAGAACATCGATCCAGGCGGCACGCGGGTGACCGTGCTGGCGGCGCGAGCCGGGATGACCCACCAGTCAATGGGCGAGCTGGTGCGGTCGATGGAGCGTCTCGGGTACCTGGAGAGTCGGGTCGACCCGTCCGACGGCAGGGCGCGGCTGGTCGCGCTGACCTCGACCGGCCGAAACACCGTCCGCCATGCGATAGGTGAGATCGCCGACATCGAGCGGGCGTGGCTGGAGCGCTTCCGCGGCGCTGGATTCGACGTCGATCTCCGCGGCGCCCTCGTCGCTGCACTCCGCGCCTACGAGTCGGAGCACGTGGATACAGGTGCGAGATCGTAGATCCACCTCGGTCCGGCCGGACCGAGTGCGGAAAGATCGACGCCGTGACGTCTACCGAAACCGCCATCCTCGACGAGCTGGAATGGCGTGGCTTGATCGCCCAGTCCACCGACCGGGGCGCGCTGGCCGCCGAGCTCGCGACCGGCCCCGTCAGCGTCTACTGCGGATTCGACCCGACCGCGCCGAGCCTGCACGCCGGAAACCTGGTCCCGCTGTTGGCGTTGCGACGATTCCAGCGGGCCGGTCACCGGCCGATCGTGCTGGCCGGTGGCGCCACCGGCATGATCGGCGACCCTCGTGACTCCGCCGAACGCAGCCTCAACACCACCGATACCGTCGCGGACTGGACTGAACGCATCCGCGGGCAGCTGGAACGGTTCGTCGACTTCGACGACTCGCCGACCGGCGCGATCGTCGAGAACAACCTGTCGTGGACGGGCGAACTGTCGGCGATCGAGTTCCTCCGCGACGTCGGCAAGCATTTCTCGGTCAACGTGATGTTGGACCGAGACACCATCCGGCGCAGGCTCGAAGCCGAGGGCATCTCCTACACCGAGTTCAGCTACATGCTCTTGCAGGCCAACGACTACGTGGAGCTGCATCGCCGGTACGGCACCCGGTTGCAGATCGGCGGATCGGATCAGTGGGGAAACATCATCGCCGGCGTGCGACTGGTCCGCCAGAAACTAGGCGAGACGGTGCACGCCATGACCGTTCCGCTGGTGACTGCGGCGGACGGCACCAAGTTCGGCAAGTCGACTGGTGGCGGAAATCTCTGGCTCGACCCGGAGATGACCAGCCCGTACGCGTTCTACCAATACTTCGTCAACACTGCGGACGCCGACGTCGTCAACTACCTGCGCTGGTTCACCTTCCTGACTGCCGACGAGCTGGCCGAACTGGAGCAAGCCACGGCGGAGCGGCCACACGAGCGGGGGGGCCAGCGCCGGCTGGCCCAGGAGTTCACCACCTTGGTGCACGGTCAGGCCGCGACGGATGCGGTGGAACACGCCAGTCGTGCGCTGTTCGGGCGGGGGGAGCTGACCGAACTGGACGAGGCGACGCTCGCGGCTGCACTACGGGAGGCGTCCGTCGCCGAACTCGGGCCTGGTGGACCGGACGCGATCACCGACCTGCTGGTGGCCAGCGGCCTGTCGGCGAGCAAGGGTGCCGCGCGGCGGACCATCGCCGAAGGAGGCGTCTCGGTCAACAACGTGAGGGTCGAAAGCGACGAATGGGTTCCGCAGCCTGCGGACTTTCTCTACGGCAAGTGGCTAGTGCTGCGCCGGGGAAAGCGGAATATCGCAGGTGTGGAGCGCGTTGGATGATTGGTACGAGCGTACCGCTGTGTCGGAAAACGTCGTCTAGCAGGCGATTTGACTCCGAGTTTTCCCTCTTGTAACTTAATCCAAGTCGTCGCGACGCGGTCCAGCCGCTGAGCGCGACGGCATCCCAGAGGGAAGTCCACTTCGGTGGGTTACCTCATCTGCCCGCACTACGCTTCGCGGCTATTGGCCGCGGGGTTGTTGCGCGGTCAGGCGGGTGTGTTGTTTGAGAACTCAATAGTGTGTTTGGTGGTTTTTGTTTGTTGTTTTGCTGTGTCTCTTTTTTTCTCGTTTAGGGGGCATGGTTGTTTGAAATTTTTGATGCCAGTTTGTTTGGTGTCTTTTGTTTGGTTTCAGATTGTTCTGATTCGAATTCACCTGGCTTTTGGGTTGGGTTGTTTTTGTTTGGAGAGTTTGATTCTGGCTCAGGACGAACGCTGGCGGCGTGCTTAACACATGCAAGTCGAACGGAAAGGCCCTTCGGGGTACTCGAGTGGCGAACGGGTGAGTAACACGTGGGTGATCTGCCCTGCACTTTGGGATAAGCCTGGGAAACTGGGTCTAATACCGAATACACCTTGCTGGTCGCATGACCTGGTGGGGGAAAGCTTTTGCGGTGTGGGATGGGCCCGCGGCCTATCAGCTTGTTGGTGGGGTGATGGCCTACCAA